>JAHEXY010000014.1 GCA_023251875.1 Bacteroidota bacterium
TGCTTTTTGCTTGATTGACTCGTAGTCAAATTTCTTTTCGGTTGATTCCATTTTACTGTGTGTTTAAGGTTTATTAATTTAATAAATTTTCCTTTTGACACAGTTTACTTTACACTCTCAATAAAATGTTAATATTTAATTTTGGCTTTATCTTAAATTAACAATTTATTAACATGCTTATGTGTAGCGACATTAAATTTAATTATACTTATGTATGTAGAATTTTTTCTATTAAAAGTATATTTCAGATTTTAATGATGAATATTTTCTATTAAAATGGCAATTTGGTTGAAATTTTTCTAATTACAGAATGTCATTTTCGAAATGCATATATCGCAAGGTATTGATGTTTTATATTTTTGCTACCGGCTTTCCTTTCATACTTGCATTTACTAAATAAGCAATAAATTTTGAAAAATCTTCTATATTCATTTCAACACTTGCTTTTTCCAATGACTTCATATATATGTCTCTTTCTTCAACCGGTATCACCGTCCATGGATAGCCTCCTGAAGCTAACATCACATTCATCAAAAAGCGACCCATACGGCCATTTCCATCTAAATAAGGATGAATAAATACAAAAATAAAATGCCCTAATACTGCCTTAACAAAAGGTTCAGTTTCTTCCTGCAGTAATTCAAATAACACAGGCATGGTATCACGAACAGCATCTACATTAAGCGGTACATGTTTGGATCGACTGATATATACCGGTTCATTTCGATAACCTGCGAGATCAGATGTTTTTATAATACCAGCTGTTACGCTAGGGCCAAACAGTTCCAAATACCAATCTCCATGATCAGCATCAATAACTTTTCCCGGATTTTTTCCATTCAGGATTTTTTTAATACTTTTTCTTACAACTTGAGTTGCTTGCCAATATCCTCTTGCGGCCATTGCATCTCTTTGTTTTTTATCTTCTTCATTTCCTTTTGCGTTCCATGATCCGCTTCTTACGCGTTCTATTAATTCAGGAGTAACCCTATACTTTTCAATGGACAAAGAATGGTAAGCATCGGTAACATACATAGCTTCTACAGCCTTCATATATTTTTCATGATCCTTTGGTAATCCGGGAGCTTTCGGAGAATATTTAATTACGACTTCTCTCATTTCATGCCACATAAGTTTTATGCGGTTTACATAGGGTGATCGCTGTCTTGAAGATAATAGGATTGGTGTTGGGTTTTCAAAAGGATCAGTTTCACGGATGTCATATCCGGCAGAAGTCATCCCTTTTAGAATTTCATTTGCAATTCTTTCTTGTTTGATATTGCGAAAAGCACCTACTAATCGTCCTGCAATTCTGCTATGGCCACCATCCAATAATGGCCGAAGTATTTCAGATGAATTTTTTATCAATGCAAGGGCTGCTCTTACATCTGTTGAATTTCTCGTAAACATTGCAGTTGAGCAATGAATAAGTGAAGACGTCAGCGACAGCATACGTATGTTATCCACAATTACAATTTCTGCTGCGGATGGTAATTGCGAAATCATACTGAACAAAGATGTACCATAAGGCAAGGGAGTATTAGAGTTAGACCCCTTTGGGGACTTTACAATAAGTTGAGTTGGTACCGAATGATTACCTGCATGAAATTGTAAAGATTGATCAGCTGAGATCCAATAAGAATCACCCAATCGCTCAACTAAATATCTTGAACAAAAATGCCAATAGGACGCATACCAGGAAGTACTATCTCCATCCTGTTCATCAGCGCTTGCCAGTATGTACCAACCTTTAACTACTTCTTTGAGGAAGCCTGCTTTTAAAAGACGCCCACGATGTACCCGGCTTAACTCTGATGTTTTAATAGCAGTCATATCCCGGTCTTGTAATTGCTTAAGTAGCTCTAGAGATTCTGCTAGTTTTTCGTTAGGCTTTGCCATATTATTAATGAATTCTGTGTTAATTAATAATTTATTTCCGTGCAATTATTAGGTTTACGTGTTGTGCAATAATTAGGTTTGCGTGCTGTGCAATAATTAGGTTTCCGTGCAAATATACTATAAATCAGGAACTTTACCTACTAGACACCAAAGAAGTATTATGAGAGTTAAACTCCAACCAAAACCAACCCATGAAGCATCTTGTTCAGGAGAAGCACCACTTTGATAATTAAGTGACATATTGTATCCACTACCATGAGGCCCAGGTATGGATAAAACAGGTAGATTATAAGAAAAATCTCCTGTAAATTCATTTACCATCGAACTAGCTTGGTAGGGTTCAAATGCTGTAAAATCAGGTGAAGATGGTCCAGAAGTTAAAGCAAATATTTGCTGCACAATTAGTGCCTGTATAAGTATAATAAAAGCTAAAGAAACTGAGATGGTTTTCTTAGCTCTCGACTTTATATACTTCCCTACCTCCTCTTTTGTAGAGGTGAATGTTTTGAAATTTTTTGTAGTGGTCAATAGGTTTTTCATATGTATATAATTTGTTTTTAAAATGTCATATGGAATACGCCATGTTATATTCATTCGTGTTTGCACACGTTTAGTGCATAGCTATTTCATGGTTCAATTATTTTATTTTGTTCTTGTTACGTTTTTTTTAAAAAAAGTTTCATTATTTTCAATTATTTGAATTATTTGTTTCATTTGTGATGATATTCTATTTTTTTGTTACATAAGCTATTCCTGTTTCTAAATCGAGTAAAAGCAAAGGGTAATAAGAGATAGTTTTGCTTTTGTCTTCTATAAAATAACTTAGTTCCTTTAATTTTTTTTCTTCCGGTGTTTTAGAGTTTTGCATTTCATTTATTAATTCAGAAAATTGTTGCAAATGTCTATATACAGTACTGTGATTTATTTTTAATGTTGTAGCTATATTTCTATAGCTCATGCCTTCGAGGCTAAGATGCAAGGCCTGCCTGTTTTGAATGACTTGATAATCTTTTTTATCTAAATAATTTTCTGAAAATTGTTTTTCGCAGGTGCGACATAAAAAACGTTGTTTGTTTCTATAGCTTCCATTTTTAACAACATTTTGAGATTGGCAGTTGGGGCAAATTAGGTTCATGGTGTTTGATTGTTAATTTAGTATTAAGGGCTTTCTAAAAATTGTATTTTTTATTTACTCTCCCTGCCCTCTCTAAGAGAGGGACGCAAAGCTAATTTTTAGAAAGCCTTTTACTTTGTTAAATTACTTCTATTCGTTTATTTAAATTGCCTCTTATTTTTAATGAATATTAATGGATGGATCTAAAAAACAACAAAGAAGTTTCGTATTAAACTACTGATAATTAGGATAGTATTAAATATTTTAAAATGATAGTATTAATGAAACACTTTTTTATCTTTATTTTTTATTACCTATTAATTCATGTAACTTATTTATACATTCAAGCGTAAAACCTTAATTAATTATAACCCTGAAAAGATGAAGTCATTTTTACCTGTTTTATTCATTACCCTTTTATTTTCTACAAATAATGTGTTAAACGCACAATCGGTTTGTGCAGATTCGCTTTATGGATCGCATAAAAATATTGGGCTTTATGGAGGATATATTACTGATTTAACATACTCCTATCAAAACAAAAGATTATTTGCTACGGTTGAATCTCCTGCATCGTTATTTTATTCGGATGATACAGCTAATACTTGGAAACCGGCATACGTATACGATTCATTAAAATATGAATGTGGAGATAGAGGATGGGGAGGCGGTGCTTATAAAGTAATTGCCAATAGCCATAATTGGGTTGCAAGCATGAATAAAAATGTATCAACATCTTCATGTGTAGTAAGTTTTAATGGAGGTGATTCTGCAACTTGGCAAACTGCAGTTGATCCTTATCTATTAAATCAGCAAGGCTTAACGAAGGGTGGCGTTGTAAATGATATTGCTATTTCTGATTCTTTTTTATATGTGGGAGTTGGTTCGTATTTGATTAAAATTGATCAATCTGGATATGATCCTTTAACGGATGTTACAGATGTTGGGTTTAAGATTGTAAATGCTAATAGCAATTCAAAAATTATTGGTATTGCTGCAACAAATAATACAAGCGGATTTCCTATTTGTGTTATTGTTGATACTACCGGTTTTGGATCAACCGAAGGGCTTTTATATAAATACAATGGAAGTACCTTCTCTGCTATAACTTTACCTATTGCTTTAAATTTTGTACAAAAAGTTTTTACAATTTTTAATCAAACCACAGGCGATACATTATTTATTACCGGTAAAGACAATTCAAATACTTCAAAAATGTATCGCACTTTTGACGGGGGATTAAATTGGATAGATATTTCAAATACAAACGATTCTTTGTTAGATGTAGATTATAGCCCATTGTGGTTAAACTATGCTCAATCCGGAACAATACTTTTTGCACAAGAAAATCAATTCTCCCCTAATTTGGGAACAACATGGCTTCAATACAATGATGGCAGTTCACATTATGGATGTGTACATCCGGTTGATACCAATACATGGATATCTAATTCACCATTGGGGGTAGTTAAAAGTAATAAAGGCCCAATGAATATATTTAATGTAGCAAGCAATATTAATCTCGAAGCAATTGACATTAATCATATAGCAAAAACATTATCTCATGCCACTACTTATGCAGCTACACAATCAGGCTTGGCCTATACTTCAGCATATAATAATTCTATTATTGACCCTTATCAAAGATGGAGAGTGCCTTATGGTAAATTTCCTATTTCGCCAATAGAAAAACGAACCATGACTTCAGTAGCTATTGATGCTTCAGATTCTTTGCATGTTGTTACAACCTCAGAACATGAAATATTTTATTCGTTTTTTGGCCCGGATAGTTTTAAACTTGCCCAATTTAATTTCTCATTTAATACAGCAGAATTTTTTACCGATATTGCCTTTGTAACACCGAGTATTGTATTAGCTGTAACAAAAAAGCGATCTGATAATGCTAATCAAAATTGTAATGTTTATAAATCAACAGATGCCGGAGCAACATGGAATATTGAATCAGTACCTGATTTTGAAAATGGAAACACCATTGCAGTTAATTACGATAATAATGATACAGCCATATATATTGGAACAGGCTCAATTGAACTATTTAGTGATACGGGATATTTATGGAAATCTACCGATTTAGGTGCAAATTGGAATAAATTTATTGGTCCTACACAAAGTGTTAGTCCTTTTAACAAAGGATTAGCCATACAAGATATTGTTATTGACCCCAGAGGCAATGATACTATATACATGGTTACCGAAGATTTAAATGATATTGTAAAATCTTATGATGGAGGAAATACTTATATCTATAAAAACGTAAGTTCAGGTAATGGTGTAAGTGGAAGTGTAGCCATAAATAAAATTTATCCTGATTCTGTTTATTTTGGGTTGGGAAATAAATTGATTGTATACAATAACCCTTTAGATTCAGCACGAATATTATATTGGGGCATACCAGGAGAAACTTTAAATGATTTAAGCATTGGATCGGTATTGGTTGGTAGTACTACCGGGTTTTATGTAATTAATTTAGATCCTGTTATTGATATGACAGGTATAAATGAAAATAAAACTGATGAAAATAAAAATATCATAGGATATCCCAATCCATCATCAGGCGAAATTATATTTTGTATAAATAATGTTGAAAATAATAATGCCACATTATATATCAATGATATATTTGGTAATGAACTAAGCAAATCAGAAGTTAAAATTGTAGAAGGGAAATTAATATGTGATCTAAATTCACTTCATTTATCAAACGGCACTTATTTAGTAAGTATTAAGCAAAATAAAAATATTTATAGATTTAAAATGATGGTTATAAAATAAGACCTCGTTCTTCCCCTCTCACTTGAGAGAGGGAAGTTTGTAATATTTTAAATAGAGGTTGAACTAAATACACATACGTATGTTGAAATTATTTACTGTTCTATTCTCAATAAGTTTATTTTTTTTCTTGCCAAAAATGTATGCGCAATTTCCGGCTATTTCAATGGAATTAACTGAATTTGCTGCTAATAATAGTTTTGCTTTGGATGTGCCTATATATATAAAGCTTACTGCAATTGGCATTGACAATTCAATAGATACGAACTATAACCAAACTGTAACTGCAAGCATTTATTCAGGGCCTGGAAATTTAAAGGGTACAAGCAGTGTTAGTTTTACAAAAGGCTATGCGTATTTTACTAACCTAAAATTAAATGTTGCAGGTTGGTATAAGCTTGTATTTTCTTCAGGTACATTAAATCCATTTGTTTCCGATTCATTTTATGTATACAACAAAATTAATTTAGGTGGGCCATCAGCAGTAATGGATATGATTTTTGGTGGTAGTGGAGAACAAACTAAAGCAAGCCTATTTTATTTATATGCATTAGCTTTAAACAGCAACTATGAAATTGATACTACCTATCAATCTTCAATTACTTTAAGTGTATCAAATTCTTCTACTTTATTAAAGGGTAACACATCAACAAATTTTATAAATGGAGTTGCTTTGTTTTATGATTTGTCAATTACAGATATTGGCAAGTTTGACATTATAGGCACAAGCGGATCTCTATCAAATAATCCCTATGCCATTACAATAATTGATACCGCTATTGCACAAACTAATTGTAAAATAGCAACTGCAGGAGATAGAAAAAATTTAGGAATATATGCCGCTAGCGTAAATGACCTTTCATTTTCTAAGAAAACGAATAGAATTTTTGCTTCTGTGGTAGCTCCTGCATCCTTATTTTATTCTGATGATAGTTGCCATACTTGGCACACTCCATTTCCTATTGATTCTTTGGAATACAATTGTGGGGAAAGAGGTTGGGGCGGTAGTGGAATAAAGTTGTTAACTAATTCTATTGGTTGGATTGCCCTTCAAACCCATGCAGATGAAGGGTTATTAAATTCATCTGCTATTAGTTTTAGCAATGGAGATTCAGGCACATGGAAAACAGCAATGGATTCTTATTTATTAAGTCAGTATGGTTATACAGATTCACTTGTAAATGGTATTGGCTTGTCTGACTATTATATGTTTTCCTTAATGGGTCCTTATATTACAAGAATTAGTAATGCAACATTTAATCCCATAACAGATATTATTGATGTTAGAAATTATATTTCCGGGATCAATATAAATTCCAGGGTTTATAGCATCGCTATCGCAAATAACTCAAATGGATATCCCTATTATGTGGCTATTGATACCTTGGGAACCAATCCTGATTTATGTCAATTGTATCGTTATGATGGAACAAATTTTTCGAAGATTAATTTACCGTCTACAATTGATGGAATAAAAAATGTATTTACCCATATTGGACAAAGTATAGGAGATACTATTTTTATAAGTGGAACAAAAACATTAAATGATACTGCTTTCTTATTTAGATCTTATGATTCAGGAACTAGTTGGACTGAAATTGATAAAGGCGAATATTTAAGTAAGGTTGATTATTCTGATGCATGGAAAACGATAATGCCACAAAGCAATGGATTGGTTTTATATTCTGGAACAAAAGCCGTTCATATATCAAAAGATCTCGGTAATTTTTGGAGCCCTAGTTTAAATCCCTATTCAACATTAAATAATTTTGATACCCTATTTGTAATAGCCCAAGATACCAATGGAGGAATTTTGCAAAGCGTTAATGGTACAAATGGTAACTTTGTTAATAATGGTAATACAGGATTGGAAGCCGTACAAGTTATACAAATTGCTCGTAATGCCAGTAAAACTATTTTTTATGTAGCTACTTCTGCCGGATTAGCCTATACAACAGCCTATCTTAATAATTCAATTGAGCCTTACCAAAAATGGATTCCTCCGTATGGCATTTTTGTTGTTCCAATAAGTACAGGAGGCTCAAAATTGATGACTTCTTGTGTTGCAATAGATCCATTAGATTCATCACATGTTATTGTAGGTGGCCGATTAGATAGTGTTCAAGCTTTAAATAATGGAGGTATTGCAACAACTACAATGGGCCCTAATGGTTTTTATAATACAAATGCATTTTCCTCTTATCCCTTAGAGCCAATTGTGAAAGATGTGGCTTTTGTAAATTCATCTATTGCACTCGCAGTAAGTGCTGGTATAACCGATTCGCAAGCCGGTTTAGGTAATATTTGGAGATCAATGGATGGAGGAGTCACTTGGAGCATTGTTTCCCCAAGTGGATTTACAAGTGGCAGATGCATTGCAGTTGGTTATGCCAATAATGATACTGTAATTTATGTGGGAACAGGATTAAGTACTTTAGATAAAGGTAAGCTATGGAAATCGAACGATCTTGGTATAACATGGACGCAAGTAAATACAGGGCCAACATCACAAAGCGGAAGTTTATTAGCTGAAATTCCTATTAATGATATTGCCATTGATCCTAGAAGTAATGATACATTATATTTAGCTGCAGGGCAAAATTTAGATTACGCATGGGTTCGTTCTACAAATGGCGGAACATCCTATCAATATATTAATGTTGGCGGAGAAGGAGCCTATACTTCTGTTATGGTTAATCATAATAATGCTGATTCAGTTTATGCAGCAATACGTAGAGAAATATTTATTTATGATGCGATCAATAATGACACTGCTCTTTTATTTAGAGGTCTTCCCGGAGAATTAATCCCCACACTTTTAAGCGGATCTATTTTGGTAGGATCAACAACCGGATTTTATGTAATTAATTTAGATCCCGTAATTGATATAACAACAGATATAAATGAAAACAAAATAACTGAGAATAGAAGCATCATAGGATATCCAAATCCTTCGTCAGGAGAAATAATTTTTCAGTTAAACAATTCTGAAATAAATAATAATGCTATATTATGTATTTATAATATGTATGGTGAAGGATTAAGCCAAACAGAAGTGAAACTGACAGATGGGAAGTTAGCGTATAATGTAAATCAGTTGCATTTATCAAATGGCACTTACTTGGTGAGCCTTATGCAAAATAAAAATAGTTATAGATTTAAAATGACAATTATAAAATAAATCCAAACACACCCTCTTCTTTTTAAGGAGGGGGATGGGGTGAGGTAATAAAATATATGGCTACAGATAGTTTACATAGTTTAATACATATTTTAAGTATTGAAGAAAAAAAGAAAATTAAAAAACTTTTAAAAACGGATACTAAAACAGAAGAGCTAGGGCATAATTTAAATTTTTTTTTAGCTTTTGAAGAATGCCTTGAATTTAATAAAGAAGATATTCAAAAAAGATTAAAACTTACCAATAATGATAATCTCTTTAGTGTAGTTAAATATAATTTATATCAAAAAATTTTAGATATTTTATGGGAAACTTCAACTAAAAATGAAATTAAAGATCAAGTAAATCAACTAATCGAAAAATCTGAAATATTATTTAATAAATGCTTGTTTAATGAAAGTTATAAACTATGCCTTGATGCAAAAGAACTAGCAAAAGAATATGAATTGGTTGGAGCTTTATACAATATCATTAATCATGAATTACGATTATTATCAAAACTAGGGGGGCAGGATTTTTATACTAAGGTTGAAGAAGTGCTTAATGAACAGGAAAGAGAAATAGAAAAATCTAGAAATATAGTTCAATATAATAAGCTATATTATAAATTAGTATATGCTATATCGGGTAATAAATGTAGCAAACAAGAATCAACTGAAATTATTAATAAGTTAGTTCAAGAACCCTTATTAAATGATTACGACAAGGCCTTATACTTTAACAGTAAAAGGCTGTTTATTAATATTAATGTTCTTCTCACTGATATTTCAGGCAATAATAAAAATCGTATTGAATTGTTAAAAAAAGAAATTGAATTATGGGAAAGTCATCCTAAGTTTAAGGAGCTTCATCAGTTTATTTTTTACTTACAGCTCTATAATTTACTTGATTTATGTATTGACGAAAATGAGTTTGATAATTTTAATTCTTTATTTGAAAAATTTAAAATTAAACCCACAGAATCGAGGTACAATCAAGATTCTGTTTTATTATTTTCTGAAATTTTAAAAGCAAAAATTGCAACAAAAGAGGGAGATACAAAAACAGGTTTAACAATTTGCAAAAAGCTATTGAATATGGATGTTATCAATAGCAATTCTATTGTACATAATCATTTTAAATTAATACTTAATTATTATTGTGCCTATGCTTATTTTTTAAATAACGATTTCAAAAATGTTAACGTTTATATAAATGAGATAATCAATAATAAATGGCAAGCCGGAAAAGAGTTGATTAATTTTGTTAGATTATTTTCTGAAATAGTTTTATTAGAATCTAAAAAACAAGCACTAATGCTTCATTCGCTTGAGTCGACAAAAAAATATTTTGAACGACATAATTTGCTAAATAATTTTGAGAGGATTCTTTTAAAACAGCTTAAAGAAATTATAAATGCTGATTCTTTAAAAGAAATAAAAGAGTTATTCTTAAAGTTTAAAGAACAATTAACAGGTTCATATACTCCTGCTCAATTAATAAAATCAACCAATGTATTTGATATTGTAGCATGGGCAGATTCTAAAATTGAAGGAAAACCCATGGTTGAAATATTAAAAGATAAAGCAAATAATAAAATTATTTTATAAAGCCGACAACACTTTGTTTTTTACTTCTCCAAAACCTATTCGTGTGAGTTCATTTTCTGCAAATCCTTTCATAATTACAGTATCATGATCATTGATAAATTTTCTTTCGCTGCCATCTGCTAATTTTAATGGTTTTGTTCCTCTCCATGTTAATTCAAGCATAGATCCATAAGAATCAGGCGTGGGGCCGCTAATAGTTCCTGATGCATACAAATCTCCTACATTAATATTGCAACCATTTGAAGTTTGATGCGCCAATTGCTGGCTCATGTTCCAATACATGTATTTAAAATTTGAAGTACATACTTTAAATGGTTCTTTATCTTGTGCTTTTATATATACTTCCAAATTGATGTTAAAATTTTTGTTTCCTGAAAACTCAAGATAGGGAAGTACTTTAACATCTTGTTCAGGTCCTTTGGTTCTAAAGGGTTCCAATGCATCAAGTGTAACAACCCATGGTGAAACTGATGAGGCAAAGCTTTTTGCAAGAAAAGGTCCTAATGGAACATATTCCCAGGTTTGCATATCTCTGGCTGACCAATCGTTGAAAAGCATAAGCCCCCAAATATGATCTTCGGATTCAGCAATAGAAATTGATTCTCCAAGCTTAGTAGCATTACAAGTAGTAAAAGCCATTTCCAATTCAAAATCGAGAGAACGTGTTGGAACAAATATAGGAGCTTCGGCATCTTGAGGTTTTATTTGACCTTTTGGCCTATGAAATTTTGTACCCGAAACAACAATAGAAGAAGCCCTGCCATGATAACCAATGGGTATGTGTTTCCAATTAGGAAGTAGTGCATTTGCCGGATCGCGAAACATAGAACCTACATTGGTAGCATGTTCTTTGCTTGAATAAAAGTCGGTATAATCATTAATCTTAATAGGTAAAAGCAATTCTACTCTATCAATTGGATATAACACTTTGGAATTTATTTCAGCATTATCTCTTAGGCTAGCATTGTTTTTTTCAAATAAATCGGATAAGGTATTTCTAACATCAGCGCAAACTTTTTTGCCCAATGCCATAAAATCATTTAAAGAACTTGACTTAAAAACTTGTGTTGAGAAATTACACTTATTAAAATATCCCTCATGTGCCAATGCAGAAAGATCAATTACGGTATTACCAATAATACTTCCAACCCTTGGTTTTTTATCTTTTTCAATGGATTTAAAAATTCCAAAAGGTAAATTTTGAATGGGGAAGTCGGAATTTTTTTCAACTTTTATCCAAGATTGAAGAGATGGGTTGTTGGCTTTGATCATATGTTTGTTCTAAGATTACTTATAGGTAAAGAGGATAAATTATCTACTCTGAAAAACTAGAAGTCAGAAGACGGAAGTCCGAAGTTAAACTACTTCTAGCTTCCGTCTTCCGACTTCGGACTTTCTTACAAAGATAACTTCGTTTGCAATTCTCTCAATTTTATTTCTGTCAATATTTTTTTTGTATAAAGCGGAAAATCACCTTCCATCATCCAATTGTAATACGATGGTTCTTCTTTTAATAAACGGGTAACCGTTTTTCCTTTGTGTTTTCCGAAATTAAAAACCTCCTCGCCTTTTTCATTGTATACAATTCTCCCTGCAAAATCAACATTAGAAGTTTTAGATGAAAAATCGTGCAAAAAATCAATATCATTTTTTAATTCAGAATACCTTTCCAGCTGTGCGGCAAAGACTTCATAGGTAGCTTCTACATCTGCCAATGCACTGTGTGCATTTACTAGTTCTTTTGTGCAATAAAATTTATACGCAGCACTCAATGTTCGTTGTTCCATTTTATGAAAAATGGTTTGCACATCAATAAATTTTCTGTTTTTGATATTAAAATCAACATCAGCCCTTAAAAATTCTTCAACCAATAAGGGTACATCAAATTTATTGGAGTTGTATCCGGCAAAATCACAACCTTGCATAAAGCGGCTCAAATCTTTAGCAATAGCTTTAAAAGTTGGTTTGTCTTGCACATCGGCATCATAAATACCATGTATTGCTGATGCTTCTTTGGGAATGGGAATAGTAGGATTGATTCTGTATTCTTTTGATTCTTTATTCCCATTTGGATTAATTTTTAAAATTGCAATTTCAACAATTCTATCTTTAGCAATGTTAATACCCGTAGTTTCAAGATCGAAAAAAATTAAGGGACGTTTTAGTTCTAGCTTCATTATATATGAATAGTTTAAGATTTATTTTGGAATGCGGATAACGCTGATTATAATGATAAAATTATTTTGTGTCAGGTTTTGGAGGTATAATTGATTTAATAGGAGGAGTAATTGGTTTAACAGGTGTTTGGGTAAGAGCAGCATCTTTTTCCATTATAATATTTTTTAAAATTTCAGCCTGAAAAGAACCTTTATCTAAAATGTCAATATCTTCTGAGTGATTTTTAAATCCATCTGCTTGCACATCTATAGTATACTTTCCGGGAGCAAGAATAATTACGTATTTTCCACTTTTTTCAATTGGCACATAGTTACCTACAATTTCAGAGGTTTCAAGGCTGGTAATGGTGATATAGGCTTTTATTTTAGGATTGGCACTATCTCCATTAAATACCACACCCTTTAAAACAGTTTGAGGTGTTTCAATATCATTAAAAATTACCTGATAAATATCTAAATCTCCAAAACCACCAGGCCTATGCGCTGATACATATCCATATTTTTGATTTTTAGAAAGTGAAAAAGTTAAATCATCATTAGGCGTATTAATGGGATATCCAATATTGGTAGCTGTTGACCATTGTTGTTTATCATCGTCCCATTGAGATTTAAAAATATCATAACCACCCATTGTAGTATGGCCTTGTGAACAAAAATAAAGAGTTTTACCATCAGCAGAAATTATTGGATAATTTTCATCAAATTCTGTATTCACATTATCTCCTAAATTAACAGGAACACCCCAATCTCCGGTAGGTAATTTTTTCGACATAAATAAATCAGTTCCCCCATGTGTGTTTAATCCTTCACTTGCAAAATAAACTTCTTCTCTATCCGCATCAAGAGAAGCTGCCCATTCATATTTGTCGGTATTCAAACCTTTCATGGGCATAGCTTTTTGAAAATTTTTACCTTTTGATGTACTTGCCATATAAAGATCTCCTAAAATATCGTAGCCATTATTGATGAAAACAAGTAAGTTTCTTCCATCTGGCGTTAGTCCTACCACTTGCTCATCGTATTCTGTATTTACGGAATAACCAATACTTTTTGCTTTTGCCCATTTTCCTCCTTTCTCTTGTGAAATAAAAACATCGGCAGTATGATATCCATCTATATCAATAATTTCGCCTGTAACTCCTTTCCTTCTTGTCGAAAATACCATAAAAGATTCATCTTCAGGAACAAATGGGGCATAATCGGGGCCATCAGAATTTACATCTTTACCCACATTTTTAAATGTAACATTGGTTGGAAATTTCATTAATTCTTTTCCATTATTACACATTTCAATTAAACGATCGGCTTGTTTTATATTTTCAGTTTCATTAGGAGCAAGTTCTTTAAATTTATCAAATGCAGTAATGGCTTCATCAAATTTATAATTTAAGTGATAGGCTTTTCCTAAATAAAAATAGGTGATGGATTCAACATCTTTTTGGCTTATTAAATATTCGAGATAGGGAAGAGCCTTTGATTTATCAATATTGGTATTGATATAACAAATAGCAATATTCATTTTATATTTAGCATTATCCGGTTCTTCTTTTAGTAAAACAAGATATTCTTTTAATGCATCTTTATAATCTCCGGTTTTAAAATAATCGCCTGCAATTTTAGGGTCTCCAAATACTTCGCCTTGAGCAGGAATTTGCTGAGCTAAAAGCCTAAACGAAAGAATTAAAGTGCAAAAAATAATAAACATTGCTCCTCTTATTCTGTAAAATAGAGACATGCTTTTTTTAGGAAATAGGCTTTTAATAGGTGAAATCAATTATTCAGTTTTAAGTATAGTTAACTCTGTTCTTCTATTTAATTGCATACCTTCTTCGGTATTGTTATCAGCAATAGGTTTTGATTCCCCATATCCTTTTGCAACTAGTCGAGCAGGTTCAATTTTCTTAGAAACCAAATAGGCAACAACTGATTTAGATCTTTCTTGCGATAATTTTAGGTTATACTCATCAGTTCCTTTGGCATCCGTGTGGCTGGCTATTTCAATTACCATTTTGGAGTTATTAACCATTAATTCGTATAATTTATCTAATTCAGATTGTGATTCCGATCTAAGAGAAGCTTTATCAAAATCATAAAAAATATTATTGAGTGTAACTTTGGCACCCACTTTAATAGGAGCGAGGGTAATAGGGTTACTAATTTCTCTATACGATGATCCTTGCGGGATATTTAAATTTTCTGATTTAAACAAACGATCATTGGCTTCATAGGTTACGCTATAATTTTTACCGGGTTCAAGAATAAAAAGAAATTTCCCTGTTTTAGAATTGGGTTTATAAATACCTTGTATTTCACTTGTAGTAATATCGGTAACAGTAATGGTAGCATCATCAGGTACAGAACCATCAGCATCTTTAAATGTTCCTTTTATTACAGTAAGCGGAATTTCTTTAGCGTCCGGATATTTTATTAAGTAAAGATCTTGTCCACCTACTCCATCTGCTTTAAATGATGAATAATAAGCTCTTTTTCCATCAGCCGAAGGAACATAAAAAACGTCATCGCCTGTAGTATTAATAGGTGCGCCAATATTATAGGCTTCTGTCCAATTACCTTCTTCATTAATGTTAGTAACAAAAATATCAAAACCGCCCATGCTTTTATGACCTTGTGAGCTAAAAAATAAGGTTACACCATCCGGGTGAATATAGGGAGCATCTTCATCGTTTGAAGTATTTACTTCGCTTCCTAAATTTTCAGCTCTTGACCATTCTCCATTGGGCAGTTTTTTTACCCTGTAAATATCTCGTCCTCCAAAACCGCCTGATCTATCACTTACAAAATACAAAGTTTGTCCATCTGCAGAAATACTAGCACTGGGTTCCCAAGCTTTACTATTAATCGTAGTCCCCATTTTTACGGGAGCGGTCCAAATATCACCAATAAGTTTACTGATATAAATGTTTCCATCTCCTAAATCATCTTTATAGGTAAGTAATGTTTGTCCGTCTACAGATAAGGCAATTGAAGCATCATGTTCTACGGTATTAATGTTGGTTCCTATGCTTACGGGTTCATTCCACTCTCCATTTACTTTTTCAGATGTATACACATCTTCGTAATATTTACCCTCTTCAGTAGTTTTTCCACCTGTACTTCCTTCTCTTCTAGACGTAAAAATAATAGTAGCTTCATCGGCTGTAATTAAAGGGGCATATTCATCATAAGGAGAATTAATGGCTTTTAAATTTATAATCTCCATTTTTTGTTGAGGCCTCTTCATAATGCTTTTTCCATTTTCGCAATATTCAATCTCTTTGTCAACATCTAAAAGCATTTGTTTTTCAGCTTCTGTTTTTCCTTTTAACAAGGTTTTATAATGTTGTAAGGCCTCAATAGCTTCATCAAATTTGTATGCAAAATGATAGGCCCTGCCTAATTGGTAATAAGCATCTTGAGGAGCTTTTCTTTCTTTAGCGCTTTCTTCGTTATACGTTTCGGTTGTAGCTAAAATAGCATCTTGTAAATAAGTAACGGCATCAGCTTTATGAGTGAGTGAATGTAAATAGCATTCACCAATTCTAAAGTTAACATTAGCATTGCCTTGATCTAAGGCATCTAATTCTAATAGTAAAGGAAGTGCTTTATCATAAGCGCCTTCTGCCATAAAAGCTTGAGACTGATCAAATTTTTTCTTGAAATCTCCATTTTGAGCAGATGATACTATACAAAATAAAATTATTACTGAAGTAAATAGTATACGCATAAACTTAGATTAAATTATACAAACCTACATGATTTTTTTAAAACAACACAAAGTAATGAAAACATTTAAAATCGTAAATATATTTTTTAAAATGATTTATCAAAACAAGAAGGTAAACTATTTATGAGCTTACGATTGTGGATTACTTTTTTTATCAGATTTAAAATTCTCGATTGATATCAAATGATTCTAAATAATCGGCTACCTTACGTACAAAACTTCCGCCAAGAGAACCATCAACAACTCTGTGGTCGTATGAAAGAGAGAGAAACATCATGTGTCTAATACCTATGGTATCTCCTTGTGGCGTTTCAATAACGGCAGGCTTTTTACGAATGGCCCCAACTGCTAATATGGCTGCTTGTGGTTGATTAATTATTGGCGTACCCATCACATTACCAAATGAACCTACATTGGTAATGGTAAAAGTACCATCTGTAACTTCATCGGGTTTTAATTGGCTATTGCGAGCTCTGTTGGCTAAATCATTTACTTTTTTGGTAATACCTAAAAGATTGAGTTGATCGGCATTTTTGATAACAGGTACAATTAAATTTCCAGAGGGAAGTGCAGTGGCCATTCCAATATTGATGAATTTCTTTATTATTATTTTATTCCCATCAACCGATACATTTATTCTTGGTAAATCTTTTATTGCTTTAACAACAGCCTCAATAAAAATAGGGGTAAAGGTAATTTTTTCGTTTTCTCGCTTCTCAAATTGTTTTTTTACTTTTTCACGCCATAAAACCAAATTGGTTACATCGGCTTCAACAAATGATGTTACGTGTGGGGAAACATGTTTAGACATTACCATATGATCGGCAATGAGCTTACGCATGCGATCCATTTCTATAATTTCAACATCACCGGAAACAGATGATTTGGCATTCGTATTTGTAGTTTGAATTTCAGGTTTGCTTTCTTGTTTCACCTGAATTGGTTTCAATTCTGCGGTACTATTTTTTTGACTGAGAAAAGAAAGTACATCTTCTTTTGTTACTCTTCCTTCTTTTCCACTTCCTTTAATAGTTTCAAGTGTTTCAAGGGCAATATTTTCTTGTTTAGCAATATTTTTTACCAAAGGGGAATAAAATTTTTTTGCATTATCGAAACTAAGTGAAGAAGTATGTTCTGTTTTAAGAGCAGTGGTAGTTGCAACATTAACTACCTCTTGGAGAGGTTCTTTTTTTTGTTCTTGTATAAGTTCTTTTTTAGGAGTGTTTATTTCAGCACTTCCATTTGAAGTAGAAATTTGAGCAATAATCGTATCAATTTTTACTACATCCCCTTCTTTAAATAATTTTTTTGTTAATATGCCGGCAGTAGTAGAGGGTACTTCAGTATCAACTTTATCGGTAGCTATTTCTAATAAGGCCTCATCTTCTTCAATTCTATCACCTTCATTTTTGAGCCATTTGGTAATGGTTGCTTCCATTACGCTTTCTCCCATTTTGGGCATAACAACATTTATTTGAGACATATTTTTCTGCTTTTATAGGCAGCAAAAATACGATAATATTTTGTGATTTAGTAAGGGCTAAGTAATAAATAAACCTGCATCATAGTTTGCTGGTTTTGGTAAATAATTAAAGGTTATAAGTTATAAAAAAATAAAAAGGGTAGGCTCAATTAAAGAACCTACCCTTTTTTAGTATGAATTAAACAGCTAATAAAAACTATCTGTTTCTCAAAAATACTTTTTTAGTGAAATTGCCACTTTCTGTTTGAATAGAAACAACATACATGTTTCCGGCAGATTCATTAATATTTATTTGAGTATTGGCTTCAGAAATAGCAGTAGTATACACTTCTTGACCAAGAGCATTTGTTACATAAATATTTCCTTTAGGTAATTTACCGTTTGAAAAATTAACATTAATATTATTGTGGAAACTATACACAGAAACATTATTTAATGCTTGAACTGTTTTAATAGATGCAGCAGCTGTATCTTCTCCAAGATCTAAAGTATCTCCTGTTGAAAGCATATAATTAACAGTAGAATTATATGCAAAATCTTTAATTGTCATGGAAGTTAAATCTGCACTAACATCAAATCTTGCCCATCCAAAATATGTATTTGATCCATCTTTTATTTTTAAAGCAGCATATTTATCTTGAGCCCCTAGCCAATCTCCTCCAGTAAATGATTGACTTAAAGCTGGAACAGTAGCCATAAATCCCATTAAAAAGTAAGATTGATTTGCCCAATCCATTTTGCTATTAATTTTAACACTTTTATTATTAGCTACCGGGCCATAATATTTTTGAGTGCCATAGCTACTTGCAGTTGTAAAATTAACTTCATTGCTACCGGCAGGTTGTAATCCAGCAAATTTAGCTAATACTGACAATCCTTGGTAAGTATAACTTTTGCTTGAAAGAAAAACGGCAAAATCAGCATTACTATCGCCATTTAAGTCTAAGGAATATTGCTCACCTCCATTAATGGTAACATCAGGATCAACATCAGTATACACAACACCGCCAGCGTTTGCAGTACCACCAATTGCTAATAAAGCAGTAGCAGCTGTAGAATACGTTTTAATTTTTTTTGTAACATCACTTGTAAGGGTAGATTTTTTCATTGCTAAATGTTTTTAAGTTTTAGAAACGCAAGTTACTATTTATCTTTTAATATTAATTATTTGTTAAGAGAATTTTTGTACTTGCAATGGTTTTATGGATGGTTTTTATTTGAATGAAGTAATTTCCCCTTGCCCAATGCTCTGAATTTATGTTTACCAAATTATTATTATTGAGAGCTTCTTTTAGCATCATTTTTCCGCTAGAATCGGTAATGAGTAGGGTGTAATTTTTTATTTGATTAAAAGAAGATAAATCAATGGTAAAATTTGTACTTGCAGGATTAGGATAAACATCTATTTTAGGTGATACGGTATTGTTATTTTCTTTTATTCCTAATAATGATGTGCCAATTGCAAATGCGTATTCACCTTTCATTAAGGAATCAATTGTTATATAGCCGTATTTATCAGAATGAGATCCACTATAGTTTTTTATGTAGTACGGAAATTCTTTCCAGTCATCTGCTGCATTTTTTCTGTATACCAGCATCAAACTATCTTCAGTTGTTGAAATAAGGTCCATATCAAGATATCCTCCATTGGTACTGGCTTTTCCATTATAATATATTTTTGCCGATGCTTGAAAAGTTGAAGGAAACAATCCATCTACCCTCCAGTAACGATAATCTGAAAGTTTTACAATTTGAGATGAAGTATTTTTTAAAGAATCGGGAGCGGCCCAATTGTGTTCTATACGAACATAAGCAGAATCTGAAATAGATTGAACATTAACGGTAACATGTGCATTTCCAAAATCATAATCTCCAGCTGTTTTAATAACTTGAGCTTCAGAAGTAATAGCATCGGAAATTTTATCATCTAAATCAATTCCTATATAAGTTGGATTAAAAGAAAGTGAAACTGTAAATGAATCATGGTCTCCAGAAATTTCAGAACTAATTGTATGAGAATTCCATAATTGATCTTTAAAAGTAAAATCGAGCGGAACATTGGTATAATAGGAGGGAGCTCCTCTTAATTTTTGTTTTATGTAAACAGTAGCATTGTATAAATTTCCATTGGGTGTTACTGCAAATGAGTCAACAGAAAAATGAGGAAATCCAGGACTAAACACCCAGTTATCAAAAAATGGTGTAAGATTAATACCGGAGTAGGTTGAAAGAAAATCTCTAAGTGTATAGCTAGTGATAGAAGTAAATTGATAGGTATTTAAAAAAGCGGTTAATCCACCAAAATATAATGAATCACCTAAATACCCCCTAAGTGTATGAGCTACATCTGCTCCCTTGTTATAAACATGCTCGCTATAAGTATAATCCTGCGATACTCCTGAAATAGCTTTATAACCATTTTCTGTATAATATAAATAATGAATTACATGTTCATGATTGTCGTTTACCGCTTGTAAATAGGCATCTTTTCCGTAAAGAGATTCGCTAAATATATATTCCGAAAAAGTAGCCATACCTTCATTGAGCCACATGTCTTCTGCGGTTTCACAGGTTACCAAATCTCCCCACCAATGGTGTGATAATTCATGGGCATATAAAGTTTCGTAAGTGGTTTTTCCGTCAACAAATGCTTTTGGATATGCAATATTGGTGGCATGTTCCATTGCTCCTGAACTAAAAGGTACCATTGCATAACCAACTCTATTCCAGCGATACGGTCCGTAATGAGTTTCAAAAGAATTGAGCGCCCCTGTTAAATTTATAAATGAGCTTATAATTTTTGTAGTATCACTTGCTATTGCCGCAATTTCAATAGGTATGGTGTCTTCAATTCCATAATAGGTTTGTTTTAATGTGGTATACTTTGCAACTGCAAGAGATGCCAAATAGGTGGGCATGGTATTTTTCATTTCCCAAGTCCAAGTTGTAGTAGCATTACCATTATTGGTTTCGGCAATAAGCTCTCCATTACAAAAAGCTTTGTATAATGAATCGGTAACAATGTTAAAAGTATAAGTAGATCGTTCAATAAAATTATCAAAGCAAGGAAACCAAACCCTGCCATAGCAATGAGGATTGGCGTCAAAACCAACCCCTAAATTATAAGCATAGCCCGATTGAAAATAAAATCCACCCCAACCCGATGCATCTTGTTGAGGAGAACCATGATAATAAACTACTACATTTTCTGTATCATTAATATTTACAATAGATGAAAGTTGTATTTTTAAAAGCGTGTCATTATAAGTATAATTTAATGGAATATTATTAAATTGAATAGAATCTATACTTAATTTAAGTAAATCTAAATTGATTTCTGAAATATTATTTAATTTGGGTGTAAATGTAATTTCACAATTTCCTGAAATGGTTTTTCCTGAAATATTAGTAAGATCAAGATTAATAGTATAGTTTAAAATATCAAGGGTATCACTTCGGCTATTATCGGCTGTTATAGCATTAGTATTATTTGGAGAAGATTTAAACGATTGAGATTGCGCTGTGGTAAAAAATACCAAAGCTAAAAGAGTAATAAGTAATCCTTTATTCATTTTATAGAAGTGCTTGTAAGGTTGTATAATTCAATAATAGCATTCATCATTACTTCCCACGAAAATTTCTTTTTTTCAAGAGCAGCGTTTGCTGAAAACTCTTTTAATTTATTTTCAGAATAAAATGTAAGAATAGCATTGGCAATATCTAATGCATTTGGTTTTACTACATAACCAATTTTATTATGAGGTACTGTTTCTGCTAATCCTCCAACATCGGTTACAATCATGGGTTTATTAAAATGGTAAGCTACTTGTGTAACCCCACTTTGTGTTGCATCTTTATAAGGCTGCACTACCATATCCGCAGCACAAAAATATTCTGACACTTTATTATCAGGAATAAAATCAGTCTTTAAAACTACATGTTCTTGCAAGTGATTTTTTTCAATACTATCGTAATAGGGTTTAGAGTCGGAATAAAATTCTCCTGCAACAATTAGTTTGAGGGCTAAACTGCGTAGTCTTTTATCTGCAAAAGCTTCCAGTAAAATATCGAGGCCTTTATAATCTCTAATAAATCCAAAAAATAATATGTAATGAAAATTTTTATCGAGTTTTAGTTTTTCTTTTGCAGTTTCTTGCGAAATCAAAGATCCAAAATTATCGTATAAAGGATGTAAGCAGAATTTTTTTGGTTTTACTTTATCAAATACTAACAAATCATTTAATACCGCTTTTGACATGGTTACAAATGCATCCACTCCATTAACAAAATACCGACTAAATATTTTATCTCCCGGACGTTTTTCATGTGGTATAACATTATCAACAATAGAAATTATTTTAGTATGCTTATTACTTTTAGCAATACGTGCAATGGTTCCAAGACATGGCCCCATCAAGGGTAGCCAATAACGAATAATAATTAAATCGGGTTTTAAATGCTTGAGCTCAGTGCCAATACTTAACCAATTGAATGGATTAATGGAATTAATTTTAACTTTTATATCTAAATCGGCAGGAGGAGCATCTGTAGAATATTGTGTTTTGCCTGGAAATAAAAAACCGGGATACTGAAGACTAAATGTATAAATACTTACTTTATGATGGTGTTGTTGAAATTCTTGAGCTAAACGATGATTATAGGTTGATAAACCTCCTCCTTTTAAGGGATATGCAGGACCAATAATAACTACGTGCATATTTTCTATTTGATTACTATTTGGAAAGGTTTATCATTTTTGAGATAGCATATTTATTTCTATCATGAGAATTACGGGAAACTAGTTCTGCCAAAAAGCCTGCTAAAAAAAGTTGTGTACCTATAATCATAATAAGCATTGCAAAAAAGAATAAAGGTCTTTCGGTCATTTTGTATTCATGCCAGGCAAATTTTGCAATAGCAAGATATAAAGCAATACCAAAACCAATAATAAAACTTACAGTACCTAATAATCCAAAAAGATGCATGGGGCGTTTACCAAATTTAGAAACAAATGTAATGGACATTAAATCTAAAAAACCATTGATAAACCTTTCTATTCCAAATTTTGAATAACCAAATTTTCGTTCCTGATGCATTACTGCTTTTTCTCCAATTTTGGTAAAGCCCGACCATTTGGCAATAACCGGAATATAACGATGCATTTCACCATATACTTCAATGGTTTTTATTACCTCTTTTTTATAAGCTTTTAATCCGCAATTAAAATCGTGTAACTGTATACCGGATGCTTTTCTTGTGGCCCAATTAAAAAGTTTGGTAGGAATGGTTTTAGTAATAGGGTCGTGCCGCTTTTTTTTCCAGCCCGAAACGATTTCATAGCCATCAACAGTAATCATTTTATAAAGATGAGGAAGTTCATCCGGGCTATCTTGCAAATCGGCATCCATGGTAATTACCACATCTCCCATAGCCATTTCAAATCCGCTATGCAATGCAGCAGATTTGCCATAATTTCTTCTAAACTTAATGCCTTTAATATTTTTATTTTTAGAAGATAATTCCTCAATGGTTTTCCATGAACCGTCTTTACTTCCGTCATCAATAAAAATTACTTCATAAGAAAATTGATGGGCATTCATTACCTTTTCAATCCATGATGAAAGTTCAGGTAGAGATTCCTCTTCATTAAGAAGCGGAATTACAATTGATATGTTAATGTTTGAATTCAATTATTAATAGAAACGAAATATAAAATTTATTGATTAAACAAAGGCTCTTTCTTTTTCAAGATAAGTCCTATAATTAAAGAAACAAAAAATCCTCCATATAATTTGGTTTGAAAATCTCCCCATACAAAGGAGCCTAAAGTAAAATTTTCGGGATGTTTTTCAAGTTCGTCAGCCGCTTTGTTATAAAATTGTTGAAGAGATTCTGCAAGAGAGCTATTTCCCATATCTTTCATTTGATTAATACTATTTTGCATTTCATCTATTTGCTCCATTACTTCTGTCATTTGCCTATCTACTACATCATGGGCTATAAATGTGCCAAATGAATATACCAATATGCCAAACAAAGAAGCCGATACAAGACTGATTAACATTCCAGTACCAAGCGCTTTTATATAATCAATATAGCCATTTAGTTCTTTATCACGATGGTGTTTTATTCCCCAATAAATTACAACAATGGGAACCCAAATGCCTATATACGAATAAGAGCCAAGGGGATTTTTACCTGAATAATATATTGCAATAAAAATAATAAAGTTGACTAAGCCTGCAATGGTGCCATAGTTGAGAGGAATTTTTGGAAACTTCATTTTAGTTTTGAATTAAGTTTCAAAAGTAAGTAAAAAAGAAGAAATAATTTTTATCTTTGTACTCAGAGGGTAAGTCTTGTACGATCAGCTCCTGCTGAATTCCCCCAGGTCCGGAAGGGAGCAAGGGTAGGCGGTTGTAGCGGTGCGATATAAGTAGCTTACCCTTTATTTTTTTTAGAAAAGAGCTTTCTCTAGTTTGATTATTGATCTTTATTTTATAACTTATTCGTTATAATTTTTATACCCTCCCAAGTAAATCAATTTATATTATTTTTTGTTGCCATCTAGGAGCAGTAATCCTATATTATTTGTTTTTATTCAATTTTTAAAACTTAAAATCTTCTTTATGAAATCTTCTTTTAAATTTATATCAACGGTTATTTTTGTGTTATTTTTTAACAATCAAGTTTTTTCGCAATGGATTCAAAAACAATCGAATACGCTCAATGATTTAACTGATATTTATTTTATTGATAACAATGTTGGGTATATTTCAGGGGCTTACAGTACAATTATAAAAACAATTGATGGCGGTAATACTTGGTCTGTTTTACAAACTGTTGTTGATTCTAATAGCAAGGTTTCGTTAATGTCTATTTATGCTATAAATCAGGATACTGTTTTGTGTTCTCGAGTAAGTCTATATAAATCATCGGATGCTTGTAAAACATGGTCTGATATTGGTGGATTTGGCAACCTTTTTGGGACTATTTTTGATATTGAATTTTTGAATTCCCAAACAGGTTTCTTTGTTGGAAAAGCAGGAGAGCTTTATAAAACAGATGATTCAGGAAACAATTGGACACAAATTGGCACATGTGGAAGTAACCAAATAAAAAGAGTTGATAGTATAACGGCATTTTTATATGATGGTGAATTATACAAAACAAGCGATGGGGGAAATAGTTGGAAATTATCTACTTCATTTGGTTCTTTAGAAAGTATGCTTTCACTCGATATTGTTAATAATTTCAAAGCCTATTGCATAACGGTTCCTAATTTTATAATTGGTTCTAATAAAGCAATGAGTAATAAATGTAGTATTTATGTTTCTAATGACGGGGGCGATAATTGGATATTAAAAAACACTTTTAACCCAAATACAAACGATTATTGTACATCAGTGGCTTTTACAGATTCTTTAACCGGATATATTTCAACGAGTTTAGGATTTATTTATAAAACCAT
This sequence comes from Bacteroidota bacterium, assembly GCA_023251875.1. Classification (GTDB taxonomy): domain Bacteria; phylum Bacteroidota; class Bacteroidia; order JAHEXY01; family JAHEXY01; genus JAHEXY01. The sequence goes on from JAHEXY010000014.1 coordinate 25,429, forward strand.
TGATGGGGGGCTTACGTGGAAAAAAGATGTGATGTGTTCAAATGGAAATTATGTATATCGACTTTATAAATTACTTTCTAATGAAATTATTGGTATTGGCCCGGATGGTTTTATAATAAAGTTGGCAAATCAGATAACAAACATTCAAAAAAAGGATTTGACAGAGTATAAACAAATTTATTCTGTTTATGGTTTGAGCGATTCAAAAAGCATAAGAATTGAGTCCAAAATAAGTTCTAATGTTAAAATAATTTTAAATGACATAAATGGAAAAACATTATTTATGTTAAATTATTCACTAAATGAAGGGGAAAACGTAATTATTTTACCTTCTTTTCTGAGCAGTGGCCTCTATTTTATAGGTATTTTTAATAGAGAAAGTCTAATCCCAGATTTTTATAAACTATTAGTAGGTAGATAAATACAAAAAAACGGAAACCATCTAAAAGATAATTTCCGTTTTACCTAAAAATCATTTGCACGATTGTTAAGTGTCAAGCTACAGTTTACTAACTAATTATCATAAATTGACTGCCGGTTAAGGCAATCAATTATAATGATAATTAAATTCTTTCCGAAGAAAACCTTTTTAAATTCATTGCTGAATTTAATGTATGGTATGCAATTCTTTTTGTCATGACAAGCATGATTTCAAATTTATCTTTTCAATTGCTTGAAAAAATAAACTCTTTCAGATTTGGTATACCAATGAAATATACTTTTTTTCAATAAAATGCTTCCACTTTATCGCTTTGTATCTTGTCTTTAAGAATAAGTAAATTTTATTGCTAAAACTTAACTAGTTCTCATTTTTACTTGCTTGTTACAGCTTGTAAAAACCAGCTTAGGCTGTTGTAACGCTTTCATCGTTATTTCAAATTTTACCTTGTTTGCACAAGAAAATTCTTTCGATTTAATACTTAGAGTATTATTTCCAGTTTTTGTTTCACTTATTAGTAATTTTAAAATTGCCAATAAGTGTATCGTATTCATTTTTTCTGCCCTTTCATTTGCATTGCTGCAAATAGATTGGACAGAAAAAATAAGTACGATTTCAAAACATTATTTATAATTATAATTTGCATTATAAGTTTATAAATATCTATTTAATTTGCCTTAACAAATTAACAGAACCTTGACAAAGATGTATACGTTTGCACGTATAATTCTCATTTAAAAATATTTTTAAGGTTATTTTTAAATGTCATTAGCCGAAGCTAATGATAACCACATATATATTGCTATATATTTTTGTAAAACTTACGCTTTATAATGGTCCTCAAGGTTTCTCTAGCAATTTAAATTAGTTTAAATTTCTTTTTACAGAAAATCACTTTTTCTAAATTTTTTTCATTAAGTCTTTTGAACTTTTCTGATATTTCAATCAGAACTAAGAATGATTCGGCTTATTGGCGTTTATTTATTTTGTTATGGTAGGCCCTAAGGCTCCCATAAGGAAAAATAAATAGGACATACAGTGATTGCAAAGTTTTAATCTTCACAATGTATATACCCAATTACTGAATTGATAAAATTACTTTTTTTGAGGAAGGATTTTATCTCAGCAATTTTATTGAATTTTTTAAGGATTCAATAAAAATCGTTCAATAACCGTAGACTACTTTTTCAATAATAATTTGACTTATTATTTTTTAAGCTACCTTATGTTCTAATAGATTAAAACAAGGTTTCATGTTTTATATAACAAATACAAGTATTTATTTTACGTTACATGAAGTCTCAATATATTTTTCATTTATCTAAATCAAGTATTTAATTTTAAATCGAAACTTAAAACTAAATTTAATTTAGTAATAATATGTGTATCAGGTCTTTTGAACTAGATACTCTATTATAAAACTCTTTAGAAGTTTAAATGTAAAAATCATTTTTTATTGATTACTCAATAGAAATTTAAATAAATAATTTTTTTGCAAAACTATTGTATTTAAAAATAAAAGTAGCCGGTTTGTATTTTGTTCTAAATTTTACTTTAGAGTTTTAACACCACCCTTGTGTATATCGTTTATCTTCTTGCGAAAATAATTATATACAATCCCTTTATAATAATCTTCTCAATATATCGTGTTAGAGATTTTTCTAAAACAAATTCTGTTGCCAGATTTTATTTTAGTGTTTTGATAACATTTCTTTCAAAGAACAATTTCAGAAGAGGTTTAAGATTCTTTTGGAATCTGTCAATTATCTCTTGCTTGATGAAATCAAAGGTATAGCAAAAAATAAGATCTACAAGTTTTTTAAGTACTTAGTTATCAATAAGAAACAAACTTGATATACACAGCTTATGAACCACTTATAAACAAGTTATTAACAATTTTAGATAAAAAATAACTGATAAGTGAATCAGTTTGTTTACCATGAATTGTTGAAAACCTAGTAAAATCAACCTATGCAAATAAATTTATCGTATTTGAAAGAGTACGAACATTTCAGGCTTTGTATTTTTGCCTTTAATTTGGCTCATATTATAACTTCTGGTTTTTTCATCATGTACATCTGCTATTCCAATGTAACTGATGTAAAAATTAATTCCACCGTCTTCGTGTTCATTGTTGTCAATAATTTCTAGTCGAATGTTTGCTTCCTCCAAAATATATTCAAAGGTTTCTTTAAACCATGCAAAAATTTGTTCGTTTGTAATCTCGTTGTTAAGTAAAGTAAAATCAAGATCTTCTGAAAATCGGTAATCTTCAAAATATATTTTCTTTAAAACAGTTCCACCTTTAAAAACAATCGCATTAGAAAGTTGCTCGTTTTGAGCAACACCCTGCAATATCCACGAGAGCATATAGTCCTTTTCTATTTGCTGGTCACGAACACCTACTTCACGTGCCTTTAGTGATGTTTCACCTGGTTTAATCATGTATAAATTGCAGATTTAATCGTTTCTGTTTCCAAGTTTTGCTGAATGCTCCATCTGCTAATTAGTTTTCCAGACTTCGGTAATTCCGTATCTAATAAAACATAAGAAGCGGTTTTTGCTTTTTGTAATTTCTCTGTGATATTATTATTTATTTCCAGTAGCTCTAATAAAAATCCAAGTCGTTTGATAACCGCCTGAGATTTGAATTTTTGTGTGTAATCAAGTAACGTGTCAAATTTTATTTTTTCTTTCGAAATATAAATTGCCCTTGCTACTTCAACAATTCCGCCTGCGTAATCGGGTTTAAATAAACAGTCAATAATTGTTTTTTCTAAATCAGAACAAAGCACTTTATTGAAATTATCAATCCATATTTTTTTTGCACCGAAAAAATGTTTGTGGTTGTGATAAATGAATTGAAAGGGAATATTTTTGATTTTTATTTCCGATGGTCGAATTTGTTTTGAAACAACAATCTGTTCTTTCAAAGAAGGTTGTGTTATTAGGTTATGAATTTGCAAAGCAGAATAGTAACCAATATAATATTGGGCATTATTTACCAGGTTTTCTGCTATTAAATGCCAGTCGGGCATAAAGTTTTCAGCATTTGCTTCGTATGGTATGATATAATAAACTCCGTCTTTCAATCTCATCAGAAGTCCACGCTTTGTCATGTCGCTAAGTAACTCCCGAAGTGTGCTTTCCTTTGAATCAGGCATTGCGTTGAAAGCTTCGCTATAATCAAAGCAAGTCTTATTCTGTCCATTGAAATAGGATAGAAGTTCGTTTGACTGCGTTGATATGTATTTACTTTTCATAGTAATAATGTCAGGATAAACCTGACGACAATGATACGGATGTATCAAACTATAAAAATGCTAAACAAAAGAATCTGCATATACGCTAAGGATGTTCAACTAATAACTGGCCGCACGGAGAGGTACGGAAGAAAGCTTTTAGAAAAGATTAGAAAGCAATTAAAAAAAGAAGACCATCAATTGGTAACGATACAGGAGTTTTGTGATTATACTGGCTTGCCACTAGAAGAGATTGAGAAGTACGTTTGAACCATCCTAGAATAGGGAAAACTCAAAATGTTTACCCTATGTTTACCCCGTAACTTTTATCCAACAAAAAAGCCCCTATTTTAGGGGCTTTCAAGCATTATTGTGTGATCCCGCTGGGACTACAAATAATTTATTGATTTTCTTTCAAAAGCACCAGTTTTCCTTTATAATTAAGGGTTTTAGCGAGGTTTGTAAAAACAATCATATTAAAGAAAAGCATCAAAATATCGAAAATGTTTCCCACATTGTTTCCCACACTTTTATTTTTTCATTACTTTAGTGTTACTCAAAAAAAATGATTTTATGGCTACTGTTTCTATTATTTTACGAAATGATGTGATCAACAAAAAAGGAGAAGCTCCGATTAACTTCTTTGTTATTAAAGATCGAAAACTAACTAAAGTATCAACCGGGATTTTAATTGATCCTAAACATTGGGATGATAAAAATAAAAGGATAAAGGCCGGACAAAAGAATTCAGCAAGGCTGAATTCTTTTCTTACAAATAAGTTTGCTGAGCTTCAAGATAAAGTTTACGAACATGAAACCATATCAAAGTCCCTTACCACTCGTCAACTTAAAGAAAAAATTTATGGTAAAACACCTGCTGATTTCTTTGGATTTACCAACGAGGTTATAGAAAAATACAAAAGAGAAAATAAGATAGCTACCTATGATAAGTCTCGTTCAATCATAAAAAAGCTAAAAGATTATTTGGGTGAAAAAACAATCGACTTTCAAGATATCACACCAGATTTTTTAGAGAAATATGAATCGTATTTACGTACTGAATTAAAAAACAAAACAAATTCAATTCATAAAGATTTAAAGTTTTTACGTAAGGTATTTAATGACGCAATTAGATTAGATAAAATATCGGCTGAACATAATCCTTTTACCAAGTATAAATTAAAACAAGAAAAAACACAACGAACTTATTTAACAGAAGAAGAGTTAAGTGCTTTTGAAAATATTGATTGCGCTCCCGGTACTCGTTTGGAATTGCATAGAGATATGTTTGTATTTGCTGCTTATACCGGTGGGCTTAGAGTGTCTGATGTGCTTCAATTAAAATGGAATGATTTTGATGGCTCACACATTCATTTTAAAGTTCAGAAAACTGGCAGTCAGCTTTCCATAAAATTGCCAAATAAGGCATTGGACATATTAAAAAAGTATAAACCTATCAAGGTTAATAAAGATGAATTTATTTTCCCTATGCTTCCTAATGGCCTTGATTTAAAAAATTTCAAATTAATTGATCAAAGAATTTCAGGAGCCACAGCATACATCAATAAAAACTTAAAAATACTTGCCAAAGAAGCCAAAATTAATAAACCCATAAGTTTTCATATGAGTCGGCATACCTGGGCAACAAGAGCGCTTCTAAAAGGTATTACTATTGATAAAGTATCTAAATTAATGGGACACGCTCAAATTCGTGAAACACAAATTTATGCTAAAATAGTTTCTTCCGAACTAGATAAGGCAATGGATATTTTTAATGAGTAGTTTTAGACTAACAATTGATATCATAAGGTATTTGTTTTTTGCATCTTTGTTCATTATATTTATATGTTCGTGATTCACGAACGTAGTTTAATATCGAACGAAAGATATGATAGAAAAAAAAATAATACAAAATGCATTGCAGAATCTAAACCGATTAACGGGTTACCAATGTAACTATGAATTAACCAATAAATTCTTACCAGCGTTTAATGCACAAGTACAACTTATACGGCTAAAATCAAAACCGTATCTGTTTCAAACAAAAATAAAAAACGAATTACGAGCTGTACATTTACCTCAACTTATAAAAGAACATAAAAACAAAGACAATAATTTAATCATTAGCCAATACCTCTCCAAAGAACATCGTGAACAGTTACGTAATCTGCAAATTAATTATCTTGATAGTTCCGGAAACTGTTATATCAAGCATAACACATTATTTATTTTTATCGATAACCAAAAGGTAACAATGAACCGCGCTACTAAGAGTAGAAAACTTTTTAGTCAAACTGGCCTCAAAATTATTTATGCCTTTTTGTTAAATCCTGATTTGATAAATATGCCATATAGAACCATTGCTGTGGAAGCAGGAATTGCATTGAGTACAGTTAGCCTTTTATTAAGTGAAATGCAAGAAAGCGGATATATAAAAATGAAGGGAGATGAACGTATTTTATGTAATAAAGATGAATTAGTAATAAAATGGGCAGAATACTATAACGATAAACTAGAGCCAAAGATTTTCAGAGGACGATTTAAATTTATCAAAGATTATCATAAAGATCCTGATTATTGGAAAACCCTAAAACTCAAAAATGCCTTTTGGGGAGGAGAACCAGCGGCAAATATTCTTGATAGATTTTTGCAACCACAAGAATTTATCATTTATTCGAAAGAGGATGAATATGTTTTAATGAAACAATTAAAGTTAGTTCCTGATTTGAATGGTAATATTAAATTATTAACCCCTCCGATTAATAAAATGCCGGATAACAATGTTGCTGATCCTTATTTAATTTATGCCGATTTAATTTATAAAAAAGATAGTCGTTGTCTTGAAGCAGCCCAAAGAATAAAAGAGAAATACCTTGATGCAAAATAATATTCCCATAAGCAGAGAAGTGCAAGAAATGCTTTCATCAATAAATACTGTGATTAAAAATCTTGGCATTGATTTTTATTTAGTTGGTGCTGTTGCCCGCGATTGCCATTTAAGTAGGCTTCCTGGTTGGCAACCCTCTCGTAAAACCTTAGATGTTGATTTGGCTGTATTAGTAGCTAGCGAAGAGCAATATATTCAACTCAAAGAATCTTTATTGAAAACTAAACTATTTACGGAACATCGCACTGAACCAATTAAACTATTTTATAGAAATGAAGTAGAACTTGATTTATTACCTTTTGGGGGTATCGAAGAAAATGGAGTAACCATTTTAACAAAACCAAACTTCATGTCACTGGAAATGCCCGGTTTCGAATTGCTAAATCAGTATAAAAATTTGTTTGAAGTTAATGAGCAATTAAAACTAGACATCTGTTCTTTAGAAGGTATTGTATTGCTAAAATTAATTGCATGGGATGATAGACCGGAGCGTACTAAAGATTTATTTGATATTAAACATATTATTCATTACTATTTCGAATTAACCAGTGATGATATTTATAATGAGCATTTCGATTTGATGAAACTGTATCCAACACACGAGAGTGATTATATTCAGAAAGTATCAGCCCACGTTATTGGTAGAAAAATTGCCAACTATTTAATAGAGGATAAAAAACTAAAACAACGAATTATTCAAATTTTACATAAGCGAGAAGATGATTGGTGGCCTTTTATTTTATTAGGGTTAAGTAAGTAATAAAAAACAATAACTACTTAACCATCTGATTAACAAACAAATTTGATATCTGCTCACTAAGTATTATTACTTTCCGTGTGTTAATAAATTGTTAAGTTAATTTAAAGCCAAAATTAAATATTAACATTTTATTTGAAATATCCGGCCGGAATATATATTTGATATAACCTTTTTGTTACCGCTATAGGAAAACATTTCCGCTAAATCTTTTCATCGTTTTATGTTCACCGCTTTCGTTCAGCCCACCTTGTTTGTGGAGCATCCTATTGTTGACTTTACTAAAGTTAGCACTCAAGATTTTGATATCACAGCTAAAACCTGCAACACTCCACCAGATTTCATGGAGAATGATCATTTTTCTCAAGCAGCTTATTGTGACCGCCTGCTTACTAAAATTTGTGAATTGAATAAGTTTCAATTAAAGCCATTTATCCAATATCAATGCCAGAGTTTACAAGAACCAATTATATGGCTAAATAAGTTGGAAGAATTAATTGATCTTAATTCTGATCTATATACTTGCAAGGATGATATTATTAAAATGAATAAAGCACGCTATATAATAGAAGTGCTAAGAGATCATTTTGAAGAAAAAAATAAGCCCGAATTAAATTCTAACAGTAAAGAATATAATTTTCCGAAAGTAAAGGAACATTTAAAAAACTTCAATACTGATGATGATAAAATTTGTTATTTATTAGAACAGAAAACTGACTACCTACAGAATAAACCAACCTTAACTAATACAGCAGAGAATTCATTTGATAAAAGAATAGATCTAGAATTAAAATTAATTGCAGATTTAGCATCCATAAGAGCAAAGAAATTGCAAGCTATTTCTAAAGATCCAGATGAAATAAAACATTTTGCAAAAGCAAAAATTAACTGCAATGTCAATCAGTTTGTAGATATTTTCTATCAAATGATGGCAGAAAAAGAAATTGATGGGAAGTCAATTCTAGAATCAGAAAGCAATACCATAGTAGCTATAATAACACATTACTTCACCGATAAAAACGGCCACGAAATTTCAGAAGAAACAGTCCGTACAATTCTCAAGCCCTCCCGCTTCGAAAAACGCCCTAAAGGAAAAAATCGTTTTCAAATATAATTCCTTTGTATTCTTCAACTAAGTCTTAAAATTCTTCAATAAGAATTAGCTATTCAATGAAATTACCTTACCTGCCTATGCCTGCACGAAACTTTGGCTTTGCGCAGGCAGGTTTTTTAGTTCTTTTTTCTAAAAAAAGGAACAAGAAAAACAATGTTTATCTAAAAAAAAGTCCCCGGCTCACTTTTACTCCAACCAAAATCACTATTCATTTTCAATCTCTTACAAAAAAAATGGTCCCCGGGGACCGTCCGGGGACTTCTGGACTTTTTACTTCTCACTTCCTTTACTGCATAACTAAAAAACACAACTGCACATGGAAGCAATTATTTTAACAAAAGACCAGTACCAAGACTTGGTAACTCGTCTCGACAACATCAACAAACATTTAAAGCAAAACGATGCACCTTCGCATGAAAAGTACATCGACAACCAAGAGTTCCTGCAGCTCTTGAAAATTTCTAAACGAACTGCACAAACCTGGCGTGACGAAGGCAAAATTTCTTTCTCACAGGTAGGCGGAAAGATCTACTATAGGCTTTCAGACGTGGAAGCATTAATGCAGCAACATTATATAAAATCATACACACGCAAACATTAATCTTATGGAAACATTTGAAGAAACTATTCATGATTTATCATGGAACGAATTACTGGCTCAGATTGGTGTTATACTTGCTCGTGATGCAAAATCACTTGAAACAAATGTAGGTTATTATAAAAAGTTGTTTAATGATAATAATGCTGACAAGGGACAATTAAACAAGCTTTTTGAAAAACTACAGCTTGATAAGTTACGCTACGCTTACTTCTCTGAACTCTATTTTAGATTGGATGAAAGCAGGTATAAGTTTATTCTAATGAGTTTAGAGAACTCTATGCAGCAGGCAATACGCATCCAAAACAAACAACCCAAAGATTGGGTTGCTACTGTAAGATTCGAAGAAGGAGAGATCAAAGTTTATTTCATGCCTTTAAACTATTTTTAATACTAAACCTATGTTTGATATACCAGCACCGCTAAAATACAATGGACATTCAATGCCGGCTTTAAACGGCATTGAAAGCGCCCATCAAAAACTAGAACGCTTACTTGCATCCCAACGCAAAATAGCAGAGAACAAAAGCAAACCTATATCCTTTAGCCAGCCTATTATGTGGCAAAAAGAGAATCCGGTTTTCTTTCCTAAAACTATTAATGTAATACAAGGTAAGGCAGGCGTGCATAAATCACGTCTTGCCGAAACCATTTGCGCTTCTCTATTAAAAAAGCCAGATAGCAACCGTGACTTACTTAATTTTAGAGCGGCTCCATTAAAACGATATGCAATTTGTTATGTAGATACAGAACGTAATCTATCAGATCAGTTGCCATACTCACTTCAGCAAATACAAATAAAGGCAGGCTATCCAATAGAAGAACATCCCTATGGATATGATTATATTTCATTATTAGAGTTTGCCAGAGAAGAACGCTTTGATATGCTCAATATGTATTTAGAACATATACGCACAAAGTTTCCCATGCATGTATTTATAGTATTGGATGTAATTACAGATTGTGTATTTAATTTCAACGATACCAAAGACAGCATGAAATTAATTGATATGATGAATCAAACCATCAACCGGCACGATGTAACTTTTTTATGTTTAATTCATGAGAACCCTGGCAATACAGATAAGGCCCGTGGACATTTAGGTACTGAAATTTTAAATAAGGCATCTACAGTAATTCAAATTGGTTTCGAAAAAGATGCAGAAAACCACAATACAGATTTAATCAAGGTTGCTTATCTAAAATGTAGGAGTTCCAAAAAGCACGAGCCATTTTACGTACAATATTCCGATACCGAAAAGGGATTGGTTTTAGCGGATCCATTTTCTACTCAGGCAGCTTTAGATAAGAAAAATATTAAAGCGTCCTTATCTGAAACCATTGATCTATTAAGCCAATTTTTAACCGAGCCTAAAAGCCGTCAGGAACTCATTGAAATTTTAACCGACCAGCTCGATTGTAGCAAAAGAACAGTTATCATTCGTCTTAAACAAATATTAGATGCCCAATTGCCTATTGTGCAAAATGGAGTAAACTACACTTTCTGCACTCGTACAGAAGGTAAAGAACTACTTTACTACCTAAACGAAACAAAATCAAGCTTTTTAGATTAAATAAACTACGAGTGCAGAGTGCAGACCCTTATATATGGGTTTGCACTCTGCACTCATCACTTTAAAGCGAAAATCTACATACAACATTTTGGCAAAAACACCATATTTTGCCAAAATATAGAATACATGATTAGAAGCACTACTGTTTGATTACCGAACAAAGCCCTTCTTTTTAAAATTTCTTTAATCTTATGTTACCTGCTGTTCGTTCGGAGCACAACTGTTTGAGGTTCGCACCACTGGTTGTTTGAAAGATTTGCATTCATGGCTGTGAAGTTATGAGTTTACTTTGTCTGTAGTTGAGTAAAATGGTTCACATAATTTGTCCGCCAATTCTTTTGGGATATTGTTGTTTGCCTTTAAAAGTTCTTCGGACTTAATTTCTGATATTGTAGGTTGTAAAGCTCTAACTTTTTTAATTATGTCATTGTCAATTGCAAGTAGGTCTTTAACTAATTTGACTGCTTCAATATATTTAGGCAAAGAAGCAAACCAATCACCAAGTCCGTTTTGTTTCATATACCACTCCGAAAAGTAAGTAGCAAGTCCTTCCTCTAAAATGTTAGCGGCTTTCTTACCAATTGGCGATAGGCAATGAACAGTTTCGTGAGATAACTGATACAATGCTTGGTTTACATCTTCAAGTGCATGTTTGTTAAGCTGAATAATAATGTGCTTACAATTACCGGGATACCAAACTTGCAATCTTTCGGTCAAAGCAAACTCAACGCCTAAGATTGTGTATTCAATATCACGCTTACCAAAAAGTTCTTCAGCTTTTTTCAGCGTATCACCAAGTCGTGAAGCCATTGTCCATGTGTAGCCGTCTTTAGTTTCCAATTCTTTCGTAATAAATAATTCTGCATTTATGTCCATTGTCAATTTACTTGGTTATGGTTTTTACTGTTCGTTCAATACTCAAATGTTTCGGGTTAGCACTGTCCCTATGGGTTGCTGCTAACGTTTGGCAGATTTGCGATGGGCGGGATTTTTACCAAAAATGTTAATGCGGATAACTGAACTTTCTGTAACCACAAAACTGTCTGCGAAGCAAGAATCCCCGCCTATTGCAAATGTGCTACTAGGCTGGTTTATTATTTATATAACTTTTTAATCGCAATTCAAAACGCATTTATTGTTAGTGTCGATAAAATATTTCTTGCCATTCAAGAAAACTTTTGCCATACCATCTGAAAAATAAAAGTCACTGTAATCATATTCAAATGGGATAATAGTTACTCCTTCTTTGTTAATGGCTCCATATTTCCCATTATTTTTTACACAAGCCAATCCTTCACTAAAACGAGGATAATAACCACCTTCATAAATACAGGCAATTTGTAATTTGCCTGTTTTATCAATGAAGCCATATTTTCCGTTTATTTGAACTGCAGCAAACCCTTCAGAAAAATGTTCTGCTCGATCAAATACGCAAGGAATTGCAACATTAAGGTTTCTATCAATAAATCCATATTTACCATTTATATTCACAATCGCTAATCCTTCACTAAACTGATTGACATATCCAAGTGTATAACCAAAATCATATTGCTTATTAATTTTTTTCATTTCACCTTTTATGTTGATTAATTGTAAACCATTCAAATTATCAGTAACAATGCAAACGGAATCATGAAAAGAAGTCATATTAGTTCCATTGTTGTATGCTTTTCCGCTCGGGATAATTGCAACAAATTTTTCAGGATAAATAAGTTGACCTTTCTTATCTATAAACCCGTATAAAAAATCTCCATTCTTAGTTAAACCAGCTTTACCTGAACTAACTGCTGCAAGTCCATCAGAAAAAGCATAAGCCTCGTGATATTGAAAAGGAATTGCAAGTTTGTTGTTTTTATCTATATAACCCCATAAGTTTTTTGATAAAACTAAGGCAAGTCCTTCACTAAAGCTTCCTACTCCATCATAAATGCAGGGTATTGACAATTTTCCTGCTTTATCAATAAATCCAAATTTTCCATTTATTTTAACTGCCGCCAATCCTTCGGAAAATTCAATATTATAATTCTCATAAACGCAAGGAATTACAATTTTCCCTGTTTTATCAATTAATCCATATTTCCCATTTAATTCGACTGATGCTAATCCGTCATTAAATGAACCAACATAGTTGTCCCAAATTGTTTGGCAATTAGCAATATTAATTGATAGTATTGTAACGCAAAATCCTAAAATGTATTTTTTCATTTCTAATGTTGATTTTAATTTGATTCTAAACTTGCCCATAACGAAAAAGGGATTAAAGAAGTTTTAAAAAAGGGGGATTAGAAGCACGACTGTTTGTATAACCACAACTGTTTGATAGATGCACCACTGTTTGTTTAACGGTCAATGCCCCCTTTTTTAAAATTTCTTTTAATCTTATGTTAGCTTCTGCCGTGCTGTTCGTCCGAAGCACAACTGTTTGAAGTCCGCACACACTTTGTCCGAAGAGTTGTATCATATTGCTTCAAGATTAAATTGTCCCATACCTGAATTGGTTGTTTCATCAATAGAGAGCTTCAATTCGCCAAGCCCCCACTTGTCCAAGATTTTTAGTTTGCAAATAAATTTATCGTTGCTCGTAATTGTCAAAGAAGATATTTCTAAAACTCGCTTATAAGAATTCCATTCGTTACCAAAATAGTTTGGGATTGTTTCTGCTGATTTTACTACACCTGTTTGAATTCCTTTTTGAATTTTGTAAATCAATGAACCAAGATGATTTTTTATCGGAAGCAAATAGTCAACTTTGGGTTCAGCAGGCAACAAACTAATTACTTGAAAAAAGTAGCCATATCTGTTTTCTAATTCTCCAACTTCCAATGTCGTAAAAAGCAGTCCAAGTTCTTTTTCTATTGTTTGCTTTTTAATTCCATCGTTAATTTCATAAATGTTTCCTGTGTATGATGGGAGATAGTGTTCCAATGCTCCGCCTCGTAAAAGGAAAACATCTTGTGCTTTAAGTGCACCGATAATATTGTTTAGTTTTCCTTCAATTTCTAAAACAGATAACTCTGTTAGAACTTCAACAAGTGTTTGCCTGTGTTTATCTAAATGAATCAAGAGTGCCAATCTTGCTTTTTTCAATCTTTCTTTTTTGTCTTCTGCGGCTAACACCTTTTCTAAATATTGTTGAAGTTCTTTAATTTGTTGGTTCTCCGAAACAGTTTGTCTAATAGCTGCGATAGATTTAGTAAGTAGTTTCTCTAACTCACCACAATAGTTTTGAAACTCTGCACCTGCTCCAATCTTTGCAAGAAAGGTTTTAATCTTTTCGTCAGAATCGGCATTGCTTCTTAATGCTCTTGTAAAAATACTGTCCAAGTCGTAAATGTATTTTGCTTTCTTACCAAAAGCTTCAATCAATTTATGATACAATGCAATCTCTGAATTACCTCCTACATCAATTACACAACTGCCACTTCCTTCCATCGAAACATCTCTGAATTCTTGAACGCCTTTTATAAACTGTGCATCAAATATTCCTTCAACGAAAATGGGACAGTCAGCAAAGAAAAGTTGTTTGTGATGCACATTTAATCTCGGGATTATTGAAGCGAAAGCATTAATCTCTACTTCGGATTTATCAAATAAGTGAGAGGGTGCAGAAAAATCAGAGTGAAAACAAATTATTGATGAAAGGTCTTTCTTATTGTTAATGTCAAGTATGAATGGAGAATGTGTAACTAAAAAAATAAGCTTCTTTCCTGGTGTTTCAGGGTCGCCAGCTATTTTGCGAATCTCTTGAACTAAAAATGCTTGAAACTGTGGATGAAGATTTAATTCGGGTTCATCAATTACAAGTGTTTTATGAGAGTCGTCATATAAGTGGGTTAGTAAAACCAAAAGTTCTTTTATGCCATGACATTCTTCCTTATGCAAGTCATAAGTTGCTTCTTGTCTTATGTTGTATGCTTTCGGAACTAATTTTCCGCTATCCCATTCCAAACGAATTTCTCTTTTAAGAACTTGCGATAGTGTTGCTTCAACTCTAATTCTAATATCAAGTTTCTCTTCAAGAATTACGAAAGCATCGCCACCAATTCCAACTGCTTCTGCACCTGACTTGTAATTTGAGAATTGACTTTTGTTGTATCCTTCAGCTACATTGCTTCCACCAACAAGTAGGTGAGAGTTTCCACCTTGTTTAAAAAAAAGTCCTGCTAACCTGTCTGAACTTAGAATTCTGCAATGAGGCAACTGTGGTTTCAATGCTTCTGTAAACCTTGATTTGCCTGCCCCGTTTGCACCAACTAAAAAATTGATGTAACCAAATTTGTCAGTTTTGAATCGCTTGTTTTTCCAAGGTTGAGGAAGTTCTATATCTATATTTTTTAAAAACATCTTTGCTGATTATGGTTGGTCAAATTTAATGTTGTGTCATTTTGTTTTGTGTCTGTTCGTTCAATGCTCAAATGTTCAAAGTTAGTAGTGTCCCCAAAGCTTGTCGCTAACTTCTAAATAAGCCTATATTTAACATCATTACTAACTAATTAAATAGTTAAAGTTCAACAAATTTACAATTATTTAAATCATGAAAGGCATTTGCTTAGCTCTGTATTAATAAAATGTTTTGTTTGCGAACTACTACACTTTCCGTAGTAAATCGCAAACATAAAATTCTGCATAAAGGCTACCAACTATGATTCAAATAGGTTTTTGAAAAGATTGATATTTGTCTTGAAATAATTACATTTACTTTAACCACTAAATCTCTATGTAAATATAAATGAAGTACTTATTTTTTATATTTTCTTATCTATATTATTTTGTTCCGGCTTATTCCCAAAATACCGTACCTGAAATATTAACTAGTGGGGGTGATTATTTAACAAATAACTATGCTTCTATGAGTATTACATTAGGAGAAGTTGCTACAGAAACCATAAGCAATTCTAATAACAAACTAACACAAGGTTTTCAGCAGGCTAATATGTTTACATCCTCTATTTTAAAAACGGAAGTAAATTCAAGCTACTTTCAAGTATATCCAAATCCTACTAACGGAGATATATTCGTTCATTTAAATAACCAAAACATTATTCCGGTAATAATTTACATTGCAGATTTAACCGGAAAAATTATTTTAGAAGAAAAGTGCGAGAGTTTTGAAAACAATAAAAAACTGAGCCTATTAAATCTTGCTATGGGCAGCTATTTTATAACCATACAGGCCATTGGAGTTAATGCTATAAAAGAAACATTTTTGATTACTAAAGTTTATTAATGCATGAAAATATATCTACTTTATTTCACTTTATTATTTAGCTGTTATACAGCTTTTGCCCAAGCTCCACAATCTTTCAAATATCAAGCTGTCATTCGTAATTCAAATAACAGCATAGTAGAAAATCAGCTTGTTTCATTGCGGATAAGCATTTTGTCAGATAGCGCTCTTGGCAATGCTGTTTATGTTGAAACGCATTCAGTAGCTACAAATGATTTTGGTCTGGTAAATATTAATATTGGAAAAGGTACAGTAGTTCAAGGAGTATTTGAATCTATAAATTGGAAACAAGGTTCTTATTTTATTAAAACCGAGTTGGATATAAACGGAACTTCTAATTACAATTTTATTGGTACTACTCCAATTCTTTCTGTGCCCTATGCCTTATATGCTGAAACAACTGCAAACAGTTTATCTGATCATGACACAAGCAAAACAAACGAGATTCAAATACTAAGCCGGTCCAACGATACATTGTATTTATCAAACGGAGGTGAAATTTATTTAGGAGATTATAAAGACAATACTGATAGCCAAACAATACAACTTAGTGGTAACAATGTATTGACTATAAGTAACGGAAATTCTATTCAACTTTCAGCGGGCTTAGCAGATAATGATGCTGACCCAACAAATGAATTGCAAAATTTAACTATTAACAATGGAACGATAAGCATTACAAGCGGCAATAGTATTCAATTGCCGGATAGTAGTACAACAAATGAATTACAAACTTTAACTCTTTCTAATGATACAATATCTATCAGTAATGGAAATTCTATTGTATTGTCTCCTGATGTTGATGCAGACACAACAAACGAAATTCAAAACTTATCTATCATTAATGATACCTTAAGCATTTCTAAAGGAAATAAAGTGGCCCTTGATGTTTATTTGGATAATACCGATACTCAAAATATAAAATTTTCAAATGATACACTTAGTATAACAAATGGAAATTCTGTTTACATACCACCGCCATTTAATTTTTCATTCCCCGATGGTACTGATAATATTACACCTATTACAATGGATAGTTTATTATTGGTTCCATACACTGTTCCTGCCGGATACAACCTATACATCACAAAATTTTACATTGGTGCCGCATATAATGGAAGCTTGACAATAGATGGAATTGTAGTTTTTAGTTCGGGTAATAAACAATCCTACTCTCGCTCACTCATTATACCCTTGATAGCCGGATCTGGAAGTATGGTAAAGGCCGCTGATAATAATAGTAGCATAAATGGTTTCTTAATAAAAGCAAAAGTTACACCCATTACTTTAAAAAATCTTTATACAACCTCGTATGTGGTGCCACAGGGTTATACATTTTATATTACCAATATTTATTCGTCCTATGGCGCTGATGGTATTAAAATTGACAATACAATCGTCAATTACGGTACAAGTAATTATGATACTTCGTCAAACACTTTTTTTTATATCGACTTTGGGCTACCAATATTTGCAAAAGGAGGGCAAACAATAAATGGCATTTCAATAACAAATACTGTAACCATTAACGGGTACTTGAAATAATAGGTTTGCATGAACAACTACTGGTTTAATGTACATAAGAAATTTTGTGTTGAATTAATTATAAGAGCTGTATGGCTGTTATTATTATTGTGTATTGGTTTCAATAATAGTGGGTGCAAAAAACTTGATATTAAAAGAATAAATAAAATAACAACTGGTAAACCGGAAAGTAATTCCCTTAACCAAATTACTGTTAAGGCTGAAATAATAGACTTTAATAACGAACAGGAAATTATTTCTTTTGGCCATTGTTGGAGTACATCTTCAAACCCAACAATAGAAAATGCTTGCACAAGTGTTAATGGAAGCGAAATAATGCAAGGTACATTTACTTCTCAGCTTGCAAATATTAAACCAGGCCAAAAATATTATTTACGTGCGTATATAAGAAATAATGAAAGTGTAACGTACAGCAAAGAAGTAGATTTTACTTTTGATATTCCTACCCTTTCTTTAAAGGCAGATAGCATTAGTATTCTCTCTTATTCTTCTGTTAAAGTAAATGGTAGTATAGAAAACATTGGATCTTATCATGTATTAAACTTTGGTCATGTATGGTCAACAAATACAAATCCTACAATAAATGATTTTTATTCCGGCAATGATGAATTAACAAGCGACACCTCATTTTATACCACCATTTCTAATCTAAACAAATCAACATACTATTACCTTAGAACTTTTGTACAAATTACAAGTTCTTCCTATTTATATAGCGATGCCATTTCATTTATTATTCCTGAACTGGAAATTACTACCGATTCTTCTTCTGTTACTGCAAGTACCAGTATCAAATTAATGGGAAGCATTACAAGCTTGGGTATAGATTCTGTTTCTGATTATGGTTTTTGTTGGTCTTATACAAGTTCAAATCCCAATTATAATGGCAATCTAATATCATTGGGTTCAATAAATAAAGTCGTTCAATTTAATTCAACCATGCAAAACATACAGCAGGGAGTTACATATTATTATAGGGCTTATGCAATTGAAGATGGAGTAATAAAATATGGAACAATTAAAAATTTCATTCTCTAATATGAAGCAGTTATTCCTATTTATTTCGTTACTGCTTAGTATATCTGTTTATTCGCAAAAACATACCAATGCCATTATCTCAAATATTCAATTTAAGTACGATTCAATAATAGGCAATACAGCTATCTCTTACAATCTTCTTAATACAAAGCCATCTGATAAGTTTACAATTTCTTTAGAAGCACAAAAAATAAATACATTTCCCCCATTTCCTTCGTATGAAAAAGAAATAAAATTAAATATCAAAACCTTGTCCGGTGAAACATCAAATATAAGTGGAGATGGAATTAAAAACTTTAAATGGGATCAGAGAACTGATGGATATATTTTAGATGATACCCTTCAATTAAAGATAAGCGCATATACTTTACCTCAAATACCAACTTTAAAACATATTGAACGATCGTTATTTTTCCCCGGCATAGGCGATTATCAACTCCGTAATGGTTGGCATTATTTTATTTATGGAGTATTATCATACGGATTAATTGCTTCTTCAATTTATCTTAACCAACAGGCCGAGAGCAATTATAATCTCTATAGAAATTCTTATGATATTACTCAAAGCAATAATTTATTTCTTCAATCAAAACAACAATATCAATTATCATTAATTTCTGCAAGTGCCGCAACAGCAATTTGGGTTTTCGATTTAAGTGGCATATTGCTAAAAGCAAGAAAAGTTAAAAAAGAACTGAGTCCAAAAAATAGTAAATACTATTATAAACAAAGCCTTCAACCGGTAATTGCATATTCTGATGCAATATATCTTAATACCCAAACCCCTTTTGAAAAAGCTACTCAAAAAGCTAACAAATTATTTGAAGAGAAAAAATACAATGAAGCTTTAGTTGAATATAAAAACGCTCTAAATCACAATCCAAATGATGAGTTCACAAAAAACAAAATAGCAGAAACAAATGATACTTTGTCAGCAATCAAATCGAGAGAAGAACTCTATCAAAGTTTAGTAAAAAAAGCTGACTCACTATATTCAGAAAAAATTTATACAGCATCTTTAATGTTTTACAGTAAGGCTATAAAGATGCAACCTGAAAACCAAAGTTTAAAGAATAGTATTGCAGAAATTTCAAGAATTATTAATCAACTCAAAATTGATAGCATATACAATGGTTTTATTGCAAGTGCAGAAATAGAATTAAAAAGGAAAAATTATGATAAGAGCATTGAGCTTTTTGCAAAAGCTTATACAACTAAGTCAAATTCATATCCCACACAAAAAATAAATGAGATACAGGGTATTCTTGCAGAAATAGAACAGAAGAATATTGATGATAAATATTACTCATTAATTAAACAAGCGGATGCTGCATTTAAAATAGCTAAATATGATAAGGCCTATGATTTTTATTTGAACGCTCAATCCTTGAAACCCAATGTTGGTTACCCAAAACTTCAAATTGAAAAAATCAATGAAGAAATAAAGCAAAAAGAAAAAGAGGATCAATATAAAAATATAATTAATGCAGCCAATACCAATTTTACAAACAAAAATTGGGAAATGGCAAAGGAGCGATATAACGCAGCCTTAGCATTAAAGCCAAATGATAGTTTTGCGGAATCACAGTTGATAAAAATAGAAATCAGTTTAACGAAAGATAGTTATCCAATAAAAATTTGGAGTAATTGGGAAAATATATATAGCGATAGCTATATAAAAGTAGAAGTGCAATACAAATTATCTGGTGAAAGTTGTAATTATGGTAAAAAAAATAAGTTTCGTTATCGGTTAAGTGGATCATATAGAACATACGATTACTCTTTAAATTGGGAAATGGAATATATTGATTGCGATGGTAATTTTAAAACAACGGAGAATAGTATTGCAATTGGAAAGGTAGGCGGAGGTATAGCTGATCCTGATGTTTTGATCGAAAGCCTCGATTATTCATTTGTTTCAAAATCCATAAAAAAGCAGCCTCATTATAATTCAAATACACACTACTAAAACTTTTTAGTATTTTATGACATTAAAAAAAATTATAGGTATTACAGCCCTCTTATTAATAACAATAGCTCTATCCTTATTTTTACGAATTATAATGAAAGTAGACTACTCTTGTTCTATCCCAGTAGAACAAGTATGTAATAATGAAAAAAGCTATTTCATAGCGGATCATTTAAAAAATATTAATAAAACGAATCTATTAGATTCCTTTCCATATACATGGTATGCTGATTCTGCTAATAGGTGTAATATTAATTCCATTAAGAAAGACCTTGCGGTATTAGATTCTATAAATCCAACGGGCATTGGAGGCGATAATCAACAATTACTTTCAATTGCGTTAACAAACAAGTTAGAAGAAAAAATTAAACCGGAATTTGAAAAATATAATCCTGATGGGTTAATAAAGGTTTTACAATGGGCTGAAAAATTTAATTATTATTCTGACATAGAAGAGAAGAACGCAACCTTATATCAGGTTACATATACGTATTGGCTCACATTTATTTCAAATAAACTTAGCGATTATTATAAAATAGATCAATCACTAAAATATAATTTCAAATTTAAGTATCTAAATGCCCGCTGCAAAGAAAAACAATTTGGAGCACCAATAAATAATTCTAATACAGAAAAAATCATAAATAACCTTATAGAAAACAATTGGACTTATTTATTTAGCCGGTTTTGGAATGATTCAGATATTTTAATAAAACTTATTGGGTTAATTGCCCTTTTAGTCGTTTTCATACCTTACTTAATAATTTATAGAATAATTAAAAAAAACAAACAATGAGATACATCTATTTAATCAGTATTCTTTTATTGACAACATCAATAGTTCCTTATAAAAATATAATAATTCCCAAGTATGATGCAGCCTATGTTGAGGTATCATCTGTTCAATATAAAAATGAACAGTACAATGTAATTTGTATGAAGAGGAAAGATGAAAAAATAAAAGTTAAATATTTTGCTGCAGCCGACTTTAATGGCAATAATGTTTATAAAAGGTACGGAAATTGGTCAGCCGGAAAAAATATTGTTTTAGTTAGTAGTGGAACCTATATGGATAATAATTATAATCCTGTAGGATTAGCAATAGATAATGGCATTTGTGTTAATAAAACATTATCTAATGATTTTGATGGGCTAGTAATTGTTTATGCTACGGGAGGTATGGTTGCTTCTAATTTAAAGGATGGAGATTTAACGGTTAAAGGAGGCAATGTTGACAATAATAAAAAATTGGATATTAGAGGTTCTGCATGGGATTTTCAAACATTTATTAAATGGGCGCAAGATCAAGAAGCAACGGTTTTTCAAACACACTTATTGGTGTATAAAAACGGATTAAAAATATCTGGAATAAACTCCTCAGTAAAGACAGCCGAAAGAAGATTTTTAGCTGTGTGTAAAGATGATAGTGGTAATATCATTCATGTAATCGTAAATCGTCCTGATCATACCACTTTATATGAAGGGGCAAAAAACACATTAGACTTTTTAAATAATTATAAGGACATGGAGGTGATTTTTATGATAAATTTGGACACCGGCTACCAAGATGTTTTTCAATTTTATAATAAAGATGGTACTATAAATAGCACCATAAAGGGGCAAAAAGATTTAAGCACTGCAATAAATTTACTTGCATATTATTTTGAATAAAGAACAAGACATAAATGAAGCTTCTTATAAAATTTACACTTCTTTTCTTTTTTATTAGTAGCACTTTATATTGCCAAAATGTAATTGCTTACTATCCATTTGATAATAATGCCAATGACGTAAGTGGGAACAATAATAATGGAGTAATATATGGCGGAGTAAAATCAACAACTGATAGATTTGGCAATCCTTGCGGAGCATTACATTTTAACGGCATAGATGCTTTTATAGAAGTTCCTAATTCAAAAACCTTACAACTTCCCCAAAATAAGATATCTATAAGTTGTTGGTTTAAACTAGAAAATAATTTAACCTCAAATGGAGATAAATGGTTAACGCTACTCTGTAAAGGCAATGATGCTTTAGAAACACAAAACAATCCACAATACAGATTACAGGTTTTGCAATCATTAAGCCAAAGCACCATTTCTATTAGTACCGATTTTACTGAGTACGATTATAATTATCAAAATAACAGTATTGAAATGGGTGCTTGGAATTTTTATGCTTTGGTTTATGATGGCAGTTTTGTAAGAACATATTTAAACAATAAAAAAGTATGGGAATTTGCATACAATAAAAATTTTGAACCTAATGATTTGCCACTCTTAATTGGGAAAGATGTACCAGGTGCTACAGAATTTTATTTAGGAGCATTAGATGAATTACGAATTTACAATTCAACCTTAACCGAAACAGAAATAAATAATCTATTTAATGATAAAACCGGAGTTTATTTTGATAATGAGTTTTCATTAGAATGTTCTGATAATATGTATTTATATTCTGAAAAAAATAATTGTGGCAGACAAGTTATATACTCACTCCCATCATTAAAACTCCTTTGTGGTGGAGATGTTACCATGAAACAAATTGAAGGATTGCAAAGTGGTTCTTTTTTTTCTGTTGGTACTACTACAATAGCCTACTTAGCAGAAGGCGCAACAAGTTTTAAGCAAGCCTGTAGTTTTAATATAACAATAAGTGATACTATTTCTCCAAAGTTGATTTGCCCTTCAGATACAATTGTTTATTTACAGAACAAAGAAACTAAAACCAAAGTTTATTATTCGCTTCCTAAGGCAATTGATAATTGCAGTATAGATTCAATATACTTAACAAGTGGTATAAAAAGCGGAGAAGATTTCCCACTTGGTTTAACAAAAAATATTTTTAAAGCGGTAGATAATTATGGCAATGAATCATTATGCTCGTTTTCTGTAAATGTAAGCCCCATGGTAGTTACCGATAAAAAAAATAATTTAACGAATAGTTCAATAGATACTTCTCTTACGGATTCTATTATTTATTCTCATGAGCTTACCTTTAGCAATTGCTTAATTACGGCCGTAATGTATGATAACAGTAAAGAGGACTTTGATACAATTTCAGTATTTTTTAATAATAAGCTGATTGTAAATAAAGAAATGATCAGATTAAAAGAACATGCTACTATAATGCGTGTTCTTGATTTAAATAAAAATGAAGCGAACAATTTAGTAGTTAAAGCATGGAATACTGGTCTTTATTCTCCTAATACATTAGAAATTGAATTTTATGCCGGTGATTTATCTCAATCCCCAAATTTATTAAATAAGAATACGCCTGATATGACAAAAATATTACATTCAAAACCAGGATTTGCAGCTGCAATAAAATTATCATGCAATTAAAATATGAGAACTAAAAAAAATATTTATATCATCATTCTATTGGCTACTGCATTTGTATTGTCAGTATTTGCTTTTAATATAAATGGCCGCTCAAATAATAATCCATCCGAAAATTATTTATCAAACAGTAATCTACTTAATGAAACAGATACACTACAAGTTCTGATTGATAAATACGCTAAGTTAGTGCAAGAAGCTGAAGGATGTAGTAAAGAAACAGTAGATATAAGAAGTCAAATCAAAAATCATGAGAATCTAATTTTTGATTTAGAAAAAGTGCAGCAAGATTTTAATTCTTTATGTGATAGCATACCCATCAGTAAATTGTCAAAAGAAAAAATAGATACCTGCCAATTGTATATCAACTATCTTATTAAGGTAAAAAGTATAAATAAAAACTATGATAAATTAGATAAAAAAGTTATCCAAGAAATTAAAGAACAACTAATCGAACAAAATAAATTATTGAATAGCAAAAAGAATGATAGCATTAAAATATCATACAAACTAAACAAAACTATTTCAGATGTTCAGCAATATACTTCTAGGATTATTGGTAGCAGACATATTGTATGCAATGGAATACCATTTGATCTTTTTGTGGCCGACATAAATGTTCACGAAATAAGAACTCATTTGAAAAATCCGAAAAGTGGTAAAAATTATTACAACCTACAATCACTAATAAATTCAAATGAATTTATTAATAAAAAGCTCTTAATGGCTACTAATGCAGGTATGTATACACAAACCAATGAACCACAAGGCTTATACATTGAAAACTTTAAAAAATTAAAGAACATAGATACGACAGATACGGATAACACTTTAAATTTCTATTTAAAGCCCAATGGAGTATTTTATATTGATACTAATGAAACTCTTCATATTTCCACAACAGAAATATTTTATGGTAAATATTATAAACCAAAAATTCCGGTAAAATATGCTACACAGTCAGGTCCGATGTTGGTGATTGATGGGGAAATTCATAATGAATTTACACAGGGATCTAGTAACAAAAATATTCGAAGTGGGGTAGGTATTATAAATGATAAAAAAGCTGTATTTATTATTTCGAATGATAGAATCAATTTCTACGATTTTGCTTTATTATATAAAGATATTTTTAACTGTAAAAATGCATTATATCTGGATGGAGCAATTTCATTAATGTATTTGAAAGATATTGCTCCGCAAGTTACAGGAGGCGAATTCGGCCCATTAATTTCAGTTTCCGAAAAATAAATATGAATTAATATGAAAATAAAATTTCCTTTCTTTCTGTTTTTATTCGTTGTTAATTCAATATTGCTTTCTGCTCAAATAACTACTTACACAAACTTTAAATTTAATGAAGATTCATTTGATGTTTTTATAGTCAAAATAGATACGGCATCCTTAAAAAGATTCAACATAATAGAAAACAAAGAATTATTTAAAAACTCTGAATTTACCTCAAGCATTTCAAAAGGAACATCACTTTTTTCCATTAATGCAAGCATTAATGATTCGGGTTGTAATCCAATAGGGTATTGCGTAAGAAATTTTAAAGAAACCTCAGCGGTTAATCTGAAGAATGGCAACGGAAATTTTTATTTAAAGCCGAATGGTGCATTATTAATCATGGAAAAAAGTGCAGTTATTTGCGAAGCTTCAAAAATTAAAAATTACAATAGCATACGATTAGGCATACAGTCAGGGCCAATGTTAATATTAAATGGAGTTATAAATTCCAATTTTAATGCAAGCTCCACTAATAAAAATATACGAAGTGGTGTTGGATTTTTTACCAATGATAAAAAGGAAAGTTTTTTAATTTTTAGCACATCAGTAAATCCAATAAGCTTTTATACTTTTTCATTATTCTTTAATAAGAAATTTAATTGCGCAAATGCATTATGTTTGGAAAGTGTGAATTGTTCAATGAATTTGCCATACTTAAATAGTAGCTCATCAAAAGCAGCGAATGTAATTTGTAATTATATTGTTTATCATATAAATTAAAGTACCCTGATATTCACTTACTTTTATTTTCTAAATAATATTTCAATAAAATCGGATTATGACAATATTTTAAATCCTGCTCATTAATGTGCTTCTTAATAAAATCATTATCAATAGGTATTCCGTAATAATAAAAGTATTTATCAGGTGGATTAGCAAAATTAGACGAGTTTTCTATCCACGTTACATCAATCACTTTATCATCTTTAATATTAAATCCATGATGAATGCATGTTTTAAATACAGGGCCATACATCAAACCTTCAGAATATTGAATATTATTATTTAGACTTATCAATTGAGCATTATAAAAGCAATTCTGAGCGGCATGGTTTTTAATCGTTAAATATTTAGGAATTTCTTTTTCCACACTAGTCAAAAATAATCCATGCTTGCAAGTTATAAACCAATCAATAAAAGCAGGTGTAACTTCAAAATTCCATAAAGTAGAATCGTCAAATAATTCTTTGGATGCTAAATTCTTCTTAAAATCTTCTAGATAGCCCATACGTGAAATTGTTAAGCAATAAAATAAATGGATTCAATTTTGGAAATTATTATATCTGCCTTATGTTGTTCAATCATAAACTCTGATCTAATTCGATAATTTAAATTTAAAATATTTTCAAATTTTCTGTAATGACAAATGCTATTCCTATTGTTCTCTTGCAATAAACCTAAGTGTGTTTAATATTTTCAATTCTACACTCAAATCATTTGTATTTTTATTATGCATAGAGAAAGCATCTCTAATTCTCTTTTCATCAGGAAGTGTTCTATTTACTGCAGGCCATTCAAGTACATATTCATCTTTTATTATTCCGGTCTTATATGGCACTTTATATTTGCAAATCAATTTTTTTTCAACTAAATATTCTATACTTGGAAGATATTTTACCTTGTTTTTCATTTCTTCGTACTGTTTGATATAAGCTTTTATTGCAGTTGCATCTACAGTACAACCAGCCCATTCTTGTTTCGATTCCTGAATGTATGCATCAACTATACCTTTTCCAATTAATGCCTGTTGTGTAACATCTGTTTTTATTCCCATCTGCCTTTTTAAAAATGTCATTTCCCCTCTTACTATCGCACCACGCATGGGAAATCCAGCTAATGTACAGTGATTAATAACGTTTCTTACTGTTACGATTAGATTAATAAAACTTTGCATAGAATCATCATCAGTCCATAGAATTACACTATCTGAAATATTAATTGAATTGACGAGAGCATGATTTAAATCAGGAACGGCAAGTTCCTTGCCAGAGTTTTCTATAATATTGTATTTTCCTTGTGAGAGACTTAATTCTATGGAAATTGAAAAAAGATTTTGGAATTTTTTAATCAAAGTTTCATGATCATTGTTTAAAACTAATTCTTTAAAGCCTAATATATCTATATATGCGATGAATTTGTTCATAATTGTACACAATGACTTTAGCTGATTTTTTTGTGAAGATAGGATAGATTTTACAATCGATAAAAATGTAAAATCAAATACTTTATTCTTTTCATTGGCTGTTTTCATGAAATCATAATTTGCTTCTTTGATTAATATATTCCAACCTCACAATGCCAAATGCAGGTAAAGCGGTGTTCATTCCAGCCCAGCAAGCAAAAAATTCGCCAAGCCATTGTAGCACATTTTTATTATATGTTTATTTTTTAAGGTATAAAAAAGAGCTACAATGCCCTTCGGGTTGCCCAGCCAACACACAAGCTAAAAGGGCAAGCTTGTCATATTTTGTTGCTTTTGCAGGGCTTTCATTCACGGCAGCCTCTTTGTCCTGCAAGCACCTTCACTCATTCCCTTCACTTCAGCCGGCAAAGCCTGGCTTTCGTTTCGGTTCATTCGTTCAGTCGCTTGCAGTCCATCGGCTGCCCATATTAGGCTCGCCTGCTTTGTCGTTCGGGCTTCGGTCAAAAAACATGGAATAATTTGATTTTTAAATTGTATGTTTTTTGCCCTCGTGTAGTTCACTTTACTGTGCCGATCTGTTGGTATAAATGGATTTTATTATTTGGCACATTAAAGCTCCTACATAGTTTGCATACGCCCTCATTTCATTACGTTTCGCGAAAAGCTTCACTTCATTCCATTCCGGGCTTTTATGCTGCACACCCTCACTCCACTCGCAGGAGGCTCGCTGCACAATGGCTGCAAACCGTTTCATTTCGTTACGCTGAAGCTTCACTTCATTACACTATTTGCATCCATTTTCCCACGTTTGCTCATATCTTTGCAAAAGATGATATTTTAGATTATCGTATTTTATTAAAACAACAATTTTTATGAGCTTAAGCAGAAAAGTAATCGGTACGCTGGCTAGACAAGTTTATTAAACTATGTTGACCTTGAGGCATCCCTTTTCTGTTTTTTCTTTCAAGTCTGAACAGTACTTAAAGATATAGAGCATCTATAATCTTGAATAATTATGAGCAAAGACAGTAAAAGAAATTAAGCTGATAGAATATAAAAAAAAGAAAACATGAAACATGGAAAGTATGGCTGTGGAATTGACATGGCTAAAGAAAAATTCGATGCCTGCTTAGGACTATTCGATATTAATCAAGGGTTTACCAAAGTAAGTGTTAAGCAATTTCCAAACACATCAAAAGGCTATCTTGAATATTTGGAATGGATTAAAAAACAATGCAAATATTCTTTGCCCGTTTTTCATTTGATGGAAGCCACTGGAATTTATTATGAAAATCTTGCTTTTTACTTGTATAAAAAGAAAGAATCCGTTTCGGTTATACTTCCAAACAAAGCCAAGAAGTACAAAGAGTCCTTAGGTTTTAAAACCAAGACCGATGGTGTAGATGCGTTAGCACTTAGCCGAATGGTTTGTGAACAAGTGCTGACTCTTTGGCAAGCGGCCCATCCAAATCTGTACAAATTATGCTTATTTACTAGACAGTTAGAAAACGTTGTGGTACAAACTGGTTCCGTCAACAACCAACTTGAAGCTCTTTCGTTCAGCATGTATCCAAACAAACATCTCGAGAAATTACTTAAACAACAAATCATTTTTTTTGATAAACAAAGAGAGGAACTGCTAGAAACAATTATCAAAATAACGGAGGAAGATGAAGAATTGAAAAGAAAATTTGCCAACATATTAAAAATAAAAGGTCTTGGATTACAAGCTATCGCCACAATAATAGCAGAAACCAATGGCTTTGAATTGGTTGAGAATATATCCCAATTGGTAAGTTATGTAGGTTATGATGTAGTAGAAAATCAGTCAGGTAATCACGTAGGCAAAACAAAAATATCAAAAAAAGGAAACAGTAGAATTAGAAGATGTTTACATTTTCCAGCACTCAATGTTGTGCGCTTTAAAGTAAAACCATTTGTGCAATTGTATGAAAGGGTTTACAAAACAAGTAATATTAAAATGAAAGGTTATACTGCAGTTCAAAAAAAACTACTGGTGATGATATATACCCTATGGAAAAAAGATGAAGTTTTTAATGAAAATCACTATCAAGATAAAATATCCAGAGATGATGAGAAGGAGCCTTCTTTCGTCTCTGCTTCGAAGAAGCAGCATAAAATATCCAATGATAACGATAAAAAAAACTCTTTCATCTCTGATTTACAGAAGAAGCAAAAAAAAGTAGCTCCGGTAAAAACCGAAGCTACACAAGATAAACATCCATCGAAGAATCGAAGTATGCCTTCTTTCGTCTGATACAAATATAAATATTTTTGAAATAGTATTAGGTTTTTAACACAGTACCTCAGGGCTGTTTTACCGCTTACACACATAGCCTATTCTCTCTTCGAAAAGTATTTATCGACAAATCAGGAAAAATAAAAATACAGTATCAAATAAAAAAAATCGCAAAGTTAGTCGGGCTCACACAAGCCCACACACAACGGCTTTCAAGGTCAAGCCCTACGGGTTTTGATAAAAAAATTTACCTCCCCATCACATCAACATTATTCAACCATTAAATTATGTCATGGATTCAGCTGACTAATTATTATTAAATTTTTTTCTCAAAAACCTTGACAGCCTTGCATAGCCCGCCAATAAAAAAGCTTTCTTTTTCTTTTTTTTCCTTTTTTTTCTTTCTCTTTTAAAAATGGTTGCGGTGCACAAATTTTAAATCCATCATTATGCTTAGATCAAAAATAAAATGCCACACGATTGGCAACAAGTATGAAAAGCCTCATTTCTTTATTTTATCGAAAGGAAGAAATGCAGGGAAACCAATGGTCGAATATTGCGCCAACTGTTATGTTTTTCTTGCAGATTCTGAAGAAGAAAAATGGCACTATTATAATTTATGTTTTGCCTTATGGCAGGGGAGGTATTTCATTCCTTTACTCGTAGGTTCTGTAATTGAGTTTATTCGTATAGATGAATTAGCAATTTCTATTCATCATGCAAATATCAATATTTCTCAAGATCTCGAAACTTATAAGGATTATTTAGATTACTTAAAGAAGCTAAATGAGCAGAGACTTTATTTAAAACAGCAAATTGCTTTAATACATCAGGTGGGGCAAGCATTATCCTACAAAATGTTCAAAAGCAAAAAGGCCGCTCATTAATAAGAGCGACCTTTCTTTTACATTTAACGGTTCTAATTTTTAATCTTCCGAGTAAGCCATTTTAAAAGTAATGAAACTAAAACACTAACTGTTGCTCCTAAAGTGGCAAGTATGATAGTTTTTAGTAAATCAGTTGACGTAATATTTACCACAGCTAAAGCTGTTCCTCCAATGGTTCCTAAAACGGTTCCATTTTCGATTGACTGATTTGTTTCCATTACTCATTTGATAGATTTGGTAAATTAGTTTTCTCTCCATCAACTGTAGTTTGTGCTACGGTACTTGCTACTGAACCGGCAACAACCATATAGCCTCCAACAGTTACAACTGCTGCAGGCAAGGCAACAGGAGAAGCAAGTATTGCTCCTCCTACCGCTGCCAATACAATACCGACAGTACGTAATACTTTGAAGAATTTAGGAATGGGTGCTTTTATTCTTTCTACTAGTGTCATATCAATTACGATTTTAAGATTAATAATTAAAGGATATCAACAATGTTGAGTGAATTGTAGGCTCCGTTTTTCATTGAATACTGAACTGCATTCACTTCTTGAAAAAACTCAACTTGCAATAAGAATAGATCCGTTCCGGATCCACTTGGAACTGCACTAGGAGTTAAAAGAACATTTGTTGATGTTCCATCAATAGCCAGATTTACTGAACTTGATTGTTGAACATCATAAGTTCCTGCAACAAAATCTACTTTTGCCCAAGCTCCTTTCAAATTGATATGAGTAGATCCAGATGGAAATCTGATATCATTTAATGGTGCAAGAGATGGAATACTTATTTCACCGGTAGCGGTATTTACACTGTATGGTTTAAATAAGATGCTTCCTAAAATTGCTTTGATGTTGAAATCAAAACCATCTAACAAAGCTTTTGCATCCAGACCAGCAATTGCAGTTCCAACTGTACGAGAACCTCGTACATTGGTTGTGTCAAGATTTTTAATATCTGACATTACTTTGGTTAATCGGGCAGTTACTCGATTATCTGATGCAGTCATGAGCATAGAGCGCAATGCATCTCTCAGTAATTTACCTGAAGAAGCTGCAGCTCCAAATTCGGAACCGTTTTCACGGGTTCTGATAAAAGCATCGTCTTTTGCAATACGATCTCCATCTACTCCGCCTTTTTCACGAGCAAGATGTCCATCTTGTGTTTTGTAAAAAGAAATATCTCCGATAGTTCCTTTTAATTTAATAATCCCTTTTTGTTGTGCCATTTTTTTATGGTTTTTAGTTTTTAATATTTGAATTTGTTGTAAACAATACTCAACCGCGGATTGATTTTGTTTATCTATTCAAAAATATATTACACCATAATGGTTATCAAATAAGGCGTTCCGTATGTTCCGATTGCTCCTCTTTGTTCCGAATTAGCCGTAGTATTTTTAATAAGAGTAGCATAGTTTTGTATATAGATAAAGCATAGTAAGAGTATAGATAGAGTATCAAACTATAAAAATGCTAAACAAAAGAATCTGTATATATCCAAAAGACATCCAACTTATCACCGGTAGGACGGAAAGATATGGAAGAAAGTTATTGCAGAAAATTAGAGTGTATTTAAAAAAGGATGAGCACTGCCTCATCACGATAAATGAGTTCTGTTCTTTTACTGGCTTACCTTTCACAGAAGTTGAAAAGTTCCTTTCAGATTAAACCAACGCAATAGAGGGAAATATAAAATGTTTCCCATATGTTTCCCACAGAAGCAAAAAAGCCTTGTAAATCGTTGATTTACAAGGCTTTTTTAGCGTTATCAGTGATCCCGCTGGGAAATTCCGAATCTTTGCAAGGCCTGTAAATATTGGTGTTTCAACAAAAACACAAAAAAAGGTGACCGATTAGGTTACTTGAAACTTGTATTAATTTGATTGAATTCAATGAACTATTCTATGGGTGTAAATGTAGTTCAAACACGTAGTAAATACAAGTAAAATCATCTAAATTTTATTAATTAATTATTCCTAATACCTCATCTTTTTTTAGGCCCAAATAATCACTTAGTTCTTGTATTGAAAGTTGCTGATGTTCTTTTTTATTGAGGTAGGATTTTATTTTTTTCAATAGGTCGCGCGAGTAACGCTCACTCTTTCCCGTGATAAGCATAATATCTTTTGGATAAATAATTATTCTTTTCATACTCTATCTATTCTTTATCTATAAGGCATTCATACATTATTTCTAGTAAACAATATAAAATTAGTAACAAGTGATGAGGAATAGAACTGCAAAATCGGCATAAACTAACACAAAGTTTATGATTCGGAAGTAGAGCATTGATAAACCATTCTGCTTGAAATACATTTGAATCATCAAACGAAATTTATTCGCGATAGAATGTAGTTTGATTTAATTCATTTATAA
Source organism: Bacteroidota bacterium (assembly GCA_023251875.1). Taxonomy (GTDB): domain Bacteria; phylum Bacteroidota; class Bacteroidia; order JAHEXY01; family JAHEXY01; genus JAHEXY01. The sequence goes on from JAHEXY010000014.1 coordinate 58,117, forward strand.
ATCACAAACTAAAAACCATAAAAATGGCACAACAAAAAGGGATTATTAAATTAAAAGGAACTATCGGAGATATTTCTTTTTATAAAACACAAGACGGACATCTTGCTCGTGAAAAAGGTGGTGTAGATGGCGACCGTATTGCAAACGATGATGCATTTATTAGGACTCGTGAAAATGGTTCTGAATTTGGCGCGTCTGCTTCTTCAGGTAAATTGCTGAGAGATGCATTGCGCTCTATGCTCATGACTGCATCCGATAATCGGGTAACAGCTCGATTAATGAAAGTAATGACTGATATTAAAAATCTAGACACACTCAATGTACGTGGAGAACGTAGCGTAGGAACTGCAATTGCAAGCCCCTCCGCAAAAGCTTTACTGGATGGTTTTGATTTTAATATTAAGGCAATTTTAGGAAGCATATTATTTAAACCGTACAGTGTGAATACTGCTACAGGAGAAATAAGCATTCCTTCTCTTGTTCCTTTAAACGATATTAGATTTCCTTCTGGATCTACTCATATTAATTTGAAAGGAGCCTGGGCAAAAGTTGATTTTACAAATGGAACTTATGATGTTCAACAATCCAGCTCTGTGAATTTAGCTGTTGATGGAACATCAACGAACGTTCTATTAACTCCGGCTGCTGTACCAAGTGGATTGGGTACAGATCTGTTTTTATTACAGGTTGAATTCTTTCAACAAGTAAATGGAGTTCAGTATTCAATGAAAAATGGAGCTTACAATTCTCTCAACATTGTTGATATCCTTTAATTATTAATCTTTAAATCTTAAACGATATGACACTAGTAGAAAGAATAAAAGCACCTATTCCTAAATTTTTCAAAGTATTACGTACTGTCGGTATTGTATTGGCAGCGGTAGGAGGAGCAATACTTGCGTCTCCTGTTGTCTTGCCTGCAGCAGTGGTAACTGTTGGAGGCTACATGGTTGTTGCCGGTTCCGTTGCAAGTACAGTAGCTCAAACTACAGTTGATGGAGAGAAAACCAATTTACCAAATCCATCAAATGAGTAATGGAAGCAAATCAGTCAATAGAAAATGGAACCGTTTTAGGAACTATTGGAGGCACAGCTTTAGCTGTGGTAAATATTACATCAACTGATATAGTAAAAACTATTTTGCTTGCTACCATTGGAGCAACAGTTAGTGTTTTAGTTTCATTACTTCTAAAATACTTGGTCCATAAACTTAAAAAGTTCTAATAGAAAAGGTCGCTCTTAATGAGCGGCCTTTTTGCTTTTAAATATCTTGTAGGATAACGCCTGACCCACCTGATGAATTAAAGCAATTTGCTGCTTCAAGTAAAGTCTCTGTTGATTTAACTGTTTTAAATAATCTAAATACTCTTTATAAGTTTCTAAATCCTGAGAAATTGTAATATTAGCATGATGAATAGAAATTGCTAATTCATCAATACGAATAAATTCAATTACTGAACCTACGAGTAAAGGAATAAAGTACCTTCCCTGCCATAAGGCAAAACATAAATTGTAATAGTGCCATTTTTCTTCTTCAGAATCCGCAACAAAAACATAACAGTTTGCACAATATTCAACCATTGGTTTTCCTGCATTTCTTCCTTTCGATAAAATAAAGAAATGAGGTTTTTCATACTTGTTGCCAATCGAGTGGCATTTGATTTTTGATCTAAGCATAATGATGGATTTAAAATTTATACCTCGCAACCATTTTTAAAAGAGAAAGAAAAAAAGGAAAAAAAAAGAAAAAGAAAGCTTTTTGATTGGCGGGCTATGCTAGGCTGTCAAGGTTTTTGAGAAAAAAATACTACCCGATTCAATTAAAAAATAAACAAAAGAGGGTGGAGATTTTTTTATCAAAATTCATCTTGACCTTGAAAGCCGATGTGGGGGGCATGTGTGAGCCCGACTAACTTTGCGATTTTTTTTATTTGATACTGTATTTTTATTTTTCCTGATTTGTCGATAAATACTTTTCGAAGAGAGAATAGGCTATGTGTGTAAGCGGTAAAACAGCCTTGAGCAAACGTGGGAAAATGGATGCAAATAGTGAAATGAAGTGGAGCTTTTGCGTAACGAAATGAAACGGTTTGCAGCCATTGTGCAGCGAGCCTCCTGCGAGGGGAGTGAGGGTGTGCAGCATAAAAGCCCGGAATGGAATAACGCAAATAATAAAATCCATTTATGCCTTAATGTTATTGCGTAATGAAATGAGGGCGTATGCAAACTATGTAGGAGCTTTAATGTGCCAAATAATTAAATCCATTTATACCAACAGATTGGCACAGTGAAGTGAACTACACGAGGGCAAAAAACATACAATTCAAAAATCAAATTATTCCATGTTTTTTGACCGAAGCCCGAACGACAAAGCAGGCGAGCCTAATATTGGCAGCCGATGGACTGCAAGCGACTGAACGAATGAACCGAAACGAAAGCCTGGCTTTGCCGGCTGAAGTGAAGGGAATGAGTGAAGGTGCTTGCAGGACAAAGAGGCTGCCGTGAATGAAAGCCCTGCAAAAGCAACAAAATATGACAAGCTTGCCCTTTTAGCTTGTGTGTTGGCTGGGCAACCCGAAGGGCATTGGAGCTCTTTTTTATACCTTAAAAAATAAACACATCATAAAAATGTGCTACAATGGCTTGGCGAATTTTTTGCTTGCTGGGCTGGAATGAACACTGCTTTACCTGCATTGGGGTTTGTGGGGTGGGAATATATTTAAACTACTATAAGTCTTGTATCAATTCTGATAATTTCTTATGCTTTGAGTTTATTATTTTATCAATATCCTTTTCAAGTTTTTCAGGATCTATTAATGTTACATCTTTAGTTTTTACATTATGCTTATAAAAAGTATCAAAAAGTTCCTTCTGAGTAGACTTGGCTGTAGGCTCAATAGCAACTAATTTAGTATATGTATCCATCTTTAGTTTATTCTTAGCATAGTTAGCTACAGAGTTTTTTATAGCAATTAATTCATACAGCTTATGGGCTAAAGATATTTTATCATTAACATTAAAATCTATTGCCTGATACAGATCTAAGCTACCATTAGTTGTAACCATCGAAATAGTTGCATTTTTCAGCAAGCCATCAAATGTTAAAGAATTTAGAACATAATTAATATCTGCTTTTTCTTTAAGCTCCGGTTTGCTTAAATATTTTTTTATTTTTTTAGTGAATGGTTTATTAATTGTTGTATGGACAACTTCTTTACCTATGAATTTTTCAAAAAGATCTTCAAATGTTTTTTTATTAAGATCAATATCATAAGGCTTAGGAGAGTTAAACTGTATCACACCAGAAGCATATTTGCTTAAATAATCTATATAATCCGCATTAAAATTATTTTTAATATTAAATAAAGTTATCTGTTTATCAGATAATTTAATATTTGTTGAATCAACTTTATTTTGGATTAATTCAAAAGCATTTTGAGCCAATAGCTTAATGCCGTCAGGAGATAATTTTGCAGCAAAATCAATTTTATCAGTATTAATTTTAAAGAACACTCCTTTATCACTTGCAGCTAATAAAGCACAAGCAATCTTTTCATTGGTATAATGATTGGTTTGAATATATAATGGGCTAACAAAAGTTTTCATATTACAAGAGTTTTAATGATTCGTACATTTTATTAGAAATTCGACTCAAACGATTAGGGTTTGACAAAAATTTCACTACCCTTTCATTTAGATTTTCAGGTATCTCCCACGAACAATGAAACAATGTAAACGCACTTTGTATGGCTTTAAGATATACTTCATTGTACGAATTTACAAATTCTTCTAATACCTTCAATCTTAATTTTTTAGGCACAAACTTAATGTAGCTATTAAAGTATTCACTATCAATTAGTTTTGAACCGTAATGAATATTGTCATCTGGCTTAAAGAATCGCAATCCATCAATGCCACCAAAAATAAAAGCATGATCTATCGCATAAAATGTAAGTTGCCTTTTACCATCAATTACAGATTCTGATTCCAATAAATTTATATTATCAGCCCTTCCTCTATCACAATTGTCAACCATTAAATCAAAAGCAGCTATTTTAATTAAATCAGTATGATTGGTATAACGATTTACTTCTTTTTTTGATGCAAATAACTGAGTTCCATTAACGAGGCTAGATGCTTTTATTAATTTAGATCCAAAACAAATAGCATTAGGCCAAGCTCTTTGGTTATGCTTTAAATCCTTTTTAACACATGAATCAGATGATAACTGAACAAGAGCAATATCTGGTGTTTTTATGTCAAGTGCGACCAATAAACGATTTGCAATAATTTCATAAGCTAAGCAATCTAATTCTTCTTTTTTTACCGAAATCCTATACTTGCAATAGTAAATGTCTCCATCATTGCATTCAAATTTCATTGGATGGTGACCATCTGTTTCTTCTTCTCGTATAAAATAGGTTGTGTTTACTAGAGGTATTTTCATTCAGGTAATATAAATTTGATCCTATCTTATTCTTTTATTTTCATTTCCAATACCGAAATTAATCAATTTTACCGGCAGGCAAAAACGGTAATATTTACCGGTAACTGATATACTGAGCCAATAACTGGCTCTTAAGCCCTTTTATCATTTACGGATTTATCAAATGAAAATAAATTAAACATTTCCCTCATTCTTGATCTTATCCGATTACCATAAGTGGCTTCAATTTCAGAAGCTGAGAGATTTGTAGTTATGTGTGTTACGAGCTTGCGAGAAACGAATAAATCGTATCTGCTCAAAAGAATTTCTCCCATAACATTACATTCATTGCCATAGTATTTTAAATTATTTTCAATTCCTAAATCATCAAAACAATATGTTTTTGGTACAAAACTTTGAAAGCTGTTGCGGCTGTATTTGTGTATTGTTTCATAACCTTCCTTAATAAACTCAAAACTTATCTCTCTGCAGGATTTAATTATAAGCCGGCTTTGAGTAGGTTCGAAGAAGCGCACCAAAGACATAAGCGTAGTTTTTCCACAACCTACAGGGCCTGTGAGCAAAATCCCTTTATCTAAATTAACATTAAGTTGCGAAGCAACTAATGTATCATGCAGGAAATAACAAAGCAATTTGCGAAGCAAATCTTTGTCATCCTCAAAAACTTTGAAGTGTTTACCATATAGCTCAATCCCCTTATTTTCTAGCTGTATAATAGCTTTATCATAATTATAAGGGTTCTGCATAATCTTTGTTTCCATGGGTCTGAAGTTTTCCGGCTCTACTTTTTATTTCAGTGCTAAATTTATTTGAATTTAATATCCAGTTATGGGCTGCAGCTTGCCAATTTTGCATAGGTGTTTTACCTCCTACAAGCCAACCATTACTCTCAAAGTAATTGTAAAACTTTTCTGCCTCAATTGTTAACCATTGCTTTTCTGTAAAGTAACTTTTGATTTCTTCGAGCATTGGTATTTTTCTTTTTTGACGCAAACTTTTTTCTTTTTGACTTTGCAACTCTTTAGAATTATTTTTTAAGTTATCATCAGAAATTAATTTTTTAGAATATTTTTTTTGTGCTTGTTCATCCAAGTTTAAACTGTTTAAATTGTTTGTATTGTTTAAACTGTTTATAGAAGGTATCACAACCTTAGCAAGAGCTTTATCACTACCTTTATCACTACCTTTATCACTACCTTTATCACTACCTTTATCACTACCTTTATTAAAAGTGTACAGGTAAATTTTGCTTCCTTTATTTGGATTGAATGAAGGCATGTATTTCAAATAGCCCCATGAATCTAACTCCCTTAAACATTTTGTATAGGTATTTGTCGAACCAATTTTTGATGACTGCATTAGCTCCTCCCTACAAATTGAAATGGGATTACGAAATTTTGATAGGTTCCAGTTTTGAAATAAAGAATAATACAAACTGATGTGCAAAGCACTAAGCCGATTATCGACATTGAATTTTTCTGATATACCTAAAAGATGTTGAATATAATTTACTTTCTGTTTTTCATCTGGTATCATTAGCAAAGCTATTGCGTTTATTGCGTTGTAAAATGGTATTGATATCATCTAAGGAATAGAATATTACCCCACCTACTTTAGTATAGGGCAAAGTACCATTAATGCGTAGGTTTTGTAAGGTGCCGGGAGATATACCCAACATTCTTTGCACTTGATGAGATTTAAGCCAACGGGCATTGGCTTCTTCTATACTTTTTTTACTGTCTTTATTTGATGGAGGTATTAGAAGTTTTTTGAGTTCTTCAAATAACTCCATTTTAAATTCATGAAAATCTTCTGTAGTTAAAATTGTTGCTGCCATATCATTTATTATTAATGTTTGGCAAAATTCAACAATAAATATCATTTTCTTTCCCCAGTTGAACCGAGTTGGGTAATATTTTTGTGAAAAATACTATTATTAAATTTGGTTTTATTTAACTTCATTTACTATCTATTTTGTCAATTTTACGTGTTAAATTTTCCTTTAGCATATCTAAAAATTTTGTTTTCCCTGTTTTCCGAGTTCTGATTTCTGCCCAGGTTCTATAAATGTCTCCCAAGTCTACATTAAATGCAATTTGAAAGAAGACCGCAATATCCTTTAATTCTGCATTTCCTTTATTAAAACAGCCCGATGCATGAAGGGCATAAACTAATTCTGTAAGCCCAACTTTACTATCATTCCATTGCATTCTATCTTTGAGTACAGATAGTGTTTTACCTGCCCCATCTTTTCTTTCTAATGATTCTATTGCTCCTTTTAAGTATATTTCCAGTAAATCATTTGCCAATATTTTTGATACTCTATAATCATGGCTTGTACTAAATGTAGGATCAGAATTAAAAATAAAAGAATCGAGATGTAAGCGAATATCTTGCTTACCTCTTACAAAATATTTATCATCTAAATGAGAATAATTTGCCCTATAATATTGGTAAAATTCAAGATTATTATCAAAAAAACGTTTTAATTTATCAAGCTCATTCTCCAAATATTTTCTTTGAATTTTATCACTTCCTATTGGTCGCTTGGTTTCAATATTGAAAATTTTGGTATAATATATGAGACGAGAAAATATAGATGGTTTTAAAGATTTAAAAAAGTGAATTTCATCAGTTATCGTTTTAAATTTTGATGAATTAATCTCTTTTTTTATTTCATCAAGATTAAATCTTAGCAACGCAATAGCAAGTTCTGATTTTATAAGAACATTGCTTTGTTCTAGCTCTAATTCTTTAATCTGACTATCTGTTTCTGAAATTATTTTATTTAAAGTTCGTATCAATTTTATTATGATTCTATTTTTAACTTGCGCAACAACTCATTTTCTTGACATCCATTGAAAAAGACATGGCCGCCAACTTTACCGCTTCCGAAAGCGTTAAGTAAGGGTGTATCATCTTTGAAAGTTCCGATACTGTAATTCCATATTTTATTGCCAACGCAATTTCCATTACCAATTCGCTTCCTTCGGGTGCTACAATTCTTGCTCCTAATAATTTATCTGTTTCAGGATTACGAATGAGTTTAATAAATCCCCTTGTGTCCATTGCTGCAATGCAGCGTGGAACTTGGTTCATAGGCAATAAAGAAATTTCAAATGGAATATTTTTGGTTTCCGCTTCTTTTTCATCTATACCAACACCAGCTACTTGTGGATCGGTGAAAACGACCCAAGGCATTGCTGAATAATCGGTTTTTAGATTCGCTCCTGTAAAGGCATTGTCAATAGCTATCTTTGCTTCGTAAGCAGCCGTATAAACAAAAGCTGGGGTATTTGCAACATCACCGGCAGCATAAATGTTGGCAATGTTGGTTTCCATTTTTTCGTTTACCTGTATATGGCCTGTTTTAGTAAGATTCAATCCAATTTTTTCAATACCTAATCTTTTAGTGTTTGGCGTTGTTCCGGTGGCAACAACAACATATCCGTGTTCAATATACTTTGTAACGGTACCATCAGCGCGCTTGCAATGTATAATAGTATCGTTACCAAATTTCTCAAATTTTATTGCTCGGAAATTGGGGTAAAACTCTATGCCTTCATTTTTCATGTGCATCTCAAGTTCTGCACTTATGTCGGCTGTTTGTGAAGCACGCAAAACTCTATCGGTAAATTCAATCACTCTTACTTTTACTCCTAAACGATTATATGCAATTGCGATTTCAAGGCCAATGTAACCAGCACCCATAATGGTTATGCTTTCGGGTTTTTCTTCTAAGTCGAAAAGGGTTGTGCTAGTTAGATATCCTGTTTCATTCAGTCCTTCAATAGTTGGAATCTGTGTGATTGCTCCCGTTGAAATTAAAAATTTTATAGCACTATATTCTTCTTTTGCATTTACACGAATTGTATTTTCATTTACAAATTCTGCAATACCATCTAAAACTTTTACGTTTTCCAAAGTTTGTAGAATATTGATGTATTTTTTCTGCTGTAATTCAGCTACTAATTCTTTTTTCTGTCGAATAATTTTTTTGAAATCAACAATTGGCTGTGAAGGAGTGATTCCATTGAAGTTAGAAAATGAGCTGTGACGCACACTTTCTGCAGCACGAATTAAAAACTTAGAAGGAACGCAACCTACATTTACACAAGTGCCACCAATAGGCAATCCTCCATTTACAAGTAAAACAGTTAAACCTAATTCGTTTGCCCTGATTGCGGCTGATGTAGCCGCAGAGCCACCGCCAATAATAATTATATCAAAATGATCGTTGGAATTATTACTCTTATTACTATTTTCTGCAACACTTTTTATACGATAATTTTTTGTTTTATTAATTGCATTAACAATTTTGTCTTTGTTTGTTTTGTCAGGATTAAAAGAAAACTCTCCTTTGCCACTTGGGTAATGAACATCAGCTTTATCTACTCCCTCTATTCCACTAACAAGTTTTTCAATGCTTATTGCACAGTGATCGCAGGTCATTCCTGTAATATCAATGTTAATTTTTTCTTCTTTCATGATTTTAATTTTTTACTTCTTCTTTTGTTACTTTATATCCTGTTTTGTTAATTGCTGAAACTACTTGTTCCAATGTGGTTTTTGATTTATCAAATTTTACAGTTGCTTTTCCTGTTTCGTGATTCACCTGCGCTTCAATAAATCCAGGCAATTGAGAAATTTCGTTCTTCACTTCTTCTTCACAACCCTGACAAGTCATTCCTTCAATATCTAAGCTTGCCTGAACGATATTATTTGATTCTACTACAATCACCTTACTTTCCGTTTTAGGAAAGAATATATAGGAATAGTATGGGAATGCAAGCATTAATACGGCAAACACAGTTACAATTCCTAAAAACTTTTTGGATTGGAAGAAAGATGGTTTTTCGTCTTCCTCGCAGGCGCATTCAATCTTTGCTTTTTTCTGCTTGAACTTTTGATACCAAGCAAAGCTAAGAACCAAAACAGTTATTCCGACCAGGTAGGGTCGGAATGGTTCCATCCACGAAAAAGAGGAAGCCATTCCTGAAACGCCAGAAATAAGAGCTAAAACTGGTGTAATACAACATAGTGAGGCTGCTATGGCTGTTAGAAGTCCGGCTCCTATCAAGCTCTTTGAAGATTTGCTAGTTTTTATCATCTTTATTTTTAGGTTTTGTTGATTGACGTATTTAAAACCATGATAAGGAACGCGATATAGAAATTATTCCTTTACAAACATTGCAACTACAATTCCAAAGACAACATGCCCCATAATGCTACCTATCATTATTAAGATCATGCTTCCCTCCATTGCAGGCATTCCACCAATTATTGCACCCATTATAGCCATCATTATTTGAGCAAATATGAATGTGGAAAAACCAAAGATGGCTCCTTTGAATATATTGTTGTTGATTTTTGTTACTACTTTAATAAAGAGAAAAGCATAGGCCAAAGCAAAAATAACGCCTATCATAAAGTGCATCATCCATCCAACTGCAATAGGCAAGCCCATCATCATTGAGAGCATTTCAGCTGGGTTCATTTTAGGCATTCCCATCATAGGGGCAATAAACATTATCATTGTCATTACTACTGTACCAACTATTCCGCCAATAACAGCTTGTTTAATTTTGTTTGTCATAGTTTTAAATTTTTTTAGTTAAAAAAAATAGGGATTAGTTTTTTCTAATCCCTGTGAGTTTATAATTATTTTGAAAAAATAAGGTCTTTTGAAGACGCACTATTATGGCAACTACCGCACATACCTCCCATTAAATCTGCACCACGCATAGCTGTACCTGTGCTATCTGTTGCAATACTTCCTGAAGATGTAAGCATAAAAAATTCCCAATCACCATAATTTGGATTGAAATTGTTTCCTCGCTTTGCCATTGCTGTATATTCATTAACTGTGCTGTCTGGATTATGCGAATATTTTACTACTAAAGTTCCAACCGGATATTTTCCATTAACCGAATTTTGTCCATCCTTAAAATAGACATCTCTAATAACTGTGCTGTCGTTGTTTGCATGTGCCATTGCACCTAATAAAGGATCTGGGCCGTTATATGATTTATCAAGCGACCAGTTCATGAAACTTACAAAAGAACTACTATCAGCTATAAATTCATCTGATGCCGAAGTTGAGGTTGCACTATCTTCTTTATCTTTTTTACAAGATTGAAATACAAGAATACCTGTAAATAGAATTAGTGTTAAACTGACAATTGTCTTTTTTTTCATTTTTTTAAGTTTTAAGTTAATTGATAATTTGAACTTCAACCTAACAGTCGTAACAATAACAAAATCCTGACATGAGATTAAAAAAATGTACTTATAAAGGGAGTTAAAAACAGATATTTTAAAAATATTTACTGATAATCTAAATAGTCGTTTACTGCCATAATGTTTTTTCCAAAGATATATCTGAATGAGATGCGTGGTAAATGCATTTACTCCCTTTAATTATTAAAATTTGAGGGGACTCATGTTTAACATTATATCGAATTGAGATATTATTACTTATATCTCTAAAATTAATTATATCTAAATAATAAATATCAATGTTTAAATCATTACTATCTTTCATCTCTCTAATTAAGATTTTTTTAGCCATATTGCTAATTGAACATCGGGTACTGTGCTTAAATATTACCTGAATTATTGAATTCGACTTTAGATCAATATTATTCAGTTGCTCCATTTTGTTAAGTATCTTAAATTCCATTTGTCAGTTTTTTAATTATTATCAATTAATGTTTCCTTTTCTCCCCACAGTAGCAATACTGGAACAAGAAACAAATTGGTACATAAAGCAACGAGAAGGGAAATTCCGGTAAATAGACCTAATATTGAAATACTTGAAAATTCAGAGAATGAAAATATCATAAATCCTGAGATAAGCACTAAGGCTGTATACATCATAGGTTGTGCAATTTTATTTACAGTATGTTGTACTGACCAATGTTTATTACTATTTATTTTCATTCCTAAACGATAATGGTTGAGAAAGTGCATAGTGTCGTCTACTGATATTCCGTAGGCAATAGTAAAAATCATGGAAGTTGCTACCTTTAGTGGAATACCAAGTGCTCCCATAAGACCCGATACTACAATCAATGGAATCATATTAGGAATTATAGAAAGCAACGCCAGCCTGAAAGATCCAACGAGAAGCCAAATGACTAAAGTGTCAATTAGCACCGACATAAAAATTCCTGTTGTCAGGTTCCATGCAATATTTCTGTTTGCATTATCCATTAGATGTGCAGCACCGGTAATTTTAAAATTCAATAAATTTGTATTTTTTTCAAGAAAATTGTTCAGTTTTTTATCTTTTTCCAACCACACCAAGCTTCCCTCATCAGTTGTTCTTCCGGTTAACCGAGCCTGCAAGTTGTCTTTTGTAAGTACAGGCATAAATCTTTTCCAAACTTTTTGCTTATCTGCAAACTGTAAAATTTCACTCAGCTCATCTTTTGAATCAGGTAATCTGAAATAAGCATCCTCTCCATCATGGAATCCTTTATTTAGTGTTTTTATAAAAGTGATGGGGCTGAATATAAAACCGGCATGATATTGCGATTGAAGGTATTTCTCTACAGTGTCAATTTCTTTTAGCGAATTTAAATCAAGCAAAGATATACCGGATTTTTTTGCAGAGATACTTATCTCCATTGGTCTTATCCCTGAAAAATTTTCTTCAAAAAATGAAACATCATGCTTGAGGGTGCTTGATGAAGCGAGGTCATCAAGAAAATAATTATTAATCTGTATCCGTAATGTAAATATTAGTCCTAAAAAAATTAGTGCGGCATATGAAATCAAAACAAATTTTTTCCTTTTAATTACAAGTCCGAAAATACCTTTATTGGTTAAATCTGTCTGTTGGAACGATTGTATGACAATAGGAACGGGTTTTATCCGCACCAATTTAAGAATTATTGGGATTATAATAAATCCAATAAAGAATGTAACCAATATCCCTATAGCAGAAAGAATACCAAAGCGTTGTATAGGAACAATTGGAATAACTACAAGGGAGGCAAAACCTACTGAGGCAGTAAAAGCATTCATAAAACTGGGAATACCTGTTTCTTTTACAGTTTTTTTTAACGCATCTATTCTATTTGATTCCGATATATACTCTCTCTTAAAATGCGTTAAAAGATGAATGCTTCCTGAGGCTCCAATAATAAATATCAGGGTTGGCAATAAAGTAAGCATTAAATCAATTTCAATGTTTAAATAGCCCATGATACCAAAAATCCATAACAAGGAAATTATCACTACACTTAAAGGAATAAAAGCATACATGATGGAGCGAAAAATAAAAACCAAAGAGATACTAAACAGTATAAATGCGAGAGAAGAAAAAAGAATCATTTCTTTATTCATCCTTTTTATGTAATAATGCTGAGTTTGAATACGTCCTGCAACATGAAATTCATCAAATGAAAATGCGGAAACTGTTTTATTTAGGGCAAGGAGTATGCTGTCGTTAACTGCAATTGGCAAATGTTCTTCCTTTTTAATTAGAATAGATACAGAATGGGTATCTGGTGAAAAAAACGAATTAAGATATATTTTTGAAGATATTATTCGTTGCCAATCATTAAAATATTTTTGAGGTTCATTTATATGTAAAATAGGAATGGTATTGCCTCCGAGAGGTGTTTTAATAAATTCTCTTAATGCAGTAGGAGAATGCACCTTCTTAAATCTGGAAAACGTCTTTAAATCTCTTGTCAGAGAATCAACCTTTACAAGAAACTCTTTGTTTAATATTCCGCTTTTATTTTTAATTCCAACAAGGATAAAATCATTCTCATTTTCAAAGTTGTCCCGGTATTCATGATAAAAATTTACATCAGGATCATTTGCGGCAAAAAAACCTTCGATATTATAATTAAATTTTAGCTTGGGGAGAAATAAGGACAAAAATATAGTAATGAGTAAGAAGGGTATTAAAATATATCCCGGCTTTATCTTAAATAATAAATGTGTAATTGAATCAGAAAGTTTATTTTTTATTTTCTTTATATGCATTTTCATTGAATTATTTTATTGTAAAATAGCTAAGATTAGTAAGCGCATTTTTCAATTAAATTAAATTCATGAACAATTCCATTTTGAAAAATATTGATTATACTACAATGACTTAAATAGGTAAACTCAAAATATTGATTCTGTGAAAAACTTGCGGTACTAATTTTTCTAAAAATTCCTTTACATTCTATTTTACCTTCAGGAGAAAATCGAGTGATACAATAATTCTTCAAATAATTTTCTATAAAAAACCATGAACCGGATCCTTCTCCACTCAACCATTGTGCGTCATTAGGGATATTATCCGGAATTGTTGGTGCCATTAGCGTATTTTTTGTCATTGATTATCTTGTTTTAAAAATGAAAAATCCGGAATTAAATCTGATAAAGGAGTATCTCTCCACCCAATTCGTTGATAATTGCTTAAAGCCTTTATGTTTCCAATTGGTGTTGGAGTTAATGTTTTTGGATAACTAAGCAGCAACCAGTATAAGAATGTTGGTTTTCCACAAAGAATTACTGTATTTACAAACCTGGAACAATTGGTTCCGGTCATTTTAAATGGGCCGTAAGATAAGGGGCTTTCTTTTTGCATTTGTTTTGCTTTTCGAATCGCACTTTCAAATTCTATATTACAATAGGACGCATGTAATGGCCCTGATCCATGGCAGGATGGATTTGAGTATAATTCCATTAGAATTGTTAAATAATTCAACAGCTTTCCATTCTCATCAAAAATAGCTTTTGTTTTTATTTCTAAATCATGGTCTGATTCTTCATCTCTAACTCTACCATATTGATATGGGGTATGGTATCTGCCAAAATCAAAATAATAACAATTACCTGTATCACCATTAATTAGTACCACAGCAGCATGTCCAACTTTATAGTAGTTGTTCTTGTTTATTCCAATCCATCGCATTGGAGTATCGTACCATGCTCCTGCTTGCTTGCAAATTGTTTCGGGCCATGCAATTGCTATAGCAAATCCTTTACGCATAATACTCAAATGGTTGAAAAGATTTTTTATAGATTTTTCTTTCTTCCAAATTATGATAGTTAAATGTTATTAATCCGGATTCAACTATTATCTGTGAAATACTTAGTGTTTTTAGGCCATTATCTCGCTCCATTATTAAATCATCTTTATTATCTAATCCATGCTTTTGATTATGAAAATTTAGAATATTATTATCAGGAAATTCTTTATATTTCTCTAACCATTGTTTAAAAAGGATTTCTCTTTGGGTTGTAATTTCTTCACTATAGAGTGTTGATGAAGACCAAATAGAAGAAATAGTTTCATCAATTTTATTTAAATATTTGTTTATTCCATCCCACCTAAGTTCATAAAATTCAGTTAAAACAGCATTGCTATGTTCTATTAATAAAAGAGTGAACGGCTCTACATCAACAAGATTAACTTTATAAATAAATGAAAGAATATTTTGATAAGTAAAGCTTTCTAATAAAACCGTGCCGCGGCTTCTTGAATATGTTTCTTGTTTTTGATGTTTTTTAAAAGCTCCATTTAAGAGGCAGGCTAATCTTTCTTTTTTTGAAACAGCAATCCATGTACCTCCTGCCAATAGGTCTTTAGGATAGAGTAATGTATCCCCATCGATATTATAATAATCAGGAGCAATGGTTGGCCTAAATACTTTTTCATCCCTGCTTGAGGTTAAACAAAATCCATTTGGCTTTGAGATGTATGTTACTGTACACATTGTTTTCTAAATCTAATGGTTGAAGGAGCAACACCCAAGTTTGCATCTATTTTTATACTTTCATTTTCACCGGAAAGTGCAATTCGTATAATGGCAAGATGATGAACGGTGTGATCAAGTGCATAAGCAAACTCTCTAAAGAGTGAAGAATTGATTTCTATTTGTTCGTCCGGATTGACAGAATAATTTGCCATCAAATTTATTTTTTTATCAGAATGAATTTCTGAAATAAATTGAGTAAGTTCTTCAATAATATATCTTGCATAGTTTTTATCTGTTTCTATCAATATATTTCTTTCTCTTGAGTCATAGCAAATTTTATCATCTGGGAGTCCTTTTTTTAAACAAACATAAAACTCTAAAATATGTCGAAAATGCTGACCTATGCTTGAGCCACTTAGTATGTCTTTTTTTTTCGAATAAACTTCTGTAGGAATTTCAACTAATAACAGTCTAATTTCCTCAAGTTTTTGAATATTATGATGGAGGAGGGTCATTGTTATAAATTTAATGGTTAGTATTCTGCCTTAAAAGTAACCTCAATAGTTTTAGCAATATTCTTTGATGGTTTACCCTTTTCAAATGCAATTTTATAATCAGCCAATATGATATTCATTTTTGTTTCAACGCTCACTACGCCTTGTTTGATAGTAATAGTACCCATTTCAGTTACAGGTTTAGTTACATCCTTAATTGTCATTTCACCGTTTACCGTGGCATTGTAGATGCCATCTTTTGAAAAGTTAATTTCGTTTAGATTTGTGATTTTTCCTTTAAATTTAGCTTTGGGATATGTTTGAGTGTCCAAAAATTTATCGCTGTTAAAGTGTTCTTGCATAAGCGATTTTTTAAATTCAAAACTTTGCATGGGTACAGAAACAACTACATCTCCGGTACTTGGGTCTAATGTACTTACCGCTTTATAATTATCAGCATTGATATCTTCGGCATCGGTATGCGAAAATATGTGAATGAAACTATTCTTACTTACTAATTTACCGTCTTCCATTTTAAATGCTGTAAAAGCCAAGAAACTGAATAATACCAAGAACGACAAAACTGTTTTTTTCATAATTTTAAGAATTAATTAATTTATAAATTGAGTGAATAAAAAGTCTTATTTATTTAATACATCGCATTTTTCCATAATTACATCTTCATATAATTCAAGATCCTCATCATATCCTGCTCCCGACCGAATAACACCTTTAACAGTTACCATATCTCCAATCTTTAATTTTTCAGCATTGGTATTGCTAATTTCAGTAAAGGTGCAACTTACCCCTGCTTTGTCTTGGGTCTCTTTTAATGTTAATACTTTTTGATTCTTCATATCCGTATTTATTGCAGAAATTTTTCCCGTAACGGCAAGAATTTTTGAATTTCCTTCTGCTTGTAAATATTTCATATTTGCTGTTTTTGCATCGTTGAGATACTCTTGTACAAGCTCTGTGGCAGTTATTTTAAAATCAATAGGAGTAGCCTGAACATCTCGTTGAGGTAAATTCCAAAGATACCATCCATAGCCTCCGGCTGTGAGTAAAAGTAAGATACTAACCAATACAATCCATCGAACTAATTTTCCTCGTATCATATATTTTTAATTTTTAAAGAATATTTATTGACTTAACTATTAGACATATAACGATGAATCTATGATTTTTAACAGCTTAATTTTCATTGCATTTTTATTGTTTAGTCGTAACTAATTTTAGTTCCTGACAAGCAAGATCATTTTTTTGAAATTATTATAGAGAATGAAGAAAAGAATCATCTAGCGGTTGTCAGGAACTAATCCTCCTCTCGTCTATTTCTGAAAATAACCCATTTAAAAAATTTTAAACAATGAAAGCACTATTAGTAATTATCGCAGGTATCGTTATTTTGTTTATGGCCTTTCGTTACCCCAATGTTGATTTTGCAAATGACCCTGCCGATGGAATCCAGTTTCATAAAGGATCATGGACTGAAGCATTGAATTTGGCTAAAAAGGAGAACAAGCTCATTTTTCTTGACATTTATGCTACCTGGTGTGGGCCATGTAAAAGGTTAAAATCTACTACTTTTTCAAATATTGAAGTAGGAGAATTTTATAATCAAACCTTTATAAATGTTGCTATGGATGGAGAAAAGGGAGAAGGTCCATGGCTTGCTAATAAATATAATATAAAAGGATATCCTTCTTTATTATTTATAGATTCAAATGGAAATATTGTAGCTGGAACGTCAGGTTATCACAATGTTAAAAACTTTCTTGAATTAGGGGCGAGAGTAATTAAAAATAATAACTCAAAATAATATTAGATAATTACTACATGTTGGCAAAGCGTTTTAGCAAATTATCATATTAATCATGTACCAATAACTTACCGTAGATTGGTTTTTGTTTTTCTGATGATAAAATAATAAAATGATAAATACCGGAATTAAAATCTCCCAAATTTACCTCAAAATATTCTTGTGATGTTGAACTGGAGAAAAGCAAATCTCCCCAAGGGTTATAGAGAAAAAGTTGATATTCTTTGTTTGAATTGTTTGTATTATCAAAGTATATTTTAGCATAGTTTTTAACCGGATTTGGCCTTACTTGGTATTCCTTATTGTTTATATCAATTAATTCAATGGATATAATTTCTGAATAACCATTGCCTCCTAATGAAAGGCGGTAGTAATTATATTTATTTTTTTCTGGTGTTTCATCTGTATAGTTATAATATTGAGGTTCGGTTGTACTGCCACACACTCCGGCAATATTCCCTATTTCTGAAAAGCTAAGGCTATCTGTTGAATGAAGAATTTGAATGCCATTACATGTACTCCCCTCTATTATTTTCCAACTCAGAAATACTTCTCCATTGTTCTCAATTGCAAAAAAACTTTCAACAATTGAGTTATTCTGAGAAAAACCAAACATTTCACAAGTCAATAATGATAACGTAAGTAAAAACAATTTCATGTGGGCGATCTCATTCATATTTATTATTCTCTGATAGCAGTTTATAATTTCAAAACTAGATTAAACAAAAAAATTGATCTTATGGGTGATAAAAAATTATTTTTATTTATTATCTATCTCTGAAATAATACGTTTTTTTAATTCATTATTTTCTTTCAAAGAAATTTCCTTATCATTTTTTAAAAAATTATTCTTAAATACCAGTTTATCAATCCACTTACTTTGTTTCTCGTAGATATTACAAGCATCGCACATGCTTTTATGGAAAAATAGACTCATTTTCTCATGAAAAGAAAGTCCGAACTGAATTTTTTTCTCAATCAGTTCTGTAGCTTTATGGCATGATAACATCATTTCCTTCATCAACTTCGTCATATATATTAATTTTTAAACCAATTGATCTCTAAACATTTTCTCAATTGAAGTTTAGCTCTATGCAAAATCTGCCAGTAATTAGTATGTGTTATTTCCAATTCCTGACAAATAGTATCGCCATTTTTGTCTTCTAAATACTTTAACTGAATAGCTGAAAACCATTTTGAAGGAAGTTTTTCCATACAAAGTTGCATTATCTTTTGAAAATCAAGACTGTCTAGAATATTATCGGGCTCGTTATTCAATTGCCATTTTTGTGGCATTTGTTCTTTTTTCCACATTCCATTTGAATCAAACATAGTATTAAACAGAGAATACTCGCCTTTTTCACTTTGTTCTTGCTCTCTTATTGTTGGGTTTTTTATGCGTTTTCGGTGATAGTCGATAATCTTGTTGTTGAGAATAGAGAAAAGCCATGTTTTAGGACTACTTTTTCCTTCGAAATGAGTATAAGATTGGAAGGCCGCCAAAAATGTTTCTTGCACTAGGTCTTCAGAGATTTCTTTCTCAGATGTTTTATATAAAGCCCATGAGTATAAACTGTCGGAATACAAGTTTACCCAAGATTTTATTATTTCGTTTACATTTGTTTGGTCATTCATGTTCGAATAGTATTTTGTTATAAATTTAGAATTTTTTGACTGTATTATGCGAGTCTATAAATTTTCACCTTGTATTATTTTCAAAGCATATTGTATTTTATTGTACTCAACAATAGCATTTAACCAATCCACCTGCGACTGCATGAAAAACTGCTGTGCCTGAAAAACCTCAAATGATTTAGCAGTTCCAAGTTTTTGTCGTTCTATACTTTGATTTAATGCTTCACCGGTCGACTGCATTGCCTGTTTTGCTATAGCCATTTGCTCTTCAGAAATTTGTAATTGTGATACCGCAAGTGATATCTCCTGCTGATATTGATTTTTAAATTGCTCCACTTTATTCTGTTGTAATAATATTTTTGTGTTCCATTGTTTTAAATCACCGTTATATGATAATCTCCCTAATGGTAAACTCCATAGCAAGGAAGCATTTAATTGATAGGTATTACGTAACGGTGCGGTGTACGCTCCAAACCCTCCGTTGTCAAAGCCAACTTTTAATTTTGGAAGGAACAGCCCCTGATTAGACGTTTTGCGAAGTGTTTGAAAAGATTGAAGTTCCGAACTTAGTCCTAAAAATTCCGGTCGTTTTTGAAAACCGACACTATCAGCTGTTTGAATGGCGAATGCTAACGGTACTAACGAAGTATCCGCACTTACCAAATTGATATTGCTTTCCAAGTTCAAAAGACTAACAAGCAGAGCGGACTTCTTTTGCCATTCCATTTTTGCTTGTAACATGGAAATTTTCAAATGACTGAAATTACTTTGTGCTAATAAATATTCGGATTGATAACGTAAACCTGCATCTACCTGAATTTTTATTTGTTGGGAAAGTGTGTCGGATTGAAGCACTAATTGTTGCAGAAAGACATACTTTAATTGTTCTGCCTGCAAATCAAAATATGTTTGAATTGCATTTAATACGGCCTTATTTTTTTCTGCAATACTGAAATAATTTATTGCTTCAGATTTTTGTTTTGCCGCTATGGAAGTATAAAAACCCTTACTGAAATCAATCTCTGCCGCAATACCAAGCCCTGCCCAAAGATTATTTCTATTTACACCAGTAAATATTTTCCCATCGGTATTCATTGCAGAACCATTCAAGTAATGAGTGCTTATGCCTGCATAAATATTGGGTAGCCACCATTCTTTGGCTTTGCTTTGATCTGCTAAAGCCTGCTGATACTTCAACTGGTATTCCTGAACGGTTAAATTATTTGCGCCTGCTAATTTTAAAACCGATTCAAGATTTACAGGAAAAGATTTTTGAGCATTTGCGGTAACTGTTGCCAACACTATTACAAGAGAAGCAACAAGTTTTTTGAAATTATTTTTCATATTGTTTGCTTTTATTTAGTGGTTAATTCTTTGGTTTGAACAGTCGCACCATCGCTGCAAAATTCCTTCCCCTGAATTACTATTTTATCAGTAGATTTAATTTCAGCAGTTAATAATTCAGTGAATTTATCGTCACGTATTCCTGTTTTAACTTCCACCTTTTTTACTTTTCCATCTGCAACTAAGTACACAAAAGACTGTCCTTTTGCATTGCCAATAGCCTCGTTAGGAACAGACAATACTTCTTTGTGTCCGCTTCTTTGAAGCCCGACTTTGGCATACATTCCGGGGCGAATTTTTAAATCCGTATTTGGTAAATCAATTTCAACCTTCATAGTTTTTGTGGTTTCATCCAAGCCATAAGCAATACGTGAAACGGTTGCGGAATATTTTGCGTTGGGCAATTCAGGAAAAGAGATTTCAACCTTGGTGTTTTTTTCAATCAATACAGCATCACTTTCAGGAACATCAATTTGCAACCGGATAGGCTGTAAATCCTGCAATTCAAAAATCGGCATTGCGTTAGAATTGTTCAATCCACTTTGAATCGTTGCTCCTTTATCAAAATAACGATTAACAATTACTCCTGCGAATGGAGCCTGTATCTGCAAGAAACCAACTTGAGCGGTTAAGGAATTTACAGTCGCTTTTGCACTTTCATATTCTGACTGTGCTTTATCTATTTCCGAAACGGTAGTGAGTTGCGGTGTTTTTTCATAAACACTTTTTAATCGCTCATAAATAGATTTCTTTCCAGTCAAATCAGCCTCTGCTTTTACTTTCTGCTGAACAAGGTCAGGATTGTCGAGAGCCGCAAGTAATTGCCCCTGTTTAACAAAATCACCTATATCAACACTGACTTCACGCAACATTCCGTTTGCCATAGCAAACAATTTCACCTGCTGATTAGGTTTAGATGTTCCGCTAATTTGTAATGAAGCATTGAATTGATGTGTTTGCGGAGTGCTTACTAAAACAGTTGGAACATTTCTGTTTTCGGTTTGAGTTTTCGATTCTTCCTTTTTATTTCCTCCGCAAGATGTTAAGAAAATAAGCATTGCAGGAATTAGAATAGTTATTGGATTGATTTTCATTTTTGA
The DNA here is from genome assembly GCA_023251875.1 of Bacteroidota bacterium. Classification (GTDB taxonomy): domain Bacteria; phylum Bacteroidota; class Bacteroidia; order JAHEXY01; family JAHEXY01; genus JAHEXY01. The sequence continues at coordinate 79,671 of JAHEXY010000014.1, forward strand.
TTGAGATTTAATGTTAAATAAATAAAACAGTACAGGTACGACAAAAAGAGAAAGAAATGTTGCCGCTATCACTCCGCCAATTATTGCTCTTGCTAAAGGCACATTGGCCTCACCTCCTGTTTCGTAACCCAATGCCATTGGGAACAACGCAAGCGTAGCAACTATCGCTGTCATTAAAATTGGGCGAAAACGATTTGCAACTCCTTCTTTAATTGCTTGCATTAATGGTTTACCTTCTTTTAAAAGGTTATTCATCTTATCAACTAAAAGGTTGCTATACGCTACCGTAATTCCAACCATCATAATTATTCCCATCATTGATTGAATGTTCAAATAAGTATTGGTTGCAAGCAACATGCCTGTAACACCAATCATACCAAGTGGAATGACGGTTATAATTATTAAGGGGAGTTTGAACGAGCGTAACAGAGGAACTATTACAAGATATACCAATAAAATAGCAAGCCCTAAGCCTAACCCAAGATTACTAAAACCCTCATTCATACTTTGGACTTCACCTCGAATGGTAATTTTATATCCTTCGGGTAAATCTTTACGAAGCACTTCTAACTTTCCTTCGATTTCTTTTGCTGTTGATCCTATATCTCTTCCTTCCACGTTTGCGAACACATCGGTAACCCGTTGTATATTTAAGTGATTGATTTCTATTGGTGCTGAAGTCAAAGACGTTTTAGCTATGTTTTTGAGTTGAGTTACTTTCCCGTTTGTTCCTTTTAAAGAAATATTTTCCAACGATTGCGGATTATTTAATTCAATTTCAGGATAGGTAACTCCTACATAATAGTGATTACCATTTTTTTCATCGATCCAAAACGAGGGTTTAAAATTGACTGAAGAATTTAAAGCTGTTACTGTGTTTTTTACAACATCATCGGCATTAATACCTAACTCCGCAGCCTTTGTTCTGTCAATATCTATTTTAATTTCAGGATGGTCATATCGTTGCTGTATGCGGATATCTTCCGTTCCTTTAGTATTCTGAACAAGCGTTTTCACTTTAAATGCTATGTCGTGTGATATTTGCAAATCATTTCCTGTAATTTGAATGTCAATTGGAGAAGGCAACCCAAAATTTAATGCGGTGGTTACAATTCCACCTGTATTGAAAATAAATTGAACCCCCGGAAATTGTTCTTTCAGTTTTACACGCAAACGTTTCACATATTCCGCAGTTTTTGTTTTATAACCTTCTTTCAACTGAACAGCGATAGTTGCATCTTGTGTTCCTGAATTTGGCGTGTAAGCAGCAGGCCAATCATTTAATACCCCAACATTGGAAATAATAATATTTAAGTCTTCGCCAACTTCCTGTTTTATGAATTTTTCGATCAGCGTAATTGTTTTTTCTGATTTTTCAATTCGTGTACCTCCTTCCATTCTTACATCAATGGAAATTTGCCCGACATCCATTTGCGGAAATAATTCAGTTCCAATTTTCTGAAATCCAAACATGGAAATAACAAATAACACCAATACACTTCCCAATACCACCCAACGAAATTTTAAGATAGTATCCATTGCCTGAACATAGCGATTGGTAATATTTGTAACGCCCCTTTCAAATGCTCCTAAAAAACCTTTAGGTTTGTGGTCACCTGAATAGCCCTTAAAAAAAGCTGCTCCCATGATAGGAACTAAAGTCATGGAAATAAATCGCGAACCTATCATTGCTAACGAAACAACAATAGCTAAAGGCATAAAAAGAAATTTTGAAATGCCTGTTAAGAAAATTACAGGAAAGAAAACGATAATAATTGTGAGCGTTGTAACCAATACCGGCAAGGCAACTTCTTTTGCTCCATCGAAAGCTGCTTGCCCTGAAGTTTTACCCATTTTTAAATGCTTGTCGATATTTTCGAGTACCACAATACTATCATCCACCAATAAACCGATAGCCAAAGCGATCCCTCCTAATGTCATACTGTTGATGGTGTCGCCTGTAAAATACAATCCTATAAAAGCGAACATTACAGAAAGTGGAATACTTAAAGCAACAATAAAAGTAGAACGGAAATTTCCTAAGAATAAAAACAAAGCCAAGGATACCAAGATCAATCCGATAATTCCTTCTTTTACCAAGCCATTAATTGAATGACGAACATAAGTTGATTGGTCAAGTACCACATCAAGATTTACAGTTTTCGGTAAACGCTCTTTTAATTCGGCCAACTTACCTTTTATACCTTCAACTGCTGCAATGGTATTTGCTCCTGTACGTTTGTAAATTGGAATGTACACTTGTCGTTTACCATTTATGTGTACCATATTTGTTTGAATAGCGCTGGCATCTTTGGCATAACCAATGTCTTTTAAAAAAATAGGTGAGCCATCTTTACTCATTTTTATTACGATGTTATTAAAGTCATCAACTTTTGGCAACATACCGTTTGCGTTTACACTGTAATTAACATCTCCGATGTTTACATCCCCTGTTGGAATCATTACATTGTTTTTTTGCACAGCTTCTATAACATCCGTTTGTGAAAGATTGTACGCTTGTAATTTATCGGGATATACATACATATAAATTCTTCTCAATTTTCCTCCATAAACCGCAGGCGCAATTACACCCGGCACAGAGCCTAATAAATTTCGGAGTTGAAAATATGCAATATCGTATAACTCCTTTTCGGAAAGACTATCACTGCTTACCGCTAATAAGGACAATGGGATTGAAGCAGAAGGATCGAAAGGCATTACCATTGGAGGAACAGTACCTTGAGGCAAATAATATAAATCCGACATCGCCAAGGAAGTTACTTGCGATAATGCGGTGTTGGGGTCGATATCGTCTGTGAAAAAATCTTTTACGATACTTACACCAATCATACTTTTACTTTCCTGTCTCTGAATACCGTTTGATTGCCCTGTCCATCTTTCAATACGGCTAGTAATATCCTTTTCCATTACTTCGGCAGGCATACCCGGATAAAGAGTTAAAACCTGCACGGCAGATGTTTTATAATTTGGCAGAATATCCACTGGGAGTCTTTGGACTGCCACGATACTGATTACGGCTATCAATAGTGATAACACGATAATCAAATATTTATTTTTGAATGCTAATTCTAACATGATTATTTCGTTTTTAAAATAGGAAATACCTCGAGGCACAAGTATTTCCTGATGAAAATAAATACAAAAATTGCCCTCGGAAAAGGCAATAGATTTTTATCCTAATAGAAAATTAGGTTAAACGAAAGAAGGTGGGCCGCGAAGGGTATTAACAGAAAAAATTGTCGCGGAACGACAATTTGGTTCAGGAGAAGGTAAATAATAAGCTGTAAATACCGGGGCAATAATTTCTACAACAGGTGGTGTAACTATTAATCCATTAAATGGACTCTTTACCGTGATGATTTTTGTTTCAAATACTTGAGCGTTCTTAACAATGTCATTACAATAATATTCTTGCGGAAAAAATGTTGCTTTTCCTAAGCTTCCTTTTGCCTCTGCTTCGTGAATATGTTCTTGGCAATCTCCATGAAACCGCTCCCCATTAGGGTAAAAGCAATAGTGAGTTTTGAATGTAAAACTGTATATCCCAAAAAGGATCAGAAGAAATATGGAGGTGATTTTTTTCAATAGGCAAATATAGTTAATTTCATCGAGAGGTGTTTCTCATCCATAGACATTGGATTAAAGTATTTTGCCACAATATAACTACTTACAGAAACTACAATTAAAGGTATAATCAATTCATAGCCTCCGGTAATTTCTGCAATTAAAAATATTGCTGTAAGTGGAGCATAAAATACTCCACTTAAAATTCCCGACATACCTACAATTGTAAAATTACTAAGTGGTAAAGTCGAAATATTAAAAGTTCTAAATATTTGTGCAAAAAAATAACCGAGATAAGCACCTACAAATAAAGAAGGAGCAAAGTTTCCTCCATTTCCACCACTGCTGATGGTAATAGAAGTTGCAAATACTTTTAAAAACATTACACATCCAATAAAAAATAAAATAAACCAATTACTATTACTAAAGCCATGAAATATTCCGTTTTCCATAAGCTTATCAGGCATTTGGTTTGAAAGTATTTTTATACTATCATAACCTTCGCCAAATAATGGAGGAAAAAGGAAAATGAGAATGGCTAAAAATACACCCCCAGATAATGCACATAACCAAACTTTATCTTTATATACTAAATAGAGTTTTTCTATTTTCATATAAATTTTAGCATAATAAACAGATAATAAGCCGGCACAAATTCCAAGCAAAATGTAATATGGTGTATTTAAATAACTAAATTTTTGCTGTAGATGGAAAGAAAGTAAGATATCTTCATTTAAAATAATTTTAGAAGTTAATGTTCCTGTTGCGGCTGCAATTAAAATTGGAATAAAAGCATTTATATTTTTTTCTTTTAATAGAACCTCTATTGAAAAGAGTACTCCGGCAATTGGGGCATTAAAAACCGCGCCAATTCCGGCCGCTACACCACTAGCTAATAACAAAGTTCGATCATAGTTATCTAAATTATATGCTTTGGCAAAATTAGATCCAATTGCTGCCCCAGTACTGACAATAGGAGATTCTAATCCGGCCGATCCTCCAAAGCCAACAGTTAATGCACTTGTAAAAAGATGCGAATACATTTGATGTTTGGGTAATTGGCTTGAATTTTTTTCTATAGCATATAAAATATGGGGATTCCCTTTTTCCAGTTTTCCTTTTCGAATTCTTTGAATATATAATACTGTAAGCAGGATACCTATAGAAGGAAATAATAAGTATAAATAATATTGATATTTTAAATGATAATCATGTTTGATTATGAGATGAATATAATACACAAGCTCTTTTAGCAAAACAGCTGCTAAGCCTGCTGTTAAACCTACAAGTATGCTTGCAAGTATTAAAAATTGTTTTTGATTTAGTTTTGCTTGTATTAATTTTAATGGTAACAAATGAAATTTTAAAAACGAGTATAAATTATTCATGCTTTTTTTATAGATTATTTTTCAGAAGCGTTGATATTTATTTCTCAGCAGTATTTTATTATGATACCTCTCTAGTTTTACAAAACTAACCAATTCTTACTTTATCTGCTATGATGTAGTTTGGCTTTGAGAATTTTTCCTTTAGCGCCTTCATATCTTCACTAACTTTTTTCTCAATTACCTTGGCATAAATTTGAGTAGTACGAATATTATTGTGCCCAAGCATTGAGCTTACGGTTTCAATAGGAACTCCATTAGCAAGCGTAATAGTTGTAGCAAAAGTATGGCGGGCAATATGCGTGGTTAAATGCTTTTTGATATTACAAATAGTAGCCAGTTCTTTTAAATAAGTATTGTAGCGTTGATTGCTATTTACTGGCAATAATTTATTGTGGGCTTGGCAATATTCATGATTGTGGTATTGCTCAATTATTTTTAATGGTACCGGCAAAAGCGGAACGCTTTCTCTTGTTCCGGTTTTTTGTCGATTGGTAGTAAGCCAATATTCGCCATCAATACCTCGAGTAACAGCATCTGCTTCAAATTTGTAAACATCTGTATAGGCAAAGCCGGTATAACAACAAAAAACAAATACATCTCTAACCTCTGCTAGCCTTGGCATAGAGATATGTTTCTCCATTATAAAATTTAATTCCTCTTGGGTTAATATCTCTCGCTCCGGATTGCTATAGGTGCATTTGAATTGGTTAAATGGATTGGATGGAATCCAATCTAAGCCCACTGCCATGTTCATTATCTTTTTGAGGTTTTTGATGTATTTATGTGCGGTATTGCCTTGCAATTTGTGTTTGGTAAGCAAGTAGTGTTCGAATTCAGAAACAAAAGCAAGACGAAGCTCAGGCAAGGGTCTATCCGTAGCTCCAAACTTATACTTCATAAAATCTACTACTTTGTTTTTGGTGATCTTATACCTGAGCAAGGTTTTCTCTGTTACTTTTCCAGTTTTGGTAATTTCTGTCATTTTAAGGTTGTGATAATCGAATGCTTCGCAAATGGTTTTGTATTTAGGTTTTGCTACTTCACCTACTAAGAGGCTTTTTATTTCATCCGGATTAGGTATTCTTTCATCTGCTGAAATTCTAAGGTAAATTTTTTCGATATCACCCTTAATTAGATTTAAATATTGGTTTATTGTTCGGGCTTCATCATTGTTGCCTTTTACACACTGGCCCTCTTTATTCCACTTGGTTTGTTCAATCCATTTCTTGGTTGAAATTTCTGTACGCTTGCCGTCAATCGTTATACGCGCATAAATTGGGCAAAGGATGTTTTTCATTTTTCCCTTGTATAACCAAAACAAGATGCTGAAGGTGTAATTTAATTTCATTGATTTTCGATTTTTTAGGTAACCGAACAGGGTTACTGCTTAATAAATTTTACTTTATTTTGATACCCATTGAAGTCTTTAAAATAAATGGTTTCAGTAAAATTCGGTAACCTGAAAGCGAAGATAAAACAGGTGACCGAATAGGTTACGTGTTTTTAGTTTTTTCTTGTGTTTTGTTGTGGATTGATGAAAAACAAAAACCCTGTAAACATTATATTTACAGGGTTTTGCTTGCTTTTGATTGAAGCGAGTGGCTTCATGGGTGATCCCGCTGGGACTCGAACCCAGGACCCATACATTAAAAGTGTATTGCTCTACCAGCTGAGCTACGGAATCAACGTCTGAAAAATTTTCAGGCTGCAAATATACGGGCAATAATCTTAATTACAAAAGTGTTAATGCTAAAATTCAACTTTTTTATCAGTTTAAAATGAAAGTGCTGAAAATCAGTATCTATTTAGGTTAATTGTTAAAAAGTAGTGCATTATGTTGAGTAAATTTTATTTCGCAAAAAATGATCCGTAATTACTAATGCTGCCATGGCTTCTACAATTACTACAGCTCTTGGAACTACGCATGGATCATGGCGCCCGCTTACTTCAAGCATTACTTCTTTTCCGGTATTATCAATTGAATGTTGAGGTTGTAAAATAGTTGATGTAGGTTTAAAGGCTATATTAAAATAAATATCTTCGCCATTTGAAATTCCACCCTGAATGCCCCCTGAATAATTTGTTTTGGTTTTAACTTGCTTATTCTTTAATACAAATTCATCATTATGTTCTGAACCTTTCATGCTTATGGCGGAAAAACCAGAACCTATTTCAAAACCTTTAACTGCATTAATACTGAGCATTGCTTTTCCTAAATCGGCATGGAGTTTATCAAAAACGGGTTCTCCTAATCCAACAGGTGTATTTTTAATTATACATGTTATAATTCCACCTAATGAATCTCCTTCTTTTTTGGCTTGCTCAATTTCTGCAATCATTTCATTTGATTTTTGAGCATCCGGACAACGAACTATGTTTTGTTCCGCAATATTTAAATCAAGTTCTTGATAGGCTTTATTCAATTTTATATTTCCTATTTGAGAAACATAGGCTTGAATACTAACTGAATTTTTTTGTAGTAATAATTTAGCAATAGCTCCTGCAACCACTCTTGCTGCAGTTTCGCGAGCAGAAGACCTCCCCCCTCCCCTATAATCTCTTATTCCATATTTTTTTTCGTAAGTAAAATCGGCATGAGAAGGACGGTAAACATTTTTAATATCAGCATAATCTTGTGAACGGATATCTGAGTTTTTAATAATAAAAGCAATGGGTGCTCCTGTCGTTTTTTGCTCAAATAGACCTGAAAGAAATTCTACTTGATCTGATTCTTTGCGTTGTGTTGTAATAGAAGATTGACCTGGCTTTCTTCTATCCATTTCTTGCTGAAGAAAATTTGCATCTATTAATAAATTAGAAGGACAACCATCAATAATACCTCCGATAGCTAATCCATGAGATTCTCCAAACGTAGTAAGTTTAAATAATTGTCCAAATGAATTACCGGCCATATTATTTCTTTTTTGTGATTTCCTTTTCTACAAACTTAGAAAGAGATTTTTTTGAATAATGTTCGCACGATTTAGAATTTGCAATTTTATTACAACGCGCATAAAGATTAAGTGAATGATGGCTCACTTTAAAATCGAGCATTTGACCTGCAAGATCCTGTATTTGCTGTATACGTGGATCGCAAAATTCAAAAACTTTTTCGCAGTCAAGGCATATTAAATGATCATGCTGTTTGTATTTGTATGCGCGTTCAAAGTGGGCGGTATTTTTCCCAAATTGATGGCGCGTGATGAGATTGCATTCTAATAATAATTCAACTGTATTGTATAAAGTAGCTCTGCTAACACGGTAATTTTGATTTTTCATGTGCACATACAATGATTCAATATCAAAATGTCCATCATGTCCGTACATTTCATTTAAAATAGCAAAACGCTCAGGAGTTTTGCGATGTCCTTTTTCTTCTAGATAATCAGAAAATATTTTTTTTACATTTTCAGTGATCTCTAATTTTACGTCAACTTTCGTCATTTTAATATTAATTTTAAAACAATTCTAAAAATTATTTTTACACCTCTCCCTTACCCTCTCAAAGAGAGGGACAGAATTTGAATTTTTAGAACTGTTTTTTTAAGATCCAATTCTATTTGCTGTCAATACGCCATTTACTCTTTTTACTTTCTTTATTAATTCAGTTAAACTGTTTGTATCATGAACATACAACATAACTTTTCCCTCAAAGATACCATCATTACTTTCAAAACTAATAGAACGGATATTTATATTATGTTCATTTGAAATAATTTTTGTGATATTGTTCACAATGCCAACAGCATCAATACCTGTTAATTCAATACCTGCAAGAAAAGCAATTAATTCTTGGCTTGTCCATTTAGCACGTACAACACGGTAAGCATAGTTCGACATTAACTCAATGGCTTTTTTACAATTGGTACGGTGAATATGAATACCTTCATTTTGTGTAATAAATCCAAATACATCATCACCAGGAATAGCAGAACAACACAAGGCAAGAGAATAATCAATTTTTTCCAGAGTATCACCAATCACCAATAAATCTGATTTGCCTCTAACATTGGTAACCAATTGTTCAAAGGAAGTTTTATCAGGTGTAGGAACAGAACTATGATCAATATTTCCTTTGGTAATGACAAATTTTTTAATGAGCTCAAGGTCAATTTTATTTATTGCAATTCTATAAAAAAACTCAACCAAAGTTGGCGTCTTATAAAAAGCCAATAATTCATTTATGTTTGCAGAGTTAAACTTTATTCCAATAGGTTTAATAAATTCTCTAAAAGTTTCTTTACCCTCTGCTGCAATTCTTTTTTTCTCTTCCTTAAGCTTTGCTTTTATAAATGATTTGGCTTTGGCTGTAATTACATAATTAAGCCATTCTTCTTTAGGATCTTGTTTATTAGAAGTAAGAATTTCTACCTGATCGCCACTTACCAATTGATGACTCAAAGGCACTAATTTATTATTGACTTTTGCTCCAATACATTTGTAGCCTATTTGTGTATGAATTTCAAATGCAAAATCAAGAGCAGTTGCATTGATGGGTAATTTTTTTAATTCTCCGGAAGGTGTAAAAACAAAAATTTCTTCTGCAAAAAGATTCAATTTAAAATCGTCAATAAAATCAATCGCATTGTCATCCATGTTTTGCAACACATCTCTTAATTTATTGAGCCATTCTTCCAATGCATTTTCTGCACTAACGCCCTTATAAATCCAATGGGCAGCATAACCTTTTTCAGCTATTTCATCCATACGCAATGAACGAATTTGCACCTCCACCCACAAACCTTTGGGCCCCATTACAGTTGTATGCAACGATTCATATCCATTGGCTTTAGGTGTAGAAATCCAATCACGCAAACGATCCGGGTTAGGCAAATAATAATCAGAAACAATTGAATATACTTTCCAACAATCAGATTTTTCATATTCAGAAGCAGAATCAATAACAATACGAATGGCGAATAAATCAAATACTTCTTCAAAGGGAACGCCTTTCTTTTTCATTTTATTCCAAATAGAATAAATAGATTTTGGACGACCAAGAATATTGAATTTAAGTCCTTCTTTTTCTAATGCTTGTTTTACAGGTTCAATAAATTTGTTGATGTACCTATTTCTTTCCCTTTGAGTATCTCTTAATTTTTGAGTGATCGATTCATAAATATCAGGTTCTGTATATTTCAATCCTAAATCTTCCAATTCAGTTTTAATAGCGTGTAAACCCAAGCGATGGGCAAGAGGAGAATAAATAAATAATGTTTCAGAAGCGATTTTTAATTGTTTATGCTTAGGCATTGATTCAAGCGTGCGCATGTTATGTAAACGATCAGCCAGCTTTATAAGAATAACCCTAACATCGTCAGACATGGTAAGCAACATCTTACGAAAATTCTCAGCCTGCAGTGAAGATGCCGGATCATAGATATTTGAAATTTTTGTAAGTCCATCAATTATTTTTGCAATCTTCTCTCCAAAACGGCCTTTAATATTTTCAAGTGAGATATCAGTATCCTCTACCACATCATGCAACAAGGCACATACAATTGAGGTTGTTCCTAATCCAATTTCTTCAGCAACAATATGAGCAACCGCAATGGGATGGTAAATATAAGGTTCACCTGATTTTCGCCTCATATCTTTATGGGCGTCTACAGCTAATTCAAGTGCTTTACGGACAAGTAATTTATCACTTCTTGTTTCTACACGTTTTGCAGCTCGTAAAAGACTGCGATAACGTTTTAATATTTCTAGTCTTTCAGCTTCTAGGTCTATTTCCATTTAATAGTTGACGATAAATAATAAATATTGAATTTGATTATAAAATTACTCATTAAATGGATTTATAAAAATGTAAATTTAGCAAGATCATTACTTTGGAGGCAATTTAATTTAAATAATTTTAACTTTATGTAATTAATAGAAACTATAGAAATAATTACAATCATGAAGCAAGTATACCCCCTCTTTACTTATCGAATTTATATTTTAACTCTTTCTTTATTCTTTTTTCATTTTTCTAATTATGCCCAAACTACAAGCCTTACCCAAACCATTCGTGGACAAGTAGTAGATCAAGACTCTAAAATTCCTTTGCCCGGAGCGTCTATTATTTTATTGGGAGATTCAACTCATAAAAAAGTTTGCACAACTGATTTGGATGGTTATTTTAAACTTACCGAAATTCCTATCGGAAGACAAGGCGTTGAAATATCTTTTATGGGATATAAGGATAGAGTTATTTCAAATCTTATTGTTAATTCAGGTAAAGAGATAGTTTTATCAGTAGAACTAGAAGAGTCATCTGTTGATATGAATGCAGTAGAAGTAACCGCTACAAAAAAAGGTGAAGTATTAAATGAGATGAGTACTGTTAGTGCACGTGTATTCTCTGCTGAAGAAGCCCAACGTTATGCAGGCAGCCGCGCAGATCCTGCACGTATGGCATCGAACTTTGCCGGTGTGCAAGGTGCTGATGATTCAAGAAACGACATTGTTATTCGAGGTAATTCTCCTATGGGTTTGCTATGGAGATTAGAGAATGTAAACATTCCCAATCCCAATCATTTTGCTGTTTCCGGAAACACAGGAGGACCTGTGAGTGTTTTAAATAATAAAGTACTAGGCTCATCTGATTTTATGACGGGTGCTTTTCCGGCTGATTACGGTAACAGCATTGCAGGAGTTTTTGATTTGCGCATGCGTAATGGGAATGATCAAAAACATGAATTTACCGGACAATTTGGATTTTTAGGAACTGAAATTCTTGCCGAAGGACCTATTTCTAAGAAATCTCACTCTTCTTATTTATTTACCTATCGTTATTCAACTGTAACTATTTTTCATTTATTAGGGATAGATATTGGAACCAATGCCATTCCTAAATACCAGGATGCTTCTTTCAAACTTAATTTCCCAATGAAAAATAACAGCAATCTTTCTTTCTTTGGTATAGGAGGAATAAGTGCTGTTGATATTTCAATTAGTACGCAAGAAACTCCTGAAAAAGAAATTTATGGAGATCAAGATAAGGACCAATATTTTGCAACAAGAATAGGAGTAGTTGGGGCCAATTATACAAAAGCATTTAATGCCAATACATTTGCACGTATAACGCTTTCTGTTTCTCATAACGATCAAATTGCGCATGACGAAATGGTGTACCGCCATATTGTTACCAATCCTGATTCTATTTTTCAGCTAGATTCTCTTATCCCTAATATGGGTTATTTTTTTAGAGAAGAAAGAATTTCAGGTTCGTGGTATATTAACCATAAAATAAATGCCCTTCACTCAATTAAGTTTGGAGTAATGACCGATGCATATCTTTATTATTATATTGATACAGTCAGAAATCTTTCGACTTATTTATTTGAAAATCGTTTTAATTACTCCGGTAATTCAATAATGATTCAACCTTACATTCAATGGAAGTACAAAATAAGAGAAAACTTAGTATTAAATGCAGGCTTGCATAGTCAGTTTTTTACCTTAAACAATAGTGTTTCTTGGATAGAGCCGAGAGTAGGCATGCGATGGGATATTTCAGAAAAACAATCAATAAGTGCGGCAATGGGCATGCACAGCCAATCTCAACCCAATTACATTTATTTTTATCACACACCTTCTACTACTAATAATTATGAATTATACAATAAAAATATCGGTTTTACCCATAGCAATCATTTTGTGATTTCTTATGATAGAACTTTGGGCATGAGTTCTAGAATTAAAGTAGAAACTTATTATCAACACCTATATGACGTTCCTGTTGAAACTCAATCTTCAGCATTTACTGCATTAAATCAGGGAGATGAATACGCTCGCTTTTTTCCTGATACTTTAAAAAATACTGGAACAGGAGAAAACTATGGAGTAGAATTTACACTGGAGAAATTTTTCAGTAAAACGTATTTCTTTTTATTTACAGTTTCATTATATGAATCAACTTACAAAGGAAGTGATGGCATTGAACGCCAAACTGATTTTGATGGCAACTATGTTGTAAATGCCATGGGAGGCAAAGAATTTACTTTCGGAAAAAAGAAAAATCACAACATTGGCATTGGATTTAAAATTACAACTGCTGGTGGCAAAAGATATTCTCCAATTGACACCCTTGCTTCTGCTGCTAAAGGAGAAGCCGTATATGTTGATTCTTTAACCAACACATTGCAATACAAACCTTATTTTAGAACTGATATAAAACTAAGTTACAAGATAAATACTAAGAAATTTACACATGAAATAGGACTCGACTTGGTTAATATTCTTAACACCAAAAATATTTTTAGTTACGTGTATATTCCAAATGTAAGCGATCCCGTTAGAGCAGAATACCAATTGGGCTTTTTACCCATTTTCTATTATGCACTTGATTTTTAAAATAATTCCAAACTCCCCTCTCCCTTGGGAGAGGGCTAGGGCTGAGGGCATAAAAAATAATTATCAAATCAAATCATTTGAAACTATCTCCATTCAAAAAAATCTTATTATTGGTTCTTGCCATTTTATCTATATTGATAATCTGGCAATATAGGCTTGTTTGTTATGGTATAGCACAAGCAAAGGGTCAGTTAACGATTCTTTATAAAGCTCAGGCCATTGACAAAATACTGGCTGATTCAAGCATTCCCGATTCAATAAAACAAAAAATAAATCTCATTCAAGAAATAAAAAAATATGCTATAGATTCATTAGGAATAAAACCATCAGACTCTTATGTTTCCTTTTACGACCAACAAAACAAGCCTATTTTATGGGTAGTAACTGCTTGCGAAAAATATAGTCTAAAACCATATCAATGGCATTTTCCTTTCTTGGGAGATGTTTCATATAAAGGTTTTTTTGATGAAGAAGCTGCTGAAAAAGAAAAAAAATTATTTACAGAAAGAGGCTATGATACGGATATTGGCGAAGCCAATGCCTGGTCAACCTTAGGTTGGTTTAAAGATCCTATTTTATCAAGCATGCTAAAAAAACATGAAGGTGATTTAGCAAATCTCATTATACATGAACTTACTCACGGTACTATTTATATTAAAGACAGTGTTGAGTACAACGAAAACCTTGCATCATTTATTGGCAATAAAGGTGCTTTGGCTTTTTTAAAATATAAATATGGTATAAACTCAAGTCAATACCATCAATATATTGAAGGAGATGAAGACCGACAAAAATTTATTACCCACATTTTAAATGGATGCAATAGCTTAGATAGTTTGTATAAAGGATTTAATGCTGATTTAAATGATTCTATCAAATCAAAACAAAAAATGAAATTGATTACAGCAATTATTTATTCCTTGAGAACTATTCCTTTTCATCATCCTGAAAAATATCAAAAACTGATAGAACAAGAATTTTATCCTAATAATGCATGGTTTTATGGCTTTATCCAATACCGCCAAAATCAATCTGTATTTGAAAATGAATTTTTAGTTTTTCATTCAAATGTGAAATTGTATTTAGAATACTTAAAGAAAAAAGCTGCTAATAATTTTTCGGAATAAAAAATACACTCATAAAAACTTTCTAAATTACAACCTTAAACTTTCAAACTAACAAATATGAACTATTGGCTAATAAAATCAGAACCCGAAACTTTTTCTTGGCAAGACCTTGTAAAAAAAGGCACGGCTTGTTGGGATGGAGTAAGAAGCTATGCTGCTCGAAATAATTTAAAAGCCATGAAAAAAGATGATCAGGCCTTATTTTATCACAGTGTAATAGGTACCTGTGTTGTTGGCATTGCCAAAGTAAGTAGAGAATTTTATCCTGATCCTACAATTGATGACGAAAGATGGGTAGCTGTTGATGTTGTTCCTTATAAAGAATTAAAAAAACCTGTTCCATTATCTCTTATTAAAGAAACTACTGAGCTTAAAAACATTTATTTGGTTCGGCAAGGAAGACTTTCTGTAATGCCCCTCAAAAAAGAAGAGTTTGATCTTATTGTTAAAATGGGGAAGTAGATTTGTGAATGAATTGATATCATAGTATCTTTGAAAAAAATAATCTCTGGATTATGTCAAAAAAAGTTACAATTTATGGTAACTATATAATATCGGATCCTAAAATATGTCATGGAAAATTGACGTTTAAGGGTACTCGAGTATTTGTAGAAGATATTCTAGATATGGTTGCTCAAGGACTTTCATGGGAATATATTATTGAACAATGGCATGGTAAAGTTTCAAAAGATGCCATTTCTGAAGCTGTTAAATTGGGTAAGAATTCATTATTATCTAATGTTGGATAAGTAACAGATACAGATGCTTCTTCTTGACGAAAACATTACCAAAGATCAGAAAGAACTTTTAGAGAAGTGGGGATATCACCCAAAACAAATTGGCGTTGATTTAAAATACAAAGGCATTGCAGATGAAAATATTATTACCTTCCTCAGAAGTTCTAAAAACATATTGTTTGTAACTCGAGATAGTGATTTTTATAAAAATCAATTGTGCCATCCTGCATTCTGTATAGTATTTTTAGAAGTTGATAGATCTGAGTGTGCTTTTTTTGTTCGAAAGTTTTTATCTCACAAAAAATTTAAATCTAATAAACAAAGGGTAGGAAAAGTAATAAAACTAACCCAAACCATTATCTCTTATTGGGAGGTTAACTCCAAAGAGCTAATGGTAATTAAGTGGATGAATTTAATATAGATGCCTAAAACTTATGAAAAAAAACATATTCTTCTTTTACTTTATATTATTCTTTTCTTTAAAACTGTTCTCCCAAACTGCCAATATTAGAGGTTTTGTTTATGAAAAGGGAAATGGCGAACCCATGATTTTTACCAATGTGTATTTAAAAGGTACAACTCATGGCGCAAGTACTGACGTAAATGGATATTATTCTATATCAAAAGTTCCTGTTGGAAGTTATACACTTTTGGTTTCTTTTTTGGGTTACGATACATTAAAAGTTCCAATATCAATTAGTAAGGATGGGCAAATTGTAAATCAAAATCTTTATTTGGTAAAATCAGAACTTGAATTAAGTTCAGTTGAAATTTCTGCAGAAAAAGAAGAACTCAAAACTGAAGTAAAAGTATCAGTAATAAAAATAACACCAAAAGATATTAAAATAGTTCCTTCGGTTGGTGGTGAAGCAGATATTGCTCAATATTTACAAGTATTACCGGGAGTTGTATTTACCGGAGATCAAGGTGGTCAATTGTATATTCGTGGCGGTTCTCCTATTCAAAATAAAGTATTGTTGGATGGAATGATTATCTATAATCCCTTTCATTCTATTGGTTTATTTTCTGTTTTTGATACTGATATTATTCGTAATGCAGATGTGTACACAGGTGGTTTTGGTGCTCAATACGGAGGCAGAATCTCTTCTATCATGGATATTACCACTCGTGATGGAAACAAAAAACATATTACCGGAAAAGTTTCAGCCAATCCTTTTGGATCAAAGGTTTTATTAGAAGGTCCTTTAAAAAAACAAAAAGACGAAAATTCAGGTAGTATATCTTACATCATTTCTGAAAAAAATTCCTACCTCGATCAAACATCAAAATTATTATACAGCTATGCTGATAGTAATGGACTCCCCTATCGTTTTAATGATCTATATGGAAAAATTGCTTTTAATTCTACTAATGGCAGTAAGTTAAATTTATTTGGTTTTAATTTTACAGATAATGTTAATTACAGTGATGTAACCAATTTTAATTGGAAGGCTTTTGGGTTAGGAACTAATTTTGTTATTATCCCCGCTGCTAGCACCGTATTAATTGATGGCGCGTTTGCCTATTCTCAATATGGTATGACCATGACTGAAGTAGGCTCTGATCCTCGCACGAGCGATATCAACGGTTTTAATACCAATATTAATTTCTCCTATTTTATTGGAAAAAATTATTTAAAGTATGGTATAGAAATTTTAGGATTTAAAACTTTATTCAATTATTACAATTCGGTAAACCGCCTTTTATCTCAAGAAGATTACACAACTGAAGTTGCAGGCTATATTACATACAAAATTGTAAAAGGCAGATTGGTTGCTGAACCAGGTTTTAGAATGCATTATTATGCTTCTTTATCTAATTTTTCACCAGAACCTCGTTTAGGTTTAAAATATAATCTTACTGAATTTTTGCGATTAAAAGCTTCAGGAGGATGGTATTCTCAAAATTTAATTAGTGCTACTTCTGATCGTGATGTTGTAAATCTATTTTATGGATTTTTATCAGGGCCCGATAATCTACAAGAAACTTTTGATGGTAATGCCGTTACCACAAAACTCCAAAAAGCACAACATATTATTGGCGGTATTGAATATGATCTTACTTCTCGCATCAATATAAATGTTGAAGGATATTTTAAAAATTTTAGTCAGCTTACCAACATCAATAGAAATAAAATTTATGATGATACCGGTGATAATTATGAAATTGACGACTATTATAAAAAAGACTTTATTGTTGAAACCGGTAAAGCTTATGGTGCAGATTTTTTATTAAAATATGATTATAAACAGCTATACATTTGGCTCTCTTATTCCTTAACCTTTGTAACAAGATATGACGGAGTAATAACTTATATGCCTGTATTTGATCGTAGACATAATGTAAATTTGGTAGTTTCTTATGCATTTGGAAAAAATAAATCTTGGGAAGCCAGTGCACGCTGGAACTTAGGTTCAGGGTTTCCATTTACACAAACACAGGGTTTTTATGAAAGCTATAATTTTGCAGATGGTATTAATACTGATTATACAAGTTCTAATGGCGATTTAGGAATTCTATATGGCAGTTTTGATGGAGCACGTTTGCCTTATTACCATCGCCTTGATTTAAATGTGAGAAAAGAAATTAAATTAGCTAAAAACTCAACTATGGAAATTAATGCCGGTGTAACCAATGCTTATAACCGTCAAAATGTTTTTTATTTCGATCGTATTACATTTGAAAAAGTAAACCAACTTCCATTTTTACCAAGTATTGGAATGAGTATTACGTTTTAATAAAAACAATTCCAAACTCTCCTCTCCCAAGGGAGAGGGTTAGGGTGAGGGCATAAATAGTAAAATACTTCATGCGAAAAATTCTCCCCATCTCCATCTCAGTTATTGTACTCACTATAATTGTTGCTCAATTGAACCAATCCTATTCCTGGGGATTTTTTGCACACAAAAAAATTAATAAATATGCCGTGTATACTTTACCACCCGAAATGGTGGTTTTATATAAAAAACATATAGAGTACATTTCAGAAAATGCTGTTGGACCAGATTGTCGCAGGTATTCCGATCCGGAAGAAGCGCCAAGGCATTATATAGATATTGATCATTATGCCATTGAAAAACCATTTGATGTAATGCCTCGTAAATGGAAAGATGCTGTTGCTAAATATTCTGAGGATACTCTAAAAGCGTATGGTATTGTTCCTTGGCATGTGTTAACTGTTTTATATCGGCTAACCGATGCATTTAAAGAAAAAAATGTTTCAAAAATTCTTCACGTTTCGGCTGATTTAGGTCATTATATAGGTGATGCACATGTACCATTACATACAACAGAAAACTACAATGGACAAATGACCGGACAAAGAGGTATTCATGGTTTCTGGGAATCGCGCGTACCGGAAATGTTTTCACAAGATTATAATTATTTTACCGGCCGTGCACAATATATCGATCGTCCGCTTGATTATATTTGGCAGGTGGTGCAAGATAGCCATGCTGCTTTAGATTCTGTTTTATTGTTCGAAAAACAATTAACAGATTCTTTTCCTCCTGATAAAAAATATAGTTATGAAACTCGCGGGCAAACAACAATAAAAGTGTACTCAAAAGAATTTACAGAAGCATATAATAAAAAATTGAATGGCATGGTTGAACGCAGAATGGTTCATGCTATACTTACAGTAGGAAGTTTTTGGTACACGGCATGGGTTGATGCCGGCAAACCGGATTTAAAAGCTTTAGAAGATAAAGATATTACTGCCGAACTAAAAAAACAGCAAAAAGAAGAAGAGAAAATGTGGAAAACGGGAAAAGGTTATGGTAGAGACCATGAATAAAGCCAAGATATCTATTTTATTTATTAAAATATCTTGTTTTTTAAATTATTTGTGATAAATTTGCATCAAAATTTTATTTAACTAATTAAAAACTAAACAAAAATGAAAAAATTAAAAACTAAACAAAAATGAAAAAAGTATTATTTTTAGCAGTTGCTATTGCTAGCGTTACAAGTCTTTCTTCTTGCAAAAAAGATTACACATGTTCTTGCACTTACGATTTATTAGGAACTTCAACTACAGCTTCTATCGAAATTGCAAAATCATCTAAAGCTGATGCTACAACTGCATGTGATGCAGAAACTACATCATTACAAACTTATGATTCTGCAGCTTCTTGCACACTTGCAGCTAAATAAGCATTATCTTATTTAATAAAAAGGGACTTAAAATGATTTTAAGTCCCTTTTTTATTACCATTAATTTATGATTTTCCAAAAATGTGAATTCCTCTTTTAATAATGAAAATTAATTTTGATAAAACATTTTTTTTTAATGCACTTAGAATAATTTTTGGCTTATTTTTCATTGCCAGTGGTTTTACAAAGCTTTACCCTATTGAACCGTTTGAATTCCAGACTGTTGATACAGGTCTGGCCAATTGGACATTGGTTCCTTTTTTAACAAGAATTTTAATTGGTTTAGAAGTATTTTTAGGAGTTTTATTTGTTGTTGGAATTTTTTTAAAACAAACCAGAATTGTAACAGCCCTTTTATTGCTATTCTTTTCGGTTTATTTAATTTACATCCGATTTGTATTGGGCAATACCGAAGATTGCGGTTGCTTTGGTGTTTATTTAAGCATGGGGCCTATCCCCTCTTTATTTAAAAATATTGTCCTGCTTTTAGCCTTATTTTTTCTTCACATTAACCATTCTCTCTTATTTGAATTAAAGAAATTCAATAAAATAGTTTTTTCAATCTTATTTGTAGTGTTTTTTGCTTTGCCTTTTATTTTAAATCCGGTTGATAGAGCTAAAACCTATCACATGGCTGATGAAAAAGTAGGCAAGCCTCTTGAAATTAATGGATTCGACAATACAATTTTTAATGGAGACACCATTGATTTAACAAAGGGAAATAAATTAATTTGCTTTTTTTCTCCTATATGCCCGGTATGTAAATTAGCCGCACAAAAACTAGCCATTTTAGAAAAACAAAACGATAATAAACTACCCATTTATTTTGTTTTTTGGGGAACTCCGGAACACAGCACCGAGCAATTAAAAGCTTTTTGGGAAAAAACCAATTCACAAACAATCCCATTTAAATATTTAGAAACAAAATTATTCTTTCCATTATCTGGCCCTTCACTTCCTGCTATTTATTATGTACAAGATGGAATTATAAAAAACAAAACTGCTTATAGAGATTTGGTTCCTGATGAAGTAGTGGCTTTTTTAAAGTGATTTATACTATTTCAAATACATTAGATAAGTATTAATATCTATTGATATTTTAGATACTTATAATTACCTTCGCAGCCGATTTTAATTTTACGTATTAATGAATTTGTTCAGTAGCTTTAAATGTAAGCTATGGATCATAGTGCTGATTACCCTACCCTGCTGCATTATAGGTTTTCCGTGTTTCGCATACATTTACCAAACGTATACCATTAGCCCATTTACCATAAAGGCTGAAATTACTCCTGATTCTTGTAATGCTTTGGGAAAAGGAATAATTGGCCTTGCTGTGAGCGGAGGAAAATCACCCTATACCTATAAATGGAATACAGGAGCCACAACTTCTGTTATTTCATCTCTTACTTCAGGAACCTATTCTGTTACTATACAAGATGCTAATAGTGCAAGTGCAACAATAAATATTCAAGTAGGTTATTATCTTCAATGGACTGATGGTACAGGAATAACTGAAAGCTCAGGAAATCTAACAAAAACTGCAAGTGATGGTTGGGGGAATTCGGGCGCTGCTTCTACAAATATTTTAAACGCCAACCAAGATGGTTATGTAGAGTTTTCGGTTTCAAACCTTAATGCTGATGCCTATATAATTGGACTTTCTACTTCTAACAAAGACAATAATTATACTTCCATTAATTATGGAATTATGTATAACAATCAAAAAATATACATCTATGAAAATGGAGTAAAAGTAGGGCTCACAACTGTTACTGCTAATAACACATTTAGAGTTTACAGAGAAGGATCGAATATTTACTATTATAAAAACTCAACATTATTACGAACTGTTGCAACAAATGCAAGCAATAGTTTAATAACAGATGTTGCTATAAAAAACACCAATGGAAAAATTTACAATACAGCTTCTAGTTTTTGCGCGCCTCCTGTTATTCCTGCATCAAGTGATACCGTTTATGCTGTTTTAAAAACAGAACTAGATGGGGGATATTATACTGCCAAAAATGGAATTCTTTCTTTCATTTATTTTGAAGATTACAACGATCAAGACGCTAAACTTAATTACGCTGTTTATGACCAAAGGCATAATCTCATTGCTTCTTCAAATAATTATTCTCTAAAAGTAAGCTATGGAGAAAATAAATATTCTTTGAATACTGCAAGTGATTTACAAATGAATGTTAATACCTCAAGAAATTATTATACCCTAGAAGTAATAAATGAAAAAAAAGAAAAATGGATGTTGCGGTTTTACAATGATGTAAGTTGTAATCCCTGCCAATAACAGAATTAGCTAATTAGCTGATGTGATGATTAGCTAATTAAAATAATAGAATATGAAAAATAGAATTTTAGCTTTATTGATTACAACTTCTTTCTTATTTCAAATTTTTTGGCCTGCAATATCATTTGCTATTACTTCTGGTCCATCTCAACCTGAATTTAACAGTTTTGAACCTGCTACTACCAACCAAATGGTTGATCCTTTTACAGGAGATTTTAATTATAATCTTCCTTTACTTGTTGTACCAGGACCAAATGGAGGTTATCCTGTAAATCTTTCTTATCACGCTGGTATTGGAATGGAGCAAGAAGCCAGTTGGGTTGGCTTAGGATGGAATATTAACGCAGGTGAGATCAATAGAAATTTGCGTGGTTTAGCGGATGATTACAAAGGTGATTCCCTCATAAAGAAAATGAATATTAAACCTTCCACTACATTATCATATGGTAATACCGTTCCATTTACAAACCCTGAATTATGGGGATTTAATTTTCAACTAAATGTATCGCAAGAAACGTATTATAACAATTACAAAGGGTTGGGATTGTGTTTTGGATTGGGTGTTTCTGCCATGCAAAATAACATTGCAGCAGAAGGAGGCTGGTCAACCAGTTTATCTGTAAAATACGATTCACAAAATGGATTTAACCTTGCTCCTTCCCTTTCTTTAACCACTGTTTCAAATGCTACTTATACTAAATTTAACATAGGATTGGGGTATAATTCTAGAGAAGGAATGCAATCAATTTCTTTAAGTGCTGAAAGATCTCAAAAAGAAAAACCGACTGTAAAACCCAATTCAGTACCTAAGCAAATGTTGAATTATTCATACCAAGGAGCCGGAGGAAGTTTTTGCAAATCATCTTATGTTCCCTCTATTTCAATGCCCATGAGCGGAAGCACAATCTCAGGAACATTTAAAGTGGGTGGTGAAGTTGTTGGTTTAAATGGCAATATGGATGTTTCAGCTTCCTATACAAAACAATCTTTACAAACACATCAGGTTACTATTCCATCGTATGGCTATAATTATGCTGAGTATAGAAAAGAGGGTGGTGGAACAGCCGCTTTAGATTTTGATAGAGAAAATAATGTACCTATTAATGATAATCTGCCCAACTTACCCATACCTGTTTTTACGTATGATACATATAATGTGAAGGGTCAAGGTGTGGCATCAACGTTTAGAAGTTTTCGTTCTGATGTTGGTATATTATATGACGGAGCTATGAGTTGTGATTTTAGTGGAACTAATTATGGAGGAGAAATTGGAGGAACTCCTCCGGATGTAAAAGTGGGAGTAAATATTGGAGCCAATTCATCTCATTCTTATTCCGGAAAATGGACAAGTAATGATGATGCTATTAGCGAATTAAATTTTCAAGGAGAAAATTCTTCCACACCGCTTTATGAACCTTATTATTTTAAATCGTTGGGGGAACAAACTGCTACCACTATTGCCGATAACGAGGCATGGAAAACAGATGGAGATACGCCTATTACATTTGGCATGAGCATGCAGATGGGTGATTCCGCTTTTTACCCTAGGGTTTTAAATCAAGTAAACCAAACGGCAACTGCTGTGCAAAATGCCAAAAGATCAGCAAGAGAAAAGAGAGTACAATCAATAGAAAAGAAAACGCAAGAGCAAATTATAAATGCACAGGGATTTAAAAATCGTCCATCACAAATTTTTTCTTTCAATCAATTTCCATCTTCAAGTATTACAGGCAACCAATACGTTTACAAAAAAACGTATACCAGAGATCATCACATTGCAGAAATTTCAGTTCTTAATCCTGATGGAACAAGATATACATACAGTGTTCCGGCATATAATACCAAACAAAAAGATGTGCTATTTGCTATTGATGGCTCAAATGTTAGTCCGTACAATCATGCGCATTTTACAACATATGATTCAACAGATGCTTCTATTTCAAATGAACAAGGAGAAGATAATTATTTTACGAGTACAGAACTTCCTGCATACGTTCACTCTTATCTCCTCACTCAAATTGTTTCTGATGATTATATTGACTTAACCGGTAATGGTCCATCTGAAGACGATTTTGGTTATTACGTAAAATTCAATTATTCAAAAAATGATAGTTTGTACAGATGGCGTATTCCTTATTTTGATGCCAATTATATCAAAGGCTATGATTCAAATCCCAATGATGATAAAGCATCTTACTCCTATGGCGAAAGAGAAGAATATTACCTCAATTCCATTGAAACAAAAACCCATATAGCAGAATTTCATTTGAGTGATAGACACGATGGATATGGAGCACATACAGAATACAACCAATCAAGTTTTAAAAAATATGACACTTCTCAAAAATTAAAAAAATTAGATGAAATAATTCTCTACAGTAAAAATGATAGAACAACTCCTATTAAAATTATCCATTTTCAATATAATTATGAACTCTGTTCCAATGTAAATAACAATGATGGTACAAGTGAAATTGTAGATACAGAAAATATAAATGCTGCTAAAGGAAAACTCACACTTAAAAAAATTTGGTTCACATACGGTAGTAATAATAAAGGGCAATACAGTCCTTATCAGTTTAATTATAACGCAGAAACTACAAATGGAAATCCTAGTTATACCATTATGCAAATGGATAGATGGGGAAATTACAAACCCGATGAACAAACTTCCAATGCTAATGCAGATAATCCTTATGTAAATCAACTAAACAAAGCCAAGCAGGATACTTTAATGGGTGCATGGAATTTGAAATCTATTATACTCCCATCTGGCGGTATTATGAAGATTGAATACGAATCGGATGATTACGCTTATGTTCAAAATAAGCCGGCCACTCAAATGATGAAAATATTATATACCGGAAATGCTTCTAATGATACAAGCCAATACCTTAATGCCGATTATCTCAGAATTTATTTCGAACCCGAAAGGCCACTAGAAAATTTCAATAATGATGCGGATAAGATAAAAGAAGTACACAAATATATTTCAGGCTTAAACGAAATATATTTTAAAGCCTACATGTATCTCAAACCCAAAATATCAACTTCAAACGGAATTGATTTAGCTTATGATTATGTGAGAGGCTATGCAGAATTGGATACTACTGAATATGGATACGATGATAACCCTATCCTTGGAAAATTAATTCCCTATATCACTTTAAAAGCAGTAAATATTACCGATAAAAATGACAATGTCGGCACCACAAATCCATTAAAAAAAGCTGCTTGGCAATATTTAAAAGTACAACGACCTGATTTATTATACCCTGCTACAGCAATTGATGGTAAGCTTCAACAAGCTGTAAATGCGGTGTCTTCTATGATGGAAGATTTAGGAGAAATGATTACCGGATATTATAAGTTTTGTAATCTGGCTAGCTATGGTTCTAGTATAAAATTAAATGCAGTAGATGCAAACGGGACTACTATTCCTTCTTTTATAAAACTCAATTCTCCTGATCAAATTAAATTAGGAGGCGGCCATCGTGTGAAAAAAATTACACTGAGTGATGAATGGAATAGTATGAGCGGCCAAGAGGATTATGCATACGGACAAGAATTTGAATATCTAATGCCTGATGGAACTAGTGGTGGTGTGGCAGAATATGAACCGCTAGTTGGAGGTGATGAAAACGCTTTACATAAACCAATTAGATATAGCACTCAAAAATATTTATCAAAAGTAGATGATAATGCATTGTTTCTTGAAGAACCATTGGGGGAAGCATTTTATCCTTCACCAAATGTGGGCTACAGAAGAGTATTAGTAAAAGCACTTTCGAACACCGGTGTAACAAAATCTGCTTCGGGCATTACAGAATATAAATTTTATACCGCAAAAGAATTCCCCATTCAAGTAAAAAATTCTCGATTAGATGATGCTGCAAAATACCAAATGACTTTTTTTATTCCATTTATAGGCACTTGTTCTTTTAATATTAAAAGTGGTTCACAAGGTTATGCCATATACTTAAATGATATGCATGGTAAATCTCGATCAACAGCTACCTATAATGCCAATGCTATTATGTATGGAACTGATGCAGACTTATCGCAAGCTGTTTCAAAAACAGAACAATTCTATTCCACTACAACAACGTTTGATGAAACAAAAACCAATTATTTAAAAAACACGGTCACGGTAATGGATGCTGATGGAGTATACCGTCAAGCTGAAATGGGCGTAAATCGTGATTTTTATATAGCTGAAAGAGAAAATGAAAGCCATGCTGTTAATGTTGAATTGCAAGCTCAAGTTGATGTTAAATTACCTCTTGCATTTGTTCCTACGGCATTTCCTAACTTTGATTTTTCTGTTGGGCAATACCGTTCTATTGTTACCACAAAAATAATTGCACAAAATGGTATTTTATCTCAAGTAAATGAAACTACTGAAGGTTCAACAGTAAGCTCACGCAATTTAATGTTTGATGCTGAAACAGGGCAACCCTTGCTTACTTCCGTAACCAATGAGTTTAACAAACCTATTTATCAATACAATTATGCGGCACATTGGAATTACAATGGCATGCAAGCTGCTTATAAAAACATAGGCGCAAAGTTTGCTATAAAAACGAGTTCAAAAGGTCTTGCCAGTATTGCAAATGCTCAAACTTATTTTAATGTGGGAGATGAACTTACTGAAACAACTGGAAGTAGCAGGCAGACATATTATGTGCAAGAAGTTTTTTCCGGTTCTATTAAACTAACAAGAGAAAATGGTAATCCGGCAGTAAATTTAAATGCAAGCCTGCAAATAACACGCTCAGGTCATAGAAATTTACAAAGTCAATTTTCAGGAACTATTATTGCGCTTACAGATCCTGTGAATGGTAGTAATCCTCAAAATATGCTAGATGGATTCAATGCTACCATTGGACATATTATGCCTACAATTAATGTTGTAGGCGACTCTATTTGGTATCAATTAAATTATAAATATAAAGATTGTGCATCCGGAGATTCATTAAATATATTATTTTCAAATCTATTAAATACACTGCCTGATTCTATGACATTTTATTTTGATGCTTTTGATGAAGAAGGCACTCCTCCTTGTCTATCTTATATTACCTTCCCTAAAAAAATATCCAACCCACAAGATTACTTTCTCAAATTTGAGAACAATGAAATATTAGCTACCAATATTAAAACACAAGAAGAATTAATTTGTACTTGGGATAATCCAGGCCAATGTTTTTCTCGTTGTATAGATGATATTCTCAATGCTAGCGCTACAACTTTTAATAATGATTGGAATTACAATTATGCTGACATAGGTAATCCAACATTTAAAGACGCTACCGGCACAACAATTTCATCTGCATCTAACTCTCCTTATCGCTATGGAAGAAAAGGAATTTACAGACCAGAAAAAAATTACACTTGTTTAACTGGAAGAAAACAAGCTGCGCCAACTGATATAAGTAAAGATGGTACTTACGAAATATTTTCACCATTTGATTGGACGAGCGCTGCTACCAATCCTACTTGGACCATGAGTAATCAAATTACACAATACAGTCCTTATGGTTTTGAAACAGAAAATAAAAATGCATTGGGAATTTATTCTACAGCACTTTATGGTTATAATAATTCTTTGGTAACAGCAGTTTCATCAAACGCATCCTACTCTGAAATTGCTTACGATGGTTATGAAGATTATTCGTACGCCAATTTAATTGTAAATCCCGGTCACGGACATTTTAATTTTAGAACACAAACCAATGGAAATGCTAGTAAATGGCCTTATTATTCACATACCGGTGAATATAGTTTGCCAGTATACTCTGCTAATAAATTAGTCGACACATTGGGTTATGGAACAAGCGCCAATCCTGTTAATGTGCAGCTCAAGCCTAACACAAAATATTTGATGAGCACATGGATTTATCTTTACGACTCCAATACAAAAGGAGGAATTAAAATTAAAAAAGGATCAACAACATTAGCTGAGCAGTATGTTGATTCTTCTTACACTTCTATTGATGGCTGGAGAAAATTAGATATAGAATTTACTTCACCCGCTTCTGCAAAAGTAAGCCTGGAACTTATTTCAGCAAGATTAACCGGAAATTCAGGAACCTATGCATTTTTTGATGATATAAGACTACAACCATTTAGCAGTAGCATTAAAACGTTCGTGTACGATCCCATTCATCTCTGGCTCATTGCCGAACTCGATGATAAAAACTACGCCACATTTTACAATTATGACGAGGAAGGAATTTTAGCACAAATAAAAAAGGAAACAGAAAGAGGAATTATGACGGTGCAGTCAACACGTTCAAATACTAAAAAGATCAGTCAGTAATTACAATGCAGAGCACATCATTATCATATTGTAAAATTATTAAATGGCTAAATTGTTGTTGGCATCAGCTATGTATTTCTTTTTTTCTATGTATCCATGTGGCTAATATTTTTGCTAGTACTGAAACTACCGTATCAACTCTTACTGGAAGCAATATTTCAAAAAACGCCACTATCTCCATCGAAGACCAATGGTTTTCTTATATGAAATCCCATCCCACAACATGGAAAAATTCATTTGGAGTAAAACAAATAAACGATTTGGTTGTTCTCCGTTTTGATGATTCTAAAAAAGAATATTTTAATGACGAATGGACAACTACTGTTACTTATAATCTTGTTCTTACCTATGCAGATTTTACAACAGATACTTTAAAGAATCAGCAATTAACCGTTAATTACAGCAACCCTCCCAACACCTACCAAGATATTGCCATTGGTCGTTTTATGGGTGCTCACAAAGTTGAATTAACCGTTACAGCAGTTGGAGATACTATGTTACCCGATATTAGTTTAGATGTGCAAATAAATATTGAAAGGTGTTATGCTTTTGATAGCAACATTAATTTTGAAGTACAAGGGGATTCAATTGCCAACAATGAATTTAAAATTTCCTGGGATTACCTTCGTGGTGCTGAATTTTATGAAGTAGAATATTTATTTGTTGATATGCTTGAAAATCCAAGTTCAACACATAAAGCTTTCGATTTTGATAATGCTACTCGTATAACAACTACCAATACATTTTATAGCCTTAATCTTGCTTATCCTAAAGGAGCGCTAATTTATCGCATTAGAGGTGTTGGATTTTCCGGAAATAATTTTTCTTTTAGAAAAGAAACAAATTGGTCTTATACTCCTGCATATGGCAAAGGTTTCACAAATGAAGTACCTGCGGCTAATTTATTTTCTTTTGGCGGATTGGTTGATTCTCTCAATTGGCAATATACCGTAAATTATGCCGAAGAAGGGAAGCGAAAAGAATTACTTTCATTTGCTGATGGTTCATTACACAATCGCCTTTCGGTTACACTAGCCAATACAGATACGAATGCAATTGTAAGTGCACCGGTATATGATTACCAAGGAAGAGCATCTGTACAAGTACTTCCTGTACCTGTTACCTCAAACGGTTTACAATATTATAAATCAAGTAATACCCTTGATATCAACGGAGGGTTTAATCGCAATAATTTTGATACAGATACAAAAGTTAATAATCCAGATAGTTTGCCTTCATTAAGTGTTGCAGGAATTTATTATTCTCCCTCAAATCCTAATAAAATTGGTGCAATGGCCTATATTCCGGATGCCGATGGGTATGCCTATTCGAGAACTGTATTTAAAAATGACGGTACAGATAGAATTATTAAACAATGTGGACTAGACGAAATATTTAAATCGGGTTCAGGCCATGAAACAAAATATTATTATGGTGCCCCAAGTGGCCAAATAGAATTGGATCGTTTATTTGGAAGTGAAGTGGGCTGGGTTGAACATTATAAAAAAAATCTGGTACAAGATGCCAACGGACAAATTAGTGTTTCGTATATCGATCAACACGGAAGAACCATTGCTACTGCTTTAGCAGGAGATGCACCTTCTAATTTAATTACCATTGATGGAAAACCCGATGCAGATACGCTTACTGCAAATCTACTTAATCCCAATGATAAAGTTGGCGATTATGAAATGCGATCGAGTAAAGTAATTACCGTATCCTCTCCTTCCGATTTTCATTTTGTATATAATTTAAAAGACACTATGTTCTGTGATGCTGATACTTGTTTGCCTTGCCAAGATTGTTTGTATGATTTAGTAATTACAGTAAGTGATGCCGATTTAAATATTTTATACAATAGCACTATTGCAAATAACAATCAAATTATCACCATCAATTCAACAAGTAATAATTATTATGAGTTTATGCTTCCGGCTTCTATAATGCAAATAGGAACCTACACTATTACCAAGTCTCTCAAATTAAATCAGGTCAATATTTTGAAACTTGATTCCATTTTTAATGCCAATCAACTCTGTGTGCCGTATGACTCAATAGATCCTGCCCCATGCAACATTAGTTGTGAAAGCTTATGCGCACAGAATTATACTCGAACAGATGCTGATGGAAACACGTATTATGTAGATGATAACAACAATGTGTTTTATAATATTGCCGATGTTCAAAACCTAATTGACTCCTGCGTTTTACAAACTTGCGAAAATCATTTTGAAGGAGGTATTGATCTTTGTTCTGTTATAAAAACTGAAATGCTGACTGATGTTAGTAAAGGTGGTCAATATTTTGACAATACTCCTGATCAATATATTTTACAAAATGGAAATTTAATTACAAATCCATCTTATAACCAAGATGAATGGTTAAATACACAAAGTATTCCATCTTTAATGTATGTTCAATATAAAAATTGGGATGACATACGCGATCATTGGCAAGATGCATGGGCTCAATACATGCTTCCATTACATCCCGAGTATTGCGATTACCAATATTTCTGTGAATTCAATCCAACTTTAAATTGTTTGAACGATACAGCCTTTGCTAATTATCGTGATTACGATCAATTTATAAATGGAATAAATGATGATGTTATAGCAAGCTCTTCTCCATATTACTTATTTAACCCAATTGCTTATTCCGGCACATCAATCAGTAATGGTCCTTCAAAAGATAACAGCAATTATATCAACTACCCCTCTCCTACTGCTACTTACCAAGATCCTTTTTTTGTTTGTAATCCTTCTGCACGCGATAGCATGATTTACCATCTCACACACTTTATTGAAATATCGCCCAATACAGGTAAATACTACAGTATTTGGTATGTAATTGACGATCCTGATAATATAGCCTTAAGTAACAATATTACTGGCCTTGATACCAGTATACAAAAATTTATAAAATCCATTTCATGGCAAAATGGATTACTTGGATCCGGTTTAATCAGTAGATTTCAATTTTTCAAATCTATTTACACTTATTTTAAACAATCCATTGTTGCGCAACAATATCCTGCTTGGCACGATCAACATTGTGATAATACTAACGATGTTTATTATCTAACTGATGTTGGTAATGGCCTTGATGCAAATGGTTATCAAATTCGTTGGCCTAAAAATGATATTCTCAATTTTACTTTAGCGAGTATTGATAGTTTATTCAATAGTAGTTTAGATCAATTTAATGATCAATGCACACAAAGTTGTGAACTACATGCCGATAATTGGATGCAAGAAATTGCGGGATGCTATTCACAAAAAGATTCTGCTGCAATAAGAAATTTATTAATTGAAGTTTGTGCTGCCGCTTGCAACATGTCTGCAACTCCTAATGGATCATCAGTAATTACCAATCCAGATAATTATGTTACAACTATTATAAATGGTAAATCATATACGTTTACAAGTTTTACAGATGTATTGGAATTTTATGGTAGTTCTTGTCCTCTTATTACCTATCCTGAAGTTTATGACCAAGGCAAATGTTCTTGCGAAACGTATGAAAGCTATTTGTCGACAGAAAAACTAAATGACTATGATTATTCTGCCATTGCAGCCATTCTAGTAAATTTAACCGGAATTAATTTTTCTACTGCTGATATTGCTACTTGGAGAACGGTTTGCAGCAGTGCTTCTCCATCAATAACATCTCTTACCAATGCCAATTTCCCAAATGTATTTTGGTGCGATGAATCAACAACACCAGATGATAATGTTGATAGTCTCATGGCTGCTGTACAGAAACAATGTGAAGATCAAGCTTTACTTGCAGCTATTTATGAGTCAGACAAAGAATACCAAGAAAATGTGCAAACAGCAAAAACAAATTATTTAAAAAACTATGCCGATGCTTGTTTTACCAATATTAAAAATCGAGAAAGCTTTGATGTTACCTATACATTAAATGAATATCTATACACATTGTATTATTATGATCAAGCCGGTAATTTGGTAAAAACAATTCCACCAAAAGGAGTGCAAATAATTAAAGATGCAGATTCACTTACCATGATTGATAATTATAAAAGAAACGATAGCACGCAACGTTTTTTACCGGCACATAAATTAATAACGAATTATGTATACAATAGTTTAAATCAATTGCAAAAACAAAATAGCCCGGATGGAGGTACATCATATTTCTGGTATGATGAAGTGGGTAGATTATGCGCATCACAAAATGCAAAACAAAGAAATCAAAATGCTTATAGCTATACTGTTTACGATAATTTCAGTAGAATTACCGAAGGAGGAGAAATTACCAATGTTACAGATTGGGATACTACCACTTCATTTATCACGCAAGCCAATTATACTACTTGGCTTGCTACATCAGGTGCAATAAAAACAGAAATTTCTCATAGTTATTATGATGGCGCTGTTTTTACAATTAGCAATTTTACACAAGAAAATTTGCGTGGGCGCATTGCCTCTATAACGTATGATGAAGATGGAAACGGTTCTTATGAATTTGCATCACATTATTCATACGACCAACACGGAAATGTAAAATCACTCATTCAACAAAATGTAAAGCTAAGCACAGTCGAGGCTTCACAACAATATAAAAAATTAGATTATGAATACGATTTACTCAACGGCAATGTAAAAGCAGTGCATTACCAAACCGGAAAACTAGACGAGTTCAATCACTATTACCAATACGATGCTGATAATAGACTCACACATGTATATACGAGCGAATCCCCTCTCCTATTTACCAATGCAAATGCCTTCTCCAACTTTAAACTTGGAACTTTAAACGCTAAACTATTTTATTACCCTCACGGTCCACTCATGCGAGAAGAACTTGGCGATAAACAAGTACAGGGCACAGATTATGCTTATACATTACAAGGCTGGCTGAAAACAATTAATGGTTCAACATTAAATTCAAGTCGTGATATGGGTGCTGATGGAGGAACTAACAACCAACAACTAACCACTAATAACTACTTCGCACAAGATGCATTAGGATTTTCGTTACAATATTATTCCAATGACTATGTGCCCAACAACCAACAACTATTAACGAACAACTATTGTTTAACAACAAATAACGATCAACTAACAACCAATTTATACAATGGAAACATTAGCCAAATGGTAATGCATTATTTAGATTATAATGAAAGTCCTGTTCAAGTACAAGCAGAAACATATAACTATGACCAATTAAATAGAATAAAAACCTCAAATGTTTATACTGCAACTGACATGTGGGGGCATGATGAAATTGCCAATAACAATTCTCTTACTACTGCCACCAACCATAATGATTACAGAACTGCTTACACGTACGATTTTAATGGAAACATCAATTCACTTATTCGGCATGGTTCGGCAAGTAATATTATTATGGATAGTTTAAACTATCATTACAGCTATGATAATAATCAATTAAGTTATGTGGCAGAAAATACCAATACAGCCTACAGTAACAATTACACAACTGATATTGATGCAGGGCAAAAAAACAGCAACTACCATTATGATGAAATTGGGAATCTAAGCCATGATGAACAAGAAGAGATAGATACCATCATCTGGAACATACAAGGAAAAATTAGAGAAATAAGGAGAAAAAATACTAGCTCAAAATCTGATCTTGAATTTTTTTATGATGCTTTAGGAAATAGAATTGGTAAATTGGTTAAGCCAAGAAATAAGGGTCAGCTTGTTAATGAAGAATTTTGGACCTATACTTGGTATGTTTTAGATGCTTCTGGCAATGTGATGGCAACTTACAGGCAAAATTATGTAATGGGAATGGAAACAGTATTTGATATTGATTCAGAAATGGCACTTGATGAATTAACAATACTAGATTATATTATTTATGGTAATAAAAAACTTGGAACCTATGAAAAAAATAAAACTATGGCAGGTATTGGATATGTAGATTTTTCATTCAATACTGATGGTACTATAAATTTACAAAATGCTGCTGTTGTTAATCCTGATATACTTACTGATTATTTTTATAAATTAGATACAGCGCATTATGTAAATGTGCTTGGTAGAAAGAGATTTGAACTTACAGATCATTTAGGCAATGTAAGAGCAGTTATTAGTGATAGAAAAATGGGTATAAATACATTAACCATAGCAGATGAAAATTTTAACCAATATATTGTGAGCTGGTTACCTTACACAACAAATTCCATGTATACCATAACAAGTGGAGGACAAAACGGAGAACTAAATGTTACCACCAAAGGTTATTCTTATGGGGTTCGCAAAAAATATACATTACCCATTAACCATAAATTTAAAGTAGAATTTGATTTCGATTTAGTAAAAGGCAAAAAAGTAAAAGCACTTTGCACCAACAAAACCGGAACAAACTCATTAGGCAGCACAACCGACCTCACATCTGATGGGCATTACTCCTATACTTTTACCTCAACAACTGATACCACAATAATTTATTTCCTAAACCTTTCACAAAACGGAACAAATTGCGAATTTTACATCGACAATTTCAAACTCATGCAAACCGATACCTTTGGATATTATAAACCTGATGTAATTAGCTCTACGGACTACTATCCCTTTGGCTCCGAAAAACCAGGACGCAGCTTCGCTTCCGGTTTCTATCAATACTCCGTAAACGGACAAGAAAAAATAGATGAAATATCCGGAGAAGGTAACCATAACACGGCACAGTTTTGGG
>JAHEXY010000020.1 GCA_023251875.1 Bacteroidota bacterium
TTTTAAATGAAAAAATAAAACTATTTTTACAAACCTAAATCAGTTCATGAACACATTTCTTTGCCAGCAAAATTTACATTTTTTTGCCAGCTAAAAGGGTGGTCAATTTGCTCCGGAATGGGGTGGTCAATATCACCGGAATTTCCAGCTATAGCAGATCAGATGATTTTTATTTAAATAATAACAATGGTAACCAGGATTGCTGGATATTAAAAATTACATCAAATGGGGATACCTTATGGTCTAAATCATTTGGAACATTAAATACTGAAGCTTCATTTGATCTAATAGAAACGCTAGATTCTAGTTTATTACTAACGGGAAATTATAATCAAGATTTATTTCTTTTGAAATTAGATCAAACTGGAGATTCCATTTGGCAAATGAATTATGGCGGAAGCGGATCTGATATAGGCCGATCAATAATTGAATATAGTAACAAAGATTTTTACATAATGGGGTATTCTTACTCAACGGACGGAGTTCTTACTCAAAATAAAGGGCTTTCTGATACTTGGATTATAAATGTTATTGATACCACTCCAATAATAATTACCGGTATCAATCACCTGCAAGTTGAAAAAAATAAAATTTCTGTATATCCTAATCCTACAAAAAGCATCATTAATATTGACTTCAATGAATTAACTGGAAATTATTCTATTAAATTTTTCAATAGTTTAAACCAAGAAATATATAGTACATTAGTTGGCACCAAGGAGAATACAGTAGATTTAAATTCTTTAAATGATGGGATCTATTATTTGCAAATAGTGGATTCAAAAAATAGCATTGTCAACACTCAATTAATCTTTAAACTATAAGGAGGCTTACACAGCTAATTTCAATTTAGGTTTCTTACGAAATTTAGCAATGGTTTCGGTTTTAATTTTTCCTGTCGCCTTGTAATATGCAATGGCCTCATGTATCATTTCTTTTTCCTCCTTGGTTAAGGGAGTAGGGTCAACATAAAAATCAACATCTTTAGGTTCTCTAATAAGTCCCATATTATTTAAGATTTAAAATATTTCATTATTAATTTATCTGCCGTTTCTGGATATATAATCATTTTTGGGCCTCTTCCAAATGGAATTGCACCTAGAGATTCATGATAATGATTAATTAAACGTGTTTTAGAAGTAAAGGAAACAAAACCTTTATATCCTTTATCTTTTGATAATTTACAAGCGAATGCAAATAAATTTCCAGGAACGCCAATATATAATTTCTGTTTGCCAATATTAAATGGTGCGCTTTCAACTAAATGTACATAGTAATGGTCTTTTTCATCTGAAACACTCATTATTCCTTGAATGATACTTGGATTTCCGTCTATAGTCAATTTATAGAGTTCTCTTTTAGAAGATTTAAATTCATTAGACCAATGAAAAAGCCATCCTTGTTTTTTTGAAACAAATGGCAGATCGTAATCTCTTAAAGGCAAGACTTCCGTTGAAAAGCGATCACCTGAAATAGCATTTTCTATACTATTTGTTATACCATCTATTTCAACATCTATAAGATAAGAGTTTCCTTTTTTCATCTCTTAAAAATACAAAATTATAAGCATTTAAGGTAATATTTTACCTGTTAAATCAAGACCCACCCCATCAATTTTATTCACATTTTAAATCAATTTAAACATGCAAACACAATCAACAATTGCAGAAGTCACACTGCATTATAAAAGTGGCTTAACGCTTTCTGAATTGCCTCAGATAAAAGGTTCAAAATCGGCAGAAGTTTATTTACGTTCTATATGGAGCAACAAAATAGAACATGTAGAAGAATTGTATCTGGTATTATTAAACAGAGCAAATAGAGTACTTGGCTACATGGTTCATTCTTGCGGTGGAACCAATGGAACTTGTGTAGATCCTAAATTACTTTTTCAAGCTGCTATAAAAGCCAATGCGCAATCTATTATCATTGCGCATAACCATCCGAGTGGCAATATATTTCCAAGTAATGAGGATATAACTATTACCAAAAAGATACTTGCAGCAGGAAAGTTTCTTGAAATAAACTTACAAGATCATCTTATACTTACTTCAGAAGACTATTATAGTTTTGCTGATGCAGGTATGTTGTACTAATTAAACTATTATTAACTTAGCACTGGAGAAGGTCACTAATTCGGTTACCTAAGAAAAAAAATTGGGTTACCTAATTTATATTAGTTAGTGGAAAAGACACAAGTTCAAGCATGTAGAAAGCTTATGGATTGCTTGTTTGGACGTGGGTTCAATTCCCACCAACTCCACTATTATAAAATGTAATATATTAATTGTAAGCGATTTGGTGTTTAAAAATTATTTATTTAGTCCGCATTTAGTCCAAAACATTAGTGGTTTAGTTTATTGAGTAGTCATTCTAATTAAGTCGAAATACATTAGGCGTGTTTTTCTCTCCTTATCTTTTTCAGTAAGTAAAACAAATTCATTTTTCTGATAAAAGTTAATTACCTCTGATTTGTTATATGCATCAACCAATAAAAAACGGCATCCAGTTTTATTTTCAGAAGTAAACCAGTTTTTAATAAAAATCATTATTTGAGTGCCTACGTTTTTTCCAATGCAATTTAAACTTACTCCTAAACGTCCGATTTTAACAGAAGGATATTCTTTTCTTCTTTTGCGATTAGGAAGTTTTCGGCTTAAATTATTCCATTTTTCAAAATCTTGGTCTTTTAATAAATCATTAGAAACTGAAAAAAAGGCAAGTACATTACCTTGCTTGTCTTCAAACAGGTAGGTTACAGAGAGTAGTTCTTGTTGATATGCCCAAGCATCTTTTCTAATAAATTCATTAAGGTCATTATCTCCACAATCAAAATGAATAGTTTCTTTTTCTTTGTTTAATCGGATAAAATAGAGATCTTCAATTTTCATTAAAAAGAGATAGAAAAGAAGTAGTAGAGATTAGATTTTTGCATTTTTCAAAACAGCATGCATTAAAGCAATACCTTTTTTTCTTTCAGATTTTGAAATACGTAATTTCAAACCTTTTTTAAGCTGCTTATTAAAACGCTCACTATCTTTACCTTTTAATATAGGGGTTGAGGATATTGGAAGTGCCATATTTGTACCATTTTCTTATGCAATTATACGAAAAAAAGAGCAAATAGTTTCAAATATTTGGCTAATACAATGTAAATCATTCATTATCTATACTTTTAAAACAACACAAATTTTGATGTAGCTCATTCAATTGACAGGATTTTATATGCCAATATCATTAAAAAACTCGGAAAGTGTAAGTTTATGAATATTCAATATTGTTATTAATGATCTTATTGTAAAATTAGATTCCCCCTTTTCTAGTCTCCAATATTGAACTCTGTTTATTTCGTTTGTGAATGCAAAGTCCTCATAACTTGAATAACCAGCTTGAATGCGAAGCTCTCTTAACCTTTTTCCTACTTTCTTAAGGATGACTTTCTCATGGATCATCCTCAAAAGTTCAATTTTTGCCTAATAAATGTTACCGCATATATGCAGTATTGAAAATATTTCTACTTTTGCATTCAAGTTTATTACTTTTATTTCAATCTATTTAAGTCTTCGCCATGAAACAAATACTATTCTTTTGCACTTTCTTCATCTTCTTTCAAGCAAAATCTCAAACGGGTCTTTGGGCAAGCTATCCATTCAATGGTAATGTAAATGATATCTCTGGAAATGGTAATAATGGTACATTAATGAATAACCCAACATTAACAAATGATAGATTTGGAACTCCGAATTCAGCATATTACTTTAACGGAAGCAATTATATTGATTTAGGAACAAATTTTAATTCAACTACTTTTTCAATTTCTGCATGGACTAATCTTGATTCAGGCACAACCGACATTCAAGAAATTGTTTCAAGGCTTAATAACGGGCCATATGATTTTCAAAGCTTTGAACTTTCAAGTAATGCTCTTGGAATTGGTGATGGCTCTAATTGGTATGGATGCTATAATACTGTTGTAAATAATGATCCCCTAAAATGGTATCATTGGGTTGCTACTTATAATAGTGGTACAGATTCTGCTAAGCTATTCATAAATGATACATTGGGAGGGACTATTATTGTAAGTTTAGCAAATGTGAACAATATCCCTATGTATATTGGTGCTCGACCGTATTGGAGTGGAGTTTCGGGAGTTGCTTTCTTTTATCATGGAATAATTGACGATGTTAATGTTTATGATAAGGAGTTGTCAAAAAGTGAGATAGATAGTTTATTCAATGATGGAATAGTTAGTACAAAAATTGAAAATAAAATTGCAGATAGTGATATTAAAATTTATCCAAACCCTTCAAATGGTAATTTATTTTTGAGCTGTTCAAATTTTATCAATGAAGTTGTTGTAACTGATATTTTAGGAAAGGAGATATTAACTATTAAACCTAATTCCAAAAATCTAAATTTACAAATCAATAATTTGGGTATTTATTTTATAAATGTTAGGACTAATAAAGGAAATACTACCAAGAAAATTATTGTTGCAAATGGGATTGTAAAATGAACTGTGCTTTTCTTTAACTTTACATTGTTAGGCGAAGCATAGTGGAGCTCTGCTGGAGAGCAACTCCACAAGGAATATCCTAACCCAATGGAATGAAAAGAGG
>JAHEXY010000019.1 GCA_023251875.1 Bacteroidota bacterium
GACCTCTTTTCATTCCATTGGGTTAGGATATTCCTTGTGGAGTTGCTCTCCAGCAGAGCTCCACTATGCTTCGCCTAACAATGTAAAGTTAAAGAAAAGCACAGTTCATTTTACAATCCCTTTCCTTCTTGTTAATTATTTTTCAGACTTATTATATTTTCTTTCGTAGACGCTCTTTATTTTATCGTTTCATAAATTAATTCAAAGGTTTCATATATTCTTTCATATCCCCAATGCCTATAGTAGCTTGGGTGGCTTACATAAATAATTTTTTGCCCATTGTTATTGCTTTGAACTTCATATTTCCTATTAACAATTCCTTTACCAAGCAATTCCATTTCATTTAGGCTATTAAAAACAGGGGTGCTACATACAATGATTAAATCTGGGGCAATTGATGTAATTTGTTTCGAAATTATTTCTTTGTTTCTAAATGCATTGGTATAAATTTCATGATCACTTTGCCTAGTAACGCCACTTCCCCATTTATCAATATTTTTTGATGCTTTTTTTACATTTATCCAAGCGATCTTTGATAAGCTCTCTTGTAACTGCTTTATATTTTCTTGATTCAAACGAAAAAGTTCAGGAAAATCATCCCATTGTGTTTTTATGCCATTATAGATTGAGTGATGTAGCAACCACATTAATGAAGAAATTTTTCTAGGTGCTTGTACTTTGGGGGCTTTAATCCCAATTAAATCAGTCTCAGGTTGATCCTCAATCTCCATCATTCCGCACTCATCATAACCATATGATTCTCCAAGAATAACAAGTGTTTTTAATTTTTGTTGTTCATAAATATCTGGACTGATAATTCCATCTAATATAAATCCTTCTGTATTTTTCCAGTCATGTGAAGTTTTAATAAGGCATTCAACTTCTTTTTTTGATTTTAGATAATTTGCTTTGTCAAAATTCATATTTTTGGGGATTAGAATTTATAAATAACACAACTCCACTTTATACGCAAAAAGACAATAAATGTTTCAAATTTCACCATGTAAAAATTAACAAGTCAATCACAAAGCCGGCACGTGTTTTCCTTTTCCTGAGCCATTTGGATGCCTATTGCAAGTGCTTCCGGTTAAGCTATAAATAGTTGATGATTTGTAACCGCAATATTTACAAGTGTATTGCGTTTTTTCGCTTCCCTGATAAAGCGAATGTTTGCCGCTATTTGCTCCATTTTGATGTTTTGGGCAAGAACTCGCAGTTAAACTCATTACGCTGGAAGCTTTGTAGCCGCAGTATTCACAATAAAAGTTTGCCATAGTTTTTTGTTTTTAATGAGGTAATAAATTAGTTGAAAACATAATTTGATGTTTTTCTTTTTTCTACTCTAAATTTTCTTTCCAATCTTCTCCATTTAATAAATCTTTTAATATATCAAAAGAAGCTCTATCAAGTTCATAATCTTCTGCATTTTTATCCAATAGTTGTATGCCAAGATTATAATAGGCTTTTGCTTTTTTTATTTTATTTGTGAAAATATGTGCTTCGCATAAAAAGCCAATGAGATATACTATTGGATAATCATCTTTTGTGTATTGAGCCAATGATAATGCATATTCAGCATCAGCAATGGAGCTATACTCTAAATTGTTTTTCGCTTGGTAAACTGCTCTTTCAAAAAACAAATCAGCTTGACGAGCAAATACATCTCCCATTACTTCTTTTACTTGGTGGTTGAAGGAAAGGAAGTTGGTTTGGAGATTTATTAAATTATTAAAGTTCATAAGAAATTAGGATTTAAAAGGTTTAAATTCTGCCTTTTCAGAATCATACACATATGATACTATATTAATTTTATCATTATGCCATTTTTTTGGGGGGTCAATAAAACAAATCAATAGTTCTCTTTTTATCGATTTTGCTATCTGTTTTATAGGATCTAAATAATGAATTTTGTGATTAGAACTTAAAGGTAAAATCATTACATAATATGTACTTTTGGCACAAACAAGTTTATTAAAATCGTCAATAGAATATTGGAGATTTTCTCTAAACTCAGACTCTAGTACGAGAATTGCTTCCTTAATATATGGGATAGATATTTTACTATTATGTCCTGATTTGGTATTTCCCTTTTTACAAACCAACATATCATAAAGATATTCCCTTCTGTTAAAAGTTTCATTTATAACTTCTTTCGAGAAAACCTGTTCTAAGGGAAATACAACATTTCTAAAATTATAATGTAATATTTCAATGAATTTCCTGCTTCTAATTTTATTATTCTTCTCGTGTTCTGTTTCTTTAGCAGCTTTCTTTACTGCTTCTGTTATTGCAGTGTTAATTTGAATAAGCATATGTTTAATTTTAAGGGTTAGCTATTTAATAATTTCCTTCAATTTCTCAACAATTCTTACCATCGCCAAGGTATCCAATTTACAGTATTCATGTAAGTGCATTCTGGTTTCGGCAATTTTTGTTTCGTCAGTTTCATACATCAGATTTTCGAAAGAGGCGCTTGCTGTACTTCCATCTGCAATAGCAAGATCATCGTATTTTAAATCGGGAACCAATGCCGGTAACACGTATTTAATAGAATAAGAACCCTCCATTTCATTAGCATAATATTGTTTGCGTTGAAAGGGCAGCATAAGATCAACAAATCGGTCAATAATTTGTTGGATTGCCTGGGCATACTCAGGAAAAATTTCTGCTAATTCTTTTAAACGTGTAGCCTCAAAAGCTCTATTGTATACAATAATGCTTCCTTCTTTATGAATGTGTTGCAACAATTGTTCAATAAAATATTTTCTTGGATCACCGGCTTTTGCATCTGCAAGAAATGAAAAATGTTGTAGTTCAGCATTGGCATTTTCTTTATAGTGTAGTGAATACTGAAAAACAATTTGCTGATATGGTCTTGAATAATCAAATAAAGGCAAGGCTGGCATGATGCTCTCAAAATCAAGAAAGGATAAGGGATACATCAATTCATTCAAAAACTCCTGAATTGCTGGTTTATCAATATAGGTTTCATGAGATTGATAAGAATCTGTCTGTAGCCTTTGATTTTCGTTTAGGGGATAGTCATTGGGAATATCTTCTATACGTATGATGCCGGCTCTATAAAGTTCAAACTTCTTTTCTGAATTTAGTCTTGAAATTGAAAATACAGAGTTTTCCGGAATGTGTTTCCAGCAATGGCTATGAAAGTCGCAAGGATATGGAGTGGAACAATGTTCACCAATATCTATCAGTGGTATTTCCTTTTGCTTTATAACAGATTTTGCTTTGGCTACTTGCTCAATTATAAATGCTTGGTTTTGCTTTGCTGCTTCAAAAACAGATTCAGTTTTAAAAAGCTTATCCAATTCAATCTCTCCATTTCTTACATATTTATTATTGATATACATGATTTCAATATCCGAAAGTTGAATACCTGAGTTTGTAATCACATAATATTGCAGAGATGCATCTTTAATAAATGGTTCTTTTACTTTTGTAGTGCTTTTTACCTCGTATGCTTTCCAAATTCCATTTTGTTTAACGAGTATATCAATAGCGCATAATACACCTTCAAATTGAAAAGCAGCTTCATAAATGATTTCCGTTCCTGATTTAATCAGTTGTGTCGTCTTTTCTACTGATTTTTGATATTCATAAGGAGTAGCCGGACTTGCATCCACTCCATTAGGAAATAACTTTTGTGCCAGCAAACCAACATTGGTACCTCGCACAAAAATGGCTTCTTGGCTTTCGCTTATTTCATCTCTTAAATCTGGTTGGTATTTATGCAAATACAGTGATTTGAGGCACTGGCAACTGCGCATAAAGGTTGATTTGCTTAGTACATGTTTTTCGAGCATAGTTTTTCTATTTTATTTGCAATAATGTAAATATAATATGTGGGGAAGACAAAGTATGGCGTAGGTATATTAATTCTTTGATGAATAAAATTTCATTGGTTGAAAAACATGTCGAATTTTTAGTGAAAAAAATTTATGTGCACATGAATATGGCAATTTCTGTTTCCACCCATTTAGTTTATTTTACAATTCTCCACACAAAACAAAAAGAAATGCTTATCCTCCGGCAAATTTGCCATAGGAATCTGGTCAATGGTAGTTGGCACTTGAATAAAAATAGCCCAATTCTCCATATTATAGCGATATACCATATCCTTAAACCAAAATATATCTATTTTATATATTGGCGCATATACCCTACAATTATAATATTCATCATCGTGACATTGGCAAGGCTTAAGCCATCCCGATCGTTTCAGCCTATACCCTTTTTCTCTAAT
This sequence comes from Bacteroidota bacterium, assembly GCA_023251875.1. Lineage (GTDB taxonomy): Bacteria > Bacteroidota > Bacteroidia > JAHEXY01 > JAHEXY01 > JAHEXY01. The sequence continues at coordinate 4,262 of JAHEXY010000019.1, forward strand.
TCCCTCTTCTAACAAGTCTAAAAACTTCTCCACGCTTTGCTTGAAAAATGCTGTTTTAATTCTCATAGGGTTATTTTTATTTTTCATACGTACATTATATTTTTTTAAAGTTTCATCTCTAAACACAACACCTTGGGTTTAATTACATCCAAAATTATATTTATCATATAACTCTTCCTCATAAAAATATTTGTCATGTTTGCATAGTGGTGTATAATAAAATATTCTTAACCCATAAATTGGAATAGGGTTTTCAAATATTTCTTTAATATCTAATACCGAATTTTTATGATTGCAATTAACTTCGCAAATTATATTATCAAATGCCTTCAACAACTTAAATTGCATATTAAAATCTGTCATGCTTTTAACTATAGCAATGAATTTATCCCATGCTAAAACAATTATTTTATATTCAAAATATGAGGAATCGGAACTTGGATAATAATTATTTACAAATTCAACTGCGACTAATCCTCTACCCCAAAAAATAACTTTTGAAATTACTAAAGCGTCAATAAGATTATTGCCGCTTATAGTCATTCCATAAATACCTTCATTCTCTTGGATTGATAAGAACATAGTTATCCCATTTAAAGTTTCACAATATTTACTTTATGGGATGACTATTTACATTTTTGTTGAAGTTTTTTTGATGTAAAATGAATATATCAGGTAATGTGTGAACTTGCTAGTGTTAGTCAAGGGTTTTCTTCTATAAAAATATTAAGTATATGTTATTCAGCATAATAATTTTTAGTTGATTTGTAATTTTGTAAAAAAATGCCTGTCATTCATATTTCCAAAACGTATTCTGTCTTAAATTATACAAATAGCTTGTATTGGGCGGAAGAAGATTTTTCTCAAAAAGCCGGTGTAATTCATTTGCTAATTCAGCAACACGTTCATGTAAATATCTCCCTTCGCTTTTATCTAAAAATCTTTCCACTTTTTCCTTTGAAAATGGAGCATTTTCTTTAATGGCAAATAAAATAATTTCATTGCCGGTAAGATTTTCAATATCCTCCCATTCCCATTCTTCAATATCAGGTTCTTTATACCTTTTTCCACATTCAATAATATATTCCCGAATTTGCTTGAAGTCCATTTTAGAATGTATGATTATAAGTAAATTTCATTTTAATAGTATTCAGATTTTGAGTGTTATGTATTTTATATAGTACGATTGGTCTTTCCTGAAGTTGCAGTAAAAAATAAATTAATAAAAAAGAGGAAAATATGCCATTCATGCAACTAATAAAGTGCTCATTCGTATTATAGATAAGTAATACTAACCAAACCTAAATTTTTTAATCCTATGAAATCATTTCTTATTAAGTACAAAGTAAACAACACCTTTTCACAAAGAACGATTCAATTACATGGAGGCACAGAATCAGAAGCTATCGCTAAATTAAAACAGCAGAATAGTGTGGACAAAGATGCCAATGTTATTGTTTTAGAAATAAAAGAAGGTTAATTTGTTCATCCAATAACATTGCTTATGACTACCAGATTAAGAACTATTGTTTGCTTAGCTCCATTATTAATTTCGGCTTTGGGATGTAAGCAAGCTAATACTTCAAAATCTATTTCAACAGATGATACCGAGCAAACAGAAATTAAAATAGATTATTCAAATCCTGTTCTTATTGCAGGTACTTCTTTTGGAGAGTATTTACAAACCTTGTATAAAGTGGGACAATTTAATGAGATGTTGAAATTCACCTCTGCCGAATCCATTAAAAAATATGGAAAGGCAGAGGTTTTAAATTTTTATGAGCATAAATTGAATTGGGCTTATAAAATGAAACTAAAAAGTAAACAGCAAGTAAATGATACTATCATATTGAATTATCAGACCTCAATAATGGCTACTTCGAGAATAATTCGAGTAAAATGTAAAATTGAAAATGATAGCTGTAAATTAATTCTAAGTAAAATAAGCGGATCAAATCCATTTGAATAATTATCTGACAATTTATTTTCCATTATGAACAAAGCAAAAATCAATTTATCTATTAAAGAAGGTTTTGCATCAAAACATTTGTATGAAAAAATATCCATTTTAGAAACTTCAACAATAAAAAATATTGAAAGAGGAATGCAATGGGTGCATAATTTTATTGATGATGCCGTTTTGATTGGCGGAACTTCGGTTGTGAATTATCTTAAAGAAGGGAGGGATTTAACTCCGGATGTTGATTTTTTAGTGAAGGATATTTCAAATTTAGAAAATAAATTAAATACAGCTAAATTAAGATTTAGCTTTTTACGAGATAGCAATGGGAGAAATATTGGAATAACGGTTCCGGAATTCAATATTGATTTTTTAGATGCGAAAGCCGGAAATACTTCATTACATCAACTTATACTTAAAACTTTTAATTTGATCATGATTGGTGGAACAAATCTTAAAATTTGTAATCCTGAACTTTTAGTAATAATGAAATTTGAAGTGGGCCGTGAAAAAGACCTAAATGATGGATTTAAAATTTTAAAAGCCGGAGTAATTAATAAATTAACCTATTTAAATTATGTGAATTTATTAAAAAATGATTTGATGGAATATGAATCCATTAAAACCTATGTTGAATTGGTTTGAAATTAAATTACCTGCTGAAATCATAGAGAAATAATTTATTTTGGATTTTCTATCAACTGGAACACATATATTTTTCCATTATTGTACTGTTGAATAATATCAATAGTTTTTTCTAAATAATTAGATGTATCACTTATTTTATAGAACATTAAAATATTGGTGTTTCCCTGTATTGCTTCAAGCATTAAATTTTCCATTTCAGTTAATTTTTTATTTAATTTAATTTTTTCATGCAGGCGTTGTAATTTCACAAATGGAGTTTCTACACAAAAAACATATTGGCTTGCTTCAAAAATTATTTGGCTTAAAAGATTTGATTTAAAATACGGAGAGGCGAAAACAAAAAACTCAGTGATTTTTAATTTCTTATCTAGTTTCCTGACAATATCACTAATAAATTTTCTGTATAGATTTTGAGTTGTAAAATTAGTTTCATATTGAATAGCCTTTATAAAATCTTGCCGAATGGCGGGGTGAATATTTTCTTCAAATCTATATCCATAGTAGTAAACATTTTTACGCTCCTTAGATTCCTGAACATCTTGTTCAATTAATTTTAATGGAATATGTTTTTCTTCCATCACAAAATCTATCAAAAAGCCATCGTTGGCATTTTCAATAGAATTAACATAGGTTTTTATATCTCCGCGAAATTCATGATGAAAAAGTAACTCATAATCACTTTCGCTGTCGATCCAGCCTTTAAGAAGCAACACATTTTTGCCTTCCGGAACTTCAAATATTATATCAGGTTGGTTATAGTCAACAACAGCGTAGCATATTAAATATTTTGACGGTAGTCTATAATTAATCTCTCCCTGTTCCGTAGCTATTGTGTTTCCAATTGAGTGAAGCAAATTTTGCAAGCTCCCTTGAAAATCATAGGCCTCAACATAATGTACAGCTTCCGAATTTTCAGCGACATAAATCTTAATGTTCATTAAGCATATAATTTCATCTCCTTTTATTATTAAAATGTCAATTTTTACTTTCTTATCCTTTGCTTTATAATCCGGCTCAATAGTAACATTATAGTATGAGGGGAGATTTTCTCTTAATAATTTATCCAATTCATTTCTTAATTCTTCAACTGTAGCAAAAGCACCTCTATCTAATAGCTTAGCTATTTCATTTTCCCAAACTGAAATAAGTACGTTTTTAACTGTGTTCATAAAAAAATAACAGAGTTTAACTATATACGATTCTACTCTTCATTAGTTGCAGAATTAATAAATAATTGATGTACATAGAATTTGAACTACCATTAACAATGTTGTATAATAAAACATTTCTATAACGTTTGGGAATTAGAAAAGGGGGGTTAGAATAACATTAATTCCAATGAAATTCTAAAATAATGAAGTGAATGCAACTTCTTAATTGTTCAATCGTATTATATATCTATTAAATACTCATGATCAATATTTTTAGTAAAAAAATAATCCTTAAATAGTTTCCATTCCATCTCTTTATTTTAAACACTAAAATTATATTTTATGGAAAACAGTCAGTTTGAATTACCAAACATAAATCATGTTCAAGGATTTTCTATTGATATATTTGGTGAAAATACAATTATTAATAGCAGCAAATATTTTATCTGTAAATATGGTGAATTGCCTCATCGCTTTCAGCTAAGAGGAGAGGTAGATGCTGATCATTTGATAGATAATTTAAAAAAAATTGAAATAAAAGAGGGAAATTATATTGTTAAAGACGAGTTGGCGAATACTAATTTACACCTTAGGCCCCATAAAGCTTCTTCAAATTATTTAATTTTTTATAAAGAAAAAATACTAATAGAAATTAACAGATCTATTGCATATATCATTTATGGGAAAAATGTTTCCATTTTTGAAATTAGAAAAATAATAGATTTTATTGATTGTTGCACAATACAAGAATCGCCTCCTGATATTTTTTATATGCTTGTTAAAAGTTCTCTAATGCCATATGGTATGGATATTGCCCCATTTTCAATAAAGCAACAGCAAATTGATCTGCAGACAAATTATAATGAGGATTTTTTAGAAGTTCATGAAAAGATTTTTAGTTTTCTGAAAACAAAAAATGAAAATGGAATTGTTTTGCTTCATGGCTTGTATGGTACAGGGAAAACAACTTATCTCCGTTATTTGATAAATAAAGCAAATGAAAAAGTAATATTTATGCCTTTTAATATGGTGGCGAATATTACTGACCCCTATTTTCTGGCTTTCTTAAAGGAGCATACGAATTCAATTTTAGTAATTGAGGATTGTGACGATTTATTATGCTCACGTGAAAATGGAAAATTTTCTAATCAAGGATTGTCTACGCTATTAAATATGGGAGACGGTTTACTAGGAGATGCTCTTAATATAAAAGTAATTTGCACATTTAACACCGACCTTAAAAACATTGACAATGCCGTATTACGTAAAGGGCGTTTGGTTGCTCGATATGAATTTAAAGAACTACAAATATCAAAAGCACAGCAATTATCAGATAAATTAGGAAACAATTGTTTGATACAGGAGCCAATGACACTTTCTCAAATTTATGGTTTAAAACAACAGGATTTTGGAAAGCAGGAAAACAGATTAAAGCTTGGATTTAAAGCGGCATAGGTTATTACGTTCTACTAATAATGACAATTTTAAATAAGGAACCGAATGCAACTTCTAATTTATTGAATCGTATTATATCAAGACTCATGATCAATATTTTTCATAAAATAAAAGCAATCCTTAAAAACTTACTACTAGAGGAAAAATATCCTGACGTAAGAAATTCATCAATTAATGCCATGAGATTAAATGGTGTAACAATGGAGTCGGAGAATGATAGTAACAGTAAAACTTATTACATAAATAATTGGATTGCTGAAATAGAAAAAAATGAAATTAAAAAGAGTGGATTAATAGCATTTGCATCAGAAAACATTAATCTAAACAAAAGCTCAATTAAAAACTGCCTGGATCATTTATTAAATGCAAATAATAATGGTGCTAAAAGAAGTTCTTGTTCATACAAGCTTGGAAAGTTTATTAGTGGAAAATATAAATCTGATTATGAAAAATGGTTTACAGAGGAATCATTTTCTATTGAAATTTCCGGAATCAATTCCGAAAGGCTACTTGAAATAGCTGAAACATTATGCCTTGAATTTAAACAAGAATTGGTATTGGTTAAAGATTATAAAAGAGATAAAATTTATCTGGTTAAACAATCAAAAATTGCCTAAATGAAAATAGAAGAAAAAATATTTTTCCTATTATTCTTACTTGGCCTTTTATTAAAATGTTATCATTTACCTGCAAATGGATTGATACTCATAGTATCACTTTCTGCTTTATCAACATTATATTTTCCATTGGCAGTTTATAGCTTTGCTACTGGCTCTAATGAAATAGAAAAAAGACTATCCGAAAAAACCGGATTGTTTCTGGCAATAATACCCATTGCCTGGCTATTCAAAATTCAGCATTATCCAGGAGCCAATATTATTCTATTTCTTGGCATTGTAATTTCGCTGATTGCATTATTCATATTTTATTGGAAAAAATATGAGACTGAATTTAAAGCATATTATAGCAACATGTTTTATCGGATAACATTATTGCTAATGGTTTCGCTCATTATCTATTTAATTTAAATTTTACATGATAACCTATGGAAAAGCTAAATTTTAAACTAAGCTGTATTGAGGGATTTGCAACGGATTTATATGGAAGTGGAGATTTAATAATTAATCCCAGTAAATATTTTATTTGTAAGTATGGAGAATTGCCAAATAGTTTTAGATTAAGAAGGGACCTTGATGTAACCAAATTAAGAAGGCGGTTTAAAAAAATAGGAATAAAAGATGAAAATTATATTGTTAAGTACGAAGTTTCTTCTGAAAATAATCCGCGAAAAGTAAAAGAAACAGCATCGAATTATTTGATATATTACAAAGAAAATATTCTTATAGATATTAGTAATTCTATTGGGTTTATTATTTATAGAAAAGGTACCCCGTTTAAAGAAATTCAAGACTTAGCAAGTATAATTGACAAATGTGTTTACAAAGAAATTCCTAAGGATATTTTCTATATGCTGGTAAATAGTTCCATTATGCCTTATGGCTTGGATCTTGAACCTTTTTCTATTAATAAAAAAGGTGTTGATATTAATGCCAACTATAATGATGATTTTATAGATGTACATGAAACGATATTCCGTTTTTTAAAAACGAAAAATGAAAATGGAATTGTATTACTACATGGAAAGTATGGAACCGGCAAAACATCTTATCTGCGACACCTGATTAACAAAGCTAATGAGAAGGTGATTTTTATGCCTTTCGACATGGTAGGCAGAATAAGTGATCCATATTTTCTTCCATTTATTAAAGAGCATAAAGATTCAATTTTAATAATTGAGGATTGTGACGATTTATTGTGTTCACGTGAAAATGGGAAATTTACCAATCAAGGATTATCTACTTTATTGAATATGGGAGATGGTTTACTTGGAGACGCTCTCAATATAAAAGTAATATGCACTTTCAATACCGATCTTAAAAATATTGATAATGCCATATTACGCAAAGGGCGTTTGATAGCTCGTTATGAATTTAATGAATTACAAACCCACAAAGCGCAACAATTGTCAGATCAATTGGGAAATAGTATCAACATTGAAAAACCAATGACCCTATCTGAAATTTATGGCATCAAACAACAAAACTTCGGCAAACAGGAGAATAAATTAAAAATTGGATTCAAAGCCGCATAAGCTATTTTTTTAAAATAATAAACGCCCAGTTAATGCTTAAACAAATTAGCTTTTCTATTTTATGTTTATTGAATTTTTCTTTGGCAATTGCACAAACTGATTCAACCGAAAAAGTTGTGCTTACAAAAGAAGAAAAACAGTTTGTTCGAAAAGCCAATACAGCTAAATATGCATTTTATATGCGAAAACAATCGAGAGAAAGTATTTTGCTAATGAATTTAGCAAGAACTAATGGACCTTTGTTTGTAAAATATATTCAATTAAAATATGGAGATGAATATGCCAATAAGCCAATTGTACGTGCATTTTACAAAATTAATGTGAAACAAAAAATGACTTTTTTAAAGCCTGATTATCGCCTTCACCTGGATGCATGCTTCCACGCTTTCATATCTGGAATAACAAATTATGAAGGGCACCGCTGGTTTAATACAAGGCTTATTTTATCTGGAAGTTTTAGGTTTTTATTGCCAAACATTTTTTTACGAAATAAAAAGCAAACTGTATTGTATTTTGGAACTTCTGCTGGTGAAAATTGTATTTACGGATACCATAAATCAATTGATTATGTAATAGGCTGGCTTGGAAGCCCAGGGCATAGGGCAAATATTTTGAATAATTCTTTTATGAGAGTGGGTGTTTCTCATAAATGGCATTTTGGATATAAATGCAATACGGTTGCTGATTATTATGGCCCCAGGTTTAGAGATGAATTATTACACCGTAAAATAATTAAAAAATTTATAAACCGATAAATAATCACATGCTGAAAATTGTTGAAATAAATGAGCCAATACCATATACCTGTAACAGATATATGATTACCGATATTAAAAATGGAGTGGCATTAGAAGCTGAAATGCGAATTTGTATGTCGGATATTTATATATACATGATTAAGCCCTATTATAATATTGATTTGAGCTCCTCGCATATCCCCTATATTGCATTACAATTTAGAAAGTATTATGAAGGGAAAGAAATAACGGCTTTCGGATATGAAACAATAGAATATTTGTTAAAGAAGATAATGGATTTGGGTGATTTTTTTAATACAAATAAGGAAATGGTTTTGGAAATAATAAACGATTATAATAATAAATTAAAGGCGATTAATGAAGATACGAACCTACTTCATGAGGATGAATACAAAAAAAGGAAAATTATAGGAAGGCGATTATTTAAAGATGGCTTGTTAACGCAAACACAGTACCAACATAATTATTTAAAAACTCTGATTGAACAATTTGAAAGTTGCGAGAGAATGAAAAGTGATCTTAGATTTTTGTACGATAAAAAAATAGCTGATCTAACTAATAATGATGCTACGGTGAGTTGTGAGTTATTTCAAGCAGCAATAGATTACTTTTATCCTGAAAATAAAAACCTATAAGCAATGAAAGATTTAAAAAGGGAATATGAATTAAGGGCTTTACAACATCAGTTGTATAATGAATTTCTTGATGAGGAAGAAATGAAAAGGTATTATCAACGATTTTTTGAGTTAATTTCATGGCAAATAGATTTGGCAATTAATGAAAGTAAACATGAAATTGAAAAAGAAAAGCAAATAATAATTGCTCTAATAAAAAATAATACATTTGAAATTGTTGATGAAAGCATATTCAAAAATTCAATGAGTATAAATAGAAAAGATGAACTGTTCCATTCTTTTTCAGAATTGGAATTATCAAAATCACAGCTTTTAAAGTTGAAAGAATATAATATTGGATTTGCTATTAAAAGTGATGGTAGCATAATTGCAATTCATAATAATTCGGGCATAAACGGATTGAATTATTTTTTACTTGAATCGGCACTTAAATATGGAGGTCTAAAACTTGATTGTTTTGATGGCATATTAACCCCAATTCTTAAAACATTAGGATTTAAAATTTGCCGTTCTGAAGAATGGAATGAAGATTATGCTCCTCTTGGATGGAAATATGAGTCTGTAGATATAAATACTAGTATTTATTCTGAAATATTGAATTCGTTTAAAGAAGCAGATAAATTTACGGCTGATTTCAATTCAATTATTAAACGGTATAAAAATGGAATGCCGGATGTAATTTATTACGAATTATAAATTCTTAATTTTAGTATCATTTACTTCGAACCAGGTCACTTATTAATCTCATATTTTTATTTGGTTTCTCCTTTTATATACTTTAAGCCTTGTTCATTACCCATTGAACCCAATTTGCTGTTAAGAAATCTAATTGCCTCCTGTGTATTATTAGTATTTGTGTTCATTAAGCCATCAAGCCAAGCTGTTTTTAAATATTCCTTAGCAGCTTTTTTGTTACTCATTGCATTCATTTTACTATTGCGGTAGTTTAAAACAGATTGAATGTTGTTTAATGACGATGGTATTTCATTATTAATAACAATTCCAGATCCAGCTTTTCTGTTTTCCCATATTGGTAAGGAGCCAATATTCCAGGTGAATAGATAATACATTCCCTGAACAAAAAAATATACGGTTAAAATATTGGGTATAAAAAATATCAAACCAGTATAAAAATTTACATCACTGTTTGAATAGTTTAAATCAGTAAAATAATAAAATACTTTACTTTCATAATTAGTAGAAATATTTAACCAATAAATGCATATTGCAATTCTAATAATTCCGGCAAGTAATCGCATCGTATTTGCTTTAATTATTCGTAAGCTCCTATTTATTATACGATTTAGTAATGGGATAGTTGCAGAACATTGCATTTTATTATTCATACCGGCAACTTTGCCTTAACTCAATCGTATTATACTAATAACATTGAATAATCATGCTTATTCAGAATTATAAACCAATTGCCAATTTATTATACTCATTAAGCATACAACAATGCATTTGCATAACGAAATAAATTTATAAAAGGGTGAAAATTGGTAAAAATAAACATGAAATAAATCGTTCAAAAAGACTTGACAAATTTAATATTCCCGATATATTAGTATTCACCTATGCAAACAACTTCAAAAAAACAACAAAGTAAAATTAAAACCGGTAAAATGGATTTAAGATTCTAGCCTTATTGACAAAAAATATTTAATACTGAATATGTAGAATAATTTTCTGCTTCAAGCGGATTATTGTAATGTAATTTCATCATCAAAATCAATTTTGGTTTCGTTGATTTTGAAAATTACGTTCATGGGATTAGTGTTGCTAAAATTTAGAATAATTAAATTAAAAGAGAAAAAAATAGTTCACGTTTTTAAAATTGATAATCGTTATATAACTAAACAATAATGTATGTAAGCAAATAGACTTTAAATAGAAATATAGAGGAGGGGAAATATGTTTCCTGCTATTGTGTAAAAGCAGTATGTACGAAACTGATCCCACTCCTTCCACCTATTATTAATTTAAATCTATACTTATGTACAATAACAAAAATAATGAAAGCCATTTGAGAGACTTAAGATTAGCCAATGAATTTAAAAAAGGGAGTAAAGCTGCCTATGCTGAATTGTTTATTAATTATAAACAATGTATCTATAATAAAATATATTGCATGGTACAACATAGCCAGTTGGCGGAAGATTTATTAATGGATATTTTTGTAAAGGTTTCGGATAATATCAATGCCTTTAATCCAAAAATAGCTTCATTTTCAGCATGGATAAATTCTATTGCTAAAAATCGCGTATACGATCATTTTAAAAGTAGCCAAACAAAGAAAAACATCTCTCTTTGTAGTAGTGATACTATATTTAGAAAAGTTTCTCGAATAAGAGAAACCAGTAATAAATACGCTGAAATAGAGCTAAGTCAACATTATTTAAAACTTAGGAAAGCTATTGATACTAAAATTAGCTGCAAAAAAATGAATCAGGCATTAAAAATGCGGTTTTTAAGTGAACTGAGTTACAAAGAAATTTCTATGGCAATGCATGAAAAAGAAAACACAGTAAAATCCTATATTCATAGGGCGAAAAAAATACTTAAAAAGAAAATTAAAGATTTTCGTTTAGACGATTAATTATTTATAGGTATGAATGAAATTACATTTAGCAAACTTGCACAAACTTATGTTATAGGTAAATTAATCAATGCGTAAAAAAGTTTATCATATAACTTATCCTAAAAACAGAGAGCCAATATTAGAAAACGGTTTATTACCAAAAAAATCTGAGAAATATATTTTATATGAACCCAGAATATTTGTTTTTCTTCCAAAAGAAGAAAATGATGTATTGCTGGCATTTTATTACACAAGAGATGAGAATATGGATATTTGGGAATTTGAAGTAGATTTTAATTCTTTAAATAAAGATGAGAATTCTAATTCAGATAATCATTTTTGGATTGATTTTATTGTTTATCCAAAATTATATAAATCAAATATTAATATGTGGGAAGTTTCGTTGAAGAGAGTGTAAAGTAAACTGTGTCAAAAGGAAAATTTATTAAATTAATAAACCTTAAACACACAGTAAAATGGAATCAACCGAAAAGAAATTTGACTACGAGTCAATCAAGCAAAAAG
>JAHEXY010000015.1 GCA_023251875.1 Bacteroidota bacterium
CTTTTTGCTTGATTGACTCGTAGTCAAATTTCTTTTCGGTTGATTCCATTTTACTGTGTGTTTAAGGTTTATTAATTTAATAAATTTTCCTTTTGACACAGTTTACTTTACACTCTCGAATTAATGTATGTTTTTTCTGCAAATTTATGCCTCTCAAAGCATTTATAACTCAATATTGGGATCCCAAAACACTTTCTTAAAATTAATAACGGCATCTTTTTTAACTTTTATCCCTTCACTTTTCAATAGTTTCTCCATGAGTTTTGGGTCAGTAAAATGATGCTTGCCGGTTAATAATCCAATTCTATTTACAACTCTGTGGGCGGGAATATACTCTTTAGAAGTATGCGAAGCATTCATAGCCCATCCCACCATTCTTGATGAGCCCTTTGAACCCAAATAATTAGCAATGGCTCCATAAGAAGTTACCCTACCATAGGGTATGAGTTTTACCACTTCAAATACTTGTTCAAAAAATGAGGGTTCTTTTTTAGGCATATAATAAAATGGAACGCGGATAACGCATAATTATAATTTTTATCCGTGTTCAATTGAATTCATTAAATCAAATATTTTTTCTTTTTCATCAGGCTCAAACCAAGTAATTTCTTTGTCGCGTTTAAACCAGGTTAATTGTCGCTTTGCATACCTGCGACTATTTTGTTTAATCAATTCAATGGCTTGTTCTAAACTTATTTTTTCTTCAAAATAATCAAATAATTCTTGGTAACCTACGGTTTGCAATGCATTCAAATGTTTGTATGTAAACAGTGTCATGGCTTCTTCCACCAAACCATCATGAATCATATTATCTACACGCTTATTAATTCTGTCATACAATACATCACGATTAATATTTAATCCAATTTTTATTGGAGTAAATATGCGAGTAACCGGATTTTTTTTTCTGAATGAAGAATATGGTTTACCTGAAATTATTGAAACTTCAAGCGCTCGAATAAGCCTATGCGGATTATTGAGATCAACAGTTTTATAATAATCAATGTCTACTTCTTTTAATTTTTCTTGTAAAGCAGCAATACCTTCTTGCTTAAATAGATTTTCTAATTTACTTCGTATTTTCAAATCAGTTTCAGGTAAACTATCAATGCCATTGCATATTGCATCAACATACAATCCTGTTCCTCCAACTAAAATTAAAGTATTGTGTTTTTGATAAAGTTGAGAGAGTTGTTTGATGACTTCTTGTTCATATTTCCCCACATTATAATTTTCATGTATGGAGTGAGAACCTATAAAATGATGAGGAACAGTCTTACATTCTTGTTCAGAAGGTTTGGCTGTTCCTATATTCAATTCTTTATAAATCTGGCGAGAATCTGCCGAAATTATTTCTGTTTTAAAATATTGAGCCAATTCAATACTCAAGGCAGTTTTTCCAACTCCTGTAGGCCCAACAATAATAATGAGTTTTTTTTCTAACAACGAGCTTTAATTGTATTTTGAAAAACGATCAATGTCTTCATCGTCATAGCCATCTTCAAACTCATCGTCCATATCATCATCAAAGTCGTCATTAAAATCTTCCTCTAAATCATCATCAGCTTTTTTGCTCTTAGCCCCTTTCTTTTTTGTAGAAGAAGAAAATTCTTCCAAGCCTTCTAATTCAAGTTCATCATCATCAAGCCCAATATCAGAAGTAGTTTTTTCAGGTAGTTTGCCTACTTTTTTAGTACATCTTGGGTAAGATGCTTTAGGATCTTTTTCTCCCATTTTAGTAAGCTCAACATAAAAGGTCCATAATTCATAGTAGTCATAAATATAGATCAATTTTTGCCCGTTTTTAGAGATATGCTTATCTAAAGTTTCATCATTCATCACCAAAATCTTTTCTTTTTTAGATTTTTTTCCTTTGGCCGGTACATCTTCATCATCTTCTACCTTTCTCAATCCGCCTTTTTGATTATTTTTTTTGCCTTTGGCTTTAATGTCATCATCATCCAATTCTTCATCGTCTAATCCTTCCTCTTCAAAATTCTCTTCCTCCTCATCAACAATACCGGAGATATCATCCATTTCCATTAGGGCAATTTCAGTTTTTCTTTTCCAATTATCGTCACAAATATAAAAGGAGGCTAATTCATTGCCATCAAATTTAACCGAGTCGACAATGGCCAAATGCAGGTCTTTAAAACTGCTATCAGAAGATAGTTCAATATCGCGATAGGCTTCTCCGTCACTATCTAATAAAACTCTAAATGTATACACCGATGATTTCATAATGTTAAATTTTAAATTATACTATTCATACTACTTTTTTTAAAAAAGGTTTCAAAGATGGGATATTTTTTTTAGTTTTTTTTTATTTAACAAGATAATATTGGTTTTAATCCCATTTTTTTTCCTTCTTCAATCATATAATCGAACGCTTCTTGATAATTATTGTGTATGCTGCCTTCTAAAATAGCTTCTCTTATATTGTTTTTTATTATACCAACTTCTCTTCCCGGTTTAAGATCAAATATTTTCATGATTTCTTCGCCCGTAATAGGAGGTTGCCAGTTTCTAATTTTGTCCTTTTCTTCTACTTCGGCAAGTTTTTGCCTAACTAATTTAAAATTATCTAAATATTTTTGAACCTTAATGGGATTTTTGGATGTAATATCCGCTTCACACAAAATTAATAAATCGTCAATATCTTCTCCCGCTTCAAATAGTAATCTGCGAATAGCCGAATCTGTAATGGTTTCTTTAACCAAGGCAATTGGGCGTAAATGCAAAAGCACTAATTTTTGAACGTATTTCATTTTTTCATTCAGCGGCAATTTAAACTGATTGAAAATTCCAGGAACCATTTTCGCTCCTTTATCTTCATGTCCGTGAAATGTCCAGCCTTGTATTTCTTCAAATCTTTTGGTTGGAGGTTTGGCAATGTCATGTAAAATAGCAGCCCAACGCAACCATAGATTAGAGGTATTTACCGAGATATTGTCCAACACCTTTAGAGTATGAAAGAAATTATCTTTATGACCCTTTCCATTGATGATTTCTACCCCATACAGCTTTTGCATTTGCGGAAAAATAATTTCTAACAAACCCGTTTCAAATAATAATTTAAAACCAACAGAAGGTAAGGGTGATAAAATAATTTTGTTGAGCTCATCCGTAATTCTTTCCATTGAAACAATAGATATACGGTTTTTATTTTCACTTATTGCCTGAAGCGATTTTTTTTCAATTTCAAAACCTAATTGTGATGCAAATCGAATAGCCCGCATCATTCTCAATGGATCATCAGAATAAGTAATGGTTGGATCGAGTGGTGTGCGTAATACTTTCTTATTTAAATCCTCTATTCCCTTAAAGGGATCTAATAAATCTCCAAAAAATTCTCTTTGGAGATTAATAGCCAACGCATTTATTGTAAAATCTCTTCTGTTTTGATCGTCTGCTAAAGTTCCATTTTCAACAATAGGCTTGCGAGAATCTTTACGGTATGATTCTTTTCTTGCTCCCACAAATTCTATTTCCATATCCTCATACTTGAGCATGGCAGTTCCAAAATTTTTAAAAATGGTTACTTGGCCTTCAATGCCTAATTGTTTTGCCAATGACTTGGCAATCTCAATTCCGTTACCCAATACTACAACATCAATATCTTTGCAAGGCCTATTTAATAAAGCGTCACGAACAAATCCTCCAATGATAAAAGCTTGTACTTGGTGTTTCTCTGCCACATCAGAAATTATTGTAAATAATTTATTGGTTATATGCTTTTGCAGGTTTTTATGCATTTTTAATTTATGGCCTTACAATTATTAATTTATTTGTATCATCAAATTTTGCAATAGTTGATGGAATTCCACTACCGGTAAAAGATGGCAAATTTACTATATAATCTACCCTGTTCAAAATATCTTGAGATATAGAATGAAAAGAAAGGGGAGTAGGCTGCCCACTCAAATTAGCAGAAGTTGATACTATTGGTTTTTCAAAAGCTGTAATGAGCTGTTCACAAAATTTATTTTTAATTATTCTTATCGCTACTGAACCATCAGCATGGTGAACATTTTTAGCCAAACCCTTTACTTGAGGATAAATAACCGTTAATGGTTTTGGAAATGTTTCTAAAATAGTAATGCTATTTTGACTAAGTTCAGGCACATATTTTTTTAACATTGAAATGCTAGAAACCAGTATGATCAAGCTTTTTTCGGATGTGCGTTCTTTAATTTGGTAAATTTTTTCTATAGCATTTTCATTTGTTGCATCGCAACCAATACCCCAAACGGTTTCTGTAGGATAGAGTATACATCCATTTTGCTTGAGTTGCGTGATGCATTCATTTAAAATAATATCAATTTCTTTCTCTAATGACATCGTATAAAATAATTTTATTGAAAAGAAGATAGCTTATTAACATAAGTAAGTAAATTACAAATTTGAATTACAATATTTTTCAAATCAATAAAATAGAAGGAAATTTTGATTTGAATAAAAATGCTCAATCCCTTATGATTGTTCATAACTTTCTTTAAAAAATGATTGGAATCATGTATAATATTTTATAATATGCAAACCGTTCTATAAAAAATCGCTATAATTTTCTATTACTTAAGAATAGAAATTATAGAGTTAGCTAGGATTCTCTAACCTAGGTCCCCAACTGCTCTGATTTGCAGTGAACCCTAAGCCTTCTGAATTTATTCAGATAGATTTTATTATTATTTGTTTTCATAGTGCAAATATGGATCAAGTTTAAAACTTGACTAATGGTTGTGTATTCAAAATTGGATAAATTTTTGAAATGTTAGGGTTATGTCAAAAAATTAACTCTGCATTGCGTAATCATTGGTTGACTATAAATGAGCCAATAATCTTAAAACCAAAAAATCACAAAAAACTTTCAATGCAATGAAAAAACTAACTTTTTTATTTGCCTTTACTTTAGTATTAAGTATTGGCTTTGCCCAACAAGAGATTGCCGTACCAACAAAACGCACATGTGGTACGGTTGATTATTTAGAAATGCAAAAAAAGAATGATCCTGATGTTGTAGACAGAATGGAGCGAATTGAAAAATTTACGCAAGATTTTATTGATAAAGGAGGTAATACTGTTTTTAAAACAGCATCTTCAGTTATTACAATTCCTGTAGTAGTGCATGTGGTTTATAAATCATCAACACAAAATATCAGTGATGCACAAATTAAGTCTCAAATAACAGTTTTAAATGCCGATTATCGAAAACTAAATTCCGATTTTTCATCTGTAGTTCCTTCTGCATTTCAAAGTGTAGCCGGAGATGCGGGAATAGAATTTTGTTTGGCAACAGTTGATCCTAATGGAGCTGCGACCACTGGTATTGTACGCAAGTCTACAACAAGTACTAGTTTTTCATCTAACGATTATGTTAAGTATTCATCAAAAGGTGGTGATGATGCATGGCCATCCGATAAGTATTTGAATATTTGGGTTTGTAATTTAGGAAGCGGCTTATTGGGATATTCTCAGTTTCCTGGATCTGGCTCTACAGCAACGGATGGCTGCGTTATTTTGTATAGTGCATTTGGTACACAAGGTACTGTAAGCTCACCTTATAATTTGGGTCGTACTGTAACGCATGAAGTAGGACACTGGTTAAATTTATATCATATTTGGGGGGATGATGGTAGTAGCTGTTCGGGCACTGATAATGTATCAGATACGCCTAATCAATCAAGTGAGCATTATGGCAATCCAACTTATCCTGATTATGATAATTGTACTTCGTCTGGTAATGGAACCATGTATATGAATTATATGGATTATACTGACGATAAAAGTATGGCTATGTTTTCTGCCGGACAAGCATCAAGAATGCAAGCTTTGTTTGCATCTGGAGGATATAGAGCTAGTTTACTAACTTCTAGTGGTTGTGGCTCTGCAACCAGTTCAACTGGTTCTACGGGATCTACAGGTAGTACGGGTTCTACAGGGGCTACTGGCTCTACAGGAACAACGGGTTCTACTGGTGCTACAGGATCTTCAACTGGTTCTTATTGTACAGGAGCTGCAGCAAGTACCGCATATGAATATATTAGCAGTATAACCTTTGGCTCATTAACCAATACTTCGGGAAATAATAATGGTTATGGAGATTATACTTCAAAAACAATTAGTGTTGCTCCAGGAAAATCATATACAGTTAAATTGCAACCAGGTTTTGCCAGTAAATCTTACACTGAGTATTGGACACTATGGATTGATTACAATAAGGATGGAGACTTTGAAGATTCAGGCGAAAAAATTGGTTATGGATCAGGTAAATCTTCAATTACTGGAACATTATCTATTTCCTCATCTGCTGCTACCGGTACTACTCTTATGAGAATTGCAATGAAGTATGGTGCATACGCAACATCTTCGTGTGAATCATTTGCTGAAGGTGAAGTAGAAGATTACACAGTTAATATAAGCTCCACTAATGCCAAGGGTTCTAGATTAGAAGACGGAACTACTATGGAACTTAGTTTATTCCCTAATCCGGCTAAATCAGATGTATCTGTAGTAATTAATAATTATTCTAGTGAACAACAAAAAACAGTTCTTAGAATGGTTGATACACAGGGTAGGATGGTGTATACCAAAGAATGGGAAAGTACGGAAGGAGAAACCATACAAACCATTGATGTTGCTGAAATGGCTGAAGGTATTTATTTCTTATCGGTACAAACAGGAGAAGAAATTAAATTCCAAAAATTGATGGTATCGCATTAATATTTTAAAAGTTTGTTAATAAAAAGGTCGGTTCTTTAAAAGGAGCCGACCTTTTGTTTTGCCCTAATTTTTTTTTTTTTTACATTTATTAAATGTCGACAAGAGAAATCATACAAGAAATTAAAAGTTTGCCCTTTGATCAAAGGCTCACTGTAATTGAAAAGGCAATAAAAACGCTTTATGAATCTAAAGAAGTTCAACTTGAAAAAGCTGCTAAGGCTCTTCTGCGGGACTATAAAACAGATAAAAATCTTACAGTATTTACATCTTTAGATATTGAAAAATTTTATGAAGCGCGCTGAAATTTGGCTTATTAATCTTGATCCTACTCTTGGTGCTGAGATAAAAAAAACTCGATCTGCAGTAATTGTAAATGCTGATCAATTAGGTAAATTACCCCTTAGTGTAATAGTTCCAATTACAGATTGGAAACCCCATTATTCTGTAGCACCTTGGATGGTAAAGCTCGTTCCAACTTCACAAAACGGTCTTTCAAAAATTTCTTCTGCAGATTGTTTTCAGGTTCGTTCTGTTTCACAAATAAGATTTGTTAAAAAGCTTGGACATTTACGAGCAGATCAAATGGATTCTATTGCGGAAGGGCTTGCCGTAATATTGCAAATCAAGTAGTGAAGAGGTTATATAGCGATATAACCATATTGTTTTTTTTATTTGTATTAATAGGCTCAGTATGTGCCCAATCAAAAAATGATATTATTGATCCTGATAATATTAACATTAAATTCCTTGATTTTCTAGTTAAACAACAAATAGATAGTGTAAGAAAAGCGCACAATCTACAACTTTTATATAATGATTCTATATTGTTCTTAGCTGCGCAGCAGCACGGACAATATCTTTATAAAAACAATAAATTTACCCATTATGAGACGGGAAATTTGGAAAAATATACTCCTCAAAATCGTGCAGAATATTTTGGAGCTGTTAATTATGGCGTAGGGGAAAACATTATTAAAATATATATCCATTCACCAACAATATATAAACATGAATCTCATAACAATTCTGTTCCTCACATTGTAGATACATACAATGAAGCAGCTCGAGATATGATGATAGGCTGGGTAAATTCTCCAGGACATTTTGCCAATATAATTACACCGGATTATAAAATTACAGGCGTATCAATAGTCTTTGACAAAGCAAATAATATTTTATTGGGCGTTCAAACATTTGCGCTTGTTACCGCTGAATACCAATTTAAAAATTATCCTGAATATTTTCCTTACGAAAATGCACACATTGAAGAGAAAATAAATAAAGAAGCTATAGTAATACCTAAACATAAAAGACATGCTTGGAATATAAAAGCCGCAAATAGTAAACCGTATTGTTTGCAATGCAATGCGATGGCAATAAATAGAAAGAATCTAAAATTATATACTTCAGCTGATTCTCTTTATTTATGTTTAGAAGACCTATCTATGTTAAATCGGTTTTTAGAATTTAGGAAAGATGGTATATTGGCTGAATTTGTTTCTTTTTCGAGTTCCTTTTCATGTGATTTAAGTCTTGGCAATATTATCCCAAATAGAAGAAATGGTAGATGTATATTTAATGGAAAAATTTCAAAACCAAAATATAAACGAGAGTTACTCAAAGAGGTTAATAATGCAATTAAAAAAAAAACAATTCAAAATACCGATTGCTATCTAATTAATTTGTGCAAACTTCCTGATAATTATTATGCTGAGAATAATGAAATAAATTTATTGTTTCTAAAAAAAAATAGAATCTGTAAAATTGTTGAAACCGATCAAATTTGTGGAGAATTATTTGAAATAAAACCAGACAGTATTCCCTATATTTTTGATTTTCCATCTCCTTTGGTTTATAAGCCATCAGGGCAAACTAAAATAGTTCGTTTTCAAACTTACTTTGATAAGAATAGTTACGAATACGACAAAGATTTATTTAAAAAAGTGTTGGATACTTTAATTTCCAATAAATATATTGTCATTAACGCAAATGTCAATGCATTTGCAAGTGTTGAGGGTTCAGCAGAGGCTAATAAAAAATTATATGCAAAGCGCGCAAATGCAATCTTAAATTATTTTGAATCTTATCAAGATTCTATGATTCCATTAAAACTTACTACTGCTGAAAACTGGTCTATATTTTTCAAACAAATTCAATCAACTTCATACGCTTATCTTGCAAATAAAGACACTAACGAAATAAGAAATTTTGTTAATGTTACGCAAAATGCCGATTTATTAGAACCTATACTTTCAAAAGAAAGATATGCAAATATCATTTTATATGTACGGCCTAGGATGAAGGATTCATTGCAGCTAGCCATAATGGAATATAATGATATTCTAAAAACCGCTATGAAGAATCAATATAATTTAGATGCAAATCAATTAAAAAAACTAGAAACCATTCAGTTTTTTATTTTTAATCAAGTTTCTTCCGGAAAATACAATGAGAAAGATATAAAACCCATTCTAAATCATATTTACCCTCCTGACAAAAAAATGGATAATCTGTTTTACAATGAATTAATATTTTCTTCGTTGTTTCTTGGTACAAAATATGAGCCAGAATATATGCTTAAGCAGTTATTGGTGTTTAAACAGCAAATGAAAGGTAATGTAACGCTTGAATATAACTATGACGCTTTGGTAATCAATAATTATTTAAGTCCAATATTTCAGAAAGTTTTTAATTTAGAACTTGTTGATGATCTTATAAGAAAAATGACGGCTTGGGGTATAGAAAAGGATAAAGTAGAAAGATTAAAATTATTCTTAAATATTGAGAAGGCAAATTCTCAATACAATAGATCTTCTGGACTTGCAGTAAAAAAAACAGATCCTTTATTGCTATATATTAAAAATTATTATGATAGTCATGATACAACAGACAATACTAAATTAAAGTTAGCCAAATATTTTATAGCGTTTAATCACTTTGATTGGGCAAAGGAATTGCTTGAACCATTGGCTTTGCGCGATGATTTTATAGATGAGGCATTAATTTTGTATACAAAGTTGAAGATTAGTTGCTATAACGATCAAAAAGACTCGTATCAGTTTCTTATGGATATTGCAGAAAAATTACCAGAAAATATGTGGTGTAGTATGTTTATTGGAGATTGTAATATAAATTCTCAAATATTAGATTATGAACCATTGAAGTTATTATACTGTCAAAAATGTAGGGAGGGAATAAAATGAAAAACCGAATTTCAATAGTTTTATGCATTCTTATTTGTATAGCCGGTAAAGGCTATTCACAATACAAATTCACTACCAAATCAAACAAGGCAATTAAATACATTCAAAATGCTATGAGCGCCTTTGATGTGCATAACAATGAAGGCGCAAAACAAGAATTGTTAAAATCTTTAGATGCTGATCCAAATTTTATGGAAGCACACATGCTTTTGGGAGATGTGTATGATGATATGAAAGCGTATCAACTTTCTGCCGAAGAATATAAAAAAGCTGTAGCCATTAACCCTGATTTTTTTCCTAATAATTTTTTTACACTTGGTAAGGTTGAGCTTTTGTATGGCAATTATATTGATGCAAAAATGCATTTCGAAAAATTTCTTACTTATAAAGGCATTGAAGAGGTAAGCAAAAAAACAGCACAAAAGGCCATTAAGAATTGTGATTTTGCAATTTGGGCAATGAACAATCCTGTTCCTTTTGCCCCTATTAATTTAGATACAGCCATTAATACCATTGATGATGAATATTTGCCAGCTATTACTGCCGATGATCAAACATTAATTATTACCAGGCGACAACCAAGAAAGGAAGCCTTATCTAATTCATTTTCTCAACTGCAAGAAGATTTTTATTACAGCATAAAAAAAGAGGGTAAATGGACTACTGCTGTAAATATGGGACAGCCAATTAATACACAAGCTAACGAAGGTGCGCAATGCATTTCTCCTGATGGGCAGTATATTTTCTTTACTGCTTGCGAAAGATCTGATGGTATTGGAAGTTGTGATATTTATATGTCGAAAAAAGTGGGCAATAATAAATGGAGCACTCCTGTAAATATGGGAGAAAATATTAATTCGATGAAGTGGGAATCTCAGCCTTCTATTTCTCCTGATGGAAAAATATTGTACTACGTGAGCAATCGCCCGGGCGGGAAAGGAAAATTAGACATTTGGAAAACCAATTTAGGGGAGAAAGGAACCTGGGGTAAGCCTATAAATTTAGGAGATACCATTAATACGTCTGATGATGAAATGTCGCCATTTATACATGCGGATAATCATTCTTTTTATTTTTGCTCAAAAGGGCATGTAGGTATGGGTGGTTTTGATATTTTTATTTCTCGGATAGATGAAAATGGAAATTGGGGAGAACCTAAAAATTTAGGATATCCCATTAATACATTGGCAGATGAAACCAGTTTAATTGTAAATTCAACAGGAGAAACAGCCTTTTTTGCTTCAGATAAATTAAAGGGAAAAGGTAAGGTTGATATTTATAGTTTTGATTTATACAAAGAAGCGCAACCTTTAAGAGTTACTTATGTAAAAGGAAAAGTTACCAATTCAAAAAATGGTTCTGCTTTAGAAGCTAAATTCGAATTGATTGATTTGGCTACTTCTAAAATCATTATGCAGTCGAGTTCAAATAATGCAAATGGAGAATTTTTAGTTTGTTTACCGGCAGATAAGGATTATGCATTAAATGTTTCTAAAGATGGATACTTATTTCATTCCGAAAATTTTTCTTTAAAAGAAGTTAGCTCTATTACAAAACCATTTGAAATGAATATAAAAATGCAGCCTATTGAAGTGGGAGAAGCAGTAGTGCTTAAAAATATTTTTTTTGAAACAGCTTCGTATGATTTAAAAGATGAATCAAGAGTAGAGTTGAATAAATTAGTCCAATTTTTAAATCACAATACAAGCATAAAAATTGAAATTGGAGGGCATACTGATAATGTTGGCGACAAACAATCTAATTTAAACTTATCGCAAAGTCGTGCGCAATCAGTATATAATTATTTGGTTGAACATGGTATTGACAAAACAAAACTTACTTATAAAGGTTATGGGGATAATAAACCAATTGCTGTAAATGATACGGATATCAATAGAGCTTTCAATAGAAGAACAGAGTTTACTATTGTGGAAGTAACCCCTCCCGGCCTCCCCAAAGGGGAGGGGAAGTAAACTCAATTTGTAGTAAAAAACAAGATTTTTTAACGCAAACTTTCTATGAAAAGTTCTCCCTTCTCTTAGGGAAGGGTTGGGAATGGGCTTTTATTCAAAGGTAAATGAAATCAATACTACAGTAGATTTTAATCTTTCAATAGAATTAGAATAAATAGTATTATCATTTACCAGCATATTTCTTAATCCATACGAAACTTTAATCTCAGGAGAAAATTTAAAATATTCTAAATAACAATCAATTCCAAAACCGACTTCGGCATAATAATCAAAAGCTTTTAGTTTAATAATTTCATCCCCTTTTCCTGATGTTGATTTTACTTTTGCTTGAGACCCCATGTCATAGGTAAATTTAATACCTCCTAGTAGATAAGCTCTTCCATTATTTAATCTATCGGATTTGTATTTTATTAAGAAAGGAAAATCAAGGAATGTTGATTCTACAGGCTTTTGTATTTTTGTATCTTGGCTTTTAAGGGTAAACTCAAGTACTTCTGAAGCAAATGAAAGGGCCGGAATAAATCGAAAATCAAGATGGTTGGTAAGTCTAAAGTTTGAAATAATTCCTAAATTAAAACCTGGTTCGCGTATGGCCTCAACAACCAATACTGTATCAGAATTGGGATAGCTTCTAGTAACCCTAAAATCGGAAATATTTAAGCCTAGTGAAAACCCAAAGTGCATTTGTTTATAATCATAAACAGGTAAATTTAAAACCTTGGGGTTTTGTGCAAACAGACCAAGGGAGACAAAGCATAATAGATAAACAAGCAATTTCTTCACCATTCAAATATATCATTTATGTTTTTAATGCCATTCACAATATAAGATTCTTGCTAACAACGGTAAAAGATTCAATATATTTTGAATACTAAACTTTTTCTGCAACATAAATAGAAGCAATACCAAAGCTTAATAATTTTTGAATAGGCTGTTTAAATCCTCCCGATGTCAAATAATTAAGAAAAGGTTTTCCATCAGGAAACATATTAACAGACTCGGGTAAATAGGTATAGGCCGAAACATCTTTAGAAACCATTTTTCCAATGGTTGGAAGTATATAATGAAAATAAAAAGAATATAATTGCTTAACTGGAAATTGTTGTGGTTTAGAAAACTCTAGTATTACAACCTTTCCTTTAGGTTTTAGTACTCTATACATTTCTTGTAAACTTTTTTCAAGATTTTCGAAATTCCTTACTCCAAATGCACAAGTAATGGCATCAAAAGAGTTATTCTCAAATGGTAAATTTTCAGAGTCTCCATACTGAAGTTGAATAGTAGCATTTAAATTCTTCTTTTCAATTTTTTTGCGCCCTATTTCTAGCATTTGTTCCGAAATATCAACCCCAATAATTTGTTTAGGATTTAGTTTCATCGATTCAATTGCTAAATCTCCGGTACCTGTGGCAATATCTAAAATTAGTAATGGATTATGTTGTTTGAGCTGTTTGATGGTTTTTTTTCTCCAATAAACATCAATACCAAGAGAAAGAAAACGATTTAAAAAATCATAACGCTTAGCAATGTTGTTAAACATTTGTGCTACTTGTTGTTTTTTGTTGAGTTCAGATTCTTTGTAAGGTGTTACAAGCATAAAGTATAAAATAGTGTATAAAGGTACATATTATTCAATGTTTACAGCTAACCTTTTTATTAGAATATGTATCTTCATATTTGATTTTAAATAGTATTCTAAATGAAAAATGTATTGATATTTCTTATAGGATTGAGTATGTCCATTAGTGTTTCTTGTCAACAACCCAATCAAAAAATAAAAGAGGCAGATTCAATTCAGCAATTAAAATCTCAAATAATAGATACAACAGTATTTAAAACGGCAGTAGTTATAAATCAAGTAAAATGTATAGCAGATACCAACCAATCGTATGTGCTTTATTTGCCATCTACTTATAATAAAAAACAATTATGGCCGATAATATTTTTTTTCGATTCACATGCGGAGGGGGCATTACCTATTGGGAAATACAAAGAACTAGCAGAAAAATATGGTTTTGTTATTGCGTGTTCAAATAATTCAAAAAATGGACAAGCCGGTGATGAATGCAATGCTATTATTCAAAAATTTATGAACGATGTATTGAATCGTTTTGCTATAGATAATAAAAGAATCTATACTTCCGGATTTTCTGGAGGTGCAAGAGTTGCCGCTATTGCGGCAATGACGCGAAATGAAATTGTAGGCGTTATTGGTTGTGGTGCTGGCTTTCCGAATACAAACGGAAATAAAAGTGTAGAAACTTCATTTGAATTTGTGGGTATAGTAGGCAATGGAGATTTTAATTATACTGAACTAAAGCGACTCGATAATTCTTTACAAGAAAAAAATATTCCTCATCAATTGCTTGTTTTTAATGGTAAACATGAATGGCCTGCTATAGGTACTATGGAACAAGCCTTTTGGTGGCTTGAGTGTAACTCTATGCGAGAAGGAAGAAGATCAGTAGATCAATCCATTATTACTAGTGTTAAACAAATGCTTATGACTGAAATTTCAGCAAACGAAAAAATAAAAAATAAAGCAGAATTGTATTTCTCGTACTTAAAAGCGGTAAATTATTTACATGAATTGGATGATATTTCTCAATATGAAAATAAAGCAAATGAATTAAAGAATTCCGGGCAATTGCAGCAGATGCTGCAACACATGCAAGAATTGGAAAAGGCAGAAGCTTCTTTGCAACAACAATACGCATCTGCTTTTGCTTCTCAAAATTGGGATTGGTGGAATAAAGAAATTGATAAGATGTTTCAGATTTCCAAGAATACTTCCAATGCCGAGCAAAGTGTTATACACAAAAGATTAATTAGTTATTTAAGTTTGGTTGCTTACATGTTTTCTACAAAGGCTATTCAGGTAAATCAATTAGCAGATGCTGATTTGTGTTTGAGAATTTATGAAAAAGTAGATCCTGAAAATTCAGAGCATGCTTATCTATTTGCAGAAGTATATATGAAACAAAATAATGCTAAAAGAGCAATTGAATATCTTCAAAAAGCAGTAAAACTTGGGTTTAATGATAAAGACAGGCTTTCAAAAGATCCTGTTTTTAGTTCTTTAAATGGGCAAAAAGAGTTTGATGATTTGATGCGCTAAGCGTGTTTTTATATTCTAAAAAGCAGAGCTAAAATAATTCTGGTTTTCGAAATATCTTCGAAACGCTTACTTGTGTGTCAGGCATGATTATAAGCTATAGGGTGTAAGTCCCGAATGAGCGTTGCAGTACGTTTCGTTCTTCAGCACCGATGTTAGACAGATTATTAAATGTTTTACTATCAAGTTGCGAAAGCAAGCTGCGTAGTTGGGGAACTATTTTATTGTGATCTAGAAAGCTCCAATAGGCACTAGTAGTTACTGCAAACCCATTGGGCACATTAATTCCTTGTATGAAATTATTTGTAAGCTATTTGGTTCATTGCAAAATATAATTGTGCTTTTGCAACTGTTTCGTGGCTCGGACTACAATTAATTATAATCAAATAACCACCAAGCGGTGAAATTTTCCAATCAGCGATCAAATTTTCACCATTGAAACGATATACTCGTTTAAAATTTTTTTCGAATGAAATATTTAGTGCAGCGCAAGCCTGAAATGCTCTATTAAGAGAGCTGCTTATTTCTTCCGTATCTTTAATATTCAACATTTCTAATATATCGCTGATAAAATAATTTAGCCTGGTTTCAAAAAACCATTGACGGTTGTTATGTTCATTCATCATGTCTTGTAAATAATCATACAGCTTCAGCATGAGAAATATTTTTAATGGTTGATAATTCTTTAAACAATTCTATTTCTTTTGGAGTAAGATTTTTGGGTAGTTTAATATTTACCTTGGCATACATATCTCCGTAATTATTATCCTTATCATATCTTGGCATTCCCTTTCCTTTTAATCGTAAAATCTTTCCATTTTCTGTTTCTTTGCCTATACTTATTTTTATTGGGTTACCTATAGTATTGACATGGATTTGACCACCAAGTATGGCTGTATATAAATCAACAGGAATATCACAATATAAATCATCTTCCTTTCTTTTGTAGTGTGGGTGTTCTGAAACATGAACCGTTATGTATAAATCTCCATTGGGCCCATTGTTTATTCCTTTGCCACCTTTACCTTTTAGCTTTAAAACCTGACCATCTTTTATCCCGGGTTTAGTTTTTAGCTGTAATTTCTGCTTGTCTAATTGTAATTGACGAGTGGTTCCGGAATAGGCTTCTTCAAGCGAAATTTGCATCTCAGCATTGTAATCCTGTCCTTTGAATGATCTTTGTTGACTTCGTTCATCATCATAAAATCTGCCACCGAAAATATTCTCAAAAAAGTCAGAGAAATTACCTTCATGGTACTGTTCTCCTGTTTTGTAAGAGTTATTCCTGTATTTCGACCAGTGGAAATCTTGCCCTTCTCCTCCCTGTTGTGCTGATTGCTGATAATATTTCCAATTTTCACCCAGTTCATCATATTTTTTTCGCTTTTCGGCATCGCCTAATACTTCATTCGCTTCGTTGATTTCTTTGAATTTTTCTTCAGCTGCTTTGTCATTAGGATTTTTATCGGGATGATATTTAACAGCCAGCTTTCGGTATGATTTTTTTATCTCATCCGTTGTGGCAGTTTTATCAAGGCCTAATATTTTATAGTAATCTTTAAAGTCCATATTAAATTTAAAGTGATAGTTGATCTTCTTTCATAAAAAATAAGCAGGAATTGATTTATGATTATCAGGTAAGGCAAGCAAAGGAACGTGTGTATGAAAGGCCATTTTTTTGCTAATGCTTTTATGAAATAAATATTCCATTAAACTATAACGATGAGGAATAATGGCTACCATATCTGCTTTGTGATCTTCAACAAATTTATTGATACCTTCCACCAAATCATCTTTCTCCGGGAAACAATAAAAATGTTCAACATCATTTAGTTTGTTATCTACCCTCATGCTCAACATCGCTTCTTCTACAGAAACGGGTTCATTTCTCTGTTTTACATTCAACACATATAGTTGAGAACCATAACCTTTTATAAAATCTTTTAAGACCTTGAGGATGTGCATATCTGTTCGCGAATCATAATCACAGGCAAAAACAATTTTTTCAGGCTTTTTATATTTTGCATTTTCAGGAATAACAAGTACCGGTATTTTAGCCTTTCGTAAAGTTGTTGTGGTAACACTACCCATTAATACTTCGCTCAGTTTGCCTGCCCCCTTCATTCCCATAACAATTAGATTAGCATTTTTTTCTTCTTTAAGTATTTCACTAACTGCTGATCCTGTTTTTACCAAATAGTTAACCACAACAACTGATTTTTTCATTAGTTGTTCTACTTCCTTCTTTAAACGTATTTCTATTAAGTTTTGAAGTTCATCAGGGCTTATTACCATTACCGGAACTTCAGAGATAGGTATTGGAAGTTGGTAAATATGTAGTAAACATACCTGTGCTTTTATTTCTTTTGCTAGATTAACAGCATATACAGCAGCATTGCTTGCTGCTTCAGAAAAGTCTGTTGGAACAAGAATTGTTTTCATCTGTAGATAATTTGTTTTTTATAAGTCATATGGTATACGTCATGCTATCTTCATCAGTGTTTGCGCATCGTTCGTGCATGACTATTTCATTGTGCTTCTTTTTTAAAGAATATGAGTCAATATTTTTTTTGAAAAATGATCTTTGACAAAGGCATATAGTATGATTTTTAAATAATCGTTAAAGCAAAGATGATTTTTATTATACAAGAACTAAATGAGCGCAATTATAGAGGAGTATGATCTTAGTCAGGTTAATACATGAGTTTTAAAAGATCTTACATTTGATAAATGAGTATTGGTATAAAAATAACTTTGTATTGATAAAAAAAACCAAGGAGATTTATGCTATTACAATATTTTATACTTCATATTGGTATGGCTAAACATGATTATTTTTAGTTAATTTTTAAAACGTTCTATTGATTCCAATTATCCAGCGAAACTGAATATAATCAGGCGAAACTTTTGGAGTAGCATTGAGAAATAATGGAAAATCAAATCGTATGGTAAGTGGTTTTGCTTTTTGTAAAACGCCCCAATTTTTAATTGTTAACGCAGTTCCAATACCCGCATCTGCTCGTAAGCTTGCCATTTTAAAAATACTGGATTCATAATCATAATTGATGATGCCTGCATCACCAAATAAATAAGTATTGAGCTTTAATCGTTTGGTTATTTGGGGATGAAAATTAAATAGTTTATCAAATTCCAATTCCGCATTTACAGCAACTCCTGTATTGCCTTTATAGGTAAGATACACTTGACCGTCTTTTGATTCATAGGGTGCCAAATAACCTGCATAGCCACGTAAATTTAAGCCTCCGCCATACTGAAAATGATTGGTTGAAATACCATAGCCATTCCAGTTATTGGAAGCATTACTATCCCAATTGTTATCAAAAAAACCAACGGAACGGGTGTATTTATTTTCCATCATTTCTTCTTGATTGCCCCCACTTAAAAACAAGGCAGACTCATCAGGAACTTTTGAACCGCTTCCCAATTGCATAAATGTACGTGTGCGGAATAATAACTTTCCCAGATTGGTTTCATTAATTACTGTTAATGATAATTGCGCATAATCATAGGAACTTCCAATGGTAGATGAGCGAAGTTTTAAAGCCATATCTCCTTTTCCATTTTTATACGTATAAGAATGTCCTAATCCCACAATAATAGAATTGTTGATTTTATTTACTTGCCATTCGCTTGGGTACAATAAATAATTTAAAGCAGTACTATCGGCTCTCCACATGCTTTTAAATGCTACCGACAAATAATTCTTTCCCGTATCGTCCTTTTTATTGAGCGTAATTTGATGCAGGTTTAAACCATCTAAAAATCGACTTGCAAGATACAAGCGTGTATTCTTGCTCAATTTATTAAGGGCTGTATTGTAATTAAAACGGTAAGAAATATAATTTGAGGTTTTATTGCTTACTTCTGAATAGGCTGCTTGTTGCAGCATACCACTATTAAACCAGATATTGGCGTCAAATCTATGAAAGTATTCCAAGTAATTTCCATTTAAAGCTACTCCGTATTTAAAACCATCAAATCCGTTATACCAAACATCGGGACGAAGATATAAATCATAATTGCGCCAAGTAGGCGTATTGATAATCTGTGAATCGAAATGAAAATGAATAGGTGTTTTTTTACTGTTGTTGAGCATATAGCTATCGGCAAGGCGTTGTGTAGGATCAATAATAACATTTGAAATACCACCGGGAATTTTTACAGTTGCAGTATAGGTGGGATTGAGCACATCCCATCCATACCATTTAGGTAATATTGTTGCATTTGTGTTTTTTGTAAACCAAGTATTGGGAATATAAAAATCATAAATAGAATCTTTTTTAGAAATTACTCTTAAGTCAATTGGCATTTGCATGCGGCCTTTGCGTTTGAGCGTAATTTCATATTCTCCTTTATTATTTCCTTTTTTTACTGATTTAACGGCATAGTCAATTCGCTTTGATGTTTCAATCCATTCGTCAAAAAACCAATTTAAATCAACATGCGTAAATTGAATTATAGAATTTCTAAAATCTTCAACATAAGGATGGCAAATTTTCCATTGATAAAAATAATGTTGCATGGCTTTTAAAAAAAGAGAATCTCCTAATACATATTGCAAATTGTAGAGCATGCTAGCCGTTTTGTAATATACCATTCCATATCCTCCACCATGTGCAAGGGCGCCATTATAACCATCAGAATGCGTATTAAGTGTTGCTTCACTCATAGTAATGGCATCTTGCATGTATGAAGAAAATACTCTAGTATCAATAACTTTTTGGCGTTCTAAAAATCTATTGGCATAATTAGATTTTGGAATTCCTGTAAGCAGTGTATCTCCATCAATTTTTATTAATGACCAGGCTGTTAAAAATTGTGTAAAACCTTCATCAAGCATAGCACGATAGGTTTCGTTGCTACCCACTTGGCCAAAAAACCAATTATGACCAATTTCGTGTGCAAGCACCCCATGGTAATCCGGATAGCGGCCACCACAAAGCGTAATCATGGGATATTCCATTCCATCTCTAGCATCGGCCACCACAATTTTTGGATAGGTATACATGCCAAAATCTTGAGAATACGTTTTAATTACATCTGCAATAAAAGTGGGTGCATCTTGCCAGTAGGCTGCATGAGGCTCTTCAACTAAACAAATACATCGTATGCCATTGCAAAAGGCTTCTCCTATTCGGTATGTAGGATCGGCAGTAAATGCAACATCGTGCACATTATCGGCATGGTATTTCCATGTTTTTCGCTCTTTGGCATCATAGGGAATAATTACAGAAGGTTTTTCTTCCCAAGGTTTGTATTTAAAATTGCTGATATCCAGTTTTGCTCTTAAATCGGCTGGAAGTACTTCGTTTTCATTTAAAAGAGTTCCCGTACATTCCACAATAAAATTACCGGCAAAAGTAAGTTCAACATCAAAAGATCCAAAGTCGCCATAAAACTCACGACCTAAATGTTGGTCGGTATCCCATCCTAATTTGCGATCGTATACAGCAATTCTCGGATACCAATGCACACCATTGTAATGGTTAAAGCTATAGGCATTCCAAACCGTATTTCTTCTTCGCATTCCTCCTCCATCAAAGTAGGATTTAAAACTAGCTTGAAAAGTAGCTTGACTATTAGGAAATAAAGGCTCTGGAAGATACACCTTCATAACAGTATTATCCAATTCCATTTTTACGGGTTTACCATTAACCGTCATGGAAATAATGTCAATACCTTTTTTTTGAGCTTCCCATTTTCCGTAAACGGGATAATTATGATTGGCTTTATACAACTGGTCATAATAGGAGCCGGGCTGAAAAGCATTGTTATACATGTGAAAGTATACGAATGTTAATGTATCAGGTGAGTTATTGGTATATATTAATTCTTCTGTAGCATCAGTAATATTGGTAGTTTCATCAATATTGGCCTTTAATTTATAATAAACATCTTGTTGCCAATAGCCTTCAAACGGTTTTCTGTTTTTCCAATAATTGGGATTATTAGGATTTTGGTATGAATTAGTTGGAATGGTATTGGGCTCAATAGTTTCTTCAATAATTGTAGGGTTTAGAAGTATAGTTGTATCAATGTTTTGAGGAAATGAAAATATAGAAAATAGAATTAGTAAGACTAAAAGACAAAATGATTTTACATTTAGTAAACAATTTCTCATGTGAAATAGCCATGCACTATACGTGCGCAAACACGAATGAATATAACATGGCGTATACCATATGACTTTTAAAAAACAAATAATACACATATGAATGAAATAAGCTTTTTACAAAAATAGAATTATATTTTTATGTCAGCCCAGATGAGTAGGAATTGTTTTCGAATAGAAAAAAATAAAAGTAGCATTATCGAATTAAGGAAACCAAGCCTCTATAGGTAAAAGCTTGTTGACTGGTATTGATAACGGTAATTAAATATTGATAAGCATCTTCAACAGCTTCATTGCCTTGAATGGTTTTTCCATCCCATGGTTTTGCTATATCTGTAGTAGTATATATATCACTGCCCCACCTATCGTATATTCTCATTTCGAAAGTTTTAATAAATTCTCCTCGAGCAATAAAATAATCATTGAGTCCATCGCCATCAGGCGTAAATGTATTAGGGATAAAAAAGTTAAAAGGGTCTTTTATTTCCACATGAACGTATTCAATGATGGTATCAATACAACCCATACTATTTAATACAACCAATGAAACAGCATAAGTACCCGAATCGCTATACGTATGAATTGGATTTTTTTCTGTAGAAGTGATACTATTATCTCCAAAATCCCAAAATAGTACACTATCAGCTGATGTTGAATGAAAATTTACAACGGTATCCGTTTGGTAATCGTATAAAAAACTAGAAACAAAAACGAGTGAAGATATAGCTACCATATCACTATCAGATCTTCCACAACTATCGGTTACATATACCATATAATTGCCACCTTTGGCATAAATCATTGAATCATTTAATGCATAATTATTCCATCTAATTGAGTATTTATTATTAGTGGCTCCATTTATATCTGCACTAAGTAAAATACTATCTCCAGAACATATATTGGTATCGGGCATTGCAACCACACTTAATATTGGAGCATCAATAATATTTAGGTCTACACTAAAAGCAACAGAGTCAGAACATAATTTATTGATGATATTGATAATTATTGATTCAGTTGGTTCTACATTACTATCAATAAAGGTTGAAATAGTAAGTGTTATAGTATCTTCACCTGAAGGAAAAACAATACTATCAGGAATTAAACTATAGTCTATTCCATTTTGGGCAGTACCATCAATAGTCAGTTGAACCACTTGAGCTGAATCTAATACACCTGATCGGGTAAATATTAATTGTGATTCAGAACAACCTTCATACATACTGCTATCATCAGCTGCTTCAGAAATAATATAAGCTGCTGAAACACCGCTTGCAAAACTACCCGCTTCTAAAAACACACCTGAATCAAGGGCATCATCACCCGCATCTGCAACAGCAATTTTGATGTGATAGGTTTCACACGGAATCACATCCATTTTAGCTTCTAATACAGTAGTAAAACCATCAAATTGCACCGTTTTCCCCGTTGGGTTTTCATTGTCGAAATAATAAACAGAATTTTTATTGTTATTAACATTGTTAATAGTAACAGGTGTTGTGGTATTAGGAATAAGAGCCATGTTTTGAGTTCCGGTAATACCCGGACCACTAATAAAAAAACCAAACACATCATTATAGCTTGAATTAACATATTCCATGTATTCTTCAGATCCAAAAATATATTTAAATTTTACCTGAGTGGTGGAAGGAATAAAATCAAACTCTAACACAGAAGCATCTTCAGTAGCACTAGTAGTTAAATTATCAAGATCATTATCTCCAGGGCCTCCCCACATGGTTGAAGTACTTCCGCTATTATTCGGGCCCGGAATACCACTAATATTACCTGAGGTTACTACTATTCCACTATCAATACCAAGGTTTGAATTGGTACCATCAAAATGACCTATTGCAGCACTTTGCCCATTGTATGTAATATTACTCACTTGAATACCTGAACCCAATAATACATCTGAAACCAATTGCTGAACGGTATAAGAGCTATCAACAACAATTTGAGCTTTTACTGATTGAATAAAAATTCCCCAACACAAAAAAGCACAAATAAAAATGTATTTTTGAAAAAAATTAGAGGGAAACATAAAAAAATATCATTAAAAAGGGAACACAAAGGTAAGGTAAAAATGTTGAATTATGAAGTGGTTTATACACTTTGATCACCACAGAAACAAAAATTCGTATGGAAACCATGAATCAACTTTATCGTTTTTCGAACAGAGTAGAAAACTATGTAAAATACCGTCCGGGGTATCCGCAGAGTTTGGTAGATTTTTTTGATGAAATTGGTATCTGTGGAAGTGAAAAAACAATTGCTGATATAGGCTCTGGCACAGGCATTTCAGCAAAATTGTTTTTAGATAAAAAATGTATTGTTAATGGTATTGAGCCCAATAAAGAAATGCGTGAGGCAGGAGAACATTTTTTATCTGAATATCCTCAATTCAAAAGTATAAATGCAACAGCAGAAACTACTACTCTAAAAGATCAATCTGTTGATGCTATTGTTGTAGCTCAGGCTTTTCATTGGTTTGATAAAGAAAAATGCAAAATAGAATTTAAACGCATTTTAAAAAAGAATGGTTATGTATTACTTATTTGGAATGACAGAGTAACTGACCGTACAAATTTTTTAAAAGCTTATGAACAATTGCTTTTAGATTATGCAATTGATTACAAAGAAGTAAATCATAAAAATATTGATATAAATAAAATTGAGGATTTTTTCTCCACATTTAAAAGTGTTTACAAAACCGAAAAATTAGTTTTTGAAAATTACCAGATATTTGACTATGAAGGGTTGGAGGGTAGATTACTGTCTTCTTCTTATGTTCCTTCAAAAGGTCATGAGAATTATGAGCATATGTTAATTGAACTTCACAAAATATTCAATAAATACAATGAAAACGGGAAAGTAAAATTTGAATACGAAACGCTTGTTTATGCTCTAAAAATTTAATGAACTATAGACCTGTCAGGTTTGATAGATGCATTGAAGTTTTATATTATATGCTTATGATTCTATTAAAACCTGACAGGTCTTATTTTAAAATAAAAAAATGATTTTAACAGACACCCATACACATTTGTATTCAGAACAATTTGATGCCGATAGAAATCAAGTTGTTGAAAATGCCATTAAACAAGGTGTTTCAAAATTATTTTTGCCCAATGTAGATAGTGCTAGTATTGAAGGTATGATGCAATTATCAAAAGATTTTCCAGAAAATTGTTTTCCCATGATGGGCTTGCATCCTTGTTCGGTAAAAGAAAATTACAAAGAAGAATTAAAAATAGTAGAGCAATGGTTGGCTAAAGAAAAATTTTATGCTGTTGGAGAAATTGGTATTGATTTGTATTGGGATAAAACTTTTGTGAATGAACAAGTAGCTGCTTTCTTATATCAAATTAATATTGCAAAAATAAATAACCTTCCTATCGTTATTCATTCACGAGATTCGATGCAATTGATTCTTGATTTGATGCAGCCATTAAAAAATGAATTAGCCCATGGAATTTTTCATTGTTTTGGTGGTACAATTGAGCAAGCAGAACAAGCAATTGCATTAGGCTATAAATTGGGCATTGGGGGAACTGTAACCTATAAAAATTCAACTCTGCCCCAGGTGCTTTCAAAAATTGATCTTAAACATATTGTTTTAGAAACGGATGCTCCTTATTTGCCTCCAGTCCCTCATAGAGGAAAGAGAAATGAAAGTGCGCATGTTTTTTTAGTGGCTCAAAAATTGGCTGATGTATATCAACTTTCACTTGAGGAAATTGCAAGCATTACTACAAAAAATGCGGTGGATACTTTTGGAGTTTAATTGGCTTTCTAAAAATCATCATTTATTTTCCTTCTCTCTTGGGAGAAGGCCAGGATGAGGGCATGAAAAATACAATTTTTAGAAAGCCATTATACTAAGCCCTTCTTTTTTTCTCTTTTATAATTAGATTCAATTCTCTACCTGTTTGCCCCGCTATTGAAGTATTTTCTTCAGCTCTGCGAATTAAATAGGGCAACACTTCTTTTACGGGGCCATAAGGCACATATTTTACTACATTATATCCTGCTTTGGCTAAGTTATAAGATATATGATCACTCATGCCGTATAGCTGAGAAAACCATACATGCGGATTGGTTTTACTTATTTGATGAAGTTTAAGAAGTTCCGTTAAATAAAGGCTACTCCGTTCATTATGAGTGCCGGCAAAAAGAGCAATCTTATTTATATTTTCAACACAATATTTTAATGCTAAATCAAAATCTTTATCCGTAGCTGTTTTGTTTTCTTGTATGGGCGATTGATACCCTTTTTGTTTTGCTCTTAACCGTTCTTTTTCCATATAAGCACCTCTCACTAACTTTAGAGCCAATATATAGCCTTCTTTTTCTGCTTTGCTATGCGCTTGCTTTAAAAAAGCCAATCTATCCCAACGATACATTTGTAAAGTATTGTAAACACATGGCCATTGTTTATTATAGAGCTGCATCATTTCAGTAGCCATATCATCAATGGCATCTTGTATCCAAGTTTCTTCTGCATCAATCATAACAGGCACTTTAGTATCAAATGCTGCTTGACAAATGCTTTTTACTCTTGTTTTTGCCTTATTAAATTCTTGTTGTTCTATTTCAGTTAAACTAGATTTGGCACTTGCTTTCTTTAATAAATCAAAACGAGCAAGGCCAGTTACTTTAAAAACAGCAAATGAAATAGTGGTTTTGTTTTGAGATGCTTTAAATATTGTAGCAATAATTTCTTTTGCAGTTGCATCAAAAACAAATTCAGATTCCTTGCCTTCAACAGAATAATCTAAAATACTTTTAATACCATATTTATCCAACATTTTTACTGTATGATCACATTCGCTTAATGATTCTCCTCCACAAAATTGTTTATAAATAGTTGGTTTAATCATCCAACTTATTGGAAAATGAAATGTAGAAGCCAATCCGGTTGAGAATTTACCAAATTTCACCAACGATGGACTTGCCATCATTTTAAAAAGCCAATAGGCTTTTTCTAAATCATTATTTGATTTGGCAGAAAATGCTATTTCAGTATTTTCAAAAGATATTTCGGGATAAGTTTCTATAGCTTCTAGAATCAT
Organism: Bacteroidota bacterium; assembly: GCA_023251875.1. Taxonomy (GTDB): domain Bacteria; phylum Bacteroidota; class Bacteroidia; order JAHEXY01; family JAHEXY01; genus JAHEXY01. The sequence continues at coordinate 26,223 of JAHEXY010000015.1, forward strand.
AATGAGCACAAAATTAAGGAATTTATAGTACAAAAACACATGATTTTGCGCATACTTCTTACTAAAATTGTAAACGGTATTATTTTATTTAATTATATTGTTGTTCTTTAATGAAATAGTTATAATACAAATTTTATGAAAAAGACAGGCGCATTTTTAGCAGTTTATGCATTAGAACAAATTGGTGTAAAATATACATTTGGTATTCCCGGAGTGCATAATACAGAATTGTATGATGAATTAAATAATTCAGAAAAAATAAAACCCATATTGGTTACGCATGAAGGTTGCGGTGCATTTATGGCCGATGGTGTTTCAAGAACATCTACTTCAACTATTGGTGCAATGGTTATTGTGCCCGCTGCAGGATTAACACATGCCATGAGTGGCATTGCAGAAGCAAAATTAGATGGTATTCCTATGATTGTTATTTCAGGTGGAACAAGAAGAGATACAGGGAGAGCTTTCCAGTTGCATCAAATTGATCAGGGAAGAATGATGGATGGGATGATAAAAAAATATTATTGTGTAAGTAAGTATGAAGAAATTATTCCCATGATTTATGAAGCCTATGAAACAGCTATTTCTGGTGAACCAGGACCTGTATTTGTTGAAATACCTGCCGAATTTCAATTGTTTGCCGGAGAAGTAAATGAATTAATGCCTTATAAAGCCCAAAAGAAAAAATTTAGTTTTGATGAGAATAAAATAAAACAAATTGTTGATTTGCTAACGCAGGCTAAAAATCCGGGCATTTTTGCGGGATGGGGTGCTGTTCATGCAACAGACGAATTAATTCAACTGGCAGAAAAAATTGTTGCCCCTGTTTCTACTACTGTACAAGGCTTAAGTTCATTTCCTGCAAATAATATTTTACATACAGGTGTTGGTTTTGGGCCTGCATCAGTGCCTGCTTCACAAAATGCATTTGCTAATTGCGATTGTTTACTAGGTATTGGAACACGTTTTGGAGAATTAGCTACTGGAAGTTTTGGTGTAAAAACTCCTGAAAATCTTATTCACATTGATATCAATCCTGATGTGTTTGATAAAAATTATAAAACTAAAGTTTCTCTAGAAGGAGACTCAAAACAAGCTTTACAAGCTATTTTAAAAGAATTAGAAAATAGAAAATGGAATTCTTCAAGAAATAGTAATGCTATTGGTAGCGCAATTCAAAAAGATAAAAAGGATTATTTTTCAACTTGGACAAAAGAAAAAAAGAAGGATGTAGTTTCTCCGGGATATTTTTTTAAATCATTGCGCACTCAAGTAGACCAAGATGCTTTATTGGTAGTTGATGATGGTCAGCATACATTTCTTGCTGCAGAATTATTTCCGGTTAGTCAATCAAGAGGATTTATTTCTCCTACTGATTTTAATTGCATGGGATATTGTGCTCCTGCAGCTATTGGTGCTAAATTGGCCAATCCTGATAAAATGGTGGCAGCAATAATTGGTGATGGAGCTTTTTTAATGACGGGCATGGAAGTGTTAACTGCTGTTACACAAAAGTTGGGCATCATGTTTTTTATTTTTCACGATGGAGAATTAGGTCAGATTTCACAATTTCAAGAAACACCATTAAATCGTAAAACATGTACCGTATTGGGTGATTATAAAGTAGAAGGTTTTGCATTAGCAACCGGAGCAGAATTTTTAGCCATGCAACACGATGATGAAATTGATAGTGTTATTAAAAAAGCCATAGGATTTTCTAAAGCAAATAAACCGGTTATCATAGATGTAAATATCGACTACTCGCAAAAAACTTTTATGACAAAAGGAGTTTTAAAAGTAAACCTGCAGCGTTTTCCTCTAAAAGAAAAAATACGTTTTATTTCAAGGGCCATTAAAAGACATGTATTGGGATAGGAAAAAAACGTTATCTAAATCTCCTTTCATTTATAAAAATATAGTTTTGTTGTTTTTTCGATTGTGTATTGCCTCTTCATTTTGTAATTAACTGATGGTTAGCTTTCTGGCTTCTGTTGGTAAATAATCTAAGTAAAAAAATCTACGTAATAGCAAACCATTTTTGTTTGTATCAGATTGCTTTCCGCAATAGCTTTATTAAAAAATTGTTGGGTTAGAATGGTTGAGACATACTATTTTTATTGGAAGTTTTAATGTAATATGGTTTCGTAATTATTTGAATTAAATGGTTTTATATTTGAATTGTGCAATTAAAGCGTAAAAACTAAAACAGACAAACCGTAAATAAAATATTGGCTAAACACTCTCATTTAAAATAACTTTAAAGCTAATATATATACTCCTCAAATTATTTTTTATGAAAAACAGTCTTTTTTCAAAAACACAAAGTGTAATTATTTTCTTTTTTATTATTAACTCTTTTCTTTTTTCTTCGGTATTGGGTGCGGCTTTGAGTGGTACTTATACTATTGGAGGAACTTCTCCCAATTATTCAACAATTGCATCAGCTGTAAGCGCTCTTACTAGTAATGGTGTTTCTGGGGCGGTTACGTTTAATATTAGAACAGGAACATATACTGAACATATTAGCATTACGGCTATTTCAGGAGCTTCCTCCACTAATACAGTAACATTTCAATCTGAAACGGGTGTAAATACAAATGTTGTGCTTACTTATGCTAGTAGTGCAAGTAGCAGTACTGATTATGTTTTGCAGCTTGATGGAGCAAGCTATTTGAGGTTTAAAAATATGAGTATTCAATCAACAGGAGGATCAGTTATCTATATTAAAAATAGTGCCTGTTATAATGTATTTGATGGAGATATTATTACAGGAGTAACAAGTGGTACTTATAAATATATAGTATATACATCTTCTGCAACAAATAGCCAAAACAATCAGTTTACCAATAATACTTTTCAAAATGGAAGTTATGGTTTTTACTATAATGGAAAAAGTTCTTCGTATGCATCGGGCTTAGTTGTCTCCAATAATACTTTTAGCGGACAAAGTTCTTCTCCTATTGATTTTATTTATGTAAACTCTCCTACTATTTCTCAAAATATTATAGGTGGCACTAATAGTAATAACAATAATAATGGCGCAATTGAAATACATACGAGTTCTGGAACACTTCAAATAGATAAAAATAAAATAACAGGAATGTTTAGATATGGAATTCTTCTCAATAACAACACAGGCACTTCTTCTAGTTATGGATTAGTTGCAAATAATTTTATTCAAATAGGAGGCTCAACAACATATTCATATTATTGTTATGGCATTTATGTGGATGGGCAAACTTATACCAAATTTTATCACAACAGTGTAAATATTACAACTGGATCAGGAAGTACATTAGATGTTAGTAAAGCAGCCTTGTATTTTGATAATAGTTATACAACGAGCTATCTTAATTTTTATAACAATATTTTTGTAAACAGTGCTGGTGGATATGTTGTGTATGCAGAGGCCTTGCCAACCAGTTCAGTTTGCAATTACAATGATTTATACACAAGTGGAGCTACTTTGGCTTATTCAGTAAGTGCAGCCAAAAATACAATTGCCGATTGGAGAACGGCTTCTGCATTTGATGCCAATTCTTTTAATGTTGATCCTTCTTATACTAATTCTACCGACTTACATGCAGCTTCTTCAACTCTATGTGATGCGGGCACGCCTGTATCAGAAGTTACAACTGATATTGATGGAGCAAGCAGAAGCACAACAACGCCTGATATTGGTGCTGATGAATACCAAGTATTAACGGATGATGCAGCTCTTTTATCTTTTACCAGCCCTACTATTCCTTTTGCAGCAGGATCACAAACTGTAAAAGTTACTTTATTTAACAATGGCGTTAATGCCATTACAAGTGCTACTATCGCATGGACAGTAAACGGAGTTTCTCAAACCAATTATTCATGGTCGGGTTCTTTAGCTTCCGGAGCAAGCACAACAGCAACATTAGGAAATTATACTTTTAATTTAGGAACGGCCTATACCATTGTAACAACAGTAAGTTCACCAAACGGACATACAGATACAAAAAGTACTAATAACGCAATTACATCAAGTTCGCTTTATGCAGGTTATAGCGGAACTTATGAAGTAGGTACTTCATCAGGTTATACTTTTACAACACTAGCAAATGCTATTACTGCATTACAAAATGGAGGTATGGTTGGTGCTGTAACATTGAGTCTTCAATCACAAACTTTTAATGAGCAAGTAAGCATTGCACAAATTTCCGGTTCTTCATCAACTAACACCTTAACAATACAATCTAAATCAGGAAATAATACCGATGTAACTCTTAGTTATACAGGAACTATAACTAGTAGCAATAATTATATAGTGCAATTAAATGGTGTAGATTATACAACCATAAAAAATATTAAAATTCAAAATACAAATACATCATATTCAAAAGTGATAGAATTTACCAATAACGCTAATTACAACACCATTAACAACTGTTTAATTTATGGCGGCACAACAGGTACTTCAGATAATCTTATACTTGTTTATTCAGGGTCTTCTTATTTGAATGAAAATAATTCAATTACCAATAATACAATTCAAACCGGTTCAGTAGGTATTTATTTTGCCGGTACAAGTTCTACTTATTCATCAGGCATTACCATTACCAATAATAACATATCAAATGTTAAGTCTAAAGCAATAAATGTAGCTTATCAAAATGCATGTAACATTTCTCAGAATATTATTAGTGGTTATTCCTATACTTCGTTTTATGGTATTTATATTGCCAATAGTAGTAATGGTTTAAGAATAGAAAAAAATAAAATTACCGGAGGATATGGTTATGGAATTTATTTAAGCAGTGTAAATGGTAGCTCTAGTGATTATGCATTGGTTGATAATAATTTTATTCAGATTGGAGGAACATCAACTTGCAAGGGAATTTATTTAAGCAGCAACACCTATCTTAAACTATATTATAACAGTATTAATATTACCGGAACATCAACTTCTACATCAGGTTATGCAACGCCATTGTATTTAAACAGTAGTTTCGCTAACATTCAAATTAAAAACAACATTTTTGCCAATACAGGTGGAGGCTATGCCATTTATTCTGCAACAACAACCAATACTTCTTCAATTTGTGATTACAATGATTTATATACCAGCGGAAGCAATTTAGCTTATTGGTCGAGTGCAAATAGAACAGATTTAGCCGCATGGAGAACGGCATCATCATTAGATGCAAATTCGGTTTCTGCAAATCCAACATTTACGTCTAGTACAGATTTACATGCCTCTGCAAGTGCAATCAGTAATGTAGCAAGTGCAGTTACAGAAGTAACAACTGATATAGATGGAGAATCAAGAAATGCGACAACGCCAGATATAGGTGCTGATGAGATGCCTTTATCTGCAAATGATGCTGGACTATTAGCTTATACTTCGCCCATAGTTCCTTTTGCAGCAGGTTCACAAAATATTTCTGTTACACTTTTAAACAATAGCGGATCAACACTTACAAGTGCAAAAATTAATTGGACAGTAAACGGAGTAGCACAAACTCAATATTCTTGGTCTGGCTCAATTACTGCAGGAAGCAGTTCTGCCATTACTATTGGCACTTATTCATTTACACTAGGTACAGCTTATTCAATAACGGCAACCGTTAGTTTACCCAATGGAAATACTGATATAAATAGCGCCAACGATGCCATTACAACAAGTAATTTATATGCAGGTTACAGCGGAACATATACAATAGGAGCTTCTGCTTGTACTTTTTCTAGCCTTACAGATGCTATTACAAAAATTCAATATGGAGGTTTGTTAGGTGCTGTTACTTTAAATATGAAAAGTGGAACCTATAACGAGCAAGTAAGTATTTCTCCTATTCCGGCCGCATCATCTACAAAAACACTTACAGTACAATCTGAAACCGGTGTTAATACTGATGTAGTAATTTCGTACGCAACTACAAGTTCAAATAATTATGTTGTTCAATTAAATGGCGCAGATTATATTTCATTTAAAAACCTAACTATCCAAAGTACCGGAACAAGTTCTGCTCGTGTGGTATGTTTAACAGCTGTTGCTGATAATAATACTTTTGATGGCAATAAATTAATTGGAGTACAAAATGTAGGTTCCGTTATTTATTGTTCAGATGCCTCAACTAGCCAAAATAATACGTTTAGAAATAATACTGTGCAATATGGCGATTATGGTATTTATTACTACGGACAAAATTCATCAAAAGCAGCAGGAATTAGTATCTCAAACAATACCATTCAAGATCAAAATTCTGCAGGTATTTGTTTGTACTATGTAAGTGCTCCTGTTATTTCATCTAATATTATTAGTACATCAAGCAATAGTTATTCATACAGAGGCATTAAAATGAGTTTATGCAGCAATGGTTATCAAGTTCAACAAAATAAAATTAGTGGAGGTACCGGATATGGTTTAGATTTTTCTTATGCTAATGGAATTTCATCTAGCTACGGATCTATTGCAAATAATTTTATCGAAACAGGAGCTTACATTAGTGGTTCTAATATCTACCCTGCTTATGGAATCAATTTAGATCATTGTGATTATATTAATCTTTATTATAATGCAGTTAATGTAGTTGCTAGCAATCCTTCTACCAATAATTATGCGCTTTATACTGATCATGGATCTTATCAAAATTATAAAAACAATATTTTCAAAAACAATGCAGGTGGTTATGCTTTGTATTGCAATGCATCGGGTGTTATAAGCAGTAGCGATTATAACGATTTGTATTCTAGCGGAAGCGCTTCTGTGTATACTTATTTAAATGGAACAGCTTATGATGTAATTTCTAGCTGGAGAACCGGCTCTGGATTCGATTCACATTCATACCAAGTAAATCCTCAATACACATCAGATACTGATTTACATATTAACCAACCGGCATTAAATGCAAAAGGAAGTACCATTTCAGGATATACAACGGATATTGATGGCGAAACAAGAAATACATCTACACCTGATATTGGTGCTGACGAAAGAGAAGGATTTACATCATTAACGGATGTTGGTGTTACGGCACTTGTTTCTCCTTCTGTAGCCAACGGATTAAGTGAAACTGTTGCGGTAAAAATTAGAATTGAAAATTTAGGTAGTACAACAATATCAGGAAGCCTTAGTGTTGGGTATATTCTTAATGGTGGCACTCAAGTAACAGAAAATACTGGAAGCCTTTCTCTTAATCCGGGTGATAGAACAGATTATACATTTACAAATGTTCCAACAGGATTGGCTGCATTAAAATCTCTTTCTGTAAAAGCATTTACCATGCTTTCATCTGATGCAAATTATGCTAATGATACTTTAACAACTGACTTAGAATGGCTGCCGGATTTACTAGTAACAAGCATTAATACAGCAAGCTCTTTTACGCTTGCGCAGACAATTGATTTAACTTGGATAGTTTCAAATAATGGAAATGGTAGTACAGGTTCTAATACTTGGTATGATCATGTTTGGTTATCGAGTGATGAAGATTTAAGACAGAGCGATGATGTATTATTAACTACAGTTGGCAACTTAACCTATTTACAAGCCGGGCAAACCTATACACAAACAGCCAGTATTGCTATACCAACTGGCGTAGCTTCCGGTAATTATTATTTATTTGTTACATCAGATATGTACGATGCTTATTGCGTTGGGGGAACTTGTTATGATGGAGTAGATAGAGATTCTCATGGCCACACTAATTGTAACGTAGTAGATGAAATTTATGATGATAACAATTATGCCTCTGCACAAATTGTATTAACTACCCCTCCATCAGCTGATTTAAATGTTACTTCAGTAGCCGTACCAAGTTCTGCTTATAGCGGAACAAGTGTTACAGTAAATTATACTGTACAAAATAAAGGAGCTGCTGCAATAAGCAGTGGTTCATGGACGGATTATATTTATGTAAGCTCATCAACAACATTTGATGCAAGTACTGCAACTTATGTTGCTAGTGTTTCTAACGCAGCAAGTTTATCGGTAAATGCTTCATATAGCATTGCACAATCAATTACAATCCCCAATGCTATATATGGTAATTATTATGTTTATGTTGTTGCAAATGCAAATGCGGGTGTAACAGAATATACCAATACCTATTCAAATACTAGTACTAGTAATACAATGGCTGTTACATTAACACCTCCTGCTAATTTGGTACCCCAATCCATTACATGTGCAGCAAGTGCAAATTCAGGCCAATCTTATTCTATAAGCTGGACTGTAAAAAACAATGGAGCCAATGCACCCTATGAATCATTGTGGAATGATAAAATTTATATTTCTACTTCAAGTTCTTTTGATGCAAGTACTGCAACTTTAATTGGCACCTATTACAAAACTAGCGGAACTTCTCTTTCTGCTACTTCTTCTTATACAGCATCAGAATCCTATACTTTACCCAATGGAATAAGCGGAAATTATTACGTGTATGTGGTGGTTGATGCAGATAATAATGTTTACGAATATACAAGCGATAATGATAATACATTAAAAAGTACAAGTACTGTTGCCATTGCATTATCTGCTTCGCCTGATTTAACAGTTACATCTTCTACCGTTGATGCTACGGTATATGCCGGCTATACAACTACACTTTCGTGGAATGTAAAAAACCAAGGTACAGCTGCTGCTTCATCATGGATCAATGGAATTTATCTTTCTTCAGATAACACAATAGATGCATCTGATGTGCTTCTTGATACTATTACTACTTCAACTAGTTTAGCAACAAATCAAACTGCAACATTAAGTGCAACTATAAATCTTACTGATCTTACAATAAGCGGAGCTTATTATATAATTGTAAGTGCCGATTATAACAATGCCATTTATGAATACAATGGAGAAACCAATAATTCATTAGGAAAAGCTGTTACCATGAGCTGGAAATATGCCGACTTAAACATTACAAGTTTTACAGCTAATGCAACAGCAAATTCAGGTGGAAGTATAAGCGCCTCATGGCAAGTACAAAATGCAGGAACAGGATATACATACAAAACCTATTGGTATGATTATGTTTATTTGTCTACCAATAATACGTATGATGCTGCCGATACAAAATTAAAAACATCACTAAGATATGGAACATTAGAAGCATCGGCTTCATATTCTCAATCATCAGTTAGCATTGATATACCTGATGGTCTTTCTTCAGGAACCTATTATTTAATTTTTGCTGCAGATGCCATACACATGGTAACGAATGAAACATCTACATCTAATAATTATTTAGCAAAAGCAATAACCATTAGTGCAACTACTCCTTCTGATGTAATTGTGAGTAGCGCTACCGTACCAACATCAGTTTATGCAGGTCAAGAATTAACAATTCCGTATACTGTAACCAATCAAGGTACAGTTGCAACACAATACAGCAGTTGGTATGCCGGGGTTTATTTGAGTAACAAAACAGATTTATCTGATTACAATATTAAACTTGCACAACAAAAAGGAAACGTAATATTAAACCCTGGCGCATCCTTTACGGGCAGTATCACTATTACAGTTCCATCTTATCTTTCGGGAAATAATTATTTAATTGTAATGGCCGATTGTAATGATAAATTATATGAAGGTTCAAATGAAGGTAATAATTTAAAAGCATGCTTAACAAATATACAAGTTGCAAGTCCGAGTGATTTAACGGTAACAGCAATAAGTTTACCTTCATCCGTTATATTGGGTAATACAGCCAGTGTTTCTTACACCATTAAAAATAATGGAAGCAGCACAGCCGTTGGCGCTTTAAGAGATATTACATATTTATCTTCAAATAATTCTTTAGATGCAAGTGTTGATCAACTGATCAATTACAACGATCAAACTATTTCATTGGCTGCCGGAAGTTCTGCTTCATACACCATGAGTGGTGCAGTAACAGGTATTATGCCGGGAAATTATTATGGCATTTTAAATACAAATGCTTTAAATACCATTAGCGAAACAAATACTTCTAATAATACTTTAACAACAAGTTCAACTTCTGCAGTAGGTGTAAATGCTTTAACATTGGGTACTGCAAGTTCCAGCAACTTGCAAATAGATAATAATGTTTATTATAAAGTTGATGTAAGTGTAAACCAAGATTTGATGTTAACGCTTACTAGTAACCAAACAGATGGCTATAATGAAGTGTATGTTGCATACAATAGAATTCCATCTACAACTGATTATGATTATAAGCAATCTGTTGCAGCCATTAATCAACAAGTATTGGTTCCATCCACACAAGCGGGATCCTATTACATCATGATTAAAACAATATCTATGTTTTCATCAACACAAACGGTTTCTGTATTGGCGCAAGCATTATCGTTTCAAATTTTAAGCATCGATCCAAGTACAATAGGGCAGGGGGTAGTAACGTGTACATTAAAAGGAGCCGGTTTTAGAACAGGTATGCAAGTTTATCTTAAAAACTCAAGCAATGTTATTGTCGCTACCGCTGAAATTAGAGAAGAAGTAAGCAGCATGGAATTTAGAATACGTTGGTCTCTTGCAAGTGTTGCATTAGGAACATATAATGTAGTTGCAGTTAATACAGATTTAAGTACTGCTACTCTTACCAATGGTTTAACAGTGGAGACTGCTACAGATTATAATATTAGTTATACAAAATATACACCAAGTGAAATTAAACATGGAGCATCAGCCTTTTATACATATACAATTAAAAATATGGCAAATATAGATGTGCCTTATCTTGTTGGTTATTTTATGATTGATTCTACGGTTGAAGTTTCAGAAGCAAAAATAAACGGAGAAGTATATCAATCATCACTCATTAATCCAACTACTGGAGAAGCTACTTATTGGTTCGATGGCTCTGGGAAAAGATTTATTCCATTTCATTTAAAAGACCTACAACCTAACGAAGAGGTAAGTATCGATTTTACATTTAAGAATTTTGAAGAAGATACATTTAGTGTTTATTTTATGTATAAAGCAATCAGTAAAGCAACAAAAATTAATTATGCATTAGCAGAAGCTGATTCAATGAGAAGTAATATTATTAGAAACGTTTCTTATTATTCTCCTATTCTTGGTGGTGATTTGATTAGTTTTTTATATGATCAAATTAATGCCCGTAAATTTTACCTTGCTTATTTAACTAAAATTAATGATGTACTTCCGGAAGATACCGTTGGTATTACTTATACAAACAATCTTAGTCTTGCAGTTATATTGAACTCTAAATTAAATGCAACACAAGCTTTAGGTTGTGATTTTGCAGAGAATGTTGAAGAAGATATTGATGCATTACTTGAATCGGTTTCAGAAATTCCATTTGAAGCAATGAGTGAAGTTACTCCTGTTACTGGATTATTTTCGGATAATACATCGGATGTAGTTGTTTCGGTTGCTGTAATTGGAGGCTTAGTTGTTGTTGGGTATGTAGGTTCTGAAGTAGGAATAGCAGCCGTATTAGCAGTAGGTTCTGTTGCTGGAGTTGGCCTTGGTTTATATGCTATATACCAAACAATGGATGGTATTTCTCCGTGTGATGATGATGATCATTATACAACCAGTGATTTACTTGATGATGTAAAAGATCAATTACCTTCTATTCCTTGGCCAAATGGAGGTGATAAAGATGGTAAACTTATTGGCTATCCTGTTGACCCCAATGAAATCTCCGGCCCATCAGGCTTAGGCTCTAAACAATGGGTTTCAATAAATGATAATTTAAACTATACTATTTATTTCGAAAACGATTCTGATGCTACAGCACCGGCTCAACAAATAGTAATAGCACAACCTTTAAGTTCTCATGTTGATCCTTACAGTGTAACATTAGGAAACTTTGGTTTTGCAAATATGAATTTTTCTGTACCTGCAAATAGTATTACTTATTCTACAACACTTGATTTAGTTGATACTTTAGGTGTTGATGTAAATGTTAGTGCAGGTTTGGATATTGTAAACAACCAAGTATTATGGACTTTCCAAGCTATTGATCCTAATACAGGAAAAGCACCTATCGATCCTTCAAAAGGAATTTTACAACCGGATGATGCAAGTGGTGTTGGACAAGGTTTTGTTTCTTACTCCGTAAATCCAAGTGCATCATGCAATACAGGAGACTCAATAAATGCTACTGCTGAAATTACTTTTGATGTAAATGAACCGGTATCTACCAATATGCATTTTAATGTTGTTGATGCACATGCTCCTGTAACAACCATGAGCGCATTAGCAACAAGCTATACTACTCCATCCTTTACTTTAAATTGGAACGGGATTGATGATAGCAGCAATGGAGTAGGGATAGAAAATTATGATGTGTATGTATCACATAATGGCGCTGCTTATGAATTGTATTCAGAAAATACTTCTGCAACTTCAGTAGCCTTTACCGGAAGTTCATCTGATGTAAGCTTATCGTTTTATGTAGTAGCAATGGATAGTGTAAGCAATCAAGAAACAAAATCTGTTGCAGATATTAGCACTTCTATTGGTAGTATAACGGTTACTTCACCTAATGGAGGAGAAGCGTCTTGTGCATCTAGTTCAAGAACCATTACTTGGTCTGCAAGTAATGTGAGTAGTTTTAATTTGTATTATTCTACTAATGGAACATCGTATACAAGTATTGCAAATAATGTGAGTGGTAATTCATACAACTGGACTTTACCATCTGCCTCCGGTACTTATTATGTAAAAGTTAGTAATGCCTCTAATGAAGCCATGTATGATGTTTCAAATGCAACTTTTACCATTAATGCATTACCATCACCTACTATTACTTCTAGTACTGGAACAACTAGTTTTTGTACATCGGCTACTTTAACATCAAGTGCTGCTACTAACTATAGTTGGAGCACAGGAAGTACAGCATCTTCCATTAGTATTACTGCAAGCGGAACTTATACCGTAACGGTTACCAATTCAAATGGCTGTTCGGCAAGTACAAGTAAAACCATGAGTAAAACTTCTGCTCCAACAGCTAATTTTAATTTTACTACTTCTGCAAAAACAGCCACGTTTAGTAATACCTCAACCAATGCAAGTTCTTATAGCTGGAACTTTGGTGATGCTGCAACAAGCACTTCAACTTCTCCTTCTCATACGTATAGCGCAGCAGGAACCTATAGCGTAAAACTTATTGCTACAAATAGTTGTGGAAGTAATTCAAAAACTAGGTCAGTTACTGTAAGTTCTTCAAAAACATCGGGTATCGATGAAGTAAGCATAACTGAAGAAGAAGTGTTATGGTTGTATCCAAATCCATCTTCTGATATTGCAAATATTGATGTGAATGTTGAAAATGAAGAAAGTGATGTTGAAATAAATGTAATTGATTTAACGGGTAAAATAGTTGAGAAATTATATTCCGGAAATCTTTCTAATGGAAAATATGCTTATCAATGGAATGCCGGAAAATACAATAGCGGCATTTATTTAGTGATGGTTAAAATTGATGATCAAATGTATCAAAAACGTTTGGTTGTAGTTAAAAATTAGAATATAAAAATAAATCCAAACCCCTCCTCTCTGCCTATGGTGGAGGGGGGTAGGGTAAGGGTTAAAATAGACTTAACTGACCATTAAAGTCATTTCTAAAAATGCTACAATTTAGAGATTTTATTTTTCTACCTTTCATATATTTTGCTTTTGCAATTTTGAACATTTGTTGTATTGATTCAGCCACTTTTCCATCTCCTCCCATTCGTTTTCCAAAACGACTGTCGTTTAACTGTCCGTTATGGCATTCAGCAATTTGATGGAGTACTTTTTCTGCCCTGTCCGGAAAATTTTTCTTTATCCAATCGGTAAATATTTCTGCAATGGATCCGTTTAAACGAACAATTGTATATCCGGCAGAAACAGCTCCATTCTCTGCAGCTTGTTTGATTACTTCAGGTACTTCATGGCTATTGAGTCCGGGAATAATGGGGGCAACCATTACATTTACAGCTAATCCTGCTGCAGATAATTCTTTTACGAGATTTAATCTGTTTTTATAGGTAGAAGTTCTCGGTTCTAATCTTTGTCTTAATGATTCGTCAAGAGAAGTAATGGTAACATTTATGTGTACTAAATCAAGTTTATTAAGTTCTTTCAATAAATCAATGTCACGAAGAATAAGTGCATTTTTAGTAATGATGCTTACGGGATGTTTAAATTTTAGTAATACTTCTAATATTTTTCTTGTAATTTCTAATTTTCTCTCAATAGGTTGATAACAATCTGTATTGCCCGAAAGCATAATAGGATAAACTTCCCATTGGGGATGTTGTAATTGTTTTTCTAAAATTTCAGGAGCATTTTGCTTAATTACTATTTTTCTTTCAAAATCTAATCCCGCACTAAACCCCCAGTATTGATGAGAATTTCTTGCATAGCAATAAATACATCCATGCTCGCAACCTTGGTAAGGATTCATCGAATAACCAGTTGGAATATCAGGGCTTTCAACTTTGTTGATAATCTTTTTAGGATTTTCAAAATAGTACTCCGTTTTAGAATTACTCATCCATTCTTCATCTAAACCCTCAATATGTTCTGTAACATATTTGTCTTTTAAATAAGGATTGTGTGTGTTCACTTGCGCTCCACGGCCTTTAAAATACGATGATTCATTTATTGACATAAAATTGATCTTACAAAAAAATATTGGTTCTAGTCTAAAATTTGACTGATAGCTATGGTTTTCTAATGTAAGCTACCTGGGTTTTCATCAGTCAGTTTATAGACTAGAGCCAAAATATTCATGCAAGATAAATGATAGTCTATGGTTATTGCTATTTGTTGAAAAACATTTTTTGAAGAAACTCACCCATACTAAATTGATTTCTTACCCCCGCAAGAATAGATAATTTAGCATTGATGGGTGAGTTGTAGGCTTATTTTACTTTGTTAATATCATTTGAAGTTTTTCTATAACAGAATTATCAATAACTAATTCATAATTGTAAATTCCGGCATGAAATAAATTGGCTTGAATAGTTATACTTGAATTTCCTTTTTCATTTAATTCAATACTTTTCACTAAACTGCCATTCATTGAATAAATATTTATTTGTCCTTTTGATGCATTTTCAGGAAAATAATATTTAATGCAGGTATTTTCATTAAAAGGATTTGGAGCATTTTGCTCAAGTTTAGCATCATTAAGTAAATAACTTTTTTCTTCTATTGAAGATTGTGTTGATGATTCTGGATTTAAGTTAGCCAACTGTTCTTTTAATGATTTTACTTCTGCAGAAAGTTCTTTAATAGCGTTAATCATAATATACGTTACTGCATTGGCATCATAATCTAAGTATTCTGTTTTATTGCCTAATGAATCTTGATATGAAAATTTACCAACAGTATATGGAGCTATTTCTTTCATTTCCTGGGCAATTATTCCAATATAAGTTTCCGTTGTTGGCATATTGGCTTCTCCATTGTATTTAAAAGAAACCGGATTTATTTTTTCTAATACACTTAGTCCTTCCCTAAATTCAGTAATATCTTTTTTTAATCTTTTATCGGATGCAATTGTCCAAGTTGAAGAACCAGGTTTGGCGGCATTATCAGAACTTAACTGCAATTGATAAGCTGGTGCCGAAGTGCCAATTCCTACATTCGCATTATTTCCTAATACAATTGAATTACTAGCTGAAACATATGATTGTGCTCCAATTGCTGTAGCATTAGTTAGTGAATCAAATTGTAAATAACTATTATGCCCAATACAGATATTAAAAGTACCTGACTTATTATTATCACCAGCATCATATCCCAAAAATAAATTATAGCTCCCGCTTGTATTGTCAAATCCGGCCCTCATACCTATAAAGGTGTTATACTTACCAGAAGTATTATCCATCCCGGAATTTGCCCCCATAAAAGAATTTCCTTCGGAAGTAGTTACTAAGCCTGCACTTGACCCAATAAATGTATTATAATTGCTTGTGGAATATGCTCCCGCTTCACTCCCAATTAAGGTATTATCGCTACCACCAGAATTATTATAACCTGCCATATAACCTGTAAAAACATTGTGCTTTCCGGAAGTTAATTTTTGCCCTGATAATGCGCCATGAAATGAATTGTAAGATCCAGAACTTAATGTTTTCCCTGAATAATAACCTGTAACTACATTGTAATCGCCTGTAGTTATTAAAGTGCCCGCTGAGGTACCGGATTTTGTATTACCTGTTTGAGCATTTAAGTTGACAAATGATAGAAATAATAAAAATGATAAAATGGTAATTTTTTTGTTTAAGTTTTTCATAAATATTTAGTTTTAGATTTGCTTTAATTTATTTTTTATGATTAATGCATTCAAATGAATATTTACATTTTTTTAAAGATTAGTTGTCTTACACTTTATATAAAAATATGATTTATATAATTAAAAATCAGTATGTTAAGTGTTTTATTGTAAATTGATAGTTAATACTATACCTTACTACTTAGGGTTTTTCTTTTCGAAAGACGGGGTAGCCATTAGCCGGATCTTTTTTAGGACTTATACCTGACATGATTGTGAGATTTTTTGCAGTATCAATCAATAATTTATCTGCATAATACGTATCAGGATGAGTTAGTAAATCTATTTGTAAATTTTGATAAATTCTTAGGCTTTCATACATTCTCAAACCATCCTTTTGAAAAACACCTCTTAATATTAAAGCTATTTCTGCATCTGTAATATGGCCACTATTAGCCGACTCTGCTGAAATTGCTCCTTCCCATCCGGGAATTGCATCGTGTGTATTTTCGTCATAATGATCATCAAGCGATAATAAATGGATTAATTCATGTGCAGCCGGACAATCATCTTTTAATTCTTGTCCCATCCTGCTTTTTCCCCTCCATATACCAGTACGAGCATCGTTATTGACAAATGATCGTTCACTTGTATTTCCACTTACAGGATCGGTTACATAAGTATCATCAACCACTTCAATATAGTTTTGTTTCAAATCATCGGGTAAGGTTGCAGGAGCAGCAGCAACAATAGTTACGGTTATATTAAATCTCACTGTATATTCCTGTCCGGTATTAGGATCTGTTGTTACAAATATTCTATCATTATATTCCATATCAATTTGTTCTTGGATTGTTTGTGCTGTTTCTATTGTTGCACCTGAACCGTAAATATTAACCGTTGCCTCAATTGTTATGGTTCGAGTACTTGGATCAAAAACTGCTAAGGCACTTTTTCCATCAGGATCAATTTTATTAATAGGATTATTTTCAAATACGTTATAGGATGAAAACGATGGAAATTTTGTTTCCATTGGATCTGTACTCAACCACCTTCCCACTCTAGGGTCTAATATTCTTGCGCCAAAATCATACGCATTGCCGTTGCCGGCTAGTTCATTGTCTTTTTCTTTGCCTTGTATGCCGTAGCGGTAGTTTTCAGTTTTATAGTTACGGCCGGGCATTTGCATACCGTAGTTGTAGTAATCTGATGTGCTGCTTATTGTAGAATTGAAAAAATTGAAAAGATTGGAAGGTTGTTTGATATCGGTTATTGTAGCACGTATGTTTCCTAAATGATCTTTTAGTTCGTAGTTTTTGTTTCCTATTTTTCTATAGGCTACGGAATCGTTTGTTTTGTTTTGCAAATGATTTGTAGTTTCATTTTGATTTCCTATGCCTGAAATAGTTAATTCAGTTAGTTTTATACTGTCAATATTTTGTTTTTCATAAATGGCGATAACTTGGCTAGAGGTATTTCTTGTGTAAAAAGTAGTTGTTAGTTGCCCGTTGTTAGTTGTTAGTTGTTTGACGATGCGATTTCCCAATGCATCATACTTAAAACTTAAAACATCACCGGTGGTTTTGTGTACTTCTTTTACTTTTCCGTTGGCATGCCATATTATGGTATCAATATTTTGTTGTTCGTCTTTGGTTAATTGCCCATTGGCGTTATAGGAGTAATTGTTTGTTGATTGATTATCTATATCAATTGTTGAAACATGGCCTGGAACTACATCGTTTACATAATAAAGCTGATTGCTGGATGTGGGATAATGGTATTGAAATTGGTCAAGTTTATTTTGTGCAAATAAACTTAATGATGATATTAAAACAATCATAAAACTATAAAGTAAAATTAAATTTTTCATGAAATATCTAATGATTATATCTTTAACTTTTAGGATAATTATCTTAATAACTTAAATGATTTTTCGGTTGAGTTGCTTTTAATTGAAACTATATAAATTCCATTTGAAAATAAGTTTAGGTCTATTTTCTCCATTGATTGATTAATTTTTTTAAAATCGAGTATTTGCCCCCATGTATTAGAAATAATTAAAAATAATGGTTCTACTAAAACAGAAGCGGGAATTGAGAGCATATAATGCGCATAGTCAATATAGATGAGTTTAATATCAGCTATTGGCGTTTTGGGATTAGTTTAAACAGAGGTTATATTATTAACAGTTACTTGTATTGGCCTGCGCTTAAGAGTTAAGTCTGTTGCTATTGAATTTGTGATCTTACAAGTGTAAATTCCTTCATCTGAATTACCAACAGAATATATTTTTAGTGTGTCATTATTTTCTCCATTTAGTAGCGTATCGTTTTTATACCATTGATAAATATTATTGGCACCTTTTACGGTTGCAATAAATAATAGCGTATCTCCAATATTGGCTGTAAGCTGAAAAGAATTTTTTACACTATCCTGGGGAGAATATAAAAACATTACGGATGCTGCTGTTATATTAGGTTCAATATCTTCGAACGTAAATTTATTATCGGATAAATACAGTCCCATTAAATTTAGCAAGCTTACATCAGGAAAGTTTTCAAATTGATTTAAAGAAATATCTAATTCTTTTAAGATGGTTAAGCTATCTATGGCAGGAAAATCACCACTGAATTGATTATTTCCTAAATAGATATATTCCAGATTTTTTAGTTTATTGATATAGGGAGAAATTTGCCCACTAAGTTGATTGCCCTCAAGGCCTAAATAATTTAATTTTTTTAAAGAATAAAGTGTATCAGGTATTGGGTCGCTTAATTGATTATTTTGAAGTTCTAAGCTTACTAATTCAGATAAATTTCCTAATGCTAATGGAATGCTACCTGAAATAGTATTGTTGTTTAATTTAAAATATGAAAGTTTTTTTAAATACATAATTTCATTGGGGATGGCACTATACATTTGATTATTACTAAGATTTAAGTTTTCTAATTTTTGCAATGTTTGTAGTTCTGTAGAAGGAATAGAATCTGCAATAAGATTATTACTCAAATTTAATTCAGTTAGTTCAGTGAGTTCACCTAAAAGAGAAGGAAGCGAACCTTTTAAATTATTGTTGGCTAATTCAATTTTAGTAACTCTGTTTGCATAAACACTAACGCCATGCCATGAAGAAACCGGAGTCTTGAGCCAGTTTGTATTGTTTTTCCATGAAGCTCCATTGGTAGTATTATAAAGTTCAACCAAAGCCATTGAATCTAATGTATAAATGGCTAGTTGTGAAAATGCGGTATTGCTTATACTTAAAAGCAATAGTAATCCATAATAAAAATTATTCATAATAAAATGTTTAGGTGTATATATAAGTTATAGCTTCTAACACTTTCCGGAAATTGAGTTATGGCTTGATTGTTAAATGTGTATTACGCTGAAATTAGTTTGAATGTTTATTGTAAGCTGCTAAAATTTATGTAATATATTTTTATATAGTAAGCTGGGATTAAGAACTTATTATGTTAGTAGTCCTGAGAATTGATTTTTATAGCCATATCTTTTATTGTGTTCTAAAATCTTCATCAGGATATAATTCTTGTAATTCTTCAATTACTTCGTGTTGTCTATCTATACTTGGATATCTCCCACTGCCATTATTAACTCCATTTATACTACCCGATAGAAAGTTTACACTTATATATCGATTAGCGTTTTCGTCTTCTTTCACCGTTAAGGTATAAGCAATTAAAGCACCCATTTCCATTCCGGTTGCTGAAGCCAATGCCTCATGGCCTCTGTTTCTTTGATATACATCTGCATTAATTCCCTGTATATTTTCGGTACTAGCACTTATACCAATGGCATTATCTTTAGTTTTGTAATTATACACTCCTATAAATACATTAGTATATGAAACATTGTATCCGTCTACTCTTTTTCGTGAATCATATGCACTTAATAAAAGATTGTTACCCCAAAAAAATTTATTTACCCATGCATTTTTTTGATCACTCCAATATTCACTACCCTCTTTTCTCGTATCACCGTTTTTTGCAGGTTGAACCCAAAGCTGGCCTCCACCATTGGGCAGGGATACCCATAAGCCATAATTAGGATCATTCTGATGATCTTGCGATCCTGTACTTCTGTTTATCCAGTATTGAGCAAGTTCATTAGCTTCTCCAGGATTTAATTCTTCAGATTGAACCAAAACATATAAAGCTAAACCCCATGGACCTGCCCTTCTGGCAGCCATAACTTCTGCCGAAGATGAAGAGGTAACTAAAACTTCTTCTGCCTGATGATAAATGATTTGTCCGCTAGTTGTGATTTCAATTATCTGACCCGCATATGTAGTACCGGATAGAAGTGGTGCCCAAAGAGTAGCCTTACCATCCGGATCTACCATCATAACTGGATTATTCCCCATGGCATTATAAGAAGAAACAGAAGGAAACTGATCAGCCATTGGATCTGTACTCAACCACCTTCCCACTCTAGGGTCTAATATTCTTGCGCCAAAATCATACGCATTGCCGTTGCCGGCTAGTTCATTGTCTTTTTCTTTGCCTTGTATGCCGTAGCGGTAGTTTTCAGTTTTATAGTTACGGCCGGGCATTTGCATACCGTAGTTGTAGTAATCTGATGTGCTGCTTATTGTAGAATTGAAAAAATTGAAAAGATTGGAAGGTTGTTTGATATCGGTTATTGTAGCACGTATGTTTCCTAAATGATCTTTTAGTTCGTAGTTTTTGTTTCCTATTTTTCTATAGGCTACGGAATCGTTTGTTTTGTTTTGCAAATGATTTGTAGTTTCATTTTGATTTCCTATGCCTGAAATAGTTAATTCAGTTAGTTTTATACTGTCAATATTTTGTTTTTCATAAATGGCGATAACTTGGCTAGAGGTATTTCTTGTGTAAAAAGTAGTTGTTAGTTGCCCGTTGTTAGTTGTTAGTTGTTTGACGATGCGATTTCCCAATGCATCATACTTAAAACTTAAAACATCACCGGTGGTTTTGTGTACTTCTTTTACTTTTCCGTTGGCATGCCATATTATGGTATCAATATTTTGTTGTTCGTCTTTGGTTAATTGCCCATTGGCGTTATAGGAGTAATTGTTTGTTGATTGATTATCTATATCAATTGTTGAAACATGGCCTGGAACTACATCGTTTACATAATAAAGCTGATTGCTGGATGTGGGATAATGGTATTGAAATTGGTCAAGTTTATTTTGTGCAAATAAACTTAATGATGATATTAAAACAATCGTAAAACTATAAAGTAAAATTAAATTTTTCATGAAATGTAGAGTTTCAAAAGTGTAGAGTGCTATTCGATCATTAGCATCTAAATTATTAGAGTAAATACTTTTTTGCAATTGAATTATAGGAAGATTTTTAAATTCTTTTAGCAGTATAATAACTTAAAATGTTGTTGTAAATTACTGAAAGTCTTTATTGTATGAATTTATGAAATAGGCTAAATGAGTGTTTTATACCGATTATACCAAAAATATTTGGACTAACATATAAATGGTATTAGTAGCTTACTTACTAAGCTTGGAAGCCTTTATAATTCGTTTGTAAAAGAAAGATATAGAGAATTGGAATAATAAAAGGCAAGATCTACGATAATTGATAGAAGTAGCATCAACAAACAAAAAAAATCCTGAAAACCAATTAAATGATCATCAGGATTTTAACGAGAGGTCCCGAGCGGATTCGAACCGCTGTAGCAGCTTTTGCAGAGCTGAGCCTAGCCGCTCGGCCACAGGACCTTTGTTTTACAAAAATAGAAAATATAGCCCAATAAACAATTTTTTATTTTATGTCTATTAAGGTTTATATAAGTTAAGGTATTATATACAATTCCAAACGCTCCCTCTCCAAAGGAGAGGGTAAGTATTACATTAATTCAACTGAAGCAATTTAAAAAGGACAAATAAAATTATGTACCCCTAGCTCTAAAACATCCATAATTAGAAGAGAAGTATAAAAAACAGTTAAAGTTTACATTAGGCAAATAAAAATGAAACTATTTTTTAATATCTTGCAAATCTTTATTTTAAACTACATTTTAAAACAAATAATATGGGACTATTTGATAAACTAACAGGAGAATTTGTCGACATAATTGAATGGACGGACAATTCTAATGATACTATTGTATACCGCTTTCCTCGATATCAGAATGAAATTAAAATGGGCGCCAAGCTCACTGTTCGTGAATCACAAATGGCGGTTTTTGTAAACGAAGGTAAAATTGCTGACGTTTACAAGCCGGGTATGTATGAACTCACTACTCAAAACATGCCGCTCATGACCACTTTAAGGGGTTGGAAATTTGGCTTTAATAGCCCATTTAAAGCAGAAGTATATTTTGTAAATACCAAACAATTTGTTGATCAAAAATGGGGAACTAAAAACCCAATTACTGTAGACGACCAAAGATTTGGAATGATTGAACTCCGCACTTTTGGTACCTATGCGTTTAGAGTAACCGATGCAGGTAAATTTTTAAAAGAAGTATCAGGTACTGATGGTAATTATACTACAGAAGAAGTTGCAGGCCAATTGCGCAGCTTAGTAGTAACCAAATTTTCTGACGCCATTGGCGAAGGCAATATTCCTATTGAAAAATTTGCAGCCAATCTTGAAGAGCTTTCTAAACTTGGGATGGAAAAACTCAATGCTGATTTTACTGAATATGGATTAACGGTTACAAAATTCTTAGTAGAAAATGTTTCTATGCCTGAAGAACTCAAGAAAGAAATTTTTGAGTACAGCCGTTTAAATAAAATTGACATGCAAAAATTGGCGCAGATGAAAGCTGCCAAATCAATTGAGAAGGCAGCCGAAAACCAAGGAACCATGGGTGGTGGAATGGGCATGGGTATGGGATTTGGAATGGGTAACATGATGACCAATATGTTTGGTCAAAACATGATGCAAAACCAACAACAAAATAACAACCAAACAACTCCCCCACCCGTTCCGCAAGATGTGCAATATTTTGTAGCTGTAAACGGACAACAAACCGGCCCCTTTACAACTACGGCATTAGCTCAACTAAAACAAGCCGGGCAATTTAATTCAACATCATTGGTTTGGAAACAAGGTATGGCGGGATGGGTACAAGCAAGCCAAGTTGCTGAATTAGCAACTATTTTTAATAGTGTTCCTCCGCCAATTCCACCAATGGCCTAGTATGGAAAATTTATTAACCACAGAGACGCAGAGTCACAGAGAAATGTACTCTTTTAATAGAAATATTTTAAGTGGAATAATATTAGATTGCTCAATAGAAGTACATAAACATTTAGGTCATGGACTATTAGAGTCTGTTTATGAATTGTGCTTATGTGAAGAATTAGCCAGAAGAAAGGTTAATTTTAAACGTCAAGTATACCGTCCTATTATTTACAAAGAAAAAGAATTAGAGGCAGATTTTAGAATAGATATTTTAGTAGAAGATGAAGTAATTATTGAGCTAAAATCTGTAGAAAAAATATTACCAGTTCATCAAGCCCAACTTTTATCATATTTAAAACTTGCAGACAAAAAGCTTGGGGTATTATTAATGTTCCTAAATTAGTAGATGGCTTTAAGCGCATGGTTAATGGATATTAACCTCTGTGCCTCTGCGTCTCTGTGGTAAAATATATTATGGAAAATCCAGACGAAAAAATTTCACAAACCAATAATGATGTTAAATGCAAAGATTGCGGAGCGCATTTAAAATTTGCTCCCGGAACTTCTCATTTAAAATGCGAATATTGCGGAGCTGAAAATGTAATAGAAACTTCAAAAGATCCTGTTAAAGTTGAAGAAATAGATTTTGAGAAATTTATTGCAGCAAATGTTGAAGCGGCCGATACACAAGAAGTAAATACCGTAAACTGTAAAAGTTGTGGAGCAACAACTACATTAAAGCCAAACGTAACTGCCGATCATTGTCCATTTTGCGATACACCACTTGTAGTAGAAAAAGGTAGCACCACAAAAATTATCAAACCCAAATATGTTTTACCTTTTAAAATAGAACAAAAATCTGCCTTTGATAATTTTAAAAATTGGGTAAATGCCTTATGGTTTGCTCCCAACGATTTAAAAGCTTATGCATATAATGCAGATAAGCTTAATGGCATGTATTTACCCTATTGGACTTATGATTCCAATACAACAAGCTCCTATACCGGCCTAAGAGGAACCTATTATTACGTAACAGAAACATATACCACAACTGAAAATGGGCGTTCGGTTACACGCACACGCCAAGTTCAAAAAACAAGCTGGACTCCGGCTTGGGGAAAAGTAAGAAATGCATTTGACGATGTATTGGTGCTTGCCAGTAATTCACTTCCCGAAAAATATACTAGAGAACTAGAGCCTTGGGATTTACAAAACATAGCAGCGTTTAACGAAAAATACTTGAGTGGTTTTAGAACCGAATGTTATCAGGTTGATGTGAAAACCGGATTTGAAAAAGCAAAACCCATCATGGCTGAAACCATTAGAGAAACGGTAAGAAGAGATATTGGAGGAGATACCCAACAAATAGAAACACTAAATACTTCATATAACGATATTACCTTTAAACATATTTTACTTCCGATTTGGTTAAGTGCCTATCGCTATAATGAAAAAGTTTATCGTTTTATGGTAAACGGCCGCACGGGTGAAGTGCAAGGCGAAAGACCATACAGTGCCATTAAAATTGCATTATTGGTTATTGCAATATTAATTGCATTAACTGCCATAGCTTATTTTTATTTTCAAAGTCAGCAGGGAAAATAATGATGTATTTTAAAAATTAAATCTCTTTGATGAACAAATCGAATAAAAAGCAATGTGCAAAAAATGTACGTTGCAAATTGTACTTACTTAGTAATATTTACATTTTACATTGAAAGATGAACAAAATTGAAATCTATAAAACAAAGGATGGTCAGCCTGCTATAGAAGTGCAATTCAAGAACGATACCGTTTGGTTATCATTAAATCAAATATCCGATCTGTTTTTTAGAGATAAATCAGTGATATCTAGGCATATAAAAAATATTTTTAAAAGTGGGGAATTAGATAAACATTCAGTTGTTGCAAAAAATGCAACAACTGCAATTGATGGTAAAATATATGAGGTTGAATTTTTTAACTTAGATGTAATTATCTCTATTGGATATCGCGTAAATTCAAAGCAAGGCACTCAATTTCGTATTTGGGCAACCCAACGTTTAAAAGAATACCTAGTAAAAGGTTATACATTAAATCAGAAACGCTTAACTGAGTATGCTCAAAATTTAAGTGAACTTGAAAAAGCGATAAAATTAATTCAACAATCCGGCAAAATTGGAGAATTAAATGTAGTTGAAGCAAAAGGACTTTTGGATATTATAACTAACTACACACAGAGTTTTGTCCTGCTTAATCAGTATGATAGTAGCAATTTACAGGCAAAACAACTGAATGTAAATATTACTTATGAAATAAATTATGCAGAAGCTGCTATTGCAATAAAGGAATTAAAAACCCAACTTATTTCTAAAAAAGAAGCAACAGAATTATTTGGCAATTCTAAAGATGAAAGTTTTAAAGGCATTTTAGGCAATATTGTGCAAACATTCGATGACCAATATTTATATCCAAGTATTGAAGAGCAAGCAGCACACCTATTATATTTTGTTATTAAAAATCATCCTTTTTCAGATGGCAATAAACGCATAGGAGCTTTTCTTTTTGTTTGGTTTTTAGAAAAAAACAAACACCGTTTTAAAAAATCAGGTGAACTTAAAATTAATGATAATGCCCTTGTTGCCTTAGCTTTGTTGGTAGCTCAAAGTAATCCTACAGAAAAAGAGCTAATGATAAAATTGATCATTAATTTAATTAATGGCTAAAAATAACAAGAATAATAAATCTCAACTAATCTTGCGCTACTTTATAAAACTAAGCTTTAAAGGCACAAACTACCACGGTTGGCAAGTACAAGATAATGCGGTATCTGTACAATCAGTTTTAGATCATGCGCTCTCTTTATTGCTTAAAGAAAATATAGTAAGTACAGGTGCCGGACGTACAGATACCGGAGTACATGCAAAAGAATTTTATGCTCATTTTGATACTATAGAAGAAAAAAAAATTGACACCAATTTAATTGGTCGATTAAATATTTTTCTTCCTAAAGACATTACTGTATTTTCTATTTATTCTGTTAATGAAAAACTACATGCTCGATTTGATGCTATTGCAAGAACATATGAATACCACATTCATTTAAAAAAAGATCCTTTTCTTGACCAATTATCAAACTACGTTTATAAAAAATTAGATGTTGCAAAAATGAATGAAGCAGCCCAATTATTAGTACAGTATAAAGATTTTAAATGTTTCAGTAAATCAAGAACTCAGGTTAATAACTTCATTTGTGACATTAAAAGCGCAGAATGGAAACAAGAAGACCATCGTTTAATTTTTACCATAAAGGCAAATCGTTTTTTAAGAAACATGGTAAGAGCTATTGTGGGTACTTTATTAGAAATAGGTTCAGAAGAAATTACGATAGAAGATTTGAAAAAGATAATTGAAAGTGGCGATCGTTCTAATGCAGGTGAATCTGTTGCCGCTTGCGGGTTGTATCTTACAAAAATTGATTATCATTAAATTTAAAATTTTCTGAAAATTGTGGTCTTTAATTCCTCTCCCTTAATCTCTCTCCAAAGAGGGATATAATAATGACAATTTTCAGAAAATTTCTAAACCAACTTCACTCCAATTAAGCAAACATCATCAACCTGATCAAGCGAAGCTTTCCATTTTTCAAAAGTTAAATGAAGTTCATGGCGTTGTTCCTCCATTCCTTTATCACTAATAGAAATCAAAGTCTCTTTTAATCTTTTATAGGTATATTTTTTTCCTTGCTCTCCGCCAAATTGATCGGCATAACCATCTGAAAAAATGTAAACAATATCTCCCTTTTGAACAGGAATTTCATTATTGGTAAAAAATTTAATTTCATTTTCTATAAATGCTCCTACAGCATGTCTATCTGCTTTAAATTCTGTAAGCTGTTTGTTCCTTACTAAATACAAAGGATTGTAAGCTCCTGCATATTCTAATGTCATTTTTTCCTTATCAAAACAACAAAGCGCAATATCCATTCCATCTTGAAGCATTACTTCCTCTTTTCTACTTTTGTTTAAGGTATAATTTACTGTTTTATTCAAATGATTTAAAATATCACTTGGCTTAGTCAGTTTATATTCGTTTACAGCTTGGTTCAATCCATTGTATCCTACAATACTCATTAAAGCTCCGGGTACACCGTGTCCGGTACAATCAACAGCAGCAAATAATATTTTATTTTCGGTAGTAGCCATCCAATAAAAATCTCCACTAATAATATCCTTAGGTTTAAACAAAATAAAAGATTCATCAAGGTAATTTTTAACCAATTTCTTAGATGGGTAAATAGCTTCTTGTATTCTTTTTGCATATTGAATGCTGTCTAAAATATCTTTGTTCTTTTGTTCAATTAAAACATTTTGCCTTGATATTTCTTCATTTTGACCCGAAAGTAATTGATTAGCTTTTTGTTTTTGTCTAAATCCGCTATAAATAACAAAAGATAACATAAGCACGAGGATAAATCCCCCTGAAATAGCATACAAACGAAACATGCTTAGTTCATTTTCTTTTGTAAGAATGGCATTTTCCTTTTGTGTGCGTTCATTTTCTCTTTGAGTTTTTTCATTTTCATACTTTGCTTCCAATTCAGCAGCTTGCTTCCCTTGAGCTATATTTAATAAGGAATCTTTTACACTGCTATATATAGTATGGTATTTATAAGCACGTTCATAATTTCCGGAAGCAGCATAAACCGTTGATAATTTTTCACAGGCTGATTTATAGTAATCATTTGAGCCGGTTTCTTTCGACAACATTAAACTTTTATTTAATGTTTCAATAGCCGATGAATATTGTTTCATGCCATAAAAAATATCAGCAATATTATTTAAGGTATTGGCAACTCCTGCTTTATCATTTAATTCTGTTTTTAATGCGAGCGCTCTATTTAAAAAATCGATTGCTCTTTTATTTTCTTTCATAATAATATAAACCATTCCTATATTATTAAGGCACTTGGCTATTCCCTCTTTATTCTTAAGCTCTTCCATTATTGCCATCGATTTGTTATAATAATCAAGGGCGCTAAGATAGGCTTTTTTATTTTGTGCAACAGTTCCAAGATTAGTATAACTACTTGCTATTCCCCATGCATCACCTAGCTCTTGCTTTATTTTTAAAGAAGCTAAATAATATTCTTCCGCTTTATCATAATTTTCTTGCTGAAAAAATATAATACCAATATTGTTATATGTTTTTAATAAAGTATGTTTATCATTAATTTCCTCAAATATTTTTATTGCCTTTAAATAATAATCAATTGAAATGGTATATTTTTCTTGGCGATAATAGGCTACTCCCATAAAATGATATGCTCTAGCCAAACCTAATTTATAATTAAGGGATCTGGCCAATTCCACAGCTTGCTGAGAATATGGTAATGCTGAATCCGGTATGGTTTTATTAAACTTTTCACTTATATCGTTTAATACAATAACCTTATTGGTATCCTCATTACATTTTTTTAAGACCAATTTCAAGCTATCTATTTCTTTTTGTGCAAATAGATGAGCAACCAAAAATAGTAAGGAAACAAGTATAGCTAACTTTTTGTATATCATATCTAAAAATACATTCTTCATCTTGCAAAAATACAATGATTTCCTTAAGGTCAATCTAAATTGCTTGTAATAATTATTCTATAATACCCCTCCTTTTCATTTAAAAGAGTCTTATTTCAAAAAAAATACAAAAGTCTAATAATCAATATTTTAAATTCTTGATCCACATCTCAAACATTTATTAAATACTTATAAACGTCTTAAAATGTATTATTTATTGGCTTCAATCAATATTAATTTTGCAGAACTTTTTTAAGCGCAGGCTTGATCAAGCCCCTTTTTTGATAAATAAGAATGATCATTTAATAATTAGACTGAAAATGTTCAAGATTTCAAACAAAATTAAATTTTTTAAAATCTTATTTTTTTCAATCATTTTTATCTTATTCCTTGTTGGATTTGTTGCTTACAAATTTAGTCCTTATAAACACTCAGAAAACTATCCCTATAAAAATGTAGTTGATAATACGGTAATTATTAATGAACCTATTGATAGCGTGTATAGAATGTTAGGTCATTCGAGTTACGCAAGACAGTGGTCGGTATTTGTACATCATATTACACCACTTAATCCAAATGAAGTTACAGATGGAACGCCTGGATCTATAAGAAGATGCTTTGCACAAGAAAATGAAAACGGAATTGTTTGGGATGAAGAAATATTGATTGTTGAACCCAATAAAAGAAGAAGGCTTAGCATTTTTAATACAAAAGGATTTGAATCTGAATCGAATGATATACTAACAGAACAGTTGTATGAAAAAATTGATTCCAATACTACAAAACTAACCTTTATTGTTTTTAGAGATGAGAACAAAGAGATGGAATGGTGGAAACAAGCACTTTTGTATTACATAGCCTACAACATGAAAACCGTATTCGAAGAAAATATGGAAAATATAAAATATTTAGCAGAAGAAGGTGCTAACTATCATAGAAGGCATGAGTTAAAAACAAATTAATAATGTAAGTTCAATTTTATCTTTTCTTAAAGAAAATTGCCCCACAGCAATGAGTACAACAAGTGAGAAAGCTACAAGAGTAGTCAAAAATATTATTAAGTCGCAAGAAATAAGCGAGCTATCCAATAATTTAAGGCAAAAGCCTTTGCAATTATTAGAAGACTATCCTGTTATTCCTCCTAATGGCCATTATACTGCCGATGGGCAAAAAAAGAGAATTGACCTCATTGAAAAACACAAAGGCATTTCTATTGATTATTTAAAAGGAGACAAGCAATTTAAAGAAAATCATTTACTACAAGGAAACATTGAGCATTATATTGGAATGACTCAGGTTCCAACCGCTATTATTGGCCCTGTGCTTGTTAATGGCTCAAAAGCAAACGGATATTATTTTGTTCCATTAGCAACAACAGAAGGTGCCTTAGTGGCATCATATAATAGAGGAATAAAAGCAAGCCGTTTAGCAGGAGGTATTACTTCAATTTGCCTTCTTGAAGGTGTGCAACGCAGTCCCATTTTTAAATTTTATTCAGTAGTTGAGGTAGGAAATTTTTTGGTTTGGTTTTTAGAAAATTTAGAAAATTTCAAAAAAATTACATCACAAAATAGTAATTATGCAAAGCTCGAAGATGTAAAAACAAATATTGAAGGTTGTAACATCATTTTCACTTTTGAATTTACTACAGGTGATGCTTCTGGGCAAAATATGGTTACCATATGTACCGATGCCATTTGTAATTTTATTATTGAAAATTCTCCCATTAAACCACACACTTGGTATTTAGAATGTAATTATTCTGGAGACAAAAAAGCTACTTCACTTTCCTTTAACAATGTAAGAGGAAAAAAGGTCACTACAGAAGTTATCATACCCAAAGAAATAGTTAAGGATGTACTCAAGTCAACTCCCGAAAAAATGGTTGATTACACCTATTCCTCAACGTTAGGAGCTGTTCAATCGGGCTCTATTGGTGCTCAAGGGCATATTGCTAATGGGCTTGCTTCACTTTTTATTGCTTGTGGGCAAGACGCTGCATGTGTATCAGAAGCTTCTATTGGCGTAACACGAATG
Source organism: Bacteroidota bacterium (assembly GCA_023251875.1). Classification (GTDB taxonomy): domain Bacteria; phylum Bacteroidota; class Bacteroidia; order JAHEXY01; family JAHEXY01; genus JAHEXY01. The sequence goes on from JAHEXY010000015.1 coordinate 57,147, forward strand.
AATTTAACAGAGGCAGGTGATTTATATGCTGCACTTACTTTACCCAATTTAATTGTAGGTACTGTAGGTGGAGGAACCAGCCTTCCTACTCAAAAAGAATGTTTACAAATTATGGATTGTTACGGAGCCGGTAATGCCAAAAAATTTGCAGAAATATGTGGAGCACTTCTTTTAGCCGGTGAACTTTCAATTATTGCAGCTCTTTCTGATGGGCACTTTGCCAAAGCACATAGATTGTATGGCAGAAAAAGGCAATCCAAAACAAGTGCAGAATTAGGAATTAAAAATTAAGAATCACAAATGACAACTGAGCTAGTAGAACAAGAAAAAGTAGTTGAGCAAATAATTAATAAAAAAACAAATATTGATTATAGTAAAAACGATGCATCATTTGCTGAACGTTTTTATATTTATCAAAAAGAACGTTTTCCTTTTTTAGCGCATGGTTTGCTTATTGCTGCTTTTACTTTTTCTGCTGTTTCTTATTCAAGAATATGCAGAAATGCAGAAGGATTTATTTCTCTTACAACTTATTTAGTAGGCGCTTTTATTGCCGTTTCTCTTTTTTTTCTGCTAAGAATATTTGATGAATTTAAAGACAAAGAAGAAGACGCTCAAAACCGCCCTTATTTACCTGTACCAAGAGGTTTAATGAAATTAAGTGAACTTAAAGTAATTGGAATCATAACTGCTGTATTGCAAGTTGCTGTTTTATCATTTACATATCCTCAATTATTGCCATTGTATTTTTTAGCCTTTGGTTATTTATCATTAATGGGTGTTGAATTTTTTGTTCCTACTTGGCTCAAACAACATACCTTTTTATATGTTACATCACACATGGCCATTATTGCACTCATTGATATTTTTTCAAGCGGACTCGATTGGAGAATAGATGGCGTAAACGCTCCTGCCGGTTTGGGATTCTTTATTGCTGTATCATACATGAACGGTATGGTAATTGAATTTGGAAGAAAAATGCGTGCCCCCGAAAATGAAGAATCTAATTCATACACCAAAATGTTGGGCATCAAAAAAGCCATTTATTCTTGGATAGCTTTATTATTTGTTACTCTCTTACTTAGTATTATTGCATCAGTATTTGCAGGGTATGGCGTATTAGCAATAAGTATTTTAAGTGGTGTTTTTATTTTATGTTCCTTAACAGGAATATTTTTTCTATTAAAACCTTCTATTAAGTCTTCAAAGTATGTAGAATACGCATCTGCAGTATGGACGCTCAGCATGTATCTTACTTTAGGAGGAATTCCAATGCTGACTAAATTATTGTTCTCATGATAAAATGCATTACCGATATAGATCATTCTAAGCAATTACTTTCAGAAGAAATAGGCGGAAAAGCTAAAAATCTTTTTCACCTAAAGGAATTAGGAATGAATGTTCCTAAATGGATGGTTATTCCTCAAGAATCTCTTTTAACTCTTATTCCCGATAATCTAATTACGAAAAAAGATAACAAACAAATTACAGAGTATATTGAAAATTTATGGTTAGGTGAAGCTTTTCATATTGAAGTGAAAAATTATTTCAACTTTTCAGAAAACCCCAATTTATATTTTGCCGTTCGTTCATCAGCCATTGATGAAGATGGAAGTGAGTTTTCTTTTGCAGGTCAATTTGAATCTTATTTATATGTTACCTATGCTGATTTAGAAGAAAAAATAAAACAAGTATGGTGTTCTGCCTTTTCAGAAAGAGTTTCAAATTATCGTAAAGAAAATAAACTAAAACACCAATTGGGTATTGCCGTTATCATACAAGAAATGGTAAATGCAGAAGCCGCAGGAGTAGCATTTGGCATGAATCCTACAACGGGAGATAGAAAATCTCACGTAATATCAGCAGTATATGGTTTAGGTGAAGGACTTGTTTCAGGAGAACTAGATGCGGATGTTTTCTCTGTTAAAAATAATTTCATTGAAAAACTAATTGTAAAAAAAGAACATGCCATTGTTCAAAGCAATACGGGTAATGGAGTAACAAAAATAAATATTGAGCTAAATAAACAAAATAGCGCCTCCCTAAGCGACAAACAAGTTCTAGAGATCTCTAAAATACTGGAAAAATTAAATGCAGCTTTTGTAAAACCACAAGACATTGAATTTGCAGTAGCACATGATCAAATATATTTATTACAAGCCAGGCCCATCACTAATTTAAATAAAGTTGCTGATACAAATGGAGAAGTAATTGTATGGGATAATAGTAATATTATTGAATCCTATCCGGGTGTTACAACCCCTTTAACCTTCTCATTTATCATTAAACTTTATGAAGCGGTTTACAAACAGTTTTCAAGTTTAATGGGTGTAAGTGAAAAAGTAATTGAAGCAGAAAGCCATACCTATGCCAATATGCTAGGTTTAATTGAGGGTAGGGTATATTATAATTTATTGAGTTGGTATAAAGTATTACAACTTTTTCCGGGTTATTCAGTTAATGCTGAATTTATGGAAAAAATGATGGGTGTTAAAGAACGTTTTAACCTTGAACAAAAAAATAAGCTATCTAAGTTTCAAGCCTATAAAAGTCTTTTCATCATGGCCGCTAAAATGATTAAAAGCCTTATTACGCTGCCAAAACAGAGAGATCAATTTTTAAAAGATCTTGATGTTACTATGAAGGAATACAATGCCATCAACTTTGATGAATGCCGTCCTGATGAATTAATGCACCTGTATTTTAAATTAGAAAATACTTTATTAAAAAAATGGAAGGCTCCTCTCATTAATGATTTCTTTGCCATGATCTATTATGGTAGTTTACAAAAATTAATTACCAAATATAATATTGAACACAAGGGAAATTTACATAATGATTTATTGTGTGGAAGTAATGATATTATTTCTACAGAGCCGGTACATCGTTTATTAGAAATATCTACTACTATTATCAATTCAGCTGAAAGCAAAAAACTGTTTTTAGAAAAAGATGCCAACCAAATTTTAATAGAGCTTAAAAAGGAAAAATACAAACAGGTTGCTGTACTCATTAATGAATACATTCATAAGTTTGGAGAACGATGCGTAGGCGAATTAAAATTAGAAACCATTTCATACAAACAAGAGCCCGCTTATCTGGTTAACATTATCAAATCATACGTTGCCCAAAATGTTACAAAACGTATTGCAGAAAACAACATAGAAGAAGAACTCAGAAAAAATGGAGAAGCATCTGTTAAAAAAGCATTAAAAAACAAACCGTTTAAAAAAGCATTTTTCAATTACTGGTTACGCGTTACACGCACGCTTGTAAGTAATAGAGAAAATTTGCGTTATGAACGCACTCGTGCATTTGGTGTTGCCAGATCCATTTTTAGTGCCATTGGAAAACAATTTTATGCCGAGAGTATCATCAATCAATCCAGAGATGTTTTTTATTTAACCAAAGATGAAATCTTCGATTTTATAAAGGGAACTTCCTCTAACCGAGATTTAAAATCATTAATAACTATTAGAAAAAAAGAATTTGAATTTTATCAAATTATGCCTGCCACTGCCGAAAGAATAAAAACGTATGGCATGGTTTACCAAGGAAACGATTTTTATAAAAATGCATATGCCCAAACGGAATTAAAGGGGGATTTAAAAGGTATTGGCTGTTGCCCAGGACAAATAAAAGGAAAGGTAAAGATTGTAAGAAATCCAAATGAAGTAAACACATTAAATGGAGATATTTTAGTTACAGCAAGTACAGATCCGGGATGGGTAACATTATTTCCAACTGCCTCTGCCATACTTGTTGAAAGAGGAAGTTTATTAAGCCACTCTGCTATTGTATCAAGAGAAATGGGTATCCCGTGTATTGTGGGTATAACGGGATTATTAAACACGCTACAAACCGGTGATGAAGTAGAATTAGATGGAAGTACAGGACAAATTAAAATATTAAATAAACAATCAAAGATTGAAACCCTTTAAGATTGAAATGAAAATATACCCCAAGAACCCAATGAAAAAAGAACAATTAAGTAAAGTCAACTTTGAAATTATCCGTTATGCCAACTGTTGGGAAGATGTAGATATTTTACTTGAAGGTTTAAATGCTGAACAAGGCAAAAAAATACTATCAATTGGTTCAGCTGGTGACAATAGTTTTTCATTACTTATTACCAATCCGGAAACGGTTGTTGTTGTGGATATAAGCAAAGTTCAACTCTATTTAATTGAACTAAAGAAAGCCGCTTATCTGCATTTAACCTATTTAGAGTTTTTGGGGTTTCTTGGCTTTAGAGAATGGCCTAACAGAATAAAACTATTTCATACTCTAAAAACTAGTTTAAGTGAAGATGCCAAAGCGTATTGGGAAAATCATATTACAGATATTGTAAATGGCATAATTTACTTGGGTAAATTTGAAAACTATTTTCATTTATTCCGTACAAAACTACTTCCTTTTATTCATTCAAAACAAACAGTAGAAAATTTATTTGAACAAAATTCAGCAGAAGATCAAAATTCATTTTACAATCAACATTGGAACAATTGGAGATGGAAATTTTTATTCAATATCTTTTTTAGTAAAACTGTAATGGGTCGTTATGGAAGAGATCCTCAATTTTTAAAACATGTAGAAATACCCGTTAACAAAGTAATATTAAACCGAACAGAAAACCATCTTAAAAGTGAACAAGTGGCTAACAACCATTTTTTACATTTTATTGTAAAGGGGTATTTCAAAAAACAATTACCCCACTATGCAAGAAGTGAGAATTTTGAGGTCATAAAAGAAAATTTGCACAAGCTTGTTTTAATAGAAGGCTTGGCAGAAGATGCATGCAAGCGATATGGAAAATTTCATTATTTCAATTTATCCAACATTTTTGAATACATGGATAAAGAAACTTTTAGAAAAGTGGCAAAAAATCTTATCCATTATAGTGAAGCCAATGCAAAATACGCCTATTGGAATTTAATGGTGCCAAGAGATATGTCTTCTGAATTTCCAAATGAAGTAAAAGCAAATAATGAATTGTCTCAACAATTAACTGAAAAAGACAAATGTTTTTTCTATAGTAAATTTCAAATATGCGAATCATTATATAATGAATAAAAAATAGACTTTTATAAGTATTAAAAAAACATGTTAACAAATTTAACCATAGTAGCTTCCATTTTTCTCAGCTTGTTTGCAACAGGAGAATTACTGTATCATAAACTTAAAATTAAAGCAGAAATCAGCAGAAAATTTGTTCACTTATTTACAGGCGTATTTACATTTTTACTTCCTGAACTTATAGGCGATCATCGCATTGTATTTTGTCTGTGCTTAAGCTTTGCAATGCTATTATATGCAAGCAAAAAATATGGTTTTTTAAAATCAATTAATGCCATTGATCGTCCATCACAAGGTAGTTTATGGTATCCCTTTATTATTTATGCATGTTATTATTTCTATTCTATTTCTAATGAATATATTTATTTCTATTTACCCATCTTAATACTTGCAATAGCTGATCCATTAGCAGCCTTGATTGGTAAAAAATGGCCAAAAGGAAAATATACAATCGGTTGTCATACTAAAACTGTTGTAGGCTCTGCGGCATTCTTATCAAGTGCTTTTATTATTTCTTTATCTATTCTGCTTATGCTTACTCCTGTTCCATTAATAATTTCAATAGCTATTGCATTGGCAATTGCCATTTTCACTACTATTGCTGAAGCATTAAGTAGAAATGGACTCGATAATTTTACCATTCCTGCGGCTTCGCTATTGGTATTACTTATTATTGAAAAATTTACAGAATTATTTTAAAAATAAATAAAATGCAATTATCTAATCAAGAAAAAAATACTGAAACTCTTTTAAAAATTGATTCAACTTATAAAATTGTTTCTACTCATCCTGGAGAAATTTACTTTGAACTTTTTAAAAACTTTCCCAGTAAAATATATTCTGAAGAAGAATTACGTTTTAAACAAACCGAATCGGTAAGCTCAGATCATTTAGTTGGATGTTATCTTTTATTTAGAAATGAAGAAATTGTAGGAAGATTTGCATTGTATAACAATCTGCTCTTATTTTACAACAATAAAAAAGCAGCATGCATTGGAAGCTATGAATGTATTAATGAAGAAGAAGCCAGTAAGGCCTTATTAGGATTTGCAAGGCAAGAGGCTCAAAAAACAGGAGCAGAATTTTTAATTGGCCCCATGGAAGGTTCAACATGGAATAATTATAGATTTAGTAATTACAATTACCATCCTAATTTTTTTCTTGAACCTTATCATCATACTCATTACAACCAACATTTTATTGATAATGGCTTTGCCTGTATTGCAGAATATGAATCAACGCTAGCCCCTAAGTTTTCTATTAATACAAGCAAAGTAAATGCACTTGAAAAAGATTTAAAATCAAAGGGATTAACATTTCGTAAACTAGATATTACTAATATAGATACTGAATTATTAAAATTAGCCTATTTTAGTAATGAAGCTTTTAAAGAGAATTTTCTTTACACCCCAATTAACCCAAATGTATTTGTAGAAAAATATAAAAAAATAATTCCCTTTATTAATCCTGAATATGTGTGGATGGCAGAAGAAAGTAATGGTAATTTAGTTGGTGTTCATTTTTGTTACGATTCAAAATACCAACATCAAAAAACCTTAGTAATAAAATCATTGGCCAGAAGTAAAAATAAAAATTACAATGGCCTTGGAAACTATTTGGCAGCAAAGCTTATTAACAAAGCATTTAATGATGGCTATGAATACATGATATATGCATTTATGCAAAAAAACAATACTTCAGTAATGAAATTATCGGATGAATTAAAAGCCGTTGAATATAAAAGCTATTCCCTTTACGGAACATCGCTACATCATCCATAAATTTAAAATACCCTAATAAAATAAAAGAACTCAACAACCCAACCCTCATTGTATGTTCCCAACCCCTGATCCCCTTATTTTTAACGAGGTGAAAAACGTAATTGAATATCTTCATGTAAATGCTCGGGAATATCCCGATAAAGTGGCCATTCAACACAAAGGCCGCTTTATTACCTATGCTTCTTTAGAAGAAGATGTGTTGCAAACAGCAGCCTATTTCCAAACCAAAGGTATTCATAAGGGTGATAGAGTACTCGTTTTTGTGCCCATGTCAATTGATTTATACCGTATTGTTTTAGCATTATTTAAAATAGGTGCCACTGCAGTATTTTTAGATGAATGGGTGAGTAAAGAACGAATGGAACTTTGCTGTAAAATTGCAGAATGCAAAGCATTTATTGGAATATGGAAAGCAAGACTATTTTCTTATTTTTCTGAAGAACTAAGAAAAATACCCATCAAATTACGAGTTGATTATGAAAAAGTAAAAACCAAACCTACTTTCAATTATAAAACCGATCCTAACGACACCGCATTAATTACATTTACAACGGGCAGCACAGGTACTCCCAAAGCCGCTAAACGTACCCATTCTTTTTTACTTGAACAATTTAATGCTTTAATAGAAGAAATTTATTTAACACCGGATGCCATTGATCTTACGATGTTGCCTATTTTTGTGCTTTGTAATTTAGGAATTGGCAGCACAACCATAATCCCTGAATTTAAAGCAAGCAAGCCCGATTCTCTTGATCCTGCTCAAATATTTAAACTCATTCAGCAACATAAAATAAATAGAATTTCGGCTTCACCATTTGTGATTAAAAAAATGGCTACATATGCATTAGAAAACAATGTTGAAACAACTAAGCTAAAATATATTTTTACCGGTGGAGCCCCTGTTTTTCCTAAAGAAGCTCAACTTTATGAAAAAGCATTTTCACATTCAAATGTTGAAATATTATACGGCTCAACAGAAGCTGAGCCAATCAGTAAAATAAATATTAAAACTTTAATTGAACACAAAACAGACCTATTAAAAAATGGCTTACTTGTAGGCAAACCTACACCCCTTATAAATGTTAAAACAATTAAAATTACTAACGAAGTTATGAAATGTCATACCCCCGAAGACATGAACTTACTCGAAGTTTCAAAAAAAGAAATTGGAGAAATAGCCGTAAGCGGCAACCATGTATTAAAAGAATATTACAATAATGAAGAAGCCTTATTACGAAATAAAATTTTTATAGGAAAAGAAGTTTGGCACCGAACAGGTGATTCAGGATATTTAGATGATGATGGATCTCTATATCTTACCGGACGTTGTAATCAAATCATCTGGAAAAACGATCAATTGATTGCTCCTTTTTTATATGAAAATTTTCTTCAAACCATTGATGGCGTTGAAATAGGAACTGTATTAGACCTCAACAATAACTTATCTATTATTATTGAATTATCCGCTAAAGCTGATAAAAATTATATTGAACAAGAAATTAAAAAGGCAGAAATGATTTACGATGCAATTTTATTTGTTCCCAAAATTCCTCGCGATCCCAGACATAATTCAAAAATTGAGTATGCTAAACTTTTTGAACAAGTAAAGTAAATAATTTATTTCAATTTTATTGGTAGAATTTGTTTAGTATATTTTTTTTTATACTTTACCTACAAACTAAACATCTAAACACCAATAATCTATGAAAAAATATCTACTCTTATGGGCATTTACTAGCCTTGTGAATTTAGTAAATGCCCAAGCCTCGCATCCTTGGCCCATGTTTCATAACAATGCTCACCACTCAGGATATGCAAATGTTTTAGGTCCACAAACTGCAACTATAAAATGGAAATACTACGTTGGTGTTGGGGGAATGAACTTTGCAGGAAATAGTATTGCTATTTCTAAAACAGGAACCATTTACGTTGGAGGGCCCAATATTATTACTGCTTTAGATAAAGATGGAAATTTAAAATGGTCACACTTTTATCAAAGTGCACAAGGACCAGCTCTTTCAAAAGATGGAAATTCTATATACATAGTTGCTGACAGTACCATGATTGCTTTAGATTCTTTGGGCAATGAAAAATGGACATACAAAGCTGGAGGTTCCATGATATTTGGGGTTACTATTTCTGATGATGACAGCGTACTTTATCAGGGCTGTTGGGATAAAAATGTATATGCAATCAATGCTAGTGATGGAACTGTGAAATGGAAATACCTTACTTATGGTTGCGTTTCATACCCCGTTACTATTGCTACAGATGGAACTATTGTAGTAGGTGGGGGCGATGCCCATTGTGGCTCTGATTCTTTAATTTACGGTTTAAATACAAACGGTACATTAAAATGGAAATACAAAACCAGTAGTTTAAGAAACGGCTCGCCAGCCATTGGCCCTGATGGATATATTTATGTTGCTTCAGGCCCCACATTGTACGTTTTAGATAATGATGGAAATTTAAAATGGTCAGTAGGAAGTATTAATGATGAAATTGCAGGTATTATTACACCGGCAATTTCTTCAGATACGGCTATCGTTTTAGGAACAAGTAAAGGGTTAATAACTTCTATTAACGGTACCACACATGCAAGTAATTGGACCTATCAAACGGATGATGATCCCAATCAATCAGGGTTTTATGGCGTTATTGGATTTCCTGTTGTGGATAATAAAGGAACTACTTATGTGGGTGCTGTAGATTATAATGTTTATGCTCTCGACAAAAGTGGAAATGTGAAATGGTCATACTTAACAGGAGGTAGAATTTCTGAAGCATCACCTGCATTAGGTGCTGATGGTACACTTTACATAACATCTGACGATGGCTATTTATATGCATTTGCTGATACTACTGTAACCAATATTGATTTCCCACCCTATAATGGATCTATTCAAATTTTTCCAAATCCAACAAAGGGAGAATTTAAAATTGTAAACTCAAGCATTGCAATTACTGGTTTAAATATTTATAATTTCTTAGGAGAAAAAATTTATGCTACCAATCAATTTTCTTCTACCCTAAATATTGATCTTTCAAACCAAAGCAATGGTATTTATATTTTAGAAATAAAAACAAAAGAGGGAATTGTTAACAGGAAATTAGCAATAGAAAAATAAAAATGCTTAGGAAATTAATTTTCTGACGCTTCGACTCAGCTCAGCGTGAATTGAGCAAAGGATATACTGAGCAGAGTCGAAGTATGAGCAAGGCAAATTACTGCGCTTCATAAGCTCCTAAATCTGGCGAACCATTTATGATGCGATCTATGCCAAGGATATCTGTAGGAACAGTATTGGCGATAGAAATATCGCCAACATTAATTGCAGGAGAATTGCTTTCCAATGTAAGATCGTATTTACTTACATCTTTAAACTTAGGATCTTTATTTGTTATTACGCTTACAAAATTACTCAGAGAAGTATGTATACTTGTATCTGCTTTAATTAAACAATGATCAAAAGTATAATTAAAAGCTCCTTTTTTATTTTCATCTAAAACAAGTTCGCCTTCAAGATTTCCGTATATAATACAATTACCAAAATAGGCATTGGTAAGATCTCTAATTTGAATATTCTTATTTACATCTTCGTAATAATTATTAATTACCACTGATGGAGTGGAACGCGTTGATTCTCCCCAATAATTACCAACGGTGCAATGCAAAAAATCATAATCTCCTCCGATATTACACACCACGGCATATTTTGCACAATTGGCAACAACACAATTGGTCGCTTTTAATTTGGTTCCTTGTGCTAATAGGCCAATATTGGCCATATTTTTTATTATGGTGTTGTTAATAGTTAATGTTGGATTACTTGAATTTCCCAATGTATCAGCCTCTACTCCTATATATCCATTTTTAATAATGGCATAATCAATTTGATTATTGACACTTCCAGGATACAAATAAATTCCACCAAAAAGTGGATAGCCCCATTGGCCGGCCACATCTTCATAATATTCTTCTAACCTATCACCTTGAAATGTTACAGGATTATCTTTTGTTCCTTGAACAAGAATAGTAGCCGCTGAATCAGCAGCAATACCTGAATAGGCATGAAAATACAATTGCGCCCCAGCAGGAATAGTTAAAGTAGATCCGGCTTGAACATAAGCATACCCATAAAATACATTGGGTTTATCAGTAGGTAATGATGTTAAAGATACATCGAGCGGATAAAAAAACTCTCCCGGTGCCGGTGCATAAAAATAAGCATCTTGCCCCCAGGCTACTAATTGCACATCTTGAACATTTCCATTGGTTTCAAACACGATGGAATCTGTAATAATCATGGGTGTATTTTTTCCATTAGGATCAACCGTTACTTCAATAAAAATAAAAAGGCTATCATTAGCCGCTATCTCAACATCTTGTTTTGAATTAACGGGATCTCCATCAATATTAATTCTAAAATTAGAATTATTGCCTCCTGCCAAATAAATTTTAGAAACAATAATTTTTTGATCAGACGGATTTTTAACCGTTAACCATTCTGTAATAGAACCAATGGTTGTAAACACAGTATCTAAAATTATTGTATCTGTTTGTACTGCTCCTCTATAAAATTCAAGCTTGGCAGAGGATGATGTATTTACCGTGTCTTTTTTACAAGAAGAAAGGCTAATAAAAATTAGAAGGGTTGAAAAAATTGGAAAGATTAAAAAATTGGAAAATTGGAAAATTGAAAGATTAATTTTTGTATTCATTATTTTCAGTTAAACCTCTTCGAGGTATTTGTAAAAATGATTTATTTTTCTACAATACTATATGCCCTACAGGCAATTAATCAAATATACGCCATAGGCGTTATAGTATTGTAGAAAGATAAATAACATATAAAGATTTACCGCGTAGCGGTTAAATATTAATCAATGTTAAAAATTGTTCTTCATTAATAATATTTATTTTTAATTCTTCTGCTTTTTTTAGTTTGCTAGAACCGGCTTCATCACCCGTCAACAAATAATTTGTTTTTGAGGAAACTGAACTTACATTTTTTCCACCATTTTGTTCGATAATGTTTTTTATTTCATCACGCGAAAACTGTTTAAAAGTTCCGGAAACTACAAACGATAAACCTGCTAATTTATTGCCGGTAGCAATAGCTTGTTCTCCCATTTCAAATTGCAAACCATACAATTTCAATCGCTCTATCAATTCAACATGTTTGGATAAAGAAAAATATTCTAATATACTCTTGGCTATCTTATCTCCTATTTCATCAACCATTACTAAATCTTCGAGTGTTGCCTTACTTAATGCATCAATAGATCTAAAATATCGCGCTAATTTTTTAGCAACCGTTTCTCCCACATGTCTAATACCAATAGCAAATAAAACTCTTTCAAAAGGAACTTCTTTCGATTTTATAATTCCTTCAATTAAATTATTGGCCGATTTTTCTGCCATGCGCTCAAGCGGTAATATTTGCTCTTTCTTTAGTTCATATATATCTGCAATATTTTTTATCAAGTGTTGATTGTATAAAAGTTCAATCGTTTCGGAACCAAAACTATCAATATTCATGGCTTTGCGACTGGTAAAATGTTCAAGTTTGCCCTTTATTTGTGGTGGACATCCATCTTCATTAGGGCAATAATGTAAAGCTTCACCTTCAAGTCTTACCAATATAGTATTACATTCCGGGCATTTTTCAATATAATGCGTAGCATGAGAATTTTCTGAGCGTTTACTCAAATCAACACCTGTAACTTTAGGAATAATTTCTCCTCCTTTTTCAACAAAAACAACATCACCTTCACGAATATCAAGCTTTGCAATTTGATCGGCATTATGCAAAGAAGCTCTTTTAACTGTAGTGCCGGCCAATTGAACAGGTTCTAAATTAGCAACAGGAGTAATAGCCCCTGTACGGCCAACCTGATATGAAATAGAAATTAATTTTGTTGCAGCTTGTTCTGCCTTGTATTTATAAGCAATAGCCCAACGAGGAGATTTTGAAGTAAAACCTAATTTTTTTTGTTGATCAATTGAATTTACTTTTATAACAATACCATCAGTAGCAACATTCAATGTTTCCCTTTGTTTATCCCAATACGCAATAAATTCAATTACTTCTTCAATAGAAGAACACACTTTTGTGTTAGATGAAATTTTAAATCCCCATTGCTTGGCATTTTTCAGACCATCTGCATGAGAAGCATAATTTAAATTATCTCCATACAATGCATAGAGATAGCAATCCAAGGCCCTTTGTGCAACAACAGCTGAATCTTGCATTTTTAAAGTACCGGCAGTAGTATTTCTGGGGTTTGCAAATGGTTCCTCTCCTATTTCAATCCGTTCTTTATTAAGTTTTTCAAATTCCGTAAAAGGCATTACTACTTCTCCTCTAATTTCAAATTCATCGGGGTAATTATTGTCATGCAGAACAAGAGGAATACTTTTTACTGTTTTAATATTGGCAGTAACATCATCGCCTTGTAGTCCGTCCCCACGCGTAACAGCCTGGACCAATTTTCCGTTTTTGTATGAAAGCCCAATTGCAACACCATCGTATTTTAATTCGCAAACGTATTCAACAAGTTCATCCGTAATAACTTTTCTAATACGCTTATCAAAATCGTACAGTTCTTCTTCGTTATATGTATTGCCAAGCGAGAGCATGGCATATTTATGCTTTACCGATTTAAATTCTTTGGTAATTTCACCTCCTACTTTTTGGGATGGAGAATTGGGATCAGCAAATTCAGGATGTTCTTTTTCGAGCTTAATAAGCTCTTCCATCATTTTATCAAAATCATAATCGCTTATCTCAGTTCTTGCCTCTACATAATACAAATAGTTATGTCGATTAAGATTGTCGCGGAGCTGTTCTATTTTTTTATGAATGGTTTCAGTAGCTGTCATTATTTTATTTTTTCGACAGCACAAATATAAGCATAAAAAATGCCTGTCATCAAATTAGAGAACAGGCATTTTTATATGAAATAACGCTAACACTACTCCCTTACAATCATCTTATTTATCGTTTCCTTATTTTCTCCAATAATTCTTAAAAAGTAAATTCCTTTTGTGTATTTATTTAAATCAAATTGAGTATTATGATTACTTTCAGAAACTTGAATATTTTCAACATCCATTAACTGCCCATTCATGTTTGTAATTTCAAAATTGTAATTGCCTTCGATATTTTCTAGTTCAAGAGTAATTTTGCCAGTGGTAGGATTAGGATAAACATCTACCTTAATTATAAATTTTGCAATGTCTTTAGCCATTGTAGTTAAACTTTCAGAATAATAATAAAACATAGAATCGGTATTTACCCAACTACTACTCATATCAGACC
>JAHEXY010000004.1:0-229283 GCA_023251875.1 Bacteroidota bacterium
AACTGGAAATAACGGTGCTACTGGATCTACCGGAGCTACAGGTGCTGCCGGTACTAACGGTACAAACGGAACTAATGGAGTAACGGGTGCTACAGGTGCTCAAGGTGTAACTGGAAATAACGGGGCTACTGGTGCTACCGGATCAACAGGTGCTGCCGGAACTAACGGGGCAACAGGAGCAACAGGAGCTGATGGGGCATTAAATGCTTGGTCATTAACTGGAAATACAGGAACAACTGCTGGAACAAATTTCCTTGGAACTACAGATGTAAAAGATTTAGTAATTAAAACCAGTGGTTCTGAAAGAATGAGAATATCGTCTGTCGGCAATGTTTCAATTGGAACTACCGCTACAACCTATAAATTTAATGTTATAAATGCGGAAAGTTATAGAACCTTAAATCTCACAAATAGTTTTTCCACAACTTCTGATAAATATGGAATTTATAATGATGTATCTTCAGATGGTACCGGTAATAAATATGGAATAAAAAATAATGTTTCAGCAGGTGGTACCGGAGTTACTCATGGTGTTTACAATGATATTACTCTTGGAGGTTCCGGTACTGTTTATGGAACATTTAACTTTTTTACTTCTTCAGCAGGTGCAAATAATATAATTTATGGAGCGGGATCATCTATATCTGTTGAAACAACCCATACCGGAACAATTTATGGTTTGTATACTCATATTTATTCAGGTGGTACTGGTACACATTATGGATCATGGGTGAGTCTAGATAACTCCGGAAGTGGAACGCATTATGGCTATTACGCCAATATGAACGGATATACAAATGCTTATGCCGGTTACTTTATGGGTCGTGGGTATTTTAGTGATAATGTCGGTATTGGCACAACATCTCCTTCACAAAAATTACATATTTCAGGAGATATGAGATTAACTGGCGCTTACTATGACATGAATAATAGTGCAGGTACAAGTGGTCAAGTTCTTTCAACCACAGGATCAGGAACCGATTGGATTGATATTAGCGCTATAACCTCTAATTCCTGGTCTTTGACTGGAAATGCAGGAACAACAGCAGGTACTAATTTTATTGGTACTACTGATGGACAAGCATTGGTATTTAAAACCAATAATGCGGAAGTTGCTAGATTTGATGCAGGAGGAAATTTGGCAATAGGTACTACAAGTGCTTCTTCTCGATTAAAATTAGATGCTACAGGAACAGGTGCATATATCAATATGAATGCTTCTAATAGTACTACATACGGCTTAAAAATATGGGATCAAAATACCTCTGCTACCGGTACTAAATATGGAATTTATACCTATGTAGAATCTGACCAAAGTGGAAATAAATATGGTGGTTATTATTCTTCTAACGGTTCTTTAGGTGATAAATATGGTGTTTATGGCGCTGCCTATGGAGAAGGTGGTAATAACTATGGTGTATATGGTTATGCTACCGGCAATGGTGCTAAATATGGTGTATATGGAACTATTAATACTGCATATACAGGCACTGCATGGGCTGGATATTTTGATAAGGCTGATGTTTATATGAGTAATAATTTATCTATCGGGACTACGTCTCCTACTGGAATATTAAATGTTGTAAATTCAAATACTAGTACATCTTCTGAATATTCTGGTTACTTTGAGAATAGCAGTTCTACATCCTCTACTAAATATGGAATAAGAAATTATATTAATAGTACAGGATCTGGTGGTAGATACGGAATTTCTAACAGCGTTTATTCAAATAGTACGAGTTCAAATTTTGCTTTATATTCTTATGCCAGTAATTCAGGTACAGGTGCTGCATGGGCTCTTTATGCAGTAGGAGATGCATATACAACTGCTGGTATTTGGAATTCTTCGGATGAAAGATTAAAACAAGAAATCCAACCTATTGAATCTCCTTTACAAAAAGTGATGAAATTAAATGGTAAATCATATTACTTTAAAAATGATGAAAATTTTAAAGATTTAAATTTACCTAAAGGAAAACAATATGGTTTTATTGCACAGGAGGTAGAAACAGTTTTTCCTGATATGGTAAGAGATATACATCATCCAATTGGATTAAACGACAAAGATTCTAGAAATGATAGTGAAGTAATATATAAGGGTATAAATTATGAAATGATTACTCCTGTACTTGTTGAAGCAATTAAAGAACAACAAAAAGAAATTGAAGAATTAAAGAAACAAATTGAATTGCTAAAACAACAAAATCGGAAATAGAAAATAAAAATAATTGCAGCAATTATTTTTGTGTATCTCCAATTAACACCCAATTTTTATCGACAAAAAGTTTATCAATAAAAATTTGAAAACTTTTTAATTCAGCAGGAACTTCATAACGGGCAGTAATGCTTTTTCTAAATCCATTTAGCGCAACTGATGTTATTACACTTGGTAAATCTGTAGCAGGCCCATCGTATTTATCATTCAATTCAAAATAATTTACCTCATTAATTTTTTGCTTGAGGGTTTCTATTTCCTCTTTTGAAAGCTTAGTAGAAAATCTACCTATTTTATCCACATTCATTTTTCCATCAAAAATAACATAGCCACTTGTATAAATTCTGGTTTTATAAGTAGGACATTTTCCAAAACAAGCCGTTCTCTCAATTGTAACAAACAAACTATCATCTTTAGCAATAGCTTGTTTTGTGTTGGCAGAATTTTGACTAAAATTAATTTCTTCTGTTTTTTGCGGACTTGAATTTGTAGTCTGTTGTGGACTTTCTGTTTTAGTAGATGACACTACATCTTTATTTGTTTTACAAGCAGTAAAATTAAAAATTGAAAATTGACAAATAAGAATTGAAACCAGTATAGTTTTTTTTTTCATTTTTTATCGATCAATAACCATTAAACAATTAGATATGTATCACTTCTCCATATGCTGCAGCTGTAGCTTCCATGATGGCTTCACTCATAGTAGGATGTGGATGAACCGCTTTAATAATTTCATGTCCTGTTGTTTCTAGTTTGCGTGCTACAACAACTTCTGCAATCATTTCAGTAACATTTGAACCAATAAAGTGTGCTCCTAAAAATTCACCGTATTTAGCATCAAAAATAACTTTTACAAAACCTTCCTTTGCTCCTGATGCACTTGCTTTACCGGATGCTGAAAAAGGGAATTTACCCACTTTAATTTCATAGCCGGCTTCTTTTGCAGCTTTTTCAGTATAGCCAACAGAGGCAATTTCGGGTTGGCAATAGGTACATCCGGGAATATTTTTGTAATCAATAGGATCAGGATTTAACCCTGCAATTTTTTCTACACAAGTAATTCCTTCTGCTGAGGCAACATGGGCTAATGCTTGCGTAGCAAGAACATCACCAATTGCATAATAGCCGGGAATATTTGTTTCGTAAAATTTATTTACAAGAATTTTTCCTTTATCTGTTACAATACCCACATCTTCAAGTCCAATGTTTTCAATATTTGAAGCAATGCCCACTGCTGATAAAACCGTTTCGCATTCAATAGTTTGCTCTCCTTTAGCAGTTTTAATATTTACTTTACATGTATTTCCACTTTTTTCTACGGCAGTAACCGTTGCATCTACTAAAATTTCTATGCCTTGTTTTTTTAAAGAGCGAAGTAGTTGTTTAGACACTTCTTCATCCTCAACAGGAACTATATTGGGTAAATATTCAACAATAGTAACTTTTGTTCCAATAGCATTATAAAAATAAGCAAACTCCACTCCTATTGCACCAGAACCCACTACTACCATTGATTTGGGTTGTTTCTTCAAATTCATAGCTTCGCGATAGCCAATAATTTTTTCTCCATCTTGTTTTAAATTAGGAAGCTCACGTGAACGAGCTCCCGTAGCAATGATAATATGGTTAGCAGCATATTCTGTAATTTTTCCATCATCTCCGGTAACGGCAACTTTTTTTCCTGCCTTTATTTTTGCAGCACCTTTAATCACATCAATTTTATTTTTCTTCATTAAAAATTGAACTCCTTTGCTCATGCCATCGGCAACATCTCTACTTCGTTTAACAATTGAAGAAAAATCGGCTTGTGCATTTTCTACTTTTATACCGTATTCATTTGCATGATTGATGTATTCAAAAACTTGTGCACTTTTTAACAATGCTTTGGTTGGAATACATCCCCAGTTTAAACAAATTCCACCCAATTCAGCTTTTTCAATTATAGCGGTTTTTAATCCTAATTGCGAAGCTCTAATTGCAGCAACATAGCCACCAGGCCCACTTCCTATTACAATGATATCGTAGTTCATATTTACTGTATTTATTACACAAAGTTAATATAATTAGAATCTATATTGTGATCTTATTTTTAATTTTTTAATTGCTCAATTCTAAGAATTGTATCCTATTTAAAGATTGCTCATAAAAAAGAAATACCGATATTTGCAACAGAAAAACATTGAAATTAAACTAACAAACTTTGAACTAAAAATATATGTCAGACGATAAAAAAGTAATATTCTCAATGGTTGGTGTGGGTAAATCATACGGACCTAGCAAACAAGTATTAAACAATATTTATTTATCATTTTATTACGGAGCCAAAATTGGGATTATTGGTTTAAATGGTTCCGGAAAATCAACCGTACTAAAAATTATTGCCGGTGTTGAACAAGCTTATCAAGGTAAAGTAACTTTTTCTCCAGGATATTCTGTTGGCTATTTGGCTCAAGAACCTGAATTGGATAATACCAAAACTGTAAAGGAAATTGTTCAAGAAGGCACACAAGAAATTGTTGATTTACTAAAAGAATACGAAGAAGTAAACAATAAATTTGCTGAACCTATGAGCGATGATGCTATGAACAAGCTCATCGACCGTCAGGCCGTTTTAATGAATTTAATTGAGCAAAAAGATGCTTGGGAATTAGACAGCAAGTTAGAAAGAGCAATGGACGCTTTGCGTTGCCCAGACGGTGATGCATTGGTAAAAAATCTTTCGGGTGGTGAAAGAAGAAGGGTTGCTTTATGCCGATTATTATTAAAAGAACCGGATATTTTATTATTGGATGAGCCCACCAATCACTTAGATGCTGAATCAGTGCAATGGTTGGAATTACATTTACAACAATACAAAGGAACAGTAATTGCTATTACACACGATAGGTATTTCTTAGATAATGTTGCCGGATGGATTCTAGAACTAGATAGAGGCGAAGGCATTCCTTGGAAAGGAAATTACTCATCATGGTTAGATCAAAAATCGAAACGCTTAGCGCAAGAAGAAAAAACAGAAAGCAAACGTAGAAAAACGCTTGAGAGAGAATTAGAATGGATTAGACAAGGAGCTAAAGGCCGACAATCAAAAGCAAAAGCTCGTTTAGGTGCTTATGATAAACTACTGGCTGAAGATTCAAAACAAAAAGAAGACACATTGGAATTGTTTATTCCTAACGGTCCGCGTTTAGGAACCAACGTAATTGATGCCGTAAACGTATCGAAAGCTTTTGGAGATAAATTACTGTATGACGATTTAAATTTCAAGCTTCCTCCGGCAGGTATTGTGGGTATTATTGGGCCAAATGGAGCCGGTAAAACAACTATTTTCCGGATGATTATGGGTGGTGAAAAAGCTGATGGAGGTCAATTTACTGTTGGGGAAACTGCAAAAATTGCATACATAGATCAATCACATAGTGCTATTGATCCTAACAAAACCATTTGGGAAGCCATTACAGGGGGCAATGAAAACATTGAAATGGGCGGACGCTTACTCAATTCTCGTGCTTATGTTTCTAAATTTAATTTTTCAGGATCGGATCAAAATAAAAAATGCGGAGTACTCTCAGGTGGAGAAATAAACAGATTGCATTTGGCATTAACTTTTAGAGAAGAGGCCAATGTTTTATTATTGGATGAACCTACCAATGACTTGGATGTAAATGCCATTCGTGCTTTAGAAGAAGCCTTAGAACATTTTGCAGGTTGTGCCGTAATTATTTCTCATGATCGTTGGTTTTTAGATCGTATCTGTACACACATACTTGCATTTGAAGGCGATTCAAAAGTATATTTCTTTGAAGGTGGTTATAGTGATTACGAAGAAAATCGCAAAAAACGATTGGGCGATGTTGGACCAAAAAGAATTAGATATAGAAAATTGGTGGAAGGGTAATGTTTCAATTATTAAATAAATTATGAACCACTCAGTAACTGATAAAATCAAAGAGGTCGTTAAATTAAGCGATGCTGAAGCACAAGTTATTTTATATGGCTCAAGAGCAAGAGGTGATGCAAGAAAAGATTCTGATTGGGACATTTTAATTTTATTAAATAAACCCAACGTTACTTTAAAAGATGAACAAGAGTTGAGACATAAATTATTTGATGTTGAGCTTGAAACAGGCGAGGCCATTTCTACTTTTGTATATTCCTTAAATGATTGGAATGGTAAAATGACAATCACCCCTTTTTATAAAAATGTAACTAGTGAAGGAAAATATTTGTGAGCGGTAACATAGATGACTATATAAAATATAGGATTGCAAAATCAGCCGAAGCAATAAATGATGCTAAAGTTCTTGCTCAAAACAAAAGCTGGAATGCATGTGTTAATAGATTGTATTATGCTTCTTATTATGTGGTATCCGCATTATTATTAAAAAATAAGCTGAATGCACAAACTCATTCCGGTATAAAAACACTTTTAAATCTCCATTTTATAAAAACAGGAAAGCTAAGCAAAGAAGATGGGAAGCTTTATTCAGATTTAATGGATTGGCGCCATAAAGGCGATTATGGAGATATGTTTGATTTTGATGAAGAAACGGTGCAACCCTTAATTGAACCAGTTGTAACCTTTATAAGAACTGTTGAAATTATAATTCAAGAATAAATTTTAGCATATACAACAGTAATACAAACTGCCTAGTATTACTCCCCAATATTTAACTCATAAACCACCATTCCGCTTCTCAATTTGGGTTCAATCCAAGTGCTTTTAGGAGGCATGGTTTTATTCATATCTGCAATTCGAGTAAGTTGTTCTATTGTTATGGGGTGAAGACAAAAACCAATTTTCATTTCTCCACTATTCACGCGTTTTTCAATTTCTGCAATATTGTTTGAACCTCCGGTAAATGCAATTCGCTTGTCTCTCCTAAAATCTTCAATTCTTAAAGTGGGAATGATGATGTAGTCATACAAAATACTTGCATCGAGAGAATTTACCGGATCGCTGTCAATTTCTAAACCTTCTTTAGGAATTAATTCATACCAGTTTTCTTCTATATACATGCCTATATGCCTTTGCATACTGGGCACATAAGCTTTTTTGCCTTTTTTGGTAATTTTAAAGCAATCTCCTAGTTTACTTAAAAAAATATCTGTTCTCATGCCACTTAAATCTTTAGCCAATTTGCTATAATCATAAATTTTTAACTGGTTAAAAGGAAAGAAAATGCAAAGAAAATAATTAAAGGGTTCATTGCCTTTATAAGATTTTTCATCTCTTAATTCTGCGCCAAGCAAAGCTGAAGAAGCTGAACGGTGATGCCCATCTGCAATATACAGGGCAGGAGTTTTCTTGAACGTTTCTACAATAGTTGCTATATTTTTTTCATTGTCTATAATCCATAGTTGATGGCTTATTCCATCTACAGAAGTAAAATTATATTCAGGCTCACTATGAACAATTTCTGCAATGAGAGATGCAATTTTTTGTTGTGGTTGGTAAGCCAAAATAATAGGCTCAGCATGTATATCGCAAATTTTTAAATAATCTTTTAAGGCTTTTTCTTTATTGAGGAGTGTTTGTTCGTGAATTTTTATTGTTTTATTAAAATAATCATCTATAGAAGCCAATCCAATTATGCCTGTACTTGAATAATTACCGCTTATTTGCTGATAGACATAAAATGATTCCTTTTCATCTTCTTGTAAAATGTTTTTTTCTTTAAAATCTAAATAACGTTGTTTGCATTTTTTGTAATGTTCAACTGAGCTATTTTTTATTGTTCCGGTTTTATCTTCGGGTTTAATAATTTGTAAATATGAAAATTCATTTGAAGAAATCTCTTTTTGCAATTCCTCTTTGGAGTAAAAATCCATTGAACGAGAAGCTACCAAATGAACTAAGTCTTTTCTTGGACGGATTGCTTTGAAGGGTTTGATTATTGCCATTGAAAAATTGAAAGATTAAGAAATTGAAAGATTAGAAAATTAAATGTGATATAAAAATTTCTAATATTTTAATTTTTCCCTATTTCAATTATTATTTTCCTTTTTTGCTTGAATTAATGAAAATCTATAACATTCTTATCAAACCCAATTATGCTATTCTTTAACTAACTTAATAGTTGTTTGTTCTGTTTTGGTCTTTATAGTTACGAAATAGACTCCAGCTAATTGATCGTTCATATCTATATTAAATAACTGCATGTTTTTAAAATGTAATTTTTTCATTTTATTTCCAATAACATCGTTAATACTCACAACAATTTCTTCATAATTAGATCCTAAATCAATAGAAAATTTATTGGTAGTAGGATTTGGATATACTTTTAAATAACTCAGGAAATTCGGTTCAATAATACCTGCATTTGATATCGTATAACAGCTTGAAGTATCAATACAGCCATCTAATATTATTTGTACCGCGTACTGGCCATTTGCTGTTGGTATAAAACTAGAATAAACAGCCCCATTAATTGGGGAATTTGAATAACAATCCATCCATTGATAAGTAGCATTTAATACATTAGCGGTTAATGTATTTGTAGAAACCTGCACTGAAGTATCAACAATGCTATTGCATTGATTTATTTTTAGGATAAAAATATCATCTTTGCCACCCCAAGAATCTAAATCAAAAGTATCTAAGCCTGGATCAAAATCTACAGTTGAACTAAATGACCCAGTAGTAAATATATTACCAATAGGATCTACAGAAATAGCATTTGAATAACAATCTGGATAATAACCGGAAATATAATCTATACCTTGCATTTGAATAACCCACTCAAAATCTCCATCAGAGTCTAATTTTAGTATGAACATATCAGCAAAACTTAGATTATTAGATGTTAAATAATTGGTTCCAATATTTGGATCAAAATCTACAGTTCCATCAAAATAACCTGTAGTATAGATATTCCCACCTATGTCTACATCCAAAGAGTTTCTTCTATATCTATAATTGTGTTCACTACCTCCATCATATTCTATTTGTTTAGCCCAAACAAAATCTCCAAGTTTATTTAATTTTAGAATAAAAATATCTTCCCCGGTTGATGTTAAATTATAAGTTCCAGATCCTGGATTAAAATCAACAGTTTCTGTAAAAATTCCAGTACTATATATATTTCCAACAGTATCAACAGCAATAGAAAAACCATTATCAAAAGAATATGAAGTACTTTCCATTTGTTTAACCCATACAAAATTTCCATCAGGGTCTAATTTTTCTATATAAATGTCATCGTAGGAAGTTGCAGTTAAATCATAGGTCGATGTTCCAGGGTCAAAATCTACAGTTCCATCAAAATATCCAGTGGTATATATATTGTCATCATTATCAATGGCCATAGAATAGGCTGAGGCATCACAATAATTATTATTTTCTCCACCCATTTGTTTAGCCCAAACAAAATTGCCAGAAGCATCTAGTTTCTCAACAAAAATATTTATTCCTCCATTAAATGTGAGGTTATAGTTAGATAATCCAGGGTCAAAATCTACTGTGCCAAAAAATTCTCCAGAAGTGTAAACATTTCCTGATTTGTCAATGGCTATAGAATTGCCTATTGCAAAATAATATGGATCATAACTACAAACAGCTAACTTTGCCCAAAGCAAATCTCCATCAGAGTTTAATTTAACTATAAAAATTGAAGGTGAGCAGTAACCAGAAGAACCTGAAGATAAATAATATGTAGCAGAGGCAGGATTAAAATCTACTGTTCCGGCAATATATCCAGTAGCATAAACATTTCCCGAATCGTCAACAGCAATAGCATATCCTCTTCCCTCATCATAATCAGAACTATCTTCCATTTCTTTTGTCCAAATAATATTACCATTAATATCTATTTTTTGTATAAAAATAGTATTAAGTGGATATATTTTTAGCGGAGTTTCTTGTATATATCCGGTTGTATATACATTTCCATACTTATCTGAAGTTATTGCATAACCTTTATCATTATCAGCTTCTCCTATTTTAGTAACCCAATCAAAATTTTGAGCAAAAGAATTACTAAGGCATGAAAATAAAATAATAACTAATACAAGATTTAATTTTATTTTTAACTTGAAAAATTGTCTCATATATACTTTTTAAAATCAAGAATTGAATTTGAGCCTATATGTATTTGAGAACAATAATGTAACCAGAAAGAGATTATTTACTATTAAAAAATTCAATTACTTTTTTAGCAAGCTCCTCTCCTATTCTCGCTTGGGCTTCTATAGTAGATGCTCCAATATGGGGCGTTACAGAAATAGTAGGCTGCATCAATAATTTCATGCTTGGTTCAGGTTCGTTTTCAAAAACATCTAAGCCGGCAAACTTAACTTTACCATTATTCATGGCGTGCATGAGATCCGATTCATCAATAACACCTCCTCGCGAAGTATTTACAATACCCACTCCTTTTTTCATTAAAGCAAATTCTTTTTCAGAGATCAACGATTTTTCACCTTTGCCCGTTGAAATATGAATACTAATGAAATCACTTTTTTGAAGCAGTTCGGGAAAAGAAATAATTTCTAGAGCAAATGGAATTTTATGTTTGTGAATAGAAAGTTCCAAATCTACTTTGCCTTTAAAATGCCTATCATAGGCAACCACATGCATACCTAATGCGTATGCCATGCGCGCAACCTCTTTACCAATTCTACCAAAGCCAATAATACCAATGGTTTTATCTTTTAGTTCAATGCCTTTTGAAAAAGCAGATTTTAAATCTTTAAAATGGGTATCGCCAGAAAGAGGCATTTCTCTATTTGATTCGTGCAAAAAACGACACATGCCTAACAAATGAGCAAAAACCAATTCTGCTACTGAACGAGAAGATGCATTAGGTGTATTTACTACAGTAATTCCTTTTTTTTCTGCATGACTTACATCAATATTATCTATCCCAACTCCTGCCCTACCCAGTAATTTTATACCCGGACATTTATCTATAATCTCCTTAGTAATTTTTGTTGCAGAACGAACAAGAACAGCATTAAAATTATTTTGATTTATTTCATCAGCTAAGGCATCTTGAGCAAAATTTTTTACAACCAATTGGTATCCGGCTTGTACCAACAATTTTTCACCAATGGGATCTATACCATCATTTGCTAAAATTTTAACCATCTCTTTCAAAAAATAATTTATACTATTAGTTTTTTATTAAAAAATAATCCAAATAAAAAACAATTAAATTGATTCGCTAAAGTAACACTTTGTATTAATATAATACAGGAGTCTTATCAATTATTTATATGATATTGTCTACCTTTTTAATGAAGAGAAAAGATTATTTAAAGGGTAGCTATTAATAAAAAGAACAAAACAATACTTTATAAGCTAATAACACACAAATAGTAAGTGTCTAAAAGCTTATTCACTTATTAGGCGGTAAGAATTGGCACAAGAAATTAATCTAACTTAAAGCAAAAATACTCCAAGTTTTTCTCGCTATTTACCTCCGTCTTTTTTAATATTTTACTGGAATCTATTATGGGTATATTCTTTTCCTGAATGAAACCTTTTTCAATATTTTTAATAAGCTCAAGTTTTTTAAGCAGATTATCCTGATTTAACTCTTCTGAAAAATCATTAAGGGGGCTTTTATCTAGCATATTGTTCTTTTTCTGAAAAATAATTTCTACAAATATATTAATTTCAACTAATTATCATAATTATCCATTTTTCTTTTCAAAATCCCTCATCACATCTACCAATACTTCTACACTTTCAATGGGCATGGCATTGTATATAGATGCACGGAAACCACCCACAGATCTATGTCCTTTTAATCCACTAATATTAGCTTGCTTTAAATACTTACTAAATGCATCTTCTAATTCGGGTTTATTCATTACAAAAGTTACATTCATTAATGAACGATCTTCTTTTTCACAAGCACCTTTAAACATTGAATTACGGTCAATTTCATTGTAAAGTAACGCTGCTTTTTCTTCGTTTCTTCGTTCTATCTCTTTTAAACCTAATTTTTTTATCCAACGCAAAGTGAGCATGCTTACATATACTGCAAAAACAGGAGGTGTATTAAACATAGAATCATTTTCAATATGTATTTTATAATCTAACATACTTGGAATTTTTCTTCCGGTTTTTCCCAATAGATCATTCTTCACAATTACCATAGTTGTTCCGGCAGGACCCATATTTTTTTGTGCACCGGCATATATCAATCCAAATTTTGTTGCATCAATAGGTTTACTAAACATATCGCTCGACATATCGGCAACCAACATACACTCACAATTAGGCATATTTTTGTATTGCGTACCATAAATTGTGTTATTGGTAGTAATATGTAAATAATCTACCTCCTTTGGGCAAACAATATTTTTAGGAATATAAGTATGGTTTTTATCTTCTGAAGAAGCAATAACATTTATATTACCTAACAGCTTTGCTTCTGCTTGAGCTTTTTTTGCCCAAACGCCTGTGTTAATATATGCGGCTGTACCTTCTGGTCTTAATAAATTAAAGGGAACCATTGAAAACTGTAAGCTAGCACCTCCCTGTAAAAACAAAACAGAATAGCCATCAGGCAATCCTAAAATTTCTTTTACAAGATTACGCGCTTCGTCCATCACCCCCATAAAATCTTTATCACGATGTGATACTTCTATAAGAGAAAGTCCGCTATTATTAAAATCAAGTATGGCTTCAGAAGCTTGTTTAACCACTTCTTGTGGTAATATTCCCGGGCCGGCACTAAAGTTATGTACTTTTGTTTTCGTCATTTCCATGGTATTAGATGTTTGTTGATCGTTGTTTTTATTCGAAAAAGATAATAAAGAAACGTATATTTGTAAGCTCAAAAAATTATTGGCATTTAAACGTATTCAAATACGAAGTTAATTTTTTTTAAGAAATATAAAAGAATAATATTTTAACAAAGTACTATTCTCAATGTTTTCTCTAACAACTAATAACGAACAACCAACAACGAATCTTAATGAAAGTTCATTTTATAGCAATTGGAGGAAGTGCTATGCACAACCTAGCCATTGCACTTCATAAAAAAGGTTACCAAGTTACCGGGTCTGACGATGAAATTTTTGAACCATCAACCAGTCGATTAAATGCTTGCGGAATATTACCTGAGCAACAAGGTTGGTTTCCTGAAAAAATTAATAAAGAATTAGATGCCATTATTTTAGGCATGCATGCACGTAATGATAATCCAGAATTATTGAAAGCCCAAGAATTAGGCCTCAAAATATATTCTTATCCTGAATATATTTACGAACAAGCCATGAATAAAACCCGTGTAGTAATTGGCGGAAGTCATGGTAAAACTACCATTACTGCAATGGTAATGCATGTTCTTAAGCAATGTCACATGGAATTTGATTATATGGTAGGAGCCCAATTAGAAGGCTTTGATACCATGGTAAAACTTACCGATGCGCCTGTAATCATTATTGAGGGAGATGAATACTTAGCCTCTCCTATTGACCGCAGACCAAAATTTCATTTATACAGACCAGACCTTGCTTTAATTAGTGGCATAGCTTGGGATCATATTAATGTATTTCCCACTTTTGAAGAATATGTAGAACAGTTTAGAATTTTTGTTCACCGTATTGCCGATAAAGGTGTTTTAATTTATAATGAAGAAGATGCAGTAGTAAAGGAAATTGGCGAAAAGGCTCCTACTTTTAAAGTAGCCTATAAAACTGCTGAACATAGTATTGAAAATGGTATAACCTTTGCGATTTGGAAAGATCAAAAATTTCCTTTAAAAATATTTGGCAACCATAACCTACAAAACTTAAGTGGCGCTAAACTAATATGCAAGCAATTGGGCATTGAATGTGAAAAATTTTACCAAGCCATTTCAACTTTTAAAGGCGCTTCGCGAAGATTAGAAGTAGTGAGCCAACGTGGAGATACCGTTATTTATAAAGATTTTGCTCATTCACCTTCTAAATTAGGAGCCACAACCCGTGCGGTAAAACAACAATTTCCTGATAGACGATTAATTGCTTGTATGGAACTTCATACTTTTAGTAGTTTAAATAAAACATTTTTACAACAATACCATGGTACTATGCGCATTGCTGATAAAGCCATTGTATATTACAACCCTCACACTTTAGAGCATAAACATTTAGAACCAATAAGCAAAGAAGAAGTAAAATATGCTTTTGGCAATGGTAATTTGGTTGTACATACCAACTCGCAAGCTGTAATTGATGAGCTAAAAGGAAGCAGTTGGGATAAAACCAATCTATTATTGATGAGCTCAGGAAATTTTGATGGCATTAATTACGAGCAATTGGCTGAGGAAATTTTAAGTTAGTATTTTCAATCTTTTAATTTTACAATTTTAAATATTTAATCAAATGAACAAAACAACACTTATAATTTTAGCCGCTGTAGCAGGTTTTTTTATCTTAACCTTTTTTTGGGGAGTAGGCGTAAACAACAATATGGTTACTTATGATGAAGCGGTAACAAGCCAATGGGGACAAGTTGAAAACGTATACCAGCGTAGAGCAGATCTTATCCCTAATTTAGTGAGTACCGTAAAAGGCTATGCCAATTTTGAGCAAAAAACCTTAACCGATGTTATTGAAGCTCGTGCAAAAGCAACAAGCGTAACCATTGATGCCAGTAAGTTAACGCCTGAGAATGTACAGCAATTTCAAGCAGCTCAAGGTGGTTTAACACAAGCCTTAGGGCGATTAATGGTAGTGTCGGAACAATATCCTGAACTAAAAGCCAACCAAAATTTTCTTGAACTGCAATCGCAATTAGAAGGTACTGAAAACCGCATTACAGTAGAGCGACAAAAATTTAATGAGTCAGTAAATATCTTTAACACCTACATCCGTAAATTTCCACAAAGTTTTATTGCCGGTTTTAAAGGCTTTGAAAAGAAAGGCTATTTTGAAGCTACTGCCGGAAGCGAAAAAGCTCCAGAAGTTAAGTTTTAATGTACCAATTTTATTATTTTCCAAACTCCCCCTCTCCTTTTGGGAGGGACAGTGGTGAGGTGTTAAGAAAAAAATTACGTATATGTCTTTTAACTTATATAAACTCTATTATTTGCCAAAAATCTAAATAACTCCATTATTAAAAAAAACATTAAGAGCCTGTTTAAATTTTATAGTTTTATTTTACTGTCATGGCTAAAGCCCCTTTTTACATCTCATTTTACAACCCCAGACTTAAGTCTGGGGTTAAAAATCAATCAAAGATACGGGCTTTAGCCCTAAAAAAAGGATATAATCATTTTTTCAAATAAATTTTAAACAGGCTCTAACTTTTTTTTATTTAAACTATGTGGATCATTTTTCGTTTTGCATTAGCCGCAGCCGCATTTGGAATTCAATTTGTAAGTAAATACTCTTCTCTTTACTCTTCGAATGGAAAATATAAGCAAATCAAGTATTTTCAGAATATAAGTAGAAATAGTAAAAGTAAAAAAATCAATCATTTTGATATCGGCTTTGAAGTAAAATTGCATATTATGTTTACTTTTTATCTCGAAAATGAAAATGATCATTTTTTTAAACGCTTAGGATTATCAAATGAATTTCAAACAGGTGATATTGATTTCGACAGGAAAATTTACATTGCATGCGACCATCCTTTCTTATTAGATATTTTAAAAAATAATGAGGTTGTAAGACAAAGTATTAAAAACCTATTCTTAAATGGTTTTACTAGAATATATTCTGATGGGAACGTCTTGTGGGCAAATAAATTAATTCATAGAGAACCTAATAATAATGAAAAAGATTTGCTTTTTGATTTATTAAATCAATTTAATGCCTTAGATTCAAGCATTCCCAATCGTTTTACTGATCAGTTTTTTTGGAAGGCAGTTGTAGTTCAAGGTCTCACTTGGTCAATCGCAGCTTCTGCTATTGGTAGTTTTTTTGAATATTTTTTTAGACTAGAAAATGGATATTTAGAAAATTTTAAACTTTATCAATATGGAATAATTGCCGCAATTGCTCTTTTTATTATTTTCTTTGGTTTAACATTTCTTTTTCTAAAAGGTTCTTCAAGAGGACACAAAATAATTATTGAAAGTGCTATATTATTATTAATTGGCTTGCCAACACTTGGCTTTCAAGTGATATCTGATTTAAACAAATCGCTTGACCAATCAAATCCTGAAATTTATTTAAAAAAAATAATTACTACTGAAGCTCATAAACATACCTATCATCGTAGAGGCAGAACTAGAACTTGGTACACCTATCATATTATAATTGATAACAGTAAAGATAATTTTATACCCCATAGTTTTGAAGTTAATTTCTCTACTTATCAACAAGCATCCTATGCAAAGCAATTAGAAATTGATGTAGCAAAAGGATGGCTAAACATTAAATGGTATAAACAATTAGTAGTACATTAAGCATTAGAAATAAATTTCAAAAATATGACCAACACATTTTTTACAAAAGAACAACAAAGCAAAATAGAAAGCGCTATTAAACAAGCGGAACTTAAAACCTCTGGCGAAATACGTGTACATATTGAAACACATTGTAAAAAAGAAAACATTTTGGAACGAGCCTGGGAAGTTTTTCAAAAACTAAACATTCATAAAACTAAAGATAGAAACGGGGTAATTTTTTACCTAGCAATAGAAGATAAACGATTTGCTATTTTAGGTGATGAAGGCATTCACAAAAAAGTGCCTGCCGATTTTTGGGATAACATAAAAGCCTTAATGGAAACAGAATTTAAATTAGGTCGTTTTACAGAAGGGCTTTCAACCGGAATTTCAATTGCAGGAGAAAACTTAGAAAAATATTTTCCTCATCATAGAAGTGATGTAAATGAATTGAGTGATGTAATTTCGTTTGAAGAAAATTAAAATACTTACTAATGCGATATTACTTATATATAAAACGAGAAGGAATTATATGTTTTTTGGATAGAAGTCCAAAGACAGAAGTCGGAAGCATCTTCGGACTTCGGACTTCCGTCTTCCAACTTTTGAAAAATAAAATTATTCTCTGCGCCATAGTGTTTCTGTGCTTAATTCTTTTTGCTTTCCCTAGCCAAGCTCAAGATTTTCCAGAGCCTATGCAACCCAAAAGGCTTGTTAATGATTTTTCAAACCTCATTCCTGACGATCAAGAACAAGCTTTAGAAAACAAATTAAGAGCCTATAATGATTCTACTTCTACCCAAATTGCTATAGTAGTTGTAGCTACAACCCAGCCTGATGAAGTTTCTGATTACAGTTTTAAATTAGCTGAAAAATGGGGTATCGGTAGAACGAGCAAAAATAATGGCATTCTTATTCTTGTTGCCCAAGACGACCATGATGTATTTATTGCAACCGGTTATGGTATGGAAGGTACCGTTACGGATGCCATGGCTAAAAAAATTATTGAAGAAAACCTTGTACCTCATTTTAAAAATAGTGAATATTATGAGGGCTTAAATGAAGCCACAGATAAAATTATTGCTCTTGCTAGTGGAGAATATCAAGGTGACAATACTTCTTCTGATTCTGATGATAAAAAATTACCCGCTTTCTTTTTCTTCCTTTTATTTATTTTGTTCTTATGGTTAATCAGTAAAATTCCGGGTATTGGAGGAGGTAGAGGCGGGTTTGGTGGCGGTTATGGAGGTTGGGGAGGAGGCTTTAGTAGTGGAGGGGGATCTTTTGGTGGAGGCGGATCTAGTTTTGGAGGCTTTGGAGGAGGCAGCTTTGGGGGCGGTGGCGCAGGAGGCAAATGGTAAAATAAATTATTACTTCTACTTTACAATTACACTTTTTGAATACACTAAGTTTTTATAAAATACAACTACACTATACATGCCGCTTGGTAGATTTGCTTGTATTAAAACATTATTTGAAGTACTAGTATTTACAGTTTGAGCAAATACTTGCTCACCCATAGAATTGTATATTTTTATAGGTAATGCTGTTTCCTCCGGCAATTGTATTTTAATATTTATTTTATCAGTAGCAGGGTTTGGAAAAACGTACCATTGTAATAAATTGTTTTCAGTAATTGAATTAGCTGAAGTAACAACTACTGTAGTTTTTTTTTCCCATTTCATGGCATCAAAAGCAATTTTATCATTGTTTATCCCGGTACTATCTCCTACCAATACATTTCCGGTTTGGCCGGCATAAAAATGATAGGTACCTAAATCTACCCATTTGCCTTGATTCATATTTTGATCTACATATACAGCAGTATCGCCATAAGCATAATGAATCAAATATTTTGCACTATTGGTTTCATTATCCAATAATGGAATATAAACCGACACCTTATAATCTCCATCTACAGCAAGAGTGGCTGTCCATGATACCGTACAAATAGAAGGACTAGAAGCCATAGTATAGGTCCACCAAAAGTGTTTATTATAAGCCCCAACAGTATCATCTCTAAAATAAATCATGTCTGAAGGTGTTTGATTGCCCACATAAAATCCATGATTAAAATCAAGGTCATCAATAATCGTATCATTGTATGATTTTTCTTGTCCATGTACGTCCATTGTCCATGCAATGCCACCATAACCATAACCTCCATCAAAATTTTCATACCCATTATTATATCCGGGCCAATCGTAATAAGCATCTGTACCATTGTAATCAGGCCAGGTTTGTCCGTTTTTATTTCCATATGGATCATTACAAATAATAGTACGTTGCGGATGTATTGCACCTGTTGCCAATACAATATGGCCTACCGAAGTTAAATAATTACATATAGGCTGTGGATAGCCATCTGCTAATTCTTTTAAAGTGTGTTGATAATTTTCTCCATCTAGTGCGGTATCAGCTTGCAAACCGTGAAGATTTAAATAATCATCCATAATGGTATGTGGAGATGCTTTACTCCAAATATATCCATACCCTCCCCAAGCTGTAGTTCCATTTGCATTTGCTGAAAGATCAAATGTATTGGTATTAAACCTATATTTTGCAGCCACATAATAGCCGTATTCGCTCGTATGCGAATACGGACAACAAACTGTATTTTCCCATTTGGGCAATTTATTATAATAGGCTAAAACCATTACTGCCGTAGTGGGGCCACAAGAGCCACTTCCTGAATGCCAATCAGGCGTATCATACATTTGATGCACATAAGGCACATTAGCAATATATATTGTTGAAGCAGTTGAAGTGCTAGCATTGGTATTTCCATTTTTACTTGATTGATTTAGTGTAGTACCATCAAACAATAAACTAGGCTGATTCAGTACAGTAGAATTACCATCCAAATCCATTTTGAAAATTTGTTTTTGATTGTAAGTATGGTATAAAACAGAGTTCCCATACACAGAAGGATTCATTTCAAAAATATCAGAAGAGGAAGTAAGTTGTTGGCTTTCCTTTTTAATTAAATCATAAATATAAAGATCTGATGCAAGAAGGTTTTGTTTTTCTATTTCTTGATATTGGTATACAATTGCATTATTATGTAACCATACCGGGGAAGCCATTTTTCCAATACCACAAATTTTGCTTGTTAATTTATTCCATACAAAAGTTTCTCCATTGAATGATTGAAAAAGAATTTGCTGAGCATTTGGCGACCATTGAGCAAATGCATATCCATTTTTACCATCGGTAATTTGCATAGTTTCAGAAGAATTTACATCAAGTAGGATTAATTGATCTTGCGAATTACTATATGCAATTGTACTAGCATCAGAAGCAATAACAGGCATGTTTACATATTCTCCTATTGCAAATGATTTAAAAAAACGTCCCTCTTGAAATAAATAAATTGCATCTTGAGAAGAACAAACCAAAATGCCATTATCAGCAAAACTAATTTGCCCACATAAATTTGAGCCAACAGCAAGTTCTTGTTCCGTATTGTTTTCTAAATTTATAAGAACCGGAATTTGTTTATTTTCTTCTGTAATTTTTTTATATCCCAGATACTTTCCCTTAGGTGAAACAGAAAAATACCTGCCGCAACCTTTAGTGTGGGCAATTACAGTAAGCCCTAAATTAGTATAGATATACAATTGATCACAATGATTGTTTGTGAAGACTAAACCATAAGGTGTTTGAATAGGATGAATAACAAATCCTTCTTTTTCTATTTGGTAATAATCAACATCAGCATTTATCGATTTTTGATTTTGAGCATTAACGTATAGACTTAATGGTAGAAGAAAGAAAAAAAGATGGCGTAATTTATTTTTCATTATTCATTTGTAAAAGTTTTTAGGGGGACTTGAAGATAAAAAAAAATCAAGAAATAAGAAGTAAAACTATAGAAAAAGAATGGCTTGGATTGTCTTTGCTTTTTCCAGATCAAATGAATAGTATTAATTTTTCATCCTTTTTATTCCTTTTATTTATCTCATTTATAGTAATATAGTTCTGTGTTTATTACTCAAATAGGCTTTCTTTAATTAAGAATAGGGTGAAAATGGATAGAAAATTTTATTTCTGAAACAAGACCTTTGCATCGGATTTTTTAAAAGTAACAAATTTAGTAAACGCATTATCCCTTGCAATCATGAAAAAATTACTCCTCCGCTCCGACTGACCCACATGCGTTGTCATGCTGAGCGAAGTCGAAGCGTGCGAAGGAAACTGTTAAATGAAAAATAAAATTTAAACAGCTTCTTGTTGAAAAAACAATTTAAAACATCTCCATTACTTTAATTAGCATGTTCAATTCACTATTTAAAACTGCATTTACGCATCCAGATCCTTTTATTTACGCCATCTGGTTCTTTCTGCTTTTAATTTTAATTGAATATATAGTAAGTGTTAAACAACAACTGGAATATTATGAGAAGAAAGATACATTTGCAAATCTAGCTATGGCTCTCGGAGTTTCTTTTATAGGTTTTTTTGGTAAATCATTAGCTTTTTTATATTTCAGTTTTTTTTACGCACATAAATTATTTACCATTAATCAAAATAAATGGTGGACATGGCTTCTATTAATTATTTTAGTTGATTTTTCTTATTATTGGTATCATAGGTTATCACATGAAGTAAGATTTTTATGGGCATCTCACATTAATCATCACTCTTCTCAGTTATTTAATTTTAGTACTGCGCTCAGGCAGGCATGGGTTGGGGCTTCATTCTATTATATATTTTGGTTATGGCTTGTTATTATTGGATTTACTCCTTGGTCAGTTTTATTCTGTATGTCGGCATTGCACATCTATCAATTTTGGGTACATACTGAAAGTATTAAAAAACTAGGATTTCTTGAAAAAATAATTGTTACCCCTTCTTTTCATAGAGTACATCATGGTTCAAACCCTCAATATATAGATAAAAACCACGGTGGCTTATTGGTTGTTTGGGATATGCTTTTGGGAACATATGAAGAAGAAAACGAAAAAGTAATTTATGGTTTAACTACAAATATTCATTCATTTAATCCATTAACAATAGCTTTTCATGAATATAAAGCCATTTGGCGAGACATTAAAAATACCGGATCCTTTAAAAATAAGCTAGGATATGTTTTTGGTACTCCAAGCTGGAAACCCAAAGCAGAGAAAAATACTAGTAACAATTACAAAGCCTTTAATTCTAAATCTTAATAATTAATACAATGAAAAAAGTCTACTCAGCAATTTTATTTTTGGGATGTTTGTTATGGATAACAAATATTGACGCTCAAACTAAAATTGAAAATAATTTCCAAAAATCGATACAAAAGAAGTTGCATGCTAGGATAAATAAAAAAACGGAAGTTGGAAATAATAAAGATTCTAATACACAAAAGTTTCTTAAAGTATCCAATAAAAATGCATTTATATATATCAGTTGAGTAATAAGGAAGGTGTTTTTTATTCCGGTAAATTAATTATTCAATAGATGTGTTTATTAAAGATAAAGTAGTTTTTGTACTTCTTACAATTGCATTAACTTTGTAGTGAAATGCAAACCCTACTTCAAATAAATGTTTTGCCTGAAATTGCTGTGCATGAGCATTTGTTAAAACAATACCTTGCAACAGAACTTCAAATTGAAGAAAAACAAATTACCGGTATCAAAATTAATAAGCGCTCCATTGATGCCCGTTCAAAAGAGGCGAAAATATTTTTAGACCTTACTGTATATATTAATGAAGCGCTTCCTGAAAAAAAAAATTATACTCCGGAATATCCTTACGTAAAAAACAAGCCTGTAGTGATTGTTGTTGGCTTTGGCCCTGCCGGCATGTTTGCAGCTTTGAGGTTAATTGAATTGGGCATAAAGCCTATTGTAATTGAAAGAGGAAAAGATGTTCGCACACGGAGACGAGATTTAGCTGCGATAAATAAAGAACAAATTGTAAACCCGGATTCAAATTATTGTTTTGGTGAAGGTGGTGCAGGCACTTATTCTGATGGAAAATTATATACGCGTTCAAATAAGCGCGGTAATCTTAAAAAAGTATTGGAAACATTGGTTGCTCATGGAGCCAAAGAAGATATTTTAATTGATACCCATCCGCATATTGGCACCAATAAACTTCCCAACTTGGTTACTGCCATTCGGCAAACAATTATAAATGCAGGAGGAGAAATTTTATTTGATACCAGAGTTGAAGATTTTATTATTCATGACAATTGTATAAAAGGAGTAATTACGCAAACCGGAGATAAAATTGAAGGCTTGGCTACTATTTTAGCAACAGGACATTCTGCCCGTGATATTTATTATTTATTAGATAAAAAGAAAATTTTAATTGATGCAAAACCTTTTGCTTTGGGAGTAAGAGTTGAGCATCAACAAGCATTAATTGATTCTATTCAATACCATTGTAAAACCAGAAGCGAATATTTACCGGCTGCTCCATATAGTTTAGTTGAACAAGTCGAGAAGCGTGGGGTATTTTCATTTTGTATGTGTCCGGGAGGTTTTATTGTACCTGCTGCAACCTCTCCCGGAGAAATTGTGGTGAATGGTATGTCTCCATCAAAACGTGATTCAAAATTTGCCAATTCAGGAATTGTGGTTTCAATTGAATTAGAAGATTTTAAAAAATATGAATCGTTTGGCGCTTTAGCCGGATTAAAATTTCAACAAGAAATAGAACACAAAGCTTTTTTATTGGGAGGGAAAACGGTTGCCGCTCCAGCACAGCGTTTGTGTGATTTTGTAGACAATAAATTATCTGCCTCTTTACCCGAAACATCTTACCAACCCGGAATTACTTCTGCATTATTAACTGAAGTTTTGCCATACCATATAAGTAGTAGGCTTCAATTGGCTTTTAAAGCCTTCGATAAAAAAATGTACGGTTACTATACCAATGAAGCAGTTTTATTAGGTGTAGAATCGCGTACTTCATCGCCCGTTCGCATTCCTAGAAATTCAGAAACCTTAGAACATCCTCAAATAAAAGGTTTATTTCCTTGTGCCGAAGGAGCCGGTTATGCAGGTGGTATTATTTCTGCAGCTATAGATGGAGAAAGATGTGCGGAGATGTGTTTTGCATCATTACATCATCGTCTTTTGAATAAATAATTGCATTCATAATCAGCTATTATGTTATTTTATAAATACCCAATTAACAGATATTTGTAACCTTTTATATGATTTTTACGTTTAATAGGGTGTGCTTTACTTAAATTCCCCATCCTATGAAAAAATTGCTAACTATTTTTACCGTACTTATAGCAAGTGTTACCCTTTGGGCGCAAACGCCTCAATTTGATGGCAAATTTCTTCCGGTAGTTGGTTCTGAATACAAACAAGTATGGGATAATGATGTTTCAAAGTTAACGGTTCCTCTTTCAGGTAATAGATTTTGGAATTATGAAAAAAAATTCAGCAGCAATTTAGATACTTTTAGTATTAAAACAGTTAGGCCAGATAGTACAATTCCCGGAAGTATACTATGCGGATCTAAGTTTGTTACTTATGATAAAGATTCTATAGCTAATTTTTATTCCGTTACTTCAAGTGGGTTTTATAAAGTTGGATCTTATAATGAAAAGGCAGAAGCACAAGCAAAACCTATTTCTAGAGCCACAATAAAAGAACTTGTTTTTCCTTTTCAAATTAAAATTGGCCAAGCAGAAACCAATGGATCGAGTACATTTTCATTTTTAACGTACCAAGGTAATGATATGAAAATGGTGAGAACCAAGGTTAAGCATTTTATTAATGCCGGGCATGGCTCTTTGGCAACTCCTTATGGCGGTTTTAGTGATGTAATTTTAGAAAAAGAACTTGTAACTGAAACAGATAGTTTTTTTGTAAACGTTGGTGGTATATATGTATTTGCAGATTCTATTTTACCCGTTTCAAAATCGTATTATTGTCAGTTTCACTTTTTACGAAACAATACATTTGGTACTCCTGAATTAATGATGATACAAACTGATAGTGCAGTAAAAGTGGTTACTTATGGATGGTATGTAATTCCTGCAAAATTTGGTTATATAGCGGGATCAGTAAAAGACTCTGTTGGCAATGCCGTTACAGGGGATGTTTGTATATACCGTGTAAATTCAAACTTTAATCAGAATGATTTATTAGAAACGGTTTCAATTGATGTAAACGGGGCTTATATTTTAGATACCATTCCTTATGGTCAGTATAGAATTGCAGTAAAACCTGATACTTCTGTTTACCGTAATGCAGTAGTAACCTATTTGGGCGATAGTACAAAATGGAACAAAGCAAAAATCATAACAGTATTAAATGATACTAGCGGTGTTGATATTACTGTTAAATTTCATCCTCCATTAAAAGGCCATGGAAAAATTAAAGGTAATATTTCAATCAGTTCAGATTCCACTACAAGCAATAAAATGAAAACACAAGCAACAGATCCGAGTGTGGGAACTCATGTTATAATAGAAGATAGTAAAGGAGGCTTAGCAATAGATGGAGATTCAAATATTGACGGTGATTTTACTTTTGATGGACTAGGTGATGGAGATTATACTGTATTTGTTGATTTACCCGGTCTTGAAATGTCGGCTACTTATACATTTACTATTTCTGGAAATACGGAAGTAAGTAACCTTGATTATGTAGTGGGGGAAGACTCGATCTATACCAGTTCTTCTTCTGTAGTAACAAGTGTGCAAAATGTAAAAGTAGATAATACTTTAAACGGAATGTGTATTT
Source organism: Bacteroidota bacterium (assembly GCA_023251875.1). GTDB lineage: Bacteria > Bacteroidota > Bacteroidia > JAHEXY01 > JAHEXY01 > JAHEXY01. The sequence continues at coordinate 25,246 of JAHEXY010000004.1, forward strand.
ATCCAAATCCATACAAAGCTTTTACCAATATAAAAGTTGACATGGAACAAAAAGGAGAAATGACACTAGAAGTTTATAATATGGTTGGTAAAAAAATTACAACTATTGATCAATGTGAAAAAGAACAAGGCCAATATGTATATAAATTTTCTGCAAAAAGTTTAGGCTTTGCATCAGGTATGTATATGATCAAATTAACAACGCCTTCTCAATCGATGTCTTTAAAAATAGCAGAAGAATAAAATTGAATAATTCCAAACTCTCCTTCTCCTTTGGGAGAAGGATGGGATGATGGCACAAAGAAACCTTAGGTAAAATCACCTAAGGTTTTTTTATTTTCTATTCTTTTTAAAGAAAAAAAAAATTAATTCATATTCTTTTGTAACCTTTTAAAACGTTTTTTCGTTTAATAGGATAATTGTATCTCCAACCCAAAACTTTACCTTATGAATAAATTACTTTCAACACTAGCCTTAATTGTAACCAGTACTACATTATGGGCTCAAGGACCAAGAATAGAAGGAACATACTTACCTGTTCCGGGAACTTCTTTAGTACAAGTTTATGATACTGTAGCTACCATGCTTGATGTACCAAGTTCAGGGCCTAATCAGGTATGGGACTATGCAAATAAATTTGTAAATGCTACAGATACATTTATTATTAGAACATACGATCCGGATAGTACGGCCTATGCAAAATATGCTAATGGAGCAAGCTTTGCTACGTTTTTAAGAACTCCTTTTGCTGAAGGCGATTCTGTATTAAGTTTTTATAAAGTTGATCCTAATAAAGGAGTATCAATTGTTGGTGGTTACTACGCCCAAGCCCAATACGATACTGTTTACTATTCATTAGAAGATGAAGTAGTTTTGCCATTTGATATTAGTTTTGGCCATGATAATACACAAACATCTAAAATAGAAGCTAAACTGTTATATCAGGGTTATGAGGTAAAAGCAGTTAAAACAAAAAATAAAAGATTACATGCTTCGGGCTATGGTACACTCTCTACACCACTCGGAACTTTAAGTCAAGTATTAATGGGAGAAGAAACTGTGGTTGAAATTGATAGTATCTACTTTAAATATTTAGGTAACTATGTATTTAGTCCATTTGTTTTTCCGGTTAAAACTAATTCATATAGACGTTATCATTTTTTACGTAACAATACTTTTGCAACTTCTGAATTAATGATGTTGCAAGGTGATACTGCCGGTACTGATATTAAATTTGGATGGTTTACGCTACCAAAAGATTTTGGTCATATTGCAGGTGCTGTTAGAGATACTGCAGGTAATAATATTACAGCAGGAATGGCTCATTTATATCGTGATCATTCAAATTTTACAAAAGACGATATATTGGCAACTGCTGTAATTGATGGTAATGGCCATTATGAATTTGATACCATTCCTTATGGCCAATATAGAGTTGAAATTAAGCCTGATTCTGCTACCTACCCAACGGGAGTAGCTACCTATTATGGAGATACATCAAGATGGAATGGAGCAAATCCCATCAATTCAAAAGATACTTCCCAATGTGATGTAAAGATGAATTTTCACGAACCATTAAATGGCTCAGGAAAAATTTCAGGAAACATTAGCCTAAATTGGAATTTGTATAATGCTAATAAAATGAAAATGCTTTCCGGAGATCCAATTCCGGGTATTGATATTATTGTAGAAAAAACACCAGGAGGAAGCTTAACTGTGGATGGGGATTCAAATCTTGATGGTGATTTTACTTTTGATGGATTAGGAGATGGAGACTACGAATTGTTTGTGGATGTACCGGGATTGGAAATGACAGGAACCTATACTTTTACAATTTCAGGTAATACGGTAGTAAATGATCTTGACTTTACATTAGGAGCGGATTCAGTTTATCCTAATTCAACTTTAACGGGTGTTAGTAAAATAAAAGTGAACGATCCTAAAGCCGGAATATTTGCTTATCCTAATCCATATAAAGGATATACCAATATAAAAGTTGATATGGAACAAAAAGGTGAAATGACGCTTGAAGTTTATGACCTTGTTGGTAAAAAAATAACTACAATTGATAAGTGTGTAAAAGAACAAGGAGAATATACTTATAAATTTAGTGCTAAAGATCTTGGTTTTGCATCAGGTATGTATGTTGTAAAACTAACAACACCTAATAAAATTACAAGCTTAAAAATAGCTGAACAGTAAAAATGGATTGAATTAAAATAAAAAGGCCTCGTGTAGATAAAACGTGAGGCCTTTTTTATATAAAATTTTAATCTTATTGGAGAAAGAAAGCAAATTTATAATTTTCAGTAAACACGCATATTTAGTCTGCTGTTTTAGTAAGTTTTTTCTGATAAAGAGTATTACCTACTTTTAAATAGATAGTATAAATGCCAGTGGATAGATTGGAAATATTAATATTTAATTCGTTTTCTCCTTGCGTAATATCGCCTGAATAAACATTCGTGATATTTTGACCCAACATGTTTACCAATTTTATTTCCGCATGTTGTTTCGAATCAGCATTAATTTTAATGGTTACATTATCTTTTGAAGGATTAGGAAAAATTTCAAAAGAATATTGGTCATTATCATCAATAGATTTAATGCCAGATGTACTTGAAACATTAATATTATCAACATATAAATTATTGGCACTTCCTCCGCTTATGTATTCAAATTTAAAGCGGGTATTGGCTGTAGCAAATAATGAAGATATTTTAGCTGAATAATCTGTCCATGTAGTTGTTGAGTTTGGCGCAAAACTAGTAGCCCAATTTCCATTATTAATTAAATCAGTTCCATCAATTACTTTAAGTTGTATCCATGATTCTCCACAATCTTTTGAGGCAAGAATTTTTAATTCATCTGTCATATCATCTGAACTAAAGGCTGTTGTTGCACAAGCATATTTAAAATTCAGATAAATGCTTGACATACCTGATAAATCAAAGGATGGAGTCATTAATTCATCATCATCATTGGGTCTGCTTTCATAGGCATACATTTCTACAGAGGGACCGGAGAAACCATAATTTTTAGAATATTGCCAAACAGAAGGGTTTTTATCATTATTAATGGTTATCCATTCGTTATTAAAATCCGATTCAGAACTAAAATTTTCACTAAAAGGTGCAACATGATCTGCTGTTAGAGGGCTTACATATACGTAAGCTTGTGCTGTTTTAATATCAGAACCTTGTGCATTTGTTGCTGTTAATGAAACATCTTGCCAGCCGGCAGTATTAAATGTTACATCTACAACTTGGTCTGTAGTGCTTGATGCTGTGCCCGAAGAAAAACTCCAAGTTCTACCGGTTTCAGTTCCATTCCATGAAACATCTGTAAATTTTACTGATCCACCTTCGCAAACAAAATAATGATCGGCATAAAAATCGGCTTTAGGCTCACAAGTTTGACTGTATCCATCGTTAGTTCCTGTAGCTACTAAATTAGCTTCTGTCCATAAATTATTTCTATAGGCAATAGAATTATTTAAGGTAGCTTGCATTCTTGTTTTTTGTCCTTCGGTATACATTTTTGAACAATAGGAATAATCCATATAGTTTTGATAATTTTCAACTACAGCTGTATCACAAACTTTAGAAGCACTTTCAGAAGGACAATGATCCCAACCCATGGTTTCAGGAGTATCATTAACGCCATCATCTCCACATGCCACTCCGGGAGAATTTGTGCTTCCCCAAGGATGATCTAAATTTAAATAATGGCCAATTTCATGTGTTAAAGCACGTGAATCGTATTCACTTCCTGTTCCAATTCTTCCTATATATTGAGAAAGAATCATAATGCCATCTATTTGTGGATTCATAGCTCCAACATCAGGTTTATATGCATATCCGGCAACACCATCTTTCATTGAATTAACTATCCAAACATTTAAGTATTTATGCTGTGCCCATGAATTTAATTTAGCTTCATCTCCGCCATTATAGGTTTCATACGATTCAATTCTGTCAATACCATTGGTGCAAAATCCATTTTCATCAATTTGTGCCAATCTAAATTCAATATGACAATCGGCAATAATTGATTTAAAATCATTCACAACAACAGAAGTATCTGCATTCAATTTTCTATAATCGCGGTTTAATACTTCTACTTCATCTTTTATTTGATCGTCAGAAATGTTTTCGTCTCCATAATTATGAATAACATGAAAAACAATAGGTATTATATACACTTGCTCATCGTTAGTTTTATAATTTTTTTGAGATTTTATCCATTCTTGAATGGCCTTTTCCATTTGCTCATGAATAACAGCTACTTCAGGATGATCTACAATTATTTTATTTGTGGCTTGCGTAGTTCCACAGTATTTAGGAGTTTGTGCATTTACCATAGTAAATGAAAAAGATAGTAATGCAATACATAAAAAATGATATAGATGTTTTGTTTTCATAAAGATGAATTTTAAAATTTATAATTAAACGCCACAAAATACCCCAATGAATTATAAAGGATAACCGCAAATAAAATAAAGGAAAAATATTTTCTTAACATATATGGGTATAATAGATATGCAAAGATACAAAGATGGGATGAAAATTTATGTTTATAAAAAACAAAAAAACAGATTCATCGGAAAGATAAGCTAGTTATTGTGGTAAGTTTTACTCAATTCACAATAAAATTAAGGTATAAAGAGTGTTTTAGAGTCTACTATTGTTGAATTTGAATTTTGCAAGACTACTTCAATTAAACCATGAATAGTAGGGGCTAAAGTGATAGTATTTTTCAGGTTTTGAATTTCTGAGCTTGCAATTTTTTTGCCCAACACATCAAAAATGCTTACATAAAACGGCAATTTATTTTCGATCAAATCAATATGAATATGTGAATGATTAGATGTTATAGAAAAAAGATTGGTATTGTTATTTAAATTTTCAATGCTATTTAAGGGTGAGGTAATTTCAAAAAGAGTTAATCTGTATAATTGTTGACAGGTAGTATCGAGCCATTCATAATATGCACTTTCGCCCATACTTGGTACATGAATACTTTTATAATAAGTAAATAGGTTGGTATAAATTTTTTGGTCGTTCAAAAATTTATAAACTAAATAATCACCAAAAATATAATCGTTGTTGGTTTGGCAAATTAATTGTGTTTTATAGGGTACTTCCATATCGTATCTATCATGTATTGCAATAAATGGAATGGTTTCATTTTGCAGCCATAATGTATCTTCAATACCTCCTGCCCAAGATACCACCCCGGCTACTTTATCAGAATAGCCTGCGCTGCCGCTAGCAGTAAAATCTCCCAAATTATTGGCCATAACACTAGGCACTTCATCAATATCCCAATAGGCACAATGCATAGCTGTAATAGCGCCTGCAGAAGATCCTCCAACAAAAATTTGATTCGTATCAATGTTATATATAATGGCATTCTTTTTTATATATCGTACTGCAGCTTTATAATCTTGTGCGGCTCTGTATTCTGCTTCAATACCTCCTATACAGCCAGAAGAAGTTCCTAAGCCCAATCGATATTCAATAGATGCAGTTACATATCCTTTTTGGGCAAAATATTCACAAATGTAAACTTGATCAGAATCGGTATAAGATCCGGTTTGAAAACCACCGCCATGCATCCATAGTAAACATTTGCGACTGCTAGAAGTATCTCCATCAGGCGTAAATAATCGTAATATTAATTTTTGATTTGTATTGTCTACCGTTTGATTTACGCCATATGTTAAATCACTATATGAAATAGACGAAAAGCAAGAATCGAGATAAGGGATTTGAGAGTGGAGTAGGTTAATACAACACAAAAAAAGTACAAATACAAGATTGTACGTTTTCATATTTCAGGGTTAAGGGGTTTCAATTGCAAAATTAGGTGCTTTTTGTTTACTAATTGGGTATTTGCAATTTACATTTTTTTATGAGAATCAGATACAATATTAGGTTAAATTTTGGAAGCCTCTTCTGTTTTAATGGAATAAGATATTAGTTGGTTCATTTCTTCAATTTCTTTTTCTGTAAAAAATCGCCACTTTCCCGTTCCCATATTTTCAAGTTGAATGTTCATGATTCTAATGCGTTGTAGTTTTACAACTTCATAATTAAGAAAAGAACACATTCTTCTTATTTGCCTGTTGAGACCTTGGGTTAAGATAATTCTAAATACAAATTGGCTTTCTTTTTTTACAAAACATTTTTTAGTTACAGTATCTAGAATGGGAATTCCATTTGCCATTTTAGAAATAAATATAAGAGTGATGGGTTTGTTAACAGTAACCAAATATTCTTTTTCGTGGTTATTTCCTGCTCTTAAGATTTTGTTTACGATATCGCCATCGGAGGTTAAAAAAATTAAACCTTCTGAGGCTTTGTCTAAACGACCAATGGGAAAAATTCTTTGAGGGAAATTAATGTAGTTGATAATATTATCTTGAATGTGAAGCTCTGTTGTGCATGTAATTCCAATAGGTTTATTAAAAGCAATGTAAACGGTTTTCTCAGGGCGTTTTAATGATTTGCCATCAACTTTAATATCATCTTCTAATGAAACTTTATCGCCTAATATTCCTTTTATTCCATTAATGGTTACTCTACCTTGTTCAATAATTTTGTCGGCTTCTCTTCTAGAACAGTAACCGGTATCACTAATGGCTTTATTTAAACGTAAGTTTTTTTGCATATTAAAAAGTAAATATCAAAAAAAGCTTGCAAATAACATTCTTTTGTTAAAAGAAAGTAGTTTCCCTGCTCCTAAAAAATTAAACGCTGAATTATTTAAGATGCAATAATATATTCATACTTTTGCATCCCCCTTGATCTTAACCTCTCTAATTAGATTACTTAGATTATTTTTTTGTAGTATATGCGTATCCCCCTATTGCTATTTTTAATTTTAATTTGTTTTTCTTCATTCTCTCAAAATAATCTTGATTTTGAAAACGGCAATACAAGCGGATGGACTTTATCCGGATTTGGTACAATTACAAATTCAGGAACTGATGCCTCTGTGGGTATTCAAAAAGTTTATTCCGGAAGTGGAAACTATTCATTTTGTTTAGGTAATTCCCCAACGTCTACTGCTTATACACTAGAATATAAAAACTATACTGTTACAAATAACAATGCCAGTTTTATTTACCATTATGCTGTAGTATTAAATGATGGAGGGCACTCTGTTTCAGATCAACCCTATTTTGATATCTATATTTATGATAAAAACAATAACAAGATTCAATGCGCAACCTATGAAGTAAATGCCACCACTGCTTCTACAATAGGATTTTCTACTAGTGCTGGTGGGTATTTATATAAAGATTGGACTTCTGTATTGGTTCCGCTTGATGCCTATATTGGCCAAACCGTTACTATACATTTTGAAACAAGATGGTGCGTTGCCGCAGTACATTGTGGCTATGCTTATCTTGATTGCGAAGCCAATCCCTTCGAGATTGTATCATCATCACCATCTAGTTGTGGGGGACAATCATTCACACTTACGGCTCCTGTTGGCGCTCAAACATACTCCTGGTCAGGTCCCGGTGGATTTTCAGGCAGTACCCAAGTGGTTACAGCCAACGATCCGGGCACCTATACTTGCACTATTTTAAGTAAAAATACAAGTGGCGTCAATTGCACTTCTGATTTAAGTATTACCATTACCGGTAACCCTACAAATCCAAATGCAGATTTTTCGTATACGGGCCCCTGTACAGGTTCTGCCACACAATTTACAGATGCATCTACCATTTCAGGTTCAACCATTAAAACATGGCAATGGGATTTTGGAGATGGCAATACATCAACACAACAAAACCCAACAAACACTTATTCTTCAACAGGTAATTATACCGTTAGCCTTACTGTTACAACTAAAGAAGGATGCGATGCTACTACCACTCAAACAGTAAAAATATCAAAAGGGCCAACACTTTCGCTTACTACAACGGATGAAAATTGTAGTAAACAAGATGGAACAGCAACAGTAAGTGCAAGTAGTGGTTCAGGCACCTATTCTTATCAATGGTCAACTACTCCAAAACAAACTACATCAACGGCCACAGGACTTGCTGCCGGAACCTATACTGTTTCTGTTGATGATGGCGTATGCACTGCAACAGGTAAAACCACCGTATCCGCAAAATCAGGCCCTACTTTAACAGCAAGTTCCACTACCGAATATTGCGGAGCAAAAGACGGCACAGCAAGCGTTACCGCCAGTGGAGGAACAAGCTCAAACTACACCTATTCATGGAATACTACACCTATTCAAACCACAACAACAGCCAGCAATTTAAGTGCAGGCAATTATAAAGTAACAGTAGATGATGGCACTTGCACTTCAACATCAACCGTAACGGTTAGCGCTTCTGCTGCACCCACATTAACTTTTACAACAAGCAATGAACAATGCGGAGCAAAAGATGGTACAGCCACCGTTAAGGCCAGTGGAGGAACTGGAACCTATACTTATGCTTGGAATACTTCTCCCACACAAACAACAAAAACAGCTAGCAATCTTGCTGCTGGTACTTATACAATTTCTGTTAACGATGGATTTTGTACAACAATTGATAGCACCATTGTTTCAAGTAATAATTCTCCTGTTTTAACAATGAGTAAAACAGATGAAAATTGTTTAAAAGGAGATGGAACCGTAACCGCTACAGTGAACGGAGGAACCGGTTCGTATTCTTATTTATGGAATAATGGCTCTACTGTTGCTACTCTTATCAATGTTTCTTCAGGAGTTTATAGCGTAAATGTTGACGATGGTATATGTAAAGTTTCAAGCTCTATTACAGTTAATACTTCTGCTGTTCCTGTTTCAAACTTCACAACAAAAAACAGTTGCTTGTATGATGATGCCTTGTTCAACAATACTTCAACCATAAGTTCGGGAACCATATCTTCTTATCAATGGAATTTTGGAGATGGAACTACTGCTACATTACAATCGCCCTCTCACTTATTTAGTATTTCAGGAAATTACAATGTGAGTTTAATTGCTGTTTCAGGAAGCAATTGTGTGGATACTTCAGTGCAAAGCATTACCATTTTTGCTGTGCCACAGGCCGCCATTACTACAAGTAATGTATGCGATATGCAAGCTGCAATGTTTACAGATGCATCCAATTTAAACGGAAGCACTATTAATGCATGGCAATGGAGCTTTGAAACAGGTTCAAGCTCTGTTGAACAAAATCCATCTGTTGTTTTTTCTACTGTGGGAAAATATTCCCCCTCACTTATTGTTACTACTACAGATGGTTGCTCAGATACGGCAACAACAGCAATAGAAATTTATCCTGTACCCATTACTGATTATACAACCAATAATGTTTGTTTAAATGAACTGAGCAGCTTTACCAATCTTTCCTATTTAAGTTCCGGCAACATGACCTACCAATGGAATTTTGGTGATAATAGCAACACATCCACTCAAACCAGTCCTAACTACACTTATTTGCAAGACGGATCGTATAATGTCAGCTTGATTTCGCTTTCAGATAAAGGTTGTACCGATACCATTACCCAAGTACTCACTATTTATCCTTTGCCCGATGTAAATTTTATTCCTGATCAGTATAAGGGCTGTATTGATTTAGATATCGATATTACCAATAACACAAGTATTAGTTCTACCAATATAACCTCTTACCTTTGGAATTTTGGTGATGGCAATACCGCTTCGCAAAACAATCCTTCGCATACTTATACAACAGCAGGAAATTACAATGTGTATCTTACGGCTACTTCTGATAAAGGTTGTGTAAATACCAATGATACTGCTGTGGTAATCGAAGCCTATTCATTACCCGTAGCTGATTTTTCGTATGCTCCCGATTACATCACCATTATGAATCCTAAAGTTGAGTTTACTGATTTATCTATTGATGCAAATGCTTGGAATTGGATATTGGAAGATGGCAATAGCAGCACAGAACAAAATCCCAAATACACCTATGCCGATACAGGTAATTACACAATTGAATTATGGATCAGCAATGTGAACGGCTGTGTTGATTCTATTAGCAAATCATTACGAATTGAACCTGAATTTATGTTATACATTCCTAATACATTTACCCCAAATGGAGATCAAACCAATGATTTGTTTTTTGCCAAGGGTTGGGGAATTATTGAATTGAGCATGACTATTTTTGATCGTTGGGGAAATACCATTTACACCGCTTCGGGTTTAAAGGCTACCTGGAATGGAACCGTTAAGGGAAACAAGGCGCAACAAGAAGTCTATCTCTATGAATTTATGGTGAAAGATGTCTTTAATAAAAATCACACCTACAAAGGAAAAATTAATTTGGTGAGGTAGACTATAATGAATTATTCAATAATTTCCCTGAAGAAAATAATTTGTGTAAATACTCATCTGTTTTTGTTTGTTCAGCAATATTAAGATGTTGCATACGATGTGCATCAGTTGCTACAAACTCAAAAACATTCATATCAATCATTTTATGCGCCATCTTTTGTGCTAGTACAGAATAGTGGCCCGTTAATGAATTAATATTTAACTGAAACAAAACACCTGAATCTTTTAACTTTTGAAATTCTTCAAATTTATCTGACCAATAAGGATATCGTTCCGGATGTGCTAATATGGGAGTATAACCACTCATCACTAAATTCATGATTACTTGCTGAACATTAGATGGAGGATACACATAAGATAATTCAACCAGAACATAGTTCTTTCCAAATGTTAAGAGCTGATGGTTGTCTAATTTATTTTCAAAATCTTCATCAATATAATATTCAGCTGCAGCAAATATTTCTATATCTATATTCTCTTCTTTTAATCTGTTTTTAACTTTTTGTAATCCACCTAAAATAATCTCCGGTGTATTTTTATAGAAATCGGCCATGATATGTGGCGTAGTAATTATTTTTTTATAGCCAAACTGTTGTAGTTTTTTAATAAGTGAAATAGATTCATCAAGTGTTTTAACGCCATCATCTATACCTGGAATTAAATGCGAATGCATATCTGTTACCAAAACAGAAAAATCAAGAGGATCTAGTTCTTTCTTTTTTCGGGAAAATAATTTCTGAAGCGTACTTTTAAATGTACCTGAATGTTTATTTGCTTGCAATACCGACATGTTCTTTAGTTAAATGATATTTTTTAAACCACTCAACAGTAATTTTTAATCCATCCTTAAGTTTTACCTTAGGATTATATTCAATCATTTGATGTGCTAAAGAGATATCGGCCAATGAATCATGAATATCTCCATCTCTTTTTGATCTATAGGTTGGATTTATTTTTGAATCTAATAAATCTTTTATAGTATTAAACAATTCATTAATTGAAATTCTATCTCCCACAGCAATATTGTAAACTTTATTTAAAGCATTTTTATTACTTGTAAAAAGTGCCTTTATATTGGCTTGTACAGCATTTTCTACATATGTGAAATCCCGGGTTTGTTCGCCATCACCATTAATAAATGGAGAATTACCATTTGCCAAATAATCAACAAACAAAGGAATTACAGCAGCATAAGGTCCTTGAGGACTTTGACGCGGACCAAAAATGTTAAAATACCTAAGACCTATTACTTCAAAGCCATACACTTTATAAAATACATCTGCATATATTTCATTGGTAAGTTTTGATACAGCATACGGGGATAAAGGTTTGCCAATTTGATCTTCTGTTTTAGGAAGTTCTAAACTATCTCCATAAACAGACGATGAACTTGCATAAACAAAACGCTTTATTTTATTTTCTTTTGCTGCAGTTATCACATTTAAAAATCCACTTACGTTTGCAAGATTGGTTGCCACAGGATTATCAATGGATCTAGGAACGGAGCCCAATGCAGCTTGATGCAATACGTAATCAATTTTATCTGTCGCTATTAAACACGTTGTATAATCTGTAATATCTCCTTTAATAAATTCAAAATTAGGATAATTTTCAAAAGCTTCAATATTTTCAATAAATCCTGTAGATAAATCATCAAGAACTTTAACTTTACCGGCTCCATGATTTAAAAGATATTCTACTATATGAGAGCCAATAAATCCGGCACCACCCGTAACTAGGAATGAATATTTTTTAAGTTCTATATTTTCAGGGTGAAAGGTATGCATGAGTCTTTAAATTCAAATTTCTATTTATGCAATATTATATTGTTGTTTGTAATAGGTTTTGTATGCTCCGGATGTAATATGATTTAACCATGCTTCATTTGCAAGATACCAATCAACTGTTTTTTCTAAACCTTGTTCAAAAGTAACAGATGGTTTCCAACCCAATGCCGCTTGAATTTTTGATGAATCAATAGCGTACCTTAAATCATGGCCTGCTCTGTCTTTTACAAAAGTAATGAGTTTAGCTGATGTTCCAGCAAGTCTATTTAGCTTTTTATCCATTATTTCACAAAGCTTATGAATCAAGTCTATATTTTTCCACTCATTAGATCCTCCTATATTATAGGTCTCTCCAATTTTTCCTTTATGATAAATCATATCAATTGCTAAAGCATGGTCTTCAACAAACAGCCAATCGCGTATGTTTACACCCTCTCCATATACTGGAACGGGTTTGTTATTTTTAATATTATTAATGGCAAGTGGGATTAATTTCTCCGGAAACTGGTGAGAACCATAATTATTGGAGCAATTAGAAATTACCACGGGTATTTTAAAAGTATGATGATACGCCCGCACCAAATGATCTGAACTTGCCTTTGAAGCAGAGTAAGGGCTACGAGGATCATAAGAAGTCTCTTCAGTAAAAAAGCCACTTTCTCCTAATGAGCCATATACTTCATCTGTTGAAACATGATAAAATCTTTTCTCATCAGTATTTTTACAAATACTTCTAAATGCATTGAGCAAATTTGCTGTACCAATAATATTGGTATTGATAAATTCAATTGGATTTGAAATGGAACGATCAACATGTGATTCTGCAGCCAAATGAATAACGCCATCAAATTGATGTTCTTCAAATAATTTAAAAATAAAATCAGCATCAACAATGTCTCCTTTTACAAAACGATAATTGCTTTTAGTCTCAATTTCTTTTAAATTTTCAAGATTACCTGCATAAGTAAGCTTATCTATATTTATAATCAAACAGTTTGAATAATTATTCACAAAGCGCCTTATTACATGGGAACCAATAAATCCGGCACCTCCGGTAATCAATATTTTTTTTTCAAACATCATATATCAATTATTTCTAATTTTAAAATTATTTATCTATGGAAGATGTCTTTCCTCCCTCTCCTTTGGAGAGGGCTGGGGAGAGAGGTGTTGTTCCCATTTCCAGGCTGAATCAAGCATATCGTACAAATTCAAATGTGCTTTCCAACCTAATTCTTCATTTGCAAAAGTAGTATCGGCATAAATTGAAACAATATCACCAGCTCTTCTTTTTGCTATTTTATAATTTAATTTCTTATTCGAAACTTTCTCAAACGCATGAATAACTTCTAAAACCGAATTGCCAATACCCGTACCGATATTAAACACCTCATAGTTTTTTTTATTTTTAGAGCTTAATAAACGATTGAGAGAAATAACATGAGCCTTTGCCAAATCAACTACGTGTATAAAATCTCTAATACAAGAACCGTCAGGAGTTGGATAATCATTACCAAAAACGCTTAAACAATCTCTTTTACCAATAGCCGTTTGTGTAATAAAAGGAACCAAATTATTGGGAACTCCAATTGGATACTCCCCTATTAATGCTGAACTGTGAGCCCCGGCAGGATTAAAATACCGTAAAGCAATACATTTAATTTGATCATTTGAATGAATAGTGTCTTGTATAATTTTCTCACAAATTTGTTTGGTATTACCATAGGGAGAATTTGCTTTTAGCATTTCAAAATTTTCTGTTACGGGTAATTGAGCCGGCTCTCCATATACAGTACAGGAAGACGAAAAAACAAAATTGGTAACATTATAATTTTGCATGCATTTCATCAAATTAATTAATGAAACCAGATTATTATAATAATATTTTAAAGGAGCTACAACACTTTCGCCAACAGCTTTAAACGCAGCAAAATGTATAACACCTGTTATTTGGGGATATTTCTTAAACAGATTATTGAGTTGTGTTTCATCACAAACATCTATCAATTCAAAATGGGCTTGAATGCCTGTAATAGAAAAAATAGCATCAACAACGCTGGCATTTGAATTAGCAAGATTATCTGCAATTACAACATCAAAACCACTTTGTTGAAGTTCAACAACGGTATGCGATCCAATATACCCTGTACCACCTGTTACTAAAATGAGAGGTTTCAAATATATTTTTTTATCCAGTTATAAAAAAAATGTATGTACAACTAACAACTATAAACCAACAACTAATAACGATTCTTACAAACTCCAATATTCAAGAGTTTTTAATTTATTCTTGTAAATACCTTTTAAATCAACTAAAAGGCCTTTAGGGGCAAGTATCGATTTAAAATATTTTTCATTTAAATTTAAATATGGTTTATGATTAACAGCTACAATAACGGCATCATAACCATGTCCAATATTCTTAGATAATTCAAAACCATATTCGTGCTTTAATTCATCTGATTCAGCATGCGGATCAATAACCGTAACATTTACGCCAAATGATTTTAATTCATTAATTACATCTGCCACTTTTGAATTGCGTATGTCTGAAACATTTTCTTTAAATGTAGCTCCCATTACCAAAACATTGGCTTTTAAAATATTTTTGCCATTGGCTACAATTTTTTTAACAGTTTGGCGTGCTACATAAAACCCCATAGAATCATTTACATCACGACCAGAATTTATCACTTTTGAATGATAGCCTGTTGTTTTGGCTTTAAAAGTTAAATAATAAGGATCTACCCCAATACAATGACCTCCTACTAAGCCAGGATAGAATTTCAAGAAATTCCATTTGGTTCCTGCAGCTTCAAGTACATCGTATGTATTAATATCTAAACGATCAAATATTACAGAAAGTTCATTCATCAATGCAATATTTACATCACGCTGCGTGTTTTCAATAATTTTTGCAGCTTCTGCTACTTTAATAGTTGAAGCTCTATGAACGCCTGCTTCAACAACTAATTCATACACTTTTGCTACCGTATTTAAGGTTTCTTTATCACAACCCGAAACTACTTTAATTACTTTTTTTAAGGTATGTTCTTTATCACCGGGATTAATTCTTTCAGGAGAATAACCTACCTTAAAATCTTTCATAAATTTTAAACCGGATATCTCTTCCAAAATGGGAATACAATCTTCTTCCGTACATCCCGGATAAACGGTAGATTCATATACAACAATATCTCCCTTTTTAAGAGCTTTTGCTACTGTACGGGTTGCACTTAATAGTGGGGTAAGATCTGGTAAATTATGAACATCTATAGGAGTAGGCACTGCAACAATAAAAAATGTTGCTTGTTTTAAGTCTTCAATTTTATTCGTAAATAAAATATCACTCCCTTTAAATTCTGCAGCACTTAATTCATTACTGGGATCAATGCCTTTTTTCATTAATGCCACACGCTTTTCATTAATATCAAAACCTATAACAGAAATCTTTTTTGCAAATTCTAATGCAATTGGAAGTCCAACATAGCCTAAGCCAATAACAGATAATTTTGTTTTTTTCTTAATAAGGTCGTTATACATTGTAAATAGATAATTGAAAATTATATTAATATTGGTTTTACCTCAGTGTTATGTTTTTTATTCTGAGCAATGGTATTGTCTTTATTTCTTAAAGCATAAATTCTTTCAATAATGTCAACTACTTTTAATCCTTCTAATGCATTGGTTGTGATACTTGTTTTTCCTTTTAATGTATCAACCACATTTTCAATAATAAAATGATGGTTGGCGGCCGATCCCTTATAAGTACCATAATCATTTGCGGGACTAGCCGGAGGTAATGTAGGCATTTGATAATCCTGAATATGACAATATTCTACTTCATTCATATACTGACCTCCTATTTTAACACTTCCTTTGCTACCTATAATGGTCATGCTACTCTCTAAATTCTTATCCCAAATAGCCGTTGAATAATTAATAGAACCAATACCTTCGTTTACAAAATTAAAGTTAACCAATCCTGAATCTTCAAAATCGGTAGAATGGGTATGTGAAAAATCTCCAAACTTAGCTTGTATATTATAGATGTCGCCAAAAAGCCAATACATAATATCAATAAAATGAGAAAACTGAGTAAAAAGTGTACCTCCATCTAATTCTTGGGTCCCTTTCCATCCCCCGGCTTTGTAATATCGATCATCTCTATTCCAGTAACAATTAAGCTGAACCAAAAAAACATCGCCTAATAATTTCTGCTCAATTACATCTTTAATCCACACCGATGGGGGGGAGTAGCGATTTTGCATCACACAAAACAAATGCTTAGAAACTTGTAATGATTTAAAAATGATAGCCTCACAGCTTGCTTTTGTAAGTGCCATAGGTTTTTCACAAACAACGTGATGCTTGTATTCTAGGGCTTTTAATGAATGTTCACCATGTAATCCATTAGGCGTACAAATATTTACTACGTCAAACTCTATTTCTGAATTAAAAAGGGCCTCAACTGTAGAAAAAAAAGGCACATTGTATTCTTCTATTCCAAGCTCTTGCTTTGTTTTTACATCACAAAGAGCAACTAACTCAGCCTCAGGGTTTCTCTTAATCATTTCAGCATGCCGCTTTCCAATATGGCCACAACCCAGCACTGCAAATCGAATTTTACGATTGTTTGAATCCTTTACATTTGCATTGTTCATATTCTAATAAATTGGATAAACTAGGCCATTTGAGCCTGCAAAATTAATTTTTAAACTGAGAGCTTCAAAATTAAATGCTTAAATATTACTTTATTGTTGAAAAAAACTAAAATAAGCTACCATTTTAAGGGATAACATAAAATAAAAAATACATATTTAACAAAACACGGCATTAAAAATATGGGGTAGTATTGGAAAAAACATATATAAATTGTAAATTTGATTCATAAAAATAGGGGTGTTGATAAAAAAATAATCATTTTTATTATGTTGGCTCAAAAATATACCTACATTCGTTCATCCAAAAAAATGCTTGCTGCAAGCAAAATAAATTTTAGAAACAAAACTATAAACCAATTTTAAAATTCAACATTATGGGAAGTTTAAGAAAAAGTGCACTTCATGAAATTTCTACCAGAAAGCCTGTTCCAGTAACAACTCCTTCTGATAAAGTTTCTGATTATTACGGTACAAATGTGTTCAACAAAAACACCATGAATAAATACCTCTCAAAAGAGTCGTATGAAAAAGTAATGGAAGCAATTGAAAATTCTACTAGAATTGATCGTAAAATTGCCGATCAGGTAGCACATTCAATGAAAACATGGGCATTAGAAAAAGGAGCAACACATTTTACACACTGGTTTCAGCCTTTAACAGGCTTAACAGCTGAAAAACATGATGCTTTTTTTGAACCTACAGGCAATGGAGATGCTATTGAGAAATTTAGCGGCAGTGAATTAGCACAACAAGAACCGGATGCATCAAGCTTTCCGAGTGGAGGTATTAGAAACACTTTTGAAGCAAGAGGCTATACAGCATGGGATCCTGCATCACCTGCATTTATTTTAGGAAAGACACTTTGCATACCTACTATATATATATCCTATACCGGAGAAACGCTTGATGTTAAAACACCGCTTCTTAAAGCATTAACGTCTATAGATAAAGCTGCTACTGAAGTTTGCCAATATTTTGATAAAAATGTTACCAAAGTTTCTGCAACCTTAGGTTGGGAGCAAGAATATTTTTTGGTTGACAGTGCATTATTCAATGCTCGCCCTGATCTTGAATTAACAGGCAGAACTTTATTTGGCCATGCTCCTGCAAGAGGACAACAATTAGAAGATCATTATTTTGGTTCTATCTCTGAAAGAGTGCTTGCATTTATTCGTGAATTAGAAACCGAGTGTTTAATATTAGGTATTCCTGTTCGTACGCGCCATAACGAAGTTGCTCCTAATCAATTTGAGTGCGCTCCCATTTTTGAAGAAGCTAATTTAGCTGTTGATCACAACTTGCTTTTAATGGATGTGATGGAAAAAGTTGCCAGACGCCATAATTTTAGAGTGTTGTTACACGAAAAACCTTTTGCAAATGTAAACGGATCGGGTAAACACAACAACTGGTCGATGCAAACGGATACTGGGGTTAATTTATTACGCCCGGGAAAAACGCCAAAAACCAATCTTCAATTCTTAACATTCTTTGTTAATACTATTAAAGCAGTTCATGAATATGCCGATATATTAAGAGCAAGCATTGCATCTGTAGCTAACGATCATCGCCTTGGCGCTAACGAGGCTCCTCCTGCCATTATTTCAATTTTTATTGGCGAGCAATTAACTAAAATATTAACGGAACTAGAAGAAAAGGTACATTCAGGAAAATTAACACCTGAAGAAAAAACCAATATCAAATTAAACATTGGACGTATTCCTGAAATATTATTGGATAATACCGATAGAAACAGAACTTCTCCATTTGCTTTTACAGGAAATAAATTTGAATTCCGTGCTGTGGGTTCATCTGCAAATTGCGGTTGGCCAATGACTGTACTTAATTTAATTGTTGCCGATCAACTTCGTAAATTTAAAAAAGAAGTGGATGCTCAAATAGAAAAAGGATCGGATAAAGATGTTGCCATTCTTCAAGTATTGAGAGACTATATTATTACATCAAAAAAAGTATTGTTTGAAGGAAACGGATATAGCGAAGAGTGGGAAAAAGAAGCAGCTAAAAGAGGTTTGCCAAATGTAAAAACTACTCCTGAAGCATTAGATGCATTGGTAACCAAAAAGAATGTTGCTTTATTTACAACGCATGAAGTTTTTTCTGAGCGAGAAGCGCATAGTCGCCATGAAATTGCTCTTGAAAACTATCTTAAAAAATTACAAATTGAAGCCAGAGTTGCAGGAGAATTAGTATACACGCACATTATTCCTGCTGCACTTAAATACCAAAATCTTTTAATTGAAAATGTAAAGGGACTTACCAGTATTGGGTTGGGTGTTATGGAAATGGCTACTGAACCTGTTTTAGAAACAACAGGAGCAACTAAAACTGCAAAAACAGCATTTAAATCGATAACCAAAGAAACAGCCGATACTAATTTTTCAAGCACTCAGTTGGAACTAGTAAAAAGCATTTCATACCATGTAAATACTATAAAAACAGGTGTGGATAAAATGGTAAATGAGCGTAAACTTGCAAATGCACATGCTGATACCCGAGACAAGGCTTTTGCTTATTGCAACAATGTAAAACCTTATTTAGAAGAAATTCGCTACCATGTTGATAAACTCGAGATGTTGGTAGAAGATGAATTGTGGCCATTGCCAAAATACCGCGAGATGTTGTTTACGAGATAAGAAGTCGGAAGTCGGAAGTCGGAAGTCGGAAGTCGGAAGTCGGAAGACGGAAGTCGGAAGACGGAAGTTGGAAGAATGGGAATCTTCTGACTTCCGACTTCGGTCTTCTAGCTTCTGTCTTCTTTTTTCTCCCTGATTAATTCCCTTAAATGTTCTTTTTGATTGTTTATAAATTTATCTACCTTTGTACGCCCTTTATTTCGAATACCCTTATTTATTTTGATTTAATTAATTATAATTTTTTTCTATGAAATTTAACTTATTGTTGATTGCTGCTGTTTTATTCTTAAACAGTTTTGTTGTTAATGCGCAGAAGGACTATGCCAAAGACGCTGATAGAGCCTTTACTTCTGAAGAATATTATACTTCAATTGATTTATACAAAAAAGCGTATTCAAAAGAAAAATCAAAAGATAAAAAAGCTGAAATCGTTTATAGAATAGCTGAATGTTATCGTTTAATCAATAATACTAAGCAAGCTGAGACTTGGTATAAAAAAGCTGATAAGATCAATTATCCGGACCCTATGGTTATTTTCTATTTAGCTGAAACTGAAAAAATGCAAGGTAAATATGAAGATGCGCTTGTGCAATACAATCGCTATTTAGAAAAAAAAGCGGGAGACAAAAAAGCGGTTAATGGTGCTAAATCATGTGAGGAAGCTAAAAAATGGCTTGATAATCCTACACGTTATAAAGTTGAAAACGTTGCTTTATTAAATACAAAGCAAGATGATTTTTGTCCTACCTATGCTAAAAAAGATTACAAATCTGTTATTTTCACCTCGTCACGTGAAGGTACTACAGGTACAGAAGTGGATGGCCGCACAGGAGAAAACTTTAGAGATTTATTTATTACCCAAATAGACAAAAAAGGAAAATGGAGCACTCCTACCCCACTTGGAGAAACCATTAATTCAAAAGATAGCGAAGGAGCTGCTTGTTTGAACAAAAAAATGAATACCATTTATTTTACGCGTTGTTTGGAGGAAAAAAACAAAGCAATGGGTTGCCAAATTTATACTGCAAAAAGTAAAGGACAAGATTGGGCTGAATCAGCTGTATTTCCCGTTGTACCAGATTCAATAACTGTTGGGCATCCATCTATTTCTGATGACGAAAATGATTTTTATTTTACTTCAGATATGCCTGGTGGCTATGGAGGCAAAGATATTTGGGTAGTACATTATGATAAAAAAGCGAAAACTTGGAGTGCGCCTCAAAATGCAGGTTCTGTAATCAATACAGAAGGAGACGAAATGTTCCCTTACATTCATTCAGATGGTTCATTGTATTTTTCTTCAAACGGACAAGTAGGTATGGGCGGTATGGATATTTTTAAAGCTGAAAAAACAGGTGACAAATGGGATAAAATAACCAACATGCGTTATCCAATTAACTCAGCTGCTGATGATTTTGGAATTATTTTTGAAGACAAAGCAGAAAAAGGATATCTTACATCAAACCGTGATGGCGGTAAAGGAGGTGACGATTTGTATTCATTTGCTCTTCCTCCATTGGCATTTACAGTACAAGGGGTAATCACAGATAAAAAAACGTTGAAGGCTATCCCGGGAGCTACAGTTAGTTTAGTAGGTACTGATGGTAGTTCTGTAGAGGTTACTACTGATAAAACAGGTTCTTATAAATTTGATTTAAAGCCTAACACTTCTTATGTGATTATGGCCGGACATCCTGATTACTTAAAAAACCAAGCAAAAGAAACAACTGTTGGTATTGAAGAAGATCGTAATTTCACACATGATCTTGCTCTTGATCCTAAATCTAAAGCTATTGAACTTCCCAATATTTTTTATGACTTAGCTAAATGGTCATTACGTCCTGAATCTGAAGAAGCATTAAACAAATTAGTTGAAACCTTGAACTTAAACCCAACCATTGTAATTGAGTTAAGTTCCAATACCGACTTTAGAGGTAGTGATGCCTATAACCAAGACCTTTCTCAAAAACGTGCACAATCAGTAGTTGATTATTTAATTGCTCATGAAATTGATCCTGAAAGATTGGTTGCAAAAGGATATGGTGAAACAAATCCTAAAGTAATTGACAGTAAAAAAGACGAAGAAGCGTCCCATTTTAAAATGGGAACCAAATTAGATGAAAAATTCATTACTGGTATACCAAAAGATGAGGACAAAGAAATAGCTCACCAAATGAATCGTAGAACAGAGATGAAGGTATTGAGAGATAATTTTGTTCCTAAGCCAAAAACAGAAGGGAACGGAACAACAACACCTTCACCGGAAGGCAACAATACACAACCTGAACAAGATAAATCGAAAAATTAAGTTTTATTTTTAGATAAAATTAAAAGCGTCTTGATCTAAAAGGTTAAGGCGCTTTTATCTTTTAACAAAAAAATGATTCCTGCTAATATCCTTAAGATTAGCAGTACCTTAAGAAAAAATTACGTTGTTTTAAGCCCCGGAAATTTCATTTTAAAACCTTCTAGAGTCTCAACAATTTTTTTGGCAATAACATATTCTTTATACCAATTTTGATCAGCGGGAACAATATGCCAAGGAGCGTATTTAGAACAATTTTCAAATGCATCTTCATAGGCATCCCTATAATCATGCCAATACTCGCGTTCCTTAATATCTTCATCATTGTGTTTCCACATTTTGGTTTTATCGCTCAAGCGTTCTTGTAAACGTTTTAATTGCTCTTCTTTAGAGATATGTAGGTAAAACTTTAAAACTGTAGTACCAGAATCTTTTAAAAGATTTTCAAAATTATTAATATGCTCAAATCTTTCCTTCACCTTATCTTTATCAATCCATTTATGAACTCGCTGTATGAGTACATCTTCATAATGCGAACGATTAAAAATATGAATCATGCCTTTTTCAGGAACATTTTGATGAATGCGCCAAAGAAAATCATGTTTCATCTCCAATTCAGTAGGTTTTTTAAATGCAATAACCCTGCATCCCATGGGATTGATGGTATCAAATACATGTTTAATGGCCCCATCTTTTCCTGAAGCATCCATACCTTGCAAAATAACAAGCAGAGCATGTTTACCTTCTGCAAATAATAAATTTTGAAGCTCTTCTAATTTTATTTTTAATTTCAAAAGATCATGATTGGTTTTCTCCTTATTAAATTTTTTAGGAGCACGAGTATCTATGGCATTTAATTTATTTTTTTTCATTGTGTGTTATTTAAATTGATTACGCTGAGTTGGTGTCCAAATACCGGAGTTTACTCCCTTAAGAAAACGAAAAAAACCTATTAAAAGGGCTACATTCATACTTAAAAAATGTGATACCAAACGAGGGATAAGTGGATGCAAATTAATTTTGTTTAATATAAAATCAATTATTGGCATTAAGAAAATAATTATTTGTACAACCAAAGTAGTTGTATAAAACAGATGCATTTGAACAGGTAAATTTTGAAAGTAAAAAACCAAAAGAAGATTACTTATCAATGCAAAAATGATAAAAAATGGCCCCTTCCAACGTAAAGCTTTGTGAGAAAAAAAACTAAACGAAACAGCATTCAATTTAAAAAGTAAGGGATAAAAATTTGATAGATTTTGGAAATTTCCGGTAGCAATTCTTATTTTTCTCCTGAATTCTTCTTTTAAGATACTCGATACATCTTCATACACTACTGCTAAAGGTTCATTAATAGCTTTACCTCCTTTTTCAAAAATTTTCATATTGATGTAAAAATCATCCACCAATAAGTTAGATGGAATTTCTGAATAATATTCTTTCCTTATGGCATAACAGCCTCCAAAGGGGCCCATCATATTACCCCAAATTTTTCCTTCCGCATTTTTAATATTCACTTCTCCTTTAATATATGTTTTCTCTTGCCGAGATATGCCTTCTTTTTTTAAACCCTTATGTTGCATATTACTATCAACAAGAGCAATTTCAGCATTCTTAAAATGCTTCAGCATTTCAAACATAGCTTCCTGATTTAGCATTACATTGGCATCAGTTAAAAGCAATATGTCGTTTTTAGCAAGAGAAACTAAATGATTCACTACAGAAGGCTTCCCACTTCTTTGAGTAAATACTATTAATCGTAGATGGGGAAACTTCTTCTCACATTTTAAAATAATTTCATTTGTTGCATCAGTACTTGCATCTGAACCTATCAATACTTCAACATTTTCTATTGGATAATTGCTTGAAAAGACGCTTTCAATTTTTTCTTGAATAACAGCCTCTTCATTATACGCTGGGATAAGAACACTTACCGTAGGGAGGTACTCTCCTCTTGTAAATACAATTGGGTTATTTTTTTTACTGGCAGAAAGTATTTTTACTAAAAGAGGATAAATAAAATAGGTATACACTAAAGCTACAGAACAAAACCATATTATAATTTGAGTAAGAATCATTATTTAAGGCTAAAAGTATTTTGATAAAACCCGATCAAATCATTTGCAGTAGCAGATGCACTAAAATAATGATGAGAAAAATCACTTGCATTTTTTCCAATCATTTTTACCAATTCAGGGTTGTTAACACACTCCGTTATTTTAGCAATAAATTCTTTTTCTGTATTTGCAATCATAATATTTTTATCTCCGGTATAATCAATTCCCTCAGCACCAAGAGTAGTTGAGATAATCGCTTTTTTCAATGCCATGCCTTCAACAATTTTTATTCTCATTCCGCTGCCCGCAAACAAAGGTACGAGCATAATGCTATATTTATTCATGAAATCATAAGCATTTGCGACCTCCCCATGAATAAGCACATTCTTAAAATTTGTTTTCTTTATTTCTTCAGGCATATTACGTCCGGCAATATGAAACTCTACATTCGGAAATTTTGTATGTATATCATTCCATACCTGATGCAAAAACCATTTTAAGCCTTCTATGTTGGGCAGCCAGTCAAGTGCTCCAATAAAAAACAAGGATGGAATATTAGAAGAGGGGTTAATAGTATTTTTTATTTCATTTTGATCAAACGAAGCAGGACAAATATGAATGGGTAATTTACAGCCCAGTTTTTTATAATCTTCAGCATCTTCTTTAGTGATTGAAATTACACAATCGTATTTATTAAACTGAGCAATTTCAAATGCTTTTAATTGTTTGGTTAAAATAGTTAAATATACTTTCTTGAATCTCTTAGCATGTTTTGCATTGCCTTTCCATATTTTATACTCAACATTATGTGCACGCAAGGCAATTTTAGCTGATGAATATTGACGAATTATTTTTATATAGGATGCTAAAGAAAGCCCTTCTAATTGTATAATATCATATTTATTTTTCTGAAGTAACTCAATTAATTTATTTTCATAAGGAATGGAAATAAATCTAGCCATGTTATAAGACTTATTCTTTAGCAAACACAAAAAAGCATCCAGTGGATTTAAAGAAGTATCTATATTTACACAATAAATTTCTGCAATTGATTTTATTTTCTGAGGTAATTCATCACAATTATAATAATGCTTATTGGTATTCATAGCCAACAGTGTAACTTTATGCCCCTTAGCAGCAAATTCTTTGGTAAGATTGAGTACCGCTATAGCACCTCCGTCTTTAGGAGGATAAGGTAATTTATTACAAAGTTGTAGTATATTCATTAAATGAAATTCCTTCTATGGTTTTTCAAATTTACTTCTTATACTGTGATGAACAAAATATTAAAGTTAATGAGGTTTAAATGTAGTGATGTATTCCTTTTTATACTTCATGTAACCATTTTTCAGTTACTTGTTGGCTGTAATGATTCTAGTCCTAAAACAACTCCCCTACCCTATCTTAATTTAAATGATACAGTAAAATATGTAGGCATGAACACATGCAAACAATGCCATTACAATATTTATGAAACTTTTATTCATACAGGAATGGGGCAATCATTTGATACTGCCAGCCATCAAAAAAGTAAATCAATTATTGAATCCAATACTCAAATTTATGATACGTATTCTAATTTTTATTATAAACCTTTTTGGGAGAAGGATCATTTGTATATCAAAGAATATCGACTAAACAATGAGGATACAAGCCATACAAGAACTGAACATGTAGATTACATAGTGGGATCTGGGCAACATACCAATTCTCATATTTGTAGCCGCAATGGCTATCTCTACCAAATGCCCATGACTTTTTACACGCAAAAAGCAGAATGGGATTTACCACCCGGTTTTGAAAAAGGTTTTAATTCACGCTTTGAAAGAAAAATTGGATTAGAATGTATGGCTTGCCATAATGCTTATCCAGGTTTTGTTGAAGGGTCAGAAAATAAATTTTATACCATTCCTGATGGAATTGATTGCGAACGCTGTCACGGCCCCGGAGGTTTGCACGTAAAACAAAAAATGGAGGGTAGTATGGTTGATACTTCTCAATACATGGATTATTCAATTGTAAATCCAGGTAAACTTCCTATCGACTTGCAATTTGATGTTTGCCAGCGCTGCCACTTACAGGGGAATGCTATTTTAAAAGAAGGCAAATCATTTTATGATTTTAAACCCGGAATGAAATTATCTGAAGTAGTGGACGTTTTTCTCCCCAAATACAAAGGGGCAGAAGATGAATTTATTATGGCATCACACGCAGATAGATTAAAAATGAGTCAATGCTTTCTTAAAAGTTTTAAACCATCCGATAAAGGAAGTTTGCGGCCGTATAAAGAATCTCTCACTTGTGTTACCTGTCATAATCCACATGTGAGTGTTAAGTTTACCGATAAAGAAGTATTTAATAATGCTTGTAAAAAATGCCACAGTGCTCCTACTCATAAAGAATGTGCTGCTGAAATTACGCTAAGAAATAAAGAGCTGGATAATTGTGTAAAATGCCACATGCCCAAATCAAATACTATTGATATACCCCATGTAATTTCTACCGATCATTTTATTCGAATTCCTGTTTCGATAACTGAAAAAGAAAAGGTACGTCAATTTATAAGCCTTTCTTGTATTAACGATCCTCAACCTGATAACAGAACAAAAGCAAAAGCTTATTTAAATCAATTTGAAAAATTTGATTCAAAACCTTATTTACTCGATTCTGCTCAACGATTTATTAATACAAATTCCATTGATGCAATAAAAGAAAACATTGATGTACTTGTTCATTTGTATTTTTTAAAAGAAGACTATAATAGCATTGCATCAATAGTAAAACAAGTAGAACAGGATTATTTATTCAAACAAAAATTAATTCATTCATCCTATAGTAATGATGATGCTTGGACATGTTATCGAATTGGAGAAGCATTCAATAATTTAGTAAATTATGAAACTGCCTTACCTTATTTAAAACAGGCTATAAAGTTAGCTCCCTTTAATCTTGAATTTTTAAATAAGTATGCCAATACACTTATGAATTTAAAACAAACTGATGAAGCTATTCTTATTTATCAAAATATCTTAGAGGAAGATGAAAAATATTTTCAAGCCATGTCGAATTTAGGTTTTGCATATGTCATACAGGGCAAAATTGATTTGGCTGAAAATCTCTATAATAAAGCCATAGAACTTAGTCCCGATTATGAACCTGTATTATTAAATAAAGTAGGATTGTTTATTTACAAAAAACAATATGATGATGCTAAGAAATTACTGGTACAGATTATCACGAAAAATCCTAACAATACAAAAGCAAAGGAAATTTTAGAACAACTAAAGAATATATAAAATCATAAGAATTGCTAATTTTACAAAATGGCTACAGATGCAAAAAAAGATTACAACAATGTAAACATTAAGAATAGGCGGGCAAGTTTTGAATATGAATTTCTCGATAAATATACTGCCGGAATGCAATTATTGGGTACCGAAATTAAATCGATCCGTGAAGGAAAAGTAAATTTAGAAGATGCCTATTGCATGTTTATTAATGGAGAGCTTTGGGTTCGTAATTTAAATATTTCGGAATATAAATTGGGTACGCATTTTAATCACGAGCCCAAAAGAGACCGTAAATTATTGCTCAATAAAAAAGAGCTTACCAAACTACAAGAAAAAGTAAAAGTGAAAGGTCTCACCATTATCACTACGCAACTTTTTATTAATGAAAAAGGCAGAGCCAAATTAAATATTGCTTTAGCAAAAGGCAAAAAACTGCACGACAAGAGGGATAGCATTAAACAAAAAGACATGCAAAGAGAAGTTGATAGGGTTTTTAAAAGGTAATCTAACTTTGCGTTTGATACATTTGCAAAAACTTTTCTTTGTTCTTATTTAAATACAACATTCCAATTACTCCAATTGCTATTAGAGAAACCGCAATAATTTGCGCTTGAGAAAGTTCTATCCCTAAGAAATTGTATTTATCATTGATTCTGATGGTTTCTATTAAAAATCGTTCTATTCCGTTAACAATTAAATACACGCAAAATAAAATTCCGGGGGTTGTAATTCTTTTACGAATACTCCATAAAAACAAGAATAAAATAGTGCCCATTACAGTTTCATAAAATGGAGTGGGCCATGCTTTTCCAGTAATACTTTCTAAACCCATATTGATAAAATCTTGTTTTAAATTAGCATGTATTACATTATTGGGATAATCAAATGACCACATCCAATCGGGCAAAAACGACATCCAGCCTGGCTTTGGAGCATCATTGGGTAAGCCCCAATCACCATCACCTGCCAATTGACAACCAATACGAGCAATAGCATAGCCAAGCATCAAAGCAGGTGCAGCAGCATCACAAAGAGGAAGAATACCAATCTTATTTTTCTTAGCATAAACAAGAAGGCCAATAGTTGCGCAAATAAGTCCCCCATAAAAAGCTAATCCTGAAAAAGAGAGAATAACACCTAAAGGATCTTTCATAAGCGCATCTATATTTTCAATTACATCAAATAATTTAGCACCTGCGATACCTAAAACCGCTGCAATAGTTACAATATTAGCCATGTGCTGGTGAGGTAAAATGGCTTCTTCAACCCATTCCGGTTTTGGTAATTTATTTTTCTGCTTTTCGCGATAATGAAAAAATACAGAAATAGCTGCTCCTAAGATACCTCCTAAAATATTGCCTTCTCCCGAAAGCAATAATGCTTGAGGATTAGATGAACAGCTTTGGTAATTAAATATTCCAAACAATAATTTATATCCAACAAAAAATCCAATAGCACCGTTAATGATCATGCTTGTTACAGAAGCAGGTTCTCCTTTTAAAAATTTTTGGGTAGATGAATGCATTAATCCACCCGCTTCTTTGCGCTGCATTTCTTTGCTTACCAAATAGGCACAAACAATAAAAGTTACAGCCAAAAAGAAACCATAAGTTTGTATGGGCAATGGCAGGTAGATACCTAAAAGATCTTTGAGCATGTCGGTTATGGTAGGATACATATCTTTTTTTAATTACTAATTTCTAATGACTAATTACCAATTTTTCATCAATTTAATTACTTATCCATTCTGTAATTCACTCACTCAGCAACTCAATTCTAATGCACTAAAATATTTCCATCAATATCAATTGTAAACAACTTTACTTGTTGCAACTGATTTACCAATTGCGCATCATACTTGGTTTTCGCCTTCACATAATTTTCAGTAAAGCCGTACATAAAATTTTCTTTGTGTTCGGCTTCCCAAAGTACAGTAAAAGTTTTTCCTAATTGCTGTTCGTAAAAGTATCTGTGTTTTTTATCAGAGAGAGCATGTAGCATTTTACTTCTTTCTTTTCTTACCTCTTGTGGCACTACTCCCTCCATTTCAATAGCGGCAGTATTTTCTCTTTCTGAATAAGTAAACACATGCAAATACGAAATATCTAATTCGTTTAAGTATTGATGCGTTTCCATAAAATAAGCATCTGTTTCACCGGGAAAGCCAACAATCACATCTACTCCAATACAACAATTAGGCATTAATTCTTTTATTTTTCTTACTCTATCTGTATAAACTTCACGTTTATATCTCCTCCTCATATTTTTTAAAATTTCAGGTGAGCCCGATTGCAAAGGAATATGAAAATGCGGAACAAATTTTTCTGATTGTGCAACAAATTCTATTATTTCATTGGTAAGCAAATTGGGTTCAATAGAAGAAATTCTAAACCGTTTTACACCTTCAATTTTATCAAGAGCTTTAACTAAATCAAAAAAAGTTTCATCATTGGGTTTTCCAAAATCTCCAATATTTACACCTGTCAATACAATTTCTTTTACTCCGCTTTGTGCAGCTTCATGGGCAATTTTTAGTGTATTCTCAATTGTTTCACTTCTGCTTTTTCCTCTTGCAAGAGGGATTGTACAAAAAGCACATTTGTAATCGCAGCCATCTTGCACTTTTAAAAATGTTCTTGTTCTGTCACCGGCTGAATAAGAAGGAAAAAAAGCATTAACGTGATGAATATCGCAACTGTTCACTAATGCATGCGTTCTTTTTTCTAAATTTTTATCAATATGATTAAACAAATTAAATTTTTCGGAAGCCCCCAACACTATATCAACTCCGGGAATTTGTGCTATTTCTTGTGGCTTAAGTTGCGCATAACATCCCATAATGGCAACATAAGCTTCGGGAGAATTTTTTAAGGCTTGCCTAACTATGCTTCTACATTTTTTATCTGCATTATCAGTTACCGAACAAGTGTTGATTACGTATACATCAGCAACTTCTTCAAAATCAACTTTTACAAAACCTCGATTTAAAAAATCGCGAGCAATAGTTGATGTTTCTGAAAAATTCAGCTTACATCCCAAAGTATAAAAAGCAACTTTTTTAGCAGTAATTTGCATACTGCAAAGGTAGCGAATATTATTCGCTTTCTACATGCTTCTTACTAAGCACATCTATAATGGCTTTTCCTTTTAGCAAACATTCTTTGTATTCATTTTCAGGAATAGATTTGGCCGTTATAGCACTGCCAACCATATATGATAGGTATTGATTAGATGCATTGTAAAAAAGACTCCTGATGACCACATTAAAATCAAAATCACCTTGTGGACTTATATAGCCAACTGAGCCGGAAAATAATCCCCTTTTTGTAGATTCAAATTTTTCAATTAATTCCATTGCTTTTATTTTGGGCGCTCCTGTCATTGATCCCATTGGAAAACAAGAATGAATAACATCCGTAAAATGAAAAGAATCTTCTATTTGAGCACTTATAGTAGATACCATTTGATGTACCTGTTGGTACGAATAAATTTTGCAAAGCTCTTCTACTTTTACACTTCCTTTTTTTGCAATTTTCGAAAGATCGTTTCTCACCAAGTCAACAATCATAATATTTTCTGATCGTTCTTTTTGATCTGTAAAAAGTTGGGTTTTCAAACTCTCGTCTTCATACAAATTATTTCCCCTTTTACTAGTTCCCTTTATGGGTTGAGAAATAACTTTATTTCCTTTCTTCATTAAAAATCTTTCCGGACTTGCACACATCAAATATTGATCATTCCATCGATAATAAACTGAAAAGGGAGTAGGGGATTTTTTTTTTAAACAAGTATATATTTCTACTGGATCCAATCCTTCTGTTTTTGTATAAAATTCCTGACAAAAATTTATTTCATAAATATCTCCTGACTGGATATGTTGTTTCAACAACTGAATTTTTTCTAAATATACTTCTCTTGATATTTTAGGGGTAAAATTGACAATTGATGATTGATAATTGATAATTGACAATTGATAATTATTAATTTCCTCATATAAATTTTTTATTTGCTCAGCAGAATAATTTTCTTGAAAAAATTCAATGGTAAGAACATTTTCTTTTACCAAAAAGATAAGTTTGGCTTGAAAAAAACAGAGTATAGGAAAATTTAAATGATCACTATTATTTGAATGTAGATCTTCGATTTCGTTTTTTATATCGTAGGATAAAAAACCAAAAAGCCAATCTTGATGTTTTAAATGAAACTCTTTTAATTGTTGTAAGCTTTTTTCATTCTCGTTTATAATCTGTAATTCATCCAATTTGTCAACAGCTACAATACAATCATAATTAGAGAAATTAGGATTGAGTTCATCGCTATTGGCATTACAACTATCAAAGTAACAACAACATTTAAAATTACTTGCCCATCTTAAAATATTTTGCTTAAGCAAAGAAACATTATCTAAACTAAATTTTAAATTATTTCTCATCAGGCAATTGCATTGTTTCTCAAATTAAATTACGTGTCAAAAGTATAACCTTTTAATGATTTTTACGTATAAGTAGGTAAATCTATATCTGGTATGAATAAATTTACCTTGCTATTTATACTTTTTTTATTTTCTTGTCTTTATGGAATAAAAAGTTTTGCTCAAGGTGTAGCTATTAATACTACCGGAGCAACTCCTAATTGTATGTTAGATGTGAGGGCAAGCGTAAGTAGTGGTACCGCTATAAAAGAAGTGTTACGAATACAAAGGGATTATTCTGATGTTGCCGGTGCAAATGGTATTGGTTGTTCTCAAACTTTTTACCTTGAAAATAATTTAGAAGGAACAATGGCCAAAGCTGCAACAATACAAGCTATGTTAGATAATGCCACTAATACTACTGAAGATGGAACCTTGGTTTTTAATGTTTCAAGAGGAGGAACTTTAAAAGAAAGCATGCGTTGTGATGGAACCTTAAACTTTATAGGCATTAATCAATCATCTCCAAGCGCAAGGTTGGATGTGAAAGATGGTTTAAGTAATAATACACAAACTGAAGTGGTAAGAATAGAAAGAGAAAATACTGGAGTAGCAACTGCTGGCGGTACAGGCATAGGAGAAACTATTAATTTTTACTTAGAAAATTCTGTTGATGGTACTTTAACAAAAGCGGGAGCTGTAGGTTCTGTTTTTGATGTGGCTACCAGTGGCTCAGAAGAAGGCTCTTTAACTTTGGCTTATGCTCAAAACAATGTTTTGAAAGAGGGTATGCGAGTTGACGGAACTGCAGGTTATGTAGGGATTAACACGATCACTCCGTCTGCTCGATTAGATGTTGTTGAAGGTAGCCTTGTTGATAATACAACATTAGAAGTGCTTAGGGTAGAAAGAATAAACTCCACTGCTGCAACTGGCGGGGCGGTAAATATAGGCGCATCTGAAGGATTTTATCTTGAAAGTAGTACTGATGGTACAATGTTAAAAGGCGGAAGTATTGATGTTATATTGGAAAATGTAACTGCTGCAAGTGAAGTAGGAAGCATGCTTTTTAAAGTAGCCCAATCCGGAACTGTAGCGGAAGCAATGCGTGTTGATGGAACTTCCGGTTATGTGGGTATTGGTCAAACCAATCCCCAGGCACCATTGCATGTTACTTATACAGATGACGCAGCTAATACGGTACCCATGATAAAAATTGAAAGAACAAAGAAAACGGGTGCTGGTGTTGCCAGCCAGGGTGCTGCTTTTCAATATTTTTTAGAAGATGATGGAGGAAATTCAGTTAACGTTGTTTCATTGGATGCTGTGCAGGATGTGGCTACAGCAGGTAATAACCAAGAGGCTACATTACGTTTTTTAACAAAAATTGCAGGTAGTGGTACCGTGGCGGAACAAATGCGTATTGATGGAACTGCTGGTTATATTGGTATGGGAGCAACAAACCCATTATCAAAATTAGATGTTGTACAAGATGATAACAACAATACCGTTTTGCAAGTATTAACTTTAGAAAGAAATAAAACTACAGGAGCCGCTTCTGCAAATGGCATTGGAGAACAAATTGCATTTTTAATTGAAGACGGTGGAGCCGCATTGCAAGAGCATGCCGATATTGATGCCCGTTTAATAAATTATACCGATGGAAGTGAGGATGCCGCAATTGAATTTAGATGTACCACAGACGGAACTACAGATAAAATGATTATGGGTATTATTGGTGATCAGGGAGGGGCAGTAACTTTTTTTGGTGGGGTTGAATACCCCGTGCGATCTGTAAGTGGCAATGGAGCAAATACAACATTAGATCGTAGTGACTATTTTATAAAAGCTACTGCTACCGGAGCTGCTGACTATACTGTTAATTTACCCCCTGTTAACGGAACAAATATTGTGGGCCATGTTTATGTAATAAAAAGAATGAATGCAACTGCCGGAAATGATATTATAATTGATGCCAATGGAACTGAAACTATTGATGGTGCTATTACTTTGTCATTATTAAATCAATATGATTGCGCTACTTTAATTTCAAATGGTACCGAATGGAGTATTATGAAATAGATATCCAAAATTGATCGCTCCTAATAACTCGAAAACTTTTCTTCTTTTTATTTCTTAGCATTCAGCTAATGTTAGCTATTTTTTTATCAGCTTCATCTTAAAAGCATGGCTTTTTTCACCTGATAAAATAGAAAATTTGTATTCTTTTGCTTTCCCAAAAAACAGTTTATTAATATTCTATCTTTGCCATGTAAAAATGACAAGATAGACCCAAATTAATAAACCCAATATGAATACCTGTTTAAAATTCTTTACAAAAGTTCGATTGTTCGCTTTCTTTCTAGCAACAATTACCACAACACAGCTTTTTGCTGTAACAACTACATGTACAACAAGTGGAGCATGGACAAGTTCCGGAACATGGGATAATGGCGTACCTTCATCTACAACTGATGTAGTGGTACCTTCCGGTAAAACTGTAACAATGGATGGCGTTGGAGTTTCATGTAAGTCAATTGCATTAACAGGCACGCTTAACTGGACTCAATCACGTGCCACTGCTGTTGGAACAGGAGGTATTACCATGTATAATGGAGCATCAATAACAGGATCTGTTTTAGCAACAGGAACACTAACTTGTTCGGGTAATTTATCTATACCAAGCTCTGCCGTAGTTACTATTGCAAAAGTAACACTGAATATTTCAGGTAATACTACCATTTATGGAGGAGGAGCTCAAGTAAATTTTACTAATGTTAATGGAACCAAGACTTTTTCAAATATTACTATTAATAGTGGTGGTACTTGGAATTGCTCTGTAAATGAAAGTTTTGATATTTCAGGAAACTTACAATGCGATGGTACTTTTACAAGTGGTGCAGGTGATTATTTTTTTACAGGAACTTCAGCAACAATTGGAGGAACACTTAGCATGGATTCACTAGAAATAAATAGTGGAGGAAGTGTAACCAATAATGGTACTTTAACTATTAATTCAAAACTTGCAACCTCAACAGGAACAGGAACTTTAATTAATGGAACAGGAGCAACTTTAAATATTAATGTTCCATCAACAAAAGATATTTCAATTACTACATTTACTGCTTCGGCAACAAATAATACAGTAAATTATGCTAATTCCAGTGGTGTTTATCAATATATTGAAACACCAAGTTCTTCTACTTTCTACAATTTATCAATTTCGGGTTCAGGCAATAAATATGTAATGGGAGATATAACTGTTAGTGGCAGTCTTGCCATTTCGGGTTCTGCAGTATTGCGAAGTGAATCACATCAAATTACTGGTAATGGCACGGGTACTTTTACAATGGCTTCAGGTACTGAACTAAGTTTAGGACTTATTGGTAGTTCAACTAATGTGCTTTTTCCTACAAACTTTACAGCATCAAATACTACTCTTAATGCGGCAAGCCTTGTTAGATATGATACAGAAGGAAGTCAAAGTATTTCAAGAACGCCTACCTATGGTAATCTTGAAATTAATGGATGGGCTGCTACTTGTACAAAAACACTTTCCGGCTCTGGATCACTTGTAGTTTCAGGAGATCTTACACTAAGCGAAAGTACTGGAAATTTAACCTTAGATATTACCACAAGTACTTTAAATGTTAGTGGTAATATTGCAGGAGATGCAGATTTAAATGCAAGCACAGGAACTATTTTTATTGGAGGTAATTATTCAAATACCGGTACACTTACTGTAGGTTCAAATATTGTAAATTATAATGGAACCAGTGATCAAGTAGTGAAAATTGCAAATTACTATGTATTGACTATTCAAAAAGCAAGCGGTACTGCAACTATAAGCAATAGTGGTACTTTAACAGCAACTACGCTTAATAATCTTTCCGGAACAATTTCTTTAAGTAATGCTGCAACCATTAGCAATGTAGATATTCAGGGAACGCTTCAATTAACATCAACATCTAGCGGAATTAATATTGATGATTTTAAAATTTATTCAGGAGGAACGGCTACACATAGTTCAGCTATCACTGTTAATGTTTCCGGAAATTTTACCAACAATGGAACCTTTACAGTAGGTGGCTCTAGCTATAATTTTACCGGTACAGCAAAACAATTTAGCGGATCTTCAGCCACAAGTTTTAGTAACATTCAAGTTACGGGAACCTATACCAATAACATGACCGTTTCTTTAAGTGTAAAAGATGTAACAGGTAGTGGCTCTCTTACCAATGCAAGCAATAAAACATTATACATTAGTGGAGTAAATACAGTAACAACATTTGATGCCACTGCAAGTGGAAATTCAGTAGAATATAATTCAACATCTTCTCAAATCATACGAGCTACAAGTTATTATCATTTGATTAGTTCATCTACGGGTAGCAGAACCATTAGTTCTGGAACTACAGTAAAAATTGCAGGTACATTTACTACAGGTTCTAATGGTTATACTACTACCGGAAGTACAGTTGAATTTAATGGTAGTAGTGCTCAAGTAATACCTCAATTCAATTTCTATAATTTAGTGAGTTCATCTACAGGAACTCGTACATTTAATTCTTCAACCATTATTGGAATTGCCGGAGCTTTTACAATTGGTAGCAATTCATATACTGTTACGGGCAGTAGAGTTGATTTTAATGGAAGTGGAGTACAAACTATTCCTGCCTTTACTTTTTACAATTTGACTGTTTCAAATAATAATTCAGTTAGTTTAGCTGGAGCTGTTACCGTAAATGGCAATTTTGATAACCAAGGACAATTTAGTGCAGCAACTTATGCTATTTCTTTAGCCGGTAATTGGAATAACGATGGAGTATATACCAATACAACTAATACCCTAACACTAAGTGGCACTTCAGACCAATCTATTACAGGTTCTTCATCCACTACATTTACTAATTTAACTATTAATAAATCTTCAGGTACATTAACTTTAAGTGCAGCAACAACTGTTAATGGAACTTTAACACTTACATCTGGCAAAATCTATACTACTTCTACCAATCTCTTAACGCTTGGTTCATCTGCATCTGTTACCGGAGCCTCTAATAGTAGTTATGTTGATGGACCTGTAGCTAAAGTTATGACCAGCACTTCTGCGTTTACATTTCCTACAGGAAAAAATGGGCGCTACCAATCTGTTGCTGTAACTCCTGCATCTGCTGTTTCTGTTACTTTTAGATCCGAATATTTTGATGCTACAACCAATAATAGCCCGTGTGGAACAGGTATTCAACATGTAAGCCAAGTAGAATATCATCAAGTGGACAGAACAAGTGGGACTACCAATGCTTATGTAACTTTATCTTGGGGTACCCAAAGTAAAGTTGATGGTTCAGCTTTAGCCGATTTGCGTGTTGCCAGATGGAATGGTTCACAATGGGAAGATAAAGGACAAGCTTCTGTTTCCGGTAGCAGCTCTTCAGGAACAATAAAATCAAATCTTGTTACAAGTTTTAGTCCTTTTAAATTAGCATCTGCTACTTCTAGTAATCCGCTACCTGTTAATTTAGTTAGTTTTAGTGCTGAAATTGTAAAAGAAAGTATCCAATTAAATTGGGAAACTGCCTCTGAAATAGACAATGACTATTTCTCTATTGAAAAAAGTACTGATGGAATTTCTTTTGAAGAAATTGAAAAAATAGCAGGTAATGGCAATAGCAATGTGCCTATTAATTATTCTTTTATTGACGAAAATCCTCACAATGGAATTTCTTATTATCGATTAAAGCAAGTTGATTTTAATGGTGCTTATGAATATTCTGCAATTGTATCTGCTAATTTTGAAAAAGAAACTGATAATGGATTTGTAATTCTTAATGGAAATTTAAGTTCTTCTAGTTTAAAAATGATTGTGAATGGCTACAGCGATCAAACGTGCTATTTTAAAATAGTTGATCTTTCAGGAAAAGTATGTAGCATATTTAATTATGCAATACATGGAAATAGCGAAATGCTAAGCATTAACATGGAAAAAGAACTTCAATCGGGCATTTATTTAATATTGATGTCTTCTGCTGATGAAAAAGTATACAGCCAAAAAATGTTAATTCAATACTATTAATTACAATTGAATGTTGTAGATGCTGAGCATGTTTAGTAAATTGCCGTTTACAAATATTTATTTATAAGTGTCAGACAGCATTGTAATTATACCAACCTTTAACGAAAAGGAAAATATTTCGAAAATGATTCGAAAAGTATTTTCCCTGCCTTATACTTTTCATGTATTGGTTATTGACGATGGCTCGCCTGATGGTACTGCTCAAATTGTAAAAGATTTGATGAAAGATTTTCCTACACAATTATTTATTGAAGAAAGAAAA
The DNA here is from genome assembly GCA_023251875.1 of Bacteroidota bacterium. Taxonomy (GTDB): domain Bacteria; phylum Bacteroidota; class Bacteroidia; order JAHEXY01; family JAHEXY01; genus JAHEXY01. Next base: position 63,074 of record JAHEXY010000004.1, read on the forward strand.
GGAAAACTAGGGCTTGGAACGGCCTACATTCATGGTTTTAAATGGGCTTTAGCAAAGGGATATGAATATATTTTTGAAATGGATGCCGATTTTTCCCATAATCCTGAAGATTTAATGCAATTACTCGAGGCCTGTGTAAAAGGCGCTGATGTAGCCATTGGCTCACGTTATATTACAGGCGTAAATGTAGTAAATTGGCCTATGAGTAGGGTGCTGATGTCGTACTTTGCTTCTGTATATGTTCGTAGAGTAACAGGTATTAAAATCATGGATACTACAGCCGGATTTAAATGTTATAGAAGAAAAGTATTGGAAACCATACGGCTAGATAAAATAACTTTTATTGGCTATGCTTTTCAAATTGAAATGAAATTTACTGCCTGGAAATATGGATTCAACTTGGTTGAAGTACCTATCATTTTTACCGATAGAAAAGAAGGGCAATCGAAAATGAGTTCAGGTATTTTTAAAGAAGCAATTCTTGGTGTGATGCAAATGAAATGGAAGAGTTTTTTTCGAAATTATAAAAGAAATATTTAAATGATTAGCTAATGTGATGATTAGCTAATTAGCTAATGTCATGCAGAGCATATTCGAAGCATCTTACAAAAATGCCAAACACAATCTTAATAAAAGACGTAAGTATAGTAAATGAAGGAAAAGTATTTGATGGAGCTATCTTTATTCTCGACAATAAAATCGATAAAATATTAAAAAAAGAACAGCTTCAAGAAATTGATCAAATTAAACTGCAACATCCTTCTCTTCAAATAATAAATGCGAAAGGCAAGTTTCTCTTACCTGGAGCTATTGACGACCAGGTTCATTTTCGAGAGCCTGGTCTAACACACAAAGCAGACATCTATACCGAATCAAAAGCTGCTGTAGCAGGGGGTATTACTACTTTTATGGAAATGCCGAATACGAATCCACAAACTACTACGATAAGTTTACTCGAACAAAAATTTGAAATTGCATCTCAAAAATCATTAGCAAATTTCTCCTTCTTTTTTGGTGCTACTAACGATAATTTAAAAGAAGTAAATAAAGTAAATCCTAAAACAGTTTGTGGTGTAAAAATTTTTATGGGATCCTCAACCGGCAATATGCTGGTTGATAATAAAAAAGCACTAGAAGGTATTTTTGCAGAATCACCAACTATTATTGCTACACATTGCGAAGATGAACATACCATAAAAGCTAATCTCGAAACGTATAAATTAAAATATGGAGAAAACATTCCTATTGATGTCCACCCTTTAATTAGAAGCGCAGAGGCTTGTTATCGCTCATCGGGCATGGCAGTTGAAATGGCTAGCAAATACAATTCAAAATTACATGTATTACATATTTCTACAGCTAGAGAACTTTCCCTATTTGAAAATTTAAAACCTTTAAGCGAAAAGAAAATTACGGCCGAAGCATGTATTCATCATTTGTGGTTTTCGGATAAGGATTATAAAACAAAAGGAAATAATATTAAATGGAATCCGGCAGTTAAAACCATTCAAGATAGAGATGCCATTTTTGAGGCTCTCTTTACCAATAGAATTGATGTAATTGCAACAGACCATGCTCCGCATACTATTGAAGAAAAACAAAAAACATACTTAAATGCCCCTTCAGGCGGTCCATTGGTACAACATGCTTTAGTTACTATGCTAGAATTTTATCATCAGCAAAAGATTTCTCTCGAAAAAATAGTTGAAAAAATGTGTCATGCTCCGGCCATTTGTTTTCAAGTAGAAAAGCGCGGGTATATTCGTGAAGGATATTTTGCAGATTTAGTTCTTGTAGATTTAAACAATCCATGGACTGTAAAAAAAGAAAACATTTTATACAAGTGTGCTTGGAGCCCTTTTGAAGATCAAACTTTTCAATCAAAAATTACCCACACCTTTGTAAATGGGAATTTGGTTTATGAAAATAAAGGAGTAAATGATATAGGTGCATTTAATGAAGAAAAAAAAGGTGAACGAATTTTATTTACGAGATAGAGGCTTTCTAAAAATTATCATTTAGGTCCCTCTCTTGAGAGGGATTAAGGGAGAGGAAATAAAACAATACAAATTTTTAGAAAGCCTATAAACATGAAATTATTCCTTATTCTTCTTATACTACTTACACTTTCAATCCTTACTTATCAAGATTTTAAAGAAAGAGCCATTTCATGGCTTACCATTCCTACTCTAATCATCTTATTTTCAGCTGGCGCAGTTATAGAATCAACATCTTTCAGAGATTACTTAATGGATGTTGGCATAAATTTGACTTTTGTTGCCATTCAAATGGCTATTTTATTTATTTATTTTTCACTTAGAGCAGGTAAATTAACCAATCTCATCAATACAAAAATTGGCATAGGCGATATTTTATTTTTTATTGCATTAACATTTGCCTTTTCTCCCGTAAATTTTATTTTGTTTTATGTTGGCAGCCTCTCTATAATTACAATCTCATTTCTTTTTATGAAATTACTTTTCAAAAATATTTCGCCTGAAATTCCGCTGGCGGGCGCAATGGCAGCACTACTTATTATTTGGTATTTTGTTGCATTGCTTATTCCCGATTTTCATCCACTTCATGATTTCTTTCCTACTGAATAGATAATATCTCTTAACAAGCTGATTTTATCTTATAATTGTTTCCTCAATTAAAGTATTTTGTATACTTTTGTGCGCTTAATTATCCCCCCTTAATAAGCCCCCAATCTTATTGAAATTAAATTTATTTTTATGAAAATAGGCATGTATAAGCTTATAAATAAGCTTTTTTGTTTTATTCTTTTTCTTCCATTAATCGGAATGAGCCAACAACAATTTTTTCAAAAAACTTATGAATTTTCTCAATCCACTACAGCACGTTCTATAAAACCTACTTACGATAACGGCTTTATTATTTGCGGTGCTACGCATGAAGGAAGTGGCAATGGTAATGATCTTGATTTTCTTTTGATCAAAACCGATTCAATGGGCACTAAAAAATGGTATAAGCATTTTGGAGATATTAGAAATGATAAAGCCTATTCAGTAGTTGAAACTGCTGATAGCGGTTTTGCCATCTGCGGACAAACCCAATGTGAAGGAGGATACAAAGATCTATATATTGTTAGAACGGATAAAGATGGCAATAAACTATGGGACACAAAAGTAGGTGGTGAGTATAATGAATATGGAATGAATATACAAAATACCACAGATGGGGGTTTTATTGTTGTAGGGTTTTATCAAAAAGAATTAGCAAGTGAACTTATAGATTCATTAGAAGAAGGTGAAGAAAACGAATTCAATTCAGGACATGATTTTGGCAACTCCGATATTTTTTTGGTGAAATTTGATCCTAATGGTAAAGAACAATGGGAGAAAAAATTTGGAGGAGACCAATCTGAAAACGGTCGTGGCGTTAAACAAACTCCTGATGGTGGTTATATAGTTGCAGGAAATACGGAAAGCTATGGAGCAGGAATGAATGATATCTTTCTTGTAAGAACAGATAGTTTAGGAAAAACCATTTGGGCAAAAACCTTTGGTTTGCAATATGCCGATAAAGCTTATTCGGTTGATTTAACAAATGATGGAAATTATATTATATCCGGTTATACATCAACAGATGGTAATAAAAATGGCTGCTTATTAAAAATCAGTCCTGATGGAAATTTAATTTGGGAGACTATAGTTTCAGAAGCAGGAAGCATGAATAATTTTAGATCGGTTCGTCAAAATCCGGATGGTTCATTTATTATGGGAGGTAATTCTCAAGATCAGGGAAGTGGAATATACGATGCCATTTTTGTAAAAGTATCTGAAAAAGGAAAAGAATTATGGAGAAAAAAATACGGTGGCTTAAAAGAAGAACGTTGCTATAATGTAAACTATGCCCATGATGGAAATTATGTTTTAGTAGGCTCTTCTACTAGTTTTAGTACAGATACAGCCAAAGATGTATACTTTGTAAAAACATTAAATTGTTCTGCCGTTTCTGATCCTTATTTACAATTACTAGCGCCATTTGGATTGTTTGATTGTGATTCTACTGTATTAAAAGCACAAGGTGGTTTGGGAAATTATGAATGGAATACAAAAGACTCTAGCAATTATATAATAATAAAAAGAAGTGGCGATTATTATGTTTCTACTAGTAGAGACGAGTGTGCATTTTATTCTGATACGGTTTATGTAAGTATTGTAAATCCGGTTGTAAAACCCCTTATTGATTCCACTTTAATTGCAGGTTGTTTTGGCAATTATTATCGCTTATCGTTTACACGTGACGAAAGAGATTTTGATGATTTGTTATGGTCGAACAATGAGCATGGTGATACTATAAAAACAGGTCGGGCTGGAGAATATGTGCTATCTGCTATTTCAAATGAATGTGGAACGTTTACAGATACCATACAAATTCCAGCAATTGATGAGAGCAAACCTCTACATTTTACTTATCAAATATTATCAAGCGATTCTATTCGTTTAGTTTGGGATGCTGTTGATGATGTAGATTTTTATCAAATTGAATATAATATTATTGGAGATGAGCCTACAAAAGTTGCTGTTACTGATACGGCAAAATTAATGCATTCATTACGTTGTTGTGCCACTTATGCCTTTACAATTAAAACCAAATGCAATGGAGATTGGGATGAAATAATGGCACCAACCCTGTATTTTACAACGCCTGATTGCCCTGATTTTGAATGTAATTACAACCACGAAAAACTATTTGAATTTTATCCCAATCCTGCACACACACTTTTGCATATTTCATTAATAAGCCCAAGTGCAAATGATGTATATTTTTACATTACCGATTTAACCGGAAAAATGGTTTATAATCTTCAAGAAAAATCATACGAATCAAAAAGTATTGATATTAGCCATATTGATAAAGGCCTGTATATGATATGGGGAGTAAGTAATGATATTGTTCAGAATTATAAACTAATCATTAATTAAAAGCTCTGTGTCTTTGTGCCTCTGCGGTTAAAATTACTCTTCGGATATTTTTTTATTGCGTAGGTATTTTTTCTCAGAAAGTTTTATTTTTGATTGTTTCCGCTTTGCTTTTGCAGCTTTTGAAAGCTTGGTGGGCTTACGTTCTTTTTGAACTTTTAAAGCACGTTCGAGTAATTGATAAAACTTTTCAATCACAGCCTTTTTATTTACCATTTGAGAACGATCGGCATCGGCTGCCAAATGAAGTATGCCTTCTTGTGTAATTCTATTGGCTAAATTGAAGAGTATTCTTTGTTTTTGTTCTGTACTTAAAATTTGAGAATAGGTAACATCAAAAAATAATTCAACACGACTCTCAGTTTTATTTACATGCTGCCCTCCCTTTCCGCTTGAGCGAGAAGTTTTAAAATTTAATTCAGAAGAAAAATCTATTTCACTAATTTTCATTTAGCTGATATATTACATTTCTATTTTTTAACTCTTGTAGAATAAAATTAAAACATTCTTTTTTACTTCCAATTAATTCAGGAGTAATAATTCCTTTTTGTGAATACAGGTTAGTTAAAATAAGTCTAGCTGCTGCTGTACAGGTAAATCCTGTTGTTCTCGCCATTGACGACATTCCATTTATTTTATCTGTTTCATCAAACAGATTCCAAGTAATTGTTTTTTCTTTTCTGTTTTCTATTCCCTTTACTACAATTCTCATCACAGTAAATTCTTCGTCTTCAGAATTCAATTTCCATTCTTTAAATAATATTTTGCTCGAAAATTCAAGGGGAGAGATTTCCGTATTTTTAATTGTAATGGGCTGTTCATTAAAAAAACCTCCATCACGCAAAGCCATCATTAAATCTGCATGACCGGGATAACGCAACGTTTTCTCCACCATGTTTGGGATATGCTTCATGGTAAAAATTAATGAACGCAATCCATCAGAATTAAAAGCTTCTAAGGTTCCAATCTTATCAAAATTGATATATTCAATTTCTGTTAAAGCAGGCTTTGTTACTATCTGATTGTTTACAACCAATCGTGCCGGTCGCGTATATTCTTCAATAACATCAACAGGAGAAAAAGGTGCTTTGTATTGAAAGGGTAATTTTCTTTCCTTCGGTAGTCCACCCACCATGCATACAAAATCTGTAACTTGCATTTGCGCATTGTGATAGCCTAAAATAATATTATCCATTCCCGGAGCAACACCACAATCAACAATGGCTGTTATATTTTTTTGCTTAGCTAATTCATCCAAATCCAATGAATTTTCAGGAAAGAAAGAAATATCTACAACATTTTTTCCGCTTTCAATAATTGTTTTAAGTGTGTGATATCCCATAAAACCTGGAACCGCAGAAATAACCAAATCGAAATTTGCAATTGCATTTTGTAATGCGCCTCCATTCTTGATATCTAATACAAGTGTTTTTACTCCATATTTTTTATTCAATTTTTCTACTGCAGAAGCATTAATATCCGCAACAGTAACATCATGTTCTTTGTATAAATCAAAAACAATGGCGGTGCCCACCATACCTGCTCCTAAAACTATAATTTTGTTCATATTTTATTTTGTTCATTTAAACTATTAATCACCACACAGGCATATACACCTGCTGTTTCTGTACGCAAACGACTTTGACCCAAGCTTATTGGAATAAAATTATGTTGTAATGCTAATTCAATTTCTGTTGGAGTAAAGTCGCCTTCTGGGCCAATTAACACTAGAAATGACACCCCTCCTAGCCTCCCCGAAGGGGAGGAATTAGGTTCCTGCAAAGAATTAATCTGATCAAAATTTGAAAGGCTATCTGATATATATTTTTGAATATGGATAAGATCATTGCCATTACAATGTGCAATTAGCTTTATGCACCCTTCCCCTCTCTTTAGGAGAGGGGCCAGGGGTGAGGCCTCATTCAATTTTGGATGATAGGATTTTAAGGATTGCTTTACAGCAGATGTAATAATTTTATTCAAGCGTTCAAAACGCAATTTTTCTTTTACTGAACGTTCACAAATAAGTGGAGTAATTTCATCAATGCCAATTTCAGTTGCTTTTTCTAAAAACCATTCTAAACGATCTGAGTTTTTTGTTGGCGCAATGGCAATATGTAAATAGTGATTTCTTTTACCATACTCTTTCATTGTTTCAACAACCTCAACCTCACAACTAGTTTTATCAATATGAGCAATTTGAGCTTTGTATAAAGTTCCTTTACCATCAGTAAGATGTACTTCATCTCCTTTTTGCAAGCGCAATACTTTTAAGCAATGGCGAGCTTCTTCTTCGCTAAGAGAATAGGTGTTTGAAGTTATATCCGGGGTGTAGAAGAGTTGCATAAGATTGTTTTAAATATTCTAGACGCAATTAATGTGCAATTTGTGCAATTAATGTGCAATTCATTTTAACTGATAAAATGCACCCGCACCTTTAACATTACTAGCAACAAGAATATCTTTATTAACTAAGTCAGAAAGGTCATTACTAGCTGTATTTCTCGAGCATTCATTTAGTAAACAATAGTCTTTATTAGTAATTTTTTCATTTTCTTTTACAAAAAACACAGCTTTTAATTGCCTTTCATTAAGTCCAATTTTAGTTAATTGTTCTTCATTTAGGTTGTCTTTAAACAGCGTTACTAAAAAACCTCCTTGAAATTCCATTATTTCCGGTTCAGGCAATTCAGCTGCTTTACATTCATTGTATATTTTCAGGGTTCCACGTCCCCATGAATCTATAAATCCTCCTTTAAAACATACATCAGCAATTAATACATTTCTTGGTCGCGAAGTATGAAATCCTTTTAATGCTTCAAACGTTAATCCTTCAGGAAGCGTTCCTTCATTCCAAAAATTAATTCTGTTATCGTAAATCCTTATTTGAATTGGAGCTCCCATATAGTTTCGATGTACAAGAGCATTTAAAATAATTTCCCTTAGAGCAAGAGTTGGATATTCATTTTTTTCAATCCTATTCATTCCTGAAAATTCTACTTTTCTTATCAGAAATTTATGGTGCAATTGATTTAAAATTGCCTGAAGCAATACAAATAAATTTCCCTCCTCAACTTCCTGAAAAACAAGATCCGCATCATCATTCCCGAATTTACCGATTTTAACAAAAGTATTGGGATAAAATTTACCGGGGTCTTTCCCGAATAAAATGATTGCAGCACGTTTTAATTGTCCGTTTTCAATAAGGCGCAATTTTTCAAGCAATTCTGAAACTGAGATATCTTTAGATTCAGGTAAACGCCCTGCATTTTCTGCAGCTATTAAAAATGTTTTTATGCTTTTGTCATCAATATCATTTATAGTTGCCCTGGGTTCTATAACATCATCCCAAGTTTTACCGGATTTTTTAAGAAGAAATTCATTTAATGACGCGCCCGTTAATTCTTGTTTAGTACTTCCACTTCTATAATAATACCTGCCTCTTAGTGAAATGGGAACCGAGTATGGATGCGTTACAATTTCAATAAAATATTTTTCGTTTTCTTGATGCAAATTTACTTCAACAGTAATACCCATTAAGTTTCTAATCTTATTGGGTATTTCATCCATCAAGCGTTTATAATCAGAAATACCAACAACAACACCATTATCATCTTTGCCAATAAAAATTAAACCACCCTGAGCATTGGCAAAACCGCATACCCACTTTAGGTAATCGTCATGCCAATTTTGTTTGTATTCTATATTTTGTTGTTCGGGCATTTAATTTTCATTTTGGCTAAAGCCAATTTTATTTATTCTTTTCTACTCCACGATCTAAAGATCGTGGCAATAAATTATTTCTTTGGTTCTTCATCAGAAATATTATACTCTTTTTTTAAGAGAATTAATAAGTTTTCTGCTTGCTTTTTTATTTCTTCCATCCATTCTACTTCAGCTCTAAGCAACGCTTTATAAAACAGAGTCCGATTACCCAATTCAATCAATTTGTCTTTTTTAGCACTAACATCATAGAGTGAACTTAATTTTGTTGCATTAAAATTAAAAATTTCTACTTCTAAATTTAAAATACCCTGAACATTCTGCATATTTATATCAGCTTGTACTTTATGGCCTTCATTTTCTTCATAATAACTAATAATGCTATCAGCAACAATTTTATTTTGAATAAATCTAAAATTTCCAGAAGATTTAAGTTGAGAAATGGTAGTATTTCGATCGCTAAAACTACTTCCTTCATTTAAATATTCAGTTATCAAAACAACCATTTCATTACTTGGCTTATTATCATCAATTGGATCTTTAAATAGCGCCAATAAGCTATCAATACCTTTCATTTGCTGTTCATTTTGCTCAATACTTTCAGGTATAGATTTAATATCAACCTCCAAATCCTTTACCATACTTTCCATATATTCTTTTTCTTTATGCCTGTCAGCATAATCTTCTCTTTTATTTTCCATAAAAAAAACCGGCAGTAACTGCAAGAAAAAGCATAAAAAATTCAAAAAAATAATCTTTTAATTTTTTATTATGATGTACCGGATGTGGGTGATGAACTTCCATATCATTAGATTTTTTTGGTGATTCAATTTTTTGTTCTTCTTGGATATTTTCAACACTTACTTTCTGAGGAGAAAATTTAGGAGTGGGCTTATGAGTTAGGCCGCCTTTTTTCTTATTTAATTTTTTTCCTTTTGACATATTTCAGAATCTAGGATGTTTTTTAACCGCTACGCGGTATGAAATTTATTGGGCAACTCTTGTTTCTACAATACTGTAACGCCTATGGCGTATTCTCATTCCATTGCCCGGAGGGCATACATTATTGTAGTAAAATATATTATTTGTATTTATACCTCGTAGAGGTTTAATTATAATATTAAAAATTATTTTAAATCAGTTTTTCATTGACCATTATAAAATGCAATTAATTTACAATTCATCTAAAAATTCTTTTAAAGTTACCGCCTTCTTTTCCCCTTTTTTTATTTTTTCAAGCTCTTTAAACGAATATTTTAATTCATTCTTAAGTTTATTGTATTGTTTTTGTCTAGTTGTAAAATTTATTTTCATTTGAAATAAAAATTAAAAATTCGGCTTCAACAAATACCTCGCATAAAAATCATTGATGTGTTTTACTGCCTCATCAGCTGTATCAACAACAGCAAATAAATCTAAATCATCAGGGCTAATGGTTTTTTCTTTATCACGCATGGCTGCTTTGATCCATTCAAAAAGTCCACCCCAAAAATCTTTGCCAAGTAATACAATAGGGAATCGTCCAATTTTATGTGTTTGAATTAAAGTTATGGCTTCAAAAAGTTCATCTAAGGTTCCAAATCCACCAGGCAATACAACAAAGCCTTGAGAATATTTCATAAACATTACTTTACGTACAAAAAAGTAATCGAAATTTATCAGCTTATCATAATCAATATAAGGATTGGCTTGTTGTTCAAAAGGCAATTCAATATTTAAACCCACAGATTTTCCTGCCCCTTCTTTTGCTCCTTTGTTGGCGGCTTCCATAATACCCGGGCCCCCTCCTGTTATTACACCATAACCGGATTTGGTTAATTTAAAAGCTACTTCTTCTGCTAGTGCATAATATTTTTTATCCATTGCTGTACGTGCAGAACCAAATATGGAAACACATGGCCCTATCTTCGAAAGCTTGGTGAAGCCATCAACAAACTCTGCCATTATTTTAAAAATAGCCCATGAATCATTTGATTTTATTTCGCTCCAATCTTTGTTTTCAAAGGCTTTTTTTATTTTTTCTTCATCGTGATTTTGCATATATCATCTGGTTTTAATTCAGAAAGAATTTAATGCCAAATTGTAAAAAACATCTTTATTATATCGCCCCTACGGGGCTTTGTTAAATTTGTGATTATTTATTTCTACAAATATTTTGCCCCTCTGGGGCTGTCGACCTCAGCTCCGTTAGGAGCTTAATCTTTGTAGAAAAAAGAATCAATTCAAATTAAAAGCTCCGTAGGAGCGACATTAGATAAAGTTTTTATGTTTATAACAGTTCTGATTTAGATTCCTTTTGATTATATTATTATTTACTTGTTATTAATTGTTTCTTATTTTTCAATTGTATTGGATTCATTTCCTCTTTCAAAAACTTAGCTGTATAACTTTCTTTGTTTTTCACTACTTCTTCAGGTGTGCCTTCACAAACCAGATAGCCGCCTTTACCTCCACCTTCCGGTCCCATATCAACAATATAGTCTGCAACTTTTATTACATCTAAATTATGTTCGATCACCACAAATGTATTTCCCTTTTCAATCAAGCGATTGATTACCTCTAGCAATATTCTTACATCTTCAAAATGCAAACCGGTTGTGGGTTCATCTAAAATATAAATGGTGTTTCCTGTATCGCGTTTGGCTAATTCAGCAGCCAATTTTACGCGCTGTGCCTCCCCTCCTGATAAAGTGGTGGATGGTTGCCCAAGGGTAATATATCCCAAACCAACATCGCCAATGGTTTTTATTTTTTGCACAATGGAAGGAATATTTTCAAAAAACTCCACCGCTTGTGCAATGGGCATATTTAAAATATCATTGATATTTTTTCCACGATAGCGAATTTGCAAAGTTTCTTTGTTATAGCGTTGTGCCTTACAGGTATCGCAATGCACATACACATCGGGCAAGAAACTCATTTCAATGGTTTTTAATCCGGCTCCTTGACAATCTTCACATCTTCCTCCTTTAACATTAAATGAAAAACGGCCAGGTTGGTATCCTCTAATTTTTGATTCGGGTAAAGAGGCAAATAAATTTCTAATATCTGTAAAAACACCGGTATATGTTGCAGGATTTGAGCGTGGCGTACGGCCAATAGGTGATTGATCAATATCAATTACTTTATCTAAATGCTGAACTCCATCCATTTTTACATAGGGCAATGGCATTGCAGTTGAACGATAAAATGTTTTACTTAAAATAGGATACAGTGTTTCTGTAATCAAACTTGACTTGCCACTTCCCGAAACACCCGTAATGCAAATAAAAGTTCCTAAAGGAAGATGTAAATTTACATTTTTGAGATTGTGTCCTGTTGCGCCTTGAAGGCTTAAATATTTTCCATTTCCTTTTCGTCTTTTCTCAGGAATGGCAATTGTTTTTTCTCCTCTTAAATATTGCGCAGTTAATGAATCTGAATTCATAATTACTGATGGGATACCTTCTGCAACAATTTTACCTCCATTTACACCTGCTCCCGGACCAATATCCACCACATAATCTGCAGCCATGATCATGTCTTTATCATGCTCCACTACAATTACTGAATTACCAATATCCCTTAATTGTTTTAATGAATCAATTAATTTTTCATTATCTCTTTGATGCAAACCAATGCTGGGTTCATCTAAAATATAAAGCACACCTGTTAAACGAGAACCAATTTGTGTAGCCAAACGAATACGCTGTGTTTCACCTCCTGATAAACTCCCTGAGCTTCTATTCAATGAAATATATCCAAGCCCTACTCTCAATAAAAATTCTAAACGAGAACTAATTTCTTTCAAAATTTCTTTTGCAATGGCCAATTGTTTTTTACTCAATTCCGGATCTACATTGCATATCCATTCATATAAATGAATAATATCCATATTGGATAGGTCAGCTATATTTTTACCTGCCAATTTAAAATACATGGCCTCTTTTCTTAAACGCCCTCCATTACATTCGGTACATTCAACTTCTTCCATATAACTTTCAGCCCAAGTGCTCAATACATCTGTTCCGGCATTTTCATGCTGTTTACGAATAAAATTTACAATGCCTTCGAAATTTAATGAATAAGAAATACCACTACTTGTTGCATCAGCTTTTACTTTAAAAACTTCGCTCGATCCATATAAGATTACATGTAATGCATCTTCAGGAATATTTTTTATAGGAGAAGAAAGTTTGAATTTATATTTTTCTGCAATAGCCTCTAGTTGCCTAAAAATCCAAGAATTTTTAGATGTTCCTAATGGAGCTATTCCTCCTTTATCAATACTTATAGATGAATCAGGAATAATTTTTTGAATATCAATTGCTGACATTACACCCAAGCCATTGCATTTTTTACAAGCACCATAAGGTGAATTAAACGAAAACATATTAGGAGCAGGAGCATCATAAGAAATACCGGATGTAGGACACATTAATTTTTTGCTATACACCTTTACTACATTTTCAGTAGTATCCAAGATCATGATGGTACCTTTGCCATATTTTAATGCAGTGCGAACTGATTCTCGAATGCGTTGGGTTAGATCTTCTGAAACCGACATGCGATCAATCACAATTTCTATATCGTGCGTTTTATAACGATCGAGCAATAAGCCATAAGAGAGTTCTCGAATTTCACCATCAATACGCGCACGCAAAAAGCCCCATTTTAATATTTGTTCAAACAATTCGCGATAGCTTCCTTTTCTTGCTCTCACTATTGGAGAAAGTATGGCAATCTTTTTTTTACTGTATACATTCAACACCAATGAAACAATTTGTTCATCGGTATACTGAATCATTTTTTCTCCTGTTACATAAGAAAATGCATCGCCTGCCCGAGCAAAAAGCAAACGCAAGAAATCATAAATTTCAGTAATGGTACCAACAGTAGAGCGAGGATTTTTATTGGTAGTTTTTTGTTCAATAGCAATAACCGGGCTCAATCCTTTTATATTATCTACATCAGGTCTTTCAAGTTTTCCGATAAATTGTCGTGCATAAGCCGAAAAACTTTCAATGTACCTGCGTTGTCCTTCTGCATAAATAGTATCAAAAGCAAGAGAAGATTTTCCGCTCCCACTTAATCCGGTAAAAACAACTAATTTATTTCTCGGAATAATAAGGTCAATATTTTTGAGATTATGTTCGCGAGCGCCATAAACTTCAAGTGTTTCGTTTTCAGGTTGTTTTATAGATTTATCCATTATTTGGTATCAAAATGCAAAGATAGCATCATTATTTAAGAAAGTAATCTTCTATGGTAATTCAGTTGCCCAAGATGATAGTTAAAATGGGTAAGTAAATGCAAAAGCATATAATCAGTTTTTACAATTTTGCCATGTTTTTCTAAAGGAAAGTCTTTAGTAAAATCATTTTCTGATAAGCTTTGAAGGGTTTTGTTAACTACAACAATTGTTTTTTCAATATCAACTATTAACTCTTTCTTAGGAATATTTTTCAAAGAAAATTCGCTATCTCTATCTCTTATATAACCAGAATTGCCAAGCGCTGCACCAATAAAGTGATTTAAATTTCCAACTAAGTGCAAACAAATATTACCTGCTGAATTATTGATACTATTTTCTACCATCCATAAAGTAGTTTCATCTCTATATAAATTGATTTCTTCCGATAATTTTCTCAAATCTCTTTCAAAAATTTCGAGTAATGATTCTTTAAGCATGGTTTTTAGTTTAATTTTACATCCTAAACACTACAAAAATATTAATTATTGATGTTTATTTAATTACCATGAAAATATTATTGTTCACTATTGCTATTATTTTTCTTATTGAAACAACATTTGCGCAACAAAAAGGCGAACCCTTTGAAGATATTGATGCTACTTGGCAAAATGGTAACGACCGTAGAGATTCATCGGTATTTAAAAACATGAAATATTTTTCACCCAGTATTCTAATGGATGTAAACTATACTTATTCTTTTAATCGTCCCAACGACAATACAGTTATTGGTTCTACTGCACTAGCAAGAGATAATGAAATTCAACTTTCTGCTTTGCATTTTGGAGGAGATTTTAATTACAAAGGTGCAAGAGCAAGATTTATGACGCAGTTTGGAACACGTTCTATTGCTGTTCCTCGTAATGACTATAGTCCCTATCGTGGACAATATCAATTGGCAAATGTGTATCGTTATTTAAGCGAAGCTTATGCCGGATATCATTTCGAAAAATGGTATGGGATTAATGTTGATGCAGGAATGTTTATGTCGTACATAGGCCTAAATTCATATTACCAAGCAGAAAACTGGGAATACCAGGCATCTTACACTTCAGATAATACGCCATGGTATTTTAATGGATTGCGAATTCAAATTTTTCCAACTAAGCATTTAAAAATTGAATCTTGGATTATAAATGGTTGGCAAAGCTATGGCAAATTTAATAATATGCCGGGAATGGGTGGCAATGTTACTTGGCAACCCAATAGTAACCTAAAATTATTAAGCAATAATTATTACGGAACTGATGCAGCAGGATTACCGGCAAGAAAACGTTTTCACTCCGACAATAGTTTTTTGCTTCGTTATTACAACAAACCCGAATCGAAAGGAATAAGTAAAATTGCATTTTCTTTAACTAGCGATATCGGTTTTGAAAAAGGAGCCGGTGTAAATGGTTTCACTAATGGAGACTCTATACAAGGTCCTGCACAATATTTTGTGAGTGCCATGTTTTACAATCGTGTTTGGTTTGCTAAAAATAAATTAGCATGGACAATTGGTGGAGGTCTAATGACAAATCCTGGACGTTATTTAGTTCTTTACCCAACAGGGCAAGCAAGTCCATTGCCCAACCCTAATAATCCTACTCAAACAGAAGGAGCATTTCCGTTTAGTGCAAATCCTGGTGATCAATTTAAAGGTTGGGATTGTTCAACCAATTTTGATTTTATGCCCAATCAAAGTATTACATTTCGTGTTGAATTGGTGCACCGAAAATCAAGTGTGCCTTATTTTGCAGGGGCAGGTGGTGTTACTTCTCAAACCGGATATGCAACTTCTATCTTAGATCCTAATTGGAGACCCGACTTAGTAAAATCTGAAACCAGAATTATTTTTGCACTGCTTTTCAGAATCTAGAAACATGCTTAGTGCATCAAATCATCAAACTCCTTTTGTCCGCTTAAAGAACTAAAAACAGGATCCTTTAAAATACTTGCATCAAATAAAGAACAAGAATCTATATTTGAAATTATTTAATTCTTAACAACAGAATCTTTGTTTATTAAATTGCCAGAAGCAGAAGTATCTTTAGTTATAGCAGTAGAGTCTTTTTCTGAATTTTCTCCTTCATCATAATTATAACCATGATCGAGTAAATAATCTTCGTTCACAAAATTTTTAGGAAGTGTAATAATATATTTTTTATGGTCAATATTGGTAAGATAATTTTGCCTTAACCAAGGATTAAATATTTTTAGAATCTTGTAATTTATATTTTGAGAAGATGCAAAATTTGCAAGATCAGCAATAGAAGAATCTACAGCAATAGTAAAGGTAGTAATGGGCTTGTATAGATTTTTTGCTGAAATGTAATACCCGTATTTTTGAGGGTTTGTAATAATTAGTTTTACGGCAAGGGCTCTAAATACATACCTTGAAGTTTCTTCATTCAGCAATAAATCATAATAGTTTTCAGCTTTTTGTCTTTCCATTTGATTTTGAATTCCTCCAATACCCATATTGTATGAAGCCGCCACTAATGTCCAACTTTTTAGTGCTTTATAGGCCTCCAATAAATACTTGCATGCAGCATCGGTAGATTTTTCAATATGATACCTTTCATCAACCTCATCATTTATTTCTAACCCTTTATCTTTTGCTGTTCCTTCCATGAGTTGCCAAAAACCTGTAGCACCCATTGGAGAAACCAAATTGGTAAAACCACTTTCAACCAAAGCTAAATATTTAAAATCATCAGGAACACCATTCTTTTTTAAAATAGGCTCAATTAAAGGAAAATATTTGTAGGCTCTTTTATGAAATAAAAGTGTTTGTGATTGCCAATAGGTGTTCACTAAAAGTTCACGATCGAGGCGCTCATAAACATCAATAATTTCAAGAGGTACTCTTTCACCGGCAAAATCAACCTTTTTGGGAATATCAATGCTAAATGCAGAAAATGACTTTGTAGAATCAATAGATTGCTCATTGGTTCCACTTTGATGTTCTACAGCATAATTAAATAGTTTCAGTACAGCAGCCAAACTAATAATGCCTAAAATAGAAATAAGTACTTTTTTAATCATAATAAAAAAACGGGTAAAATCTTTTGACTTTACCCGCGAAATATAAGTAGAAATTTTGAGTTTTACACTTTATGCATCCAACCAAAATTATCGGTTGAAGTTCCATATTTAATATTGGTTAATTCTTCTGAAATTTTCCATGATAAAGAATTTGCATTTGCATCGGCTAAATGATAATCTTTATCTTCGTGACCAATTGTTTTAATATGTGCAATAGTAGCAGCAGTACCTGTTCCAAAGGCTTCGGTTAATTTGCCAGCATTATAAGCTTCTATTAATTCTGTTACCGTTATAGTACGTTCTTCAACTTTTACACCCCATTCACGAGCTACAGATAAAACCGAATGACGTGTAATACCTGGTAATTTTGTATCAGAAAGTTGTGGCGTAACCAAAACATTATCTATAACAAACATTACATTCATGGTTCCGGCTTCTTCTATATTTTGATGTTCTGAAGCGTCTGTCCAGATTACTTGATGGTAACCTTTGTTTTTTGCTATTTGAGATGGAAACATTACTGCGCCATAATTTCCTGCAGCTTTTGCATTACCAACACCTCCCTTTGCAGCACGAGAATAATGGGTTTCTATATATACTTTTAAAGGTTCGTTGTAATATTTACCAGCTGGCGATGCTATGATTAAAAATTTATATTCATCAGAAGGTTTTACAATAATTCGCTCTTCAGTAGCAAACATCATTGGGCGCAAATAAAGAGAATAACCTTTTTTCTCAGGTATCCAATCACTATCTGCAATAATCAATTGACGTAAACCTTCTATAAAAAGTTTATCCGGAACCTTGGGCATACACATACGGCTTGCAGACTGATTAAATCTTTTTATATTATCGTGTGGACGAAACATCATGTTCTCGCCTTTAAAATTTTTGTAGGCTTTCATACCTTCAAAAATAGCTTGGCCATAATGCAAGGCAGAAATAGAAGGACTCAATTCTAATTTTCCGTAAGGGAGAATTTTAGCTTCTTGCCATTTGTTATTGTAATAGTCAACAACAAACATGTGATCAGTAAATACCTTTCCAAAAGGAATATTTTCTAAATCGATTTGTTGTAGTTTAGAGCTCATTGCTTTTTGCACTTCAAATTGAACAACATCCATAATCATAGGAATTAGGTTTTTTGTTACACTAATCGCCACTTTGCTCTTGCTTGATCCCAAGGTAATTTTTTTGACCGCTAAATCCATTTTCAAAACAATATAATTGTTAACAAGATTTTATGTTTACCAACAATTGTTTTGATCCTTATACGTAAAATGGGCTGTAAATGTTCGGGAATTAAGCTTTTATATGCTTAACGAACTGGTAAACAATGGTAATAAATATAAATAGCAGTATTTAAAAATGATATCCATCAAAGTCCTCAGTAAATTCTGTGGGAGAAAAAGAGGGATTAAGCTTAAGATTCGTATACTCATACCTTTCAAATAATCCCTTGTCATCATACATTTTTTGTGCCCAAGGAATAAAAGAGGTTGTATCAATAATTAAATAAGTGATCTTAGCATAAGCCGAAGGTATTTTAATTACATCTCCAGCATTTACATCATCATAATCTGATAAAGAAGGATTCTGAATAAGTATTTGATATTCGTTCAACATATTTTTATGAGCAATAGTTATTAATGTTTCGTTTGCTTTTACGGTATAGTCTATATTTCTATAATTTGGTGCTGCAATTTTTACTACATAGCAAGTATGCCCTTCATAAATGGTATCTTTTTGTAAAGAAAATATATTTTCAAATCCCAAGCCTAGCGCTTTGGTATATGCATTTTTAATAATATTGGCTAAAAATGAAAAACCCGCATCATATAAAGCATGATGTTGGTCTTTATGCATAAGCGAGCCATTAGGATCGAGACTCAGATTTGTCCATGGAAAACCATTTGGATTTACATTTGCTGATTTTGCATTTTTTTCAGCATCAAATAACACTTCAATTCCTTTATTGGGTTTAAGATTATAGTCGTAAAACTTAAGAGGTGAAACATTTATTTTTTGAAAGTCTTCGGCATAAATGGTTTTGTCTTTAAACCGCTCCCAAGAACGCTGAGTAAAAGAAGCTGTCTTGACCTTATAAATAGATTCAAGCATTTTTTCAATAATCTGTTGGGTACTTAAATTTTGGGCAAATAAGATAGTAACACTCAATAAACCTACTATTACCAACAATAATTTTTTCATCTGAAAATAATTTATTTTTAAAAGGTCAGATGGAACACACATCCTATTTTCATAGTTCTTTGTGAACTATTGTGCATGTATGTTTCATTTTTATTTATAGATCAAATTTATATTTCATTATTCAATACACATCACAAAGAAGAATCCCCCATTAGCAAAATTAAAAAGCCCGATCTCTTTATACAAAGAAATCGGGCTTTACTTTATTTAAAAAACTAAACGCAACTAATTTAAAACCGATATTTTTTTAAGAAGATTTTGCTTTACATCTCCTGTTTCTACCGATAAATAATAAATACCTTGTGGTAAATCAGATACATTAAGCTGCATAGATTGATGAACTTCTTCTGGCTTTAGGCTCATCACTTTTACACCAATAAGGTTAATAATATTGACTGCAGAAATTTGAGCTACACTACCCGATACATTAACATTTAAAAGGCTAGAAGTAGGATTAGGAAAAACATTTACACTCATATTCTGAACATAATTAGTATTACTAATTTCTGCAGTTTGATTATTGATATAGTCTGTTAAAACGCTTGAATAGATGTAAACATCAAATGTAAATTGAATACCATTTGAGAAACTAACATCGGCAGTTCCTATATTTACCACCTGTTCTTGTGGCAATTTACCAGCAATGTTTTCACTAGTAACTAGGAATAATGGATCTTTTGCAGTAAGCTCACCGCCATCATCAATATCCTGACTTATTTGAATTTTTAACATGTTTTGGCTTTGCTCAAGAACATGATTGTATAATTTCATTTTCATAGTTGTCTGTTGGTTAATCATTTTGTAACTACCATTATTTGAGGAGGTACTCGAGCTATCTCCATCTAAATCTGCCGGCACATATACAAGTCCACTTTGTAATATTTCTGACAATACTGTTTCATTCGCATTCGTGACCTTATTAATATGAAACGTAATAAGCGTATTAACCGTAGCTTTGCTAAAATAATCATCTCCCGCAATTGCATTTTGATTACTAAAAGACATGCTGAATAACATAATACCGACTAACATAAATGGCTTAATTCCAAGTAAAATGTCTTGAAGAATAGAACGTAGATTTTTCGCTTCCATAAATAATCCTCCTTAATTTTTTTAATTAAATTATATAATACAAATATTCTTTTTTAACATTACAATTTCAAAAACAAAAATTAGGGTTTGTCGCCCATCCTGATTTCTTTATTTAAAGCATCAGTTCTTAATTTATGAATTATAATTATAATTAACAAGCTATTACAAAAAAATATATAAGCGAAATAGCGTTAAATTAAAGTCAATTTTGTCACTATTATTATAACGATTTAATACAATAAATGCATAATTCTAAACTTTTTCATGAACTAAAAACCCTTTCAATAAAGGAATTAAAGGGATTTGAAAAGTATTTGAATTCTCCTTTTTTTAATAGTAACGACACCCTAAAGTTACTGTTCTCTATTATAGAAAATTTTCATCCTACATACGTTCATAAAGATATTGAAAGAGAGCTTTTATTTAAAAAACTATTCCCGAAAGACACTTTTGATGAAAAAAAAATTCGTTATGCCGTATCTGATCTCACAAAATTATTAGAAGATTATCTTTTGTATACTGAATTTAAAAAAGACAGTATTCTTAATAAACATTTTCTTTTAAAAAGTTTAAGTGAACGAAATATTGAAAAATACTTTCTTCAAACACTTGAAGAAACTAGTCTTTCTCAAGAAAAAAGCCAGTATAGAAACATCGATTATTACTACCATCAATATTTACTTGAAGAGAATTCTTATTTATTTACTTCTAAAACACAAAATAGAGCTCTTGATACAAGTCTTCAAAATGTAGTGGATAACCTTGAATTATTTTATATTTCAAAAAGCCTCAGGTATTATTGTGAAATTATCAACCGCCAAAATATCTTAACCGTTGATTATAATCTTCATTTTTTAAATGAAATTATGCATTATATTGACTCAAAAGGCTTTGACAATGTTCCCGTCATCATCATCTATTATAAAATATTGCAAACATTAACCAGTAATGATAATGAACAACATTATTACGACTTAATAGATTTGTTGGAACAACATGAAAGTAAATTTACAAGAGCTGAAATACATGACATGTATACCTTTGCTCAAAATTATTGTATTAGAAAAATAAATTCGGGTAAAACCGATTATATGCAGATTCTTTATGAGCTGTATAAAATATTACTTAAAAAAGATCTTCTAATAGAAGGGGATGTATTACCTCAATGGTATTATAAAAATATTGCAACACTGGCTATACGGCTTGAAGATTTTGAATGGGCAAAAAAATTTATTTATGATTATAAAAACAAATTATCTCCCGAACATCAGGAAAATGACTTTACATTTGCTCTTGCCATTTTACATTTCTCCATGAAAGAATATAAAAAAACGCTTTCCTTTTTAATTAATGTAGAATATACAGATGTATTTTACCATCTCGACTCCAAATCACTACTATTACGTACTTATTATGAATTAAATGATTGGGAACCTTTGCTCTCTTTAATTATTACCTTTAAAACCTATTTAAAAAGAAACAAACTCATTTCAAGCCATTACGGACAAACGTATTTTAACTTTGTAAATATTGTAAGTAAATTAAGTCAATTTAAAATGGGAAAAAATATAAATATTGATGAGGTAAAGAAAGAAATGGAAAATATAAAACAAATTGCAAACATTGTTTGGCTCGAAAAAAAAGTTGCTGAATTATCTTAAATAAATGCTTGCATATATTTCTTTTTAAGCTAAACATATCAAATCACACAGTCTAAACAACAAATTAAACGACTGAAATACAAATAATTAATAAATATATTAACATTTTCACAATAGAAAACAAGCTGATTTATCTAAAAAAACCTATTTATTGAAAGATGCAATTTATTTTAATTTTGGGTTGCCCCTATCACCTTTAACCAATATTATTAAAATGAAATACATTTATTTATCCCCTCTTTTCATCTCTTTACTTTTATTGCTTAATATTCAAGAGTCCTTTTCTCAATGTACTCCTAATAAAGCTTATACCGCCCCAGGATTATATCCTGATCAAATGCCGGATGCTACAGTAGGCCAAGCCTATTCACAAGATATTACTATTGTATTTTTTAAAGATACTACTCAAAGTGGCATTACTTGTGTAGCGGATGAGTTTGACATTAATGGGCTTGCAGGTCTTCCTCCTGGCATTACCTGGCAATCTAATTCAAGTACTGATAAGTTTTATCCTCAAACTAATTTATATGGTTGTGTACATTTTTCAGGAACACCTACTGTAGCCGGTACCTATACATTAATAGCATCGGGCAATATGAAAATGAGTGGAAATTCATTGTGTCCTGCTGATAATCCAGTAACGTATTCGGTTCCTTTTACTGTAAATGCACCTTCTGCAGCTAATTCAGGATTTACAATTTCTGCTGTTAGCGGTTGTGCACCATTAAATGTAGATTTTACAACCAGCAATAATTTAACAGGTAATTATACATACTTATGGGAGTTTGGCGATGCACTTACCACGGCCAGCACTGTAAAAGATCCAAGTTTTACATACACTGATGCAGGCACATACGTAATAAAGCAAACTGCAACCAATATTGATCCTGTTAAGTATATTTTATCAAGTATTACGATTGATGCCATTCCGGGTTCAAGTGTTTGGGAGCCGTTTCCGGAAATTGACAATCCAACTTGGCCTTTGGGAGGCACCTCATTACCTGACGTTTATATTAATGTATATGATGCTAACCATAAACTACTTTTTGGTTACGACAAAAATCCAAGTGAAACTTCGGTATATTTTCATGATCAATTTGATGTTACAAATACAAATGCTCAAAGCTATCCTGTAGATACTAACTATCAATACCTCTCTGCTCAAACTTATACTGTAGAAGTATATGATTTAGATCCATCTAATCTGGGTATAAATGATGATGATTTTTTAGGAAAGGTTTCTTTTTATGGCAATGGGCCGAGTACCCAATCAAGTGACGGAAGCTTAAAAATTAGTTTTACTATTAATAATACCGCTGTTGATCCAATTGTAGTAACGGATACAATTACAGTATATCCATCGCCTGATTTGCATTTATCTGCAAGTGGTGCAATGGAGTTTTGCGATGGAGATTCTGTAACATTAATTTCTGATCAAACTACCGGAAACCAATGGTATGGAGATACGGCTTTAATTTTTGGAGCAACAAGTCAGAATTATACTGTATCTACTAGTGGCAGCTTTTATGTAATTGCTACTAACAGTTATGGATGTAGTGATACTTCTGCTAAGCAAAATGTTGTTGTAGATAATAATCCGCCTAAACCCAATTTTTGGTATTATAATGATACATTATGGACAAGTCTTGTAGGATATGATTTGCAGTGGTATTTAGATGGCACTGCCATTTATGGGGCAAATGAATCTTACTGTGCTATTAATGCAACAGGAGCTTATTCATTAGTGGCAACAAGTACTGCAGGTTGTACTACAGAATCAACAGCTTCAAATTATACTGTTGCCACCGGAGGAAGTTCAATTCAAGAAATTACGGATATTATTCAAGATATCAATCTTTATCCGAACCCATCAAAAGGGCAGTTTAATGTTGCTTTTGAAATTAGCACCCCACAAGATTTAAGTATTGCTGTTGAAGATGTTATTGGGAATAGTGTATTAAATATACCATTAACCGATGTGCATGGTAAAATAAACCAGAATATTGATTTAAGTCATTTAGCAAAAGGTCTTTATTATGTGGGAATCAATATGAATGCTCAAAGAATAAGAAAGAAAATGATTATTGAATAAAACTCCTTAATTTATAAAAAAGATAAGCCCAGGGATACAAAATTTTTGGGCTTTTCTTTTTTTCTCCCATCCATTTGTTGATAAAAACGTGAGCATGAACTTGAAAAAAGAAAATAATCACGTAAATTAGCAAGCCGAAAAAACGCCCCCTATAGTTTTTTTGAAATTTTTTTAATCATTCAAAAAATTTAGAAATGAAAAAAGTTTACCTTTTAATTATTATTCTATTTGTTTTTATTCTAAAGAGCAATACAAATACATTTGCTCAATGTACACCCAACATTACTTCAACTGTTCCAGGTTTATATCCTGATTCTTTTCCTGACGCAACTGTTAATCAACCGTACAATGTTGATATTACTTTTGTCTTTTTTAAAGACACCGTTGTGAGTGGTATTAAATTTCAGGCATTAAAAGTTGTGGTAAACAGCTTAAATGGTTTACCAATTGGTATGAATTGGGTAAGTAACAAAAGTAATAACCAATGGGATCCTCAAACAGAACTTGCCGGATGTATTAATATTTCAGGAACACCTATTGCCCCAGGCACTTATCATGTTGTAGCAAGTGCAACTATTACATTAAGTAGTATTGCAGGAGATCAAGCGTATTTAGATACTTTTGATTTGCATGTATTACCTGCTTCAACATCTAATTCTGCATTTGCCATGACAAACGCTGTTGGATGTGCTCCACTTTCAGTTTCATTTACAAATGGAACTCCCGGCAACAATATTTATTCATGGAGTTTTGGAGATAACACTACAAATAGTGCTCTTGAAAATCCCACACATGATTATCCTAATGCAGGTACTTATGTTGTAACCCAAAGTGTAACACCTAACGCAGTTCCAGAATATTATTTAACCGACCTTACTATTAATGATGTGCCGGATAATGATCTAACAGAAAGTAAAAGTACTATGGATGTCTATTTTATTATTTATGACAGTTCAAAAAAGATAATTTTTCAAGGCTATGACGAAAAAAACAATCCCAGTGATGAATCTTATTTAATTCGAGATGCTGTTCTTCCACAAAAATGGACCTTGCCCAATATAAAACTAAGTGCAGAAACCTATACACTTAAGGCATGGGACTTAGATGATTGGGATGGAACCTTGAATTTAGATGCTGATGATGAATTAGGATCTATTACTTTTTTTGGACAAGGCCCAAGTGGAAGTGCAACCGGTTATACTAGTAATGGAAAGGGCGGAACATTAAACCTTGATTACACTATTTATGAAACCAGTGTTACAACAACAACTACTACTGATACTGTAGTTGTTTATCCTGCAATTACAAATGCAAGCATCACTACAATTGGAGATACTGTATTTTGTAATGGCAATTCTGTTGTATTAATATCAAGTTCGGCTACAGGAAATCAATGGTATATGAATAACTCTGCAATTATTGGAGATACTGCACAAACATTAACCATAACAGATGCAGGGGCTTATCATGTTAAAATTACGAGTGCTTATGGTTGTTCTGCAGAAGCTGCTGAAGTAAATGTTACCGTAAATAATAATCCTCCAACACCTAATTTTTGGAATGAAAATGGAGTATTGAATACGAGTCTTTATGGTTATAGTTTACAATGGTATTTAAATGGAACTGCTATTTCAGGAGCAACAACAACAACTTTAACCTATACTCAATCTGGAATGTATTCATTAGTAGCAACCAGTACCGCAGGTTGCACCTCTCAATCACCAAGCATTTACTATAATTATATAGAACCTAGTTCAGGTATAAAAGATGTAGTAAGTAATTTGCAAGATCTAAATATTTATCCCAATCCAACTAATGGAGATTTTACTGTAAATTTTAATTTAAATACTAAAGAAGATTTAGAGCTTTCTATAGAAAATGTATTGGGTCAAAAATTAATGCGTGAATCATTAAATAATATTCAAGGATTGTATAGCAAAATTTATAGTATCAAAAACCTGCCAAAAGGAATTTATATTTTAAGTATCAAAGAAAATAATAAAGCTTGTATAGCACAGAGAATTTTATTACAATAAAATAAATTATATCTCCTCTGAAGAAAAGGTAATCTCAAAAGGATTGCCTTTTTTATTTTACATAACATTTTCGCTATAATTTTCTTGCATAGAATCTTTGCATTCTTTGAATTAAATAAAAAAACTACATTTTTAGTATAAAATCACAAAAAAGTATTTATCTTTGCATCCTTGTTTTATTATTGCTTTGATTGTTTCATGCTAATAATAAAATAATCCTCCCTTAAGAAGAGCCTAGATAGAAAAAAGGAATGTTCAATTAAATTTTAATACCTCTTTACATTTATGAAAAAAATTTTATTTATTATTCTAAATTTATTATTTGTTGCATTATTTATGGATGCACAAGCTCAGGTAAGTAATTTACCTGCTACAAAATCTATTTCTTCATCTAATGGAGAGGTAAAATCAAAAGGAATAGAAGACGTAACAAATATATCTTCTAGTCCCTTAGATGTAAAAGCAAGTAAATCTCAAATTGCAATTACCACCAATCGTGGTAAAAATGCTAATGCAAAAGTAAAATCGCCATCACGTCAGGTTGTACTTGGAAATTTTGGCACTGCAGAAAATAAAGTTTATCTGCCATTATCAAATTATAAAACATCGTCAAGCGTTTGCGATACTTTTGCAAATTATACGGGATTAGATTCACTAACTTATTACACTTTTAATTATCCAAGCAATAAATTTGGAGGTTATGTTTCAGGAACAAATTATTTTAAAGACAAAGCTAAAGTTGAATTTTTTAATATCAATAGCCCCGGCTCAACATTGAGTACAGTTTATTTATTATTTGGCAAAGCTAAATATGCTAATGCTACAAATTCAAAAGTAAACATTAAAGTTTGGGATAATACAGGAACCAATGGTACTCCCGGCACTGTATTAGGAACCAAATCTGTAAAAATAAAAGACATTGCTACTGATGTTACCAATGGATCTTTTACAACCGTTACATTTTCAACACCTCTTACTGTAAACACAGCATTTTATGTTGGTGTAGAACTTTCTTCTACAGCAGGCGATACAGTTGTATTATATACAACTACGCAATACAATCAAAATTCAAATACAGCTTTTGAAGAATGGTCAGATAATAGTTGGGCAGCTTATGATACAAGTTGGGGTATTAGCTTAAACCATTTTATAGCTGCTGCTGTATGTGTAAATTCAAGTGTTACTGCTGCATTTACAGCAAATAAAACTTCAGTAGATGTAGGTGAAACCGTAACTTTTACCAATCAAAGTACAGGTAGTACATCTTGGGCATGGACTTTTACAGGTGCGGTGCCATCTACTTCAACCTTAGAAAATCCAAATGTTGTTTATTATACCCCAGGTACCTATACAGTATCTCTTACTGCCAGTGATGGATTTGGTACAGATGTAGAAACTAAAACGGGATACATTACAGTTAAGGCTTCTACTACATGTGATACATTACACAATTTTGATTTCTATAATGATACAGCTGTAGTATATCTAAATAGTGGTGGCGGTTATTTATCAGGTAACAATTCATGGGGAGATTGGGGTTTTGCAGATTATTTTTACGGATATCCTTCGGGATACCAAATGAGCACTGTAAACATGGCATTTGGTATTGCAGAATACAGTTCTTCTACTTCAAAAATAAAAGTGAAAGTATGGGATAATACAGGTACTAATGGGACTCCAGGAAATGTGCTTGCTTCAAAAAATGTAAAAATTAGTCAAATTGCTACTGATGTTGCAAATGGAAATTACACCTCTGTTACTTTTTCATCTCCTATAACGATTACAACTCCTTTTTATGTGGGTTTTGAAGTAACATATAAGTCGGGAGATACAGTAGCACTATATACCAATACTGTTTATAATGGTAATCCAAATACAGCATGGACAGAAGAAGCTGATAGCAATTGGTATGCATTTGATGATGCTACGTATAATTGGGGATTAAGTTTAAATTATTTAATTGTTCCCGTATTATGTCCTGCTAGCGTAGGTTCTGCTCCTGTTGCTGCTTTTAAAGCAAATGCAACTACTATTTATACAGGAAACAGTGTAAACTTTACTGATTTATCTACCAATGCTCCAACTTCATGGGCTTGGGCTTTTACAGGAGGTACGCCTTCAACATCTACTACTCAAAACCCTACAGGTATTGTTTACAATACAGCTGGAACTTATACAATAACATTAACTGCTACTAATGCTTATGGTTCAGATAGTGAAACAAAAACAGCATATATTACAGTTCTTGATTCTGTAGTGCCTACCGATGCAGATTTTAAAGTAAGTGCCAATCCAATTGCAGTAGGTAGTAGTGTAAACTTTACTGATTTATCATTAGGAAGTCCAACTTCATGGTCATGGTCGTTTACAGGAGGAACACCTTCAACATCAACATCTCAAAATCCTACAAACATCACCTATAATGCTGCTGGAACCTATACGGTATCTTTAACAGCATCGGGACCTAATGGAACAGATACTGAAACAAAAACAAGTTATATGATCGTATTAATTGCTCCAACTATTTGTGATACATTAACCAATGTTGACTTAGCCGTTGATACTCCTTCTTATTATTCATTAGGAACAGGTAAAGGTTATGTATCCGGACAAAATTACTATGGTGATATTGCTAAGGCAGATTATTATGCTAATTATGTAGCCGGATCTCAACTTTCAGAAGCCATGTTTTGGTTTGGTGTAGCCAAATATACTTCTGCTACTACATCAAAAATTACTGTAAAAGTTTGGGATAATACAGGTGCAAATGGTGAACCGGGCGCAGTATTAGCTTCTCAAGATGTTACTATTTCAAGTATTGCAGCAGATATTGCCCAACAACAATTAACGGATGTTGTATTTACATCGCCTGCAACCATTAATACACCTTACTATTTGGGTATTGAGTTTACATACAAAACAGGAGATACAGTTGCACTGGTACTAAATTTTGATGGAGAAACAGTTCCGGCAACGGCTTGGGAAGAATGGAGTGACTTTACTTGGTGGCCATATAGCGATGCTAATTCATGGGGAATTAATGTTGCTCATTACATGTTTCCAATAGTATGCTATCAAGGTACTATTACAAATGTAGATGCTATAAAATCTGACAATAGAATTGCAATTTATCCAAACCCAACCAATGGAGAATTTAACCTTTCAACATTGTTTA
Source organism: Bacteroidota bacterium (assembly GCA_023251875.1). Classification (GTDB taxonomy): domain Bacteria; phylum Bacteroidota; class Bacteroidia; order JAHEXY01; family JAHEXY01; genus JAHEXY01. The sequence goes on from JAHEXY010000004.1 coordinate 92,273, forward strand.
CCCAAGCAAGCAATATGAAAGTTACAGTTGTGGATATGCTGGGAGAAGTAGTGTATTCAACAAAATATAATAATGTAATGGCAGGAAATTATAGCATTGATCTTTCTGTTCGTTCAGCAGGAATCTATACTGTTAAAATAGAAACCGACAACGATACATTTACAAAACGAATAGTTATTGCAAAATAATAAAAACATTAAAAATCTTTCCTAATTCCCTCGAGGCGTTTAGAGAATAAGAGTCTTTCCTAACAGAAAGAGGGATAGATTAAAATAAAAGTCCGGTAGAGAATATCTATCGGACTTTTTTATTGAACCTCAATCCAACCCTCTTAATTAAAAAGCAGATGAAAAGTTTGACGTTTTTTTGAAATATAAATGTTGTTTTAAAATTTATTTAAAACAGATTAGGTCTGCGTTTTTTTGTTCTTTCGATAGACTGCTGCAACCTCCATTCATCAATTATTTTTTCATTACCTGATAATAATACGTCAGGAACTTTTAAACCATTAAAATCATAAGGGCGCGTATATACAGGAGGGGCAATTAGCCCATCTTGAAATGAATCAAATAAAGCTGAGGTTTCGTCAGAAATTACACCGGGAATAATTCTAATAATACTATCGCAAAGCACAGCAGCAGCCAATTCTCCACCCGATAAAACATAATCTCCAATGGATATTTCTCTGGTAATAAAATGTTCTCTCACTCTTTCATCTACACCTTTATAATGGCCGCATAAAATAATAATATTCTGAAAAAGTGAAATTTGATTAGCTATTTTTTGATTGAGCAATTCGCCATCTGGCGACATATAAATGATCTCATCATAATTTCTTTGAGATTTTAATTTATAAATACAATTAGCAATGGGCTCAATCATCATTACCATACCGGCACCACCGCCATAACAATAATCGTCAACGCTATTATAATTATCACTGGCATAGTCTCTCAAATTAATGAGATTAACTTCTACCAATTTTTTTTCTTGCGCTCGTTTTAAAATAGAATGCTGAAAGGGGCTTTTTAATAAATCTGGTAATACGGTTATAATATCTATTCTCATAATTGCAAAATTACAACTAATTTTAGCTTTTATAAGTGTGTACGACAAATTTCCATTCCTCTTGTTAAACCTCTACGAGGTTTTTTAATATAATGGAATCTATTTTTCTACAATAATGTATGCCCTACGGGCAATTAACCAAAAATACGTCATAGGCGTTACAGTATTGTAGAAAGATGCATTACACTCGTAGATGAAATACCGCGTAGCGGTTAAAAATAAAATCTATCTAAGGAAATTGGTCGTACATCCTTTTATTAATTACATAAAAAATGAATACGATGGAACACCCTGTTATTATCTCAACACCAAGTTTTGTATTAAAAACTTTAAGTGTTGATGATGCTCAGCTTTTACTTAATTATTATGTAAATAATAAATCGCATTTTGAACCTTGGTCGGCATTGCCTGACAAAAATTTTTATACTCTTGAATTTCAAAAAAAGAAATTAGAATTTGACGAGCTGACATTAAATGCACAAAAAGCTTTACGGTTATGGATTTTCAAAAATGGGGATGATAAAAATATTATTGGAGATATTGGTTTTACAAACATGATTAGAGGTCCATTTCAATCTTGTAATGTAGGTTATAAAACAGATGTAAATTATTTGAGACAAGGAGTAATGTATGAAGCTTTATCGGCATCTTTCAAATATATATTTACTAATCTTAAACTCCATAGAATAGAAGCTAATATTATTCCTAGCAATATTGCTTCGATAAATTTAATTAAAAAACTAGGCTTTATTGAAGAGGGACATGTGCGCCAATATCTCAATATTAATGGCAAATGGCATGATCATATTCGATTTTCATTGATATAATTTGCATTTTTAATGCAAGCATAGGGGTAAATAATGCATCATGTGTATTACACATGAACGTAATAATTATCGCTATGATGAACCAAGTTAAAAAACAACAACTATTAAAGGGAATACTATTGGTGTTTGCTTTTATGGTATTAAGTGTAATAGCTCCAGCTCAAGTAGAACTAGGTGTTAAAATTGGAGGAGATAATTATTTAGGGGACTCATCTCCAATATTGCCTGTACTTACAGAAACACATCTTGCAGAAGGGGCATTTTTAAATGTTCATCTTAACCCTAAAATTGCAATAAAAGCACAATTTAGTAAGTATACCTTATCGGGTAGCGATGCTAATTTATTATCATCTACTGCCACCAGAGGACTTTCATTTAGCACAGGATTAATGGATATTGGTTTGGCTGTTCAATATTATCCTACACGTTTTGAACGTTGTGACAAAGCTTGGAAACCATATCTATTTGCAGGAGTTTCATATATCAAATACCAAACTATAAACTCTAACTTTGCAATGGTTACTGATATTGTAAGTGGTGGTGTAAATGAATCAAATATATCTATTCCATTTGGAATAGGATTAAAAAAAGTGTTGTATAAGGGAATAACTTTAGGTGCAGAATTACAATGTGCAAAAACTTTTACTGACCAATTAGATTTTCCTTCCTATTTAGGTAATGCGGTTTATAAAGATTGGTACATGTTTGGAGGAATTACACTAAGTTATGTTTTTGGAAAATGTGCTGAAGAAAATAAAGTAAGCCGAAACAAAGCAGTTCCTTGCCCATCATTTGCTAAGGGAATTATAAATTAAAATTTAGAAATAATATTTTTACGATCTTTTATTTAATGAAAGAAAAGAATAAACATAAAGTGAAATAAAAAATATTGGACTCAAAATAAAAACAGTAACCAACATTACTCCTAAACCATAGTAAAACCCATAAATGGCTGAAGTAAGTAAAGAAGCATTTTGAATAGCTCCGGTATCATCTCCCATAATAAAAGATTTTCTCAAATATGGATCTTGTATATAGAAGGAAATAAAACAAAATAACCAGCCAACTATAAAAGAAGTAATAAAAATATATTTCCAAGGAATTTTTTTCCAATGCTTAAAGAGCATATTAATGACAGGATTATTATTCTCTGTTTTTTTACTATATTTTTTTATATCATTAAATGGATAATGAAAATTTGCATTACTGGTTTTGTAAACAGGTTTGGTTCTTAAAGTATGTTCAGATTTATTTTTAAAGAATTGTAGTTTTTGATCGTAGGTATTTCGCTTTTGATCATTAGATAAAACGGCATACGCTTCTTGAATTTCTTTAAATAGAGTATCATTTTCATTATTACTATTTACATCAGGATGGTATTTTTTTGCAAGCATACGAAATGCTTTTTTTATTTCATCTGTTGTAGCATTTGATGAAATTTGTAGTATAGAATAATAGTTTTTCAAATAGTTTATGCCCTCATCCCATCCTTCTCCCAAAGGAGAAGGGGTGTTTGGAAGTATAAATAAGTTCTAATGTTGAATACCCTTTTCGTTTAATGCTTTTTGATACCTTCTTGCATTCAGCTGATGTTGTTCATAGTTTTCTGCGAAGTTTGAATAACCCGAAAAATCTTCCTTAGCACAAAAATAGAGGTAATTGTGTTTTTGATAATTGAGTACCGCATCAATATTTTTTTTATCAACCATACATATTGGCCCGGGCGGTAAACCTGTATGTAAATAGGTATTATATGGGGAATCAATTTCTTTATGAACATTTAAAACACGATTAATGGAAAAATCGCCAGAGGCCCATACTAAAGTAGGATCTGCTTGTAAAGGCATGTTTTTTTTTAGGCGATTAATATATACCCCTGCAATAATAGGTCTATCAGTATCACGTATGGTTTCATTTTGTACAATAGAGGCGAGTGTAATTACCTCAGCAGGTTTTAATCCAATTTCATTTGCTTTTTGTATGCGTTCTTGAGTCCAGAATTTATTATATTCTTCTCCCATTTTTGTAACAAACTTTTCTGCAGAAGTATTCCAGTAAAATTCATAGGTATTGGCAATGAATAATGCAATAGCCGTTTCTGAATTGAGGTCGTATGCAGCAAGAAATTGATCATCATTTAAGAGTTTATCAAGCTTTAAAGAATCAACTTCTAAAGCTTTACATATTTCTGAAATAAAATATTCTTTTTTTCTTACACAATTATTCAAACTCAATTTAACTGGTGTTTGTTTTCCTGATCGCAATAAATTGATAAGGTCATTATTATTTAAATGGTTTTTGATAAGATATTTTCCGGGATGTACATGATTTGCATAATTTTTTTTTTCAGCTACCCAATTAAAAGTGTTTTTATTGATAATGATTCCTCGTGAATAGAGTTGATCAATTACTCCATCAATAGTAGAGCCTGTTTTAATATATAAATAAGTAAATTCCGTTTTTTTCAGCGATACATTGGGTAAATAAACGCTATCATAAATTTCATAGGCAGCAATACTACCTCCTAATACTATAATAAATACAATAGCAATTAATACTTTTTTAAAAAATGAAGTTTTACTTTTTTTAGCACTCATTAATTTTACATTCTTAATTCTACATTCTCAATTTTAATTAAATTTTATTGCCTTAACCGGACTAATTTTAGCAACAATGCCTGATGGAATAATAAGCATAAGCATACAAACTATTAGCGAACCAATATTTAAGAATAAAATATTAGCCATGTTTAAATCTACAGGAACACTTGGTACAAAATACGATTGTTCATCTAACGGAATTATTTTAAAATAATATTGAAGTAAGCATAAACTAATTCCAATAACATTTCCCCATAACAAACCCAGTGAAGTAAGATATGCCGCATTGTAAAGAAATATTTTTCTAATACTTGTGTTTTTTGCACCAATTGCTTTTAAAATTCCAATCATGTTTGTTTTTTCAAGAATTAGAATTAATAATGCAGATATCATGTTTATGCCGGCAACTAAAAGCATAAGAATAATAATAATTTGAACATTGATGTTTTGTAAATCAAGCCAATCAAAAATTTGAGAATACAATTCTTTTATTGTTTTAGTATCTATCTCAGAACCTGCTGTAGCATATACCTTTTCTCCAATTTTATCTAGATTGTCTTTGTATATGTCATTATTATCATCATTACTATTTGTTATTGTAGCAATTAATTTCGGAATACCGGAATCTAAATAAAATGATTTTAGAGTTGAATTAAATAATTCATTGTTATCAAGCAACACTTCATATCCTCCAATTTGACTGGCTTGCCAATCGTTTAATTTTTGAATATGTTTAATATCTACCAATATATATTTGTCGTCTAGTTCTTCTAATCCGGTTTCATAAATAGCGGAGATTTCAAAATTTCTGGCTCGTGGTGGATTTTGAATAAAATATACATGTAAATGATCTCCTACTTTTAAGTTTAATTTATTGGCAATATATTTTGAAATAATGGTTTGGCTTGAGCTTGTTGAATCTGAAGCAATAAAGGGTTTTCCTTCAATTATTTTATTATTAAAAAATGACCAATCAAAATCATTTCCCACACCTTTGAGGACGGCTCCATAAATTTCTTTATCTGTTTTTATAATGCCTGCTTTGGTTGCAAATGTTTGTATGTGCCTTACACCTTCAATATTTTTTATTTTATTGCTTAATGTAGTGTCAATAAAAATAGGATCTGATTCGTATGAATTATTAAGAGAAAAACGGGTAACTTGAATATGAGAACCAAAGCCAATTACTTTGTTTCGTATTTCATTTTGAAATCCTGTTACTACAGAAACTGCAATAATCATTACAGCAATACCCAATGCAATTCCGGCAATAGCAATTTTAATTACCGGCCCCGAAATTTTATTGGAATAGCTTTTGCTAAAAATAATTCGTTTTGCTATAAATAGTTCCGTATTCATTTCTAATTTAGCTGTAAGCAAATTCAATTTAATGTGTAAAATTAAGCAATATACTATTTGGCTGTGTTTTCTTTCTCTTTTTCTCTCATTAGTAGAGGCACAAGAACAATTTTATTTGCCCGATTTGTCTTTAAAAAGGAAAATTGAGATAGGTGATGAACAAACGACTCAATATATTCCTCTTTTGTTAACTAAAAGAGTTGCTGTTGTTGCTAATCAAACTTCCCTGATTGGCACTACCCATATAGTAGATTCACTTCTTTCATTAAACATAAATATTAAAAAAATATTTGCTCCGGAACATGGTTTTAGAGGAGATGCTGATGCAGGAGAGCATGTAGATAATGGAGTTGATGCAAAAACTGGTTTGCAAATTATTTCATTGTATGGAAAACATAATAAACCTAGCCTAGCTGATTTAAAAGATATTGATATTGTAGTCTTTGATATACAGGATGTAGGTGCTCGTTTTTACACCTATTTATCTACCATGCATTATGTGATGGAAGCTTGCGCTGAAAACAATATTGATTTTTTAATACTGGATAGGCCTAATCCTAATGGTTTTTATGTTGATGGACCAGTGCTGGAAAAAAAATACAGCTCATTTGTAGGCATGCACCCTGTGCCCATTGTATATGGCATGACCATGGCCGAATATGCACGTATGATTAATGATGAAGGTTGGCTCAAAAATAAAATTCATTGTAAACTTAATTATATTATTTGTAAAAATTATTCCCATAAAGATTATTATCAATTGCCGGTAAAACCATCTCCTAATTTACCTACGAGCACCTCCATTTATTTATATCCTTCTTTGTGTTTGTTTGAAGGAACTACAATAAGTGTTGGGCGCGGAACCATACATCCTTTCGAAATGTATGGAAGCCCCTCTATTCAAAATTCAGATTTTGAGTTTATCCCAAAGGGAATAGAGGGTGTAAGCAAACACCCCATGTATGAAAACCTGGTTTGTAAAGGAAAATACCTGGGAGATTTCGGACAATCATTTATTCGTGATAGCCGGCATATTCAGCTATGCTGGCTTATAGATGCTTATAAAAACACAGAAGATAAACACAGTTTCTTTACTAATTTTTTTAATCAATTAGCAGGTAATTCAATGCTAAAAGAACAAATCATTAAAGGCAAAACAGAGGATGAAATTCGAGCTTCTTGGCAAAAAGACTTAATGAAATTTAAAAGCATCAGAAAAAAATACCTATTATATACAGATTTTGAATAGACTTAAAATAAACTACTGATAACTAGCAATATAAACTACTCCTTAATTCTTCCTATTTTCAAAAGGGCTTATTTCTATGTAAATAATACACGAATTAAGTACTTGTTTATCTTAAAGTTACAACAAGTCAATTTAAGTAACCTATAGGGCTTAAAGATGATTTTATATGATTTTCCAAACAAATTGTTTTTAGATAGCCTTTGACTTTGAGATATATTTGTAATGTAGATATGAAATAAAAAAAATAAAAATCATAACTACTTGAAAGTAGATCAATAATCTTTCCTTTCTATATTCATAGGCTTTTTTTGGGTTTGTTTGAGGCGCTCAGTCGAGCGCCTCAACTATTTTAATGAGACTCCATTTTTGCGAAATTTTTGAAGCAAAAATGGCTAGTCGAATTAATCCCGATAGCAAAGCGTATCGGGCTCTGATTTTTTTTAAGCTAAATTCATTATTTAAAAAATTCTCATTCTTCATTCACAATATTTGCATTCTTAATTAAATCCCTACCTTTGCATTAATATTTTCAGGTGTTGGTATAATTTTTATTATTCCACTGAAAAGGGAATCAGGTGTAAATCCTGAACAGTACCCGCTGCTGTAATTCCTCTTAAAATTTTGTAATTCTTTGCCACTGTCGCCATTTTTATGATTACGGGAAGGCTCGCAAAATTGAGGATAAGCCAGAAGACCTGCCTGAAAATTTAAACTTAATTTATTTTGCTTTCGGGAGAAGGGCAAAAGAAACGAAAATGTTAGTAAAGCGGTTTATTATTTTTTCTTCGATTTTTATTCTGGGTATTCAATTTGCAATTGCCCAAGATAGTTTAATTGCATTACCTCTTAAAGAGGTTACTGTAACAGAAAATGCATTTACTGATAAAATGAATGGCATTACCATACAAAGAATAGATTCATTAACACTATCTCAACATAGTTTAGAATCAATTGCCGAAGTAATTTCATCAACCACACCTATTAACATTAAATCTTACAGCCCATCAGGTACGGCTACAATTTCTTTAAGAGGAACTTCAGCAAGTCATACCGGTATTTATTGGAACGATATTCCGCTCAACTCTCCTACACTTGGCCTAAGTAATTTAAATTTATTCCCCATAGCTTTTGCACAATCTATAGATATACAACATGGGGGCTCAAGCGCATTATTAGGAAGTGGAAATATTGGGGGTAGCATTCATCTCAATTCATATCCAATTTTTAAAAAGAATATTTCAATTGGTTTTGCCCAAGAAATTGGGAGTTTTAATAACTATGCATCTGATTTAAATTGTAGCATAGGAAAAGAAAAATGGTATTTCGCAACTACTGCACAAATGCATAAAATCAAAAATGATTATGCGTTTATTAATACCGCTGATATTGATAAACCCTTGCTTAAGCAAAGCAATGCCGATATGCAGCAATATGGCCTTATGCAAGCCATATATTATAAAATAAATAACAAGCAATATATAGGAAGTACAATTTGGTATGAGAATAATGAAGCTGGAGTAGCAACATTAATGACCGCTTCTAAAAGTATTGCACGACAATATGATCAATCCCTAAGAGCCATTACTGAATGGAAAAATTACTCACGCATTGCAACTTATCATATTCAGTGTGCCTATACAAATGATATTTCTACTTATTCTGATAGTTCTATTCATCTTACCTCTATTATTCGTTCTCAACTTTATTTTATAAAGGGTAGTTCCGTATTTAATCTATCTAAAAATGACAGATTAACTACAGGTTTAGATTTAATAGAAAACAAAGCTGATGTAGCCTACTATGCACAAACGCAATCAAGAGAGCAAATGGCTCTATTTGCATCGTACATGCATGAGTTCAAAAAAATTGCTTGGAAAATAAGCCTTAATGCACGGCAAGAATTTATTTCTCATTATCAAGTTCCCTTCACTCCTTCAATTGGATTAGAAGGAAAAATATGGAAGTGTTTATTTATTCAATCAAGTGCTTCTCGCATTTTTAGAGTACCTACACTCAATGATTTGTTTTGGGTGCCCGGTGGAAATACTAATATAGTACCAGAATCTGGATGGAGCGAAGAAGGTGGTTTGGTAATCAAGAATAAAAATCCGTCCTGTAATTTTATTACGCATACTTCTATCATTGCATATAGTTCTATTATAGAAAACTGGATTCAATGGTTGCCATCCGATAATAATTATTGGACTGCACAAAATGCGAAAAGAGTTTGGGCAAGAGGAATTGAATTACTAACAAGTAATGTATTACTGATTAAAAAAATAAAATTTGAATTAAATGGTGGATATACATTTTCTAAATCAACCAATGTAGCTTCTGCATCTGAAAACGATCAAACAATAGGCAAGCAATTAATTTATGTTCCCCTTCAAAATGCAAATGGAGAAATGCGAATAATATATAAAGGAAGTTTTATTTCTTATAATCAGAATTATGTTGGGAAAAGGTATACAACCAGTGATAATTTAGACAGTATTCCCTTTTATTCATTAGGAAATTTTGGAATTGGAACAAAATATCAAGCAAAAAAATTTACATTTTCCATCCTATTCAAAATCAACAATATTTGGAATGTAGTATACCAATCTGTTGAATGGATGGCAATGCCGGGCAGAAATTATAATCTAGTACTCAAAATTAATTTTAACAAATATTAATCAATCTAAATTTTATGAAAACAAAAACAATTTTTAAAAATGTGATTTTATTAGCAACATTATTTATTTTCAGCTTATCGGCTTGTAAAAAAGATAAAACGGATGATAACTCTACTACTGATGCTACTCCTTATGATAGTGGAGTTTTTGTTATTAATGAAGGGGCGTATTTAACCGGAACAGGAACCATTTCTTATTACAATAGAAATACAAAAAAAGTAGAGCAAGATATTTACAAAACTGTAAATGGAGCTGTATTGGGTAATATTGCTCAATCATTAACTGTCTTTAATGACAAAGCTTATATTGTTATTAATAATGATGCAAAAGTTGAAGTAGTAAATGCTGCCACATTTAAATCGAGCGGAACTATTGAAGGATTAGAATATCCCAGGTATTTTGTTGGCTCAACTACAACAAAAGGCTACGTTTCTCAATGGGGCTTTGTTTCTGGTAATATTGCTGTAATTAATTTATCTACCAATAAAATTATTTCAACTATTGATGTAAAAGCTTCGGGGCCTGAAAACATGCTTATTTCGGGAGATAAACTTTTTGTTATTAATTCAGGTGGTTATGGTGTAGATAGTACCATTTCAATTATAGATACACAAGCTGATACTTTATTGGCTGTGGTTAAAGTGGGAGATAATCCAAAAGGAATTGAACAAGATGTGAATGGTAAATTGTGGATTCTTTGCGGTGGAATTCCTATGTGGATGGACTCCGTAAATTATACCAAAGGAAAACTAGTTGAATTAAATGCCGATACTTATACAATTGAGCAAAGTATTGAATTTCCGTCAGGAGATTATAATCCATCTGATTTGGTAATGAATTCAGATAAAAATAAATTGTATTACATCTACGGAAGTGGTGTTTATGCATTTGATATTACTGCTAGCAATATTTCAAGTACAGCTTTATTTACCGGCTATTTTTATGCTTTAGGATATGATGCTAAAACCGATTATTTATATGCTGCCGATCCTATTGATTATACGCAAAGTGGTACCATTTATCGTTACAAAGCCTCAAGCGGAGATTTGGTTGATTCATTTACATCAGGCATTATTCCCGGAGATTTTTGGTTTGAGTAATTGTTAAGTATTTTTGTTTATTATTAGTTGCTAGTAAACAAAAACCACATAGAAACATAGTTTTAAATTGAATGGAATAAGGTTTTCATAAAAGATCTAGTCTTTAAATCAGAGTTGTAAATAGAAATATAAATTTTAAACATAGAAAAGAAGAAGCTTTGCTTCTTCACTATATGAATCTATTGAAGCCATACTAGAACATTGCATTAATAAATGCTGACTGATTCAGTTTTTTAGACTAAATAATATACTACCCTATGTTTCTATGTGGTTAATATTCAGATACGAAAAATTATAGAAAATGTTTTATAAATGAATCCCGAACAAAAAACAGTTTTAAAAGAATTGCAAAAAATTCCCGGTGTAGGAAAATCAATTGCTATGGATTTATGGAATATTGGTATACGATCCATTGATGAGCTAAAAAATAAAAAACCGGAAATATTGTATGATTTATCAAATCAATATGCAGGATGTGTTCAAGACAGATGTTTGTTATATGTTTTCAGGTGTGCTGTTTATTTTGCTCAAGAAAGCAACCCTGATGCTGAAAAATTAAAATGGTGGAATTGGATGGATAAACATGTAGTAAATAATAAAACGAATGTTAAATTTGTAAAAACAGCTAGATAAACCTTACAAAAATGGGAAGACAACTTTTATTAGAACATATAAACGTAGCCGGTATTCAAAGCTATGAAGTATACAAACAAAAAGGCGGATATGCAGCTCTTGAAAAGGCTCTTAAAACAATGGCGCCTGATGCCGTAATGGAAGAGGTGAAAAAATCAGGATTGAGAGGGCGAGGTGGAGCAGGTTTTCCTACAGGTTTAAAATGGAGCTTTTTAGATCGGAAATCTACTAAACCCCGTTATTTGGTTTGTAATGCCGATGAAAGTGAACCAGGTACATTTAAAGACCGCTATTTAATGGAAAAAATACCTCATGCATTAATTGAAGGAATGATTCTTTCGAGCTTTGCTCTTGGGGCCAATACTGCCTATATCTACATTAGAGGCGAATATTTTTATGTTCATAAAATTCTTGAAAAAGCAATTGACGAAGCCTATGCTGCCGGTTGGCTAGGAAAAAATATTATGGGTAGCGGATATTCTCTCGATCTTTATATGCATATAGGTGCAGGTGCTTATATTTGTGGAGAGGAAACCGCTTTACTTGAATCATTAGAAGGCAAAAGAGGTAATCCTAGAATAAAACCACCATTTCCTGCCATAGCGGGATTATATGGCGCCCCAACAGTAGTGAATAATGTTGAAACCATTGCAGCAGTTGTTCCCATTATCAATTTAGGTGGCGATGAATATGCAAAAATTGGAGTAGGAAAAAGTACAGGAACAAAACTAATTTCTGCAAGTGGGCATATTAACAAGCCTGGAGTTTATGAAATTGAATTAGGTGTTTCTGTTGAAGAATTTATTTATTCTGATCAATACTGCGGTGGAATTAAAAATGGGAAAAGATTAAAAGCATGTGTGCCGGGAGGCTCTTCAGTGCCTATTTTACCTGTTGATTTAATTACAAAAACGGCCAAAGGCGAAACCCGTTTAATGACGTATGAATCACTCTCTGATGGAGGTTTTGCAACGGGCTCTATGCTAGGTTCAGGCGGGTTTATTGTGTATGATGAAACAGCTTGTATTGTTCGTAGCCTTTGGAATTTCTCTCGTTTTTACCATCATGAATCATGCGGACAATGTTCTCCATGCCGCGAAGGAACAGGCTGGTTAGAAAAAGTGTTGCATCGCATAGAAGAAGGTCATGGCAAAATGAGTGATATTGATTTACTTTGGGATATTCAAAGAAAAATTGAAGGCAATACTATTTGTCCTTTAGGTGATGCTGCTGCATGGCCTGTTGCAAGTGCTATACGTCATTTTAGGCATGAATTTGAATACCATGTAAAATATCCTGAAAAAGTAAAAGACCCAAAGCATGGGCATTATGAACCTATTATGCCCCCTAAAAAAGAAGAAGCTGTAATTGTTTAGATTACAGCAAAAGCAAATTAGATTAGAAAAGTCGAGGCTGTTTTAAAATACATCTTTGCGAACGGGGCTAGTTGAAATATTTTGGGGTTGATTCAAAAACAATTTGGCTTGCTTTTGTTTTTATGTGGGCAGAACTCGATAAATACCCTACCTTATTTAATAAACTTGAACTCTAAAAGTTTTAAATTTTGAGGAGTTTAATCGCATTGCCATTGTACATCATTCCAGTGCCATTGAGGTCAGCACACTCAGTATTGAAGAAACAACTTAGCTTATTATAGAAAGAATTACAGCCAAAGGAAAGGCTATCATCCATGGTTTGATGGCAATGGGCGCAGTTCTCGCCTACTCATGAATTTTTATTTAGGTAAACGTATTATTAATTTTTCATTCATCTCTATTTTTCCAATCTATCATACCGTTCTTCCATAAGCCTTTTATATTTTTTCTGATATTCTTTTGAGAGAAAAGAATGATCAATTAAAAGTAAGGCTGCTGCTTTGTTTTTAATAAATCGTTTAAATACGCTTTCAATTTGCTTGTTGTTTAAGCCCAAATTTTTTCCGAAGCGTTCAAAATGTTCTCGGTTTAATTTTTTCTTTTTCCCTTCTAGAGTTAATGCTAATTCTTCAGCGTCATTGGGGTTGGCAATAGTTACGTTTAATAAATCGTATGCAGGAGATAAATGCCATTTATCCCCATTGTTAATCATAGAGAAATTTTTAAGATGCATATCGTTATTTCCGGTAATAAAACTAAAAACGCTTAACTCAAAAAAGTATAGCTTATCTAAGAGCGTATTGCTTGAATATTCCCCAATAGCTTTACCAATTTTTTCCATAGAACTTTTATACTTATCAAATGCATCTACTATTTGAAACATGTCAAGCATGTGAATTTTATCTCCTTTTATAGTTCTGTCAATGCGTTTTGTGATGTACGATAATTCTCCTGATTGTAATTGTATTAAGCTTGATTTTACAGTGTGTATTCCAAATGCTTCAGCAATACGCATAGTTACATGTTCATTTTGTGGCAATTCAGGATAATGTTCAGAGGGTGGTTTAAAAATATAATTTCCGCCTAATGCACCTACAACTGTTAGCCTAGCAATACTACTATCTCCCAAAACTTCATTAACTAATGATAAAGATAATTTTGCTTGTACTCCCGGTACGGCAATACTGCGTTCCACAACTTGCTTGGCTAATGTTCCTATTTGGTTAAATGAATACGGTAATAGAGGAGCCTTTTTTGTGCCAAAGAATGCGAAACTACATTCTTCATGGAAATTGCTTTTGCTTGATTTTCCTATGGTCTTATAGCAGTATAAACACTTCTTATTCATCTTCTCCTACTATTGGTTTAACACTTACAGCTCCAATACAATTTACACAGCAAGCAAGGAGTAATCCCATTCGGTCACTCCTGTTTATTTTCCAATTCTTTGATGCAATATCTAATAACCAGCCTTCTGGTATAAGGCCTTCAAAAAATGAAAACAATCGTTTCTCAATATATTTCACATCATTTACCGGCATAGTAAAAGTGATAAACTGCTTAGGATATTTTGTTATATAAGCTTTATCATATTGAAAAATATATTCTCCATCATTGGTTTCGGTAAGAATGCCTGCCAAAATATCTTTGTAATATATTTCAGCTCGCCTCATTTATTAGTATTTTTTTGTACTAATTCTTTCGAATTAACAGGAAGTAATTCATGCCCAAACATTCTTAATACTTGATTCACTTTTTCCAAATTTAAATTACCCTTAGCTTGTTCAATTTTTCGTATTACAGTAAGTGCAACACCAGCCCTTTCAGCAAATTCTGCCTGAGTTAGATGAGCTTCTTTTCTTTTTTCTTTTACAAATGCGGCTAATGATTTCATTATATGCTTTTACATCTAATTATAAGGAAATATATAAATATTATATTTATTTACATATAAAATAAATAAATATTTAAATTTATATGCAAATACATATAAATTTAATCCGTCTGTTCATATTTACTAACGCCTCTTTCTACTCCCTTTCACTACTTTTAAACAATAGAGTTTATTTGTTCTCATTAAGATCCTGTTTATATTTTTATTTTAATAATCATTTTTGCAAATAAAATTTAAACAGGCTTAATAAAAAAGCACCTTTCAATTAAGAAAGATGCTTTTTAACAAAAAAATTAATTTTTATAAATACTTTATCTAATCCTATCTATCCGATTTATTAAATCTAGGGCGTTTTGATCTGAATGGTTTGTCTCCACCACCGTAGCTATTTCCACCGCCACCATTGCTGCTGTTGCCTCCATAACTATTACCACCACCGCCTCTACGATCATCTCTTCTGGGGCCTCTATTGAATCCTCCGCCTCTTCTATCACCACCACCTCTATTATATCCGCCACCACCGCCAGATGATTCACGTTTTCTTTCAGCTAAATCAACTCTTAATTTTCTGCCATTGTGTTTTGCTCCATTAACCATATCAATAATTAATGTTGCATCTGCTGGGGTTGCTACATCAAAATGAGAAAAAGTATCATTCATTTGTACGTGACCAATTACAGATGATTTAATATTAGCCAAACCAGAAATAAATTCAATAAATGAAGCTTTATCTACATCATCTTTAATACCTAAATTGATAAATAATCTATTACCATCGGCACGTTCAGTTCTTTCGCCTCTTTCTCCCCTATCGCCTCTATTATTTCTATCAGAAGAAGAATCATCTCTTTGAGTAGAATTTAAATCTGGAGCATTTTTATAATATTCTAAGAAGCGGTTAAACTCCATTGAAGTAAATTTCTTGATCAATTCTTCTCTGCTTAAATCTTTCAATGATTCATTTACGTGTGGTAAATATTTTCCAATTTCTTTTTCGTTTACTTCTACATCATGAACCTTTGCAATTAAAGCATACAATTGTTTTTCGCAAACTTCAGCTCCTGATGGAATTGTTTTTTTTACAAACTTGGTATTGATTAATCTTTCAAGATGTTTAATTTTTGAAAAATCTCTGTTTCCAATTAATGAAATAGAAACACCGGTTTTTCCTGCACGTGCAGTACGTCCACTACGGTGTGTATAATTTTCAATTTCATCAGGAAGGTGGTAATTGATAACGTGAGTTACATTGTCAACATCTATTCCTCTCGCAGCTACATCCGTTGCAACAAGCATTTGTAATGTTTTACTTTTAAAACGTGCCATTACTTTATCACGTTGCTGCTGACTTAAATCTCCATGTAATGAATCGGCATTGTAACCATCTTTCATTAATTTTTCAGCAATTTCTTGTGTTTCTACTTTTGTACGACAAAAAATTAATCCAAAAATTTCAGGAGAAAAATCTACAATACGTTTCAAGGCAGAATATTTTTCTCTATCACGAATCATATAAAATTCATGAGAGATATTTTCATTAGCAGAATTCTTTTTGCCTATAGTAAGTTCAAAAGGATCATTCATGTATTTACTTGCAATAGCTCTTACTTGCGAAGGCATTGTAGCAGAAAACAACCAGGTGCGTTTTTCTTCAGGAGTATTTCCTAAAATGCTATTGATATCTTCTTGAAAGCCCATATTAAGCATTTCATCAGCTTCATCAAGTACAACATGAGTAATTTTACTCAAATCAATGGCGCGTCTATCAATTAAATCTAATAAACGACCGGGAGTTGCAGCAACAATGTGCACACCTCTTTTTAAAGCAGAAATTTGAGTAACAATATTTGCCCCACCATATACTGCTAATACTTTAGCTTGTTGTGCATAAAAGCTATATTCTTTTAAGTCTTGAGAAATTTGCACACACAATTCTCTTGTAGGAGAAAGTATAAGTGCTTGCGGATAATTTTTTGTGTAATCGATTAATTCTAGTAAGGGAAGACCAAAAGCTGCTGTTTTTCCGGTTCCGGTTTGTGCTAATCCAACAAAGTCTCTTTTGTTTTCAATTAAAACAGGGATGGCCTGCTCTTGAATGGCTGTAGGTGTAGTAAAGCCAAGTTTTTCAATTCCTTTAATTAGATCGGGAGTAATACCCAATTGTTCAAATGCATTCATGATTAAAATTGTTAGTTTAAGTCCTCCACATTTAGATCATCTAAACGGGCAAGTTGTTAGCGAGTAATTCTTTTATTTAAAAAAGAAAAAATTCGTAGCTCAACATGAACCTAAGGCCAACAACTCTTTTCGAGCGCAAAGGTAAGACTTTTTATCTGTATAAGAAAGCATTTGTATCTTAGCGCTTCTTACATTTGTATCCTAAAATCAATTAAAATGGAGTGGAAAAAAGATAATTATACGGTAAGTACAGACAAAAACAATCTGAATGTGAGTGTTATACACAATTACTTAAAAAACTCATATTGGAGCCCCGGAATACCTAAAAGTACAGTAAAAAAATCTATTGATAACAGTTTGACCTTTGGCTTATTTGATGGCGAAAAGCAAATTGGCTTTGCTAAAATGATTACTGATTATGCAACATTTGCTTATTTGGCAGATGTTTTTGTTATAGATGAATACAAAGGCCAAGGATTAGGGAAATGGATGATGACATGTGTAATGAGTCATCCTGATTTACAAGGATTGCGAAGAATTATGCTAGCAACAAGAGATGCGCAAAAGTTATATGAGAAATTTGGATTTACGCCATTACATAATCCCGATAGATTTATGCAGTTGTGGAAGCCAAATGTATATGCTATGCCGCCTCAAGCACCGTTTTCTTAAATGGAATGCGCTGTTCCCATTGTGGTAGTTCTACCCCTTCAACAAAATTTTTAACTAAACGGCTGGTAAGTAAGCCTCCATAATTAATGAAACAGTTTGCTTCTACCGGAACTGCTCCAACCGTACTTTTTATTTCACTAGCAGTACGGCCATAACTCAATATTTTAACTCTCCTTTCAATAGCGAGTTGAATGTAATCATATAGCATTCGAGGATAAATTGCATATTGATGATTCAAATCATAATCAATACCCACATAATTAGCATCTAATGTATCGTTATTATGAAATGCACTCAAAAAGCCAACCAATTTATTCTCTAAAAAATAAGCTTGAACAACAAACTGTTTTTTATACAACTTTTTTAATTGTATAAATGATTGCAGATTTAATGCAGCAAAACGAAACTCAGCTTTTTGTTCAACAGTTTCGTATAAGGCACTTAATTCTTTAATGTATTTGCGAATATCAGATTCGTTGAGATCAACACATTTTAAAGATTCAGATTTTTTATAAGCACTTTTCGCTTTTGTTCTATACTTAGTAGTAAGATCATTTAAATAATCTTCGAATGAAAACCAATTTTCACGAATATACAATTGCATAATGGGTTCCATTGCTAATTGCTGAAATGGTTTAACAATATATTTTTCATCATAAAATAAAGGCGGTAAATCTTTAATAAGTGTAAGTACATTACTATCTTCCCACTCATCCGTTTTTATGGCCTGAGGTATGGCTTTAAGCAATTGCTGAAATACTTCTTGCCTGTTTTCTCCTTGTTTAATACAGTAACCATTACCACCACTAATAAACATATTGCCACAGGCAGCAGATTTAAATAAAGAAGGTTTTTTTTCTACACAACCACCCATGCTAAACATACCCATAAAATGGCATTTGGTGGGCGTAAATATTTTTAAATTTCCAAGATTGAAATTTAATAATTGCATGTAAGCAATAGCAACGGCTTGTTTTTCTTTATAAAGAATCAGATACTTAAATCGCATTTGTGTATTATGAGTATCTTCAATTGCTTTTAAATAATCTCGCTGAAAATACAAATCATTTCCTTTTGCAATTTCATCCCAATTTTTTTCAGGAACAAGGGCTATAGAGTCAAATACGGAGGATGCAAATAAATTGTTATGCCCAGCATTACCTTTGAGTGATAATTTTATTTTCTTCTTATGGCTCGAAAATAAATTTGAAAGCTTCTCATGCATTTTAATCTCATTTAGATTTACCAAAAATAATATACTTATTCCATATTTCTAGTAATCTTTCTCCTGATCTATTAAAATAGTTCATTTCTACATTTGTTTCTGCTACACTTTTAAAAAATTCATTTAAACTTTTAGGCGATGTTATTCCATTGGTGGCATAGGTAGGATATTGGCCATGATAAGATGAATCCGGAAAACAACCGCATTCTCCATATTTGGGTTTCAAATGATTTACCATACCATTAAAGTCTCCTGCCCAACCAATCGCAATAGCATCATCACTTATCCCATTCTTTTTCAACATGGCTGTTAAATATTGGTAGTTTAAGATAAATGCATCTATGGTACCCGGACAATAGTTTTCCGGTAATTGATATCCTTTATAGGGCTCAAGAGCTTGCGAATTTAAAACAATACCATAAATACCTCCACGCTTATATATTTTTAAAATTGAAGAATCGGGCAATTCTGCATCCGTATGTTTTAATGATAACATATGCCCATGAGTAACTACTGGCGGAACATTTAATTGATCTAAAATTCCCAAAGCTTCATGAGCCGATTTCTGACTCATGTGAGAAAGGTCGACCATTATACCGGCTTGCGCAATCCATTTGATTACCTCTTTACCTTTTTTTGTGAGTCCTCTTTTATTAGGAAAAAACATGCGTTTAATCACTCCCCTTGCATTTACCAAAAAACCATTAAAACCCGGCATAATGTTAGATCCACCAAATTCTTTATCACCCAAGTGAATGGGTGTTATAAGTGCAACACCTTTGTCTGCCCAAAATTGGGCATCTTCAGGTTTTTTAATCAATTTATGAGCTCCCTCAATGGATTGTACTAATGCGATTTTATTATTCTTAATAGCTTCTCGAACCTCATCCGGATTTTTACAAAGAGCATAATATTCACTATATTTTTTTTGAAATCTTTCAATATAATTAAGCTGTTTAATAATAGATTTTTTTCCACGCCATAAGTTTGCATATGCAGCTGTATAAATTACATTTACTCCTGAAGCTCTTAAAAAAGGTTCGTAATTGGTTTGCTTGCGTGCATGCTTGTATGTTAAATCATGAGGAATTTCAGTGGTATCAACATCAGGTGCAGGATTGTAAAATATCTTCCAAGCCAGATGCGCTTCCATATGCGTTTGCATATCACTTAATATTGGAATTTGGGCATTTGCTTTAACACAAAATAAAACGAATAAAAAAGCTAAACAATTTGGAGAGTATGCCACTATTTATTTACAATTTTAAATTTTTGTCCATTCCATTTGAGTCGTACAAAATTTGTTTTTTTCTTAAGGTCATCAAATAATTTATTAGCAATATCATCACTATTAAAACTAACATAAATTGTTTTATCACTTAAGTCTAATAAATAATCAAATATTTTCACCTCTCTAGCATAAATAGGATTATAATAATGTTGCATTAAATCTTTTTTCAACTTTTCATCGCCTTCATTGGCATTGTATACCGAATAAAATTTTTTATTGTAATCTTCTTTTTGCTTATCAGATTCTGTAAAAACTTCTTTGTCAATATTTTTATCAAAAAAAAGTTCCGTAGTAATTGCCGGAAATAGAATATTGGGAATAATTTTCTTAGCTATAGTATCATTTTCAGTATCATACTCCCATAAATCTACATAATCATAATTACTAAAATGAGTATAAACACAAACAATTTTTTTATTTGTTTTTGCTACATCAAAAGATGTAATCACTAGTATTGAATTTAGATCATCTCCTTTTGTTTTTGAGGAAACAATATTTTCTATTTCAATAAAATCACCATTATAGGATTTTATTTTATATGCATTTTCAGCTGAATCTGCTTCGCCATCTTTAAACAGCAATTCCTTCATTTTAGCAGTAATTCCAATAGCAGTACTAGCAAATGCATTAGTTGGTAATACCTTTATAAATTGTAATGCTCCCTTTTCTGATAAATTTGGTGCATTTGATTTTAGGCTTTCTTGTGAGAAAGTAAAAGTTGATAAAAAAATTTGTACCGTAGTTATAAGTAATGGTAAATGTTTCATTACTCATTAATGTATCACAAATTTTTGTGATAAGCAATTCAGTAATTTTTGTTTCGACATTGGCCATTCTTCATCAACAATACTAAAATAAGCACTGCTTCTATAAGTGCCATTTTCTCGCAATCTATCTTTGCGTAAAATGCCCTCAAATTTTGCACCTATTTTCTCAATAGCTTTTTGAGAGCGAATATTTTCTGAACATGTTTTTAACTGCACTCTTGCTGTTCTTAAGGCTTCGAAACAATGAGTAAGTAAAAGTAATTTACATTCTGTATTATAATTTGTTCCCCAATAAGAGGGAATGTACCATGTAAAGCCAATTTCAAGGCTTTTATTATAGCTGTCAATTAAAAAATATCGGGTACAACCAATAATTCTATTTGTGAGTTTATCAATAATTACGAATGGGTAGCGACTACCATCATTTCTGCATTCAAGAGCTTCTGCTAGCATTTTTCTATGCTTTTCAGCATTTGAATAATTTACAGGATAATGTTTCCAAATTTTTTCATCTGCTGCAATTGAAATAATTTCATCAAAATGAATTTCTTCTAAAGGAAGCAATTTTACTTTTTCTCCTTCTAAAATAATAGGATGCTGAAGCCAAGAATTATTTTTCATAGTGTTGGAATTATTATTTTATACCAAGTAGCAAGTTCTCCTTCTTTTCTCCAACTTGGTTTGCCATCATACTCAAATGTTTCAATATATTTCATTCCAATTTTTTCCAACACTTTTCGAGAAGCTAGATTTTGAGGATCCGTCATCGCAAAAATTTCTTTTAGTTTTAATTTTTCAATCCCATATTCGAGAGATGCTTGTGCAGATTCTGTTGCAAAACCTTTTCCCCAATATTTTTTACTGAACCTGTAACCTAAATCATAAAAATTAGTATGCTTATTAACCGTTTCTGTAAGAATTTTAAGTCCCGACCATCCAATAAAATTATTGCTTGCTTTTTCAACAACAGCCCATCGCCCAATTCCGTTTGATATATATTGTTCCCGAACATATTCAATCGTCTTCCTACATTCTTCTATACTTTTAGCCGGATTTTGTCCAACATATTTGTGAACTTCAGGGTCTGAATCAAGTTCAAACATTCCTTGATCATCAGAAGAAAGAATTTCTCTTAGAATTAATCGGTCTGTTTCAACAAAAATTTTCATTTTAAAAAATTACTATTTTCTAATTATGTCACAAATTTTCATTTTTCTTGTTAAACCTCTCCGAGGTTTTGATATACTCGAATTTACTTGTCTACAACAATGCATGCCCTACGGGCAACCAATTAAAAATACACCATAGGTGTTATAGTATTGTAGATACTAAAATACGGTTATGAATTACATACCGCATAGCGGTTAAACAACTTTGACAAAGTTTAGATTAATTTTTTTGTAGCGTTTTATTCTTCAGAGCATCTGCTGGTTCCGGAACCCAATGGTGCAATCCTCCGGCTAACTCATCATTAAATGTGGTTGGAATAGTACCTTGTTCTGTTCTTTCTTTCCAAGTCAAATGCTGCTTGCCATCATCTCTACGTACCATGGTAATACAATTTTCAACAGGGCAAACGAGTGAGCACAAATTACAACCCACACAGTTTTCTTCTATGATGTGGGGTTTACGATTGTCTGCATCGCTTGATAATCCAATGGCTTGGTGAGCACCATCTTCGCAGGCAATATAGCAAAGCTGGCAACCAATGCATTTATCTTCATTAATTTCTGCAACAACTTTATATTTAAGATTCAGTTCTTCCCAATGTTTGGTTTGTGGCAATGCTTTGCCGACCATTTCATCAACAGTTTTAAATCCCTTTTCATCCATGTAGCGTTCAAAACCGGAAGTAATTTCCCGAATAATTCCAAAGCCATAATGCATAGCAGCAGTACATACCTGAACGGTTGATGAGCCCATTAATACAAACTCAACTGCATCTTTCCAATTTTCAACTCCTCCAATACCCGAAATAGGAAGTTTAAAGCCGGGTTCTAAAGCAACATTTTTTACCATGTTTAATGCAATGGGCTTTACAGCGGGTCCGCAATAACCTCCATTGGTACTTTTACCATCTACCATTGGCGTTGGAACAAAATTGTCGATGTCAACATTGATTACGCTTTGTATGGTATTAATTAGCGAAACTGCATTTGCGCCTCCGGCCTGTGCAGCATTAGCAGGATCTTGAATGTGAGAAATATTAGGTGTTAATTTTACAATAACAGGAATTTTGGCAACTTCCATTACCCAACTTACAATTGTTTGGAGTACTACAGGATCTTGCCCAACTGCAGAACCCATACCTCTTTCACACATACCATGCGGACAACCAAAGTTTAATTCTATACCATCTGCACCGGCATTTTCTACATCTTTTACAATTTGATGCCATTGCTCACGCGTTTCTACCATCAGCGAAGCAATCACCGCATTGTTAGGAAAATATTTTTTTACTTCTTCAATTTCTCTTAGATTATCTTTTAATGGTCGATCGGTAATCAGCTCAATATTGTTGAAACCCATCATGCGCGTATCGCGATAATTTAATGCTCCATAACGGCTCGATACATTTATAACGGGAACTCCTAATGTTTTCCAAACAGCTCCTCCCCAGCCTGCATCGAAAGCTTTCATAATTTGATAACCTGAATTGGTAGGAGGCGCAGATGCTAACCAAAATGGATTAGGAGATTTGATACCTGCGAAGTTTACGGATAAGTTTGCCATTACTTTGTTATTTATTGTTGTTAGTTGATTTCATATTTGACAATCTCATAAAGAGTTAGCAATTGAAAAAATTAAAAGATTGAAAAAATTATTTAGCATTACCTCATTAAGAATTTATACTTTTTTATTCCCTTTATAATAACTAAGCAATTCTTTTATTTCTGTATCACTTTTAGTTAATCCGCTAAGATCATATTTTATAAGCTGATCTTTTTTGCTTTTATTTTTTATTAAATATTTTAAATACACTATTTTAGAATGCCCTTGACCTTCTGCAATTACTTTCACATTTTCTATATCTTCCCATTTATTAATTTCATTTTTCTCAATTTTAATCCCACAATAATTTAAAATAATTTGAGGTTCTTTTGTTCTTTTCCATTCATTTATAGAAGATATATTGAACCCTTTCATAAGAAAGTTAAAATATAAACTCCACCAAAAACTGCTTTTTTTTAGAAAAATAAGTGTTTCTGATTTCATGATCATTATTTACCAACTATACTAAAATAAAATAAGATTAAAATCCAAAATTTTATGCAAAGATAAGGAAACTGTTTTGGAAGCATGAGTCTTAGACTGAGATTTGTACTTAGCTCAAAAATGAAGTTAAAGGACTAGACGCACTCGCTTGTTTATAGCTTTGTCCTAATTTGGCTTCATAAGCCATGCGGCCAGCTTCAACAGCTAATCTAAATGCCTTACCCATTGCTATTGGATTATCAGAAACGGCAATGGCTGTATTGACAAGTACTGCATCTGCTCCCATTTCCATAGCTTCGGCTGCGTGCGAAGGTGCGCCTATGCCTGCATCTATAATAACAGGAACCCTACTATTTTCAATTATTATCTCAAGCATGGCTTTTGTTTGCAAACCATTGTTGCTGCCAATAGGTGAACCCAAAGGCATTACGGCCGCAACTCCAACTTCTTCTAATCTTTTGCATAAAACAGGATCAGAATTTATGTACGGCAATACCACAAAGCCTAATTTCACTAATGCTTCAGCAGCTTTTAAAGTTTCAATAGGATCAGGTAATAAATATTTTGGATCAGGATGAATTTCTAATTTAAGCCAATTAGTATTTAAGGCTTCTCTTGCTAATTGCGCAGCAAAAATTGCTTCTTCAGCTGTTCTTGCTCCAGAGGTATTAGGCAATAAATTAAATTGAGAATGGCTTAAATATTTTAAAATATCATCTTCTTGATTTTTAAGATCAACACGCTTTAGAGCTACAGTTACTAATTCAGAACCTGAAGCCAATAAAGCATCACGCATTAATTCGTTTGAACTGAATTTTCCGGTGCCGGTGAAGAGGCGAGAGGAGAAAGTTTTATTTGCAAACGTCAACATCTTAATATAAAATTTTTATTTCGTCTCTCTTTAACTCAATTAAACTGCCTTTGGAAATTAATTCAATTATTGAGTGAATATTATTTCTAAAAAATTGTCTCATTTCATCTAATCCCATATTTCCCACCCTAACAAATATTAATTTGTAAGGTTCCTTTTTAATTAAAAATGAATGGTAGAAATCGGAGTCTTTTGTAACAACTATCCATTGTTCATTAACAGATAATTTTATTATATCTAAATCGCTAGTTAGGTTTTTTTGGGGAAGATCTTTGGTATGAATGGCTTCAAAACCAGTTTCCTTAAAAATATTTTTTAATACCGAAGGAAGTTGAGCATCAATTAAAAATTTCATTATGCGGCTTTCCTTGTTATATCCTGAAACTTAATAACTCTGTTAGCATAAGCAATACAAGCTAAAATATCATCTTTTTCCAGGTCGTCAAATTCTGATAGAATTGTTTCAATAGAATCTCCGCCTGCTAAATATTCAAGAATACTCTCAACCATATATCTTGTATTCCTGATTGTAGGTTTACCATGACATACCTCTGGACTAATTGTTATTCTTTCATCAATCAAATTCTTCATATTATAATAAATTTGCTATATAAAAATACAAAACAATTTAAGTATTTACTTCATTATCTCATTAGCTAATTATTTTAATAACCCTTCACTCAATTTCTGCGAAAACGCCATAATGCTTAAAGCAGGATTTATTCCTGGTGCCGATGGAAAAATACTGGAATCACTGATGTAAATATTTTTTAAACCGTGTACTTGAAAATCGGGATTTACAACCGATTTAGCAGGATCTGTTCCAATACTGCAACCGCCCATTAAATGCAATCCAAAAAAGTAAGGTGAATTTACAACTTCTTTTGCTCCTGCAGCATTAAAAATATTGATAATGGTTTCAATACCCGCATCTCTTCTTTTTTTATCTTGATCGGTTAAATGTTTTGTTACAATTAGTTTACCCTTCTTCACTGTGATCTCTCCTCCTTCCGGTTGATCACGTACAGCAGTTTCAATACAGGCCATGTAACTATATTTACTCATTATTCTTTGGTGTTCCTTTCCACTTGAATTCAAAAGCATTGCAATTGAAATAGGAGGACCAAAAACATTCTCTAGTTTAAATCCTTTTTGTCGGAAATTAGGATCGTGAGAGGCTACTGTTTGAAATGCTCCCTTATGTGAATTTACAGGTTCATCAAAAATTCCAAACAACATAAATTGAGGATGTTGGCAAAAACCTTTCCCTAATGCAGGAAGTTTATCTTTAAACCCTGAATTGAACATAATTTTATTACTCCCAAATGAACCTCCGGCCAACACTACTTTTTTTGTTTTGAGCGTTTGCTTTTGTTTATTTTTTATACCATGCACTAAAACATGATCATTAAAATGCTCTACTTTATCCACTTCAAATTCTGCCATAATTTCCATACCGTTTTTTTCAGCAACTTGTATAGATGTTACCAGTGAACTTTGTTTGCTATCTCTATGGCAACCACCAAGACATAACAAACAATCGTTTCCTTCTAATGTTTTACAATCTGTTTGCCCTCGCCTTAATTCCTTCCATTTATAGCCTAGTTTATCACAGCCTGCTGTAAATAATTCTGCATTGCGATTGAATTCTTTTCTTTCAAAATGATGTAGGGTCATTTTCTTCTCTATACGTTCATAGTATGGAGCCATGGCATCAACCGTCATAAAATCTACTCCTGACCTATCTTTCCAATCGTTTAATGCAACATCATCAAAACGATCTTGTAAACATTGATTTACAATAGATGTTCCACCCATTACACGAGCACGCAAATATGCAGTTTTAGCCTCTGCATCAAATTCAATTCCCCCACCCCAAAATATTTGAGCAGAATAATCGGCTTCTGTTTTTGGAAAGGTATCTTTTCGCAAAAACTTTCCGGCTTCAACCAATAAAACTTTTGCGCCTGCATCATGCAGATTTTTTGAAATGGTGCCACCTGATGGGCCGGATCCGATAATGATAAAGTCGTACATATATAATTTGAAAATGAATTAATTTGAAAATGTGATAATGTTATTGGTGTTTACTCTTTTGCTAAAATAATGATTTCTGTTTGATTATTATATGTTATGCGACATAGATACATGCCTTTTGTTTTTGTATCCCACTCTATTTCATGATTGCCTTTTTCTTGTTTGCCATTGTATAAATGTGCAATATTTTTTCCAAGCACATCGTACACATCAATATTTATTTCTTCTGTTTCATTCAAAACATATTTTATTGTTGTAGAATTTTTAAATGGATTGGGATATGCACTTACTTCCAATGTATTTTGCTGTAGCTCATCAATACCTGCATAAAAATAATTAATATAAGTATCAAGTAAAGCTTTTGTAAGCGCTGTTAATTGTGAAGAAGTTGTTTCTCCATCATTGCAAAGTATTGCAATACTAATTGTATCATAAGACGAAAAAGTGAGCATACTCATATAAACAGCATCCCCATCATGCCCCCAAAGTGTTCGCCCCGAAATACTAAATTTCATTAAACCCAAGCCATAATTATAGGTTGGGAGAAAATCTAACATTTGCTGAAGAGAAGAATCATTCACCACTTTGCCTTGAAATAAATCTTTTGACCAATTAACCATATCTTGGGCAGTAGAAAAAATGGCTCCTGCCGACCAAGAAGAACTAAAAAGAGCTGTACGAGGCACATTTAATGCAACCAAATCATAAGTTGTATTATTATCAAATATATCATACCACATGTGAGCCATAGTTCCATTTAAAGAATCATATTGATCGAGAAAAGTATGAGATAAATTGAATGGATCAATAATTCTGGAATGTAATTGTTGAATATAAGTTTGTCCGGTAACGGCTTCTATAATCATTCCCAAAATCAAATATTCTGAATTAGAATAATGGTAAGATGTTCCTTTTGGAAAATAAGCAGTATCTAGAAAAGTAGAGAGAATTTCATTGGCCGTCCAAAATTTTGCCGGATCAAATAAAAATGAATCCTGCACAGCCTGACTATGGGCATAATCATAAATTCCGCTGGTATGATTTAATAGTTGATGAATAGTAATTGTACTATCAACAAACTTATAACTAGGAATCCAATGGTAAATAGAATCTTCAAGGCTTAATAAACTATCTTGCGTAAGCAACATAATAATGGAAGAAGTAAAAGTTTTGGTATTACTGCCAATGCCGAAAAGCATATCTGTTTTTATGGTGTCTGTACCATCCGAACTTCCGCTTGCGCCTAACCATACATCTCCATTAGGCATGCTCAATGCAGCAGCTACTCCTTTTAAATTGTAGGAATTAAATTTATCGTCTAAGGCTTGTTGAAGTTTAGTTGATAAATCGGAATTGAGTGCCGTTTGCGAGAATAATGAAAATTGAAAAACGAAAATAAAATTAGCTAATGAGATGATTAGCTGATTAGCTGATGATCTAAATAATGAAGTGCAATTTTTCTTTATAGTACTACATAATTTCATATTACGTTTTATTTTTTTCTTAGATAATTACCTCATTGGCTAATCAACAAATTAGCTAATTAACTCATCATCACATTAGCTAATTTTTTCCTTTGTCCCCAAACTATCCATCTTCAATCCCAACATCGCAAATTTGAGCATGTTTTTAGATTTAGAAAAAAGTGCTACCATTAATTTACTTAGCAACTCATATTTGGTTTGCGTAAAAGGATACCAATGCGCTTCAATTCTTGAACTTTGTTGATCGATAATAATTGATTTTGTATTGGTAAAACCTAGTAAACCCCATTCACCTTTTGAACGCCCAATACCGCTGTCTTTTATTCCTCCAAATGGAAGAGCTGGATTACCTTCGGTAAGCATGTGGCTATTGATAGAAACATTACCGGTTACTAATTTTTTTGCCACACGTTCTGCACGTTTTACGTCTTTGCTCCATACACTGGCGCTTAATCCGTAAACAGAATCATTGGCTAATTTTATGGCTTCTTCTTCTGTTTTAAATTTCATGATAGGAAGAACAGGACCAAAAGTTTCTTCTGTCATAATTAACATACTGTGATTTACATCTGTTAAAATAGTTGGAGGAAATTGCCGGCTGTTATTTTCTCTTTTCCCTCCCAATAAAACTTTAGCACCTTTTTGAACAGCATCTTGAACATGTTTTTCGATGGTGCTTAATTGTGCAGCAGATGTTATTCCTCCTAAATCATATCCATCAGGTTTTTTATAATCAGTTTGTGAATTGGGTAAACGTAGTTTTTTTGATTTTTCAACTACCATGCTTACAAATTTCTCGTAAATATTTTCATGCACGTATGTGCGCTCAATGGATGTGCATGATTGTCCGCTATTGGTAAAAGCAGCCCACATTACACCATTTACGGTACGTTCAAGGTTTACATCTTCAAAAACAATTGCAGGATCTTTTCCTCCCAACTCAAGTTCAACAGGAATTAATTGCCGAGAAGCTTGCTCCATAATTTTTTTTCCTGTGGCTACGCTTCCTGTAAAATGAATTTTATCAGGCCTGGCATTAATTAATAATTTTCCGGTTTCTTTACCTCCATAAACAAATTGAAAAGCATCTTTCATAAATCCGCTTTGGGTAAGCATTTCTTCCCATAATCCTTTTAGGGGCGTAAATTCAGATGGTTTAATAATTACAGCATTTCCGGCTAAGAAAGCCAAAATAGAAGGAGTCATTCCCTGAAAAAAAGGATAGTTCCATGGCGTTACTACTAAAATCGTTCCTAATGGTTGATAGGTAACTTTCGATTTTTTTCCCATTAATACAATAGGAGTATGAATACTTTTATCGGCTAAAATTTTTGGAGCTACTTTTTTAAAATGATCAATTACATCACACACTTCAAACACTTCCGAAACCAAAGCATCAAAGCGTGATTTGCCTGTTTCTGCAACAATGCGATCAATAATCTTTTCTTGGTTAGCAATTACATAATCATTCAGTTTTAATATTTCTTGAATGCGTTGCTCAATAGATAAATTAGCTATTTGCTCTTGTATTTTTTTTGCAGCAGCAAATACTTTTTCAATTGAAGAAGATGTTGTCTCCTGTATTTCATACAGTGTTTCTAATGTATTAGGATTGCTTACAGCAAAAGCCGAGTTTGTAATTGTTGGGGGCATATATTTAGTTCAAAGTTTAATGTTAGAAAGTTCAAGGTTAAATAGATCAATCATTGAACGCAATAATTACATAAAGATAAGAAGAATTTGAGATGTTTCTCGTCATTACGAGCGAGAAACGGGCAAAGTAATCTTTTGAAAAATAAGATTTTTATAAAAATGAAGATTGCTTCACTCCGTTCGCAATGACTCTTATAAATTAATTTCAATAAATTTTAAACAGCCCCTTCTTGCTTTATCAATTTAAACCAATCAAATATTTTATATACAATAAAAAAGTGCAGTAATCCTATAATTTCAAAATCTAAAATATACCAAGGCCATTCACCTAGAAGTAATGGATTGTTAACCGATGGCTTTTCCGATAAATACATGTAGTTTCCTCCAACCATATAATTAACAAGAGCCACACTTACTAAAAACACCTGACTCACTAAAAATATATTGAACCATGAGTTTTTCCTTGGCTTCATATCTAAAAAGCAAACAAGAAACAGTGGAGATAAAATAATACCGGCATGAACCAAATAATATTCAAACAAAAAGAAAGCTCCGTTTCCGTTAGAAACTTCAGGTGTAAGTAATGCATGTATGCCTCCGGGTATGCCCCAATATAAGAGTAATTCAAATAATACTTGCTTTCTCCAGAAGATAACAAGGCCGGAAAGAATGCCACTCATACTGCAAAGTTGCAAAGGCAAAGATGTTTGCAAATCCCACACTCCAATATAAATTGAATACACATGAAAAAATATTGCAATAAATACTAAGGGTGTCCCAATTAATTTGGCAAGAGTTTCTCTATTGGGTTGACTCATTTTTTTGGCAACTAGTAATGGAATACTAATAAAGAACAGAGATGTTACAATTCCTTTCCACCAGATCGGGCAAAAAATATCTATTGTGAAGTGATGCATGAACAAAAATAGTGAATATAATTTACGATTGGATATTCAAAAATTAAATTATAACTTTGTTATAACAATAAAAAATAATTATGCGAGGCAATTTAGTTAATATAGGAAATTCGAAAGGCTTAATATTACCTGCTTATTTTATTAAAAATGCAGGTATTGATAATGAAATAAATATAGAAATAAAGGGAGATACGCTTACTGTTAAGCCATTGAAAAAACCAAGAAAAAATTGGGACTTGGCATGTAAAAAAATGCATTTGAACGGAGATGATCAATTGTTGATACCTGATATTTTTGATGATGAAACTTTAAATGAATGGCAATGGTAGTAAATCAGTACGATATTTTTTGGATAGATTTAAATCCAACTATTGGAAGTGAAATTAATAAGATTCGTCCTTGTTTGGTTATTTCTCCTAATGAAATGAATGCTCATTTATCTACTATTATTATAGCTCCTATAACATCTCGAAAAAAAGGCAAAGTATATCCCATGCGCGTTAACTTTAGTTTGCAAAGAAAAAATGCTTGGATTGTATTGGATCAGATTAGAACAGTAGATAAATTAAGATTGAAGTCGAAAATAAATTCATTAAACAATACCCTTATTCAAGATGTAAAGTCAATTTTACATGAAATGCTAGTAGAGTAAATTATTTTTTGACTACAAATTTGCTATTGACAATTCCTTCTTTTGAATAAAGTTTAAGATTATAAATTCCTTCTTGAAAATTTGAAATATCAATTTGAAAAGGGTTCACTTTATCTACTTTTCTATTTTGATATACCAATTGCCCCATTGCATTAAATATTGCTAAATTAATTTGAGATACTATTTTATTATTGCATTTTACATTAATAAAACTATGACTTGGGTTTGGATAAATATTTATTGCTGTATTATTTATTAGAGAATTTGCATTACCCGTTACAAGTGATGAATCTATTACCACAAACTGCCCCATTAAACCATCATCTTCATGTGCAGCAATGTGGCAATGGTACATATATGGATGTATACTATCTGCAAAGTCTGTAAACTTTGTAATAAACCTTACTGTTTCATTTTTATTTACCAATACAACGTCTTTCCAACCTTGCTCTTCTTTAGCAGGGTCTTGCCCGTTTCTCGATAAAATAGAAAATTCGATGTCATGTATATGAAAGGGATGCGCAATGGTTGAAATATTTTCTATTTCCCATATTTCAGTAGCATTTAAATTTACATATTGATTTATGGAATCCATGTTAAAAAACTCGCCATTAAATTGAAATGCTTTTGTTACCGGATCGTTGTTTATTTGCAAAAATCTGGTTACCGTAGCAGAATTTTCTTGATAAAATTGATTGCTTGTTAAACTTGTTGGAATAGATATAACCAGATTTGAAGTTTGAGCAGCAACATTAATATGCAAGATCATAAAATCTCTCGCTCCTAATGCATTGCCAAAAGGAGGAGGAGAATTTACCGGCTCATTACCGGGAACATAATCAGCAAGATTCGCATTATAAGCCATTACATCAACTTTAGAATTTTGCTGAGCAGTAAAATCAACTACAATTTCAACACGTTCGCCAACTGATAATAAATATCTTGTAACCGGAACAGGCGCATCCAACAAACCTCCATCAGAGGTTATTACATAAAAAGTTCTGTTATCACTAAAACCAATATTGTAGGATCGTTCATGATTAGCATTTAAAAATCGTAAACGTACATATTGAGCAGGCATGCTCACTTCAGGATAAAGAGTTCCATTTACCAGCATGGTATCTCCATAAGCCCCATCAAGCAATTGATTTAAATTATCAAATTTTCTATCTAGTAAAATAAGAGGGAAATCATCTACTCCATAAGTTCGAGGTAAGGAGAGACTAGCTTCAATACTATCCCTTATAATAATCATCCCGGCTAAACCCATGAGCATTTGGTTTTCTGTCATCATGTGCAAATGCGGGTGATACCAATAGGTGGCCGCTTTGTTGGCTACCTTAAAATAAGGAGACCATGTAGTACCAGGAGGAATAGGTTGATGGGGCCCCCCATCCATTATGGCAGGAATATGAAAGCCATGCCAATGCATGGTTGTAGTATCAGCTAATTGATTAATCACATTCATAAAAACCGAATCGCCTTGATTCATAATTAATGTTGGGCCTAAAAAGTTGCCATTTATACCGTAAGTATTGGTTGCCTTTCCTGAAAAAAATTGCTTGGTAGATTCATCAACTGTTAAAGTAAAATGAGTTCCCATAATGGTATCGGGGATAAAAAGCGGATTATAGGATTGAGCAGTTAGTGTTATTGCTTTAAAAAAAATAGAAACAAAGATAATTAAGGGGGAAACTAATTTCATAAAGTTTTTGTTTATTTATTTAATATACAGGCCGCTTTGGGAAAGCTGTACAAAGTAAATCAGAATTTCCGGTAATAAAAAGCAAGAATTCATTTTTGTACTGAGAAAGCAGTAAAACCAGTTTTCTCTTTCGTTGATATTTTACAATAATACAATCCTAATGCTAAATTAGACACATCTATTTGAATTCGATCAGCATTATTACAAACATATTGATTGATAAATTGCCCTGTTAAATTATAAATAGTAACATTAAAGAAAGAAACTCCTTTATCTTTACAATAAACAGTAATTACCTCCTTTGAGGGATTAGGATAGAGAGAAAAAGATAAATTATTTTGAGTGTTTTTTACTTCTTTAATTCCTACCAAAGAATCACTTTGTTTAAAAATCGAAAGCCCTCCTCTAAAATTTCCAACAGCCATTTCTAACTTTCCATCATTATCAATATCAGCAAGTGTAGGTGCAGACCTAGATCCAACAATATTATGATCGATCACAGAATCAATTAAAGTAAATTTGCCATTTAAATTATTATCAATATTTCCATACAAATAAACTTTTCCGCTTTCAGAACCCACATACAAATAATATTTTTTTGTGCTATCAAGCATGGTTAAAAATGGAGTACTATAACCAGTATACCATCCTTGAATTTGCACATTTACTTTTCCAAATGAATCTGTTTGATTAGTAAAAACAGGAGAAGTAATGGTTCCGGTATTTTTATAATAACTAAGCCTTCCGGTTTTGTTGCCAATGATTAAATCGAGTAAATTATCTTTATTTACATCTATCAATTGAGGTGTTGATGATTTGCCTATATCGATACTTTGATAATAAGCAGTTGTTAATACTATATTCATTGGGTTGCCTACACCTCCACTATTGGTAAAAAGATGAATAGCACCTTCTTCTTCTCCTAAAATCATATCTAAATCACCATCATTATCAATATCTCCAAAAGTAGGGTACAATGATTTTAAATTTAAAGTACTTGTACTCAACCAATCTCTTGTGATTAAAGTATATTGTGGCTGAGCATTGCTTCCTGTATTTTGGTATAAATTAAGAGAGCTAATATATTGCCCATTGGAGTAATAGCAATAATTACCCACAACCAAATCAAGTAAATGATCTGCATTGTAATCTACAAAAACAGGATACGCATTTTGTCCCACATCAATCATATCATTTTGTAAAAACGCTTTGCTTTCTAAATGAAAAGTTGAAGTATCTCCGATACTAACATTTTTATAATACCAGCAATTATCAAAACTGGTTCCTCCATTGGTTATGTTAGTGGCCGCAATAATATCTTTCCGCCCATCATTGTTAGCATCAATGGCAAAAGAGGCAGGAAAATTATTAATATCAGCAGGAGTATCATAATCAGGAAATCCTGAATCGACTTTGCTAATATAAGCTTCGCTAGAATCTCCTCCATTATGCGCAAACATTAATGCATAGCAAGAAATATCTCCAATAATTAAATCTTGATCGTGATCTCCATCAATATCCATTGCTAAAGTTGTAGATCCGGAATGTGCCTGGTCTTTTGTTTTGTGCTGAGAATCATCTGCCATGTAATTATAACAAGTGTCATTCAACATATAATCTCCACAATAATAAGTTTCATAAAAAAATCCCCAACAACCGGATTTATGTGCATAGTTTAAACTATCACAATTACCATATACTTGAATGGTTTGATTTTGATAGTAATCAATGTATCCACCAAGAATATCAAATGTGAGAATATCTAAATCGCCATCGTTATCAATATCTTCAATAGCGGGAATATCAACCGAACTAACATATACATTTACATCATAATTAGATGAGTTTTTATAATACAACATATCCTTGTAGAGAGAAAATGAAAGTCCATTGCCACTTGAAAAATCATTTTCATACACGCCCACACCTGCCGGAACTGAAGCAAAAATATCTGCTTTACCATCACAATTAAAATCTTTTAATAGCGCCCAATTATTTAAATACGGAAAGTTTTTTTCATATTCCGGTGCATATTGATAGCAAACACTATCAGCAATACCTTCATTGATAAAAGTGAGTATTTTATTTCCATAATCAACAAAATTTCCCCAACGCTCATTTATAAATAAATCTTGAATACCGTCTCCATTTAAATCAATTTCTGATAATTCAGGATTGTGTAATCCTCCAGCCCAAGGGAATTTAAGCGCATAACCACTTTGATCTACTTGTATGCTATCGTAACGATAATAAGAAAATTGAGAGTACGAAAAATGGCAAGCAAGGGTGAAAAAAAACAGAAAAAAGTATAATCGTTTCATGATAAGCTTTACTATTAATTTTCTTAATTTTGCAATCTAAATTTTAAAAACAAAATCTTTATGAAGATAGGAAAAATTATTCTCTATGTAGTGATTGTTCTAATTGTGATTGGAGCCATTTTGACATTTGTTGCACCAACCCATGTAAAAATTGAACGTTCAATAATAATTAATTCAAGCAAAGAAGAAGTATTTAAAAATTTGAGATATTATAGTAATAGGGCCAAATGGTCTCCTTGGTTAGAAAAAGACCCACAAGTAAAAACAAGTATTGAAGGTACTGATGGCGAAGTGGGTGCTATTTACAAATGGGAAGGTAATAAAGATGTAGGAAAAGGATTGCAAACAATTATGAGAATTGAAGACATGCAAAAAATAGAAGATAAACTTCAATTTCTTGAACCATTTAAATCAGAAGCAGATGCTTATTTACAAATGGGCGATTCTGCCGGAATGGTAAAAGTAAGTTGGGGATTTATTTCCGAATCACCTCGTCCGTTTAACATTTTTAATCTTTTTATGGATATGGATAAAATGGTTGGACCTGACTTTCAGAATGGATTAAGCAAATTAAAAATGCTATGTGAAAGCGAAG
The DNA here is from genome assembly GCA_023251875.1 of Bacteroidota bacterium. GTDB lineage: Bacteria > Bacteroidota > Bacteroidia > JAHEXY01 > JAHEXY01 > JAHEXY01. Next base: position 128,638 of record JAHEXY010000004.1, read on the forward strand.
CAAACAATGCTCCTCAGCAGGTTTCTGTTTCATATCAAGTTCAAGAAATACAATGGCCCGGAAAAACATACATTGGAAAAAAAGGTACTGTAACTTGGGATAAAATAAGTGAATTTTACCAAAGCAATTTATCCGAAACATTTAAAGCATTAGGTATAGCACAAGCAGCTATGGATGGTGCCCCAAGTGGCCTATATTTTGTGTGGGATACGGTAGAACATAAAACAGAAATGGCAGCAGCTATTCCTGTAAAAGATTTAAAGAAAGAAGTAAAAGGTTTTGAGAAATTTGAAATAAAAGCAGGAAAAGTATTGCAGGTAACACATAATGGCTCTTATGATAAAATTGGTGACGCACATAATGCAATTGCTGCATACATTAAAGAAAAAGGTTATAAAGAACTTTCACCGGTAATTGAAGAATATGTAACAGACCCATCTGGAGAAAAGGATACAAGCAAATGGCTTACTAATATTTATTATTTTGTAGAGTAAGAAAGAACCGTTCTGAGAAAACAAAAAATACAATTTTTGAAAGTCTTCTATTAAAATTAAAACCCCTAAGTAATTCATATAAATAAATGAAAAATCATTTTTTCTTGCTGAGTTTAATATGCACTTCTTTGTTTTCTTATGCACAAAATACTGAGCCTTGTTATGTTCCTAAAATAACTGCAACAGTAAAAGAATCTCTATCCCCAAATTTGTCTATCTCTCAAGATAGTGTTATCCGTATTCCGGTAGTTGTGCATGTAATATATCATGATGCATCAGAAAATTTATCTGATTCCATTATTATGCATCAAATTGAATATTCCACAAACGATTATAGAAGGTTAAATGCTGATACCATTGATACGCCAGATGATTTTAAGCCCTATGCCGCGGATGCTAAAATAGAGTTTTGTTTAGCGTCTCAAGACCCTGATGGAAACTCAACAAGCGGCATTACCAGAACCTATACCGATTCCCTTACATTTATAGTTGGAGCTGGAACTACCGACCCTATGAAATACGATAGTAGTGGAGGAAAAGATGCTTGGAACACAGACTACTATTTAAATATTTGGATAGCCAATATAACCGGAGCCACAGGATATGCTAGCAATCCCATGGCGCATGGGCAAGCTGATGATGGTATTGTAATGGCCTATTCTTCAATGAATGGAATAAATTTTCTCTCTCACGAAATTGCGCATTACCTGGATTTAATGCACATTTATGGCCCCGAAGGCAGTTCATGTGAAAACAATGATGGAGGAGATTTAGTAAGTGATACACCCGACCAGTATACCTCAACACATAATTGCCCCTCGTTTCCGCAAACGGATGCTTGTACTTCAACCTATCCTGGAATTATGTTTATGAATTTTATGGATCAAACGGATGTAAGTTGCAGAAATTTATTTACACAAGGTCAAGTTGATAGAATGAGAAATACTTTAGGCACACTACGATCTTTATTGCTAAGTTCTCAAGGCTGTTCATCAAGTTCTAAAATAAGTAGTGTCAAAAATGAAAATACTGTAATTAAAATTCAGCCGAATCCATTTAATTCATCAACCACAATAGAATTTGAAAATAGAAATGGTAAAAGTTATACTTTGTTTCTTTATAATTCATTAGGAAAAATGGTAAAGTCAATTAGTAATGTTAATTCAGGACTACTAATATTAGAAAAAGAAAATTTAAGTAATGGACTTTATTATTTTCAATTGAATGATTCAAAAAATTGTTTAGGAAGTGGAAAATTAATAATAGAATAAACAAAACATAATAGTTCGGTAATTTTTAAGATCAGGGCTGAAGCCCAATAATATCAAAGTTTTTCAACAACCCAGCCTTAAGGCTGGGGTTAAATGAATCCCTAGTTATCAAGGGCTTTAGCCCAAACAAGAAAAAACTACCGAACCATTGAAAATATAAACAACATTTTAAATCGTATTTTAGCATATAAATTATAAACGAATAAAATGTCATTGTTTCAAAAAACAGTAGTCAAAAAATATACTAAACAACTCGATTCACAAAAGATTCAAGAAGCTTATGCCCTTTTTCAAGCTTATTTTTTAAATTCTGCCATACAAGAGAACATTAGAGAAGCCAAGGAAGAACAATTTCAAGAAGGATTTTTAAGAGAATTGTTTGGTAACATTTTAGGCTATACATTAAATCCCATCCCTAATTTTAATCTCACAACAGAACTCAAAAATACAGCCAATAGCAAAAAAGTTGATGGCGCTATTTTAATTGAAAATAAAGCCATTGCTGTAATAGAACTAAAAGGTACCGATACCACAGACCTTGCAAAAATTGAAGCGCAAGCTTTCGGTTATAAGAATAATCAATCGCATTGTACCTATGTAATTACTTCTAATTTTGAAAAACTACGCTTCTATATCGATAATGCAATTGAATTTATAGAATTCAATTTATTTAAGCTGAATAGAGAAGAATTTAATTTGCTTTGGCTATGCCTATCATTAAAAAGTATTGAACAAAATATTCCAAAAAGAATTAAAGACGAATCGGTAAGCCATGAGGATGTAATTACAAAAAAGCTATATAATGATTATTCCGTTTTTAAAAGAGAACTGCATCAAAATTTAGTGAAGCTAAATCCCCAATACCAAGCAATAGAACTTTTTAAAAAATCACAAAAACTTTTAGACCGCTTTCTTTTTATATTTTTTGCCGAAGACCGACAATTACTACCCACCAACTTGATTTTTAGAATAAACAAAGAATGGCAGCAATTAAGGCAAATGCGTATTGAAGTATCGTTGTATGATAGATATAAAATTTACTTTAACGATTTAAACAAAGGCGCAATAGTTAAATTACCCGCTTTTAGTGAAACCGCTTCGCAACAAAAAGAAGAATTTCAAATTTTTGCTTACAATGGCGGCTTATTTGAAGAAGATACAATATTGAACGACATAAAAATTGATGATGCCTTACTTTTTAAACATTCTGAAATTTTAAGCAATTATGATTTTGTAAGTGAAATTGATGTAAATATATTGGGGCATATTTTCGAAAATTCATTAAATGAATTGGATGAAATAAAAGCACAATTAGATGGGCAAATAATAGACAAAAGCAAAACCAAAAGAAAAAAGGATGGCGTTTTTTACACACCCAAATACATAACCAAATACATTGTAGAAAATACTGTTGGTAAATTGTGTGTAGAAAAAAAAGAAAGCATACAACTCATAGAAGAACAATATACCAATGATAAAAAGAAAACAAGCAAAACAAAAAAAGAACTACTTGATAAATTAAATACCTACCGCAGTTGGTTACTTCAACTTACCATTTGCGACCCGGCCTGTGGCTCAGGCGCATTTTTAAACCAAGCGCTTGATTTTTTAATTAACGAACACCGCTATATTGATGAACTGCAAGCCAAACTATTAGGCGCATCTTTAATTTTAAGCGATATAGAAAACAGCATATTAGAAAATAATTTATTTGGTGTAGATATTAACGAAGAAAGTGTAGAAATAGCTAAACTCTCTTTATGGTTACGCACAGCCCAACCCAATAGAAAACTGAATGATTTAAGTAATAATATTAAATGCGGCAATTCTTTAATTGATGATCCGGAAGTGGCAGGGGATAAGGCGTTTGATTGGTATGCAGAGTTTCCAAAAGTATTTCCTCGTTATAAAAATAAAAAGAAAGAAAATGCCGTAGTTGAAGTTAAAAAGAATGCTGATGGAGATTCATTAGGTAAATACATTGATGATTCTCATGGATTATTTAATGAATTTCATGAACCTCCTGCACCATACTCCTATAAAGAAAATAGCAAAGGTTTTGAGAAGCATGGTTTTGATGTAGTGATTGGCAATCCGCCTTATGTGAGACAAGAATTAATAGGAAATTATAAAGATTACTTTTCTAAAAATTACAAAGTATTTAATTTTTCAAGTGATCTATTTGCTTATTTCTATGAAAAAGCATTTTCGCTTTTAAAACAACATGGTATATTGGGTTTCATATCAAATACGTTTGATAAAACAACTGCAGGGATTAATTTAAGAGGTTATTTAAAAAACAATACCCAATTTAAAAGACTTATAGATTTCACCGAAGTTCAAATATTTGAAGGTGCTACAACTTACCCGATAATATTAATTGCCCAAAATGAGGATTCAGAAAATAATACATTTGAGTATATAAAAATTCCTAGAACAACTAATACTATTACAATTGATATTGATTTTTATTCTGCTGTTTCGGTTAAACAACAATCATTGGATAACTCTAACTGGATTTTTAAATCAAATGTGGCAAATCTCATTTTAGCTAAAATTCAAAAGCATAAATCAATACGAGATAAATTTGGAAAATGTTATTATGGAGTAAAAACTGCCTTAAATGAAGCTTTCATTATACAAAATGACATTGAAATTGATGAGCATGTCAAACCGATTTATGAAGGCAAAGAACTTGATAAGTGGATAACACGGCCAGCTAAACAAAAACTACTTTTATTTAAAAGTAAATGGACTAAAGAAAAATATGGAAATGATATTAACGAAAAGCTAGCATTAGAAAAATTAAATAAAGATTATGCAAAACATTTTGAAATACTTTTACCTTTTGAAGATCCAGCAAAAAAAAGATATGACAAAGGTGATTTTTGGTGGGAGTTACGAAATTGTGCATACTACAATTTATTTGACAAGTCTAAAATAATATTCCCAAATCTCCAGAATAAAAATAAATTTTGTTTCGATGATAAAGGTGTTTTTGTAAATGCTCCTGCTGTATTTACACCAACAGAAAGTAAAGCATTGTTAGCTATTCTAAATTCAAAATTAGTTTGGTATTATTTAACCTCTATTTGTGTAGTTAGAAATGGTGGTTATATTGAAGTAAAACCACAGTATTTTGAACAAATACCAATTCCTGATTTTGATTTATCAAACATGTCTCCATTGGCAACAAATGCTAATGGAATAATAGAACTAACCCAACAGCAACAAGAAATTAATACAAAATTTATTCGTTTTCTATCCTCAAAATTCATCTCAATAAATATTAATAGGAAACTTGAAAACTGGTTTACATTATCATTTAATGAATTTGCTAAAGAGATTGTAAAACAAAAATTTAAGTTAACTATATCTGAACAAGAGGAATGGCTCACTTATTTTGAAGAGAAGAAGAAAAATATGAGTGATATGCTAATTCAAATTAGAAAGAGAGAAAAAGAAATTGATAAAATGGTTTATGAATTATATGAATTATCAGAAGATGAAATTAAAATCGTGGAGGGGGAATGAAAAAGACTAATTACATATTAAAAAATCAATCTACCATTAATGTTTCATTTTGGGCTTCTAATTATATTCAAAACCAAGCACATACTGAAAAATTAAAAAATATTGCTGATACACTTGATGGCATAATTGACGATCTTTCGAAATATGGATGGTATATTAATGCCAATTTTTCTATAAACTTTATTCTAGAGCTCGCTAATTATGTTAAACAAAAAAACGCAAAAGAATTAGAAAATGAAATAATCAAATATTATAAGCATAATATTGACGGAATAAGAAAAAATCTATTAATAAAATATAATGATAGACAAATTTTACTAGAAGAAGCCTTTAATGCTCATAAAAGAGAAATGTATTTTTCCTCAACCATATTATTCTTATCTCAAGCAGATGGGTTATGTGATGGGAATTTCTTCCTGTTAGCTAAAAACAAAAAAAAACTTAAGACTTTTCTTAACCAAAAACAAAGTCCAGATGTTGTAAATATTGTTCTTGGCAAAGAAAGCGCTATTGATTCATGGACTGGTCATAAACAAAAATATTTTAGTGATCTAAATAGACATGATATTATGCATGGATACTGCTTTGATTTTGGCAATGAAGTTAACAGCTTTAAGGCATTATCGTTATTATGTTTTATGTCAGATTTTATTGATAGCTATAATAAATTTGAAAAATATAAGTAGCTATCATGGCTAAAGCCCTTTATACCCTACATTGTTTTTTTCTCCGCCATAAATGGCGGAGTTAGTTGAGCGAGAACGGTATAGTTAATGCAAATAAAGATAAATGCAGAATACCAACCCCAGCTTAAAAGCTGGGGGGCATAAGAATAAGCAAGAAGTAAAATGGGCTTTAGCCCAAAAAAATAAAATATTATGGCTTTTGTAAAAATATGGGTACACGCAGTTTGGGGCACAAAAAATAGATTTCCTTTTCTTGTTAATGGAGTTAAACAACAAGTAATTCAGCATATAAAAGAGAATGCCATAAAAAAGCAAATTTATATTGATTGTATTGATGGCCATACAGAACATCTTCATGCATTAATAGCTCTTAATGCAGATAGAGATATTGCCAAAACAATGCAATTGATAAAAGGCGAATCTACACATTGGATAAATCAACAAAAAATTACACGAAGTAAATTTGAATGGGCCGATGAATATTTTGCAGTTTCGGTAAGTGAATCAATGTTAGATAAAGTAAGAGAATATATCCATGGACAAGAAGAACATCATAAAAAAACAACTTTTACCGAAGAGTATAATAATTTTATAGGCAAATATAATTTTCAAAATCATGGCTAAAGCCAATTCCATTTTTCAGTCTATTTTAATCTCCGCCATAAATGGTAGGTTTATAAGTTTACTATGCATGCTTGGTATAAGCTTTTCTAGCTTCTCCCAAACCGATTCTACCTTTTTTCTCCCCAATCAACATCCCGAAATAATGCTTTCAGGATTTGGTTTTAATAATTCAGGCGGAAGTGATGTTTTTAATCATTGTGCCGGTATTATAAGCGATGGAACAAGATTATTTTTGTGCGACAGGTGGAATAATAGAGTATTGATTTGGAATACAATTCCTCAAACTAATCTTGAGCCCGATCTTGTACTTGGACAAAAAGATTTTAATACAAACGATCCGGGATCTAAATTAGATCAATTTGATTGGCCTGGTGCTGTTTCTGTTTCAAGTGATGGTAAATTGCTTATTGCTGATACCTATAACAATCGGGTTTTAGTTTGGAATACTATTCCAACAACAAATGGGCAGGCTGCTGATTTTGCAATAACTGATAATATATCATGGCCCTGGGGGGTGTGGAGCAACGGAAAAAAACTAATTATTGTTAATACCCAGCAAACGCAATCAAATGCAATAATGGTATGGAATACTTTTCCTGCAAGCAGTTCTGTAAAATATGATTTCAAACTTACTGCCGGTGGAGATTTGGGAACACCTAGAACAATTACAACAAATGGTGATTTTTTAATGATAGGTGATCACAATTCAAAAAATGCGAATGGGCCTCAGGGAAATTATGTATGGACAACATTTCCGCAATCAGATGTTGTTTATGATTATTTTACTACTGACCCTTATGATAAAAATTATGCTTGGCTACAAGGAACTGTTACTTCAGATAGTATGCTAATTGCATTGGGCCGCCAACTGCATATTTGGAAAACACTTCCAAACACATCTTCTCAAAAACCGGATATTTCATTAAGCTATAATTTTAATGGGGGAGATGGTTCAGATGTGGCAGTAGCCGGAGGAAAAGTATTTGTCTCTTGCATGAATGACAATCGTGTTTTTGTTTTTAATAGTATCCCAACATCTTCTTCGGCCCAGCCCGATTTTGTATTGGGAAGTCCTGCCATTGACACAAACACACTTACAATAAATCATTTTATTACCAATCCGGTTCCTGTTTCTGATGGTGAGCATTTATTTGTTTCTTCTGATTTTGATAAAACCTTAAGCATCTGGGAAAATTTACCGGATTCAAGTGCAACCCCTCCCGATACAATTATTAATCTTCAAGAAGCCCCTTGGGATAACGAACTCCATGGCGATACACTTGTTTTGGCTGGAAAAAAAACAATTTTTATTTGGAAATCACTTCCCTTAAACGGCCAGCAGCCCGATTTTACCCTTCAAGATCATATAGGATCCATTTATTTTAATGAAATTAGAGGTGTAGCTTTTGATGATAGCTATTTTTACATTGCTGATAATAATACGGTATATGTATGGAGTGGCTTTCCAACTACCTCTTCTTATGCTGATCCTATGCTAACATTACATTTTGCAAGTGTTATGAAATTATGCAGTGATGAAGGTTATTTATCAATAACCGAAATGGAAGCAGCTCCTCCCAAAGCAGTGCTTTATAAAATTTCTAATTTTCCAAATGATACCAATCCTTATAAAACCATTGAAGGGCAGAATGGATATTATTTTAATTTACCTATGCACACCATTACTTCAAACGGGCATTTATTTTTAGCAAACTCTATTTTTAATGTTGTGTATGCTTGGAAAGACATCAATGATGCCGGAGATTTTTCAAAAGTAATTGTATTGGGCAGCGATACAACAATAGAAACCATTCCTTGCATTGGTGATAGTACATTATTTTGGCCTGCAAGTTTAAGTTTTGATGGCAAACACCTTTGGGTAGGAGAATTTAAATTTTCAGGAAGGATTTTAAGATACACCATTCCCTCTGAATTAACGAGCATTAAGAAAATAAATACAAAAACTAATTTAGTTTCAAATATTAAAATATATCCCAATCCTGTAAGTGATCAAATAAACATAAATTTTCCGTCTATAATAAATGAAAGTAAAGTTGAAATTTCTCTTTTCGATTACACGGGAAAATGCGTAAAAAAATATGAAACTGGTCTTTTTAAAACTTTCTCTATTGATGTGAATAGCTTTGCATCCGGACTATATCAATTAAGAATTTCAAATACAAATACTGTATTTAGCCAAAAAATCTTAATTATTAGGTAATTATTCCGGTTACACTTTTAGCAAATGCTTGATATATGCCGAAAAAACTTTATACTTGCCATCCCATTTTATTTTAAAAATTTATGCAAATGAAAAATATTTTTAAGCTCCTTTTTATAGGTACAATATTTATAAATACTAGTGTATTTTCACAAACTTCTTCTAGCTTAGAAAAAGGCTGGCAAAGTTTTTATGTTAACGATATAAAAAATGCTCGAACTTATTTTACAGAGGCTACTTCTTCAGTATCAGATAAAGCTGAGGCTTATTTGGCACTTTCATTTTTAGCTACAGTTGATAAAAAACCCGAAGATGCTTTTGCGCAATTCATGAATTTTTATAAATCGACAGATAATCCACAGCCTTATCTTTTTGCCTTATGGACAGATCAAAATTTATTTGAAGGCTATACTAAAAAAGATAAAGATCAACTAGCTTTATTAAACACATTAGAAAAAGACCCTAGTTTAAATAGCACGCTCTTGGCATTAACACATGCACAATTGGGTTACCACTATAATATTGTAAATGACGAAAAAACATCTCAAGCAGAGTTTAAAAAAATTGGAGCTATTGAAGATTGGCAAGTGGTGGGTGAATTTGAAAATATTTCTGCCAGCGGATTTGATAAAAACTATGATCCTATTAATTATCCAAAACAAGACCACGCCTTCGTAAATAAATACGGTGCACAGGTATATTGGTTTGATATACCCGCCATTAAAAATGACAAATGGCTCGATTTAACCTATCACCTGCATGCTCGCAGTTCTGTTGCTTATGCTCAAACTTTTATCAATAGCCAGGCTGATCAAGCCATACAATTGCGAATGGGCAATTCCGGTTCTTTAAAAGTATGGCTAAATGATCAATTGGTTTTTTCTGAATCAGAAGAAAGAAACAATGATATGGATACTTATGTTGTGCAAACAAAACTGCACAAAGGCTATAATAGATTATTGGTTCAAGTTGGAGAAAGTGAAGTTAACCGATCAAATTTTTTAATACGAATAACCGATGTTTCAGGTAAAGTACTTGAGGGATTAACATATTCAAAATCGTATCAAGTTTATACAAAAGAAACTGCTGCTGAAGCAAAAGTAATTCCTATAGCTGCCGAAGATTATTTTTTGAAATTAATTGAACAGTATCCTACAAAAATGATCAATTACTTATTGCTTGCTGAAACCTATTTAAGAAATGATAAAAATTTTGAAGCACGTAAAATATTGATCAAAGCACAAAAATTTGCTCCTGAATGCAGTTATCTCTACACTCAATTAATTGAACTTTATACAAGAGACGACAATAAAACAGAACTTGCCGTTGCCTTAGAATGGATGAAAGATCATGATCCAGCCAATCCTTATTCTTTATTATTACAAATAGAAGAAGAACTAGGAAAAGAAAATTACAATGTTGCCGAAGAAAAAATTAAACTATTAGAAACTCTTTATGGTGAAGATGAGAAAACCATTGCCTACCACATTGGCCTTGCAGGTCATTATCAAAAACAAGCAGAGGTAATTGATTTAGTTGAACAAGCCTATAAAAAATATCCCGATTACTATGCTTTTGTTAATTTAAAACACATGGTTGAATTGCAAGTAAATAAAGATTACAATGCAGCAATTGCAGTACTAAAAAAATACATGAAAAATAATAATTATGATGATGTGGCATTGTCTATTGCATCTGACTATTTTGATAAAGGAGATAAACAAACCGGTATTGAAATTTATAAAAATGTTGTTAAAAATAATGTAGCAGCTCCCGGATACCGTGATAAATTAGCTGCTATTTATTTTCAGTTACAAGATTATACCAATGCCGAAATGTATTATAAAGAAGCATTAAAAATTGCCCCCCAAATTGACGCATACTGGTTTGATCTGGGAAAAATTTATGAAGCAGAAAACAACACCAATGCTGCCGCAGATGCTTATAAAAAAGCCATCAATTATTCTCCCAACTATTATGAAGCAAGACGCCAATTAAGAAAACTATTGGGGCAAAAAGAAGTGTACGATTATTTTGAACAGCCGGATGTGTATGCTACTTATAAAAATGCTCCTAATAAATCAGCTTTTCCTGAAGACAACAGTTTAATCCTTTTAAACGAAGTACAAAAAGTAGTGTATAGCGGAGGAGCTTCGGAAGAAAAACACATTTTTGAAGTCAAAATTTTCAATGCTCAAGGCATAGATGTTTGGAAGCAATACCAAATTAATTACAACTCCATGCAAGATTTATTAATTGAAAAAGCTGAAGTAATAAAATCGAATGGAAGTAAGGTAGCTGCATCAACAAAAGGAGGTACTGTTGTATTTAATTCATTAGAAGAAGGAGATGCCATTCACATTACTTACCGAGTAGAAAACTATCAAGTAGGAAAACTGTCTCCCCATTTTTGGGATCAATGTTATTTTACGCACTACTATCCTTCTATAAAAACGAAATATTCTTTACTGATTTCTCCTGACGTAAAATTTACTTATAAATTTACCCAAGAAGATATTAAGCCTATTACTTCTAAACAAGATGGTTTCGATATGTACATTTGGGAAAGTGATAACAAAGAAGGCATAAAAGAAGAAGACCGTATGCCAACCATTGCCGATGTTGCCAATGTATTGCATTTATCTTCCTTTCCAGATTGGACTTTTATTTCTAATTGGTATTACGATCTTGCTTCAACAAAAGCCAAATCAGATTTTGAAGTACAAGAAATAGTTTCTAATCTTTTTGCAGGCAAAAAAGATATGCCTACCCTTGATAAAGTGAAAGAAATTTATAATTACATCGTAAAAAACATTCGTTATAGCGAAGTTTCTTTTTTGCAAAGCGGACTCATTCCTCAAAAAGCATCTAAAGTGTTGAATACAAAAATTGGTGACTGTAAAGATGTGTCAACCTTATTTGTTGCTATGTGTAAAGAAATTGGTGTTGATGCCACTTGGGTTTTGGTTGATACCAGAGATAAAGGAAAAAAAGATCTTTTTCTGCCTTCTATAGATTTTAACCATTGCATCGCCAAGTTTAAATTAGATGGAAAGGAATATTACATTGAGCTTACTTCAGATTATCTGCCCTTCAATTCTTTTTATGGAGATTTATTAGATGCTTATACAATTGATATTGTAAATGAAGCACAAAAAATAACGGTTCATCCAACTTATTTAAATCCTGTTGGTAGAAAACTAAATGTTATCCATCGTAATACTTCTATTACCATCGACAATACAGATCTAAACATTAAACAAGATTATTACAAAACAGGTGTATATGCGGCCGGCATGCGATCAACCTATAGAGATTTAGGCAAGCAAGAACAAGAAAAGAAAATGGAAAGCATTATTGGAGATGATTTTTCGCAAGTAAAATTACTCAGCCTCAATTTTAAAGGATTAAACGAACGTACAGATACTGTTTTTGCAGATTATTCTTATACGGCTTCAAATGCAGTAACTTCTGTAAGTGGATTATCTTTGTTTACTATTCCATGGGTAAGCAAAACATCTTCAAAAGATTTTATTTTTAATTCAAATCGAAAATTACCAATGGAATTTGAAAATAGTTTAGATGCTGATGTTGAAACCATGAATATTGCAATTCCTGTAGGAAAAACTTTAGCAGAAATGCCAAAAAATATTAATTATACCTGCTCTGTTGCCGACTATAATGTAACCTATAAAATAGACAAAGGCTCCATTACTGCAACACGCGAATTAAAATACAAAAAAGACAATGTGCCTTTAACAGAAATAAATGAATTCTCTGAATTTTATAAAAAAGTGGTGGCAGCAGATTCGAAGCAGATTGCTTTTAAATAATGAGCTGATTTGGTAATTAGCAAATGTGATGATTAGCTGATTAGCTGATGAAGATTTATAATAGCCACGACCTTTAGGTCGTGGAAAAGGAAGACTAAGAGTAATTGGCTTTAGCCAAAACAAATTTAATCCAAAAACTCCCAAATTGAACATTGAACTTATAAACTTAAAACTCCCCATCATGGAACAATTCTACACCATACAAGGTGAAGGATTTAATTCCGGCAAACCGGCCTATTTTATTAGGCTTGGAGGTTGTGATGTTGGTTGTGTTTGGTGTGATGTAAAAGATTCTTGGGATATCAATGCACATCCCTTTAAATCAATTGAAGAGATTATTGAGGATATAAAAAAATACAATTGTAAAAATGTAGTAGTTACGGGAGGCGAACCCCTTATGCATAACCTAGACGCATTATGTGAAGCATTGAAGAAAAATAATTATAATACTTGGATAGAAACTTCTGGAGCTTATCCTTTATCAGGCCAATGGGATTGGATTTGTATTTCGCCCAAAAAATTTAAAGCTCCATTAAAAGAAGTATTAGAGAAAGCCCATGAACTTAAAATAATTGTATTTAATAAATCTGATTTTGATTGGGCAAAAAAATATGCTGTTGAAGTGTCATGCAATTGTCAACTTTTTTTACAAGCAGAATGGAGTAAAGAAAAAGAAATGCTGCCATTAATTATTGAGTTTGTAAAATTAAATCCTAATTGGAGAATTTCTTTGCAAACGCATAAGTACATGAATATTCCCTAATTCAACTCCTTAAAAAAATCTTTATCACTAGAAACAGCATACCAGTTTTCGGCAAGTTTTCTATATTTTATTGGATAGTAAGGAAACTGCTGTTTACGGCTAATTAATTTTTGTAAATCTTTTTCATCTTTTAATCCTTCAATATAAACAAGGCCGGATGCACGAGTATTTTGCTTAAATGTTACAAATACCACTGTTATCACTTTATCGTCATCACAAAAGCGAACCATTGAATCTGCCGACAAATTGTAATACCCTACCGGTAATTTAAGATCTCCGTTAGCATCAGTAGGCCACTCTCTAAAATAAACTTTATCCACTACTTTTTTTCTTTGAGCCAGATTTTGTTTGAATTCACTATCAACAGAAATTCGTGTAAATGGAAAAAACAAAGCAATTAACAGTGCTACAAGCATTATTAGAACAGGCAATCCACGATAAGTATATAAATTTCTATTAAAAATAGCCATTGAAGCACTTCTTAAAAAGACAGTAAGAAAAAACAACATCAAAACAGCTATAGCAAACATAAATTCAGGTGATGCAGCTGCAAAATAATCGAGTTGCTGTGAATAAAATGCAGCAATACCAACAGCAGTTAAGGATAAAACAATAGCTGCTTTGTATTCGAAAGTAGTAGTTATTTTTTTTAAATTATTTTGAGGCATCTTGTACAATATCTTTTACATCTATACTTAAAGCACAAAGAAAATGATTTTTCGGACACTTTCTAAATCCATGCAAACCACATGGCCTACAATTGAGTTTTTGTTTGGTTTGAATAATTTTTGATTGATCAGCCAAAGGACCAAAGCCAAAATCAGGAACCGTAGAACAAAATATAGCAGTAGTAGGAGCATTCATTGCCGATGCAATATGCAAGGGGGAAGAATCATTCACGTAATTCATTTGAGCATTTTTCATTAATGCTGCTGATTGTAATAAACTAAGTTTACCTGCTAAACTCATCACTTTTTTTTGTGGAAATTGACGAATAATATCATTGCATAATTGAATATCATCCGGACCTCCCAATAAATAAATACTAAGTGAGGAAGCAATTTGTTCAATCAATTCTATCCATTTTTCTTTTGGAAATTGTTTGGTAAACCAAACAGAAGCCGGTGCAATACAAATATAAGCTTCCGTTTTATATTGTTTCACTTCATCCCAATCTTGCTGAGAAGGATATAACTTAATTGTTTTTTCAGGATTATGTACAATCCGATTGATTAACAATAAATTTCTGTCAACTTCATGTATAGGTCTTTCTTTATTACCGAGTAAGTGACTTACTTTTTTAGAGAAGAAAAATGACAAGGGATTTTTATTAAATCCTACCTTTAATTTTGCTTTAGAGAGAATGGTTAATAATCCTGTAGAAAAAAAACGTTGAACATTAACTACAATATCATATTCTTCTTTTCGTATTTCTTTTACTACGCCAAACCAGTATTTGTATTTTCTTGAACTTTTATCCCAACTAATAATTTTATTTACAAAAGGATTATTATTCAATAGGGATTCATTGCCCTTTCTAAGGACAAAGTCGATTTTAGTACCAGGAAATTCTTTAGCTATATTTTCAATAATTACTGTAGCAAGAATAACATCTCCAATAAAAGCTGTTTGTATAACAAGAACTTTTTTTGCCATCTTATACCGCCACGTTGTATTCTCTTAAAGCATCATTCAAAGAAACCTTTGTATCTGTAGAAGATTTTCGTTTTCCAATAATAAGTGCACAAGGAACATGATAAGCACCTGCATTAAATTGTTTAGAATAGGATCCCGGTATTACAACAGAACGTTCAGGTACATAACCCTTATATTCAAGAGGAGAAGAACCTGTAACATCAATTATTTTGGTTGATTGTGTTAATACTACGCCAGCCCCTAAAACGGCTTCTTTTTTTATAACCACACCTTCTACAACAATACATCTTGAACCAATAAAGCAAGCATCTTCAATCACAACCGGACCTGCTTGTACAGGTTCAAGTACACCTCCAATACCCACTCCCCCACTCAAATGTACATTCTTACCTATTTGTGCACATGAGCCCACTGTAGCCCAGGTATCAACCATGGTACCTTCATCAACATAAGCACCAATATTTACGTAGCTTGGCATCATGATAACTCCTTTAGCCAAATAAGCTCCATAACGTGCAACAGCATTCGGAACTACTCTTACTCCTAATGCACTGTAATTTTTTTTCAAAAGCATTTTATCATGGTATTCAAATGGGCCTACTTCAATAACCTGCATTTTACAAATAGGAAAATAAAGAATAACTGCTTTTTTTACCCATTCATTTACCTTCCAAGCTCCCTCTTGAACCTGTTCTGCTACCCTTATTTCACCTTTATCCAACCATTCTATCACTTCAGCAATACTCTTTTGTGTATCAGCGTTAGTAAGTAAAGTTCTGTCGTTCCAAGCAAGTTCAATAGCCTTAATATGATTTGTATACATTTACAATATGTTTGTTTTAATTATCAATATTCTTCGCAAAAGTACATTAATATTGACAGAGCTCTATAGGATAAATTCAATAAATTATCAGCGAAACATAAAATCTGATATTTGAGTAATTGTGTTAGTGCTTTATGTTGACTATATTGCCTTAGAATGTTATATTTGTTAAAATGGTGTAATTTTTTTCATTTTGAAGCAAATCAACAAAATATATTTACTCCTTTTATTTTCTCTTGTTGCATCTACAACATCATTTGCTTCCCATTATATGGGTGGAGAAATTACTTGGACATGTCAAGGCAATGGTCAATATGTATTCCGGTTGGTTTTATATCGCGATTGTAATGGCATTACCATTACTTCTACCAGTGAAATTATTAGTGTTGAAAATAATTCTAATTTATTTAGCATAACAGCCAATCTTGTTTCTAAAACGGATATTTCTCCTGCTTGTGCAATTGCTAATTTAGAATTAAGCTGTGGTGGTGGTGGGCCTTATGGTGGTAATGGAGCAGGAGCTGTTGAGGAATTTGTTTTTGAATCCAATCCGGTTACCCTTTCCGGAGTGCCACCTGTTGGTGGGTGGGCATTTACTTGGAGTGGAGGAAATAGAAATGGGGCAATTATTAATTTACAAACACCAGATACATATGGAATGACATTAAGAGCGATTATGTATTCTTATAATGGGCAAAATACGGATCCTTGTTATGATTCATCACCTGGATTTGCAGCCCCAGCTTCAACTGCATTGTGTATGGGCTATCCTTTTACCTATAATCATTTAGCAACTGATATTGATTTTGATTCTCTTTCTTATTCTTGGGCAGAACCACTTAAAGATTATAGCGGTACATTTAATCCGCCTACCAATCCTATTCCTTGTCCATTTATGGCAGGCTATTCTTATACAAGTCCTTTGCCCGGAACAAGCCAAAATGCAAATAATGTACCTGCAACTATTGATGCATATACAGGAGAAATAAATTTTACAAGTTATACAACAGGAAGTTTTGTTACCGTAATAAAAATTGAATCATGGAGAAATGGTCAATTAATTGCTGAAATATACCGTGACATCCAAATCACATTGAACGACTGTGGGGGAAATTTACCTCCAAGTGTAACTGCACCTTTTCAAGATCCCAATACACTTTTATATACATTATATGCTGATACATTTCAGGCAGGTGATTTAATTAAATTTGATTTAACAGCTACTGATTTTGGAACTTTACCAAATGGTAATCCTCAAACATTAAATCTTGAAGCTTATGGTATTCAGTTTGGTACTAATTATACAAGTACTACAGGATGCCTTAATCCTCCTTGTGCAACATTAAATCCTCCGCCCCCATACTCTCAAACATTTGGCTTGCAAACAACTTTCGACTGGCAAACAGATTGTAGTCATCTTACCCTTCCGAATGGAAGTGTTAAACAATCCAATACCTTTACTTTTGTTGTGAATGTATATGATGATTATTGTCCGGCTCCTAGTATTAATAATGTTACTTTTACAATTACAGTAATTGGGCTAACGGTAATTGATCCTCCTATAATTCGATGTGCTTCTGTAGCCAATACAGGAGATGTTGCTTTAACATGGGATTTCCCTGTTGATACCGATTCTACATTTAATAGTTATCATGTTTATGTTTCAAATAGTTTAACTGGTACATATACCGATGTAGATAGTATTTTTAATTTTTATCAAAATACAAGCACAATTACAGCGACACAACAATCAACCTTATTTGGAACAACGGCATTAAGCGATACACTTTATTTTTACATTCAATCACGTTCGGGTTGTGGAGGCACTCATTATAGCGCATCTTCTGATACTATTAAAACTATTTTATTAAATGTTGCAAATGTTAATCAAATTGCTGTTTTAACTTGGAATGCCTTGTATTCACCTACTAATCTTCCTACATCAAGCAATTTTTATTACATCTATAGAGAATATCCTATTGGCACATGGGCTTTACTTGATTCTACATCTGATTTAACCTATTCCGACTCAATAAGTGTGTGTAATGACTCTGTTGCCTATAGGATAGAAATTTATGATTCTATTGGCTGTTATTCTTCATCCAATATTGATGGAAATTGGTTTAAAGATAATATAGTTCCGGAAATTCCTGTATTAGATTCTGTAAGTGTAGACGCTAATAATTTAGCTACTATAGGATGGGAATCGAGCACCTCTTTAGATACCAAAGGATATATTGTTTACGAAATGATTAATGGTGTTTGGCAACCTATAGATTCTGTATGGGGTATTAGCAATACATCTTACCTTAATTTAAATTCTAATGCTGCTACTACTTCAGAAAAATACAGAGTAGCCGCTATTGATAGTTGTGATAATACCAGTCCAATGGGAGATATTCACAATACGATATTCATGACCCCCATTCTTGACGTTTGTACAAGTGAAAATACTTTAACCTGGAATGCTTATGATGGTTGGGGAAGTGGAGGTGTAGCGCAATACAATGTTTATGCATCAGAAAACGGAGTAGATACCATTTTGATTGGTCAAACAAATAGTGTTACCACTTCATTTGTTCATTCCGGCCTTACTCAATACTCAACTTATTGCTATTATGTGCAAGCTGTTGATACCAGTGGAAACAATTCATCTTCTTCAAACGATACTTGTATTTTTGCAAATGTGCCTCAACAACCCACTTTTTCATATCATAACTTAGTTACAGTAATGAGTCCGAATAATGTGTATGCAACGTGTTATATTGATTTAAATGCAGATGTTTTAGAATATAAAGTGATGCGTTCAACTGTATCCATTGGCCCTTATGAATTGTTAGATTATGTGCCTGTTGATACTGTAAATAAAATTCCATTTGTTGAATATTACGATAAATCAGCCAATACTGCCGGTCAAAGCTATTACTACAAATTTATTTCTGTTGATACTTGTGGTAATGATGGGCTAGAGTCAAATATTAGCAGAACAATTTTACTTAAAGCTTATGCCGCAGATCATGAACAAAACTATTTATACTGGAATGATTATGAAGGTTGGTTGGGTAATGTAAACGAATATAACATTTACAGAAGTATTGATGATGGTTCAGAACAACTTCTTTCTTCACTTCCCTATGTTGGTACTACAACTAATAAATATACCGATGATGTGAGTGCTTATATTACATCAGAAGGAAATTTCTGTTATCGTATTGAAGCTATTGAAGGTAACGGCAACCCTTATGGTATGTTAGATACCAGTTACTCCAATTATGCATGTGCAATTCAATTGCCGGATGTATATACAGCCAATGCCTTTACTCCTGATGGCGATGGATTAAACGATACTTATATTCCTGTAGAAGCCTATGTAAGCAGTGATGGCTATAGTTTTTCTGTTTATGACAGTTGGGGGGCACAGATTTTTGCTGCTACTGATCCTAAAAAAGGATGGGATGGTTCATCCAATGGAACCGCTTCTCCGGAAGGCGTTTATCTTTATATTGTAAAATATAAAGTGATGGGAGAGACTTATGAAGAAAAACGAGGAACCATTACTTTGATAAAATAAGTTTCTATTCTTCTTTCTTCTATTTTTTAATTGCATCTATAAAATATTTCCACAAATTATCGCTTGCAGGAGGCATAGCTTCAAGACTAATTAAGTTTTTAGTTACAGGATGTAAAAATTCTGCTCTGCGTGAATGTAAACTAATAGAAGCATCTTCGTTTGAGCGTGGTGCTCCATATTTTAAATCTCCTTTAATTTCGCAACCAATATGAGACAGTTGAGCTCTTATTTGATGATGCCTTCCTGTTTTTAAAGTAATTTCTAGTAAATGATAATGATCAGAACTTGCAATTAATTTATAATCTAATTCAGCCCGTTTAGAATCACGAATTAATTTATCGTAAACGTATGACTTATTATTTTTCTCGTTCTTTTTAAGATAATGGACTAAAGTACCTGATGGTGGTTCCGGTTTATTTTTAACAATGGCCCAATATGTTTTTTTTATTTCTTTCAAGCGAAACATTTCATTAATGCGCGTAAGCGCTTTGCCTGTTTTTGCAAAAATAATAATGCCACTTACGGGCCTATCTAAGCGATGTGTAACACCAAGAAAAACTTCTCCAGGTTTGTTGTATTTTTTCTTTATGTATTGTTTGATGTGTTCTGAAAGAGGAGTATCACCGGTTTTATCTCCCTGCACAATTTCCGATGGCCTTTTATTTACAATTATAAGGTGGTTGTCTTCAAATAAAATTTCAGGAATGATATCCATGTTGTTTTTCATTATTCCAACAAATATACAAGATTAAGGTACAATTTGATTGTAATTTATAGACTAAATCAGAGGCAAGCTTTTATAAAGTTTCAAAATTTGAAACTTTATTGCTATTTTTACGTAAAATGTTTATAGCATGAATATTATTGCAAGAGGTACTTTGTGGTATTATATGAAAAGATATTCTCTTGCAGCTAAACAATTAGAATTGTGGCACAACGATGTAAGAAAACTTAAATGGAAGAAATCAACTGATGTATTAGTTGATTATCCTAAAGCAAGAACCATAAAAAACAATAGGGTTATTTTTCCCATTTTGGGAAATGCATATTGTTTGATAGTAGGAGTTGATTATCGTTTCGAAAGAGTGTTTATTATTTTCTTCGGCACGCATGCTGAATACGATGAAATAAATGCAGAAACAATTGATTATAAAAAGCCATAAATATATAAGCTATGAATATAAAACCTATAAAAAACAAAAAAGACTATACCCTTGCTTTAGAAAAGATATATGCTTTTATGAATAAAGATGTTAAAAAAGGAAGTATTGAAGCTGACGAATATGATATCCTTTGTACGCTTGTAGAAAAATACGAAAATGAATATTATCCAATAGCTCCCCCGCATCCAATTGAAGCCATTAAATTTAGGATGGAACAATTAGATATGAAAACACAAGATTTGATTGATATAATTGGAAATAAAAGTCGTGCCTCTAAAATATTAAATAAAAAAGAGGGCTTGACTCTTAAAATGATTCGTAAAATACATGATGCGCTAAAAATTCCTTTAGATATTTTGGTTATGGAATATGCTTTACATTCTTAATTTTCCGTATTAGCACTATAAGAATAACCCACTTCCACTTCTTTCGCTTTGTGTTCAAATGAAATTCTAATATAAAACTCATCGTATTTTTCATGTGGGAAAGAATAAAATTTTACATCTTCTCCTTTTGTAATATCATATTCATGCGTTTCTATATCTTTTTTCATTAGTTCATAATCGCCTTTATCAAATAAGTCTTTAGCATAGCTTAATGCTGTATTAAACCAAAATACACTATCATCAATTGAATTATCTTTCGTTACTGTTTTTAGATTAATGGAAAATTCGAAATAATGGCAACCACCATGGTGTATAGTTAAAGTATCTTTTCCATCAAGCAAAAGCACGGCTTCTTTTTGTTGGTTGTTCCATTTGTAATTAGCAAACTGTGGCTTATCTTTTAAAAAATCCGAAGTTTGTTGTTTCATATCAAACTCACAATGCTCTATTTTTTTCTTAGGGCTAACTTTTGAAATTACTTTTTGAATAAACGTTTGCGAGCTATCTTTTATTTTTCCTGAAGCATCATTGCTTTCTGAATTTGAACTTCCGCAAGAATTAAGAATAATAGACAAAAGTATAAAGGCAAACCCAATCCCTTTTAATTGAAAAGCAGCTAAACAAAAGCTCTTAGTATTGTTCTTTTTCATTAGGAAAATCTAGTGATTTAACATCTTTAATATACCGTTGAACGGCTCCTTTAATTTCATCATGTAAATTAAGGTAGCGTCTTAAAAAGCGTGGACTAAAATCTTTATTAATGCCCAACATATCGTGCATTACTAAAACTTGTCCATCTATACCGCTTCCTGCTCCAATGCCAATGATTGGGATTGTTATTTCTTTTGCTACTCTAGCTGCTAATTTAGCAGGAATTTTTTCTAATACAATAGCAAAACAACCGGCTTCTTGTAATAAATGGGCATCTTCTAACAATCTTTTTGCTTCTTCTTCTTCTTTAGCACGTACCACATAGGTGCCAAATTTATAAATAGATTGAGGGGTTAATCCCAAATGCCCCATAACCGGAATACCGGCAGATAAAATTCTAGCAACCGATTCTACCACTTCTTTTCCGCCCTCCAATTTAACGCTATGCGCTTGAGCCTCTTTCATAATTCTGATAGATGAATTAAGCGCTTCTCTTGAATTGCCTTGGTAAGAACCAAAAGGAAGATCAACTACTACCAAGGCTCTACCTACAGCCTTTATTACAGAACTGGCATGATAAATCATTTGATCGAGTGTGATAGGCAATGTAGTTTCATTTCCAGCCATCACGTTTGAAGCTGAATCTCCTACCAATATAATATCAATACCTGCAGCATCAATAATTTTAGCCATAGAATAATCATACGCAGTAAGCATGGAAATTTTTTCTCCTTTAATTTTCATCTCTTGGAGCGTATGCGTTGTTACACGGGTAACTTTTTTGTTTACTGACATATCGATGATTTATTAAAATTATTTTATGACTTCTTCACAGCCTTTTTTACTTTTACTTGTATAGGTTGATTTTTATTTTTTTTTGATGATTCTACACTAACAATTGGATTTGTTCTCTCCATTACATTTGCATCCGTACTAGCTTCTATTTTATTAGGAATTTGAGTAGGCTGAGGCTTTTTTTGTTCCACATGGTTTTCTTTAGGTGCTTGAGCTTGCTCTTCTTTTTTGGTTGGTATTTTAATACCATGTTTATTTAATTGTTGTAATAGTTCACCATTAATGGCTTGTAATTTAGAAAGTGTATCCAATAATGACTTGTTGGTGTTTTTCAAATTTTCATTTTCAGTTCGCACTTCTTCAATTTGCTTTTCTAATATTTCATTTGCGGCTACAATATATTTTGACGAATCGAGTGCTTGTTTTAATTTATTATTTTCTTCAGCAAGCAATGTAATTAATGCTGTTAATTTAGTGCTTGCATCAACTTCATTGTTTTTAGCAATTGTATCATTGGTAGCATTAATATAAAAATAATCGCATTTAGCTTTTGTAGCAGGACCAATAACAATTCCCATTCCACCAGATTTATATTCCGGAACAGCAAATGAAGTTAAATAGATATCATTAATATAAACATCATAAGTTCCTTTAAAAGCTTTTACCTCAAAAATATTGTACTCATCGGCAGGCTTAATAGCTGTGTTTTTTATCCAACCTAAATGATCTTTATCTCCCGTAATATATTTTAGATAATCACCAATAAATTGTTTTACTCGATATTGTTTAGATTTATTTACTTCAAAAACCAATGCATTTTTACCATCAGCCTGTCCCATAAATAAAACACCAATGGTTTGTTCGTTGGTTTCAGATGGCCCTAATTTGAGAGATGTTTTTATATCAAAAGAATTCAATGCATTTGACCAACGCGGCAAAATTACATACGAAGCAGAAGTTGAACGCCTATATAAAAAATAGCTTCCTTTATCAATTAAAAATAAATTATCGGCATTGTTAATATTGGGCCACAATGACTCAACTGTTGTACTGTCAAAATTTTCTGCCAAAGCACTTAGCTCAAATTCCTGAGTAATTTGTTGTGAATAAGAAGCTTTATATCCTAAGAGATACAACAAATAAAAACATACAATACATCTTATAAGAAATCTTGCCATATTTTGCCTAAATTTGCAGGCTCGCGAAGTTACAAAATAATCAAATAAGCTGCGTTGATATATGATTAAGGATAAATTCTCTATAGTTCCATTAACTTTTTTAGTGGTTGGCATTATGCTTATTGCTTCATGTAGTACTGATGTGGATGTAATAGGTGATTGGCAAGAAACTTCGGTAGTATATGGCTTATTAAACCAAAGCGATACTGCTCATTATATTAAAGTGTCAAAGGCATTTTTAGGTGATGAAAATGCAATGGTAATGGCTCAAGAATACGATTCATTGTATTACGGAAGCGAACTTACAGTATCATTAGAAAGAGTAAAGAACGGGAATGTGCTTGAAACAATTACTTTACAAAGAGATACTAGCATTCCAAAAGAAAGTGGTACTTTTTCTTCTCCTAACCAAGTGCTTTATAAAACAACAAAAACGCTTCACGATGATAGCAAATACAATCTTAAAATTTCTAATTCAAAAACAGGAAACGAAGTAAGTGCTTCTACAACTTTAGTAAAAGACTTTACTATTGATAAACCTAAAAGTACTGAATCTATTAATTGGAATTTGGTGAATAGTGATTACAAAGTAAAATGGCAATCGCCTGTGAATGGGAAACTAAGCCAAGTCACCATCCGATTCTATTATACGGAACAAGATAAAACTACCACCCTAACAGAAGATAAATACATTGATTGGGTATTTACTGCTCAAGAATCGGATAATACAGAAGGAGGAGAAGACATGGAAGTTGCTATTGCCGGTCAATCCTTTTATACTTTTCTTTCGAGCATGATTGAAGTAAATTCAAATGTAAACAGATTTATTGGGAAACTTGATTTTACAATAACGGTAGCCGGAGAAGATTTTACTACCTATATGGACGTTAACCAGCCATCAACAGGTATACTCCAAGAGAAACCCATCTATACCAATATTGATAATGGAATTGGAATATTTTCTTCTCGCTTTGAAAAAAGTGTAAAGGGTTTATCTATGGTAACATCTTCTCAAGATTCCATACGTTATGGGCAGCACACAAAAAATTTAGGATTTCAATAAGCAACGAAATTACTCCTGTTGATCGTACCAACCTCGTTTGCGATTGAGTTTTAAATCTTGAAGCACTTGTGCTTTTACACTAATTTTAAACTCATAACTTTTATAGGTTCCAAAGGGCACTACATAAAGGCTCATCTCCCAACAATGTAGGTCTCTATAAAATGTAAAATTGGTTGGCGTTGGTTTTTTATTTTTCAAATCATATCCTGTCGCGAATGTTACTTTCCATTTTGGTGTAATACTCAGTTCTCCATTACAAGTAATGCTATGTGTTATGCTTGAATCCATTGCTCCGTTAGCTTGCCTTGTCAATCCTAATTTGTAATTATAACTGATGTTTAATTTCCAAGGAATAGTAAAATCAACATAAGCCCCAGGATTTTTATTAATATCATTTATTTCTCCTTCGGAGGCTTTTGTACTTGTTTTATCCGATTTATTTTTTGCTGATGGAGGCGTTAAATTAAGTCCAACTACGAGAGATGAACTTGAATTTGAAAACCGCGCTAGGCGATGATTTTTAGTCCACTCAAATTGATTGCTTCTCACTCCATTTGTGTCCATCACGTAGGGGTCATAACTAGCCGTATATGAAAGTTGTATTTTATTTTTCAAGAACGATGTTCTTGCATTTATTGAAATGGGATCCAAATTCAATGAATCTTTTGCCAAATCATAAGCAGTAGAAATACTCAAACTTTCAAAGATGGGAACATTAACATAAGTAGGAATAGAATCATTTTTAGTTCTTACTTTTATTTCTAACCTATTACCCAGGGAAAAACGCACCTTTCCACTTTTATATTGAGGCGCAGTACCATACAGCATGTCTGCATATTTAGAATAGGTTTCTTGTTTTACAATAACGCCCGTATCAGTATCTGTTTTTTTATTATAAGTTCCATAATAATCTACGCTACTGTTATCTGTTCCAAATGAAGGATTGTAAGCAAAAGATAGTAAGGGTGAAATGGTATGTCTGATTCCTTTTACAACATCATTTTTAAAAACTTTTGTACCATAAATAGTAGTAGAAAGTGAAGCGGTAAAACCATAATCATGTACATAATGAACTTCGTTTAACGTATCTGTAATAACAGAATCGGCCAAAGTATGTTTATATATTTGTTTAAAATATACCCTACCTGTATAACTAAGCCCTGAATTGAGCTTGAAATATTTAAAAATACTCAAGGTTGGCAAAGCAATACTTGGATTTAACTGTATTCCATTTTTAAGTTTTGACAAAGCATTTTCACTTAAAAAAGAGGGGCCAAAGCCTTTTTGAGAATCAGAAAAATAATTGAAGAATTTACTGAGTTGAAATTCCGGGTTAAACAATAAAGAATCAACAGTACTAATTTGATTTCGTGCGTTAATCGAATACCTAAACTTTACATCTTGAATGCTTGCAAGAAATTTATTTGCCGGTACAGTTTTGCTCCATTTTAAAAAATAAATGTCTTTTGTAGAGGTTAAATTAAATTCAGGCAAGGTTACATCAATTGCATGAGTTTTGGTTATTTGATTATGCCTCGCACTAGTAGTAATATTAAACCATTGAAAATTGTGAGAATAAGAAATATTAGAAGTATAGTTATTATTTAAATATTCCGTTGTGTTTTGAAGATTATTGGTATAATAATTACTCGTCCCAAATTTAACATCAGCCGCAAAAGTACTGTTCGGTTTGGCCTTTGAGTCTTGATTGTGTTTCCATTGAAAAATAAAGCCGGTTGTTTTATAATAATCGGCATCTTGTTTTTCTCCAAACTGCATCGAAGTTCTACTAAAATTTACTGATCCATAATATTTGTAACGTTTTTTATAATTGGTAAGATTACTCAATTGCCAGCTACCTTTGGTATAAGCATCGGCTGTAATGGCATCATCAAAAAAATCGCTAAAACCAAAATAATACCCCCCCTTGCTCAAGTAATAACCTTGAGATTGAGAATACCCATACGAAGGAATTAAAATGCCGGAAGTTTGTCCTTTCTTATTGGGAAAAAACCCAAATGGAAGCGCCAAAGGTGTTGGCACATCGGCAACTGCTAAATAAGCCGGCCCCGTAACAATTTTATCATTCTTGATGATTTTTAATTTCATGGCAAATATCTCATAATGCGGATGCTCTAAATCACAAGTAGTATATTTCCCACTTTTAATATACAAATCGTCATTACTTAATTTTTTTACTTGCAATCCATGAATATAGCTATCTCCCTCTTTTGCAATTATTTCTTTTATTTTGCCCTTTTTAGTGGTAAAATTATATTTTAAAGTAAGCGCCTTAAAACTTTCTGTACCCTCTGTAAATTCTGGTTTACCTGTAATTTTTCCTAGGCTGTCTGTTACACCTTCGGCATATACCGTGTTATCAATCCAGTTAATTTCAATATAGGCCGACTTTAAAGTTATCTCTTCGTATTTTACTTGAGCATCGCCAAACAAATACACTTTTTTATTTGCCAAATCAAAGCGAATAGAATCCCTTGCCGAATATTCTACCTTTGACTGAATGGCATCTTTAGAAATATTGATCGTATCTTTTTTTACAGAATCTGCTTTGCTAACAATACTAGTATCAGATTGGGTTTTATTTAAAGAATCATTAAGGATAACAGCCAATGAAATATGTTTGGTTGAATCAGGAGTTTGAGTCTTTGCCTCAAAAACATTTAGTAAGCATAGCCATAATGCCATCAACACCCATTTGAATAAAGGACGGATTTTAATTATTTTAGTATTTTGAGATGAAAGCAATTTATTAAATACTATTTTTGCATTAATGGTGTTTACTAAATTATTTATTAAAGGCTTTCTAAAAATTACAATTTTTGTGTCCCTCTCTTTGAGAGGGATTAAGGGAGAGAACATAAATAAAATAATTTTTAGAAAGCCCTTAATAATTACGAAGATAAATTATTAAAAAGAGGCTAACAAAATAATCAGTCGTATCGTGAACAATTCAAACAATGTGAATTTCATTATAACAAGGCTCAAAGGCCTGTCGATACTGACATTTTTATGTTTTTTACTACTAATTGCATTAACATCATTTAACGCCCCTATAGTTGAAAGTAATAAGGTGAATACCATCGCAGAATCATTGTTTCTTCGAATTCCCAACATGCAGGGTATAAAAAAAGTTGTAATTGATGCCGGCCATGGAGGAGGCGATTCTGGTTGTCTTGGTTCTAAAGCCAAAGAAAAGGATGTGGCCCTCTCTGTTGCCCTTAAATTAGGTAAATTGATAGAAGATAACTGTAAAAATGTACAAGTAATTTATACCCGAAAAACAGATGTATTTATTGAACTGCATAGGCGTGCAGAAATAGCCAATGAAAATAAAGCCGATCTTTTTATCTGTATTCATTGTAATTCTGGACCTAAAACCGCCTATGGAACGGAGTCATGGGTAATGGGCCTTCATAAAACAGAAGATAATTTAGTAGTAGCCAAAAGGGAGAATGAATCTATATTAATGGAAAGTAATTATGAAGGACATTATGATGGCTTTGATCCAAAATCTCCGGAAGCTAATATTATATTTTCATTGTATCAAAATGCCTACATGGATCAGAGTTTAGATTTTGCGTCTTTAATACAAGCTCAAGTACATGATAATTTAAAACGTTATGATAGAGGCATAAAACAAGCGGGTTTTTTAGTTTTATATAAAACTACCATGCCAAGTGTATTGGTTGAAACCGGTTTTTTAACCAATGAAAATGAACAAAAATATCTTACTTCAGTAGATGGGCAAAATCATATTGCTTCAGCAATTTTTGAAGCCTTTAAAAATTATAAAACAAAAATGGAAGGTGGTGTAGTTGCTAATGTTACAAGTATACCTATTAATGCAAGTAATAATGATGATTCTACCATTGAACAAACAAAAGAAGAGCCTTCTTCACCTAGTAAAAATGAAAAAACAAATGAATCCTTAAAAATTGATTCTGATAACAACACTGTATCTTCTAATCAAATAATATACAGAATTCAAGTAGCTTCATCAGTAGCAAAAATTACATCCAATGCTCCAGAACTTAAGGGATTAAAAAATGTAAAAGAAATAAAGCTAAATAATTCTTATAAATATTACTTTGGAGAATACGCTAAATTTGAAGAAGCAATTGATATGCAAGCAAAAATTCGATATAAGGGATTTAAAGATGCTTTTGTAGTTGCCTTTAATAATGGAAAAATTATTTCAGTAGCTGAAGCAAAAAAATTAAATAGTAATCAAGTTAATTAAATAAACATTGAAACATTCATGCGCCATTTTCACAAAGAGAGATGAAAATAACAGGAATGTTCCATTTGACTAAAAAACAAATTATTTTCAAATGAAAATAAGTAAAGAAGTTAAGGTAGGTGGGGTAATGATTTTATCATTAGCTATTCTTTTTTGGGGACTAAATTTCTTGAAAGGTAATGATGTATTTAGATCGCATCGTACCTTTTATGGAAAATACAACGGTGTTGATGGCCTTGCCGTTTCAAGCAAAGTTTTGGTAAATGGATTTAAAGTAGGTAAAGTAACCAACATTTTTTTAGCCAAAGATCAAACGCAAGTTGTAGTTGTTTTTGATGTAGATAATAATGATTTAGTTATCCCTAAAAACACAATAGCCAAAATGATTAGCGAAGATTATTTTGGAACCAAAGCTATATCATTAATTATTGGTGATACCAATGCTACTGCTGAAAACAAAGATACTTTGCAAACAGAAGCACAATCTTCTTTAACGGATGAAGTAAACAAACAAGTTTTACCCATAAAGAAAAAAGCCGAAAGTTTAATTAGTTCAGTTGATTCTGTGGTAATAGCTTTTAGAGCCGTTTTTAATCCTAAAACCAATGAATCAATCAGGCAGGCTATTGCAAGTATTCAATCTACTTTGAAAAATGTAGAAACCATTTCATTTGGCTTAGATACAATATTAGGTTCTAAAAATTCAGAATTAGCTCAAATTGTAAATAATATAAAAGTGGTTTCTTCGAACATTAAAAAGAATAGTTATGAGCTTTCAACCATTATAAAAAATGTAAATGGGATAACAGATTCTTTGGCTGCCTCAAATATTACCAGTGTTATTAATCATGCGAATGGATCATTAATGGAATTAGAATCAATTATTCATAAAGTAAATAGTGGAGAAGGCACCTTGGGTATGCTTATTAACAATGATAGTATTTATAATAATTTAGCAACTTCATCAGCCGATTTAGATAAATTGCTCAAAGATTTAAAAGAAAATCCAAGTAGATACGTGCATGTTTCAGTATTTGGAAAAAAGGATAAATAAAGCCCTAAAAAATCACCTATGATTGCAAACATACTCTTCCTTATACTTCTTATTGCAGGCTCCGCTCTTTTTACTATTAATGTTCGCAAGGTTATTCGCAATATTAACCTAGGTAAAGATATTGACAGAAAAGACAATCCCTCTAAAAGGCTTAGCTCCATGATTAAGGTAGCTCTTGGCCAATCGAAAATGGTAGTGAGGCCGGTTGCCGGAATTTTACATATTATAGTTTATGCAGGTTTTATTATTATCAATATTGAAGTAATAGAGATAATAATTGATGGCATATTTGGTACCCATCGTGTACTTTCATTTATGGGTCCTTTGTATAATTTTCTTATTGCCTCGTTTGAGTTTTTAGGTTTTGGAGTAGCTGCAGCCTGCGCCATTTTTTTAGTGAGAAGAAACATTATTAAAATAAAACGCTTTTGGAGCAAAGAAATTACATCTTGGCCTCGTACAGATGCAAACCTTATTCTTTGCACAGAAATTGCTTTAATGACAGCTTTCTTAACCATGAATGCGGCCGATTATTTACTTCAGCAACAACATTACGAACATTATATTTCTGTAGGATCATTTCCAATAAGCTCAAGTCTTATTGCTCCACTCCTATCCGGATTTTCATTACCCACCCTTGAAATGATCGAACGTATTTGTTGGTGGTTTCATATAATAGGTATTGTTTCTTTCTTAAATTATTTACCCTATTCAAAACATTTTCATATCATTCTTGCATTTCCTAATGTCTACTTTTCCAATCTTAACAATAAAGGAAAGTTCACCAATATGGAAGCCGTAACAAAAGAGGTAAAACTAATGCTTGATCCTAATGCAAATCCTTATGCCGCTGCTGACCCTAATGCTGCTCCGGTGCATAATAAATTTGGGGCCAAAGATGTTACCGATCTTACCTGGAAACAATTAATGGATGCATACTCCTGTACAGAATGTGGAAGATGCACATCAAACTGTCCGGCTAATATTACGGGTAAATTACTTTCTCCACGTAAAATTATGATGGATACCCGCGATCGATTAGAAGAAGTTGGAAAAGGCATTGATAAAAATGGAAAAGATTTTCAAGATGGGAAATCACTTTTAGGCGATTATATTTTAGCTGAGGAATTATGGGCATGTACATCATGTAATGCATGCGTAGAAGCATGTCCGGTAAATATTGATCCTCTTTCTCTTATTGTCGACTTACGCAGATTTTTAGTAATGGAACAGTCTGCAGCACCACAAGAATTAAATATGGTATTTAACAATATTGAAAACAATGGAGCGCCTTGGCAATTTGCTCAGGCCAATAGATTAAAATGGACGGAAGAAAATTAGCTGATTAGCCAATGAGATGATGTGCTGATGGATATTTAAAAACATTGAACTCTAAACTTTGAACTTATACTCATGAACTTTACCGTGCCCACAATGGCTGATTTAGCTGCTAAAGGAGAATCTCCCGAAATACTTTTTTGGGTTGGATGTTCAGGCAGTTTTGATGATAGAGCAAAAAAAATTACACGTGCTATTGCCAATATTTTACATCATGTTGGAATAAAATATGCTGTATTGGGAACAGAAGAGAGTTGTACAGGAGATCCTGCAAAACGCGCGGGAAATGAATTTCTATTTCAAATGCAAGCCATGCAAAATATTATGGTATTGAATGGTTATTCAGTAAAAAAAATAGTTACCGGCTGCCCGCATTGTTTTAACACAATAAAAAATGAATATCCAGAATTAGGTGGTACTTATGAAGTAATTCATCATACCCAATTAATTCAGCAATTAATAAATGAAGGAAAATTAAGTGTGCAAGGAGGGGCATTTAATGGCAAAAAAATCACCTTTCATGACCCCTGTTATTTAGGCCGAGGTAATGGTGTGTATGAAGCTCCACGAGAAATAATTTCAAAACTAGATACTGAATTGGTTGAAATGAAACGCTCAAAAGCAAATGGCCTT
Source organism: Bacteroidota bacterium (assembly GCA_023251875.1). Classification (GTDB taxonomy): domain Bacteria; phylum Bacteroidota; class Bacteroidia; order JAHEXY01; family JAHEXY01; genus JAHEXY01. The sequence goes on from JAHEXY010000004.1 coordinate 160,636, forward strand.
TGCTGTGGAGCAGGAGGTGCTCAAATGTTTAAAGAACCTGAACATGGAAACAAAGATGTTAATATTGAAAGAACGGAAGAAGCTTTATCACTACAACCTAATATTATTGCTACCGGCTGTCCATTTTGCATGACCATGATGACAGATGGTGTAAAACACAAAGAACAAGAAAAAACAATTCAAGTACTCGATGTAGCAGAATTGGTGAATCAATCTATAAAATAATAGACTGTATATCAAATACTACATTCTTATTTACTCATATTTTTAAAACCTTTTGTTACCTTTCTTCGTAAGAATGATAATTAGCCTAAAGCCTATTATTTACTTTTATCGAAATGTATGGTACACTATAGTGAAATGTCGGCAGAATCTAGAGTATGGGTTTACCAAAGTAATCGAGAATTTACATCTACAGAAATTGCAGAAATAAGAAAAAAAGGTGAGGTATTTGTAAACAATTGGACTGCTCATAAGCAAGAACTGAAAGCATGTTTTGATATATACTATAATTGGTTTATTGTTCTTATTGTTGATGAGGAACAAGCAAAAGCTTCTGGTTGTTCAATTGACAAATCTATTGCATTTATGAAACAACTAGAAAAAGAATACAACATCAATCTCTTCGATCGTTTAAATATCTGCTACGTAAAAAACGAAAAAGTAACTTCATGTAAATTAGCAGATTTTGAACCCTTAATTGAAAAAGGTGAAATATCCGGTTCTACATTTGTATTCAATAATCTTATCCGAACTAAAGAAGATATGGAATGCAATTGGCGAATTCCCCTGAAAGAAAGTTGGCACAAGAAATTTGTAGACTAAAATTATATACTTCCAAACTCCCCTCTCCTTTTTCAAGGAGAGGGATGGGGTGAGGTTTCAAAATTTTATTTCCCATTATTTTTTACTCCCAAATGTAATCCGTATTATTAGGTTTAGATCATTTTAAAAAGCACAAGCTTATGAAAAAACTCATACTCCTTTTTATACTCATATCTACCATTACCAAAGCTCAAGATTATAAATGGACCCAATCTTTTGGCGGTACAAATTCTGATTATAGCCGAGGTGTGGTTATTGATAAAGCAGGAAACATGTATATAGCAGGATCTTTTAAAGGTACTGTAGATTTTAACCCCGGCTCAGGAACCGATTCTCATACTTCAGGCACTTATGATGATATTTATATTGTAAAACTCGATGCCTCAGGAAATTTTATTTGGGCTAAAACATATGGCAGTGCCGATTACGATTACCCCAATGCTATTGCCATTGATGAATCTGCTAATCTTTATATTGCAGGAACCTTCACGGGAACAACAGATCTAAATCCATCTTCATCCAGTACAGATGCGCATACTTCAAATGGTAGTTATGATGTTTTTATTGAAAAACTGGATAGTGCAGGAAAATTTAAATGGGGGAAATCTTTTGGTGGAACTGGCAGTGATTACGTACGTAGTATTGCATTGGATGCATCAGATAATGTATACGTAACCGGTTATTATGCAGATGAAGTAGATTTTGATCCGAGTTCAGGCACTGATAAAAATACATCAAAAGGAGGCGATGATGTTTATATTGAAAAACTGGATGCTTCCGGTAATTTTGTTTGGGTTACTACTTTTGGCGGAAGCTCTACTGACAAAGGTTATGGCATTGCAACTGATGTTTCAGGTAATGTTTATGTAACAGGAAGTTTTACTGATACAGTAGATTTTAAACCTTTTTCTATAGTATCGTTTGAACATATTTCAAATGGAGGTACGGATATTTTTGTAGAAAAATTAAATGATGCAGGAAGTGCACAGTGGGTAAGAACTTTTGGAAGTACTCAAACCGATTATGGTTTATCACTTGGTATTGATGCATCCAACAATATTTCAGTTACCGGATACTTTGAAGATGTGGCGGATTTTGATCCTTCTTCATCAGGAACAGATTCTCATACCTCAAAAGGCGGATATGATGTTTTTGTTCAAAAACTAGATGCTTCCGGAAATTTTAAATGGGCGCAAACCTATGGAGGCACGAGTGATGATTATCCTTCTTGCATTGCTACAGATTCTAAAAACGCTAATTATGTAATTGGTAATTTTAAAGGCACTGCCGATTTTGATCCTTCCTCATCCGGTACAGATTCCCATACATCTAGCGGAAGCGCAGATATATTTATTCAAAAACTCGATAGTTTAGGAAATTTTCAATGGACCCATACTTTTGGTGGGAGCTCCGGTGATTATGGATATTATATTACTACAGATGCTTCAAACAATTTGTATTCCTTAGGATATTTCGAATACACCATCGATTTTGATCCCACATCCGGCACCGATTCCCATACTTCTAATAACGGATATTACGATGTATTTATTAGTAAATATGGTGAGGGTTGTAACAACTCTTATGGCAGTATTAATGCAAGTGAATGTTATAGTTATGCTTCTCCAAGCGGTAATTACAATTGGACATCTTCCGGAACGTATACTGATACCATTGCCAATACAGGTGGGTGTGATAGCATTATTACAATTACTTTAACAATTGAAACGGTTGATACATCAGTAACTTTTTTAAACAATATCTTAGCTGCAAGTGCCAGTAGTGCCACTTTTCAATGGCTCGATTGCGATAATGGCTATACTTTTGTTACAGCACAAACCAGCCAAATTTTTATTCCTACCAGTTCAGGAAACTATGCTGTAATGGTTACACAAAATGGTTGTACGGATACGAGTTCTTGTTATGCAATTACAGTAGTTGATACGGGATCAGGAAGCAGCATTCAAGAAAATAGTTTTGAAAAAAATATTACTATCTCTCCTAATCCAACAAAGGGAGCATTAAATATTTTGCTCGAAAAAAATTACAATACCATTGAATTAGAAATTCATAATTGCTTGGGTGAAAAAATAGAAAAACAAATTTATAGCAATACCCAAACTATTAATCTTACTATTAATGCGCCACAAGGAATTTATTTCTTAATGCTTAAAAACGATCAAGAACAAAAAGCACTTATAAAAGTACTTAAAGAATAAGATGATAAATTTAGACTCTGCTTACAGTTTGTTTTTCATGAGCAATTGCATTGCTTGATAAATTGCAATTCCCACAAGGCTGCCAACAATTGCTCCTGCCAATACATCAGTAGGATAATGTACACCCAAATAAATTCTACTATAACATAAGAGTAATGCCCAAAATAGCATAGCCCACCATAAATATTTTATTTTGTCTTTAATTTGGGGTGTAAGAAAAACCAAAATGCTAAAAGAATTAGCAGCATGCGAAGAAACAAATCCATAAGTACCGCCACAACTATTATTTACTAAATGCAAAGAGTTTTGGATTTCAGTATTATGACAAGGTCTTAATCGCTGAACCAATTCTTTAAAAAGGTGAACTGAAATTTGATCTGAAAGTGTAATGGTAATGATTGCGAAAAAGACAATCAGAATACTGTCTTTTTTATAATGTTTAATCAGCAAAGCAACGATGAGAATATAAAACGGAATCCAGGTAAAACGTTCAGATGCCTGAAACATAATAAAATCAAGCCATTCTGTATGGAGGCCATTAATTTTTAAAAGAAGCCCAATATCGATATTTTTTAATTGTTCAATCAATTTCTCAATTATAACATTGAACTTAAAAACGTTGAACGACTAATGGCTTTTAAAAAATTTATTATTTATTTCCTCTCCCTACCCTCTCAAAGAGAGGGACAAAAATGATAATTTTTAAAAGCCATTATTCGTTAAGATTTTTCCAAAGTAAATCTTTTAATTCAGTAATACCCTTATCTGTAACTGCTGAAATAAATACATGAGGAATATCCGGTAATTTTTTAGTGAGTTTTTTTACTGCTTTGGCATCAATCAAATCTAGTTTTGTGATTGCCAATATTCTTTTCTTATCAAGCAACTCGGGATTATACTGTTCCAGCTCATTTACCAAAACCTCATATTCATGTTTGATATTTTCAGAATCAGCGGCCACCATAAAAAGTAAAATGGAGTTTCTTTCAATATGTCTCAGAAATCGTAAGCCTAAACCCTTGCCTTCATGAGCTCCTTCTATAATGCCCGGTATATCGGCCATTACAAAAGACTGAAAATCTCTATAGGCTACAATTCCTAAATTAGGAACCAATGTAGTAAACGGGTAATTACCAATTTTAGGTTTTGCTGCAGACACTACCGAAAGTAAAGTTGATTTACCTGCATTTGGAAATCCCACCAATCCCACATCAGCCAATATTTTTAATTCTAGAACTTTCCAAGATTCTTGGCCTTCTTCTCCTGGTTGCGCATAACGCGGAGTTTGTTTAGTAGGCGTTTTAAAATGAGCATTACCCATGCCTCCTTTTCCTCCAGATACTAAAATTCTTTCTTCTCCTTCCTCTGTAATTTCAAAAAGTATTTTTCCGGTTTCAAAATCTTTAGCAACTGTACCAAGTGGTACTTCAAGAATTACATCTTCACCGGTTCGTCCGGTACACATACCGCCTTGCCCATTTTTCCCATCTTGGGCAACCACATGTTTACGGTATTTAAGATGAATAAGCGTCCAAAGTTGTTTGTTACCTTTTAAAATTACACTTCCTCCTTTACCTCCATCCCCACCATCGGGCCCACCTTGAGCGGTAAATTTATCTCTATACAAATGAACAGAACCTGCCCCACCCTTTCCGGACTTACAATTTATTTTTACGTAATCTACAAAGTTTGATTCCACAGGTTTTAGTTCTAGGTTTAACAGTTCAAAGTTATAAAGTTCAATGTTCAATTTACCATTCTTTATAACTTATGTAAAATAATTTATCTTGCGTTTAATTAAATGCAATAACTGAAAGAAGTTTTTTATTTTCTCTAGACTTGATAGAGTAAATATCAAAATAAATCTAAGAAGATTTTATTCTCTCCCCTTTGGGGAGAGCTAGAGAGGGGTTTTACAATTATCAATTGCATTACTCAAGCGCGAAGTTATTTCTTCCACTTCTCCAATACCATTAATAGCAACATGTTTATTTTGTTTGCTATAATAATTCATTACCGGAGTAGTTTCATTGGTATAAACGTCAATACGTTTTTTAATTATGTTTTCGTCTTTATCATCACTCCTACCTGACGACTCTCCTCTACCAAGTAATCTTTTAATTAATTCATCCCTGTCAACATTTAAAGACAATAAAACAGTAATAGATTCTCCCATTTTAGTAAGCATAGCATCTAATGCCTCAGATTGGGCCACCGTTCTTGGAAATCCATCAAAAATAAATCCTTCAGCATTTGGATTTTTCTTTACTTCTGATTCTAACATTTTAATGGTTACTTCATCAGGCACTAATTGTCCGGCATCAATAAAGCTCTTAGCTAAAGTGCCCAATTCAGTTGCTCCTTTAATATTGGCTCTAAAAATATCTCCGGTTGAAATATGTACAAGGTTATATTTAGTAATGAGAAGCGATGCTTGTGTACCTTTACCGGCTCCGGGAGGGCCAAATAGAATGATGTTCAACATTGTTTTTATATGATTAAGTGAAACTTAAGCTTTATTAACGATGGCAAAGATACGGTTTTTAAACGGATATTTTTAACTTGTGCACCTTAATGTTAAAGCCATGATACGCAATCAATACTTAAGCTTAGTATTTTTAGTTGTTGCAAGCTTAAATGCTTGTTCTCAAGACAAAAGCAAAACAGAAACAAAACAAAAAACGGATAGCACTATGCATTACAATAAACTTACACCCGAAGAAGAAAATGTAATTATTAATAAAGGAACTGAAAGGCCTTATAGCGGTCAATATTATAAATTTACTGAAACCGGAACTTATGCTTGCAAAAGATGCAATGCTCCATTGTATCGATCAGGCGATAAATTTGATGCCGGTTGTGGTTGGCCAAGTTTTGATGATGAAATTAAAGGAGCAGTAAAAAGAGTTCCGGATGCTGACGGAGAACGCACTGAAATTATTTGTGCTAATTGCGGAGCACATTTAGGCCATGTTTTTTTAAACGAAGGCTTAACGGATAAAGAAACACGACACTGTGTTAATTCTGTTTCATTGATTTTTATTCCTGGGGCAAAAGATTCGGTAAAGTAAAATATTTAATTAACCACATAGATACATAGAAAATTAGAAGCTTCGCTTTACATAGATAATTTTTCAACAGTTATTATGTCGTAACCCATTTATCATTTATATATCTATGTTTTAAAAATTTATTTCTATGTATTTTAAAAACTATGTATCTATGTGGTTTTATTTTTTTTCTATTTGGTTATAAACTTAGGCTGATGAGCCGGCCTTGTATTTACATTTCCTTTTTGAATAGTTAAACGATAATTTAATTTGCCTTCTTTCTTTTCAATAATCACAGGAACAGTATCACTTACTACATCTATACCGGTTTTATAACTTTCATCATAATGCATGTGATAGCCTTCAGGATCGCAAATAAGCATAAAATAAGTATCCATTCCATCAGCACCGGGCACACCATTGGGTTCTCCCGGTTGACCAAGGTTAATCCATATTTCATAAGTACCGTACCAATATTCTTCCGGATTTACAAAATATTCAAAATTATAAGTACCGGGAGCAGTTTCATAATAATAACCTAAATCAGGGTTATATGGAATAGACGAATTATCATCCCAATAACTATAAGGAGCATACGTTTCGTAATCAACACCAAAAAATGCCAAACCATCACGACCAAATGGTCCCGGAGCATTGTTTACTACCACAACATCACATCCATTAAAAAAGAGCAGGCTTATTATTGATAATAAGAGTACAAGAAATTTTATTTGAGTTTTCATAAAACAAAAATGATTGGTTCTACTGTGTAGAACCAATCATCGTGCCAGAAATTAAGCCCTCTCCCTCAATCCCTCTCCCAAAAGGAGAGAGAAGAAAGCCTTGAGCCTAGTATATATTATAACTTCTTAGACTTACTATTTTAAAAACATAAAAAAAATGAATTTTAAAAAATCAGACTTTCAAATCAAAGTACATTCTTTAATCAGAGAACTTCCCTTCTCCCTTCGGGAGAAGGGCTAGGGATGAGGGCTTTTACCAAATTTTTATTCTCTTATCCTTTGGCTTATACATCTTATCACCTTCTTTCATTCCAAAAGCTTCTTGAAAAGCATCCAGATTGGTAAGTGGAGCAAAACCTCTTATATCTTTTGGTGCATGTGGATCTGTAATAATTCTTTGTTTACGATCTTCATCAGTAGATGTATATTTCCATGAATTTGCCCAAGCCATAAAATATCTTTGCTCAGCAGAAAATCCATAAAGGGAATCTTTTCCTGCATTTGAATGTTGAAGTGCATCAAGTGCGATTGTGATACCCCCTAAATCGGCAATATTTTCACCTAATGTTAATGCACCATTTACATGAATTGTATCAAGCACCGTATAATTATTAAACTGCTCAACAATAGCTCCGGTTTTAGCAACAAATTTTGTTGAATCTTCACTAGTCCACCAATTTTTTAGATTACCATCAGCATCAAATTGTCGTCCTTCATCATCAAATCCATGAGTCATTTCATGACCAATCACGGCACCAATAGCACCATAGTTATAGGCATCATCAACATTCATATCAAAAAATGGTGGTTGTAAAATACCGGCCGGGAAAACAATTTCATTAAGTGAAGGATTATAATAAGCATTTACTTCTTGCGGATTCATGATCCATTCTGTTCTATCAACAGGCTTTCCAATTTTAGCTAACTTTCTATTGTATTCAAAAGCATTCGCTCTCATTACATTTATTACATAAGCTTGTGTTGGATCAATTTCAAGACTTGAATAATCTCTCCATTTATCTGGGTATCCAATCTTAATTAAAAATTTATCCAATTTCGCAATAGCTTTTTGTTTTGTTGCATCACTCATCCAATCTAAATTCTGTAATCTGGTTTTAAAAGTAGCCTGCATATTTTTTACCATATCAAGTACTCTTTGTTTAGCTTCTGGGGTAAATGATTTTTCAACAAATAATTTTCCTAATGCCATCCCTAAATTTGCATTAATGCTTAGCATTGTTCTTTCCCATCTTGGTTTGTTTTCCTTTTGACCTTGCAAAATTGATCCATTAAAATGGAAGAACTCGTTTACAAAATCATCACTTAAAGCACCCCCGAAATTTGAAACTACCGCCCATCTTAAATATGTTTTCCAGATATCAAGAGGTTCTGTTTGTATTAATTTATCTAGTCCTTTAAAATAATCTGGTTGAGAAACAATAACAGTATCAACTAATGGAAGTCCAATTTTAGAATTCACCTCAAGCCAATTAATAGAAGGGGTTATTTTGGCAAAATCTTTTACTGAATACTTATGATAGGTTGCATAAGGATTTCTCATTGTTAATCTATCCATAGAAATTTCAGCCATTTTAGTTTCAAGTGCAAGAATAGTTTCAGCTTGTTTCCTAGCCGTAGCAAATGCATCTCCCATTAATTGAAACACATTAGTCATGTGTTTTACATATTCATCACGTATTCTTTTTGAGTCCTCATCATTTTTCAAATAATAATCTCTGTCAGGCAAAGAAATTCCTCCCTGATAAAAATATGGTACAATGGCATTACTGTTAGTTTGATCTTGATCTGCATAAACACCAAAAACAATTTGAATAGCCTGAGACTGAAATGCTGTAATTATATCTACCAATTGTTTTTTATCATTGATATTTTTTATTTGATCAAAAAATGGAGTAAGTGGTTGTACGCCTAATTTATTAATGGAAATAGAATCCATCCCACACTTATAAAAATCTCCTATTTTTTGTTTATCACTCCCTTTAGGAGAATTAGAATTTGCAGCTTCTTCTAATATTTCCTTCAAAATAATTTTATTGTTTTCATTTACCTGGTTAAAACTTGTCCATGAAGATTCAGTAGAAGGAACCGGATTATTTTTTAACCATTTTCCAACAGCCCATTTATAAAAATCATTAGCAGGAGATTCAGAAGAATCAATATAGGATAAAAATACAGGTAGGGGTTTATCTGATTTTTTTTCTTCTTTAGTTTGATTGGTGCAAGAAATAATGAAACCACTAACTAAAAAAGCTAGAAGAAATAATTTAATCGTATTTTTTTTGTACATAAAGAGAATTTTATTTGTTAAAGGGGCAAAGATAAAGATTTGGTTGGAATTTTAACTATGAAAGTTGGAAGTCAGAAGACGGGAGACAGAAGTTGGAAGTTAGAAGAACGTGTTAATTTATTTTCTAAGAATGAATCTTATTAAAAACACAAAAGCACGATAACCTTTGGCTACCGTGCTTTGTGAAGCTTTTAACTTTGCTAATTACTTCTTTTTAGAAGTTTTCTTAGCAGCAGTTTTTTTAGCAGCTGGTTTTTTAGCTGCAGCTTTTTTTGTTGTCTTTGCCATAGTTGTAAAATTTAATTGGTTAATAAAAAACTTTAATTAATTTATAAAAGTTTTGATAAAAATACAAATTAATTTTCATGTATGTCAACAAATAAATGTCGAAATTTGTTAACAATAAAAATCTAATACGACCTGAATGCCTGTAAAAACAATAGATTGCGATATGTTAATAAGTGTGAATAACGTTTCGATAATTGATGTACGTTCTCCTAAAGAATTTTTTCAAGGACATATTTTTGCTGCGCACAACATTCCTCTTTTTGAAAATGAGGAAAGAGAAGAAGTCGGAAAGGCCTATAAACAAAGGGGAAGAGAAGATGCAATTGAATTAGGATTAAAAATTGTTGGATCAAAACTTCACGAATTTATTTCTCGCACAAAAAAAATTTCACCAGAAAAAAAAATAATTATTCATTGTTGGAGAGGAGGAATGCGATCAGAAAGTTTTGCATGGCTTTTAAATTTAGCAGGATTTGAAGTTTACAAATTACATAAAGGATATAAAGCATACAGAAATTTTGTTCTTCAAACTTTCGAAAAAAAAATCCAAATAATTATTCTTGGTGGAATGACGGGAAGTAGGAAATCAGAAATTTTAAAATCAATTGCAGATGCGGGAGAACAAATAATAGATCTTGAAAGCCTTGCCAATCATAAAGGTTCAGCATTCGGGCAAATAGGAATGCACCCTCAACCAACACAAGAACAATTTGAAAATAATTTATCTCATGCTCTAAATAAATTAGATGTAACCAAACCTATTTGGGTGGAAGACGAAAGTCATGCCGTTGGATTGGTTAGAATTCCCAACGCATTATTTTCTCAAATGCGAGAGGCGCCTGTTGTAAAAATTGAAGTAAGCAAAGAAGAAAGAGTAAAACATCTTATTAATGGATATGCATCTGCGCCTTATGGAGAATTAAAAAATGCATTGGAGAAAATTCAAAAACGCTTAGGCGGATTAAATACATCATTAGCACTTGACGCATTAGAAAAAAAAGATTTTGCCGCTGTTGCATCATTATCATTGGAATATTATGATAAAGCATATAATTTTGGCCTTGCTAAACGATCACCATATAATATTTATAATTTAGCACTTGAAAAAATTTCAGATAAAGAAAACGCAAATAAAATAATTGAATATGCCTACAACAACATTACCTACAGAAAAAGAAGTTAAATTAACACAGTATAGTCATGGTGCGGGCTGTGGATGTAAAATTGCCCCAAAAATTCTAGATCAAATTCTACAATCGAATTTTAGTTTTCCGGATAATGATAAACTCCTTGTTGGTAATTCTACCAAAGATGATGCGGCCGTTTATGATATTGGAAACAGACAGGCTATTATAAGCACTACTGATTTTTTTATGCCCATTGTTGATGATGCATTTGACTTTGGCAGAATAGCCTCTGCCAATGCAATCAGTGACATTTATGCTATGGGAGGAAAACCATTGCTTGCCATAGCCATTCTTGGATGGCCTATTAATAAACTTACACCGGAAGTTGCTCAAAAAGTAATTGAAGGAAGTAGAAAAATTTGTAGTGAAGCAGGTATACCACTTGCAGGCGGACATAGCATTGATAGCCCCGAACCTATTTTTGGTTTAGCCGTAACCGGAATTATAGAAAAGCATAAAGTAAAAATGAACAGTACTGCTACCGAAGGCTGCAAATTATTTTTAACCAAACCAATTGGGATAGGCATTCTTACAACAGCACAAAAGAAAAATGTATTAAAGGACGAGCATAAGTTTATTGCCCGTGATCAAATGATTAAGCTCAATGCCATTGGTGAAAAAATTTCTCAATTTGATTTTGTAAAAGCAATGACTGATGTTACAGGATTTGGATTACTAGGCCACTTAAGTGAAATGTGTGAAGGAAGTAATCTTTCAGCAGAAATTTATTTTGACGCAGTTCCTACATTGCCTTATATTAATGAATACATTGCTCTAAATTGTATTCCGGGAGGAACCAATCGAAATTGGGATAGCTATGGACATTTAATAGACACGATAACCGAAGATCAAAAAAAGATTTTATGTGATCCTCAAACCAGTGGAGGTTTATTAATTGCTGTTTCTCCCGAAAGTGAAAACGAATTTCTTACTTTTATGAAAGCAAATGACTTTGATTTAAAAGCTATTGGAGTATTGAAGAAAAAAATGGGAGAAAAATTAATTAAAGTAAATTAACCACAGAGACGCGGAGACACAGAGTATTCTATTTCTCTGTGTCTTTGTGCCTCTGTGGTTGCAATTATTAAATTTGAAAAAAGTAATCATATCCGTATCAAACGACCTTAGCACCGACCAACGGGTTCATAAAGTTTGCATAGCTCTTTCTCAATGGAATTGTGATATTTTATTAGTGGGTTGTTTTCGCGAAACAAAAATTCCACTTGAAAGAAAATACAAGATACATCGACTTTCTCCTGTTTTTAAAAAGGGTCCATTTTTTTATGCTGAATTTAATATCCGACTCTTTTTATTTTTGCTTTTTCATAACGCAGATTTTATTGTAGCCAATGATTTAGATACTTTACTTGCAAATTATCTTGCATCTAAACTAAAAAGCATCCCTGTAGTTTATGATAGTCATGAATTGTTTACTGAAGTGCCTGAATTGGCCCATAGAAAATTTGTGAAGAGTATTTGGGAACGTATTGAGAAATTTATTTTCCCAAAACTAAAATACGTTTATACCGTTAATAATACCATAGCCAATATATTTAAGCAAAAATATAATGTAGAGGTAAAAGTAATTAGAAATGTATCTCATAAAAATATGGTAACAAAATTTGATTCGAAAAATGAATTAGGATTGCCTACTGATAAAAAAATTATCATTTTACAAGGAGCTTTTATTAATGTAGAAAGAGGTGCCGAAGAAGCTGTGCTTGCCATGCAATATGTCGAAGGCGCTATTTTATTGATAATTGGAGGCGGTGATGTATTTAATAAATTGAGAAAGATGGCTGTTGATTTAGACTTAACGCCTAAAGTAAAGTTTATTGATAAAGTTCCATATAATCGCTTAATGCATTATACCGCTAATGCAGATATTGGATTGTCTCTCGATAAAGACACTAACTTAAATTATAAATATAGCCTACCCAATAAATTATTCGATTACATACAGGCAGGAGTTCCTGTTTTGGTTTCCAACTTGGTTGAACCAAAAAAAATTATTTCGGAATTTAACATTGGCGAAATTATAGAGAGCCATAATCCCAAACACATTGCTGAAAAAATAATGCACATGCTTTCAGCTACTGATAAGATTGAATTATGGAAAACCAACCTAAAAAAAGCTGCTGAAGTATATTGCTGGGAAAATGAGGAGCAGAAGTTAAAGGAGATTTATAAAAAAGTAATTGAAGATTGAAAATTGGGAAATTAGATATATATGTTGGCTAAGGCGCTAAATGTTAGTTTGCGGTGATAAAGTTTCAAAATTTGAAACTTTATCACCGCAAATACAAAACAACATAATTTAATAAAGATTTGAATTCCCGAAAGGCAAAACTGCTTCTACATTTTTTAAAGAAATATATACAGTATCTGCTAAAGACGCATCATAATAAAACAAATTACAATCAAATTGAACTTTAACTTTTCGCATGCGCTCTGACTCTTCCTTTTCATCAACATTGTACCATTCATAGTAATCCTCTACTGATAAAATGGTAAATGAGTTTCCACTTTGATTCGTTATTGAACGATATTGATTATAATTTTCATCATAATATGTTATTTCAATTTTTCCATAAGGATTTTGATCGGATTCAGCAATTTGATAATTGCCAACTCTCAAAACAGAATCAATGTTAGAAGAAGGTATACTATCATCATTTATATCCACATATATTCCATTTCTATATTCGTATGTTATTCCGGTATATTTTGCTGTTATCATTTTTGAAACAAAAATTTCTGATCCATAATATAAATGATTATTTGGATCAAAGGCATCAACCGTATTGCTATAAGATTCAAATCCATTAACCCCAGCTGTATAATCAAAACTTTCACTTCCAATTTCTCCTCTTATATAAAAAACAGGATCAATTGGTAAATCTATTGTTACATCTTTTTTACAAGACATTTGTATCATAACTATCGCTAACAATACAACTAAAATGTTTTTATTTTTCATAGTAAGGTGGAGTAAATGGTTTAATAAATTCTACATTTTATATAAGCTTGCAAGGGTGAATTAAATTGATTAAGTGCAGCATACCAAGATGCAAAGTCATCATTAGATAAATCTCTAAGGCCGAGGCAATATCTTGCTCCAAAAGAAATTCGCTTATTCAATGTAATTTCATACCCTAGCATTAGACCTATATCTAGTTTTGGAAATAATCCATCATGAGAAAGCTTTTCTCTTAAATCAGTAGATAGCACTAGTATCTCATTTCCATCCTTATCCAATAAACAATCTCTCCATGGGCTAAATAAGTAACCTAATCTTACGCCAGCTTGAAAAGCATTTCGCATCCCTACTTTTCTTTCTAACAAAATTGGGAATTGCAAGAAATTTAATCTTGGCGCATTGATTATGTATTCTTGTGTTCCGTATACAGGATAACTAAAGTCCTGGCCAACTTTAACATATTGATATTGAAGTTCTGCTAATAGGTTAAATTGTTTGCCCAATTTATATTTCACAAATATTCCGGGTAAAGGCGTAATAGATGCATCCCAATTACCGAGATCATTTATATAATTTACCCCGGCTAAAATCCCGATACTAATTCGGCTGCCCTTCTTAGAAGTAGAATCAATTAATCCGGGAGATGGGTTAGTAATTACACCTGCATTAGCTAATGAGATATTTTCTCCACTTATATTTATTCCATTCTCATGGTCTTTATTATTAATCTCATTAGATTTCGAGTTGTTATCATTTGAAATAATATCTTCTTGCGGAAGAGATGACCCTACTTCATTATTATTTTCTAATTTGCTTAAAGATGCTTGTTTGCCAATTATTAAATCATCTACAATAGCAAGATCATTTTTGGTTTGGTTAACATCATTATTTGAATTTGCTTGAACGCCAGCAGATGTTGCAGCATGATGGCTGTTATTTTTTTCTGTAGCAGATTTTTTCTTTTCTAAATATTTTTTTGCTTTGTTAAAGGCTATAGGTTTTGACGCATTCTCTTTTATATTACTTTTTTTATTTTCTTTAAGTAAACCGGATAAATTTGTAGTCACCACTTTTTCTTGAATAGGAATTTGGGTATTCTCTACAATATGTCCTTTTTCTTCTACTTGAATTTGTGCTTGAGTATTAGCTTTATTAAAATGTAAAAATGTAAACAAAGTGACTACAACACTCAGTACCGCTATGCCCCCTTTAGCAAACCATGAACTTATGGCTCTTTTAAATAAAGATGGTTTCACAAGCATCTTTTGATTCAATAAATTTTCCATCCCATTCCAATCTTCATCAGAAAATTGGGTGCTTACATCTTTAATTTTTCTATTAAAGATGTTTCTTAAATTTTCGTCATTGTTGCTCATATATTTTATTTTTTACAGTTAAATATTTTTACCTCTTAATTTATCCGCGCTTCTATTTTGCTCAGCCAATGTCATTTTTTAAGCCCGAAAGGGCTTGAATTTTAATAACCTCTAGTGCAACTAGAGGAGAAATAAACTATTTTTTTACAACCCTGAAAGGGTTGAATGCACTAGAAATTAAACCCTTTCAGGGTTACACTAATCTTGACTTACTTCCCCCAATTTTATTGGGGGTTATTAAAATTCAAGTCCTTCGGACTTTTTTTCCTCAGCATGGCAACACTCAAAACAGGCTGAGTCGAAGGATATACAAATGCGTTTCTAGTTCTTTTTAAATTCAGCCATTGCCAGTATTGCTTTAGGATAGCTTTCAATCCTTTCATAACGAACTACCCTCCGAGACTCAACATCAAATTCCTTTTTCAAAATCTCTTTTAATTTTTTCTTTGCATTTAATAAATGCCATTTCGAAACACCTTCCGAAATATTTAATAATTCAGCTATTTCTTTATGAGAATAGCCTTCTATGATAAATAGCGTAAAAACATGTCGGCTTGGTAATGAAATTTGCTGTACTAGTTTTAAAATATCTTCACCACTCATTTTATTAAAAATTTCAGGTTCAATAGTAATGTCATCATCTAAATCAAATTTCATAATGGACTCATAATGCACTTTACTTTTTATATAATTCAAAGCTGTATTGATCACAATTTTTCTGATCCATCCTTCAAAAGAGCCGGCCCCTTTATAAGTTTCAATTGCTTCAAATACTTTAAAAAATGCATTGTTCAACACTTCTTTGGCTTCTTGTCGATCTTTTGTATAACATATAGTGGTTCTAAGCATATCTTCATAAAACTTAGCATACAAATATTTTTGCGCCATTCTATCGTTCTTAATACACCCTTGTATAAGTTGGGGATCTGGGCTATTTTTGCTGTACATAAGCTAATTTAATTTGGCGTTTGTGTTGGCTTTCTGTTTATATAGACAGTTCAAAAACCAGAAAGGTTAGTGAGTATTATAAATTATTTTTAGAATAATTAAAATGACAACAAAAAAGGGAGATTATTAGGGGCTATAAAATTAAGAAAAATATACCTGAAATTTAGTTCTAATTATTACATTGCCTCATTAATCAATAAATTTATATTTATTGCAAATATTCTTATAGTAATATGAACCTCATCGAATGCCCACGTGATGCCATGCAAGGAATAAAAGAGTTTATTTCTACAGAGCAAAAAATTGAATACATCAACCTATTATTAAAGGTAGGTTTCGATACTATTGATTTTGGAAGTTTTGTTTCTCCACAAGCCATTCCTCAATTAAAAGATACCGCTGAGGTAGTAAAAAAACTCGATCTCCATAATTCTAAAAGCAAACTACTTGCTATAATTGCTAATAAACGAGGCGCAGAAGATGCTGCTAAATTTGAAGAAATAACTTATTTAGGTTTCCCCTTTTCGGTTTCAGAAACTTTTCAAAAAAGAAATACCAATTCAACTATTGAACAAGCTTTACAAACCGTTCATGAAATTCAAAATATTTGTGTAAAAAATAAAAAGCAATTGGTGTTGTATTTATCAATGGCATTTGGCAATCCTTATGGAGATGAATGGAACACGGATATAGTTGCACACTGGGCAATGAAGATGGTTGAAATGGATATTAAAATTATTTCTTTGGCTGATACCATTGGTGTTTCAACTCCAGAAAATATTAATTATTTATTTTCTCATCTTATTCCTCAATTTAAAAATATAGAATGGGGAGCTCATTTACATACAAGGCCTGATAATTGGCAAGAAAAACTAGAAGCAGCTTATACTAGTGGATGCCGAAGATTTGATAGTGCACTAAAAGGATTTGGAGGTTGCCCAATGGCTAAAGACGAATTAGTAGGAAACCTAGCAACAGAAAACCTCCTTCTGTTTTGTGAACAAAAGGAGGTTCGCATACATGTTAACCAAAACATATTAAATCAAGCCATGGCAAAAGCTGATGTTATTTTTAGTTGGTAAATTAATTTAAAATTATTTTATCAATACTTTCTAGCAAGTCAACTTCAATAGTATGTGACGAAACATTTTCAACCTTTACAGATTTAAATAATGTAATTTCATCTTCCGCTACCATTTCTACAATTGACCCTGTTTTTAAATAATCTTCAAAGCTTGCTTCAATTAAAAAAGTATCACTATCCTGCATATCACGAATAACGGTTAAACGACCATTATAAATTACTTCGTCTCCTATTTTAAACTGAGTGTCGTATTTAATATTTTTCATACTCTATTAATGGGGATTAATTTGTTTACTCTCCTAAAATACTACCTAGTTCAAGTTAGTAAAAGAACATTTTTTATACAATAATCAGGCGTTCTTATTGGAATTAAAATATTAACCTCAATTTGTTGAGAAATATTAAATCGCTAAAAATCAGAATATTACATTCAATTATAGTCTTAAATAACAGGTGGTTAAATACAGAAATTTATCAAAATAGATAATTCTATTATTCTTATTAATTTTACTTCCTAAATTTCAAAAATACTATGAAACGTAAATATTTTACATTTATCACACTACTATTATTATACAGTCTTACTTCCTTTAGCCAAGCCGACACTACCAATAAAACAGACTTAAATGGCTTAAAACAAGGTCATTGGGAAGAAAAAACGGGTAATGCTAAATTTGCCGGTAATTACGTTAATGGCAAAAAAGATGGAAATTGGACAAAATATTTCGACAATGGCTTTCTTAACACATTAACTTGCTTTAAAAACGATCAAAAAGATGGTATATACCTCGAAATAAATAATAAAGGCAACCTTGTAACGGAAGGTAATTACAAAGCAAACATGTTGCATGGTTCCTACAAAACTTACTATAATGGTATTCGTGTAAAGTCAGAAGATAATTATGTTAATGGAATACTTAATGGCCCATCAAAAAAATATTATGCCAATGGCGTATTGCAAGAAGAAACTTTTTTTAAGAATGGAAAACGAGATGGAGTAACAAAATGGTATGCCGAAGATGCAAAACTTTCTATTGAATACAATTATAAAGATGGAAATTTTGAAGGACCCAAAATAACTTATTATAAAAATGGAACGGTACAAACAAAAGGTGCTGCAAAAAATAATTTAGACGAAGGTGATTATACTGAGTTTTATGAAAATGGACAAATTAAATTAGGTGGTAAATATGTTGATGGAAATAAAGATGGGGATTGGAAAGAATACGATGAAACTGGAAAGTTGACAAAGACTACTAAATATAAAAACGGTAAAGAGAAATAAATATATTAAATAACATGAAAACAATTGGAGTTATAGGGGCAGGAACCATGGGCAATGGCATTGCACATACATTTGCTCAATATGGATATCAAGTTGCATTAATTGATGTAAGTGAAGAATCATTAAAAAAAGCAATTGCCACTATTGGTAATAATTTAGATAGAATAATTGCAAAAGGAAAACTTACAGAAGCTGATAAAACTAAAACACTTTCTCGTATTAAAACATTTACCAAATTAGAACAAGCTATTGGTAATTGCGATTTAGTTATTGAAGCCGCTACTGAAAATATGGAAATAAAACTTAATATTTTTCGTCAGCTTGATCAATTGTGTTCTTCTCAAACTATTTTAGCGAGCAATACATCTTCTATTTCTATTACTAAAATTGCTTCGGTAACCAAGCGAGCTGATAAAGTTATTGGCATGCATTTTATGAATCCCGTTCCGGTAATGAAACTGGTAGAAGTAATTAGAGGTTATAAAACATCTGATGCTACTACTGAAACCATAATGACACTTTCTAAATCTCTTGAAAAAACTCCCGTTGAAGTAAATGATTATCCCGGTTTTGTAGCCAATAGAATTTTAATGCCCATGATTAATGAAGCTATTTATTCATTATATGAAGGCGTTGCCGGTGTTGAAGAAATTGATACTGTAATGAAATTGGGTATGGCTCATCCAATGGGCCCTCTACAACTTGCCGATTTTATTGGATTGGATGTATGTCTTTCTATTTTAAATGTTTTACATGATGGTTTCGGAAATCCTAAATACGCTCCATGTCCTTTATTAGTGAATATGGTAACAGCAGGAAATTTAGGTGTAAAAACCAAAGAAGGATTTTATGCTTACCAAAGTGGGACAAAAGAATTAAAAGTAAGTTCTTTATTTTTACACAAATAATTGATCTACAAAACCAGTAAAAAGTTCTGTAAGATCAATACCGGCAACTTTTGCTTGTTTGGGAAGAATACTTGCAGGACTTAAACCTGGCAATGTATTTACTTCAAGTAAAAAAGGCACATTATCTTTTATAATAAAATCAATACGCGACATATTTCTACATCCCAATAATTTAAAAACCTTTACAACTGTTTCCTGAATTTCTTTTGTTATTGCAGAAGATAAACGAGCAGGAGTAATTTCATCGGCACCATTGGCAGAATATTTTTGTTCATAATCAAAAAAAGCAGTTTTAGGAACAATTTCAGTAATCGGCAATGCTCTTATTTCTCCTTTAAAATCAACAACTCCGCAAGTAACTTCCGTACCCGCTAAATATTCTTCTATGATAATTTCAGCATCAACTGAAAAAGCTTTTTCAATGGCAGCATTTAAATCATTTCGAACATTAACTCTAGAAGCCCCTACACTAGATCCTCCGTTATTAGGTTTTACAAAGCAAGGAAAGCTTAATTGATTTTCTATACTACTTATAGCATCTCCTTTTTTAAATAAAAAAGAGTTGGCTGTTCGAATTCCAAATTGATTCAAAAAGCGATTGCAATATAATTTACTAAAGGTTAAAGCTGATACAAGAACGCCACATGATGTATAAGGTATACCCAATATATCCAAATATCCTTGAATTTTACCATCTTCACCCGGTGTACCATGAATGATGATAAAAACTGCATCAAATTTTATTTTTTTATTATTAGATGTAAATGAAAAATCATTTTTATCAATAGCATGCTCTTTTTCATTTTCAAGTACATTCCATTCTTTACCATTAATAAGCACTTTAAAAGTATTGTACTTATTGGTATCAATATGATTCAAGATAGTTTGAACGCTTTTTAAAGAGATTTCTCTTTCTCCTGAAGTTCCTCCTGTTATAACGGCTATGTTTTTTTTCATGATACCTCTCCCCAACCCTCTCCAAAACTTGTCCCGATTTTTCGGGAGGAGAGGAAGATTATATATTAGTTTATAAAACTAAACTTAAGATAATTTTATAATTCCACAATACAAAAAGATGTTTTGTTCAAATTAATTCACATTTAAAGTGGTATTGCTTATACCTGCTTCAATAAAATTATTGAGTTCTTTAAGAAGATTAAGGGATGTATTCCCAATTTTTTTATTTGTAGATTTTGCCATTTTATTTAAAATCTTCTTCATATCGTCTGCATGTTCATACAAAACAGCAAAATTTTCTATTTCATTCAATTCATTTAAGGCCTCTTGAAGTTTTAATATTAAAGCATCAAATTCATTAAAATCATAAAAAGCCTCACAATATCTAATCAGCCATACCAATTTGGTTTCTTTAGGAGCATTAATATACAAACCTCTTAATGAATAAAGTGTTGAATTTTTAAGCTGCAGTGTTTTTTGATTCATTTCTGTTTTCAAGGCTGCGCTATGTTCTGCAAACTTTTGATCGAGTTCGTTATTTTTTTGGTTCAATATTTTTTCTGTTTTGCTCGACAAATTATTATAAACAGCATAACCCAGCCCTAGCATTAAAAAAAGCACTACAATAGAAAATAAAAACAAATTATTCGACATTATTTTTTTCTCAGCCAAACTTTGAATACTTATTGCATTCAATTCCTTATTTCTTTGACTTAGTTTGTTTACATCCAATTTTAATTGCTCAATTTGTTTGGCTTGGTTTTCTGTACGCAATGAATCATTAGTTTGAGAAAATAATAAAATACTTTTAAGACTAATAAATAATGTAATGATGAATAGTTTGGCGTTCATTTGATTGCATTTTAAAGTATTGGGGGAATAATAATTTTTGCAAAGGTATTTTTAATGCATGGGCTTATCAACAGAAAATATTTCTTTTTATTAACAAAATAATGATGTAAGATTTGATAGGCTCAACAATAATTTTATTGTTTACATAATCAGAAACTTGATATTTTTTTGAATCAGGTGCCTCTAGAAAATAAGCTCGTTCTTTAAAAATTATCTCAGCAAAAAATTTGATACGATAATTGTCATATTCAAATTCATGACTCTCCGAATAATTTGCGCCTTTCATATTATTGATTAAGAAATATATTCATCAGTGCTAATCTTAAAAATCCGCATTATCCGAGTTTCAATATATTTAAATCGTCTCTGGCAACGTATATTTTCTTCCTTTATTTTGCTCTTTTAAATATTGCATAAGGGAAGCAAAATATCTTCTATGCAACCTTTAATTTAAATTTTGTATAAATTTCATCCGCTATTAAACCATGCAAAGAAATATCTGCTTGCGGTATTTCTTTCCACAAGATGCCTGTACCCATATTTTCATAATTATTCAGTTGCTCCATATTTGCATTTGCTAGACCAAGTATATCTGTAATATTTTTTTCAATTATTGTTCCATTATTTAAAACAAACAGAATTCTATTTACATTTTTTTGAATCACTAAATGTGTAATTTCAAGTTTATTTGATTCAATTGCATCATCAATGGGATCTATATCTTTAGAATAAAATTGAACCGTTTCATTTTCATTTTTAGTTTCAAGATTTTTCAAAAAATCTTCAGTTTCTTTATTTATTAAAGGTTTCATTCCATTTGTTTATTAAAAGTTCATAATTTAAAATCACTATTTCTACTATTTGTTTAAGTTCTCTTGGTTTAAAATTACTGGCTTTTATAATTTTAATATCTGGCACTAAAATAATTTTAGCTTTACCACTAGCCTTTGCCACATGAATATGAATAGGTTCATGTTCATTCATAAAAAAATAAAATCTATATCCATTTATTTCAAATATTGTTGGCATATATATATAACAAATTTAAATAGTTTCCGGCAAGGTATACTTTCTTCCTTTATTCTGCTCTTTTAAATATTGCATAAGCGGTGCAAAATAATCCATAATGGCTTTAGCACTCATTTCAGAACCTAATTCATCTTTTAAAACCAATCTCCAATCTTTAGAAGCTCCTGTACTCATTACTTCTTTTAAAAAGTTTCCAATTTCTTTGTTGCCGTAATAATTGGTTGAATGCGGATCTTGATGTAAAATATCTTTTGCGATGTGCTCATGAAATTGAAAAAGCAACACATTAGCAATAGCATAATCATAATACTGTGCAGGATCATCATTAATATGTGTTTTAGAAGCTGCATCACAAAATTCTTCACCTCTTGTTGATGGAGGAACAATACCTTGGTATTTTAATGCTAATTCCCACCATTTTTTGTTATACTGATCTACAGGTAAATTTTGTGCATATAAATTGTATTCGAACTCCGTCATAACACCTGCAGCCCATGGAAGAACAACAACATAACTCAAAGCTTCTTTTAAAAGTTTTTGTGTATCATCTGTTTTTGTATTGGGATCTATTAATCCAAAATTGGCTAAGAAAGGTTTTTGCATAGAGGCTAATCCCATCATGGTTCCGAAAGCTTCATGAAAACCACGATTAGCGCCTTCTCTTAAAATAATAGGTACTTGTGGTGTTGAATAAGAACGGTAGTAATAAATATGTCCTAATTCATGTAGTGCAGTTTCCCACCAACGAGAATTAGCTTCAATGCTCATTAATGAACGTATATCATCATCATGATTAATATGCCAAGCCGAAGCATGGTTATTTTTTTTGTAGCCTGCATCAAGCGGAGCGGGATACAAACTTGATTTTTCCCAGAAAGATTTTGGTAATGAATCAAAACCTAGGCTTACATAAAAACCTTCTGATTGTTTAATAATCCACTCCGGAGTTTTTTCTTTTAAAGCAGAATCAACGTTTAATCCCTTTACATCAACCAAATCATCCCATGATTGCCCCCAGCGATTAGGTAGCCAATGCGCAGGAAGCATATCCGGTACAGGTTGCTTGTATTTATTTGCCAATTCATATCGGGCCCAGGTATGCAATTCACGAAAAAGCGGCCAAATGTCTTTTACCATATCATGGCAAACGTTCATCATTTCATCAGTAGTCATATTATAATCAGAAACCTGATACGAGAAAAAATCTTTATAACCCAATGCTTGCACCGACTGGTTTCTCAATTGTTGCAAATTTGCAAGCCCCGGTTTTAAACCTACGCCCACTTCTTTACTGGCTTCCCAAGCTTTTAATCTTTCATTTAAATTATTAGATGCACCAAGAATAGAATCAATTTGGTTTACACTTACAGATTTGCCATCAATTTTAAAATCGTAACCAAATAGTTTTTCTGTTTGCTCATTATTGGCTTTAATAAGAGATTTTATTACGTCTTTTATGGTTTCAGGTCCACCGGCTGCAGAATACAAAACAGCATTGAGTTGACGAACCTCTATATCACTCAACTCATCTTTATGTTTTAAATATTCCGTTGCTTTATTAATATTATAGGCACTTCCACTAAAATGATTATAAGCTTCACTTGCTACTTGAGCATTGTGTTTGGCAACAGTATCTCCTTCAACAATATGTGTATTCAATGCCCAATCTGCTTCTGATGATGCATTGAGCAATTGTTTCATGGTATCATTATAAGCAACTAGATATTGATCTACTTCTTCTTTAATACTTTTTTGTTGGGTAGATGTTCCGCAAGCTGCAAATAAACAAATAGAGCTTAGAATTAAATAGTTTTTAAAATGCATACTATAAATTTTATGGTTAGAAATAAGAATGCAAAAGTAGGGAAAAGAGATGAAGCTTGAAAGGAGTATGAGAATATGAAAATCCGTTTTGCTAATCAAACCTCTACGAGCAATGTCATTAAGTTAAGGAGAAAATTAAGCCAACGCGCATGCTTCGACTTCGCTCAGCACGACCTTTGCTCGGCTGTCATGCTGAGCGAACTATGTCGTTTTTTAAGCCTGAAAGGCTTTAATATCAATAGCCTCCGATTTTATCGGAGGTAAGAGTTTGATTGTTGATTATTGAACCCCTACGGGGTTCAACTGATTTGTTTGCATTTCCCCCTGATTTCATCAGAGGTTATTCAAATTTAATCCCTTCGGGATTGGGTGAACAACAAAGCATTACTCCTTAAAAAACGACATTGGCTGAGCGAAGTCGAAGCGTCCAAAAAAAATCCTTTTGGTACCTTAAATAATGACATTACTCTACGAGGTATGAATACGAACGGCCTTGCGTTTCTACAATACTATATGCCCTACAGGCAATTAATTAAAAATACGACATAGGCGTTAAAGTTTTGTAGAAGGCTATAGGTTGGGCATTAACACTTCCCGTAGCAATTTCTGTAGCGGCTGTTGTAATAAAACTTTACCATCATAAAGATATTATTGCAGATTTTAAAATATTTGCCATTCCAATCTTAATTGGAATTTGTTTAGCCGTACCATTAATGTATGTTACCTACAGAAACTTATATGAAAAAAACATGGATGAAGTAAAATCTATGTTAGAAGATTTAAAAGAATAATATTACAAAATGGCTTCGGGAGCCTCAGCCATCGATGTAATTGGCAACTGAGGCTCTCGAAGTCACAAAAAACAAATCCTTCAAAGTTTAAAAAACCTTGAAGGATTTTTATAGAACTTGGCTTCGAGAACCTCAGCCAACATATACAAGGGTGCCTGAGGTTCCCGAAGGCACAACTAGATTAATGTTTTCCGTTACCATTCATTTTCATACCCGCATTTACCAAAGCCATTTCAGGCTTATAACGTAAATGCGTTACTGATTTATATTGTTTGCCTGTACTAGTAAAAGTGCGAAGTTCTTTTTGTGTTTCTTTATCCACAAATTTCATAATGGGTTGAGCAACCGTTTCTGATTTTAAAATAATTTTCTTTAGTTTTTTATCCCAGTCTTTATAATACGTATCAAAATCAGTTATACGTAAACGTTTACGGCAATTTTCATATCCGCAAGAAAGATCCATTTCATATTCAACATTAAACAAACCGTATTCATCGGTAATTTGTTCTCCCGGAAAAATATCTCGGGTGGCAATTTCAAAACCATAGCCGGTACTCATGGTATTGCAATTGCAGCAGTGATTTACATATTTAGCAATATCCCAACTAATGATTCGGTTTCCTTTATCATCAATAAAAGAATATTTGTCAATGATTTCTCGGTAATTGTTATCCAGAATAAGATAATTATCGGGTGAGATACTCACCTCTAATTGATCTTTTACATATACTATTGTTCCTTCAGGTATTAGATTGGTGGCGAAAACTCCGTATCCAACTGTGGAGTTCACCCATCGCAGTTCAGTGTCTGGATGTATCATGACGGCTTAATGAGAAGATTTAAATGGTTATTAAATAATGTTGATTTGTAATTGAATTCTAAAATATGAATTATATATATAAACGACTGCAATTTACGAGCTATTTTTAAATAATTGTTAATTTTTTAGGTTAAATGTTAAGATCAAAAAGAATTTAAGGCTTTCAAAAAATTATATTTTTCTATTCCTCTCCCTTAATCCCTCTCTAAAGAGGGATACAAATTGTAATTTTTAAAAAGCCTTAAATAGATTACAACTTAATTCCATCCCCCGCCTAATGCTTTATATAAATTGGTTATTGAATTGTATTGGCGTTTTTTTGTTTCTATTAATTCTAATTTTGAATCCAAGGCTTCACGTTGTACCATTAACACTTCTAGATAGTCTGCCTTTCCCGACTTAAAAAGATCATTCGATATATCAATGGAATTTGTTAATGCATCAACCGCTTTCATCTTTTGATCGTATAACTTTTGTAAGTTAGAGATGTTAGACATTTCATTTGAAACTTCTACATATCCGTTCAGAATTGTTTTTTGATAATCGTACATTGCCTCCAATTGATAAGCTTTCGCTTTATTAAATTCTGCTTTGATGGCGCTTCGATTGATTAGGGGGGCTGTTAAATCTCCCAATATAGAATAAATCATAGATTCAGGTGTAATAAATAGATAGGAGGGTTTAAAACCTTGAAAACCCAATGCACCCGTAATACTTATAGACGGATAAAATTCTGCACGCGCAACTTCTACATCACATTTAGTAGCATACAATTCTAACTCTGCTTGTTTGATATCAGGCCGATTCTTTAACAATTGAGAAGGAATACCTGCTTTTACCTGCATAGGCAATTGATCCTTAAAAGCTGTTGCATCACGAGTAATGGGTTGAGGATATCTTCCTAATAAAAAATTCAATTTATTTTCGCTTTCAAGAATCTGTTGCTGTATATCGTATTCCATACTTTGCGTATTGAACACTTCTGCTTCAAATTGTTTAACGGCTAATTCCGTTGCCAATGAGGCCTCTTTTTGAATTCTTACAATTTCCAAAGCATTTTTTTTCAACTGAATCATTTGTTGAATGTATTCCAGCTCATTATCTAGCGAAAGCAATTCATAATACGTGTTAGCAACTTCTGCAACCAGATTGGTAAGTACAAAATTTTTACCTTCAATGGAACCTAAATACCTTGAAAAAGCAGCCTTTTTAGCATTGCGCATCTTAGCCCATACATCAACCTCCCAACTCGTTTGCAAACCCAGGTAAAAATCACTGAGATTTTCGGGTACCTTTTTTCCAGGGATGATATCAGCAGAAGCATCTCCTGCTCCTTGACTCGTATATAGACCCACTTTTTCTAGTCCTGCTCCTACTCCAGCTGAAACGGTTGGGAATAATAAACCTTTCCTAAATTTTACATCACTTTTTGCAATTTCAATTTCTTGAAGGGTTATCAAAAGCTCCACATTATTTTTTAAAGCAGTATCGATAAGTGCAACCAAATACTTATCAGCAAAAAAATCTTTCCAATTTATCTCTGCCGAATTGATGGAGTCTTTTGAGGTAGTATAGGATGACGGTAAGGATTTAACCTCGGTTTGTTGCATAGGTGCAATGGTTTTACAACTTGCATAAACTATGCATATCAATAAAACACCAATCCTTTTATTTTTTCTAAATAAGTTCATGTTTACTATTTGTAATTATAAATTGGTATTATTCATCAATTTCTTCAGTTAAAGGATTTTCTTCTTCATTTTCAACTATAGGATGTTTTTCAGAAATGCTTGCAAAAATGAAATACAGTCCGGGAATGAGCATTACACCAAATAGAGTTCCAAACAACATTCCTCCTGCTGCTGCAGATCCAATGGTTCTATTACCAATTGCACCAGGACCTGTTGCAAGCATAAGAGGAATTAATCCGGCAATAAAAGCAAAGGATGTCATTAAGATTGGACGCAACCTCACTGCCGCACCTTCAATTGCTGCTTTAAAAGGAGTCATTCCTTCGCGGTGTTTCTGAACAGCAAATTCAACAATCAATACGGCATTCTTGCCTAACAATCCAATTAACATTACCATCGATACCTGTGCATAAATATTGTTTTCAAGGCCCAACATTTTAAGAAAGAAAAAAGCCCCAAAAATTCCGGTTGGTAGTGACAGGATTACAGGAAAGGGTAAAATAAAACTTTCGTACTGAGCAGCTAGAACGAGGTACACAAAAATCAAACAAATGAGAAAAATATAAATAGCCTCATTTCCTCTTCCTACTTCATCTTTTGATATTCCGGCCCAGTCAATTCCAAAACCTCTTGGTAATTTTATTTTTGCTTCTTCCTGAATAGCAGCAATAGCTGCTCCACTACTATAACCAGGTGCTGCACTACCACTAATTTCAGAAGAATTATACATATTGTGTCGGGTAATTTCTTCCATTCCGTATACTTTATCAACCGTCATAAATGCTGAATAGGGAACCATTTCATCCTTATCATTTTTCACATAAAGTTTCAAAATATCCTGAGGCTGTTCTCTGTATTGAGGCAATGCCTGCACCATTACTTTGTACTGGCGGTCGTACTTAATAAAGTTGGTTTCATAATTACTTCCAATAAGTGTTGACAAGTTATTCATTGCATTATCGATGGTTACTCCTTTTTGCTGCGCTTTATCATTATCAATATTTAGCATGTACTGAGGAAAGCTTGCGCTGTAAAAAGTAAAAACAGATGAAAGCTCAGGTCTTTTATTTAATTCTTTTACAAAGTCCTTATTCACCGTTTCCATTTTTTTGTAATCACCACTTCCACCTTTATCTAATAAACGCAATTCAAACCCACCTGCAGCACCATAGCCTGGAACTGCAGGAGGAGGGAAAAACTCAATATTGGCACCTTTAATATCTTTTGTTTTTTCTTCTAGCTCTTCCATTACTTCAGCCGTTGAATGTTTTCTTTCATCCCAACTCTTGAGGTTAATAAGACAGGTTCCGGAATTAGCTCCTTCACCTTCTGATAAAATTTCAAAACCCGCCAAAGATGAAACAGATTTTATGTCTTCTAATTCTTCTGCAACTTTTTGAATCTGAAAAGCAACAGCATTAGTTCTTTCTAATGTTGAACCCGGAGGCGTATTAATAATAGCATAAAAAACGCCTTGATCTTCATTGGGAATAAATCCGGATGGAATAACAGTATTTAAGCCCCAACTGGCGATGCAGAAAATGATCAAGGCTAAAAATGTAACCGCTCTTTTATTTACAATTACATTCAATACTTTTTTATACTTGCCTAATATGCGACCAAACCAGTTATTGAAAGCATCCAGAAAACGATTGATTGGCGTTTTTCTTTTTTCAATTCCGTGCATATTTTTTAACATGATGGCACACAATGCAGGAGTTAATGTTAAAGCAATAACACCCGATAAAATAATGGACGTTGCCATGGTTACAGAAAACTGTCGGTAGAAGATTCCTACAGGTCCGGTCATAAATGCAACAGGAATAAATACTGCAGCCATAACTAAAGTAATAGCAATGATGGCCCCACTTATTTCGTGCATGGCTAATTCTGTTGCTGCTTTTGGATCTAGATTTTTTTCTTCCATTTTTGCGTGAACGGCTTCTACCACAACAATTGCATTATCCACCACAATGCCAATAGCAAGCACTAGCGCAAACAAAGTGATCATGTTAAGCGTGATTCCAAAAAATTGCATGAAGAAGAATGTTCCTACTAAAGATACAGGCACGGCAATAGCGAGGATAAGGGTAGAACGCCAGTCTCCTAAAAATACAAATACTACTAAGCCCACTAATAAAAATGCTTCTATTAATGTGTGAATTACTTTATCGATAGAAGCGTCTAAGAATTTGGATACATCATAACTTATTTCATAATCCATTCCTTTAGGAAATGAATTTTCTTTTATTTCTTCCATTTTCTTTTTAATCTTCTTGATCACATCGCTTGCATTGCTGCCATACGATTGTTTAACCATTATCGCAGCAGCCGGTTTTCCATTGAGCGTTGAATAGATATCATAATAGGCAGTACCGAATTCAACTTGAGCAACATCTTTAATCCGAAGTATTTCTCCATCAGGACTCGATCTCAAAATAATATTCTCGTATTGCTCCTTGGTAGTATACCTACCGGGATATTTTAATACATATTCAAAAGCTTGTGATTTTTTTCCGGAGCTTTCACCTGTTTTTCCCGGTGCAGCTTCTAAACTCTGTTCGTCTAATGCTTTTAAAACATCATCTGCTGAAATTTTATAGGCTAACATTCTGTCCGGTTTCAACCAAATACGCATCGCATATTCTCTGTCTCCAAGAATATCAGCAAATCCAACACCATCAACACTTTTTAATTCAGAAAGTATATTTATATCAGCAAAGTTGTAAATAAAATTTACATCAGAACCCTTGTCTTTACTATACAAATTAATATACATAAGCATATTTGATTCTTCTCTGCTGATTTTAATACCTTCTCTAACAACAATGGGAGGTAATTTATTGGTTACTGCTGCTACCCTATTTTGAATATTAACAGCAGCAATGTTAGGATCTGTTCCTAACTCAAAAACTACGGTTATTAAACATTCTCCATCGTTACCGGCATCAGAGGCAATATATTTTACTCCGGGTGTTCCATTTATAGCACGTTCCAACGGAATAACCACGGCTTTAATCATCAGCTCTCCATTTGCACCCGGATACTCTGCATTGATATTTACTTTAGGAGGAGATATGGATGGAAATTGAGTAACGGGTAATTTTATTAATGCTAAAATACCCAACAGGGAAATTATCAAGGAAATAACAATAGCTAATACCGGTCTGTGTATGATTTTTTTGAACATAATTTTATTGTTTGATATTAAATTTATTGTTCAATTAGCTGTAAATGGTCAATTACTTGCTTGGCCGGAATAAATTCTGAATGAATCGTATCATCCTCTTTTACACTTTGAAGTCCTTCGAGCAGAATTTTATCCTTTTCTGAAAGATCGTTTTCAATAACGTATATATTCGATAATTTTTGTTTGACGGAGATATTTTTTGATTTCACAACATTGTTCTGATCCACCCCATATACATAGATTTTATCTTGTATCTCAAATGTTGCTTTTTGAGGAATAATTAAAGCATTTTTGATATCCATAATTAATCGCACTTTTCCTGTTTCACCATGTTTCAATAAAAGATCAGGATTAGGAAATTTGGCTCTGAATGCAATACTTCCCACTTCTTTATCAAATTCTCCTTCGATGGTTTCAATGGTACCTTTATATTTATGTTCTTGGCCATTTGCTAAAATGAGTGCAACATTGTTTTTATTATCTCCTGCATTGCGAGCCTTATAATCTAAATACTCTGCTTCAGAAACATTAAAATAAGCGTAAACTTCTTTATTGTTTGAAAGAGAAGTCAACAATGAGCCATCATCTATAAGACTTCCAACTTTAAAATGAATTCTATCAATAATTCCTTCGAAAGGAGCCCTTACTTCAGTATAAGAAAGATGTAATTCTGCTATTGCTTGTTCGGCTTTTGCCTGATCCAGCTTTGCTACCGCCAATGCCAATTCGGTTTGAGAAACAATATTTTTATCGGCAAGAATTTTTGTATTCTGCATTTCAAGCTCAGCCGTTTTAGTTTCTGCTTTGGCTTTTGCCAATTCAGCCTCATATTCTCTTGGCCTTATTGTAAAAAGAAGTTGACCTTCATTTACATGCTGCCCTTCATCAACATTTATGGTTTCTATGTATCCATCAACCTTTGCACGTATCTCAATATTTTGTAACGATTGTATCTCGGCAACATATTCCTTTGTATAAGAAGTATCAATTAAAATTGGATTCGTAACAGGAAATTTACCCTCTTCACTTTTTTCTTCTTGTTTTGAAGTACAAGCGGTAAAATTAACTATGGCATATATGCTCAATAGTAATGCTGTTTTGTTCATTGGATATGAATATTTGAGAAACAAAAATTATTGATTAATTAATTTTGCATGAGAAAAAAACTATTTCCACACAGTATTAACAAAGCAAAATCAGAGTCTAAATACTCTTAGGGAAATAAAATAAGAAGGGAGAAGGTGAAATATAAAGCTGGTATACGAGGGCTTTTTAAAAAGGTCATCAAAAAAATTAGTTGATGCAAACAAAAAAGCTTTGAAAGCTGTTTTTGCACTAGAAAAATTTTTTCTTTCAGAATCATTTACGTCTTCATCTTCGATATCAATTAGAAATTCATCAAAAAGAAGTTTTTCGCCTTGTATATAATAATTAGGGTAAATCTCAGATTCCTGCTGAACAATTTCAATATGATAAATAGATGTCGCCTTTAAGGCGCAAGAATATGTTGGATGAAAGAATACCAACACAATACTAAGGATGAAAAATATTTTTTTCATAACACCGACAAAAATAATATGGAGATTATTAATCTTACACCTTGTTAGTAATATTTAACATTTTTTTAGAATCAAATAAATATGCTTGCATTAAGCAATAAGATAGCCATCTTGCATAACCAATTTTCTATCAGCCATAGTTGCAAGCTCAGCATTGTGAGTTACAATTACGAAAGTTTGTTGAAATTTTTCTCTTAAGGAGAAAAATAAATCATGTAATTCTTTAGCATTTACCGAATCAAGATTACCTGAGGGTTCATCGGCTAAAATAACAGAAGGGGCATTTATTAATGAACGAGCAACTGCAATACGCTGTTGTTCACCACCCGATAATTGAGAGGGTTTGTGATGGGCTCGTGCTGATAAATTCAAATAACCCAATAATTCTTTTGCTTTTTCTTCGGTTTCCTTTTTATTTTTTTTAGCTATAAATGCAGGAATACAGATATTTTCAAGAGCTGTAAATTCTGGTAACAGATGATGAAATTGAAAAATAAAGCCAATGTGTTTGTTTCTAAAATCAGAAAGTTGATTGTCGTTTAATTTCTCAAGGCTAGTGTTGTTTATTTTTACAGAACCATGATCTGCTTTATCAAGGGTGCCTATTATTTGCAACAATGTACTTTTGCCGGCACCTGATGCTCCCACAATAGAAACTACTTCAGCTTTTTTAATGCTTAAAGTAATTCCTTTCAGTACTTGAAGTGAGCCGTATGATTTGCTTATATTTTCTGCAGTAATCATTTATTATTTTGTTTTATCCATTCTAACACCATTTTAAAATGATCATTAATAGCATTGGGATGCGTTAACAAATTGATGTGATCATAATCGTGTAAATATCCATTTTCTTTTCCAATTATTTTATATTCTTTAGGGTGATGTTCTCCAATTTCATTTATTAATAATTGCATATCTCTTGGATGGCACAAAACATCATCATTTTTACCTGTTAAATAAAGAGTGGGAGGTAAAGTAATATTTTTTAATTGTTCATTATAATTAAATCCGTCATCAGTATCCATCCAATTTTTCATTTTTACCCATTCTCGTGATTGCCTATGTGATTTATTAGTTTCATTATCAGAACCCATTTTTAATTCTGATGCAGGCAAATAACCTACAATTGGTTTTATGATACGGGGCATAAAATTCCACATGAGATCGATCATGTAAATTTTTTTGAAACTTTTTACGCTAATTCTTCTTTTGGTGCCAAAAAACACCATTGCTTTCACTTCATTCACCAATTGGGTTCTTGCTAAATAAGAAAGTAATAAAACACCTCCCCATGAATGGCTCATCCAAATTTGTTTTACATTTCCCTTTATTTCTTTTATTTTTTTTATAAAAGCAGGAATCTCATAAATTATACTTTCTGTTTGTCCGTATTTTGAATGGCGATTAATTTTAGGAGAACTTTGTCCGCGGCCTCTTAAATCGGCTACAAAAACATCATATCCATTTTGTGCAAGAAATGGAGCTAAGCCTTTTCCTGAATTTGAATAAAATATTTTTCCATTTTCGATGGCTCCATGAAGCATAAATACAGGAATGCCATTGGGGTTTGTATAAAAGCGTTTTAAATGCAGTTGGTCGCTTTTATCAAAAGGTATGTATAAGGATTCTTGAGTCATTTTTAATTACTTCTTGCTTTAGGTTTAATTCTTTTTCTGCAATAGTTCTAAGTAAGCTAAGTAATTTATTTCTATCATCAATATTATATGAATTTGTATCGACTATTTTATCATAAATTAAATTAATTTTTCCGGGTTTTATTTTCCAACTACCATAAGGCATACATTCATAAGCTCCAATTGTTATATAAGGAACAATTGGCGTATGATTTGCCAAAGCCAATACAATAGGTCCCTTTTTATAGGGTTGCAATTCTCCATCTTCGGTTCGCTTACCTTCAATAGAAATCATCATATTGTTTTTTTTTATTTTTAAAACCTCTTGTGCTCTCTCGATACTTTTTTTAGCTTTTGTTTTATTTTGTTTGATAATAATAATGCCTCCCAATGCAATTTGAATCCATCCTACAAGTGGAATAATGGCATATTCAATATTACTTATGGTAATAAAATTAGCAGGGGTATAAGCCGCCATAATAAATGTTTCTGTAAGACTTGTTTGGTTGAGATTGATAAAAATATAAGGAGGATTATTATAAGAGCCATTATTTCTATCTTCGACCTCAACTGTGATACTAAAAATAAATAGTGCAAAACGTCCCCAAATTTTTAATATCGCAAAGGCTCCTCTTTTAAAAAATGGCCCAATAATACAAGCTGGAATTAAGAATACAAATGTAGCGAGAAGCACTACAATCCATTTGGCAATTTGGCTTAATGTAGAAAACAATATTAATTAAGTATAGTTTCTTGCAATTTCAATTGACTCCTTTTCTATAATAGGGAAAAGGTTGAACTTATTTTTCATCATCAAAGATAGGAAAGTTTGATGGTTGTGTAGGAGGACAAATTGGAGAGAAAATCGACTCTCCTGCATCAACTTTTATAGTTTCTCCTGTAATGTATGATGCAGCAGGCGAAAGAAGAAAAACTACTGCTGAAGCAATTTCAGCTTCAGTAGCCAATCTATAACTTTGGTTGTTTTTTGATCGTACATTAAAAATATGATCTTGAAATTCGGGAGCATAGGAGTTTAATCCACTTGAATGAACCGTGCCTGGTGCAACTCCATTTATTCTTATTCCATATTTTCCCCATTCAACAGCTAGGGTTTTTGTTAAATTTTCAACAGCTGCACGTGCAGCACCTGTATGCGACATCATGGGAAATCCATTCCAGAAATTGGCTGTAATATTTACAATGGCACCTCCTTTTTGTTCCATACAGGCATTAAAAACCTCTTGTGTAATAAAAAAAGTGCCATTTAAGTTTAAATCAATTACAGCTTGCCAACCCTTACGGTTAATCATTTCGGCAGGTGCCGGAAATTGGCCTCCTGCATTGTTAACTAAATAGTCTATGTTATCTGTAAACGCTAAAGCGGTTTTAATTGCCATTTTTATACTTTCCTCTTCCCGAATATTACATTCGATCGCAAATGCTTTTCCTCCCTCACAGGTAATTTGATCAACGGCTTTGTTTAAATTTTCTTTTTTACGGCTAAGCAAAATTACACATGCTCCTAATTGCGCTAATTCGCGTGCAATGCGTAAGCCAATACCTGTACCTCCACCTGTAACAAGAGCTGTTTTATTGAGAAAAAGATTATTTCTATAAATGGTATTGATCATGATCATTAGTAAAACAAAAATGAAAGCAAGCGAATATAATTAATTATAATCTCTTATAAGCAATAAAGTCAGTTACAGGAGGCTGAATATTATTTTCTTTCATAATGCTAGCGCATTGAGCACGATGGTAGGTACCATGATTAACAGCATGGATCAAAATATCTTTGGTTTTATTTTGATAGCGAACACCTTGACTATTTATATAATCAATCAACCGATCTAAATCAGATTGATTTAGTTTTTTAAGAAGTAATTGAGTAATCTGAAAATTCTCATCATTTATTTTGGAAAAATTAACAACTTGGTGCACCTGCCAAACATTGTATTTTTCCATTTCTCCATTTATACGCGAAAGCCAAATAGAATGGGCATTTAATAGATGACTGAATAATTGAATAAATTTAGGATGTTGAAATTGAGCATCATTTATTTTTTTAACAAACAATTGGTTTGCCCAGTAATTATAGGCATATAGATCTATGAGATGTTCTTGCATAGTAAGAAAATTAAGAGGGGGCAAATGTAGTATTTTGGTCTGTTCTTTACAAGATTATTATGGTATGAAAGAAGAATTAGCCTCTGAGTTTATCCAATAAATCTGCAATTAATTTGGCCTCTTTTTCATTTATGTTTTTAAATATTTTGGCTTCGTATAATTTTACTTTTGCATCTAATTCTTCTAATAATTGCAATCCTTTATCTGTTATAGAAATATCTACTTGCCTTCTGTTTACTTCACATATTTTTCTTTCTACATATCCCTTTTTCTTTAATTTTTCAACAAGGCGAGTGGCATTGCTCATTTTTTGAATCATTCTTTCTTGCACACTTAGCAAGTTAATGGCTTTTTCATTTTGACCACGAAGTATTCTTAATACATTAAATTGTTGTTCGGATATTGCAAATGGTTTAAGTACTTCATTAAATTGTTCGCTTAACCAAAATCCCGTAAACATAATATTCAAACTTGCACGATGGTATTCACTGGCAAATTTTTTCATTTTTAATTCGTCTTGTAGTTTCATGATCAATTATTGTATATACAACTAATGTACGTACTTCAATTAATTTGTACAAATTAATTAAGCCCTAATTTTTGTAATTCGTCCGATTCTGCAATCTTGACTTTATCTGCATTTGTTTGAGCTAATTTTAGCATTGCCATTGCGACTGTTTGCGCTTCAATAGGTTTGTATTTTTGAAATGGCCCCAGCATTAAAATACCTAATGCCTGCATAAAAGGCTTGCCTAAAGCTTCTGTAAATCTGAATTCTGTTCTATCTCCTAACAACATGGAAGGGCGAACAATAATTGTTTTATTAAAATGGAGTTGAATAAGATCACTCTCAATTTGACCTTTGGTTCTTAAATAAAAATTTGAAGAGTTTTTATCGGCCCCAATAGAAGAAATTAATATGATTTGATTTGCTCCATTTTGTAGTGCGTATTGAGCCATTTGGTAAACGTATGTATGGTCTACTTTATAGAAATTTTCTTGACTACCAGCTTTTGCAATGGTAATACCCAAACAACAAAATATATCATTGGCTATAAAAAGATGGGTATGGTTTTCAATTTCGTCAAAATTAATAAGATGTTGTTCTAGTTTAGGGTGTTGAAAAGGAAGAGATTTTCTACTAATTGAAATTATTTTTTCATACCCATTATTTTCTAAAAGCAGTGGGAGTAAATTATTTCCTACTAATCCTGTAGCTCCTACAATTAAAGCAGTTTTTGACATTATTGTATTTTAATCTTTTTCAACTTCATCTTCACTTTCTTCTTCCAAAGAAGAAGTTTGAGTAGCTCCTCCAACAACAATTACAATTTCTCCTTTTACCGTTTTCTTACTAAAATACTCAATAAGTTCTATTAAAGTACCGCGTTGCGTTTCTTCATATAATTTTGATAGTTCACGACTTACAGAAGCTCTTCGGTCATCTCCAAAAACTTGAGAAAGCTGTTCTAAGGTTTTTACCAATCGAAAAGGAGATTCGTAAAAAATCATGGTACGCTGCTCTAATTTCAAATTTTGAAGACGCGTATGTCGGCCTTTTTTTTGTGGTAAAAAGCCTTCGAAACAAAAACGATCACAGGGCAAGCCAGAATTAACTAGAGCAGGAACAAAAGCTGTTGGGCCGGGTAAGCATTCTATCGCTATTCCGTGTTTTATACATTCCCGAACTAATAAAAAACCTGGATCAGAAATGCCGGGTGTGCCGGCATCAGAAATTAATGCAACATTTTTTCCTTCGGCAATACTTTCAGCAATGGAGCTTACCGTTTTATGTTCATTATGTTGATGGTGAGAAATTAATTTTTTTTCAATACCCAAATGCTTTATTAAAAAGCCGCTTACACGAGTATCTTCGGCCAAAATAAGATCTACTTCTTTTAATATACGAATGGCTCTTAGAGTAACGTCTTCTAAGTTACCAATGGGTGTAGGAACTAAATAGAGTTTAGCCATAATTTTGTTGTTGGTTGTTTGTTATTGGTTATTCGAATAAAGACAAAACAACTAACATTTTTTATGTTTGGCTTCGAGAGCCTCAGCCAACAAAATTTAAAACCTCAGCCAGTAAAAGTACGGTGGCTGAGGTTCTCGAAGCCACAGAAATTTATAATATCAGCATGGCATCGCCATAAGAGTAAAAATTGTATTTCTCTTTTATAGCAGTATTGTATGCTTTCATAATATTGTCATAACCTGCAAAAGCACAAACCATCATTAACAATGTTGAGTACGGCATGTGAAAATTAGTGATCATGCAATTGGCTATGCTAAAATCATAAGGAGGAAAAATAAATTTGTTCGTCCAACCTTTATGAGGATTTAAAAAACCTCCTGAAGAAACAGAAGTTTCAATGCCACGCATAACTGTTGTACCAACCGCACAAACTTTCTTCTTATCTGCTTTGGCTTTGTTTACAACATCAGCAGCTTTTTGAGTAATTTCTAATTCTTCCGATTCCATTTTATGTTTGGTAAGATCTTCAACCTCAACCGGACGAAATGAACCTAAGCCAACATGTAATGTAAGTTCCGCAAAATTAACGCCTTTTAATTCTAATCGTTTTAAAAGTGTTTTGCTAAAATGCAAACCTGCTGTTGGAGCAGCTACAGCTCCTTCTACTTTAGCATAAACGGTTTGGTATCTTTCTTTGTCTGATTCTTCAGCTGCTCTTTTAATATATTTAGGAAGTGGGGTTTGGCCTAAAGCATATACCGTATTTTTAAATTCTTCGTGTGTGCCATCAAACAAAAAACGAAGTGTACGACCACGAGAAGTAGTATTATCAATTACTTCAGCTACCAATGAATCATCATCACCAAAATAAAGCTTGTTACCAATTCTTATTTTTCTTGCAGGATCAACCAATACATCCCACAAACGTTGTTCGTGGTTCAATTCTCTCAATAAGAAAACTTCAATTTTAGCTCCAGTTTTTTCTTTATTACCATATAAGCGAGCAGGAAATACACGTGTATTATTAAAAATCATAGCATCGCCATCACCAAAATAGCTTAACACATCTTTAAAAGTTTTGTGCTCAATTTTCCCTGTTTTACGGTGCAATACCATCAAACGGGCTTCATCTCTGTTTTCTGCAGGATATTTTGCTAATAATTCTTTAGGAAGATTGAATTTGAATTTTGATAGTTTCACTTGAGTTTGATTTTAGTGTAACATTAAATTCATTGGAGTTATCATGAGAAAATCATGATTAAATCAAAAGGTCTTTAACGTTACAGCGTTAATAAAAAAAATGAGATTGCGAAGTTACGAATAAAAGATGAATTATGTGGACTCTACTAATGTTTATTTAGTGATTAAGTTAAATTGATTTTTTGTTAGCTATCACTGATTGAGTATAAACTTATTACTGTCTATAATTGTTTTGGGGATATCTTAAAAATTAATATCTTATTCCGATTCTAAATCTCATTTGTGGTAATACAAACAAAATTGGATAGACGGTTACGATCACGCCAATTCCGGTTTCAATAGTAAAGCGATTACCTACATTAAACATTTTACCAACCATAATTTCCGGGCCAATTTCAAAACGCCAATAATCAAAACTGGTATAGTGTCCATAATAAGAATCCGAACCCAGATAATGCGCCAATACAGGCTTTAAAAATATTCCAACATAATAATTTTTGAAAGGTAAACTCAAGCTATAGTTTTTATTCATTAAATTAAGTTGTAAAGTGGAATAGTATTTTACGCCTATTGAAATTGAATACCGATCACTCCATTCATCTGCTTCTGTAAGCTCAGATGTCCAATATTTGCAGTTAAAATCAAGGGCGATATTTCCTTTGAAACGTTTTTCATAACCTAAAGATGCACCAATGCTAAATAAAGGCAATAAATATCCACCTATTTTAATAATGTTCTGTTTTTGAGGAAAATTATGATGAAAAGCCAGATTGATAGAATCATTTTGAGAATAAATAGTATTGCAAAAACCAACAAGAATTAATAAAAAGAAATAAGTATATTTTTTCATTAGTTAAAAGATTTGTTTCAAAAATATTATCCTATTGCTTGAGTATCAAATATTGGGGATAGAATGGCTTATTGGGGGATGATTTGTAAAATTGGAGATAAGATCAATTTTTGAGAGAGGGGATTTTACGCTAATTGAAGCAAATTTCTTACTTCCCTTATTTTACTTCTTGAAATGGGGACAAAGATTTCAGATTGATGAAAAGCAAGTTTATAAGCAGTGGAGTTTCCTTCAATGGATTTGATATGATGGGTATTTACTAAAAAAGCACGATGAGTTTGAATAATTTCCTTATAAGAAGAAAGCTCTTTTTGAACTGAGGTTAAGGTAGTCCTCATTTTTTCTATTTTTAAAATATTGTTTTGAAAAAATGTAACAGAAATATAATTACCAACTGATTCTATAAAAAGCAATTCATTTAATTGAAAAGAAATCGAGAATTCTCCCCTTTGAGCTTTTAATGTTATTAAATGAGAATGAGATTCAACATTTTGTAGCCCTTTACTTTTTTGTGGCTGTAACAAAATAAGTTGAGCATTAATTTCTTTAAGATTTTCTAATTCTTGCTTTAAAATATAAGCATGTCCTAAAACAACATAAAGGGTAATAGGTATGGTACCAAGAGCCAATGTTGCCAAAATTCCTGTAACAACTCTATCGATAATAAGGGGATAGAATCCAAAGCTTACTTTAAAAATAAAAAATCCTATTCCCACAGAAAACAAATTCCATATAAGCCAAAGCCATTCCTTGGTTTTTGTCCAATAGTCTTCATTAAATAGTTTTGGGAATATATTGGGAATCAGAAATAAATTAAAGCTGCCAAGAGCAAATGTTATAATAGTATAAGCAATTAGCACTTCCATTTTTATATTGAATGAATATAACCTAAACTGAAAAGGTTGGAAAGTAGAATGGAATAAAACAATAAATAAAGCGGATGCTCCAATAATTTTTAATTTAAACGCAGCACTATTTTTTAAGAGATAGGGAGCAAATAAAATTGAATTAAACCAATCCATTTTATTTCGAAGTATTTTTCTTCTCAAACTCATTAATCAATTCCTCACCCGATTTTCCAATATTTTGAAGAGAGGCTTTTGCATCAAGGTACAATTCGCTTTTAGGATATTTATCTATAAATTCTTGATATTTTTGCTTGGCTACATCAGGCTTATTTAATTCAGTTTCATATACAAAAGCTTCTAAAAATAGAGCATGTGGGGCTTTAGGATGTTGCGGATATTTGGTGCAAAATTGTTCAAGATAATTAACTGATCTACTCCCTAATTTTAAACTCAATGCTATTTGTGCATTTCTAAACAAATAATCGGCAGTTAAAGAATCATCAGGGTTTTGATTCACATATTTTTCATAAGTGAGCATTAATTCTTGAGACACTTTTTGATTTACAGTTCCCATACTGTCATGAAATAAAATCATTTCTAAGCTATCTATTTTTTTAGGAAGAGATTCGTTTTGAGCAATTGGTTTTGTTGGATTGTTACAAGAAGTAAATGCCAACATTAGAATATATGCTATAACTAAAAACTGTTTCATTGCTAAATTGTTGAACTGTTATATTGCTAAATTGCTATATCGGTACATTGGTACATCATTTTATCTCTTCCCTTTTTTAGGAGTATAAAATCTGCTTGGAAAATCAACTTCAACTTGACCTTTTAAAATATCGTTGAGTTTTCCTTTGATCATTACTTTTCTGAGTGGGCTAATTTTTTCTACAAAAAGAATTCCTTCAATATGATCGTATTCATGTTGAATAATACGTGCTGCGGTGCCCTCAAACTTTTCTTTCTTTTTTACAAAATTTTCA
Organism: Bacteroidota bacterium; assembly: GCA_023251875.1. Lineage (GTDB taxonomy): Bacteria > Bacteroidota > Bacteroidia > JAHEXY01 > JAHEXY01 > JAHEXY01. Next base: position 202,173 of record JAHEXY010000004.1, read on the forward strand.
TCTTGGTATTCTATCACCAAATTATAAGGGCGGCTCACATCTTCACGTACTTTAGGAATACTTAAACAACCTTCGTTAAAATCCCATTCTTCTCCACTTTCTTCGAGTAGGGTAGCATTAATAAATACTTGTTTAAAGTTTTTTACTTTTTCGTCTTTAAATCCAGAGCCGTCTACCACAAACAATCGAATAGGCAAACCAATTTGAGGAGCAGCCAAGCCCACTCCATCTGCATTGTGCATGGTTTCATACATATTGGCAATGAGCTCTTCTAATTTTGGATAATCTTTTTTTATTGGCTCAGCAACCTTTTTAAGTACTGGTTGTCCGTATAGATAGATTGGTAAAATCATTTATTGTAATTATTTTTTGTTGCGCAAAATTAGACATTTTTAGAGAATATTTGCCTGTCCTAAATAACTCTGCAAAATAATGGTTGCACTTACCATATCAACAGTTGCTTTATTTTGTCGGGCCTTTTTATTTAAACCGGCATCAATCATGGTTTGAAATGCCATTTTTGATGTAAACCTTTCATCTATTTTTTTTATTGGAATTTTCGAAAAGTTTTTTTCTAGTTCAAGAATAAAAGCTGCCACCAATGGTGTTGCTTGGTTAGGTTCTCCATTTAAACGTTTAGGATCTCCAATAACAATGCATTCAACTTCTTCTTTCGAAAAATAATCTTTTAAGAAAGTAATTAAGTTCTTTGTTTCAACTGTGGTTAATCCATTAGCAATTATTTTTAAGGGATCTGTAACGGCTATTCCGGTTCGTTTTAAACCATAATCTATTGCTAATATTCTTCCCACAAAACTTAGTTATTAGTTGTTAGTGTTTCCTAATAGTCCGTTCCAAAAATTGGATTTTTTTCTTCCTCTCCCTTAATCCCTCTCGAAGAGAGGGACAGAAATTGTAATTTTTGGAACTACCCTAATGCGCTTTCAATAATTAATTTAACTTCATTTTTATTTTTATCAGTAACATAAATTGGGGCTTTATATTTTACCACAATTTTAGAAAACGGTAGCGGAATTTTCTTTTTATCCCAGGTATTTAATTGAATGTATTTTCCGTAAACAAATTCTATTGGAATAATAGCTACTCCTGTTTCATAAGCCAAATCAATAATACCATGCTTAAGATTTTTTGGCGGACCAGCCGGACCATCAGGAAAAATAAAAGTACTGGCCCCATTTTTAATTTCGTTTGTTAATTCAGCCAATGCTTTTTTCCCATCATGGCCAGAAGAACCCAATACTAGCTTTTTTATACCAACAAAAGATGCATAAACATGAATGGGTTTCATAAACCAAATAGGATGATTCATCCATACATGGTATCTATCTTGTTTTAAAAAAGTGCCAAAGTAAAAAGGAATGGCCTCATGCCAATGACAAAAAATGAAGTTTTGTTTTTTATTCGAAACGTATACTTCTCCTTCAAAAGTAATTTTACTCGTAAAATGAACCAGGAAACTTGCCAAATACATTAAGCAAGCAATAGTATATGCATAAAAATAAAAAGGGATTATTAAGTACCAGGATATATTATCAACTCTATACGGCATTTATTTATCTTTAAAATCCATAACAGTCACAATCTTCTGTAAATTCTTTTTCGGTAAATGTTGGATTTATTTTCAAGTTACGGTATTCGTATTTTTCATATATACCATTTTCGTCATACATGATTTGTACTATGGGTAGAAAATATTTCTTATCAACATATACAATTGTTTTTTTAGCATAATAGGTAGGTATTTTTATTTTTTCTCCGGGATCCACATCTGTATAGCTCGAAACAGATGGATTTAAAAGCAAGAGGCTGTATTCATTTATATATTTCTTCTTAGCAATGTCAACTACATTTTCATTAGGTTGAACAGTATAATCTACATATTTATAATCAAGGCTATTGATTTGTATCACATAACACCAATGTCCATCCCAAAGTGTATCTTTTAATTGCACAAACACTTTATCAAAACCATAAGTTGCAGATCTATCATAGCCATTTTTAAGTACTGAAATGGCATAGTCAAAGCCGGCATCATACAAACAATGGTGTTGTCCTTTTCGCATTAATGAACCTCCGGGATCAAGATTTAAGTTTACCCATGGAAATCCGTTTGGTTTTACAACAGCTTCCGTTTGTTTTACAGTTGAGTTATACAATACTTCAAGACCGGGTGTTGGCGCAGTATTATAACAGTAAAACTTATAAGGCTTTGTACAAATTTTTGTTTTAGCTTCTGAGTATAAGAGGCCATCGCTCATTTTTTCCCAAGCTTTTTGAAGGTACTCCATCGTATGTATAGAATTGGAAGAAGCCAACATTTTTTCAACTATTTCTTTAGTAGATAATGTTTGAGAGAATGATTGTAAATAAATAAAAATACTTACAACAGAAACAAGTAGTTTATTCATTTTGTTTAAATTTACCGACAAGTTACAAAAACTGTTTGAAGAATAGTTTCTTTCTTGCTTAAGGGGTTTTGGTACAATCACCACCCAAACCAATAAAAAAAGTGGAGGATACCCCAAAAATAGGAGTTCCATCTTTTTTTACAACAGCCCATAAACCTGGCGAAAGCTTACCTAAATGTAATATTCCGGGATAAATATTAAGATGTAAAAAATAATCATCAACATCACTATAAACAAATGAGGCCATTAAAGAATTATTTTTATCTAAAAATACTCCGGCAGAAAAACGAGAACTCACTGTTTGCTGACGACCAACTGTATCCACCATTTCCCATTGATACGGCCTTGCTCCTGCACCAAATGAAAAAGAATATTCTTTATTCACTTTATAGGATAATCCCCCCATCATGCCCATACCCATTCTACTAAAGAGAGCCCATCTAGGCGCAAATGGTAAATTATACTTTAGTGAAAAATATTGACCACTATTGTATAGCGAACGATTAGGAATCATTAATGTTGGTTGTAATGACCAATCAGACATATGCAATTGTTCACTAAAGAATTTATTTACTCCCGGAAAACTAAAAAGAACTACACCTGCAACATTAAAAACGTAAACATCTGAAATAGGATCGGAATTGTATCCTACATACTCACAATTTTCGGTTACTTCATTTAAAAATTCAGCCGACATAACAGTCAGTATTCCAAAAAGCCGAGGAAGAGGCACATCTTGGCTTTCATACCATTCTGTCATTTTAGTACTGCTCATACCTCCACCTATGGTATGTAATAAATAATTGGGAGCCCATTGTGCTCCTTTAGGATCAAATGTAAGTGGCAATAATTCTGTTTTTGTAAAATGCCACCAACCCACTTGGTTAAGAGTAGTATTAAAATGCACTAAGTTATTAGCTACATTTTCAGCAGATGTTTTATAATTAAAGTCTAAAAACTGTCTATTAAAATCAGATAGTTGATAAATATCAAATCCCCCATTAACAATAGTAGAAAATGGATTATAAAGAGCTTCGCTTCCATATTGCTTACCTGTATAAAAATAATAATGACGCAAGGAGTCTTTTTGTGCATAAACACCCAAGAAACTCATTGACAACAAAATAATTGCTATTTTCAGTCCTTTAATCATTGATTTCAATGCTATTCATGCTGCAAATGTCTTACTTTTTTAGCTTTCAATACAACACAATTTTTAGAATAAATCAGAGAACTGATTTAAATCAGCTAATAGTTAGGCATATAGGCTAAAAAACAGCATCAAATTTTGGAAAACAACATTTCTGGGCTCATCCGAAAAAAGGATAGAACCAAGTCTATTTTAAATAGAGATTGATAAAAATAGTACTAGGTTGTTTGTACTAAACAAAAATATGTGTTACCTTTGTGCTCCCTTTATAGGAAAATGGTCCGTTCATCTAGGGGTTAGGATACCAGGTTTTCATCCTGGGAACAGGGGTTCGATTCCCCTACGGACTACCAATTTAAGTTGTAAATTATTTTAAGTTAATATTTTATTAGATGGCAAATCATAAATCATCAGAAAAAAGAATTCGTTCAACTGACGCAAAAAACGAGCGTAACAAGTACCAACATAAAAGTACACGTACTGCATTAAAAAAGTTGAAATTAGAAAAAGATAAAGCAAAAGCTCAGGAGTTACTACCAAAAGTAGTTTCTATGGTTGATAAACTAGCAAAGAAAAATATCATTCATAAAAATAAAGCTGCCAATATTAAATCGAAATTAACTACTCATGTAGCTGCATTATAAAAAAGTCAATGTTTTATTAGTACAAAGCCTTTCGTTTTTAGTAACGAAGGGCTTTTTTGTTTTCGTAAATTATATTGATTAACAGAAAAACTTTAGATTTGTTTAATTAAGTACAAATACGAGCCTTAAATTTTGTGTCGGAAAAAGCAGAAAAAATAGAAGCATTTATTAGTCTTAAAGACGAAGCCTTAGTTAATGAATCTGCTGCTCAATATAGCTTAGCTGTTCAATTAGGAGTAGATTTTGTTACCTTTTGTATTTTAGATGCTGAAAAGAAAAAGTTTCTATTTTTAGAAACTTACTCCTTTCAGGGTGAAAACAATATGGTAATGATTAGCGAATGTATTCAAAAAATTGTTGCTATAAATCCATTATTACAATCTGAATTTAAGAATACTTTTATTTCATACGTTAATCAAAAATCAACCCTTATACCTCTTCCCTTATACTCTGAAGGGCATAAGGTAGACTATTTTAAAATCAATCATGCTCTTGAAAAAGGCATGAGATTGCATACCGATAAAATTCAGATTTTAGAAGCCGTTAACATATATGCAATACCGGATGTGGTTGAAAATAATATGTCAAAATTATTTCCAACAGCAAAAGCAAATCATTTTTCTACCACCTTAATTGAATCTAGTTTAGTAAAGTATAGAAACCATACTAAAAAAGTAGCCATAGTACATGTTCAGTTATCTACTTTTGAAATAGTAATTGTAAACGGGAAAAATCTTAATTTCTATAATTCATTTACCATTAAAACTCCTGAAGATTTTGTGTATTATATCTTATTTGTATTTGAACAATTAAAACTAAATACAAACAGCATTGAAATAGTTTTATGTGGGCAAATTATTCGGAATTCTGAACTTTATGCACTTTTATTTAAATATGTAAAACATATTCGATTTGATGAACGTGATAATACCTTTCAGTTTAGCTACGTTTTTGAAGAAATTCCCCGTCATTTTTATTCCAACCTATTTTATCAATTTAAGTGCGTATTATAAGCGGCAAATACAAAGGTAGGCATATTAATCCGCCTAAAGGTTTGCCTGTGAGGCCTACCACAGATATGGCCAAAGTTGGTTTATTTAATATTCTAAACAATTATTTTGATTTTGAAAATATAAAGGTTCTCGATTTATTTGCCGGAACCGGTAACATTACGCTTGAGTTTATATCAAGAGGGACCACTGATATTAGTAGTATTGATATGCATTTTAAATGCATTCAATTTATAAAAGACCAATCTATAGTAATGGAAGCTAAAAAAGCTAAATCCATAAAATCTGATGTGTTTAGTTTTTTAAATAAGTGTACAGAAACTTTTGATCTTATTTTTGCCGATCCTCCTTATGATTTAGAAAAAGCAATTGAAATTCCTGATATGGTTTTTACTAAGAAATTATTAAATCCGGAAGGGTGGTTAATTATTGAACATAGTGCTAGAACTAGTTTTACATCTCACCCAAACTTTCATGAACAAAGAAAATACGGCAATGTGAATTTTAGTATATTTAAATAATAGTTGTTGGTTCTTAGTAAGAATGCTTAACATAAAAACTACCAAACCATTCATCAAAATATTTATTTACTAAAGATGAAACCAAGAATAAAAATATGCTGTATTAGTTCAAAAGAAGAAGCAAAAACCGCAATAAATTTTGGGGCCTCTGCATTAGGGTTAGTTGCAAAAATGCCAAGTGGACCCGGAATTATCTCAGATGAACTTATTTCAGAAATTGCACTTTCTGTTCCTCCTGCAGTGGCAACTTTTATGTTAACGAGCGAAACTTCAGCTTTTGAAATTATTGAACATCATAAGCGAACTTTAACCAATACTATTCAAATAGTAGATGAATTAAAAGATGGTACTTATTCAGCAATAAGAAAAAGTTTACCCGCCATTAAAATTGTTCAGGTAATACATGTTATAGATGAAAAAACAATTGATGAAGCAATACGAATTTCTGAATTTGTTGATGCTTTACTTTTAGATAGTGGAAATCCTAATTTGCAGGTAAAAGAATTAGGAGGAACAGGAAGAGTTCATAATTGGGCCTTGAGTCGAAAAATAGTTGAGCAATCTAAAATACCAGTGTTTTTAGCAGGGGGATTAAATCCAGATAATGTAAAAAGTGCAATAGAACAAGTACAGCCATTTGGACTTGATTTGTGCAGCGGAGTAAGAACAGATAAAAAGCTTGATCCTAAAAAATTGGATGCTTTCTTTAAAAATGCATGGCAATAAAATTCTATACTCAAATTCAAAAAAATATATAATGAAACGAATAAGCGTTTTTTGCGGATCAAGTTTAGGAACAAATGAAATTTATAAAACCCAAGCAACCATGCTGGGACAAACACTAGCAAAAAATAATATTGAATTGGTATACGGAGGCGCAAAAGTTGGACTAATGGGTGCAGTTGCAGATGGAGTATTAAATGAAGGGGGAAAGGTAATTGGTGTGCTTCCCCATTTTTTGAAAAATAAAGAAATTGAACACCTTGAGCTTACACAACTCGTTTGGGTTGAAACCATGCATGAAAGAAAAACCATTATGAATAATTTAAGTGACGGTATTATTGCTTTACCAGGAGGTTATGGAACACTTGAAGAATTTTTTGAAATGCTAACTTGGGCCCAATTGGGGCTCCATGAAAAACCAATTGCAATTTTAAATATCAATGGATTTTATGACAACCTTCTCTCACTTATTCAAACCATGGTTGATAAAGGTTTTTTAAAAGAGGTAAATCAAAATATGTTATTGGTAAGCGATAACATTGATGATTTATTAAAGCAAATGCTTAATTATGTAGCACCCAAAGTTGGTAAATGGATTTCACAAGAAACGCTTTAAATAAAATACGATGAAAACTGCAGTATTTCCAGGATCGTTTGATCCTTTCACCATAGGGCACGAATCAATCGTTAAAAGAGCCTTGCCTTTGTTTGATCAAATTATAATAGCCATTGGAGTGAATGCCGATAAAACAGGATTTTTTTCTTTAGAGAAAAGAATACAATGGATACAAGACTTATATAAAAAAGAATCTAAAATTAAAGTTGATTCTTATCAAGGTCTTACCATAGATTATTGTAAAAAAAACAATTCTCATTTTATTTTACGAGGTTTACGCACTTCTGCTGATTTTGAATTTGAAAGAGCCATTGCTCAAATGAATAGAGAAATGAATCCTGATATTGAAACTGTTTTTTTAGTGTCGGAACCTAAACATTGCGCAATAAATTCAAGTATTATTCGTGATATAATAAGAAATGGAGGAGATGCCAGTTTATTTATTCCCTTCAAAATATAAAATGACAAAATATATTTTCCATTTATCAATACTATCCATTTTAGTCTTTCCTATCATTGGAATAGGATCTAATGGCACTATCTCTGGAAAAATTGATTTTTGTAAGGGACAACAAATTAGCCTACTTATTTATGATAATTTCATTACCAATACTAAAAAAGAAATTACAGAAGCTATTATTGATTCGTTGGGCAATTTTTCGCTTCAATTTAAATTAAACTCTACACAATATGTTGTAATAAAATCAAATTATATAGAGAAACTATTTCCGGTAGAACCGGGTAAAAAATATAATATTACTATTACTTCTGAGGAGAAATTAAATGCAGAACAAATTAACTCTCCTTTTGTATCTGAATTCTTTAGTCTATCTGTTATAAATGATACCCTTAACCAAAAACTGGGTGAATTAGAGGAAATGCTTGGTAATTTTATTGTTTCAAACTCATTGGAACTAACTGCGCGTGGAGGTCAAAAGAAAATAGAAGAACTGGAAAAAAATCTTGTCATTCAATTTAATAATTATACTAATACTTTTTTTCAAGACATTTTAAAATATAGAATAGCTTTATTAAAAATGATGGCCAATTTTTATACCAATGATAAGTTTGTTGAAATTTATTTTTCAAATAAGCCCGTTTTATTTGAAAATCTACACTATATGAGTGTATTTAATGAATGTTTTACAAAATATCTGAAAAATTTCAACTACAAAAATGAATATAATTTATCCCTGAAGGAACTTATTAATACCAATGCAGACTATGATGAAATATCTCATTTGCTTTATCAAGATGCAAATTTACATTCAGATACCCTACGTGAATTAGTTCTCCTCAAAGGACTTTTTGAATTATACTATGACAAAGATTACAATCAAGCCAATATTTTAAAGTTGGTTCATTATATGGAAGGCTGTGCCCTATATAAAGTAAATAGAGATGTAGCAGAAAGCATGGGCAATCTATTTTTATCTTCGGCTCAAGCAATTGATTTTACTTTACATGATATAAGCGGAAAGCAAATTTCTTTATCCAGCTTTAAGAATAAATATGTGTATTTGAATTTTTGGAAAAGCGAAATACCTGAGTGCAGCAATGACTTTGATATTATGAGCGAATATTATGAAAAATGCAAAGAGAAAGTTGAGTTTATAAGCATCTGCACCGATAGTAAAGTAGAAAAAATGAAAACGTATCTTGAACAACATCCACAATACCAATGGCCTTTTTTGTATTATGAGAATAATTTTAATCTTCTCGAATCATTTCATGTAGTTAGCTTTCCGTCTTATATTTTAATTGACCCCAAAGGATATATTATTGATTATTCTGCCGCAAGGCCTTCTGAAAATTTAGCAAGTTTACTTACACACATTATGACTAGTAAGTAAACCAATATTCTTATAACTTTGCCATATAATATTTTTCTCATGTACATTCTTAAAATAAAAGGCAAAGCAAAAATTCCTGATTTCGTTCAAATAAGAGACAATAATTATACGCTTATCGCTTATTTTAGAGTGGATAGGCCGGATAAAGAGTTACTGAAATGTGGACTCGGAGATAAACAGGAAGAAATTTTAAAAATAATTCAAGCATTACCTTTCGGAAAAATAGAGCAATTAGAGATTTAAAGATCATTTATGAACACAGTTATAGATTTATCAAACGTTTCGATATACCAAAAACACAATTTGGTGCTTTCTACTATTTCTCTAAAATTGAATAAGGGAGAGTTTAAATACTTAATTGGTAAAACAGGGAGTGGTAAAAGTAGTTTACTAAAAACATTATATGCTGAATTACCTTTAAAGCAAGGAGATGGAGCTGTTGCAGGATATAATCTAAAAGAAATAAAAAATACTGATATACCATTTTTAAGAAGAAAAATAGGAATTGTTTTTCAAGATTTTCAATTATTAGTTGATCGGTCTATTAATGAAAATTTGATGTTTGTAATGAAAGCTACCGGATGGAAAGACAAACAAAAAATGCAAGAAAGAATACAAACTGTGCTTGATAAAGTGCATTTAAATACCAAAGGGTTTAAAATGCCTCATGAGCTCTCAGGAGGAGAACAGCAACGCATCTCTATTGCTCGTGCATTGTTGAATGAACCCGAATTAATTCTTGCAGATGAGCCAACCGGAAACTTAGACCCTGATACTTCTTATGGCATTATGAATTTGTTATTTGAAATCAGTAAATCAGGTAGTGCTGTTTTAATGGCCACACATGATTATAGGCTCTTTGAAAAATTTCCAGCCCCAACCATTAAATGCGAAAATGGAAAATTACTAGAATCTTAAAATTTTGAAAGCCTTTATCTAAGTCCTAATATTTTTCCTAATTGGTTTACATCAATTAAACGATCGTCAACATAATAATCAGCAAAGGGCTTTCCGACTTTCACTTCATGAAATTTCACACCCCAACGCCTCATTTGCTTATCTGTTATTTCAAGCCAATTAATTCCGGTTTTACTTCCTCGCGCAGTAAACAAAACAATATGATTACCTAAATCATATAATTTGTTTACAATTTCAATATTTTCAACAAACGGTTGCGCTAAATCATACTGAATATTGGGAGAAATATGCGCAATTACACCATCAATATCAAAACAAAACGTTTTGTTCTTTAAATCATCAATATGCATGCTGTTATTGATTGCAGCAGCCAATTGATCCGGATAATCAATATCCACTCTATCATTCATTATATAGCCTAATACTTTATCTCCTGCCATTGATTTTTTATTAAGAATGGTATTAGGCCTTATAATATCAATAGCAGCATTATGAATATAAGTTATTGGTAAATTTTGGCGGGGCATATCATAAGAATGGGCAAATCTTTCATCTCTTATTACGGGATTAGCATAGCCATTTTCATTTAAAAACCACATTTTATAGGGCGGGTCAACATTTTTGGTCATCGTTCTTATACAATCGGCATCAGGATTGTTCATTACTATTTCAACCATTTTATCAAGGTCTTCTTGCTTTCTAAATGGACTTGTTGGTCGCAAATGAACAACCAAATCAGGTTTATAATTTTCCTTTTCTTCGAGCCATTTTAATGCGTGATAAAAAACTTCCCAATCTGTAGATAAATCTTGTGCTAAAGCCTCAGGACGTAAAAATGGAATTTCAGCCCCATGAGCTTTACCAATAGCTGCATAATCTTCGCTTTCTGTACTTAAAATAACTCTGGTAATTAATTTTGATTTACAAGCAAATTCAATGCTATAGGCCATTAAAGGAGTACCATGAATGGATTGAATATTTTTATGTTTTATCGATTTTGATCCGCTACGAGCGGGAATGATTGCAAGAATTTCCATAATTAGATGTATTGTTTTGTAATGCTAAAATTATTGAGTAGGTTTTATCTTTCTCAACAAATCAAAGAATATTATTAATTTTAGAGCAAAAGCAAAAATATAAATTATATTGCTGCGAATGTTACATTTTAAATCATAATTACTTGAACAATTTAGGTATCATGCAAGGGCGATTAGTGCCACCCGAAAATGGAAGCATACAATGTTTTCCAAGAAATAATTGGAAAAAAGAATTTGAAAATGCAGCAAAAGCCGGATTAACATCTATAGAATGGATTTTTGATGTATACGGTGAAGATGTAAATCCTATCCGTACAAGTGAAGGCCTTAAAGAAATGAAAGAGCTTTCAGAAAAAAATACAGTTGTCGTTCGATCGATTTGTGCTGATTACTTTATGGAAAAATTATTGATACGAGTAAATGAAGATGAACTAAAAATTAACATTCAAAAATTAGAATGGTTATTAAACCAGGCCTCTGTACTTAATATAAAAAGAATTGTATTACCTTTTGTTGATAGCTCAGCCATAAAAACAGATGAAGAAAAAACCGCAGTAGTACAGGTATTAAATAAGATACTCCCTCTTGCTGAAAGATTACAAATTGAACTCCATCTCGAAACGGCATTAAACCCAATGGAGTTTAAAAAACTGTTGGATATGATTCAGCATCCAATGGTAAAAGTAAATTACGATTCCGGTAATAGTTCTTCTCTTGGCTATAAGGTAGAAGAAGAATTTGCTGCCTATGGAAATAAAATTGGCAGCATACATATTAAAGATCGTGTATTAGGGGGAACAACCGTACCTTTAGGTAAAGGAGATGCCGATATAAAAACGCTATTTAAAGAAGTAAAAAAAATAAATTACAAAGGTGATTTTATTTTACAAGTAGCAAGAAATACTCCTGGAGATGAAATCAATTGGGCTATTCATAATGTTAATTTTGTGAAGAATTTATTTAATTAGATATAAAAATCAACCGTAGAGAACACAAAGGTTTTCGCAGCAGTTAAAATAAAAGTTTGTGAATTTAAATTTAACCGATAAAGTAGTTTTTGTTGCCGGTTCATCAAAAGGAATTGGAAAAGGCATTGCAAAAGCATTTTTGCATGAAGGTGCAAATGTTGTTCTTACGGGACGTAATGGCAAAAATTTACAGAATACATATCAAGAATTTTCTCAAAATTATAATCCAAATAAAATACTTGTATTTGAAGGAGATTTGCAAGAAGCAGCTCAAATAAAAAAAGCCATTCAATTTACCTATGAAAAATGGAATAAAATTAATTGCCTGGTTGCCAATATTGGAAGCGGAAAATCAGTAATGGACAATCAAATTGGAATGCAAGAATGGGATCGAGTATTTAAGCTTAATTATTTTTGTAGCGTTCAGCTTACTGAAGAAGTGCTTCCTAAAATGATGGAACTGAAACAAGGCAATATTATTTTTATTTCTTCTATTGCAGGCATTGAAAATTTAAATGCTCCTCTCCCCTATTCTGCTGCTAAATCAGCATTGATTCATTATTCTAAAAATATTTCTAAAAGAGTTGGTCAATTTAACATTCGCGTTAATTGCATTGCTCCGGGCAATATTTTATTTAAAGGTGGAACATGGGAAAAGAAATTAGAAGAAAATACAGCATTACATGAAGCGTACATCAACCAAGAAGTAAGTTTGCGAAAATTTGGATCTGTAGAGGATATTGCAAATGCCGCACTATTTCTGGCTTCTGAAAAAGCATCGTTTATTACCGGAACTTGTTTAATTGTTGACGGAGGGCAAACTAAAAGTATATGATACCGATTATATATCCGTAATAGTCTCCCGAAAAATCGGGATCCTAAACGGCTATTATATCGGCATCATATCAAAACGTTTAGATTAAAATATAAATAACCTTGGTATGACATTACAAAAATTTGAACTAAAAAATAAAGTAGCCGTTATAACGGGAGGAGGAGGCCTTTTAGGCAGCATGCATGCAGAAGCAATTGCCGAAGCCGGAGGTATTCCACTATTATGGGATATTTATCCTGAATCTGCCACCAAAAAAGCGAAAGAAATTGCGGAACATTATAAGACAAAGGCTTCTGCATTTCAAATTGATATTACCAATGAGTTAGAAATTAAAGAAGTAGTTGCAGAAATTCTCGAAAATTATGGCACAATAGACATTTTAATTAACAATGCTGCCAATAATCCTAAAATGGAAAATAATGTTGATGTTCCTTGGTCACGATTAGAAAATTTTCCATTGGAACAATGGCAAGCGGATATCAATGTGGGCTTAACAGGGGCATTTTTATGCAGCAAAGTAATTGGCTCAGAAATGCAAAAAAGAAAAAAGGGGGTAATTGTAAATATTGCTTCTGACCTTGCTGTGATAGCTCCTGATCAAAGAATTTATAAAAAAGAAAATACCAGCCCGGAAAAACAAGCAGTAAAACCGGTAACCTATTCTGTGGTAAAATCAGGTCTTGTAGGTTTAACAAAATATTTAGCAACCTATTGGTCAGAAGATGGTATTCGAGTAAATGCCATTTCTCCGGGAGGAGTTTTTAATAACCAGCCCGAAGATTTTGTAAAGAAATTAACCCATCTTATTCCTATGGGGCGCATGGCTCATAAAGATGAATACAAAGGAGCAATCGTATTTTTATGTTCAGATGCTTCGTCCTATATGACAGGACAAAATCTTATTGTTGATGGAGGAAGAACTTGTTGGTGAAGAGCCTACGGCTCTTCATAAAATAAGTTAAGATAGGGTTCTTAAATCCTCTCCAATATCTTTTCTATAATATTTTCCTTCATAATTTATGGTTTCTGCATTTTGAAAAGATTTTTTTAATGCTTCATCCATTGTATTGCCATAAGAAGTAATTGCAATTACTCTGCCTCCATTAGTCAAAATTTCTGTATTGTTTTTTCCAAAATTTGTTCCTGCATGAAATGCCATACTTCCTGCAACTTTATCTAATCCTTTAATGGTTTTTCCTTTTTCATAATCTTCGGGATAGCCTTTTGAAACAAGCATTACCGTAGTGGCAAAACGTTCATCAATTTTTATATTTTTAGCATCTAATGTTTGTGTTGCCACGCCTTCAAATAAATCAAGCAAATCGGATTTTATTCTAGGTATCACCACTTCCGTTTCCGGATCACCCATGCGAACATTGTATTCAATTACAGAAGGCTCTCCATGGTCATTCATCAATCCAATAAAAACAAAACCTTTATAAGGCATATGATCTTTTACAAAACCACTAATGGTTGGTTTTACAATTCTTTCTTCTACTTTTTTCAAAAACTTTTCATCTGCAAAAGGCACAGGAGAAACAGCTCCCATACCACCTGTATTTAATCCCGTATCACCCTCTCCTATTCTTTTGTAATCTTTAGCAGCAGGCAACATTTTATAGGATTTACCATCTGTAAGCACAAAAACAGAAAGTTCAATTCCTTTTAAAAATTCTTCAATCACAACTTTAGCACTTGCTTTACCAAATTTTGCATTGGCAATCATATTGGATAATTCAGCTTTTGCTTCTTCTAGAGCATGTAAAATAAGAACGCCTTTACCGGCAGCTAATCCATCTGCCTTTAAAACATAAGGAGCTTTTAATGTTTCTAGAAAAGAAAACCCATCATTTAAATTTTCCAATGAAAAAGTTTTGTATTTAGCCGTTGGGATATTGTGCCTTATCATAAATGCTTTTGCAAAATCTTTACTTCCTTCTAATTGAGCAGCCAATTTCTGCGGACCAATAACAGGAATATTTTTTAGTTGTGTATCTGCAAGAAAAAAATCATGAATACCAGCTACCAAAGGATCTTCAGGGCCAACTATAACCATTGTAATTTCATTAGATAACACAAAACTTTTTATTGCTTCAAAGTCCGTTGCTTTACAATTTAAATTTATTCCGCATTGTGCAGTTCCTGCATTACCGGGAGCAATAAATAGTTTGTTTAACTTAGAACTTTGTTTCAATTTCCATGCAATAGCATGTTCACGACCACCAGAACCAAGAAGAAGAATATTATGCATACATATTTTTATTTAAACCACAAAAATACAACTAATACATTTAATGATTTTTTATCTGCTCGCTTTTTTTAAAAAAAATATTCTTACAATTGTATTTTACAGATTATCCTAAAATTTAAAACTATGGTAATGACTGACGAAAAAATACTACTTAAAGCTCAAAAAGAAATAGTGCGTATTCAAATTGAACGTTTGCATTCAGTATACCAAAGCTATTTTAAAAGAGAAGATACCAAACAACTAGTCAATTTTTTCTTTGACAAAATTTATGGCATGGATAACAACGATAAATTTTTACGAATTGCCATCGATACTTTTCAAAAAGTAAAATTTGGATTAAATCCTACAACAAGAGAAAATCTTGAAACCATTATACGTTTACACGAATACACCGGAGAATTAGATGGCGAAATGGGAAAAATTCTTGTAGAAAAAGGTTGGGACGAAAGCAAAAAAATTACCATTGCTGATTATAGAAAAATTTATATTGAATTTAAACATGGGAATGAAAGAGTAGGGCAATTAAAAACCGTAATTAAATGTATGCGTATTTTTCATGCCATGGCACACAGGCCTCAGGCAGAATCATATATTAAAGCAGCTAAATTATTTGCAAGAATATTTGGTGTACATTCTCTTTTTACTCAATTAGAAGAGGGTTATTATGCAACTGTTTCTGTTAAACCTGATGTTTTTGAAAGCTTTGTTAAAGAAGTGGAGGCTACAGAAATGGAATATATTGTTAGTGCTTTTCCCGATGAACTGAATGTTGATACACAGAAATAATTACCTTTGCATTCATAAATTGAAATCGATATGAGTGCTGAAGCTGAAAAAATAAAATGCTTGATTATTGGATCAGGTCCCGCAGGATATACTGCTGCTATATATGCAGCCCGTGCAGGAATGAAGCCGGTTATGTATATGGGTCTTCAACCTGGAGGGCAATTAACCATTACTACTGAAGTTGATAATTATCCCGGATTTCCGAATGGCATAAAAGGTCCGGAATTAATGTCTGACTTTTACAAACAAGCCCATCGTTTTGAAACAGATATTCGCTATGGCTATGTTACTGCTGTCGATTTTACCGGCCCTAAACACAAAGTTGTAGTAGATGAAACACACACCATCATGGCTGATGCTGTTATTATTGCTACAGGGGCTTCCGCAAAATGGCTTGGACTGGAATCAGAACAACGTTTAAATGGATTTGGAGTTTCTGCCTGTGCTGTATGTGATGGTTTTTTTTATAAAGGACAAGATGTTGCCATAGTTGGAGGTGGCGATACCGCTGCTGAAGAAGCTACTTATTTGGCAAAGCTTTGTAAAAAAGTATACATGCTGGTGAGAAAAGATAAATTACGTGCTTCAAAAGCCATGCAAGACAGAGTGAAAAACACAGCTAATATTGAAATGTTATTGAATCACGAAACAATAGAAATTAAAGGCGACAAAGGTGTTGATGGTGTACTGGTAAAAAATAGCCTTACGGGAGAAACTAAAACATTAAGTGTAACAGGATTTTTTGTTGCCATTGGTCATAATCCCAATACAGAAGTATTTAAAAACTGGCTGGAACTAGATGAAGTTGGATACATAAAAAATAAACCTGGATCAAGTAAAACAAATATCGAAGGAGTTTTTGTTGCAGGTGATGCAGCAGATAAGGTATACCGACAAGCTGTAACAGCTGCAGGCATGGGTTGTATGGCTGCATTGGATGCTGAGCGCTATTTGGCTGAGAAGGGAATACATTAAGAATTGAAAAATTAAAAATTGAAAGATTGTTTGATTTAAGGGGAGTTCTAAAAATTACAATTTATGTCCCTCTCTTTGAGAAGGATTAAGGGAGAGGAAACAAAAAATATAATTTTTAGAACTCCCCCTTAAAGTTTAAGCATAGCCAAAAACTTTGAACATTGAACTCAAAACCTTGAACTATATTAAATGAAATTATTAGAAAATAAAATTGCCCTTATTACCGGTGCTACACGTGGCATTGGAAGAGGTATTGCATTAAAATTTGCTCAGCAAGGTGCTAACGTTGCATTTACGTATGTGGCATCTGCCGAAAAAGCAAAAGAATTAGAAGATGAATTATTTGCATTAGGAATAAAAGCAAAAGGATATCAATCAGATGCTGCTATTACAGCAGAGGCTGAAAAATTAGTGAATACTGTTATTGCAGATTTTGGTTCCTTAGATATTATTGTGAACAATGCCGGTATTACGCGAGATAATTTATTAATGCGCATGAATGAACAACAATGGGATGATGTAATCAATACCAATCTCAAATCGGTTTTTAATATTACTAAGGCTGCACAAAGGCAATTACTCAAACAACGTGCAGGTTCTATTATAAATTTAAGTTCTGTTGTAGGAATTAAAGGCAATGCAGGACAAGCTAATTATGCTGCATCAAAGGCAGGTGTAATTGGTTTTTCAAAATCTCTAGCATTAGAATTAGGTTCGAGAAATATACGTTGCAATGTAATTGCTCCCGGATTTATAGAAACAGAAATGACAGAACAATTAGGAACAGAGGTTATAAAAAACTGGAGGGAAAGTATTCCTCTTAAGCGTGGAGGTACTCCTGAAGATGTTGCCAATACTGCTTTGTATTTAGCATCTAATTTATCATCATACGTAACAGGGCAAGTGATAAATGTTTGTGGGGGAATGCTTACGTAATTGTAAATTGAAGATTAAAAATTGAAAATTAAATAAAACCATGAGAGAAAAAATTGTAGCAGGTAATTGGAAAATGAACAAAACATTTTCTGAAGCAAGACAACTAACAACTGAAATTTTAAATCAAAATTTATCAACTGAGGTTACCGTTATTATAGCCCCCCCCTTTCCCTTTTTACAATCATTAAAGGATGCCACAAAAAACTCCAATATAAAAATTGCTGCGCAAAATTGCCATGCAAAAGAAGAAGGTGCTTTTACAGGAGAAGTATCAGCCAAAATGCTTGCCTCTATGGAAATTGAATATACCCTTATTGGCCATTCTGAACGCAGAGCATACTTTCATGAAACAAATTCCTTTTTAAAAGAAAAAGTAAATGCGGCTTTAGCCCATACTATAAAACCCATTTTTTGCTGTGGCGAAAATTTAAAAGAGCGTGAAGCCAATCATTTTTTTGAAGTAGTAAAATCGCAAATAGAAGATTCTCTTTTTCATTTAACCGAAGCCCAATTTGAAAATATTATTATTGCTTATGAACCTGTATGGGCAATTGGTACGGGCAAAACTGCAACACCTGCACAAGCACAAGAAATGCATGCCTATATTAGAAATTTAGTAAGCAAAAAATATGGTTCTTCAATTTCAGCTATTACTCCCATTTTATACGGTGGAAGTTGCAATGCATCCAACGCATCTGAATTATTCAAAAACCCTGATGTTGATGGAGGCTTAATTGGTGGTGCATCATTAAAAGCTCAAGATTTTGCTGCTATTGTAAATGCAATGGAAAGTATTGTTGTTGCTAATGCTTAATAATTAAATTCTTCTACACATATAATCTATGTGCTAACATCAAATTAATAGAATAAAGATGTTAAATTTGCATCTTATTCTATTTCAAGTTTATGGCACTATTACCATTTATCGATTCATCAGCATCTGATTGGCCTATTGTAAAGCTTAGCGAAAACAGAGAGGCTTTTGTTAAAGAAATTGTACAAGAAAGTGTAAGAAAAATTCTTTCGCATTATGCAAAGGCCGATGACTTATATGATGAAATATCCAGTACACTCTTTCAAGAAAAAATTAGAATCACAGAAAAAAAATGGAAGGTTGATCCCGCTGATGAACAAGAATTTTGGGGTGATATCAGAAAACAATTATTGGTAAATCCTGTTGAGAGAAACGAAACTGAATTTAAAAAACATTTAGAGCAAGTATTAGAAAGCATTGTTACTCGTTATGCTGAAGAAATTGCAGGCCAATTTGAAATGGGAGCTTTTAAATTTGCCCGTAATGCTGTTGAACAAGGTTTTAGTTATATGCTCACTACTGCAACTGACAGAAGCATTAAGCGACTTACGGGAGAAAAACCCACTTTAAATGATAGAATTCATTTTCTAGGTAATACCGAAAAAATAAAACGCCTTTCTGAAATTGGTACCGTTATTATTCTTCCTACACATTTTAGTAATCTCGATTCAATTTTGGTGGGTTGGTCCATCGATAAAATAGGGCTACCTCCTTTTGCCTATGGTGCTGGAATTAATCTCTACAACAATGCCATTTTAGGTTATTTTATGAATCGCCTTGGCGCATATAAAGTAGATAGAAGAAAGAAAAATGCCATTTACCTAGAAACACTCAAAACGCATACCCAACTTTCTATTCAAAAAGGTTGTCATAATTTGTTTTTTCCTGGAGGCACTCGTTCCCGTAAAGGTAATTTAGAAGACCATCTTAAAATGGGTTTGCTCAGCACAACTATTGAAGCCCAAGAATACAATTTATTTAACAGCAATGGTAACGGTAAAAAAATATTTGTTGTACCCATGGTAATTAATTACCATTTAGTACTAGAAGCAAACGGACTCATTAACGATTACCTCTCCCATGCCGGACAAGAAAAATATTTGGAAAAAGATAAATCTTTAAAACCTTGGCAAATTTTTAAATTTTTATGGAAATTTTTTGGCCTTGGTTCTGAAATTTATCTTTCATACGGTGATCCAAAAGATTTATTCGGGAATGCTGTTGACGATAAAGGAAACAGTATTGATAAAGCCGGCAGAGTAATTGATCTCAAACAATATTTTACTCTAAATGGAGCATATAAATACGACCATCAGAGAGATTCAGAGTATACCAAACAATTAGCCATACAAATTGTAAAAGGATTTCATAAATACAATGTTGTTTTATCAAGCCATTTAGTAGCTTTTACTGCATTTGAAATTTTGCTGAATCAGTATAAAAAATTAGACCTATATGAAATGATGCGCCTTCCGGCAGATTACAGAATTATTTCGAGAAATATGTTAGAAGGTGCAGTTGAAAAAGTATTGGCAAAATTAAATTTAATGGCAACAAAAGGCGAAGTAATTTTAGCTCCACATTTAGGCAAAGATACGAGTGCGCTTGTTAACCATGGTATTCGTCAAATGGGTGTTTACCATACAACTTTGCCATTGCGAATTAATAAAGACGGAAACATTGTGAGTGACAATTTAAAATTATTGTATTACTACCACAACCGTTTGGAGGGTTATGGATTAAGATCAATAATTAATAAAAAAGCATTAGTAGAAACAGCATTTTTTGGATAATATATTTTATATGCAAACCATTGGCGTAATTGGCACAGGAAGTTTTGGAACAGCGGTTGCTAATTTATTAGCAGAGCACAATCGTGTTTTATTATATACCCGTACAAAAGAAAAACTAGATACCATCAATGCCTCAAGAGAATTTCGTGGACAAAAATTACATCCCAATATTATTTTAACCAATTCTCCCGAAGAACTTGCTTCTAAATGTCATCTCATCTTTCCTATTGTGCCATCAGCCAGTTTTAGAAATATGATCAAAACATTTACGCCATTTCTTAATCCGGGGCATATACTTATTCATGGAACAAAAGGCCTAGATGTAATTATGCCTAATGACGCAGAATTTAGCGATACAACTATTCTCTCAAGAGAAAATATCAGAACCATGAGTGAAGTTATCCTTGAAGAAAGTTTGGTTGTAAGAGTTGGATATATGGGAGGCCCTAATATTGCAAAAGAAATTATGGATGGTAAACCTGCGGCAACCGTTATTGCAAGCAAATACAACGAGGTAGTAAATGAAGGAGTAAAATCAATTCGCTCGAGTCATTTTCAAGTATACGGAAGTAATGATATTGTGGGTATAGAATTAGCCGGAATATTTAAAAATATTATTGCTATTGCTGCCGGTGCCATTAGTGCAAACAATCTTGGAGAAAATGCAAAAGGCATGTTATTGAGTAGAGGTACAGGAGAAATTGCAAGATTATCGAAATATTTAGGCGCTAGTCCACAAGCATTTTTAGGCGTTGCCGGAATTGGCGATTTGGTTGCTACTTGTTCAAGTAAAGATTCTAGAAATTTTACTGTTGGTTATCGATTAGCAAAAGGAGAAAAACTAAAAGAAATTATTGCCAGCATGAATGAAGTGGCTGAAGGTATCTATACGGTTCGTATTGCTCATGCTCTTGCAAAAAAATACGATGTAGTTTGTCCGATTACAAATACACTATACAATATTCTTTTTAAGGATCAATCTGTTGAAGAAGGCTTACGCTATTTAATGGCATTTAGGCTATTTAAAGATGTTGATTTTATATAAAACAACATTAGCATTTTGATGCCCCTCAAGACAAACATATTTCAAATTAGACTTCCGGCTTTCAAAACTGAAATTGAAATTTATATTTGATAATGATATCTAAATACCCCCGATTCAGCATCAAAATTTAAATGATTTGAATTAAATTCTGTACCTATTGCATGAGTAATAATAGCATCTTTAGGATGCCCGGAAATAAATTCTTGATCTGATGATATGAGCCAAATTTCATCTGCAAACTGCAAGGCACAATCAAGTTGATGAGTAGAAAGTAAAATGGTTTTATTTTCTTGTTGGCATAATTTTTTAAGTGTAATAAATACATCCAATCTTCCCGAAATATCAAGATGAGAAGTAGGTTCATCCAATAAAATAATACTGGTGTCTTGAACAATCGCTCTTGCAATCATTGCTTTTTGGCGCTCCCCATCACTCAAGGTAGTAATATTTCTATTTTTTAACTTTTCAATTCCGCTAAGTGAGATGGCCTTGTTAACAATTCCTTCATCATTATTTGAAAGTATTCCTAACCATGATAAATAAGGGTATCTGCCCATAGCAATTAAATCATAAACAGATAAATTTTCAGCATCTACCTTATCTGTATAAACCATACTTATTTTACTTGCCAATATTTTTGCTGGTGCTAAATGAACATCTATGCCGTCAATAAAAATATTTCCATTTATTGGTTTATGCATGCCTGAAATGGTTTTAATAAGTGTAGATTTTCCTATTCCATTTCTTCCTATAATGCAAATGAGTTTTCCATTTTCTATTTCAAGTGAGAGATTTTTCAGAAGAATATTTTCATCCTGGTTTTGTTTATAACCTATGCTTACATTTTTTAGAGATAATATGGAGTTTTTTTCAGTCATTTATCTTTCTGCTTTTTGCGGTTTTAATACGATCCAAATTACAATTGGCGCACCAATCAATGAAGTAACAGAATTAATAGGTAAGGATTGATTGTAAATTGGCAAACTCGCAAGAATATCACAAAAAAGCATCATTATACTTCCGCATAAAATACATGCCGGAACCAATATTCTATGATCGGCAGTATTCATTAGTTTTCTTGCAACATGCGGAATAGACATGCCAATAAATCCCAATGGTCCGCAAAATGCAGTAATGCTCCCTGCTAATAAACTTGTACTAATCATAATTCCTATTCTTGTCCATTTAATATTTACACCCATACTCGAAGCATATTTTTCTCCGAGCAATAGAATATTTAAGGGATGAGAAAATAAAACGGCAATTACAAAACCTATTATTGTTATACAAGCTAAAATTGGAATTTGAGCATTATCAAGTCCTGCAAGGCTACCCATGGTCCAAATGGTATATGATTTTAATGCCGTATTGCTGCTAAAGTATTGCAAAAAACTAACAAGGGCATTAATCATACTGCTTAGCATCATACCTAAAATTAAAACCGTCATCATATTATTTATGCGTAATGAAACTAAAAACATTATTAATAAAATTGCCGAGGCTCCAATACATCCTGCAATAATTATGGCATAAGTATTTTCTGCTAAAATAGCTGAAATAGAAAACAAACTTCCTCCAAGAATTAAAATAGATACACCCAATGCAGCTCCTGAACTTATTCCTAATATAAAAGGGCCTGCTAATGGATTTCTAAATAAAGTTTGCATTTGTAAGCCGCTTACCGCTAATGCTGCACCTGCAATAATAGCGGTAATAGCTTTGGGTAAACGAAATTCGTTAATGATATTAATCCAAGCAATATTTTGAGAACTTTTATGAAATAAAATGGTAATAATTTCTTTAGCAGGAATTACAACAGGACCAATAACAAGATCAACAATAAATAAAACTAATAGCGTAAATAGTAGTGATGCAAATAATAAAATATACTTTTTATTTGTAATTCGTAATTTGTAGTCCGTAATTAATTCATTCATTCTAACTTCTTGTAATAATGCAATTGGTAATTGGGTAATAATTCAGGATGCAATATCTTAATTAAATCTTGTAAAATTACATTCGGGTTTACAACTCCCGATTCATAATAATCACTCCATCCATTTTGATTTACAATTGCTGTATTATTAAATACCTTTCCTTTTTTTAATACAGGAAGGTTTTTTAGTCGTTGATCTGTATTAAGAATATCTTGTATAGAATTAGCTATTCCGGTATTGATCCAATAATCAGCATCAAGAGCTTTTTCATAAACCGTTTCTATAGGCAATACGAGATTTCCTTCAGATGTATTATTTTCCATAACATATTTCCCTCCTGCGTCTTCAATATATTTTGTAATGAGAGAATTGCCCGAGGGCAGATGCCATTGACCTTTCCAGGGTAAAGAAGTAATAACATTAGGTTTGTTATTAACTGAAGCTGTAAGTTTAGTAAGATCATTATATTCTTGGTTAAGAGAATCAAAAATATGAGAAGCTAATTGTTCTTTATCAAAAAATGCAGCCATAAATTTAATCCATTCTAATTGTCCAAGAGGGTGGCTTTCTAGAAACTCAGAAACATGTATTTGAGGGATTTTTAATTTATTAATCAAAGTATTGCCAACCGATGCACTTCCGGGAATTTCATAAGAAAAAATAAGTTGAGGATGCAGATCTGCTAATTTTTCAAATTGAATTTGATCCGCTTCTCCAATTTCAATAATTTTACCTTCTTCAAATCTATTTTTAATAGATGGATTATTGGTTTGATTGATACTCGCAACCGCAGTTATGCAATCAAGTATATTTAAGGTAGATAAAAATGCAATGTGCGTTGTTGAAAAACATGCAACCGATTGTATGGGAATTCTAATATAAATAGCCATTTTAGAATCTGCCATTGAGGCAGGAATAGAATCTTTATATAATATATATTCCTGAATACGAATACTTGTATCTTTAGGAGAATAGACTTCTATAAGTTTGAAATTCGAAAAATATTTTATTTTAAATCCCTTCGCATATTGAATTGGTAAAAGAGAATCAGTAAGTAGATTGCAATTAGTAATAGCAGTAGGTTGTGATGGTGGATTATTATTGCAGCTTACAAATAATAGGTAAATAGATGCTAATAAGGTAAAAAGTGTAGTTTTCATTCGTTTTCCCCAAATAAGTTAAAAGCTACTTTCAATAAATGAATGATACCATTAAATAAGTGTAATAAAATAATTTCGTGTTATTGTATTACCTTTGCATTGTTTTAAATGTAACAGTATATTTTTTTCCTCCCCCCCCAACCCATGCATTTTATTGCTTGTTAAGCAAAATACATCTTGTTTTGCCTTACCAAAGGAGCCATGAAAATACGAAAGTACTGATTTTTACAAAAGCATTGTTTTGCTGTTGTAAGGATATCATGTGATATTTTTTAATACTTATTTTTTAATATTTTAATATGAAAAAGATTTCCTTTTTGTTATTATTTACGTTTTTAATTTCTGCGAAAATTTTTGGTCAAACTCTTACCCTTACTTTGCCTAACGGAGGAGAAAATCTCGTAGGTGAAACTTGTACAAAATACAATATTACCTGGACAGCATCAGGTACTTCAAATTACTATGACATCTATTATTCAGTTGATGGAGGTACAAATTGGATTTCAATTGCTAGTAATTATTATACTACAGCTTCATCATATAGTTGGTTAATTCCAAGTGTAACTTCAACAACTTGTTTAGTTAAGGTAAAAGATGCTCTTAGTGCTACAACTTATGATAATAGTAATGCAGTTTTTTCTATTACTAAAGGAGAAATTGTAGTAACAAGTCCTAACGGAAGTGAGAGTTGGTATTCGGCATTAAACTATCAAGCTCCGGCCAGTGCGTATTATAAATACCCCACGGTAACAGAAACGGATACCTTGTTTACAGGTACGTACTATGCCGGCAATACTTATAGTTCAGGAACGGTATATACCCAAACCTATTATCCGGGAGTAACGGGTGATAAATTGGCGATCTATTTTAATAGTTTTTCAGCCAGTTCTAGTCTTAGTTCAAGCACGTATGGGTATTTAAAAATATATGATGGGCCTAGTACCGGTTCGAGTATCATTGGTACTTATTATTATGGTAACTATCCTACAAATTATATCAAATCAAGCCATAGTACAGGGGCTTTAACTTTTGTCTTTTATACCTATAGTTCCAGCTATTATTTTACATGGAACGGCACTTTTTATACTGTAAATGCCAGTAATGTACAGCCTATCACTTGGACAAGTTCAGGTACCAGTGGCATGTATGATGTGTATTATTCTAGTAACAGCGGTACAAGTTGGACACAAGTAGCAGACAATACAACCGGCAATAGTTACAGCTGGATCCTGCCTTATGTAATAGCCAGCAGCAGTACTTACGAAGTAAAAGTAACCGATGCCAGCAATACCTGTATGACGGATGCGAGCAATGCTGTGTTTACGGTAAAACCACAAACAGCAGCTGTGTATGTAAACCGTCCTAATGGAGGAGAAACAATCAAAGGCGGCAGTTCCTATATGATAGAATGGGCCACCAAATACATCAGTTCTTACTATGTGAATATTTATTACTCTAGTGATAACGGTACTACTTGGAATACGGTAGCCTCTCAAGAAAGTAACGATGGTGAATACTATTGGAGTGTGCCGGATATAGATGCCAGCAATTGTTTGGTAAAAGTAGTAGATTACAGCAGTACGGCTAACTACGATATCAGCGATGCGGTATTTGCAATAAGTGGATCGCATATTACAGTTACCAGTCCTAACGGAGGTGAAAGCATTTATACTTGTACCAGTGATACCATCAAATGGACAGCTACAGGTACAATAGCCAGTTCCACGGTAAAAATTGATTACAGCACCAATGGAGGTACCAGCTGGACCAGCATTACCACAAGCGTATCTGCCAGCCAAGGCTATTACGTATGGAGCATGAGCAATTGGACCAGTTCTACCGTTTTAATTAAAATTACTTCTAACAGCA
The DNA here is from genome assembly GCA_023251875.1 of Bacteroidota bacterium. Lineage (GTDB taxonomy): Bacteria > Bacteroidota > Bacteroidia > JAHEXY01 > JAHEXY01 > JAHEXY01. The sequence continues at coordinate 228,443 of JAHEXY010000004.1, forward strand.
ATACCAGTTTTTACGATCAAAGCGATGCCAGCTTTACTGTAGCAAGCGCTAACAATATTGTAGTAACAAGTCCTAACGGAAGTGAGAGTTGGTATTCGGCATTAAACTATCAAGCTCCGGCCAGTGCGTATTATAAATACCCCACGGTAACAGAAACGGATACCTTGTTTACAGGTACGTACTATGCCGGCAATACTTATAGTTCAGGAACGGTATATACCCAAACCTATTATCCGGGAGTAACGGGTGATAAATTGGCGATCTATTTTAATAGTTTTTCAGCCAGTTCTAGTCTTAGTTCAAGCACGTATGGGTATTTAAAAATATATGATGGGCCTAGTACCGGTTCGAGTATCATTGGTACTTATTATTATGGTAACTATCCTACAAATTATATCAAATCAAGCCATAGTACAGGGGCTTTAACTTTTGTCTTTTATACCTATAGTTCCAGCTATTATTTTACATGGAACGGCACTTTTTATACTGTAAATGCCAGTAATGTACAGCCTATCACTTGGACAAGTTCAGGTACCAGTGGCATGTATGATGTGTATTATTCTAGTAACAGCGGTACAAGTTGGACACAAGTAGCAGACAATACAACCGGCAATAGTTACAGCTGGATCCTGCCTTATGTAATAGCCAGCAGCAGTACTTACGAAGTAAAAGTAACCGATGCCAGCAATACCTGTATGACGGATGCGAGCAATGCTGTGTTTACGGTAAAACCACAAACAGCAGCTGTGTATGTAAACCGTCCTAATGGAGGAGAAACAATCAAAGGCGGCAGTTCCTATATGATAGAATGGGCCACCAAATACATCAGTTCTTACTATGT
>JAHEXY010000004.1:229293-363484 GCA_023251875.1 Bacteroidota bacterium
TTACGGTAAAACCACAAACAGCAGCTGTGTATGTAAACCGTCCTAATGGAGGAGAAACAATCAAAGGCGGCAGTTCCTATATGATAGAATGGGCCACCAAATACATCAGTTCTTACTATGTTAATATTTATTACTCTAGTGATAACGGTACTACTTGGAATACGGTAGCCTCTCAAGAAAGTAACGATGGTGAATACTATTGGAGTGTGCCGAGTGTTAATTCTTCAACTTGCTTAATTAAAGTTGTTGATTATGCTAGTACAAGTAACTATGATATTAGTGATGCTGTATTTACGCTTCAAGGTATACAACTTATTTCACCTAATGGAACCCTTGGTCTTGATGAATGGGGTGGTTGTACATCAACTACCATTAACTGGTATAAAAATGGAGCTTCCGGATATTATAATCTATACTATTCAATTGATGGGGGAAGCAATTGGACAACTATTGCATCTAACTATTCCTCAACGGCAAGTTCTCCTACCTATGTTTGGTCAATACCTGATTTAAATTCATCAAATTGTTTGGTAAAAGTGAGTGATTATCAAAATTCACAAAATTATGATTTAAGTGATAGCGCATTTACCATTCTTGAACCCATTACAATTTCCTATCCAAGTGCATCTGGTATTACTATTAAACCAAGTTCTACAGATACAATAAAATGGAGCTTAAATGGAATTTCAGATTATGTGAATATCTATTATTCAATTGATAATGGAACAACATGGAATACTATAGTATCTAATTATACAACTACAAGTGGATCTTATCCATGGTCGGTTCCAAATGTAAGTTCAACACAATGTTTAATAAAGATTACGGATTACATTAGTTCATGTAAAACAGATGTTAGTGATAATGCGTTTGCTATTTCTAATACTATTACCACTGTTTCATTGGCGGGGCTTATAGCTACTGAAGGTGGAAGTCAGGTTAATACTGCAACCGTAACATTATCCGGTTCTTCATCTAGTACTTATACAACTTCAACAGATGGCCTATATTCATTTACAGTAAATTCCGGAAGTAGTTATACCATTACTCCGGATAAATCAAATGATGTGAATACCAATAATGGAATATCAACACTGGATATTTTATTGATTCAAAAACATATTTTGAATATGGATACGTTGGATTCTCCATACAAAATTATTGCAGCCGATGTTAATTTTTCATCTTCAATTTCAACACTTGATATATTGTATATCAAATCACTTATTTTGCAAAATACTACCAGTTTCCCGAATGGAAAACTATGGACCTTTGTAAACAGTGATTATACATTTAGTGATGCCTATAATCCATTCCCTTATGATAATTATAGATCCTATACTAGTGCATCTCAAAAAAGCAATCAAAATTTTGTGGCTGTTAAATTGGGAGACGTAAATGGAAGTTGGGATAAATCAGTTGCTAAAACTGCTTATACAGGACAAGTTACTTTTATGATGGATAACCAAACCGCAAAACCTGCGGATACAATAACGGTTGCTGTTAAAGTAAAAGACTTTACAAATATTACCGGATATCAATATACTATGGAATGGGATCCAACAGTATTAAGTTTTGTTTCTACAAGCAATGGAGCATTGAGTCCAAATTTTGGAACTAACAATATTGCAAACGGACAATTAACTTCTCTTTGGTATGATCAAAATGCAGTAGGAGTGAGTTTGCAAGATGGCTCCGTAATTTATGAATTGAAATTTGTTGTACTTGCCAATGGTAATACGAAAGCAAATGTATCCATAAATTCATCAGTAGTTGCCAGTGAAGCGTATGATAATAATTTTAATACGTTAGCAGTAGTGCCTGTTAATGCTGAAATATCTGTAAATAATACAGTAACTTCAGTTACAACTATTGATAACAACGGATATAGTTTATCTCAAAATATTCCAAATCCGTTTAGTGCTTCAACACAAATTTATTTTTCAATTCCTAAACAGGATTATGTGGAATTGATCATTACTAATTTATTGGGACAAAATATCAAGAATCTTGGAGGTATATATTCTCAAGGCCAACATCAAATTATTTGGGATGGAATTGATAATAGAGGTAATGCATTGCCAACAGGCTATTACATTGTAAAAATGCAATCGGGTAATTTTATTGAATCAAAGAAAATTCAGATTGTGAGGTGATAAAATGCAAGAAATAGTTTTTGAGAATATTCGAAGACTATTTCTTGCATCTATTTATTCCATTTTCGAACTTCTATCATTAGTATAAAACTCCAATCCTTGGGCATTTAAATAAAATGGGTTAAATTTGCTTTCAATTCCCAAAATAATAAATGCCATGAAGAAACTTATAACTGTATCATTTATATTAGTAAGCATTTTTACTAGTATTCTTCTTTCGCCTTCATGTAAAAAAGATCAAACTAGTGATAATAATAGCAACAATAATAATACAGATACATCCAATACTATTCCTTCCGGAACCGAATACATAGAACCCAGTACACAACGTACCGGTGATGCACAAAAAGGATATGATTTTTTAGTAAATGGCGATTACAATTGGAGTGGTATACCATTTTCAATGTTTGCAACTACAAGTACAGCCAACGAATTAAATAGAACCGGAGACAATGCAAACATGCCCTATTCTTATACTGTAGTAACAGCCAAAAATGGAGTTAAAGTTGCCGTTCCAAATTGTTTGACTTGTCATGCAAGCTATTTAAATGGTCAATTTATTATGGGGCTTGGCAATTCAATGACTGATAATACAACCAATACAAGTACAGCTATTTCTTTATCTGATTTTTATATTCAACTGTTATACGGTGCCAATTCTCCTGAGTGGGATGCATATGAAATGTTTAGTACTGTGAGTAAAACAGTAGCTCCAGATATAATGACGGAATGCAAAGGAGTAAATTCTGCAGATAGATTATTTGCCATACTTGCAGCACATAGAGATCCTCAAAGTTTAGAATGGAGTGATACTCCCATTTCTGAAATACCGAATTTAGGTGTTATACCTACTGATGTTCCGGCATGGTGGTTGTTAAAAAAGAAAAATGCCATGTTTTATACTGCTCTTGGCCAAGGAGATTTTTCTAGAATTATGATGGCTTCGGCTTTACTTACTTTAAGCGACTCTTCTGATGCGCGCTATGCTGATGATCATTTTGCTGATGTATATGCGTATTTAAATACTATTGAAGCACCTGCCTATCCACAAACCATTGATCAAGCTCAAGCGGATAAAGGAAAAACTATTTTTGAAAATAATTGTTCTGCCTGTCATGGAAAATATGGCTCAGAAGAAAGCTATCCTAATTTATTAGTTCAAGCAAATGTTGTAGGAACCGATTCTCTTTTGGCTTATAGCTATTCTGCATTTTCGGCCTATTTGGAATGGTTTAACAATGGTTGGTTTGGACAAGAACCTCATAGTGCGGCATTGGTAAATACAGGTGGATATGTTGCTCCTCCTCTTGATGGAATATGGGCAACGGCTCCATATTTGCATAATGGTTCAGTTCCAACATTAGAAGATTTATTAAACAGTACTGAGCGTCCGGTTTATTGGCAAAGATCGTTTACAGATACGGATTATGACTTTACTAAAATGGGTTGGAATTATTCTGTAGAAACATCTGCTAGCAGTACTTCCGTATATAACACTACTTTATCAGGTTATGGAAATGGTGGTCATACTTTTGGGGATAAATTAAGTACTGATGAAAGAACTGCTCTTATTGAATATTTAAAAACCCTCTGATAGTTTTTTAATTCTGCTATTATATTCTTTACACGGATGTAGCTGATTGTATAATTTTAAAGATTGGGTTCTATAAAATTCCGTTTTTTCAGAAGATAGCGAATTTGATTTCGCCATTTCCCACATGTTATACAATTGATATGCTTTCTGTTTTACATCTTCATTTTTCATTATTATACTTTCCAATTGTGGAACTAAACTATTATTCTTAGTTATTCCATATTCAGCTTGTAATAAAACTATTTGTAAATCTTGGGATAAATCATAATGCATGGTTTTTCCTAAGGTCATTTGTTGCGACTTTAATGCCCATTTTTTAGCTTCCTCATATTTTTTTAAACATAAAAGTGAAGATGCTTTATACATATAGAGTGTCGGTAAATTTCTACCGCTTTTTATTTCCAAATAACCTTTAATTGATTTATTAAAACAACTCAAAGCTTTTGTATATTCAAACATTGAAAAATGAGTTATACCAATATTCATTAACATTAAACTCATGCCTGTTTTATCTCCTATCTTTCTTGAAAATTCAAAACGATATTTAAAGAGTTCAAATGCTTTATCATATTCCCCTGATCTTTCATAAGCATAACCCAAATTGCCTGTATAAATAGCAGCTGAATATTCTTTTCTTATTTTCTTACATTCTTCAATGTACTTGCTATATGATTCAATTACCTTTTCGTTCTCTATACCTTGCATAACAAAAAGCGTGGCCATTTCTGCTTGCGTTCTGGCTTCTTCAAAAGTATCACCAATAGACTTTGCAATTGATTTTCTGGTTTCCAATAATGTTTTTGCTTCTTTAAATTTACCCAAATGCCATAATGCTGTATTCAAATAACTCATTGGCCTAAAAACACTTTTTTTATCTGAAAATTGATTGCAAATTTTTATCGATTTTTCGAGATAGGGAATAGCAGGTTCAAATTCACCTTTTTGATTGTGTACATGCCCTCGTAAATACATTGCAGTAGCAAGGCCTTTATGGTATAAAATACTTTCTGAAATTTCAGTAGCTTGAATAATGTGATGCAAAGCCCAATCAAAATGCCCTAAAATAATTAATATCTCTGATAGGTTATTTAAAATATCAACTTTTAAGGTAATCTTCTTACCATCATTTTCAATGTATTTTAATAGCCGTTTAAATTGGTTAAGCGCAACTTCATTGTTATATTCCTCTTTTGCTTTTTCTGCAGCTGTTTCTAAATAATAAACTGCTTTATCGTAATTTTCAGCCTTGTCATAATGATAAGCCAATTCATATAACAAATCAGATTTATTCTCGGAATAGTTTTCTTCAATTATTTCAGCAATTAAGCCATGCAATATCTTTTTGTTAGAATGTAAAATAGTATCATAAGCAACCTCTTGTGTAATTACGTGCCTAAATAAATAAGTATTTTTCTCAATTAGGTTCGACTGAATAAAATTTTGCGATATCAATTCCTGAATAGCAACATCCAATTCAGTAGTATCGTTTAATTTTTTTTGTAAGGTATAAAGTGTTTGATAATGAAATTGCCTCCCAATAACGGAAGCTCTTTGTAAAATATTTTTATATTTTTCATCCAACTGATCAATCCTAGAAAGAACCAACTTGTTTAATGTTCCCGGAACAGAAAAATCAAATTCATTAATCAATTGCATTTCTTTTGATTCGTCAAGCAGTTTGCTATTATTAATCATCGATACTAGTTCTTCAAGATAAAAAGGATTACCTGCAGAACGAGCAAGAATAGATGTTTTTACTGCTTCAGGAATATTATGTTTAGATATAATGGATTGAATTAAATGTACAGCATCTTTATTTTTTAAGGGCAATAAAGCTATTTCTTCAAACTTTTGATTGTGATTAATAATGTTTTGAATAGAATAATTTGGCCTATAGGATAAAATAAAAATAACCGATAAATTTTTATGTTGTGAGAAAGAATCAAATAAGTGTTTTAATACTGCAATTGAAGTTTCATCTGCCCAATGCAAATCTTCTACCACTAAAATAAATGGAAACCCTTTTTCGTTGGCTCTATTAATAATGGCTTCTATAAATAGCCGTATTGCAAGTTGTATTTGTACTTGTAAATCAATACCACCCACTTTAACTTGCACATCGGTGTTTCTTACACCAAGTAAAGTTCCAATAAATACAGCATTCTCCTTTATGAGTTTTTTTAAACTGGCTTCTGAAATTGAATGCAGTAAACTTTCAGTTCCTGAATCAAATTTTAATTTTATTTGTTCTTCATTATCGGTTTCTACAATTGCGAAATATCTTTTTATTAATAAAATAAAAATTCTATAGGGATTTTGAATTGAGGCAGACGCATTTCCTATTGCCAAATAATTATTCTTTGTATCTACATTATATTGAAGCCGGAGAAATTCTCTTATCAATCTCGATTTACCCATCCCTGCATCTCCTTTTATTCCAACCAAAACAGATTTTATATTTTTTGCTTTATTTTCAAGTAGTTCTTTTTGTTGGTAATAAAATGAAAATAATGTGAGTATTTCTTTTTTACGCCCCGTAAATACCGAACGACTTTCTTTCCAAGTTTTTTCTTTTACTGCCGTTACTACATATACCAGTAAAGGAGCAACTTTACCTTTAATGGGAATATGCCCGTATGTTTGAAAATAAAAATCGTTCTTTACCAAATCCATTGTTTCTGCCGGAAGCATAATGGAATTAACAGGAGCATTTGATTCCATTCTAGATGCAATATTAACAGCATCTCCATAAACTGTAAAATCCCCTTCGCGCTCCTCTCCTACTTTTCCTGTGGTTACTAGTCCGGTATTAATTCCAATTCTTACACCCAAATCAAAAACGATATTTTTATATTCTGTACGTTTTGAAAGATATTCATTGAATTTTTTTAACTGAACAATCATTTCAAGTGCACAATAAATAGCTCTTTGAGTATCTTCTTCACTGGCTTTTTTTGCACCAAATAAGGCCATTACCAAATCTCCTTGATACTTATCTACATATCCATCGTATTTTTTTATACAATGGGTAAATATTTTTAAAATATTATCAAATATGGCTCTGATTTGTTCGGGATCTAATTGTTCACCAATTGCGGTAAATCCTTTTATATCGGCAAATAAAATAGAAACAATACGCCTCTCGCCATCCTTAAGTTCAAGCGTTTCAGGCTTTACGGCAACAACACTACCTAGAAGTTCATTCTTAAAAAAATCTGTAAACATATATCATTTAATAGGAAGGCAAAACCTAATTTGGGTAAACAAATATAGATATTTATTTAAAAACTTCTTGTACGTAATTACAGCTTAATTAAAACTTCTTTTAGTTCAGCAAGCATCATGGCTGTAGCCCCCCATACAATACGGCCTTGAATAATATAGCAAGGTGCGTTAATGGTAATATTATCTTTTATTATAAACTGAGTGGTACTGACAATATCGTTCCTCATAATTTCGATAAGCGGAACTTCAATTAACTCTTTTACTTCTTTTTCATTAATATTAAAAGACGGATATTGATTGCTTATGGCAACAAATGGATTGACCCAAAATCCGCTTACGGGAATATACAATCCACTTAATTTGCCAATAATATCAATAGTAGATGAATCAATGCCAATTTCTTCTTCTGTTTCTCTTAAAGCAGTAGCTTCAGGTGTTGGGTCTCTTTCTTCTGTTTTTCCTCCAGGAAAACTAATCTGCCCGCTATGTGCCCCTTTATAATTATGCCTTAATGTAAGTACTAAGTGAGGTTTATTTTCTTTAGGATAAAATAAAATAAGTACACAACTTTTTTTAGGATTGGGATTGTATTTTAAATATTCTTCTGTAGAAACTCTATGTTGGGGAGCCATGATATGCTGGGCTTTTTCACCCGGAAGCGTTTGCTGCAAGGCTAGTTTTATTTGATGAGAAAATTCAGTAAACATAGAAGAATATTTACTTTAATGAAGTCTCAGAACTACATTTTTTATTTTTTCTTTCAATAACAAGTGATAAAACAAACTCCAGTTGCTCTTCTCTAGTAATGCCGGAATTATCTAAAACTACTGCATCATTAGCTTTTATTAATGGATCTTCTTTTCTGTGCGTATCAACAAAATCTCTGTGAATTAAATTTTCTTTTACTTGTGCCATCGAAACTTTATGGCCTTTTGCCATAAGTTCATCATATCTCCTTTGCATGCGAATATCCACATCGGCAGTCATAAATATTTTTAATTCAGCATCAGGAAAAACAACCGTTCCAATATCTCTACCATCCATTACAATTCCTTTTTCTCTTCCCATTAATTGCTGCAAAGTCACTAATTTTTTTCTTACTTCTTTTATTTCGCTTACGCGACTCACATTTTCCGATACATCTATCTTTCTTATTTCTTGTTCAACATTCTCTCCATCTAAAAAAGTTTCAGAAGTTCCTGTTTCTACGTTGTACCTAAAACGAATGTATATTTTACCTAAATCATCAATAAGTAATGTTGAATTTACTGCTCCATCTTTTATGTAGCCATTTTTCATGGCATATAAGGTTACTGCGCGGTACATAGCCCCCGTATCTATATAGGCATAATGCAATTGTTTTGCAATAGCTTTAGCTAGCGTACTTTTTCCGCAAGATGAATATCCATCAATAGCAATAGTAATTTTTGTATCAGCAGCCATTCTTTAGTATCGATAAAACTCGGGTAAAGGTAGGATTATTCTTTCTTTTTAGAATGAAATTGGGATAAATTAGTGGTAATGGTAAAATTATTTGAAGTACCGCCTAGATGATAAGTTGCCATAGCATAACTCAATTGAAACATTGAAATTTTAACACCAAATCCCCAAGAAAATCCTACAAAGCCCATTTTAGCATCAATACCTAATTCGCTTCTTCTTCTAAAATTGTAGCCAAACCTTACAGAAAAATGTTTTGATGGTAAGAATTCTCCTCCAAAAATAAAATGTTCTGCTATTTTAGTGCCTAAACTTGGTTCAATTTGAGTTACTTCTTGGGTTACAATATCCGTAGTGGTTTCTGTAGGATCTGTAAACGAAATATCTGGTTTTTCAAGATGATCTGCAATAATAGATAACCTAAAAGGCATGTGAGCCAAACGTTTTGAAATTCCCAACTGTATATTAAGAGGTAATCTTTCTCTATTTCCTGCAACATAAGGCTTTAGTTCTACTCCTAGATTTTTAACCAAAAGTGCAGCGGTAAACCTATATTTTTCATTGCTATAAGTTCCCGATAAATCAGTAGCAATGCCATAGGCACTATAGGATTCAATATTGGAATACATATTTTTTAAATTGGCTCCTACAGAAAACCCATATTTAATGGCACGCCCCCATCCAATATTTAAGGTATAATCTCCGGCCGTAAATTCTCCTGTTTGCAATCCGGTTTCATCTGTTAAAGCAAAGGTTCCATAATTAATGTATTGCATGCCGATATCGAATACTCCGTATTTAGGAATTGTTTTGGCATATGCCACATAACCATAATTGATATCGGTAAAATAATTCACATAGCTTAAAGCAAGTTGATTATCCATTGAACTATCAAGCAATGAAGGGTTTTTAATGGCCAAGTTAATATCTCCGTCTTTTACACAAATTAAATTGCCTCCCAGAGCAGCTTCTCGTGCAGAATTAACCAAATCAAGTGAAGCAAAAGTTGAACTCCCACCTATTTGAGCATAGGCAGATAGAAAAAGAAAAAATGAAATTAATAGAGAATAAACCTGCTTCATACTCGCAATATATACAAAATGTTGGAAATGAAGAACGAGGTTTTAATGGAAATATTATAAACAATTAGCTAATTAGCTGATGAGATAATTAGCTAATGAAAAAAATTAATTAGAATTTTAATATTAAACAATCCATTAGTAATATTTAAAGTTCTTCTCTGCACTAATAACATCTGCTAATTAACCAATTAGCTAATCATCACATTAACTCAACAACTAATTTTTCTAATAATACAACATTCTCTACATGATGCGTATGGGGAAACATATCAACAGGTTGTACTTTTTTAATAGCATAATGCTCTTTCATAAAAGCCAAATCTCTTGCTTGAGAGGCAGGATTACAACTTACGTATACAATACGATCAGGTTTTATCTCCAGTATTTTATTTACTACATCAAGATGCATACCGGCTCTGGGAGGATCTGTAATAATGATATCAGGAGTACCGTGTTCAGCAATAAAATCATTGCTGAGCACATCTTTCATGTCTCCTGCAAAAAAACTAGTGTTTGTAATTTTATTAATTATCGAATTTTCTTTGGCATCTTCAATAGCTTCAGGCACAAACTCAATACCTATTACTTTTTTAGCTTGAGAAGCAATAAAATTGGCAATGGTTCCGGTTCCGGTATAAAGATCGTATACAATTTCCTTTCCGGTTAAACCTGCATAATCTCTCGTTATTTTATAAAGCTCATAAGCCTGAGTGGTATTGGTTTGAAAAAATGATTTAGGCCCAATCTTAAATTGAATGCCCTCCATTTCTTCCATTAAAAAAGCATTGCCTTTAAAGCAAATAATTTCTAAATCATTAATGGTATCATTTCTTTTAGGATTGATAACATAGTTTAAAGATGTAATTTGCGGAAATTTCACATTCAAAAAACTTAATATATTCTCTGCAATTTGCTTTACCTCTAGGCTGTTTTCAGCCCTCTCCTTCGGAGAGGGGAAGGGGGAGAGGTTTACAATCACCATCCAGTCTCCTTTTGCATTGTTTCTGATAATTAGATTTCGCAAAAGTCCATTTTGGTCTCTTAAATCAAAAAATGAAATCTTATTTTCAAGGGCATATTTCTTCACACTTTCGCGGATTTTATTGGATAAATCAGGTTGTAAAAAACATTCATGAATATCCAATACTTTATCAAACCTACCCGGAACATGAAAACCCAATCCTTCATGAATTACCTCACCCCAACCCTCTCCAAAGGAGAGGGAGTTAGCCAACTCCTCATTAGTAAGCCATTTTTTATGAGAAAAAGTATATTCTAGTTTATTTCTATAATACCTTTCATTCCTTGATGGAAGAATAGGATTAATCTCAGTAACATCTAATTTACCCAATCGTATTAAAGCATCATGAACTTGTTTTTGTTTGTAAAACAATTGATGCTCATATTGCATAAATTGCCATTTGCAACCACCACACACTCCAAAATGTTCACAAAAAGGCTCCGAACGTTTGTTTGAATAATGATGCCAATGAATGGCATTTCCTTCAGCATAGGAGTTTTTCTTGCGTGTAAGTTGAATATCCACTACATCACCTGGAACTGCATTTTTTAAAAACACAACCAATTTATCAACTTTAGCAATTGATTTACCCTCTGAACCCGCATCGGTAATGGGAATATTATATAGTATAGGAAGTGGCTTCTTGCTCATTTAAGTACAAAAGTACTCATCTTTGACTGAAGAATAATATTTACGCAGCATTTACTTAGATAATAGTTCGATAATTTTTTCAACACTTTATCCTGTCCATAAGAGTGCTCAATTAATTTTTTTATTGTTTCAACATTTTCAACATCTATAATAGAGATTATATAAGTTAAGCAACATATCAATAAATATTCATTTTCTTATGCCCTCACCCTACCCCTCTCCCAAAGGAGAGGGTAAGTTTGGAATTGTATATAATACCTTAACTTATATAAACCTTAATGGTATAGGGTTCTAATCCAAAAGAAGAAACTGAAAGCCTAGTACCTTGTTTAAGTATGTTTATCGGTTTCTAAAATTTCTCTAATCTTCTTTGTCAAATCAATTCCCTTTAAACCTTTGGCAATAATTTTTCCATCCGGCCCAATTAACATAGAAAAAGGAACATTTTTCAACTTATAATCTTTTGCAATTTGAGAGTTTAATCCCACTAAATCACTTACATGATTTTCCCAAATGAGAGAATCTTGATGAATGGCATTGATCCAATCTTCTCTCTTGGTATCAAACGAAACACTAAAAATTTCTAATCCTTTGTCGTGATAATTTTTATACAATGAAGCTAACGTACGATTTTCCATTCGGCAGGGTTTACTTAAGGAAGCCCAAAAATCTAACAATACCAATTTGCCTTTAAGAGAAGAAAGAGCTACTATTTTGCCTTGTGGACTCATTGAAACAATATCAGGAGGAGTGGCGCCAACAGCAAATATTTTTAATTCTTCCACTTTTTTATGAAGATCTGTTAAGTAGGCTGAATTAGGATATTGAATTGTTAAAGTAGAATCTACTTTTTTGATGTATTCAAAATCTTCATTTTGATCAAGCCTTGCCATTGCAATTAAACTTGCTAATGAATTGGCATGCGCATCAATAAATCCCCTGATGTATTGTTTGTGTTCAGTATATTTATCTCTAATGCTTTTCTCTTCTAGCATCATTACTTTAAAAAGAGAATCTCTTTTTGTTTTACCTGAATCGGTTTGCATAGTAGCCATCATATTTTTGCGAAGGTTTTGATAGCCCATAACCAATTTCTCTAATTTTACCTGATGTTGGTTTAGTTCTTTAATTAAATTACAATCCTCTGAACCTTCAACCGTATAATTAGAAGCTAAACTGTCTTTAGTCCCCGCAATTTCAATTTTATCTTTTGGAGAAATTAAAAGAATCACCATTTGCCTATTGGTAAGTTTCAAATTATAAAAAGCCGTTTCAGTAGGTTCAAAAGAAAATTTAAATGCCCCATCTTTATCGGTTACTGTGGTCAATTTTTGATTGGGCTCTTTTTTATCCGCTGCCTTTGGCATTAATTTTTCCAAAACCAAAGTATCGTTTGCAGATGAAGTAATGCTTCCAGAAATTTCTGTTTTGCCAGAATTACAGCTAGTAGCGATTATACAATATACCAATATACCAATGTAGCAGTGTAATAAAAGGATAAGGTTATTATTTCTTTTCATAATTTGTGCCATTTTACAAATTCAACAAACATTCAATAGATTTTTTCTCGGCAAAGGTAAAAAACTTTGCGCTTGCATAGTAAAATAGTACAGTTGTATTAAAAGCCTACCAATTACCCAACGCCATTTTCACATTAGCCTCTTGCTTTTAAGATTACAAATCAATAATTATTAATTTATATAACACAGCATATTGTATTGTAATAAAATTATTTATAAATTTGTATAACATTAACCCCTGATGTATGAACACCCCTTGTAAGAATAGAGCTCTTCTATTTATTTTATTTTCATTTTTTATTATCCATTTTAAAGTTTCCGGTCAAATAGTAGAAGAATATTTAGACTTGCAAATTCATACTTCCATGCATATTCCTTATCCAATTTTTGGAAAGGCCTTAACGTATTTTGATAAAGACAAAGAACCCCATTTAACCTATAAACACACGCTTAAAAATGTAAGCTATGCCAATTACCTTGAACACAATAAGGGCTCAAGAATTATTATCAATGGCGCACTCGGTCATGAATACGTAAAATCTGCAAAAAAAGCGCGCAAGCTTATTATGAAGCAAATTGCATATGTAAATAAGTTTGCAGAAGAACATTCCGACAATTTTGTAGTTGCCAAAAATCCAACTGAAGTAAGAGAATATTTAAAAAATACAGATAAAACAATTATCATTCATTCCATTGAAAATGGAAGAAAATTAGTGAATAGTGCAGAAGATGCTCAATTTTGGGCAAACCAAGGCGTATCTTTTATTACACTTATACATTTAGCAGATATCAATTATGGAGGCTCCGCTATATGGATTGAACTGGCAGCTAAAATAGTTAATTTGAAAGGCGTATTTAAAAAAGCTAGTAAGAGAGGTTTAACAGAGGATGGAAAACAAGCCATACTTTGGTTGGCCAACGAAGGTATTATGACAGATGTTACCCACATGTCTGATTTAACCAGAAAAGAAGCCATTACTTTTATGGCAGAAAATAATATCCCTCCTTTATCAACCCATGCTGGTTTTAGACCCATCCAAAATCATGATCTTGGATTAGATTCAAGTGATATCATTACTATTTATAAAAGTAATGGACTTGTAGGTTTGGCTAGCAGTGGTAAATTTCTAAAAGCTTATCATCCTGATGAAAAGTACAAAAAGCAATTAGATAGTTTGGGTAATTGTTTTTGTAATGGATCAATAGACTCTTATAAGTTTACTTATAATGCTATGAAAAATTTAATTGAAAATAATATTCCCTTAATTTTTAATGACTCTTCAAAAACATTAGCCACATTAACAAAAGAAGAAAAAGTGAGGATTTCTATTGGATATCAAAGTGATTTTAATGGATGGATTGATCACGACAGGCCCCGATATGGAAAAAAAGGTTGTTACCATACTGCAATTCCTGATTCTGCCTTTATAAAAAGTGAAACACTAGGACTTGCGCATCCCGGAATGATGGAAGAACATTGGAAACTCTTAGAAAAAGAAGGGGTAGATTTAGAACCTATACGACTTTCTTCTGAGAAATTTTTACAAATGTGGGAATTTATGTTGGATAGAAAGAAGTCTTTTGATAATGCAAGTAGTCAAAAATAATTTTATTCTTTTGAACTAAATCCTTATTTCTCCAACTCCTCCCCCAACATCTTACTTGTAAGTTTAGGATCAGCTTTACCTCCGGAAAGTTTCATTACTTCTCCCATAAACAATCCCAGTAAACCTTTTTTGCCGCTTTTGTATTCACTTACTTTTTCAGGAAATTTAGCAATGGCTTGCTTTACATATTCATGTAACGAATCAGTATTACTTTCAATAATCCAATTGTTTTTAATGGCTATTTGCTCTGGTGTAAGATTTTTTTCTTGCATCATGGCAGGAAACAATTGTTGCGAAGCAATGGTACTGCTTACTTTTCCGGTATCAACAAAATTGATGAGTTCAGCAATGCGTATAGGAGAAATTGGAAAATCTTTTATGTGAATGGCTCTTTCGTTGATGTATGATTTTACTCCACCCATTATCCAATTAGAGGCAGCTTTATAATTAGTGGTATGTTTAATAATTTCTTCAAAAAATAAAGCAACTTCTTTTGTGCTGGTTAAAACATCTGCATCATATTCTGATAAACCTAAATGTTCGATATATTTTTTAAATAGTTCAGCTGGTAAAGCCGGCATATCAGCTTTTATCTTAGCAATGTATTCTTCCGTAACAAAAACAGGAGAAAGATCGGGTTCAGGAAAATAACGGTAATCATTAGCAGCTTCTTTGCTTCGCAACGTAAACGTAGTGCCATTGGTAGCATCAAAACTCCGCGTTTCTTGGTCAACTGTTCCTCCTGCTTCAATAATATCCACTAATCGTTTGCTTTCATATTCAATTGCTCTCTGCACATTACGCACCGAGTTCATGTTTTTTACCTCTACTCTTTTTCCAAACGCTTTTTCACCATGTAGGCGAACTGAAATGTTGGCATCGCAACGCATGCTGCCTTCTTCCATATTACCATCACAAATTTCCAAGTAACGAACAATCTTACGCATTTCAGTAAGATATTGATAGGCATCTTCACCGGAGCGAATAACAGGTTCAGAAACCACTTCAAGCAAAGGAACTCCGGCACGGTTTAAATCTATCAACGAATCAAATGGGTCTTGATCATGAATGCTTTTTCCGGCATCCTCTTCCATGTGAATACGCGTCAATTCAATATTTTTAGGCTTGCCGTCTTTGCCTTTAATGGTTACATAACCACCATTGCAGATAGGCGTTTTATCTTGTGTTATTTGATAGCCTTTAGGTAAATCGGCATAAAAATAATTTTTACGAGCAAATTGATTTTCATAACGGATATTGCATTTGCAAGCTAGGCCTAACTTAACAGCATATTCAATTACTTTTTCGTTGAGCATGGGCAGTGTACCCGGGTGCCCAAGCGTAATAGCACTTACTTGCGTATTGGGCATGGATCCAAAATCAGTAGAATCGGCAGCATAAGCTTTGCTTTTTGTTAAAAGCTGTACATGAATTTCAAGTCCAATTACAGTTTCGTATTTATCGTAAATGCTCATATAATTTCTCAAATTAATTTCTCGCAAAGGCGCTAAGACGCAAAAAGTAAAAGTTTATCGGGTTGCCTGCAATATCATTAAATTTAATACTTAATTTTTTCTTACATTTTCTTTGCGACTCTGCGCCTTTGCGAGAGATTTATAATGACGAAATAAGTTCCTTCAAAATCAAAGTCATTTTAGGTTCGCTTTCAGCCGCTACTCTTTGCACATCTGTATGTGTTGTAAATTCAATTTTGCCCGGCACACCCAAATCTGTTATAATTGAAACTGCAAAACATGGTATACTCATGTGGTGCGCAGCTATTACCTCCGGAACCGTACTCATACCTACGGTATCTCCACCAATGGCTCTTACATAACCGTATTCGGCTTTTGTTTCGAGGCATGGGCCGGATAAACCAACATAAACACCCTGTTGTACTTTTATAGAATGTGCTTTTGCAATAGATACCGCTTTTGCAATTAAGTTTTTATCATATGCTTTACTAAAATCCGGAAAGCGAGGACCTAATTCATCAATGTTTGGTCCAATAAGTGGATTGCTTGGAAACTGATTAATATGATCATTAATAATCATGATATCTCCTACTTCAAAATCAGGGTTCACTCCACCCGATGCATTTGAAACCACAAGATTTTTTATTCCTAAAAACTTCATTACTCTAACAGGAAACACCACTTGATGCATGGTATAACCTTCGTAATAATGAAAACGGCCTTGCATGGCCACAATATTTTTCCCTCCAAGGGTTCCAAAAATTAAATTTCCCGAATGGCCTTCAACGGTTGAAACCGGAAAATCAGGAATACTTTTATATTCAAGCTTGTGGATGATATTAATTTCTTTTACTAAGCCTCCTAATCCGGTTCCTAAAATAATTCCAACTTCAGGAGTAAAATTATTTACTCTTTCATGTATGTGTTTTGCAGTTGCTTTAATGGTTGCGAGCATAAAAATAAAATTTCTTTTTCTGTTTATAATGGGCACAAAGGTACAATGAAATTAATGATATTGAAATAGAATAATATTGATCTTCATAAAATTAAATTTTGCTTTTAATTAAAAAGTTTTATATTGTGGCAAACCCTTAAAAGAAATTGGAAGAAAATTCCGAATACATTGAATTAGATACCAATCTGCAACAGCTGTTAACGGCTGAGCAGGCATGGCACTATCATATTGTTCCTAAAAAAACAAATGATACCGATATTGAATTTTATATTCAAGCTGGAGAAGATATTGACACTTTAACCGAAGAGCTTGAAATGCTTTTTGGAAAAACCGTTCGGCTTCATGAAACGCCTGAAGACAAAATTCATAAAACATTAGGGCGTTATTACAGAAAAGGGGGATCAAAAAATACCAAGTCGCAATCTACCATTGATCCTAAAAATTTCGAAGATTTACTTCCTCAATTGATTACTGAAGCTAGAAATTTAGGAAGTAGCGACATTCATTTCGAAATATACGAAGAAAAAGCCCGCGTACGTTTTAGGATTGATGGCTTATTAGTTGAACGTTACTCGATAGAAAAAGATGAATACGCAGGATTGATCAATAAAATAAAAATTAAATCGAATCTTGACATTGCTGAAAAACGATTACCGCAAGATGGACGTATATTTTTTGATACAGGAGAATCGAAATTTGACATCAGATGTTCAGTATTACCTACTTTATATGGAGAAAAAGTTGTACTCAGGATTTTAGGTAATGATGCAGGAAATATCGACATATTAGAGATTGGTATGTCGGAATATGATTTAGCTAATTATCTAGAAGGTATCAAAAAACCCAATGGTATTATTTTAATTAGCGGGCCTACCGGTTCAGGAAAAACAACTACACTATATGCAACATTAAAGTTGCTTAATAAAGAAACTACAAATATCGTTACTATTGAAGATCCGGTTGAGTATACCCTTCCGGGAATTAATCAAGTACAATTAAAAGAATCCATAGGGTTAGGATTTGAAACCGCGCTTAAATCGTTTTTGCGACAAGATCCTGATATTATTATGTTGGGTGAGATACGTGAAAAAAGCACAGCTCAAATGGCCATTCGCGCTGCACTAACAGGTCATTTGGTTTTATCAACCATACATACAAATTCAGCTTGGGCAACCATTTCAAGGTTAACGGATATGGGTATTCCGCCTTTAATTATTGCATCAACACTTAATTTGTCAGTAGCACAACGCTTGTTGAGATTACTGTGCCCTGTTTGTAAAAGGTTAGAGAAATTCGACTCTACACTTATGCCTAGATCCTATAAACCACCTGTTGAAGTAAAAGAACACTATGTACATGTAGGTTGTGCCGATTGTTATTATACAGGTTATTTTGGTAGAACTGCTATTTATGAAGTGGTACCAATTGATGGTGAAGTTGGAGACTTAATCAAAACGGGAGAATCTGATCCATCGAAATTATTAAAAGAAAAAGGAATAAAAACATTAAGTTATCAAGCATTTGAAGTATTTCGTTTTGGAGACACGTCATTGGAGGAAATTTATTCTTATTTATTAAATACCGAATACTAATAGCTGTTGGCTGATAGCTTTTGGCTATTAGCTTTTGGCGTAAAATATATACTATGATGAAATACATTCTTACCATCAGCATTGCATTTTTTAGCGTATTCTGCACAATTGCGCAAGATCGTTTTAGTGTGATAGAGCAAAAACTGACTGTATTAACTCCTGATAATCCAGGTTTAAATGGGAAAGTAGAATTATCTGTTAGTGGAGCTCCTCTTCAAGAAATGATAAGAGGAATAGCTCAGGTAAATGGACTCAATATTAGTGTAGATCCGGATGTAAATGTTAATGTTGTCAATAATTTTTCTAACGTAACAGTAAAAGATGTAATTCTTTTTATTGCAAGAGAATACAATCTTGATGTGAGTTTTGTTGGATCTATTATTACATTTTCAAATATTGCTGCCCCTAAAGTCGAAGCTCCTGTTTTTACACCCAAGGCAATAGAAATAAAATATGATAAAAAAACGGACCAGCTTACACTTAATTTAAAAAACGACACATTATTTGCGGTTGCAAAAGAAATAACCAGCGTTACGGGAAAAAATGTAATCTGTGCACCGGGTCTTGGAACTTCTATTGTTAGTTCATATGTATATGCACTACCCTTTTTAGATGCATTAAACAGTATGGCATTTTCTAATGATTTTAAAATAGACCTAACACCCAATAATGTATATACCATTAGTAAAAAAGAAGTGGCAAATGAAGTCCGTCAAAATTCAGCTGATGGAGCCAGTGGTGGCAAAAAAGGCAAAAAAGGCATCAATGCAACTGATGATGCAACTCCGGATGGACTTTCTCTTGAAATGGATGAGGCCGGCCTTATATCAGTAATAGCTGGAAACGTTCCTTTACTTGATGTCATTAAAGCCGTTTCTCAAAAAGCAAAAATGAACTATTTTTTAGTTTCTGAAATTACCGGAAATATTTCATTTAATATAAGTGGACTTAGCTATGAAGATTTTTTAAAATATGTTTTTAATGGAACCAATTTTTCATATAAAAAAGACGGAAGCATTTATATGATGGGAGATAGAACTTTTGAAGGCTTAAGAGCTACTTCCATGATTCCAATTCGATATAGATCTATACAAGATGTTGCTGAGATGATTCCTTCAAACATTAAAAAAGGTGTTGAAATAAAAGCATTCGAAGAACAAAACAGCTTGCTTATTACAGGTTCTCAAGAAGCTATTGATGAAATAGAATCCTTTATTAGAGGAATTGATAAAACAGTTCCTGTTGTTTTAATTGAATTAATTGTTACAAACGTAACCAACAAAGTTCAAATTTCATCGGGTATATCAATGGGTGTTGATAGCAAAGTAGCTAAAGGCGGTACTTTAAATCCTAAATTTAATTATACGTTTGGCACAACCTCCATTAGTAAATTACTTTCTGTTTTAGGAGGAGGGGGCTTAATTAATTTAGGCAATGTTTCTTCCGATTTTTATGTAAATCTGCAAGCCTTGGAAGAACAAGGCTACATAAAAGTAAAATCAATGCCTAAGCTGGCTACACTAAACAGTCATGAAGCATCCATGTCAATTGGAGAAACAGAATATTATTCTCAAACTTCAAGCACCGTCATTCCTGGAACTACTCCCACTACCGTATCGCAAACAACCTATAATGCAGTAAATGCAAGTTTTCAATTGACTATTAAACCCTATTTATCAAGTGACGATTATGTAACCCTTGAAGTAAGTGTTACTCAAGCTGATTTTACCGCCAGAATTTCACCAGAAGCCCCACCTGGGCAAACCAATACTACATTTAAATCATTAATACGTGTAAAAAACAATGAAATGGTAGTATTAGGTGGATTAGAAAAAAAATCCGTAACCGAAACAGGCTCTGGAGTTCCTTTTTTATCTAGAGTTCCGGTATTAAAATATTTCTTTAGCAAAAGAAGTAGAGAAAGTAAAACTGAAAAACTCAGCATATTTATTAAACCAACTATTATTTATTAGTTCAAAGTTTGAAGGTTCAAGGTTCAATGAAAAACAAAATAGCTAACATATTTAAAAGTACTCGTGCTGCTGGCATAGAAGTGGTTTTTCTTCCTGAAGGTGGATTCTCAATAAATATTGCACTCATAAAAGTAAGTAGAGGTAATTTAAGTATTGAAAAAACTATTTCAGGCATTGAAGACATAAACGAAATTAAAACACACATTTCTTCTGATACACCTCTTTGCCTCGTTTTTAATGGCAAGGGAATTATTCACAAAAATGTAGAAATAACAGAAAAAGATATCGACAAAACCCTTGTTAGAAAAGTAATACCGAATGCCAATATAAAAGATTTTCATTTGCAAGCCCAACCAAGAGTAATTGGCCATGGCTTTGTATCAATCATTCGAAAAGCCATTGCAGATGATATTATCAGTAAATTAAAAAGCAATGGCTATTTTATTGTAAGCGTACAATTGGGGGCATTTTCTTTAATGCCCATTGCTTCACTTATTGATGAAGAATTAAAAGATAAAACCTCTTTTGAACTTAAAATTGTTGGCCATAACATTACTATCAATAACAATTCAGTTGAAGAATATTTATTTGACAAAACTTCTGCTTCTGTAAAAAAAGAAATAAATATTGATGGCAAACCTATTTCTACAGATGTACTTATTGCACTTTCAGCTGCCCTTGGTTATTTACAGCCTACTATTAAAACTGCTGTGGCTGATGTAGCAGAAGTAGCAATTGACCAAGAGGAATTTCAACAAAAAAAGATTTTTACAACAGTAGGTTGGAGTGCATTGGTATTTTTTATGATAGTACTGCTAGTGAATTACATGCTTTTAGATAATTATTCTAAAATGGCTGCTGATAAAGAAGCGGAAGCAACTCAATATGCCGGTATAGAAAAAGAAAAAGAAAAACTGGAAGCTGAAATGAATGAGAAAAAGGTTTTTATTGAAAGCATGGGTGTTGCAGAGTCATCAAATACTTCTTATTATTCTGATAGGCTTGTTACCAGTGTACCACATGACATTGATCTTACTAAAATGGTAATTCATCCATTAGCCAAAAAAATTAAAAAAGATGAACGTATAGAATTCAATAACAATGTCATTATTGTTGAGGGAGAATGTAGTAAAAGCAAAGATCTAGACGATTGGGTACAAAGCATGAAAAAAGAATACAATTGGGTGAAGCAAATAACTGTAGTAGGCTATAGCCAAAATAATTCTCAAGAAAAAGGAGCATTTCAATTATCCATAAATTTAAAATAGGTGTTTGAAAATTTAACATATAAAAAGAAAAACCAAGCGCTTGCATTAGGCTTGTTTGTATTTTTGATATTGGTGTATTTTTTAGCCATTCAAAAAACGATAACTGCATATAAGAGCTATACCGAAAATAAAGAAAAAGTAGACAATGCAAATTCTGCACCTCAAAAAGTTGCTTACTATAAAAAGAAACTAGCCGATATAGAAAATATTATTAAACGGCAGCAAGGCTCAGGCATGGATAACCAACAATTGTTATTAAATGTGGTGTCTGATTATTGTAATCAAAATGATCTGGTATTAAAAGAATTTCCACTCCCAGTTATATTTAACGACAAAGATTATACCATTGAAACCAACATATTTGAAATTCAAGGAGGATTTATAAAATTGGTTAATTTAGTATATGAGTTGGAACAAAAAACCATTGTAGGAAAAGTAATGAGCGTTGACTACCAAATTAAAAAAAATTACAAAACTAAATCATACGCTTTAACGGCCATTATCTATTTACAAAACATTAAAAAAAACAAATAAAATGAATATACAACTGCTGAGAAACAAAACGATCTTTCCCTTATTAATAATGATTGGTATTATCGTTACATCCTGCGAAGACATGATTCGTGAGAATATGGAGAAAAAAACCGTAACCATTCTTTCTCCTCCTAATAATTATGAAAGTGATGCACTAAGCATGACATTTTATTGGAATGAAGTTGAAGGCGCTGATTATTATAATTTGAGAATCTATAATGATAAAGGCATTTTACTTTTAAACTCAAATATTGACACAACTCTGTACGAATATACTTTTCCGTATTTTGGCACTTTTACATGGGAGGTAAAAGCCGTAAATAGCGCAACAGAATCACCCTATACAATATATACAATATACATCGATTCAACAGACGATTTAAGCCAAACTACTTTATATTTAACTTCTCCCGATGATAATTATTATTATAATGATATGGATGTAATTTTCACATGGGATACTTTGTACAATGCCGATGATTACCGTTTTGAAATTACAGACTTAAATGGAAATTTAATAGATAATACTATTATTACAACTTACGATTCTATTGCTTATACTTTTGCTGAAGAAGGAGATTACATTTGGAAAGTTCGTGGACAAAATTCCTCTAGCAATACGGAATATTCAACCAGATACATAACCATTGATACTACAAACCCAAATACTCCTGAGCAAATATATCCAATTAAAAAAGATACTATTAGTACCTATCCATTTACCATGTCGTGGCACAGATGGGGAGAAACAGGTTCTCCTATAACAGATAGTTTACATCTTGCTTACGATTCATTATTTACAAAAACTAATGTAATTTTAAAAACCATTTCATCAGATTCTACTTATTCAGTTTCTGATACTTTAACAAGTGGTAAATGTTTTTGGTTCATTACCTCTTATGATGCTGCAGGCAATATAAGTTCAAATAGCGATACCATTAAATTTTACGTGAAATAAAATAATGAAGAATAATAAAGCCATAACCTATGTTTTAGTCCTTGCGGTAGTTGCCGTATGGGGTTGGGTTATTTATAATATTATTAAAAAACATGGACCTAGTAATAATAACAATATTTCTTTCGACAATATTGGAAAAACAGAAACCAGTAATGCACAACTAGATACTTTTAGTTTAATTGCAGATTACAGAGACCCCTTTGTGATTAAATATGTAAGTATGAATGCAGCTCAGGACTTAAATCTTGAAGAAGAAAAAGTAAAAGAAGTAATTGTTAAACCAATTATTGAATGGCCCCTTATCAAATATGGAGGTACTGTAAAAAATAAAAGCTCAGACAAAAAATTAGCCCTTATTAATATTGGTGAGCAAAACCATTTGTTGGGTATTGGAGATACTGCACAAGAAATAAAAATTTATGCCATCTATCCCGATTCTTTAATTTTAGTATATAAAAATGATCGGAAAACAATTGCCAAATCTAAAAATGAAACTTTAGAATCTACTCCTAAAACAGAAGAAAAAGAAAGAAAAAAGAAAGGTCGGCAATAAAATCGTTTTAATATCCTGAAGCCAAAACATCAGCCAAATGCATAATCTTAACTGGCTTTTGATTTTTCTTGATGTAGCCATCTAAATGCATAAGACAAGAAATATCTGTAGAAACAAGATAATTGGCTCCTGTTTCATCAACATTATTCATTTTTTGCTCAGCCATACCCACTGCAATGGGCTCAAACTTTACTGAAAAAGTACCTCCAAAACCACAACACGTTTCTGAATCTTTTAATTCTCGTAATTCAAGGCCTTTTACTTTTCTAAGTAGCGTTCTCGGCTCTTCTTTTACACCATATTCACGCAAGGCACTACATGCATCATGGTAGGTTGCAATGCCCTCTAATTGCGCTCCAACATCTGTTACTTTTAAAACATTTACAAGAAAATCAGAAAATTCAATAATGTTTTTTCTTACCTGTTTGTATTGGTTATGCAAGGCAGAATTATGAAACAAATCACCATAATAATTTTTTATCATACCCGCACAAGAGGCTGAAGGAATTACAATATATCTGTCATTCGGGAATTCTTTAATAAACTTTTCGCCAATCTCTTTAGCAACATCAAAATAACCACCATTAAAAGCAGGCTGTCCACAACACGTTTGCTCCGGATTATAATTAACGCCACAACCTTGTTTTTCTAACACCTTTACCATATTCATGGCTGTTTGTGGAAACATTTGATCAATAAAACAAGGAATAAAAATATCAACAATCATAATCTTAAAATCTAGAAAAATAAAACCTCACAAAAATACTATTTTTATGCGTATTGAAGCTCAAATTGATGCGCTTTTACCGTCTCAATAAAACACTTTACTTTATCAGCATCTGTGTCAGGCTGTATGCCATGACCCAAATTGGCAATGTGTTTTGATGGGCCAAAAAGATTAAGCATTTTAATGGTTTCCTTTTTTATTACATCGTAATCAGCATATAATAAACAAGGATCCATATTACCTTGAAGTGTTTTATTATTTCCAATAATACTTCTGGTTTCTTTTATATTCATGGTCCAATCTAAACCAATAACATTGCATTTTAATTTTGCCAATTCAGTTCGAGCAAAATAAGCTCCCCTTGAAAATACTATTACCGGGGCTTCATCTATTCCATTGCAGATTTCATTAATATAAGGCAAAGCAAATTCTTTATACATATCAGGGCTCAAATCGCCTGCCCAGGAATCAAATAATTGAACAATATTTGCCCCTGCATTTATTTGTGCTTTAAGATAGGCCAAAGTAGTAGCTGTTATTTTTTTTAGTAATGCATGCGACCAATCGGGTTGGGTATACAACATTTTTTTAGCCTTAGAAAAATTTTTGGAGCCTTGGCCTTCTACCATGTATGAAAAAATAGTCCAGGGAGCACCTGCAAAACCAATCAAAGGCACACGATTATTCAATTCTAATTTAGTAAGTTTTATAGCCTCCAAAACATAATTTAACTCCTCATACGGATTTGCAATTTTTAGTTTTTCAATATCCTTTATATCCTGAATTGTATTTTCAAACCATGGCCCCTTACTCTCAATCATTTTATAGGGCAAACCCATTGCCTCAGGTACAACCAAAATATCAGAAAAAATGATTGCCGCATCCACACCTAAAATATCAACAGGTTGTATTGTTACTTCACAAGCTGCTTCCGGAGTTTTTACCAATTCTTTAAAATCTTTTAATTTTTCTCTCACCTTTCTGTATTGCGGAAGTACTCTTCCAGCCTGACGCATCAACCAAACTGGCGTACGTTCTGTTTTTTCTCCAAGTGCAGTTCTTAAAAGTAAATCGTTTTTTAGATTTCCCATTTATATGTTATTTATGGTGCAAAGATACTTAATGAATTATAAAAATGAAGTATCTATCCATTATGCGAAGTTTATTTCAATTAGATCAAATACCCTTGCATTTAATTAGTCCACAAATATTCATAAAAAGGAAGTCATTGATACCTAACATTGCATTATTTGATTTTTCGCTTGTTCGAAATTTAATTCGAACATACTTCTCAAATAATAACCAGCCTTAACAAGTAATACTTTAAAGATACAAAGCGCTTATATTCTGATTTATATAAATGTAATTTATAGAATTAAACAGTAAGAAATTGCATTATCGTATTTCATTTCATCCTCCGATTGATGCATTTTTGATAGTAAATAAAAACAAGTGTATTAGAAAACCTTTGTGAAAAAATATTTGAAACACTATTATCGAACTTATAAAAACTTATTGATATGAAACTATTCGTAGCAACAGGATTATTTTTATTTCTTGTACATTTTTTATCTGCACAAGCTTCAGAAAAAATTATTGAAAAAGGCTTAATTATTTTATGCAAAGACAGTATAGAAAATAAAGAACTAGATAAAATAATTTCAACAGAATCTATTTTGAATAAAGAATCTTACAATTTTATTAATGGAGATAAAAATACAATACAAATTTTGTTCATGGGCAGACCCACTCCTGAAGAGATTAAAATTTGCAAAAGCAATCTTTGTAAAAATGAAAAAATAACTTGTGTAAATACGCTTTGGCAAATTGACCAGCATGGCCCATTTGCTTCATTAGAAGAGTTCTATATTAAGTTAAAATCAGAAAAAGATACTGTAATATTAAACGAATTAGCAATGGAAACCCACTGTAAAATTATTAAAAAACATGATTTTATGAAAGATGTATATATTCTATCAGCAGACAAAAATGCAAGCGGTAATGCAATTGAAATGGCGGCAAATTTTAATGAAACAAAGTATTTTGAATATGCATCACCCAATTGTTTAATATCTATTTCATCAAATACAGTAAACGATCCTTATTTTACTGCCCAATGGGCACTTAAAAATACAGCTCAACAAAGTTACTACACTAATAACGCTGATATGAATGTAGGGGAAGCGTGGAATATTACAAATGGAAAAGCTAACATTAAAATTGCAGTAATTGACGTTGGAGTAGATACAAACCATATAGATTTGCAAGAACAATTGCTGCCCGGTTATGATGCCCTTAATGGAATAACAAAAGGATATCCAGATGTAAATAATAATGAAGCACATGGTACTGCTTGCGCAGGTATTATTGCAGCTAAGGCTGATAATGATATTGGAATAGCAGGTATTGCAAACTCTTGTAAAGTTATACCAATAAGAGTTTATGCTGGAGGAGAATCAAATTATACCACAAACACAAATGCCCTTGTTAATGGAATTAGTTGGGCATGGCAGGTAGGAAAAGCAGATGTTATTAGTTGTTCAATTGGAATAGATGATGAATATCTTAATCTAGCGATTTTATTTTTAGGACTTGACACCACTGTAATTGCGGATGCTATCAGACAAGCTGCTATCAATGGCAGAGATGGGAAAGGGCTACCAATATTTTTTTCTGCAGGTAATTCCTATAAAAGTTCAACAATTTGGCCTAGCCGACTATCTGAAGTAATTGCAGTTGGCGCAACAAATATGTGCGATCAATTAAAATCTCCAGACGATTGCTCTTCTGAAAATTGGGGAAGCTGTTATGGAAAAAATCTTGACGTTTGTGCTCCAGGTGTAGAAATTTATTCTACCGACCTAAGTGGATCTAATGGTTATACTAATAATGATTATACCTCATTATTTAATGGCACTTCTGCAGCTTGTCCAAATGCTGCCGGTGTAATGGCTTTGGTTTTATCAATAAATGGAAATTTATCATTGGAAGAAGCCAGATTAATCTTGGAGTCAACATGTGATAAAGTAGGTGGTTATTCTTATTATAATAACCTTGATCAGCCTAATGGCACTTGGTCAAATGAGTTAGGATATGGCAGAGTAAATGCTTTTAATGCAGTAGAAAAGACACTATCATACACCTCAAAAATCAATTCAATAGATCTGAATACAAAAAATTTAAGTTGGTACTCTCAAATGGGGAAAATTTATTTGTCTTATATCCTTCACAATACGGCAAATGTTACTATTGAGCTTTATGACTTGACTGGAAAAAAAGTTGCAAATTATTTTAGGATTAATCTTGAAAAAGGAACCCAATGCATGTCATTAAATACCGAAAAGTTTTCTAATGGAATTTATATCATTAAAGCAAATATAGATGAACAAGTTTCATATTTGAAAATAGCCATTCAAAAATAGAATAATTAACTAAACTAATTCTAATTTATGTTTTCTCAATCAATGGGGAGCTATGATAAAGTAAAGTAATGTGGATGAAAAGGGAACGTGTGAGCTAAACACAAAAAGCCGCCCGAATTAACCGAACGGCTTTTGTAACAGAAACAAGCAGATTTAACTACTTGTGCGCATATATATAGTATTCTAATTCATCAATACTTGTACTGTAACCAAATTCTTTGTTTACCAAATAATAATCTTCTTTATTAATGGTTTTTTGATAGGCAGCTTTTGCTAAATCAATTTTATCACTTTCATAAGGCATTAAACTTACTAATTGTGCAGTTTGTTCAGCCATAAGATAGTTGTTATTAATAGCCATCATAGCTATACTCTTTTTATCACTTGCATATACTTTACTTTCAATAACATTCTTTAAGTTCTGAAATTCTCCATAACTCATGTGTTCAATAGTTGCATGGCAATTATCATAAGCACAATTATTAACATGAGCCATATTATTGATAATTACCGGTTCTGGCATCTTAAGCAATGCACAAGTATTGCCAATTACCAAATCATCATACTTATTTATATAAGCATCAACATGAGTATTTGGGTGAATTTTTACATATCTATCGCAAAGCATAACCTTTTGTACATGATAACCACAAGCATACTTACCATATTTACCATAATTAATATACTTTATAGCTTCTATATGGTGTAATCCCGGATCAATGTTTGGGACAAACAGTTTCTTATACACATTTGGATACACTACGCCATCAATAACAATAGTATAATCGCCCGGTTTAAATAATTCAAGTGAAAGTTCAGATGCATTATAATTTGCTTTTACACTAGCAATACTAAGCATAAAAGCTGCGATGAATAATAAATTTTTCATAATTTGCTCCTCCTGTTTTTTTATTTTTTAATTAGAGATGTTATTGCATTTTCAAGTATCGTGCCACATTCATAAAACTCAAATTTTATTTTGTGAAACAAATAAAATTTGTTAGTTGAATGAATCCCGATAGCAAGGCGTATCGGGAATTTTTTTAGCTCCAATTGTTAAACAGCGTTAAGTTCCGTTTTGCCTCTAAAAAACCTATTTGTAGTTCAAAAGCTTTCATTACCTTTACGCACTCAAAATGCACATGCAAGAATTAAAAGAAAAAATAGATAAGAAAAATTTGCCTTCTCATATTGCCATTATTATGGATGGTAACGGTCGATGGGCAAAAAAGAAAGGGCTTATGCGCGTATTTGGCCATGAAAGTGGTGTTAAATCAGTACGCGAAGCTGTTGAAGGCGCTGCAGAAATTGGCATTAAATACCTTACTCTCTATGCTTTTTCCACAGAAAATTGGAATAGACCCCAGTATGAAGTAAATGCCTTGATGAAGCTTTTGGTTAAAACCATCAATAAAGAAACCAAAACTTTAATGGATAATGATATTAAATTAAATGCCATTGGAGATTTACAATCACTACCCAAAGATTGTTTTGACGAATTACATGAAGCCATTGCAAAAACCAGTAACAATAAACACATGACTTTAACGTTAGCGCTCAGTTACAGCTCACGTTGGGAAATTGTAAAAGCCGTTAAAGAAATTGCCGAAAAAGCTGAAAAAGGTTTATTAAAATCAAATGATATTACAGAAGATATATTTACTTCACACTTGGTTACTGCTAATATACCCGATCCGGAATTATTAATCAGAACCAGTGGAGAGCACCGCATTAGTAATTTTTTAATGTGGCAATTATCGTATGCTGAATTGTATTTTACAAAAAAGTTATGGCCTGAATTTAACCGAAACGATTTATTTGAGGCCATATATGATTATCAGCAAAGAGAAAGAAGATTTGGAATGACAAGCGAACAATTAGAGAATGTAAAATAAAAACATGAACCAAAAGAAATATACTTTTTTACTTTCTCCTTTATTTATTTTTTTAATAAATATTTGTTTTGCACAGCAAGATATTCCTATTGATACCGGTATAGTAAAGTTAATCCCAACCGATAACGCTACCCTGCTAAATGATACTAGCATTTCTGAATCTGATCACGGACATCAAGAATTATTATTAGATTATTCGTCACCCAAAGAATACGAAATTGGAGGTATTGTTATTAGTGGAACAGATCACTTAGATCATACCGCTGTTCGTTTACTATCAGGTCTCACTATTGGAGATAAAATTCAAGTTCCAGGTAATGCATTAACAGATGCGATCAAAAAATTATGGGATCAAGGTCTGTTTTCTGATGTTAAAGTATATGTTACCAAAATTGAAGGCAATTATATTTTCTTTGAAATTGCATTGCAACAAAAACCTCGATTATCAAAGTTTTCTTTTGATGGAATAAGTAAGAGTGATGCAGATAATTTAAGAGAAAAATTGCACATCGAAAAAGGAGATGTGGTAAATGACCATCTTTTAATGACCACATCTAATATTATTAAAAATTATTATATCGATAAATCATATTTAAATGCTGAAGTAAGCTTTGAACAAAAGAAAGATACAGCTGAACTTAATCAAGTTATTTTAGATATAAAAATTAAAAAGAACAGTAAAATTAAAATCAATCAAATTATTATTTTAGGAAATACTTCTGCTCTAAGTGTTCGTAAAATAAAAAAAGCAATGAAGGATACTAAAGAAAAAAGCATTAAAACCATTTTTAGTTCATCAAAATATGTAGATAAAAGCTATCAAGACGATAAACAAAAAATAATTGCTAAATACAATTCACTTGGCTACCGCGATGCAAGAATTGTAGCAGATTCCGTTTTCAGCTATTCTGATAAAGCCGTAAATATTTATATACAAATTAACGAGGGCCGTAGGTATTATTTTAGAAACATTACTTGGGTTGGAAATGCCAAATACAACGATTCACTTTTAACCACAATATTGGGGATTCAAAAAGGCGATATCTACGATCAATCGAGATTAGATAAAAGATTATTTATGGATCCGAATGGAACCGACCTTAGTTCACTTTATCTTGATGATGGATACCTTTTCTTTTCCGTTACTCCTGTTGAATCTTATGCTGATAACGATTCAATAGATATGGAAATGCGTATTTATGAAGGCCCTCAGGCCAAAGTAAATAAAGTAACCATTTCGGGAAATACAAAAACAAATGACCATGTTGTATTACGAGAAATACGTACACGTCCGGGAGATTTATTTAAACGCTCTGACGTAATTCGTTCGCAAAGAGAACTAGCCCAATTGGGTTATTTTGATCCGGAGCAAATGCAGGTAAATCCTACTCCCAACCCGGCTAACGGTACAGTTGATATTGATTATGTAGTAGTAGAAAAACCTTCTGATCAAATTGAAGTTTCTGGTGGTATTGGAGGGAAAACACTAGTAGGTACATTAGGTGTAGTATTTAATAATTTTTCATTAGCAAATATTTTTACTAAAAAAGCTTGGCAACCGCTTCCTTCCGGTGATGGACAAAAACTAAGCCTTAGAGGCCAATCCTATGGATTTAGAGCGCAATCTGTTACTTTTTCATTTATTGAACCTTGGCTTGGAGGAAAAAAACCAAACTCTTTTAGTACTTCGTTCAGCTATACGGTTCAAAAAACAGGTACTGATAAAACAGCAGATACTTATGGAACATTTAAAATTTTAGGTACCAGTGTGGGTTTGGGTACACGCTTAAAAAAACCGGATGACTTTTTTACTGCTTATGCTGAATTAGGATACCAAAAATATATACTTAATAATTTTACCGGCTTATACGGCTCTAAATTTCCTTTTTCAACTGGCTCTTCAAACATTATTGATTTAAAAGGAATTATTGGAAGAAGTTCTATTGATCAACCTATTTATCCAAGATCAGGATCTAAATTTACTTTTACACTTGATCTTACTTTACCCTATTCCTTTATAAACAATAGCATACTTGGAAAAGATATTGATTATGCTTCAAAATCTACTGAAGATAAATACAAATGGATTGAATATCATAAATGGAAATTTGATGGAGGTTGGTTTACTCCTATCTGGAAAAATCTTGTATTGTTTAACCACGCTAATTTTGGTTATTTAGGATCCTATAACAAAGATGTAGGTACTTCTCCATTTGGCCGTTTCTTTGTGGGAGGAGCCGACATGCTCAATACTTATAATTTTATTGGTAGCGAATGGATTGATTTACGAGGTTATGAACAAGGATCTCTTTCTACCAGTTCAAATGGCGCAGGAAGTGTTTTGTACAATACATTTAGTACTGAATTAAGGTATCCAATATCATTAAATCCTTCAGCCACTATTTTTATAAAAGCTTTTGCCGAAGGTGGCAATGCATGGAATAGTATGAGTGAATACAATCCTTTTAGTTTAAAACGTTCAGCCGGATTGGGAGTAAGTTTATACATGCCTATGTTTGGATTAATTGAAGTAAATTGGGGTTATGCATTTGATGATATAACAGGCGTTACAAGAAAACAACCTTTTATGTTTCACTTTAGAATTGGTGGACAAGGATTTTAAAAATTGTGGTATGGTTATTGTTTTTGTTGTGCAAAACTTAATAAATAAACAAACTAAATAAATAATTATGAAAACGATTCTTGCAACATTATTGCTTGTATTTACATTTGCAGGCATTACACAAGCTCAAAAATTTGCTTATGTAGATACTGAATATATTTTGGATAATATTCCCGAATATAAAGATGCTCAGAAAAAATTAGATGAATTATCTAAAGCTTGGCAAAAAGAAATAGAAGATAAATATGCTGAAATTGATAAAATGTATCAATCGTACCAAGCAGAACAAATTCTTCTCACCGATGAAATGAAAACCAAACGCGAAAATGATATTGTAGAAAAAGAAAAGGCTGTTAAAGATATACAAAAACAAAGATTTGGAACAGATGGAGAGCTTTTTAAAAAACGCCAGGAATTAATAAAGCCTTTGCAAGATAAAGTTTACAATACCGTAAAAGAAATAGCTGACGAAGGTTCTTATGCTTGTATGTTTGATAAAGCTGGAACCAATATGTTATATGCCAATTCCAAATATGATAAAAGTGATGAGGTTCTCGCAAAAATGGGCTATAAGAAATAGCCATACATAAACAGTTCACAAGGACTAATGAACATTAAATGGCTTATACCATATGACTTTTAATAAACAAATAATGTACATATGAAATAAATATTATATTTGCATTCATTAACTCTAAAACTTATTTATACATGATTTCTTTTGCAAAAAAAATTACCGGCATATTTCTTTTTATTGCCTTAATTAGTGTATCTGTCGCTAATGCTCAAATAAAAGGGAAACTAGGGCACGTTGATTCTAATAAATTACTTGAATTAATGCCTGAAAAAGCTACTGCACAAACAAAATTGCAAGATTTTGCTAAACAGTTACAAGACCAATTAGTGGCTATGCAAGGGGAATACGATACTAAAGTGCAAGATTATCAAAAAAATCAGGCTACTTATTCTGATTTAATTAAGCAAACAAAAGCAAAAGAAATTGGTGATTTAGAGCAACGTATAACTGCCTACCAACAATCTGCACAAGAAGAATTGCAAAAAAAGCAAGAAGAATTATTACAACCCATTATTGATAAAGCTAAAAAAGCAATTCAAGATGTGGCCAAAGAACAAGGTTATTCTTATGTTTTTGATTCAAGTGTAGGTGTATTATTATATTTTCCTGATACAGATGACATACTTTCATTGGTAAAAACGAAACTTGGATTGTAAAAAAATATAAGCGAAGAAATTGAGCCTCGTTTAACAAATAATTTGTTGAACGAGGCTTTTTTATAGACATTTGTTTTGATGAACAATAATCCGATTGGCATATTTGATTCAGGTATTGGTGGACTAACCGTTGCCAATGCCATTAGGCAAGTAATGCCCAATGAAAGTATCGTTTATTTTGGAGATACCGCTCATTTACCTTATGGCGATAAATCTCCCGAATTGATTATTAATTATTCCAAAAGCATTTCTGATTTTTTACTCACAAAACGATGTAAAATTATTGTTATTGCTTGCAATACGGCTTCTGCCCATGCATACGAAGCAGTTAAAAAGCATCTAAGTCATAAAATAGAAGTAATAGATGTAATCAATCCGGTAGTAGAATATGTTGCTAAAAACTATTCTAATAAAAAAGTAGGCATTATAGGAACAAAAGGAACCATTCAATCGAATGTGTATGAAAAAAAGCTAAGCCAACTCAATGCAAATATTCAAACTACATCACTTGCTACCGGTTTATTTGCCTCTATGATTGAAGAGGGATTTATTAATAATGCAGTAAGTAAAGCGGTAATTAAAGAATATTTTTCCATTCCCGGTTTTAGAGATATTGATGCTCTAATATTAGGCTGTACGCATTACCCATTAATTAAAGATGAAATCAATGATTTTTTTGAAGACAGTGTTGAAGTAATTGATACTGCTGGCATTGTTGCCCAATATTTAAAAAATAAATTAATTGAACTAAATCTAAATACATCACAAACCAAGCCCTCAGAAGAATTTTATATCTCAGATTCCACACCTTATTTTGAAAAAGTGGCTGGAGCCTTTTTTAAAGGAACCATTCAACTTCAAATGGCATCAATATGGTAATTTAAAGTATGGAGAATAACTATTTACCAACAAAAAATAATATGCGAATTATTTTCATGGGCACGCCTGAATTTGCTGTTGCCTCATTAGATATACTAATCAAAAATCATTACAATGTAGTTGCTGTAATTACAGTACCGGATAAACCTGCCGGTAGGGGAAGGCAAATAAATGAATCTGATGTAAAAAAATATGCGAAAGAACATCAATTAAAAATTCTTCAACCAGAAAAATTAAAAAACGAAGATTTTATTAATGAACTACAAGCATTACAACCAGATTTGGGTATTGTAGTTGCTTTTAGAATGCTGCCTGAAATTGTTTGGAATATGCCACGCTTGGGTACATTTAATTTGCACGCTTCTTTATTGCCTCAATACAGAGGTGCTGCTCCCATTAATTGGGCTATTATCAATGGAGAAAAAGAAACCGGTGTAAGTACTTTCTTTTTACAACACGAAATAGATACGGGTAATATTCTTTTTCAAGAAAAAACCAAGATTGGGGAAAATGAAACAGCAGGAGCATTACACGATAAGCTAATGCTTATTGGAGCTGATTTGGTTCTAAAAACAGTACAATCAATTGAAGCCAATAATTACTCACTTACCAATCAAACCGCATTAGCAAGTAACCTCAATATATTAAAATCAGCACCCAAAATTTTTAAAGAGAATTGTAAAATTAATTGGAATTTGCCTGTCAATAAA
Source organism: Bacteroidota bacterium (assembly GCA_023251875.1). GTDB lineage: Bacteria > Bacteroidota > Bacteroidia > JAHEXY01 > JAHEXY01 > JAHEXY01. The sequence continues at coordinate 264,387 of JAHEXY010000004.1, forward strand.
ATTCATGATTTTATTCGCGGGCTAAGCCCCTACCCTGCCGCATGGACAACCTTTAATGCTGCTGATGGGAAACCTCATATTGCAAAAATATTTTCTGCAACAGTCGAACAAAAACCTCACAACCTTATTGTAGGAAAAGTAGTAAGCGATAATAAAACGTATTTAAAAATTGTAGCTCAAGATGGTTTTATTAATATTCAAACCCTACAATTAGCCGGCAGAAATAAAATGAGTGTACAAGAACTTTTAAGGGGATTTAAAATGCAAGTAGATTTCTAATCTATGCAGCTTTCTTTTTAAGAAGATGAATTGAATTTTTTATTTCGTCTCGCAGAAAACCTTTTAAGCTTAAATCTTCATCCAAATCAGGCCAGTGAACACCTGTTCCTCCTCCAATTAATTTATAATTGCTTAATTGCTTATAAGTAGCTTTTTTTAGTCTTGGATAAATTGAAACGGGTTGCTGAAAATTTTTTTTTATTATTAAGTACAATCAACATCATATCTATATCTTGATGAAAATGGATAGCCTTTATTCTCAAGCCTCCTTTATAGATTAATGTTTCTAATTCATCACATTCATTTACGAAAGAACTCATACCATTTAGCTATTAATAATTTATAATTTTTTGCAACAATTTCTTCAATCTCTTTTTTTTCTTTAGTCTTAGAGCCTGTTTAAAATTTATTTGAAAAAATGATTATATCCTTTTTTTAGGGCGAAAGCCCGTATCTTTGATTGATTTTTAACCCCAGACTTAAGTCTGGGGTTGTAAAATGAGATGTAAAAAGGGGCTTTAGCCATGACAGTAAAATAAGGATATATAATTAAAATAGAAAACCGCTACAGTTTTATACTATAGCGGCTAAATTTATTCTGATCGAAACGGAATATTTTACTCTTCAGATTCGGCTTGTCTTAACTTATAAATATAAATAGACTTTAATTTGCTTTGTCTTCTTTTTTCAGAAGGCTTTTCATATTTCTGTCTTTCTCTTAACGCTTTTACAACGCCTGTTTTTTCAAATTTCTTTTTGAATTTTTTAAGCGATCTTTCTACGTTTTCGCCTTCTTTTATTGGTACAATTATCATACGTTTATTTAAAATAATGTTATTTACAAGCTGCAAAGGTAGTAAAACTCTTGCAATCAATCAACAATTAATGTAAAATTTGACGACTAATTACTAATTTTTGTATTTCAGAAGTACCCTCCCCGATTGTACATAGCTTAGAGTCACGGTAATACTTCTCAACCGGAAAATCTTTGGTATATCCATAACCACCAAATATTTGCACTGCTTCAGTAGCCACTTTTACAGCTACTTCAGAAGCATAATACTTAGCCATTGCAGCCTCTTTGGTCATTTTCATACCTTTATTTTTCATGTCTGCTGCACGGTAAATAAGTAATTCAGAGGCTTCTATTTCGGTAGCCATATCCGCCAATTTAAATGCTATTCCCTGAAAATTAGAGATGGGTTGGCCAAATTGTTGACGTTCTTTTGAATACTTAATAGCTGCTTCATAAGCGCCTTTAGCAATACCTAAAGAAAGAGCCGCAATAGAAATACGCCCCCCATCCAATACTTTCATAGCTTGAACAAATCCATCGCCTTCTTTACCCAACATATTACTTTTATGTACGCGGCAATTTTCGAAAATAAGTTCTGTAGTTTCAGAAGCTCGCATGCCTAATTTATTTTCTTTACGACCGGCTTTAAAGCCCGGAGTGCCTTTCTCAATTGCAAAAGCACTCATACCATGAGAATCTCCTTTTTCACCGGTACGCACAATAACTACGGCAATATTGCCTGATTTTCCGTGGGTAATAAAATTTTTACTTCCGTTGATTACATAATAATCACCATCTTTTACTGCTGTAGTTAACATCCCTCCTGCATCAGAGCCTGTACCCACCTCTGTTAAGCCCCATGCTCCAATCCACTCACCACCGGCTAATTTCGGTATCCATTTGCGTCTTTGTTCTTCAGTAGCAAAAGTAAAAAGATGGTTGGTACAAAGTGAATTGTGTGCAGCCACTGAAAGCCCTATAGATCCACATACTTTGGCTACCTCTTCAATTACTTTAACATATTCTAAATAGCCCATACCGGCACCTCCATATTCAGTTGGGATAAGAACGCCCATTAAACCCAGTTTTCCCATTTCATGAAATAGATCAACCGGAAATTCTTGCGTTTCATCCCACTCCATCACATGTGGTCGAATATTTTTTTCCGCAAAATTTTTGACCATATCGGCCACCATTTTTTGGTTTTCGGTAAAATCAAAACTCATTGCTTGTCCTACGGCATCTGCTGTTGCTTGCATGATATATTGTTTTAGTAATTGATTAAACTAATAACTTGATCTGAATATTTTTTTAACACATCTCTTCCCTTTAAAAAATCGAGATTGATCAGAAACGCAAAACCTGCTATTTTTCCTTTTTGCATTTGAATCAATTCAGCAGCAGCTGCGGCTGTGCCACCTGTAGCCAATAAATCGTCATGAATTAACACCCTACTACCTGGTTTTACCGCATCAATATGCATTTCAACAGTGGCAGTACCGTATTCTAAACTATATTCATACGAATTGGTTTGGTATGGCAATTTACCTTTTTTACGCACCGGAATAAATGGAATTTGTAATTTATTGGCAAGCATAAAGCCAAATAAAAATCCACGAGCTTCAACACAAGCCAATGCATCAGGTTTTAAAACGGCAACTTTTTTAGCCATTTCATCTATAATTTCAGAAGAAAGTACATGATCTTTTAAAATAGGCGTAATGTCTTTAAACATGATTCCTTTTTTAGGAAAATCAGGCACATCACGAACTGCAGATTTTATTTTTGCGTCTAACATTTAAATTTTTTAGCCCTCACCCTGCCCCTCTCCCAAGGGAGAGGGAGGCTTGGAATTATTATTTTAAAGATAAATATGGTTTCAATTTTTTGTATTGCTCATCAGTAATAAATACTGCATTTCTAACATCCTCAATTCTCTCAAAATTACCAGCTTGCTTGCGGTAATTAATGATTTCTTTTGCTTTATCATAATGCAAATAGGGATGTTTACCCATAAGCTGAACATCGGCAAAGTTAATATTTATCTTTTGAATTGCATCAGGGTTTACACTTATAAAAGCCTGAATACTTTGATACAAAACAGAATCTACACCGTATACTTCTTTCAATTGGTCCTTAGAAGTAAAACCACCCAACATATCGCGGTATTTGATAATGCGAGAAGCAAAAACTTTTCCAATACCTTTGAGTTGCATAAGGGCAGTTGTATCAGCAGAATTTAATTCAATAACATCAGCCCAAGCCCATTCGGCCGAAGCCCTTCCCCCAGCCCCTTCCCTTAGGGAAGGGGAGTTGTACTTCGAATCACCTTTTGTGTAATAATTTTTAAAGTTTTCTTTTTTATAGTTATAAGAATAGTTTTTGCCCTTGTATTTATCTTGATAGGCTTCATTTAATGAATCTTTAAATTCTTGTTGTGCTATAGCACGTGCAGTATAAAATGAATCTATTTGTTTTTCAAACGGAGAAAAATCTGTTTTTTTTTGAGGAATAAGATAATCGAAAGAATAAAGCACTACAATCAACAATAAAATAATGCTTATAAATACAATGCTGCCTCTACGTTCTGTTCTGGAAAAAGTGAAGTAATCTTTGAGATGGGGAAACATAAAACTATTACAAAAACATTAAGCTGCTGGATTAATAATATCTCTGGCTTTCACTTTTACTATTTTACCATTTTGTGAGATAATCAATTCTTCATTATTTTTTGCAGCTTGTTGCCATAAACGCTCAAAGGCAAGTTTTACACCCAATTTAATTTTTTCTTGAATTTCTATAAGTTTATTTCTATCTGCCATAAATTAAAATTTAAGAACTTGAGACCAAAGGTAAGAATTATGAATTGTAAGTTTATCTAGTTTAATACATTCAGCTATTAGCTCTGGAACTGTTCCCGAATTATCGAAAACACACCATTGGTCAACAATTGGGATAAATAATTTTTGGAGATTAATTAAGCCCTTTTTATATCTTCTATGCACAACTTCATCTTGAATATGATGTCCTCCCATTTGAACTCTTTTCTTGATACGCAAGATAGCTTCTTCAATACTATTTAACCAAAAAAATGTAAGCGATACCGAATATCCCATTTCCTGGGCTTGCTTTACAAGATTAACATAGCTCTTTGTTGAAAGCGTAGTTTCAATTGCAAAATCTACTTTTTGGTTCAACAGCTGGTTAATTCTTTCAAGCATTAAACGGCCAGCTAAGAATGCAACAGTTTCAGGTTGAAAAGGTGAAAGCCCTGCAGCAATAGCATCAGCATTTACAAATTCCTTACATCCCAAAATTTCAGGCAATAGTGTTTCAGATGCAGTTGTTTTTCCTGCTCCATTGCAACCGGCTATAATATATAAAGTTGGCATCTTATTATTTAAAAATATATTTTCCGGCCTTATCTACAGAAATTATTGGCAGTTTTTTATTGACTTCAAAATAATCATAACCTTCTTTTATATTTTTCCAAAAATTGTACAAATCATAATTTAGAGACTGAAAGCCCATTAATTTTTCCCAATCCATAAAAGCATTATCCATTTTAGCAGGAAAACTATATACTTGAATTTTAGACTGGCCATGTGAACGAGCTTCTACTGCTAAGGTATATACTTCTTTAATTTTATCATCCGTAATGGGAATGCAGCCAATGGTAACACAATTGCCATGTATCATTATATCTCCACCTAAATCGCCTTTACCACCTAGTATTTTATCACTTTGATTGGGATAGCTAAGACCTAAAGAAAGATAGTAGCTGCTATAAGGATTAAAAACACTTACTTCATAAAAGCCTTCAGGCACTTGGCCATCGCCTTGTTTACGTTTTGGCCCCAATTCTCCTGAGGAGGAGCAAATATCATAAGAATGAAAGAGTTTATAACTATCATCTTTTGAGGACTTAATCCATACTTCTAATTGTGCTTCTTTTTTAAAAATTCTAATAAAAATGTTGAATGAATTTGTGTCGATATCTAAATCCTTTAATTGTGTTTTTAATACGGCCCATTTCTCAGCATAGGCTTGTTTTACATGGGCAGATTTAAATTGTTCTGCCTTAAAATTATCATTTATTGTAAATGAAACTAGGCTTATAAAAACACAGAATAAAAGAGTTAATTGTAGTAACCTAGTTTTCATTATATTTCTTTGGGGGATCCTTTTTATCTTATTTTTATGAATTCCCTATTGGCCAATAATTTGTTTTATTAATATAAAAAGCAAATAAATTTAATATTTACTAAGCTATAAATCCCAAACACTTGTACGTTTCTCAAATAAAGATTTTTTAAGTTCTAAAACAGCAGCCATAATGAAATACACTATTACAGGAGATCCAAATGTAAAAAAGGAAAGGTAAATAAATATTAATCGAATACTTTGTGTAGAAATTTTTAATTTATCACCCCACCAAGCACAAACACCAAAGGCTTGTTTTTCGAAATAGGCAACTATTTTATTAATTATAGATTGAAACATTTTTAAAAAATTACTGATGAAAAATAAAACCCATTAGCTAATTAGCTAATCAACGAATTATCGAATTAAATAAACTGCAATTTAAGCATTTTTTATGAGAACAGTATTCATTTTTGAGCTGTAATAAGGCCTGTGAGCTATGGGCACTATCTATTTTAATTCCTAGATTTTTCCAATTTTTAATGATCGCATTATTCTCGGGTTTTAGTTGCTCCAATAAAGCCAATGCTTTGTCTTTGTATTCTTCTTTGTTTTTTTGTTGGCCGTATGTAAATAAAAAAGGAACGATGGTATTGATTATAATTAATTCTGAAGAAGCTAGCCCTAGTGATTTTTTGCTGTATTTTACCGGTTTATTAAACACATAATGCGTATTCCAATAATCAGAAACGGAAACAGTAAATAATTTGAGTAAATCATTTACATTTTTAGCTTCAATAATTTCAGAAAACAGATTACTACTCTTATAAAGTAGCTGTGCAAACTGCGCTATTCTTATGGTCGGAAAATTTGATGGTCGCAAGCGCAAAAATTTCCATTGAGAGTTGTCAATTGGATTTAGATTAAATTTTGCTTTTAGATTTTCGTATTCTCTTTGAAGAAGTTTTAAATAGCCCTCACTCTGTCCCTCCCGAAAAAACGGGACAGGTTCTCCCAAGGGAGAGGGTACCACATAGCTAAGTTCCTTGCTTAAAAATTCGGCTTGGCCGAAAAGCAAAGCTTCAATTTGAGTTAAATCATTTTTATGTTTTAAGATAATAGATAATGGCAATGATTTTGCCAACATTTCAAATGCATCAGCATTAATATTAAAACCGAAATTGCGTGCTAAACTTATGTATAAAGTCTCTTCCCAATTGTTATTGGTGTACCTAAGTAATTCGGAAATATAGGTTGATTTGCTTTCAAGTCTCTCCAACAACAATCGGACCTCTCCCCAACCCTCTCCGAAGGAGAGGGAGCTTGGCTCCTGCAAGAAATTTTCTTTTTGCAAATTTGCATTTTTAGCTGCTAAATATGGGGCCAGTAATTTTTCGCAAGGAATAAATTGATAGGGCTTTTGTATGGATTGATATTGTTCAATTAATTTTTGATCAATTAATTTTTTAAGTTCTATGGCAGGTATTTCTTGGCCAATATGATTTTTCACTTCTACATCATGCTCGTATGAGACATGAAGAATAGTATTGTTATAAGCAGCATCTAGTTGATGTTTGTGGTCATTCCAGTTTGAAGATTTCACATGAATTTCAACATTTCCGGCCCATAGAGTATTGCCAATTTTTATTCTGGCATTAAAAAAATCAGGGCCTGCATTGGTGTTGTGTTCTCCGGCTTTAAGGATTTCAACTTCTTCTCCATCTATTGTTTTGAGACCATTTTTACTAAAAAGTTTGAATTTCCAGATGTAGTGGAGAAAGGATTCGGTCATTGTTTAGATTGAAAGATTAAAAATTTGAAGATTGGAAAATTTAGAGATTAAGAGCCTGTTTAAATTTTAATTGAAAAATTTTTTTACGGATATTTTCTACCGCAAAGAACGCTAAGAAAAATTCGCAAAGTACCCAAAGAAGAAATTTTTCTTCGTGTTCTTTGTGAAAAACTTTGTGCTCTTTGCGGTTAAAAATAGAAATTTAAACAGACTCTAAAAGTAATAAATCGGTTTACTTATTCAAAAAACTAAAGCTTCATACGCTGTAAAACCCTTTCAGGAATTTTTAACTCTATTTTATTTTTCTTACAAAGATTAGCATATTGCAGATAATACTTTTTTGCATTCGTTTTTTCCCCTAAATCATATAATGCATCTGCCATATTTAAATAAGCAACTGTTCGCTCCGGGTGATGGTAAATAATTTGCTTTAGCAATACAACCGCCAAACTATCATAAGGCCCTAATTGAAGAAAATAAGCGAAGTCGTTTACTTTGGTGGTGTATTCTGGGTCGTTGGGGATGAATTGGTAACATGGAAATTTAGAATCGCTATAGTTAAGATTTACAGGACTGTGATTATCATAAATTATATATCCCAGTTTTTCTAGTTTTCGAGCTGTATCAACAACACTCTGAAAATTACTTTGTGTTGTTATATTAACATTATGTTGATGAAAGAAATCAGTACTTGTAAGAAAAGGAAAACAATAACCATCTTTTTCATTATATATAAATAAGGGCTTATATAAAATGCTATTTGTTAAGTTAGCTGCATTCACAGTATCTCCCCTTATTAAACTTTCCAAAGCATATTTATGAGTATAATCAAGGAAATCAAGAAATAAGTTTTGTGGGTAAAGATAGGTATCATATCCTGGATAAGGATCAGAAATTTCATAGAAGTCTTTTTGCTTAACCTTTTGCAATGCAAAAGTATATTCACCTTTTGAAAGCAGGTTTTGAATTTCTGAAATCTTTTGGTTAAACTCACTACCTGTAACCATTTGGTCTTTTAAACGAAATTGACGACTTTCTTTGTCCCATTCAAAAACATACGTAATATAATAACCATCAACTCCAAGATCAATATCATAAAATTTAGCAGGAATTATAAGGGAGTATTCACTTTTCTTTTTTGAAGATGGTGATTCAAATTCATATTTAGTATTCAGTACCACTTTATCAAAAATTATATTCTCATCTACTACCATTAATTGCTTTTCCCCGGCAGACGATGCTAGTATTTGAAAAATTTTATTTTTATTAGCATTATAACAACTATCATTTGAATTGAGTTCCGTAATAGATTTTAAATCTTTATTAGTAATGTTTGTATCAGATAATAATATCCAAGTATACAAATCATGATGCATTGAGTAATGAAAATCTTCATAGAGATATAACTTTTTTCCATCAACCCTTCCAATGTATCTTTTATTTTGAGCATTGGTTGAAACATAAACTATAACAAAAAGAAAGATGAGTAAAATTTTAAATTTCATAGAATAGAACTTTTATTTGGTTGGCTGGCATTTAGCTAAAATTGTGCCACAATCTCAAAATACCCATTTATTAACTTAAGCATTTAAGTTATTTCTAAATCTTAGTTTTATTGTTTCGCCAGTATTCTCAGCAACTAATATAAATGGAAACAAAAAATCAAAATCTTGCTGAATTATTGTTTTAATAGAACTAATGGTAAAGGAAGGATCAATGTGACCTGGCCGTAGATAAATGATGCCTAAAAATGGACTTTTATTTTGATAAATCAATTTACCAAAATCGCTATCATGTGTTAAAATTACTCTATCTTCTTTAAAAGCCATTTCAATAATGGCTTTATCTGGCATGCTCTGAAAATTTTTATCGTTGATGCTATAAATATCAATCTTATTCTCCTTTAAAAATTCCACAACTGATTGCTGAATATTTTCATCTGCAATAAATTTAAGATTCCCCCACTTCATGCTACTTTTCTTGTTTCAATAATAATATCATTTTGCATAAAATGCGAAGCATAAAGAATGGCTTCTTTAATGGCTTCAGGAGAAAGATTTGGGTAATTAGTTGCTATTTGCGGTATTGATGCACCTGAGGCAAGTAACTCTAAAATAAAATCAACACTTATGCGCGTATTTTTTATACATGGCTTTCCTCCTAATATTTCAGGATTGGCAATAATATGATCAAATTTTACCATAATAATTTTACTGATGTTTTTCAAAAGTACTGCAATATCTATTTAAATCAAAGTTTGAGAGAAGTTCTACTCTCAAACTAAACCCAAAAATGTTTTATGATTCGATTAGCATCATTTATGCAAACATTACATATTTTTATTTAATTTGCGTGCTTAAAATAATTAGGGCTTTAAATATTGGATTATTTATATCCTCTCCCTTAATCCCTTCCCGATTTAATCGGGAGGAGAGATAAATGACAATTTTTAGAAAGCCCATAAGCCTAATTAGAATTAATAAATTTTAATACCATGACAATAGAAATAAAAGTACCTAGCCCGGGAGAATCAATTACTGAAGTGCAAATTGCCCGTTGGATAAAAGCGGATGGCGAATATGTAGAAAAGGATGAAGAAATTTGTGAGATAGATTCTGATAAAGCTACGCTTGCTGTTTCGGCTGAAAGCAGCGGTGCACTTAAACAAATGGCTAAAGAAGGCGATACTGTAAAAGTAGGATCGGTACTTGCAAAAATAGATACGAGGGTAAAAGGAGAATCGACAAAAGCTGCGGCTAAAGTTGAAGTTAAAAAAGAAGAAAAAACTGTAGTTGCTGAAAAAGTAGCTCCTGTTAAAGAAACTGTTGCTGCTGAAACAAAAGAGAAATCTTATGCGAATGGAGTACCATCTGTATCTGCTAAAAAATTAATGGATGAGAGCAACGTAAAATCTACTCAAATTGCCGGAAGTGGCAAAGACGGTAGAATTACAAAAACGGATGTGATGCAAGCTTTAGCTAAAGGTTTTCCTAAAGCGGAAGAAGCTGCCGGAGCTTGGGGAGGAACAAGAGAGTTAGAACGCAAAAAAATGACGGCTCTACGTAAAAAACTAGCCCAACGTTTGGTAATGGTAAAAAACCAAACAGCCATGCTCACTACTTTTAATGAGGTAGACATGAGTCCGGTGATGAACATGCGAACAAAATACAAAGATCAGTTTCAAAAAACACATGGTGTTGGATTAGGCTTTATGAGCTTTTTTACAAAAGCTGTTACAGAAGCATTAAAATTATTTCCGGCAGTAAATGCACAAATAGAGGGAGAAGAAATTGTTTATTATAATTATGCTGATGTGGGTGTAGCTGTTAGCACCCCAAAAGGATTAATGGTTCCTATTCTTCGCAATGCTGAAACGATGGGCCTTGCTCAAATAGAATTAGAAATAAAAAATCTTGCAACGAAAGCCCGTGATGGAAAACTTTCATTAGAAGAAATGAGTGGAGGAACTTTTACCATTACTAATGGAGGTGTATTTGGTTCTATGTTATCTACCCCTATTTTAAATCCACCCCAAAGTGCCATTTTAGGAATGCACAATATTGTTGAAAGGCCTGTTGCTATAAATGGTAAAGTTGAAATACGCCCTATTATGTATGTTGCATTATCTTATGACCATCGCATTATTGATGGTCGTGAATCTGTTGGTTTTTTAGTGAAAGTAAAAGAGATGCTTGAAAATCCTACTCGTTTATTATTTGGAGGTAAAGAGCCTGCTGAATTGGTATTGGGATTGTAGTCTTAAAAATTTTATGCAATTAATTTTTAGATTTGTATTGCTATTCAATTTGGCATTTCATTGCTGTTTTGGGCAATTGCATTTAATTGGAGATTCTACTGTAAAAAAATCACTCTTTTCGCAAGAAAAAGATTCAACTTATAATGACACAACTACAGCCTTAAAATACCCAATCAAAATTGAATCTTCAAATTCATTTATAGAAGCAGACATAGATGAATTACTAGTAATTAAATATTCAATGGATGTTACTGGTAAGCAATTAAATTTTCAATGGATTTTACCTCCATTGAGCAATTTTGATTTAGTTAGTAGAACAAAAGAATATCTCTTTAAAGAAGATGTTAAAACAAGGAATCTAATTCTGAAATTAAGGCCTAAGAAAGAAGGTGAACTAACAATTTACCCCATACTATATACAGTAGATCAAATAGTGTATCGATCAAAAATTATTTCGGTGTTTGTTTCTGATCCAAATTTCAAGTAATCTATTTTTTAACTCTTCTTAGTCCATCTAATGCCAATTCATATTGCGGATTAAGATTCAATGCTAATTCATAATCTTTTTTTGCATTACCAATATCTCCTAAGCGTTCGCTCATGAGCCCACGCATATAAAATGCTTCAATATAATTGGGATCGTAACGCGCTGCTTTACTATAATAATTTCTCGCTTCGCTATACAAGCTTAATAATTCTGAATGTATGTATCCTAAATTATAGTAGGCTTTTGAAAATGTAGAATCAATATTGCTAACAATAATGGTGTACTCTTGAATGGCTTTATTTAAGTCGTCAATATTTTGATAATATACTCCTAAATCGAAATGGGCTTCTATGCTTTTGGGATTAATGTTTAATGCATTGTTATAATAATTAACGGCTAATTTATTTTTTTTTGCTCCAAATAAAATTCCCAATTGTATATAAGCCTCATAATATTTTTGGTTCTTATCAACTGCAATTTGCATATTCGAAATGGCCTTGGCAGAGTCTCCTGTTTCTTTGTAATTATAGCCTTTCATAAAATAAGCAGTGGCATTATCCGGTTCTATTTCTAATGATTTATTGATGTATGCATTTGATAGATCGTATAATTTTACCACAGTATAAATTTCTGCAAGCTTAAGCATAGCTTTGGTATTTTTAGGATCGAGAGAAACACATTTTTCCAATGCTTCTTTTGCTTGTCGCGATTGGTTTTTAAAAAGAAATAAATCTGATAAACTGAAATAATATGTTGCGTTATTAGCATTGAGACTAATTGCCTTTTGCAAATCACTAATAGCTGCATCAATTTTCTTTTCTTTTTTATATAAACCGGCTCGTTTAAAATACAAATCGGCATTAGAAGAATCGCTGGTTATTAATACGGAAATGCTATCAAGAGAGTTTTGGGGAGTTTCTTGTTTTATTGTTTTTGAATTACATGCAAAAATAAAAAACAGTAACAGGATAAAAAACATGCTTCTCATAAATACAATTTTTAATATGCTAATTTACTTAATAGTTGGGAAACCGAAGTTGGAAGACAGAAGTCGGAAGTCGGAAGAAAGAAGAAAGTTTACTTCTTGCTTCCGTCTCCCGACTTCTAACTTATATCATTTACTACACACTTCTTTCTTTAACAACTTAATATCCGCTATCAAACGTTGCATTTCCAATGCTAATGTTCCATTGTATATACCACGAATTCTAGATTTTTTATCGATTAACAATACATGCTCTGTATGTAAAAATTCAGAGGAATCTCTGGTAAAGCCTGGCTCTTCTTCAGCAAAATATGATTTGCGAGCCAATTCATATATTTCAGATTTTTTACCGGTAACCAAATGCCATTGAAGATCATTTATTTTGTATTCATTAGCAAAAGATTTTAATACGGCTACTGAATCCTTCCAAGGTGTTACGCTATGAGATAAAAGTAAAACATCCGTATCATTTGCAAAAGCTTTTTGAACTTCTAATAAATTATTCATCATTTTAGGACAAACACTGGAGCAAGCAGTAAAGAAAAAATTAGCAACATATATTTTATTTTTAAAGGTTGCATGGGTAATGCTTGTATTATTTTGATCGGTAAATTGAAATGCAGCTATTGTATGTATTGAGTCAGGAGTCTTTACTGTTGACCATATTGGGGTAAAGTCAGGAGTGTTGTAATAGGGCAAGCCATCTGTTTGCTTTTTTATTTGGCAAGCAGATAAAAAAACAAATAAAAATACTATCCAAAAACTATTATATCGAATCTGCATCGCCAACTGTAACACAATTTTTAACTCCGGTTAATCCATACTTTCTGCCCTCTTTTATTATATAATTTACCTTTATTCTTCCATCTGATTTATAAGCTTTTTGTTGCCCAAATTCGTGGCCATTGTGATAATAAAAATCTCTGTATAATTGTCCACTTTCGTACCATTCTTTTACATTACCTTCATATACATCATTGCTAAAATGATAAATAAATTTTACCCGATTATTTTCCCACCAAGCTTTTTCTAAACCTTGTTTTTTTCCATTATAAAATGAAATTATTTTTGCGGTATCTCCATTGGCATATAAACTATATTGCCAACCAGAAAACACCTTTTTGTTATATAAAAGCATTCCATTTTTTATAGTAAAAGAGGGACTATTTTGTAAAATAAAAACGCTAGGAATGTTCACCTCCTCATTTGAACATGAAAATTGCAATGAAATAAAAAGCCATAACACAAGAGCAATTCTAAAAATTGTTTTTTTTATCTCCTCACCCTTTCTCCCTCTCAAAGAAAGGGACACAAATTGATAATTTTCAGAATTGCTCTTACTGAGTAACCGTACCGGCAGTACCATAAAATCCATCTCCATTTATATATGGGTCTTCAGCAGTAATATGATAATGATAAATTCCATTAGGATAATCTGCAGTTACAGCAAAATGTCCATGGTAACTATCCAAATCAGCATTGGTAATGGTATTGCCATTTTCAACAGGACCATATACCGGAAATCCATCTAATAAAAACCCAATTAAAGCATCACTACCAATTGTTTGAGTTAGATAAACAGGTTCTATATGATAATGATAGGATCCTTGTTGTTGCGGATGCCCATTGTATTGATCAAATGTATTCATTTCTTGCGTGAGATCATCACCGGGGGCAGCATATTGATTATAAAGGGCTACTCCATTTACAGCCACTCCAAATGCACCATAAGGTGTTGCTTCATGATTAGCATCTTCAGCCGGATTTAAGGGAATACGAAATGTATAATCTTGTTCAGCAATTTTATTGGGATTTTGGTTGTAGCTTGAATTTGTTCCATTGTATGCTTCGTACATAGTAGATTGCCATTGAGTGCCCTGATAATAGGGGCTTTTATGATCCGGCAATCCTTTAACCTTTATTACTACTTCATTACCATCTATTGTAATACTTGTGGCCCCATATATTTTTTTATATACATCAGGTACAGTACTTGTGTCAGTACTTGTTGTATCTGAATTATTATTGTTATTATTATTTGAATCTTCTTTCTTCTTACAACTTTGCAATGAATAAAAAGAAACTACAAATACGATTAATAATAAAAAAATATTTTTTTCTCTCATACAGATACATTTATAATTATTTGTATTGACTAGGTTTTTATAAAAATATACATTTTATTATAACGACAAAATAGATTCAAAAAAATCCCGTACCCAATAAAATTGAGTACGGGAAATAAAATTCAACAATCAAAATACAAATGCTTTACTTTACAAAAGTGATGGTTGATACAGTACCATGTCCATCATCGGTTTTAAAAGAAAGTTTATTGGGAGTAAGTTCAGCAACATCTTCCGTTTTTTCTTTCCCTTTTATATTGGTAGTAATTTTTTTACCATCATCACTTAATTTCCAAGTTCCGGTTTGTGTTTCTGATTTTCCACCCATGGCTGCATTAAATGTAACTTCACCGCTAGCAGTAAACTCATAAGTGGTTGTTTTTTTCATTTCTGTCATCATGGCATCCCATTGTGCTTTTTTATCTGCAGGAATTGGGCGACCCATATCCATATTATCAAACTGCCATTTGCCTACAATAGTTTCTGAAGGTTTTGCAGCTGTAGTTGTAGCTTCTGCAGTAGGTGTAGTTGCTTCAGTTGTTGCAGGAGTTGTAGTTGAGGCCGTTTCTGTTGTTGCAGGTTGTGAGCAAGAACTTAACAAGCCTGCTGTTGATAAAAACAATAAAGTGTGTTTCATTAATTTCATAAAAAATTGATTTTAGTTAGTTTAACAAATTTAATATAATTTATTTATTCAAAGAGATTTATTTATATTTTTTGAAGCATTTCCACTAATTTTTCTTTCTTACGATAGGATACGGGAAGTCGTGAACCTGTTGACATGTTTACATATCCTCCTTCAGCCTTTTCATAATTAACAATATGTTTAAAATTGACGAGATACGTTTTATGAATACGAATAAATTGATGTTCCTCTAAAAGTTCTTCATATTCTTTAAGTGTTTTTGTGACCAATATTTGAGTTTTATCAAGAAGATAAAACAAAGTATAATTGATACTTGCTTCACAATATACTACATCATCAATTTTTACAACATGTATTTTATCTTGCGTAGATAACACTATCTTTTTAGGATTTGCTATATCTGTACGCAAATTTTCAATTAAAGTATGCAAAGAGATATTGTCTTTTCCATTTTTAATGGTAGAACGATATTTTTCTATACTAATTTTTAGATCTTCAACATCAATAGGTTTTAATAGATAATCAAAAGCACTATACTTAAACGCTTTTATGGCAAATTGATCGTAAGCGGTAGTAAAAATAATTTTAAAATCAATTGTTGAAAATTTTTCCAACAAATCAAATCCACTACCACCCGGCATTTGAACATCTAAAAACACAAGATCTGGCTTTAGATTAGAAATTAAAGTGTAGCCCAACTTAATATTTTCGGCTTCGCCAATAACAAGAACATCGTTACAAGAAAGTGCAAGTATATTTTTTAAACTTGATCTCGATTCTGCTTGATCGTCAATAATAATTGCTTTGATCATTTTTTATTTAGAATTATTCATACTAAAGATAAAAATTTATTTATTGTTCATCGGTTCTAGAATTTGATTGGCCTGAGGATCATAAATAATACAATCGTATTCTTTAGCAATAAATTCTTCAATATTCAATGTATCATTAAAATAATCCATATCAGGGTCATCATCACCCCATGCTTCAATTCTAAATGATGGATTAATTTCATTTTGATAGGGATTAAGCACAGTAGTGAATTGAAATATTTCTTGGTTCTCTGCCAAAACATAATGTGCATCATTAAATCTTAAATAATATTTCCAGTTTTTTTTGCTAATGGTTATACTTTTTTGCTGCTGCTCAACGCTTATTTTTCCATTATAGCGTTCATTAAAATACCTAGCAAGAATATTTCCTAGTTCGTTAAAATCAAATGTTTCATTTTCTTTTAACCAGATTGTTTTTTGATAATAGATGTAAGCCATTTTTCTTTCGTTTGAAATTTTATAATTTATTTTGTTTATATTTTTCAGCTAACTCAGCAGAAAATCCAACATGGCAAGATGCATTAAAATACAAAACCAGAGCTTTCATAAAATCAGTTACCGAATATGGTTTGAGATTTCTTTTTTCTATCTCAAGAATTATTTTATTGGTAAAATTGAGAACTACATATTCCGTTGTAACACCATTTCTTGTAATATATTTAGGATATACCCATTGCAATGCATTTGGGTTTGTATTTAACACACTTTTAATAACTGTTAGCTTTTTAATTACTGATTTATATCCAAAATAAAGAGCCAATGCTATAATGGATATTAAAATTGAAAAAAGGATCATTATATTTCCTGTATTATTATGGAATAAAACTCCAACGAAAATTGAAATTGCACATAGTATCAGCATTATTAACCCAACCAAGCTTGTATTTTTTGACTTCTTTTCTATTTTATTCAATATTTGAAATATGTGTTCTTTTGTTACCATATATTAATTTTTTAAAGAATGATTAATTTCTTTTAAATGAAGCAACCCTTTTTTTCCTATCCAATGAGCCAAGCATAAAATAAAAAAATAAGAAAGCAAGTGTCCTACTACTAAACCATAACCATAAGAAGAATGAGGAATAGTTATTTTTAGAAAGTATTGAATGAAAGTAATTATATTGGCAATGCTTATTACAATTGCCAATATAATTAACATAAATGCTTTTGTTTTTTTCATCTTAATAGATTATTTCTTGCAGATCCATTTCATATCACCGCTTTCATCTTTTAAAGTGATAATAAGATTTGTTTCATCTAGTTTTTCTACGACTAAGTCAACAAGCTCCTCTTCTCCTTCTTGATTAGATTTTACGGTAATACTTTTACCATCTTCACTCATTGTCCAGGTTCCCTTAATAAAATCTTCGCCTGCCATTTTACTAGAAATTTTTCCATCAGGGCTAAATTGCATCCATGAAGTACTTCTTAATTCTTTTAAAGCTTCTTCATCTAATGGCTCTTCACCTTTTGCTGTTATATTATCTACACCCCATTTACCTGCTATTAATTCAGTAGGCATTTTCACCTTGGTTGCTTCAGCTTTACTAAGCTCAGTTGTACCAGAATCAGCAGGCGCTGTGTTGCTATCAGAGCAAGATGAAAGAATAGTTACAAGAGTAAGAGATGCAAGTAACATTTTTGTTTTTTTCATAAAAAATAAATTTAAATTGATTAATAATTAAGATAATCAGGGGGAATTAAAAGTAAATTATTAGAGGTTATTACAATTGTATTCAACAATATCTCCTCCGGGATAGGTATTGTCAATTAAAGATTTTCCATATTTACCTCCACCCTCATATTCTTGCACTATCCAGAAATAATGATAGAGGCACTTACTTGGATTTACTTTATCTTTAAAACCCACACAAGCTTGCATTTTTCTTCTCAGTGGCAAACCCGAATATTTATTTTTTTCAATTTCCCAGGCTGCATACGTTAAACTAACTTTAGTGAGTGTAACATTACCCGACATAGCCGAAGGAAACAGCGTTTTAAAATCCTTTTCTATTGTAGCATCAACCATAGCAGCTTTAGGAAATGTAGTTTTTGAAACCAATTCTGTTATATTTTTCTGAAATATTTTATCATAGGGTTCATAAATTAAATAGGATTTATCAGTAGATGCAGAACAATCGTAATCAAATTCGGTGTAATAGCATACTTCGTTAAATGAATTGGGCCTATCAGCAACAATTTGTATTTCTATTTTATGTGTTCCGGTCTTAAGATTTTGAAGTAAGTTTCGAGTTAATAAAGGAGCTCCATAAGTTGTAGCATGATCTTTAGAGGTAATTAAATCAAATACCAATTGTTTTGATGATTTATCAGCATCTTTATAATAAAGTTCCTTCTTTTTATCAATGGCATATTGATACGGAATTTTATCTTTTGATGATACGTATAATACCTTTCCTTCTAGTGCATACGGATCCTTTTTAGCAAATTCTTCTGAATTAATATATTTTATTGCCCATGTACTTGCATTTTTACCATCTACCCATATACTTAATGTAAAAGGGGCATCACCCGTTCCTCTATCAGGAAAAATTTCACCAAGTGTTTTTTCGGTTTTAAATACGGCTTTTATTTCATCTCCATCCTTAAAAATTTCTTGTTTTGAATTTCCACTGTATGAAGCAACAAAGAAATCAGATTTTGTGATGTAATTTTTATACGATTGAAGCATTGTTCTCAATTTGGGATGCCTTACAATACTTTCAAAATCAAATTCACTTACACCCACAATAATAGGTTCAGGATAATTATCTTTTTGAATCTGGATTTTATATTTACCACTGCTGGCATGATTATAAAAAAAGTGAGTTAGCATATAAGACTCAAATGAACTAGTATTATTTTGAGGAGCCATTAAAGTAAATACAAGTTTATCGTTTGATCTAGTAGCCTCATCAAAATAAATTCGTTTTGCATCTAATGTTTTATCGGCATAGGGATCTTGCGATTTATATTCTGTGGCATTTACAAATCTTAAAGGAAAAGTCTCAAGATAAGCGCCATCTTTATAAATTACCATTTGGTATACATCATTTGTGTTAGGTCCGTCAAAAGGCATGGCATTTTTTATTGCTTTTTCAGTTTTTATAACGGCTTTCACAATATCTCCTTCTTTAAAAGAAGTGAGTTTTGTATTTACATCAACAGAAGAAAAATAAAGCTCTGCACTGGCAGTTAATGCCGATTTAATTGAAGTACTTGCAGTATTTCCTGAATTGCCTCCAGAAGTATTATCACTTCCCATAGTATTATCAACTTTAGATTTGGCAGATTTTACTTTGTCTGTTGCATCTTTTAGTTTCCCCAATCCTCCAAATTGAGCATAAGAAAAATGAGCATAAATAATAGCAATAAACAGCACACTTGTTTTTAATTTATTAAACGATTTCATTTTTATTATAATTTAGTTTATCAATAATTTTAACAGAAGCAAAATTAGATAAGTGATACGCCTTTAAAATGAGAAACTATTTAACGCAAGAGGTATTCTATTAAATGCAAGGCTATGTGTGCTTAAACGCAGTACTAATTATAAATAGCCGGGAATGAAATAAGGGCTTGAGTTCCTAGGGGAGTTCCAGCGCTATCTTTTTTATCAATAATAGTTGTAGTAATATGCTTGTTATTTTCTTTATTAAATATTTCTATTCTTTCTTGAGTAATCAATAATCCAACAGATTTATGAAAATCGCCTCCCGATTCTTTTTTTAATACATTGGCCTTTTCTCTTCCTATTCCATCGTCATCAATTTCAACACAAACACTATTATCTTTCATGCTAAACCGCATTGTAATGTTGCCTGTATTTTCTTTGTTTAATACACCATGAATAATTGCATTTTCAACATACGGTTGAAGAATCATGGGAGGTATTTTTACTTCTTCATCAATAGTTTCATCCACTTCTATTTTAAAATTAAATTTTTTGCCGTAACATAGTTGCTGTAACTCCAGATAATAACCCAACATTTTTATTTCATCTTCCAAAAAAACCAATTGTGATCTCGAGCTTTCAAGAATCAATCGCATCAGTTTTGCAAATTTTGATAAAAACAAAGAGGCTTGTATAACATCTTTTGAAGTAATAAAAGATTGTATGGAATTAAGTGCATTAAAAATAAAATGTGGATTCATTTGTGATTGTAAAGCCTTTTGCTCTAGCTCAATCATTTGCTTTTCGAGTTGTAACTTATATTTTTCAAGTTGAATTTGTCTTCTATTTTGCTCTCTTTTTCTTAACCTACTTAAAAGAAAAAGTGATAAGGAAATTAAAATAGCAATAACTGTAATGGAGCCAAAAACATAGCGTTCTCTTATTGTTTTTTCTTCTTTTATTTCTTGATCTTTTTTCAGCAAAGAAATTTCTTGATCTTTTTTCTCGGTTTCAAACTTCGTTTGCATTTGTGCAATTGCATTATTCTTACTTTCACTTAAAATACTATCTCTATTTTCATACGCTTTTGTTTTAAAATAAAGGGCATTTTTAAAATCAAGGTCCGCTTCATAAGCCTTTGCTATATTATTATATAAATCTACTAAAGGCGATGTGTGATTTGATTGCAAACATTCATTGATACTTTCTTCATAAGCTCTTATTGCTTTTTTATATTCATGAATCCCATAATAAGCATTTCCTAGTGATTGGTAGGATGAAATTAATTCATCCGATATTTCTGTCTGTTTATTAATTTCGATTGCTTCTAAAGCATACTTTATTGCTTTATCATATAGTTTCTTTATTGTATATATATCGCTTAATAAAGCAAGGGCAGAGGCCTGAGACTCTAATCTATTATTTATCTTTGCAAAGTCTAATGATTTATTATAGCAGGCCTCTGAAGAATCAATTTTATGTATGGCTTGAAACGCTAAGCCTAAATTTAAATAATAATCACCAATAGGACCTAAATTTTTTATTCGAAAACAAATATCAATAGCTTTTTTTATATATAAGATAGCATCCTCATACTTAGCTTGGTGATAATAAATATCTGAAATCTCAGCATATCCAGTCGTTAAAAGTGTAGAATCTTTTGTTTTCTCCGCAATTTTTAAAGACAGTAAATAATATTTATATCCATTCACAAAATCAGCATTGTTACTAAAAATATCACCTAACACATTATAAGAAAATGCCATTCCTATACTGTCTTTTAATTCTTGCTTTACTTGTAGCGACAAATTTATGTAGTCAATTGCTTTATCTTTATTGCCAATTTTTGAATATGCTGAACCTAAATTCCCATATACCTTTGCAAGTCTTGATTTATTATTAACCATTTTTAATTGATCCACTAGATTCAAATTAATCTCAATAGACTTTTTCATGTTCCCTTCTATCATATACCCTATCGCCAAACTTCCGGTAGCCAATATATTTCCACTTGTATAGTTTAATTTATTACTCAATTCAATCGCCTTTTGGCTATAAAATAAAATGGAATCAGGATACTCTTTTATACATTGAATAGCAATTTGGTTTAATAAATTTACCTTGTTGGTATCTTCCTTTGCTTTCGAAAGTTTTACATATAAACTATCAATACTACTTGAATACAAGTGTAAGGCTTGTATATAAAATAATATAAAGAATATAAGTTTTAGAAATCGATTATTTTCTCTTATAAAGCGGAACTGTAGAACAAGCTTCTCCAAACATCAATGATTTTACTATGGGTTTTAACAGGTGGGTTATTTCAACATAAGCAGATTCCGGAACAGGTACTTGGCTACATCCTTTTATAATTACACGCTCATCACGATATTCATCAATATTAATTTTACTCAATGCTTCATTAAACAATATAGTTTCGAGCGTGGTTAAATTCCCAAATACAATTTTTTTGGCATAGGGTTCAAGATAAGTGGCTACTAACATATATGCCCAAGTAGGTACTATAGCATCAGTTGAACAAAAAACAGCAACATATTTATCTTTATAATTTGTCCAATCTAAATTAAGCAGAGCCGTTCTAAAATCTTTTTCTTTTAAAATGATTTCTTGAAAAAGGTAATTTTTTACATCAAACAGTATCCTTTCACCTTTAGGATAATAATCCTCAAGATTAAAAGTGATCAATCCACTCTCTGCAACTTTGTTTATGATTTCATCCATCCTATCAATTTTCCACTTCTTTATTGAATCGCACTGTCCAAAGTCCCTCTCCTTCGGAGAGGGATTTAGGGAGAGGTTTTAACAATACTTTTCAAATGCACCCATTAAATTTGATGCAACCATGTCTGCTGATGCACCCTCTATTTGATGACGTTCGATAAAATGAACCAATTTCCCATCTTTAAATAAAGCCATTGATGGCGATGATGGTGGATAGGGAACAAAAAATTCTCTGGCTTTGGCTACTGCTTCAGTATCAAACCCTGCAAAAACTGTTGCAATTACATCGGGTTTTTTAGTGTATTGAACAGCTTTTTTTGCTCCCGGTCGTGCATTACCTGCAGCGCAACCGCAAACGGAATTTACAACCATTAACACCGTTCCTTTTGTGTTTTTAATTAAACTTTCTACTTCCGCAGATGTTGTTACATCTTTGAATCCGGCCGATGTTAGATCTTCTTTCATCGGCATAACTATTTGTGGAGGATACATATTATTATGATTTAATTATTTAATACAAAGGTAAGCAGAAAAATCAATTTTGAATGTTATTTATTAGGAATGTCCCAGCCCAATACCTTTAAGAATTTATAAAAAATGTCGGTATTATCATATACTCCGGCAAATTCTTGAGCATTTGCACCATCAGCAAAAACAGGAATCATGGTTGCGGTATGGTAATCTGTTGTAAAAGCCGATTGAACCGTTTTATTTTCAAGACTTCCTCCATTGATTGAAAAGCCTCCCGTTTCATGATCAGCCGTTACCACAATCAAGGTATTGCTATCTAATTGTGCAAATTTTAATGCTTCAGCAATGGCTTGATCAAACTCTATCGTTTCTTTTATTATATAATCTGAATTGTTTTCATGCCCACCCCAATCAATTTGAGAACCTTCAACCATAAGAAAAAAACCCTCTTTGTTATTTTTTAACAACTCAATAGCCTTTGCAGTAGCTTCAGGCAAATAACTTTTTCTTCCATTAAGCAGGCTTACCGGTTGTTCGGGTGCCATTAAACAAACTAATTTTCCCTCATGTATATTTCTTGCTTCGCTTATACTATCAATAACATTAAATCCTTTTTTCTTAAGTGTATCTAATAAATTATGTTTATCGGTTCTCTCCATAAAATATTTTTTTCCTCCTCCAACCAAAACATCTACTCCTGAATTTACAAATGCAGAAGCCAGCTGTTCATTCACATTAGAACGCGTAGGCTGATGACCATAAAATGCAGCAGGAGTAGCATGTGTAACCGTACAAGTAACAACAATACCTGTAGCCATCTTGTTTTCTTCTGCCATTTCCATAATGGTTTTTAATGGCTTGGCATTTACATCCATTGCCAAGGAACCATTATTTGTTTTATGTCCGGTTGAATAGGCTGTAGCCCCAGCTGCTGAATCTGTAATAAGATGTGATGCTGAATAGGTTTTTACCAATCCCACTACAGGAAATTGTTCTAGATTTAAAAAATTACCATTTACGATTGAAGCCGCAGTAATTTCTGAAAGCCCCATTCCATCTCCAATAAAAAAGATGATGTTCTTTACTTTTTTTGTGGTGGATTTATTTTGAATAGGAGGTTCTATTTCTGTATAAGCAAAAGTAATAATGGCTACTGTAATTAATACAAGTATGTAAAAAATGCGGTAGGTAGTAAACTTCATAATGGTAATTTTTTAGAAAACTTTAAAGATAGTTATAAATAAATCTCTCTTATGATTTTCATTGGTGCAATAGCATGGCATAGCATCTATTATATTTAAAAAAAAAATTGGCACGATTCTAGTTTAGAGTAAAACAATTACTAATCTTTTAAAATTTAATTTTATGAAAACTTTAAAAAAACTCCCCGTTAGCTTAGAAAGTTCGGCAACTGAAAACATCGCTATTAAAAGTATTTCTCTAATTGAAAAAACTTATTTTACCATTATAACAGCTGCATTTGTTTTAACCATTGCTAGCATTATTAAAGATGCAATGTTATAATCAATTACACTTAAACTCATTTATTTCCATTTTAATATTGCTCTTGCATGATATAAATTTATTCTCTTAATACGGATAGTCTTCGATATAGTATATTTTCTGTTTCTCCCGTTTCATTTCCACAAGATACTACATATCAACCCATTAATATTTTCTTGTAAATTTGTTGCTGAAGCCTTCATTCCGTTTGAGATTCGGCAAATTAAATTATTTGTTTTTTCATTAATAATACGCAAGCTTTATCTTTATTAATAAGGCTAGGAGAAGAAATAGCCAATAATTAATAAATTTAATTTTATGAAGAAAATTATACTCACTTATTGCTTGTTTGCTTTAGTACTCATTAAAATACAGGCACAGCAAAAAATATCGGTTCAAATACCCGATTCTAAATTAGGCATAAGCACTGCTTACAAATTAAATGAAGGTCAATCTGGGTTTGGGATACGATACATCCTTCAAGGAACTAGTAAAATTGATATTTCAATAAATTATACCAAAGGATGTTTCTTTAAAACAAATGAAGATTATAAAGTATTAAGCACTTCAGATTTTGATTTAGATGCACATTACAAATTTTTTAAACCACAATTATTCAATTTATATATTTTAGGAGGATTTAATATAAATACCAACAAATGGGTTGGCTTGTATAATAATTCCTATTCAAAAAACTTAGACTTAAAGGGTGGAATTAATGCAGGGTTAGGAATAGAATTTAATGTTGGCGTATTCTCCATTTTTGCAGAATCTAAAACAATTGTAATGAATAAAAATTTATTTGCTGTAGCAGGTATATTGTATCATTTTCATAAAAATCAGGCAAAATTAAGTACGGGAAAAACAATTCAGTCGAGAAGTTTAAAACGATAGTTTAGGCCCCAAAAACAAATGAATTGAGACACAAATTTCACAAATTAGCACGAAGAATAAAATATGAATGAAGCAAAAAAGGCTCTGAGAAAAATAATCTCAGAGCCTTTTTTATTCAATCCTATCCTAACAATTGCTTTTTAATATCATCACCCTCTTTTTTTACAGGTTCTGCAGCATCATGTATTTCACGTTGAATATTATTAGCGGCATCTTTAAACTCCCTCATGCCCTTTCCTAACCCTCTTGCCAATTCCGGAATTTTGCTCGAGCCAAAAAACAAGAGGAATACAAAGAGTACCACTACTACTTCACCACCACCAAGATTTAAAAAGAGTAACATGTTAGTTGTTAGTTGTTAGTTGTTAGTTGTTAGTTGCAGAAATGCTAAATAATCTTTTTTCGAACAACCAATAAAAACAACCGACAACGAATTTAACTTGCTGTTGAGTATTCTTTCTTTTGAGCAACTGTATTAGGTTGCTCTTCTTTTTCTTTTGTAAAGTCAACCACAGTTGGTATTGCAATTGCAATAGATGAATAGGTACCTGAAATAACTCCTATCAATAAAGAAAAAGTAAATCCTCTTACGATATCACCACCAAATAAGAATGTAGTTGCCAATACTAATATTACTGTTAATGCTGTATTAACCGTTCTACTCATGGTATCGTTAATAGCTTTATTAATAACAGGTATCAATTGTGATTTTCCCATTTGAGAAAAATTAGGAGCATTTTCTCTAATTCTATCAAATACAACAACCGTATCATTGATTGAATATCCTACAACAGTTAATAAGGCTGCAATTAATTCTTTATCTACTTCCAATACAAATGGAACTCTTCCCCATAATAAAGTATAACCTGCTAATACAAATAATACGTCATGAAAAAGTGAAAACAATGCACCTAAACCAAATCTCCAGTTTCTAAATCTCAAGGCAACATACAAGAAGATGGCTGTTAAAGCAAAGAACACAGATAAAATTGCCGACCATTTTAAGTCATCTGCTACCGTAGGTCCAACTTTTTGTGAACTTTCAATAGTAACCGTGCTACTAATTGAACTCAACCCGCTTGTTAATGCAGCTTCTACTTTTGCATCAGCATTTTCAGATTTATCTTCAATTAAATAATTACTGGTAATTTTTAATTGATTGTTGGTACCATAAACTTTTACTTGCGGTACTTCATTATCAAAATTAGCTTTTAGTGCGTTTTGTGCTTCTTGCGGGCTTACTACTTTATCAAAGCTAACTACATAACTTCTTCCACCGCTAAAATCAATACCGTAATTAAAACCCCTTATGGCAAAAGAAATAGCCCCAAAAATGATAAATGCAGCAAAGATTCCATAAAACACTCTGCGTTGTTCAACAAATTTGATGTTTAAATGTTTTAGAAAACCTTCTGTTAATTTGGTTGAAAATTTAATATCAACTTTTTTATCCAATAACCATAAAAATACGAGGCGGGTAATAAATACACTTGTAATAAATGAAGTAATTACACCAATAATGAATGTGATAGCAAAACCTTGAATAGGCCCCGAGCCAAATACAGCAAGAATGGTTCCTGTAATAATGTGGGTAGCGTTGGCATCTATAATGGGACTTAATGCTCTTTTGTATCCAACGTCAATAGCTGTTCTTAAGCCTTTTCCTAAAGCCAATTCATCTCGCACACGTTCATTAATAAGTACGTTGGCGTCAACTGCCATACCCATTGTAAGCACAATACCCAATATACCGGGAAGTGTTAATACAGCTCCAAAAGAAGCAAGTACACCCACCAAGAAAAATAAGTTGATTAAAAGAGCAAGATTCGCATTCCATCCTGAATTGCTATAGTAAAATACCATAAACACAAGAATCAATAGAAATGCTACTGCAAATGACATTAAACCATCATGAATGGCTTGCGCTCCTAAAGATGGCCCAACAACAGCTTCTTCCACTATACGTGCAGGAGCTGGAAGTTTACCAGCTTTTAATACGTTAGCTAAATCTTTGGCTTCGTTTAAAGTAAAATTTCCATGTATGGATGTTCTTCCGTTTGGAATTTCTCCTTCAACCACCGGATTTGAATAAACATAATTATCCAATACAACAGCAATACATCTTTTAGGTTCTTCTTTTGAAGCAGCAGCAGTCATCAATTTCCAGGTATTAGCACCTTCTGCATTCATGCTCATGCTAATTTCCACATTGTTATTTTGTCCAAAATCTGGCCTTGCATCGGTAACAACATCTCCTTCAAGTGGAGCTTTATTATCAGATCCCTTTACTTTTATTGCAACCAATGATAAAAACTCCTCTCCTTTTGCATTTTTTTCAGATTTGGCTGTCCATAATAATCTTAAATTAGGAGGCATTACATTAGCAACTTCTTTTTGAGCAAGCATAGCATTAACAGCAGCTGTATCACGAACTAGGCAATGTCCAACAACACAACCAGAACCTAACTGATATCCTTTTTCTGTTTGAACAATGTTTGGATTAAGAAGGATGAACAAAGGATTGTCTTCCTTGCTTGCATTCATACTTGAGTCTCCACTTGCGGCAGTAGTTGAATCATTTTTATGAAGAAATGAAAATGAAGAATCGGATTTCGCTGTAGCACTTGAATCTGGCTCTGTACTTTTAGCGCTTGCAGTTTGTTTACCACTTAATGAATCTTGTGCAGCTTTTTCAGCTTTTTTCATCGCTTTTAAACGAGTATTGGCTTCTCCTAAATATTGGTAGGCCTCAGAATTTTGGTACGTATCCCAAAATTCAAGTTTTGCAGTTCCTTGTAATAATTTACGAACACGATCAGGTTCTTTTACTCCGGGTAATTCAATTAATATTCTACCCGATGTTCCTGCTTTTTGAATATTGGCTTGTGCCACACCAAAACGATCGATACGTGTACTTAAAATTTGGTAAGTACGATCAATAGCATCGTTGGCTTCTTTTCTAATTACTTCTAATACTTCTGCATTAGTAGAATTAAAAGTTATTTTTTCACTTTTACTTCTTACTGCTCCAAAAATGGCAGCTAATTTTGCATTAGGATCTATTTGCTCAAATGCTTTTCCAAATAAAGTAACAAAATCATCTTGGCTGTGTTTTTGCATTTCTTCAGCTTTAACAATTGCCTTGTTAAAGGTTGAATCAGTCGTATTTTCAGCCATCGCTTTGATAAGATCCACCACAGATACCTCCATAGTAACGTTCATACCGCCTTTTAAGTCGAGCCCAAGATTAATTTCTTTTTCTTTACAATCTAAATAAGTATACGACCAAAGCCATACCTTCTGATTTTTTAAAGAATCAAGATAGATGGCTTCTTTTTCTGGATCTCCATTAGCAAATGCCTTAGCATTACTTTCAACGTAATGCGTTACAAATGTAAACGCTAATTCATACAGACATGCAATTGCTAATAAAATGGCAAAAAGTTTAATTACTCCTTTGTTATTCATATTAATTTTTTGTTCGTTGTTAGTTGTTAGATATTTCTACTAAAACCATAAAATTTTAAATTCAGGCGACAAATATAAACTTTCTTATTCTAAAAGTATAATATTTGTTTGCGAATACTGTTTTCTTTTTTCTCGAACAACTAACAACGAGCAACTAATAACTAAGCAAATAGTCAAAATAGAAAGATTATTTTTAACTTGCGTCCCGAAAAAATTTGGTTGTTAGTTATTCGTTGTTAGTTGTTGGGGATGAATTTAAATAAAATTCCTTTCTAGACTTTTAATATATAACATGATGGTAGCTCTAAACTAATTCTTAAAGGAAAAATACTACTAAGAAATAACGAACAACTAATAACGAACAACTAACAACTAATAACTAATAACTAATAACTAATAACTAACAACCAACAACCAACAACTAAACTATGTCTCTATTCGCAAAAAAATCAATTGAGTCTTTAATAAAGGAATCGTCAGTAGAAGATAAACACAGTTTAAAACGAAGCTTAAGTGCTGCAAATTTAGTTGCATTAGGTATTGGTGCTATTATTGGGGCGGGCTTATTTGTTCGCACAGCTTCTGCAGCGGCAAATTATGCAGGCCCATCTGTAACTTTGGGTTTTATTGTTGCAGCAATAGGTTGCGCTTTTGCAGGACTGTGTTATGCTGAATTTGCCTCTATGATACCCATTGCAGGCAGCGCTTATACCTATTCGTATGCAACCATGGGTGAATTAATTGCTTGGATTATTGGTTGGGATTTGGTTCTTGAATATGCATTAGGGGCAGCTACTGTGGGTATTGCTTGGAGCGAATATTTAAATAAATTATTGGGTAATAGCATTCCGTATGAATGGTGTCATTCGCCATTTGAAAAACTAACAGATGCTTCAGGGGTAGTCACTGCACACGGTATTATAAACATACCAGCTCTCTTTATTATATTTCTGCTTACCATTTTATTGATTAGAGGAACGCAAGAATCTGCTTTTGTAAACGGATTAATAGTGATAACCAAAGTAACCATAGTATTATTATTTATTATTTTGGGATGGCAATACATGAATCCTCTAAATCATACGCCCTATATTCCTGAATCCTTACCTGGGGGGTATACCGATATACAAGGTGTGAACCATAGTTATGGTGGCATTATGGGAATTTTAGGAGCAGCGGGAGTTGTATTTTTTGCTTTCATCGGGTTTGATGCTGTTTCAACGGCAGCCCAAGAAGCTAAAAATCCTAAGCGTGATATGCCCATTGGTATTTTAGGCTCATTGGCCATTTGCACTGTACTATATATATTGTTTGCCCATGTTTTAACAGGAGTTGCTTCTGTTGATGATTTTAGGGGGCCTGGAAAAGAGGCTTCTGTTGCTTATGCCATTACTACATATATGACAAATTATTCTTGGCTTGCAACACTTGTAACAGTTGCTATTTTAGCGGGATTCTCATCTGTGATTTTGGTAATGTTAATGGGACAATCGCGAGTATTTTACTCTATGAGTAAAGATGGATTAGTTCCCGCAGTTTTTTCTGACTTACATACCAAATATAGAACACCACACAAGTCAAATTGGTTGTTTTTTATTTTTGTAGGATTATTTGCAGCATTTATTCCTGGAGATATTGTAGGTGATATGACAAGTATTGGAACCTTATTTGCATTTATTTTAGTTTGTGCCGGAGTTTGGATCTTAAGAGTTAAAAATCCTGATATTCAAAGACAATTTAAAACACCATTAGTTCCACTTGTTCCAATATTAGGAATTGTAGTTTGCGGAGCCATGATATTTGGCTTAGGATGGCCTAATTGGCTAAGATTAGGGATATGGATGGTAATTGGAATGGTATTCTATTTTGCATATGGAAAACAACATAGCAAGATTAATAATCCGTCTTGAAATGTTAAATTATTTTAACTGATTATTAAGAAAATCTGATTATGGTTTGTAATAATTAAATTTTTTTATCTTTGCCAACTTTGAAATTCGAAAACAAAAAATAATTATTCACTTTTTAATTTAAATCAAGACAATGAGTAACAAAAAAACATCTGGTGGTTTAGGAACAATGTTTCAATGGCTAGTAGTAGTAGGTGCTCTTGCTGTAGCATGGGTTGTTTATTTATATATTCTAGGAAGCCCAAGCAATTTTGAAGGTAGCGATCCCACTAAAAATCCATTACCCGGAAACTACATGGGTATTATGTTTAAAGGAGGGCCAATAGTACCTGAACTAATGTGTTTGTTTATTATTGTATTTGCTTTTAGTATTGAAAGGTTAATTACACTTGTAGCTGCATCAGGAAAGCAGTCGATAGAAACTTTTATGGCAAAAATCAGACAACAACTTTCTAGTGGAGAAATTGCTGCTGCTGCTGCTGAATGTGATAAACAGCAAGGCTCATTAGCTAACGTTATTAAATCGGCATTGAAAAAATATACCGAAATGGAACAAGAAGCAGGTATGGATAAGGAGCAAAAAGTATTGGCTATTCAAAAAGAAGTAGAAGAAGCTACTGCTTTAGAATTACCAATGCTAGAAAAAAATCTTGTATTTATTTCAACTATTTCAACAGTTGCTACACTTGTTGCACTTTTAGGTACTGTATTGGGTATGATTAGAGCTTTTGCTGCTCTTTCCGCAGCTGGTTCTCCAGATTCACAGGCTCTTGCAACAGGTATTTCTGAAGCACTTGTAAATACAGCTTTAGGTATTAGCACTTCAGCTATTGCTATCATTATGTATAATGTGTTTACAACTAAAATTGATAAACTAACGTATAGTATTGATGAGGCTGGATTTAGCATTGTGCAAACATTTGCTGCTAATCATAAAAAGTAGTTAGAAGATTGAAGTCGGAAGACAGAAGTCAGGAGTTTTTTACTTCCGACTTCGGTCTCCTGTCTTCCAACATAAAATAAATAGATTAGGTATTTCGTTATTGAATTCCATTTTTAATTAAGAAATAAATGCCAAAAGTTAAGATTCCGAGAAAAGGTACCCATGTTGACATGACAGCCATGTGCGATGTAGCTTTTCTACTCCTTACTTTTTTTATTTTAACTACGCAGTTTAAACCTGATGAGCCTGTTATTGTTGATACGCCTTCATCCATTTCAACATTAAAACTTCCTTCAAAGGGTATTGCTTTAATTACTTTAAGTAATGACGGTGTTGTGTTTTTTGGTTTTGATATGCAACCTGTAATGTATGATATGATTGATAAAATGTCGGCCCAATACAATATTCCATTTACTGAACAAGAGAAAGAACAATTTAAACTATTGTCAAATTTTGGAATGCCCATTAATCAATTAAAATCATATTTAGATGCCACGCCTGAACAACGTAAAAAGATTGTACAGCCTGGTATACCTTGTGATTCTGCAGATAATCAATTAGCCAATTGGATACTTTTTGCTAATCAAGGTTTTCAACCCTATAAGAAAAACAGAGACGATTATTTTCGTGTAGCAATAAAGGGTGATAGTAATTGTAAATATGCAGTTGTAAAAAAGATTATTTCAACCTTACAAGATAGAAACTTAAACAGAATTAATTTTATTACTGATTTAGAAGCTGACCCTAATAAAGCTAAGGCATCTGCAGAATAACCATTTAGAGTATTGCTATGGCAGAAATGAATACCGATGGCGGAGGAAGCCATAAAAAGAAAGGTAGTAAACCGCAACGTAAGAAAAAATCTACAAGTGTAGATTTTACGCCTATGGTTGATTTGGGTTTTCTACTGATTACTTTTTTTATGCTTACTACAACAATGAGCAAACCTTCAGCTATGGAAATAACGGTTCCTGTAAAAGATAAAACAGAAGATAATCAAACTAAAATTCCAGCTTCATCAGCTATGACCATTATTTTATCAGAAAATGATAAGATCTATTATTATATGGGTTTGCCCGATACTGTTCCTGATTTAATGGTTACTGATTTTTCTAATGAAGGTATTAGAAAGCTTTTATTAGAAAAAAATGCGCCTCAATTAAAAAAGATAGAAGTTTTAAAAGCCCAATTGGTAAATAAAGAAATTGCAGATTCTACATTTAAAAGAAAAGTTTCAGAAACATTAGCCGATAAAAATGCTTTAACAGTGTTGGTAAAATTAGATGATAAAGCAAGCTATAAGAATTTGGTTGATATGATGGATGAATTACAGATTTGTAGTGTTAGTAAGCAAGCTCTTGTAGAAGTACAAAAAGAAGAACTTGCAAAAATTGAAGCAATGAAAACCCCTCTCTAATCTCCCCAAAGGGGAGAGGTAAGAGGATACATGTTTATATTAATTTATCTCCGAACAATAAATCGGAGTTTTAAATCCCAATATTTATCGGGATAGGAGAGATGAATATGATAAAACAAGACATATATAGCGATTCTTGGTGTGATATGGTTTTTGAAGACCGTAACAAAGAATACGGAGCCTATGTATTAAGAAAGCAAGATAGAAGAAATACTACTATTGCTATTTTAATTTCTGTAGCCATTTTTGTTTTGGGTTTTAGTCTTCCGGCAATTATAAAATTATTAACACCTGAAGATGAAGCTGTAGTTGATACAAGTTTTAAAGTGGAAACTACTTTAATAGATCCACCTCCACTTGATAAAACACCGCCACCGCCACCGGTAGTGCCGCCACCACCTTTAAAATCTACAGTAAAATTTACACCACCTAAAGTTGTTAAAGACGAAGAAGCTGAAGATCCACCTCCAACTCAAGAGCAATTAAAAGAAGTTGATGCAGGCGTAAAAACAGAAGAAGGTGATGATTCTTTGGGTGTTGACCATAGTTTAGATAATGGTAATGCTTTGGTTGAAGAAGATCCCAATAAAGTTTTTGATTGGGTTTCTATTGAGCAAAAGCCTGAATATCCTGGAGGCGAAGGCGAATTAATGAAGTACATCGCTAAAAATATTCAGTATCCTAGAATGGAAAAAGAAAATGGCGTTTCAGGAACCGTTTATCTTTCATTTGTGATCGATAAAAATGGAAGTGTAACAGATGTTTCAGTTGCTAGGGGTGTTGCAGGAGGAAAAGGATTAGATGCCGAAGCATTGCGTGTTGTAAAGTCAATGCCATCATGGAAACCGGGTAAACAAAATGGAAATTCTGTAAGGGTTAAATATTCACTTCCTGTTAAGTTTGTGTTGAAGTAAGAGATAAAAAATATTCAAAATTCAAAGGTTAGAAAGATTAAAGTTCAAGGTTGTTTCCCAACCTTGAACTTTTTTGTTTAAGCATCAATTATATTTTATTGTATCACAATTTTATCAGTAATTGTTTTTTGTTTGTTTCTGATAGAAAGTAGGTAAATACCTTTATTAATACCAGCCGTACTTATTTTTACCACATTAGTACCGGTTTGTGAATTCATAGCTTGTTCAGCAATTCTTTGTCCACGGTAATCAACCAAAGTATAGTATACAGTTTCAGTTTCATCTGTATTGTATGTAACAACTATAGATTGATTATCTGTATTTGTAATGGCTGAAGTAATATCAAACCCTGTTACAGTGCCACAACTTACGGCAACCGGATCAAAATATTCTTCGGTTCCGTTATTGTCTATTTGCTTTAAACGATAGTAAGATGTTCCTCCTAGTGGTGAACCGTCTATAGCCATATACGATTTTGGCACATTGCTGTTCGATTCATATTCTTGTAAGTATTGGCTGGCTACCATGGCAAAATTACTTTGGCCATCTAAGCTTCTTTCTACTTCAAAACCATGGTTATCGGTTTCTGAGGCTGTTGTCCAGTTTACGGTTACTTGACCATCGGTACATGATGCGCTAAAGTGGGTTAACTCTACCGGTAGTGGTGCTGATCCTGTTAAGGTACCTCCATTATTTGAAAGGGTTACAGGTAAGCCAAATTTGCTAAAACCTGTTACAGTTACTGTATTGGCTGCTGTACTGGCACTTTGTGAACCGGATGTTTGTGCTGCTGTATACCATACATTTGATCCTGTATTGGCGGCATTGGCTACCATGTTGGTTTCGCCTCCACTGCTTGGTATTTCGGCATCGGCATAGGTAAAGGTAACATCCGGGGTGTTGGTACCTGACGATCTGCTTACACTCCAAAATCTGTCTACTATTGTAGCCGATTGGCCTTCAACCTGGGTAATACCTGTTGGCTTAGGGCTATTGGCTGCATTTGATGCATAAGTAGCCACTGTTAAAGTACCAATATCTACACCACCAGTTGTAACTGCTGTTACGCCTATATCTACGCCACCAGAAGTAGCAAAAGGAAATTTATACGTTCCGTTGGTTGTACCAATTGTCCAGGCTAGTCCACCTGTTAGGTTGCTTGTTCCTCCGTTAACGCCTCCTGAGCCCGAAGTGGCTGTTATGGCTCCTGTTGAGCTTGATGTTAAGCTTAATTTTTTAGCATTTAGCGTTAATACATTGGTACCTAATGCCGCTACTGTTG
Organism: Bacteroidota bacterium; assembly: GCA_023251875.1. Lineage (GTDB taxonomy): Bacteria > Bacteroidota > Bacteroidia > JAHEXY01 > JAHEXY01 > JAHEXY01. The sequence goes on from JAHEXY010000004.1 coordinate 299,169, forward strand.
TTACAGTTACATCTTGGCCTAATGTTACAGCTCCTGCTAAGGTTAAATTACCCGGTACGGTTACAGCCGATGTGCCGGTAAATGTTCCTCCGGATGCTGTAATGGTTGATGCGCTATTGCCGCTCAATGTACCATCCATCTGGAATCCTTTGGTTCTTATATTGGCTGCTGCTGTGCCTAAATTTAAAGTTCCGCCTGAGGCTACTTGTGTATCGCCTGTTGTGGCATCGCCATCTACGGTTAAATCTCCATCTACATACAGTGTGCCTCCACTTACGTATAGTGCTGTGCCTGCTTGGGTATTATTAAGTGTTGAGGCGCCTAATAGCATCAGCCCTATTAAAGTGGCTTTTTTTATGTGGGTGTATTTAGTTTTCATAAGCAGAATTTTTAGGTTAATAAATTCATTTTACTTAAGTAATTTTAAGGAACTGTTATCCAATCACTCACTCCATCTGAAATGATATATTCCGTTTTATTACCCAAAATACTAATAGTTGCTACTCCACCCACCGTTTCTGCAGCATTACCATCCACTATTACAGTCCCGTTAGTAGCTCTATGGTTAATAACGTACATACGGCCGGGGCAACCGGCAGCTGCAGGTAATTTTACTGTATCAGCTACTGCTGCGGTAGGTTGTATTTTAACCAAAAAATCTGTTGCATCAAGTGTAACATTTGTAGCACTAGCGCTTGAAACAGATCGCATTGCGTTTACTGCCATACTTCCTTTAACCTCTAAATTACTGGTTGGGGAAGTTGTAGCTATACCTATATTACCTGCGCTGTTAATAGTTAGCCTGTCGGTTGTGCCCAATGTATTGCTCGCACTTATTTTAAATGAAGTTGCGCTTTCATCATAACCAATAGAATATTGGGAGGTTCCAGATGTATTAAATTCTAATGAAGGGTCACCATCACCTGCAGCATCATTTTGTACTCTTACAGTACCACCACCAGGAGCAAGCTGATTGGTTATATGCAATGTTGCATTACTTGGGCCACCTACAGCTACGTTATTATTAAAATCAACCTCTCCGGTTGAAGGTTTCATTTTAACAAAAGTACCCGTAGTAATTGCTGTTGTTCCTACTTTAAATGTAGTATCATTATTATCAAAGCCCATTGTGTATTTGGCTACACCATTACGCTTAAATTGTATGTGTGATTTATTGGCCGTATTGGTATTGTTAATAATAATACCTTCGGTGGCTCTGCTTCCTTTAATATCTAAAGTTAAAGCTGGTACAGTTTCTCCAACTCCCACATTTTGAGCAGAAAGTTTACTGGTAAAACACGTACTCGTTAATACAAAGGCTAATAAGATCATTGAGATTCTTAAATAGCTAATAGAGTAGTTTTTATTCATAGGTATAGGGATTTAGTTTTTTGTTCCTTATACGCAAAAACACCTTCTTTTGTTTCAAATAATTATATTAAATTTCAAAAATATTTTAAAATTGATACGTATAATGCATGTAAATAATAATTTACCCACATGTTGGCTTAATATATTGCTAGCTACAATTATTATTGTAATTACTTCAAGCGTTTATTACAGCTCATTAAATAATCAATTTACCAACTGGGACGACAATGCCTATATCACCGACAATGCAAATATTAGAACGCTACATGGAGATAGTATACATTACTCTATAAAAAAAATATTTAGTGAATTTGTTAATGGAAATTATCACCCTCTCACTATGCTAAGTTATAGCATAGAGTACACTGCATTCAAACTAAATCCTAAACCATATCACCTTATTAATCTTATTTTACATCTCATTAATGCCTTACTCGTTTTTTATTTTATTTGGCTTTTAGTACAACAACCATGGGTAGCATTTATTACAGCATTACTTTTTGCTATACATCCTATGCATGTAGAATCTGTTGCATGGGTATCTGAAAGAAAAGATGTGCTGTATGCATTATTCTATCTTGCAGCTCTTTGTTTGTATATAGTTTATATTAGAAAAGAAAAAAACAAACGCTCTATTTATGTGCTTTTATTATTCCTTTTTTTATTATCACTTTTATCAAAAGCTGTAGCAGTAAGCCTGCCCATAGTTTTTTTTACAATAGATTATTTTTTAGAAAGAAAATTTACATTCAAAGTAATTTTTGAAAAAATTCCTTTTTTAATATTGTCAGTCATTTTTGGAATTATAGCAATTAAAGCTCAACAAGCTGAAAAGGCGATAAATAATAGCATTCCAACAAGCATAATAAACAAGATTTTAAATGTCAGTTATGGATTGGATTTGTACTTATGGAAATTAATCGCGCCCATCAATTTATCATGTTTCTATGGTTATCGCTCATTAAACAATGCATCATCGCAAGTTCTTTTATATCTGGCGCCAGTAATTATTTTTATAATTTCAATTGCTGTATATAAAATTCGTTATAGAAAAGATATTTTATTTGGATTAGGATTTTTTTTAATAACCATTACACTTGTATTGCAAATATTGCCTGTAGGCGGAACCATTATTTCAGACCGCTATACTTATTTACCATACATTGGATTCTTTTTTATTCTTGCAAATCTTTCCTATGGCCTAATTAAAAATAAAACTGAACGATTTCGTTTTTTGAAGCTCCCAACAATTATTGTATTGATTTTAATCATGAGTGTTTGCGCATACCTATCTTTTGAACGTACCAAGATTTGGCACGATAGCATTTCACTATGGAATGATGCCATTAATAAATCGGCCTATGAGCCTCGCACATTTTATAATAGAGGCGCTGCTTATAAAGAATTAAAACAGTATGATAAAGCAATAGCAGATTTTAATAAAACCATTTCAATTAATCCTAATTATGAAGGAGCTTACTGTAATTTAGGTCTTGTTTATTATGATTTAAAAAAAAATAATGAAGCAATTAAAAACTTTTCCGTTGTGATAAGCATGAATAAACAAAATTTTGAAGCTTACAATAATAGAGGTGTTTCATATATTGAATTAGGTAAATACAATGACGCTATAAATGATTTTACCATGGTCATTCTACTTAATCCAACTTTTCAAAATTCATACTTAAACCGAGGCCTTGCATACACAACAGTAGGAAAATTTAATGAAGCCATTGCAGATTTAAATCAGGCTATTTTGCTTAAAAATGATGATGCTCTCGCATATAGTAATAGAGGTATAGCATTTTATAATCTTAAAAAATTTGACTTGGCATTAAAAGATTATACCTCAGCCATAGCTATTGATTCTACAATAGAAAATATATTTTATAATCGGGCAAATGTTTATTATGCCCTAAAAAATTATGACAAAGCCATAAAAGATTATACATCATCTATACAAAATAACCCAAATCAATTAAATGCATACTATTATCGTGCACTAATGTATTTTGATACAAACCAATTTCAAGCTTCATTAAACGATATTCTTTTTGTTCAAAAAGCAGGGCTAAACATTGATGCTAGAATTATAGACACTATTAGAATGAAGATGAAAAATGAATAACTATACTATTTATTAAACCTATCACCAGCCTAGCAACACGTACTTCACTCTGTTAAAAACAAATCAAAGTATTTACATTTTAAAAATTATTTTACTAATAATCAATTAATTATAATATTAAATAGTATTATGTATTGCATAGTATTAATATTTAACATACATTTGTTCTATAGATAGTAGTATAATAATTAACACTTGTAAAATTCAAACAACAATTAAAAATTAACAAAATGGAAACTGTAACATTAAAAACAAGCAAAGTAGAATTAAAAGCCCTTAAAAACGAAATCTCAGAAAACGCAAAAAAAATAGCATTGGGCGTAAGTGCAATTTGCGGTTTGTTTTTAGGTGTTGAAATTGCGGTGATGCTAATGTTAGGGAATCTTTAAACCTTCCCCTTTCCTTAAAAAGGAGAGGAAAGCTAGGGATAAATTAATATAAAAAACCAAACAAATGGATTTAGAAAACACCAAAGCACAAATGAGGAAAGGCATCTTAGAGTACTGTATTTTAGCAGTACTTTCAAATCAAGAGGCCTACCCTACTGATATCATCAACAAATTAAAAGAAGCTAAGCTGATTGTTGTTGAAGGTACATTGTATCCATTATTAACACGATTAAAAAATGATGGTCTGCTCACTTACCGTTGGGAAGAATCAACATCAGGGCCGCCACGAAAATACTATCGCTTAACAGATGAAGGTCAAAATTTCTTAGCAGAGTTACACAATACCTGGAAAGATTTAGCGGAAGCCGTTAATAAAACGATTAGCTGATTAGCTGATGTGATAATTAGCTGATGAAAAACATTAAACATTGAACTTTAAACTAAAATTAAAATGAACAAGACAGTAACCATAAACTTAAGCGGAATAGTTTTTCACATAGATGAAGAAGCTTACCAAGAATTGGGCAGGTATTTAGCTGCAATAAAATCGTCTTTTAAAAATACCGAAGGCGGTGAAGAAATTATTGCCGATATAGAATCACGCATTGCTGAAATATTTAAAGAAAAACTGACCAAGAATAATATTCAGGTTATTAATATGCTTGATGTTAAAGAAGTCATCAGCATAATGGGCAAGCCTGAAGAATATACTGAAACAGAAAATAAGCAAGAGCCTAAAGAAGAACAAACGCAAAATGCTACGGTTGAAAATGAAATCCCTTATACAGATCAAAAAAGAATGTATAGAGATAAAGATCACAAAGTATTTGGTGGTGTTTGTGCCGGCCTTGGAGCTTATTTTAACATGGATCCAATAGTGTTTCGTGTTTTATTTGGTATATCATTATTTGTTTTTGGTTCTGGTTTTTTATTGTACCTATTTTTATGGATTGCCATACCGGCTGCCCTAACTGAAGACGACAAAAAAAGAATGAGGGGAGAATTTACCACCTATTCTTCCAGAAAAACTTATACTTCTAGCAGCGATGCCGGCAAACGTTTGTTTAGAGATCCTGACGATAAAGTTTTAGGTGGAGTTTGTTCAGGATTAGGAGCCTACTTTAAAGTTGATCCCATCATTTTTAGATTGGCTTTTGTAGTCGCCTTCTTTGGTTTTGGATCTGGATTATTATTGTACATCGTTCTGCTTATTGTAATGCCTAAAGCAATAACCACTGCCGATAAGTTACGCATGAAAGGCGAACCTATTAACATTGATAACATTCAAAAAACCTTGAAAGAAGAATTTGAAGATTTCAAAAAAAAAGCAAATGACTTTAGCAAAGAAGCAAAAGATTTAGGTAAGCCCGAAAATCAGCATAAAGTAAGAACTTTTATTCAAGACTTTTTTGAATTATTTGTACAAGCTCTTGGTGGATTTTTTAGAGTTGCAGGAAAATTAATTGGCGTTTTTTTATTAATCATTGGTATTGGCTGTTTTGTTGCATTAGCGGCATGGCTAACAGGAATAGGTCATCGCCATTTTTTAGTTTGGGGAAGCAGTAATCATATATATCCACTGGCATTGCGTCATTATTTTTTGGAGACTAATAATTTTTCAATACTAAGTATTGTAGGTTTATGTTTAGTATTAGCCATTCCTGTTTTGTTTATTCTTTTAGCAGGAGTAAAACTTTTATTCAGTATTAAAACTCCCACAGGCAAAATATCTGCTGCATTTGGTTTATTATGGGCAATTGGAATAGCTATATGCACTTATCAAGGTATTTTACTTGCTAATGATTTTTCTGAAAAGGGAAAAGATAGTCAGTTGGTAATGTTGCAGCCAATATCTTCTGATACTTTATATTTGGATATAGAAAAGGATACTACTGAAAATGATGAATTTTATAGAGTAAACGGAAAAGATATTTTTGAATTTCATGACCATAGTTTGGGAATGAGCAATGTAACACTTGACGTAAGAAAATCTGATGATAGTACCGTTTCTCTACATGTTGTTCGCATTGCTAATGGAAGCAATAAAGAAGAAGCAAAAAAACGTGCTAGTAACATCATATATAAAACACAACAAAAGGATAGCCTTTTATTATTTGACAGGTATTTTACTTTAGCAGAAAATGAATTGTGGCGTAATCAAGAAGTAAACATTATTTTAGAAATACCTGTAGGAAAAACTGTTTATCTTTCTTCGAGAATGAAAAGAATAATTTATGATATACAAAATGTAAGTGATACTTACGATAGTAAAATGGTGCAACATTACTGGACCATGAAACCAGAAGGATTAACATGTATTGATTATAATTTCGCTGATTCAAAAAATAATTCTCAACATGAAAAAACAAAGGGCGATGACAAAAACTTTGATTACAAAGATTTTTCTGAACTAGAAGTACATGGCCATTTTAAAGTAAATGTTACCAAAGGAGATAAATATGCTATAAGCCTTAATGGAGATTCAGATGATCTTGATGATGTAACACTTGAACTTAATGGAAATGAATTAAAAATTAAAGAAGATAGCCATTTTATAGAAGGCATTTTAAGCGATGCCATTACCATAAATATTACTACTCCACATTTAACAAGATTAGAATTAAGCGGAGCAACCACTTCAAACATTGAAGGCTTTACCGAAGATGAAATGAAAGTAGATTTATCGGGTGCTAATGAAACCAATATGGATAACATGAATGTTGAAGACTTAAGCATTGAAATGTCTGGCGCATCAAAATTAAAATTGATGGGGCATGGCGATAATTTAAGTACAGATCAATCCGGTGCAACTTCATTTGATGGAGAAAATTATAGCGTAAAAGAAGCCTCAATAGAAATGAGTGGTGCCGGAAAAGGAAAAGTAAATGCTACAGAAAAATTAGATATTGATTTAAGCGGAGCTTGCGATTTAAAATATGTTGGCAATCCTACAATCAATAAAGATGTATCCGGGCTTTGTTCAGTGAAGAAATTGTAGCCCTCATCCCATCCTTCTCCCAATGGAGAAGGGGTGTTTGGAATTTTTATTTCAAATAAATAAGCAATAATATCTTGTTCAGCGAGGCCGAAATAATTTTACTGCAATGGTAAAGTTTTTCGGCTTTGTTTTTTTATACCAAAAGTCAGCGTACAAATATCATGCTGAGTGTACAATGTCGTTTTTTAAGGAGTAATTCTTTGTTGATCAGCTAATCCCGAAGGGATTAAATTTGAATAACCTCTGATGAAATCAGGGGAAAATGCAAATAAATTAGTTGAACTCCTGCGGGGTTCAATAATCAACAATCAAACTCTCACCTCCGATTTTATCGGAGGCTATTGATATTAAAGCCTTTCAGGCTTAAAAAACACTCATTGGCTGAGTGTAGTCGAAGCGCCATTAAAAATAAATTCTGTTTGCATTTCACCATAATCTTTCCAATTTTTACAATCTTTATAAAATCTTAATCTCACAAACATGACAAAAGAATTTATTGGTGAATGCATTGGCACACTCGTTTTAGTTTTTATTGGATTAAGTTCAGTAGCGGTTTCAGTGTCGTATGGAGCCTACGGCTTATTTGAATGTGGTGTTATTTGGGGCTTGGCAGTTGTGATGGGGATTTACGCTTCGCGTAGTTTATCAGCTGCGCATTTAAATCCGGCTGTTACAATTGCAATGGCTCTTACCAAACGTTTTGAAATTAAAAAAGTACCCGTATATATTTTAGCACAATTTATTGGCGCATTTGGTGCAGCAGCATTGGTATATCTTATTTTTAATAATTCTATTATGGCTTTTGAACAAGCCAATACTATTGTAAGAGGGGATGCTAATTCTATTAAAAGCGCTATGATTTTTGGTGAGTTTTTCCCTAACCCGGGTTTTGCACAAGCAGTACACGTAAATATGTGTAGTGCATTAATTACTGAGATTATTGGAACCGCTTTTCTTTTACTCATGATTATTGTACTAACAGAACAAAATAAACCAGACGATAATTTAACGCCCATTTATATCGGATTAGTAGTAACCATTCTTGTTTGCTTAATTGCTCCTATTAGCCAATGTTGTTTAAACCCTGCACGTGATTTAGCGCCTCGCATTTTTTCTTTTTTTGCCGGTTGGGGAGGTGCTGTATTTCCAGGAAGCGGTTATGAAGTACTCGTTGTTTATGTTGCAGGACCAATTGTTGGGGCTCTCTTAGGCGCTGGAATTTCCACGCTTTATAAAAAGGCATAAGGAATATTTTTATATCTATTTTGGCTAAAGCCAATTTCCTTATATTTTATTTGTTCCACGATCTAAAGGTAGTGGCTATTCAATAAAATAATCTTACCTAAATTTTAAATACACCACAAAAGGTGCATAAATAAAAGTAGTAAGCAAAATTCCCTTAGTAGTTTTATCACATTTGTAGTGATAAAAAAAATAATAAACAGCCAAATTAATAATTAAGCAAAGGCTTGCAATTGGAGATTGTATGCTATGGTTGGTAAAAATAAAATTAAAATAGCCCTTAAGAGTCATTCTGCTAAATGCGGAAAAATAATATAAAACAACTCCGACCCATGGACCTATTAGGCCTAAAGCAATACCGAGAGGTAAAGAATCTTTTTTAAACTGCATGAGGTATTAAATCAAAATTCCATTTTGAAACCGCTGCAATAGAAGTATGTGCTGTTATGTCAAACTGAACCGGAACAATAGAAACATAATTATTTTCAAGTGCCCATAAATCGGTATCCTCACCTTTATCTTGGTTGATAAATTTTCCGGTTAACCAAAAATATGTTTTTCCGCCCGGATCTTTTCTTTCATCAAATTGCTCCGTCCACATGGCTTTAGCTTGACGACAAATTTTTATGCCTTTTAATTCTTCTTCAGCAACAGCAGGAAAATTCACATTTAAGCAGACTCCATTAGGCAGTCCATTTTTCAATACGTTTTCAGCAATTTTTTTTGCAAATTTTTTCAGCGGATTAAAATCGGCACTAATAGAATAATCACAAAGTGAAAAACCTATTGAGGGAATTCCTTCAATTGCCCCTTCTACAGCCGCACTCATGGTTCCTGAATAAATTACATTGATAGAGGCATTCGATCCGTGATTAATTCCTGAAACACATAAATCGGGTTTGCGTTTCAGAATTTTTCCTACAGCAAATTTTACACAATCAACAGGAGTGCCGGTACAACTGTATTCTTCGCAACCGGCCCCCATGTCTAATTTATGAAAACGGAGAGTTGAATTAATGGTTACAGCATGCCCCATACCCGATTGGGCCTTATCCGGAGCCACAACAACAACCTCTCCCAATTCTTTCATTAATTGAATTAAGGTTCTTATACCGGGAGCAGTAATGCCATCATCATTCACCACTAAAATTAAGGGTTTATTCATGCTCAAATTTGTTTTCAAATTAAATATGTACCTGATAAATTAACATGTAGTGCCGCCAGTACAATTGTAGCTTTGCATTGTTTGAGTAGTAGTTCTAGCAACTAATTCAAATGTTGTACGAGTGCAATAATAAGAAGTAGGTTTTTGAGTAGCAGCCACTTCTTCTACTACACATGTTCTACCGGAGTAGTTTTTTGTAGTGGTATAAGTTGCTCCTGCTTTCACAGTGTTTTCAAGATCTTTATCAATTGCAGTAACAAAACTGTTTACTTTAAGTACAGATAATTGCATTTTTTTAGTCGCATTCATAAATGGGTAGTTTAATTGATTATAATTGCAAATTTACAAAGAATCTATTTAAAGGCTTTCTAAAAATTGCATTATTTATTTCCTCTCCCTTAATCCCTCTCTAAAGAGGGACAATAATGAAATTTTTTAGAAAGCATTTAAATCTTTACAATAATTACCTGAATTACACCAATTATAAAACCAAGTACACCGCCAATAACTTCAATAAAGAAAAATTCTTTACTCATAATGGCGTATAATATGGTTTCTAATTTTTCAGATGAAAACTGAGCCACTTTATCATAAACAATTTTTTGAACATTAATTTCTTTTTCAAGATTGCCGGCATACACATCAACCATTTGAGGTAGGGTATTATTGAATTCTTCCATGAGGCTATTTTTAATTTTATCAATCAAACTCTGACTCATAAAAATTACTATCATAGGAATGGTTTTACGAAGTTTAATTCGTAAAAAATCATCAATTTTTTTATCTAGCATTAAATTGAGTTCTTCAATATTTTTAGGATCATACATTTTCTCTTTCACATCATTAAATGAAAAAAGCTCCTTGGCTACAATTTCACCCAACTTTTCAGCTAATATTTGTTGGCGTTTGGGAAACACGCCTTGTATTTCGAAAAAAAATATTTTAATAGGTTTTTTAGGATGAAAAAGCATTTTAACTGCTACCCAATTGGTGAACCAACCAATAAATGCTGCAATAATGGGTAATAAAATGATAGAATAATCCATGTCTTAAGGTGAGTTCTAAAAATTATGTTTTTTGTTTCCTCTCCCTTAATCCCTCTCAAAGAGGGACCTCAATTGTAATTTTTAGAACTCCCCTTAAGATATACAAATTCTAATAGTATTAGGTCTTAAATAAAAAAATTTAATAGGGACATAGGGGTAAGGGGTTTTATATGTGTATTACTCATGAAAATCGGTTTATTTGTTAAACCTTTTCAAAATTTAATAATCTAAAAACAATAAAAATAAACCTCTTAAATTAAATGTTAATTATGAAAACAAACAAAATCTTTTACATTTCAGCTTTAATGATAGCTTTAATGTTTTCTCTTAACTCTTGTCGTAAAATGGAAATGATAAGTGATACTTCTGATGACAATGCTATTGCAGAAAGTAATTCAAGTGATGTAATGAAAGTTGTTGAAAGCGGAGCCAAAGAATCGGATATGGAAGGTAAAGACAAAACCCCTTTCTTTTCTCAACTGTATGGTTCTTGTTCAACAATAACTATTACGCCTGCATTTCCAGATTCTACCTTTCCTAAAACTATGGTAATTGATTTTGGATCGTCTCCTTGTATTGGCGATGATGGAAAAACACGTAAAGGAAAAATTACAGTTGTGATGAGTGATTTTTACCGTAATCCGGGGTGCCAATTTTCTATTCAAACAAGTGATTATTATGTAAATGATTACAAGGTAGATTTAACTAAAACCGTTAAAAACGAAGGTTTCAATAATGATAATTTTTTATACTACACTATTCACGCAGATGCTACCATTACTACCCCTGATAATGAAATTATCACTTGGACATCTGACCGAGTACGTACTTGGATTGAAGGTGAAAGTACCAATTATAGCACTTATGGTTTAGCAGGAGTTTTAGATGATGTATATTCCATATTGGGTAATGCAAGTGGTGTAAACAGACAAGGCAAACCATTTACTGCTAGTATCACTAAAAATTTACGGGTTGAGCTTAGCTGTAAATGGATTGTTGAAGGTACTATTGAAATTACTCCAGATCAATTAAGCCCTGCAACTATTGATTTTGGAAACGGCTCATGTGATAATGAAGCAACTGTAACGATTGGAAGCAAAACCAAAACAATTTATCTTAAATAAGAAACAAGAACAATTTTTAAAAAGCCTGTTAGATAAGTAACATCTAACAGGTTTTTTATTGCGGCTAGTTAACCACAACAACCCAGTAAAAAGAAAATTGAAGGATCAGAGCATGATACTAAAATTTAAAATTATTTCTTTACATCTTTTAGTAGCTTTTAAAGCATGTTCAAATAATTAAAGCTTAATTCATACCTTTGTAAAAGGTTTATTTAAAATCTTTGGCACAATTTTAGTTAGATGTATTTTACTCAAAAAAACATTTAACATTTTAATACTTTATACTATGATAAAAACAATTACACTTTGCATCTCAATTTTATTTATTGGCATTCAATCATTTTCTCAAAAATCAAATCTTATATTTTTTTCTGAAGGAGGAGAACTGTTTCAAGTATACTTAAACGGAACACTTCAAAATGAAAGACCTAACAATAACTTAAAAATTGAAGATTTGCCTTCTAGCAATTATAAAGCAAGAATTGTTTTTGCTGATACAGCATTTAGGCAAACGATAAAAACCATTTACTTAAAAGAATTTACTGAAACAACTTTTAATGTTAGAAGAAAAGAAGAAACTGCAGTTGGCAACAAATTTAAAAGCTTAGGTAATTCTTTGTCTCGTGATTTAAATATGAAATCTGCAGAAAAAGGACCTGAAGAATTGTATGTTATAAGATGGTTTTCTGATAAAGCATTAGCGGTAGCTACAGAAAATAATGTGGTGGTTTACCAATCTACTACTCCCACAACCATTAGCACGCAACAAAGTAGTAATGCAAATATATCTACGCAAGCTACCACAACCTCAACAACAGTAAGCACGAGTACGGTTGCTCCAACAACTTATGGCGATCAAGTATCTGTAAAAGCAAATATTGCAGGCATGGACTTCAATATGTCGGTTAATGATAATATGAGTGATGTGGAATCATCATCTACTGTAACCACTACACAAACGGTTACTACTTCTGGTAATGTTGTTATTGTAGATAATACCAGCGCTACGGGTTGCCAGCCTATGAGCCCGAGTAATTTTTCATCTGCACTTAATTCTGTAGAAGCAAAAGATTTTGAAGACACAAAAAAAACAATGGCAAAACAAATCATTGATGCTAATTGCTTTTCATCTTCACAAATAAAACAACTCCTTGGCGTTTTTGATTTTGAAGATTCCAAGTTATCAATTGCTAAATATGCTTATGACAAAACTGTTGACAAAAACAATTACTACCAAGTAAATGATGCCTTTCAGTTTGATTCAAGCATCACTGATTTGAATAAGTATATTGCTAAGAAAGGGAAATAAATTAACGGCTTTCCAAAAATTATTTTTTTACTTCCTCTCCCTTAATCCCTCTCAATGAGAGGAACATAAATTGTAATTTTTGGAAAGACATTAAGCAACTATTGCGGCACTTTTCATTCTTTTTTTCACAAAAGAAAAATCTTTACCTAAATATTTTGCAGAACCTTCTAGATTTTCTTCAATTCTAAAAAGTTGGTTGTATTTAGCAACCCTATCAGAACGAGAAGCTGAACCGGTTTTAATGAGTCCGCTATTTAATGCAACTGCTAAATCGGCAATTGTTGTATCTTCTGTTTCTCCCGAGCGATGGCTTATTATTGAAGTATAGCCATTTTTATGCGCAAGATTAACGGCATTTATAGTTTCGGTTAATGTTCCAATTTGGTTTACTTTAACAAGAATCGAATTAGCAATTTTTTGATCAATGCCTTGTTGAAGTCTTGTTACATTTGTCACAAATAAATCATCACCCACTAATTGCACTTTATCTCCAATGGTAGTTGTCAATTCTTTCCATCCTTTCCAATCATCTTCATGCAATCCATCTTCGATAGAAATAATAGGATATTTGTCTGTCCAATCTTTCCAAAAACCTACCATTTCTGAAGAAGTATACTTTGCTCCTTTAGATTTATGGAAATGATACAATCCTGTTTTTTCATCATAAAATTCTGATGCGGCTGCATCAATAGCAATAAAAATATCTTCACCAGGCTTGTAACCTGCAGTTTCAATTGCTTTTAAAACTATTTGCAGAGCCTCTTCATTTGATGCAATGTTTGGAGCAAAACCTCCTTCATCACCCACATTGGTTGAAAGTTTTTTCTTTTTCAATACATTTTTTAAATGATGAAAAACTTCTGTTCCCATTCTAATAGCTTCGAAATAACTCTCGGCACCCACAGGCATAATCATAAATTCTTGAAAGTCGATACTATTATCAGCATGTGCACCACCATTTAAAATATTCATCATGGGTATAGGCAAAGTATTTGCATTTACACCTCCTAAATAACGATACAATGATTGGCCCGTACTTTGAGCAGCCACTTTTGCAACAGCTAAAGAAACACCAAGAATTGCATTGGCGCCAAGATTAGATTTATTTTCTGTTCCATCCAAGTCAATCATATGTTGATCAATTAACGCTTGATCAGTAACAAAAAAACCATTGAGTTCTTCATTCAAAATTTCATTTACATTTTGAACAGCTTTTAATACGCCTTTGCCCATGTAACGCTCTTTATCGTTATCACGTAATTCAACTGCTTCATGTTTTCCGGTTGATGCACCAGATGGAACGGCAGCCCTGCCAAGCGTACCGGCATCTGTGATAACATCTACTTCTATGGTTGGATTTCCTCTTGAATCGAGAATTTGACGGGCGTGTATTTTTGCGATTAAACTCATTTTTTTAGTTGTTCGTTGTTAGTTTTTTGTTGTTAGAATTATTGAAAAGATTAGAAAGAATCTTCTTGATTTACAATTTTTAAAATCTTTTCAACCTTTCAATCATTTAATTACTTGAATAGATTTTTTCTTTTTGATTTGCCGACAAATTTAATGAGAATTTATTCATCATTTGTATAAAATCATCAAACAAATATCGGGCATCAAGTGGGCCGGCAGAAGCCTCTGGATGATACTGCACCGAAAACACAGGCTTATCCGTTAATTTTAATCCTTCAACCGTTTTATCATTTAAGTTAAGATGCGTGATTTGTAAGTTTTTTGCTTTTGTACTTTCATCTGTAGCCACAGCAAAACCATGATTTTGAGAAGTAACTTCACATTTATTGGTTTGCAAATTTATTACAGGATGATTACTTCCTCTATGGCCATTCTTCATTTTATAGGTTTGCAGTCCACTTGCCAATGCAATTAATTGATGGCCCAAACAAATACCCATTACAGGATAATTTTTAGAAATTATTTGTTGGATAGTTGCAATCACCTCTTTTAATGGAGCCGGATCTCCAGGTCCGTTTGAAATTAAAAAACCATCGGGCTTAAGGCTTTCCATGTCTTTTAAAGAAGCATTCATTGGAAATACTTTTACATAACAATCTCTTTCAGCCAAACATTTTACAATAGACGATTTTACTCCTACATCTAAAACACCTACTTTATATTTTGCATTAGGATTGCCAACTAAATAGGCTTTGGTTGTAGAAACTTTTGAAGCAAGTTCTAATCCTTCCATTGATGGAATGGCTGCCAATTTTTTCTTTAATATCTCCACATCGTTTATGTCTGAAGAGATAATCACATTCATAGCACCTTTACTACGTATATGACGCACTAATGCACGGGTATCAACATTTGAAATAGCAACAACATTATGCTTTATAAAATAATCTTGCAATGAAGCATCCGCTTGCGGACGAGCATAAAAAGCAGAAAAGTTTTTACAAATCATTCCTGAAATTTTTACTGAGTCTGATTCTACTTCTTGTGGCTGTGTGCCATAATTACCAATATGGGCATTGGTCATTACAATTACTTGTCCGTGATAAGAAGGATCAGTAAAAATTTCTTGGTAACCACTCATGCTTGTGTTGAAACAAATTTCGCCTGTGGCTGTTCCTATTTTGCCGACTGCTTTACCATGAAATATAGTTCCATCTTGGAGCATTAATAAGGCATTTGTTTGGGTTTGATATTTTAAGATCATTTGATATTATTTAATTAGAACGCACATGGTGCAAATTTACATGATTTATTAAATACTTCCTTTTGCTGACAATATTATTGCAATAGATTTTGTTTTTTCAAATTGAGAAAATATAATTACCATTATAACTGTAATGGGTATGCTTACTATCATTCCGGTAATGCCCCAAATAGCTCCCCAAAAAAATAAGGACATGATGGTTATTAAAGAACTAATGTTTAATGAACGACCCATTAATTTAGGTTCTAAAATATTGCCAACAAGTAATTGAATCAAACCAATAAAAACCAATACCATTATACCAGGTGCAAATTCCCCAAATTGAAGAAGAGAAAATAGTGCAGGAAAAGCTGTGCCTACAAGAGGGCCAATAGTTGGAATAAAATTCATCAGCGAAATTAAACTTGCCCAAAAAACTGGAGAATCAATACCAATAATTAATAAAACAATGTAACTCAAAATACCAGAAGTTAAACTTACTAAAGTTTTTAAGCCAATATAATCAGCTATTGATTTCTCAATTTTTTCTATTGTATGGGTAATTTTTAAATATTGATTTTCATGAGGAAAAACGGCTCTGAGTTTGGTACTAAAATGAGCTTCCTCTAAAAAAATAAATAGCGTATAGAGTAAAATTACAAATGCATTACTCAATATTGAGCTTAGTGAATTGAATACTAATTGGAGAATAATTCCAAAATTAAAATTACTGAATTGAGATTGCAGTTGATCCATTACATTAATATTAAAAGTGCTATTAATCATAGATGTAATTACTGCAACGTTGCTTTCATATTTTGGATAGGAATTAGCTAAAGTGGCAATGCTTGATGACAGGGCATTAGAAACAAAACCTAAAATAGAGAAAATAAAAACTGAAACAATAATGCTTTTAAGCCATGAAGGAAATTTATTTTTTATAAAATGAATTTTATCAAGTGTCGATTTCATTTTCCTGATCAAAAACCATAAGAGCAAAGCAAAAATAAAGGGGATTAATAAATTTTGACTGTAGATGAGAATCACCACAATTGAAATTAATGTAATCAGTATGTTTGGTATTTTATTAAACATAAATGCTTTGTTCTCTTTACTGGTATTCAACCCTTTCAGGGTTGATTGTTTCATTTGCGTTTTAATCTCCGAATTTCATTCGGAGCTATTTATATTCAAGCCTTTTAGGCTTTTATGTTACAACTTAATTAACCTATTGCTGTAAAAAATCCCAAAGGGATTTAATTTAAATAGCCCAGTATGCAATACTGGGTAAAGAGATTGTCGGATATCGTGCAACCGCGAAGCGGTTGAATATTATCACAACAAATATTTTTCTTCAAATTCAATTCCGTGCTCGTTTAGCAATTCAATATACTCTTCTTTAAAAGTTTTTATTTTATGATGCGCTTCTTGATTTTTTACGTAGGCAATTAAGTTCTCTTTTTCTTTTATTGAATAAGTGAATGCCCCATATCCATTTTGCCATCCATTAAATTTCGGAAAAAGATTTCGTTCTTTTATATTTTCTGTGCTTGCCAGTTTAATATCTTTAATAAGATCAGCTAAGGCAATGCTTGGGTGCAAATGTGTAATGATATGCAAATGATCTTCAACTCCACCAATTTGATAGAGGTGGCATTTTTTATTTTGTAAAACACCCCAAATGTATTTAAATAGTTCTTTCCTATTTTCAACTTCAAGAGTAGGCACTCTATTTTTTGTGCTGAAAACAATTTGATATAAAATTTGGGTGTAGGTGCTCATTTCTACTCAAGTATTTATTATTGATGTTCAACCCTTTCAGGGTTGGTGTTATTGTTTTATTTCTTTTACCCGAATTGCATTCGGGCTTATTTATATTTAAGCCCTTCGGGCTTTTGAGTTACAACTTAATTTAGTCTTGCGAATGTAAAATCCCAAAGGGATTTAATTTCAATAACCCTGCATGAAATACAGGGAAGACAAATGTTGAATACTTGGCCACAACCGCGAAGCGGTTGAATTATAATTAGTATTTTCTTCAAATCCCATTTTAATCTATTGCACTATTTTATATCATATAAAGAGAGGAAACCGGTATATAGTTTTTCCCTTCAGGTATCTGTATATTATAAACTTTATCCTTTTCTCTATATACACGATAAGCGTGACTGTCTTTTTTAAGACTAATTACCTTAAATTTATCATCAATAAATGCAATAGCACAATGATTGTCAATAGCTATTCCCATTGCTGAATGTTTTTTCATAAAATTAGAGAAATTACTTTTTCTTTTTATCCCCATCGTTTCTCCATTAAAGTGAGGGCAATGAATACCTTTAATTAAACCTATTCCATGTACATTAATATAATTCCAATTATTAGGATGGTAAAAACTCATAGAATCACTGTGCCCAGACTCAAACCAACAAATACTTCCTGCACTTATTCCAGATAACACAATACCCTTCTGATAGGCTGTTTTCAATAATTTATCTACTCCTAAAAAACGCCAACGTTTCATCATCATTAATGTGTTGCCCCCTCCAACATAGATTAAATCGGCAGATAATATTTTTTCACTAAGTTGTTTTATAGATGGTATTATCTTGAGTAGGTACAAGACATCTGTTTGGCATTTCAATTTTTCTCCATATACTTTTTTAAACTTATTTATATTATTTTCATTTTCTCCACTTGCAGTTGGAATATATAATGCTTTGGGATTTGGTTTACCAGTTAATGCTACAATTTTTTTATGAATCAATATATTCTTATCATAAGTTCCTCCACCAATTGCAACTATTTTCCCCATTTGAGATTAAAAATTAATGTATACAAAAAAAGGATAAAGCCATTGAATGCTTTATCCTTTTCATTTATGAAAATTTATTGATGTTATTATTCGGCTTTTGCCTCATCATCTTTAGCTGGTTTTGCTTTTTTAGCTTTTGGTTTAGCTGCTGCTTTTACTTCTGTACCTTCTGTTGTTGCTTCAACAGTAGTTTCAGTTGTTTCTGCTCCAACTTTCTTTTTGCCGGCTCTTCTTGTACGTTTAGCAGCTTTTTTACCTTTAGCTGTGCCTAACATTGCTTCGTTGTAATCAACTAGTTCAATAAAACACATATCAGCATTATCTCCAGGTCTGCTACCCACTCTTAAAATTCTAGTATAACCACCTGGACGGCTTGCTACTTTAACAGCTATATCTCTAAAAAGAGTTGTTACAGCATCTTTATCTTGTAAATAGCCATATACAATTCTACGAGAATGTGTAGTATCTTCTTTTGATTTTGTAATCAAAGGCTCCACATATTTTTTCAATGCTTTTGCTTTTGCTACAGTTGTAGTAATTCTCTTATGTTTTAAAAGAGAACTTGCCATATTAGACATTAACGCCTTACGGTGAGAATGTGTTCTACCAAGTTTATTTATTTTATTTCCGTGTCTCATGACATTAATTTGAAAATTTGAAAATTAAAAAATTTGAAAATTACATTAGCACATTTTCAAATTAGTGCATTATCAAATTGATTTACTCTTTGTCTAATTTATATTTTGATAAGTTCATGCCAAATGACAATGACTTAGCTTTAACCAATTCTTCTAATTCCGTTAATGATTTTTTACCAAAATTTCTGAATTTCAATAAATCATTTTTGTTGTAGCTTACTAAATCTCCTAATGTTTCAATATCGGCAGCTTTTAAGCAATTTAATGCACGAACTGAAAGATCAAGATCAACCAATTTAGCTTTTAATAATTGACGCATGTGTAATGATGCTTCATCAAACTCATCAGCAGGAGATTTATCTTGATGATCAAGAGAAATTCTTTCATCAGAGAATAGCATAAAATGATGAATCAATATTTTTGCCGCTTCTTTTAATGCTTCTTTAGGATGAATAGAACCATCGGTTGTAATTTCCATTAACAGTTTTTCATAATCTGTTTTTTGTTCAACACGATAGTTTTCTACATTGTATTTTACATTTCTAATAGGTGTATAAATCGCATCAATTGATACTGTACCAAAAGAAGCATTTACAGGTTTATTTTCTTCTCCAGAAATATATCCACGACCTTTTTCTAAAGTAAGTTCTAAATTGAGGGTAACATTTGGTTCCATGTGACAAATCACTAAATCAGGATTTAACACTTGAAATGCACTTGTAAATTTGCCTATATCTCCTGCAGTAAATTCTGTTTTACCACTTACTTTTACTTTTACTTTTTCGTTTTCGATAGATTCGATTTGACGCTTAAAACGAACTTGTTTAAGATTCAAAACCATTTCTGTTACATCTTCAACAACACCTTTTAAAGTAGTAAATTCATGATCTACTCCATCAATACGCATCGAAGAAACAGCAAAACCTTCAAGTGATGAAAGAAGAATTCTTCTAAGTGAATTACCAATAGTAATACCATATCCTGGTTCTAATGGTCTAAATTCAAAAGTTCCTTTTGTTTCATTTGAATTTAACATGATCACTTTGTCTGGTTTCTGAAAATCTAATATTGCCATATTTGTAATTAGTTGTTAGTTGTTCGTTATTTTTTATTAGAATTTATTTGTTGTTCTAAGTAAGATTTTACTTAGAATATAACTCCACAATAAATTGTTCTTTAATATTTTCAGTAATTTGTTCTCTTTCAGGATAAGCTAGTAACTTTCCGCTCATACTTGTTTTATCTACTTCTAACCATTCTGATTTTACTGTACGGCTCGCAAGAGAATTAACAATAGCTTCTAATGATTTCGATTTTTCGCGAATGGCAACGATATCTCCTACTTTAAGATTAAACGAAGGTATATTTACAACTTTACCATTAACAGTAATGTGTTTATGACCTACTAATTGACGAGCTCCTCTACGAGTAGGTGAAAAACCCAAACGAAATACGAAATTATCTAATCTTGTTTCAAGTAATTGAAGCAATGAAGTTCCGGTTACACCTTCTTTTCTGGTTGCAGTTTGAAACGTTTTAGCAAATTGACGCTCCAATACTCCATAGGTATATTTAGCTTTTTGCTTTTCTTGTAACTGTACGCCATAACCCGAAAGTTTCTTTCTCTTTTTTGACGCTCCATGCTGTCCCGGAGGATAGTTTTTTCTTTCTAATGCTTTATCTGGCCCAAAAATGGGAGCTCCAAACTTACGAGCAATTCTTGAAAGTGGACCTGTGTACCTTGCCATTGTATTTAATTATTAGTTATTATTGAAAAAATTGTAATGATTGAAAAGATTTAAAAGATTTTTTGAATGAATAATTTTTGCAATCCTTTTAACTTTACAATCTTTTAATTGTTTTTATACTCTTCTTCTTTTTGGAGGTCTGCAACCATTATGCGGCATAGGTGTTACATCAATAATTTCAGTAACTTCAATTCCACACTGGTTAATATTTCTGATAGCTGATTCACGACCTGCTCCAGGACCCTTTACATATACTTTTACTTTTCTTAGGCCCAAGTCAAATGCAACTTTACCACAATCATTGGCTGCAATTTGAGCTGCATAAGGCGTATTCTTTTTAGAACCTTTAAATCCCATTTTACCTGCAGATGACCATGAAATGGTTTCTCCATTATTATTGGTTAATGAAATAATAATATTATTAAACGTAGCTTGAATATGTGCTTGGCCAACTGCCTCAACGTTTACTTTTTTCTTTTTTACTACTTTGCTCATTTTATTTATAGATAATATATTATCTTTTATTTATTTAGTAACCATTTTTTTATTAGCAACAGTTTTTCTTCTTCCTTTACGTGTTCTAGAATTATTTTTTGTTGTTTGACCACGAACCGGTAAGCCCAAACGGTGTCTAATACCTCTATATGAGTTAATATCTGTTAAGCGTTTAATGCTAAGTTGTACTTCAGAACGAAGTTCACCTTCAACTTTAATACTTTGCCCAATAAGAGCAATAACTTTTGTACGTTGGGCATCATCCCAATTATCAACTTTAGTATCCCAATCAATACCTGCTTCTGTTAATATTCTTTGTGCAGTACGTCTACCTATTCCGTAAATATAGGTAAGACCTATTTCACCTCTTTTGTTTCCAGGTAAATCTACTCCTGCTATTCTGACTCTTGCCATTCTAATTTAGTTATTAGTTGTTCATTATTGGTTATTGGTTTGCAAAAAAGAATTTAGAACAATTTTCAATTCTGCATTCTTATTTCAATTCTGCATTCTTAATCTTGCATTGTATTATCCTTGACGTTGTTTAAACTTTGGATTTTTTTTGTTGATTACGTATATACGTCCTTTTCTTTTTACAATCTTGCAATCAACGCTTCTTTTCTTTACTGATGCATGCACTTTCATACACTTAATTATTAATTGTTAATATTCGTTATTTTTATTACTTGTATCTAAATGCTATTCTTCCTTTAGTTAAATCATAAGGGGAAATTTCAACTCTTACTTTATCACCAGGTAAAATTTTAATGTAATTCATTCTCATTTTACCTGATATATGAGCTGTAATCATATGCCCACTTTCTAGTTCTACCCTAAACATTGCATTTGACAATGCTTCAGTAATAGTTCCATCAACTTCAATTGCTTTTTGTTTTGACATTCTTTATTATTTAATATACCGGCTCTTTCAGCGCTTCTTCTATATATTTAAAAGTTGTAAGTATATCTGCTTTACCATTTCCCACAGCTATTGTATGTTCATAATGAGCAGAGAATTTACCATCAGCGGTTTTTACTGTCCATCCATCTTCATCTTGTATAACTTCCTTTTTTCCAAGATTGATCATTGGTTCTATTGCTATTACCAATCCTTTTTGTAATAGGGTACCTCTTCCTCTTTTTCCATAATTAGGTACTTCTGGATCTTCATGTAATTTTTTTCCAACACCATGACCAACTAATTCACGTACTACAGAACAGGTATTTTTTTCAGCATGTTCTTGAACGGCATAACCAATATCTCCCACACGTTTACCTACAACAGCCATTTCAATTCCTCTTTGTAAACATTCTTTTGTGATGCGAAGTAATTTTTTGGATTCCTCACTTACTTCTCCAATTGGAAATGTATAAGCAGAATCTCCATAAAATCCATTGTAAAGAACACCACAATCAATTGAAACAATATCTCCATTTTGCAAACGATATCCTCCCGGCAATCCATGTACTACTGCAGAATTTACAGAAATACATAATGTATTAGGAAAATCTCTATAGTTTAAAAAACCAGGAATCGCTTTATGGTCTTTAATAAACGTATATGCTATTGTATCCAACTCAAGAGTTGTAACTCCTATAGCAATATTTTTAGCTACTTCAGCCAAAGTTTTAGCAACAAGCAAAGAACTCTCTCTTATTTTTTCAATTTCTTCTTCTGTCTTATAATAGATCATTACAAAAAATCTCCTGTCTGTTTTTAGTTTATTTTTTAACTTGCAACAGCTGCAGGCGTTGATGATCTACCTTTAATTCTACCACTCTTCATTAATCCATCATATTTACGCATATCCAAGTGCGTTTCTATTTGTTGTAATGTATCAAGAATAACACCCACTAGAATTAATAAAGATGTTCCTCCAAAAAATTGTGCAAATTGACTGTTAATGCCTATGGTACGCGCAAAAACAGGAAGTATGGCAATTACCGCAAGAGAAATAGATCCAGGTAAAGTAATTCTTGAAATAGTTCCATCAATAAATTCAGATGTTTTTTTACCCGGTTTAACCCCTGGAATAAAGCCTCCATTTTTTTTCATGTCTTCGGCCATTTGATTAGGGTTAACTGCAATGGCTGTATAGAAATAGGTAAAAAGAATAATTAAAGTTGCGAATGAAAAATTGTACCAAAAGCCATTAAAATCAGACATGGTAGCAACAAAACCTGTTAATTTATCAGAAAAGCCTGCCAGTGTAATGGGTATAAACATAATGGCTTGAGCAAAAATAATTGGCATTACACCCGCTGCATTTATTTTCAAAGGAATGTACTGTCTTACACCTCCATATTGTTTGTTACCCACAATTCTTTTAGCAAATTGAACCGGAATTCTTCTTGTTGCTTGAATAATTGCAATAGTAAATACAACTACAGATAACCAAATGATAACTTCAGCCAAAAACATTACGGTACCACCACCTTTAATACTTAAAGCAGTAGAAAATTCACCCAAAAAAGCCGATGGAAGGCGAGAAATAATACCGGTCATGATAAGAATAGAAATTCCATTACCCAAACCTTTGTCTGTTATTTTTTCTCCTAACCACATACAGAAAACAGTTCCTGTTGCAAGAATAAACATTGAAAATATCGGAAACAAAGCAGGAGAAATTGCAATTGCAGAAAGTGGCAATTGGTTTTGCAAATTTTTTGCAAAAGCAAAACCTTGTGCAAGGCATATACCTACTGTAAAATATCTTGTTAACTGATTTATTTTTCTTCTTCCACTTTCACCTTCTTTTTGCAATTTTTGGAAATAAGGAATAGCAACTCCTAAAAGTTGAATTACAATTGATGCAGAGATGTAAGGCATGATTCCCAAACCAAAAATAGAAGCATGGGAAAATGCCCCTCCCGTAAATACATTTAACAATCCAAGTAATCCATCACTTGTTTGCTTTCTTAAAGCTTCCAACTGATTAGGATCAACACCAGGAAGAACAATATAAGATCCCATACGATAGATAAGAATGAAACCAAGAGTATATAAAATCTTAGATTTTAATTCTTCTATCTTAAAAATATTTCTTATTGTTTTTATAAAATGATTCAAGCGAATTCTTTTTTAAAAATTAAATAACAACTGCAGAACCTCCTTTAGCTTCAATAGCAGCTTTGGCAGATGCTGAAAACGCATTTGCTTTTACTTCTACTTTTGCTTTTAGTTCTCCACGTCCTAATACTTTGTATAATCCATTTTTAGGAATCAAACCATTGGTTAATAAGATCTCTTTATCAACAGATTTTAATCCTTTTTCATCAACCAATGTTTGAATGGTATCTAAATTAATACCTTTATATTCTACCCGATTAATGTTGTTGAATCCAAATTTTGGAACCCTTCTTTGAATTGGCATTTGACCACCTTCAAAACCTCTTTTATGTTTAAAACCAGATCGTGAACCGTCTCCTTTATGCCCTCTTGTTGAGGTACCACCCCAACCTGATCCTTGGCCTCTTCCTAAACGCTTATTGTATTGAACTGATCCTTCTGCAGGTTTTAGATTAGTTAAGTTCATTTTATTATTTTTTTAATAATTTTCTTTTTGCGACTGCAAAGTTACGTTTTAATTTTTGTTTAATCAATCAATTATTTACCATCTACACTAACTAAGTGCATAACTTTGGTTAACATTCCTTTTACTTGTGGAGTTAATTCAACTTCAACACTATCATGCATATGCTTAAGACCCAATGCACTTAATGTACGCTTTTGTCTTAGAGGCCTGTCAATTCCACTTTTTGTTTGAGTTATTTTTGCTTTTGCCATTTTCTAAATTATTTATTAGTTGCTTGTTAAAAAACAACTGATTTTATCCTTGAAAAACTTTATCTAATGTTACGCCTCTTTGTTTTGCAATTGCCGGAGCATCTCTTAATTGCATTAAAGCATTAAAAGTTGCTTTTACAACGTTATGAGGGTTGGAAGATCCTTTGCATTTTGCTAATACATCTTTTATTCCAACACTTTCTAATACAGCACGCATAGCACCACCTGCAATTACACCGGTACCACTTGAAGCTGGTTTTAGCAATACTTTTGCTGAACCATATTTTGCTTCTTGCACATGAGGTATGGTTCCTTTTAAAATAGGAACTTTAATCAAATTCTTTTTTGCATCGTCAATTCCTTTTGAAATAGCAGAAGTTACTTCCTTTGCTTTTCCAAGACCGTACCCAACAATACCATTTTCGTTTCCAACAACAACTATAGCTGAAAAACTAAATGCTCTACCTCCTTTAGTAACTTTGGTAACACGACCAATATTTACTAAACGATCAACTAGTTCAATTTCACTAGATTTTACTCTTTGATAACTTCCTTTTTGCATATTTTAATTTTTAAAACTTTAAACCATTTTCTCTAGCTGCATCAGCCAAAGCTTTAACGCGACCGTGATATAAGTATCCATTTCTATCGAATACTACAGAAGTAAGACCTGCACTTTTAGCTTTATCTGCAATTTCTTTACCTACTTGCTTAGCAATTTCAATCTTATTTTGCTTATCGCTCAATTTTAATTGTCTTGAAGAAGCAGCAACTAATGTTTTACAATTTACATCATCAATTACTTGCACATAAATTTGCTTATTGCTTCTAAATACAGTTAAACGAGGGCTTTCTGGTGTACCCGATACACGTTTTCTAACGCTGTATTTGATTTTTTCTCTTCTTGTTAAATGTTGTGCCATTTTTTTATTGATTTTACCCTCTCCCCTCTCCTTTTAAGAGAGGGAAGCTTGGGACTTTATTTTTATTTACCTGCAGCTTTACCAGCTTTACGTCTTAATTGTTCGTTAACAAACTTGATACCTTTTCCTTTGTATGGTTCAGGTTTTCTCATGCTTCTAATTTTAGCTGCTACTTGTCCGATTAATTGCTTATCGGCAGATTTAAGAATAATAGTAGGGTTTTTACCTTTTTCAGCTGTTGTTTCTAACTTAAGTTCTTTGGGTAATTCAAAAATTATTTCATGAGACATACCTAGCGTTAAGTGCAATTGTTGGCCTTTTGCAACAGCTCTGTAACCTACACCCACAACTTCTTGTTCTGTTCTATAGCCTTTAGATACGCCTTCTAACATATTAGCAAGTAAAGAACGATATAAACCATGCAATGCTTTATGTCTTTTTTGTTCTGTTGGCCTTTCAACATATGCAGTAGAACCATCTACTTTTACTTTGATATCTGATTCTAGTTTTTGTTCTAGTTGACCCATTGGGCCTTTAACTGTTACCACATTTCCAGACATTTTAACTTCTACTTTTTCCGGAATACTAAGTGGTAGTTTACCTATACGTGACATTTCTAATTTATTTTATACGATTAATAAACAAAGCATAATACTTCTCCACCAACATGTTGGCGTTTTGCTTCTTTTTCTGTCATTACTCCTTTTGATGTAGAAAGGATGGCAATACCCAGTCCGCTTAATACACGAGGCAAGTTTTCTATACCTGTATATTTTCTTAATCCCGGTTTGCTAATTCTTTCTAGTGATTTAATAGCAGGCTGCTTATCGGGCCCGGTATATTTAAGAGCAATCTTAATTGTTCCTTGAGCCGTTTCTTGCTCAAACTTATAATTTAGGATATATCCTTGTTCAAATAAGATTTTTGTCAATTCCTTTTTCACTCCTGAAGATGGAACTTCAACTACACGATGACGTGCTTTCATCGCATTTCTTACTCTTGTTAAATAATCTGAAATTGGATCAGTAATCATAATTCTTCTTTATTAATTTTTTTGTTACCAGCTAGCTTTTGTTACTCCAGGAATTTTACCCGCAAGAGCCATTTCTCTAAAACAAAGTCTTGAAAGGCCAAATTGACGAATATATCCTTTAGGACGACCGCTTAATGAACAACGGTTACGCAATCTTACCTTTGAAGAGTTTTTAGGTAGTTTTTGTAATCCTACCCAATCTCCTGCAGCTTTCAGTTTTGCCCTTTTTTCGGCATATTTTTCTACCAGTCTTCTTCTTTTAACTTCTCTTGCTTTTATTGATTCTTTTGCCATATTCTATTTCTGTAATAAATATTATATTTTAAAATTTTAGCTTTTAAAAGGGATTCCAAATTCTCTTAACAATGCATGGCCTTCTTCATCTGTTTTTGCAGTAGTAACAAAGGTAATATCCATACCGTTCATTTTTTTGATTTTATCGATTTCAATTTCAGGGAAAACGATTTGTTCAGGAATACCTAAATTATAATTTCCACGTCCATCTAATTTTTTATTCACGCCTTTGAAATCACGAATACGAGGAAGGGCAACAGAAACCAAACGATCAAGAAATTCGTACATTCTTTCTCCACGCAAAGTAACTTTAACACCAACAGGAACTCCTTTTCTCAATTTAAAGTTTGAAATATCTTTCTTAGCCATTGCAGATACTGCCTTTTGACCAGAAATAATTGACATTTCTTCAACAAATGTTTCTACTAATTTTTTATCTGAAATAGCCTGGCCTACTCCTTGATTAAGGCAAATTTTTTCCAACTTGGGAACTTGCATTACACTTGAATAACCAAACTCTTTCATTAAAGCAGAAACTATTTCTGCTTTATATTTTTCTTTCATTCTAGGAACGTAGCTCATATTACTTTACTTCTTTATTCGTTTTTTTAGAAAATCTAACCAATTTACCAGCATCATTCTTTTTTCTATATGTTTTGGTTACCTCTCCTGTTGCAGGATCAACCAACATTAAATTAGAAATATGAATACCGGCTTCTTTTTCAACTATACCGCCTTTTGTATTTTTTTGATTAGGCTTTGTATGTTTTTTAATTTTATTAAGGCCTTCAACAACAGCAGTGCTTTTTTCAATATTCATAAGCACAACTTTTCCTTGTTGACCTTTATCTTCTCCGGCAATTACTTTAACCGTATCGCCTTTTTTAATATGAAATTTAACTTGCATAAAATATTCTTTAATAAAATTTTATAATACTTCCGGAGCTAGGGATATAATTTTAGTAAAATTAGTTTCTCTTAGTTCACGTGCCACAGGACCAAAAATACGTGTTCCACGTAATTCCCCTGTTGCTGTTAATAATACCACCGCATTGTCATCAAAGCGAATGTATGAACCATCGGCTCTACGAACTTCTTTTTTGGTTCTTACTATTATAGCTTTGCTTACGGATCCTTTTTTAACACCGCTTGCGGGTAAGGCATGCTTAACGGCAACAACTATTTGGTCGCCAATGCTTGCACTTTTTCTTTTTGTTCCGCCTAATACACGAATGCAAAGTACTTCTTTGGCTCCGCTGTTATCGGCTACTGCTAATCTTGATTCTTGACGTATCATAATTATTTTGCTCTTTCAATGATTTCTACAAATCTCCAACATTTACTTTTACTCATAGGACGTGTTTCCATGATGCGAACAGTGTCTCCAATGTTGCACTCATTTTTTTCGTCATGAGCCATTAATTTTGTGGTTTTAGAAAGGAATTTTCCATACTTAGGATGCTTCACTTTTCTTTTGATCGCAACTACTATGGATTTTTCCATTTTATTGCTAACCACTAAACCCGTTCTTTCTTTACGTAAATTTCTAGTACTCTCCATGATTTATTTTTTATTTTCTTGCAATTCTCTTTTTCTTAATTCACTTGTCATGCGAGCTATAGAGCGTCTCATAACTTTAATTTTTAATGGATTTTCGAGAGATGAAATAGCATGACTCAATTTTAGTTTGGTATAAGTACCCTTTTCTTCTTTGAGTTTTTCTTTCAATTCAACTGTTGGAATATCCTTTACTGATGCGTGTTTCATTTTGATATATATTAAGACTATTCTGTATAATCTCTTCTTACAATAAACTTAGTTGTTACAGGAAGTTTTTGAGCTCCTAATCTCATTGCTTCTTTAGCTACTGCCATAGAAACACCTTCTATTTCAAACATGATTCTTCCAGGTTCAACCGGTGCAACAAAATGATCCGGAGCTCCTTTTCCTTTACCCATACGAACCTCTGCAGGTTTACGTGTAATTGGTTTTTCAGGGAAAATTCTGATCCACATTTGACCTTCACGTTTCATAAAGCGGCTAATGGCTACCCTTGCTGCTTCTATTTGACGACCTGTGAGCCAATGTGCTTCGAGTGACTTCATGCCAAACGAACCGAAAGCAATTTGATGTCCTCTTTGAGCGATACCTTTGGTAACTCCTTTTTGGACTTTTCTGTATTTTTGTTTTTTAGGCTGTAACATTATTTTAAAAAATTAATCGCCAACAATATTTCTATTTACTTCTTTTTTTATTATTATCTCTTCCTCTTCCGCCACCTGAATGGCCAGAAGGCATTCTTTGTGATTTTCCACCACCAACACCACCAGTGTTTGTATTTTGTCCGGTACCGCTACCTGTTTTAATTCCTGTTTGGCCTACATTTGGAGAAAGATCTCTCTTTCCATAAACTTCACCTTTGCAAATCCAAACTTTAATACCGATTAAACCATATGTTGTTAAAGCTTCGCCAAGAGCATAATCAATATCTGCTCTAAGTGTATGAAGTGGAGTACGGCCTTCCTTTAATTCTTCTGTACGAGCCATTTCAGCACCATTCAAACGACCAGATATTTTAATTTTTATTCCTTCAGCACCTAAGCGAATAGCAGATGCTATTGCCATTTTAGCTGCTCTACGATATGAAATACGACCTTCAACTTGTTTTGCAATACTAGTTGCTACTAAATATGCATCTAATTCAGGACGTTTTAATTCAACTATATTAATTTGAACTTCTTTGCTGGTAATCTTTTTTAGTTCTTCTTTTAACTTATCAACTTCTTGTCCACCTTTTCCAATAATTACTCCAGGACGAGCAGTATGTACGGTTACAGTAATAAGTTTTAATGTTCTTTCAATAACAATTTTAGAAACACTTGCTTTTGCCAAACGAGTATATAAATATTTTCTGATTTTTTCATCCTCAAGAATTTTGGTAGAGTAATCTTTTCCTCCAAACCAATTGGAATCCCATCCTTTGATAAAACCTAATCTAAAACCTATTGGATTAACTTTCTGACCCATGAAAAATTAGTTATTAGTTGTTCGTTATTAGTTGTTGGTTTTTGCTTCTGTTGTTGCAACTTTTTTATCTACGTATAATGTAATATGATTTGAACGTTTTCTAACACGGTAAGCCCTTCCTTGTGGTGCCGGTAACATCCGCTTAATCATTGGGCCTCCATCTACAAATAATTTGGTTACAAATAAAGTACCCGGTTGCGCAGTTTCGCCCGTTTTATCTTCATAATTTTTAATAGCAGATTTCAAAAGTTTAGATAAACTACCTGATGAAAATCGAGCATTGTATCTTAAAATACCCAAAGCTTTGAATGCTTCTTGACCTCTGATTAAATCAGCTACCGTTCTCATTTTACGAGGTGATGTAGGACAATCATTTAAGGTTGCAAAATATAAGGTCTTTTTTTCTTCCTTACGTTTGTTAGCTACCGTTTTTTTTCTTCTTTCCATTGAATTAAAAATTCTTTTATTAATATCTCTTAATGCTATTTATTATTTAGCATCTTGCTTTCTATGTCCTGCATGACCTCTAAATGTTCTGGTTGAAGCAAATTCGCCAAGTTTGTGACCAATCATATTTTCAGTTACATAAACAGGAATAAATTTATTTCCATTATGTACGCCAAATGTAATTCCAACAAATTCAGGAGTAATCATAGATGCTCTTGACCATGTTTTGATAACAGTTTTTTTAGCATTTCCTTGTTGAGCTAAAACTCGTTTTTCGAGTTTATAATGTACATAAGGACCTTTTTTTAATGAACGACTCATAAATTAGTTGTTAGTTATTAGTTGTTGGTTGTTAGCGTTTCGTTGAATTTTACTAACAACGAATAACGAGCAACGATCAACTATTTTATTTCTTCCTTCTTTCAATTATATATTTTGTTGATGGATTTTTAAGACTTCTGGTTTTTAATCCTTTTGCTTTTAATCCTTTTCTTGATCTTGGATGTCCTCCTGAAGCTCTTCCTTCACCTCCACCCATTGGATGGTCGACAGGATTCATTGATACACCACGATTACGAGGCCTTCTTCCTAACCATCTGCTTCTACCTGCTTTTCCTGAAATAACCAGACTATGTTCGGCATTTGATACAGTACCTATAGTGGCAAGGCATTTAGCAAGGACCATTCTTGTTTCGCTTGATGGCATTTTTAATACTGCATATTCTCCATCACGTGCAGCAAGTTGAGCATAAGAACCCGCAGAACGAGCTAATTTACCACCTTGACCCGGACGCATTTCTACGTTATGAATTAAAGTTCCAAGTGGAATTTCATTTAAGAAAAGTGCGTTTCCAATTTCTGGTATTGCACCCTTGCCTGACATAATTTTTTGACCTACAGTTAAACCAATAGGAGCTAATATATATGCTTTTTCTCCATCAGCGTAGCTCAAAAGAGCAATTCTAGCTGAACGATTTGGATCGTATTCTATACTTTTAACAACTGCAGGAACTCCATGTTTGCTTCTTTTGAAGTCAACAATTCTAAATCTTTTTTTATGGCCACCACCTAAGTAGCGCATGGTCATTTTACCGCTGTTGTTACGACCACCTGAACTTTTGCCTTTAGATAACAAACTCTTTTCAGGTTTACTTGAATTTGAAGTAAGTTCTGCAAAAGATGTTGTAACCTTATGTCTTTGGCCAGCTGAAGTTGGATTTAATTTTTTAAGTGCCATGTTTTAAACTATATATTGCTGTAAAAATCTATTGCTTCTCCTTGTTTAAGGGTTACCAATGCTTTTTTATATGAATTTTTTCTACCGGTAACTAAACCTTTTTTTGTATTACGAGATTTATTTTTACCTAAAAAATTCATTGTGTTTACTGATTCAACAGTAACGTTATACATTTTTTCTACTGCTTCTTTAACTTCAAGCTTGTTTGCTGTTTTTTCAACAACAAAACTATATCTACCATGCTTTTCGCTAAGTGCTGTAGCTTTTTCAGTTACTACCGGTTTAATAATAATGTCTTTCATTTTCGTTAATTGCTTAAAAGATTCTCAATTCCCTTTAATCCGCTTTCTGAAAAAATTACATGAGAAGCGCTTAAAATATCATGTGTATTAAGACTATCTGCAGTTGTAACTTTTGCATTTTTTACATTACGTGATGATAGTACTACATTTGAATTATTTGAAGGAAGCACTAGTAATGTTTTTTTAGCACTTAATTGAAGGCTCTTTAATAATTCAGTATATTTTTTTGTTTTTGGAGTTTCAAAATTGAAATCTTCTAGAACAATAATTTGCGAACCTTTTGCTTTATATGTTAAAGCTGAACGTCTAGCAAGTTGTTTAACTTTTTTATTCAATTTGAAATCATACGTTCTTGGTCTTGGACCAAATGCTCGAGGACCACCAACAAATTGAATATTTTTAATACTACCTGCACGAGCGCCACCAGTACCTTTTTGTTTTTTCAACTTTTTAGTACTTCCAGATACTTCAGATCTTTCAAGTGCTTTATGTGTACCTTGGCGTTGATTAGCCAGATATTGTTTAACATCTAAATAAATAGCATGATCATTTGGTTCAATACTGAATACAAGTTCAGCAAGAGCTATTTTTTTGCCAGTTTTTTGGCCGCTGGTATTTAATACTTCTAATTCCATGATTATTTTTCTACAATTACGTATGAACCTTTATGTCCTGGTACTGCTCCTTTAACAACTATCAAGTTTTTATCAGGAAATACCTTTAATACTTCAAGATTGGCAACTTTAACTCTATCACCACCGGTACGGCCTGCTAATCTTTTACCTTTCCAAACTCTTGATGGAAAAGAAGATGCACCCATTGAGCCCGGAGCTCTTAATCTATTATGTTGCCCGTGAGTTGCTCCTCCTACACCACTAAAGTTGTGACGTTTTACAACACCTTGAAATCCTTGCCCAATTGAAGTTCCAATTACATCTACCCAATCACCTTCTACAAATTGAGTAACATTAAATACATCGCCTTCTTTAATTTCGCCTTCAAGACCTTTAAACTCTAATACTTTTCTTTTAGGAGAAGTACCAGATTTTTTAAAATGTCCTTGCATTGCTTTAGAAACATTTTTTTCTTTGACATCGTCAAAACCTAATTGAACAGCTTGGTAGCCATCTTTTTCAAGTGTTTTTACTTGGGTAACTACACATGGGCCTGCTTGAATTACAGTACATGCTACATTTTTTCCACCTTCGGTGAAAAAACTCGTCATCCCTACTTTTTTTCCTATTATACCAGACATTTCATTTAATTTGAAAATTTGAAAATTATTTAATTTGAAAATTTCATTAATTCATTTTCAAATTAGCTAGTTTTTCAAATTGATTATACTTTTATTTCTACTTCAACTCCACTTGGAAGTTCAAGTTTCATTAATGAATCAATAGTTTTAGCTGTTGAGCTATAAATATCAAGCAAACGCTTGTACGCTGATAATTGAAACTGCTCTCTCGCTTTTTTATTTACGTGTGGTGAACGAAGAACGGTATAAATCTTTTTTTGTGTTGGTAGAGGAATTGGACCACTTACCACAGCACCTGTAGATTTAACGATCTTTACAATTTTCTCAGCAGATTTATCCACTAAGTTATGATCGTATGATTTCAATTTTATTCTAATCTTCTGACTCATATATTAATTTATTATGCAGCTACGGTTCCTTTAACTTTTGCAATTACTTCAGTGGCAATATTTCTTGGTGTTTCAGCATAATGTGAAAACTCCATAGTTGAACTTGCTCTACCCGATGACAATGTTCTTAATGTAGTTACATAACCAAACATTTCAGAAAGGGGTACTTTTGCTTTTATTACTTGAGACCCAGCGCGAGAATCCATTCCTTCCATTTGACCACGTCTACGATTTAAATCGCCAACAATATCTCCCATGTATTGTTCAGGAGTAAGTACTTCAATATTCATAATCGGTTCTAACAAAATGGGCTTTGCTTTAGGTAAAGCCTCACGATATGCAGATTTGGCACAAATTTCAAATGAAAGAGCATCAGAATCCACATCATGGTAAGAACCATCTATTAATACCACTTTTAATCTATCAAGAGGGAAACCAGCTAATACTCCATTTACCATGGCAGCTTTGAACCCTTTTTCTACAGATGGAATGTATTCTCTAGGAATATTACCTCCAGAAATTTCATTTACAAATTGCAATCCAAGATTTTTTGCATCAGCAACAAAGTCTGCATCAACAGGAGAAATTGTAACCTTAATATCTGCAAATTTACCACGCCCACCCGTTTGTTTCTTATATAATTCACGATGATCAACGGTACCTAAAATTGTTTCTTTATAAGCAACTTGAGGTGCTCCTTGATTTACTTCAACTTTGAACTCACGTTTTAAACGGTCAACAATAATCTCAAGGTGAAGTTCTCCCATACCACTAATAATGGTTTGACCAGAATCTTCATCCGTTTTTACGCGGAAAGTAGGATCTTCTTCAGAAAGTTTATTTAGAGATACACCTAATTTATCAAGATCGGCTTGAGTTTTAGGTTCAATAGCAATACCAATAACCGGTTCAGGGAAATTCATTGCTTCAAGCACTATTGGTGCATTTTCAGCACACAAAGTATCACCTGTTTTAATATCTTTAAATCCAACAGCCGCACCTATATCTCCAGCTTCAATCTCAGGAATTTGATTTTGTTTATTGGCATGCATTTGGAAAATACGAGAAATACGTTCTTTGTTTCCAGAACGCGTATTTAATACATACGATCCTGATTCTAATTTACCTGAATAAACACGGAAATAAGCTAAACGACCAACAAATGGATCTGTTGCTATTTTAAATGCCAACGCAGTAAACGGTTCTTTTACATCAGGCTTACGTGTAACTTCTTCTTCAGTATCCGGATTTGTTCCAATAATTACATTTTTATCTAATGGACTTGGCATTAGCTCCATTACATAATCAAGCATGGTTTGCACACCTTTATTTTTAAAGGCTGAACCACAAAACATAGGAGTTACTTTATTGGCAATACAAGCTTTACGAAGAGCTGTTAAGATTTCTTGTTCTGAGATAGAAGCCGGATCAGCAAAATACTTTTCCATAATAGCATCATCAAATTCAGAAACTGATTCTAATAATTTCTCTCTCCAATGCTTTGCATCTTCTAACATATCATCAGGGATAGGAACTTCTTTAAAAGTCATACCCTTATCTTCTTCATTCCATACAATACCACGGAAATTTACCAAATCAACTACACCCTTAAATTGATCTTCGGCACCAATAGGCAATTGCATTGGTAATGGATTACCGCCAAGCATTTCTTTCACTTGTTTTACAACATTTAAGAAATCAGCTCCCGCACGATCCATCTTGTTTACAAAACAAAGACGCGTAACATTATAATTATTCGCAAGTCTCCAATTGGTTTCAGATTGAGGCTCAACACCATCAACAGCCGAAAACAAGAAAACCAGTCCATCTAAAACACGAAGAGACCGGTTTACCTCCACAGTGAAATCCACGTGACCGGGAGTATCAATAATATTAATCTTATAGTTATTACCTCTATATTTCCAAAAACATGTAGTAGCTGCAGATGTAATGGTTATCCCTCTTTCTTGTTCTTGCACCATCCAATCCATTGTTGCTGCTCCATCATGTACTTCACCTATTTTATGGTTTACACCAGTATAATATAGGATACGTTCAGTACAAGTGGTTTTACCAGCATCAATATGAGCTGCAATACCAATGTTTCTTGTATATCTTAAATCTGCCATTTTATTTTTATTAGCCCTCACCCTAACCCTCTCCCAAAGGTAGAGGGGAGTTTGGAATTTTTTTCTATTTATTAAAATCTGAAATGAGAAAAAGCTTTATTTGCTTCTGCCATTTTATGTGTATCTTCTTTTTTCTTATGAGCAGCGCCTTCATTTTTTGCAGCAGCAATTACTTCAGCAGCTAATTTAGAACTCATTGAATGCTCGTTACGATCTCTTGAATAAGAAATCAACCATTTGATTCCCAATGCTAATTTTCTATCCGGACGAATTTCTTGTGGAATTTGAAAAGTTGCCCCTCCTACTCTACGACTTTTAACTTCAACTGATGGAGACACATTTTCTAATGCCTTTTTCCAAACATCAAGTCCATTTTCTTTTGTTTTTTCTTCTACTATAGTAATGGCATCATAAAAAATACCATAAGCAGTACTTTTTTTGCCATGCTCCATAAGATTGTTTACAAATCTTGTTACTAACACATTGCCAAATTTTGGATCTGGTATCAATGTTCTTTTTTGTCTGGCTCCGCCTTTTCTCATTTTAGTATGCTATTTCTTTTTACTTTTTATCTACTATGCTTTTTTTGCTTTAGGTCTTTTGGTACCGTATTTAGAACGTCTTTGATTTCTACCCTCAACACCAGCAGTATCAAGAGTTCCCCTTACAATATGATAACGCACACCCGGTAAATCTTTTACCCTTCCGCCTCTTACTAATACAATAGAGTGCTCTTGCAAATTGTGACCTTCTCCCGGAATATAAGCTGTAACCTCATTTCCATTGGTTAATCTTACTTTGGCTACTTTTCTTAATGCTGAATTTGGCTTTTTTGGCGTAGTAGTATAAACCCTTACGCAAACACCTCTTCTTTGTGGACAAGAAACAAGCGCAGGAGATTTTGATTTATCCGGCTTAGTACTTCTTCCTTTTCTTACTAATTGCTGTATTGTTGGCATATTCTCTTAAATTTCACATGTAATAATTGTAACATTAATGTCCTGTGGATTGCCCATCCATGTTACTTATCCCTAAAACACCATGTAATATGGCAATTCTTCAAAATATAAAAAACACCCATTCCCGGGTTTAGGGACGGCAAAGGTACAAGATTTTTTTATAAAAACAATACATACATATTATTTTATCAGATTTATGCATTAATTTTTTTCAGCAAGGCTGTAGTGAGTAATAAAATTAAATCATTTTATACTGCAAAAAGCTTATTTTATAGGCAGTTCAAAGCTTTTTCATTTATCGCTCAAACCATCACATTTTGCCGTTAAAATATGCAACATTTTAGGGCATTATTGTCTTTAGAAGTTTCAGACAAGTAAAAATCCACTACAATTTTGTTTGATTTATCTCTCCAGAAAAGATTTATTATAGAAAAATTCCTAAAATTATGACAAGAGCTATACATGACATTCTTATTGGATAAACAAAAATCAAATAATTTAAATCTTAGTATTATGGAATGTCCGAAATGCAAAAACAAACAAGTGGTAAAAAATGGTTATGTACAAGGTGAACAACGCTATAAATGTAAAAAATGTAGTTTTCAATTTATATATGAACTCAAACAGCCTCAATTAAGCATTCCGGAAATCAGAAGCATTTTGCATTTGTATTTAGAAGGACTCGGCCAAAGAGAAATTGGTAAGCTTATTAACTTGCCCCATACTACTATTCACTACCAAATCAATAAATTTTCGTTTAATAAAAAACTCGATCAAATAAGAAACAAAAATGCTGTTAGAATTAACAGAGTAGAATTGTATCAAATTTTAAAAACTAATTTATTGAACCGGAACGAAGGAAAAATACTGCTTATTGACTATTCAACCGGATCTTCTTGGATAAATAAGTAAATTTTACTTGATATTTTAAAAACCTTATACTGCCACAACGTTTATTATAAACCCCACCCTCCTCAATACATATAGATAGGCTTACTTAACAACTTCATCATTAATGTTGAACAAAAACAAAAGTTTTTTAATGGATTTTTGGTAAATATTGTAACCTTTTGTATTATGTGCTCGTTAAGTAGGTAAAATAACCCTACCCAACGAAAGCTCTCTGAATACAAATTGGAAAATTACAAATTGAAAAAATTGGAAGATTCAAAATTGTAAAGATTGGTGGCTGAGGTACTCGAAGCCACATGGATTGAAGAATCAAATCAATATTTCAATTTTACAATATTCAAATTTTTCAATTCAATTAAGCATTGAACTGTGAACATTAAACTTTGAACTAATAATACATGAAACAATTTTTACGCAAGTGCCTAGCCTTACTTACTGCAATAAGCCTATTGGCACAAAATTTTATCCCACAAAAAACGTATGCCTTAACCGGTGGGCCTAGTTCTCCTGAGTTCTCCAATTTTGAATCGGTGAGCACATCCAACATGGTAGATCCTTTTACAGGAGATTTCACTTATAACATTCCTATTCTCGAAGTGCCAGGCCCTAATGGTGGCGGCTATCCGGTTTCGCTTTCATATCACTCAGGCTCAGGGCCAGAAGAAGAAGCCTCTTGGGTAGGCTTTGGCTGGACGCTCAATGCAGGGGCAATAACAAGAAATAAACAGGGTTTTCCGGATGATGCGGATGGAGATGCACAAATAAATATCAATAAAGTTGACGATAATGTTACATGGAGTATTGGGGCTGATTTGGGTGCTAGCGTGGCATTTAATGTATCAAATATATTAGATAGAACGGGAGATAATATTATTAATGACCTTCTTAACTTCAATATAGGAGGGGGGGTTAATGTTGTTTTAACACATAATAATCACATTGGATCTTCATTTCAAGTTTCACCTCATTTTAATACTTCCATAGCAGCATATAGTTGTAATGTTAGTACTCAAGATGGGGAATTTCGATATACTTCAAAGGTGGATCCGGCATACTGGGTAAGTGGAGTTTTTGGCGATGTTTATCCGGAGATGAAAGGATATGCTTCTGGAATATGTAAAACAGTAGTGGAAGAGGCATTAAGAGTAGGTACTACAAAACTATTTAATAAACAAGCTAGTTCTCCTCTTTCTTATTATGGAAACAAATCCTATACACTTTACAATCAATCTGCTCCAACGGTTCTTCAAGATTATTCGGGCTTTAGTGGGGCTGTTTCATTAGAAGGTCGTTTATATTATGGTATTCCTGTTGGAGGTAGTGCTGCAATAAATGCAAATTACACCATTCAATCACCTAAAGATAGAGGAATTAGCATACATAAGTATTATGGATATATAAAATCACATAATGTAGTTATAAGCGGAGATGATGCGGATAATGACGCCTTAATGGATTATACTGTTGAAAAACAAGATGTATATAATTTACGTGATAACTATTTGCCTATACCTGTAAGTGGAGCTGATTTGTTTAGTGTTTCTGGAGAAGGAGTTTCAGGAACTTTTACGGCCAAAAGTTCTTCAGTTGGCTATTTTCGGCCTAATGAGCAAACTTCTAAGACTACATTGATAAGCATCGGAGCTTTTGTAGGGGGACCGGAACCTGTTGCATTCGGTGTAAATGTAGATATTGGTGCTGGTAAATCTGATGTATCAGATAAGGATAAGCCGGATAATATGAAAGAAAGAGCTGAATCTGCTGCAGATGCAATTTCTTCTGGAGGACACTTGCTTTCTGTAAGCGGTTGGGATGATGCCGGCTATAATTTCTCAAATAATCAAGATATGGACGAGCCCTATTATTTTAGTTTTTTAGGTGATTTAGGGGGGGGGGCAACTTTTCATTCAGAAGATGATCGCTTTACTAAAGAAACTGCATCTGCAAAAATGGCGAAAAGTTCAAGCGAAAATGATTGGACATTAAAATATGATAGCGATGTTTTAAATAAAAAAGTAAATCAAGATCAAAATGGGCTTGTTGGGCGAGCTTCTTATATTGGATATCACACCAATAAAGCTATGCTTCACAATAAAGATGGTAGTAACAACTATTATGACAGGTTTTCATATAGATCTGATAGTTATATTTCAAGTGATTTTAGCCGAGAAGAAAATGAAAATATAGGAGAATATGACATTACAAATCCCAATGGAACCCATTATTTGTATTCCTTACCGGTTTATTCTAAAAATGAAATGGACATTTCTATTGGTATCACTCCAAGTGAAAAGGGCAATATAAAGAATCATTTTTTTGCTGAAAAAGACTTGACTAATTTGCATTCTTATTTGAGTGCTGTTGAAACCGCAAGTGAAGATGGAGAATTAAGTAATGATGACTTGAATAGTATAAAAGACCAAGAATCTAATTTAGATTGCCAGGTTACAGGAGATATTAGAAACGATAAATACCCAAATTCTTATTTACTCACGCAAATAACCCAATCTAACTACATAGATGTAAATGGAAACGGCCCGGATGACGGAGATATTGGAGGATGGACAAAATTTAGTTATGAAAAATATGACGATAATTTTAATTGGAGAGTTCCTTATTACGGGTTATTGGTAAATGAAGGAAAGTTTTCAGACCCAAAGGATGATTTTGGTTATTTTTCATTTGGCGAAAAAGAAGTCTATTATTTAAACACTATTGAAACAGCCACTCATATTGCTGTGTTTTCTACCTCTGAACGAGAAGATGGTTTAGAAGCTGCACCCTGGCCTGATGGTGGTACGTCAGGTAATACCAGAAATGCAGATCGCAAACATCCCAAAAAATTAGATCAAATTATTTTATATGCTAAAGATGATGACAACTCCGATTTGAGCGATAATCCAGTCATTAAACGCATTTATTTCAATTATGATTATTC
Source organism: Bacteroidota bacterium (assembly GCA_023251875.1). Lineage (GTDB taxonomy): Bacteria > Bacteroidota > Bacteroidia > JAHEXY01 > JAHEXY01 > JAHEXY01. The sequence continues at coordinate 339,919 of JAHEXY010000004.1, forward strand.
TGCTTGGCCTGGAATACCCAATAATACTAATTGGGATGACAATAGTAATGAAACAAATGATGGTAAGTTAACACTTAAGAGTTTGTATGTAGAATATCAAAATGTATATAATTCAACGGTTTCTCCTTATAAATTTGAATATACTTATCCTGACCTAAGTAGCCTCCCATCAAATCATAAATATGAAAAAAATGAGGAGACCGGAGAATGGGAAGATTCGGGAAAAGATATTTATAAAGATATTATTGAATTTAGAAGCCCTTATCAATCAACCAATGTTGATGGTTTTATAGGAGAACAGCCGCAATATTCAATTTATAATACAGATAGATGGAATGCTTATCGGGAGAACGGATCTACATTATGTAACAACCTATTTCTTTGGGTTGATCAAACACCCGCATCTACCTTTGACCCTGCTGCCTGGCAGTTAAAAAGAATTATTTTACCAACAAAGGGTGAAATACAGGTTCAGTATGAGCAGGATGATTACCAATATGTGCAAGACCGTAAAGCCATGGCTATGGTTAAATTAGAACTACCACCTGATGATGTAAGTAAAAAAGGATATGATGACGATGGTTATAATTATTCAGAAGATGGTATGTCTGATTATAACCAAAAATATTATGTTGATTTAAGCGAACTAGGCATTGATGATAAAGAATCAATGGATAAGATGAAAGATTATATCCAAAAAATTATGGTCGATGGATATGGAGGAAGAAAGTCGGAAATGGCCTTTTTTAAATTTCTTTATAATATATCAACCGGTACGGATGTAGATCTTAATAATTGTAATACCGATTATATAGATGGTTATATAAGATTAAGTGATCCGGAAGTAGAGGATATTAATCCGGATGCCAGTTTAGACGACTATAAATTGTATTTTGAGTTAGGAGATGCCGGTTCAGTTCATTCAGATTTTGAATGGACTTGTCCACGCCATGCTTGTACAGAATTTTTTAAAACTACCAGAGGTAATTTAAATGAATATGTTGATTGTGATGGAGAAGATGATTTTAGTCTGGAATTAAATAATGTTGTAAGCACTACTAGTCCTACCGAAATTATTTCTGATGTATACAAATTTTATGATGAATTATTCGATTTTCCAACAGGTGATTATTACGGTGATGTCTGTAAGCCAATGGATGCGGATCACTCATACATAAGGCTACCTCTTCCTTATGGTAAGAAAGGTGGGGGAATAAGGGTAAAACGATTGCTTACTTATGATCCGGGTATTGAATCTGACAACGCAGATGAAGCTTTGTATGGTCATGAATATCTCTATATTGATAAAGATGGATTCTCAAGTGGGGTAGCAACAAATGAGCCATCACTTGGAAATACTGAAAATGCATTAATAGGTTTTATGCATAGAAGAGAAGAGTCATCAGATGCACAAAAAATGGCTGCCGGAGAAGATCGATCACAATTTACCGGCCCCCTCGGTGAAAGCGTATTACCATCTCCAATGGTTGGCTATTCAAGAGTGCTTGTCAGAAATATATATAGCGGTGCCACACATGATGGAATTCACGCTTATGAATATTATACTACTAAAGATTATCCCTTCGATAAGAAATACGATTTTACTGATGCCACTACGGGAGAAGAAAAAAAATTTAAAGGAGTACAACATTCTGAACTCAATTTAAAGACACAAAACTCCACTGACTGGTATGGCATAGCTGTTTCAAATTCATACTGCGTATGGGCTACACAGGGTTACCGATTTATTATTAATTCCATGAATGGCCAAATAAAAAAAGAAGTTCAATATTCAGGAAATTGGGAAGACTATAATCAACCAACTAGTTTAATGGAAATATCCAGTTCAAAATATGAATATTACCAACCGGGAGAGGCTATCCCTGTTTTGGATGCTGATGGAAATTCATCCGGCACTTATTTAGGAGCCTCTTCAGATGTAATTACAGAGTCTAAATTGGTTTTAGATAAAAATGATACCTGGTATCGTAGCCTTGAAATTGGATGGGAAATCCCATGTCCTATACCATATGTTATTCCTATACCATACAAAATTAATGATGACACATATATTCATACCCATGTAACAACTGAAACAGATTATTATCCGTCTGTACTTAAAAAAGTAACGAATTATCAGGATGGAGCTGTTGCTACTGTTAACAATGTATATTTTGATAAAACGTCCGGCAACCCAATTGTTACTTCAAAAGCAGGAATTTATGATGACCTTAAATATGCTTGTAAAAGTGAAGATGGTACAACAGCCTATAAGACTTACCATGGTAAATATTTTAATTTTAATATTCCTGCAACATTTTACTATGATATGGGACAAAAGGCAGGTTTTGAGGGATATTCATTTTCGAGTGGAGATAATAACATAACAGCTGAAAAGCAAAATAGAAGTGATACTTATATTAGTTTAACCGGAAGCAATTTTGATAATGTATTAGCTCAATTTCATGTAGGCGATCTAATTGCATTAAATCCTAAAGGAAACTCAACCAAAGAAATTTATAATGTAACTAGGGTAAGTACTGATGGAAGTGGTCTTGCCGGCTATATATATATTGCACCGGCATCAAATTTTTATTCCAGCACAACAACAGATGGGGAGGTTGAAATTAAAATATTGAGAAGTGGCATGGCTAATATACTCGGAATAAGTGCAGGAAACATTCTAACTTGTGGTGAAGAATTTGAAGGACTCTCAGGTCGTAGTTGGAATGGAATATTATCAGCTTCAGCTCTTACATACAAAAATAGTTGTGATATAGCTGATGAGCTTAAAGAGAATTATGGGTTAAGCACTACCAATACAAACACAATAGAAACTGCAGAAGCAGGAAAATGGTATGTTGATGCCAGCTATGTTTATAAAACCGATTTAGAAAATGAAGATGAAGTATTTTTATCCGGTAAGTTGAATGACTTTACTCCATTTAATTGGAATGATGTATCTGGTAATTCTTCAAAATGGTTAAACACGGAAGAAATGGAAACATATGCCCCGGATGGTAATGCTTTGCAAAGTAAAAATGTTTTAAATATTCACAGTGCTGTAAAATTTGGTTATGATAATGCACTGCCCAATTTAACTATTCAAAATTCAGAATATGATGATGCTTTGTTTGAAAGCTTTGAATATACCGGAGGAGATGCACTTAATTTAACACCAACAAGTGATTGTGCCCATACTGGCAGCAAGTCTACAAAACTTTCTACTACCGCAATATCATCAGGCTATTGGGGTGTTTTTAATATTTCAACAAGTAAATCAAGAACCGAGCAGGCAAAAAATTCAGGCCTATCAGTAAAGATGTGGGTAAAAACAGGAGCCAGTACCCCCACGATTAAATTATTAGATGCCAGTGTTTATACTAGGCTGGGTACAGATGGAAAGCCTGCATCTACTGAAACTCCCAATTTCTCCGACATTACTTTTGAAAGCGTGGCAAAAACAGGTGAATGGACTTTATATGAAGCCAAACTCACTCCCAGTAAATGGAAAGATTACGATGGGCTTAACGCAAGAGTAAGCACATCAACTGTTACCGCTTATGGTTTGGAAGTTTATATCGAAACTGATAATTCTAATGGAGTACCTTCTATTTATGAAGATGACATTCGTGTTCAGCCCTTAAATTCTCAAATGGTAGCTTATGTGTATGATCCTTCAACTTATAAAATTTTAGCCACTTTGGATGATCAAAATTTTGCCATGCTTTACCAATACAATGATGAAGGAAAATTAATTCGCAAAGAAAAAGAAACAGTTCGCGGAGTTAAAACTTTAGTAGAAACACAGTATAATATTCCAACACAAGATAGATAATTCAATTAGCTAATTAGCCGATTTGATAATTAGCTAATGCAATAATGAAAAAGAAAAATATTACAACATAAAAAAAATGTTTATGAAAAAAATTTATAAGAATAGGTGCTCAAGGCTTAAAGCAGCTTTATCAATTGAGCTAAAAAGACACATTGCATCTTTCTTGATAATCGCAAGTATGTTTTTTGTGAGTAGTAATATGCAAGCGGCCACAGGAACCTTTAGTGGGGCCACTCTTAGTGCTTCAAAAGCAATGCCTATTTGTACGGGGGGTAATGTAAAGTTAACAGCTACTTGTACCACTAGCTCTTCAAGCGGTAGTTATACCCCAACCTATCAGTGGCAAAGCTCTACAGCTTCTGGTGGTCCTTATGCAAATGTAACATCTGGATCAGGAGCTACTACATCCAGCTATACTACTGCCAATTTATCTACCAATATGTATTATAAATGTAAAATAACAGTTACCGGCTCATTACAATCAGGCGTTACCTCGCCATATACATCAGCTTATTATGCAGTAAGTGTTACCAGCGTAACAGCACCTTCTATCACTACCCAACCAAGTTTGGCTAGTAGTTATTGTTCCGGCACAACAAATGTTAGTGTTAGTGTTGTAGCAAGTGGATCTCCCAACTATCAATGGCAATATAGAACAAGTAGCACAGCTTCGTGGCAAAATATAACTACTAGCGGAACTAACGCAACTTATATAATACCAACATTAAATAATGGCTATCAATACCAATGTTTGCTAACAAATACCAGTGGTAGTTGTTCTGCTCAAACTACATCTAATACAGTAACTTTATCGGTTGCCACCTCTGTAACTCCAAGCGTAACTATTACACAAACCCAGGGAAGCAATCCTATGTGTTCCGGTGCTTCTGCACAGTTTACAGCATATCCTACTAATGGGGGAACTACACCTACTTATCAATGGAAAATAAATGGTGCAAGTGTAGGAAGTAATAGTACTACTACTACCTATACTACTACATCTTTAACTACTGGACAAATTGTTAGTTGTGTAATGACCTCAACTGCAAGTTGCCCATCGCCTACAACAGCTACCTCTAATTCTATAACAATGACGGTAAATAGCGGCCCCAGTATAAGTAACCCAAGTAGCATAGCCGTTTGTTCTGGATATCAAGCAACTTTTAATACAACTAATACAAGCGGATATACCTATCAATGGCAAAAAAGTGCTACAGCGGGAGGGAGTGATTATGGTGATATAACATATACAAACGGAGGCGGCAGCGGATATCAATCCGCAACCTATATCACACCTACACTGCAAACAAGCAATAACAATTATAATTACCTGTGTAAAGTAACAAGTGGTGGCTGTACTACTACATCCGGTATTGCAAATTTAACAGTAAATGCATCTGTAACACCTACTATAACAATAAGCACCAGCAACACTACAGTGTGTTCTTTAATTCCGGTAACTTTTACTTCCTCTATTACCAATGGAGGGGGCAGCCCTACCTACCAATGGAAAAAGAATGGACAAAATGTGTCAAGTAGTAATAGCGCTTCTTATACATTTTCTCCTTCTTCTCTAGCAACAGGAGATGTGATCACTTGTACCTTATCTTCAAATGCCAGTTGTATTGCTTCAGGAACCTCTCCTGCTACTTCCAATTCTATTACGATGACAGTATATCCCCCTTTTACCGGTACAGAAACATTATCATCAACAGATGTTTCAACTTCAATAAGTTTAAGCGATACTCCATCACAAACAAAATATTATGCTAAAAGCTCTACTTGTAATGACCTTATTTCCTCTCCGGTATCTACTAAATGTTTTGTTAAACTTGATTTAGGTGATGATTACACCTTAGGAAGTTCTACTTCATTCAATATTCATGAAATTGTTACCATTACTCCATATACATCTTCAGGTTCCTATGGAGCAGCAAGGGTTTGCACGCTGCAGGTAGTTTCAAGCGCTACCCCTCAAGCAGAACAATTGATGGTAATAGATTTTTCTTCTGTTATTTCAAGCTACGACTATTTTAAAATTGATTTTGGTAAAATGTCATATGATGCCAGCACAGCATCCTCTGCTCTTTCTGCAGCTAGAATTTCTGTATGGTTTGACGAAGACTATAAGGTAAATGTAAATAGCGGTTCATATGCAAGCTCTCCCCTGGTATCGCTTACCAAAGCCAGTATATATGATAATAGTAACCGGGCACAATTCTCATGGACACCGGCTTGTAGCTCATTTATTAGTAATTATCAAATACAAATTATGAGATTGTATAATCAAAACTCAGACAATACAGGAACTAAATATGTTAAAGTAAGCAATCTTGATTGGAGTAAAGCATTATCAATTGAAGTGGAAAATCAAACTTCAATTAGCCTTGAACTGGCAGAAGGTACCGGTTACTACATTTGGAGAGTACGCCCAATAGGTGATTATTATGATGGAGGCATTGCCGATAGCCGTAACTGGGGAGTATGGTCTACTTATACCGGATCACTGGGTTCTGCTTATAACATTGGCGAAACTACGGCCGAAATTACAAGCTCTACTGCCTTACCAAATTTTGCGTTCTATTTTACCCAACAAGATGCTGATATTAATTCTATATACAATAGAGCCTTTACCGAAGGCAATAGAATTGCCGAAGGTAAAAGTTTTGCCAATGGCTTAGGCATGGTTAAACAATCGCAAAGAAAACTTTCTGAGTTAGATGGTCAAATACTAATGAATAGTACTGCTTATGATTATGTTGGTAGGCTAGGCATACAAAGCATGACAGCCCCTGTAACTCAGGATAATTTAGGTTATAAAGATCAATTAATAACTGCCGATCACGATGAAGATGGAGATGTAGATGGCTTATATCTCCCACAAGATTTTGATTCAGATGGTAGAACAAGATTTCCTGATGATGCAAGTGATGTTCCCAAGTGGGAAAATACTTTAAAAATGGCCGGACCCATTTCTGATTATTTTTCTGACAAGAATTCAGATATAAGAATTCCTAATGCCAATAATTTTCCTTATTCCAGAACAGTTTATGATCAGGATGGCCGTGTAAAAAAGCAATCTCTTTTTGGAGATGAACATAGAATGGGACTATACGATAATACCTATCTGGGAGGGGGTATGCAACGCACAATCAGAACTTATTATTCTGCCGTGCAAGATTCTCAAATTATGAATGTATTTGGTAATGAAACACCTCGTTCAAGCGGAATTTATAGAATAACAAGAGTCGATCCTAATGAAAATCCAACTGTAGAATACAGAACAGTAGATGGCAAGCTGCTCGCTACGGCTTACCTTAATACAGGACAACAACCCTTATTAGACGATGTATGGAGCGATCCTAAAAGAAAAATTGTGAAAGTAATTGAAGGCTCATCTCAACCTGATCCTTATACCATAGTAAAAGAACAGTCAATTGCTTTTGCAGAGCCCGATATTACGGTTAACATGCATTATTTTATGGAAATTGAAGACTTTGATGCAAGTTGTATAGATTATTGCAGTACCTGTGATTATACAATATATCTCTACTGCATAAGAGAAGAAACTGATGAATTAAAATGGGCAGATACTATTTTTGTTACTCCAGGTAATTGTGAAGCGGGAGCAACAGTAACTGCTAATGGTACTAATGGCACTAAGGTAAATATAACACTTGATACCAAAGGTAGGATTAATACCGATTATGATGGAACAGATGCCAACAAAACAAGTGATTGGCCGGATGAATCTTCTTTGAATATCTTTCTTTCTGACCCTGGGGTGTACCGTTTTGGCAGAATTATTAAAGTAAATAATAATGAAACCGGTGAAAGCCACTATTCCGATTACCATGCAGATGCTATAGGAGAACAATTCGATAGCCAATACGGTGTTATTTTTGATGTTTTTGCCTCTTACCTTGATGGTAGCCGTACAGATGCATCTGGTAATCCACAAGATGCAGACCTAGATGACTTAAACAAACTTTTGGATGAATTAGCCGGAGTAACATCTGCTACAAGTGCCTCTGCAGATTTTGAATACAAAGATGATGTAAAAGTAGTACGTACAGAAGATGAAGATGGTAATATGTCATACACAATTACTACTAACTGTTGTGAACTAACTATACCAAGAGTAAGTTGCGATGATGATATTTGCCACTATTATTTACATGAAGCCTCTGAAGCAACACTGGATTGGCAAAATAATATGGTAACAGATTATGGAGAATATTATGATTTTGAAAGTATACTTACAGATAAATATAAAGATGTTTACGGTAGTAATTTGGGTAATTATTTTTACGATAAATATGGTAAGCAAAAATATCCTGCCAATGCCGAAAAAACCATTACCATAACATTGAGCGCTGAAGCTCAAGATAACGATAACATAACACCCTCTATTAAATATTTCCTTACATCTCCTTATACAGGCGATGGTAGAGCAGCAGGTGATTTAGATTACGATTCTTTTGATTTTGTTATGTAAATTGATGGTACAGAATACGATTACGGCCCACAACTAATTAGCTACAATAATTCAGAGACCTATTCTATAACTATTGATGGAAGTGATGGAGGATTTCTTCAAAAGGATAATACAACTACCGTAATTTATACATTTAATTACGCAACCCAAAGCGAAGTAAGAGATCAAATTCTTTCGTTTATGCAAGAAAGAATAAATGATCTTGAAGCAACAAGCGTGGGTGATTTAATTTCAGCTTCTGCCGGAGATTCTTATTCAGAAATTGTTCTTACACAGTCGTCATTTGATCATACCATAGGTATTGTTCTTACCACTGGTGTTTATAATGATGATGAAGATAAATGGGATGCTGTTGATCAATTTGGTAAAATTACTTCTGATAAAAAAAATGCTACCGGATCATTTCCTTTGGGCGATGGAGCTTTAAATACCATGTGCATGCGTATGATTAACGATCCGGTTAATCCGTATGATTGCGGAGATATTACCCTTGCCATGATGCAATTGGCTAATGATTGGGAAGGTTTGTATTCAAACAAAGGTACTGAAGCCTTGCCTGGTATAGATTTCCTTGATTATTTTCTTGAGTTATGTGGAGGCAAACAATACAGCGGTTATTCAAACCATGAATATGGATTGGGTAATGAATCAAGTACTGAAATATTATTAGGTTTAAATGGAGTTACAAGTACCACTAGCCAATATGGTTATGGTTATCTGGAATATGCATATAAGTCATTTGAATTTGATCCATTTACAGAGAATGATAAATATGACGTAGGGGATATTTCACCTGATCAGTTTGATTATTACAAAAACTGTTTAACATATAATGGAGTTGATTATGGTACCTCCGGAGGTGAAATAACTTCAATTGATGGAGCAAAAGATTGGCGCAATCCATATCCTTACAATAGTTCGGCAGATGATGATGAAGTATGGGATGTGGCAAGCTGTGGTTATGCCTGGTACGATCTTACCAATGGTATTATTGCTGATTCAAGAGACGAAAACCAAGAATGCAAAGCCTGGGATAGGTTATATACCTGTATTAATACAGATATTGATAATGATTTAAATTATTACTCTGATCTTTCTTGCGGTCCTGACCCTAATAGCGATGCTTGCGAAAACTCTATCTATACAAAACTGGCCGATAATATGGGACAAATAATTGATGCCCGTGAAAATGCTATTAGAAATAAATTTGATAAAGACTTTTCAACTCTTTCAGTAACAGCCAGATCCATTGGAGCCTACCAGGTAAAAGAAGCTTTCAAAACAAAATATGCACAATCTTCAATGTTTGATAATGGCACAAATGTTTATAATACGTCAACCGGATATAATCAAACTATTCTAAGTAATTTTGCCACTATACAAAACTTAATGGCTGGCAAAGTTGAAATAATGAATGCCGATGCAACAGCCAATGATGGATCTTATTCTGTTAATTCTGCTGTTAACACTACTTATGTCGACTGGATAGCTTCGTGCCTAAATAAAAATCTTGCTGATCAAGCAAACTCCGGATCTACTACAGTTAATAGAAGTACTGCTGCAAGCTGGATCAATGATATTGTTGAGAAGTTTGAAATCCCTAATTATGAAACTGTAAAAACCGGTAGTATTGGTTTATACAACAACTTTTTCGGTAATACAACAGCTATTTCAACCAGTGGTCAATTTCTTAATACCAGTAATAAATTACAATATAAATCTTCTCGCTCAGCCGCAACTTCTATATTAAACTTTGGTTCTTATAACCAAACTGTTAATGTTCCAAGCATTGGCTATAAAGCAAGTACACCGGCTAGCATCGATTTAACTGCGCTTAATTTTTTTAACAATGATTGCAATCAACAAAACATTGATTATGTGCTGGCTATTTTGCAAGGAGAGCTCAATGATTGTCGTCAAAATGAAATAGATGTTTCCTTAGTAAATTATGCTAATGAGTGTACAGTATCTGATAATATTAAAGATAGTTTAGCAATTGACTATAAAGAAGAATACAAACACTACACCTTGTTTTATTATGATCAACAAGGCAATCTTGTTAAAACTGTACCTCCACAAGGGGTTGATGATTTTAATTATATGTATAACAGTAGCGGGGAAGCTACTCAATTTCCATCAAGAAGAGACATAAAAAATCATACTTTAGCTACCGAATACCATTACAATTCTTTGGGTCAGCGCACCTATGAAAAAACACCTGATGGTGGAGAAAAAAAATTATGGTATAATGGCATTGGTCAATTGCGTTTTTCACAAAATGCCAAACAAAAAACCGATGGAACCTATGCCTATCTTAAATATGACGATTTAGGAAGAATTACTGAATCTGGGCTTAGCACATTAGATGCCACTTCTCAGGCTTTTGCCAATAATATAGAAACTCCATCTTATCCAAACTCTAATCTTACATACCGTACAGTATCATGGTATGATAATGCTTATACATCCAGTCTTGCTTATAAAACCGATGGAAGTACCTTAACCCAGCATTATTTGCAAAACCGTATCAGCTATGCTTATTCTGATTATGACGGAACAGATAATAGCGGAGACGAAAATTATACTTTTTACAGTTATGATCCACATGGCAATGTGGAGTGGATGCTGCAAAGTATTAGTGGATTTACCAATAGCATAACAGGAAGTAAAAATAACAAACACCTTGCTTATGATTACGATTTGGTAAGCGGAAAAATTACAAAGGTAAAATACAATGAAGGAATGAATGACCAATTCTTTTATCGTTATACTTATGATTCTGATGGAAGAATAGAAAAAGTAGAAACCTCGCGCGATAATTATTTATGGGATGCAGATGTTAAATATGAATATTATGCTTATGGGCCTTTAAAACGTTTATCAATTGGTGAAGATAAAATACAAGGCTTGGATTATATTTATACCATTAATGGCTGGCTCAAAGCAGTTAATCATCCTAGTTTAAGTTCAACTTATGACCCAGGAGGGGATGGCGCAAGTACATCTTCATTCCCTGCCGATGTGTATGGTATGACATTAGGCTATTTCGATGGAGATTTTAAACGGTATTATGATGCAGATGGAAATGGTAATAGAGGAACATCAGAAACTACAGTTTCACCTTTTAACTCTGCTAATACAAGCACTTATTCATTCAGCAATTATTATAATTATCAACATGAATGGTACAAAAGTGATTGCTCTACTTATGAGCAAAGTAAACAAACAAATCCGTCTTCTAATCCCTCATTTGCTTCTAATAAAGTAAACTACCGCCCATTGTACAATGGAACCATAACTAATATTACATACAACCAAGCTAGTACATCTTCAGGTTCTTTACAATTTAGCGGAGCACCCTTAAGTTTTATGTACAATTATGATGAGCTGTATAGATTAACCCAGGCAAGTTTTGATTATTATGATGCTTCTAAAACCAAGTGGCATAGAGATGATATAACAAGTGCCTATAATTCTTATAAATCATCTTATGGCTATGATGAAAATGGGAACATTAAAACATTGAACCGTTATACCTATGTAAGTACTTCGCAATTTGATGCCCTTACTTACAATTATAAAGACAATGATGGGAATGGTATTATTGACAATAATAAATTAATGGGTATTGATGATACCAAAAGTGCTTCTTCCAGTACGGTTGATATTGACGATCAAAGCAGCCTTAATTATAGTTATGATGACATAGGCGAATTAATAGGTGATCAGGCCGAAGGTATTTCTAATATATATTGGACACCATCAGGTAAAGTAAAAGGAGTTACATACACCAATGGAAACATTATCAGTTTTGATTATGATGCTTTAGGAAACAGAGTAAAAAAAGTTTTCTGGGATAAATCTTCGGGTTCTTATGTTATCAAAACAACTATGTATGTAGCAGATGCAAATGGAAAAGTAATGGCCATTTATGAAAGCCCCAGTATAAGCACAGAAGCTGATTTAGTTGAAATACCTTTATACGGTGGTGATAGAATAGGAGAATTAGCTGGTTCTATCAGTGATGATGAAGCTATTGATGCATCTGTAAACACTTTTCAAAGAACTGTAGGAAATAAGAATTACGAGATAGATGATTATTTAGGTAATGTAAGAGCTATTGTAAGTGATCTAAAAGGATCGTCCGGAGCTAATGTAAGCACATCAAATGATTATTACCCTTATGGTATGTTATTACCTGGGCGCAATAGTAGCACTAGCAATTATCGCTATGGTTACCAGGGTAAAGAAATGGATAATGAGCTCAAAAGCAAAACCGCTACCAGCTACGATTTTGGCGCCCGTATGTACGACCCACGCGCGGGCAGGTGGTTGAGTTTGGATCCGCTGGCGTGGAAGTATGCTGACCAAAGCCCATATAATTTTTGTGGAAATGATCCAGTAAATTTTGTTGATCCAGACGGAAAAGAAACACTTTCTACAATGGAGCAATTTCTTACATATCAATATCAAAATGATCCATTATTTAATGTTCTATCGAATTGTGATAATATTAAAGTTGAAGTTTCTTATAGAAATTATTTAAGTGGAAGTGCCATAGGCGAGGGGGTAGCAGGTGGAATTGATGCTAAGGGGGCTTCAATGGGATTTGTTTGGGATTCAAACCAGAAAAAATTTGTAGGCCGCGTTTTAGATAAAGCAAGTGTCGAAATTTATGCAGGGGTTGGAATAGCTGCTGGTGATGGTGTTAAAGGAGATTTTTCCTTTTTTATACAGGATCAAGTTACATCTAATGGAAATTCAGTTAAACTTGGAAGTAGGTTAAAATTAAAAGTAGCTAATCGTTCTGTTACAACAAGAATATATACGAAGTGCGGAGGTACTGAAACATATTTTTCAGTAGCCATATCGAATAAATTATATGAGGATAAAGGCGAAGCTAATGTTGGATCTGCTACGGCTGCTGTAACAGGTGGAAGGGAATTAAATATAGAGTATACTTTTGAAATTGATCCTTTTATTGCAGATGAAATGGTAAAGGCCGGCTTCTTTAATGGTCGTTTAACTGAAAAAGAAAAGTTAACAAAGTATGTTGGATTTTTAGACAAACAATTGAGAGATCTTTATGACCAACGTAATAAAGATCTCCAAAACACTACTGATACTAAGACCCAAGCGATTCAAAAGCAATACTTTGACCAACAAGAACGCTCTATAGAAGGGGCCAAACGAAATGCTCAAACTGCTTTAGATGAAATGGAATAACTCCAGCTGGCGCAGATGTTCGTGCATGCTGGCGAGGATGCCACCGGCTAGTGAGGATGTGCACGCGTAGCTGGTTTGGATTTTGTGTGAATGTATTGTGTGCAAGCTAATCCAAACCACATAAAATAGGATTTGTAATCCTTTATAAAAAACACCAATCACTTACAAAGTTTAAAACTTTGCAAATGCGTTAAAAAAAGTTCTTTGAAATATTGATAGATGAAAATGTGGCAGTACAATTTGGTAGCTGAAATTTAAAAGAATATATTTGAAATAAACATCTTAGTTTATGATTCTCGAAAGAACATCAAGTGAAATTTTAGTGCATTTGCCTGTAGATATTGATTTAACCGAATTACAAAATTTGTTGGATTACTTACGATATCAAGAGCTAACAACTAAGTCAAAAGCAAAGCAGGCTGATGCTGATAAGCTTGCTAAATCTGCAAAAAAAGCGATATGGAAAAAAATTAAAATTCACAGAGGATTGTAATGAACCATACATGCAATATTATTTACAAACAAGCCTAAAAGATGCATGTGTGCTTTACTCACCATTAAATAACAAATAATTTATAGATGAAAATAGTTGTTGATTCCAATATAGTATTTAGTGCAATACTAAATACAAAAGGAAAAATTGGTCAATTAATAATTAATGGTTCTGAGTTTTTTAATTTTTATTCAATAGCTCTTCTTAAGGAAGAAATAATGGAACATAAAGCTAAAATTCTTAAAATTACCGGCCTAAAAGAAAAACAGTTTGAAGAAGTATTTCAAATAATCATAAGCAGAATAAAATTTATTGATGACATTGTATTATCTGCAGAAAAAATAAAAGAAGCCGAAAATTTGGTTTTGGGCATTGATAATGATGATACAATGTTTGTTGCTCTAAATAATTATTTATCTGCAAAATTATGGACTGGTGATAAGCAATTAATAAAAGGGCTTAAGAAGAAGGAATATTTCCAAACAATCACAACAGATGAATTACATGCAATATTCTTAGAAAAGAAACTGAAGAAAGAAAAAAAGAAATAACAATGCCTGTTTTCTCATAGAATGCTAAACCTTTTTAGCCCTTGGTAAAAGAACTACTTGCATAATTTTTTAAAATCATTTAATGACATTATTTCGCCTTTGCCTTGTTTGTATTCTTTTTTGCTAGTTTCAATTTTTTCTACAAAGGCAGCATTATAAACATCCTCTTTTTTTATTTTGAATTTTATTTTTAATGCTTTCATAAAAACTTTTATAGCCTCTATTTGTGAAACATCTTCTGTTTGGGCAGTAAAACTGATAGTTTGCATAAAAATTAGTTTAAAGTATATGCAAAATAAATAAAATTTTCGATTAGTTATCTATCAATATTTTAAGAATGTAAACCAACATTTAAATAAATAATGATGAAGTACAAATACACAATAATATTATTTTTTAGTTGCGTACAACTAAAAATAGCTGCTCAAACTTATAGTGCTTCCGCCTTCGAAAAAATTATTTTCGAAGTTGAAAACGCCTATTATGATGGCCATTTGAGTTATGATGAATATGAAAATAAATTAGATTTTCACACCAAACGTATTGTACAATTGGCCAATGCAAACAAAGAAAAACTAAATGAAATTGAATACCCTAAAAATTGGAGCGGTATTGATGTAGCAGGAAAAACCGAACAGCAAACCAATAAAGAAAATTTATTGTTGAATTGGGCCATATACAACTACCTTACCGATACCACTTGGTACAAACAAGATAATGGCACTTATGCCACCCAATACCCTATGCAATATGCCAAAGCCGATCCTTTTGGTAAAGAAAATTGGGAAAACACAATGGTTACTACTTTACTTGATACAACAAAACAAAAAGGCAATTGTTTTTCATTGGCTGCTTTGTATTATGTTTTTTCATTGCGCCTGCAAACAGAGGCCTATTTGTGTACAGCACCCCAGCATATTTTTATTCAGCACTTAGGAACGGATGGAAATTATTACAATATAGAATTGGGCTCACATTCTTTTCCCGGTGCAGGCACCATTAAAGCATACACTTATACCACACATCAAGCAGTAGAAAGCGGTGTTGCTATGCGCAGATTAAACGAGCAAGAAGCAATAGCCTTGTGTTTTGTTCAAATGGCCAAAGGCTATGAAGCCAAGACTCCCCTCTCCTATGGGAGTACCTGTCCCGATTTTTCGAGAGGGGCCGGGGGCGGGGGCTTTATGTTACAATGCGCAAATCAAGCGCTGCAATATGATTCATTGTGCTTAACAGCTTTACTACTAAAGGGGCAAATATTAGAAAAAATAATTAGTAATAATACTGAGGATAAAAATGCACAAAAAGCTTTATCAACCACCAAAGAAAAACTAATTGATTTAGGTTATGCCTCTCTCCCATCTTCTATGCAAACAGAATTGCTGGGGCAGGCATCTTCAAATACTAAAGTATTGCCATTTTCTAGCATAGATAAAACACAGGCCTATTATACAGCATCACAAAATAAATTTCCGGAAATTAATTCCACAGCAATTGAGAATTTAAGTTTATCAGAAAAAGAAAATCAAATTGATCCGGTATCGTTTGCACTTACAATTGATCCTTTGGCTGAAAAATATCCAAGCCTTTCACCGTATAGTTTTTGTGCGAATAATCCAATTGTATTTGTAGATCCTAGTGGAAATGATATCTTGTTAGCCCTTTTGTGTTTTATTTCTAAAACTTCCGAATCTCCAAAGAAAGAGATAACAGCATCAGTTCTTCAACAAGACTTGAACAATCTTCAAGCTATTAATAATGCTATTAAAAAAGCAGAACAAAATGCAGAATATGCTAAAGAAACAGGAGATGTTAATGCTTATGAAGTAGCATTGCAGGCTGCTGATGCAGCACGAGCAGATTATGCTGCTGCATCAGCAAAAGCTGAAGCTGATCTTCAAGCTGAGGAAGTTAATGCTGCAAGAAAAAAAGCAGAAGTTGATGAATTACTTCATCCTCATACTGACGTATCCGCCCTTCCTCCAGCTATCCCTCCTTCAATGTCTGCTGCACCTAACGAGGAGGATGAAAACATAGAGCCTTGCATTAGTGAAGAAGATGGGGGGAGTAATCCAGATGGAAATTGTGATGATATTTTTGAAGATATGAGAGATAAAGACGATGAAGACCAAGAAAGGAAAGAGCTACAGGAGCAATCGGATGAACTACAAGAAATAATTGAAGAGGGAATAATTGAAGGCATTGAATAGAATAGTCAACCCCGGCTGGGTCGGATGTTTGCGCGATGCTGATTTGGATTTGTGTGAATGCATCATTGTGTGTACGCTAATCCAAACCACATAAAATAGGATTTGTAATTCTTTATAAAAATTACCAACCACTTACACATTTTTAAACTTTTTAAGTGTATTTAAAAAAAATCTTTGAAATATTGGTAGATAAAAAAGAATCTATTTTGTAGCAACAATAGCTTGTTGAAGTTCTCTTGGCGATATATTATCTTTTTCAGATTTATCATAAATAGAAATAAGATAAAGCTCCTTGTCTGAATGTAAAATAAAAGTAATTACCCTTGCTCCACCAGATTTTCCTTTTCCTTTTGAAGCAATAGAAACTCTTATTTTGTAACAACCTTGCCCAATAGCAATTCCTTGTGTAGGGGTTTCTTCAAGAGATAAAAGTAGTTCTTTATACTCCTTTTTAAGAGAAGGGTATTTTTTCAATAGGCGTTTTAATTCTTTTTCAAAACGCAAGGTTGCTCTAATACTATAATTCATTTAATAATTGCCTTGCTGATTTAAGTTTAATTTTACCTTGCTTATATAGCTTAACTTCATGTATGCCTTCGCTTATTGCTTGCAGTATTTCTTGTTTTGTAGGTTCTGATGTATTGGAAGTAGATTCTTTAACCTTAACAAATTTTAAATTTTCTACTAATTGCATAAAAAATGGAAACATATTGTTGGGTACACCAAGCGTTATTTGTCTCATAAACGTAAAATATTGATGATTTTAAAGGACTGTAAAGGTAATAAAATAAATGCCTGATTCAATCATAAAATGGGAAAGAACTATTTGCATAAAAATTAGTTTAGGGTATACGTAAAACAAATAAAATTATCGATTAGTTATCTATCAATAATTCAAGCCTAGTATTGTCTATGTAAAAAATGAAAGACAAAAAAATTGAAATAAAAATTTCAAACAAAATGAAATAGCCTTGCACTGAACTGTGCACAAACCCCTTCTGGGTCGGATGTTCGCACGCACGTGCTGGTCGAGAATTTGAACGAAAACCTTATGGGTAGGCTAATAGAAAAATCGTTTATTTTATAATCTCCATTTTTTTTACGTCAGCCTGCTTTCCATCAGTAATTAATTGATAGAAATAAGTGCCGGCAGCTAAGGTGTATGCCGGAATGGTAATTTGACTGCCGGTAGTTGAAATATAATATCTACCCACTTCAGTACCCGTTAAACTTGTAACTATAATTGCTGCATTTTGTATATCTCCATTAAGGTTATATCTAATTGTTGTGCTTTGATTAAATGGATT
Source organism: Bacteroidota bacterium (assembly GCA_023251875.1). Classification (GTDB taxonomy): domain Bacteria; phylum Bacteroidota; class Bacteroidia; order JAHEXY01; family JAHEXY01; genus JAHEXY01. The sequence continues at coordinate 358,042 of JAHEXY010000004.1, forward strand.
AGGAAAATTTTGTTCTAATGAAGCTTCGCAACATTCAGAATTTTTTTGAATCTCAGAAGTAGAGTTAGAAGAATTATTTTCCAACATTTGCTCTAATCTTTCCAATCTGGCATTAAGAGAAGCAATTGCAGAGTCTTTTTGAGATAATGATTTTTGCTGTTCTTTCACTGAGTTAACAAGAATATAAAATAAAGCATTGGCATCATAATCTAAATACTCTGTTTTATTTCCCAGTGTATCTTGAGAAATAAATTTACCAACAGTATAGGGTGCAATTTCTTTCATTTCTTGAGCAATTATGCCTACAAATTTTTTGTTGGTAGGCATTCCGGCTTCTCCATTATAAGAAAACCAAACCGGATGAATTTTTTCAAGCACACTTAATCCATCTGTAAAATCAGAAATATCTTTTTTCAAACGTTGATCGGAAGCAATCGTCCAAGTTGAAGAGCCTGCTTTAGCTGCATTATCTTTACTTAATTGTAATTGATAAGCAGGGGCAGTTGTACCAATACCAACATTGGCGCTATTGCCTAATACCAAAGCATTACTAGCAGAAACACTTGCGTTGGCGCCAATTGCAGTTGCATTAGAAAGAGTTGAAGAACTACAATCTGAATTATAGCCTATAAAAGTATTTAAGGTACCTGTAGTATTAGAATAACCAGATTTGTAACCGAGCATCACATTATTATCTCCATTATTATTATAGCCTGAATATGAACCCAAAAATGAATTATCATTACCTGTAGTATTATTTTTTCCTGAATGATCTCCCGTGAATGTATTATAGCTTCCGGTTGTACTATTATAGCCTGCTACATAACCTGAAAAAGTATTGTAACGACCTGTTGTGTTTGTATAGCCTGAATAGCCTCCTGAAAAAGTATTGAAACCGCCAGAGGTATTTGAATAGCCAGAATTGGCTCCGAGAAAAGAGTTGTAATTTCCTGCAGTGTTATAATAACCAGATTTAAAACCTAAAAACAGATTATAGTCTCCGGTTGAATTACTATAGCCTGAATAGGCGCCCAAAAAGGAGTTACCATAGCCGCTGGCATTAAAATGGCCAGAATAATAACCAATGGAAGTAGTATAGTATCCTGTATAGCCGAATGAGGCATTTGCACCAATACCTGCCCCTGTTCCTAATCGGACACAATCAGGATTAGGAGTTTGTGCGAAATTATTTTTAATAAATGATATCAAGAAAAATGCAACAATAGGGATAAATTTTTTCATGTGTATGTAATTTAATTGTTAGTAGTCATCCCGATGAATCGGGACACCATGTTATTTCATGCGTGTTTTCGCACGATCAGTACATGGTTATTTCATAATTTTAAGCAAAGTTCTTTCAATTATTATCCGAACACAAACAAAAATTGGGTATTGAATTACCAATCTAATAGGATAGCAAAAAACTGATAATTTGAACGTTTTGTAATAAAGAACAAAACTTGTTGAGTGCTAGTTTTATGTAATGGAGCTAAATGATACTTTGTTTAACAAAACACTCTCTTATATGCAACAAAAACTTATAACCGGAGTTCGATTAATTAACAATAAGAATTGAATAAATAATCTATATCATCTTAAATTTTTAAAACTATTTTTAAAAAATTGATTTATTGACAGATGAAATTTTATTGGTATATTTTGTACTTGTGCTTCTATTAATATCAATTTTGCAAATTAATTGCAACTAGTAAAATAAAAATTCTTAAAAGAATTCTTTCTTTTGTTTTAATGCTTAATGGCCAATTTATTAATTCAAAATTATTTTTTTGTATTGTGTAATTGTATTGGTCGAAATCTTAGCAAAATAAACACCTCTTGAAAAAGCAGTTAAATCAATATTAACTGATGCTAATTTGGTTTTCACTTCTTTTATTAATTCCTCATTAATGGAAAAAATTTGAATGTTTATATCTTCATTAGAATATAGCTTATCCCACTGCAAGGTTATATTTCCTTTGGTTGGATTAGGGTACATTATAAGAGATGTTTTAAATTTTGCTTTGTTTTTTTCAGTAGAAGTAATTGGGTAAATTAAAGATGAAAGGAAATTTATTCTACGGGCAGGTTTCTCCGTCCATTTTTCGGGTTCATTATAAAATGCTGTTTGACTATATTTAATTGAAAAAGGAATTACATCAGCAGGTATAGCTGTTAATAAAAGTTCTTTGTATTCTGATGCAAGCAAATACAAGTATTCCAAAGGATTTAAATATTTTTGCCCTACCTGAATTTCATAGGGGATTCTTCCATTATAATTATTTATCTGTAAATAATGATTGAAAAAAGAATCTACTTCTTGTACTGCTTTAAATAAATCAGCTGCCTGAATAATTGTAGATGTACTTAAATTTTTACTTACCGTATCTGTACAACCCATTATATCCTTTAATTTGAAAGAATCGGGCAGTTCGTTTTTTAGGAGATAATTATATAGCGAATAATTAAGAGCATAAAATGCATCTGAAAACGAAAAATAATTATCACCAACAATAAAAAATCTTGGAAATAATTGATTAGGGAAATTTTTAGTAATGGTATCAGCTATCTCTTTTAAATGGAGAGATGTAATATAACGCTCTTTATCATCGGCTATACATTTATATAAATCTTCCATGGTATAAGTAATAATATTCGGATGCTCACTAACATATTTTACCAAGGCTTCATACCATGCCCAAATTGTATCTTGTTTAGATTGATTAATTAAAAAAGCCCAACTTGCTTGGGCGTTAAGATCAAATGGGGGAGATTTCTCTTGTGTAGCTAAGGAATCATAGTAATAAACAGGCTTCCATGATGGGGCGTTATAATAAAAATCATTTTCATGCATAATACTATTGATAAAAGTTAAATTTGTATTATTAAGCACTTGCAATTGCTGACTTAAGTAGTTGACCGGTGAATAATACAATTCATTTGCTGTTTCTATCATATTCCACCAAAATTGCGTTGTATTCTGGGTTCCGGCTTTCCATCTGGTAATACTAAAATCAACCGGACGTACCATTAAACCCTGTGACCAAAAAAAAGGATAGGTAGTATCTGATCCGGATTCATGAAACAACATAATTGATTTGGCTCCCATGGTTTTTAATACATAGTTTGCCTCTCGGGAAAGAATTTTGTGCTGTGCCCCACTGGTAGCAATTACAGCAGGTGCTTTACCCAAAGCGTTTTCTATAAATGGGAAGCCTCCTGATACAGCATTAACGGTATCACCCCATATTGTATTCAGCTGACGACTCTCAAAATTGCTAATATGTGGTATGGCTTTATCCCATTCCATATTGCCAAGATCATTTTCAATGCTCCCATTAAATTGCAGTGGATGAGGCGGACGGTGATGAATTCCAATTCCAATACCGGCCGCTTTTATAGAATCAAAAATATCGGGATAATTCGATTGAAATTCTTTCACTAATGGTTCACTAAAATAAAAATCTGCTTTTACATTATATTTTTTAAAGATATTTAATAACCTGAGTATGGTAGCATAAGAATGTTGCGCCTGCGTAAAATCATGACAGTTAACAATAAAATTAAAATACACGCTTTTAGTGCCATCTGTCGCTCTTGGAGAAATAATGGTTTGACTTTTACTCGTAGACCATAAAATGCAAAGTAAAATGAATATAACTCTCATAAGTAAATCAATCCAACACAATTTTTTTATTAAATGCCATGGTATCGGATATTAGTTTAATAAAGTAGACCCCTTTTGAAAAATCACTTAAATCAATTTTCAAGATAGATGAATGCATTTGTAATTCTTTTATTAATTCTCCATTAATGGAAAAAATCTTAATGTTTAGCGGTTCATTAAAAATGTCATTGTTTAATTGACAGGTTATATTGCTATTAGTTGGATTTGGATATAGTACCAGATCAGTAGCATTTAACTGTTTGATGATGTTTGACGATGCAGTTGTTAAAGTATCAAAGCATTTTATTATCATATTACAATACAAAAATTCAGCAGTAAAAAGCAAGGCTGTATCTAAACGATAAACGACATCTGAAGTGTTTGTGCCTACCAATGAATGTCCGGCATCAGCAAATAATCGTAATGCGTGAGTTAATCCTATACTATCGGCCACCCTATCAATAATTGCACTGCCATATTGGGGGGTAACGTAATTTACCTGACTTTCATAAATTGAAACAATAGTATCATCAATACCATGTATAGATACGATCATAGGCTCATCGGCCTGCATCCAGTTAGTATCGCGAATAGCTCCCCAGCAATTTATTATAGCTGCAACCCTTGATGAATAACCCGGATTTCCACTATTGCCTTCTAAATTACCCAAAGCAACTGTATCAATGCCGGATGGAACTTCGCTTGCATTCCAAAAAGCAGTGTGTATGGCAGCATGGCTTCCTGCAGATTCGCCAGCAATAACTATCATTGAAGTGTCAATTTTATAAACATCTTTATATCTTTTAAAAAATCGAATGGCGGCTTTAGCATCCTGCACAGCCCTATATAAAGCCTTATTATTTCCATCCGGATCCTGGCTTATACCTAATCGGTAGTCGATGCTTGCCACCACATAGCCCATCAGCGTATATCCCTGGAGATTTTTAAGAAAGGCCATATTATATTTTGATCCCGATTTAAATCCGCCCCCATGCATAAAGATAATGAGTGGCCTTGCTGCCAGCGTATCACCATCTGGCTGATATAGGTCTAACAACAAATTTTGATTTACTCCATTGTAATCAATATTACTTCCATATTGAATATCGGAGGTAAAATCATAAGCTGTAAATACCGAATCTAGGTAACGTTGTTGAGCAGAAATGTTGGTAACACTTAAGCATACAAATAAGAAAATTAAATTTTTAAACATAAAGAGTGATTTAAATTTTATTATTTGTTGAAATCAACTTTTTTATAGCAATAAATATTACAGCCAACGAGGCTGAACTTATTGCTTTATAAAAATTTGTTTTGAGATCAATTGTTGTTGCTGATCGAATAAGCAGCATGAATAAGTGCCTAGAGCCAAATCTTGAATATTTATTTCTGAAATACTTTTAATTTTATTCAAATGAAATTGCTTACTCTTGATTTCTTTTCCCATTATATCATAAAATTTAACTAAATAATCACCCTCTATTTCCTTTCCAAAATCAATGGATATATTTGATGTAGCAGGATTTGGATAAATAGTAATATCAGTATCTCTTATTAATAAATCATTAATACCGGATGTGGCATCTGTTTTAAGTGATTGAGTAATATTAAGTGTATAGTCTTCTACTTCTCCTCTTGTAATGGCTTCGCAAGATGTAGGATAAGCACCATATTTCATTGAAACACGCATACGTGTATTGCCTGATTTTGTATTTGCAGGTATGGTTAAAGAGTATTTATATGGTTTTCCATTACTAATTCCTTTGCAAATTTCTTCTC
>JAHEXY010000021.1 GCA_023251875.1 Bacteroidota bacterium
AAGTTCATCTTCACTTTTATCAAATTGCTACTCACCGTTCTTGTACAGCCATCACTAAAACCACTCATACTCGCATAAAACGTATAGCTCGTTTTTGATTTTAAACTCCCATCATTATATACACTTATGGGGGTACTTGTGATGCTCTGCGAATAGAGGCCAGAACTAAGAAGCAAAAAGCTTAGCAGCTTCATTAGGTTTTTTATTGCAACTTCTATATAATCCATATGTTTTTATTTTCTGTTTATTTATTTTATTCAACGCTTTTTAATATTGATAGATGAGATTTTTATAATTGGCTTCGGGTATTTCTTTGATTATATTTGTAAGTCAATAAAATATTTATTTATGAATGCAAATATTCAACTTTCGTTTGGTCAACTTTTAGAGCTTGTGATGCAATTACCCGGTAAACAAAAGCAAAAACTTATTTCACAAGTCCAAAAAGAAACTTATACTCAATATTTACTTTCTCCTGAGTTAAAGAAAAAGATTCAACTTTTTTCAAAATCAATTACAAAACAGAATGTTGATGAAGATGTTATTATCGAAGAGGTAAAAAGAAATCGAAAAAAACATGCCTAAGTCATCAAAAACTTTAATAATTGATACGAATATTTGGATTAGTTATTTATTGGGTGGTAGATGTTTTGCTCTTAAGTGGCGATAAAGATTTACTATCACTTAACCATTTTCATCAAACTCAAATAGTAAGCATAAACTATTTTGCAAATCACTTTCTTTAAACTTTATTTTCATCTATCAATATTTCAAAGAACTTTTTTTATAAAATGGCCAAACTATTAGGCTTGGTTTTATTATGCTTTATTTTAGTGGATGACACATCCACAATTAGTAGGTCGAGATTAGCTTACACAAGGCAATCACACAAAATCTCAACCAGCTTACGCAAACAACCGGACCAGCCGGGGTGTATTTTCCCCATCATTCCTTATTATCTTTTAAATTTTCGTTTTGATCATCTACAACTTTTTGTACGGCATCTATCTTGGCATTTACACTTTCCCATATTGCTTTATCATAAGCATCTCTTTCACTTTGTAATGCGTCTATTTCACTTTGACATTTATTTATATCCGCTTGAGCCCTATCTTTAATTTTAGCTATGGCATTAGCATTTCGTGAATCTCCAATATTTTCAACCCAATCTGCTGCATGTTTATCTCTATCAATTTTTTGTTCAAGTTGGTGTATTTTATTATCATACAACATATCTGTCGCTTGCATTAAGCGCATTCCACAATGAATCCAATAAGAGGTATAGTTACTCAATAATTCATTATTTGAATTCAAAGCACTACCATATCTTTCGTTTTCTAGATTCTCTGCCTCACCCACGGCCTCCTCATATTGTTCAGCCTTACTTTTTCCATAACTTGCAATTAATAAAACTGCAAGACCTGCTGGGGTAGATTCTAATGCAGCTGCTCCAATTGCTCCTACTGCTCCATATGTTTCATAAGCTCCTTTAGCTACCGTTCCAGCATTTCCTTCTCCTTTAACAATTTTTTGAGCAGTAGTAGTAGCTTCATATGCGCCTATTCCAGATGCAAGTGGCTCCAATCCTTTTCCCAACATTTCCGATAATTCTTCGCTCAGCAACATCTTAGTACCAGCGCCTGTTGCCTCAACCGATTTACCCAATTGATTAATTCCATCTGATTCAGACGGCTCATTTCCATCCTGATCCACAAACATAATAGGATTATCAAGTGCAAAATTATAGGGGCTCATATTGGCAAATTTCTCTGCCATTGCATCCCTACTCAACCATCTAGCCACTCTAGGATCATAGATTCTAGCACCAAAATCATAGCTATTGTTGGAGCCTTTTATTTCATTGTCTTTTTCCATGCCGTTAAAACCATAGCGGTAATTATCCGTACTATAAGTACTGCCCGGCATGGCCATACCAAAGGCATAGTAATTGTTGATCGATGTTATATCCGCTGCATATTTGCTAGGCTTGGGGCTGCTTGCTGCAGGTAGTTTGATATCGGTAAAAGTGGCTCGTACATCTCCCAAATGATCGTTTAGTTCATATACGCGTTTGCCTATTGTTCTATAATAAATGCCTGTGGAAGTTTTAGCAGCTACATCAGTTATTGTTGTGGAGCCGGCACTTAGTGATAAGGCAGAGCCAACACATACTGTGGTTCTCACGCTTACCTCTGAATTGTAATTACCTATTCTTTTGCCTCCCATTATTGGTACTTCTTTTTGGGTGATAACTTTTGTTGTTGTGGTGGTGGTGCCGCTTAATTTAGATGTAGCCGTTTCTTCATACATAGATACTACACTGCCTTTAACATCTCTTACATAATAAGTAGTTTTTGTTCCTGTTTCTTTCTTTATACGATTGCCCAATGCATCATAGGTAAAGCTTGTTGTTGTTCCATCTGTTTTTGTAACTTTTTTTACTTTGCCTTGTACATTCCAGTTTATTTTAGAGATTTTTTCACCCACATCTTTTATGAGTTCTCCCATTTCATCATAGGCATAATTACCGGCAGATTGGTTATCGATATCTACTGTATAATTGGTAGCTGCAATGGCATCTGCTATATAATCCAGCTTATTGGTATTGGCGGTATAGCTATATGTAAGATTATCCATATCCGTAGTTGTGCCATAACCCTTTCTTATCATGCTTGCTATATTACCATTGGCATCATAAGTGATACTCATATCATAATTTGCTGTTGCAGTTCCCCAAGCTGTTGTTCCATATATATTGTTATCGGCTTTGGTTAATCGATACAATTCATCATACTTGAATGCATAGCATGTTAAACCCTTTTGGGCAAAAGCATTGGTAGTAGTGTTGGATATAAAATTATTGCCCCAGCTGGTTATAGTTCCATTGTATAGGCCTGTGGCTGACGGGTAATAATATTTATTACTTGCGTTTTCATTTATGGGAGATGATTTTTTATAAAAATCATCTTTATAATAGCCCAGCGTGCTTGCATATACATCACTGGCAAAATTGGTACTGTCATTGCCCGGATCGTTTTTAGATAGCATAGAGGGATGGTTAATGGTTTTTAACCAGCCTTGTAATGTGTAGGTATAATCTATCCCCTGTATTTTATCTTCGCCTATTTCTTCTCTTTTTACCG
>JAHEXY010000005.1:0-223112 GCA_023251875.1 Bacteroidota bacterium
TGCTTTTTGCTTGATTGACTCGTAGTCAAATTTCTTTTCGGTTGATTCCATTTTACTGTGTGTTTAAGGTTTATTAATTTAATAAATTTTCCTTTTGACACAGTTTACTTTACACTCTCGGTTGTACTTTAACATTATTGTTCTTCCCCATAATAAGCTTTCACTTTTTTATTCGTTTCTTCTGTTCTAATGGATGTTAATACTTCATCGAGCTTGCTTCTTTGTTCAATAGTGTTTTGCAACTCAGTTGATAATTTTGCAATTGCTTCAGTAGGTGTTCTTTTATTTTTCTTCAATTGCGCCAATTGTTCTCCTAGCATTTTTTCTTTGTTTTGCATGCCATCTTTTATGATAGTAAGAGAATAATAACTGTACAATTTAACCCACCATATAGGGTCTGTTTTAGCTTCATTTGCTAATGTATGAATGCCTGTATTTATAATTTGAGTTCCAATTTGTCGACTCAAATAAATGCCATACATATTTGCTAGGTTTACTTTATCGCCATGATCTGTACAACGTTTAATAGCAGATTCGAAGAACATATAATAAGTAGAATCTGCAAATTTAGAATACACATAAGCTACGCTTATATCATTAAATTTATCGTTTTCTTTTTCCAATTCTTTTGCCATGCTCAATCCCTTTAAGCTGTCTATGGTAGAAATAGCAATAAGGGCCTCGCTTGATACTAAATACGATTGATCCTTTGATGCTATTATATAAAGGGCCATTAATGATGTGTCTTGAGGGAAAAGCTCTTCAAGTTTACTAAGAGCGGCATTTCTCACTTCTGATTTTTCATCTGTTATAGCAATATGAGAAAGAATTGCTTCAAGTTCATTTTTACGTTTAGTAAGTAAGGGAGCACAATATTTAACAGCCAGTTCTCTTATATACCAATACTTATCTGTTAAGCCGCTATGAATTACTTTTTCACTTAAAGAATCTACTCCCATCTCTTCTCCCAAAATATAAATAGCCTCATATCTATCAAAATAAAGCGGGGCATTGTAATATTGAAAAATCCATTCTTGTTCTTTTTTGTCGTCTTGTTTAGTACAGAGTAACATTTTGTCTGCATCAACATTTACCAAATCAGGCTTTGAGTTTACCGAAAAAGTAAAATTTTGATGTGCCTGATCAATGGTTATTTTATGTCTCTCCGTTTTGCCGTTGGCATAAATATCAATGGCTATGGGTAATTTATAAACAGGAAATTTTTTAGTGTCTTGAGTTTGATGAATACTAAGGGTTTCTTCTTTCTCACTTTCATTATAAGAATAAGAAATGGCTAGTTCAGGATGGCCGGGGCTAAAAAACCATTGGTTAAAAAACCAATTGAGGTCTTCTCCGGTTACTTCTTCAAAAGCTAATCGAAGATTAGCCGCCTCAGCAGATTTGAATTTATTTTGTGTTAAGTATAAATTTAAGGCTTTAAAAAATGCTTCATCACCCACATAATTACGGAGCATGTGTAAAATTCTGCCACCTTTTTCGTACGTATGATTATCAAATAAATCTTCTCGATCGTCATACGTGTAACGAATGAGTGGGAATTTTTTTTCTTTAGCTTCTCTTAAATAACTAAATAAATCTCCTTGAATATGATGGTCAGCCTCTTCTTTACCATATTTATATTCTTCCCAAAGGTATTCTCCGTAAGTAGCAAATGATTCGTTTAACGGAATATTTGACCATGACTCGCACGTAACCAAATCTCCAAACCAATGGTGAAACAATTCATGAGCAATTACATCTTCGTTGCTTTCGTCAAGGTATTTTCTATCGGTGAGCAATAACATGTCTCCATGTAAAACAGCAGATGTATTTTCCATTGCGCCTGAAACATAATCGTGGACAACAATTTGAGAAAATTTTTCCCAAGGATAATCCACTCCTAATTTGGTAGAAAAAAATTCAAGCATTTCGGGAGTATGTCCAAAAATTAATTTCGCATATTTTTCATATTCAGGATCAACGTAATAGTTTACATCAATGTCGCGCCAGCTATCTTTTACAATAGCAAAATCTCCAACAGCCATCATGCTTAAATAAGGTGCGGCAGGTAAGTTTTGTTTCCAGTAATCGGTTCGGGTTCCATCTGCATTTTCTTTAGAGTATATAAGCAAGCCATTGGAAAGCGTAACGTATTTTTTATCAACAGTCAGATAAATTTCTTGTGTCATTCTTTCATTTGGAGAATCAATAGTAGGAAACCAGCACGAATTCGATTGGGTTTCTCCTTGTGTCCATAGTTGTTTGGGTTTATTTGGGTCAGATCCATCGGGGTTAATAAAATACAAGCCTTTTCTATCTGTAATAGCTTTACTTCCATTTGCTAAAATTGCATTAGGATTGGCGGTGTATGAAATAAAGATTTGAAGAGTATCCGTTTTCTTATATTCTTTATCCAGCGTAAGCGTAATTTTTTTTCTATCGTAAACATAATTGATTTTTTTCTTTTCAGATTTAGTTAGTAATGCTACCTCATGAATATCAAATTCTTGTGCATCTAAAATCAATTGATTACTAGCATAAAAAAAAGGATGTAAAGTAAGTGTCGCATTTCCATTCATTTGACATTTGGTCCAATCAAAATTTACTTCAAGTTTGGTATGAATGAGATCAAAAGCTCTTGTATTGGATGCTTGATAAGAGGTGTTATGCACAGAACTTAATGAATCGGTACTTGTTTGAGAACTTTGCGTTGCAAGATGAGCAGTAGTTTTTTTTGTGGTATGGCATGAATATAGAGCCGTTATTATAACAATGATTGCAGCAAAGCGTAGCCTCATGGTATCGATTTTAAAAATGAAAAAAGTAAAAACTTTCTAAAAATTGTATTGTTAATTTCCTCTCCCTGCCCTCTCAAAGAGAGGGATATAAATTGAACAATTTTTAGAAAGGCTATAAAGATAAATAAAGTGAAGAAGTAATGCTATTTAATAAGATTAACCAATCCTTTTTTATTTGCAGAATAAATGCGGCCATCAAATATGCCTGTGTAATTAATATTCCAGATGTATGAATTATCACTGGCATTATCCCCATTCCATCCCAATTTATCATTAGTAGTATTTGCAATTTGATCGGTTGTATAAATCGTATTGCCCCATCTGTTCACAATATCCATGTGAAATGAAATAATATTTTGACCAATAGGATTAAAATAATCATTTAAGCCATCTCCATTGGGTGTAAAACTATTTGGAATATAAATAGAACTACAATTACTTGGACTAACCTTGATGGTATCAGAAGCTATACAACCAAATTGATTGCTAACACTAACAAAATAGTTGCCGGTGTCTACTATATTGTATATTGAATTGGAGGACCCATCTTGCCATTGATAGGAAGAAAAATTTCCCGGGCTTATAATTACATGCTCATCAGTACACAATAGAATATTTTCTCCCAATTCGGGCTGGGGAATTTCATTTACAATAAGGGAAATGTTTTTAGAAGAGGAACAATTGTTTTGATCTGTGGCTATTACATTTATTATTGAACTTTGCATTGGAGAATAGGTAGCGGTATTTTGTGTTTCTCCATTATCCCATTTATAGGTAAGTCCACCACTTGCAGAAAGAAGGGTTGTTTCTCCTTGGCAAATAACAGAATCTCCAGTAAGGGAGATAATTGGATTCGGATTTACTTTAAGATATACCGTATCAGAATTAGAACAATTATTAGCATCTGTTGTGGTAACAAAATAGGAGGTATCTGTTTGTGGATTTACAGTTAGGGTATTTCCTAAAGCTCCATTGCACCAAGAATAAAGTAAACCTCCATTTGCTGTAAGTAAGGTGGGTTCTCCTTCGCAAATAGTAAGTGTTCCAATTATAGAAACAGCCGGTAATGGATTTACAATAATGGCAGTCTCAATTGTATTAGTACATCCGTAAATATCAGTAGCTGTTAATTGAAGATTCTCACTAGCATTTGGCGTTAGTGTAATTTGAGAAGTTTGATTTCCTGTACTCCAAACATACGCAGTACCGCCACTTGCTGTAAGTAAAGTTGATTCGCCTTCACATAAAGTTGTATTACCGGAAATTATGGGTTGTGGTAGTGGATGAACAGTAATATCAATAGAAATTTGATCCGTGCATCCATTTAAATCGGTTGCTGTAACAGAGCATGATGTATCAGAAGCCGGTTGTATTGAAATGGAGGAGTTGGTATTACCATTGCCCCATAAATAGGTATTGCCTCCAGAAACAGTTAATGTTGTGGTGTTTCCTTCACACATTGTAATAGCTCCACTAATAGATGCTGTAATGGCTGGATTTACACTTAATCCAAAAGCAGAAGAATCATAACATCCATTATTATCAGTACCAATTACTTTATAGGTAGTTGAAGCATTGGGCGCAACGGTGATGCTATTTCCCTTTGAGCCATTACTCCATAAATAGGTACTGGCTCCAATTGCAGTTAATGTAGCTGAATTTCCGATACAAATAGATGAAATACCATTAATACTAATTGCGGGAGGAGGTAAAACTTTTATGGTAGAAGAGGCCGTATTGCTACATCCATTTACATCTGTTCCTATAACATTTAAACTTGAATCTGTATTGGGATAAATGGTTAGAGGATTGGACGTAATCGTATTTCCCCAATTATAGGTTAACGCACCAGAAGCTGTGATTACTGCGGCAAGGCCTTTACATGTTGTAGTAGGAGAGGAGATGCTAATAGAAGGTAATGAATTTATGGTAAGTAATGTTGTTGCCGAATCTATAGAACAAATATCAGATGCAATAATTTTGTAAGATGTATTTGTTTTAGGAGAGACCGTAATTGCATTTGTATTTCCCAATCCATTGCTCCATGCATAAGATAAAGAATTAGCATCTCCTCCATTTAGGATTGCACTAAGCGTAATAGAATTATTCATACACATTTCCGTATCCGTTGGCAAGGCAATAGCAACAGGTTGGATAACCGTAATGGTTACAGAATCTTCTTGCGTACTACCACAAGCATCTTGAATATATATATGATAAGTTGTAGTGCTATCCGGTGTTGCAATTGGATTTTGAATAGTTGGATCACTTAAATAGGTGGATGGCGACCAAGTATAACTTGCCCCAACTCTTGTATTTAATTGAACTGAGCTTCCTTTGCAAACAGTAGTATCTTTAAGTGAATCAACAAAAGAGATATAACTAAAACAAATTTCATGTTGATTAGATAAAGAACCTGTAGAGGAAGTAAAGCCCCAATAAACACTCGAATTTCCGCTGAAAATATTTTTTGCAATATCTCCACTGTATGTTAATCGAAGTGCGCAATCAAAGTATACTGAAAATGTTTTGGTCTTTGCAATCCATATTACTTTAACAACATGCCAATTGCCATCTTCAATATTGATGTTTGTTGCACTTGCTTGCACAGGTCCGCTCAAGGTATTTGTAGCATTATGCGCAGCATTACCGTTTGCTTGTAATGCAATATGATCATAAGTAGGATCAGCATTAGGGCTGTTATAATATGTATCAAATTCTAAACAAAGCGATGGTGTAATACCGGTATAGCCAATTCCAACACCCGAGCCTCCTGCAATTTTAGATTGCGTGCTAAATACTAAGGCCATGCCGTCTGCTCCTGTTCCATCTTTTATGCCCCAGTACCCAACAAATTCAATGGTAAAATCTTTGTTTAAATCGAGTGTATTTAAAAACCATGCAGTGCCTACTTTCCAAGTAACATCGGGTGTAAGTTCAAAACAATTGTTTCCCAAAGAAGTGGTTGAGCCTGTTAGGTCAAAACTCAATTGAGAGTATGATGATAAACTTAAAAACGACAAAACGACTATCGTAAAATTTTTTCTCAAATTAATTTATTGGGTATTGAGGGTATTACTTAATATGTTATAAAATAGAAAATTGGTTATTAATAAATACCTACACTTTTTGATAAAAATAGGAAAATTATTATTTGTGGCATTGAATTACATGCATAATAATGAGATTGTTGCACATGTATTATTAGCTACACATATCATGAAGCAGTTCAAAGTTCAAGGTTGAGGAGTTCAAAGCAATATCACACACGTTGAACGTTTTTGAACTTTAAACTTTCAAACCTTGAACTTTTAAACTTTCTCTTACCTTTATAGGTCTTAAAAAAAGAAAGCAATGGGTTCGCTCAAAATAAAAATAGAAAACGACAAAGAATATACTTTAAATAATCTATCAGAGATAGATGGGCAACTATTTAAATGCGATTGGATTTGTGTGAGTGAAAATAGGTATCACGTTATATGTAATCATAAATCGTATACTGTTGAAGTGCTAGAGGCGGATTATAACAACAAAGAATTTTTATTGAAAATAAACGGAGCATTAGTAAAAGCAAATGCCAAAGACGAGTATGATCAATTACTAAAATCTTTAGGTATGGATGCCGGCTCATCTCTAAAATTAAATGAAATTAAAGCTCCCATGCCGGGTATGGTTTTAGAGATAATTGCTAAAGATGGCACTAATGTAAATAAAGGAGATTCATTACTTGTTTTAGAAGCCATGAAAATGGAAAATGTGATTAAATCTCCTGGTGATGGTTGGGTTAAACAAATAAAAATTAAAAAAGGAGATAAAGTAGAGAAAAATCAAATTTTAATAACTTTTGCTTAAACACACATATTTGTATTATGAAAAAAATCTTATTAATCATGCATGTTGTTGTTTTAGCATCATGCTCAATGAATACAAAAAACAATATACAAGTTGTTGAAGCAAATATGAATGGTAGTACCTCTTCATTTTCTCAAACTAAAAATGGAATAACCCTAAGTGCTTTTGCTAGCACCTATGAATATAATGAAGCAGAGATTAAGCTAAAAAATCCTGATATAAAAATACCACAAACGGCAGGCAAAGTAAGTTTTTCTTTTCAGGTAGATCATTATGCTTTAGGAAATCAAACGCCTGATGCAGAAAGTAAGTTATGTGCTAATTCTGCAAAAGGACAACACATCCATTATATTATAGACAATCAGCCATACAAGGCATTTTACATTTCTGATTTTGATGATGCATTAACTGAAGGACATCATACCATACTCGCTTTTTTATCGCGTTCATATCATGAAAGTATAAAAACAAAAAAAGCTTACATTTTATTTAATATGGATGTTATTGGAAAAGCAGAAATCACAGGAACTTTAACTAATTTAAAAGCCCAACATTTATTTTATAGTAGGCCTAAAGGAGAATATGTAGGTAATGATACAAAAAAAATTATGTTGGATTTTTATTTGGTGAATACAACCATAGCTGAAAATGGCAATAAAGTGAAAGCAATTATTAATGGAACAGAGTTTATTTTAGCTGATTGGAAGCCATATACCATTGAAGGTTTGCCATTAGGAGAAAATACCATTCAGTTGCAATTGATTGATAAAAATGGAAAATTAATTCCAGGACCCTTTAATGATTCCGGTTTGAGAAAGATCATTTTAAAAACAGAAGAACCTATTGTTCCAAAAAATTAATAATGGTACATTTGCAGGCATATAATACTCACTATTAATTATGAGAAACATTTTATCCCTTTCTTTTTTTGTAATTCTACTATTTGCTGGCTTTTTTAATTTGGCTTCATGTACGTATGATAAAGGCGAAATTGCAGTAACAACGGTTTGCGATACTACGCAAGTTACCTATGATGCAAATGTAAGTGAGATTATTACCAATTCATGTATTAGTTGCCATGCTTCCGGCTCTTCTCTTGGAGATTTGTCTGACTATAGTAATGTAATGGTTGCTGTTAATTCAGGAGAGTTTAAAGAAAGAGTAATTACAAATAAAAATATGCCTCCCTCAGGAGCCTTACCCGATGACCAGTTACAGTTGATTAGTTGTTGGTTGCAAAATGGAACTCTTCAAAATTAAATTTAAGTATCTCATAAATATTTTTTAAATGAAAAGCATAATTATTTCTATTGGATTAGTAGTAAGTGCCATTTGCCTTATTAATAATTTAGGATCTTGTAATAAGATCCCTTTCAAGCATTGAAATTGTAGTTTGCATTTTTTGGAATGAAGTTTGTAATTTACACGGGTAAAAAACGGATTATGAAAAAACTAATTATTATTACCGCTCTTATCTTATTTAAAGTGGGAGCCTATGCACAAATTTACAAATCGAAAGAAGATGCCTGTAAAGTGCATTTTTTTTCTGCTACATCTATAAGAAATATTGAAGCCAATAATAAAATAGCGGTTTCTATTTTAAATACATCTACAGGAGATGTTGTTTTCCAAATCCCCAACATTGGTTTTAAATTTGAAATTCCTTTAATGGAAGAACATTTTAATGAAAACTACATGGAAACAGACAAGTTTCCAAAATCATCCTTTAAAGGAAAAATAAATGAGAAAATAGATTACAGCAAAGATGGAGAATACAAAGCTACTGCAACTGGTACTTTTAGTATACATGGACAAGCTCAGCAAAAAACTATTGAAGGGACAGTTATCGTAAAAAATGGAGAGATAAGTTTAAAGGCTGAATTTAATATTCATATTGCCGATTACAAAATCGAAATTCCAAGCGTAGTTACACAAGATATTGCCGAAGATGTAAAAGTGAATATTGATTGTGACTATGTTGCTTATGTTTCGAAACCTTCTGTTAAAGTTGGCATGACAGAGGATGAAGTTGTAAAACTACTTGGTGAGCCAGAAGATAGAACTGTAACAACAACTAAAGGAGGAACAACCAGGATGCTTTTTTATAATAACAGAAAAACAACTATAAATATTGGTACTGACGGAAAAGTAGATTACATTAATAACTATTAAAGGATGCCTATTATGAAATATTTTTATTTGATTTTTAATGTCGTTTTACTTTTTTCCATTTTTCCATTTTCAGTATATTCACAAGACGACCTAATGAAAATGTTAGACGATTCGGCTCCTCAAAAAAACGAAAAAGTATTTGCCACCTTTAAAGATTTTAAAATCATTAATGCACATACTACTGAAACTGTAAAGAAAAAAACACTTTCATTTTGTATCTCTCACCGATTTGGGAATGTGAATACCGGTATTCATGGATTTTATGGATTTGATTCAGCAGATAACATTCGTTTTTCTTTTGATTATGGTATTACCGATAAATTAATGGTAGGTATTGGCAGAAGCAAAGTGCATGAGTTGCTTGATGGATCGGTAAAATATCGTTTATTAGATCAAACCACCAATAATCATGTTCCCGTTTCTGTTGCTCTATTTGGTTGTGGAACATTAACGCCAATAAAAAATGACGGCACTTTGGATAATTTCTCACACCGACTTTCTTATGCTTCGCAATTAATTATTGCGAGAAAATTTGGATCGAAATTTTCGTTTGAGTTATTGCCAACCTATGTTCATAGAAATTACGTAGCAGGTTTGGTTAATGATTATAACGGAGCACAAGAAACAAATGATTTATTTGCATTAGGAGCCGGAGGAAGAGTGAAAATCACAAAACGCTCTGCCATTATATTTGATTTCTTCTATACTTTTTCTGATTACCGTGTAAAAAATACCGTTGACCCTTATTACATGCCACTTTCAATTGGTTATGAAATTGAAACAGGCGGCCATGTTTTTCATATTAATTTTACCAATTCTTCAGGTATTGTAGAAAATGACTACATACCCTATACCAATGACAATTGGCTAAAAGGAGGATTTAAATTAGGCTTTAATATTTCTAGGGTATTTAATATTGGCAAACACGAAGCTAAAAAGCCGGAAAAGTCTTAAAAAATAGTAGACACGAATTTCTCGGATGAGTATTAATTTTTCTTGCAATTAAACACTAGGTATTGTTTTTAATATTTCGTGTAATATTGAAACTGCATACAAAGGAATATTAATAAATTCTTTATCCTGCATAAAATTTCTTGGCGATAATCTATATATAATACCGGGATGATATTTTTCTTGGTAACTTCTAAGGCTTTTAATATTTCTGTTTAATCCACTTTTTACTTCAACAGGAATAATTTGATTGTTTATATTTAAAATAAAATCAACCTCAGCATCATTTTTTGAAGTCCAGTAAAATAACTCACCAATATTAAGTGCAGTTAGTTCAGATGCAACAAAATTAATCATTAAAAACCATTATCTAAAACTTATTATTATGAAAAACAAATTTTTAATCAAGGCATTATGTTTAGCTTGTGTAATGCTCAGTTTATTTAGTATTGAAAGCTGCGGAAAATATGAAGAAGGCCCATCTTTTACTTTACGTTCAAAAAAAGCAAGGGCAGTAAATAACTGGAAACTTGATAAAGTATATGACGCTAATGGCACAGATATTACTCAAGCCACGACTTATGGATTGGAATTCGATATGGATATTGCGGATGACAATACATACGTATTTTTATTGGATGGAGCTACATTTGACACCGGTACTTGGGATTTCTCTGATGATAAAATGCAAATCATATTTACTTCAAATGATCCGAACACTACCATTACGCCAACAACTATTATCAAATTAGAAAACAATGAATATTGGGATAGAGATGATACTGGAGTGGAATATCATTATGTTACGAAATAAGATAATGACAATTAGACGAAGGTTTATTTGAGTAAATAATCTGCTTTGCCAAAGTTTAAAGCTTTGGCAAAGCAGATAGTATTGCAGTCCTATTCCAACAAATATTTTTTCACAAACATAATCCAAACTTGGTAAAAATAATCTTTGTTTGATTTTTTGTTGAAGCCATGTCCTTCATCTTTAAATAACAAATACCAAACATCTCCACCTTTATCTCTAACGGCTTTAACCATTTGTTCAGCTTCGTTTGCAGGAACTCTTGGATCGTTCACGCCCTGAGCAATAAAAAGTGGTTTAATAATTTTGTCGACATGATTGTACGGAGAAATTTCTCTTAAAAATTTATTCATGGTCGAATCCCTTTCATCACCATATTCTTCTCTTCTTAAATCAACTCTATACGATTCTGTTTTGGCCATGTAAGAAATAAAATTTGAGATGCCATACTGAGCTGCTCCAGCCCTTAATTTATTGCCATAAGCAACCATTGTTGCTAATACCATATAGCCACCATACGATCCACCAGAAACCATAATTCTATCCGCATTTAAATCGGGTTGTGTCGCTATCCAATCTATTAATGCTCCAATATCTTTTACGGAGTTTAATCTGTTAAAACCATTATCGAGTGTTTGAAATGTTTTGCCATATCCGGTAGAACCTCTAACATTCGGATTAATGATTACAATGCCTAATTCGTTTACCAAATATTGCATGCTTGCGCTAAACATAGGAGTAGCTTGAGATGCAGGCCCACCATGAATATTAATAATTACAGGGAAAGGACCATTTTTATTATTGGGTTTAAAAATGAGTGCAGGTATTTCTCTTCTTTTTCCATTAATAGAATCAAATGTTGGGTAATAAAAACTTTCTGATTTTACAGTATTGGCGTATGATAATCCTTCGCCTAGTTCACTATACGTCCACCGTACTAACTTTTTCTTTTTCAGGCTGTATACGTAAATGTCTTTGCCCATATCTTGAGAATTATAGCTAATAGAAAGATCTTTGCCATTAGGAGAAAAATACAATGAACTTATTTCTCCTTTAGGAAGATTTTCTGCCCTTTTATAGGTGAGTTTTTGAGTATTTAAAAAATATACACAAGCCATTCCGTTTTCATTGGCTGTGAAAGCAATGGTTTTTCTATCAGCAGTAGGGATAATATGGGTAATATCCCAAGAAATAGATTTACTGAGTATACTGTCTTTTTTAGTTGTAAAATTATAATATCTTAAATACGCAAATTCCGAACCTTGGTTTGAAATATAAAATAAACCTTTTCCGTTTGCAGAAAAACAAGCGCTAACAGCTGTAGCAAACCGTTCGGTAGAGAAATTAATTGGTTCAATTTTTTTACTTGCAACATCAAGGCGATATAAATAAGATTGTTCTGATGAAAGATATTTCATCAAGCACAAATGGTTGTCATCTGGAGACCAATCTAAAACATACCAATAACCTTCAGCTTGGTAAATAAGTTCTGGAGTTTTTTTATTATCAATATCTGATATATAAATATCCATATCTTTTTTATTTCTTTTGTTGGATATAAAAGCAAACTGAGTTCCTTTATTATTCCAAACAGGATTATCATTTTTTGATGTGCCATCCGTTAGCATCCTCGATTTACTTTGATTAACATCATAATAGTAAATCTGGTAATTTTCATTACCGCCAACATCTTTTAAAAAAGTAAAGCCTTGCTGTGTAGTATTTGGGCAAACTTCTAGTTCTTTAATAGGCTCTTTAAAGAAAGTTAATTGTGCCCTATCCCCCTCTGCTTGTTTAACATAATGTATTTGTGGGCTATCTCCAAAGCGGGTAAGAATATACATGCCCTTTCCATCTGCTCTCCAGCAGTAGCCGGTTGCAGAACGTGCATTTTGATATTGGCTAATTTTTTCTACCAAACTATCGGGCAATTGAGGAATGCCTTCGGTAATAATGTTTCCTTTTTCAATACGTTCAGTTTGAGAAAAGGAATAAGTGATAGAAAAAATAAGAATAAGAAATAATGTGAATTTTTTAGTCATGAGTATAAAATAAAAAATATGTTAACAAATTTATATGTAAAACTGAAACCTTGTAAGTAAATATTCGTAAACAAAAATAAATTATTTTATTATGCACTTCATTCAAACCAATTTTACAAAAGCAAGTGTTCTTCAACCAAGCTATATCAAAGAATATATTAATAGAGAACTGCCCTGTCAATTTAAATTGAAATCAGGAAAAGTAATATACGGAATCATCTTAAAAAGAGAAGATATTGAAAATAGAAAAACGGAATATTATTTTGTTTCGGTTGCCGATCATTTATCTAAGCAAGAAAGATTAAACGATATTAACTATTGTAGAAAATATGCGCAAATTATTAGAATAGAGGAAATCGTTTTTGCAGAGACCTTAAAGCTAGTTGCCTAATTGAATTATAAATTTAAGGTTCTTCCTCCATCAACCGGAACATTAATGCCATTTATATAAGCGGCAGCAGGAGAAGCTAAAAATGCAATGGCAGCAGCAATTTCTTCAGGAGCTGCAAAGCGATGTAAGGGAATTTCATGAAGCATTTCATCTTCAATCGTTTTTATCTCAACCTTATTCTTATTTGCTTTATTTTCTATTATTGATTGTAGTCTTATTGTTTTTGTAGCTCCGGGTAAAACATTATTTACAGTAATTCCGAATTGGCCCACTTCTCCTGCCAATGTTTTTGACCAATTGGCAACAGCAGCACGTATTGTATTTGAAACGCCTAATCCGGGAATAGGTTGTTTTACTGAAGTAGAAATGACATTAATAATTCTTCCGAAAGCAGTTTGTTTCATGCCGGGCAATAGAGCTTGTACTAAGAGGTGGTTACAAAGTAAATGATTAGAAAAAGTTTGTTTGAACTCTTCTATTGTAGCATTTGTAATAGGACCTCCTGCAGGCCCGCCTGTATTATTTACAAGAATATTAATGGATCCGTTTTTACTAATGTATTCCTTTACCTTTTCTGATAAAGATTCCGGTTGAGTAAAATCTACGCTAATATAATCATGGTTTTGTTGGTGTTCTATAGAAAGATCCTGAATCGTTTTTTTTAGCGATTCTTCATTTCTTGCAATAAGAGTAATGTGTGCGCCAAGCAAAGCGAGTTCTATTGCAGCGGCTTTGCCAATCCCCTGGGTGCTTCCGCATACGAGGGCTCTTTTACCAATTAAACGTAGATTCATAAATTAAATTTATTTTTTAACCACATAGGTTACTTTTAAATATTTTTGCAATTTTTTGGTTTGTAAAGCTACTGCCAAATATAGCTTAAGAAGCTTCGCTTTACATAGATCATTCATTGAATTATGGCAATTCAGAAATTCAATCCGATGTTAAAAATTTATTTTCCTATCGCTTTTTCATCAAACTATGTTTCTATGTGGTTTGAGATATTTCTTCGTTAACGGATTAGTTTATTAAGCTTTTTTCAAAAAACAAGTCTTCAATACAATTTGTACTTTATCAACTCGACAATCTACTTCTTCAGCACTGTCGGTTAGTTTAATGTTTTTTACAAGTGTTCCTCTTTTTAAAGTTGATGAGGTGCCTTTAACTTTTAAATCTTTAATTAAGGTTACAGAATCTCCATCTTTAAGAAGGGTTCCGTTGCTGTCTTTTACATCCATTTTTTAGTTATTTGAAATTTCTACTAATTTATTAATCGTTTTCCAATTTCGTGTGGTTGCAGCAACTTTAAGTTTGGTTTCAAAAAATTTATTCGATAATTTGGTTTCTCCATAATTATCCGGGCAATACAAAAATACTTCTTTATCTATAACAATAAATTTATCAGGAGGATAATTGATATTTTTTAAACTGTCTAAATTTATTTGAGTGGGTGTTTCTGCAAGAAAAGTAACGTGTAATTTTTCAATATTTATATTTTTCTCTTTAAGAAAAGGATTTATTGCAATTGTATTTTCTATTTCTTCAATGCTTCTAACAATAACAGGTACATCAAATTTGTATTGCTTAAGAATGGCTTTTTCTATTAATAAAGATAGGCTCTGGTTAGATGATTTTTCGCTGGTTTTAAAAATTACGTTGCCACTTTGAATATAGGTAATTACATCTTTAAACTTTAAATTTTCATAAAGGGCTTTTAGATCAGCCATTAAAATTTTTCTTTGGCCGCTAACATTTATGCCTCTCAGAATAGATATAAATGTATGCATAGTATCCTTTACTTAATTCGTAAGAATTATTTTCTACTTGCTTTATTTTTTAGAAAGTCAAAAAGCAATCTTACGCCAACCCCTGTTCCTCCAAGTCCGGTATAAGAGCCATTGGTTTCGAGAAAAGCAGGACCTGCAATATCCAAGTGAATCCAAGGATAGTTAACAAAATGCTGTAGAAATTTACCGGCAGTAATGGCTCCGCCATCAGCTCCACCAATATTTTTTATATCTCCCACTTCTGATTTTATTAATTCATCGTATTCATCCCATAATGGAAATTCAACCAAACGTTCGTGAACAGCATTGCCGCTTTTCTTGAGTTTGTTCATTTCAGCATCGGTAGTTCCCATAGCAACAATACCATATTTACCAATGGCTTTAGCAGCCGCTCCTGTTAAGGTTGCTAAATCTATAACCAATTGTGGATTGTATTTTTGTGCATAAATCAATGCATCTGCTAAAATGAGCCTGCCTTCTGCATCTGTATTTAATATTTCAATATTTACACCGTTGGGCATAGTAATAATATCTCCGGGTAGCATGGCATCTTCGCCTGTGCGGTTATCTGTTGATGGTACTAAGCCCAATACATAAACCTGTAATTTTGATTTAGCAAGTGCATAAAATGTTCCTACTACAGCAGCAGCACCGCCCATATCACATTTCATATCTACCATGCCGGCATAACTTTTTATATTTACACCACCCGTATCAAATACTACCCCTTTGCCTACTAAAACAATGGGCTGTTTGTTTACTGCATTTCTAGGTTTCCATTCCATCACTGTAAAAGTAGGAGGCTCCATACTTCCGCGGTTTACAGCCAATAGGCCTTCCATTTTAAGCGTTTCTATTTTTGCTTCATTAAATACTTCAACTTTAAATCCAAGTTCTTTTCCTAAATTTTCTATATCTGCTGCAAAGCGAGATGCAGTTAAGTAGGAGTGAGGTTCATTTACCAATGTACGGGCAAGATAAGTACCGGAAATGCTATTGTTAAGATGCAACAGATCTTTAGCATTTATTTTTTTACTTAATATGTTAATGGTTTTAAGCGGAGAACCTTCTTTCTTTTTTTTGTATTTGAGGAAAGAATAATTGCTAAGTGCAATTCCTTCTGCTAAGGCTAAAGCAAATGCAGGATTTCCAATTTCATCAACAATAGTTATCTCGGAAATTTTATTTCTTTTTATAGAACTTAGTAGAGAATATCCTTTGTTACGATATTGCTCAGCTGCTTTATTGATATCTTTTTTAGCTTCAGTATCAAGCACGAAATAATGTATCCAACGTTTAAATTGATTTACATCAACTCTTCTGGTTTTGTTTTCTTTTAACTGTTCTACAACATATTTTCTTTGCTCATCAGTAAATACAATATGTTTGGCATTTACATCAGTAGTTAAAATAATGAGAGATTGGGTGTCGTTGTGCTTTGAAACTAGCTTGATTTCTGTGTTCATATCTAAAAATATATCGTAATTTTGTTGAAACTTAAAAGTAGTATTTTTTTCCAGATTACAAATGAACAGCGCATTTCTATTACAAAAAGCATTACAATTTGAATTTCTTTCGGCCGAAGAAGGGTTGTTTCTTTTTGAGCATGCGCCATTAACTGAACTTATGTTTGTGGCCAATGAGCTCAGAAAGATTCAAAAACCGGATGGAAAAGTTACTTGGATTATAGACCGAAATGTAAATACTACCAATGTTTGCGTAG
Source organism: Bacteroidota bacterium (assembly GCA_023251875.1). Lineage (GTDB taxonomy): Bacteria > Bacteroidota > Bacteroidia > JAHEXY01 > JAHEXY01 > JAHEXY01. The sequence continues at coordinate 16,528 of JAHEXY010000005.1, forward strand.
CTAATTGTAAGTTTTGTAATTTCTATCGCATACCGGGTCATAAAGATGCCTACATAACAAATATAGAGCAATACAAAAAGAAAATTGAAGAAACCATTCGTTATGGGGGCGACCAATTGTTATTGCAAGGAGGCCACCATCCTGAATTGGGCTTGCAATTTTATACTGATCTTTTTAAAGAATTAAAATCGTTGTATCCTACAATAAAATTACATGCTTTAGGCCCTCCTGAAGTTGCGCATATTTGCAAATTGGAAAATAAATCGCATACAGAAGTACTTACTGCTTTAAAACAAGCGGGTATGGATAGTTTGCCAGGGGCAGGAGCCGAAATTTTAGTTGATCGCGTAAGAAGGTTAATTGCCAAAGGAAAATGTACTGCACGAGAATGGTTAGATGTAATGCGAGTTGCGCACCAACTTGATTTAACTACTTCTGCTACCATGATGTTTGGCCATGTGGAAACAGTGTTGGAACGATTTGAGCATTTGGTTGCTCTTAGAGAAGTACAATCTGAAAAGCCAAAAGATGCCAATGGATTTCTAGCATTTATTCCATGGCCTTACCAAGATGAAGGAACAATTCTACAAAGGGTAAAGGGGATTAAAAATAAAGTTACTGCTAATGAATACATCCGCATGATTGCGATGAGCCGCATTATGTTGCCCAATATCAAAAATATTCAAGCATCGTGGCTTACAATAGGTAAAGAGGTTGCTCAAATATGTTTGCATGCCGGAGCAAATGATTTTGGCTCTATTATGATAGAAGAAAATGTTGTATCTGCAGCGGGTGCTAAACATCGGTTTACGGCAGAAGGTATTCAACAATCCATTAAAGAAGCAGGTTTTGAACCGCAATTGCGCACTCAAAAATATGAGTATCGGAAATTGCCGGATGCAATAGAACAGCAAGCAGTTAGTTATTAACTAATTTCTTTAAAAGTACAGAGAAGAATTATAATTTATTTTGACTGTTTGAAGCACTACTCGCTTTTAAAACCTTAAGCACCGAACGAATTTCGGTTATTGTAAAAACGATATAAAAAATAAAAAAGGATATAACAAAAGGAGCTACCTCTATTTTAGAAATTTTAAACGCAACTACTCCCAAAACAATAAAATACAAAACGAGTTTACCTCCGGTAAGCATCATAAAAAGGCGTACGAATTTTTGTGGTTTTACATTAGCAGCCGAAGTAAGTAAATAATGTATGCTTATTGTTGAAACAACAAAAAAAACAATCAAATAAGGAAATAGAGAAAAATAATATTGAGGATTGAAATAGAAAAAAAATCTCAATAAAACAGAAACAATTGCCGCAACAATAATTACTTGAGATAAATAGGATTTAAAAGTTGATGAAGCCATTAGGAAGAAAATTCCTTAATAATAACGTACATGGATAAAAAAACGCCAATGACAGAAAACACAAGTGTACAAATAGGTATTTTATACTTTACATAAGTATCAAAAAAGTGTCCGATTAAAGCACCTGCTATAACAATACCCAACATTTTAGATGCAATACCGGTATAACGGCCAATACTAAAGGGCTGTTGCTTCTTTGATGAATTTTCTTTCTGATTCTTCTGCGTGACCATTTTGTTTAAAGTCTTTAATAACAGCTCCCATACTACAGGTTCCGGTAAAAGTAGCACCTGGTTCAATTGCTAATTTATTGCTTATTATATCTCCCGAAAGTTTAGCTGTTGCAGTAAGGCTTAATAATTCAGCTACTGATGTCTTCCCTTTTACTGTTCCCGATACATCTGCATTTTTACAAGTTATCTCTCCTTTTACCACACCGGTTACTCCAATTACTAATTTACCCTTAGTAACTACCGAACCGTTAACAGTTCCGTCAACTCTAATATCTCCTTCTGATTTAATATCTCCTTCAATAACTGTACCTGCGCTAATCAAGTTAATAGATGCTGAAGAAGCTAACTCCGTTAGTTTCTTATTTTCAAGATTGGTTTTAAAGATCATAATAAATAAGTTTTAAAGGTTAGTAAATAAAGGACTCAAATGATTTGAGAAAAATCAGCAAATCAATTAATAATAACTTGATCTTAAAGTTAAGGTTTATTTACTGGCTAACATAGCTTTTGTTGAAGAAATCACGGTAAGTGTTAATTTCTTTTTTAGCGCTAAGAATTGAGTAATTGCTTGTTGTGATAATAAATTGATCAAATTTATTAGGCTGAATAATAGAGAATAAATCATCTTGGCCTTTAATAGCATTAAAATAATTCATAGTCGCATCTTTTCCTTTAAAATTTTTAATCGTGATCATTTGTGTTTCAGGATTTAGAAATGCACTTGTTACTATTAAACTATCTGAAGCATACTTAACTGAGTTGTAGATAGAAATTGTGTCCGTTAATTTTTTAATATTTACATAAGTATTGGGAACCACTAATATATAGTAATGATCGCCTTGAATATTTGAATCATAACTTTTGCTTGCTAATAGCAATTCAGGATTATTGAGATAGGCTAATAACGTTTTAGCTTCTTTGGCCACAGCATTTTTAGGATATTGAGTAATTACATCGGTAAGAGCTGTTCTAAATTCATCATTTGGTTTTAAGTGACCGGTTGAGAGGGCTTTTAAATAAAGAAATTTAGGGCTAAGCGCAGTATCTTGAATTTGACTTAAGGCACTTATTGAGCTGTTTAGAGCTAAAGTATAATTACCATTTTTAAAAGCAGTATACGCATCGAGGTACAATTGGTTGTTATGATCTTTTTCAGCCATTTTTTGCTTATAATAATCAGGATCTAGAATTACTTTTGCATACTCACTTTCCGGATAAGTACCAAGAATGAGGCTTCTGTATTTATTGGCATTTGCATCATCTCCCATTGCTAAATAGGTTCGGTAAAGTTGGTAGTAGGAAGGAAGCAAATATTTATTGCTAGGGTATTTTTGAATCAAGGTTTCAAAAGCTTGAACAGATCTCTTATTATCAGAAAATTGTTCTTTATAAATAGTACCAATATTATAATAGGCTTCAATTATTTTATCATTAGATACTTTTAATTGATCATCACTTGTTGGAATATTGGCTAAGTATTTTTCCTTTAATTTATCGGCTGCCTTCGGATCTAGTTTTCCATCTACAACTAAATTGGTGCTATCAGTAGTAGTTGTATTATCTGAATTATCGTCAAAAGCTTCAACGGAATTTTTATTACTTCTTCTCCAATTATCTTCAAGTTTTCTAGTGCCCCAGGTTTTAGCAAATTGTGTTTTACCATAGCTGATCATATTCGTATTGTAAAAATACCAAGCTGCCGGAGCATTGGGGTTTGTATTCACATCTACTGAAGCATCGGATGAGCTTGGTGGAGCATTAGCAAGGGCAAGTTTATCAACTGCTTTTTGCATGTCTTGTTTTACTAAAGCATCAACAAATTTTTGTCTTTGTCCCTCATTCATATGAGCAAGTCCTTGCAAGCTATCTTCCGTTTCTATTATATTTAAATTTTTTACTAAATCGGTTAAATTGGTTTTTCGTTCCGAAATTTCATCATAACCCGGATAATTTGTAGTGATAAGACCAATACTTGAATCGTAATAAGCATAAGCAAGTTTGTATTCGGGTTGTGTATAATAGATGTCGGCTAATTTAATACACGATTTTGCTTTTTGTTTTTTATTGGCTGAGCTTGCTTTTATTGAAGCTTGATAATTTTTAATTGCTTGAGGTGTATTGCCTTCTTTTTGGTCCATATTGGCCAAAGCAAAATATATTTGATCTTTATAATCCTCATTCTTTTTATCCTTTAACATTTTCTCTAATTCTTTTCGTATTTGGTCTCTTCCTCCCTCTTGTCCGCCATATAAAAGAGCACGATTAATTCGTGCGGTAAATTCCATTTCGTAAGAAATAGAATTAATTTTTAGTAGTTGGGTATATTTTTCTATGGCTTTAACGTTGTTATTAAGCTCAGTATAAATTTGAGCAGTTGCAAACAGAATGCGAGCACGAACAGCTTTCTTTTTTGTATTAGATATGGCTTCTTCTAAATTAACAAGAGCTGGAGAATAGTTATCTTGTTTTATATAATAATCAGCATATAATGCACTTTCGGTGCCTTGTAGTTTTTTAGGAAAATGCTCGTCAAACTCCAAAAGATCGAGTACTGTTTGGGCTTTATCGTATTGTTTATTTTCAATATAGCTTCTGGTTAGCCATAAATAAGCTTCCCATTTATGGGGATTATTTTTTAAGGCTTTAGAGAGGTAAAGCAAGTATTTTTTTAATTTTTTCTTTTCTTCTTTTGGGTCAATTTCCTTTTGATTTTTTCCCATCTTGGCAACATACTCAAATGTTTGTATAGATGATTTATAATCCATTTTATAAAATTGGGCTTTGCCAAGCAGCATGTAATTCTCATCTATCCAACTGTTGTATTCTTTCCCCTTAATATTAATAGAATGTTTGTTGATTACTTTTGATGCTTTTTTAATGGCAACATCAGCACCTGCCGACATACCTGAAACGGTTGATGGTGTACTATAAACAAATAAAGGAATTACTTTGTCGTAATCATCGGTATGAGATTTTCCAAGCTGTGCAATACCTGATTTTAAGCTTTCATTACCATTAAAATAAGCATTGTAACGAGCTGTAGTAGTATGGTAAGAGCGACTGAATATGTTTTTGCTTTCTTTGGAACAGGAAGCAATAAATAAAGCCAAAAGAAGTATATATATGTAAAGTAATTTTTTGCTCACTCCAACCTTTAGTAAATGATGTAAAAAAGTAATTAACTCAAAATAAGAGATTTTATTTTATCTACACAGCCACTTCTGCTTTTATATGCGGATGCGGTTCATAATTAATCAATTGAAAATCATCAAATTTAAAATCGAAAATTGATTTTATAGCAGGATTAATAATCATTTTGGGCAAAGGCCTAACCTCTCGTTGCAATTGTATTTTAGCTTGTTCAATATGATTAGAATACAAATGGGTATCACCTAAAGTATGAATAAACTCCCCGGGTTGTAAATCGCAGACCTGAGCAATCATGAGTGTTAGCAAGGCATAAGAAGCAATATTAAAGGGCACTCCTAAAAATGTATCGGCAGAGCGTTGGTAGAGTTGGCATGAAAGTTTGCCATCGGCTACATAAAACTGAAACAAGCAATGGCATGGAGGCAAGGCCATTTTATTTACATCAGCCACATTCCAAGCACTTACAATTAACCTTCGAGAATTAGGGTTTTTCTTAATCTGTTCAATTAATTGGCTTATTTGATCTATTTTTTTGCCATCAGGTGTAGGCCATGAACGCCATTGGTAGCCATATACAGGTCCAAGATTTCCATTTTCATCAGCCCATTCATCCCAAATAGAAACGTTATTATCTTTTAAATATTTAATATTGGTATCTCCTTGTAAAAACCAAAGCAATTCATGAATAATAGAACGAATATGAAGTTTTTTGGTAGTTAATAAGGGAAAGCCTTCATTTAAATCAAAACGCATTTGATAGCCAAAAACACTATAGGTTCCGGTTCCGGTTCTATCATCTTTGTAAACACCTTTGTTTAAGAGATGTTCAAGTAAGTTAAGATATACTTTCATTTTTCATTTTTTTAATTATCTCATTAACGAATTACCTCATTAATTTTTACCAATTATCGTCTTTTTTAGGTTGGGGCTTTTTTACAGCAGCCGAAAGGGCCTTTATAACAGCTTTTGCTTCATCGTCTGTTTGAATCAAATAATAATCAAAAAACGGAGTATAGTATTTGTCATTTTTATCCATCCATTTTTCAATAGCATAATAAGACGTTTGTTTCCAATTTATATTCGTAATAGAATACCTAAACTTACCGTCTTTAAAATCTAGTAATAAGGAGTATTGTACTACACCGCCTTCTGTTTTAAGACCATCTTTATTTTCAGGATTATAAATTTTAAACCGAATAAAACCTTCTATTTTGTAATTAACAGAATCGGCACTTCTCAATTTTTCAGATGGATTTTTGTAATAGGAGTTAAACCAAGATAAGGCTCTGGTATATAACTCTTTTTGAGTTCCGGAGGCTTCTGCAATTCCTTGGTAATTAATTAATTTAGTTTCATTATCAATTGGCATTTTGGGTACAGTAAAACTGGTTTGCTGGCCTGTTTTAGTTTGAGCAATTGAGAGCAAACCTGACCCAAAAAAGAACAATAAAAATGCATAGCGAACAGTCTTCATATGATAAATGTTTTTTTATTAGGCAAAAATAAGGCATTAATTTTATGAATAAGGTTCTTTTCTCAATTATTTTGTCAACTCTACTTAAATAATACCGCCCAAGGGCTTGATTTGTTGGTTAGGCATTCTGTTTGCATTGGCTGATATTCCTTAAATTTTGTATTGATAACAAAGATCAAATTCAAATAAATTAAATGTAAGCCCTATTGTGTATATTGGTAAATAAATATTTACCTTATTGACAGATGATTAAATCAGATAAAACATATAGAACAATTGCCTATTTTTTACTATTTACTATTGGCTTTGTTTCATGCAGCATATTAACAATTGCCGGCAATGGAAATAGTCAAAGTAAGTCTGATTATTCAATAGAATACAGCCATTGGTCTGTGGGAATAACCATGGGGCCTAATTTATCTTATAGGTGGTTATACGATAATCCCCGTTATATTAGCGGAGAGCCGCCCAATGGCATTATTTATACCAACCCTCCTCTTAACTTTGACGATAAAAAATTTATTGAATACCGTAATAAATATGATAAAGTGCGTTTTGGAAGTTTGTGGGGAATTAATTTAGAATATAAGATAAACAATACTTTCTCTTTGCAATTTGGCTCTAACATTTACGGAATGGGAGAAAAAGTATATGTACCTACCATTGCAGAGCAAGAATTTAAGGATGTTTTTGGAGGCGTTAATGATACAATTAGAAATAATTTTATTGTTAGAGAATTTCCATTGCTGTTAAAATTTAACATTGCCCCACATAGCAAATATGATTTAAAGCTAAAACAAGGATTTTTGAATTACAAACGCCATTTAATAGGCATGGCAGGAGTTGGATTAGCCAAACCTGTTTTAAATGATAGCTACTACAAAACATACATTCATTTTGGCGAAGGCAATACAATGGTAAATGCCATTGTTGGATTAGGCATTGCACAACAACTTTCCAATCATTTTAACTTAACGCTTTCATCTGTTTTTCGTTATTCCTTTACCCCTGCAATAGAATATTCAAGTATTAATGAGTTTTATTACACTTTTGGCCTTGAAGCCAATCTTAGGTACCAATTTTCGAGAAGGATAAAAAGAAATCTTTTTGCAGGAAAAACATTTGATTGTTTCGATCCAAGAAAAAAACCTGAGAAAAAAATACAAGGACCCAGAATATTAATGGGAATTATTTCAGGATTAAATATTTCAACCTATTGGGGTGCCGATGCCACAAATGAAGCCATGGGCATGTTTGACCCTCTTAGCTCAATCTATGGAGATTATTCAACGGCTAAAGGGCATTGGTGGCCAAGACTAGGGCCTCACTTGGGTTTGCACATTGAATATGATTTTGCAGGAAATGCTTTTGCGGTGGCAACAGATTTAATGTATTCTCAAAAAGGAATGGTAAATAAATACACTTATTCATGGACTGGAGATCCTAATAACAATGAGTATATGAATACCATTGTTAAAACCAGATTTGATTATTTTGATGCTCCTCTCTTTTTTAAATTTCGTATAGCGCCCCAAAATTATATATTAGCCGGAGGTATGTTTTCTCTGTTTTTAGGCGATAAAATTATGACCTATTACCAATATTTTAATGATAAAAGTCCTATAATAGGTACTTCCGGAACAAACTATAATTATGGATCAAGCTCCTTTAGCGCCTATTTCCATTCTAACCCCAATATTTTTGTAAAGGGCTTTATGTTAGGATATGAATTAAATATTGACGAAAATGTTGATCTCGATTTCAGGGTACAACAAACGGATAATGTAACGGTTGATCATTACCAGTTGTTTAACATTACAGGGCAAGTTTCATTGATTTATATGTTTAAGAGACGTGATAAAGAAATTATTGATAACAAATAATTACACTTTATAAATGGGTTATTTAGATCCTTTAACTAGTTAATGCAAAATAATTGAAAAAAATACAAACCATATTACTGCTTTTTATAGTTAGTCTTACTTTTTTGTCCTTTGATTCAATGGCTCAAAAAGAAAAGAAAAATAGCGATCGCCCCGATTTATTTTATTATGGCTTTACGGGGGGGGGCAATGTTTCTATTTTACAAGGCGCTTCCGGATCATTGCGAGCTGCATACATTCGCGATTTTGTATCGTACATGAATGATAGAGGCTATTCTGCATCAGGAGGTCTTTCTCCGCGTATTGGTATTAATGCAGGTGTAATGGGAGGATATAATTTTGCAAAAAGATTTTCATTGGAAAGTTCATTAACTTTTACTCAAAAAGGTTTTCGTGAGGCCGTAAATTATGAATATAGCGATACTGCATATACGGTAAAATACAATTCATCTGTTAAAGCAAATTTAGATTACATAGATTTTACACTTGGCATTCGATATAAACATTCTTCCGGCATTACTGTATTTATGGGTTTTATATCCGGCCTAAATGTTAATGACCGAGTTTATCAAACTTCTGATTATTCTATTACCTATACCAATTTTTCTTCTTCAAACTTAGTGGTAAATCAAGATTCAATGTTGTTTATTCATCAATACTATGGCGTAAACAGAAAAATATATTTACCTGCTTATGTATGGCGTATTGGATACAGCACAAAAAGATTTCTTGATATGGATTTAAGTATAGAAAAGAGTAGCAATATTTTTGTAAATGATCAAAACGTTGATCCAAACTTCTTAACTGTAAAATTTAATGTAGCCTGTCGTTTAGATTATTTTCAAAGAAGAAAAAAAGGATATAGTCATTAAAATTCTACGTCCCAAACATACTCACCGCCAATATTTTTAGTGCCGTCATTAGCAGGAAACCAATTGGGCATACTCATAAACAATCTAGAAGCTTCTTCGTCACATCCACCACCAATACCTTTAATTATTCTGGTTTTTATCACCTTTCCATTCTCGTCAAGCGTAAAAGCTATTTTTACAAATCCATGAATATTTTTTTCTTTAGCCTCTTGAGGGTATCTTTTATTGGCATTAATGTATCCTATTGTTTGGGTATCTCCACCTTGAAATTTAGGAGATTTTCTCGGGCCATGAACTTCAGTAATAGGAATAGCACCGGTAGGTGCATTAGTTGTAATTTGTACAGATTGATTAACGGCTCCGGTAGAGTCACTTGAAGCAGTTAGAGGCATTCCACTACTTCCGGTAGCTGTTGCCATTGTATGTAATAAAGAATCGGTATGCTGCAAAGAATCAACTTTAGCAATTGTATCCTCTTGGTTTATTACCATTGTTGAACTATCGCCAATGGTTTGCGAATTTACTTGATTTAAATTTTGAGAAGCATTATCATTTGTAGATAATAAATATCTTACCCCACAGAACAATCCAATCAATACAACTGCTCCTATTCCAATAGCAATTCCAATCCTGTAATCTGTTTTAATAATAACTTCATTTTCTTCAACACCTGCTTTTTGTTGTATTTTTTTATTAATATCTGCAATTGCAGTTCTAATTGCATTTTTATCATTTGCTTTTTTAAATCCGGCAACAGCATCAGCACATAAGTCACATATTTCGATATGGCTTTCGAGCTGAGAAGCTTTATCCTCACTCAAACTTTTATCTGCATACAGCAGCAATTGTTCTAATAAAAAACAGTTTGTATGTATTTCGTCTATTTTAGTTGTTTTACTCATGCCTTAAAAATCAACCCTTAGCATTATCTTTTTTTTCAGATATGTATTTCTTAATGTTTCGTTTTCCGTTTTGAAGATAGCTCATTACTGCCATCATATCAAAACCACTTAGTTTCACAATTTCTTCGTTCTCTTTTGCCTCTAAATAAAACAATTCAACACATTGTTTTTGTTTGGGGGGAAGTGATTCAATAGCCTCTTTAAGCAGTTGGATATCACTGGACTTACTCCTATCTATATTTATAAATTTTTCAAAGGTTGATTGTTCCTCTGTAATTTTATTTAGCTCCGTTACTTTTACCTGGTCAGAATGATCTTTTCTTGCTTTTATCAAGCAATGATTTTTAACAACTGCATAAAGCCAAGTTTTAAAATTTTTAACCTCATGCTTTTTTAGGTCTACAATCAATTTTTCATAAATTTCCAACACAGCCTCTTTACTTGCATCATCATTTCCCACATATTTTATACAAATTCCATATACGAGATAAGTATATCGCAAGTATAACTCGCCTATATATTTTGCATCGTGAGAAAAACGATAACGATGCACCAATTCAAGATCGCTAAATTTATTATTGTCTTTTTTTCCGAACAAAATTTAATCTTTAAAATGTAAGCCTATAAATATATAAATTATCTCGAACTAGCAATAAGGCTTATAAATATTGTTGAATATTTCCTGCCCCTTCTCTTAACACATAAGGAAAATTTTCTGTGCAATCAATAACGGTTGATGATAGATTATTGCCATAACCGCTATCAATTACAAGATCAACTTTGTTTTTATATTCTTCATGAATTTCTTCGGGATTGGTAGGGTATTGAAGAATATCATCAGCAAGGTGCAAAGAAGTTGTCATAATAGGATTGCCTAATTCTAACACTATTTCACGAGCAATACTATTATTAGGAACACGAATTCCCACTGTTTGTTTTCTACTTTGAAATAATTTTGGAACCTTATTATTGGCATTCAATATAAATGTAAAAGGGCCCGGCAATGCTTTTTTCATCAATTTATAAACCCACGTATCAAACTGACGCGTATAATCTGATATATGCTTTAAATCATAACAAATAAAAGAGAAGTTGGCTTTTTCAGGTTTTATATTTTTTAAACGGGCTATTTTTTCAACTGCCTTGGGTTTATGAATATCACAACCCAAGCCATAAATGGTATCAGTAGGATAAATAATTACGCCACCATCACGCAAGCAATCAACCACCATTTTAATTTTACGCAATTCAGGATTATCAGGATGTATTTTTAAAAGCATTTTGTAAAAGTAACAAATGAGAATAAATCTTTTATATTGCCAATATTAAAAAGTAGAATATTATGAAAACACTTGTTTTAGGTGCCAGTTCAGATACTACAAGATACTCTAATATGGCAGTAAAAAAATTAAAAAGATTTGGTCATGAAGTAGTAGCTGTAGGAAAAAAAGAAGATACGATTGATGATACCCCCATACTATCCAATCAGCCTCGTATTGATGCTATTCACACGGTTACTCTCTATATGAATCCCTTCAATCAAAAAAATTATTACGATTATATTTTAAATTTAAATCCTAAACGAATTATTTTTAATCCCGGAACTGAAAATGCAGAATTAGCACAATTGGCTAGAGAAAAAAATATTGAAACAATTGAAGCTTGTACATTAGTAATGTTATCAACCGGGATGTATTAGAACCTCTCCCCAACCCTCCCGAAAAATCGGGACAGGTACTCCAAAGGAGAGGGAGTGTTTGGAAGATTATTTATTATTTAAAATCAATAAAGGCTGAACCGCTAAAACTTCATTATCATTCATTATCCTACACATGTACATACCATTACGATAATGCGATAAATCTATTGTAGTTAGATCTTGAATAGTATTTTTTGATAGTATTTTATTCCCTAAAACATTATATACTTCAATTTTTAATTTTTTAATTGCCAAAACATTGTTTAACTGCAGAGAAAACATTCCATTTGATGGGTTTGGAAAAACTCGAAAATCAATTTTATTATCTGAATTTATGTTTTCAATACGTGTAGTAGCCGCAGTTCCACAAGCAAGTTGATTGGTATCTTTATTAAAAACGGTAGTCCATATTTGTTTCTTTTCAGATAAAAGATCCCATTCCATTTTTTCCGGATTTTTTGAGATATATGCATTTAAACTATCTACTAATTGTGATAGTTCATTAACGTAAGCTTGATTGTATTCGCTTTGTTTCATTTGAATGGTTGCTGAATAAAATTTACCTGAAGGATAGCCTCCATTATTGATATTTTCTGCCATTGCTTTAAGATCATTATAAATACCAACCGCATTATGTGTAGTAGCATCAATGATATGGGTTTGCGAATCATTGCCTCCTGAGCAACCATTCCCAATAAAAACTAGTTCATTAGGATCATCAACATAAAAAGAATCCTTAGGGGCCACAAAATCCATATACTTAGGCCTCCAAACTCCATAATCTCGAACATCATCAACATGATTAGCGGCAGCTGCGCCCCATAATACATTGGGAGTATAGGTATAATTGGTTGATGAAAAAGAATAATATTCTGTTTTAATTCCATTTTTCATGTTTCTCCAATCGGCACTGAGCATAGTACCTGAAATAGCATCGTAAACAAAGCCTCCCACATTAAGAGAAGGTTCTATGCCATTTAATTTATACAGCCAAGCCACATCTGCAATATTATGAGTACTGCCATGAAAATGCGGATCCAATTCAATAAGATCAAACGTACTATCACTTAGCCATTTTAGTATTGTTACACCGGAAGTATTACTTGTCATACTCCCTTTATCATAATTGAGACAACCTTGCAAAAAAGTCCAGTCAGATTGAAAATTCCATTTTATATTTTTACTTACTACTGTATCTGCAATTACTTTTACCCAATTTCGATAAGTTTGGTAGGTAGCAGAAACATTGTTATATCCAAAATTTGAATTTTCGGAACCGGAAGAATTTCCTCCTATTCCTTCAAAATCGGTTTCCTCATTATGAGAATTTAAATTGATATACAATTTAGTTTGAGAAAAAGAATAATTTGAAACGATAAGTCCCAAACAGAAAGTGAGAATATATTTACACATAAGCATTATTTTTTTGAAATATATGTAGGATTTTTATTTTTTACAGATACATCTATTATTTTATTTCCCTTTATAAAACCAAGTGGGAGATATTATATTTCATTTTTTATGCTTGCAGATCAATGCAAAGTAAAAATCATAAGGGTCTATCTCCTTCAAATTCCTCACATAAAAAGCTATTTCACCAATCTTTATACAATTAGTTAAAATATTAAATATTAATACAATACTATTAAAAATGGACATAAATTCATAATGTTTAATCAGACAAACACCACATTTTATTTTAGTAGCCCATCTCAATTTAAAATAAATTCCATTTAGAAATGAATTAAAAAACTAATAATTATTAAAACTAAACCCCCAAACACTATGCGTTACTTTATTTACTTATTTATTGCATTACATCTACTAACATTAGATACTAAAGCTCAATTTAGCGGAACAAGGTCTTCTACCACATCAACTTATGTTGATACTTATGTGCCTTCCTCATCGGCTGGAACAACAGGGTTGGCTGTACGCGTTTACAAAGCGAGTGCTGCAAGATTTGGAACTTGTGGGGCTCCGATTGTTTTATGTTTAGCCGGAGGTGATGCTTCTGAGCAAATTAGCTCAAGTGATTTTAGTGCAATTGATTTTTCGAGCCAAGGAATTATAAAAATTGTTTTTAATTATCCAGGAGGAGGAAGTGGTACTAGATTAAGTGGAGGAACTTATGATAACAGAGGCGCTAATTGCATTCAGGCTACTTATGATGTATTAAAGTTTGCTACAGGACAAATAGCAGATAAATCAGGAAAATACATTACTAATTCAACATATGGAGCTAATGCCCTAACCAGTAGTGTGCAAATGTGTGGAAACTCAAATGGGGGCAATATGGCATTAATTGTAATGGGTTTATATGGTTCAACATTAAGTGGAGTAAAAGGCATCAGTAATTGGGAGTCTCCTGTAGGTGATGGGCATTATGTAGCTGACAAAGGCAATATTTTAAGTGGAGATAATGCTGCTTATACTATCGGATCAGGCAGTACTGTCGGAACATTTGATTGGTCGAAATTAAAATACAGTTCAAGCTCAAGCCTTGTTCCGGTTACAGATCCATTTTCAACTATTACAGGAGGCCTTTATTTTGATAATGATAATGATGGTGCCTACACAAGCGGCTCTAGTGATTACGTTGTAAGAGGTTGGTTGGCGAATCAGGGAACTTCAACATCTAAAGTATATTATTCTGAAGAAGTAATTAATAACGGATACAGTTTAATACCAAGTTCAAGTACAAATTTTGCTTCTGCAACAGATGTACATAATTTTTGGGCCAGTAGAAATGGAGCTTATTACCTAAGTAATATTACATCAGCTAGACCCGATTTATATTTCATATTAATGGCAACGCAAACTGACCATATTCAAACAGCTGATGATAGACCCCATTTAATTACACAATATGAAGGATTAAGAACCGGAGGACTTTCATTTGTGAGATTAAATCCAGACAATACATACATAACTGCAATTAATGGTTCTAGCGTAAGCGGAACAAGTGATAACAATGCTAATATTGCATTTGATTACACTAGCATTCAAGGTTCAAGTGTTTTAGAAACTGAAAGTTTAAATTACAATACCCTTGTTAAAGCAAGCGTTTGTGAACTTGCCGACAGGATAAAAAATAGCAATGTGAGTTCAAATTTAACAGCAGTATTATCAAAATCATGTTCACATAAAACAAGTGGCATTATTGATGAAACTACCAAATCAATCAATAGCTTACATGTATTCCCAAATCCGGTAAAAAATGGAGAAAATTTGCATATTCAAATTTCTGAAAATATTTCAGGAGATGTGGATGCTGATAAGATTTCTATAATTATGTTCGATATGTATGGTAGAATAACAAAAGAAATAAGCACTTATTCTATCAGTGAAAATGGAGAAATTACAATAGCCATGAATGGCATTGCCAAGGGAGTTTATATTTTAAACATACAACATTATGATCAAATTGAAAACAGCAGAATAGTTATAACTGAATAAATAAAGGGGAAATTATTCAGGTAAAAAAAGTCTGGCAAGTTATACACTTGCCAAGCTTTTTTGTTATTAGAAATGATGCTTATTTAATAGATCGTTTTTTTATTTCATCTCTAAGATTTGAAGCACGTTCATAAGCTTCTTGATCTATTGCTTCATTTAGTAATTGATGAAGCTCTTGTAAATTAAAATGCGAAAATTCTCCCGCAGTACCTTCTTCCTTTTCAACTTTTACTTTTTTTGATTTGTCAGTTTTCTCTACTTTTTCAGCTCCAATTTTTTCTTCCATTTCCTCCTCTTCAATAGTAATTCCTGCAGAAGAAAGAATCGTATCATAGGTGTAAATATTGCAATTAAACCTTACTGCAAGAGCAATAGCATCAGATGTTCGAGCATCAATATCAACTTCTTTATCATTATTATGACAAATTATTTTTGCAAAAAATATGCCTTCAACCAATTTATAAATAACAACCTCTTTAACTTGTATGCCAAATGAAGTAGCAAAACTTTTAAAAAGATCATGTGTAAGCGGACGTTGTGGTGTCATTTTTTCGAGCTCAATGGCTATTGCCTGAGCTTCAAAACCGCCAATTATTATGGGCAAACGTCTTTTACCTTTTTCTTCACCTAATACTAATGCATAGGCTCCTGATTGCGTTTGGCTGTATGATAAACCTATTACTTCTAATCTTACTTTTTTAAGAGACATTTTGAGCCCTCCAAATAGTTTTATTTTTTGTGTAATATACTAATTTAATGAAGATTTATATTCTTTAAATGCCTCAATTAATTTTGGAACTATTTCAAATGCATCTCCTACTATTCCATAATCGGCAGCTTTAAAAAAGGGAGCTTCCGGATCGTTATTTATTGCTACCATTACTTTTGATGAGTTAACACCAGCTAAATGCTGTATAGCCCCAGAAATACCAATAGCAATATATAAATTGGGAGCAATTGCAATCCCTGTTTGGCCTACGTGTTCATGATGAGGTCTCCATCCCATATCAGCAACTGGTTTTGAACAAGCCGTTCCTGCACTCAGTATTTTTGCTAAATCTTCAACCATTCCCCAATTTTCCGGACCTTTTAATCCACGTCCACCTGAAATAACTACTTCTGCTTCCGTAATAGAAATAGCACCACCCGCTTTTTTAAATTCTTTATGTTGAGAAACAAAATCTGCATCATTAAAGCTTGGAGTAAAATTTTCTATTGTTGCACTCGCATTGGCTTCTACCAAATGAAAAGAGTTTGGGGCTAATGCCAATATCTTAACAGCAGTAGTTAATTCAACATTTGAAAAAGCTTTTCCTGAAAATATTTTTCTTCTTACCACAAACGGACTTACCGATGAAGGCAATGCAATAGCATCAGTAACCAATCCTGCTTGTAATTTCATAGCCACTCTTGGTGAAAGAGATTTTCCTGCAAAAGTATTAGAAAGAATAATTAATTGCGATCCTTCTTTTTTTGCTGCTTCAGCAATAACAGATGCATATACTTGGACATTAAAGTTATTCAATTTATCATGTTGTGCATGGAGTACTTTTGTAGCTCCGTATTTTCCTAAACTCTGTAAGGTTTCATTTGAAACATTACCAATAGAAAGAGCAGTTGTACTTGTGCCCATTTGCTTTGCTATTTCATTTGCATAAGAAACAGCTTCATATGTTGATTTTTTAAAATTCCCGCCCCAGTTTTCTGATACTACTAGTATTGCCATATTATTATTTTATTAGTTATTAGTTACTCGTTATTAGTTATTAGTTATTAGTTATTAGTTATTAGTTATTAGTTGTTAGTTGTTAGTTACTCGTTATTAGTTATTAGTTTTTACTTTTTCCATATTAATTAAATCCTGATAATAACGTATAAATCCATTTAAGAGTTTTTTACAATCTTCTATTTTTATCAAAAAATCATTTAAACAATTTTCAGTAATAAAGTCTAAATCGTGCGAAAGATACAACTGAGTTTCTAATTCATATAAAGATCCTCTTGAAATATGAAAAAAATGAATTGATTCTTTTGGATATTGTCTGCCACAACCTTCTGCTATATTTGAGGGAATAGAAATGGCTGATCTCCTAATTTGAGAAACTAGTCCGTATAATTCTTCTTTCGGAAAATTTTTAGTTGCTATATAAACCATTTTAGTTAGCTCCCTTGATTTAAGCCACACATCTAAATCAGTATATTGCTTATAATTTGCCATGTATTTCCTAGAAACTAATAACGAACAACTAATAACTAAATAACTTTTGCTTCTTTATGAAGAAGATTTACCAATTCCTTAACATCGTCTTTAGAAACCATTTTGCATCCTGCTTTAGCAGGTGGCAATTCAAATCCTTTGTATAATTCATGATGTGCAGATGCACTGGGTTGTACTACCTGTAAAGGTTTTGTACGTGCCGACATAATACCACGCATATTAGGAATACGAAGATCTTTTTCTTCAACCAATCCTTTTTGACCTCCTACTACCACAGGTAATTTAGAAGTTTGTACTTCTTTACCACCGTCTACTAAACACTCAACAGTTACAGAAGTTGCTTGCAATTCCATTCCTACACATGGGGTATAAGAAGGAACACTAAGCAATTCCCCTAACATTCCCGCAACCATACCTCCATTGTAATCGATTGATTCTTTTCCGGCAAAAATGATATCGTAATTGTTTTGTTTTGCAATTGCAGCAATTTCAGTAGCCACAAAAAATGCATCTGTTGGTTGTGCATTTATTCTTATTGCATCATCAGCTCCAATAGCCAATGCTTTACGAATAACAGGCTCTGTATCTGCTAAACCAACATTAATAACGGTAATGGTAGCAGCTCCAGCTTCTTTTATGTGAAGGGCTTTTGTTAAACCAAATTCATCATTCGGATTAATGATAAACTGAATTCCATCGGCATTAAATGTTGAACTATCTTTAAAACTAATTTTTGATGTTGTGTCGGGCACACTGCTAATGCATACAAGTATCTTCATGGTGATTTTTATTATTAGTGGGCAAATTTAATTAAAAGCATGTAAACACCAAAGTAATAATAAAGGTTTGAAGTATTCTTGAATTATATCCCCAAAAGTCGCAAACAAAAATAAAAAAGTTCCCCAAGCCTAATAAAATAAAGTTTTGGGGATTTCTTTTTTTGGACCCCCAAAGGTGAATATAGTAGTCGCAAAACCAAACTATATGGATAAAGTTACACAAAGCGACAAAAATACCACACCTTATGGAGGATTAAATTTCATTTATGAAGCTGTAAGTTGCGCAGGGCTTGATAAATTTCTTGATGCGCAAATTGGCTGTAGAAGTCTAATAGCAAAATATTCCTATTCAGATGTTGTATTGTCATTGTTGGGCAATAGCTTGGTACAAGGTAGTTTCATTTCAGATTTACAAACATTAGAAAGATGCTTTGATAATTTAAATAAGCACGAAGTAAATTTCCCAATTTTAGAGCTGATGCGGCTTCTTACCAATAAAAGGAATTTATTTTGTGAAGATTGGAAATTATATAGAGAAAGTTATTGTTCAACACTAGAATCATCAATAGTTTTAACATCTTGAAGGTGTAATTTTTTTCCTTAAAAATTTTCATCTCTAAAAATTGGCCAAATACTTTTTTCAAAAAAATTTATTTTTTCAACAGAAATATTTGATTTTTGTTTATTTCTAGGTTTAGAGCTTGACTCAGGTTTAATAGCTTTAGACTTGGTTGGTTTAGTTGGTTTCATAATAGAATTTAACGATATATTTTTTCACGTCTACATTTTTATTGTTGCTAATAGCAAATAGATTCCACTACAAAACTATCTTGTTCCTGCATCTAGGACAAACTCAATTTTAGCAATAAAAGCAATGAAAAAATTAATGAGAAGGAGGCGGTTTAATGTAAATGCAAGAAAATCAATTAAAAACAAATAACAGTGAAGAATTTATTCGGAGAAACTAAATTGGCATATTTGTTTTTAGAAGCAAAAAATTTACATAAAACCCAATTCCACTTTTGCTACTTCACTCATCATATCCTGAGTCCAAGTAGGTTCAAAAACAATTTCGACATCGGCAGCGTTTACTCCTTCTACAAGTAAAAGTTTATCTCTTACTTCTATGGGTAAGGTTTCTGCAACAGGGCAAGCTGGAGAAGTAAGTGTCATGATAATTTTAATATCATTAGTAGTAGAGATATTAATTTCATAGATCAATCCCAGTTCATAAATATCAACCGGAATTTCAGGATCGTAAACTGAATGTAAAAGATTAATTATCTTTTCTTCTAATTCAGGAGTAGAGTGGTTATTTATTATGGTGCCCATTAATTTAGTTTCAAGGTTTGAAAGTTTCAAAGTTCAAAGGTTATTGTTTTATATTAAGAGCCACTGCGTAATATTTCATTTGTTTAATCATTGCTACTAATCCGTTTGATCGGTTAGGAGATAGATGTTGTTTTAATCCAATCTTTTCAATAAATTCTAATTCATTTTTTATAATATCTTCAGGCTTTTCATCTGAGAGTACCCTTACTAATAAACCAATTAGCCCTTTGGTAATAATAGCATCACTATCGGCTTCATATATTACTTTTCCATCTTTTAAATAAGAGTGCAGCCATACTTTCGATTGGCAACCTTTTACCTCATGCTCAGGATTTCTATATTTTTCGTCTATGCTTTTTAGCTCTTTTCCAATCTCAATAATATGCTCATACTTATCCATCCAGTTATCAAACAAACTGAATTCTTCAACAATTTCTATTTCCTTTTCTGCTATGCTCATTGTTATTTTAAATCAATCGCATATCAATTAATTTTTTAGAATAATGGGTATCGATATAAAGAACAGCATCATTAAACGTTCTAAATTTTTTAACTTTTTCAGAGTCGTGTTTTGAATGCGGCAATTCAGAATCAGATTTATCAATGGTTATTTTATATTCTCCATCTCTCGCTTTTTTTAAATACAATCCAATACACAATACCGTAGTTAAAACACCTTTAATTTTTTCTTGAATATCAATACTGGTATATAAGGTTTTACCCTGCTCTAATTGACTTTCTAATTCTAACTCTTTCTTCTTATTCTTCATACTTTCACTTTCATTAAATCATTTTTTTTATTCGTTTTAACCCATCAACCAATCTATCTATTTCAGAGAAAGTATTATAAAATGCAAAAGAAGCTCTAACAGTACTGCTAATATTAAATCTTTCATGCAAAGGTTGAGTACAATGATGCCCTGTACGTACTGCTATTCCCATTTGATCGAGCAAAGTACCAATATCAAATGCATGAATGCCTTCAATAACAAAAGAAATTACACTGGCTTTTTCTTTTGCCGTGCCAATAATTTTTAAACCTTCTATTTCTAGTAAGTGTTTTGTTGCATAAGCCAATAATTCGTGTTCATACTCCTGAATATTTTCAATACCAATACCATTTATAAACTCAATTGCTTTGGCTAAACCCAATACGCCTTCTATATGGGGAGTACCCGCTTCAAACTTATAGGGTAAATCATTATAAGTTGTTTTTTCAAATGAAACAGATTTTATCATTGACCCACCACCTTGATAGGGCGGCATGGCATTTAACCATTTTTCTTTGCCGTATAAAATACCTATACCTGTTGGTCCAACCATTTTATGAGCAGAAAAACAATAAAAATCGGCATCTAAATCTTGTACATTAACTTTCATGTGAGGTACCGCTTGAGCTCCATCAATTAAAACGGGAATATTTTTTTTATGAGCCTCATCAATCATTTTCTTTATGGGATTAATAGTTCCCAACGTATTTGACACATGTGTGATGGCAACAATTTTTGTTTTATTAGAAAGCAATTTTAAATATTCTTCCCAAATTATTTCGCCTTGATCATTAATAGGAATTACTTTTAACAAAGCACCTGTTTCTTCACATAACATTTGCCAGGGAACAATGTTAGAGTGGTGTTCCATAGTGGAAATAAGCACCTCTCCCCCTTCCCCTCTCCAAAGGAGAGGGGCGTGTGCTATACATGAACTGATAAGATTAATTGAGTCGGTTGTGCCTTTGGTGAAAATTATTTCGTTAGAACTTTTAGCATTAATAAATTTTTGTACCGTAATTCTTGCTTCTTCAAATAAATCTGTTGCTTTTTGGCTTAATGTATGCACACCACGATGTACATTGCTATTTTGCTGGGAATAAAATTGAGTGACAGCTTCAATTACAACATCAGGCTTTTGTGATGTGGCACCATTATCAAAATAAACCAATGGATAGCCATTTACCTTCTGATGTAAAGAAGGAAAGTGAGAACGGATTTCATCTATATTAATTGTCACGCTGAGCGGAGTCGAAGCGTAGTTCATAATTTATTTATTAATTCTTCTAAGTGTTTTTTCAAAGCATCTAGTTTTATTGTATTCAACACATCACCCATAAATGCTTTTAACAAAAGGGCTCTTGCATTTTCTTCACTAATACCTCTTGCTCTTAAATAAAACAATGCTTCCTGATCTAATTGCCCTGTTGTAGCACCATGACTGCATTTTACATCATCGGCATAAATTTCCAATTCAGGCTTGGTATAAATTTTTGCTTCGTCTGTTAATACAATGTTTTTGTTCGACTGATATGCATTGGTTTTTTGAGCATCTTTATGCACAAAAACTTTTCCATTGAATACTGCTGTTGACTGATCATTCATAATGCCTTTGTACAATTCATTACTGTAACAATTCGGCATCTTATGATCAACCAAACTATGGTTATCTACAAATTCATTTCCTTTTGTTAAATACAATCCATTTAAATGGGTTTCTGTATGTTCTCCCTCTAATAAAAAATGTAAATTATTTCTTACCCATTGAGCATTCATAGTATATGTTCCTGTATGAACAAAACTTTTTTGAGCTTGAGAAATAGTAGTATGAGTTATTTGTTTTAATAATGGCAAATCATTTTGCAATTTATGATAAGTAAGTTGCGCTTCTTGAGCAACTGATATTTCATTTACTTCAGACCAAATTCCAGGAGAAGAAGAGTGATATGTTTCAATAATATTGGCCTGCGCCCTTGCATCTAAAACAACAATATTCCTTTGGAAATAGTAAACACCTTCCTTATTGTCCACTATATTTTGTATGTGAATTGGTTTTTCTATACTTACATTTTTTGGTATGTATATAAATAAACCATTTTGCACAAAAGCAGTATTTAAAGCAAGCACAGCATCTTTTTCAAAGGAAGCTATTTTAGAAAAATATTTTTGTAGGAGCTCCGCATGATTTTCACAAGCCTTAGAAAAACCACATACAATAGCACTTTTAGGTAATTGATCTGTTGATGAAAGTGAAGCAACATAATTTCCATTATACGTTACAATATGGATACTTTCTAAATATTGAATTGCCCTCACCCCATCCCTCTCCCAAGGGAGAGGGTGAGTTTGGATTGTTCTGTTACAAACTCCATTATGTGAATATTCTTGAGCAACTATTTTTTCAAGCGAAGTGTATTTCCACAATTCATTTTTGCGAGTGGGTATTCCTAATTGTTTAAAATTTTGAATGGCTTCATTTCTTATTTTAAAAACCCAATCAGGATTTTGCTCCTGCAATTGAAATTTTAATACCTCAAACTCACGTAAAAAACGTTCTGTAGTAGTTGTTGTAGGAAGCGTAGTTGTCATTTTTTTATCATTTTAATTAGCTAATTATCATATCAGCTAATTAGCCAATTACTTTTTCATTGAACTCTTCTTTAACCCAATCATACCCTCTTGCTTCAAGTTCCAGAGCTAATTCTTTTCCACCGGTTTTTATAATTTGTCCGTTGTATAAAACATGAACCACATCCGGAATAATATAATCTAGCAAACGTTGGTAATGCGTTATTACAACAAAAGCCCTTTCTTTTGAACGCAATAAGTTTACGCCATTGGCAACTACTTTAAGCGCATCAATATCAAGACCCGAATCCGTTTCATCCAATATTCCTAAAGTTGGTTCAAGCATGGCCATTTGAAAAATTTCAAAACGTTTTTTTTCTCCGCCTGAAAAACCTTCATTAACCGAACGATTGGTAAGAGTAGTATCCATCTCAACCATTTTTTGTTTTTCTTTCATCAATTTTAAAAAATCAGCGCCTCCTAAAGCCGGCAAATTTTTATGCTTGCGGACTTCATTTACTGCTGTTTTTAAAAAATTAATGGAACTCACTCCCGGAATTTCAACCGGATATTGAAAGGCAAGAAAAACACCTTCTCTTGCGCGTACTTCAGGATCCATTTCCAACAAGTTTTGCCCTTTAAAAAAGATTTCTCCTTTCGTAATTTCATATTCTTCTCTGCCCGCCAATACTGATGCAAGCGTACTTTTGCCAGAACCATTAGGACCCATAATAGTATGTACCTCGCCTGGTTTTACTTCTAGGTTGAGGCCTTTTAAGATTTCTTTGCCATCGATTGAGGCGTGTATGTTTTTTATTTTCAGCATATTTTAAAATAATGAATCCACTTGTTGGGTATTAATTCTTACAATTTCAAATTTCGAATCCTGAACAATATATTTACTTTCTAAAGTGTCCATACAAACTAAGTTAATTGAATGCCATCCTGTAATTTGTATTGAATCTTTAATTGAATCATACCACGCTTTTTTAAAACTCCATTTGAAAATAGTTGAATCAGTCAAAAATTCACTCGCTTCCAAAGATGGATCAGAACATGTCATTAGAATTGGTTTAAAAATAGACCCGCTTTTCTGATTCAATCTATGTAAAAATGTTTCTTTTATTTGATGCGTAGAATTTTTTGTATTTAAAAATGATACGAAAAGAAGATTGTCTTTTATTTTAAAATATTCATAGAAATAAGCATGTTCAAAATCAAGCTTGTTTCTTTGAAAAAAAACTTCAAATTGTTTCTTATTCATTTCATGAAGTGAATCAAAAGAAATTTTCGAGATATCAATCAACTTATTTAAGTCGGCAGCAGATATATTTTGAACACATTTAGTATATTTTATAATAGTATCCCAATTACGGTTAGAGATTAATTCTGTTTCATTTTTATTGTTCGTTTGCTTTGTAAGGTTAGAATTGCAAGATGTTATAAAAATAATGCCTGCAATAAATAATGGAAATAATATTACAGATTGTGATCTGCAAAAAATCCTGAAAGGATTTAATAACAATAGCCTTGTATGAAATACGGGGTTATTGAAGAACCCTGCATTTTTACAACCACGAAGTGGTTGAATGTAATCATAGCATTTGTTTTTCATCCTAGTTTTCGTTCAACCCTTTCAGGGTTGTGCTCTATTTATTTATTCTTGTTCCCGAATTACATTCGGGTTTATTAATATTAAAGCCTTTCAGGCTTTTACCCAACACTTCCTTCTAAGCTTACCGCTAAAAGCTTTTGCGCTTCCACCGCAAACTCCATCGGCAATTGTTTTAATACTTCTTTACAATATCCATTTACAATTAATGCAACGGCTTCTTCTGTTCCTATTCCTCTTTGATTGCAATAAAAAATTTGATCTTCACTTACTTTTGAAGTTGTAGCTTCATGTTCTACAATGGCCGATTTATTTTCTACCTCTATATAAGGAAAAGTATGTGCCCCACATTTGTCGCCCAACAACAATGAATCGCATTGAGAAAAATTACGGGAATTTTCAGCTTTCTTATTAATTTTTACCAAACCCCGATAACTGTTATTGCTTTTGCCTGCTGAAATTCCTTTTGAAATAATGGTGCTTCTTGTATTTTTTCCAAGATGAATCATTTTTGTTCCTGTATCAGCTTGCTGAAAATTATTGGTTACAGCAACAGAATAAAATTCTCCTACTGAATGATGACCTTTTAAAATTACCGAAGGATATTTCCAAGTAATGGCAGAACCAGTTTCGACTTGTGTCCAAGAAATTTTTGAATATTCAGCTAAACAAATGCCACGCTTGGTAACAAAATTATAAATGCCACCTTTTCCATTTTTATCACCGGGATACCAATTTTGTACCGTTGAATATTTTATTTCAGCATTTTTATGAGCCACCAATTCTACAACGGCAGCATGCAATTGATTTTCATCACGCATGGGCGCTGTACAACCCTCTAAATAACTTACATAACTGCCTTCATCAGCAATTAAAAGTGTACGCTCAAATTGTCCGGTATTGGCTTCGTTAATTCTAAAATAAGTGGAGAGTTCCATTGGACAGCGTACTCCTTTAGGAATGTAGCAGAACGAACCATCAGAAAATACTGCCGCATTTAATGCGGCATAAAAATTATCTGTGTAAGGCACTACAGAACCCATGTATTGTTTTACCAATTCAGGATGCTCTTTTACTGCTTCGCTAAAGGAGCAAAAAATAATTCCCAGTTCTGCTAATTTTTCTTTGAAAGTAGTTTTAACAGAAACACTATCCATAACAATATCTACAGCCACACCACTCAGTCGTTTTTGTTCTTCTAAAGAAATACCCAATTTCTCAAATGTTTTCAAGAGCTCCGGATCTACTTCATCTAAACTTTGTAATTCCTTTTTTTGCTTTGGCGCAGCATAATAAATAATATCTTGAAACTGGGGCGTTGGATAATTTACATGTGCCCATTTGGGTTCCGTCATTTTAAGCCAATGGCGAAATGCTTTTAACCTATATTCAAGCATCCATTCCGGCTCATTTTTTTTTGCAGAAATAAAACGAACAATGTCTTCACTGAGTCCTTTCGGGGCATTATCAGATTCAATATTGGTTACAAAGCCATATTTGTATTCTGAATTTGTAACTTCTTCTATTATATCTTTAGTTTCAGTCATTCGTTATAAGTTCAATGTTCAATGTTTGAAAGTTCAATGTTATGAGCTCAACTTAGATAAATTGCTAACCTTGAACCTTGAACTTTTTAACCTTGAACTAATTTTATACTGCAAAACTCTCCCCACAACCACAAGTTCTGGTAGCATTAGGATTGGAAAATGAAAATCCTGTTCCATTTAATCCACCTGAATAATTAAGTTCAGTACCTACTACATACAAGAAGCTTTTTTTGTCTACCACAATTTTTACACCTTTATCAACAAAAACTTGATCTTCGGGTTTCATTTCCGAATCAAATTTTAGATCATATTTTAAGCCTGAACAACCTCCTCCTTGAACAGAAACCCTAACAAACCCTTTTTCACCCAAGTTTTCCTGATTCATTAGTGTAATAAGTTGACTTTTAGCATTTTCAGATACTGTTATCATACAATTTTAATTTAGATTAATTCTAAATAAGGGAATTACATACAAAGATACCTATTTTTAGGTATCGTACAAAGCATCGTTAAAGAAAGTCTACTGGGATTTTAAAATACGAAGAGCGTATTTACTTTTAATTTCGTTCGTATACTAAGAAGCTATAAGGATATTTGTTTTTTTCATCTGTATCGTATTCTTTACAAGAAATCAATTTCCATTGATTCAGATTAATGGATGGGAAGAAAGTATCTCCATTAAAGTCATGGTGAATCTTTGTAAGATATAGCTTATCAGCCAATTCAAGGCCTTGTTTAAAAATTTCGGCACCGCCTATTATAAAAGCTTCTGCATCGTGTTTTGAGCAATTAATAGCTTCTTGTAAAGAATGCACTACCGTACAACCTTCAGCCTTATATCCTAATTGATGGGTGATAATTATTGAAGTTCTTCCCGGCAAGGGTTTTCCGCCCCCAATGGATTCAAAAGTTTTTCTACCCATTATAATAGGATGGCCAATGGTAATCGATTTAAAATATTTTAAATCGGCCGGCAAATGCCAAGGAAGTTGATTGTTATTTCCGATAACACGATTATTAGCAATAGCAACAATAAGAGAAAGCGACATATAAAATTTATTGCTTAATAATTTTCTTAATTACATTTTCACCATTACTCAATCTTATTTCGAGCATATAAATGCCTTGTGATAAATTGTGAATATCTATAGGCGTATTTTTCTTATATAAGCTTTCATATTCAAGATTACCCAACACATCATAAATTCTTACTTTTTCAATAATATTGTTATATTTATTTTGTAATAGGAAATTAATAACATTTGTTACCGGATTCGGATAAAGTATAATATTGTCTATTTGCATTGTATGTTCAATAATTGCAGAAGTACTGAGCACTTTTATAGTATGTGAAATTGTATCTCCTACTCCGGCAAAATTAGACTTAGGCCAAATAAGAATAGCATTATCTCCAGTTCTAAACTGAGCAGGACTTACTGTAAAACCACCAATATGTATAGTATCAACAGAACTTGGCTGAATAGTATCTGCAAAAGAATACATACTAGTGTCACCTACGAATAATGAATCCATCATGTAATCTGTAATGAATCGAATATCTATATTACCAGTAAAGCCACTATTGGGATCATCATTTCTAATAACTATATCAAAACCCATGGTATCATTCATAGTAACAATACTAGGGAAATTAACAAGCCCAACTGCGGATAGGGTTTGTTGCGCATGAAGCCCAATAGAAACAAACAGCAAACAAAAAGTGATCAATATTTTTGAAAATAATTTCATCGAAATAGATTTTAGATAATTACGGAAAAGATCAACAATAAATTGTGCATTTCAAAGTTTATTATGTAAATTCCTTACTCGCTCAAAGTAAAACATATGGATGTATTGAATGCAATGGTAGATTCGCTTAGTAAAGATGAAATTCGATTTTATAAACTTTTTGCAGCTTGGGTTCAAAAGCAGGAAGAAAGAAAAGACATTGCCCTATTTGATTATATTAAACAAGCGGGCGAAAAATATGATGAGAAAAAAATTGTAGAAAAATTATATGGTAATACTAAAGACAAAAATTCCTTTTATCGTTTAAAAAATCGCTTAATCAATGATATCACATCAAGCATTGTGCTCCAACATTTTTCCGATGACGAAATCCTACTCATTCATCAATTGCTTTCTGTAGTAAAATTATTTGCAGATAAAATGCAATACAAAGTAGCCTTCAATTTTTTAAACAAAGCCGAACTAAAGGCGTTAAAGATTGAAAACTATGAACTATTAGATATTATTTATGGTGAATACATTAGACTTTCACAAGAAGCTGTATGGAAAGATCCCGAAGAATACATTAACAAGAGAAAAGAAAACATGGAACGCTTACGTTCCTTGCGTCAAATTGATGATGTATTGGCGGTTGTTACTTATCGATTAAAATTGAGCCAGAATATTTCAAAAGGAGATGACTATGTACTTGATATTTTAAGAAAAACAATAGATGAATTTTCTTCCGATATTCAGATAAAAGAAAGTGCAAAATTACGTTTTAAAATTTACAATTCAGTAAGCCAAATACTTATTCAAAAGCGTGATTATATTAATCTTGAAGTTTATTTACTAGAAACTTATTTAGCGTTTCAACGTGATCATTTATTCAGCAAGAGCAATCATCAAACCAAACTACAAATGCTTACTTATTTGGTAAATTCGTTTAACAAAAATGATAAAATCAAAGAAGTATTTGAATACTTAGATATTTTAAAAAAGGCAATGGATGAATTTGATGGTCTTTATCGAGATAAATTTCAAGTATTTTATTTTAATAATTTATACTACTATTATTTAAAAATTGATTCTAATAAAGCATTAGACATACTTGAAGAATTAAAAATAAATAAGAAAATAAGAAATACATCTTCATTTTATGATATGTTTATTTTCTTGAACCTTGCAATTGGCTGGTGGAGAAAAGATGATTACAAAAAAGCCATTAAGAATCTTGTGCAATTATACAAGCATGATGCCTATAAAACAGCCAATGAACAATTACAATTTAAAATTAGCATGTTTGAACTAATCTTGAGATACGAGCTCAATGATTTTGATTTTTTAGAACATCGCATACAGCAAATTGAAAAAGATTTTCAGAAACCATTAAAAGATTCTGACCTAGAATCGGAACTTCTTGAAATTATTAAAGCAATGATCTATACTACCTCTTTTAGAAGTGATAAAAAACTTAGAACAAGAATAGATAAGTTTATTACGCTAACCGCAAGTCGTAAACAAGGAGATGATGATATTATTCATTATGGAAATTGGTTACAAAAAAAGCTATAGCACTTCTAGCCTCAAATAAAAATTAGAATTTTATTTACTTAACAACCAAGCAGATTTCTTCTGGCTCAATTTAATTTCAGCAAGAGAATTTTCAGCCGAACTTTGTTCCTCAAAAGAATCAAATGCAACACGATAATGTCCTTTTTTATTTTTATCTACAATTAACGCATTAGCAAAACCTTCTGTATTAAGAATACGCACCATCTTTTCTGCATTTTCTTTTTGAGCAAAAACCCCTGCTATAATATAGTAATGTTGGTTTGCTGATAAAGTTACAACGGGATTATTAGCCCTTAGGGTGGAGGCTATTTTTTCTTTATTAATTTCTTGCGGTACTTCTGCAACAGCATCCGCAATTTTTGTATCTGTTACATTAGTCATTATTACAGTTTCTTCTGAATGCAGGGATGCTTCTGCTAATTCGACCACATGCACAGATAATTTTGAGGCAGAATCAATATTTTCTTGTTTTGCAAAGGGATTATACTCTGTAAACAAAGCCTCTGCTTTAATAATAGGCTTTTGAATTTGACCAAATGTATTAAGGTTAGAATAATCAATATGGCGCGATTCTATTTTATTATTATTAAAAGGCAGCCATACACTAGCAAAAAGCGCAATAGATGCAGCAAAGGCCAAATGATAGCTTTTTACTCTTGTAGGAAATAATCTTCTAACAATCCCATTTGAACGTTTATTTTCTTTTTGAATTTCTTCTTCTCTATTTATGGGCGAAGCATAAAAATTAGATAAGCCAAAAGAAGCTGTTAAGTAATTCATTTGATCATCAGGTGTAAATAAAATATTTTTCTCTTTATCCGTATGAAAAATACCAATATTTGCTAACACAACCTTTTTGCCCTTTTGCAATTGACTCGTAATAGATTTTGCAAATTGATCAATTTGAGAAACAGATTCTAAATAAGATATTTTCTCCTTTTCAGAAATATAATTTGCTAATAAACCATCTTGTTTATTGAGATTTTTATTAAATGCAATAAATTTTGATGGCGGATAAAACAGATGTTCATCATTTTGCATCATCGCAGAGCAGTGACTGGTAATTAAACCTCCAAATCCTGGAATAATTACACACTCATACCGAAAAAGTAAATCGCAAATATGTTTTTCTATATTCATAGGCTATTAGAGGGTAGATTCACATCCAAATTACTATACTAAAGTAGAGAAAAATCAGAATTATTCTTTAATAGTTAATAACTTTTTCAAATCATCAGGCGTATCCACCGCTTTGCTATCGAATTCGGTTTCTACCACTTTTATTTTATAGCCATTTTCTATCCAACGCATTTGCTCCAATGCTTCAGCATTTTCTATTGCAGAAGTAGGTAGTTGTGTTATTTTTTTTAATACGGCTGTTCTATAACCATAAATGCCAATGTGCTTATAAAAAGCAAAGTGATTGAGCCAGTCATTTTCAGCAATTTGCCTAATATGTGGTATGGCTTGTCGGCTAAAGCAAATAGCCTCTTTATTTTTATTTAATAAAACCTTTGCAATGCTTGCACTAAAAAGATCTTGAGTGGAGTTTATTCTCTTTACTAATGTAGCAATCTGAGTTTCTGTATTTTTAAAACACGCTGCCAATACATCAATTTGTTCAGGCTTTATGTAGGGTTCATCTCCTTGTACATTAATTACCACATCGTATTTTACAGCTGTAATTTCTTTTTGAATAATTTGCAAGGCTTCATTGCACCTATCACTTCCACTGGGATGTTGATCAGAAGTTATAACAACATTGCCTCCAAAATTTTTCACATGATCATAAATTCGTTTATCGTCAGTAGCTACAAAAACTTTTGAAAGTAAAGATGCTTTTAAGGCTTGTTCATAGGTTCGCTGAATCATGCTTTTTCCATGAATATCAACTAAAGGCTTTCCAGGAAAACGAGATGATTGGTAACGGGCTGGAATAATGGCAATACTATTCATAAGGTTATCAAAGTTTGAATTTGTAAAAATACCAAATCATCAGCAAGTAGCCAATTATGAGAATCTAAAGCAATTTTAAATAACACAAAAAAAGTATTGAATGTGGTAATAGGCTTAAAATCTAATATCTTTAAGATTCAAATTTCTATCCTATGAAAAGAAACTACAAAATTCAATTCACGTTATTCTTCTTTGTTATTATTAGTACCAATACTATTTACGCCCAAGCTCCCGATTTTATTTGGGCAAAAACTGCAGGAGGCAATGATAAAGAAGCTGGCTTATCGGTAGCTACAGATGCTAATGGCAATATTATTGTTACAGGAGCTTTTTCAAGTGATAGCATTGTATTTGGGTCTCTCGTCTTACATAATACGCAGTCAGGAAATTTTGATTTATTTCTTGTAAAATATTCGGCAAGTGGCAATCCTCTCTGGGCAAAAAATGCAGGAGGTATAGATGTTGGAGGGGGACTATCTGTTGCTACTGATAGAAACAGCAATATTTTTGTAACAGGTACTTTTATTACATCTACCATTAGTTTTGATACCATTACTTTAACAAATTCTAATTCAGGTTCCCTTGATATGTTTATAGCAAAATATAATGAAGATGGTAATGCAATTTGGGCAAATAACGCAGAAGGAGTTTCTGAAGCACGTTCCATTGCTACCGATAAAGATGGAAATGCTTTTGTGACAGGATCTTTTTATAGTGTAACCACCAATTTTGATATAAAGAGTGTAACAAATATTGATAATACAGGCTCTACCAATGACATTTTTCTTGTTAAATACAATGATGATGGTAAAGTACAATGGGCAAATAGTGCTGCCGGAATTTACGAAGATGTTGCTTATTCGGTAGCTACAGATACTTTAGGCAATGCTTTTGTATGTGGATATTTCAATAGTGATACCATGAAATTTGACCCTTATTATATAATAAATGCACAGCCGGGTTATGATTATGTATTTCTTGTAAAATATGATACGGATGGAAATGCGCTTTGGGCAAATGGTGCCGGTGGTGGTGTTGATTATGATGACGCTTATTCTGTTGCAACAGATGTAAACGGAAATGTATTTATTACTGGTCGTTTTAACAGCCCTACTATTACGTTCGATACTATTGTTTTAAATAACAATGCCAATTGGTGGTTAGGAGATCTATTTCTTACAAAATACAATTCGGCAGGAGATGTTGTGTGGGCAAAAAGTACTGGGGGAAGCAATACCGATATGGGATGGTCTCTTACAACTGATGCAAGCGGAAACATTTTTGTAACGGGAGATTTTTGGAGTTCTACTATTATTTTTGGCAGCACAACATTAAACAACACCAATTCGAGAAGTAATGTATTTCTTACAAAATACGATGAAAGTGGCAATATACTTTGGGCAAAAAGCACAGGAGGAATTTATGATGATTACGGAGTTTCTGTAGCCACAGACAAAAGTGGAGATCTTTTTTTAACAGGAAACTATTTTAGCCCGACTATTGATTTTGGTCTTACTACTCTTACCAATTCAAATAATACTGGCAAGTACGGAGAAATGTATTTAACAAAACTTGAGGATGTAGTAACAGGAATTAGTCCATTAAACAATAATGAAAATTTTATTGTTTATCCCAACCCATCAAATGGGAAGTTTAATGTTGAATGTTCAAAGTTTAAGGTTGAACAAATTGAAGTGTATAATATGTTGGGAGAAAAAATTTATTCTTGTATGAATGCGAACTACTTTTCAGCGTTTGAACTTAATCTTTCTAAAGAATGCAATGGCATGTATGCTATCATTATAAAAACTGAGCAAGAAACCATTATAGGGAAACTTATTCTTCAAAAATAAAAGACCTTTTTGCAAGTCTTCAACTTCGCTCAGTCAATGTCGTTTACTTAAGGAGTAATGCTTTGTTGATCAGCTAATCCCGAAGGGATTAAATTTGAATAACCTCTGATAAAATCAGGGGAAAATGCAAATAAATTAGTTGAACCCCGCAGGGGTTCAATAATCAACAATCAAACTCTTACCTCCGATTTTATCGAAGGCTATTGATATTAAAGCCTTTCAGGCTTAAAAAACGACATTGTTCGCTCAGTGTGACAATACGTGCTTGTCACACTGAGCAAAGTCGAAGTGAGGGTGCAGCCTTTATTTCTAAAATAGAAAATCGAAATAGGCTCTTAAAATTTAAGTGCGGATTTCTTTTTATTCCCTATCATTTCTAACAACCAAGTTTTATTGGTTACATCTTTTGCATTAACAATTGCCATTTCAATTTTTTCAATTTGTTTTGGCAAGACGTATTTTTTAATCTTCATCAATTTTTTTAAATAAAACATGAAATTTAAATAGTTTGTTTTGTGAATAGCAGAAATAAGTTTATTGCGTTTAATAAACATATAAAAGCTGTATAAAAAGCTATCGAGTGATTCATAATCTCCTTTTTCGAAATAGGTTTTAATCAATAAAATTTTTGCATCAAAGCCGTAAAACATATTTTTAAAATTTACTTCTTGCAGATGGTGTAAACATTTCTTGTAATCTTTTTTGTAGTAATAAAGGTTTGCAATATTATAATCATAGGCATTTTGCCGATGTTCTTCTACAATCATTTTATAATAGGTTTTTATAAAATCTTCCACCCATTTAATTTTTTTTAATCTCAGCGCAACCGCTACAATATTTTTAAATGATTGAGGAGAAAAAATTCCATTATTCATTACCAACTTATTTTCTACTGAAATTGAATAAAATTTAAAAAGCTTATCCAAATAGTTTAAATCTCCTTTATTCGATTGCTTTATGCAATAGTTTTGTGCAAATACAAACATGTCGTTTGCTTCTTTATCTGTAAACAGATTAAAATTCTTTATCAGTGTTTTTTCAAACCTTAAAAAATTATTTTCATCTTCCGGTTTAGTTAAGGTTAGCAAAATGTAGTAATAAATTAATATGCCAGGATTGTGTTTATACTGCTCTACTTTAAATTGTTTTAACAAGGCATCAATTGAAATGATTTCATTTTTAGTTTGAATAATATTTTTTTGATTGATGGCAATACAATAATACTTTAGTTTGTTATACAAGTAAAATTCTTCTAATGAATTTGAAAGATCTTTTAAAACCTCTTCTCCTTGTTTGATGTTATTATTTAAATTAAATAAATAAGCTTCGGTATAATAATGGAATGTTTTATAATAAAAATCTGAATCTCTTTGTTCGTGAGCATTTAATTGATCAGAAACTTTCTTAAGCGTTTCTTCTTGCATCGCAATTAAATTCGATTTTTTGTATCTATTCAATTCATAAAATTTAGCATCTAATGTATCATGCTGAAATTCTTGATTGGCAATAAATTTTTTCAGCAATTGCAATAAATTATTTTCCAGCTGGCGAAATAACAAATCATTATAAATTCTGTATTTACCATATACTCGCTTAAATGCTTCTTCTTTATTTTGATTTTTATTTACTAGCCAATATTCTCCCAACTTTGTAAGTCTCGCACTGCTATTAAATGAAGTGTGAGATAATTCTGCAATAAATTGTTTTTGTTCTTGTTCAGATAAAGCTTGAAAAAGAAGAATCAATTTCGTTTTCATAATATAACAATACAATTATTATGTACTACAAATATATTTATAATTATGTGATTATATAGATATTATACTTATTTATGATGTATATATATTATATTTATTTATAACATATATGAAAAAAAGTATGTTGATGGAAATATAAATATTATAGACTTTTGACTTCAAGAATAATACTAATGAGCATTTAATACTAGCATTATTTGAATTAATAATTTAATAAAACAACATAAGTTCTTATTTATCTAGTATTTAAAATTAAAAGAATATGTGTACCTTTGCATCCCCTAACCTTTCTGATTTGTCGATCTTTTTTAAACAATTATCTGCAATCAAAATTTTACAATTCATGAAAAAGCCCCTTTCAAAAACAATTCAATTAGCTGTGCTGCTATTCTTCTTAATAAATAATATATTATTTAGTGAGAATACCGAAATCTTTCAAAAAAGCTTTACATCTCAGTATGGCTTTATTGAGAATAAAGGCCAAATTATTGATCAGGAAAATAAATTAAATCCCAAGTGTTTGTTTTTATATAATGGTAATGGATTAAAAATTCAATTGCGAAAAGATGGATTTAGTTATGAAGTAACAGCCCCATCCCAGCCATCCCCAAAGGGGAGGGAGTATCAACACCTTGATCTAAGAATTAGAGAAAACGATTTAGATCAGAGTTCTAATAACCTAAATAATATGCAAGAAAATTTACTACAAGGCACCAGCTCTCTCCCCTTTGGGGAGAGTTGGAGAGGGGTGCACCGCATCGATATCTCTTTTGAAAACATGAATACTGATGTTGTTATAGAAAAACAAAACGAAAGTTCCAACTATATTAATTACTATACAGCCGTAACTCCTGAACAAGGCATAACGAATGTGCATCGATATGAAAAAATAATCTACAAAAATGTATATGAAAATATTGATGTAGAATTTAAGGTTGATGCAAATGGGAAAATAGAATACGATTGGATTGTTAAACCTGGAGGAAAAATTGAAGATATAAAATTAAGATACGAAGGAGCAAATAAGGCAAGATTAGAAGATGGGAAAATTGTTTTAGAAACTTCTTATGGAAATTTAGCAGAAGATATTCCCGCCAGTTATTATCTGGATAATAAAAATGAATTACTTCAGGTAATGTATCAACAAATTACCTCATCAGATAATCAGCAAATCAAGCAATCTTCCAATTTTTCAATTTTCCAATTTCAAATTTTCTCTTATGACCATTCACGCACATTAATTATCGATCCTACACCCACAGTTAGCTGGGCAACTTATTTTGGAGGTACTTCTGATGATTACATCCTCGATGTTATTACTGATTCACAAAATAATGTAATCATATCAGGATACACAAAGTCGTCAGCATCAATAGCCACTAGTGGAACTTATCAAACAAGTTATGGGGGTAGTGGGGATGCTTTTACCGCTAAGTTTAATAGTAGTGGGCAACTACTATGGTCGACATATTATGGAGGCTCACTTGAAGATGTTGGACAAAGCCTAGTAGTGGATGGAAATGATAACATTATTTGTGCAGGCTACACTGCAAGTACATCCGGAATAAGTACAACAGGATCTAATCAATCTAGTTTTGGAGGAGGAACTTATGATGGTTATATAGTTAAGTTTGATAAAAATGGAACGATACAATGGGCAACTTATCTTGGTGATAGCGGCTCCGATCAAATTAATGATATTGCTGTAGATAGTCAAAATAATTTATTTGTAGTCGGTACTACATCCTCAGCATCTGCCATTGCAACTACAGGCATACATCAATTTACTTATAGCGGAAGCAATGATGCTTTTTGTGTAAAATTCAATTCAAGTGGCGTATTCGAATGGGGCGCTTACCTTGGTGGATCATCTGCAGAAGTGGGAAATGCAATAGAAGTTGACCCTACTGATAATGTGATTATAGGGGGCACAACATCTTCCAGCACAATGATTGCAACCGTTGGCTCATTTCTATCTACTTATGCCGGTAGTGGAGATGGCTTTGTAAGCATGTTTGATAATGCCGGCAACGAAGTATGGAGTACCTATTATGGAGGAAGCTCAAATGATGAAATAAACGCAATTGATTCTGATTCAAATGGAGATATTGTTATTGCGGGATATACTAACTCTTCTTCAGGAATTGCTACTTCAGGATCTTACCTTTCTGTTCCATCGTATTACAACACAACTTTTATTGCAAGGTTTGACCAAAACGCTAATAGGCAATGGGGAACATATATTGCCTCTGGTGCATCGCTGACTTCTGTGGGGGATGTTAGAATCACGTTCAACACAGCAGGTGGAATTTTATATTTATATGAACAAGATAAATATACGTATGATATTATGATAGGAGAAATAAGCAGTGATGGTACATCTAAAACATGGGCGGAAATGCTTTACAGTAGTAGTTATGCACTAGGGGCCATCTTCACCAATTCAATATGTGAAGATAAAAATCATGATATCTATATAGTAGGCAGTTCAAAAGCCTTATATGCTCCAACCGCAACCAGTGGGGCTTATCAAACTACATCTGGTGGTGGATATGATGGGTTTTTAACCAAATTAACAGGATTGTTATCCAGTCCACAGGCTAGTTTTACTGCCTCCTCAGATACTATTTGCGAAGGTTCATGTATAACATTTACAGATAATAGTACATCGGCAACAAGCTGGAACTGGACGTTTCAGGGAGCTACAACAACCAGTTCCTCTTCTCAAAATCCAACAAATATTTGCTACGCCACTAGTGGAACTTATCAAGTAACATTAGTTGCATCTAATAGCAATGGTTCTGATACATCTATACAATACATTACTGTTAATCCATTACCACAAGTACAATTTGCTGCATTAGATACTGTTTACACCAATACATTTCCCTTTGCCTTAAGCGGTGGCACTCCTACTGGTGGCACTTATTCCGGAAATGGAGTAAGTGGAGGATACTTTTATCCCTACTTGGTTAGTGCCGGAACTTACACAATTACATACTCCTATTCCGATTCTAATTCCTGTTCTAGTTCTGCTAATCAAAATATTGTTGTAAATACATACGTTGCCGGTAGTAATGTATGGCCAGGTGACGCAAATGATGATTTAATTGCAAACAATTTCGATTTATTAAATGTTGGCCTTGCTTATAACGCAACCGGTACTGCACGAATAAGTGCATCTAATACATGGGCAGCACAAGTAAGTACCGACTGGGGAAAAACATTTGTCAACAATGTAAATTACAAACATGCAGATTGCAATGGTGATGGAAGTATTAATGATGATGATACATTGGCCATCTATCTTAATTATGGTGCAACACATAACAAAACTGTTCTTGTAAATAATACCAGTGCTACTAATCCTAAATTGTATTTAGTAACTACTCAAGATACCGTTAGCGCAACAAAAACTGCTACCATAGAAATTTATTTAGGTACATCCAATGCTCCGGCAGATAGTGTATATGGTTTTGCATTTAGCATCAATTACGATGCTATAAATATTGATAGTGGTTCGGTAAAATTAGATTATTCAAATTCTTGGTTGGGAAACAAAACAAATTCTCTATCGCTCTATAAAGATTTTTATGATAATGGAAAAGTAGATGTAGCCTTTGTTCGCAAAGATCAACAAACCATTTCGAGCTTCGGAAAAGTTGGAGAAATGTCGTGCGTGTTAGAGGATAATCTATCAGGCAAGGATACAATTTTTAAAACCATGCATTTTACCATTAGTGATGTAAAAGTAATTTCAAACAATGAATCAGAAATTGCGGTATCTACTTTAAATGATAGTATTGTTGCAGTAGGGCCGTCATCAGGAACAACAACAGAAATTTTTGAAGAAAATTTATCTGAAAAAACATTTCAATTATTTCCTAACCCTGCCACTGAAATGCTGCAAATCAGATTTTCTACAGCTGAATCTTATTCTGTTAGTATACGAAATTATTTGGGGCAAAAACTTATAGAAGCACATACACAAAACGAATCAAGCATACAGATCAATACACAAAACTTGGCAGCCGGAACTTATTTTGTAGAAGTTTTTTCAAACGATTATAAAATGAGAGAAGTAAAAAAACTTTTAATACAACATTAAACCTATTTAAATAATCAATTCTAAAAACTCTTTTTGCAAATTTACAATGGATATGCCAGTAGATTGATCTTGATTTTCAAATGCGCTTACTATTTCAAAAGCAGCTATGTTATTTATTTTACATTCTTCGCCAAGAGTATGGGTAAGCACGTAATTTCCGGCTGAATCTTTTGTATTATCATCTACATTAGCAATATTTTTAGCCTCAATAATTAACTTCACTTTATTACCGGGATAAGGCAATAAGATAAATTTCCATTCCGAAGCATCAATGTTATGCTCGTTTGCATAATCATCAAATACATTAAATTGAAAATTCCAATTCTTTGCCGGTTTGGCATAATTAAATTTCCAGGTATTTAAACCGGGAGCTTTTGTCATTATTTTTTTACTCATTTGGAGCAATTCACTATTTCCGTTGGGAGAAATAGTAAAGAAAAACAGATCATTACTTTCTTGTCCAATTTCCCAAGTAAACATACCAAAATCGAGCACATGGTTATCCATTGCATTGATTAAAAAATCTCTATCATCATGTAAATCATCATTTACAACATCTTTCATTAATATTTCGTTTTCTACAAACCACTCCCAAAACAGTTTAATTTTTTCTTTTAGTGCTTCTTTTTGCATACCAATTTTATATAATTACCAATATAAGCATGAATTAATATTTTGCCTACCTTTGTGCCGAGAAATCTACAAAAAAATGGTTCAGGAATTAGAAAAAGTAGTAGTAAAATTTGCGGGAGATTCTGGCGATGGAATGCAATTAACAGGCTCTCAGTTTACCAATACTTCTGCATTGATGGGAAATGACCTTTCTACATTTCCTGATTTTCCGGCTGAAATACGTGCCCCTGCAGGTACTTATGCAGGTGTTTCAGGCTTTCAAGTTCAAATTGGTAATACAGAAATCAATACTCCGGGTGACGAAGTAGATGTTTTAGTAGCCATGAACCCGGCTGCTTTAAAAGTAAATTTACACTCCTTAAAAAAAGGCGGAATTATTATTGCCGATTCTGACGGTTTTGACCCAAAAAATCTCAACAAAATAAATTTGAGTTCAAACCCTATTGAAGATGATACTTTATCAGAATACAAACTCATAAAAGCACCTATCACCTCTCTTACTAAAAAAAGTATTGAAGGTTTGGGACTCGATACCAAAAGCCAAGCACGTTGTAAAAACATGTTTTCATTGGGGGTGATGTATTGGTTGTTTAATAGAAATATTGATTCAACTGTAGCATTTATAGATCAAAAATTTAAAAAAGATTTACAATTGGGCGATGCCAATAAAAAAGCCCTTTTTGCAGGATATCATTTTGGAGAAACCATTGAAGCCACTCCTTCTTATACTGTTAAACCTGCAAAAATTGCTGCGGGAAAATACCGTCAAATTACAGGTAATACAGCTTTAGCATGGGGCTTATTAGCTGCCTCAGAAAAAACAGCAAAACATTTA
Source organism: Bacteroidota bacterium (assembly GCA_023251875.1). Classification (GTDB taxonomy): domain Bacteria; phylum Bacteroidota; class Bacteroidia; order JAHEXY01; family JAHEXY01; genus JAHEXY01. The sequence continues at coordinate 56,842 of JAHEXY010000005.1, forward strand.
TTTTTTGGCTCCTACCCTATTACTCCTGCATCTGATATTTTACACGAATTATCAAAATATAAATATTGGGATGTAAAAACATTTCAGGCCGAAGATGAAATAGCAGCTATTTGCTCTGCCATTGGAGCAAGCTATGCAGGAGATATTGGTGTTACCTGTACCGCAGGCCCCGGACTTTCGCTTAAAGCAGAAGCTATGGGATTGGCAATAATGACCGAACTACCTCTTGTCATTATTGACGTACAAAGAGGAGGGCCATCAACAGGCTTGCCAACAAAAACAGAACAAGCCGATTTATTACAGGCTTTGTATGGTAGACATGCCGAAAGCCCATTGATTGTTATTGCGCCTAATACGGCCTCTAATTGTTTTGATTTTGCTTACATGGCTGTAAAGCTTTCTATCGAACACATGACTCCGGTTATCATTTTGTCTGATGCCTATTTAGCTAATGGTTCTGAACCATGGAAAATACCATCAGTAAATAATCTACCGGCAATTCAAATTCCTATTGCAAAATTTGATGCTGAAAATAAATATTTTCCTTACGAACGCAATGTTGAAAAACTTTCTCGCTATTGGGCAGTTCCCGGCACAAAAGGATTAGAACATAGAATCGGAGGATTAGAAAAAGAAGATAAAACCGGAAGCGTTTCTTACGACCCGGTTAACCACGAAAAAATGATTCATATACGTGCCGAAAAAGTTGCGCGTGTTGCTCAATATATTCCTGAACAAACTGTAATAGGAAAAGAAAAAAGCGAGTTATTAGTGGTGGGCTGGGGTGGCACGTATGGCGCTTTATTAACAGCCGTTAAAGAACTGCAATTAGAAAATGAATCTATAAGTCTTGCACATTTTAATTATTTAAATCCATTGCCTAAAAACACGGCAGAGGTGTTGGGTAATTTTAAAAAGATTTTAGTTTGTGAATTAAATACCGGGCAATTTGCACATTATTTAAGAGCTTCCTTTCCTCAATTTAAATATGAGCAATACAATAAAATTCAAGGTTTGCCATTTGGCGTAAGAGAATTAAAAGAGCAGATAAAAAAATATTTGATCAAATGATGGCTGAAGCAGAAACGATAAATATTAAAGCGCCTGTAAAACTTACAAAAAAAGATTTTACAAGTGATCAGGTAGTGCGCTGGTGTCCGGGTTGTGGAGATTATGCCATACTTGCCGCCATGCAAACCGCTTTACCAATGCTTGATATTCCTAGAGAAAATCATGTTTTTGTTTCAGGTATTGGATGTGCTGCAAGATTTCCATACTATATGGAAACGTATGGCTTTCATACTTTACATGGAAGAGCGCCTTCTATTGCTACAGGTGTGAAATTAGCCAATCCTCATTTAACGGTTTGGGAAATGACAGGCGATGGAGATTCGCTTTCTATTGGCGGTAATCATTTTATTCACACCCTAAGAAGAAATATCGACATCAATATTATTTTATTTAACAATGAAATTTACGGCTTAACAAAAGGACAATATTCTCCAACATCAAAAAAAGGTTTGGTAACCAAATCTACTCCTTATGGTTCTGTTGAAACGCCATTTAGTCCGGGAGAATTAGTAATTGGAGCATTAGGTAGTTTTTTTGCACGTACAATAGACACTAATCCCAAACACATGGCCGATACTTTTATTAAATCAGTAGGCCATAAAGGAACATCAGTAGTTGAAATTCTACAGAACTGTGTTATTTTTAACGATGGCACACACGATTTAATTACTTCAAAAGATACTAAAGATGATTACCAATTGCTTTTAGAACATGGCAAGCCCATGATTTTTGGTAAAGAAAAAAATAAAGGAATTAAATTAAACGGATTAAAATTAGAAGTCGTAAAATTAGGAGAGAATGGCATTACTGAAAAAGACCTTTTGGTGCATGATGCCTATGAAGCAGATCCCACTTTACATAGCATGCTTGCTCGTATGCAAGCTCCGGCATTTCCTGTTGCAATAGGTGTTATTAGAGCGGTAAAACAACCTACCTATAACGATTTGGTATTTGAACAAATAGAAAACAGTAAACAAAAACAAAAATTTAAAACTGTTAACGACCTTTTAAACAGTGGAGAAACTTGGATAGTAGAATAAAAACAATTTAATTTTCAATGAAAGTTACAGAACACATAAAAAACGCCAAATCAACTATTTTTTCGATAGAAATTTTGCCGCCTTTAAAAGGAAAAAGTATTAAAGAAATTTTTGATTGTATTGACCCCTTAATGGAATTTAAGCCTCCATTTGTTGATGTAACCTATCACAGAGAGGAATTTGTTTACAGAAAACGTGCTAGCGGATACCTTGAAAAAGTATCCATTCGCAAACGCCCCGGAACAGTTGGTATTTGTGCAGGAATTATTAGTCGTTATAAAGTAGATCCCGTTCCACATTTAATTTGTGGCGGTTTTACTCGCCATGAAACTGAAAATGCATTAATTGATTTAAGTTTTTTAGGTATAGAAAACATTCTTGTATTGAGAGGGGATGCCAGAAAAAATGAAGGCTCTTTTATTCCCGAACCTGAAGGACATCATTATGCCATTGATTTGATGGCCCAAGTAACGGCCATGAATCATGGAAAATATTTAGATCCTGATTTGAATCATGCTGATCAAACCAATTTTTGTATTGGTGTTGCCGGCTATCCTGAAAAACATTTCGAAGCCCCTAATTTAAAAGTAGATCTTCATCATTTAAAAAGAAAAGTTGAAGAAGGAGCAGATTATATTGTTACACAAATGTTTTTCGACAATCAAAAATATATTGAATTTGTAAAAGCTTGTCGCGATTTAAATATTACAGTTCCCATTATTCCGGGCTTAAAACCCATTACTACAAGAAGTCAAATTGCTAATATTCCAAAATCATTTTATTTAGATATTCCGGAACAACTCACCGATGAAATTATGAAATGTAAAAACGATGAGGAAGCCAAACAAGTAGGTATTGAATGGTGCATACAACAATCAAAAGAATTGATTAAATACGGAGTGCCTTGTTTGCATTATTATACCATGAGCAAACCAGAACCTGTTGTTAAAATTGCAAGGGCAGTATTTTAGTAAAACTGAGTCATCGCGAAAAATTCTTAACCACAAACATAGGTTTTTATTTTTGGGTATTAAAGTTTCATATAGCTGAAGCGCAGCTTCAGCTATTACTCTATGTTAAAAAAATTATTTTTTTATATATTCCTTATTTTATCAACCTATGTTTGTGGTTAAAAAATATTTTTATTTCTTCAGAAAAACCCAAACAATAACTACTACCCCAATTATCCCCACAATAATAAAACCCCATTTGCCACTTTCTGCTGTTTTAGCTTCTTGAAGGCGATTTTCTTCTTCCCATTTTTTATCCTCCTCCTCATCTTTAAAAATTTCTTGCTCTTCAGCTTCGTATGTTACTTGCATGGTTTTAATCAATTCAGTTGCTTTTTCTGAATCTTCAGCTTTAACAGCCAATTTAACATTGCCCACATTTTCTCCTCCTAAAAGATCAACGGAGGTATGTTTATCATCAACAAAAGCATCAATACCTTGTTCTTTTAATTGAGTTTTAACAAGTACAGCATCATAATGATTAGAATAAACTGCTATAGTAACAAAATCGGCCATGTAATTGATTTTTTTTAAGTTTCTCAAGTGGAGCTCTAAAAATTATATCTTTTTGTTTCCTCTCCCTTAATCCCTCTCAAAGAGAGGAACATAAATTGTAATTTTTAGAACTCTCCTAAAGTACTAAAGGATTTTAATATGAGAAAACATACCATTGGTTAATCTGGTAGATGAGTACAAATCAAAACCATTAAAACACTGAATATCTTATAATTGAAATTAATCTCACGCAATAAGCATGTAAGAAAACGGCAATTGCAACTTATTAATGTATTGGTTCTAGTTGATATTTGTATAGATAAAATTCTTATAAACTTTAATTTCTTAAACAGCTATGAAAAAAATCCTCAAACCTAAACTACTCTTTGCATTTATAATATGCATGGTAGTTTATTTGGGTAGTTATGCACAAACATGCAGTGCTAGCTACACACTAATCAAAGACACTTCTAATTATTGTGTCAAATTTAAAAGTACAAGTATTGCAACTTCAAATGCCACTTATACATGGTCATTTGGAGACGGCACTTACTCTTCAAAGAAAAACCCCAATCATTGTTTTTCATCGGGTACAACAACTACTGTTTGTTTAACAATTGTTGATTCATTTATGGGTTGTTCATCCACTTATTGTGATTCTATTGTATTTGGGTATTCCAATAATAGTTTAGACTCTAATAATAATTGGGTAGATACTACCTATACAAGTTTAGATTCCAATTATTACAATTGGGATTCAACCTATACAAGTTTAGATTCTACCAACTATAACTTAGACTCTAACAATACAAATTTAGATTCAACTATAAATTCAGGATGCCAAGCCGCATTTAGTTACGATGATTCGTGCTATTTTCATTTTTACAGTAATAGTTTAGGCGTAAGTAGTCAAACATTATATGTATGGAATTTTGGCGATGGGGGATCTTCTTTTGATCAAAATCCAACTCATTCTTATGCAATCAATGGTTCTTACACAGTATGCTTATCAATATTAGATTCTGTTAGTTTATGCGCAAGCACAGCTTGTGACAGTGTAGTTGTTACTTGTGCCGGACTTGATACTGTATTTAATTTATCCGGTTATGTAATGACCGACTCAACAGGCTTAGATACTAATTCAGCTGATTTTGCTAAAGTTTATTTAATAAAATACAATGCTGTCAAAAAATCATTAAAAGCTGTTGCAAAAATTGATGCTGACTACGGAGGTCATTATAAATTTTCAAATATTCCGGCAGGTGATTATTTAGTAAAAGGATGGTTGAAAAAAGGATCATACTATTACAAATATTTCATGCCAACTTATTTAGGAGATCAATTATACTGGAGTAAAGCAACTACTGTAAATTTATCAGCTGATTCATATGGAAATGACATTCATTTAATTATTGGCAAAAATCCTGGAGGGCCTGGTTTTGTTGGCGGTAAAGTAAGTAAAGGTGCCAATAAAACGGAATCTGATGATATCTCCATTGAAGATGTTGCCATACTTGTTTTAGATATCAATAACAATCCTGTTATGGCCGATGTTACAGATGATCAAGGGCTGTTTTCTTTAGATGGTTTAGCTTATGGAACATATCAAATTTATACTGAAGTAGAAGGAAGATTAACTACTCCAATAATTGTAACACTTGATCAAAACAATGCTTCTGTTGCAGATATTGATATTGTAATCAATAGTGGTGATGTGGTAGCAAGTATAGCAGCACTAGAGTTAACCGATGAAGTATCAACTGTTGGTGAAATTTATCCTAATCCAACAAGCTCCAATGCACAAATTGATATTGCATTAAAAGACAATACTGTTATAGATGTAATCATTTGTGATGCATTGGGAAAAATAGTATCGTCACAAAAAAGTGAATTACAAAGTGGCAGTCAAAAATTAATTTTAAATACGGCAAGCTTGAAAAAGGGAATCTATACCCTTCAAGTAAGAAGTAATGAAACAGCAATTACTCATAAACAATTGGTGGTATTAAAATAAAAAGGAAGTAGGTTGATTTTAAAACTCCAAAGGAGCATTGCTCCTTTGGAGTTTTAATTCATTTATAATGATGCTTTATTTTTGTTGATTCAATATGGGGGCAATCGCAATCTTCTTTTTTAAAAACTTTACAGCTTGAAAGAAATAAAATAATAATTCCAATCAATAATCGAAGACATCTGATTTTTGAAATATTATTTTTCTCCTTTGACATTTTGGCTAAAGCCAGTTTTTATTTTCTACTTACCTATCCCACGATCTAAAGATCGTGGCTACTATTTCACAACCACTTTTATTTTATCCATTAATTTATTTTGATAATAAAATTGTCCAAAATAAATTCCTGAAGGCAATTGATTTTTATGTAGAATAATATTTCCATTTTCATAAGTAGTATTCATTTCAATTTCCCTACCCAATACATCATGCCAATTTAGCCGAATATTAGTACTAGAATAAAAACTATTTTCGAAACTAATTATTGCATAATCAGAGAACGGATTTGGATTAATTTTTATTACTTGTGAATTATCCCCAACATTAACCAAACCGGTTGGAGTACTAATTACTATATAATTTGATTTGGTTAATGTATCTGCACAAAAATTTGCATCTACAACCGATAATGTGACAGATTTATTACCTGCATAAGAATAGGAATGGGTAGGATTTTGCAAATAACTAACATTACTAGTATCACCAAAATCCCAATACCATGCATTTATTGTTGATCCTGTTGATAAATCGGTAAATTGAATGCTTGTTGCTGTTGTAGTACTTGTTGGGTTGGCTTGAAAATCCACAACCGGTTTAGCAAAAACGGTAATATAGGATGCTTGCGTTTCTATATCTGAACCTGAAGAATTGGTAGCCGTTAATTTTACTGTATATGTACCAGCAGAGTTATAAGTATGAGAAGGATTTTGTGAAGTTGCATCTGTTGTTCCATCATTGTCAAAATCCCATGCCCATGAGGTTGGAGTATTTGTACTAGCATCGGTAAAACTTGCTGTTAATGGTGCACAGCCCGATGTTATATCAGCAGAGAAATCTGCAACAGGCGCACTACCGCAGCCACTTACTGTTTTTAGGGTCATTGCAGTTGGTCCGCATGAGTTTGAAATCACACTTCTCGTCATAACATCATCGCCTCCGGCAACATCACTGCTGTCATTTAAACTTCTCACATCATCGCCATTATACAAGGCATAGTTCATTAATTTTCCGGTTGCAATAATATGGCTGAGTTGATGAGAATGTCCCATTTCATGCGTCATTACTGATTGTATATCATACTGTGTAAGGGTTGATGCTGCAGGGCCATAATTCCAAGTATAACTTGTACCCGGACTAACCGCAAACAAAATATCATTTCCTTTTACATACCATTTCCATGTGCCATTGTTGCAGCCGGAATAAAAACTAAATGATGTTCCTAATACACCCGTGGGTAGGGGGCAATTAGCATCAAAAGAAATAATGTTTTCACTATCATCAGCATCACAAGAAGTAGAAGTAGTACCCGATGTATTAAAATTAACTTCGGTTGCACAGTTCCATGTTTTAAGAGCACTTTCAAATGCAGTAACAGCAGCAGAATTATTATTAAAATCAGTATTGTATTTCCAGGTATAGCCTCCCGCTGAGTTTTCATTTACAAGTTTGGGTAAATAATATCCTCCACTGTAATCAATAGCAGATTCATTGTACGCCACATCAAGTTCCGTTGCAGATTCAGCTGATGATGCACTGCTATTGGTAACTCTAAAAGTTCCTGTACCTGCTCCAGGGTCAAGTCCTGATGCATATCCGCCTGGAACCGTAACCATAATTTTTGTATCGCTCCAAGAAATAATATGATCAGCCGGAACTGAAGCATAAGTGGCACCACCATCGTCAGGGTTTTTAAATTCAAGGTCTGCAGAACCTGAATAAGAAGCTCCAAATCCTGAACCATTTATCGTTAATACATCTCCCGTTCCACCATGCACAGAACTCGGACTAAAAGATGCAATTGAAATGGCTGAACTATTTTTTTGTGCAGAGAATAAAATGGGCAATGGTTTAATTTCTGTATAGGATTGCGCAATTTGCTTATTGATAGTTTGGTATAATTCCACATCAATATCTACATATTTTTTAAAGGGATCGGCTGCAGTTTTTTCTTTTAAATCGTATTTAATACAACCTTGAGCACCGGCATAGGTATCAAATGAAATAAGATTATTAGCCGTGTATGCATTGGTACTGTATTGGAGAAAAAACAGGGCTGTTTGCCCAATATTTAATTTTAAGCTGGGATTTACCACATGTAAATCTTCTCCTACCGCTCCTCCTTGAGTAATTACATTTATCTGCTGTACCTTAATACTTCCCTTAAGAATTTTATATAGTTCAATAGTATTTGAAGTATAAATGAGTGTATGTTCAACATTCCAAAAAGATTGTTTGGCTATTACTTTTCCTTCTACAATGAATTCAGCATTGGCAATACGCGGCTCAAGCGAAATCGGATACATTAAACATTGAGAATACGTAGCGTAAGAAAATAATAGCGTAAAACTAAGAAGCGTAAATTTCTTTATCATAGACAAAAGTTTTAGGGATTTTGCCTAATCTAAATTAAAATTATTTAAAGCGCAAGTATAGGGCGTTTTTCTATTTCTTCCGTTTTAAAAACAAAATGATTGATACCCACTTTAAATAATTCATCTTCATATACCAAATCAAACTGACTTGAATGAAGAAATGCAGTGTCTTTTTCTTCTGCAGGAGCAAACACCAAAATAATATTTCTGCTTTTAGAAAGTCCGTATACGTTTTCCATATTGGCTAAAACCGGTTTAAAATCTCCGGCATCGGTTTTTAAGGTAATGTACTGGCCCATGTCAAAATTCATGGTCATAGCTTTTTGAGCAAATTCTTCATAATTGCTAACACCATTCATCATCACATCGCCTGCATTTTTTTTACTTTCATCCGGACCAATAGTCATTAAAAAAGTGAGGCTTTTACTATAATATTTTAATAAACTATCACGTTTAGTCGGACTCGAATTATTGTCATTTTTTAATTCTTGATATACTTGATATTCCTTTGGAAGTATTTTCACTTTTACTTCTAATCCATTTGCAGCATGGGTTTTTACCATACCATTATCTGGATTACTCATCCATTTGATATACTCTTCATAAGAAACCGGTTTTTGAGTACAGGATACTGCCAAAAAAACAACTGAGAGTAATAACAATAAAATATAATGCGATAAGCTGTTTTCCATTTTCGGTTTTTTATTTAGCACTTGTGCTATCTGTAGTTACAGCGCCTCCTGTATAATTTCTATTTAAGCCAGCAAGAATAGTATCTGTTAAATCGTATAAGCTATCAGCATATAATATATTTCCTGTATTTGAAGTGCCAAATATCATCATATAACCATGGTCTTTACCATATTTTTCAACATAGGTGTTAATTTGATTCAATACCCCCTGCGTCATTTCTTCATCTGTTTTTTTTGCCTGATCTTGTAAACCTTGGTAATATTTATTCAAATTATCTTCCATTTTTTTCAATCTGTCTTCAGTTTGTGTTTTTTCAACTAAAGATAATTTTGAAGCTTGTTGATTGTATTTGGCTACAGCCTCTTCGTATTCTTTTTTCATACCTTCTAAATTGGCTTGCCAATCTTCAGCTTGTTTTTTATATTTTTCGGTGGCTTCTTCCATTCCTTTGTATTTATATATTAAATCACCCGATCTTACGTAGGCAATTTTGATATCTGTTTTTTTGCTGTTACAGCTTATCCATGCAGCACTCAATACTAATAACGCAAGTAATAGGTTAATTTTTTTGTTCATAAAAATTAGATTAATAGATTATTGAATGCCAAAAATAGAAAAGGGATTGGAATAATCTATGTTTTGTGAAAGATTTTTAAAAGAGAAGGGGGGAAATCTATTTTATCAAACACCTCAACGAAATTTCATGTGCACCACCAGTGCCACCCGTTACAGTATTCAATTTTGAAGTTGTATAATCGTAACTATAATTAATTCTTAAACCATGAAATTCTATACCTGCCATTGCAAGCAATGCATCGCCAAAACGATAACCGCCACCAACTAAAAACCATTTGTATTTAAAAGTTGCTGAGGTGATAAGCATGCGAGCTGTTTGCTGACTTTGCCATAGTAAATTAGGTGTTATAGAGAAATTTTTATTTTTTGACTGATAGGTATATCCTGCCGTTAATGCATATCTGCGAGGCAATGGAGATTCTCCTCCTACGAAACTTTCATTAGGCTCTAGTAAATGTTCTACATCAAATCCCACATAAAACGAAGTTGTATTAAAAACTATACCGCTAGATAAATCGAAAAATGATACATGGTCATTAATAGATTCTTGAGTAGTATATACAAAACCGCTTTGTGAATCTATCATATCACCAAAAGTTAATTCTGAAACATCAAGTGATTTAAAAATGTATGAAAATTTAATTCCGGGAGAAATAGAGAAATTTTTTATTTTAATTTTTGGTGCATAAGCCAAACTATTTGTATAAGTTCTAAATGTTCCTAATGCATTATCGTAAGTTGACATAAATCCAACTCCTCCTCTTACTTTCTTTACATATTGATCATAAGAGGCATAAATAGTTTGATAGCCACCCGAAAGTTTTGGCCATTGATCTCTATATAAAACCTCAGCCCTTTTTTCTGTAATACTTCCTGCAAACGCTGCATTATACCACAATGGAGCAGAATTAAATTGCGTGAATGAGGCGTCTTGTGCAAAAGCACTTTTGAGAAAGAAGCTCATTACTATTACAACTATTACATTCTTCATTTTTTTATAACTATTTTTTGCCTTTAATTCTCACTTAATCGGAACTATGAAATTTCTCCCTCTCCTTTGGAGAGGGTTGGGGAGAGGTCTTAAAACCCTTCCACCGGTACCGGAACAATATCCGGTTTTTCTTTTTTCGGTCCTTTTCTTGGGTGACGAGGATGCGAATTTCCGCTTAGCCAATCAGGTAATTTTAATTTGTATTGTGGGCCTTGAGGTTTTGATGTTTGAATGTTATTAGATAGTTGAGAGTTTAATGTTGAAAGTTCGATGTTCAATGTTTTAGTGTCTGCATCGCTAGTATTTATATTATTCGGTATTTGAAGCTTGATTTTTTGTAAAGCATCAATAACGTCTGTTTTTTCAGTTGCCTCAATCGCTTGACTCTTCTGTAAATTATTAGTTAAACCCAATTTTGAACTTTCAACATTGAACCTTGAACTATTATTAAAATTTATTTTTTGTAATTTTCTATTTGTAACAATATTTTTTTCAGATTTATCCGCAGAACTGGAGTTAGAAACCTCTTTCTTTACCTCAACGGCAGAACTCTCTTGTAATTTATCATTCGTAATTAGTAATTCATTAACCGAACCCAACTTTGAACTTTGAACATTCAACTTTGAACTATTATTATACAACAAAGCAAAAATCACAGCCCCCACCAAAATAGTATTGAATATTGTAAGTCCCTTCCACCCCATCCACCATTTACGTTTAGATTTTGCTGCAGGCATTTCCTGTTCGAGCTCTTTCTCGAAATCATTCCACAAGCCGGAATTGTAATTGTTTTCAGGCTTTTGCTCATGAAAGCGCTGGCTAAATAGTTTGTCTATATTTTCCATGGCATTTTTTGAGTTTTAATTGTTGCTGAAGCATTTACTTTTTGTTGCAATTGTTTACGCGCTTCTGATAAATGCCAGCGACTTGTACCTTCGCTCATGTTCATTTGCTGTGCAATTTCTTTATGCGTAAATCCATCTATTGCATAAAGATTAAATACAGCACGTGTTATCTTTGGCAATTCTTGTATCATTTCATATAACTCAGCCATATTGTATTGTGAGAGCACCTCATTATCTACACTTACTACATCACTAACTTTTTCGTATTCTTTGTCTATTACATAAAGACCTTTATTTTGTTTTAAATGATCAAGCGCTTTGTTGATTAATATTTTTTTCATCCAACCTTCAAAATTACCTACACCAGAATATTGCGCTATGCTTTTAAAAATGCTCATAAAAGCATTATTCACTATGGTTTTAATATTTTCCGCATCTTTTTCGTACCGCCTAACAATTGCATAAAACAAATTAAAATAAGTCTCATAGAGTTGCTTCTGAGCCTTGCGCTCATTGTTGCGACAACCTTTTATTAATTCATCTATGAGATTCTGATTCATTCTTTTTTAACTGTTTATTTCACTCTCCAATTCCTTCAGTCACTAACTCAGTAGTTACTAAGACGACAATTGTTTGTTAAACGTTGGCTCAACATTAAAATATTTTTTATTTGATTAAATAGCGGATTGAAAGTTCGTGGCTTAAATCTACAGCATGGTCAAATAGATTCCCAGACCCTATGCTGTATGCTAATCGAATATTCTTAATTTGAAAACCTGCTAGTCCTAATATAATATCATTTGTATTAAATCCGCCACCTATTTCAATTCCCTTGTATTTAGCACTCGTTGTAATTTGAGTTTCTAATGTAGACCAATTTTCATATGTATCGTCATAGCCCCCAATTTCTATATTAGGATTGATGCTTAATTTATTTGTTAATTTAAATGAATAGCCTATTTGTAGATTTAATTGATATAATCCAAAGTTAAACCCAGAATAATTGGTCTTTGATTCTCCATTGTATATCGTAGAGTCATTTTTTTGACTAATTCTAAAAAGGTTTCTGGCGGTTATCCCAATGTAAAATTTCGCTGTATTTAATACAGCCCCTAATGACAAGTTTACCCCCAACTTCTCGCTTGTTGAAGAACGAAAGCGTATTTCGGATGAATCCTCATCATAGTCATTTGAGTGATTATAGAAAAAATTAGATTCAATACCGGTCGCAAGCTGAGCTTTATCACCAATATTAAAACGCCTACTATAAATCGCAGACAAACTAATAACTTGATTTTTTGCATCGTATGTACTAAAAAAATTATCTGTTTTATGGGTCGTGGCGGTATATTCTAAGCCACTTTTAACATATAGGCCTACTCCTCCTTTTAACGTATTGTAATATTGGTCATATCCCACATATGTTAAATTTTCAAAATTGCGCCACCATTTGCTATTCGTGGGGCCAAAATTTGAATAATTAGGGCTTATCCTATTTACTATGTTTACTTTACCATCTATTGAAGATCCCGCAAAAGCAGGGTTGTTCATCAAATTGGTTGCTCCAAATTGATGAAAACTTTGCGCCTTGCTATCAAATACCCTTAAAAAACTTATCGAAATAATTACTATTACCGTTAATGCTATTAGATTTACTTTATTTTCTGTTTTCATTTCATCTATTTTTTTAATTGGTTAATAATTTCGTTGGTGATTACTAACCTTTCTTTCTTCAACGCTTGGGTTTTGAGAGCTCGTAAACATGCATGTTTTAATTTTGCTTTCATATACTAAGACGAGACAAGTTTGCCAAACGTTGGTATGCATCTCTTTTTTAACCTATTTGGCTGATAATTAAGCTTAAAATTAAATTGGCAAATAGGATATTTTGAAGGACTTATCAGCAATTGCTAGAAGTTTTTGATAAAAGAAGGTCTTGTTAGTATCTCATTTTATTGAAGGCAAAGATAGATATGAGTAAAAAACATGCTTGTTATACTTACCCTTATTAGGTTTAGCTACATCACCTGTTTTGGTCGAACGCTTTTGGCGCATGCTTGCCAGTAATATGATCATCTGATTGTTTTTCTGCTATATAAGAAACTTTGCCAAGCTATTTGCAGCATGTATGCCTGATATAGCACAGAGGCTTATCCCTTGGCCTAATGCCGTAGAGCTGCCTGCATGATATAAATTTTGAATATAGGTGCTTTTATAAGGGATGTGTTTTTTTAGCATAAACTCTGGTGACATAATGGGATTCATACTATTTCGGTATAAATTATATTCCGTACCCCAATTAAAAGTAGTTTGGCTATGGAGAATTTTATATTCAGAGATATGGGTTTGCCACCATCTGTCTTTTACCAATTCATCCATCATTTTAATTTGTTCTTCCTGGTTTAGGGCAACTTCATTGTCAAGATGGGTAAACAATTTTGCAGGCAACCATCCCTCTTTTTCAAGACTTGGATCTATGATTCCAGGCTGTACAAATGCAATACATTTTTTGCCGTTTACTTTAAAGCGTAAATAATAATTGGGATTTATACCCTTAACAGCCAAGTAAACACAAAGTCCAACCGATTGTAATGGCTGTTGATTTAATTTTTGTTTTTCAGATTCTGAAAAGTCATCTACTAGTTCTGAATAAGTTCCAATACCGCTGTAATTAGATATGATACCATCGGCAGCAACAGTTTCACCGGCTTTTGTTGTAATTCCCGTAGCAACTTTATTTTTTGTGCAAATAGATTTTACTTTGGTATTGTATGTAATTTCTATTTCTAGTTTTTCTGCAATTGTTGTTAACGCATTTGTTAATGATGCAATTCCACCCATTGGATAATAAGCGCCTGAATGGTGCATTAGGCTTGGAATAAGCGATAAAGTACTTACGGAATTGTTCAATGGTTGACCAGAAATAAGCGCCCAAACACCTAATGCTTTTTGTACGGCTTGAGGTAAATGAGACCGTTCAAGCACATTGCCTAAGGAGCCGGTTAAAAATGGAATGTGAAGCAAAACATTGCTAAAAAGCATGTCCATAAAATTGGGATGTGCTTTATAGGATAAAGGTTGTAGCGTTTGATGAATTTTGGTTACATGTGAAAGAAAACTTTTATAAGTAGAAGCGCTTCCTTTAAATTTTTGTTCCAATATTGTTGCAGTATCCTCTATATTTTTATGAAATGCAATTTCTGTTTCGTTTTCATGAAGCACATGATAAACTTTATCTACTAATTTAAAATTGGTAATATCATGTATGTTGACATGAATTTGCTGCATTGCCCATTCTAAGCCTGGTTTATCAAACAGAATATAAAAACTGGAATCGAAAGAAAAGTTGTTAAATGTAATATCAGACGCAAAACCTCCTGCTTTATTTCGGGCTTCAATAATTTGAACTTTGTAACCTTGTTGAGCAAGTTTTATGGCAGTAAACAAACCTCCAATTCCGGAGCCAATAACAATGATTTTTTTATTTGCCATCTTTACCAATTTCTTTTACTTGCTTACCATTTTTGAATTCAATTTGCTTTTCTACTTTTCCTTGAGGATCCCAATAGGTCCAAGTACCGGTTTTTTGTCCTTTATCAAAGTATTGTTCTATTTCTTTGCTTCCATGATCGTACCATGATTCGCATTTGCCATCTAGTTTTCCTTTTTTGTAATTCTGTTTCATCATTACGGTTGCATTTGAATAATAATAGATCCAAGCTCCATCTTTAATGCCTTCAATATATGATCCTTGTTCAGATAATTTACCATCGTTAAACCAATACGTCCAAGCGCCATCTTCTGTTCCATTTACGTAGGAGCCTTGGTATTGCTTATTCCCATTCTCGTACCAAAATGTAGCGGCTCCATTTTTAACTTCATTGGTATATTGCAAATCGTATTTGGGTTTATTATTATCATACCAACCCTTCCAAGTTCCATTCATTTTTCCTTTGCTAAAATAGCCTTCGTCTTTTGGTTTTGCATCTGCGTACCATGATTTCCAAAGGCCATCTTCTAAACCGTTAACAAAATTTCCTTCTCTTTCTTTTATACTAGATTCATACCAAGCGGTCCATAAACCAGATTTTTTTCCCTGTATAAAACTGCCTTGTTTCCACAAGGTATCAGGGTGAGTTTCATACCAAAATTTCCATTCCCCATCTTGGAGGCCGTCAACAAAATTTCCCGAGCTTCCTTTATTGCCATTTGAATAATAAAAATTCCAAATGCCAGTGCGTTTGTCTTGAGTAAAAGAACCTTCCATATCTGTTTTGCCATTGCTGTACCACCAGGTCCAATGGTTTGTTTTTAAACCTGAAATACAATCGCCCTCTACACTTTTTTTACCTGTACTAAACCATTCAATGCAATGACCGTCTAGCTGATCATTTTTGTAATCAAAATCTTTTGATGGTTTTCCATCGGCATACCAAAATTGCCATTTGCCTTCTTTTTTTCCATTATTGTAATTACCGTGTTTTTCCATTTTCCCATTATCGTAATAGAAATTCCAACCGCCTATGGATTCATTTTTTTCATAAGCCCCTACACTTTTCATTTGGCCGTTATCATACCAATAGCTCCATTTGCCTGTTTTTAAAGTATCGGTAAATTGTCCTTTAAATTTCATTTTACCATTGGGCCAATAGTGTGTGCTGTCTTTTTGGGCTAATGATTGAAAGCTGATAAAGATTAAAAGAAAAAGAATATATTTTTGCATGGATCGTTTTGTTGTTTCTTTTTTACAAAAATACAATACTAATTTCACAATCCTAAACGAAAATTAATGAGGCTTTGGTATTGTTTCCGTTAATATTGTATTACCAGCTTTATCATGATAGGTACAAGTCATTTTTGCAGTATCTACTATCCATTTTTCAATCCCTGATTTTGCACAATCGCTGCAAAAAGTTGGATAATTGGTTTTGCCTTGTTGATGGGCTTTTAAATCTTGTTGAAATTGTATTTTGTTACTTTGTTCGGCAATAGGCATGATTGCATATTTAGCATCTGATTGTATTTGATATTCATTTTTGCCATGATACAAAGTACGACCATCTGAAACATGGTTTTCATAACTAAGCACGCCTAATTTGATAAGCTCTTGAACATAGTTGGGGAAATCTGCTCCGCTTTTTACTTTAGCATGTGTTTCTTTTATTTGAGAAATCGTAAACATAAATTTTTCTATTATTTATTAATTATTTGTTCCATTAAATACAAATCAAATCCCGGAGCCCAATAATCTTTTTCTATTTTAATAAGACCGTATCCCAGTTTTTCAAAAAATTGATACGCCAATTGATAAGTTCTTACTATTAATATATCTACAGCAGGGTCAGCTTTTAAAATAGCCAAACAATATTCTACTGCTTTTTTTCCATAGCCTTTGTTTGAAAAATCAGGATGTAGAAATATCCAATTAATTCTACCTGATTTATCGCTTGCTCTCATTTCATATCCTACTCCACCAATAATTTTATTTTCAAATTCAATTGTTAAATAGGTTTTGCTTTTAATTTCTAAATATCCAATAAATTCAGCCACTTCATGTGGTGCAAAATGTTTTGGAACATTGAAATTGAATATCTCTAGTAATTCTTTTTGGTCTGAATGATGGTATGGTCGTATGTTTAGCAATGTATTTTTTTTATGAAAGGTCCTTTATTTGAGTTTTATGGGAATCCAAATTTCTTCTTCAGATGTTGGATCATTGTTTTTATATTTTTCTCCCAATATTTCAAAATGAGGTCTATTGTCTAGAACATAGTTGGATTGGGGCAACCATACTCCAAATATGTATTGGAATATTTTAGTGTCGGTACTTAGGCCTTTAAAGAAGAAAACGGCATATAGGCCGCTAGTTAATGTAAAGGGTTCCATTTCATTCGGAACTGTGTTAAAGTTGCTCACTTCAACTGCTGCCCATTTTTCAAATTCTTTATTTATATCAAAATTGTTAAATTCAAACGAAGGGCCGTAAACTTGCATTGAAATTAAATTGGCACTCAACTTATTTTGTATTTCTTTTCGCCTAGGCATGAAAGATTGCCAAAGTTTAAAGGTAGTATTGTTGGCAAAGCTCATTGTTAAGCGCTGACCAATAAGATTTTTTTGATTTATTTTTTTAATGATAGGTTCCATTATTTATACAATGCAATTTGTCAATTTTTGTTGTTTAATAATTGTTTGATTGTAACCAAGTGTGAAAATAAAACTAAAGGAACTACACAACAAGGTAGCCACACAAATGGAAAATATAAAACAGCAATATTGGGTTGTTCAAAAGCAAACTGCTGAAACGGAAAAGGGGCAGATAAAATAGCATTGATTACAATGTTAAAGAGGAGCCCCAAACAAATGAAATTCCAAAGTAGTAGGAGTTTTTTATCTATTTTCTTTTTAATAAAACCAAAGTAAAAAATAAATGGAGCACTAAGGCCCGATAAAATATCAAAGTTACGGCCTTCAAAAGTCATCAATTCGGGAATAGCTTTATTAATAAATAACCAAAATAAAACCAATTCAACAGGAATTCTAACCATGTGTAAAATAGTTAAGGCTTTGATGTTTAAACCATCAATAAATTGTCGACCTTTTGAACTTACAAAAAGACCAATAATAAATACAAATGGAGGTAATATTGCAATTACTAATCGAGGCGGAATAGAATTAGTGACAGTATAAAAGCCCGAAAGTGCAATGCCCATTTGAATGGCAAGCCAGGTAAGCAGTATAATTAAAGTGGTTTTAGAATTATTGCTTGCTTTGTAAAATAGGATAACTGTTAAAATCGTAGTTAATCCGAAAATTACACTAATATATGTTGGTAGGTTTTCCATGTGATTTTTTTATGAATAAAGACATTATATTTCTTTCACAAATTCATAGCTGTTTTTTACGTAATCCATTATACAATAATAATGTGTTAAACCATTGGTAAGCATTAAATATTTTACTCGTAATGGCATATTGTAGCGTGCAATCTGATCAAATGTAGCTTGGGTAATTTTTACTTCAGGAGCTTTGCATTCTACTAACACGAGAGGCTTTAGTTCGGTGTCATAAACCAAGATGTCGCATCGAATATTCATGCGATTGTATTTTACTGTAGTTTCAACTTGCATTAAACCTTGTGCATATTTTTTTTCGTTAATTAAAAAATGCACAGTATGCTGGCGCACCCATTCTTCGGGAGTAAGCATCACGTATTTTTTTCTTACAATGTCAAATATTTGTTTGCCTGATATTTCTTCTTTTATTTTAAATGAATATTCCGGGAAGTTGAGTGTAGGATACATCAGCAAATTTTATTATTCATCTTGTACAAAAATACTTACATTTGCCCTGCAAATTTTTATCCTTATTTCCTCTCTATAGAATAGAGGGTGCCCAAACTTAGGGAGAGGACAATAATTTTTTATTTCCCAAAAGTAAGATATATAGCTGATGAATAAAAATAGTAATATGATAGATACTGGGATAGGATTTGGAATAATTGGTTGTGGAGCCATTGCAGATAGGCATGCGAAACATATTATAGAACACAAAGAAGCTACTCTGGTTTCGGTATTTGATAACAAAACTGAAAAAGCAAATCAACTTGCTACAAAACATAAGGTGCAAGCCGTAACTTCTTTAAAAGAATTGCTCGATAATAAAACGATTGATATTGTTTCTGTATGTACACCCAATGGTATTCATCATCAATGTGCTTTAGAAGTATTAAATGCCGGAAAGCACGTAATTGTTGAAAAACCCATGGCCCTTAAAAGAGAGCATTGTGAGGAAATGATTGAAGCCGCTTTAAAAAATAATCGTCAACTTTTTGTTGTAAAACAAAACAGGTTTAATCCTCCCATACAAGCGGTAAAAAAATTAATGGACGAAAATAAACTCGGAAAAATTTATGCCGTAATGGTAAATTGTTTCTGGAATAGAAATGAAAAATATTATAAAAATTCTGATTGGAAAGGTTCACAAGAATTAGATGGCGGAACTTTATTTACACAGTTCAGTCATTTTGTAGATATATTTTATTACCTCTTTGGTGATATTCAAAACATACAAGGCGTATTAAAAAATTGCAGTCACCAGGGTATGATTGAATTTGAAGATTCCGGTTGTTTTACATTCACGTTTTCAAAGTCAGGAGCCTTGGGAAGTTTTAATTATACTACTTCTAGTTATGAACAAAACATGGAAGGTTCTATTACTATTTTTGCTGAAAATGCTACAATAAAAGTAGGTGGTCAATATTTAAATGCCATGGATTATCAAAAAACAAATGGATTTGATATTGTTGATTTGCCTGTTTCAAATACCGAAAACGATTATGGATTTTATAAAGGCTCCATGTCTAATCACGATAAAATGATTAGCAATGTTATTGATACATTAAAAGGCCGTGGGGCAATGATGACCAATGCTGTTGAAGGAATGAAAGTGGTAAACATTATAGAAACCATGTACAAACAAGCACAATGGAGCCGATAATAAAGGAAATAGGTATACGAAATGTAAAATTTGGTAAAGATGTAATGGTTGTAAAACCTGCTAATCTTTATGATTGTGAAATTGGCGACAATAGTTTTGTTGGCCCCTTTGTTGAAATACAAGGTAGTGTTACAATAGGAAAAAATACCCGGATTCAATCTCATGCTTTTATTTGCGAGTACGTAACTATTGGCGATGATTGTTTTATTTCGCACGGAGCCATGTTTATTAATGACGTGTTTGCTATTGGTGGGCCGGCAAGAGGAAGAAGAGATTTATGGAAAAGTACGAGTATAGGAAATAATGTTTCTATTGGTACTAATGCAACGGTTTTGCCGGTAAAAATTTGTGACAATGTTGTTGTGGGGGCAGGTTCTGTGGTTACAAAAGATATTATCCAATCTGGAATTTATGCAGGCAATCCTGCAAAAAAAATAAGATCAATTTAAAATTCCAAACCTCCCTCTCCCATGGGGAGAGGGTAAGGGCATAAAATTTAATCTCCAATGCAAAAACTAAAATCTATACTCCGCCCAATTGTAGCTTCATTACTTTACGTAATGTATTATCAATTTATCTACAAAAAATTTGAAACTACTAGAAATGGCCATCCTTTAAAAAAAGGAATAACCGCTGTTGTGTCTGCTAAAAATGAAGGCTACACTATTTTATTTTGTTTAAAAAGTTTAATAGGTTTTGCAGATCAGGTGGTATGTATCGATAATGGATCTAATGACGATACGCTTGAAAAAATGAAAAAATTTAAAATGGAGTTTGGCGATAAAATTGAAGTAGATATTTTAGAAATGCCTAATGCTTTGTTGGGCGATTGCCGTGAAGCGGGATTAAATGCTACTCGATACCAATGGCATTTGCGTTGGGATGCCGATATGGTTTGCAAAACTTCCGGAAATGAAAGTATGTTGCAATTAAGAGAAAAAGCATTAAAAAATAATCGTCCTCGGGCTATTCAATTGCCTCGCACCAATTTGTATGGAGATTTTTTTCATACCAGTAAATTATATGAAATAGTTGATCCGGGAGAGCCTATATTAATAAAAATGTCTACAAAAATAGAGTATAAAGAATTTGGTCGTTTTGATACCATTCGCTTGCCATTTTATTACATAACTGAAGTAGAAGAAAAAAGATATTATCACCATTGTGCTGGACTAAAATCTGATACCAATCTCATTCATCGCTATTTTTATTTTAATTGGAGAGAAGCCATTAATAAAAAAGAAACGAGCCAAGATTTTGAAACCTATAAAAATGCAGATGCCTTAAAACAATTTGGAACAACAAATTCTTGCTCTCTAAAATACCGTTACCAACGTCAATGTGTGCAACAATACATTAAATATGATGCAAAAAAATACGGTGATTATCCTGATGTTATTAAAGAGGAACTAAAAAAGGGAAAGGAAAGATTCAAAATTATCTACAAAAATAATAGGCCTTTTATTCGAATAGATGAGGAGGATATTGAAATGAAGAACTACCAACCCAATACAGAAGATCTTGCCTGGGATCCTAAAAAATTCTTGGAAAAACTGGTTTCGCCTAGGGAATTGGAAATAATTTTTTCGTGAACAATTTTATTTAAAACAGAATTAAGTTATTCTTTTATTTTTTCAATAAAAGGGATTACAGGCATATCATTTACAATAATACCCACGCCCAATTTTTGTATTTTCTGTGCTTTTTTATCAATTGAAAGTACCCAGTTTAACCCAATAATATGGCTATAGATAAGCATTTTTGACAATAAATTTGTTTTTCCTGCACTTTGTTTGCTATAGGCAATAGCATTAATGGCAATTAAACCAAGAGATTCTAAAACATGCTTGGTCATCGCTAAATGCATTTGCTTTTCTTTTTCAATTTCAATAATATTTAACAACTCCTTTTTTACTAAAATGCTAATTGCATAAAAATCATTTTTCTTTAATCCGAGTTGTACTTCTTTTTTTAATTCCATTAAAATACTCTGCAATAATTTTGATTCTGCATCAGTAAGTTCCTTAACATACAATGGGTTTTGATCAAAAGGGGATATCGCATCCATAGAAGCAAAATCATTTTCAACTATGGGGATTCCTTTTTTATTGTATTTTTTTGCCCAGCAATCAATGAGTAAGGCTATTGGCAGAATAAGAACTTCAGAAATAATTAATTGATTGGAAAGAGATTTGCTTTTATTCTCAGTAAGCTTGGCATATTGCTTACGCCTTTTAATATTTACTTTTATTGCATCAATAAGGTGTTTGGTAAAGCCTTCCATAAAACATTAGAATAGCATTTATATATTTAAGATATTCCAAACTCCCCTTCTCTCTTTAAAGAAGAATGGGATAAGGGCATGAAAATTATATCTTAGAGCTACTGTTAAAAACTTTTTTTCCACCATCTAAAAACCGAATAAATTTCTCTATATCCGGATCATAACCCTGAGGCGCAATTAAAGGATTGCCATCATAATCAACCAATACATACCAGGGCTGAGAATTTGTTTTGTATTTAGAAATCTGCAAATCACTCCATTTATTGCCAATACTTTTTACTTTGTTTCCTGTAGTGCTAGAAACATATCGTTCTGTTTCGGGCAACAACGTTTTTTCATCTACATAAAGCGAAATTAAAACGTAATCGTTTTGCAAGCGCTCCAATACTCTCGGATCTGACCAAACTTGCTCTTCCATTTTTCTACAATTTACGCAGGCCCATCCTGTAAAATCGAGCATAATGGGCTTGCCACTTTCTTTAGCATATTTTACACCTTCGTCATAATCATGAAAACAATTTAAATTATGCGGACAATGTGCTGGATCTCCAACAATTTTTTCACTGGTTTTATTACTATTTGAATTTACAACAACCGTTGCCCCTGCTCCAAAACCATTTGGCGATTCACTATAAAATTGAGGAGGAGGAAATCCGCTAATTAATTTTAAAGGAGCTCCCCATAATCCAGGAATCAAATAAATAGTAAAAGAAAAAAACAATAGCGCAAAAACTGCCCTTGTAACAGAAATTTTAGTTGTATCATCATCATGAGATAATTTAAACATCCCCAATAAATAAAATGTTAAAGCTGAGAAAATTGCTATCCAAATGGCAAGAAAAATTTCACGCTTTAACAAACCTGCTTGCACAACCAAATCGGCATTAGATAAAAATTTAAAAGCTAAAGCTAATTCTAAAAACCCCAGTGTAACTTTTACCGTATTAAGCCATCCTCCTGATTTTGGCAGTGAATTAAGCCACCCCGGAAAAGCAGCAAACAAACCAAATGGCAATGACAAAGCCAATGCAAAACCAAACATCCCCATAAATGGAGATAAATAAGATCCGCTTACCGCTGCTTGAACTAATAATGTTCCAATAATAGGCCCTGTGCAAGAAAACGAAACCAAAGAAAGCGTAAAAGCCATGAAAAAAATACCAATCAAACCACCTTGGTTGGAGGCATCATCAGCTTTGTTTATCCATGAACTTGGAAGTGTAATTTCAAAAGCGCCCATAAATGAAATTGCAAAAACAATTAACATGATAAAAAATGCCAGATTAAACCATACATTGGTAGATAAGGCATTTAATGCATCTGCCCCAAATACAATGGTAACTGCCATTCCCAATACAACATAAATTACAATGATTGATATGGCATAAATAATGGCATTTCGTATACCCTTAGCTTTTGTTTTACTTTGCTTGGTAAAAAAAGAAACCGTTAAGGGAAGCATTGGAAAAACACAAGGAGTTAGTAATGCCAATAAACCACCTAAAAACCCTGCTAAAAAAATTCCCCAAACATTATTTGATGCATTGGGGTCGCAATTGGGTTCTATATTAATGGGCTGCATACTTGCCAAATCTTCTTTACTAAAATGAAAAGTAAATTCTTTTGTTTCGGGAGGCAAACACATTTTATCATTGCACACCATAAATTCTAATGAGCCTTTTAAAGTAAAAGTATCAGCAGAAAATATTTTTACTTTTTGAGTAAATGCAACTTCTTTATTAAAAAATCGCAATTCCATTTCAAAATTAGGGTCGTATTCTTTTACCGGATTGGGTTCTATAACACTATCTGTAATGGCATAGTGCAAACTGTCTTTTTCAAAAGTAAATGAAGTGGGTATAGGACCTCCTTCAGCTAAATGCTGAGAATACACATGCCAACCCTCTTGAATACTTGCTTTAAAGGTAAGTTCCGTTTCTCCGTTTTTAATTTCCGATTTTGAAAACTTCCATTCAACCGGATGGTAAACTTCTTGGGAGAATGAATAGTGAACAATGAATAATGAACAATAAAGTATAAGGAGTTTCTTTACAATCATATTTTAATTTATTCGGTTTTTTATAAAGATATAAAAACAGATGTTTTTGCCAATAAACTATTTACTTGTATTATCAGTTAGTCTAAATTAATTACCTTTGCCATTCCATTTTTCAATTCAACTATCTTATGCAAAAAAATAAATTTTTCTTATTTGCTATCGCTGCATTATTTTTAACAGCAGCTTGTAATAATACATCAGTCGAAAATAAAGAAACACCTAAGGCAGATATCCTTCAATCAAATTTAGATACAACTATTAGCCCTGCTAAAGATTTTTTCTCTTATGCCAATGGTGGTTGGATAAAACGCAATCCAATTCCTGAAACCGAAAGTCGATGGGGAATTGGTAATTTGGTTGATGATGAAATCAATGCCCGTCTTAAAAAAATAAGTGAAGAGGCTGGTGTTGCAAAAGACATACAAAAAGGGAGTGCAACACAATTGATTGGCGATTTTTATACCAGCGGAATGGATTCTGTAACTATAGATAAGCAAGGCATAGAGCCATTAAAAGATGAACTTAAAAAAATAAATGATTTAAAAAATACAAAAGACCTAATTGATAGGATTGCTCAAATGCAAATAGAACAAGTTGGGCCATTGTTTTCGTTATATATTGGTCAAGATGAAAAGAATTCGTCTGTAATGTCTTTGCATCTGGTTCAAGGTGGCTTGGGTATGCCTAATCGTGATTATTATGTAGATAATGATACACGTACTAAAGATATTCGCGAAGCCTATAAAACCTATATGCAAAAAACATTTGTATTATTGGGAAATAATGATGCTATAGCACAAAAAAGTATGGAAGACGTAATGCAGCTCGAAACTTCATTAGCGAGCGCATCAAGAAAATTAGAAGAATTACGTGATCCCTACAAAAACTACAATAAAAAATCTATACAAGATCTTTCTAAGCTTTGTGTTTCTATTGAATGGAAAAGTTTCTTTTCTCAAATTGGTGCATTAAACATTGACAGTGTAATTGTTGGCCAACCTGAATTTTATACTTGCGTAGATAAAAATTTAAAATCTGTTTCTATTGATGTGTGGAAAAATTATTTGACTTGGCAATTGGTTGCCAACTTTAGTGATAAATTAGGAGGGGAGTTTGATAAAGAACATTTTCATTTCTATAATACTGTTTTAAGAGGTCAAGAAAAACAAAAGCCAAGATGGAAACGCGTAATGAATGATGAAAACAATTTAATTGGAGAATTGCTCGGCCAACTTTTTGTGAAAGAATATTTTTCGGTTGAAACTAAAAAACGATATACTGATTTAGTAGATGCCATTATTGCTTCTTATGAAGAGCATATTAAAGGCTTAGATTGGATGAGTGATGTAACCAAACAAAAAGCATTAACCAAACTTCATTCCATCACTAAAAAAGTAGGTTATCCGGATAAATGGAGAGATATGTCGGCTATGGAAATTGGCAAACAGCCTTATGTGATTAATTGTATCAATGCCAATAAATGGTGGTGGTTTTATGAAGTAAATAAGTTAGGCAAACCGGTTGATCGTACCGAATGGGACATGAATCCTCAAACCTATAATGCGTATTACAATCCATCAAATAACGAAATTGTATTGCCTGCTGCATGTTTTGCTATTGCAGGGGTTAAAGACAGTGATTTAGATGATGCCGTAATTTTTGGTTATGCAGGCGCTTCAACCATTGGGCATGAATTAACGCATGCTTTCGATGATGAAGGCCGGCAGTTTGATGAAAAAGGAAATCTCAATGATTGGTGGACAAAAGAAGATGCAGAAAAATTTCTTACTAAAACAAAATTATATGTTGATCAGTTTAATAGCTATGTGGTATTAGACAGTCTTCATGTAAACGGAAAAGCAAGTTTGGGAGAAAACATTGCCGACTTAGGCGGAATAGTAGTAGGTCTTGATGCATTTAAAAAAACAGAGCAATATAAAAAAGGAGAAAAAATTGGAGGATTAACGCCTATTCAACGCTTCTTTTTGGGTTATTCATTAGGTTGGTTGTTTGAGCAAAGAGATCAAAATTTGGCAAATCAAATACATACAGATGTACATGCACCGGCCAACTTACGTGTGAATGGGCCATTTGCTAACGTGCCTGCATTTTATGAAGCCTTTGATGTAAAACAAGGAGATGCTATGTGGAGAGCCGATGATATTAGAGTAAAAATCTGGTAAAATAAAATACAAGACACAAATTGCACGAATTTGTGTCTTGTATTTGGGTTAGGTGAGAGCCCCTAATTATATACATGCAATATTGTTCCATCAAAGGTAGTACGGTATTGCTTTAAAGAAAGCGTAGCAGGCGTTTGAATAGCCATTCCATTATCAATTTCAAATTTTGAGAAACAACAAGAATCTACCGCAGTAAAATTATTTGATTCTACTTCAATTTGCCCACAAGTATTTTCAGGTTCGTAAGTGCAATGCCTGTCATAAGCCATAATCTCATCAATAGATTTTCTATATAATAAAATTCCTCTCGAGCCTCCTGTAACATACATCCAACCTCCTACACTATTTAAATTAATGTACAAAGGATCTGTAACGTAAATGGTAAAATTTACCGTAACATAAGGAATCACGCTTGCATCTTTAGAGCATGAATTTGCTATTAATAATAAAACAATTAAAATATTTTTAGTGATCTTCATGATCTCAAAATTAGGCAATATCTTTGTTTATAAATTCGTTTGAGTATTTTTTTACAATAAACAAGCTCTGATTAAAATAAAGTTAGAAATTGAAAAATATTCTCGTATAAAAACTATAATGAAACTATTTCGAAAAATAATATTCTTTTCTTTTTTTATACTGCTGGGCTATGCTAGCTATGCTCAAGATGCTTCCTCATCTTCATCATCAACTCATTTATCCAGAAAACAGAAAAAAACTGCTAAGCGAAAACAAAAACAAATGGATAATGCTAAAAAAATAGAAGAAGATTTAAAAGAATTGCATTGGAAACATCAAACAAAAAATACACAAAAACGAATGAAGCGCTCACGTAAAAAAGCCCTTAAAATGGATAAAAATCAAGCCCAAACTTCTAAATGGAAACAATGGTGGTATCGTAGAAAAAGGAAATAACATTCCGATGAACCTCATTTTTTGTTTTTTACCCAATCAAATTTACTCCTCATATTTGTAGATATGGGCTTAAACAAATTTTTTTTTGTTAAAAATATTTCCAAACTCCCTCTCCCTTTGGGAGAGGTTAGGTGAGGGCTTATTAAACATATAAACATGTGAACCTTGAAACTTCAAAAAAATATTTATCTTTGCCGTCTTTAAATTTCTTTAACATTCTTTAACCCTTTGCTAATATAAAATAATATTATGCGCAGAATATACACCTCTCTCTTTGTTTTTCTTATTAGTTCTATTGCAATTGTTGCACAAAACGATGGTTCAATAAAAGGTATTGTGTTTGATAAAGACTCTAAATCTAAAGATCCTGTTCCTTTTGCAAATGTGATTGTTGAGCAAGGTGGGGCGCAAATTTTAGGAACCGCAACAGATATAGATGGTAATTTTAATTTAAAACCACTTAATCCCGGAAAATATACCGTTAAGGCTACTTATGCAGGATATCAAGCTGTACAAGTTAATGATGTGCAAGTTACAACCGGTAAAATTACTTTTCTTGATATAAGCATGACTGCTTCTGTTGAATTGAAAGCGGTAGAAGTAGTCGAATACAAAGTTCCCGTTTTTGAAAAAGACAATACTTCTGTGGGGGGGACAAAAACCTCGGATGATATAAAGAAAATTTCTGTTCGTGATGTTTCGGGTATTGCGGCTACTACTGCCGGAGTATATCAATCAGATAATGGAGGTTCGGTAAATATTAATGGAGCTAGAAGTGATGCTACTGCCATTTATGTAAATGGGGTAAAAATATTAGGAAGTAGTGGCTTGCCAAAAGGTGCTATTGAACAGTTAACTGTAATAACAGGCGGTATGCCTGCTCAATACGGTGACGTAACGGGAGGTATTATTAGTGTTACCACCAAAGGCCCTTCAAAAGAACTTTCAGGTGGTTTAGAAGCATACAGCTCTAGGCTATTTGATCAATACAATAATGATCTTTTAGGATTTAGTTTAACAGGTCCATTGATAATGAATAGAGATTCTGTAAATAGAAGACCAATTGTTGGGTTTTTTATAGCAGGTGAAGCAGAGTATAAAAAAGACCAAGATCCATCAGCCATTGGAGTATATCAATTAAAAGATGGTATTTTAAGTGATCTAGAAAATAATCCCCTTCGTATTTCTTCAACAGGAACAGGAACTTTGCGTAATGCAGAATTTATCGACACTTCTGATATGGAACTTGTAAAAGTAAAACCTAACAATGCAAGAACTGATTTAAGGCTTTCTGCTAGTTTTGATGTAAAGCCTTCTCGTAGCACAAATCTTACTTTTGGAGGATCCCTAGCTCGTGACCAGCGAACCGTATATGACCAAGATTATTCTATGTATGATTATGCAAATATGCCTATACAAACGGGTACTACATGGAGGGTATTTGGACGAT
This sequence comes from Bacteroidota bacterium, assembly GCA_023251875.1. Lineage (GTDB taxonomy): Bacteria > Bacteroidota > Bacteroidia > JAHEXY01 > JAHEXY01 > JAHEXY01. The sequence goes on from JAHEXY010000005.1 coordinate 85,555, forward strand.
TCACTCAAAATTTTAAAAATGAAGCAGAGAGTAAAGATTCAAAATCGTCCCTAATAAAAAATGTATACTATTCGTTACAGCTCGATTTTGAGAAGTTTGATCAAATTAGAGAAGACCCTACTCATAAAGACGATTTTTTTAATTATGGCTATGTAGGAAAATTCAATACCTATAGTGCTCCTGTATATACATTTACATCCGACTCTATAAACGGACAATTAATTTCCGCTAATTATTTAACAGGAACACAAGATACTTTAGTTGAATTTTCGCCTTCCGATGCTAACCCAACTCAAACAGCCTATACTTCTGAATTTTATGATTTAGTGGGCGCTAATACAGATATTACATCATTAGATCAAATTTATGCAGGTGGAGGATTACGAAATGGAGATAGCCCACTTAATGTATATTCATTATGGTATAATTCAGGATATAGCTCAGGCAGATATTATCACAGAGATAATTCAAAATACTCTTTAAATTTTTCAGGCTCGGCTGATATAAAAGATCATGCAATTTCATTTGGCTTTGAATACGAGCAAAGAGATATTCGCTACTTCAGTGTAATGCCATATCAAAACTTGTGGTCATTAATGCGCCAATTAGCAAATAAACACATATCTCAATTAGACACTAAAAACCCAATACTTGTTACCGATAATTATGGCGTATTTCAAGATACTGTTAATTATGATTGGTTATACGATGCATCTTCTCAATCCTTATTTGATTATAATTTGAGAAAAAATTTAGGCTATGCAACGGATGGTACTGATCAAATAAATATAGACGCATTAGATCCAAGTAATTTCTCATTGAATATGTTTAGCGCAGAAGAATTGTTAAACGATGGAAATAGCTATGTATCTTATTTTGGTTACGATCATACAGGAACAAGATTGACTACTATCCCATCCTTAGATGATTTCTTTAATCAAAAAGATGATCAAGGGTATTATAAAAGGCCCGTTGCCCCATTCCGACCTATTTATATGGCAGCATACATTCAAGATAAATTCTCTTTTAAAGATTTGATATTTAATATTGGTTTGCGTGTCGATCGTTATGATGCCAATCAAAAAGTATTATCAGATCCCTATTTATTGTATCCCGCAAAAACCGCATCAGAGGTTACTAATTTAGGAGAACATCCATCTAATATTGGTGATGATTATGCCGTTTATGTTAATGATCTAAATAATCCAACTTCTATAGTGGGTTATAGAAATGGAAATACTTGGTATGATGCAACAGGAACCGAAGTGCTAGACCCTACTGATATAGCCGAAAAATCAAGTACCGGACAAATAACTCCTTATCTTGAAGATCCTACTGCTGCCATGAGTTCAAGTTCATTTAAAGATTATGTGCCTCAAGTAAACTTAATGCCTCGTGTTGCATTTTCATTTCCTATTTCTGACGAAGCGGTTTTCTTTGCGCATTACGATGTGTTAACACAACGTCCAATACTTGAACTAGCATCAGGTAATGTTGCTTCCTTAGACCCAACAGATTATTTATTTATTCAAAATAAAATTGGTGGGGTTCTTAACAATCCCAACTTAAAACCTGAAAAAACAATTGACTATGAATTGGGCTTTAAACAAAAACTAACCAACAGTTCTGCTATTTCAATTTCTGCTTTTTATCGTGAATTAAGAGACCTTATTCAAGTTGTAAGAATGAACCAAGCTTATCCAATTACATATATGACCTATGATAATGTTGATTTTGGTACTGTAAAAGGGTTTACTATTGGTTATGATATGAGAAGAACCGGTAATGTTAAATTCAATGCCAGTTATACACTTCAATTTGCGAGTGGAACAGGCTCTGATCAAACATCTGGTTATGGTCTTGCCAATAGCGGCCAGCCTAACTTAAAAGCAATTTTCCCGCTTGATTACGATCAACGCCATGCTATCCTTATCGAAACAGATTATCATTATGAAGGAGGGGCAGCATACAATGGCCCTGTATTATTTGGTAAACCTATTTTTGCTTATGCAGGTGCTAATTTAATTTTTCGTGCAGGATCCGGAACTCCTTATACACAACAAAAAGATATTACTCAAGGTAACGTAAATGATATTGATGGAGATAATGTTGTAATTGGCGTTTCGCAACGTTCAACTTATGGTATTCAAAATGCATTGCGTTTACCATGGACTTACCGTTTCGATTTACGTGTGGATAAAAGCATTCCAATAACTTTTGGAGGAAAAAAAGACGGGGGCAAAAAGAAAGAAGCCGAATTGGATATTTATATAGATGTTATCAATCTTCTTAACACAAAAAATATTGTGAATTTATATGTTGCAACCGGTTCAACAACTGATGATGGTTATTTATCAAGCCAGGCTGCCCAAGCTTCAATTGAAGCTCAAACAGTACCTCAAGCATACCGCGATCAATACAATGTAAAAATGGCGGATTATAATCACTATACCCAACCAAGAAGAATGACTCTTGGCGTAATGTTTAATTTTTAAGAAGTATACAATTAGTAAAAAACAACCATTAAATAAAGATTGAAATGAAAATAAAAATCATTTGTTTGTCTGGAATACTCTTTATCTCCTCTTTGGTAAATGCTCATGAGAATATTAATCAAAAAGGGAAAAAGGGATCAACCTCAAACACCAATAAAGTTGCTGCTGCATGTAGTCCTGCTACTGCAAGTACCGATCTTGATGTAAACAATGTGCGTGCTAAAATATTATCAGGTGGTGATATGTGGTGGGATTTGAATAATGCAAAATATGAAATCCCAAAAGGATCAAATAAAACTTCTCTTTTTTCTGGTGCCTTGTGGATAGGAGGCGTAGATCAAGGTGGTCAGTTAAAAGTTGCTGCTATGACCTATCGCCAAACCGGAAATGATTTTTGGCCGGGTCCACTTGATACAACAACAACATCTATTGAGCAAACTACATGTGCTGCTTATGATAAACACTATGAAATTACACGTACTGAAGTGGAAGATTATGCAGGTTGGTTAAATGATCCTGCAAGTTATCCTAATGTAACGGGTCCGTCTCAAACCATTATTGATTGGCCGGCAAATGGAGATGCTTCCTTAAATCAAGGACATTTTTTAGCTCCTTTCTTTGATGCTGATGGAGATGGCTGGTACGATCCTAATGCAGGTGATTATCCCGGTTATGATTTAGGTTCTACTACAGGTGAATTACATGGAGAGTTATATGGTGATCAGACTTTATGGTGGGTATTTAATGACGAAGGAAATATTCACAGTGAAACAGGTGCGCAACCAATAGGACTCGAAATTCAAGCGCAAGCATTTGGCTTTGCTACCAATGATGAAATTAACAACATGACTTTTTATAGTTATAAAATTATTAACCGTTCATCTTACGAAGTAAAACAATGTTATTTTGGCCAATGGGTCGATCCCGATTTAGGATATTATTTAGATGATTATGTAGGTTGTGACGTGGCTCGTGGTTTAGGCTTTTGCTATAATGGAGATTCAAATGATGATGAACCTACAGGTTATGGCACTAATCCGCCTTCCATTGGTGTCGACTTTTTTCAAGGTCCTATTGCCGATTCAAATGATGGTATTGATAACGATAGAGACAGCGTGGTTGATGAAGCCGGAGAGCAAATTATCATGTCGAAATTTGTTTACTATAATAACGATTGGACAACTATTGGAAATCCCGAATCCGGAACACATTATTATAATTATTTAAAAGGCTTATGGAAAGATGGTACATCAATGACTTATGATGGAAATGGATATGGCGGTTCTACTCCATGTGATTTTATGTTTCCGGGTTCATCAGATCCTACCGGATGGGGAACAGGCGGAGTAGTTCAAGCGGAATGGTCGGAAGCAACAGTGGGTAATACTCCGGCAGATAGAAGATTTTTGCAATCTGCAGGTCCGTTTACCTTGCAACCCGGTGCTATTAATAATATTACTGTAGGTGTTGTTTGGGCACAGGCAAGCTCTGGAGGCCCTTCTGCTTCTGTTGACTTAATGAAAATTGCAGATGATAAAGCACAAGCCTTATTTGATAATAATTTTAAAGTGTTAAATGGGCCTGATGCTCCTGATATTGATATTAGAGAATTGAGTCAAGAATTAATTTTTTATATCACCAATAAAACTACATCTAATAATTATTTAGAAAAATATGAAGAAAGAGATCCTTTAATTGTATGGGAAGCTTCTACAGATTACGATACTACCTATGATTTTGAAGGATACCAAGTATATCAATTAGCAGATGCTTCTGTTTCGGTTACCGACCTTAGCGATCCGGATAAAGCACAACTAGTATTTCAGTGTGATGTTAAAAATGGAATAGATAAGTTAGTTAACTATACTTATGATTCTGATTTAGAAGGAAACGTTCCTGAAAAAATGGTTGATGGGGCAGATGAAGGAATCGAACACTCTTTTACAATTACCGATGATCAATTTGCTACTGGTGATAAAACTTTAGTAAACAATAAGCAATATCATTTTATGGCACTTACCTATGGCTATAATCAATATAAAGAGTACAATCAAGCATTGGGGGGAAATAATTTGGATGGACAAAAATTACCTTATTTAGCTGGACGAAGAAATATAAAAACCTATACTGCAATGCCTCATATTGTAGATCCGCAAAATGGAGGAACCGTTCAAAATTCAAATTATGGTACAGGACCAAAATTAAAACGTATTGAAGGAAGTGGAAATGGAGGCTTAGTGGTTGATTTAACAGATGAAACGGTTGCTAATATTTTAGCAAACGGTAAAGAAGATGAACCTGTTTACCAAAATTCTGCAGGACCGGTAAATATTAAAGTAATAGATCCTCTTAATGTTCCTGTTGGTGATTATGAATTGAGATTTGATGCCGGAGATGCCAACGCAAATTGGATGTTAATTAATAAAACATTAGGAGATACAGTTTTTTCAGACACTACTATTGGCGTTAAAGATGAACAATTATTATTGGATTGGGGGCTAGCTATAACAGCTGAACAACCCGATCAAGTAGGTGATGAAGCAGATGATGATAATGGATTTTTAGAATCAACCGTTGAATATGCCGATGATAGCTATCAATGGCTTTACGGTATGCCTGATATAGATGGAGAATCTGTATACAATTGGATACGTTCAGGTGTATACCAAGATGGTCAATATCCTGAATATGATGATTATCAAGGAGACTCTGTTGAAGCGTATGAAAAGGTGGTAGTAGTTACAGATCCTTCGGGTCAATATTCAGGAGGAACATGGGCTCCGTATAAATTAACTTCAAAAGAAGTAGGTGGAACGGCATTTAATTACTCTGTAATTGATGTAACAAACAAACTTGAAAATACAGCAAGCGTTGATGTTGTTATTACATCTGATCAAACCAAATGGACTAAATGCGCAGTAATTGAAATGAGTGACGATGCTGCTTTAGCCGAAGGAGGAGCAGAAAAATTTCATTTACGTGCAGGCACTTCTAAAGACATAAATGGAAATGATATTTCAGGAGAAACAGGAATGGGTTATTTTCCAGGCTATGCTATTAATGTTGAAACAGGAGAACGTTTAAACATCATATTTGGCGAGAATTCTTTTTTAGTAGGAGATAATGGAAAAGATATGTTATGGAATCCAACATCCAGAGTAAATAATACATCCAATACCCTTCAAGTATATTTTGGAGGTATGCATTGTATTTATATTATGGGGCATAACTCTTCAACGGGTGTTCCTGCTTATGATGAAGGAGCCTTTATTTATTCAAAATTATCTACCGGTAATCAAACAGATATGAGATATGTGTATCAAGATGCCATGTGGGTAACTATTCCAATTGTTGATGAAGAAAAATTTATGAAATCAGATGTTAAAGTTCGATTGAGAGTTAAAAAACAATATGCTTCTTATATATATGCAAAAGATACTGTTAATGGTTCTCAAAATGACAATAATCCCATGTATACGTTTAGTACAGCCGATATAGCTACTGATACAGGTAATGCAGATGCTGCAGCTTCGGCATTGGATCTCATTAGAGTTGTTCCAAATCCTTATTATGCCTATTCAGATTATGAAACTACTCAGCTTGACAATAAAGTGAAAATTACCAATTTACCAAGAACATGTAGTATTTCTATTTATACAATGGAAGGTAGATTAATTAGAAAATTCAGCAAGGATGATGATGTAACCTATTTGGATTGGGATCTTAAAAACAAATCCAATATATCCATTTCAAGTGGTATGTATTTAATTCATGTTGATGTGCCGGGAGTTGGAGAGCATACTATAAAAATGCTTGCTGTAATGAGGCCGGTAGATTTGGATTCGTATTAATACCTCTCCCTAACCCTCTCCAAAGGAGGGAGAGGGAAGCCGAAGGAAAAATACTTTACGAATGCGGATTTTAAATTTTTGAACTTTAAACCTTGAACTTTTAAACATAGAACATTAAACTAAAAATATATGAAGTCAGTAAAATCAGGAATTATCTTTTTGCTTCTCATTATGAGCATAAATGTATTAATGGCTGGAAATGAAAATAGAGCCGGGCAAGCAGGTGCTATGGAATTATTGGTGAATCCATGGGCAAGAAGCTCCGGTTGGGGCGGTGCAAATAGTGGTTGTATCCGTGGCTTAGAAGCTACTAATTCTAATGTTGCAGGTATTGCATTTGTTCCTAAAACAGAAATTTCTTTTGCTCATACCAATTGGCTTCAAGGTAGTGGTGTTGATGTAAATGCATTTGGCTTTGTTCAAAAATTAGGAGAATCAAATGCTATTGCCATGAGTGTAACAGCTATGAGTTTTGGTCAAATTGAAATTACAACGGTTGACATGCCTGATGGTGGTATTGGTACTTATTCTCCTGTATTGGCAAACATTGGGATATCGTATTCGCATATGTTCTCAAATAGTATTTATGGAGGCGTAACGGTTCGTGCTATTTCAGAATCCATGGCAAATTTAAGTGCGGCAGGAGTTGCTTTTGATGCCGGTATTCAATATGTAACAGGTGAGAAAGAACAAATTAAATTTGGAATTAGTTTGAATAATGTTGGACCTACAATGTCGTTTAAAGGAGATGGTTTATCTTTTAAAGCCGATGTATTATCTTCAGGAGTATCATTAACCGCTGAACAACGTTCTCAAACATTTGAATTGCCTTCTTGTGTGAGAATTGGAGGGTCTTATGATTTTCATATTTCTGAATTGCATAGATTAACCCTTGCTGCAACATTTACTTCTAACTCTTTTACAAAAGATCAATACCAAGCAGGCTTAGAATATTCCTTAAAAGAAATTTTTATGATTAGAGGAGGTTATGTTTTTGAAAAAGGCATGTATGATATTACAACAAGAACAACTGTTTATACCGGTCCTACAGCTGGATTCTCATTCGATGTTCCGTATAATAAAAAAGGAGGCAAAGTAACAATTGATTATTCTTATCGATTGAGCGATCCTTTTGCGGGCACACATGCTATAGGAGCTAAAATAAATCTATAACAAATTGAATTCTTTATAATTGATCAATCTCGGGAAAAAAATCTCGAGATTTTTTTATTTAATTTAAAACATGAGCTCAATCTTTACACGTATTATTAAGGGTGAAATTCCTTGTTATAAAATAGCGGAGTCGGAAAATTGTTTGGCATTTCTGGATATTAACCCTCTTGTAAAAGGCCATACCCTTATTGTTCCTAAAAAAGAGGTTGATTATTTATTTGATTTAGAAGATGAATTGTATGTGGATCTGTTTTTATTTGCTAAAAAAGTTTCTCATGCAATTAAAAATACCATTCCTTGTTTAAGAATTGCAGTTGTTGTAATTGGAACAGAGGTACCACATGCACACATTCACCTTATTCCACTGAATCATATGGGAGATGTCAATTTTAGCAATCCCAAATTAAAATTACATACAGAAGAGTTTCAAAATATTGCAAAGGAGATTTCTTCCGTAATAATATAAATGCCAAAGCTGCTGGTTATAATACTTTGTGATAATTCGTGAAATTCGTGTCTAAAATGCTTTTTGAGATTTTTTATTTTATTTCTAAAGTAAAGGGCAATCTAGCTTGAATACCTTGCATTTGTATTTCATTCTTTACTTTTTCGTAATAACGATAGTTGGCTTCGCCCAATTCTTTTTGGCTAAAATATACATGGGCTTCTTCTGCCATGCTACCAAATAATTTTTCAAAAGTATCTTTTAGTCGTGGCAGTTCGGTTACTTTGTACTTAGTAAGTTTTGCCATGTGGGCTGCAATTGCAATTGCATCTTCCATACCACCAGAAGCATCTACCAAACCAATTCCTAATGCATCTTTACCGGTCCATACCCTTCCCTGTCCAATACTATCAATATCTGCTTGAGATTTTTTACGACCTCCGGCTACTCTTAAAGTAAATCTACCGTATACTTCTTCAATCGATTTTTGAATAATTGCTTTTTCAGGCTCTGTCATGGGCCTGTTAATTTCTCCAATATCAGATAAGGCATTTGTTTTTACGCCATCAAACGTGAAACCTAATTTATCGGTAAACAATTCTTTTAAATTAGGAATAACACCAAATACACCAATAGAACCGGTTAAGGTCATAGGGTTGGCAAGTATCGTGTCCGCTACACAAGAGATATAATAACCTCCTGAAGCTGCATAATCTCCCATAGAAACAATTACAGGTTTTGCTGCTTTAGCCAAAGCCACTTCCCTCCAAATTACTTCGCTGGCAAGGGCACTTCCTCCTCCTGAGTTTACTCTAAAAACAATGGCTTTAACATTTTCATCTAGTCTTGCTTCACGGATGGTTTTGGCCATATTTTGAGAAGCTATTTTATCTTCATCATTGCTTTCGCCATCAACAATATTCCCTGATGCATAAATAATAGCAATTTCATCACGGGTAAAATCTTTTTTAATAGGATCAGGAGCATTGTTGTATTTATTAAGCGTAATAAAATTTACATCCTTGTCTTTTGCAGTAGCCATTTTTGTTTTCAGTTCTACTAAAACTTGATCATAATATTTTAAAGAATCTAATAAGCCTAACTTTACAGCATCCTCTCCGCTTGGAGTAGGATTTTCATCTGCCATTTTATTGAGCTGCTCTATTGTTAAATGGCGAGATGCTGCAACTTTAGTAGTTATTTCAGTCCAAATGGTATTAATAAATGTACTTGCTTGCAAACGATTGGCATCGCTCATTTTATCATTAATCAAGGGCTCAATGGCACTCTTAAACTTTCCGTGGCGAATAATTTGAGGTTCTATGCCTAGTTTTTCTAGCGTTCCTTTAAGAAAAGTAAGTTTGTAATTTAAGCCTTTAAATTCCATTGCTCCGCCCGGATTTAAGTATATTTTATCAGAAACAGAAGCTAAATAATAGGCTCCCTGAGTATAAAATTCAGCATAACTAATAATAAACTTTCCTGAAGTTTTAAAATCGAGTAATGCATTTCTTATTTCATCAATAGTGGCAATACCTGCTTCAATAGAAGACTCATCAAGGTAAATTCCTTTTATATTATCATCTGCTTTAGCTTTTTTGATGTTTTTTAAAATATCATTAAGACCCAATTCTTTTTTTGCTTCAAAAGAAGTAAAATTAAAATCTTTAAATGCATTTTGTGAAGTGCGATCTTTTATAGGATAATCAAGGTGAATTTGTAAGATGGATGGAGACGAAACAACCACTTCTTTTGGCTTTTCAGATGACGATACCATAGCAGAAATAATTCCCACAAAAATAAAAAAGAGCGCAACGATTGCTAGAATTAATCCAAACATGGAGGCAAATAGCATCTTAAAAAAATCTTTCATAAAGCTTTAAGTTTAAAGAATTGAGAACGCAAAAGTAGGAAAATAAAATTACCTTTGTGGAGTCTTATTCAACCTATATGCATACTTTATATTTACTATTGGGAGGTAATGTTGGAGATCGACTGTATTATTTATCGAATGCTAAAGCAGAAATAGAAAAACATATTGGAAAATGTGTTAATCAATCTAGCATTTATGAAAGTACGCCATGGGGATTTGAGCACGAGTCGCTTTTTTTTAACCAGCTCGTGGTTGTAAAAACGCTTCTTTCTCCGCATCAAGTAATGGCGGCCATTTTAATTATTGAAGGACAATTAGGAAGAGTAAGGGTTGGTACACAATACCAAGAAAGAACCATTGATATCGATATTTTATTTTATGATGGTTTGATACTTAAAAGTAATAATTTAGAAATTCCCCACCCCCGAATTGCAGAACGAAAGTTTGTATTGGCTCCTCTTTCAGAAGTAGTACCGGATTTTATACATCCTGTATCTCATAAAACAATGAGGCAATTATTAATGCAATGTAATGATCAGCTTAGTATAAGTATATATCCAATTCCTTTACAAAATGCACTATAATTTTATTGCTATCGAAGGAAATATTGGTGCAGGTAAAACCACGTTAGCTAAAAAAATTGCGGAAAAATACAATGCCAAACTTATTTTGGAACAATTTGAAGAAAATCCCTATTTAGCAAAATTCTATGAAAATCCCGATCGATATAGCTTTCAATTAGAAATGTCTTTTTTGGTAGATCGTTTTTTGCAATTTAAATATGATGTGGCACGGCAAGAATTATTCAAGAGCTTTACTATAGCAGACTACTATATATCAAAATCACTCATTTTTGCCAAAAATAATTTACAAGAACTAGAATATGGTTTGTACACTAAAATGTTTGATTTATTAAGTAAGGCTTCGCCAAAGCCAGATTTATTAGTGTATTTATACGTAGAAATGGATCAACTATTAGAAAATATAAAACAACGTAATCGTGATTACGAACAAAGCATATCAAAAGAGTATCTTAAAAATATTCAAAACATTTACTTGGATTTTTTAAAGAAACAAAATGATATGAAAATATTGATAATTGAATTGAAAAAGATCGATTATTCCTATAGTAATTGTTATGTTGATAAAATATTTGAATTGCTAAATCATGACTATAAGCTAGGAATAACAAACTGTACAATAGAAATCTAAGAAAATATTTTTTCAGAAAAATTATTTTTTTGTTCATTTTGTGAAAAACATTATTTACTATTGCAGAAACTATTATAATTTTGTACCAGAAACAAAATCCAAATGAATATGAAAAATAAAATTTTACTCTCTCTATTATTACTCTCTCAGGTATTTTTTGTTGCCTCTGCCCAAGATGCCGGAACTACAACAGCAACTGAAAAAAGCGAAAAGAGTTTTACTCAAAAATTAATGACCAATGTTTCTATTGGCGCAAATGTTGGCACACTAATTTGTTTTGCTGATATACGTCAATACGATTGGTATCCTGTTTTTAAAAACAAAAATGAGTGGGGGCCAGCAGCATCGCTCCAATTAAATAAAGGAATTTCCCCCGCATTTTCTTTGCAAGGCCAATTATTAATGGGAGGCTTAAGAGGTACGAGAAGAGACCTTAATATTTATTCGAGGGGAAATACAATGGAAATGACTTTAAACGGTATTATCCATTTAAGTAATTTGATTTTATCAAAAAAAGGCGGAGAAAAGAAATGGTCGTATTATTTTACCATTGGAGTTGGTTTAACAAGTTTTAGAAGCCAGGTTTATTATTTAAATAGTGATCTTCCTGTTATAGGAGGTGTAGCTGCCTTATCTCAAGGCTATGCCTATAATACTACTACAGGCGAGTTAGAAAAAGCTGCTCGTACAACAGAAACGGTTATTCCTTATGGAATAGGTATAAAGTATAAATTAAGCCCTAGTTTGCAATTGGGTTTTGAAATGACAAGTAGATTAACCAACACAGACAAATTAGACGGTTACAATTATGTAGGGTCGGCTAAAGATTTTTATACCTATACTGCTCTTGGTTTAACATATAAATTTGCTAAAGATGCTACAAAAGAAGATGCAGAATGGAACAATCCTCTTGAGGATATGTATACAGAATTGATGAAAGGTCAAGAAAAATTAGAAGGCTTAACATCTGATGCTGATGCTGATGGGGTTGCTGATATTTTTGACAAAGAAGCTAATACTCCTAAAGGTGTGGCTGTTGATGGAAGTGGTAAATCATTAGATATTGATGAGGATGGTGTAGCAGATTACATGGATGCAGACCGTTTTACTCCTAAAGGAGCTAAAGTTGATGCAAATGGTCGTGAATTAGATGCTGATGGAGATGGAGTGCCTGATAGTCGTGACCTTGAGCCAAATACTAAAAAAGGAACTTTAGTTAATTTTCAAGGGGTAAGTATTAATGCTGCACCTAGTACTACTAGTACCGTAAATACAAGCGCAAGTACAGGTTATTTACCTTCTATTTTCTTTAAAGTAAATAGTTCAAGTGTTGACTACTCTAATTATGAAAGATTAGCAACCATTGCACAAGTAATGAAAACCAATGCCAATGTCAAATTAAATGTTATTGGTAATGCTGATAAATCAGGATCTGAAAGTTATAATCTTGAAATCAGTAAACGTAGAGCTCAAGCTGTTGTTGATCATCTTGTTAAAATATACGGTATTAGCGCAAGCCGATTAAATGTAGTTGCTAAAGGTAGTCAAGCTCCATTAGCTTCTGGAGATCCTAAAGCTGAAGTAAATAGAAGAGTTGATTTTGAAATTTCAAAATAAAAATCTCTTTTTAAAATAAGTAAGAGGCGATCATTTATTAATGATCGCCTCTTTTGCTTTTATATGTAGCCACTCTTAGTTTCAAAATAATTACCTTTGCAGTATTAAAGATTAAATATGAATTCTAATATTATTATTGTAATTGCAGTTATCTGTTTTGTGATTATTTCGCTTTATAAGGAAATAGTTAGGCCGGTAGCAACATTTATTATTGCAATAATAGCTTTAAGTTTATTTAATATTATTAAGTCTTCTGATGTATTAGCTGGTTTTGCAAATGAGCAATTGGCTGTTATTTTTTTGCTGCTAATATTAAGTGATGTAATTAAAAAAACGGGTATTTTAAATACATATATAAGAAAGATTTTTAATCCTGCTATTTCTTATCAAGGGTTTATAGCACGACTCTCGCTCTTAGCGGGTAGTCATTCTGTTTGGATCAATAACACGCCTTTAGTTGCAATTATGATTCCACAGGTAATTGATTGGGCAAAAAAAAAGGGTATATCTCCTTCAAAAGTATTAATACCGCTTTCTTATGCTACCATATTGGGAGGAACAGCTACCCTTATTGGTACATCAACTAATCTAGTTGTAAATGGATTAGCGGTTAATGCAGGCCTTCAACCTTTAAAAATGTTTGATTTCACTTATGTAGGCATACCCCTTATTTTGCTCGGCTACTTATACATGGCATTAATAGGCCATAAACTATTGCCAGAAAGAAAAGATCCACTTGCCCTGTTTCAAGAAAAATCAAGGGAGTACTTGGTAGAAACTATTGTAGAATCAAATTCATCTCTTATAGGGCAAACTATTGATGCCGCAAACCTTAGAAATTTAAGAGGCCTTTTTCTTGTTGAAATTACAAGAGGCAATCAGAAAATTGTTCCGGTATCTCCAGATGAAATTATTCAGGCAAATGATCACCTTATTTTTGCCGGAGCAACAGAAACCATTATTGATTTGATAAAAGATCCAAAGGGGCTCTCTCTTCCTAATCAAACTAGTTTTAAAGGACAAGGTAAAGTAGAAATAGTAGAGGTAGTTGTTTCTGCACAATCATCCTTAAATGGTACAATAGTAAAAGAAACAAGCTTTAGAGGAAATTATGATGCTGCAATTGTTGCTATTAATAGAAATGGAGAGCGTTTGTCAGGAAAGATAGGTGAACTTGAATTAGCCTCTGGTGATTTATTGCTTTTAGCTACTGGAAATGATTTTAAAAATAGATCAGCAGTATCGCAAGATTTCTATGTAATTTCTAATCTAGAAGCAATTCAAACTTTAAGTCCTTTAAAAACTTGGATAATTTTATTAGGGACTGTTGCAACTTTTATTTTAGCAGCTCTGGAAATTCTACCTCTATTTATTGGATTAATGATTTTGATAACTACTATTGTTGGAATGAAAGCGGCTCGTTTTGGAGAAATTAAACGTTCAATGGATATTGATTTATTTGCCATTTTAGCTCTTTCACTTGCAGTTGGAAAGGCTATTTCTAATTCTGGTGCTGATAAATATTTTGCAAGCCAAATTATTTCCTTAATTGAACCTTTGCATAGCACGGTTGCATTATTGATTGGAATTTATGCGATAACTAATATATTGGCCATGGTTGTAACAAATAAGGCAGCTGTTGCTATTACATTTCCAATAGCATTGTCCATGACAACGAGCTTGGGAATAGATCCTAAACCATTTATTTTAGCTATTGCTTTTGCAGGTTGTGGAGAGTTTATTACGCCATTTGGCTATCAAACCAATTTAATGGTATATGGACCGGGTGGCTATAAATTTACAGATTATGTTAAGATTGGCTTTCCCTTAACACTTCTCTATATGACGGTAAGCATACTCGTATTAAGTTACACTTATAATCTTTTTAAGTAAATGAACACACTATTACAAACCGCCATTCAAGCTTCTCTTCAAGCGGGAAAAGAAATTTTATCGGTATATGAATCAGATTTTGCTATTGAACATAAAGATGATAAGAGCCCATTAACCTTGGCCGATAAAAAATCACACGATGTTATTGTCGGATTTTTAAAACCATTTGGTATTCCGGTACTAAGTGAAGAAGGCGCAACAGTTCCCTATGAGCAACGCTCAAAATGGAACAAACTATGGGTTGTTGATCCTTTAGACGGTACCAAAGAGTTTATTAAACGCAATGGTGAATTTACAGTTAATATTGCACTTATAGAACATCAACATCCTATTATGGGTATTATTTATGTGCCTATTACTAGAACACTCTATTTTGCATCTAAAGCCATTGGATCTTATAGAATTGTAGTGTCTGCAGAGCTTGAAAATAAAATTGCTGAAAATAAAATCTCATTACAAGCATTAATTGAGCAGTCGGTAAAATTACCAAAGCAAGAACTTAAATCTAAATATATTGTTGTGGGTAGTCGTTCACACATGAGCCCTGAAACAACTGCCTTTATTGATGACCTTAAAACAAGTAAAGGAGAAATTGAAATGGTTTCTGCAGGTAGTTCACTTAAACTTTGCATGATTGCAGAAGGTAAAGCGGATATTTATCCTCGTTTTGCCCCTACTATGGAATGGGATACTGCTGCAGGCCAAGCTATTTTAGAAAGCATACATTTTAAATTAATTGATGCTACTAGTAAACAAGCACTGCAATACAATAAAGAAAATTTAGTTAATCCTTGGTTTATTGCCATGCAATAAATAATATTATTCTGAGCTTCCCTTTCCCTATGGGAGAGGGGTTGGGTGAGGGCATAAAAAAACGAAAATGAAAGGAATTATTTTAGCTGGAGGTTCCGGCACACGATTACATCCGCTTACAATGGCAATGAGTAAGCAATTGCTGCCTATATACGATAAGCCGATGATTTACTATCCGCTCACAGTACTGATGATGGCGGGTATAAAAGAAATTTTAATTATTTCTACTCCACAAGATATTCCCAATTTTGAAAGATTATTAGGAGACGGAAGTCAAATTGGTTGTACCATTCAATATGCCATTCAACATGTACCTAACGGACTTGCTCAGGCTTTTGTAATAGGCAAAGATTTTATTGGTAAAGACAAAGTTGCGTTGGTATTGGGAGATAATATATTTTATGGCTCTGGTTTAAAAAAATTATTGCAAGCCAATAACAATCCCGAGGGGGGAATTGTATTTGCTTACCATGTTTCAGACCCTGAGCGCTATGGAGTTGTTGAGTTTGATGCTAATTTAAATGCAATATCTATTGAAGAAAAACCCAAACAACCGAAGTCAAATTATGCCGTACCGGGTTTGTATTTTTATGATAATGATGTTGTAGAAATTGCTTCTACTATTCAACCATCTCCAAGGGGAGAATATGAAATTACCGATGTAAATAATGAATATTTAAAACGTGGCCAATTAAAAGTAGGTGTTTTAGGAAGGGGCATGGCATGGCTTGATACCGGAACTTTTGCATCGCTAATGCAGGCCGGTCAGTATGTTCAAGTGATTGAAGAACGCCAAGGTTTAAAAATTGGATGCATTGAAGAAGTTGCCTACGAAATGGGATTTATTGATACAGAACAATTGGCTAAAACAGCTAAAACAGTATTGAAAAGTGGTTACGGAGAATATTTATTAAAACTTATTAAAAAATAAATCCACCCGATGTTATTTACCCAAACAGCTATACCCGGATTAGTAGTTTTTGAACCCAAAGTTTTTGAAGATTCGCGAGGCTACTTTTTTGAAAGTTTTAATGGTAAAGTTTTTGAACAAGCTTTTGGAAAACAAATTCATTTTGTTCAGGATAATCAATCAAAATCAGACTATGGCGTATTAAGAGGTTTGCATTATCAAATGGAACCTATGGCCCAAGCTAAATTAGTAAGGGTGTTGAGTGGGGAAGTATTGGATGTTGTAGTTGATATTAGAAAAGGATCTCCAACGTTTGGTAAACATTTCTCAATTATTTTATCTGCACAGAAAAAAAATCAATTATTTATTCCTCGTGGTTTTGCACATGGTTTTGCTGTATTAAGCCCGAGTGCCGAGTTTTTTTACAAATGCGATAATTACTATTCTCCCTCTCATGAGGCATCTATTTTATACAACGATCCGGCATTGCAAATTGATTGGAAAGTTCCTACAGATAAAATGATTCTTTCAAAAAAAGATATTGAAGGAGTCCCTCTTGCATCAGCCAAAAATAATTTCACATTCACTGCTTAATGAAATTATCTCGCCAAAATAGGAACATCAGTGGCCATAATTTTCTATAAGATAATGGGGCAAAGTTTCAATTAACAATTATAATCAATGAAAACAATACTTGTTACCGGTAGTAAAGGGCAATTAGGAAGCGAACTAAACGACTTAACTTCATTCTATCCCTTTCAATTTATTTTTACCGATGTAAATGAATTGGATATTACATCTGCACAAGCAATCACTGCTTTTATTCAAAATCATAGCATTCATTATTGCATCAATGCTGCTGCTTATACGGCTGTTGATAAGGCTGAAACAGATCAAGAGATGGCTTTTTTAATTAATGCGAAAGCTGCTGAAAATCTTGCATTCGTGTGTGCAAAATCCAATATTCCAATTATACATATCTCAACTGATTTTGTTTTAGACGGCAGGCTGCACACACCTTATAATGAGAACGCAAAAGGAAACCCTGTAAGTGTATACGGAAAATCAAAATTAGAGGGAGAAAGATTAGTAAGTGCTGCAAATAAAAAAGCTATTATTATTCGTACTTCGTGGCTTTATTCTTATTACGGAAAGAATTTTGTAAAAACCATGTTGCAACTTTCAAAGGATAGAGATTCATTGGGCGTAGTAAGCGATCAGGTAGGAACTCCTACTTATGCGCGTGATCTTGCCAAAGTTATTTTAGAAATAATTTTACAAATAGATCATGCAAAAGATCCCAACCCGTATTTTGGATTGTATAATTATAGTAATGAGGGCATTGCCTCTTGGTTTGATTTTGCGAAACTAATTTTCGAGTTCTCAAATACTAAAATAAATGTAAAGCCTATACAAACATCTGAATATCCTACTCCGGCAAAACGTCCGGCATATAGTGTGCTTAATAAATCAAAAATAAAATCTACATTTAATTTATCTATTCCTACTTGGCAAGAAAGCCTTGCCGAGTGTATTGAAAAATTAACAAAATAAATGGCTGATAAAAAAACGGTTGATATTCCATTACCTTTTGGGGCAAGATTACTATTGTCGTTTGTGAAGTTTTCCGATAAATATTTTCCGCTTATTGCACAGCAAATTATTTTAAGTCAATTTTATCATCCTATAAGGTTTACCCAAAATCAAAACTATCCTCCAATATTTAAACAAGCTAAAGAATTTGAACTAAGTATTAGCAAACAAAAGGTAATTGCTTATTCTTGGGGAAAAGGACCATTGGTTTTACTATGTCATGGATGGTCGGGCTGGGCCGGACAAATGGGAGAATTTGTTGAACCATTACTTGCTAAAGGATTTAGAGTTGTTGCATTTGATGGCCCTGCTCATGGCAGATCATCCGGAAAACGAACTACCCAAATTGATTTTGTTGAATGTGTGCGAAATATTGAAAAACGATATGGGCCTATTGTTGCCATGGTGGGCCATTCATTTGGAGGCGTATGTACACTTATGGCATTAAAAGAGGGTATTAAAATTCCTAAAGCAGTTATTATTGGAACTCCTGCTTCCTTACCTGAAATGATTGAGGAAACTCGAAAAAAATTCAATGTATCAGAAAAAACGATTTCAATTATTCCTCAAAATATAAAACACAGAACAGGAAAAGACTACCACGAATTTTCTGCTGAGCATATTGCACAATTTGTAAATATTCCCATATTAGTAATTCATGATAAAGATGATGTAGATGTAAGTTTTGAAAATGCACATACACTTTCAAACATTATCAAACAATCTTCGTTATTAATAACGAATGGCAAAGGCCATAGACGCATTTTGCGAGATAGTGAAGTAATACAAAAAGTAGTTGAATATGTTTCACAAATACCTAATTAGCCATGTGGCAAGGTTGTTTTTTAGTGTTTCTTTGTATATATTATTAATTCCACTAATTTTTTGAATGAAGTATTTACTACAATATATCCTTGGTTTCGCCTTCTTTTTTTGCATGCAATTGCATGCTCAAGATCCTCATTTCTCACAATATTATGCAAATCCTATTTACCTCAATCCTGCATTTGCAGGGGCAGAGCGATGTCCAAGAGTAATTAGTAATTATCGCAATCAGTGGCCTAGTATAGCGGGTCAGTTTGCTACATCAAGCATTTCATACGATCAACATGTTAATTTTTTGCAAGGAGGAATAGGCTTACAAGTAATGAACGATATGGCCGGTGAAGCAACATTAAGTACTACTAGTGTTAGTTTAATGTATGCTTATGTTTTAAATGTAAACCGTGTGTTTTCTATCCGAACCGGATTTCAAGCCGCCTTTACACAAAAAGTATTGGATGCCAGTAAACTTATTTTTGCTGATCAACTAAATGCATTAAAAGGCTTGATAGGCCCAACTTCTGAAACTCATATTGCCCAATCCGTAATGTATTCCGATTTTTCAGCCGGTATGTTGGGCTACTCTAAAAATTTTTATGGAGGGGTGGCTGTTCATCATCTTACACAACCCAATGAAAGTCTTATTCAGGGTAGCACAAGCACTTTACCAATGAAAATTACAGTACATGCTGGTGGCATTATTCCTCTTAAAAAAATGAGTGAACGCACCACTTCATTATCTCCTAATATTCTTTTTTATAAGCAAGGAGATTTTACCCAAATTAATGTAGGCTTGTATGCACTTACCCGCCCCTTAACCTATGGAATTTGGTACAGAACGGGCGTAACGGGAAGTACAGAAAAACGAGATGCCATAATAGCTTTGGTAGGCATTAAACAGCCACGTTATTCGCTTGGTTTTAGTTACGATTTTACAATAAGCGATATTAGTATGGCCAGTGGGGGTTCATTAGAATTCTCAGGTTCTTATATTTTTCCATGCAAAGCACCTAAAACAAAAAAATATAGGGCCATGGAATGTCCTAAATTTTAATTGATATTTCGCAGTTCTGTTTTTTTGAAAATGTATTGTCTATTAATGACTTATGTTTATTATTTTAGATAAACGATAATAAACATCTTATTTTGATAAAAAAGTGTATTCGAATAATTATCAGAATCTTGCTATTTTAAATATAAATGATTTGGCGTAACTTTACGTATTAATTTTTAACACCCTACAGATTATGACAAAACGTTTACTGTTTTGTACACTTTTAAGTGTAATAGGCTTTAAGAGCTTACTTGCCCAAGATCCGCATTTTACGCAATTCTATGCCAGTCCTCTTTACTTAAATCCTGCCTTTGCCGGGTCAGAAAGATGTCCACGATTTGTAATGAATTACCGTAACCAATGGCCTGCTATTACCGGTCAATTTGTTACCTATTCCATGTCGTATGACCAACATATTGATGCTATACAGGGCGGTATAGGTTTATTGGTAATGAACGACCGTGCAGGTGAGGCCACACTTAATACTACTAATGTTAGTTTAATTTATTCTTATCTGTTAAACGTAAATAGAAATTTCTCTATTAAGTTTGGAGCTGAGGCTACTTTAGCTCAAAAACATATTGATAAAAGTAAATTAACTTTTGGCGATATGATTGATGAACGTTATGGTTTTGTATACAACACACAAGAAGCACTACCAACCGATACTAAAACATTTACCGATTTTTCTGCCGGTGTTTTAGGATATTCAAAATCATTTTATGCAGGTTTTGCTGCACATCACCTTACTCAACCCGATCAAGGTTTTATTGGTAATAGCACACTTCCGATGAAATTTACAGGACATGCAGGAGCGGTTATTCCTATTGAAAAAAGTAATGGAGATGCCGGTTTATCAATATCTCCCAATGTTTTGTTTTATAAACAACAAGATTTTTACCAATTTAATTTAGGTTTGTATGTTTCAAGGGGTGCACTTGTTGGTGGAGCTTGGTACCGTTTCGGAGATGCACTAAACGTTTTAGTAGGTTTGCAACAAAATACTTATAGATTAGGATTCAGTTATGATATTACTACGAGTAAACTTACCAATGCAACAGCAGGTTCAATAGAGTTTTCTGGGGCCTATATTTTTCCATGTAAACCAAAGAAAAAGAAATTTAGAGCTGTTAAATGCCCTTCTTTTTAAAATAAGGTTAGATGTTAAAAAAATTACAAAGGCCCTTGCTCAATAGCGGGGGTTTTGTTTTTATATACCCAATATAAAAGTGCAGATACAATAATAATACTTGCTAAAACCCACAAATATTCATTTTCGGGTAATTGTGCATTCTCTATTTCAGCTGAAACAATGTTTCTTTGAACTAAATACGCCATTACTACTCCCATGCCATTATTAAGAAAATGAGCCCAAATGGTTATCCAGATAGAACCACTCCAATACAACAAATAACCAAACATAGCGCCTAGTAACATTCTTGGCAAAAAGCCATAAAATTCAAAATGTATGGCACTAAATACAATGGCTGTTATCCAAATGCCAATATGAATATTTGTAGTGATTTTAATAAATAGCTTTTGTAAAACCCCTCTAAAAATAAGCTCTTCTCCAATAGCAGGCAAAAGCCCAATGATAAATATATTTAACAATAAATCTGAAACGCTGTTTACTTTTAAAAACGCTTCGGTAAGGGTAGCTGCTTCAGCTTCTTTTTCTTTCATCCATTGTTCTACGCCTTTCATTGATTCAGGCAAAACTAAATGCGAATTTATTTCGGCAGTAAAATTTATTATTGGCTGACTTAGAATAACAAGAAGAATAGTTGTAATCAGCAATGGCAACATTTTTTTACTTTTTCTAATGGATAGGTATGAAAAAACATCCGGGCTACTAAAATGGGCTAGTAATAAGGGTGGAATAATAAAAGATCCGACTGAACTAATCAGTTGCATCATTTTAAGTAAAAATATACCATTGGGGTCGGAGATATTTGCTATTGATTGTAAGTTTGTAAATACATCCATTCCATAAAACGGGATAAGCATTACAGTAAATAAAAAACTAGATAGGGCAAGGCATATGAAAAAGAGAACAAGCAAAATAAATAATTGATAGCTTGCTGATTTTTTCTCTATAATGGATTTGTAAAACATTTTTTAGTATTGGTTGATGTTTATTTTTAATGAAAAAAGAATTAATAAATAAATTTGTTTTAAAAATACTAATAATACCTAAGGCTAAAATACTTAAATTTGAAACATGTAGTTTCGAATAGTGAATTATAAGAAACGAATAAAATTTTTGGGTCCGTAGTTCAACTGGATAGAATGACAGGTTTCGGCCCTGTTGGTTGGGGGTTCGAATCCCTCCGGGCTCACTTAATAATGCTTAAAGCTTGTATTTGATGTGAGCTGCTAGAGTTAATACCAATTCATACATCGAACTCAGGTTATTTAATAATAACCCTCAATTATTTTTTACCGTTATCGACCCTATAAAGGATCCAAATAAAATTGTAAAAGGAGATTTATTTTGTAAAATGATATAGGACAGATTGGATTGTTGAGGGCTCTATTTATTTTGAAGACCTCTGGATAAAATAAAAGTAGAAGTAATTGCCAATCCCTACAATTTATAAAGAAAACCAGAATTAAAACTCAAACTTATATCCAATACCCTTATAGGTATGGATATATTGATCGCCCATTTTTTCTCTGAGTTTATTGATATGCACATCAACCGTTCTGTTGCCAATAATAATGTTTTGTTCCCAAATGGTTTGCATAATCTCTTCCCGGGTAAAAACTTTTCCGGGCTTTGATATGAGGAGTGCTAATAGTTCAAATTCTTTTTTTCTTAAATCGATTTTATAATTTCCTTTTGTAACAGTATATTTTTCATAATCAATAGTTAATTCTTTAATAGTAAGTTTTTTTTGATTTTGAAATTCACTATTGCGTCTGCGAATCAATGCTTTTACTCTACTTAAAAAAATTCTGGGTTTAATGGGCTTTATAATATAATCATCTGCACCAACATCAAATGCCGCAAGTTGAGAATAATCTTCGCTTCTTGCAGTAAGAAATGCAATAATTACATTTTGCAACTCAGGTATAGCTCTTAATTCACGACAAACTTCCACGCCATCCATTTCAGGCATCATGATATCTAAAATAATTAAATCCGGTTTTTCTTTTTTAGCAATTTCAATTGCCAGCAGTCCATTTTGAGCAGTAAACACTTGGTAATTTTCTTTTTTTAAGGTGTAGCTTAAAAATTCCAGAGCATCAGCTTCATCATCAACCAAAAGAATTTTAATCAAAGAATTTTCCATTTGTTTTTAAAAAGTAATCACAAATTTAGTATGGATTTTAGCCTTCATGTGTTAATTAAAAATTAAGTTAGAGTTACGCTTAATGCTACTCTCACGCAGTTTACATAGCGTTAATATTGCAGTAAAATAGAGGTAATGTTGTATGACGTTCTTTGCATAAAATATTTTGTTTATGTATAAATTTTTATCTGCGTTATTTATAAGTCTCTTGATTTTTTCATTTTATTCCTATTCTCAAAATGGAAGAATATTCGGATCCGTTAAAGACAAATCCAATAATGAAACAGTTGTTGGAGCTACTATACAAATAGAAGGAACTGCACTTGCTGCGGCAACTGATCTTGATGGGCATTATGAAATTGCTAATATTCCTATAGGCAAGTATAATTTAATAGTGAGTTATATATCCTATAATAAAAAAATTATTCAAGGTGTAATTGTTGAAGAAGGAAAACCAACAGCAATTGATGTTGTATTAGAAGAAAGTCAAACAGAATTACAATCAGTAGAAGTAGTAGCAACATTAAATAGACAATCAGTAACGGAATTAATTTCATTGCAACAAAAAAGTCTGGTTTTATCGGATGGCATTTCAGGAGATGCGATAAAAAGATCTCCCGATAAAAATACCAGTGATGTTTTAAAAAGAGTAAGTGGGGCAAGTATTCAGGATAATAAATTTGTTGTTATTCGTGGTTTATCCGACAGGTACAATACAGCACTCATTAACGGAATGCCATTGCCTACTACAGAGCCTGACCGCAAAGCTTTTTCATTTGATATTTTTCCTGCAGCCATGTTGGATAATATGGTCATTTATAAAACAGCTTCGCCTGATCTTCCGGGTGATTTTGCAGGTGGTATTATTCAAATTAATACCAGAGACATTCCTGATGAATCTTATTTTAGTTTTTCTGCAGGTACCGGATACAATACACAATCAACGTTCAATAATTTTTATTCTTATGATGGCGGAAAAAAAGATTGGATGGGAGTAGATGATGGAACAAGGGCTATACCAACGGCTGTATCTCCTACAACTGAATTTAAAGCATTGCTCTCTTCAACCGAAACAAAATACGCTTCAAGCAGCCTGTTTTCAAATGATTGGAAAATTAATCTAGGACTTTCATCTCCGCTTTCACAAAATTATCAATTGTCATTCGGAAGCCATAGCAAAGTTTTTAAAAATGATTTTGGTGTTACGGGAACCCTGATGTATAGTAATGTAAGAAAAATGGTAGATATAGATAGAGGTGATTTTAATACCGATACATCTAGAATATATGCTTATAATGATAAGCAATACAAAAAAACGGTTACTAATGGAGCGATGTTAAACTTTGCTTATAAAATTGGAGAAAAAAATAAACTTTCTTTTAAAAATATGTTAAGTATTAATGGAGAAGATGTAGTTGTAGAGAGAACCGGATTTGATAATGAAAATCTCCGTTATGTAAAAGCAACATCTATGCAGTTTACAAGCAATAGATTATTTTCAAGTCAATTGGCAGGAGAACATTTTATTTCTAAAGGAAATATTAAAATTAAATGGGGCGGAGAATATGCTAATTTATACAGAGATGTGCCTGATTTAAGAAGAATGTATTATACAGAAAATATTGATGACAGTGTTTATTATGCTTATGTTCCTTCGGGGTCCCCTTCTCCCAATTATGCCGGAAAATATTATGCAACATTAAATGAAAATTTATATGCATACAATGGAGATATTACTATTCCCTTTACAATAAAAAATGCAAAGCAATCTATAAAAATAGGAGCGAGTGATCTCATTAAATACAGACAATTTGATGCAAGAGTATTTGGCTATGTAATTGCCAATACTTCTAAATTTGATTGGGATTTATTAAGCTACGGACAAGATTCTATTTTTAATCCCAATACTATTTCAGTAAACGGATTTCAAATAAAAGAATCGACCAATCCCAGTGATTCTTATGATGCCAATTCTCATTTGTTTTCAACATACATCATGTTTGATAATAAATTATTTAAAAAATTACGAATGGCTTGGGGCTTGCGTTTAGAAAAATTCAATCAGCAATTGCATTCCATCACTTATGGTGGAGATACGGTTACTATAGATACAACTTATATTGATCTTTTACCTTCTGCAAATTTTACTTTTGCATTAAATGAAAAAAGCAATTTTAGATTTTCTGTTTCAAGAACAGTTGCAAGACCGGAGTTTAGAGAATTAGCCCCATTTTCATTTTATGATTTTAATACTTCTTCTGCAGTGTATGGTAATGATACTTTGGTAAGAACAAACATCAGCAATTTTGATATTCGTTACGAAATTTATCCGGGATCTAATCAATTGTTTTCTTTAACTACTTTTTACAAAGATTTTAGAAATCCTATTGAGCAAATAGTAGATGCATCATCAGGTGCAGGTTCAAGAATATTTACTTATCAAAATGTAACACAAGCTCATAATTATGGCGTGGAACTTGAATACCGAGTAAAACTGGGATGTATTGATTCTTTAATTCATTGGAAACAGTTTGATAATTTAACTTGGTTTACTAATTTTTCTTATATCTATTCTAAAGTAGATTTGTCACATGTTGCATCAGCTACCGGAGCTGAAGATGCTAGATCATTGCAAGGGCAATCGCCCTACATTATTAATACAGGACTACAGTATACTGAGCCTAAAATAGGATTGAACATAAGTTTGTTATTTAATAGGATTGGTAGGAGAATATCACAAGTGGGTTCAAATGGCTATTTAGATATTTATGAAGCACCAAGAAGTTTATTTGATATTCAAATTGCAAAACGCGTTTTTAAAAATGGTGAAATAAAATTTACTGCTGCTGATATATTAAATCAATCCATTACTTTTTATCAAGATCAAAATAAATCAGGAAAATTTGAAAAGGAAAATGATACCGAAATTACCAATATGAAATTGGGATCAAATTATTCGATCAGTTTATCTTATAAATTTTAATTGCTCCACTTAACATACAACTAACATACTGTTGATTTAAACGTAATCTCAGGATAATATAAACCTAATCTTTGGATACTACTTTTGAGCAAATAAAAAATTAAAAAAAATCTATGAAGAAACTATTACTACTTACACTTGCTTTATTTTCCATTCTTGAAATAAAAGCACAAACAAAAACCATCTCTAGTGATATTACATCAAATACTACTTGGTCAAAAGACACTATTTATTTGCTCAGCGGTGGTTTTATTTATGTTGTAAATAATGCAACATTAACTATTGAGGCCGGTACAATAATTAAAGGAAATGCAAGCTCCCTAGTAATTACCAGAGGAGCCAAAATTAATGCAGTTGGAACAGCAACGCAACCTATTGTATTTACATCTTATCAAGATGCAGGATCAAGAGCTCCTGCCGATTGGGGTGGTGTACTTATTTTAGGTAAAGGAATTATTAATGATCCTGCAGGAGAAAAAACTGCCGAGGGTGGCATTGATGCTACAAAAGGATTGTATGGAGGAACTGACAATGAAGATTCTTCAGGTATTATGAAGTATTGCAGAATTGAATATGCAGGTATTGCTTACCAACCCAATAGCGAAACCAATGGATTAACATTAGGAGGAGTTGGTTCTAAAACAGTTTTGGAATATATACAAGTGAGTTTTGGTGGAGATGATTCTTTTGAATGGTTTGGCGGTGCAGTAAACTGCAAACACTTTATTGCATTTAGCGGACAGGATGATGAGTTTGACACTGACAATGGCTTTTCAGGAAAATTACAATTTTTTGTTTCTTTAAGAGATTCAAATATTGCTGATGTATCAGGCTCTAATGGATTTGAATCAGACAATGATGCAACAGGAACTACGAATGCACCATTTACTCATGCTATTTTTTCTAATGTAACTATTATTGGACCATCAAAAACATCTACTACTTCTATTAATAGCAATTTTAAAAGAGCCGCACATTTAAGAAGAAGTACAGAAGAATCTATTTACAATTCTGTTCTTACCGGTTTTCCGGTTGGATTAAAATTAGATGGACAAACTACTGGAGATAATGCAAATAATGATTTACTACAATGGAAGAACAATATACTTGCCGGTTGTGTGCAAGATTTAGATTCTACAACAATAACCGGTTTTGCAATGCGTGCTTGGTACAATTCAAATTCAAACACAACACTTCCTAATAGCACAGATATTATGCTAGGAGATCCATACAATTATGCTAATCCTGATTTTCAACCTCAAACCGGATCACCATTATTATCAGGTGCAAGTTTTTCTAGTTCAAATTTAAATGACAGTTTTTTTGAAACTACTTCTTATGTAGGCGCTTTTGATGGAACAAATGATTGGACATCGTGCTGGGCTAACTGGGATCCGCAAAATGCAGATTATACAAGCCCTGGCATTAATTATTTGTCTTCAGATTTTAGTTATACAACTTCAGGAGCAACGGTTACTTTAACCAATATGTCAACAAGTGCTGCATCTTATTCATGGAATTTTGGAGATAGCGCAACATCTACTTCAGAAAACCCAACACATACTTATGCAAATGATGGTACCTATACTGTTTGCCTTACCGTTACAACCGGTTCCGGCTGCATAGATTCTATTTGTTATGAAATTGGAGTAAGTACCGGTATTGAAACATTACACAACTTAACATCCTTGGTTGTATACCCAAATCCCTTTACTGATTATGCAACAATTGATTTTACACTTAATAATGCTGTAGATGCTACTATTGCTATGCAAGATTTAAATGGACAAATAGTATTGAGCAGAAATGAAAGATTAATGAGCGGAACAAATGCTATTTTATTAGACGCAACAAAAATTCCATCAGGAATATATTTCACAAGAATTATTGGAAACAATATAAATGAAACTGTAAAAACATTTATTGTAAAATAATTAATAGATAAAATTATAGAGGCTTAACGTCTAAAAGTGTTAGGCTTTTTTATTACTTAAAATGCAAAACTTAATAAGAAAGTAATGGTTACATAAAATTCAGATAACTTATAATGTATTTCTTTGAATTAAAAAATGAAACAAAAGAAACGAAATATTAATGTTGCAGTAATCTCAGATGTACATTTGGGTACATATGGATGCCATGCAGAGGAGTTGGTAAAATATCTAAAAAGTATTCACCCCCAAAAGTTAATATTAAATGGAGATATAATTGATATTTGGCAATTTAATAAAAACTACTGGCCCAAAGCTCACATGCAGGTAATTAAACAAGTTTGCAGCCTCATAGCTAGAGGAACGGAAGTTTATTATATAACAGGAAACCACGATGAGTTGCTGCGGAAGTTTTCGGGATTTAAAATTGGTGGCTTTGAAATAGTAAATAAAATTACGCTTGAGCTAGAGGGTAAAAGAGCTTGGATATTTCATGGAGATGTTTTTGATGTGACTATGCAACACTCCAAATGGCTAACTAAACTTGGTTCTATTGGATACGACCTACTTATCTTACTTAATAAGTTTACAAATAACCTTTCCGAAAAATTGGGGAGAGGAAAATTTTCTTTCTCTAAAAAAATAAAAGATGGTGTAAAAATAGCAGTAAAATATATCAATGATTTTGAGGAAACAGTTGCGCAAATTGCAATTAGAAATAAATTTGATTATGTAATATGTGGACATATTCATCAACCGGAAATCAGAAAAATAAAGATGGGGGAAAGCGAAGTGACTTATCTTAATTCGGGAGATTGGATAGAAAATCTAACCGCTCTCGAATACAATCATGGAGAATGGAGCTTATATCGTTATAAAAGTATAGAACCTGAAACCATCCCATTCTCAGATCAAGAGGTTGAAATGCTTAGCACAGAAGAAATTTTTAAGCAACTCATAATGGAATTTAATTTTACGCCCAATACTATTTAGAAACATTCTTTTATTTGTAGTGTTTAATTATTAACTGTTATTCATGTACAGTATTAATGTATTGAAAAACATGGAGTCACAAATTATAATGGAATGAATACAGCTTCTTAATGTATTATAATATTCAAATTTTGTTTTTAAATCTCAGTTTATCTTAACTTAATTTTGTTTCACTTTCCCAAGAAGTAATTCTCCCAAGAATTTTCCCATTTATATTAATATAATTAATATTTATGCCTAAATTTTCGTTGGGGATTTGTATCTTTTTATCTCTACTTTTTTTTAAAGCAAAGGCTACTCATATTGTAGGTGCCGATTTAACAGCTGAATGTCAAGGAGGCAATTCATATAAAATAACCCTGCATTTTTATCGTGATTGCGAGGGGGTAGAGCCTAATCTTAATCCTGTTGTTACAGTTAAATCAGATAATTGCAATTTCAGTAAAGACATAACCCTTGATCTGGTATCTCAAACAGATATTTCTGCAGTTTGTTCCAGTCTTAAAACAACCTGCGAAGGAGGTACCTATCCGGGCGTTCAGGAATACGTTTTTGAAAAAACCTATAAATTACCCCAACAATGTGATGACTGGAAATTCTATTACAATGAATCGGGATCTTTTAGAAATGCAGCTATCACTAATATTTTTAATCCTACAAGTACTGAAATGTATATTGAATCAAGTTTGGATAACAAAAATGTGTCGTGTGATAATTTGCCTCACTTTTCAAATCCACCCTATCCTTTTATTTGCATGGGAGAAGAGTATTGTTTTAATCCTGGCGCAATAGATGACGATGGAGATTCACTTGTTTATTCTTTAGTATGTCCTAAATCTTTACCGGGAGCCAATGTAATTTATATGCCGGGGTTTACTTATATAAACCCATTGACCACTTCTACGCCTTTAGCAATTAACAGTGCCACAGGAGATATTTGTTTAACCGCTAAGAAAGTAGAAATAAGTGTGATGGCAGTTAAAATTACTGAGTACAGAAACGGAAAAGAAATTGGATATGTAATCAGGGATATTCAACTTACTGTAGTTGATTGTGGAAATACATTGCCCTATGTTGATGGCATTAACAAAACGGATGAATATGAAATAGACATGGTAGCCAATTGTCAATATTGTTTTGATGTTTATTCTTATGATGATGATGCTTCTGATAATGTGAGCATGTCGTGGAATAACGGAATAGCGGGAGCTACGTTTTCTGTTGCATCAGGCTCAAGACCTAAAGGGTCATTTTGTTGGACGGCACCATCCTCAAGCGTTAGTTCAAATCCTTATTTGTTTACAGTAGAAGTAAAAGATGACGCATGCCCTTATGTGGGCTCACAAGTATTTTCGTTTTCTGTATTTGTTACAGATGCATTAGATGTTTCGCTAACGGGGCCAAGTTCTGATATTCCATGCGGAAGCACTGCTGATATAATAGCAACAGCCAATGGAGGCAGTGGAAATTTTTCTTATGAATGGGATACCAATCCTGTTGAAACAGCATCAAAAATTAATGTTTATTCCGGAACTTATACGCTCACCTTAACCGACAAAGATTTAGGATGTAGTGTACAAGAGGCGTATACGGTTACGGAATCAAAAATAAATCCTGATTTTAGTTTTACCAATGTATGCGAAGGCAATGAAAACAATTTTACCGATTTATCTACACTTGCTTTAAGTAAAATTACAAGTTGGGAATGGCAATATGGAGATATACAGCAAGGGAGTTCGTATATTCAAAATAGCAGTTATTTATATGACAGTTGGGGAACCTATCCTGTAAGTTTAATTGTTGGTTCCGAATTTGGATGTATTGATACCATTACAAAAAATATAGAAGTATATGCAGTACCGATAACTGATTTTTCAGCTACTGATGTTTGCTTTAACGCTATCAATTATTTTAATGATGC
Organism: Bacteroidota bacterium; assembly: GCA_023251875.1. Classification (GTDB taxonomy): domain Bacteria; phylum Bacteroidota; class Bacteroidia; order JAHEXY01; family JAHEXY01; genus JAHEXY01. Next base: position 116,430 of record JAHEXY010000005.1, read on the forward strand.
TACAACTCTTGCAAATGGAAATATTTCTTCTTGGGATTGGAATATTGGCGATAAATATAATGCTACAACACAAAACCCATCATATACTTTTAATCAAGTAGGCAGCTATAATATTACGTTGGTCACGTTTTCAAATAATGGATGTTCTGATACATTAACCAAAACTATAAATGTATATGATAATCCTAGTGCCAATTTTACCTTTGATAAAGTATGTTTAAATGACACCACAACTTTTACAGATCAATCTACAATGCCAAACGGCCAACCCGGTAATTGGCAATGGGATTTTGGAGATGTAGTAAGTGCCGGTTCAACCAATACAAGTCCCACGTATGTATACACAACTCCTGGTATGCACGATGTGCAATTAATTGTTGCTTCAGATAAAGGATGTATCGATACAATAAGCAATCAAGTTGAAGTATATTATTTACCTGAAATAAATTTTTCAGCACTGCCCATTGAAGGCTGTATGCCACTAGAGGTAAATTTTACTGATGCTTCAACAATTGGCAATGGATCTGTTATTAATTGGTTATGGAAAACAGATGGACTTGCATTAAGTGATCAAAACCCCATACACACCTATTCACATGATGGTACTTACGATGTAAGTTTAACTGCTTTTTCTGATCATGGCTGTGTTTCGTCTTTAATGCAGAACGATTTTATTTTAGTGCATCCTAAACCAATCGCCAATTTCTCATTTGAGCCACAACCCACTTCCATTTTCTTCCCCTTTATTGAATTTGAAAACTCATCAGAAGGATCTGTAAGTTGGTCATGGGATTTTGGAGATGAAACTACTGATAATAGCGAAAATCCAAAACACACTTATCCTGATTCAGGTTATTACAATGCTCAACTAATTAGCTATACTGAATTTGGTTGTTCTGATACTTCTTTGCAAACAGTCATTATCGATCCTGACTTTTCAATTTACACACCCAATACATTTACTCCTAATGGAGATGGAAAGAATGATAATTTTTCAGCCTCAGGATATGGGATTATCGATTACCAAATGAACATTTATGATAGATGGGGAAACGAAATTTTTTCATCCTCTAATTCACAACAAAAATGGAATGGAAAAGACAAAAAAGGAAATATTGTTAAAATAGATACTTACGTTTATGATTTGCATGTAACGGATGTTTTTAATAAAAAACATCATCAAGTAGGGAATATTAATGTAGTAAGATAAATTTTACTCATCCGTTTTCTTTCTATGCCCACTTTCATGGTATTCTGCATCAATATTGATACTCCAAATATCATAAGGCGTTTCCGTTAATTTAAGATAATTTCGAGCAGCTAACATGCCACTATAAATAGAATGATCTTGGTTGTTGTATTTATACAAGCCCCCTCTACCTACCGGTGTTAAATTCGAAATACCTTTAAGATGTTTTTGTAAAAGTTCATACGGTTCTTTGTATCCCAAATAATAAGTAGGATAACTTTCGGTTTCTCTAACTACCCAGCCTTTTTCAAAAGCCCCTTTGGGTATAAGCTTGGTAATTTCTAGTTCTGTAACGGCTAAATTAATTAAGGATTCATCATTCATTTTCCATATATCATCATTCTGAAAAGTAAAATACTCAACACTAATGGCCGACTTATTTTGGTTCCCTACCATTGCTTTTGAAAAATTATTATAATTGGCTATTCTTGCCATTTTAACATCGGAAGAATGTATGTATATCCATTGATCAGGAAAAAGATTATCGCCATTTATCAATAAGTCAACAGTGATATGTTCTCTATAATACAATGAGTTTACAGCTTTATCAATATCATCGCCAAAACCAGGAGATAAAAGCTTATAAAAATGTGTTAGCGGTGCACTATTAAAATAATGATCGGCTTTAATTTGATAGGTGTTGCCCTCTCTGTCTTCCACCTCAATAGATTCAATTTTGTTTTCTGTTTTGTTAAATCGAGTAACTTTAGTATCCGTAATAATTTTACCGCCTGCATTTTTAATGAGCTCCGCCATTTTCTCATACATCTGACCTGAACCATATTTAGGGTAATCAAATTGTTCAACCAATGTTTTAGGGCCATTGCCATTAGAAAAAGACAGTGCATTTTTGATTACCTCAATAATATCTAAGCCTTTAATTCTTTGAGAAGCCCATTCAGCTCCAATTTGATTACAGGGTATGCCCCATACCTTTTCGGTATAAGTTTTAAAAAATGTAGTGTATAATTTTTTACCAAATTTTTGAGTAATCCATTCTTCAAAAGTTTTGGCTTCTTCTTGTTTTTTAAACTTAGTAGCGGCAAAAGAAAAAAATGCATGAATAGATTCAAATATGCCCATTTTTAAAAGAGCGTCTGTTGCTTTAATGGGATATAAAAAATATTTTCCCTTGTAATAAATACGCGTTAATCGATTTACAGGAATAAAATCTTTACCCAGTAAATCATGCCACAAATCATTTACTTCTTTATTATTGGTAAAAAACCGGTGAGGACCCACATCAAATCGAATCCCGTCTCGTTCTTCTGTCCTTGCTAATCCACCAATCAAATGATTTTTATCTACAATTACGAGATTGGTTTTCCCATGCTTAATGAGTTCTAAACCTACAGACAAGCCAGCCGGTCCAGTACCTACAATACAACATTCAATTATTTCATTTTTTGTAATCTCGTTCATCTAAAAAATTATATCATTTTGAAAAAGGATTCCTTGATTTAATAGCCATTAAAAAACTTTGAAATGTAGGATCATTTCTAATAATAAAATAGGAAAATATTGAATATGAAAATATAATTACTAATGAACGAGTAGCAATTTCAACAATAGGTAATTTAAACCCCGCAAATTTAAAATTGATAAACAAACATACAATGATAAAACCAATAATTTTAAAATGTAATGAATCAAAAGGCTGAATCTTATATTTGATATAAATATATGTGTATTTTAGTAGATTATAGGAAACGCTACCCATCACAGCTGCAATTGCAGCGCCTTCAATTCCATATAATGGAATAAAAATAAGATTACAAATTATGGTTACAATTAACATTGAAAATAAAAGACAAATTCCAATTAAATAATTTTTCGAATTAAAGATTATAGCATTATTTAAACCAGTTAGCATGTTTATAAAAGCCCCTGTGCTTAAAATATACACTACATTTATTCCCAAATAAAAATCTGGGGGAAGCATTTTTAATAATGCACTTATATTTGTAATTACGCCTAAAAATAATATACCGCCTATTAAAATAAGATATTTTGATGAACGTATGTAAATTTCTTTTATCAAATCCATGTCATTATTTACCCAGGCATCTGAAACTTTAGGGCTTGCAATTCTATCTATTGCATTGATGGGAGCCTCAATAAAAGTAGGAATAAAAGCTACTAGAGAATATACGCCAACTATTGCTAATGGTAAATAAGTAGCAAGCATTAATGAATCAATATATTTTATTCCTAAAGTAGATACAGAGCCTATTGATAATAAAAATCCATAAGCCATCATTTTCTTCAAAGGCTGTTTTTTAAAAAAGGAAAAATTAATTTTAAAACTGGGTTGACCAACTTTAAACGTATAAAATAATAACACCAATAATTGAATACCATATATACCCACAAAAAATATAATTAATGTATTGATATTTATCCATCTAATAAAATAGATCGAAAATAGAATCATAGATAACAATCGGACTAAAATATCATTTAAAAAAGTTGGAACCGAGGATTTAAAAATAGAGGAACAGTAGGCATTTATTACAACTACCAAACAAAGAAAAAAGGATAATGGAAAAATATAATAAAAAAAATCAGTAAAAAGTTTTGCCTCTTTTGAATATTGTGCAATTATTACATCTCTAAAAATATATAGAAAGAAGGAGCTTATTAAAAATCCAATTAGTGGGAAAATTAACATAAAACCAAAATATCCCTGATGACCATTCTTTTCATTTCGAAATATTGGGAAATACCTTATAGTGATATTAGTAGCTCCCATTGGCATAAAAATGGCGAGTAACATGGAAAAAGAATATAAGATTCTTGTTAAGCCAATTTCTTCTGAGCTGAGAAAATGCGGCTGAACAATGATTGTATTAACAAAGCCAATCGCTATACCTAAATAAGTAATTAGCGTATTTTTTACACCTTGCTTTAAGATAATTCCCAATAGTAGAATCTATTTAAAAGAAAACAGAATTGCAATATTAGAAAACAATTCGAACTTTCAGTCTGTTTTAAGTTTAAATTTGTATTTTTATAACATGCTACAAAAACTTATATTCAAAAATAAATTACTGGAAAAAACACGTTTTCAAATTTAGCTTGTGGAAATACAATCTGTTTTGGGGATGGGTTTTTGGATATAAATTATTAATATTCATATTGATAGAAATGGAGATATGAAATAGCCATCTGCCAAAATAGATTATTAATACTGATGAAGATTACTTGATGTATTCCAAATGACATTTTAAAAACAAATAATCTACGTATGAAATTATTTTTAAAGATCATTTTTAGAGAATGGTATAATTTACTTAAAAACAAGAATTATAGGGCATTTTTTAGACTAGCACTTGTTTATACAACATTTAATAAGCGATATCGGTCTATGAACCTTAGAGTATTAGGATATCGTTTACTTATTGCTGATAGTCTTTCCTTTATATGGCAATTCAAAGAAATATTTGTTGATGAATTTTATTGTTTTGAAAGTAATACTGACCGACCAATAATTTATGACTGCGGCTCCAATATTGGGCTTAGTTGCCTGTATTTCAAAAAAATATATCCATTAGCAAGGATTAAGGCATTTGAAGCCGATCCTAAAATCTGCGACATATTAAAAACAAATCTTTCTCAGAATTTTATTAAAGGAGTAGAAGTATTCGATAAAGCGGTTTGGATTAATGATGCAACTCTATTTTTTGAAAGCGAAGGAGCTGATGGGGGCTCATTAATTAATAGTCAATCTAATAATAGAATTGAAGTTCAGGCAATTAGACTGCGTACTTTACTTGAAAAAGAAGAACATGTTAATATGCTTAAAATGGATATTGAAGGTGCAGAAACAGCTGTAATTGAAGATTGTCGCGATTTATTAGATAAAATTGATAACCTTTTTATTGAATATCATTCTTATACCAGCAATGAACAAGAACTAGAAAAAATTTTAATGATATTAAGAGAAAATAATTTTCGGTATTACCTTCAAGCAGCCAACAATAGGAAAATACCATTAATAAATACAGACAAGGAAAAAAATATGGATTTTCAGGCTAATATTTTTGCTTATCAGAGAGAACGTAAAGTTAATTTAGAAAGAAAAACAAAGCCATCGAAAAACAAAAACACCTTGGAATTATTGGATAGTGTAAACTAAACCTTGCTAAATTTGTCCTGCATATATTTTTACACAGCAAACCTCTTAAAAAATGAAAATATTAATAACAGGAGCAGCAGGATTTATCGGATTTCATCTAAGTAAAGAACTTGCCAAGATGAATGATGAAATTATTGGCCTTGATAATATTAATAACTATTATGATCCACAATTAAAATTAGGCAGGCTAAATTTATTAGGCATTAATGCTAATGAAATTAAAGAAGGCAAAATTATTGAAAGCAAAACCTTGCATAATTTTAAATTTATTAAATTAAATCTTGAGCAAAGAGAGCAGCTAGAACAGCTCTTCAAAGAAGAGCAATTTGATTGTATTATTCATCTTGCCGCACAGGCAGGAGTAAGGTATTCTCTTAAAGATCCTTTTTCATATATCAATAGCAATATTGTGGGTTTTATGAGCATACTGGAGGCTTGTCGAAAGCATCCTGTTAAACACCTAATTTATGCATCATCAAGCTCTGTTTATGGCTTAAATAAAATTATTCCGTTTCACGAAAATCATCATACTGATCATCCCACTTCTTTATATGCAGCCACAAAAACTTCGAATGAAATGATGGCGCATGCCTACAGTTATTTGTTTCATATACCCCTTACCGGTTTGCGTTTTTTTTCTGTTTATGGCCCTTGGGGCAGGCCTGATATGGCCTATTTTTCGTTTGCAGAAAAAATAATAAAACAAGAACCTATTGAGTTATTTAATTATGGTAAGATGCGAAGAGACTTTACCTATATTGATGATATTGTAGAAGGAATAAAAAGAATTATGCCCTATCCTCCCACACCCTTAGCATCAACAGATAATATTGATCATATTTCTTCTGCTTCAACAGCTAAGTATTGTATTTATAATATTGGAAATAATAAGCCGGTTGAATTAGAAGAATTTGTTTCGATATTGGAGCATGAACTTGGGCAAAAAGCAATAAAAAAATTAGTGGTCGCTCAGCCAGAAGATGTTCTTGAAACATATGCTGATATACAGGAGTTTTCTGCTAAAACAGGTTTTAAACCCTCAACGTCTTTAAAGGATGGTTTAAAAAAGTTTGTTGAATGGTATAAAGAATATTATAAAGTATAGGGCAGTTCTAAAAATTGTATTTTTTTGTTTCCTCTCCCTTAATCCCTCTCGAAGAGAGGGACACAATAGTGAACTATAAAATTTTATTTAAATACTGAAGCCTGGCTCTTAATTTAAGCATGTGATGTGACATAGATTTATTTAAGTAAGCGTTTATATCTGCCCTTTTAAAATTACTTGATAATAATGCTAAAAATTCTTCGCCCTCTAAACCTCTTTCGCATCGCCATATAGTATAGTCAGATAATGTTGTATCTTCTTTTTTTAGCTTCAGTTTTATTTGTGGAGAATTTTTTTCAATACTTGATAAAATATCTGAATTGATAATTTGCAGCCATAATGCTTTTTGTTTCTTATTGCATTTTGCAATATTTCCTTCTGTTTTTATTACCTTATTTACAAAACCAATCATTCTAAATTCCTTCATCCAAGCAGTAAACGAATGAACAGGATAATAATGATAATGATTTTCTTTTAAGTTTTTATTGTTATCAAATTCAACTTTATGGAGTGCTTCTGACAAAAACAATCTTTCTATATTTTTCTTTTCTGATTGCAACCAAGCATATTCTCTTTCGTTGCCATCCGGAACAAAAAATGAGCTTTCGCCATCACGCCATGAAAAATGAATTTTATTATTTGTATGAAGTAATTTATTCCATACATCAGCATTGTAATAATGAATTCCTTGAAGGTAAGCCTGGGTTAATGTTCCCATTAAAGGAATACATTTTATTTCTGTTCCAATTAAACCCTTTACATAATAGGGGTTTTCGGGGAGGCGGTTTTCTATTTCACTTTTAAATCGAGAGGGATTGATAAATGTACCTTCAATTCTTTTTGTATGGAGAATATACACCTGTTCATTGGTGAGCATAAACTCCGGTGGCAGAAAATAGTTTTGATACGAATTAAATTCTCGTTTTAATGTTTTGATTCCGGTTTCAAGGTTTAGTAAAAAACCTTCTTTTGAACGCAGTAATGCAATGTCATGAGAAAATGGTCTTAATATAATTTCAAAGATGTTTCTGTTTTTGTTAATGAAATCAATTGTTTCCGGATTATGCATGCGCATATCTGCAAGGGTAGCACCCGTAATGCCTAAAGAAACCTTTTTCTTGGCTTTTACATATACCGAAAGCCATTGGTATAGATATGAATTACTGCCCTTTCTTAACATATTGAGCCATTGCTCTGAAGAAAGACAACTGGCATCTGCATTAAGATTAACGATATCGGTAAGCAATATTTTTGTTTTAGACATGAGTTGTTTTTTTCGAATATTTATTTTTCGCAATTTTTAAAGCTCGCATCTAAGTTCAAAAATTCTTCCCATAAATTTTCATTAACAGGAATACCCTCTACTGTTCTTTTTGAAAATGCCTTTTTTTCCGGATCACCGGCCACCATTACTTTTTCATTGCTCGATTTTGGCAGCATGCGAATACGATCGGCCATGATTTGTAAATTCTGTTTAAAAAAATCTATCTGTGTAAACTTGCCAATATCCATCACCATAAAAAAATGGGAGATTCTTCTTGGTTCTGAAATGGGTGATGTAAACATGGGCAATAAATCTTTACTCATAATACCTCCAGTTAATACAGCACAAAGAATATCGATCATCATACCCATACCAAACCCTTTGTAATCGCCTGCAGGCCTTAAACTGCGAGCTTGGTGCGGATCAGAAACAGATTTTCCTTGTTCATCAAAAGCCCAATCCTCTGGAATGGGATTGTTGGCCATGCGGTAGTTTTTAATTTTATTCCATGAAACAGTTGAAGTAGCCATATCTAAACAAAATGGGCCTTCATTTTGCATGGGAGCCGTAAAACAAATTGGGTTTGTACCAAAAAAAGCTTCTTTACTGTTGTGGGCTTTTACCAAGGCATCGGCATTGGTAAAAGACCATCCAATGCAATTTTTATTTGCAGCACGCAAAGCAAAATAGGCCGCAGCGCCAAAGTGAGATGAATCAATTACTCCAATGGCGCACATACCTGTTTCTTTTGCTCTCTCAATTGCATAGTCAATAGCTACAGCACCTGCGTGATGCCCAAATGCATGATCGGCATTTAAGATAGCAGCAGATGGGGCCGAAGAACTAATTTTAAAATTGGGAGTTTTATTAATGCGACCACCATCAACCGCACGACAATAATGTGGAAACAAATTAATGCCATGCGAATCAACTCCTCGCAAAGAGGCTTGTATTAAAGAATCTACACAATGGTCTATTGATTCTTGATTAACATTTTTACTTTTTAAAATGGCTTTCATGGTAATTGAAAGCTTCATTCCATCAATTTGTTTTATCATAAATTAATATCGATCCATTCATTATTATTTTTTAAGCTTTGATTAGCGGCTTCAATTACAGCAACTGAAACAAGTGATTCTCTAAAAGAAGGTCTGTGAATATTTAAATTTTCTAATGATTTATTTCCGCTTTTTAAATCCATTACATCTTTTAAAAATACTTGCATACTCGTATACCCATATCCGCCAAAACGAAGTTCTCCATTTTCATCAGGTAAATAATCTGAAAAATAAGGGTTAATTTGTTGGATGCCGGTTTTTTCGGTAACCAATTCCACTCCTCTATTTTTTTGGTCACATTCAATACGCCCTAATGTGCCTATCACATTATATTTTTGATCACTTAATGCACTACTGCAATTAGGATCTATCCAATTGGTATTAAAGTTTGATACAAATTTATTGGTAGCATCATTTGGGTTTACCCATTCAATCATGGCATGAACAGAATCATACGTATCGATGCCTTGTTGTTTTAACACTCCATCTGTTCCATAAGCAGCAATGCGAATAGGAATGTAACGTGTTAAAAAATAAATGAGATCTACATAATGAACCCCCAAGTATTGAAAAATATTGGTTTGACTACTCCATCCTTTAAATGTTTTTAAGGGTATATCTATTCGTTGACTATAATTTACAACAAAGTAATTGAGCTTACCTACTTTATTTTCATGAATGGCTTTCTTAATCCAAAGATTGGTTTCGTCATATCGCTTATGAAACTCTACACAAGCAAAGGTTTTGTTTTTATCTGCTATTTTAATTAATTCTTTTGCTTCAGCAAGAGTTGGCGTGAGGGGTTTTACCATTAGCGTAGGTATTGCCAAATCAAGACAAATTTTACCATACATAAAATGCAAATGATCAGGAACTGAAATAATACAAGAATCAAAGATCTTAGTATTATTTAAAGTTGAAATAATTTGCTGTGAGCTATCTCCTAAAGCATGAAAACTTACCTTTAAATTGGTTTTTAATAATTTATTGATTCGTATTGTAGCTTGGCTTACTTCATTTTCACTTTCCAGACTTTTTGATACTACAACTACTTCTGTAATAGTATTCGTTTTTGAAAATTGCGCTAAAGCAGATAGGATAGTTCCTGTTCCTGTTCCATTACGCCCGGTAACATACATACCGGAGCCAACAATAAGTATGTTCATATTTTATCTTTAAATAAGGTTTCAGCTATTTTTAAATCACGCATTGTATCAATATCAATTACATCGTCAGGATTCATGATATAGGGTAAAATTTTATTACCGGTCATTGAATGTTTTTCAAAAATAGTTTGAGGTTTTGTTACATCAATCACGCAATTATAATAATACATTTTTGGCAAATCTTGTCTTCTTAATAAATAGGGAGTAGGATGCTCATGTTTCATGATTGGATCTAAAAAGCCTGTATCATCAATTCTAAAAATACGATAAGGGTGCTTGTCTGGTTCACTTACAGAACGAACAGAATCCGCTTCTTTATGATCAAGTAATAATTGTATTGCCTCATCAATCCAATAAGGATTTCTATATGGAGCAGTAGGGCGAAGGTGCACAACAATTTTTGGAATATAATTTTCTTTTTCTTTTAAAAAATTTAAAGCATGTTCAAAAACAGGAATATCCAATACATGATCTGCAGCTAATTCTTTAGGTCTTATAAATGGGGCTTCTGCTCCATATTTTACAGCATCAGCAATTATTTCATCATCATCACTTGAAATAATAGTGCGTGTAATTAATTTTGATTTTAGTGCATGCTCAACGGAAAGACCAACAAGACTCCTGCCATTAATTTGGATAAGATTTTTACGTTTAATTCCCTTACTGCCACCGCGTGCAGGAATGATAGCTATAACATCCATTTAAAACTATTTGCTTGCCTCAATGTAAAGAGACACATAAATTCTACTTTCTTCGTTTCTATCAACCAACAAATTTTGTTGCCTACCTTGCCGATACGATACTTGTTTAACATCACGAAACCCGTTTTTTTCTAAGTAATATTTCATAGTTTCAAAATCCCAACAAGCCACATGAAGATATTCTTGTGTAACAAAACTAATTGCTTCCATAGGGGTAGCAATTCTACGTTTTGCCCTTTCGGGATTTGCACTTGTAACCATCATTAACTCTTCCCACTTTTTAAACCATTGCTGATTTTTATTGGCATAATTATTTACAAATATGGATACATCTGGAACTACAATACGAAATGTACTTGATGGCTTTAAAATTCTATAACATTCTTTAAATAAAGCATCATTTTGTTTATATGTTAGATGCTCCATAGTATGCTCAGAAATAATTCCATCAATTGAATCAGAGTCTATACGTAATGGATATCTTAAATCTGCCCCAAAATCAATTTGAGGATCAAAGAAAAAATCAATATTAATAAACTCGGGTAATTTATAATAACCGCTACCTAAATTTATTAAATTAACCTTCGATCCATCTAGTTTTAGTTTGCCTGTAAAAGTTCTGCCCACCCAAGATCTTGCTTCAAAAATCCATATCTCAAGAATATAATCAGGAACAAAAAAGATACATTTAAAAATGATTTTTTTTATTTTTTTTATCATACTTACAACAATTGATACATTTAAAACAATAAATCATATTTTACTCTTGGGTAAACATCAAGAATGCCTCCATTAGCGGCATTGAGAATTTCTATCTTATTATTTTTAGCATATTTTCTTAAAAGAATCAATTGTTTCCATATCAACCAATAATGAAAAAAATTGTAGCCAGTTGCTGTAGATTCATCTAATAGCTTTTGTTCTGCTTCGTTCTTAGTAATTTGAGAATGCCCATAAAATCGAATTGCATCTCTACTTTGTAAACGACAAAGTTGATCAAGATCAAACCCTACTAAGTATATTTTATTAAATCCCATATACAATGCAATTGTAATACATTGTGTTATTACTGTAGGAATATTCATCATCCTTTTTGTAATATCAATTTTAGGGTTACGGAGGCGCACTGCATGAAAACCGGGATTAATATAAAACGACCTATTAGAAAGATTGGTTTTTTCACAAATAAGGTCTTTTGTGTTTTTTCCAAAAAAAAATTTAGTTGATACAGGAAGCCTATTTTCCATACTTATTATCCAATCAATCCAATCTTTATCATATTCTGCTGGATGAAATTTTGGAACAACAACATGGTAGGCTGGATTAATTAAACCAATGTCTTTATGAGAATGGAAATGATTTTGAGTAATAACAACATCGTTTTTCAGCTTAGTTAAATCATGAGTAAGCACGGAATGTCCGCTCCCTAATATAAAACATCTTTGCCCTCGATGAATATTTTTCAATTTTTCGTTTTGCAAAAGTAATGGGTCAGGAAATAAATTGAGTATTTCCATACCATAATTAACCAATTGTTTGCGAATAAAGTATCCTGCATTCATATTATGAAGCTATTTATTAAAAATAAAGAAAATCAAACATGCCGAACATGTACTTTAAATTAGGCGAATCTAAGAAAAATATTTAGTAAATATCGGCTTCGTCCCCAAACAATTTACTGCGATTGAATTACATAAAAACAATTAAAGTAATTGCTTTATCTTTGTTATTACAGCAGGAAAAAACTTCAAGTAGAGTATATTAATATTCATTTTTGTTGTTGAATCTTTTTGTAAGTCTTCAAAAAGAGGATCATTAAAAAAAGTTCCTCCTTTTTCTGCAAGCATAAATGCAAAGCCATGCTGTTTCTCTATTGTAGCAAATACCCAAGCTAAAAAATAATCTCTTTTTGTAAACTGATCTTGATTTTTGAAGCTATTGAAATAAGTAAGTTCTGCCCATCCCGCACTCTTTTTTTGAGAAAACATGGCAAGCTTTCGTAATTTTTGATTTTTAAAAAGCTTGTTCAATACAGGCTCTGAAATTTTTTGAGAACCTTTCACCATTACTTCGGCTGCCCAAAACAAATTGATTTCATCCATATAGGCTAATAAGTGATGTAGTTTATCTTCTCCTTTATATGAATTGATAATGCCAGGCTCAAATTCAGCTACTATCACTTTATTACGAATTTCGGAAGGCAAACTCTTGAACAATCGTAAATCAATTCCTTGAGAATCGGATTTGAACCAATCAATATGATTAATCCCTAAATCTCGAAGAACAGTAGACAAAGCAACTGTTTTCATTTTCACAATTTTTTCAACTTCAAACAAAGAAGTATAAGCTAAATCTTTTAAATCGTCAAGTGCCGGCTCTAATAAGCTAGAACAATATGGAGAGCGCGTAAGATAAAAATTTACATCCTCTGCATCCTTATCAGAAACTAGAGAATTATAGGTATATAGCTTTTTATACAAATGTGATTCTTTAACTGAATAATTAAAATCACGACTATCCGCATCAAATGCTATACAATGCGAATATTTAGCAATAGTTTTCCATTTTTCATGAATTTTACCTGAAGCCCCAATGTCAATCAATACTGGAGGTGCATCATTAAACACCTCATGCCTAAGTACTTTTTCAATCAATCCCATTGAAATTTTAATTAAATTGAAAATTAAAATTCAAATGTACAAAAGTTATTTGTTGCTTTTTTTTACATTACTTTTATTATTATTTTTTGGTGTTTGGGATGTTATATCAATGATAGAATGGATCACAAAATGAAGATAGCTGTTGTAAATACTTCTGATACAATTGGCGGGGCAGCAGTTGCATGTAAGCGACTTGTCAATGCTTTAAAAGAGTCGGGTACTGATGTGAAAATGGTAGTGCAAGAGAAAAAATCTACAGAACCCAATGTTGTTTCGCTAAATGAGAATTTTCTAAAAAACCAATTGGCTTTTTTTCGTTTTGCTCTTGAATATTTTTATTTCCTCAAATTCGAAAACGCAGCAAAAATTAATTCTACTTTTTCTCCTGCCCGATTAGGACAAGACATTTCAAATAATAAAATTATATTAGAGGCCGATCTTATTAACCTTCATTGGATAAATAATAGTTTCTTGTCATTACGCAATATTAAAAACATTTTTAGCTTAAATAAGCCTGTAATATGGTTTCTGCATGATATGTGGGCATTTACCGGAGGTTGCCATTATTCAGGTAATTGTAATAATTTCATGAATAAATGTGGTAATTGTTATTTTCTTAAAAAAACATCTGAAAATGATTTGTCGAGAAAAATTTGGGAGCACAAAAATACCATTTATAAAGATGCTTCTTTAACAATTGTATGCCCAAGCATGTGGTTAAGCAATCTGGCTATGCAAAGCAGTTTGTTGAAATATTTTAATGTTTATACCATTCCTAATCCCATTGATACCACTATTTTTAAACCCATAGATAAAGACGAAGCAAAAAGGAAATTAGGCCTAGAGACCGGTAAAAAATACCTGCTTTTTGCGGCTATGAATACCAAACACAAACGTAAAGGCTTTGATTATCTTAAAGAATCGGTTTTATTGTTTAAAAAAGAAAATACACATGTTGAAAATGTTGAACTCTTAATAGTAGGTAAATTTGATGAGCAGCAAAAGAGCGAATTTGATTTTAAAGTTAATTCGCTTGGCGTGATAAATGGAGAAAACAAAATGGTTGATGTTTATAATGCTTCTGATGTTTATTTAATTCCTTCGCTCGAAGATAACTTACCCAATACAGTAATGGAAGCAATGGCTTGCGGAACTCCTGTAGTTGGGTTTAATACAGGAGGAATTCCTGAGATGGTAGATCATTTGCAAAATGGATATATAGCTGAATATGGATCTTCTCAAGATTTTACTAAAGGTATTTCGTGGGTATTATCACATAATAATTTTAATGCCTTATGTTTAAATGCAAGAAAAAAGGTACTTAATAATTATACTTTTCAGATTATTGCGAAACAACATATTGAACTTTATAATAAACTTTTATCGATTAAGGCCTCCTGATTAACCAGGATAAATTTAAAAATTAATTAATGCGCCAATGAAAAAATATTTTGAAGGAGAAGCATTATATGGAGATGATTTTTCTACTGAACAAATCAAAAACTGGTTTGACCAAGAAGCTGAGGCATATGCGGAGTTAGGTTCAAAAAATAAAAATGAATACATATATATTTACCATGAGTTAAATAAATATCATGGATATAAATATATTTTGGACAATCATTTTAAAAATGTAATGTCCTTTGGTGGGGCCTATGGCGATGAGCTAATCCCTATTATAAAAAAAATAGAAAATATTACCATATTAGAGCCTTCAGAGCAATTAAGAGCAAAAAATTTGATGGGAATTCCTATTCAATATGTAAAGCCTCAAATAAGTGGCGATCTCCCGTTTAACGACAATCAGTATAATTTGATCACTTGCTTTGGAGTACTTCATCATGTACCGAATGTTAGTAAATTAATTAATGAATTCTACAGATGTTTAGATAACAATGGTTATCTCATATTAAGAGAGCCTATCATATCCATGGGCGATTGGCGTAAAAAAAGAAAAAACCTCACCTCAAATGAAAGAGGCATTCCAGATCAAATTTTTCATGATATGATTTTGAAATCCGGATTTAAAGTGGTTCATAAAAGCTATTGCTGGTTTATGCCCATTACTCGATTTAATTATTTTAAAACCATTACAAAAAAAGGGCTTTTTAATTTCCAAAGTATAGTATTCATAGATAGTATTTTTAGCTTTTTTTTCTCATGGAACAAGAAGTATCATGCAACTACTAAACTCCGGAAAATACAGCCTCAATCGGTTTTCTATGTGTTAAAAAAACAGGCATAATGTTCAATAAAAATCCTTTAGTATCCATAGTAACTGTCGTTTTTAATGGAGAAACGGTTTTAGAAAAAACGATACAAAGTATAGTATCTCAATCCTATCAAAATATTCAATATATTATTATTGATGGTGCCTCAAAAGACAATACCTTAAGCATCATAAAAAAATATGAAACCCGTATATCCTACTGGATAAGTGAGCCCGATAAAGGTATTTATGATGCAATGAACAAAGGACTTGCTGCTGCTACAGGCGAATATGTTTGGTTTATGAATGCCGGAGATTCTATCTATTCAGCATCTACCCTCGAACAAATAATTAAAAAACACGGCAATTCAGGTGATGCATATTATGGCGAAACTCAAGTAGTAGGAGAACAAGGAAGCACTATTGGAATGAGACGATTATCCGTACCGGAAAAACTCACGTGGAAAAATTTAAAAATGGGAATGGTTGTTTGCCATCAATCTATCATTATTAAAAAAGAATATACGTCTCCTTATAATTTAAATTATCCAGCAAGTGCTGATATAGATTGGATTATTCATGCGCTTAAAAAAAGTAATACGATAATAAATACGCACCTTATAATCACCAATTTTCTGAGCGGAGGAAGTTCAAGCAAAAATATTATTCAAAGCAATATTGAAAGATTTAAAATCATGGTTTATTATTATGGCTGGATCTCTACCCTATTGAATCATTTTATTATTGGAGTAAAATTCACATGGTTTTATTTACGCCACAGAAGAATTTAATGGCATTTGTAATTATAAATTCGCATCAAAATATTGGCATAATGCCGATATAACAGCCGTTTAGGATCCCAATTTTCGGGAGCCTATTACGGATGTATTATCGGTATGATTTTCTATAATAAAAAAAAGATGCTCCTAATGCCATTAAAATAATAATTAAACTTCCCGCTAAAGCTATCTTTTGGCCCATGTAAAATGAGGTGGGTTCAAACTTAAATTCTAAGGTATGTGTTCCTGCAGGAACAACCATTGACCTAAGAACATAATTAGCACAAAAATGAGGTGTTAGCTTCCCATCAACATAGGCATTCCAACCCTTTTCATAATATATTTCAGAAAATACGGCCAAGCGTGAAGAAGAACAAGTATAATTATATTGCAATTCATCAGGAGTATATTTTATTAATTTAATATTATCCTGCCCTGCCGATAAACTATCCGATACATGTTGAACATTATCTTTCTCTACCAAATTGCTGTAGCGTTTATCTACAATAGCAACAGCAGAAGGATCAAAATTGGTAAGAGCATTGATCTCTGAATCCGGATTTTCAACCAATTTATAATTATTCACAAACCAAGCGTTTCCTAAAGCATTGGGATTTCTTTGCGCCATTACTTCACCACTTTTTGCTTGCACTATAAAATATTTAGTATTTAACATATTCAATACCTGAAAATTATTTTTCTTGATATGGTGATCATATAATTCCTGATAACGTCTTAGTTTAGCTCCATGGTATCCGCCAATTGATTTGTGAAAATATGATGTAGAAACATCAGAAAAAGGATCGACCGTTAAATTCAGCACTCTAAAATCAGGATCTTTATCTTTTAAAATTTCCTGATTGGCTTCTGTAGGACGAAATGCGGTAGTCGTTTCTTTTTTAGGAACAAAATCCCTTTCGTTTAGATATCTTTTTCCAACCGGAATTAAATCAATACACATAAGAATTGCCATAATCCCATATAAATAGATTGATTTTATTTTATTAGATAAATAAAGCCAAATAACAACTGCCGCTAAAACAACAAAAAACAATGAACGGAGAGAATCATTAACAAGTGTACTTTTTCTTTGGTTTATAATAGCATCAATAAACCACTGAGGATATCCATGCGATAATAGTTGTTCATCTCCAACAGAAGAAAAATTAAAAAAGGAACTACCTGCAACAATAAAAAATAGCAGTATCCCCCCTACAATTAACAAAGTAATTTTAAGTGATTTTAAAAGGCTTCCCTTTTCATTCGCTTTAAATTCATCAATTCTTTTTAAAGATAACAATGCCATTAAAACAAATGCAAAATTGGCAATTACCAAAATCATGGATACTGCTCTAAATTTATTATACAAAGGAAAGTTGTAAAAAAACAAATCATTTAAAGGCAAGAAATTTTTTCCCCATGAAAGCATAAACGAAAATAGTGCTGCTATTAATAGCCATATTCTTTCCGGTCCTTTTAAAATAAAAAGGCCCAATACAAACAAAAAACAAATAATGGCACCAAAATAAACAGGGCCCGAAGTAAACGGCTGATCACCCCAATATAAGGGTACATTTTGCACAACTTTTTTTGCATTTGGAACTCCTTTTTCTTTTAGTTCATTACATAAAGTAGAACTCTCCGACAATTCTTCATCACTGCTGCCTCCCATAAATCCCGGCACTAATACTGTAAATGTTTCCATTTTTCCGTAGCTCCAGCTAAAAGCATAGTCTTTATCCAAACCACTCGACTTTGGCTCCTCAGTTGTTTTACTTGCAAGTTCACTCTCTCCTCTTAATGTAACTTTACCATATTCATAGGTTGTCCATAAATTTGATAAATTAGGAGCAATAGCCAAACCCAAAGCAAACAAAAGCCAAGCACATCTTTTTATAAAATCAACTATTTTCTTTTCATATATAGCATACCCAAAGTAAACCAGCATCATTACCAGTATCATCAAAAATAAGTAATACGTAATTTGAAGGTGATTGGCTGCAATTTCTAAACCTAATGCAAGGGCAGTAACAATAGTTCCTACAATAAAGTTTCTATTTAAAACCATCAATATACCGGCAATTACCAATGGAATAAAACCAATAGCATATGCTTTGGTAATGTGGCCTGCTTCTATAATAATTAAATTATAGGATGCAAATGCAAATGCAAATGAGCCAATGAGACTAAATAGCGGTTTAAAATTTAATGATAGCAATAGTAAATAAAAACCTAACAAATAAATAAATATGATTGCTACAGTAAAATGAGGAAGCCCAAATTGAATTGCCCGAAATAAATAATAAAATATATTAAATCCCGGATCTCCCATAATTTGATAGGCAGGCATTCCTCCAAACATAGAATTGGTCCATTTACCAATTTTGCCCGTTTCAGCTTTATAATCTACTAATTCTTTTGCCATACCACTTGCATGTATTGTATCCCCTTGCTTAATATCCTTGCCACTTAATATGGGATAAAAATACAGTAAAGGAATTACTGCAAATGTCATTAATACAAATACATGTACTAAATATTCTTTAAACTGAAATTTCATCTTTAATAAATTTAATTAGGTTATTTCACTTCTTCATAATCTATATAATCAGCATCGCGATCATTATGATGAGGCTTTGATGTAGATGTGTTTTTATACTGAATAGAAGTTTCACCCTCTTTCTGCTTATAACCTTGTTGCGTTTGCTGGTAAGGATTAAAGCCCGAATAATTTTTTTTCTGGGTTGCAGTAGCCGGAGTAATTAATCTTGATAATACTTGCAACACCCACCAAATAAAAAAGAAGAATAAAATGGTTTCAAATACGTCTATCATATTTTTAAGTTTAAAAGTTCAATTTTGAAAGTTTAAAGGATTTAAAAATTATCTGCTTAAATAAAGATTACGTTCAGAATAAATTTTCTGAAAAAATTCATCATACAAATCATCAATAAATTGAATGGCTTCTCCTGTCGATTTCATTTCGGGGCCTAATTCTTTATTTACATTCGGGAATTTATCAAAAGAGAATACAGGAATTTTTATTGCATATCCTTTTTTTCTTGGATTAAATGTAAAATCTTTTACTTTTTTCTCGCCTAGCATTACTTTAGTTGCATAATTTACATACGGCTCATCATATGCTTTTGCAATAAAGGGAACCGTACGAGAGGCTCTCGGATTTGCTTCAATGATGTAAACAATTTCATTTTTTATTGCAAATTGAATATTGAGCAAGCCCACCGTATTTAATGCCAATGCAATTTTTTTAGTGTGTTTCTCAATTTGATCAATTACATTTTCACTTAAATCAAAGGGAGGAAGCACTGCATAAGAATCACCGGAATGTATTCCTGCTGGTTCAATATGTTCCATTATCCCAATAATATAAACATCCGTTCCATCACAAATAGCATCCGCTTCTGCTTCTATTGCTCCTGTTAAAAAATGATCGAGCAAAATTTTATTTTCAGGCATTTGATTGTGAATATTTACAACATGCTCTTCCAATTCTTGTTCATTAATTACAATACGCATACTTTGCCCTCCCAACACATAAGAAGGACGAACCAATAATGGAAAACCCAATTGACGAGCCAATTCAACTGATTGCTCAGCATCTTCAACAACCCCAAATTTTGGATAGGGAATATTATTATCTTTTAAAAGGGTAGAAAAACTTCCTCTGTCTTCAGCTAAATCGAGCGATTTAAAATTGGTGCCAATAATTTTAATTCCGTGTTTCTCCAATTTTTCTGCAAGTTTTAAAGCGGTTTGTCCACCTAATTGTACAATAACGCCTACCGGTTTTTCATGCTGAATAATATCGTAGATGTGTTCCCAAAAAACAGGTTCAAAATAAAGTTTATCGGCAATGTTAAAATCTGTTGAAACCGTTTCAGGATTACAATTAATCATGATGGCTTCGTAACCACATTCTTTAGCTGCTAAAATGCCATGTACGCATGAATAGTCAAATTCAATACCCTGACCAATTCTATTGGGACCTGATCCCAATACAATAATTTTTTTCTTATCAGAAACGATGGATTCATTTTTTTCTGAAGTTAATTCATTTTTTAAATTATGGTCAGAAAGAGCACTCATGCTACCGTTTTTCTGATTAATCAAAGTGTCGTAGTTGAGTGGTTCCTCTTCAAAAGTTGAATAATAATAAGGAGTACGTGCTTCAAATTCTGCAGCACATGTATCTACTAATTTATAAACACGTTTGATATTAAATTCCTGACGCTTTTTAAATACTTCGCTTTCTAAACAGCTTACTAAATGTGCAATTTGCCTATCACCATAGCCTTTTTGTTTGGCCTGGTATAATAAATCTTTGGGTAAGGATTGTATGGTATAGTTTTCAATTTCATTTTCCAACGAAATCAATTCTTCTATTTGATGTAAAAACCAAGGATGGATTTTGGTAATCTTATAAATGGTTTTAAAAGAAATACCCATCTTTAAAGCATCATATATATGAAACAACCTGTTCCAACTCGGATGCTCTAAGCTTTGCATAATTTGCTCTTGATTTTTGAGCTCTTTTCCATCGGCCCCTAAACCATTTCTTCTAATCTCTAATGATTGACAAGCTTTTTGCAATGCTTCTTGAAAAGAACGACCAATCGCCATTACCTCTCCAACCGATTTCATTTGTAAGCCTAACTGCCTATCAGAACCGGCAAACTTATCAAAATTCCAACGAGGAATTTTTACTACCACATAATCCAATGCAGGTTCAAAAAAGGCAGAAGTAGATTTGGTAATTTGATTTTGCAATTCATCTAAAGTATAGCCAATAGCTAATTTAGCAGCAATTTTTGCAATGGGATATCCTGTTGCTTTTGATGCCAGTGCTGATGAACGTGATACTCGTGGATTAATTTCAATGGCAATGATATCTTCTTTTTCATCAGGGCTCACCGCAAATTGCACATTACAACCACCGGCAAAATTTCCAATGGCACGCATCATTTTAATGGCCATAGTACGCATTCTTTGATAGGTTGTATCAGAAAGTGTCATAGCAGGAGCAACAGTAATAGAATCTCCCGTATGAATACCCATGGGGTCAAAATTCTCGATAGAACAGATGATAATGACATTATCATTTTTATCTCGCAATAATTCTAATTCATATTCATACCAACCTAAAACCGCTTTATCAATTAATACCTCGTGTATAGGAGAAGCATGTAGTCCTCTTGTTAATAATTGATCAAATTCTTCTTTTTTATGAACAAAAGCAGCTCCGGTTCCCCCTAATGTATAAGACGGACGAATAACCAATGGAAAACCTAATTCTTGTGCAATTTCTTTTCCTTCTAAAAATGATTTTGCTGTTTTTGATGGAGCTACGCCTACTCCAATTTTCTCCATTAACAATCTAAACTCTTCTCTATTTTCAGTAGTTTCTATTGCTTGTAAATCAACACCAATAATTTTCACCCCATGTTTTTGCCAAAGACCCATTTCAGAAGCTTTGATACAAAGATTAAGAGCGGTTTGTCCTCCCATGGTAGGTAATACAGCATCTATTTTACGCTCACTTAATATTTTTTTGATGGAATCAACAGTAAGGGGTAAGAGATAAATGTTATCAGCAGTAACTTTATCCGTCATAATAGTAGCCGGATTAGAATTAATAAGCGTTACTTCAATACCTTCTTCTTTTAATGAACGAGCTGCTTGCGATCCCGAATAATCAAACTCACAAGCCTGACCAATAATAATGGGGCCACTTCCAATAATAAGAACGGATTTAATGCTGTTGTCTTTAGGCATCTTTTTAGTTATTCGTTGTTTGTTATTAGTTGTTAGGGTTTTTGTTATTAGATCAGTATTACGAACAACTAATAACGAGCAACTAACAACTAAATTCAAAGCAAAGGTAAGGCTTTTGGCTGAGAAATTATAAGGGAAATTATAAGGAAGGAATTATTTTTTCAAGAAATGTGAATAATGGCATTACCCATACGTTTTCCTTTATTTGAAAGGCATTACTACTTAGATTTATAAAACATTTTAATGAATTCATGTAAAGAGAGGATTACAGGTGGTGGTGTAATGCCGCTTTGTAAAATATGCTTGTCCCCACTTACAATATAATCGGCATTGCCTTTGTAGCATAAGGCAAATAAGAAATCGTCATTGAGATCTGAAGTATACTTTTTTATCTCCCCAATCTGAATAGTTGTACTTAGTTTTTGAATTAATATTATTGCCTCATCAATATCTTTATCTGTTATATATCGCTTAAACTTTGGTCGGCTTAAAACATTATCAATCTCATTTTCTAATGTTTCGCAGTTTAAAATGAGTAAATTATTAATTGTAATTATTTCGGCTAATTGATGAAGTTTCTTTCCAATAACAAAGCTTATCCAAATATTTGTATCAAGAACAAAAATTTTACTTTCCATTCTTCCTTGATTTTCTTACTATCCGTGTTTCACTTACAATCTCATCTAAAGAAATTTTATTGGTTTTTATACGTTTGCTTAGCTGTTTTGCCCTATATAAAAGCGTTTCTTTTTCCAGTTCTTTTTCAATAACAATTTTATCTTCTATTCTAAAGTTTTTTATTAAAGCTAAAATATCAGCAAGGGAAAGTTTTAAACTATATTCTCGATTTAGTGCATTAGCAGCCATGGCTTTATTTTTTTATAAAGGTAATTCATTTGCATTATTATGGCAAGAAGAAAAAAAGCATTCATTAATCAAGTTGAAAGTAAAAGGGCTATTGAAAAGGGATTTACGATGAAGTACTATTTATTTTTTAATAACCCTACCGTAAAATTTCGTATTTAAAATAAAATGTGGTATTTCATGGTAAAAACAAACTAATTTACAATTTCATATTTTTGACCATTCTATTTTAAATAGACATAATCAGCTTTTTTAGTACAATTCTTGCCAACGAATTTTTGATATTCCTCATACAATGAAATTTTTATTGACTTATCGAACAGATCTATTTCATAATCCGATTTTATATGGTTTAGGGGACAAACCATGAGCTAACGCTAAGGCACATTTGACGAGAGTCGGAAACAAAAAATTAAGCGTTAACGTTCTATTACTTTATATATTGACGATTTAAACAAATTCCTGTTAAGAAAGGGCAATAATCTTTCCTTTCGTGAGTATATAGAACCTTAAAATCAAAAGTATTTTTATCATCAAATTTACCTTCGAAACCAGGAAGTAAATTCGTGTCCCCGTTTTTCAATTTTAGTATTCTTAATACTTCTTCCGGAAATTTAATATGGTATTGCCATTCGCCTATCATAATACCGTCCTCAAATGAACCAACTTCAAATAATTTACCATCATCATACCATCGTTTTAGAATAGTAGGTTCATCATTTATTACAGAAAATTGGCTATACACCTGTTTATTTGGCCAATAATTAGTTTGGTCTCCAACTAATTTACCTAATTCAAAATGCCGTTTTGCTTTAATAACTCCTGTATCATAATAGTAAATAAAATCTCCATTGCATTTTCCTGCTAGCAGATTGCCTGTAAAACTAGCTTGTCCATTGTTATAGTATTCAACCATTTTTCCATTGGCAATATCATTTTTAAAAGCAACTTGGCATTTCTTTAATTCCCCAATACTACTATAATTTATAATTCCATTTAGCTTTTCTTTTCCATCATTATTTTCTTCTCTATGTAATTTTATTGTTAAAATTGCATCCAATTTTACCATAAAATCAGAATCATCATATTTATTTCTCAAAGTTCCAATTCGTTTAATTTCTTCAATTTTCCCTTTGTACAAATGATTATCTAGTAAATATTCATAATTGATAATTTGATTTCTATATATGGAACAATAATTTGACCAAGCCCACCTTAGTTCTGGATAGTAAAGCCATAGTAATTCTTTGTTTCTTATAGTATCTTCGCTTACTAACCCCAAACCAATAATTCTAGAAGTTAAATTTCCTGTTCTTTCATCAATGTAGTAGTCTTCTTCAATTCTAATGCCTTTGATATTTTTTTGCGCATTGCCCTTGTCCCATAAGCTATATGTAATTGGGTTCTGAAATTCTTTTTCATTATATCCCGTAATTAAGTTATCCTGAAATGCCTTTAAAATAAATTGTTGAAAAGCTATTATTTCAATACTATCAGGTTCATAATTTTCTTTTACTATAAAAAATCCATCCTTATTTTCAGTGGCAGCTCCTTTTTCTTTATATTTCTTGATTTCATCTTCATAATTTCTTAATAGATATTTCTCATTATTATTTGATGTATCCTCTCTTATATTCTTCAAGTTTACCTGGTCGTAATATTGTATCCAATAAGGCACATGAATGTTGAAAATTGGTTTTGGAATCTGAGATATTTTTTTTTGTGATTTCTCATCTGAATAAACATTCCAATTTTGATCTTTTGTTTTCACCCATTTTGAATACTCAACCTTATTTGAAAAATGTTCATTTTTATTGAAGCCTACATAACGGTATACCCTTACTCTTGAATACTTAAATTCCGAAAATACATAGCTTTCCATATATATGTGATTTTGATCTAATGCAGTTCTTTCTTCTTTTGTCCAAGGGCCAAATTCCTCTTCCAAATTGTAGTTATTTAAGCGCAAAGGCTCTGGCGAATACAAAACTTCCTTTTCTAGAATAAATGGTGCATCCAAAACATTTTGTGCTATTAAAGAGGCGTTAATTATCAAAGAAAGTTGAATGTTGATTAAAATCAACAAGTAATATTTTTTATTCATAAAAATGGTATAAAGTGGCTCTCTTGAAGATGGTAAGTATCCATGATGAGTTGTATGTTAATTTTTTGTTTTCCATCTCTAAAAAACAAAAAACCGCAAACTCTCGCGAGATGCGGTTATATTATTTATTTCATCAGAAATTAATTCATCCATTTTCACCTCTCCTTTGGAGAGGCAGGGGAGAGGTATTATCCTACTCTTTTATGAGTACGCTCAGAAGATACAGTTAATTTATGACGTCCTTTAGCTCTACGGCTAGCCAATACCCTACGGCCATTAGCAGTTGACATTCTTTCACGGAAACCGTGTTTGTTTTTTCTCTTACGAACGGAAGGTTGAAATGTACGTTTCATTGTATTACCTCTTTAAAAATTTAATCGGACTGCAAAGATAAGAAGCTTTTTTGATTTATAAAACATTTTTAACGCTTTTAGATAAATAAACACCCTTAAAAGCCTTAAATTGCACTAAATTTTTTGTTAGTTGCTCGTTATTGGTTGTTGGTAACCCCTATTCAAATAACCAATCAAGCTAATTCTAACAAAAATAACTGACAACCAACAACTATACAATGGCTCGTAAACAAAATCTTGAAACCGAAGACTTACCGAAAGCAAAACTTACAAGGGATTCTTTACAAAAATCTGCACGCATTTTTCAATACATAGGCAACCATAAATGGAAATTTGTATTGGGTATGTGTTTTTTGTTTTGCACAATAGGCACAGCATTAGTATTTCCTTTTATTCTCGGAAAATTAATTGAAGCTGCCAATAATAAAGATCTTAATACAACTAATACCATTGCTTTGTATGCAGCAGGTATCCTTTTAGCACAATCTGTTTTTTCATTTTTTAGAATTTACTTATTCGTTGATTATACTGAAAATACACTGGCTAATTTAAGACAATCAATGTATTCGCATATTGTTAAACTACCCATGACATTTTTCTCACAAAAACGGGTAGGAGAAATTAATAGCAGAATATCATCAGACTTAACTTTATTACAAGAAACCCTAACTACCACCATTGCTGAATTTATTCGCCAATTTTTTGTCATTATTGGAGGTATTTGTTTTCTTGCTTACTTATCGTTTAAACTTACATTATTTATGCTAGCCGTATTGCCCGTTATGGCAGTTATGGCCGTAATTTTTGGAAGATTTATTAGAAAAGTATCTAAAGAAGCTCAAGATCACGTTGCCGCATCCAATACCATTGTAGAGGAAACCTTGCAAGGCATTGCCAATGTTAAAGCATTTGCCAATGAATTTTTTGAAATGGCTCGCTATAAAAAAAGCACCGAGGATATTGCCAGAGTGGGTATAAAAGGAGGGAAATTCAGAGGTTTTTTTGCTGCCTTTATCATTTTATGCTTGTTTGGAGCCATTGTTTCTATGGTTTGGTATGGCGCTACACTTATTATAAAAGGAGAATTAAATGTTGCCTACTTAACTTCTTTTGTAATGTATTCTATTTTTGTAGGAGCCTCTTTTGGCGGTATTGCTGAGTTGTATGCTCAAATTCAAAAAGCAGTTGGAGCAACCGAAAGAGTTTTTGATATTTTAGAAGAAGATGTTGAAGATTTACAAACCTCTGGCAATATCAATGTAATTGCATTAAAGGGCGAAGTAAACTTTAACCAAATAGAATTTACCTATCCTTCACGTAAAGAAATGCAAATAATCAAAAACATTTCATTTAGCGCCAAAAGTGGAGAAACAGTTGCTATTGTTGGCCCAAGCGGCTCAGGAAAATCAACGATGGTTTCATTATTACTTCGTTTTTACGATCCCCAAAAAGGTTCTATTACCATAGATGGGAAAAATATTAAGGAATATAATTTAACTGAGCTTCGCAATCGTATGGCCATTGTACCACAAGATGTATTGCTTTTTGGAGGAAGCATAAAAGAAAACATTGCTTACGGAAAACCAAATGCCAATATGGATGAAATTATGGAAGCCGCCAAACAAGCCAATGCACATGATTTTATTATGAGTTTTCCGGAACAATACAATACCATGGTGGGAGAAAGAGGTGTAAAACTTTCAGGTGGCCAGCGCCAACGCATTGCTATTGCAAGAGCGGTTTTAAAAAACCCTTCTATTTTAATATTAGATGAAGCTACCAGTTCACTCGATTCTGAATCAGAAAGATTGGTTCAACAGGCCTTAGAAAAATTAATGGTAGGCCGAACAACTTTTGTAATTGCGCATCGCTTATCCACCATTAAAAATGTAGATAAAATTGTAGTAATTGACCATGGTGAATTAGCAGAAATGGGAGCCCATACAGAGCTGATCAAAAATACAGAAGGCATTTATTATAATTTGAGCAAATTGCAGTTGCAGTTGAATTAATCCATTTATTATCCAAATCCTCCTCCTCCTTTGAATAGGAATAGGGAGCAATGTCATTAAGTTAAGGAGAAAATTAAGCCAAAGCACATGCTGAGCGAAGTCGAAGTAATCAGCATGACAGCCGAGCTGGAGTCAGGCTGGTCTTAGCCGAACCAGCTACTAAAAAAATTCCATCATTGTCTAAATGCACATGATTCAGTAATTTCGCATTTTCATTTCTTTAATTCATAATGCATCTTCATGCTCAAAAATAAAGTTATTGCCTTATTTAAAGAATATGCAACATTACTATTTTCTTTTCTTATATGTTTTATATTTACAAGAATTTATGAATTTGGGTTGCTCTATTTTACGCAAGATTTACCCATCAAAAGTCGACTGTTTGAATTAAATGGATTTTTGCTTGATTTGGTTTGGAGTATTCATTTTTGTTTTTTGTTCCTACCTGTTTTTGTATTGCTTTATTTTATTTCAGAAAAGCTGGCCTGTATTGTTATTAAAAGCCTATTTATAATTGCTCTTATTTTCAATCTGATTTTAGTAATCTCCTTTTCGGTCACGTTAGTTCCCATTGATCATGTTATTTTTAGCTATACCTATGATGATATTATGTTTGCTGCCAAAGCATCATCAAATACAAGTTGGCTACAAATTAGTAGCCTTGTTTTTTTTACGGTTTTATTTTTCATTATCATTCAAAAAATAACAATTCAGATAAAGTCTACTCCTGTTTTAATTGCAACTTATTTAACAGCCCTAGTTGCATCCTATAGTATACCAAAATGGATTGTAAAACCTGTTAAAGATGATATAGATAATTTTTTGGTGGTCAATAAAGAAGCTTATTTTTTTAGTCAATGTTTTAATTACATCAAAGAAGTGAGATTTTCAAAACACAATGCTTCTGTTTTTAAATTTGCTAATATGTATAAAAAAAACCACCCCGGTTGGAAGTTTATAAATGAGGAATACCCATTGCTGCATATTAATAACACTCCAGATGTATTAGGGCCATTATTAAATTTAAATGATCAAAAACCCAACATTGTTTTTGTAATTGTAGAAAGTCTTTCAAAAGAATACATGGGCAAAGATGCCAAATGGGGTAATTTCACTCCATTTCTAGATTCATTATCTGAACACAGTCTTTATTGGCCCAATTGTTTGAGCACTGCGGAACGTACATTTAATGTATTGCCCTCTTCATTGGGTTCATTGCCATACGGAAAAGAAGGCTTTACTGCTATGGAAGATGCTATGCCCAATCATTTTAGTTTAATGCAATTGCTTAAAGAACATGGATATTATACAAGTTTTTATGTTGGAACATGGACGCACTTTAATAATATGGATGGCTTTCTTAAAATGCAAAATATTGATTTTATACTTGAGCAATTTCCCGGATATAAGAAAATTGATGTAAGTAAAATTACTGCAACATGGGGTTATGCCGATGGAGATTTGTTTAAAAGATCTTTTGAAACAATTGATTCACTCAATAAGAGTCCTAGACTAGATGTTTATCTGACCATAACTACGCATAGTCCATTTATTCCGCCTCAACAAGAATTATACAAACAAAAAGCCGAAGATCGATTAATAGAACTTGGCTTTAATGAAAACAAGAAAGCAAATTATGAAAAAGAGATTATGAAATATGCATGTATACTATACATGGATAATTCACTTCGATATTTTTTTAATGAATATAAAAAACGTCCTGAATTTAAAAACACTATTTTTTTCATATTTGGAGACCATGCTATGCCTGAGCTGGATGCCAATAAATCTAAAATTGAAAAATACCATGTTCCATTTATGATATATTCGCCACTTATTAAGTATGCTGACAAATTTAAATCAGTAGTTACACATCATGATATTACACCATCCATATTAGAAATGATGGCAAACCGATACAATATGCCTTTACCTGATTCCGTTCATTGGATAGGAACTGGAATTGATACCATTCATTCATTTTCAAATTCACACCAACAAGCTTTTATGTTAAACAATAAAGATATGATTGACTATATAGATGGCAATTATTTTTTATCAGGTAATCAATTATTCAAAATAAAAGATGGTTTGGATATTGAACCTTACGAAAACAAGGCAGTATACGACAGATTACTTCAAGAACGGAATACATTCAAAGAAATTAATCAATATGTCTGCGAGAAAAATAAAATTTTACCGTATGAATATTATTTAAAAAACAATTCATCCGCAGATATTTCCGATATAAAAGAAGATTCTAGTTCAATTGGAGAAACAAAAAGCGAATATTTAACGCTTGTAAATAGCTGTATGTTGGATAAAGTGTATAAATCAATAGATATAAAAGTAAATCTTAAACTTAAAACAACTGATACAATACTTAGTCAATATCCTTCAATTGTATTTGAAGCTTATGATGAAACGCATAAAAAAGTGTTGTGGAAAAATTTTCGTTTACTTAGAGAAAATGCTTCTGTTGCTTCTGACGATTGGCAAAATCTTAAAGCCTTCAAACAATTTGATTTAAATTTTATGATTCCGGAACATGCAAAAGATTATTCTTTTAAATTATATTTTTGGAATCAAAAACGCATTTTGTTGTCAATGGACGATATTAATTTGATTATTCAAGGAAATAAATAATCCCATTTGATTTATTAGTTCGTCCAAAAGCTTTTAGTATAAAAGAGATTATTTTTGATTTGTGGTTTTTATCTTACAGTAAAAATCCCATAATACAATTCCTGCGCTCACAGAAATGTTAAACGAATGTTTGGTACCAAATTGAGGTATTTCAATACAGCTATCACAAGCATTAATAATTTCTTGAGCAACTCCGCTTACTTCATTACCAAATACTAAAGCATAAGTATTGTTTTTTTGAGGTGCGAAATTTTGCAAATGCATTCCACTTTCTACTTGTTCGAGAGCAATAAGGGTATACTTATTATTTTTTAATTCTTGAATGGCATCAATTGTATGGGTATAATGCTTCCATACTACAGATTCTGTTGCACCTAAAGCTGTTTTTTGAATTTCGCGATGAGGGGGTGTTCCGGTTACGCCACATAAATAAATGGCTTCAATTCTAAAGGCATCAGCTGTGCGAAAAATAGATCCCACGTTATTTAAGCTGCGAACATTATCTAATACAACTACAATAGGTAGTTTATCGGCATCTTTAAATTGATGGGTAGAAATTCTATTAAGTTCATGAATGCTGAGTTTTCGCATAAAAACAAGGCCTTTTAATGAATGATTCAATAACACATAAGCAAAATTGCCTTGGCAAAGAAACAGAAAAATAAATTGTATTTTTGCATGAAAGAAATTTTGTATGTATTCAGAATTTGACAATATAATAAGGGAATATAAAAATCAAGCCATTGTTTTGCCCGATCAGTGGCTGGATGATAAAAAAGCTGAGTTTATTTATACTTCTAATAAACTAGAGGGGAATAGACTAAAGTTAGCCGAAACGTATAGTATTATCAAAGATAAAATGAACTTTTCAAGCGAGGCAAGGTTTAAAGATATCTTAGAAGTTAAAGGACATATAAAGGCCTTAGACACATGCTTGTTTATGGTAAAAAACAACTACCCATTAAGTACTAATACTTTAAAAACACTTAACAGTAATTTGTTATCTGCCTTATGGAAATTTGATGAATATTACTCAACCTGGAAACAAAACCAACAAGATTTGGGAGCATATAAACGTATTAATAATAGTATAAAATATACCCTTGATGGACAAGAAGGTACACTAGCGCCTGTATCAAACGCGGAAACAGTAGAAAAAAATATGGAAATTATTTTCATTGACAATAATGCCATACGTCATATTTTGGAAAAAACCGCTCATTTAGCATATCAAATATGGATAAACCAACCTTTTCCGGATGGAAATAAACGTACTGCTCGATTAGCTATTGTTTATATGCTTATGGCCTATGGCTTGCCCCTAGTCTCTTTTAAAGCGAGTGAACACAATTTTAATGAGGGTTTATTGCGTAGCCATTCTGAAAAAACTTTAAAACCCTTGATTCAGATAATCGATATAGAAGTAAAGCAACAATTGACTGAAATAATGGAATTAGACAAGCAATTAAAAATAAATAGAATCCCTCCTGCATTTGGACTTGGAGGTGTTTTGCTTTTTTAAGAACGGCTAGCCAGCCCTGCCATTTTTTCACTTATTTCCCAGAGTTTTTTCCAACTTTCTTTATCTTGACTAGTACTTGATGGATTCGTAATTTTTTTCTTTGCAAAATATTTCCCACTTATATTTTCTACTTCAGAAGACGAAGCCAAATGGATAGAAGTTTCTGCTCCCTTTTCATTAGAAATTAAAAATGGCTGCACTAACATTATTACATATTCGTACCAATTTTTGCTTGTTTTTCCAAAATTAGAACCTACTAATCCGGGATGTACGGCATTGGATGTAATGCCTGTTCCTTCAAGTCTTTTAGCCAATTCATTTGAAAACATTAAAGTGTAAAGTTTCGCTTCGGCATATACTCTTGCAAAATCATATTTCTTTTTATTTTCAATATCATCCCAGTTTGGTTTGGCCATTGTATGTGCTACAGATGATAAATGAATAATTCTTGCTTTCGCTGTGTTTTTTATTGTATCCAATAAAAGATGGGTAAGTAAAAAGTGGCCAAGATGATTGGTTGCAAAAGTAGCTTCAATGCCATCAACAGAGTTTTCTCTTTGGCCAAAAATTAAACCTGCATTGTTAATTAATACATCAAGTTTTGAATGGTTTTGTGAAAATTCTTTTGCGGCTCTTCTTACATCATTTAGGCTCGATATATCGGCAATAATGATATCAATAGTATTGTTTTTTGTTTTTTCTATAATTTCTTTTTTTGCAATTTCTGCTTTTTCTTTATTGCGACATACCATTACAATATGGGCTCCTTTTGAAGCAAGATCCATTGCTGTTGCTTTTCCAATTCCGGAATTAGCTCCTGTAATGAGTACAGTTTTATTTTTCATATTAGAACGATTGCTCCC
Organism: Bacteroidota bacterium; assembly: GCA_023251875.1. GTDB lineage: Bacteria > Bacteroidota > Bacteroidia > JAHEXY01 > JAHEXY01 > JAHEXY01. The sequence continues at coordinate 148,916 of JAHEXY010000005.1, forward strand.
TCTCCTAAAGGGAGAGGGTTGGGGTGAGGGCTTATTACACTTTCAATTTTTGAGCTACTTCAACTTGTTCAAATCCTTCAATAATATCTCCAACTTTAATGTCGTTAAAATTAGCAATGTTTAATCCACATTCGTAGCCTACAGTTACATCTTTAACATCGTCTTTAAATCGTTTTAAGGATCCTAATTCTCCGGTATGAATTACTACTCCATCTCTCAATAATCTTATATTGGTATTTCTTGTAACCTTGCCATCCAATACATAACATCCGGCAATGGTTCCTACTTTTGAAATGTTGAATACTTCTCTTACTTCAATATTACAAACGATTTTTTCAACAAGGGTTGGGCCTAACATACCTTCAATAGCATCTTTAATTTCTTCAATTGCTTTGTAAATAATTGAATAATGGCGAATATCTATTTGTTCTTTTTCTGCAAGCTTACGAGCATTAAGAGAAGGGCGAACATTAAATCCAAGAATAATAGCATCAGAAGCAGAGGCAAGCAATACATCTGATTCAGTAATTTGCCCTACTGATTTATGGATAACATTTACTTGTATTTTAGGAGTAGAAAGTTTAAGCAGTGAATCTGTTAAAGCTTCAACAGAACCATCCACATCACCTTTTACAATTAATTTTAATTCTTTGAAATCTCCAATTGCAATACGTCTTCCAATTTCATCAAGTGTAATGTGTTTTTGTGTACGCATACCTTGCTCACGCATTAACTGAAGGCGTTTGGATGCAATTTCACGTGCTTCTTTTTCGTCTTCCATTACATGAAAATTATCTCCGGCTTGTGGAGCGCCATTTAAACCCAATACCATTGCAGGTGTTGCCGGTCCGGCTTCTTTTATAGGTTGATTTCGTTCATTAAACATAGCTTTTACTTTACCGGAATATGGTCCGGCTAAAAGTACATCACCTACTTTTAATGTACCAGTTTGTACAAGAATATTACAAGTATATCCTCGACCTTTATCGAGAGAAGATTCAATTACTGTTCCTTTGGCATTTCTATTCGGATTTGCTTTTAGGTTTAAAAGTTCAGCCTCCAACAATACCTTTTCAAGTAATTCATGAATGTTTAATCCTTTTTTAGCTGAAATTTCTTGGGTTTGGTATTTTCCTCCCCATTCTTCAACCATTATATTCATGGTAGATAATGCTTCACGAATTTTATCTGCATTAGCACCCGGCTTATCAATTTTATTAAAAGCAAATACGATTGGAACATTTGCTGCTAAAGCATGATTGATGGCCTCTTTAGTTTGAGGCATTACACTATCATCAGCGGCAATTACAATAATAGCAATATCCGTTACTTTGGCTCCACGTGCACGCATTGCAGTAAATGCTTCGTGACCGGGAGTATCCAAGAAAGTTATTTTTTTATTATCGGCTAATTTTACTGCATAAGCACCAATGTGCTGGGTAATACCTCCGGCTTCACCGGCAACAACATCTTCGTTTCTAATTTTATCAAGCAATGATGTTTTACCATGGTCAACGTGGCCCATCACAGTTACAATGGGGGCTCTTTCTACTAAATCCTCTTCTCTATCTTCAACCTCTTCCACTACCATTTCTTGGTCTTCAACACCCACAATTTCTATTTTGTAGCCAAATTCTTCTGCAACAATAGAAAGGGTTTCTGCATCCAATCGTTGGTTGATAGAAACAAATAAGCCTAATGATAAACATGCAGAAATTACATCGTTTACATTTACACTCATCATTTTTGCCAACTCATTAGCAGAAACAAATTCTGTAACACGTACAATTTTCTTTTCTTCCTCTAAACGCACTTGCTCTTCTTGCATTTGTGTTTGAGCAGCTTCGCGTTTTTGTTTTCTATACTTAACACTTTTCGATTTTCCTTTTGGCGTTAAACGCGCAAGAGTTTCTCTAATTTGCTTTTGAATTTGCTCTTCTGTTGCTTCAGGTGTTGGCCCTTTAGCTGTACTTGTATTTTTGTCAGATGCTCTCTGATTTCCAAATCCGCTTCCTCCCTTATTTCCTCCTTTTTTAGGATGGCTTTCATGAATAATCTGGCCTTGGTCTACAGGTTTTTTATCTGATTTTATTCGCTTGCGTTTTTTCTTGTCGTTATTATTGGAATGAGAAGATGGGGAAGGCTGTGGTTTTTTAGGTTCTTCTTTTTTAGTGGGTAAATCAATTTTACCAACTATAGTAGGAGATTCAGATTTAAATACATTCAGCCTAAAAATTTCTTCTTCTTTCTTTTTTACAACAAGGGGTTCTTCTTTTACAATTTCTTTTTCTTTCTCAGGTTCTGCTTTTTCAACTTCTTTTACTTCAATCTTTTCTTCAGCAACCGGAACTTCTTCTTTTACCTTTTCCTTCGTTTTTTTCTTAGGCTTTTCTTCCGTTTCTATTTTTTCTTTTTCTTTTGCTTCAGTAGTTTTGGTTTCTTTTTTAGAAGAAACGGTTTCTAAATCAATTTTTCCAACAACTTTAACGGTGGGTCCTTTTTCAACAGGTTTTTTAGGGCTGGGTTCCGACTCAATTCCCTGAATGTTTTTAATTATAATATCTTCTTCTTCTTCAACATCTTTTTTCTTACTTCCTTTTTTAGCAATTGTATCTTCAATAGTAATTGCTTTTTCTTCTATTCGTTTAAGCTCAATAGAGCGGGCATCTTCTTTAACAGATTTTTCAGACTGAAATTCTTTACATAAAAGAGCATACAAATCTTCGCCAATTTTAGCATTGGGATTTGTTTCAATATTATGGCCTTTCGACTTTAAATATTCAACAATAGTATTAAGCCCTACATTAAATTCTCGGGCTACTTTACTAAGTCTTCTTATTTGTAATGTTTCTGACATATTTCTATTTAGTTGTTTGTTGTCAGTTGTTGGTTATTCGTAAAAAAATGTATTACAAAATATAACGAACAAAAGCTTATTCAAATTCTGTCTTTAATATTTGTCTTACGTCTTTAATTGTTTCCTCTTCAAGATCGGTTCTGCTAACCAAATCTTCAATGGTTAAATCCAACACACTTTTTGCTGTGTCACAACCAATAGCTTTAAGCTCATCAATTACCCATCCTTCTATTTCATCTGCAAATTCATTTAGATCAACATCATCCTCTTGGTGCTCTTCATTTTCACGGAATACATCAATTTCATATCCTGTAAGTTTTCCGGCTAGTTTAATGTTGTAACCACCTTTTCCGATAGCCATAGAAACCTGATCGGGTTTTAAGTAAACGTTTGCACGTTTGGTATCTTCTTCCAATTTTATAGAAGTAATTTTAGCAGGGCTTAATGCTCTTGAAATATACAAAGGCATATTGCTGGTATAATTGATTACATCAATGTTTTCGTTACGAAGTTCTCTAACAATGCCATGTATTCTTGAGCCTTTCATACCCACGCATGCACCTACAGGATCAATACGATCGTCATAAGATTCAACTGCAACTTTAGCTCTTTCTCCTGGTATGCGAACAATATTTTTGATGGTAATGAGCCCGTCAAATACCTCGGGAACCTCAATTTCAAATAACTTCTCAAGAAATACGGAAGAAGAACGAGAAAGAATAATAACCGGATTATTATTGCGTAATTCCACTTTTAACACAACAGCTCTTACGGTATCTCCTTTTCTGAAATAATCAGAAGGTATTTGTTCTGATTTTGGTAATAATAATTCGTTACCATCATCATCAAGCACCATAATTTCTTTTTTCCAAACTTGGTATACTTCACCGGTAACAATTTCGCCTACTCTATCTTTGTATTTTTTATAAACCTCACCTTTTTGAAGATCCATAATTTTCGACATCAAATTTTGGCGCATAGATAGAATAGCTCTACGACCAAAATGAGAAAGTTTTACTTCTTGAGAAACCTCTTCCCCAATTTCAAAATCAGGATCTATTTTCTTGGCTTCTAAAAGCTCTATTTCTTTATTATCATCTTCTGAAAAACCATCTGCAACTATAACTCTATTGTGCCAAATTTCAAGGTCACCTTTATCAATATTAATAATGATGTCGAAATTTTCATCACTCTCATACATTTTAATGAGCATGTTTCTAAAAACCTCTTCTAGGATACGCATTGTTGTTTCCCTATCAATGTTTTTAAACTCTTTAAACTCTGAGAAAGATTCTACCAGATTTAAACTATCCATAAAAATTATTTATTTAAATGATAAAACAATTTGTGTTTTGGCCAATTGACCGTATGTAAATTGATAATGATTAGTTGCATTTTCCTTTTTATTACCGCTTTTTACTCTTTCGATAATTTCTAACTCAATACCATCTGTATTGGCTGCTAAAAGTTTACCTGTTTTTTCTTCTCCTGTTTTTGTAATTACCCTTACCTGACGGCCAATATTTTTTACATATTGTTGAGTAACTTTCAATGGCTCTTCTAGACCTGGAGATGAAACTGTTATTTCAGCATCTATATTTTGTGTTTCAAGATCGTTGGCAATCAAACGATTTATTTTAACACAATCAGCCACTACTATTCCTTCAGGTTTGTCAATAAACACATCTACTTTATTATTCGGCAGCGCATTAATATCAACAATAAAAGCACTTGTGCCCTCCAATGCTTTACTTACTATATTTTCTATATATTGTTTGCTTACCATAGTATAACAAAAATGGGGACTTTTAGCCCCCATCTCACTTCTACGGCTGCAAAGATAGATATTTTTATTGGAATAAATGTATCCTGAGGCAATATTTTAGAGTATCAGGAGGCAAATTAGCTGGCTTATCTATCCCTGTGTCAATTCTTATCATTGTATGATTATTTTGCCATTATATAATTGCAATAAATTATTAGAAAAGGAATAGAGATACATTCCTTTCTGAAGTTGTTGAATATTTATTTGAATACCATTTTCACTTATACTTTGAATATTCACTACCATTTCCCCGTATAGGTCATATAATTTTAAGGAAGCATTATTTAATATCAAATCTTTAGGCCAGTAAATGGCAGCATGATCTTTTATGGGGTTTGGATAAATTCTAATGTTTTCTGTGGCATTTTTTATTTCTTGTATACTTGAAAAACTACAAGTATCATTAAAAGTAATGGGATCAACAGGATGGCCATTACTCCATGTGCCCATATAGGTAACGTTACTATCCATGCCTAGCGCATAATCACAATCGCTTCCGTAAAATGCACAATTAAATAATCCAACACATAGTTTCCAGCTTCCATAATAATCAAGGGCATTTACGCTGCTTGGATAGTTTGCATTGGTAACAAAAAAAGGATGATCGGCTGTTAACACCGGACTTCCCGTTGAATCAGAATGTACCGTTAAGAAATTTTTATTTTCGCAAGCAATAAAGTAAAGACTGTCCCAAGCGGCATACATAGCTTCAATAGGCGCATCATCATAAGAATCGTCTTGAGCCAATACAATTATTATTTTGGTATTTGCTGAAATGCCTTGCATGGTTTCATAATTATTGGCAGCAACAAAATCTGCAACAGCATCAAATGCCGGTAACCCAAGAATAGTATGATTATTTGAAATGGCCATAGACATATTTCCACCCCTTGAATAACCGGTAACTCCAATCATAATTTTTCCATTTTTATCTCGTTTAGGTTTTACATGAGCGCCATTATCCAATTCACTTAAAGCCATATTAAGCACATTACCAGCGTTGGTAAGTTGATCATCATTGTTAAGTGTATTGCCTCCATATTGGTACAAGGGAAAAATAACTACATACCCTTTTCTTACAAAATGATGAATAAGCTGAAGCTCATAATTAGGTGCAATATTAGAATCAACATCATATAACGTTCCATGAAAAAGAACAATAATGGGTAATGAATCGGGTTTAGGGCTATTGGGCTCAAACAGCCAATACATATCATAAATATTAGTGCCGTATCTTGAACTGTCTACTGTTTGATATGAATAATTATTACCACCAGGGCCATAACTTGGTTGATCTGGAGGAGTAATTTGAGAACGCACCTGAAATATATTGAAGTATAAAAACCAACCAATAATGAAATATTTTTTTAGGAGATTTCTTTTTATCATCATTTCGTTTTTTGTAAAAAAACAATACTATGAAAAAAAACAAAGAAAATCTATCGTAAAGTATACTTAAACCATAGTAATACCTTTCTGCCTTGAATGAAACTTAATATTCTATGATAGAAATATATATCAAATATTATTTTAATAAGTATCTTTGCCCACCCAATAAAGTATTTTATCTATGGAAATTTCAACAGAAGTGACTACCAATATACAAATGGTAGATTTGCAAGGGCAGTATAAAAAAATAAAAAAAGAGGTAGATGCTGCTATTCTTAAAGTGATTGAAAATGCGTCTTTTATTAATGGCCCTGAAGTAAAGCTTTTTCAACAAGATTTAGAAAAATATCTTGAAGTAAAACATGTTATTCCTTGTGCAAATGGAACCGATGCATTGCAAATAGCGCTTATGGCTCTTGATCTTAAGCCGGGTGATGAAGTAATTGCTCCTGCATTTACCTATGTAGCTACTGCGGAAGTTGTGGAACTTCTTAAATTAAAATTGGTATATGTTGATGTAGATCCTAAAACATTTAATATTTCTACCAAGGCTATTCTTAAAGCCATTACTCCAAAAACAAAGGCAATTATTCCCGTGCATCTTTATGGTCAATGTGCCGATATGGAAACCATTATGGAAATAGCTCGTGAAAATAACTTATTTGTAATTGAAGATGCTGCGCAAGCTATTGGATCGACTTATACTTTTACTGATGGAAAACAATGCAAAGCCGGAACAATAGGAGACATTGGCTGTACTTCTTTTTTCCCATCTAAAAATTTAGGTTGTTTTGGAGATGGCGGAGCGATGTATACCAATAATGATCAATTAGCACTCAAATTACGTTTAATTAGTAACCATGGTCAATCAAAAAAATATTGTTTTGATAGCATAGGCGTTAATTCAAGAATGGATACTATACAAGCTGCAGTTTTAAAAATTAAATTAAAACATTTGGAGGAATACAATACCAGTAGAAATGAAGTTGCTGCTTATTATGATAAAGCATTTGCGAAACATTCAAACCTGATCACTCCACTTAGAAATACAAAATCAACGCATGTGTTTCATCAATATACGCTTATTACAAAAGGATTGGATAGAAATGGACTGATGCAACATTTACAAAAACGTAATATTCCCTCAATGATTTATTATCCTACGCCCATGCATTTGCAAAAAGGCTATGCGCATTTGGGATATAAAGAAGGCGATTTTCCTCATGCTGAAGATTTATGTACGAGGGTTGTTTCTCTTCCTATACATACAGAGATGGATCAACTTCAATTAGAATATATTACTCAAGAAGTACTTAATTATTGTAAAAACTAAAAATCAAAGCACGCTGCTATCACCAGAATGCATTGAAATTTAAAAAAATTATTAAAAATGAATATAGCTGTTGTTGGAACAGGATATGTAGGATTGGTAACCGGTACTTGCCTTGCCGAAACCGGTAATAACGTTATTTGCGTTGATATAGATATGCAAAAAATTGAGAAAATGAAAAATGGCGAAGTGCCCATTTATGAACCTCAATTGGATGTTTTTTTTGAAAGAAATATAAAACAAGGCAGATTGCATTTTACTACCAATCTTGAAGAAGCAGTAAAAAAATCTAAAATAATTTTTCTTGCTTTGCCAACTCCTCCGGGAGAAGATGGCTCGGCTGATTTATCTTATATTTTAGGTGTATCAAATAAACTCGGACAAATAATTGATAGCTATAAAGTTGTTGTAGATAAAAGTACAGTACCTGTTGGTACAGCTGAGAAAGTAAGAGAAGCTATTGCTCAAAATTGTAAAGCCGAATTTGATGTGGTTTCAAATCCTGAATTTTTAAGAGAAGGATATGCTGTTGAAGATTTCATGAAACCGGATAGAATTGTTATAGGTTGTAATTCAGAAAAAGCGTATCAAGTAATGGATGAATTGTATAAACCATTTGTAAGATCGGGTAATCCTGTGATATTTATGGATGAACGTTCGGCCGAATTAACCAAATATGCTGCGAATTCTTTTTTAGCTACCAAAATTTCGTTCATGAATGAAATTGCTAATTTGTGTGAAAAAGTAGGTGCCGATGTGGATATGGTAAGGAAAGGAATTGGTACTGATGGCAGAATTGGTAAGCGTTTTTTATTTCCCGGAATTGGTTATGGCGGAAGTTGTTTTCCGAAAGATGTTTTAGCATTAGATAAAATTGCAGATGCAAGTAATTATGAATTTAAAATTCTTAAAGCTGTTATGAATGTAAATGAAAATCAAAAATCGGTAATGGTTGCTAAAGTAAAAGAGTATTTTAATAATAATTTAAAAGGAAAAAAAATTGCCATTTGGGGTTTGGCGTTTAAGCCCAATACGGATGATATTAGAGAAGCTCCGGCCTTATATATTATTAATGAATTGATAAATGCGGGTGCGCAAATTTCTGCATACGATCCGGAAGCAATGGAAAATGTAAAGAAAGTAATGGGAAATAAAATTGAACTTGCTAAAGATCAATATTCAGCTCTCATTAATGCAGATGCTTTAGTTATTGCAACAGAGTGGTCTGTTTTTCGTACTCCTGATTTTGAAAAAATGGAACATTTATTAAATGAAAAAGTAATATTTGATGGCAGAAATCTTTACGAACTAAGTCAAATGAAAAACTACGTGTTTTATTACTCAAGCATTGGAAGAGAAGTTGTAAATCCGTTTGTAATGTGTTAAAATTTAGTTCAAGGTTTAAAGTTTGTTAGTTCAAGGTTTAATGTTTGTTAGTTCAATGTTATTAAACCCCCAAACTTTGAACTATTGAACTTTGAACTATTGAACTTTGAACTAAAATTGATATGTCAAATAAAAAAGTATTAGTTACAGGAGCTGCTGGTTTTTTGGGATCTCATCTTTGCGATAAATTTATTGCAAATGGGTACGATGTAATTGGAATGGATAATTTGATTACAGGTTCTCTCCGCAATATTGAACATTTAGTTCCCTTAAAAGAATTTCAATTTTACCATCATGATGTAACTAAGTTTGTTCATGTTCCTGAAAAATTAGATTACATACTTCATTTTGCTTCACCAGCCAGTCCAATTGATTATTTAAAAATTCCTATTCAAACTTTAAAAGTGGGTGCATTAGGCACTCATAATTTATTAGGTTTAGCCAAAAATAAAGGGGCTAGAATTTTGGTTGCCTCTACTTCTGAAATATATGGAGATCCTCTTATTCATCCACAAAATGAAGAATATTGGGGAAATGTAAACCCTATTGGCCCGCGTGGTGTATATGATGAGGCCAAGCGCTTTCAAGAAGCCATGACCATGGCTTATCACCGCTATCATGGTTTAGAAACCAGAATAGTAAGAATTTTTAATACCTATGGGCCGCGCATGCGATTGAATGATGGACGTGCATTACCTGCATTCATGGGTCAGGCATTGCGAGGCGAAGACATTACTGTTTTTGGTGATGGTTCTCAAACCCGTTCATTTTGTTATGTTGCAGATTTAGTTGAAGGTATTTACAGATTGTTATTGAGCAATTATTCAGATCCTGTTAATATTGGCAATCCTGTTGAAATAACCATTAAACAATTTGCTGAAGAAATTATTAAACTTACTGGCACCAAACAAAAAATAGTTTATAAGCCTTTACCTGTTGATGATCCTAAACAACGCAAACCGGACATCACGAAAGCAAAACAAGTTCTTGATTGGGAGCCTAAAGTTTCAAGAAGCGAAGGATTAAAAATCACCTATGATTATTTTAAGTCGTTGCCGGAGTTTAAGGATGTAGTGGCTGAGGTATAGATTTATTTAAATCTTTCTCATTTGCTTCATGTATTTTGAAGCGTAAACAAAATCAACAACTTCTTCGTTATTTGTAGTAAGTATCGATTGGCTATCGCCTTCCCACCATCGTTCACCTTTGTGGATGTATACAATTTTATCGCCTATCTCCATAACAGAATTCATATCGTGGGTATTGATAATAGTAGTGATATTGAATTCCTGAGTTATTTCATGAATAAGATTGTCAATCACAATTGATGTTTGAGGATCTAATCCCGAATTGGGCTCGTCACAAAACAAATATTTAGGGTTCATAGCAATAGCACGTGCAATAGACACGCGTTTTTTCATACCTCCACTAATTTCAGAAGGAAATAAATGACCAACATTTACGAGATTAACCCTGTCTAAACAAAAATTAACGCGATCTTTTTTTTCTTTTGTCGTTAATTCGGTAAAAACAGAAAGTGGGAACATTACATTTTCTTCCACATTATAGGAATCAAATAATGCCCCTCCTTGAAAAACCATTCCAATTTCTTTTCTTACTTCTTTTCGTTCTTTAAATGACATTTTTGAAAAAGAATGTTCTCCAAAAATAATTTCTCCTGAATCAATTTCATGAAGACCAACCATACTCTTCATCATTACGGTTTTACCTGATCCGCTTTTGCCAATAATTAAATTGGTTTTACCGGCTTCAAATGTTATACTAATGTTTTTTAACACCTGTCTACCTTCAAACGATTTACATACATTAAGCAGTTTAATCATTGGAGCAAGAGTTTGGTTAAAATAAGATTAAACAAAACTATTACGATACTACTAAATACTACTGCTCTTGTGCTAGACTGGCCCACTTCTAAAGAACCTCCATTTGAATAATAACCTTGATAGCCTGAAATAGAAGTAATAATAAAAGCAAATATTATGCATTTGATTAAAGCATAAACAACATTAAAGGGTCTAAAATCCAATAATATACCATCAATAAAATCATTTTGTGCAACCACTCCTGTAAACATGCCTGCAGCATAGCCCCCAAATATACCTAGTCCCATACTTATAATTACAATAAAAGGGTTAATCAACATGGCTGCAGTAATTTTTGGAAGAATTAAATAAGAGGCAGGATTAATTCCCATGATTTCCAATGCATCTATTTGTTCTGATATGCGCATGGTGCCAATTTCAGATGCAATGTTTGATCCTATTTTTCCTGCAAGAATTAGGCTTATAATGGTTGGAGAAAATTCTAATATCATAGAATTAGCGGTTGCAAATCCAATTGTTGATTGAGGAATAAGAGGATTGTCAATATTAAAGGCTGTTTGTAATGTTATAACAGCACCCATAAATAAAGACATTACGGCAACAATACCCAAGGAATTTACTCCCTGGGCATTCATTTCATGTACTACTTGTTTGAAAAATAGTTTTGATTTTTCAGGTAAGTGAAATGTATGGCGTAATAATAGAAAATACCGCCCTATATGATATACAAATCCCATTTATCTGTAAGAAATAAAAATTTTACAATTAAGCTAAGATAGGCAATATTTAAAAATGCATAAAGCAAGCGCTCCATAATAAACAATTTTCTTTTATTATGGCTTTGCAATTTGATAGTACCACCACAAAGCAAACAATTGTGTACCAGAACTCGTAATGCTTATTAAAATAAAGAATAAATAATAACTTCCATACCAACCTGCAACAAACATTCCTGCAATTTTAAGTAAAATATCAAAACCAATAATGAATACAGCTTGTCTTTGCTTATTGGTTACAAGTGTAATGGTAGAAACAGGAGATGCAAGAAAATTAAGAAACAACCAGGGTGAGATAATTCGGGCAATATCTCCTGCAATGCGCCATTGTTCACCATAAACAAAACTAAATACCATTGGGGAAAAAATAGCAATTATTGAAAAAATAGGTATACCCATAAGTAATAATTTTTTATGAATACTCCACATTTGTTTTCTTAAATCAATTTTTTCATGTGCTGTTGCAGAAGTTTGTTGGTAAAATACCTGAGAAGTAGCCCCTCCAATTAAAGAAACAGGCCCTTTTAAAATTCTAAAAGTAAATCCATAATAACCCACCATTGTTTTTAGAAAATAATGATCCAGAAAGAAAATAATAATGTTGTTGTGTAAAATATCTAAGAATGCTTGAAAAGAATTGAATAATGGAAAATCTTTGTATTGTTTCATCAATATTTTGATTCGTTCGAAACTTGTTACAGAAACAAAATACTTCCATTCTATTATATTTTCCCAAATTAAAACCACAAGCCCGATAAATTGGCCAATGATAAGTCCAATGATAAGTCCAAGTGGACCTTTTATACAATAACCAAGAGATAAAGAAATAACTGCAGTTGCTATTGCAATACTAATTCTGCTTATTGAGTTTCTAATAAAGGTTTTATTTCTTGACGACCAATAATTAAAAGCTTGATAGAGCCCAAGAATAGTAATCATTATTGGAATTAAGTACACATAAAATGAGTGATCTTGTTTAAAAAACCATTGTGAAAATTGTTTAAAAAAGAGAATGGATAGTAAAAAGCTAAAGCATCCTAAACTAATTGCTATAAAAGAAGACAACATTAAAATATTGGCGGCATCTTCTTTTTCTTTTGGAATCATGATGGCCATTTCGTAGCGAGCAGTGGCAACTACTCCAATTAAGGATGAAACAGAAAGAAAAAAAGTAAGTACTCCGAAATCTTCAGGCTGGTATATTCTGGTTAAGAGAGGAGAAATTGCAATGGGAATAAGCTGAGCAATGGCTGTTCCAATTAAAAGTATTGAGGCGTTTTTAGCAAAAGTTGATTGTGGAATTAGCTTTTTGAGCATAGAATTTAATCGTTAACAATTAATTATAATGGCTTTTACCATCAACCAATAACTAACAACCAACAACTATTTAGCATAATTCACCGCCCTTTTTTCACGTATCACAGTTATTTTTATTTGGCCGGGATATGTCATTTCGGTTTGAATTTTTTGAGAAATATCAAATGAAAGTTTATCAGCTTCTGTATCCGAAACTTTTTCACTTTCAACCATAATTCGTAATTCTCTACCTGCTTGAATAGCATAAGAGCTCAATACCCCTGGATATGACATCGCTAAAGATTCAAGATCTTTTAAACGTTTCATATAGGATTCTATTACTTCTCTTCTAGCGCCAGGGCGGGCACCGGAAATGGCATCACAAACTTGTATAATGGGAGAATAGAGCGTAGTCATTTCAATTTCGTCATGGTGTGCTCCAATGGCATTGCATATTTCTGGCTTTTCTTTGAATTTTTCAGCCAGTTTCATTCCATAAATAGCATGTGGTAATTCAGGTTCTTCATCCGGTACTTTACCAATATCGTGTAATAAACCGGCACGTTTAGCAACTTTAGGGTTAAGGCCTAATTCAGAAGCCATAATAGCACACAGGTTAGCTACTTCTTTTGAGTGATGCAACAGATTTTGGCCATAGGATGAACGGTATTTCATTCTTCCTACCATTCGTATTAATTCAGGGTGTAGGCCATGAATGCCTAATTCAACAGTAGTGCGTTTTCCAATTTCTACAATTTCATCTTCTATTTGTTTTTTTACTTTTTCAACTATTTCTTCAATACGGGCAGGATGTATACGACCATCTTGAACCAATTGGTGCAATGCCAATCGGGCAATTTCTCTGCGAACAGGATCAAAGCAAGAAAGAATAATGGTTTCAGGAGTATCATCAACAATAATTTCAACACCGGTTGCAGATTCTAATGCACGAATATTTCTTCCTTCGCGACCTATGATACGGCCTTTCATTTCATCATTTTCTATATGAAAAGAGGAAACAGCATTTTCAATGGCATGCTCGGTAGCCACTCTTTGTATGGTTTGAATAATAATTTTTTTAGCTTCTTTATTGGCCGTAAGCTTTGCTTCATCCATGATCTCTTTTATGTGCGACATGGCTTCGGTTCTTGCTTCAGCCTTTAATGTTTCCATTAATTGATTTTTAGCATCTTCTGCCGAAAGGCTTGAAATTTTCTCTAATTGCTCTACTTGTTTTTTGTGGTAGATGTCGTATTCTTCTTGGCGTTTTTTTACAATTTCGAGCTGAGTGCTCATGTGTTCTTTTATAGCAGTAACTTCAGCTTCTTTGCTTTTTAAATCGTCAAGTTGTTTGTTAACACGCGAGTCTTTTTCTTTTAGGCGTATCTCTTTTTCGGCAACTTCTGAATTGCGTTGGTTGATAGATTTTTCATGCTCCGATTTAAGCTGAAGAAATCTTTCTTTGGCTTGCAGTTCTTTTTCTTTTTTAAAACGCTCGCCTTCTCCTTCTGCTTGAGAAATAATTTGTTTTTTCTTTTGCTCAGCTTCTTCAAGCAAATGTTGGTGCTTAGGTTTAAGTACCATGTTAATTGCAAAGGCACCTGCTGCACCCCCAACAATAAATGTAATTATTGCTATAACTATATCCATTAATTCTAAATTCTAAAATTGTTAAACTTTAATTAAAAAAATAACCCACACCAATTCACCAAGGTTTTAGAAAAACCCCAAACGACATGTGTGGAATCGCCCTAATGTGTCGAGTTTCTCCTGTTATGCGTTTGCATAATTCCGACCGAGGTCGGGATTGGAGCCTGCTCTATTCATTAAGAGCTTTAATCCCAATGTTTATAATGTTGAGTTTTCAAAACGTACGATGAATCAATGCGGGTGTATCTTCAACGTATTACAAAGAACGTTATAAATTATCTATTTCGTCAGTAAGCGCTTTGCTCACCTCTGAAAGTTTTTTTACTACTTCATCAGTATCTATTGGTCTTTTTTCTTCTAATAATTTGGTGGCTATTTCTAAAGCTACCATTGCCAATAAATCTTGTTTATCTCGAGAAGCGTAATTTTCTGAATATGCTTTTATGCTTTCATTTACATACTTAGCGGCTTTACGTACCATTTCTTCTTCATCCGCCTGAATGGTTAACGGATAAATTCTATTTGCTATGGTTACTTTTATTGAAAGTTCCGCCAATTCCATTTTAATTATTTACAGAAATTTACTTACTGCTTAACAACGAAATACACCTGTCAATTTCCCGCACCAATTGATTAATTTTTAACTTAACGTCTGATGATTTCTCATTAGTATCATTAAGTGATTTTGCTAATTTTATTAGCGTGTTTTTTGCTTTTAGCTCTTCAACTAAATTTCTTTGTTGGTCAAGCTGGTTTTTTAAAGCTTTTACTTCATTTTCTAAAGCTAACTTTTCTTCTTCAGCTTTTTTATATTTTTTCAATAGCTTGTCTACTTTACTTTCAATATCTACTACTGCGTTATCTAGAGAGTTCATAGTACGTCTTTAAATGGGTTTGAAGATTGCTTAACATACAAAAATAGCATTGCATGTGGTAATACGCAAATATTTTGGATGAATTTAATCCATGAGACCATATTGTTAAAGTGTTAAATGGCTAAATTGTTATGAAAGGGAGGGACTTAAATTGAAATTAGTAGCACACCTTGTTATATTCAAAAACAATTTAGCAATTTAGCAGTTTAGCAATTTAACAGTATGGTAATTTGAAGACGTGTAGATTTTTTGTTAGTATAATTATAATCAGCCTTCATTTTTCAATTTTAGCTCAATCTAAATATCCTCAAGATTATTTTAGGTCGCCATTACAAGACACTGTTCTTTACTTAGCAGGAAATTTTGGAGAATTACGCAACAATCACTTTCACTCTGGTATAGATATTAAAACCAATGGCGTTGAAGGTTTAAATGTTTTTGCTGTGGCAGATGGCTATGTTTCTAGAATTAAAGTATCATCAACCGGATATGGTAATGCATTGTATATTACACACCCTAATGGGTATGTTTCTTTATACGGACATTTACAATGCTATTTGGGTAATATTGCTAAATATGTTAGAGCAAAGCAATATGAAAAGAGATTATTTGAAATTGATATTACTTTAGCTCCAGATGAATTACCGGTATTAAAAGGTGACATAGTTGCCTTATCAGGCAATTCCGGAGCTTCCGGAGGCGCCCATTTGCATTTTGAAATTAGAGATGCCGTAACAGAAGCCATCATCAATCCTCTTTTATTCGACTTTAATATAAAAGACAATATTCCTCCCATTATTAAATCCATTAGTATTTATCCTTTAGATAGCAGTGGTTTTGTGAATTACCAATCTAATTATAAAACTTTTGCTGCTTTGGGTAGTGGAGGTGGAAAATATACTCTAGGAAAAAATCCATTAATAACGGTTTATGGAAATATAGGGTTTGCTTTTGATGGTATTGATCGTTTAAATACTCAAGATAACCAATGTGGAATTTATTCAGCAGAACTATATGTTGATAGTCAACTCATTTATGCCCATGCATTAGAAAAATTTCTCTTTGATAAAACCCGATGTATAAACAGTCATATTGATTACGATCGGTACCAAAAAACACATGTTAGGGCACAAAAGTGTTTTGTAGATTATAATAATCAAATGGGAATTTACACTGATTTGGTGAATTACGGAAGGTGTTGTTTTAACGATAATAATTTACATACAGTATTGTTAATTGCAAAAGATGTATATGGAAATGCATCTCAACTTAGTTTTAAGGTGCAAAGCAAACATATTGTAATGGCTAATCAAAAAAACAAAATGCCTACAAATTATGTCGCAACCTTTCCTTTTGGTAAAGAAAATTGGTATGCTACTGATGATTTTAAAATTACCATTCCTGCTAATTTATTATATGATACTTTACCGTTCGAATATTTTGAAAGTGACACCTTAAAAGGCTCTATTTCTCCATTGCATCATGTACATAATATATATACGCCAGCTCATAGTAATTTTACCCTTTCTATAAAAATTAATGTGCCTGAAAAATACCAAAGCAAAATAGTTGTTACTCTAGTCAATGAAAGTTTTTATTACAAATCAGTTGGAGGTATTTATCATGATGGTTGGATAACTGCACAAACAAGAGAATTTGGTAATTATACTGTACGAATAGATTCCATAGCGCCCACTATAAATCCCATTAACATTTTTAACAATAAAAGTATTGGATACCAAGCTAACATTAAGGCTTCTATTACCGATAATCTTTCCGGCATTAAAAGCTATAATGCCTATATAGATGGGGAATGGACTGTGATGATATATGATCTCAAATACAATTTACTTACACTCAATCTTGATCCTACTTTAGCCAAAGGCAAACACACTTTTAAATTAGTTGTGGAAGATCAATGTGGTAACGTTAAAGAATATATTGCTGCTTTTAATAAATAGAAATTAGCCAAGAATATTAGTACAAGAAATTATTGTAAGGATATTTTTTAGCATGAATATCCTTTATAAAATTATAAAGTAAATCTCTTAGTTTATCAAGATTGTCTTTTTTTGTCGCTGAAATAAAAATACAAGGATGATTGGCTTTTGCCATCCAGGTTTTTTTTAAATCATCAAGAGAATAATTTTCCTTTGTAACAGGACTTAAATCATCTTCATCCTTTTGAACAAACTTATAAGCGTCTATCTTATTAAAGATAATAAGGGTTGGTTTGTCAATGGCTCCTAATTCTGCTAATGTAGTATTTACTGTGTATAATTGATCTTCAAAATGAGAGTGAGAAATATCTACAATATGAATGAGCACATCAGCTTCTCTAACTTCATCTAGGGTTGATTTAAAAGATTCAATAAGGTGGTGTGGCAGTTTGCGAATAAATCCAACCGTATCTGAAAGCAAAAATGGAAGATTTTCTACTACAACTTTTCTAACTGTTGTATCAAGCGTAGCAAATAATTTATTTTCTGCCAACACTTCTGATTTACTCAGCAAATTCATAATGGTTGATTTGCCTACATTGGTGTAACCAACCAATGCAACTCGCACCATTTGCTCTCGCCTACTGCGTTGCGTAGCTTTTTGTTTGTCTATAATTAATAATTGTTCTTTTAAAACAGAAATTTTATAGCGCACCATTCTTCGGTCAGTTTCTAATTCTGTTTCACCGGGACCTTTCATTCCAATACCTCCTTTTTGTTTTGAAAGGTGGCTCCATAAACCGGAAAGTCGCGGCAATAAATAATTGTACTGCGCCAATTCAACTTGGGTTCTTGCATAAGAAGTTTTGGCATGCTTGGCAAATATGTCGAGAATTAAGCTATTGCGATCAATCACTTTGCATTTTACTTCTTCTTCAATGTTGCGTTGTTGCGATGGAGAAAGTTCATCGTCAAATATTACTACGCTTATTCCATTTTCTTCAACATATTTAGCTATTTCAGCAATTTTACCGGAACCAATATAGGTGCGAGCATTAGGCGAATCGATTTTTTGTACAAATCTTTTTAAAGTGGTAGCTCCGGCTGTAAGCGTTAAAAAAGCTAGTTCATCTAAATATTCTTTTACTTGATCTTCGCCTTGTTTAAAAGTAATGGCTCCTACCAAAACGGCTTTTTCTTCTTTAATAGAGGTATTTATGGATATTCCCAAGGTTGCTAATTATGATTTTATAAAAAATTGAAAACAAATACAAACCACATAGATACATAGAAAATAAGACGCTACGCTTTATATAGTTTGGTATTTTAAGCTAAGTTACACAACAAAATCATTGTTATTACATAGGAATAAATCTATGTTTAAAAATCTATTTTCTATATTTTCTTTTTACCTATGTATCTATGCGGTTAAAAAATTTACTTGCGAAGCTTTTCAACATAAGTTGCCACAGCTCTAATCTCCACATCATTTAATCTATTTTCAAAACTTTGCATGCCATTTTTTCCAAACTTAATGATTTGAAAACGTGAATTAAGATCTAATTGAGAAGTAGAAAGATCTGCAGCTCCTGAAAAACCAAGCTTTCCATCAGCACCATGACAGTTCACACAATTGCTAGTATAAATTTCTAAACCGTGTTTGTTAATATCGTAATTAGGATCTATTTGCTCCGGGGTTACACTAGAAGAACTTGAAGATGTTAATGGGCGACCATTGTGTAATGAAGTTGCCATGGCACCTACCAAACACAAAACAGATAATAATAATAACCATTTGTTTTCTTTTTTAGTTCCAACAATAGCAATAGGAATAGAAAGTACAACCAGTGTTAATTTCAAATGCATCCATCCCGGCAAACTCCATCCATTTTCATGCAACAAATAAAGCCCAGAAGCCAAAAACAAAACACTGATAATCATTTCGGGCACTTTAATTTTCTGCGCAAATTTTTTGAATAGCTCTTTGTTATCAATAAATAAAAATAGAGTCTTAAAAACATAAATCATTAAGAAGCCTGTAACGAGAAAAATGTGAGTGTGGAGCATATAATTGTATTTTTTAATTACTTTCTAAATATAATGTATCAGGACAAAGATCCAATCCGTTTTCCCAAAGTATACTTCCTAAAAATGGTTTTACCGAATTAAAAATATTGATGTTTTTCAATTCTTGAAACAAACCAATATTTAGATACGGCTTTACATCAAATAGTTTTTTTTCCCCATTTTCAAATGTGAGAACCAAAACATAATCATTATCCGGCTTTACCTCTTTTACTCTCGGATTCATTTTTATATAAGAAATGATTCGAAGCTGTAAAATTACAAAAAATGCAGCAAGTAAAGCGCTAAATACTAACTTTGAACAAATTTATTTTAGCATATGAAGCAAAGTATATTCCTTACCCTATCCTTATTTTTCGGCAGTATAAATTTTTTATATGCCCAAACAACCTATCCAGTTGCCGGCATAGCATCAAAAGAAAAAGACATAGTATATTATGCATTTACTCATGCTACTATTTTTATAGATTACCAAACTACTATTACTGATGCAACATTATTGATTCATGATGGTAAAATTGTGGATGTTGGAAAAGACATAAAACTTCCAGCAGGCACTAAAATATACGATTTAAAAGGGAAATATATTTATCCTTCATTTATTGATTTAGATACTCAGTATGGTATGCCTGCTGTGCAAAAGTCAGGACAAAGAAATGGCCCACAATACGACAGCAATAAAGATGGTGCTTATGGATGGAATCAAGCCATTAAGCCAGAAATAGAAGCTTCAACTTTATTTTCTGCAAATACAAAAGAGGCCGAAGGATTTAGAAAAAATGGATTTGGCACTGTGCTTACTTTTCAACATGATGGTATTGCCAGAGGAACTTCTACACTTGTAAGTTTGGCCGATGGAAAAGAAAATGATTTGATTTTATTGAACCATGCCTCTGCAAATTATTCTTTTAGTAAAGGCAGCTCAACACAATCTTACCCAACTTCTCAAATGGGTGCAATTGCCTTGTTAAGGCAAACGTATTATGACGCAAAAAGCCTCTCCCCAGCCCTCTCCAAAGGAGTGGGAGGAAAGACACTTTCTAATATTGGTCAGGAGGTGAATTTATCTCTTGATGCATGGAATGCAAGTCAGCAGTTGCCCCAAATATTTGAAGTAAATTCTCAACTAGAAGCTTTGCGTGCAGATAAAATTGGAGATGAATTTGGCCTGCAATATATTTTAAAAGGATCGGGAAGAGAATACGAACGCATGGATGAAATAAAAAATACCAAAGCCGCATTTATAATTCCATTGAACTTTCCTAAAGTATATGATGTGGATGACATGTATGATGCGCAAAATATTTCTTTGGCAGAAATGAAAAATTGGGAATTAGCGCCTACCAATCCTGCTGCACTTGAAAAAAATAATATTCAATTTGCTTTTACCTCTGCAGGAATTGATAATGCAGATTTCTTGAAAAACATTTGTAAAGCAATTAAAAATGGCTTATCGCAAACGCAAGCACTGAAAGCAATAACTTATACTCCCGCTCAATTGATTCATGCCGAACAAATGGTAGGAAGTTTGAAAAAGGGAATGTTAGCAGATTTCATTATTACATCTGATTCTGTTTTCAAAGAAAAAACAATTCTCTACGAAAACTGGGTGCAAGGCAAACAATATATTATTAATGATGATAATAAAATTGATTTGCGAGGTACTTATCAACTTGCCGTGGGAAATAAAAAATACAAATTGGAAGTAAAAGGAGAATTAGAAAGTTTTCAGGCAACTATTTTTGTAAAGGATACGATCAAAGTTCCTGCTTCATTAAGTTTAAATAGAAACATTATTAAACTTAATCTTGTTCCTGCTAAAGATTCTGTTCAGCAAACAACAAGGCTTGTAGGTTATGTAGATTTTAATAATTCTGCCAATTGGAAGGGCTCAGGTGAATTATTTAATGGAGATACAATAAAATGGATGGCACATAAAGTTTCTGAATTTAAAGAAGAAGCAAAAAAAGATACAGCCAAGACTAAAATCACAAAACAAGAAATTGGAAAAGTATATTACCCTTTTATTGCTTACGGCAATGAAGCTTTGCCTCAGCAAGAAACCGTTTTAATTAAAAATGCCACCGTATGGACAAACGAAACAGATGGCATTTTATCTAACACAGATGTGCTCATTCAAAATGGAAAAATTGCTGCTGTTGGAAAAAACCTAGCAACACCTGCAAATGCAAAAACAATTGATGGCACAGGGAAAAATCTTACTTCGGGTATTATTGACGAACATTCTCATATTGCCATTAGCAATGGCGTAAACGAAATGGGACAAAGTATAACATCCGAGGTTAGAATAGGTGATGTGATCAATTCTGAAGACATCAATATCTATCGACAACTATCCGGAGGTGTTACAAGCTCACAATTGTTGCATGGTTCTGCTAATCCCATTGGGGGGCAATCGGCCATTATCAAATTACGTTGGGGACAATCTCCCGAAAAAATGAAATTTGAAGGAGCCGATGGTTTTATCAAATTTGCATTGGGCGAAAATGTAAAGCAATCAAACTTTGGAGATAATTTTACAATACGTTATCCGCAAACACGCATGGGCGTTGAGCAAACGTATTATGATGCATTTATACGTGCTAAGGAATATGAAAAAGAGTGGAAAACCTACAATGCTTTAGCATCTGCACAAAAACAATCAATTGCTTCTCCAAGAAAAGATTTAGAACTTGATGCGCTTGTAGAAATTCTCAATAAAAAGAGATTTATTACCTGCCATTCTTATGTGCAATCAGAAATAAATATGCTCATGCATGTTGGAGATTCTATAGGTTTTCAAGTGAATACTTTTACGCATATTTTAGAAGGTTATAAAGTAGCAGATAAAATGAAAGCACGAAATATTGGTGGTTCTACTTTTTCAGATTGGTGGGCCTATAAGTTTGAAGTGTATGAGGCAATTCCATACAATGCTTACATCATGGATAAAGTGGGAGTTGTAACAGCGATCAATTCTGATGATGCAGAAATGGGAAGAAGACTTAATCAAGAAGCGGCAAAAACAATTAAGTATGGTGGTTTAACAGAAGAAGAAGCTGTGAAACTCGTAACATTAAACCCTGCAAAATTATTACACATTGATAATAGAGTAGGAAGTATTAAGGTAGGCAAAGATGCTGATGTAGTGTTGTGGTCAGATAATCCATTATCCATTTATGCCAAAGTAGAAAAAACTTTTGTTGATGGTATTTGTTATTACGATATAGACAAAGACAAACAAATGCGTGAAGCCATACAAAAAGAACAAGCGCGTTTAATTCAAAAAATGTTACTTGCTAAAAAGAACGGAGAACCTACGCAAAAAGCAGAAAAGAAAGAGGATACTGTTTTTCATTGTGAGGAAATAAATTAAAAACACGAAAATTTGAAAAGCGCTCACAGTAATTTTTGTATTTAAAGTAACAAAATATTACTTTTGTGTTAATTATTAATTACAAATCTTAATCTTATTAATATGAATTTAAAAAAGAGTTTTTTTATTCTTGCCTTAGTTATTCCATTCTTGTTCTCAGGATGTGCTAGAAAAGGATGTACTGATACGAATAGTACAAATTATGATGCTTCTGCGAAAACAGATGATGGCACATGCGAGTATGAAGGATCTGTTGTAATGTGGTATGCAAAAGATGTTTCAGAAGGATTAACAAGTATCGGGTCAACGTCATTAACATTTTATGTTGATGGAGAAATTGTAGGATCAACGGCAACTTCTGTGTATTGGACAAGCGCCCCAGATTGTGGGCAAAATGGTTCTATTACGATAACTAAAAATTTAGGAATTGCAACTAATAAATCTTATTCATATAGTGTGGTAGATGAATATGGCGATGAATGGTGGTCCGGGACTTTAAATTTTACTGGGAATACCTGTTTTGCCTTGCAATTAGATTAAACTATTTACGAATGACTTTACTTCCATAGGCGCTAGGCTTCTGTCTAGCGCCTATTTTTTTTAAAATCTACCTTTCTAACCCAATAGACTTACAATCCCTTTGTATTGTCTAAATGCCATTGATTTGGTAACTTTATAAAAAACAATTGAAATGAGACCACAAATTACATCTACTTATAATTACAGAAATGTGCTTTCCATCATAAATCAGCTGCCTGAAAAAGATAAGGATAAACTGTTTTTTTCTTTGAAAAACGAACGCTTAAAAGCATTGCTTTCAAAACTAAGAGAATCCCTTAAAAATTTCCCATTAAGTTTTGAAGAAATTACTGCTGAAGTAGAAAAAGTAAGAGCAAAACGCTATGCGAATAAATCAAGGAAGTAGAATTGTTATCGATACCAATGTTTGGATAAGCTTCTTGATTGGAAAGTATGTTGAAGAGCTAGAACAAAAAATTCTTGAAAAGAATCTTGTTATTTTATATTCATCAGCCTTACTTGCCGAAATTGAAGAGGTATTAGCCCGTCCGAAATTTAGAAAATATTTCCACGAACGAGAACTAGATATTATAACCGAAATATTTAAAACTACAGGAGAAAAAATACAAGTTAAATCTAAAGTAAATGCTTGTCGTGATGCAAAAGACAATTTTCTTCTTGCTTAATGCAAAGATGGTAAAGCAAATTATTTAATCTCGGGAGATTTAGATTTACTAGACTTAAAAATATTTGAGGATACTAATATTATAAACTATAAAAATTTTATCGAATAATTTTAAGTAAGCATAGCTAGAATTGAAAAAAAAAATTTGCAATGGCATAACTATTGTTTATAAGTAAGTTTTTAAATCTCCATTATGAACAAAAAATATCATCTTTTCTTTCTCTCATCCATATTGTGTTTCTTTCTATACTCTTATGTTTTTCCACAATCCAATAAAAACATGTGCGAATATAAAATTATGGAACAAAAAAGAACAGATACGCTTTATTCTAGTTCTGAGTTTGATCAAGAAGTTAATTATTTGGTAATGGAAGTCAAGAAACCTGTTTTTCTTTCAAAGGACACTTCTCAAATTTTATTGGTAAACAATACAATAAAAGAAATTACGGATAGAGATGTAAGTGGCTATCTAGGAATCTCAAAAGGAGATAGTGTTATAGGTTATCCGGAAGAATACTATGTAAGCTATCCCATACTTAATAAAGGCAATAAATTTTTAAGTATTGTTTTTAATATCTATGAAAGTTCGGGAGGAGGTGGAAATGGATATTCATCTGGTTTTTATCCGATAACATTTGATTTAGTCAATAAAAAAATATTGGAAATCGATGATATAATTGATTCCGTTTTTTATGAACAATTTGATTCACTAGTAAATAAGAAAATAGAAAATTTAGTGGATGAAGAAGCAATTAAAGATAGTTTTGCAGATAACTATGAATATATAGAAGCTAAAAAACAACAATTACTAGATAACTGGGGTGAGTCTTTTGATAAAACAAAAAGGTTTGCTTTAAACGAAAAAAATCTATTACTGTATATCAATTTTGGAGAGTCTCATTATAGCTATGATGAGGAAATAAAAATACCTGTTAAAGAATGCCTGCCCTATTTAAGAAAAATTTTTGTTGACTTGATAGAATAATTTTTTAATAAAAATACTTGTTAAGTTTTCGGTTGTATTTATATAATAGCGTTTGCTACTTTTGTTGTAGCAATGAAATTAACAGCCAATATAATGTATAAAGCCCTTGTAGAGAAAGATGTTTCTTTCGAAGGCATTTTTTATGCAGGTATAAAAACTACGGGTATTTTTTGCAGACCAAGCTGTACCGCCAGAAAACCCAAACCTGAAAATGTTGAATATTTTGAAACATCAAAAGATGCTATTTTAAATGGATACAGAGCTTGTAAAGTTTGTAACCCCTTAATTAATGTTGGATCAAGTCCTGATTTTATTAAAATCATTATCGCGAAAATAAATGCTGATCCATCAACAAAAATAAAAGACTACGATTTAGTGAAATTAGGAATTGAGCCTAACAGAGTAAGAAGATGGTTTAAAGCACAACACGGTATCACATTTCAATCCTACCAAAGAATGATGAGAATAAATAATGCATACAAGCAATTAGCAGATGGCAACAAAGTAACCGAAGCGGCTTTCGAAAATGGTTACGAATCCATCAGTGGATTTTCTACTGCCTATCAAAATTTATTTGATGAGGCGCCATCTAAGAGTAAAGTAACTTCTATAATAAATATTACAAAGCTCACCACTCCAATTGGTCCTATGTATGCTTGCGCCAATGCAGAAGGAATTTGTTTGTTAGAATTTACCGATAGTAGAATGTTGGAATTTGAATTCAAAGAATTGAAGCGTTTATTAAAAGCAAAAATTATTTATGGTGAGAATAAACATTTTGAAAACCTGAACCTGCAATTACAAGAATATTTTGAAGGCAAAAGAAAAGAATTTAATCTTCCTTTAGTAACACCTGGAACAGCATTTCAAAATCAAGTATGGAAGAGTTTATTAGAAATTCCTTACGGAAAAACTATTTCATATAAACAGCAATCTATTAAATTAAATAACCTCAAAGGTATACGTGCAGTTGCAAAAGCCAATGGATGTAACAGAATTGCCATTGTTGTTCCCTGCCACAGGGTTATTGGAGAGAATGGAAATTTAACCGGCTATGCGGGTGGTTTGTGGCGAAAAAAGTGGCTCCTTGATTTTGAGAGCAAACAAGGGAGTTTAAAATTTTTGTAAGCCTCCATCAATAAATTTCCCCATCCATCCTTCTATTTACCTCATTCGTCAGCAATTCATTTCTTAGCCTACTGCATCTCCATACATTTGTTTCATCAAATAATAATCAATAATTAAAACAAATTGTATGGAAACGTTGAACTATCAAGACAAATCAAAAACAATAAGCTGGATCATGTTAGGAATTGCATTTATTTGTATAGCAGTATTTCATTTTTTTCATGAACCATCATGGTTGATGTTTGCATTAATGGGAATGGTATTTTTTATTTCGGGCGTATTAAGATGGTCGTATTATTCTTACTCTTTTAATTCTAATAACCCAATGTCAGAAGGAATGTATGTTAGAGATAGAATCTCTCGAAAAATATTTGCAGGAAGTTTATTGCTAGGATTAGGAATTGGAAAACTCTTAGGCTTTACTTCAGAAGGATTATTTATTGGAATGGGAATTGGGTTTTTATTAAAAGCATTATTCCCATTATTATCTATGCAAAAAGAAGAATATAAATAATTGTACTTTCGCTAGCAGCATTTGAATTTTTAAAACCACATAGAAACATAGTTTTATGTGCAGGGCATGGGTTTTTATAGAACAGTAAAATATTGAGGGTAGAGTTATGGAAAGAAAAATAAATTTTTAAACATAGAGCAGAAGCGAAGCTTCTATTCTATATGAAGCTATAGCAATCTTGCTAAGTGGGAAATATTCTTGAATTGCTGAAATTAAATAATTAAATCTTATGTATCTATGTGGTTAATAATTTATGCATAAAAATCATAGAATATATTTTAAATACAATAAAATGATAACAGTAAACAACCTAAAAAAAACATACGGAAATGTTGAGGCATTAAAAGGAATTAATTTATCAATTTCCCAGGGTGAGTTTTACGGCTTGCTTGGCCCAAATGGCGCAGGGAAATCAACGACCATTAGCATTATGAGTACTATTCTTAAGGCGGATGCAGGTAATGTTCAAATCGATAATATGGAATTAGGCACTAATGCACAAGCCTGTAAAAAAATAATTGGTGTAGTGCCTCAAGAAATTGCCTTATACAGTAAACTTTCTGCGTATGAAAATTTACTCTTTTGGGGAAATTTATACAATGTTGAATCATCTGTATTAAAAGATAGAATTGATCAAACACTTCACATGATGGGTTTGTATGATAGAAGAAATGACATAATTAAAAATTATTCAGGAGGGATGAAACGTAGAATCAATATTGCTTCTGCATTGCTACATACTCCGAAAATATTATTTATGGATGAACCTACCGTGGGGATTGATCCTCAAAGTAGAAACTTAATTTTTGAAGTTGTTGAAAAATTACATAAAGATGGAATGACCATTGTGTACACCACGCATTATATGGAAGAAGCAGAGCGTTTTTGCAATCGTGTGGGAATTATTGATAATGGACAAATTGTTGCTGAAGGTTCTTTACAAGATTTAAGAACCAGCAGCGGAATAAAAGAAAATATTTTAATTCGTTATGCCTCTATTTCAAAAGAACAAATAGAAAAATTTTCTGAACGCATGCAAGCGGTAATTAATCAAGAAGAAAAAACGATTCAATATCCCACAACAGCATTAAAATCTGATTTGCCTAAAATTATTATTGCTTGCAGTGATTTAGGCCTTGAGATTACTCAAATTGATATTCAAAAAGTAAGTCTCGAAACTATTTTTCTGAAACTAACCGGAAAACAATTGAGAGATTAGGGTTAGTTCAAAGTTTAAGGTTTGAAATTATTATCAATAATAAATTTAAAATATAAAACATGTTTAACATCATTAAAAAAGATATACGACTATTTTTCTTAGATAAAAGAGCTGTAATGCTAACTTTTATAATGCCTATTGCAGTTATGTCCCTCATCGCATTTTCATATAGTGGTATGGGCAAAGGTGATGCTCCTAAACCCATAAAATTAATGGTAAGTGACTTGGACGGATCTCCGTTTTCTAAAGAAATTATTTCAAATCTTATTTCCTTAAAAAGTTTAGATGTGGAATTAATAGAATTGGATTCTGCTCAAAATTTAATTAAAAAAGGCGAAGAAAGTTCTGTGCTTATTTTTCATAAAGGCTTAACCGATTCTGTTTTTTTAGGTCATAGTGTTCCTATCGAATTGCAATACGATCAGGCAAAAGCAATTGAAGTAGGATTGTTACAACAAGCATTACTATCTAAATTAATGAGTTCGGTGGGTAAAAATGTAATGATTAATAAAGCCATGAAAGAAGCCGATGAAAAATATTCTGGCGACCCTAAAATGCTAACATTTATTCATGAAAAAATCAAAGAAGATTTTGAAAGTAATTTTTCTGACAAAAAAAATAGCAGTATGAATATTCAAATGACATCTATTGTAGCTGCAAAAGAGGATAACGATCCTGGGCTTATACAAGCTGTTGCCGGAACTGCTGTAATGATGCTTTTGTTTAGCATTACTGCAATGGGCGGAAGTTTATTGGATGAAAAGGAAGAAGGAACTTTAAAGCGATTGTTGTATTCTCCAATACAAACCAATTTTATTTTGTTCGGCAAAATGATTTCGGCCAATATTGTTTCGATGCTACAACTATCCATTTTATTTCTATTTGCTTGGAATGTTTTTCATTTAAATGTTTTTCTCAATTTACCGGCATTGATTGTGATGCTTGTTGCAACAGCATTTGCAGCATCAAGTTTTGGAATGTTATTGGCTTCCATAGCAAAATCAAGACAACAATTACAAAGCATGGCATCCTTAATTATTTTAATCATGTCTGCTCTTGGCGGAAGTATGGTACCTTCTTTTCTTATGCCTGAATGGATGCAAAAACTTTCAATGGTTTCCATTAACTATTGGTCAATACAAGGTTTTTATGATATTTTCTGGAGACATTTGGCTATAACGGATATTACATTTTTAACTCATGTTGGAATGCTATTCTTAATTGGAATAATAGGATCTTCTGTTGCAGTAATTTTATTTAGAAGAAATGTTTTGAAGATTGCATAGGGAAAAAATATCTGACTATCATTTCTTCACCTCAGCAATGGGGTATAAAAGTCCGGAATAACAAGTAAGATCTATTTTAATAGCACCCACTAAAAGATCAGCTTGTAAGCGAATAGGAATATGATTTTTATCAGCACTCATCCAAATGGTCATGCCTTCTTTATCTTTAAACAAACGCCCTTCTTGAACCATGGGCATAAATTTCTGACATTTAAAACTCCCTAATCCGGTTTTCAAGATTTCATCACCTACATACCTAATTTTCATGGGATAAATTTCATCATCTAAAAAAGTAACAATATCTGCTGCGTCACCAATTTTTAGTGTGTCGTAATTTAAACATCGTGAATAATAGAATGCTGAAAAAATATCTTGTATGCAGTTAGGTACATTGTATGTGCCTTTTCTGCTTACAGCAGTATTGGTGGTTTGATTAAAAAGTACATCTTGTTCGATTTTATATCCCCCCTCATCAACACGCCTAATAAAATCATAAGGGATAATTGTTTCTTGATCAATGTATGATTCATATTTATCTCTAACCTTAAAAAACCAATCGAACATGCCTTCTGAATTTCCGGTTCCAATCATGTGAAAGGTTTTTTTACCGTAATAGGTTTTTTCTTCATTGGTAATCGATAGTACTGCAGTTCCTCCATCCATCCACATGTATTTTACATGGTATTCGATTCGCTCTCCACGTTTAAAATTTACTTTATCAATTCCGCAAGCTTCTTGTGAGTTTGAGTTTTTTGCAAGAAAGAAAATACTATATAATAGAAAAAGTAGAAATTTAGAAATTGTATTCAAGCCCTCTCCCTGCCCTCTCCCTTGGGAGAGGGTATCACCAAAATATATTTTTATTTTTTTTGAATCTTTCAATCTTCCAATTTTTAATCTTTCAATTAGATGACAATATTCACAATCTTATTATGCACTACTATTACTTTTTTAGGGGCCTTGCCATCTAAGCATTTTTTTGTTTGCTCGGCTTCCATTACCATACGTTCTACTTCTTCTTTAGTCAAACTTAATGCCAAATTCATTTTAAATTTCATTTTGCCATTAAGGGATACAGGATATTCAAAAGCGCTTTCAACTAAATATTCAGCATTATACAAAGGAAATTGGGCTTTGCAAACGCTCTCTTTTTCTCCCATTAATTGCCATAGTTCTTCAGCAATATGAGGCGCATAAGGCGATAAAATAATTAATAAATCTTTTAAAATAGCCTGTTTGTTACATTTTAAATCGGTCAATTCATTTACGCAAATCATAAATGTGCTTACCGATGTATTAAACGAAAAGCGCTCTACATCTTCTTCAACTTTTTTTATGGCTTTATGCAAGGCTTTTAATTCTTCATTTGTTGGAGCTTCATCACTAATTTTAAATTCGTTATTTACATCATGAAATAATCTCCAAAGTTTTTTTAGAAAACGATGTACCCCTTCAATACCTTGTATATCCCAAGGCTTAAATTGTTCGAGTGGCCCTAAAAACATTTCATACAAACGCAATGTATCAGCACCATAAGCAGTAACCACATCATCCGGGTTTACAACATTGTGGAATGATTTCGACATTTTTTCCGTTTCATGACCACAGATGTATTTTCCATTTTCAAGAATAAAAGTAGCATCAGCAAATTCTGCCCGCCAATTTTTAAATTTTTCTACATCTAATGCGCCATCCTTTTCAATTGTGATATCAACACGAATGGGAGTAGTATCGTAATTTTTCCTAAGATTATAAGAAACAAATTGATTGCTTCCTTTTACACGATAAACCAAAGAAGAAATCCCAAGAATCATTCCTTGGTTAATTAGTTTTTTGAAAGGTTCATCTTTGCTCACAAGCCCAAGATCAAATAAAAATTTCTGCCAAAAACGTGCATACAATAAATGCCCGGTTGCATGTTCAGCGCCTCCAATATATAAATCTACATCTTGCCAATATTGTTCAGCTTCTTTGCTTACAAATGCATTTGCATTATTCGGATCCATGTATCGTAGAAAATACCAACTCGATCCTGCCCAGCCGGGCATGGTGTTGTATTCGTAACGATCCCCATTTTTGGGTTTCCAATTTTTTGCTCTGCCAAGTGGTGGTTCTCCTGTTTCGGTTGGTAAATAAGCATCAACTTCAGGTAATTCAAGCGGTAATTCATTTTCATTTAATAAAAATGGAGTTTCATTTTTATAATAAATTGGAATAGGTTCTCCCCAATAACGCTGGCGACTAAAAATAGCATCGCGCATGCGGAAATTTATTTTGCCTTTACCTAAATCTCGTTTTTCAATTTCTTCTATGGCTTTTTTTATGGCAGTTTTTGCGTCTAGTCCATCTAAAAATCCGGAATTTATCAAGATACCTTCTTTTTCTTCATAGGCGGCATTGCTAATATCTACATCTTTTACAATAGGAAGTATGGGTAAATTAAAATGCTTGGCAAAAGCAAAATCACGTGAATCACCAGAAGGCACAGCCATTACAGCTCCTGTTCCATAACCCAATAAAACATAATCACCAATCCAAACCGGAATTTTATTTCCATTAAATGGATGAAGCACATAAGCCCCGGTAAATTCTCCAGAAACCCTTTTTACGTCAGACATGCGATCTCTTTCTGAACGGCTTTTGGTTTCGTGAATGTATTTTTCAACAGCAGCTTTTTTATCTACAGTAGTTATTTTTGAAACCAATTCATGTTCGGGTGCAAGCACAACAAAGCTTACTCCAAAAATAGTATCAGGCCTTGTGGTAAAAACTTCCATTGATTCAGCATGCCCATCAATTTGAAAACGCAATGAAGATCCTTCTGATTTTCCAATCCAATTGCGTTGAATTTCTTTTAATGAATCGCTCCAATCAATATTGTTTAGGTCTTGCAATAAACGTTCTGCATAAGCAGAAATTCTAAGCGACCATTGTTTCATTAATTTTCTTTCAACGGGATAGCCTCCTCGTTCAGAAACTCCATCTTTTACTTCTGCTTCTGCCAATACAGTTCCTAATTCGGGGCACCAGTTTACCAATGAGTCAGATAAATAAGCCAAACGGTATTCCATTAAAAGATTTAATTTTTGAGCTTCTGAAAATTGCTTCCATTCATCTTGAGAAAAGAGCGAATGAAAATTAGTTGCAGCACTTATGTTTACATTTCCTTCTTTTTCAAAAATTGCAATTAAGTCTTGAATTTTTTCTGCCTTGTTTGTTTTTTTATTGTACCATGCATTAAACAATTGCATAAATATCCATTGCGTCCATTTGTAATAATTGGGGTCAGAAGTTTTCACTTCTCTTGTCCAATCAAAAGAAAAACCAAGATTATCTAATTGTTCTTTATAACGAAGTAAATTTTTTTCTGTTGTTATTGCCGGATGTTGTCCTGTTTGAATGGCATATTGTTCAGCCGGTAATCCAAATGCATCAAATCCCATTGGATGCAATACATTAAATCCTTTTAATCTTTTATAACGAGAATAAATATCAGAGGCAATATAACCCAGAGGATGCCCAACATGCAAGCCTGAACCGGAAGGGTAGGGGAACATATCCAATACATAAAACTTAGGTTTGTCGGTTTTATTTTCGGTTTTATAAATCTGGTTTTCTTTCCAGTATTGTTGCCACTTTTTTTCTATTTGATCGAATTTGTATTCCATACCATGTAAATTCTAATTTTATTAAACGTATTTTAATTTTTGGTTTTTAAATAAAAACATTAAAAATTCTGTACATAAATTATGTGTAGATAAAGGTACTAACTCCTGTTTAATTTAAGGGTGTTGAAATTTGTTTAAAAATGAAAAAATCTCGTTTCTACAAAAATAAATTTTGTTTTTATAGGAAATATTGAAACTTTTTTTCACCTTCTGCGTAACAAAGCTACCCAAGCTCTCTGATAAACATTTTTAATTTAAACAAAACCCTAAAAAACATTTATCATGAAAAAAACATTTTTAAAAGCACAATGGATGCTAGCTGTATGCAGCATCATTTTTATTTCTTCTTGTAAAAAGGATGAAGTAGTTACAAGCAAACAAATAACCAATACAACCAACACAAATTTTGTTGAGCAAGGGACAAATTCAAATCCGGAAACACTTTCCGTTGAGTTGGTAAGATTTGAAACTACTAATGTAAATGGACAAATAGTAATTGAATGGGAATCAGCATCTGAACGTACTAACTATTGTTATGAAGTAGAAAGAAGTCAAGATGGAGTAAACTATACCATAATTGCGCAGCAATTTATTTCATCTTCTGAATCTAATAGCACTGTCCCAAAGAACTATTTAGCTCTTGATCCATCACCATTATCTGGTAATTCTTATTACAGATTAAAGCAAGTGTGTACGGATTATACTTATGAAACGTTTGAACCAACTTCAGTTTATAATAAATAATATATAGGTTGTTATTAAAAAATAAGCCTGATAAATAGGGTAATGCCAAATATTCTCAGGCTTTTTTTATGATCTCTCGTTATCCCAATGTCATTACGTTAAGGGAACAAAAAGAATTATTTTTTCAGATGCTTCTTCTTCGCTCAGCCTATGAGCGTTTTTTTTTCTGAAAGTTATCACTTAGAAAAAGCAATATTACACGCTTCTAAAGCAGCTTATTTATCAGCCTTGATTTTATATGATGCAAAAGCAGTTGAAAAATTCAAGGATCCTTTGGAATTAAAAGATTGCTTAATTGCAGAACCGATGAATACAAAGCTGAATAAATTTAAAAAATCCAATCCGGAAGCATTTTTCTATTGGTATAAAATTTACGAATTATCAATACTAGCAAAATAGATGGCAATATCTAAAAACATAACTAAGGAGCATATTGAAAGGGCAATTAAAGAAATTGTTCCTGCTCAAATTCCGGCTCAACGACTGGAGCAGAATTATTCACTTATTTCAAATGGAAAATCGTTATAGCGTTAATTCCTGCAATGCAATCCATGCCATTAAGCCCATGCCAATCTCTAGAGCATGTTCATCAACATTAAAGGTAGCTGTATGAACATTCGAAGTAATTCCCTTTTTTTTATTACCTGTGCCCAATCTATAAAAACACCCAGGCAAGTGTTGTGTATAATAGGCAAAATCTTCGGCAGTCATTCTTAGATCGAGTTGTTCTACATTTTCTTCTCCTAAATATTGTTTAGCTGCATTTTCGGCATGTTGGGTTAAAATTCCATCATTATATAAAACAGGATACCCTCTTTTAATTTCAAAAATACATGTTGCGCCCATACTTTCTGCAATGCCCTTTGCAAGGCTAATCATTTTTTGATGAGCCTCAATTCTCCAATTTTCATCAAGGGTACGAAAGGTTCCTTCTAATTTTACTTCATCAGGAATTACATTGGTAGCCCCATTTGCTATTACTTTTCCAAAAGATAAAACGGATGGTATTATTGGTTGACAATTTCTGCTCACAATTTGTTGCAGAGCAACAATAATATGAGAAGCAATTAAAACAGGATCAACAGTTAAATGAGGAAGTGCCCCATGCCCACCTTTGCCAATAACGGTTACATACAATTCATCCGTAGAAGCCATATACATACCCGATCTAAAACCAACTTTGCCTGTTTCCATTGATGGGAAAACATGAAGACCAATAATGCCCGATGGTTTAGGATTTTCTAAAACACCTTCGGCAATCATTAAGGAAGCTCCTCCGGGCAATTTTTCTTCTCCCGGTTGAAAGATCAGTTTTATCGTTCCTTCAAATTCGTTTTTTAATGAATGTAATATTTTGGCTGCGCCTAATAAACATGAAGTATGCACATCATGGCCACAGGCATGCATTACACCTGCATTTACAGAACAATAGTCAACTTTATTTTGTTCTTGTATAGGCAAAGCATCCATATCAGCACGTAATGCAATTACTTTTTTAGTAGGATTTTTACCTTCAATTATTCCTACTATTCCCGTTTTTACAAAACCTGTCTTAAATGAAATTTGAAATTCCTTTAATTTTTGTGCAATAAAAGCTGAGGTATTGAATTCTTGAAAAGATAATTCAGGATGCGCATGCATATGCCTGCGAATTGTTTGTATTTCGCTAAAATATTGTTTTGATAATGTTTTTATTTTTTCTAGTAACTGCATTTTATTTTCCAAACAACATTTTAATTGCTACAAGAATCATTAATACTGCAAATGATTTTTTTATTACGGGTATGGGTAATGTGCTATTTGCAAGTTTAGAGCCTATAAGGCTACCAAACACAAATCCCAATGCAATTATAAATGCATTTTTAAAATCAGTATTGCCTAAATTTCCTTTTGTGTAATAATTGTAAACGCCTAAAGCACCAACTGGCATCATCATCACGACCAAGCTCGTGCCTTGCGCTTGAAGTTGTGAACTATTTAAAAAATAAACCATGGCGGGCACCATAATAATGCCACCGCCTACGCCTACTAGACCTCCTAGGGTTCCGGCTGCCAATCCAATCAATATTAAAACAACGACAGAAAATGCGCTCATGTTATAAAAATTAAAAATCTAAACTCAATGATAAATAAAAAATGGAGGGTTGAATTTGACCATCCTCAAAGCCCCAGGCCCAATCGGTACGAATAAAATAACCCAATAGTTTTGTTCTAAGGCCAAAGCCATATCCGGCAACTATTGGTTCACGTTGTGTAGTAACGGTTATGGTAAATGGAGGTTTTACAATAACTTGATTATTTAAGTAATTATCTTCTGAATAGGGGGTTTTGCCGGTCCAAGCCGTTCCTATATCAAAAAAACCTACTACTTGAAAGTTTGCAATAAAATCAGATTTAAGCGGACGATTTAAAAGGTATTTAAAAATAGGCCAACGAATTTCACTATTGATTAATGCAAAACTGGTTCCATTTCGGATATTTTGAGAAAAGCCTCTTAGGTTAGAGCCTAATGCTTGAAATGCATAATTCTGGTTAGGATCAACCTGAGTGGTATTATCAAATGTAGCGTGCTGCCCTAAATTAATCCAATTATCAACACTACCCAAATAATAAATTAGTTTTTGTGAGCCAAAAGATGTGCTAACTGAAAATTTATTGGCCCAAATTAAATTTCTATGAATTCTAATATATCTTCTGTAATCAGCTCCTATAACGGTCATGTATTTTCCATTTGCATCAACTTGGCGATAATGTTCAAGCCAGATTTTAGCACGAGTACCTTTATACAGATTTAAGCCTAAGCTTAGAGTATTATCATATATCCATTCGGCTTTTACTCCAGCCCAAGTTTTATAGGTTGTTGGTGTTTGTAAATTTTGTAAATCGGTTGAAAGATATACTTGTCTTGTATTGGTTGCAATGGCAGATGCTTTAACACTCATTACTTCATTGAATGGCCATTTAAGTGAATAGGTAATTTCATGTGTATGATCTTTAATAACTGAATAATCAGAAATAGTGGTTTGGGCTTGACGGTAAAAAACAAGTTGTTTATCTAAGCGTTTATCTAAATTTTGATAACTTAAAAAATAACCGTTGTTTTTTAAATCTTGAGAAAGCAATACCCCTCCAACAATTTTATAGTTTTCGAGAATATCAGTAGCGCCAATTTTAAAGAAACCACTTAAGCCGGGATTAAATGTTACAGGCCCCCCTGTATATATTTGATAAGAAGATCGCAAATATTCATTATCAACTTGGCTAATTACATAATCAATAACATACGATTTATCATAATTTCTTTGTTTTGGAATTTTTGTTTTAATGTATTTGCTATCAGAAGAAGTTGATGCAGTATTTGAAATTGCTTTTGTAGTGTCTGCTTTTGTAATTTGAGTTTGGCTAGAGTCGGGTTTACTATTATTGCTTCCAATAGATTTTTTTTGAGAATCGAATACGTAATCGTTAATATCAATTGTATTAGGATCAAATACATTAATTTCTTTTACAGATGAGGTGTCTTTGGGTTTTATTGGAATAATGGTTTCTTTTAGCGTATCAATTTTAGTCGTTTTACTTGAAGACAATTCTTCTTGTGTTTGTTTATCTAGTCTAAATGAAGTATTCATTAACTGAATCTCTTTAAGTTCACTTTTGGGTTTTATGGTATCGACATATAAAAGATATTTTCCATTGTGCTTAATTATTTCAGCCAATTCATTGGCTTTTACATTAACATCTTGCTCTAAAATATTTCTTGAATAGTTGGTAATGGGCATACTTGTAGTAACATACCGGTAATGTGAAATGGTATCAATAAAACTTATTGTGCTATCGAAATGGGCAAAATAGCGATTGTAAATTCCATTGGCATCTCCTAAATAACTGAAATCAATTTTATCATATTTTTCAACATGGGTTTCATTAATTCCCGGTGTATTGGTAATACGTTTTAGCACATTCAGTTTTTTTGAATAATCATACATAAATAAATCATAAGCAGTATTCATTTTTTTGTAGTAAATATCTTTCTCAAATTTTATAGTGTCGTTCAGTCTATTGGAACTAAAAACAATTTGAGATCCGTTTTTTACAAAGCGAGGAAAAAGATCGTCATAAATATCTTTGGTAATTTGTTCGTAAGTTTTAGAGAGAATGTTGTAAACAAAAATATCTGTTTGTCCATTTTGAATGGCAGAAAAAACATATTTTTTGTTGTCTTCAGAATAAGCAAAGTCTAGTATTTTTTCAAAATGCAAGATGTGGTCAAATTCTTTCTTTTTATTTTTCACATCATACGAAATTAATTTTATTT
The DNA here is from genome assembly GCA_023251875.1 of Bacteroidota bacterium. Classification (GTDB taxonomy): domain Bacteria; phylum Bacteroidota; class Bacteroidia; order JAHEXY01; family JAHEXY01; genus JAHEXY01. Next base: position 186,608 of record JAHEXY010000005.1, read on the forward strand.
CCCCTTTTCTTTCGGTGACGATGGTTAAATAATCTCCTGTAGGATGCCACTGAATAAGCGGAATGGAATAATCATTTATGCGATCTAATTTTTGTTCACGCTTTAAAACACGTTTGCGCTTACCTGTTTCGCGATTGTATATCCAAACTTTATATTGGCCTAATTCATCAGTAACATAGGCAATAGATTTGCCTTTTGGATTTACTTTTAATTGTTGATAAACACGATTCTTTTTTGTTTTCTTTAAAACGGTTTGTTCTATAGGCAATGATCTAAGAGAATCTTGAGTAGCATATTTATCGGTATAATAATTAAGCCAATCTGTTGATAAGCTTTTAAGAGAAATGCCCAGAATAAAAAGAAAACCACTTTCAATATTTCTGCTTATTTCCGTCATGTACAAAATACTTGGTATAACCGATTCTCCGTACATATCGGCCACATACCTCCAAATCGAATGGCCGGCTAATACGGCATCATCTCCCGTAAGGTGATTGAATTTTTTATACTTACCTGATAAAACACCATCTCTAATTTGATCATCCAATTCAGCATCCCAAGGCTTTGCAATGTACGACACCAAACCTTTACTGTACCAATCAGGTAAAGTTAATAGAGTAGAATTTTTTACTGCGTCTTTAACATTGCCACCATACATAATATGGTTGATCATAAGTTCTGTTAAGCCGGCTCGTATTTGAGCATCTAATTTTCTGTGATCGCCTTCATAGTACACAAATATTTTAGAGCCTACAACTTGCGTTTTTCCGCCAATGTTATAATCATCTCCTTTGCCAAGCCCAATGTTGCTTTCTTTAAAATCAGAATGTTTATTATACACCACAATTTGTATGCGATCATCAAGAGTATAATCAAATTGCTGTTGCAATTGCTTTAAAAATTGATCTCCATACCTAGCTGAATAGAGTGCAATTTCTTTGCCTCCTAAGTAAAAATAAATATCAAATTTTTCGAGCCTGTAAAAACTCCAAAGTCTAGGATCATACTGCACTCTACTTTTGCCGAAGGTAAGTTGAGAACCATTATAATATTGTGCTCTACTAATTGCAATAGATGCAAATAACAAACAAAATGATAAAATGGCTTTTTTATAAAAATGCATAGCGCTAAACAAAGAATCCTAAATCTAAAAAAAAATGCTTGAACCCCATAATGTTCTGCCATTTATATGCATATGATTTTGTACCTTTGTCAATTACAAATAACGTTTCTAAAAAATCATTATTAATCAATCTTCAAAATTAATTGTATGCTTAAGAAAATTGGACTATCTCTACTTGCTGTAGTTGTTTTATTGGCAGTAGTATCTTTCTTTTTACCTTCAACAGTAAAGGTAGAAAGATCAACGGTTGTAAAAGCTTCGGCTGAAACTGTATTTAATCAAGTAAATACCTTTAAAGCTTGGGAAGGCTGGTCGCCATGGAAAGAGCAAGATGCTCAAATGACAACTGAATATTCCGGATCAGAAGCAGGTGCAGGTGCAGTGAGTACTTGGAAAAGCCCGAAAATGGGAGATGGTAGCCAAACTATTGTTGCCAGCACACCATTTAGTACTATTACTACAGAACTTGATTTTGGAAGAGGAAACAAACCAACATGTAATTGGAAGTTTGAACAAACTCCGGAAGGAACAAAAGTTTCTTGGGATTTTATTGTTGATTTAGGAATGAATCCAATTGCTCGTTATATGGGATTAATGATGAATAATGCAATAGGTGCGTCTTATGAAAAAGGCTTAGATAATTTGAAAAAAGTTTGTGAGAGTATGCCAACAACGGCAGCTGTAACTACAGAAGCAAATGCTACTGCAACAACAGAACAAACAACAACTACTACTAAATAAAACATTTTCATAACGCTTCGACTTCGCTCAGCGTGACTGTTAATTAAATGAAAAACAAAACCCTCCTGAACTTATTCCCGAGGGTTTTATTTTTCTCTATTCTTTTATCAAATACCAGCCGTTAATTCCATCGGCCAATTGCAAAAAAATTTCTTGTTTGCCAATTATTTCCTCTACCACTTGTTTATTGTAGTGCCTAATGGTAATTAATTTTAAGCCTTGCTGAACCTGAATATCGTATTTGGTTTCAATAGCTGATAATACTTGAGGTAATTTTCTACTATCATACGTTAAGCTGGCAAATAAGCCATTAGGACCGTAATCCATAATATTCATTTTAATTTTCTGTTCTGCAAAAACATCAAATATCAAGGCTAAATCATCTTCATCAACAAATGAAAAATCTTTTGTAGCTGCCAATAACAATACCTGATTTGATTTAACAATAAAACAAGGCGTATCAATGCCCGGGGCGTCATTGGCAATAATAGTTCCAATTTCTGTTGGTTTAAGAAATGAACGAACATGCAAACTAATGTTTTTACTTTGTAAGGGTTTTATAGTTTTGGGATGTATAACAGTAGCTCCATGATAAGTAAGTTCAATAGCTTCTTGATATGAAATTCGAGGTAGTTTAACCGCATTCGGAAATAATTTTGGATCACCATTCAATACGCCAGGCACATCTTTCCAAATAGTCAATTCTTTTATGTTTAAAATATGCGATAAAATAGCTGCGGTATAATCAGAACCTTCTCGCCCAAGTGTGGTAGTATAATTTTGTGGAGTGCAGCCAATAAATCCCTGCGTAATAAAAACCTGATTTTGTTTAATTTTAGGCACCCAATTTTTTTCTATCAATTCTTGCGTTAGGCTCCAATTAACTTTCCCTTCACGATAGGTGTCATCTGTTTGCAAATAATCTCGTATATCCAACCATTGGTTTTTAATCTCAACTTCTTTTAAATAGGCGCTCAAAATTTTGCTCGATACCAATTCTCCAATTGAAACAATTTGATCGTATTCATGGTCAAAACTTTTTTCAGGTTCAGAATCGATTACCCATTCAATTTCTACAAAAGTATTATGTACTTCGTTATAGATAGAATGTTTTTTATCAGAGAACAAGGCATCCATTATCCCTTCATGATACTGTTTAATTTCTTCCAATATTTTTTCTGTTTCTCCACTTTTATTAAAATAGGCCTCAGTAAGTTTTTCCAATGCATTGGTTATTTTTCCCATTGCAGAAACTACTACTACAATAGATTCCCCTTGATATAGTTTTAAAATGGAAGCAACATTTTTTATGCCACTAGCATCTTTCACAGAAGCTCCACCAAATTTGAATACTTTCATTTTGTTCGTTATTGGTTAATCGTTGTTAGTTGCTCGAGCTATTTCTAAAATACTTCAACTCACAAAAATTGCCTGCAAAATTAGATTTTCTATATTAGGCAAAAATTAAATTATGATTAAAAGAAACTTCTTGCTCAGTTTTTGGGTCTTATGTACGTTTGTAACACTTGCACAAGATAAAAATTACACTGTTTATTTTAGATCAGAACAATTGATTCCCTCTGCAAATATAGAGCAATGGCCTGAAATTTTGACGAATACTACTATTATTTATAACAACAATTCCTTTGTTTGTGTTCAATTTTATACGATCCCAACAAGCGTTCAAAAAGAACAACTAAAATCTTTAGGCATACAATTATTCAGCTATTTACCTCGCTACACCTATATGGCTGCTATGCCTGAAAACATAAGTATAAATGCCTTAAGTAAATTAGGAATAAGATCCATTTTTGTATTGGAGAACATGCAAAAAATCCATCCTCATTTAGTACAAAATGATTATCCCAATTGGGCCATAAGCAATGATGGCAAAATAAAAATTAAACTTCTTTTGTTTCCATCAGTTTCAATAGAGGAGGCCAAAACTTATTTATTAAAAACACATACCGTATCAGAAATTCAAGTAAATGCATTTTTTCATGAATTAAGTATGCAAATGGATACTGCATCTTTGCAATCATTAGCTAGCATTCCTTTTATCCAATTTATTGAAGCCATTGACCCTCCTTCTGCTCCGGATAATTTTGTTGAAAGAACAGATCATAGAACCAATATTCTTTCATCAGAATATGCGGGTGGCAGGCATTATGATGGTAGCGGAATAAAAATAGCATTGGGAGATGATGGCCCTATTGGGCCGCATATCGATTACCAAGGCCGTATAGGATCCTTACATGTTACTGATAATACCGGTAACCATGGTGATCATGTTGCCGGAACCATTATGGGAGCAGGCAATTTAGATCCTCAGGCAAAAGGAATGGCTCCAGGAGCAGAAATTCATGTGTATGATGTTTGGGACGCCATTGATTCGAGCATTTTTTCTTATTACGATCCGGGAATATCCATAACGTCTATTTCATATAGCAATGGCTGTAATGCAGGTTATACAACTCGTGCCTATAATTTAGATCAACAGGTACGTTTAATGCCAAGTCTTTCTCCCGTTTTTTCTGCCGGCAATGACGGAACATTAGATTGCTCATACGGTGCGGGGGCAGGATGGGGAAATGTTACGGGAGGAATTAAAATTGCCAAAAATTGCATTACTGTTGCCAACCTTGATGGTGTAGACAATTTAAGTGCTTCGAGTAGTAGAGGCCCTGCTACTGATGGCAGACTAAAACCAGATATCAGTGCTGTGGGTACAGATGTATATTCTACCATTGATGTAAATTCTTATGAACTTAAAAGTGGTACTTCAATGGCCTGTCCCGGAGTATCCGGAACATTAGCTTCTCTTTATGACGCCTATGTAAGCATCAATGGCAATTTACCGGATGCCGCAGTAATGAAAGGCATTTTACTTAATTCGGCTGATGATATCGGTAATCCCGGGCCTGATTTTAAAACCGGTTGGGGGAGAATGAATGCCAGACGAGCAGTAAAAACGCTAGAAGAAAATCGTTGGTTTGTTGATTCTATTAGTCAAGGGCAAATCAATACCCATCAAATTATTGTGCCTGCCGGAGTTTCTCAATTTAGAGTAATGGTATATTGGAATGATTATGAAGGTACCATTAATGCAAGCACAGCATTGGTAAATGATATTGACATGCAAATAACAGCTCCTGACTTAACAATATATAACCCATGGGTATTAAATTCAACTCCTGATTCATTATTATTAGATGCAAATGCTACCAGGGCACATGATACACTTAATAATGTTGAACAAGTAACCATTGACAGTGCTGCTGCCGGAATTTATCAAATAAGTATTTCAGGATATGTAATACCCCAAGGCATACAAAAATATGTTGTAGTATATGAATTTTTAGATAGTAGCATAGCACTTACCTATCCTGTAGGAGGCGAATCTTTAGTACCTAATACCATGGAATTGATTAGATGGGATACTTATGGAGGAACAAGCAAATTTAACCTTGAATATTCTGCTGATTCAGGAAGCACTTGGGCTAGTATTGCTTCAGGGATTCCTCCTACTCAAAGTTATTATGAATGGCTGGTGCCCGATACCATTAGCGGGCATTGCTTAATTAGAATAAATAATGGAAGCCTATACGATGTAAGCGATACTTTATTTTCAATTATAAATGTTCCACAAAATCTTAAAGTAGATACCGCTTGCATGAATCATTTAACCCTTGTATGGGATAGTGTTGCCGGAGCTACATCTTATGATGTTTTTAAACTCGGCACTATGTATATGGACTCTATTGGTAATTCAAGCTCGACTTATTTTAGTTATGCAATTAACAATCCGTATTATGATTACGACTGGTTTGCTGTTAGAGCAAGAGGAAAAAATGATGCTGTAGGAAGAAGATGTAATGCAATAGAATTTGATAGTACAGGCGTATCAAATTGCATTCTGGAAAAAGATATTGAATTAAGTTCAATTACTTCTCCTGAAAAAGCATATCCTAGTTGCGGTGCTATTTCCGGAATACCCATTACAATAAGCATCCATAATACCGGAAAACAAGATATTTCTAATTTTTATGTGAGTTATTTACTATCCGGAAATTCAATTGTAACGGAGCAATACGGTGATACTATTGTATCCGGATCAAGTGCCTCTTATTCGTTTAATCAAACCATTTCAGTATCACTTGCCGGAACATATAGTTTATTGGTATGGGTAAATGATAGCTTGTCTGATAATCCATACAACGATACTTTAAGTATGAATTTTATTGTACTCAACAGCTATTTATTTTCGGTTCCATTAACACAAGATTTTGAAAATTTTACACTTTGTTCCACTACTTCATCATGCGGTCAAGATAGCTGTGAACTTGGCGATGGCTGGATTAATATTTCTAACAATGGTTTAGACGATATTGATTGGCGGGTAAATGAAGGCACTACCCCATCAAGCAGTACAGGCCCATCAAAAGATCATACACTCAATACTTCGAGTGGCAACTACATTTATCTTGAGGCAACCAGTTGTTTTAACCATTCTGCTGAATTAATTACACCATGTTTCGATTTAACAGGAACTAATGCCCCTAGTTTAAGTTTTTGGTATAGTATGTATGGATCAGATATGGGATCTCTTCATGTAAATTTATTTAGTGAGGGGCAATGGATTCAAGATATTTTTGCTGATAGCGGTAGCCACAACAGCTTATGGATTAACAAAATAATTGATTTAAAGAATTATGTAGGAAAAACTGTTGCATTTTGTTTTAAGGGCATTACAGGAGATGGCTATATGAGCGATATGGCGCTAGATGATATTGGTATTACAGAAGCTTCATCTATTAATAAAATAAATAATTCTACAATTGTTAATGTGTGGCCAAATCCTTCTAATGGATTCCTTACTGTTTCTATAAAAAATAAAAATACGGCTATAATAAAAATGCAATTAACAGATATCAGTGGCAAAGAGATTTTGAATACTGATGCAGAAAACGCAAGCACGTTTTATAAAAAACAACTCGACTTAAATTTTTTAGCAAAGGGATTGTATATTCTAAAAATTAATGTTGGAGAGCAAGCTCAATACATAAAGATTACTAAACAATAAAAAGAAATAGTTTATACAGATTTTTTAGCAAGCATTTCTTTTTGCAATTGTTTTGAAGTTTTGGTACTTCCATCCGGACTCCATCCTGGGGGATAAAAAATATATTTTAGTAATTCAGAAAAAGATTTTGATTTACGCGCATCCTTCCAAATTGACCCATATTCATAAAATGCAATATGGATGGGATTATACGAATTAAGATTTGTTGTTAATCCATAAACAGGAGTTTCTTCTTCTTCTTGAAACGTACCAAATAATTTATCCCAAATAATAAAAATACCGGCATGGTTTTTATCTAGATATTTTACATTTGAAGCATGGTGCACACGATGGTGGGATGGCGTATTCATAAACCATTCTAAAAAACCAAGTTTACCAATAAGTGTGGTATGTGTCCAATATTGATAAATAAGATTGATAGACATCATACTCATTACCATCCAAGGCTGAAAACCAATTAATGGTAACCAAAACCAAAATGCTTTATAATATAAAGCCACCGTCCAGGGTTGACGAAGAGCTGTTGAAAAATTTAATTTTTGCGAAGAGTGATGATTCACATGAGCTGCCCAAAAAATACGTACTTCATGATGCCAACGGTGGTACCAATAATAATTAAAATCATCAACAAAGACAATCAATATCCATGCCCACCATGTAGATGGAATATTAAAAAGACGGTATTGGTATAAAAAAGTAAAAAGAGCATAAAAAATAGCAATACCTACTGTTCCAAGAAATCCTGTTCCCAAAGCCAAAACTAAATTGGCACAAGTATCTTTTTTCTCATACAATTCCATTTTTTGTTTGGTATTGATGTAAAGCTCTATTCCAATTAAAATAAAATAATAGGGAATAGCAAAAGATGCCGGATCTGTATAATCGTGAATGGGTTTCTTTAAAAGCTCGAGCATTGTAATTCGAGGTATAAATAAAAAGGGAAAGCAAAATTACATAAATATCTGCTTGGATTTTTATTTTTTAATACTCACGAGCTCTATTTCGAAAATAAGAGCTTGGTTAGGCCCAACAATGGTAGAAAAACCTTTATCTGCATAAGCTAATGTTGAAGGCACATAAATAATCCATTTATCGCCTTCTTTCATCATTTGCAGGGCTTCTTGCCAGCCTTTAATTACTGCATTTAAAGGAACAACCACCGGCTTTTTTCTTTGTTGGGTGTCATCAAAAACTTGTCCATTTATGAACGAACCTTTGTAATGCACAACAACAGTATCTGTTAATGTAGGAGTATTGCCCTTGCCTGAAGTAATTACTTTAAATTGCAAGCCACTTGGCAAGGCAATTACACCTGCTTCTGATTTATTTTTGGCTAAAAATTCATCCCCTTCTTTTTTATTGTTTTCACTTGCAGCGGCAAAAGTTTTTTGTTGAATTTCTGTTTGGTATTTCAAAAGCATTTCGTTGCATTTTTCTTCTTTAATCAGGGGGCCTTTTTCTGAAGTATAATCTTTAATGCCTTGTGCAACTAAATTTAGATTAATATCACCCAATTGCTTGTCGAGCAAATAGGTTTTAACCAAATTCATTCCAATACTATAACTGATAGAATCCATTTTAGTGGCTAAAACAGTTCCTGTTTTTTTGGTTTGGGCAAATAAATTAAGAGTAGTAATAAATAGAATTATAAAAAATAGCTTTCCAATATTATACATAATGTATTGTTTTGACCTTACCCCAACCCTCTCCCAAAGGGAGAGGAGAGAATTTGGATGTTTATTTTATAACCACTAGTTTTTTTGTTGCCATTTGCTTACCTACCTGCAATTGATAGTAATAAACTCCTGCGCTCCAATTATGCACATCCATATTTATTGAATGTGTTCCTTCTGTTTCTTTTTGGCTTTGTGAATATACAATTTCACCCATTACATTCGTAACGTTTAACAGTATTTCATTTTCGCTTGGCAAATAAAAAGTAATTGCACTTTCATTATTTGCTGGATTAGGAATTGCATCAAATAACAAAACCCTATCTTTTAAAGTATTTTCAATGCCTTCAGAAAAATTACAAACACCTCCACTTACTTCTTCCATGCAAAAATCATCAATGGCCCAACCATCGTATTGCAATGAAACGTCAGATCCAAAACGGAAACGGAAAATTACATGAGTGCCTGATGGCGATTTATAATCATGCTCAGCATATATCCAACCTTTTGAATTGCCTGTCCAGCCAGGAGTAGGATTATTAGGATCTAAAGCAGACACATAGGATGCATTCATCCAATCTGCTTCATATGCCGATCCTAGGGTATACCAAGAATTTCCTCCATCATAAGAATATTCCACAATACCGCCATCAGAATATTCATCTGTATAAAAATTATGATAGAAACTTAATTTGTAACATTGACTTGTATTAATTGTAAAAACAGGAGTAAACAAGCCTGAGGAGTCAAGAGATAAATAATCGGAGCTTAAACCTGTTACCCAAGCATTATTTCCACTATAGGCGGATGTAATATGAGTTTTATTAGGTGTTCCCGATTGCCATGATGTATTGCCTGTTTTATAATTATACGCATTAATAGGCACCCATTCATTTAAGCTTGTATCAAAATTATTACAGTATGGAAATGTAGAGATGGAATCAAATACCGTATACTGTATACAAAGAGTATCATCATCCGCAAATCCATCCGTACTTAAATTTGGAGAACTGGTCCAAACGCAAATATCATGAAGTCCTGCACTTAAATAATATTTTGTTTTAAAGGTATAGTCTTTGGTTTCTATTGAACTTAAAGATGGCGATAATGAAACGGCTTCGGTAGCAATTGGGGTACCGTCAATAGCCAATGTAACATTTAGTTTTGTTAATGATGTTCTACCGCTATTTACAATCTTGATATTAAATTCTGTACTATCTTCTATTGGCAATGCATAAGATTTTGATTGAGCATACAAAGAATCTATACCTACTGAAAGGCTTGGTAAAACGGTTATATCATCAAGAGCCATATCACTATAATACGAGCTACCGGTTTCTCCCCTAAATCTTACCTTAATAATACCCGGATAAGAAGTAAGATCTACTTTTTGAAAAAACCAATCATCACCATAATCACCGGAAAGTGTAACAAGATTGGTTTTCCAAACCCCATTGTATAATACATCAACATATAAACTACCCATTGAATAGCCGTACATATGATACCAAAATCCTAAACTTGGGGATGAAAGGGAACTGATATCAACACAAGGGCTTAATAAATTAACAGCGGTACTGCCATAAGCAGAATCGGAATTAACATACACATATTTTCCTGCCCCGGTGGTATGATCAAAAGAAGGTCCTGTATACGTATTTGAACTTCCACTATGTACTCTCCATTCTTCATCGTCATCAGGATCGTTGTACCATCCATTTTTCATAACCGTGGGTGTACTTTTTGAAAACGATTCAAAGGTTTCATAAAAAGGAAAAGCAGCATAGGGAATAAAACTACTTACTAAATAATCTACCACACTGTCATTGGCATTACTTGTATCGCTTGGTAAATCAGTCCATGCTGTTAAATAATAATTTCCGGCCGTACTTAAATCTGCAGTAGTAGTAAATGTGTATGAAAGCGTATCGCCTGCGTTCATGTAGGTAACAATATTTCCACTTACGGGCGTTCCTCCATTTATGGAATAATATAAGGGAATACCTACTTGGCCATCCCCACCATAATTTACAACCGTAACAGAAATGGATTCTGTAGTACTAAAATCACACCCCACAGAATTTACATCAATAGATAAAACACCTACATCATTTTTGGGTCGTTCAAATATTTTAATATCATCAATAGCTAAATCAGAATAAGTACTGGTTCCTGTAATACCTCTAAAACGTATTTGCATGGATCCTGGAAATGGAGTAAGGTCAATTTGTTGTTTGAACCAGGCATTGCCTTGATCGCCTTGTATGGGCGTCATTACATCGTATTGCCATGCTCCATTATAAAAAATATCTACATGCAATTCTCCCATTGTTGAACCATACATGTGATACCAAAATTCTAAAGTAGCATAGGGCAATGAAACAATATTAAAACAAGGACTGGTAAGATCAGCTTCTTTATTATAATTAGAAGTACTTTCTAAATACAAATATTTACCGGATCCCGAAGTATGGTCTACATCCGGACCGGTTAAAGTAGTAGGAGTAGCTCCGGAGTATGCTGTCCAATCCATTTGATCATCACTTTCATTGGTCCAATCATCATACATGGTAGTAGAGTTTTTCACAAACCCATCAAAATCTTCCGTGTAAGGGAAAGAAGAAGTTGCCGCTAAAGTGCTGTACTCATAATTAACCACACTGTCGTTTACAAAATTAGTATCGGCAGATAAAGCTGTCCAAGCAGAAATATAATATGTATTAATAGAAGAAAAATTATAGGATGTAGAAAATATAAATGAGGTAGTATCTCCAGCCTTTAAAGTACCCTGAATTAAATCAGCAACAGGAGTACCATTATTTACTGAAAAATAAACCGGAATATTTGTTTCGGCATCAATACCGGCATTGTATACACTTACAATTACATGATCTGAACTACTGGCTCCGCATGGATTAAAGGGTGCGTCAATAGAAATAACAGACACATCATCTTGCTCTCTGTCTCTAACGGTAATATCATCAATTGCCAAATCACTGTAAAATGAAGTTCCTACTATTCCTCTAAATTGAAGTATAATATTACTTCCTTTATAAGAATTAAGATCCACCTCCATTTTAAACCATTCATTGCCTTGATCACCAACAATGGGAGTCATTATATCTTTATGAACAATACCATTTTGAATAATATCCAAATGCAAAGAACCCATTGTACTACCATACATGTGATAATAGAATTCAACCATAGGGCTGTTCATTGCACCAAAATCAAAACAAGGACTTTGTAATAATGCTGTATCATTATAATGGCTGTTTGCTTCGAGATACATGTACATTCCATTACCGGTAGTATGATCTTCATCCGGGCCGGTATTTGAAGATGATGTGGTATAACTATTTACGTACCAATCATGAGAATCATTGGTTTCATTAGTCCAATCATCATATAATGTGCCTGGTGTTCCTTTTATAAATGCATCAAAGTTTTCTGTTGACGGAAATACTGAAATTCCTGATCCACTAATGGCTTCAAAATTATAAACAGTATCATTAAAAAGGTATTGGTCAGAAGACATTTCTGTCCATGCATTAATACTATATGTACCGGCTGTTGACATATTATAAGTAGTAGAAAACGTAAGAGTATCAAGAGAAGATGATGCAAGTGTAGCAAATAAAGTATCTCTGATTATGGTTCCATTGTTAACTTGAAATGCCATCGGAATAGTGTCTTGAGCATTTATTCCTAGATTTTTAACTACCACCGTTATATTTTCCGTTGCACTCAATTGGCATTTTGTGCTTATTGGATATAAAATATTATATATATAAACATCATTGTCTTTTTTATCATAAACAGAAATATCGTCAAGTGCCATATCCGCATCAAATGAACTACCCGTAGAACCTCTAAAACGTATTTGTACAATTCCATTTTTATAGGCCGATAAATCAATTTCTTGCTTGAACCATTGATTGCCTTTATTACCGCTCAATACCGTCATAATATCTGACACCCATTGATTGGCATAATAAATATCTACATGTAAGTCTCCAATGCTATTGCCATACATGTGATACCAAAATTCTAATGTGGGATTATCTAAACTGGTAAGATCAATACATTGGCTTATTAGATAAGCGGTTTTATTATAAAACCCTGAAGCTTCAAGGTAAATGTACTGCCCACTGCCTGTAGTGTGATCGGCATCGGGCCCTGTATTAGTTGAAGAAGTTGGACCACTAAATAAAGTCCAATCCATATCATCACCTGAATCTACATTATCCCAATGGCCTTCTTCAATAGAATCTTTATACGAATCAAATGTTTCTAACCAAACAAAAGAATTAATAGGTGTAGTATCACAATAAAGAGGCATTGTATTATTTAAATAGAATTGATAACAAGAACCATTTGGTTCCAGCGTAGTATTGGCTGCAGCAGAAGCATCAATAGCTACCAGATAATAACATATTGTATCTCCAATATTTTGAGAAGGGATTGTTCCTTGATATTCTGTGCCGCTGGTTAATGACATAGCAAGGGTATCTGCTGTTCCATTATTTACTGTATAAACAATATAGGCAGTATCAATACCTGTATTATCGGTAATATCAGCAGCAATATCAAATGGACCTGTACCATATATTGAGCCTTGTATTATTGGTGTTTGCATAGTAATGGTAGGAGGAATCAATTCAGATGGAGAAGCCGTAACAACAATATCGTCAACCAGCCAACCGTAATTACCATTTGGTCCGGTGCTGTTACCATCATACAATTTAAATCGGAGTTGTACTTGAGCTTGATTTCCGGCATAGGTTGAAATATCAAATGTTTCGCCTTTCCACCATGAATTGGTAGGGGTAGCCGTATTTTTTGAAGCTTGCCAATCTGTGCCATAAGCAACAACTGTAAATTTATTTCCCGAAAGAGCACTAAAAGTTCCACTACCCGTATATTCTGTTTCTGTTAATTTACTCCATGAGCCACCACCATCTGTTGATACCTCTATTATTCCCGCATCAAAAAACTCAATTTTACAGATCTGGTAAAATGCCAAAATAACATAGGTATTACCAAGGGTTGAAAATGAATTGGTGTAAAACCACGAAGTATCATTTGTTGCCACCACCCCTCCGTAGCTATTTAATCCACCATGTTGCAAGGCAGTATTCACAGCCCAAACAGGGGTACCCCCTGTGGTTACTTTTAAAGAACCTTCAAAATCTTCACTGTAAACTGTAGTTTGTGCCTGTAAGGTGAAGTATAAAAATGGACAAATAAGTAGAAGTAATAATTGCTTCATTTATCAAAATTTTAATGGATGTAAATCATAAATCTTAGAAAAATACAAAAACAGGATTGTTTTACAAAATGTTAAAAGATTTTTACATTGTAATTAATGAAAAAACACAATACTCTCATTCGATTAGTGAAATCACTTAGCTCCAAAGACCACTCGCTTTTTTTAGCCATCAAGCCACTTGTTTACTAATAGTAAACTTTGTATTTTTATAGTGATGTTTAATATTATCGCAAGAAAAACCTTAAAAGACTACATGGCTAAATATCCAGAAGCCAGAATAGCTCTTGAAAAGTGGTATGGAGAGTTATTAAAAGCTGATTTTAATAATTTCAATTCAGTCAAAAAAAATTATGCTAACGCAAGTTTAGTGGGAGATGACAGGGTGGTTTTTAACATAATGGGAAATAAATATAGATTGGTTGTGAGAATGGTTTTTGAATTTAAAGCAATACAAATTAAATGGTTTGGAACACATAAAGAATATGATAAAGTAAATGTAGGTAATGTAAAATTTAAGAAACTATGAAAATTACAATAATAAAAAACAAAAAAGAATACGCAAAAGTTCTTTTGTACATAGATGAATTATTTGACAAAAAAGTAAAAAAGGGGAGCCTAGAAGGGGATCAGTTAGAGCTATTGCTTTTGGTTGTAAAAGATTATGAAGATAGGCACTATCCTATTAAATGTTCTGATTCCATTGAAGCAATAAAATTGTACATGGAAGAAAAAAACATGAATGCCAAAGATCTGGTTCCTTTTATTGGCAGTAAAAGCTATGTTTCTCAAATATTAAACAAGAAAAAACCACTTACTGCCGCGATTATGAAAATGCTTTATAAACATCTTGGCATTCCTGCAGAAATATTACTTGCTGCTTAATTACCCCTTAAATTATTTATAAAAATACATAGAATCGATACCAAAATGGTAACATTTTTAGTATCTTTAACGTATAATGAGAATAATTGCTACTAAAACATTAAGTCAATATTGGAAACAATTTCCAATAGCGAAACAATCTTTATTGGCATGGTATGAGGTAGCTGAAGAATCTGAATGGGAAACTCCAAACGACTTAAAAACTCAATATAAAAACGCCTCTATTTTGAGCAATAAAAGAGTGGTGTTTAATATCCATGGTAATTCATACCGACTCATTGTTGATATTGAATACAGATTAAAAATTATATTTATTGTATGGTTTGGCACTCATAGGGGATATGACAAGATTAATGCAAAAACAATAAGCTATGTTAAAACCGATTAAAAATACTAAACAATACGAAACTGCTTTAGCTCGTATTTATAAGCTTATGCAAGAAGATATAAAGTCTAATTCAAAAGAGTCAGATGAATTGGAAGTATTATCAATTTTGGTTAAAACTTATGAAGAGAAATATTTTCCTGTACCTAAAGCAAAACCAATTGAAGCCATTAAATTTAGAATGGAACAAATGGAAATGAGTGATAAAGAACTTTCTGAAATTTTAGGCCATCGTTCGCGCAAATCAGAAATTTTATCAGGAAAGCGAAAGCTTAGTTTAACAATGATTAGAAAGCTTCATGAATTACTTCATATTCCTGCAAATATTCTCATTCAGGCTTATTAATAATTTCAGTAAAACCTTATTACTTCAACTTAAATGTATCCATAAATTTAGTGGTGCAATTGCCTTTTCTAAAATCTTCATTTTTCATTAATTGAATATGAAAAGGAATGGTGGTTTTAATACCTTCAATAATGTATTCGCTTAATGCACGCTCCATTTTGGTAATGGCTTCTTCTCGCGTTTGAGCAACCGTAATCATTTTTGCAATCATTGAATCATAAAACGGAGGAACAGTATAGCCTGCATAGGTATGCGTGTCTACTCGCACACCATGACCTCCCGGCTTATGCAATGCAGTAATTTTTCCGGGGCAAGGTCTAAAATCATTGTAAGGATCTTCGGCATTTATCCTACATTCAATGGCATGTAATTTGGGTTCGTAATTTTTACCCGAAAGTTTTACTCCTGAATGCACTAGTATTTGTTCTTTAACCAAATCGTAATTGATTACTTCTTCGGTAATAGGATGTTCTACCTGAATACGGGTATTCATTTCAATAAAATAGAAGTTCCGATTTTTATCGACCAAAAATTCTATCGTTCCAATACCCTCATACCTGATACTTTTAGCAATTTTTATTGCGGCTTCTCCCATTTTTTTTCTTAATTCGGGAGTCATAAATGGAGAGGGCGTTTCTTCTACCAATTTTTGATGCCTTCTTTGTATGGAACAATCACGTTCTGATAAGTGACAAACTACGCCATATTTATCTCCCACAATTTGAAATTCTATATGTCGCGGATTTTCCAAATATTTTTCCATATACATGCCGTCATTGCCAAAAGCATTTCTGGCTTCTTGCTTGGCAGAATTTAAAAGTGGCTCTAATTCTTCTTCATTCCATACAATACGCATTCCCTTACCACCACCACCGGCAGTAGCTTTTAACAAAACGGGATATTCTATTTTTTTTGCTATTTTTTTTGCTTGCTCTACGCTTTCTAATAATCCATTTGATCCGGGAATAGTAGGCACTTTTGCTTTTTGAGCTGTTTTAATGGCCGTAGATTTATCTCCCATTTGATCAATCATATCCGGTGATGGGCCCAAAAATTTTATTTCATGCTCTTCACAAATTTTTGAAAATTTAGAATTTTCCGATAAAAATCCATACCCTGGATGTATAGCATCTGCATTGGTAATTTCTGCTGCAGAAATAATATTGGGAATACTTAAATAAGACAAACTACTTTGAGGAGGGCCAATACAAACAGCCTCATCAGCAAAACGCACATGCAAACTTTCTTTATCGGCAGTTGAATAAACGGCAACCGTACTTATTCCCATTTCTTTGCAAGTGCGAATAACACGAAGGGCAATTTCACCACGATTGGCAATTAATATTTTTTTAAACATTTTTTTTAGTTTAATGTTTGAAAGTTTAAAGTTCAAGGTTCAGTTTAGAATCAATTGAACCTTGAACTTTATAACCTTGAACTAAATAGGTTCTACTAAAAATAAAGGCTGATCGTATTCAACCGGACTGGCATCATCAACCAAAACTTTTACAATGCGGCCTTTTATTTCAGCTTCAATTTCATTAAAAAGTTTCATGGCTTCAATTACGCAGATAACTTTTCCTGCTGCAAGTTCATCACCAACATTTACAAAAGCAGGCTTGCCCGGTTCAGATGCACGATAGAATGTTCCAATCATTGGAGATTTTATTGTTACATAAGAAGCATTATTTTGTTTTTCAACAGCAGGTGTTTTTTCTGCGCCTCCATTTTCTGCAACGTTTGTAAGTGTTGGCATTACAATAGGAGTATGCGCAACAGGACTAACGGGACCGCTCATTACCGCAGGAGAAATCATTGTATAATCTCCATTGCCATTGGTTTTACCCTTAGAAGAAGAACGTATTTTTATTTTTATTTCTTTTGTTTCTAATTCAACTTCTTCAACTCCTGATTTTGCAACAAACTTTATGAGTTCTTGAATTTCGTTTAGTTTCATTTTTTTTAATTATTAAATATTGAAAAATTGTAATATTGAAAGATTATACCAATTTATTCTAAGATTATATTTTTATTAGAATCTGTTTTTGGTCCAAAAAATCCATAATGAGGAAACATTTTTTTAGCTAAATAAAATGATAGAGCACAAATTAATACGCATATTCCTATAGTAATAATATCCTGCCCCCCCCCATTTACCAATCATTTTTCCTATACTCCCTAAAGACATTAATCCAATTATACGATAAAACTTTCCGTTGAAATTTAACACCAACATAGCAAAAATCACATTAAGTATGGGAGTAAGTAATACCAATGGAATGGAAGTCAAAGAAATTGGGGCTAGAATTACAATTCCAGCTAATATTTTAAATATCCCTACAAGTAAAATTAAGCCAACTAAAATATTATTTAATAATTTATATTTTCTTCTTGCTTCCGAACTAGGGGTTGCCGAAATTATCTGAGCAACCGTCTCTTTATCATAGCCCACTCCTGTTAATTCTTGTAGAATTTCTGATTTAGATTTCCCTTCAAGCAATTTGGTTTTTATAGTAATAGTTACTTCTTTGTGGTTTATACTTTTCTTACTCATTTTTTCATACTTAATTTAAATTTGAACTTATTATCTCATCTTAATAAACTTCGTCATGCGTTCCGATGTCAACCAACACAACCTTATCAGAAGTTTCAAAATAAAAAACTACCCTACAACCATAATCCACTGTAAAACTCCATAAATCTTTAAGCTGTCCCGATAATTTATGTGTTCTTAATCTTTTATCAAATGGAGTAGCGATAAACCATTCCAGTCTTTGAAAGAATTTGCTTTCAAGCTTCTCATTACCTTTAATTCGTTTTTTGAAAACCTTATTAAAGCTATCACTAAAAGAAACTTCTATCATTATTTTTTTACTTTTTTATTAAGCAAAGATTTCAAGACATTAACATCACTTGAAAAAGATTTTTTCTCTTTCTTACTATTTTGATAATTTTCTTTAATCTCATCCCGTCTTGCTTCTATCAAATATTTTTCAAGTAATAAATGAAGTTCTTCCTTTTCATCCATAGAAAGCGTTTTTACCTGTTCAATTATTTCACTAAAGTTTTTCATATTACTTCATTTTTCAATTCTTAATTCCTAATTCTACATTCTTAATTTGTATTATATGCCCACTTCAAATAAATGGCTCCCCAAGTAAATCCTCCTCCAAAAGCGGAGAGAATAATATTATCACCTTTTTTCAATTGCTTTTCCCACTCCCATAAACAAAGCGGAATAGTGCCATTGGTTGTGTTGCCATATCTTTCAATATTGAGCATTACCTTTTCTGGTCCTAATCCCATGCGCTCTGCAGTGGCATCAATAATTCTTTTGTTTGCCTGATGCGGAACAAGCCAAGCTACATCTTCGGCTTTTAAATTATTTTTTTTCATTATTTCTTCTGAAACACCAGCCATGCCCATTACAGCAAATTTAAATACCGGTTTGCCTTCTTGGTACACATAATGTTCTCGAGCATCAACTGTTTCATGAGAAGCTGGTTTAACAGACCCTCCGGCTTTTTGGTGTAAATAATGCCTACCGGAACCATCACTTCTTAAAATAGAATCTATAATTCCTACGCCATCTTCGCTAGGCTCTAACAATACTGCTCCAGCTCCATCACCAAAAATAATGCAAGTAGCTCTATCTGTATAATCAATTATAGAAGACATTTTATCAGCCCCAACAACAACAATTTTTTTATAGGCTCCCGTTTCAATAAATTTTGAAGCGGTGGCAAGTGCATAAATAAATCCGGAACAAGCTGCATTTAAATCGTAACCAAAAGCATGTGTTGCTCCAATTTTATCGCATATTACATTGGCTGTTGCCGGAAATTGCATATCCGGTGTAACCGTTGCACAAATAAGCATATCAATTTCTTTGGGAGATATGCCGCGCTTCTCACAAATACCCATTACGGCATGTACTGCCATATCAGAAGTACCAAGTCCAATACCTTTTAATATTCTTCTTTCTTTAATACCGGTACGAGCCATAATCCATTCATCGTTGGTATCCACCATTTTTTCTAATTCCAGATTGCTTAAAACAAATTCAGGAACCCAAGCATCAATGGCTGTTATGGCGGCTCTTATTTTACTCATTAGTTATGATTGAATGCTTGGTTAATTTTTTGACTTAGCTTGGCTTCGGCAATATCTCTAGCCAACAAAATCATATTTTTTATCGCTTTTGCATTTGAAATACCATGCCCAACAAGTACTGTTGAATTTATTCCAAGTATAGGAGAACCACCATAATTTTCATAATTAAATTTATCAAAATAGGCATCTGAAATTTTTCTCCTTTTTAATAAAGTATAAAATGCTTCTGCTTCTTTTAAAACTACATTTCCGGTAAATCCATCACAAACAATTACATCAGCTTTATCTCCAAATAAATCTCGGCCTTCAATATTTCCAATAAATTGAAAATCATTTGAAGCTTTCATTAAATGATGTGTACTTTGAGCCAATACATTGCCTTTTTCTTCTTCTTCTCCTATGTTTAATAAACCAACTTTGGGATTGGCTATATTATAAACATGCTTGGCATATAAGGATCCCAATATGCCAAATTGATACAATACATCTGGCTTACAGTCTGCATTCGCACCCACATCAAGAATAATTCCTACACTACCATCTTCTCTTGGTAAAACAGAAGTAACACATGGCCTAATAATTCCGGGAATGGTATTGAGTGTATACAATGAACCAACAAGCATAGCTCCGGTATTTCCGGAACTTGCAAAGGCGTCTATTTTATTTTCTTTGAGTAATCGAAACCCAATGGCAATACTTGAATCGGGCTTTCGAGAATAGGTTTTCACAGGATGTTCTCCCATGCCTATTATAGAACTTGAAGGAAAAAGCTCAAAGAGTGATGCATCTATATTCTCTTCTTTGAAATAATTATTTATAACACTAACATCACCAATTAAAACAAGTTTAATGTGTGATGCTAATTCTTTAGAAGCAAGTATAGCACCTTCTAAAGTAGCTTGTGGGGCAAAATCTCCCCCCATTACATCAAGGCCAATCCTCATAGGTTACAGGATTGTGTTAGCACTAATTAGAATTAACAAGGGCTGATACCTTAAACAGCTGCATTTTTTTCAACAGCTTGCTTACCTCTATATGAGCCACATTCTGGACATACATGATGGTATTCAACTGATGCACCACAACCAGAACATGTTGATAAGGTTGGCGCAACCGATTTAAAATTAGCCCTTCTTGATGCTGTTCTCGCTTTAGAGAATCGGTGTTTAGGATTTGGCATAGTAAAACAATTTAAAATTCAAATTTATAATTGTAGATTTTTAAGTACCTCCCATCTAGGGTCCATTGTGGTACTTTTTTTATCTCCTTTTAATTCATTTAATTTTTGCAATACCAATTGATTGCAATCTTTCTCATTTTCATGGGTTTTGCGCTGAGGCATACTTAAATGAATAAATTCATATAAATAAGGCGCTATATTTATTTCTTGAGTGCCGTGTGGCAATACAATTATTTCTTCTGTTTCTTCTTCAAAAGTTTTATCTCCAAACTTCACAATCAATTTTTCTGTATTTTCTAATGCCACTTTTATCTCATCAGAACATCTATCACATTCAGAAATTACCTCGCCCTTTATTCCAAAATCAAAAACCAACATAGTAGAATGTTTATCTACTACCACTTCAATGTTTATTTTGGCATTTTGAATAACAGAATGCTCAAACTCTTTAAAAAATGGAGCCTCTGCTACATAAGAAAATGAATTCTTACCTGGCCTTAGACTACTAAAAGGGATTATATATTCACTAAAAACTGTCAAAACTTTTAAATAAAGACTGCAAATGTAAGGATTTTTATCTGCCTTCGCAAGTTTAGTGAGTCCCCATTCTAGCAAGCAGACGCATTAACACTCAAAAAGGTTGCCTGACGTTTCTTTAAAACTTACATTTGTAAACTTTATTTAGAAACATAGCACAAAATTAGGGCTTTTATTTTATGAATGCCACCAAAAACCAAAAGATATCCAGGCTTATACAAAAAACCTTAGGAGAATATTTTCAGCAACAAGCAAGAAATATGTTGGGCAGTGCTACGATGGTTACCGTAACCGTTGTACGTTTAAGTCCTGATTCTGGAGTGGCTAAAATCTATTTGAGCCTATTTGGCTCAGGTGATAAACAAAAAGCCTTGGAAATAATACGTACAAAAGCTAAAGAGATAAGAAGAGAAGTAGGTATAAAAGTAAAAAACCAGATTAGAATTATTCCGGAATTGATTTTTTATATTGATGATTCACTTGATTATGCTGAAAAAATTGAAAGTTTATTGAAGAACTAGTTATTAGTTTTTTGTTATTAGTTGTTAGTGGAGACACCATTTTATTTTTAACAACGTATAACGAATAACTAACAACGAATAACTAATATGTATGCATTACGATCCCATTAAAAGAACATTAGGTTCATTTTTTAATCAATCTCCCATACTTCGTAAATTATTTTATTATTTGCTCGATTTATTGCTTTTGCGTTCTTGGCATATTCATAAAGAATTTAAAAATTGGTCTATTGGCAAAACGGATAAACAACTTAATATTTTGGACGCGGGTTCAGGTTTTGGCCAGTATAGTTATTACATGTCTGGTTTTAGCAATAAATGGAATATTTTATCGGTAGATGTAAAAGAAGAACAAGTACAAGATTGCAATCAATTTTTTCGAAAAATTGGTCGTGCCAATGTTCTTTTTAAAGTAGGAGATTTAACAAAATTTTCGGACCCTGAAAAATTTCAAATGGTATTATGTGTGGATGTAATGGAGCATATTTTAGAAGATGTTGAAGTGTTTAAGAATTTCTATGCATCTATGCAACCAGGAGCTATGTTGCTTATTTCAACGCCATCTGACCAAGGTGGATCGGATGTGCAAGAAGAAGGGGATGGATCTTTTATTGAAGAACACGTAAGGGATGGCTACAACATGCAAGACATTGAAAGAAAATTGAAATCTGTGGGTTTTTCAAAAGTTGAAGCAAAATATTCTTATGGCAGTCCCGGAAAAATTTCATGGAAACTTTCGATGAAATACCCTATTACTTTATTGGGTTATAGTAAATTGTTTTTTATCCTTCTTCCCTTTTATTTTTTAATAGCTTATCCCATTGCTTTTGTATTAAATTACATGGATGTAAATGGCAATCATGCAACAGGTACCGGGCTTATTGTTAAGGCTTGGAAGTAGATTTATGCCTCTACTGCTTCAACAGATTTTACTTCAGGCATCATTTGTTTAAGGAGGTTTTCAATACCTGATTTTAAGGTCATTTGAGAAGAAGGGCATCCGCTACACGAGCCTTGTAGTACAACTTTTACAATGCCGTCTTCAAAAGCTTTAAATGAAATTAAGCCCCCATCTTGTTCAACAGCCGGTCTAACATATTCGTCTAGTAGGGCCATTATTTTGTGTTCGGCTTCTCCAAATTGATCTATGGCTATTTGAGATTCAGCATGTAAATTTTGCGTTGATACGACATCGTTAAATACAAAATTTCCTTCTCTTAAGTACGACTGAATAAATTCTCTTAATGGGGTCATAATTTCGTCCCATTCTACATCGTCTGTTTTGGTAACAGTAACAAAATTGCTCGAAAAGAATAAGCTTTTTACAAATGGCATTTCAAATAATGCTAGGGCAAGGGGAGCATTTTTAAGTGTTGTTGAGTCGGCTGAAAATTCATAAGAATCTCCATTTGTGATAAAAAAACTACTCGATACAAATTTCATTGAAGATGGGTTAGGAGTAGATTCTCCGTATACAGTGGTGTATTTATAATCGTTTTGCATGAATTTTATTTTAAGATGAAAAGTTTTTTGTAAAATATTTTTAAAATACTGTAACCTATTTTTAAAAATAACGTATAAAATTACTAAAACATTAATGATCTACAGCAAAAGCTTGTAAATACTAACAATTTTACCTATTATATATATGATGGTTGCCGTTCTTAATATAGCTGTATCATTAACAATCTCTACAGGTAATGTATCTGATAAACAAATAGCCGATATAGATGAAATTAACCAAAAAGAAATCGTATCGGAGATTCAAGCTGAATATTGCATTACAAATATTCCTTCTGCATTGCTTGTTAATTCGCCTACAGAAGATGAGGTTTTTATAAAAGATAGTAATAAATATATTTTACTTAAATAAGCCTGCATGTTGAAAATTTAATACTTAAAACTATGAAAGCTGCCGTGGATAATTTAAATACTTTTGCCTCAAGAAGGGGTAGTTGTATTGTTAATCTGTTTATATATAGTGTTTTATGCTTATTTTTAGTCCCTGTTTTAACTAAAGCGCAATCGTCAGATAAAGATGAATTTTATGTTGAAAAATATTTCAATCTTCATCTGTCAGAAGGAGAGCGATTTATGTATGAATCTGCTATAAAAGAAAGTAGCCGAAGAATTGCTGAAAATGAAACGGATTATACTGCTTATTTTGAAAGAGGTCTTGCTTATGCGGCATTGGGCATATATGTTAATGCAATAAAAGATTATTCTCAAGCGATAGCTTTAAATCCATCTCTTGGAGAAGCCTATTACAATAGAGCCTTAGCTAAAGGTCGTTTTGGCTATAATAAAGAATCGTGTAGTGATTTAAAAAAGGCCATAGAGTTTGGTGTTGAAGAGGCTAAAACCTTATGCGATACTTATTGCTACGAGAACTGAAAAATAGATTTTTATACTACATGCTACATGATGCTATGCTTTAAATCACTCAGCATGGGAAGGATTATTAAAACGTAGAATGTAAACTAAGTACAATGTTCCTTCCGGGTGCACTACAATTTGAAGCATACGTTTTATACTGCATATCAAATATATTTTCAATAGAAAAACACATAGTAAAATTTTTAGATATGCTATAGCATGTGCTTACGTTAAATGTATACCATGCTGGAATGCCATCATACGTTGCTTGTGTTTTATTTTCTCCGATATCATTTGAATAGGAATTGGCTTTTTTTATACCCTTATACAAAATATAAAAACAATAAATACCGCTTTTAAAATGATAATTAACACTCATTTTTGCACTTAATGGAGCAACATAATGCTGGGGAGTTTTAGGGTTGATTACAAACCCTTTTGTATAATACAGATTTGTAGTAAAGGAAGCATACTCTCCCATTTTAGCTGCAATTTGATATGATGCGCCATATATAAGAGCATTGCCAATATTCATGTAACGACTTAATTGAAGTGAATCAATAAGATGAATTGCTGAAGTAATAGTAGTTTCTGCAATAGTGTTTGTTTGGTAAGCAAAATAAATGGTTGGGTATAACATTAATTGATTGTCTAGTAAAGATATTCGTAACCCCAATTCATTTTTTAAACTATAGGATGGCAATAAGGAGAGATTGGGTAAATGAAAATAATTGTCATCTCGAGAAAACCTTAATAATTCGTTTTCATTAGGTAAGTGAGATGAGGTTGAAAATGTATAATTAAATAAATAATTGTTTGAAATTTTATAACTGAAAGCTGCAATTCCATTTGCCATTGTGTTTTTTTTGGACAATGAATTGTTGTTTAAAAAAGTATAAATACTATCAATTGCTGATGCTTTTAGAGAATAATATTCCAACCTGAAGCCAAGGCTAAATTGCAATGCCGAATTAAAATGATGCGTGTAATTTATATATTCAGAAATGTTTTGCCAATAGCTACCTCCGTTAGGATATTCAGATGCAATATTTTGTTTACTATTGGTATTTATATTCTCACTACTTGCACTACTTTGTAATTGGTCATTGTTATACGCTAGGCCATAATTGAGATGATTTTTATTATTAAAATATTTTATAAAATCAGTATGTATTGAATAATATTGTTTGTTGTTGGTGTAACTTAATCGATCAACCGATTGAAATTGTCTTGTAATTTCTTCTTCGGTATTTCCTTCGTATGAAACGGTAATAAAAAACTCGTCACAAAGTTTTTGTTTTTTCCAAGCATGTAATTTTGCATACGTTAAAAAATAATTTTGTGGAGCATAATACCATTCTGCATATTGAGGATTTGTAGTGTCATTTGAATACAACCTATTTTGATTGTATATAGTTGAGAAAAGAGAGAGGTGTGCAAATAAATACAAATCTGTTTTTAAATTTAGCTTAATTAACATGCTTTGTGTAATGTCGCTTCGTTTGTATCCGGTATAAGCTTGTAAATTCGCATCTTCATTGCTAATCAGGGTGTCAATGCCATTAATAGTAGAAGCGTAATTATTTACTTTTCCCCAATCAGCATAGCCATGAGAGCGATTGTTTCCGGTTTTGTAGGAACGAAAATTGCCAATGCTTAAACTTGTTATAGAAGCAATGTTTTTTAAATGCATATTGATGTTAATAGTAGCAGCGAGCCCCATATTAATACTGGATAGTTGAGTACAAGCATTCACGATAATTTTTTTTGTAGAGTCGTTATAACCGAATTGTGCTTGTTGTGTTTGAAAATACAACGAGCCTCCCATCGCATTATTGGTTGAAATAACAGAACTGCTATAGTTTATTAATTCTATTTGCTGAATGTTAAAAATATCTATTGGTAAAAGAGAGTGTAATTGAATGCCATCAAGTAAATAAACATTGTTTTCGGTGTTGCATCCATTAAGTATTGCACCTCCCTTAATTTGATTTTCTTTTTGCAGACTTATGTTTCCAAATAATGCTAATACATCTAAGTTTGATTGAATGGAAGAGGAGTGTATTTCATGTTCAGATAAAATAGAAATTGTAGGAGCGATGTCTTTTCTTTTTTCTGGAAAAAATGAAAAAACATGAATCCATTCATCTTCCATTAATGCATCGGGAAATAAATTTACTTTGTAATTGTATATTTTTAGAACACTCATGGTATAAGGTCTTGTAACGTATCCTTCGTGTTCAAAAAATAAAGTATCTGTAGGTGAAAAAACAGTGATATCGGCCATTCCTTTTTGATCAGTAGTAAGCATTGTTTTTTTTTGCGTGTTATAAATTAACGTATTGGAAAGTGTGGCATTACTTACCGCATCTGTTACCGTAATTAATTGCGCATGCAAAGTGATACTAGAGACAAACAGAAATAAAATAAATATAAAACGAAGCATAATAAAAAAAGAGTTTGCAAAAATACAATATTTATCCTGCTAGTTGCTCAAATACCAAATGAGATTTTACATCATGAAAGGAAGGGAGGTGAAGCTCGTAGTAATGGAGCAGTGCATGAATTAATATTCTTCTTTCGCTTACAGATAATAATTGAATGTTAGAAGATAAATTTGAAGTTGTAAAAATATCATACAATAATTTGCTGGTTTCTTTGGGTAAAAAATAAGAATGATTGGGTAAGCTTGATGTAAACCCTCCGTGTTTTAAATCAAAAAAAGATGTAAAAAATGGTTGTGGAATTTGTGGATAAAAACCAAGGTGTTCTGTATAATTGGCAAGAAAATAAATATGGAAATTTGAAATTTGTTTTTCTTCTGTTTCCAATGACAAAATGGACTGGGCTAAAAATTCAAATAATAATGGATTGGGAGTTTCCTCATGCAAGCTTTTATACAATACTTCTGCTATAAATAATGCTATTGCATTTTTATGAAAATTAGAATAAGTAGAATGAAGAGGATGAGAAATTTTTAATTCTTTTATTCGCTGAAGGCCTGCCGTGTTTTTATGGTATACAACTAAATCAAGTAATGACAGGGGTTGAAAAAGCCCAACTTTTGTTTTTGATTTGGGGCTTCTAACACCGCTTACTATGTAGGATTGAATGCCAAAAATTTCAGTATATATTTTAGCAATAATACTACTGTCGGAATATTTAAGGGTATGTAAAACGATGCCGCGTGTGGTAACAAACATAGCTATTAATGTACAAAAGCAATTTTTCCCACCTTGTTTTGTGTTCCATCGGGGCTGGTGCAAAAAACCAAGTAAATTCCCGAACGTACAACTTCTCCTTTAAAATTCATTCTATTCCAAGTTGCTTGTCCGCCTTCTGCAATAGTTTGGTAAACTATGTTTCCTGAAATGTCAGTAATCTTAACATCTGAGTTGGCTACCAATCCTCTTATTGCTACAGAACCGGCAAAACTTTCTCGTACAGGATTAGGATAAATAAACATCTCGTCATAGGTGCTTGTTCCTGCAGTAGCTGTTCCTTTATAGGATACAATGCCTTTGTCGGTACCAAAAAAAACTTCTCCTGTAATGGAGTTAATGGCAATGCTACGGATATTATTTGATAATAAAGGACTATTGCTGTCATCAAAATGTTCAATTTGAGTAAGGCCATCTGATGATACAAGATATACACCGGATGTTTGTGTGCCAATCCATTTTCTATTGGCGCCATCAACTGCAATAACAGTGATATACTCATTTTGCAATAAATATTCAGCATAATCTCCATAAGAAACAATGGGTCTTGAGGCATCAAAATTATCTCCTGTAAAAACGTATTCAGGGGAAGTAATGATGCATGGCCCTTCATTGGTGCCAATCCAAATGGCACTGTCTAAATCAAGCGCAACACAAGTAACGCTGTTTGTATGTAAGCCTCCATTTCCGGCACTAGTATTTAATACTTTGGCAAGGTCATCTGATTCATCATCATAGGTGTTTTTTTCATCAAATACCAATATGCCTCCTGCATCTATAGTTACCCATTTTTGGTTATACGGATCTGTAATTACATGAGTGGGTCGTTTACTTGTACTAATTAAATTATCACAACTAAAACTTTTCCAATCACCGGTAGATAATTTAACAACTAAAGGCTTTGTTACAGTTGGATTCAATACCCATAAATTACTTTCATTGTCAAATTCCAGGTCTGATATATCAACACGGCAATACGATTGACAATCTTGTCCGGATGGGTAAGACAAAGGGCTATTGTAATAAGAAAATACATTTACCAATTGATTGTTGTTTAATTCAAGAACACCCCTTAATGATGAGCCAAAAAAAACATCAGCAGTATTAGAAGGATTAATGGCAGTGGTAATAATATCAAAGCAAGTATCCAATTCCGGAATTTGTTCTCCGGCATAATACGTCCATTCTCCATCTTTGTAATTTGAGACCCCGTCAATATTATAAATATTACTATAAGTTGGGGATAATCCTCCGGGAGCAACCCATATTTCAGCTCCGCTACTGGCAATATCAAAAACATTCATACTACTAGGGCCTGAAGGAGCCATTGTTAATATTCCTCCCCAAGGGCTGCTTCTTATAAGCCCGTAGCCATTATCGGCCAACCAAATGTATCCGTTTTTATCATAAAGGCCGTCTCTGGTATCTTTTCCTGTTCCATAATTACCGGAAGTAAGAATAGATACTCCTGAATCATTATATACTCTAACATAATAATTAAAGCTAACTACTAATTGGTTATTGCAGACTCTTATGCTAGGCCTTTTATCGGTATTGGTCTCGTCAATATTTTCTAGTTTTGCATAGTTCCATTCGCTTCCGTTAAATTCATACAACGTATCTGCATTACTTTTAGTAGTAGAGTAGTTGGTATAAATTTTATTGGCAAAACTGCAAATGCAATTATAATTACCACTTGGCAAGCCACTCATCTTTGACCAATAGTTGTAATCTTGAATGTTTATGCTATTGATGTCTGCGCGATAAATGCCATCAGCTGTTGATGCGTAAATATATTGCTCATCAAAGGTTAAGTCTTTTACTTCTACATTTGTACCATTAGGGCCTATGTACCAGTTACCAAGAAAATTTTTAGAAGTAATATCAAGAATCACGATTCCAAAACTACAAGCCATCCATGCTTCATTTCCCATAAACATAATATGGTTAATCGTTTTAGTACCTGTAATAGATTTGCGTTTTATATCCGAAAGGTTAATTATTTTATTATTTTCTACTAAATCAATATTGCCATTGCTGTATGCAATTATTAATGTTTCATATTCTTTGGAGTATGCAATGGTGCTAATGCCGGCATCCGATAAGCCACTTGCTTTTGTAAAAGTAGTTACTGAATTATCGTTTAAATCATAGGTAAACAAGGAGCTTTCGCTAGCACAGTATATTTTAGTGTCCGATTCTGCAACAGCAATGGCATTACGATAGGGAATATGAACATTCCATTCGCCAATTGCAATTTCTTGTGCTAAGGAATAAAAAGCGGTAATAAAAAAAAGAAAAAAAACGTATACATGCCTCATATTACAATATTACTAATTCTATACTAAATTTTAATGCTCCTATTCGCACAATAACTCATAAAATGCTTTTTTAGTATGTGTGATTGCCTAATTCAAAATTATTATATTGGCAAAAATTAAAATAAATGAACTTGTTTTCTACTATACTTGGTAAAGATAAATACGTTTGTATTGTTATTTTAATGCTCGGTTTTGCTGTTTATAGCCCCGTAATTAATGGACCATTTCTTTTTGATGACGATATGTTTATTGTACAAAATAAACAAGTACACTCATTATGGAACATTCCTCAAATGTTGGTAAGTAGTACCAGTGATAGAACGATAGATACTCAGAGTAATTTTTACAGGCCCCTGCAGCAAATTGCATACTCCTTTTTGTATGCTTTGTTTGGTGCAAACCCTTTATTCTTTCATTTGTTTTCTATTTTACTTCATTCATGTAATGCTTTTTTATTGTTTGCTTTTTTTGTGCTTCTATTGGAGCAACTAGCTATTCAAAAAAATAAAAATGGCATGTTTCAAAAAAATAGAATAGTCGCTTTAGTGGGCAGTATACTTTTTCTGGTTCATCCCATTAATACGGAAGCAGTATGCTATATTTCGGGCTTGGCAGATATTTTGGGTATGTTTTTTATGATGATATGCTTATTGTTTTTTGTTAAAATTAATAATGCCGATCAAAAATCGAAACAATATACCGGGATAACCATTGCTGCATTTGTATTGGCATTATTATCAAAAGAAAATTTAGTAATTATTTTTCCTGTTTTGTTTTTACTTTATTTTGTGGTGATGTCTCTAGAAACAAATTCCAAATTTCAATTCTCTTTTATGAATGATAGGCGAGGAGTTTTATTAGGATTGTTTTTATGTTTAACGATTACTTATGTGATTTTGAAATTCACTGTTTTTAATTTTACCGGCAATACAGGATTAACAGACCAGCAAAATGCCTATACCGAAAGTGTATTTATTAGAATAGCAACCTTTATTCATGTTTTTCCCGAGTACTTGAAAATGATTTTCTTTCCGGCCCAATTGAATTATGAAAAACCTTATGTGGCCTATACCAATCTCGATTCACAAGAAGCAGCATTAGGGTTTTTAAGTTTAATAACGATCATCTGCATTACCGTTTTTGCGTTTATTCGAAAATATTATTTGGTATTTTTTTCTTTGTGCTGGTTTACAATTGCACTTTTACCATATACCGGTATTATTGCACTGAACTCTATTTATCTTGAGCATTGGCTTTATTTTCCATTAGTAGGATTTTGTTTGTTGATTGCAGTTTTATTGTATCAACTTTCAGAACAAGGGGTAAAATTAGTTTCATTCGCCCTTCTGTTTTTGTTCATATTTATGTCGGTACGAACAACTGCTAGAGCCTATGAATGGGCTGATATAGAAAAATTTTATACCAATGAATTAAAATACACGAAGGAAGCGGGGCGAATTTATAACAACCTGGCTATGTATTATGCCGATCATAAAAATATTCCCAAAGCTATTCAGTATTATGAAAAGGCCATTCAACTAAGAGATGTGTATCCTCAAGTACATTATAATTTAGGAAACTTGTATCGCGATAAGGGTGATGTGAATAAAGCCATGGATGAATATTATAGAGCACTAATGATGAACCCTAATTTTTATTATTCATTAGGGGAAATGGTTAATATTTGCCTTGATCATAATATGATTGATAAAGCACAAATTTTTAAAGAATTATACAATAGAGCGAGCACTAAAGCTGATGTTACTTTGCCTGAAATTGAAAAAGCTTTCTCCAACAATTAGGCATTTAACAGTTTAACAATTCTTTATCCTTACAAATTTCATTACTTTTGTATTTTACTAATTTATTTCATATTTAATTTTTATAAAGATGAAGCACACTGAATTTTCATGGGTATCTCAACAAGGAACAAAAGTATATGCTCAAAAATGGTTGCCTGAAGGCGAAATAAAAGCTACTATTAATTTAGTACACGGTATGGGAGAGCATTCTACCAGATATGCTCATGTAGCAGATTTTTTAACAAAAAAAGGATATGCAATATATACTTTTGATCAATTAGGTCATGGAAGAACACTTGGTAAAAAAGGCCATACACCATCTTATGATGCTTTGCTTGATAATATTGATGTATTGTTAGCAAAAAGCAAAGAGGAATTTCCAAATCTTCCTCAAATTCTATACGGCCATAGCATGGGTGGAAATTTAGTGTTGACTTATGGTTTAAAAAGAAAACCCGATATAAAAGGAGTTATGGCTACTTCTCCTTGGCTAAAATTGGCATTTGCCCCACCTGCTATCAAATTAGCAGCGGGTAAATTATTACGTAATCTTATGCCAGCTTTTGTTCAATCGGCAAATTTAAATACAAAACACATTTCAAGAGATTTACAAGAAGTAAAAAAATACGAACAAGATCCCCTTATTCATGATGATATTTCTACAACCTTCTTTTTTGGAGTACACGAAGCCGGTTTATGGACTTTAGAACATGCCTCAGAATGGAAACTGCCCTTGTATCTTTCACATGGAACCGGAGACCAAATAACTTCATACAAAGCCAGCGAAGAATTTGCAGCAAAAGCAAAAGATAAAACTACATTTAAGCTTTGGCCTGATATGTATCATGAAACACATAATGAAATTGGAAAACAAGAAGTATTGCAAACAATGGGTAATTGGCTCGATAAACTCTTAGTAGAAAAACAAGTAACAGCGTAAATGCTAAAACATATTTTCTCATTCGTGATAATTGGCGCAATTCGTGTTTTAATTATTTTGTAAGAGAATAATAATAATTAGAACTTTCCCTCTCCCCTTTGGGGAGAGTAGGAGAGGCCTCTACAACAAATTAAATCGAAACACTCCTAAAATTAATCCTGCATTGGGGTGTGAACTTTGACCTATCCAAGTAAGAACGTCACTTGTCGAAATTGAGAACTCTATAATTCCTCCTGTTCCAAATCCTACTCCTAATGGAATGGCATATCCAAAATCTTTACTGGTACAGATACCTGTATGTAATTTAAAAGTTCCAACAATATTTACTTCGCCACCTAAAGCATAATATGTATGTTGAAGATTTCCAACAGCCGTATTTAAAGGAATAACGATATCAGCAGCTAGCTCTAGTATTTTTCTAAATTTAATTCCGGCACCTAAGCGCATACGAGCAGGCATGGCTGTAGAAAAAGAAGTACTGGGTTTAAAACGAATAAGGCCCTTGTCTCCGAAAAGAATTTGCATGGCATCACTTATTTCATAAGATTGCATTCCGGTAAGAGAAGAGTCAAGAACGGGCATTAAAGTATCTTTTGCTGTCATAACATTATCGGTCCATTTAATGCTTCCTAAATCGGTAAATGCAATGCCAAACTTGAACATATTTTTAATCATAGCATTAATGCCAAAATCAAAAGCATTTCCATTTCCTACATTATTAAATAATTTATCTACATCCTGAATATTAAAACTCGAATCCACTCCATTTAGATTGTATCTTGTTGAAAGTGCCGATTGCCCTTTTAAAACATCTCCGGTAACATCTACATCTAAATAACCAAGCCCCCAAACTCTTTTATAACCTATGCCTCCATATAAATCTATTCCTGCAATGGAAATGATTTTTCTGCCATAAGCAAAATTTAATTCACGGTAATGTGTAAAACGAACCTGAGTACCATTGGTAAAATTTGAAATAAGTAGATTGGGAGTGACAGTGTCAATGTAAGATTGAGCATCAAATCCATTAAATAATACATCAGCCAAATTGGGATTAAAATGTGCATGTGCATAAAATCGGTCTCTAATATTTACCGCAATGCCACCTATTTTTGCTAATTGAGTTGAGGCTGCAAACCAATTAACATGCGTTTGAATATTTAAACCATTATCTGTTGTAAAAAAATCGGACAAAGCAAGCTTGTCGCTAGATGATAAATCATTTTTTGGATGTGCAATACTATTGTATAAATTACCTAAATCGAGCGCTTGTGATTGTATATTTAATCCAATGGAATTAAAAACACCCAATGAAAAAGTTTTATTTTCCGACCATCCTAAGTTGGAAGGGTTAATACCAATGGCTTCCCAATTTTTTAAAATGGTTGTGGCGGTACCACCTTTTCCGCAGCCTGCAGAAACGCCTAAATCATTTTGTGCTTGCATACACGTACAAACACCTATAAATAGTAATGAGTAGATGAAAAATAGTTTCTTCATAAATATTTATTTTATAATAAAACCAATATATAAAAATTTTAATTAAAAATTTTCCTTTAAAAAAATTGAGCAAAATCAAGGCTTTGAAAAATGTTGCAACAGACAATCGAAACTTTTTTGAAAAAAAAACGTAGAAAGACTTGATTATAATATTTTAAATTTATAATTATGCTGCCTATTATTCTCTCCAAACCTAAAAAAAATAGTATGACGCAAATTGACACTCCTTATTATTGGTGCTTTAACAGAGTTAAAACATCAATTTTCAATTTCTCAATTTTAACATTAGCTTTAACTGCAATGTTTCTCTTGCCTGATAAGGTCAAGGCTCAGTGTAATGCAAGTTTTTCATATTATACTGATAGTTATAATGGCTATAAGGTTCATTTTACTGATTATTCAGAAGCGGACTATACTGATAGTATTGTTTCATGGCATTGGGATTATGGTGATGGAAGTACACAAAATACTGCAGGTAATTCTGAATATACTTATTCAGCAACCGGAACGTATGATGTGTGGCTTGTAATTGAAACAACTGGAGGTTGTCATGATTCAATTCAAAAAAGTGTAACAATATCGAGTAGCTCTTCATGTAATTTAACTGCCAATTTTTCTTCTTATGCTGATTCTTTAGGGCATACAATTTCATTTACCAATTATTCATCAGGAGATGTGGCAACCTATCATTGGTATTTTGGAGATAATGATGAAAGTTATGATATGAATCCTTCTCATACGTATATAAATGATGGAACTTATTATGCCTATTTATATGTTTACGATAGTTCGGGTACTTGTTCTGATTATACTTATGTAGAAATTCATGTTGGAAATACCCCATCTTGTAATTTATCTGCTTATTTTACTGCTTCAGCAGATTCAAATGGTGTTCTCTCTGTTCATAATTATTCTTCAGGAGCAGAACATTATTATTGGTATTTCTATGATGATTATACTTCCTCAAACGATTCAATACCTTCTCATACCTATACTACGCCCGGTTATCATCTTGTGTACCTCTCAATTTCTGATGCCAATTATAATTGTTCAGAAAGTTATAGCGATTATGTGTATTTTCAAGGAAATAGTAGCAGTTCTTTTTGTTTAACAGATTTTAGTTATAATGTAGATTCAGCTAATAAGTCCGTTTCATTTACTAATCTTTCTTTAGGCAACAGTTCAAACACAAATTACTCATGGTATTTTGGCGATGGAGGTTATAGTAATGATCAGAATCCTACGCATCAATATGCAAATAGCGGATGGTATTGGGTGAGTTTTTATACTTATGATTATAACTCATATTGTTCTTCTAGTGATGGAGAATATATATATATACCAGGAGCCGGTTGTAGTGTAAATGCTTATTTTTCTTATACGGTTGATCAAAGTAATAATACATTTACTGTTCATAATCAATCTTCAGGAAATGGATTAAGCTACAGTTGGACCTATTACAATGGTTATAATTATGAATATAATAATGATGAAAATCCAACATTTGGCTACAGCAGCAATGTTCTTTCTACTCCTTATTTAGAATTATATGTATGGGATAATAATAGCTGTTCGAGTTATTATTATGAATATTTAAATTTACCGATTACCAGCTGTCATGCTAATTTTAGTTATTCTTTAGACCAAACAGATACCAATAAGGTGTATTTTTATGACTATTCATGGGGCTCGGGCTCAATGACAAATTGGTTTTGGGATTTTGGAGATGGAAGCTATAGTACAGATCAGAATCCAAGTCATACATTTGCGGGTGGGGGATATCATACCGTTACTTTAACAGCAAAAGATAGTGCCAATGATTGTTCATCTACTTATGATGGTAGTGTGTATATACCTGGTGCGTGTAATGTAAAAGCAGGTTTTAGCTATAAAATAGATCAAGCAACAGGTCAAGTAGTAGTAAGTGACAACTCAATAGGGGCTTATTATTATTATTGGTATTTCTATGATGGGATTAACTATCAATACAGTAATGATGCCAATCCAACTTTTACGTATGACTCAACAGCAAATGTTTATTCATCGCCTTATCTATATGTAAGTGTATATGATCAAAGTTGGTCTTGTTATTCTTCGGATTATAAAGATGTAAATATACCTGGATTAAATTTTTGTCAGGCAAGTTTTGGAACTTATGTAGATGGCCCTACATTAACAGCCTATTTCTACGATTATTCATATGGTCAAAATGGTGCTATGACCCATTGGAACTGGTATTTTGGAGATGGAAGTTATAGTACAGATCAGAATCCTGTTCATCAATATGCACAAGGCGGTTATTATAAAGTAAAATTAACGGCTAAGGATAGCGTGAGCGATTGTGCATCCGTTTATGAAACGGATGTATATGTTCCAGGTGCATGTAATGTAAAAGTAGATTTTACTTATTCTGCATCAAATGGGCAAGTAACAGTAAGCGACAACTCAATAGGTGGCTATTATTATTATTGGTATTTCTATGATGGAAC
>JAHEXY010000005.1:223212-337636 GCA_023251875.1 Bacteroidota bacterium
ATGTTCCAGGTGCATGTAATGTAAAAGTAGATTTTACTTATTCTGCATCAAATGGGCAAGTAACAGTAAGCGACAACTCAATAGGTGGCTATTATTATTATTGGTATTTCTATGATGGAACCAACTATCAATACAGTTACGATGCCAATCCAACCTTTACGTATGATACATTATCGAGCGCCTATTCATCTCCAGCTTTATATTTAAGTATCTATAGCCAAGACTGGACATGTTATTCCTATGATTACAAAAATGCTAATCTTCCCGGCAAAAGCTATTGCCAAGCTAATTTTGGAACTTATGTAGATGGTCCTACATTAACAGCTTATTTTACTGATTACTCGTGGGGCCAAAATGGAGGCATGACCCATTGGAACTGGCATTTTGGCGATGGAAGTTATAGTACAGATCAGAATCCGGTTCATCAATATGCTCAAGGCGGTTATTATAAAGTAAAATTAACGGCTAAGGATAGTGTGAGCGATTGTGTATCCGTTTATGAAACGGATGTGTATGTGCCCGGTGCATGTAATGTAAAAGTAGATTTTACTTATTCTGCATCAAATG
Organism: Bacteroidota bacterium; assembly: GCA_023251875.1. Lineage (GTDB taxonomy): Bacteria > Bacteroidota > Bacteroidia > JAHEXY01 > JAHEXY01 > JAHEXY01. Next base: position 223,780 of record JAHEXY010000005.1, read on the forward strand.
GGCAAGTAACAGTAAGCGACAACTCAATAGGTGGCTATTATTATTATTGGTATTTCTATGATGGAACTAACTATCAATACAGTTATGATGCCAATCCAACCTTTACTTATGATACATTATCGAGTGCCTATTCATCTCCAGCCTTATATCTAAGTATCTATAGCCAAGACTGGAGCTGTTATTCCTATGATTACAAAAATGCTAATCTTCCCGGCAAAAGCTATTGTCAGGCAAATTTTGGAACGTACGTGGACGGTAATACCTCTATGGCTTATTTTACTGATTACTCATGGGGGCAAAATGGAGGCATGACCCATTGGAATTGGTATTTTGGAGATGGAAGTTATAGTACAGATCAAAACCCAACCCATCAATATGCACAAGGCGGCTATTATAAAGTTAAGTTAACGGCTAAGGATAGTGTGAGTGATTGTGCATCAGTATATGAAACAGATGTGTATGTGCCCGGTGCATGTAATATAAATGCTTCATTTACATATTCAGTAGATCAAAATAATAATCAAATTCAGTTTAAGAGCGGTTCAATAGGAACAGGATTGTATTATTATTGGTATTTCTGGAATGGTAATTATTATGAATATAGCTATGATGAAAATCCTGTATTTAATTATAGTGCAAATGGAATTTCTTCACCTTATGTTTATCTATATGTATATGATGCCAATTGGTGTTCGGCTTATGATTGGGATTATCCGGCAATACCTAATATGAATACTTGCCATGCGTCTTATGGATATTATGTTGATGGTAATACAATGACGGGTTATTTTTATGATTATTCTTCAAGTTCTAATGGGGTAATGACAAATTGGAGTTGGGATTTTGGAGATGGATATTATAGTCACGACCAGAATCCAATTCATCCATTTGCTCAAGGGGGATATTATAATGTAAAATTAGCTGTTAAAGATTCAGTAAGTGATTGCGTTTCACAATATGAATCTTACGTGTACGTTCCGGGTAGCTGTAATGTAAATGCATCTTTTACATATTCTGTTGACCAAACAAACAATCAAATTTTGGTTACCAATCAATCTATTGGTAGTGGTTTAAATTACTACTGGTACTATTGGGATGGAGTTAACTACGAAATAAGTTATGATGCTAATCCTGTATTTAGCTATAATGGTTCTGTAAATACCTATCCATATATTTATTTATCAGTATATGATAATAATTGTAGTGCTTCTTACGATTTATATGCAGTATTGCCAAATGTAACGTATTGCAGTACAGATTTTACTTACCTTGTTGATCCTAATACTTCTGAAGTTCAATTTACAAATCTATCTTGGGCAAGTAATGCATCTATTAATAAAAGTTACTGGTATTTTGACGATGGAATAGACAGTCATGATAAAAACCCTAAGCATACATTTGCAAGTGGAGGTTACCATTGGGTGTATTTAACTACAAGTGATAGTGTGAGTGGATGTTATTCTGACAAGTATGATTACGTTTATATTCCTGTAGCTTCTGCTTGTAATGCTTCCTATTCATATATTGTTGATTCAAGTATGACAGTATATTTTGCCGATAAGTCCATTGGAAATATTAGTAGTTGGTATTGGTATTTCGATGATGGAGCCTGGAGCTATGATCAAAATCCAATGCATCAATTTGCTACAGATGGGTTCCATTATGTATACTTATCAATTTATGATTCCAATACCGGATGCCAAGCTTATACTTATGATAATGTATATATTCCTGGAGCTACCGTAGCTTGTAATGCAGCATTTGGCTTCTATTTAGATGCTAATAATGATGTTTACTTTACCAATAAATCACAAGGAATATTTACTGATTACTATTGGGATTTTGGAGATGTGAATTATTCAAATTCAAACCAACAAAACCCAATGTTTAATTATGGTGGAGCCGGAAATTATTATGTATGCTTAAGTGTATACGATTCTGTTAGTGCTTGCCAAGCTTCTTATTGTGATTTTGTAACTATTGTTGATACATCTTCTACTTCTACATTCTGTGCTGCTGAATATATTTATTATCCTAATAGTGCTACTAATGAGGTTTATTTTACAGATAAATCTGTAGGTAATGTAAATGCTTGGTATTGGAACTATGGTGATGGTACTGCTGCCGGCTCAACACAAAATCCCGATCATTTATATGATCACAACGGATACTATAAAGCATGTGAAACTGTTTGGACTGATAATGGCTGTCAAGAAACATTCTGTGATGTTGTAGCTGTTGGTGATGTTACTTATAGCTGTTATGCCGAGTATAGTTATTATGCAGATAAAGTAACAAGTACTGCTCACTTTAAAAATTTATCAAAAGGGAATATTACTTCATACTATTGGGATTTTGGAGATGGTTATTCATCAGTACAAAAAACTCCTTCTCATACTTATGCTGATACCGGTTATTATGCTGTATGCTTAACAGTTTATTCGGATTCATGTGTAAATTCTTTTTGTGATATTATTCGCATAGGAAATGCAGTTGCCAATCCTTGCAAGTTTTCTTGCGTATGGCCTGGTGATGCTAATAATGACTTAGAGGCTAACCAATACGACTTATTATCTATTGGATTGAACTATGGTTATAGTGGCCCTAAGCGTGATAGTGTAAGCATCATGTGGTTAGGTCAATCAGGTACTGAGTGGGCTACTTGGCAAACCAATGGCGCCAATAATATGCATGCAGATTGTAATGGTGATGGTACTGTTGATTTAACTGACGTTGCTGCAATTGACAGTAACTTTGCATACAGTCACCCATATCAAATGAAAAAACAAAAATCAGGCAATGATCTTACATTTGAAGTATTAACTACAAACATTTATCCTGGTGCTACTGTAGAAGTTGCAATTGTTGCGGGTGATAGTGCTAATGTTACTATGTATGGAATAGGATGGCAGTTGGGCATGAATACAAAAGCTGTAGATATGTCGACAGTTACAACAACTTTTGCAAATAGTTGGTTAGGTACTCAAGGAAATGATTTATTAGGGTTCTCTCAAACTGATGTTGCACTTGGTAAAGTAAATATGTCAACGGTTCGTAATGATCATACTATGAAAACCAATAAAGGTGAAATTGCCAGGGTAACCTTTACTATTGATGCCGATGCCAATGGAGAAGATTTATCTTTAGAGTTAACAACCTTTGGAGGTGTTACAAATACAGGCGATACAGTTCCTTTTACTAGTGGAGGCAATGATTCAATTGTTGTTACGGGTATCATAAATAATATTGGAGAAACTAAATCGATTAAAGTTTATCCAAATCCAACTAGTGGAGATATTGCATTCTCATTACCGTCTGCTTATGGAGATGTATTTGATATTAAGATTTACAATAGCTTAAGCCAAGTGGTTTACCAAGAGCGTAATTCAAATGGCGGAGTTGTTAAACTTGATTTAGGAAATGTTGCTGACGGTATGTATTCTATTTATATTAATTCAAATAATAGTGGTAGGTACTATCAAACATTTGATGTAATTAAGTAGAGAAATGTAATAAAGGTTTTATTTTTAAAACCCTCTCAGTTAAAAAAGCTGAGAGGGTTTTTTATTATAAAAAATAAGATTGATGAATGAACTTGATGAGGATTAAATTTTTTGCAACCATTGCATTAATCCATCTTTTTTTCGAGTTGCAACAGGCACTTTTGATCCATTTGAAAGATTAAGAGAAGTTCCATCCGATTTTTCAAAACTACTTACATATTGCATGTTTACAAGATGTGATTTATGTATGCGAAGAAAATTAAACTCCGATAGTAGTTCTTCATATTCTTTTAATGTTTTGGTTACTACAATTTGTTCTCCATTTTGTAAATGAAATAGGGTATAGGTATCAGCTGCTTCACATCTAACAATATCCGTAACCTTTAGTACATGAATTTTATCAGCAGTAGATAGGATAATTTTTTTTGAAGAAAGATAATCCGTACTCACATTTTCTGATAAAGCCCTTACACTTGCCTGTTGGTTTATTTGATTAAAAACAGTTTGTTCGCATTTATTTACGGCTGAAACTAATTCAGCAGGATCAATAGGTTTTAAAATATAATCGATAGCACTAAAACGAAAAGCTTTAATGGCATAATTATCATACGCTGTTGTAAATATTATTTTAAAATAAATTTCATCAAGTCTGTTTAACAAATCAAAGCCGGTTGCATTTTGCAAATGCACATCTAAAAAAACTAATTCAGGTTGGTATTGTTGAATAATTGAAATACCATCTTCAACATTTTCTGCTTCAGCAAGAATAGTTACTTGCGGACATTTTTTTTCTAAGAGGCTTCTTAGCGTTTTTCTTGAATCTGCTTGATCTTCTATAATTATTGCATTCATTTCTTTCGTTGTTTGTTGATCGTTGTTTGTTGTTCGTAAGAACCTCTTTCATTTTATCATTTTCAAAATAAAAATAATTTACTAAGATTCCGTGGAAGCACCTTTTCTAACAAAAATAACCAACAATGAACAACTAATTATATAAATATTGAAGCGGAAAATTCAACACTCCTTTTGTTCCTAAGGCATTTCCATCATTATCCTTTAAATCCAACACATCTACTTTTATTTGTTGTTTGTTTTCTTCATTAAAAATATGAATACGTTCTTCTGTAATTAATAAACCAACTGATTTATGAATACTGTTTAATTGCTGTTTTTGCAACAATGCTTTTTCTCTACCAATACCGTCATCTTCTATTTCAATTTGTATATATTCCCCTAACGATTTTATTCGTAGTATAATATTTCCTTTTGATGATTTATTGGCAATACCATGTACAATTGCATTTTCGATAAACGGTTGAATAAGCATAGGGGGAATACCAATGTTTTCAATATCTATTAAGGGGTCTATTTCAATTTTAAAATTGAATTTATTGCCGTAACTCAATTGTTGCAATTCTAAATAATATTTGAGCATGTTCACTTCATTTTCAAGAGAAATTATTTTTGTTCTTGAATTATCCAGGATCAAACGCATGAGCTTGGCAAATTTTGCCAATAATCTTGTAGCCTCTTCAGTATTATTGGAAGAAATAAAACTTTGAATGGAATTTAAAGCATTAAAAATAAAATGAGGATTCATTTGCGAACGTAATGCTTTTTGCTCTAGCTCCATTAATTTGTTTTGCAATTCAAGTTTGTTTTTTTCAGTTTCCACCCTTAATCTCAGCTGATTTCGCTTTGAGATAATAATTAACAATGAGATGATAATGATTAGCAATAGTACTCCCGAAAACGCAGTGTAGATAAATATATTTTTTGTTTTTAATTGCTCATTTTTTTCTTTGAGGCTCCAATCTCGGTCTTTTAATTCTTTTTCTTTTTTTTCAGTTTCATATTTTACATTCATATCTGCAAAAACTTTTTCTTTTTCTTGCTTGTTAATTTCTCCATTTATAGAGTCATACATTAATTGGTATCGGTAAGCCTCTTTATAATTATTGCTTTTTGAATATACACTTGCTAAAATCGAATACGAGTCGCCTAAATCATATGTACTATTTATTTGTTTAAATATTTCTATGCTTTTCAACAACATTAATGTTGAACTTGGTTTATCTCCCATTTTAAAATATATATTCCCCAAATTTTGAAAAGAAAGTCCTTTATACAAATCCATTTTTAGTTTTTGGTTTATTTGAAGTGCTTTATTTTCGTATTCAATTGCATTTTCATAGTCTCCAATATTTGTATAAATATTGGCTAAGTCTGATAAACAAACCATACTTCGCATATCAAAATTAATAGCCTGATAGATAGACAGTGCTTTTAATGCATATTGTTCTGCTTCTTTATAATTATGTTTTAGATTACTGGTTTTAGATAATATTTCATAGCAATTGCCCTCATTGGCTTTGTCGCCCAATTGCTCAAATACCTTTAATGCCTTTAATTGATATACCATTGCTAAATCAACTTCTCCCTTACCCGATAAAAGATCAGCAATAAATTTATTAGCAAGAGCAATCTTAGATAAATTATTAATTTGCTCTGCTATTTTTAATGCTTTTAAATAATAAACATACGATTTATTATAATCGGAGTAATAACTGTATACATTACCCAATTGAGTATATGTATTTATATACCCTACACTATCTTTAATTTGTTTTTGATAATATAATGCTAACCAATATTCGGCTTCGGCAGAATCAACATTGCTAACATAAAAGTGTGCATTACCTAAAGCAGTATGCAATCTAGCAACATACATGATATCATTATTTTCTTCCGCAATTCTTATACACTCGGAAAATATTTTTTTTGCCGAATCAATGGATTCTTTTTGCACATAATAAATACCAATATTATATTTTGATCTTAATATTCCCCATGAAAAATGTAAAGAATCAGCCAATTGGTATGCCTTTGTACTCACGTCAAAAAACGAATCTAATTGAGTATTTTGATATTTGTTACCCAAATAGATATAGTTTTTTACTTTATTAGTATCATTCGGAGAAAAAGCTATTACCTTTTTCAGACTATCAATTTTATGATTGGATTGAGAATAAGCAACAAGAGAAAAGAGTAAAAAGACAAGACGAATAAAAATACTCACAAAATGTTTTTTATTTGGTATCATTTTTTAGTTATATAAATGCTGCATTGGAAATTGCAATATTCCTTTTGTTCCGGTTGAATTGCCTTTTTCATCTTTTAAATCCAATACATCAACTTTTATTTGTTGCTGATGTTCTTCATTAAATATGTCTATGCGTTCTTTTGTTATTAGCAAACCAACCGACTTATGAATGGTATCTAACTGCTTTTTCTGTATCAGCGCTCTTTCTCTTCCAACCCCATCATCTTCTATTTCTATTTGTAAATATTCTCCTAACAATTTTATTCTAAGAATAATATTACCGCCTTCAACTTTATTAGCTATGCCATGCACAATAGCATTTTCAACAAAAGGTTGGATAAGCATAGGAGGAATGCCAATATTTTCAACATCAATTTCAGCATCTAACTCTATCTTAAAATTAAATTTATTGGTATAACTTAATTGTTGCAATTCTAAATAGTATTGCAACATTTTTATTTCATTTTCGAGAGGGATAATTTTTTCACGAGAATTATCCAATATCAAACGCATCAATTTGGCAAATTTTGCAAGTAATGCAGTTGCCTCTTCAGAATCATTGGTAGCAATATATCCCTGAATAGAATTTAGAGCGTTAAAAATAAAATGAGGGTTCATTTGTGAACGAAGCGCTTTTTGCTCTAAGTCCATTAATTTATTTTTAAATTCTATTTTTTTTCTTTCTTCATCTGATTTTAATTTTAATTTATTTCGTCTATTGATCATCACAATTAAAGTGATGATAACCACCAATAAGCCAACACCGGAAAATGCAGAATAAATAATAATGCCCTGTTTTTCTAGTTGTGCATTTTGTTCATTTAAATTAGCCTTTTGTAAGGCTAACTCTTTGTCTTTTTTTTCGGTTTCGTATTTTGCTTGTACTTCAATCATTCCTTTCTTATTCTTTTCCGTGAATAAACTATCCTTAAGATGATCTTCCAGTATACGGTAATCATAAGCCTCTTTATAATCAGTACTTAAATAAAAAGCCTTTGAAAGTAATGAATCAGCAACTAGTATATAATCTACCCTACCTATAGTCTGTGCTAAAGCAATACATTTTTTCAAATTTTCAATGGCTAAAACAATTCTATTTTGGTTTATATATATACTCCCTAAATTGAGAAGAGAATTAATTTGCTCATTCTTATCACCTATTTTTTCATTAAACTGAATTGCCATTTTTTCATATTTTTCAGCTTGATCATTTTCGTTCTTTTGTAAATAAATATTAGCAAGGGAAGAATAAATAATAGCATTTCGTTGTTCAACGCCCGCTAATTTACAAAGAGACAATTCCTTTAACATTGCCTGTTCTGCTTTGTTTAAATCCTTAAAGCCATTTAAATAAATAATCGAAAGTGTTTCATAACCTAATGCAGCATCAAAATTACCTCCTAAACGTTCATTTATTGCAATTGACTTCAAATCATATTTTAATGCCAAATTATAAAAGCCAAGTTCACAATATGGCCTAGATATTGCCCAATAACTATATGCAATCTCTGAAGAGTCTTTTCTTAATTCTGCAATTTTTAGAGCAAGAGAATAATAAGATACCGCTTTCATATATTTACCTTGATCATCATACACTCTTCCCATACCTATATATGAATATATAAGCCCAAGAGAATCATGATTAAATTCTTGGACTTGAACAGATTTGGTCATATAAAACATCCCACTATCTACATTACCCATATTTAAATATTCACCTGCAATATTTCCATATAATTTACCTGCAATTTTTGAATTGTTATTTGATGACAAATATGATAAAGCCATTTTACTAATATCTATTGCTTTATTAGGATTCCCTTTTTGTTCATTATAAAATGAAAGATAGTATAAGGATGAAGCTATACCCTTATTAAACTCAATTTTCCTTGATAGTTTTTCTGCTTGACTAGCAAATTTTTCTAAACTATCTAAATTGGTTGAATAGTAATTATTACAAATTTTTATAAGTGTGTTTACTTTATTTGTATCCTCTTTTGAGAAAGACAACACTTTATATAAACTATCTGTTTTTGATCTATTTTGACTATAGGATATTATCGAAACAATACTAAACAGAAATAATAATTTTAACCTCATTGCAAAGCAGAAGTATTAGAAATTAGAATCGAGTTAAACTAAGGGTGTGCAAATTTAAGCCTTATTATTCTTATTTACATACCTAAAGGCATACACTTCTGGTAATAAATCAGCAGTATAGGGGTTGGGAATAATAGAAAAACAATGGGGGGGTAAATAACTAATATTTAGAATATTACTGAATAATAAGAAATTTACCTTTGTGGATTTCTATTGTGCATATATTCCGGCACAATACGAATTCACTATTATTTTTAAATTGTCGGCATTAATTGTTATCCAATGAATAGGATTGCCATTATTGTCTAAAATGGGATTTCCTTTATCGTCAACTACACATATTCTATCGCCTATTGCTGCTTCATGCCATTCAACACTTGATGTTAAAGAACTCGTATTTGCAGCAAGGGAATAATTTTCAATAATATCTCCATTATTATTCTTTACAACAATATTGGAATTTAAGGGGCATTGATTTTCTAATTGATAATAGATTTTACTTGCTTTGTTTTGCTCTACAAATTTATCAAGAGAACTATTATTTAAACCTCCATCTTTAAGCATTCCATTTTCTATCATTTCTTGTATTAAATCTGCATAACTTCCTTTAGAAAAATATCGTACTTGACTATTTGTGCCTTCAAATTTCAACCAAAATAGAAATCGATGGCCTTGCAACAATTGCAATGCGGTTGAACTGGTTCTTACATTTGCTAATTCTAAATCAAATAATTTTTGATTGGAAAGAGAAAATAATTTATCCTTTTTTTTAGGTTGTTGTAAGTATAAATAGTGGTATTTATCCTCTAGATATGTTCCATTAGATGATGTGCAAAGGCTTGCAAGAGAATCTATATTTACTTTATGAGGAATTGATTTTAGCAAATAAGCCGGTTTACCACAATAGTATACTGTATCCATAAATATTTCCGCACTCTTTTTGTCGGAAGATTTTTGAATAATTTTCATTCTTCTTTTTTCATCTTTAGTTTGTGCTAACAGTATGTTTATGTTTGTAAATAGCAATATGCTTAAAATTACTAAAATTGTAAATCTTGAAATAAATTGTGTTTTCATATTGTTGTCGATTATTATGTTGCGATTAATTTTTTACTATAACTCTTGTTGCTTTTCGCTTTTCTTTACCCTCTATCTTTAACGTATAAATTCCTTTAGGGATATTGAAAAGTGAGAGTTCTGTTAGATTACTTAAAATTTCTTTTTGTAGTATTTGTCGTCCTAACATATCTACAATAGTAATTGTATTTATTGAATTCGTGAATGAACTGCAATTCAGATTTAGTATATCACTAAAGGGATTAGGATATACGTTAAGTATAGAGTAAAATTCAAGATCTGGAATACTTGAAACAATAGCATCTCCGGTATATCTGAGCAAGGCAAAGTCCCATTTTGTTCCATTAAAAGAACTCCCTGCCATTAAAATTTTACCATCTGGTTGAATAATTACAGACGTATTAAATTCATCATTCCCATTTCCAATGTCAGTAGTGATAATACCATTTGAGCCAAAGCTGTTATCCAGATTGCCAATAGAATCATAACGTATTAAGGCAAAATCATTATCGCTACCATTATTTGAATAACCACCTACTAGTATTTTTCCGTTTGATTGAACTGCCACTGAAAAACAATAATCATGTATTGTTCCTATTTCTGTAGTTACAATTCCTCCTATTCCAAATGTATTATCGAGGCTGCCATTGCTATTATATCGTAATAAACTAAAATCATATTTTGATCCATTAAATACTCCTCCTGTTACTAATATCTTCCCGTCTGGCTGAAGCGCAACTCCATAAGCTTGCTCATTATAATTATTAATGCTAGTAATTAATTTACCTGCAGAGCCAAACATTGTATCTAAACTACCATCGGCATTATAGCGAGCCATGGCCATATCATCGTCACTGCCATTATTTGAAATGCCAACTACAATAATTTTTCCATCAGGCTGAATGGTCATAAAATTGCCCCAGTCGTTATTATTGCCAAAATCTGTAATAACAATGCCATTTAAACCAAAAGTATTATCGGCATTTCCGGATGTATCATAACGCAACAAGGTAAAATCTTTATCAGAGCCATTATGCGAATAACCAAGCGTTAAAATTTTTTGGTCATTTTGTAAGGCAATTGAAGAACAAAAATTATGCCCTCCACTTCCTATTGCTTTGGTAATAATGCCGTTATTCCCAAAAGAATTGTCTAAACTGCCATCATCATTATAACGTAATAGTGCAAAGTTCCCTCCTAAGCTATCATTCAAATTAGCTCCAATCAAAATTTTTCCATTCGCTTGGATTGCAATTCCTCTACCATCACTATTAATTCCAACATTTGTTGTTACAATTCCACTTGAACCAAAAGTTTGATCTAAGTCACCATTAGAATTATATCGTACCAATGCAATTCCTTTTTGACTACTATTATAATAAGACTGTCCGGTAACTAAAATTTTTCCATCTGTAGAGAGTAAAATCTCATAAGGATAGTCAGCTTTTCCTATTGAGGTAGTTACTTTTCCCTTTAGGCCAAATGTGCTATCTAAGATTCCTGCTTGAGCTAAACTTATGGTTATTGAGAGAATCGTAAACGGTATAATTAAAAAAATGCGCCTAGTCCACTTTAGCTTTGTTCTCATTTCTATCTAGATTTTAAAATTTAACATTCTTTTTACTTACATGCCAAAAGTATCTTACGATAAGGAAAGCTGCAATCTCGAACTAGTGAACGTTAGGATTTTTATAGTAAACGGAAAGAAATAATAAATTAGAATAAGAAAAAACAAGTTAGAACTTATGTAGCCACTGTAAAACCTCATCTTTTTTTCTAACTGCCACAGGAATTTTTGAACCATTAGATAGTATAACATAACTACCACTTAATTTTTCAAATCCATTCACATATTGCATATTTACAAGATGTGATTTATGGATACGTAAAAAATTATACTCTGAAAGCAGATCTTCATATTCTTTGAGAATTTTTGTTATCAACAGTTGCTCGCCATTTTTTAAGTAAAATAAAGTATAGGTATTCATGGCTTCACATCTTATTATATCTGCTACTTTTAAAATATGAATTTTTCCACTCGAAGAAAGTACAATCTTTTTTTGTGGCAGGTAATCAGTAATTACATTTTCTGACAATGTTTTTACAATGTCTTGTTGATTGGTAATGTTTATATTAATTTGTTCACATCTTGTAACAGCTTCCTTTAATTCCGTTGGATCAATAGGTTTTAAAATGTAATCAATAGCACTAAATTTAAATGCCTTAATGGCATAATTATCATAGGCGGTTGTAAAAATGATTTTAAAATTTATTTGTCCAATTTTATTCAGCAAATCAAAACCGGTTGCATCTTTTAAATGTACATCGAGAAAAATGAGTTCAGGTTTAAACTCATGAATAATTTTAATTCCCTGTTCTACACTTTCTGCTTCTGCCTCAATAATTACTTGGGGGCAATTCTTTTCCAATAGAATTCTTAGCTTTTTTCTTGATTCGGCTTGATCCTCTATAATAACAGCTCTAATCATTAATTGTATAAATGTTGTAATGGCAACTGCAAAACCCCTTTTGTTCCTTTGGCATTTCCACTCTTATCTTTTAAATCAAGAATGTCAATTTTAATTTGTTGGTTATTTTCTTGGTTGTAGATATCTATTCGTTGACGAGTGATAAGCAAGCCAACAGATTTATGAATACTGTCTAATTGTTTCTTTTGTAGTAATGTTTTTTCACGACCAATACCATCATCTTCTATTTCTATTTGCAAATACTCTCCAGCCTGTTTAACTCTAAGAATAATGTTTCCACTATTTTCTTTATTGGCAATACCATGTACAATAGCATTTTCAACAAAGGGTTGAATAAGCATTGAAGGAATACCGGTATTTTCAACATCAATTGTTGCATCAATTTCTATTTGAAAAGTAAACTTATTGCTATAGCTTATTTGTTGCAACTCCAAATAATATTGTAACATTTTAATTTCGTTTTCTAGCGGAATAAATTTTACTCTTGAATGCTCAAGAATCAATCGCATGAGTTTGCCAAATTTAGCAAGCAATAAGCTTGCTTGATCAGCATCATGCATGACCATAAAATCCTGAATAGAATTTAACACATTAAAAATAAAGTGTGGATTCATTTGAGAACGCAAAGCTTGTTGTTCAACATCCATTAATTTATTTTTAAACTCTAATTTTTTCTTTAGTTTTTCTCTTCTATTAATTGTTACAACTAATAAAACAATTATTATCAATAATACTACTCCCAATAAAGAAAAATATACAATACTATTTTGCCTTTCTATTTTAGCATTTTTCTCATTTAAATCAGCTTTTTGTAATGCCAATTCTTTGTCTTTTTTTTCTGTTTGGTATTTTGCATCAAGTTCCGCAATAGTATTTTTACTTTTTTCATTTAAAAGACTATCATTGAGTTGATCTGACAAAACACAATATTTGTATGCATTTTCATAATCTCCATTAAGAGAATATGCTTTAGCAATAGAATGAAAAGCAACTTGTAAACGACTAGGAGTATTTATTGATTTAGCAATTGCAATAGACTCTAACAATTTATTAATTGCTAAAGGAATTTTATTTAACTGAATATATATATCACCTAGATTAGTTAAAGAACAAGTTTCTTCTTCTTTATCTCCAATTTCTTTATTTAATAAATAAGCTTTTGTTTCATATTTTTCTGCTTTTGAAAGATCCCCTCGTTTATTATAAACTCTTGCAAGAGTAGAATAAGTTAAAGCAATATAACTTTTAACCCCAGTTTTTTGGTATAACTCTAAAGCCCTTAATCCTGCTTTTTCTGCCTGTTCTAAATTTATAATTCCTCCGGTATAGATATCTGCAAGTGCTATATAACTGGCTGCTTCCTCAATGTCATTTCCCAAGCGTTCATATATCTCAATAGATTTAAGATCATTTTTTAAAGCCAATTGAGGCATATCGAGTGAAATATACGTTCTAGCTATTGCATGATAATTACTAGCAATATGGTTAGAGTCTTTTATAGATTCAGCTAATGAAAGGGAACGAAGAAAAAACATCATCGCATTACGGTAGTCTCCTTTGGTATCATATACTATCCCAACATTAGTATTTGCAATTATAAGTCCAAGTGTATCGTTAAGCAATTCTCTTTGTTTAATAGTTTTATTAAAATACAAGAATGCACTATCAAGTTGGCCATAATTATTATAGGTCGAAGCCATTCCTCCTGTAATTTTTGAAATAATTTTTGCATCAGCAGGTGTTGATAGATTTAGTAGCCCCTTTTTGTATAATTCTATTGCTTTATCATAATTTCCATTTAAAGCATAGTGCGTTGCTATATAATAAATAGAATTTGCCACTCCTCGTGAATAGTTCAGTTTTTTCGATATAGCAAGTGCCTCAGAAGCATACTTATCCACACTATCAATATTTATATTAAAATAGTCATGGCATATTTGCAATAAGGTATTTACTCTGTTCGTATCTATTTTAGATTCCGCTAAAACTTTAAAAGGGCTATCAATCTCTTTATTTTGAGAATACGAAATAGTAGAAACGACACTAAACAGAAATAGTAATTTTAACCTCATTATTTTTAAGGGGTTATTGAAATTGCAATCATGGTAAGAGGGTATACAAATTTACTTCTTATTATTTTCTTTTACATGCCTAAAGGCATACACTTCGGGCAATAAATCAGCATTATTTAAAAGATGGTTTGTAAAATGTTCAGCAAAATAAGGTGCAAGCATTACACCTTTTGTTCCCATGCCATTAAAAATGCCAATACTAGCATTTTGAGGATGCAAGCCCATTAATGGCCGCCTATCTTTTACTGTTGGGCGTATACCGGAAAATTGACTTGTAACTTCAATATCTACATTTAAAACTTTTTTCAATTTTGATAGCAATTCTTCTTTTCCTTTTTCAGTTGGGGTAAAACTTAAATCATCCCAACTATAAGTTGAACCAATAATAAATTCATCATTTCCTATGGGAGAAATATTTACACCAGAACTTATTATATAATCTTCCGGAAGTTTTATTTCGTGTTGTCTTTGCTCCCTTCCCTTTGGAGGGCAAAAGTCCAGTGGACTTTTGAGCCAGTTCGTGTGTGGCAGGGGATGGGCTTTTAATAATTCTCCTTTAGCCAACACAAAAGGCAAATCATTAAAAAAAGGATTATTATTCAAGGCATAATATCCTTCGCAAAAAATTATTTTTTTTGCTGAAACCCCTTTCCATTTTACTTCACCATCTTCAAAAATAATTTCCTCATAATTCAACCTTTCTTCTCGCAATAATTTTTTCAATTTCAAATAATTCCTAAATGCATTTAGCAATAGATGCAGATTTACACTTCCTGCGTTTTTTACACGACCATAACCATAAGGGGCATGAATTAGAGGGCTATAATCTTCTACTATTTCATCGTATAAATAATTCCAATAAGCTTCCTCTATACATTTGTTTTGCCACAATTTTTTTTCTTGTTCCGAAGCAAAAATTCTAAGTATATCTTTTTTATCCAAAAAATGAATATTTAACAGCTGTTCTAGTTCCGTATAATCACGTATCAATTGAGGAAGTAATTTATCTACCATCCATGCCTTGGTAAAACGTTTAAAAATAATGGGGGAATACATACCTCCACCAATTGCCAATGAAGTAGATGAAAATGACTGATCAACAACCAATATTTTTTTATGGTGTTTTAACAAGGCATTCGATAGCATTGTGCCTGCTATACCCTGACCTACAATTATATAATCATAATGCATACAATGCTATTTTGATATTTACCCACAAATGTAGTATTATACTATCGTTAAATCCATTATCTTTGCAGCAAGATTCCTGTTATATAAAAAGTGTTCATATTTTTTAGCTTTTTATACTAACAAACCAATATCAAACAACTAATAACGAAATTTGCCCATGTCGATGGTAGAACCAGGTAATTTGTTGAAACAAATTGATTATCCCTCTGATTTAAGAAAATTAAAAGTTGAAGAATTACCCAAAGTTTGTCAAGAATTACGTCAATATATTATTGACTTAGTATCCATAAGAGCCGGTCAGCATTTTGGAGCCAGTTTAGGTGTTGTTGAAATGACTGTAGCCATGCATTATGTTTTCAATACTCCTGTTGATCAATTAGTATGGGATGTAGGACACCAAGCATACGGACATAAAATACTTACCGGTCGTAGAGATGAATTTCATACCAATCGTTTGTATAAAGGAGTTTCCGGTTTTCCTAAAAGGAGTGAAAGTACTTACGATACCTTTGGCGTAGGACATTCTTCTACTTCAGTTTCTGCAGCTCTTGGTATGGCGGTGGCTTCTCGTTATAAAAAAGATAAAAAACGACAACATATTGCTGTTATTGGTGATGGCGCCATGACAGGCGGAATGGCATTTGAAGCACTCAATCATGCAGGAGTTGAAAACTCTAATTTATTGGTTGTGCTAAATGACAATTGCATGTCGATTGACCCTAATGTTGGAGCGCTAAAAGAATACTTAACTGATATTACTACTTCAGAAACTTACAATAAAGTAAAGGATGAAGTTTGGAATTTGTTAGGGAAAGTAAGTAAGTTTGGCCCTAATGCACAAGCCATTGCATCTAAAATAGAAAATGGGGTAAAAGCCACTTTATTAAAACAAAGTAATTTATTTGAATCATTAAAATTTAGATATTTTGGTCCTGTTGACGGACATGATGTGATACGTATGGTAAAAGTATTACAAGATCTTAAAAAAATTCCCGGCCCTAAGTTATTACACTGCCTTACTGTTAAAGGAAAAGGATTTAAACTGGCTGAATTGGATCAAACTTTTTGGCATTCGCCTCCATTATTTGATAAAGCAACAGGCGAGGTTGTTAAAATAACTTCTTCAAAACCTAAACCACCAAAATACCAAGATGTATTTGGACATACTTTAGTGGAATTAGCTGAAAAAAATCAAAAAATAATGGGGGTTACACCCGCAATGCCTTCTGGTTGTTCATTAAATATTATGATGAAAGCTATGCCTGACAGAGCATTTGATGTAGGTATTGCTGAACAACATGCCGTAACTTTTTCGGCTGGATTAGCAACACAAGGAATGATTCCTTATTGTAATATTTATTCAACATTTATGCAACGGGCCTACGATCAGGTAATACATGATGTAGCCATACAAAAATTAAATGTTGTATTGTGTTTAGATAGAGCAGGATTAGTTGGTGCTGACGGCCCTACCCATCATGGAGCTTTTGATATTGCCTATATGCGTTGCATCCCCAATTTGGTTGTATCTGCACCCATGAATGAAGAGGAATTACGCAACCTTATGTATACGGCTCAGCAAGATGATATGGGTCCGTTTGTTATTCGTTATCCGAGAGGAGAAGGTGTTATGCCGGAATGGAGAACTCCATTTAAAGCAATAGAAATTGGAAAAGGAAGAAAAATAAAAGATGGAGAAGGTTTGGCTGTTTTATCAATAGGCCATGTTGGAAATTATGTTACAGAAGCTTTTAAAGAACTTGCTGAACAAGATATTTCTCCTGCTCATTATGATTTGCGTTTTATTAAACCTCTAGATCAGGAACTACTTCACGAAGTTTGTAAAAAGTATAAAAAAATTGTTACTGTTGAAGACGGTTGCATACAAGGTGGTATGGGCAGCGCAGTATTAGAATTTATTGCCGACAATAATTATACCGGCATAAGCGTAAAACGCTTGGGTATACCCGATCATTTTATAGAGCACGGAACTCCAATGGAATTACATACTGAATGTGGTTATCATCCTCAAGGTATTGCAAAAGCAGTAAAAGAATCAATGGGTATTAGTACTCTTACAAAGCAATTTGTTAGCAAGTAAATTTCATTTTTTATTCCTTTATGTTTTTACTTGATTCTCAGTCCAATTTTTCTTTTGCCATTAATCAGGCTTTTTCAGGACCTAATCTAATGTGTATTGTAACTACAATAGCAAGCTTATTGATTGTTTCATTTGTATTAAGAAAATCGTATAACAACCTTCTCACTGTTCCTTTGTGCAATGAAAATGAAGATTGGAAAACAGAAATAATTCCACAACTTAAATTTGCATCCATTGCTTGTTTATATGCTTCTATAGCCATCATCTTCTTTCACTTTATGTATTTCTATGTAAAGATAGCAGGATGGGAATCTCATGCTATGGAATGGCTCAACCTAATTGTTCGATGGGCACACATGATTTTAGGTATTGCATGGATTGGAGCTTCTTTTTATTTTATTTTTCTTGAAAACAGTTTAAACAGAACAGAGAATTTGCGTGATGAACTAGCCGGCAACCTTTGGGCAATACATGGTGGAGGATTTTATTATCTTGAAAAATACAAAATATCTCCTAAAGAATTACCCCAAAAATTACACTGGTTTAAATTTGAAGCATACTTTACTTGGCTCACCGGATTTTTATTGCTCTGTATTGTATATTATATGAATGCCAAAGCTTTTTTAATTGATAAAAGTGTAATGGACATTCAACCATCAACTGGAGTAATAATTGGAATAGGAACTTTAATATTAGGATGGATTTTTTATGACCAACTTTGTAAATCTACAATAATAGAAAACCAAAAATTATTTACAAGCATACTTTTCGTTTTTATAACAATAGTTTCTTATGGTTTATGCCATGTATTTAATAGTAGAGCAGCATATATTCACGTTGGAGCCATGTTAGGAACCATAATGGTAGCCAATGTTTTTTTTGTAATAATTCCAGGCCAAAAGAAAATGGTAAAGGCTGCTTATGAAGGCAAAATACCAGATACTTTGTTAGGTAAAAAAGCCGGACTACGATCATTACACAATAACTATTTTACTTTGCCCGTGCTTTTTATTATGATTAGTAATCATTTCCCAAGCACTTTTGGTAATCAATTTAATTGGGCTATTTTAATCATACTTTCTTTGGCAAGTATATTTGTAAAACACTATTGGAATTTATCTGAACGTGGTCAACATCCGGTGTGGATGATTTATGCTGCTATTATAATTGCAATCATTTTATTTTTTGTTACAGGCCCCAAAAAAAATAATATTGATTTATCTCAACCGGTTTCTTTTGCCCAGGTACAATCAATCATGCAACAACGTTGCATGCCTTGTCATTCTTCTCACCCAACTGACAATGAATGGACATCTGCTCCCAATGGGGTAATGTTTGATAATCCTGAAACTATTTTAAATATGGTTGATAAAATAAAAGCCCGTGCTATTGATACGCAAACCATGCCTCAAGCCAATAAAACAGGCATGACGCAAGAAGAAAGAAATACTATTGCCGCTTGGATTGCTCAAGGCGCCAAAGGCCCCTCTTAATCTCCCCAAAGGGGAGAAAAACTTCTATCAAATCAAATGCTAATTTTAATAATGAGGTTATTTGCTAATTGCTAAATTGATCATCGACACAAGAAATCTTACAAGAGTATTTCATTAACTTTGCCAAAATAATTCCAAGCCTCCCTCTCCTTGGGAGAGGGGTAGGGAGAGGTGATAAAATAGAGGGCTTCATTATGCAGTTTGAACTAAGTACAGAATTTCTCAATTCATTAAGAGAAGGCATTCGCAATAATAATCAAGAACAAGTAAAAAAATTAATTGAAGATTTACATCCTGCAGATATTGCAGAGATAATGGCCGAACTAGTTTCTAAAGAAGCTTGGTTTATTTATTCTTTGCTTAATGAAAAAGAAGCTTCTGAAGTAGTAATTGAACTGGATAGAGATTTAAGAAAAAAATTATTCTCCACATTATCATCAGAAGAAATTGCCAAACACGTTGAGAATTTAGATACAGATGATGCTACTGATGTAATTTCGGAATTAACAGATGCCAAACAAACTGAAGTACTTTCTCACGTTGATGATCATGAACAAGCCAGTGACATTGTTGATCTTTTAAAATACCCTGAAGATACTGCCGGTAGTATTATGGGTAAGGAACTCATTATGGCCAATGCCAATTGGACAGTAATGCGCTGCGTGGCCGAAATGAGAAGGCAAGCACAAGATGTAAAATCTATTTACACTATTTATGTTGTTGATGATAATGAAAAACTGCTCGGAATACTTTCATTAAAAAAATTATTATTGGTTTCTGAAAAAGAAAAAATTGAAAATATTTATAATGACGAAGTAATATCAGTAACCATTAAAGAAAAAGTAGAAGATGTTGCCAACATTATGGATAAGTACAATTTGGTTGCCATACCGGTTGTAGATGAGATTGGGCGATTGGTGGGTAGAATTACTATTGATGATGCCGTTGATATTTTAAGAAAAGAAGAAACCGAAGATGTTCAAAAAATGGCGGGTATGGAAGCGCTCGATGAGCCTTACATGACTATTCCATTTTTTCAGTTGATAAAAAAACGTGCGGGATGGTTGGTCATCCTTTTTGTTGGAGAAAGTTTAACTGCCACGGCTATGAGTTTTTTTGAAGGTCAAATTGCAAAAGCAGTTGTGTTGGCATTATTTATTCCCTTAATTATTTCGAGTGGTGGTAATACAGGCTCTCAAGCATCGTCACTTATTATACGCGCACTTGCTCTTGGTGAGGTAAATATTCGTGAATGGTGGAATATTGTTAAAAAAGAATTTTTTATTGGACTTTCATTAGGCTTAATATTAGGATTGGTTGGTTTTTTAAGAGTTGCATTGTGGTCGCAATTTACTACTATTTACGGCCCACATTGGTTAAGTATTGGATTAACCGTTGGCCTCTCTCTTATAGGGGTTGTACTTTGGGGAAATTTAGCAGGCTCTGTTCTTCCAATTTTATTGAAGCGAGCAGGTCTTGATCCTGCAGTATCCTCAGCCCCTTTTGTTGCAACACTTATTGATGTAACAGGCTTGATTATTTATTTTACAATTGCCTCTATTATTTTAGCCGGAACACTATTATAAAGAATGCTTTTTATTAGCCATTACATTTTTCAAATTCCAATCAATTTTAGTTTCAAAAGCATGTTGCCTTACTTTGCAATCTGTAATTTGGCAATGTGAACAAGATATTTCAATGCAGGGGTCGGTATGAATAAAAAGCTCTACGGGACTTTCAACTTTAGTATTTACTAAATCTTCTATTGCTTTTACTTCTTCGTGTGCTTGTAGCGTAGTGTAATACCAAGGCATGGTAACATGACAATCGATATGAATAACGTGACCAAATTTTATGATGCGCATATTGTGAACATCTATCCAAACATTTTTTCTGTTCTCATTAAAAAATTTAATAATATTTTCTAATAGTTCATAATCTGTTTCGTCCATAATGCCGGCAATAGATTTTCGCAATACATCATAACCGGTTTTGCAAATGAGTAAACCAAATAAAATAGCTAAAACACTATCGAGCCATACTATTTTCGAAAAATAAATTATTGCCAGGCCAATAATTAATCCAACAGTGGAATAGGCATCAGATTTAAGATGTTTACCACTTGCAATCATGGTTAATGAAGAATGTTGTTCTCCTTTTTTTTCTGTAAAATAACCTAGCCCATAATTTACCATTCCGCAAAATGTGGTAAGCACAATACCAATATCTAGTTGACTAACTTGTTCGGGATAAAAAAAATTGTAAGTTGATTTTATGATAATTAAAATTCCTGCAATAGTAATTAGTATGCCTTCAATACTGGCAGAAATAAATTCAATTTTACCATGTCCGTAGGGGTGATTTTCATCTTTGGGTTGGTTTGCAAGAATAAGGCTATACAAAGCAAATGCTCCTGCTACAATATTTACAATGCTTTCAAGCGCATCCGTTAAAATTGCATTTGAATGGGTGAAAATATAAGCAGTAAATTTTATCGCCATTAACAACAAGCCAATGCAAAGAGAAACAAACTGAAATTGAATATTTGATTTTGTACTCATTGAACAATGCCATTAATAATAACGGTTTCTACCAATCTACTTCCAAAAGAATAGGGAATAAATGCATAAGATGAAATAGGGTTTGTAATAAAAACATTAGCTTTTTTTCCAATGGCAATGCTTCCTAATTCATTATTTACTTCCATAGCATAAGCTGCATTAATAGTGGCTGCATTTATTGCTTCTTCCGGTAACATTTTTAGTTTCACACAGGCTAATGATAAAATAAAAGGCATGTTGCCCGATGGCGATGAACCCGGATTGTAATCCGTAGCAAGAGCAACAGGTAAACCCGCTGCAATCATTTTTCGGGCAGGAGGATAATGCAATCCTAAAAAAAATGCTGTAGAAGGCAATAGCGTAGGCATGGTATTGGAATGCAATAAAATTTCAATTTCATCATCTCCTGTAAATTCTAAATGATCTACCGAAATGGCTTTGTTTTTTACACCTACTTGTATGCCTCCGGAATAATCCAATTCATTGGCATGGATTTTTGGTTTTAAACCATATTTAGCCGATGCATTTAAAATTTGATCCGTTTCTTCAACCGAAAAAAATCCCCTATCGCAAAACACATCACAATAATCAGCTAATTTTTCTTGGGCAATAATAGGAAGCATTTCTTTTATAATCATGTTTACATAAGCCTGATGGTTTTGTTTGTATTCAAGAGGAAAGGCATGCGCTCCCAAAAAAGTAGATTTTATAGTAAGATTACTTTTTTCTTTTAAACGTTTAATTACCCTTAGCATTTTAATTTCATCTTGTACAGTAAGCCCGTATCCGCTTTTTATTTCAACTGCTCCTGTTCCCATCATTTTAATTTCTTCTAATCGCATCCAGGCACTTTCAAATAATTCTTGCTCAGATGTATTTTGTAATCGCTTTGCTGAATTTAAAATACCCCCCCCTCGTTTTGCAATTTCTTCATACGATAAGCCATTTATTTTATCTACAAATTCACTTTCGCGACTACCAGCATATACAATATGAGTATGTGAATCACACCAAGCAGGAAAAACCAATTTCCCGGTGGCATCAATTATTTTATCTGCATGCTCAAGGCAATTATTCATTGATCCAAAATCAATAATTTTATCTTTTTCGATTAATAGAAAAGCATTCTCAATACAACTAAGACTTGCCATAGCTGTACCTGAAACTTTATCCTTATGTTCAGCCACTAGCCCTACAATTTGTTTTATATTTCTGATTAATAACCTCATAGCAAATAAAAAATCATTTCTAAATGTAACCTTTTTATAAAAATACAGTATAAGTAATTATTACCCAAAATCTGACATTGTTATGACGACTTCAATTTTTAAAAAGAATATATTGTGTGTGCTGCTATATACAGCATATTTAGCTGCATCGTATGCTCAAGTTTGTGATACTTTTTCTATTACCAAAGAAAGACATAACTTGGGAATATATGGAGGTTTAGCTTCTGACCTTAGTTATTTAAACACCAATAACCGCTTATTTGCAAACGTAGTTTCAGCTTCTACTTTATTATATACTGACGATACTTGTAAAACCTGGCATCAAGCATTTCAATTTGATTCATTGGATTATGAATGTGGAACCAGAGGTTGGGGCGGTGGCGGAACAAAAACACTTTGTAATAATAATGGATGGGTGTTAGTGCATTCTTTAAGAAGCGATGGAACAATGGCCGCTTCTATAATTAGTTATCAAAATGGAGACAGTGGGACTTTTCAAACATTAATGGATTCGTATTTATTAGATCAATTAGGAGATAGTGCAGTAGTAAATGGTATTGGTTTAACTGATTATTTTGCATACACATTGATGGGGCCTTATATTGTGCAACAAACTGCTTCAACAAGAAATATTATTGATATAAATAATTTTATTTCGGGTTTATCTGGCAATACGCACATACTTAAAATTGCAGCAGCCAATAATTCAAATGGCTATCCCTATTACATCACAATTGATACAACAGGAGAAAATCTTGACGAAGGTCAATTTTTGTATCGGTATGATGGATCTACTTTTTCTAAAATAACATTGCCTTCAGGAACATCTACCGTTAATGGAGTATTTACACATCCTAACCAACCATTAGGCGATACATTATTTATTTCTATTACCAATACCAGTAATGCTATAAAATTTTATAGATCGTATAATAAAGGGACTTCATGGACAAATATTACCATACCAAATGGTACCAATGTTAATATTTCTGATGTTGATTATAGTGCAACTTGGCAATCCCAATATTCACAGGGAAAAGGTATTGTTATTATAGCTCCTGGGAAAGGCATTTCAAAAGATTTAGGAAGCTCATGGGACTTTACAAGTAATATTATGGGTAATGGAGAGGCTATACATCCTAAAAATATCAATTATATTGTTGCTTGTAACACTTCTGCAGTAGCATTGAGCACCAACGGGGCTATGGGGCCTTTTAGTGCTATGGATAATGAAGGTTACAATGCTGTGCAAATAAAAAAAATAGCGCGTACAAAAAATGAAGGCGCATTTTATTTGGCCACCTATTTTGGTTTAGCATACACAACTGCATACTTAAATAATAATGTTGCCCCTTTTGATAAATGGCAAACACCTTATGGCAGTATTTCCAATACAAGTTATCAATATACTGCTGTTGCCATAGATTTAAGCGACTCTTTGCATGTTGTTGCCGGATATTCCACCAATGGTTTGGCAAAAGGTTTTAGTGTAAGCACTACGGGTTCTAGTGGTTTTTCTAGTGTTTTACCTTCTTTTACTACTGCAGATTTTAGTATTAATGATATTGCATTTGTTAATTCATCTATTCTTATAGCAGTTACCGGAGGCAATACATTTTCTCAAACAGCAAGTGGAAATATTTGGAGATCATCTGATGGGGGTAACAATTGGAGCAAACTATCTGTAAGTGGATTTAAAGATGGAAATACAATTGCAGTTGCTTATTCCGGTGGCGACACCGTAATATATATTGGTACCGGAATGAATGCTATTGATACCGGTTATATATGGAAATCAACTGACTTAGGAATCAATTGGAGCATTGTAAATACAGGCCCAAGTAGTATTACAGACCCAAGTGTTACCGGCATTCCTGTTCTTGGCATTACCGTTGATCCAAGAGGAACAGACACGCTATATATAGTTGGAGGATATGAATACGAACAAAAAAATGGAGAGTATGATCAGGCTTTTGTTGCCTCTTATGATGGCGGACAAAACTACCATTCAATTAATATTTCTGGAGAACATTCTTTTTCTGCAGTTGAAATTAATTCCAATAATCCGGATAGTGTGGTATATGTTACAAATGGAAGAAATATCTATTGGTACATTCCCGTAATGGATACTGCAGTACAAATTTTTAAAGGTATGCCCGGAGAAGTTATCCCTGACATATCTATTGGATCAATTTTAGTAGGTACTACAACAGGTTTTTATGGAGTAGAAAATCAAATTACAACGCCTACCATTATTACAAATATCTTAAAAAATAGTATTGACAATACTGTAAATGTTTATCCCAACCCAATTAATGATATAGCTTATTTTGAATTTAATTCAGAAAAATATGAACAAGTAAATGCTTCTATAACAGATATCACTGGCAGGGTAGTTACAACTATTTTAAGTGAGAAACTAAATGCAGGTAAACATCATTATAAATTTTCGCTAAGCAATTTACAATATGGCATATACTTTTTAGTAATAACATCTGATAGCAAAAAATATTGTGAAAAAATATTTATAGCCAGATAATTTTTTTTCTTATTGCCGAGAACCTACAAAAACTTACCTTTGACATGCCAATTTTACAATTTAGGAGCTTGATTAAAGCATGTTAAAAAAAATTCTTCAAAAATTAAATCCCAATGCCGAAAAAGAAATGACTTTTCTAGATCATTTAGAAGAGTTGCGTTGGCACCTTATTCGTTCAGCCATTGCCATTGTTGTTTTTGCCATTGCAGCTTTCTTTTGCAAAGAAATTATTTTTGATGGCATTTTATTAGCTCCCAAACGACCTGATTTTATAACTGCACGATTATTATGCCAATTAGGAGATTATTTAAAAGTGGATGGACTTTGTTTAAATCAAAAACCATTTGAATTAATTAGTACAGACATTGCCGGGCAATTTACTACTCACATGTTTGTTGCGCTTATAGCCGGATTAATTGTTGCTTTCCCCTATGTATTTTGGGAATTATGGAGCTTTATAAAACCTGCACTGAAAGAAAAAGAGTTAAAATATACCAGAGGTATTGTATTTTTTGCTTCATCGCTTTTTTTGTTGGGAATTTTATTTAGTTATTACATGATCGTTCCTCTTTCATTAAATTTTTTAGGAAGCTATCAGGTAAGTGCCGAAGTAACCAATCGCATTTCACTCGATTCATATATTGATATTGTTACCAATATGTCGCTCGCAGGGGGCATTACATTTGAACTCCCCATTGTTGTTTTCTTCCTTACAAAAATTGGATTAATTGGCCCAACTTTTATGAGAAACTATCGCAAACATGCAATTGTTGTTATGTTTATTTTGGCAGCTATTATAACTCCTTCTACTGATGTAACAAGCCAAACCTTAGTTGCATTACCGCTTATTCTATTATATGAAATAAGTATTTGGGTAGCAGTTAGCGTAGCTAAAAATAAATAATTACCAATGACAAATTATTAATTACTAATGTTGAGATATCTAGCTTTATTGATTACATTATTTTTTGTGCTAATAGCAAAGGCTCAAAATATTCACCAACAGGAATCTCAATATTACTCTCAATTTCATTTTCAAAAAGAAAAAGATTTTTATTCATTTCAAAAAAAGGAAAACCAAAATATTCCTGTTTATGATTCAAATACAAATGAACCAAAAGTCCTCTCCTTAGGAGAGGCTTTATTTTCTTGTACACTCAGTTATGAAGTGTATGGATGGAATCCGTATTGGGAGGGTACAGCCTATCAAAATTATGATTATTCATTGCTTTCAACCGTTTCTTATTTTTCTTACGAAGTAAATCCGAGTACCGGTAGTTATGACGATATTCATTATTGGAAAACAACCGGAATTGTTGATTCAGCCCATAATCATGGCGTACGGGTTGAATTGTGCGTTACCAATTTTGGAAGTACTGATAATGCCACATTATTAGGAAGTTCATCTGCACAACAAACATTAATTGATAGCTTAATTAGTTTGGTGAACTACCGAAATGCCGAAGGTGTATGTATTGATTTTGAAGAAGTGTCTTCATCACAAAAATCAAGCCTCACGCAATTTATGAAAAACCTTTGCAATCAAATGCACGCTGCCATTTCCGGTTCTACTGTAAGCATGACCATTCCTGCGGTTGATTGGAGCAGTGTATACGATGTCGCTTCACTAAATTCTTATGTAGATCGTTTTATTATCATGGGATATGGTTACCATTATAGTGGTAGCACAGAAGCCGGACCAACTGCTAATCTCTATAGCGGTACCATTTGGGGATCATACAATCTGGTAAACTCTGTTAATTATTATTTAGATAAAGGTGCTGCAAAAAATAAATTGCTTTTAGGAATTCCTTATTACGGTTACCAATGGAAAACAATGAGCAGTAGTGTTCCTTCAAGTGCTCTTGCCAGTGGCAGCGCAAAATATTACAATACAGTTAAAACAAATTATTGGGGAACCTATACACATCAAACGGATGCCGAAAGCAATGCTTCATACTATACTTTTCAATCAAGTGGTTCGTGGTATCAGTGTTGGGCCGATGATGAGCTGAGTTTAGCTAGAATCTATGATATGGTAAAACAAAAGAACATTGCTGGAATTGGTATTTGGGCATTAGGCTATGACGATGGCTATACTGAATTATGGGATTTATTAAAAGATAAATTTTCTTCTTGCGCAACAACTGCATGCAGTGATACTATTTATGATACAGGTGGGCCTTATGGAGATTATTACAACGATGAAGATTATGTTTTTACTATTGCTCCGGATAGTGCATCTTCTGTAACACTTAAAATTTTCTCGTTTGATTTAGAAACGGGTTACGATTATTTAAATATATACGATGGAGCCGATACCAATGCTGCATTACTGGGTAAATACACAGGAGTAATTTCTAAAGGAAGTATTACTTCTACAACAGGGCCTATTACCCTACGTTTTATTTCTGATGGAGCTACTACTTCTAGTGGATGGAAATTGGTATATAATTGTAATAAAACCATTACTACAAATATGGCAGATATAATTCAAGATAAGAAGATTCAATTAAGCATTGCTCCAAATCCATGTAATACTATTACTGAATTAAAATTAACATCAAACATATATGATAAAAATTGTTCCATTGATTTATTTGACTGTATGGGACAATCAATTTCTAATTTATACAATGGAGATATAGTAAGGGGAACAAAAACATTTACTGTAGATAAAAACAACCTGCATTTAATAAATGGAATTTATTTTGTAAGATATACTTCCAACGAAACTTTATTATTGAAACGACTTATTGTGAATTAGGAATTAAAATGCTAATTATTTGATTAGCCATACACTCATTTAAAATTAACGTTACTGGTTTTTTATAATTGTTTAAGAATAGCATCCTCAATTTCCTTGCTATTCCATTTTTCATTTATATTATCGATCTGCAAAATCTCATTCATAATTTTATCCTGCTTCTTACCTTCTGCTAGAGCTAATGAGTAGGGAAGATCAGAAAATGTAACCATGCTATACAAGGGAATCCATTTATGAGGATGTTTCTCATGAAAAGTTTTCTCAATTTTTTTTCGAAGTAAGAATTGTGGATCAGCAACCAAGTCTCTCATTTCAATAAAATTAGCAAGTGCTAAATCTGCAATGGCATCTGAATTGGGTTTACGCAGTTGTTGAAATTCATTGCAAATGTTTTTCCAATTATCACCGTGATTGTCAAGAAGGGTATTTAAAACGGTACAATCTTCAAAACCACAATTCATACCTTGGCCAAAAAATGGAACGATGGCATGTGCAGCATCTCCAATTAATAGGGTTTTATCTTCAAAATTCCATGGTTGGCATTTTACAGTTACCAATGAAGATGTTGGGTTATGAAAAAAGTCATGCGCCAAAGTGGGCATTAATGGAACTACATCAGGAAAATTTTTGTTGAAAAAATCAACTAATTGCTTTTCGGTTTTTAAATTGGCAAAAGATGTTTCTCCATCGAAAGGGAAAAACAAGGTGCAAGTAAAACTTCCATCCATATTAGGCAATGCAATAAGCATAAAGGATTCTCTTGGCCAAATATGCAAGGCATTTTTTTCTAAAGCCCAATCTCCATTGGTTTTGGCAGGGATAAGTAATTCTTTATAACCATGCTCAATATAATGTTGAGAATAATTAAATAGATCTGTTTTCATTTGCATGGATAAGCGAAGAGCAGAAAAAGCGCCATCAGATCCTATTACTAAATCAGATTCTATTTTTGATGTTTTATGAGTTTCAAAATTTTCAAATGAAGTACTGGCATTTTTTAAATCAACATCAATACATCTCTCATTAAAAAGAAATCGTACGTTTTCATTTTGTTCTGCCAAACTCATTAATCGGCAATTAAGTTCTCCTCTTGAAACAGAATAAATAGCTTGATCGTCTTTTCCGTAAGGCAAGAAATTTAATTTACCTTCTATATCATGTACCATACGGCCTCGCATGGGAATCGCAATTTTTTTTATGTCTTCGGCAATGCCTGCAATTTGCAATGCTTTCCAACCCCGATCAGAGAGAGCAAGATTGATTGATTTACCGGCAGATATAGTTGCTTTACGCATGTCGGGCCTACGTTCATAAACGTTTACTTTGTTTCCTCGCTTGGCTAATAAAATGGCGAGTAAAGAACCTACAAGTCCGGCTCCAATGATTGTAATTTTTTTCATTAAATAATTTGTATTGATGTTTTATCTCAGCAAAGTTACGCGTCCAATTTTATTTTCGGTATGCTCAAAGTCATTTTCTATAAGTGAATAAGAAATTTTATATACATAAACACCCATCATCAGTTCTTGTGAATTCAATTTTCCATCCCAAGCATCATTTAAAGAAGTAGAAGAGAAAATGCTTTGTCCCCAACGATCAAATATTTCCATACTGAAATTTTCTACCCCAATGCCTTTAGGAATAAAAAAATCATTTTTACCATCACTATTGGGAGAAAATGTATTGGGAATATAAAAATAACTATCACAATCTTGCATGCCTATTGTAATGCTATCGGCATCATTTCCACATCCGGAAATAGAAGTTGCCATTAGCCAATAAGTACCGCTATCTGAAACAGTAATTTGGCTAGATGTTTCTCCTGTTGACCATAAATAATTTACATCAGCATTGGCAATCCCAATAAGAATAATTGTTTTGCTCGAACAAATAATTGTGTCTTTACCCAACACAATAGAAGGGGAAATAGTTTTGCTTATATTAATAGTATCTGAAGCAAAGCAATTCCAATTGGATACTTCTACCCAATAAGTGCTACTGTCTATAATCGTAATTTGATTAGTTGTGTTGCCGGTTGACCAATTGTAATTTGTTCCATCAGAACCTGCATCAAGTAAAATGGTTGATCCTGTACAAAGAATAGTATCATTGCCTAGACTAACTGATGGCGTGTTTGCGATATAAACATTTTTTGAGAGTGTATCTTTTTCGCAAGTATTCTGATAGATGATTTGAATTAAGGCATTGTTATTAGAACTCTGCGCTTGCAATACAATAGAATCACTATTTTGACTCGATAATAAAGAGAAGTTGTTTGAAAAACTCCAGATATAAGAAGTTGTTGCGCTATCAGCAGAAATAAAAAATTGAACTTGATCTCCTTCGCACAAACTATCTAAGCCATTTAATTGGGCTGTTGGGTATGAAATAAGTGATGTTGAAAAATCATAATGTGTTAGGCAGTTTCCATCAAAAATTTCAACCCAATAAGATCCCGCTGTGTCAATTTGATTAGATGATGCAGATGAATTATCATACCAAGTGTAGGAAATACCCAATGAAGAAACATCAATGGAAACAGAACTTCCATTACAAAAAGATGTGTCATTTAAATTACTATAAAATAATGTGTCAACTGTAATGCTTTTTAAAAGTGTATCCGGAACACAACCTCTATTAATAACCAATTGAATTTGATACATTCCAATTGAATCTGCTTTAATGCTTGCAGAATAAGTATTTTGCCCTGATGTTAAGCTTAGTCCACTGGGAATAATCCACTCATACGAAATAATATCATTGTCTTGAGGCCCGGTATAGGTAGCAGATCCTTTGTAGCAAATGGAACTATCACCAACAATAGAATCATCAATAGAATTTAGGGGAACTACACTTACATCATCTATATAATAATAAGAATTGAGCTGGCTTAATGATCCTTGTGGGGGTAATAAAAATGTGGTTGAATCTTTACTCAAGGGATTACCAATAATAAAATAGGCATAAGCTGAATCTGCTGTAAAGGTTCCTTTTACTTGAACCCAATTAGCCGTATCGCATATCATAACTGTATCAAGAATATGGTATTTGCCTATATAGGAAAGGCTTTTTATTTTATAATTAACATCGGTAGTAAAATATACCCCAAAATTATTGGAGCAATTATCATAATCTTCTGCTTGGTTTACATAAAAACTTACTTCATATTCTGTTCCAGAATCTAGTGGACAAATTAAACTACCTCTTATGTATTCGCGTCCTTCTAATGAAGGCAAATAATTATCTTTAAAAATACCTGCATAAGCTACTCCTGTACGCGCCTGCTGATAGCCAATAGTATTTTTAGGTACACCAGCCCCTCCTGTATTGCAAACGTTAAAATAATCAGGTGATTCCTCCATGTCTTTCCAACCTGTTGCATAAGACATGTACTGTTGTATTGCCGACATCCCGGGTGGGCATAAGGTATATTGTTCAAAACTTGGGTTGATAACAAGGTTTTGAGCGCTTATTGATAAGCTAAACAAGATGAAAATAAGTAAATAAGGTATACAGTTTTTCATATTCAGCTTAAAAGATAGCTTATTTTAGCTTTTTTGAAAAGAACAAATTTTGGTGATTATAAGAAAATCGCGTGATTTTATTTATTTTTTGTTACTTGTATCAATGCCATTATGGAAATACTTTTAAAACTCAAACCAGATTGAGCATATAGTGTATTCCCCCTATTAATTGATTGCCCCTAAATGAAGGGGATTTGTTGTTCCCAATTTTTGGGTATAATGATTGGTAGGTTTATTATATAAAATATAAAAATTATGAACAAACTAGTACTTGTATTATTGCTATTGGCAATGATAAAAATTGATGCCAAGGCCCAAGCAGGAGATGTTTCTTCTTTTCAGAAAATTTCTTCTAGCCAGGGTAATTTAAATGTAACCTTAGATACAGATGATGAATTTGGTTTTTCTGTAGCTACCATTGGAGATGTAAATGGAGATGGTATTACCGATGTAGCTGTAGGTTCATTAAAATTTGAAGATTCAACGCAAGGTTCTTATCAAACAATTGGAGCTGTTTATATTTTATTTCTTGATGCTAATGGAAAAGTAAAATCAAGTCAAATTATTTCGGAAAATATGGGTGGCTTTAGTGCTATTTTGCATAATACAGATCGATTTGGTACTTCAGTAGAAGGTATTGGAGATATGAATAATGATGGTATTCCGGATATTGCTGTGGGGCAAGTAGGTTTATATGGAGAAGGTTATGTATGGATTATTTTCTTGAAAATAGATGGTACGGTGAAAAGCTATCAACAAATTGGCTATGGTAATTTAGGTGGTTTTACGGGATCAATTACAAGTAAATGTTTTTTTGGATGGTCAATAGCCAATATTGGAGATATTAACAATGATGGTGTTATTGATTTAGCTGTTGGTGAATATGGAGATGATGATGGTTATACCGATGCAGGTGCATTTTGGATCTTGAAAATGAATGCAAATGGAACAGTAAAAGCCAATCAAAAAATTAGTGCAACCTCAGGAAATTTTAAAGCTACAATAACTAATTTCTCCTATATGGGTTATGCAATTGAAGCCTTGCCTGATATCAATAAAGATGGTATATCTGAATTAATTGTTGGGGAAGTATTGGGAGGCATGTCGTCTTTATCAAATGGAGGAGAAATCTTTCTTGTATCGATAGATTCATCTGGATTGGTTACATCTGCAAAAGATATTTATGGATATAAAAACCAGCTGGGTACCGAAATAAAAATAGGAGACTTGTTTGGCTGCTCTATTGCATCTTTGGGCGATGTAAATTTTGATGGAATAAATGACATAGCTGTGGGTGCTTATGCCAGTGATGAAATTCCAAATTCGAGTGGTTCTGTTTTAATATTGTTTCTTGATTCTTTAGCAAATGTGAGCAGTGTGCAGGAAATAAGTGGAACACAAGGTAACATGAGCGGATTGCATGAAGGAGATTATTTTGGTATTTCACTCTCTCCTCTAGGAGATTTTAATGGAGATGGAACTCCTGATCTTTTTATAGGAGCCAGTGGCGATGATGATGGAAACTTATATGCAGGTGCAGTATACAGTTGTTATTTATCCGATGGTATTCATACAGGCATAAAGGAATTGAATCAAGAAGATAATATACTATTGTATCCCAATCCTACTAATGGTATTGTATATTTGACTAATTTAAAATCGAAAAATGCAGTAGCAGATGTATATTCTATTACCGGTGAAAGTATTTTGTCTGATATTCATCTTTATAATAATGCAAGTATTAATTTAACCAACGAACCAGATGGTATATATATTATTAAAATTAAAACAGAAGAAGGTAACTTCTTCAAAAAAGCGCAGGTAGTAAGTCATTAATTAAATGCTTAATTTGGTGGGAGAATTATTATGCTCTCATGCTAACGATAGACCAAATAAAAAAACCTGTAGAAAAGGAAATGCATGTATTTGAAGATAAATTTAAATCTTCAATGAAAAGTAGCGTTCCTTTATTGGATAAAATAACCCATTACATAATAAAAAGAAAAGGCAAACAACTTCGTCCTCTTTTTATTTTTTTATCTGCCAAAGCCTGTGGCGAAATTTCTGAAGCCACTTATACTGCCGCATCTCTTATTGAATTATTACATACTGCTACATTGGTGCATGATGATGTGGTGGATGAAGCCTATGAACGCAGAGGTTTTTTTTCTATTAATTATTTATGGAAAAATAAAATTGCAGTATTGGTAGGAGATTATCTGCTCTCAAGAGGTTTACTGCTATCTGTAGATAATAATCAATTTGAATTACTGAAAATTGTTTCTACAGCAGTTCGTGAAATGAGTGAAGGGGAGTTGTTGCAAATTGAAAAAGCGAGAAGACTAGATATAGACGAGAAAATTTATTTTGATATTATCCGGCAAAAAACAGCTTCACTTATTGCGGCTTGTTGTGCGTCAGGTGCTGCTTCATCAGTAAAAGATGAAAACAAGATTGCCCTTATGCGCATTTTTGGAGAAAAAACCGGAATTGCTTTTCAAATTAAAGACGATCTTTTTGATTATGAAAATGATCATTCCATTATTGGAAAACCTACAGGCATTGATATCAAAGAGCGTAAAATGACACTTCCCTTAATTTATGCACTTAACAATACATCCTACTTGCAAAAAAGAAAAATTATAAATATTGTAAAGAATCACAATACCGAAGAAAAAAAAGTAGCTGAGGTTTTAAGTTTTGTTCATGCAAGTGGAGGTATAGAATATGCCAAACAAAAAATGGAAGAATATAGGATAGAAGCTCTAACTCTTTTGCATCAAATTCCGGATTCTCCTTCTCGCACTTCATTAGAGCAATTGGTTTGGTTTACGATTAATAGGAAAAATTAATACTTATTTACATGAAAACTCTTGGACTTATTGGCGGTATTAGTTGGATTTCAACAGCAGATTATTACAAATTCATCAATGAAGGAATCAATGAGAAATTAGGCGGACTCAATTTCTCAAAATGCATCATTTATTCCTTTAATTATGCCGATATAAAAAAGAACAACGATAACAATGATTGGGAATCAACATTTAAAATGCTTTCTGAGGCCTGTGAACATTTAAAGCAAAGTGGCGCAGAAGCAATTATTCTATGCGCTAACACTATGCATTTACTTGCCGATAGAATTCAACAAAAAATTAATTTACCTGTTATTCATATTGCTATTGAAACTGCAAAAGAAATAAAGAAAAGTAATTTAGCTAAGGTTGCCTTGTTGGGTACAAAATTTACAATGGAACTTGATTTTTTTAAAATAAAACTTGCTGAACAAAATATAGAAACTTTAATACCCGAAGCCGAAGACAGGGAATTTATTCATTCTACAATTGCTTATGAATTAGGAAAGGGAATCATTAACCAAGAAACAAAAAAACGCTATTGTGCCATTATAAAAAAGTTGGCGGATAAGGGTGCTGAAGGAGTTATTTTGGGATGTACAGAAATACCTTTGTTAATTCAACAAGAAGATGTGTCTGTACCCATATTCAACACAACATTAATTCATTCTGCTGCTGCAGTTCAATTTGCTTTAGCATAATAAAGAGAGAAATGTAATTTTTGAAAGAGATTCTTTATTTTATCACAACAGTTTCTTCTGAAGTTTCACCCAAGGTTAATCTTATAATTCCACTTCCTGAAAGAGTATCATTATAAGCATCAATGAATAGAATGGCTTCTAAATCAAAAGTAAAAGTGGCTTCTCCATTCGCATCTGTTATCTGTGTTTCGTCAATAGTACCAGCTGATCCATTTGAACTGGTATCAGTATAGTATAATCTTACCGTAGCGCCCGACATCTTATTACTTAATTCATCAGTAACAGTAATTACAGCGGTACATTCTTTTTTCTTTTTGCAAGATGAAAGAATTAGTCCTGATGTTATTAAAAAGGCTAGTATTAAATTAAGGTATAGCTTCATTTTTAGCTTATTATTTACTATAATTGCTACCCATTATAAAAATGGCTTACAATATGTAATTGCTAAAGATAGTGAATAAATAAAAATTTAAAAAACATGAGAAAGATAATTTTTACAGTTGCTGCACTTAGTTTGCTTACAATTCTTCTTTCATTAACATTTAAAAAGAAAGAAAAAGAAACATTAGTGCTTATAAAAACCAGCTATGGAAACATAAAAATTAAGCTTTACAATGAAACGCCCAAACACAGAGATAATTTTATAAAACTAGTTCAGGAAAGTTATTACAATGGAACGCTTTTTCATCGTGTTATTAATGGATTCATGATTCAAGGCGGTGATCCTGATTCGAAAACAGCTAAACCAGGACAAATGCTGGGTAATGGGGGCCCCGGATATACCGTTCCTGCAGAATTTGATACAACATTGTACCATAAAAAAGGAGCATTGGCAGCGGCTCGTTTGGGCGATAACATGAACCCTCAAAAAGAATCTTCGGGTAGTCAATTTTACATTGTACAAGGAAAAACATATAAAAATGAAGACTTAGATATGCTTGAAAAACGAATGAAAATTCATTTTTCGGCAGCACAAAGAAAAATGTATACTACTGTTGGTGGTACACCCATGCTCGATCAAAATTATACTGTATTTGGAGAAGTTATTGAAGGTCTTGATGTGATTGATAAAATTGCAGCAGTTAAAACAGCTCCTGGAGATAGACCACTTGAAGATATAAAAATGGAAATTACAATTGTTAAAAAGTAAAAACGAAAAACGCTGGTTTCTCTGATTATGAGATCATCGTAGATTTTTTCTGCGATCATCATAAAAATCGGCCTTATCTGCGTTCTATTTTCTTATGCAAACAAAAATTGATGAATATAAAAAGGAAGTAGATTTATTTGAGCCATCAAATAAAGAAGCATTAGAACAATTCCGAATACGTTTTTTAGGAAAAAAGGGAATTCTCACCGATTTATTTGCCGACTTTAAAAATGTAGCACCTGATCAAAAGAGGTTGATGGGTCAACTTATTAATGAGTTAAAAAATAAAGCTGAGCAAAAATTAGAAACGTATAAAGAAAGTTTTGAAAGTTTAGTTGTAGTTGGTAATACATTTGATTTATCTCGTCCGGCTGAGCCTATTAAATTAGGAACAAGGCATCCATTGTCGGTAGTACGTAACGAAATTATTAGCATATTTTCTCGATTGGGTTTTACTGTTTCCGATGGGCCTGAAATTGAAGATGACTGGCATAATTTTTCTGCATTAAATTTTCCGCAAGAACATCCTGCAAGAGATATGCAGGATACCTTTTTTATCAATAAAAATCCGGATATAGCATTGCGTACTCACACATCATCTGTGCAGGTACGCGTAATGGAAAATAGCAAACCTCCTATTTGTACCATTTCTCCCGGAAGGGTATTTAGAAATGAAGCTATTTCTGCTCGTGCGCATTGTCTTTTTCATCAAATAGAGGGTTTGTATGTTGATAAAGATGTTTCCTTTATTGATCTCAAACAAACGCTCCTTTATTTTGCAAAAGAAATGTTTGGAGAAAAAACCAAGATTCGTTTGAGACCTTCCTATTTTCCCTTTACCGAACCATCTGCCGAAATGGATATTTCATGCAATATATGCGGAGGCAAAGGTTGTAATATTTGTAAATATTCAGGTTGGGTTGAAATTTTGGGATGCGGTATGGTCGATCCCAATGTATTTACCAATTGTGGTATTGACAGTAACGTTTATACCGGTTTTGCTTTTGGAATGGGAATAGAACGTATTACCATGCTCAAATATGAAATAAACGACCTCAGATTGTTTTTCGAAAATGATATTCGGTTTCTAAAGCAGTTTTCTTCGGCTGTGTGAAAGTGTAAAATCTGTTTTGATTAAAAACTCATTTAAAAGTTTTAGGAAGAAAGCTCTGAATCAAGAAGCTTGTTAATATTTCTCCAGCTTAGCAATGTTCCATATTTAGTTTCTAGTGATTTTTCACCTCCATATATTACGTAAAAATGTTCTGTTTTATTTGATAAATTCTTCCAATACTCAAAATTTGTAAAGTATGAAGTGTTTTGAGTTTCTCCGGATTTTATTTCAATGGCAATCGTTTTGCTTCCATTATCAATAATACAATCTATTTCTTTGCCTTTATGATCGCACCAAAAATACATATCAAATGAAAGATTATTATTGAATTTATGCTTGTATAGTTCGGCAAGAATAAAGTTTTCGAAAATAGCTCCTGTTGAATAATGATTATACAATTCAGCATTGTTTTTTATTCCAAGCAAGTAAGATAATAAGCCCGTATCATTAAAGTATAATTTTGGACTTTTTACCAGGCGCTTATCAAAACTTTTATGATAGGGTTGTAATAAAAATATAATGTACGAAGCCTCTAAAACAGATAACCATGACTTTACGGTGTTGACACTTATTCCTGCATCATTTGCCAATGATGACATGTTTACTAATTGCCCAGCTCTTCCTGCACATAATTTTAAGAAGCGATGAAAAGTATTGAGATTTTCAATATTGGTTATTATCCTCACATCTTTTTCTAAATACGTTTCAACATAATTTGAATAAAAAATAGAAGGGGGCGTTTTTTTGTCATATATAGCAGGATAAAATCCTTTGTATAATAATTCAGTATGATGAATATCTTTTAGTTTACTTATACTTTGTATTTCAGCTATAGAAAACGGTAAAAGTTTTAAAATGCCAACCCTACCGGCAAGGCTTTGTGATATTTTTTCGGAAAGTAAAAAATTCTGTGAGCCGGAAATATAATATTTAAGCTTTTTATCATTGTCGACAAAGCCTTGGATGTATGAAAATAATTCAGGCCCCCTTTGTATTTCATCAATAATAAGCCCATTGGGATAATTATTTAAAAATTTTCTAGGATCATCAGTTGCTATGGTTCTGGTATCAGGATCTTCTAATGAAACGTAAGGTAAATTAGAAAACATTGAACGTAACAAAGTAGTTTTGCCCGATTGGCGAGGCCCCGTAAGCGAAATAACCTGGAAGTATTTACTTAGTTCTTTTATGTTAGGCTCAATTTCTCTTTTTACCATATATTAAAGGTACAAATTTGCAATTGGATTGCAAATTTGTACCAACAAAAATGTTGTTGTATTAAAAATTCACTGATGATTTTGAAGAAAAAACAGGATACATTTTCTGTGTTTATTTTAATTTTCTAATAGATTGCATTGTGCTTGCCCACATTTACAATATATTGAATCTGTTATATGATCAGTTTGTAAACACTGTAATATAAATTGTTTTATTTTTTGATGATTATAAAAAGCATAAGAACAGCCCGTGTTGAGCCAATATATTTTCCTATCTGTTTTAATAACATAATCATTGCTATATGTGAGTCCAGGCGTCCAGTCATAGCCGGTGCGTTTTCCTTTCTCATAAGCATCATTTTGTAATTCAAAGAATGCTTTAGTTGCTGAAATAGTATCTTGGTAAGTAACTTCAAGAAACCATAAATCCAATTTTCTGTTACCTTTTCCCGGGCTAAAACTATATCGTTTAGCAGTTGTATTATTGGATGTAAAAAGTGCATTAAAAAAACGTCCAGATTGATCCGCTGTTATTGTATCAATACTACAACTTAAATGTATTGGCTGGCCTTGTAAAGTAGTTAAAAGAGAATCGCTAAGTTTAATGAATTTAGCGATTTCAAAGTCAGATTTGAGAATTGATGCAGTTTTGTCAAACGTTGCTGTATCGTTTTTTGATTTATCAATAGCTGCAAAAGAAATCGTTTTATTCTCTAACTGATTACTTGAATTCTGACTACAGCTTATAATTGCAAAACCAATAAAGATGATTGATATAATTTTAATAGCGAGACTTTTCATGTTTCTAATCATAGTGAATAAGAGTATTCTCAACAAATTAAAATACCAAGTCTAATCAAGGCATTCCTCTCTTTCGGAAAGGGGTTAGGGGAGAGGTCATAAACTCCCCACCATTTTCTCCGGCTTTACCCATTCATCAAATTGTACATCGTTTACAAGTCCTAAATCTTTTGCCGCTTGTCGCAACGTAGAATTTTCTTTGTGTGCTTTTTTAGCAATTTTGGCTGCATTTTCATAGCCAATTTTTGTATTGAGAGCGGTAACAAGCATTAAAGAATTATCTAAATGCTGCTTGATGGCATCATAATTGGGTTCAATACCTTCAGCGCATTTATCATTAAAGGAAACACAGGCATCGCCAATTAAACGAGCAGATTGTAAAACATTAGCTGCAATTACCGGTTTAAAAACATTTAATTCAAAATGACCGGTTGCTCCGCCAATACTAGCCGCAACATCATTGCCCATTACCTGAGCGCACACCATGGTTAAAGCTTCTGGCTGGGTTGGATTTACTTTACCCGGCATAATAGATGAGCCAGGTTCATTATCAGGAATAATAATTTCTCCAATGCCGCAACGCGGGCCAGAGCTCAACATACGCACATCATTGGCAATTTTCATTAATGAAACGGCTGAGCGTTTTAATGCACCTGATAGTTCAATCATGGCATCATGTGCTGCCAATGCTTCAAATTTATTTGGGGCAGTTACAAATGGTAAGCCTGTGAGTTCAGCAATTTTTTTGGCAACCAATACATCATAACCTTTTGGTGTGTTCAATCCGGTTCCAACTGCTGTTCCTCCCAAGGCTAATTCGCTTACTGCTTCTAATGCATTTTTAATGGCTCGTATGCTATTGGTAATTTGCTGTACGTAACCAGAAAATTCTTGCCCTAATGTTAATGGCGTTGCATCCATAAAATGGGTACGGCCAATTTTTACTATTTCTTTAAATTCTTTTGCTTTTTTGTCTAAGGTATTTCTCAATTTCTCCATTCCGGGAATAGTAACTTCAACTACTTGTTTGTATGCTGCAATGTGCATAGCCGTTGGAAATGTATCGTTTGATGATTGTGATTTATTTACATCATCATTAGGGTGCAAAACTTTTTCTGCATCACTTAATTTTCCTCCTTTTAATACATGTGCACGGTAAGCCACTACTTCATTCACATTCATATTCGATTGTGTGCCCGACCCTGTTTGCCAAATTACCAATGGAAATTGATCATCTAATTTTTTTTCTAAAATTTCATCGCAAACTTTTCCAATTAAATCACTTTTGTCTTTTGTTAAAACACCTAATTCCATATTAGCTAAAGCAGCGGCCTTTTTTAAATAGGCAAAAGCATAAATAATTTCCTTTGGCATAGATGCTTCCGGACCAATTTTAAAATTATTGCGAGAACGTTCTGTTTGTGCTCCCCAGTATTTATCTGCAGGTACTTTTACCTGGCCCATGGTGTCGTGTTCAATTCTAAATTCCATATAAGTTTAAAGTTTAATAGTTCAAGGTTTAAAAAAATAATTTCAAACGCCTTCTCCTTTTTAAGGAGTTGGTTAGGGTGAGGTTAAAAAATTATCCCCACATTTAAAGCCATATAATGAGAATTGGCTTGCTCATCAATTTTAGTTGCGTCACTATTTTTTAAAATATTTACAAATCCGTTGTTAAACGTTAAGCCTGCTACTAATGATGTATTGCCAACAAAATTATATTCACATCCTAATCCCACTATTAGTCCAAGCCTTAATGGAAACATCTGGCTTTTTATATTTACATCATTTTGAATACTGCTAGAGCTTATCAAACTAGAATCTGTTTGGATATCGGCCATGCCTTTTATCATAAAAGAAGGATCGATACCAAACTGACCAAAATATTTAAAATAGCCAATTTGATTGGTTTTCATTTTTATGGTAAGTGGAAGTGAAACATAATTTAAATGGTATTTAGTATGTTGGTCATAAAGCGTATCTGTTACCAATAAGTTTACGCCATTGTATAAAAACTCTAAACTTGGAGCAAAATAATAGTTCTTGGTTAATTGGTAATCAGCAAAAACGCCCCAGCCCCAGCCTAGTTTTAGTCCATCATTTGAATAGGTACTTACATTTGATTTGAGCCAATTAATATTGGTTGAAATTTTTAATCCTCCCTGTATTTTTTGGGCTTGAGAAAATAAAGTACTTGCAACAAGCATAGTTAAAATAATGGCTTTTCTCATATATTTGTCGGTTTTTATACCATGTGTAATTACAAATTAGTTCTAAATTTTTTGGTATAATGCCGATAGGATAGTCGTTTAGTCCAAATGTTTGGACTATTACGAATATCGCATCGGTATTAGAAACGTAAAACTACTTATTTTTTAAATGTTAAACATTAGAATTTCGCTTTTATTGTTTTGTTGTTTGTTGTTTATGGCTTCTTGTCATAATGATCATAATAAACCCGATATATCAAATAGTAAAGTTGGTATTAAAATTGAGCGTTTTGAACAAGATTTGTTTTCTCATACACAAGATAGTGCTATGTTATTGCTCCCATCTGTACTTTCTAATAAATATGGGAGTTTTTGGAAAGTGTATGTAGGCAATATAATGCGATTAGGTAATCCTAATGATGCAAATATTTCTATGGCTCTTTCTCGATTTACTGCTGATCCATCCATGAATGAATTATATGGCGATTGTGTTAAAAAATATCCTGATTTAAGTAAAGAGGAAAAAGAATTAAGTACTGCATTTAAATATTACCACTATTATTTTCCCGACAAATTAATTCCTAAAGCACTTAGTTTTGTTTCAGGATTTTCATTGGCCATTGCATCCCTTGATTCTACCATTGGAATTGGTTTAGATATGTATTTGGGTAGTGATTATGCAAAATATCCTTTTCCGGAATATCAGAAAAAAAGAATGAGGCAAGAAAATATTGTTCCTGATTGTATGTACAGTTGGCTGAGTTCTGAATTTGAATTTAATGCTGATAAGGACGATTTGCTTAGTAACATGATATATGCTGGAAAAATGATGTATCTGATGGATTTAGTATTACCGGATACGGAAGATTCTCTTAAAATAGCCTATTCTCAAAACCAAATGGAATGGTGTGAGAAAAATGAAAAAGAGGTTTGGAAATATTTTATCAATAACAATTTATTGTACTCAACAGACAAAACTCTGTTTTATAAAAAGTATTTTGCCGAAGCTCCCTTTACATCCGGATTTTCTCAAGATTCTCCTAGTAAAATAGGAGTCTGGCTGGGCTGGCAGATTGTAAGATCCTATATGAATAACAATGCTAATGTTGGTATTTCAGAATTGATCAATCAAAATGATGCACAATTAATATTAAAAGAATCGAAGTATAAACCATAGTTTCGTTGTTAGTTTTTCGTTATTTTTGTTAGGTAAAATCAATTTCTAATAATCTTCGAATAACTAATAACGAACAACCAATAACTAATATGTATGAAGACATCTGAAATTAAATTTTCCGTTACACTTGATGAAAACAGTTTACCCATTGCAATCAATTGGGAGGCCCAAGATCAAAAAGAAAAAGGTGAATGTAAATCTGTACTTATTTCAATTTGGGATAAAAATGAAAATAATACACTAAAAATAGATTTATGGACTAAAGATATGATGGTGGATGAGATGAAAATATTCTTTCACCAAACCTTACTTTCTATGGCCAATACTTTAGAAAAAGCTACTGCCGAAGAAAAAATGGCCAAGCAATTACGCGAATTTTGTGAAAATTTTGCCGAAAAATTAAACCTCATTAATAAATAGGTATTTTATTGTTTATCAAATAATTAATAATTTGATAAAAAGGTTTTGAACAATGCTTTTCATTGCCAATCTCCATTTTGTAATTATTCTATCTGATTTTATTAAAAAAAAGTAATCGTTAATGCGCTAGAATTCAAATAACTTTAGCTTGTTGCAATACCCCTAAATGATAAGTTTTAATTCTAATAACGAGTAAAAAAGACTAGCTCCTAATTAATTATAGGTTGCTTTTCAATAATAATTTTATAACTTTGTGATCCCTTTTTTATCAAATAATTGAATCAAATGAAGAATAAAAATCTACAAACCTTGTTTTTTGCCTTATCTGTAGGCCTTGTTTCCTCCTCCGCTTATTCTCAAGTGTTTTTTAATAATGGTGCTGACATTATGGTTAGCTCAGGTGGTTTAGTTCAAATCAATGGTGGTTTTGAAAATGCCGTTATTGGTAATTTAACCAAT
Source organism: Bacteroidota bacterium (assembly GCA_023251875.1). Classification (GTDB taxonomy): domain Bacteria; phylum Bacteroidota; class Bacteroidia; order JAHEXY01; family JAHEXY01; genus JAHEXY01. The sequence continues at coordinate 267,630 of JAHEXY010000005.1, forward strand.
GATGGAGAAATGCATGTTGATAGTGCTGTTTCTAAAGGAGATTTTTGGAACAATGTAGGAACTGTTGATGGAAGTGGTGATTTGTATGTTGAAGGAGATTGGATTAATGATGGTCAATTTACTGCTGATGCAAGCAATACCAGCCATGTATATTTATATGGAACAAGCCAATTAATTACCGGTGGTAATGAAAGTCATTTTTGGGATTTAGAAACTGCAGGCTCAGATGTAAAAACAATGAAGCTAAATGCTTTTGTTCAAAATGATCTTACACTTAATCAAAATACAGAATTAGCAACGGATGCTTATATGATGTATGTTGAAAATACAGATCCTTCTGCCATTTCAAATAATGGTTCAAAAGGTAGTGAAGGTTTTGTAAGTAGTGGTATCGGTTATTTATCTTGGGCTATGAATCAATCTGCAGATTATGTATTTCCTGTAGGTTCAAGTTTAGGAACAAAAAGATACCGTACAGTAACACTTAAACCAACAACGGCTAGTTCTTGTAGGTTTTTTGTAAGTATGGAAAATGTGAATGCAACAACTGATGGTTATGATGTAAATAAATTTGATTCCGTTACTATTTGTAAAATAAATGATCAATTCTACCACAGAATTGTTAGAGATAATGGTTCTACTTCTGCAGATATAGGAATATCTTTTGATAAACTAGCTGATGGCGGATGGGCAAGTAGTGCACAATGGCAAACCAAATGGGAAAAAACAGGAACAACAACAATGACAAGTGCTACTTATGAAACAGTTACTGTGGCAGCATACAATAATTTTACAACCAATCCATTTGCATTAGCGGGTATTGCTCCGGATGCCCCGGTAATAGATGGTGCTAATGGTTTATGTGCCGGTGATGTAGATGCGGGCATGTATAATGCTACCGGAGATGCAAGTTCATCTTTTTCATGGAGTGTTAGTGGAGGTTCAATTGTAGGAGCATCTACCGGTTCAACTGTTAATGTTGATTGGAGTGGAACAAGTACAGCAACAGTTTCAGTTGTACAAACAGATGCTTTAGGTTGTTCAAGTGTACCGGCTACTATGAGTGTTAATGTATTTCAAAAACCAATTGCAGGTTTTGTTGGCGATTCAGCAGCATTTTCATATACCTTATTTAGTTTTGAAGATACAACTATTGGAAACAATGGTGTAGCCAACTGGCAATGGGATTTTGGTGATGGATATACTTCATCTCAAGAAAATCCATACCACCAATACAGTGGTCCTGGAACTTATAGCGTACAGTTAATTGTTACAAATGAAAATGGTTGTGTTGATACAATCTTGTCTGATGTAACTATTCACGAAGGTTTATTAATCTCAAATACATTTACACCAAACGGTGATGGTATTAATGATTATTTTATGGTACCAAGTTCTGGTATTACTGAATATCACATAATGATTTACAATCGTTGGGGAACATTGGTTTTTGAATCAGATGCACCAAGCGTAACTTGGGATGGAAAAACAAAAGCTGGTTTAGTATTACCTTCAGGAACTTATTTTTATACTGTAGCTGCTAAAGCAGGTGAAATGGATCATTCTTCACAAGGTTATGTTGAATTGCTAAGAGGAGATAACCAATAATAGCATTTATATAAAAAATAGAAAACCTGTTTGAAAATATTTCAGACAGGTTTTTTTGTTTAGAGTAAAGAACAGTTTCTAATTTTTTTTTTTGACTTCCTCTTCATTAATCTCTTGCTTGAAGAGAGAGATAAATTTTAATTCTTGGAACTGCCCTAAAGCGATTTACTCATCATAGATAAGTATTAAAGAAAGAAATTTGTGCTTATTAATGTAATTCGTGTCTTATTTTAAATGAGCAATAGAGTTATAACTTCAAATTCTTAATTTCTTTTCCAATCCCCACAAAAGAGTGATAGTTTAATGGAAATTCAAGAAATACATGTAGCACGCTTAATAGATATAAACATCTTAATCCAAAACCATAATCATAAAAATAAAGCCCAACAGATGCAGCCCACAATACAATTACAACCATAAGCTGTATAAAAGGAACATTATGCCATTTAATTACTGATGTTTTTGAAAACCAATTTAAATAGTGATATGTATAGGCAAATGCAATAAATCGCATAACGATATATCCATTATCAGAATGAAAAATAGAGATAATGGAAGCCTTATCATAAAGATCTCCCAATTTATCTAAATGTAAAATATTGATGAGTTCATAGTTTAACATCATCATGTCGGCATATTTTTTTTTGATATCGAGACTTAAATTATATACAGAGAGTTTAGGTACGTAAATGAAAAAACAGGCTGTACAAAGAATAAAAACTATTAATGATAAAATACCTGTTGCGCTTTTATTTTTTAAGGCTCCTAATAAAATAAATGCTCCCGTAAATAAATACACATGAACCAATGTGGGAAGAAAAACACTCACAAATATTTTATAAAAATCAACTTTATAGGATAGTAAACAACCCAATGTGATTATTGCTATGGCAATGTATCTGTTTTGTTTTTCTTTAATAAATGCCAAGGCGATAGCACTAATCAATGCAATGAGTATTAATGCAGGAGCAATATCAATAAGTGAAGTAGCAAAAAAACTAATAAATGTAATAAGCACTGCTAATATGGAAAGATACATGAAGTCGTATTTTCCGTACGAAAAATAATTGCGTTTATGCAACCATGAAATTTCAGTAAGATAATGCAGAGGACCTAAAACGGCATACGAAAATAAAAACAACTCAAATGGTAAAACATAGGCTGCCATGCATGAAATGAGCATGAGGCCTATGTTTAAAAGGTCGATGTTTTTAGTATTCATTGGCTTAAATAGGATCTTTATATTTAAGCCAAGATAGTAAAACAGCCTTTAAATACTATCGTGAAATAATTAATTTTTGATAGGTACTTCCTGATTCAGATTGCATAGCAATAAAATACAAACCGCTTGGTATTTTATTTAGAGAAATAACATGTGTGGTTTCTGAATTTGATATTCTAGAATTATATACTTCTCTTCCTTGCATATCTATTAATTGAATAAAACTATTGGGAGAAATCGGCTCTGAAAAATGAAGTGTTACATCATCTTTTGCAGGATTTGGAGAAATTGTAAAACTCAAATTGGATAAATTCATTTCTTCAATATTGCTGGTTTTTGCAGATGATGCTATTGTAAGTACATAATCTTCTACTTCTCCTCTTGAAAAAGCCTCACACGAGCTTGGATAAGCACCATATTTCATTGAAACACGCATACGTGTATTGCCTGATTTTGTATTTGCAGGTATGGTTAAAGAGTATTTATATGGTTTTCCATTACTAATTCCTTTGCAAATTTCTTCTCCCGTATCATCAAAATCTCCATCTTGATTATAATCAATCCAGATTGTAAAATATTCCTTTTGCATTTTAGAAATAAATCCTGGTTTTACAGATAGCGAATACAACACTCCGGGGTTAACATTAATTGGATTTGAAGTAAAATCACCATAGCCATTATTATTTCCTGAATTATTGATAGATGAACCAAATGACACGCTATTAATAAATTCAGAGCTAGTATTTCCAGTTGAATTACAATACACAATAGTTGAAGTGGGTATTGAATCTACTGAGCTTTCTACTGATAATGAGTCACAATCTAATGTAAATGGATTTGAAGCATAATCATTTTTCCACTTCTCAATTACTTCTGGTATAAACAACCATTCCACTTCACCTTTTCCAACATAATTATTTATAGAGTCCATAAGTTCCGGAAGCATAAGATCAATAAAATCTGATTTAAAAAGGCTTGCTTCTTCAAAAAACAAACTTGTGCAATAAAATCCATTACTTGGGGCAGTACCATTTTTAATTGCATTTACTGCTTTTTTAATTATAGCCAAAACCGTAGCAGCACTGGTTGTATCATTCATTTCTATTCTGCAACCGTTCCCGTAAGAAATAAGATGATTGTTTGCATTATGACTAAAAAAATCTGTCATTGAATTGGGTTTCCAAACTCCGTATAACTCCGGATCATCTAAATGCTGTAAAGTACCTGCCCCCCAAATAATTTCGGGAGCCCATACATATTGAGGATAATATTTTCCCGCAACAGGATTTTGATAAGATTGCCAGTCAGTGCCTCCTGCCATTACATGATCATATACCAAACCTCCCATTACAACACCCGGGTCTAATCCTAGCGTAGTCATCATATAGGCGAGATCAGGGTAATTGTATTTGCTTTCATGGCTATGCAGTTCACATTGTACGTTATTGGGATAAGTTTGAACAATATATTTTAAAACATTTAATCCTCCGGTATTACTGGTAATAGAACCTACGTCTTGGGCAGCAACTGCTTGAAGTAATGTATAGTCACTTTGCATATCCCACTTAACTGCTTTTGTTTGGCAAAGCTGAGCCATCTTCAGCAGTTTATCACGTGTATTTGGGTAGGTACTTGAATTATAAACATAATTATCCTCATTATGTGACACAAAATTGAGGTACACTTTGGGGGTAGATTGGGAGAAAAGCTGAGTACAATAAAGTACAAGAACCAATAGGGTAATTTTTTTCATAAGATATTTTGTTTTAGATATTAAGGGATATTAAAAACAATATATCTGTCCAGAAGAATGAAGACAAACAGATTTTTAGAGGAAATTTACCAGTCTGGCATTAAATATAAGCCGGTTTTTAATGGATAGAAAGCAATAATTAATTTATTAGAAACGGCTAATGCAAGGCAGCCGTAAAAGTAAGTGTGGAAATAATTTCACCTTCTTTTTTATTGAGTTCTTCTAATCTTTTGTACACTAAAGTCTCGTCAAAGTATTGTAATGCAAAGCCCACAAAAATATGGCCATGCTTGGCTTCGGAAGCCCATAGTAAATGATAAAAGTTTTTAAGTTCAGCATCATCTAAAGCTTCATATACCAGTCTAAATCTTTCTGCTCCTCTACATTCAATTATTGAAGCCAGTAATAAACGATCCATAAATCTTTCATCGCGACCTGAGCGGCATAAACCAATCAATTGTTTTACATATAAGTCTTCTGAAATTTCATGTTTTAAAGGGATGCCTCTTTTTTGCATTATCTTGTATACATCCCTAAAGTGTTCTAGTTCTTCAATAGCAGTATCAATTAAATCGGGAATAATGGCTAAGCGGTCGGGATATTTTGCAGCAAGGCTCATGGCCATTGCAGATGCCTTGCGTTCACAATTGGCATGATCTTGTAAAAAAGAATTGAAATCATTCATTACTGCTTTTATCCATAATGGGTTTGATGCTTGTACAAGATCTAGGCTTAGTTTCATTGAATGAATGGTTTGTATTTATTTCAACAAAAGTACAATTTATGCTACAAGTTTTTTGAATATGATGTTATGGATTTGTAAAATATTTATACATTGTAATTTACCCCTAGTACCCCATCAATTAAAAATGGCGAATGAGAAAACGAATACTTTTTTTGTTTTTATTATTTCCTGTTTTATTATTTGCCCAACTCTCGGCTGATTTTACTTCAAATGCTACAACAGGCTGTGATTATTTAACGGTTAATTTTTCTGATCTTTCAACAGGGGCAATTAAATCTTGGAAATGGACCTTTGGTAATGGCAATACTTCTACCCTGCAAAATCCAACAGTAGTTTATAGTAGTCCGGGAAAATACACTGTTGTATTAACCATAACTGATAGCACAAACAATACATCTACCATAACAAAAAAAGATTACATTCAAGTTTATGTGCCGGCTACTGTTAATTTTTCATCAGACAAAGCTGGAGGATGCACACCCTTAGATGTTAGTTTTTCTGATTTATCTGTAATAGGTGATACAACCATAGCATCGTGGAAATGGGATTTAGGCGATGGGAATTTTAATTACCAACAAAACCCATCTCATACGTATACTACCATTGCCGGTAGCTACCAGGTTTCACTTGAAGTAACGGATAATAATGGATGCAAATCAAAAACCATCAAACCATCATTTATTACTGTAACAAATCCCCCCATTTCTTATTTTTATATTGACTCCTCTCAAGTATTAGGTTGTAGTATTCCATACACACTTCCATTTACAAATTCAGAAATTGCATCCGATACCTATTTATGGAATTTTGGAGATGGAAATACCTCTTCTCAACAAAATACTTCTAATACCTATACCAATTATGGTACTTATAATATTTCTTTAACTGTAACAAATATTTATGGATGCTCAAGCTCTTATGGTACTAATTATTGGTATGTAACTATAATACCTTTTAATGCCGATTTTATTTTAGATTCAAGTGTAATTTGTAAAAATACAGGGATAACATTTATACACAATTCTGCTTTAAATGAAGAAGCTTGGAAATGGGATTTTGGAGATGGAAATAATATTTACTCCGTTATTGATGATACTTTATGGCTTTCTGCTACAGATTCTATTTCCGATACCTTATACACTTTTCCAATCTATGGAACATATACGCAACCTTTTTATAATTATGATAGCGCAGGAACTTATTCTGTAACATTATATGCCTATGATACCGTTGCTTTTAATAATAAAAGATGTATTGATACTGTTTCAAAAATAGTAACAGTATTGCCATTGCCAAAAATTGATTTTACTATAAGTGATTCCATTGCTTGTATGGTTCCATTTGCTGTTCAATTTACTGATAATACTACAAACATTTCTTTACACACATGGGACATAAATTTTAGTATGGATAACATGATTTTTGTGATCGATACTTCAATAACAAATAATGTATTGGCATATACATATCTCAATACCGGTATTTATTCCATTTCATTAACCGATATAGATATAAATGGATGTAGAGATACATTACTAAAAGATAGTCTTGTTTATATTATCCCACCTGATGCGGAACCTTATAGTAAAGGGTTTTGGAATGACACAACCCATAAAGGTGATCCTAATTATAATTATTGGTTCCCATATAATTATTATGAATTTAGTGCTTGTGCCCCGGCAACTATTCCTTTCGAAGACGTTTCATATTCAAATGAACAAATAAACTATTGGCATTGGACTTTTGGAGAACCATCAACAGGTTCATTAGATACCTCATTTTTGCAAACACCCTCTCACTTATATGCCGATTCCGGTATTTATACAGGTTCTTTATATATAGAAACTGTGAGTGGTTGTAAAGACTCCACTAAATTTTATGTTTATTTAGGAATTAAACCTACGGCTTCTTTTTCTTTACCCAGTGATACTATTTGCCACGGATCATCTACAATATTTATAGACTCTGTAAGTAGTAATGTAAACCATTGGGAGTGGCATGTTTATTATCAAATAAATTTAGATTCAATATATTCCCATTGGGATACAATTAATAATTCAGTAGTTTATACATACGATACTGTTGTTTATGTTGAAAAAAATGATGATTATTTAAATAATCCCTCTTATTCTTGTGTTTTTAAAGATACCGGATATTTTGCAGCTAGTTTGCAATCCTATCATTATGGATGTGCATCTGATATTTTTTTATTTGATTCAATGGTTTATATTTTAGAACCCCATCCCTATTTTACAATTACCGGGGCAAATAATCATATTTTACCGGATGGAACTGAAGAATATGTTTTTTGTCCTTCAAATCTTCCTCCATACACTATTTCTCTTAAAGATTATTCAAAAGGAGCGCATCATTGGTATTGGGATTTTGGAGATACCACAGCAGGTTCGGTCAATTATTATGATGGACAATATCCACCACCTTTTACGTACGCAAAACGAGGAAATTATACTGTTACTCTTACTTGTGTAAACGATTCAACAGGCTGTTCTGATTTTTTTTCATATCCTATAATATGGTCAGATCTGAGTACTGAAATTGCTATTGATTCAACTTTATTATATAAACAATGCGCACCAGCCAATTTACCATTTATAAATGCATCTACTTCTAGTGATGCCATGTGGTGGGAATGGAATTTTGGAGATTCTACCCAAGCGGTAATTTATAATACGGGTTCTTCTTCCGATTCTATTTTAACAAATCCCGGTTATAATACTATTGATTCTTATACCTATGGCACTTATATCGAACCGGTTCATATTTATAATAAGGTTGGTAACCATACTATAACATTAATGGTATATAATGATAAAGGTTGTAAATCTTCAGATACTTTTGATTTGATAGAAGTGTATCCTCAACCTAGTATAAATTTTGTAGGAGATAAATTAGGAGGCTGTGTTCCTTTTGATGTTAACTTTACTGACAAGAGTATTTCTGATACAAGCCTAAGCAGTTGGAATTGGAATTTTGGTGATAAAAAATCGACAATAAATAACACTTCTATTCTTCAAAATCCAACTCATACTTTTGCCGATACAGGCGTTTTTAATATTCGTTTAATCGTGAATGATCAAAACAGTTGTAAAGATACACTCATAGATACTGCTTATATAACAGCAACAACTGCAATTGCAAATTTCGGTTTCGGAGGATCAAGTAATTGCCATGATAAACCATTAAGTATATATAATTATTCATTAGGAAAAGGGCTTTCATATCAATGGAATTATGGTGATAATACTCCCATTGATACTTCATCTATCCCTTCTCATTATTATTCTTCAATTACATCGTCTCAAACTGTAACTGTAACATTAATTGTGAATAGTAGTTACGGTTGTTCCGATACGCTTTCTGCCAAAGAAGATATTCTTAAAACAATTGGCAATTTTAGTATAGACCAAAACATAGGTAATTGCCCTCCTTTTTTTGCTTCCTTTTTAGATTCATCATCTAATGATATAACTATTTGGGAATATGATTTTGGTGATGGAAATAAGTCAACATTTTATTATACCATTCCGGATACCATTTCTCATGTTTATAATAATCCCGGAACTTATGATGTTATGTTAATAGTAACCAATTATATTAGTTGCATCGATACTGTATACCTACCCCAAGCTTTGTTTATTCAAGGCCCTCAGGGAAGTTTTTCTTATAGTCCTCATGAAGGCTGTCCTCCCATTGATGTTACATTTATTCCATCAAACATTTCAAATGTGGCTCAATATTATTGGGTATTTGGAGACGGCTATACTTCAAAAACTGATACTGTTGTGCATACCTATGATCAAGCAGGATATTTTTTTCCAACCTTAATTATTACTGATTCCATTATTACATTAATTGGTGATACCGAAACCTGTACTATTACAATAATAGGAGATAGCTCCATTTATGTTCCGGGGCCTCAAGTTGATTTTCAATTATCTAAAACGGATACTGCTTGTAAGGGAGAACTCATTAGCTTTATAAATAATACAGACTCAACTGATATAAATGAATGGAGATGGTATTTTGGCGATGGGGATACTGCTGTTGATTATAATACATGCCATCAATATAACTCCTCCGGTTTTTATGATGTATCATTATATGGGTTTACTTATTTAAGTTCCGATACATGCATTTATTATTATACGCAGCCAAATGCAATCAATATTTTTCAGTCGCCTGATATTCTTATTTCTGATCAATACCAAGAAGGTTGTCCCCCTGTTGCTGTTCAATTATTCATAGATTCACAAAGCATTGCTTATACTATCGACTCATTGCAATGGAACTTTAATAACCAAACTTCATACGGAGATACGGCACTGTTTTTTGTTAATAATTCAGATTCATTTCCAACTTCATTAAAGGTTATTTTTACTAATGGTTGTGAAGAAGTTTATACAGATACATTTGGTTTTTTTGTTTATCCTTCGCCAATTGCCGATTTTTCAATAATTGGAGAACAAAATACTTTAGGGGCGTACAAACAATTTATTCAGTTAAACAATACTTCTCAAAATGCAGTTTCATATTTATGGAATTTTGGTGATAGTACTGTAATTGATACCACAATAAATCCCAAACACAATTATGATACAGATGGTAATTTTTCTGTTCAATTAATTGCAGTTAGTGATTCGGGATGTATAGATACATTGCTAGTTCCCATTAAAATATATTTAGGAGCTGATGTGCCTAATACTTTTAGCCCTAACGGAGATGGAATAAATGATGCCTTTGTATTGAATTTAAGTGGCGAATATAGCGATAATCTATCTATAGAATTTTTTAATAGATGGGGAAAACGTATTTATAAAAATGACGATTATCAAAATAACTGGGATGGAAAAGACAAAAACAATAAGTTGGTTCAGCCTGATACATATTATTATATTCTTAAATATAAAAATAAAAAAGTATGGGCAGGTTGGCTGAGAATTATTTATTGAAATGAGTAATTTCTATCTTCAAAAATATGCTTATTGCCAAGAGCAAATTAAAGCCAGACCTTGTGAGGGATTAGGAATAATAGTTGTTATACCATGTTTTAACGAACCTGATTTAATTTCTACTTTAAAAAGTATACATGCATGTGATAAGCCTAAATGTGCTGTTGAAGTTATTGTAGTAATTAATGCTCCTGAAAATGCAGATGAAAATGTTAGGCTGCAAAATAGTTCGACCTATGATGAGGCTATAGCGTTTAGCAAAGAGGTAAAATCGAATCATTTTTTATTTCATATTCTCAATGTGGAATTGCCAATACGAGATGCAGGCGTGGGCTTGGCACGCAAAGTAGGAATGGACGAAGCAGTAAGCCGATTTGAGAAAATTAGAAATCATGAGGGTTTAATTGTTTGCTTAGATGCAGATAGTTTAGTTGATAATCATTATTTAACTGAAATTGAAAAGCATTTTGAGATAAATAAGAAAAGTGTTGCTGCCTCCATTTATTTTGAACATCCTCTTGAAGGAAAATTGGAAAGTAAAGTTTATGAAGGCATTGTTTTGTACGAATTATTTTTGAGGTATTATGTAAATGCATTACGATATGCAGGCCATCCCTATGCTTTTGAAACAATAGGATCGAGTATGGTGGTTCGTTCAAATGCTTATCAGGCACAAGGAGGAATGAACAAACGAAAAGCCGGAGAAGATTTTTATTTTTTGCAAAAAATGATTGCATTAGGAAAGTATACTGAAATAAATGCCACACGAGTTATTCCTTCTCCCCGAATTTCAAACCGAGTTCCATTTGGTACAGGTAGGGCTATTGGCGATTTTACTAATGGAAAAGAAATTTTATTTTATGATTTCAGGATATTTACAGCACTTAAAAAATTTATTGAATCTGTTTCAGATTTGTATCGTATTCAAAAAATGGAAACGTATTTAAGTACGCTCCCCGAATGTGTGCTTAATTTTCTTAAGAAAAATGAATTCGAAAAAGTACTGGAGGAAATTAAAACCAATACCTCAAATCAAGAGAATTTTGAGAAGCGTTTTTTTAATTGGTTCAATGGGTTTTTAGTACTCAAATATGTGCATTATGCTACTGAGCATTTTTATAATCGAGTAAGTGCATTAGAAGCCACACATGATTTAATGCTTGTGATAAATAAAAATGAAAAAATTAAATCGGAGAAAGAGGCATTATTGTATTGGAGAGATTCTGATAAAAATTCTTAGGTTTTGCTAAATCCTACTCGTCTTAATTTTTTAAACAATTCCTTCTTTCATTAAATCATGAATATGCACTACACCTACATATTTACCTTCTTGTTCAATAAGTACTTGTGTAATTTTATTTTTTTTCATCATGCTTAAAGCATCTACTGCTAATGTACCTGCTTCAAGCATTCTTGGCTTTGGCGACATAATATCTTTTGCTTTTAGCGCTTCAATATTTACCTCAGATTTTTCGAGCATACGTCTAATATCTCCGTCCGTAATAATTCCAATTAATTGATCATTTTGCATAACAGCCGTTGCTCCCAAACGTTTTGAAGATATCTCAAAAATGACTTGCCTAACAGAATCTTCTGCGTTTACTTTGGGCACTTCATTGATGGGGTAAATATCATCAACTCTTAGGTACAATCGTTTTCCGAGTGAACCTCCGGGATGAATTTTCGCAAAATCCATAGGTGTAAAATCTTTACAAGCCAAAAGGCACATGGCAAGTGCATCTCCCATTACCAATTGTGCAGTAGTGCTTGAAGTAGGAGCTAAATTATTGGGACAAGCCTCTTTTTCAACACTTGCATTTAAAACATAATCAGCATGAATAGCCAAATATGAATTTACATTGCCTGTAATGGCTACAATTTTATTGCCCATGTTTTTTATAAGCGGAACCAGTACTTTAATTTCTGAAGTATCACCACTCTTAGATAAACAAAGCACCACATCATCTGCTTGAATAATTCCTAAATCGCCATGAATGGCATCAGCAGCATGCATAAAAATAGAAGGGGAGCCGGTAGAACTTAGTGTACCAACAATTTTACGTGCGATTTGAGCACTTTTTCCCACTCCTGTGGCAACAATTCTTCCCTTGCTTTTTGCTAAATATTCAACACAGCGAATAAAGGAATCGTCAACATATTTGATTAAATCTTGAATGGATTGCGCTTCAATTTTTATAGTTGATACGGCTATGTTTTTTATTTCTTCTGCAGATTTCAAATCAGTAAGATTTAATTTTCCACTAAAATAAGTCAAATTTCCTTCTCTTTATAGTTTCGAAAATTTCTATATTTGTGGTCTTTAAAATATTTAAATAAAATTGCATGAAGAAATTTTTACTCCTCATCACTTTATTGAGTACAATTGGATCTCTTTTCTCTCAAAATAAAAGTACGTTCGTTTTTGAAAGTATTCAATCTGTAAGTGAGAAATTAAAGGCGACAGATGCCAATACCAATATCTCTATTGAAACAGAAAAAAACAAAAATACCTCTAATAAAACCACTTTTGGTGCAGGTACTATTATTTGGTCAGAAGATCTTGGAAATGGATTTCCTGTTGGTTGGAAAATAAACGATGTTTCCGGTATTTGCCCTTGGGTATATTCACAAGATGGGTCATGGGGGTATTATAATGGCAATAGTGCTACTAAAGCCGGAACGGCAATAAAATCTACTACGGCATCCAATGGATTTTTACTTTCAAATCCGGATTCTGCCAATTATGTAAACTATGGTTTGCCATCAGAAACTACGTATCAATATCTGGAAACATATATTACAACAAGCATTAATTATTTCTTGAGTGCGGCTTCGGAACATGTTGTAATCAATATTTATAATTCACTTGGAGAAAAAGTTGATACCTATGATGAAGGAGCTAAATTGGCAGGAAGATATACACTTGCAATCAATGCCGATCATCTTTCAAGTGGGGTTTATCATTACACACTTATTAGTGGTAAAAATAACATAACTAAAAAAATGACCATTTCTAAATAAACTATCCCTTAACCCAGAAAAGCCGGTTATGTTTTTACATGCCGGTTTTTTTTAATGAGACTCAGATTTTAGGAGCGATTGCGAAAAAAATCTGTAGGTCGAATTAATCCCGATTTTTTATCGGGATATTATTTGTAATTAAATTTTATTTTGTGAAAATACTTTTTGCTGATTACGTACATGCTTCTCTTGCTCATGAACTCCAAAAATGCGGACATGTGTGTGACAATTTTTCAAAAAAAAGTGCAGATGAAGTATTGACAGCTATTGGTCAATATGAAGGGATTATTATTAGAAGTAAAATTAAGCTCGACAAAAAAAATATTGATAAGGCTAATCAATTAAAATGGATTGCTCGCGTAGGAGCAGGCATGGAAAGCATTGATGTAGATTATGCAAAGTTAAAAGGAATAATTTGCCTGAATGCTCCCGAAGGAAACAGAAATGCAGTAGCAGAACATACTTTAGGCTTATTACTGTCTTTGTTTAATAATATTTGCAAGGCCAATAATGAAGTTAAAAGTGGTAAATGGTTGAGGCCCGAAAACAGAGGGATTGAATTAAGTGGAAAAACAATTGGAATAATTGGTTGTGGAAATACAGGTTCTGCATTTGCACGTTGTTTAAGAGGTTTTGATGTAAGAATATTGGCTTATGACAAATACAAACAAGGCATTTCCAACGAATTTATTAGGGGAGTTGATTTAGATATTTTATTTGACCAAGCCGATATAATAAGTTTGCACTTACCCTTAACGGATGAAACACATCAAATGGTAAATACCAATTTTATCAATAAGTTTAAAAAAGATATTTATTTGTTGAACACTGCTAGAGGAAAAATAGTTTGTACTGATGATCTTGTAAAAGCATTACAATCATGCAAAATTAAAGGAGCTGCATTAGATGTTTTGGAATATGAGGATATTTCTTTTCAGTCCATATACAATCAAGAACTTGCCCCTGCTTACCAATACCTATTAAACACTCCTAATGTTATTCTTACACCACACATTGCCGGTTGGACAAATGAAGCTGAAGAAAAAATGGCGTCTGTTTTATTTCAAAAAATCATCAAAATAGTTGGGTGATTTTTTTCCTAAAATGTCATGTAGTCTTCCGGATTTAAGGCATAGCCATTAAACCATAATTCGAAATGAAGATGTGGGCCTGTAGTAATTTCACCTGTATTACCAATAATCGCAATGGGTTCACCTGCTTTTACAATATCACCTTCTTGTTTTAACAAAACAGAATTGTGTTTGTAAAGAGAAAATAAATTGTTGCTGTGTTGTATGCAAATAAGGTAGCCCGTTTCTAAAGTCCATGTGGCAATAATTACGGTTCCATCTAAAACAGATTTTATGGGTTCATTCTCGGGAGCAACAATATCAACGCCAAAATGTTTTTTCTTAGCATCGTAACTATCCGTAATAGTGCCATGAAGTGGTGAGAAAAAGAAAAATCCGCTTACACTGGATGCGTTTGCAGCATTATTGGCAGAGGGATTTTGAGTAATATTAAACATATCTTCTTGTTCTACTTCTGCCCTTAAAACGGAATCTTCTTTTGAAGAAGCATAGTGAATATTGCTCTTTATCTTTGCTACAGTATCTTTTGTTGTATTATCGGATAGTGTAGTATCATTACCTGCTATAATACTAACAATGTTTTTAATATAGGTGTCTTTATTTGCCATTGAAGTTTGAAGAGAATCGGCCTTGTATTTTAATGCAATCATCTGTTTACGCATGGTTACATCTGCATAACCGGGTATGTATTCTCGCAAATCTGTAAAAGCAATTACACTTACAATAATGGCTACAAAAACTATTGTGCTTATCACAAAAGTCACAAAAATATTCATGGGAGAAAGAATGAAAGAAGCCTTTTCTTCTAAAGTAGCATCGTTCATAATTACCATTCTGAACTTACTTTTAAAGGTTCGGTATAATTTTCGTTTTATGAGCTTTTTGTGATCCATCCTATTTTGTTGCCTTTGCAAATATCGGAAATTAAATTTTGCGAAGAACTACTCCCTTATCGTCATTTTCTTCTTCCGTTTTTCATTAAACAAAAGTAAGAGACCTAAAAGTAAAAGAATGGCAGATGCAATAGTGGCATACAAACGGTATTGATTCCATCTTTCTTGCTTCATTTTCTGAAGCATGGCTTCTTCATAAGTTTTATTGATTAAAGAGGTATTCATCATACCGGGAGTTCCTTTATTGTTATAGGCAATCCAGTTTTCCATATTGGTATTTGATAGTAAGGGATCTCTTAATGAAAGGGATTTTATTAAGGAATCTGCATTTGTAATATTTGAAACGTTATAGGTAAGAGAATCTATAAAATCTCCATTTTTATCAAATAAGCGCAAATTGCCGTATTGCTTGTTTAATTCAAACGGAAAATTACCGATAGCATTAATAACATTTGGAAATACATTTTCAAAAGCATCTACATTACTGCACAAAACAAGATATTGATTGGGTTGTAAAATTAAATTGCTAGGCAAAAGAAATGCATTATTGTCGGTATTACCTTTAAAGGTACAGCCCGATAAATCAATTTTTTTAGAAGAGGTATTTACGAGTTCAATCCAGTCACCTGCATCATTTTTTTTATGAGCATGAAATGCAATTTCATTGATACTTACACTATCGTATAATGGGCTTAAAGGAATGGCTTCGAAAATAGCAGTGATTGAAGTATCGCTATTAAAGCTTGCCATGCAAGATGCATTTTTATCATTTATGCCTTTCCATC
This sequence comes from Bacteroidota bacterium, assembly GCA_023251875.1. Taxonomy (GTDB): domain Bacteria; phylum Bacteroidota; class Bacteroidia; order JAHEXY01; family JAHEXY01; genus JAHEXY01. The sequence goes on from JAHEXY010000005.1 coordinate 283,718, forward strand.
TAACAAACCTGTAATTTGTTTTTGCAATGGCAGAAAATGGAATTGGGATATCATTAAAATATATTCCCATCCAAGGAAATTTATCAAGAACAAGAGAATTGATTTTGACATTTCCTCCTTCTGTTGCATCAAGAGTGAGGGTAAGCGTATCGTTTAAATGAAAAAAATCAAGCATTTGTTTTCTAATATACATTGGCCGATGCACCGCAAAATCATTCATGATATCAATATGTTTTTGCCAGCGCGATAAAGTCCATCCCCACTTTTTTTGATGGCGATCCATTTCCGGTTCTAATAAGGCTTTGAAATAAGTAATTCTATTTAAAACCGTATCCGGGTAAAAAATAGAATTCAAATTGTCACACATTTGATTGATAAAAGCAATTTTGTATGCATCACTTTCAAACATTTTACGCAATAAAAAAGTCGACCATGGAGGATTAGGCCAATTGGGTCCCTTAGGATCGGTGCAAAATTTAAAGGAATTTTCTGTATAAGCTTCTTTATTAAAACGCCCATAGCCCAAATCAACATCATACATAATCCAACGCCATTTTGATGTATCGGCAAAACTTTTCCAACAACGTGTATTGCCACCTGCATCACGGTTTTGAAAATAGACTTGCGCTACACTAAATTTTAAATAATTATTCCAATCCATTAAGGTTTTAACATGGGCAAAATTTGAAGAATCATGTAAGTCGTGTTTCTTTAAATAATCCAGCAATACATTATAACTTTTTAAAGTACCGCATTTAGGGATGTTATTTTTTTCGATCATGTCTAGGCTGTCTTTATCAACATGATGATTTTCGGCAATGAAATATTCATCTACTTTTTCTCGAATAAAATAAATGCCCCAATATTGTCCGTTTAAAAATACAACGGCAGGTCTGTAAGCTTGTATGTCAATACCACTGTTTTTCATCATACCAATCATAAACTCATCTCTAAAATGAGAACCATCGCAATCGCTTCCTCCATTACGCAATGCAATACGTTTGTATTTTTTTATCGGTTTATCCGGAAATATAGGATATTTCATATACGCATCACCGTATTCTTCTTTGGCATACAGCTTAAATGATTTTTGAGGAAATGTTCTGCTCCATCCTCCAAATATTCTTATTCCTATGTCTTGACTAAATCCTAATACACTGTTGGTATCCCAAAACTCAACATGTCCTCGTTTTTCCCAATTTTTCCAATAATTAGCACCGTAGTGCGGATGTTTGGCACTTGCATGCGGCCCTTCAACATAAATTCCTGTTTTCTCATCCCATAAATCTTCAGGATTAAGGCTTAGTGAAACAACCGCATAAGGAAAATGTTCATGAATGAGATAACTTGCAGTTGCAGTATTGCTGGCCAAATAATCTTTTTTAAAAGCTTTGGCTCTTATAACCTGAGAAGTGTCTATTGTAATAGCCCTCTTGTACTCTTTCGATTTTTGTGAGGGTTCAGATCCGTCTGTAGTATAATAGATAGTAACGTTTGCAGTATTTTCGGTAATGTTTAATTCTATTTTAGTAGTATACAAACCAGCAGGATATGAGAATGAAGGGGGCTCCAGTTTGTTTTTCTGAGCCCAAGCCGTATTGCATATTAAAATAAAAATAATGAGAGTAGAATACCTCATTTATATAGAATTATTGCTAAAAGTAAATCAAAAGCCTAAACTATCAAAACTACACACATTTCTAAATATTTTAAATGTGTGGCACTATTATTGCTAATTTTGAGGGTCAAATTTAAATTTTTAACCATGAAGAAAGTATTCTTTTTTATTGGCGCAATTGCAACATTTGCGGCCTGCTCACCAAAAGTACCATTTACAGAAGCGATTCGTCAAAATTACAACCTAACTACTGATGAAATAAAACAGATTCAGTTTTATACCAGTGGCGATATTGTTTTGGTAAGAGGTACAAAAGAAAATGATAAAGATACTTACAATCATACCTTAACAGTAACGCAAGGTAAGCGTGTTGAAGAAGTTGATATCCCTAAAGGAACACCAGGCTTGGCTGAAATTGTAAACGATCATTCCATAAAAGTAAGCTTTGAAAATGGTTCAGGAAAAAGTATAACATTTGGTGTAAAAATGAACAGCGATAGCACCTATAAATTTATTGCTGAAGAATGGAAAGACGATAAAGGAAAAATATTGTATGATGGCCGTACTTTTTTTGCTTTAAAAGGTGCAGAAAATGTGCAACTGCTTTTTAAGCTTAAAAGCCTGGATAAAAATACTACTAAACGCAGAGTTGTGGGAGGGAAAAGTTATAATATCTTATATTAGTAATTTATAATTGCTAATGTATTATGGATAAAAAATTCCTTTCCTCAGCTGCCATTTTAGGAGCCTTAAGTGTAATCTTTGGCGCCTTTGGTGCACATGCCCTTAAAGCCAGATTAGAACCAGATCAGCTTCAAATTTTTGAAACGGGAGTGCGATATCAAATGTATACTGCTTTAGCAATGTTAGGTTTGGCTGGTTTTTCAGAAAAACTTTCATGTAAATATTTAAACTATACCTTTTGGTGTTTCTTAGTGGGTATCAGTTTTTTCTCCGGATCTATTTATTTACTTTCTATGCGCACAATATTGGGCATTGAAAATCTTACTTCAATTTTAGGCCCCATTACCCCAATGGGAGGTTTGCTTTTAATTTTAGGATGGGTATTTATTTTTATCTCCACATTCAAATTAAAATCCAATTAAAAAGGCCTTATAAATACATTTTTTGTTTACTTTATGTTTTAATTGTAATTAATTGATAATTATCATTTTAAATATATTTTAATTCTTCAAATTTTAATAAATAGCATTATTTTTTGTTAAAATAGTCTTTTATTCAAATCGTGTTTACTGTTACTTTTCGTATGTATATAATTTGATTTTTAAGTGTCATATGGTATACGCCATGTTCATGTACTCATGTTTGAGTGCGTTTGGTGCATGGCTATTTCACTAATATATTTGTTTCACTCTTTCAACCTCTCATCTCTGCGCATGAATCACAACTACGAAAATTACGTAAAACATTTACAAAAGATATCGGATTTAAACCATTCAGGGGCTGTATTAACGTGGGACCAAGAGGTGAATATGCCTGAGAAAGGCGCACAATTTAGAGCTCGACAATTGGCTACTTTAGCGGGGATTTCGCATGAAATGTTTACTTCGGAAGATTTTGGAATGCTCTTACAAAAGCTTAGCATAGATCAGACTCTTACTTTTGAAGAATCAAAAAATGTAGAAGAATCGTATCGAATTTATAAACGTGATAAAAAATTCTCTATTCAGTTTATAGAAGAAAGGAGTATTGCCATTTCTAATGCTTTTACGGCTTGGGCCAATGCAAAAGAAGAAAGCAATTTTAGTTTATTTGAACCCTATCTTAAAAAAGTTGTTGAAAATGTTCGTCAAGAAAGTATCATTATAGGTTTTGAGAATCATCCTTATGATGCCATGCTCGAGCTTTATGAGCCGGGAATGACAACCAAAGAATTGGATCAAATTTTTGAACAAGCCAAAGCCAAATTGATTCCACTTTTACAAAAAATAAAGCAAGCCAAGCAAGTTGATGATAGCTTTATGTATAAGCAATACGATACAGAAAAGCAATGGAATTTTGGTCTCGATTTATTAAAGCAAATGCATTATGATTTTGATGCCGGCCGACAGGATATTTCTTCACATCCCTTTACCATTAATTTTAATCCTTTAGATGTAAGAATTACTACTAGAATTAATGAAAAGGATTTAGCCGAGATGCTTTGGAGCACTGTTCATGAATGTGGTCATGCTTTGTATGAACAAGGATTAAAAGTAGAAAATTATGGTTTGCCCTCTGGGGAAGCTACTTCTTTGGCTATGCATGAGTCTCAATCGAGATTATGGGAAAACAATGTGGGTAGAAGCTATGCCTATTGGAAATGTAATTATGCTGCATTGCATGAAATTTTTCCTAAAAATTTATTGATGATTACTGTAAAAGATTTTTACAAAGCCATGAATAAAGTACAAGCATCTTTAATTAGAACCAGTGCCGATGAATTAACCTATCATTTTCATGTTATTATTAGATACGAGATAGAAAAAGATTTAATTGCCGGTAATATTCAAGTGGCAGATTTACCTGCTGTTTGGAATAAAAAATACAAAGATTATTTAGGTGTTGATGTGCCAAATGATCGTGAAGGAGTATTGCAAGATGTACATTGGTCGCACGGAAGTTTTGGTTATTTTCCAACCTATTCTTTGGGCAGTTTTTATGCGGTTCAGTTTTTTAATAAAGCCAATCAAGAAATAGAAAATTTAGAAGGTCATATATCAAAGGGCAATATGCTCCCTTTATTAAATTGGTTAAGAACCAATGTGCATTGCTATGGAAAAACCTATTCTGCATCTGAATTATGCGAGAAAATTACCGGTGAAAAATTAAATATTGACCATTTCATTAATTACGCATATAAAAAGTATTCTGAAATTTATGAATTGAGCTCTCAATACGAGCCAATAAGTTCATAAATTCTCCTCTCCATTATTGTTTTTGCCTGAAAGAGTGTTACCTTTGTGCCTCTTACTGAAACCATACTTTCAATAAGGTATCCCCAAATTGAAGATATTGTTTGAAGTAATCACTCTTTATTTACCCATTAAAAACTTCATTGTATGAATAATGAATTTGGACTTAGATCAAAAAATGCTACTATTTCAACATTAGGGCTTAGCTATGTATCTGCAGCTCACTGGAATTTACCTCTTGCGGAATTAATTGAAGAAACCATTATTAGAGGAGAAGGTCTTTTAACCGATACCGGTGCTATTGCTATAGATACAGGTGAATTTACCGGCCGTGCTCCAAAAGACAAATTTACGGTTGTTGATGAAAATACAAAGGATAATGTTTGGTGGGAAAAACACAATTTTAAATTTGATGCTCAAAAATTTGATGCTTTATATAACCGAGTAACAGCTTACCTTTCAGGTAAAGATGTGTACGTGCGAGATGCCTACGCATGTGCAGATAACCAATATAGGTTAAACTTAAGAGTTGTAACAGAAAGCCCTTGGGCCAATTTGTTTGCTTACAACATGTTTTTACGCCCAACAAGAGAAGAAATTCTAGCTGGATTTAATCCTGAATGGACTGTAGTTTGTGCACCAGGCTTTAATGCCGATCCTAAAGTAGACGGAACGCGCCAACATAATTTTGCAATTTTAAATTTTACGCGAAAAATAATTTTAATTGGAGGAACCGGTTATACAGGCGAAATTAAAAAAGGAATTTTTACGGTGTTGAATTATTTATTGCCATTGGAAAAAAATGTGCTTTCGATGCATTGTTCAGCCAATGTGGGTAAAGATGGAGATACTGCCATTTTCTTTGGACTTTCTGGAACAGGGAAAACGACCCTTTCTGCCGATGAAAACAGAAAATTAATTGGTGATGATGAGCATGGGTGGTCAGAAACCGGTGTATTTAATTTTGAAGGTGGTTGCTATGCCAAGTGCATTGATTTAACCAAAGAAAAAGAGCCACAAATTTTCGATGCCATTAAATTTGGTGCATTACTCGAAAATATTGAATTCTATCCAGGCACTACAACAGTTGATTATAGCAATACCAACAAAACAGAAAATACAAGAGTAAGTTATCCTATTCATCATATTGATAATATTGTTACCCCTTCGGTAGGCCCACATCCTAAAAATATCTTCTTTTTAACTTGTGATGCATATGGTATTTTGCCTCCGGTATCTCAATTAACTGCAGGTCAAGCCATGTATCATTTTATTTCGGGCTATACTGCAAAAGTTGCAGGTACAGAAGCAGGGATTACTGAGCCACAAACTGTATTTTCAGCTTGTTTTGGAGCACCATTTTTACCGCTTCATCCAACTAAATATGCTGAAATGTTGGGCAAGAAAATGAAAAAGCACAATGTAAAAGTATGGTTGATTAACACAGGTTGGTCGGGTGGAGCATATGGAGTAGGAGAAAGGATGAAATTAAAACATACGCGTACCATGATTACTGCTGCTTTAACCGGAGCTTTAGATAAAGTAGAATATAAAAATGATCCTGTATTTGGTTTAGCTATTCCAACAGCAGTTGCTGATGTGCCAGCAGAAATTTTATGGCCACGCAATACTTGGAAAGATAAAAATGCATACGATCAAAAAGCAAATGAATTAGCTGAAAAATTTGTAAAAAACTTTGAAGCTTATGCAAGTTTTGCTAACGCAGAAATTATGGCAGGAGCTCCAAAGGTTGCTGTGAATGCATAAAATGATTAGCTAATGAGACAATTAGCTGATGAAATAAATAAAATCCTTCTTCAAGAAATTGAGGAAGGATTTTTTTATATTTTGTTTTAGTAAAAATTAGCATTCTAATTATAGAGACAATTGATAAACGGCAAAAAAATAGTAGTTGTACTTCCCGCTTATAATGCCGGTAATACCTTAGAAAAAACATACAATGAAATACCCTTTGATATAGTGGATGAAGTTATTTTGGTAGATGATCATAGTGCCGATCAAACGTATGATATTGCTAAAAAAATAGGAATAAAAAATGTTATCCGCCATGAAAAAAATTTAGGATATGGGGGTAATCAAAAAACATGTTACAATAAAGCCTTAGAATTAAAGGCTGATATTGTTGTGATGTTGCATCCCGATTACCAATACACTCCTAAACTGATGAGCTCTATGTGCTATTTAATTGCCAATGGTGTTTACCCGGTTGTTTTGGGTTCACGAATATTAGGTAATGGAGCAATAAAAGGTGGTATGCCCTATTACAAATATGTATTCAATCGCATATTAACATTGATTCAAAATATTTTGATGAATCAAAAACTATCGGAATATCATACCGGTTATCGTGCTTTTTCTGCTGATGTTGTTAAAAGTATTGCCTATATGAATAATTCAGATGATTTTGTTTTCGACAACCAAATGCTTGCTCAAATTTGTTATAATAATTTTCAAATTGCAGAAATAACATGTCCTACAAAATATTTTGAAGATGCATCTTCCATTAATTTTAATAGAAGTATTACCTATGGTTTAGGGGTTGTGCGAACATCTCTACAATATTTTCTTGCAAAAAAAATGGGATTAAAAAATAAAATATTTGAAAAGCCATAAACTCAAAAATGAAACTAAATTTTAAAAATAACCTCACACTTATTTTAGGCCTCATTTTTGTTTCTCTATTGGTTTTAAGCAATAGTAATAACTTTTTCTTTTGGGATACTGTTCAGCTTGCATCAAAACATGCTAATTTTTATTTGTCCACAAATTTTTCAACTCTTTTACTCCCCAGTGAAATTGATAGCGGTCATATTCCTACGTTTGGATTTTATTTAGCATTGGTTTGGAAATTATTTGGGAAAACTTTATGGGTAAGTCATTTGGCTATTTTGCCTTTTGCTTTGGGTATTGTGGTTCAATTATACAAATTAATTGAAAAATTTATCCCCAATAAATATTGTTTTTTTGCATTCTTTTTAGTCTTAATTGATCCCACTCTTTTATGTCAAATAACTTTAGTTTCTCCTGATGTTCCCTTGGTATTTTTCTTTTTGTTGGGAGTAAATGCTGCATTAAATAGAAATAGATTCATGATTCTACTCGCTACTGTTTTTCTATTTCTTACCAGTATGCGAGGCATGATGGTTTCACTTTGTATTTTATGTCTTGATTCCTATATGAATATTTCTATTGTTGATAATATAAAAAAAATAGTTTTTGATTTTATAAAGAGAAGTTTTACTTACCTGCCTGCTTTTTTAATTTTTGTTTCATTTAGCGCATATCATTACCATCAAAAAGGTTGGATAGGTTTTCACAAAGATTCACCTTGGGCAGCCTGTTTTGAACCTGTTGGTTTAAGTGGAGTCATTCGCAATATTGGAATTTTAGGATGGCGCATACTTGATTTTGGCAGAGTTGGAATTTGGTTGGTGTTTTTTATTCTTGCTTTCATTTATAGAAAACAAATATTCAAAAATGAAAAAAAACGATTACTCTTATTCTTTTTTAGTTGCACGCTTGTATTGCTACCTGCCAATATGTTATGGGCAAAAAATTTAATTGCACACAGGTATTTAATGCCCATTTATTTATCATTTTCTCTTTTATGTGCCACTCTTTTATTTTCAGATTATGTAAAAGAAAAATTGAAATATATTTTAATGATTACTTGGGCTGTAATCATTATTTTAGGTAATTTCTGGATTTATCCGAATGGAATTTCTCAAGGATGGGATTCAACACTTGCTCATTTACCCTATTACAATCTTAGGCACAATGCAATTGCATATTTAAATAATAAAAGAATAGACATTACCCAAGTTGCATCATTTTTTCCAAATGATTCTAAAATAGATTTAATAGATTTAAATGGAGATGAAAGATGCTTTTCAAAGTTTGATGGAAACAATCAATATGTGTTTTATTCAAATATTTATAATGTGGGTGACGATGTATTGAATGAACTTAGTCAGAATTATAATGAGGTTCAGCAATTCAATAAGAATGGAGTTTTTATCCGGATTTTGGAAAGGAAATAAAATTTTTAGTAAGGCTACTGTTAGTAAGGCTACTGAATAATAAACTTATCTTTTGCTACCAATTTATCTTTATTAATAATTTCATAAAAATAAGTTCCTCCGGAGAGATTACCGCGATCGATATCAATTGATAAATCTCCGCCTTTTGCCTGTTGAATACCTCCAATATTCATTTGTGCAGTAATCTCTTTTCCTGTAATATCAAATATTTTAAGATGAATATCTGAAGTATGATTTACTTTTAACCCATGCACCAACATAGTAGCTGAAGATGCAATAGGATGGGGATAAATTTGAATGGTTACATCATCAGAAACATAAAAATCATGCGTAAATGTAATTACTGTATTTTTCCAAATTTCATAAATTGAATTTCCACTTGAACTTTCACCGGCATAAGGCAAGCCATACATTTCTTCAAGTGTTCTGAGCATATCATAATGATTGTATTTAGTATTACTGTAACTTCCTCCTATTACATTTTGGCCAATAAATATAGCCGGTACTTTGTTATTTGAAATATAACTTTCTGTTTCATCAAAAGTAATAATGAGCAAGCTGTTGTGTGTTTTTGCCCATTTTACATATCCGGCCAAATTCTTTTTAACCCATGCATCTCCTTGCGGAACTGTTCCATCATGCATGTCATTATCTAAATTGGGAATAACCCAACATAGTGTAGGTAAAGAATCATAATCAGAAGGAAAAGAGGTAAAGGGTAAATTATCTTTTGCGGGAATACCATTTTGAGATGCATCTTGCCAATCGAGCCATGGACAATGTCTACGAACCCATTGACCAACATCACTACCCGTATAACCAACAGAGGGTAAATCTTCTGAATAACCAATAAAGGAATAGCCTTTCTTTAGTAAAGAACCTCCTAAATTTTCAGTAGTATAAGGTAATGTAGATGAGATAGGATCGAAATCAAGAATTACGCTTTGGCCATCTCCGGAAAAAAGTCTAACATAATTAGGCTGACTGGGATGGGTTAATGCAAAGTATTTTTCAAGCAATGCACAATTTGAATCAGCAAGTAAACTATTTAAATAAGGAGCGTCACTGCTTCCAATAATACTACCGTAGTTTTTGTTTTCTAAAATCACAATCATTACATGATCGTGATAAGGTATAGTTTGGGAATAAGTTGGTGTTTTAAATAAATTTAGGCATGCTAAAATAACTAGTAAATACTTCTTCATAATAAAAAAAATAATTTAGGTTAAATTAGAGATACAATATGCTACCTCCCAGGGGAATTTTGGTACACGAAGATAATAAATATTATTGTGCTAAAAAAGAGAGAATTGGGAGATTGAAGCTTAAGCAATACCTACTTTAATACGAGTGCCAGGCTTAAGAGACTTTTCGTTACGGATATTATTGAGGCTTTTTAATTTTTGAACACTAATACCACTTTGGTTTGCAATATCCCATAAAGTATCTCCTTTTTGAACGGTATAATACACAAATAAACTTTTATTGGTAGTGTTGCTATTATTTTCGTTAGATACTTGCTCTGTTTTCTTTTCTTCTTTTTGGATAGTTTCTTCACTCTTAGCCATTAATTGAGCCACATCAACAGTATGAACCGACAATTTTTGTCCAATATAAATAGTTCCTTTTTTTAATTCATTCCAAGCTGTAATATCGGAAACGGAACAATTGTATTTTTTAGCTATTAATCCTAATGACTCTCCTTTTTTTACTACATGTGTTCGTATTAATGTTTTTTGAGAAGAGGGATCAGCACTTGCCATTTCCAATTCCATTTGAGGGTTGTTTCTGTCGGGTTCCGTACTACATAAATACATATTGTAAATATCTTGTTCGCAATAGTTGTAATCACATAATTTATCTTTTGGTAAACAAATGGTGTGAGATAATGTATTAACAGCTACCGCATCATTTTTATAAACAGGATTCAAATATTTTAAATCTTCAATGGGTACTTCTAAAACTTCGGCTAAATGGTTAAAAGAAAAACTGCCGCTTACCTCAACTTTAGTTAAATCATTATAGGTAAATTTTGGTGCAGTACGACAAATATTATGTTCATGCGCAAAATTCATTACATAGGCTGCTCCTATAAATGCAGGAACGTAACCTTGAGTTTCTTTTGGTAAATAGGGGCGAAGTTCCCAATACGTTCTCTTTCCGCCTGACTTTGTAATTGCTTTTCTTATTGTTCCAGGCCCTGCATTATAGGCAGAAAGTGCCAATTGCCAATCTCCAAAATAACCATATAGTTCTTTTAAATATTTACAAGCAGCCTCGGTTGCTTGCTCAGGGTCTTTTCTTTCATCTATTTCATTATTAATAGTTAAGCCAAATAGTTTGCCTGTTGGTGGCATAAATTGCCAAAGTCCGGCAGCTCCTGATCTTGATTTAGCAACAGGATTTAAAGCAGATTCAATAATGGATAAATACTTTAATTCTTTAGGCAATCCATATTCTGCAAGTTTTTGTTCGTATAATGGAAAATACAATTCCGCAAGGCCCATCATACGTGAAATCATCCCTCTCTTGTTGTCAGAAAAAAGTTTTACATAGGCTAGGGTTGCATTGTTATAATCAAATGAAATTGCGCTATTGGTATTCATTTCACTTAAACGAGCTTGAATGATTGCATCGTCATAAGTTGGTATAAATGCAGAAGGATAGCCGTATTCATTGAGAATGGTTCCTTCCGGATAAGAGCCATCGCAATCAGCAAATTGTAAAGTAACGAGCTCATCAACAGTTGAAGGAGAAATAGTTTCAGGCATGGTGCCAATAGCAACAGAATCTATTGTAGGTTGTATTTCATCTTGAACTTGAGCCAATGAAATGCTCAAAAATCCTAAAATAAAAACACTTGTATATACTATTCTGTTTATCATTTATTGTTCTGTTGAGGTAAATAAGTATTTAATACGTGAAAAAATTAAAAATGTTTCGTTTTTAATCTAAATACTTATTAACAATCTAAATGGTCATTTTTACAAAAATGCAATATGTAAGTATGTGTTCTAGCTTCAAGATAAAAAAGTTTTTAACAATTGCCTACTCATAAGCCTAGTTTTAACGCTTTTTAATCAGATTATTTGAATAAGTATAGCTATATAATAGATTGTAATACTATATTTTGAAGTAAAATAAAAACCGACATATGTAGCTAGGTGTAGAGTTGTAACTTCATTGACCTGTTACTACTTTCCCGAGATTCACTTCTCCATCTTTAAGTTTTCCGTCTAAAACCGCATTTCCTTTTTTGTCGATTACAGCAGCTTGTAATGAAGTAGCGCTAAGCATACCTTCTCCCTTGCGGTTATCTGATAAAATAATATTTTTTACTGCCGACATTTTAAGTGTATTTCCATCGGTACTTATTTTAAAAGTCGCATTGTTCTGAACAATTATAAAACCGCTCCCTTCTTCGCCAAAAACCAATGGATTTCCATCGGTAGTTTCAACTATAATAGTACCATCTGTATTGGTAACTGACTTTACCCTTTTCAATTCTCCATACATAGCGGGGCTTTTTGATTTAAAATCAGATGGTAATGCTTTCACTATTTCAGTACCACTTACATCATCACCCGGCTTAAGCATATTCGAAAGGGTAAAAAGCGCTACTGTTCCTTCCTGTATGTCTTTTCTCTTGGCTGCTTCTGCTATAAGTTGGTCGGCTTTTAATGCGGCTTCTCCTGTAGGGTCAATAAATAATATTGGATTATTATTCATGGAATTATAGGGGCTCATGGATGGAAATTTTTGTGCCAATGGATCAATTGACAATGCAAATAGTACAGGATCGGTATTGGTTATAGCAAATGCAAGTGTATTATCAAAAGCAATTGTAGCTGCTTCTATATTTAAACTTACCATACCAATGCTGTAAGCATTTTTTGTTTCATGTAATTCGGGAAATTTATTTTTTGAAAGGGTGTAATAATTTTGTTTGTTATCAATTTGTTGAAATGGAGCTATTTTTTTTGTTGATTTTGCAAAAGGTACTATACCTGAAGTTTCAGCCATTAATAATTCTTGCATATTGCCCGGCATAGGTTCATAGCCATAATCATGAAGTTTGGTAACCACATCAATTAAGTCAGAAATTTTGCTAATATTTTCAAGTGCTGTTTCATAGTTATTATTTGTCAATTCATTTTTTATTTTTTCTTCCAATACTTGCTCTTTGAACAATAGCGCACTTAGATTTGTTGAATCATATTTTAGAACTACATTCACACAATTTAACTCAAACTCTTTCATTCGTAATTCTGCATTCATCATTCTTAATTTTTTCTCATAGCCTTTTGCCAAATAAACTAAACTCAATGCAACCGCTTCTTTTTCATTAAGCCTTTTCATAGCTATGCCCTTGGTAATGGCTTCATGTGTGGTATAGGTATAAGTTTTAATGGTGCCGCTGCAGGGAAATGATTGAGTAGGAATTTCAATATTGTAGTAATTTCCATCAAAGCCTTTGTGTTGGATAAATATATGCTGGGGAGCTGTGCTAAGAAAAGCATTGCTTTGCAAGCGCAATGAAAAAATATAATACAAGGCTGATAATGAAAAACAATTTCCTATTTTAGTGAGACTTAATTCCGCTTTTTCAGCGGAATTATTAGTCGAACTAATCCCGCTTTGGCGGGATATTTCATCAGTAGATGATACAAGATTAGAAACCATTGTTACTTCCCACTTATCATTTCCATAAGGATCTTGTTTTGCATATTGCATGGGGTATTGAGTAACATAAGTATTTTCTTGCTTCCAAAAAGTAGTATCGGTTAAGTAAGTAAAAATAGCCCAGTTTAAAAGACACCCCTCTCCGGCTCTCCCCGAAGGGGAGAGGGGAAGAACGCTATTTTCAAACTGAAAAGGTTTAGAAACTCTATCTTTATTTGCATTAGCCAATTGAAGAATTCGATTGGTATGAAAATTCAATGTTTCTGTAAATGCCTTTTTTGATAATGTATTATCGTGGTAAGCATTTTCAATTTCAAAAATGGCCTCTTCAAAACTTAAAATTGATTTGCCATTGAGCATGTTGTTTAGTTGCTCATAAGCTGTTTGATAATTTAAATTTGTTAACGAATCATTCGTATCATTTGCAAATAAATTAGTTGCAGTGAATAAAAATAAAATTAGGGCCGGCAACAAAAAATGAATTTTTGTTAGGCTGATAATGTTTTGAATTTTGTTGTTGTTGAACATATTTTGTTGTTATAGTTTTGGTGCTGTTTTTTATTTAATATTGATAGATGAAACTACTGTCATTTTATATTTGGTATCACTCTAGTTTTTTTATTATCTTAGGTATAAGAAAAGTGTATGTTATATACTAAAACGATATACTATGTCAAACATTGAAATAAAAAAACGGCTTATTAATAAAATAAAGTCAAGCAAAAATCAGCTTCTGCTCGAAGAAATATACAGATTACTTGAACTTGAATATGATAACTTTGAAATATTGGAATTATCTGTTGGCCAAAAAAATGCAATTCGCAAAGGCCAATTGGATATTAAAAAAGGAAAAACGCTAAGCAACGAACAAGCAAATGCAGAAATTGATCAATGGCTAAAAAAATAAAATGGTCAGTACAGTCGCATAAAGACCGAAAGCGTATTCTGCAATTTTGGATAAAGCATAATAAATCTAAAGTATATAGCATAAAACTAAATTTACTTTTTAAGCATGCGATACAAATCATTTCTAAATTTCCGAAAATTGGAAAGATTACGGATATAAAAAATGTTAGGGCTAAAATTGTTCGCAATTACTATATTTTCTACAAAGAAACAAAAAATGAAATTTTTATTATTTCCATTTGTGATGCCAAACAAGACCCTGTCAATATTGAAACGAAAGTAAAAAAAATCATGTCTTAAATGCATTATTTTTAAAGAGATGAATTTCACCTATCAATATTTCAAAGAACTTAGTGAGAATCAATTTTTGCAATCCCGATTTATCGGGAGCAGTAAAAATTGTAAGTCGAACTAATCCCGCTTTTAGGCGAGATAGTATGATTTTATTTTTATAAGCTTTACCAAAGTTTATAACTTTGGTAAAGCTGGGTATTGCTTTGTAATTTTATTATGTAGGATTACAAATCCTATTTTTTTAATAAAGGCAAAATGCCTTCTCATAATTGGCATTGGGTAGTCCTAGCGCCATCAGGATATTCTCTATTTTTCGTTATAGTTTGGTACTTCACCTTCTTGCTTGGTTCCAATATCAATGTCTTCATGATTTGTTATTCTGGCTGCGCCTTTTGTTTCTGTGGCAAGCCTTTCTTTTTGGTCGTGTAAAATGAAATATATATTCCATCCGGCATTATCGCCATTTTCAATATTGGGTAATTCATTCTCAACAGGACTCAAAACTGTGCATTGATCACCTCTATGATTATTTCTTTCTCCTTCTCCCGTTACCTTTACAAAATCTCTTTCCCTGCCACTTATTACCCTATCCTCTTCCCAATTATCCATATCATCAAATGTTTTTGATCCTACATCTTCTCTGTATTGTTTTGTATTAGAAATGTTTTGATCGGCATGATCTAGTTCGTGCAATAAGTTTGTGGCAGGAGATGTGCTCTCTCCGGTTGGAGTGCCCTTATCATCAACAATGGCAAGTCCGGATGAAGCATCCCAGGAAATTATTCCACTATTTTTAACTCGCTTACCTGATGATGGGTAAAATTCATAACCATAAGAAACTTTATCTATTCCATTAACCTCTGTAACGGTTATCATTTCTGAACTTTTCCCTAATTTATCAACAATATCAGCCTGACCATTTTCCCGAAGGTACTGAAGTGCCAAATAAAATTTTCCTTGAAATTCCTGACTTGTGCCCTTTGCAAATCTAAATTCTTTTCCATCTGGATCAACATAAATAATTGGATTATTTCCCATAGCATTGTATGGGCTCATGGATGGAAACTTTTCTGCCAAAGGATCAATTGACAAAGCAAACAAAACCGGATCGGTATTATTAAACGCAAGTTCAACTGTATTATCAAAAGCAATTGTGCCTTCAGTTACATTCATACTTAGCATACCAATATTGTAGGTGTTTTTTGTTTCATGCAATTCAGGAAATTTATTTTTTGAAAGTGTGTAATAATTTTGTTTGGTATCAATTTCTTGAAATGGAGCTATTTTTTTGCTACTTTTTTTCGTAGATACACTCTGCATGTCTGCCAATAATAGTTCCTGCATATTGCTTGGCATAGGTTCGTAGCCGTAATCATGAAGTTTGGTAACCATATCTACTAGTCCGGTAATTTCATTCGCACCTTCATATCCTGCTTCATTTGCTAATTCATTTTTTATTTTTTCTTCCAACACTTGCTCTTTGAGCAATAGCGCACTTAGATTTGTTGAATCATATTGTAGAACTACATTCACACAATTTAACTCAAACTCTTTCATTCGTAATTCTTCATTCATCATTCTTAATTTTTTCTCATATCCTTTTGCCAAATAAACTAAATTCAATGCAACCGCTTCTTTTTCACTCAGCCTTTTCATGGCTATGCCGTTAGCAACAGCTTCATGTGTGGTATAGGTATAGGTTTTAATAGTCCCGCTGCCTGGAAATGATTGTGTTGGCAATTCTACATTATAATAATTTCCATCAAAGCCTTTGTGTTGGATAAATATATGCTGGGGAGCTGTGCTAAGAAAAGCATTGCTTTGCAAGCGCAACGAAAAAATATAATACAAGGCTGATAATGAAAAACAATTTCCTATTTTAGTGAGACTTAATTCCGCTTTTTCAGCGGAATTATTAGTCGAACTAATCCCGCTTTGGCGGGATATTTCATCAGTAGATGATACAAGATTAGAAACCATTGTTACTTCCCACTTATCATTTCCATAAGGATCTTGTTTTGCATATTGCATGGGGTATTGAGTAACATAAGTATTTTCTTGCTTCCAAAAAGTAGTATCGGTTAAGTAAGTAAAAATAGCCCAGTTTAAAAGACACCCCTCTCCGGCTCTCCCCGAAGGGGAGAGGGGAAGAACGCTATTTTCAAACTGAAAAGGTTTAGAAACTCTATCTTTATTTGCATTAGCCAATTGAAGAATTCGATTGGTATGAAAATTCAATGTTTCTGTAAATTCTGTTTTTGAAAGCCGATTATCAGAGTATGCATTTTCAATTACAAAAATAGCATCTTCAAAACTTAAAATTGATTTGCCATTGAGCATGTTGTTTAGTTGCTCGTAGGCTTGTTGATAATATTGGTTTGTTAACGAATCATTCGTATCACTTGCAAATAAATTAGTTGCAGTGAATAAAAATAAAATTAGGGCCGGCAACAAAAAATAAATTTTTGTTAGACTGAAAATATTTTGAATTTTGTTTTTATTGAACATATTTTTGTTGTTAAATTTTGTGCTGTTTTTTAAATGCTATTGATAGATGATATTCATTTTCTTTATTAATTAAAAGCCTTACCTTAGCATAATTAAATTATTACTTAGTTATGCGACTTGTTTTATCAATACAGGATAGTAAGCTTTCTTTTTTTTTAGAACTTATTAGAAACTTTAGATTTATTAAAGTAGAAGTTCTTGATAAAGAACCTTCAAAAGAGGAAATAAAATCTAATATTCGTAAAGGTGTAAAAGAACTTCAATTAATAGAAAAGGGAAAGCTAAAAACTACTCCATTAAAAGATTTTTTAAATGGCCTTTAAAGTTGAAACTACACCTAATTTTAATAAAGAAGCCAAACGCCTTATTAAAAAATACCCTTCCCTAAAATATGAATTAGCTGAGCTAGGCAGTGAACTGGAAAACAATCCTTTTCAAGGAGATTTGCTAGGTAATCACGTTTACAAAATCCGAATGGGTGTTGAAAGTAAAGGAAAAGGAAAAAGTGGTGGTGCACGAATTATTAGCCATGTAAAAGTGGTAAAGCAAATAATTTATCTTTTTTCCATATATAGCAAAGGAGAAAAAGATAGCATTACAAATGCTGAAATTAAAGAGCTGCTATTAGAAATTCCTAACTGATATAATGTATTTCACCTATCAATATTTCAAAGAGCTTAGTGAGACTCAGATTTTAGAAGCGATAGCGAAAAAAATCTGTAAGTCGAACTAATCCCGCTTTTGGGCGGGATTGTGTGATTCTATTTTTAAAGCTTTACCAAAGTTTTAAACTTTGGTAAAGCTGGGTAATTTTTTTGAAGGATTACAAATCCTGTATTATAGGGTTTGGTTTATAAAACCAAACTAGCTCTTTCGAATCCAAACCATCCGATATGCATAATTGCCAACTACCGTTATATTTCATAAATTTGACTCTATCAATCTAATTTTTACGAATATGCAAACCATAAACATTGTTGCACATGCCGAGGATGTTTCTCAAATAGAAGCTATTAAAGCTGTTTTAAAAGCCTTCAAGATTAAATTTGAAATTTATAAAAACAAGGGTAAAGAGAAACCTTATAATCCTGAATTTGTTGCCATGATACAACAGGGCGACAAAGACTTAAAAGATGGTAGAGGAAAAAAAATGAGCCTCAAAGAACTGAATGCTTTATGGAAATAATCATTCTTCCAAAAGCACAAGAACATTTAGATTTTTGGAAAAGAAAAGGCAATAAAAGTCTCCTTTATTCATAAATTCGGCTATTACCTGTAGCATTCATCTATCAATATTTCAAAGAACAATTTTATTTTTATTAAGCTTTACCAAAGTTTCAAACTTTGGTAAAGCTGGGTGTTGCTTTGTACTTTTTATGCAGGATTAAAAATCCTGTTTTAGAAGGTTTGGTTTACAAAACCAAACCAGCTCTATCAAACATCTAAACCATCCGGGGAAAACCATCGCACATCTAAACCATATAATTTTATCTTGCGAGACGAGTTGGTGCTTGCTTCGGTAAACTTTTATCAACAGGTTGCAATCTATCTCTTTTTTCAATATGTAGTCTCTCTTCATCTGACATTTGAGGACCACTTTGCTGATTATCTATTTTTTCGAGCTCTTTAAGTTCCACTTCTGTTGGAGTAACTTCTTTATAACCTAATACATGTTCAAATTCAACCCCTGCTGATACATATACCCCTCCGCTAACTCCAGCCTCCACTTCGCCAGCAACACACATTCCATCACTCTTAGTTTCAGTATTTTCGAATAATGGAGACGAGCCTTCTACAGAAACTTTTCCCCCTATCTCCGCTGAGCCTTCTCCTCCAATCTCCACTTCTTTATCCCATCCCCCAATGGCATCTACAACTTCGTCTATTGTAACCGGGCTGTTATCTTTTGATTCAACTTGCGAGTAACAGATAGCAACACCTGTCGAAGCAGTTAAAGTCCCACCCGCCTCTAATCCTGCACTTCCACCAACATATACAGTGGCAATAAGGTAATACCTATACCCATTGCCATTTGCATTAGGTACACGAGCAAGGTAAGAGGCATGACCAAATCCAAACTCTCCTCTACCAAGTATTCCGCCACTTACACCTAACACTCTCTGTTCAGCACTAATAATACGTGCAGGTTCTGGCGCCATCCCATCCGGATCCACCATATTAATTGGATCATTTGCCATTGCACTATAAGGAGACTCACCGGCAAACTTCTCTGCCAATGGGTCTAAGCTTAGCCAACGGCCTACTCTGGCATCGAGAATACGGGCGCCAAAGTCGTAGGCAACGGCATTGCCCATGAGTTCGGTTTCTTTTTCTTTGCCTTGGTAGCCGTAGCGGTAATCGCTGCTGCTTACAGTTTGGCCGGGCATTTCCATACCAAATGGGTAGTAATCTGCAAGGGAAACTACATCGGCTGTAAAGTTTTCGGGTGCGCCTGTGGTGGCATTAATAGCTGCATTTTTCTCGTCACTTACTACGGCTCGCATATTGCCCAAATGGTCTTTTAGCTCGTAAAATTTAAAGCCTGTTGAGCGGGTAAAGGTTCCGGTTTCGCTGGTTTTTGAAATGGATGTTACATTAACTTCATCTTTAACTGTTCCTAAGCGGCCGCCTGCTGCGTAAATGGGTAGTTCCTTAAGAGTAAGCGATGTTGTTGTAGTGGTGCTGCCACTGCCTAATGAAGGGGCTGTGCCGCTACCTAAGCCAGTACCACTGCTACTTCCTGAAAGAATACCTGTACCTGAAGTAGTATATTCTCCTTTGTATATAGCCATTTCGCTTCCATTGGCATCGCGTACATAGTAGCTAGTAGTAGAGCTTACGCCCAGTTTGCCCGTTTCTGTTTTACTAATTTTATTGCCTAAGGCATCATAAGTATAGTTTAGTGTAGTTCCATCACTTTTTGTAACCTTGCTTACTTTGCCATTTAAGCCCCATTCTATTTTGCTTACGCCAGAAGCTACATCTGCGGTGAGCTGGCCGTTGGCATTGTAGGTATAGTTATCTGTTTTTTGATCGTCAAGGTCGGTACCGTAATTGCCGCTGCTTATCAAATCATTAACACTATTTAGTTGATTGGTTTCATTGTTATATACATAAGATAATGCATCCATTCCCAACTTATTTGACGATGTATAATAGCCATTACGGTTTAAGGATGTTATATTTCCATTTTTATCGTATTCATAAGATGAAAAATAATCTCCTTTGCCATCTGCATCGTTTCCATTTACCCATGAACTGCCGTTATAGTAATCGAAATTGCTTTGTACCAAGCGATACAGTTCATCGTACTTGTACATAAAACCTTTTACTTTTCCATCATAAGAATTGCTTGTGCTAGATGTTGTAGAAGCTGTGTTATAAGCCATATTGGTGATAGTACCATTAAATAGTTGGGTATAGCTTGCTCCGGTTGTACTTCCTGTTGCATCAGGCATATCCCAGCTCATTTGTTGTATCCCTGTATTATAGTAAGGAGAAGCATTATCATAAAATTCAGAATTGAAGACTGAAAATTGATCGAGGGTGCCATCCTTATTATTATCAATACCTCGTTTAAAGTCTCCATTAAAATAACCCAGTGTCATACCAAAGGCATCGGTAGGGAAATTACCATAAGCAGTATTACCATCTTTACCCGGGTCGTAAGTGGAACTTAAACTCTGGTGATTAATAGCTTTAAGCCATCCGTTGAGTGTGTATACATGATCGAGGCCTTGTATGTTATCTTCACCAATGGATACGCGTTTTAATGGACCGTAAGCATAATATTCATAAGTGGCATCTTTATCCCAAATTACACCATCGCGTGAGGTTTCAACTGTTTTTATTCTGTTATCAGAATCATAAGAATAGCGGTGAAAAAACTGATCTTCATAGCCTTCGTTGTATTTTACTTTTTTTACTTTAGAAGTTATTAAATCGTATTCATAGGCTATTTTTTTATCGTCCATGCCGGGTATGCGTTGTATGAGCCATTCAACATTACCGTGAGGATCATAACTGTAAATGGTATAAATTTCATCACCGGTATAAGCATAGCTTACACGGTTTTGAATGTAGCGCTGTTCATCGCTTAAAGTTGTTTCGCTATACGCTTCTGTGAAAACGGTATAAATTTGCTCTTTGCAGGAAGACGAAGGATAATCTTGATCATCAACATTATCTTCAAAATCAGCATCAGCATTGGCACAGCGGCCTGCTTCAATAATGCGTCCTAAATCATCGTATTTTATATACGCATAATCGTTATCGGCTTTTTGCACTTCGTTTTGTGAAAAACGCAATTGTCCAATACTATTATACCAAAACTGTTTTACACCTCCATCGGGCGTTTTTTCATATATGCGCTGCCCAAGTGAATTATAACTGTAATCGGTAGTAAGGGTATGATTTTTTTCATCCTGTAAAGTAGGCCTTTGGTCAATAATGCCATCATCATTGGTATCCATATCCATTACATCAGCTCCTTTGGGTGGCACGGTTTGCACCAAATTACCTGCAACGTCATAAAAGAAAAGGGTGTATTGGTGGTAATCGACCGAGTATTTAATGGTAAAGCTATCCGTAATGTTTGTAGGCAAGGTACAAGCTGCCTTGTAAATGGCTACAGTTGTATCACGTTCGTAATTTTTACAATCGAGCAATTGCTCAGATATGGCATTGCGCACATATTCTACAAGGCGAGGATCACATTCGGTGGCAGGCGATAAGATGTGACTGGTATTAAGGTTAAGCCATGAAAAGGTGCTTTTCCATTCTCCGGTTACAGGGCCAAGGCTATATGAAGGATTAATAGGGGATTTGTATAATTCGCGATAAGTAGTAGTAGCCGATGCGCCTATTCCGGATGTGGTGGCAAGAATAAGTTTGCCATCTTTTACCGTTACTTTTACACTTCCATTACTTCCGGCTTTTTTGATAAGGGAATCGGGCTTAAAATAAGAACCAAGCCCACTTTTTACAAATGAACCCAGTTTAAACTTGGCATCTGTTTCTTCAAGTTCTGAAAGCATTTCACTTGCCTTTACAGGAGCATTTCCAGCCTTTTGAATCATTTTGTTAACTACATAGGCTTGCATATCGGCATAAGAAACGGTAGTTTTAGCAAACAATTTTTCAACATTTACTTTACCGGTAAAATTGGCCGGCTCCTCTGTACTTACCTCCAAAGGCATCATCATTATTTTATAAATAGAAGCCATTTCATTATCCGTTGCAATTGACTCCGGTATGTTATTAGCATCATCGTCTTGTATGGTAATAGAGATTTGATTTTTTAATTTGCTAACAATTTCGTCAGCCACATAATCAGAAAGTACGCTATTAGGATATATGGTAGCATCAAGTTTTTGCAAACGGGTGCTTATGGTAGGGCCGCGGTATTCACAAATTTTTTGAGCTGAGTCAACCATGGCTCCTGTAATTTCTTGCGTACAAGTAAGGCTGGGGGTATTGCTACAAGAAGAGAATGTACCTGCTTCATCTTCTTCCTCAACAATATTTTCTAAATCGGAGTTTAGGCATGTATATAGTTGTTCCCATACTTTACAGGCCCCATCTTCATCTTTTTCATCGCCTATCACTTTACCGGTAGAAGGATCCCACCAGGCATAGGTTCCGCAGCTCTCGGTATCCCATTCAGGATTTCCGTTTTCATCGGTTTCGGTGGGGTTTGTCCACTTACTCATGGCATCTTTAAAATTACTTATGCCCATCATTGATAAGCAATTTTCTTGTTGGTTATTTAAAACCAGCTCCTGATCTGTATAACTTTCATTGGGGTATTCATCCATTTTAATAAAATCGGGTTCATAAAACGATTTATAAGCATATTCTAAATACCCATAATGAGTTCTGGTTTCATGAGAGGGATCATTTTGTCCATCGCTTCCGGGAAAGCCACTATAAGCATCGGCATCTGTAAAACTTGTATCATAAGGCTCATAAGCGTAACCTGTGTACATTTTACCGGCAGCTTTTAAAAATTCATCTAATAAATCATAACCATAAGTATCTTTCATGTCATTGTAATTATTTGCCAAACCTTCCCAAATTGTCATAATGGTATAGCAATCATAGCCGTCTTCTTGTATCATGTGGTTGGCCATGGCATTAAAAGCTCCATTGCCATATTGAAAAGTAGTAGATGGGTTATGAAGTTCAAAATCATCAAATGAAATATGGTCGGCAATATTTGTGTTTGTTGAAGTGAAGTTAAGGCCAAACGTAGTTGCTTCAAGTTCAGGGTGATCAACAAAGTTCATTTTTATTGTTATCGTATATTTGTCGTTTTCTAAAGACGAAACAGAAAACTCATAGTTCGGATAGGTTTGGTTTAAATATGCCCACATGCTTTTTGCCAACTCATATCCTGTAAAATATTTATCACAGTCAGAGCTACCGCTTGAGTAAGCACATGATCTATGTAAAAAATCACCTTCTGTAGTAGCGGTATTTTTATCTTCATCGTTATTATACGGATGCTCGTCACCATTAAAATTATAATCAGGATCGTAGATTAAATAGTCCTGGGCAATATCTCTTTCGGTTTCACTTGAAGTTGTGTCGGCTTCATCTTCTAGTGTGTTTACATAGCTTACAACCTCTGTTCCATTTTGTGTTATGCTCATAGTAAGAGTTGATCCCAAGTAATTAGGGTGATCATCAAAGTCATACTGTCCGGCATCGATATATATTTTAGCTTCTGTATGATAATCGCCAGAGGGATATGTATAATCTCCATATTTATCTTTAAAGTAGCGATACAATTTATCTTCAAGAGCAATATCATAGCTGTCTGTCCAGCCTTCATCAATGGCTTTGTCTGTTAACACGCTTTCAAAATCGTAATAACCTTTGTTGGCTTCTATTATATCTTTATAGGTTTCTGAGCCATTGGAGTATTCTTTCGATGCTCCGGAATTTATCTCATCGATGCTGGTTCCGTCACTCAAATCATAATCAATCCACCATTCGCTACACAAATCAAAACCACAATCAATTTTTGGAACGGCTACGGTGCAGCAAGAAGAAGCAATGTTGTAATAAGGTATATCGTCAATAGTATCAGTTGAAGATACCCAAAGGTCGTTTTCGGTTTCTACGTATTGAACAGAAGTATAGGATGGCCCGCCTCCAATATTACCGCCTCCAATATTATTAATTACTCCGTTTCCGCCACCTGATGTGCCCAATGGGTTTAGTATGTTTGTGGATGAGCTTGATCCAACAGACACATCCGAGCCAACAACCATTGTAGTTGTGTATTGTTCAGTAGGAAGGTCATCAATAAAAGTGTATAGTTCATCTAATACCAAATCTTCCTCTTCAAGATAGGTAAATAGGGTATCAAACTTTGAATTTTGAATATCCATCAGCGAGTCTATTTGCATGCCGTGGTAATCGGCATAGCGCATACTATCACTATTGTATGTGTTTACGCTAATGCGGCAACCAAAACGGTAGTTACCCGGGTCGGAACAAGAAATGTCGTCTGTAACCACGATGGTATCGGTATAATCTTCATCACAGGAGCTTGGGCCTATTATAATGGTGGTATCGAATTTTAGTTCATTGGTTTCTTCGCGTATGCCATAGATGTTAAGAGTATAATCGCAGGTGCTACAGTAATCAACACAGTTAGCTTTAAAATCTTTAACATTAAAATAGTAAGCATAGGTGGGTGTTACCGTTGGGTCGGCAAAATAGATGGATGCTTCTTTTAAAAGCGTATAGTCATTTAACTGAACCGTTGATTTTATTTGTTTTGTTTCATAGATGGTATTGGTTGAGATATCATCTAATAAAGGATGATCACCGGTGCTGATGAGGCAGGTGGCAATGGTTTTACCATCCAAGGTTTTGTATTCAACTGTTGGCATTTCGTTAGGGTCGACACGAACAATTTTATACACGCTGCTATCGGCCGGGGCTTGGTTGCCAAATACTTTTAATAAAGCAGTGTCGCTAACGGCAGAATAATACGTACGTACGGTGCGTTGCATACCGCCATCAATATATGTTTGGTCGTATAAACCCATGCGGTGCTCAGCGCCAAAAAGAGATTGTTTTTTTACTCTTCCATCTTGGTGGTAGAGGGTGCGCGAAAAAGCAAAACTATCGGCAGCCGGTATGTTTATATCGGAGTTTAAATCAGAAAAGTAATTGTTGATAGGGCCTACCATGGGCAATGGGTTTTCCCAAATAGGCACTGAATCCAAATCATCAGCAAACTTTGTGCGGCTGTTTACATCAAAATCCTGCACGTTATACGCATTGCCCGAAGTGTCTTGAATAAGCATTTTGTGATAACCCAATGAATCTTGATTTACGGGTGCAACCATGCTTTGAATGGCAGGGCGGCCCACATAGTCATATACTGTTTGGCTCATGAGCACACTGTCTATTTCCTGTAGTTTGCGCTGGGTTTGCACCAGCTGGCCAAGGCCTGTTCCATAACTAATACCTTCGGCTATTTTGTTTTGTTCGGTAAAAGTTCGGTTGTAAATCCAGTTTTTATCGGTATCAAATTGTTGGTAGTAAAACATGAATTTCTTTTCGGTACTACTAAGGTCAGTTGTTTTAGAATAGGTTTTTGTACCATCGCTTTCATCATAAGCATCACTCCAATTACCCCAGTTTTGGCTGTTTCCGTAACCGTTTTCATAATACGTTCCAATGGGGCGTACCCGCCAAATATAGTAACCGGTACCTTCGGTAAGGGTAAGGGATAAAGAGGTGTTGGAGCTTTCGGTTAATATAGAAAGTGCGTGATCCCAGTTAATGGTAGTACTTACTGCTTCCTCAATATCTTCGTAAGTTGAGCTTGTGTTGTACAAACGCATAATTTGTACTTCGTAGCCGGGCACATCATCACCACAGTTTTTGGCTTGCCATGATAAAGTAACAGGGTTGGAAGAGCATGGAGAAGTGATAGCTTGTGTTGATAGGGAAACATCAGTAACATCAACACCTAAATCGGAAGTATAATAAGCTTTTAATTGAAGGCTGTCATGAACTAAATTGTTTAATGAATCATAAGATGTTATTTTTATTTTGTAACCAATTAAGTCTTCATACGAAGAAGTTATTTCCTCGCGATAAAGCTGCTTAGGTTGATTTTGATTAATGCTTAAAGTAATATTAGAAGATTCGGAGCCTGTAGAAGTAAGTGTATATGGAGTAAGTGTAAAAGTTACTTCTTCCTTAAATTCATTTTTTGAGCCAAACTGATAGCCTTCACCGGTACTTAGTTCGAGATTGAGATAAGCGCTATTTACTGTTTTATCGGTACAATCATCGTCATAAGGAGAGCAAAGGGGTTTGGTTTCTCCTGCCTCCAATTCAGCTTGGGTATAAACCACCTGGGTATCGCCTTTTTCAGGGACAAACATATAAAAATAATTGTCGGAAAGTTGAACACTAGGGCTCTGCAATCGTGTATAATCATCGCCATATTGTATGGCATAGGAGCCATTGTATTGCACACCCATGGTCATGCTGTTATTGGTATATTTTGTTTTATT
Organism: Bacteroidota bacterium; assembly: GCA_023251875.1. GTDB lineage: Bacteria > Bacteroidota > Bacteroidia > JAHEXY01 > JAHEXY01 > JAHEXY01. The sequence continues at coordinate 310,251 of JAHEXY010000005.1, forward strand.
ATAATACATATCAATAATGTAAATGTAGTTGTTGCTTTCTTGCAGCATACAGCCATAGAAATTATCAGATACATAGGGGTTACCTGTACACATGGAGTACCACCTTACCCATAACAGGCGGTTAGGTTCAGAACCTGTTACTTTATAATAAACAACATCATTAGAACCTAAATTTGTAGTTGGATAATCGTCCCAATAGCAGGCAATGGTTTTATCGGGCAGTGATGAAGAAGGTAAATTTTCGTTTACACTGGGTAAAAGATTGGTTGAAGATGAAAAAGTAAGCAAACCATTTGGTGTAACCTTAAAGCTACTTACCGCTTCGCCAAAAAATAAAAAATTAAAAGGCATTGTGATGGCAGATGACCAAGATGTAATGCTTGCCAGCGTACTATAACCGCTAATGGCGGTCCAACCATCGGAAGTAGGAACAGAGCTATCATAAATAGTAGATGCCGTATTGTATGGAAGCCATGATGATAGCTGATACGCTTTGTTTGGTTGGGTATATGATAAAAGAGGTGATTCATAAACGGGCGAAAACATAAAATAGTTGTTGTTCCATAAACCGGTAGATTCTGACTTTAAATATAAAGAACTGCCATAATCAATTGCAACGGAACTGTTGTATTGTAAACCAACAGAAGAAGTATTTGTAATTGCTCCCGAGCCATTGTATAAATCAACCATATAAATTCGGTTAGATGTTTCTTCGAGTACGCATGCAAAAAAATTATTTTCGGTGGCTGTGCTTCCATATTTCATGGAGTACCATTTTATCCATAGCTGGCGATTGGGTGCTTTGCCAGAAACATAATAATATACCATATCATTTGAACTGGTTTTGGTGGCTGCTTTATCCCAAAAGCAGGCAATACTTTTATCGGGCAAAGAGGCAGAAGGCAGGGATGAATTATCATCAGGCAAAGCAGTAGCTGTAGTAGTAAAAGTAAGAACACCATTTAAGGATACCATAAAGCTGCTTACTTCTTCGTCAAAAAATTTAAAACTAAAAGGCAGGGCTGTGGCAGCAGACCATTTATTGGCAGAACTTGCACCAAGTAATGTTGTCCATCCTGTTTTATAATCATCGGCAGTAGTATTTACTCCAAGCGGATTGCCTTTTTTGCGGTAATAGTTGGCGGTGTAATTATCGGTGGTAAGGGTATCGTAAGAAGGTGAAAAAGTATAAAAATAATTATTGGCATAAGCCGTTGAGGTAGATTGAAGTGTGGCTGAAGAAGAATACGTCATACCTTCTGCAGAATATTTTTGAATGCCAATGGTAGAAGAAAGTTTGCTTGAAACTCCGGCTGTGGTTATACCGTTATACAAATCAACCATATAAATATTACTTGTACCTTCCTCGAGTACGCAGGCAAAATAATTATTGGCTTCGACACCCATTTTCATGGAATACCATTTGATCCAAAGCTGGCGGTGAGGTGAGCTTCCTATTGTGGTGTAATATACGAAATCATCTGCATTGGTGCCCCCCAAGCTTGGGAATGCATCCCAAAAACAAGCAATGCTCATTTTAGGAAAATAAGCTGAGGGAAGTGAAGTGTTTTCACCGGGAATAACTACGCCTGTATTGGTGGTATCGAAAGTAACAAGACCATTGCAGCTTACTTTAAAGTGTGTAACATTTTCGCCATAAAAGTGAAATTTAAAGCTCGATGGCAAGGCAATGGCTTTAGACCAATTGTTCACTTTTGCTGATGCACTTAAAGCAGTTGTCCACCCGGTAAAATAGGCATCGGCTGTGGTATTAAGCAGGTGTGGGTTACTTCCTGATGAAGCACTCATGGTATAAGTTACATCCTGTGCTTGTGATACACTAAGTAGTGTAAGGAAGCTTAAAAGTAGAAGAAGGTTTTTCATGGTACAAATATTAGTTGTTCGTTGACCTCGCCCCCGACCCCTCTCCAAAGGAGAGGGGAGGAAAAAAGGATTTTGATTGTATGTTGTGTTTAATGTATTAATAGATTGTTTTTATTTCAATTTCAATTTGTTTGGTTTTCGGTTTTGATCTCGTTTGTTTTTAGTTGCGATTGTATTTTAACTATTAGATTATCAATATTTTAATAAGTTAATTGTGTTTTATGTATGGGTTTTATCTCTTGTTTTTAGTTGTGTGGCTTCGACAAGCTCAGCCACCATTCGACAAGTTCAGCCACCAATTATTAACTACATCTATAACTTCAGTTATTTCAGAGATTCGGTGGCTGAGCTTGTCGAAGCCACAGAATCTCATTTTATTCTCTTCTTTCAGCCGGTATATTGTATTGTGTTTCTGCCACGGTTCTTATGCCTCTTTCGGTTTCTCTAAGCTTTCGAATCAGTTTACCTTCCTGGTTATACTGGTAATTGATGGCAAAGTGCTGATCATCAAATTGGGTTAGTAATTTATAAGTTGCCGGATCGTACACATAACAGTTAACTTTTGCATTGAGAGGTTGTATGCGCACATCATCAATATACACTCCCATAACTGCGGTTGCATCATCATTAAAATCAATTAATAAGTCAATAAATAATGATAAGTCAGTAAGCTTGCTTTCATCTTTTTCCACCCAATCTTCTATTTTTGCTTCATATAAAGCCCATTCACCGGTTTGGGCTACTTTTTCAAATAAAACATCATTAAAAGCATTTGAAACAGAACGAAATTGAAAAGTTGTAGAATTATTTGGGGGAATTTTAGCCCAAAATTTTATGGACATACCATCTTCTATTAGTTGAGAACTTATGTTAATATTGGATAAAAAGGCATAGCCTCTATAAATGTCAGTACTTCCGCTTCCTTGCTCAGTCATTTTAGTTTCCAATGAATTTGTTCCGGAATGTGCTGTTTCGTCTGAAAGAGAGGTGTAAAGATTTGCGGTTGTTATTTCCTCGAAACAAGTATAGCTAGTTTCATCACATTCTTTTTTATTTTCAAAACTTTCAAATATTACATCATCATATTGGGCATTTGCAGCAGTTAAGTAAACCAAGTTATTGTTGTAACCAAATTTATTTACGCTGTATATATCGAGAATATTTTTTTCTTCCAGCATATTGCCATGAGGAGAATAAGAAGTAATTGTGTTGGTGTTTAGCCAATTGTTGTCGAGGCTGTTTTCTACATCTTCATAATCAAACAGTTTGACATCATTCATGATGCCCGATTCATAAATTTTTAGATTTGAAGCATGCATATCTGTAATGTCGTCTTTGTAAACATAGCTCGATTGCATTCTCCATTTTCCTTTTTCTCCTTTTTCATAAGGATTAGAGATGCTGCCTATATCGTAAATATTTTCAAGATTATCATCCATTGCCCAGTCTTGAGAATAATAAGCGGCATTGGTTGAAATAACATTGTTGAGCAAATAAGTAGAATAGGTAGTGCTATAGGTTGGTTTTTCAAAACTACCGTAAGAAACTATATTTCCGCAAGAAGCAGAAAGTTGGTTGGTACGAGCACTTTTTAGAATTTCAATACTACTAATTTTATCTCCTGTTTTTCCATAGCTAAAATTAGAGGTAGCGTATAAAGAAATCGCAGTAGTACTTGAAACTGTATTAACGTTATATATACCTATTAGGGAATTGCCATTATAGGCAGCAATTAGATCTCCGGAAAACAATAAATCTGTTAAGGTGCTATAGCTAGTGCCACTTATTGATGCAACTTGTGGAGCAATAGTAGATAACTTCCAATCTCCTAATTCAATTGTTCGGCCTTCATAATTTGCTTTTTGTCCCATTTTCTCAAAATTTTGATAAGCAGGAAAATTCCAGTTGATGTATTTTCCCTGGTGTTTTGAGCCTAATGTAAACTCTCTTTGATCGTATTGGCCGGATTGTTCTTGCACAACAGCATCGCCACTATTGGGGTCGAAATATTTATTGTGAACAGTAGTGCGTACTCCATCCTGGTAGGATGTTATGCTTTTTACAAAACAAGGCGAATAAATTACTTTGTTGGTAACATGTGTATATAAATGTGTTTTATCGTTGGTTTCAGATGGTAAAGGAATGGCAAAAGCTATAGCGGCCACCACACAGTTGGCTACACCAATTTCCCAGTTTAGGGTTGTGCTGTGTTTTTCTTCCGATACTTTGCGTGACTCGGTAATTACTTCGGTTTCTTTGCCCAGAGGTTCTTCTCCATAACTAGTAAGGCTATTCATTACAGGCAATTCTTCAAGAGGATTAAAATAATTATAGGTGGTGCTGCTTACTTCTGTAAGCTCATCTACATTATCTATGTTTTCATAATCGCCTGAATACTGGGTTGTTTTTTTGGTTTGCCCATGCATGTTGTTAATTACAAATCGAAAGCCTTGTGTAGCCCAACAATCGAAAGTAACTTTGTTACTGAAAAAACCATACTCAGGGCTTGGATCTTCTTTTATCTTGGTAATTTTACTTGCTTCAGCACCTTCAACACTTACGGTATTGCCATCACTATCGGTATACGTATAGGTTGCATCAAAAGGATAATCTTTGGCTGTATAGTACTCGTAGCAACTTATACCATCGTTGGTATTTATTTCGTGTATGTTTTTTACCAGTACTCTTGAATAACCCACCGAAGCCGAAGGCAGTACGTTTTCTCCCATTGGGCCTTCGAACCAGGATTTGTCTTCACCCACAGCCATTACCTGATCGTTGGTTGATTCAGAGCGTTTTTTCAAATATCCGATAAGGGCATTTTCTTCGCGGCCTTCAGAAGGTTCATTGCTGGCTACTCCACTACAAGTACCATCGGTAGTTTGATAAATATACTCGTGGCCGTATACCATATCCGTTCCATCGTCCAAACCTTTATTATAGGTTAAAAGGCGTTTTACACGTACACCTCCGCCTTTTTTAGCATCAGGCAATGGGATGCGGAAGTACGAATAGCTTCCATCAAGATAATTGCAAGCATTGGAATTTTCGCTGTAGCTAAAATCTAAAAGCTCGTAAATAATTTCTTCTGTTGCATTTTCTTCATCTCCTGCAATGCTGCCTTCCATTACATTACAATTTTGATCATAAAATACCCCGCGATTGGTTCGGTAAAACTGAACACAGGCCTCTTTGGGAGAGGTAACCACATCGTCATTTTCAGAAGATCCACTACCAATTTTAATATACAAGCCCTCTTCATCAATACCGGTTGAAAGTACATTTACATAGCCATCAATGTATTCATCTCCGCACTGCCTGTTTTCGAAACTTGTTGTAACCCCATTTAAATTGTAGTAAAATTTAAAATATATTTTTTCAGGATCGTGAGCGGCAGTACCATTGATAAATACCTGCTCAATGTATTTTTTTACTGTGCTTATATTTTCTGAAGAAGTAATGCCTAAGGCTTTTAAATCGAGATAATATTTGTTATCGTCTTCACCTTTTATATCAGCATCGCTTATGGTAACCATTGCCATGGCTTTTCTATCTTGTACCCAGGCATATTCATCTTGTTCATACTGCACATGAATTTCGCCTCCGGATGGTAATTTAATTTGTTTTAGATGCCAGGCGGCAGGGTCGAAGTCGGTAGAGTCGACCTGGCTTACCCATGCTTGCATGTTTTGCGAACGAGCAGCTCCATCATTTCTGTAACATCCCCAGCGGTCGGCATTTACTGCAGCATAAGAAGGATTTTCATCTAAGGCTACTTCTTTTCCATTTTCATCTAATCGGGTTCCATAGTTTTCAATAGAGCTGTATAAGTCTTGTTTGCTTTCTAAATCATATGTTACTCCATTAGATACATAGGTGCATTTATAATTTGAAGGGTAATCAGTACTTGGATATTGGTAAACAAATTCATAAGGTGAAATTAATTTTTTTACATTTCCATATTCAACCCAAACTTTTTTTAAGGTAAGTTTTCCACTGGCGTTTTTTAATTGCTCGGTAGTTGCGGTTTCAGGATCATCAACTGTAGAGCCCCCTGAATTTGGCTGGCCTTGCATTAAAGAATAATCATAATCGAAATAAACACGTTTTACAATTTCGTTATCGCTTAAATCAGTATTGTCATCATCTTTTACATACAAAGTAATTTGTTCTAGTTTTTTTAATTTGCTGCTCCCTTGTGCTCCTTCGCTGTTTGCATCGTTATCTGATGCAGAATAACTATCTAATCTCTCACCTAGTTTAAATATGGCTATATGGGTTGCGGTTTCAATGGTATCTAAATAATATACCTCTTTGTCTCCGCTGCTAAAGCTGCCCATATTATCTTTATTATCAGAAAGCTTGCCTCTGTTGTATAAAAGCCCATTGTATGGAACACGCCAATGGTACCAATTATCGCCATCGGTATTGTATCCATATAATTTTTTGTATTTGAATTTTGTCCAGCCTCCAAAGTCATCATCACTGGCGCCATTCATGGTTCTATCAATATAATCGGCATCGGTAATTTGAGTAAGGAGAAAAGATGTTGCATAAGTATCCTCAATTTTCTGGCCTAATTTTCTTTCGGCATTACCAGTATCACAGTTATACACTAAATAGTTGTTGGCATCTACATCAGCCTTTGTGTCATCTTGATCAATACTATAACTAATTGCCTCTTCATTTCTTGAATATACCGGCAAGGCATATACATATTGGCTTCCATTTTTATTAGTAATACTATATTCGCCAATTTGATCGGTTATATCTTTATTGGCACGATCGACATAGTTGCTATTTATTCCCGATGAGCCTGAAAAGCTTTTGTAGTAATTGTCATTATCCGTTTTTAGCATATCGGCATTGTAATGATAGGCTATGTAAGATGAACGGCCTACTGTTTCGCCTCCATTTACTTCTTCATCTAAATCAGCAGTGCTTATGGATGGTTTGTAACCTCCTCCACTTGTTTTAAGGTTTGCGCTTACTACTTCGTTTCCACCAAAATCAGAATAACCTCCATTATCACCCATGAAACGAAAATAATAAGGCTCGTGCCCATCGTTGGTGAATTGGTATGCATCTCCACCATTATCCCATCCACCCACACTTTGTTCAAAAGTATTGCCTGCTGAAATCCCCAAGCCGGATAATCCATTATACATTCCCACCGAAAATTGCAAACTCAGCGCAATGTTATCAGCAGGGGGATCATTTAAAACATAATTGGGCCTGAAATAATTTACACTTTTATTGTAGGCTTTAAATGTACCACCCACTCCTTCGCCCACTACAGTAAATTGATCGGCTCCGCTATAGGGAATGGATAAGTACCGATCGCGCATGTTAAATGCTTCTTGTTTTTCAAGGTTATAATCCATAATTGCCTCTTCATTGCTATAGGCATTGTGTGAGTATAAATAGCCGTAGTAATCAAAGGTGTCTTCATTTTCGTTTTGCTGAAAGCTATAAGAATACATTAGGCTAAAGCCTAGTGAAATGGGAATAGGTAAAGCAGTAACCCCAAGCCCTACATCAATTGAATAAGCGCCAAAATGGCTTAATTTTGCAGGTGTGGTGGGAATAGAACTATTATTCAACGTGTAAGCCCCGTACCTACTTGAGGAAACTGAGCTTGCCGGATTGCTTTGAAGATGAAAAAGGTTTTTGCTTACTCCGTATGTTTTGGAGCAGTAGGTATTGGCCTTATCTACCAAACCTTTGGCCACTATATTGTACATAAAGGCATAAGGATTAGCTTTTGAGTAGCTTACACGAGTTTGCCCATCCTGATCGCGGGTATATTGCGTTGAGCTTGTACCTACGTCTTGAGAAAGATATGCCAGTTTGTTTACATAAGCTCCTTTATAGCTATTGTATTCATAGGCCAGGTTACCACCTGCAGACCAGTTTACACTCCCCAATGTACGCATTGGCATACCCATTCCTTCGAGCCCATCAAGTTGTCCATTGGTAAGGGCATTGAGTATATCTTCCAAACTAATACTGGCACTAACATTTGCTCCCAGTGTATGAGTATAGTTAGCAGGCATTTTGCTGTAATATTTTACTTGTCCTTTATTTACATCATCGGCAAAGCCTTGTTTATTGCGAATAATGGCACCGGGGTTTAAAGTCCAGCCGTAGCCCACCCATGAAGCTTCTTCTTCGGGATTAAGACCGCTATGGTATGAAAGTGATAAAGCATAGCCTCCGCCATTAGGGCCGGGTATATCGAGTACAGGCAGGTTGTACGTAAAATCTCCTGTAAAAGGATTTACCATATCAGTAGTACCCACCGATTCGAAATTTGAAAACTCGGGAGATTGAGGGCCACCGGTTAAGGCATAGCTTGCTGTTGGAGCTATACTTTGCAGCAATATGCTAAATGCAGTAACAATGGCAATGGCTTTTTGAGTTGTGGAGCTTGTACTGATTTTTTTTGTGAATTGTGGCTTCGACAAGCTCAGCCACCAATTGTTAGTTGTAAGGTATGGTTTCATAGTTTATGGTTTTCTATTGGCAGTTTTATTTTTTCTAAAATTTACAAGCAATTGTAATCCTTTACAATTTCAATTTTGGGCTGTTTCGGGTATTATCTATGAATAAATGGCAGAAATAATAGTTGTATAAACTATTGAATATGTGTATATTAATTGAAGTTTGGGATGTAAGCTCTAATGGGAATATCTATGTATTTTTAATATGAATTGGTTTGTTTAAAAAGTCAGATGCCTGAGATGGACGTCATTCGATATGTATGGCAGGCAGGCTAATCTCACTTTTGTGAAGTTCTTTTCCTTACTATCTTTTGATATTTCAGTATGTTCGATACTAGGTGATACAACAGGTACTCCGGGCATTTTCCTTTTCCGAGAAATTATTGAGTGGGGATTTCTACATTATAATAAATACCATCAAAACCTTTGTGTTGGATAAAAATATGTTGTTGCTGTAGATAAATACGCTTGGCTTTGTAAACGCAATGAAAAAATATAATACAAGGCTGATAATGAAAAACAATTTCCTGTTTGTTTTTGAGGATCGAGTAAATTTGTATCACTTGCAAATAAATTATTGGTTGTAAGTAAAAATGAAATCACAACAACCAACAAAAAATGAATTTTTGTTAGGCTGAGAATATTTTGAATTTTATTGTTGTTGAATATATTTTTGTTGTTATAGTTTTTGTACTGTTTTTTATTAATATTGATAGATGAAAATAGCTTCTTTTACTAAAATTGATGTGTCATTAATCTTTTTTACCTTTAATCATATAATTAAACTTGTTATGAAAAAATTATCTTTTAAAATTGAAAGGGACGGAAAGTTATATCATACTTGGTGTCCAGACTTGCCGGGATGCCATTCACATGGAAAAACTGTTAAGCAAGCAATGGAAAATTTAAAAGATGCTGTGCAGTTATACATAGAAACTATTATGGAAGAAGAAATTGCCAAACAATCATTACAATTTTTAAATGAAGTCGTGTGAACTATCAAGTTCTTAAATAAAAATAGCTACGTTTTTGTGAGGCAATCCGGAAGCCATGCTATATTCAAGAAGGCAGGCAGTAAAAATATTATTGTACCCATTCATAGTAAAGATATTCCAACAGGTCTTTATATGCTATTCTTAAAGATGCCGGATTAAAGTAATTACAATCCATTTTCTCCACCTATCAATATTTCAAAGAACTTAGTGAGACTCTATTTTTGCAAGCCCGATTTATCGGGAGCAGCAAAAATTGCAAGTCGAACTAATTCCGCTTTTGGGCGGGATTGTGTAATTCTATTTTTAAAGCTTTACCAAAGTTTCAAACTTTGGTAAAGCCGGGTATTGCTTTGTAATTGTTTTATTGTTATCTATTTTCCATAGACCGAATATTTAATATCGTTTGAAGATGTCGTGTAGAAATATGGATCATCATAAGTAGAGGTAGTTACATAATAATCATATACGGCATTGCAGCCTAATTCATCATCTTCAATATATAGATTAAAGTAATAGGTGTGGCCGTTATATTTTACTACTCCGGGATACCATAAAATTGAAGTATCGTCTTCATACCAAAAGAATATTTGATAACTTGTATAATCATTTACTGTAGCCCCACTCACATGTTTATTCATTGATACCCAATTGTCTTCCTGCGATTGTGATATTTTTTTGGTGAAACTGACATCTTCTCCAAATTCAAGATCAGCATACAATTCATCTGGATCGTCTACTCCTAATCTATAATCATCAAAATGAAAACCATCTTGGCAAATGATCAAACAAATTTCTGCATCTCCCTTATACCAAGGCTCACTTAAATTCATCACTTTAATTTTTTTCAAGTAGGTATCTTCTGTAGACAATTGTTTATTGGATGAATTTATAGATATCTGTATGTTATTCTCAATGTTATTCTCACTCACTATGTATTGATTTTTTAAATTACCCATTTCATCGGTTCTTTCATTAAAACCAAGCACTACGACAGGCATTTCTGGTATTGAATTTGCGTCAATAAAATGTACATTTCCATTGGCATCATACGCTTTTAGAGATGTAATATCTGCTTCATCTTTTCCTATAGGATCATAGGCTACCATTGGAATATAAGATTCAACATCCCATTTATCAAAAAGTGCTGGTATAGAGAGTTGAAAACAGGGATGATTTTCAGCATTATATTGAGAGTTTTTTTTAAAATTTCTATTCATGCTTTCTTGAAATGTAATTCCTTCCGAAGATTTTGAATCTTTTATATCTTTCCACAACACATCAAAATCGTCATCAAACTTTTCAGCAACTTTATTTTTCAGCATTTTTCTTACATTAACATTTTGTAGACTTTTTGCCAATCCAATAGCAAAATCATCCATTGATTGATTAACCATTTCAATTTCCTCTGGTGTTTTTGGCACCAAAAATGAAGTGTCTGCAATTGGCTTAATAGCTTCCTTTTGGCAAGATTCTGATAAAACGAGTGTAAAAATCGCCAATAATATAAAATAAAATTTAATAAGGGAACTCAATGTGGAAAGTGGTAAGGAATTTTTTTTTGTTTTCATAAAATTAGGTCTAGTGTTGATTTTTATTAAGTTGATTTTGTGTATTGACAAGTTCTCTTGTTGCTCCTGAATCGATTTAATTAGTAGTGGAATAAAGGCAGTATAATTCCTACGTTTTAAATTAACTGATTCATCAATAAATTCCCTTCTTATCAATTTTTCAGGGCCTGTTTTTCTTTCACAATTTCAGGAAATATTTTTTCAAAAACATCTCCAACAGCTAGCATTTTATTTTCTACCGTTGGAGATGAAGGAATTCATAATTACAATTTGATTATAATTTTTCCCCTAAAAAAAAATAATAGACCAACTATTAATTACGATATTCCTATTTTAATTTGTAATTACAGACGATACTTTATTAAACATTCCTTTGGGCAACTTAACAATTTTAGTTTTATTAGCCGGGCAAATAACAGATGCTCCCCCGTAATTTATATCGGCATAAAATGCAATAAATTTTACACCTCCTTTGTAAGCAAGGGTTTTGTTGTCAAAAGTGCCTAAATTGAGGTAGGAAGCAGGATCTTTTAATTTCATAAACAATCCCTTGCCCAGCGTATCAGCATACAACGTTACTGTATCAGCATTTGTCGAATCAAGTTTAAAACTGTAGTTGGAGCTTGTAGATGACAAGGGTGCATTACTTTTTAGTTGTTCAATCTTAGCAGTCATTTCCTTTAAATCCGAATAATTAGGTAAGTCCAATGCCCAGTCGAGAAACATGTTACTGTTGTCGAAAATGTAGACTAGATTTTCGGATGCTACATAAAGCACTTGTTCATTGTCGGAATAGTTGATGCCGGCTTCATCTATTGCTTCTCCATTATGAATGTAGGTAACATCTGAGACAACACTATTGTCTTTTGTAAAAGCCTCGGTTAAAATTGTTTCTTTTTTGCATGCGTTTAATACTGCCATTGAGGCAAGCATTAATGATAAAATTTTTGTTTTCATAAAATCGGGTTTTAATTGTTAATAGATTAATTGTTTTAGTTTAAAAAAATATGAGCCTCTGTATAATTTCATTTGTAAATTATCGTGTAATTTTCTTATTTAAAATTTCATTTTAAGCTTGTACAGGGCTTTATCTCCTGATAAAATATTTTGTATTCTATTATCCAACAAGTAAATACAATTTGTTCTTACTGGTTTCGTCTCGCTAAATGCATATCTAAAAATTATTTTTACCTCTAGATGCTGCCGTTGAAAACAAGTTATAACATGCACATTTTATGCTATCTATACTTGTGTCTTGTTAAAGATTGAAACGGAAAAATAGACCAATTGAATTCCCTGTTTATACTACAGTCTGCTAATTTGAATCAATAAACCAAGCCCCCACTATGGAAAATGATTCGTTAATTCAATTAATTAAAGGCATGAGCCTTGGTGAAAAAATACACTTTAAGAGAAGCCTACATATAAAAAAAATAATTGCTGAAAAGCAGCCTGCTTATTTGAAACTTTTTAATGCTATTGATAAAGCAAGTGATACGGATAAAGCAAGCATTCACAAAAAATTAATAGCAACTGAATTTAATGCCAACTACAATGAAACAAAAAGATATTTGTTTGAAGTATTGATTGACTTTTTAGAAAAAAGAGGAGAGGAAAATAATGTGCAACAACAGCTCAGTATATTAATCAATAAAGCTGAATTATTAGGAAGTAGAAATTGTATTGAGGAGTGCAATTATTTTTTGCAAAAAGCAAAATCAATCGCAATTATGCATGAACTGCACCTTCATTTAATCAGAATATTAGTAATTGAAAAAACATTTCTTATACGAAGTAATACAAACAGCAACATTATTGAAGCTTACGATACCATTTACAAACAAATTAAAGAGGAACGAAAAAAGTATGAATCCTATATGCAATACCAGGAATATTGCGATAAAATAGGCATACTTATGAGCGTTGATACTTCTACAAGAGACGAACAAATTGCCAATAATTTACAGGTTTTATATGCTCATTTTAGCAGTTTAAATGTTTACGATACTGTAAAAATAAAAATTTTGAAAGAGAAATTTTTGTATTCGTACAACTATCTATTAGCAAATTATGAGGTAGCTTATACGCATTTATTATGTATTGAAGAATTATTTCAGAAAACCCCTCCATTCATGAAGAGTGAGAAAATTCTTTACCATACAAATTTGCGCCAACAATTTATTTTAACTTTTCAACTCAAAAAATACCATGCATCATTTACCATTTTTCAAAAGATACTTCCTCTCTTAGACGAAATGAGCAATTTTGATAAAGACCGTTATGTGATGATGACACATGTTTCAAGAATGATTATACATTTAAAAAAAGGAGAAATTGAAAAACTCAACGACAGCATAAGAGAGGCTGTAGAAAAATTTGAATTAAAGGATAATGAAATTTTAAATAAGGGATCTGTAAATCATCTTATTTTATATTATTTCCTTTCTCACATATGCATGTTTAGTGGGCATATTAAACTAGCCAGGCATTTTTGCAATTTAGTTGATGCCATGAAGAAAACTAAAAATACTGTAAGGGAAGATGTGTTTTATTCGGCCAGGCTTTTAAGTTTGCTGATTGTATATGAGCAAAAAGATATTTTTTATTTTGAAAATAGGATAAAAATCAATCAGCAGATATTTAGGCGTCATGATAAAATATATGAACTGGAAGAAATTGTTTTTTCTCATTTGCGAAAACTTTTAAAAATTTGGGGAGATAAGGAAGAAGAAATAGCAATTTGGAAGATGATGCTTGCTCGTATTGAAGAAAAATTTAGTGCTGCTTTTTTAGAAAACATACTTAAATTTGATCTTATACTTTGGATAAAAAGTAAAATTGAAGACAGGCCTGTGATTCATCTCTTAAAAGAACAGGCACAAAAAGAACATCCTGAAATTTTTGAATTAAATATGGATGGTTTGAATACAGTTAAAAATTTGTGAGGGATATTTTGGGTAAAGAAATTTGATATTACATTTTTTCTAACTTTGAAAAGCTGTATGTTGCCAATACATTTGGTAAAAATATTTTGGTGTTTCATCATGCATCTACGGTAAATGGCGATGTTGCACCTGACAGAATAATTAGTCATGATAGTTTGGGATGCCCCGTTTATATTTTTATTGATTCGATTACCGATAGAATGTTTGCCTGCACAATGCCTGAAATGGGTAGCATTATTCCGCCAAAAGTGCATTCACAAATTGCAATTTATAGTGATAGTGTATCGTATTTAAATGGCTCTATTGAACCGGATATTCGTATTACAGGAGATAATACACGCTTAGAGTTAATCAACAAAACCACTCACAACTGTTGGTTTAATCCGAATAAAAATTTGTTGGCAGTTGGGCATCATACCTATGAAATGTTGTTTTTTGACATGGATACCATTGATTGGAAAACGTCAACTCCAATAAAATATGACCTTACGCCAAGAGTTGTTCGTGTTGATAATCCTCAAGTAGGCACAGATTCATCTAAAGTAAGTTTATATGGTTTGTATTGGGATACACAAACAGACAGAATGTTTTGTTCCATTGGTTATACCAGCCCATCCATTGAAAAATCACCTCCAGAAGCTATTCGAATATATAGTAATGTAAGTGATACCTCTGTTCATGGATCAGTTGCTGCCGACCGGATTATTTATTGGAACAATGGACAGGACTATTATCCCCCTCAACCAATATGGCTGCAAAAATATACTGTTCCTCTTGTTACTTCCATTAAAGAAAATAGCGAGAACAAGAACATAACTATTTATATGGATCCGATTAATCATAAACTCAGGCTTGAGTTTTATGCAGCAGAAGCAATTTACAAACTCAAAATAAATGACCTGTTGGGAAGAAATTTACTAACATCTTCTATTTCAGCAAACCTAAATACATTTTGCAAAAAAGAATATGATTTAAGTTCTTTTCATGATGCTATATTAGTTGTTTCGCTGGTGTCAGAATCTTCTTTGGTATCAAAAAAGGTTTTTAATTTACTGGAGAAATAGATATTGTTTCTTTTTTTATTGATCTATAATGTAACAGTCTCGTCACATTCCAATCCATTCATCCGGAAATATAGGATAATATTATTTTAAATAGATGTCATGGCGTAAATTGTAATCGTCTTCAGTAACTTCTATATGCTCGCCACCTGTATATTTGGTACCTAATGAATCGGTATACTCAACATAAATATAATAATCGCCCTTACTCATATCATAATAAGTAAATTCTCCATCAACAAAACCAGCCATTTGATCAAAATTCTCGCTTGGATTTTGTGGACAAGTTGTAACTCCTTTCGTGGCATAAAACGTTACACTTCCTTTGGTTACATTTGTATCTGATTTTACATAATAAACCTGCCCTGTCAGGTTACATTGCCCTGCATACCATACATCATCTTTGTTGCAGCCTGGTGTAATTATAACTATGCTTGCCAATAAAATAGTGGTAAATAAATTTGCAATAATTTTCATATTCTTGTTTTTTATGGTTAGTAAATAATTTAGAGCCTGTTTAAATTTTATAGTTTTATTTTACTGTCATGGCTAAAGCCCCTTTTTACATCTCATTTTACAACCCCAGACTTAAGTCTGGGGTTAAAAATCAATCAAAGATACGGGCTTTAGCCCTAAAAAAAAGGATATAATCATTTTTTCAAATAAATTTTAAACAGGCTCTTATATTACCACAAAATTATTTCTTATAACAACAATTAGCAAAATCAGATAATGGCCTTACTGTGGTTTATCTCCAGCAAAATAAAATTATAAAGCAGTGTGTTTCATTATGCAAGTATCATGGCAGATGGGAATTGTTTCTAGAAAAATAAAATTGTTTTTTTGAAAAAATCATTTTAGCACTAATATGAAATTCAAACGATGCTTCCCATTTTTATTCCATTCAAAATGCTCATAAAGAAATAGTAAGCTTGCCTAAACCCTATAGATGAAGCCTCATTTAGGGTTAAATTGATTTTGATAAAATTGGGAAGGTATTGTAGTTTTGTTTATTGCTTAACCCAATAATGAATTACGAGCTGCCGTATGAAAAAAATATTTCGTAACCTATCCATCTGTTTTTGCTTACTATTATTTTCATTTCAGCTCAATGCTCAAATGGCATTTTTTTACCAAAAGGTAGGGCCTTTACTTTCCGGTACCGGCCTAAATACCGTTGAAATTGGTACCACTTATGACGGAATTACTATTACAACAAATAATGTTTCGGCCCTGAGTTGGTATGTTGGTTCTGCTGCCGATTCTAGCTATGGCGATCCTGTTTTTAGTTATTTGTCAAATGGTAATTGGGCTGTTACCGCATGGACAGGATCATCTGATCCTAGAGGAGCCGGTCGAATTCTGTATTATGAATCTCCATCTCCAATTGTAGTAGATACTAAAGTAATTGATCTTGGAGCTTCATCAGCAGCGGGCTGTCAGTTTCTTTCAAAAATACAAGTAGGAAAAACATCTCAGGTATTTGAAAAAAGTGGCAGAACATATCTTATGCATTCAACACTTACCAATGGCGTGCATATTGCTTGTTTGAGTGATGGAATAAATTCCGCTATGGATCTCACGGAGCTTTGTGTAAAAGCCACTTCTTATTCTACGCTTGCACAATTAAATTATGGCGAAACAATGCCTATTTACAAATCTGATTCGCTTCGATTAAGTGATCTTGCTATTGCTAAAAGATTAGATGGCACATGGGTTCTCTTTATGAAGGGAATCAGGGATACTTCAACTTGCGCTTCCGGATCACTTTGTGAACTTTCTGCAAGGGGAATTTACAGAACTACCAGCACCGATCTTATCAACTGGACAGCCCTCGAAAAAGTAGTATCAAAAGCAAGTGTACCCGAAGCATCTACCGCTGCTGATGGTACTGTTTGGCTTTATTGGCAAGATTTTACCACAGCGATTAATGCCAATGATTTATCGCTTGCCTCCGTAGCGCCTATTTCCGGAGCATACGAATTACCGGGCACTTACCAGCTTTCAAATCCGGTTCAACTCAATTTTACTATCGAAGCCTTTCAAACCGACCCAAGCCTGCATTATGCAACAAATGCAAATCCTATTTATCTGCCCAATTCAAGTGCAATTAGTGCTTTGCAGTCATGCGTAATGGCTAACGGAGGATGGTGGTCGGGCATCAATGATAATAGTTCTGTTGATTCCTTTATAAATAGTTTTCCAAATCCATTTAACTCTTTCACAACAATTCAATGGAACAAAAAATTAAATAATGCAGAACTGAATATGTATAACATATATGGAGAAAAAATAAATACAATACATACTATTACAGGAAAAGAAATTACACTTTACCGTAACAAACTACCCAGCGGTTTGTATTTTATTTGCCTTACCCAAAATGGTAAAACGATAGCAACAGAAAAATTAATAATTACCGATTGAAAAAAATTAGGTTCTTCGTCATTTTATGTGGATAAGTTTACTAAAGAATATTATGAAAGCATTTTTTTACACTTTACTACTGTTGTTATGCAATGTAGCATCATGGAGCCAGACTATTATTACAGATAATTCGAATGTTAGTGGAACATGGACATACGCAAATTCTCCATACATTATAGAAGGACGAGCAATTATCTTAGCGGGGCAAACTTTAACTATAGAACCCGGAGTTGAAATTCAATTTGCAACTTCAACATCATTTTATTCAAATGACTTTGAATATGTTTATGGAAAGGTTGGCGTATTACATGTACAAGGGAAATTAATAGCCAATGGAACGTTAGACAGCACTATCTCATTTACCCGTTTTGGAACAACAGCTTACTGGGCTTGTATTTTATTTGATGAATATGCCGATAGTAATTCAAGTATAACAAATAGTATAATTGAATACGCAAACGAAATTTCTGGAGTAACAGGAATTACTTCTGTTGTGAGTTTTGATGCAGGAATTTCTTTTTATAAATCAAAGGCGAAAATACAATATTGCGAAATTCGAAATTGTAGGAATAATGGACTAAATTATTTTTATGCACCTGATGGTTCTCTTTCCAATAACAAGATTCATGATAATGGGAAAAATGGAATTTATGCTTGGCTGTCAAACATTAGGATTGAAAATAATTACATCAGTCATAATTCATTTCTTTACACAGGTTATGTTTCTGCTATAGCTAATATACAATGTAATAATATTATTAGCGGAAATCTAATTTATGAGAATGATGATGTTGGGATATTCATATCAGATTCAACGACTAAAATTTATAATAATACCATTTTAAAAAACTATCAAGGAATACGTATAGAAAAAGAAGGCAATTTTGAAATTAAAAATTCAATTATTTATACTAATGAAACTGATTATGCTACCTCTGGCGCTTATCCATCGGCTACTATTTATACCGGTAATTCCCTTGTAGGGTCTTCCTTTCCTTCCAATGTTATTGATAGTGGAGGAAATATTTTTAATACATTCCCTCAATTTACAGATACCCTAAATGATGATTATTCGTTACTACCATCATCCGTATGTATTGATGCAGGGGATATAAACTATTCTAATTATTTTCCATTGGTGGATATAAATGGCAATACAAGAATTACTAATGGAATAATTGATATGGGAGCTTATGAGTATCTAAAGAATGTTGTTACTAACATTTCGGAAACAAAAAAAATAAACTATTTACTTACACAAAATCATGACATATTCACTATAAACCTGATTAATCAAAACGATAATATTAAAAATATAAGGCTGTATAATTTAATTGGAGAAAAAATGTATTCTATTGAAAATATAAAATCAAATGAGGTAACACTAAACATGAATATTTTTAATGATGGAATTTATTTTATTGAAATACGTACAGAAAACGAAATATTTGTGAAGAAAATATATTTTAATATGTGATGGCACAATTATTGACATGAGATTATAAACGAAATAAACAAACTAAATTTTTTACTAACTTCTAAATTATATTTTTTATGAAAAAGACCATCTTTCTTTTATTTCTTGTATTTTTTTTTACAAAAAACTTTAGTCAAAATAATCTTGTAATTTATACTGAGCAGGGTGAGGGGTTTACGGTAATACTTAATGGCATTAGACAAAATTCATTGCCTGAAACAAATGTGAAAATAACAGGGCTTATACAACCTTCTTACAAGTTAAAAATAATTTTTTCTGATAAAGCCTTATCAGATGTTGATCAAACAGTTTATTTAATGGAAGGAGGAAACCCTGTTCAGGGAGTTGAATTTTCTTATTCGGTTGTTAAAAAAGATGAAAAATATAAAGTTAAACTAAAAAGCTATGCTGCTATCAATCAACTCCCCCCACCACCACCTGAACAGGCAATTATTGTTTATTCAACTACTCCCGCCCCTTTGATAACTACTACAACCACTACCACTACTACCACTGGTTATAACGGAAACGCAGACGATAATGTATCCCTGGGAGTAAATGTAAACGGAATAGGTTTGAACATGAATGTAAATATAAATGATGGAATGGATATTAATAATTCTACCACTTATACTGAAACAACACATACCACTACTTCAACTGCTATAAATTCGACTGGTACTATGCCTGTAACTTATGTTGTGCCTGGCTATAATGGGCATTTAGGTTGTTCTCATCCCATGCCCCAAAGTGAATTTACCCAGGCAAAACAATCTATTTCATCAAAATCTTTTGAAGATAGTAAACTTACAATTGCCAAGCAGGTTATTAGTGCAAACTGCCTGGCTTCTTCGCAAATAAAAGAAATCATGCTGCTTTTCAGTTTCGAAGATACCAGGCTGGATTTGGCAAAATATGCATACAGTTATACTTATGATATTGGTAATTATTACAAATTAAATGATGCATTTACTTTTGAATCCAGTATTGATGAACTGAATTCATATACCCAAAAATATAAACAGTAAATACAGATGCAGCATTTAACTCTACTTGATTCATGTAGTAATTCGTAAAATTAAATTTTGAACATTGATAGCCAAATTGATTTTAATAAAAAAGGCGATAGTATTGTAATTTCAATTATTTCTAATTCCAACCAAGAATTCTAAAATAGCCTAATGAAAAAACTTTTGGGGCTTTTAATGTTTATTTGTTTTATGATGCATTCTTTTTCTCAGATGCCAGCTAAGCTTATCCCTTTTAGGGATGGAGAAACATGGGGCTATGCAGATACATTGTTGCAATTAAAAATTAAAGCACAATGGACCAATGCCTATCCCTTTGCAGATGGCAAAGCTATTGTCATAAAAAATAAGGAAGCCTACCGCATTAATACAAACGGGAAAATTATTCAAAAGTTAAATTATAATGTATTGGGATTTGCAATGGGCTTGGGTAATATTGTAATGCCCGATGGTAAAGAGGGTTATATAAATGCTAAAGCTGAAATTGTAATACCACCAATCTATACAATTGCAGATCCCTTTGGGTTGGATTCAATAGCGTATGTAGTGTGGGAAAAAGAAGGAGTCCGCTATACAGGACATATCAATTTTAGAGGAGATGTGTTGGATGAAAAAGCTGTTGGTTCTGATGCTAAATTGCTGGGACAATTAAGTTTTATCCCAACAAACAATAGCGACTCTGTGCTTCTATTTTCATCCTTTTCATGTGGTTTGGCATTGGCCAATAAAGAAGGTAAATATGGTTTTGTAAATACTCAAGGAGATGTAATTATTCCATTTATTTATGATTATGCCGAGCCATTTGATAATGGTTTGGCTAAAGTGATTGTAAACAAATATCCATCAGAGGATGTCATGAAATACCTTTCTGTAAAAGATGGAGTGCCGGTTATAGATGTAGAATATCTTCGTTATGGCGAAGGATATATTGATGTAAAAGGAAGGGAATATTTTAGGAGGGAAAAATAAATTTCACATCATCATTCATGAAAAAGAAAAAACAAAGGCAATGAAGCAAAGATTATTTTTCCTCGCCCTTTTCTTTACTTTAACAATTTCTACCATGATCGTATCACAAACTGCAAATGAATTTATTGTAAATGTTAACAATAAAAGCATATCACTTAAGGAGGGAATGACTAAACATGAAGTAAAAAATCTTTTAGGAGAAAATTACCTTGAACAGATAGACAAAGAAATTAATTGTGAGAGATGGATATACCTTCAAAAAACTGATGAAAAAAAGAACATAAAAATTAGATTTAAAAATGAATTATTGCAAAATGTAACATTTTTTAATAGCGATAGTACTAAAGAATTTGAGGATAGGAATGATGCATCTATGAATGACTTAATTATAAAATTAGATAAGGACACTTTATTTCTTCCATTTACTTACTGGTGGACTTCTGGAGGCCCATTTATTGGCTTGTGTGGTGATACTTATTCTTTAGTTTTTACCGGTACAATTACAGCAATTGGCAAAGAGATAAAGAAGGTTCGGGACTTAGGATTCAGCGAAGAAGGTACATTTAGAGAAGGAATAATTTTGTTGGAAGAAATAAAATTTAATCCTCAGCCGGAAAGCGATGGCTATCCATTAAATAAAATAACAAAACGTTATAAAAATGAACATTATTTTAAAAGCGATTGTTTTTATGGAACAAATTTAAAGGAGGGAGATAAGGTTATTGTTTTTGTTTATAGTTACGAACACGGGTATTGTTTACCCCAAAAATCAATATTAAAAGTAGAAAATTTTTATGACCCTATTATTTTATCAATAGAGAGTTATATTAAAAATAAATTAAACCCACTATCTATTGCAAATGACATCGATGTATGGAATAACTACGATCCATATTATGCAAACCATTTAAAGCAAATTATTGAATGTAAATTATCTATAACAAAATAAAAAAATGCAAAAGAAATGGCCACTTATTCTTGCCAACTTAAGCTGGGTAATTATTGCACTGGCTTTTATTTTTTGCCTTGGTGGATTTCATCCTTCTGATCAGCTTAGAAACAAGGTATTATTATTCTCATCTCTTGCCGTTACAGGAGTAAATATTCCTGTTTTTATTACGATTATATCTGCAATAGCAAAAAAAAATTATAACATTCAGATTTTGAAAGTCACTTTATTTTTGATTATTCGCTTGTGCAGCATTGCCTATGTTACAAGTTTCATTTATAGCATTAGTAATGAACACAGAGGAACATCAAATTTAGCAAGTAGAATAGTAACTTTATCAGATGTAGAATTAATTAGTATAATTAAAACAACTGATACTACTTATTCTTTAACTGCTTTGATTGTTGAAGTTGAAAAAAGAAAATTAATTTATTTCAACTACATATACCAAGATAAAAGTGGATCGGTTTATGAACTTGTAGAAAAAGATTCTTCTGACAAACAACTCAGGACAAAATATTTATTGTATAAACAATCCATTGCCGATCAACTAAGTTCAGGTGAAAGAGATATTTTGTATTATGAGCTAAACAAAAATAATGTAGCAGTAAATAGCAGCAAAATAAATACAACAAATACTACAAGCTTACTGGCAAAGATGGAAGAAAATGATACCGTCTATCTCCTTTATGAAACAAGCGGTTGCCAATATCATGTAAAGGAAAAGATAGTGCTGTATTATTATAGGCATCAAGTATGGGCAAGTTTATATACAATTGCTCCAAACAAAAAAAATGATGAGAATGTTATAAGTGAAATTATATCAGATAGTGCGGTACAAATTTACAATAACTTTGAAACAGAACTTAAAAAATTATCAAATCATAAACAAGTACCTCCTTGCGCAACAGTAACTGAAAATTATTATTTGTATTCCAAACAAGATACTATCAAAGTAAACAAAACTTGTACAATGTTTAGCTCTTATCTGAGGCTTAAAAGTGTTCTGTTTGAAAAAATAAATCTTAAGGGGTGGTGTGGAGGGTAAGCTTATTTGCTCAAATGTCCTCGAAATGCAATTCATGAAAATGATGAAAATATTTTATAATTAATTTATGAGGATAGAAAAAAATTTAATATCCGCGATACTTATTTTCTTTCTTTCATCTTTAGGAATGGCACTTTGGCTTTACGAGATTGTTGAGATTAAAACATGGAATAGTTTAAGTTGGTTAAACGGCCAACTGTATTCACCTTTTTTAGCAACACTATTTTCCGTATTTTCTTTTATGACCCCCTTCTTTATAAATAAAAAACTGACAGTTAAAAAAGCAATAATTCCATTCATTATTTTTTTTACGATCAACATCATTTGTTTTCAAATAGGCAAATTTTTATGCTATAAAATGAATAGTAAGTGTTGGTGGTTATCAAACGAGGGAACGATTAACAATACTATTGTAATGATACTGACAGCCCTTTCTCTATTTATATTTCTTGGTTTTTCATATCGGCTAACAACATGCAAATTGATGAAAATGAATAAAACAATAAATACATTTTTTATTACATTTCTTCTCTTATTGGCAATTCCGTTGAGTTTGCTGACAATTCAAATTAATCCGGGCTTTGGTAGTGGAACTGACTGGGTTGACGCAGTAAAAATGGGTTATCCAATATTTTGGATAAGCATGTTACTTGGATTGATAGGTATAATACTAGCACGATAAACAAAAATTGAAATTTCAAAAAACAAAAGTGGTGCAAAAGTTTACAATTATTTTTTTAGTATCAATATTTGTAAGTTGTTTCGACAAACAAACTAAGAATGCAGAAAAAAATATATTGCAAAAAAATAATGAAATACTAAGTCCATTTACAATTTCAATAATACAAGCAAAATACCCGCTAAGGCTCAGTGAAATTAATGTAATGGATACAAGCAGTGAGATACAACTTGGTAATGAAATTAAGGATAGAATAGAACAAACGGTAAAAGAATATTATCAAAATGATTGTGATAGTGACAGCCAATATTCATACCGAGATACGTATATAAACACCATTAAACTTGATGATAGTTTGTACACTGTTTTCTTAGTTCTCTTAAAGCATTATCCCACAAAAGCTATAAATAGCAAGGTTTTGTTTTATGATAATTTTAAGAAAAAATTTATACACTATGAATACGATTTTAATTTGCATGCATTGTATGAAATAGCCATGCACAAACAGAATGCAAATACTGATGAAGATAGCATGGCGTATTCCATGTGGCAATTAAAAAACAAATTATCTACACATGAATTCGAAAATGGAAAACTAAAACCCACTGATCTAAAAACTGATTACAGAATTAATATACCCGAAATTGAACTTGTAGATTTTGATACGAATGGTATTACTGATTATAAATTTACAAGGCTATTGCATAATGGAACCTATAATGCCATTCAAACAACAATTTTTTCGCTATCGAATAATCGTGTAGACACTTTACTAAACATTTCAGAGTAATTGGTGTGGCAAATGTTGAAATAGCAATAATAGCCAATCACATCAGTTTATGAAATATGATTTAATTACCCATAATAAAAAGTACACTAATTCTGCTAAAAAAGTTGCAGCTATAATCTTGTAGAATTTTTTTCTTGGATCTAATTCTTTCCGAGACCACAGCAAACCAATAACAATACCTATTATTCCGAACAATAAAGGTTCTACAAATTTTAAATTAAGCTCCATAAAATTTCATTTTTTACTTAAACACATTTTCGCATTTTATTCTTTTTTTTTCGGGATAAGGCACAGAACTGAAATATGGATTTTGTTCGTCATACTTTCCATCGCTGACATATTCAATTATAAATTCCTTATCGTATATCAGATAGCACTTGCCCTCTTCTTCGGTTATGTAATAAAAATCCATATACTTGTTATCCAGATATGAAAGATCTCCGCCATAATTACTGTAGCCTTTTTTATAATCAGGCTGATCTAATATGATGCGTTTCGCATTTATCCCTTCTGCTTTTAATGCAGCTAAAATTTTGGCTTGTATGATAGCATTTTTATAAATATCCTTAGGCGGAATTGTATTGGCCCATTCATACTCTTCAATTTTATCGGCCAGAGCAGTTATTGTTGAGCGTTGGCTTTCGATACCCGAACAATCAAATTGAAAACTGCCATTTGCCATTAATACAACATTAGGTCCGTTACAAGAAACAAAATCAGCACTTACTTTTGTTGTATATTGTTTCGGAATAGTGTTGCTTAATGCTCTGAGTAATTTAACCAAGTCCTTATCATACTTCTTACTGTCTTTAAAGGGATAAAGTGTAAATGTATAGTACGCCTGGTTTTTGATTTTTCCATATTCTGTAGCACTACATTTTGAAAACAATTTTCCCATATTTACTCCATTTAACTCAAGAGAGAGCTCAAAAGCCGGTGGAGTAGTGTTATAGCCGGTGCAAGAAATATTTTGATCGAAAAAAGCAATGGCATAAATACTATCCGTCAAAGAAAGTTGATTTTTTTGTTGACTACTTTCTTCACCCACAACAAAAGGGGTATTTGAGAAAAATACTTTTCCGGTATTATTGGCGTGAAATGTACTTGAATATAGTTTATTTAATTTTTCCTGTAGTAAAGGTTCTAATTGATTAAATCCGCTAAGTAATTTTTCGAGTTCGGTATTAGGCCCGGTTATTGAGAGGTAAGAAAGAATTATTTTTTTTCCACAACTGTTATATTTGTATGCTTCAGCATAATTTATTTTTGAGGGGTCAACCACCACCTCTCCCCCATAAAAGAAATTTTGCGCATCTTTTAAGTAGCCCATCATGTATTGGATAATATTTCCATCAGCCGTTAAATCTTGATTGAGAGTTTTCATGTAATAGCTTAAATTATCGCAAGTATTTTCGGCATTGGAGAATGTCCGATAATCCAGTAAAGAAAAATTAGTACTGTTTTTAAGCGAAACATAATACCCCACCTGATCAAATACTGATTTTCCGGATAATAGTAAGGCTACTTGACTGATTGCATATATCAAACTATCCTCCTCCAAGGTTGATCTTCCTAATTGGCCTATGATTTTTTGAATCCTCTCCTTTAGCTGATATGCCTTATCAAATTCAGTTTTCAGAAATTGAATTTTTTCTTCATTTTTTATTTTAGAAGAATCTACTGCAAGTTTTTCTGCTTCTTGTATATTTTCAGAATTAGAAGAGTTGGCAGTACTTTTTTTTGCCTCTTGTACATTTTCTGAAGAAGAATTTTGAGGGCTGGAAGAAGATGAAGATTCTTTTTTCTGTTTTTCCTTTTGATTATCCTTTTTCTTAAAAGTAGAGGTAGAATACTTATAGTTATATTGGTAATTATACGTTTGTGCGATACTATTTTTGTATAAAACAGAAATTAGTAGTATAAAATAAAATAGTAGTATTTTTTTCATGAAAACGCTTCAGTTCAGTTTTAGAACAAATTTAGCTGGTATTTACACAGGCTACAAAATCAAATTAAGTGCTTTATGGGATTTATCTCTTTCAAAATGAAATTATAAAATATTGATTTTTATTATTGTACTACTGTTTTAAAAGGGAATTGTCAGTTACCGTACTAAACTTACTCTTCCCAAATAATAATGTGTTTGGTTGAAGATATCCAAGACCAAGAATTGAAATACATATACATCTTCTTGTGCGTCATTACCATTTATTTTTCCATTCCAAGAAGCATTAATTCCTGAAGTGGAATAGATTTTATTTCCCCAACGATCAAAAACGCTAAAATGCAGTTCAAGAATTCCCCTACCGATGGCCCTAAAATCATCATTTATATTATTCCCATTTGGAGTAAAGGTGTTGGGAATATAAATTGCGAAATCGGCTTCTACTAATAGTGTCTTCATTATTGTATCTGTACAGCCGAATTGATCTGTTACAATTAACGTAATATCATATTGTCCGGTATTGGAATAGGTATGGCTTGGATCTGTTAAGGCTGATGAATATCCGTCTCCAAAATCCCAATAATATTGGGAAGCATTTACAGAGGCTTCAAAAAAATTAACCTGCATTCCTAAATCAAGAGAATAATCATTTGTTACAAAACTAAAATCGGAGCTCACAAAACTTAATACTCCATTTACTATTGTAGTTGCTGTTGCGATGCAACCATTGGCATCAGTAACATTTACAGAATAATTTCCTGATGTAAGAGCGGTGGCTGAGCTTGTCGAAGCCCCATTACTCCATAAGTAAGTATAAGGAGAAGTGCCGCCTGTTGCAGTGACTGTAGCTGAACCATTACTATTTCCGCAGCTTGCATCGCTTGTAGTTGTAGTAAGCGTTGCTCCACCAATATCATTTATGTTTACACTTGCACTTGCTGTACAACCATTGGCATCAGTAACATTTACAGAATAATTTCCTGCTGCAAGATTTGTAGCTGAGCTTGTCGAAGCCCCATTGCTCCATAAATAAGTATAAGGAGAAGTGCCGCCAGTTGCAGTGACTGTAGCTGTACCATTACTGTTTCCGCATGTAGCATCGCTTGTAGTTGTTGTAA
>JAHEXY010000006.1 GCA_023251875.1 Bacteroidota bacterium
AACGTAAATGTCCGTTGCATTTCGGGCAATATTTAAAATTCAATATTTTATTTTCTGTTTCGTTCATTTCTGTCTGTCAGTTTTCTGTTGGCACTGTCGTCTAAGGTTGCCGATAACGTTTTGCAAGTTTGCGATGTGCGGGATTTTGGAATACAAAATTGTCTGCCATTACAAACATAAACCGAAGATACAATTTTTCAAACTTAACGTCAGCCCGCATAGCGCAAACTTGCTGTTAGCCACAGGTTTTTCTGTCGTGACCGTCCGCGTGCATGGCTGTCCGCGAGACCGTCACACGAAAAACCTGTCTACGAAATGCAATGTTGTCTGCCGGGCTAATGCATACTTGAAAAACAATCTTAATCTCTACAATCAATCATCACGGTTCCTGCGCCACATATGTATACTTTATTGACTTTGCTATTATCTTTGTAATGTTCTTCTAAATCTTTTCTTAATTCCTCGTATTCTTCACTACTCGCAACTTTTTGAATTTTGACATTAATCAATCGCCCAACTGGATGGATTGAATATAATCCATCACTTGTTGTTTTTGAATGTTCAGAGCCTCCCAAAACCCCATAGCTTTCATAAGTAGTTTGTAAGGATTCTACAAACGCATCAGTTTCCTTAAACAATTCACTTTTACTCGGAGAGGAGCATCCAATAACAAGGATCAAACTAATAATATGGATTAGTGTTCTTTTCATTTTAGATTTTGTTTATAGTAAAATTAATTACCAACTTTTTTGATTAATTCTGAAAGTTCATAACCGTCCTTTATAGCTTGTTTGTCCTTTTGGGAAAGTGTAAAGTCGGAGTAGTACTGCTTGCCGTTGAAACGAACTTTTATTTCTTTGTCTGCATTATCTGCAATTGCTTTTATTATTTTTTCATCTTGGTCTTCCGTGTAAGTGATATTTTCCCATACGCTTCCTCCACTGTTTTCTGTCTTGTTCTGGTCGCTGTATGTTTCAACAACTGAACTTTTGTAAATATTGTCGCCAATTTTTACTTGCATTGATGTGTGAAAAATCCAGTCGTCTGCGTAGTATTGGTCTTCAAGATAGATGTAGCCATTTGAATTGATATGTGTCTTCAAGCACTTTCTATTGTAAGAATTGTCTACTGTCTGAAATTTGTGAATGTAAAAGCCGACATCTTTAAATTCGTCTTTCTTGTAATTAAAATTCTTTTTTAAAGCGTCTCGCCTTTTTATGTTGTCTGCCCGTTGCGCTTCGTTTACCTTGGCGATGCTGTCCGCCTGCACTTTTTTAATGCTGTCTGCTTTTGCTTTTTGAACTAAGTCAACGGTGTCCTTTTTTGTGTCCGCTGTCTGTTTGTCGGTACTTGTCTTGTTGTTGCACCCGATTGTCGCGACCGTTACTGTCAAAACGAAGAGAAATTTTTTCATGTTTCTGTTTTTTGTCTTTTGAAACTTGTGGCTAACGGTTTCGGGCTTTGCGTTCGGGCGGGTTTCGGGGCACAAAACTGTCTGCCAGCACGGAACTTGAATAGAAGCACAAAGCTCCAAGTTTGCACGTCAGCCCGCCTGACGCAAAACCCGTGTTAGCGGTATGTGCTTTTCTGTCTGTGTTGTCGTAACATTAGTTTTGTCAATTTTGTTTATGCTCTCATTTCAAGTTCTTTTGTGTAAATTGATTTGTTTTCAAAATACGATGATATGAAAAACGAAGTTGCCGAAACAATCATTAAAGGAATAAACAAAGCGTAACCACCCGTAATTTCTGCAATCAAGAAAACCGCTGTCAGCGGTATTTTTATTACACCTGCCAAAACTCCTGCCATCCCTGCAACGGTAAAATTAACTATATTCAATTCCATTATTCCAAATTTACTCAATGCACCTGCGATTAAAAAACCAAGAAAACCGCCCATAAAAAGAGAAGGTGCAAAAACTCCACCGTTGCCACCTGCTGAAATGGTTATGCTTGTTGCATATACTTTAACGAACAACAAAACTATGATTGCAGCAAATAAAAAATTGTCATTAGATGAAAACAAAGTCTTGTTAAGTATGTGTATTTTTTCGTTATTGAAAATAGATTGAATTGAAAAATAGCCTTCGCCATAAAGAGAAGGGAAAATAAAAATCAGCGTTGATAATATTATTCCGCCTGTTCCTGCACGCAACCACTTGTTTTTAAACTTGCTGAAAAGTTTGTTTACTTTGATAGATTGTCGGATAATAAAAACAGAGTAAAGTCCCGCAATACTACCTAACACGATATAAACAGGTATCGCTTTCAGTTCCCATTCGTTAGTAATCAGAACAAATAGTTTCTCTTGAAATAAAATTTTTGAAACAATAGCACCTGTCGCACTTGACAAAAGCAACGGAATAAAAGCGGAAACAGAAATACCAACCAAAAGAACTTCAATAGCAAATAAAACTCCTGCAATTGGTGCATTGAAAATAGCCGAAATACCTGCTGCTGCACCACTTGCCAATAACAAAGCTCTGTCTTCACTTGTAAATTTAAAATAACGGGCAATATCTGAACCGATTGCTGAACCTGTCGCCACAATTGGTGCTTCAAAACCTGCTGAACCACCAAAACCTATTGTAAGAGCACTTGAAAAAATATGTCCGTAAGTATGACTGCGTTCAATATGTGATGATTTGTTATTGATAGCATAAAGTATTGGGCTTATTCCTTTTTTCAGCCCTTTTTTATGAAAAATGTTTATGTACAGTACGGTTAAAAATAGTCCGATAATTGGAAGCACGAAAAGTAACAAGTTGAATATGTTTCTGTCGGTAACAATTTGGATAAATTGATGAACATATTGTAGCACACTTTTCAAGAGAAAAGCCGAAAATCCCGCACTTATTCCAATTAAAATACAAGTTAGTATAAGTAGAGTTCGTTTTGGTATTCGTAATACATTTCGTCTGAATTGTATTGTCAAGTAGGCGATGTGTCGTTGTCCTGTTGTCAATTTTTTTAAGTTATGTCTGTTTACTGCTCTGTCGTCATAGCATTACCGCTAACGTTCCGCGGCCTGCCGCAGTGCGGGGTTTCGGAGCACAAGGCTGTCCGCTGGAACAAAGATAATTAAATGCGGGATCTTTATTTTACCGATGATGCCCGCATTGAGGCAGACCGCTGTTACCACCAGTGCAGTTTTGTCGTGTGACCGTCCTCATGCAATAAACTTGAAGTCGAAGAAAAATACTGTCGGGGTACAGATCACCGTCCACGCAATAGTCTACGGGAGGACTGTCATACGATAAAACTGTCTGCGTAGCGGTTTGCCGAGCCGAAGCGGAAAATAAAAACGAAGGGCGAGCCGATTTGCAACCCATAAAAAAGCGTCTACCGCTAAACGGAAGGTTGCAAATGGGCTTGCCCTGAGAATCCAATTATTATTAGAAGCGGAGTCAGCCGGTTTGCTCTTTTGCTTGCGCAGCTTGCAAAAGTGCAAAGCCGGAACGCATGCTTATTTGTCTGCCGAATCAAGCATTTTTAGCGAAGCTAATGCTAAACCGTTTTCAGGATATTCTTTTAGTGTCTGCTTGTAGTATTCTTTTGCTTTTAGTCCGTCACCTGTCTGACTGTAACAAAATGCAATGTTACACAATGCAGATTCTCGATAACCCATTTTTGAAATGCTTAAAAGTGTTAGAAAACGATACTTGTCAACCCACTTGTTTTTTGTAAAGTATTCAAAACTCTTTTCAAAAAACGGAATTGCTTCTGTAAATTTTTGTTGCTTAACAAGTTTTATTCCTTGTCTATGTTTTTTCGCAATTAAATTTCTAAGTCCAATTGCAAAGACAGCCCAAGTCAATGCACCCAGAATTAATGGGTCGCCAAGGTCAGCTAAATGATAAGTGTAGATCAATATCCCAATTATAACAAGTTGCGGAATGATTGAAAGCCATGAAATCTGTCTAATAGTCGGTACATTAGAAGCCATAATTTTATAGTTGATTTTTTATGAATTTTATTTTTTTAAAGTGGGCAGAACTACTGTCTTTTGCATTGTCAAGGTGAAGTAAACTTGTCTGTCCAAGAGTAACTGTCCACCGTGTCATTGTCTTTTTTTGCATTGGTGGTAACGGTTTGCGGCTTGGCGAAGGTGGCGATTTAACCACAAATGTTCATACGAAGCACACACTTCAAATTTACGAAAAACTGTCATACGAAGCACTGAACCGCCACTTTTGCCAAACCGCTGTTAGTGGCTGGGCTTCTTTGTTTTCCGTCTGTCAGCAACATTTTTTGTCCTGCTGAATTGGTGGACAAGCAACACTTCCGTAGCTACAATAAACACAGCAGTCGCCTTGTTTTGGTTTTAGAACTTGTTTGCATTTTTCACATTCGTAAAAATATTGGCAAGCGTCTGTCGGCATTGTTTCTTCTTTCTTATGTCCGCAGTTGGGGCAAGTTATTGTTGATTGTAATTTGATTTCCATTTTAATTTTCTTTTTTGTCGGTTACAGAATATCCTGTTGAGTTTATTGCTTTTTCGATTTCAGAAATATTTGTTTTTGAGTTGTCAAATTCTATGATTGCATTTCCATTTTCATATGAAGCGTTTGAACTTATTATTCCTGTCAATTTATTTACTTCGTGATTTACGTGTTCTTCGCAACTCGCACAAGTCATTCCGCTAATCGTAAATTTTACTTTTTGAATATTGGATTTGTCCACTACTATGATTTGCTTTTCTTTCTTTGGGTAGAAAATGCTTGAATAGTATGGAAAGGCAAGCATAACGATTGCAAATGCTGTTACAATTCCTAAAAACATTTTTGACTGAATGAATTTTGGTTTTTCTTCTGTCTCACAGTTGCAGTCAATTTGCTTTTTAGGTTTCAACTTTTGATACCAAGCAAAACCAAGAACCAAAATTGTCAAACCGATAAAATACGGTCTGAAAGGTTCGAGCCAAGAAAAAGTAGAAGCAAGTCCGCTTGTTCCTGCAATGAGAGCCAAGACAGGTGTAATGCAACACAATGAAGCTGCAATTGCTGTTAAAAGTCCTGCTCCGATTAGTTTGTTGTCTGTTTTCATAATGTTTCTAATATTTTGTTTTCGTCAAGTATTTTGAAAAACGGTTTCAGCATTTTTTCATACTCTTTTGTCAACGAGTAAAAAATGGTTTGTGCTTCTCGTTCGGTTTCAATAAGTTTTCTGTCTTTGAGTTTTCTCAAGTGTTGTGAAACTGCTGAAATTGTCATACCGAGAATGTCGCTTATATCACAAACACAAAGTCGTTTTTCTTCATAGAGCAGAAATAGAATTTTCAGTCTTACGTTGTTTCCTGCCAATTCAAGTCCGTTCGATAAATAGTCAAACGAGCCGTTGAGTTCTGAAACTCGGTCTTTACAGCGGTTTATTTGTTTAATGTCCGCTTGTTGTCTTATACAAGAATTGTTGTCCATAGCACAAAGGTAGTCAATTTGTTTATTTAAGCAACTGCTAAAATATAAAATGTCAAAAAGAACCCGATTTTGTCTGACGGGTTGTGTCGTCATAGCCTTGCCACTAACGTTTTTGGGCTTGGCGTTCGTGCGGGATTTCAGGGCACAAAACTGTCAACCCAGCACTAAAGTTGATTTGAAAAACTGAACTTGAATTTAAGCACATCACCCCGCATGACGCCAAACCCATGTTACCGGCTGGTGTTCTGTCTGTCCGTCCTTGCAAACCATTGTCAATATTGAGTTTCACCGTCATTGTCTGTGTCGTGTTGGTCTGTGCGGTTGCGTATTTTTTATTTTCAGAAGGGGAGGAGATTTTTTTTAATTCAATTTTGTCTGCGTGGGAAAGGTGGAAGCTCTTTTGCAAGCTTTGGTCTGTGCTCGGGCTTGTGCGGCTTGCAAATGTGCTTACACCTGTGCGTTGGCTTCTCATCTTGTTACTATTTCTTCGTTTTTTGAATCGTATTTATATTTCACTATGTCGCCTGAAATAATTAAGTGAATTGCTTGGTCAATTATTCCAACTGGTGCAATAAACCATTCTCTCGGTGTATGTCTGTTGCCCTCTTTGTCAAACACGTCAATGTTTAAGCATGAGTTGCCAAAGAAATTATGAATTAGTTGCTCAAACTTTTGAGGATTCATGTTATAGCATTTGTAAGTCATTAGTATTCTCACATCAGCCATCAAATAAGTCGGCTCTTGAATTGCGTATTTTACTCTGTCCTCAACATTTGTTGTCGAAAATCCAATTTTATAAAGGTTTTGAATTTCTCTAATTTCTTGTTTGTCGCTTTTTGATTTGAGAATGTAGATATAACCTGCTTCTTCGTCATGTTCTGTTATGTTGCTGAATGTTTCTAAAAAACTTTCATTTACATCATCTACATTTTCACTTACTGCCTTTCCATTTGCTAAAAGTGCTTTGTATAAAGAACGAAACAACATATTTGATTCAGTTCCATTTTCAAAAAGAACTCTTGTTCGTCCGTCTTTTCTTTCTCTGCTACCGCTTTTATATTCCTGAACTTCTTTCTTTTCGTCAACGCTTTCTAAATATAGCAAAATGCCATTGTGAACATAAAAATCACCTGCTCTCAAATTCTCTTCTTTAAATGTAACTAACCTACGTTTGCCATTTTTTAAATCTTTCTGAACATCTTTAAACTGTTGCTCGTATTTAGAAAAATCTTTGCAAGGTTTTCTTCTTGCAACAAAGTCAGAACTTGCTCTTTCATCAATTTTTTTGATGTGTTTAAACTCAAATAATCCTTCTGAATCATCTGCTAAAAGTCCTAAATCATCATCATTAAAAATGTCGTCAAAAGATTGGATAATTTTAATTTCAAAGTTGAGTAAACCAAATTTGTCATGTGGTTTAAGTATTTCAATTTTAGCTGGATTTTCTCTTAATGATTTTAGTCTTGCATACAATTGATGTTCTTGAATGCCACCGCCTTGTTCGGGTTCTCGGTTATTCTTTTCGTAGAACTCATTTATTTCTTGAAACGATGCAACAAGCCTTTCATCTTCATTTCTTGCAGGTGAAGTTGCCGGCTTTACATTTAATAAGCCCAACGGGTCGTCATCAAAAATATTTTTAAGTATTTTATCCTTGTCCATTGTTCGCTTTTCTTTTTTGTTCTTTCAAAAAGATAATTGCTTCTGCCATTCTTCGTTCCAAAGGGTCGGTTGAATTAAGACTTGGCTCACGTTTAAAAGTATTTGCAAAGGCTTTTATCTTATCCCAAAGCAATGCAGCTTCCTCCAATGTCATTGTAATTCGTGTTGCTTCAATTACATCTTGAATTACTTTCAAAACTTTTGGCGTTACATCTTTTGATAAAATTTCAAATGCTTTTTGAAAAGGATTTATGCGGTCTATCAAATCAATGTGTAAATCATCAATGTTTACAAACTGTCCTGCCATTCTTATAAATCGCTTGTCTGCCTGTGTATCGTCATTGTTGCCTGTCGGCAAGGTTACATTTAACTTACTGAATGAACTTGCTTCGTCTGCTGTCAAATCTGGATAAACGGTTTGAACAATTTTCGGAATTAATTCTTTTTCAATTATTTGATTTGGATTAGCTTCTGCAATTGCTTTTTTAATTCCTTCATCTTCTCGTATTGCCTTTTTAATAGTGGCAACATCAATCATCAAATTGTTTTTGACTACCGAATCTAAAACTACATACTGCCTTACTTCTTCAACTTGTTCTTCGGATAGCTCAGGATATTTTTTGGCAATTATGTTTGGTATTAAAACCTTGTTGATTACTTCAGGGTCAATCGTTCCGGGCAATGCTTTCAGCATGGTGTCATTTTGCAGAATAGTTGCCTTCAAATCGTTTAGGTCCGATTCAATAATTTCTTTGGTGCGTTGCGAACTTGGTTTTTTCAATCCGTGAACTTTTATTTCTCCTTCCTCTGCTTTGTCATCATCAGAAACTTTTGGCTTGAATTTGAAATTTGGTGCAAGCACTTGTTCCATTAGCAAGGATGCAGTAATTGCTTTCAACATATTGTTTACGGAAAGTCTTACCAATTCGTCTGCTGCATCGGGTTGTGCAATTAGGTTTGTAAACTGTGCATGAGATTTATTGCTACTGTCTCTTGTGCATCGCCCAATAATTTGAATGATTTCTGTTAGCGAACCTCTGTAACCTATCGTTAAAGCATGTTCACAAAATGGCCAGTCAAAACCTTCTTTTGCCATACCTAATGCAATTATCAAATCCATGTCGTCAACGGTTTTGATTTCTCTTAAGTAAGCAACCACTTTATCTCTGTCTTTCGGATTATCGTTTACCAAATCAGCAATTTTCAAAATTTTGCCGTCTGATTTTCTTTTTAAATGAATTATTCCTGTTGCACTATCTACTTTTTGAATATCACCAATGGAATCTAAAATCATTCCTACTTCATTGTGTTTGTCCTTGGTAGATTCGCCTGAATTTACATTTGGAATGTGTAGAATCGTTTTCTTGTCAGTGTCTAATATTTCAAGAATAGCAGAAGTATATTTTCCTTGATAAAAATGATAGCCAATTCCCAAAGATTTTAAGTAGGTATAGCCGTTTAGCTGCTGATAATAGTTGTATGTTACTTTGGTAAACTTGGCTTCGTCTTGTGGCACTAATACTGGAACAGTATCGCCTCTAAAATATGAACCAGTCATTGCCATAATATGAACATTTGACTTTGCCATTAAGCTACGCAACAATTCTCCTAAACGGCTGTCGCCATCGGCTGAAACGTGGTGAAATTCGTCAATAGCTAAAAGAGTGTTGTCAAATTTTGATTCGTCTAATTCTTCAAATGCAAAGCGAAGTGTAGCATGGGTGCAAATCAATATTTTTTCATCATTGTCTAAAAAGTTTTTGAACGCCTGCACTTTGCTTTTGCTTCCATCCATTCCTGGCGTGCAAAGGTTGTATTCATCGTTTGGCTCCCAATCAGCAAAAAATCCAAAGTCTTTTAATTTGGTTTTGCCAAATGAACCGCCAATAGATTTTTCGGGAACAGCTACAATTACTTTTTTCAAACCTTGATGCACCAATTTGTCTAAGGCGATAAACATTAATGCACGACTCTTGCCTGATGCAGGTGGTGCTTTCAATAAAAGATATTGTGCATCTCTTGCCTGATACACCTTTTCTTGCATTTCTCTCATTCCAAGAGCATTTAACTTGGAGCTTTGCCCTGTTTGGGCGTAGGTTACGTTTACTATATCAGGCATTTTTCTTTTTTTTCGTTTTAATTTTTACTGGTTCAAAATTCAATTCACCGATATTTTCCTTTTCTTCGGCTATCATTTGTTCATAGAGTTTGAACAAATATTCTAAGCGTTCTTCATCGTTTGAAAACGGTTTACTTCGATAGCAGCGTTCTACTGCATGGTCAAGTTGATTATGTGCTTCACGCAAACCATCGGGCATCTTATCAGGGTCGTAAAGTTGAGCTAGTGTTTTTTCTGAATGATTTTCTCTTTCTCCTAAAACAGCATAAGCATGTCTTTCTAACTCTTGCTTTTGTTCTTGATTTATTTCGGGAAATGGAAATGTATTCCAAGATAGGGCAGATAAATACCTAATCCTACTGTCTAATTTTCCTGAAGTAAGTCGCAACCAGCAATTATGAATTTTTGAACTGATAATAGAAAATATGTAAAGTTCAGGGTCATAAATTGCAGCCGCTGAACTTATAACTACTGAGTTATTGTCTGTGAACCCAATAGGGATATATTCTCTTCTTTCTGATGATACAATAGGAATAATGATTTGATGCTTTTTTGCTGTGTGAGTATACCTAAATTGGTGAGAACGGTTTGCAATACCTCT
This sequence comes from Bacteroidota bacterium, assembly GCA_023251875.1. GTDB lineage: Bacteria > Bacteroidota > Bacteroidia > JAHEXY01 > JAHEXY01 > JAHEXY01. Next base: position 9,799 of record JAHEXY010000006.1, read on the forward strand.
GGCAACATCACCACCATCAATTCTAAATGCTCTTGTTTTTTCAATCCTTTCTTTTATTTCAGGTATTGATTCGGCTAAATCTAATTGTTCATTTGTAATCCAAAAACAATATTTATAAATGTCATTCAATAACTCATCAGCACCTATTGTTCTTTTTATTAAAGGCTTAACTTGTGGATATTTATTTTCAATGAATGATTTAAAATCTTCATCAAATCGCAAATTGTTGTTGTCATAAGGACTGTTACCCGTTATCATCTGAGGCAGATTAGATAGTAAATTCAATCTTTGTGATATGATAACATCTCTAGCAGGTAAAATATATGAATTAATATTTTCGACAGTGTATTTATGAGAGCCACTGTAAATTATTTTTTTATTCAAAGACTTATGATCAATACCAATAATTGAAACAGAAACCCCAGCATTACTTTTGGCATTGTTTGACCATGGAAATGGGTGATATGCAAAACTGATTTGCAAATTCCTTGAATAAATAAGAGGCCATAATTGATTAACTTGAGCTCCTTGATTGATTGAGCTAGTAGTTACAAAAGCAAACCTTGCTGAATTTAATTCTTTAGTAAAATTTGCTGCCAATAAAAACCAAGATGCTATATAATCAAGTTCTTTATAATTTTGAATGCCTTTAAACACAATTTCCATATCCTCTTTCTGAATTTTAGATTGAGATTTGCCTCCTAAATATGGTGGATTGCCTAAAATGTAAATTTCATCGTCTGTCTTTTTAGGACAAACCTTTTCCCAATCAATTCTTGTGGCGTTGCCGTGAGTAATGTGTCCGCCTTCTTTCAAAGGAAGTGTTGGGTTGCCTGTTCCAAATGCTTCTTTAAACTTCATATTCATTTGGTGCTGTGCTAACCAAAGTGAGAGAATTGCAACTTCATGAGCAAAATCGTCTAACTCAATGCCATAAAAATTCTCTAACTCAATTCTTGTAAACATGGTTGTTTGGTAAGAAGCCGCCAAAGTCAATTGTGCTTTTGGAATCAACTCTAATTGATGTGGTTCAAAACCTGTTGCCACTTTTTGCAAGGTTTGAAGTTGTTTTAAAATTTTAATTTCCAGTAAACGCAACTCCTTGTAAGCAATAATTAAAAAATTGCCGCTGCCGCAGGCAGGGTCAAATATTTTAATCTTTCCAATTCTTTCAAGGAGTTTGTTTAATCTTCTTGGGTCGTATTTGGCTGCTTCAAATTCTTCATAGAGTTCAGTTAAAAATAGCGGCTCAATTACTTTCATTATGTTTGGCACACTGGTATAGTGCATACCCAAACCACCACGATGTTCAGGAGAAATAACTGCCTGAATCATTGAACCAAAAATGTCGGGATTAATTTCACTCCAATCTAACTCGCCACTTTCAATTACAACTTGTCGGCTTCGTCTTGTAAAAATGGGTGCAGTGTGTGGTTTGCTGAATAAGCCACCATTTACATAAGGAAAAGCATTAAGGTAAGCAGGTAAGTTTTTGCGTTTTGGGTAATCTGTATTCATTACCACAAACAACTTGTCAAGATAGTCGTGTAAATCGCTGCCGTCTTGCTGGGTGTGGCTGCTTATTCCTGTTGTAAATTGTCCTTTACTGAATATGTCTGTGTCTTCGGCAAAAAAGCAAAAAAGTAAACGGCTCAAAAAAACATTGAGATTGTGAACTTGCTCTGGTGTTTTGGTTGGGTTGTCTTTCTTTATTTCGTCATACAATTTTGCCATTCTTTCTGCCGCTTTTACATCGGCAGGGTTTTCCATTTGGGCTTGTGCTTTTTCCATGCCAGCCCAAGGCAAAAAGAAATCAAAGTGTTTGGCAATGTCAAGAATTGGAATGTCTAAAGTGTCTTGTGTTTTGGTGTCAAACGCCAAAAGGGTTTTGTAGTCGGTAACGATTATAAAACGTGGATTGTGTTTATTGGCTCGGTCGTTTTTCTTTACAAGGTCAAAAAGCGTTTGCGGATTTTCGTCAAAAGCAGATTTGAAAAACAATTTTTTCTTCCAAGCAATTTCTCCTTCTATTTTAGATAAGTTCAGTCCGCCTTTTTGTAGTCGTGTAATAGTGCTTTTAGGCGTGTCATACGCCAAAAGCAAGTCATAAATGAAAGTCTCCTTTTTGAAAGACTTTATTAGCTGCTGTAAATTATTTTCTATTTGGGCTATGTTCATTTATATCTCTGTCGTTTGGCTAAACAATATAGCTCGTAAAGTTAATATTTATATAACCGTAGCTTGTCGGTGCGTTGGCAAAAAACGGCTCTTTGGCTTTTGCCTGTGGGTTGGCTTGTGCGGTTGGGGCAAAAGCCAATGTGCCGTTTGTGCGGCTGCCATAAAATTGAATTAAAAAAAATGCGGGTGGGGAAAATAAAAAATACAGAAGGGTTGGCAATGAGTGTCGGCTTACTCGTTGTCCGTGTGAAATATGGTCTGTATGTTGGTCACCTGTCAAAATGGTTTGTCTTTGTGTTAATGTTCAATTTTTAGTCGTCTGTGTCAATGTTGCAGTGTCGTCATACACTTGCCGGTAACGTTTGGCAGCTTTGCGATGTGCTGGTATTACTTGCACAAAACTGTCTGCCTGCACAAAGTTAAATTAAAAGCACAACTGCTCATTGCAAATGTTTAAGAAAAAATTTATACCGCTAAAAAAAACATTTGCGACTTGCACAAACCCCAGCATATTGCAAAGGTGTTGTTAGTGGCAGTTTTTCTGTCCGTTATAAAATGTGCTTTCATAATTTTTTATTAAGTTCTTCAAGCATTGCAGTCAATTTTTGCAAGTCAGTCCATTCGTTTGGAAGATAGTGCCATTTAAAAGTTGTCTGTGTGCTTTCAACTCCAATATTTAAAGTATAAGAAATTCCATCAAGAATTATTCCGCCACATTTATCAAGTCGTGGCTTAACAGAAATTGTCTTAGCAAAATCAATAATGTCATTTAGTCCATTCTTGTCTGTCGTGCCACTTTCATATTTAATGGTCGGTTTAATTGTTTGCCCTAAATACTTTAAACTTTCAAGTGGGTCGTAAAATTTTGGTGCGTCAACAAGTCGAAACCAAGTCGTTCTATACCATTTAACTATTTTTTCATTTATTTCAAGTTGTAAGTGAAAACTACTGTCAAATGAAGGTTCAATAGCAATTTGAATGTTTGGCTTATACCTATCTATATTTTGTCCGAGCAACAAAGAAGTCTGCGCTTCGTTCATAAAGTCAAACCATTTTTTGCTATTGTCCATTGATAATTTGGTGTGTTTCCTAAAATTGCCACTAACGTTCCGCGGCCTGCCGCAGTGCGGGGTTTCGGAGCACAAGGCTGTCCGCTGGAACAAAGATAATTAAATGCGGGATCTTTATTTTACCGATGATGCCCGCATTGAGGCAGACCGCTGTTACCACCAGTGCAGTTTTGTCGTGTGACCGTCCTCATGCAATAAACTTGAAGTCGAAGAAAAATACTGTCGGGGTACAGATCACCGTCCACGCAATAGTCTACGGGAGGACTGTCATACGATAAAACTGTCTGCGTAGCGGTTTGCCGAGCCGAAGCGGAAAATAAAAACGAAGGGCGAGCCGATTTGCAACCCATAAAAAAGCGTCTACCGCTAAACGGAAGGTTGCAAATGGGCTTGCCCTGAGAATCCAATTATTATTAGAAGCGGAGTCAGCCGGTTTGCTCTTTTGCTTGCGCAGCTTGCAAAAGTGCAAAGCCGGAACGCATGCTTATTTGTCTGCCGAATCAAGCATTTTTAGCGAAGCTAATGCTAAACCGTTTTCAGGATATTCTTTTAGTGTCTGCTTGTAGTATTCTTTTGCTTTTAGTCCGTCACCTGTCTGACTGTAACAAAATGCAATGTTACACAATGCAGATTCTCGATAACCCATTTTTGAAATGCTTAAAAGTGTTAGAAAACGATACTTGTCAACCCACTTGTTTTTTGTAAAGTATTCAAAACTCTTTTCAAAAAACGGAATTGCTTCTGTAAATTTTTGTTGCTTAACAAGTTTTATTCCTTGTCTATGTTTTTTCGCAATTAAATTTCTAAGTCCAATTGCAAAGACAGCCCAAGTCAATGCACCCAGAATTAATGGGTCGCCAAGGTCAGCTAAATGATAAGTGTAGATCAATATCCCAATTATAACAAGTTGCGGAATGATTGAAAGCCATGAAATCTGTCTAATAGTCGGTACATTAGAAGCCATAATTTTATAGTTGATTTTTTATGAATTTTATTTTTTTAAAGTGGGCAGAACTACTGTCTTTTGCATTGTCAAGGTGAAGTAAACTTGTCTGTCCAAGAGTAACTGTCCACCGTGTCATTGTCTTTTTTTGCATTGGTGGTAACGTTTGGCAGCCTTGCGATGTGCTGGTTTAGAAAGCACTTCACTGTCTGCTACCACAAATATAAATTAAAAGCTCCACAGGTTATGGCAAGCGCCAACAAAATGTTTACACCACTGAAAAAATGCGCTTGCAGCTTGCACGAACCCCAGCATATTGCAAGGGTGCTGTTATAGCCAGTTGTTTTTTCTGTTTGGGTTAAAAATATATTTTCTAAAAGTCTCTCGGGTCAATGATTACAAGCACTTACTTGTCGTTTACTACTAACCGTTATTAAATAATTGTCAACCAAATTTTTGCGTGTCGGTTTACAATGGTCTTAAAAGTCTTGCAAACACAGGTCTTACGAGCAACAAACGTTTAAGTGTCTGCCGTAAAATTCTACAAATGTCTGCAAACGTTATTGTCTGTTGTATTTAAACACTTGTCAAACCACGCTATTAAACCCCTTCGGCTTTGTTTTAATGTCCGCCGCGGCAAATACGAAGAACTAAACTGAATTATAAAAGTCAAAAAAAATGTCGAAGAACGGGCATTAAAAAAAAGTCGAAAAAAGTCCTACTGTCTGTTTGCGTAAATGTCTAATACAATTGGCTATAACGGTTCGCAGCCTTGCGATGTGCTGGTATTACTTGCACTTCACTGTCTGCTACCACAAATATAAATTAAATGCTCAACAGGTTATGGCAAATGTTTAGAAATAAATTTATACCGCTTTAATAAACATTTGCATCTTGCACGAACCCCAGCATATTCGCAAGGGTGCTGTTACCAGTAGTTGTTTTTATCCATATTCGTCAACAAGTTGTCGTAAGTGTTTAAACAAATATGTCCGAGTTTCCTGATCCTTTTCGGTTTGAAGTCTTTTATTAATGTCAATAAACTTAGAACTTAAAAGTTTAAAGCTTTCCGTCTGCAAATAATTGTCCAACCATTCAGAAAAGCCTTGCAAGTCTGGAAGCTCGCTTAAATATTTACAATAGTCAGCGAACTCTATTGTTTCCCAATTTGAATGTTCAAATTTGTCTATGCGCTGAATAGGTCTGGAAAAATAAATGTCGAAAAGGTAAGTGTTTGAACAAAACGTTTTAAATGCTTTTTTCTCAGCGTCTTTTAACTTTCCATTCTTGAAAAGTATAATTGTCCATTCAAATAAAAAGTCTGGCCGACCTATGTCGTCAGGGAAATTTTTATCAAACCACCTTAAATAAGTTAATCCACCAGAAAAGTCTGCAATTTTAATATACAAACCGGTCGGTTCGTATCTAAGTCCGCGACTGTCGTCATAGCAACCAAACCTGCGTTTTTCAGAAGCAAGTGTCGCACGTATATTCTTAATTCTTGTTAACTCTCTTTTCAAAGTTATTCTCGGTCATAGTTGTCTACTTACAATTACTGGTAACGTTTCGCAGCTACCCGAAGGGCGGGTCTTTTACCACAAAACTTGATTTGAAAAACTAAACTTCCATTAACCACAAAACTGTCTTTGGAACATGAAACCCCGCCTTTTGGGTAGCTGCTGTTATGTGCTGCCCTATTTGTCATGCTATCCATGTCCGTTCAATTTATGTTGTCGGTGTGCTATGAAAATTAAAATAGTCATTACGCCAACGGAAACGAGTGAAGAATATAATGTGCCAAGATTAAGTCCACCTTTGTCAAGTGGTTTAGTCAGAAAGTCACCAAAGGTTGCTCCGAATGGTCGGGTGAAAATAAAAGCAACCCAAAACAAAATGATGTGATTGATTTTAGTGAGATAGTGTAGAAGCACAACAACAAGAATTACTCCGCCTGTTACAATGGCACCTTGCAGATAACTTATTTCGAAATAGTCGCCAAGAAAATCTCCGAATGCAGTTCCTAAACTATTGGAGAAAAGAATTGCTGTCCAATAGTAAATTTCTTTTTGCTTGTCAGTGATTGGAAATACTTCAAGATTCTGGTATTTGCGAAACCATAAAAACAAAGTGAGTAATAAGCAACTTACAAGTAAAATGCTTCCTGTGGTATAACCAAGATGTAGTGTTCTGTCAATGTAGTCGGAAATTTCTGTGCCTAAAGTTGTCGTGGCGATAATGACTAACCAATAAATAACTGGAACATATTTCTTTACTGCAAGTTGTGTGAATAATACGACAATAAAAAATACAAGGGTAATCACAATGCCAACTGTGTAACCCAAGTTTAAAGTCATGGAAATAAAATCGCCAAGGGTCGTGGCGACAATTTTCATAAGCCAAAATATCAAAGTGATTTTGGCAACCTTGTTCATTAGTTTTGTTGTCATATGTGCTTGTCTTTTTGAATGGATAAAAAAGCGAATACCGGCTTGCCGGTATTCGCTTTAATTTTGTTATTTAATCTTTCTTCTCTTTCCCTTCTACTTTTGTTTTGCTTAAAACTTTTCCGTCTGCTGAATACAGGACATCAAAAGTTTCTTCGCCTTTCTCAACTTCGGCTTCATAACAGTTGCCGTTTTTCACACTTTCAATTTTACTGGCTTCGTTTATTTTGTAGCCCTCAAAATCTTTTTTGAGCGATGACTGTATTGCAGTAGGTAAGGCAGAAACTTTAATTTCAGTTTCTGTTTCCATCCACTTTCCTATATTGTCAAAGTTTGCAGAAACTTCTTCACTGTTCAGCTTGAAGTTAGCTTCATACTCTGTTTTTTCCATTTCCCAACTCACTTTTGTAGCAGTCGGAAATTTCGCCTTAAACGCTGATGTAACAGAAGCAGGAACTTTGTCGGCAGATATTTTTTGAGCATTAGCGACATTGCTCATCGTTGCTGCAACAAGCAGCATAAAAATTATTTTTCTCATTTTCTTTATTATTAATTGTTTGAAATAATGTTACTGTCAAATCCAAGATGGACTTGATAAAACTAAAAGTAAAAACATTAACCTATCGGAGGGCGGAATACAAAAGGAGTGAAGTCTGAAAAATAAAAACCCTCTGTGTAAATTGGGAAGTCGCTTTTTTTGGGTAACGGCTTTTGAAATGCAATTTTAAATCGTTGTGTTATAAAAATTGTCTGTGCAAGTGTGTGATGAAGTTGAATAGGCGTATGCGGCTTTTGCTCATCTCCATTGTCGTGCTTGTCAAAAATGCCGTCAATATTTATGAGATGGTCTGTAATGAAGTCAAGTGGTGTCATATCCTTGTCCTCTGTCGCCTTGCAATGCTGATACATTACAGGCATGTCGCCAATTACTGAAAAGTCTCCCTGCGGTAAACAAAAAGTCCCGAAGAAGTAATATGTCAAAAGCAATATAGATGTCAGTCGTATCAAATGTTTTTTATAACGGTAAAGTTATGTTTTTATTTCTGTCGGGTGATGATTGCACTGTCTTTTTAGGGTTGCACATAACGGTTCGGGGGTTTGCGAAGTGGCGGATTAAAACGCACATCACTGTCCCACAGCACAAAGATATTTAATTGCACGAAACTTTCTACTCGCAATGAAACCGCCATTTTCGCAAACGCCTTGTTAGCGCCAGTTATTTTTCTATGAATTTATTTCCGTCAAAGTAGTATTGACCTTTTGTCCGCTTGTTCATATTGTCGTGAGTGTAGTCATATATTAATGTTTTAGTTGTCTTGTCGAATTTGAAAATTATATTTTCATAGGTGTCCGTGTCTATGGTAAAGAAAGATTTCTCGCCAAATGCAGAGTAGTCCAGTAAGTTGTCGCCTTGTATTTGAAAAACTCTTGCTCCATAGAAAAAACAAGAATTGCAACCCGTCCCGTTGCCAACAATTAAAAACAAATTTGTCTTGAGTTTGTAAATATTGGAATACCACAAGTTGTCTTCTGTTGCGCCTGATGCTTCACCGTCTATGGTTTTTAAAATTATTTTTCCTGTCGCTCCTTTACATTGAATAAAAGTTTTTGTCATGTGAAATGAACCGCCATTCCTTGCGTCAACTGTCAGTACGCGAAGTTGTCCAGCAGTGAGAAAAGAATAATTGTCCAGTATTTTAAACGAATAATTAAAAGTTGTCGGGGTTTTGAAAAAATTAATTACAACGCTGTCTAATGTATGGAATAAGGAATCCCGCAAGTCGGTGTCCGCAAGAGTAGTGTCAATTTGCCATTTTAATTTTAAATATGATTTTTCAAACAACAAAGTGTCCGCTGTCTTGGTTTGTCCTGCTGTCAAAAAAGGAAGAGCGAATAAAAACAAAAACGGAATTGTCTTAATGGACTGTCGTGTCATTTTTATAATTGGCGCTAACTTGTTTATACCCGCCAATTTATTTCGTTTATCTTTCTATTTTGGGCAGATAAACGCCATAAGATGGCGTATATTTAGGTGCAAATATAGTGTCTTTATTATAGATAATCGAAGGGAGAGGTAATGTTTTGAATGCTTTTTGTGCTAACATGTGTGTAAATTTCAGTAGTTCTACTGCTACTATGCCCTAATATTTCTTGTATGTATCTTAGGTCTGTTCCGCTTTCAAGCAAATGTGTTGCATAGCTATGTCTAAGCCAATGCAGCGTTACAGGTTTTTTAATACCAGCTTTTAATACACTTTGCTTAATCACATTTTGTAAACTCCTTTCGTCATAAGGATTATTAGCAATTGCTCCTTCAAATAAATAAATTTTAGGCTTAAATGAAATATAATATGAACGAAGTAAATCAATAATCTTATTACTGAGTGGGGCTATTCTATCTTTTCTACCCTTTGCTTGTTTAATAATTAAAACGTTTCGTTTAGAATCTACATGTTCTGGCTTTAATTTTAATATTTCACCACAACGTAAACCGCAAGCATATACTAATGATAACATGGCTTTATGTTTCAAATTTTGTGGCGCATCTAAAATTTTTTTGACTTCTTCTTTGCTCAAAACATTGGGTAATAATTTAGAACGTTTAGGCCGGTGAATAACTTCAATATTGATGGTAGTATCTTTTATTGTTGTAAAAAATAATTTAATGGCATTTACTACTTGGTTTTGATAAGAGGCTGATAATTTGTGTTTCAAAATAAATTCATTGTTAAATACAATAACATCATTATTATTAATTTCAGTAATAGGTTTTTGCCAAAAAAATTTTAAAAATGATTGTAGTGCATTGGTATAGGTTTCAATAGTACTATCGCTATATCTTTTTGAACGCATCCAATGTTTATACTTTTCAATTTTATCTATTGCTTCTATTGTTAAATGATTATGGTTTGAGTGAGTTTTGATATACTTTTCCTTTGCTAATTTCTCTTTTAAAATACTGGCATCAATTTTTGCATATCCATTAAATATGTCTTTTATCTGGTATAATGCTTGATTCGAATATACAGTATACCAAGCTCTTTGGGTGTTACTCCATTCAATATTTTCTATTCGTTTAACTTTTTCTATTAAATACTTATCATACGGAAATTTTAAAAGCAAAATTTCTTTTCCCTTGTGGCTCGTTTTATCAAGTATAAGATTTATCATTATAATGATTTGTTTATTGAATTGGCGTTAAAAGCAAAATTAATGATATTATGGCTTTCTAAAAAGAAAATGTTTTTTCTTTGTAGGTTTGTATACGCAAATTAAAATCTCTTATGTTAGAAACATCTCGACTTATAATTGCTCCACTTAAAATTGAAGAAGCTGAAGCATTTTACGAAATGCTTACTAATAATTTTAATCGTATAAAAGAAAGCTTTCCTAAAACAAGTTCTGCAAATACATCATTAGCAGATTCAAGAAAGTATATTCAAGAAAAAATTGTTGAATTTGAAAATAAAACCTTCTTTTCTTTCGGAATTTGTTTAAAAGAAGAGAATAAGCTCATTGGTCAGCTTGCCATTAAAAATATTGATTGGTCTATCCCTAAAGGAGAGCTGGGTTATTTTATTGATCAAACTTATGAAGGAAAAGGTATCGTTACAGAAGCTTTGCAAAAAGTAATTCATTACGCTTTTACTGATTTAAAAATGAATAAACTTTTTCTCAGAACTTTACTTGATAATGTAGCCAGCCAAAAAGTAGCAGAGAAAAATGGATTTATAAAAGAAGGCATTTTGCGTAAAGAATTTAAAAGTGGTAATAATAAGTTGGAAGATGTAATTTATTATGCACGGTTAAATCCAAATATATAATCTCTGCGTCTTTGCGCCTCTTCGGTAAAAAACTTATGTATCTTTGATTGTAATTATTAATTCATAATTAGTGTAAGATTGAATCCATCTATCCTTTTAATAACTCCTCCCTTAACTCAACTCAATACCCCTTATCCTGCAACAACCTATCTTAAAGGATTTTTAAATACAAAAAATATTGAGTCTCATCAGGCCGATTTAGGAATAGAATTAATCCTCGCTTTATTTTCAAAAAAAGGCTTAGAAGAAATTTTTGAAAATCTTTCTAAAAATTATCCTTTGCCCCTCTATCCTTTGGGAGCACCAGTCCCGATTTTTCGGGAGGGTAGGGATGAGGGCAACAAAAAAATAATTTTGAGAACGATTCAGTCTTTTTCTCAAAACAGTATACATATTTTATCTCATAAAAATCAATACATTCAAACCATTGATGCTACAATTCGTTTTCTGCAAAATAAAGATGCAACACTGGCTCATTTAATTTCGAATAGACGGTTTTTACCCGAAGCCTCTCGCTTTAATCAATTGGTAGATTTGGAATGGGCTTTTGGTACCATGGGTATTCAAGATAATGCAAAATATTTGGCTACACTTTATATAGAAGATATTGGCGATTTAATTATTGAAACCATTAATCCACATTTTGGGTTTTCTCGTTATGCTGAAAAAATTGCAATGTCAGCAACAACGTTTGATAAAATAGATCGTGCATTAAAGGCAAAAACAAATTATACAGATAAGGTTTTATTAGAACTGCTTGATAAACATCTTCAAAAAACAAAACCTCATATAGTAGGTTTTTCAGTTCCCTTTCCTGGAAATTTATACGGAGCTTTAAAATGTGGCCAATACATCAAACAAAATTATCCCCATATAAAAGTTGTAATGGGTGGTGGTTACCCTAATACAGAGCTACGAGAATTAAGTGATACAAGGGTTTTTAATTATGTCGATTTTATTACGCTTGATGATGGAGAAGGTCCTATTTTAAAACTTCTTGAATATGTTTCAGGAAAAAGAAATATGGAGCAATTGCAAAGAACTTTTGCATTGCGAGATAATCAAGTCGTTTTTTTTAATAGTTGTGCTGATGTAGATATTTCTCATTCAAAAGTGGGAACACCTGATTATGCTGATTTACCACTTGATCAATATTTGTCAACCCTAGATATGGTAAATCCCATGCACCGTTTATGGAGTGACGGCAGTTGGAATAAACTTACCATTGCACACGGTTGTTATTGGAAAAAATGTTCTTTTTGTGATATTACGTTGGATTATATCAGAAGATACGATCAAACCTCTGCAAGTATTTTAGTAGATAGAATTGAAACAATAATAAAGCAAACCGGTGAAACCGGATTTCATTTTGTTGATGAAGCAGCCCCTCCTGCTGCTTTAAAAAGTTTAGCCATAGAGCTAATTAAAAGAGGAACAAAAATTTCTTGGTGGACCAACATTCGTTTCGAAAAAACATTTACAAAAGAACTTTGTGATGTAATGGCAGCTTCTGGCTGTATTGCGGTAACGGGAGGTTTAGAAGTTGCTTCTGATCGATTATTGAAATTAATGGAAAAAGGAGTTTCTATTGAACAAGTAACAAAAGTTACACAAGCTTTTACTGATGCTGGAATAATGGTACATGCTTATTTGATGTATGGCTTCCCTACCCAAACAGCTCAAGAAACAATAGATTCATTAGAGGTAGTTCGTCAATTATTTGAAAATGGGCTATTGCAATCGGCATTTTGGCATAGATTTACTATGACTGCTCACAGCCCTGTTGGAAAAAATCCGGAAAAGTATAAAGTAATTAGAGTTGGACCGGAGAAAGGAAGCTTTGCCAATAATGATTTCATTCATGAAGATACTACAGGGTGTGATCATGATTTATTTTCTGAAGGCTTAAAAATTGCCCTTTACAATTATATGCAGGGTTTAGGCTTTGAATTACCTTTACAAAAATGGTTTGAATTTAAAGTGCCTAAAACATCTCATTCAAAAAATTTGATTATTGGTTATCTTTAATAATGATCCACTTTGTTCAAAAGAAAAATTTTAATTTTGCAAATAACTTATGACATCTTAGTGTCCAATAATTTAATTAGCTAATCAGCTAATTATCACATTAGCTAATTATTTATTCTGTCATGGATAAAAACCGCATCATATACATCACTATTCTTGTTGCCGCACTTGGCTACTTCGTAGATATTTATGATCTCATACTTTTTAGTATTGTTCGCATAAAAAGTCTAAAAGGACTTGGCATTACAGATGCACATTTATTAGAAACGCAAGGGCAATTTTTACTCAACATGCAAATGATTGGCATGTTAACCGGTGGTATTTTATGGGGAATATTAGGAGATAAAAAAGGGAGACTTTCAGTTTTGTTCGGATCAATTATTATGTATTCATTGGCAAATATTGCCAATGGTTTTGTACAAACGGTAGATCAATATGCCGTTCTCCGTTTTATTGCAGGAATTGGTTTAGCCGGTGAATTAGGAGCGGGCATTACTTTAGTAAGCGAAATTATGCCTAAAGAAACCCGTGGTTATGGAACTATGGTTGTTGCTACCATTGGCTTATTGGGTGCAATTGTAGCCGGGCTTATTGCTGAAACTTTTGACTGGCGGCAAACCTATTTTATTGGAGGTGGAATGGGAATTGCGTTACTCGCACTAAGAATTGGAGTAGCCGAATCAGGTATGTATGCTGCTTTAAAAGAAGAAAAAACAAACAAAGGTAATTTCTTTATCCTTTTTAAGAATAAAAAAAATACACTTAAGTATTTAAAAGGAATTTTTATTGCATTACCAATATGGTATTGTATTGGTATTTTAATTACGTTGGCTCCTGAATTTAGCAAAGAGAAGTCTTTTACAGATTCTATACAAGTCTCAAAAGCGGTGATGTTTACTTATGCCGGTACGGCCATTGGTGATTTACTTTGTGGCTTACTCAGCCAAATGATGAAAAGTAGAAAAAAAGTATTACTCTATTATCTATTGTTTGCTGTTGTTTGTGTAATAGCATATTTGTTTAATCCATTTTCTTCGCTCAGTATTTATTATTCCTTATGTTTCTTTTTGGGAATTGGCATTGGCTATTGGGCTGTTTTCGTAACAGTAGCAGCAGAACAATTTGGCACAAACATACGTGCTACCGTAACAACAACTGCCCCTAATTTTGTTCGCGGTTCATTGGTGCCTATGAGTTTGTTGTTTAAATTTTTTCGTTCTTCTAACATCAGCTTTATAGAAAGTGCGGTTATTGTTGGAATACTAGCCTTTTCAATTGCTTTTATTTCCTGGTATTATTTAGATGAAACTTTTGGCAAGGATTTGAATTATACCGAGTAATTTTTCTGATTATTTCTTAAAAACGTTTCTTATTTTTTTATTTAAGAAAGCTATCTTGCAATTATTTAGTCCTTACTACTCCCGCTCCTTTGAAGAGGGAGTAGGTGAGGTTATAACCTATAAACCCTGATTAAATGAAAAAATTAATTACCTATTTATTGAGTTGTTACATTGTTTTTTCAATTCAATTTTCTTATGCTCAATTTGGTAATCTTCAAAATCAAATTAAAGGAGCTGTAAAACCAACGTCAACTAATAAGGCTTCTTCAAGTTCCGGAAGCACAAATTCAAACTCATCTTCAAATAATAATTCTTCAAGTACATCATCCTCTAATTCTTCTGTACCAGCAGCACAGGGCAAAGATTATTATGTAAGTATTACGCGAGGAAAAGGAAAAGTAGCCAGCAAAGAAGAACCGGCAAAAGATTTAGGAAATATTATTGCGCAACTTTTACCTGGTGATGTTATTCATATTGCTGAAGGAACCTACCTTTCAAGAGGTGAAGCCGGAGCTGATGAAATTGGCGTTCCTGTTACTATTATTGGTGGCTATGATGATAATTTTACATCAAGAGATCCTTGGGGATCGCATAAAACAATATTTACTGGCACTAATGCAATAAGTGGTTCTACACAATGCCGATTAAAAATTACTGCAAACACTGATAATAGCAACGTAACAGTTGATGGAATTGTATTTGATAATGGTCCACGTAATAGATACAAAGATGCTAATAAACCTTATTTAATTTTAAGAACTGCCGATCCTAATACCGGCATTAATGCTACGCCAGAATCAGGTGCGTTATACATTACTTGTGGCAAGTATTGCAATATTGTGGTAAAAAACTGCGTGGCTATTAATACGGCTCCTACAGGTGGTGTAATTTCAACAATGCCCGGTGAAGCTGGAAAAGTTACCATCGAAAATAATTTGGTTGTGAACAATACAGGCGAAGGCATTTTTGCCATGAGTGGTTGGCATCCTCGTGATAATGCTAATCTTCCTGAATACACCATTAAAAACAATACTGTTTTATTTTGCTGGAAACACGATGCCATTGCTACTTATGGTGGTAACGGATTAAAACTAGATACAGATGTAAAAATTGACGCAGAAAACAATGTATTTGGCTTTGGCGATTATGGAGGTATTGATAATATTAAACTCTGTAAATCAGTTACATTAAAAAATAATTTAGTGTTGGGAAACCGCCAATATGATTATAGAGAATATAACACTGCTATGAAAATTGATCAAATTGAAGACGAAGCTGATCAAATTCAACCTACAAGTACAGGAAACATAAGCAAAATGGTGACTATTCCAGTTTCAAAAGAATGGTCCACATTATATGCAAATCGCAAAGAAGTAAGCCGTGCACAGGTGGATGCTGCTGCAAAAGTGAGTAATTCCGATGCCAATGCCGTAAGAAGTATTTTGGGCCTACCACTTCAAGCAGGTTCTGTTGCTATGGATGCAGATGTATGGCTTCATAAAATAGCTATTGAGGATGCTTTAAAAGCAGGTATGCAAAAGTATGATGGTAAGTTTGGTTGTTCTAAACCATAATAATTCCAAGCTCCCATCTCCATTTGGGAGAGGGGCAGGGTGAGGGCCTAAGGCATTTATGGAAATTTTCTCATAAGTACTTGTCTTATATCTTAATAAATTATAAATTTGTATTCTTAAAATTATTAGAAACAAGTGTAATTTGAAAAAATGATGGAAACAGAAGAAAGAGAGACAAGAGAAAATACAAGTACAGAAAACAGACCCGAAATTTTTTCTAGGGCAGTACGTGCAGGCAAACGCACTTACTTTTTTGATGTGAAGTCTACCAAAGCAGAAGATTACTATCTGACCGTTACCGAGAGTAAAAAACGTTTCCGAAACGATGGAAGTTTTTACTATGAAAAACACAAATTATTTCTTTACAAAGAAGATTTTGAAAAATTTACCGATGCATTAACGGAATCTCTTGGATTTATTAATGATCCTAACAGACCTGCACCGGTAAAAGTTACTGAAACAGTTGTAACATCTAATGGTGATGCAGAACATAATAAATTTACTGACGTAAGTTTTGAAGACCTCGAAGAAAGAGCCTAAGAATTTATTTGTCTATTAGTCAATATACAAGAGCATACCTGATAAAGGGTGCTCTTGTTTTGTTAATGCCACTTCGTTGGCTTCGAGAACCTCAGCCAACGAGTATGGTGGCTGAGGCTCCCGAAGCCACACGATTAAAAAAAGAAATATTTTGTGAAAATAGTAAACATAAAATACGTAAAAGATTATCTCTTAAATGTTGAATTAAATGGAGGTAAATTTAAAATGATTAATCTCCAATTTTTTCTTGAAAATAGTAAACATCCATTAATTAGAAAATACCTTAAAAAGACACTTTTTTAAAAAGTTTATATAGATGAGCTTGGAGTTTTATGTTGGGGCGATAATGAAATGGATATTAATCCAGAGAGTATAATTAATGGGGAATTTGATGTATAAATTTAATCTGTCACTACAATGCAAAACGCACTAACCCAAACCAACTTTAAATTTCCCAACCAAAAAAGCTTTTACAAAGGCAAAGTAAGAGATGTTTATAATATTGATAACACCTATTTGGTAATGGTAGTAAGCGATCGCATCTCGGCATTTGATGTAGTACTTCCTAAAGGTATTCCTTACAAAGGCCAAGTGCTAAATCAAATTGCATATAAATTTATGCAAGCTACTGCTGATATAGTTCCTAATTGGGTTGTTTCTGTTCCTGACCCCATGGTTACTATAGGCCATGTTTGCGAACCCTTTAAAGTTGAAATGGTAATTCGTGGTTATCTATCGGGCCATGCATGGAGAGAATACAAAGCGGGCAAAAGAACTTTATGCGGTGTAACAATGCCAGAGGGAATGAAAGAAAACGATAAATTCCCTCAGCCTATTATTACGCCAACTACAAAAGCACACGAAGGCCATGATGAAGATATTTCAAGAGAAGAAATCATTAAATCGGGTTTGGTTTCTGAAAGTGATTATGTACAACTAGAAAAATATACAAGAGCCGTATTTCAAAGAGGTACTGAAATAGCTGCTAAAATGGGCTTAATATTAGTAGATACCAAATACGAATTTGGAAAAAAAGACGGCAAAATTTATTTGATTGATGAAATCCATACACCTGATTCTTCTCGTTATTTTTATTTAGATGCTTATCAAGAAAGACAAAATAGGGGAGAAGCTCAAAAACAACTTTCAAAAGAATTTGTTCGCCAATGGTTAATCGAAAACGAATTTCAAGGCAAAGATGGGCAAATAGTACCCAACATGCCTGATGCGTTTGTAAATTCTACATCTGAAAGATATATTGAGTTGTATGAAAAAATTACGGGTGAAAAGTTTGTAAAGTCAGATGTGTCAAATGTTTTAACTAGGGTAGAAAAAAATATTAATGCCTTTCTTTCTAAAACTAAAGACCTCTCCCTAGCCCTCTCCAAAGGAGAGGGAAATTAAATTGAGCAAAGCTCATAGCTAATAAAATAACGAGAATCGATTTTAAAAACCTTGTAGCTTTTATATTGAGGTTAGAATAAAAAAACTAAATTTGCAAACCTAAAAATTGAAAACACAAAATCATGGCAGACGAAAAATTTGAAGAACAAGAGTTACCCGTTGTTGAAACAAAAGGAACATCGATTGAAAAAGCTGAAGACTTTTTTGAAAAAAATAAGAATGTATTGGCTTATGTTTTAGTGGGTGTATTGGCCATTGTTGCCGGATATCTTGGTTGGACAAAATTCATTATAGAACCACGTGAAAAAGATGCTCAAGCAAAAATGTGGATGGCCGAACGCTATTTCGAAAAAGACTCTCTCGATAAAGCAATCAATGGAGATGGTAATTATCCTGGTTTTGAAGAAATAGCCACTGGTTATGGAATGACTAAATCTGCAAATCTTGCTCAATATTATTGGGGCATTGCATTGCTAAAAAAAGGACAGTTTGAAGAAGCCATTGAACACTTGAAAAAATTTGATTCAGAGGATCAAATGGTAGGTGCAGTTGCTTTGGGTGCTATTGGCGATGCTAATATGGAACTCGGTAAAAATGATGAAGCACTTGATTATTATTTAAAAGCCGCTAATAAAGTAACCAACGATTTTACAACTCCGGTATATTTAATGAAAGCAGCTGTTGCCTATGAAGGAGCCGGTAATTATGATGGAGCTGTGGCAATCTATCAACAAATAAAAGATAAGTTTCCCAAAACACGCGAAGCGCAAGATGCACCAAAATATATGGCTAGAGCAAAAGCCATGGCAGAGAATACAAAAAAATAGGTTCTATAACGAACACTATGGGTTAATTAATTTGGTTCTTCGTCAAAAACTGTAGATTTCTTTTATGACGCTTCGGCTGAGCGAAGTCGAAGACTCTGAAAAAAGGGATCTAAAATAGTTTTTTAATAAAATTTATACAGGCTCTAAAAGGGTAGCAGCAATGTTGCCCTTTTTTATTTTACGCGAATTAGTTTTAGATTCGTTTAAAGTAAATTTTGAATATGCAAAGAAACTACCAATATTATAAGCAAGCCCTTAGAGGAAATCAATTTCCATTGTGTTTTTTAGATGTGGATCTATTGAAAGAAAACTGCAAACAAATTAAAACAAGAATTTCGCATTCAAAAAAAATTAGAATAGCATCTAAATCTATAAGAAGTGTTGAAGTATTAAAAATGATTACAGATTTTGATAAAGACTTGTTTTCCGGCATCATGTGTTTTTCAATGGCTGAAGCCGTATTTCTTAGCCAAAAAGGATTTGACAATTTATTGGTAGCCTATCCCTGCATGCAAGAAAAATTAATGGAAGAGCTTTGTGTAGAAATTAAAAAAGGAAAGACTATTATATTAATGGTTGATTGTAAAAAACATGTTGATGCAATACAAGCTGTAGCGAAAAAAAATAATATTGTAGTGTCAATTTGTTTAGATATTGATATGTCTACTGATTTTCCTGGTTTGCATTTTGGTGTTTGGCGTTCTTCTTTATTTAATAAAAATCAGGTATTGGAATTAGTAGCACACATTCAAAAAAATAATCATGTTCGTTTAGATGGTTTAATGGGTTATGAAGCTCAAATAGCAGGTGTGGGAGATAATGCTCCCGGGCAAATATTAAAAAATAAAGCCATTCAATTATTAAAAAAAATATCGCAAAAAGAAATTAGCAAGAGGCGTAAAGAAATTGTAGAAGCCATTCAAGCCAAAGGAATAAAATTAAAATTTGTAAATGGAGGTGGAACAGGAAGTATTGAACAAACGTGCACAGAAGAAGTAGTTACTGAAATTGCTGTGGGTTCAGGGTTTTATTCACCATCCCTTTTTGATTATTATAACAGTTTTAAACACCAAGCAGCTTTAGCTTTTGCTGTAGAAATTGTTCGGAACCCCAAACCGAATGTTTATACATGCCATGGGGGAGGCTATATTGCATCGGGTTCTGTTGGTAAAGAAAAACTTCCGATACCTTATTTACCTAATGGAATTAAGTTGTTTGAAAATGAAGGAGTAGGAGAGGTGCAAACACCATTTATTTATTCAGGAAATGAAAAACTTGAAATGGGTGATCCTATATTAATGAGACACGCAAAAGCCGGAGAAGTTTGTGAACGCTTTAATGAAATTATATTAATAGCAGATGGAAAAGTAATGGGCAAAGTGCCAACCTATAGGGGAGAAGGGAAATGTTTTTTATAAAAACCCTATTCCACCCTTTTTAGGTTTAAAGCTTTTTTTGAGAGCAATCATTTTAATTGCAGTAATAGCAGCTTCATCACCTTTATTGCCATGTTTGCCACCGGCACGATCTTTTGCTTGTTGAAGATTATTGGTGGTAAGAACGCCAAATACAAATGGTTTGTTAAAGCGACCTCCTAATAACATTAATCCTTGTGCAACCGACTGGCAAATAAAATCGAAGTGTTTTGTTTCGCCTTGTATCACACAGCCAATACACAATATCGCATCTGCATCTGTATATTCAGCGGCATATTGCGCACCTAATGGAAGTTCAAAACTCCCCGGGACATAATTTATAGTGATGTTTTCTTTTTTTGCCCCATTGTCAAGTAATGTTTTTTTGGCCCCATCTCGTAATGCATAGGTAATATCACTATTCCAATCGGCTACTACAATAGCAAACTTCATTTCAGCAGCATTGGGAATGCTTGCAGAATTGTAATCAGAAAGATTTTTTAACTCAGTTGCCAATTTTGTTATTTGTTATTCGTTATTCGTTATTCGTTAATTGTATTATTCTAACAACCAATAACGAACAACTAACAACTAAATTTAGCTATTCATGGTTATCATAAACTCTTCATTGGTTTGGGTATGCTTAATTCTATCAAGCAAAAACTGCATAGCTTCTTGCGAGTTCATATCTGCAAGGTGATTACGCAATATCCAAATTTTACGAAGCATGTTTTCTTCAATTAATAAGTCTTCTCTTCTTGTACTTGAAGCAAGAATATCAATAGCCGGATAAACACGTTTGTTAGATAATTTACGATCTAATTGCAATTCCATATTACCGGTTCCTTTGAATTCTTCAAAAATAACTTCATCCATTTTAGAACCTGTTTCAATAAGAGCGGTAGCAATAATGGTTAGTGAGCCACCGTGTTCAATTTTACGGGCCGATCCAAAAAAGCGTTTTGGTTTGTGTAATGCATTAGCATCAACACCTCCGGAAAGTACTTTACCTGATGCAGGAGATACGGTATTGTAAGCACGAGCTAAACGAGTAATAGAATCAAGTAGAATTACAACATCATGTCCGCACTCAACCAAGCGTTTTGCTTTTTCAAGTACAATGTTTGCAATTTTTACATGGCGATCGGCAGGTTCATCAAAGGTAGAAGATACCACCTCAGCTTTTACGCTACGAGCCATATCTGTAACCTCTTCTGGTCTTTCATCAACCAATAAAATAATTAAATAAGCTTCCGGATGGTTAGCTGCAATTGCATTCGCAATTTCTTTTAATAAAACGGTTTTACCGGTTTTAGGCTGAGCAACAATTAATCCTCTTTGTCCTTTACCTATTGGCGCAAACATATCAATAATACGAGGAGAGAGTGTTGCATCTTTATGTCCCGAAATATTAAATTTTTCGTAAGGAAATAAAGGGGTTAAATGTTCGAAAGAAACTCGATCACGCACATAAGCAGGTTCGCGTCCGTTTATTTTTTCTACTTTAATTAAAGGAAAATATTTTTCACCTTCTTTAGGTGGGCGAATGCTTCCATAAACAGTATCACCTGTTTTTAATCCAAATAATTTTATTTGTGATTGAGATACATAAATATCATCAGGAGAAGTTAAATAATTATAATCGGATGAACGTAAAAATCCATATCCATCAGGCATAATTTCAAGAACTCCTTCACTGGAAATAATTCCGTCAAATTCAAAACCTCCTTCTGTTTTTCTGCCCTGCTGTTTGTATCCTCCTTGTTCTCTAGTATTGTTATATGAATTTTGTTCTCTGTTATTGTTTTGTTGTTCTCTATATTCAGTTTGACTTTTTTCTTCTTTAGTATCGGTATTGTCTTTTTGATCTTGTTGAAAAGATACAGCAATTTCCTGCTCTACAGGTTGCTGAACATGCTCATGATGTTCTTCAACTTGAATGGGAGCCTCTTCTGTTTGATGAAAAAGATGGTCAGCTGTAGTATCTTTTACTTCTTTTATTACTGCTTCGGCAGGAATACGAGGTCTTTTTTTATGCGTTTCTTTATGGCTATGTTCTTTATGAGAGGGAGTATGGCTATGAGATGAATCGCTACTTTCGGCTTTCGTTTTTTTTGCAGTTACTGCCAGTGCCTGATGGTCGAGAATTTTATAAATCAGATCTTGTTTTTTCATTGATTCGTAATCGGGAACATTAAGCTTTTGAGCAACATCTTTAAGCTCAGAAACCAACATGCTGTTAAGTTCTAGAATGTCGTACATGTGAATGGATAAAATAAATTAAGGAAATAAATAAATTAAAATTTGGGTTAATAAATGCAGATTTTATAATTAATAAAATACAATTGACAAATAATAAGAAAAATACTATGATCTATAATGAAATAATGCTTTTGTTGGGCTAAACTCTCAGTTCTTAAAAAAAATTGAACTTATTAATACCAAGGCAATGGTATTTGAGAATTGCGCCACAATATTACGGAACAATTTTATACCTACAATGCTTTTTGCATTATTTTTTTAGTAAACAGAACGAAAAGTTTCAAACAATGGAATGTTAATTTCTAAAAAGACTGTACTTTTGTAACCTAAAATTTTAAATATGATTCAGAGAATACAATCCGTTTACTTTGCTCTTTCGGGAGTAATTATTTTATTATTGTTTGTTGTAAATATTGCTGTTTTTTCTGTTGCAACTGGATATAATGTTTCATTAAATGCCTTGGGAATAAGTCCGGCTGATGCAATTGAAAAATTATCTATTAATGTTAAAACGCTTTCATTAACAATTACCACAATTTTTTCCGGAACACTTTCTCTTGTTGCTTTGTTCTTATACAAAAACAGGTCTGTTCAAATGAGATTGGCTAGAATAAACATAGTATTAATAGGAACAATCATTGCCCAAAGTGTTTTAATTTCAGAAGACATTTACAAGCAAATAGCAGCTTTAGGGTATGAGAAGGGGTATTTTATAGGATTTGTTTTGCCCGTAATAGCCATTATTTTAACTGCACTTGCCTTGCGTGGGGTAAAAAAAGATGAAGATTTAGTGAAATCGATGGATAGGATAAGGTAGAAGTAACCACAGAGACACAAAGACACAGGGGAAATATCTTGATTGTTTTTTCTCGTTTATAATTATTCTCTGCGCCTCCGTGTCTCTGTGGTGAAAAACTTAAAAATACTTCCTCAATTTCTCCAAAATATTTTCTGGACAACGAACAGGTTTATACTCTTTATTTAAAAAAGCCAATATTGTACTGGCTTTTGAAATCAATACTTGATTTTGATTGATCACTTCATAATCAAATCTAATTTTTACCTGTGGTATTTCGGTAATAGAAGATTTAATTGTAAACTCATCGTCATAGTTACCGGGTTTTAAATATTGAATGTTGTATTCTAATACGGGTAAAAAAATGCCATTGTCTTCCATTTCTTTATAGCTAACACCCAATGTTCTTAATGCTTCAACTCTGGCTACTTCAAAATATTGAGCATAGTTACCGTAATACACAAAACCCATACGGTCGGTTTCTGAATAGCGTACTCTAATTTTAATTTCTGATTTGAACATTTCTCTGCATTTTTTTATAAAGCGATTAACCTTAAATAGAACATTCACCCTCTCCTTTTGGGAGAGGGCTAGGGTGAGGGCTACTAAATTAATCTATTTTTAATAAGATTATACAGCAATTTTTCGGAACTTTGCAGCCCATTAAAGCTTGCCTTTAGTAATTAGACATTAGTAATTAGTTTTTTCGAACCATGGCTTTTCTTCTTAGAACTTATAATTATGCTTTTATTTTATTGCTAACATTAGTGGTTGGCTGTTATCCATACGCAAAAATAAAAAGCGTTGATACAAAAGTAATCCCTTTTGATTCTACCTATGCAAAGGCTGATGAAGATGCTCAAATAAATGCCATGGTATTGCCATACAAACTTAAAAAAGATTCTGTGATGCATTCAGAATTGGGTACTTCTGAAATGGCTATGGTTAAAGGATTGCCCGAAGGTTTATTGGGCGATTTTGTTTCTGATCTTGTTTTGCAAGAAGCTCGATTGCATTATAAACCTAAAGATGGTAAACAGGTTGATATTTGTTTGCTGAATAATGGAGGTTTACGTACTTCTCTTCCTAAAGGAGTTATTACCCGTGAAAAAGCTTTTGAATTGATGCCTTTTGATAACATGACAGTTGTTGTTACTTTATCTGGAGAGGAAACCAAATCACTTTTTGATTTTGTTGCCAGAATGGGAGGCATGCCAATGGCAGGCGCCAAACTTGGTGTAAAAGATTCCGTAGCATCCGTTATTGAAATAGGAGGAAAACCATTTGATATCAATCAATCTTATAAAGTAGCTACTTCTGATTATTTATCTAATGGAGGTGATAAAATGAATTTTTTTAAAAATCCTTTAGAGACAGAAGTATTAGGAATTTTATTGCGTGATGCCATTATTGAATATATGACTAATGAAACCAAACAAGGAAGAAAATTGAGTGCTAAATTAGATGGAAGAATATATAAAATCAATTGAGCATTAATACCTCTCCCTAATCCTCCCGAAAAATCGGGACAGGTACTCCGAAGGAGAGGGAGGGTTTGGAATATTTTATTTTAAAAACTTTGAACATTGAACGTTCAAACTTTGAACTAACAGTATGGAAAGACGACATTTTTTAAAATCAATTTCAGCAGGGGCAGCTTTTGTAGGTTTGAGTTCTATTCCATTTGAAACATTTGCTGCTAATGAAATGGTAAAACTTACCATTCTTCATACCAATGATGTTCATAGTCATATTGAACCATTTCCATTAAACGACCCTAAATTTCCGGGATTGGGTGGTGTTGCACGCAGGGCGGCATTGATTAAAAAAATTCGTCAGCAAGAAAAAAATGTATTGCTTTTAGATGTGGGAGATATTTTTCAAGGTACAGCTTACTTTAATATGTATGGTGGTGAATTGGAAATAAAATTAATGAGCCAAATGGGCTATGATGCTTCTACTGTTGGTAATCACGATTTTGATAATGGATTAGAGGGTTTGGCCAAACAATTACCCAATGCCACCTTTCCCTTGATAACTTGTAATTATGATTTTTCTGATACCGTAATGAATGGAAAAACCATTCCCTATAAAATAATTATTAAAGACGGAGTGAAAATTGGCTTGTTTGGAATAGGAATAGAATTGGATGGTTTAGTAGATAAAAAAATGTATGGTAAAACAAGGTATTTAGATCCTATTGAAGAATCGGCTAAAATGGCTCATTTCTTAAAGAAAGATCAAAAATGCGACTTGGTTATTTGTCTCTCCCATCTTGGTTTTAAATACGAAAATGATAAAATGTGTGATGCAACTTTAGCTCGCCACTCAAAAAATATTGATATTATTCTTGGCGGCCATACCCATACTTTTTTAGATATCCCCATGAAATACCGCAACTCTGATGGTGAAGAAGTGATTGTTGCACAAGTAGGTTGGGCAGGAATTAAATTAGGAAGAATTGACTATGTTTTCTCCCGAAAATCAAAACGAAAAATGGTGGATAGTGCGGCACTTACTATTGGTAAGCATTTAGATAATTTGGGATAGAAATAATTTATTTCAAATGTAGATTTCTTATATTCGTAAAAACTGAATTATGACAAACCTTCAACTATATACTCAAATTTCTTCATTGCCATTAGAATTAAAAAATGAAGTTTCAAATTTTGTTGAATTTTTAAAGAGTAAATCAAAATCAAAGAAAAAAATTAAAGAAAGAAAATTTGGTTGTGCCAAAGGCTTTTTTAAAATGGCTGCCGATTTTGATGAACCATTAGAAGATTTTAAAGACTATATGTAATGCTGTTGCTATAATATACTGTATTTTAATTGTTTAAAATTACATTTCTTATTTATTTAGTCTTTAAAATTACCTGATTTCTTCTCCAATTTGTCTTTCAAAGCCTTTAAGAGTAATGATACATTAATATTCCATACCAAAATAATGAACAAAACTTTTACTACAATATTTTTACTATTATCAGTATCATTAACAAGTAAATCACAAATTAATGTGAGTAGAAATTTTATTGCTACTCCAATGGATGATACAACTTCTGAAGCTACTTTTTTAGGTCATGCAGAATATGCTTCTGAAGCAGCGGTAGGTTATGGGTCTACCGATAATGAACAAGCCCGTAATTTTAAATTTAACGGTTTGTTAGAAATTTACCGTTACAGAAAGTCTTCAATAAGTTTTATTCAATCTAGCGAATTAATTGCCAATCCTTATAATGAAATTAAGTACAATCCTCGTGGGGTAATTTTTTGTGAGAGTATTACCTATTTTAACAAGCAAAAATTATTCACTTTTGAAATTGGTATAGATCAGCGTTGTAAACATGAAATTGATAATTCAGATCAGCCTAATGAATTTTTATCAACAGATGGATATGTTCCCACTAAACGTGATATTATTCTTACAGGTGGGCATGTTGGAATAGTTTCAAATGAAATAAAATTAAATCCTAGAATTTTTTTAAGAGCATTTGCTAAAGCAGATTTATATGCTTCAAGTAGCGATTCTAGGGTGCCCCAAAAAGATGCCTCTCAATCTTTTGCCAATGCATGGGGGGCTGCATTAATGGGAACAAAAATTAGTATTCAATTAAGAAAGAATATTTCAGCTTATAATAGAAATTGGATAAGTCCGGTTTTTTTTACTCAACAAGAAAAAAGTATGCAATCGAATTATAGAAATGAAGTGGGCATGCATATCAATGGAAAAAAGGCTGGAATGGACGTATTCTCTTCGTACGAACATTTTTTTGATGATTTATCTCATCCTTCTCCTCAATCTTCAAATGTAGTTTCTTTTGGTTTGCGAATTAGCAGTAAATTATTTTTCTAAAATAAATACCCAAAACCATCTACTTCCATTTCTTCCTTAAAAGTTCTTACCTTTGTATTATAATTTAAAATACTCGGTATGACAGAAATAATACATCATCTCAAACAGTTTATTGACCCTGAATTTCTTATTCAGTATGGAGGATTAACATTATTGGCTTTTATTATTTTTGCAGAAACCGGATTGTTTTTTGGTTTCTTTTTTCCCGGAGATTCATTGTTGTTTATTGCGGGCTTAATGAGCGGTACTACTTATCTTCCTACCCATATAGCCGTATTGGTGTTAACATTGTGTGTAGCAGCTTTTTTGGGAAATACGGTTGGTTACCTTTTTGGAAAAAAAATAGGAGAAGCCTTGTACGATAAGCCCGATTCATTATTATTTAAGAAAAAATACATTACCATGACTAGAGATTTTTATGCAAGACATGGTGGAAAAGCTGTTATTTTAGGTCGTTTTGCACCTTTTGTTAGAACATTTGCTCCAATATTAGCCGGCACAGCCGGAATAGACTTTAAAAAATTTATGCTCTATAATTTGATTGGAGCATTACTTTGGGTTCCTTCTTTTTTATTGGCAGGTTTTTTACTGGGTAGTACCTTTCCGCAAGTAAAAGATTATTTACATTATATAACTGCAGGAATTATTCTTGTAAGTTTAGTGCCTATTATTATTACATTTATTAATGAAAAAAGACTGAATCAAAATAAATAAATTATGATTAACCTTAGTAATCCATGGCATGTTGTGCCTTATGGCGATCAATCGCCACAAATAGTAAATGCAATTATTGAGATTGCTAAAGGCTCAAAAGTGAAATATGAACTGGATAAAGAAACCGGATTGCTGAGAATGGATAGAGTTTTGTTTTCTTCAGTACATTATCCAACCAATTATGGATTTATTCCTAAAACATATTGTGGAGATAAAGATCCATTAGATATTTTGGTTATTAGTTCAGAAGTTTTTGAACCCTTTTGTTTGGCTAAAGCTAAAGTAATTGGTGTAATGCGCATGCTTGATAACAATGAGCAGGACGATAAAATAATAGCCGTAGCCTATAATGATATTTCAGTAAATCATATTAATGATGTAAGTGAACTCCCTCCCCATACAGAAAAAGAAATTATTCGCTTTTTTGAAGATTATAAAATTTTAGAAAACAGAAAAATTGAAGTAAGCCAGTTTTTTGGAAGAGAAGTTGCTTATAAAATTATTGAAGAAAATATTGAAATGTATAAAAATACCTTTTTGAAGAAATAGAAATTTTTAAAATATTATTCTTAAGGGCAGTTGTAAAATTGACTTTTCTAGCCCTCATCCTGACCTTCTCCCTTGGGAGAAGGAAACTTAAATGATAATTTTTAGAACTGCCCTTTAATGAATTTCTTATATACAAATGCATTGTTATTAAGAGAAATAATTTTAATAAAATAAACTCCCTTAGTAAGGTTTGAAATGTCAATGGTATTTAATTTTGAATTTAAAATGTATTTTCCCATCAGGTCCATTATTTCATACTGATAAATAGTATTACTATTGTCTATAACATTAATTTTATCACTTGCCGGATTTGGAGAAATAGTAAATTGACTTTCTGAGCTAATTTCTTTTATATTAGCTGACGAATTAATTTGATATACTTTTACGTTTGCTTGCCAGTCTTTTTTAGTATCAGGGTAATCTATAGAAGCCACGTCATAAGAAATATAAATTTTGTCTCCTACTTTTTGAATAAAAGGTCTATTGGCATTAAAGCTTGTTCCATAACTTGTTAATATGGGATAGTTGGTAACATTGATTGTAAAAACCTGACTCCAATTCTCATCATAAATATCTAATACAACATTACCTCTATTATGATCACCTGTGTGATGTGCTACGTAATAATATCCGGCATCAAACAATAAGCCTTGCGACCATTGGCCATCGTTGCTTAATAGGGTTGATTTTATAAAATTGAAATTGGTATCGTATCGAAAAGCATACAAATCCATATTGTTAAAATGATCCATGGTAACTTCGTAATAAGCACTATCATTATAAATCATGCTTGAACCCCACGTAACTTTACTTGGAGAAGTTAGTTTGGGTTTTGTTAATGGATTTAAATTTAAATCGTATTGAAATATTTGCGAATAAGGTTTAAAATTTTGATCAGGCGGATTAATGGGTGGGCAAAAAACTGAATCATACATAGCTCCAATTATTAAACGACCATTGGTATAATTCATCAATTGATCAATATTGGATGAGCACGAATCTATTTTAATAATGGTATTATCTAGTAAGTTAAAATCATCATCAAATTTAGATAGCTTATAATCTGAACTTGAATTGGCAAAGGTTAAATGATAATAATTACTATCAACCATCTGCATGGCAAAATCACCGGCATTTGAAAATCCTGTTAAAGATCCTTTTTTGCCTGTGAAGTTCATATCAGCATCGTATTCTCTCCAAGCAAAATTTGATAAAGTACCTTCAGGATCTTTACTGCCTTCTTGCCTTGCAGCATATATTAAATAAAATTTATTTCGCGATGAATGGTAAAATATTCTGTCAAATGCTCCAATGGTATCCGTTTCATTGGGTGTAAGTGTGTATGAATTTAATAATATTAAACTAACTTGAGCAACAGATATATTTATAAAAAAAATACATACGATAATTATCTTAAGTATTACTTTTTGTAAATGCAGCATTACTAAGTTTGGATATAATTTATTTCAATTTGACTCAACATTTATTCAAAAGTTTAATTGTTTTTTGAAATTATTAATTTCTTTTGATAAACAGAAGAAGGTGTTTTACAGACTACAAAATAAATTCCGTTCGAAAATGCATTTACATTTATATTAAACGAATGTTTTCCAACTTCAAGCTCTCCTGAATATATTTGATCAATAATTTTTCCTGTAATACTAACAAGCAATATTTCTGTTTGAAATGCTTTGTTATTTAATTCAAGATCAATAGTTGCATTTGAACTGGCAGGATTGGGATATATTTTAATTTCTGAAAAATCCTCAATTGCTATTGAGGCAATGCTTGCTAAATTGTTTTTAGCAGATGGTGTAAATTCATCTGCTCCAATATCGGGAGTAGTTGCGCTTCTTGTTGTTCCATCAATATCTGTTGTAACATCACTTAAATAATAACCTACATTATTGAGAGCCGAAGCGGAAGCGTGCAAATCAGTTGAAGAGGTAAAATTAGGATTAGATGAAATAGAATGACTATCAAAAGCAGTTGCGGTTTGCCATGCAGCAAGATTTGTAACCGCTGCACCTTTCCAAAAAGCTAGATTAGTTCCACTGGTATAATAATCATTATAATCAAATGTTGAGGAAGTAATGGATACAGTACTTGATGAGTACATTGTATATCCACCGGCAGTGTTCGAAAATATATTATTATATACTTTTAAATTTGAAGCACTTGACCCAAAATAAAAAGGAATATAACTATTACTTGATATTCCGGTAAGCGAAACAGAATTATAATAAAACTTAATATAGGAACATGAACTTGAAAGATATATCCCTCTGCCTCTTGAAACTTGAATAAAGTTATTATCAATTAATGCATAATCTGATGAAGTGCCACTTGAAGTTGTTATATAAATACCATAGCTATAACCTCCGGTAATTTTATTTTTTTCAATCTTAGTGCCATTCTTATCGTTAGAAATAAAAATTCCGCAATAATAAGATGTAGATGCTTTTGCATTAATTATATTCTGAGACACTATCGCTGCATTTGCATATTTTACATATACTGAGTTATACGCAATATTTGAAAATGTATTGCCTGTAATCGATATTCCTGAAGCTAAAGATGAAGAACTTTTTCCGGAATAGTAAATTCCATAAGTACCATATTGAAATGTATTATTGGTGAATTGATTGTATTGATTTAATGAAGCTGTTGAACTATAAACAAGTGCGGCATAGAATGAGCTTCCCGAACTTACATTTCCTGTAATTATACAATTATTTATAGTAATATAGTTAGCTGAATTTTTATAATTTAATACTGTGGAATATGTTGTTCCATTATTTTTTAGGCTTATATTTTTTATAGTTATATAATTAGTAGCATCAAACTGAATCACATAATTATTATCGATTGAGGTGCCTGAATAAGAATAAACAACATCTGTGTTTACCCCAGTTTCTGATTGTATTGTTAGTGTATTTGTTGATGTTAAACTTGAAATTACGGGTATATTAATTTGCTCACTATAGGTTGCAGATTTAATATTTAAAGTAACTGCGCCTAAAACTCCATAAGTTTGTAAATAAGATATTGCTGTACTTAATGAGGAAAAGTCGGCAGAACTACCAACGGTATAAGTTCCATTACAACTTGGGTAAAGGGTTGATGACGTAATTGTGTTATTTGAACTTTTTGAATCTGTATGGCCATTTGTTGTGCTGATACTTGCCTGAACAATATAACCGGTAACAACATTAAATGTGTAGTTACCTATACTAACTGATGTTGAACTACCTGAACTTAATGAACCACTCCAATTGTAATCCGTTTGAGCTACTCCATTTACAGACCAACTTATTTTTGCTGCTGTAATAGTATTTACACCATTATTCATAAGTGTAACTTTTACGGTTTGTGATCCACTTGAAAATGGCGAAACCGGATTTGCAATACTTACCAATGCCCCATCATCAGTATTAACAGCAAATTCATCAACTCCTATATCAGGCAGATAAGCATTTCTAACTTCTCCATCTATATCAGTTGTAACATCACTTACAGGAGTTGCTGATCCATCTAGTGAAGTAGATGCTGTATGTAAATCTGATGAAGAAGTAAATGAGGGATTAACTGAAACGGAATGTAAATCATAACCGGTAGCTTGCCAGTCTGAAAGGTTGGTATAATTTGAATTACTTTCCCAATAAACAAGCTCTGGCCCATTTGCATAAATATCATTATAATCAAATTTTGTACTTGTTAATAGATAGGAAGAACTTAAAAATACGGCATGGCCGCTGCCAGTATTGCAGAGTACATTGTTATAAACATAAGATTTTATAAGGTAATATGTAGACAAGGCACTTGCATATGGATCTGTTACAAGAACGCTATTGTGGTAAACTTTTAAGTTTGAAGCAGAAATATACAATCCGGAATTTAAATAGGCTAATGCGCTATAAGCAGGTGTTGAAACAATAATGCAATTATTGGCAACTAATCCATTTAAAGCAGATGAGCCTGTATAACTTAAATTAATCCCATAGGCCGATGATGTAATTTTATTTTTTTCAATAGTTACGGCATTTTTTGAAGAACCAATATAGATACCAACAGAAGAAGTAGTAAGAGTTGATGTTACATCTATAGTATTTTGTTTAATGCTTAAACCTTCTATGTATTGTGTTGATATTCCCTGATATAGGATTGATGTGAATGTATTGTTGGTTATTGTTAAACTTTGTGCATAAGACGTATAGCTATTTCCGTAAAACAGTATACCATAAGTTCCATATAAAAAAGTATTATTTGTGAACTGATTATATTGATTCAGTGAAGCAGAATATATGCTATATACCAAGGCTCTTTTATCATAATCAGTAGTATAAGTTGCTGATGAGCCAATCAATTTACAATTATCAATCAAATTATAATCTGCAGCATTTTTAAAATTTACACCTAAAGCCCAGGTGGTAAGACCACTTGCTTGTATTGTAATTTTTTTAATTTGAATATAATCTGCTCCATCCAGCTGAATCACATAATTATTTGCATCAGCCGTTGAAGCGTAATTAATGGTTACATCTGTGTTTACTCCACTTTCAGATTGAAAAGTAATAGTATTAGTTGCAGAAGCTCCAGTAATTGCAGTAATGCTGATTTGTTCACTATAGGTTCCTGTTCTTACATTAAATGTTACAGGCCCTGACACACCTTTTGATACAAGGTCGCTTACCGCTAAAGTAAAAGTTGTATAATTGGGAGAAGTACCACCAATGGTATAGGTACCATTTAATGCTGTTCCAAAGGAAAGTGAATGAGTAAACGTACTGCTAATTAAAACAACGAAAATAATTATAGTTTTTCTTAAACGTAGAATTGTTTGCATGGGATAAAATTTAGAGATTAAGTTTTTTTAGAATATCCAAAATTTAAATTTCGATTTCAATCACAATTTTGTTAAACCGGTTAAGTTAATTATTAGGTATTCACCATTAAATATTTGTAAAAAGCATAATGATCAAGTGATTGCTAAACACAAAAAGGGGAACCAATAACTACAAGCATATTACCTGTAGGTATTGGTAAATTCATTCCCCCTTTTAAAGATCGAATTAGTTTTTAATCACAGTTAAGCGTTTTTGATAGAGCTGCTCATCTTCTCGTAGCATGATTATATACATACCACTATTAAATTGACTGGCATCCCAATTAAAAGTGTGTGATCCGCTTTCAAGTTTTCCGGAATAAATTTTTTGCACAATTTCTCCTGTGAGATTAATTATTTTTATTTCCACATCGCTCTCTTCGTTTTCTACATACACATCAATATTGGTTAAACCGGATGATGGATTTGGATACGGCCATAATACTTCATCAGAATTTATTCCCATTTCATTAATAGTTGATAAATCAGTTTTTGTAGAACTTACAGTTACCGATTTTGTTTTTGTACTGCTTCCACAAGTATTAGTTGCGGTGAGTACCACACTGTATGTTCCACCTGCCGTATAGGTTTTTGATGGTGATGTGCTAGTACTGGTAGTTCCATCACCAAAGTTCCAACTATAAGAAGAAGCTCCCGATGATGTATTGGTAAATACTGCTTTTTTTGCTGAAGGAGTAGTATATGAATAATTAGCGGTTGGTTTCGACTTTTTTGTCATGCTCTTACTGGCGTTAGCAGAACATCCATTAGAATTTGTTACAGTTACACTATAAGTACCTGTTGCGGTAATGCTAATAGAAGAAGCTGTACTACCTGTTGACCAACTATAGCTTGATGCGGAGCTTGCAGTTAAAGTTGCCGATGTGCAAAATGTAGTTGTTGAGCCTGTACTTGAAGTAATCGAAGCCGTAGGTAATGCATTAATTGTAAATGTAGCATTTGAAACATCATACATAGCTGTGTTAGCCGCATTAGCCACTTTTACTAAATAAGTTCCGGCAGTTGCAGGTAATGTCCAGCTGTAAGAACTTCCTGTAACACCGGATGCAATGCTAGTATAAGTTGTACCTCCATTACTTGAGTAATACAAATTAAAACTGCTCACATTACTTGACGTCCATGTAATGGTTCTGCTACTCGATGCGCAAGAAGATTCTCCTCCATTAGGCGAAGTAACGGTAATACTTCCTATAGAAGTACTAACATCGGAAACTGATTTTGTTTCTTGGTTTCCTACACTGTCTATTGCTACAACATAAAAAGATAAACTAACATCATCAGCATTTCCAATGAAAGCTACAGAAGTTGCCGTAGTATTTTCAGTATACAATTCAAATGCTTCCCCATTATGCGAAACATATACATCATAATTATATATGCCTGATCCATTGCCATCATCATCAACTCCGTTCCATGCTAAAGTAAAAGAAGGAGAAGTATAGCTTGCTGCTAATGGGCTCATAGTAGTTACCGGAGCATGAGCATCAACTGTATTAAAAATTGTTTCAGTTAGTACAGCTTCATTAACACCAAAAATAATATCAGCGTATGCGTAAATACTATCTCCTGTATTGCAACCTGATGAAGGAGAAATTGTATACATAGCAAAACCTTCTCCTATACCTGTTGAATCATTTGCTTGTAAAATTCCTTTCGTTGGATCAACAGGAGCTTTTCCTGTGTTAGGGTCAATGGCATTGAATATCCAAAATATTCTATTGTTCGTAATATCTAAACCGGCTGTTACTTCAACATCAACACCTAAAGTATCTTCTAAGTCA
The DNA here is from genome assembly GCA_023251875.1 of Bacteroidota bacterium. GTDB lineage: Bacteria > Bacteroidota > Bacteroidia > JAHEXY01 > JAHEXY01 > JAHEXY01. The sequence continues at coordinate 44,247 of JAHEXY010000006.1, forward strand.
AGTGTTGTGGAATAGGTAAGACTATTTTCAGGTATATCAAAACTCATATTTGCAAAACCATATTTACCTAATTTTAAACTATAAGGGTCAACATGTTCATCTAGTTGTTGAGTAATTTCAATATACTGTGCAGGTGCTGTAGCTAAAGAATCATTTTCAGTATATATAGTATAATATAACTCATCATTTATTGAAATCCATTTTTTTTCAGCAATCCCTTCTGATCCAACAATTTCATTTGGATCTCCATAATTGCCAGTTGGTGCATCATCTTCATCTCCTCCACTTGGGCTTGGGGAGGATGGGCTTCCAATTAATCTACCAGTACTACCAGTACCTCCATCATTATATGGATTATTATTTATATTGTTACCACAAGGCATTAAATCCTTTTGTATTGAATACAAACCAAGTCCTGCAATTCCAACTCCAACAAAAACAATACCTGCACAAACAATTGCAGGCGCATCAACTATAGTAGCAACAATTCCTGCTGCAGTAAGGGCTGTGCCTGTAACAGCCTCTGTTGCATCATCAGAAAGCGCAATGGCAATAGCGGGATTTGTATCTGCCAAGCCTGCTTTCCATGCATCCCATAGCTCTGCATTGGTAGTATTTACAAATTCTTGTAAAACATCAGCAAAATCACAATCACTAAGAGCTTGTGAAGATTTTAATTTAGAAGCTAAAAATGCTGAGGTGCTTGAAATATAAGAATAATCAATTCCTACAGTATCTTCTGGAGATAAATCTTTTATATCAACAAGGGCAGCAATAACAAACTTTCTAAAATTAACTTGATCATAAAAAAAGTTAATTAAATCACTTCCAAGTATAGGTTCAAAATAGGATAAATTATTAAAAATTCTTTCTTGCATTACATCGGCATCAGTAAGAATATTATTTATCATGGTTTCTTTACTGAAAGTAGTGTATGCAAAAAGGATGTTAAATGTATCCATTTCAAAATTTTTAAAAGTAAAATCAATTTTCACTTTCTCATTTGGTTGTAAATCTTTTAAATGAACAGGAATATATTTTTCTCCTTTAATTTCTGCCCAATATCTTTGCTCGCCTGTTTGTGTATCTATTATAGATGTAACAAAAACATTTCCATTTATTTTTGTTTCTGTAATTTCTACTGTTGAATCAATTTTGAAATAACCACTAAAATAAGGTATATCAATATTAGATGCATTGGTAATTTCATAAGTATAAAATGCCGAACCTCCTTTTTTAATTAATTCAGGAGCGTATTTTGTGTAACTAATATTATATTCTTCAGCAGGTTCAACAGTTAAGCCATGCGTAAGTGTGGTAGTTGACAAATCAGTATTTACTGCTACTACATTATACGTGCCAAGAGCAACATTATCTAACGACCAGCGAATATCCATTGCCATACTGTTCGTATGGTTTTTTATGTAGGCTGTGTCTAATCTGTTATGGCTATCATCTTCTAAATAAATTTGTATGCCATCTTTAAACCCTGCTCCTTCAATGGTGCATGTCACCTTTCCTTGTCCTACAACGTTTGGACTAATATTTAATATTGAAAAAGGAAGAGCTTCAGCTAAAACAGAAATAGTTTGGGCTGTTGAAAACATCGAAAGCGTTTTTATAAATATATAATATGTACCTGCTTGCGTTGTTGGAATAAGTACTTGTTGGTTAAGAGAGGCTTCGTTTTCAAAAATAAAATCATAATCTGTTGCTGATGGCATTCTATTGTATCCAACATATATTTCGTTATAGCCTGTTGCACTTAAATTACTTGTTAAGCTTAGTAATAAATCGAGGTTTGCGCTTACACTAACCTGATAATATACATTATCGTCATAATCAAGCGAGTGAGTTGAAATAACATCTAACGTTAATGGACTTACACTTACCGTAGTTGTGCCTGCAGTAGTAAATTCATTGTTATCTATATCACTTTCTAGAATATTATTTAATGCATTTGTTTTTGTGATACCGTAATAATTTCCCGGCATAATATCTTTAACTGTACCACTCATGCTACAGCTAATTGATTGCCCCGGATCAATAGCAACTGAACTATCTTTATATTGAACCATTAAATCTTCAGTTGTACTTAATAAATTATTTGATGATAAATAAGCAATATCTCTTAAATCGCCTACAGCAACATTGTCTCCACTATTTGTAATTGTATATGCAATACTCGCTTCAGTACCTAATGTAATAGCCGAAGGAATTGTCATGGCAGTTACAGTTAAATCAGTTGAGGGAACAAGAATATTGCTTAATCCTGCATTTAGATTATTATCCTCATGTAAATATTCATATAATTTATCGTTGTAATCTGCATAAGCAACTATGTAATAATTTCCTGATAGATAAGAAGGGATGCTTACTAAAACACTATCTGTATAGGTAATACCTGCATCTAAAATTAAATTAGCTGATTTGTTTTTTAAATTTATTTCATAGTCAGATAGATCTGTTGTGTTACTAACATAAATACCAACATACCAATTGCTTTTTTCTGTTGCATAACTTCCTTGATTTTTTACAGTATATGGAACATATACTTGCTGACCGGCATAAACAGAAGTTGGTACTGTGATAGTGCTTACAACTAAATCTGAAGACGGTGATAGTGTAATAGAAATAGCTTGTGCAGAAAAATTATTGCTGTAATCAGACTCGTTAGTAACTTTTGATTTTGCATCAACATCAAGTAATAAATAATAACTGCCCACAACTCCATCAGGTATATCTACATCAATAGTTTTACTATAAGTTGAAGATGCATCTAAACTACCGGATCTATTTTCATATTCTAGTTTTATATCAGTAGCATCATATACATTATCTGTTGAAAGATATATATAATCATACCAACTGCTACTATAAGTAATGCCTGTTCCAATATTCTGAACTTGCCATGAAGTGCTTATTGTAGTTCCTGAATTTGCACTTGAAGGAATTGTAAAACTTGTAATACTTAAATTAGCATACTTCCAATTAATAGTTACTGAATCAACAAATGTATTATTGCTTTCTCCGTTATATTCATAATATAAATCAGAGTTATCTGTATTAATAATAATATAATACTTACCACTTAGTTTACAATCACTAAAAGTAACTGTATTGTTTATTGTGGTTGTTTGTCCTGAACTTAGTGCTACTGAATTAGCAATGGTATCTAGTAAAACATCATCACTACTTAAAGTTTTATCTGATGAAAGATATATTCCATCTATCCATAAAGAAAGAGATGTAGTTCCCTGATTTTTTACAGACCATGAAATAGTACTTGAATAGCCTGCATATACAATATCATCAATGGTAGAGCTGTTTACAATTAAATCAGGATAGGGTGATAAAGATATTGTTATTGCACTTGAACTTTTAATAGTATTGTTGTTATCCTTATCATATTCAAATACCATACTATCAGCATCTGCAAACACATATATATAGTAACTTCCACTTATTCCATTTGGCAGTGTATAGGTTTCAGTAGCTGTATATGATGAGCCAACCGATAATGAAGAGCCACTTAATTTATAGTAAGTACCAATAAGTGTTGCTGAGTTTATATTAAAACTGCTTGATGTTGAAATATAAACTTTGTCTTTCCATAGAGATTCATAAGGAGCATTAGCACCTGAATTAGTTACTGTCCAACTAACAGAAATTGGTTGCCCTGAATTTCCGGTTGAAGCAGATGAAACAGATGAAGGTACAAGATCAGCGGGAGGAGTAAGAACCATATTAATTGCTGCATCGCTTTTCGAAATATTACTATAGGTATTTTCATATTCTTTTACTCCTTTATTTTCATTGGTGTAAACATATATATAGTAATCGCCATAAATGGCATTAGGTAACTTAACTTTTTTGCTAATAGAGTATGAAGCATCTACAGCCAAACTTAAAGAATTTGATACACTACCAATTAATGTAGCTGCGCTTGCATCAAAGCTTATGCATGAGCATATATAAATATCATCTGTCCATGTTTGACTACTTACATCAAATGTTCCGCTATTTTTTACAGCATAAGTAACAGTTGCACTATCACCGCTATATGCTGAAGTTTGTATTCCAATAGAGGTTACCTTAAGATCAGCTGAAGGTGGATTTTCTAAAAATATTGAATCATAGGCAAAATTATTATCGTAATAAATTTCATCTATGTTTCCAACCATTAAATGAGAAGCTCTTTCTACCCCATCGTAACATACATTTCCCACACAATAAGCATCATAAACATTTGTTGTTACAAAAAGAAGATAATTACCTGCAGAAGTACCCTCCGGTATTTTAACCGATAGATTTTGAATATAGCTCTGATTAGTGTGCAAATAAGTTAAATTGCTAACAGTTGTTAACAATATATCATCTGCCATTCTTAAATCTTCATCTTTAGATAACCACACATGGTCATGCCAACTTTCAGATCCCGTACTTCCATTTCCTTTATTAGTAACAGTCCATGAAAGATCAATTGTATTGTCAATATAAAATGAGTTTGCTACTGTAATATTTGTTACTTGCAGATCAGGTAGCCATTGTAAAGTGCTTGATAAGGTATCATTCGTTGAATTGGTTTCGCTACCCAAAAGAGTAAAGACTTTTATTGGCAATGATTTTAATGCAGCTAATCCGGTAAGTACTGTATTAAAAGTATAATCTACCCTTTCTCCCGGATCAATAGTGACTGAACCAATATTTTCCGTTACCTGTATTCCTGAATTAGCGATATAAGCTACATCAAATCCTGAAATAACCGTATTACCATAATTTTCAATTTGTATTTTAACTGTATCGTTTTCTCCCAATCCATTTGTTTCGTTGGGAGATAGTAAGGCATTAATTCCTGCATCGATTAAAGTTGGGAAAACATCTTTTTCATCGGCTCCAATATCAGGTGTGCTCGTGCTTCTTGTTTCACCATCAATATCAGTTGTAACTTCTGAAACTTTTATTCCGCTATTATTCAATAATGAATGTTGTATATGTAAATCACTATTAGAAACATATAAAGGGTTTATTTGAAGCGAGTGAACATCAAATCCACTTCCTGCTTGCCAATTACCAAGGTTGGTGTATGTAGTACTGTTTAAAAACGCAATTGAGTTTCCTCTTGAATATAAGTCATTATAGTCGCAAGCACTAATTGAAGAAGAAGAATTACAATAAAGAGAATAGCCGCTGGTTTCGTTTAATAATATATTATTTTTAATAGCTGTATTACTTCCATTTTTAATGTATAAAGCATAGGTATTATTTTCTGATTCATTACCGATTACATTTACATTATTATTATATATTTTTAGATAATTACAATTATCAAGGCCTATTCCATAGGCATCCCAAATGGTAGAACCTGAAGAATAACTTGCTGTTTCAATAAAGTTGTTTGCAATAAGTCCATATTGTAAGGTCGTTCCATCTGATACAGATATTTGTATACCATATCCGGTACCACCTGCTATTTTATTACTTGTAATTTGCAATCCATTTTTACAATAAGTTAATGCAATGCCTTCATAATTAAAATAATTACTATTAGTACTGATTGTATTTCCTGAAATAGATGGAGCATCTAAATATGCGCCATAAATACCTGTCGTATATTGGTATTCACAGGTATTAGATGAAATACTAATTCCTTTAGCTTGTGATGAACCTGATTGTCCATAGTAATAAATACCATATTTACCATACTGAATGCTATTATTTTTAAATTCATTGTACTCATTTAAAGTGCCATAATCACAATAGACTACAGCATCATAATTTTCTACACCTGTTAATTTATTTCCTTCAAATAAATTATGGTTTGCACCATTTGAAATAGTAATGACCTTTCCGTTTGAAGTGCTAGCACTTTTAATAGTTAAGTTTTTGAAAGAAATATAATCCGTGCCATCTAACTTAATTACATAATTGTTTGAACTTGTATTTGGGTAAGAAATAATTACAGATGTATTATTACTAGAAGCAGATTGTAAAGTAAACATATTTGCAGATGAAGCTCCTGGAATTTCACCAATATTTAATTGTTCAATATAAGATCCATCTTGAATATTTAAAGTTACGGAGGCTAACATCCCGCCTAGCTGAATTTTAGTTATAGCATCGTTTAGGCTATTGAAATCATAACCTGAACTTCCAACTGTGTAGGTTCCACTATATGATGTATAAAAGGTTGATAAAGAAATTTCATCATTTGAATTATCAATATCGTCACTACCATTGGGCATGCTTACACTTGCATTTAAAGTATATGGCGTTCCTGAAACAAATGTATAAGTTCCTATATTTATTGAACTGCTGCTGCCTGCATTAATTGATCCAGTCCAATTGTAATTAGTTTGTGCAATTCCGTTTACCGACCACGCAATGGTGGCAGAAGTAAGTGTTGCTGCGCTGTTATTTAAAAGCGTTACTGAAATTGTTTTTGATCCTGCTGCAAATGGAACAACTGGAGACGTAAAGGCCGTAAGACCTGCATCACTCGCACTTAATGGCATTTCATCTGCGCCAATATCAGGAGTAGTTACACTTCTTGTTTCACCATCAATATCAGTTGTAACTTCACTTACTCCGGTTCCCATGCTGTTTAATGCTGTAGCAGATGCATGCAAATCAGTTGAAGATGTAAAAGTTGGATTAGTAGAAATAGAATGTAAGTCGTAACCAGTTAATGTTTGCCAGGCTGCTAAATTGCTTACACTTGTTCCAGCCCATTTCATTAAACTACTTCCTGTGGTATAATAATCATTATAGTCAAATGATGATGATGTAATGGAAGTGCTGCTTCCTGAGTATATCGCATAGCCACCTCCAGTTGTATTAGCAATTATGTTATTTTTCACTTCTAAATTAGAAGCACTTGAGGCAAAATAAAAAGCATAATAACCACTTATAGTCGCTGTAATATTAATTGTATTATAATAGAATTTAATATATGAACAGGAGCTTGAAACATAAATTCCTGTATTGTTTGTTACCTGAATAAAGTTGTTATCAACTAAGGCATAATTACTAGCTGTACCTGCTGTAGTTGTTATATAAATTCCATATCCTTTGCCTCCTGTTATTTTATTTTTCTCCACCCTTAGCGCATTTATATCTGTATGTAAGTAAATACCCCAAGTATTTGAGGAAGATGCTAAAACATTAATAGTATTTTGTGATATTACCGGAGCATCAGCATATTTTACATAGATATTGTATGATGAAATATTAGAAATGGTATTATTAGAAATTATTATCCCAGCTGCTAATGAGGATGAACTTTTGCCATTGTAATAAATACCATAAACTCCATTTTGAATGATATTATTAGTAATTTGATTGTACTGATTTAAATATGAAGTACTACTGACAATAAGAGCTCCACTCGTTAAACTTCCTGTACCACCACTTATTACACAATTAGTAAGAGTATTGTAATTAGCTCCATTTGTATAATTCACAACGGTACAATAAGTAGCGCCATTATTTTGAAGGCTCATGTTTTTTACTGTAATATAATTTGCAGCATTCAATTTAATCACATAATTAGTAGAGCTAGTACTTGCCGTATATGATAAAACCACATCAGTATTCGTTCCACTTTCAGATTGAAACGTAATTGTATTTGTTGCAGATGCTCCTGTAATAGCTGTAATATTTATTTGCTCTGAATATGTTCCACTTCTTATTTTAAAAATTACGGGGCCTGATACTCCTTTTGAAACTAAATCGCTTACTGCAGATGTACACGTGGCATAATTAGGAGAGGTTCCGCCAATGGTATAGTTGCCATTTAATGCTGCTCCCCATGAAAAATTATTAAAAACATATATACTCATTACAAGTAAGAACATAAAAAATTTCTTGTTGTTCATGTAAATAAAATTTTTCATAAGAGTTGAAGTATTAAGAGTGAAAAGGTTTAGTAATGTTGTGTCGTAAAACTTATGATGCCATTTTTAAGGATTGAATTTTTTTAAAATAAGTTTTATAAATGCGTTTTAATTTTGTTTGAACTTTTGAGTAAACAGGTGTAGTATTCAGTCGTTTTTCTTTCATTGTATTTGAGGCCTTTTTATAATTAAATAATTGCATTAATTAAAAATGTATTAATTGTTGTTTTATAGTTACATATTGTAAATGTATTGTAAGAATGTTTTGTGATCAAACTCAAAAAAATGGAATTGAATCTTTTTTTTGTTGTAATGGATCGTTAATGGTGGTGTATTTTATTGAAAATAAGTGTTATGCAAAATTCAATTGAGAATAATTTATTCAAGCTTAGTTTAACTTTCTTATTATGTTGCTTTCAAATAGCATAAAAAATAAATGCCCATGAGCATTGTACTCACAGGCATTGGCGATAAAGAAACCCCTGAATCCTTACCCTTTATTATTAAATCTAAGGTATAGTCTTAAATAAAATTATTCAAACTCAAATTTTCCGAAATAGCTTTGGTTTTTACTAGTTAAATGTAATAGACAATTTTGTTATTAGTTGATAATAAATAATATATAAAATACATTTATCAGCTTGAATTTAATAGCTATCAGTCAAATTTTAGACTAGAGCCCACTTTTTTAATGCTTACTCAAATACTTTTTTTACTATTTGTTTTTAAGCGGCATGATGCTTTCATATATGAGGCACAAGACACCTCTTGCTTTAATACAGCCTTTCTCTGTGAGAAAAACAGTAATATTTAATTTTTAAAACGTTTAAATTATAGGAAGAATAAAAAAGAAGCTCTAATTATTAATTATAATCACGTATATTTTCGAAAATTATTTTCATGAAAACTCTAGAGAAAACTTTCTTATTAATTAAGAGCTTATCTGATTTTGAAAAAAAGCAATTCAAAAAGCAATTTAAAAATGTTAAAGATGAAAGTGTATTTAAAGATTTGTTTGAAAAATTAGATGTTAATGTTGAATTGAATGAAAATAAAATAAGTGTTGATGAAAATGATAAAATTATCCGTCAATTTTATGATTTTTTGCTTGAGTTTTTAGAGAAATACAGAGCTTGTGATCCTATTGAAGAAAGAGTAGATAAAGTAATAGCACAAGCCAAAGTATTATTCGAACGTGGCTTATATGACGAAAGTTTCAATATTTTAAATGATGCTTATAATACGGCTAATAAATATGAAATGTATTTGAAAATTGCTGAAATATGCGATTTGGAATTATTGCTTATTCCTAAAATTTATACCAAAGATTTGCAGCACAATTATGACTTAAGTGTTTCAAAGAAAAAAGACGCATTAGAAAAAGATATAAGCCAAACCAATTATTATAAGCTCGGTTATCAAATCAGTAATTTTTATACTCAAAACCTTACATTAAAAAACGAACAATATATAAAAGAGATTGATGCGTTGATGCATGTAGATATTCTTAAGAATAAAGACTTCGCTACAACTTTTTACTCGCGTTTTTATTATTATGTATGCCATCAATTGTATGCTATTTTAAAAGGAAAAGATTCTTCTCAAATAAAAGAAGAACACATTCAACATTGGGAATCGCATCCCTTTATGATAGAAAAAAATCAAGCTCAGTATTTTAATATATTATCTACTTATATGTATTCATGCCTTGATAAAAATGAGTATGAAACTTATTTAAGCTGTTTGCAAAAGGCAAGTAAAATTAACATGTATTCAGAAAGTGATAAGATTAATTTTATATTCCGATTCTATAAAAACAAATACATATTTCTATTAAAACAAGGCAATGTTACTAGGCTTATTCAAGAGAGTGAAGATGCCGTTAAAAAACTAAATTTGGTGTATAAATATCCTTATAACTATGCTAGAATTTATACCGGAATGGAATTTTCGCTTTGTTTAGCTTATTTTTTAGCAGGAGAAAACAAAAAGGTTAGAAAATATATTTCAAAAATTATTAATAATGTACAAGGCAAAAATGAGCAATTTCAGTTTTTGATTTATTCTTTACGTCTGTTACAATTAATGGTTGCTTATGAAGCTAAAGACTTTACGTTTTTAGCCGATTTAATAAAAACAAATAGGCAATATTTAGAGCGGCATGATGCGCTTTCTCATCTTACAGTCATTTTTATAAATTATTTAAAGAAAATTCTTGCAGCCTATGAAGAAAAAGAAAAAATAAATTATTTCATTGACTTAAAAAAAGAATTGAATGAAAAAGCAAAACCGGTAGATATATTTTCTGTTTTTGGTTTTGATGTGATAACTTGGCTTGATAGTAAAATTGAAAATAAATCAATGGAAGAAATAATTAAAAATAAAGCAATGTTAGAATACCCTCAAATTTTAACCATTGAACTTCCTGTATGATTACTTTACAAGTAATTTAAAGCTGCTCGTTGTTGTGGCAGACTTAATTTTTAGTAAATAAACTCCAGAAGAAAGACTACTTAAATTCGTTTCAATTGTTTCATCTCTTTTTATATTTTCTCTTTTTAGTTGCAATATTTCTTTTCCGATTGAATTATAGAAATTAATAGAAATATTTTTATTTTCCGATAAAGCTTTAATGGAAAGATTATCTGTAATTGGGTTGGGATATAAGACAAATTTTTCATTTTCTAAAATGGGTAATTGGTTTTTTGTAATAATATTATCAAGGCCTTCCATATCAAAACTATAAAAACTAGTAGTAGAACCAACCAAAATGGAGCCATATTCAATGGCTTTCATTTTTTCGTTAACCAATCCAATATGCCCTACATATAAATCTGTAGAGTCTTTGTCATATCGCAAAATGGTATTGCCTGCTCCTATATAAACTGTATCAGGATTAGAATTATTATAGGCTATTTTATACGGGGTATGTTCTCCTGTTGATTTTATATCAGAGAAACTAAGCCCTCCATCATCTGATACTAAAAAATAACCTTCTTGCCAATTATTAGAATCACAACCTGCAATTAAGTATACTTGCTTAGCATTATCCGGATCTACCATTACATCTTTAAACGGAACAGATGCGTATGTTCCATTTGATGGTCCAAAATTAATTTGTTTCCAGGTATTCCCTAAATCAATAGATTTCCATAAAAAACCGGAATCTGCACAGGAGCCACTAACTGCATAAATAATTGTATCCGTTACATTACAAAAACCCGAAATTCCATTAAAAATGGTTGTGTTTGTAGCTATATAACTTTTAGCCCAGTTTATACCCCCATCATCTGATTTCCAAATTATCCCATTTGTATCAGTTGCAAAAACTAAATTATCTGTTATAAATTCAATATCATTTATGTATGTATGATTTAATATAAAGCCAGGGTCAACAATGTTAAAATTGTTAGGGCCTGTTTTAGTAACAGCAAATCCTTTAACTCCACCGGCAATTACATGCAATGAATCAAATGGTGAAACTTCTACTGATTTAAAAACTTTAAATATTGCCAATGAAATTGAAATAGGAAATTCGCCATAAGGGCTTTTCCATTTGTTTTCCGGTAACACAGAGGCATTTTTATACACATTTGTATAACCAATACCAAGGTCTGTAGCAATGTAAACAAGCTTTTTTGACTGGCTAATGCAATTAATATTTAACGCTTTTAAATTTTTGTTTTCTTTAGAAGAAATAGTAGCATTATTATAAAAGCTATTTGCTATATAAATGCCTGTTTCATCAATATTAGATAAAAATATTTGACTGGTATCATTATATGACATTGCACTGGGCAAAGCTCTTGATTTACTTAAAATCCAAGTATTGCCTAAATCATTTGAAAAATGATAGGTTGTAAAAATTAATTGTCCATTACTTTTAGTGAAATCATTTTTCCAACTATCGCTATATTCAATTTTACTGGATGTTATATCCAATGATTGAGAAGTTAAATTATTATTTGAAATAGTATCCCAATTTGTGCCACCATCAAAAGTTCTATAAATTAAGGTTTTGTTATTGCTAGTTTTTTTACCGAAAATAAAAATGGTGTCGGTTGTTAATGTAAACTGAGGTAATAATATCTTTGAAATTTGCATAGTTGTATCAGGCACTTTCAATATTGAATAATTATTACTGTCAATTTTTAAAATAATATTTCCATATAATTTTGACCCACTTGTATCTACTAAAACGAGAAAAGGAAATCCGGAAGAATTATTGGTAGCTGCAATTGAATTAACAAATATGTTTTCTTTTTTTACAGAAGTAAAATAATTTTCAATATTTATTAAACATTTTGTTGAATCAAAATTTAAGGTATCTATTCTTATGATATAATGCGATAAACAGGTAAATAAAAAATAATCTGTTAACTCAATTTGAGGGGAAGTTCCATTGGTGTAGTTAATCATTGAAGGATCAAACGCTGTTTTAAATGATCCAGAATCTCCATTTAAATAGCTTATTTGAATGGATGAAAATTTTGAATATACAGTTCTATTAGCAACCCAAGCAAAATGATTTGTTTTTGTTTCCATTAAATTACCAGCCCAACCTCTTTCTCCACATTCATAAAACATGGAGTCAAACGGATAGGCTTGTTTCCATGACTTCGCTGAATCGTCACTATAAAAAAAATTGTTTGGGGTATATGTTCCACAAAATAATCTATTCGTAGTTCTCGATAATGTTAATTGAGAACCAATTCCACCATATAAACCTAAATTATATTCTTTGCCTTCCAACGAATCGCATTGGCAATAGGCAAAAACAGGAAATAACATTAGAAAAAACAAAAACCTACTCATCGAGTTAAAGATTATTTTAACTTATACTCACTAATTTATAAAAGGTTACAAGAAAACGATTCTAATGTAAGCTATTAATTTTTATTGTTAATTAATACTGATAGGAAGATATAATAAATCTCAAAAAGTAAAAAAATAGACTTTGTTTTTATGAAATAAATAACATTTTAAAGTAGTATGTTGTTTATAAATAAGTATTTATGAAACTCAATTTTAAAATTTTAAGATGTGTTTTTAGGATAAAAGAATTAAAATAATGAGAGCTTGTTTAAATTTTATTTTTTATACGGGTCTTTCTTATTGAGTTTCCATCACTGGTGGTTAAGCGATAAAAATAGATTCCGGCCGGCAATGAAGAGGTTTCTAGTTCATAATTATATTTTCTAGGAATTATATATTCATCCAAAGAATAATGGAAACACTACACTTTCATACTCTAATTAAAATCGCCTTACTTTTGAATTAAAATATATTTTTGAGCATTTTCATTTAATTGGAAATAATAAATGCCTTCTGGAAGAAATGAGCAATCAATATATTTATATTCTGAGAAAATTTCTTTTCTAAATATGCACTGTCCAACTTGATTATAAATGCGCAGATGATTTAAGCCACTTTGGAGATTATTAAAATAAAGTAAACCATTACCTGGATTGGGATAAATAAGAGGTAAATTTTTTGTTTGATTATTTTCTTTAATATCAGTTACAGATGGTAAAATTGGATTATAAGAGCAATCTATAGCAAATGCATTTTCCCCATTAGCCTTCCATTCAGTCACAATGTCTGAAATGGTTTCCCATTCTACTTTCCCTTCTTTTACAAGTGTATTAATGGAATCAGTTAGTTGATCTATCAATGGATAAAACCAAGTATATGTCATATCCCCTTCGCTAAAAAATATTTCTTGCGTATAAATGCCATTTGCCGGAAGCGTTCCGTTTTGAATATCATTCACCAATTTTTTTATTTGCGCAAATTTTGCTGCAACTGTTGTAGTGTCTTCTAATTTTAATTCGCAACCTGTTCCACAAAGTATAAGATTGTTACTTGGTTCATGCACGGTAAATTCCGCCATTGATTTGGGTTTATAAACACCTGAATATTGAGGATCATCAAAATGTTGCAGATTGGCAGCTCCCCATAAAATTTCAGGATACCAGGTAAAATTTGGAAAAGAATCACCCGTAACTCCGTTTTGATATTTCTCCCAACTTACTCCATTTAACAAAACAGTATCGTACAAGAAGCCGCTCATTACATTGGTAGGTGTAATTCCAAGTTGCGACATCAAATAAGCTACATCTGCATAATTATATGCGCTTTCATGCGCATGTGGGTCACATTCAATACCCTTATCTTCCTTCATCCATTTCACCAAATTTTTATTATTGGTTAAGGTTATTACACTTCCTGTATCAAATTTAGCAATGGCTTGCAAGGCAATATAATCAGCTCCATAATCATACGCCAGCTTTTTACTTTGAACCATATCACACAAACTAATTAAAGCAGAACGTGATTTTAAATAACGATTATAACCACCAATACCATTTAAATACCCAATATTGTCTTCGTTGTGGCTAACAATATAGATTTTGAGTTTTGGCTGTGCTTGAATAAAAAATGAAAAACATAAAATGAAGAATAGAATAAGAACTTGTAGAAGTTTTTTCATCAGCCAATTATTTTAATAATTCGATAATAATTACAAAACAGTTTAAAAGCGTTTTGGTTGTAATTTAGAGGGAAATGAATAGATTTTAAAACAAACTTTCAGTAGATTTTTACTAGTCTAGCTTTATTATGGATTTACATTAACATTAATTTTTACTATACATTTAATGTCTAATAAATTGAAATAAAGTGTTTTGCAAAGCTATTTGCAAATATTATGGCTTTCCATTCATTAATGATTCATCAAAAATGGATAATGCGAATGATCCTTAAAAAAGATAATTTATTTCTTAATCAATAAATTTTAAACGAATCAAAAAAATGAAGAAGAAAATTTATTCAAAAGCTAAATTGCTTGAGCGTAACCTGAGATATGTATTGCTAAAAACAGCCATTTTTATTTTAGCAAAGCCTCATTAATTTGTTGGATTAATATTGGGCCTTCATATATAAAACCCGTATACAATTGAATTAAATCAGCTCCGGCTTTTATTTTTTCAATGGCATCTTCAGGAGAATGAATGCCTCCAACTCCAATTATAGGAAAAGCCTTACCTGATTTTTCAGATAAATACCGTATTACTTCAGTCGATCTGTTTTTTAAAGGTTTACCACTTAAGCCTCCAGCTCCTATTTTTGATACATTTTCTGCATCTGTTTTTAAGCCTTGCCTTGATATAGTAGTATTGGTAGCAATAACGCCTGCTATTTTAGTTTCCTTTACTATCTCAATAATATCATTCAATTGTTCATTACTGAGATCAGGGGCAATTTTTAATAAAATAGGTTTAGGTTTTTTGTAAGATTGATTGTGTTGACTTAAACTTGATAAAATATCTGTCAAAGGTTTTTTATCTTGTAATTCACGTAAATTGGGCGTGTTGGGCGAACTCACATTTACCACAAAATAATCTACACAGTCGTGTAGTTCTTTAAAACATGCCATATAATCTACAATGGCATTTTCATTCGTAGTTAATTTGTTTTTTCCAATATTACCACCGATAATTACCTTGTGATTTTTTCTGCGTAAACGATTTGCTACTTTTTTTACACCACTGTTATTAAAGCCCATTCTGTTTATTAAAGCTTCGTCTTTTAATAATCTAAATAATCTGGGATGCGGATTTCCACTTTGGCATTTAGGGGTAACAGTACCAATTTCTATAAAACCAAATCCAAAACTAGATAGTTCATTATAAAGCCATGCATCTTTATCTAAGCCCGCAGCCAAACCAACCGGGTTTTTAAAGGTGAGTCCAAATAAATTACGTTCTAATTTTTTGTTTTCTACTGAATACATTTTTCTGATGATCCAAGAAAAACCGGGAATCATCAACCAAAATTTAAGTTTTATGAAAACAAGATAGTGAACTACTTCCGGAGGAAATAAATACAAAATGGGCCGTATTATTTTTTTATACATGGAACAAATGTAAAGTTCATCCTTGAAAGTTCAAAGTTTGATAAGTTTTATAACTTTGTAAAAGCATGTCGCTAAAAAGAAAAAAATATACTCGAAAAACCGGACTTCCACCAGGTTCGCTTATTTACACGGGGGAAAGAAAATCTGAAAAGGTTATTATTGAACTTATTGATTATTCTGAAAGTTCTTATGAGGTAAAAAGCATTGAAAATATTGAAGATTGTGCTGTTTATAAAGATAAACCTAGTGTTACTTGGATTAATATTGAAGGGATACACGATACCTCAATTATTGAAAAAACAGGAAAAATATTTGGTATACACCCACTTTTACTCGAAGATATTTTAAATACCAATCAAAGACCCAAAGCAGAAGACTTTGAAGATTATCTTTTCTTCACTCTTAAAATGTTGCACTTTGATGAAGCGAAAAAAGAAATTGGTTTTGAGCAAGTGAGTTTTATTTTAGGACAGAATTATATTATTTCTTTTCAAGAAGGTATAGCGGGTGATTTATTTGATTCTATTCGCGAGCGTTTAAAAAACAATAAAGGTACTACCAGAAAAAAAGGAGCAGATTATTTAGTGTACCTACTCATTGATGCCGTAGTTGATAATTATTACCAAACTATAGAACGTTTAGATGCAACCATTGAACAAATTGAAGAGGCTGTAATGACAGATAAAGCTGATCATTGTGTTGCCAGTATTCAAAAAATAAAAAAAGATTTGATTTATTTAAGAAAGTCAATTTATCCTCTCAGAGAAGCTATAAGTTACATTTTAAAAGGAGAATCAAAATTAATTGACCATAATACTCTAAAGTATTTTAGAGATGTGTATGATCACACCATTTATATTTTTGAAAATATTGAAACCTATCGTGATATTCTTACAGGCTTGTTAGATGTGCATTTATCGAGTTTAAGTAACAGAATGAATGTAGTTATGAAAATGCTAACCATTATTTCTACTATTTTTATTCCGCTTACTTTTATTGTGGGAGTGTATGGTATGAATTTCAAATTTATGCCTGAATTAGATTGGCCCTATAGTTATCCCATTATTTGGGGAGTAATGATATTAATTTCTATTATAATGGTTATTTATTTTAGAAGAAAGAAATGGTTTTGAGAAATTAAGAATTATAGACTTAGTTGAGTAGATGTAATAATTACAAAAATAATTCCAAGCCATCCCTCTCCAAAGGGAGAGGGGCAGGGTGAGGGCTTAAAAATAAAAATGAAAAAACATATCCCCAATGCTCTTACCTGTGGCAATCTTTTTTGTGGTTGCATAGCGATAGTGTGCATCTTTAATCAACAACTTTCTTATGCTTCGTATTTAATTGCCCTTGCTGCTGTATTTGATTTTTTTGATGGATTTGCAGCACGTATGTTAAATGTAAAATCAGCTATTGGCCTGCAATTAGATTCATTAGCTGATATGGTAACTTTTGGTGTGGTACCAGGGTCTATTATTTTCAAATTACTCTCAGATAATTTAGAAAAGTATAATTTACCCAATGAATTAGCTTTCTTAGCTTTTTTTATAAGTGTATTTTCTGCTTTGCGTTTAGCTAAATTTAATGTTGATACGCGACAAACAGAATCTTTTATTGGTTTGCCTACACCGGCTAATGCTATTTTAATTGGATCATTTCCTCTTATCTTAAAACAATTACCTATAGATTATTCAATATTACCGTATACACTTCTCAATCCGTATTTTTTATTAGCGTTAACGGCACTTATGTCGTTTTTATTGGTTTCAGAAATACCCATGTTTTCATTTAAGTTTAAAAATTTCTCTTGGCAGGATAATAAAATTCGTTTTATTTTTATGGGGATAACAGTAGTGCTTTTGATACTTTTGCAGTTTGCAGCTATCCCATTTGTAATTGCAGGATATATTGCACTTTCAATATTTAATAATATGATGATTAAGAAATAAAAACTCAATAACATTGAACTTTAAACTATCAAACTTTGAACTTATATAATTATGAAATACAAAGCTGAAATTAACGTAATGCCTTTAAAAGAATTACTCGATCCACAGGGAAAAGCAGTAACATCAAGCATGACAAATCTTGGATTACCAACTATTCAAAATGTGCGAGTTGGTAAACACATAAGCCTTGAAGTTGAAGCCGACTCAAAAGAAAAAGCCAATGAAATGGTTGAACAAGCTTGTAAAAAACTACTTGCTAATCTCATTATGGAAAGCTATGAGTTTGAAGTAAACCCCTCCTAGCCTCCCCGAAGGGGAGGAACGTTATTACATTTGCAAAGCAAAAGGAATATTATCAAAGGTTGAAATAATATAATGCCAATACCTGAAGAAGAAATAATTTTAGGGCTTAAAAATAGCAATCAAAGTGTTTTTGACCACTTATTTCGTGAACAGTATGCTCCTTTATGTCGTTATGCATTAAAAATTGTTCGCAATAATGATATTGCCGAAGAAATAGTGCAGGATGTATTTGTTTCTATTTGGAATAGAAGAATTGAACTCAATATCGAAACTTCTCTTAATGCCTACTTATTAAGTTCAGTAAAATATTCCTGTTATAATCATCTCCGTAAAAAGAATCTCACTATTGTAGATACAGATTTAACCAAAGAAAGTTTTACCGAACAGTTCATTTCAGATACCAAAGCCGATAGTCAAATAACACAAGAGGAGCTTCAGCAAATAATTCAAAATGGTATTCATGAGCTTCCTGAAAAATGTCAACAAATATTTTCGTTAAGTAGAGAGATTGGATTAAGCAACAAGGAAATTGCTACAGAACTTGATATTTCTATTAAAACAGTAGAAAACCAAATGACCATTGCCTTGCAAAAATTACGTAAGCATGTAATCAAATATTGGGGGGCCTTTATTTTATTCATAAAAATTTTAGAAAGCTTTGGGGGTAAATAAAAATTTATGTTACATATATAATGATGGATACTGAATACCTACATCTTTTAATAACAAAATATCTGCAACAATCATGCAGTGCATCTGAGAAAAAAGAGTTAGAGCAATGGCTTTCACTTTCTCAAGATAATGTTGCGTATTTGAATCAGTTTAAAAAAGTGTGGGAGAATGCCAATTATAATACTGATAATTTTAACCCTGATGTAGAAAATGCACTTAAAAAGGTTCATGCTAAAATGAATGCAGAACCTAAAATAATTGCAATCAATAGAAATAATGCAATTCCAACTTGGTTTAAAATAGCTGCTTCTGTTTTATTGATTATTGGCGTTTCAGCATTTTTATATTTTCAATTTTACTCAATGAATACTTCCATAGAAATGGCTGTGATATCTACCTCTAAAAATGAAACAAAGGAGATTAGTTTACCTGATGGCAGTAAAGTATGGCTTAATCAATCAAGTTCAATAGAATTTCCTAAAAAATTTGAAACCAATATTCGCTCATTAAAATTAATTGGTGAGGCCTTTTTTGAAATAGAGAAAAACCCGGCAAAACCATTTATAGTTGAATCAAATGGTTCGTATACGCGGGTATTGGGAACTAGCTTTAATATAAAAGCTTTAGAAAATGATACTATAGTTACAGTTGTTTTAGTAACAGGTAAAGTTAAATTTGGATTGGTAAGCGATACAGCACAATTTGTTTTACTTGCTCCCGGACATGAAGCTATTTTGAAAAAAGCAAACAATCAGCTCATCACCAATGAAACAGTAGATCCCAATTTTATGGCTTGGAAAACAGGCGTATTTACTTTTTCGAATACCTCGTTACAAGATGTAACCAATACTATTTCTCCATATTACCACAAATCTTTTAAAATTAATGTAGATCAAAATAGCAGAATTACTACAACCTTTACCCATCAATCTCTTGATGGTGTATTAAAAGAACTTGAATTGGTTCTTAATGTTAAGTGCCAAACTAATGGAGATACTGTTTTTATATCTAGTAATCAATAGCCACGACCTTTAGGTCGTGGAAAAATTGTATTGGGCTTTAGCCAAAATAAATTAAACATCAAGCCATTTCGGCTGAAGCCAATTCTAATGCTATCAATCAATCCACGATCTAAAGATCGTGGCAATTTCCCAATCGAATAAATAATTTTCATTTTTTTATAATATGATTTAGGGGTTAGTGTTATTATATGTTACATATATATGTACAATAATAAAACACTAATTATGAAAGCGAATAACTTAAACAATACCACTAAGTCTTTAATGTTTTTATGGATTAATTTTTTACTTGTCATCTTTATAACAATTTGTGGATGCAAAAAAGAAATTGCAAGTACAGATGAACTACCCAAAGATTTTGGAATTCCAATTTACGCTGTTGGAGACGTTGATGAAGCCCAAACTGAAAGCGTTCTTTCGAATCCTAATGTTACAGGTTTTTTTATTCGGGTAAGCTGGCAAAGTGTGGAGCCTGAAGAAAACCAATTTGATTGGACATTTA
Organism: Bacteroidota bacterium; assembly: GCA_023251875.1. Lineage (GTDB taxonomy): Bacteria > Bacteroidota > Bacteroidia > JAHEXY01 > JAHEXY01 > JAHEXY01. The sequence continues at coordinate 64,511 of JAHEXY010000006.1, forward strand.
TTGACAACGAAATGAGTAAAGCTGTTGCTTATGGTAAAAAGGTATCTATTGGAATAATAGCAGGAGATTTAACACCACATTGGCAAAATAATCCTTTTACTTTTCTCGACTTTAAAATTATTCCACATGATGGGGATGGCCATGCAAGGTGGACGAGCATTCCTATTCCGTGGGAAACTCCTTTTTTAAATGCATATACCAATTTAATAAAAGCATTGAAAGAACATCTTTCACAAAAAGCATCCTTTTACAATGTTGTGTCAATAATTAAAATTTGCGGAATAAATCAAGAAACTGCTGAAACCAGATTACCTTATGAAGATTCAACTTACGTTGAAGGAATAGATACTGCCAGTAATGCTCCTGCAATATGGATAGCAAATGGATACACGCAAAATAAAGTTTATAATGCTTGGAAATATATAGCAGAAGCCTGTCAAGAAAATTTCCCGGATAAAGATCTTGATATGGCCATCATTCCTGATCCCAATGGATTTCCTGCAATTGATAATATGGGGAAACTAATTCTGGAAAATCTAAATACCACTACCAATGATCTTGTTAAGATAGCAGCAAATCAATATGGAAATAAAATAATAGTACAATACAATTCATTTCACGGCTATTCATCAAAAATGGAAGATTTAATAGATGCACAAAACTTAGGAGCCAAAATAGCTTATCAAGAAAACAAAGCCCAATCTGATAAAACTTTCCATTCAGTTGAAGAAACCATTATGAATGCAAAAAATCAAGGAGCTCAGTTTATTGAACTGTTTAACGCTACCATTGAAAATAATCTATAATTTTTTCAACATACTTTAGGGGTTAGTATTAATTCTTGTTACATATAGATATAGAATAATTAATAATCAATCAAAATTAAAAATCATTATGAAAACAAATCAGTTTAATTTTAAAAAACATTCATTACTTAAATGTGTTGCACTTTTTTTATTTGTTGTAACAATTTTTTCAAGCTGTAAAAAAGAAGGAATGGATGGAAGCAAACAACTTAGTGTTACAGTTAACTACCTTCCTAAAGGTGGCTCTACCTTCAAAACCCCAACGGGATTAATAAACTTATATATTATGTACAATGATGCTCCAATTCAGGATCCTGGATATGCTCTTTCTATGTATGATTATAGCGAAACTTTTGATGATGCCTCAATTCTTTTAAATGATCTTACCCCAGGTGATTATTATGTTTATGCCGAATATGTAGATACTAACAATGTTACTTATAGAGGAGGAGAACATGTTCAAATTAAAACTTTTAAAGCCTCTAATAGCCTTACCCTTAAACTAGAAAATTAGATATAAGCAGAAGTGATCACAACAAAAAATAGTTTAATTGTGATCATTCTTTCTTCTTAAGCCCTACCTTTATTTAATATAAAACATAGAATGAAAAAAATCGTTTTCGTATTTATTATTACTATTCTTTTTCATCAACTTCTATTTGGACAAAATGTACTTGATAAAGAGATCGTACTTACTAAAGAATACTATAATCTTTCAGATTTAATCAATACAATTTCCCAGCAAAGCGGAATTGTATTTTCATACAGTAATGCAAATATTGACAATAAGAAAAATATTAAACTGCAAGCCAAAGAATACAGTATTGAGCAAGTACTTAATATTATTGTAAAGCAAACCGGCTTGCAATATTATTATACTTCAAATAAAATTTTGCTTTCGCCTCCAACAAATAATTCAAAAAACCACAAAGTAATTATTTCAGGAATTATAAAAGACAGCAGTTCGGGTGAAACAATAATTGGTGCTTATATCACTGATCTTATCAATAAAAATACGGTAAGCACAAATCAATATGGTTTTTATAGTTTAAGTACTATGAGCGATTCTGTAAAACTTTTATTTTCTTATTTGGGATATAAAAATGAGAGTGTAATTTTTAAAGCTCAAAAAGATACGGTTATCAATATGAATATTGCTTCTGTAATCAGCCTGCAAGAAGTAGAAGTTGATGCCGATGAAAATAAATTAATGGAGAGTGCACAAACCGGTGAATTGAGTTTATCTCCCCAACAAATTAAAACCATCCCCACTGTTGTTAGCCAGCCTGATGTTATAAAAGCATATCAAATGATGCCGGGCATTCAAAGCGGAATGGAAGGTACAAGCACCATGTTGGTAAGAGGCGGTAATCCTGATGAAAATTTATTTTTGTTGGATGGCACTCCGGTATATAATATTTCTCACCTGTTCGGTTTTTTTTCTGTATTTAATCCTGATGCAATAAAAAATGTAGATGTTTTTAAGAGCGGCTTTCCTGCTCGTTACAGCGGCCGCTTATCTTCTGTAATGGATATTAGTTTAAAAGAAGGAAATGAAAATGAATTTCATGGTAATTTTTCTATTGGTTTATTGGCAAGTTCTTTTATGATTGAAGGACCCATAAAAAAGAAAAAATGTTCGTTCATTCTCGCTGCAAGAAGAACTTATCCCGATTTAATATTAGGCCCCATAGTAAAATTGGCATTGAATAATGAACAAAGTACTGTAAACAAATTCAAACTCTATTATTATGATGTTAATGCTAAAATTAATTACAATATCAATTCTAAAAACAGATTATTCTTAAGTTTATATGGAGGTAGAGATGTTTTTGAATTTGTAGATACAGAGAACGACCCTTATGTAACAACATCTGAACAAAGTTCTTTGGTGAAAAATTCATGGGGAAACATTACCGGTACCTTAAGATGGAACCATATTTATAGTTCTAAACTTTTTTCAAATATAAACATAAGTTATACCTCTTTTAAATATATCACCAATAACCAGTATGATTACACATATTCGTCTAGCAATTATTCATCAAGTACTAATTATAGTTCTGATTATAATTCGGGCATAAACGATATTAGTAGTAGAATAATTTTTAGTTACGCTCCTTCCGTCAAGCATTATTTGCAATTTGGCATATACGAAACTTATAGGTTTATTAATATTGGTAATATGAATAATTCTTCATCATTTGTTGATACAGCCTCGTCTATACATGAAGAATATAATGTATCCTACCCAATTTATCATTGCAACGAAGCTTCTGTTTTTATCGAAGACGAATGGACAATTTCTAAAAAATTAAAAAGCAATATTGGATTAAATTGTACAAGCTTTAATGCTACTCAAGTTTTTTATCTATCAGTTGAACCTAGAATTTCGGCTAGATATTTATTGTTTGAAAAAACTGCTTTAAAAGCTTCATACTCTTATATGAGTCAGAATTTACATCTATTGTCAACTTTAAATGCAGCCACGCCAGATGATTTATGGGTTACATCAACTCAGAACATAAAACCAGAACATTCGAATAATTTTGCGTTTGGAATAAACCAATTACTGCTTCATTCATCTATTCAATTTTCGGCTGAAGGATATTATAAAACGTTGAGCAATGTTCTTTCATATCAAGAAAGTTTTTCGATAATGGCCAACGAGCATTCAAATTGGGAAGAAAACGTAATTCAAGGCAAAGGAGAAACGTATGGTACAGACATTATGCTTCAAAAAACGAATGGCAAAACTACAGGTTGGATTGGATACACATTGTCTTGGAATTACAGGCAATTTAATGAACTTAATAATGGGGAAGAATTTCCTTATAAATATGATAGGCGACACGATATTAAAATTTGCCTCATGCATAAAATCAATAACAAAATTGATATCGGATTCAATTGGTTGTTCACTACCGGAATGGCAGTAACCATACCGGTTTCATTTTATTTATCTGCAGCTAATTTTAATTATAGCCAGTCTACCCCAACATTTGTTAACTCAAGTAACGAAGAGCAATTACAATATTCAAAAGAAAATGATTTTAGAATGCCTCCTTATCATAGGCTCGATTTTTCTATCAACTTTCATAAAAAGAAAAAATTCGGAGAAAGAATATGGAATATAACTATCTACAATGTTTATTGCAGAATTAATCCTATTAGCTTAGATGAAAATTTCATTAAAATCAATGATGCATTTAATTATTATACTTTTTATACAAGTGGATTGTTTCCTATTATTCCATCTTTTAGTTATTCATTAAAATTTTAATTTAATATGAAGCATTTATTTAATCTGTATATAATTTTATTTGTTCTTCTATTTTCGGCATGCAGCTTAAAAAAAGATATTGATTTTGACACCAGTAATTATGAACAAAAAGTTATCGTAAATGGATTGTTCACTATTAACGAACCATTAACTATTAATCTTAGTTTAAGCAGGCAAATTGACACAGCTAGCTTACCTGAATATTTAGACAGCGCAATGGTTCTTTTATTTGAAAATGAAATTCTTATTGATACACTAAAAAAAGTTGAAGTACCTGTTAATCCTAATTTAATTTACGCGTGGAATCATAAAGGATATTATCAGTCAAATAGTATTTTGCATGAAAATAAAAATTATAAAATTACGGTTACAAATAAAGATTATCCATTGATTACTGCTAAAAGCTATATTCCGCAATTGATCGATACTCCTATAGTTTATATTAAAGACTCAGCAAAATATGCCATTGGTAGCTCGTTTCAAGAGTTAGTTCAGCTTAGTTTTTATGATGATGCAAGTACAGAAAATTACTATTATATAACAGTTGGCCAAACTGATATTTCTGATTCAGCGTTTTATAATCAATTGTATTTTGATTGTAAAGATATTTCTATTCCCAATAGCTCTCCATACTTAAACAATGAAACACATGGCTATATTTATTTTAATGACGAGCTCTTTAATGGGCAAACAAAAACGCTGAATTTGTATGTTGATGATTTTTATTTAAATATGAAAACATGGAATGGAAGTGAAGAGGTAGTAGAGCCTGTTTATGTAAATATTTATTGTATTACAAAAGATTATTACGAATATGTAAAATCAGCTGATGAGCAGCAATATATTTTTTGGGGAGGCACTAATGGAATTATTGTACCTGATCCTATTCAGGTATACTCAAATATTAATAATGGCTTGGGCATTTTTTCGGGCTATCAAAGTATGAGAATTCTTATAAATAAGTAACTTTAAACTTTGAACGCTCAAACTTTTAACTAACTTATGAACATCTCTTACAACTGGCTCAAACAATATATAGAACTCGATCAAACTCCCGAACAAATTGCTGAATTGCTCACAAGCTGTGGCTTGGAAGTAGAAGCCATTGAAACCTTTGAAACACTAAAAGGTGGTTTAGAAGGTTTAGTAATTGGTGAAGTGCTTACTAAAGCAAAACATCCCAATGCAGATAAATTAAGTTTAACTACTGTAAATATTGGACAAGAAAATCCTTTGCATATTGTATGTGGAGCAGCTAATGTAGATGCAGGACAAAAAGTAGTAGTGGCAACTATTGGAGCAAAATTATATCCGGCAACAGGCGAGCCATTCGAAATAAAAAAATCTAAAATTAGGGGGGAACTTTCTGAAGGCATGATTTGTGCCGAAGATGAAATTGGTTTAGGAAATTCTCATGAAGGCATTATGGTTTTAGATGCTGCAACTAAAGTGGGGACTAAAGCTTCTGAATATTTTAAAATAAAAAAAGATTACGTTTTTATAATTGGCCTCACTCCTAATCGCTCAGATGCGGCTTCGCACATGGGTGTAGCGCGTGATCTTGCAGCTGTATTGCGTAAGCAAAATAAAATATTGATTCGTCCTTCGATTGAAGAATACAAGGTACCCCTCTCTAACTCTCCTCAAATGGGAGAGGATAAAAGCAAAAAAATAGAAGTTCTTGTAGAAAATACGCAAGCTTGTCCGAGATATTCTGGTTTAACTATTACTGGGCTTGAAGTAAAAGAATCCCCTGCTTGGTTACAAAATCGTTTAAAATCTATTGGACATAGACCCATCAATAACATTGTAGATATTACCAATTATGTATTGCATGAATTAGGCCAGCCATTACATGCATTTGATGCTGATAAAATAAAAGGAAATAAAGTGCTGGTAAAAAATCTTGTTGATGGAACATCTTTTACTACACTTGATAAAACAGAACGCAAACTTTCTGCAAACGATTTGATGATTTGCAATGCCGAAGAAGGCATGTGCATTGCCGGTGTATTTGGTGGATTAAATTCAGGAGTAAATGAAATAACCAAAAATATTTTTCTCGAAAGTGCGTATTTTAATCCTGTGTCTGTTCGTAAAACAGCTCGCTTTCATGGTTTACATACCGATGCCTCTTTTCGTTTTGAGCGTGGAACAGATCCGGATATTACAGTGTATGCACTTAAGCGTGCGGCATTGTTAATCCAAGAAATTGCCGGTGGACAAATTTCATCTGAAATTGTAGATATTTACCCAAATCCTATTTTACCTGTTAAAGTAATTTTTAATTATAATTATGCCGATCGTTTGATTGGTGCTGCTATCGATCGTTTCGAGATCAAACAAATTATTCTTGCTCTTGGTATAAAAATATTGGAAGAAAAAGTGGATTGTTTATTATTAGCAGTACCTCTATTTAAAGTCGATGTGCAAAGAGAATGTGATATAGTAGAAGAAATTTTGAGAATTTATGGATACAATAATATTCCAATGCCTACTAAACGACATGCATCCATTACCAACTCCTTAAAACCCGATAGAGATAAGATTAAAAATACCATTGCCGATTATTTAAGCAGTAATGGCTTTAATGAAATTATGTGCAATTCATTAACCAAATCCAGCTATACTGCTTTTTCTTCTGAATTAAAAGAAGAACACCATGTGCGCATGCTTAACCCATTAAGTAGTGATTTGGATGTATTAAGGCAAACACTTTTATTCGGAGGGCTTGAAACCATTTCATACAACCAAAATCGCCAGTTACATGATCTAAAAATATATGAGTTCGGAAAAACATATCAACAACAAACTCAAGGAAAATATATAGAAGAAGAATATCTTACTCTATTTGCAATTGGTAAAAAACAAGCAGAAGATTGGAATGGCACTAAAGATGCTGTCGATTTTTATTATATAAAAGGAGTGGCGCAAAATATTTTAAGCCGTTTAGGTATAAAAGAAAATGAACTTAATATTGAAGAACTTGGCTCTGATGGAATTTTTAATTGGGGACTTTCGTATCAATCGAAAAAATTGAAAACAGATAAAAAATTACTCCGTTTAGGAATGATCAGTTCTTCCATAACTAAAAAATTTGATATCAATCAAGAACTTTGGTATGCAGAAATTAATTGGGAACAATTGGTTAAACTACATGCTCAAAATAATATCAAGTATAAAGAAGTTTCTAAATACCCATTTGTAAGACGTGATTTAGCATTGCTTTTAGATAAACAAATTAAATTTTCTCAAGTCAAAGAAATTGCTTTTTCACATGCCGATAAATCCATTTTAAAAGAAGTGAATCTTTTTGATGTATATGAGGGCAAAAATTTGGGAGAAGGTAAAAAATCTTATGCCATTAGTTTTATTTTTCAAGATGAAAATAAAACCCTTACCGATACTCAAATTGATAAAGCAATGGGATCTTTAATTACTGCTTATCAAGAAAAAGTAAAAGCAGAAATTAGGTAATGATGAAATAGCCATACTCCGAACCAGTGCACAAATACTCGTGAACATTAAATGGCGTCCCGATGTATCGCATTGGCGTCAAGCTAAAAATTATCTTTTTTGGCTAAAGCCCAATACAGGCAAAGAATTCATTACCCCCGACATAAATGTCGGGGCTATTATGGTTAGTAGTTGCTTAGAGCAAATGTAATAGCCACAACCTTCAGGTCGTGGTATATGATGAAGAAATAATAAGGGACTTTAGTCCCACAAATAACTTGATTAATAAATTGTTTATTGAAAATGAAAAACTCTTAGCTTGACGACTATGCGATGTATCGGGATGACCACTAAAAAGCAAATAATGCACATATGAAACGGCCTGAATTAAATGAATACAACCCATATTTTCAACGATACATTGATTTGGTTGAAGATGGGAATTTTTTTGATCTTTTGAAACAAAATACTAATGATACAATTCGATTTTTTGAAAACATTGCATCTGAAAAACACAATTATAGTTATGCTGAAAACAAATGGACAGTAAAAGCTGTTTTAATGCATATTATAGATACCGAAAGGGTGTTTTCTTATAGAGTTCTTGTAGCTGCAAGAGGAGATAATACTACTAAGATTCAGACATACGATGACGATGCATATGCTAGCAATGTTGATGTTACCAATCGAAGTATGGAAAGTCTTTTAGAAGAATTTAAAGTTGTAAGAAGAAGTGCAGAAATACTATTTGAAAATTTAACTGACACTCAAAGTAAGTTTATGGCAAATGCTGTTAATTATAATATTACCCCACGAGCTTTAGCATACATTATGATTGGACATATTCAACATCATCTCAATACTCTTAAAGAACGATACTTAAATCATTAAGCCTTTATATGTAAAGAAAATATATCCCAAAAATCTTTCTAAATTCTTTTAAAATAGCACTTAATAAATAAGATAGGCTTGCACACTTTGTAACTTATTATATATTTACAAATTACTATCTTATTGTTTAATGAATTTTAGATTTACAAAAAATATTATTTACTGGATAAGTATGGTTTTAATCCTTACTCAGCCTCTAAATATATTTGCCCAAACCGATGGAGAAACAGCTCCTCCAAATTTGGTTGTTACAGGAGCTGTTAAAAAAGCCGGAAAACGTTTAGATAATGCTACCGTTACTGTTTATAAAAATTCAAAACAGGTAAATCAATTTGTAACTTCTAAAGATGGAGTTTTTGAATTAAAACTCGATTACAACAGCTCTTATGTATTGGAGTTTACAAAGCCCGGCTTTGTCTCTAAAAAAATGGAATTTACAACTACTACTCCACCGGATAAAATTGCCGAGGGTTTTCCTCCCTTTGAGTTTGAAATAAGTTTATTCGAAAACAATCCAAAACTCAATACAGATGCACTAAAACAACCAGTTGCAAAAGTTTTCTATGATCCTAAAAAAGATGATTTTGATTATGATGGAGCCTATAGTAAACAAATGCAAGAAAAATTAGCAGATATAGAAGATCAATTATTGGCTTTACAGGAAGAAGAAGATGGTGCTAAGCAAAAAGCTATTCAAGATTCTATTGCCAATGCAAAAAATGCTATAAAACTGGAGGCTGCCAAAAAAGCTGCCGAAGAAGAAGCTCGTAAAAAAGCAGAAGCGGATGCATTAGCAAAACAAAAAGCTGAGGAAGAAGCTAAAAAGAAGGCCGATGCCGAAGCACAAGCGAAATTAAAAGCTGAGGAAGACGCAAAGAAAAAAGCCGATGCCGATGCGCTGGCTAAAAAACAAGCTGCTGATTTAGCCCGACAAAAATTTGTACAAGATTCTATTGCTAAAGCTAATGAACTTGTTAAACAACAAGCCGCAGCAGAAGAGGAAGCTCGTAAAAAAGCAGAAGCGGATGCATTAGCAAAACAAAAAGCTGAGGAAGAAGCTAAAAAGAAAGCAGATGCTGAAGCATTAGCGAAATTAAAAGCTGAGGGAGACGCAAAGAAAAAAGCAGAAGCCGATGCGCTGGCTAAAAAACAAGCTGCTGATTTAGCCCGACAAAAATTTGTACAAGACTCCATTGCCAAAGCCAATGAACTGGCCAAACAACAAGCCGCAGCAGAAGCAGCTAAAAAAGCTGCCGAAGAAGAGGCTAAAAAGAAAGCAGATGCTGAAGCATTAGCGAAATTAAAAGCTGAGGAAGACGCAAAGAAAAAAGCAGAAGCTGATGCACTTGCCAAAAAACAAGCTGCTGATTTAGCCCGACAAAAATTTGTACAAGACTCTATTGCCAAAGCCAATGAACTGGCCAAACAACAAGCCGCAGCAGAAGCAGCTAAAAAAGCTGCCGAAGAAGAGGCTAAAAAGAAAGCAGATGCTGAAGCATTAGCGAAATTAAAAGCTGAAGAAGAAGCTAAAAAGAAAGCCGAAGCTGATGCACTTGCCAAAAAACAAGCTGCTGATTTAGCCCGACAAAAATTTGTACAAGATTCTATTGCTAAAGCTAATGAACTTGCTAAACAACAAGCCGCAGCAGAAGCAGCTAAAAAAGCTGCCGAAGAGGAAGCTCGTAAAAAAGCAGAAGCGGATGCATTAGCAAAACAAAAAGCTGAAGAAGAAGCTAAAAAGAAAGTCGAAGCCGATGCACTTGCCAAAAAACAAGCTGCTGATTTAGCTCGACAAAAATTTGTACAAGATTCTATTGCCAAAGCTAATGAACTTGCTAAACAACAAGCCGCTAAAAAAGCTGCCGAAGAAGAAGCTCGTAAAAAAGCAGAAGCGGATGCATTGGCAAAACAAAAAGCTGAGGAAGAAGCTAAAAAGAAAGCCGAAGCTGATGCACTTGCCAAAAAACAAGCTGCTGATTTAGCCCGACAAAAATTTGTACAAGACTCCATTGCCAAAGCCAACGAACTAGCCAAACAACAAGCTGCAGCAGAAGCCGCCAAAAAAGCTGCCGAAGAGGAAGCTCGTAAAAAAGCAGAAGCGGATGCATTAGCAAAACAAAAAGCTGAGGAAGACGCAAAGAAGAAAGCAGAAGCCGATGCGCTGGCTAAAAAACAAGCAGCTGATTTAGCTCGACAAAAATTTGTACAAGATTCCATTGCCAAAGCCAATGAACTGGCCAAACAACAAGCCGCAGCAGAAGCCGCTAAAAAAGCTGCCGAAGAAGAAGCTAAAAAGAAAGCCGATGCCGAAGCACAAGCGAAATTAAAAGCTGAGGAAGAGGCAAAGAAGAAAGCAGAAGCCGATGCACTTGCCAAAAAACAAGCTGCTGATTTAGCCCGACAAAAATTTGTACAAGACTCCATTGCCAAAGCCAACGAACTAGCTAAACAACAAGCTGCAGCAGAAGCCGCCAAAAAAGCAGCCGAAGAGGAAGCTCGTAAAAAAGCAGAAGCGGATGCATTAGCAAAACAAAAAGCTGAAGAAGAAGCTAAAAAGAAAGTCGAAGCCGATGCACTTGCCAAAAAACAAGCTGCTGATTTAGCTCGACAAAAATTTGTACAAGATTCCATTGCTAAAGCCAATGAACTAGCCAAACAACAAGCCGCAGCAGAAGCAGCCAAAAAAGCTGCCGAAGAAGAGGCTAAAAAGAAAGCAGATGCTGAAGCATTAGCGAAATTAAAAGCTGAGGAAGACGCAAAGAAGAAAGCAGAAGCTGATGCATTTGCCAAAAAACAAGCTGCTGATTTAGCCCGACAAAAATTTGTACAAGATTCTATTGCCAAAGCCAATGAACTGGCCAAACAACAAGCCGCAGCAGAAGCCGCTAAAAAAGCTGCCGAAGAAGAGGCTAAAAAGAAAGCAGATGCTGAAGCATTAGCGAAATTAAAAGCTGAGGAAGACGCAAAGAAAAAAGCAGAAGCCGATGCGCTGGCTAAAAAACAAGCTGCTGATTTAGCCCGACAAAAATTTGTACAAGATTCTATTCTTAAAGCTCAGAATTTGGCAAAGCAAAAATTAATTGATGATGCAACTAAAAAAGCATCTGATGCAAAAGCATTATATCAACAACAGCAATTAGCAAAACAAAATTCTGCAACAATACAACAGACAACTACTATTCAGCAAGAGGAAACAAACTCAAATCAACAAGATATTGACAAGGCCGTTAAATTAAGTGATGAAGCAAGATCAAAAGAATTTTTATCGGAGCTTGCACAAAAATATCCAGAAGGAGTAACAACTGAAAATTTTCAAGAGACCAATAGAATTATTACAAGAATAATTGTTAACAGAAATAGTAATGCGAACGAATACAAAAAAGTAAAATACAATTGGGGAGGATTGTATTATTTTAAAAACAATACCAGCATTACTCAGAGTTTATTTGATCAAGAAACAAAGCCTTAGTTTATATTATTTACAATGACGCTTTTGAGACAGCCTCTTTCAAACGCTGATAATAATTTGAAAATGTTTGCCTATATAGCTTCTTAAGATATGTTAAAGATTTACTTTTGTAAATCCCCTGACGTATCTTTCGGAAATAAATTTCTCTATGTATAGATTTTTACATTTTTTTGGGATATTCATTTTAATTTCTCTCTATGCAAATTCTCAAACTGAGAAAAAAACAATTATAGCTACTCGTGTAAGTGTTCCACCAAAAATTGATGGAGAATTAAACGACCAAGCATGGCAAAATCTTCCTATTGCTACTGATTTTATTCAAATGGAATTAACTCCTGGCGCACCTTCAAAATACAAAACAGAAGTAAAATATGTGTATGACGACCAAGCAATATACGTTTCAGCTTTAATGGTTGATGAACCTAAAGACAGTATGGATATGCAGCTTACAGTTAGAGATGAAGAAGTAGGCGAAATATTTGGACTAACAATTGACACCTATAATGATGATATTAATTGTTTTGTTTTTGGCGTAACTGCAGCAGGTGTTCAGCTTGACGGTAAAATATCAGCTAACGGACAAGATTTAAATTGGAATGCAGTATGGTACAGTAAAGCAAAAATAATAGATAATGGTTGGGTTGCGGAAATAAAAATACCTTTCTCAGCTATTCGATTTTCAAATGAAAAAGAACAAGTATGGGGAATTAATTTTTTACGAAAAGTAAGAAAGACCAAAGAAACTGCATTTTGGAATTATATCAATCCTGCTGTAAGTGGTTTTGCAAATCAGTTTGGTGATGTAACAAATATAAAGGATATAAAGGCTCCCATACGTTTGTCTTTAACACCCTATATTTCTGCCTATGCAGAAAATTATGATGGTTCTAAATCATACTCATTAAATGGCGGAATGGATGTGAAATACGGCATTAGTGATGCCTTTACTTTAGATATGACTTTAGTTCCAGATTTCGGACAAGTGCAATCAGATAACAAGGTATTAAATCTTTCTCCCTTTGAAGTTAGATATGATGAACATCGCCCTTTTTTTACCGAAGGTACAGAGCTTTTTAGTAAAGGAGATCTATTTTATTCTCGTAGAGTGGGCGGAACGCCAATAGGCTATTATGATATAGATGGTCAATTAAAAGATGGAGAAACCATAAACGAAAATCCTAGTGCATCACAATTGATTAATGCAACAAAAATTTCTGGCCGTACTAAAGGTGATTTAGGTATAGGCATTTTTAATGCCACATCAGCCAATACTTATGCTGTAGTTGTTGATTCATTAAATCAGGAAAGAAAAATATTAACGCAGCCACTTAGCAATTATAATATCTTGGTTTTTGATCAGGCATTAAAAAATAATTCATACATCAGTTTTATTAATACTAATGTAATGCGTAATGGAAGTACTTACGATGCTGATGTTGCTGCGGCATTATTTGCTTTTAATTCAAAAAATAATAAATATAAAATAAGTGGTTCTGGAAAGTTGAGTCAGAAATACAATACGGGTTTAAATAATCCTGATTTAGGGTATTCTTCATCTTGGTTTGCAGGCAAGGTGGGTGGTAATTTTCAATGTAATTATACAGGATCAATTACAACGGATACATATGATCCAAACGATCTTGGGATATTGGCTTTTAATAATACGGTTGAAAATTATTTAAATGCCTCATACGATATTTTTAAACCCGTTTGGAAAGTAAATAATTTTCACGTGGGAACAAGTATTGTATATGGGCGTGTATATAACCCAAGTGCCTTTTGGAATTTTGGTATTTATACAGAAAGTTGGACTACCTTTTCAAAACGTTATTTAAGTACGGGAGCATGGGTGAATGTTGAACCTATTATTACATATGATTGGTGGGAACCTCGTGTTAGTGGCCGTTTTTATACATTTCCAAGAGATTATGCGGGTGGTTGGTGGCTTTCGAGCGATTATAGAAAAGTATTTGCTCTTGATTTGCGTGTGCGATACAAATGGTTTGAAGAAAATAATAGAAATACTCTTGCCTTTGGTTTTTCGCCTCGTTTAAAGCCTAATAATAAGATTTTATTGTATCATGATTTTGATCGTGAATTTAATAAAGACGACATAGGTTATGTTTCAAATACCGATGATGCTATAACTTTTGGCAGGCGAAATGTATTAACCATTACCAATTCTTTAAATGCCAGTTATATTTTTACCAATCACATGTCGCTTACTTTGCGATTGCGCCATTATTGGTCAAAGGCCGATTATCAGGCTTATTACACTCTTAATATGGATGGATCACTTACAGAAGATACTGCTTATAATGAAAATGCCAATGTAAATTTTAATGCATTTAATATTGATTTGGTGTATACATGGCAATTTTTACCGGGTAGCGAAATGAGCCTTGTTTGGAAAAATAGTATTCTTACTGATGATTCAGATGTAGCTCAAAACTATTGGAATAATGTTAACAATACATTATCCTCTCCTCAAACCAATAGTTTGTCGCTCAAACTGCTTTATTATATCGATTATCTTTTTTTGAGAAAATTGGGGTAAAATTTCTTTTTAAACTCTTTTTAAAGTTTGCAATTAGAATGATAAGATAAGCCTTAAACTTTCTAACTTTGAACTTTAAAACATTGAACTAATATTGATGAACTTTTCTTCCAAGCTTTTAGAAAACGCAGTTAATGAATTGGCTTCTCTTCCGGGAGTGGGTAAAAAAACCGCTTTGCGTTTTGCCTTGCATCTTTTAAAACAAGAAACAAGCGAGGTGGAAAAGTTTGGTAATGCTATCATAAAATTGAGTACTCAAATTAAACATTGCAAAAATTGTCATAATATTTCTGACAGTGAAGTATGTGAGATTTGTTTAAACCCCAATAGAGATAATTCATTGCTTTGTGTAGTTGAAGATGTTCGAGATGTAATGGCTATTGAAAATACCATGCAGTTTAAGGGATTGTATCATATTTTAGGTGGTATTATTTCTCCTATGGATGGTATTGGGCCTTCAGATATTAATATTGAAAGCTTAGTTAAAAAAATTGCCGAAGGTCAAGTTTCTGAAGTAATTCTTGCGCTTAGTGCAAACATGGAAGGCGATACTACTAATTTTTATATCAATAAAAGAATAAAAGAATTTAATGTAAATGTTTCAACCATTGCAAGAGGTATTTCAGTAGGCAGCGATTTGGAATATGCCGATGAAATTACTTTGGGGAGGTCGATAATTAATAGAGTACCGTATGAAAAACGAATTTAAAATTTGGAGCGAAAAGTATAGAGTTTAGTATTGCATAAACTTTAAACTTTGAACTTTTAAACTTTGAACTTTAAATAATGAAACTATCCGTCATAATTGTAAACTACAACGTTCAAGGCTTTTTAGAGCATTGCTTGTACTCTGTACAAAAGGCTTTAAAAGGTATTGATGCCGAAGTGTGGGTGGTTGACAATAATTCTGTTGATGGATCGATGCAGATGGTAAAAGAAAAATTTCATGAAGTAAGGCTTATTGAAAATAAAATAAATTACGGCTTTTCATATGCCAATAATCAAGCTATAAAAGAAGCAAAAGGGGAGTACGTTTTATTACTCAATCCGGATACGGTAGTTGAAGAAGATACCTTTTCAAAAGTTATTGCCTTTATGGATGGGCATCAAGTTGCCGGTGGTTTGGGGGTAAAAATGTTGGATGGTAAAGGTCATTTTTTACCGGAATCGAAAAGAAGCTTACCAACTCCGGAAGTAGCTTTCTATAAAATATTTGGCTTTTCTCGATTATTTCCTAATTCAAAAAGATTCGGAAAATATCATCTTTCTTACCTTGATAAAGATAAAACCCATGAGGTGGAAATTTTGTCAGGTGCCTTTATGCTTATTCGCAAAACTGTATTAGATAAAATTGGTTTGCTTGACGAAACCTTTTTTATGTATGGAGAGGATATTGATATCTCATATAGAATTATAAAAGCTGGTTATAAGAATTATTATTTTGCCGATACGCGAATTATTCACTACAAAGGCGAGAGTACAAAAAAGAGTAGTGTTAACTATGTAATTGTATTTTACAAGGCCATGGTAATTTTTGCTCAAAAACATTTCTCACAGCAAAATGCCAGTTTGTTTTCGTTCTTAATAAACATCGCCATTTATTTACGTGCTTTTTTATCAATAGTATATAGATTATTAAATCAATTGTTTGTTCCAATACTTGATTTTGCATTTATTTATTCCGGTTTGTATTTAATTAGCAATTATTGGGGATCAATCATAAAACATTCTATTTATCCAGAACAGTTTTTATGGGGCATTATTCCTATTTATTCGCTGATATGGCTTAGTTCAACTTACATGTCAGGTGGATATGATAAACCACTTAAAATCATAAACTTATTTCGTGGAATTTTATTTGGGACTTTATTTATTTTGGTGCTTTATTCATTATTAAGCGAAGAATTTCGGTTTTCGAGGGCTGTAATTCTATTAGGAGCCTTATGGGGAATATTTTATTTGGTTTTAAGAACCTATTTAATGCATTTTGTAAAATATAAAAATCTGGTTTTAAATTCAGAACAAGAAAAACGTGTAGTAATAGTTGGAGGATTGGCTGAAATTAATAGGGTTGAAGCAATTCTTAATAACTCATCGTCTATAAAGCCTAAGTTTATTGGAAAAATAAATCCTACTAATACTGTAATTGATAATAATTATTTAGGTTCAATACAGCAACTTAAAGAAATAATAAACATACATGATGTTGGAGAAGTAGTTTTTTGTGCCAAGGATATGGATGCTCAAGAAATTATTAAACAAATGTCGGTTTTAGGAGAAACTAAAGCTGATTTTAAAATTGCTCCACCTGAAAGTCTGTATATTATAGGAAGTAATTCAATAGATACTTCAGGAGATTTTTATACGTTTGATATCAATTCCATTACAAAGCCTTCTAATCAGAGATACAAACGCATGTTAGATGTTATAATCAGTGTTGTGTTTATTTTGACAAGTCCACTACTTGTTTTTGTAATAAAATCTCCCATTCAATTTGTGATAAATATATTTGAAGTCTTATTCGGAATTAAATCATGGGTAGCTTATTCTTCATCTGCTCCAATTATTCATTTACCTAAAATTAGAAAAGGAGTTTTAAATCCTTCAGACATATTGGCAAATGAGAAAGAAAAAATTGAAACTATAAATCAGCTGAATACTATTTATGCAAAAGACTATAAACCCTATAATGATTTATACATTCTTTTAAAAGGGTGTAAAAATTGGGGAAGAAAATAATGTTGGAGTGTTTAAGCCCTGTTATTCAAACCAAGTTTATTTTATTATTGAAATTAAGTAATTGCTTTTTTCTTTAGAGGTTTCAATTGAAACGATATACATTCCGGAATTAAATTGTTCTAGATTTACTTTTTCAAGCTTGGCTTCTGTTGAATGCTTATTTCTGTATAAACATGTTCCCAACATGTCATGTATTAAAATATAATAATCCTGTTTGTTTTTATTTTGCAAATCAATATACAACAATTCATTTGCCGGATTAGGATAGATGAAAGCACTTAATGAATTGTTATTCGTTTTTATTTTAGTTACAATATCATCGTCATCTGGTTCAAAAATAGTATAAAATCCAGTTGTAGTGCCTACAAGTATTGAGCCTTGAGCTAAATCAGGAATCTCTTCTCCTGGAAAGCCTGTAAATAACAAGGAGGAGGTATCATTTTTTGCGTCATAAATGCTTATCGAAGAACCGTAGGCAAGTAAAACACTATCAGGATTACTTTTTCGAATTAATATTGAACTGGGAGTTTCATACAAATTTTCAACTTTAATAGGAATATATGAATTACCTCCATTAACAGATTTAAAAAATTCTGCATAAAAATTATTGGCAGAAACAGCTCCAACATATAAAGTGTCATCACTACGAGGATCTACTGCCACATCAAATATAGCCATGTTAATAGCATAAGAATTAGTAGAACTATTGGGGCCGTTATGATTAATCCAATTTTTGCCACCATCAGTTGATTTCCATAATATTCCATTTCCCGTAGCAAGTGAACCACAACTAACATAAATTGCTTTTGTGCTTAACAAAGTGTCTCTAATCGAAATGGATAAACCACACTTGAAATTAAATGGGCTTACTTCTGTCCATGTCAATCCCTTATTTACTGATCTCCAGATTTTTCCTTGATTACTAGTTAAATCGCCTGTTACTGCAATCACTGTTGTTGAATCAAAAAAAGCTATATCGTTTACATAATAATCGGGTAGCGATGTAAAATTTTTAAATCCCAAAAAACTAGAATGACCATTAGTTGTTACGTTATACAAGCCTCCAGAAGAACCTACAATTACATTTAATGAGTCATAAGGGTTTATAGCTACCGCTGATATTGAAAGGTCGTCTCCAATATTCAATGGAAATTCTCCATGCGGGTATTGCCATTTATCAATTGGTGATACTGAATTATTTAAATAGGCAGTGGTATAACCTACACCAGCAGTTGTGGCAATATAAAATTCACCTTTATTTTTTGAACGAGCTATTTGAAATATATTTAAGGCTGTTAAATTTTCGTTTTTAGCATAATCAAATGGTCCAATATTTCCGTTTAAACTAATGCGAATTCCTTTTGGATATGATGTTGTTAAAAAAGAAAGATTTTGAGGATGTACGGCAAAGGCTGACGTTGTAGATCCTATTAAATAAATGGAATCCCAGCTTGTTCCCAAATCTTTTGAAATGTACAGCCCATCGCAAATCAAAATTATGCCCCCAGAAGCAGAGTATTGACTTTTCCAGTTTGCACTAAAATCAACATCAGTAAGTAGGTGATTCTTTTCTTTAAATGAATAATTAATGTTTTTCCAATTATTACCTCCATCATAAGAACTATAAATTTCTACTTCATCAGAGGAACCATAATAACCACTAATAAATAATGTGTCTATTGTGCTACTTAATAAATTGCTATATATAGATACGATGCCGTATATAAAACTAGAAGGAATAGATTTTGATATAAAGCTAACATTATCATACATATACAATAGTCCTGAGGATTCAAATGATGTTTGAGTTTGAAAAGTATCTACTACAACATAAAACCTTGGATTAATAGCTTCATTTATCCCAGCTATACTTACTGCCTTGTCTGTAGAATCAACACCCGGAATAGATTTGCTTAAATCAAATATGGTATCTATTCCGTTTATATCAGCCCTTATTACTAATGGACCTTTTAATACATAAGCATAGTAATCTGTTAAAGCAATATTGGAAACAGTATAATCAGAATATCCTATTTGCTTTAGTATCCATGTATCCACAAGGGTTTTCCACGTGCCGCTATCTCCATTTGAATAACTGATTGTAACGGTATTGTTATTACATGCCATAACCCAACCACTTTTATTTGTAATTACTTTTTTGGCATATCCGTGCCATCCTCTTTGTCCACATTCAAATACGAGAGAATCGAAGGGATAAGCATTTATCCATGAAGCAGCACTATCATTAGAATAGAATATTCCTAAAGAAGTTTCAGTGGCTGCAAATAAACGATTGGATTTGGTAAAGCTAAGATCGTTACATGTTCCTCCGTATAAACCTAAATTAATACGATTATTAGTACTGTCGAATAAACAACTATCAAGTACTTGCGAATAAATTTTTTCACTAAACCCTGTTTTCAATAAGAGTAGTATGCTAAAACAAATAACACATATTACTTTTCTGGGTTTAATAAATAGTAATTTTAATATGTATATTTTCATTCTACTATTTTTTTAATAGCTTATACTTGTTTTTGATTAACAAGGTTACAAATAGATTACTAGTTTTACAATATAAGATAGGTTGCATATCATTATTAATTAAACATTTCAATGCCATATGGCGCAAACCGATAATTTGTTTTTGTTAATTAAAACAATGAGTAAATCAGAAAAACGCTCATTTAAATTAATGGCAGCAAAATATAATAACAATAAGGAGTATATCAATTTATTTGATACAATTGATAAGCAAGAAGAATATGATGAAGAAATAATTAAGAAAAGGTTTAAGAATAAAAAATTTATTAATCAATTATCAGTAGCCAAAAATTATTTATTTACCACTATTGTTGATAGTTTATATGAGTCTGCTAATTATGATACCATACGTTTTAAATTAAATGAACTAATAAAACAAATAGAAGTAATAAAAGATAGAGGATTAAATGAATTGTGCATAAAGTATATTGAAAAAGCGAAGAGATATGCAATTCAAACACTGTCTTTTCAAGAGATGTTAAAACTAAATAGAATAGAATATGATTTAGGATTGAAAAATATTTTGGATGTAGATATTCATGAAATAAATAAGAATTATGCAACTACAATTAAAAACTATTCCAATTTTTTAGACTACGACTATCTTTCAAGGCTAAATTATTGTTATAATATATTGCATATAAAAAGCGAAGACCCTTTAAATGCAGAGACTGCCTATTTATTAAATGACGAGAACTTAGCTTTAACCTTTAGAGCAAAGGAACAGTTATATGGAATATGGGTTTATAATTATTTAAAAACTTCTGATTATGAAAAAATATATGAAATCTATCAAAAAATAGTATACAATTTAAAAGCGCAATATGGTGAAATGGTAAAAGAGATTCCAAGCAACTATTGCATAAAGCTTAATAATTTAATTACCGCTTCTATTAAAGTTAGAAAATTTGATGCTGTGCAAGAGCATTTAAAAGAACTAGATGAAATTAGTAATCTTAAAATATCAACCGAATTAAAATATAAAATAAAGGGGTTTTATTATTGTAATAGCATTAATTATTATTATGAAATTGGTAACTATACAAAAGCGATTGAAATCTTTGATGAGTTTTTAGAGAACATTAGGTCATTAAAAAAATACATCAAGCGCCCCTTTATTGTTTGGGCATATATAATAGTAGTTCAATTGTATTTTAAAACTGGCGACTATAAGAAATCATTGAAATATATAAATGTAATTCTTGATTTAAAATCAGAAATTGCAAAACCCAACTATTTATTAAGTCGCTTAATTAATTTAGTTTTACACTATGAATTAGGTGATTTTGAATATGTAGATGCCGGAATAGATTCATTAAGAAAACAATTTAATTCAGAAGATTCCGTTTTTGAATTGTTGATTATTTCTACTTTGCGTAAACTCATAAATGTTTTTGATGTATCTGAAAAAAAGGAAATATTTAAACAACTTAATGCCAAACTTTCAGAACTAAAAGGCCGTCCATCTGAATTACCAAAACTCGATTTCTTTGATTTTAATATTTGGGTTCAAAAATATTTGAAAGCATAGAACCAGCCACTTGTTAGTGGTTAAGTTTAATGTAAAGTATTTTTGTTTTTAAAAAAATATGAATCAAATTCATTTATTGATTTGCCTATCTTAATACAGCCACCTCCTCTTCAAAAATAAATTTGATTCGTTGAACTTCTAATAATTCACATGAAGTTTCCATAATAATTTATACATTTTATAATACTTTTGCGGTCTGAATAATTCTAAAATACTAATGAAATGAAAAAAATAATTATACTCAATTTTATTTTGTTTCTCAATTTTTCAATAACATATTCACAATGTGAAATTGATAATGGAGGATTTGAAAATATGTCCAATTGGTCTACTATCGTGTTTGATCAAGATATAAATGGAAATAACATTGACACACTTGAATATTTCTCAATTAAAGAATGGGGATATTATGATTCTTACATATTAATAAATCCTAATACAAATGCATATTATTATAAAATTGATACTTCATTTACAATTAAACAAAGCTCAGATAGCTTTTCTGGTAAATATGCAATGCATATAACAAGTAGAACATCGCCAAAAAATTATTTTGATGGCTTTCCTCAGAATGCAGTTTCTTTTTCACAAGAATGTGATAGTTTAGTGCATAAAATTAAAGGTTATTATAAATTAAAAAGTGACGGAGATGACTCATTGGTATTAGGAGTAACGGCATATCCAAAAAATGGTGGACAGTCAATAGGAGAAGGATACACCATAGTTACGTCTAATGCCAATAATTATACTCAATTTGAAATACTATTTAATTATTCAAATGCTATTCCTCAAGCGGTTAGTATTGAAATAACCATTGGCTTATCTAACAATGATAATATAAATGCTGAAGCTTGGATTGATGATCTTACAATGGAAACGGAATCATTAACAAGTATTGAAGATAATACACAAGGTGATTATAATATTATCTTTTTTCCAAATCCTACTACAGGATTATTTACACTAAATATGGAAAACACAAGTGGTAATTACTTTTTTGAAATCACAAACATTAACGGTCAAGTAGCATACAAAGAAAATATTAATGTTCCTGGAAACACTTATGCGGCCCAATTTGATTTAAGCAATTATACAAAGGGAATTTACTTTTTAAAAATTATTGGAGAGAATAATACAATTATAAATAGAGTGATTGTTAGAGAATAAAATGCATTAATCAATTGTCCATTTATTAAAGCTAATGGAAATACGATTTCATTTTAAGCAAATATTAAATAATAATGATAAACAATATAAATGAAACAACTATTTTAAATTTTTCTGATTCATCTATTCAAGAATTAATTCATAGAAAGGGTTGGCACAAACTAAACGAAACAGAAAAAATAAAATCTATTTACAATTTTGTAAGAGATGAAATTGTATTTGGTTATAATAGAAATGATAATATAACTGCTTCACAAGTGCTAAAAGATAAATATGGACAATGCAATACAAAATCAACTTTATTTATGGCCTTGTTAATGGCCGTTGAAATTCCATGCCGTTTTCATGCATTTGCAATTGATAAAAAACTTCAAAAAGGAGCCATTACCGGTTTCTATTATTTTCTTACTCCCAAAGAAATTATTCACAGCTGGGTTGAAGTTTTTTATAATGGTAATTGGATAAATATGGAAGGCTTTATTTTAGATAAACCCTATTTAAACAATCTTCAAAAGATATTTCCTCAATATAAAACGTCATTTTGTGGTTACGGTGTGGCCACCAATAATTTTAAAAACCCACCCATTGAATGGAATGGCGGTGATACTTACATTCAAAAAGAAGGCATAGTAAAAGATTTTGGAATCTATGATTCTCCCGATCAATTTTATAAAAAAAATGGTTCAAACTTGTCCGGATTTAAGCAATTTATTTTTGAACATAAAGTGAGAAAAGTTATGAATGAGAATGTGAATAAAATTAGAACAAGAAATCGGTTACAGTAGGTAGCACTATCTCAAATAAAACTTCTTCAGGTTTTAAACTTCTAAGTTCGTATCAAAAGTTTCTCTGTAAATTTTACTATTTCAAAATACTTTTACGTTTAATATTTTATACTCTAAATATATTTCAATCATGTTTAAACTTTTTCAAGATATGGCTAATGCCTATACTGATCCTTTCTTATATGCCGTATGGGTTATTATAGTTTTGTTAATTATAGAATATATATTAAGTGTTAAATATCATTTAGACTATTATGAAAAGAAAGATACGCTGGCAAATTTAGGTATGATGTTAGGAGCTTCTTTAATTGGTTTTTTAGGCAAGCCGATAGCTTTTTTTTATTTTACTTGGTTGCATGATAAGTACAGTTTATTTGCCATGCCAACAAATTCTTGGTGGTACTGGGTAGTATTAATGTTAGGTGTTGATTTTACTTATTATTGGTACCATCGTTGGTCGCATGAAATTCGCATTTTATGGGCAGCACATGTTAACCATCATTCGTCTCAATATTTTAATTACAGTGTTGCATTGCGCCAGGCATGGGTTATAGCTGCAATGTATTATATTTTTTGGGTTTGGTTAGTTATTATTGGTTTTACTCCGGTATCGGTACTTTTTTGCATGTCAATTTTGCACATTTACCAGTTTTGGGTGCATACAGAAAGTATTGGGAAGCTTGGTTTTCTCGAAAAAATAATAGTTACTCCATCCTTTCATCGAGTACATCATGGTTCAAATCCAAAATACATTGATAAAAATCATAGTGGAGTATTCATTATTTGGGATGTGCTTTTTGGAACATTTGCTGTAGAAGATGAAAAAGTAATTTATGGTTTAACGAAAAATATCAATACCTATAATCCTATTAGAATTGCTTTTCATGAATACAAATCTATTTGGGATGATATTAAAAAGCCTGGATCATTAAAAAATAAATTAGGCTATATCTTTGGTAATCCGGGTTGGGAGCCAAAAGAAGTTAAGGAAATTAAATCTGAGACAACCGTATTACAAAAGGAGTTAATGGTTCAATAAATTTTTATAAATCGATTTCAATTGCTTTAGAATATCTTTATCGAGTGGTAATAGATCACTATAATTAGCTATTTTATTACATAATAGATTCTGCAATTTAAATTCTACAAAATAATCACATCTAATTTTATTGGAAATTATCTCAAGGGCTTTTTCTTCTGAAATAATAGTTCTACTTGTTATCTCACCACTAAAGCAATTTCCATCAATTTCTATTATTTCATTGTTTGTAAATTCAAGGGCTGTATAGGTTTCTCTGTCGGTATGAATAATAAATTGTGCATTGGTACTTTGTTTAGCTACATCTCTGCATATAGAAAGAATATTTTTTTTGGTATCTGTCATAATTAGGGCTCACATATAAAAAGCCAAGGTGATGTTAATTTTCAGCCCCCTACCGAAAATTATGGTCATGCACCTTGGCACTAATAAGTACTCAAATGTATCATCTTATTCAAAATATGTAAAGGAAAAGAATGTGTGATTCTTAGATGTTCAATAATTATTTGAAGAGAGTTTGTGATATAGCAACATTGTATTTTCAATAAGATAAAAACTAAATAGTAAGCCTGTTTTGTATTTGAATCACTATTTTAAATTGCAACTAAGTTATTGTAATACATGTTATTATAATTTAAATGATCATGCTTAATTTATAAACTCCACACATTAATTTCCTTTCGTTTCTTTCCGTCCTCATCTAACTTGGAGATAAACAATTTAATTATCTATAAATATGAACTGCCCCAAATGTTTATCAAATAGTATTGTTAAAAATGGTTTAAGAGAAAAGCTACAATGCTTTTTGTGCAAAGAATGTGGCTTTCAATTTACCAAAGAACAAGTAGGAAAATCAATTCAGCATAAACGACTAGCCATTGAATTATATCTCGAGGGCCTAACACTTCGCCAAATTGGAGAAATAATAAATGCAGATCACAGTACCGTTTATCATTGGCTGCATGAATTTGGTGAATTATTAGATAATGTTAGAAATACACAAAAATGTAAACTAATAGCATCAGAAAATATTGAATTGATACAATCCCTCGATAGAAAATTAATTATTAATGTAGATAGTGGGGCGTCACTATTTTTTCAACAACTTAAAGAAAAGGTATAACAAATAAATTTAAAAAAATATAACAAACAAAACAACAAAACCATGATCAAACAAATCTTTAAAAAAACGACAGCTTTAGTTTTGGCATTATGTTTATTGGTAGAAATTTTTTTACCTACAACAGCATTGGCAATGAATGGACCCACTCAGCCTGAGTTTTCAGATTTCGAATCTGTTTCTACCAATAATATGGTTGATCCTTTTACTGGAGATTTTACCTATAATTTACCTGTGCTTGAAGTGCCGGGCCCTAATGGTGGCGGTTATGCTGTTTCTCTTTCTTACCATAGTGGTATAACTCCGGAAGAAGATGCTTCATGGGTAGGATATGGTTTTACATTAAACCCAGGTGCCATTATCCGTAATAAACGTGGTTTTGCTGATGATGTGAATAAAGGAAGAGTTACCCAATATTGTGCAATGCCTGAAAATTCAACTTTAGCCGTTGGTGCTACCTTGGATGCATCTTTACGCGTATTTGGAATTGCAAGTTTAAAAGAAGGTGCAACAAAAGTAATTCAATTTAATAATCAAAAAGGAGTAACCACACAATCTATTCCATTTGTAGGATATCAACTTGGATTAAAATCAACCACACATTCCCATATAGATGGTGAAGAAAGAGTAGAATACTCTTATGTGTCTCCTTTAAGCTTTGCTTTTAATGTTGTTTCTGAAACAAGTGGTACAATTCTAAAATGTATGCAAGCTACAGCTGGTTCTTCTCCTCAAAAACAAACAACAATGCATAGGCTTAATAATATATCCAATATTTCAAAAATTGGAAGTGTTGCTTCAGGCGGATCTGTTTCATCAAGTCGATACGGAGCTTATACTTTAAATAATAATGCAATGCCATCTTATATACCGAAAATATCAAGTATATCGTCTTCCTTAAGTTTTGGCACTTATTTCGCACCTGCTCCACTTCCTATAGGTATGGGAGCATCAATTTTTGGAACAGCAACATTTCAATTTATTGACGACAAAAAGGAAACAGTTGATTATTATGGATATTTATATTCAGACAAAGCTTCATCTGATGTAAGTAATCAAATGATGGATTATACATTAGAAAAAAATGATCCATATAATTTACGCGACAGGTATTTATCTATTCCATATAGTGGCGCTGATTATTTTAATGTAGTGGGTGATGGAATTTCGGGCACATTCAGAGCTTATAGCAAAACTCCCGGACACTTTAGCCCCAATAAACAAAATTCTTCAGGAGGAATGGGAGGATCCTTAACCCTGAATGTTACAAGTGGTGCTGATGTTGGAATAAGTGGTGGATCAGGAGAAGTAAGTACATCTTCTGTTTCAATAGAAAAATGGAATGATGATGGAACTAACTCAGATTATGATTTTACAGGTAAAGGCAATGAGCCCTATTACTTTAAATTTATTGGTGATATGGGGGGGTATCAAAGCCTATCATCAACAGATGAAGCTACTTGTGCTAGCTTAAGTGGTAGTGATAAAAATGGATATAAACCCAAATTATCTGATGTTTACACCAGCGTAAACGAAGGAGAAGATGTTGGTCGTTCATCTTTTATAGCATATACTAAAAATGCAAATATTTATTCAAACTCTCCTTATCGTTATTCAAATAGAATTGATATTGATCAGCTGGTTGATCGTTCAAAAGATGATTTAATTGGAGAATTTGCTATTACAAACCAAAACGGCTCCCAGTTTGTTTATGGTTTACCTGTCTACGCCAAAGATGAACAAGAGCTGAGTTTAGGTATAGATAAAGATTATGTGAATGGTGATGGCGAAGGGGTTTATATAACCCATAAAGATTTAACTTCTTTTGATGGAGATAAAGAAATTCCAAACGATGATGTAGAAAATTACCAAGGGCAATACATTGCTGATAAATATGCGAGTACTTTTTTATTAACTCAAATTACATCTCCCAATTACATCGATCGTACAAATAATGGCCCCAGTACAGATGATTTTGGTGGCTGGACAAAATTTAATTATACCAAATTGTATGGAGATGAAAAATTAGGCTGGTATAATTGGAGAACACCCTATACCGGTTTTTATTATAATCCGAGAGAATTATCAAATAAAAATGATGATTTGGCAAGTTTTAGCAGGGGTAAAAAGGAAATCTATTTTCTTGAATCCATTGAAACAGCTACTCATATTGCCAAATTTATTTTAGAGGATAGGGCCGATGCTATTGAGACAGCAACATCAAGCACAGTAGATGAAGATAAAGTTGTAATTGGAACTAATTCTTTAAAAAAATTAACGCAAATTAAATTATATGCAAAAGATAAAAATGGTAAGGAAGGTAAATTAATTAAAACGGTAAACTTTCAGTACGATTATTCTTTAATGAATGGAATTCCAAATTTTAATTCTTCAAAAGATGGAAACTATAATGCATTAATGGGAACAGGCAAATTAACCTTAAAGAAAGTTTGGTTTGATTATGCTGATGCCAAAAATGCAAAAATATCTCCTTATGAATTCAACTATACTTATGCCGAAGATGGAACTTATCCTGCTCTATACGCTGATTTAGATAATTATAATTCATATAATGAAGTTGAACAAAATCCAGAATACCAAACATACAATACCGATGCATGGGGTAGTTATAGATATGATGGGAAAGAAAGAAAAAATATCTATAATAATTCTATTAATCAAACTCCTGCTGCATCATTTGATCCTGCTGCCTGGCATTTAAAACAAATAATTTTGCCTACTCAAGCGCAATTGCATATACAATATGAACAAGACGACTATGCTTATGTGCAAGATAGAAAAGCCATGCTTTTGCTTCCCTTAAAATCAGTTGATGAAGAAATAACTAGCAATGGAGCCGGAGATGTTGGCGCTAAATATACACTTGATTTAACGGGTACTGAATATGAAGGATTAGGTAGTGATGATATGGAGATGATACGCTTAAAAAAATACATTCAATCCATTTTTATTGATGGTCAAAATGGAAAAGACCCTCAAAAAATGTATTTCAAATTTCTATATAATCTAAATGGAAATACACCAACTTGGACTGACAATGAAGATAATTGTTCCAATGAATACATTGAGGGTTATGCCAATGTATATGAGGTTGGTTTTGTTGGAAATGATATTTATGTAAAATTGGGTGATAACCCAGATGATGGAGATGATAATTCTAGCGAAGGTTATACTTCTCCCTATGATGCTTGCCAAGAGTTTTATAAAACCAATCGTGGAATGAATTTTAGCGGAGGATGTAGTATTTCCGGAAATTTAAATTCAGGCTCACAGAATGATGATGGAGATAAAATTAAAAGTTTATTAATGCAATTGATAGATATGGGCTCAACTGAAATAAAATGCTGTCAGAAATTAAAACCAGATATGTCGTATTTAAAAATACCCATTCCGGGAGCAAAAAAAGGTGGAGGCCTAAGAGTAAAGCGTTTATTAACTTTTGATAAAGGTTTAGAATCTGATGGAGCTGATAAAATGCTGTATGGGCAAGAATTTACCTACCAAACTGTTGATGGTGCATCAAGTGGAGTTGCCAGTAATGAGCCTTCAGGTATACGAAATGAAAATGCTTTGGTGGCTTATTTGAAAAAACGTTCTGAATCGAGCAAGCAACAAGTATTGGCTGCTGGTGAAGATATGCAACAGTTTGAAGGCCCAATGGGTGAAAATATATTGCCATCACCTATGGTGGGATATTCAAGAGTGGTTGCTACCAACATTTATACAGGCCATACGCAAGACGGTTTTTCAGTATATGAATATTATACTACCAAAGATTTTCCTTTTGATGGAACATTTGGTGCCGATAATGACGGTGATGGAGAGGGAGATTATAAATGTGCTGACCATACCAAAATAAATAAAGAAAAATTCCATCCCGATCCTGATTTTGGTGTATTTAAAAATGAAGTTAAAATGAATGCATGGGGATCGCAGGGATTTAGTTTTATTATTAATAATATGAGTGGCCAGCTAAAGAGTACAGCAAAATGTGCCGGAAATTATAAATATGTGAATGTTCCTGATTCAGTAACTACCGTTAGCAAAACAAGCTATAATTATTTTGACATAGGAGAAAAAATTCCGGTAATGAATAAATACGGAAGTTTTGAAAGTTTACCATTGGGAAAAGAAACTGAAGTAGTAATAGAGTCAAAGCATGTTGAAGATAAATATCATACTGCCTCTTTAGAAACAGAAGCTGGAGTATTATATTGGGGAGTGCTAACAGTACCATACTTTTTAGCATTACCTTTCGAAACTTTTGATGAAACAAATCTATCCACTCATGTTACCAATAAAATTATTCATTACCCAGCTGTTGTAAAATCTGTTACTACATATCAAGATGGGGTATACAACACAGTACTAAATAAATATTTCGATCCCAACAGTGGTACGCCAGTAGTTACAGAACAATCAGGAAAGTTTGATGGCCTGGAGTTTTATGGTAATAAGCATAATGGAAAATATACAGCATTTAATTTTTTAGCCAATGAATACTATCCTGGCATGGGCCAAAAAGCCAATCATGAAGGAAAAGAGATAGATATTAGCACCTACTCACTCAGAAAAACAACTGGAGGGATTGATGTACTAAAAGATAAAAGCGGAAGTGATATTAATGAATTTACAAATCAATTTAGCAAAGGTGATTTAATTCAAATTTCTTCTTCCACTCACTCTGTAGAATTTTATAATGTAGAAGATGTACAGAGTAAGCAATTATTGCTGATCGCAAATGAGAATTATTATAGTTCATCTGCAAATATTACAGATGTTAGCGGTGTTAAAATTATACGCAGTGGAAAAGCAAATATGCTTACTGCAAGCGCAGGTAATATTGTTACCTATGGTGATTTAGATGAAGCCGCAACTTCGAATTATTCTGCTACTGAGGCAGCATATCGCAATAAATTAGCTGACTATTTAAATGATGTAGCAAGCAGTAGTTCCGCTTCAAGTGTTGCTATGCCTGAAGAAATAAACTACATAAGCTTGGTTGATGAAGAAACAGGTGAATGTAGTAGTTGTATGCAACCTGCATATATTTTGGAAGATGGGCTTGCTCATTTAACAGATTGGCAAGATAAATTGCAGAACTACAATATAGATAATTATGAAGCATTTACTCCTGATGAATTGAATGGATGGGCTCAACAAAATGAAGTAGATATTCGATATGAATTTATTGAACAATATTTCAATTTTCTAGATCATATATTAATTCCCAATGGAAACCCTACTGATATTCCTTGGCCCGAAGATGGCAGTTTTGTCAACTATATAAATACTATGTATCAGGAATGGCAAACACAGAATGTTGCAAGCACTATCTCGGAGTATTTCTATAATAAATATCAATACAAATAAAATAGTAAGATAAAATCAACACTCATAAAAACTAAATTATATGAAATATATTAAAACACTTATACTGTTATTTTCAGTATGCATATTCTTTGCTAAATCCTATGCTCAAGAAATACCGGATGAAAATCCTATTAATACTGATGTTGATTTATCACAAACCATTGAAGGTTCTGATATTAATATAGCATCATTCTCAGGTTGCTTTTGGGATAGTTTTGATTTTAAAGATTGCCTTGATGAAGTAGAGTTAAAAGAAGGGTACCAATTTTATATTGATGAAACCACAGGTGATTTAATGTATGGTAAACCCGATGGTTCAGCTTCTGATGCACAGCGATTAAGTTGTGTACATTTTTGCCCTGTACTTAATGCTGCTGGAGTAATAAAAGCGCAATCTACAATATGGAGCGATGATGTTAGTGCCGAAATGCCTGATTTTATTAAAGAAGCATATAGTGTTAGCTCTACACAAACAAATCTCTTTTTAACTGCCGAAGCCGGTAAATGGTTACCCAAAGAAAGTTATGTGTATAAAACAGATGTTTACAACTATTCAGATGGATTGCCTATTTATATCTCCGGAATTTTTAAAGACTTTACTTTTTTTAATTGGGCTTATCCTTCTGCTAACAATACCAATAAATGGATTCAATCGTCTGAAGTAAATCTTTATTCTCCCAACGGAATTCCATTGAGTGATGAAAATGCATTAGGCATTAATAGTGTTAGCAAATTTGGTTATGGCAGAAACCTGCCTTATGCTGTAGCCAGCAATGCTACTTATAATTCTATTTTATTTGAAGGTTTTGAGAATTATACTACAAGTACTGGCTTGTATGCTTGTGATTGCTTTGATGAAATGACATTAAATCTATCTGCTTATTTTGCAACCGTAAATCCAGATCCGGCAACAACTCTAAATACTGAAAATTCACATTCCGGAAAACAATCATTAGCAATTGATATGAGTGGAGCCAGTACAAGCGGTTTCCCATTTAGAGTTGCAGGTATGGGTGAGCTTAATATTTTGTCTTATGGAACTAGTACAACCAGAAATATAAGTCAACAAATGTTAGACAAAGGAATCAGTATAAAAGCATGGGTAAAGAGTTCTGACGAGAATTTAAAACTTATGCTTTATGAACCGCTTGGTAAATATATAAAATCGGCATACCCAGCATTTGAAAAAATTGCCAGAACCGGTGAATGGACTTTATATGAAGTTAAAATAACATCTAATGATTGGACTTCTCTTGCTTCAAGCGTTATTAGTTCGGGTATTGCTGCTGAATTGGGCCTTAAAATTTTATTTCAAGGAGATGCTTCTGCTAAAGTTTATCTTGATGATATCCGTATGCAGCCTCTCGATGCTCAAATGATGGCTTATGTATATGATCCTGAAACTTGGCGCTTAGTTGCGCAATTTGACGATCAAAATTTCGCCACTTTCTATCAATATAACCAAGAAGGTCAACTTACTCGTAATATCATTGAAACAGAGAGAGGTGCAAAAACATTGGCCGAAAAACAATACCATATTCCAACACAAAAAAGAGATTGAATTACTAAGGACTAGAGCACAATTTCCTTTGCTAAGTACCTGATTAAATTAAATTGATTACATCATCAAACATATAAGTCACATGCAAACTACTAAAACCTTTAGTAATCTATTCCATTTATTCCTTTACCCATTTATAATAGTAATATTATTTACCAATTTAGGAATGACTCAAAATCCAGTTTATACTCAGAGTTATCATGCCAATGAAGGTAATCCGGGTGCTTTACTTACAGCTGGTGATTATAACAGTAGCTCTCCTTGGGTGTTGCTGTTTGATAAATCTCAAGCCAGCAATAAATGGTCAAGTGTTGTTAGAATTAACCAAAACAATTCTACCGACTTGGCTAATGCTTTCCGTTTCGATTTTTATGGTAAAACCATTACAGGATTCAAAGTAAGTTTAAATGGTGTTTTAACTTTTGATACACTTGCCAATACTATTCCGGGCGATAATACAAGTATGCCCACAACGGCTCTTCCTACTAAATCAATTGCTGCCTATTGGGATGCTTTTCCAACAACAGGAAGCGATAAAAATGATTATGTATATGTGAGTATTATTGGTTCAGCTCCAAACCGACAAATTTGGGTAAAATGGTTGCAAATGAAAAAAGGTATTTCTCCTGTTTTAGCTGATCAAACTTTTGCTGTGGTGCTTGAAGAATCAACATCTAATATTTATGTAGTTGATATGAATGACCAATGGAATTATCCTCAAGCAAAATCTAAATATTTAAATGCAACGGTTGGTATTCAAAATTCGGAAAACGAAGGTGTCTTGGCCGGAACTTCATTGTATTCAAAGTCATATACCGATGCAACTACTGATAATAGCTATTACCAATTTACGCCTACTTATGTTACGCTTGTTTCTAATAAATATTATATGGGGGCTTATACTAGAAGAGGAGATAACCCCAATGAATTAAATTCAAATGCTGATAATACCTTAAGCAATTCAACAGAATTAATTGGAGCAAGTATAAAATCAAATAAATGGTCAGATGCGCAAACGCTTCCATTTAATTTTAAATTTTTTGGAAAAAAAGTTTCAAACTTTAAAGTATCTGCAAATGGTTTATTAACGTTTACTACTTCTGCACAAGCAGTGCCTGGAGATAATACTGCATTGCCTTCAACTATTTTGCCCAATAATACCATTGTGGCTTTTTGGGATAAATTTGCGGTAAATGCCAAAGGTATTTCAGGTACAGGATCAGATGATAAAGTAATTATGTCTGTCATAGGTTCAGCACCTAACCGTCAATTATGGGTTAAATGGAATTCGTTTGCTTTAAATGGAATGGCTGATGCCTATTGGGCAATTGTTTTAGAAGAAAGTTCCAATGCAGTTTACATTGTTGACCAGTATAATAAATTTAAATCTACTGCTACTACAGCAAGTGTAGGAATACAATTTGATAGCAAAACAGCAATAGACTTTGGTGCTACTTTTTGTTTGCAAGCTTATGAACAACCCTATTGGGATAATAATTATTTTTCATTTATTCCCACTTATCAACAACCTGAAGTTGAATATTCTCTTTCTACATTGCAAAGTAGTAATCCTGCTAATGCTGTGGGTAAAGTTTTAAATACCTTTGATGATGAACCTGCTAAGGGTAGCCCGGCAAGCAATGGTTGGACATTAATTTCAGGTGCTAATACAAATAAAGAAAATGCTTGGTCTTCTATACAAAGTTTACCTTTCGATTTTAAATTTTATGGCGAAAATGTAAGTGAATTTAAAGTGAATTTAAATGGTTTACTTACCTTCAATACTGCTACATCTAGCCTTTCTTTAAAAGACAATTCCGATCTTCCTTCAACAAAAGTGCCTGATAATAGTATTGTCGCTTTTTGGGATGCTTTCCCTAATGATGGTTTGCAAGCCAATGATGGCGTATATTCAAAAATATTTGGTGAAGCACCCTACCGACAACTTTGGGTAATGTGGTATTCAATGAGAACCGGTTATCCCTCAACTCCAAATCATACCTGGGCATTGGTATTAAATGAATCAGACAATGGTAAATTTCATATTGTAGACATGTATACCCCTAACGGCAGCAGTTTAAGAATGACCTGTGGTGCACAATACAATGGCGGCCATGCTATAAATGCAGGAAGTAAATTTCAACTAACAAGCCCTAGCAAAGCTTATACAGATAATAAATTTTACACTTTTAGTTTACCTTTTTCTGTAACTGATGTTGCAGGAGACGAAACTGTACTATTTGATGCCAATGATCTTGATTTGGGTTATACTAAAAAATTATCTCCTTCTTTTTCTACTACCTGCTTAAATAAAGAAGTTAAAAAGGCTTACTTGGTTGTTAAATACAATACAGGCGATGTATATAATCTTGGGGCTACTTCTTGGACAGCAGATGTAACCTTTGATGTTGCATCATCAGCTAAAGGATCTTCTGTACTTACGCTCAGTTATCCAAGTTCAAAAAAATTAAGCATAAATCAAGGTACTCCTGAACAGGTTTTTGTTTTTGATATTACGGCAGATTATGAGCATATCAAAAATCTAGAATTAAACATTAGCAATAGAAATTCTACTATTTCAAGTGACCAATTAACTTTTAGCATAGAAAAAGAAGTATTAGTAGATATGAGTAATTATTTGTCAAAGCCAATAGTATCAATAAAAAGTGTAAATGGAAGCGATAATCCTGTTACGTTTGAATGGGAATCTGCTTGTACTGATGTGCCCATGTACGAACTTCAGGTATTAAAATTATTCAATACAAAAGATGAAGCAGCCTATTATAGTAGCGATATAATTATACATACTAAAGTTGATTGGAAACAAGCAATGGATTATGTAACCAAAGATGATGAAACATCTGTAAAATTTACCTTGGCCGAAGGTAACGGGTATTATGTTTGGCGCGTAAGGCCAATAGGAAATTATTACGAAGGGGGTATTGCCAATAGCAATAACTGGGGTAAATGGAGCACTTCTCCTGCACAAGATGATGCAATTGATATTTCATTATCGATGAGCATTCCTTCTTATGTATTTTATTATAACCAATTTGATGATGATAAAAACTGGATTTTTGGCCGAACATTTACAGAAGAAGGTAAAATAGCTGAAGGCATAACTTATGCAAGCACAACAGGGCAAGGTAAACAAACACAAAGGCATTTATCAGAAAACAATAGTGTGTTAATGAGTCAATCTGTTACTGATTATTTGGGTAGGCCGGCCATTCAAACCATGACAGCTCCTATTGAGCAGCTCAACACAAATGACGATACTTATTTAGGCTATAAAGACAAAATTATTACAGACAAAAGTGGAAATTTATATTCCCCTACCGTTTTTGATAGTGATGATAAATCTACTGATGCACTAGCGCATAATCAACCCATTTGGCATTACCCTTCTCCGGCTTATGGACCAATTAGCGATTATTATTCTGATAATAATTCGGATAAAACCATACCCAATGCCGAAAATTATGCTTTTGCAAGAACGCTGTATGGCCCAGATGGCCGTGTGCAAAAACAATCACTCTTTGGTAAAGAACATCGTTTGGGTTTTTATGACGAAACTTATATTACAGGAGGATTACAGCGCCAATACAGAACATATTATTCTGCAGTAGGCGATACAGAATTATTAAAAGTTTTTGGATCTGAAACACCTGCCGATACCAGTTTGTATAAAATTATTCGGGTTGATCCTAATGATTTAACTTCGGTTGAATACAAAACCCTTGATGGAAAAACAGTAGCTACTTGTTTGGTACAAGGTGCAGAAGAACATCCCTTAGTTGATTATCTTGATCTTGAAACTAAAAATGATCGTGACAGTATTGTTAAAGATATTTCGGTAAACCAATCGCTTAATGATACACTTTTAGTAAAAGAACAAATTATTACACTCGTTGAGCCAAACATTCAGGTAAATTTCGATTACCGTTTAGATATTGGAGAATTTGAAGCGCAATGCCTTAACTATTGCAGTAATTGCGATTATGATGTATATCTCTATGCAATATATGAAGAAACAGGCCGAGTTGTTTTCGGTGACTTTGATAATGATGATACTTTAGATCCTTTTATTACCATTACACCAAGTGGCTATACCATTAATGATGGTTCAGGTAAATCAGGAACATTAGAATGTTCCATTGGTGAAAATATTGATTTACGTAAAATAGTTGATGCAGCTCATTTACGCTTTTGGGCATCAGACCCCGGTAGTTACCGCATTGGCCGCAGAATGGTTGTGCGTAAAAAAGAATACGAAGAACAACATGCAACAGCTATTAGCGCATTGTTTGATGAAGAAGCAGAAAAATTTAATGTATTAACTAAATTATTAGATGGAGATGCTTCACTTTATTTTGCAATGCAAGCCATTGGTTGCACACCTACAATTAGGGTGGTAAGTTCAAAACTTACAGATTTATATGAATACATCGAATGTTTACCATCAGGCCCAAGTCAAGCAGCAATAGCTTTAGGGACAACGGGTATATTAAGTGGCTACAATACAACGGGTATTTGGCTTGTAAAAACCAATTTAGATGATACCGGTGATATAGAATCGTATACTGTAGGATCGTGCTGCGCACAAATAGATGTACCTAAAATTACCTGCAATTGGGATCCTTGTGATGAGATTTGGCAAGATTGTTCCGGTTCCGGTACATGTTCTAATTATGCAGGAGCGTCTTCAACTTATCAAAACCTTATTACTACAAATAAAGGATATTACGATTATGAAAAAATGTTAACCGATAAATGGGGTACTACTTACGGCACTGATTTATACCGTTATTTTTATGAAAAAAATGGGAATTATAAATATGCACCTAATGTAAAAACAAAAGGAAATGGATTTAACATTAAGATTTATAGTGAAGATAATATAGCCGGAGACGATGCCATAATTGCAGCTAGAGTTAATGATGGAGATCCTCTCCCAGGAAATGATACCATTAGATTTAACTATACTCTTTATTCCGGAATAGTAGAGAATGATAATAAAATTGCAGATATACAAATTACCGTTACTGATTATGAGATTTTTAATTCAGGATCTGCCGTAGATATCTATTATGTAAAACTTGGAACGTTGAGAAAATTAATTACCACATATATAGAAGCTTCTTTGTCACAGTATGGTTATACTATTACATATCAATACAATTGGGATTCTTCAAAAGGCTTAGAATATGTAGATATTATGATTACTAATGATGATTTTGGTGATTCACCTTTAACAACATACAATAATCATCTTAGTATATCTTATGAAAATATCGATGATATTGATTACAATAGTTCTTGTTCCTATGAAACAATTGATTCCTCAGAGCCTTTTACTATGGGGTACGGAGCCTTTAACGCACTTGTAAACCACATGATCTTTGAAGGTGGTTATGATTGTAGAGATCTTTATACAATATGGGAAGATATGGTAGAGCATTGGGATGAATTATTAGCTCAAAAAGGTGATGTAACTACAGGAGCAAGCGGTCTTGATGCGTTGGAAGTATTTTTAGATAATGCAGGAAGAAAATTGCAAGGTTTTTCTGGTTCTCCTTATGATAATACCGCAAGCTCAAGTTCCGATTATTATGGTTATGGCTATTTGGAATATGCTTACCGATCTTTTAAAGGTAGTAAGATAGTAGTTGCCGATAGCAAAGAAAGTAAATGTATGAGCAAATGGGGCGTTAATACAACTCTTGCAATTGACCAATGGTCGCAACCTGATGCTGAAATATATGATGCCACTGCATGCGGACTTGCTTGGTGGGATGGTACAGCCATTGTGGTAGATGATACTTCAAAAAGTATGGAATGTAATATATGGTACCAATTTCATAACTGCTTAGTAACCGATTTACCTAATGATGTAAATGCCGAAGCACTTTCTGATTATGATTTGAGTGCCGCCTCAAATACCTATAGCGATGCATTTAATATACAATTACAAACTTTGGGTATAGAAAATACTAAAATGATGTTTGAATCGAGGTATTTAGGTATAAGAAATAAAATGCTAACTAAAGATACTAAACTTAGTAAAGCGCAAGCAAGCATAATGGCAGCTATGCTTATTGATAAATATACAAGTGATGTAGATTTAGCTATGGATGATAATGATGGCGATGACTATATAGATTACATTGGAACCGAAGAGCAAGTTAAATTGCATAAAGAATTATTGTCCGGTAAAATTAATTTATTTGAAGATGCTGATGCTACATCTTCTAGGTATAAAAAAATTACTGCAAAAACGTATGATGCATCATCTGCATGCTTGTTTTTATTACAACATAAATTTGCAGCCATGTCTTCATCATCAGAATTAAATTCGGATATGTTGAAAAAATTGGGAGAAGATGTATTTAAAGATCTAGGTTTTACATTTAATCCTACTATTCATTTCTTGGCAGGGTCATCAACAATAAGTATTACAAAGAAAGATTTTACTACAGTTTCGTTTTCGGCAGTAGGCAATAAAATAAAATTATATGCTACTGATGGAAGTACTATTGTATCTGAAAATTTATTCGACCTGAGTTCAATTACAGAATCAATTAGCATAGATGCATTTGAGGCGGAATTAACAGATAAATTATTTAATGTAAACGATACAGAGGTTTTTCACATTTCAACCCGTATTAATTGCGATGATTGGAACATACAATATGTTAAAAACGCAATTGCCGAAGATTTACAAAAAGCAAAAGAGCATAAGGTAAACGCATCTTTAAATAATTATTACAAAGCATGTGCATTGCCAAAAAATATTGTCGACAAATTGCATGTGTCCTATACAGTCGCTTATCATTATTATACATTATACTATTATGATGTTACCGGTAATTTAGTTGCTACAGTACCTCCTGCAGGCGTTGATATATTCGATCGTGATACCGATGGTGATCATAAAATTGATGCTTACCCAAGTAGAAGTGATATTAAAAAGCACACATTAAAAACAACTTATGGTTATAATTCTTTAGGAGAACTTACCTATAAAAGTTCACCTGATGGTGGCGAAGAAAAATTGTATTACAATAAAATTGGCCTGCTTCGTTTTTCTCAAAATGCAAAACAAAAAGCTGAAGGTACTTATTCATACATTAAATATGACGATTTGGGCCGTATGATTGAGGTAGGTAAATCGATTCAATATTCTTATGCGTTTGCAGAAGAAACAGATGTTAGCAGTTTTCCAGATGATGCCACACAATGTTATGAAATTAGCATAACAACTTATTCTTCAGATTATGCTGCCGCAACTACTGCTCAAGAGCATATTCAAAATCGTATCAGCTATAGTTTGCGTGATGAAGATGGAGATATAACTACAACTACTGAGCAATACTTAACTTATTATAGTTATGATGCGCATGGAAATGTAAAATGGATCAAGCAAGTTATTCCATATTTAGGAGAAAAAATGATTGCTTATGAATATGATCTTATCAGTTCTAAAGTAACCATGGTGCGTTACAATAGCGGAAAAACAGATCAATTTTTTCATCGCTACTCTTATGATTCTGATAATCGTTTAACAACAGTTGAAACTTCTCGAGATAGCATTATTTGGGATACCGATGCATCTTATCAATACTACGCTCATGGGCCAATGAAAAGACTTTCAATTGGTGAAGATCATGTACAAGGTCTCGATTATGTATATACTATAAATGGTTGGTTAAAAGCCATAAACCACCAAAGCCTTAATGCTACTAATGATCCCGGTGCTGATGGTAGTACAACAACTGATTATGCACAAGATGTATTTGGCACAACACTCGGTTATTTCGATGGAGATTTTAAACGCACTGGCTCTCCATTTAATTCTGATAATCTAACTTATGTTGGCGATGCTTCAACCTCATTTGGATTGGGCACTATGCAACAATCATGGCCTAAATCAGCGGATTCAAAAGATTTAGCAACAAATGAAGTAAACTACCGTCCATTATTTAATGGCACCATTACCAATCAAGTTGAAAATACAGTTGCTATTGGCTCTGGCCAGTATGATGGGCAAATAAAAGCATACAAATATGATTACGATCAAATTTACCGCTTACTGCATGCTAATTTCGATTATTACAATGGCTCGCAATGGAATCGTGATGCTTTGGCAAGTGCAGGAACAACAGTAAAGGATAAAGAATATGATTTTTACAATGCCTATACTTATGATTTAATAGGGAATATTACAAGCTTAAAACGTAATGGATATACATCTTCTACCGTTCCATCAAACAAAATGGATAATTTATCATACAGCTATAATTCAGGAAACAATCAATTGAATATGGTTTATGATACAGTAAATTCAATTCCATTTGGTATTGATTTAAAATCAGGTCAACAAAAAAATAATTATAAATACAATGAAATTGGCCAACTCACGCATGATGAAGCCGAAGGTATTAAAACCATTACTTGGAATAATCTTAATAAGATAGATCAGGTTAGTAAAGATACTGATGGAGATGGGAACTCTGATCAGCTCATAACTTTTAGCTATGATGCGATGGGTAATCGTGTAAAGAAAACTCTTGTTAAAGTATATAAGGGTACATCAGAAACTACCTATTATGTAAAAGATGCCACAGGTAAAGACATGGCCATTTATAGTAATGATGGTAGTGGTATTAAATTTACAGAAGCTCCTATTTATGCCGGTGATCGTATTGGAGAATTTAAAGATGCACTAGCTGTTTCTTCTGCAACAACAACTGATACCTATACCCGTACATTAGGCAAAAAGTATTATGAAATAAAAGACCATTTGGGTAATGCACGTGTAGTGCTTACTGATAAAAAAGAACCAAAATCAGATGGTACTTATATAGCAAATGTAGCAAGCACAACAGACTACTACCCTTATGGTATGGAAATGCCCGGCCGTTCATACCAAAGTGATGATTACCGTTACGGTTACCAAGGCAAAGAAAAAGACAATGAATTAAAATCGAATGGCAACAGCTATGATTTTGGTGCTCGTATTCTTGACCCACGTGTGGGAAGGTGGTTAAGTATGGATCCATTAGCTGATAAATATGCTTCAGTATCTCCATATAGCGCAATGGGCAATAATCCGATGAATATGGTTGATCCGGATGGGAAAGATATTTATTATTTTGAAAGGCATGAATCAGAATGGAATATTGTATATACTCATGTTGCAACTGAAAAATCTGTA
Organism: Bacteroidota bacterium; assembly: GCA_023251875.1. Taxonomy (GTDB): domain Bacteria; phylum Bacteroidota; class Bacteroidia; order JAHEXY01; family JAHEXY01; genus JAHEXY01. The sequence goes on from JAHEXY010000006.1 coordinate 106,070, forward strand.
GAAGTTAAATATGTATACGTTTATACCCACACAAACATGTTTGATCTTTCTCAACAAGAACGAGTTATAGAATCACAAACAATGGAAGAATTACCTGAAAAAGTTGAAAGTGATAAGAAATTTTTATGGAATGCGGACATGGTTAATCAAGGCCTCCAAAATATCGGAGAGGAAAGTAGTCATGTTCCAAGTTCTGGTCTTCCAGGTATTGTAACTGATAAAGCTAAACAAATTGGAAGTGGAGGAAAAGGTCATAGAAAAACAGGAGAAACTATGACTGAAAAAGTTGCCAGATTAAAAAAAGAACAATTAGAAGAAACATGCCCTTACATAAATGAAGAGGATCCATTTCCAACTCTGCCACCTATTATAGTACCAATTTCTCAACCTAAACCAAAAGATTATACTAATTATTTTGATCAAGTAAATGTAAAAGGGAATGATGGAAGTGCAACTCCACTTGAAGGAGGTGGATTAAAACTAGAGTATGATTGGCAACCTGGCTCTGTAGATTATGGAAGCCTAAGAGGCGATCATACAAATTATAATCAAGGTATTAATGATAATGATTTACCAGAATCACCTTATATGGATGAAGATTAGACCTCAAAAAATTAAAATTTACACGGAGAAAATTATCCTCCGTGTAAATTTTCTTCACAATTATCTCAACATAAAATAGATAAAAAAAATAACTCTGATTAGGGTTTGTAAAAAGTAATATTAACTAAAATGAAAGTCTTAAGAACCATATTTATTATTTCGTTTTTATTAGGTAGCATTCATTTTCTACAAGCAGAAAATAGTAGCCTAAAAAATGAATCATACGATAATGCTTACCAGCAAATAAAAACCTTGCTTGAAAACAAAAATGAGCATGGTTTTGAAGAAGCAATTTTTTCAATTGAGAATGCATATTATACTAATCAACTTTTAAAAGAAGCATTTACAAAAGAAATAGATTTTCATACCAATCGTATTCTTCAATTAGCCAATACAAATAAATACAGGTTGTATTCAGATAGCACTATGTTATCAGATAATAAAACCCTCTCTCCACCTAAGGCGGAAGTAGATAGAGAGCTGTGTTTATTAAACTGGGCAATTTTTACTTATTTATGCGATACTACTTATTGGAAAAATAGAGATGTTTATGAAGGTCAATTACCAATGCAATATTCTACACGAGATCCATTTGGAACAGAAAACTGGGAAAATACTTTTGTTACTACTTTATTAGATTCAACTAAACGAACAGGAAATTGCTTTGCCCTTGCAGCATTATTTAAAATATTTGCCGATCGTTTAAACACAGAAGCGTATTTAGTAACAGCACCACATCATATTTATATTCAACACAAAGGTTTTGATGGTAACTATTATAATATTGAATTAGCTACAAAATCATTTCCCGGTAACGGTAGTATTAAAACTGTAACCTATACCACACACGAAGCTATTACAAATGGCATTGCCATGCGAAGATTAAATGATAAAGAAAGTATTGCATTATGTTTAGTACAATTAGCAAAAGGCTATGAGCGTATGTCCCTCTCTGGAGTTTATCCTGAGCGTAGTCGAAGGGGGAGAGGGGTTTGGGGTGAGGTCTTACAATATGCCGAAACCACTCTTCAATACGATTCATTAAATTTTTCGGCCATGCTTTTAAAGCAAGAAATATTAGAAGATCAACTTTTTTCGTATATGGAAAACAATCAAATTAGTTCAATAGACGAATTACAAAACAGAGAAGAAATTTTATACACCTATTCTGAACTAAAAAACACAATGCTAAAACTTCAACATGTAGGTTACAAAGAAATGCCAAGTAACATGCAGGAAATTATTTTGGCAGATATACAACATGAAAATACGAATCAAACCATTAATAAAAACGAATATTCCAATTCGCCATTTGAAAAACTAAATGCTAGTACACATTATTACAGTTTAAGCAATGGAAAATATCCTGAAATACACGTACAAAATGATACTGAAAATAAATATACCATTGGTAAAATATGCATCAATACAAATAATGAAAACCAAATGACTTTTATAAGTGAACCTGATAAAATAAAAACTGAATTTGATCCTATTTCTTTTGCACTTTCAATAGATCCATTGGATAGCAAATTCCCTTCTGTTAGTCCGTATAGTGCAATGGGAAATGATCCGGTAAATAGGATTGATCCGGATGGAATGCAAACTGAAAATGTAATTGTAATGAAGTACATCGATTATTTAAGAGTATTTCATCCAGAAATAGATAATAGCGATATTATAAGCAAAATGAAGATTTATGAAGGTAATATTAGTACAGATTTAGCGGATGAATTACAAATTGAGTTAGATCAACTTGTTACACAGGATGTGGCTTCCGGCAATTATCAATCAAGTGGTAGGTTGCAAATGAAAGAGTTTAGAAAACAAAGAAAAGAACTAAGTCCATTTGATTGGGGAATATCAAATATTGAAAATTCTCCTGTAACATATACTCGTAAAGATAAATATAGTGACTCTGAGTCTGGTGAAAAATTTTGGCATCTAGATAGAATAAAAGAAATTGGGGTTACTGCTGATTTTTATTCTAATTTACATGTTGCCACAATTTTTCTATCAGAAACCATTGATAGACTTGCTGAATTAGAACAATCTGAAAACGAAAAACCTACTCAAAGAGAAAAAAGAGTGCTATACAGAAGACTAGATAGAATATGTAATAGAATTGAAAAATCAAATCCAGATCATTCTAAAGAAATGCTTGAAGAGATGGAGAATAAGAAATTACTTTTAGATTCATATTAAACAACTACGTTCCTTAATATAAAATAATTCGATTTAAAATAGCATTGGTAAACAATGCACTTATGTATTATAAATTGCTATATGATACGAAAATCCTATTTATTTCTTCTCCTTTTTATGCTTTTTGTTGAATTAATGGCAGCCTTTTTTGATGCTTCTAAAACAAGGGTTCTTAATACTTGGAGGGTACTAAATTTATTTGAAATGCTTTTGCTTATTGGGTGGGTAATGTATGATACAAATAAAAATAAGTCATATTATTCTCAACTAGCGAATCAACTTTCAATTTTGATTATAGTGGGTTTTGTTTTTTCTTTTATGGGAGGTGTTATTAATAATCATTTAATAGACTTAACATTCATACTAAAGAATCAATCAATCTTATCTGCCATACCTTTTTCTATTGCTCACATTTTATACATTCGGTCCTATTATTTACTGAGCCAAAATCCCCAAAACACTACCAATTATTTTATTACAGATATGAAACGACTTAGAATCATTTCACTAATAGTTTGGCCTATTTTTGTATTTGCTCTTTGGAAAATCTTAATTCCCTCAACAGCGCCTGTTGTAATAAAATACATTTGTTTAGGATACGCCTTTATGGTTAGTCTAATGGCATTAACTTCTTTTTGGGTATACAATGCCTGGGGAAGTAGGGGTATTATGGTAACAATAGGAGGAATTATTTTTTTAGTATCGGACTGTGTTTTTGGTTATTTTTTAATGCAAGGACCCAATGTACCCATATTGGCAGCTCATTTTGTTTGGATTACTTATTATATAGCTCAACTATGTATAGCTCAAACGCCCTTCGTCCCTTCTACATCTAAAAAATGCCTTTGAAATTCTAAGTTTTGCCTCAAAATTTCCTATAAAATAGTTAGCTGTTGGTATAAATTATTCGTGTAAACAAACACTAACAATTAAACAAAAAACGTATGAAAACAAACAAAAAATTATCATTAAATGATTTAAAAGTAGAAAGCTTTATTACTAACCTACAAACTGAATCCTTCAAAACAATTAAAGGCGGATCAGTAATAAAACTATCGGGGAATAAACAATTTTCAGCTCTTCAAATGGAAGGTGGTTCAAATGATGGGCCTTCTGAATGTTGCCGTACCAATCAGGGAGGCTGTTAATAAATGAAATTTAGATAAAATGTTACTATCTGAGAAAGAGAATAAATTATTTAATTTGGAACTAGTATCTAAAAACGAAAGAACCTTTATTGGTTCTTTTGTTATTTTTAATACGCTTTACGTTCTGTGGGCTCCCTTAGATTTTATTTTGCTTCCTGAACATGCTTATTATTTTCTTAGCCTTAGATTAATAGCAGCACTTATTAATTTAATTATTTTTTCTTCTTGGTTTTTCTTTCAATTAAAGCGTTTTACTTTAGAATTTTTTTGGTGCATGATATTTATTTGGGGAATTTTTACTACTCTGGCACTTCCCTATACAAAAGAATATTTTTCATATTACTTATTGGGTTTTTCTTTAATAATTATGGCGCCCGGTATCGTTCCGCAATGGCACTACATGTATGCATTTTCTTGTTCATTAGCACAGCTTGTAAGTTTTCTTTTGGTGATGTTGTTTTTTGATGTCAATCCCTATTCAAAAGACAAGATTCTTATTTTTATTTTCATTAGCATCACATCTCTTATTTTGAGTGTGGCAACTTCGTATTTTAAATTTAATCTTTTAAAGAAGGAATACGTATCAAGAAAAAAATTAGAAATCGAACAACAAATAAGTTTTGAGTTAAGAGAAAAAGGGAAGTTGAAAGATAGCATGAATAAATCATTAAATCGTTTTGTTCCCAACGAGTTTTTGAAAATTCTTGGAAAAGAAAATATTATGGATGTAGCGCTTGGAGATCAAATTGAAAAAGAAATGACACTTCTATTTGTAGACATTCGTTCATATACCAAAATTTCTGAGAATATGACGCCAAAGGAAAATATAGAATTTTTAAATTCTTATTTACAAAGTGTTGGGCCTATTATTCGAAAGCATCATGGATTTATTGATAAATATATAGGGGATGAAATTATGGCTATTTTTCCAACCAATCCACAAAATGCACTTGAAGCAGCTATTGAAATTAATAGAAAAATGAAAGCATGGAACACTGTTTTAAATCAAAATAAATTACCCGTTATTAAGCTTGCTATGGGTATTCATACAGGTAATTTAATGCTAGGGATGATTGGCGATGAACAAAGAATGGATGGTACTGTTATATCAGATGCTGTAAATGTTGCATCACGCTTAGTTGAAATTTGCAAAGAAATGAATGCAGAAATTATAACAAGTCAATATACTCTTTCAAAATGCCATAATAGCGTTAGATACATAACAAAAGATCTTGGTTTTTCAGCCATTAGAGGCAGAACCGATAAATTATCTTTAATGCAATTGATTGATTTTAGAAATGAAATTTAGTGTTTAACCCCCTTTGAATTACTAATAAGGCAGAGTAAATTTCCTTCATACGCTCCCTTTAATAGCATAATTTGAATCCAACCTAATGTGCTTGCTTATTTTTTACTCTAATGAAATATACATTAAATTTCTTGGCACTTTTCTTTCTTACTTTTAAACTTTTTGCCCTTTCTACAACATGTGTGCAAACCGGCAATTGGAATAGCAGTAGTACCTGGAACAACGGCATTCCTACCTCAACAGACGAAGTAATAATACCTAGCGGCCTAATTGTAACTATTAATGTGCCATCAGCAAATTGTAATTCATTACTACTTTCGGGGCAATTGTATTGGAATTCTTTTGATACGCTTTATGTAGGCAATGCTGGAATTGTATTTAATGATGGTGCTTATATTTCGGGAGCAAGTGCTGGTATTTTAAAATGTACAGGAGACTTTTCTGTTTCTTCATCTTCTAATACTACTATTGAAAAATCTGAATTTATTATTTACGGCAATACAACCATTAATGGGCAAATTAATTTTATAAATAATTACGGACCCAAAACATTTTCAAATATTACTATTAATAATGGCGGATATTGGAATTGCACCGGTAATACCAATTTTACCATTACCGGTAGTTTTTCAAATAATGGGACTTTTGAATCGGGTATTCCCAAATATTCATTTACCGGAAATGGATATTCAATTGGTGGTTCAAATACAAATGTATTTAGTTATTTATCTATTGACGATGGTGGTGTAATTACGAATACCGGCACGCTTTCTGTTTTAGCTAAATTATTTACAAATTCTGGTGCAGGAAAACTAATAAATGCTGCAAATAAAACATTGAATATTCTTGTAACAGCAAGCAATTATGCGCTAACAACATTAGATGCTTCCGCTAACGGCAATACAGTAAAATATGCCCGTTCAGGCAATCAATTGCTCGTAGTTCCCTTGAATGGAATTTATCATCATCTTCAATTTAGAGGAAGTGGTTTAAAAGAAATTGCAGGTAACTTATTTATTAATGGAAATATTTTAATTTCAGATTCTGCAGAATATTATAATCCTAACTTCACAATTATTGGAAATTCATCAGGTACATTTACCGCCAATTCAAAATCAAAAATAAGGTTAGGATCAACAGCTAGTACCATTAATGTAAGCTTACCTACTCTGTATAATAAGTCAAATTTTATTTTTAGTTCAAGTTCAGAAGTAATTTATCAGTCGGCCATTCAGCAAACAATTCAAGCTTTAAATTATTATAATTTGTCATCATCTTCTTCTGGTGCAAGAATTTTAGACAATACAGGAATAATTGGCATTGCAGGTCTTTTTTCTTCCGGAACTAATACTTATTCAATAAATAATAGCACAATAGATTTTAATGGTTCAAGTATTCAAACTATTTCAGCATTTATATTTAATAATCTTACTGTTTCTAATAATATTGGAGTTTCATTAAGTGGAGATATTGGTACAAAAGATTTTAATAATGATGGATTATTTAATACTTCAGGAAAAATAATTTCAATTGAAGGAAATATCACTAACGATGGAATTTTTAATCATGATATTGGAACTGTAATAATAAGTGGAAACTCAAATCAGCAATTAAGTGGTACAACTTCATTTTATAATCTAACTATAAATAAGTCGGCCGGTAATTTTATTTTAAATAATAATATTGATATAAGTGGAGGATTAACTTTAACCTTAGGGAATATAGTAACTACTAAACTTCAATTATTGAGCCTAAATGAAAATGCGAGCGTTAGTGGTGGTTCAAGCTCAAGTTATATTGATGGCCCTATTGCAAAAAAAATGAATTCGACTTCTGTTTTTATGTTACCAACGGGTAAAAATGGAAATTACTTACCGGTAGGTATAACACCAAACTCAACATCCAATACAACTTTTAGATGTGAGTATTTTGACACTACAAGTATAAATGCTCCTGTTGCAACTACATTAAATAAAGTAAGTCAGGTTGAATATTTTCAAGTAGATAGAATAGCCGGTTCTGCAAATGCTTATGTAACCTTAAGCTGGAATTCAGGTAGTTTTGTAAATGCCTCAGCCATGGGAGATTTAAGAGTTGCCCGATGGAATGGTAGTAGTTGGGAAAACAAAGGCGTTACAACTTATAGCGGTACCGCTATATCAGGTTCAATAACTTCAGCACTTGTATCTTCCTTTAGTCCTTTTAAATTAGCATCTACAACATCTAGCAATCCATTACCCATTGAGCTCATAAATTTTTCTGCTGAACAAATTGAAAATGATATAAAGTTAGTATGGAAAACCGCATCAGAAACAAACAATGACTTTTTTACAATAGAAAGAAGTGTTGATGCCATAAATTTTGATCCAATTGAAAACATAAATGGATCCGGTAATAGTAATCAAGTTATTCAATATGTTTCTTATGATAAAGATGCTCCCAATGAAACTATTTATTATCGCTTAAAACAAACAGATTACAATGGAAATTATGAATACTCATCTGTTGTGTCAATTAATAAGAAGTTAACAAAATCGATTATTTATAATGATACAAATAAGCAGCTTGAAATAGATGGTGATTTAAATGAGCATTTTTCAATATGCATTTATGATTTAGATGGGCATCTTGTTTGTTTATTTAATCCAAATGAAATGAATTCCGCAATTGATATTAGCTCATTTGATTCTGGTATTTATATCGTTTCCCTTTTTGAAAAGAACATAAAACTAGAGAGCAAAAAAATATTTGTTGGAGAATAGCATAGCATTTAAAATTTTATATGTAATAGTATTTTTTGATTATTTGAAAGTAAATTTACATGCATCGGCTATTTGTTTATCATATTTCTTGTGATATTCTGCAAGGTTGTTTGAATATCTTCCAAACTTGCCACTTTTTTGTTTGAAGGTGTATTTTGCTGAAATATCAAAATTGAAATAACTGTCATTGTTTTTATTATTGCCCCTTAAACTTACATCATCTAAATAATCAGTATTTAATTTATGGTAGGTAAATTCTGTTTTTAAACTGAATGAAGAAGTAATTTTAAATTCAGTTCCCATTCCAATAGGAATTTGCATTTGAGTTAATGAATAAGGTTTTAGAGCATCTGCTTTTCCTAAATTTTGTCCTTCTGTACCTAGTGGTTGTAAACTAACCCATTTCCCATCATCTTGTGCTCGAGGATTAAAATGAAATACTCCTATACCGGAATGTATATAGGGTGTAAATCGCCCTTTGCCTTTAAAATTCAAAAGGTTTAAACGAATACCTAAATCAAGCTCATTAATATTAGATTGAAAATGAAGGTTTCTTGATTTTGTATTAACATTGCCACCTATTGAATCTGCCCCTTCAACTTGCCCATGAATGTATGTGAGGTTAAATAAAATTGGATTGATAACCAGAACTTCTATTTCTGCCTTTTGCATTATGTTTAATGTTTTAGTATCTGGCAGTGAACTTCCTTTTAAATCGCCCATATAATATATTCCGCCTATACCGTAAGAAACAGATAATTTAGATTGAGAATACAATGTAGTATTCAATAATGAAATGATTAAAATACCTATTGAAATGATTGACTTTTTCATAGTTAATATTGTTTTTGAGGGTATAATTAATTAGTTTTTTATAAATGATTTAATTCCCATATTAGTAAACTCCATTTGTATGGATTCAAGGCTTATTCTATCGCCCATCTTAACGGAATATTCGCCCTTATTTGAGATTAAGAAATAGCATTGTTCAGCTTGAATATGAGTATGCCCGCATATATCAATTAGGCCGACTAAAAGATCATTGTATCCAAGAGATACGTCTTTTTTAATTACTAATTCACTTTTACTTAAATCGTTATTAAAATGTGGTGGTGTTTTCATAGTTTGCTTTTAGGTTTATAGGTGCAAACTATCTTATAATTACATTTAGGTCAATTATAAAAAAGGAGTTACATTACGAGTATAAATGCTAGTTATTTATTCTAGTTTATTTATAATTCATTAATTATGACAATATTAATGAGTCTTAAATTGGATGTAAACTTAATGATTCTCGCTTTTTACTTTAGTAATATTAATACGTTGTTCATTAAATAAAATAGCTGTCAGTCAAATTTTAGACTAGAATCAATAAAATACAGCTTGTCTTATAATTAATATTATGTTAAATACAAAGAAAAGGAATAGGGTGGATGAAGGCTTGTAAATGAAGAAAGAAAATAGTAGGAAATAACAAGCTTAAATGAAACATTCATGCACAAATAGTTCACAAAGAGCAATGAAAATAGCATGAGTGTTCCATCTGACCTTTTAAAAAGAAATTATTTTCAGATAAAATTAATAGGCTACAAATTTTTGCGCTCCAGAATAAGTTTCATTCATAAAGGATATAAAATAAATTCCCTTATTTAATTTATTGGAAGAAAAACTAATACTGTTTTGTCCATTACTTAAGCTCAGTTTTTCTTGAACCAATCTTTGGCCTTTTACATCATAACATGATACATAATAAGAAGTGTGCCCTTCTGTTGGAGATGTCATAATAAATGAAATAGTTCCGGTTTCTGAATTGTATGTTATGTTGTGCACTTCCGGCTCTGAACTTTCATATAGACAATTGCTTTCAATGGGTGCAGATGTTTCTGAATCTCCATTGTAATCCGTTTGCTTTAATTGGTAATAAGTAATACCATTGTAAGGTAATTCATCTATATAAGAATAATCTTGTTCAACATTTGAATTCCCATTTTTACTGGGTATGTCAGCTAATTTATTGTATCTAATGCCATCAGCACTTTTTTCAAGAGTAAAATAATTATTATCCGTTTCTGAGGCGGTTACCCACTTTAATTCTGTTTTTTTATTGTCATCTAAACAAGTAGCAGAAAATGAAGTTAATTCAATAGGAAGCGGAGATGATGAGGCGGATAAAATCATAATGCCATAAGCGTTTAGTCCATTTTTATTAACAAAATTACTGGCTGCGGTTGCTGTTCCTCCTCCTGCTTCGTATGAATTAGTGGCAGATTTATAGCGTTGCATAACTAAATTGGCTTCTAAAGTTATTAATGAATTATTAGTTGCACCAGATCCCATATTTAAATCTGCATCACTGTAATACAGCTTTACATTTGAAGTTGGTTGGGTGGTATAACTACTTGAAGTAACTCCCCAATATCTATCTACAACACTTTGCCATGGGCTTACCCATGTTATAGGACTAGCAAAAGGTTGATTGTAATAATTGGTGGGATAGGTAAAAAAAGTCATGTAACCAGCTGCATCACCTGCTACAGTTATATTTTGGCTAATGGAAACATCAACTCCAGATGCATTTTTAAAGGGAACCAGAAAAGTACCTGTCCCATCTTTAGTATTCCATTGTATTTTTGATAGACCATCTGTAGTTTCACTTTTAATGTAATTTGAACTTAGCGTAATGGCTGTAGTTGCCTTATTATCAATTATAAATGTTTTTGAACTCAAATCAAAGATAGCATCTACCGTAAGAGTGCCCTTTACGGAAGACCCTGTAATTCCCAAGGTTTTTGTATTATTTTGAAGGGTAAGATTTTCGAAGCTTGTAGCTCTACTTCCACCAATGGTTTGTGCATTATTGCCACTTAAATATACAGTTCCGTCATTATTTACACTTGTAAAAACAGATCCTCCGGATGCATTATTCATCCAATCACCTTCAACATACATATTGCCATCAATAACAATACTTCCATCACTTCCATTGGTTTGATTGGTAAATTTTCCATTGGCACTACCTCCGAAAACATATAGTGAAGTCCCTGAATTAATGGTAATAGTGACACCGTCATTTAATAATCCTTGCGAATAGGATAAAACGTAAAAAAATAAATTGACAAATAGAAGTAGTATAAGTTTTCGCATTTTCTTGGTACTTTGGGTGTTCCTTATACGTGAAAATGCATGCTTTTGTTTCGATTGAATGCGTTAAGTTATTGTTTTATAGTTAGATAATATTTAATATGGAAACGAAGGGATATATTATAAGAAAAGCTGTTTTTGATGACTTAAATGCAGTACATCAATTAATCAATGAGTTGGAAGATCGTATTTTTGATTTAGAGAAATTCAAATTGGTTTATTTTAAAAATTGTACCCATGCCGATTTTCATTATTACGTTGCAGAAGCAAAAAGTAAAGTGGTCGGTTTTATCAGTATTAATTTTCAATACCCACTGCATCATTGTAATAGAATTGCAGAAATACAAGAATTAATAGTAAATAAAGAACATCGAAACTTAAAAATTGGTAGTGCTTTAATAGATGGTGCAAAAAAAATTGCTCAGGAAAATAATTGCGATACATTAGAACTTACCTCCCGATTTAAAAGGCTAGATGCCCATAGATTTTACGAAAGAGAAGGTTTTCAAAAAACACATTTTAAGTTTTTAATGAAATTCACTTAAGGGCTTTTATTCGCATTTCTATGTCTAACGATATTCCCTAAGGGTAATTTAATTACCTTTGCAAAAGATTGAACAGACCATTATGTTAGTAGACAAACTAGAAAAAATATACCACCACTTTTTACAATTGAGCGAACAGATTACCGATCCTGATTTTATTAAGGATATGAAGCGTTATGTAAAGCTCAATAAAGAGTATAAAGACCTTCAACCTTTGGTTGAATCCTACAAAGAATACAAAAATATTTTATCCAATGTTGATGCTGCTAAAGACATTGTAGCCAATGAAAAAGATCAAGAATTTAGAGATATGGCTAAGTTAGAATTAGAGCAATATCAACAAAGAAGAGATCAATTAGAAGAAGAAATAAAAGAATTGCTCATTCCTGAAGATCCTGAAGACAGCAAAAATGCTATTCTTGAACTTAGAGCGGGAACGGGTGGTGATGAAGCCAGTATTTTTGTAGGAGATCTTTTTAGAATGTATTCAAAGTATATTGAAAAAAAGGGATGGCAAATGGAGATGGTGAGCCAAAGCCTTGGAACTTCCGGAGGATTTAAAGAAATTATAGTCAATATCACAGGTGAAAAAGTATATGGCGTAATGAAGTATGAATCGGGCGTGCATCGTGTACAGCGTGTACCCGAAACAGAAACCCAAGGGCGCGTGCATACTTCAGCAGCATCTATTGCTGTATTGCCTGAAGCAGATGAAGTAGATGTAGAGGTCCACGAACGTGATATCAAGAAAGATACTTTTAGAGCCCAAGGAGCAGGTGGGCAGCACGTAAATAAAACTGAATCTGCCGTGCGATTAACCCACATACCATCAGGAATGATTGTTGAATGCCAAAATGAGCGTTCTCAAATTAAAAACTACGCCTCTGCATTAAAAGTATTGCGTACCCGCTTATATGAATTAGAAGTTGCCAAACAACAGGCCGAAATTGCTAAAAAAAGAAAAACAATGGTTTCTACAGGAGATCGATCAGCCAAGATTAGAACCTATAACTATCCCCAAGGTAGGGTAACAGATCACCGAATAGGGTTAACATTGTATAATTTGCCCGCTGTAATGAATGGAGAAGTTGAAGAAATTATTGATGCATTGCGTGTAGCTGAGAATGCAGAGAAATTAAAGGCCGGGGAAACCTTGTAATTTAAGAATGTAGATTTAAGATTTACAAATATCAGATGACCAAACAAGAACTACTCAATCAAATAAAAACAAAAAAATCATTTCTCTCCGTTGGGCTTGATAGCGATATTGAAAAGATTCCTGCTCATTTAAAAAACGCAGAAGATCCATTATTTGAATTTAATAAAGCCATTATAGATGCTACTGCAGAATATTGCGTTTCGTATAAAATCAATACAGCATTTTATGAATGTTTAGGAAGCAAAGGTTGGAAGAGCTTAGAAAAGACAGTCGATTACATTTCAAAAGAACATTTTATTATTGCAGATGCCAAAAGAGGAGATATTGGAAACACGTCTTCCTTATATGCCCGAGCCTTTTTTAATCATTTAAATGTTGATGCTATTACGGTAGCCCCGTATATGGGAAAAGATTCGATTGAGCCATTTCTTGCTTTCAAAAACAAATGGGTTATTTTATTAGCACTTACTTCTAATGCAGGAGCCATGGATTTTCAATTTTTACAACTAGAACACAGCAAGAAAAAATTATTCGAAAAAGTAATTAGTAAATCAAAAGAATGGGGAACTGAAGAAAACTTAATGTATGTAGTAGGTGCTACGCAAGCCAATATGTTAACAGAAATCCGACAAATAATTCCTGATCATTTTTTATTGATACCAGGAGTTGGCGCACAAGGCGGAAGTTTAGAAGAAGTAGTGAAGTATGGGATGAACTCTACTTGCGGATTACTTGTTAATTCTTCTCGCTCTATCATTTATGCCAGTTCAGGAAATGATTTTGCTGAAAAAGCAGAAGAAGAAGCAATGGCTATGCAAAAGCAAATGGAAAATTTATTGAAATCCCAACAATTGATTTAAATCAGCAATTCTTTTTTTGATTTAGAGGAGTTCTAAAAATTACAATTTATGTCCCTCTTTTCGAGAGGGATTAAGGGAGAGGAAACAAAAAAATATAATTTTTAGAACTCCCCTTTAGTAAATTGCACATATTTATAAAAATATTTTTATGAGTACCATTAATCCAGCAATTGAAGAAAGTTGGAAAAACATTTTAAATGATGAATTTAATACCGACAGTTTTAAATCATTAAAAAAATTCTTGGTTGACGAAAAAACAACACACACCGTATATCCTCCCGGACAAAAAATATTTGCAGCTTTTGAACATACACCTTTTGATCAAGTAAAAGTGGTTATTCTTGGCCAAGATCCTTATCATGGTCCTGGCCAAGCGCACGGTTTAAGTTTTTCAGTTCCGGAAGGCATCAAGCCTCCCCCATCATTGGTAAATATTTTTAAAGAATTACATACCGATTTAGGTTTACCCATTTCTAAAACAGGGAATCTTGAAAAATGGGCAAAGCAAGGCGTTTTACTACTAAATGCTACTTTAACGGTAAGAGCGAATACCCCCGGCTCACACCAAAAGCAAGGATGGGAAGAATATACGGATGCAGTAATCAAAAAACTATCCGATCAAAAAAAAGGCTTGGTTTTTATTTTATGGGGAAAATATGCGCAGGATAAAAAAATATTGATTGATACATCCAAACATTTTATCTTACAATCGCCACACCCCTCTCCATTTTCGGCTCATAATGGTTTTTTTGGTTGCAAGCATTTTTCAAAAACAAATGAGATACTCAAAAAGCAAGGCTTAAAAGAAATTGATTGGAGTTTATAACTCCCCATTTTCAATCATATCCACAATTTCTTCAATTTGTTTGTCGGCTCCATAAGGATCATATTTTGTTTTTAAATTATTATCGAACATTTTAGCAAGTTGTTGCCAAAAAAAAGCCGAAAAACCACCTCGCATGTCTTTCACAATTTCATAAGATGTTCTGCTGGTTTGCCTATCTACTAATTTTACCAAAATAATTCCCTGCGTTATCGTAAAATCAGAAAGCACTCCCATGTATTTTGCTTTTAATTCATCTTCTACTTGTTTCAAGTATTTTTTCTTTTCCTTTTCAGATTTCATGGTATCCAATTGGGCACTGTATTGGTTTAATAAATCTCCGGCTAGTTTTGCATAAGGATAAACCTTTTTTACATTTCTCACCAATTTATTATAACGATCTGCATCCTTAGGATTTTTAAATGTTCTAACACCATGAATTCTAACAGCCGGCAAGGAACCATACAACATGGTATCTCCATTTTCAACTCCAATTCTAAAAATGTATTTAGGGCTTAATTTTAAACTTTGATTGGCTGCTAAGGTAGAATCTTGGGCATATGCATTTAGCATAAATGCAACTGGGAAAAACAATATTAGCAACAAGGCTTTAATCATACGTTAATTTAAATAAAAATTAATCAATATGCATGCCAGAAGATTAGTAGGAGCCTTGTTGCTTACGCATAAACCATTCTATTGAAAGTAAAAGTATAATGAGAAAAAGTAACCATTTAAGATTAATAATTTCTTGCAATTTGCTTTGTGAATAGGTAACTGTTTTTAAATCCTCTCTCTTCTTTAACAAATCAATTAACTGATCTATTTTTGATGGATACACCATTTCTCCTCCATACTTATGAGCAAGCGCATATAAAAGATGGTGATCTGCAATTGTATTGGCTTGCTCAACTTGTAGCGCATTGATACTAAACTCTCCGGTTTGAGTCATTTGTTTTCCTGCCCTATTTGTTTTAGCTACATATTTATAATGTCCGGGAGGAAATATACCTGCATTAAGTCTATAAGCATTAGAAGTTTTACCAAAACTAAAAGCAAATTTTTTATCATCGTCATTAATAACATCAATATTTACATCAACATCATTTATTAACTCATAGCTTTCATTATAAAGTTCTGCATCAAATAAAAGTGCTTCGTTTTCATTAAATCTGTTTTTACAGCTTACTTTAAATAAGCTTTTATCAACTTTTAATGATAAATATTGAACTGTTTTATCTATTAGTTCATTAAAAATATTTTGATTTTGATGATTTGCATAATCATACATTCTCCATTTCCATAAACCCTCACCGGCAATCACAGCGGTTTTAACTTCCCCAACATTACTAAATAACCACATGGGTTGTTCTGTTTCAATAATGCCAATTTTTTGGGTAAACAAAACATCTGCAGAAGTAGCAAGTTTATAACTACCGTATGGAGACATAAGGGGGGGCAACTGCGTAAGAAATGACCTTAGCTCATCACTTAGTGTAAATAAATTAAATTGTTTTGAATTTAAGGCTTGTATTTCATTCCAATTCGATCGTTTCTCGGTTATTTTTATTAATGGGTTGAGTGCATTAAAATTATTAATGTTTGTTTCCGTACCCAACACATAACACACGGGTATTTTTTGTTTGTTAATCTCCGCTATAATTTGATTTGATTTGGGCTCTTGAGATGGCAATTGGTGTAAAATAACCAGATTGTATTTGTTAAGCTGGCCGGTAAATTCTGCAATGGTAAATTCATCTACTTCATAATTTTCATTCGCAGCTATGGCATCCTTTATGGCAGAGATATCAGGGTGAGGGGTATTTGAAAGTACAAGTACTTTTTGCCTGCCATTTAATACATCTATAAAAAATTCAGATGAATTGTTCACATAACTTATTTCATCTTTTACTCCAAGCACATTTACTTTATAGTGCTGTATACCTTCTTGAGTAGCTTTGATATTATATGAAAATGTATTGGTGTAAAATTTATCATTAATAAATACCGGAGTATTAACTAAAGTGTCTTTACCTTTTGAAATAACAATTTTTGTGTTTTCATTTTCGCAATAATGGCCTGCAATTACAACTTCAATGGGAAATTGATTTCCTAAATAGGTAATTTCATTATGATTTACTTTTTTAAGGATAATATCTTTGTGAATATTTGTATCGCCCAAGGCAATGGTATAAATGGGAGCGGTAAATTTATAGGATTCATAAAGTGGGTTATTGCCTTTATTATACAACCCATCACTGGCAATAATTACGGCTCCTACATTTCTATTGCTATAGCGCGTATATATTTCATTAAATAATGAAGAAATATCTGTTTGTTTATTGTCATACAAAAAATCATCTTTACTATTAATCTTGTCTCCAAAAGCAAAGGCGTGAACATTATAAGATTGATTAAGAGAGCTTACCAATTCACGTAATTTTTCTTTATAAGCAGTTTTATAAAAAGCTGAATCTTTACCTGCCACAATAGATTCTGAATTATCTTGAGCAATGATAATAACAGGTTTTTCAGTGTAGGTTAATAGGGATTTCATTAATGGCGTTAATAAAAAAAAAGCCAAAAATGATACAACAATAAAACGGGCGGTAAACATAATATAAACTAGGTAGGGCTTGGCTTCTTCAAAACGATAGTGTTTGCGATAAAGAATAAAAGCATAAGTTAAGCCCAATAAAAGGCATAGAATACTATAGGCTGGATGTAGTTCAGTGGTTAGTTCAAAGTTCAAGGTGCAGCGTTCCAGGTTTAAAGTTCAATATTTCAATTTTTAATTATTATGCATTGCTTAGTCTAATTCTCGGATCAAGCACTCCGTATAAAATATCAACCAGTATATTAATCACAACAAATATACACGAAAAGGTGAGAACGCTTCCCATAAGCACAGGTAAATCATATTCATTTAATGAGGCAACCAATACCAAGCCTAAGCCCTTCCAAGCAAAAACCATTTCTACAAATACGGAACCAGACATGAGCGAAGCTAACCAACCTGAAACAGCAGTAATAACAGGATTTAAAGCATTCCGCAATGAGTGTTTAACAATTACTTTAAATCGATTGAGACCTTTGGCTTTTGCTGTACGAATATAATCTTGAGAAAGCACATCTAACAAAGAGTTTCTTGTAAGCTGCATAATTATTGCAAGCGGCCTAATGCCCAAGGTAATGGCAGGTAAAATAATATTTTTAGGGGTAAATATATATCCATCACCAAAATCATCCAGAGTATAAAGGCTACCCGTCATGTTCAAGCCTGTATAGGGAGCTAAAATATAAGCCAAAAACCAGCCAATAAGAATAGCTGCAAAAAATGAGGGCAAAGACATGCCTAATGTTGCAACAAAAAGAGAAAGACGATCGATAAAACCATCTTTATTAATGGCAGCAATTACGCCAAGAATAATTCCCAAAAGCGTAGCAATAAACATAGCAACAATAGCAAGTAAAGCTGTTTGTGGCAATGCTTGCAATATAATTTCCGATACATGCCTCTTGGTTTGATAAGACCGCCTTAAATAAGGTGCTTTTAGCACTACTACTTTTGATTTAAGATGAAATAAAGGAATACTATTTTCATATTTATCTTTAGATAAATAGAGATAATGCTCTTCGTTTTTTTCTTCATGAATAGAAATGGGAGATAAATCATTAAGATACATGGCATATTGGGTGAGCAAGGGTAAATCTAAACCAAGATCTTTATTAATAATTTTGATTGATTCTTCATCAGCTCTTTGCCCTAGCATCATACGTGCAGGATCTCCGGGGAGCAAATTAAAAAGCATAAATACCACTGTTATTACCCCAAATAACACTAGTAGTCCGTATAAAATTCTTCTTAAAATGAAACTGAACATTCAAATTAGAAATTAGCTAATTAGCTAGGCTAATTAACATTAATACTGTATTTATCTTTTATTTCGTTAAAACTTGGCACATCATTATAATGCCACATCGCTATAACAGTTCCATTTTTAATAAGCATGAGGCCAGGGTTAGAGCGTATCATGGTTTTAAGAGGTGTGGCATCACATAAATAATAGGGATATAGGGTTTGTACATCGTGACGATAATCTTCAACTTCATTATCAAGAGAAGCTGTTAGGCCAATAAATTGTATTCCTTTCTTTTCACATTCTTGTTCTAAATCATTAAGCCCCTTATCGGCTTTATGACTGGCTTTTTTCACATCATATACTACCACCCAAAAACTATAATTAGGATTATGAAGTAATGAATCCGTAATATCTTCTCCGGTTTCCATATCCGTAACAAAAAAATCATGAATAGGAGCCTCAATGCCTTTTTTTAATATGGTTTGTTTGGCTTCAACATAGTCCCATTGTTCTTGGTAATTTTCCGGAAATTGCTCAAACTCTTTTGTTTCACCGGAGGCTTTATTTTTCAATACATACATGTATTTGATACTATCCGGCACTCCAATCATTTTTTCAGAAATGTTATTGCCTATTTTAAACGGACGAAAATCAACAATGGGTAAATGCCAAAAACAATAGAGTGTAAAAGCAAAAGAAGCCAATATGCTTGCGCCTCCTGCTACATCTCCTTTTATTCCTACCAGAGATGAGGTTCTTTCAATTTCATATCTATTGGCAAATAAAACTAAAATAGGAAAAAGAGAGACTATGTCAATTAATAAAGACTGCCAAGGTTCAAATTTAATAGCATCTCCAAAACAACCACAATCTTTCATGTAGCTCAAGTTTTCAACTTTAAGTGAAAATAGTTTGGTAAAGAAAACCGAAAAAGAGGCCTCAGGATGGTCGATAAAATAATTGTTGCAAACGGTTGAAATTTTTAAAAACAAAAAGAACAACATCATTAATAACAAAAGCCATGAGGTTTGCCTCATTCTAAGCCCTAACAAAGTAATAAGGCCCAGAGCTACTTCAATAGAACAAACTACAATAGAAATATAAAGTGAATAGGGCTGCATCCAAAGCATACCAAAAACTTCCCAATACTCATCAAGTTTATATGAAAATCCTAAGGGGTCGTTTGCCTTTACAATTCCGGAGAATAGGAATAAAAAGGCTGTTAAAATTTTACACAGTGTAAAAAAATGCTTCATTTTACATTTTCTAGTTGACTCATCATAATCAATGCAAATACTGAATAATTAACCATATCCATATAATTTGCGTCAATACCTTCTGAAATTAGGGTTTCTCCTTTATTATCTTCAATCTGTTTTATACGCAAAAGCTTCATTAAAATAAGATCTGTAAAAGAACTGGTACGCATATTTCTCCAGGCTTCTCCATAATCATGGTTTTTGGCCTCCATCAAACTACGGGTTTTGGTAACATATTTATCAAACAATCGAGATGCCTCTTCAGCCTCAAGTTCCAACTTGGTTTCATAACCCAGCTCAAGTTGAATAAGCGCAATAACGGAATAATTAATGATTCCAATAAACTCTGAACTAATATCTTCACTTATTTTTTGAGTTCCTTTTTCTTCAATTGTTCGTATACGTTGGGCTTTGATAAAAATCTGATCGGTTAATGAACTTGTACGTAATACACGCCATGCACTACCATAATCTTTCATTTTTTTGATAAAAATATCTTTACATTTCTTAATTACAGTATTGTATTCAGAAAGGGTATTAGAAGTATCTGCCATTGTTAATTGATAGTTTTGCTTAAAATTAATTTATTTTAGCAAAAATTAGTATAAATACTTTGTAAAAAAATACAAATGATTTGTTAATAGATGAATAAACCAATAATTTTTTGTGATGCTTCGACTACGTTCAGCCAATGAGCATTTAGTTAAGGAATAAAAATTTAAAAACCATTGAGTTATGACTTAACAAATCAGTTTTTTTGTTTTTATGACAAAAAAACTAACTCAATGGCAGAAGCAAATTTAAAAATAATAACGGCACTAAAATTAATTCTTGAAGGAGTTGCAAACACAGCAGAACATTATTAAGGATACTTTTGAGGATTTTGATTGACTAATTCTTAACCATCAAATACTGCTCCAATCTTCCCAAAATAATTTCTAATTCTTGTTCTGATGAAAAAGGTATTTCAATTTTTCCTTTGTTGGCAGCAGTTTGCTTGAGCTCTATTTTAGTGTTAAGTGTTTGAGATAAATTTTTTAATGAATCTTGAAATTTGTTTGATAGAGGTGCAGTTTTAGTTTTTTCTTTATTTTTTTTAGGCTTAGAAACATAATTGTTTAAACTGCGCACAATTTCTTCTACATCTCGTACAGAAAGATCATAATCTAAAATATCATTTAATATTTGTAATTGTTTTTGATGGTCCGTTACATTAATAAGTGCACGTGCATGGCCCATGCTTACTAAATTTTTTCTTATTGCTAGTTGTAATTCAGCAGGAAGTTTTAACAAGCGTAAATAATTTGTAATGGTAGACCTTTCTTTACTTACACGTCCGCTTAATTCTTCTTGTGTTAAGCTACACTCTTCAATTAATCTTTGGTAACTAAGGGCAATTTCAATAGCATCTAAATCTTCACGCTGTATGTTTTCAATCAATGCTAATTCAAGCATGGCTTGGTCGTCAGCAATACGAATATAAGCGGGTATTTCAGTTAATCCGGCAATTTTAGAAGCTCTAAAACGTCTTTCACCAGAAATCAATTGGTATTTTTCAGGTGCCACTTTACGAACCGTAATGGGCTGTATAACCCCATAACGCAAGATGGATTCAGCAAGCTCGGCCAATCTTACTTCATCAAATTCGGTTCTGGGTTGAAAAGGATTGGTTTCAATTTGTGACAAAGCAATATTGGGTGCAATACCTGCTACATCAACTTTTTTGGTTTGTGTAAGATGATTGGGAATAATGTTTTCGGGTTCGGCTAATAAAGCTCCTAATCCTTTGCCTAATGCTCTTTTCTTTTCCATATAAATTTAGTTTTTCGTTGTTAGTTACTAGTTATTAGTTATTAGTTGTATACACGAACAACTAATAACTAGTAACTAAATATTTTCTACATTAACATTTATTATTTTATCTTCTTCAGCAATTTTCGTCATTTTATTTTTTTGTAAAACTTCTCTCGCTAAATTCAAATAATTGATGGCTCCTTTTGATGAAGCATCGTGCATAATTACCGATTGTCCAAAGCTTGGTGCTTCACTTAACCTTGTATTGCGATGAATAATGGTATCAAAAACCAATTGTTGAAAATGTGTTTTTACTTCTTCAACTACTTGTGCCGCCAAACGCAAACGAACATCGAACATGGTAAGTAAAATACCTTCTATTTCTAAATCAGGATTTAATCGAGTTTGAACAATTTTTATGGTGTTCAATAATTTTCCTAATCCCTCTAAAGCAAAATATTCTGATTGAACAGGAACAATTACTGAATTAGCTGCTGTTAATGCATTAACTGTAATTAAGCCTAATGATGGAGAGCAATCAATAATGATGAAATCATAAAGATGTTTTATTTTTTCAATTACTTCTTTCATCATGTATTCTCTACTTTGTAGATTAATCAATTCTATTTCTGCTCCAACCAAATCAATATGAGCAGGTAATAAATCTAAATTTGGAGTAGTAGTATTGAGAATAATGTGTTGAGGTTCTACTTCATTCACGATACATTCGTAAATACTGGTTTTAATGTTACGAGGATCAAATCCTACACCAGATGTTGAATTGGCTTGCGGATCTGCATCAATTAATAAACATTTGTATTCTAAAACACCAAGACTTGCTGCTAAATTAATGGCTGTAGTTGTTTTTCCAACGCCTCCTTTTTGATTTGCTATTGCTATTATTTTTCCCATCGTATGTTAGTTGTTCGTTGTTGGTTTTTTGTTGTTAGTATTTTGATTATAGCTTTCTAAAAATTGTATTATTTTGTTTCCTCTCCCTTAATCCCTCTCAAGAGAGGGAGACCTCAAGGATAATTTTTAGAAAGCTTTCAACCTACACTCACCTTTGCATTAATAATATCAAGACTAGATAATTCAGTATTAATGTCCATTAAAAAGAGTTCTTTTCCTGCATTTGAAAATTTTACTTTGGCAGCTTGTTTATTAATTACTATAAATGGAAATGTGTCAAAATGCATTCCAATAATTTTATCACATTTAATAAAATTAGCTGCAATAAGAGCATCAGAAATACCCATGGTAAAATTGTCGCCAATGGGTAAAAAAGCAAAATCAATTTTTTTATATTCTCCTAATAATTTCATGTCTTGCATGAGAGCTGTATCTCCTGAATAATAAAAATTACCCTCGTTACTTTCTATAAAGAATCCATTGGGATTACCGCCATAAGAACCATCTGGAAATGAACTTGAATGTAATGCGGGTGTTAATAAAACAGTTCCAAAATCAAATTTCCATTGCCCACCGGTATTCATGGGATGAACTGCAGGAACTTGTTCTTTTTGTGCAAACCATTGTGTTATTTCCCAATTAGAAATTATAGTAGCCCCTGTTCTTTTTGCAATTTGAGCAGCATCTTGCATATGATCTTGATGTGCATGCGAAATAAGAATATAATCAGCTTCTATCAAATTAATATTTATAGCAGATGCCTGCGGATTGGGAGAAATAAAAGGATCGAAAATTAATTTCTTACCGCCAACATGAATTAAAAAACAAGAATGACCGTAGTATTTTATCTTCATAGTTCAATTGCATTTTTTGGATAAAACAAAAATACAATTTTGCCGTGAAACGTGGAACGCAAGTTTATCGTTTGTTGAAAAGTTTTTTGTGAAGACCAAAGTCGGGACTCAGAAGACAGAAGACGGAAGTAAAAACTCTTCCAACTCCCGTCTCCCGACTTCTAAATCTAATTCTGCTTCACCAATTTCGCCACATTTCTAAATACAAATTCTTTATTTTCTAGATCAACCAAAATATCGGAGTCTTTATTTATTTTGTTTGCTAGAATTTGTTTCGATAATTCATTTAAGATTTTTCTTTGAATTACTCTCTTAATTGGCCTTGCACCAAATTGAGGGTCAAATCCCAATTGAGCCATCCAGTCAGCAGCTTCATCCGTCATGGCAATATGAACGCCTTGCTGTTCCAACATTTTAAATACGGAATTAAATTGCAGCTTCACAATTTCTTTGGCATCTTCTCGCGAAAGCGGATTAAACATTACAATTTCGTCAATACGATTTAAAAATTCGGGTCTGATGGCTTTCTTTAACAAATCAAAAACTTCAACTTTGGTTTTAGCAATTACTTTGTCTCTGTTTTTTTCTGTTAGCTCCTCAAAATTTTGTTGAATAATAGGAGAGCCAATATTAGAAGTCATAATAATGATTGTATTCTTAAAATTAGCAACTCGACCTTTATTATCCGTTAATCTACCATCATCCAACACTTGCAATAAAATATTGAATACATCAGGATGTGCTTTTTCAATTTCATCAAGCAATACAACTGAATAAGGTTTTCTGCGAACCGATTCGGTTAGTTGTCCACCTTCATCATAACCTACATATCCCGGAGGTGCACCAATAAGGCGAGATACCGAATGGCGTTCTTGGTATTCCGACATATCAATACGAGTAATCATGTTTTCATCATTGAACAAGAAATCAGCAAGGGCTTTTGCTAATTCTGTTTTTCCAACACCGGTTGTTCCCAAAAAAATAAATGATCCTATTGGTCGTTTTGCATCTTGCAAACCAGCACGGCTTCTACGAATGGCATCTGAAACAGCCATGATGGCATCTTCTTGTCCAACCACACGTTTATGCAATTCTTGTTCAAGACTTAATAATTTTTCACGCTCACTTTGTAGCATGCGCGTAACAGGTATACCCGTCCAACGAGCAACTACTTCAGCAATTTCTTCTGAATCCACTACTTCTTTAATCATAGAAGAATCAGCTTGCGTTTCAGTTAGTTTCTTTTTTAAATCTTCTAATTGTTTTTCAGCCTCTTTGGTTTTTCCATAACGGAGTTCAGCAACTTTTCCAAAATCGCCATTGCGTTCAGCTTGTTCAGCTTCAAATTTATATTGTTCAATATTTTGTTTTACTTGTTGAATATGATCAATTACATCTTTTTCAGATTTCCATCTTGTTTGTAACTGATTTTTTTCATCATTTAAATTGGCAATTTCTTCACTTAGTTGTTTTAATCGAGTTTGATTATTTTCTCTTTTAATAGCCTCACGTTCTACTTCAAGATGCATGATTCTTCGTTCTACAACATCTAATTCTTGTGGTTTGGAATTGATTTCTAATTTTAATTTTGAAGCAGCTTCATCAATTAAATCAATGGCTTTATCCGGTAAATAACGGTCTGTTATGTACCGTTGAGATAATTCTACAGCAGCAATAATGGCTTCATCTAAAATTTGAACCTTATGGTGGTTTTCATATTTTTCTTTTATACCACGTAAAATAGAAATTGCATCTTCGGCACTGGGTTCATCAACCAATACTTTTTGAAAACGCCTTTCGAGTGCTTTGTCTTTTTCAAAATATTTTTGGTATTCATTAAGCGTAGTGGCTCCAATGGCTTTTAATTCTCCACGCGCCAATGCCGGTTTTAAAATATTGGCAGCATCCATTGCGCCTTCTCCCCCACCTGCACCTACAAGCGTATGAATTTCATCAATGAAAAGAACAATTTCTCCTTCAGCTCCAATCACTTCTTTTACTACAGCTTTTAATCGTTCTTCAAATTCTCCCTTGTACTTGGCTCCGGCAATGAGAGCCCCCATATCCAATGAAAAAATTTGTTTTGTTTTTAAATTTTCAGGAACATCGCCATTGATAATTCTATGCGCCAAACCCTCTGCAATTGCAGTTTTACCAACGCCCGGTTCTCCAATTAAAATGGGATTATTTTTTGTTCTACGAGAAAGAATTTGTACTACGCGTCTTATTTCTTCTTCTCGACCAATAACAGGATCGAGTTTACCATTACGCGCCAGTTCATTTAAATTTTTAGCATATTTATTTAATGCATTATAGGTTTCTTCTTGACTTGCGGAAGTAACTTTTGCTCCTTTACGCATTTCTTTAATAGCAGCTTTTAATTCTTTTTCGTTTATGCCGCTATCTTTCATCATGCGAGACACAGTATCGTCAGCAGCCAATAATCCTAATAAAACATGTTCTATTGAAACAAATTCATCTTGAAATTCTTTTAAATAAACATTCGCCTTTTGCAAAGCTTTATTTGCTGCTTGAGATAAGAATGGCTCTCCACCAGAAACTTTTGGATAAGATTGAATTATTTTATCTAAAGCTTGCTCAAATATTTTTGTATTTACACTTAATTTTTTAAGCAAAAAGGGTGTAACATTTACATCAGCATTTAAAATGCCTTTAAGTATATGTCCGCTCTCAATGGCTTGATGGCCTTGCTCCATAGCAATTTGTTGCGCTTGCTGTATGGCTTCTTGCGATTTAATGGTGAAATTATTTAAGTTCATATGTTTAGTTGTTCGTTGTTAGTTAATGGTTGTTAGAAAATCTATATATAAAATCTTAACCTCAAATATCAATTGTGTTACCAAGATATGAAATGAGATATATTGTCAGCAAGATTGATCTTAATCATGCTGAAAAGGCATTTTACACTGAGGAATGATGCCAAATAGGCAATAAAAAAGCCAAGAACAGGAAGAATTGTTCTTGGCTTTTAATTATAATGTTAGTAACAAGGATATTTATTAAGTCACATTTATTCTTTAATGAGTTTTCTCTCTACTATAGAATTAGTACCAATTATCTGAATCAGATAAACACCTTTGAAAAGCATACTCACATTGATTTCATTCATTCCTGTATTTAAATTATTTGCAAACACAGATTTTCCTAACATATCATAAACTATTATTTTTCCGTTTTCTATTCTAGCATTATTTATAAAAAGTCTATCATAAATTGGATTGGGATAAATTTGAATATTATCATTTTGATTAATCTCATTTATTTTTGCAGCAACATCACTAATACAACGTACAGACCAGCCATCTCCCTTCATGTCAGCGCCTATTATAGCCGATTCTTCACTATAATTCATAGTCAGGTTTCTGGCAGTATATTGATCAACTACGGTAGAACTCCACCATATCCCAAAATATCCAACTTCATCGAAAAAGAAATAACCATTTGAATCGCGTTGGCCACCAGGGAGGGCTGTAAAACCAAATTGGTTAGTTGCTCCTTTATTTGGACTATCCCAATGTGTTATACCAGTTTCTTTTAATTTGCCTCCCGCAACACTTTCTCCACCTAAATAATCTGTCAGTATCTTCAATTCAGCTTCGGTAGGTATATGCCACCCTGTAGGAGCCAAACCACGGGAATCATCTACAGCATACCAATTGTATAATCTTCCATAAGTATCAGCATAAGAAGGAATGTTAAAGAAATTACAATAAGCCCCTACTAAAGTGTCGCTCCACTTTACCGTATCAGTAATATTGGGTATGGCATCGCCATTACGATAATGAGTAGTTTTCAAATTCTCAACCATCCATACTTGTGTTCCAATTGTAACAGTATTGTAAGTATTGCCATCAATATCTGTTACAATAGTTTGTGCATCGGCTTCAAATGCATTTAATGCGAGCCCAGCTAAAAATAAAAATGTGTGTTTCAATAAGTATATAATTTGAATTAAAATTTATTTTAATCAAAGTAACAACAAGGTAGCTTAACTTGAAACCATAAAATTTATAAATATTACTCGCCCATAATTTATTAAGGTGTAATTGTAATTCATATTATTGTTTGATATATAGATGTTTATTTATGTAAATACAATGATACATTAAACCTATTCAATCAAGTGTTTTTTGAAAATATTTAAGCTCCTTTTTAAATCAAATAGTATCGGATTATTTTAACGAGGCTTTTTTGTACCCATAAATTTGGGTATCTTTGCGCCATAAAATTATTTGTTATGCAAGCTACTATGAAAAACGAAATCACATCGGCACAAGCCATGCAATTGGAAGATAAATATGGAGCACATAATTACCATCCTTTACCGGTAGTTTTAACTAGGGGAGAAGGAGTTTATGTTTGGGATGTTGATGGAAAACGGTATTATGACTTTTTATCTGCATACTCAGCCCTTAACCAAGGGCATTGTCATCCTAAATTAATAAAGGCAATGGTAGATCAGGCGCAAACCTTAGCGCTTACTTCAAGAGCATTTTATAATGATCAATTAGGAGTATATGAAAAATACATTACCCATTATTTTGGTTACGATAAAGTACTTCCTATGAATACAGGTGCAGAAGCTGTAGAAACTGCACTTAAATTGTGCAGAAGATGGGCTTATGATAAAAAAGGAGTAGCTTCTAATCAAGCAAAAATAGTAGTGTGTGAAGGAAATTTTCATGGGCGCACTACTACAATAGTTTCATTTAGTACAGATCCTGATTCAAATAAAAATTTTGGTCCGTATACTCCCGGTTTTGTTACTATCCCATATAATGATGTAAATGCATTAGAACAAGCTTTACAAGATACTACTGTTGCCGGATTTTTGGTTGAACCCATACAAGGTGAAGCCGGTGTAAAAGTGCCTGATGAAGGTTATTTAAAAAAATGTTATGATTTGTGTAAAAAACACAATGTGCTTTTTATTGCAGATGAAGTTCAAACAGGATTGGCTCGTACCGGCCGTATGTTGGCATGTGATTATGAAGATGTAAAACCCGACATGTTAATTTTGGGAAAAGCATTATCAGGAGGTATTTATCCGGTTTCAGCTGTTCTTACTAATGATGAAGTGATGCTTTGCATAAAGCCGGGCGAACACGGTTCTACCTATGGAGGCAATCCAATAGCTGCTAAAGTAGCTATTGCTGCGCTTGAAATTTTAAAAGAAGAACATTTGGAAAGAAATGCTTATCATCTTGGAAATATTTTGAGAACAGAACTAAAAAAATTACAAGCACAAACTGATATTATTTCTGTGGTAAGAGGAAAAGGCTTGTTAAATGCTATTGTGATAAAACCTAAAAATAATAAAACCGCTTGGGATGTTTGTTTGGCCTTAAGAGATAATGGTTTACTGGCAAAACCTACTCATGGAGATATTATTCGTTTTGCACCACCACTTGTAATGACGGAAGATCAATTGCTAGATTGTGTTGATATTATTAAGAAAACTATTTTGGCATTTTAAAAGAATTGCATATTACTACTTTAAATATCTAATAATTGAAAGTTCCATATTCAGATCTGATGCTTAATTTTTTTGAATCAGATTCTTCACATCGTCCAATAATTTTTGCTTCGATATCAAATTCATTTGCAATTTGAATAATTTCTTCTGCGTACTGAGTGGGAAGATAAATTTCCATTCGATGTCCCATGTTAAAAACTTGGTACATTTCTTTCCAATCCGTTTTAGATTGTTCTTGAATCAATTGAAATAGAGGAGGGCTTGGGAATAAATTATCTTTTATTACATGCAGTTGATCAATAAAATGAAGCACTTTGGTTTGCCCACCACCAGAGCAATGAACAATACCATGAATATTCTTACGATGTTTCTCTATTATTTTTTTCATCACAGGTGCATAGGTTCGAGTAGGTGAGAGTACCAGTTTACCTGCATCAAGTGGCGTGGAAGTTTTTTCTGTTAGATTTTTGTTTCCTGAATAAACCACTTCTTTAGGAAGTGTGGTATCAAAAGATTCAGGATATTTTTCTGCAATGTATTTTGAAAATACGTCATGGCGGGCAGAGGTTAAGCCATTGCTTCCCATGCCTCCATTGTATTCATCTTCATAAGATGCCTTTCCGTAAGAAGCCAATCCTACAATTACATCACCTTCTTGGATAGTATCGTTTGATATAACTTCCGATCTTTTTGTTCTTGCCACAACAGTTGAATCAACAATAATGGTTTTTACCAAATCACCAACATCAGCCGTTTCGCCACCGGTTGAATAAATACCAATTCCTAAAGAGCGTAATTTTTCTAAAAATTCTTCTGTGCCATTTATTATTTCAGCAATTACTGCACCGGGAATTAAATTTTTATTTCTTCCGATGGTTGATGAAAGAAGGATGTTATCCGTTATGCCTACACAAAGTAAATCATCAATATTCATCACAATGGCATCTTGTGCAATGCCTTTCCATACTGATAGATCTCCGGTTTCTTTCCAATATACATAAGCAAGTGAGGATTTGGTTCCTGCTCCATCGGCATGCATTACCGTACAGTAATTGGGATCTCCTGTTAAAAGATCGGGAACAACCTTACAAAAGGCTTTTGGAAAAAGCCCCTTATCAATTTTACTTATTGCATTATGCACATCTTCTTTTTGAGAAGAAACACCGCGTTGTAAATATTTGTTTGTCATAGTTTAATTCTTTTACTACAGAGACACGAAGGCACAGAGAAATATATTCTTTAAATAATTTTCTCTTCCCAAATATAGGCTCTTTTGCTTTGATATTCTATTTCACAATAGGGATACCCATCAACAATATCTATTACTTTAAATCCAACCTTTATTTTAAGCAAGCGTAATAGAATGAAATTTCAAAATGTTTACCTCAAAATTTTTTTTCAACAAAAAAGCCCTGATTTACAGGGCTTTTATAGCATTCTAGGTGATCCCGATTGGATTCGAACCAATGACCTACTGCTTAGAAGGCAGTTGCTCTATCCAGCTGAGCTACGAGATCAATTTTTTATAGAAAGTCTGCAAATTTACAACCTTAGATCGACAATATCAAAGAATCTACTAAAAGAGAGGAAATAAAAACGAAACTCTTTAGGAATTCTTATCCTTCTTCATTGCACATCTTTTTGTACCTTTGCGCAATATTTTTATTACTATCTAATTAATTTCTTGAACATTCAACTTTGAACGTTTAAACTGTAAACTCCCTTTATGGCAAATATTGCAGCAATTGTTGGCCGGCCCAATGTAGGAAAATCAACTCTTTTTAACCGCTTGGTTGAATCAAGAGATGCTATTGTGG
Source organism: Bacteroidota bacterium (assembly GCA_023251875.1). GTDB lineage: Bacteria > Bacteroidota > Bacteroidia > JAHEXY01 > JAHEXY01 > JAHEXY01. The sequence continues at coordinate 136,621 of JAHEXY010000006.1, forward strand.
AAGAAACTGCAGGTGTTACACGTGATCGTCATTATGGAAAATGTGATTGGAATGGTTATGAAATTTCAATTATTGATACGGGTGGTTATGTAGTAGGTTCTGAAGATATTTTTGAGGAAGAAATTCGTAAACAAGCTCAATTAGCAATAGATGAAGCCAGTGTAATTCTTTTTATGGTTGATGTTTACAACGGTATAACGGAAACAGATAAAGATATAGCACAGTTACTTCGTAGATCAAAAAAAAATGTATTGGTTGTAGTAAATAAGGTTGATAACAATGAAAGAATTCCTGAAGCAAGTGAGTTTTATAGTTTAGGATTGGGTGAAATTTACTGCATTTCTTCTGCATCAGGCAGTGGAACCGGAGATTTGCTTGATGAAGTTGTAAAGTTTTTAGATAAAGACGACAAAATAGAAGATGAAACCATACCTAAATTTTCTATTATTGGTAGACCCAATGTTGGTAAATCTTCTCTCTTAAACTCATTAATTGGGCAAGAGCGCCAAATTGTTACAGATATTCCGGGTACTACGCGCGATTCTATTTATACACGATACAAACATTTTGGATTCGAATTTTTTTTGGTTGATACTGCCGGAATACGTAAAAAAGGTAAGGTAAAAGAAGATCTGGAATTTTATTCTGTTATGCGTTCCATCCGATCAATTGAAAGTTGTGATGTATGTTTGTTGGTTATTGATGGAAAAGAGGGTTTTGATGCGCAAGATGTGAATTTATTTTTCTTAGCTGAAAAAAATAAAAAAGGAATTGTAATTCTTGTAAACAAATGGGATTTGGTTGAAAAAACTACCAATAGCACCAAAGAATATGAAGAATTTATAAGGGCTAAAATTGCTCCTTTTACAGATGTACCCATTTTATTTGTTTCTGCCCTAACCAAGCAACGTATTTTTAAAGCAATGGAAACGGCTTTAGAAGTATTTAAACTAAGAAACCAAAAAATAACTACCTCTGCACTTAATGATTTTATACAACCTGTAATTGAGGCCTACCCTCCCCCATCTACAAAAGGAAAAGATATCAAGATAAAATATGCTACTCAACTACCTACAAGAACACCTGCTTTTGCTTTCTTTTGTAGCAATCCGCAATATATAAAAGACCCCTATAAGCGTTATTTAGAAAATAAGTTTAGAGCGCATTTCAATTTTACGGGAGTTCCTATATCTTTATTTTTTAGACAGAAATAATACGTATTATAAAATTATTTTTATCCTCCTTTTCTGAGTCTTCGACTACACTAAGACTGACAATGTTTGCTTGTCGCACTTAGCATAGTCGCAGAATATGGTAGCCTCAATTTCTAAAATGTAGAATTTAAACAAGCTCTCGTTATTAAATGAAATTTGTTTGCCTATCTTTTTCTATCGTTTTTTCTAGCTGCTGGATTATTTATCTTTACAATTCTAAAATATAAACATGATAGAGATACATTTTTATAAAAAAATTGCAACACAATTAAACATTGCAGAAAAACAAGTATCCGCCACTGTGAAATTGTTAGATGAAGGTGCAACAATTCCTTTTATTGCAAGATACCGTAAAGAAATAACAGGGAGTTTAGATGAAGTGCAGGTGAGCAATGTACGTAATGAAATTGAGCGTTTACGAATATTACAGAAAAGACGAGAGGCAATTATTGAATCGATAGAAAGTCAAAATAAATTAACGGAAGACCTAAAGTTTAAAATTTCAAATGCTGAAACGATAGCAGCTCTTGAAGATATTTATTTACCCTTTAAACCCAAAAGGAGAACTCGAGCTACCCTTGCACGCGAAAAAGGATTAGAGCCATTAGCTCTATTACTTTTTAAACAAACCCAAATTGATATAAAAAAGGAAGCGCTCATTTATATTTCAACCGAAAAAGGAGTTAATAATTTTGAAGAAGCTCTTGCAGGAGCAAGAGACATTATTGCAGAATGGGTAAATGAAAATGCCTTGGCAAGAGAAAAAATTAGAAGTCTTTTTAAACGAAAAGCTACTATAAAAAGTAAAGTGCAAAAAGGTAAAGAACAAGCTGGTGAAAAATTTAGAGATTATTTTGATTGGGAAGAAAACATAATGAATTGTCCTTCGCATCGCTTATTAGCCATATTTAGAGGAGAAACAGAAGATGTATTGAATGTAAAAATAAAACCTCTCGAAGAAGATGCCTTAGAAATTCTTTGTACGCAATTTATAATTTCAAATAATGCTTCTTCTACTCAAATAAAATTAGCTATCGAAGATGCCTATGCTAGAATGATGCAAGCCAGTATTGAAAGTGAAATTAGGGTGCTTGCAAAAGAATTGGCTGACGAAAAAGCCATACAGGTTTTTGCTGATAATCTGCGAGAATTATTATTAGCTTCTCCCTTAGGGCAAAAAGCCATTTTAGCAATAGATCCAGGTTTAAGAACAGGTTGTAAGGTGGTAGCTCTAGATAAACAAGGCGCATTATTAGAGGATACCGTAATTTATCCACACGAACAAAATAAAATTATACAAGCGAAACAAACAATTATAGCACTTTGCGCCAAACATGCTATAGAAGCAATTGCCATTGGTAACGGAACTGCAGGTAGAGAAACAGAAAATTTTATCAGAAGCATTAAAGAACTGCCCAAAGAAATGAATGTGATTATGGTAAATGAAAGTGGGGCTTCTATTTATTCTGCTTCAGAAGCAGCCAGAGAAGAATTTGCCGATAAGGATATTACCGTTCGTGGGGCTGTTTCTATTGGCCGTAGGCTTGCTGATCCCTTGGCTGAATTGGTAAAAATTGATGCCAAATCAATTGGTGTAGGACAATACCAACACGATGTAGATCAAAATTTATTAAAGAAAAAATTAGACGAAGTTGTTGTAAGCTGTGTAAATAAAGTTGGAGTTGAACTCAACACTGCAAGCAAACAATTACTCTCTTATGTATCTGGTTTGGGGCCTCAATTAGCAAGTAATATTATTAAATATCGCAACGAAAATGGAGCATTTAAATCTCGTAAAGATTTAAAAAAAGTAGCTCGCATGGGTGAAAAAGCATTTGAACAAGCAGCCGGATTTTTACGTGTTGCCAACTCTAAACATCCATTGGATAAAAGTGCTGTTCACCCTGAAAGTTATGAAATTGCAGAAAAAATAGCCACTGATTTAAATTGTAGTATTGAACAATTAATGGCTGATAAAGAATTGCGTAAAAAAATTAATTTGCAAAAATATGTTACAGAAAAAGTGGGTTTACCAACCTTAACAGATATTTTATGTGAATTGGATAAGCCGGGGCGAGACCCTCGTAAATCATTTGAAGTTTTTCAATTTGATAATAGTGTACATGATATTAAAGATTTGCAAGTAGGAATGCTTTTACCTGGCATTGTTACCAACGTAACTAATTTTGGCGCTTTTGTAGATATTGGTGTTCACCAAGATGGTTTGGTGCATATAAGTCAATTATCAAATACTTTTGTGAGTGACCCAAACAAAATTGTAAAAGTTCAACAACAAGTAATGGTAAGGGTTACCGAAATAGATATACAACGTAAACGAATAGCTCTTTCTATGAAAGAAGCCATTCAGGCAAGTATAAAATCAGATGTAAAAGAAGCAACCTCTTCGCTAAGTTTAACGGACCAATTGGCAGCTTTAAAGAACAAGTTTAAATAAAAGTCCCTCTTTTTTCTACATACAATTTTTTACTTCATCTCAGCAATTACTCCGGCAATCTTATTATACGTAGGCTTGCTTACGCTTGTTAATGGCAAACGCAAGTTATCAGTTGCTATTTTTACTATTTCAAGAGATGCTTTTATTCCCGCAGGATTGCCTTCTGCAATTAAAAGATCCATTATTTCTAATAATTTAAAGTGCAATTCACGGGCTTTATTCCAATTGCCTTTAAAAGCATTTTGAACCATATCAGAAAATTCTTTTGGAAAAGCATTGGCAGCAACAGAAATTACTCCCTCTGCACCTAAAGCTAATAATGGATAGGTAAGCATATCATCACCTGAAATCATTAAAAAATCTTTTGGTTTGTGTTTTAAGATTTCCATGCATTGAAATAAATTTCCGGAAGCTTCTTTTACTGCTATAATATTTTCGAGTTCTTCGGCCAATTTCAGGGTAGTTTCAGCAGTAATATTGGACGCTGTACGTCCTGGTACATTATAAACAATAACAGGAACAGGAGAAATATTAGCAATGGTTTTATAATGCAAATAAATGCCTCTTTGGCTGGGCTTATTATAATAAGGAGAAACAGATAAAACAGCATCTATATTTTCGAAATCAGTGTCTTTTATTGTATTTACAATATCTTGGGTACTGCAACCGCCAATACCTAATACTACCGGTACCCGATTATCGGCCATTTCAATTACATAGTCAACTACTGCATGTTTTTCATCTTTGTTTAAGGTTACCGTTTCTCCGGTTGTTCCTAACACCACCACATAATCAACGCCTCCAACAATAACATGATCCACTACTTTTTTAAGACTTTTAAAATCGATGCTTCCATCTTTGTGAAAAGGAGTAACAAGCGCTACGCCTGTTCCTTTGAATTGTATTTTTCTACTCATGTGAATTTATTAATTGTAAATAATGTTGAGCCTGCAACATAAAATTATCCATACTATCGTTTTGATTGATATCAATAAATAGATCATGTATCAATTTATTTTGAGGAGATAATTTTCCTACTTTAAAGGATGCTTGAGAAAGTCCCGCAATATAATATGCCGGTTTGTTATTTTCAAAATTTAGATCAATCAAAATATCAAATTTTTCATTGATAAAATTATTAACAACAGGATTTTTTGAATGATTGTACCAATTTAAATCAGCCGAAGAAAAAAAATCAAAATCTAATTTTGCTAAATGATGTGCTTGAAATGTTTTAGCATTAATAAATCCCAATCCCTTTATTTTCTTTTTATTTTCTTTAAAAATTCTCACCCAATTTTTTACAGTATTACAAGTGTTTTCATTTGTAGCATCATATAAAATTCCTATACGCTCTGCATTTTTAATATTAATTGCTTTTACATTTCGTTTCACTGAAAGCATTTTTTTATTAAAAATATAATCGCCAATAGTATGCTTTATTTTATTTGTAATACTCATTGCTTAAGTACTTTTTTGATAAACGATTTCTTTTCAGTTCGCAGCTTAAAAAAATAAATTCCATTTGCCAGATTTTTCAAATCAGGAATGAGCATGGGATTGTATGAATCTTTGTAAACGGTTTCTTGTCCGGTATAAACTCTTTTTCCAATTTCATTTGTTATCTCAATATTTACATCTTGATTTGACGTAGAATAAAACCAAATATTCAATTTATCTTTAAATGGAACAGGAAATACTTTTAATAATTCGTCTTGATCATAATCTGTTATACTTACTCCTGTAAGTACAATATCAGCCATTGCCAGATTTGGAATACCATAACCAATATAATAGTCAGGATTGTTGTATTGACTGGCACTTTGTTCAATAGCCAATTTAATTTCCATGTTGCTTAAATCAGGATGAGCCTGCCATAAACAGGTTGCAGCACCAGCCATAATGGGAGAAGAAAAAGATGTTCCACTTCCATTTTGAATACCTCCGCTTGGAGAAGCGATAGTTGCATTATATCCTTGAGTAGCTACATTGGGCTTAATTCTTCCATCATAAGTAGGGCCAATAGAACTAAAACTCGCATAGTTTTTGTTTGCATCAACAGCTCCGAGTGTTAACACACTATCTCCATCAGCTGGTGCTGTAATATATTTCCATGAACTATTGCCTTCATTTCCTGCACTAGAAACAACAAGAACACCTTTACTAGCCAATATATCTGCAGCTTTTGTAATGGTTGAAGTATTGCCATCCATATTGGCATAAGTAAGATTTAAAGATGAATTATCAAATTCAGAATAACCTAATGAAGAATTAATAACATCCGCACCCACACTATCTGCAAATTCAGCAGCAGCAGCCCAATTGTCTTCTTCAATAGGATTTTCAGTAGCGGCATCTTCTGAACGCAGTAACCAAAAACTTGCTTTGGGTGCAGTGCCTACAATTTGTCCGGGTAAATTGCCACCCATGGTAGAAAGAACTTCCATACCATGATTATCATCATCATAAACACTATCATTGCCCTCAACAAAATCCCATGTTCCTAGAATTTGATTATTGGCACGTAAACTATCAAACACAATTAATTTATCTGCATTCTTAAAACCGGCATCAAGTACTGCTATTACCATTCCTTTACCATCATATCCCAGGCTATGAAGTATATCTCCACTAATCATGGTAATTTGATTAGATGCTGAACCATAATTATAAGTAGATCCATTTGTAGATGCTGTTTCATTGTTTTCAAGCAATTGAAAAGTTTCTTTGGTAAATTTATTGTACTCATTTTTATCATAAGAAGTTTTAAACATGGCAACCGGACTAGCGCCTTTTACAAACGACAAATTTTTTATTTTACTTAAAATAGCAGTATCTGTAGTGTAAATAGTAACCGCATTAAACCATTTAGAGCGGTTCAATACTTTTGCGCCTTTATTGGTAATACTATCAATATACCATGAGTTTACTGGTAAATCATTTTCCTGAATAGCAATATTTTGTTTTATTCTTCTATCAATTGCTCTTTGTGAAAGAAAAGCCGAAGGATTGCTAATACTATATGAAGAATTATTTTTATCAGTAAATTCTATCCAATATTTAGAAAATGTTTGCGCATGAAGGCTTAAAGCACTCCATAATGTAATTATGCAAAACAAACTGGATAAAAATCGCATGATAAAAGATTGGGGCGACTAAGATACAAATAATTGGGTGCTATTTTAATCTCCGTAAGAAATTAATTTTTGTGTGCATCGCACCCCGTAAGTTACCCTTTCGGCTATAGGAACATTATAAACTGTATCGGAATAAAAATAAATCATTTGTTTATATACTAAACCAATATCTTTAGCATAAACAGCTTGGTATTGCTCATCGTTAATTTGAGTGAGAAATTCATGCCAAACAGTAACTGTATTATTATAAGAAGTTAGGCTATCTAAATCAAACATTTTATCTACCAAAGTATCTTTTACATCAATTGAAATATCTGAATCGTCATTATAAGTTTTTTTTCTTTCCAATATACTATAAATACTAAAATTATTATATGAATTTAAATCCCATTCCATGTTATTTTGCGGTGGAAAAATAAAGGATTCATACCTCACATCTTCTTCAATTTTTTCAACATGAGTTGCTGTTTTTGTAAGATACCATATATCAGAAATAGCCCATAAAGACGAATCTCCTTCACGTTTATATCTTTCAATTTTATAAGATAATCTTCCTTCGTTATCAGTAAATGTATCAGCATAAATTTCTTTTGTTTGATAGGATATTGTGTAAACTGTATGATCATTGTCATCATAAACGGTAGAATCAACAGAGTAAACAAACCAAGAGCCTAAAGAAACAGGATAATAATCATAACCCATATCAGTTGATGAAGCATCATCACTTGAATCTTTTTTACAAGAATAGAAACTGATGAATAGAAGAATAAAAAGGCATTGATAAATATGATATTTTTTAATCACCGTAAGAAATTAATTTTTGTGTAAAACTAACACCATAACTTACTCGTTCCTCAATTGGATCATCAGTAATGTTGCTTGAATAATAATAAATCATTTGTTTATATACCATGCCAACATTTTTAGCATAAACAGCTTGGTATTGCTCATCACTAATTTGAGTAAGGTATTCATGCGAAATAGTAACCGTATTGTTGTATGATGTAAGGCTATCTAATTCAAATGTTTCATTTACCAAAGTTTCCTTTACATCAATTCCAACAGCATCATCCTTTCTTTCCCAATTGGAGTATACATTATAATTATTATACAAATTCAAATTCCATTCTGTATTGTTTTGAACCGGAAAAATAAGTAATTCGTATCTAACGTCTTCTTCAATTTTTTCAACATGATTTGTTGTTTTTGTTACATACCATACATCTGAAATTGCCCACGAAGAAGAGTCTCCATCGCGTTTATAGCGTTCTATTTTATAGGATAATCTGCCTTCGTTATCAGTAAATGTATCGGCATAAATTTCTTTTATTTGATATGAAAGAGTGTATACACTATCAGTATAATCGTCATAAACGGTTGAGTCAAGAGAATAAACATACCAAGAGCCAAGCGAAATAGGATAATAATCATAACCCATATCGCTAGAAAAAGAATCATCGCTTGAATCTTTTTTACATGAATACAAACCCATCAAAAATAAAAATAGCAGCAGATATTTGATTCCGGGTTTTAGCATTATCAAGACAAAAATTAGATTTTTAGTACTACTTTAAGCGTATATTACGAAAAAAAATAAAAAAGGTTCGCTTTTAGGAATAATTTTTATTTTTACCAATAAAACCTCTATCAAATGAATATGTTACTTAAATCAGCAAAAATTATTGATTCATCTTCTCCATTCAATCAAAAAGTAAAAGATATTCTTATCAAAGATGGGCAAATTGTTACCATTGCCGACAAAATAAAAGAAGAAAAAGATATAGCGGTTTTTACCAGAGAAAATTTACATGTTTCTATAGGCTGGTGTGATATGCATACCAATTTAAGAGACCCAGGTTTTGAACACAAAGAAAATATTGAATCAGGAATATTAGCAGCAATTGCCGGTGGTTATACAGCTATAGCTTGTAGCCCTAATACATTACCTGTTATTCATTCAAAATCAGAAGTAGAATATGTAATTAATAAAGCAAAAAATAGGGCTGTTGGTATTTTTCCAATTGGAGCCATTACTAAAAACTTAGAAGGAAAAGATTTAACCGAAATGCATGACATGCTGCAAGCCGGAGCTATTGCGTTTTCTGATGGTAAAAAAACCATTAAAAATACGGGTATGATAAAAATAGCCATGCAATATGCAAAAGGTATAAATACATTACTCATTATTCATCCTGAAGATAAAGATTTAGCGCCTAGCGGAATGGTACATGAAGGTGTACACAGCACTCGATCAGGTTTAAGTGGAAGCCCTTCATTAGCAGAAGAAATAATGGTTTCTAAAAATATTGAACTAGCAGCTCATTATGGTGTTAAAATTCATTTTTTAGCCGTTTCTACTTCTAAATCTGTTGAATTAATTAGGGCGGCTAAAGCCAAAGGCATACAAATTACTGCAGGAGTAAATGCCTATAATTTATTGTTGGATGATTCAAATATTGAAACTTTCGATTCAAATTACAAAGTAAATCCTCCATTAAGAACAAAAAGTGATATTGAAGCATTAATAAATGGATTAAAAGATGGTACTATTGATGTAATTAATTCTGATCATTCACCGGAAGATGAAGAATCGAAAATTGTAGAGTTTGATCAAGCCAGATTTGGAATGATTGGGCTTGAAACAGCTTTTGCAGTCATCAATACGAGCTTAAATAGTAAATTAAGTACAGAACAAATAATAGAAAAAATTGCTATTAACCCACGTAAAATATTGGGTATCCCCTCTCCTACTATTGCAGAAAAAAGCAAAGCTAATTTAACCTTATTCGATCCTTCTTTTAAATGGACTTTCGGCTTAGCTGATATAAAATCAAAATCTAAAAATACTCCTTTTATAGGTACTGATTTTATTGGGAAAGCATTGGGGGTTATTAATTCTTAAATATCTTTTTCATCACTTCTTCGTATTTTATTATTCTTTAGGTTAGAGCTATTGATAGCTCGTTTTTGTATATAAATGCGTAATTTTGCCGATCTAACAAGAAGTAAAATACCAAGCCATTCGCATGCCATCAATAGGTAACATTACACTTCCAGAATTCCCTTTACTACTTGCCCCTATGGAGGATGTAAGTGATCCTCCATTTAGAGCAGTATGCAAAGACAAAGGAGCAGATTTAATGTATACGGAATTTATCAGCAGTGAAGGCTTAATCAGAGATGCTATAAAGAGCCGTAAGAAGTTAGATATTTTTGATTATGAAAAACCAATAGGCATACAAATTTTTGGTGGAGATGAAGATAGCTTAGCAATGGCTGCCAAAATTGTAGATGCAACCAATCCTGATTTATTAGATATTAATTTTGGATGCCCTGTAAAAAAAGTTGCTTTAAGAGGTGCCGGAGCCGGTGTGCTAAAAGATGTTGATTTAATGGTTAAATTAACTTCGGCAGTAGTTAAATCAACTTCATTACCAGTAACAGTAAAAACAAGATTAGGTTGGGATGATCATTCACTCAATATAGAAGAAGTAGCAGAACGTTTGCAAGATGTAGGAATTAAGGCGCTTGCTATTCATGGACGTACCCGTGCGCAAATGTATAAAGGAAGTGCCAATTGGGAATTAATAGGTAAGGTTAAAAGCAATCCCCGTATTACAATCCCCATTTTTGGCAATGGAGATATTGATAGTCCGCAAAAAGCATTGGAATACAAAAACCGTTATGGTGTTGATGGCATCATGATTGGACGAGCTGCTATTGGCTATCCCTGGATATTTGATGAGATAAAACATTTTATGAAAACAGGAGAGTTACTCCCCCCTCCTACTATTGAAGATAGAATAGCCATTTGCAAAAAACATTTGTATAAATCATTTGAATGGAAAGGTCCTGTAATTGGAATCTTTGAAATGCGGAGGCATTACGCCAATTATTTAAAAGGTTTACCGGATATTAAAGAGTTTCGACTCAAATTAGTTACACTTAATACAGTGGAAGAAATTGATGCTGTATTGGATGAAATTGCTATAAAATATGCCGGATACGAATTTAAAAAAACACCCATTCAGTTGATCGATTACCATGAAAAATGTCCTTTGTAATTAAATGCTATTCTTAGGCATTAAATCTCTTTCTGCTATTTTTCTTAGCAACCATGTTACATCAGCTAAAGGTTTTGTGCTAGTAATACTATTTTGTAAAGTATTTCTATTTCCTTTTTTAGAAAGATCATTGTTGCATATTTCTTCAACTAATTTTAAAAAATTTAAATACGCCATACGTTGGTACTCCGAAATCAGTTTATTCTTTTTAATAAATGTGGTAAATGAGGCAATACAAGCAAATAATGCATCATGATCATTCTTTTCATAAAAAGTTTTAACTAAAAGATTTTTCGAATCGAGCTGGTAATACAAATCGGTAAACTCCACTTGTTGTAGCTGTTTTAATACAGAAGAATAGTGTTTGTTATAAAAGGCAAAATAGGCGCTGTTAAATAAATAAGCATTTTCTCTTTCATCAGCATTTAATTTGTTTTTGTATGCCTCAATAAAATTGCCTATCCATTCTGCATGATCAAGCCTTAAGCCAACCACCACAATATTCTTATAATCCCATTGAGAAAGTGCTCCATCTGTTAATATTATTGCTGACTCAAGTAATACTTGATAGATGTGGAAAAGCTCTGCTAAAAAAATTGATTTTCCCAGGTTTATTCTTTTAATACAATAGTTTTGAGCAAAAGCATACATATCCCGCAATTCCACTTTAGTAAAAATACCATGATTTTGATCTAGGGTTTCTTTTAGAGCAAAAAAATGTTTTTCATTTTCTCCATCCGTTAATGTTAATAGAATTTGATAATAAATGGCAATAGCCGGGATGTGCTCGTATGATTTTTTTTCTAGATGTAGTAATACTTCATTAAGCATTGAAATGTCGTATTCTACAGCAATAACATTTTGTCTGTTTAAAATTTCGCAGCAATATTTTAGTTTGGTTGATAAATAATACCAATCTAAATTATCACTCATCATTTGCAAACTTTCATCAATTTCTCTGTTTTTAATTTTGCTGTTAAATGAGTGTATGCTTGCATTAATAAGGTGTTGGTGAAAATAGAAATCAGCATCTTTTAATTCAATTGTTTTTAAATTTTCTTCTTCGCTTTTTTGTTTGCTTAAAAAATATTTATCAAGATTTCTTTTGTTATATGAACGAAGCAAGAGAGTAGTTTTATAAGTGCTTTCTTTTTCTAATTCGGTGTAAATAAGAAATTCTTCCAGTAATTTTGAAGTATCAGATAAAACGTATCTTAATTTTTTATTGTCATACTTTTCTTTTGGATAAATTTTTTTGAATAGGCTTTCTTCTATAAGATTGCGTGAATCATAACTTGGATGATATTTTTTAATTATCTCAACTAATACAACCAAATCTTTTCTTTTATTAAAGAAACTTGATTTAACGTACCTCTCAAACCAATGAAATTCTTCACCGCTTAAGGTTTTTAACAAAGAAAAGAGCTTGTTTTCGGTCATATTATTTCGACAAGTATTATTTTGTAATTACCTGTATTTTAGTTTATTATATTGATAAATAAATAAGAAATAGCGATAATAGTTTCGGCAAATTAGATAAAAAGCTTTTGATTCGGAAGCTTTATTGATCGAAATTTGAATTCATGATCATAAAACAACAAAAATTCATAAATTAAAAAACTTAAAAACATGAAAACGAAAAAAAATAGTAAACATGATGCGCCAGATATTGGCAGCAACATAAAACAAGAAAAAGTAAATTCAAAAAAGAAAGACAAAATGAAAACTACGGAAACAAATTTATTTCAAACACCATTTAATTTTAGTTTCATAAAATCGATGGATCATAATTTTATTTTGAGTTTGATATTGTTTCTCTTTCTTTTTAATCAACCTGCAATTTTTGCACAGTGGAGTAATATTACTCCTTCAAATTATGGATGTGATAATATTACATTTGTAGAAGACAGTATTTGTATTGTTCAAACAAGTTCAAATTATATAAATAAATCTACTGATGCAGGACAAAGTTGGAATGCTTATCAAATAAGTTCAGTAAAGACTCAATATAATCTATACTTCATAAATAAAAATGATGGATATGCAATTACAGATGATGGATTTATTTATTCAACTTCAAATGGAGGTGTTCTTTGGTCTTTTCATGATACTGTTGATTTAGCACAGTCTCTTATTGCAAATAAGTATACTTTAACCAATGTATGTTTTATAAATAAAGATACGGGCTTTGTTTCTTTTAAAAATTCATCAATTGGCCCTAAAACATACATTTGCAAAACAAGTGATGGCGGTGAAAATTGGACAAGTTCTATGGTAACGGGAGAATCAAAGCAACTCTATTTTATTGATAATTTTATTGGTTTTTTAGTTACAGACGATTATATATATAGAACTGATGATTGTGGTTCAAGTTGGACTGCCGTTCTTGGTGGCTCATCCTATTATTTTGGACCTTATGGAGGCTCAAGATACTTACAGTTTGTGAATGCAACAGAAGGATTTTTAGTTGATGCTTATGGTCATTTATATAAATCAACAGATGCGGGATTAAATTGGAATATATTCTATACAAATACCCAATATGAATTTGCTCAACTTTCATTTGTTGATGAAAAGAATGGTTTCATGGGAGGCCCTCATTATGGCCATATTTATAAAACAGATGATGGTGGAATAACCTGGAATATTAACTCATTTCCTGAAGATTCCATTTTTGGGCTTTATTTTTCTAACGAAAATTTAGGTTATGCAATTGGTGCGCCAGGCCGTTTATACAAAACTTCAAATGGAGGTGTTGATACTATAAAAAATGTTGATGTTTGGCCGGGAGATGCCAATGGAGATAAAACGGCCGATGTATATGATGCATTAAATATTGGCTTGGCTTATGGAGAAATAGGAACAGTAAGAAGCAATGCTTCTTTAACATGGGCTGCCCAACCTGCAACAGATTGGACTTCCTATTTTAATAGTTTAGTAAATCATAAACATGCAGACTGTGATGGCAATGGATCTATTGATGTATATGATGGATTAGCTATTTTGCAAAATTATGGTTTAACTCATTTAAAAAATAGTGCCTCAACATTGGTTGATGTAAGTACAAATGATCCTTATTTATATGTTGATCTTACTCAAGATAGTGTTGGCATAAGTACATCTGTAAATGCTCCAATAGTTTTAGGTTCATCTACACAACAAGCTTATAATGTATATGGAATTGCTTTTTCAATTAACTATGATAAAGATTTGGTTGATTCAGGTTCTGTATCCGTTTCATTTGCTAATTCATGGTTAGGTACCGAAGGAGTAGATTTAATGGGGATGTATAAAGACATACCAAGTGCAGGGAGGGTTGATGTTGCCATAGTTCGTACTGATCATGCAAACAAAACAGGTTATGGAGATGTTGGCTCACTTGATTTTGTAACTACAGATAATGTTTCCGGTAAAACTGTACAAGAAAAAACGCTCAATTTTTCTATTAGCAATGTTAAAATGATTGCCAGTGACGAAACTATTTTAGGTGTAAATACATTAGCAGATTCCTTGATTGTTTATGATTTACTTGCTGGAATTAATAAAATTGACAATGCTAATATTAATATCAAATTATATCCTAATCCAATTACAGATGAAATTGCAATTTTTACCGAAGGTGCCGGTGAATTAAAAAGCATATTTATTAATAATACGCTAGGTCAAATTGTGCGTGAAGAAAATGTGCATGGAAAAACATTCGCAAAAATTGATGTGCAATCAATAAAAGCTGGAGTATATACCATGCAAATAGTAACTACAAAAGGCACTATAGTAAAGAAAATTTTATTGAAGAAATAGAATTAAGTTTTTTATCTATATCCAAAATGCACGAGATCTTTTGATTTCGTGCATTTTTATTAAATGCAATGAGATGAATACTTACTCTTTCAAAAACTTTTCATTATAAACAGTACTCGAAGAAAGCATTTGAATAAAATACATGCCCGGCTTTAGAAAACCAACAGGAAGAGCAATTGTTTTTTCATGATTTAAGTTATACGAATAAATCTTTTTACCATGCACATCAAATAATTCAATTTTATCTGGAAGTTCATTTGAAAAATTTAAATTTAAATAATCGGCAGTTGGGTTGGGTATGATCTTAAATCCAGAAATTTGTTTGATGTCTTTTATACCCATAGCAATATCATTTGCATAAATATCATCTATAAAAATATTATTACCACCTCCACTTTCAAATGAAAACTTTACAAGAAAATCGGATACCCAATAAGAAGATGTGATATTGGTAATTTCTTTATACTTCCATTCATTAATTGATAATGGATAAAAAGCCGTATCTGTATTTTTTACTGTAGCAAGAGATGAACCGCTAATCAAAGATTTTAAACTCCAGGTTGCACCACAATCATTAGAAATATAAATTCTTAAATATTCGTTATTTGCATTTAGCTTATTGGCATAAGCATATCGAAAAGAAAGTACAAGACTACTAAATGAGCTAAGATCAATGGTACTAGATATTAATTCATCTGTTCTTCCTTTAAAAGGATTCGAAAAATTATCAAGCATTACAGATTGTGTTCCGCTATATGCCGCTTGATTGCTTAGTTTCCACCCATCTTCATCATCACTATTGATTACATTCCAATTATCACCAAGTGTGTTTGAAAGTGTATCAAAAGTTTCTAAATAGGGAGGTGTATATCCGGTAGACGGTAAAACCGTAATATACGTTTGCTTAGTAGAATCTACTGTTTGTATTCCATTACCTGCAATTAATGTTACATCATATTTACCTGGTATTGTATAAGTAATTGCAGGGGCAGAATCAGTACTTGTAGCCGGACTACCACCTGAAAAAGTCCATTGTGTGCTAGAAATACCATGATACGATACATCAGAAAAATTCACTTTTTCTCCTGCACATATAACAGTTCTATCGGCATTAAAATCAGCTTTACAAGGCGTGTTATTTTCAACACCGGTAGCAATTAAATTTTGTGCAGACCAAAGATTATTTCGCTTTGCAACACTTGAGTTTAAACAGGCCCTCATTCTTTGTTTCTGCCCTTCGGTAAACATTCTAGTAGTGCAATAATCATATTCCATATAATTTTGAACATTATCAATTGGGCTGTTGCATGATGCTCCTGCTGTATTGCATGTTTGCCATCCAACAGTATTAGGTGTATCATCAACGCCATCATCACTACCACAATTTGCAGTATCTCCTGGGCTCCAGTAAGGAAGATTAGGAGCATTATTACCACCCCATGTATGTTGCAGATTGAGATAATGCCCAACTTCATGCGTTAATACCAAAGAAGTAAATTCACTTGATGCGCCAATTGAACCAAGATAATCATACTGAATTACCACCCCATCCCATAATGGAAAAGTATCTACAGAAGCCGGATTAAGGCAATGGCCTGCAAGGCCTGCCGCATTTGCTACTACCCAAATGTTTAAATATTGATCGGGGGGCCATTGGATAATAGATTTTACAGAATGATCACCAACATACGTTAAAGTATCTGCAATATGGTTAATTCCATTTGTGCAATTTCCATTGGGATCAAGATGTGCAAGACGAAACTCTATTTTGCAGTCAGCTACTAGATGACGAAATTCTTGTCGTATGTCAGAGGTATCTGTATCTTCATTTCTAAAATCAGTATTGAGTACTGTAATAGCATTTTTCACTTGTGAATCATCTATATTTTCATCGCCATAATTGTGAATAATATGAAACACAACAGGAATGATATATAGAGAATCGCTATCGGAAGCTTGTTTAAGTTTTCTATAGGCTTCCGTATGTACATTTAATCTAGATTGTGCATTAATAATACTAGAATGAAACTGCTGAAATTGATCAAAAAAAATCTTTTGCATTTTATCTGATCCGCAATACTTTAAATTTTCAACAGACTGTGAAAAGGATAGAATTCTAACTAGGAATAAAAAAGAAAAAAATAAAATTCGTTGCATTTTCAATTACATTTTAAATAATAGAGAATGCAAATTTAGCAGATAATTTAGAGTAGAGAACAGAAAAATCTAAGCTCTTACCTTTTTCATACTTTGTACTCCGATTTCGAGAATCGTATTTACAGCTGATTTTAATGGACTCCTATTGGGTTTCGGGTTTTCTCCTTTACTCATCATTTTTAATTGCTCTGTATACCAAACAATTTCAAGAGGAATTATATTATCTAGAAATTTTAAACCTGTACTTAATGGTTTTACTTTGCTTTCAACATTATTATCGCCTTTTAATAATTTATTAGGAAACTCCGGATCAAGGGCAATAGATCTGGCTAAGCCAATCATATCACAAGCACCACTATTTAATGCATCGTTCATACTTTTTAATGATCTAAAACCACCTGTTAACATTAAAGGTGTTTTAACAACTTTTCTTACATCTTCACAGTATTCTAAAAAATAAGCCTCTCTTTTTCTTGTACTTTCTTTAATTTCTTTTGGTCTACCGGTCATTGCTTGTGCTTCATAAGTACCACCTGAAATCTCGATAAGATCCATACCTTGTTCAGAAAGATGTTGAACTACAGCCATTGATTCTTCTTGCGTAAATCCTCCTTTTTGAAAATCGGCCGAATTTAATTTTATACTAACCGGGAATTGATTTCCTACTTCTTTTCGAATGGCTTTATAAATTTGGCTTACAAAACGCATCCTGTTTTCTATTGTTCCTCCCCATTGGTCTGTTCTTTGATTATGAAGTGGCGATAAAAATTGACTCACCAAATAACCATGTGCACCATGAATTTGAACTCCTGTAAACCCATTATCTTTAGATACCTTTGCAGCATAAGCAAAAGATTCAATAATGTTATAAATTTCTTTTTCGGTAAGTGCTCTAGGCTTGTTAAACATCTTATTTAATGGAGATCCGTATCCAATAGCCGATGGTGAAACCGGTTCTTTGCTTAAAAAATTAGGAGATTGTTTGCCGGGATGATTTATTTGTGCCCACAAATGTGTATTGTTTTGTGTACCTGCTTTGGCCCATTCTTTTAGGTTAGTATCAATACTATCTTTTTCAAAAACAACATTATTGGGTTCTCCCAATGCCGTATGGTCGATCATGATATTGCCGGTAATTAGTAAACCAGATCCTCCATTTGCCCAACGTTTGTATAATGTATTCAAAAAACTATTTGACTTATAATCTTTGGTGCCCATGTTTTCGCTCATGGCAGATTTTCCAATACGATTTTTTATTAGTGCTCCACAAGGAAGTTTTAATTCGCTGGCTAGTAAATTAGTAGTCATAATCAGGTTATTTAAAGGATGGGCAAATTTATTACAATAGATGCATTTTTAATAATACATTTTTAGAATCATATCGGCACACAAATAGTAGCAATAGATATAGAAGTTGCTATCTTTATCTGCATTTCATGCGGAGTTATTAAAATTTAATCCCTTCAGGATTTTTACAAAAATTTGTCGTACACCCAAGAAAGGATATTTATAAAAAAATAGGTAATTTTGTCGATTCAAGAATTTACTAACCATTAATAATTAAATTAAAAAAATGAAAAAGATATTGCATGTTATTTCAAGCCCGGTAGGCGAAGGTTCTTTTAGTATTAAACTCGGAAATGCTATAGTTGAAAAAGTTAAAGCAACTAATCCTGGTAGTACAGTTAAAGAAAATAATTTGGTTACAAAACAATACCCTCATTTAGTAGGAGCAGAAATTGCTGCTTTTTACACACCTGAAGCGTACCGCACACCTGAAAATATCGCTTCTCTTAAAGTTTCAGATGAAGCCATAGCTGAACTTATGGAAGCAGATGTAATTGTTATTGGAGCTCCGCTTCATAACTTTGGTATTCCATCTGTTTTAAAAGCCTGGATTGATCATGTTGTAAGAGTTGGTGTTACTTTTAGCATGTCAGAAAAAGGTTATGCTGGTTTAATTAAGCCTGGTAAAAAAATGTATATCGCAATGGCATCAGGAGGTATTTATTCTGAAGGCGCTATGCAAGCTTATGATTTTAATGCTCCTTATTTAAAAGCTGTATTTGGTTTTATTGGTATTACAGATGTAACTGTTGTACGTGCCGAAGGAACTTCAATGCCGGGAGTAAAAGATACTGCTTTAGAAAAAGCAATTGCTGGTATTCAAATTAACACACCCGTATTGAATTAGTATAATTGATTTTAAAAGTATAAGAACCAATTAAATGCAATTACCTGAGCAGATCAATTGGCAAAGATATTTTTTTCATGTTGGATATTGTGGCACTAATTATCATGGTTGGCAAAGGCAAGCCAAGGTAGTTAGTGTACAATCCATACTAGAAGGCGCCCTTAGTAAAATAATAAAAGCTCCTGTTACTATTTATGGTTGTGGAAGAACAGATACCGGTGTTCACGCAAGCCAGTATTTTTTTCATGTTGATATAGAACATAAATGGAATTTTGATCTGCAATACAGATTAAATAAAACCCTTCCTGAAGATATTGCCGTTTTTGATATTATTCCTATAGAAGGATGCTTACACGCCAGATTTGATGCTACACAAAGAACGTATGACTATTTTATTCACACTTATAAAGATCCTTTCTTACAAAATATAAGTTCATTGTATTTAAAAACAAATCTTGATTTCGATAAAATGAAAGCGGCTGTTGCTTTGCTTAGTCAATATGATGATTACCGTGCACTTTGTAAATCGCCAGACAAACATAAAAATACCATTTGCAAGGTAAGTTCAGCTCATTTATTTGTTGATTCAAGTGGAGATAGAATACGGTTTCAAATTTCTTCCAATCGTTTTTTAGGAAGCATGATAAGAATAATTGTAAAAAAATTACTCGACATTGGTAATGGAGAACTTAGCCTTAACGAATTTGAATCTTATCTGATAAAAAAAGAATGTAAAGAGAAAAGCAAATTGGCTTTTCCTCAGGGCCTTTATCTTTCAAAAATAACGTATCCCTTTTTAGATGTAAAACCAAGAACAGAATTTTCTAGTATACTTCAACACAATGTTGATGCTTGGCAATTGATTTAATTCAACACAATCATTTTGCGCTGCGCTGAACTGTTGGTAATAAATTTGAGATAATAAATGCCTTTAGCAAGATTACTCAAGTCAATTTCTGTTTTAATATTATTGGATAAGGATACCAGTTGTTTTTCTTTAATTACTTCTCCATTAACAGAAAGAATTTGAATATCTATTTGCTCATTGGCTGCTCCCATCCAACCTACAACAACATTGCCCGTAGTTGGGTTTGGATAAACAGATAAATTATTATCGGTATTCATTTCATTTATTCCATCTGAACTAATGGTTACCATTACGGTATCATAATCATAACCACAATTTCCTTTTGTTTTTAATACCACCTGATAGGAGCCTTTTGCCGGATACGTATGAGAAACATTTTCGTCAAATGATACAGAGTTATCTCCAAATATCCAATAGTAATTAGTAGTATAGGTTGATGTATTTGTAAAATTAACGGTTAAGCCGTTTACAGAATAGGTAAATGCAGCCTTTGGTGATTCCTCAGCATTAATGGTAATTTTATTGGTGCTTGCACAACCATAATTGGTATCGGTTACAGTTAATAAATAGGTTATTGTTGAATCAATCGTTACAACTGGATTTTGAGAGCTTGAACTTGATAAACCTGCAACCGGAGACCAAGTATATTCATAAGCATTTTTATAAAAGTTATCTATTTTAATATTATCCAATCCCCATGTATCATAATAATCTCCATCGAAAGAATATTGAATCCATCTTAATCTCGTTGCTGCTGTTTGTGCTGCTAAAGGAATAGCAGCTGTTACAGTAGTAAATAATCCATACATGCTTGTGCCTGCATAATAGGTTTCTAATTTATTCCAAGTTTGCCCCCCATCTGTTGAGTATTGAAGAAATACATCATCACCTGTTTCTGCAGGATCGCAATAGTAATAATAGTCGATATATAAATCAAACTGTACATTTCCACCCTTGATTAAATTTAAATCAACCGTTTCTGCATAGCGCTCTATACCATAATAAAAATAGATTGAGCTAGTGGTATAAAAACAATATGTACCAATGTATCCTGTATAATCCGCCCATAGTGAATAATTAAAATTGTCGAAATCTTCTTTAAAATCTATTGAAGATTGTGTTTCAAATTGTAATACTGTGCCTTTGCAAACTGTTGTACTGTCTTCAATAATAGTAACTGCAGGATCTGCATTTACAACAGCAATTGCAGAAGTTTTGTAATGACAACCATTATTGTCATAAACAGTAGCATAATAATTTCCGCTCTGCGAAACAGTAATCGATTGTGTTGTATTTCCATTTGACCATATATAAGCCACACCCGGAGTTGCCATCAATTGAACGGAACCTCCTTTGCAAAATGTAGTAGCCCCATTTGCATTAATGGAAGACACAACAGGAACAACGGTAGCTAATGTAGCTGTATCGGCCGCTACACAACCACCGGCAAAAGTAGTTTGTACAGAATATGAGCCTTGATCAGCTATATAAATTAATTGAGTAGTATCACCCGTGGACCATAAATAATTATTGGCTTTTGTTGATTCTAATTTTAATGTATCTCCAAGACAAATTGTTGTATTGTTATTCGTAATAATATTGGATGGTAAATTAAATGCAGATAATGTAAAGGTATCTGTTCCACTACAACCTAATTGCGCATCCATCACGGTTACCTGAAAAGTTGTTGTTGCATTAACCGTAGCAAGTGGATTTGCAATTGTAGCATCGGAGAGATTTGCTACCGGTGTCCAAGAATAAGTATACGTATTATTAAGTGCAGTTGAATCAGTAGTAGTTATTTTTACATTGTCTAAACCCCACCAATCGCACGAAATACAGCTATAATACAATTGATACCATCTTAATCTTGTTTTTGAAGTTTGTGCAGCTTTAGGTATGGCTAAACTAACCGTTGTAAAGGGATCATAAGTATTGTAGCCTGCATAATAAATACCCATATTATTCCAGGTGTTTCCTCCATCGGTTGAATAATCAAGGTAAATATCTTTGCCATAATCTACCGATTCGCAACCACTGTTATAAGAAATAAACAAATCAAATTGAATGGTACCGTCAAGACCCAGATCCATATCTTTTGTTGTGGCATATCTGTCATCAGCATAATTTCCAACTCCAAAAAAATAAAGTGCATTGGTAGGTCCTCCGCAATATTTTCCAATAAAGCTATTCGAAGTTTCTGTCCAAAATGAATTGTCAATGGTAGGTTCAAAATCTTCGGCATAATTACTTCCCCCAACTTTAACGGTTAAATCTAAACTTCCTCCTTTGCAAATTGCATTTGTATCTGCTAATATTCTTGTAACCGGCCCATGGTTTACAATTTTTATTGAATCAGAATGTAAAAAACAACCATAGCTATCAAATACTTTTAAAGCATATTTTCCTGTATTGTGAACTGTTATTGATTGGGTACTTTCTCCAGTGCTCCAAAAATAAACCAATGCAGTACTTGAGCTTAATGTTACACTATCATTAAAACAAAAATCTGTTGGGCCACTAGCAGTAATTACCGGAACTATTGATGGGTATTGAGAAATGGTTTTAGGATTAGATGTAGAAGAACATCCTCCCGGATAAATAACAGTAACAGTATAAGAACCTGCATCAGAAACATAAGCAGTTTGATTGGTATCTCCATTCGACCATAAGTAATATTTTGCAGTATTGGCAATTAATGCAGTTGTATCTTCCATACAAATTGTTGTAGCTCCCTTTACAGTAATACTTGCTGTAGAGGGTGTAAATACAGTTATAGAGGCTGTATCTGTAGTAGCGCAACCAAGAACTGTGTCGGTTACAATTACTGTGTAAATTATACTGCTATTTACAGAAGATGCTGTTGGATTAGCAATGGTTGTATTGGATAAACCGGTACTAGGCGACCATTTATATGTATACGGTTTGCTACTAAGATTGGTATCAACAGATGAAATTTTAATATTGTCAATTGCCCAATAATCGCAATACTGGCAAGTATAAGTAGATTGGTACCATCTTAATCTTGTATGAGAAGTTTGAGCTGCAGCTGGTAAACTTACGCTTATTGTTTTAAATGGATCGTAGTCCGGAATACTTGCATAATATATACTTACAGAATTCCAGTTTTTACCACCATCGGTTGAATAATCAAAATAAACATCCTCACCATAATCAGCTGCTTCGCAAGTATAGGTGTAGTCAATATATAAATCGAATTGCATGTTTCCTCCGGCCGATAAATCAAGGTCATTGGTTATTGCATAGCGATCATCTAAATAGGTTCCTGCATCATAGAAATAAAGAGCATTGCTGGTACCACCACAGCCGGTTTCAACAAGGCCTAATGAAATAGTATTCCAAAATGCTTTATTAATGGGATCAAAATTTTCAGTATAATTTCCACTTATAGCAACATTTAATTGCGTGTTTCCTCCTACACAAACAGAAGGATCTTGAGAATATGCAATAACGGGTGGTTTTGCAGAAGTAACTTCTACAGTATCAGAATAGGCTAAACATCCATTTTTATCAGCACTCAATACATAATAATTTCCAACAGTACTTGTTTTAATAGTATTGGTAGTTTCTCCTGTATTCCAATAAAAAACATTGCTTTGAGAACTTGCTGTTAATTTTACAGTGTCTTTATCACATATTTGAGTGTTACCATTTACCGCAATAGTAGGCAGAGCAAAAGGAGTACAATTCTGCTCCATTGTAATTTCATCCAATCCCCATACATCATAACCCGAGCCTGTAAATTTAGTTTGGCTCCATTTTAATCTTACTTTCGATTTTTTTGCTGCACTGGGTAAATAAGCTGTAGTAGCAGTAAAATAGGAATAGGTATAAGTATAGGCTTTAAAAGTTTGAATGCTGTTCCATGTTATTCCTGCATCAGTTGAGTATTCTAAATAAATATCATCTCCACTATTAGCAACATCACAACCCGAAGCAGAGTAATACGAAATAAATAATTGAAACGACACTTCATCAACAAAAGTTAAATTCAAATCAACTGTTTCAGCATATCTTTCTGTTGCACCGGAAAAATACATGGCATCTTGATAGGCATACCATCCGCAACTTGACGCTTCTGCTCCTCCTTGTATGCTTGTCCATTGGGCTGTATTGGTAGGATAAAAAGTTTCATTAAAAATTTGCAATTGAGAAGCTGAACTTGACAAAAATTGAAGTAATAGAAGATTCAAAAAAAGAGAAGATAATTTTTTCATAAACATGCAATTTGGGAGATGTTAGAAAAAGAGAATGCTATCAATAATATTTTGCGCAAAGGTAAGAAAAAGAGTAGGCTAGATGAGAAACAAAAAATAAAGAAAATCGGCTATTTTTAGAACTTGTTATTTATTTTGATTCATAAGTAAGCACACTCAATTTTCTTTCGTCATAAATATCTCGAGAAACTTCCATTAATTCTTTTGCACTTACTTTTTCAATTTCTTTGTAAACTTTTTCAAGAGAATCGATTCTGTCAAATAACAGCATACTTTTTCCCATGGTTTGCATAAGATTATGGTTGCTTTCTGCAGCAATAGATATTTGACCGATCAATTGTTGTTTGGCTTTTTTTAATTGTGCTGTTCCGAGCAAAGTACTTCTTAGTTTTTTTAACTCTAACATTACTAATGAAAGTGTTTTTTCAAAAGAGTTTTTTTCTGTACCCAAATAAATACTGGCTATACCTGTATCAGAATAGGATGCATAACTTGATTCGATATTATAAGCTAAACCGTGTTTTTCTCTTACTGTCATGTTTAACCTTGAGTTCATACAGGGTCCGCCCAAAATATTATTTAATAAAATAAGAGCTGTTTTATGTTTATGAGAAGCATGGTAAGCAATGCCGCCAATCATGCAATGCGATTGATGCGTTTGTTTATGCTCAGTTCGCTCGGTAGGTTTATACGATTTAAACTTTTTACGTTCAATTTTTTCTGCTTTGGCTTTAATAGTAGAGAAATTTTTCTCTACTAATTCATGCAATACTCTAGCATCCATTTTACCAACCGAACTAATTACAATTTCTGATGGCAAATAATTTCTATTAATAAATTTTTTAATATGACGGGCATTAAAAGTTTTAAGATGTTCCGGTGTTCCCAATATTGATTGGCCAAGCGGATGCGAACCAAAAACCATACTCTCAAAATCTTCATAAATTTTTTCGGCAGGTGAATCGTTATAAGAATTAATTTCATCCATGATAACGGCCTTTTCTTTTTCAATTTCTTTTTCTGGAAAAGTTGAATTGAAAGTAATATCGGCCATGAGCTCTATAGCTCTTTCATAGTGTTCGTATAAAATAGTTGTATAAAGACAGGTTTCTTCTTTTGAAGTATAAGCATTTATTTCACCACCAACATCTTCAAGCCTACTTAAAATATGATAAGCTCTTCTTTTTTTTGTGCCTTTAAAAAGTGTGTGTTCAATAAAATGTGAAAGTCCATTTTCATGTTCTAATTCATCACGCGTACCTGCATTAATAAACACACCTACATGCGCAACATTTGTGCGTATTGGTCTGTGCACAACTCTTACTCCATTTGGCAATGTAAAAAATTGGTAATGGTGTTTATTTGCAATTCCTGGAATACCCACTTTATTTTTTGTTAGTTGTTAGTTGTTAGTTGTTCGAAAAACTAGATTAATAAAATCAATTAACAACTATACACAAAGGTAGCTATAAATATGGATTATTGGGGGAACGGATAACATAAACTATCAAGTAAAATTAAGCTGTTTCAGGGGCATATGGCCTGGCATACAAAGCTATGTCTTTTGCAGTTATTTGTTTGTTACACAATATAATAAGGCGTTCCACTACATTTCTAAATTCACGAATATTTCCGGTCCAATTAAGCTGCTGAAGTTCTTTAAGAGCATCTTTAGTAAATTCTTTTTCCGGCATGCCATAATCTTCACAAATTTGCTTGCTAAAGTGCTCAGCTAGAATGGGAATATCATCTTTTCTATCGTTTAAAGAAGGTACTTGAATAACTATAACACTTAATCGATGGTATAAATCTTCACGAAAATTATTTTCTTTAATTTCTTTAGTGAGATTCTTATTGGTTGCAGCTATAACTCTCACGTCTACAGTTATTTCTTTACCTCCTCCTACCCTACTGATCTTATTTTCTTGTAATGCTCTTAAAACTTTTGCTTGGGCAGCCAAACTCATATCACCAATTTCATCTAAAAATAAAGTTCCACCATGGGCTTGTTCAAATTTTCCTATTTTTTGTTTATCGGCAGAGGTAAAAGCGCCTTTTTCATGCCCAAACAACTCACTTTCAATAAGTTCTGATGGTATAGCAGCGCAATTTACTTCAATCATAGGTCCGTTAGCCCGATTGCTTTTTTCATGAATCCAATGGGCAACCAATTCTTTTCCGGTTCCATTACCCCCAGTAATAAGTACACGAGCATCCGTTGGAGCCACTTTTTCAATCATGTCTTTTATTTGACCAATTGCTTTTGACTCGCCCACCATTTCATATTTTTTATTGACTTTCTTTTTCAGCGTTTTGGTTTCTACAACTAATTTAGATTTATCTAATGCATTGCGCACTGTGATTAACAATCTATTTAAGTCAAGTGGCTTGGCAATAAAATCAAAGGCTCCTTTTTTTATGGCTTCAACGGCAGTATCAATAGTTCCATGACCGGAAATCATCACCACCGGAACTTCAGGTTTTAATTCATGAATTTTTTGAAGCACTTCAATGCCATCCATCTGAGGCATTTTTATATCGCTAAAAACAATATCATACATGTTATGACTAAACAATTCTAAACCCAGCTTTCCATTTTCAGCATCATCAACTTTGTATTTTTCATATTCTAAAATATCGCGTAAGCTATTACGTATACTGCGTTCATCGTCTATAATTAAAATGCGAGGCATGATTTTTTAGTTTATAAGTTCCATATTTGAAAGTTCAATTTAGGTAAAATATTTTTTTGTTTTATATTATTTATGAAATCAAAAAGGATCATCTTTTTTTAAGATGATCCTTTTGTTCTTAATAGTTCCATTACCAGAAATCTTCTATTTTTTATATTTCCTATTTCTGAATAATTTTTCGTAACCATCTTTAACTTCGCTGTTCCAGCCAATCATGTATTGTGTAAATCCACTAATTTCAAGTTCAGTTAAAGATGAAAATGGATTAACCATAACATCATTAGGAATACTATATTGGGCATAAGTTTTAGATTTACCCTTTCCGCTAACTTCAGGCGTATATAAATTGGCCGCTCCAAAAAGATTTAAAATTTCAAAAGCAAAAATACTAGCGTAATTAAAACTGTTAATCTCGTATTCAATATTCTCATTACTTGCTCTATTCATTGAAACTGAAATTTGTTTACTTCTTTCGCCATTGAGCATAAAAAACAATACTACATTTTCTGTATGGTATTCATCTCTTAATAGAGCAATTAAACGTTCTGTATTGTTTGGCTTTGTAACATGAGGGAAACTATCCGTCCATACTTTTGTATCATACATATTGCCTACTAATTTCGAAACATTGTCCGACCATTTATTAATTTTATCCAAGCCTAATCCATTATTAATATTATACAAAGCATTGGATAATTTTTCCGGAAAATTTTTATCAATGGTTTGTTGTTTCTTAAAATATTCGAATCGAAAATTTAAGGGTATTTCTTCTTTAGTTGCTTTTTCTTTAATCCAATCCATTGCAATTTTTAATGAGTCGATTGTGCGGTTAACATCTTTTTGTTCCCAATTGGGCAATTCTTTTATATCGACAAAAACAGCATAAACCAATACATCACCTCTTAGTTTTTTACATACATTGGCATTCATAGCCCAGCGATTGTCTGTATCTTTATAGGTAGCGCAAGAAGAAAGGCTTAATAATAGAATCAATAAATATATACTATAGAAATTTCTCATTTATACATTTTAATTTGCTTGTGGTTTTTATTGCTCTTTACCATAATAAATAATTTTTCATATTCCGGATCAATTTTATTAGTCCAACCAATTAAATAGCGTGTGTAAGCACCTATTTCTAAAACAGAAAGCGGATCTTTATAATCAACCATTATATCTTTGGGAAATTCTTTTTGTGCAAAGCCCAGATATTGCACTTGCATTTTACTGAGTGAACTTGGTTGTAATGGGCTTGCTCCAAATAAAGTAATAATTTGCTGGGCAATTATTGAAGGATCTTTATAGCTGTTAATTCCGTATTCAATTTCATCATCGCTACCATAATTACAGGTTACGTAAGCATCTTGTATGTAATAATTATTCATCATAAAAAGTAACACCACACAATCCACTTGGTATTTCTTTTTAAGTTTAGAAACCAGTTTGCTTAAATTACTTTTAGGAATTCCGGGAGGTAATTTTTCTGTAGCAGAACTCCCCATACCCACCATTACTTTTTTAGCTAGCGCATTAGCCCACTTGTTTATTTTATCTGTTCCATCTTTTACTTCGAGTGTAAAGCTTTTATAAAGCGATTTGTCAGGCAATTCCTTTTTTAAGGGAACAAATTTTTTGTTTGATTGGTAATAATCAAATTGAATATTTAAGGGAACTCCTTCGGCATTGGCTTTTTCTTTTATCCAATCAACAGCATATTGAACAGAGTCAACTGCCGATTGTATATCATAACCCACCCAGGGTTTAGAAGTTTTAGAATCAACAAAAATAGTGTAAACCAGCACTTCTCCTTTTAATTTTTTACATTCATTTCTATTCATTGCCCAGCGGGTATCTACTCTTTTTGCCAAAAAACAGCTACTCAATGCTAAAACAATAATTGAAACAAGTAGAATAGGTATAAATTTTCTCATTATTCTTTTTTATCTGTATTTAATAATTTTACGCCCAATATACTTTCTAACATGGAAGCCTCTTTTCCATTACCTCCAGCCATATAAGTAGTAGGCAATTGAATTTTAGCTAAGGCTTCGGCAACACCAATTTTAGTATCCATTTCAAATTGGGCCTTTTGTTGAGGTGTTAAACCTGCAGTAACCATTTTAGAGTTTTTATAAGATTCAGCATCGGCATCCGTTTTTATTTTTTGAGCCGCTAATATAGCAGTTTGTGCTTGTAATGCAGCTACTTCTTTTTCTTGTTCTGCTTGGGTAATGGCTTGTGCTTTTAAAACCTCTTGATCCCATTTGGCTTTTGCTGCACTAGCTTTACCTTGTAATTCAGTAGTTATGGCATCTTGTTCGGCTTTTTTAGAGTTGGCAATTGCTGTTTGAACTTGCATGTATGCTTCTTGTTGAACCTTAATTTGTTTTTCAACTTCATCATCATAATCAATAGCATTTAAGGCTAAGCCTTGCAAGTTTACATTGTATGTTTTTATTGCAGAAACTTCTTGACGAACCGGCAGATTATTATTTTGAACTATTTTTACTATAGTAACGGTTTTATCCGTATTCATTAAATCATCATGAATTTTAACATCTTCCTGAATGGTTCTATAAACACCGTTAATAGATTGATCTTCGATATAAGAAAGTAAATCATTTCTTTTTTCGGCAGAAGATTCTTTTGACGACATCAGTGGCCCTGTCATATAAACGGATTTGGTAACAACTTGACGAATAAGCTGTTGCTCTATAGCTTCTTGTGAGCCAAAATCAGTATGTAGTTTTAAAATTGCTTTTTCGTCAGAAGGCATATACCAACGTACAGATCCGGAGATTTGAGCATGGCCTCCATCATTAAATCTAATTTTAATGGATTGGTCTTCCTTTTTACCTTCGTCACCCTCTTTACTAAACCAAAATTGATTTGATTTTTTGTAGTGTGTAGCAGTTCCAAAATTCTGAGTAACGGGGCCTGGCGATGTATAAACAGTTACCTTACCCGTAAAGGCACTTTGCAGAATAACAATTTCAGAGTTATCTACGTTTTCAACTATCTTACCCGAAAGTAAAATAAAGGTGATAAATAATACTCCCAATCCAATTAAGAGTAATTTTTTTAGTGTAAAATTAGTGTTCATCGTTTTTTGTTAAAAATATTATTTTAATAGATTATCTGATTCATCTTTTAGTTGTTCCGCTGATTTAAAGTGTTCAGTAATTTCATTTTGTGTTTTTTTTACTTCTTCAACTTTATCTTTAGCTACCGCTATTTTTTCATCCAATGATTCTTTGTTTATTATTTGTTTTTTTTCTTTAGCATTTAATTTTCTAAATGAACCAAATAATGGTTTATTTAAGAGGATGGGTAAAAAAAATTCAGTAATGGAAACCAATATTATGGCTAGCACTACTATTAATTCAATTGTTCTCCACATATTATTTTCTTTTTGATACGTTCTAATTTATTTGATCCGTAAAAGTACAGCTCTATGCTATTTTATTTTGCATTAAATAGCTTAATAAGGTAAAATGTAACCAGTATAGATAGTATGAGATAAAAAGGAAACAGAATTTACATTTAGCAGTAGTTTTACAACTGTGTCAATTTCAACAAAAAGACATTTTTTCAAGAAATGAAAGTAAAACCAATCAAATTGCTTGTTTTGATTAATCGAACTCATGTTCACATATTAACTACGATTCCAAAATCTTAGCAAGAGCACTTCTAAACCTAAAAATAACAAGGCTAAAAAAAGGCATAACTTCCAAAATCGTTTTCCCATGTTAATTTCAGCAACAGCAGTTTGCACTGAATTTTCATTTGCTTTCATCACCGAAAACTGTTTAATGCCTAGCTTTTCTGCATCTGCCAATAATTCTTCAGGCTTATTGTATTTTAATAAAGATTCTTTTCTATTGTAATTAAAAGCTACAGCTGAAATTTTATTTCCGGTTTCAGAAACCAAATCATAATTACCGGCTGTTGTAATTTGATCGTTCACCAGTAAATTGGTTTTGCCATTTTCATTTCTGTGTTCCGGAATAATATCAACATTCAATTGAGCATTTTTTAAATGAAAAACGTTTTCGTCACCCGTTAAATTACTATTCGCTTCAATGGACTGATTAGTAGCAATAGTTTGATAAATAGCAGCTTGGTTTTGCATACTGTTAAGTGCAATTTTATAGATAACCGGAACAAAAATAGCGTGCATGGGAAAATTTGAAAACGATAAATCCAATGGCGTAGCAAAAAGATAAACCATTCCTTTTTCAAAAGAATATTGATTTAGAAAATCATCTCCATTTTCTAATTTCATTAAATTTTCAGCAGTAGACTTAATGGGCTTGCTAATACTGTAATGGAGAGAAACAGATGGAAGATTTATATTCTCAGGTTTTTTCTCAAACAAATCACTAAAAATAGAATGTTCCGTATTAATCTTATCTATTTTAGTTTTATTCTTATTTAAAAAGAGATAAGAACTGCCCGTTATTGCATTTAAAAAAGTAGTGTAAGAAAGCGAATCAATTGCCCCGTGTGGAAATACAGCTACTGTTCCTCCATTTTTAACATAATGATTCAGTTCTTGCGAAAGACCTGAAGAAATATTTTTCAAACTATTTAATACAATTAAATTATTCTTACTTAATGAAGCATAGTCAATTTGTTTTTCAAAAATAGTAGCGAAAATAAAACTTGAATCTCCAATAAAAAAATTATTTAAGTATCGGTTCACGCTATCTCCATTAATGCACAAAACGGATATTTGATTGTTAATTTGATAGGATAAAAAGAAATTATCATCAAAAGTTACCGGATAATCCGTAATAGAAACCTCTGCCGATTGAATACCCACTTCGGTAGGCGTAAATGAAAGTTTAACATCTGCATAGGCATCCGGTTCAACCGTATAACTTGAAAGTGCTTTTTGTTTTCCGTTAATCATTAGTTTAATAGGGTTATTTTCAATTTTTTTACTTGAAACATTTCTAATGCGCACATTCAATTCATCTACCTTGTTTAATTGCCTAACCGGACTAGAAAACCAACATGAATCGACATAAATATTTTGCACATTTTGTGCACTAAGCGGAATCAATTGCGTTTCACTTATTGTATCATTGCTAATGTTTTCCCAATCGGCCATACCCAATTGAAAATCAGAAATAATATAACATTGTCCGTTTTTTACATTCTGGCTGTTCAATAATTCTTTTTGTCGGGTATTAATTTCACTTAAAGTTCGGGTATTTGAAGAACTAACAATTTCTTCGATAAGATTAAAAGCATCTTCTTTACCCACAAAATGCTGGTGGCGTGCTTCAAAATTATTAGTAATAATTTGAAACTGATCAGTAGATGCATATTGCTTTACAATTTCAGTAGCCATTTTTTTTGCATTGTTCAGCAAGCTTCCATTGTCATTTACGGCATCCATGCTAAATGAATTATCAACATAAATGCTCACATGCTTATTGCCCGTTTCAACAGCCTTGTTTTCAACAGGAATATAAGGTTGGGCAAACGCAAGCACAATGCATGAAAGAGCTAAAATTCTACAAGCTAAAACCAACCAATGCTTCAATTTAGATTTAGCTTGAGTGCTTTGTTGAATGTCTCTTAAAAAACGAACATTCGTAAAGTAAACCTTTTTATACCGCCTTAAATTGAATAAATGAATAATGATAGGGATAGCGATTGCTGAGAGCGCAAATAATAGTTCTGGATGGAGAAAATTCATAAGATCAAATGTAATTATTCAATATTCAAAACCCAAAGATTTTACTCTTTTACTCGCTCCTCAATTTAACACTTTAACCGTTTATAATATTACCAAAACCATCCACAAAAAATTGTTCAAAAAACACCTAAAAACTACTTATAAACATAGGCTTTTATTGCATACTTTTTAGTATCTTTGTAAGATTGGCAAAAGCCTCTAAAATTATCTCTTATGAACGAATTAGAAACTATGGAATTAAATAAAGCAACAGATTACTCAGCTGATAGTATTCAGGTATTAGAAGGCTTAGAAGCCGTTCGTAAACGCCCATCCATGTATATTGGCGATACAGGCTCAAAAGGCTTGCATCACTTGGTGTATGAGGTTGTAGATAACTCTATTGATGAAGCTTTGGCAGGGTGGTGTAAAAACATTCAGGTTTTTATTCATTTAGATAATTCCATTACCGTTAAAGATGATGGTCGCGGTATACCTACTGATATCCATACGAAAGAAAAACGTTCAGCTTTAGAGGTTGTAATGACAGTATTGCATG
The DNA here is from genome assembly GCA_023251875.1 of Bacteroidota bacterium. Lineage (GTDB taxonomy): Bacteria > Bacteroidota > Bacteroidia > JAHEXY01 > JAHEXY01 > JAHEXY01. The sequence goes on from JAHEXY010000006.1 coordinate 169,690, forward strand.
CCGGAGGTAAATTTGATAAAGACAGTTATAAAGTTTCTGGTGGTTTACACGGTGTAGGAGTTTCTTGCGTAAATGCACTCTCATCTCATTTAAAAGTAATCGTACATCGTAAAAATCATGTATATGCTCAGGAATACCAAAAAGGTACACCTATGTATGATGTAAAACTTATTGGAGAAACCAACCGAACAGGTACAGAAGTTACTTTTAAACCAGACGACACCATTTTTTCTGTAATGGTTTACCAATATGAAACCCTGCAAGCACGATTAAGAGAGTTATCTTTCTTAAACAAAGGCATTCGCATTACCCTTACCGATGAAAGGGAAAAAGACGATAATGGAAACTTACGAACAGAAACTTTTTATTCTGAAAGAGGATTAGTAGAATTTGTTGAGTATTTAGACATGAATCGTGAAAAATTACTCGAAGGAGCTATTTACATGGAAGGGGATAAAGAAAGTATTCCGGTTGAAGTTGCCATGCTTTACAATTCTTCTTACAACGAAAATATTTTTAGTTATGTAAATAATATTAATACCATTGAAGGCGGTACACACTTAGCCGGTTTTAGGAGAGCTTTAACGCGTACACTAAAAAACTATGCCGAAAAATCGGGCATGTTGAGTAAATTAAAAATTGAAATTAGTGGAGACGATTTTCGTGAAGGTTTAACGGCTGTTATTTCAGTAAAAGTGATGGAACCTCAGTTTGAAGGGCAAACCAAAACTAAACTTGGAAACAATGAAGTAATGGGAGCCGTTGATCAATTAGTAAGTGAAATGCTTACGAATTACCTTGAGGAAAATCCTAAAGCAGCTAAAACCATTGTTCAAAAAGTAATATTGGCTGCAACAGCACGTTTAGCTGCTAAAAAAGCACGTGAATTGGTACAACGTAAAGGTGCGCTTACAGGTGGTGGATTACCGGGTAAACTTTCCGACTGTTCAGAAACAGATCCTGAAATGTGTGAGATATTTTTAGTTGAGGGCGATTCTGCAGGTGGTACAGCTAAACAAGGCCGCGATAGAAAGTTTCAAGCCATTTTACCTTTAAGAGGTAAAATTTTGAACGTTGAAAAAGCCATGTTGCATAAAATTTTTGAAAACGAAGAGATCAAAAATATTTTTACAGCACTAGGTGTTTATGTTGGAACAGCTGAAGATAGTAAAGCATTAAACTTAGAAAAACTCCGTTACCATAAAGTGGTGATTATGTGCGATGCCGATGTTGACGGTAGCCACATTGCCACACTTATTATGACATTCTTTTTCCGTTACATGAAAGAATTAATTGAAAAAGGCTATCTTTTTATTGCTACCCCCCCACTCTATTTACTAAAAAAGGGAAAAGAAGAACGTTATTGCTGGAATGAAGAAGAACGTGAACGCAACATGGCCGAAATGTCGGCATCGGGTAGAGAAAATGTAAACCTACAACGTTATAAAGGCTTGGGTGAGATGAACGCAGAACAACTTTGGTCAACAACTATGAACCCTCAGTTTAGAACTTTACGTAAAGTAACCATTGATAATGCTGCCGAGGCCGATCGTATATTTTCTATGTTAATGGGAGATGATGTTCCACCGCGTAGAGAGTTTATTGAGAAAAATGCCAAGTATGCACGTATTGATGCCTAACTATAATAAGTTATTTAAAAATGATTCTCTATCCTTTTGCCAAAACATGATGCCAGATAAAAAATAATTACTAATTTCGCAGTCTCTAAATAAAACGTTCGGGGCGTAGCGTAGTCCGGTCATCGCGCCTGGTTTGGGACCAGGAGGTCGCAAGTTCGAATCTTGCCGCCCCGACATAAAAACCATCTTCTATGAAGGTGGTTTTTTATTTGTACAAATTTCCAAAAATTTCATACGGAGATTTCTATTCCGGCAATTTTCAGAAAACATTTTTTATAGAAATTAATTCTTTAATTTTACTTACCCATTAACGGGGATTAAAAATAAAGCATGCATCAAACTTATTTAAAATTCTTCCTCTTAATAAGTATCTTAATTACCCATGTAATGGGATATGCTCAAGAAAATAAGTATTGGATCTTTTTTAAAGACAAACCCAATGTAAATTTTGATCCTTACCAATACTTTGATGCCAAAGCAATTGAAAGGCGCCTTCAACAAAATATCCCCCTAAGTGATTATTCTGATTGGCCTGTAAGCGAAGCCTATATCGCTCAAATTTCTTGTAATGCTGATTCCGTTGGAAAAAAAACAAGATGGTTCAATGCACTTATTGCCTATGCAAAGCCAGAGCAAATTGAACAAATAAAAGAACTTTCATTTGTTGATCATGTTGAACCTGCTAATAGCTATTCGGCTTTAATTACAGCATATAAAAATGCTACTAAAGATTCTTTTAAACTTGATTTAAACAATGAAGAAAAAGATTTACTCAATCGCCAAACTACAAGAATGGGAGCCGTTCATTTTAAAGAAAAAAACATAGATGGAACCGGAATCCGCATTGCCATTTTTGATGTTGGTTTTCCTTCGGTTGATACACATCCGGCATTTGAGCATTTACGAAAAAATGGAAAAATTATTAAAACGTATGATTTTATAAAAGAAAACGAAAATGTATACCATAGTGCCTCTCACGGAACAGAAGTATTATCCTGCATTGCAGGAAAAATAGACGATAAAAATATTGGACTTGCAACCGGATCTGAATTTTTATTAGCTAGAACAGAAAAAATGGCTGTTGAAGTTTTTTCTGAAGAAGAAAATTGGCTTGCTGCTGCTGAATGGTCTGATAAAAACGGAGCAGATATTATTAATAGTTCATTAGGTTATACCAACAAGCGCTATTTTACCAATCAAATGAATGGTCATGAAACTTTGGTTACAAGAGCTGCAAATATGGCAGCTTCAAAAGGGATATTGGTTGTGAACGCAGCAGGAAATGAAGGTGATTCAAAATGGCATATTATTGCCGCACCGGCCGATGCTGATAGTGTGCTTTCTGTAGGAGGTATTGATCCCTACAATGATTATCATGTTTCTTTTAGTTCATTTGGCCCCACAGCAGATAAAAGAATGAAACCAAATGTATGTGCTTTAGGAATTGTTATTGCAGCCAGTCCGAATGGTTTAACACAAACACAAGGAACTTCTTTTTCAAGTCCGCTTACGGCCGGCTTTGCAGCATGTGCGTGGCAAACCAAACGCAATTTATCCAATATGGAGCTCTTTAAAGAAATTGAAAAATCATGCAATCTCTATCCTTATTTTGATTATGCTCATGGTTATGGAATTCCTCAAGCTAATTATTTTACCAATACATCTCTACAAGATCCAGAACCTACATTTAAATTTGAAAAAGATGGTAATATTTTAACCGTAGTATTAACAGATGAAAAAACAAAAGATAATCCTTACCATAGCAATTCCTATACCGGACAATATTTTTTTAATGAACAATCGGATTTAGATGTGAAACAATCAGCCGATAGTTACCACATGTATTACCATATTGAAGGTAAGGATGGCATTCTGAAATCATACTATATTATAAATGTTGAAAAAAGCGAAGTACTCTCATTTAGTTTAGGCGAATTTGAAAAAGGTGAAAAATTAATGGTGCACTATAAAAAATATACAGCTACTTATTCATTTTAATTTAATTATATGGCTTTTTTATGACGTTTCGACTACGCTCAACGTGACATTGCCTAAGGATTATACTGAACTAAATAAAATTAACGAATTAATAAAATGACAAAGAATCTCAAATTTACATCATACTCAATTTTCAATTTTCAATTAACTGCAAAACTATTTGTAATCGCACTGGTGTTTACAAGTATCTTTGCATGTAAAAATAACGTAGTTGCGCAAGCAGTGGTTTTTGAAGAACAGGTAGATACCACTCCTGATCCTAGTTCTTTTGGGCCGAACAAAAAAAACTTCATTCACCTTTTTGTTGGTTTTGGTTGTATTGTTGGCCCTGCAGAAAATGCCGGAAGTGCTATTAAATATGGAATATCTTCAGATCTTGAAATAGCTTATCGGTATAAAAGAAAAATTTCAAATTTTTATGCTTGGGGAACTGAATTGGGTTATCACGGCAGTAGTTTTATTTTAAAACAAGATGCTCAAAAAACATTACCCAATTCAACTATTAATAAAAATGAACTTTTCAAATTTTATAATTTAGCTTTGGGTATTTACAATCGTTTTAATTTTGGCAGAAGAGGTAATGCTATAGGTAATTACGTGGATATAGGGGGAAATGCAGAATTTCCTTTTTCTATTGTGCACATTGCAACCAATGATGGGGCTAACGGTACGGTTGTAAAAACGCTTACTTCACATTTAGATTATGTAAACAAGTTGAATTACCATGCTTTTATCCGTTTCGGCTCAAACAGATATGCCCTAAAAGCGGCTTATCGTTTTTCTGATCTTTTTAAATCAGGTAATGCTTATGCTGAATTACCGAGATTTGCTGTGACTTTGCAAGTGGGTATACATAAGTAAAGTATCTTCTACTTTAGCATACTTACCTTTCCAATATAAGAATGATGCTCTCCAAAAATATCTAGGTTTTTTACTTTCCAGATGTATACATCTTCCGGAACTAAATGAGAAGCATCTTGTTTTTTTCCATCCCAAGGTTTTGTTACATCCTCAGTTTCATAAATTTGATCTCCCCAACGATCGAAAATATACATGGCAAAATTAGTCTTATCTATTCCATACATTTTAGGCATGAAAGAATCATTTATTCCATCTCCATTGGGTGTAAATGCAGAGGGCGCATAAAATGCATATTGGCCTTTAATCTCAACATATTTATAAGTAGAGTCTACACAACCATCAGTACTCACTACAAATAAACTTACCTTAAAAAATCCGGTATCTTCATATATATGAGATGGATTTTGATTTGTAGCACTAGTACTATCACCAAAATTCCATTGCCAAATAGAGGCTCCAATTGAAGCATTAATAAAATTAATATTGGGTTCGAATAAAGTGCCCGATTCAGGACTAAATGTAAAATCAGCAACAGGATTACTATACACATTTATAATATTGGTAAACGGCATTGAATCTAAACAACCATCGTTGGTTACAATTGTAAGGTCGATACTGTATGTTCCGGGATTGGTAAATGTATGGCTTGGATTTTGAATAGAAGAAGTATTATTAGCTCCTGAATTTATATCTCCAAATACCCAACTGTATGATAAAGCAGTTGGAGTAGTATTATCGAAAAAATTAACTGTTAAAGGAGCGCAACCATCATTATCAGGATAGAGAACATCAATTAATGGCAAAGGAAAAATGCCTACACTAACAGAATCCATAACCGAAGGACTGTTGCAATTATCAGAGGCTTCTACATAAATCATTGTTTGTGTATTGGGTGTTATAGAATAAGTACTATCAGGTAAAAAGAATCCTCCGTTATTCCAATTGTAAAAATATGGAGCTACTCCCCCACTTACATTTGCTGTTACCACAATACTTTCACCAGGACAAACTATTGCTGCCGGATCAAGACTTAAAGAAATATTTAATGGACTTGCTAAATAAATAGTAACACTTGTATCAGTAGATACACAATTATTAGCATCCGTTACAAAAACGGTATAAGTTGTATTGCTTACCGGGGAAACAGTATTTGAAGCTGAAGATGCTAAGCCATTATCCCAAGTATAAGTATAGGGTAAGATGCCTCCTGTTGCAGAAGCAATAATTGTAGCACTTGCGCCTACACAAATAGAATCATTAGGCGAAACAGATATCATTATTGGCTCTGCTTCATTTATTGAAACGGTGGTATCATCAGAACATCCTGTTGCATCTGTAACCGTAACTTGATATACTCCTGCAACAAGATTAGTAGCTATTGCTGTTGTTTGTGCATTTGGATCATTCCATAAATAAGTAAATGGATTATTGCCTGCTGATGCAGCTACACTTGCTTGCCCATCATTACCTCCATTACAACTTACATCATTATATGTAGTAGTTAAACCTAAATTTGCGCCAATAGTTATCGTTACTGAATCTTGTGCAATACATCCATTCGCATCCGTAGCTGTTACATAATAAACGGTAGAAGTATTTACCGTAGCTACAGGGTTACTAATATTAGCATTACTTAAACCTGCTGTTGGAGTCCATTTGTATTTTATGGCTCCTTGGTAATTAGCAGATAAATTAATTTGACCACCCCCACTGCATAAACTTGTATCAGTACCGGCAGTCATTGTAAAAGCATCACTAATAGTAAAAGACAACGTATCTGTAAACTGATAGCCACAAACCAAATATTGGCCGGTAATTAATAAGGTTTCCGTTCCTTCAGTAATACCATCATTTGCCACACTAATTGAAATTAACTTAGTTGTTTCTCCAGGAGAAAAAGTATAAGAAGTAGGCACTCCGGTATAATCTATTCCATCCGTTGCCGTTCCGGATGTAATTAAATCTACCGTATAAGATGAAGCTAAATCCCCCGTTCTGTGAATTTCAAAAGAAAGATCTTTACATCCTTCAACACCAACAGAATCAATCATGGTTATATATGCATAATCGCTATCGCAGGTTAAACCTGCTTTATCTAAAAATACACCAGAATCATATACGCCATCGCCTCCATCTGCAATAGCAATTTTCATATGATAGGTTTGACAAGATTGTACCGGAGATTTTGCAATCATGGGAATTGTAAATCCATCATACTCTATTGTATTCCCATTTTTGTTATCAACAAAATAGGCAGAGTTAGCTAAACTTGTACAATTACTATTATTACCATTAGAGCCAACACTTCCATTGTTTACTGAATTAATTGCAACAGCAGTAGTGGTATTGGGTACTGTAGCAATATTTTGTGTTCCTGTAATGCCGGGTCCACTAATAAAAAAAGCGAATACATCATTTACATTAGCACATACATATTCATTGTATTCTTCAGATGCAAATACATAATTAATTTTTAAAGTATCGCATGAAGGAATAATATCAAATTCTAAAATACAAGCATCAAAAGTGTTACCGCCAATTATAGCTTTTAAATCGGCATCTCCGTTTCCATTATTATCTTTTCCGGCTCCCCCACTATTATTAGGCCCTATTGCCTTATCGGCATCTCCTGAAGTTAAAAGTATTCCACTGTTTAATCCTAGATTGGTATTGTTGGCAGTAAAAGTTCCACAAGCTCCATTGGGGCAATTTAGTGTTGCATTAGTAACAACAGCTCCTTTACCAACAATTGCTTTAGCCAATGTTTGAGCCGTTACACTAGAATTTATTGTTAACTGACAATAAGATGTTTTTGGGACAAATAAGTAGAGTATAGTAAAAATCACGCCATATCGTAACATATTTTTTAATTTATCAGATTAAGAGAAACGCAAGTTATAAATAATTTTTATACTTATCAATGCTACTAATTATTATTTAAGTAACTGAGATATTATACACTTATCACAAAATCATCACTATTTACTTTAATTGACAATGAGATTAAATAAAAAGAGAAAGTTTGAAAAATATTTTTCAACATAGAGAGAAAATGGGACAAACAAAAATGAAAATATCTACTTTTGTAAAATATAAATTGAAAGATTAAAAATTGGAAGATTGAAAAATTTAAGTTTTTAGGATACAAAAACCTTCTGCTAAATTCTAAAGTCTACTAATATTCCGTTGGATCAGAAGTTTTAAACAACAACATTTAATATTTCAATTTTACAATATTTCAATTTTTAATTACTTCATGAACTATCTAGCTGAATTAAATGATCCTCAACGCCAAGCTGTAGAATGTACCGATGGGCCTGTAATGATTATTGCCGGTGCAGGATCTGGAAAAACCCGCGTACTTACTTATAGAATTGCTCATTTGCTTAATAAAGGCATTGATTCTTTTAATATTCTTTCGCTAACCTTTACGAATAAAGCAGCTCGCGAAATGCGTGAGCGAATCACTAAAATTATTGGAGGCACTGAAGCAAAAAATTTGTGGATGGGAACTTTCCACTCTGTATTTGCTAAAATATTAAGAATAGAAGCCGAAAAAATTGGCTATCCTCAAAATTTCACCATTTACGATACAGAAGATTCTAAAAGCCTTATAAAATCTATTGTTAAAGAATTTGGCTTAGATGATAAAGTTTATAAGCCGGGGCTAGTTTACAATAGAATTTCAGGAGCAAAAAACAGTTTAATATCATGGGCATCTTACTTAGCTAATCCTGATTTAATGAGCGAAGATAGAAGCAGTGGCAAACCTAAATTGGGAGAAATTTATAAAGTGTATACAAATAGATGCTTTAGAGCCGGAGCCATGGATTTTGATGATTTACTATACAACACCAATATTTTGTTGAGAGATCATCCGGAGGCTTTGCATAAATACCAACATAAGTTTAAATACATAATGGTAGACGAGTACCAGGATACCAATTTTTCTCAATATGTAATTGTTAAAAAATTAGCAGCGCTCTATCAAAATATTTGTGTGGTGGGTGATGATGCTCAAAGTATTTATGGCTTTCGGGGAGCCGATATTCAAAATATTCTCAATTTTGAAAAAGATTATCCCGATTTAAAAACTTTTAAACTGGAACAAAATTACCGTTCTACACAAAATATTGTTAATGCCGCCAACAGCATTATTGCTAATAACCGCAATCAATTAAAAAAACATACTTGGACTGAAAACGAAACCGGCACCAGAATAAAAGTTGTGCGTGCATTAAATGATAATGAAGAAGGTAATTTGGTTGCCAATTCCATTTTTGAAACTAAAATGCAAAAGCAAATTCGTAACGATGATTTTGCTATTCTTTACCGTACCAATGCACAATCACGATCGATGGAAGAAGCTTTGCGAAAATTAAATATTCCTTATCGCATTTATGGTGGACTTTCATTTTACAAACGAAAAGAAATTAAAGATCTTATTGCCTATTTTGCCTTAACTATTAATCATAAAGACGAAGAAGCATTAAAAAGAATAATTAACTATCCTACTAGGGGTATTGGAAACACTACTCTAGATAAAATTATTGTTGTTGCCAATGAAAAAAATGTGAGTTTATGGGATATTATTTCAAACATTGAACAAGATAATATTGGTATTAATTCAGGCGCTACCAATAAAATTTCAGACTTTGTTACCATGATAAAAAGTTTTGCCATTATGGTAAATACCCATGGTGCTTATGATGTAGGTTTGCATATTGCTAATGCATCAGGTCTTTTAAAAGATTTATATAACGATAAATCGACCGAAGGTGTGAGCCGTTACGAAAATATTCAAGAATTATTAAATGGATTAAAAGAACTCTCCGTTAATTTTGAAACGGGTGAAGAAAGTGCCAAACGCCTTACTGATTTTATGGCCGAAGTAGCTTTATATACCGATGCCGATACCGAAGGGGAAGATGATACCAATAAAGTTTCACTTATGACTATTCATGCTGCAAAAGGTTTAGAATTTAAATATGTTCATATTGTTGGCTTAGAAGAAAATCTCTTTCCATCACAACTTTCCATTAATTCACGAGAAGACATGGAAGAAGAAAGGCGCTTGTTTTATGTAGCTGTAACGCGTGCAGAACAAGAAGTAATGATTTCTTATGCTTTAAATCGTTTTAAATGGGGCAATCTTACAAGCTGCGAACCTAGCCGTTTTATTGAAGAAATAGACCCTTCATTTATTGATACTATAGAAACAAAAAAATCAAATGGGTTTGATATAGGAAAATCTTCATACCAATCAGAATCATTTGCCGAAAAAGAATGGAACTCCAATTATTCTTCAAAACCTAAACAGCAAACAAGCCCAACAACAAATACGGTAACATATCAATCTACTCCCAGGTTAAAAAAAATGGTAGAAGCAACAAAATTGCAAACAAGTTCTACACAATATGATGATGTAAGTAACAGCCTTCAAGTTGGTATGCGTGTAGAACATGAAAGGTTTGGCAATGGCGCAATTATAACTATTGAAGGCAATGCTGCCAATAAAAAAGCAACTATTCAATTTGATACTGTAGGTTCAAAACAGTTGTTATTAAAGTTTGCTAAGTTGAAGATTGTTAATGAAACCGTATAGCCTAAGGGCTTTCTAAAAATTGATTTTTTATGCCCTCATCCTAGCCTTCTCCCATTGGTGAAGGGGAAATAAAAATAATTTTTAGAAAGACCTTTAAAATATGCACAAGAAAAAGCCCCGGATTTCTCCGAGGCTTTTAGAGTATTTCGATAACCATTTGGGTGGTCAACTATCATATTCTTTCCCCCTAGTCGGAACATGATTGAAATACTCAGTATTGAGCAGGTATTTATTTACACGTTTTATTATTGTGAATTTAGTCTGTTTTAAATAAACTTCTATTACTGATTTTGGAAGGATTATTAATGGCAAAAGTGGCTTTTCCCATCATAAAAAACAATTAAACAATTTATTATCAGATAATTAAAAAGGAGTGTTTGCGGAAAAAATTAAATAAATAGGCTCAATATTATTTTACATATACCCAAATTTCTTCAACTCGCCTTCTTTGCTTCGCCAATCTTTATTCACTTTTACAAAGAGTTCAAGAAACACATGCTTACCTAAAAAGTTCTCAATATCTCTACGAGCTGCAGTTCCTAATTTTTTAATGGCTAAACCTTGATGACCAATAATAATTGCTCTTTGAGTTTCTCGCTCAACAATTATTTCGGCTCGTATTTTTGTAATTTTTGCTTCTTCTTTAAAAGTATCTATAATTACTTCTGATGAATACGGAATTTCCTTCTTATAATACAATAAGATTTTCTCTCTAATAATTTCTGAGATAAAAAATCGTTGGGATTTATCTGTTAATTCATCTTTAGGAAAAAAAGGCTGTGCTTCAGGCAAATGACTCAAAATGGCATTGAGAACAGTAGTTAAATTAAATTTATTTAATGCCGATACAGGAATAATTTGAGCTTTGGGTAATCTAAATTTCCATTGATCAAATAAATCATCCAATTCTTGTTGTTCAGAAAGATCGACTTTGTTTAACAATACTAAAATGGGTACTTCTAAAGTAATTAGTTTTTCTATAATGGCTTCATCAATGTTTTTATCTTTAATATCAATCACCAATAAAAGTACATCTGCATCTTCATAAGCCCCTTCTACAAAATGCATCATACCTTCTTGTAATTTATAAGCAGGTTTTATAATTCCAGGGGTATCTGAATATACAATTTGAAAATCTTCCCCATTTACAATGCCCATAATTCTATGCCTAGTGGTTTGGGCCTTTGGCGTTATTATCGAAAGCTTCTCTCCTACCAATGAGTTCATCAGTGTTGATTTACCAACATTGGGTTTTCCAATAATATTTACAAATCCGGATTTATGCATGTTGATTTATTCTTTTCCAAAGGAGCTAAAGCGTGCACACAAATATAGGTAGTAAATGGAACACTCATACTATTTTTATCACTCTTTGTGACTATAGTGTAAGAATGTTTCATTATGTCAATTATGTTTTGTATTATCAATACACATAAAGGTCAGGAATAAATAGAATAACACTTGAAATCCGATAAGCTCATACAGATTGTAAAAAGCCTTTCATCTATAGAAAAAGGAGAGTTTAAAAAACATGTAAGAAAACTAAGCGGTAATAGCGAAAAACAATACATATCACTTTTTGAGAATATAGACAAACATGGTGTATATAGCGCTGATGGCGCATCCGTAAAAAACTACTTATATAATACCCTTCTTGATTTTTTGGAAAATTTTAGTGTTGTAGATCCGATTGAAGATAGTATTAATAAATCAGTAAAACGGGCACAGTTGCTTTATGGAAGAGGGATATATAATTCCTGTAACGATCTTGTTATGGATGCCTGCCAAAAAGCAGAAAAATATGAATGTTACCCACAGCTTTTACAATTATATGATATCAAACTTTTGCTGATTGCCCGTAAGAATGATAAAAATCTGGGAGAAAAAGTAGAAGATGTTATGAATGACAAGGCGACTGTTATTAAGAAAATAGATATTCAAACCCATTATCACCGTTTGTTTATATTGGTTAATAATTTTTACGCACAATATCAAGCATTAAAAGAGCATACTGAACTTTTGGTTATAGATGAGTGGAAGAATACACCCCTCATGCAAGACGAAAAACATGCCATAACATTTTATTCTAAATTTTATTATCACGCTTTTCATCAATTGTATGCTGCCATTCTGAAAAAAGATACTTTTCAGATTAAACAAGATATTTTTCATTTATGGGAGGCGCATCCATATATGAAAGAAAAAAATCCTTCGCTGTATTTTAATGTACTTTCTACCTGCATGCTGGCATTTTATCAGCGTAATATGTTTGATCGTTATACCGGTTTATTAAAAAAGGCTGAAACTATAAAACCTCTTACTGAAAATGATAGGATTAATTTTACATATCGTATTTATAAGCATCATTACGATTTGTTAATGGTTAAACATGACTATAAGAGATTGCCGGAAATAGGAGAAAAAGCTCGCAAACAACTTGAACCAGTATATATTTCGCCCATACATTATTCGAGAATTTATATTGGAATGGAATTTTCTTTAGCAGTGGGATGTTTTTTAGCAGCAGAATACAAAAAATCGCAGAACCATGTTAATCTTTTGCTTAATACGGTAACGGCAAATCAAGAGAGTTGGCAGTATATGTATTATTCGGCTCGCTTATTACAATTGCTTATTTTTTATGAAATGGAAGATTATACTTATTTGAACGACCTGATTGTTTCCACCAATAAATATTTTAGAAGGCATCATGTGCTTAAGCCTGTGCATTTACTATTAATGAATCATTTAAAAAATACCATGCTTGCTTTTGGTAAAAATGAACGTGTTGAAAAATTCAAGGCCTTTAAAGATGAACTGGAAAAGCTGTCAACTCCTTCTGACCTACATGCCATTTTTCAGTTTGATATTTATATTTGGGTTGGCCGGTATGTGTAATTGCAGAATGAGATATCAATTAATGACTAATGATAGCTTTGCCGAAATTTAATTTTGTATCTTTATTTAATTGGCTGTGGTGTTCCTGGCGTTGCGCCAGCCCCTTTTTGTCCATTGGGTAATTCGTACTGAGTCATACCTCCAGGAGCACTTACAGACGGCCTTGGAGCTGCAGTTCCTGTTCTTAAAGTGGCTCCTGCTGGTACTTTAACAGTTACCAAATGAGTTGGAGCACTATTTAGCGCCAAACCTTGTTGCAATTCAACTCCACTCTTACCTGCAACTTCAGCAGGATCTGCAAGCCAAGCTCCAGTTAGAGTAGATCCAGATGGATTGCCGGGTTCAGTGCCCCGTGGAAAAGTTGCTTCATTTTTTAGTGTAATATCGTACACCTCACCATCTGCAAGATATGGGGAATCCCATCCTTTTGCCGGATTCGTATGGCGAGCATTTGCTAAAGCAGGATCCACCCTTTCAACAGTTGCCAAAGTACCTTCTCCTTGTTGAACAATTGTTTTACTGCCCGACTCTGAAGAACTGCCTGCATGAATACCCGGGGCTAAATCTACACCGGTTAGTGCGCCTCCTCCAGTTGCTACTAATTCTGTTCCTGCAGTTATACCTACTCCACCCATTGACTCTGCTGTTAAGCCGCCAACTAAAGCTGGATAGGCCTCAACCACAACTCCTGCTGAGCCCCAAATAATTGCTCCTGTAGCTGCTGCGGTAACAAGTCCGCGAATTCTTCCACTGACAGTTGATAAATCAACTTCTTCTCCTGTTAAGGTCTTCCATGTCCATGCACCCAGTACCATTGCTGCATCTCCCCACGCTTTTCCATCTGGATCTATATTGTTAACAGGGTCGTTCCCCATGGCAGTATAAGGTGATTCATCAGCAAATTTTTCCGCCAATGGGTCCATACTCAACCATCTTCCTACACGAGGGTCGTACAAGCGGGCACCAAAATCGTATTCGTTTCCTTCGCCTAGTATTTCGTTATCTTTTTCTTTGCCCTGAAAACCATAGCGGCTATTGGTGGTATTATAGGTATTGCCTGCCATTTGCATTCCGTAGGGATAATAATTGCTCAGGCTGCTGATATCGGCTGTAAAGCTGCAGGGTACTTTGGCTGTACTTAAAGTAGAAAGTTTAATGTCGCTAAAAGTGGCGCGTACATTGCCTAGGTGATCGGTAATTTCGTATTGTTTGTATCCTATTTTTCGTTTGTTTTCATTGGAAGTTGTGAGTGTTTTATTGGTTATTACCCCATTAGCAATAGTTCTAACTGTAATGCCCGATGGTTTATAAGTACCAATTCTAGAGGAAGCAGTAATGGGAATTTCTTTTAAACTTAATGTTTTGTTGGTATTAGCAGTTGAAGCACTTTCATCATATGCCGCCACGGTATTTCCTTTTGCATCTAAAATATAATAAGTATAGGCAATGGTGCTGCCCGAAGTAGATTTTTTTGAAATGCGATTACCCATGGCATCATACGTAAATTCAATTGTTTCACCAGATGATTTGGTAACTTTAACAGGTTTGTTCCATACATTCCAGGTAATGCTGTTGACGTTATTACCTTTATCCATACTTAAATTTCCAATTTCATCATAACTGTAATTCCCACTAGCCTGAGCATCTATATCAACAGTATAATTTGATGAAAGTTTATCGTCTTTGATATAATTGATTTTATTGCTCCATGATTTATAATTATAGGTTAGATTATCCATATCGGTTTTAGATGCACTATAACCATTGCGTAACAGGGTTTTTATATTTCCATTATCGTCATAACTGATAGCCATTTTATAATCGGTATTGGAAGCAAATGCACTACCGCTATATTTATAAAAATTGGCATTGGTAAGTCGGTTAAAATCATCATAGGTGTATTGGTAACCCCAGGCATCTTTGTACGACATAGATTTATCGGCCAATTTGCTTACTTCTGAAGCAATATTGCCATTGTATTGTGAATTTGCAGTAGAACTTCCTGTGCTTGGAAGCAAACAATATTTATTGCTGTTGTTACTGTTATATGAAGAATTATTTTTATAAAAATCACCACTGTAATAATTTAACATGGAAGAAAAAATATCCGTTGCAAAATTGCTGCCATTATCGGCTCCCGGATCAATTGTTGCATCTAAAGAAGTATGATTAATTCCTTTTAACCAGCCTTGCAGGGTATATACATAATCTACACCCTGTATTTTATCTTCGCCTGTTTCAACTCTCTTTAATGGGCCGTGTTTGTAATAAGAATAAGAAGCATCGGCATCATAAATTTTATCATCAACCGATGTTTCTACTTTGGTAAGCCTTGCATTGGCATCATAAGTAAGTTTTTTGAAAAACTGATCTACTTGCCCGGTATTGTATTTTATTTTGGTAAGCAGGTTGGAAATTAAATCATATTCGTATTCAATTATTCTTACATCAGAAGTATTATATTCCATAGCGGCATTATGCACATATAATTTGGCTACATTGCCATGTGCATCATAAGAATAAGCTATGTACGAATTATCTTCATTTTTTACATAACTGATTCGGTTACGCAAATATTTTTGCGAGTTAGATGAAGCCAAATACGAACAAGCTTTCGAATAAGTAATAGTACTGTGATTAACATTTCCGTACGAAGGATTCTTGATATTGTCGGTATAGCTTTGAGGCATACTGCTGATATCATTAGCGTAATCGTTGCTTACTTCTCCTGTTTCTATTGTTCTTCCAAATTCATCATATTTGACATAGGCATATTTAGCATTTGCTTTTTGTTTTTCGTTTTGACTAAAGCGAAGGCGGTTATAACTATCGTAAATGTAATTTGTTTCGCCTCCGTCAGGCGTTTTTTTGCGGATAACATTTCCTGCAAAATCATAATCGTATTCAGTAACATAAGTAAGGTAAGGATGGCTGGTTAAACGACTGGTGCAAGAGGTTCCCACTCCTTTAGGCTCAACACTACGAACCAGATTACCTGCCCTATCGTAATAAAAAATGGTGTAAATATCATCATCTCTACATACTGCAATAGTTTGCTTGTTTTTATTGGTAAAGGTTTCTGTTTTATTATGGTTTTCATCGTAAGAAGTAGTTTTAAAAATATCATCAGCATTGGGAGCTTCATCTCCAAATAATTTTATAAGTTCTGTATCGTCTGCTTTTCCATAACTGATGCTTGGAGTTTTGCCTGATCCCATTTTCAGGTATTTACCTACACCTGAGCTTTCTTTTATACGCCCACTGCCATCGTTTTTATAAAGCACATAACTAAAAGGATAGCCCTGTGCAGAAGGAATGGTTTTATCGGTATTGAAATCGGAATAATAACTGTAAAATTGGCCTGATGAAGTTGTATCGTTAATGGCATTGGGTGATCGGTAGGTGGCGTCTGCGGCAAAGTCAGATGCGGTATATATATTTCCCGAATGTCGTAATAAATAGGCTTGGTATTCAAAAGAAGTTCTATTGGTGAGTGGTACCGGCATACTTTGTAATGCAGCATTGGCTGTATAATCATATACTGTTTGATTGGCTACTACAAAATTTTCACTTCTGTTTATGGCCTGGCTTTGCTTTACCATGCCAAGATTATTGGCGTATGTTTTGGTTTCGTATTGTTTGATAGAAGTAGAGGCATCGCCTTCGCTAAAGGTTCGGCTGTATATCCAGTTAATATCATTATAACTGTCGTTATCAGTATACCAAAAGCAATAAGATGGAACGCTTGCGCTGCCAAAGAATAGCTGAGAAGCACTTGTTGTAGTACTCCATTTTCCATAATTTCTGCTGTTGGCAATGCCGCCTTCATATACATTGCCAACCGGCCTTACCCTCCACGCATAATAACCGCTTCCTTCTCCAATAGTAAGTTTTAGATAGCTGTATATGGTTTTTACTCCCGATATTGTTGTGCTAAAAGTATCGTTTTTGTCTAAAAATAGATTTAGGGCATCATTCCAATCAATTTTTTGTGAAGTAATGGTTCTTTCATCTGAGTTAGTATTTTCGCTGGTATTGTACAAACGCAACAATTGAAATTGCCAGTAAGGAACATCCGTAATAGCAGCAGGTACAGAATAGGTGATTTTTCCCATAGCATCTATAGTTGAAGGTGCTGTATAGGAAGATACCCATGAAAATAATTGCTGGCTGCTTGCGGTGCTAATTTGACTGATAGTAGTTGACAGATTGCTTACATCCAGAGTATATTGAATTTCGTGTGTGAGCTTAAGCGTAAAATACAATTGAACATTGGCATTTACAGAAAGTGATGATGGGGTAATATAGAGCATATTTACATCTGCCTGTTTTGATGGGTTGCTGCTGAACCAATCATCAACATCTAATTCATATATTATTTCCGGTGACGCACTACTTAGGCTAAGTGTAATAACTTTTCCTGCTGATCCATCAGTTGTATAGGTTGCGTAACTTACAGCCGACCCACTAGTAGGAACTTTATAAGGTTTAATAGTTAATTTTATGCTGCTTGTAACCGTATTGGTACCAAAAAGATAATCAGAACCTAAGTTTAAATAAATGCGTAGTTTAGAATCAGTATTTGTGCGGCTAAGGCCCGAATTACTTTCTTTTTGTGCAAATATTTTATAGGTAGTAGCAGACGAAATAGCCGATGACAATTGCGAATAGCTATAACTCTGACTTTGACTTACTGATAGGCCATATAGCTGTATTGTAAACAGCAGGCAAACAAAAAAGATACTGATGGAACGAATGGCTTTCATATGTATATAATTTTATTTTTTAGTAGTCATATGGAATACGCCATGTTATATTCATTCGTGTTTGTGCACGTTCGGTGCATGGCTATTTCATAGTGATATATTATGTAATTGTGTTAAAATAAATTTAAAACGATAAGGCGCTAAATCCACATTATGTCTTATATAAGGTTTATGATGTTCATTATAATTAGGATAATTGTTATATATATTATTTATTGTCAATTATTTACCAAAAGACAGTTTATCGTGTTTCTGTTGAATTTCCGTAATGCGTTTCGCTAATGGTTCTTATTCCTTTTTCGGTTTCGGCAATTTTTCTGATTAACTTTCCTTCAGCATTGTATTGGTAAAAAGTTCCAAAATGCTGACTATCAAAAGTTGTTAACAAACGAAGTGTATTTGGATCGTAAACATAGCAAGTCATTTCCGCAGAATAAGGTTGCACACGAACATCATCCAGGTATATTTTTGAAGACATATCTCCGCTTATTTTAATAACTGGCATAAAAGTGTTTCCTTCAGTAAGGGTAGAGCTCCATGTGGAAGAGCTTAATTCTGCTGAATACAATGTCCATTCGCCCACACGTGCTACTTTCGAAAAATTTACATCCGTAAATTTTGAAGAGCTTTCTGTAAGTTTAGCAGAACAATTAAGGCTTTCGTTATCTAAACGCATCCAAAACATTACTACTATTCCGTCATCATCTAATTGATCAGTAAATGTGATGGTTTTTAAATCAAGGCTTGTAGCAGTAGTTGATATTGCTATTTCTATGGAATTGGAACCGGAATGGGCATACGTTGAATTTATACTAGCTGTTGAAGTAGAAACCGTATATTCATCTTCGAAATAATATTTGCCGGAAAAGTATAGGTAATTTTCAAAACCTTCATACAAAACAGCATCGTAATTTGCATTAGCAGCTTTTAAATAAGGCACTGATTGCCTGTAACCATATTTTGCACAATTGTAATTACCCAATTGATCTTTTTCTTCCAATATATCACCATAAGGTGAATAGGCTGTAACAGTACTGGTTTTGTACCAGTTTTCGTGCTGACTTTCGGCTAAAAAATCGAAGTAATAAAAATTATCGGTATAGCCTGAGGTATAGGTTCTGTAATACTCATCATCACCCGAATTTGTAATGGATGTATTGTAGCGATAAGTTTCAATGGGTCTCCATTTACCATAAGCTCCGGTGGTATATTCATCTCTCCTGTTGGTAATATCATAAATATCTTTTAAGTCATCGCTTAATTCCCAATCATCGGAATAGCGTGTTGCTGTAGCATCTACAATATAGCCCATTTCATAATCATCATAGGCTTTGTAGGTATCAATATCATTTACCTTCCAAGCGGTTTCAGGCTCAATACTTATTCCTCCATTACGTTTCAGCTCATATACCAATTGGCCTGTTTCGTTAATATACCAATGTGTATTTCGGTTAATGCTATAGGTAGCTACAATTTTACCTCCTGTATTTACCTCTAAGGTGTAACTGTTGGTAAAGGCTCCTGCATATAACCTTAAGCCCAAATATTTGAATGTAAGAGCCGATGAAGCTGAATAACCCGAAGCATAAGAAGAAATATAACCGGAATAGGTATATACAATAGAGTATCCATAATTAAGACCGCTAGCGAATATATCGTCATTTAGCTGATTTGCCAAATCGGATATGCTGTTAAATTCTTTTAACCAAGAAGAGCTGAATGTTACGCCTGCCGAATTCCATGCTTTGTTAACATTGGAACTACTGGTAACACCACTCATATTGGGGCCTCCTGATGAAGATTTTGTGCCATAGGTAGTAAACGAACCGGCTATTTCATTTAGCTGATTGGTACGGGCAGATTGTAATACTTCCATAGCAGCATCGCTGATAGAAACCTGCTCCTGGTTGTCTTCCACAGCTTTTAAGTACACATAATTGTACTGCATATAATCAATATGGTAATACACCGTTTTAGTATTATTACTGGCATCTTTACCACGAATAACCAATAAGTCTCCTTTATTAAGCATATCCATAATATCATTTACATCGGCAGAGGTGGTAGTAGTTTTAAGCGTTAAATAGGGTTGGTCTAATACACTACTATGAGCTAAACTAATTTGCACATTGTAATCACTTTTTGAGCTTACACGAAAACCTTCGTTAAATGCTTTAGGCTCCATCATTTTATATTGGTAAGATGCAGGAATATTATAATGCGTATAGGTTCCATTATGATCATTAGATTTTGATAAATCAAAGCCATTGTATTCGTCATAAGTTTTGGTAACCACAGCTTGGCCGCTATGTTTATTAAATGCATCATATTTTTCGGTATTGCTTACCCCATCACGATAAGTTTTTACACTCTTAAGTATGGCAGGGTAATGAATATCTTTGCTGGTAACATGAGTACATAGCGATTCTTTGTTATAAATGGTGGTGGTTTGCTCCACAACATCCATATTAATACCGATGTTCTTTAATAAAGTTGCTAAATCGGCAAATGAGGTAGAGGTGCTTTCATTTGTAACTGTAGTGGTTTGTCTCGATTCCATGGCAATTACTTCGGTTCTGCCTAAATAATCTGAATCATAGTCTTCTCCCACCTCATCCATAATGTTTACTTTATCACCCGGCTCTACATAAGCGTAATATACGCCTAGGCTTAAATCATTATCATCAGGTGCATTAATTTCATCATAATTGCCTTCATAGGTTTCTAGGCTAAGTGGCTGGCCATGCATATCGTTTTGAATAATACTATAGCCTTGCCTTGCCCATAATTCGTTATATGCGTTTTGCTCTACATCTTTATCGAGTTGAAAAATATCTACAAAAGCATCGCCTAAAAAATCTGCCGATTCCGTGATGAGATCCCAAATTTCTTCTCCTTCACTTGCTACAAGAGTTGCAAAATCTTTTATAAGTATAACTGCTAGCAAAGGAATTTCTGCAACAGTTATTGTTGATCCGCCATCAGAACCTGAAGCCTGATAAATTGCAACATCAGTTATGCAATTGTTTATAAAGGTTAGTATATGATTCAACATGTCAATTAAATTTCCAAGTGTAGAAGATAAGGCAGCATCGCTGCTAATGGAATCACGGAAGCTATCTAACAAATCTATAATACCATCTAATAAATCCGTAACATCATTGATATCAGAAAAATCTGCATTAGTAAATGAGTTGTCTCCATTAAACATATCTTCAAAAGCATCAATCAAAGTTTTAATACTGTTATATATCAACACTATGGTTTCATGTGTGCCTGAATTGCTTAATAAATCTTCTAAAGTAAGTGTAGAAAGAGGAGACCAATTTTCTTCTCCCCTTGAGGTAATATCATATTTAACCGGATAGTTATAAGCTGTATTGAATTTTTTAACCTGAAAACCGGGGTTTGTTTTTCCTGAATAAATATTTTTTACTACTACTCTTCCGTATCCAACAGAAGCGCCAGGTAATATACTTTCGCCAATTGTACCACTTATTTCTCTTCTATCTACTCCATATAAAAATATTTCTCCCAAATCTCTATCAGAAACATCCATTAATTGTATCATGCCGTTTTCTTCTCTTATGGCCTGGGGCTCGTTTACCGCTACACCACTGGAGCTGCCATCTTCGTTTTGATACACATATTCATTGCCATAAAGGGCAGCATCTTGGGAGTTTCCTCCAATACCTTCGTCATACATCAGTAATCTTTTTACTCTAACACCGCCACCGAGTTTTTTATCTAAAACAGGTATTTTAAAATACGATTTAGATGTATTCATATATTTGCAATAAGCATCAAAATCATATTCATCGGTATTGCTTACATATTCAAATGCATCGCCTGTACAATTATTTAAAGCATCAACATATTCGTCCCATACGCCAAAGTGAGCGGCTCCGGTAAAAAGTAGGGCTACATTTCCCATAAAATCTGCTATATCAAAATCAGATGATTTGCCACAAAACAATAACTGACTGCCAATAGCCTGATCAATGGTAGCTATTTCATTCATATCAACTGTTGTAGGAAAAGATGTTTTATTGGATTCAATATCTTTTAAAGGAGCATCGTCCCAGCAATTACCCACAGCACTCATTCTATTTGCTTTAAAAAAATCAATGGCGGCATTGCGAGCGGGTGTGGTTTTCTTGTCTACGGCCGTCATATCTACAGCATCTACATCAATGTACAATAGCTTTTTTCCTGAATCATAACCTACATTTTGAACAGATTGATAGGTACTGATTTGTTCTGAAGTACATTCATCAAGACCCGGGGTAGTGCCTTTGTATGAGAAAAGAAATTTAGAATATAAATAATTTCCATTAGTTGGCCTGTTATGAAAGCTATTATCATCTTGTGTGGATGGGTTGGCTTTACATCTTTTTGATGTAATAAAATAATCATATAAATGATCTTTCCATTTACTCATAGTGCTACTATAAGAAGCATCGTTTTTATCCAATCCAAAATAATCGCTCATATTCAAATAATAGCGAACGTATTTTTTTCCATCGCTTCCTGTTTTAACAGCATTTAATTCGTCTTGATAATAATCGTCTTCATTACCTGTTGATGGATACAAGCCTACCATGGCAAAAGCAGGATAGTCTTGAACATATTGGTAATCTTTTTGTTCGTATTGAATTAAAATATTTCCACCCGATGGCAGTTGTATTTTTTTTAAATGCCAGGCTGCAGGGTCAAAATCATTATCATCGGGATTTTGTGTTACCCAGTTTCTTAATTTGCTGATACGATCTCCTCCATTGTACTGGTAATTGCCCCATGCATCAATATTGCAATTATCGTAGTCGGGATTTTCATTTGATGAGCCAAAATCTTTGCCATATTGTACTACATCAGGATACAGGCTTTCAATAGAAGATGCATAGTTGTCGGATTGTTTATACTGGTAAGTAAATTCATAGGGGCTTATTTTTGCTGCATATACACCTTGATAATCCGTCCATACTTTTTTAAGTGTTAATTTTCCTGCTCTTTTGCTTTTATCTGCATCTTCTTTAGTTCCGCTTGAATTAGGCAAGCCATCCATTAATGAATAGTCGTACGAAAAATTAATGGTTTGCAATAATTTTCCGGCATTGCCGGATGCATCTTTGGCATAGAGTTCAATTTGATCTAGCTTTTTAAGTTTATGTATACCCTTGCTTCCTTTAGTTTTAGCTGCAGTAGTATTAGAAGCAGCATCTATGCCATCTAAACGATCGGATGTAATAAATTTGGCTATATGTGTTCTTGTTTCAATGCTACTCAGGTAATACACTTCTTTTTCGCCATAGCAAACTTGTCCGCCATCATCCATAGTTGTAGATAATTCTCCTTTTCCGTATAACAAACCATCGTATGGTATTCTCCATCTATACCAATCAGTATTTGAAGTACTGTATTTAGATTTACTTCCATGCACACGGGTATAATTAAATTTGGTATATCCCCCAAAGTCGTCATCACTTGGTCCATTCAATGAGCGGTCAATATAATCGGGAGTGGTAATATCAGTTAATAAATAAGAAGTGGCATAAGGTTGATTAACTGTTTCACCTACTATAGATGAACTTTTGCTGTCGCTTGAAATATCTTTATAAACAATAAAATTATTTTCATCAATATTGGCTTCATCACTTTCTTTTAATCCATATTTTAAACTTCCCTCGTTACGGGCATATACAGGTAGGCTATAATTGTAGCGTAAACCGTTTTCATTATAGGTAACTATTTCGCCAATTCCATCGGCAATATAAGTTTCGGAGCGGTCAATAAAACTACTTACATTGCTATTGTCGCTGTTATAGCCCATGCCATTGTTTATTTGCGAATTAGTATGGTAGCCTATGTAGGAAGATCGGCTTACTCTTCCATATTTATTCAATTCTAAATCATCACTACCATAATCTAATCCGCTCATATCGGCTTGGTATTCGTATTCTTCAATATTATCATCTTTGCCCTTTATATATTTTAGATCCACTTTATCTGCACCATCATAAGGGCTAATATTTATATTGCCTCCTTTATCTCCATCAAAACGCATAAAATATGGTTCGTCACCAGAGGAAGCAAATTTGTAGCTGTCGGAAGTTTTAGCCCATTCGGTAGTTTTCATGGTTGAGGTTCCTGAACCGATACTGTGGCTAATAGGATCAGAGCCTATATTTATAAAATTACCAACCGATTTAATAGTTGTAGTAGCAGAAACTGTAGTGGGCGCATAATGGGTAGCATTACGGTTATACAATTTAAATCCGCCAATCATACCCTGGCCGGTAGCTATAAACTGATCTGGATTACCAAAAGGGATGGGTAAAAATAAATCACTTTTTTGATACGGATTTTCATTTTCGCGGCAATAATCCATTCTCGCATTTCCACTACTAGGAGTGGCTTTATGAGAATACATAAACCCATAGGCTTTTTGGTTAGTAACATTGTCTTTATAATCCATATACGAATAAGAAGAAATATAACCATCTGTCCATTGCCAACCCCATGCGCCACCGCTAAACTGAAAATTATATTGATAATTATATCCGGTAAATTGCTGGGTACTTGTGGGCCGCACTAAAGCACCGGCAGCAAATAAACCATAATGGCTTCCCATTTGAATTGCATTGTTACCAATAGAAGAAAGTTTAGAAGTAAGTTCACCTTTCCATCTATTGATACCTTCACTTGCTTTTTGTTGGCCATAATTTAAACTGCTGTTTTCTGTGTTTGCATTTTCATTGCTACCACTACTTGCTACCATTGAAGCAACACTTGTTGCCAGTGCAGCAGGGTTTAGGGCAACTGAAAAACTTGATTGGGCTTCATTAACATCCCAATTGTATCCAAAACTTTGTCCTAATACATCTAAGCCAATGCCAAAACCAAAGCCGAAACCTTTGTAATTATTATAGCGAAAATTAGCGCTTGGATTAATTCCAACACCATCATAAGAAACACCTGTGTAAATACTGTTTCCTATGGTATAATTTCTTGGCAGTTTATTTCTTATTGTAGAAGAAGCTCCATTCCAATCATCGGCAAAACCATGTTTTTGGCGATTAATGGCTCCCGGATTAAGTGTCCAGCCGTAGCCAACCCAAGAGGCTTCTTCTTCCGGTACAATACCGCTATGATACGAAAGCGACATAGCATATCCGCTACCCTGAGGGCCAGGAACATTTAATACAGGAATATTATACACAAAATCTCCGGTAAACTCATTTACCATATCTGTTGTAACCACAGGCTCAAAGCTTGAAAATTCAGGCGATACAGGGCCTGATGTTAAAGCATAGGAAGTTGCAGGATATAGTAACTGCCCAATTATGTTCAAAACAATGTATACAGCAATTATTTTACAGAGTTTAGCTTTCATTTGATGGTATTTTAAGTTCAAAGTTTAAATGTTCAAAGTTTTACGAATTTCATGTCCTGTAGCTTATCCCGGTTTCGAGATCTATTAATAAAAGTTTGTAATTTTTTATTCCTGATTTTAGTTGAATAAGCTTGAGCATATCTTCCATACTATATTTTTCTATGGGATTGGTTTTTCGTAAAAATTCTATTGTTTTCCATTTTTTTGCCCAACGGAGTATGGTGGTATGGCTCAGATTGAGTAGTGTTGCTGTTTCTCTGTGGCTGCAACCATTCGTATAAAGCAAGATGGCATGACGCATGGATATGTAATCAATTATCTCATTACTTTTTTCTATAAACTGATAACCGCAATTTTTACAATGGTAACGCTGCTGTTTTTCAACTTTGCCATACTTAATAATCTGAGGTAATTTGCAATTAGGGCATTGCATAATATTAAAGGGTTATGATTTGTAATTATAAATTAGATTTTATAAAGCCATGTGGCAAACCCAGCTTTGAGGGTATTGAATGTTTACTTGATAAATTATTTTAGCATCAATATTGTTATAAGTAATTGATATTAAATATATTATAATAAGACAAAACGATTTGCAAATTTTGTTCAGGCAGTAAATATTGTTAATTGTTAATATGATAATTTAAATTATCATAAATATTTTATTGTTGATTATTACATGCGTTTGGGGTTTAAGTATGTATTTCCGTTTCAGAGTTACATAGCAATGGGTCAACAGGAATGGGTTCTAAAAAAAATTACTCAGGAAATCAATAACTGCGTAATGCCAATATTCCAAATCTTACTTTACTAGATTTTTCAAAGATGTCATTTTAATTGAACTTACAATTAGGACAAAACATAAGAGTTTGCATTGGGGGTTTAAAGTCTTGTCTCTTTATAAATATATAATAATTAATGTTTTAGACTTTTAATAGCAAACTATTTAAGAAAATACTCAGCTTAGAAAAGCAGAATGTTGGGATTGTAACATCTTACTACCCTAGCTAATTTTGATTAGTAAATAACACATAATTAATTTCTGTTAAAGAGAAAAAAAATAACACATGAAAAAAAAATTAATAAAGAACATTACAGTTATAAATACTACTTTCACTTGTCAGTTCATTATTTGCCTTTTTTATTCTGCCCTTGGGCAAAATTTTAGCTATAAAATAGTAGATACAGGCGTTTTAGATTTTTATAATGATTCCATACTTATTTCTATTCCTGATTCTTTATCTGAATTTTATGGACAGGATGGGCATTACACCGGCTTTGAGCCTTACTATACAGATAATGGAAATGGAACCATTACCGATAATGTAACCGAGCTTGTGTGGCAAAAAACTATGGGAGAAAAAATTTCTTTTACCGGTGCTTTGACTAAAGCAGACACCATGACACTTGGAGGTTATACGGATTGGCGTATCCCAACCATAAAAGAACTGTACTCATTAATATTGTTTAGTGGAAAAATAGATGGAATGATTCCTGATAAGTTGTTTATAGATACATTTTATTTTAATCAAGCCCTCGGAGATACAACCATTGGCGAACGTTTAATAGATGCCCAAACATGGTCGTCAACACGATATGTTGGCATAACCATGAATGCTGATACATCTATTTTTGGAGTTAATTTTACAGATGGAAGAATAAAAGCATATCCTAAATATATTCCGGAAAGTAACTACACTAATGTTACACAAATGTATTTTAGAATGGTTAGAGGCAATACCCAATATGGTGTAAATAAATATATTAATAATGGAGATGGTACTATTACGGATTGGGCTACGGGCTTAATGTGGCAGCAAAGTGATGATGGCACAGTGCGCAACTGGAAAGAAGCTTTAGCTTATGCTGAAAATTTAACACTGGCAAATTATTCCGATTGGCGTTTACCTAACGCTAAGGAGTTGCAAAGTATCGTTGATTATGAAAAATGCCCAGATATTACTCAATCCCCTGCCATAGATTCTCTATTTAATTGCACTATGATAACCGACCCAGATGGAAATTCAGGACAATATCCCTATTACTGGACCGGCACAACTCATTTAGAATCTGCAGAAAATCCCTATGGATCAGCAGTATATATAGCATTTGGTGAAGCTCAGGGCAAGATGAATGGAAAGCTTATGGATGTTCATGGAGCTGGGGCACAAAGAAGCGATCCTAAAACAGGTAATTTTTTGGATTATCCTCAATACTTTGGCCCACAAGGAGACGTTCGTTATGTTTATAATTATAGCCGTTGTGTGAGAAATGTTTCAAATATTTCATCATTAAAAGCAAAAAAATCAAGTGATTTATTTCAATTGTATTCAAATCCATATTCGGCTTATTATCAAATTTCTTTTTACCAAAAACAAATCTCGATAAGAGTTGAGAGCTACGATATAAGTGGGAAAAAAATTAAGGAGTATAAGGCAAGCAATACAAATACAATTGAAATTAATTTGGATAGTTGCCCAAGCGGAATCTTTATTCTGAAATTATTTTTTGAACACTATTGCTTCACCACTAAAGTTTATAAGTTATAAAACGATACCTTATACTTCAATATTTTTTAACTCTTTCATTAAAGCCAATTTTCTTAAAAAATAATTGATATTCTCTTATGGCCACATTCGTTTTATATTTTAGGTAATTAAATTAAAACTACCTGCTAATTATCATTTTTCTTGAAGCAAGAATAACATTATCAATTTTAAGCATATAAAAATAAATGCCGTTTGATAAAGCATTATTTTCAACATTCATATACGTTTTTCCTTTTTCAGTGATGATATATTCTGATACTTGCTTACCAACTGCAGACATAATCAACAATGAAGCATTACCCATATTACCGGAAATAAAAAGAGGAATGGTTGTATTAGTGCTAAAGGGGTTAGGAAAATTTTGGCCAAGTATATTTTCTTCTAAGTTAATATTTTTATGGATACCTACATTTATATCGTCATAACCCTCTAATTCTATACTATAAAATCCGGTTGTAGAACCAACCAATATTGACCCTATACATATATCATACAATTCTTCTTCCGGAAAATATGAAGCTACATAGTTAAATGTATCAGTTGGAAGATAATAAATACCCAAATTTTTTCCAATTGCCATAAATACACTATCCGGATTGCTTGGATAAATGGCTATTGAGTGGGCAACTAATCCGGAAGATGAAGCATAAAAATTAATATAATGATACGTTTTACCTCCATCACTTGATGACACAACAGCCGATTTTTCATCGCCACCTGCAGCAGCTATATAAAGGGTATCAGTACCTCTTAGGTCTATTGCAATATCTGTAATAGGCAATCCGTTTTCAGAAAAAGCAGGAAAATCAGATGGTCCTGTATTAACCGAATCCCATGTAAATCCCAAGTCGGAAGATTTCCATAAAATTCCTTTCGAAAAACCTGTAAAACCAGTTCCTACATAAATAACGGTATCATTGCTTCCGTATGCAATGGCAACTACATTTCCATTCATGAATCCGGGAGGAGATACATTGTTCCATGTATTCCCTTTATCATTGCTGCGCCAAATATTTCCGCTTGAATCAACCTCATTTCCTCCACAAACCGCAACGGCTGAAAGAGAATCAATAAATTCAATATCATTTACAAAATGATCCATATATCCTGATGGACTTACAAGGCCAAATCCCTTGGAACCAATTTGAGTTACGTAAAAACCTTTATTGCTACCTGTAATTACATTTAATGAATCATAAGGATTGATGGCTACTGTTTTTAACATTTCGCTTGAAGACAATTGAATAGAATTTAGCGGAAACTCACCATAAGGTGCTTTCCACTTATCGAATGGATCTACATTATTATCATTATAAGCAGATGTATAAGCCATGCCCATATTTGTAGCTAAATAAAAAGCGCCTTTCTTTTTTGTACGGCTTATTTTAAAAACAATAACAGCATCTAATCCTTCATTTTTTTTCTTGGCATAAGTTCCGGTAATGCCTGTTGAACTCATATTTACTTTTAATGAAAAAGATTTAGCAACCGTATTGATATCTGAAGGATTTACTGCAAGACCGGCTGCAGGTAAACCTGCAGTTTTCCATGTGTTACCCAAATCATCTGAAACATAAACCCCTGAACAGTTTAATATAATTCCATCGCCTGTGGGCGCTGAAGATTTCCAAACTGCACTATAATCAACATCACTTAATCCAAATGAGCCATAAGTGCCATTATAGGTAATTTCTACCCATGTACTACCTCCGTTATACGATTTAAAAACCAGGCTTTCATTAAGGCTGTCGAGCCCCGAAATAAATAATGTATCGCCCAATATATTATGGGGATGTGTAAAAATCTTATCCACAATTTTTATTTCAGAAGGAAAAGAAAGCAGAGAAAACACACTTCCGTTGTATTTGTATAATATGCCTCCATTGATTCCTCCAGCACCTGAAGTATCGACCAAAATATAAAAAGGAAAACCTGATGGATGATTGGCTGCAGCAATGGCAATAATGTTGGCTGAATCCGTTATGCCGGATATTGCAGATGAGATGTCTATAATATGCTTAAGCGTGTCTATTGCTACTGTATCT
Source organism: Bacteroidota bacterium (assembly GCA_023251875.1). Classification (GTDB taxonomy): domain Bacteria; phylum Bacteroidota; class Bacteroidia; order JAHEXY01; family JAHEXY01; genus JAHEXY01. Next base: position 199,445 of record JAHEXY010000006.1, read on the forward strand.
GTAAGCGTTATTACGGGTCCAAGCCCAGTGTATACAAAATAATCTGATAAACCAATAGCGGTAACTTTATTTACTGAATATCCGTATTCACTAAGCAAAGTAGGGTCCATAGCTGTTTTCCAGCTTCCGGAATCTCCTTCTGAAAAACTAACAACAGAGGCGGTAATATTTCCTGTATTGCTGATGGTGTGCACGGCTACCCAGCTTTTGGTATTGCTAAGTATTTTGTTAGCTTGTCCTTCCCAGCCTCTGTTGTTACAGTCGAACACTAGCGAGTCGTTTGGAAAAGCATGTTTCCATGTTGAACAGGTATCATCGGTATAATATAAAAACTGAACAGAAGAAAATAACCTACCTCCCGATGTATATGAAAGTTCGAAAGAAGTGCCGCCATACAAACCAAGGTTGTTGCGGTTATTGCTTATAGAATCGGTACATTGGGAGTAGGAATTTGCGGAATATAACAAAACAAAGCTGCAAACAAACAAGATTAATATACCGCTGTACTTCATATGTATATAATTTGATTTTTAGTTGTCATATGGAATACGCCATACTATCTTCATCAGTGTTTGTGTATGGTTCAGTGTATGGCTATTTCATAAAGCATGTATTTTCATGTGTCTTATACTGTTATTCTTTAAAAAGGGTTACAGAAACTTTAATAAAATACAGAAAGAAGATTGTTTTTTGGAACATCGAATAATGGTATTTTTATATCAAACTTTAATGCTAATCTCAACCATAAAAAATGAATTTATCGCTCATCCCTACTGACTCTAGAAATAGTTTATGGCACATTATTTAAAAAAGAGGTATACATACAGCTCATTTCAGGGTTACGAATTTGATTCAGATGATAATTTTAATCGATACTTAATTACAGGATATATAAGTACGGATAAGAAAATTACCGAAGTACCAATATAAAAATCTGCATTCATTTTAGTTTGTTCATGCAATACAATAATGGCAAGTATAATACTATAAACCGGTTCAAGATTTACGGTAAGGTTCATGGTATAAGGAGAAATTCTTTTGGTAAGTTCAACTGCTTCAGAAAAAGCATAAACGGTACAAACCAATGATAATATCCCCAGCCAAAGCAAATCTTGAAACGTCATAGCTAAATGCAAATTTCCATCTGTTGAAAAATAATGCGCATAAAATGGCATAAACACAATACTTGCTAAGCAAGCTCCCAGCATTTCATAAAAAGTAATGGAATAAGGATTATGTGCTTTTACAAAATGAGCATTAAGAATGGTAAATAAAGCCGAAGCAAAAGCTGAAGCCAATGACATAATTAAACCAATTGAATATTGAAAATCGTTACGGCAAATAAGCCAAATGCCAATAACAACCGTACAGGCAAGCAAGACTTCATGTATTCGTACTTTTCCAAACCCTAATAAGGGGCTCATAAATGAAGACCAAATTGCAATGGTTGACAAACCCACTACACTTACAGATGCCGTTGAAATTTTTCCCGCCCAAAAAAATAAAAACCAATGAACACCCACTAACAAACCTGTTGAAACAAGTTTTAATACTGTTTTACCATCAACAATGAGTGTATTTTTTTTTATATACATGATAATAGCTATCGCTAAAGCAGAAATAAGCGTACGATAAAATAAAAGCTCTGCGGCAGGCAAACGAATCAACACACTTAAAATGGCGGTGAGCCCCCAAATAAAAACGATGAAATGAAGCTTGAGATAGTCTTTGAGCATTAATAGATTGTTTCTTAATAGAGTATTTATTCTTTCGTATAAACAAATTACAACATTATAATAGAGTCAGAAGTCGGAGGTCGGAGGTCAGAAGTTATTCCGACTTCCGGCTTCGGACTTCTATCCCCAAAAGATAAAATGTTATGTCGTTTCAGGTATTTTATTAAAATAATTTTCAGGCAAAAAACAAAAGTACCATTTTATCTGAATCTATTTATTGGCAGTTTCTATTATTGAACTACTCTTCAAAACCAATAAGTAATATCTTAGTTTCCAATTATTATATAGGGATCAATATCTGTATTTTGCCGATATTGAATACAAATTGTATTTAATTTATTACCTGATTCAAAATAAATTAGTGCAAACCCTTTAATTCCGGCTAACCCCTATTAGCATTCCATTTTATTGTGTATGATGAAAAAAGTTTTTACAACTTTTAGCGTTTTATTTTTTTGGTTATCAGCAGTTTATTCGCAAATAAATATCCAGCTTGATACTACAGGAGTTCCCAACATTACCAATCCAATGGTAGTTTGTGGAGGTGATCAAGCTTTTTCTATTCAAGTTACAAATGTTTCAACAGGCTCACTTTCAAATATTTATATTACTTATGATTTACCTACCGGTATTTATTATTCTGTGGGTTCACTGTCGGGTTTAGGAATAAGTGAATACAATATTTCAAATAGCAATGCCCCTGTTTTTATTATTTCGAGCTTAGCTTCGGCTACTATAATTTCATTTACCATTTTAGCCTCAAGCAATTGCAATGTTTTAAGTGTCATCAATAATACAGATAGTTTAAAAGCCAAAATCGGTTTAGCCTACACAAAAGGATCTTCAAATTATATTGAGCAATACAAATCAAGTAGTATAACGGTTTATGAACCCAGTTTATCAATGCAGGTTAGTAATAATTCAGTAACAGCTGATATTGGCGATACTATTTCGAGAACAATTTCAATAGTGAATGGCGGTACAGGATCTTTACAAAATTTTACTTTTTATTTGGTAAAACCAAGCGATGTTGATTTATTAAGCCTTAATAATAGTAATTATCTTCTTAAAGGAGATACTGCATTTATTTCTTTTTCAGCGATTGATTTTACAAATTATGGCGATGGCGATGCTCTATTTGAAAAAAACGAAAAAATAACTTTTGATGAAAACGTATTGGTTAAGGGTTGCGTGAATCTTCAAACCAATTATAATGCTTACTGGGGTTGTGATAATAAGCCTTGCCAAGAAGTTAATTCCTATGCCAGTATTTCTGTAAATGGAACAACTCCTTATTTAACCTATTCTGCCACAGCCTCACAATCTACTTGCTATGAAGGTAGTATTCCTAATGCTCAGCAAATTATGATTGTAAATTCAGGAACAGGCCCCGCAGTAAACATTGAAGTTGAAGTGTACCAAGCCAACAATAGTACCTTAAGTGCAAAAAGTTATTTTTACTCCTATATTGATGATAGTTCATTTACCTATCAAAATGGCCAAAATGGAAACCTTGTTAAACCGGTAATTGATTCAACGCTTACCAATGTAATATTTACTTGTTTTGCTTCGGCCACACCAAAATATTATGTAAGATTACAAATACCTTATTTAGCGGTAGGCGATACTGCATACATTAATTGGAACGTGTACACCTGTTGTATTTCGCTTAATCAATTTACAACTATCGATTACGGTTATAAAAATGTAAACGGATGGAATTATGAAGTTGCATACGAGAATCAATGCCAAACAAAATCATATGTATCAGGAAAAAAAGGGGGAAGAACGAGTAGTGCGCTAAGGTTTGTTTCTCAAACAAGCAATAATCCGGCAGATATGAATGATGGCGATACGGCCACCTTTAAATTCAATACGGTTAGTTATGTTTTATTACCGGGAGAAACCAATCAATGGTATTTGTATGTCGATTTTTATATTCCTGAATGTTTAAAAGCTCTTGATAGCACCATAACCTTTGTTGATAAAAATGGTAAAATTTGGGTACCCGATTCGGTTGTACAACATGACGATTCTATTCATACGGCCTATTTTGTATCTGTTCATGAGCCTACTTCATTTTATTTAAGCACGGCAACTTCTATTTCTATTGATATTACAATGGATTGCGCAACCTGTTCAAGTAACGGTGAAAAAGTTGTTACTATGAATACTTTTTATGTGCCCAATCCAAATTGTAGTTGTGAATCGGAAGTGGGAACAGTAACAGCTCAAACAAAAACACATTGTGCTATTGCATGTGATAACGGTGGAATTTGGACTTACGCCTACGATATAAAAAGAACAAGTTATGGTATGCCTGATAATGATGATAATGGTATTCCCGACACCAATGGAACGCTTAATTTAGATTCTATCAATTATAAAACTGTATTGTATAAAGATACACTAACTGCTTTTTTTGAAGCTACAGTTTTAACAACATCTACAAATCCTACTTGGAAATATGTATATGCAGAGTCTGCATTTTCTGATCAAGATTTAGCTTTAGTTGATGCCTCACTTACTATTTATGATCAATCAGCAAATGCTTATTATACTTGCAATAAAATATTATCTACTTATAGTAATAACATTTTTAAATACGATTTATCTGCCGATTCACTTATTGCAGAAAATAATTTACCTGCAAATTTTGTTTATGAAAATGGAGATTCTATTTGGTTTAATCCACGATATGTGGTAACAACCAATTTGGGAAATTCTACCACATATACCACTACAGTTGAAAACAATTTTTATGCTTCTGCAATACCAAATCCAAACACTAGTCAAGATAAATACAGTTGTGATAATTATACAAGCTATTATAATTTAGCAGGCTTTTCGTATGGTAATTCGGGGGTGAGTTCCATTACTGCAGGAGCATGTGATACAGTTACTGTTGATCAGGGTTTTAATTCTTCTATTGGCGCTTGTTGTTTTAATTTTAATGGAGGCAATCTTTTTAAATATGAATACAGGCCATGGTCGTATATTAGTTATATTAAAATGGTTTTACCTTATGGTTACAATTTTGCCTCAGCAACCTATAAATACAATCAAACCGGAGGAAGCAGTAAATCAATTTCTACAAATACGGCAATGGTTCCTGATTCTGTTTCAGGAGATACTTTGTATTTCGACATCAAAAAATATTACAAAGAATTTTCAGGAAATTCGTTTTTTATAAGCGATGATGGATATGCCTCAAGTATGACATGCAAAATAGTACCCACATGTTCTTTAACACCTAATGCAATGGATACTATTGTTTGGATTAATAAATTTGACGCTGCAAATGAATATCAAAAAAATTACAGTGATTATTATTATACAACGGTTACGGAATACGTAAATCCGTATGATAATATTACCAGCAATGTTCCGGAATTAAATATCTTACCTACGCTTGCCATTGTTCAAGGAACAGATTTAACAGCCAATTGGAATTTTTCAGTTTTAAATAATTCAATTTATTCCAATGCTGATAATGTATGGATTTCATTTTTATCTCAATCAGGCAATATTGCTGCAAAATATATTGTAAATACCATTACGCATGATACCATTTTTGCAACAGGAGATATTTTTCAATTGGGAAAAATGAGCATAGCCAGCTCAGCAAATTATGATGTAATATGTGATTACAATACTTGCGTAGATGATAGTTTTGTAGTGTATACCGGATGGAATTGCAATGGATATCCTACAAGTTTATCTTCATCAAGTTGTTTTTCAGAAAGTGTTATGCTTTATCTCGATCCACAACCCTCAAAAATTGATTTGGAAATTACCGAATCTCCAACCAATGTTGATTTATGTGATACTGCCATTTTTGAAGCAAAAATTAGCAGCGTTCAATTAGGAGCATTGCAAAATATCACCATTACAGCACAAATTCCGTATGGAATGCATTTCTTTAAAAATACTTCTGAATTGCTTTATCCTGTTTCAGGAAATTATGTGGCCATTTCAAATCCTGATTCAATTGGCAACAACACATATCAATGGAACATTGATGCCAATAGTTTATTAATTGATTCTATTGGGCTTTCTGGAATTAGCGACACATCCATGAATTCATTTAAAATTCATTTTGGTATTACTACCAATTGCGATTTTATTTCGGGCTATGAAATTGAATTTACAGCAAGTGGCGAATATGCTTGCGGCCCAATAACTACACTTGCCACACATGCGTCTTTACCTGTTGAAATAAAAGGATCAACACAACATCAATATACTTCAATAGATTTTTCAATTGGCAATGCAACACCATGCGATACTAATATCAAATGCCAGGTTTCAATTTTAAATCTTGGACCTGATACCATGCTTGCTTCTAATCATTATATACTTGAAATCCCATTAGGCTATACTTATGTTTCAGGATCATTTGTAAATATTTTAAATGCAGCTTCAATGACGGGGCCTGCAACAGATACTCTTAACGGAAATATTATTTTAGATTGGACTTTGCCTTATAAATTAGAACTTGGAGATTCAGCCATTTTTGATGTAACCATATCTCAAAATTCAGCATATACATGCGGTACGCATACGCTCAATATGTATACAGCTTATAGTGGAGAAGCATTTTGCAAAGCAACCGGAGATTCATGCTTAATTTATTTCTTATCTTCTACTCTATCTCATACCATAACGGATCAACAACTCAGTTTAGATTTATTAAGTTTTAGTTCTTTATCTTCTAATTATTCATCAACACAAGATAACATTGTTTTTAATGGATCTCTTGAAAACACAAGTGCTACAACCATAACAGATTCTATATATATTAATTTATATTTCGATACCGACAATAATGGCATTTATTCAGCCGGAGATTATTTTTTAGGCTATTCGGTAAAATATGATTCTGTTGCACCTAATACTGTTTATTTATTTAATGATTCTGTATTGGTTCCTACAGGTTTTTCTTGTTCTATCATTGCTGTTTTAAATACCAATGGAGTTGGAGTTACCTGTTCATGTTTAGCAGATGAATTGTCATACAATTCACCTTCAAATTATCTTTCACAATTATTAAACGACACAAGTTCTTGTACAGGAAATGCTATTTTAATTGGAACAACAGCCCTCAATAATATTAACTACACTTGGTCTCCTTCAATTGGATTAAGCAATAGTGATAGTTCTCAAACCTACTTAAATTTACAAGATTCTACATCTCAATATAGTTTAACTTATATTCTTACAGCAGTAAATAATTTAGGGGGATGCAAAGATTCAGATACTTTACAAATAACTGCAATTCCCGCTCCTGATTTTAGCATTAATGCATCCACAAGTTCTGTTTGCTATAATGATACCGTAACAATTAATTATTCCGGAACTATTAATAGCAATAATATTTATGATTGGGATTTAGGTAATGCAACCATTCTCTCAGGTTCCGGTATTGGGCCATACCAAATTATTTTTCCAAAAAATGGAAATGCAACGGTTATGCTTACTGTTACAAATGGCGGATGTAAAAACACAGACAGTGTTGCCATTAGTGTTGGAAATATTGCAACCCTATTTGCATCTAATGATACAGTAATTTGTACTAATGGATCAGCTAATTTATCTGTTGATAATGGATATTCAAGTTATTTATGGTCAACAGGAGATACGAGTAGTTCCGTTTCTGTTTCATCCGGAGGTTTGTATTGGGTAAAAATCAATAACGAAAATTGTACAGCAATAGATAGTGTAAATGTTACTCTTTTAGCTTTGCCAAGTTCAGGGCTAAATCCATCAGATAGTATGCATGCTTGTAAATATACCATGACTATTGGGCCATTGAATGGGGCCTATTCTTACGTATGGGCAAATGGCTCAACGGCAGATTCACTCGTAGTAAATGGAAGTGGTTTTTATACCGTAAATGTAAGTGATGGGCAATGCAGCACTATGGATTCTATTTATGTTGATTTTTCAAATCAATTAGAGAGCCCATTTGATAGTGCATCAAAATCAATGGCTATTTGTGAGGGAAAAGAATTAGAAATAAATGCAAATAATTTATACTCTCAGGTATTATGGTCAACAGGAGATACAACACATAGCATTTTAGTTACGCAAGAAGGTACTTATTGGGTAAAACAAAACAACCAATATTGTACTGTATCAGATACCATATCTATAGAAAACACTTCCGATGATAACATAAAAATTGCAAATGTGTTTACGCCCAATAACGATGGTAAAAATGAATATTTCAATATAGATATTGATAATGTAGATAATTTTGAAATTAAAATATATAACCGTTGGGGAAAACGTGTATTTGAGTCAGATGACTACCAATTTAAATGGTATGGAGATGTAATGGGTAAAAAACCAGAACAAGATGTTTATTATTGGGTAATGCAATACAATACTTACTGTTCAATTGATAATCTTAAAACAAAATCTGGTTTTGTTGAATTAATACTTAATAAATAACGAACATCCCTATATAACATTTAAATATCAATAGTTTAATTAGCATTGTTCCAAAATCCCCCCCATTTATGGATAAAAACGCTTCTCTGAAAGGATCAAGCTTTGACAAAATTTTGTTTGAAATCAATCGATTAAAACAAGAAGCAGTAATGGAAAAATAAATAAGTCGGCTTTGCCAAACCCACTCCTCTCCCCTAGCCTCTCCAAAGGAGAGGGAGAAAACCACCCAATACTACTTGAACTGAATCCAGTTGTAAACAGGTTAATGAATATTTGGAAAGAAGTATTAGAAACAAATGAAATTACTGTAAATAATAATTTCTTTCAATTGGGTGGCAATTCAGTATTGGCAATAAGAATAATATCTTATATTGAAAAAGAGTTTAGCCTTAAACTATCATTTGATTTATTTTTTACTGGGCCAAGCATTTTTGAAATTGCTGAAACAATTAAAAATTACAAAACAGAAATTAGGCAAACAGATTTTACTAAAGCAGAAAACATACTCATGCAAAGCGATAAAATTAATTTAATATGCCTGCCATTTGCCGGAGGCAATGTAAATTCTTATAAAGGCCTTCAAAAGCAACTTACCGATAAATTTAATATGGTTAATATTGAATTACCGGGCAGAGGAATTAGAAGAAAAGAAGCTCTTTTAAATAATATAGAAGCAATTGTTGAGGATGTATATTCACAATTGAAAAAATATTTAGATCAACCTTATGCCATATACGGCCATAGCATGGGAACCTTAATTGCTTATGAATTATGCAAAAAAATTCAAACTCAAAATTTGCCATTACCCATTCATTTATTTGTAAGTGGAAAATCAGGCCCATCAGCACATTTAAATTATACAAAACTTCATGATCTTCCCAAAAATCAATTTTGGATTGAAGTAAAAGACTTAGGAGGTGTTCCTCAAGAAATTTTAAATGAACCGGAGTTAATGGATTATTTTGAACCTGTACTCAGAGCAGATTTGAAAGCTGTTGAAGAATATCAATATAAAAATGGCTCGCAATTTAATTTCCCCATTACAACTATTATAGGTGATCAAGAAAATATCACTGATGAAAATGCCATATTATGGCAAAAAGAAACAACGAGCCCATTGTATTTTCATAAATTTCCAGGGAACCATTTCTTCATTTTTAATAATTTTCCTCAATTGGCTGAAATAATTATGACCGGATTACAGTAAATTTATTTCAAACCAAGTAAAAACCTTAAAACAACAAATCGCTTTACTATTTCACAAGCTAAAACCGTTACTATGAAAGAAGGAATAAATACCAATGCTATTTTACTTATCATTTCAAGTTTAAGTTGCACCACATAGTAGCCAATCACAGTTAGCACCACATAGTGCAATACATAAAATGGCATTGTTAAACTAGATGCGTACTGAATAAAACGATTGGAGACATTAAATTTATTTCTACCCAAATCAATCCAAAAGATAATACTAAGCCAGGTATAAAATACAGATGCTATTCTCAAAGAAAGATATTCAAAATTATATGCTTCTTTAGGATAAGGAAAATGCCAATAGATAAACATTGCAATAGATGAAATTAAATAAACTATTAATAAGATCGTTCGATTTAGTTTTTTGTATTGAAGTTTCAAAAAACCGCCAACAAATAAAAACCCATAAACAAATACTAAAAAATAAGTCAGGAAATTAGCCCAATCATTAATTAAATCTAATGATCCGGGCCAATGCGGCCTAAAAACACATTCAATCAAAATCAAAAGAACCAATGGAAGATAAACAGATCCTTTTTCGATTATGTATAAAATTTTTTGAATAAAATTAGGTTTAGATTCTTTTAAAGAATAAACAAAAAAAGGCAAAGCTAGTAATGAAAAATGAAAGAGGTAACTAATAAACCATAAATGCCCCCAATTTAAATAACCATCAGGGCTTATGCCCGTTTTACCTATGAAAACCGGAATAAAATCAAATAAAGAGCCATTAAATCCATACTGTGTTTTAGCCAGTATATAGGTTTGTATGGATACTAGAAAAAGAGTGCCAAATATCATTGGGATATATAACCTCTTTATTCGCTCAACAACATATTTTTTCCATGTCTTACTTTTTAAAGAATAATAAGACCCAATACCGGCAAAAAAAAACATGGCTGACATAATCCATTGATTAAAAAATCGTACAATTATTGTAAGCTCTTCGCAATTAATTGAATTGTCTTTAATATAAGTTATAGCGGGATATGAAAAAATTTCACACACATGTAAAAAAATCACAAGACTTATGATTGAGATTTTTAATATTTCTACATAATGCAATTTTTCAATATGTATATTTTTCATTGTTTATAAATTTGCAGGTACTATTCAGATAATTTATTTTCTCAGCCAGATGAATTACATTTGGATCTTTCATTATTGATATGTGATCACCATTTATAATGGACACATTAGTCTCTTCATTTGAAAATTTATTCCAGTCTAAGGATTCATTATTTAAAAAATGTTTAGAAAATTCAAAATCCGTATTGCCGGTTGCTTCTTTATTAGCTCGAATTAATGAAATTTTTCCTTGATATATTTCTTTGGGATAATAATAAAGTCTGCTATTTGCTTTTTGCACATTTAATAACCCTTTGAGTAATGAAACATCTGAATTTTCAGGTAAAAGTTGGGCTTGTTCTAATTTATTTTTAACGAAAATGAATTGCGCTTCAGCAGTTAATTCTTTTATCTCATCATAACTTAATTCAATTTTTAAATTAAACAACTGTCTAAGCATTTCTACCGTTTCAACATGCCATTTTGCATCATCTTCCCATTTTGAACTTGCTCTCAATTCTGTTTTCTGTGGAGCATACATATCAACTATTCCAAGAAATGCAACTTTTTTATTTCGGTTTTTCAGTTGTATCGCCATTTCAAAAGCTATCCAAGCACCAAAAGAATGCCCTGCAATATGATAAGGGCCTTCAGCATCTATTTCAATAATTTCGTTGATATAATGTTTTGCTATCTCTTCAATACTATGTAATGGCTCGACAATTCCATCAATTCCCACCGCCTGCATTCCATAAAATGGCTGATCGTTTCCAAGATATTGGGCTAGTTTTTGAAAATACATTACATTTCCACCGGCACCGGGAATAAAAAACAATGGAGGTTTATTTCCTTTTGTTCTAAAAGGAACCAATGATTTTATTTTTATGACATCCTTTTCTTTTAATTCATAATTTTGAGAATTGAAATTCCTTGAATTTTCAATAATTGATTCCAGAGCTTCTCTATAATCATAAGCTAGTTTTTCAATGGTTTCTTTGGAGTGAAAGTTATCACTATAGGTCCAGATAATTTCTAACTTCCCATTAACAACAATTGCATTGATTTCAATTAAATGGGTTCTCAATTCATTTTTATTTTTCCATTGTCCGCTTGGTTCAGTTGCTAATTTCCATTCTAAATTAGAATTAAAAACTTGATCTGTTTGTCCTAAATAATTAAATACTACTTCCGGTTGTACTGCATTGCCAGGTTTATTTAATTTACTATTTTGCAAATACGTAATCAATCCATATCCCATACCATTAGCAGGATTTTTTTTAAGCTGATCATGAATTGATATAAGATTTTTATCTATTGATTGGTTATTATTTACAGAAAGTACAACCGGATATTTTGTAGTAAACCAACCAATGGTTCTGGAAATATCTATGTCATTAAATAAGTTTTCTCTACCATGACCTTCTAGATCAATTTTAATTTCATTTTTACCGGTCCATCTGTTAAATGTTAAACTCAAAGCTGTTAACAAAACATCGTTTATTTGAACATTGTATGCTTTAGGAATTTGTTTTAAAAGTAGTTGAGTAATGTTTTCATTTAAACAAACACTAAACTGTTTGCTGCTTGCTTCTATATTGTTTTGTGCTAAAACAGTAAAGTCTATTGGCAAAGAATCTGTTGTATGCTCTACCACTTTCTTCCAATAATCAATTTCTGTTTGTAATATATTTGTTGGAATATAGTTTACTATTTTATTTGCCCAATCTTTAAATGATGTTGTTTTTAAAGGAAGTGATATTTTTTGTTCATTCGATAACTGAGTATAAACTAAAAATAAATCCTCCATTAAAATTCTCCAGGAAATACCATCTATTACTAAATGATGGATAATAATTAACAATCTCGCAGGCTGCTCATTTCCTAAATTGAATAAAACCACCTTTATTAATTTGCCGTTTTGTAAACTTAAATCATTATGTGCTTTATCAGCAATACATTTCAATTTATTTTTCTGTTCGTTTTCAGAAAATTCAGATAAATTTTCTTCTGCTATTAAGAAATTAAAATTTACAGAAAGAACTTCTTGCGACCATACGTCATTTGTATTTATAAATTTACTTCTCAATACATCATGATGCTCTATAACTTTTTCAAATGTTTTTGCTAAATAATTTATATTTATAGTAGAAGGTACTTCAAGCATTATGGCTTGATTAAAATGATTCGGGTTAATTAAATTTTGCTCAAAAAACCATTTTTGAATTGGCAAAAGCGGAACATTTCCTACAACAAGCGATTGTTGGGCTTGTACATTTTTTTGTTCTTTTATAATAGCTGCTAACTCAGCAATGGTTTGGCATTGAAAAAGCAATGTTGTATTTAATTGGTAACCCTGTTGATTTATTCTTGATACAATTTGAATTGCTAAAATGGAATCTCCGCCTAATTCAAAAAAATTATCATGAATACCAACTTGATTTACCTTCAGCACATCTTGCCATATTTTTTTTAGAAGCTCTTCTTTAACATTAGTAGGATCGGCATAGGTATTTAATCGTTTTTTTTCAGTAACTATTTTTTTTGCCAATGCTTTTCTATCTACTTTTCCATTGCTTAGTAAAGGGAATACATCTAACTCTATAATGGCCGATGGAATCATGTATTCCGCCATTATTTGTTTAAGATATTTTACAATGAGCTCAATATAATTTACCCCCTCTCCTTTGGAGAGGGTTGGGGCGAGGTCTTTATTAAAAATTACAAATGCAATAATTTTTTTATGAGCATCTGCATTTACATCCATCAACACAATCGATTCTTTTACATTTGGATGTTGGTTGAGAATATGCTGAATTTCCTCCAATTCTATCCTATGTCCTGAAATTTTTATTTGATTGTCATTTCGTCCTAAAAATTCAATATTGCCATCAGGTAAATAGCGAGCCATATCACCTGTTTTATATAAGCGAGATGCAGGGTTATTGTCAAACGGATTTTTAATAAATTTTTCTTTGGTAAGATCCGATTGGTTTAAATAACATCTGGCTACACCGGCACCTCCTGTATAAAGTTCACCTGAAATTCCAATAGGAAGTGGCTCTAAATTCTGATCCAATATATACACTTGTGTATTTGATATAGGTTTGCCTATTGGCAAAGGTTCGGTTAATGCAATTTTTTCATTTATTGGAAAAAAGCAAGAGTAGGTAGTGTTTTCTGTGGGGCCATAAATATTGCTCAGTTTACAAGATTTATGATGATCAATAAATTTATTAACATGTTTGATGGAAGAAACTTCTCCACCAAATAGCAATTGTTTGAGACCACTCAATGCATCAATATTTTCATCAACAAATAAATTAAATAAACTTGTTGTAATAAATACAATGGTAACCTTATTCAATCGTATACTATTTCCTATTTCTTCAAGAGAAATTTTGCCCGGTAATGCAATTACCAAAGTAGATTGATTTAACAAAGGCGCCCAAATTTCAAAGGTAGAAGCATCAAAAGCCAAAGGAGCAAAATGCAAAAAAACTTCATTTTCACTTACAGTAAAATAATTCGTATTTTTTACCAATCGCACAATACTTTTATGCTCAACACAAACGCCTTTAGGCTTCCCTGTAGAACCGGAAGTATACATAATATAAGCAAGATCATTAGAGCTAACTTTTAAATTTAAATTGCCTGTGGCTTCATTATTTATACCTTCTTGATCTTCATCAATAACAATTAATTTATTTTTGAAAAAAGATAAATTTTCTTTGAAATAGCTTGAAGTAATAAGCAAGCTAACTTTAGTATCACTCAATATAAATTCAATTCTTTCTTTTGGATCTGTAGTATCAATTGGAACATAAGTACCTCCGGCTTTTAAAATACCCAAAACAGAAACTATCATTTCAACAGATCGATCTAAATAGATGCCAACTCTACTTTCTTTTTCAACACCATTTTTTAGTAAGTAATGGGCAAGCTGATTGGCTCTTTTATTCAGTTCAATAAAAGAGATGTCCTTACCATTAAATTTGAGTGCAACTTTATTTGGCGTACTATGCAATTGTTCCTCAAAAATTTGATGAATACATTTATCATGAGGAAAAAAGGATGGAGATGAATTAAATGATAAAAGTTTATTTTTTTCTTCTTCATCAATCATTGAAATAGCAGAAACGGATTGGTTTAGATTATTAGTGATATTCTTAATAATTGTTGAAAAATGAAATAGTAATTTTTTTATACTATTATTTTCAAATTTATTTTGATCAAAACCAATTTTAGCTATTATTTTTTTACCGGGAATTACAAATAATGTAATAGGATAATTTGTTGGTTCCGGAAAATGGATATTTTCCAACTTTATATCTTTTAACTGACTATTTAGGGCAGCTTCAATAGGATAATTTTCAAAAGCTATAATGCTATCAAATAATGGCCGGCCATTTGTATTGCTCCATTTTTGAATATCACTTAATGAAGAATATGCATATTGATCTCTTTCAATTTGATTTTCGTATAATTCTTTTAACCAATGCAAAATTGACTTACTACTATCAATTTTTATTCTCACAGGAACATTGTTAATAAATAATCCCAACATGGTTTCAACTCCATCTAATTCAGGTGGACGGCCTGAAACAATAGAACCAAAAGCAACATCTTGTTCTCCAGAATATTTACTGAGTAAAATAGCCCAAGCTGCTTGAAAAATTGTATTGATGGTAATTCTATTTTCTTTTGCCAATTGTTCCAATTGAAAAGTTATGTCGGCAGAAAATCGAAATTCTTCTACTTTATAATCCGTAGTTTCTGCTTTGTTTAATTTTTCAGCTAAGTTGAAAATGGTTGGATTTGTAAATTCAGCAAATTGATTTTTCCAAAATTTCTTTGCCTTTTCAACATCCCATAATTGTAGCCATTCGATATAATTTCGATATGGATAAATAATTTGAGGGTTTAATGGCATTTGATTTTCAATAGAATTGTAAATATCAAATACTTCTTTAAAAATTACAGGTAAACACCATCCATCAAGTAAAATATGATGGTAACTCCAAATAAATTTATAGTGTTGATTTTCGAGTTTTACAAATTTGAATCTAAGAAGACTCGCCTTTGACAGATCAAATTTTTCTGTTCTATCTTTTTGAATAATTATTTCAGTTTTATTTTCTTTTTCTTTAGCCGGAAGCTCGGTTAAATCATAATACATCCAATTGAGGGGAACTGATGGATAAACCAATTGCAAGGGTTCTTTAGTTGCATCCCAATTAAAAATTGTTCGCAAGATGGGATGCCTGAGAATTACTTTCTCCCAAGCCAATTTAAAATTTTCAATATTTAATTTGCCATTTAATGAAAAACTAAATTGACGTAAATATTGATTTGATTGTTCGTCATTAACAGAATGAAACAAAAGACCCGATTGCATTGGAGCAAGCGGATAAACATCTGTAATTCTTTCTTCAGATAGAATATTATTTTTCTCATTCGCCTTTTTAATAAGAGTATTTATTTCTGTTTGATTTAATTTGGTTAACGGAAAATCAGAAGGGGAATATTCATATTTATTTAAATAGATACAATGAGAAATAATTTCAGTTAATGATTCTTTAAAATAATCAGCAAATTTTTGTATGTTATTATTTGTATGAATATTTCCGGAATAGAGAAATGAAAATTTTATTTTACCATCTTGCACAATTCCTAAAATTTCAATTAAATGCGTTCTGGTATTTTTAAGGCTGAAATAAGGACCGACAGACTCTTTTGCGATATTCCATCCTTGTGTTTTTCCTAAAATCTGATCGGTTTGCCCCAGATAATTAAACATAATTTCAGCCTTTGGAGCCGACTTTAGTTTCTCGATTACTTGCTGATCTGAACTTAAATATCTCAATACACCATATTCTAATCCATTGGCGGGTATATTACGAAGTGTTTCTTTTGTTGATTTAATAATACTCCCGATGTCCTCTCCCATTGGAGATGGGTTTATATCAAGAAGAACCGGGAATAGGGAAGTAAACCATCCTATAGAGCTACTAATATCAACATCGTCAAACAACGACTCTCTGCCATGTCCTTCAATATCTAAAAGGAGAGTTTCATTATCCGACCATTTGTGATAAGCAAAGCATAATGCACTCAATAAAATATCATTTATTTGTGTATTATAAACTGTAGCAATATCCTGCAAAAGTTGTTGAGTAGATTTTTGATCTAATTCTAATTCTATTTTCTCAGTACTTTCAACAGTATTTTTTATACCGTCAACAATAAAATCAGTTGGTATTGCTTTTACCTTTTTCTCAGCTTGATTAAGCCAATAGCGAGAATTTATTTTTTCTGATTTACTATAATCAATTAATTTAGTTGACCACTCTTTAAAAGAAGTTGTTTTTGCCGGTAAATTTAATTCTGTTTTATTTAAAAGCTGATTGTATAATGTATTAAAATCCTGCAACAATATTCTCCATGATATTCCATCAACTGCAAGATGATGAATTATAAAAAGCAATCGGTTAGTATTTTCTTGTCCACATTTGAATAATACAATTCTTATTATATTTCCATTAGTAAGATTAAGGTTAGCCTGATGTAAAGAACTTAAATCTTCAATACTCTTTAGTTGATTTTCCGGAGTTTGGTTTGACAAATCCTCTACAAATACCGGAACATTTTCTGTTACTAATTTATATTCTTGTTTCCACTTTCCATTCTCATAAGTAAAACTTAAACGTAAGGCATCATGCTGTTCTAGTAATTTTTTGGTTGCTTTTCTTATGAAGTCTTCATTAATATCTATAGGCACCTCAATTAAAATGGCTTGGTTATAATGATGTTTATTAACCTGATCTTGTTCAAAAAACCATTGTTGTATAGGAGAAAGCGGAAGTATTCCTGTTATTATACCTTGTTCGGCATATATTTTTGTTGACTCTTTAGCCACAGTTGCTAATGCTGCTATGGTTTGGTATTGAAATAATTGTTTTGGTAAAAATTTTATGCCTTCTTGGTTGGCTCTTGACAATATTTGAATTCCAAGAATAGAATCTCCGCCTAAATCAAAAAAATTATCATGAATGCCAACATTTTTTATTCCTAAAACATCTTCCCAAATTTTAGCTAATTTTTTTTCAATTGCATTTTGTGGAGCTGCATATTTTTCATTTTCATTTTGAATATGATATTGTTGAAGATATTTTATGTCTACTTTTTTATTGGAAGTTAATGGAAGTTCATTCAAGAAAATAAAAGAGGAAGGAACCATATAGAAAGGCAAAGATTCCTGAAGGTATTTCCTTAATTCATTTGTTGAGTTGGGTTCAATATTTTTCATTACAACAAATGCAAGTAATTTATATTCTTCATTTTCTTTTTTAGCAATAACAGCACATTCTTTAATTTCTTTTAAACAATTAAGTTTTGTTTCTATTTCACCCAACTCAATTCTATGGCCTCTTATTTTTATTTGAGAATCTGCTCTTCCTATATATTCAATATTTCCGTTGGGTAAATAACGGCCTAGATCACCAGTTTTGTATAATCTCTCTTTATCTTGAGGTTTAAAAGGATTTTTTATAAATTTTTCTGATGTTAATTCATCTTTACCTATATAACCTCTTGCAACACCTGAGCCTCCAATATAAATTTCTCCCGGAACACCAATGGGCGTTAACTGCATATTTTTATCAAGTATATAAATTTGGGTATTGGCTATTGGTTTACCAATGGTAATTGATTCATCTTCTTTATTAATTTTTGCACAGCTCGACCAAATGGTTGTTTCTGTTGGGCCATACATATTCAATATTTCTGCATTTGTATTTTGAAATATTGTATTAACAACAGATTGACTAAGCGCCTCCCCTCCTACCAATAATTTCTTTAAACTGTTTAAAGCATTCATGCTCTTGCTATCACTGCTTAGCATCCTTATCATAGAAGGTGTACACTGCATGTGTGTAACTTCATGTTTTTTAATTTGGGCAGCCAGTGCATATTCTCCAATTCGTTTATTTTGTTTTGAAGAATGAATCTTTTTAGTTTGGTTCAATAAATAAAAACTATCTATTACAGTTTCGTTTTCAACTCCAAAATCAATTAAGCAGGCAACTTCATTTACTCCCATTTCTAATAATTTATCCAATAAATCCTGACAAGAATGTGGCGTTCCGAATAAACTTGCTGTTTGAAAGTACCTGTCAAAAGCAAAAGACAATAAAGCTTGATGATCTTCTTGATTAAAATCTTTACTATTTACATCATGCCCTAATTCTTTTCCTAAATTTTTTATTAAATCAAGTGAACTGCTTAAATAATTGCAAAAAGGTTTGTACACTTTTTTCTTTACACTCTCTATATCTTTTCCAATAAAAGTGTGTAGCATTAAAGTTACATGCGGTTTCTGATTAGCTTCATTTTTATATTGCCAGTTTGTTTTATAAATTTTTATTTTTTCGGCAAGTTCTTCAATGGTTTGTCCAAGCAAATGGGTGAGAAGGTTAGCTCCCATTTCGCCAGCTCTTTTATAGGTTTCAGGATTTCCGGCAGCCGTTATCCATAAAGGAATATTTTGCTGAATGGGTTTTGGAAAAATTTTTGTTTCAATTTTATTTCCATTGCTATTTTCAATACCAATTGAATTACCTTTCCATAAATTTTGAACGGTATCAATTGTATTATACATTATTTCATTTCTATTCTTATAATTTTCCGGATTTAGAACAAAGTCATTAATTTGCCAACCGGAAGCAAATGAAAGACCTACCCTGCCATTTGAAATATTATCTACTACCGACCATTCTTCGGCTATTCTTATTGGATTATGTAATGGTGCTACAATACTTCCTGAGCGTATTTGTATATTTTTAGTAATTGCAGCAATAGCAGCACCGGTTACTGAAGGGTTGGGATAGAGTCCACCAAATTCGTGAAAGTGACGTTCAGGCGTCCATACGGCAGAAAAACCGTTTTGATCTGCAAACTTTGCGCCCTCTAATAATAATTTGTATTTATTTTCTTGTTTATTAGTTGCGTTGTTATCATCGGAACTAGAAAAATAAAAGAGACTGAAATCAAGGACCTCACCTTTCCTCTTACTAAGGGAAGATAACAGCTTTGAATTTATTAAGCCCTCATCCTGCCCTTCCCGAAAAATCGGGACAGATACGCCCAAGGGAGAAGGAAGCTTGGAATTTATTATTTGGTTTAAATCGTTGTCTTGAATTACTACTTTAAAACCTTTTGTTAAGGGCCATAGTAATTCCTGAACTGAGATATCAAAAGAAAAAGTAGTAAGAGCCAGCCAACAGCCATCAGTATCATTTTCTAATTGCTTGTTCATTCCGATAAAAAAATTTACTACCTGCTTATGCTCAACCATAACACCTTTAGGTTGGCCCGTAGAGCCGGAAGTATAAATAATGTAAGCTAAGTTTTCTGAATTGTAATCAATAGCAGGTTTTTCAGTACTTTCTTTTTTTATTTCGGAAAACTGTAAATCAAAACTTAGTTTTTTTAATGCATCAGGAAATTTATATTCATAACATTCTTGGGTAAGAATCAATTTTATTTTTGAATCATTAACGATAAATAACAAACGTTCATTCGGCAAAGTGGGATCAAGAGGAACATAGGCAGCCCCAGCCTTTACTATTCCAAGCATTCCAACAACCATGTTTAATGAACGATCAACAGAAATACCCACATGGTCTCCGGGATTAACACCACATTTAATTATATAATGAGCCAATTGATTAGACAAATTATCCATTTCCTGATATGATAATTCTTTGTCTTCAAAAACAAGTGCAATTTTTTCGGGAGATTTCAGTACCTGAGCTTCAATTAACTCATGAATACACTTACTTTCAGGAAACTCAATCGAGGTATTATTAAAGTCAACTACTAACTGTTGTTCTTCCAATTCAGTTAAAATTGAAATAGTAGAAATTTTTTGATTCGGATTTTCTAAAATATTTTTAAGAAGTTTTTCATAATGAGAAACCATTTGTAGAATACTTGATCCCCTAAAAAGATCTGTATTGTATTTAAAATAGCCTGAAAGTTTATTTTTTATCTCATGAAATTCAACAGCTAAATCAACTTGCCCCTCCATTTGGATGATATCATAAGGTTCAATATGCAGCGTATTATGATCTTCAAATTTCTTTTCAGACTTCATACCCAGCATTTGATTCATGTCAAATTGCGGTTCGTATTTCTGTAACCCAAATAAGGTTTGAAAAATGGGTGTTCTGGAAGGATCTCGTTTTAATTTTAGTTTATCAACCAATAGAGAAAATGGATAATCATGGTTTGATAAGGCATTCATTACTTTCGTTCGAGTTTCTTTCAGAAAACTCAAAACATCCAAGTTGTTATTAAACTTTGATCGAATAACAACAGGATTAATAAAATGTCCCATTAGATTCAAACATTCAGGTCGTGACCTACCTGCAGTTGGAGTTCCAATAATTATATCGTCTTGTTGCGTATAGCGATGGAGCAATATTTTAAAAACGCCCAACAGTATCATAAAAGTTGTTACACCTTGGGCTTTAGAAAATTCTTTTAAATGCCTTACGGTTTCATCTTCTAATTCTATTTTGAATGATGCGCCATTTTCAGTTTGAATGGCAGGTCGTGGAAAATCTGTTTGTAAATTAAGAACAGGCAATTCTCCACTCAGTTCATTTTCCCAATACTTCCATTGTTTATTTCCTTCCAATTCTGCTGCATCCAAAAGCTCTTGTTGCTTTATTGTATAGTTTGCATACGTATATTTTATTTCCGGTAATAATGAGCGGTCGCCACTTTTAACAATAGAATAAAGTAATTTAAGTTCTTCCAAAAAAATAAGACTTGACCAACCATCAAAAGCAATATGATGTGCGCATAACATAAGATGGCTTTCATTCATTGACTTCCTAAGCAAATAAGCCCTCACAACAGGGCCATTTGTTAAATCAAATATTATATTTTTTGATTCTTGTAATTTTGCAAGCAATTCAGTTTCTGTAAACTTAGAAGCATTAATTTCAGTAAAAGAAAGTTCTTTAAATGCATGGATACATTGAATAGGGTTTTCGTTTTCAACGGAGTATGTGGTTCTGAAAATAGCATGTCTATTAATTAATCGCTGTAAAACAGATTTTAATACTTGCACATCAACAGTGGAAGATATTTTACATGCAATAGCAACATTATAGGCAGTACTGTCCGGATTATTTTGATTCAAAAACCAAAGTGCTTTTTGTCCATGAGAAAGAGGATAAATCTCCTTCTTATTATTTATTTTTTGCTGAAGTAACTTTTTAACGAGTTCTTTTTTTTCTTCTGCAGAAATTATATTTGATTGGAGATTGTCCATTAATTACGCATTTCATTTAAAAGTTTATCCAATTCTTCTTCTGTTAAATTATCAACATTTACCAACACATCCGTTACTTGATCCAATGCATTTTTAGCAATTTCATTTTCCTGATTAACTAAAATATCTACATTATTAATTTCAGCTACTGTTACGCTATCATTACCATTGTTATTATTTAATTCCGTCACAAACTCAGTAGCCAATGCATCCATGCTAATGCCCTCCATAAATTTGACCACATTAATATCAATTCCAATATCAATTTTAACTTTGTTTTTTAATTCAACTGCCATGAGTGAATCCAATCCTATTTGATTCATTGGTTTATTGGGATCTATTTCTGAAGGCTGTAATCCCATTACTTTGCTTCCCAGTTCTTGCAAATAATTAATAAAAAATGGTTTCTGCTTTTCAATTTCAAGTTGTTTAATTTTATTCAATATATTTTTATTTCCATTGCTTTTATTATTACGATTATGATTTGCTATTTTTTTATTAGCAATGTCCAGTATAAAGTTATCTGCTTCACCTAAAACTCCTGTAGAAGCCAAGGCATTCCAATCTATTGGTACAATTCCAATTTGTGCAATATCTTTTCTCATAACCTTTTCAAAAGCTTTTATGCCTTGCGAAGGTGTTATAATACCAACGCCAGGAGCTCTATTTTCTTCTTTGTCTGTTCCTTTTTTTACAGCCAAACCAACACCCGTCCAGATACCCCAATTAATACTTAATGCGGGTAATCCTTGTGATTTTCTATAATGAGCCAGTCCATCTAAAAAAGTATTGGCAGCAGCATAGTTTGCCTGGCCGAAAGAACCCATTAATGATGATACAGAAGAAAATAACACAAAAAAATCTAATTCATGTTGTAAAGTTAATTGGTGTAAATGCCAAGCACCACTCATCTTTATATCCAATACTCTTTTGAATTGTTCTTTGGTTTGGTTTACTATTATATTATCATCCACTATTCCTGCAGCATGAATAATTCCTTTGAGAGGATATAAAGATTTGTCAATATTTGTAATTATTTTTTCTAATGCAGATTTATCAGTAACATCTGCTTTTACTACATTAATTGTGGCTTTAAGCCTTAATTCTTCAATAAATTTACTTGCGTTTTCTGAAGGCTTGCTTCTGCCAAGTAAGAATAAGTTATTAGCTCCATTATCTACTAAGAATTTTGCAATTTCAAGACCTAAGCCGCCATAACCACCGGTAATAATGTAACTGGCATCAGCTACTATTTTTAATTCTTTTTCTTGCTTTACTCCATCATGTATGATTACAATTTTTCCGGTATGTTTAGCTTGTTGCATGTAACGAAATGCTTCAATGGAATTTCTAATATCAAACTCTTTTATAGGAGCAGAAGTAAGCGCTTTCGATTTAAATTTTTCTAAAATAATAGACATTACTTCCTTGTAAGGCAAACGATTTTCAACAATTAATGTACCCAAGTTAATTGGAAAATAAGAAACAGAAGGATTCATTTGTTTCACTTTTTCATCATCCAAAACTTCTGCCAGTCCAATTTCTAAAAACTTTCCACCATTACTTAAAAGGGATAAACTTTTTGAGATAAAATCTCCGGTAAATGAATTAAGTACTATGTCAACTCCTTTTCCATTGGTAAGCTGCATGATTTCATCAGCAAAATCAAGAGTTCGTGAATTGAAAACATGCTTTACACCTATTGATTTTAAATATTCCCACTTGGGTTTGCTTGCGGTACCCATTACTTCAGCGCCTGCATCCCTTGCAATTTGAACTGCAGCCAATCCTGTTCCCCCTGCGGCTGAATGAATGAGCACACGATCGCCCTTTTTAATTTTTGCTAAATGGTGCAGTGCGTAATAAGCCGTTATATAATTAATAGGGATAGCAGCAGCTTCCTGATAATTAAGTTCAGTTGGTTTATGAATAACCAATTCTTGAGTTAAGGTTAAATATTTACTAAATGAAGCAGATGACAAGGCAATTACATTGTCACCTACTTTAAATGCCTTAACATGTTTTCCTACAGCAACAATTTCACCGGCACATTCGCTTCCTAAAGGACTAATAATTCCATTGTAAGTGCTTAATGACATTAGTACGTCTCTGAAATTAAGACCGGATGCATAAATACGAATTTCAACTTCATTATCTGCAGGCTGTATTCTTTGACGAGATAACAAACCCAGACTATCTAAATCTCCATTTTCTAAAACCGATAATTCATAAGATGTAGATTCAGGTATTTTAATGCTTGACACAGACTGAACATTTTCATTCTCCAATCGAGCAACATATCGTTTATCATTTCTAAAAGCAATTTGTCTTTCATTTGTATTTTCAGCTTCAATTTCATTGAAAATAAATTGAGCCTCGTTTTCTTGAATTTCTGAATCTAAATCTATTCGCAAACATCTTAACTCAGGATGTTCCATGGCAACTACTTTACTAAGTCCGAGTAATGGAGTTTGAAACAATCCGGTTTCAGTTATGCCAGCGTTTACCGGTTGTGCAGCTCTTGTTAGAATACAAAGTTTTGGTTTTCTAATGTAGTTTTGTTTATTAATTGCCTGAACTAAATACAATGCGTTGTAACAGGAGTTTTGATATACCACATCTAAATCATTTGGAACATCAATCTTTTCTATATCACATGAATAAATAAATCTTGTAGGATTTAAATTATCATTTTTAATATCCATTACTAATTTTTGAAAATCTAAAGCATCAGTTGAATTAATATAATATACATTAGAATTTATTTTTTGATATTGTTCTCCATTAAATACACGAATACAATTTCCATTATCCGAAAGTAAATTGTATAAATCTTCCGATAACTTATTCTTTTGTGAAAACACAACCCAAGTATTTATTTCATCAGTTTTAACTATTTCTTCATTGAGTAATTTTTTTTCTTGCCAATCTACTTTATAAAACCATTCGTCAATATTTATTTCAGAAGAATTATTAACCAGAGAAGCATCGGCTCTTTTAACTTGGAATCCATGCATGATAGCTATTAGTGTATCTGATTGATCCTTTATAATAATATCAGATTTAAGTATTCCATCCTTCTCTTCTCCTAGGTAGACATAACTTTTTAATGAATTTACAAGGGGCTGAAATAACTCTAACTTATCAAACCCAACAGGAATGAAAGCAACACCTTGCTTTGAAGGAGGAATAATAGTGGCTAATACTTGTATACAAGCATCCAGTAAAAGTGGATGACAAATATATTCTTTAAAAGAATAATCAATAGGCATAGCAATTGATGCAATAGCCAAGTCTTCTGTTTTACATAGCTCATTTACCAAAATAAAAGTGGGACCATATTTTAGGCCACGTTTACTAAACTCTTTATAAAAAAAATCTACAGGTATAATTGTTTTTTCACTTTCAGGTTCAGTTTTATTGTATTTATTATCAATTATACTTGCTTCATTTAATCTTACATTTCCCTCCGCATGTAAAATCCATTTATTTTTTCCATCTTGATTATCCTTAAGACTAAATACTTTACAATTGTATGTTTTTTCATCTTGTTTGGTTAAAATAGTTTGAAGAGACGTAAGCGAATCTTCTTTTAAAACCAAGGCTAGTGGTATGTAAAATTCTTTGAGAGAAACATTTTTTGACTGAAACAAATCTGATCCAGCGCTAAGCATCATTTCGGCATAAGCCATACCAGGAAAAATAATTTGATTGAAAACCATGTGATCCTTTAAATAAAAAGGACTATTTCCACAGACTTGAGATTGAAAAACAAAGGAATTATCCGTTGCTAAATCAAGTTTATGTCCAAGAAGTGGATGGGTATTTTCATTTGCCTTTAGGCTTCCTTTAAAAGATGATATAGATTTTCCATTTGTAGAAGATGCTTCAACCCAATATCTTTTTCTTTGAAAAGGATAAGTTGGCAACACTATTTTTTTATAAGCAAATCCTTGACTAAAACCATTCCAATCAATTTTAAATTTATGCACATATAATTGCGCCAGTGTTTGCGAAAGCTGTTTCCAATTAGAAATTTCGGGCCTTATAGTTGGGAGATACAAACATTCAGTTGGCGATTTTACAAATTTGGAAAGGGAAAGAAGAATTGGCTTAGGGCCTATTTCAATAAATACGATACAACCTTCATTATATAAATTCTCTATTCCGGAAGTAAAATGAACAGTAGCTAGAATATGTTCGGTCCAATAGGCTGCATTTGCAATTTCATTGGTAATTAATTTTCCGCTAACATTCGAAATTATTTTTTTTGTTGGAGTTGAATATTTTATTGTTTGGGCAATTAATTTAAACTCATTTAATATTGGGTTCATTAAAGGAGAATGAAATGCATGAGAAACATTTAGTTCTTTTGTACTAATTTTTTCTTTCTCACAAAGAGCAACAATTTCATTTACAGCATTTGCTTCGCCTGAAATAACAATATTTTCTAATCCATTTACAGCAGCAATAGAAACTACATGTTTATAATTTTGTAGCAACGCTTCTACTTTTTCTTTCTTAGCAAATACTGAAACCATAGAACCATTTTGTTCCAATGATTGCATTAATTTTCCTCTTGCAGCAATTAGTTTCAAGCCGTCTTCTAAACTAAATACACCCGCTTCATAGGCAGCCATGTATTCTCCCACACTATGTCCTATTACAAATTGAGGAGAAATTCCAATAGATTTCATTAGCTTATTTAAAGCATAACCAATAGAAAACAATGCCGGTTGCGTATAAATAGTTTGATCAATTAAACCTTCATTTTCTTTTTTGGTCGGATACAATACATCTATCAATTCAATATCTAAATATGATTTTAAGATTTCATTACAATGAAGAATGGCATTTCTAAATATGGGTTGAGTATTATAAAATTCTCGGCACATTCCAACATATTGTGAACCTTGCCCGGTAAATAAAAATGCTACTTTGGGAATATGATCTGAAGCTTGAGATTTACTTTTAAAAGTATTTAAACCTGTTTCTCCATTTTTTAAAGCAGATAAACTTTTAATTGTTTCAGCAGCAGAAGAAGCAAGAACAGCAATTTTACTTTCAAAATTTGAACGACCCACATTTGATGAATAACAAACATCTTCAAAATTAATATTTGGATTTTGCTCTAAAAAATGAATATAATTATCTACTGTATTTAACAATGCTTGTTCTGATTTAGCGGAAAGTGTTAATAGTTGAACGGGCTTATTTGTATTTGTTTTATTTAAATTATTATATACCGGAGTTTCCTCAATAATAATATGAGCATTGGTTCCACTTATTCCAAAAGAACTAATACCGGCAATTCTTTTTTGATTAGAAGTATTCCATTCGGTTAATTGATCAACAACTTTTACAGATAATTTGTCCCAAGGTATATAAGTACTTAGTGAAGCAACGTTTAAACTTGCCGGAAGTATTTTATGCTGCATAGCCATTACCACTTTTATTAATCCTGCCACTCCTGCAGCAGCTTCTAAATGGCCTATATTTGTTTTTACAGAACCAATTAAAAGCGAATGATTCTTTGATCTATTAGGACTAAAAACTTTATCTAAAGCATCCACTTCTATTGGATCTCCCAGTGGAGTACCGGTTCCATGAGCTTCAACATAACTAATGTCTTTGGGGCTTAGCTTCGCATTTGTAATTGCTTGACGAATTACCGCTTGTTGCGCACGGCCATTGGGAGCTGTAAATCCGCTGCTTTTACCATCATGATTAATGGCTCCTCCTTTAATAACTGCCCATATATGATCTCCATCTTTTACTGCATCCGAAAGCCGTTTTAATGCAATCATGCCACAACCCTCACCTCTTACAAAACCATCAGCCTCTGTGCTAAATGTGCTGCATTTTCCTTTAGCAGAAAGAACTCGGGCCTTTGAAAGCAATACGCCAATTTCTGGCGTAAGCATCAATTGAACGCCACCGGCTAATGCTAAATCACATTCTTTCAAACGCAAACTCTGACAAGCCATGTGAATAGTTACAAGCGAAGAAGAGCATGCTGTATCAACAGCAATACAAGGGCCTTGAAGACCTAATACATAAGAAATTCTACCTGCGGCAAAAGAGAATCCGCCACCTGTAAGCATATATGGATCTACATCTTCAACACTAAGTAAAGAAGCTTCTAAATGAGCATAATCAGTTTGCCCTATGCCAACATAAACACCCGTTGAACTTGCTGTAAGTTGTTCCGGAACAATTCCTGCACTTTCTAATGCTTCCCAACATACCTCTAGTAATAATCTTTGCTGAGGATCCATGCTTACAACTTCCCGCGGAACAATTCCAAAAAAAGCAGCATCAAACAAATCAACATTACTAATAAAGCCACCACATTTACTATTCATTTTTCCGGGAGTATCAGGATTGGGATCATAAAATTCATTGGCATCCCATCTATCTTTTGGAATTTCAACAATTCCATTTTTTCCATTTTTTAATAAATTCCAATAGTCTTCAGGCGAATTTACATTTCCAGGAAACCGGCAACCCATTCCAACAATAGCTATAGGTTCATTTGTTTCATTCTCTAAAGCAGTAATTTTTGCCTGCATCATTTCTAATGCTTGCAAAGCTTGTTTTACAGATGATGGTGATTTGTCCTGATCATTATTTGTTGCCATATATTAAAATTTAATATTTTCAAGTTTTTGAATTAACAATTTCTCTGCTGCTTCTTCTGTTAGCGAATCGACATCTGTAGTTAATGATGTATTTAAAATTTCGGTCGCTTGTTCTTTGATCGGTTCTTCTTCAGAAAAAATTTCTGTGAGTAAAAAATCGGTAAGTGAACTAATGGTTGGATAGTTAAATAACACTGTTGTGGTAATTGTGTATTCCAAACTATCTTCTAATTTATTCTTTAATTCTATACCCATTACAGAATCAATACCCATCTCAATAAATCCCATTTCAATATCCAGTAGTTGTATGGATGGAAGTTCCATTACTTTTGCAACTTCTATTTTTATTGCTTCTAATAATATTGCATAACGCTCTTCAGGTAAAACAGATTTTAATTTCATTAATAAAAAAGATTCTGATATATCTTGCTTTACTATCATTTCATTTTTTTCATTTTCATTTTTAAATTCAGTTGTTTTAGGATTATTATTTTCTATCCAATATTTTTCTCCTTGAAAAGGATAAAGAGGAAGGTTTACTTTATTGTGTTTTGAGTCTTTATAATATTCTGACCAATTTATTTCTTTACCATTAATAAAGACCCCTCCCAGCCTCCCCAAAGGGGAGGAGATTACAGCCTGCACATCAGAAACCATCACATGAAAATGAGCCTTTGCATTATTTGTATAAGGTTCATTCTTTATTTTAATTAAAACATCTACAGCCTCATTTACAGAATTGGCAATTAAAGCCAACCGGTATTTAAAATGCGAGCGACATGTATTTGCGGTAAAACATACATCTGAAAAATTTAGATCTTTATTCTCCTTAAAATATTTTATATAAATTTCTATCAAATCATCAAGTGCTTTTTCTGATTTAGCAGACAAAGCTAAAAGAGAAGGAAGATCAGCATTTACTTGAGGCGCCTTAGTATTTTCTATTCCTTCCTCTACAATAATGTGCGCATTGGTTCCACTAAATCCAAATGAACTCAAACCTGCAATACGTTTCTTATCAGATTTTTTCCATGCTGTATTTTTTGTAACAATATCTATTGGAGAATCTTTCCACGAAATAAATTGATTAGGATTTTTAAAATTCAAATGAGCAGGAATACTTTCCTTTTGAAGAGAGAGAACTAATTTTATTAATCCGGCTACACCTGCGGCAGCTTCTAAATGACCAATATTTGTTTTAACAGATCCTACTTTTATTTTTTTCTGATTTTGTACATAATTTTCTTTTACAACATCAGCTATGGCTTCCAATTCAATTGGATCACCCAATGGAGTAGCGGTTCCATGCGCTTCGATGTAATCTATTTCATGCGGAAGTACATTGGAACTTTCCATAGCTTTTGTAATCACATTTTTTTGTGCGCTACCATTGGGAACGGTTAATCCGCCACTTGAACCATCATGGTTAACAGCAGAACCTTTTATGCAAGCAAGAATAGTATCCTTATCAGCAATGGCGTCAGATAATCGTTTCAGCACAACTATTCCACAACCCTCACCTCTAACATATCCATTGGCAGAATCATCAAATGTTTTACAAAGTCCATCAGCGGATAACATTTTTCCTTCACAGAGGTTTATGGTTACTTCCGGAGATAAAATAAGATTAACGCCACCCGCCAAAGCTACATTGCATTCGTTATTTCTTAAACTTTGACAAGCGGTATGCAATGCTACTATAGAAGAAGAACAGGAAGTATCAATAGCCATACTTGGACCTGTTAAACCTAATACATAAGAAATTCTTCCGGCTGCAACACTAATGGCATTACCAGAAACCACATATCTGTTTATTTCTTTATTGGCATTTCTTATAACGGATGCATAATCATAACTACTAAGTCCAATAAAAACACCTGTTAAAGATTTATATAAATCATTAGGAGAAATATTAGCATTCTCTAAAGCATGCCAACAAACTTCAAGTAATAATCTTTGTTGCGGATCCATATACAAAGCTTCTCTTGGTGAAATACCAAAAAAAGCAGCATCAAAATATTGTACTTTATCTGCAAATCCGCCATACTTGGTGTACATTTTTCCTTTGGCATTTATATTAGGATCGTACCATTCATTGATATTCCAACGATCAGCGGGAATCTCCGATATAGCAAGTTCATTATTATATAAAAGCTTCCAAAAATCATCTATATTATTAGCACTTCCAGGAAAACGACATCCCATTCCAACTATTACAATTGGTTCATTTTTTAATTTCAATGCAGTTTTATCAAATACATTTTTTTCTATTTTTTCGAAAAACTTTATCGGTATTACATCTGATGTTAAGTAATTAATAATTGCTTCAAGATTTGGATAATTAAATAGCAATGAGGCATTCAATTTTATATTTAAATCATTTTCAAGTTTGTTTTTTAATTCAACCGCCATAAAAGAATCTAAACCCAAATCAAATAATGGTTTGCGTTCTTCTATTGAAGTTGGATCGGATATGGCTAAAACCTTGGCTATTTCTTTTTGAACATATATTAACAAATAATTTTTTCTCTTTGCTATTTCAAGTTGTTCAAGTTCTTTTAAAATGAATCCGGTATTTTTTAATTTTTCAGCTTCTGATTCCATCTGAGCAAATTCTTCAAACAATAATGGATTGCCACCATGTTCAACCAATTTTTCAATCTTTTTCCAGTCCATTGTAAAAACTGCAGCCTGACTCATTCCATTTAGAATTATAGTATCTAATTGTTGAATGGCTTCATCAGGCGCTATTGGAATAATGCCATTATTATGCATTCTATTTTGGTTGGCAGCGTTTAACCTTGCGGCCATTCCAATTTCAGCCCATGGCCCCCAGTTGATGCTTGTTCCAGCTAATCCATTTTGTCTTCTATATTTCATTAATGCATCCATAAAAGCATTAGCAGCTGCATAATTTCCTTGCCCTGGGAAAGCCCAAATGGCAGCCATAGAAGAAAAACAAACAAAAAAATCGAGCGAAATATTTTCAGATAATAAATGAAGATTCCACAAGCCGTCTACTTTAGGACGAAATACATTTTTAAACCTTTCAATATTTTGTCCCATCAACATTCCATCGTCCACAACACCGGCAGAATGAATAATACCTTTTAAAGGAGGCATTGTATTTTTTATCTCAGTAAAGAAATCCTGCATTTGTTTTGCATCAGCAACATCAACCTGCATTACTTTAATCACCACTCCTTCTTTTTCAATATCTGAAATAGTATTTTTAGCATAGTCAGAAATACTATTTTTCCGACCTATACAAATAATATTTTTAGCGCCTTTACTAACCAGCCAGTGTACTACTTTTATTCCCAGGTCTCCTAATCCGCCTGTTACAATGTAAGAGGCATCTTTATCTAATTTTTGCAAATGCAGTTGAACAGCATTAGTCTCTTTCTTATATTTAATAAGCCTTGCTACATATCTATTTTTATTTCTGATTACTACTTCCTTTTCTTTATCCTCTACAAATAATTCTTGAACCAACGTTTTTACGACATCACTTTCTGAAAATGACAAATCAATTAGTTTGCAATTGTATTCAGGATATTCATTCATAATAACTTTCCCCAATGCCCAAAGCGGAGCATCTTGAAAATTAATTAAAGTAGAAGTTAAATCAGGATTATAAATAGAATCAGCAACAATAAATAATTTAGGTAAAACCTTCCATTTAAAATGCGGTAAAGCCTGAATAAGAGTAAGGATACTAAAACATCCATAAGATTGGGTGTCATAAATTTTTTCAAGAGAAAAAATATTCTCTTTAGAATTATTCAAGCTCCATGCATGAATAATGCCATAGCAATTCTCTTTTGGAATACTATTCAATAATTTTTTATAGTCGTCTAAATTAGATGGGGCAATTTTAAATAATGTATCATTTTCACATTTAAACTCATCTCCACTTTCTACATATATTGATTTATAACCTAATTCAGCAAGTTGATTTTTAGTATCTTCTTTAAAGATGCTGTCATCTGAAAAAATTAACCAATATTTATTCTCTGCTTTTTCAATTTTTGTTTTAACAGGCTTTAATTTCCATGAAACTTCATAAACACTACTGGCAAAATTAGTTTTTTGCTGTGTAGAGATTGAATTGAAATTTGTTTTAGTATTAATCCAATATCTTTTTCTTTGAAATACTATTTCAGGAAGAGCGGTTTTAATTTCATCAATTTTATTTTCGGCTTCTTCAATAATTAAGTGGGCATTGGTTCCACTTGCTCCAAATGCACTTACTCCAGCCATTTTCTTTTTCTGCAAATTATAAGTCCATGGAATAGATTGCTGAACAATTTTTAAAGGAATTTCATTCCACTTTATATTTGAGTTAGGTTTTACAACATTTAAATGAGAAGGGATTGTATTTTTTTGTAAAGAGAGTACCACTTTTATCAAGCTTGCAATTCCTGAAGCAGCTTCTAAGTGACCAATATTTGTTTTTACTGACCCAATAAGAAGCGGATTTTCATCAGTTTTATCTTTTCCAAAAACAGATGCTAATGCATTAACCTCAATAGGATCTCCAAGAGCAGTGCCGGTGCCATGTGCTTCTACATAATCAATTTGTGATGCTGAAACACCAGCATTAGCAAGTGCTTCTAAAATTAATTTCTTTTGAGAACTCCCATTTGGAACAGTAAAACCACTACTTGCTCCGTCTTGATTTACTGCAGAACCTTTAATGACGGCTAGTACAGAATCTTTATCTCTTATTGCATCAGAAAGTTTTTTTAAGATCACTATTCCACAGCCTTCACCTCTCACAATACCATCTGCTGCATCATCAAATGTTTTACATTTTCCACTTGGAGAAAGTAATTTAGTTTTTGATAGAGCTATGGTAGATTCCGGTCCTAAAATTAAGTTAACGCCACCTGCAACAGCCATAGTACTTTCTCCTGTCCTCAAACTTTGGCAGGCATAATGAACGGCAACTAATGAAGAAGAGCAGGCGGTATCAATTGCTAAACTGGGGCCTTGTAATCCTAAAATATAGGATAGTCTTCCTGCTGCTGCATTTAGTGCATTTCCGGTAGTAAAATAAACATCAATATTTTCAAGATTACCCTTATCTAAAAAATACTTACCGTATTCATTTGTGCTAATGCCAATAAAAACACCCGTTTTGCTTCCTTTTAATTCAGCATGTTGTTGCTGCGCATTTTGCAATGCCTCCCATGTTACTTCTAACAAAATTCTTTGTTGAGGATCCATGCTGATAGCTTCACGAGGAGAAATACCAAAAAAAAGCGGATCAAATTGATCAACAGAATTTAAAAAGCTACCAAACCGAGTATACATTTTTCCCGGTAAATCTTGATTGGCATCATAATATTCATTTATGTTCCATCTTGTATCAGGAACTTCAGTAATGGTATTTTTTTCATTTTTTAATACGTCCCAAAATTTTTCTGTATTGTATGCTTCTCCCGGAAACCTGCATGCCATCCCAATAATTGCAATAGGTTCATGTTTTATATTTTTACGCTCTTTCAACTCTTCGCGTAAGCGATTTATTTCCAAAAGAGCATTCTTCATCAAATCCTTGTAATCTTTATTTTCAGAATTATTAATCATTAGAGTTTAAGTTAAGAAACTGCGCAATAAATTTTTCCTTTATTAGAACCTCACCCTGCCCCTCTCCCAATGGAGAGGGAAGCTTGGAATTATTTTTAGAGTTATGTAATAAATTAACTTGTATAAACAATATTATTATTTATTTCTTCAGTTAGTAATACTGCTAATTCAGCCTCATTCATATTATCAAAATCTTTTAGGGTTTTTTCATCTGACTTTGATTTATCCTTTGATGTTTGATAAAAATCCAAATCAATACATTCCATAATTAAATAACCGGCAACATCTTCTATGGTTGGATAATCAAAAATTAAAGTTGAAGGAAGAGAAATATTCAAATAGCCTTCCAAACGATTTTTTATTTCCACTGCCATAAGAGAATCAAGCCCAATTTCAAAAAAACCTTTTTTAATATTGGGCAGTTCCACATTGTCTAATCCAATTACTTTTGCAATTTCAGTTTGTAAAAAAGATATCAAATAATCCTTTCTTTTTTCCGAAACAATTTTTTCAAGCTCAGTAATCAGTTGACCTTTTACTTTATCTTTTTTTTGTTCAAGTTTAACTTCACTTTTTAAATCTTCCAATAACGGACGCTTTCTTTTAAGTTCATAAATCTTCCTAAAATTTATCCAATTCATTTTTGCTAAAGTTGCTTGATTGCAATTTGTTTCCAATAAATAGTTAAGTGTTGAAAAAATATCATTGGTTTTCAATTCTTCTAATCCATTTGAAAGCAAAGCCTGTTGATGCTGGTTTTGTACCATGCCGGCACCTTGAATTAAGCCAAGATTAAGACTTAATGCAGCTAAACCAAGATTATTTCTATAATGGGCAAGTGTATCTAAAAAATGATTGGCTGCGGCATAATGAGCAAGTCCTTTTGAACCCCAAACTGAACTACCCGAAGAAAAAGTGATAAAAAAATCCAGTTCTTTATCTGTAGTTAATTGATGTAAGTTCCATGCACCTTCAATTTTAGGAGCTAAGATCTCCGTAAATTCATCCTTAGTAATATCAGCTATAGTTTTATAAGAAGATTTTCCGGCTGCATGAATTATACCTTTTATATTCTTGAATTGGTTCAATAATACTTTTAATTCTTCAACATTTGTTAAATCTGTTTTACAAATATTTAAATTAATTTGTTTTTTCTTTAACTCAAGTAAGTTAATTGCCTGTTTATAATATTTATTATCTTCTTTTAATAAATTCCAGTCTTGTTCCTTTGGAAAATCTTGTCGTGTAGTAAGAATAATATTCTTTACTCCCTGCGCAGAAAGCCATTTAGCGGATTCTATTCCAAGAAATCCTAAGCCACCACTAATTAAATACCAAGCATCTTTATCAAAATGTATTTTTTTTGTTTTAGTAACATTAGATTTAACAATTCTAGGAACAAATCTTTTTTCGTTTAAATAAACATGATCTTCTATTCCTCCGTTTTCTATCTCTTCAACTAATAGTGCTAATTGATTGTTTGTAGAAATTTCTGCTAAATCAATCATGCCGCCCCACAAATTTGGATACTCAAGAAAAATAGTTTTACCCATGCCCCAAAGAGGCGATTGCAACAGACCATTTAATTGAACTGTACCCTCAAGTGCATGAACATTCTTTGTTACAATCCAAACTTTAGCATTGGCAGCGAGTTCTTCCTTTGAAATTGTTTGCAGGATATATAAAAGTCCCAGGCAAACCGAACTAATACTTTCTAAATGATTAATACCATCATTTGAATCAACATCCCATAAATAAACAATTTTTGAAAACGATAAATTTTCAATGTTTTTTAAATCCAGAAAAAGTTGTTGGAAATTATTTATAGAAGAAGGATTAACAGAATAGTTATTGTTAGATAATTTAGAATATGCCTTACCCTTATAAACAAGTGTAACATGCTTATTTTTATCAGATAGTAATTGAATTAATTTTTTTGTTTCAATATTTTCATCAACAAATAACAACCACTCTTCAGATTTAACTTTATTATTGTTTTGTGCAATAAAAAAAGTTTGATGAAAAATAGGATCATTAAGATTATCTGAAAGAGAATAAGATTCTACCGAAGTATAATTTTCATCCTCCAGTAATTTTTTCCATTTATGAGTAGAAATTAGAGGATAGTTATTTCTTACTTCAACATCTTGATATTTCCACCATCCATCGGTTAAACCAAAAATTAAATCAGCCCATCGTTGTTTAGCTGTTCCTTCTAGTAACAGTAATACCCCTCCTTTTGATAAAAGAGATTGAACATTACCTATTGCAGTTTGAATATTTTCAGTAGCATGCAAAACATTGGCTGCAATAATAATATCAAAATACCCAGACTGAAATCCTTGTATTTTATTATCCTTTTCTACATCATACAATTTGTATTCAACAAAAGGATAATCTTTTAATTTATTTTTTGCTTTTTCAATAAAAACAGTAGAAACATCTGTAAAAATATATTCAGTTTGCTCAGCAGGTAACAAAGGCAATACATATGAAGTTGTACTGGCTGTACCGGCACCAATTTCTAAAATTCGAATTTTTCTACCGATTGGCAAACGCTCTAATATTTTTTCAATTGCGGTTTTAAGGGCCACATTCATCCATTGAGCTGCCGGTGATTTTTGATAGATATTTGTTAATAAAGAAAAATCTCCTTTAGGAAATAAAACGGACAAAGCATCCAATTTTCCTGTTAAAATAGCTGCTAAATTTTTTCCACAAGTAGATAATAATTGAATTTCAGCAATAGCTTCCGGATAATTTCTAATTGCATTTGCAATTTTTTGGCTGCTTATTCCATAGCTTGGAACACCGACAATCCTCCAATTATCATTTTCCTTTTCCAGATAATTTTTCTCTGATAAGATCTCCAATAATCTATCCAATAACCTAAAATTATTTTCTTTAATTTTAAACTCTTCAGCAAGTTCTTTTGTAGAAAATGTTTTATTTATTATCCATTTAAATTCTAATGCAGTAAACGCTTCAAGAATAAAATCGACACTTACTTCCTCTAATTCAAATAAGGCATTTTTATATTTATTAATTTTCTCCGTTTCCAGTTTATCAATTAAATGCATTCCAACATATTTAATAATATCAGAAGATGATTGAATAAAGTCGGTAGCTAAAAGAGATTGCTCTTTCCATTCAATTTCATATAAGTGTTCTTTAAAATTATTTTCATTTTTTTTTGCTTTTCCAAACCAATACGATTGCCTTTGAAAAAAATAATAGGGTATTTGAATTTTATTATTAATAGTACTTTCAATTCCTTCTTCAATAATTACATGTGCATTTGTTCCTGTAAAACCAAAACTACTTACTGCTGCTACTCTTTTCTTATCTTCTACATTCCATTCAATTGTTTTTTGAGGAATACTTACATGAATATCATCCCATGCAATAAATTTATTTGGCGTATTAAAATTTAAGTGAGCAGGAATTTTTTTATGCTGAAGTGCCAGTACAACTTTTATTAATCCGGCTATGCCTGCAGCAGATTCAAGATGGCCAATATTTGTTTTTACTGAACCAACATACAATGGCTGGTCATTCGTTTTTGTATTCTTTCTATTATATGCTTCACTCAATGCATTTAATTCTATAGGATCTCCCAATTTTGTTCCGGTACCATGAGTTTCTATATATTGTATATCCAATGGATTTACCTTTGCTTTTAAAAGAGCTGATTGAATTACTTTTTCTTGCGCTTTTTCATTTGGAGCTGTAAAGCCATTACTTTTGCCATCTTGATTTATAGCAGTACTTATTATGATGCTTAAAATTTTATCTCCATCTTTTAATGCATCAGAGAGTTTTTTAAGAATAACCACGCCACAACCCTCGCCTCTAACATAACCATCAGCATTATCATCAAAAGTTTTGCAAAGTCCGTCAGGTGATAAGGCATTTAGTTTAGATAAACCAACAAACAAACCAGGACTTATCATTAAATTAACACCACCAACAATAGCTGTTGAACATGAATTGTCTCGCAAATTTTTACACGCAATATCTAAAGCAACTAAAGATGAAGAACAGGCGGTATCTATTATCATGCTTGGTCCTTCCAAGCCTAAATAATAAGATAGTCTGCAAGAAGCAGCACTTAATGTACCTCCAATTGCTGAATAAGAATTGATACTGGCTTCACCTTCTTGTTGAATATTTTTATAAAAATATTCTCCATTTGTAATTCCAATAAAAACACCTGTTTGAGAACCCGTTAATTTTTTAACATCAAGCCCTGCATTTTCAAGCGCGTGATAAGCTACCTGCATTAAAATTCGATGTTGCGGATCAATACTCTCAGCTTCTAAAGGAGAAATACGAAAAAATGAAGCATCAAATTGAGAAATATCTTTCAAGAATCCCCCTTTTATTTTTATGTGAGGGTATTGTTGATAGTAAGAAAGTAAATCTTCTCTATTTTCGGGTATATCACTTATTCCGGATTTTCCATTTTCAAGTAAATCCCAAAACTGATCAATAGTATCAGCACCAGGAAACTGACAGGCCATACCAATAACAGCAATAGACTCCGATTGCTTTAATAAAGCATTTTCATCTTTAAGGCGTTTAATTTCTTGTAAAATTTTATCAGATGCAGATATTTGCATTTTAAATCAGGGTAGTAAATGGGGTTTAATTTATATTAAATTATTAGGTTGCTTCCAATTCTTTTAAAATATCTTTCATTTCTTCATCAGATAATTGATTTAGCATTTCTTCAACTTCTATTTTCATTTCAGCTTGAACGGGAACATAAGTGGCGATCTCTTTCTTTTCAAAACTTGTATATATAAAATTTCCTAATGCGTTTATTGTTGGATATTGAAAAACTACGGTTGGTTGAAGTTTTATATCAAATGCAGTCGACAAAACATTTTTTAATTCTACAGCAGATAAAGAATCAAAGCCCAATTCATTAAATGGAATATCAGCATCTATTTTTTGATTGACATCATAACCAAGAATTCTTGCAGATTCTGCTTGTAGAAATACTATTATTGTTTTCTTTTTTTCATCATTATCAAGCAACGCAAGTTTTGCAATAATATCATAGGTTCTTTCTTCTTTAGAAGAAGTATTTACAGAAGCTGATTGAGCAGGTACTATCCATTGTTGGTTTATTGGCAATATCTTTTTGTATTTATCCCAATTGATATCAACGGCAATAATTTGTTCTTGTTCTATTTTTAAAATAGCATCAAGCAATTCTTTTCCTTGTGAAGGAGCAATGGCATTTAATCCTATTTGTTCATATTTTTTAAGATCGCTATTGGCATGTGCCATACCCACCTCTGACCAAGGCCCCCAATTAATGGTGGTAACGGCTAGTCCCTTATATTTTCTATATGAAACAAAAGCATCTAAAAATGCATTGGCTGCTGCATAATTACCTTGTGCAGGAGCACCCATTGCAGATGCTATTGAAGAATACATTACAAAATAATCTAGAGCAATACCTTGCGTTAGCTGATGTAAATTCCAAGTACCTTGTACTTTTGGCTTCATTACTTTTGCAAATCTATTTTCATCTTGATGTTCAAGAACCCCATCATCTAAAATTCCTGCAGCATGAAAAATACCTTTTATAGAAGGCATTTCAGATTGAATCATTTGCAAAGCATTTTTCAAACTGTATTCTTCACAAATGTCAACTGAATATGTTTTAATAGTAACAGAAGATCTTCTCCAAGCATCTAAAACAGCATTTTGTTCAGGAGAAGGATTTTTTCTTCCCAACAATACAATATTTTTCGCGCCCCGCTCAATTAAATATTCTGTAGTAACAATACCAACCCCTCCCAAACCACCGGTAATAATATAGGTAGCATCTTTTTTAATTGTAAATTGATCGGTATCTTTTTGTGTAATAATTATTTTCCCAATATGTTTTGCTTGCGACATAAAGCGAAATGCCTCTCTTGAATTTTCAATTTCAAAAGCTTGATAAGGAAGAAAGGGTAAATTTTCATTTTCAAATTCAAGATTTAATTCAGAAAACATTTGTTGAATTTGATCCGGATTATCTTGTGCTACTTGCGCCAAATCAAAAGGTACGTATTGAATTGATTTATTTAATGTGTTAGTTTGCTCTGCATTCCAAATTTCAGCTTTTCCCATTTCGAGAAAGAAACCATTCTCTGATAAGACATCAAAACTACTTGCAAGAGCTTTTCCTGTTAAAGAGTTTAGAATAATAGAAACACCTTTATCATTTGTTGTTTTTTGAATATAGTTTGCAAATTCAACACTTCTTGAATCAAGCACATGATCTACTCCTAATTGTTTTAAGAAAGAACGTTTCTTTTCACTTCCCGCAGTAGCAAATATTTCAGCACCTATTAATTTTGCAATGTATACAGCAGCTAAACCTACTCCTCCTGTTGCTGCATGAATTAAAATTTTATCTCCCTTTTTAATATGAGCAAGGTATTTTAAAGCATACCATGCGGTAAGATAAGTAATAGGTAATGTAGCAGCTTGATAAAATGATAAATTATTGGGCTTCTTAATCACAAATTTTTGTTGAGCCGTAACATATTTTGCAAATCCGCCATCGGTACCAAAAGCAATTACGTCATCACCAATTTTCAAATTTTGTACATCCTTACCAATTTTAGTAATAATACCGGAACATTCACTACCCGGCAAACCCGGATCTCCAGGATATTGGCCCAATACATTTAAAACATCTCTAAAATTAAGCCCTGATGCTTTTACAGCTATTTCAACTTCTGATTTTTCTAATTTCTTTCTTTCAATTTTTTCTAATACCAAATTATCAAATAAACCTCTCTTGGTAATATTTAAATAATATGCCTCTGCAGATGGAATTGTTAATGTCTTTTTCTTTGATTGATTTCTGTATTCAATTTTTTGATTGTAAACAGTATTTTGTCTTATGGCAATATGTTGCTTTTGATTTACATTTACTATTTGTTCAGCTAATTGATTCAATTCTTCTTCATAATCAAATGCAGAAATATCAATCATTTGATAATGCATATCTCCATGTTCGAGCGGAATAACATTCCCCAATCCCCATGCTGGAGAAACAGCAATATTAGGACTTGGATCAAATGGTTCTATTACAAATGCACCTCTCGTTAACATATACAGGTTAGCTGAAAGATGTTTTTGACTAAGCGCGTTTAAAATAGTAAGATTACTTGTGATGGAATAATGAACGCCACCATTCACAGTATCATTTAAAATGCTATCAAAACTCCAGAGATTGATTATAGATATTGCATTTGTTTTTATTGAATCAAATAATTTTGTGAAATCATTTAATTGTAATGGATTAATGGTATAGTTATTATTTAAAAAGGAATATTCTTTTCCGGCATATACCAGAGTACAAGTTTTTCCAAAATTTTCTAACTTGCTCTTCAATTTATTACCCCAATTATTATTATCACAGAATATTAATAAATGATTTGCTGTAAGTGGATTTTTTTGAATACCATCCTCTTTACCTATGGCTTTCCAATTGATATTATATAAAACTTGATGTAAATAATTTTTATTTAAATGCTGCTTAAGAGCAGCATGTTTCATTCCTTTTAAAGAAAAGCCTTCGATGTATAAAACCAAATCACCTGTATTATCCTTTACAGTAATACTTCCTTTTATAATGTTATCTTCTTCAAAATGTTCCAAAGAAAAATAGGCCCATAAAGTTCCAGTAGCTTTTTTATATTGTGTTAAAGATTGGATATGGATGGGAAGATAAAGGCTATTAATTTGTTCAGCAGATTTATTCTTTACAATGTAGGCTGCCGGAATTTGAAAGCAAGCATCTAAAAAAGCCGGATGAATAGTATAATTGTCATTTTCATCAGGAATATTAATTTTACCCAATGCTTCATTATCGGCCCACCATAATTGCTCAACAATTCTAAACTTGTTTTTATAAACCAAACCCAATTGATCTGAAATTCCATAAGTTTCAATTCCTGACCTTGAACCAATACTATGTTTTATAATTTCATCTTTATCAAATAATGATCTAACAATATTATCTCGTTTTACTATTTTTAAATTAGCGTGTTCAATCCACGCAATATCTTCATTCTCATTTTTAGCTTCGGCAATGCTGTATATTTTTATTTGATAAGAATTTTTATCGGTTGGATGTATAGTATAAAAAGCTTTTTTATTTTCATCTTCTTGCAAAGTAAATGCTTGAAGTATTAGCATATCTTGAATCAATAATGAGCTATTTCCCCACAATTCTTTTCCAATTTCAAAAGCAGCTTCTGCCATTAATGCCGCGGGCACAACATTGGCTCCGTGTACCTGATGATCTTTGATAAATGGATATTTTTCCAGATTAAAATCAGTGCAATATTGAATATCTGAAAGTGGAGATACAATTTTTTGATCAATTAATGGATGTGTCCTATTTATAGAAGAACTAAAACTATTTTGCTCCTTATTTTCATTAATTGTTTTCCAAAATCTTTTTCTTTGAAAAGGATAGGATGGAATTTGAACTTTTTCAATTGAAAATCCATCATAAAAATTATCCCAATTAACATTAATTCCTTTAACGTACAATTGAGATAGGCCATTTAATACTTGAGATTGATCTGATTGACCTTTTTTGAGGGTGGGAATAAAACTGATATTTTTATCGTTTACACTTTGTTTAGCCAAACCAAGCAAGGTTGTATTCGGACCAACTTCTAATAATGTATTAATAC
This sequence comes from Bacteroidota bacterium, assembly GCA_023251875.1. Classification (GTDB taxonomy): domain Bacteria; phylum Bacteroidota; class Bacteroidia; order JAHEXY01; family JAHEXY01; genus JAHEXY01. The sequence goes on from JAHEXY010000006.1 coordinate 242,256, forward strand.
CAATTTCTTGGAGGCTCTGAATAGATTTTTCAAATGCTACAGCTTCTCTAATATGATTTCTCCAATATTTGGCATTGGACATTTCATTGCCTTCAACAATTTTTCCGGTTACGTTCGATAAAATTTGAATACTCGGCAAGCCATATTGAATATGTTCTGCAAATTTTTCAAATTCATCAAGAATAGAATCCATTAAATGAGAATGAAATGCATGCGAAACATTTAATATTTTATAGCTGATATTAACCTTATCCAATTGTTTACTTAATTTATTTATTGCTTCCTTTTCTCCTGCAAGCGTAATATTATCTTTTGAATTAATGGCAGCAATATTAATTTGTGAAGCATATTGAGATAAAATACTTTGTAAATTTTCTTTATTTGAGAATACACTAATCATACCACCATTATCAGGCAGTTGTTGCATTAATCTTCCTCTTTCACAGATGAGTTTTAATCCATCTTCAAAACTAAAAATACCCGCAATACAAGCAGCTACATACTCCCCTACACTATGCCCCATAACTGCAGTTGGATACACTCCCCAATTTTGCCATAGTTTTGCCAAAGTATATTCAATACAAAATAAAGAGGGTTGGGTAAATTGCGTTTGTGCTAAAACATCTTCTGTAGCATTTTCAGCATAAATTAAACTCAGTAAAGATTGATTTGTGTATTGATGAAAAACTTGATTACAATAATCTAATTGCTTTTTGAAAAAGGCATTGGTTTTATATAAATCACCTGCCATACCAACATATTGTGCGCCCTGACCGGTAAACAAAAATGCCACTTTAGGAGCAACATTCACCTTTGCTTCAAAGCATCCTTTACTAGCTTTTCCATTCTGTAAATTTAGGAGTGTGGAATAAATTTCTTCTTTATTTTTGCCGTGCAGCGCAAGCCTATGAACAAAATCAGTATTCGTAGTATTAACAGAATAACATACATCTGAAATATTTATAGATGCACTTTCTATAATAAAGCTTGAATATTTATGTATTAATTCTTTTAGCGCTTCCTCTGATTTAGCAGAAATGGTTAAAATCTGATCTTGATTGTTTCTAGTATTTTTAGAAGCTCCCTTTTCAGCTGCTTCTTGAATAATTAAATGACAATTTGTTCCACTAAAACCAAATGAACTAAGGCCGGCTATTCTTGGTTTTCCTTTATTTTCCCATTCTGTATGCGCTTTTGTAATTTCAATTGGAAATTCATTCCAAGGAATATGTGGATTATTTTGATTTAAATGTAAGTGAGCAGGAATTTGCTTGTGTTGCAATGAAAGAATTACTTTAAAAAGTCCGGCCATACCGGCAGCATGTTCTGCATGCCCAACATTTGTTTTTACTGAACCTAATAATAATTTATTTTCAGGTTTTCTATTTTTTAGCAATACATTGCTTAATGCTTTTACTTCTATTAAATCGCCTAAGCTTGTTCCTGTACCATGTGCTTCTAAATAATCAACTTCATTACCCTTAATACCTGCATTTTTTAATGCAGCAGCAATAACTTCTTCTTGCGCCTTTCCATTAGGTGCAGTTAAACCATTACTTTTTCCATCCTGATTGGTAGCGGATCCTTTTATTACTGCAAGTATATTGTCATTGTTTTTTATTGCATCCGACAAACGTTTTAGCACCACAATTCCACAGCCTTCTCCCCTACCATATCCATCTGCACTTGCATCAAATGTTTTACATATTCCATCAGGCGCCAATGCGCGTAATTTTGATAAACCAATAGTGCCTTCTGCAGCTAATTGCAAAAGTACACCACCTGCAACAGCCATATCAGCATCTTTATTTCTTAAACTTTGACAAGCGTAATGAACAGAAACTAAAGAAGAGGAACAAGCTGTATCAATTGAAATACAAGGGCCATGAAATCCGAAAATGTAAGAAATTCTACCCGAAGCAGTACTTGCTGCTGTACCTGTAAGAGAATAGGCATCTATTTTATTTTTATCTCCTGAATTAATGTATGCATAATCAGAGCTACCAATGCCAATATAGACAGCAGTTTTACTTCCTTCTAATTTATTTATATTTAACCTGGCATTTTCTAATGCACGATACGTAACTTCTAATAAAACTCTTTGTTGAGGATCTAAAGCTTCTGCTTCCATTGGCGACATACCCCAAAAAGCTGCATCAAACAAATCCACATCATCAATAAAAGCTCCTTTTTTTACATATGATTTGCCTTTTGCATTGGGATCTTTGTCGAAAAATTTTTCAATATCCCATCTTTCTTGAGGAATATCAGTAATAGCACATTTACCATTTTTTAATAATTCCCAAAATTGTTCAGGAGAATTACTTGAACCCGGAAATTTACAACCCATTCCAATAATAGCAATGGGCTCATTATCTTTCAATGCACGTAATTCATTCTCCAATCTTTCAATCTCAAGAAAGGCCCGTTTTACAACAGATGTATTATCACTTACATTTGACATTACTCATCAGGGGAATTATATTTATTCAATTTTTCTATTAACAGTTTTTCTATTTGATCATCACTGGCATTCATCACAAATTCATTGGATACAATTGGTCTTTGAATATCTAGATCTACAGAACCAACCTCAAGTAATTGTAATTGCTTCACTGTTTTTATTTCATTGTAAATAAACTCGCTTAGCTTATCAATATTAGGATATTCATAAACCATAGAAGCAAATAATTTTACTTTAAAAGCTTCTGCTAATTTATTTTTAAAATATACTGCCATGAGAGAATCGAAACCCAATTCGAAAAATGGTTTTTTTATGTCTACATAAAAATTATCATCATATCCCAAAATTGCCTTTGCTTGATCGCTTATGTAATCAGCAATCATTCTTTTCTTTTGACCATCAGCAGCTAATTCTATTTTAGAAAGAATAGAATGAGAATTTCTAATTTGTTGGCTAATGATTAAAGAATCTGTAAGTGTTTTATCAAGTTTACTAACTTCAATTTTTAATTCTTGTTTAGTATGAAATACAGGATATTTTTTCTTTTGAAAAGAGTAGGTTGGTAGTGCTACTTTTTGGTAAATCTTATGTTGATAAAATTCATTCCAATTAATTTCTTTACGATTTAAATATTTTTGAGCAAGTTCTTGCACGTAGGAACTAAAAATTGTTTTTTTAATGCCCTCAGCTTGCTCCTCCCGAAAAATCGGGACAAGTCCTCCCATAGGAGAGGAAAGTTTTGAATTATTTTTATAATAATTTTCAAGCTGCTCTATTATTTCGGCATGTGATTTACCAATAAAAGCTATTCTGTAATGAAAATGTGCTCTACCAACATTAGCTGTATAACAAATATTTTTTAAAGAAACAGTTGAATTATTTTTAAAATATGAAATATAGTTTGAAACTAAATCCAGCAAAGCTTTTTCACTTTTTGCAGAAATGCAAAGCAGTTGCTCGGAATTATTTTCAATCGCATCTATTTTTATTTTATAATCTTCAATAATAGCATGCGCATTGGTTCCACTAAATCCGAAAGAACTTAGGCCCGCAATTCTGGAAACAGAAGAAGATTTCCAGGGTAATTTGCTGGTTGGAATTTGAACAGGCAAATTATTCCATTTTACAGATTCATTTAATTTTGTCAAATTTAAATGCGAAGGAATGATTTCATTTTGTAATGCTAAAACTGTTTTTATAAGTCCAGCGATGCCGGCTGCTGCTTCTAAATGACCAATATTTGTTTTTACCGAACCTAGTGTTAAAGGATATTTTCTTCTTTTATTATTTAAAAAAATATTCTGAATTGAATTTGTTTCAATTGCATCTCCAATAACGGTGCCTGTTCCATGAGTTTCTATATATGAAACTTCATCTACTTCTATATTTGCTTTTGAAAGCGCTTTTATCATCAATGCCTCTTGAGCCTTTCCACTTGGAGCTGTTAATCCTTGACTTTGCCCATCTTGATTTATAGCAGTAGATTTAATTACTGCCAAAATATTATCTTTTTGTGCAACAGCATCTGAAAGTCTTTTAAGAATTACTACACCACAACCTTCTCCCCTTACATAACCATTTGCATCTTGATCAAATGTTTTACATTTTCCATTAATAGAAAGTGCATTTAATTTTGAAAGTGCTTCATAGCTTTGTGGACTCAATAATAAATTTACTCCTGCAGCAATACTTAAATTGGTTTCTTTCAATTTTAAATCTTGACAAGCATAATGTAAACTTACAAGAGAAGAAGAACATGCAGTATCAATAGCCAATGAAGGTCCATTTAATCCTAACAGATAAGAAATTCTTCCGGCTGCAGTACCATGAGAAGAACCTGTAAGTAAATAAGTATCTATTGATTTTTTTTCTTCAAGTGCAATTTGAGAGAAGTCGAATGAAGATATTCCTAAATATACTCCTGTGTCAGTTCCTTTTAATTTTTCTGGATTAATACCGGCATTTTCTAAAGCCTGCCAACAAATTTCTAACAAAATTCTTTGTTGAGGGTCCATGGCATCAACTTCTGTTTTTGCTATGCCAAAAAAATCTCCATCAAAACACTCAACATCGTTTATAAATCCTCCATATATACTATCGCCAGGTAAAGATTCCGTATCCCATCTTTCATTTGGCACTTTAGAAATACAATCTTTTCCACTTTTTAATACTTCCCAAAATAATTCAGGAGAATTTGCTCCTCCCGGAAAACGACATCCCATACCAATTATAGCAATGAGATCATCGTTTCTTTCTTTCTCAACATTTTTATTTTTCTGAGAAAGCTGGGAAGGGGGACTTTCAATTTTATAATTACCATTTATAAATTGTGCCAATTCATTAATAGTTGGATAATCCCACAATAAAGTTGTTGGTATGGAAAGTTTAAATTCTTCTTCAATTTCCCCTACCATTCTAACAGCCGTTTTTGAATCTAAACCGTATTGCGCTAAAGGCTGGTTGTAACTTATTTTCTCATTTTCAATTTCTAATTCTGTGCTTAATTTATTAAGAAGCCATTTTGTTACGTTATCAAATTTCTGCTTAACTATTATTTCTTTACTTAAAAGATCATCTTCTAATACAGGCTTAAAATCTTTTCCTGTTTTTTGCATTTCGTCATTAAAAGCAAATCTATAATCCTCAACAAGTTTAAATCGTTGAATTTTTCCACTTGTTGTTTTTGGAATTTTTTTAACAGAAATTACCCTATCAACTTTTATGTGAAACACATCACTAACATGCTTAATAAGTTTTTGATTTAAAATTTCAGTACTATTAACAACAAAAAGTATCAATTCTTCCTTTTCTAGAGATGCATTATAAAAACTACAGGCTGCTATTTTACCTAGTTCAATACCTTCAACCTGTGTACAAGCTTGTTCTATATCGTGAGCATAAAAATTTTGTCCGTTTACAAATACAACATCTTTTTTTCTGCCAACAACAAATAAACATTTATCAACTAATATTCCTAAATCTCCTGTATTAAGCCAGCCTTCTTTAGAAATTATTTTTATGGTTTGTTCTTTATTATTGTAATATTGAGAAGTAACATTTTTACCACGAATAAAAATATTTCCAACTTTATTTTCTCCTAACTCCAAATTATTATCATCAACTATTTTTAATTGGCAGTTTTCTAACGTAGTTCCAAGATTTACAAAGCGCAGTGCATTTTCTTCTTCAATATTTACAGTTTCAACGCTATCCCCAACATTTAAAAAATTTCTATTTACAGATAATGATTGCAAACCTGAATATGGAATAGGATAGGTTACTGATAAACTTGCTTCGGCTAATCCGTATACCGGAAAAAGACACTCTTTCTTTAATCCATATTTTTTAGCTTCAGTTAGAAATTGTTCACATAATGAAACTGAAATAGGTTCTGCACCATTTAATAATAAACGAATAGAAGAAAGATCTATTTCAGAGGATAATTTCCTTAAACCATGCTTAAGTGTATAACTTAATCCAAAGTTTGGAGATGCTGTAACACTAATTTTATTTTCACTTATTTTTTGCAACCAAATAGCGGGTGATTTGATAAAATTTTCTGTAGGAATAATAAATTGATTAATTCCTTTTACTAATGGCGTGATATGAAATCCAATTAAGCCCATATCATGAGACAAAGGCATCCAACTTAAAGTACTATCTAAATCACATAATTGAGATCTATTAATGCTATCTCTAATATTTGTAATTAAGTTTTGATGTGTTAATACAACCCCCTTTGCCTGAGAAGTAGAGCCTGAACTGTATTGTATAAAGGCGATATCATTAACTTCAGGCTTATGAAATAATTCATCCTCTACAAGTGAAGTTGTATTATCTGAAATATTATCTAAAAAAATAGATCTTTCTTTTATTTGTGATGGAATATTCTTTTGCTCAAATGCTAAAACTATATATGGATTATTTAACTGTTCCCATATTTTTGAAAGTTTTTCAGTAGAATTTTTATCATTCGTTCCGGAAATGGGAACCGGAATAATACCACCTAAAATGCATGCCCAAAAAGAATAAAAAAATTCTCCCTGTTTATTGTTTGAGGAATTGATAATTAATTCATCTCCTATTTTAATTCCATTGCTTTTAAAAAAAGATAAATATTGTATCGCTTTAGTATAAAGCTCTTGATAAGAAATAAATTGTTGTTGACTACTTGATCCAACAATAGTAATACCTTTCTCTTTATTTGTTGAAGAATAAAGAAAAAAATCAAATAAAGTGTTTAAACCTATGGGGGATGGTTTACACATTGTTAGATTTCTAAATGATTAAATACTAAAGCAGAATATATAAAGAACTCCTTTATTAAACTGCATTTTGAGTAAACTTATCTTTTTCAGCCATTTAAAAACAATACAAAAAGAAAAGAATATCCAGTTATTTTTCAGCAATTTTACAATCAATTATACATTCTAATGCTTGATTGTCAAATTATTATCTACAACATAAAATCTAACAAATAATTCTAAAATAGAGGGATGGTTCCCTTATTATCTCATCAATTCAATTAAGAAATAGAATTTAGTTTTTACGTTTTTAAAACATTTGATCAGCTATTCTTTTCTCAAATAATTTTCAATAAAAAAACTTTCCCGATTTAATTTCACTTACTTTCCATCCAATTCAAAACACTCATCTTCAAATACTTGAATATATTAAATTTATTTTAGAGCCATTTGCACACATAATTTTAAATACAATTTAGAATTTTAAATTCTAGCTCTCACAGATAGTTTAGGTCTTGTAAAAACAAACCAACAAACAAACCTAAAACTATGAAAACAAAAAATCAATCATTTCAAAACAAAACAGAAAACATTACAACAGTTTCTTTTTTCTCTATTTTAACAATCACATTAATATGTCTATTAGTTGCTTTTATTAGCATTTCCAAAGGTGCTGATAGAATTGATAGCACTGAGTATCATATTATAACAAAAGCAGAAGAGAATCAACAGGAAGGTAAATATAAATCGGCTTTGACTACATATAATCATTTAATTAGAAAAAATAATAATAACAAAGATGCATTATATCAAAGAGCTGAGTGTAAAAAACAATTGGGAAAATATCAATTAGCTATTAACGACTATGTAAAATATATAAAGATCACAGGAGATTCTTTAACAGGATTAAAACAGATAGCATTAACTATATTGAAAGCAGGCAATGATCCGTTTGAAGTAATAGAAGTTTGTGATATGGCTCTTGCAAAAAATAGGGATGATGCCGATGTAATTTATTATAAAGGAGTAGCGCAATATGAGGCAGGAATGTATGAGGATGCAAAATATACACTTTTAAATGCTATTGACATGAAATCTGATCGAGTTGATGCTTATAAATACCTTGGATTAGTATATGGAGCCATGAAACAATATAATAAAGCCATTGCTACTACAGAAAAAATTATTGCTATCAATAACAATGATGCCGGGGCATATTATAATTTGGGATTATTTTATAATCACTTAAGTGATTATCATCATGCCTATATGAATATAAATAACGCAGTAGAATTAGGTTATAAAGTAGATCAAAAAATATATAAAAAACTTTATAGAAAACAGAAAAAACAATAAAATATTATCTTATTAATGATCTAAAAAAGCAAAATCCATCTTTCAAATTGAAGATGGATTTTTTTACATAAGCAAGTAACATCTATCATAGACCAGCCATAAAGCTCAAATATTTACCTACGTACAACTAAACGTTTTTGATAAATTTTATTATCTTCTCTTAACATGATGAAGTAAATTCCACTATCAAATTGACTCATATCAAACTTAAATGTATGCTTTCCATTTTCAATTGTACCTGCATAAATTTTTTGTGTCATTTTTCCACTTAAATCATAAATATTTATTTCTACATCACTTTCTGTATTTTCAATAGTAACATCAATATTGGCAATATCAGCAGCCGGATTTGGGTACAGCCATAAAATTTCATCTTCATTAGTTTCTATTTCACTAATATTGTCTAAATCGGTTTTTGCAGCAGGCATCTCATCAGCGCCTATATCCGGAGTTGTTATACTTCTTGATTCACCATCTATATCTGTAGTTACATCAGAAAGCGGAGTTCCCACATTATTTAATGCAGAGGCCGAAATTTTAAGATTTGTTGTAGATACAAAATTTGGATTAGTTGAAAGTGAGTTGGCATCTAAAGACGAAGCTGATTGCCATGCCGCTAAATCAGTTCTGTTTGTACTTGACCAATAAGCTAAATTAGTTCCGGTTTTATAAAGATCGTTATAATTGCAAGATGACGATGTATTTGATGTGCTTGAAGCATATATTACATAGCCTCCTCCTGTATTTGCAAAAATATTATTTTTGATTTGAAGATTATTCAAGCTGCCTGAAAAATACAAGGCGGCTGAATTGCTGGTAGTGGCAGTTCCTGTAATATTTACACTATTGTGATAAATTTTAAGATATGAATTGCTACTTAAATATATTCCACGGCTGGTTGATCCGCCAACTTGAATAAAATTATTTGCTATAAGCGCATTTGCAGTTGAAGATCCGGCAATGTTGCTTAAATAGATGCCATAACCATATCCTCCTGTTATTTTATTTTTTTCTATTCGAATGCTATTGCTTCCACTGCATGTACTATTAGGCACATAAATACCGTAAAAAGAAGTATAAGCATAACCTGTAATGTTATTTTGAGAAATGGTAGCAGAACTCAAATAGCCCATATAAATTGCTCTGGATTTTACACTTGAAATTGTATTGCCTGTAACAGTTATATTGGGAGCTAAATCAGAACTGCTTGTGCCTTTTCCAAAATAGTAAATCCCATAAGATCCTGTTTGAATGGTATTATTTGTTATTGAATTATTCTGATTTAAAATTCCGGAACCACAATATACAAGAGCTAAATTAGTAGATGTACTTGAACTGGAGCCCCCATAAATGACACAGTTGTCAATTGAATTATTATCTGCATTATTGGTAAACTCTAACACCCTCGAATAAGAAGTACTGCTATTTTGCAGTTTTACATTTTTTATACTTACATAATCAGCTCCATTTAATTGAATAATATAATTATTAGTGCTAGAACCGGAAGCACTTATTGTAACGTCAGTATTATTACCGGAAGTGGATTGAATTGTTAATGTATTAGCAGAAGAAGATCCGCTAATTTGTGAAACACTAACTTGATCAGTATAAGATCCAGAATTGATATTCAAAGTTACAGCACCAACCATTCCTCCATTTTGCAGAGCTGTATTAGCACTGCTTAGGCTTGTAAAATTGGCGCCTGATGGTCCTATAGTATATGTTCCGCTGTATGCAGCATACAAAGGGCTTGAAGTAATTTGATTGTTACTGCCTTTTGCATCTGTATGTCCGTTTGGAGAACTTACTGTTGCAACAATTGTATATGATGTTCCTATAGAAAACGAATAATTGCCTAATGTAGCTGTAATGCTTGCTCCTGAAGCTAATGAACCATTCCATGAGGCATTGGTTTGTGCAACACCATTTACCGACCATACAATGCTTGCACTAGAAATGGTATTTACGCCATTGTTAAACAAAGTAACTTTCACACTTTGAGAACCTGTAGCAAATGGTTTAGTAGGGCTTGTAAAAGAAATAAGAGCTGCATCATCTGTTAATACCTGGTATTCATCAGCACCTATATCGGGCGTGCTTGCGCTTCTGCTTACTCCATCAATATCGGTAGTAACTTCTGCAAGAGGAGTTCCTGCATCGCACAATGTTGATGATGCCGTATGCAAATCAGTAGTTGATGTAAATGAAGGATCAACTGCATAAGAATTTGCATCAAACCCTGTTGTTGATTGCCAATTAGAAAAAGAACTTACACTTGTTGTTCCCCAAAGTGCGAATGATGATCCGCTTGTATAAAAATCATTATAATTAAATTGTACACTAGTGGGCACGGTAGAGGCATCTACTAATTCACCACCTGCTGCATTTACAAAAATATTATTGTAGAAATACAAGTTATTATTAGACCCGGCAGTTGAATTAAAATACAGTGCAGCCCTATTAGTGGATGTAGAATAGATTTGTGAAATATTGATACTATTGTAATATGCTTTTAAATAAGTTTGCCCTTTTAAATAGATACCATAAGCATTAAAAGCAGTTGAAGATCCCAATTGGATAAAATTATTAGTAATTAATGCATAGGCAGAAGAGCTTGAAGAATTTGTTACCATGTATATTCCATATCCCCAAATACCTGAAATTTTATTTTTCTCTATTGTAATAGAATTAGAGCATGTAGAGAGTTCAATAGCTGCATAACTATTGTTATCACTATTACTTCCTACAATGGTATTTTGAGAAATAAGAGGAGCAGACATGTATACCAACGCAATTGCGCCATTGCTTTGTCCTGTAAAAGTATTATTTGAAATAACCAAGCCATTAGCCACAGAAGAAGTTTTGCCCCAATAATAAAACCCATAACTCCCATTCTGAAATAAATTATTGGTAAACTGATTGTAATGATTATTATAGCTTCCACTTGTATAAATAATAGCCCCATCTAATGAACCTGATGTACCGGTTAAAATATTATGATCTAACAAATTATTATCTGCTCCATTTGTAAAAACAATTACGTAGGGATAACTGGCAGTACCTGTTATCTGAATGCTTAGATATTTAAACTTAATATAATCTGCTCCATTCAATTTTATTACATAATCGTAGGTAACAGATGCTGAATACGTAATTATTACATCAGTGTTAACTCCCGTTTCTGATTGAAATGTAATTGTATTCGTTGATGATGCGCCACTAATGGCGTTAATACTAATTTGCTCATTATAAGTACCGCTTCTAATATTAAATATTACCGCACCCGAAACTCCGTTACTATTGATAGCGCTAACGGCTGCACCAATGCTTGAATAAGAAGGAGAACTACCCCCAATAGTATATGTGCCACTTAGGCCGGTAGCATAAGTATTCAAGTATAAAAAGAAAAAGATTACAGGCAGAATTAAATCTGAAATAATTTTTGATACTGAGCTGTTAAGGGTTTTCATGGATAAAAATTTAGTTGGTTTGGTATCTAATACCGATAATGTATACGCGATACACCGAGAAATCAAGCAAACTTTTGGCACATTTTTACTAGTCAGAAATGGCAATTACAAAGGGTTATATTGAAAAACATTTGAAAACAAGCAACATACGTTTTTCTTTAAGCCCTCACCCTGCCCTCTCCCAAAGGGAGAGGAGAGCTTGGAATTTTTCAAAATATAAACTCTATTAGTTTTTAACTACCACTAATTGTTTTTGATAAACTTCATTATCAATGCTGATTTTAATAAAATAAATTCCGCTAGTAAATTTATTTGTATCCCATTGATAAGAATGTTTACCTGAATTTAATTTTCCTTTGTATAAGGTTTCAACAATTTGTCCGTTTACATTGATCACATTTACTTCAACATCGCTTTCTTGATTTACAACATTAACATCAATATTAGCGATATTAATTACAGGATTTGGATACAACCATAAAACCTCATCTCCTTCAACATCTCCAATTTCATTGATGTTTAATGTTTTTGTAGAACTTACGGTTACAGATTGTGTTTTTGTGCCACTACCACAAGTATTGGTTGCTGTAAGTACCACACTATAGGTTCCTCCTGCACTATAAGTATGTGAAGGAGAAGTTGCAGTACTTGTTGTTGCATCACCAAAGTTCCAACTATAAGAAGTTGCGCCTGTTGAAGTGTTGGTAAACACCGCCTTTTTAGCAGATGGAGTAGTGTAAGTATAATTGGCTGTAGGTTTAGATAATTTAGTCATGGTTTTGCTTGCACTTGCCGTACAACCGCTGGCATTTGTTACGGTTACTGTATAAGTACCGCTTGCGGTAATACTAATAGATGATGCAGCACTTCCTGTTGACCAGAGATAGCTTGATGCTGAACTTGCAGTTAAAGTAGCAGAGGTGCAAAAGTTAGTACTTGAGCCTGTACTTGAAGTAATGCTTGCGCTTGGTAATGCATTTATTGTAAATGAGGCATTTGATACATCATACATATTGGCATTAGATGCATTAGCAACTTTAACCCAATAGCTGCCCGATGTACTTGGCAATGACCAATTATAAGAACTACCTGTAACATTTGATGCAATGCTTGTATAAGAAGTTCCATTTGTTGAATAATACAAATTAAAGCTACTTACATTGCTTGAACTCCATGTAATGGTTCTAGAACCGGAAGCACAAGAAGATTCTCCTCCATTGGGAGAAGTAAGGCTTATGCTACCAATTGAAGTAGTAACATCGGCAACAGATTTTGTTTCTTGATTTCCTACGCTATCAATTGCTACAACATAAAAAGATAAGCTTACATCCGATGAACTGCCAGTATAATCTACCGAGGCAGCTGAAGTGTTTTCAGTATACAGTTCATAAGCAGCTCCGTTTCTAGAAAAATACACATCATAATCATAGATACCACAACCTTTGCCTGCATCATCAGCACCACTCCAATTTAAAGTAAAGGCAGGAGAAGTATAAGATGCCGCTAAAGCTGTCATGCTTGTTACAGGAGCATGAGCATCTACAATATTATAAATTGTTGCTGTTCTAATAGGTTCATTTATATCAAAAGTATTATCAGCATAAGCAAAAATAGTATCACCGGTATTGCAAGTAGAGGCTGGTTTGATTGAATATATTACAAAACCTTGTCCTGCGTTTGTTGAATCATTAGGAATTAAAATTCCTTTGTTTGGATCAATTGGCGTTTTTCCCGTATTAGGGTCAATAGCATTGAATATCCAGAAAATACTATTATTTACAATATCTAAACCTGCTGTTACTTCTACATCTACACCCAAAGTATCAACTAAATCAAGAGTAGTAGAATAAGTAATGCTATTTTCAGGCACATCAAAAGACATGTTTGCAAAGCCATATTTACCCAGCCTAAAACTATAAGGATCAACATGAGCATCTAATTGTTGTTCAATTTTAATATATTGAGCAGGAGCTGTAGCATCTGAATCGTTTTCTGTATAAATAGTGTAAGAAAGATTGTCATTTACAGAAACCCAGTGTTTTTCTCCTATCCCTGCAGGGCCAATAATTTCGTTGGGTTCCCAAGGCTTCCACCATGGAGCTTTATGATTATCTCCTCCGGTAGGTGCCGGATCATGAGGCGGATGAGGAGAAGGATCATTTTCAGGATTACAAACAGGTTTAGCATCTGCATTTTGCAAGTTTTCATCTACTTCTGCTGCATCTAAAAGAGCATTTAACATATCTAAGATTTCATTTATAACAGCAATTTGTTCTAAAGTAACACTTGTTCCCGGAACCTCAACTTCATCCACATCTACGTCAAAAACATATTCCAATGTATTTTCATCAACTTCTTGGGCAGTTCCAATATTATCACCGTTAGTAATAATATTCATAAACTCTTCATAGCTTTCCGCATCTTCTAACTCTGCAGTTAATTCAGACAATTCCATTATCAAATCTCCTCCCTCGCCTAATCCAAGTTTTTCTATGTATTCAAGAATGTCTGCCATTTTCTGATTATAATCGCTAATGGCTCTTGCTGTAATTTCTGCCAATTTTTGCCCTTCATCTACATAACAATCATCCGTAGTATTTGTACCTAAAGCTTTTGAACTCAAGTTTTGTTTTGAAGTAATTGATGAATTAGAATTAGTAATGATGCTGGAATAATTCATAGATAATAAATCATCACCCGATAAAGCTCCTCTTAGGTATAATAAATCAAAATATATTTCTCTAAATTTAGTTTGATCACTTACCCTATTAACAATAGCACTTCCAAAGCTTTTAGTAGAAGCAGATACATCACTAAGAATTTTTTCTCTTACAGAATCAGCGCTGGCTAAATGATTATTAATGTATGTTTGCCTGTCAAATGTTGTATAAGCAAAAACAAAATTGAAACTGTCAGCATCGGAAATAAAATTTGTTAAGGTAAAATCAAGTTTCACTTCTTTATTGGGTTGCATATCTACAAAATGAATGGGAATATATTTCCTTTGGCCTATATAAATCCAGCATACAGGGTCTTTAGTTACGGGATCTATATAGCGAGAATTATATACTACATCATTTACTTTTGCTTGAGAAACCTGAATGGTTGAATCAAACATGAAATACCCCATAAAATAAGGAATATCAACATTTGAAACATTTGAAATTTTATACGTATAAAAAGCTGAGTGGCCTTTCCAAATATTTTCGGGAGCATATTTTACATATTTAATATTAAAATCTTTAGCCGGTTCAACTGTCAATCCATTACTAAGTGATACAGTAGAATTATCTGTATTTACAGCTACTATATCATACGCTCCCACAGCTACATTTGTTAATGACCATCTAATAGTAAATTCCATGCTGCTTACCTCTTTTCTTATTTCTGCCATAGCAACAGTAGCGCTTCCGCTTTTTAAATAAACTTGCATACCTGTTCTAAAACCTGCACCTTTTAAATTACAAGTAACCACACCCTGACCTACAGTGCTTGGATCGATATTTAAAATTTGGAATGAAAGTTCTTGAGCTAATACTGAAATTGTTTGTGTAGATGAAAACATCGATAATGTTTTGATCATGATATAATAGGTTCCGGATTGTGTTGATGGCACTAAAACTTCCGGATTAATTCCATCTTCTTCCTGCATAAAATCATAATCTGTTTCTGAAGGTATCCTATTGTAAGCTACATACATTTCGTTATAACCTTCGCTTTGATTACTTGCTACTTTTAATTGTAAGTCTTTATTGGCACTAACATCTACTTTATAATAAATATTATTATCAACTTGTAAATTACTTGAACTTGCGGTACCTAACATTAATGCATTTACACTTACCGTAGAAGTAGAACTGCTTGCTAATGTATTATTAGAAGTGCTGGTCTCACTAATGCTGTTTAATGCATTTGTATTTAAAATTCCATAATAGCTACCCGGTATTACATCGGTTACTTGTCCGCTTAAAGAATAAGTTGCAGAGTTTCCCGCAGCTAAAGAAATGGTTTGATCATAATAGTTAATCATTTTATCTATACTTCCATCCAATGCATTATCAGAAGACAAGTATGCAATGTCTCTTAAATCACCCACCACAGTGCTTGATCCATTATTTTTAATGGTGTACGAAACACTTGCTGAATTACCTAAAATAATGGATGAGGGCATTGTAATTGCAGTTACAATTAAATCTGAAGGATTGGTAACAAGAATATTTCTTAAACTTGCATTGAGATTATTACTTTCGTTTGAGCTCTCATATAAATCGTCATTGCAATCGGCCATTACAATAATGTAATAATTACCTGAATAGTATGATGGAATAGTAACATCCATGCTACTTGAATAAGATGCATTTGTACTTAATGTTGTACTCGCTTTTTTCTGAGTCAATTTTTTATATTCATCAGATAAATCAGGAGTGTTGCTAATGTATATTCCGGTATACCAATTACCGGTTTCTGTAGTTCCGGTACCTTGATTTTTTATTGTATAGGAAATAGAAATTTTTTCTCCTGCGTAAAATGAAGAGGGAACTGTTGCATTACTCACAATTAAATCAGAAGGGGTGATTCCGCTAACACCAATTGCTTGTGATAAATAATTATTAGAAGTTGCTGTTTCATTATCAACGGTATGGCTAGCATCAGTTACTAAAATTAAATAATAGTTTCCTGAAACATTATTAGGAATACTAATACTTACAGATGATTGACTATATGAAGCACCTGCATCTAACACACCATTTTTGTATGTTGTTTTTAATTTAGTATCATTAGCATCGTAAACATTATCATTTGATAGATAAACATAATCAGCCCATAAATCTTCATAGGTTTTTCCACTTCCAATATTTTGTATCGTCCATGAAGCACTTATAGAATTTCCTGCAGTAACAGATGAAGGTGCTGTAAAGCTGCTAATATTTAAATCTGCATACTTCCATGTCATGCTTACAGATTTTGAAATTGTATTATTAGATTCTCCATTGTATTCATAAACTGCATCGTCATAATCCGTACTAATAATGATGTAATACGTTCCAATAGCAACATCATCATCAAATGTAATGGTAGTGCTTAATGATGCTGTTTGGTTTGCAGCTAAAGTTGATGCTTTAACGGTATCTAACAATTCATCTTTTGAATCTAAAATATTATCTGTTGAAAGATAAATTGCATTTATATATGATGCGGCAGTAGCACTTCCTTGATTTTTTACGCTCCATGAAATGGATGTTGAATAAGCAGCATACATAGTAGCATCTGTTGTTGCTGTTGGAATGGTTAAATCTGGAGATGCTGACAAAGACACTACTACTGCACTTGTACTTTTTAAAGTATTATCATTATCACTATTGTATTCATAAACCATATTATCAGCATCAGCAACAACATATACGTAATAATTTCCACTTATTCCGTTCGGTAAAGTATAGGATTCTGTTTCAGTATATGAAGTTCCTACACTAAGAGAAGTGCCACTTGTTTTATAATAAGTACCAAGTAATGTAGCCGTGTTAGCATCAAATGTAGATGAAGTAGAAATATAAATTTTATCATTCCATAAAGATTCATAAGGGGCATTAGAGCCATTATTTTTTACCGTCCAACTTACGGATAAATCTTGGCCTGAATTGCCTGTTGATGGAACTGTAATTGCAGTTGGCACAAGATT
This sequence comes from Bacteroidota bacterium, assembly GCA_023251875.1. Classification (GTDB taxonomy): domain Bacteria; phylum Bacteroidota; class Bacteroidia; order JAHEXY01; family JAHEXY01; genus JAHEXY01. The sequence goes on from JAHEXY010000006.1 coordinate 259,470, forward strand.
AGCAGGAGGTGTTAAAGTAATACTTATAGATGAACTTGAAGTGGTATTAGAATACGTATTTGCATATTCGTTTACGCTTGCATCTGCATTAGCAGTTACATACACATAATAAGTTCCATAAATGGCATTAGGGATGGTTATATTTTGAGTATTGGAATAAGATGCATTTACAGCTAAACTAACAGATGAATTAGAATAAGAACCCAAATAAGTTGCTGTGCTGGCATCAAAGGTTGAAGACGAACTAATATAAATATAATCTTTCCACGAACCACTTGTAATACTTGCAGCGCCTTTATTTTGTACCGTATAGGTAAGAGAAACTGTAGTTCCGCTATAAGCGGAACTAGGCACTGCAACTGAACTTACTTGTAAATCAGGAGCATTAGGATTAGTCAGTGAAATTGTTGCATATTTATAATTATTATCCTCGTATAATTCGTCAATATGATTACCTGTTCCACCTACATGAGAATATCGGGCACAACCATCATAACAAGATCCAAGACAATACGCATCATACATATCAGAAGTAACAAACACATAATAGGTACCTGCTTTAATAGTTGAAGGAATTGCAATACTGGTCGACTGATCATAACTTTGTCCGGCTTGTAAATAAGTTAAATTGCTAAGGCTGGTTAAAAGTACATCGTCAGAATATCTTAAATCTTCATCGGTAGAGAGCCATATATTATCATACCAGCTTTCTGAACCAGTACTTCCATTTCCGTTGTTTTCAACCGTCCATGAAAGTTCGAGATTTTGTGCTAATGTAAATGAGCTTGCAATAGTAATATCACTTACTTCTAAATCCGACAACCATTCTAATGTAACAGATAAGGTATCGTCTGATGACTTTGCATCACTTGAAAGTATGGTATATGCTTTTATTGGCAATGATTTTAATGCAGCTAATCCACTAGGAACAGCTGCAAACGTATAATCAATTTTATCTCCTGCATTAAGAGTACCACTAATACTTTCTGTAACGGGTGTTCCATTATCAATACTATAACCAACTTTAATACCCGAAACAGCAACACTTCCCATATTTTCAACTCTCACTTGTACCGTGCTGCTTTCACTTAATCCATTAGTAACCGAAGGAGATAATATGGCATTTATTCCAATATCTGTTAAGGCAGTAAGGCTCGATGTTTCATCTGCCCCTATATCAGGAGTAGATGAATTTCTTGTTGTTCCATCAATATCTGTTGTAACTTCAGTAACAGTTGTTCCTGTATTGTTTAATAAATATTGATTCAGATGTAAATCTGTTGAAGAAGTAAATTGAGGATTGTATTGATATGAATTTGCATCAAAACCGGTTGCGGTTTTCCAGGTACTTAATGAGGTGTAATCTGTAGATGCTATTTTAGCTACATTAGTTCCTTTCACATAATAATCATTGTAATTACAAATACTAATTACAGATGATGCGCTCAGATAGATGCTATATCCACCGGAATTATTCGCAAAAATATTATTTTTTACTTTTAAATTGCTTCCATCATTTATATAGGCAGCATAGCAATTGGTTGGAGATTCTGTTCCCTCAAAATTAATACTGTTATAATATACATTTACATAATCTGAACCATTCATATAAAGGCCATAGGCACTATAAATAGTTGAGCCCGCAACATAATTACCGGTTTGAATAAAATTATTTGATAATAGTGCATAAGAAGCCGAAGTGCCGTCAGCATAAGATAAATAAATACCGTATCCTATACTTTCTGTTATTTTATTGCTTGATATTTGAAATCCATTACTTGATAATGTTAATGCAATTCCTTTATAAGAATATAAATTACTCGAAGGTGTAATGGTATTGCCTGTAATAACTGGCCCACTTACATAATATAAATAAATTCCTCCGCTCCCTTGATCTGTTATAGTATTATTGGTAATACTCAATCCCGCTGCTCTGGTACTATTATCTTGTCCCCAATAATAAATGCCATAATCGCCATATTGCATAACATTATTACTAAAAGTATTGTATTGGTTTGAAGAACCGGTATAACAATAAATAACAGCATTTATATTTTTGAGTCCAATTAAATTATTGCCATCAAATGTATTGTAATTAGATCCTCCGGTTATTTCAACTACTCTTCCGTAAGCGGAACTACCAACACTCTTTATTGTAAGATTTTTAAATGTGATATAATCAGCACCGTTTAATTGCACCACATAATTTTTAGCACTTGTATTATCATACGAAATAGTTACATCTGTTTTTAATCCTGAGGTAGATTGAAAAGTAATTTTATTTGTAGATGACGCTCCCGGAATTTCTGCAATACTTATTTGTTCATTATATGTAGCACTAGCAATATTTAATGTTACGGCACCAAGCAATCCACCATATTGTAATTTTGTTACAGCATCGGTTAAGCTACTAAAAGTTGCACCTGAACTTCCAATGGTATAAGTTCCACTATAACCAGGATACAAATTACTTGATGTTACCGCATCGTTTGCTGAATTTACATCTGTATTCCCGTTTGGAGAACTTGCAGTAGCTACAATTGTATATCCGGTTCCTAAAGAAAAAGAATAAGTGCCTAATGTAACGGTTGCGTTGCTGCCTGCAGCAATAGATCCCGAATAATGATAAGCAGTTTGCGAAACACCATTTACCGACCAAGAAATAGTAGCACTTGTAAGAGCAGATGCACTATTATTTAAAAGAGTAACGGATACATTTTGTGAACCAGCCGCAAATGGAATTGCGGGAGAAATTAATGCTGTAATACCTGCATCATATGTTGCTAAAGCTAATTCATCAGCGCCAATATCCGGATTTGTTGTGTTTCTTGTTTCCCCATCAATGTCGGTTGTTACTTCTGCTAAAGGAGTAGCCACATTATTAATTTCGGTTGCAGCAGCATGTAAATCTGTTGATGAAGTATACGTTGGATTTGCATTTACAGCATGTGTATCATACGTTTTCCATGATGCATAAGTCATGTCAGATGCATGCCAATTCATAAATTTAGTTGAAGAACTGGTGTAATAATCATTATAATCAAATGTTGATGATGGGGCGGATAGTGTGGTATATGAATAAGCCACATAGCCCCCTCCGGTATTGGCAAAAATATTATTGTATATTTTTAAATTTGGTGTAGTACTATTATTGTCGTAATAAAAAGCAGCAGCAGAACTACTTGAAGCGGTTCCTGTAATATTAACATTGTTGTAATAAATTTTTAGATAGGTACTGTTATATGTTCTAATTCCTTTACATGTTGAAGTTCCTCCAACTTGAACAAAATTATTATCAATTAATGCATAATCAGTTGCTGTACCATTTAAATTCGACAAGCTAATACCATAGCCATAGCCTCCGCTAATTTTATTTTTCTCAATTTTTATTCCATTATTTCCTGCAATTGTAATTCCATAAAAAGAACTGTACGCGTATCCGGTAATTGTATTTTGAGAAATAACAGCAGCATTTACATAATTCATACTTATTCCGGAATTTTTTACACTAGAAATAGTATTACTTGTAACAGTAATGCCAGACGCAGAAGTAGAACTAGTTCCTAAATAATATATTCCATAAGCTCCTGTTTGAATGGTATTATTTGTAATGGTATTATTTTCATTTAAATAGGATGAACCGCTATAAACAAGAGCTAACTCAGTTGATGTACTAGAACTAGAACCTCCATAAATTAAACAATTACTAAGCGTATTGTAGTTAGCACCGTTTGTAAATTCAAAAACTCTTGAATAAGTAGTACTAGTATTTTGCAATTTTATTTTTTGAACGGTTACATAATCTGCTCCATTTAATTGAATCACATAATTGGCGGTACTTGTACCGGCATAGCTTACTATTACATCTGTATTGGTTCCGGTTTGTGATTGTATGGTTAATGTATTGGTAGATGATGATCCTGTTATTTGAGGAATACTTACCTGTTCACTATAGGTGCCCGTTTTTAGATTTAAGGTAACAGCACCTAGCATTCCTCCATTTTGCAATGCCGAAATTGCTGATGTTAAACTTGCAAAATCTCCTGATGTACCCACTGTATATGTGCCATTGCAAGCTGCATATAATGTACTTGATGTAACCGTATTATTGGTGCTGGTTGCATCTGTTTGCCCGTTTGGAGAACTTACTGTTGCAGAAATTGTATAAGCAGTACCGGGAACAAATGTATAATTTCCTAATGCTACTGTTGCAGAACCGGCAATGGCCATTGAACCTGAATATGAATAAGCAGTTTGTGCTACACCATTTACTGTCCAGTTAATAGTTGCACTTGTCATGACTACTGAACAATTATTGCTTAATGTTACACTTACACTTTGTGAACCTGCAGCAAATAGCATTGCAGGGCTTACAAAAGCTGTAAGTCCTGCATCGTAAGTTGTACTCACCGTTTCATCTGCTCCAATATCGGGTGTACCCGTACTTCTGGTAGCGCCATCAATATCTGTTGTAACTTCTGTTATGGGTGTTCCTTTATCGGCAACTGATGATGATGATGTGTGTAAATCTGTAGATGATGTAAACGTTAAAGTGCTATTCACAGATTTTGCATCAAGGGCAGAAGCTGTTTGCCATGTGGATAAACTTGAGCATGCAGTTCCTTTCCAATAAGCGAGGGTTGATCCTGAAGTGTATAAATTATTATAATCACTGATGCATGAAGTTAAAGTGGTAGATGTTGATAAAACATAAATAGCATACCCACCTCCTGCATTATAATAAATATTATTATTGAATAATACATTTGAAATAGTTCCTGATAGGTATAATCCTGTTGCCTTATATCCCGTAGCAGTACCATAAAGATTAATACTATTATAGCAAATTTTAACATAAGATCCACTAGTAGTCATTGAAATTCCAGTATTTGTAGATGAACCGCTCACTTCAATAAAATTATTATCTACCAAAGCATAAGAACTGGCAGAACCGCTTAATGCATAAAGATTAATTCCATAACCATCACTAATTGTAACTTTGTTTTTTTCAATCAGCCCTCCGCTACTATATGCAATACTTATAGCCGTATAATAAGTGGCAGTTGAATTTTCTGTAATAGTATTACTTAATATTTGGGCACTAGAAACATATTGTAATATTATTGCGCCATTATATTGACCAGAAAAAGTATTGTTTGATATTGTAATTCCTGAGGCATAACTAGAGGTACTTTGACCATTGTAATAGATTCCATAAGATCCATTTTCAAATGTATTATTAGTAAATTGATTATTTTGATTAAGTGTGGTTGTAGTGCAATATACACCGTAGCCAACTGTATTAGAAGTGGCTCCAGCTATTATTTTATTATTGTCAAATTTGTTGTTATCAGAAGTAAGATTAAATGTAACAACATAAGCATATGAGGTACCCGTTGCCTGAATAGTCATATTCTTAAATGTTACATAATCTGCTCCATTCATTTTAATAACATAATTATTATTTGAAGTAGCTGCAGAATAAGAAACTATAACATCAGTATTGGTTCCTGTTTCTGATTGAAACGTTACAGTATTGGTTGATGAAGTTCCTGTAATGGCCCCTATACTCACATGCTCGCTATACGTACCACTCCTAATATTAAATGTTACCGGACCTGAAACTCCATTTGTTGTTAATGCACTTACCGCAGTTGTTAAAGTTGAATAACTAGGGGAACTTCCGCCAATGGTATAAGTACCACTTAATGCAGTTCCGTAACTAAAGGAGTAAAAAAATGTGCAAATGATAATTGAAAAAAGAACAAAATACTGCTTGTTAGAAAATAGGGGACTTTTCATGATTAAGTATTATTAGTTAGAATACGAAAGAACAATTGGATGTTTAAATCCTGTTCAATGTATCTGCCCTATTAATACAGCTCAAACATTTTTAGGTGGGATGTTTACGCGTCTAGATTAAAGTTTTAGATTTATATACAATAATAATATGCTGAAAATCAGTTTATTATTATTTTGTATAATTTTAGGAAGATAAGAAAGTAGAAAAGAGAAGTCTTAATTTGTAATTAGTATGGGCTTAACAGCTTTTATTTCAAAACCAACCGACTTAAGATCATCCCAAAAATTAGGGTAAGATTTTTTTACCACGTTGGGGTTTTCAATATTAATAAATCCCATTTTTAGGGCAAGTGGAGCAAATGCCATAGCTATTCGATGATCGTTATGCGTTTCAATAACGGTAGCTTCATCGGCTCGTTTTAATTCTGCAGGAGTAATTTCAATACTTACATCATCATGTTCATCAATTTCAGAACCCAAATCCACTTCTTTTAATTTAATTCCTATTTTTTTAAGCTCGGTTTTTAAAGTTTGAATGCGATCACTTTCTTTTATTTTCAAATTTTTAACCCTAGAAAATGTAGCAATCATGTTTTGCGCAGCAGTGGTAACCGCTAATGTTTGAGTAAGATCGGGATGATGAATAAAATCATAGGTAAAATGAGCCACTTCATTGGGATAAGCTGTATTGATATAATTATTGGTACGTTCAGCGGTTCGTGTTAAATGAATTTTATTTTTTAGATAAGTAGTTTGAATACCAAAATCAGTAAAAATACCGGCAACCACAGCATCTCCTTGTAAACTATCTTTTTTTAAACCATGCAGGGTTAAATCAACTTTTTCTGAAAATGCAGCCATCTCATACCAATACGATGCTGCACTCCAATCATTTTCTATAGTATAATCAGCAGCAACGTATTCTTGTGGATTAATTTTAATCATGTTGCCTTCTCGTTTAACATGAATACCAAAATGCTGCATAATACCCAAAGTCATTTGTATGTATGGCTTTGAAACAATAGTACCCGTAAGTTCAATTGTTAATGCCTCTGGCAATAAGGGAGCAATTAATAAAATAGCACTAATAAACTGGCTACTAATTGTTGCATCGGCTTCTAAGTAGCCTCCTTTAAGCTCTGTACCATGAATTTCTATTGGAGCATAGCCATTTCTTTCGAGATAATTAATTTGAGCTCCTAGTTTGCGAAGCATATCAACCAATTTGCCAATAGGGCGTTCTTTCATTCTTGCCGTTCCCGTAAGTATAACTGTTTTGCCAGTTTGCATTGCAAAATAGGCTGTTAAAAAACGCAATACAGTTCCCGCATTTTCGCAATCGAGTATTTTTTTCTTACTGCTTAAAAGTGATTGTAATAATTGGGTATCATCCGCTTTTGAAAGATTATGAAGGGTAAATTTATTTTTACATAAAGTTTGTATGATCAAAGCTCTATTACTTTCACTTTTAGAACTAACCAAATGAATATCTCCTGAAATGATTGGGTTTTTTATGGATACTTTGTATACCATTTATAGTTATTAGTTATAGTTATTAGTTATTAGTTATTAGTTATTAGTTATTAGTTATTAGTTATTTGTTGTTAATTTTTTCAACAACAGCATAATAATATTCAAATGATTTTTTAATAATATCCAATGAACAAGTTTGATTAAATAATGGTTTACCAATTTCTTTTAACAAAGTAAAATTGATGGCCTTATTCACATTCTTTTTATCATGGGTCATTAAATGTAATAATTTGTCTTCAAAACCCAATACCTTGTACGGTGGATAAACGGAAAGAATAAATTGAGTAATACTATCCAAATCTATTTGTGATAAACCACATATTTCTTTTGAAAGATAACTTTCGCATATCATGCCAATAGCAATGGCTTCTCCGTGTGTTAAAGAGTCCTTATCTTTTTCTAAAGATAAAGTTTCAATGGCATGACCAATGGTATGACCAAAGTTTAAAATTTTTCGAATTCCATTTTCATGAGGATCTTGCTTTACAATTTCCTCTTTAACTTGAATCGATTGAAAAATTAATTTTTCTAAATCAATTGCTTGAGAGAACAGTCCTCTTTTCCCCTGCAAAAAGGTTAGAGCCTTCCAATATTCTCTAGAATCAATCAATGCATGCTTTAGCATTTCTGCATAGCCACATAGCCATTCTTTTTCATTAAGTGTTTGTAAAAAATGATGATTGATAAGGATGGCTGTGGGATTGCAAAATGTGCCAATTTGATTTTTGAGTAATTGAAAATTGATTCCTGTTTTACCTCCAATGGAAGCATCAACTTGAGCCAACAATGTGGTTGGAATATTGATGTAATCTATTCCTCTTTTATAGGTAGAAGCTGCAAATGCGCCCATATCACACAATACACCACCTCCTATATTTACAAGTACTGAATTTCTATCAGCATGCTCCTTCATTAATTCTTGCCAAATATGCTGGCAAGTCTCCATGTTTTTATGAATCTCTCCCGAAGCAATTTGAATTGGATGAGCTGGTTTTATAAAGGGTTTAAGAATGGGCCAGCAATGTTGTAATGTATTTTCATCAAGTAAAACAAAAATGCCTGAATACTTATTAAGCAAAACATCAAATGTTTCTTGATTAAGGTTTCCTATAATTATATTATCTGCTTTGCTATTTTGCATAAAGCATAAATATAAATTAAAAAAAGCTTTCTTGTTTTTTATAGTACGGTAATACGTCCTACTAAATGAATATTCTTATCACTTGTACAAATTGTTTTATAATCTACCACCCATACATATACTCCCGATTCAACCATTTTTCCATTTGCCATACCGTCCCAACCTTTACTTATAGTATCTGTAATAAATACCGATCTCCCCCATCTATCAAATACTTGAAGATGAAATTCTGTTATATCTATTCCCTTAGAAATAAAAATATCATTTAAGCCATCTTGGTTAATAGGAGTGAATGTATTGGGAGTATAAATATTTTCACTTTTATAATGCCCAATTACATCAATAGAGTCTGTATAGGTACATTGTTCATGTACTACATTTACCCAATAAATTCCGGGCTCATAAACCGTAATAGAATCATTTGTTTCTCCCGTATTCCATAAATAAGTAACATTGGTTTCATTAAGGGTTGCCTTTATTACTGCATCGGGTTGTTCACACAAACTTATATCGGGTCCAAGATTTACTAAATTTTTTAATGAAACCGTTATTTGATCTGTTGATTCACAATTGGCAACATAAACGGTAACACTATAGGTTGAAGGTTCATTGATTTCTATTTCTGCCGTAGTATCTCCCGTATTCCATACATAAGAAAATGCAGTACTTATTGGGGCACTAAGATCTATTGAAGTGCCTTTGCACATTACTGTATCACCACCTAAATTTACACTTGGTTTGGGTAACATTACAATATCAACAGTATCTTTTTCTACACATATTCCTCCTAAAACTTCAACCCAAATATTACCCGAATTAGTAACGGATATGGTTTGAGTATTTTCTCCAGTACTCCATAAATAAGAAGCTCCTGTATTGTGTGCATTTAAAGTTAATGCTGTGCCTTCGCATACTGTAGTATCGTTTCCTAATTCAGGTTTTTCAATTACGTTTACCATAATACTATCAGATGCAGTGCAAAAATCATTGCTTACTTTTACCCAATAAGTTTTGGCTTGACTAACCGAAATACTAGAAGTACTTTCTCCTGTTGACCAAGTGTAACTTGTAACACCAGTACTTATTGGATTTAATGTTAAGGTTTCATTGTCACAAATAACCGTATCATTACCTAAATCAACATCAGGTTCCGGCAATATGGTTAAATTAAAAATAGTACTATCTGTATAGGTACAACTATTGGTATTGGTTGCAACCAATTTTACAGGATAAGTACCAGGGGCATTATAAGTATGTTGCGGATTAGCAGTTGTAGAACTTGCACTACCATCGCCAAAATCCCATAAATAATCTACAGCATTGGTGCTTATATTATTAAATGTAATATTGGTTCCAACACAAACAGAATCTCCTGGAGTAAAAGAAGCATTGGCAATAATACCCGCAAATTGAAAATCCATCTTAATTACTGCATTATTACAATTAGAACTTTTATTATTTTTCGACCATGCTCCCGTTGTAGTAGGAAATGCATTACTACCACCACAGCTTGCACAAACCGATTGGTAAATTACTCCTGATTTATCAAATCTACTCGTACCTCCATCAACATGATCATCAGCATATGGGTCTCCAAAAAAACTTGCGTAAAGCAAACTTGTAGCATTAGCCGATAAAACAAAGAAATAAAAATCGCAGCCGTCAGTAGTTTTTTGTTGCGCATTAGAGGTAGTAACTAAACCGGTTGTAGTACCGTAGGTACTACCAAGACTACATGTTCCCCATCCCGAACAATAAATATTAGTACACGTATCAACCAAAAAAGCTGTTGGTGAAATATCGGGAAATGATGAGCCGGAACCGAAAACGGTACTCATTATTGAAGTAGATAAATCAGAAGATAACTCATGAATAAATTGGCGTCCATTTGAATTTGAATAAACACCTGAACTTACAGGATACGATCCTTCTGTTTGTCCGTATACATATATGTTATTATTATAATCCGATTGGATCATAAAACTTTGGTCATATTTTGAAGTACCCACAAATGTTGATGCAATTAAAGCACTACCTGAACTGGATAATTCTGCAATAAACCCATCAGTTGAACCACCCGCATATGATTTCTTATATGCAGCACTAGTAGTTGGAAAATTAGAACTTGTAGTTCCTCCTGTTACATAAATTTTGTTAGAAGGATCTTGAAGAATACCAAAGCAAGCATCATCATTACTTCCTCCAATAAAAGTAGCCCAGGTTAGGCTTGTAAGATTTTGGTCCATTTTAAAAACAAGGCCATCTTGGTCACCGGCAAGATTAGTTTGATAAGCTCCATTTGTAACCGGAAAATCTTTTGAAGATGTAGAAGTAGCAACATATACATTACTACTTTTATCTAAAATAATTTCTCCACGTGCATCATCTCCATAGTTATATTTTGTAGTTTGATAATAAAAAAAATCGCTGGAAATGTTTACACCATCATTATCAGAACCGCCTAAAAATGTTGAAGCTAGTAGGGTTGTAAAACTCGAATTAAATTTAGCAATAAAAATATCTGATCCTGCATCATGCGAAACATCAAAACAACCTGTTTTTACAGGAAAATTTGTAGAATAAGTTTCTCCTAATACATACAATTCTCCATTATCATTTACCACGAGACTATGAGGAGATTCATTATCCGAACCGCCTATATAAGTTGAAGAAAGCAAAGTTGCTCCGGTAGAATTAAATTTACTTACTACAATATCTAAAGGGTATGACATATTGTTGCCTCCGGCAAAAGTAGTTTGAAATGCTCCTGTAGTAATTGGATAGCCAAAATCAGCAGCAATACCACCTGTATAAATATTTCCATCTTTATCGTACGTAGCAGTATAACCCCAATTATCGGCCTTTGATCCTGTATAGGTTGATACAATTAAAACCGGATCAATAATCAATGTTTGCGAACCATCATAACCACTCGGAAAATAAAAAGAAAGCACATTATTATTCAATTGAAATTCGCATGCAATTTCTTTTTTTTGATTTCCTATAATTTGATAAGCATAAGGTTTTTGCTCACAAATATATCCAAGAGAAGTCATCACCATTAAATTACCTTTATCGATATACATTTTATCAGCACCTTTATATTGTATTTGAATAGTATTTGTAGAGGCATTGGGCTTTACAATAAAATCATATTTTAAAAATTGCCCTTGTGTATACATATTGATATCAATACCCTCATACATGTTTTGGTAAAAAAGTTTTTCATACAATTTTACATTCGATGACCATTTTTCAGCATCATTGCCAATGAAATAATTTTTATAATACGGATACGAATCTGTAGGTTCTAAAACAGTTGATTCATTTGCATTGAGAAACTTTGCTTGTAGGGCATGAAATTTTATACTTTTTTGAGCCGTTGCAGAAATATCTTTATTAGGATGATGCAAATTTTCTAAATCATCTTGATCATAAAACAAATAGGTAAAGGCATTTTTTTCAAGAAATAAAGAGCCTCCAAAAAATTCACATTTATATTGAACATTGCTGTTCCATTGACCTTTATTTTCTTCAAATTTAAAACCCTCAGCAGAAACAAATGAATGAACAAAAAGAAAAATAATTACAATCAAAAACCAGCTTCTTATTGCAATAAGAATTGAAGAACAAAAAGACCTTATTCTAATAAAATTGAAATTCACCTTATGTAATTTATTTTCCAATATTGATTTTTATACAATTTCTAAAAAGAACATGTGTTACAAAGTATTACATTACAAACTCTTAGCACAATAAAAATATCTTATTACATGATCATACAGCAAAACACTTAAGGAATAATATCAGGGGAAAGCTATTATTTGCTGCAAAACCCGCTCTTAACGTGAAAATTCAAAATAAATTCTGCAGCCAGAAACTAGCCATGCACTAAACATGCGCAAACACGCATGAATATAACATGGCGTATTCCATATGACTATTAAAAATTAAATTATATACATATGAAATAGTATGGCAAAAATAACTATTTTAAGCGGCATAAACCATTAACAATGAAACTATTTCCATACGTATTAACCCGCTATAGCGGAGGTTCATTCAACGATTTTGAAAGCCTTAAAATCAAGGATACCCATCAATTGGTTCATCAAATACATGATTTTAAGCAAGAACTGAAGGCCATCAAGAATAAAATTAGCGATGCTATCCATCCGCTTATTCCGTCTTTCAACGAAAAGCCTGAGATTCAAAAGCAATTGATCAATTTACGAAGAGATGTATTCAATGAACGAAACATTAAGGATGATAAAATTAAATTGGCCGAAGAAGTTTTAGCTCCTGAAATTATAGCTGACATACAAGAATATATTGGATTGTATATACAATTAGAGGGTTTGGTAAAACATGGCGCCAATATCTATGAAAATGAGCTAAGGGAATCTCGTTTGCGCTTAAAAAAAATTATTGGCAACCCAGATTTTCAAAAAGGCTTAATTCTATCGAGTCGCTCCATTCTTGATCAATTGAATAAGTATCTTGAAAAAGACCCCAATGATTATCGAAAAAAAGAAATTCAAATTGAACAAGGAATGATGAAATACATTTCACGCATGTATTGCAAAACATCTCCTTTTAGTACTTTTACCAATCTTTCTGCAGGAAAAATAAAACCCTTAAACAATCCCTCATCTATTATTGATCATGAAAAATCAGAGACCAATTTTGAACTAAAAAGCCATATTCGAATCAATAATTACCTTTATCATTTTACAAGAGGCCTTCTTTTAAAAAATAAAGATATTTACTGTTGGTTTTTAGTTCGTCTTAATCCTACAGTTCAAAAAACAGAAGAAACCTATCTGTTTTTAACAAATAGCAATAATGTGGAAGCTTTTCAGCGCATTCCTTTTTCTCCTGTACTCGATTTTTTTATTGAATTGATTTCAGAACAAACAGAAGGTATTGTTTATAACGATTTACTATCTGCCTTACTCGAAAATATAGAAGCTTCATCAGAAGAATTACAAGCCTATATCAATCAATTAATCGAATACGGTTTTCTAGAATTCAACATTGGTGTTTCGGGCACAGATCCTGATTGGGATATTACCTTACAAAACAAATTACACTATGCATTTGAAAAAAATGCGCCTCATATAAAAGAATTGACAGCAACCTTGGCAAGTGTTAGAAATTTAGCACGACAATATGAAATTGGTTCCGTACAAGAACGGCAACAACTACAACAAGAAGCATACAATCAACTTAGAGCAATTTGCATGCAATTACATGAGGCAGCTGGTTTACCCGCTGACGAACGCAAAACACAAGACGTATTAATAGCCGAAGCAAAGCAAAAAAGAGAAGCATTTGAACAAGAACAAAAACTTGCAAAAGAAAAAGAAGCAGAAAATGCTGAGAAAAAAGAACAAGAAATAAAGGCGGAGCCAAAAGAAGAAATTAAGAACCTAAATACAACAGAGCAGCCCACTGAAAATACAATTGATGATGAACAAGTAATTTTTAAGCATCAAGCATCCACCTATTTTTATTTTAAGCCCGAACAAATGTTTTATGAAGATACAACCGTTGAAGTGGCTCCTCTTTTTAATACCAGCGATACAGAAACACTAATGGCTAAATTTTATAAATTGATTAGTACCTATAAATCATTTGAACATACTTTTGATGAACGTGAAAAAATGGCTCAATTTTTTGCCAATAAATATGGTAAAAAAACAAAAATAGACCTGCTTACTTTTTATGAAGATTTCTATCGTGATTACAAGAAAAAAGAATTAGAGGATATTAATAAGGCGCAACAAGAACAAAGAAAAAAAGCCGAAGAAGCCATAGAGAAATTAAAAATTAAGAATGAAGAATTAAAAATTGGGGAGTCAAAACAAGATGAGAACGCCAAAAGGGAAGATGTAAAAACAGAAAATATTGAACCGATAAAAATAGTTGCAGCGCGCATAAAACTGCGTCAAGAAATGAATGCCAAATGGCTAGAAGCATTTGTTTCAGTTTGTAAAGAAAAAATCGAATGGAATAACGATGAAATAAATATCAAAGCTAATTTATTTGATGAAGCAACAGCAAACGTTCCTATTCATTTATATGATAACCCTAAAAGTTCATATGCGGCATTTATGATGCCCTTTATTAAAAGTGATGCTGATGGAAATAAAAAGTTAATGATGGTGATCAATTCTTCTTTTCCGGGATATGGAAAACTATTTACCCGTTTTTTACATATTCTTGAGCCAAACGTAACTGATACAATCAGAAAATGGAATGCAGAAATTAATCAAGGTTACATAAGCGCAGAAGATACCGATGCTTCTTTTTTCAATGCCAATTTACATCCACCTCTACTTCCCTATGAAATGTGGATTCCCAATGGTAATAATAGTTTACCTGCAGAACAACAAATTCCCATTACAGATGTTGAAGTAATTTTTAATCATTCAACAGAACAACTCACCTTGATTCATAAAAAATTACAGAAAGAGATAAAAATATTTGATCTCTGTTTTCAAGGAATCAATGGCCGCTCTCAATTATTTCAATTGCTCGAAAAATTTTCATCATCTCGCTATCCTATCTGGATGAATGTAACCATGACCATTAATAATTCAAAACCACAAGAAGAAAATGTTGACAATACTAAACCTCGTGTATGGCAATGGCCGCGTATTGTTTTTGAAGATCAACTTATTTTAAAACGAAAATCTTGGTTTGTTCCCAAAGCTTTATTGCCTATTCGGCAACCTAATGATAACAATTGGTTGTATTTTGAACGCGTTAATTTATGGAGATTGGAACACCGTATTCCCAAAGAAGTTTTCATTTATATTGTTAACAGAAATGAGTTGGATGTATTGCCTCCAAGCCAAAGAAAAAATTTAAATAGAGATGATTACAAACCACAATATATTTCTTTCGAAAATCCTTTTATGGTTCATCTGTTTGAAAAGTTAATCGAAAAAGTACCTACTAATTTAAGAATTGAAGAAATGTTACCCGGAGCTGAAAACCTATTAGAAGTAAACGGACAAAAACGCATTACAGAATTACTGGTTCAGATTTATGAATAACTTTGCCACCCGTACTGCATTTACAAATGCGGTCCGAATAATATTAAAAAATCCTCCCCCGCAGAAAAATTGTTAAGGAGTATCTTGGCTTTAACAACATCTATTTATTATCTCACAAAACTACAATTACTCAATAATAATTTTTTGGTTCAAATTCTCATCTTTTGTTTTCATTTTAAAGAAATACACTCCGCTTGCAAAAGTGTTAATTGCAATTGACGATTTATAAGTTCCGGAATGTATTTCATCCGTTCCACTATATACAATATTTCCACTAATATCACTTAATTCATAAGTGAACGATTTGTTTTTTTGATCATGCAATACAATATTTAAAATATCTTTTGCCGGATTTGGGTAAAGATACAATTGCTTTTCTATGTTATTAGATTGATCTAATACTGCTGTAATAGTAGTTCCCGTTGAAATTATATTAATGTCGTCAAGAAAAAGATTATTGCCATAATCACATGTTGACTCAAATTTTAATACAACAGACTGTCCGGCATAATTTGATATGTCTACACTTTCTGCTCTCCAATCATTTGCTTGCGTAGGATAAAATTCAGTTGTATTAGGAGAAACAGTTGCAAGAGAATTTCCACTTTTGCTAAATATTGGCGTTGCATTATAATTATCTCCACAGTCGGTAGAAACATAAACTTTTAATGCATCATCTTCATTACTATATTGACCATAGGCTACATTAAATGTTAAATATACACTGTCTTTAGTATTAGAAAGATCAATTGCATCCGTAAGTAAATTATCTTTTTGGCCAATGCTGCTATAATTATACAAATGCATGTACGCACAATTTGAAGTACTTCCATTAGCAGATACTGCAGAAGTTTGATCCCAGGTTATGCCATTATCGCTATTTACAATTTCCCAGCCGCTTGGAGGAAATGCAGACGCATTTAGATCTTCAGTATACGGAAGGCTTTCTCCTCCTACATTAATATAAGATGTTTTAGTAGTGGTAGTGCTGCCATTTTTGTTGGTGGCAATAAGGGTAACATCATACACTCCGGCTGTAGCATAAGTAACTGAAGGGTTTTGATCTGTAGAAGTTGATGGATTTCCTCCCGGAAAACTCCATGCCCAAGAGCTGGGTGAATAACCGGAGTTATCAGTAAATTGAATGGTTGTACCAAGACAAACATCAGTTGCACTTGTATTAAAATCAGGTGTTGGTGCCATTGATTGAGATGAATTTAAGGGTGATTCCCACACACCTCTTCCAAAAGTAGCAGCTTTAATTACACCTGAAGTATATTGAATTTCAAGTTCGTCAATTACAACACTTGGTAATCCATTTGAAAATGAAATCCAATCTGTCATGGAATTATCTTTATAATAAATACCAATATCAGTACCAATGTATAGTCCATCGCTTGATCCTTTTTCGTAAGTAATACAGTTAACCGGTAAATTAGGAAGCGTTCCGGAGATATTCGTCCAAGAGCTTCCTGCATTTTTTGTTTCATATACCTTTTTTCCTGATGAATAGCCTGAAAAAGTAACATACACATGTTGAGCATCTGCAGGATCAATAGTAATGTAAGTTAAAGATGCGCTTGATACAGGTAAGCCCGAAGATATGTCTGTCCAGTTGCTTCCTCCATTACTTGTTTTATATATCTTACTATATGTTGCTGCATAAATATAGGATGTATTGGAAGCGGCAACCGCTATTGCATTTAAAGTATTAGAGCTTCCAAAATTTGAAATGGCAGTCCAGCTATTGCCTCTATCAGTTGTTTTCCAAACATTGTTAAAACCGGCATATAAAATTTTAGGGTCAGATGGATCCATTATAAAAGGTGTTACCCATGCTCCCGTTTCTGTTATTCCACTGTTAATGCTTGTAAAGCTGAGACCGCTATTTGATGATCTTTCAAGGCTTCCGTAATAATATTCGCCATACATGTATTTTTCATCAGTATAATCTATAAAACATTCCATTCCATCTCCGCCTAAAACACGAGTCCAAGTTCCTGATTTATTAGCATCCGTTCCATTATCTTGATTTCCGATCATAAACAAATCTTTATTGGTAACTGAAAGCCCAATGCGGTAACTTTGGTGAATAACCAAGCCATCGCTTATATCTGACCATGTAACTCCGCTATTAGCCGTTTTAAATAAACCACCATCGCAACCGGCATATAAGTCAGTATTATTAAATTTTAAGCAATGAATATCAGCATGTACATAAGGATTTCCATTTTGTCCGTACCAATGCGAATTAACAGTCCAGTTTGAACCGCCATCTGTTGTTTTCCAAATATTAACGCCACCTATATACACTTCATTTGCAGAAGTTGGAGAAGCAACTATTGATAAATCATACCACCCCTGTCCACCGGCATCAGATCCATCCGACTCCCATCCTAATAAATTTGGAGTGGTAGCTTTTGCCGTAAATGTAGTGCCATTGTCCGTTGATTTATAGAAACCATAAAATCCATAATCACTATTGTTGGAAGCAAGAATATAAACGTAGCTTGAATTTGCAGTTGTAGTAGCAATAGCAAATCTTGAAATTGAAGAAGAAGAAGGTAAGCCGGATGTTATTTGGCTAAAATTTCTACCCCCATCAGTTGATTTATAAAAATATTCTCCACATGCATAAACAATAGAAGGATCACCGGGTTTAAATTCAATATCCTTAAAATTTCCACTTTGAGAAAGACTCCATGAATTACCTGCATCTAATGACTCATATATTCCTCCATTAGTGGCTGCAATAATTATAGAGGTATCACTGGTACTCATGAGCAGTTTATTTATTTTATAGCCTGCAGAAACCGACCATCCTAATCCGGTTGAACTCCATGTAACACCTGCATCGCATGATTTTAGTACACCTATGCTATAGGTGCTTCCACCATCACCATCACCTGTAGCCAGATACATTACGGTAGGTTTTTCGGGGTTAATAATTAAGTCGCTAGTTCCAATTACTTCAAGATTATCTGTGTTTGTATTCCATGTACTACCTCCATCATTTGAATACCACAAGCCTCCCCCGGGAGATCCTACATAAATTGTATTGGAACTAGTGGGATGAAAAGTAACAAAATTAATTCGTCCTGCACCTCCATCACCTGATGGAACAGTTGTAGGGCCAACTAAAGACCAACTGCCTGCGGCATTTGTTTTTTGTTTCGTATTTAGTTTATTATTTTGATCATGAAAGATTGAATACTCTTTCATCATTTGAGTTCTTTCTCCGCTTGGGTATACGCGAGGTTCAACAAACCATTCCCATCGTTTATACTGTTTGTAGCCTTTGCCCTTTTCAATTTTTCTATTTTTCCAATAAGCATTAAAGTCTTGTTGTACTTGATAAAAATTTACATTATTATCATCCATTTTTTTTGCCCAATTTTGGGCATTAGCAGAAAATTGTACACATGCTAATAGAAGGACTCCAATTTTCTTTATGTATTTGTTTTTCATAATAGCGTTTTTAAATAAAACTTCTTTACGTAAATGGTTTTTAAAAGGTTACGGTTTAAACTAAAATTTGTGGGCTAACATTTACTTTTTAGCTTCATCGTTTGAAAAAACATTTAATTTGACTAAATTTGTTGTTTTATGCTGAAACGTTTTATAATACCAATTATGCTTTGGGTATATCTAACAACCATGTTAGGTGTATTTTTTCATCTACATTATTGTGGCGGTCAATTAGAATCAGTTTCTCTTTTTAAAGCAAACGATGAAGCCTCATGTTGTGGTGGAGAAATGAAATCGGGAGGCTGTTGCAAAGATCAAACGGTTTATATCAAACTAAATGCTGACCAAAAGTCTACCATAGACATTACCGTTCCATCTATTTCATCTAAAAGCGTGTTATCTCTTACCTATTTTGTCATCCAATTATTTACTTTAACAAATGAGATTAAAGAAATTGCTCCTAAATATTATTCTCCTCCTTTAGTCTTTGAGCATTCTCCCTTGTATATCCTGCATAGTATCCTAATTATTTGATTCAGCCTTTTCTTTTTTTATAAGTGTTAACATCTCAATGTTAATCACTGTTTTCTTTATATAAATAACTGTAAAATTTATAAAATGCTAAAAACAAAAATTGTTGCATTAATATTAATTGCAACAGCGGTTACCATAACCGCAATGGTACCTGAACGATCAAGTTCTGGTGCTCCTGCCTCACACACGGGTGCTCCTGGTGAGCAAACTTGTGCCACCACAGGATGTCATGACGATAACTCTGTTAATTCAGGCAGTGCCAAACTAAATATTGATATGGGTACTACTATTGCTTATGTGCCAAATCAAACTTATACCATTAAAGTCAAGATTACGGATAACTCAATTGAGCGTTTTGGATTTCAATTAGTGGCTTTGGTAAATACGGATACTGCAAATAGTGGTACGTTTCAAATTACTGATTCCTACAGAACACAAATGACACATAATAAATACCAATTTAATGATAGGCAATATGTAACCTATACGTTTGATGGCACGGATGCTGTTTCAACAGGAATTGGTGAATGGGAAGTAAATTGGGTAGCACCTTCTTCTAATGTGGGGCCAATTACATTTTATGCTGCAGCAGTATCAGCCAATGACGATGGTATGGACAAAGGAGATTATGTATATACAGTAGCAAAAACAATTAACGCTAAATAACTGAAACCATGAAACTAAAAATACGCAAGAAAACAATTGCAGTTATTGCATTTGTTGCAATACTACCTGCACTCATATCTTCTCGTCCGAAAACATCAGGAGGACATCCTTCTTCTACCGGGGGACCGGGGGAAAAAACCTGTGCTCAATCAGGTTGTCATTCAACTGCTAGTATAGATCCCGGAACTGGAGTCAATACACTTTTTTTTCCAACAGCTGATTCAACTTATGTACCAGGTCAAACTTATAGTATTATACTGGGGGTCAAAAAAACTGGTATAGCCAAATTTGGTTTTGAATTTTTGGCATTGGAAGATAGTGGTGAAACTAGTACAGGACAGTTGGTAGTAACGGATGCCGATAGAACACATATAGTGAGTGGTACTATTAGCGGAAAAACGCGGAAATACATGACACATAGTACAGATGGCACACCTGCGTTAACAACAGACAGTACCAATTGGTCCTTTGACTGGACAGCTCCTTCTACTAATGTAGGAACTATTACTTTTTATTACATTACAAATTGCACCAATGATAATGGTGCAAATACTGGAGATGCCTTATATGAATCTTCCTTTCAAATTAAACCGCAAGCAACAAACTCAATACAAGAATTAGTGGAAGGTGGAGATATTGCTGTGGGTTATACTCCATCGAATCATTCAATAAGTATTACATATGCCTTAAAACATTCTTCCAAAGTATGTATCAATCTATTTGATGTTCAAGGAAAGGATCTAAAGTCAATTGCGCAAAGCGTTAAAACAACTGGTGTACATTCAGATATAATTGAGCTGGGTAAAAATGTAAATGCAGGTATATACAGCCTAAGTTTTATGATAAATAATCAATCAATATCCAAGAAGATATTTATTCAATAATTAAAACAACAATCAAATGAAAACAAGATTCATTTTACTCTCTTTATTGTTAATTACCGTATTTTCCAATGCCCAACAAACAACCGCTATTGATTTTAGCATGGATGATTGTAATGGGCAAATGCATCATCTTTATTCTGAACTCGATTCTGGAAATGTAGTTATTCTTGAATTTTTTATGTTAAGCTGCAATGGCTGTATTGTTGCAGGAGATGCCTTAGAAGCTATGCATCATGATTTAGAGATGCAATATGGTGAAGGAAAAATTCGATTCTATCATTTCGGTTACAGCAATACCTATACCTGTAGTTCAATAAGTAATTGGGTTACTACAAATGGATATTCATCAACTCCTTTTGATTCTGGTGGCACGCAAGTAGCATATTATGGCGGTATGGGAATGCCTACCATTGCTGTAGTAGCAGGTAGCGCACACGATGTGTTATTTACCAACGTTGGTTTTTCAGATAGTGATACAGATACTATTGCTACTGCTATCAAAAGTTTTTTGGGTACAAATGCAGGTATTCAAAATGAAAGTTCAGCAATTGGTTCTATAGAGGTTTTTCCTAATCCTTGTGCTGATAATTTTACACTTTCTTTAGTAACAAAAGAAAGTGGTATGCTTAGATTAGAATTAACAGATATTGTTGGGAAAAAAGTGCAGGTTCTGGCTATAGAAAAGTTAGAGAAAGGAATTTGGAATCAATCGTTTCCTGTTAACTATCTTTCTAGTGGTATTTATTTTATCAAAGGGGAATTTAACGATAAAATATTTCTGAAAAAAATCAGCATCCAGGAATAACCATTTTATAATCCAATTTTTAAAATGAATAAATATTTTATTTTATGCCTTTTGATTTCATTAGGTTTGGATACCTATTCTCAAAATGCATTGTATATACCAGATACCTTGAGTGGCACCACATTTAATTTAAATGTACAAGCAAGCACTAAAGTATTTTATACCGGGTATAATACCCCCACGTATGGTTACAACGGCAATTTTTTAGGTCCTACTTTATTAATTAATAAAGGAGATAGTATAACGCTGAATGTAACTAACAACCTCAGTGTTGCTACTACGGTTCACTGGCATGGCTTTCATGTTGCGCCTATGAATGATGGTGGGCCACATCAAATAATTAATCCTGCAAGTACATGGAGCCCATTTTTTAAAATGAGAAATGATGCCGCCACCTTTTGGTACCATCCCCATGGAGAAGGAAAAACTGAGATCCAGATTTCAAAAGGTTTGGCGGGAATGATAATCGTACGAGATAGCACTGAAGCTACTTACAAATTGCCAAGAAAATATGGAGTAGATGATTTTCCATTAATTATTCAGTCAAAATCTTTTGATGTATTGTATCAAATTGCAACGGCATCCCATGAAGATAGTATTATGATGGTGAACGGTACTATTGATCCTTACTTAGAAGTTCCCAAACAAGTGGTACGATTACGTTTATTAAATGCATCTGCTGATAGAACCTATTATTTTGGCTTATCTGACAGTTCTAATTTCTATCTTATTGCTTCAGATGGAGGTTTGCTTGCTCAGCCTTATTCAACCAATCGTTTACGGTTATCCACCGGAGAACGTGCAGAAATCTTAATAGATTTTGGAGCTTACAACACAGGAAAACAACTTTACTTAAAAAGCTATGCTTCTGAATTGCCACAGGGTATTATAGGTGCAGATTCTGTTGGAACAAGTACCATAACCATTTCAGAAGGCTATTATGGTAATCATCTAAATGGAGCAGATTTTAATGTATTAAGATTTGATGTAGTTGCTGCTACCGCTAATCCCATAATTACTATTCCAAGTTCATTTTTACCTCTAATTCCTTACGATGAATCTTTGGCAACAGTAAATAGAAGTATAAACTTATCACCAGATACTTTATCTGCCATGAGCGGTATACAAGCCTATGTAGATGGTCCATTTTTAATGAATGATAAAAGTTTTGAAATGGATTCAATAAATGAAGTTGTTTATCTAAATGACGTAGAAATTTGGACATTGACCAATAGCACCATGGTTGCTCATCCATTCCATATTCATGATATTGAATTTTATGTTTTAGATATTAATGGTAATTCCCCACCGCCAGAATACAGCGGCTTAAAAGATGTGATTTTGGTACAAGCAAAAGATACAGTAAGATTTATTACAAAGTTTACCACCTTTGCTGATAACTCTACGCCTTATATGTATCACTGTCATTTATTACATCATGAAGATGAAGGTATGATGGGTACTTTTTTAGTAGTTGATACAACGTTGTCTGGAATAAAAAATACTAATAAGAGTAAACCATTTAAACTATATCCCAATCCAGCATCTTCCATTATTCATTTGGAGTTTGCTGCTTCTTTAACTTTAAGAGCCCAACTAAGTATAATAGATGTTTTCGGTAAAATAGTTATGAGTGAAACTATAAAAATAGAAACGAATGATATAGATATTTCTAATTTAGCAAGTGGAATTTATTTTATTAAGATACATGATAAATATAGTTTCTATTCTTATAAGTTTTGCAAGCTATGAAAGCTATATTACAGTTTTGCAATAGTACAAATTCAAAACTTAGTTGTAACAACATTATTTTTTATTTTAGGCTATTCATTAATTCCTTTCTATAGATGAGTGGCTCAAAATATTTGCAACACGCCATTGATATTGCAGAATCACTAATTGCCAAAGCTGAATATAATGAACATGGCATGTACTGGAAATCCATGTCAATGGATATGCAAAATGATAATGCAATTATATGGAATGTATCAGATTCAATTTACAATGGAGTAGCCGGTATTACATTATTTTTTGTTGAACTCTACAAATCGGTTCCCGAAAAAAAATATTTAAAGGTTATTGAACAATCTGCCGCTTGGCTAATTGAAAATGATAAAAATAATCCTACCCATTATTATAGTTTGTATTCCGGTCGTTTAGGAAGTGCTTATTGCCTATCTAAAATATATACACTCACTAAAAATCAGATTTACAAAAAGGCATCTGTTGAAATAGCTTTAAAAGCAGATGTGTTTTTAAAGGGTGAAAATTTAAAATATGATTTATTGGTTGGGCCTCCCGGATGTATAATTGGGCTATTACATATTTATGAAGCTACTAAAGAAAATAAAATACTTGAAGTGCTAGATCTCTATGTTGCAACTGTTTTAGATAATTTATATTCTTCAGAGGCCGGCATTTATTGGAATAGAGGGAAAGACTATATACATGGTTTATGTGGGTTTTCTCATGGAGCAGCCGGTATGGCCTATATATTTCTTGAACTGGGCCATTATTTTAATAATGATAGTTTTCTATGGCTTGCTGAACAAATTTTCAAGTATGAAAATTCTTATTATGATGCAAAAAATAGCAATTGGCCTGATTACAGAAAATCAATATATAAAGAAGGCGACTATAAAGATTTTATAAAAAAATATGAAGAAAAACAATTTGATTTTTTTACCAAGGGAGGAGATATGAATGCTTGGTGCCATGGAGCAGCAGGTATTGGATTATCAAGAGCGAGAGCTATTGAATGTTTACATGATGAACAATATAAAACTGATTTACAAAATGCCATCTATAAAGTGATACAATCAAATATAGAACCTAATCAAAAAATAAGAGAACTATATGGCTTATGCCATGGCGCGTGTGGCAATGCAGAAATTTTTGTCGATGCATTTGAAATTTTAAAAGATAACAAACTAAAAAAATATGCAGAGCAAATTGCTGATAACGCTATTGTAGAAGAAAAAAAATATGGAGGCTATTTAAGTGGCTATTCTACCTCAAATGAACAAAATGATACGAGTTTATTTATGGGTAATGCAGGCATTGCCTACTTTATGCTTCGTATGAATGATTCAACTAAAACAGAAAGTGTTTTAGCTCCAAAATTAAAATCCATTTTTACTGGAGATGTGAAAAAATATACATCCATTACTATTTCCCCATCTCAACTGAAACGACAAATAATTAAAAAGCATTTTTTAAGAACCATAAACCTAATAGAAGAGAATTTTAGCTCGACATTAAATTCATTTTTCGAAAATACTATTTCATCACAAAAATCGTTGCAGCATGATTTTTTTCAATTTATAAACGCTGTAACTTTTTATAAACAATACCCAATTATAGAAGAAATATTTTCTTTGGAATGGGAAAAGTATTTAGCAACCGAATCTATTAAAAGTGATGTATTGAATTATGTTCAAGCCTTATATTCAATCGAAAAATTTGAGGAATATCAAAATCTAGCGACTCAAGATTTTCTTAATCTTAAATTAAAATTTATTGACGAAGCTAAAATCATTACCACGCATTTTAATTGGCAAGAATATATATCAATTGATATTCAATCTCCTCTTCCGGAAAATGAATTATACGTTTTATTACTTCCTTTTTTTAGTGGAACGATTGAACTTCAAATTTCTGATCTATTAGCTGCTTTATTAACTTCATTTACTGAAGCAAATAAAGTCGAAATGGTCTTGAATGAAGTAGTAGATAATTTTAAAGATGAGCCTGATGATGTGCAGTCTCAAATAAAAAACGCTGTTATTCAAAATATCATGTATGGCATTCAAAAGGGAATGCTAATTCCAGAATAACTAACATTAAGTTTTTTGGATAAATAAAATCTATTCATAATATAATGCGGTTGGAGACCTAAGTTTACAAACGTAGTAATCTTTTTCTAGCACATCAATTATAGATTATGCCATTTTTTAGTCTTGATAAATAAGCCTACCTTTGCACCCGATTTACTAACCCTGATATCTGATTTATGAACCCATCCAAGATTGCTACATTCATGGTAGCAAGTTTATTATTATCATATTTTTCTTTTTCGCAAAACGCCAGTGTAAAATCATATAAAAAAATAAGTGACACACAAGGTAATTTTAGTGGTACTTTAATTGATACTGCAAGATTTGGTTCTGCCGTTGCCAATATTGGAGATTTAAATAACGATGGAGTTACTGATTTTGCTGTTGGTGCAGAATATGATACTGATGGAGGTATAGGCAGAGGTGCTGTTTGGATTCTTTTTATGAAAAATGATGGAACTGTAAAAAGTTATCAAAAAATTAGTTACACACAAGGTAATTTCAATGGCTATTTATATAATTACGATCATTTTGGTTGTGCTATAACATCTTTAGGTGATTTAGATAAAGATGGTATTACGGATATTGCCGTTGGCGCAAAGGGTGATGATGAAGGTGGCACTAGTACAGGATCTGTATATGTTTTGTTTCTCAAAACAGATGGAACCGTAAAAAGTTATCAAAAAATAAACAATGAATTTGCAAATGGGAGCAACTTTACGGGCCCACTTGATAGTTTAGATTGGTTTGGTTATTCATTAGCCAATATTGGAGATTTTAATGGTGACGGAATTGTAGATCTTGCTGTTGGAGCTCCTCAAGACGATGATTACTATGGCAGTTATGAATACAACAGCGATAATTATGGAGCTGTTTGGATTTTGATGCTTAGTACGGATGGTACAGTAAAGTCCTATAAAAAAATTAGTGCAGACCAAAATATGATGCCTTTATTTCATGCCTATTTAGATGAAGGAGATAATTTTGGAAATTCGGTTACTGTAATAGGCGATGTAAATGGTGATGGTATAAATGATATAGCTATTGGAGCTCCTTTTACCGATGATGGAGGAGTGGGTTATAGCGCAAATTATGGTGCTATTTATATTCTATTTCTTGACCCTACAACAGTACTAAAAACTTCTGCACCCCCTCAAATGATTAGTAGTTTAAATGGCAGTTTTACTGCATCTCTTGATAGTGCAGATTATTTTGGAATCTCGCTTACAGCGGCAGGAGATTTAAATGGAGATAATATTCCGGATGTAATTGTAGGAGCTCATCAGGATGATGATGGAGGAACAAATCAAGGAGCATTGTATTCTTTATTTCTAGAAACCAATGGTAAAGTAAAATCGTATCAAAAAATAAGTGAAACCAGTGGAAATTTTTTAGGTAGTTTAGATGCTAATGATCAATTTGCTTATTCGCTGGCTTATGTAGGAGATGTAAATGGAGACAATGATCCTGATATATTGGTTGGAGCTGTTTATGATGATGATGGAGGAGCAGATCATGGAGCAGTTTGGCTTTTAAATTTAAAAGCCACTCATACTTTAACTTTATCTACTACAACTTATGATCCGGTTTGTTATGGTTACAATACAGGAGAAGCAACGGTAAGTGTTACAGGAGGAGTGAGCCCGTATACTTATTTATGGGATGATATTTATTCTCAAACTACAGCTACAGCATATGGGTTATCTGCAGGTACATATTCTGTAACGGTTACAGATTATAATGGCACAAGTAGCACAACAAGTGTAACCATTACTCAACCTTTAACTGCAATTAGTATTAGTGGAACCGTTACCAATACAAGTAGTGGGTTAAATAATGGTTCAATAAATATTAGCGTGAGTGGAGGTACATCTCCTTATACTTATAATTGGTCAAATTGGGAAACTTCACAAGATGTTAGTGGATTAAGTGCAGGAACTTATAATGTTTGGGTGTATGATGATAATGGATGTTTTACTGTGGATACCTTTGTTGTAAGTGCAAGCTCAAGTACACTTACTGTTTCTGGAACAATAAAAACGGAAACAGGTGCCACAGTAAATAAAGCTATTGTTAGTTTAAGCGGAAACTCCACTTCTTCTTATACAACAAGCAGTAATGGCACATACAGTTTTAGTGTAAGTTCAAATAAAAATTATACAATCACACCATCAAAAATAAATGATGTTAATACCAATAATGGCGTTTCAACTTTAGATATCTTATTAGTTCAACAGCATATCTTAAATGCTAGTTTACTCTCATCTGCATATAAAATAATTGCGGCAGATGTAAATAATTCTAAAAGCATAACAACATTAGACATACTGTATATTCAATCATTAATTTTGTCCAATACCACCAGTTTTCCGGGAAACAAACTTTGGAGCTTTGTATCTTCTGATTATACTTTTTCTGACCCGTATAATCCTTGGGGTTTTGACTCAACTAGAGCTTATAACAGTATTACTTCTAATTATACCAATCAAGATTTTATTGGTGTTAAACTCGGGGATGTAAATAACAGTTGGGATAATTCCATTAATAAAACTTCAAGCAATAAAAATATTACTTTTTATATTGAAGATGCAAGTGGATCATTAGGAGATACCATAGATATTAAAATAAAATTAGCAGATGCAATTCAATTATTGTCGTTTCAATTTACTTTAAATTGGGATGAGAATCATTTACAATATTTAAACCTAGAAAAAAATGGGCTAGATAATATTCAATTAGGAGAATCTCAAATTAGTGATGGCAAATTGGGATTACTTTGGTATGATAAGAATTTAACAGGAGAAGAGTTTACCGACACATCAACTGTACTTACCCTACATTTTTTAATTAAAACGAATTCGCTATCAAATAGTGATTTAAAAATTGACGGATCAATGGTAGCTGAAGAAGCTATTGACGATGCTATGCAGCCTGTAAATATTATAAGTAAAAATGGAACTTTAATTACAAATGGAATTAATGATGAGAAAAATTCTATTTCAAATATTTCAGTTTATCCCAATCCAACAAATGAAGAAGTAAGCATAAGTTATTTAAATAAATGCAAACAAAATATTTCAATTGAATTGTATAATTGTATTGGAGAAAAAATTCTCGAGAGCAATAATTTATTAGATCAAGGAATTCAAAAATTCTCTATTAACAATAAAGAAATTAAAGGAGCTGGTATTTATTATCTTTCTATTCGTACATCAAATAATAGTATCCGCATCCTAAAAAAAATAATTTGGGTAGATTAACAAACTGTTTTAATCCAGACCGACAGATGCACTGTTATGCAGAGCATGCAATGTTGTTCTTTTCTTCAAAAATATAAACATTTGATAGCTCAATAACATTTTTTATTAGGTTTGTACTTAATCTAAAATATACCGATACTAATTTATGAATTCAAGCAAACAACAATCACAATTATATACTCTGGTAGTAGTATTTTTCTTTTGGGGATTTGTAGCTGCATCAAATGGAATTTTTATTCCCTTTTGTAAAAACCATTTTAATCTTTCTCAGTTTCAAAGTCAATTGATCGACTCTACTTTTTATGGCGGTTATTTTATTGGCTCTCTTATTTTATTTTTTCTTTCTGCTTTTGTAAAAATTGATATCCTTAATAAAATTGGTTACAAAAAAGGAATTATATACGGATTACTTATTTCAATAGTTGGAGCCCTAGCCATTATTCCATCGGTAAATGCAGGTTCATTCAATTTAATTTTAGCCTCTTTTTTTATTATTGCATTAGGTTTTAGTTTGCAACAAACTGCTGCGCAACCCTTTGTTGTTGCATTGGGCCCAATAGAATCTGCATCGCACCGTTTAAATTTTGCAGGAAGTGTGAATTCTTTAGGTACAACCTTTGGCCCTTTAATAGTAAGTTATGTTTTATTTGGCTCTGTGAGTGGAGCAAGCGAAGCTACACTTGGCAACATTAGTAATTTATATTTAATTCTTGCAGGAGTTTTTTTAGCTGTGGTTATTTATTTCTCCATTTCAAAAATGCCTGAAGTTACCAGTAAAGAAAACTATGAAAATGCTTTAGGTGTTTTAAAATACTCTCAATTGGTATTGGGTATGATAGCCATATTTACCTATGTGGGTGTTGAAGTAAGTATACAAAGTAATATGGGTGCTCTTTTAAAATTACCTGAATTTGGTTCTTTTGATGCTGCACATATCTCCAGTTTTATTTCATTGTATTGGGGAAGTTTAATGATTGGTCGTTGGACAGGAGCTCTCTCAGCTTTTCAATTAAACAAATTAACAAGAAATATTCTCACAGTTGTAGTTCCATTTATTGCATTTGGGATAGTGCTTTTTGTAAATCATTTAAGAGGTAATGATATTAGTGAATTATATCAATATGGCATTTGTGTATTGGCTATTATTGCTTGCATTTTCTGGGGACAACAAAAACCGGCTCAATCACTTTTTGTTTTTTCTATTTTAGGATTTGTAGCCATGCTTATTGGTATATTAACTACAGGCAAAATTGCTACTTATGCTTTTTTAAGCGGAGGTTTAGCATGCAGCATTATGTGGCCCAATATTTTTAGTATGGCTTTAGCAGGTTTAGGAAAATATACCAGCCAAGGAAGTTCATTTTTAATTATGATGATTTTAGGCGGGGCTATTATCCCTCCTTTACAAGGCACCTTGGCAGATATGCCAAGCATTGGCATTCATTATTCATATATAGTAGCCTTACTTTGTTTCGCCTATATTGCTTTTTTTGCAATAAAAGTGAAAGCTGTTTTAAAAACTCAAGGCATTAACATAGATGAGTTAAAAACAGAGGCAGGGCATTAAAGAAATAATATTATTTTATTACAAAACTGAGGTAACAAATTATCCGATAATTTACTACCTCATGGTGCAAAATTATCGGATATTTTATAACCTCACTATGCCAATACTTCTTGTGGCATAAACAAAACATCATTTACTGACTGCAATGCTTGCTTTTTGTATTTGCTATTAATCAGCAATGAAATATTCTTCTTGCTTCCGCCATAGGAAATCATACGGATAGGAATCTTGCTGAATGCTTTTAACACATCTTGCGCATGGCCATAACTTTCTGAAGCAAAATTACCCACTATACAAATAATAGTTTGGTCTTTATCTACATCAACACTTGCGTATTCTTCTAATTCCTTTAAAATATCTTTTAGGTGAGTAGTATCGTCAATAGTAAGCGATACGGCTACTTCAGAAGTAGTAATCATATCAATTGGTGTTTTGTATCTTTCAAATACTTCAAAAATGCTTCTTAAAAATCCATAAGCAAGTAGCATGCGGCTCGATCGAATTTTAATAGCCACAATACCATCTTTAGCCGCCACAGCAACATATGTTCTGTTTGAATCATTAGTAGAAATTAAGGTGCCCTTAGCCTCCGGCTGCATTGTATTTAATAATCGAACCGGAACGTTTTCTTGCCAAGCCGGTAAAATACTTGAAGGATGCAAAATTTTAGCTCCAAAGTAAGCGAGCTCTGCAGCTTCATCAAACGACATTTCTGCAATAGGATACGTTTTATCTACAAATCGAGGATCATTATTATGCATACCATCAATATCCGTCCAAATTTGAATCTCGTCAGATTTTAATGCCGCACCAATTAAAGAAGCTGTATAATCACTTCCTCCACGTTTTAGGTTATCTACTTTACCATAAGAATTTCTACAAATATAACCTTGAGTAATAAATAACTTACAATCTTTATGTTTATTTAATTCTATATTTAAATTTTCACGAATGTAATCGAGCATGGGCTCTTTATCTTCATCAATACGCATAAATTCAAGAGCGGGTAAAAGAACCGACTTCTCTCCTATTTCTTCTAAATAATATTGAAACAAAGCCGTTGAAATTAATTCCCCTTGAGCTAAAATTGCTCTTTCTTCATGAACCGTAAATAAATCATTAGCAAAATTGAGGAGAAACTTAAAATGTTCTTCTAATAAAGCTACCGCTTTCTTTTTTGCATCTTCTTTTGAGTATAGTTTTGCAATAAACCCCTGATACTTTTCGTGTAATTGTTTAATGTGCAAAGCAGCCTTGTCTTTATCTCCATTATGATAGCATTTGCTTATCTCAACCAATTGATTCGTAACTCCTGACACGGCTGATAATACAACTATTCTTGTATCGTTTGATCGAATTAATTTGGCTACATCAAACATTCTTTCAGGTGCTCCAACAGAAGTACCTCCAAATTTTAATACTTTTTTAATATGCATAATTTAAACTTGATTAAAAATTACATTCAAATCTCCTCTCCTTTGGGAGAGGTCGGGTGAGGGCATAAAAAAATAATTTTTAAAACCCATACAACTAACAATTATTTTGCAAAAGTACAACATATCATTCGAAATGTCTATTTTCGTGGTTTGTTTCGTTTGTAAAAGATGAAGAAAATTCGATTTATTATTAATCCTATTGCCGGTACAGGTAAGCACCGACAGGTAGAAACCGTAATTAACCGTGTTCTAGACAGAACATTGTTTAATTACGATATCCATTATACCCGTTACGCAAAACATGGAACGGCTTTAAGTGAAGAAGCTATCAAAGAAAATTACGAAATAGTAGTTGCAGTAGGTGGTGATGGAACTGTAAATGAAGTGGGCACTCCATTAATTGGCACAAATGTTACCATGTCCGTTATACCCACCGGTTCGGGCAATGCCTTAGCAAGGCATTTAAAGGTATCCATGAATGTTGAAAGTGCCATTAAAAAAATTAACCAGCTAAAAATTGCCAAAATTGATACCGCTATTATTAATAGTCAAAAATTTATTGGTGTTTCGGGTGTGGGTTTCGATGCTTTTATTGCAGGATTATTTGCCAAAGTTGAAAAAAGAGGATTTCAAAACTACATACGTTTGGTTTCACGTGAGGTTTTTAAATACAAACCTGAAGAATATACCATTCGTTTTGACGGAAAAGCCATTATCCAAGAAGCTTTTTTAATATGCGTAGCCAATTCATCTGAATATGGTAACAATGCTAAAATAGCACCCGGTGCCGATATTGAAGATGGTTATCTTGATTTATGTATCATTAGTAAATTCCCTTTAATAAAAACACCTGCCATTACACTCAAACTTTTTAATCAAACCATTAATACTTCGCAATACAACGAAATGTTTAGAGTAAAATCAGTAAAGATTAGTAAAAAAGATGCCATACTTGCGCATATTGATGGCGAACCGGTTGACATGGGCAATGAAATAGAAATTAAAGTAAATCCACTTTCTCTTCAAATCATTGTTCCATAATTATTAAAAAAAATTCCAAACTCCCCCTTCTCCCTTGGGAGAAGGATGGGATGATGGCATAAAAATTAATTTAAAAAATGAGCGAAAATAATTCAGAAACAAATCCTACAAATAATAGCGAAGGCCAACAAATCATTCATCTTTCAGGAATGTTTGAAAACTGGTTTTTAGATTATTCATCTTATGTAATATTAGAGCGTGCTGTGCCCCATATAAATGATGGATTAAAACCTGTTCAACGCAGGCTTTTGCATTCATTAAAAGATATGGACGATGGCCGTTTTAATAAAGTGGCTAACGTAATTGGCCATACCATGAAATACCATCCGCATGGCGATGCTTCTATTGGCGATGCTTTGGTAAACATGGGTCAAAAAAACCTGCTTATTGATACTCAAGGAAACTGGGGCAATATTCTTACCGGTGATAGTGCAGCAGCTCCTCGGTATATTGAAGCTCGACTTTCAAAATTTGCACTTGAAGTAGTTTTTAATCCTAAAACTACTGAATGGCGTATGTCGTACGATGGGCGCAATAGAGAGCCTGTTACATTACCCATGAAATTTCCGCTTGTGCTGGCACACGGAGTAGAAGGTATTGCTGTTGGCCTAGCTTGTAAAATTCTATCTCACAATTTTATTGAATTAATAGATGGCTCCATTGATGTATTAAGAGGAAGAAAACCTGAAATATATCCCGATTTTGCTACCGGAGGCTTGGCAGATTTTTCTCGTTACAACGATGGTATGCGTGGTGGCAAAATTCGTGTAAGAGCCAAAATTACCCAGTTAGATAAAAAAACATTAGTAATTACTGAAATTCCTTGCGAAACTACCACATCCGCATTGATGGATTCAATTGTGAATGCATCTGAAAAGGGGAAAATAAAAATCAAAAAAATTGAAGACAATACGGCTGAAAAGGTTGAAATTTTAGTGCATTTAGCACCCGGTATTTCTCCCGATCAAACCATTGATGCCTTATATGCTTTTACAGATTGCGAAAAATCTATTTCGCCCAATGCCTGTATTATTGAAAATGACAAACCAAGATTTGTTACCGTAACCGAAATTTTAAAAATATCTACCAAATATACTGTTGAGTTAATAAAACGAGAATTAGAAATTCAATTAGGTGAATTAGAAGAACAATGGCATTTTGCATCGCTTGAAAAAATATTTATTGAGAAAAAAATATACCGAAACATTGAAGATGCTGAAACATGGGAAGCCGTTATTCAAACCATTCATGATGGCTTAAAACCCTATAAGAAAAAATTGAAGCGAGAAATAACGGATGAGGATGTAGCCCGACTTACTGAAATAAAAATCAAACGTATTTCTAAATTCGACTCTAAAAAAGCAGATAACAACATTAAAGAAATAGAAGATGAGTTGGATAAAGTAAAGCATCATTTAGCCAATCTTATTGATTATGTGGTTGCTTACTTCCGTGGATTAAAAGAAAAATACGGCAAAGGCCGTGAACGCAAAACAGAAATAAGAAATTTTGAAACTATTGTTGCTGCTAAAGTTGCTGTAGCCAATGCAAAATTGTATTACGATAGAGAAGAAGGCTTTGCCGGAACAAGTCTTAAAAAAGCCGATTTAATTGGAGAATGTTCTGACCTTGATGATATGATCGTATTTTTCGATAATGGCACATTCAAAGTTTCTAAAGTAAGCGAAAAAACATTTGTAGGAAAAAATGTATTGCATCTTAATATTCTTAAAAAAGATGACAGACGTACTACTTATAACATGATTTATATGGATGGCGTAAATGGCCCTTCATACATGAAACGTTTTAATGTAACCGGAATTACCCGAGACAAAGAGTATGATTTAACAAGAGCAACAAAAGGCTCTAAAGTGCTTTATTTTACTGTAAATACTAATGGAGAATCAGAAATTGTATCGGTGTTTTTAAAGCCGCTTCCAAAACTCAAAAAACTTTATTTTGAAGTTGATTTTGGAACTATGGCCATCAAAAACCGTTCTGCACAAGGTAATTTGGTTACCAAATATCCAATCAGAAAAGTAGTATTTAAAGAAAAAGGGGCTTCAACATTAGGTGGATTAGACATGTGGTTTGATGATGTAGTGAAAAGATTGAATACCGATAAACGAGGAATGTTCCTAGGTAATTTTAACGATTCAGATAGAATTTTAGTGATTACCAAAGATGGAAACTACAGAACTACCACATTTGAATTAACCAATCATTATGATGAAGACGATATTGTTGTAATTAAAAAATTTGAGCACAATGATGTGGTTACTGCCATTTATTTAAATGACGAAGCAGAAATGTATGTGAAGCGTTTTAATCCTGAAAAAACAGATAAAAAAATTAAGTTTATTGACGAAACAGAAAAATCGAAATTGATTCATGTTTCGATGGATAAATACTCACGTGTTGAAGTTATTTACAAAGCAACAAAAGGTGGCACCAGGGCCAACGAAGAATTTCAATTGCATGAATTTATTGGCATAAAAGGCGACCAAGCTAAAGGAAAAAGATTAACTACTTATCCGGTAAAAACAATAAACAATTTAGAACCCACCATTGTTGACCCGGAACCTGAAGAAACTAACTTTGATTTAGCAGATGGAGGAGTGCCCGATAAATCTTCTCCTACAATAGAATTTGATGTGGATAGTAAAAAGCAAACGAAAATGAA
Organism: Bacteroidota bacterium; assembly: GCA_023251875.1. Classification (GTDB taxonomy): domain Bacteria; phylum Bacteroidota; class Bacteroidia; order JAHEXY01; family JAHEXY01; genus JAHEXY01. The sequence goes on from JAHEXY010000006.1 coordinate 295,190, forward strand.
GTTGGAGTAGGCAATGTATTTATGGGAATTTTCTGTAGATATCTTTTCTATGTTTGATAATAATTATTCTTAAACGTACAGAAAATCATTAATAAAAGCATATCCTCCTTTATAGAGAAACCCAGTGCCATCTATTAATATCCATTTACCTAAGAATATGATTTAATATGTATAGAATATAAAATGATGATGATGTGATTGTCCCTTTTAGAGACAAAATATTTAATGCTATTATTTTTTCATAAAAAAAGCCTCTACAAATAAATGCAGAGGCTCTTCATTAGTTTCAAATAAAAAATTACTGCTGCATAGCAGTTTCAGATTGCTTTTCTTCTTTAGGCAAAAGTACTTTACGAGAAAGTTTAAGCTTGCCCGTTTTTTTATCTTTCTCCAGTAGTTTTACTTGTATTTTATCTCCAGGTTTTAATACCTTTTCTGCCGATTCAATTCTTCTCCACTCAATTTCTGATACGTGAAGCAAGCCTTGATGACCAGGAAGAATTTCAACAAAAGCACCATACGGTTGTACATTTTTTACAACACCATCATATACTTCACCAATTTCAGGTTCTGTAACAATAGCCTTAATACGCGCCATAGCTGCATTGCGAGATTCTGCATTAGCAGTTAAAATTTCTACAATGCCTCTTTCATTTACTTCTTCTATTGAAATGGTAGCACCAGTTTCTCTTTGTATTTCTTGAATTACTTTTCCTCCGGGGCCTATAATTGCTCCAATATATTCTTTAGGAACATAAAGTGTATCAATTCTTGGCGAATGAGGTTTTAATTCAACATTAGGAGCAGCAATGGTTTCAAGCATTTTTCCTAAAATATGCAAGCGACCTTCTTTGGCTTGAGCCAAAGCTTTTTCTAATACATCATAAGTTAATCCATCAACTTTTAAATCCATTTGGCAAGCAGTAATACCTGTAGCTGTGCCGGCTACTTTAAAGTCCATGTGACCTAGGTGATCTTCATCTCCTAAAATATCGGATAACACAGCATATTTTCCATCTTTACCCATAATCAATCCCATGGCAATGCCGGAAACAGGAGCTTTAATTTTGATACCTGCATCCATAAGCGCAAGAACACCTGCACATACGGTAGCCATAGATGAAGAACCATTTGATTCTAAAATATCGGATACAACACGAATGGTATATGGATTATCATCATCATCAGGCAAGCAATATTTAATAGCACGTTGTGCTAAATTTCCATGGCCTACTTCTCTCCTACTTGTTCCTCTTGAAGCTTTTGCTTCACCAGTTGAGAATGGAGGGAAATTATAATGTAAAATGAATTTTTCTGAATCGTCCCTTAATGCGCTATCAATAGTTTGTGCGTCATTTTTAGCACCTAATGTAACGGTAGTAAGAGATTGAGTTTCGCCTCTTGTAAAAAGAGCTGAACCATGCGTTGCGGGCAAATAATTTACTTCGCTCCAAATAGAACGAATTTCATTTAGTTTACGACCGTCTATTCTCATTTTTTCATTCAGCACAAAGGCTCTTACGCCTTCTTTTTCTACATCATGAAAATAACGGCTAATCATTCCGACTTTTTTGCTTAGTTCTTCATCTGAAAATTGTTTTAAGAATTCTTCTTTAACAGCATGAAAAGCTTCTGAACGTTTGTGCTTATCGGCAGTCATTGCTTTGGCAACATTATATACTTTTTGATAGGTTTCGTCCCAAACCTTTTTCTTTAAATCCGCATCATTTTCTTCGTGACAATATGTTCTCTTAGGTTGAGATTTTGTAACAGCCTTAGCTAATTCAAGCTGAAGATTGCAATGTACTTTAATTTCGGCATGAGCTAATTTTATTGCTTCCAGCATATCGGCTTCAGTGATGTTTTTCATTTCACCTTCAACCATTACAATGCTATCAATAGAAGCACCTACTACCATATCAATATCCGATTCTTTAAGTTCTGAAAAAGTAGGATTCAATACCCATTGGCCTTTAACTCTAGCTACACGAACTTCTGAAATAGGCCCTTGAAAAGGAATATCAGACACCATTAAAGCAGCAGAAGCTGCTAATGTTGCCAATGTATCAGGAATAATATTGGTATCGGCAGAAATTAAATTAACCGTTACAAAGGTATCTGCATGATAATCTTCAGGAAAAAGTGGACGTAGTACACGATCAATTAAACGACATACTAAAATTTCATAATCAGAAGGACGTGCTTCGCGCTTTAAAAAACCACCGGGAAATTTTCCGGCAGAAGCAAATTTTTCTTTGTATTCAACGGAAAGAGGTAAAAAATCGGTTCCCTCTTTAGCTTCCTTGGCAGAAACAACTGTAGCGAGCAACATGGTATCGCCCATTTTAACAACAACAGATCCATCGGCCTGACGGGCTAATTTTCCTGTTTCAAGTGAAATGGTTTTTCCATTTCCTAAATCTAAGGTTTTTGTAATTGCAGTAAGTGGCATAAGTTTTTTTTGAGTGTGGACAACATGGTAATTTTTAGAATTACCAAATAAAATTTAATAAAGAGAATATAGTAAACACAAAAAAAGGCAATTGTTAAAATTGCCTTTTTAAGAGAAGTTTAAGATTACTTACGGATATTCAGTTTTTTGATAATATCTCTGTAACGATCTATTTCAGTATCTTTTAAATAACTAAGTAGTTTTTTTCTTTGACCTACTAATTTTTGAAGAGAATATTGAGTTGCTCTGTCTTTTTTATATGTTTCTAAGTGAGCAGATAAATGTTGTATTCTATGCGTAAAAAGTGCAATTTGAGATTCAGCAGAACCTGTATCTGTAGCACCGTTTCCATACTTTTTAAATAATCCTTTTTTTGTTTCTGTAGTTAAATACATAATTGAATTTCAATTAAAAATTGTTATAATCATCCTTTAGTCGGGGCAAAGATAAGGATTTTTAGAATGTTGGACAAAATTATAGTAATTTTTATTCATTAATTCGTTCTTATTCGCCTTTGAAGAGATAGAATATCCCCAACAGGAGGCTGTTCACCATATTTTAGATTGTTCTTTTTGTATAACTTTTTAAGCCTAATGCCATACAATTGAGAAATAGATAACATAGTATCGCCCGGCTTAACCGTATAAAACTTTGTTTCTGAATTTACTGCTCGTTTTGGTTTTAAATAAAGATATTGCTCTTCTTTCAATTCATCTATTTTATTTACATCATTGTAATGGTATAACAAACGGAGATCAATATCAAATTCTTTGGCAATACTAAAATAAGTATCACCTTTTTTAATAATAATATAGGGTGTTCTATTATTTATTAAAACATCATGATGAATAAATGAAGCAGTAGTACTTGTTGCTTCAATCTTTTCTTTTTCTTTTAAGTGTTTTACAGCATTTATATTTTTTACTTTATCAAACTGATCAAGCTTGTTGTCTTCAATAAGCTTAATTAATTTTTCGGGATAAGCAGGATTGGTAGCATATCCGGCTTCTTTTAAGCCATAAGCCCAAGCTTTGTAATCTGTAATGTTTAATTGAAACAAAGAAGCATATCTCGGCCTATCTTTTAAAAAAAGCGAGTGATCTCGATACGATTCTCTCGCATCATTATACACTCTAAAGCACTCATCTTTTTTATCATCATCCTGAATATAGGTAGGGCCGTTCCATTCGAGATGGCATTTTATCCCAAAATGGTTTTTTGCATTTATTGCTAATGGACTGTTTCCGCAATCAGATTCTAACATACCCTGTGCAATGGTAATACTAGCAGGAACACCATATTCAAGCATTTCATTTATGGCTTCGTATTTATAAATTTCAATATATTGAGCAGCCGTTATTTTTGCATTCGATGAAAATGCAATACAGCTAAAAAAAACAGCTAAAAAAAACCGAAAAGCCCAAAATCTATTCATGAATTCTTAATTCTGCATTATCAATTCTCAATTTTCAATTGTTGTATTCCCTGCAATCCCCCTGTATGTATTGCAATAATAACGCTATTTTTTTCAAAATAATTATTTTGAATGAGATCATATAAGCCATACATCATTTTGCCTGTATAAATGGGATCAAGCGGAATTTGATGCTTCAATTTAAAATTTCTTATAAACTCTATCAAGTTTTTTGTGATTTTTGCATAACCTCCAAAATGATAATGGGTTTCGAGATGCCAGGCCACTTCTCCCCACCCCTCTCCAAAGTTATCCTGAGCTAGGTCGAAGGAGGAGAGGGAGTGTTTGTTTTTTTTTTGTGATGAATGATCATTTTTTTGTTCCTTCCAATTATGTATCATCGTCTTTATGTCTTCTTTCAAAAAATCTCCCCCTTTTAAAACGGGAAACCCAATAGCATGTTGGTTTTTATTTAAAGAGGCAATAATGCCTGCAAGTGTAGTACCCGTACCACATGCGCATGTTATATAATTGAACGGAATATTTATTTCATTAATAATTTCTTTGCAGCCTTTAAATCCCAATTCATTTGCTCCGCCTTCAGGTACAAGAAAAAAATTACCGAATTGTTTTTTAACATTTTGCAAAAATGTAACACCATTTTTTTGTTTGTATTGTTCACGAGAAATATAATGCAATTGCATGCCACATTCTTTGGCAAATTGTAAAGTAGGGTTGAGTGGAAGATATTCTTCACCCCTAATTATCCCTATAGTTTTTATATGATTTATTTTTCCGGCATAGGCTGTGGCTGCAATATGATTAGAATAAGCTCCTCCAAAAGTAAGCAATGTCTCACACTTTAACTTTTGCATTTCTTCGATGTTATATTTTAGCTTGAACCATTTATTGCCTGAAATATGTTCGTGAATTAAATCGAGACGAAGGAGATAAAGTGAAATTGATTTTTCTGAAATAAAATCTTCTTGAATGAATTGAAGCATTTGTAATTTAAAATTGTTGATTGGCTATTGAATATTTAAATTGCAAATAATTATTCATTCATCAATAATAAATATTCAATAATAAATGGCCAACTGGCTCGACAAATATGAAGCTGATGAATTTTACTTGAGCCCTGAAGGGTTTATTGTATTCACAGAAAAATACCATTTAAAGCGTGGTTATTGTTGCCAAAACAATTGCAAACACTGCCCATATGGTTTTAAGAATAAATTGAAACAGAAAAAGAAACCTGGCGATGAGTAAAATTGTAATTTTTGGAACGGCCTATTAGCTTTTATTACAAATTTCCACATATGCACAGTTTTCGCATTTTTTAATATCCTGTGTTTGATCAAAAGGTTTTTGAACATTAAAAATTTCTTCTAAAAATTGCTGTAGGTATTTTTGATATTCGTCTGTGATGGCATCTATGTTTAAAAGAGGTGTTTTATCAATTGTAAATCGGCTGGTAAAATCATCCAAAAACATTTCTTTTACATTATATAAGCCAGGTTCTATTTGAGCCAAAGCCGCATATTTGTATTGGTACAACAGGCCATATAATATCGTTTGAAAAGCTGCTTTGTTTCTTTTTTTATTTTCAGGAGAAAACAAAGATGCAATATCCTTTATTTCTTTACTATCTTTTCCGGTTTTGTAATCAATTATTCTAACAGTATTTTCTTTTTTATCTACACGATCAATCTTGCCTCCAATACGAATCTTTTTTGCTTGATTATTAATAGTACAATTAAAATCATAAAATAATTTTTCTTCACTCCCTAGTTCTATTCCAAGCATTTCAAAAGGAGCATATACAGCATCTTTTTTAAGAATTGCTAATATATATTCTTCAATAACATTTTTAATAATAATATTTTTACCTTCTAAGGCTTGTACTTTTTTTGTAGCACTATTGCTTCCATAATGTTCTTCAAAAGAAAATAAAATTACAGCTTCAACATCCTTCTTTAGTTCATCAACGGTATCCTTAGTAATTACTTTATTAATATAAGGTTTATAAAGCTTTTCTAAAGCGGTATGTAATAAATTGCCAAAATCAGCAGCATCTATTTCTTCTGTTATTTCATCTTTTTCATATAGGCCCGCTACATATTTAAAATAAAATCGCAATCTGCAATCTAAGTAAGTATTAATGGCAGAAGGAGAAAGAATAGAAGTTTCAGCAGTTTCTCCAACTATGTATTTTTTCAATTTTTCTTTTATGCTATCATTAACCGGAATTGATATTTTTTGTGATGGCAATGATTTAATTTGTCTGTTTAAGATACTAAATGCTACATCGCCAAAACCAGACTCATATTTTAATTGGTAAAGAAACCTACTCATCTCACCAGAAAGACTATCATCAGCAGCTTCTGTATTATAGAGTAAGTAAATATTTTTAGCACGCTGAATGCTTCTATAAAAATAGTAAGCAAAAATAGCATCATTGTGATCACTTACAGGCAAATGAAAACCCTTACGAATATTATAGGGGATAAAAGATATTTGAACAGATTTTGAAGGTATAATACCCTCATTCATGCTTAAAATAAAGATGTTTTCAAAATCGAGACAACGTGTTTCCATCAAACCCATAATTTGCAAGCCTTCTAATGGCTCTCCTGCGAATGGAATACGCAATTGTTGAATAATTTTTTGTAATAACCTGTAAAAAATTTCAAGGCTTATATCAATTTTATTTTGGGTAATTATTTCGTTTAAGCGTTTTAAACTTAAAGTAAAATGATAAATGTATTCCTGCTCAACGGTATTCGATTCTTCTGCTTTTTTATTAGTAATACTATATACATCATCTAAAATTTCAAGTAAATAATGGGTGACATCTGTAATTTGTTGTAATGGTTTACAAATTTTTTGAATAAATACATCTTCTTGCCATTGTTCTACTGAAACATAAATACTATTTTGTTTTTGTATTTGCGCAATAATATTTTTTGAAAGCTCGGCATTATACGAAACAAAATAAGAATGTTTTAAAACAGCAATAAAGGATTTATGATAAAATTGAATGTATCCCTTTTTATGTTTGGCTGTTTGCTGTAATTCAATTAGGCTTTCTATAAAATTATGCAATTGAGTATCTTTAAAAGGATAACCCATGGTCACATTCATTTGCTTTATTTTATCAGGAATGGAATGCAGTACAGGAAATAATAAATGTTCATCAGCCAATACTACAGCAGTTTGCTCATGCTTATAATTATTATTTTGCAGCTCCTCTCCTACTACTTTTGCTTGCCCCACCTCAAGCGGAACGCCAATAATTTTAATTTGTTTGGGGAATTTAATTACTTCCGTATTTTCTTCTTTACTCAAAGGCGAAGCCGACAAAGGAAATTTACTACTTTCAAAATACCGTATCCTGTTTTTTCTTAAATAATGGCCGGCTTCATTAAACTTATCATTGAGATAATAATCATTGGCATCCCAATAAAATTCAGCTCGTTTTTTTTCTTGTAAATAATCAAATAAACTTTCTTCGCATTTACTTAATGCGTTAAAGCCAACAAAAATTATTTTTGGATTATCAAAAACAATTTCATTTTTATGCAACCTTTCAATAATATCGCGGTAATTCATTCCCTCATAGGCAAGATTTTTAGTAGCCAACGATTTTTTAAATTCTTGATAAACGTTGTTTAATACCTCCCATACTTTTACAAATTCTTTTTGTTGAGATGAAAGTTCATCTTTATCAAAATTTTTCCAAAACTGTTTTAGAACTTGTTTCTGCTCTTCATCTAAATAGTTGAATTGTTCATCAAGATTTTTTTGATATTCAATCATTTGAAAAATAGCTGCTGCTTTAACCATATATTGATCAACATCATTAAAATCTCTAAGCAAGGTTTCTCCCCAATAAAAAAAATTGTCGAAACTTTCTTTATAACCCGTTACATTTATCCAAGTAGTGTAAAGTTCAAAAAGTAAAGTAAGCTGATCGGCAGTTTGCCATTGGGCATGTTGTAGAAAGAAATCATTAATGGTGGTTATTTCTGGCGACCAAATAGGTTCAACAAGTAATTCTGATAAATATTTTCTAAAAAATAAACTTGCTCTTCTATTCGGAAACACAATACAAACATCTGCTAATTGTTCTTGATAGCGCTTGTATAAATCTTCGGCTATTGTTCCTAAAAATGTTTGCACTTTTTAATGAATAAATTGCATTACACCCTCTGCAAAATCTAATAACAAACTGGGTTTTAATAACACAGGAAAGAAAAAACCAAATATTGCTCCCCAAAAATGCACATCGTGACCAATATTATCTCCGCCTTTTTTAGACATGTAAGCTGAAAAAAGCAAGTAAAGAACACCAAAGCCAAGTGCCGGAACAGGAATAAAATAAACATAAATAGTGCTCAATGGGTTAAACAAAATATAGCTAAACAAAACTGAAGAAACAGCACCTGAAGCACCTATTGCATTATAGTGGTAATTATCTTTATTTTTTTCGAAACTATAAATGGTTGAAAAAAATACGCCACCAATATAAAGCATGATAAAATACAATATGCCACTTTCTCCAAACACATCTACAAAAAAACCTTGAACCGCGTTTCCAAAAAAGTAAAGCGTGAGCATATTAAATATCAAGTGCGCCCAATCGGCATGCAAAAGTGCATAAGTAAAAAAACGGTAACATTGCTTATTATGCTTAATCGAATAGGCATTAAATTGAAAACGATACATTAGTTCCCTCTTATTAAAAGCAGAAATAGAAACTAATGCTGTTATAAAAATTATCAAATATGTTATTGGCATAGGTTTTTGAGTTCTCTAATTTTTTCAAGCCGCTTCTACTACTCTCAGCGCGACACTATATTTTTACTCCTAAAACACAAATATCGTCAATTTGTTCATTATCTCCTTTCCAATCGTAAAAAGCACTTTCGAGCAATATTTTTTGCTCGGCCATTGCTTTATCACTTATTTTCAATAATAATTCTTTAAGCTTACGATATTGAAATTTTTTTCTTTTAGGTCCGCCAAATTGGTCGGCATAACCGTCAGAAAAAAGAAACAAACGGTCCCCTTCTGCCAATACAAATTTATGATTAGTAAATTGTTTTCTGTTTTCGAAAATGCCAATGGGCTGACGATCTGCTTTTATTTCATACAACACATTATCATCTACAACAATAGGCTCTACATCAAAAGCATTTACTCCACCTTCATTGTATTTTCTAACAATATACAAGGGATTGTTGGCTCCTGCATATTCAAGTTCTCTCGTTTTAGTATCATACATACACAGCGCTATATCCATTCCATCTTTTAATTCTTGAAAGTCTTTTTGCCGAAGTATTGCTTCTATTTCATCATTTAATTTATCAAGAATATTAGCAGGGCTATAAATTAAGTTTTCTCTCACTATTTTATTCAAGCTATTAAATCCAATCATACTCATCAATGCGCCAGGCACTCCATGTCCGGTACAATCAACTACGGCAAAATAGATAATATCATCCTTTTTTTCTAACCAATAAAAATCTCCGGAAACAACATCTTTTGGTTTATATAAAACGAAATAGTTTTGTAAATTTTCCTGTAAAAGCGCTTGCGGAGGAAGTATGGCGGCTTGTATTTTACTTGCGTATTGAATACTATCGCTAATGGATTTATTTTTTTCTTCAAGCGTACGGGCAAAAAATTGCAATTGTTGCTCTGCTTTTTTCTTTTCGGTAACATCACTACCTATTGCAATATATTTTTCAATTACTCCAGCTTCACTATATACAGGGCTTACATTAAATGACAGCCATACGGGGCTGCCATCTTTTCGATAATTTAAAATTTCTTCAGTAAATGGCTTTCCAGAATTTTTTTTCTCGTTAATTCTATTAATAGTTTCTATATCTGTTCCATTACCTCTAAGTAAAGAGGGCAAACTTTTATTTTTTACTTCATCAGAATCATAGCCCGTAATACGAGTAAAACCATCATTAGTCCAACTAATAATATCATCTTTATCCGTTATACTTACATAATTATCTGTTTTGCTGGCAACAATAGAAAGTTTGGTTAAGGTTTCAGCCATTTTCTTTTTTTCCACAAACCGATAATACACTATTATTCCCATAACAATCAAAAGAAGTACTACAACACCCAATAATGCAATAATAGCCTTCTGTTTATTGGCTGCAATAGATGCAATTTTATTTTGCTGCGTTAACAAAGCATTTTCTTTATCTTTTTTATCCGCTTGATATTTTACCTCCATATCTGCCATTTGCTTTGTTGTTTGTTCATTTAACAAACTATCATTAGCCGAAACGTATAAATTTTGAAATTGATATGCTTTTTTAAAATCATTTAAATCTGCATAAGCAATTGATAAATGTTTATAAGAAGCTTTTAAATCATCTAAATCACCACTTAATTTTGCCATAGAAAGAGCTTTATTAAAACACTCAAGGGCTTTATCATATTGGTCAAGCCTAGTATAAATTTCGCCACAATTGTTGTATGACATGATTACCCCTTTCGTATTATTTTGTTCAAGCTCCAGCTTCAATGAACTAAGATGAAGATCTAGTGATTTTTCATAGTTTTGTTGATAATAGTAAACATTTGCGAGGTTATTATACGTTCTCGAAACACCAAATTTATTATTGATTTCTTTATACATATCCAAGGATTGAGTATAAAATTCAATTGCTTTATCAAACAAGCCACGAGTAGTATAAACATTTGCAATATTGGTTAACCCTGTAGCAATTCCTTTTTTATTATTCAAACGGCCAAATATATCTATCGTTTTTTTATAATATCCAATTGCCATATCCGCATTACCTTCACAAAAATAGATATTCGCTATTCCATTCAATGCCCTGCCTTGCCCTTGTAAATCATTTAATTGTTCGTGTATTTTTAAAGAATTTATACAATATTCAAGTGCTATCTTGTATTCTGCTTTATTCCTATAAACAATTCCTAAATTACTGTTAACCCTGGCAATGTACTCTTGCATATTAAGCTTCTTAAATAGTACCAATGCCTGATTAAGCAAATCAACAGCTTTATCGTAATTAGACAAATCATCATACTCCATTGCAATTGCATTTAAGGCTTTTGCCTGCCCACTCAGGTACTGAAGTTTTTCAGATTCCTCCAATGCCATATAACCATAGTCTATTGATTTTTTAGTATCATTTTCAGAATAATAATTGGATATAGTAATCAGCGTATTGATTCTTGATGTATCAGTACTATTTGCTAAATCGCTCAATAAGCTATCAATATTACCAGCCTCAGCAAATGAAGTTGTTGAAACAGTAATACATAAAAAAAACAAAAGTAAGGCTGAGATTCTTTTAAGGGTTTTCATGCTACTATTTATTAAGGGATTCTAAGTCTAAAAACATATCATTAAATCTATCGTGAATTTTTGATAGAAAGGTTGGGGTCAATAATTTTTTTATTCCTTCAATACCGGCAATTTTATTTTTTTCAATTTTAAAAGCCTGCATCATAGGGCCGGCTTCAATTTGAATGGAATATTTAGTATCTAAACTATAAACCAGTATTCTAAAATTAGGATGTGGTATTTGAGCTTCTATTCTCATGTTATTGGGTAAATACTTACTTTTATAAAAAATCCAGACTCCCCCTCTCTTTCGGAGAGGGATGGAGAGAGGTGTTAAACAGCAAAGTTAATGATAATGAAGAACAAAGCCCTAATCATTATAGTATTTATTTTAAGTGCCATCGCTATTTATTTAGTGTTCAATAATAAAAATGGGACTATAAAGCAAGAATTAAAAGATTTTGCTGTAGAAGATACGGCTTCTCTTTATAAAATATTTTTGGCCGATAAAGGTAACCAACAAGTTTTGCTCGAACGACAAGAGGATGGTACATGGAAAGTAAACGGAAAATATTACGTGCGAAACGATGCCTTACGAATTTTACTCGAAACACTTAAGCGCATGGAAATTAAAGCCCCTGTTGCTAAAGCTGCTCACGATAATGTTATTAAAAGCATTGCAGGAGGTGCCATAAAAGTTGAATTATATGAAAAAAATGCAGATAAGCCATTCAAAGTAATTTATGTGGGAGGTGAAACTCCTGATCATTTAGGCACTTATATGTTATTAGAAAATTCTTCCTCTCCGTTTGTTATGCAAATTCCCGGGTTTAATGGCTATTTATCATCTCGTTTTATTGTAAGCGAAGATGGCTGGAGAGACAGAAGCATTTTCAATTATTCAAATCCTGCAAAACAAATTAGTTCTATTTCATTTGAAAGCTTTAACAAACCCGATGAATCTTTTAAAATAGATATCGCAAATGGAGAAATTAAATCGGTTTCAGGGTTAAAAAATAATATAGCTATTGATTACGATTCAGCAAAAGTGATGGCTTATGTTACCAAGTTTACTCAAGTTGGGTTTGAATCAATTGAAGAGGGCTTGCCTCAAACCAAAGTAGATTCAATTCTTACCGCAGTACCCGTTTTTATTTTTACAATAAAAGAAGTAAATGGTAAAGAAAAAAGTGTGATCATACATCTTATGGCTGCTCAAGCCGACCAATTAGATGTAAACGGAAACCCACTTAAATTTAACCTCGATCGGTTTTACGCACAAATCATTTCTCCGGAAGGAAAAGATTTTACCATTGCCCAATATTATGTATTTGATAGGTTAATAAAACCTTTGAGTTTTTTTAAGAAGTAAGAATTTTAAATACTATATTTGCGATTATACTCTTAACCAAAAAAGAAATGAACTTTATTGTATCAAGCGCATCCTTACTTAAGCATTTGCAATCTATAGCAGGAGTTTTAAGCTCTAGCAACACACTGCCTATTCTTGACAATTTTTTGTTTGAACTTTCTGAAAAATCTTTAGCTGCTTCTGCTTCTGACATGGAAACAACCATGACTACCAAGCTAAGTGTTGAAGCAAAAGAAGCCGGTACTATTGCCGTTCCTGCAAAATTATTACTTGATATTTTAAAAACGTTACCTGATCATCCGCTTACTTTTGTTATCAACACCGAAAATTTTGGAATTGAAATAGTATCAGACTATGGTAAATATAAACTTACAGGACAAAATGGAGCGGAGTTTCCTAAAATGCCTAAATTAGAATTAGCTTCTTCCGTAAAATTAAATGCGGAGATCGTTTTAAAAGCTATCAATACTACTTTATTTGCTACAGGTAATGATGATTTACGCCCCGTTATGTGCGGTGTTTTTTGCCAATTAGCAGCTGATAACATTACTTTTGTTGCAACAGATGCCCATAAGCTAGTTCGCTACATTCGTACAGATGCAAAATCAAGCCTTGCCGGATCCTTTATTCTTCCTAAAAAACCACTAAACCTTTTAAAGAATATATTAAATGGAAAAGATGGTGAAGTAAGTATAGAATACAATAAATCAAATGCTTTATTCTCAATTGGAGGAGCTACACTTATTTGTCGCTTGATAGATGGTAAATATCCAAATTACGAGGCTGTTATCCCTCTTAATAATCCCAACCGTTTAACAATAGATCGTAAACTGTTATTAGATTCCATTAAACGTGTTGCTATTTTTTCTAATAAAACTACACACCAAGTTCGTTTAAAAATTGCAGGTAGTGAATTAAATATCTCTGCCGAAGATCTTGATTTTTCTAACGAAGCCAATGAAAGACATACTTGTCAATATGAAGGGCGTGATATTGAAATAGGCTTTAACTCTAAATTTTTAATTGAAATGCTTTCAAATATTGAAAGTGAAGAAATTAATTTAGAAATGTCGGACCCTAATCGTGCCGGAATATTTTTACCAACTAAAACCAAAGAAGGTAAAGAAGATTTATTAATGCTTGTTATGCCGGTAATGATTAATTAGTTATTGGTTATTGGTTAATAGTTATTAGTTATTAGTTATTGGTTAATAGTTAATAGTTAATAGTTATTCGTTATTAGAAAAGATGAATTTATTTTTTTTGAATAACCCAACAACGAATAACTAAAAACGAACAAAAAAGCAATGATTGCTCAGCTTGATAAAGCATACATTAAAATACGTCCTACAAAAGTTATTTCTCGATTAATAAGTTATGCTTTATTTGAAGGAAGACCGGCAACAACAAGTGGGCGTTGGATAAATTCACTCGTATTTGCTTTTTTTGCTTGCTACAAAAATTTACCCTTCTTTAAAAAATTTAAACAACCCATTTATATTATTGGCACAGGTCGCAGTGGTACAACTATCTTAGGAGTTGTATTGTCAATGCACAAACAAATTGGTTTTTTAAACGAGCCCAAGGCTTTATGGCATGCAGCCTATCCTTATGAAGATGTAATTGGTTCTTATACCCAAAATGCCGGAACATTTAGGCTTTCTGAAAAACAAGCTACTCAAAATGTGATTACCAATTTTCAACGTTTATATGGAGCCTATACTTGTGCTATTTTTACGCCAAGGGTATTGGATAAATATCCGGAAGCCGTATACAGAGTTCCATTTTTGAAAAAAATATTTTCAGATGCAAAATTTATTTTTCTTGTGCGTAACCCTTGGGATACTTGCCATTCAATCGCAAACTGGTCGGTAAGAAAAGGGGTTGAAGGAAGCGAAGTAAAAGAAGATTGGTGGGGCGTGAATGATTTAAAATGGCACATTATGTTGAATGAACTGGTAAAAGAAGATGAAATACTCAAGCTTCATTTTGAGCAAATACAATCTTTTACCGATGATAAATACCGCGCACTTATTGAATGGTATCTCTGCATGAAAGAAGGTTTAAAAGTAAAAGAAAAATACGGCTCTGATGTATTGCTTGTTAAATATGAAGATTTAACAAGCAATCCTACGCAAATACTAAACGACATTGCTCAGGCTTGTCAACTAAAAACAGATCCTGCTATGTTTACTTATGCAGAAAAAGTTTTAAATCCGGCTCCTCATAAAACTGCATTTGATTTACCTGAATTTTTGAAAATACCTGTGCAACAACTTTGCTTGCAATTGGGGTATAACATTTAGCTTCTTTAAAAATATTAACCACATAGACACACAGGGTACTAAGATTGCAATAGATTCATATAGGATTGAAGCTTCACTTTAATAGCAATTTCTTCTATGTTAAAAATTTATTTTTCTATGGAATAATCTTTATAATAAGTATGTATAAAGCTATTTGCACCAGTTATAAATCCTTGCTTTAATAAATCTATGTGGTTAAAAATGTTTAGTGCTATTGAACCCCGTATTTACTAAACAAATACACCAATGAAGCTATAGAGGCTGCCCCTAATTCGAGCTCTCGCTTATTTACTGCATCTATTGTATCTGCTGAAGAATGATGGTAATCAAAATAACGTTGTGAATCTGGGACTAATCCAAGTAGTACAGCATTGTTTTCTTTAAGTCCGCGAATATCAACACCGCCACCTCCTTTAGCAAAGGAATATATGCCATAAGGCTCAAACAAAGGCTTCCATTTGGCAAGTTTACTTAAGCATACATTAGCAACTGTATCCCTACCATCTACTTCAAAACCTCG
This sequence comes from Bacteroidota bacterium, assembly GCA_023251875.1. Classification (GTDB taxonomy): domain Bacteria; phylum Bacteroidota; class Bacteroidia; order JAHEXY01; family JAHEXY01; genus JAHEXY01. The sequence continues at coordinate 310,599 of JAHEXY010000006.1, forward strand.
AGGAGAAAAACCTCCGGCATCTGATTCAATTGCAACAATGTGTTTTTCATTTTTTGCAATGGCAATTTCAGCATATTTTTTTCCGCCTTTTGCACCATTTTCTTCATTCATAAATAAAACACAGCGAATCGTTCTTTCAGGTTTAATTTTGATTGATTTAAATAAATTAATTACTTCCATCGACTGTGCGCAACCTGCACCATCATCTTGCGCACCTTGTGCGAGATCCCAACTATCAAGATGGCCACCCACAACAATAATTTCTTCAGGATGTTTTGTTCCTTTTATTTCAGCAATCACATTATAAGAAAGTGTATCGGCCAAAGCCTTACAACTCATTTTTAAATACAATTGCAAGTGAGCATCTCCTTTTAGCCAATTACTCAATAAATCTGCACCATTAGTCGATAATGCAGCGGCAGGAATCTTTGGCAAACTATCATTATAAAATAATGTACCGGTATGTGGGTAATCGTCATTTCTTAAATTTAAAGAACGAATTACAACTGCAACAGCTCCATACCTTGCTGCTTCTGAGGGGCCATAAAAGCGTTGATCAAAAGCTCCTCCATAAGCATCAAATGTATTAATGCATGTTGGATCCATCGAACGATTGAAAAATACTATTTTACCTTTTATTTTACTTTCACCTAATTGTTTTAATTCTGCCAAGGTTTTTACTTCAACTATTTCTGCTTTTATACCTGCCGATTCTGTTGCTACAGATCCACCCAATGCACAAACAGGAACAGCCAACTCATCCTTTTTACTTATAATTTTTGCTTGCTCTTTTTCACCTCTTACCCAATGCGGCACCATTACTTCTTGCAAATAAACAGTATCGGCTCCCATCTCTTTTAATCGTTTGGCAGTCCAGGTAACTGCTTTAGCCGCATTTGAAGAACCACTTAAGCGCGGACCAATATTTACACATAAATAGTTGAGATTATCATAAGCTTTGCCATGTTCCATACCTTCATCAAAAATGGATTTGATGGTAATAGAATCTTGAGATTGAGCAAATAATGAAAATGGAAAAATAAATAAAATTACCAGCGTAATTTTTTTATTTAGGTATTGAAAATCGTAAATCATGTAAATCTTTATTTGAAATTATTACCAAACAGAAAGATATAAATTTATATCTTTCTGTTTGTATTCTTAAAGAAGTTCTTATCCTTTATGAGATGATGACTCTCTTTTTATTCTCTAAATTGTAAGTTTAATGAAAATATGTACCTTGAGTAAGTGAAAAATCATGAACACCATACCGATGAACTTACTACATTAAAAGTAGAAGGCATGACTTGCTCAAATTGTGCCTTAGGAGTTACAAATACCATTAAAAAAGAAGGACTACATCATGTAAATGTAAATTTTGTTACAGGAGATGTACAGTTTGAAGAAGTTGCACCAGAGAAACTCAAAACAATTATTAAAAAAATTCAAAGCTTAGGATATAGAGTTGTTTCTAATTCTAGTGAAGAACACAATCACGACACTCTCCATTCCCATGCCAATGTAGAAACATTATTTTATACTACACTTCCATTTACCATTCCACTTTTATTTCACATGTTTTTGCCTTTTGAAATTTTGCATAATGCCATTTTTCAATTAGCAATTTGCTTACCGGTTATGGCAATTGGGCTTTTTCATTTTGGTAAAAGTGCATGGGGATCTTTAAAAAGCGGAGTACCCAATATGGATGTACTTATTGTAATTGGTTCCACAGCTGCTTTTATTTATAGTATTATTGGTACCATTCAATTTTACGGAATGCCTATAATGGAACATTATCTTTTTTATGAAACCTCTGCTACCATTATCACATTGGTTTTATTAGGAAATGTATTAGAACATCGTTCTGTTCAACAAACTACAACTGCATTAAAAGAATTAGAAGAAATACAAGTAAAAACTGCGCAGAAAATTTCTTTTCATAATGGAAAAGAAGAATTATATACCGTAAATATTGCAGACCTAAAAAAAGGTGAGGTATTACAAGTAAATTCTGGTGATAAAATTCCATTAGATGGAAAAATAATGAGTGGCAATGCAGAAGTAGATGAATCAATGATTAGTGGAGAAAGTTTGCCTGTATCTAAATCAACAAATGATAATGTAATTGGCGGAACTATTGTTATTACTGGAAATATTCGTATGTGGGTAGAAAAAATTGGTGAAGAAACTGTTTTGTCTCGCATCATTAAAATGGTAAAAGATGCCCAATCCGATAAACCTGAAATTCAAAAGCTAGGAGATAAAATAAGCGCGATATTTGTACCAATTGTTTTGGGTATTTCTCTTTTTACTTTCTTAGGCTGGTATTTTATTGGAGAAAAATCTTTGCAAGAAGCACTAATGAATGCAATTGCTGTATTGGTAATTTCATGTCCTTGCGCTATGGGACTTGCCACTCCTACCGCAGTAATGGTAGGTATTGGAAGAGCAGCTAAAGAAGGTATTATTATTAAAGGCGCAAGTATATTAGAACAATTTGCAAAAACAAAAGCAATTGTATTTGATAAAACAGGAACATTAACAACAGGGAAGTTTAAAATCAAAGCCCTCACCCCTAGCCCCTCTCCCTTGGGAGAGGGGAATAGCTTCGAAAAAAAATTATTACTAGAATATCAAGCTATTTTATACAACCTTGAAAAATACTCCTCTCATCCAATTGCAACTTCAATTATCGAAAACCTAAAGGGAAAAGTTGCTGATATGAATTTTATTGAAGTTGTAGAAGAAAAAGGAATAGGCATTACAGCCAAAGACAAAGATGGAAATACATACAAAGCCGGGTCGTATAAAATTGCACAACATCTTACAAGTGATAACCAATATTCTCTATTCCTACTTAAAAATGATACCCTTATAGCGAAAGTTCAACTTGAAGATGAAATAAAATTATCCACAGCCCAAACGATAGATTATTTTAATAAAGCAGGCATTGAAACAATAATGCTAAGTGGAGATAGAAAAACAAAATGTGAAGAAATTGCTAAGCAAATTCATATTCAAAAAGTGTACGCAGAACAATTGCCTGATCAAAAATTGCAATTAATTGCTGAACTGAATGCAGAAAAAATAACCACCATGGTTGGAGATGGTATTAATGACGCACCTGCTTTAGCCAAAGCATCTATAGGAATTTCATTAAGCAATGCTACACAAGTTGCTATTCAGTCATCGCAAATTGTGCTATTAAATAAACATGATTTAGCGCAATTAAAAGAGGCCCACCTCATCAGCAAACACACTTTACTCACCATTAAACAAAATTTCTTTTGGGCATTTTTTTATAATATAGTTGCTATACCAATTGCCGCTTTAGGCTTATTAAGTCCAATGGTTGGTGCATTAGCCATGGCTTTTTCTGATGTAATTGTAATTGGAAATTCAATTAGATTAAAGCGAAAAAAACTAAATTAATTTACCTCCCCACCCATTGCGGAATTCTTGCCCCGTAATATTCATCTAATTTTTCTTGAATATCACGTTTTACGGTTTGCTTAAGACTTTCAGCATGGTTTAAAGTCAAGCCTTCGGTATTTATTTCCTTAGACCATGAACAATAAACCGGACCCGGATAAATAGTAAACGAACGTGGCTTTACCCTTTCCGAGGCATTATAAATAGTAAGTGGAATAATTGGCACTTGCGCTTCTATTGCTAATCTAAATGCTCCATCATAAAATGAACGCAATTCATTAGCGCCATTATTTCTTGTTCCTTCCGGAAAAATAAAAATAGAATAGCCTTCTTGCAAGGCTTCTTTCATTTTTTGCATACACAAAGCCCTGTCTGCAGGATCATTTCTTCTTACTGTAATATATAGATGTTTCATCACCATACCCACAACAGGATAGCTTACCAATTCTTCTTTCCCTAATAATTTTACCATGCTTGGCATTAATGCAGGAATAATTAAAAAATCAAGATTTGAACTATGGTTGCTCACATATACTTTAGGTGTAGAGAAATCTATTTTTTCTTCTCCATCCACATGTAATTTTGTTCCGAAAAAATTTAATGAAATTTTAGAAGCCAATTTGGGTACTTGGTAAATCCACTGAGGTTTGGTATTACTAAAAAGAATTCCAATTGCCATTGAAATAAAGGCGCATGCTAATACAAATACAAAAAAAACAAGGCAAACTAAATTCCATAATAGTAAAGAGAGGGGGCTAGAATTTACTGACATAATTAATTTCTATTTATTATAAGTTCTATTCCAAACTCCCCCTCTCCTTTTTAAAGGAGAGGGATGGGGAAAGGTTGTATATGACAAACTATACTAAATCTGACTCAAAAGACCAATAAAAACAAAAATGGCCATTACCAAAATACTAATGTATAAAAGTTTATTGATTTTATAAGCTCTTACATTTTTTTGAAATAGGGGACTATAAAATACTGCCATTTCTTTAATTACAGAAATTAATGTATAATCATTACCCGTATAAGTTCTAAGCAATTTATTTTGTCGGTATACCATTAACATGGCTAATACAAGTGCAACAGCCAATATAAATGCAATGTTTACAATTACCCTATTACTTAGTTTTTGTTCGTATTCATCATTTACAGTTCGGTAAACGGTAGACTGATAGCTCGAAAAAATCTGATTGTCAATATCTATAGCAGTTTTATAATTAGAGATAGTTTGCACCCAATCTTTGTCTGACTTCTTTTCATTTAAACTATCACTTGTTATTTTTTGTAACAGCTCTTCACGTTTATTCTTAAGATCATAGGTTTCTCCCACATCCGCTTTTATAGTTGTATAGACAACTAAAAATAGCAGAAACGCTACTAAAACAAGTTTAAATTTAAAAAATGATGGAACCATTTGCTTCACCTTTACTTTTTGATAAGAATTACAAACAACAAATTTACATCATTTTTTCACCGTATCCAAGAACCAAAATTCAACACAACTCACTAATTATCTATTAATTATATTATAATTATCAATAATATTGCTGAATAAAACTATATATTTTTCTGATTTATAGTGATTTTTGTAACTTGTCGCCCAAATGAATAAAGGGTATATTAATGATACCCAAAAAAAATGATTTTGTCATGAAACAATACTACTATTACTTTTTAGTGCTATGGCTTTTATTTATTTCATTAAGTGTAAAAAGCCAAAATAATGTTGGAATAGGCACTAAAATGCCCAACTCTAATGCAATGCTAGACATTACTGCCAGTGATAAAGGGCTTTTAATTCCTAGAATGACTACTTCTCAACGCAATGCAATTCCGATTAATGCAAGTTGCAATGGATTATTGGTTTACGATACTGATTATGATATGTTTTGGTATACCGATGGAAATGCTTGGTACCAAGCATTAGGCCCTATGGGACCTACAGGTCCAACCGGGCCTTCTGGTGCCGATGGTGCAGCTGGTACTAATGGAAGTAAGGGACTAGATGGTAAAGATGGGTCCACAGGACCTACAGGCCAAAATGGTGTTGCAGGAGTAACCGGACCTACCGGACCAACAAACATTGATAGTTTAACAGTTCAATATGCTTCATTTGATAGTGTATTTTCTCAATATGCAAGTTTTGATACAGTATTTGCATCTTATGCCAATTTTGATAGTTTATATGTAGGTGGTACTAATATTATTGATATTATTGACAGTACTGTAAATGCTGGTAATGCCAATAACTGGTCAATTAATGGAAATACGGGAATATCTTCTTCAAATTTTTTAGGAACAACGGATAGCAAAGATTTAATTTTTAAGACTACGAATACAGAACGATTAAGAATACTATCTACCGGAAATGTTGGTATTGGAACGAGCGCTCCTGTTGCAAATATGCAAGTAAATGGAAGTTCAACAGAAGGTGTATTATTAATTTCCCCTAATGTGAGTTCTTCAGGAGGAAATTCCGTTTTAGAATTAGCGGAAGATAGAAACAATACTTATGGAATGTCATTAAAATATGATGGAGGCGATAATCAACTTCAAGTTTTTGGTAAATCAGGTTCAACAACGTATGGTCCCCATTTAACTATAGAGCGAGGCAATGGAGATGTTGCCATTACTGATGGAGACTTAAGTGTAGATACCGGAAATGTTACAGTATCTTTAGGAAATGTAAATGTAAGCAAGGGGTATCTCTCAGTTGGTGCAACCACATCAAGCATCACACGTTATGCTAGCCAAGAAGTTCATTATAGTACCAACGATGATGTTTATGATGCAACGGCTTATCATTATAATATAGGCACAATCAATATTCCTACCGGGGCATCTTCTATTTCAGTTTACAGACTGGATTTTCAATTGGATGGTAAACACGATGATGGAAATGAAGATCATTACATAAAAGTAAGGCTTGGAACCAATTCTTGGGTTGGTTCAACTCTAACTTGTGCAACCGGTTCTTATTATATTTATGAAAATTATTCCGGAGATTTAACCTATAACAATTTAACAAGCTCTTCGGATAGATCTATAGATCTAGAACTTTATGATGGTACCGGAGGCTTATTTTCAACCGCTGATCATTTGTACTTTTATGATATAAATGTAACTGTATATTATACCTATACATTAGCATTACAAGCAGGTGATATTGCTGCAGGAGGAAGAATTTATGCAAACAATAATACCAGTGTTGGTGACTTAGCAGAATATTTTCCTGTAAGTGGAGCTATTTCTAATGGTATGATAGTATCATTGGTTCCGGGAGGTTCTGATGACCAATACAAACTTTCAGATAAACCTTATGATCAATTTATGGTAGGAGTAGTTTCTGAAAATCCTTCAGTAATGCTAAACTCTACTCAGGTTGGTCCACCGGTTGCCTTAACAGGAAGGGTAAAAGTAAAACTGGCACATTCAGATAAATTAATTAAGAGTGGAGACTTTTTAACTACATCTGATAAACCGGGATGTGCACAACTGGCAACCAAAGCAGGCCCTATTATTGGTTATGCAGTAAAAAATCAAAAAGCAGGAGAAGATTTTGTGCAAATATTGGTACAACCTGGCAGATATTATATTCCATCAACTAATGATAGTAATGATTCTACAAAATGATTAAAGAAATAAAATAAACAATCTTGGAATAAACTTGTTAAACCTCTCTTATCTTGTCTAAAGAAAAGAGAGGTTTTTATTTTGACATCCTATTTATTACCGCTAATGCCAAATGGTAATAAAAGCTTTTTAGCAAAATATTAAGTAATTTCATTTTTCTTTCAAAGAATATATGAAATAGCCATGTTCAGAACCTGTGAACAAATACTGATGAATATTGAATGGCGTCCCGATACATCGGGATGACTGCTAAAAAACAAATAATGCACATATGAATCGAACTTATAAAATAACAATACTTGTCTTCATTTTTTGCCTCAGTAATTTTTTAGCAAAAACTCAAAATTCTATTCTCAGCACCCCTTCATTTTTTTCATACGATAAAGATTTTAATACAATAGTTGATGCCGAAAAAAATAAATTCAACCAAAATTTATACAACAAAACACAAGCAGTAAATGTTAATTATGACATCAATTATTTAAGATGTTATTGGGAAATTGATCCTTCTGTAAATTATATAAATGGAGCCATCACTTTTTATTTTAAACCCCTTTCTTCCCAGCTCGACTCTATCATTTTTAATTTAAGTGCTGCTTTAACTGTTGATTCGGTATTGTACCATAATAACCATCTTAGTTATAAGCAATCAAACGATTTATTAAATATTTATTTTTTATCTGCAATCAATACTCTTGATTCCATTACGGTTTTTTATCAAGGTGCTCCTCAAAGTTCAGGCTATGGATCCTTTACGCAATCAACACACAATGGCACTCCTATTATTTGGACACTCTCTGAACCCTATGGAGCAAGTGATTGGTGGCCTAGCAACAATAGTTTAACCGATAAAGCAGATTCGATAGATATCTTAATAAAAGTACCGCAAGGCAATAAAACAGCAAGCAATGGTATTCTTGTTTCTCAAACAACCGATACTACTTCTGAAATCTTTCATTGGAAACACAGATACCCCATTGCAACTTATTTAATTTGTCTGGCAGTTACCAATTATTCTGAATTTTCAAAAAATGTCCCTTTTGAAAATACCAATACATTAGTACAAAATTTTATTTATCCAGAAGATTCAGCGAGTGCAGATTCTCAGCTTGACGATATTATTCCAGTTATGCAATTGTACGATTCTCTTTTTGGCGTATACCCTTTTGCAGATGAAAAATACGGCCATGCCGAATTTGGCTGGGGAGGAGGAATGGAACATCAAACCATTACATTTGTAGTTAGTTTTGGCCATGAATTAATAGCACATGAATTGGCTCACCATTGGTTTGGAGACAAAGTAACTTGTGGCTCTTGGCAAGATATATGGCTAAACGAGGGTTTTGCTGTTTACCTTTCAGGATTAACCTATGAACATGAATTGGGTAAACCGTATTGGAATTCATTTTTAACTTCAAGAATGGCCAGCGTGTGTAGTGAACCGGATGGTTCTGTTTGGTGTGATGATACCACGAATGTTTCAAGAATATTTAGTGGTCGCTTAACGTATAACAAAGGAGCCATGATACTCCATCAATTAAGATGGGTAATTGGAGATTCTGCTTTTTTTGCAGGAATAAAAAACTATTTAGCTGATGTTAGTTTAGCCTATAATTTTGTAAGAACAAGTGATTTACAATCACATTTTGAAGCATCATCAAACCAAAGCTTGTCTTGGTATTTTGATGATTGGTATAAAGGCCAAGGTTATCCTTTGTACAATATTTATTGGAAACAAACTTCAAATACTATACATCTAAAAATAAATCAATTTTTGTCCAATTCATCTGTTTCATTTTTTGAATTACCGCTCCCTATTGAATTTAAAGATGAAACGCATGATACCATTATTCGAATCAATAATTCATATTCCGGAGAAGAGTTTGATATTCCCATTTCATTTCAAGTTGATTCTGTATTGTTTGATCCTGAACACTGGATTATATCGGCAAATTCATCTGTAAATTCAATTGACGATATGAATGAGGCCCTAAATATTTCATTTTATCCCAATCCATTTGGCAACTCTATTAATGTAATATGGAATGAAAATAAAATCAATCCATTACGACTTATTGACTGTAGAGGAAAAGAAATTTTAAAAATTGATACGGAAAATTTAAGCCAATATAAAATTGATACTTCCACAATTGATAGTGGAGTTTATTTTCTTGAAATAAGTCATAAAAATGCTGTTGCCATTAAAAAAGTAATGAAATTATAATGAGCCCTAACTGTTTAATTTTAATTCTCTCTTTTGTTTACTTCAATTCATTTTCTCAAAACTTTATTGAGAAACCTGAATACAAAAACCTTTTTGCTGAATACAAAGTACAGGGAAGTTTTGTACTGTATGATTTAGAAAAAAATAAATATACATGCTATAACAAAGCACAGCTAGATAGTGGTTTTCTCCCTGCTTCAACATACAAAATATTTAATTCCTTAGTAGGTATTGAAACGGAAGTTATTCCGGATGAAAATTATGTGATAAAATGGGATGGAGTAAAACGCTCTTATGAATTATGGAATAAAGATACCGATCTTAAAACCGCTTATAAAAACTCTACTTATTGGTATTACCAAGAACTAGCTCGCAGGGTAGGTGAAGAAAAAATGAAATCTTATGTTACAAAAGCCCAATATGGCAATATGAATAGTAGCGGAGGCATTGATCAATTTTGGCTAAGAGGCAATTTAAGAATTACACCCCTACAACAAATTGAAATATTGAAGAAGTTATATGAAAACAATCTTCCATTTTCTGAACGTACATTTTCTATAGTAAAGAAAATTATGATTGAAGAAGATACGCTTGGATATGTTCTGCGAGCAAAAACAGGCTGGGCCGATCAACCGGGTTTAGATATTGGATGGTATGTTGGCTATATTGAAAAAAACAACAAGGTCTACATTTTTGCAACTTGCATCCAATGTTCTGATACCACAAACTCTAACTTTGCCAAAAGCAGAAAATTAATTACTCGAAAAATATTAGCTCAATTGAACATTATTCCTGAACTATAATGAATATGGTAAATACAACAAACTCAATTTATAATTTCTGTGAACAATGGTTAAAAAATACATAAACTACTCGCCTTCCACATCAAAATAAAGTTCTAACCTGTAATAAAAAGTTCAACAATACAATTTTTATCACATCAAGAATTGCATTACGCTTTTATTTTTCCAAAAGTTATTAACAAGTTTCCCTAAGTAATTAACAAAACATCAACACCTACTTTGATTTTATTGTTTTTCGATTATTTTTACAATTGGTTTACTGAATACTATGGAATTTACCCAAATAGATAATTTACTTAATAGCTCAATCAGCGTTAAGCTCGTAAGATCAACTAATGCTCCTGTCATTATTGGTTTTCTATTTAAAGAATTTAAATCAGTTCAACGTTCTATGATTTCAGGCATTGAACTCGAAAGTAAACTTCGAGATTTTCTTGAATCAAATGAACAAACTACCACAGAATCAGATGATCTTGAATCTCGATCAAAACGTTATTTAGATACTTGGTCTGATCAAGGTTTTTTACGCAAATTTCCAAACGACAATGGCGAAACCCAATTTGAATTAACTACTGATACAGAAAAAACATTTCAATGGGTCGAAAATCTGGATAAAAAAGATTTTATTGGTACCGAATCTCGCTTTAAAGATATTTTTAACAAGCTTCAAGATATTGTTGATAATACTTTTGATAACCCTATTCAAAAGGTTAAAGATTTAGAGAAGAAGAAAAAGGATATTGAAGAAGAAATCAGGCAGATAAAAATTACGCAAGCAGTTGCAGTTTTTAATGAAACGCAAATTAAAGAGCGTTTTTACGAAATTGAAAGAATAGCTCGCGAATTACTTTCTGATTTTAAACAAGTAGAACAAAATTTTAAAGATATTATTCGCACCATTTACGAAAAGCAAGCCGATAGAACCTATACTAAAGGACAACTTGTCGGTTATGCCTTAGATGCCATTGAAGATTTAAAACAAAAAGACCAAGGTAGAAGCTTCTCCGGTTTTTGGCAATTCTTAATAAATGACAAAAAGCAAGAAGAACTTAAACTGCTGGTTGATAAAGTATACCACCTGTTAGATGAAAAAGGGATTCAACATGATGATGATAAACTTTTGCGCAGAATAAAAGCCCAATTGTATGCTGCCGGTAAAAAAGTAATTGAATCAAACAAGCAACTTTCATCTCGTTTAAGCAAGATTTTATCCGAAACTAATTTAGCTGAACATAGAAAAGCAATGGAAATTATTGCTGAAGTTCGTCATTTAGCATTGCGTTTATTAGATAATCCACCAAAAATGGATGCATTTATTACTATTGATGAATATCCTGAAGTGAATTTGGTAATGAATCGACCTTTAACGGAAGACCCGCAGGAGGCAGATATGATTAATCACCCAAGTGATATTGCAGCTGCCGATTTAAATAGTGTTGATATGAATTCACTATTTAATTCATTTACCATTAACAGAGCAGAACTTGAAAACAATATTATTGTATTGTTAAAGAGGCACAAACAAATATCATTAAAAGAAATATTTGAACACTATCCTATACAAAAAGGATTGGGTGAAGTATTAACGTATTTGTCCATTGCATCTAATTCAACAAAACATATTATTTCAGAAGCAGAACAAGATTTGGTAGCCATAAATCAAAAACAAACAAGATTTATTAAGATACCTCAGGTTATATATACAAAATAACACCTCTCCCCGGCCCTCTCCAAAGGAGAGGGAGTGTCGGTCGAGTAAAGTGAGTAGGAAATAGTAAGATTAAGAATGAAAAAATATATCTAAAAACCAATTCCAAACATTCCCTCTCCTTTGGAGAGGGTTAGGGAGAGGTGATAAAAAATAAATTATATGATGAACGAAACAAAAACAGCCTCTTACGCACCGGTAGTTATTAAATTACTTCAAGATGCATTGTACGAAGATGATAAAGTATGGAAAGATTTAATTGCTAATCAATCTGCAGTTGCGGAATATTTTGATCGCATTGGAGTAAAATTGGTAATTAACGAAATGGATGGCTTTGCATACATCTACCAGCCCGAAGAAAGTGAAGATGATCCTTCTATTTCAAAATTGCCCCGTTTAGTTAAGCGAACGCCTTTATCTTATGAAGTAACTTTGCTTTGTGTACTACTTAGAGAAATGCTTGAGGAGTTTGATATAAGAGCAACAGATTCAGTTAAATTATTTATAACAAATAAAGATATTAAAGAGAAGATTGAAATCTTTTTTAAAGACCGTTCTAACAAAGTGAAGCTCCTAAAAAATTTCGATTCTTATATTAATAGTGTAGTAAATCTTGGGTTCTTAAAAATCACCAAAGAAGATCCAAAAGACAAAGACCAAAACCAATATGAAGTAAAAAGAATTATTAAAGCCAAGATTAACAACGAAAAATTAGAGGAGATTAAAGTGAAACTGCAGGATATTACTTCGCAGATAGCGCCTTCAGTTAATTAGCTAATTAGCTGATGTGATAATTAGCTAATGACTTTTTGCAAAATAAAGTTTGAGAACAAAAAGCAACAAAAGAATGCCATAATGATCAATACCTATCTCGTGAAACGGTAATGAAAAAACTTGATAAATGTTTGTAAAATTTTAAACAATGAAAGTAACAAGACAAAACAAAGAATTAATAATTCAAATTCCGGATAACATTATGGATATTAAGGAAGTTCAAGAATTAATTGATTATTTAAGATATAGAAGTATTGTTTCAAAAAGTAAAGCAACAGAGGAAGATATTGAAAAACTTGCTAATGAAATTGATGAATCGTGGTGGGCTAAAAATAAAAGCAAGTACAAACAATGAATTTAGTTGTTGATTCAAACATTGTAATATCTGCTTTGATAAGTCCTAGCGGTGTTATTGCGAAAATTATTTTTACTCGTTTACAAGAAGCAAAGTTGTATGCGCCTGAATATTTATATTTTGAAGTAATTGATAAACAAGAAAAAATTCAAAGATTGGCAGGATACACCACTGATGAATTTTATGAGTTATTACATATTTTATTAAAACGACTTGAATTAATTGATCATTCAATAATTAATGAAGAAAATAAAACTAATGCCTTTAAACTTGTAGCAGACATAGATATTAAAGATGTGGAATATGTTGCATTAACATTACAAACAGAACATAAACTTTGGACAGGCGATAAAGCTTTAATAAATGGCTTAAAAGCAAAAGGATTTACTAAAATTATTGATACAGCAGAATTAATTAAAATTATAGAATAAAAAACTTCTTTGCGCCTCTGCGCCTCAGCGGTAAAAAAGAAGCCTAATAAATAACATAAACAAAAAATATTAGCATGCGGTTTTTTGATGCCTTGTTTGGAAAAAAGAAAATGACATTGGATGATGCAGATAAAGACAATGATGCTTTTTTTTCAGAAAATCCAATTGCAAAAAATGACGAAGATGCAATTTTTCGTAAGGCAACAAAATTAATGTCAAGTAAAAAATTTAATGAATCTATTGATTTATATAAAAAACTTATAGAAAATTATCCCGAAAACAAAGGGAAATATGAAAGTCAAATTGGGGCAAATTATTATTTTCTAGGAGATTATAATAATGCAATTAGATATTACGAGTTTTCAATGAAAAATGGGTTTGATAAAAGCATGACGGATGATAATATTTGGGAAGCAACGGAAGCTTTATTTGACCAATCAGAAGATGAAGAATTTATAGAAAATTATTTAACAATTTTTCCTTCCGGAAGGTACAAAAAGAAAGCACTTTCATTATTGAAAAACGTGCAGAAAAATTTATTAACAGAAAATGAAAAGCAAATTTGTATGACAATTTCATACGATCAAACATTGGCTGAAAAAATAAAACGTGAAACAAGAAAGGAAATAGTTTTAATTCCACAAATAAACGAGTACGGTGAAATTTTGGATACGAAAGACAATGGGTTATGTTCCTTAGCTAGTAGTGAAAATGACAATGCTTATGTATTTGTACGAAATAATAAAAATAAATTTAAAGAAAAAGATTATTTGCTTTTTATTTATGAAGACGACAGTAATCGAAAATTTATCGCTTCCATTAAAGGAAGTAATGAACTTGATATCGTAAAATGGCGACAAACAAATGGAGTTAATCATCGTTTAGAAAACAAAGATGTTATTTCAAAACTTGAACAGTGGAAAAAACAAAATGATTTTATATTGACGGAAGTAGCTCAGGATTGGTTGCAATTGTATTACACTGATTCAACTCCTAATTTTGACACATTTGCAAATGAAGTGTATGAATTTTGTACTGATATTGTTGACCAAGGTACTGGAGACCTTGCAACTTTAATAAAAGAACTTAAGCAGATGAAAGGTGTATATTTATGGTGGGATTAATAGATTATTTAAGATATAGAAGCATTGTTTCAAAAAGCAAAGCAACTGAAGAAGATATTGAAAAACTTGCTAATAAAATTGATGAATCATGCTGAGCTAAAAATAAAAGCAAGTATAAATTAACTTATAGAATAAAAAATTATGAACTGGAGAGATCGAATACATTCTGATAAAGCAGTATTGCTTGGCAAGCCCACTATAAAAGATACTAGGCTATCAGTTGAATTTATTATTGATCGTTTAGCAAATGGTTGGTCAGAAGAACAACTATTAGAAAATTACAAGCGATTAACAAAAGAAGATATTCAAGCTGTTTTTGCTTACGTATATGAATGTATGCAAGATGGTTTATTATATGATTGGCCAAGAAAATCTGCATAAATAGAATTTTATATGAAGTTTCTTGCGAATGAAAATGTGCCAATAAAAAGCGTTACTATTCTTTTAGAAGAAGGAATAGATATTATTTCTGTTATAAATGAATGTCCGAGTGTTGCAGATGAAGATGTAATGAAATTGGCAATTAAGGAAAACAGAACCATTTTAACTTTTGACAGAGATTATGGTGAATTAATTTACAAGCATGGATATAAACCAATGGCAGGAGTAATTTATTTTAGAATAAAATCTTTTAATCCTGAAGATCCTGCTCATATAGTAATGGAGCTGATTCAAAGAAAAGATATTTCATTTGAAAAACTATTTACAGTAATTGATGATATAAGCATTAGACAAAGGAAAATTTAAAATTATATATGGACGATCTATCAATCTTCGACACAAACAAAGAAGGCTTCCGCCTCTACTACATGGAATTGTACAACTGGGGAACTTTTGGCGATCAGTCGCACAAAATTTACCGTATGACTCCTAACGGTAACAATTCTCTTTTAACCGGTGCCAATGGTTCAGGTAAAACTACAATTGTAGATGCTTTAATCTCTCTTTTGGTTCCACCTATGCGTAGGCATTACAACCAATCATCAGGTGCCGAGCTTAAAAAAGAGCGTGACGAAACCTCTTATGTGTTGGGTTACTATGGTAAAACCCAAAGTGAAGACATGACATCTTCAACCATTCAACACCTGCGTACAAAAAACGATTATTCCGTTTTGTTGGCTTTCTTTTATAACGAAGGTTTGCAACAAATGGTAACCATTGCACAGGTTCGTTGGTTTTCTGGTAATGAATTAAAGCGTGCATATTTGGTTTCTCCCAATAAATTAAATATCAAGGATCATATTTCTCCAATAGATACAAAAGGCGAATGGAAAAAACGCTTAAAGAAAATTCCTAAAACAGAAATTTACGACAGCTTCTCCAACTATGCTGCCGAGTTTTCAAAAATATTTGGCTTCCGTTCTGACAAAGCCCTCAATCTTTTTAACCAAACAGTAGGTATAAAAGTATTGGGCGATTTGAATGAATTTATCCGCGCCAACATGCTTGAAGAAGTAAATGTGGAAGAAGAGTTTGTAAAAGTTCGCGAAAACTATGACGATCTTTTATCAGCTCACAAAGCCCTTGAAAAAGCACGTGAGCAAGTTAAATTACTCGAACCCATTATCGAAAACGGAACAGCTTTTGAAAAATTAGAAATTGAAAGTCAGGAAATGGAGCAAACCAAACAATTGGTTCCTGCTTATTTTGCTGAAAAACATAACCAAATGCTCAACCATGCCATCACCAATAAGATGACTGACGTTGAAGCACAAAATGACCGCATGAGCACCCTCAAAAAGATGATGGGTGATTTGCATGAAAAAGAAATTTCATTAAACTCAGCTAAAAATGCTGACGATTTAAATGCGCGTGTAAATACATTAGAAGAAAAAATTCGTTCGGTTGAAGACGAAAAAATTCGTAAAGAAAACAGCTATAATAAGTATGTTGAGATCATTAAAAAACTCGATCTTGATGTAAACCCTACAGATGTTGCATTTACTGAAAACGTAAAAAAGACCAAAGAACGCCAAGGCAAAATTTCTTTTGAGATATCTGATCTTGAAGCAAAAATTATTGAAGAGAGCGTAAAACTACAAAGCAAGCACAATAAGTTTTACGATATGAGTGACGATTTACAATCGTACAGCGAACGTAAAAACCAAATTCCTCCGGATAATATTCGTATTCGCCAAGGAATTTTAGAAGCCCTAGGTATTAGTGAAGAAGAAATTCCTTTTGTGGGAGAATTATTAAGAATTAGCGAAGACGAAAAAGAATGGGAACCCGCCATACAAGGTGTGCTTTTTAGTTTTGGTTTGCGACTACTTGTTCCTGAAAAATATTATGCTCGCGTAAATAAATACATCAACTCTACTCGTCTTAACGGACGTATTGTTTACCATAAAGTAGAAGACAAACGTGCCCCCAATATTTTTATGGATATGGAAGATGGATTTTTACCATCTAAAATTGAGATAAAACCCGATACACCTTTTCAAGATTGGATAGAGGGCCAATTGCGCCACAGCTATAATTATGCTTGCGCAGAAGGTTTAGAAGATTTTCAACACCATCGCAAAGCACTTACCAAAAGCGGACTTCGTAAAGATGGCGACCGCCACGAAAAGGATGATCGTAAAAATATGCTTTCACACGATCGTTTTGTTTTGGGTTGGGATAACAGAGAAAAACTTTCGGGCATTCGTTTTCAATTGCAGGAAATTGATAAAGAAATTAAATCGCAACAACATCATATTGAGCAATTGCGTCAGCGTATAAATAATTTGCATGTAGAAAAAGATGCCGTTACCCGTTTGTTTACTTTCGATAAATTTTCTGAACTAGATTGGCAAGCCGAAGTTTTTCAAATTCAACAATTGAGTTCTGAAAAAGCTGAATTATTAAAAAGCTCCAACAATTTAGCGCGTTTAGATAAACAGTTAAAAGCTACGCAAAAAGACATGCGTGAGCGTAACGAAATGTACGAGCAAATCATCAGCACTATTGCGCACTTAAAACGTGATATAAGCGAGTTTGAAAGAAAAGTAGATGAGAACAATGCTGTACTAAAAATGTACGAAGGTGTTGATCTTAAAGCAGAGTTCACCAAGCTCATGCCTTATTTAGAGAAATATGAAAACACCTATATTTCATTAGAAGCCATTGACGAAACCCGTTCAAAAATGATGAACGAGGTTGCCGAAAAACTTTCTAAAAATATCAAACAAAAATCTGAATTGGCCCAATCGCTCATTCGCCAAATGATGTTCTACAAAAACCCATCTGAAGAATTATTGAAAAAATATCCGGGTTGGACGGGAGATACCATTAACCTTGAGCCACGTATCAGTTATATTAAAGAATACCGTGCTACTTACGAAAGATTGAAAAATGATGATCTACCAAAATATATGGATCGTTTCCGTAAATATTTAAATGAAAGTATCATTGAAAAATTAACGGATTTCAAAACATCATTAGAAAATCAGTTGGATGATATTGTAGATAACGTTTTTGAACTAAACGGATCGCTTCGTCAAATTGATTTTAGTTCCAACCCTAATACTTATATAGAACTCGTTGCTAAAAACACCAGCGATACTTCTATTCGCCAGTTCCGTATTGATTTAGGAGAATGGCAACCCGATTTAACTTTGTATGAATTAACAAAAGATGATTCTATTTTAGAGCAAAGTTTCTTAAAAATACAATCCATCATACAACGCTTAACAGAAGACGAAAACTGGAGACGCAAAGTTACCGATGTAAGAAATTGGTTGGAGTTCTCAGCTATTGAATATTACCGTGCCGATAACAAACAATTTAAATACTACGAATCATCAGGCGGTTTATCAGGCGGTGAAAAAGCACAACTTTCTTATACAATTTTAGGTGCGGCCATCGCTTACCAATTTGGAATTAACCAACACGGCAAGCAACCAAAATCATTTAGGTTTATTGCAGTTGATGAGGCCTTCTCTAAACTAGATCCTGAAAAATCACACTATTTAATGGCACTTTGTAAGCAATTGCATTTGCAACTTTTAGTAGTAACACCTCTCGATAAAATTCACATTGTGGAACCATTTATTTCTGCCTGCCATTATGTAGAAAACAAAAACAAACGCAATTCTGTAGTGTATGATTTAAGTATTGAAGAGTATCATCAGAAGAAAAAAGAGTTTGAGGGAATGGTGGCGGAGTAAAAATAAATTTGCATTATGTTTACTAAATAGTTAACTTTATAATAAGTGAGGCAAGGCAATTAATTTTCTATAAAGATTATTTTCATGATTTTTTTGATGAACAATCGGAAAAAGTAAAAAATAAGATTGATTACGTATTTGATTTAGTAGCCAATGTAGAAAGGGTTCCTAGAACATATTTAAAACATATAGAAGGTAGTGATGCTCTTTATGAAATTAGAGTACAAACTGCCAATGATATTTTTAGAATTTTTTCTTTTTTCGATCAAGGAAAACTTATCGTTATTATTAACGGATTTCAGAAAAAAACTGATAAAACTCCTAAAAAGGAAATAGAAAGGGCAGAGCGAATTAAAAAGGAATATTTTGAAGAAAAACGTAAACTGGGAAAACAATGAGAAAGAAAAAAAATATCACAACTTTTGAAGAGCATCTTGAAAAACGTTATGGTAAAATAGGAACTCCAAAACGCGATGAATTTGAAAGAAATTCCAAATCTTTTATTATTGGTGAAATGGTTAAAGAAGCTCGTCTAGGTGCTGATTTAACACAAGATGAACTGGCAGAAAAATCCGGAACCAAAAAAAGCTATATTTCAAGAATTGAAAATGGCCGTAGTGATATTATGCTAACTACTTTATTTAAAATTATTGAAAGTGGTTTAGGCCGCCAATTAAATATATCTATTGGATAAAAACAAACGCAATTCTGTGGTGTATGATTTAAGTATTGAAGAATACCACCAGAAGAAGAAGGAATTTGAGGGAATGGTGGCGGAGTAAAATTAGAAGTAAATATTATTAAAGTTGTTGGTCGTAGCGTCTCGCTACGACCTTTTATTTTAGGCATCTTGCCGAATTAAATTTTATTTTTTTAACCAAAATCATAAATGCGGCCGGAGGCCTAAGTTTACAATCGTAGCGGGACGCTACGATTAACGCGTTCTGATTAACTTTTTGCTAAATTTGTGATAGGCTACGATGAACTGGGGAATGGTGGCGGAGTAAATCATTAAACAATAAATATTTTTCAAATGGATTTAGAGCGTAAAAAGCTAAATACGGTAAGAGTTTTTAAAATAGAACCTGGCGTTTTTACATATAATGTCTCTTGGTTTCAATTTTGCTTATATTTAAAAGTTATAATTATGAAAAAGGTTATTCAATTTACAGGTAATATATTTATAGGTATTGCTATTGTTTTTTTGTTAGTTCATTCTTTCTTGGCTATTTCAGATGGATCTATCACAAAAGATGTATTTGGTTTTACCATTCCAGAGCCACCCTTGTGGACTTCTTATATTCCGATTTTAGGTTCCATAATTGGTTTTTTTGTTCAATTTTTTTCAATACATGGTCTGATTGGTATAGTTATTTCCTTAATATTATTGGGTATAGGTGTTAGCCTGATTAATTTTGGCAAATCAAAATAGTTTCTGAAAGAAAACGTTCCCCGTTAATCGTAGTGTCTCGCTCATATCTTAATCCCTCAGCTCGGCTGAATATGTTTCAATTTAGCTGTAAAGAATATGCGAAGTGCCGTTAAGCGGCATTTGTAATGCCGCTTGAAACATAGCTGAATTTTTGGATATATTATTTGTTTCGTAAAGGTATCCAAGAGGGCTTCGCGTTGTAATTCAGCATACCTTTAAGCATGAAAAGCACTTTCCTTCTTTTGAATTTTTAAAATAATTTATTAATTTTGAATGTATAAGCCAGTATATACATGTTTTCATTTAAAAATATTGTCGGATTTGAATGGGATAAAGGAAATAAAACAAAGAATTTTGAAAAACATAAAGTAAATGAAACGGAATGTGAAGAAGTGTTTTTTGATTCAGAAAAGAAAATCCTAAAAGATACTTTTCATTCTAAGGATGAAGAAAGATTTATTTTAATTGGCAAAACTAAAAATAATCGCTATTTATTTTTAGTTTTTACAATAAGGAAAAATAAAATAAGAGTTATTTCGGCAAGAGATTTAAATAAAAAAGAAAGGAGAGATTTATTATGAAAAAAAAACTTAAGATTCCTGAGTTTAAATCCAATGAAAAGGAAAAAGAATTTTGGAAAAACATAGATATAACTGAGTATTATTCAAAAGATGATTTTAAGGAGGTATCCTTTCCTGATTTAAAACCAACATCACGTTCTATTTCAATTCGCCTTCCAGAATTTTTATTAACACGCTTAAAAGAAAAAGCTAATGAACTTAATATCCCTTACCAATCACTAATAAAACAGTATTTGTCCTTGGGTTTAGTAAGATAATACCATGCAAAAATTTAGATTACCCCGAAAAATAAAGAAAAAACTGAAAGGAAAACTTTGGCTCTATCCAGCAGATGAAAAAGGCCATAGCCTTATGGCATGGCCAAGAGAATTGCAAGCAGATTATACTGCTATTAAACAAGGTCTTGTTAGAAATTTAATGGATGGTAGAAATACTAAAGCAAAAAGAAAAGAAGAAAGAAAAAAACTTGATAAAGAAATTATAGTTACTGACGAAGAACTTACAATTTTTGTAGCTGAAATTTTTGCAGAAGAATATAGAGAATCTTCCTACGATATTTTAATCAGAGCAAAAACACATCCCAATGCAATTGTTGCATACTATAACTTTATTAATGCATACAAGCTAAATAAACAAGGAGAAGAATCATATAGCAATATCTGTTGCTTGGCTGTTGATGAGGCAAAGGATTTATTAAAAAAAAAGAGAGGCCAAAACTAAATTCACTTATAAAATTATTAAATTCGAAAAACTAAAAATTATGAGTACAATAGCAATTAAAATAGAATTAAAAGAACTTATAGAACAAGAAAGAGATTTAAGCATATTAAAAGCCATTAAGGCTTTGCTAAAGAAAACTACTCTTGATACTGTTTTACGAGAAAAACTTACTCGCAGGGCAATAAAGTCAGAAGAAGATATAAAATCGGGAAGGGTATTAAGCAGAGCAGAAGTTATTAGAAAAACAGATAAGCTAATTAAGAAATGAAATTAGTTTATACTGAAGAGGCATTACAAGGCTTGGAAGAATCTTTGGAATTTATTGCTGCACAGGTAAGCATTAAAACCTTGGAAACTATTCGGAACAATATATTAGATAGAGCTGATAAGCTTGTTAAAAATCCTTCATCCGGCAGACGAGAAGAATATCTTGAACATTTAGGACTTGATCATCGAAGAGTAATCGAATCTCATTATAAAATTGTTTATCGTATAGTAGGTTATACAATATACATAACGGATATTTTTGATAGTCGACAAGACCCTAAAAAAATGAGGGGGTAGAAACGTTATGTAAAAAACAAACCCAATTCTGTGGTGTATGATTTAAGTATTGAAGAATACCACCAGAAGAAAAAAGAGTTTAAAGGAATAGCGGCAGGGGAATAATTCTAAGAAAATAGTATCATTATATGTTGGTCGTAGCGTCTCGCTACGATCTTTTATTTTAGGCATCTTGCCGGATATAAATCTTAAAATTATTAATAAAATTATGATGCGGCCGGAGGTCTAAGTATACAATCGTAGCAAGATGCTACGATTAACCGTTCTAATAACTTTTTTGCTAAATTGGAGGTACTAACGATTAACGGGGAGTCCTACTATTTAACTATTTTAAAACTTTTTTCTTAATGAAAAAAATACCATTTCTATTCCTTATTTTCTTTTTAATCATAAATTTCTGTTGTCAAACATCTGAAAATTATTATGTCAGTGGAGGTTTGAAATATGATCAAAAAGATTATAAAGGAGCTTTAGCTGACTTCAATAAGGCTATTGAAATTAATCCAAAATATGCAGAGGCTTATAATGAGAGAGGGCTTGCAAAAGCTGAACTACTAGACTACCAAGGAGCTATTAAAGACTATAATAACGCAATAGAGCTTATTCCTAACAATGCACAAATATATTGTAATAGAGGACTTGCTAAAAAACATCTACAAGACTATAAAAGTGCTATAGAAGACTTCAATAAGGCCATTGAAATTAATCCAAAATATGCAGAAGCTTATAATGAGAGAGGACTTGCAAAAGATGAACTACTAGACTACCAAGGAGCTATTAAAGACTATAATAATGCAATAGAGCTTATTCCTACAGATGAAGATGGCTATTATAATAGAGCTCTTTCTAAATATGATTTACAAGACTACCAAGG
The DNA here is from genome assembly GCA_023251875.1 of Bacteroidota bacterium. Taxonomy (GTDB): domain Bacteria; phylum Bacteroidota; class Bacteroidia; order JAHEXY01; family JAHEXY01; genus JAHEXY01. The sequence continues at coordinate 333,414 of JAHEXY010000006.1, forward strand.
CACTATGGCGGACTTAAATAAAGCAATAGAGATTAATCCCAAAGATTCAGGAGCTTTTTATTCAAGAGGACTTACAAAAGATCAACTGCTAGACTACCAAGGAGCTATTGAGGATTTCAGTAAAACTATAGAGCTAAATCCTAAGAATGCAGAAGCATATTATAGTAGAGGATGGGCAAAACATAATCTTCTGGACAATCAAGGGGCTATTGAAGATTTCAGTAAAACTATAGAGCTAAATCCTAAGAATGCAGAAGCATATTATAGTAGAGGATTTGCAAAATATGATCTTCTGAACTATCGAGGAGCTATTGAAGATTTCAGCAAGACTATTGAGCTAAATCCTAAGAATGCAGATGTTTATTTTGAAAGGGGACTTGCAAAATATCAATTAGAGCAAAAAGATAGTTGTTGTTTGGATTTGAATAAAGCTGGAGAGTTAGGATATGAGAAAGCTTACGAAATGATAAAAGAATATTGTAAATAGTGCTCTGTTCAGCGTAGCTTATTAATAAATCCGTCTGGTCGAGATTTGTGTGACGTATTGTGTGCAAGCTAATCTCGATCCAATAAAATAGGATTTGTAATCCTGATAATAAAATAATTTCAAAATCAATTCATGCCAATCGGCTTCTTTTGTATCTTTAAGTAAATTTATTTTTATGGCAAGCCTTAATCTGAGAACTAATTTTCATCAATTAATTGATAGTATAAATAATGAAGTTGTGTTATCAAAGTTTTATGAATTAATTTCAAAGCATCATAATGCTACAAACGGTGATTTATGGAATCGGCTATCAAAAGAAGAATTAGATGAATTATTATTATCAGATTTAGAGTCGGAAGATGCTGATAATTTAATACCTCATTCTAAAATGGCTGCAAAACATAAAAAATGGCTTTAACATTATTTTGGTCAAAACGGGCCGATAAAAAATTCGATAGAATTTGTGCTTATCTAGAATCCGAATGGGGAGAAAAAGTTACTACTGCATTTGTTAAAAAGGTATATGAGTTTTTAGATATACTTGTTGAGTTTCCAGGTATAGGCTCACTTGAAAATAAAGAAAAAAATATTCGTGGTTTTGTAATTGTAAAACAAATAACCATTTTCTACAAGCGAAAGGGAAATAAGATTATACTCTTAAATTTTTTTGATAATCGCCAGCATCCCATTAAAAAACAATTAAAATAATTTTCATCTCAATGAAAAAGAAAGATAGTATAAAAGCTGCTAGAAGTTTTGATGAACTTCTTGATATAAAATACGGAATAATTGGTACACCAAAGCGAGATAAATTTGAAGAAAAAGCCCAATATTTTGTAATAAGCGAAATGCTTAAAGAAGCACGTAAAGAAGCCGATATTACACAATCAGAGCTAGCGCAAAAAGTAGGAACTAAAAAAAGTTATATTTCAAGGTTAGAAAATGGGCATTGCGATATACAACTTTCTACATTATATAGAATTTTTGAACAAGGTCTTGGCCTTAGAATTAATTTACTCATATCATAACAAACGTAATTCTGTGGTGTACGATTTAAGTATTGAAGAATACCACCAGAAGAGGAAAGAGTTTGAAGGAATTGTGGCAGAGTTGAATAATATAATCTCTATTAAACATGAAAAAGTATTTACTTCAAATATTAATTATAACACTGTTTTTTTCCTTTGTTTCCTGTAAAAAGTACGAAGAGAGGGGCAAAGATAATGTGAAAATATCTGGTTATCTAATTGATAAATGTAGTTGGCAGCCTATAGAAAATGTGAAAATTGTTTTATTTAAAGCAGGGGAGGTAGACGACAGTATTCCATCTATATGTGCATTTAGCGATAAAAATGGATATTATGAAATTTCTTTTCGTGCAAAAAAAGCTTATTCCAATACTAATTATAATAAGGATTACGATTTAAGATTTACCTGTTCTGACTATTTTATGTATGTTTTGCCTTTATGTATAATTGATCCAAGTATAAATGAAAATGAATATATAGATGACTCGACAAAAGCCATTCTTCAATATGAAAGTGAATTAGATACTAATCTTATACTTTCAAGAAACACTATACTAACGCTTACTTTTCAAGGGATTTTAGATGGCGAATTTGAGTTAGAAGATTATATGAATGAATTTTCCACAGCTAACGCCTATTATTCTGCCTATTCAGAGTATTACTATCCCGTGCAAAGTATTAAAAGTGATACAACATTTACTTTTACTGTGAAAGCCTGCGACTCAGTTCGCATTAATTATGGTATTTCTAATCCGATTGCATTCGATAGTACAGTTTATATTTATTGTCCATTAGGTTCAAATACAAAAGATACAATATCATTGTAACCCTGTCTCGGCAGAATATGTTTCATTTCAGCAGAAAGTTAATGCGAAGTACCGTTAAGCGGTTATTTGCAATGCCGCTTGTAACACAGATGAACTTGTAATTCAGTACTAGCCCCTAGGTTGGCTGAGATTTGTGTGAGGCATTGTGTGCAAGCTAATCTCTATCCAATAATATTGAACTTGTAATCCTACAATAAAACATTTAATCTATTTTAAAAGACCTTATCTTTGGTATAGAACCAAATATTTTAATATGGCAACAATAAGATTAGAGCGTAAAAAATTATTGGATGAATTAAAAAAACTTCCGGATAATTTGCTTGTCGAAATATACAATTACATGCAATATGTTAAATTTAAAACTACCTATAAAAAACAGGTTGAAATAATTGAAACTGCATTTGCCAGCCAAGATGTGTTATCTAAAGATTGGTTAAAACCTGAAGAAGATAAGGCATGGGAAAATTTATAAAAGGCGATATTGTTATTGTTCCGTTTCCATTTTAAGATTTATCATCGAGTAAGAAAAGGCCTGCAATGGTAATTGCAGATTTAAAAGGAGATGATGTTATTTTATGTCAAATAACCAGCCAGGCGAATAAAGACAAGCATTCAATACTTATAAAAGATTCTGAATTTTCAAGTGGTCAATTAGTAAAGGAAAGTTATGTAAGGCCAAATCGCCTATTTACAGCAGACAAAAATATTATCCTTTATAAAGCTGCTACTTTAAAGAATACCAAAATTCAAGAAGTAGTTGCTGAATTAATTGAGATTATAAAAAATTAGTGCTTGCCAACCCAATACCATGCAAAAATTTAGATTACCCAGAAAAATAAAGAAAAAACTTAAACGGCAACTTTGGCTTTATCCTGCAGATGAAAAGGGTAATAGCCTTATGGCATGGCCACAAAAATCACAAATAGATTATACTGCAATTAAAGAAGGTACTGTTAGAAATTAAATGGATGGAGAAAATACTAAAGCAAAAAGAAAAGAAGAAAGAAAAAAACTTGACAATGAGATTATGGTTACCGATGAGGAACTTAAAATTTTTGTAGATGAAATTTTTGCAGAAGAATATAGAAAATCTTCCTACGATATTTTAATCAGAGCGGGATTGTAAAATGAACTGTGCTTTTCTTTAACTTTACATTGTTAGGCGAAGCATAGTGGAGCTCTGCTGGAGAGCAACTCCACAAGGAATATCCTAACCCAATGGAATGAAAAGAGGTC
>JAHEXY010000016.1 GCA_023251875.1 Bacteroidota bacterium
TAGGATAAACATCTACCTTAATTATAAATTTTGCAATGTCTTTAGCCATTGTAGTTAAACTTTCAGAATAATAATAAAACATAGAATCGGTATTTACCCAACTACTACTCATATCAGACCAAATTTTCGATTGAGTAATTAGGATTTGATTATTAGAATTATATGTTCTACAAATCTTATATGCATTATCCCAATTGTTTCCATTCCAATCTTGGTGTTCAATTATTGTTTGATTATTATTTGAATCATAAGTATACATATCTTGACTTACAAGACTCCAAATATTAATATACCATGTCTTATAATAAATACTGCTAGTTTGATTATTATTTGAATCATAAGTATACAAATAATAAAAATCATCAATCCAACAGCTACCAATATCATTCCAATATTGATAATCATAGCTTATTTGATTATTATTCGAATCATAAGTATAAATAAATTTATGTATATCAGTCCAACTATTTCCATTCCAGGATTGAGCAGCATAGCTCAATAAATTATTGTTTGAATCATATGCTTTTAAAATTTGAAATGTATTTTCCCAATTGTTTCCATTCCAGTTTTGATTACCTGTATTTATTAAATTATTATTTGAATCATAGGTATAAATAACTTGAATTGCATCATACCATATACTGCCATCCCAAAAGTTTGTTACTAGGTTTATTAAATTATTATTTGAATCATATGAATAAAGCTCTTTAAAAAAATTAACCCACACTCCACCAATCCACATTTGGTTAATATGATTTTTTAATTTACTATATGAATCATATGTATAAAGATCCTGCGAATAATTAATCCATTTTTTTTGATTTTTATCCCACTCTGTATCTACAAATACAGTTAAATTGTTATCTGAATCATAAGTATAAATATATTTATAATCACCTCGCCAAAAACTTCCATTCCATAATTTATGTACCTCGCTAGTTTTATTTTTATTCAAATCGTAGGTATAAATTGTTTTACTGTGAAAACTCCAATTATTGCTTGAATCTAGCTCCCAATCATAAATACTATCCAGTATGTTAGAATTTGAAGCAGTTTTCATCTTTATATTAGTTTCCATTTTTTTTAAACTATTATCATATGTTTGTGCTTTTTCAAAAAACAACAATTCTTTATTGTTTGATGAACATTGCCCATTCAAATTTAATTTTTTCTCTTTTTTAGTTTGAGAATAGCCTTCAACAACATTTGTAAAAACTAAAACTATTAATGCCAAAAAAAATGAATGTTTTTTCATTGCTTTTACTTTTATTTTTTCCACAAAGGTATATAAACTACTATCAGAATAGTAGAGGTATTATGTATAATAGCATTCTCATTTATTAAATGGAAGTTTTTATTTATTTAATGATTATGTTTCGAGATATTGAGATGAAAAAATATCTAAGAGCCTGTTTAAAATTTATTTGAAAAAATGATTATATCCTTTTTTTAGGGCTAAAGCCCGTATCTTTGATTGATTTTTAACCCCAGACTTAAGTCTGGGGTTGTAAAATGAGATGTAAAAAGGGGCTTTAGCCATGACAGTAAAATAAAACTATAAAATTTAAACAGGCTCTAAGTATAAAAAAATAATTATAGGTTTTAAATGATCATATATCTAATCACCTATAAAAACTTTCTTATTAAAACTCCCCTCATTAGTTTGAATATTTATAAAATATTCTCCTGCATTCGCATTAATAGGTATTTGATTGTGTTTATTAGTAAGCTTTGCTTTATAAATTTCTTGACCCATTACATTTACAATGGAGATATTGCCATCTGTAAAGTCTTGAATAAAGTTTATACAAACTTTATTGCCAAAACTGTAGGCAGAAACATTTAAAACTTTTTCATTTACATTTTTAATATTTGTAGTAATTGAACTTGTATCTCCTGCAATTATTGGAGTATTAGGAACATCATTATAGGCATAGTCATGAATTTTAATTTCCCAAGGAGATTTGCTAGTAGTTACTCTTATCCAACCAAAATAGTAGTTTCCGTTGTTTTCAAACTTTATCGCAATAAATTTTTTATTGGCTTTTATCCATTCCCCTTTTATATCGGTTGTAAATTCTCCAAAAAAGCCATTATACAAATAAGCAGACTGACCGTATGTTTTATTCCAAGATAGATTACTATTAATGCTACTATTCTGGTTTAGCTTTGAAACTAAAGTGTTTTGTGATACAACTTTATTCTTAGGATTATCTAGTTTTAAAGTAAATGCTATATTGCTAGTATATGAAGAATACCAATATGATCCCTTTATTTCAGCATCTGTAATATTATCATTATTAAAATCTATTGGAAACATGCAAGAATCTATAATATTTTGGCCTAAATAATTAGCAACCCAAACAGAATCCGGATCAACATTAGTATACACAACACCTGCATTTGCAATTTGTGTAGAACCTAATATTGCAATTGCCATTTCAGAATATTGTTTTAATTGTTTTGAATTATTTTTCATAAAAATGTATTTAAATTTATTTTACTATAAAATCGATTATTAAAAATCTCTGTTCCTTATGTTTTTATTCTTTTACAATTATCTTATTAATTGCTTCATTATTTTCTCCAATGATTCTTAAAAAGTAAATTCCTTTTGAATAGTTACTTAAATCAAATTGAGTGTTGTAATTAGTTCTTTCAACTTTTGCATTTTTGGGATGCATTTGTTGACCATTGATATTTGTAATTCCATTTTGAGTTGGCCAATTAAAGCGCAAAAATACCTATAGCGGAATTTAGGATATGTTTTAACATAATTCGAAATCTCTACTTCGTTACTAATAAGTTATCACATAAATAAATTAGACGAACTTGCCTTATTTGGGGGGGTATAAAACTTTACTTAATTACATATAAATTTTAACTATACCTAGTTTTGAAGTTCTTTGCAAAGGTATATAAAATATAAACACGATAATACCATCATTATTTGTAAAGGCAATTCTATTTATCAAAGGAGGTTTTTTATTTATTTAGTGCTTAGGTACCACAATGGCAAGAAGGAGAGAAAAATATTTTTGTATTGGGAAGCAGATTGGTAATGCGTTCTTGATCTTCATCTGTAATAAGAATTACACGCAAATCAAGCACTTTTAAATTAATTAGTTTTTTTAATTCATCTGGAAATGTAGCGATGTTATTACTCCAAAGATCTAATATTTCTAGCTTAGTTAAATTGCCAATTTCAGTTGGAATACTAGTCAGTTCATTTTGATTGATATTTAAATAGGTAAGTTTTCTTAGCTTTCCAATTTCGGTAGGTATTACTTTTATTTTATTACGAGATAAATCAAGAGATTCAAGATTAGTGAGCTGTTGGATATCAGTCGGTATTTCTACAATTTTATTATTGCTTAAATCTAATTCTTTAAGGTTTTTAAATTGGAAAATTTCTTTTGGAAATTCTTTTAGTTTTTTCTTTTTCAGTTTTAATTTATAAACATTATTGGGATGCTCAAGAGCCTCCTTTAAATCAGTATAAACATAATTGGTATCTATTTGCCCATAGACATTTACTATTGTAAAAAAGCCAACAATAAATACTAGTACATGTTTCATTTTGCAACAAATAAATTTCTACTCCGATTTTGAACTTTCAAACTTTAAGCCTTGAACTACTTTTTTATCTTCTTCTAACTGTTTTTTTAACTCCTCAGCTCCACTAAATTTTTTCTCATCTCTAATCCTATCTACAAAAGATACGGAAATTGTTTTATGATAGATATCTTCATTCAAATTAAATATATGTACTTCAATACTTAATTTATTGTCATTATTAAATGTAGGTCTAAAACCAATATTTAACATTCCGGCAAATGACTTATTATCGATCATTACTTTTACTGCATAAACCCCATTTTTAGGAATTAGTTTATACCTGTCTCCAATTTCAATATTAGCAGTAGGAAATCCAATAGATCTACCCAATTGTTTGCCTTTAACTACAGTACCACCTAGTTCGTAATTTCTACCCAAATAATTAGCTGCAATTTTTACATTGCCTTCCATGAGTGCATTTCTAATTTTAGTAGAACTTATCTCTAAATTGTCTATTTCTTGTGCAGGAATCTCCTCTATCTCAAAATTATAGATGGGCGCAAATTCTTGTAATTGCTCAAATGAGCCTTCGCGATTACGACCAAAATGATGATTATAGCCAATTACTAAGGTTTTCAAACCCAATTTATTTACTAAAATATCTCTTACATATTCTAATGCCGATAGTCTTGAAAAAGTTTTAGTAAAAGGAATCACAACCAAATGATCCAAACCGGTTTTTCGTAAAAGTTCAATTTTTTCTTCTTGCGTACTTAATAATTTAAGATCATTATCGGTTGGTTGCAATACCATTCTGGGATGTGGGTAAAAAGTAAGCAATAACGTTTCCCCTTTATTTCGTTTTGCTATCTCTGAGATTCTATTCAATACTTTTTGATGGCCAAGATGAACACCATCAAATGTACCTGTAGTTACAACAGGATGAGTAATATGAGGAATATCTTCTAATGAGCGGTAAATTTTCATCCAGTAAACATATTTTCAACAAATTTAACCGAATATTTGATTTATTGGTATTTGTTTTAAGCCCAACTCGCAAGAAAATTTAATTATTTACAGTAAATAAATAAGCTAAGGCATTATAATTAAAATTCTTTTTTTACTTTTGTCCCCGGAGAAATGGCAGAGCGGTCTATTGCGGCAGTCTTGAAAACTGTTGAGGGTAATACCTCCGGGGGTTCGAATCCCTCTTTCTCCGCCACCTTTCCCTCAATATTATTCAAAGTCCTTTAAAATCAAGCAAATTTCTGGTTCAGAGCTATGGGGAATACTCAAAATTCTTCAAACTTTAGGCACTCTTGGGTACCCTATTAGGTGCCCCTTTATTTCAAGGAGTACTATAGAGCATTAAAAGCGCTCATTTTTTCAACATAACACATTGGTATTTAATAAAATAATTTAGTTGACCTAGTAAAATACTTGGTCACCCAAACCATTTAATCTATACTATTTATGGAATCAATCAAAGTGTGTTTCTATCTGAAAAAATCAAAAAAAAGTAAAATCCAAAATGGAAGAATCCCTATCTATGCCAAACTCAGACTTAATGGTAAGATGGTATCATTTTCAACTCAAATCTATGTTTGGGAAGAAAGATGGAGAGATAGCAAACATTTTAATATTATTTTAAAAAATAACGAGGATAAGCTTATCAGAAAAAGACTTGATGCAATCCGATTTAACTTGGATGAAAAATATTACCAACTTGAACGAGTAAACAAAAATGTTACTGTTCAGGAGGTAAAATCTGAAATTACAGAAAATGGGGGTAAGGTTGTTCAGTTCCTTGTGATTTTTCAAAAATATCTTGATGAATATGCTAAGAAAGTAAATGTAAATCTTCGATCAAAAGGAACTCTCACAAAATACAGAACCCTATATAAACATGTTGAAAACTACATTTTTGATAAATACAAAAAAAGCGATGTAGGTTTTAACGAACTTCATTATGAATTTATGGATGGCTTTCAAACCTATATGAGAAATTACTGCGATAATAATACAACCATTAAATACCTTCAAGCTTTAAAATCAGTTGCCAAATATTGTGTCAATCATAAATTAATAAATGATGATCCCTTTAAAACCTTTAAACTTAACCGCTTTCATGAAGTTACTTCTACTGTTTTAACAGAAAATGAAATCCAAATATTAATGAACCAACATTTTGATAGCGAAGCTTTAAATAAAGTAAGGGATATTTTTCTTTTTACTGTTTTCAGTGGCTTATCTCCTATTGACATAAGGCAATTGAGCATAAATCAAGTTTTTAAAAAAGATGAAGGTTACTGGATAAAATCTAAAAGACAAAAAACTTCTGTTCCTCTGCAATTTAAGCTAATAAAACCCGCTTCAAATATTGTAGAAAAATATTTGCACTATCCCAATAAAAAAAATCCAAATCTAATATTTCTACCCATAAGCAACCAAAAGTTTAACCATTATTTAAAAGTTATTGCTGAACATTGTAAAATTAAAAAGAGGTTGTACTGGATGGTTGGAAGACATACATTCGCTACTACAATTGCATTAAGTAATGGGGTTCCAATAGAAGTAGTAAGTCAACTACTTGGTCACACTAACATTAAGCAAACTCAGCATTATGCAAGGGTTACAGAACAACTTGTTGCTACAAAAATTGATTTGCTGGATACGATTTTAAAAGGGAAGTTGAATATGTAATATTTTAAAGACGTTTACATATTCGCTAAATGATGAATTAGGATCTTTTATCAAGCTTAGATTGTAAACCTTTAAATACCTCATCTTCCCTCCCCTTAACCTGACCTACAAAATTGATATAGCCTCCAAGCCTGTTTATAAACTTTGTTTGTAATTCAGGGGTAATTGAGCCTGAAATATGAAAGTGCTTCTTACTTGCCATTTCAATTCCATTCTTATTGAGATCATGAAGCATGGCTCTGATTTTTTTTAAGAGCACTCGATTAACATTTACTTTTTCATTAACTGTAAGCCCTGTAACAGTTTGCCTTTTATTATTGCAGGAAAATCGTAATTTCTTTTTGTTTATAGTAAAGTTATTTTTTTGAATGAGTTTAATTATAGCTTGCAATTGCTCATTTGAAATAAGGCTATTTGATGAAAAAGTCAAATCATCGGCATATCTTGAATAGGCGAAGGAATGCGTTTCACAAAAATTGCTTAAATCATTATCCAACTTGAAACAGATAAAATTGGATATTACCGGTGAAGAAGGGGCTCCAATTGGTAGTTTCCCTTGGTAAGTTAAAAGCAAAGTAAGGGCATTAGCAATTTGTTCATTGTACTCAAATAGTGGAGAAGTAAAAACTTCTTTTACTCGTTTGGCTGAAATACTTGGAAAAAAATCTTGAAGGTCGATATTTAAGATGTGCGCCTTGCCAACATGCGCTTTCGCATTCTCAACAATATTACAACTCTTACCTTCATGATAAGAATTGATTGTAAAGCCATGCACTTCTTTTGGTTTAATGCATAAATAATATGCTTGTAAATAATAATTCAAATGCTTTTGAACCAATTTCAATGATTGATTGGGAGCATGTATTTCTCTTTCTCCTCCTTTCTTTTTCTTAATCTTAAAATATTTATAGGAAGGTGAATTGATCAATTGCTCCATACTTTTAAAACCCATCCTTAAAAAATTACATAAATCAATTGGTGTTTGAATTGAAAGTAAAACCAACGCATTTAATTCATGCCTTTGTAATTGAGCCAAGGCAGATGGGGCTTCTATAAATTTTCCATTATAGAATTCCCAGATAATTTTCTTTTCTTTTTTAGCAATAGAAATCATTGGATTGAATAAAAAAGGTAAAAATTGAGCCCTTGTTAATTATCTAATTTTATATGGTATTTATGAGGAACGAAATAAATACAGAACGCTTCCATTCTTTCATGGGTTGCAGGAACACAACCTCAAAGTCTTAAATATGACTCATAATTTTAGTACAAGGGCTCAATATATTTTAATTGGATGTTTCTATTTCATTTAAGCGATTTGAGGAAATTGAAAACTCATTATAATAGCCATCAAAATCATAAACGTGTGTAAAAAACCCATCTCTTTTTAGCTTTATAGAAGCTAATGGCCCATTCTTATTTTTGGCAATATCTATTTCAACTAAATGATGGGTATTATTTCCTTCACAATCTTGTTCTAAACCATAATAATCAGGCCTATAAATAAAAAATATTTTATCTGCATCTTGTTCTATTGCTCCACTTTCACGCAAATCGGATAATTGAGGTCGTTTATCTCCTCCCCTTGTTTCAACTGCACGGCTTAATTGGCTTGTAGCAATTACACAAACATTATAATCTTTTGCTATATTCTTTAATTCTCTGCATATATGGCTAACTTCTTGCTCTCTATTATTTCTGAATTTATTTGAACTTATCATTTGTAAATAATCAATAAAAATAATTTTTACTCCATATTGCTCAATATAAGTTTTGCACTGCTTTTTAAAAGTTAAAAAAGCATGATTGCAATTATCATTAATAAAAATCTTATGGTCTTTCAGTTTATGTTCTACCGCTTCCAATTGTAAAGTGTCTTTAACAAGTATAGAAGCAGGCGTAGTTGCAATAGCAGCAATAATTCTACTTGTGAGAAGGTGTTCTGATAAATCAAAACTAAAAAAGAGGACAGGTATCGTTTTCGAAATATTAATGGCCAAATTAACCTGAAATAAAGTTTTTCCAATTGCCGGTCTTCCGCCTATTACAACAAATTCACCTAAACTAAGCCCGCCAATTTGTTGGTCAATATCTTTAAATCCTGTTTTTATAGAGTTTTCATCGTGTTTTTTCGATTTAATATTTTCTTTGAATACATCTAAAATAGGCTTTGGCTCTTTTGAAATATTATTATGAAATTCATACTCAATAATCAAATTATAGAGCTTGTTTATTATTTCGTTATCAGCATCATTTTCATTACTGATTACTGATTTTATTTTTTCTACAATTGAAGTCATTTTATATGATTTGTTAGAGATTAATACAGGAAAAAAATAGGATGTTGTTATTCTTGAATGCTTTTTGAAAAGTATAAGCAATTAACTGCAAGAAAAAATTTAATCACCTAACTTTTTTAACATGTTAATAAATTTGAATTGATATGCTGAAAGCAATTGGCTCCAAAATTATGAATCGTGTACGCCAAACTAAGTCGTAGTAAAAATATTTATGAAATAAAGGTCTTGAGCACTTGACAAATTTTAGTTTCCCGATAAATTGGAATATGAAAAAATTTCTCATCCCACTTAATCTCTACAAAAGGCAATAAAATTTTACCCCGGTAATATTTTCATCATTATTAATTAAGGTTTTAGGTAGGTCAAATTTTCTTATTTATGATAAGAATTGAAATAATTTTAAAATATCAAATAATTAAACATCTGATTATGTAACTATTAAAGAAATTTCACTTTTCTTCTCAACGAATCCGTTTTATATATAAACCAACTCAAAAACTATGGAAACAAACATGATGAATAGCTCTTGCAAAGAAGATTTATTAACAGTTAATGAATTAAAGAAAGGCGATATGAATGCCTGGGGAAAATTATATAAGAAATATAATCATGGGGTATTTACAAAGATTAAGTTAAGCCTTGGCAATAGTGACTTATCGTATGATTTAATGATGGACGTATTTATGAAAGTTTATGCCAGAATAAATCAATATGACGGAAAATCGGGAGCTTTTTCATCTTGGATATATACCATTACCCAACATCAAATAATTGATTATACCAGAGGAAAGCACAATAGTTCAACGCAATCTTTATTTAGAGGAAAAAATGAAGATATTGAAATGATTCAGGTAAAAGATACGGCAAATAATTGTGAGGAAACATTGGAGCTTAATCAAAAAAAGTTAAGGCTGAGAAAAGCAATTGAAAAATATATTAGCTGCAATAAATCGAAGCGAGCGCTCCTTATGTATTACATGAATGAAATGAGTTATAATGAAATTTCTGAAACATTACATGAAAAACTCAACACAGTGAGATCATACATACATAGGGCTAAGCAGATACTTAAAGTAAAAGCAAGTGCAATGCTATTATAAATTAAAAACAGAAACTTATGAAATAGCCATGCACCAACAGTGCACAAACATTGATGAACATTGAATGGCGTCACGATGAATCGGGATGACCTTTTAAAAACAAATTATCTACATATGAATAACCAAAAAATAAAAACAGAAGAGGAATTAAATCAATTATTAAGTTTAGTAACAAAAGAAGATTTAATAAGATTTTTTGAAATTGAAGAACATTTATTAAAAAGATTTCTTGCATGTTATGTTTTTTATGACGCAATAAAGTATGATGCAGCAATTACATATGATGAATTTAACAAAACCGTTAGCATAATTGAACCTAATTTACTAATGACTGCCGGCAGAAATGCTAATTCAAATCAGGAAGGCGATAATACAAGTGGTGTGAAAAATAAAATTAAAGGTAGTTCTGAAAATATCGTATGTAATAAGCAAAAAAATAGAAAATATGAAGACTTAGATAAGGAAAAAATTGAATTGATAAAATCGCTTTTAAAAGAATATGGTAGAAAAGATGATGGCAAAAGGAATATTATTTTTTATTATTCAACGTATGATATGAAAATTCAAGTTGATTCATTATTCTTAACGTTATATCAATTTGTTTGCAAGCAATTTTTGTTATTAAAAATAGGCGAAATTAAACCTGATGTTGCATTATACAGAAAATATCAAATTGCCAGGAGGTTAATAATTACACTATATCCGAAAGAATTTAAGCATATTGAGAAAACAATTTAACGGCTCATCAAAATTGATTTTAAGGAAAACTTCTGCCAAGCCGGAAACTTTTTTAATTTTTTCTCGTACAAATAAATAGAATCTGTCCATAGAGTCTAAAAATAGAACGCAGATGACGCTGATTTTTATGATAAGTCATGATTTTATCAGTGAAAATCATACTAATCTGTGTCATCAGCGTTCTGTTGTATTTTGAATTTTGCCACATTATTGACAGACACTAAATAGATGGTTTAAATTGTAATTTATGAACAAAGATGAACTCTTAGGGTTATGGATTTTAACAAATCGCAAAGACAATGAAGCAGCAACAGATTCTTCGTTTACCATTTTTGATAAAAAGTATGAAATTGTTATGCCCGAAATGGAAATATTATTTTTTATTGAGCAAAATAACGCATGTTACCATATTGGTATTACCGAAAGAACGGAAGAGGAGCGAAAGGAATATGATTACAACACCCTATATGATAATACCTCATTTTTACCAGGTACATTTGATCATGAAAATGGAACTGTTAAAATTCTTGAAGAAGGGAAATTTGAAATTTTACCAAATGGCAAACTATACATTGTAGAAAAAAACGATGATTATTTCTGTGAAGAGATTTGGTGCAGATTATCCAATGATAAAATGGAATTGAGAAACTTTGTTAATTTATTAATGAAAGATTTAAACCACAGCTAACAGTTAAGTATACGCAGACAGAAAATATCAAATTGCAGGGAGGCTATTTGAACATTGCTTGTTTAAGAATGTATTTTAAACTAATAAATACAACTTTTTCTATTTTTTTCGTACGACCATATTCCAAACAATTTAAAATATAAAGCTATGGATCATTTGAATTATATCGTTTACATGAAATATGGCGTTCACACAGGAGAACCTGTTGAATCAATACTCGAAAGAAAAAATAATGAATTTCAGAATGCAGGAAGAGTTTTTTGGGGATATGGAGGCAGCCTATGTCACCCTATAAATCAAATTCAGCCTTTTGCAAAAAGGGCTCAAAATGCAACTGAGAATATTTATTTAGTTATGAGTAAAACTAATTCTGGCAATAATGGAGAGCCAAGAACTTCACAAAAATACTCTATTGACAAGGAGAATTGGAAGGAAATGCCTAAAGGAATACAAGTTCTTGGTTCTAAACATGCAGTTGTTTGTGATAAAATAGAATTATGCAAATTTGATTTGGATTTAAATTTATATGAAATAGGAGTTGGTCCAAGTACAGGATGGATTTTAGGTGACTATATTGGAAATAGAGTTGATAAAGCTTGTGCGATAAAAGCAATTAAAAAAAATCCAGAGAAAAAAATAGAAATTAGTTTAATTGCAAAGTTATTGCCTCCTTATGCAGTATTCATTTCATATTAAAATATGTTAGGCTTTTTAAATGCAAATAATTGTATCCACCAATAATTATTTATAACTAATATGTTGTGTTTTATATCTTTAATATTTAACATTGTTTATAAGATGTAAAGTACTACAAATCTCTCTTTTCTGATATTAGAATACTATGATTAAAAAACTTAAGTTACCACAATTTCGAATTCCCAAACACTTCCTTGATGAAGCCAACAAGATTACTCAACTTTTTTTAGCACGAATAATAGGCGAGCAGATTGATAAAAGTATAAAATTGATTGATTTAACAATTGGTGACAAAACGCTAAAAAATTGTACTTATGTTCCAAGATCAACTACTAAAGGGAATTTACAATATCTCATAGATGTTTTAAATGATGGGGAAATTAGAATTAGACAAATTTTAGAAGGTTCTGAAAAGAATGCGGAGGGGGATGTATATATTGACATAACTTTATCTTGGAAAGTTCACCCACTCAACCTTATCTTATTTGGGCCACCTGGAACCGGGAAAACATATACTGCTATTGAACGGGCGGTAGAAGTTATAGATTATAAAGAATGGAGAAAGGCAGATAATGTAAGGACTGAATATCCAAAGAAAGCTCGAGAAATAATCAAAACAAGTTTTGATGAACTTAGGAAAGATGGTCGAATTGAATTTATAACTTTTCACCAATCGTATTCTTACGAAGAATTTATTGAAGGTATTAAACCGATAATTTCTTCAACTAAAACGGATGCAGATTCAAATCAAATAAAGTATAAAATTCATTTTGGTGTTTTTAAAGAATTAGCAGAAAAAGCAAAAAAAGATTTAGACAATAATTATGTTCTTATAATTGATGAAATAAACAGAGGAAATGTTTCTCAAATATTTGGAGAGTTAATTACATTAATTGAAAAAAACAAGAGATTGGGTGAAGATGAGGTTTTAGAACTAACTTTACCATATTCAAGCGAAGCCTTTTGTATTCCACCTAATTTATACATAATAGCAACCATGAACACTGCCGATAAAAGTGTTGAAGCATTAGATACAGCTCTTAGACGAAGATTTTATTTTGAAGAAATAAGCCCAATATCAACTTTAATACCAGAAATAATTCCGATAGAAGGTATGCCAAAAATTGAAATAAGAAAAATATTTGAAACCATAAATCATCGTTTAGAAATACTAAAAGACAAAGATCATCAAATTGGTCATGAATATTTAATGAACTGCAAAATAGAAAATGATGTAATAGAAGCATTTCAATACAAAATCATTCCCTTATTAAAGGAATATTTTTATTCTGATTATGGTAAAATTGCCTTAGTATTAGGAGATGACTTTATTGAAAGAGAAAAAAAACAAGACAGCATTAAAGATAATGATAGTGAAGATGAATATTTCTATGAAATTAAAAATGAAATAGAAATTGAATGGATAAACAAAATAACACTTATTTAAAATATAGCCTAAAATGAAAAGTGAAAATTATAACTTGGAAATTACTAAAGTTTGGTTGGATTGGACTCAGGGTCAAGTGGCTAATGCCGCATTGGGTGGAAATATTCGAAATGAAAAAGGTAAACCCAAAATACCTAATAGAGTTAAAGAAATTAAATTGAAATATAATAACATAACTTATGAAGCATCCTTAGGTGACAATGGTCGCATCGCATTTTCAGTTAAAGGTGGCGACAAAAGTATCAAGATGAAGTTTATTAACGCAGTAAAAAACGCTAATCAAATTCAAACTGAAAAAATTAGTATTGATGTTGAGATATCGTGGGAAGAATCTGATGAACCATTAAACTTAATTTTATATGGACCACCGGGTACCGGAAAAACCTATACTGCAATTGAACGTGCCGTAAAAATTATTGATTATAAAAAATGGGGCGAAGCAAAAAGTAACGGAGGACAAAGAGAACAAATAAAAATATTATTTGATGAATTTAGAAAAGAAGGTCAAATTGAGTTTATAACTTTTCATCAATCATATTCATACGAAGAATTTATTGTTGGCATTAAGCCTGAAATTGTAGGGATTAAGCCTGAAGTTGATGTTAATATTGAGGGTAATAACAGTTCCAATTCTGTAAATGCTAAAGAAAGAACTAGCACTGAAATAAAATACAAAGTACAACCTGGTATATTTAATAAATTTTCAGAAAAAGCAAAAAAAAACTGGGAGGATAAAAAATTTGAAAAACATGTTCTCATAATTGATGAGATAAACAGAGGCAACATAACTCAAATTTTTGGCGAACTAATTACATTAATAGAAAAAAATAAAAGATTAGGTGAAGATGAAGCCCTAGAGGTAAAGTTGCCTTATTCAGTTAAACCGGATGAAAGGTTTGTAGTACCGCCTAATTTATACATAATAGCAACCATGAATACTGCCGATAGAAGCGTTGAGGCATTGGATACCGCTTTAAGAAGAAGATTCCATTTTGAAGAAATTACAGCAGATTTAAAGCAAATACCAAAAACAATTTCATATGAAGATTCAAATTTAGAACTAAGAGATATTTTTGAAGCAATCAACAAACGGATAAAATTGCTTAAAGATAAAGACCATCAAATTGGACATGAGTACTTAATGTATTGTAAAACTATATATGATGTTATAGAGGCATTTCAATACAAAATTATGCCCTTATTAAAGGAGTACTTTTATTCTGATTATAGTAATATTAATAAAGTACTTGGCAATTGTGGCTTTATTACAATAAAAGACAAAAAAAACATTCTCTTTCCTAGCCAATTATATAAGTTGAATTCAGAAGAACTTGAAGATAAATATGATTTTAAAGATTTAACAAATATTCAAGAAATGGAAATTATTACGTCTTTTAATAAAATAGCCGAAAAATGAAGGTAAAAACAATTTATGAATATGGTATAATTAAATTAGAAAACGAACATCTAAAAATATTAGACAATTATAAAAAACGAATTAAGCATAATTTTTATGATGTTGCATATAACAAAGTAATTTTTAAAAATTATGTAGGAGTTTTAAAAGTAGGTAATTTGCAAATTGAAGTTCTACCAAAAATTGATAACGTTTTAGAAGGTGAAAGTAAACTTTGGCGTGACGTATTAGTTGATATGCTACGCGAATGTTCAAAGATTAAAATTAATACGCTCAACTTCGCAAAATTAAAATCTGAAAAAAAATCGTTTTTTGATTTATATGTTGAACCCTTTTTAAATGAAGTAAAGGGTTTAAAGCGACAAGGTTTAATTAAAAAATATCATACCGTAGAAGAAAATTGTAAAAGCCTAAAAGGGAAATTGCTTCTCACAAAACATTTGAAGAAAAATTATATTAACAAGCAATATTTTTATGTCTCTCACAATGTTTATGATACCAACAATATATACAATCAAATAATTTATATGGCGCTTATGGCTATCCAAGAAATTGGCATAAATTCTAAATCAATTTCAATAATAAATGGTTTACTCCTTGATTACCCGTATCAAAATAATATATATATAGACAAAAATACATTTGATAAATTAATTTATGATAGGATGTCTATACGTTATAAAAATGCAATTTCAATAGCAAAATTGATTTTATTACAATATCAACCTATGCTTACTAAGGGAAAAGAAGATGTCATCGCATTTATGTTTGATATGAATAACTTATGGCAAGAATATGTGAAAAGACAACTTGTAAAAGTTAAAGAAATTACTTTTGAATCAAAAAATTCAACTGATTTTTGGAAAATAGAAAATAAAATAAATGATAATACGAATAGAAAAATTATTGCAGATATGCTTATTTGGACAAATGATAATTCCGATAAACTTGTTTTAGATACAAAATGGAAATTGGAAAAAAATATCCTCAATTCAGCCGATTTAAAACAAATGTTTGTTTATAATTTATATTTTAAATGTAAAACCGCCATTTTACTCGTTCCTGCTATAAAAACAGAATTTATTTGTAAAGGGCCATTTGAAAAACTAGAAGGAGTAAACGTATCTGAATGCATAGTTGCCGGTATTAATATTATTAAAAATGGGAAATTAAATCCATCA
Source organism: Bacteroidota bacterium (assembly GCA_023251875.1). Taxonomy (GTDB): domain Bacteria; phylum Bacteroidota; class Bacteroidia; order JAHEXY01; family JAHEXY01; genus JAHEXY01. The sequence continues at coordinate 15,829 of JAHEXY010000016.1, forward strand.
CTTGGAATGGAAATTTATTATCAATTAATCCTTCCGTCTTTACTAAATTGAATTTATAAAAATGCTTGCAGGTTATAAATAGGCATTATTTTCATTACTGATACACCAACACATAAAGCTTTACTTTTGCCCTTGATACGCCAATTAAGAGTTGCAGCATTATCCTTGTCTTTTTGAAAAGAGTATTAATAAATTAAACGATATACAATACAATTAAATAGTTTTTTTCCTTAAAATATATAGAATATTTTTTGCTCTAGAAGTTTGCGCATAGAATCTAGCTTTTGATTTAGCATCTTTAGGTTCATCAGGATCGATAAGAAACAAAACAGGGGATTCCATACCTTTAAAGCGGCTTATTGTGGTATAATAAATATGGTCATTCACAAGCTCGTTTGTTGATTTCAATTCAATAAACTGAATTCCACTTCCGCTAAGTTCATTAAGCCTATAAAGTTCATCATTTGCACCATTAATAAGGATAATAATTTCATAAGCCTGTAAGTTTCCTTTGCCTATAAATTCGGTAATAGTTTCCTTAAGTATTTCACCAAGATTTTTAAATGAGTTATAGGTTAATTCTTTTACTTTCATGCCTTCCGGTACTCCTTCTTTACTTTCAATAGACAGACCTGTTTTCGTTACTATAAACTCATTTATTTTTTTTGTGTTACGACAATTTTTAGTAAGACGTTGTTTTGCAAATTTAGATTCTTCAGGTATGCAGGTAAACCGCTGAAAAATATCCTGTTGTTCATCAAGAAATATACTTATACGTCCTTCCGGTTTTACCAACTCATATAAAGTTTTTATCCAATTCTGTTTCATATCCTGAGCCTCATCTATAATTAACGTATCAAAGCTTGCTTTCAATGATTCTATGGATGTTAAAAATTTGAGTCCAACTACATGTTCAAAAAAATCACCTTTATTATTTTGTTGAGAAAATGACTTCAATTCATCATGCCACCAAGCGCTATCCATTTTAAGTATTTGTTCTTCAGCAAAAGCATGAAAGGTATTTGCCGTAATGGTTTGTGTATATTTCTGTAGAGTTTGTTGCAATAAATTAGCAAGCATTCTATTAAAACAAAGCAGCAAAACACGCTCTCCTTTTTCAGCGAGTTCAAGTGAGAGTTTCTGTATAATTAAAGTTTTGCCGGAACCAGCGCAGCCTTTAGTAAGAATGTGCTTATTATCTAATAGGCTTTTATAATTGTTTATCTGTTCATCCGTAAGCGCCAAATATTTTTGTTCATCTAAGTCGAATCGCGACCGCAAGGTTTCAAAAAAAAAGGCTCCTCTCAACAATGTCCTTTTTAGTTTTTCAAAGACTTCAATATCAGTTCCAAGTCTCCCGGGCAAACTCATACACAAACCGTCTATTGCTCTTATTATGTGTTCAACAGGGGCTATTCTACCTGTATAATCAATTACCTGGTGGCTTTGCAGTGCAGGAGGATACCAATCATTATTTGTGTCTTGTGCGGTAGAAAACCACAAGCACCAACCAACTGGAACAGGAGCCAATAAATTATTAAAGTGGTTAGCAAGCCCGTGAGTTTTAGCTGTAATCTCATTAATCAGATCATTTTGCTTTTCTTTTCCTTGAAGCCAATCCTGGGTTCTGGCATTATACTTAAAACTTCCACCTTTAGCTTCAATTATTAATAAGGCATTAAATCTTCCTCCACGTAAGTCTGCAACTAAAAAATCAAATTCCTTCTCTTTCGTTCCTCCATTTTTTGATCGAAGATTAATTGGGATATGATAAAATACGATAAAATCATCAGAAAGTTTTTTTAGTGCATCAAACACTTCTTTTTCTCCATATTCTGATTGACGGTTTATTGGAAAGTCAGATGGTATAATCATATAAATTTTAAAATATTAAAATTTAGCCAAAACTATTTTTCTAAAATCGAAACTTTTTTACGTTTTTAACGTATAAGGTAGAAATAAAATTATGATAGCAAAAAGTTTAAATTATAAATAAATCATATGGAAAATAGTGAGAAATTTAATAAGCTATTAGATCTTCTTGGGGAAGCTGAAGCATTTTTTGATGCAATTACCATAGATAATTTATATTTATCTAATCCGGAAGTTGATATATTTTGTAGAGACTTGAATAAAAGTATTAATAATTTGCAAATAGGCAAATTTGATGAATTAAATAATTTATTAGAAATTTTTTCAAACGATATTTGGAATGAATTTACTAATTCTGAAGCTCAAAGATATATCTCCGAAATATATTGCTTGATAAATGAAATACAAAAAGAAGAAAATGAGAATAAATATTTGCCACACATAGATATAAATCGTAGTGATAATAGTGAAAAATTTAATACTCTGTTAAATTTACTTGATGAAGCCGAACATTTGTTAACCAAAAATACAAATGGCAATATGGGCACTGTAGAAACTGCAGAATTTCTATTAGCTCTTAATAATAAAATAAATAAATTAAAAGGGGGAAAGCTAGATGAGTTAAATAGTGTTTTAAAAATATTTTCACCGTATAATGATTGGAATAAGGTTACATGGAATGATGGAAAAAAATTAGGAGAAAAAATATTTCATTTAATAAGAGAATTACAAGATGAAATGGAAATATATTTTATTCCGATACTACCAATTCATAGGCTAGCTGCTTGATTTCTTTTTATGTTCTTAATCTTTAAACTTAAATAAATCATATGGAAAATAGTAAGAAATTTAAGAAGCTATTAGATCTTCTTGATGAAGCCGAAGGATTATATGGAGAAATTATGATTGGTAATGATTCAACTTATTTCATAGAGATTGAAGAATTTAGGAAAAATTTAAATGAAAGCATTAATGAACTAAGAAAAGGAAAACTTGAAGAATTAGATTTTTTAGAAGATATATTTTTATCTAATAATGATTGGGATATTTTAACTGGGTACTGGTATAGAGAATTAGGTGAAAAAATTGGCATCCTTATAAGTGAGCTAAAATTAGCGAGGGAAGAAGAAAATTATAGACTAGCTGCATAATTCAATTTATGCAATTCCCCCCTAGCACACCAACACATAAAGCTTAACCTTTGCCCTTGATGCGCCAATTAAGAGTTGCAGCATGATATTTGATTTTTCATTTAAAATATCTTTGATAACCAAAATAATAATATCTCTTTCGAGTCCTTTAAATTTAAGTGAACTGGTGTACCAAAAACCATGATTTTTTGTACCCAACTTTGAAGGGGTTAGTAATTCAAAATAATTATCCTTTTCTATTTCGGTTTGCAATTGACGTTTTACATTGTTTTTTATGCCAATTAAATTAGAACTAAACAGAACCGCCAATTGCTCATTCAAGTTTTTATGCTTTTTATGGCTATCAATAATTTTTTTTACTGCCGGTATTATTTCATTTTCATTTTTCTGGTTTTGAATAACAACATCATGCCCAAATTTTTTAGTAAAGTCAATAGTGCCGGAACCTATTTCAGCAATAAACTCATTTAAACCTTCGCCACCGGTAGCCCTGTAATTTTCATAAAGTTTATAGTGTGCTGCATGGTGTTTTAAAAGGCTTAGCGTTTTTGTATAATTGGGAGAAAAAGCTTGTGCCATATCATACAGTACGAGATAACTCGCAATAGACATACCATTTTCTCCATCGGCAAGCAGGTTGTTTAATACTACATCAACGCCTTTATCAAATAGATCTTGGGCTTCATCAAGCACTATAAAATCGAAATGGGCTAAACTATTTTTACTTTTTAGTTCGGCTATGGCTTTTAAAATAAAGTCAGGAATTGTATCAATATTGGTGTAGCTAAGTTCCTTTTCATCCAGGCCTGCTTGTTTTAATAATTTTTGAACAAATTTATACAAGGGAAATACTTCCATGTTTTTCAATAAGCCCTTATTCATCACTTCATTTTTTATATGGGCAGCCAAAAGTTCGTTCCAGCATAAATAAAGTCCCTTTTCTCCCTGAGAAGTTTTGCGAATCATGTGAGAGAGCGCATAACTCGATTTGCCACTACCGGGAGGGCCTTGTATAATAATTCGTTTGTTTTCTATTAAGCCATCCAAAATTATTTTATTCAAATTGAGTCGCTTCTTTGCTTTTTCGCTCGATTGTAATAAATGGCTGAGGTTTTGGTCGGGAATAACTTTGGGACTTAATTCATCAATGATATTATTTATCTGAACACTATTTAAATCTGTTACTTTCCATTTTGCTATTCGCTTACCTTTTTCTAAAATCTCAAGTAAAAAATTACGAAAGGTATCTTCAATTCCTAAGTGCCAAAAATTATCAAAACTTATTCCATCATAATTAAAGGTAGATTGAGGAAAAGCAACGGCATGGCTTACCACGCAATCTCTGATTTGTTTTTCCTTTAAATGCTTAATTATCGAAGCGGCATTGTCATCAGCTTGAACAAATGGAGATTCATCCATACGTTTACTCAAATTAAAAAACTGATTTGCAGCATAATAAAAAGTATTTTCTTTGTATTCAATTAATCCACCTTTTACTTCCATTACAATAAGACCTCGCTTATTTAAGAAGACGAAATCACCCTCTCCTGTTTTTTTAGTGATATGTTTAGCAATCCTCATATTATAAAAAACATGCCATTCCTCTTCTTTATCATATAGCAATGATTCTGTTATGAGTTTATCCAATGCCTGCTCGCCTTCGTTAGTAATATTATAGGGAGAATAATGTTTTTTAAGGCTCATGTTGAATTGTAATAGTATAAAATTAGATATTGATACAATTATTGCTTAATAAACTACCATGTGCAGGCTGACAAGTAAAAACAAGAACCTGTTTATCATTGGCAAATTCTCTGATAAGCGATGCAGCAGCTTTTTGCCTTTCAGGATCCATATCTGTTAATGGATCGTCCATTGCAATAAAACCATTTTGATCTTTAAGATAATAACCAGACATACTTAGTCTGAGGGCCAATGCCAATGAATCGTTAGTGCCTTGCGAAAGCAAATCGGTTGTAAATTTTAGTGTGCCATTTGAAATTTCAGATGGAACAATAGTATCCATTATTAATTCTTTGTATTTACTAATGGTTAGTTTTTCAAAATACTCTTGTGTTTTTTGATAATAGGGTTTAAATACTGCATCATTTCCTACTTCAAGTATTGCATCCAGTTTTTCTAAAATTAATGAATAGGCTTTACCCTCTCGTTTTAATTTTTCAAAATCATTTTCATAAACCGCTATTTCTGCCTTAAGCTCATCTGATGACTTTTCAGGTTCATTGGCTAATAATTCTGTTCTTTCAGTACTCAAGCCATGGAATTCAATTTTTACCTTATCAAGTTCATCTCTTTTTAATTCAAATTCTTTAATAAACCCTTCGGCAGAAGCTATATTTTCAGGAAGCGGTTTTAATTCTTTTATTTTGTTTTCAATTTCACGCTGCTTCACCCTTTCATCTAATAAATCATCATCAAGTTTTTTATAACTTGTATAAAGGTTCAATAATTCGCTCAATGCTTTTGCATCCGACTCATTTTTAGTTTTTGTTTCGGCATACAATTTATCTTTTATCGAAATTTCATTTCTTAGAAATTGAACATCCCTTGATGCAGCCAATTGATCAACCTCTTTTATTTCTTTCGAAAGATCCTCTATTTTATCTTTACCCAATACACTTTCAAGACTTTTATTCAGAACCTGGAGGTCTGATTTTGCTTGCTTTTCTTTTTCTAATAATGCTTCCAGATCAGATGTTTTTTCTACATCATATTTTTTAAAAATAGTATTGAGTTTATCGTTAGCCGTATTTATTTTTTCAATTAAAACCTGAACATCTTCATTTCCTGATGAAGCATTTAAAATAAAATTATCTGTTTCCAAAATGAATCGCCCTGATACATTCGACTCAAATTTTTCATTGGGTTTTATTTCAAGGCTTTCTTCATTTTCAATACCCCTTGTAAGTTTGGCATTTACCAGTTTTTTAGCAATAATAGATAAACTAAGTTGCTGGGCTGCCAGTTTTATTTGGGTATCATTTAATATTTTAATATTGGCTTTGGCTTCATTCAAATCTGTTGGGTCTACTTTTATTAAATTTTCGGTCTTTAAAAGCTGCTCTTTAATTTGCGCTAGAATTTTTGAGGCATTTTCAAATTTTTCTTTTTTCGATTGTATAGAAGCTTTTTTATCTGCAATTTTTAATTCATCATTTATTTTTTTCAATTCCTCATCTAATTCAAGTAATTTTTGCGCATAGTTTTTTGTATTGGCTTCCAGTATAGGAAAATGAGCAAGATCCTTTTGCATTTTCTCCGTTTTTAATTTAATGGTATTAAGTAAAGAAGTCAATTCACTATGCTTGCGTACATCATCTACTAATTGCTTATTGGTTTCAACAAAGCCTTGTAGGGTTCTAAGTTTTAATTGAATCGCTTCAATTTTTTTAGCCAGGGCATCAAGTTTAGCGTCATAATCTAAACTCAATTTTAAATTTCTGCGAGAAGTTTCTTTTTCATAATATTTTTTGAGAATGTAACCAACCTTGTTTTTATGTGGAATGTCAATTCCAGTCCCATTTAAGGGTAAAGCAAGAATGTCATTCCAGTTGTTGTAATAATCATCACATTTATTTTTCAAAAGCTGCTTTAATACCTCAACAGAAATTCCTCCTTGCAACTGAACAGCTCCTCTTAAAATTCCGGAAAAGGAATTGATAATATCTTTTTCCTTTTCCTTCTTTATAGTTTCAATTGTAGCTGAAAGAGTATTTTGTTTGGCAAATAAAACATTCTCCCAAGTAGCTCTATTTAACCGAATTAGATTTTCAAGTTCTTTTTGTACAGTAACAGGATTAGTTGTAACACTTGAATCAGGCTTTATAAGTTTAGATACACTTGTACCTCCCCATGATTTAGTTAGGACATATTTTTTTTCATCAATCTCAAATTCCATTGTGATATTTATTGTATCACCACCTCCAATAGGCAAAAAATTCTCAATTTCTTTTTTAGTTTTATCTTTTAATGGAATAGTAGGTATAAATAAAGCAAGTAAAATGGCACGGACAATTGTACTTTTTCCGGCTTCATTTTTTCCAACTATTACATTGAGTCCATCTGTGAAAGTAATTTCACGTTCCCTTATCCCGGCAAAAGGATGAAGTATAATTTTTTTAATAATCATAATTTTGATTTTTCTATTAGTTCATTTGCGAGTTGAAGTGCTAATCCATCATCATCAGCTGAAATTAATGACGAAAGTAATTGATGCGGTATTGAATCATTTGGATATAATGCATTGATGTACGCCTGGTCAATATATTCATTTAGTAAGTCGTTGCTTTGAAAAAATAAAAATTCATCATTTAATTGCTGAAGTTTATTTCTGGCTTTTGCTAAATCTTCCATTTTTAATCTTCCATTCAGCTCAATACGTAACATTGAATTTAATTTATCAAGGCTATTTAATTCCATTACTAATTTTTCAAAATCGTCCAATGAATTGAGTTGCCATTTCAGGTCGAAAAATTTAATACTTCCGGTTTCTATCAAATCTGCTTTGATTGATTTTTTTTCATCAACCTCAATTAACCAACAGTAACCTCCATGTTTACGATCCCAACCATCGGGAGTATGAGTGGCCGGCATAAAATAACCCGGATTGGTAGAAACCGAAGTTTTAGGATAGGGCACATGTATATGTCCGAGCAGCCAAAAATCAAGCTTGCTGTCTTTTAATTCCTGAGGTTTCATATTAAAATATTTCTCTCTCTCATCAAGGCCCATTCCTTCAACATTTCCATGTGCAATACCAATATTTATTGCTTCCGGTTCAAGAGTTTCTTTTGCCACCCACCCAATCATATTTTCTTCTGAATGTTTGCTTTTGCAACAAGCCGGAAAAAATACAAGCTTTTGGTCTTTTATGTTAAATTCTTGTGGTGCGTATTCAGATAAAATAAATAGTTTTTGCTCATCGGCCTCTTTATGAAATTTGTCCCATAATGTACCTGATGATGATTCAAAAAAATCGTGATTTCCAGGAACTATCAATACCGCCTCCCCTGCAAAAGAATTTAAGATTTTTACAGTTGCTTTAATATCTCCTGACTTTACATTTACGCTATCGAATAAATCTCCTGCAATTACTAAAAAATGACAATGTGTTTCATTGGCATTGTCAACAATTCTCTTTAATGCATTTAATCGCTCTTCAAGTAGTTTTTCTTTTACTTTTTGGGGGTATTCTTTATTACTAAATTTCATGCCAATATGATTATCGGCAGTGTGCATAATTTTTATAGCCATTTTTCAATTGAATTTTAAGATGCTAAACTTACTAAATATATTCTACGAATATTCTATTAATAAGTTGCAAGGAAACAATAATTTATTTTTATTAGTGGGCATCATAACAATCTGCGTTATCAGCGTTCCAATTATATTATTTATTTAAGCTTCGGTAAAGGATCTTTAAGCCCCGATTGCCCAAAATCATATTTATACTTTATATACATACTCGTGTATGGGTCGCTATACCATGCCCAATTGGCCGCAACATATCTAAAAGTATTTATGCCTATCCATGGGGCGCCTAGGTTTTTGGTTGTAGTACTCAAGTCAATATTTAAACCATCAACAGTGCATTTGTTTCTTTTACCATAACCCCAACGGTAATATGTTTTGCCATAACCAATTTTTAAATCAAAATAATTTGATTCAGCCATGAGATTAATGGTATTGTGCCAATGCCTTTTGTTACCAAATCGAAATTTAACCATGGTTAAATATTTAGAAGCCGATATGCCATAATTAACCGGCATACCCTGTATAGGATATTGAAACAATCCCATATCGCAACTTACACCACAGCATATACCATGGGTTGTAAATGTATAGCCAATAAATGCGCCCGGTGATACATAAAAATTTGCTTTACCTAATGACTGTCCATTTGCGGAGGATATACATAAAGCGGTAAATGCCATTAAAATGAATTTAACAGATTTTTTCATGATCATTATTTTATGAAGATTTCTAAAAACTTGTTTTTTAAGCCCTCATCCTGACCTTCCCGAAAAATCGGGACAAGTACTCCCAAAGGAGAAGGAAATACAAGGAATAAGTTTTTAGAAATGCCTCGATTTAATTTATAAAAAACGTAGTGTTTTAATCAATATTTTGGGTTGAGGTTGTAGAAATGAATAAAATATTTAACTAGTATTGGTATAATACGAATGAGGTTTTTAAAAGTTGCATATATAAAGGCTGCAACTTATAGTATACGTTATCGTATATAATTAGGTACAAAACTCTAAATTAAATATTATGGATAGTGTAAATCAGCAAAAATTAATATCAGAAATTGAAAGTTTATTCACCTTTGCCTCCCCAAGCAGTTTAAGAAAATCTATAACATTTATTTACCATGATTATATCTCGCGAAATAGCGATATACTTCCTTCTAATTTTAAGGTAATAGCAGGTGATATGTTTTACCTTATAGAATTTTTAGAGAAAGTAGAGGATGGTATTTCTGATGATGAGAGTGAAGTAGAATAATCTATTAATCAATTTTTTCATATCACGCTAAAATCACATATTGTAATTAATAGAATTCTTTATTTAATCAGAATTATTTCCCCTTCTTTTCAAGCAGATCATTAATTCGTTTCAGATAAGAAATTTCTTTTTCGGCAAAGGCGGCTTTCAGTTTTTGATTCTCGTTTTTGCAACTATCTAATTGCGTTTGCAATTCCTGCAGTTGATTTGTTAAAGTAGCATTATTTACATTGATATTGTATGCATTTACTCTAAAAACATTACAAGCATTATAGGAACAAGTAAATAGGCAACTACCTATTACTTTTAAAATTTGGTGTCATGTCTTTACTAGCCAGTTATTGAAATAATTCTTTGAAATACTTTACAACTTCAGAAATAACAACAATATAATCCACCAACTTCTCTTTAGGAATCTGATGCCCAAGACTATTCTGCCAATTATGCCTGAGTATCTTTTCATGCCTGGGATTTATAAGTTGCTCTATCCCTGTAAACTCAAGATTTTTATATTTCACTTTTTCGTGAAACGCTTTTACGATTTTATCATTGTCTAGCTTATAATTTCTACTTAGATGCCATATATCGTAATAGTCTCTTGGGGCAGTATATTTACGCTGCATCAAAGCTCTTATTTTTTCTGACATTACTTCTTCAATGGAATAACAGGGAATTTTAGTTGCATTAGCAGAGAGCTTATCCGAATATGGATGAACAACTTTATTTTTCTTAACCGGAAATAACATAAGCTCATACAAGATGATTTCAATTTTAATAGATGTTTGCCATCTTTCAGGTGATGGGGGATCCACATTTTTGGCATGGTCAGCTCCCCAGTATTTTATTATTGCCTCGTATCCTGTTTTCTGATTTTTATAAATCAACTCCCGGATTGAAACCACATGGCTGGCAATTCCACTCCGTTTCTTTACAAGCTCTATTACTTTTTTTAAGTATCCTTCAGTAAGAACAAATTTCTCATCTGTTGAAGTGAAATCAATATCCTCTGAAAACCTGTAATCGGGCAAGTAACACTTTTTTAGGCACGTACCACCTTTGAAAATCAGAGACTCTTTCAACACCTTAACAGAGTAAATAGCATCAATAAAGTGACCCAATACCCAGTCTTTATCAATGGTATTTTTCGATACCCTTAGTTTTTCAGATATACGTTCTATTTCTCTCTGAGAAATCATCAATAAACCTTATTACATATTTCTAAAATATCTTCCTTGCTAATATTCAGGCGAAGTGTCCACTCTTTTACAAACTCCCCCTCATCCAATCCAACAGGGTCAAAAAGATTATATTTTTTATTCACTATACCCTTCACATAATCAATAAATGGCTTCATATTTTCCTTTTGTAACAGATCAGAAAGAAATGCCATACGCTTTGTTACTGCTATATTATCAATGGCTTTACAATATTTCACCATTTTTTTTGCATCAAGCTTGGAGGAGTTAAATGCCCGCAATAATTCTGCATATCCTCCTGAGTATTGCGGCAGATCGAAACAATCTACAATAGTTTTTTCAATATTGCTCATTCGGTACCGGTGATTCCCGCTGCCATAAATTTCATACCCGCTAAGTTTTCTTTTAGGAACATGGATAAATTTATATTTTACGCCAAAAATTTGCTTCTCTCTAATATATTTAGCGGTTTGCACGAATATACTATTAGGGAATTGTTCTGTTAAACCGTGCTTATTCAGTGCTGTCCAGTATGCAATTATACCATCGTTTGCAAGGTAGTTTCCGAGAACATATTCATTTCTGAAATTATGGCGGCAGTATTTAGCGTTTTCAATTTTTACCAAGATACCTTTCCGGGCAAGCCTATTAATGGTAAAATCTATATTTTGAAATGCTTTACCGGCTTTTTTTCTAATATCTTTCAATGTAAAAACATCCATCTCGTTTTCATCAAGCCATTTGATGAAAGCAAGCTCTTTTGTCATCATACCTGTAGTAGTAGCCATTTTTACCTTTTGTTAGCACAAATATACGTAAAATGTTAAAATAGGCAATCAAAAGGTAATAAATGGTATTACAGCTAATCTCAACCAAATACAAACCACTTTCCCCCTTTTTTAATTCAAAAATTCATCATTATTTTCAAAATATTCCGGTTTGTTTTCTTGTGATCCTTCCGTCCATATTTCAAGGGTTTTGTTTTTGTTATTAGAGCCAAATACATTTCCATTTTCATCAGCACTTAACACGCCTTCAAAATTTTCTATAATTACCCCAATATCCCAGTTATTAAAATTAGGATCAATATTTTTTAAATCATCTAATGTTAGCAGGCCAATTATTCCATTTGATACCATAAAACCATTGCCTCTTTTTGGTAAACTTGTATCTGCATAATAAAATCCATTTCCATAAGCAGTTTTGGTATATACTATTTTTGCTCCTTCATATTCAATAATACCTTTCCTCTCCAATTTATTTTGGTTTATATCTTTAATCATTTTATCAACTACATCCTTATTTAAGGATTGGGGTACATTGTTAAATATAAAACAGAGATCAACAACAAATACTGATGTTGGTTTAAATATTGGCAAAAATGCATTGCCTGTTATTGAAATTTTTAGCTTGCCCATATTACAAAGCATTTTAATTTAATTATTGGGTTGTTTGATAAGCCTGATCAGGATGATTAATCATTTCCGGAAACAAAAATGTTAACTTATCTACATAAAGCATGGTTTTTAGTAAATTAATAATTCAGATTACCTTGTGATACTACTATTATTCACCTTTTTGTTTTGGCTTTTTGGATACTTCCAATTTCTTGATGGCTTTATCAAAATCGCTTTCAAAAAGTTTGTCTTGCACAATACGGTATTTTTCAAATTCACTTTCGGCAAATGCTTTAGCAATCGCTTGCGTAACCTTGCCTGTATTTTTCAATCGTTCTTTATCTAATACATAACCACGCATGGCAAAATCTCTCAATACCGAAGTAGCCCACTGCCTAAACTGTGTTGCCCGTTGTGAATTGACACGGTAACCAACTGAAATTATTACATCTAAGTTGTAAAACTCCACATCACGATTTACCTCTCTTTTGCCTTCTGTTTGAACTATTCGAAATTTTCGAATAGTTGCAATTTCCTGCAATTCGCTACTCTTATATATTTCTTTGAGATGATAATTAATAGTGTTTACTTCTACCTCAAAAAGTGTGGCAATCATTTTTTGAGTGAGCCAAACAGTTTCATCCTGAACCATTACTTCAATGGTGTTTTCATCTGCTTGCGAAGTGAAAATTAAAAATTCAGCTGTGCTGTTGCGTATTTGTAATTTCTTATTTGACATGTTTTGTACTTAGCCTATTTACTTATTATTTACCCGCTTTTTTGAACTTTGAATATTAATCGATAAACCTACACTATTAATAATTAGTGTCTGTCCATAGAGTCTAAAAATAGAACGCAGATGACGCTGGTTTTTTATGATAAATTATGATTTTATCTGTGAAAATCATACTAATCTGTGTCATCAGCGTTCCATTGTATTTTAAATTTCTCGACATTATTGACAGGCACTAATTAAGATAAATATAAAGATTATCAGCAATATTTTTTTCAATCTTCCTTTTATGTTAAAATTTACTATTACAATATTCTATTGTTGAAGGGCAGTTCTAAAAATTGATTTTTTATGCCCTCATCCTGACCTTCCCGAAAAATCGGGACAAGTACTCCCAAAGGAGAAGGGAACTTAAATGATAATTTTTAGAACTGCCCTGAATATACTTGTAGCGGTATTGAGAAAAATATGCAGATAGCAATTTAGGTAGCTTATAGTACAAGTATTTTAAGGAGAATAAAATTATTTCCCCTTCTTTTCAAGCAACTCATTAATTTTTTTCAGGTAAGAAATTTCTTTTTCGGCAAAGGCGGCTTTCAGTTTTTGGTTCTCGTTTTTACAAATATCTAATTGCGTTTGCAATTCTTGTTTTGATTTGTTAAAGCAGCATTAAATTTGGTTTTGTAATGAGCAGCCTGCTCTTTTACTATTGAAACGTTTGAGTGAGGTGCGTAATAAGAGAAAAAATCAAAATCAAGAGCTTTGGAAATATTGCTGAGTAATTCGGTATCTACGGTTTTGCGTTTATAAATACCAAACACATTTTGTTTTGAAGTATTAATCATTTTACCCAACTCAGTTGGGCCAATACGAACTTCCTTTGCCCGGAGTTTTATTTTTTCTCCTATGTGAACGCGTGATGTAATACTATTATCGTATAATTTTTTTAAATGCTGTGTTAGCAATTTATCAGTAATAGTTTTTTTCTTCTTGTGGCGTTATTGTTTTTCAAATTCTATTATATCATAATTTTAGCTTGAAAAGTAAATAAATAATTACTACTATTATACAGATTAAAAAAAAATCTATTTATAAAACAGCACTAATATTTATCTTAGCACTACTAAAATGACCTAAATGTATGTATGAACAAAAGTTTTTTAAATATAAAATAGAACCTGATTTATTTGCTTCTCAAATTGGTGTAAGTAGGTGGGATTGGGAGTTTGCTAAAAGTTCAACTGACGAAGAAACTGCAAAAGTAATAATGTCGGAGAACAAATATGATGTATTACCAATAAAAGAAAACAATGAATACAAGGAATATTTTGCAACAAGAACGTGGAATAAATATACTAGCTTAAATTTATATAAAATTGAAGATGCGAATACCATTTATTATAGGTTAACTTTTAGAGACCTTATTAAAAAATTTTCATCCTCACTTAACAAACGATATTTCTTTTTAACAAGCCATGACGATCATATTATCGGCCTTATATCATTGGTTAATTTTAATAGTTTGCCTGTTTATAATTACTTATATCAAGAAATTGCTTCTTTTGAAATAAATATGACGGAATTTCTTAAGAAATACATATCAGAAGAGGAAATAGTTTTATGCCTAGAAAAAGATACGTCTGATGATTCTAAAAATTCACTAGCAAGATATAATGAACTTTATAAAAAAGGAAATCATGGTTCAATTTATGATTATCTCTATTTAAACTCTTTTAATAGTATAATAACAAAAAATATAGATAAAATACCGGATAAACATAGAAAAATAATAAACATCTCAAGAAAAATTCAACATAATTTTACAAATGTTAGAAATACGGTAATGCATCCTTCTAAGTCTCTATTTATCGACCATGACTCATTTAAAAAAGTTACAGAAGTTTTAGAAAACTCAAATGCCTTATATGAATTTATTAATTCAATTGAAGATAAATAGAGTTAGTATCTCTCATCTTCAATTGCCATTTCTACAAATTTCCAACACAAATTGTCTTATTTTAAGCAGCAATTTTACTAGCATACAAATGCGATTGGAATCCAATAAAAATATTTCGTATTGTATTAATATCCCCCAATTCTTGCTTTGCATCAGGAATTGCTTTGTATTTTAAAACCAGTAATGGAGTTAACTTTTCTTCGTTTAATTCTTCTACCCCTGAATTAACATACTGCTGCAAAACAAAATTTAGAAATTCCTGCTGTTTTGAATCATAATTATAAAGATAGATTTTTGCACGTTCAGCTCTTATTGTTCTTGCAATAATTGAAGACTGAAAAGCAACATATGCTAACACATCATACAAATCACTATTTTCTGCGTTCAATACTTTTTGAAATTCTTGTAATTGCTGTTTTGCAAATCCTCTTTCTTGTAACTCTTGCAACAATTTTTTTCGTGTGTCGGGCTTGCTCCATATTGCTCTCAATTCATCTTCGCTTTTAAACAAATCGGGAATCACTCCGAACATTGATTTCAAAAATTCTTCTGCTGAAATTGGTGTTCCATCAGGACTGTAAAAGGAAGTTTTAACCATGTGCTGCAAATCACGAATTTTTCCATCACCCAATTTTACTTTTATCATTCGCCTTTGTTGTGCATCACACTCACAAGGAAACTTTCCGCAAACTGGACAAGGTTCAGGTGTTGATTTCACACACACACAAGGAACTTTGCCGCAAATTATACATGATTGTGGTTCTGGTCTTGGCGTTGGTGGTTCGGGTTCTAATGGCTCTCCATCCCATTCAGGATCTTGGAAATGATGATGTGCATTTACAAAATCATAAATCGTAAAATAATCTTTACCGTCAAACAATCTTGTTCCTCTACCAATAATTTGTTTGAACTCAATCATTGTTCTGATAGGTCGCAACAAAATAATATTCCGCACTTCGGGAGCATCTACACCTGTGCTCAACTTTTGTGAAGTAGTAAGTATGGTTGGAATATTTTTTTCGTTGTCTTGAAAATCTCTCAAATGTTGTTCGCCTCTTTTTCCATCATCGGCTGTAACACGATGACAGTAATTCGGGTTTTTACTTTTCGCTTGTTGGTTTATCAAATTGCGAATTGCCAACGCATGAAGTTGTGAAGCACAAAACACCAATGTCTTTTGCGACTGGTCAATTGAATCCATGAATATTTTTACACGATATGCTTCAATATCCATCAACTCAATTACTCGGTTCTGTTCTTCAAGACCGTAAACTTTTCCTTCTTCTATTTCACCTTCAATAACTGTATCATCACTTGTGTAAACATAATTGTCGCCTGTGGTTGAAACTTCTTTCAATTTAAATGGCGTTAAGAAACCGTCATTGATTCCTTCCTTCAATGAATAGATGTAAACGGGTTCGCCAAAATAATTGTAGGTGTCAACATTGATGGTTCGTTTTGGTGTAGCTGTTAATCCCAACTGATATGCAGGGCTGAAATAATTCATGATGGCTCTCCATCTGCTTTCATCTTTTGCACCGCCTCTATGACACTCATCAATAATTATAAAATCAAAAAAATCTTTTGGATATTCGCCAAAGTATGGAGTGTCATTCGCACCACTCATAAAAGTTTGGAAGATGGTGAAGAAGATGCTTCCGTTCTTCGGTACCTTGCCTTTCTTCTTTATGTCGCTTGGACTGATTCGAACCAACGCATCTTCTTCAAATGTACTGAACGCATTATATGCTTGGTCTGCTAAAATATTTCTATCAGCTAAAAATAAAATTCGTGGGCTTCGTTGTCCATCTTTGTTGATGTTCCAACGGCTCTGAAAAAGTTTCCATGCAATTTGAAAAGCGATTGCAGTTTTTCCTGTGCCTGTTGCAAGCGTTAATAGAATTCTGTTTTTATTTTCTGAAACTGCTTGCAACACATTTGTAACTGCGTTCTCTTGATAATATCTCGGCTGCCATGTGCCGCCTCTGTCTTCAAACGGAACGGATAAAAGTTTATCTCTTAAAACAGCTTTCTGTGGTTGCAATTTATCTTGCTCACCAAAAGTCATTGCCCACAATTCATCAGGCGAAGGATAAACTGAAACATCTGCTTCAGTTCCCTCACTCATATCCATTCCGTAAATCTTCAAACCGTTTGTGCTGTATGTGTAACGCACTTGCAACCGTCCTGCATAATCCTTTGCTTGTGTTACACCTTCGGTATAATCCAAATTTCTTTTCTTGCCTTCAATTACTGCAAGGTTACGGTTGCGATATTGCAAAACATAATCTGCTTTGTCGGGTGTGCTGCGTTGTCCGTTGCCAATTAACCTTCCTTTTGAAATTGGAAATTGTTTACGAATGCGACTGCCCTCAACCACTCCCCAGCCAGCGGCTTGTAATGCAGGGTCAATATATGTGAGTTCTGTTTCTGCTTCGTTCATATTTAATTTACTATTGAATTTAATCTCAAATAATTTGCTCTATAGCCCGCAATTGCATCTATCTCTCCGCTTTCAATCCATTCCTCAATATCAGTGTTGTGATTTCTTCCACAATTCAGAATTAAATTTCCACCTGCTGTTTGCAATAAATTGTAGTGTTCAAATAATGTTTGGATAAAATGTTTAGAACGAACTTTATTTAAAGGGTGAGTTGAAATATCTCTTTGAAAATATGGATTTCCTTCCAGTGCATCAATTTCAATCTTCTCCATCATGCCCATACTTTCAACTCCGAATATTTTGCTTTTATGTTTTATGCTTAGTTCGTCAGCGAATTTTGTGCAGTTGTTTTTCCAATTGCTCTCTTGGAGTTTATAAAATTTTCCATTGAAATCATTATTACAATAATCTTCATCATCTATACTCCATTCCTTCCCGCCTGCTAAACTTTCAACGCCTATTAATACTACCTCAGCATTTACAATAAGTTCTTTTGCATCTTCAATATTTTTGTCAATGCAGTTATTTGAGTTGTCATGGTTTTCATCAATTAGAAAAACAAGTGGAAGCCCGATTTCATTTCTTAAAATTCGTAAACTACCTCGTAGTTCCAACATTGGTTCTATTCCAAAATTCTGCAACTTATATTCTTTAAACTGTGGCATGTAAATGTTTAGTAAGTTCTCCGCTAAATGCTTTTTGAAGAATTGATTTTTTTAATTCTTCAAGTGCGTTTAATTTTTGCTGATAAATATTTTCTAAGTTTTTTGTTTCGACTGCAAGTGTGCCAAATTGGTAAACTATTTTCTCTTGTTCTTTTAATGATGGAAGGGGTAAAGAATATCCTTTTATCATTGGAATAGTAAGTTGTGGAATGGCTGAACCACTAATCAAAATATCTAAACTTTGAATTGCGTATTTCAAAAACTCTAAAGTAATCTTCTCAATATTTGGTGTCAATACTATTAACCTCACGATTGGGAAAAATGGTTCGTATCTTATTTCTGCATATCCAGTTCCGCTTCCTCTTCCTGCAATTGTTATTGATGGTTCAGTAACTCTACTTACATCCGTAAAACCATAAAGTCCTTTTCTTCCAACAGCGTTTGCAAAAATTGGTATTGAATATTTTTCGGTTTTTTCATCAGAGAAATTGCCTTTCGGTGCATCACCGCCAGCAAATATTTCATTGCAAACTGAAGCGATTGGAACTTTGCCTTCTCTCTTTGCTAAATTTTCAAACACTTGATTTTTCTCACTCTGAAAAAGGTCTTTTGCGTTTTGTAAGTTGCATTGGACATTTTCTTTTGCTTGCTCGGCTAAAACTAATGCTTCGTCTAATATAGAAACGATATGATTTTGTTCTTCAATATTTGGAATCGGTAGTGAGATTGATTTTAATATTTGAACCGAAGCCACATTCTTTATTGCTGCACCTTTTGAATGTTTTGAAATGCTTATTTTAAAATCTTCGCTATCCATCCAATATTTTAGAAATTGAATATTAAGATTAGATTTCGGAGTTAGTTTTAATAACGCTTGATTGATTACTCCTTTCTTTATTCCATTTGGAACTATTGCAGCTTTTCCCATCGTGCCTGAACAACTCATTATTAAATCACCTGCAAGAAGTTCAAATCGTTTCATTTCTTTGAACTTCGCTTCATCAATGAAATAACGGATTTCATCAAATTGATTATTGATAGCATGTTGCTGTTCGTAAACTGCAAAACCGTCTTCAACAAAACATTCTTTTTTTAAGCTGCCACCAAAAGGTCCTCTTACGAAATTGCAGACATCTCCCAACTTTTTTATTTCCCAACTTTTTTTCATATCAGTTCTTTAATGGTTGACAGGATTTGGTTTGTGTCTGCATCAAGGGCTTCCATTTCATCTAAAATCTGTTGTGGTGTCCGCAATGCTGCTTCTTCGGGTGTGTTTGGATTCTTTACACTCAAATCAAAAGTTGTGGCGTTAAGATTAGCTGCGTTTATGTTCCAACTTTTTTCTGTTTCAGAATTTGATTTTTGCAGAGCAACAAATTCTTTCATGTCTGCATCATTCAAAGGATTTCCTTTTCCCATGTTTCTTCCTGCATTCATTTGATAGAACCAAATATTTTTTGTCGGTTCGCCTTTCGCAAAAAACAACACAACTGTTTTAACTCCTGCACCTAAAAAAGTTCCTTGTGGCATATCAAGTATGCAATACAAATTGCAACTCTCCAATAAATATTTTCTCAAACTAAGAGCAGCATTATCTGTATTGCTCAAAAAAGTATTCTTAATTACAATAGCGGCAGTGCCACCTGCTTTTAAATTTTTTATGAAGTGCTGCAAAAAAAGAAAAGCGGTTTCGCCTGTTTTTATATCAAAGTTTTGTTGCACTTCGGGTCTTTCCTTTCCGCCAAAAGGTGGATTTGCAAGTATTATATTGTAGCGGTCTTTCTCCTGTATGTCACGGATGCTTTCACTAAGAGTGTTCGTGTGTATAATGTTTGGAGCTTCAATTCCGTGCAATATCATGTTCATCACACCAATGATGTAAGCAAGATTTTTTTTCTCCTTGCCGTAAAAAGTTTTCTCCTGTAATGTTTTTAAATCGGTGGTGCTTAGTTTTGCTCTGTCTCTTGTTAAATACTCAAACGCTTCGCATAAGAAACCACCACTACCACAAGCACCGTCATAAATTCTATCTCCAATTTTCGGTTTCACCACTTCAATCATTGCACGAATCAAAGGTCGTGGAGTGTAATACTGTCCGCCATTGCGTCCTGCATTACCCATGTTTTTAATTTTGCTTTCGTAGAGATGGCTTAGTTCGTGTTTGTCTTTGGTGCTGCGAAATGGAAGTTCGTCAGCATAATCCAAAATTTCACGAAGGTTGTAACCACTTTGAATTTTGTTTTTCAGTTCACTGAAAATTTCTCCAATCTTATATTCAATCGTCTGCGGGTTGTCGCTGTGTTTTAGTTTAAAGTTTGATAAATAAGGGAATAGTTTGAGGTCAACAAAGTCAACCAAATCTTTTCCCGTCACGGCTTTGTGGTGGTCAAGTTTTCCGTCAGCAGTTTTGGGCATTGCCCATACACTCCAACGGAATTGTTCTTCAATTATGTGTTCGTAAGGTTTGCCCTGCAAAGCTGCTTGGTCTGCTTTGTCCTGTTCCAACTCGTCAAGATACCGAAGGAACATTACCCAACTTGTCTGCCCGATGTAATCCAGTTCGCTGTCAGCACCTGAATCTTTGTAAAGGATGTCGTCTATATTTTTAAAAGTTTGTTCAAACATTTGCGTGTTTTGATTAATGTATTGTTCTAAAAAAAGTTTACGCTTATTAGAGTTTATATATATATTGTTAATGGCTCAATTACAAGTTTACATATATTTATTTTATTCCTAAAACTATTTTACTTTCGTGTATTTTAAAATTTAAAAGCTAATCTAACAAAAAAACATAAGCTATAAATATTTTTTGAAGTAAAACCGGCCAATAAATTAAAACCCTAAATTTGAAACAGTTTGTTTACAAATTTGGCATTATTATTAAAACGCTATTAAAATGATTGCGCTTGGGGACAGCGACAGGGCATTTTTAGTAAATTAGGCCGTGATGAGCCGAAAGGAATTTTTGCTTCGGGTAAAGTATCAAAATTGCCATTTGAATTGCCTCATTGGAATGATCCAACTAAAACTGCATGGAGAGTGATGATAGATTTTGATACTTTGCTAAATCCGGAAAAGGAAAAAATTTTAGGTCTGGATATTTTGCAACATGGCATTCTTGCCAATCAAATATGGACACCAAGGGCATCAGGAGTTCTAATTAAACATGAGGTGGTAAATGAACTTGAGCAGGTTTGGGCTAATTTTATTAAGTTAAGGTAAATTATTTCTTTTTGTTTTCTGTGTTTCAAAAACGGCTTCAATTGAACTATTCTTAAAGCAACAAAAACCAACTCAATGGTAAATGAATGCAATTATCTTTTAAGGCAGGAGCGGTAAGGTTATTAGAAATTAATATACCGTAACGGCATTTAATTTTACTTGCATTAATTTGCTTAGATGATGTTTTGCCTGTACCCACCTCAATGAGAATAGGTGCATCACGGGTTTCAATTACAAAATCGGGGTTAACATTATCGCTGCCTGATGTAAATGAAATAACGCCTTCAACAAGTACTCTTCGTAAATACATAACTACAATATCTTCTAATAATTTAGAGCGAAATTGTTCGGGTAGTTCTTGTCCGTAAAGTGTAGAAAGCAGAGCCCTTCTTAATGAAGGAGACATAAAAAATGCTTTTTTGTTTTTTGCAATTTTTGAGTCTAAGCCACCATAAGGCAATAATACATTCAGCAATTCAGCTTTTGCTAAAATATCAATCAGTTCATTTATTTCCTGTTGTTTTATGCCAATGATTCCTGCTAATTTTTCAGGATTAATTTCATCTGAACCTGCCAATCGTAAAATGAGTTTTTCAATTTTTGTGTAATCGGTAAAAGATGGTTTTAGCTGTGGAATATCTTCGTAAATAATTCGTTTAATCAGTTCAAGAAAACTGTTATTGATGGCGGTTTGGTTATTATAAAGAAGGTATTTCGGAATATTTTGAAATAAGATATATTCTTCAATCCAGTTTTTAATAACATTGCCGTTGGTATTTTCAATAGCAGCAAAATATTTACTTATCAAACCCAAATAAGAATTTAATTTTTCTACTGCAAGTTCGGCAGTATTGCTAAAAAAAAGTGTGTCTTTTAATGTGTCAGAAAAATTATTTTCAAGTTCAATTAAGAGCCCTTCTTTTTCAAGGTAAATTTTGGATCTTATAAATTCAGGTAAAGAGAATGGAAGCACTTTTTCAGTATGCATTCTCCTGGCTAAATCTGCGGTATTATTTAATAACAATGCAGAAGAACCTGAACATAAAATAAATGCCCAACGCGCTTCGTCATACAAAATCTTTAAGGTAGTTGCCCAGTTTTCATCTTCCTGTACTTCATCAAATAAAAGCACAATAGGTTCGGTAGATTCTATAAAACGCTTCTTTAATATATGCTTTTGAAATTCTTCTAATGCCGTATGCAAACTAATATTTAAATTCTTTAATGTATTTACATTAAAAAAGTAAATGTTTTTTGAGTGGTTAAAATGAATATGATTTGCAGCTTGCCAAAGCAAAGTGGTTTTTCCAACACCTCTTAAACCAACCAAGCTAACAAATCGTGGCTCTACCCCTGATTTAAAAAAATCATGCGTATATTTTTTTAGTGATTCATATAGCGTACGTGTAGGATACCTCAAATTGGTAATGGGGTGCATTAGCCTACTATCAATAGCTTCTTTGGTAACAGCTGTATTATCTAAATAGTATTTTAAATTATCTTCCATCAACTACAAAGTTAGTATTATTTGTTAAGTAAATTACATCAGGTTTTCCCTCTTAACAGCGTTTTAAAATGAATTGAAGGGTCTAACTATCATCCTTGCCATTTGAAGCCACCCATTGGAATGATTCAACTAAAACTGCATATAGAGTGATGACTGATTTTGATATTTTACTAAATCCTAAAAAAGTAAAAATTTTAGGCCAGGATATTTTACAACAAGGCACTCTTGCAAATCAAATATGGACACCAAGAGCATCAGGAGTTCCAATTAAACATGAAGTGGTAAATGAACTTGAGCAGGTTTGGGCTAATTTTTTTAAAGAAAAATATTAATTAAAACATCCTTGTGTTTTGTTTCAATTTAGTCTTTATATTCTTTTAAAATTTTGTTCAGTATCTTCCAGTATCCTCCTTTATCAGCACCTAAACGTTTAATTTTCTTTTGAGTTTATCTAATTGATATTCTACTATATAATATATTGAAATTAGCAGGAAAAAATTCACAATTACAGAAATATTTAAATGCAGATTGGTAAAAACAATTATGAATTAGGAATTATTTTGTAACAAATATTTGCTAAATTTGTTACAAAAATAGAAATGACGAGTATAGAAGACAAAATATTACAGCGTATAGAAGCCTTTCCTAAAGGAGAGTTATTGCTTCCTGCTGATTTCATTGAACTGGGTTCGTCAGAAGCAGTACGGCTATCCCTATTTAGGTTAGAAAAAGAAGGGGTGATTAGCAGAGTGGCTCAGGGAATATATGTACGTCCAAAAGAGAACAGTTTAATAGGAAAGCTTGTACCCACAGCCGAAGAAGTGGCAGAAGCCATTGCCAAGCGAGATAGAATAAGAACTGTTCCGACAGGAAGCTATGCTTTAAACGCTTTGGGGCTTAGTACACAAGTGCCAATTAATATTGTGTTGCTTACGGATGGCTCACCCCGCGAAATAAAAGTGGGCAAACGAAAAATAAAGTTTAAAAAAACCACCCCTAAAAATCTGTTGGCAAAGGGCAAAATTAGCCGATTGGTTATACAGGCATTAAAAGAAATTGGCAACGGCAAAGTAAGGGAAGATGAAGAGCAAAAGATTATTGAATTACTGAGAAAGGAAGATGAAAAAGACCTAAAACATGACATTTCCCTAGCACCGGTATGGGTTCAAAAAATAATGAAAAAAGCATTGAACGATGGCAAAACTTGATTTTTATACAATAGATAAGATAGAGAAAGAAGCTATTTTTAATGCAATAGCTACCGATAAAGGGATGACGCCATTTGCAGTAGAAAAAGACTGGTGGGTAAGCCGAACCTTGCACATTATCTTTCAGATGGATATAGCCAAACATTTGGTATTTAAAGGTGGTACATCTCTGAGTAAAGCATGGAAGCTGATAAACCGCTTTTCAGAAGATATTGATTTGGCTATCGATAAGGAATTTTTTAAAGGTTACAAAGGTAATATTTCAAGAACTCAAATAAACAAGCTAAGAAAGGAAGCAGGAGTTTATACCACAGGAACTTTCTTCGCAGAATTGCAGAAAGAGTTCAGGGTAAAAGGCTTTAATGAGCTTGCATTTAAAATAATTGATAGTGGAGAAAGTGACCAAGATCCAAGGATTATTGAAATATATTACCAAAATGTTGTCCCCCAACCCACTGAATATGTTTTACCAAGGGTGCAAATAGAAATCAGTTGCAGGTCGTTACGGGAACCATTTACTGTTCAAAATTTTGGTTCGTTGGTAGATGAAAGTTATTCTGATAGAGATTTTGCAGAACCCTTATTTGAAGTACCTACTGTAAATCCAGAACGCACCTTTTTAGAGAAGCTATTCTTATTGCACGAAGAATTTCATCGTCAGGCTGAAAAAATGCGAGTGAATAGATTAAGCCGTCATTTGTATGATATATACCATCTTACTGAAGCAGGAATTGCTGAAAAGGCAATAGGCGATAAAGAGTTATATGAAACCATTGTAGCACACCGATACAAGTTTTCAAGAATAGGTGATGTGGATTACAATATCCATAATCCCAAAACACTTAATCCGATTCCAATTGAAGAAAAAATGGATGAATGGAAAGCTGATTATTCCAAAATGAAGGAAGATATGATCTATGAAGAGAATAAGCCAAGTTTTGAAGAGCTGATAAATAATTTGAATAATTTAAGAACCCAGCTTCAAGAATTGGATTGGCAGTTTGAACTTGAGTTTCCCATTCCTAATTCCTAATTGAAAATTCGTAATTAATTATGACAGAACAATGGCTCATGATAGCTGCCTCGATCTGAGTCATCCATAGGATTGGCAAGTGGGTGCATAAGTGCTGTCCATATCTTAAGCTTGTTAGATAACTTACACTAGAGATACTATTTTTCAATTTTATAATAACTGGTTTGTGGAAAAACTCCTGCTGAGTTAAAAGTTAGGGTGGAGTTATACAATAAAGCAGGGGGCCAACTTTTAACATTTTGCAAAATTGTACTATAGTAGTTAATGGAACTTATCGCTCCCATATTCACATCAGGTGATAGCATATTTTCCCGATACAAAGTGGACTGATCCCACTTGTAAATACAATATAACATGGCAAGGGTTTCAGCCTTTTCCTTAAAAATATCCTTATCATAAACTTTCAAAACAAATTCAGAAAAAGCCGAGCATGAATCTAAATAAAATGAATAATAACCTGCATCTACATTTTCATTTATAAAATAATTAATGTCTTCATTATTATAGGGTAAAAATTTATAAAACCGTTCTTCGCAATCTAACAGCTCATTGAAATCTTTGAGATCAGTGGTTTCATAATTTGAAATAACCTTTGCTTTAATTTGATAAATGGAATGATGCCTTGCCATGGCATACATTTCGTCACTCCATTTTAATTTATGTAGTTGGTGAAATTCTCTGTACTGATTTATAAAAGAAAAAAACAAAGTATCCATTACTTTGGATGAAGTAATAATGCTATCATTAAAATACTTTCCCGTAAGGCTGGTTTTATGCTGAATAGTATCTCTAAATTCAATTACAGCCGGATTACACAATGAATCGTATTTTTGGCTGTAACCATTTACAACAATAAACACCAATATGTATAAAATGAGCTTCTTCATAAAAGAATGTATTTAATAAGTCTTAAAAATTTCAGATAGGCATTCTTCATCATTCAAAATATCTTCAATCTTTTTCATCCACCCATATTTATTTTTGCAGTATAAAAAGTCCTTAATGAGTGCAATATTGTCATTGATTAATGATAATAGCATCTTATTTAAATCATTTAAAAGATTTATTTTTTCATTTTTTGCTAAAAATTCCGCTTTTTTATTTTCACCTTTCTTTAAACATTCAAGTAAATAATCTATATCCGATGAATTAACTTTTTCTCTAATAATATTGTATTTTATTTTTAATAATTCCAATCGTTTTTTATGTGAATCAAATGCCTGATGAAAGTAGAACGATTGCTCTTCTGGATGCTTAAGCTTGTATTCCAACAATACAATCTCCTGAATCAATTGATTTGTTGAATCGTATTTTTCGGTTCCTTGATTATTTACAAATAATCGCATTAACATAAATGATGGCATCATACTTAGCAAGTTATATGTGATACTATATAATACGATTTAGTTATAGCATAGTTGCAAAACGCTATCTTTTTATGATTAGTAGAGTTTTTATAAGTTAAGAGATTATTAAAAATTCCAAACTTACCCTCTCCTTTGGGAGAGGGGCAGGGTGAGGGCATAGAAGATAAATATTTATTTACATTTTGCTTAACTTATATAATCTTTAGTGCGCACTTTTAACACCAAATTCATAATGAGCATGCAACTTCCGGCATCTTCATTCGTACTATATAAATGAAAATTATAGTATTGACATTTTTATTGCTGCTAAACTTTAATCTTATTGCAGTATCGCAAGTATCCTATTCCTATACAACACGGGAATTTGATATGATAAGAGAAATAAATAAGCTAAGGAACAATCCACAGCAATACATTTCGCTTCTTTCCTTTTATACCGATACCACTTATTTTGAATACGGCAATAGAAAAACCTTGAAAGAGCAAATGCGAAAAGCACAACTGGCAGAGGGAATAATATCATATTTAAATGCATTAAAGAAAACGGAACCCATGCTGGAAGACAGCCTACTTACACAAGCAATTCAAATGTATGCCAATGGTGAAAAGAAACAAAACACCAAAAAATTTCTACTCCAAAATTTACAAAGTAATTGCCGTTGCATGAAACATTGGCAGTTGCATGGAAGCACAGCCCAGGAAGCACTCCTCAATTTATTTTTTAGTAAGCATGGTACAATTTTTATGCAGGTATTATTATACCCACAATACAATTCAATTGGATGTTATTATTTATGGGATAAAGGCGAAGAGCATTATTGGTTTATTGCAGTTACAATGGATGAGTAAAAATTTATTTTTATATATCCGAAATAAAAATTTGCGCATCAAAAACATTTTACTACTTTGCTCAGCTTCAAACCCTTAATCTTTACCAAACGATCTAACATTTTACACAATGAAATAGTCATGCACGAACAGTGCGAAAACACTGATGAAGATAGCATGACAGGGCAAACAGCCTGTGCTGTTTGAGCCGGTTTGTGTGAAAGCAAAATAACTTATAAAAAAACAAATTATATACATATGAATATTCATTTTGGATACTATTTTGACCAGACTTACGATTTTAATTATGGTGAACAAATAAATACCACCGACATAGTGCTTGGCCCTATTGGGCTCTTAAATTGGTTGAAATTAAATTTAGGATTGAATAGAACAGCTATTTCAGATGAAATCAGAATTTCGGCTTATAGTACAGCCATAGAAAACGTAATTGCAAAAAAACATCCTTTTTTTGAATCATATAGTAAAAATCCACTTGCCTTTGCAGAAAAACTACTTTTAGTAAGAGATGAACTTGCACTTTATGGAGCACTAAGCAATGATAATGTAAAAGGCGAACGTATCAATTTTATTAAAGAAATTGAAAATCATTTTACAATAAAAGGAATAAGTGATGACTTTATAAATGCGCTTGAAAAAATTGACACCTTAACAAATACGAACATTAACATTCTTGTTTACGATAAGATTGATTTATTACCAAGGTACTTGAAAAAACTACTGGATGAGTTAAAAGCGAATGGCGTTATTATTAATGAAATCAAAGCTGAAACAAAAACTGAAAATACCGACCTAATAAAACTTATTGGCCTTATTAATGGAGAGAAAAATATTGAATTTACCGGTGATGGAACTGTTATAGTTTGTGAATTTTCAACAGATGAAGAAGCCTATGAAAATCTCTATCCCTTAACACAAACAACGGATGCGGTTCATATCATGCAAACCGAAACCATTGGATTAGAATCTAAAATATTAGTTAATAAAGGGGCTCCATTCGGCCAATCGCATTCCATCATTAATTCGTATTGGATTAATTTGCCGTATCTCATAACGGGTATACTTTCAGAAAAACTGGATGTTAAAAAGGTATATCAATTAAGTAAAACTCAGTATTCTATTTTTGGAGAAGATACAGCAGAATTTATAGAAAAAAGATTAGAAAGCGTTTTGGCTTTTGACAAAGAAAATTGGTTAATTGAGTTACCAAAATGGGAAGAAAAAGAAAGAGCAAAAGAAAAGGCAGACATTGACGACATTAATAATCGTAAAAATGATATTCAAAAAGGTATTGACTACTGGATATTTGATAGAGCTCCCCTATTCAATAAAGATGAAATTGCGGAAGTGAAAAGTGTAATTGCTTTTTATGAAAAAGCACTTAAAATTATAAATAATTTTGGTGTTAAACATTTTAATGCAGTTGGCTATAATAATTGTAAAATTTCATTTTCATCATTAATTTATCATTTAAAAAAAATCGAGAATCAAACCATTTCTTTTACCCAATTAGAAAACCTATGCGTTCAATACCAAAAGCCAACTACTTTAGAATTTACTACGCCATTGGTGGGCAGTTCAAACATTGTGAATGCGGCAGGTAATAATCTTCATAAAAATGATTTATTGGTGTGGTGGAATTTTACCGATACCATATTTCCAACATTTGAAGATCATTTATTTGAATCAGAAAAAACATCATTAAAGGAAGCCGGTATACAAATTAATACGGTTGAAAATCATACTTCGCTTTGGATGAATAGTATTGTAAGAAGTTTGTCGAACACAAAAAAAATAATATTTGTGGTGCCTCAATACATAAGGGGCGAGCATCAGGGATGCAATGTATTATTGAATCAACTCAGAAATTTAAAAACATTTTCAAAAATTGAAAAAAATAATATTGAAGAAATTCTCACAACGGTTTCAATAAATTCCATTAAATCAAACCAAACTAAATTACCTGATACAATTGGAGAGGTAAAACCTGAAAAATATTGGCAAGTAGGTGAAATGAAAGATTTAGAAATGAAAGACAAAGAATCCTACACTTCTTTAATTGAACTGATTGATTACCCTCATGCCTATTTCCTGAAAAATATAATGGAAATTTATAAAAAAGGTGTACCTGATTTTGATGCACTTTTCAGAACCAAGGGAACTGTTTCTCATAAAACCATTGAATTATTAGTCATCGACAATAAATTTTTAAATGCTACAAAAGAAGATATTAAAACTGCCACTGAAAAGGCCATTGAATTATGCGGAGCCATTTTAAATTTAAAAGAAAACATTGCAGATAGAAAAGAAGTTGAAAGTTGTTTGTTAGCAAGTATACCTGTATTGGCCAACGCAATAAAAAATTCTGCAATAAAAACCCCATTATTTAAAATGGAAGAAAAATTAGAAAAGCAAAATTTCTGTACTGCATTTAATAAATTAACCGGAAATGCGGATATGGTTATTTATGATGGAAATAATCCAACTCCTATAGCAGTAATTGATTTAAAATACAGTGGTTCAAAAAAGAGAAAAACTGAAATGAAAGAAGGCAGGGATTATCAATTAGCCATTTATGCTCGTTTATTAAACGATAAAATAACACGAGCCTTCTACATTATTGATGATATGAATTTATATTCAAACAATCACGCTTTATTTCCAAACTCAATATATATTAATACAGAAAAAACAGAAAACCAAATACAACAACTCATTACTTCTTTTCAATTCAGAAAACAAGAATTTGAAGAAGGTAAAATTGAAGTTGGCATAGGAACTTTAATTGTGGATTTAGCTTTTTGGTTGAATCCTAATATAGTTAAAGTGAATGTAGATTGGGACAAAAAAACAAAACAGCAAAACAAATACGAAAACTTTATAAATTTTATAAAATAATGGGAATAACAATCTATAATGCCAGTGCCGGTAGTGGAAAAACCTATTTGCTTACCAACTTAATTGCCGATTTTATTAAAGGGGAAAAAGCAGATAGAAATATTAATGGCAACCCTTTGCATCCTCAACGTTTTATTGCCACCACCTTTACCAAAGATGCTGCAAAGGAAATAAAAGAACGTGCTGCCAAAGAATTATTAAAGCAAAATCTCATTCCTCAAGCCTATCAACTTAACAACAGTTGTATTGGAACCGTTAATGCGGTTTGCGGTAGTTTATTGGAAAAATATGTTATGTATATAGGCATCTCTTCTAACCTAAGAGTAATTGATGAAGATGAAGCAACTGTTATTATGAAAGAAATTAGCGGAAGTTGTATAAGCCATGAAGATATTCTGCTTGCAAAAAAAATAGGCTGTTATGAAAAATATAATGCTATTAAAGAAGAATTTGAAATTTTGTGGTTCAAAGAAATTGAAAAGTTGGTAAATAAACTCAGAACCAATAATATTATCAGCAAGGAACAGTTTGAGGAACATGATAAATTAGTAAACGACTATTTAGAAAAGCTATACCCTCTTACTGCCTTTAATAACAATGAAACATTAGAAAAAGTAATTAATGACGCTAACCTGTTTATTAACCAAATGAAAGTTCATTATGATGATTACATAATAACAGAAGGTGGATTTAATAATTTAGGAAAAAACGATATTAAATTTTTTCTTGAACTATGTGAATATTTGGCAAAAAAAAATAATCATTCAATTGAGTTTTCTGAAATATTTTATTTATTAAAAACAGAAAAAAGAGGTTCCGCAGATTTTAAGAAAAAAAAATATGGATCAACCAATAATTATAATCTTTTAGCAGATGAATTAAGTTTGCGAATAAGCCAAAATAGTGGGGCAAGAAATGTAATTGTTTCTTTTATCAAAAAAACCTATCAATTAAGTTTCGAAATTCTTAAAAAGTATCAAGAATATAAAGCTGAAAAAGGCTTATTGGACTTTACCGACCAGGAACATTTGTTATTAGAAATTATTCGAGAAAATAAATTTGTGAGAGACGACATAAAATTATCGTATGATATTTTATTCGTTGATGAATTTCAGGATACCAGCCCTATCCAATTAGCCATATTTTTAGAATTAAGCAAATTGGTAAAATATAGTTTTTGGGTAGGTGATCCTAAACAGGCTATTTATGAATTTCGGGAAGCTGATCCCTATCTTATGCTTCAAATTATTAAGGCGGTTGAAGAAAATAAAAGTTGGCAATCGCCCATCAAACAAAAAGATAATGATTTAGATACATCGTATCGCTCCAGAAAAGAAATTGTTGAACTAACCAACCACTGGTTCGAAGATTCTTTTGATTTTTTAAAACGTGAACATATCTGCTTAAAATATGATCAAAAAAGACCTATAGTTGAAGGTCAAGCTCCTGCTTTGCATTTTTGGCAAGGCGAATTACAAAAAGATAATAAAACAAGCTTAATGGCAAATTTCGTAGCAAGTAAAATAAAAAAAACTTTAGATGCGAAGAATTTATTATTTATTCCAAAAGATGAAAAAACGCCTAAATTAATTGTGGCCGGGGATATTGCGGTATTATGCAAAACTAACGACCAAGTTAAAAATATTGCAAAGGCTTTAATGGACACAGGTATTAAAGCCAACGCGAAATCGGAAGGCTTATTAGCAGAAACAGAAGTTGCCTTGATTTTGGCCATGATGAAATATGTTAATAACCCATTTGACACCTTGGCAAAGTCTGAACTTTTATTGCTTGCTAATTTTAAAGGAAATATTAGCACTTTAATAATGGATAAACAAAAAAGCGTATCAAATGAAAATTGGCAAGAAAATTCTTTCATTATTAAATTACTTGCAGATAAAGATCACAAACTTAATATTAGGTCATTAAGTTTAAGCGGACAATTTGAAGCCTTAATAAGTATAACCAATTACTTTGCATGGATACAATATCTTGGAAATACAAGCCAAAGAAGAGCTAATGTATTAGAACTTCAAACAAAAATAACCGAATTTGAAAAAGCTTGTGCAAATAAAGGTTCATTGGGTGGCATATATCAATTAGAAAGCTGGCTCAATAAATTAGAATTATCAAAAGGTTCAGCAATTGATAGTGAAAGTGTAAATGTAATGACCATTCATAAATCAAAAGGACTTGAATTTCCAATGGTAGTTTTATTTGGGTTAGAAAGTAGAGATAAAGACAATCATTTTGGCGTAAAGGTTTTACCGGCTGAAAAATTTAATATTAACGATCCTCTTGCAAACAGGCTTATTCATTTTGCCATTAAATTTGGTGGAGAAGATTTGGCAAATGAAGAAATAGCAAATCAGTTTAATGAAAAAGTAAATGAAGAAATAAAACGACTTATGTATGTTGCTGTTACTAGAACAAGAGATTTTTTAATGATTCCGGTAAGAGAAAATAACAACGAAACCCTGAAATTATTAAATATTGCAACCGGAAATAAAATTAATTCCGCTAAAGCAATAGCGCTTCAAAATGGACAAAGTATAATGGAATTAGATGATAAGACAATAGCTATTGAGAAAACATCTGAAAATATTCCTACTCAATTTGATGTTATGCCAGTTAATGATGGAGCTAAAGAGGTAAAAATTAAAGAATGGGCATTAACCGCTACTTCAACAAATAAATATGTATTAGGCTCTGGTGATAAAAAAATATTCCCAACTAAACTTTTTACTGAATTTAATGCCATGAGCTTAGAAAATAGGCTTAGTTTTAAATATGATCATATTGGAGAAAATACTGAAGATGAAATAGGCAATTGCATGCATGCTATTTTCTATTTGGTAAACATGAATAACTTTAATGACAAAGCCCATCAAACCCTTATAAATTTCAATATGCTTAATCTTTTCAATTCTATTGAAAGCTATAAAAATTGTTTTAATGAACTGAAAAAATTTATTGAAAACACCTATGGAAAAATTTTAACTATTCATCAAGAGCAGCATTTTAATTTTTCAACAAATAAACAACAGCTCAGTGGCATTATTGATTTACTTTTTGAAACCGAAAAAGGATGGGTGATTGTAGATTACAAATCGCACTTTAATACAACAACTGATTTGTTGAATAAAACACAAGACAATTATACTACGCAACTCAATAATTATGCTTTTGCCATTAATAATTACAAAGGCAAAGCGGTAATTGGTGCGCTAATTTATTATCCAATTTTAGGTCAAGTAAATTTTGCAACAACTATAAATACATCAAACAATAACACCTTAATTACTGAGGAGCAAATTACAAGTGCTTAAAAATGGTTCTGCGATAGGCAATCGAAACGTTTTAAAAAAATTATCCATACCGTATTTGATTTTTATAATATAAAAGGTTATTTTGTATTATATATCATACATTAAGCTAAAATACGAACAATTATGAATGATTTACCATACACAAACTGGGCTTCTATGAGCGATAAGGCACTAGCCGAGCAAATTGGGACATTTGTAAAACACCATAGGTTGGAGCTAAATAAAACACAAGATATATTGGCTCATGCAGCCGGAATTAGTCGTTCTACCTTAAGCTTACTCGAAAGAGGAGAAACAGTTACCATGGCTACTTTTATACAAGTGCTAAGGGTGCTGGATCAATTACAAGTAATGGATGCCTTTGTAGTTCAAAAAAGTATTAGTCCTCTGGCTTTGGCTAAAATGGAACAGGAAAAAAGAATAAGGGCAAGAAATAAAAAAGTTTAGGTTATGAATACGGCATTTGTAAAACTATGGGGTGAACTAGTAGGTGCGGTTGCTTGGAACGAAGCAACAGGTATAGCCACTTTTGAATATGACCCAAAGTTCAAAAGTAAGGGTTGGGATATAGCACCATTTCAAATGCCTATTCAATCAGGTAAAAACCAATTTAGCTTTCCGGCACTGCGTAAAAAAAGTGATCCTGCATTAGATACCTTTAAAGGTTTACCAGGTTTATTAGCTGATGTGCTTCCGGATAAATATGGTAATGAGTTAATCAATCTATGGCTGGCACAGCAAGGCAGACAAATGGATAGTATGAATCCGGTAGAAATGTTGTGCTTTATTGGAACAAGAGGCATGGGAGCACTGGAGTTTGAACCGGCCACGATAAAAGAAAATAAAAAAACTTTCTCTATTGAAATAGACAGCATGGTGGATATCGCAAAAAAGATGCTCTCTAAAAAGGCTGCATTTACCACTAACCTGAAAGCTGATGAAGAAAAAGCTGTGTTGGAAATTTTGCAGATAGGAACATCAGCCGGTGGAGCAAGGCCTAAGGCAGTAATTGTTTACAATGAAAAAACAGGGGAAGTAAAATCAGGTCAAACAAATGCGCCAAAAGGGTTTGAACATTGGCTAATAAAACTAGATGGAGTAAGTGATGTGCAACTGGGCGCCAGCAAGGGTTATGGAAGAGTAGAAATGGCTTATTATAATATGGCAATAGCATGTGGAATTGAAATGATGCCATCCAGATTATTGGAAGAAAATGGTAGAGCACATTTTATGACCAAACGTTTTGATAGGGAAAACGGTTCAACCAAACATCACATTCAAACTTTTTGTGCAATAAAACATTTTGACTATAATGCTGTTGGCAGTTTTAGTTATGAGCAGCTTTTTCAAACCATGCGCGAACTGAAATTGCCATATCCTGCTTCAGAGCAACTATTCAGACGAATGGTGTTTAATGTAGCAGCACGTAATTGTGACGACCATACTAAAAATTTTGCCTTCAGACTCAAAAAAGATGGGGTATGGGAATTAACCCCTGCCTATGATATATGCCACGCATATCAAACCAAACACTATTGGGTTAGCCAACATGCTTTAAGCATTAATGGCAAGCGAACAAACATAAATAAAGAAGATATGTTGTTAATTGGCAAATCAATTAAAAACAAAAAAGCGGATGCAATAATAGAAGAAATAAATAAAGTTGTGGGTAAATGGAAATCCTTCGCTGATGAAGTAAAAGTGTCTCCCACTCTCCGAAATGCAATTAATGATACTTTAGTAAAATTAAAATGATATTCATTTTTTTGACACTCCTTTAATATATTTTAATCCATTTTCATTACTCATAGTTCCCAATTTCCCATTCAAATATTTAACTGCATTTTTGGTGTTAGTACCGCTTGTATTCATGGCTCCATCAAGCCAAGATGTTGCTAAATATTCCTGTGAAGCTTTTTCATTACTCATGGTATTCATTATTCCATTTCTATAATTTAATACTGATTGTATATTATTATTGCTCCCATTTGAATTTATATTATAAGCAAGATCGGCAACACTATAATTAGCTGTGAACATCATATATGCTCCCAATACAAAATAATAAACAGCAATACAATATGGAATTAAAAATATCAATCCATACATATTTACTGTATCAAGAGAATAATTTTGATTTCTAAGATAATGATACCAAGTATCTTCATATTCTGGTCCTATTACAAACCAATAAAAACTTAGGGAAAATCTTATTATTCCTCCAAGTAATCTCATAGCGTTAAAGTTTATTGTACTAGATATAATACGATTATGATTACCGGAAGTTGCAAACATTTTATTTTATATATCCCTGCAACTATAAACTTGCTCATTCGTAATATATATATATCAATAAAATATTTAAATCACACCTTAATTTTAAAAATTATGAGAGGATTAATCGGTATTATTCAAATAATAATCAGTTGCTACTATTTTGGAACATATAGAGAATATGAAAGTCATGGTTTATTTTATTTTGTATATGAAAAAGAATGGACAACGTATGAAACATTTAACACGTATGCTGAAATTTTGCAGTTTGTGAGTAGTTTAATATTTATACCCATGTTTTTTAATGGAGGGTATAAAATAATAATATGGAACACGGGGCCTTTACCTATGTTTAACCATACTGGCGGGAGCAGCAGTTATTATACCGAAAGCAATTCAAAATACAGCAACATTGAAGGTATATTAAGATATAGAAATAGCGTGCTTGGCAATATGTCAAATGAAAAGGCTGCAAAAGAATATGCGAAAACAGCTTGGATAGATACCTATGCAAACAATGGCGAATCTAACACAACAAAAACTATTGGATATATAAATAGTAGATTGGGCGCAATGAGCAATCAAACGGGATATGAGTATTTAAAAAATGGAGCGAAAGAATAAATTTCTATGACAAATAGTATGACCCAATAAAAATAATTTTAAAACTTTTATCTATGCTACGGCTCTTAAATGGTTTTCTAAGATTTTCAATATCATTTTTTATAATAATTTTTTGCACCCAGAAAGAAGGGCAAAATGAAATTTGGTATTTTTTATATAAACACAATTTATCATTTCATGACATTAAGGAGGAATATGGATGGGTATTTATTATTCCAGCTCTTATATTGGTATATCAATTTATTAGAGGCTGGTATTATATGACAACGGAGGCTCCTCTTCCAGTATGGGAAGGGTCATCTAGCAAAGGGGTTATATGCGAAAAAGAAGAGGAATTCGAAAATATACAATCAGTTTTACGATATAGAGAAAGTTTAATGTCGACCATGAGCAACGAAAAAGCTTCAAAGGAATATATGAAAACTGCCTGGGTTGAGGGTTTTGTTAATAATAGCGGTAATACTAAAAATGCAGTTAGTTTTTTAAATAGCAAATTGGCTACCATGAGCAATGAGGAAGGTTACAAATATTTAAAAGAAGAAAATAAGTAAAATAAATAAATTTTATGGAAAATCTTTCAACGAGGGATTGTAAAATGAACTGTGCTTTTCTTTAACTTTACATTGTTAGGCGAAGCATAGTGAAGCTCTGCTGGAGAGCAACTCCACAAGGAATATCCTAACCCAATGGAATGAAAAGAGGTCTGATTTCGGGCCTCTTTTTTTATGCCCATTCTGTTGGTTATATGCCTCACAAAACTCATCA
>JAHEXY010000007.1:0-159779 GCA_023251875.1 Bacteroidota bacterium
GCTTTTTGCTTGATTGACTCGTAGTCAAATTTCTTTTCGGTTGATTCCATTTTACTGTGTGTTTAAGGTTTATTAATTTAATAAATTTTCCTTTTGACACAGTTTACTTTACACTCTCTTGCAAATCAATAATTGATTTTATTGTTTACCCATATTTCTAAATATTTCCTTCTCGTTATGATTATTTATTTCTAATAAAAGTATGCGAGGACGGTTTATTACTTCTTCTTTTTTATAAATCTTTCCTGTTTTTTCATCTTCTACAACATCTTCTCCTTTTACTAAAAAATATGACCGGATGAGGCCATCGTCAAATGGCTCTCCATTTAAGTAATCTTGAATAAGTTTTATTTTTTCTTTTCTAGTTTTCATTTTGATATATCCATAGTTATTGAATAGGTGCATTTAGGTAACTGCTCCTTAGTTAATATTCTTCCAGTAATATTTTCAGTATAAGTTCTGCCTTCATCAAAGGACATGTAAATAAGTATTTGTTGGTCTTCTAGTGAAATTCTACCCTCCAATAAATCAATTAGGTATTTAATTTTCTCTCGCCTCTTCATACTTACCATTTTTAATGCGATTAATTAATTCATCTAGTTGGTCATCAGGCAAACGATCAAATTCGGTTTCAAGCTGCATGGTAGAAAGTGTTGGAACAGCATATTTCAATAAATCCTTATAAAAGGAAAGTTTATCTTTTCCTTCTAGTTTTTGCCATTCAGCTATTATACTAATTGCCATTTTTCAAAAACCCCTGATTCTTTACGGTTTGTTGTTGCATTTTTTCTACTGCCATTAATCTGCTCAGTTAATTTTGCTAATTGGCAAACCTCTTTTACATAATCATTATACTTTTGAGAACTTATTTTTCGTGGAAAGTTTCCATTCCTTTTCTCAAGTATATTTATTACTCTTTTGCTTAAAGGTATAGTCATTATTTTACCAGTTTTTACCTGAGTAAATTCAATTAATGGCTTACCACATTCATATCTTATTTGTTCTTTGGTAAAACGCATAAAGTCTGAAACCCGTTGACCCGTTTCACAGCTAATAAGTAGCCAATCCCTTGAGTTAGACAAATAATCTTTATCAGTTAAATTTGCATTTTCTATTAAAGTAATTTCATCAGATGTTAAATAGATATTTTCAACTTTTTGAATATCCATTTTTATAGATTCCAGTAAATGATTCGTTTCTATTTTATTTGTTCGGGCATGGTAACAAATTGTTTTAATATATTTCATTAAGCGAGCAATAGTATTCGGTGCATAATTTTGCTCTATGCAATATGATTCAAACTTTAATTTAAAATTAGAATCTACATCTTTAATAAAATATTCCCTCTTAGTTGCTTCCTGAAAACGTTCAATAAGATGCTTATTAACCATCAGCTTTGAATATGAAGCTTTTTTGATGCTGTTTTTCTTGTGAAGGCATAGTAATCTATGTATTCAACAAGTTTATTAGAAATTTCTTTGGGGCGTTGAGATGGGTTTATAAATTCCTTTAACCATTGAGAATTAATTGTAGTATTTTCAATATTATTATTAAATGCCTTTAATAAATCGGTTTTTAGGTTTTCTAAATCACAATGAAGTTTTTTGAAACTTTCATCCTTAAGATTTTTAGGTTGCCCCTTTGTGGTACTCCAATCTTCGGGATTAATTGCAAACTTAGTTTTAGTTTTCGCATCAATTTTTACACCGTCCCTTAATCGGACATAAATTCCTGCCGGTTTATTAGAGCTTTGGATATAAAAATTTATAGTTGCCATTTCTTCAAAGATAAGAATTAGCCCACATTTAGTCCATAGTTAGTCCATCTTTTTAGATTTATTTAAATATCATTCAATAAATATTATCTTTACAAAATCATTGACAGTATTGATTTTACTAAGGACAAGTAAGTTTTATATTGTGAAATGAAAAGTGAAGATTGAATGTTTTGTGGAACCACCAACTCCACTTCTATATAATTCAAATACTTTCTTAAAACTTTAGTTTTAAGAAATAAAAAAGGCTGAATATCGAGAGATACTCAGCCTTTTTCTATTTTAAATGAAATGTTTATTCACTTACCGTCATTTTCTTTATCACTTTATTTTTATCATTACCTAAACTATATAAGTATACTCCTTCTTTAAAATTGGAGCTATTAAGAGAGAATTTATTCATTCCCTTTTTTGCTTCTATAGTTTTAAAATAAACTTTTTCACCAAGCATATTATATACCTCAAATTGGTAATTGCTTGAACTTGGGGAAGCAAATTCAATTGAAGTTGTAGTACTAAATGGATTAGGTGTATTTTGTAATACTTGTAATTTAGTAACATCAATAAGCGAAAAAATTCCAGATCCACTACCTGTTGTCGTATCTTTAATAATGATACTAAAATCGGTTATGTCTTGAGCCGTATCAAGAGGGAATATATTAAATACCTTAACATAATACTTCAAATGAACAACAAGCGGATAGGTTCCCGCCATATCTTTGGTAGGTGCAGTAGCACTATGAAAAGTTACGCAACCAAATGAACCACCAAGAAATGTACAATTATTAGGATTACACTCATAAGTAAAGCCTTTTGCATCTAAACCATTCCAATCAACACCTAATACACTAATAGAATCAATAGTAGCATCAATTTGATTGCCATTATCAATATAGGTTGTATCTGGCGGTACTAAAAAATACAAAGTTTGACTATAGTCAACTCCAACATAAGCAGTATCCAAGTACTCTGGTTTTATACCAGGCGAAGTCATTGAAGAGTCTGGTGTACATTGTGCTGATGCTAGATCTATAGCAACAAGTATTACAAATATTATAATTGATAATGTTTTTTTTAACATGGGAAAATTTGATTTTTGAAAAACAGTAAGTTAAAATAGGTATCAACAAATTTATTTTGATACAGTCATTATTTTAGTCGTTTTAACATCAGCATTACCTATACTATAAGTATACATTCCGCTTTTTAATATTGAACCATCAAAAACAATACTGTTTAAACCTCTTTTTGCATCTGTTTTTTGGCTGTAAACAACTTCTCCTACCATATTGTATACTGTAAAAGTATAAGTATCAGATTTTGGAGAAATAAAATCAACTTTAGATGTTCCATTAAAAGGATTAGGAGAGTTTTGTAACAATTGAAAACTATTGCTACTCACAACTGAAATACCTGCAGCTTTATCTACTATCAATGAATAACTTGTAATAGTATCATAGGTATCGTATCCTTTAATACCAAAATCTGGTATATCAGCATTGTATTTTACATAAATAGCTACGGGATAATTTCCTACAGGAGCACCATTAGAAGCTGGAGCATTAAAGAATACACAACCTTCGGAACCTCCCGGAAAATGGGTGTTATCTCCATTAGGATCTTGAGAAACTGTAGCATAAGAAAAACTATAAGTAGTTAAAGATCCTAAATCAAGGTTGATAAGATCAACATAATTAACAGTTGCATTAACAGGTGTAGATAATTGCTGACCATTAAATTCAGTAATTGCAGTATCAGAAGGAACCAACATTTGAATCACTTGTGAATAGGCTACATTTACTGTTGCATGTGGTAATGAATCCGGGTCTAAGCCTGCAACTGTACCGGTATAATTGGGAGTACATTGTGCCGAAACCATTGTAATTCCTAAAAAAGGAACACTCGCGATGAAAAGTAATTTTTTAATCATAATAATAAAGTTTTAGTTTAATAATTTATTTTTTAAAAGAGTTAGGGGTCAGTTTATTTACTCCCATTTACATCACGTTCTACTTCTTCCATTTTAACAAAATCAATACTTTCTGCTACTGATGGGAGAATATTTAAAACGCTATCTAACTGAGAAATTTGAATCAATTTCATAACAGAATTTTGAAGCCCTGTTATTACGAAAGTTCCAGTAGCTTCTTTAGCCAATCGGTTTCCTACTAAAATTGCACTTAAGCCAGACGAATCGCAATATTTTGTAACAGCAAGATCAACTATTACATTACGTACTCCTTCTGCATTTAATAATACAAATTGAGACTTTAAGGCGGGGGAAATGTTACTATCAAGTTTTTCAACATGCAGTGTTACCACCGTGTAAGCATTTTGTTTGTCAACTGAAAAGTTCATAAATCTTAAAGATTTTAGGCAAATTTATAAATAAAAGTATTTAGGCAAGATAACATTTTTATGGTAATTATCAGCTAAAATTGCTTATTGTAATATTTCCGGCTAATAAATAGATAATTGCCATGCGAATGGCCACCCCATTTTCAACCTGGGTTAATATTAGAGAATGCTTAGAATCAGCCGCATCGCTACTTAATTCAACGCCTCTATTGATAGGACCCGGATGCATAATAGTAATAGGACGTTCAATTTTATTGAGTGTATCTAAATTTACTCCAAAAGTCATTGCATATTCTCTTAAAGAGGGGATAAAATTTACTCCCTGTCTTTCTAATTGTATTCGAAGTAGCATGGCTACATCGCACCAATTAAGAGTTTCCTTAAGATTATGGTTTACTTTTACTCCTAATTCTTGTATATATTGCGGAATAAGGGTTGCAGGGCCGCAAACAGTTACTTCTGCTCCTAGCTTATTCAAACAGAATATATTAGAAAGTGCTACACGTGAGTGTAATACATCTCCAATAATGGCAATTTTCTTGCCTTTTACATCTCCATATTTTTCTCTTATGGTATAGGCATCTAACAATGCTTGGGTAGGATGCTCATGCGCACCATCTCCAGCATTAACAATACTTGCATTAATATGTTTGGATAAAAAAACGGCAGCTCCTGGGTTGGGATGGCGCATTACCACCATATCAACCTTCATTGCTAAAATATTTTTTACGGTGTCTATTAAAGTTTCTCCTTTTGATACAGAAGATTGAGAGGCCGAAAAATTAATGATATCAGCAGAAAGTCGCCTTTCGGCTAATTCAAATGAGATTCTGGTACGGGTTGAATTTTCGAAAAAAAGATTGACAATAGTAATATCTCTAAGTGAGGGTATCTTTTTTATGGGCCTATTGATTACTTCTTTAAAATGATCGGCAGTTTTAAAAATTAATTGAATATCATCAAGCGTAAGATGCTTGATACCTAATAAATGTTTTACACTTAAATTTTCCGCCATTTATTTATCGCTTTTGGAGTAAAGAATAATTCTGTCTTCT
Organism: Bacteroidota bacterium; assembly: GCA_023251875.1. Lineage (GTDB taxonomy): Bacteria > Bacteroidota > Bacteroidia > JAHEXY01 > JAHEXY01 > JAHEXY01. The sequence goes on from JAHEXY010000007.1 coordinate 5,188, forward strand.
CCTTCTTTTTCTTTCCATTCTACTTTTACTTTTTCTGATACAATGGTATCGACCATTTTACCAATATAATTGGCTTGTATTGGCAAATGCCTGCTAAATCTTCTGTCTATTAAAACTAATAATTCTACATCTTTAGGTCTTCCAAAAGCTAATAATGCATCCATGCCTGCACGTACTGAACGGCCAGTGTACAACACGTCATCTACCAAGATTACCCTTTTATTTTCTAACACTACATTTATTTCAGTTGCATTAGGAATTAATATTTCGTCACGTCTTCTAAAATCGTCACGATAAAAAGTAAGATCTAGTTTTCCACTTGGGATAATAGACACATTTAATATTTGCTGTAATCTTTTTGTTAAACGATTGGCAAGATGAATTCCTTTGGGTTGAAGACCAATAATAACAGATTCCTCAAAACGATTATGGTTCTCTATCAATTGTTGGCAAAGCCTATTGATAATGATTTCGAAAAGAGGTGTACTTACAATTATTTTGGGTTGCATGCTGTATTGAATTAGCTAAAATTAGTAATAAGCATGTAAATAAAAAATCCCCTTGGCAATTTTATACCAAAGGGATTTTTTGTGTACCTACCCCCCCTTCCCTTTGTGAAGGGTTGGGGATGGGCTTTTATTTCTTCACTTCTTCATAATCTACATCAGTTACTTCAGATTCAGCATTGGTTGTGTTTTCAGCTCCATTATTTTGTGGTTGCTGTTGTTGAGCACCACCGGTTTGCTGATACATTTCTTGTGCTGCAGTTTGGAAAACTGTTTGTAGAGCTTCCATAGTGCTATCAATAGCTGTTAAGTCTTTTGCTTCGTATGCTTTTTTGAGAGCCGTTAAAGCATCTTCGATAGGTTGTTTTTTATCTGCAGGTAATTTATCTCCAAATTCTTTTAATTGTTTTTCTGTTTGGAAAATTAATGTGTCAGCTGCATTTAATTTGTCAACCATTTCTTTTGCTTTTTTATCAGAATCAGCATTCATTTCAGCCTCTTTCTTCATTTTTTCAATATCTTCTTTAGAGATACCTGATGAACTTTCAATTCTAATTTTTTGCTCTTTGTTGGTGGCTTTATCTTTAGCCGTTACATGTAAAATACCATTGGCATCAATATCAAAAGTAACTTCAATTTGAGGCACTCCTCTTGGTGCTGGCGGAATGCCATCTAAGTGAAACCGTCCTATTTCACGGTTGTCTTTTGCCATAGCTCTTTCTCCTTGCAATACTCTAATTTCAACCGAAGGTTGATTATCAGATGCTGTAGAAAAAGTTTCTGATTTTTTAGATGGTATAGTTGTATTGGCTTCAATTAGTTTTGTAAATACACCTCCCATGGTTTCAATACCTAATGAAAGTGGTGTAACATCTAACAACAATACATCTTTAATTTCACCTGTTAGTACGGCACCTTGAATGGCTGCACCTACAGCAACTACTTCATCCGGATTCACTCCTTTTGAAGGCGTTTTTCCAAAGAAATCTTCAACAGCTTTTTGAATAGCAGGTATACGAGTTGAACCTCCCACTAAAATAATTTCATCAATATCTTTTGTTGTTAGGCCTGCATTTTTTAATGCACTTTTACAAGGTTCAATAGTTCTCTTAATAAGGCTATCTGCCAATTGTTCGAATTTTGCTCTGCTCAATGATTTTACCAAGTGTTTTGGAATACCATTCACAGGCATAATGTATGGCAAATTGATTTCGCTACTTGTAGTGCTTGAAAGTTCAATTTTTGCTTTTTCAGCAGCATCTTTTAAACGTTGCAATGCCATTGGATCTTGACGCAAGTCAATGCCTTCTTCTGATTTAAATTCATCAGCTAGCCAGTCGATAATTACCTGGTCAAAATCGTCACCACCAAGGTGTGTATCACCATCAGTAGATTTTACTTCAAAAACGCCATCGCCTAACTCCAAAACAGAAACATCATGCGTACCACCACCGCAATCGAACACTACAATTTTTTGTTCTTTATTTTTTTTATCTAAACCATAAGCCAAAGCAGCAGCAGTAGGTTCATTAATAATTCTTCTCACTTTTAAACCTGCAATTTCACCCGCTTCTTTTGTAGCCTGACGTTGCGCATCATTAAAATAAGCAGGAACAGTAATAACAGCTTCCGTTACTTCATGACCCAAATAATCTTCAGCAGTTTTTTTCATTTTTTGAAGAATCATGGCAGAAATTTCTTGAGGCGTATACATTCTATCATCAGCCTTAACACGGGGTGTATTGTTTTCACCTTTTACTACTTCGTATGGCACACGGCTACCTTCTTTTTTCGATTCGTCATAATTTTGTCCCATAAAACGTTTTATAGAATAAACCGTTTTTTTAGGATTCGTAATTGCCTGGCGTTTTGCCGGGTCACCAACTTTTCTTTCACCTTTGTCAACAAAAGCTACTACAGAAGGAGTGGTTCTTTTCCCTTCGCTATTAGGTATTACAACTACTTCTGTACCTTCCATAACGGCAACGCAAGAGTTGGTTGTTCCTAAGTCAATTCCAATAATTTTTCCCATTGTATTATATTTTTAGGTTTTTAATTCGTTTTTTAAATACGGATAGCCTTTGGCAATGATTATGCCAGTAGAAAACAACGCATGTTTTGCGACATTATGTCATTATGGGTAATTTACCCCATTTAATACTGACATAAATAGTGGCAAAAAGGCGTATTTTTAATACAGAGGGCACAGAGATTGAAGGGTTACACAGAGGTAGTTTTTAGAAAAATAAACTCTTTGAAACTCTTTTATATTCTCAGTGGTCTTTGTATTAAAAAAACAATTTAAAATTCAGGTTAAATAAGCTCGATAGATTATAGAAAATGTTTTTGATGATTGAATTTGGCAATCATATCTTTAGATATAAAATTAAACGTGTGATTAAGCGCTCCATTATTAACTTTTTATTTTTATTTGGCTTGCTAATAAATGCAAGTGGAGCATTTGCACAAAATATTATTGCAAAAAATGATACGATAAAACAAAATATTTCGAATACGCATTTGATAAATAAGATTATCCTAGAAGGAGTTGTTACAGATGAAGACAGTAAAACAAATGATCCAATACCATTTGCTAATGTTATTCTTTGTAAAGGGACAAATATAATTGCTACTACTACTGACTTTGATGGTAAGTATAAAATAAGTTTAGAGTATGAGACTTCCGTTCAATATTTATTAAAAGTAAACTATATAAGCTATGATACTGCTAGCATTGCTATTAATATACCAAAAGTGATACTTCGGAATGATAAAATGCCACTATATTGCTTAAATTACAACGTAGCACTAGAGTGGGATGGGGAAATAATTGGATGTCCAGTAATATCAACACCAGAAGTAGGAATAGATATTACAATAAATAGGAGCTATGATAAATATGGACCATCTCCAGAGCATTTTGAATTAGAGCCCACCTCATCCGGAAAAACATTTTATGAAGATGATTTAAGGCATATACCACATTAAGTTTTGATATTGAATTTTAATTATTACTTGTTCATATCTTTCAAAATCCCTTACATTTGACATTAATTAAAGTAAGTATGGAAAATCTTGTAATATCTGTTGATTCTAAAGAAGATAGTTTTTTGCTAATTCAATTGGCCAAAAAACTAGGCTATAAAATATTTAGCATATCTGAAAAAGAAAAACGTGTAATGGCAAAAAAGAAATTAGTTCAAATTGCCAATGAAAATAACAGCGAAACTATTTCGATGCAAGAAATTGATGATGTAGTATCAAAAGTACGCCAACAACGCTATGCTAAGAAATAAAGTTAAAGTTGTTATTGATACCAATTGGTGGGTTAGTTTTTTAATTACAAAACAAAAAAGTCAATTAACGGAAGTTCTATACCATTCAAATATAGAGATCTACTCTTCTGAAGAATTAAAATCTGAGATTTTTGAAACCATCAAGGATCCTTCTCTTTCAAAATATATTAACCCATCAACTCTAAAAGAGTTTATTGAATGTTTTCCAGATGCTGTTTTAACAATTAAGATTAAGTCTAAAGTAGAAATTTGTAGAGATGCCAAGGATAATTTTCTGCTTGCACTTTCAAAAGACGCAAAAGCAGATTTTTTAATTACCGGAGATAAAGATTTACTGATATTAAAAAAGTATGGCAAGACTATAATTTTAAAATTATCCGATTTCATTAAATTACTTACCTGATTTTTAGTCATTGAATATCGAGACCTTTTTTCTTTAAATCCTACTCATTCTGGAAAAATATTTAATACAAAAGATTTGAAGCGCATGCCCTATTAGTTTTTGATTGATAGAATGGGTAAGTTTTGTTATTATTGCACCTATGAAACAGCAAAACGCCATACAACTATTTGAAGACAAAAAAGTAAGAACCCTTTGGGATGCGGAACAAGAGAAATGGTATATATCTATTGTGGATGTAATTCAAATCTTGACAAATAGTCCCAACCCTCAGGTATATTGGAGGGTAATGAAAAAACGATTAAAAGATGAGGGAAACGAAACCGTTACAAATTGTAACGGTTTGAAAATGCAAGCTCCTGACGGAAAAATGCGGATGACTGATGTTGCAGATACCCAACAACTTTTTCGCCTTATACAATCTATACCATCGCCCAAAGCAGAGCCCTTTAAACTATGGCTTGCTCAAATTGCATCTGAAAGATTAGATGAAATGCAAGACCCTGAACTTACTATTGACAGGGCATTAGAGCAGTATTTGCAATTGGGCTATTCAGAAAATTGGATTAACCAACGCTTAAAAAGTATTGAAATACGTAAAGAACTAACCGAGGAATGGAAAAGTAAAGGTCTAAAAGAAGGAGTACAATTTGCAACGCTTACCGATATTATTTCTAAAGCATGGTCAGATAAAACAACCAAAGAGTACAAAATTTTAAAGGGCTTGAAAAAAGAAAATTTACGAGATAACATGACCAATACTGAACTTATCTTGAATATGCTTGCAGAGGCTTCTACAAAAGATATTTCACAAGCTGTAAACCCAAAAGATTTTGAAGAAAGTAAAAAAGTAGCGCAACAAGGTGGTAACGTAGCCAAAGTAGCTTTGAAGGAATTGGAAGCAAAAACAGGAAAAAAAGTTGTAACTGCATTAAATGCAAAATCAATTCTGATCAATTCGAAAACTGATACAAAATTGAATTCAAAAGAATAATGAAAATCAATTCTGTATTACCCATAAAAGCTCTTATTATCTGTCACGATTTTCCTCCCTTAAATTCTATTGGAGCCCAAAGGCCTTACCATTGGTTTAAGAATTTAAAAAAGTTTGGAATAGAGCCTACGGTGGTAACTAAAAACTGGAGCAATAACGCAGCAACGGTTAGTGAAGTTTTCACCGCAGAGCATCAAAAAGAAAATAGTGTAGAGAATTTACCTGAAGGCAAAATTATTCGAGTTCCTATTGAACATATTTTGCCAGAAAAAATGATTGCTAAATATGGCATTAATAAGTATGTATTGCCTCGCAAAGTACTGACTTTTTTATACAGAACATTAGCCCACATTTTTTTTCTGTTTGATAGAAACGTATTCATGTATAAAGCCGCTAAAGAGGAACTGCAAAAAGAAAAATATGACATTATTATTACTACGGGCGAACCTTGGATTGTTTTTAAATATGCCTATTTACTAAAAAAGCAATTTAATATTCCATGGATAACCGATTATAGGGATGGCTGGTTTATTAATCAAGAACATGCTTTAAGAAGAGGGTTCTTTCATCAATTGATGAGGTATTATGAATATTATTTTGAAAAAAAATATACTGCACTTGCCGATTTAGTAATTACGGTTGATCCTTTTATGGCTGAAAAATTAAACAAAGCTGTCATTAGGCCCGTAAAAATTATTTACAATGGCTTTGAAAAATTTATTGATTTGACTGAATCTCCTAAAGCAAAAACACTTACTATTGTTCATACCGGAACTTTAAAAAACACACAGGACGTAGAATTTCTTTTGCGATCGATACAGGTATTGCATGAAAGCGGAAAAATTAAAGTGGGAGATTTGAAACTTATTTTTTTAGGATTAGAATATGAACAAATACAATTAAGTAGAGTAGTAAATTTTAATATCTCAATTAAGCCATATATTGAAACTACAGCTCGATTACCCAAAGAAAAAGCAATGGAAATAAATGTTGGCGCAGATTATGGCATTACTTTTTCTGACCCTAATTGGACAGCTATTTATGCTAAAACATACGATTATGTGGCAACAAAAACACCTATTCTAATTATTCCATCTGACAATGGTTTATTAGATAATTTTGTAAAAGAACTTAATTTTGGATTTTCATTTAAAACCGAAGATGAGTTACAACATTTTATTTGCAAATCTATTGAAGATAAAAAAACAGGAAAAGGATTCTCTAAAAATGATTTAAATGTAGAGAAGGCCTTATTTTATACAAGAGAAAACCAAACAAAGGAATTGTCAACTATTATTAAAGATATTTTAAAATCATAAATAAGTATTTATGTCACATAAACATTTTAAAGAATCTAACAGGCATCCTAAGCAAGATTTTCAAGTTGAAAGATTGGCTTTTTTTAGCGATGCTGTTTTTGCTATTGCAATTACTTTACTTATTCTTGAATTTAAAGTTCCTCATTTAACGGGCGACAGTACACTAGAAAGTATATGGGAGCAACTTTTTGATTTGCGATTTCATTTCATTTCATTGCTATTGAGCTATACTTTAATTTCAATATTTTGGTTAAGGCATCATTTTTTGTTTAAACATATTAATGACTATAATAGAGAAATTCTTGTGGCTAATTTATTTTTATTACTTCCCATTGTATTTTTTCCATTTTCAACTTCATTTTTATCAGAATCGATACATGCTCATTTAGCCTATGTGGGATATCGATTGTTTTCTTTAAATGTAATATTTGCTTCTGGGGCCATGTATATTTTATATTGGTTAGCACTAGAAAAATATAAAGAATTCTCTTTTGAATTAAATCCAGAAGAAAGATTAAATTTTAAATCTAAAACATTGTATTTGGTAATTACCTTCGTCATTATTTTTTTATCGACATTTTTTAATAATGATGATATTGTAATTTATACAATCCCTGTTGTTATTGTTGGGCAGCGTTTTTTTGTTTCATTAAGCAAGAGAAAACTCAAACAAAGTGAAGCAAAAAAATAAACTTAAAATCTATTGTATCTTTAATCCTTCTTTTATAATCAATTTTAAACTATCAATTCTCAATTGATTTATGTGCGGTATAGCTGGCTTTTATTCCTTTAATAACTCTTTGAAAAGAGATGATCTTCAAAAAATGACAGATCGCATCAGCCATCGCGGACCTGATGCTGAGGGAGCATTTGTTGAAAATAAAATTGCACTGGGGCATAGAAGATTAAGCATTTTAGATTTATCTGAACGAAGCAATCAGCCTATGTATAGCGATTGTGGAAACTATGTAATTGTTTTTAATGGTGAAGTTTATAATTATAGAGAAATTGCAAAAAAATATAATCTTGAAACCAAAACATCAAGTGATACAGAAGTTGTTTTAAAAGCCTATATAAAATTAGGCGCTAAATTTATTGATGAATTAATTGGCATGTTTGCATTTGCCGTTTACGAAAAGCAAACAAAAAAGTTAATTGTTTATCGTGATAGAGTGGGAATAAAACCATTGTATTATTATTGCGATAATGAAAATTTTGTTTTTGCTTCAGAAATAAAAGCAATACTTAGTATTCCGTCTATAAAATCAAAAATTGAAATTAATTCCGATATCATTAGTACTTATTTGCATTTGGGATATATTCCAACACCGCATAGTATTTATAAAAATATTTTTAGGCAGGCCTCCGGATCTTGTTTGCAAATTAATGAAAATGGAAAATTAAATATTGAAAATTATTGGAAACCTGATCAGCAAATTTTATCTGAAACTAAAAAAACTGAAGCTGCCATTATAAAAGATGTAGATGAATTGGTGCAAAGTTCTGTTGCATATTGTATGATTGCAGATGTGCCTCTTGGATCATTTTTAAGTGGAGGAATAGATTCAAGTTTAATAGCAGCTATAGCGCAAAAGCAAAGCAATAAGCCCATCAATACTTTTTCAATTGGATTTAAAGAAGCTAAATACGATGAATCGGCACATGCTAAAAAAGTAGCGAAGCATATTGGATCACACCATCATGAATTTATTGTTTCAACTAAGGAGGCTATTCCATTACTGGAGGATATCTTTTCTATTTATGATGAACCCATGACGTTTGCTTCAGCCATTCCCACTTTATTGGTTTCAAAACTTACTAGGCAACATGTAACAGTTGCTTTGTCTGGCGATGGAGGAGATGAAGTTTTTGGTGGTTATGGATTTTACAACTGGGCAAAGCGATTATCCCATCCATTGATTAAAATAGGAAGGAAACCAATTTCAATGGCATTATCAATGATGGATTTGCGGGCACAAAGAGCAGCAAAAGTTTTTGATTATCCGGAAGAAAAATATATCAAGAGCCATATTTTTTCGCAAGAGCAATATTATTTTTCCAGGCAAGAATTAGAAAAATTAATACATCCAAAATTGAAACAAGAAATTTTAATCAATGAAAAATTTTCAAACTTAAAAAGAAAAATTACAGCACAAGAAGAACAATCTTTATTTGACATCAAGTATTATTTGCCAGATGAAATGCTGCACAGGGTTGATATTGCCAGCATGAAATATTCTTTAGAAGTTAGAGTTCCCTTGCTCGATCACCGCATTATTGAATATGCTTTAAATATTGATCCTACAATTAAGTTTAAAAATGGCACATTAAAACATGTTCTTAAACAAGTGCTCTATCAATACATGCCTAAAGAATACTTTGATCGCCCCAAGTGGGGATTTACCATACCTATTGGCCAATGGCTAAAAACAGATTTAAAATATTTGATTGACGATTATTTAAACAAACAAATTATTGAAGAGGCGGGCTTTGTGCAATTCAATAATGTTGAGCAATTGCTGAAACAATTTTTATCAGGAAAAGATTATTTACAGCAAAGAGTTTGGCTACTAGTGTTGTTACATAAATGGTATAAATCTATTATTTATGAAACCGGCAAATAATACCTCCCATAAGCGCCATACTAACCGTCCAATATCCTGTGTTAATGGCTATATAAATACAATCCTTACATTCAAAAAAAATAATTCATCATTTTGAGTACATTTACTTTTGAATATAAAAATTCTAATGCATATGGACAGAAAAAGAGTAACCGCCAAAGAAACTTTATCTATAACAACTGAAATTGTTTTACCAAACGATACCAATACGCTTGGTAATTTAATGGGAGGGCGCTTATTGCATTGGATGGATGTTACGGCTGCAATTGCCGCACATAGACATTGTAGAAGGGTTTGTGTAACAGCATCTGTTAATAATGTTTCTTTTAATAGGCCTATTAAATTAGGAGACATGGTAATTATTGAATCGAAAGTTTCGCGATCGTTTAGTTCATCTATGGAAGTGTTTATTGACGTTTGGCTTGAAGAGCATACTACCGGGGTAAAAATAAAATCGAATGAAGCCATTTATACTTTTGTGGCCGTTGATCAATTGGGTAAACCTATTGATGTTCCGGAATTGATTCCCGAAACAGAAGAAGAAATTAAACGTTATGGAGGCGCCTTAAGAAGGCGTCAATTGAGTTTAATTTTGGCCGGTAAAATGAAACCCAATGATGCTACAGAATTAAAAGCATTGTTTACTTTCCCCTAACATTATAAATTAATTTTTTTATTAGGCTTTGACTCCGCTCAGCCAATGTCATTTTTTAAGCAAGTAAAACCACATTCTACAAACACTATTGAAATAAGTATACTGAAAACAAAAAAGCAGGCTCCAAAAAAAATTGAAAACCTGCTCGTTTGGTCTTTTCACGAATTACCCTCAATAATCAGCATACCTTTTGATCGGACATATCTGAATACCCGCCATAAAAAGCATGGTGTCTTCATTAATTATGGAAGAATATTTACGTCTGTCAATTACTTGAACAAAAAATCCCATTTGATTAGTCTTGTTAAAAACATAAGAACATTTTAAGCTATTGTAAAAAATAAATGTGCGCAAACCTTGACCTACATAATTTCCAAATTCGTTTGTAAACGTAACATAACTTTCATATAAATCTGCACCATAATTAAGCGTATCAATATTTTCGCCTTTCATAGCTACCATACATTCATATTCAAAATAAACTTTCTTGTATTTGTATTTAATAAAATTAACTGATTCAATAAAATTAGATCCTAATGGATGTGCCAATGGTTGATTATAATGTCCATAATTTTGCAATGTATTATAATGTGAGTAAGTAAAGGGCCTTACGTAATTTGCTTCCATTTGCACGTACAAATTTTTAATACGAAACAAATCATATACTTTAAATCCCAATTGCAGGCCTTGTTTATTTGCCCACCAACCATCTCTAGCACGTATATGTTCAAGATAAAACTCATCCAATATAATTTGACTGTATAAAAAAGTATTTTTCCATAATCTCAATTTCACATTTGTTCCCATTAAAGCATTATCGGGTGAACCAATTGAAAACTCAACCGGACGATAAAATATAATCGGATTCAAATAATTAAAATTAAAACCACTCAATCCTTTTGTATTAGCAGCTTGCCATATAATGGTTTCAAATAGGCCCACCGTTAGGCGTTTGTTTACTTCCCAATCTAAATAATGAAAAGCTCCAAATTTTTTCTGAAACAAAGCACTATTGCCATTTGCGTTTCGTATGTCATTAAACTCAGCATAAATATTTACATATTTCAATTTCCATACAGAAGTAACAAGTTTAAGAAATGGATAGTTAGATGCATTATCAGAAAGTAAAAGAGAACGGTAGCCATCTCCAATAAAATTTTTATCATAGCCCAATTGTAAATAAAAATACTTGGATGGCTTGTACCAAAAATTAGTTGCCAAATAATTATAGAAATAGCCATTCTTATATGCACGGGCATATCCCATTCCAGGAATCACTTCATGCTCCAGTGTATATTCATTTTGATAACCTGATAATTTTGTAAACCCTTTTGCAGCAGAAACATTAAAAACTATTTTTTTAGTACGTACTTCAGCCCTAACACCTCCAAATAAATCAAACGCTTTACTTTTTGTGACATTATCAATACCTCCATTCAATTGTAAAATCGGATCTATTTCAATTGCAACATCATGTTTTTTTATTCCAAAATGAAAATTAAGAACATGACCTCCCATTGTATCATTAGGAAAATTTTGCAATGAAGAATGTGGTACTTCATATAGAAACCCTGACTTTATTGGTGGTAGAACATTATATACTAATTGAGGATATAAGCCATCCCCAATCTGAGCAAATATTTTAGAATTAGCAAATAGCAAACCCAACAGAAAAAAAAGAAAGGGAGAAAGCATTCTTACCCTAAAAAATGCGTGTATTTCCCTCTCCCCTTTGGGGAGAGCCGGAGAGGGGTGGTCAAAAATCATGATACCTATTGGTTAAATTTGTTGCAATACCAAAATAAACATAATTGCTTTTCTGCGTTTCAATGCTTGAAACTTGCGTGCGATAAGAAAAACCTGCAATAAGATTAAGATTGGTTACAGGATTTATTAAATAGGCCACTCTAATATCTTTATAACTAAGAACCGTTTTTACACCTTGTGCAATAGAATTGCCATAAGACAAAAATCCATTTTGTGCAGTATTATCAGAAAGAAAAATATCTTTGCCCCAATTTGAATTATTGGTATCAGCTCCATAAACAGCATAGCTGGTTTTTAATTCTACAAAAATATTTTTATACCGGTATTGAACAAATACCAATCCTTCTCTAAAATTAGCCCCTAATGGATGAGTCAGCGATTGGTTATAATGTGAATAATTTTGAACTGAAGATTCCTGCGCGTATGTATACGGACGTACTTGATTGTATTCTAATTGTAAATTCAAGGTTTTAAGAACTAAATTAAACCATCTCATCCCTACTTGAAATCCATTTTTATTTTGAAGATATCCATTTTTAAGTGAATTTATATTTATATCATCAAGTACTAGCTGCCCATATACATGCATGTTATCAAGTATTTTTACTTTAGCATTAAGCCCAATAAGAGCATTATTGGATGAAGACAATGAATATTGAATGGGCCTAAATAAAATAATTGGATTAAAATAATTAACATTAAATCCTCCCGCTCCTGTTGAATCAGATGCCTGCCAAATAATTCCTTCAAATAATCCCACATGAATTCTTTTATTTACAATCCAGCTTAAATAATTAAAACTAGCTAACTTCTTTTTAAATCCTTCTTCATAAGAATGAGGTTCTCTCAAATCCATAAATGAGGCATATAAATTTGTGTATTGAAAATGCCAAAAAGTAGATGTAATTTTTAAGAAGGGATAATTAAATGCATTATCAGAAAGCAATAGAGAACGATAACCATCACCAACAAAATTCTTCCCATGTCCGAATTGAAAATTAAAATATTTATTGGGTGTATAGGAAACATAACCCGAAGCAATAGCATAATCAAATCCGGTTTCTTTAAATGGCTTTACCCAACCCTCTCCCGGCACAACCTGACTTTGGTTAACAAAATTGGTTATATAAGGCAAAAACGCAGATTGATTTTCATAGAAATTAGAATAAAAAGAAAACTTTTTTCCTATGCCTCCTTGAACTTGTATCCCACGTGTATTATTGTACAATAATCCTCCTGCTGAATCTGTCAAATCTTTTCCAATACAAATATTCATCAAGGGATCAATATCCATACTAAAATCTTCTGATCTGATAGTAATAAATCTTTTATTAAATAAATCCTTCCAAATCCATTTGTATTTTCGCTTATCAATAAAAGAGGCATAACGTGTTGAATAATCTGTTAGCGAATCATAGTTACTTATTTTCGATTGCAAATAAGGCTTAAACGAAGAATGAAAATTTGAAGAAAGCTTGTTTACAGAACCATCAAATGAAGTTAAATAATCTCTACCCAAGGGCAGAAAAAATTGTTGCGCAAAAAGCTGGACACTAAAAAAAATGAGAAATAAAAGTAATCTAACCTGCATTTTCCTCCCCTCTTAGAATATTCCAAACAGTAAAAAAAACAATTTTAACATCCAACAACAAAGACCAGTTTTCAATATACCACACATCTGCTCTTACTCGGTTTTCCATTTGTCTTGGATCAGTTGTATCACCTCTATATCCTCTAATTTGCGCTGCTCCGGTAATTCCGGGTTTAACAAAATGCCTTACCATAAACTTATCAATAATTTGAGAATATTTTTCTGTATGTTTTAGCATGTGTGGCCTTGGCCCTACTACCGACATATGTCCGAATAAAACATTAAAAAATTGAGGCAACTCATCTAAACTTGTTTTTCTTAATATATGTCCAATTTTAGTAATTCTAGGATCTGATTTAGTGGCCTGCAATTCGTCCGATAAACTATTTACCGTCATGGTGCGAAATTTATAACAGTAAAATTCTTCGTTGTCTTTTCCTGTTCTTAATTGTTTAAAAAAGACAGGGCCTTTTGACGAAGTCATAATTAAAATTGCAATAACAGGCACCAAAAAAGGAAAAAGCAAAATAATAACCAATGCAGAAAAAACAATATCAAAACTTCGCTTTAACACACGGTTTCTGAGATTTTCCAAGGGTTCTTTTCTAATGGTTAAAACCGGAACAAATCCATAAAACTGCATATCCACTCTTCTATTGAGAAACCCCCTAAAATCAGGAATAATTCTAAACCGAATCATGTTATTATCTGCATAGCTTTTTAATTCCATAATTTTAGTATTTGCAGATAAAGGCAAGGCGCAATAAATTTCATCTATTTCAATTCGTTTACAAAAATCTCCAACTTCCATTGTATTGCCTAATAACATTTCTTTAGGACATTTTATCTTGTGAGGATTGTCATCAAAAAAACCTACAAAATGATATCCTAAAGAAGAATCCGACATAAAATAATCAGCTATTTGCATACCAACAGGCCCTGCCCCAACTACAACAATTCTTCTATAATTATACCCCCATTTGCGATATAATTTAAGCATAAACCAAACAAAAATTCGCCAAAGGATAAGTACAATAAAAAATGCAACATAATGAATGAGAAAAAATATTCTTGAAGGATCGGTATCTGCTTTTATTACCCAAGTAACTGCAGATATAGTTAATACTTGAATAAAAACAGACCTGATTAAATTCCAAATTACCTTTTCTAAATGCGTTACCCTTTCAATTTCATACAGATTAAAAATAAATACCAATAACATCCAACTTAAATTGGAAAACAAAAGCTCAGTAATATAATCTTGATTAAAACTATAATGATAAGTCGTTTCCATTAAATGAAAACGAACGTAAAAGGCGAAAAAGAAACAGATATTTAGGAGAAGTAAATCGCCAATGAAATAAATAACCCCAATAAACTTGGAATATCTTCCCATATTTTTTCAGAAATTTAAGGATGACATTGAGCGCAAAATTACAAAAAAATTACTGTTGATTACTTATCGTTTACTAGGATCTGCCATTTATTTATTAAATGCAGCTAATGATTTATATAATGAAAAATAGAGAAAAAAAAACTCCCCACTGCATTAAAATCAGTGAGGAGTTTTTATACTTACAATTGGGATTTACTTTCTAGTAATTCCAAACATCGTGTTCCATATTAAAAATTTGTTCCTTTATTTGCTCAGCTTCCAAAAGCTGATCCATGGTATTGGTTTTGTAATCAGAAATTTGCCTATTAAAAGTATTCGACCATTTGTAAATATAGCTTGAAAATTTTCTTTTCATAAATATATCTTCTAGGGTTCGCCTTTCAGAATCATTCGTTGGATTGTATACTTCATTTTTTGCAAAAATGGGGCGCGCTTCCGGAAAATAAAACCAAAACAATGCTTCGTCTCCCCTGTATTCGCCTGTTGCATCATCAAATTTTTCACGAATAGGGCATATTCCAATTATTCTTACTTCCATCACAGATCTTTGTTTATCAAAAAACCAATCTTCTTTTACCAAAAATGTTTTAACAGAAGATGGATCTAAGTTTTTCGGAACAACCTTTGGCTCCATAACATCGGGATTATCTGCATTGGGCACATAAATAGTATCATTATGAGATAATAAGTCTTTTATTTCTTGAACGGTCATAGGTGCCTGAAATTCGTCATCAAATGCAGCATTCCCATATGCAGTTAATGACCCCTCACTTACAGATTGTAATATTACCTGCATCATACTTTTTCTATCCTTTATGGGCTCTGTAGGAAAATACAAAGGATGGTTCACTTTCTCTCTTAAATCAATTTTACGCCACACTCTTTTTGACCACATTACATCAGCTTCTCTTAGAAAAGGATAGGGAATATATTTTCTAGAAATGGAGTTTTCTTTAATATAATTCCCATCTAACACATTCTGCGACATCGACTTACCTGCAATCAAAACAATGCAAACAAGCAATACAATTTTTAGATTTTTCATAGTTATGAATTTTAAATAGGCATTTAAAATCTACAATTCTAGGGTAATATACGTGAAAAACTGAAAAATGTTATAGTTTAACGAAAATAAATTAGTTCCCACTAATGGTTATACTCATTGCACCTAATGTTCTAACAGTTTGATCACCACTCGACATTCTTGCTTTTACGTTTTCAATATATATTTTAGACCCTTTGCTTAATCTTCCAAATACATTTTTCATATCATCAGTAAATCTATTGCCAGTAGCTGATTTAGTTACTATAAAATCACCAACTTTAGCGGAAACATCAAAAGAAAGTACATCAAATTTTAAGTCAAAAGCAAAATTCTCTAATTCTGCTTGAATTCCACTTTGAGCACCTAATTCTGATTTTGATATTAAAAATGACCCATGTTTTTTGCCCATTGCCGGAGCAGGATCAGGAACAGCCTTAACCCTAAACTCTTGCTTGCCCATATTTACTTTAGTCCCATTTATTTCGGCAGAAACACTAATAGTAGCTATTTGGCCCGGAGATGTTACCTTGGCAATATAATTTCCCTTTCCTTGAGAACTTAAAGTACAATTTGAAGGAGAAACCTGTACTTTATCTGAAGATACACCCGGAACTGAAATAGATAAAGGATTTTCAACACCGACATATAACACATTCATTTTAGTAGCCGCAACTGTAGCTGTAGGAGGAGAAACACTAAATTCTTTTTCAAAATCATATAAATTATATCCATTGCCTTCAGGGTTCTTTATTCTAATAATCCCTTTTAGTTTTTGAATACCCAATGAGCCAGATGGCATATCATAAATAGCGGAACCATCTACTACACGTAAGGCATTTTTAGCATCTAAACTAGCTGCACTCTCTTTTGTAGCACCAACAAATACTTCTGGAACCTGAGATTTATCCAATGCTCCTAAAAATATTTGGGCTTCACTTTTTGAATTTTGAAGAATAACATTGTCTGCAATTACAACGGGCGTCCACCCGGAAATTTTGTATGTCTTTCCCCCAATTTTATCAAATAAGGCCTTAATAACATCCGATTCAGTTCCTTTTATATCACTTTGTATTTTTGAAAGTAAAGCTACGGAGGCACTAACAGGAGTATGATAAAATTGACCGGCTTCCCAACTAATTTTTTCTTCTTTATTTTCAATAGAACGTAAATCTTCTGTATTGATAGTAAGATGCACCTTAATACTATCTGAAGTGGCTATTTTCTCTATCCCATCAACATAATCATTCAGTTTTTGCTTTAGCTCAGAAGCAGAATAATGATCTTTTCTTGGAACTGCAGGATCAGAGCCAATTAAAATATTGGTTGGAGTATCATAATCATCTAGTTTTTCTATATCCTTTAAGGTCAGTTTGTTTTCTTTTATAGCAACAGTTGTGTCCAATTTTTCTGCTGTAGCCAATAAAATAATTTTAAGCTTTCCAATAAAATTATAAAGTTCTTCCGATTTAGTTTTTACTTGCAAAGCATGTGTATAGCCTTCAGCATACTTACTATCTTTTGCACTTTGATCTTTAAACATATCCATAAGATCCTTATTTTTAGATTCAAAGGCCTTATTAGAAGTTTCAACTCCGTTATTAATAACTACAAATGCATTAATGATTTCTTTAGAAACGTTTAGTGCTAATAGGGCAGTAAGCACTAGATACATCATCCCGATCATTTTTTGCCTCGGGCTTCCTTCAGCTGACATATATATCCTATAAAAGTATTATTAAAAATTTTAGTTTATCTATTTCAAATTTGCTCAATTAATTACAATTTTTAATCAAGCAACATTTATAAATTTATCTTGAGGTAGTTCTTACATTTAAAGCAGTAAGCATATTGCCATATACATTATTCATAGCTTCAAGATTAGCGGCTAATTTTGAGATTTCATCTCTATATTTTTTCGTATCATCAAGAGAGCTACTCAAATTTTCAACCATTTCACCAACACCCGAAAACATTTTTCTGCTTGCTTCAAATTGTTCATTTGCTTTTTGAAGTTGCATTTCATAAAGTGAATTTAATGCACCTAAGCTATTTGATACACTATTTATGTTCGAAGCATAATTTTTGCCATCTTCTGCAGCCAAATTTAACGAAGATAAAGCATCACTTGCCTTTTGATAGGATTGTTTTAATTCGTCATTTGATGAATGTAATGTCTGAGAAGCATTTTCATATGTTTGAGATAAGTTTTCTACAGACTTTGAAGCATCTTTCATATTTACAACAAACTCATTTGTAGCAAGAGAAGCATCCGAAATAGAATTCATTTTATTTGCAGATTCACTAAGATTTTTGAATCCTTCTCCCAAACTATTTAAAAGCTCAGGACCAATTTTTGCTTCTTCTAACATTAAATCTAAGTGTTGAGAAGTACTTATTTCTTTATTCACTTTTTCAGGATCCTCATCTATTGGGAGTCCTGCCAATTCTGGATAAACCAAACTCCAATCATACTCCTCATGCAATGGTTCAAATGCCGAGAAAAAGAAAATAACTGCTTCTGTAGATAGACCTAAGGTTAACAGAAATCCTGCTTGAAAGGGAAAAAAGAAATTCCAGTGCTGAATTTTAAACAAGGCGCCAATAATTACAATAGCTGCTCCAAAACCATAAAGTTTAGCCATAAAACTTTTCCAGGTTTTACCCTCGGTGTCCATTCCAAGTACTTTCATAATGATAAAAATGAATTAAATAGGTTAAACGAAAACTTGAGTTATAATTATTATTAAAAGGGGAGCAAAATAAGAAAATAGATGTATATACACAAAGACAATTTGTAGACAATTTTGATTAAAAATCAGTTTTATCTCTGCCTAAGAAACTCATAACACATCTAAAACCAACATAACACTTAGAGGTATCTTGATATTCATATGTACGACTTCCTGTTTGCATATAATAGCCAATATCTTTCCAAGATCCTCCTCTAATTACTTTACGTTTTAATGCAGCAGGATCAGATTCTGTAGCTTCATATTCATAATCAGGATTAAGATCATGTGAGAAATTATAAGCAGATTCTTCAAAGGCATTACTAGTCCATTCCGATACATTACCTGCCATATCATATAAACCAAAATCATTAGGAGCATAGGTTCTTACTCTTAGGGTATGAAAACCTCCATCACAAACATAATTTCCCCTCATTGGCTTAAAGTTGCCAAGAAAACAACCTTTATCATTTCTAATATATGGCCCCCCCCAAGGAAAAGGAGATCCATCAAGCCCACCACGAGCAGCATATTCCCATTCTGTTTCAGTTGGAAGCCTAAACTCTTGAACCGTTGGTCTCTCACTTTCAGAAAAAAAACTATTTAATAACCTAGATCTCCAAATACAAAAAGCTCTAGCTTGCTTCCAACTCACTCCAACTACAGGATATTCATCATAAGAAGGATGCCAAAAATACATATTTGTCATTGGATCATTATATGAATATGTATATTCATGAATCCAGCACAAAGTATCCGGAAAAATATTTAAGACATCTTTTTTAATGAACACAGAACGGTCTTTTTGTCCCTGTTCTCTATTTGCTCTTTGGGCTGCAGATTTTAAATCAATCCAGTAGTATTCAAAATTTAATCTACGCGTATCTATTTCTCTTTTCTTATAAAATCTTTCATGTTCTGGAAGATACATTTCTTCCAAAGTTTCCTTATTTGTTTCATCATCATATTTTATCTTCAAACTCCAATCAATTCTTTCACCATATTCTCCTTCATCTAATATATGCTCATCTCCAATTAATTTATGGGCAATAGAATCCTTTACCCAATCTACAAATTGTCGATATTCATTATTTGTAATTTCAGTATCATCCATATAAAATGCTTGAACAGAAACCGTTCTTTGTGGGGCCGTTTGGGCATAAGGAACATCTTGTTCACTAGCACCCATAACAAAACTTCCTTGCGGAATAAAAACAGTTCCAAAAGGATCTGCTTGATACCATTTAGTTCGTCCTTGTGTACCTATTAATTCTCCATTTCCTGAATTTCCACAACCAGAAAAAAAGAGCACAACAATAGATGCACATGCTAGTAAATATATTTTTTTATTTTTCATAGGCCCTAAAATTTGGGTTTAGGTTCGGGTATAATCTTGCAATTAATTAAAAACTTCTTAATAAAACAAGTTGTAAAACGTGAATTTTACAACTCTTAGTATACTTTAACGGAGAATTTTTTATTTAGTTACAAAAAACTATAAAAATCTTACGTCTTTATGAATATGTGTAGGAGGATTTGTATTCATTTTCATGCAATAACCCAACATAATTTCAACACTTCCACTACTATAGCTTCTTAATTTAGATGTAGTTACATCATACGCAACGCCAAAACGCAAACCATTATTAAGATTTAAACCTACATGTGGGACAACTGCATCTCCCAATCTATAAGATACGCCTCCCCATACTAAATTATTGTAAAGAAGGTTAATGTTTGCATCAACCTGAGCAGTATGGCTATCTGATTTAATAAATACTGATGGACGTAAAACTAATGAAGGAACCGGTAATTGATAATCATAACCCAATGTTACATAATAATGACGAACCAATGAAAGATCAAGACTGCTAGTACTTAATTTATAACTTAAGTCCATTTGAGGAATATGTGTAGTAGAAATGCCTGCATATAAATTATTTGTATTATAATAAATACCTAAACCTAAATCAAACGTAGTAGCACTTACTTGTGATGTTGGAACTAAAGGATCATTTGATTGGATAGCAACAAAGCCTGATTTTAAGCTTTTATTATACATGCCTACTTCTGCTCCAATACCTAACTGGCCTGGACCCACATTTAAACGGAATGAATAAGCTAATTTAGCTCCAAAAGAAGACTCTAATCCTAATTGGTCTGAATAAACTGTTCCTCCAATACCACCATGTAATTTTGAAACATAAGTTTCAACACTTAATAAGCCTGTTTTAGGGGCTCCATCAAATCCCATCCATTGAGATCTACCTAAAAGAGTAGCACACAAAGCTTTATTACTACCTGCATAACCAGGATTGGTAAAAAGTTTGTTATACATATTTTGACTGAATTGAGGATCTTGTTGTGCGTACGACACAACTGATAAAATCACAGAAAAGGAAATGAGAGTAAAAATTTTCTTCATAAATGAAAGGTTTTGAAGCGCTAAGTTAATGAATTATCAGGGCTCTTGCAATAGTTTTATTACATATACTATACAAAAATAGCATTTTAATGAATTTTGGCTATATACACTTTTGAAATAAAATCAATTTTGAAATTGAAAATTGAAAATTGAAAATTGAAAATTAAATCAAGTAACATATTGTTAGTTAATGCCTTAAATTATATTAATTTTTGAAAGGTTTGCCACCATTTATCGGGCATTTCTTCATTACATGCCAGTTGATAATCATTATAAGAACAAGGGACTAGATGATGGCGTTCGTATTTTGATTTGGGAGATTGATTAGGGTAAGGCACATCCATCCACCAACGATCTGTTTTATTGCTTTTATAAAATACAATTTCATATTTATTATTTTCAAGGCTCACTCTGTATTTAACATGGCTAGAAGAATTAGGTGAAGGCAAATCATGTTTTCGACTATAAAATCCATCTATAAAACACCAAATCATTTCAGCTATAAGATAGGCTGTTTGTTCATGGGTATCTAATTGAGGATTGTATTCAAAAATACCAATAGATGAAAGTTTTTCACTTAAGCCTGCATAACGCATCATTTGGCAAACATCCTCTCCATTAAAGCCATTAGGAGATGTAAAAGCAGTGGCGGGGGCATCGGCAAAACGAATAGCTGAAATATCTACACTTAACATATCGGCATTTCGTACAATGGGTTCTACTTCTTCAATATTAGAACGAACCCAACCTAAACGGTAAGCATCAAAAAATAATTTTTGCAGGAGGTTAAGGGTACTTTGATCAACCAAATAAGTTTGGTAGCCAATATTACTGTAGTTAAACAAGTAGCAGGGTTGGTGTAAAATAATTTTATCTAAATACGACTGGGAATTTATTTCAGAAAGTTCGCTATTAAAATCGAAACGAGGATCAATTGCTACAAGGTTAATAATTTGTTCCAGCTTTTCGTAAGCTCTATACATGGGGTAAGTGAGATCTTGGCCTCCTCCAATAACAATTGGAATAATATTATTTTTTATGAGTTGTTCTACTACTGATGTAAGTGCAAAATAGGTATCCTTAATTTCATATCCGGCTTTGATGTTTCCGAGGTCTACCATTTTTAAATTAAAATCGCCTTGATACAATGCATATAACTTTTTTCTAATAACATCAGGTCCATTGGCACAAGCGTGATTATTTATGGATTGCCGCCCTTCTTTTACGCCAATAAGTGCAAGTTGTACGCCTTCGCAATTGGGGAACTGATTAGGATTATCAAAAATTTGAATCAATTTTCCAATTGCAGATTGGGGTAATTCTTGAATGTATTCGCTAAAATTGATGGGCTGAAAAAAGACTGATAAATCCATTTTTTTAATTGAAAGATTGGGAAACTAAAAATTGAAAAATTATTTTTTTCAAAGTAAAGAAATTATTCTTAAACAAAAATAATCTCCGTAAAGCTCAACAAGAATGGAAACAATGGCCATCAGAAGATAGTCTCACTATTTAGAGTAAATCATATTTACTGCTTTATTGTTCAGTTTCATTCATCGCCTTTTCAATTGCCTTTTCAGGAAAAAGCCAAATAAAAAAAATAATTATGAAAATCATAGCGGAGAGTATTATACTAAAATAGGCTGAAGGTATTAAGGCTAAATAGCCAATAGTTGAAATTGCACACTTTATTCGCAAATTTTTGAAGGCTATTTTAATTTCACTTTTATGAATAGATTTTTTTTCTATAAACCTTAAAAAAATATAAAACGATATGCCTGTTATTAATAACAATATCCCATAAATAGCCACAGTATTGGGCTCAAAATGGTTTTCACCCATCCATGCTGTAGCAAATGGAGTAAGTGACAGCCAAAATAATAAATTAAGATTTGACAAAAGTATACCAGGGCTAATGTTTTTTATCATATGTAATATATGATGGTGATTTCCCCAATAAATACCGATATAAATAAAACTCAACACATAACTGATAAAAACAGGAATGAGTGGTTTTAACGCTTCAAAATCACTAGAATGAGGGACTTTAAGCTCTAATACCATTATAGTAATTATTATTGCTATAACACCATCACTAAAGGTTTCTAACCTAGTTTTATTCATATTTAATTTTATTAAAATTCTTATATTAATTTTCAAATAAGTATTCAAATAAGTAATCAACTTACTTTTGAGGTGAAGAAATTATCTTAAAGAGAAATAATCCCAATAATGCTCCACATGTATTGGCTATAAAATCAAAAATATCTGAAGAACGTTCTACAAAAACCGATCCTTGCAAAAGTTCAATAATGCCACCGTAGCTTATACTTATAAGAAGAGAAAAGATAATTGCATTTTTTTCTAGCAATAATGTGTTATTCTTTTTTGAAAAACCCCATAGAATAAGCCACTCAAAAATTAAATATAGGGAAAGATGCACACATTTATCAAAACCGGGAAACTCGTACCAAGAATCTTGAGGTAAATCACTACCCGGAATTGCACATAAATACAAAATAATAAGAGCCCAGCTTATAGAGGGTAAATAATAGCGAAAGCTCATTTATTCATTTTTTTATTTACCAATCAAAGACTGGTATTGCCCAGAAGAGAGCAATGTACTTACATCAGCAAGATTTGAAATGGAGGCTTTAATCATCCAGCCCTTTCCATAAGGATCTTGATTCACATATTCAGGATGAGCTTCCAGTTCAGGATTGATTTCAAGAACAGTTCCACTAAGGGGCATAAATAAATCTGATACTGTTTTAACAGCTTCAACTGTTCCAAAAATATCTTCTTGATTTAAATCTTCTCCTTTTGTTTCAATTTCAACAAATACGATATCTCCCAATTCGCTTTGAGCAAAATCTGTGATACCAATAATGGCATGATCTCCCTCTATTTTAACCCATTCGTGGTCTTTTGTATATTTCAAATCTGCTGGAATGTTCATAAGCTAGTTAAAAGTTTAATGTTAGAAAATTAAAAGTTAAGCCCTCACCCTACCCTCTCCCAAAGGGAGAGGGAGTAAAAGGAAGTTATATTTAATTGCAAAAATACATTTTCTATTTATTGTGACAAAGTAAATCTGAAAGTAAGTCCGGAACTTGCTGTAACTGTTCTAAAGCTTGAAGGTACAAATGGATTTGTTGCAGTTCTATCAAAAAACAAACGAATGCTTAAACGTTTACTTACCATATAATCTGCAGAAAGATTAATGGTAAAAATCTTTCCTCCAGAAAATTCTTGGTTACTATTTTCTATAAATCTACGCAAAACCACTTTTTCATCTTTTACAGAAACATTTGCTTTTAGATCAAGATCGCTTTTTAATTTTTTCTTTATGCCTTGTAATTTATAAGGTATCACTACATCTTTTATTTTATACCCCATACCAATTACAACCTCATTGTAATTTCTTTCATTAATTTGATAATTAGAAAGACTCATGCCCAAAGTACGTTCTTTTCTGTATTCAACTTTTATGGTCATACTATTATTCATAGTAAGATTTACTCCTACTAATGGACTAAATTGTTCTGTTAATAGAACATCATAAATAAGATATTTTGAAACAAAATTACCCGTTGTATTATAGGTACTTGAATAGCCACTGTACTCATCATAATTAAGATCGCTTGTAAATGAACTTACACTGTAAGTAGATTTATAGCCATGCGTTAAAGAAACTTTACTGAAAAATTTCTTAATAAATTCAATGTTTGATAATCCATCGTAGGTAAAATTCCAGTTGGGCATAGGAATTTGTGGAAATGGAGAAAGTGAAAATTTTGGATTGTTAGGATCTTTACCTGAATAGGCCGCAATAAAAGCAGGTATTAATACTTCTTGAGAGCTCAAGCCATATCCAATTGGATAGCCAACAGAATCAACCGGATTTCCAACATAATTTGGGTTCTTTTTAGAAAGAAGGTTGGCAATGGTTTTTGTATAAGCAATAAAATTTTGGAAGGTTTTATTACCATCTTTTTTATAGGGTTGAAAAGCACTGTTTATTGGAAGAAAGGTAATGGTAAAATTACCACTTTCAGTAGGGCTAAACGATTGATAGTTTCCATATGCATCGGCTCTAAAATATTCTTGGTGGTTGAGCGAATAATTTCTATCGGCAGTAAGATCAATTTTAAAATTAGGAATAGGCTCAATGGTAGCTTTTAGATTTAGATTTTTAGTAAGTGTTGTATGGTACAATGAATTTAAAGTAGAATCTTTGGTGATCCATTCGTTTTCAATAGCCAAGGGGCGAATGTCTTTTTCACTGCCAAAAAGAAAAGGTAAACCGGGAGCATTGGCATTCCAATCTTGGCCAATAATTTGTGATTGGGGTTGATAACCGGGCATATATATACCATGCGTTTCGCTATAATTAATAGATACATTTCTAAGTCCCATTAAAATTCTAAAAGTATAATCAATTAGAGAGGGCCCAGGTTCTTTTTTAGCTTTTTTAGGCGTTGCAGAAGAATCTGATGCGGCAGCTTCTTTTTCTTCAGCACCTTTTTTGAGCAGGTTAGCAGCAGGTTTTCTTTTGCTAGTCATTTTTTGATCGATCTTATTTAAGTATTTAATTTTTTTATAGAGTTTATCAAATTGAAACTGACCATTGATTTGTTTTGTATTAGAATTTTGAATGGCATTACCGTACTGCGTTATTGCTGGAGGGGCTGCTATCCAATCGTAGTTTGCACTGTACTTTGCAGTTGAAGTAATCCAATTGGTTAAAGGAGTTTTATTAATGGGTAAATTATAACTCACATTTAGTGTATGGTGGTAGGTAAGATTACGACCAAATGATTCTATATTTTTCCATAACGAATCTCGTTTTTCAGGAGTATCAATACGGCCATCGGGCTCATCAATTCTGGCAGCATTGGTTGCTGTAAAATCTACTTTAAAGGCTGTGGTAAGATCGTATTTTAGGCTGTAAACACGATTCCAATTAAATTGTTTGTTATAGGTTGGGTAAATAAGTAAATCGGCAGTGCTGGTGTTTCTACGTAAATTTTCTTCAAAATAACGATCTAAATCATTTTGTACAGTAATGCTACCGGGAACCAAATAAAAATTAACATCCTTAACGGGTTGCCACCATCCAGAGGCAAGAAACTTTTTAGAAAACTTATCGAAACTTTGTTTTTTCTTGCCTACCTCTTCTATGTCTTTTTCGAGTTGTTTTATTTCGGTTTGGCTTTTATTTTCTGTTTTTAATATTTGTAATTGCGTTTTTAATGTTTTTTCTTTTTCAGTATAGTTGGTACTAATACTTTTTGTTATGGAAGTCATTAATGGTAATTTTTTAAATGGAGCATAATTAGGCCTGCTTGGCGCCCATGCATAAGCAATAGATCCCTTATGTGTTTTTATCATATCATGATCGGTTGTAATATCTCTACTATAACCTTCGGTATAGGCATAAGTAAAAGTAAAATTGGAAGGATCGAATGGTAAACTTATAGGCCCCTTTGGCTTTTGAGGAGTTTTAGCATTCTTTAAATCTACTTTTGCATTCGGGTCAGGCTTTTTTTCTTTTTTAGGTTTGTTTACTTTATTAAATTTTACGTTAGTAAAATTGATACTTTGCATTTTATGATAGGTTTGAGCAATCTTTTTTAAGGAATCTTGTTGTGCAGCAGATAGGCTGGCCAAAGCATCCGAAAATTTAATATCGGGGTCAAGTGGATTATACTGCGGATTACTAATTGTTTCTGTTTGCCCTATATACATGGGTATTGTAACCGGTATTTTATCGGGGAGAAATTTCTTTAAGTCAATACTTGAAGAAACATCATATTGGTATACATTATCTCTACTGCGTTCGCTTACATTTTTATCAATACTACCAAAACCAAAAGTGGTAATATTACCTGCCATATTTAAGGTTCCTAAATCAGCCAATTTAGTATTTATATTCATAGTAGCAGCCCAACCTCCCGATTCATCAAAATCACTTACACGAAGTTCGTTTACCCATACCTCAGCACATTTTGATAAATAATCTCCACCTGTAGGGTTTCTTACTCCAATCATAATGGTTTTAACATTGGTTAGATTAGGATTTCCCACAATTGAAATTTTGTTACCCCCATCTACAACTACATAAGGTATATTTACTTTAACACCCGAATTAGGATCTTGCAATAATTTATTTCTATCAATTTTAGCATCGTATAATTTTTGTAATTCAAGGTTTAATTCATTTTCAAGTGGCCATACGAGTCTGCTTTGAGTAGTATCATCAGAATTATAATTTCCGGGAGAGGTAACCTTAAGCGGAATTTCGTATTCATAATAGTTATCAATAAAATCACTTCCTAAGCGAATAAAAGCAGTAACATCACCGTTGTTTAACGTTTCTTCGCCTGAAGCTTCGGCATGTATATACATTCTTAATCTCTTATACGAACGGAAATCAAATTCTGTATTTTTATACGCTGCACGAGCATCACCATCTTCCAAATTACAAACTTTATATTGCAAAGCTTGTTCATTTTGGTGTACCAATTGATTTAAAGAATAATCTTGTTCTCGTGAAATTCCGGGAGGTAAAACGTAATTTACAGGATCTTTTTGACCGTGCTCTTCGTAATTTACGTTTGCAATATTAAAGGTTGTAGGATCATCGTCATTGGGAATATATTCACCTGGCGCACGTAAATCGAAATTATATTTTCTCCATTCACCCCTTATCAATTGCAGTGTAGCAAACCTAAGAACAACTGAATCTTGAAATCCTTTTAAAAACATACGCATAAAACGAATGGAACGAAAATCTTGAATACCGCCAATGGCTACATCGGGTTCATTTAATGGTATTCTGAATTGGTACCAAGTTACTTCGTCAGTTTTGTTATCGGTAAAAGTTACTGTTCTTTTTTCTGCATCAACAATGTAATTTTTACCCACTACCATATCAGCAGGGCTTAAATCTACTTTATACTGAAAATAGCTTTCAGATTCACTTAAGTTTTTATCATTGTTTACATCTTCATCATTGGGAAGATTAGTTGCTTGTGTAACATATTTTCCGGCAGAAATATCGGCATCCATGGTAGTGGTATTGGTGTTACCATCCATTCCATTGTATTTTTTATAGCGTTGAAGAATGGAAACTTGCGCATTATCCCAATCATCGCCTAAAAAATAATGGTAGTTATCAGAAGATGGATCGTCACTTGCACTTATGTATGCTTGAGATGATGTGCCATATGTTGTTGAAATGGCATCTATAAATTGTTGTTTAAAAAATGAAGACTCGTCAGCATCATTCAATCCATCAATTCCTGCATCTTGATATTGGCGCGAACTCTCATCACTATTAAAAACATCCACCAATTCAATGGTATTAGAAACCCTACCCCAGCTAGTAGTATCAACATTTTCAACAGTTGATGATCCGGGCAATCCATTTTCAAAACTTCTGCGAGAATCTTTTAAAACATCTTCAGAAATATTACCCACGTTAAAATACAATTGCCCTCCTTGCGAATTGGTATTGTAAATAAAAGGATCCATTACCCAAAACTCAATAAACTGAACGTTGGCGGCCTCAAAATCATTGGTTTGAATTTCCCTGGTAATACCAGCCCAACGGGAAGATGCGTCTTTTAATTTTCCATCAGCATCAATTCCTGCAGAATAACCACCCACGCCATTTACATCATAGTTATAAGGCCCTCTTTCTTTTGGATAATAAGCTAAATCGAGCACAGGAATATTGGTAAGTGTACCCGAAGGGTTTTCTTTTTTAGGATAAATTTCTTTTTCAAAAACGAGACGCTGATAGTGATTTTTTTCTGCATCATCAATGGTATAATAACTTGGCCTTTTTCCATCTTCAGTAAGAATGGGATCGATATTATACCATGCTAATTTGGCTCTGTTAAATCCTGTAGTAATATCATCGTTTAAAGATGCTTCAGGAAAAAGAGAAGCTTGACCTTGTGGGACACTTGAAATTTTCCAAGCAGATACGGTTTTTAAATCTATACCCGATTGGCTTCCTTCAAAGTCATCAACATAGGCATTTCCTTCGTCACCAATTACATTATTGTGGCCGGGAATGAGATCAGCAAATTCTCCTTTTATAGCAATAGTAGAAGGCGTTTTAGTATTATAAAAAGGCAGTTTATCTAAAATTTTGGTTAACAAACGTGACTCCGTATAATAATCGCCATTTAAACCCCAAATGGTATTATTAATAGGCTCATCTCCAATATTTACTTTATACGTGAATGGTTTTTCACGCAAATTAAGAGCCGTTGCGCCCAAATTAAAATTATCGGATACTTTATAATCCAAATGAGTACCCATAAAAGTTTTAGAGGTAAAACTGAACATGCTGGTATTTTCATACGAAACATTAATATTGGCTCCAGAATTCAATAGGCCATTATTAATAATGGTTACCTGCCCAATGGTATAATCAACTGTATAGTCAACATTTTCTGTTAAGGTTGTTCCATTAGCAGTAACCGTTACAGAACCCTGAGGAACATTCATTGCATTCAGTGAAATTCTATTGCTAAAAGTAGATTGATAGGTACCCCCTACACGAAATTTATTTTTGTCGGGAAATTGTTGAGCGGCAGTTTGAGTTTGGCTATAAAGTTCATCGTAAGTATATTTATCTGCAGTAGTAGAACTTTTAAACTTGCTTCGCAAATAATCTCCAAAAGGTTCTAGAACAGGGAAATAAATTCTTCCATTGGCAGAGTTAATGGTTACTCCTTCAACAAAATCAAATAAGCCATCCGATTTTGCTTCTTGATTATAATTTAAATTATCTAAGCCCAATACTTTTAACAAGGGAGTAGAGGTAAGGTTGGGTTCACTTGATTCGGGAATATAATTGATATTGGTACCTGTTTCATCATTGGTATAGAGCACATCTAAATGAAAATTATCTTTATTGATTTGATAGGAACCTAAAGAGTAAACGTTTTTCATCATTAAATCCCAAGTAGGCAGGCTTGTATTTACATTGGTACTTTTTAAAAGTTTTACGATAATGGAACTTTCACTGGAAATATCGGTAGAAAATTCACCCACTTGATAGGTTTGTCCTCCCAACGTATATTGAAAAGCCACCGCCAATACTTCATCTGAGTTAAGTGTTGTACTTAAAGAGATATAACCCAATTGTGAATTAAATGTATATTCTGATTCTGATAGTTTACGGGCCAAGGTAACTTTTTCATAATCTTGAACCGACAAAAAGCCTTTTGCGGTAACAGCTGTTGTGCCTAATACTTTTGTAACATTATTAATGTCTCTAATACCCGAATAGGTTGATGTCATTAAACTATACTCATCATTAACATCATTAGAGGGATACAAATAAGACGCGGTACCGGCCCCAATTAATCCAATAAAGCCTTGATCTTTTTTATACCAATTGGCTTCTCCAAGATCCATAAAAGCAACAATGTTACGCGTATTGGTTGTAGCTCCGGTAGTGTTGGTAACCCAAACTTCCATCTTGGTTATATTAATCATCGAATTGATATAGGGAAGATTTGAAAGAGCATTATCATAATTATCTCTAAAATACTGTGCAACGAAATAATGTTTATTGGCTTCATATTCATTGGCAGAAATATTAAACTTATTGGTTTGAGCACCACCTTTTAACTGAATTTCTTTTTTCTCACCTTGGCTTCTTGATAATACTGAAGTAACCGTAAGTTTACCAAATTGCAATTGTGTTTTTATTCCCATTAGTGTTTGGCTTCCGGTAATTAAGGAACCGGTTAAGGGCATGGTTACATTTCCTGCTTCAACCAATTTTATGATATCATCTTCTTCACCCTCGTATTTCAAATTCATTTTATTATCAATGGTAGGCATCAGTGATTCTGTATTAAAATTGGCTTTCATTTCCATTCGGTCACCAATTTTACCCACTACACTGAGCTGAATTTTTTGATCAAAATTAAAAGCCGTTTGGGTTTGTTGCCTGATGGTATAAGCAGGATTTTCATTTTTACTGTAGTTGACTCCTAGGGTAATTTCGGCTGAACCGGATGGACGTATTTCTACTTTTGATCCACCTAGTATCTTATCCATCAAATCATTTTTACTCGATTCTATTTGAGGAACCAAGGCTTTTTGTTTTGAAAAATCATCGGCTTGTGCGCGTTGGCGCCAATAGTCTTTTACTGCTTTATCGATATCATAATTAACATATTCATCAAAAGTCATGTAAGTAGGATTACGATAATTCATATCCCCTACTTTTTGTGTAATATCATAATTACCTGTTTTAGGATTATAATCTACTGAAGTTTTAACGTTTGAGGGATCGTTAAGATACAAACTGCTTTTTGATGATGTATCGGGCTGGGCCGAATTAGAATTTTGAAATTGGTACGGTAAACTTATTGCATTTGAATTACCTGTTATTGGAGTATCTGCAGGAAAGAGAAGTGTATTCGTATATTTGCCAACCTTGTTTGCGCTTCCAACCCAAGTTCCGGAAAAAAGAACCAATGCTATAATTGAAAAAAGAGAGTATTTAATCCAGTGCTTCAAATCTAATGCTATTTCCGAAAATTATATATGTTAATAAATACCCAATATAAAAAGTATGTTGCAAACGGCAAATGTAATTACTTTTTTATGCGTAAAAATACATCTTCTCTTTAGAGAAAAAGAGTATTTATAAACCTATTTTAATTTTCTTTTGTTGAAGTAGAGTTATACCATCAATTTTTGTTTAAATTAAGCCCTCTCCCAAAGGGAGAGGAGATCAAAGGAAATATTATTATAATTGTTTTAGTGCTGCTTTAATTAATTTTTCAACTGAATTAATAGCAGTATCAGATTTTAAAGCCGTTTCAATAGCTTTATTAGCAACAGGATTTGCAAAGCCTAACATTATTAAAGCAGATAACGCTTCGTTTTTAAAAGTATTGTTTGAAGAGCTCGTTGATAATGGTTTATACCCCTCTTTTTCAAGTTTATCTTTTAAATCAATTACAATACGCTCTGCAGATTTAGGCCCTACTCCTTTTACTGATTTTAAGAGCGCTATATTTTTATCTACAATAGCCTGATGCAATTCAGATGTACTTAGAGAAGAAAGTATCATGCGTGCAGTACTAGGTCCAATACCCGAAACTGAAATTAATTGGCGAAACAAATGCCTTTCACTTTGTTGTGCAAAACCAAATAATACATGGGCATCTTCGCGAATTGCCAAATGAGTATAAAGTTTGGCTTCCGTTTTATTTTCTAAAAAGCTATATGTATTTAAAGATATATTAATAAAATACCCCAAGCCACCTATATCAATTACAGCATAAGTAGGACTCTTTTCAGTTAACTTTCCGGAAACAAATTCAATCATAGATTATTCATTATAGCCAATAGTTACATAGCCAGCATTAATAAATATACTGTTACTATTGTATACCTTAAACATATAATGGCCTTCTTTATAAAAAGTATAGGGAAATTTAAAACTAGCCCAATCAGATGTAATATCAAATATTTTTGTTTCAACAAATTCAGAGTAGTCTCCTCCCTTATAAATATCAACATACATTTTATTTGTTTTAAATGCTTTATTATTATTTTTTACTAATACATACACATAGCCCCCCAATGAAGGAGAAATATTGAAAGTACTGTTGGCTCCAACAGCCTCATAATTATCATCTACACTAGTACAAAACTTAACTGAAGAATATGTATAATAGTACGTATCTATAATTTCACTACTAGTGGCGGCAATACTAGCAGTTGCCGTTTCCATTTTTATGGTACAATATTCTGTAGCTAAAGTTTGGTAATCTTGGTTCAAGAAACGAACCTTATAATACCCAGGCTCAGTAAATGTATAGTTATAAACAGCCCATGTTGAATTTTCATCGGTATTGATTGAAAGTGTTTTGTATGCAACATAATCATTGCTTGACTGCTTATCGATGTATATGTATAGTTTTGATGAATACAAATGATTCGCATTATTATTAAATAACAAATAAACATATCCCCCGTTTGATTTAATATTCCAAGTACTATTTGTTCCAATAGGTTCACCATTATCAGTATAGTTTTCGCAAAAATAAATTTTTTGCGAAAAGACAAAGCTCGTTAAAAGGGTAAATACTAAGAGGGTAAAAATCTTTTTCATATGTATATAATTTAATTTTTAATAGTCATATGGAATACGCCATGTTATATTCATTTGTGTTTGCGCACGTTCGATGCATGGCTATTTCATATTTGTTTCAATTTAAATAAATGAATAAAATACCAAACGTAATTTTCTGAATAAGGGAATTATACTTATGTATTTTTATGAATAAAAAATCATTTGCAAATTTACTCATTATATTAAAGTTTAACAACATAAACCGTATTTTCCTATTTTTAGGATTGTTTATTAATTATTTTACTACGTGCAAAACTATTGGTGTGTGAATAACCGATTTATATACATATTAACGATCATCTGTTTTGTATTCTTAAGACTTGGTCTATTTAATTCTTATTCACAAGCCTTGGTATTAGATACCAATAAAACCTTAGGGGGTAATAGTAAAGATAAAATGGTATCGGTATATGAAATTTCTGATAACAATATAATTATGGGAGGAAGCACGGAATCTTCTGTAAGTGGGGAGTTAACTGATGTAAATAATGGGGGCTCTGATTATTGGATAATATTACTTGATTCCAGTACCATGAAACCCATTTGGAACAAAACATATGGCGGCAGCAAAGACGATGTTTTAGCACATCTTAAACTTTTAAGTGACGGTAATTATTTATTAACAGGGTCTTCTAAATCAGATGTTGGAGGAGACAAAACACAAAATTCAAAAGGAGGTTGGGATTATTGGGTGGTAAAAATAAAGCCTGATGGAACTAAAATTTGGGATAAAACCTATGGAGGCAGTGCTGATGATGTTTTGGAAGCAGCTGCCGAATCATGGGATGGCGGATATATTATTGGAGGGTATTCTAGTTCTCCAAAAAGTGGCGATAAAACCGAGAACTCGAAAGGGGGTACTGATTATTGGATACTTAAAATTGATGCAAATGGAAATTTTAAATGGGATAAAACTTTTGGAGGCTCTTTAGCAGATACTTTGACCACCGTTTTAAGTGATGATGTAAAAAAACGATATTTCATTGGAGGATATTCTTCATCACCTGCTGATAATGACAAAACTGCGTCTAATGTTGGGGCTGAAGATTATTGGGCTGTGCTAATTGATAATAAGGGTAATAAAATTTGGGATAAAACTTATGGAGGTGGACAAACCGATGTTCTAGCTTCTTCAGAAATGAGTCTTACTCAAAATGGATATTTGATGGTTGGCTACTCTAATTCAAATGCAGGAGGAAGTAAATCTGAAAATTCAATAGGGGGCTATGACTACTGGATTGTAAGTACAGATTCAGCAGGAAATGTTGTGTGGGATAATACCCTTGGAGGAAATAGAGATGACATAGCAACCTGTGTTTTGTTTTCTATTGAAGGCTCTTATGTTATTGGCGGGTATTCTATTTCTGATGGTGGTGTTGGAGATAAATTATTGGGTTCAAATGGAGAGTATGATTATTGGCTACTAAAAATAGATTCTTTGGGTAAAAAAATTTATGATTATGATTTGGGGGCCTCAGATAATGATTATATGTTTTGCCTAAGTCAATCTTGTAATAGAGGGTTCTATGTTGGGGGAGAATCCTATTCAGGCAAGGATTTTGATAAATCAGAATCCAATAGAGGCGTAAGCGATTATTGGTTAGTAAAATTAAATAGCCCCACTATTCCTTCTTTCACTTTTAATGTTGCCTGCGAAGGAGAAGTCACACTTTTTTACGATAAAACAGAAGTTTTTCCGGATTTTTGGTATTGGACTTTTGATGATCCGTCCTCTGGATCTGAGAATAGTTCATACGAGCAATATCCTTCTCATACTTTTAATAAACCCGGCACCTATAATATTACATTGGTTGTAAAAGAGGGGTGCCAAAAAGACACTACTATTACGGTACAAGTTGTAATCCCCGAAAATCGTTTACGTGGTTTAATTGAATTGGGAAAAGATACTATTTTGTGTGAAGGAGATGTAATGCAATTATCAGTGCCCTATGATTCAAGTTATATTTATTTATGGAACACCGGAGCAACAAGCAATAAAATTCTTATTGGTGCGCCTGGCACCTATTCAATAACGGCAACAGATGGAATATGCTCCAATACTGATGAGATATTAATTGGTGATTGCCCAAGATTATTTACGCCTAATATTTTTAGTCCGGATGGAGATGGAAGCAATGATTATTTCTATGTATACGGACTAGGGGTTACAGATCTAGATCTTATTGTTTTTGACCGATGGGGTCAAAAAGTATTTGAAACAAAAGACATGAATGTAGGTTGGGATGGCACCCTTAATGGCCATCAATTACCTATAGACACCTATGTTTATAAAGTATTTTACAAAGGCATTGGCTCAACTGAATTTAAAAAAGTTGGGAGTATTAGTCTTGTGCGTTAATATTATTCTATTCTTTTACCAATTGCTTATTTAAAATCTGATTACCTGAATATATTTTTACCAAATAAATTCCATCAGATAAATGATCTATAGCAATAGACTTATTCAATAATTCCGATTTATTAAACTCATTTACTTTTTTACCATATACATCTATAATTTCTAATTTATCAAGTTTTGCCGATGTTTGAATGTTCAATATGTTTTTTGCCGGATTAGGATAAATTGAAATGTTTTGATAATTACTGATTTCATTTATAGAAGATTGATTTTTAACCGCAACAACAATGGTATCGAAACATCCATTATCATCGGTAACCTTTAAGGTATAAGCACCAACAGAAATATTATTTAAGTCTTCGGTGTCATCATTATCTCCTGTACTATCATTATCCCAATCATATTGATATGGAGGTTGCCCACTACTTACTGTTATATCAATAGCTCCATCATTATTATTAACAACATTTGTAACTATTGCATTAATTGTAGGCAATTCATTTACTGTAATTGTTATAGTATCTGAATTTGCACAACCATTACTGTCGGTTCCACTAATAATATAATTGTTAGTAGCAATTGGTATAAAACCAATACTATCTTTCACATTATTGTTCCAAGCATAAGTTTGAGCTCCATTGCCATAAAGAATAACAGAATTACCTTTGCATATACTAACAACACTTGCATTAGCAATTACATTTGGTAGACTATAAACGAATACATTAAGAAATGCAGTATCCTTACAGCCCAAACCATTATCTCCTATAACTGTATAAATCTGGCTACTATCTGCATATACAATAGTTCCATTATTAATTCCATTGTTCCAAGTCAAATTATATGCACCATAAGTTTTCAATAATATTCCATCATTTGTACAAATTTTTATTGTATCGCCATTAAGATTCCGAATATTTATATTTTGGTTATTTTGATAATATTTAATTTTGCCATCATCGTTACCAATAAAGGCATCCATATCTCCATCTTTATCAATATCTGCAAAAGTAGTGACAGGATCATATGGTACTAGTGTACCGTCAAATGGATTTGAAGAAGATGTTTGTTGATTAAATACAGGACTATTAACTGTACCTGAGTTTTTATAAAAGTAAATGCGACCTAAACTTTCTCCTATAAAAACATCAAAGTCCTTATCATTATCTATATCAACAAAAATAGGAGCTGAATATGATGCTACATATACACTATCCAATGGATTTAAGGAAGATAATTGTTGAGTAAATACAGGAATATAAGCTGTTCCTGTATTTTGAAAATAATTAATATATCCATCTTTTTCTCCAATAAATGCATCCATATCTCCGTCATTATCTATATCACAAAAAGCTATAATCGATTTCGTTCCTACATCAACTGCATCAAAAGGATTATTGGAAGATAATTGCATTGCAAACAAAGGACTGTAATTCGTTCCTTCATTTTTGTAATAAAAAATTTTACCACTTTCAGATCCCACAAACACATCTAAATCTCCATCACTATCAATATCTGCAAAAGCAGGAGTTGCATAATACCCCACTTTTACGTTATCCAAAGGATTTTGAATTCCTGTTTGATGAATAAACAAAGAATTGTATGCAGTTCCAATATTTTCATAATAATAAATATATCCGTCCATTTGCCCAACAAAAGCATCCAAATCTCCATCATTATCAATGTCTGCAAAAGCCGGAGCAGAATATCCTAATGCATTAACCTGATTTAATGAATTTGCAGAAGAAGTTTCTAAAAAAAATGAAGGAGCAGAAGCTGTGCCATAATTTTTATAGTAGTAAATATGTCCTGAAGATTCGCCAATAAAGACATCTTGATCTCCATCCGAATCAATGTCAACGAAGGTAGGAGTAGCATTAGCTCCAACATCCATACCATTAAAAGGTGAGGAATAAATTTGATTTGTAAATATTGCTGAAGAATTATTACCTGTATTTGTATAATAATAAATAGTTCCATCAGAAGCCCCTACAAAACAATCAAAATCTCCATCAATATCGATGTCAATAAAGCTAGGTTTTGAATTACTTCCAACATTGATTCCATCCAATGGGTTTGATGAAGAAATTTGTTCAATAAATGCTGGATTAGAAATTGTACCTATATTTTCATAATAATCACTAGTTCCATTATATGTTCCTATAAAAACATCTTTATCACTATCATTGTCAATATCTACAAAAGAAGGAGAAGAATTATACCCCACATCAAAACCATTAAATGGATTATTGGCCCCAAGTTGTTGAGTAAATACTGGATTAATAACTGTTCCTGTGTTTTTGAAATAATACACTACTCCATCAAACCCACCAATATATGCATCTTGGTCACCATCATTATCAATATCTATAAAAGCAGGAGTTGCATTCTCTCCTACATCTATTCCATCTAAAGGATTATCAGAAAATAATTGCAGTGTATAAATTGGAGTATTTGAGGTACTAGTATTTTTATAAAATCGAATAGTCCCGTCAAATTCTCCAATAAATAAGTCGAGATCCATATCACTATCGATATCAATAAAAGTAGGCTTGGGAAAACTATCTATTTCTATACCATCCATATTAGTAAGAATAATTTGCTGTGTAAAAATTGGTTTGGATGGGGAGCCTGTATTCTGGAAGTAATTAAGCTGTCCATCAAGTGATCCTATCACAATATCAGCATCGCCATCAGTATCAATATCTACAAAAAAAGGTGATGCATTATTTGAAACATCAAGCCAGCCCAATACATTAGCTAAAGAACTTTGGAGAACAAACACTGGATTAGATGAAGATCCTACATTTTTGCAATAATAAATTTTCCCGTAATTTGCTCCAATAAAAACATCATAATCACTATCAGAATCAATATCAACAAATGCAGGAACTGAACTGCCAACAACGTCTATTCCATTAAATGGATTGAGAGTAGAAGTTTGTAAAGTAAATATTGGACTAACAGATGTCCCCATATTTTTATAATAGTAAATAGTCCCATCCTGATTTCCTATAAAAGCATCTTGATCTCCATCTTTATCTATATCAATAAATATAAGAGCTATGTCAATAAATAAAGTTAAGTTATAAAGTGGATTATCATTTGGGCTTTGTAAAGTAAATACTGGAGTTAAAGCTGTCCCAATATTTTTATAATAACTTATCGTTCCAAAATACTCTCCAATAAATGCATCATAATCACCATCGTTATCAATATCTACAAATGCTGGAGCAGAATTATTTCCTACATCAATTCCATTAAATGGATTGTCATTAGAGATTTGTAAGGTAAATATCGAATTGGAAGCACTTCCTGTATTTTTATAATAATATATATATCCATTATTTGATCCTGAAAACAAATCCATGTCTCCATCACCATCAATATCTACCAAACAAGGTTTAGAATATGATAGGCCGGAAGGAATTACAAAATCTGTAAATTTGTTATTAGTATTAACAAAAAAAGGCTGGTCACATTGACTATAAACATCTATCGAAAGAGCATACAATCCAATTAACAACCAAAGTAAAAAAAATTTCACACTACTATTTTTGAATTATCAATCAATTTATAGAATTTCCATAAGCTTTTTTATTAAACAACTCTTGCATTAAACTCTCTAATTCTATTGTTAATACCGCTCCCTAGACTTGTTTTGTATCTCTTTAAGAAGAGCCTTAAATAAATTCAGAATAAGATATTTAATTGATCAACTAGTAAAACAACCCTAGAATTTTCTCTATTTTTCTTTTACCAATTGCTTATTTAAAATCTGCTTACCTGAATATATTTTTACCAAATAAATTCCATTTGAAACATTATCTAATAAAATAGATTTATTTGCCAAATCAACTTTGGTAAATTCGCTTACTTTTTTACCACAAACATCAATAATTTCTAATTTATTAAGCTTTGCAGATGATTGAATGTTCAATATGTTTTTTGCCGGATTGGGATAAAGATTTACAGTTATTGCATCATCTAAATCTTGTATATCCGTATGAATACATTGTGAAATAATTATTGTATCTGACGAAGTACATCCATTAACATCAGTAACATTTACCCAATACGTTCCACTATCTGAAACAAAAGTTAAAGAATCTTTTGAGCCGGTACTCCATGAATAGAAAATATAGTTTGGCCCTGCATGCAAGGTCATCTCAAAATCACCGCATTTGGTTGTGTCCTTTCCTAAATCAACAGGATTTGAAGATATACTTACATTTACAACTATTGTAATAGTATCGGCATTTGTTAATCCATCAGTAACAATTAAGCTTACATTATAATTTCCATTTGCACTAAATACATGGGAAGGATTTTGTGCACTAGAAGTATTGCTTGAAGAATTCGGATCTCCAAAATTCCATGCCCAAGTTGATGCATTATAAGATTGATCAGTAAAAGAAACTGTACCACCGGCACAAGCAGAACCTGAATAAGTATAATAGGCAGAGAGTTGACTTATGTTAAGACAATACATAGAATCGGTATAAGAACTGTACGAATCTATTGATACTCCTGAAAAAGTTTTAATTGAAAGTAAAGAATCTGTAATGCCTATATTTGTAAGTGAAATTGAAGCTGCAGCTTCTGTTGGCAAAATGCTATTACTTTGACATGG
This sequence comes from Bacteroidota bacterium, assembly GCA_023251875.1. Lineage (GTDB taxonomy): Bacteria > Bacteroidota > Bacteroidia > JAHEXY01 > JAHEXY01 > JAHEXY01. Next base: position 45,111 of record JAHEXY010000007.1, read on the forward strand.
AACATTGCCTAAATTATCCGTTTTTATAATAAGCCAATCGTAGTCTTTTCCGGCAAATACTTTTTGTGCTTGTCCGGTTAAAATTATGCCACCATCATTTGCTAAACTAGCATAGCCTCCATAATCAAAAGAAGTATCAAAACCATATCTATTGCTCCATTGCACAATGCCGGTATTGTCTGTTTTAATCATCATTAAATCGTACTGGCCAGTACCATAGCTATTGGTTTCGCCACTTAATAAATATCCATCGCTCATTACAACAACTTTATAAGCAATATCATTTGTTAAATTTTCTCCATATAATTTGCTCCATTCTTCATCTCCATTTTTATCTAATTTAATTAAATAAGCATTATCTGTATTATAGGTTGAATTACCACTTGTGTAAGGCTTTCGAGATTTTCCGGCAATTACCACTCCACCGTCAGATGTGGCTTTTACATCATATCCATAATCACTATCATCATCACCTACAGCTTTTGCCCACAGTACATCTCCAGATGAATTTGTTTTTATTACAACAATATCTAAACTAATTCCAAAACTAGATGAATGACCTACAATAACAAAACTTCCATCAGATAATTCACATACACTGTAAGCATAATCAGAACTTGAACCCCCATACGATTTTGCCCAAATTATATTACCCTCTACATCCGTTCGAACAAAGCTAATATTATCGTCACCGGAAACGGTATCCCGCATACTACCGATAAGAGCAAAACCTTTATCTGCGGTTTGAATCATATTTTGCGCATAATCCTGACTTCCAAAACCGTACATGCGCGTCCAAAGAGTATCTCCTTTATCACTTAATGTTGATAAAAACATATCGTTTGACCCCAAACCAAAACCATTAACATAACCGGCTACTGTATAAGTGGTATCTGACGATTGCACTATTTTAGTTCCATAGTCCCCACTCCCCCCGCCTAAGGTCTTTGTCCATTCTACAGCGCCTATCTTATCCATTTTTATTACAGATACATCATAAGAACCTTGCCCTTGACAAGATGTTATACCTGCCGCAATATATCCTCCATCTTTGGTTTGAATACCGGAATAGGAATTTTCACTGTTACCACAAAGGCCATCAATTTTTTCGAGAAAGGTAGTTTGGGCAAATATTTGTTGCGAACACATAATACAGCATACTATTGCTATACTTAAATAATTTTTCATTGTTTTAAGGTATAAAGGGTTTTAATTTACCAATATAATTGTTTTCATAAAGGGGTTTGATTACAGTTTATATTGATTATCAGCAAAAATGATAATTGCTATTTTTAGCAAAAACAAAGCAGTTTTTATTCTAATATTGCTTTACCTTTAATCGCTTTTTATCTGTTAAATGAAATGAGCCTGTTCATGCGAAACTTAAAAATGATAACGGTGCTAGGGGCTCGTCCACAGTTTGTAAAAGCTGCTTTAGTGAGTCGTGAAATGAAATTAAGAAAGGTTATTGATGAGATTATTGTTCATACCGGCCAACATTTTGATGAAAACATGTCGGATATATTTTTTACAGAACTAAATATCCCCCAACCTCATTATAATTTACAAATTCATGGATTACCTCATGCCAGCATGATAGGCCGGATGATGGAAGGAATTGAACCCATTATTGAAAAAGAAAAACCGGATCTATTGATGGTTTATGGAGATGCCAATTCAACATTGGCAGGAGCATTAGCTGCAAAAAAAATGAAGGTAAAATTAGCTCATGTTGAAGCCGGTTTGCGTTCGTTTAATAACGAAATGCCTGAAGAAATAAACAGAATACTTACGGATAGGGTTTCAGATATTTTATTTTGCCCTACTGATACTGCTGTTCAAAATTTAAAAAAAGAAGGCTTTGAAAATTCCTCCTGCAAAATAATAAAGGTAGGGGATGTAATGCAAGATGCAGCTTTGTTTTATACCAAACAATCAGCCAAAGAATCAAAAATTATTTCACAATTAAATCTCGAGAATAAAAAATTTGTTCTATGCACCATTCACCGCCAGGAAAATACTGATGTATTGGAGAATCTGAATGCTATTATTAGGGGATTAAATAAAATTTCTGCTGAAACGCTTATCGTTTTTCCTGCACATCCTAGAATACAACAAATTCTAAAAAGAGAAAAAATTCCTTTGCAGTTTACAACTATTGCCCCCATTGGCTACTTAGATATGGTAGCGCTACTCAAACAATGCTCTTTGGTGATAACAGATAGTGGTGGCTTACAAAAAGAAGCTTTCTTTTTTAAAAAACATTGTATTATTGTTCGTGAACAAACAGAATGGCTTGAATTAATTGACCATGGCTTTAGCACATTAGTTGGCACAGATGAAACTAAAATGTTTGATGCTTATAAAATATTATGTACAAAAGAAATAAATTTTAATGTTGATTTATACGGAAAGGGAAAAGCTTGTGAAAGAATAGTAGATGAATTATTAGAGATTAAAAAATAAAAAATGAGATCCATTATTTTAATAGTAAGTTTTATTCTAGGGGCGATAATACATCTTTATTCTCAGAATAATACAGCTACAAGTGGAGGACAAGCCAGCGGAATAGATGGCACAATAGATTATTCAATTGGACAAATAGATTACATTACCGAAATAGGTATTGGAGGAACAAGCAGCCAAGGAATTCAACAACCCTATGAGTTTTTTGATATGGGGATTGAAGAAAATAAAAATATAAGCCTTACTATAAGTGCTTACCCCATTCCTACTCTTAAGAACCTTAATTTGAAAATTGAAAATCAACCCACCCTAAATTTATTTTATCAACTTTATGATTTAAATGGAAATCTAATTTTTAGCAAAAAAATGGCTGATAAAGATATTTGCATCCCAATGGAAAAATTACCTTCGGCTACTTACTTTTTAAAAATCATGAACAATAAATTAGAATTAAAGAACTTTAAGATTATTAAGAATTAGAATTATGAGAACATCAATTTTTATTATAGCCATATTCATATTAAGTATTCATTTATTTGCACAAGCACCGCAAAAAATGAGTTATCAAGCAGTGCTGCGTAGTTCTAATAACTCCCTTGTTGCATCAACAACAGTTGGGATGAGGATAAGCATATTGCAAGGCTCTATAATTGGCACTTCTATTTACACAGAAATACAAACACCAATAAGTAATTCGAATGGTTTGGTAAGTATACAAATTGGAGAAGGGACTATAGTTTCTGGAATATTTGAAACAATTGATTGGTCTGCCGGCCCCTATTTTATTAAAACTGAAACTGACATTACAGGAGGCACAAATTATACTATAATAGGCACAAGCCAATTATTGAGCGTGCCGTATGCTCTTTATTCAGCAGTAGCAGATTCAGTAATTGTAAAACGCACATATTTATATATTAGAAAAAAAGCAACTGTTCAAAGTGTTGCCAATAATACCAATACTATCATTAGTAATTACGATAGTATTTCATCAAATAATATTGCATTGGATAATAATACAGGCCTTATTACATTTAACCGATCTGGAGTATATATGATCACAGGTCACAATTCATTTTCAGCCACTAATCAGGGAAGAAAACTTATTTGGTTTAACTGCACATCTTCTAAACATCCAGATAGAATTGCTTGTAATGAAATGTCAGATGATGCTAATCGTATTTCAACATCTATTATTGGTGAATTTGATGCAGGTGATCAAATATCACTTGCAGCCTATCAGAATACCGGAAGCAGTACCGATTGCCCTAATACTTCTCAAACATTTGATGAAGTTCAGGTAAATATTGAAAAGATATATTAAGCCACTAATACCATTTCGAAATTAAATGTTTGTAAATAAGCCTATGTCTGGGTTTAAAAGTTACTTCGGGATATTCTTTGTTTGGCTTTAATACTATAGCCTGGTAATCGGATTGCTCTGCAGAAAGTGTGTAGGAATCTAATGAATATAAATACAAATCATTCGGATAAACATTTGCTAATAATTCGTCTGTCGAAATGGATTGATCAATAATTTGTAATAATTCTGGCTTGTTTTTACGCACCCATTTTAAATACCATGGATTGGGAATATGAATAAAAACAGTAGCATCTTCATGAATGTGTTTACGAATAGTAGCAAATAAAGGCTTATGTTGACTAATAGGAATATGCTCTAAAACATCGGGCAATACAACAAAATCAAATTTCATTGTCGAAGAAAAATCGCTCATATCAGAAACCTTATATTCTATATTTGAAAAGTCTTTACTAAGAGCTTTAGCATCATTTATACTTTCCGGACTAATATCAACAGCAACAATTTTTCCATTATTGGAATAAGCGGCAAGTAATCTGGTTACAGTTCCAATGCCACAACCAATTTCTAAAATTTTAGAGTCTTTTTTTAAACCACATTTTTTTACGAGTTTAAGAATAGTTCTGTGTCTTACATTGGTCCCCACTTTTCCTTGTCGGGTTTTATATTGATCGTAAAAATTAGCAACTTCTTTTTTTTCTACTTCCATAAAATTATTTTCTAGCCCTCATCCCATCCTTCTCCCAAGGGAGAAGGGGTTTTGGGAATTAATTTAATATGTAAATTCTATTCCTGAAAATATATTCTCTTTACTCTTGATGAAATTCCCGTAAGTATTTCATAAGAAATAGTATTGAGTTTTTTAGCAAGTTCCTTAATGTGTGTATGCTCATTAAAAATAATTACCTCATCACCTTCTAGTGCTTTTATATGGGTAATATCCAGCATACACATATCCATACACACATCTCCAATAATGGGAGCTTTTTGATTGTTAATATAAAAGCAAGCATTTCTATTGCCTAATTTTCTGTTCAGTCCATCTGCATAACCAATGGGAATTGTAGCAATAATCATATCCTTTTTTGCTTTTTCTCTTCTGTTATAGCCAATAGTTTCGTTTTTAGAAACAAATTTTATTTGAGAAATAACGGATTTTAGTGAACCTACATTTTCTAAATGTTGTTGATACATAGTGCCCGAAGCTATTCCATACAAACCAATACCCAAACGCACCATATCATATTGAGCTTTTGAATGCCGCAATACACCACCCGAATTTAATATATGCTTCATTACTTTATAACCTACTACTTTCATTATGTCAATACTCATACTTTCGAATCTTTTAATTTGCTGAGCAGTAAAATTATCATGCTTTGCATCATCACTTGCTGCTAAATGAGAAAATATAGATTGTATTTTAAAAAAGGGATAGGATATAATTTTATTTTTTAATGCTTCAATATCTTTTTCTTCAAAACCCAAACGATGCATACCAGTATCCAATTTTATATGGATAGGAGATTGGGTAAATGAAGTATGATCGTACAATTTTGTTTTATTAAAAATGAAACGGTTTACCGTTTCAATCAATTGCTGAAGCACCCTAAAATTATACACTTCAGGCTCTAATTTATAAAACAACATGTTTTCAAAACTGTGTTCTTCCGGACTCATTACCAATATGGGCAAAGTAATACCGGCTTTTCGTAGTTCAATACCTTCATCAGCATAGGCAACAGCTAAATAATCTACTTTTTGAAATTGCAGCACATTAGCAATTTCATAGCTTCCACTTCCATACGAAAATGCTTTTACCATTGCCATTATTTTTGTTTGCGGCTTTAGTTTTGAGCGAAAATAATTAAGATTGTTTACCAGGGCATTTAAGTTAATTTCTAAAATAGTTTCATGAGATTTTTTTTGCAATGCACTACTAATTTGCTCAAACTTAAATGAACGTGAACCTTTAATTAAAATGGTTTCATCATTGAATTGTGATGCTCCCAACTGATCTAGGAATTTTTGTGTTGATGGATAAAAAATTTGCTCTTTACATTTGAATAGCTTCTTTTCCCTGGTAATTTCATGTCCAATACCAATTAAACGATCTACTCCTTTTCTATCAATTATTTCAGCAATTTCTTTATACAGTTCTTTTCTGCTTTTTCCGGACTGAAGTATGTCTGATAAAATCAGCGTGTTTTTTGTTTTCTTATTTTGCTGATTCAAAAAATCCAATGCAATTGATAGCGATTCAATATCTGAATTATAACTGTCGTTAATAATTGTACAAGCACTAATGCCTTCTTTTAATTCAAGCCGCATGGCAACAGGTTGCAATTGTAACATGCGTTTTTGAATGAGTTCTTGTTCATAGCCCATTACTAACATAAAAAGCCAACAAGTAATAGCATTATCAACGGAAGCATGATCAGTATAAGGAATAATAATATCAATATTTTTATTTTTATATAAGGCGCTAATACAAGAAAATCCATCTTGTTGTTTTATATTTTGAATTTGTAAACTTGCTTTACTTTGTTTTGACCAAGAGTAAATACTTGCCTTATTTAATGTTTTATCATTTGTAATAAGCTTATCAAGAACATCAAAATCTTTACAATAAATGATATACTTGCAATGAGAAAATAGTTTTAGCTTTTCTTTTGCTTTTTGTTCAATGTTAGCAAAATTTTCATGATGTGCTTGGCCAATGGTTGTAATAATACCAATGGTAGGTTGAATAACAGCTTGGAGCTTTTGCATTTCGTTTGGCTCTGAAATACCAGCTTCAAATAATGCCAATTTGTGCTTTGCTTTTAATTGCCAAACAGATAAAGGAACTCCCACTTGCGAATTGTAACTCTTAGGACTTCTAACAATTACTTTATCTTGATGCAACAATTGAAAAAGCCATTCTTTCACCACTGTTTTACCATTGCTTCCGGTTATAGCTACTACCGGCATTTGAAATTGTTCACGATGGTGGGCGGCTAATAATTGAAGAGCTTGTAATGTGTTTTTTACAAGAATAAAATTTGCCTCTGTACAAATTGAAATATAATAAGAAGCATTTTCTGAAATGATAAAATTTCGTACCCCTTTTTTATATAACTCTTCGATATAATGATGGCCATTATTTCTTTCGCCTTTAATAGCAAAAAATAAAGTTGAATCAGGAGAGGATAATTTGCGGCTGTCGATTAACACCCCTCCTAGCCTCCCCAAAGGGGAGGGATCAGTTTTTAAAATCTTAGGTGCAAATAATTTTCCATTTACAATATTTGCAACAGATGGCATTGTGTAATATATATGTTGTTGTTTGCTCATGGCTTTATTCCCCTCCCCGTTGGGGAGGTTAGGAGGTGTGTTTTTGATTATTATAACAATCTCTGCACAGTGCTTCATATTCTTGTTTTTCTCCCAATACTACCAATGATTCTTCTGAACCAATACGATAAGAATGGTGAGCTAAGTATCCACAACGAATACATATTGCATGAACTTTAGTTACATATTCTGCAACAGCCATTAGATTGGGTATTGGCCCAAATGGCAAACCTCTAAAATCGGTATCTAGTCCCGCAATAATAACCCTCACACCACGGTTAGCAAGTGTATTGCATACGTTCACCAATTCCATGTCAAAAAATTGAGCTTCGTCAATACCCACCACATCAATATCATTGGCGTATAAAAGTATGCTTGAAGAAGAAGTTACGGGTGTAGAACGAATCGCATTTTCATTGTGAGATACCACCATTTGTTCATGGTAGCGAGTGTCAATGGCAGGTTTAAAAATTTCTATTTTTTGTTTGGCATATTCAGCACGCTTTAACCTTCTGATCAATTCTTCGGTTTTTCCTGAAAACATAGAACCACAGATTACTTCAATCCATCCTCTTTTTGATGCGCTATTTGCTGTATTTTCTAAAAACATTTTTTACTTTCTTGTCAAACCTCTACGAGGTATAGATTCAAACACATATTTTTTCTACAATACTAAATGCCCTATGGGCAATAAATAGCAGATACGCCATAGGCGTTATATTATTGTAGAAATGTAAATATTATATAAAAACATACCGCATAGCGGTTAAATTGCAAACATCAAAGGTACGCAAAAAGATTTTCGTAATTTGTCATTAGTAATTAGTAATTCTTTATGCGAATATTTTTTCCTTCTATAATAATAGTATTGGTAAATCTTCATCTATTATATGCACAAGATCTCTATTATACTCACAATGTAATTGACACACTTACCTCCCCATACATGGCTGGTCGCGGTTATGTGCAAGAGGGGCACAATAAAGCAGCTTTGTATATAAAAAATCAATTTGAGCAAATTGGATTAAAACCTGTCAGCAATGAATTCTATCAAAAGTTTAGTTTTCCTATAAACACATTTCCAGAGGAAATTTCTCTTGAAATAGACCATCAAACTTTAGTTCCGGGAAAAGATTATTTAATTGGATCAGATGCTCCATCCATTAAGGGAAAATATAAACTCGTTTATGTAGATAGCACCATTAAAATAGACAGTAAAGCCAGAAATGATTTTTTTAAGAAAAAATATTCCCATTCTTTTTTAGTAATAGATTTAAAAACTTTTGAAGGCAAACAAAACAAATCACTCTTAGATTCATTAGAAGAAAATATTTGTGGAGCTGATGGCATTGTTTTACTTGAGCCAAAAAAATTAACATGGCATCCGTCTCAAAACGAAAATAAATTTCCAAGTCTTTTTATTCTTAAAAGTGCGATGCCGGTTCTTGCAAAAAACATTTCAGTTTCGTTTACAAATACTTTTATCAAAAATCTTACTTCACAAAATATTATTGGTTTTGTAAAGGGAACAGCATACCCCGATTCTTTCATTGTACTTACTGCCCATTATGATCATTTGGGCATGATGGGTGATAGTATTTATTTCCCTGGAGCCAATGATAACGCAAGTGGTACTTCTATGTTATTAAATCTCGCAAAATATTATGCATCACATCCACAAAAATATTCTATTTGCTTTATTGCTTTTAGTGCAGAAGAAGTTGGATTGCTGGGCTCAAAATATTTTTCGGAACATCCTTTATTTCCATTGTCCAATATTAAATTTTTATTGAATATGGATTTACTGGGAACCGGTGATGATGGCTTAATGGTTGTAAACGGAAAAATTTATCCTGATTTGTATGATAGTTTAGTTGCCATCAATAATCTCCACCATTATTTACCTGAAATCAAAAGTAGAGGCAAAGCCGCCAATAGTGATCATTATTGGTTTACTGAAAAGGGTGTAAAATCATTTTTCGTTTATACTCTTGGGGGTATTGCTGCCTATCATGATATTTACGACAAAGCTGAGACTTTGCCATTGACAAAATATACGGAGGTATATAAATTGATTACTGAATTTATAGGCAAACTTCAATAAGTTTCTCATGATTTCGGTCTAAATCTGATCTTGTAATTATATTCTAATTGTAGGAATTTTGCATCAAATTAACCTAACCCCCATTTGTAATGAAAGCAGCTGTATTAGTAAAATTTGGAAGCGTAGAACAAGCATTTCAAATACAAGAATTACCTACCCCGGAACCCAAATCTAATGAAGTATTAATAAAGGCAGAAGCATTTGGTCTTAACTATGCCGATATTATGGCAATAAAAGGTATGTATCAAGATTGTCCACCATTGCCTGCTGTTATTGGTTATGAAGTAGTGGGACATGTTGAAAAATTAGGACCAGAAGCAAAGGGAGTAAAGGTTGGAGACAGAGTAGTTGGCTTTAGCCGTTTTGGAGGTTATGCAACTCATGTAGTAACCCAAGATAGGGCAGTAGTTCAAATTTCTAATGAGATGGGTTTATCAGAGGCTGCAGCTTTGGCTACACAATATTGTACAGCTTATTTTTGTGCTATTGAACAAGCAAATATTAAACAAGGTGAGCATATTCTTATTCAAGCAGCAGCAGGTGGAGTTGGAACAGCACTTGTACAATTAGGTAAATGGAAAGGTTGTGTAATGTATGGTACTGCAGGTTCTGAGAAGAAATTACAATATCTAAAAGAACAAGGAGTACAACATCCCATTAATTATCAAACAAGTGATTTTGCGGAAGAAATAAAAAAATTAAGAGGAGATAAAAAAATAGATGTCGTTTTTGACTCATTAGGAGGAAAAAGTTTTAAAAAAGGAGTGGGATTACTGGCTGCAGGAGGAAAAATTGTGGGTTTTGGAGCTGCAGAAATGTCGGGAGGAAGTAAAAGTATTTTTAAAATGATAAAATTAGGGCTCAATTTTGGCTTATACCATCCGGTTTATTTGATGATGAAAACCATTGGTATTTTTGGAGTAAATATGCTCCAAATTGCAGATAACAAACCTGAAATTCTAGAACGTTGTTTAAAATCTGTTGGAGAATTAGCCCGACAAGGAGTTTTAAAACCTGTTAGTGGTGGCGTATACTCAATTGATCAATTAGCAGAAGCGCATAAACTTTTAGAATCGCGCCAATCTATTGGAAAAGTTGTGGTGAAGTGGTAGGCTTCGAGAACCTCAGCAAACATTCGAGAGCCATAGCCAACTTTACAATCGCTGTTGGCTGAGGCTCTCGAAGCCAACAAAAAAAGCGTCCCGAAATTATTTTCAGGACGCTTTTTATTTTTTCAAACCCCATCTCCTTTCAAGGAGAGAGAAGAATGATGTGGTTTTACTGAAGCACTACTCTTTGAGTAACTTGAATGTTTTTGAAAACAACTTTCATCAAATAAGAACCAGCTAAAAGATTTTCTCTATTTAAAGTATACGTAAATGCATTGATATTACTTTCTTTTTGTACCATTCTTCCAGTAACATCATACATTTCAATTGCAATCATTGGATTGCTAGTATTTTTTGCTGTTATAGTAATGTTTTCTATTGCAGGGTTAGGAAATAAATTTACACCCTCTCCTTTTACCATTACTTCTTTAACACCAGATAAACCTAATGAATCCATAGCTTCTTCTTGTCCTAATACTACAGCAGCTCTTGGAGTTAAATAATCCATGATGGTATCAATGTAAGCTCTTCCTCTTTCCGGAGAACCAGATGGATTAAAAGTGTAGCTTCCAACAAAATATGGATCTGATGCATTGTACCAACCCCAAGGATCGAACATTGAAGGTATACCAATTGTACTTGTGGTAAGAGGATCTGTACCATCAAAAGCATATAAACCTTCAGTTGTTGTAGAATTGCTAAAACCTTGTATTGTTTCAAATTTTGAAGAATATTGTGTTAATACATCTTCATTACCTAACATATTGGCTCTTTTCATAAAAGAATAAGAACCACTCACTTCAACAATTGGATCTTGAGTAGAAACTACAACCACAATTGAAGTGGCGTAAGGCGTAAATAAATCTGTTTTTGAATGAAACGCAATCATTGGTGTTTCACCAGCTTCTTGCCAAGAAGAATCTCCAATAGCACCACCCATATTTACAATTAACTGTACATCTGAACTGTGATTAGGATAATTGCTATAGGAATACATTCCTTCATACGTTCCATTAAATCCATCAAAATCACCCCAAATATGCCAATCAACAAATGGTTGACCTAAAGAATCTAAAAATTTAAATTTCCACATTTCCAAGGTATCATTAAGAGCGCCTGCAGCAACTACAGTATAGCCACCAGAACCATCTCCCACTAACATAATGCTATTGGTATCTACTGCATAAGTAGTAGCTTGTTCTTTAAAATAACGTACACAATTTTTAACGTCTTGCATACCTTTATAAACTGCATTAATAATTGTACTTGCTTTTTCTTCTTGCGAACCAAGTGGATTCCAGCCTAAACGATAATCAATAGAAGCTGCCGTCCAACCACGTTTAGCAAAACGCATAGCCATTTCAACTTCTGTAGAATCATATCTGTTTCCGGCAGCCATTTGATTAACACCTTTTGGTAAGAAACTTCCACCATGCACTAAAATTGCTAATGGACGTTTTGTAGCAGTATCACCTGTTGGTGTATAAACTGTCATTGATAATGGTACAATCGTATTGTACAAAACATCAAAATTTTGTCCATATTGTACACTATCTGTTACGGTAACAGAAGTGAAAACTTCATCGAGATAGCGCGTTTGTGCTACCATCATCTTACTTGACATACCAAGTAGGCAAGCCAATAAAGCAAAACGTAAAACTTGTTTCATAAGATTTTATTTGGTTAAAGATTAATTAAAAAAATAAGCAGGCGCAAAAGTAGTAATATTTTTGGTTAGTATTTGATATAGAAACATTTTTTTAACATCTAAAATAAACTCTATTTACTCAACTCTCTAAATTTTTGATAAAATAAAGGAATGGTTTCAATGCCTTTGTAATAATTAAACAAACCATAATGTTCGTTTGGAGAATGAATATCATCTGAATCTAACCCAAAGCCCATTAAAATAGTTTTAAGACCCAGAATTTTTTCGAAAGCTGCCACAATAGGAATACTTCCACCACCTCTTACAGGGATTGGATTAATACCAAAGGTTTGTTTCATGGCAAACATGGCTGCATGGTATGCAGGAATATCAGAAGGTGTTACGGCTGCTTCTCCCCCATGGTGCGGTTTCACTTTTACTTTTACAGATTTTGGAGCAATAGATTCAAAATGTTTTTGAAACAATTGCATTATTTTATCTGACTTTTGATTGGGTACCAAACGCATGGATATTTTTGCATAGGCTTTTGAAGGGAGCACTGTTTTTGCTCCTTCGCCAATATAACCACCCCAAATGCCATTTAATTCAAGTGTTGGACGAATGGTGCAACGTTCCGTTGTAGAATACCCTTTTTCTCCTTCACCGGCATTTATATCTAAATCTTTAAAATAGGCTGTTTCATCAAATGGAGCTTTTGCTAATTCTGCACGGTCGGCAGCAGAAAGTTCCTGCACATCGTCATAAAATCCGGCAATGGTAATGTGATTGTTTTCATCTTTTAAAGATGTAATCATTTTAGCCAAAATTTGAATGGGATTAGGAACAGCTCCTCCATACACACCGGAATGCAAATCACGATTGGGGCCTGTAACTTCTACTTCTAAATACGTTAATCCGCGTAAGCCCACAGTAAGTGAGGGAACATCATTGGCAAGAATGCTGGTGTCAGAAACCAATACCACATCTGCTTTTAAGCGTTCTTTATTGACCATTAAAAAATTATCCAAATTGCTTGATCCCACTTCTTCTTCACCTTCAATTAAAAATTTTATGTTGCAAGCAAGCGTGTTGGTTTTCATCATCAACTCAAATGCTTTTACATGCATGTAAATTTGGCCTTTATCATCAGCCGAACCGCGTGCATAAATATTTCCGTTTTTAACCACGGGTTCAAAAGGCGGTGATGTCCATAAATTTAAAGGATCGGCAGGTTGCACATCGTAATGGCCGTATACCAAAACAGTAGGCAATTTTGCATCAACTATTTTTTCTCCGTATACAATGGGATGGCCGGGAGTAGGGCAAATTTCTACTTTATCAGCACCGGCTTCTTGCAATTTATTTTTTAAATATTCAGCTGTTTTTAATACATCTCCTTTGTATTTTGAATCGGCACTAACGGAGGGGAATTTTAAAAGTTCAATGAGCTCCGTTAAAAAACGATCCTTATTTTTTTCGATGTATGCATTTACGGTTTGGTGTGTTGTAGTTTTTTCGATAGTTGTTTCCATATGAAATAAATTAGCTGATTAGCCAATGTGATGATTAGCTAATGAGATTGTAAAACAATATTTATAATTATAAAATTTCTATATCAGCTAATCATCACATCAGCTAATTATCTAATTAGAATAATCCATGTATTAAAGAATCTACTTTCTCCACAATCCCGCCCAGGTCTTCTTTGCGATCAATAAAATTGATTTGATCTACTTCTATTACCAACAATTTGCCACCTTTGTATTTATCTATCCAAGCTTCGTAGCGTTCGTTTAAGCGTTTTAAATAATCTAAACGAATGCTATTTTCGTATTCTCTTCCTCTATTTTGAATTTGCGCTACAAGTGTAGGTACAGAAGCTCTTAAATAAATAAGCAAATCAGGAGCCGGTAAAAACTGGGTCATTGAATCGAACAAAGAAATATAGTTATCAAAATCTTTTGATGTCATTAAGCCCATGGCATGAAGATTGGGTGCAAAAATATAGGCATCTTCATAAATGGTACGATCCTGAATAATTGTTTTTCCGCTTTTGCGGATTTCTTGAACTTGTTTGAAACGGCTGTTCAAGAAAAAAATTTGCAGATTGAACGACCAACGTTGCATGTCTTTATAAAAATCAGATAAGTAAGGATTATCATCTACTTCTTCGTATTGAGCTTCCCAATTATAATGTTTAGATAAAAGAGAAGTAAGGGTGGTTTTTCCGGAACCTATATTTCCTGCAATTGCAATATGCATTGTTTTAATTTAAAATTTAAGATTGCAAATTTAAGATTAATACTTGGTTTTTAGGGACATGTTGAAAAGAAAATGACACTCTACTTCATTTTCTTTATCGGCTTTAACAAATCTTCTAAACCATTTATTTTTATTTCATACACCGTAGCGAGCATCATACCCAATTTACCGGGAGGAAAACCTTCTCTCTGAAACCATTCTAAATAATTTACAGGCAAATCACAAAGCAAAGAGCCTTTGTGCTTGCCAAAAGGCATAGGCATTTTTGTGAGTTCGAGCAAGAGTTGAGGGTTGGGTTTCAAAATAACTAATTCAAATATTAATTTTCAATACGTATGAAGTGGATTTTGTGAGTCATGCAGTTATTGGCACTATTGCAAATACCACAACCAACAATGAGCTTGAATTAAATTCAGCAAAAAACAAAAATATATACCCTCAAAATGTTCCTAATAAGTTTGTGGTTATTGATGTTGCAAGCATGACAATTGATACAATTTTTGATTTAAGCGGAATGACATAAAATTACAAATACCATTCTGTAGATACAGACCGTTTTAATATTTTCTTTTTCGTTTCTCGCTTGCTAAAATGTATTTGCCCACTATATCAAATTCTAAATTTACTTGATCTCCCATTTTTAAATATTGAAAAGTGGTATGTAAAAAAGTATAGGGAATAATGGCAACAGAAAAAGAAGATAATGTTTCCGAATCATTACAATCTACCACAGTTAAACTTACTCCATTAATACAAATAGACCCCTTTTTTACTACAAAATTTTCTTCTGAAGCATCATATTCAAAGGTAAAAATCCAACTACCATTTGTGTTTTCAATAGACTTACAAATGGATGTTTGATCAACATGGCCTTGTACAATATGTCCGTCTAATCTATCTCCTACTTTTAAACAACGTTCGAGATTTATTGCATCTCCAATTTTTAATTTTTCTAAATTGGTTTTATCTAAGGTTTCTTTAATAGCAGTTACTTTATACGTGTTATTTTTAATATCAACAACCGTTAAACAAACGCCATTATGAGCCACACTTTGGTCAATTTTTAATTCTTTTGCAAATGGAGATTCTACAAATAAATGAAGATTTGAGTCTTCTGCTTTTTTGTCAACCAATTGCCCTAATTGTTCTATGATTCCAGAAAACATCTTAACTATTGAGAAGATAATTGTACGTATTCAAATGCGGCTTTTGCATATCTGGGCCATTTGTCTCTGTGTTTAGCTGTAATCTGAACCCATTCTTTCATGGGTCGTCTTTTGCCTGATGGGTCAAATAACTCAGAGCCATCAAGACTTAGCGCCACATTAAGTATGTTGCCCGAAAGTTTAAACACCATGCTTTTTTCATAAAAGCAAATAAATGTTTTACCATTAATTTTAAAACAGGGTTTCCCAAACATTTGACTTTGTTCAGCTCCTAAATGCGACTGACCTATTTCTTCGTAAATTTTTTCTTCTTTAGTCATGTTTTTAATTTCTAATCAAGTGAACAAATCCTGTCAGTGGTGTTGATTCAATACCCGAAAGGCGAACTTCATTTACATGACACACATAATAATATACTCCAGAAGAACAGTCTGTTCCTGTTAATTTATCTTTTCCATCCCATAAAATATCCGGATCTGTAGTTTTAAAAACAAGTGTTCCCCATCGGTTATAAATTTTCATGTCAATATCATGAATAAATTGAAAAGGAAAAGGAGAAAACACATCATTATTTCCATCTCCATTTGGAGTAAACACATTGGGCAATTTATAATCCGGACAATTATCAACACAAATAATATTGCTAAAAGCACTTTCATTTGCAAATGAATCTACAGCAGTAATGGCATAACATCCTGCAATTGAATTTCCGTTATGATGAACATAAGATGTGTCTGAAATATCTGTAACGGTATAAATCAAACTCAAATCTGCATTATCTGTAGCAGCATAATAAACATAAAATTTAACAACATCATCAGAACATGTGGTATTAGGATTTGTCCAAAACAAATGGTTTCTAATTACATTACAGGAGTCATATACGGTAAGAACAGGAGCACAAGGGGGTATTGTATCAAGCGGGCTACCACAATTAATTTGCGAATAATTAATAATAGGATTAATAAAACCTGTTGAAGAATATGAGCCTAGAGTTTTTACTTTATAGCAATAGGAAGTTCCGTTTACCAAACCCGTATCAGCAAATGCTGAATCAGTTGAATAACCAATAGAGTCATATAGAAGTGTAATGGGATTTTGTCGGTATACTACAAAGGTGGTATTTGTCCATGGAACATAATTTTCCATAACCAAATCCAATTCGTTATCCGTTTCATTTATATGAAGAAAAATAGATGATGCCAATTGACTTGATCCCACATAGGTTTGATTACTATCATACATTTCAACTTTGTATACATAAGGATTATTTTTTGTATCCAGTAAAGTATCTGTATAAATAGTATCATTTAAATCATTAAAGGATTTTACAAATACCATGTTACTTCCTGCAAAATTATCGGCACGATACAAATCATACCGATAGGGAGGTGGTGTTTGAATTGAATCTATTTCTGTTGGTTTTGACCATGCCACATAAATTGATCCATTTGTTACATCGGTATTGTTGATGCTTACATTTGTAAGTACAGGAACATCCTTTTTTAGTTCAGTACAAGTTTCAAGAGAAGCATAACTTTCAGCACCATCAGGATAATAAGCCGTAATCATATAACAATATTCAACACCGGGGACTAAACCAATACCATTATTATCATCTGAAAAAGTAGTAGTATTTATTCCGGATACGCTTCCTACAAAAGAATAACCGGTATATCCAGGCACACCAATTTCGCAACTATCAGGAATAAACCCATAATAACCATTTTTTCGATAAATATTATACCCAATTGCTTCACTACATGCGCTTGCATCCCAAGTAAGTTTTACTGAATTACCAAGTGGACTTGTTAAAGGATTTTTAGGTGATGGACCTACCACATTTATTTCTAAACTATGCAAAGCAACCAATTGTAATTGTTCATTATCATCTTCTGCTTTAAATACTATTTGATAGGGCTGTTTGCGCACATGAGAACATGCGGTTTGCCATTCGAAGGGAGAAGTAACTGTTCCTTTTCCGGTTATAGGCTGGGTAAAACTTGCCGGACTATTGCTTATTTCAAGAGGTCCTCCTGTAGCAGTTAAAGTAAGACCATCGTTATTAGGATCAGTAGCTGTAACATCAAAATTTATGAGAGTACCGGCATCAACGCATATTTGATCTGGAGCATCTATTAATGGAGGATCATTATCAATATCTGCAACAGTGATTTGCATATCTCTTATTAAAGATCCAATTACTGCTCCATGCCTCCATTCTGTAATTAATATGGCAACATTGTATTCGCCTATTTTATTAGGAGTATCCCAAATTAAATCTCCTGTAATTGCATCAATAGAAATTGAAGAAGTAGCCGTAGGGTAAGTATAATTTGGAATATTATTGCCCGATTCTCCTTTACATGGAATCAATTCATACGATAAACTATCTCCATCAATATCATAAGCACTGGGATTATGAATAAATAATTTATATAAAGCGGCATTATCAATTGGGGGATTTAATAAAATGGGAGAATTATTATATCCCAAAAATGGATTGATTTCTAAAACACTTTCAATATAAAATGGTGTATTTACTGAATTAGGAATATTTACAATCCCATCATCGCGATTGGGATCTTCAACCGAAATAGTATAATTAGCGTTACCGGGATAAGTATGGGTTCCCAAATATATATTTTTTTGAATATTATTGCCCAAATCTTCTCCCGAAGGAATACCGGTAAATGTACTAGGAGGGCCGTTGGTTCTTTGAATAGTATCAGAAGATCCATCTCCCCATTTCACTTCTAATTCTTCTCTATCTGCGGGAGCATTTTCTTTTGTATAAGTAGTAACTGTTATTTGATAGGTTAATCCTGAAACATGTGTATACGTGATCTCTCCGGCTCTGTTGTGTGTTGCCCAAACTGCATTTGAAAATAAAACTGCGAGAATTAATATGGTAAAAATAATTCTATTCATTTTTTATAATACAGAAATTTATTAGACAGGATTATTAAATTATAGTTTAATGCTTCTTTCTTAAAAAGGCCAAGATAAACAAGATAATAAAATTATGGAATTAAGCCAATTTATATCGTTACCAACATTTTGTTTAGAATTGTACAGCCGTGGACTTCACTCAGCCTGACTTCATAAATTCAGCAAATTATTTTAACTTCTCCTCCAGCGCCCCATCATAGCCTTTCTTAAACTCACTTACTTTCCCAAACGATTCATCATCAATGAAAATTTCACCATCTGTTACTTCACCAAGATTGGTAAACTCAACATCAAATTCAGTAAGTGCATCAAGAAATTGATCGAGTTTTTCTTCACTTATGCTAACCACAATTCTGCTTTGAGATTCTCCAAACAAGAAAGCATCCTTACGAATTTCGGCATCGGTAGAAATACTAAAGCCCAAATTACCGGGCATAGCAGATTCTAATAGCGTAATGAATAAACCCCCATCCGATACATCATGCGCTGAAGAAATTAATCCTTTTTTAATAAGAGATAAAACCGCTTGTTGTACTTGTGATTCTTCTTCTAGGTCAAAATAAGGAGCAGGAGATAATTTTGTTTTATGATAAGACGAAAGATATTGCGAAGAAGCAATATCATTTCTGGCTTGGCCAATTAAAAAGATTAAATCAAATTTTTCTTTGAAATTTAAAGTCATTTGATGGTTTTTATCTTCAATAATGCCCACCATGCCAATTGTAGGAGTTGGATAAACAGGTTCCGCTACACCAGCTTTTGCTGTTTGGTTGTAGAAACTCACATTACCTCCGGTAACAGGCGTATTGAATTTTCTACAAGCATTGCCCATTCCTTTAATAGCTCCCACAAATTGCCAATACACTTCGGGGTTATAAGGGTTCCCGAAATTTAAACAATTGGTAATGCCAATCGGTTCTCCACCGGAACAAACAATATTTCTTGCAGCTTCCGAAACAGCAATGGCAGCACCAACTTCAGGATCTGAAAAAACGTAGCGCGAATTGCAATCAACAGACAATGCCAATGCTTTATTTGTTCCTTTTAAATTTACAACACCGGCATCAGAAGGATGATTGGTGGTTTTGTTTATGGTTCCTACCATTGAATCATATTGCTCATATACCCAACGCTTAGAAGCAATATTCACATGCAAAGCCAAATGCATGGCTACTTCTTTTAAATTTGTTGGTTCTTGTATTTGATCAATCGTAAATTTTTGTGCTTCCTTGTAATAAGCCGGTTCTTTCACTTCTCTATCGTATTGAGGCGCTCCTCCACCTAAAACCAAATCATCTGCCGGTACATCAGCCACCAATTCTCCATCCATAAAAAATTGTACCCGCTCCGTATTGGTTACTTCTCCAATTTGCTCGCAATTCAAATCCCATTTATCAAAAATTTGTTGTACTTCTTTTTCACGGCCCTTTTCAACCACAATCAACATGCGTTCTTGTGATTCAGAAAGTAGAATTTCAAATGGTTTCATGCCGGCTTGTCGCGTTGGTACTTTATTCAAATCTATTTTCATTCCGTGCTTACCGCGTGCCGACATTTCTGTAGTTGAACAAGTAATACCTGCCGCTCCCATATCTTGTATACCCACAACCGCACCTGTTTTGATTACTTCAAGCGTAGCTTCTAACAATAATTTTTCTTGAAAAGGATCTCCTACTTGCACTGCAGGAATTTTTTCTGATGAAGCTTCGGTAATATCTTCAGAAGCAAAAGTAGCTCCGTGTATACCATCTTTACCCGTTGCAGAACCTACAATGTAAACAGGGTTCCCAACTCCTTTAGAAGTAGCAGATGCCATTTCTCCAATTTTAAGAATACCCACCGACATAGCATTTACCAATGGATTTTCATTGTAGCAATCTTCAAAATAAACTTCACCGGCTACAATAGGTACACCAAATGCATTACCATAATCCCCAATACCTTTTACAACACCTTTTACCAACCATTTTGTTTTAGCTAAATCAATATTACCAAAACGCAAAGAATTTAATTGCGCAATGGGACGAGCTCCCATAGTAAAAATATCACGATTAATACCTCCTACTCCTGTAGCCGCACCTTGGTAAGGCTCAATGGCAGATGGGTGATTGTGTGATTCTATTTTAAAGCAAACCGCTAGGCCATTTCCAATATCCATTAAGCCTGCATTTTCTTCTCCGGCTTCTACTAACATTCTTCCTCCTTTGCGAGGCAATGTTTTTAATAGTTTAATTGAATTTTTATAGCTGCAATGCTCACTCCACATCACAGAAAAAATACTGAGCTCAGTAAAATTAGGGGTACGGCCTAATATTTCTTTGATGCGTTCAAATTCCGGTTCGGTTAAACCTAACTTTTTAGCGGTATCGAATGTTGGTGCTTTTTCGAGAGTTGTTGTCATAGGCTTTATTTTTTAATAGGGAGTTTTCTAATCCTTATAGTAAACGTTTCAATTATTACAACAGAACCTTGCATCAAAGGATTTTCTATAGAATCCCAATTTTCAATTAATAGATTAAAGAAAATTTGAGCATTAATTTTATGAATTCTAAAAATAACAACTGAGGGTCTTTCTTTTCCTGAAATTGCAAGTAATTGTCCGAAATCTAAATCATGAGTTAGAATTACTTCATCATTTTCATTAGCCATTGATAGAATCTCAGAATCTTGCGCTTTTTCTCTTTTTAGTAAGGCAACATGTCGGTAAGTGTGGCCATGCTTTTTTAGCATTTCACCCAATTGAGCTGGCGTATTAACATCAATAAGAAATTTCATTTTAAGATGCTTTCTTAAGAGGTATATACGTGTCTTGCATAATCATTGAAGAAAATGCCAAGGCTTGTAGTATGTCTTCTTTTTCGAGATTAGGAAAAGTTTCAATAAGACTTTCAATACTTATACCTGTAGATAAATAATCTAATATGGAAGACACAGGCATTCTCATTCCTCTAACGCAGGGCTTTCCAAAACATATGTCAGGATCAATGGTAATTCTTGGATAATCTGGGTGCTGATATATCATTGGTATGTATTTGAAATATTATGTAAAAATAGGTAAATAAATAATATTCTCCATCTAAAGTGGAGGCAATCCAACGGTCTCTCTTCTTTTGTTTAGATTCTCCGGATCTTCAATATCCCATAGATCCATTTCGCCAGTTTCTTTATTTAATTTATACTGGGTCCCATACAATTGTTTTTTACCTTGTCGCATCAGTATCCGATCTTTTAGATATGCTAAATATTGAGAGCTTGCTTTTCCTTCTGATACGGCAACTTCCATAATTGGATAATATTTTTCCTGAGCAGGAAGTGCCGCATGTTGAATAACAGCCCATAATACAGTATTCCCTTTTTCTCCAACTTCGTTTACACTTAGCCAACCATATTTAGTTAGTATTTCTTGAATGATAACTAAATCAACTGAATCTTGATTTATCATATCGGAAATATGATTTTTAAATTCTTGTGATTCTCTACCAAATTTCTCTTCCATATATTCCATTTGAGTGCGACATTTTTGATCGTCATCGAAAATTTTTGAAAGTACTTTAGCAAGAGAGTCGTTATAAATTTCATGAGTAGGATTTACGATTGATTGTAATTCGTCCCATCGTTTGTCGGTATGTAAAGAATTAAAATTAGGCTCGGTCAATAACAAATAACTATTTAAATATTTTGTTTTATTTGCTAATCGAAAGAGCTGAAAAAATGCGGAATCATTTACACCAACTATAGTCCAGGCAATGGCAGCTTTGTATCTATCTTCTAGCACACCTTTTCCGCCTAATGCAATAAATGCTTTGGTATATTCGGCAGTTGAATTTTTATAATCCTTTTGTGAGAAATAGTAGTTAGCTTTTTGAATGAGGGAATCGTATGCTTCACTTTGAGCAAAACTTGAGCTTGCAATTAATGAAACTAGGGCCACATTGAAAATATATTTTTTAATTCTCATAATTTTTTTGCCACAAAGGCACAAGGACACGAAGATTCACAAAGCATTTACATATTTAAATAGCACAGTCCAAGTTCCCTCTCCTTCGGAGAGGGCTAGGGAGAGGTATTATTTTATCTGATACTTCTCCTTATACTTTTCATACAAAGCCTTCTGATTATTATTCAAATCAATTAGATTTCCTTTTATAAAAGCAAACTCTACGTTGTTTGATTTCATATCAAGCGCATCTCCTGTAGAAACAAAAAGCGTAGCATCTTTGCCTTCTTCTAAAGAGCCTGTTGTTGAATCAATGCCTAAAATTTTAGCACTATTTAAAGTGATTGACATAAGCGCTTCTTCTTTTGTGAGTCCGTATGCAGCAGCCGTACCTGCCGTAAAGGGAAGATTTCTTTCTCCCATTTGTTCCATAGGGCCTTCGTAGCTTAAGCAAAACAAAATTCCTGCCTTTTGAAGAAGTGCCGGTTGTTTATAAGGTAAATCTACATCATCTTCTGCTCTTGCCGGTAAAGCATGAATGCGACTTAGTATAACAGGAATATTATTTTCTTTTAATGCATCAGCTACAGTATATGCCTCATCTCCTCCCACAACAACCATGTGTGGAATAGAAAACCTTTTTGCAAAAGTAATGGCTTCCAAAATTCTTTTAGAACCATCAACATGAATGTATAAGTTTTCTTTGCCCAAAAAAATATTTTTCATGGCATCTAATTTTAAATCTGTTTTAGCAGGTTTATCCGTCTTGCTATACGCTTGTGCAGAAGTAAAAAAATCTGTTAAGCTTTGTAATTGTTTTTCGTACTGCTCATTCTTTTTTGTTTCTCCCGATCTATCATCATCGCCTGAGGTAAATTGCAATTGTGGCCAATTCATGTGAACACCATCCTCAATTTTATAAGCTGCATCTTCCCAGTTCCAGCCATTGAGCATCATAATAGATGAAGTTCCTGAGATTAAGCCTGAACGTGGTGTGCATTGCACCAGTAAAACTCCATTTGTACGAACAGTAGGAATAATTTTTGAATCGGTATTGTATGCAATCAAAGCCCTTGCATTGGGGTTAATAGAGCCCACCTCTTCCTCGTCACGCGTAGCACGTACTTCGCCAATTTCTACTAAGCCTAATGAAGAATTGGGTGCAATAATTCCAGGATATATTTGTTTTCCATAAGCATTAAAAACCGTATCGTATTCCGATTTATTTAAACGAATTTTAGTAGCGTCAGCAATAAGAATAAGCTTACCATCTTTAAAACCTATAGCAGAATTTTCAATTACATCTCCATTTCCTATATGAGCAGTACCGTTTAAAATAAGAATGGATTTATTTTGGGTATAGCCCACTCCTATATGGATAAATAAAATTAAAATGAATATGATTTTTTTAGTAATGGATGTCATGGAGTATTGTTTTTTCTAAAATTACCAAAACATAAGCAAGGGGCAAAATAAGTTTTATTCAGAAAAAAATTCATGTAAAGCACCAAAGTATACTTCATTCCAGCCTTCTACAATATCATTGAAATCAAGATCAGGAATATTATTATGTTTTAATTCTACAGAAGTACCATTTCCCTTTTCATGCAATAGAATGGTAACAATGGATGCCGATGATTCATCTAGTTCGTTTCCAAAGTACCATTGTTGCACAATCTTTTTACCTTCTACGAATTCTAGGTTTTTCCCTACAATGCTTCCTTCCCATAAACTAAATTCAGAACCGGGTTCAGTGCTCATTTCAGCTTCTTCTCCCGACCATAATTTAATTGCAGTGGGGTTAGTAAGTGCATTATATACTTCTACAGGAGGTGCAGGAATAACATAGTATTTTTTGAAATCTTTCATACAAAACAATTTATGGATAATAATATTCTAAAAACATTTGAAGATACTAAGTATTATGAGTTCCCCAATAATTTTTATGTTTGTAGTATTAATGAAGCAAGATAAATGAGAAAACTTTTATTAGTGGGAAGCGCAAGCATCAATACCTATCAGTATGATGAATTGATAAAAGGATACTTTGATGAAGTACTCTTGCTTTCTGATCAAAAAAGTAAAGATTATACAATAAATTCCATTGCCTTAAATTTTTCGCTTCGCAATCCCATAACAGCTTACCAAACTATATCCCAAATAAAAAAAATAATTTCAGATTTTAAACCATCTATTATTCATATTCAACAAGCCAACGTATATGCTTTTTATACGTTATTAGCTGCCAAATCCTTTAATACGCCAAAAGTACTTACACTATGGGGAAGTGATATTTTGGTAATCCCTCATAAAAGTTTTTTACTTAAAAAATTAGTTCAGTACAATTTATTGCATGCGGATGCGATTACTTCTAATTCAAAATACGTTGCAACTGAAATGCAAAAACTAATTCCCCAAAAAAAAGTAGATTTAACCCTTGCTAATTTGGGCGTTGAAATTACTCCTCAACTAATAAAAAAAGAAAACATAGTTTATTCGAATCGCTTGCACAATAAATTGTATAGAATAGATCAGGTAATTATGGGGTTTAAAAAATTTGTTGAAGAAACTGAAAATGCCAGTTGGAAACTTATTATTGCAGGCCAGGGAACAGAAACTGAAAACCTAAAACAATTAGCTGTTCAATTAAACTTAAGTTCAAAAATTGAATTTGTAGGGTGGCAAAACAAAGAACAAAATATTGCCAATTATGCAAAGGCTAAAATATTTATTTCCATTCCTACAAGCGATTCAACTCCCACAAGTTTGTTAGAGGCTATGGCTTATGGTTGTATCCCGGTTGTTTCCAATTTACCATCCATTGCTTTATGGATAGAAAACAACAAAAATGGAATAATGATAGATGATTTAAATAGCAATTATTTAAAACAAGCATTGCAATTAAATATCAATGAAGTTGGAGAATTAAATAAAAAAATTATTGTAGAAAAAGCTTCAAAAGAAGTTAATCGAAAAAAATTTCTAAGTTTATACGATAGGCTTTTATTATAAATAATTAAGCATTACTAAATAGAAATGACAAAATATTTTCAATTAATAAATAATAATGCCTCCAACATATTTTTGTTTCTTATTTCTTTTACATTTCCCCTAGGTATTTATTTCTTTCCTATTCAAACACCGCTTCTTTTAATAAATGGCTTCCACCTTGTTTTGTATTTCTCTTTAATTTATTTAAAAGTGAGCAAACAAATAAAATTATTTATTGGAAAATCAACACGCTATTATTTAATTCTATTGGCGGTTTGGCTTCTCTATGGCTTTTGCGGTTTACTTTGGGCCAAAGAAATCAAACCCGTTCTACAAGACATGTTTGGTTTAATAAACGCTATTGGTATTTTAATAGCACTTCAATCATTATTGGTACTTAATAATTTTCGAATAAAACCTTTTATTCAAGGTTGGTTTACCGCTCTTGCTGTTGTTGGAATAATTGGACTATTAGAAACAGAAACAGCTTATCACTTAGATAAGGATTGGATTGCCGTTATTATGAAACTACCCATAGGACATTCCATTCGCTACGTGCCTATAGCCACATTTGGCAACCCCAATAATTACGCAGTGTATTTAATTTTTTCATTGCCATTGCTACTGATGTTGAGAAATACCACAACAGCCATTTCTGCAAAATGGATTTCTTTATTATGTATGTTATGGATTATTCTTTTAACGCAAAGCCGACTAGGCATTTTTTCATTCCTTTTACTTTTAGTAATAAGTCTATTTATGTTAAAAGACATTGACATTGCTTTTATTAAAAAGCAAATTCATCCATTAGTAAACCTTTATATTCCCATTATTTTAGTTGCCCTACTAATTATTGCCTTATTTAACTGGCCGTTTCTCCAGCATCTTTCATTCTCATCTTATTTTTATACAAACAATAATGTAGCAAATTCTGATCAAACAAGAGTTGGCTTGATACAAGCAGGGTTAGAGATGTTTGTTGCTTCTCATGGCCTAGGAGTAGGAGGAGGAAATTTCCCCTATTATATAAATCAACATCTCGTATCTATTGATACGTATGGTTCTTGTAACCCTCATAATTGGCCCATTGAAGTTTTGAGTCAATATGGCATAGGAATATTTACATTGCTTGCTACATTTGCAATATATATTATCAACCAATACATACAACTATTAAACCGTTTCAAAAATAAAGGGATATTTAAATTTGTAACTTGTGGCATATTATTGGGCATAGGATATCTTATTATGAGCATTGATCCCAGTAATTTTATGAGATTACCCATGAATTGGATACTGCTATCGATGATAGTGACTTTAGTAGATTGCCTACATGAAAATGCAAGTGAATTTTATGACCAAAACAATATGCCATCTCACATCGGTTCACCAGTACAATGATACTCGAATTTTTCACAAAGAATGTGTTTCACTTGCCAGGTACGGATACCCTACTTATTTAATTTCATTAGGTTGCGAAACTAAAAAAGTTGATGGGGTAAATGTTATTAGTTCAGGACCAAAATTCAGTTCAAAATTTAAGCGCATGACACAAGGTGTGTATTCCGTTTATAAAAAAGCAATTGAAATAAATGCAGATGTGTATCACTTTCATGATCCAGAACTTTTATTTGTTGGATGGTTATTGAAGCAAAAAGGCAAAAAAGTAATTTACGATGTTCATGAAGATGTTCCCAGACAAATTTTGAGTAAACCATGGATCTGGAAACCTATTCAAACATCTGTTTCTATTGGAACAGAAAAAATAGAAAATTTTATTGCATCCAAATTAAGTGGCATTATTACCGCAACGTCTACAATTGCAAATCGATTTTCTCAAATAAATAAAAATACAATTGCTATTAATAATTACCCTTTACTTGAAGAATTACAAACCAATACTATTTGGGAAAACAAAAAAAATGAAATTTGTTATATTGGAGGTATTTCGATTGTTAGAGGAATTGTAGAACTTAATAAAGCCATTGCCTTTAATACAACTATTAAATTAAATTTAGTAGGAAATTTTCAACCGCCCTCTCTAGCAAAAGAATTAGAACCTCATTTATTTTGGAAACAAATAAACTATTTGGGATTTGTTGATCGAAAAAAAATAGCAGAAATATTAGCTGTTTCCAAAGTTGGAATGGTTACACTCCATCCTATTATTAATTATTTAGATGCCCATCCCATTAAAATGTTCGAATACATGTCGGCAGGCATTCCTGTAATAGCATCCAATTTCCCTTTATGGAAAAGTATTGTTGAAGGGAATCAATGTGGAATATGTATAAATCCAATGAATCCAAAAGAAATTGCAGATGCAATAACTTACTTACTGGCGCATGACAAAGAAGCTGAACAAATGGGGAAAAACGGAAGAAAAGCCATTGAAGAAAAATTCAATTGGGAAATGGAAGAACAAAAGCTAATCGCTTTTTATCAAAATCTCTAAGTAATAATATTCTGTACACTCCAAGTCTCGGCCTTTTCAGCAAACAGAATTTTAGTTTTTGCCCAAGTAGTTTTAAATAATTCTGAATGTCTGTACTTTTCTAAATGTTCTTCACTTTCCCAATGGCTATAGGTAAAAAAAATGGTGGGTTTTTGAATATCATTAAGTAATTCTACATACTTGCAACCTTCAAAATTTCTAATTTTGTCTTTTGTTGTTAAAAAAATCTGCTTAAAGTTGTCTAATTCTTCCGCTCTAAAGCTCATTTTTACTATTCTTACTATCATATTCTTATTCTAAAATTGTACCTTTGCAACTCAATTAATCGAAAAGATTTTAAAGATTGAAAAGAATCTAAACCTGTTCTAAAAATATAGAGGGTAACAATTTTTCAATTTTAAATCTTCCAATTTTCAATTTCTTATGAAGATATTTAAAACTTATTATTTAGCAATTTTTTTAGTGATGCTAATTGCAGGTTGCGGATCATGCAATCACGATAAAAACAACAATCAAAATGCTTTGGATACTTTTCAGTATAATGTTGATCGCTTTGCCGATTTAAAAGTAATTGCATTTCAAATTCCAGGATTTGATCAATTAACCTTGCCACAAAAAAAATTGGTTTATTACTTATCTCAAGCGGCTCTCTCAGGAAGAGACATTATCTGGGACCAAAACTACAAACATAATTTATGCGTACGCAGAACGCTTGAAGCAATTGTTAACTCTTACAAGGGAGACACAGCATCATCTGATTATCAAAAATTCATGCTCTATACTAAAAGAGTTTGGTTCTCTAATGGTATTCACCATCACTATTCAACTGATAAAATTTTACCTGAATTTTCTCAGGCATATTTTAACGATTTGGTTAATAATTCAGATCTAGCAATGCTTCCCTTAAACCAAAATGAAACGGTTGATCAGTTAATTGCAAGATTAACACCTATTATTTTTGATCCTAAAGTTGATGCTAAACGTGTTAACCAAGCCGAAAATGTTGATTTAATTGCTACCTCTGCCAATAATTTTTACGAAGGCTTAACTCAAAAAGAAGTGGAAGATTATTATGCACATCTTATTGATAAAAATGACACTACCCCTATTATGCACGGACTTAATTCTAAACTCATAAAAGATAACGATGAGATAATGGAAAAAACCTGGAAGGTTAGAGGAATGTATGCCCAAGCCATTGAAAAAATTGTTTATTGGCTACAAAAAGCTCAGGAAATTACTGAAAATGATCAACAGAAAAAATCACTCGGTTTATTAATTGAATTTTACAAAACCGGTGATCTTAAAAAATTTGATGAATACAGCATTGAATGGGTAAAAGATACGGCTGCAATTGTAGATGTTGTAAATGGTTTTATTGAAGTATATGGAGATCCATTAAGCATGAGAGGCACATTTGAATCAGTGGTTTCTTTTAAAGATATGGAGGCAACCCATCGTATTGCTGCTATTGGTTCTCAAGCCCAATGGTTCGAAGATCATAGTTCTATTATGGATCAACACAAAAAGAAAAATGTAAAAGGAATTACTGCAAAAGTTATAACTGTGGTAACCGAAAGTGGAGATGCCGCCCCAACAACACCTATTGGTGTTAACCTTCCTAACTCAGATTGGATTAGAGCAGTACATGGCTCTAAATCTGTAAACCTAGGTAATATTGTAAATGCAATTGATATGTCAACCCAAGGTGATGGACAATTAGAAGAGTTTGCCGCTTCACAAGAAGAAATAGATCGTGCAAAAGCTTATGGAGGCTTAGCCGGTAAATTACATACGGATATGCACGAGGTAATTGGCCATGCTTCAGGTCAAATTGAGGCAGGTATTGGTATGCCTAAAGAAACACTAAAAAGTTATGGATCAGCTTTAGAAGAAGGCCGAGCCGATTTAGTGGCACTGTATTATTTAATGGACCAAAAACTAGTGGATATAGGAGTAATGCCTTCTATTGAAGTGGGAAAAGCCGCTTATGATCACTATATCTTAAATGGATTAGTACTACAACTAAAACGCATTAAATTGGGAGATAATATTGAAGAAGCTCACATGCGTAACCGACAAATGATTGCTAAATGGACTTATGAGCATGGTAAAAAAGACAATGTAATTGAAAAAATAAGCAAGGATGGAAAAACCTATTTTGTAATTCATGACTATACTAAATTAAGAGAACTTTTTGGTCAATTGCTTAAAGAAGTTCAACGCATTAAATCGCAAGGCGATTATGAAGCCGGAAAAAACTTAATTGAAGATTATGGCGTAAAAGTAGATCAGGATTTATTAAAAGAAATTCTCGACCGAGTTAGTAAATTAAATATAGCTCCCTACATTGGTTTTGTATATCCAACACTTGAAGCCGTTGAAAATAATGGAGAAATTACAGATGTAAAAGTGAATTACAATTTCAATTTCAAAGATCAAATGCTTAAGTATGCAAAGGAATATTCTTTCTTGCCTACATACAATTAAGGGATTGAAAATTTAAAATTGAAGATTGAAAAATTGAAATTGTAAAAGCTAATTGATAACACAAATGCCATTTTGGCGCTTTTAGGCTTTGGCATAATGCTTGTCAATAGGCTTTTCAATCAAAACTTTAAAACATTGCAACTTTATAACTTTTAAACTTATGACAACCGGTAAATTAAACGTACAAGCTGAAAATATTTTCCCAATCATTAAGAAATTTTTGTATTCTGATCACGATATTTTTTTAAGAGAATTGGTTTCTAATGCAGTAGATGCCACACAAAAATTAAAAACCTTAGCGGCTGTTGGAGAATACAAAGAAGAGTTAGGAGATACTTCAATAGAAATTTTATTGAATAAAGATGCCAAAACGCTTACTATTAAAGATAAAGGCATTGGAATGAGTGCTGAAGAAGTAGAAAAATACATCAATCAAATTGCATTTTCAGGAGCCGAAGAATTTGTAAAAAAATACGAAACACAAGCCGCTACCAATCCCATTATTGGTCATTTTGGATTAGGTTTCTATTCTTCTTTTATGGTTGCCAATAGAGTAGAAATGCTTACCAAATCATTTAAAAAAGAAGCCAATGGCGTTAAATGGACTTGTGAGGGATCTGTTGATTTTGATTTAACTGAATACACAGAAAAAACTACAAGAGGAACTGAACTTACCTTGTATATTGCAGAAGACTCCATTGAATTTTTAGAAGAAAGTAAAATTCAATCACTGCTCGAAAAATATTGCAAATTTTTACCGGTTGAAATTAAATTTAATGATAAAGTAATTAACAATACATCTCCTGCATGGACTAAAAAACCTGCTGACTTAAAAGATGAAGATTATAAAAGTTTTTATCACGAATTGTATCCTTATTCATTTGAAGAACCTTTATTTTGGATTCATCTTAATGTTGATTACCCTTTTAATTTAACAGGTATCTTATACTTTCCTAAAGTAAAAGACAAACTACAACTTAATAAAGAAAACAAAATTAAATTGTATTGCAATCAGGTTTTTGTAACAGATTCTGTTGAAGGTATTGTTCCTGATTTTTTAATGTTAATGCATGGAGTAATTGATTCCCCTGATATTCCTCTCAATGTTTCCAGAAGTTATCTTCAAAGTGATAGCAACGTAAAAAAAATAAGCAGTTATATTACCCGCAAAGTAGCTGAACGCTTAGAACAACTTTTTAAACAAGACCGTAAACAATTTGAAGAAAAATGGGACGACATTAAAATTTTCATTCAATACGGTATGTTATCAGATGAAAAATTTTATGAAAAGGCCAATAAATTTGCCCTATTAAAAAATACCGAAGGCAAGTATTTTACTATAGAAGAATATGCCGAACATATAAAGCCATTACAAACCAATAAAGACAATAAATTAGTATATATCTATACCAGCAATCAAGAAGAACAATTCAGTTATATTGAAGCTTCTAAAGAAAGAGGATATGATATTTTATTATTTGATAGCGTTGTAGATAGTCATTATATAGGTCACCTTGAAAGAAAATTAGAAAATACCTCTTTTGTTCGTGTTGATTCAAGTACTGTTGATAAATTAATCAATGCTGATGACAGCCAGCCTTCAAAATTAAGTGATGAGCAAAAAAACTTTCTTAAACCCCTTGTTGAAGCAATTGTGCCAAAAGAAAAATTTGATGTGCTATTTGAAAGCATGAGCGAGAAAGACCAGCCAATTGTTATTACTCAAACCGAATTTATGCGCAGGATGAAAGACATGTCGGCCTTATCGGGCGGAGGAATGAATTTTGGCGCCATGTATGAAAAATTTAATTTAATTGTAAATACAAAT
This sequence comes from Bacteroidota bacterium, assembly GCA_023251875.1. Classification (GTDB taxonomy): domain Bacteria; phylum Bacteroidota; class Bacteroidia; order JAHEXY01; family JAHEXY01; genus JAHEXY01. The sequence continues at coordinate 77,176 of JAHEXY010000007.1, forward strand.
CACCCCCTTATAAGTAAAATAACACTTGAAACAGACGCTATTAAGCAAACTAACATGCTTAAGCAAGCTACTGACTTAGCATTTCTATCACAAAATTTATTAAAAGGAAAAGACCTAAACGATTTTATCAAACGATCTCTTGAATTAATCAATTAAAGAGAAGGAATAGACATACTAAAATAGAGTATTTTATTGCTTGGCCATCTTCTTTCTACATGGCAAATAATTGATATTTGTGATTTGTAAGTACTTGTAATAAGTATCATTGCATTAGTGTAAATCAAAATATCTAATGATTTAGTCTAGAATTTGTAATTCCGATCACATTATATCTAAGGTAATTTCGTTCTATGCATTTGGTGTATTCCATTTTGTATTATAAATACATACGGCATATATAATAAATAGATATGGCATTTGAATAAATTAACACGTAATTATACACAACCATCCTTGATTTTGGTTGAATTAATTATGACCTTTGCAAAAAATTTAACCCTTAGTTTTTAATTACAAGAAATCCTAATTTTTTAAGCCTTTGAAAAAGAAACTAGCAATTATTGGAATAAAAGGTTATCCTTATGTTTATGGTGGCTATGAAACCTTTGTAACAGAGCTTGTTCAGAGAATAAGTGATCGTTATGAAATTCATGTATACTGTCATAGGAGCCTTTTTGAAGAACGGCCTAAAATAGTAAATGGCGTTCACCTGCATTATATTCCTGCAATTGAAGGAAAATCGTTTAGTCAACTTTCACATAGCTTTTTAAGTACCATGCATGCCGTATTTACAGGTTATGATTTATGTTTATATGTAAATACAGCTAATGGCCCATTTGGATATGTTACAAGATTATTCAATATAAAATCTGCCATTAATGTTGATGGTCTTGAATGGTTAAGACCCAAATGGAAAGGCCTTGGAGCAAAATATTTTTATTGGGCATCAAAAACGGCTACTAAAGCATTTGATGTTTTAATTGCCGATTCTAGTGAAATGGCAAAAATATATGAAAATATGTTTAATGCCCGTCCAGAATTTATTGCTTATGGCGCCAATATTAAAGAAAAAAAGACTACATCTAATATTGAACAATTTGGTATTGAAAAAGGAGAGTATTATTTAATTGTTGGCCGTTTGATTCCAGATAACAATTCAGACTTAATTGTAAAAGGATTTTTAAAAAGTGGTTCAAAGAAAAAATTGGTAATTGTAGGAGATGTTCCCTATAAAGATGCCTATGCCGAAAAAATAAAAAGCTATGCTTGTGAAAATGTAATTTTTACAGGATATGTAACCAGTGGTGATTTATTGTATGATTTATATGCAAATAGCTATTGTTATTTACATGGCCATGAATACGGAGGAACAAATCCTACTTTATTAAAAGCATTGGCATATAAATGTGCAATACTTGCTTTGGATACTGTTTTTAGTCAAGAAGTTTTATTGGGAAGAAAACACGGTGTGTACTTTCAAAAAAGTGAAAACTCAGTAGCTGCTCAAATTAGATTAATGGATCGTTTGCCTTTAATGACACAACGTTTAAAAAGTATAGCTCAAAATAGAATTAGAGAAAACTATACTTGGGAAAAAATTGCTGATCAGTATGACAATATGTTTCAACAAATGTTAGGAGGCAAAACTGTACCGGAAGTGGTATTGTATCCATCAAAGCAAAATAATCTTTTGCCTAACTCAGGTGAGTTTATTAGTACAGCAAAATAATTATACATTAGACTTCTTGCGTTAGTGAAAGATTGCTTCGCTATTGCTCACAATGGCGCCCTTAAATTACCCGTCATTACGAGTTCCACATTTTCGTGGAATGAAGTAATCTCATCATTATACGACTTACAAAAGAGGTCTATTAGATTATAAAATTTCAAACTGTCCCTTTCTTTTGGAGAGGGATAGGCTTACGAAAAAGCATTAATACCTGTAACATCCATTCCTGTTATTAGTAAATGAATATCATGAGTTCCTTCGTAAGTAACTACAGATTCCAAATTCATCATGTGACGCATGATTGAATATTCTCCTGTAATACCCATTGCGCCTAAAATTTGTCTTGCCTCACGTGCTATTTTCATAGCCATTTCAATATTATTTCTTTTAGCCATCGAAATTTGAGCTGGAGTGGCCCTATCTTCATTTTTTAATACTCCTAATCGCCATGATAAAAGTTGAGCCTTAGTAATCTCAGTAATCATTTCAGCCAATTTTTTTTGAGTTAATTGAAATGAGGCAATGGGTTTCCCAAATTGAATTCGCTCTTTTGAATACCTTAAAGCTGTATCGTAACAATCCATTGCAGCACCAATTGCTCCCCATGAAATACCATAACGTGCAGAATTTAAACAACTCAAGGGCCCTTTTAATCCTTTTATGTTAGGAAACACATTCTCTTTCGGAATTTTTACATTCTGGAAAATTAATTCACCTGTTGCCGATGCTCTTAAAGACCATTTATTATGCGTTTCAGGAGTGGAAAAACCTTGCATTCCTCTTTCTACAACCATTCCACGAATATCTCCATTTTCATCTTTTGCCCATACCACAGCAATATCTGCGAAAGGAGCATTAGAAATCCACATTTTAGCGCCATTCAACAAATAATGATCGCCTTTATCTTTAATATTGCTGATCATTCCCGAAGGGTTTGAACCATGATCCGGTTCTGTAAGCCCAAAGCAACCCATAAATGAGCCACTGGCTAATTGGGGTAAATATTTTTTTTTCTGTTCTTCACTTCCAAATTTATAAATAGGAAACATAACCAACGAACTTTGAACCGAAGCAGTAGATCGTATTCCCGAATCACCTCTTTCTAATTCTTGCATGATTAATCCATAAGAAATTTGATCAAGTCCCGCCCCACCATATTGGGCAGGAATATAAGGGCCAAAGCCTCCAATCTCAGCCAACCCTTTTAATAATTGTTTAGGAAAAACTGCTTTCTGACAAGCATCTTCAATAACAGGAGACACTTCTCTTTTAACCCATTCTCTTGCAGAATTTCGTATTAACTTTTGTTCATCCGTTAATAGTTCATCCACTAAGTAATAATCCGGTGCTTGAAATTTATCACTAGCCATATGGTCTTTTTCTTTTAATTAAAAAATGAATCTAAAACAAATGTACTTATCTTTTAAAATAAATTTATTAATACCTTTACGTTTTTATCTTCAAATACAAAAATCAAACAAATTTATTTTATGACTAAGAAAATTACGCTATCATTCTTTTTTATTGCAATTGCCTTTATTTCATTTAATATTTTTAACCATGCAAATTCATATACCTCGGGTGCTCCATCAGGAATGTGTGCTTCTCCATCCGATGGTGGACTAACTTGTGCTGCATGTCATGGAGGTTCTGCTCAAAACAAAATCGGATGGATTACTTCAGATGTGCCATCTTCTGGTTATGTTCCTGGGCAAACCTATACCATTACTGCTACAGCAAGTTTAACAGGAATAAGTAAATTTGGCTTTGAACTTACTCCGCAAGACGGATCTGGCAATTTAATGGGAACAATGGCTGTAACGAATAGTAATGAACAACAATTATTGAGTAGCGGCAAATATCTTACGCATACTACCGCGGGAACAGCTGGTACAAACAATTCAAAAACATGGTCTTTTAATTGGACTGCTCCAATTAAAGGAAGCGGAAGCCTTACATTTTATGGAACTTTTCTTGCAGCAAATGGCAATTTTGGAACTGATGGAGACTCGGTATATGCTTCTACTCTTTCTCTTAGCGAAGACGTTTCAACCGGTATTTCCAATCTAAAAAATTCAACAAATAATATTAGTATTTTTCCTAATCCAATAAATGCTGCATTTAGTATTACCTACGAAAATGAAAAAAGTAGCCCTATTGTTATAGAGCTTGTTGATCTTTCAGGAAAAACAATTTATAAATTGGTCGATGCAAATAGAAAATCCGGAAAAAACATAGAATACCTCCATTTACCTAATCAAGCTAGTTCTGGAGTTTATTTTATAAAATTAAGCAATGGAAGTTCATCTTACTTGAACAAAGTAATGCTTAACAAATAAAACTAACAAATTATCATTTTATTAATTATTCCGTATGAAAAAGAAAATTATCTTTTTTGTCTTTGTAACTGTACTTGTTACCGCTCTAACACATTCGTTTAATAATGCAACCAGTAATGCATCGGGAGCTCCTGCCGCAAAAACAGGATCTCCCGGAGATGGATCTACATGTAAAGATTGCCATTCGGGAAGTAGTGTTACAGCACAAACAGGATGGATAACTTCAGATATTCCATCTAGTGGATATGTTCCTGGCTCAACTTATACTATTACTGCAACCGCAACAGTTAGCAACATTACTAAATTTGGTTTCGAAATTTCTCCACAAAATAGTAGTGGAACAGTATTGGGAACAATGATGTGTACAAATTCAACAGAAACAAAATTAATTTCTACTAATAAATATATTACACATAAATCTGCCGGCACTACCGCCACCAATGGTTCTAAAACATGGTCGTTTAGTTGGACAGCTCCAACAAAAGGCAGCGGAGATGTTACTTTCTATGGCGCATTTTTAGCTGCTAATGCTAATGGAGATGATTCCGGAGATAAAGTACATACCTCAACACTTACAGTAAGTGAAGAGGTAACTACAACTATTGCAGAAATGAATAACACGATACATAATGTTAATGTTTATCCCAATCCAATACATAATGAATTCTCTGTATTTTATAGTTTAGAAAAATCAGAAAAAATAAGCATTCAATTGCTTGATATAAATGGAAGAATTGTAAGCCCATTTATAGAAGCAACTAGAACAAGTGGAGAGCATACAGAAAATTTTTACTTGAATAATTCTATTAACATTGGAATTTATTTCCTTAAAATTTATACTGAACAAAGCTCTTATATGCAAAAAGTACTTGTTATATAAAGCAAGCCACTTTATTTTTTGTATTTTTGCATGAATTTTAAATTACCTTATTCATGCAGTCAACAACTATTACAGAGGAGAGGGATCTTGTTTTATCAGAAATGGCCGAAACCTTAATTGGTTCAGAAATAATTAAGCTGGCTGCAGAAGTAAAACTATTGATTGACAAAGGAGAAAAAATTCACAATTTAACCATTGGAGATTTTGATCCGGCTGTTTTTCCTATTCCTGAAGAACTAGAAAGTGAAATTATAGAAGCTTATAAAGCAGGGCATACCAATTATCCTGCAGCAAATGGAATTGGAGAACTTCGCAAAGCCGTATCAAAATTCTTAACCTCTAATGAAGGACTTGAATACCATGCCGATCAAATATTAATTGCAGCCGGTTCTCGCCCATTAATATATGCTACTTACCGTACTATTTTAGATCGAGGAGATAAAGTAATTTTTCCTGTGCCTTCATGGAATAACAATCATTACTGTCATCTTACAGATGCCGAGCAAATTATTGTTGAAACAAAACCCGAAAATAATTTTATGCCTAGTGCGCAAGATTTGGCTCCTTTTGTAAAAGACGCAACCATGATTGCTTTGTGCTCACCTCTTAATCCAACGGGCACAACATTTACCCGAGAAGGATTAGCTGAAATATGTGATTTAATCTTGGAAGAAAATAATAGACGATCTCCGGGAGAAAAACCATTGTACTTAATGTACGACCAAATATATTGGGCACTTACTTATGGCAATACGCATCATGCCAATCCAATTATATTAAGGCCAGAAATGCGAAATTATACCATTTGCATAGACGGTATTTCCAAATCATTTGCGGCTACAGGTGTACGAGTAGGATGGGCATTTGGCCCTGATCGTATCATCAATAAAATGAAAGCCATTCTTTCACATGTTGGAGCTTGGTCACCTAAAGCGGAACAAGTTGCTACTGCTAAATTTTTAGAAGAAACCGAAGCGGTTAATACCTATTTAGTAAGTATTAGAGAACAACTTAGCGAAAGATTGAGTACCATTTACAACGGCATACAACAATTAAAAAAAGAAGGATTTAATGTTGATTCAATTGCCCCCCAAGCTGCCATTTATTTAACCGTAAAATTTAGTTTGCATAATTATAAAACAGCAGAAGGAAAAATTCTTAATACTACTGAAGATATTACCAAATATTTATTGCAAGAAGCTAAATTAGCCATTGTTCCATTTTATGCTTTTGGAGCTTCGAAAGAATCTCCTTGGTATCGTTTATCGGTAGGAACAGTTGCTATGAAAGAAATTGACTCCTTGTTTCATGACCTAAGAGTGGCCTTATCAAAACTTTCAAAAGATTAGAAAATAATCTACATTGCTTAATTATGGCAAATAAACTCAACAAAGATTTTTATTGTGTTATTATGGCTGGTGGCATTGGAAGCCGTTTTTGGCCCATGAGCAAAACAGCTAAACCCAAACAGTTTTTAGATATTTTAGGTATTGGTAAAACCTTATTACAGCTTACTTATGAACGCACCTTATCTGTTTGTATACCTGAAAATATTGTTGTAGTTACTCATAAATCGTACAAAGAACTAGTGCATGCTCAATTACCTCAATTAAGTGAAAGTCAATTATTGTATGAACCTGTTAGAAAAAATACAGCTCCTTGTATTGCCTATGCCAGTTATAAAATAGCAGCACTTAACCCCAATGCCTGTATAGTAGTTGCTCCTGCAGATCATTTGATTACAAAGGAAGACGAGTACACTCAAATTTTATTAGCGGCATTAGAGGCAAGTCAACAAGAAGATTGTTTAATTACGCTTGGTATTACACCGCATAGACCCAATACGGGTTATGGCTATATTCAAGTTAATGATGAAGTAGCATTGTACAGCAATAAACAAATAAAAAAAATAAAAACATTTACAGAAAAACCAGATCTGGAAATGGCTAAATTTTTTCTGGCCAGTGGAGATTTTTTCTGGAATTCCGGAATTTTTATTTGGTCGGTAAAAAGCATTTTAAAAGCCTTTGAAACTTATTTGCCCGATATTAATGCCATGTTTAAAGAAGGGCAAGATGTGTATAATACAGCTGGCGAAACAGAATTTATTAATAATGTTTACGCAGGCTGTAAAAACATTTCTGTTGATTACGGCATAATGGAAAAAGCTAAAAATGCCTATGTACTGTGTGCTAATTTTGGTTGGTCAGATTTGGGAACATGGGGCGCATTGTATGAGCAGGCCACTAAAAATGGAGATGGCAATCATCTTACCGGAAAAAATGTTATGCTTTATAAAAGCAAAAATAATATTATTAATGTGCCTCATGATAAATTGGTTGTTCTTCACGGGCTTAACAATTTCATAGTAGTTGAATCAAATAATATTCTTCTTATTTGCCCTAAAGATGAAGAGCAGGAGATAAAGCAATTTGTAAATGATGTTAAAGCTGAAAAGGGAGAGAAGTATATTTAGGATTATTTTATGATGCTTCGACTACGCTGTACAAGAAGTTATCCTAAGCGGGGAGTTGAAGTATCTGCTACCGTCCCAAAAACTCTTTCACAATATTTTTTACAAAAACCTTAAAGCTAAATTTATATACATTCCTTCCTTCATTATTTTGCAAATCATTGTGAATAATATCATAAGTCTTTTCCAAATCAATAACATTAAATGCAACGGTATTAAATTTATACTGCTCAATAGCATTTTGTTTAATAAATTCAGGCAAAAGAGGATTCACAACATTTACATATCCCAAGCGTTTGCCATAAATGTAATATTCTCGCCAATTTGTGTTGCCGTCTACATCGGTATAATTAATTAAATATTTTTTCCAGTAACGGTATTTTACCTTTGCTAATTCTTCAACATGATGCGTAAAAGTAAGCGTGTTCATTAAATCAATATCTATAGAAAGTTTTTTTGCTTTATTTTGTTTAAGAAATGTAAATGGAGAATCGGCTCCAAACGAACTTTTGTTATTTAGGCTGAGTAAATAATTTGTATGTTTACCCCAAACAAGAAACGAGTGCAATGGATTTTTGGTACGTTTAAAATCCCCCCTTTTAAAGGCCGCCAATGCCAATGACCCCGTTGTTTTAGGTTGCGTATTCCGAATATCAAATGAAGATCCTGATTTTAAATTAAAATTAAAGGCATGAAAAAGAAGTGTTCCTTCTTGGCCTACTATTTCTTGTAGTTTATCAATAAACAACTTAGGACTAAAAATGCCTTCATGCTTTTGAGTAATATAAGCAAAACGAATAATATTAGAACTTACCACAACAATATCCCCTTTTTGAATATTGAGCTTACTTGGTATTTCTAAATAAGGTATGTAGTTTTTTATTCTTGGCATAGCATTCTTTTACATGAACTTTCTTAATTGTATCAGCTCATGTGCAAATCCATTTTTTTTCCAAAATATTTCAGCTTCAGGATTAATGGCAGCTACTTGCACTTCAATAGAAGTGATGTTCTGCAAACTAAACCATTCATACAGTTTTTCATTTATACCTTTACCGATATTCATATCTCTGTATTCATCACAAATAAAAAAATGAGTAATGGAGCCAATTTTATTTGAACCTAAATATTCAGGTAAAAATTTTAGTATTCCACAACCGAACCCAACAACTTTACTTTCTTTAATGGCAACCACTACTGTTGAATATTTACCTAAAGTATTTTTAATTGATTGCACCCATATTTTTTCACCATTTTCTATTAATGGCAATTGTAATTTTTTTGGTTTTAAATATTCATGTAAATCAAAAAAAAGTTTTTCTGTTTGATTAAGAAAATCAAGATCCTGAATAGTAAGATTTTTTATTTCAATATTACTTTGCATTAATTTTTAACAGCCGATTTTAGACTTAACTGAGTAAGGCCTAACAGGGTGGTAAAAGACCCGGGAGCTTCATTTTCAAAATCAATTTCAAGTTGAAATTCTTTTTCAATAAGAGCAACCAGTTCAATAAACTGCATCGAGTCAAGGATTCCGGTTTGCACCAAATTAAAATCAGGAAGCAAATATTTTTCCATAAATCCAATTCGTTTAAATCGAACATCTAATTGCTCAATAATAAATTTCTTCATTTCACTTTCTGTAATTTTTTCAATTGTGTCGGGGTGCATAACATGGCTTGTTTTAAGGGACTATTTGTAATAATTTTTGTTTATCTATTTTTCCATTTACTGTTAAAGGTATTTCATCTAGCCATATAAATTTTTCAGGAACCATGTATTTAGGCAAATATTTATGGCAATGCTCTTTTATTTTTTCATCATTTTCAATGATGCTTGATAAAAAGCAAACAATAAAAGTAACAAGATATTTTCTATTTACATTTTTATTTGTGACAACAATTGTATAAACAGATTCATTTTGAATGAATTTCTTTATGCATTCATTTATTTCATTCAGTTCAATTCTGTGTCCTTGTATTTTAATTTGATCATCTTTTCGTCCTAAAAAATGTATATTTTTATTTTCGTCTTCTTTTACAATATCCCCAGTTCTATACCAAATAGCATCACCTTTTTGTGGAATTTGAGTTAAAACTGATTTTGTTTTTTCATCATCATTTAAATAGCCATTAAAAACTTGTTCTCCACTTATGCAAAGTTCGCCTTCAGTTCCAGTTTCTACTATTTTTTTATTTTCATCTATAATGCAATATTGGTGCGTTTCAAAAACTTTACCAATAGGAACGTTCTCGTTTTCCGCTTCTGTATCTGAATTTAAAATATAAGAGGTACAATTAACTGTAACCTCTGTTGGCCCATATAAATTTATAATGCTTGAATTTGGGGCAGCTTCATTCCATTTTTTTGTAGCAGTTAATGTTAAAGCTTCTGCACTAAAAAAAGAATGATGAAGCAATGGAAAATGATTGGATTTTAATAAACGCATTTGGTTCATTATTGTAATAACCGATGGAACAGAATACCAAATACTCAGTTTTTTTTCTTTAATAAATTGTGCCGGGGCAAAAATTTGTTCTTCTGGAATAACACATAAGCAAGCGCCTGTAGACCAACTGACAAACATATCATGCACACTAGGGTCGAATGTGAGTTCAAAGAATTGTGAAAATCTATCGCTTGAAGAAAATGAAAATTGAGAAAGAATACAATCTATATATGCGTATGTATTAGTATGTGTAATCGGTACTCCTTTGGGTATGCCAGTACTTCCAGAAGTAAAAAGCAAATATGCATACTCAGTTGTCATGATGAGCGGAGTCGAAGCATCTTTAATAAATTCTAGTTCATCATTTTTATAATTGAAAGTGTGTTGTTTAAATTTTTCATGAAGAATGGAATCTTTTTTTTCTGTTTCGGGAAGAAGAATGGTTAAGTTTTTTGATTTAAAATGCAACAACAAATCTTCTAAATATTTTACACATTCATCTCCAACAACAATTATTTCTGCCTCTGAAATTTCGAGCATTTTAATGGAACGCTCCACTGGATTTTTTATAGTCAGGGGCATATAAGCCTTGCCTGCTTTTAAAATGCCTAATACTCCTGCATAGCTGGTAATGCTTCTTTGCGTAAGCAAAGCAATAAATGGCGAAGCAAAATTAAAATTGCAAAGAACATTTTTAATGGCTTCTGCTTTTTCTGATAGGGTTTGATAAGAATAGATGGTATCTCCAATTTCTAGTGCAGTATGATTAGGATATTTTTGTACTGAAGAATCGAAATACGAATTAAGAAAGGGAAGCATAAAATTAGGCTTGAGCTTCGCTGATTAATTTGGAAACAATTATGATAAAATCACGCATTTCGGCATGCATTTGCTGAACGTCTTGTAAAGTAAATTCTACAAAAGCATCATAATCGCCTTTGGTTCTATTGCCAAATGCATTTCGTAAAGCCATTCCATAAGAAGAATCAACTTTATTAGATTTAATAAATTCTTTATTAAACCATCCTATTAGTTGGCTATGTTTTGAAGTTTCAAATTTGTGCTGCAATCCTAATGCTGTAAGAGCATAATACATTCCATAATAAATTCTATTTACTGCAATTGTTAATTGCTTATTGTTGATAAGAAAATCAACTATTTCAATTGAGTCGTTTGCTTGTTTTAAACGATATGCTATTAAGGCTTTTCTATCTTGCTCGTCTGTAATCATGCGTGAATACCATTGTTAATTGCATTTACAAATATTGGTTGCTTAGCTCTTAAAGTATGCATTTCGGGTTCGCTAAGTAAATGTGTATCGGTAATTATATCATATTTTAAATCGATAGAATAACATAAGTCCGAGATTTCTCTCTCTGTTTTCCAATCGGGTTTTTGTTTAAGAATAATTAAAATATCATAATCCGAATCTGATTTTGCGTTTCCATTGGCTTGCGATCCAAATAAGATAACATCTTTAATATTTGTATCATATTTCGATTGAAGAAGATATTTTAAATCTCCTAACATAATTTTTAAATTATTACTATTCATCTTGAAAATTTTTATTCATCTAAAGGTAATAAAGTAAACACTAATTAACCAAAAGCTTAGCGTAGTAAAAGTCTAGGCTTTCAAAAAACTTGTTATACTTTTGCCTAAACAAATAGTATTTAGAGGCATCATAAAATAAAAAACATGAAGAATTTTAAAACAATCATCGCATTAATGGGAGTTTGTATGCTTTTATTTTCTTGTGGAAACAATGCACAAATAAATGAGAGCGGAAATAATTTGGAAGAAATAAAAATAGGCACACAAACTTGGGCAACAAAAAATTTAGATGTAAGTACTTTTAAAAATGGAGATGCAATACCAGAGGCGAAAACGAATGAAGAATGGATAGCAGCCGGTGACTCAGACAAACCCGCATGTTGTTATTATAATAACGATCTTGAAAATGGAAAAAAATATGGCAAGCTGTATAACTGGTATGCAGTAAACGACCCAAGAGGATTAGCGCCAAAAGGTTGGCATGTACCTACTGATGCTGAATGGAAAACGCTAATTGATTACTTAGGAGGGGAACAGGTTGCGGGTACAAAAATGAAAAACACAAGTGGGTGGAATGAATGGAATGGAAAAACTGGCAATGGAACTAACCAAAGTGGACTTTCAGTTTCTCCTGGCGGTTACCGTTTTGATAGCGGGGTATTCCATTCCATTGGTTTCGCAAGTATTTGGTGGACCTCTTCAGAGAGTGGGACTGGCAGTGCTTTGGCCAGCGTCATTAACTATAGTGATGGCAGTGCACACAAGGGTAATAACCTTAAGAGTTTCGGCTTCTCTGTCTGCTGTCTGAGGGATTGATCATTTTTCTATTTGAAAATATTTTATGAATACAATTTTTACCACAAAGAACACGAAGAAAATACACGCAATTGCGCAAAGAAGAAATTTTCTTTGTGACCTTTGCGAAAAACTTTGTGCTCTTTGCGGTTAAAAAGAAAAATTTAAACAAACTTTAAATCACATTTAGGGTAGTAGATTACAGAAAATGATATTTTAAAAATCAATATCTTTGCAAGAAATTTTGTTGGTTTTTTGTTGTAAGATTTTTCTAACAACCAACAACCAACAACGAAATTATGTCAAGAATCTTAACCGGCATACAAAGTACAAACATTCCCCACCTTGGAAATATTCTGGGGGCTATTATCCCTGCTCTTGAATTAGCAAAGGATGCTAAAAACGATTCCTATTTTTTTATTGCCGATTTACATTCTTTAATCAATATTAAGGATGCCGAATTTCGTAAACACAGCACTTATGGTGTAGCTGCTGCTTGGTTAGCATTTGGTTTAGATGTTAATAAAAGTGTATTCTATCGCCAGTCGGATATTACTGAAGTGTGTGAATTAACTTGGTATTTAAACTGCTTTGCACCTTACCCAATGTTGGCTAATGCACATTCTTTTAAAGAAAAATCAGAACATTTGGCCGATGTAAATGTGGGGCTTTTTGACTATCCTGTTTTAATGGCTGCTGATATTATCTTATTTAATGTTAATTACGTTCCTGTTGGCAAAGATCAGCAACAACACCTAGAAATAACGCGTGATATTGCAGGCATTTTTAATAGAACCTATGGAGAAACATTTGTAATACCGGAAGCCAAGATTGACGAACGTGTAATGCTAGTGCCAGGTACTGATGGCCGCAAAATGAGTAAATCGTACAATAATTTCATTAATATATTTTTGCCTGAAAAAGAATTAAAAAAACAGGTAATGTCTATTATTACAGATAGCACCCCTCTTGAGCAACCTAAAAACCCGGATACTTGCAATGTGTTTAAGCTTTATGAGCTAATTGCTAGTACAGAACAAAAAGAAGATCTCAGAAAAAAATACCTGGCCGGTAATTTTGGTTATGGCCATGCCAAACAAGCTTTGTTAGAGCTTATTTTAAATAAATACAAAGCAGAGCGAGAAAAATATGATTATTATATGAACCATATAAATGAATTGGAAAACATGCTTTATATAGGCGCTAATAAAGCAAAAATAGTTGCTAGAGCAGTTCTTCAAAAAGTTAGAGCCAAGTTGGGCTATATTAATTCTTCGTTAAATCAATAATGATGTAGTAATTTTTCAAAAAAATTTCTACCTTTGCAGCCGAAAAATTCTTCTGAATTACCAAAAAACATCCATGTTTATGAAAAACTTTTTATTCTTGTGCGCTCTACTATTGCTAGGGTATACCAATGTTAAATCTCAATGTACTGATCTATTTATTTCCGAATACGTAGAAGGATGGAGTGATAATCGAACACTTGAAATTTACAATCCAACAAACAAAGCTATTGATTTATCAGGTTATGCGCTTTCTAGATATTCAAATGGAGCTACAACAGGCACTACTCCTGTTCCTTTAGCAGGTTCTTTAGGCGCTTATAAAACCTACGTGGTTGAAGTAGACTTACGTGATACTGCAGGATCAGGCAATACGGCCCCTGTATGGGAAGAACTTCAAGCTTATGCTGATACTTTTATTTGCCCCGATTATAATGCAAACTCTACTATGTATTTTAATGGTAATGATGCTATGGTTTTAGAAAAAACAAATGCTACTCTTGTTGATATTTTTGGTAAAGTGGGAGAAGATCCGGATCCAGGAAAAACAGGCGGTGGCTGGACAGATACTTATCCTTATAACGATGTAACGTTAGGAACTGTTTTAACATCTGATCATACTTTAATTAGAAAACATACCATTAAACAAGGAGTAAGCACAAATCCCAGCTATTTTAATGCATTAACGGAATGGGATACTTTACCTGCAAATACATTTGACAGCTTAGGTGCACATACTTGCGATTGCTATACCGGAGCAGCCTCTGTTAAAGAAGTAAAGTATAATGATAACGTTTTCTTTTTCCCAAATCCTAGTCTTTTTGGAAAAACAATAAATGTTAAAGCTACTTCGGTAATTGAATGTGCTGAAATATACAATGCATCAGGTGAATTGGTTTGCAAAAGAAAGAATAGTGCTAAAAGAGGAGAAATGCAAGTTGATCTTAGCGGTATCAAGCCAAGTATTTATTTTGTAAGAGTTGTTTTTGATAATAAGCGTTCTGTTATTAGAGAATTAAGCATTCATTAATTTCTAATCTTGAAAAAATAAAAAGCCCGTTTAGATTCATAAACTTAACGGGCTTTTTTACTAAATACCCCTGCACTAAAATTTAACAAACTCAATTTTATATTTTCATTGTATGACAACCAAATTGGTTTCTTTAATTGCATTTATTCTCTTTTTATCTTCCTTTTCCTATTCCCAAAATTTATACATAAAAGGAAACATTAAAGATGCTGTTACCGGAGAAACACTTATTGGAGCTGCTGTTTCCGTTGGTGCAAATCAAGGAGCCGCAACAGATATAGATGGAAATTATGCTATACAAGTAACTGAGGGTAAATATACGCTTACCGTTACGTATGTTGGCTATGAGAAAAAAGAAAAACAAGTTGAAGTAAAAGGAAAATCTTTGATTGAAAATTTTACTTTAAGTACTACAACATTAACAGAAGTTGAAGTTGTGGCAGATGTTGCCCGTTCAAGAGAAACACCTGTTGCTTTTAGTACAGTTTCTGCAGCCAAGGTTGAAGAACAATTGGCCTCACGTGATATACCCATGATTTTAAATACAACTCCAGGTGTTTATGCTACTCAACAAGGTGGTGGAGACGGGGATTCAAGAATTAATATTCGTGGTTTTAGTCAACGTAACGTAGCTGTTATGTTAGACGGTATTCCGGTAAATGATATGGAAAACGGTTGGGTATACTGGTCAAATTGGTTTGGATTGGACTTGGTTCAACGCAATATTCAAGTACAAAGAGGATTAGGTGCATCAAAATTAGCAATACCCTCAATTGGTGGTACCATTAATATTTTAAGCAAAGGCATTGATTCAAAAAGATTTTTAAAAGCAAGTGAAGAACTTGGTTCTGATGGATTAACCAGAACAAGTATTGGATTTAATAGCGGTAGATTAAAAAATGGATGGGGCATTACACTTGCCGGTTCTTATAAAAGAGGAAACGGTTGGGTGGATGAATGTTATACAAATATGTGGTTTTATTTTTTCAAAGTAGAAAAGCAATGGTTAAATCATACTACAACCCTTTCAGGAATGGGAGCTCCTCAATCGCATGGACAAAGTCCGTATCGACAATCTATAGCTACCTATAGCAAAGATTATGCTGCTAAATTAGGCATAGATACCACAGGGCTTACGGATCATGGCTATAGATTTAACCCACATTGGGGATATTTAGACAGGTATACACTTTCTGATAATGGAGACACGGTTCATGGAACAAATGAACCCTTAGTAGAAACCATCAATTATTTTCATAAACCACAGTTTAGCCTAAGAGATTTCTGGACATTAAGCGATAAAGTATACATTTCTAATGTTGCCTATCTATCCATTGGAAATGGAGGAGGAACAAAATTAAGCAACAGCAGCGTACCTTATGATGCTAATGGACAAATAGATTTTCAATCTCTTTATAATTCCAATGCTTATGGTCCATTTTCAATTGATAATGTATATAGCTCAACTGAACATAAATCAGGTTCCGTAATAAGAAGCAGTTGCAACAATCATTTTTGGTATGGTTTACTTTCAACCCTCCAATACAACATTAGTGAAAAACTAGCTTTATCAGGAGGACTTGATTTAAGAAGCTATCGAGGACAGCACTTTCAAAAAGTATATGATCTTTTGGGTGGAGATTATTATATCGATTCAAATGACAAAACTACTTATGATGTTTACAACCCTCAATCAGTTGTAAGAAAAGAAGGGGATACAATTGGTTACCATTATGATGGACTTGTTAAATGGGTCGGCACTTTTGCTCAGCTAGAATTTAAATCGGGCAAATGGAGTACATTTTTAGATGTATCGGGAGCCTATAGTTTTTTTAAACGAATCGATTATTATAAAAAAATGGATATTGTTTTAACCGATACTACCCTTTCTCAAGTTTTAGGATATAACGATACCGTAACTTATAATGGCACTGAATATACTGTTCATTCTTCAGAAGCAAAGCATACTGAAACGGCTTGGAAATCAATACCAAGTTTTACTGTAAAAGGCGGAGCAAATTACAATATCAATGATCATCATAATGTATTTATGAACCTTGGATACATTTCAAAAGCTCCTATGTTTAAAAATATTTATGATAGTAATAATAAATTATTTAGAGACATTAAAAACGAACAAATAAAAGCTCTTGAACTTGGCTATAGTGTTAATTATAAAAAAATCACCATTAACTTAAATTCTTATTATACCATTTGGAACAATAAACCTCTCGATAATGGTTTGTCACTTACTATTGATGGAGAAACCTATACAGCAAACGTAAATGGAATGAGTGCAGTACATAAAGGTGCTGAAATAGAATTTGCTTATCAAATTTTGAAAAAATTACAATGGGAAGGTTTGATATCAATTGGAGATTGGAGATGGAATTCTTCCAGCACTGCATATATATATGACGATCAACTCAATTTAATAGACTCTGTAGAATTTGATGCTAAAGGCGTTCATGTGGGTGATGCAGCACAAAGCCAATATGCCACCAATCTTAGATTTGAAATTATTAAAGGACTATACATTAAAGCACAGTTCACCTATTTTGCCAGATACTATGCTGATTTCAATCCCTTTTCTTTAACCGGAGCTGATGCAGGCCATGAATCATGGATGATGCCTAATTATTATACAATTGATGCATTTGCCGGATTTAAGTTTAAAATGATTGGCTGTACATGGGATTTCAAGATTAATGTCTTAAATTTGCTGAATCAAATGTATATATCTGATGCAACCAATAACGATACATACATTAGTCCCAGCTATTCTGACTTTGATGCAAAATCAGCTAGTGCATTCTTTGGAATGGGTCGCAGATTTACAACCTCTTTAACCGTTTCTTTTTAATCAATACTTAATATTTATCTTATGAGAAAATTAATTTTACTTTTTACATGTATTATTTCCATTTTAACTAGTAAGGCACAAACCATTTTAGATGCCAGAGGTAAAGGTGCGGGAGCAACGGTAACCATTACCGGTGTAGTTATGAATGGTGACGAAATAGGTACCATTCGTTTTGTTCAAGATAATACCGGAGCACTTTCAGTATACAGTTCAACTCTTAGTAATACCGATCGCGGAGACAATGTTACCGTTACCGGAACACTTGTAGATTATTCAGGGTTATTGGAAATGAATCCTGTAAGTACACTTACGGTTAATTCAACAGGAAATACACTTCCCACTGCCGTAGTATTAACTCCTGGTCAAATTGGTGAATCTTATGAATCACAATTGGTACAATTTAACAATGTAACTTTTACCACACCGGGTACTCCATTTGCAGCCAATACTGATTTTACTTTTACAGATGGAAATACTACGGGTATCGTGTATTTAAAAACAGGTAGTAAATTAATTGGAACCATTGTTCCAACAGGTTCTGTAAACCTTATCGGTTTTGTATCGGAATACAGTACTAAATATGAAATAGTTCCGCGTGACACGAATGATATTGTTATGAATAGTGCCCTTTTTTATACATCAAGCGATGCACTTACAAATTTATCCACTTCAGGTTTTGATATCAATTGGACTACCAATAAAGCATCTGATGCATTTATTAAATACGGGCATACAAAAAATTTAGAATTAGGAGTACTTGCAGGAACAACCAATTCAACTGCACAAAAAGTTACCATTACAGGAGCTAAACCTTCAGAAATATTTTATGCACAAACATTTTCAGTAAATGGAACAGATACTGCTGCCTCTACTATTAAAACATATATTACTCAATCTACTTCATCAGGTAAAATGCAAGTTTATTTTACCAAATCAGTTGATAATACTTTGTCGTCAGGAACAAATGCTGTTACGATAGATAATTTAGCAGACGATACATTAATTGCCTATATCGGAAGAGCAAAAGAATCATTAGATATTGCTATTTACAATATGCAAGCTACAAGTAGCTTGGCTGATATTGCTGCCGCTCTTAATACAGCCTATTCAAATGGGGTTAAAGTTAGAGTGGTGTATGATGCAAGTACTACCAATAGCGGAATTAGTGATTTGAATTCTTCTATTCCCAAATTAATTAGCAATAACCCAACAGGTATTATGCACAATAAATTTATGATTGTTGATGCACGTTCGGTTGATGGCGACCAACCTTTAGTATGGACAGGTTCTTGCAATTGGTCAGATGACAATATTAACACTGATGCTAACAACATTATTATTATACAAGATCAAAGTTTAGCCTTAAACTACAAATTAGAATTTGAAGAAATGTGGGGAGATACAGGAATGACGCCTAATGCATCAAAAGCTAAATTTGGCTACAACAAAGAAGATAACACCGCTCATAATTTTATTATTGGCGGCAAACAAGTTGAGCAATATTTTAGCCCATCTGATAATGCAAATGGAGCTATTTTAGATGCGATAGCCAATACAAATGATCAATTATTTATTGCAACAATGGCAATTACCAGGACAGATATTGGATATGCTATTGATGATGCTGTTCAAGCTGGCGTTGAAACGTATTGCATGGTTAATTCAGAAGGAGAATGTAATGCAACTGTTGTTTCTATTTTAAAGTCAGATATTGGTGATCACCTTGTGTTTTATAGCGAAACAGGTATTTTACACCATAAATACATGATTTCAGATCCTAATAATACATCCTCTGATCCTTTAGTTTTAACAGGGTCTCATAATTGGAGCAGTGCAGCAAATGGAGATAACGATGAAAACACTTTAGTTATTCATGATGCTACCATTGCCAATATTTATTTACAAGAATACATGTTGCGTTACAACACAAATTGGGTTCCAGGTTCCGGAATTGAAGAAGTGGGCAATACTTTTGAAAATATGACCGCTTATCCAAACCCAGCAGATAATTATGTTCATTTAGCTTTTAACTTAAGCAATGCTAAAAATGTAAATATTAAGGTTGTTGACATGTTAGGAAAAGTAATTTCAACTGAAAACTATATAGGAACTGTAGGCGTAAACATGATTACATTAAATACAAATACTATTTCAAAAGGATTGTATCAATTAGTATTGAGTACCGGAGCTTCTGAAAAGAGCTTAAAAGTAATAGTTCAATAAATTACATCAAGCCTTAATTAGCTTTGGCAAAGTTTTACAACTTTGCCAAAGCTATAGATTATAAAAAAATAAAATCTCGCATTTGAGTTCATGCTCTTATTCGGGGTTTTATTTTTTGACCCTATACCCAAAATTAGGTATTGTATACAGAAGCTTGTTATAGTACATTTGAGTTAAATTATTTATTCATGACTCCACAAAATTTATCTCAATTGCCATTAGGAGTATCAGCCACAATCGTTTCTGTTGATGAGAATTTTTTGTCGCTCAAACTTATGGAAATGGGCTGTATTCCCGGAGAAATTGTAAAAATAAGTAAAGTAGCCCCAATGGGAGATCCTATTACCATATCTGTTGCTAATTACTCCTTAAGCATGCGTAAAAAAGAAGCCGAAGGTATTGTAGTGATGTGTTGAATATTTTGATGTGAGCCAAATCCCAAATCCCAAAGTTGCTCTTATTGGTAATCCTAATAGCGGAAAATCAACTTTATTTAATGCCCTTACGGGTCTCAATCAAAAAACCGGAAACTTACCAGGTGTTACCGTAGAACAAAAAACAGGGTTCACTAAAATTCCCCAAGATCCAAGTATAGAAATACAAACCCAAATTATAGATTTACCCGGCACCTATAGCCTTTATCCAAAATCGGCTGATGAAGAAATCGCTTTTAAGGTTTTATGTGACCCTGCTAACCCATTGCACCCCGATATTGTAGTAATAGTGGTTGATGCAGCCAATTTAAAACGAAGTTTATTACTCGCCACCCAAATTATAGATCTCAAAATTCCAGCCCTACTGGCTCTAAATATGGTTGATACACTTAAAGCTAAAGGTTGTATTATTAATATTGAATTACTATCACAAAAAATAGGCATTCCTGTTATTCCATTAAATTCAAGAAAAAAAGAGGGTGTAGAAGACTTAAAAAAAGTAATTGGCGATACAATAAAAAATATTGAATTAAAAAATCAAGCGAGCGAAGCCCCTGCTTTTAGAAAAGAATGGGGAGAAGCCACGCCATTAATTAAAGATATTCGTTCAGTAGTTTTTACACATAGTGATTATTCTGCTTTTCAAGTGGCTTGCAATGTTGATAAAATTTCTTTTTTTGATCAGCATCCCGAAAAAAAGAAAGCAATTAAATTTGTTTTACAAAAGCACCAGCCAAATATTCGTGATTTACAAGGCAAAGAAACCATTCAACGTTATCAAGCCATTACCGTTTTAATAAAAGAAGTAAGTACCTATAACAATAAAATATCAGTTCAATTAAGTCAAAAATTAGATGCTGTTTTCACACATAAATTTTATGGCTATTTGGTTTTCTTGGCAATTTTATTTCTCATATTTCAATCGGTCTTTTCATTGGCACAATATCCCATGGACTTTATTGAAGGAGTTTTTGCTAAACTAAGTTCTTTTACAAACACTCATATGCCCACGGGCATGTTAAACAATTTAATTTCACAGGGAATTATTCCCGGTATTTCAGGTATTGTAGTATTTGTTCCTCAAATAGCCTTGTTATTTACATTTATTGCCATACTTGAGGATACAGGATATATGGCTCGTGTAAGTTTTATTATGGACAAACCCATGCGAAAATTTGGCTTGAATGGCCGTTCTATTATTCCCATTATTAGTAGTACGGCTTGCGCAGTACCTTCCATCATGTCTACCCGAACCATAAGCAATTGGAAAGAAAGAATGATTACCATTATGGTTGCCCCACTAATGAGCTGTTCAGCGCGATTGCCTGTTTATATTCTGCTAATTTCTTTGGTGATTCCAAGCAAAATGATTTTTGGCATATTGAGTTTACAGGGTTTAGTAATGATGAGTTTGTATTTAATAGGATTTATAGCTGCAATGGGCGTTGCCTGGATAATGAAGCATCTCTTAAAATCAAAAGAACAAAGTTTTTTTGTAATGGAAATGCCGGATTACAAATTGCCCGATTGGAAAACCATTGCCATTACTATTTTTGATAAGGTAAAAATGTTTGTATTAGAAGCGGGCAAAATAATTTTAGCCATTTCAATAATACTGTGGGTACTATCATCATTTGCTCCGAATAATGCTTTTGAAAAAATTGATGAAAAATATAAAGCTGCTGAATATGCAAGTACTTCACCAAATGAATTAATGGCTAAAATTCAATCAGAAAAATTAGAAAATTCTTATGTAGGCATACTGGGGCAAAAAATAGAGCCTGTAATTGCACCCTTAGGATTCAACTGGAAAGTAGGTATTGCATTGATTACTTCCTTTGCTGCAAGAGAAGTTTTTGTTGGCACCATGAGTACCATATATAGCATTGGAAAAAGTCAAGATCAATTATCGCTACAAGAAAAAATGCGTGAAGATGTAAATCCGCAAACAGGCAAGACCTATTATACTTTAGCCGTAGGAGTTTCGCTTCTGCTCTTTTATGTTTTTGCAATGCAATGCATGAGCACACTTGCTATTGTATTTAGAGAAACAAAACACTGGAAATGGCCTTTGATTCAATTTGTGTATATGACAGGTCTTGCTTATACAATAAGCTTTATTGCATTTCATTTTTTGAAGTAAATTTATAGATACGAATTGCACACAAATAATTCATGTAATTCGTGTTTTATATATGCTATTTAATCACCACTACTTTTTTAGTAATACTTTCATCATTGGTTTTTACTTTCACAAAATAAGTTCCGCTTGCAAGATTTGATATATTCATACTATAATGTCTTACCCCTGTCACATGTTCTTCATTTGCAATTGCACGAATTTCTTTACCCATAAAATCTATTAAATAAATTTGTAAACTTGAATGTGTGACTAAGCTAACGTCTAAGAAAATATCATTTGAAGACGGATTGGGATAAATATTTACAAAAGAATTGTGTTTCTGAATATTTTTTAAATTTACAATATTGCCATTATTATCATCTAAGTGAATGCCATAAAAACCTGTTGTGGTACCAACCAAAATAGAGCCGGAGGCAAGGTCATTAATTATTTCGCCAGGGAGCCCTCTATAAACTCTTGTTAGCGTATCTTTAAATGCATCATAAACAAATATTTCTCTGCCTACGGCAACATAAATACTATCAGAATAATTGTTATTCAAAGCTATGGAGGTAATGTGATCGCTATCATTTAATAGAGGTATGTTTTGAAAAGAAATTCCCCCATCATCCGTGTACATAAAAGCATTGCAGGTATTGCTTGATGCTCCTACATATAAATTTCCTGAGTGGTTTGGTTTGGCAGCAAGCGCAGTAATGGGCATATTTGTTACCGTGTTATCGTTTGGGCATTTGGGCCCATCTGCAACTTTTACCCAAGTTTGTCCAAGATTAGTTGATTTCCATAGGGATCCTGCGCCATCAGCCAAGCCACTACCCATAAAAACACTGGTATCTACAGTGCCGTACGCAACCGCTATTTCATTTCCCCCTTCCGGAATAGATAATACATTTGACCAGTTATATCCCCCGTCTGTAGAACGCCACAAACTGCCGGCATAATCAGTATTGTCTCCTTTTAGTGCTAATACTATATTAGCATTCACAAAAACAATATCCGTTAATGGTACGGCATTAGGGTATCCAAATGGGTTAATAGTTGCAAAACCATTAGGTCCTGACATGCTTACATATAAAGCACCTAAATTCCCACATACCACATGTTGTGAATTTAAAGGATCAATTGCAACTGCGGTATAAATATTTGTAGTGTCTACAGAACTAACCGGAAATTGACCATAGGGCGCATGCCATTTATCAATATATTTAATGGATGTATCAGTATAAGCTGTTGTATATGCTAATCCCGATTGGGTAGCTAAATAAAAAACAGATTTATCATTTGTTTTTGCAATTTGAATAATTTTAGAAGCGGCAAGGCCTTCACTTTTTGATTTAATAACGTTACCATTTAATCCGGATGTATTATAATAAATACAACCACCCATTAAACGTATAATATAATCAGGATTACTTGGTAAAATAGCTTTTACTTCTAATGCACTGGCATTAATATTTTCCCAGGTTGTTCCTAAATCTTTTGAATACGTTCCATTTGCTAAAAGCAATATTCCATTATTCCCGGAAATGTTGGTTGCCCAGGTTGAACTGTAATCAACATCGGTTAATTCAAAATTCAAATGGCCACCAATATTTATCCAATTCAAACCTCCATTAAAAGAAACATAAATTTGTGAACTATCGTTATCGTCAATTCCTGAAATAAAAACGGTATCAGCACTGGTATTTACAGGTGGAATAAAAACTTTTTCGATGCCACTCAATCCCAATGGTAAAGTAATTTTTACCACTGTATTGGTATTGTCACATCTGTATAAATTGCCTTGTGTTTGTGGAGTATTTCCCAATGTATCGGCAATAACATAAAAAGGAAAACCACTTGCCGTGTTGCTAGCAGAAATCCATAATGCCTCTGGTCTGTTATTAGTTGCGGAAATCCATTTTTTAAGACTAATTACTTTTTTAGGAAAATAAATATCGGTATCCTGCATAATAACATAATTACCTAAAAGAGAATATAAATAATAATCCGTGAGACCTATATTTTTTACTCCATAAGCATTTTCATATTGCCAGTTATCTGCTATCTCATCATCTAATGCAGTATTCCAATGCCCTGTATCGCCATTATGAAAATTGATGACAGATGCATTTAGTGAACCTTGGTTTTGATTTGTATAAACAGCTACCCATCCTTTTGAATTTGTTAAAACACGCATGGCACGGCCGCCCCAGCCACGATGCCCACAATCATATTCTAATGAATCATAAGGAAAAGAGGGGATCCATGTTTTTCCGGTATCGTCAGAAAAAAATAATGATTGTGGTGTTTCTACCGCAATAAATAAGCGATTATTAATAGTAGAAAACGTAAAGTCTAATCCAACTGCCCCATATATTCCAAGATTGGGGGTTTGTATGCTATCAGGGATAACACAATTGCTGCTATCATAGGGGTAATCAATGGCAATAATAGTGAAGGTATCTGAGGTTAAGCTATTATATGTATAAACCAATTGGTAAGTACCTGTTGTGCTTATGTTAATTTGCTCTGCAATACCAATACCCTTATTAAAATAAGCTTTTTTATTTGTTATATTAGATATGGTTGTTCCGCTGATTTGTTGTACAGCAGCATAACCGCTACTAAAAGTAGTATCAATTTCCCCATTGGCATTTAGAGCAAAAATATATTTAGAAAAAAAAGAATCTGTATAAACAGTATCATACATTTCATCCCAACACTTTAATGTGGTTGCAGAAGCCCCTCCATTGGTATAAGGGTTATTTACAACAGTTATTGTTTTTATAGCAGAAGTTATAAGTCCAGCTGAAGAACATCTAATTTGATAAGTGCCTGTAGTATTTACGTATGCTAATTGAATAGAAGCTTTTCCTTTTGAGAATGCAACTGTTGAAGTACCCAATAATGTATCAGGACCAACCGCTTCCAGCTTTACATTTCCATTATAGTTTTGATCCGTTGTACCTGCACTATCCACGGCATTGGCTTTAACATATATGGGAACACCTATATAATATGCATCTTCTTCATTAATTATAGTAATGCTAACTTTGGTTGCTTGTGAAAAAGTTTGAATATGCAATACAAGTACCAACAAAATGCCAATAAAAAAAGAGCTGAATATTTTAGATAAAAATTGAAGCATTTTATACCATTTGTATTTATAAATTAGTTTAAACAGGTTACTTAGAAATCAATATTTTTTTATTTATAATTTCATTATCACCTATAACCCGAATGAAATAAGTGCCCGAAACAAGATTATTGCAATCAACATTAAGTTGCATTGTTTCTTGTTCTGTTTTTCCTTTGTAAATAGTTTTTATATTTCTACCAAGCACATCTAATAAATTAATTTGCATGTCATTTTTTTGCTGACTACTATTTACTTCAATTGTAAAAGAATATGAAGAAGGATTAGGATAAAGCAGTACCCTATTTGTTACAACGGAAACTTTATCAATTCCAACAATGTCTATAGTTTTGTCTCCATCTACACCATAAAAACCGGTTGTTGAACCAACAAGAATAGAACCATGTGCAAGCTCATACATAATTTCTCCCGGCAAACCGGTAAATATAACTTGGCCACTATCTGTACTGGGGTTGTAATCAAATATTTGTTTACGATTACCAACATATACATTTGTATCCGGATTTTCTAAATCAACAGAAACGGTAGAAAACGCACCCTCTCCTAATAAATCAGTATAATGATATGTTATGCCTCCATCATAGGAAACTACAAAGGCATTATCAGTATTATGTCCTGAAGCAATATATAAAGTATCCGTTCCCCTTGGATCAACTGCAATATCGAAAATGGGCATTGAATCAATGGTAATATCTGTTATACTAGTAGGGCCGGCATGAATACCCATCCATGTTAAGCCCAAATCTGTCGATTTCCATAATATCCCTGCCCTATCACTTGATGCAAGTGATTTAGCAAAACCTGAACCGGCATATAATACCGTATCAGTTGCACTTATTCCCATGGCAAGGACATTTCCTGAATAAAATCCAGCAGGACTAACATTGGTCCAGTTTAAGCCACCATCAACAGTGCGCCAAATATTACCCCAATCGCTATTATTATCTCCTTCCGATATTCGTCCTGTTACAGCTAAGGCAATATCTGAATCAACAAATAAAATATCTCTCACATACATATAAAGGCCAAAGCCAGTTACATTAACATATTGAAAGCCATTGTAGCCCGTAAAGCTTACATTAAAATTATTTGCACCGCCCGCAATAACATGTAAAGAGTCATATGGATCAATTACAACTGCAAATATGCCATCAGAATCATTAACTGATGCTATTGGAAATTCTCCATAAGGAGCATGCCATTTATCAAAAGCAGAAACTAGGGTGTCTAAATAGGCTGTGGTATATGCTAAGCCCGATCGAGTAGCTAGATAAAAAACAGATTTATTGCTTGTTCGGGCTATCTTATTTATCTGAATTGCTTCTAGCCCATAATTATCAGCTATGCTGAATGTGCCACTTAGTCCGCTTGTACTAATTTCCACCCCTTTATTTTTACTTGCTAAAACTATATTTTGATCATAAATAGAAACACTTGCGGCACTATACTGGCTATTAAAGATTATTTCCCAAGTATCTCCTAAATCTTTAGAAATAGCCTTGCCTTGTAAAATAAGAATCATATTCCCCAATGAGCTTGAACTATAATCTAAATCACTTATAGAACTTGAATAAGGGTCAAGAGCCCAAGAAATATCTTGCCAGTTTATACCTTTATCGTATGATCGATATGTTTTTTGCGTGAAAGTTAAATTGGAGTTTATTATTCTTCCGGAAATAAAAACGGTATCCCCTGTATTTCCTAATGGAGATGTAAATACTTCAGAAATTCCACTTAAACCTGAGGGAAGAGATATCGAAGTAAATAATGATCCATCAAAATAATATAACTTACCACTTATGTTATCACCCATATCGCCTGTAGTATCAACAATAATATAAAATGGATAACTACTAGAATTATTTGCCGGGGCTATTCTCGCAATACTGTTTGTTAATGGAAAACTTCCTAAATAAAGAGATGCGTCAATTATATTTTTAATGCCTGAAGAATCACGGATAACAATTGTATTAGTAAGCACAGAATACATATAATAGTCGGTAAGGCCAATGCCTCTTGGAGTCTGCATCCCATAGCCAAGATCCATCATCATATTTTGATCTGAAGCTGTTTGCCAGCTGCCACTATCTCCATTATGAAAACTAACTTCTGTAGATTTTAAACTTCCTAATTCTTGCTCGGTATACGCAGATACCCATCCTTTGTTATTTGTTAAAACTTTGTGTCCTCCCCCTCCCCATCCCGAATTTCCACAATTAAATTCGAGTGAATCTACCGGAAAAGCGGCTTCCCATGTTTTAGCCGTATCATCAGAATAAAACAATGATGCAGGTGCTCGTACCCCTGCAAATAATCTGCCATTGGGGCTAAAAGTAAGATCGATACAAGTCCCACTATATAATCCTAAATTACTTCTGCTACCTACGGTTGTTGTATCACAAGTGCTTGATGTGGTATCTGTACTTGTGGTAGATGTGCCAACAAATACGGTTGAAGTATCTTTTATTAAAGAGCCGGAACTGCATACAATTTGATTCGCTCCTGTAGCTGTTAAGGAAAGGCTACTAAATAAAGCAACACCTTTAGTGAAATTTTTATTTGTAACTCCCGTAAGAGAACCCGATCCAATAATACTAAGGCTTACCGATGCATTACAAGTAGTATCAATTTTATTTGAGCTGTTTGCAGCAATCACATATCGAAATAAAAAATCATCTGTTGCAATAGTATCTTGAGAGTGTTTATTAATAAATTTTAATACTGAAGATGAATTGGA
Organism: Bacteroidota bacterium; assembly: GCA_023251875.1. Lineage (GTDB taxonomy): Bacteria > Bacteroidota > Bacteroidia > JAHEXY01 > JAHEXY01 > JAHEXY01. Next base: position 105,250 of record JAHEXY010000007.1, read on the forward strand.
GAATGAAAAATAATCAAACATTTTAATTGAGATAGTGTCTGCCGATAAGCTTCCGGAAGAAAATTTAATTACATAATTGCCGGAAGTGTTAAATGATAGATCTGTAAATTCAGCAATGCCACCAAGAAAAAAAACTGAGAATGGCCCACTAAATGTTCCGGGGCCGCTAATTACGCTTACAATTGCAGAATTTGTATTGCCATAAGTGTCATCAATATTATTGTCAATATCTCTTGCCGATAGCCTTACGTAAAATGGAATTTTAGAAGGAAAGGAATCTCCAGAAGCAACATAATCAACCTGTAAATGGGTTGCTGTACCTGCTTTAAGGTTTAGTATAAATAGCAATTGACTTGCAATTATTGAAATTAAAATAGAGCGTGTCATATAAATGATTCTTGGGTTTATCTCACTTATACTAGATACAATGACAAAAGGTTACATTTTAGAAATAATAATTTTTTGGCTATGATTTATTTGAGAATTTTTAATGTGTAAATAGTAAATACCATTTGATAATTGAGCGGTATCAAATTCTAAGATATTTTCATTTGAATAAGGGGCATTGTATGCTTGTAGGACGGTTCTTCCCATTACATCATATACTGTAATTTTTAATTTTTCAGAAGACGTTAATCCATTTACTTGAATACATGCCCTATTGGTAATTGGGTTGGGATAAATAGTTACAACAATATCCTTATTGGATGATATAGATGGTATTGAAGTAATAAGCACATCGTCTCCATCAATACCATAAAACCCAGTAGTTGTACCCACAAGTATAGACCCAATGGCTAAGTCTTGGATAAGATCTCCTGGAAGGCCTGTATAAATAAGACTTGCCGAATCAAGAGCCGGATTATAGAAATATAATTTTCTATTGATCCCCACGTATACAATTGAATCTATATGGGAAGGATCTATTTCAACTGCAAATGGAGTTTCTTGAGATAGGGGATTTATATATTGATACGTAAGCCCCCCGTCTGTTGATTTGGCAAATGCCCTAGTAGGATCATAACCGGCAGTAATATACAATGTATCTTTTCCTCTTGGATCAACTGCAATGTCGTTAATAACCAATCCGGTAATAGATGGATCGCTCACATCAGTAGGGCCTTGATTTACTTGTGTCCATGTTAAGCCAAGGTCCGTAGATTTCCAAATAAACCCCTTTTCAATATTACTGCATCCCGATCCTACATAAATTACGGTATCCGTTTTGCCATATCCTACAGCAACTGTACTAGAGGTTCCAAAACCTGATGGAGACACATTTGCCCATGAATCACCACCATTTGTAGATCTCCATATATCTCCATTACCAGCATATTGATCTTTAAAAGTACCTGTTACTGCTACCACAATAGTACTATTAACAAATTCAATATCTTTTGTTCTTATAGCCCCTACATCATAATTAGTAGGATTTACAGCATTAAACCCATTAAGACCGGTATGACTTACAAAAAAACCTCCCGACCATGCGGCAATTACATGTGCTGAATCAGCAGGATCAACAGCAACGGCTGTAATTCCTCCAATAACATCTGTATTACTAATAGGAAAAACACCATTAGGACTTAGCCATTTATTAACACCTGTAATTGTTTTATCAAGATATTTTGTTGTATAAGCTAAACCCGATTGAGTGGCTAAATAGAATTCTGTTTCATTTGTATTACGAGCAATTTTCCAAACAAATGAAGCATCAAATCCAGCACAAGGTTGTTGCACTAATGGTCCATTACAACCGGTTGTACTTACATATACACCTGGAGTACTCGATCCTACAAAAAAACTGGTATCACTTGGGTGCATAGTTAAAGCTACTGAATAAATATTTCCTGTACTTTGAGGTATGGGTGCAGTAGCAATCCAAGTACTTCCCATATCTTTTGAAATATATGCCAAGCCATTCACCAAAAGCAAGCCATTACTCAAAGGCATTTGCACAGTCCAATTAGGATTGTATGTTGCATGTGCAATATAATCAGAAAGGCTATTGGTGCTAGGTGAAATATTTGTCCAAGAGGCTCCCGCATTTGATGAGCGATACAGTTTCATTTTTCCGGTACTAGTATACCCATTTACAAAAATGGTGTCACCGGTACTTTGCCCGGGATGTGTAAATACTTTTGAAACAGAAGAAAGGGCTGATGGTAATGTAATTTTTGTAAAAATACTGCCATCGTATTTATATAAATTTCCATGAAATGTAGCAGTAGTTGTAGAGTCTATTACCACATAAAAAGGATAGCCCGAAGCTGTATTTGCAATTGCAATACTTCTTAAATAAAAGGCAGAATCAACGCCTGAAATTCTAGAAGTAATATCAATAACATCTGAGGAGTCTGTTGCATTTGTATCAATTTTAACAATATAATTTTGTAACAATACGTATAAATAATAATCTGATAGGCCAATTGCACTAACGGATTTATTTGCGTAACCTAACTGTGAAAGCATATAGCCATCCATAGCAGTACGCCAAGTTCCGGTATCTCCATTGGTAAAACTAATTTGTGCAGCAGAAAGCCCCCCAACAGAAGCCGTTCTTGATGCAACCCAACCTTTTGTATTGGTAAATACACTTATTCCACCACCGCCCCAGCCTCTGGTATCACAATCATAATCAAGAGAATCGTTCGAAAAAGCATGATACCATGTTTTAGCACTATCATCTGAAATATATAATGAAGAGGGCGCTGTACAAGTAGCCAATAATCTCCCCTTAGTAGTAAAAGCCATATCAATGGCTAAACCGCCATAAATACCTAAATTTTTGCCTTTACCCACCATTATCGTATCACAAGTTTGGGTAAATGCATTCGTTTTAATTAATAAGCATAGTAATAGAAAACAAGTGGTGTATCGTAAAAAATAAGGCATGATTTCTTTATTATATAGATACTTGTACGCTTTTTTAGGAGAAAGGTTGCAGAATAGAAGTCTAATTTAGGTATGCCATAAGTTATTATGGTTGCGATATAAGATTTTACTGTATGTTTTTTAGAGAATATGTGAATTTTTAAAATAGGAACCCCAGCTTATTTATTTTGAGATTTCAATTTTCACTTTTTTATTCTTAATTTTTTCGTTGCGCACGAGACTTTCTACTTGCTTGATTTTCTCTCTTTTTATTGCAGCATAAGCTGAATGATCGAGTACTTCAATTAATCCTAATTCGTCTTTTTGCAGTTTCCCTTTTTGCAATAGCATACCCACAATGTCCATTTTATTGATTTTATCTTTTTTTCCGGCCGATAGATAAAGTGTATCCCAATCGGAATTTGCAGGCAATGTATTTTTAGATGGTAATGTTTCTATTTCCGGATTTTCTTTGATAAACGGGGGAATATGATCTCCAACTGCAAGTAATAAATACGAAACACCTTGAGCATTCATACGAGCAGTACGACCATTACGATGTATAAAAGCATTTTCAGTTGTGGGTAATTGATAATGTATCACTATTTCTATTTCAGGAATATCGAGTCCGCGAGAGGCAAGGTCGGTTGTGATTAATATGCGATGGCTTCCGTTTCTAAATTTTATCAAGGCTCGTTCTCTGTCATCTTGATCCATGCCGCCATGAAAAATACCGTGATCCAAACCTTTTGCAAAAAGCAAACTGCTTATTCTTTCAACAGCATCGCGATGATTACAAAATATAAGTGTAGGCTTGTTTCCTAGTTTACAAACAAGAGAAAAAAGCGCATCCAGTTTGTCTTTATTTTCTGCTTTAACTTGTTTTAATTTTAAGCCATCTGTTTTGGTTGGGCTGGCATCTAAAAAATTAAGTTCAAGAGGATTAATTACTCCCGTAAATTCCGGTATAATGGGCATATTGGTGGCTGAAGTTAACATGCGTTTGTTTACATTTTTTAGCCTCTGAATAATGTATGACATCTCTTCTTGAAAGCCGAACTCTAATGCTTTATCAAATTCATCAAGTATTAAAGTGTGAATGGTATTGGTATCAAAACTAATTTTGCGAATATGGTAAGCTATCCTACCCGGAGTACCAACAAGAACTGTTGGAGCCTGATTAAAATTATTTCTTTCTATTTTAGTTGAGTGGCCGCCATAACAACAATTTACTTTAAAACCGGTTTGCATTTGCTTAAATACCTGTTCTATTTGTATGCCTAACTCACGAGAAGGAACAAGAATTAACGCTTGAACACCTACTTTTTCCTTACTTAAAGTGTTTAAAAGCGGCAATAAAAATCCCAATGTTTTTCCCGAGCCGGTAGGTGAGAGTAGAATAACATCATTTGATTTTTTACATGCTTCTATTGAAGCCAATTGCATTTGGTTTAAAGCCGTAATCTTTAAATTTTCGAGTGTTTTATGTGTATTCATCTTGTGTAATATTTAGACTTCAACCTTTTGTGGTTCCTTCGAAAAAAAATCGGCAAGGGCAAAACGAATGTCGGAATAAGTATACTCATCACCAAGTATATTTTTAATAGCACTCAGTTTAAAACTATCAATTGATTTTGCTGCGGCAATAATGTGTTTTATTTTTTCTTTGTTTACAAATTGAAGAGCATCTAATTCTCCTTTGGTAATATATTGTGCTAAATGACCTTCTACAGTAGTAATTGCAAGTGTGCGTTCTTTTGCGATTTCTTCAATGGTTTTACCTTTTTTAAACAACTGAAAACTCATTGTTTTGGTATCTATTATTTCTCCTTTATCATCAGTAATTTTTTCTTTTTTCTTTCTTTCACCTCTAATGCGTTTTGGTTTTTGTATTTTACCAAAATCTTTGCTCGCATTTATTTTTGTAGTTAATGCCGCATTAATTTGATCGATACGAGATTGATCATTAATAATAGAGCTTATAGATTGTTTTGTAAATTCCTTTTTGCAAAGCATTACATCTGTTAATACTATAGCTTTTTGCATTCGTTTTACTTGCTCATAGCATAAGGTTTCAAGCTCAAGTAATTCTTTTAAATACGTTTTAATTTGACTTTCTGATTTTAGCAAAACAATATGCGAAATAATGGTAGCAGATATCTTTTTAAACAGAGGTATAAAATAATTAGAAGCTGCTTTAACACGACTGTCTAGCAATTCTAAATAGCCATTCTCTTTTTGATTTAAAATAGCATTGAGTTGCATCAAAAATTTATCTGCATGAGGTTTTATTTCACTCAATTTATTTTTTTGATCAATGGCCCATTGTTTGTGTTGTTGCTTTGCAGATTTTTTTTCGTCTTTATCATACGTTTCTATATGATGGAAAAAATGATTGAGCAATGCATTAAAATTAAAACAGTTTGAAATATAGTCAAGCAAGAATTTGTTTTCTTCTTTCTCCACCATCGTTTTTAAATCATCTTGTTCCGATTTTGTTTTTGAATACTCTCTTACCTTTACATCTTGTTCAATGTTTTGAAAATTAATTCTTGAGCTCAATACTAAACCTTGTAAACTTCGTAAACGAGATAGGGCTACATAAATTTGCCCGGGAGCAAATGCATCACCAATATCAATAATGGCTTTATCAAAAGTGAGTCCTTGGCTTTTGTGCACGGTAATGGCCCAAGCCAGTTTTATAGGATATTGCGTAAACGTTCCATTTATTTTTTCTTCAATTTCATTTGTTGTTTCACTCAAAGTATATTTTATGTTTTCCCATCGGTAAGCTTCAACCGTAATGGGAGCAACAGCATCTTCAAATTTCACTTGAATTTCATCGTTGGTAATGGCAGAAATAACACCAATTTTTCCATTAAAAAAACGCTGCGCACCCGTTGGGTCATTTTTTACAAACATAATTTGCGAACCCAATTTTAATTCCATTGTTTTTTCAACGGGATAGGCGTATTCACTAAATTCATCTTCAACTGTGGCGTTAAAAAAATAAGATTTACTCTTGATATTTTGTAAATATTCTTTGTTTAGTTTGTCGGCTTTGTAATTGTGTGTGGTAAGCGTAATGTAGTTTTGATTATTTTCTGCTTTAAATCCGGGTTTGTAATAATTATTCAGCAAAGCAACATCATCTTCAGTAATACAATTGTTACGCAGGTTATTGAGTAGGGCAATAAAAGTATTATCCGCCTGACGGTATATTTTTTCTAATTCAATATATAATGGTTTTTCTTGCTGCAAAACCCAAGCATCAAAAAAGTAAATGCTGTTGTAATGTTCTTTTAATATTTCCCATTCATCATTTTTTACTACTGGAGGTAATTGCAATAAATCGCCAATAAATAAAACCTGAACGCCTCCGAAAGGTTTGTTATTTTGCCGCCTAATATAACGGAGTGTTGTATCAATGGCATCTAATAAATCGGCACGCAACATACTCACTTCGTCAATAATTAAAAGCTCTAATTCTCTTAGTAAATTACGTTTAGTACTACTCATTTGCATATTACGAATAAGTAAAGCCGGAGTAGTAATTTTAAATTGCTGATTGGTTGAAAAAGAATTTTGATTAACCGGAATAAAATTTCCAAAGGGTAATTGAAAAAGAGAATGAATGGTAACACCGCCTGCATTAATAGCAGCAATACCGGTAGGCGCAACAATTACTGCTTTTTTATGCGTTTGTTGAATAATGTTTCTAAGAAAAGTTGTTTTCCCGGTTCCTGCTTTACCGGTTAAAAAAATATTTTTTTGAGTATGGTTAATAAATTTTGAAGCAAGGGCAGTAGGATCTGTTTCGTTTGAATTGTACATAAGTAAAGTGCTAATTTTTCGTTTACAAAGGTATCAAATAAGAGTCTACTCCAAGAAATCTTTTAGACACGAATTTCAGGAAGCTGGGAGACGGGAGTCGGGAGCTGGGAGTCGGGAGTCGGGAGACGGGAGACGGGAGACGGGAGACGGGAGTCGGGAGTCGGGAGACGGGAGACGGGAGACGGAAGAATTTTAAACAAGCGAAACCGCCTTGCTTAATTAAATAAACAAAGGCGGTTGAAGTACATGGCAATCTTGTTTCTTTGTTTGTGTTTAGTTTTTTAAGATTGTCATTCCATTTCTGAATGGTATACTTCTTTCGCAAAAAACAAATATTACTTTGTTAATTCATAAGTTTCGCCTTGGTCGTCATAAAATTTTAAACTACTTGTTGTAAGTGTTGTGATATAAGCCGTCATGGTATCATTGGTTGAATATTGTACCCATAATGAATCATGACCGGAATTTAACCAACCCCAATTTCCTGTTTCGGTATAGGGAACATCCATACCCATATACTTGCCGTTAAAATCATAAACAATAGTTGAATTGCTAGAAAAAGTAACATAATAGGTGAAACTATCATACAGATAATCTAAGTAATCATAAGTGGTTCCTCCGGTGAGTTTCCATTTTGCTTCTATTGAAGCTTGTGTAGAAGTATTATTATTGTTTGTAGAAGTTGAAGTATTGCTATCTTTTTTACAGCTTGATAAAAATAGCGCAGCTAAAACGAGAGTGATGAGTAATAAATTTAATTTTTTCATTTCGTTTAATTTTTTAAGATTAATTAATTTGTTTTTGTATGAAATACAACAAGACTTAAAAGTGTAACCACTGGATTTTTTATTGTTTAATTAATTTATAAGTAAGACATTTTTTCTTATTGGATAGCTTTATAAGATAAAAGCCCTTTGATAAGGATGCAATATTTATTGTACTGGAATTTTCATTAATTGATAAAGAAGAAATTATTCTCTCTCCTTCTGCACTATATATATCTGCTAAATATTTTTCATTTGCAGCATCAATTACTATATAGTCATTTGCGGGATTGGGAGAGATTAGAGCTTGGGGGGTATTTCTGAAAAACTTTGAAATATTGCTTGTGGTTTTTGTGGTATCATATAAAATAAGGCCATTCTCATTATATCCACTAAATCCATATCCGTATGAGCCAAGCCACTTATTATTATAGTTATCTATATAAACACATGTTAACCAATCGCTTTGAACACCTGAATTGCTAATATCAAAAAGTTCCCAATTGGTTCCATCAAATTTTGCTAAGCCTCCACCATTGGTAGCTATCCATTTATTATTTTGTTTGTCTATTGCAATTCCAGATATATTTAAATTGGATAAATTTGAATTGGATGTGTCATAAGTTGTCCAATTGTTTTGATAAAAATAACTAAGGCCATGTCCTTCATAATTTCCATAAAACCTATCGTAACCTGAGCCTATCCAAAGACCATTGTTTTTATCTATGGTTACGTAGCTTATGTAATCTGAACAAATCCCGGAATTTGATTTATTATATACAGTCCAATTAACATTATCAAATTTTACTAAGCCTCCACCATTAGTACCAAGCCATTTTATACCGTTCGTATCTATATAAATTGAATTTATATCATCACTAGGCAAATTAGAATTACTAGTAGTATAAGACGTCCATATATATCCATCAAAACTCACTAGTCCACCAAATCTTGCTCCAATCCATAAAACTCCATTACTATCAAACGCTAACGCTTGAACCATACCTCCTGGATAATCACTAAAGAATGTCCAATTTTTACCGTCATACTTTGATAGTCCCGAAAGTGATCCGCACCAAAGATTACCTGTTTTATCTAAAACAAGTGCACAAATAAAAGACACATTAGTTTGTGCAGAAGAGAAGGTGGTCCAAATAGAATCGGCATAACTAGAAATCGAGTTATTGCCAAACCATATTTTCTTGCTACTATCAACAACAACTGAAAAGCCGAAATTATCAGAAATATTGCATTGTGACAATATCAGAGGATTACAACTTGTATCATCCAATATCATTAGAGGTTCGGAGTTTAGTCCCAACCATTTTCTTGAATATTTATCAATTGCTACTCCTCTAATATCATTAACTTTTAAATTGGTATTTGTAGTGTCATAGAATATTGTATTACCTTGATAACTCTTTATTAAACCATATTTGGAAGTACCAATCCAAGCAATTGAATCTTGAAAAGTTATTGATGACAAATACCAACTTCCGTTTGGCCAATACAAGTAGTCCGACCAAATGTTTCCATCAAATTTTGAAATTCCATATCCATCTTTTTCAACATAAATATTTCCATATAAATCGCCAGTTAATAACTCCGGATACGACATTGGTTCAATATTTATCCATAATTGACTGCCTTGTTCATACTTGTATATCCCATTAGTAGCCGCTATCCAAATATTATCATTCTTATCAATATAAATTTCCGATATGCTATATGATGAAGTATTAAAATTAGTTATGGCATATGATGTCCAAATTGTGTCATTGTATTTATAAATAGAATCACTTAAAGCTATCCATTTGTTTCCCTTACTATCTATTTCCACATCTTTAATATCATTACATCCATTTCCCAAACAACCATTATTAACATCAATATTTAATGGAGAATTATTTTTATCATATGATGTCCAGCTATTACCATCAAAACTTACAATACCCATATTAAAAACAATAGCCCATATATTTTTCTTTTTATCTACCATTATTTTTGAAATTATGTTTCCTGTAATGGCAGAATTAGATCTATCATAGGCTTGTAAAACGTTTCCATTAATATCTGTTAAAAAAACTCCGTCCTCCGTCCCTATCCAAACACTATCATTTTGAAAAGCGATGCTGTTAGCAGGAGAAGATCTTGCAAAATTTATCCATTGGGGATTTTGTGCTGCAATTTTTTCACTTTCAAATAATGAGAAAAAAAGTATTATTGCAATAAAAAAGCAAATAGATTTCATACAAGATTTTTTGAGGTTGCTGAATATAGAAAAATAATTGCTACAATTTTGCAGTAAACGTTCCACTTGTAATATTACCCAAGCTTGTTTCTGCTTCAAAAGTTCCTTTTACAACATCAGAGGTAATTGAAGTAATTGTGATGGATCCATTTTCTGTATATTCATAATCACCAGCAGTATTATAGTAGGCTACTTTATACGAATCCCACATACTTGTTATATCATGTTTTCCTGTAGTGGCACTTGATGGCATTCCAAAACCTATTACACTTCCATCACTTGCTGTTCCATTAATGGTAATAGTTCCATAATAACTAGATTCATAAACTGAAGCTGCACTCCAACTCACGCCATCAACCGTAGCGGTAATTGATTCTGTAACTGTAGTTGTTGTATTGGTGTTTGTGTTTGTATCTGTTGTTTCTTCATCTTTTTTGCAACTGCTAAAAAAAATTGTACTAGATACTAATAGCATTAAAATTATTTTGTAGGTTTTCATTTTGTTAAAAATTTAAAGATTAATTGATTTGTTTTTTGCCTGTAATACAACAAGACTAAAATTTGTAACCACTAGTTTTAAATATTATTTTCAAAGTTTTTGATAAAGACCTACCTTAGCAGAAAATAATTAGTCCTTTATTACATGGAGAATATAGCCACTTGCCCCGTTTGTGAAAGCATTTCTTTTACTGAAGAAATAAAGTGTAAAGATTATTTGGTTTCTAAACAAGATTTTTCTGTTTGCCAATGTAAGTCGTGTGGATTTAAATTTACCAACCCTAGGCCAATGGCTAAAGATTTAGGCCAGTATTATGAATCTGATGAATATATTTCTCATTCCAATACTCAAAAAAGTATGCTTGATAAAATATATCAGGTAGTTCGAAAATATACTATCAGCAAAAAAGTAAACTTGATAAACTCCTTAAGTAAAAAAGGTAATATACTAGACATCGGTTGCGGAACAGGAGAATTTTTAAATGCATGTAAACAAAACGGCTGGCAAGTAACCGGAATAGAACCGGGAAATAAAGCCAGAACATTTGCTATTAAACAATATAGTTTGCAAGTAGGAGAAGAAAGCGATCTTACCACTTTGACTAAAAATTCATTTGATGTGATTACCCTTTGGCACGTATTGGAACATGTGCCCAATTTAAATGAAAGAATAAAAGAAATCAAAAGCCTATTAAAAAAAGATGGAGTTTTGCTAATTGCAGTCCCCAATGCTGCTGCTTGGGATGCACAACACTATAAACAACATTGGGCTGCTTATGATGTACCCAGGCATTTGTATCACTTCAGCCCTACTACTATTCAAAAACTTTTTGCAATGCATCAATTTTTATTATCACAACAATTACCCATGAAATTTGATTCTTTTTATGTGAGTTTGCTAAGTGAAAAATACATGCATGGTACATCAAACTATATTGCGGCTTTTATAAAAGGCTTACGATCGAATATAAATGCAATGAGTACCGGAAATTACTCAAGCCTTATTTATGTTTTTAGAAATATTGAGATATAGAAACAAATCCGATTATCAAAAAAAAATTGATCATTATTAGCTCTTTCTCTTATACTATTTAAAATTACCTTTGTAGTCTTAATTATTAAGCCCAATTATTATGGAAATAGCAACAAAATACGATCCATCGCAAGTAGAAAATAAATGGTACCAGTATTGGATGAACAATGGATTTTTTCGTTCAGTGCCCGATCAGCGCGAACCCTATACTATTGTAATACCACCACCTAATGTTACGGGAGTATTGCACATGGGGCATATGCTTAACAATACCATTCAAGATGTATTGATTCGCAGAGCTCGAATGTTAGGTAAAAATGCATGCTGGGTTCCGGGAACAGATCATGCTTCCATTGCTACAGAAGCAAAAGTAGTGGCTATGCTTAAAGAAAAAGGAATCAATAAAAAAGATTTAAGCAGAGATGAATTTATAAAATATGCTTGGGAATGGAAAGAAAAATATGGTGGCATTATTTTAGAACAACTAAAAAAATTAGGCGCAAGTTGCGATTGGGATCGTACTCGTTTTACAATGGAAGACAATTTGAGCGAAGCAGTAGTAGATGTATTTATTGATTTATATAATAAGGGCCATATATACCGAGGCTACAGAATGGTAAACTGGGATCCACAAGGATTAACTGTAGTTTCCGATGAAGAAGTAATTCATAAAGAAGTTAATGCTAAACTTTATTATATAAAATATCAAATTGCTGATGGTGATGAATGGATAACTGTTGCAACGCAAAGGCCTGAAACAATAATGGGTGATACTGCCGTTTGCGTTAATCCTGCGGATGAAAGGTATAAGCATTTACATGGCAAAAAGGTAATTATTCCTCTGGTAAATCGTTCTGTAAATATTATTGTTGATGAATATGTAGATATTGCCTTTGGAACCGGAGCTTTAAAAGTTACTCCTGCTCATGATAAAAATGATTATGAATTAGGTGTTAAACATAAGCTAGAAATAATTGACACTTTAACTGCAGATGGTAAATTAAGTGCAGCTGCTCAATTTTTTATTGGAGAAGATCGATTTATTGCTCGCAAAAAAATAGTAAAGCAATTAGAGGAAATGGGCCTCATTGTAAAAGTAGAAGACATTAAAAGCAATGTTGGTTTTTCTGAACGTACCGATGCGGTTATTGAACCCCGACTTTCAATGCAATGGTTTGTAAAGATGGAAGAATTGGTAAAGCCTGCTTTAGAAAATGTATTGAATGGTAACATTAATTTAATTCCTGAAAAGTTTATTAATACCTACCGCCATTGGACGGAAAATGTGCGTGATTGGTGTATTTCTCGTCAACTTTGGTGGGGACAACGCATACCTGCATGGTATTTACCTAATGGAGAGTTTACTGTTGCCAAAACAAGAAATGAAGCAATTGAAAAGTTCAAAGTTCAAGGTTTAAAGTTTAAAGTTGAGGATATAAAACAAGATGAAGATGTCGTTGATACTTGGTTTTCTGCTTGGCTTTGGCCCATTTCGGTTTTTGATGGTTTTAAAAATCCTAATAACAAAGACATTCAGTATTATTATCCTACTAACGATTTAATTACTGCTCCTGAAATTTTATTTTTCTGGGTAGTCCGTATGATTGTTGCCGGATACGAATACCGTGGAGAAAAACCTTTTACCAATGTTTATTTAACAGGTATTGTAAGAGATAAACTGGGAAGAAAAATGTCTAAATCATTAAACAATTCGCCTGATTCACTTGATTTAATTGCTAAACATGGCGCTGATGGCGTGCGAGTAGGCATGCTGTTGTGTTCACCTGCAGGTAATGATTTACCTTTTGATGAAAGCTTGTGTGAACAAGGCAGAAATTTTTCCAATAAAATTTGGAATGCATTTCGATTGATTAAAGGTTGGACACCTCTCCCCCAACCCCTCTCCGAAGGAGAGGGGAGAAAATCCCATAACGAAGTTGTAGTTTGTTGGTTTGAAGCTAAGTTAAATGAACAGCTAGAAATTATTAACAATTGTTATTCTAAATACAGAATGAGTGAAGCATTAATGAACACCTATAAATTGGTATGGGATGATTTTTGTGCCTGGTATTTAGAAATGATAAAACCCGAATTTGTTGAAGGCAAATCTTTACCTATCGATAAAACAACCTATGATGCTACGGTTATTTTCTTTGAGAAATTATTGAAACTATTGCATCCTTTTATGCCCTTTATTACGGAAGAACTTTGGCATTTAATTGCAGATAGAAAAGAAGAGGATTGCATTATTGTTGCTGAATGGCCCACCGCAAGTTTTACAAATAAATCGATATTAGAACAATTTAATATAGCTGCAGAAGTTGTTACCAATATTCGCAATACGCGTAAATCGAAAAACATTTCTCCTAAAGAAAAACTTTCACTTTATTTAAAATCAAAACCAGAAAGTGCCGACAAAAACTGGAACGAAGTAATTGCTAAGCTCGGTAACTTAAATGAATTTTCATTTACAGATGAAAAGATTGACAAAGCAATTTCATTTCGCGTAAAGAATTTTGAATTTTACATTCCCTATACCCTGCAAATTGATGCCGAAGCGGAACGCGAACGTATCACAAAAGAATTAGAATACAGCAAAGGTTTTTTAAAATCGGTACAAGCCAAATTAAGTAACGAACGTTTTGTTGCCAATGCCAAACCAGAATTGGTGGAAACCGAAAAGAAAAAATTATCCGATGCTGAGGCTAAAATAAAAGTGTTGGAAGAAAGTCTGGCGGCTTTATAGAAATTCTAGCTTAATTCTCCCCTAAGAGAAGTTTGCAACATATTTTTAATTTCTGTTACGTCAGCATAATTTCCTAATAAAAACATTAGCTTGGCAACAGCAGATTCCAGTGTCATGTCTTTGCCACTTATAATGCCTATTCTTTCAAGCATAGCAGAGGTTTCGTATTTACCATGTTCCACACTACCGCCATTGCATTGGGTAATGTTTAGAATAATAATTCCTTTTTGAATAGCAGTTTCTAATATGCTTAAAAAACATAGATCAACAGGAGCATTACCAGCGCCATAGGTTTCTATAATTACCGCTTTTAATCCTCTAATATTTAAAATTGCACTAACATACTGTTCAGTAAAACCCGGAAATAATTTTAAAATTGCAATATTATTATCGAGTTTATTGTAAACTTTAAAAGCGTTTGTACTTTGTTTCTGAATAACAGAATGATTGAATCTGATGTCAACTCCTGCTTCGGCAAGTATAGGATAATTCACACTTCTAAAAGCTTCAAAATCTTCGGCACTAAATTTATGCGTTCTGTTACCTCGGTATAATTGGTATTCAAAATAAATACAAACTTCTGTAACAATAGATTGATTGTTTTGCTTAGCGGCTGCTATTTCAATTGCTGTAATTAAATTCTCTTTAGCATCTGTTCTTAATGATTCGAGTGGAAGTTGAGATCCCGTAAGTATTACCGGTTTATTTATATTTTCTAATAAAAAACTTAATGCTGATGCAGTGTATGCCATGGTATCTGTACCATGCAAAATTACGAAACCATCATATTCGTTATAATTTTTCTCAATAATTTTTACAGTTTCAATCCATAAATCAGGGTTCATGTTTGAAGAATCAACCGGAGTATCAAAACAATGAGTAGAAAGATGATAATCAAATTTTTGCAATTCCGGAATGAGATCTTTAATTCTCTGAAAATCCACAGGCTTTAGCGAATTGCTGTTTTTATCATGAATCATACCAATAGTACCACCGGTATAAATAATTAAAATAGATGCAGATTTATTCATGATAAAAAATTCTTAAAACGAAATTACAAATGATTATGCAATAGCTATGCTAATTTATCTCAAATACTTTTTTAATTTTAGTGCTTTCTGAAAATTACCATTATTGTCCCTCTCTTGAGAGGGATTAAGGGAGAGGAAATAAATATTAATTTAGTTTTCAGAAAGCATTAAAATGAATATCAAATCTATAAACATGAAAAAACGCCTACTATTATTTTTATTTATTATACCAGTTCTAAATTTAAAAGCACAATTTGCATTACCCAATGCAAGTTTTGAAAATTGGACTTTAGGAGAACCCGACAATTGGTTTACCAATAACGTACAAGGAACTTTAGTTTTAGTAACGCCATCAACAGATGCTCATTTTGGAAATTATTCCATTAAAGGAGAAGTGTCAAGCTATAATGGAGGGTTTTCTCCCAACTTAGGAACGCCTTCAACCAATTTATTTCCGGTTACAACTCAATATGCTACACTTAATTTTTTTTACAAGTTTTATAAGCAGGGCAATGATTTTATTTATATTTCTGCCATGACAGAAGATAGCACTTATTACCCCGTTGCTGTTGCTTCATACATTATTTCTGATTCCGACACCTCAAATTATATTCCCGTTGAAATACCTTTTACTATTTTTAATTCCAATACACCCATGGATATGGCATTATTAATTTTAATTGACGATAGTTCAGGCAAAGCCACTCCGGGTTCTTATTTTAAAATTGATGATATTTCTCTTGGGGGTTTTTTAAGTAATGTTAAAGAGCCTAATGTTAATAATGATATAAGAGTATTCTCTAATCCGGCTGATGCGTACATTTCATTTAGTCTTTCTCAAAATAATCAAGATAATGTTATCTCGCTTTTTGATATCACAGGCCAACAAGCAATAGTCCCATTTCATGCTACCAATTCTCAGGTTACTATTCCTTCTGGTAACCTGGCAAACGGAATTTATTTTTTAAATATTCAAGAAGAAAAAACGAAAACAGTGAGAAAAATTATTGTCAATCATAATTAGGATTATCTCAATTTAATGTGGCCGTATAGCATCTATAAAGTTGCATGCTAATACACTCTGTTAAGATTAAAAACTTTGACAAAGCTGGCAAAACAACAATAAACAATCGTTTGTTCGTTATTCTTTTAGAATACCCATCATTACATTTATGTTATTGCTATTTTTGCATACATGAGAATGCGGTTTAAATATATTTTCTTTTTTATTGTGTTTGCTTTAACAAACACTTTTAATAGTTTCTCCCAATCAAAAGAAGAATTGGAAAAGAAAAAAAATGCTTTACAAGAAGAAATCAACTATATCAATGAATTAAAAAAGCAAACCGACAAAAACAAAAAACTTTCTATTAATGAAGTAGCCATTCTCAATAGAAAATTAAATATTCGAGAGCAATTGATTAATACCATTGGAAAGGAGTTGGGTAATATTGATCAGCAAATTGATGCTACCCAAGCAAATATTGAATCATTACAAAAAGATTTGGATAAGCTAAAAACAGAATATGCTAAAATGATTTACAGTGCTTATAAAACAAGATCCTCTTATGATAAGCTCATGTTTATTATGGCTGCCGAAGATTTTAACCAAGCCTATTTAAGACTTAAATATTTACAGCAATATGCTGAATTTCGCAGAACACAAGCCAATCTCATTATTCAAACACAGCAGTCGTTGAATGAAAAATTAAATGAATTAGCTGCAAAAAAACAAAACAAAGAAAAATTATTAACCGAAAAAGAAGGGGAAAAACAAGAGCTTACTAAAGAAAAAGAAGAACAAGTAGGGGTATTGAATAATTTAAAAGCCCAGGAGAGTGATCTTAAAAAACAATTAAAGAAAAAACAACAAGATGCTGAAAAGTTACAGAAAGCTATTGAAGATTTAATTGCAGATGAAATTAAAAAAGCCAAAGCTAAGTCAAAAAGTACCGGCATTACTAAAGGATATGAACTTACTCCTGAAGAATTACAATTATCATCATCCTTTACAAGTAATAAAGGCAAACTACCATGGCCTTGCGAAAGAGGAGTTATTACCAGCACATTTGGAGAGCATCCTCATCCTGTTTTAGCAGGCATCAAAATAAAAAACAATGGAATTGATATTGCTACCCAAGAAGGTTCTTTAGCAAGAGCTTCTTTTGATGGAGAAGTTACCGGAGTTATTTCTATACCGGGATCCGGAAAAGCCATTATTATTAAACATGGAGATTACCGAACCGTATATTCAAATCTTGATGAAGTTTACGTGAAAACCGGTGATAAGATAAAAACAAAACAATCTCTTGGTAAAATTAGTACTGATGCATCTGAATCAAAAACAGAACTTCATTTTGAAGTATGGAAATGGGATCAACTCCAAGATCCTAAACTTTGGCTTTTTTCAAAAGACTAAGAGAACTTCGCTCCTGATATCAATCATATATTCTTCATTATTTAGGTATTATAAATTTATTATGCTAACTTGCTTTTAGCTAAGCCCTTAATTAGAGTCAAGTAATAGAAATTGCAGATTTTCACTTTTTTATGTCGTTTTTGCTTCCCCTTCTTATTAGTATTTTTATGAATCTTTATGTCATTAATCTTAATGATGTAAAAAGCCCCCATTTAATGGAATGAAACGAGCATATACATTGGATATCCTAAGAGGAATGAAACATACATGCGAGTTCCATCTGACTATTAAAACAATTATTTTCAGATGAAACATATATACATTTTTCCCTTTTTACTATTTGCTTTTATTATTGGGCAAATAAATTATTCTCATGCATCCCACACAATGGGAGCAGATTTAACTTACCAATGTTTGGGTGGAGAACAATACCAATTAACATTATCTTTTTATAGAGATTGTTCGGGAATTAATGCTCCTAGTTCGGTAAAAATTGATGTAAAATCTGCTTCATGTGGTATTAGCACATCTATTACCATGCAACCTATTGCTGGAACCGGACAAGAAATCACCCCTATTTGCCCAACCGTAAAAACTACCTGTAATGGGGGTACTTATACTGGTATTGAAGAATATGTGTATACAGGCACTTTTACTTTACCGGTTAAATGTGACGATTGGATTTTTAGTTTTGATGAATGTTGTAGAAATGCAGCTATTACAACCATTAATAATCCTACAGGTGAAGATTTATATGTTGAAGCTCACCTCGATAATTTAAATGTTACTTGCAACAGCTCTCCTTCATTTTCTAATAAACCGGTTCCTTTTGTTTGTCAAGGAAATTTATTTTGCTTCAATCATGGTGCAACTGACGTTGATGGAGACTCGCTGGTATATTCACTTACTGATCCTATGACGAGTGCTAATACCGTTGTAAATTACAATGCAGGTTATTCAACAACTAAGCCATTAAAATCAAGTCCTGCATTAACTTTTGATTCACAAACAGGCGATTTTTGTGTAACCCCAACCCAAATAGAAGTAACTGTAATGGCCATTAAAGTTGAAGAATACCGTAATGGCATTTTAATTGGCAGTGTAATACGAGATATACAAGTAACCATAGATAATTGTAATAATGTTAACCCAAGTGTTGATGGAATAAACGGAACGGGTAAGTTTGATACTGCAGTTTGTGCAGGCACACAAATATGCTTTAATATAAATAGTACTGATCCTGATGCCAATCAAATTGTGACCATGAGCTGGAACAATGCTATTGGAGGCAATGCTTCTTTTACTACTGTAGGAAGTCCATTTCCGGTAGGCACATTTTGCTGGAAACCAAAAGCAAGTGATGCAAGTGCAACCCCTCAATGTTTTACAGTTGAAGTAAAAGATGATAATTGTCCGTATAATGGGACTCAAACCTATTCATTTTGTATTACGGTTACAGGCTTAAAGGTAGATGCAGGCAAAGACCAAAGTATTTCATGTGTAAACACTACTACACTTACAGGTACGGCTTCTGGTGGTTCTGGCAACTATACTTATTTATGGAGTAATGGAGATGCTACTAAAAGTACTACCGTTAGTGCCGGAGCTTATTTATTAAGTGTTGATGATGGTGCCGGTTGTATAGGAGACGACTCTGTAACCGTTACCTATTTTGATGCTCCTGTTGCAGATTTAAGTTTTGCAGTTGGCTGTTCTAATCCAATTGCATTTACGGATGCTACTACTATTTCAGGTGGACCAACTATTACTTCTTGGCAATGGGATTTTGGTGATGGCAATACTTCTACCTCTCAAAATCCATCTAATAGTTATGCATTGCAGGGAACATATACGGTTTCTTTAATTGCAACTTCCAGTTTAGGATGTGCTGATACTGCTTCAAAAAATATTACTATTAATGCCATTCCTTCTGTCAATTTTAGTAATACCACTGTTTGCTTAGGATCAACAACTGATTTTACTGATCTGTCAACCCTTTCAAGTGGAAATATTACTTCATGGGCTTGGGATTTTGGAGATGTCTCGAATGACAATACACAAAACCCATCTCATTTATATGCAAGTTCTGGATTTTTTATTGTTTCACTTACCATTACAACAGATAGTGGCTGCACAGCACAAGTAACAAATTCAGTAGAAGTTTCAACATCTCCTACAACTGCATTTACTACTAATGATATTTGTTTAAATGAAATTGCTGCATTTAACAATACCACAACAATTTCATCAGGCACCATAGGAGGATATGTTTGGGATTTTGGTGATGGAGGCTCTTCTGCTATTCAAACACCTACACATTCCTATGCGCAATCCGGAACATATACTGTTATACTAGTTGCAGCTTCATCCGGTGGTTGTTCTGACACCGCAACACAAAATATTGTGGTGAATGATAATCCTAGTGCTAATTTATCTGTGAGTAATGCTTGCTTGGGCTTGGCTATTCCTTTTAGCGACTTATCAACTTCACTTAATAGTATTATTGATTGGCAATGGGGCTATTCAGGAAGTGGAGTAACTTCAACGGAACAAAGTCCAACTATTATTTTTTCTAATTCAGGAACAATGACAGCCCAGCTAATAGTAACAGATAATAATGGTTGTAAAGATACTGCAACAGCTCCATTCTCTGTTTATGATGCACCATTAGCTGATTATAGTGTAAAAGATGTTTGTTTAAATGATGTTTCCTCTTTTAATGATTTATCAGTTATTGCAAGTGGAAGTATTGTTTCATGGCAATGGGATTTTGGCGATGGCAATACTTCTACAAATCAAAATTCTACTAATACTTATAGTTCAGAAAATACATATACTACCCAACTTATTGTTACTTCTGATAATGGTTGTACCGATACATTGCAACAACAAACCATTGTAAATCCACTACCGCAAGTAACTTTTAATCCTGATGTTTTTAGTGGCTGTGAAGATTTACCTGTTAATTTTATGGATTTATCTACTATTTCTACAGGAAGCTTAGTTTCTTATGCCTGGAGTTTTGGTGATGGAAATTCTTCCACTGCTATTAGCCCTATTTATACCTATGCTGATCCAGGAACTTATTCTGTAACACTTACCGCTACTTCTGATAAAGGCTGTATAAGTACATCAACATCTACCAATCTTATTACTGTTTATCCATTACCTATTAGCGAATACTTATATTCCCCACATGAAACATCAATTCTATTTCCTGATATTACTTTTACGGATGCTTCTACAGATGCAATAAGTTGGGCTTGGAATTTTGGAGATGGAAGTACGAGCACAGAGCAATTTCCATCTCATTCTTATGCTGATTCAGGAACTTATATAGTAAAATTACTTGTAGTAAATAGTTACGGTTGCCTTGATTCTGTTCAATACGATGTGAGAATTGATCCGGATGGAATATTATATATTCCCAATACGTTTACACCCAACAATGATGATGTTAATGATGGTTTTATTGCAAAAGGCTTTGGCATTATTAATTACTCCATGCGCATTTTCGATCGTTGGGGAAATGAATTATATTCTTGTACTGATATTACAAAACCTTGGGACGGAAAAGTTCAATCGACTCAACAACTTGCCCCGCAAGATATTTATGTATACCACATTGATGTAACCTGGCTGCCAAAAGAAAAACATACTTATATTGGAAAAGTTTCTTTATTGAGATAGTAAGATTATTTTTTCAATACAAGCGGCACTACCAACTTAAAACTAATATTTCTCCCCATGTTGTATACACCGGTTCTTCCGGTTAAATAATTTACATCTTCATATTTTAAGCGACTCAAATGACTTTGGTAGGCAACATCCGTTATATTATTTCCACTTATATAAATTGAAAATAAAGTTTTACCGTTTTTCACAACATCAGTTCCTAAACCAATATTTAATAATGTATAACCTGGCGTTGCAGTTTCCGTTCCGTATGCCGCATAAAAATTATTTTGCGCAAAATAATTTTCTAAACCTATTTTAAAATAGGCTGCACGCAAATACTTTCCCATCTTTCTTTTATTGGCTCTTAATTCCGATTCAAACTTGGGTGCAGGAGTAAACGGTAAATATTTTGTTGAGTCGGTCGCATTTTTTTGAATGCTCGAAACATACGAAAAAGAGTTTTCAAAATGTAACCAATCAAGCGGATGTGGATGTATGTCTATCATAACTTCTCCCCCCATTAAATTAGCATTGCCTTGTGTAAATTTAAAAGTTGGGATGGGATTAGCAGAATCAATGATAGAATCTCCACCACTTACCGAATTTAGTTTACTCTCGTAAATAAAATGGTTAATGCTATTATCAAAAACATCTAGCTCGGCAGAAATATGTTCTGTATTTACCCCAAAAGCTCCATCTATTTCAAAACTGGTTTCGGCTTTTAGGTTAGGATCACCAATTTCATAACGACCGGTTCCCTCATGTTCTCCATTGGCACCCATCTCACCAATATTTGGCGCACGATATCCTCTAGAAGCATTTGCTTTTACATAAAATTGATCAGAGAATTGATAACTACCTCCAATACTTCCTGAAATGGCCGAAAACCTAGATTGAAATGCTTTGAATCTTTGTACATCTCCGACATCAAAAGTTTCTGTTTTTTCTCCTAAAGAATCTAAAAATAAATCTTTTCCATTTTCTGTTCTTGTATCAAAACGGAGACCTCCGCTTATATCTAGTTTCTTATATGATTTTTTTACTATTCCATAGACGCCCACATCAAACAAATTATATTCAGGAACTAAAAATTCCGCACCTTTATTTTGCGATGATTGTTGCATGCCATTTGTGCCAAAGGATACGGAGAGGTTGTTTTTTTCGGGCAGTGTATAGCTTGCAGCATAGTTAATGGTATTGAGCAAAAAATACAATCCATATTGATCGAGGTTTAATACATCAGCAAATTCTTGTCTTTGGTTTTGCTGGAAACCCAACGTTAATTTCAAATTGCCTGTCCCGATATAAAAACTGTTATTGAGCACTGCTTTGTAATGATGTATTTGTTGAAAAGGAGTAGTTGGGGTATAGGAAAGAAAATCTTTTGTACTTGCAATTTTGCTTCCTTCGGTTGAATCATTTATAGCAACTGGTTTTATAAATTGCCCGGTTACACTATCACGAGTTCCTTCTACAATACCCGGCATTAAATGATAATAGCTCAAATTTAAATGCATATATCCCCACGATTTATTTACACCTAAAATTCCGGTAATAGCATCTTCTTTATATCCCGAATTAAAAACATAGCCGTCATAGTTGTTTTGATAAGCATGTGCCATCTTATTGCTGTACCGCACATCCCAAATAAATCCATGTAAATTTCCTGCTATATTACCAGAATAGGAAATGAGTCCGTTATTGGTTTGGTAATTACCAGAAAGATTGCCATTGATTTTTCCTTCGGGTAAAGTAGGAGCGCTAATCATATCAATAACACCAGCCATAGCATCAGAACCATAAGAAAGACTTGCAGGTCCTTTTAAGATTTCAACTTTATTCACTGCAGCCTCATCTATTTCAACACCGTGCTCATCTCCCCATTGCTGGCCTTCTTGTCTAACCCCATCATTCACCACTACTACCCTATTGTATCCTAAACCGCGAATAACAGGTTTTGAAATTCCAGAACCTGTTGTTACTTGCGAAACTCCAGGTTGAGAAGCCAAGGCGTCAATAATATTTGAAGAGGCATTTTCTTTTAATTGAGCAGCAGGTATAATTGTAATGGGTGTAGGTGTTCTATTTCTCTCAGTGGCTTGAGAGACTCCTGTAACCACTACTTCGTTCATTTCCTTAACGGATTCTTCCATTGCAAAATCTTTTGTAGTGGTAGTGCTTAAATCAACCATTTCAATAATGGTTTTATAACCAATAAAACTAATTTGAAGCAACACTTTTTTACTTGGCAAATTTTCAAGTTTATAAGTTCCATCAATACCTGTGAGCGTTCCTGTTTTAAAATCAGTAATATATACACTCACACCAACAAGGCTTTCGCCAGATGTTTTATCAGTTACTTTACCGGATAGAGATGCTTTTTCATTAGTAAAACAATAAGCCGAAAATGGAATGAGAAAAATAAATAGATAATTGAAAACAGATTTCATGTCCTTGTATTTTTAAATAAAATGAAATAGAAAAACTATTTATGTAAATAGCACAAAAAGCATCTGATTACTTTGATAGAATAAATTTTCTCTGCGTCTTTGTGCCTCTGTAGTTATTGGATAGGAGGAGCCCTTAAAGAAGTACCTTTTAGAAAAGTAAAAAGAGCAATGGTTTGATAAAAGAAAGAATGAGAAACAAAATGATCATTTGCTTTTACAGCAAGAAAACTTTCCACATGCGATTCAAAAACAGGAGGCGCATAATCACAAATAGAACAATGATGCTCTTTTTGATGAATGTGATGATTTGATGAAAAACAATGCGAATCTCTTGAATGTTGTATTTGATGCATATTCTCGGTTACGAGAGGATACATAAATACAAATAGTATTACTAGCGATAGATATTTTCTTATTTTAAAAAGCATCTGATTGCAAAGATAGAGTATTATTTTACCTAGTCCAAGCCATAGGAACATCAGAGACAAGTGCTCCCGATAAGGTTCTGATTCTATTTTCAAATTTACCTTCAATTTTAAATCCAAGTGATTGATAAAATTGAATTGCCTTTGTATTGCTTTCTCTTGCTATTAATTCAACTCTTGTAATAGTAGGCATTGATGAAACCATTTCTAAAAAGTGAGAGAAAATTTTTCTACCTACTCCTTTACCCTGCCAATCTGGGTGAACAACAATACTTAAATTGAACAAAATATGATTTAGAACCTTTATTCCAGGTTTTGAAGCGTGCATTTCAGCAATCAATTCATTTTTATCTTCAGGATTTTCAATCACCAAAATAATTCCATTGTCAATACTGTTTGTTACAAAAGATTGAACATAGTTTAACGTAATTTCTTCAGAAGTTCGAATTAATCCTCCTTCAATTTCAGCAACGGCCTTGTATAATCTTACTATATCCTTACTATCTTTTAGGGAAGCTTTTCTTATGTGCATTTATTTCAACTAAATTTTTCTAAAAAAATACTATAGGGTTATTTACCCAAATAAGAGAGAAAATACTTCTTCTACTTTGCCTACTTTAACAACTTTGATTTTAAATTTATCAAGGTCCAACCCTTTTTCATTATAGCGAGAAATAAAGATTTGTTGAAAGCCTAATTTTTCGGCTTCTGATATACGTTGTTCAATTCTATTAACGGGACGTATTTCGCCCGACAAGCCAACCTCTGCAGAAAAAGATAATTTGGGTGATATAGGAATATCTTCACTCGATGAAAGAATAGCACAAACAACGGCTAAATCAATTGCCGGATCATCTACTTTAATGCCACCGGCAATATTTAAGAAAACATCTTTAGCGGCTAATTTAAAGCCGCATCTTTTTTCGAGAACAGCTAAAAGCATCGACATTCTTCTTAAATCGAATCCTGTTGCGGAGCGTTGCGGCATGCCATAAACTGCAGAGCTTACCAAAGCCTGTGTTTCGATAAGCAAGGGGCGAATGCCTTCGAGTGTGGCAGCTATTGCTATGCCACTAAACGGTTCGGCACGGTGGCTGATTAACATTTCTGAAGGATTACTTACTTCTCGTAAGCCGGAAAAAAGCATTTCATAAATGCCAATTTCAGAGGTGGAACCAAATCGATTTTTTAGTGTTCGCATGATGCGGTATACATGGTGACGATCGCCTTCAAATTGAAGTACTACATCAACCATATGCTCCAATACCTTGGGGCCTGCAAGTACTCCATCTTTTGTAATATGGCCAATTAGAAAAACCGGAGTATTGGTTTCTTTGGCATAGCGAATAATTTCATTGGCAGATTCTCTAATTTGGGTTACACTACCCGGTGAGGATTCTACTTGTGCTGTATGTAAAGTTTGAATAGAATCGATGATTAATAAATCGGGGGCAACTTCTTCAACCTGTTTAAAGATTTTTTGTGTAGATGTTTCTGTAAGAATATAAAATTGAGAATGCTTATTACCTATGCGTTCTGCTCTAAGTTTAATTTGTTGTTCGCTTTCTTCGCCTGATACATACAGTACTTTTAGTGCTGCTTGTTGTAGCCCAACTTGTAGCATTAAGGTAGATTTTCCAATACCGGGCTCCCCTCCTACTAAATTAACAGAACCCGGAACTAAGCCACCGCCCAATACTCGATTTAACTCTAAATCTTGTAATATAATTCGCGGATGGTGAAAGCCTTCTACATCGGTTAATAAATGAGCTTTTGCAGCAATTTTTGTGCTTTGAGGTTGCCAACTTTGGTTTGAGGTTTTTTCAATTACTTCTTCAACAATAGTGTTCCACTGATTACAGGAACTGCATTTACCACTCCATTTTGGATATTTTGCTCCACAGCTTTGGCAAAAAAAGGCTGTTTTTACTTTCAGCATATAAGAAATCTAATTGCTGGCATCAACATTAATAAAATCACGTTCTGTTAATCCTCCTAGATCTTTAGTAGTAAGAATCATTACTTCTCCATTGTTTTTGGCTACTTTCCAGGTAGCATTAAAAGTTGCTTCAAAACCGGCAATACGAACTCGATCAAAAGAAAGCATCTCATAATTACCCGTAGCGATAGTATCCTCAGTTGTTCCGTTAGGAACTATGGCATAAATTTTTCCATCTATACCAAATGACCATATTTCTATTGTATCATCAATGGGCATTTCAATTAATTGCCAGCGGTGTTCTAGTTTTTTTAAATGGTATTTCTTACAGCCCGGTAAAGGGAGTATAAATAATGCTATAAAAGCCGTAAAAAATATAAATTGAATATTTTTTTTGTTCATACAATTTAACCTGTTAGTCATTAAAAGCATAATTTATAATTTTTTTTGAAATTGTTCTAGTATTTTTTGTTCAATTGATGAAGTAGAGTATCCCTTTATCAATTCTAAAATTACAATTTTTCCTCCATTTTCTTTCACTATATTGTATCCAACTACATCTTCGGCTTTATAATCACCTCCTTTTACTAAAATATCCGGAACTATCTCTTGTATCAATTTTAAAGGTGTTTCTTCCTCAAAGATAACAACTGCATCAACAAAAAATAATGAGGCAAGCAAGTGCATTCTGCTTTTTTGATCACAAATAGGCCTATTTTCGCCTTTTAATTTTTTTACCGAACAATCAGAATTTAGTCCTACTATTAAAACATCGCCCAAATCTTTTGCCTTTGATAAATAATCAACATGGCCTAAATGCATAATATCAAAACAACCATTTGTGAAAACAATTTTCTTCTTTTCCTTTTTCCATTGTTTTATTAACGGAATAAGAGCATGCCTTTGATGAAATAATTTAGATTGTATTTGTGCTGTATTTGTCATGCAATTTTTTTCTTTTTTGATAGAAAAAGCATTAGAAAAGAAATTGCCCCAAAAACAATGGTAAAAAGAATTTGACTTCCGTGAACGATGGTGGCAAATACCAATCCATCTTGTTTGGCAATTCCAAATAATAAAATGCTATTAGATATGAAAAATTCAAAAGGCCCAATCCCCCCTTGAACAGGCATCATCATGCCAATGCTACCGGAAACCAATAAAAATAATCCATCTGATGGTTGTAGGTGTTCAGTAGCCGGAATAGCAAATAAACAAAGATATGTCATCAAAAAATACAAGGTCCAAATAAATAGGGTATGAAAGAAAAAAGCTCCTTTTCTTTTTATTTCCAATACCGATTTTAATCCATTTAATACGCCTTTTGAAAATACCAATACTTTATTGATAAGGGATGAAGATTTGAATTTTTGTTCTAAGGAAGGCAACATTTTAGCTTTATATGAGTAATAGATGGTTCCTATGGCTATCAGTAGTATTCCAATTAAAATAATAAGTTCCTTTTGTGAAGGAATATGTATATAGGGTATAATATAGCAATCAAAAAAATTAGCCATTAAGGTTTGTTGCGTTATAAATACCAATAGTGTTAATATGCCCAATGAAAGTACATCAATAATTCTTTCACTGATAACAGTGCCAATTGCTGCTTCAAAAGGCACTTGTTCTGCTTGATTTAATACAGTACATCTACTTACTTCTCCTAGCCTTGGAAAAGCAATATTGGCAAAATATCCAATAAAGACAGCATAATTGGTATTTATAACGGAGGGTTTATATCCCAAGGGCTCTAATAAAATATTCCAACGCATAGACCTACTAATGTTAGCCAATAACATACACAGCCATGCCAAAGCTACCCATGCATAATTGGCTTTTTTAAGATCCTCATATATTTTAGCCGGATCGTTTCCTTTAAAAGCCATATATAATAAAGCTACTCCAATACCTGCCATGAGCAAATATTTAATAATACTTAAGATTTTATTGTTTTTTTGCATACAATAGGGCTTCTTGCTAAAACATTGTAAAAGTAAGAATATTTAAGAAGGAATCTTCACAAATGAAATTGCCTGTATGTATTATTTTTTAGTGCAGAATGATTATTATATTTGAGCAAATTTTACCATCATGACTAAACTTGATATACTTGCCTTTGGCGCACATCCTGATGATATTGAAATGGGATGCGGAGGAACAATTGCCAAACATGTGAGCCTTGGTAAAAAGGTGGGTATGGTAGATTTAACATTGGGTGAATTGGGTACGCGAGGCAATGTTGAAATTCGGTTAAAAGAAGCACAAGAAGCTGCAAAAATAGTAGGGGTTGACATACGAGAAAATTTACAAATGGCGGATGGTTTTTTCTCCAATGACAAGCAACATCAATTATTAATAATACAAAGTATTAGAAAATACCAGCCTGATATTGTACTTGCCAATTCTTTAGTTGATCGCCATCCTGATCATGCACGTGGAGCCAGGTTAGTTGCAGATGCCTGTTTTTTATCCGGACTTATAAAAATTGAAACAAAAGAAAATGGTATTAATCAAAAGCCCTGGCGGCCGAAAGCGATTTACCATTATTTGCAATTTAAAACGCATCAACCATCATTTGTGGTAGATGTTTCCGGATTTATGGATACTAAAATGAATTCAATAAAAGCGCATCGGTCACAATTTTTTGATAGTAGTTCTAAAGAACCGGAAACGTTTATTTCTAAACCTGATTTTTTAAATGCGCTTCATGAGAGGTCTTCTGACTTAGGTAGGATTATTGGCGTTCAACATGCAGAAGGCTTTATGTGTGAACATGTATTAGCAATTGATAATTTTTCTGATTTGCGTTTTACCAATCTTTAGTACAGAAACTTCATAAATTAAAGTAGGAGGCAAAGCATACTATTAAGAAATAACATAAAGTAGCCATAAGCACAACCTAAATAGAGAACATTCCATTTATTTTTATTTGTTTTTTTGTAACTTCGTGACAGTGCTTAACACTTATTTAATATGACATACATAGCTATAGATACCAATGGAAAACAAGCATTACTTTTTTTAGAGTATATCAAAACCTTGTCTTTTATAACAGTTTACCAAGAGCCAAACCTTACTACATTAAAAGCAATGGATGAGGTTAAAAAAGGCAAAACTAAAAAACACAAAAGTTCAAAAGACCTTATTTCATTTCTAAACAAATAAGAACCTTGTATACATTCTGCACTACCAAACAATTTGAAAAAGATTACAAATTGTGTAAAAAAAGAGGCTTGAAAATGGAGTTAATCGATGCTGCTTTTGAACTTCTTAAACAAACTGGTAACCTACCTGCCAAATACAAAGCACATAAATTAAGGGGCAACTACGTTAATTATTTAGAATGTCACATACAACCCGATTGGTTATTGATATGGTATTGTGATAATGCTAAAAAGGAAATTCACTTGGTAAGAACCGGCACACATAGCGACTTGTTTTAAATAGAATCACAATTTTTATAGCCCAATTGTCGCTAATCATTCATCTATAGAAAAGGAAAAGAAGTCATACAAAACCACAACTTACTAACTTACTAACACGTTGTGGGCTAAATATGGGCTAAAATACTAAATTAGAAACACCAAACGCTTTATAATAAAGCATTTGGTGTTTTTGTTTGTGGAGAATATCGGAGTCGAACCGATGACCTCTTGCATGCCATGCAAGCACTCTAGCCAGCTGAGCTAATCCCCCATTTATTTATACAAAAGTAGGAATAAATATATTGATTTTATCATTTAATCAAATTTACATTTCCAACATATCTATGCTGCTCTCCATATTTATAGAAAAATAAGCATGATATTTTTTGCCTGTTTTTTGTTCCATTTAGAGGAACACCCTACCTAAAGATTGGCTTGGAGCTCCACAGATGGTTCGCAAAAATAAGTTTTAATTATCAATCAAGAGCCACTCTATAAATTATATCCTACATTCAAGAAGTTTCTTTCTATTTAATACATTTAATTTCAATTTATTAACAACATTAGTAATCGTTGTTTAAAGATTTTGTGGTAAGACAAAAGCTGAAAAAAATATTTTAATATAATCTCGCCATATTATAATTTAAGAACAGATGTTTCACAAAAAAATTATAGTATTTATGAACTGTTCTCATTGCAAAAGTGTTCAAAACATAACATTACTTTTCGAACAAAAAATAATATAATGTTTTGATTGGTAACCTTTTTAGTTTTTTTGCGTAACCAGCATTAATGTCAAATACAATTTTATGAAGCATTAGGAACACCATATTCACAGGCTTATTAACACACCCCCAATATGCAGTACAAAAGAATTAAACAACATGTAAAAAAGAGCTTGGCAGTATTAATTGCTACTTCTATTTTAGCTCAGAGCCTCATGCCAATTAAATCCTATGCTTCTATACAACAAGCAGCTCAACCTGAATTTTCCAACTTTACTCCTGTTGATGCTGCTAATATGGTTGATCCATATACGGGAGATTTCTCATACAATCTGCCCATATTAAATGTGCCGGGCCCCAATGGAAGCTCCTATCCAATTTCTCTTTCTTATAACAGCAACATTTCTGTTGAAGAAGAAGCTTCTTGGGTGGGTTACGGCTTTACGCTTAATGCCGGTGCCATTAACCGCCAAAAACAAGGCTTCCCTGATGATCACAAAGATGTAGAGGTTATTTATTATAACGAGGGCCCGGATGGTAATGACGATGGAACAGAGCCTGATGAAAGCCCTGTTGCAACTACTGCCAGTGTAGGTATTTCAGGAAGTTTATCACCTAGAATATTTTCCATACTTCCGGATTTACAGAAAATAGGAGAAATGGCAAACAATGCAATAGACGCTGCAGGAGATGAGGCAGTAAGCGCAACAATCGGACTATCTGCAAACCTTACATACTATTCACCCAAAAATCAAATGACCTTTGATGTTACACCCTACTACACCTCTGTTTTAGGCACTAAAACAACTAATCATAAGCTAGAGGAAGGTGAGGAGCGTATTACGTATGAAAAAATACCGCCCATGGCGCTTGCCTTAAATATGGAAATGGCCGCAATACAAAGCTTTACTGATGATGAGTTAGATCCAAAAGGAAAATCTAGTGCAGTTAAATTAAACAATCACATGATGGGTTTAGCAAAACAACAACTAAACGCATCTTTTTCTCAAAACAGCCGCTACCGTTCTTATTCTGTAATGAACAATTCAATGCCATCCGTAGTTCCCAATTATTCTGCAACATCAACATCCTCTCGCTTTGGTTTATATGGTAGTTTTTCATGTGTGCCTGTTTCATTAGGGGCTACTCTTTTTGGAAGTGTTACTACCCAGCATTTTTCAACCATTACCAGAAAAACTTATGGCTATTTATATTCTTATGAAGGCTTGAATACCCCTACTTCTAATCCAACAAATAATACTGCTGCTGAAGATCCAAAATATAATGTAATGGATTACTACATCGAAAAAAATGATCCCTTTAATAGACGCAATAATACACTGCCCATTCCTTTTAGTGGAGCTGATAATTTTATTGTTAATGGACAAGGTGTTTCTGGTAGTATGCGACTTTATAGCAAAAAAATTGGTGAGTTCAGGCCTAATGCTGATGAAAGTATAACCACCATTAGTAATCATGAAGCACACGTTACACTTGGCCCTGATTTTGGTGCAGGTGTAGCCTATAGCGCTGATGATTTTGTTGAAGCGTTTGGAGGAGGAGGTGATGATGTAGCCGGCTTAGTAGAAAGTGCCCATACCTTAAGTTCCAGTGCATGGGATGATAATGGCACGAATAATAATTATGATTTTGAAAGTATTGAAACAAACCCCAATGCCTATTATTTTAGATTTAAAGGCGATATGGGTGGTTATTCTTCTTTTTCTGATGAAATAGGTACACCGCAAGCAGCATCTTTAATAAAGAATGGTAATGATAAAATAGACAGTATTTCTGCTGAAAAATATTATACTTCTGTAAATAATGGCGAAAATGTAGGAAGCTCTTCTTTTATTGGTTATAATTTTAATCGAGATATTATAGATCCGGATAAAAGCTACAAACGTTATTCACATAGAGATGATATAGAAACGCAAGCCGATAGAGACAGAGACCCTAAGCTGGCAGAAGCCATTGGTGAATTGGCAATTACAACCGCAAACGGTTCACAATATGTATATGCGTTGCCGGTATATACCAACAATGAAAAAAATATTAATTATGATGTAAGCGGTGAAAATGCCAATGATATTGGTAAAATAGTTTACTTAAGTAGTACAACTGATTATACTAAAAAAATAGGAACTGAATGTAATGTGCCTTATGCCTCTACTTATTTACTAACCGAAGTAAGAACCCCCGATTATGTTGATAGAACGATGAATGGCCCTAGCTCTGACGATTTTGGTGGCTATACAAAATTTAAGTATGAAAAAGTTCACAATGCCTATCATTTCCACACTCCTTATACAGGGCTTTATTATAATCCCGGAAGTTTATCTGACAAAATGGATGATATGGCCGGCTTTTCAAGTGGAGATAAAGAAATATATTATTTAAGCTCCATTGAAACTAAAACACATATTGCTGTTTTTGCTACTGAAGATCGTGAAGATGGAATTGAAGCACCAAGTTATGTAGATGATCCTGATGCTTTACTTCGCACCACTACATTTGATACTGAAGCGGATAAATTAAAAAGATTAACAAGCATTACTTTATATGCAAAAGATGGAGATGCCCAAGGCGAAATGATTCAACGTGTTTATTTTGAATATGATTATTCCTTGATGCCCGGCCAACCCAATTCAATGGACGCAGATGGAAATTTAACAGGAAAACTAACACTTAAAAAAGTATGGTTTGAATATGCCAATGTGTATAACACAACTTACGCACCTTACCAATTCGAATACCAATATCCAACAACAAATTATCCTTCAAAAGAAAAATATGAAAAAGACTCTGTTGATACTGATAATGATGGGAAATTTGATTCAGAACAATGGTTTAATGAAGGAAATATGTATAGTGCACTCAATAATTATGGAAATGGCCTTGAAGAAAATCCGGAATATGATACCGCCAGTGCTGATGCCTGGGGAAATTACAGAGAAAATGGTGAAGCCAGGGAAGCTGAATTAAAAAACTGGAATGACCAAACTCCTTCTGCCAGTTTTGATCCTGCAGCCTGGCACCTAAAGCAAATTAAACTACCTACCGGTGCCGAAATTCATGTGCAGTATGAACAAGATGATTATCTCTTTGTACAAAATAGAAGGGCCATGAGCATGTGTAGCCTTAGTGATCCATCTGATTTAACTGATCAATATGATTCAGATGGTAACAGCCAATTCGATTCAAGAAAATACTATTTAAATCTTGCCGACATGGGCATTTCAAGTACTACAAGTGCAGATGATAGCTTAGCAGTAACCAGCCTAATTGATTGGATGAACAAAGTTTTTGTTACAGGTTATAATGGAATAGCCAGACAAAAAATTTATTTTAAATACTATTATAATTGGAGCAATAGCAATAATTCTGATTACACAAGTGAACAAGAATTTAATGAGGACGGATCTTTTAATACAGGCAATTGCCACAACGATTATATCACAGGTTATGTAAATGTTGCCGGAGTGGTTGGTGAAGATGTAAGTGGAGATGGAATTTACGACAGAGTTTTTATTTATATAAATGATAGTGATGAAGATGATTCTCATACAGGCTTAGATACACCCGATGATGCTTGTTATGATTTTTCTCAAAATACCAAGGGCCTTTTAAGCAGCGATTGTGAAAACTATAATGATATTAGTGCTGCAAGTGGGGCGGCATCAGCTGTTCAGAGCGCATTAGAAGATATTGGAATGTTGAATGATGCAGAAGCTTTCATCATGACTTTATTTAATATTGATCTTACAGGTGGTTCTGCATCTACTTCTACAACCTATTTAAATTATGCGCATAGCTATTTACGAATTCCTGTACCTGATCAATTTCCTAAAAAAGGTGGTGGCCTTCGCGTAAAACGTTTATTAAAATATGATGCAGGTATTGAAACCGGAGCCGATGCCGTATATGGTAATGAATATGTGTATGAAAATTATAATAGTAATTCATCAGGAGTAGCATCAAATATTCCTTCCGGGATAAGAGAAGAAAATCCTTTGATTGGTTATTTTAGAAAGCAAGATGAACAAAGTGATGAACAAAAATTAGCTGTTGGCGAAGACCACACCCAGTTCGAAGGCCCCATTGGAGAATATGTGTTGGCATCTCCATCTGTTGGTTATGAAAGAGTAATTGTAAAAAATATTTATTCGGGCACAACTAACGATGGATTTAGTTCGCATGAATTTTTTACCACTAAAGATTATCCTTTTGATAAAAAATATCCGATTTCTGATAATGCCACACTGGGAGGCGTTTCTTACTCAACAATCAATAAAAAAGAAGATGCTCCCAACCCTATGTTTGTTTTCTTGTATAATCATATTTCGTATGATATGTGGGCCGCACAAGCATACCAGTTTATTATTACTAATAAAGATGGTATGCCACGCAAAATAGCCATGTATGATGGGGATTATGATGCGTATAACGATATACAAAAAGTAACGGAATTGGCCAGTACATCCTATACTTATTTTGAACCCCTTGAAGAAATTCCGGTACTCAATAAATATACTACTTCTACAATGCCTCTTGGCCGCGAAACTGAAGTAGTAACTGAATCAAGAAAACTTTCTGATGTATTAAATACTTTTACCATTAGCCTTGAATTAACTTTTGGTGTTACCCCTGCCGGTGTTACAATTCCATGGATAATCCCTATGATTCAAATTACCAAAGACGAAGCGTATTTGAATACCCATGTAATTAACAGTACAATTTTTTCACCAACTGTTACAAAAAGTATTACCACCTATAAAGATGGTACTTATAATACCCTTACCAATAAATATTTCGATCCCAATACGGGAACTCCTATTGTAAAAGAAACTTCGGGCATGTATGATCAACTTGTATTTAATGATAATGCAGCCCTTGATGGAAAATATACAGCTTATAGTTTTCCTGCATCTCAATATTATGAAGGTACCGGACAAAAGGCCGGGCACGAAGGATACCGGATTAATAGTGATGGAATTTCTCTTGATAATGGCGGAAATGGTCCTTTCTTTAATGGAAACAGTGATATTTCATATTTATATTTTGATGAAAGTGTTCAATGCTCATACCTTGATAAATTTACCATTGGTGATTTGATAAAACTAAGTTACGATGAAACGGAATATTTTTACTATGTGTCTGATTTTATAACAGGTGGTTGTATCGATGAAAATTGTCCAACATGGATTGAATTAACGCCAACTTCTTTTTATTCTTCGTGTAATTCTGTTATAACAGCTGTGCCTGTAAGTATTGAAATTATTCGATCAGGCAGAGCGAACCAACTCGATTTAATGCTTGGCAATATAACCAAGTTCGGTTCATTTACCATTCCCACTCTCTCTGACGAACAGGAAACCTATAAACAAGATTTAGTTGATTATTTAAATGCGGTAAAAGAAGGTTCTACCGAAGATGCGCCATCAACTATACAATCTATTTCTGCTATTGACCCGGAAACCAATACGTGTTCCTCTTGCAGTGGTTCTACTACTTCAGGTAGTGCCATTTCAAATACAAGCGTTACGCTTTCTAATACAGGAATTAATATATCTGGCAGCTCAACAACCAATACGGTTACAATGCCTTCAGGAACAAACACAACTTTTTCAACAACTCATAAATAAGTTAATACAATAATCCATCAATATAAAAACTATGAAAACGCTATTCAACTCAAATTTTATTTCGAATGACTTTAAAAAGTACATTCTTCCCCCCTCTCCCTTGGGAGAGAGCCTGTCCCGAACTTGGTTCGGGAGCCGGGGTGAGGGCTTAAGTATATTTTTTCTGCTCGCGATAATAATTTTTCTACCCCTCTTTATACAAGCACAATTTTCTCAAAGTACAGGCACTGCAGTTTATACTAATCTGCCTTCTTCTGTTGCCGGCACTACAGGATTAAGAGTGTTGATTACTTATCCAACAACAGCACGTTTTAGCGATTCAGGTGCTCCTCTTATTCTTTGCCTTGATGGCGGTTCCGAAGGCGATCAATTAAGTGCTTCTGATTTTGCCAATGTAAGTTTAGAAAACTATGGTTTTATTAAAGTGCAATTTAATTATCCCGGTAGCGGAACAGGCAGCGATGTAAGCGGTGGAACATACGATCAACGTGGACCAACTTCTCAACAGGCGATTTCGGATGTGTTAAATTTTATGATGGGAACTACAACGGATGTGAACGGACAAACCATCACTAATTTAATTGGTTCTATCAATCCTGATTTTAGCAATATTGGTATTGTGGCAAATTCACAAGGTGGTAACATCGCTTTAATTACCATAGGTAGAAATCAAAATACATTAACAGTGCCTCATTGGCTTGTAAATTGGGAGAGCCCACCGGCTGATCGTTTTTGCAATGCTGATATGGGCAGTATTTCCGATGGCGTAAACCCGGCTTGTGATGTGAATACAGGAACATTTGATTACAGTAAATTAAAATTTGCTGATAATGTTAATTCAGTTGCAGAAATATATCCCGAATTATTAGGTGGTTTTTATTTTGATGTGGATGGTAATGGATCTTACGATTTGGGATCAAATGGCACCTATGATGAAGGCGAAGATTTTGCAGTACGTGGTCGTTATTGGTCACAAACGATTGGTAACAATACAAGCTATACGTCATGGTATTCTGAGCATATTATTGATTCTGCTGCTGCTAATGGCATTAGCGTACCTGCTTCTGCTACGCACATACCAACAGTTGATGAAGATTATGAATATTGGAAAGATCGTTCTGCCACTTATTGGTTTGATGAAATTGCCGCTTATCGCGATGATTTTCTTTTTACAGTTATTGCTACCGATCAAGATCATATACAAGCTGCCAATACACATTTACATATCCAGTTGCAATATGATAGTTTAATTAATGGAGGAATTACTTTTGCCCGTGTTAATCCTGACAGTAAATATGTGCAATATATAAATTCATCGTATTCTGATGCAGTAGATAATGCTGCTTTTGCTACCATAAACAACGATAACATAGCATCTTCTGTTGAACCTGAAAGTATAGATAATCAGGATTTACAAATAGCTGCTGCTTTAGAACTTGCAGACAGAAAACATTTTGGAAATTACGCTTATAATTTAGATGGTGTATTGGTTTCGGGTACTAGTGCTACTTCTTCTGTTCCTACTGCACATGCTGAAGGCGGTACATTACCAACTTCAGGTATAGATTATTCAGATGTTACCATTCCAACGAGTACAAGCAGCTCAACTTGTTTTTGGACTGACAATGATTACGTAACTACTTGCCGTGAAGAAATAGCAAGCTATCCTGATACCTACGAATTTTTTATTAATTCTGAAACAGGAGAATTAATGTATGGCGATCCGGATAATCAGTGTTCAGCCAAAAAATTAGATTGCATTAAATTCTGTCCATGGAATACAATGGATAATGTAATTTCTGCAAGTGCGGTTACACTTACTAATGAGAATGATCAACTCCCTTCTTATATCTTGGATCAGTATGCTATTGCTTCTGATGAAAATAAATTTGAAGATGGAGAAATAGGTAAATGGCATGTAGCTGCAAGCTATGTATACAAAGATGAAATTTCTAATATATATGATGATGAAAATAGCATTTACCAGGCCGGTTTAATGATTGATTTTACTATGTTTAATTGGGAAAATACAGATGAGCTTGCTTATACCAAATGGATGAAGACAACAGATTTTAATTATTATTCTCCCAATGGGGCATTACTTCAGGAAACAAATATTTTAGGGGTAAGCAGTACTACAAAAGAAAATGACCAAAACCTTCCATACTTGGTAGCTTATAATGCATCTTATGATGATGTGTTGTATGAAAGTTTTGAAAATCCTGAATCTAATGATCATTCTTCTTATTCATTTGACGAATTAAGTTTAAATGGCGAAGATTTTACTTGGGTACTTAATGTATCTACTGTTTACGGCCAAGCCCACTCAGGAAAAAATTCTATTTCTGCCCAATATACATCAGGCACTACGCTTACCTTAGATATTGCCGAAGAAAAAAATGTAAGCAGTCAAATTGTTGATAATGGCCTTATCGTAAAATTTTGGATGAAGATTGAAAATGATACATGGCCAACTGTTAACCTTAAAACTCAAAAAGGCAGTTTTGAAAAAACGGTTCAGTTTACCGAGGTGGCACGAACAGGCGAATGGAAATTATTTCAGGCACAAACTACTTTTGCTACTGCAAATCCATTAAGTGAAACAGAATCCGCTGATGATACATACAATGCACAAATTGAAATTGGCAATAGCAGTAGTAATCCTTTTCAGGTAACTTCTCCTGTAACACAAAATATTTACATAGATGATGTACGCTTACAACCCGCTAATTCACAATTAATAGGTTATGTGTATGATCCGGCTACATTCAAATTACTAAGCCAATTTGACGACCAGCATTTTGCATCCAATTACCAGTACAATCAAGAAGGTAAACTCATACGCATTATTCGTGAAACTGAAAGAGGTTTAAAAACAATAAAAGAAACGCATTATAATATTCCTCTTCAAAGCAAAAATTAAACACCTGCCCCCTCTTCTTGGAGAGGGGTTAGGGCTATGTCATTTTTTAAGCCCGAAGGGCTTGAATTTGAATAACCTTCGATGCAATCGAAGGACGCAGAAATATAAATGAAGCCACAACCCAGAATGGGTTGAATTAATTTGTAGTTAATTGATAATAAATAAATTAGTGTTATTTATCCGAATAAATTTAAAAATAATAAAGGACAAACATATTAAAATATTTTTTTGAAAAATCTATAATCTGATAGCTTGAACTAAACAAATCCCAATAAAATGAAACGAATCCCCAAACTTAAAATTGGTAGTGTAGCATTGCAATTGTTCGTGATAATAATAAGCTTATTTTTCATAAGCCCTTATTCATTTGCCGCAACTTTTAATGGTGCTACTGTAAATTCTGCACAAACAATTTGTTCAGGAAGCACACCCTCTAAATTAACGCTTTCCATAAGTACTTGCAAAAGCAGTTCTTCCTATACAATAAGTGCTTATGAATGGCAATCTTCAA
Organism: Bacteroidota bacterium; assembly: GCA_023251875.1. Classification (GTDB taxonomy): domain Bacteria; phylum Bacteroidota; class Bacteroidia; order JAHEXY01; family JAHEXY01; genus JAHEXY01. Next base: position 144,421 of record JAHEXY010000007.1, read on the forward strand.
ATGATAATAGCACCTGGGCAAAGGCTATTGGTGGCTCAGGAGTAACTACAAGCTCATATACTCCACCATCTCTTACAGCAACCAAATATTATCGATGTAAAATAACAGTTACCGGAACTTGTACCGGAATAACGTCTCCATATAATACTGCATCAGTTCAAATAACGGTAAATAGTGCAACAGCTATTACCTCTAATCCAAGTAATCAAAGCGTTTGTGCAGGAAGCACAGCCACATTTATTGTATTAGCAACAGGTACAAGTTTAACCTACCAATGGCAGAGTTGCGCAACTGCAACAGGTACATATTCTTCAATTAGTGGAGCAACCAGCACCAGCTATGCAGTTAACGCTTCACCTGCAAATAATGGTTATTATTATAAATGCCAGGTAAGCGGAAGTTGTGGTGCTGCTAAAACTTCAAATTATGCTTCACTAACTGTAAATAGTTTACCAAGCATTACTTCAAATCCAAGTGATCAATCGGTATGTTTGGGAAGTACAGCTACATTTAGTGTTTCAGCAACGGGTTCCGGTTTAACTTATCAATGGCAAAAAAGTGGAAGTATCGGCATGACCATTTATAACAATACACCTATAAGTGGTGCAACAAGTTCAAGCTATAGTTTTACCCCATCCCTTGATGATAATAATTTTACGTACCGTTGCATAGTGAGTAATTCTTGTTCGGCTACATCGAATCCTGCTACACTCAGGGTTTCCTCACCGCTAAACTTTAGTTACACTAGTTCTAAAACTTCGGCTACATACGATACAAGCCTTTGTTCAGGCGAGTACACTTCTGCAACAATTGATATTACCAATCGTGCCGGTGGTGAAAGCAAAAGTGTTCCGGGTTTGGAATATAATTATAGTTTATTATCAAGCGACAATGCCTCCGCTTATGCTCGCTCATTTTACAATGAATTTCTTTATTCATGTACCGAAGGATCATACAGTAAAATTTTACATAGTTTTAAATTAGTTGCGGTATTAAATACAGGAGATGTTTTTAATTATGGAACACAAACTGCTTTTAATGCTTCAGTTCATTTTCTAGTGGCCGACAAAACTACAGGAGGTAACTTGCTCAATAAAGATATTACACTAAGCATAAATCAAAATACTCCCGAACAAGTATACATAGAAGAATTAGACCCGTCTATCATAAAATTTTTAGAAGCAGGCGTAACAATACAATCTGTTAGTGTTGCTAATCGCGTACAGGATAACATTCAACTCAAGGTTTATTTTGATGTGGATTATGGAGTAAATTTGGGTGATGCTGATATTGTAAGCACTACAGCTATAAGTGGTAGCGTAAGTGATAATCCGGTAACATTAAATTGGACGAGCTCAAGTACAGAAACCATACCCGGATACCAGTTGCAAATTATGCGATTGTTTAACCAAAATTCCGGAACTGATTACCAGGGAACAAGAAATATATATACAACCATCGATTGGAGCAAGGCCCTCAATATTGAAACAGAATCTTCAGCAAGCAGCTTAACATTAACATTGGCAGAAGGTAGTGGTTATTATGTTTGGAGAATACGCCCCATTGGAAATTATTATGAGGGTGGCATTGCCGATAGCCGCAACTGGGGCGCATGGAATGCCGATGCCCCTGCCGATGGAGATCATGTAGATATTACCAATGGTGACTCAAAAACATTTAGCCTTACTGCATCTCAACGAAAATATTTATTCTATTACGATCAATTTGATGCCGACAAAAACTGGATTTTTAACCGTGTTTTTACCGAACAAAATAAAAATGCCGAAGGCATTAGTTATGCCAATGGCTTAGGACAGCTAATTCAAAGCCAGCGAAAATTAAATGAACAAGATTCTATTCTTGCCGGTGAATCTATTTATGATAATGTGGGAAGGCCTGCCATTCAAACCATGACAGCTCCTGTTAATCAAAATAGTCTTGGCTTTATTGAAAAGCTAGTGAGAAATGAAGGTGATAGTTTATATGGAACTTATAATTTCGATTCCGATAAACGAAAAGCAGCCTTACGCTATCCAATTTGTTTACCTGTTTATGAAGGAAATACTGCTCCTCAATGGGAGCATCCCGATTCCATGTATGGAGCAATAAGTAAATTTTATTCCGATTCAAATCCTGATATCAATATACCAAGTGCAGGTTTTTATCCCTTTGCACGTACGCTTTACCACAAAGACGGAAGAGTAAAAAAACAAACCCTTTTTGGTGATGAACATAAATTGGGATTGTATGATGAAACCTATATTGCAGGAGGTATGCAACGTGCTATTCGTACGTATTATTCTGCCGTTAGTGATTCTGAATTACTAGCTGTTTTTGGCAACGAAACTCCTGCCGATACCAATATTTATAAAATTACCCGTGTTGACCCCAATGAAATGCCAAGCATAGAATATAAATCTGTTGGTGGACAAACTCTTGCTACTTGCTTAATCAATACCGGTGATCATCCTTTATTACAAGATATAAGCGAAAACCGTGATACCATCTATAAAGAAATAAAAGGCCAGGTTGAAAAAGAGCCGGGTGTTTTTGTAAAAGAACAGGTGATTAATTTTTCTGATCCTACTGTACAAATTAATATTGATTACAATCTTACTAAAGATGATTTTGATGCCAATTGTATTGACTATTGCAATACCTGCGACTATCATGTGGAGCTTTATATTATCAGAGAAGAAACCGATACAAAAATATGGGGATCTGAAATAGACATAAATCCATTTTTATATGATGTGGCAGACAATGCAACAGATGCAAATGGAGAACTTACAGGTATTAATCCTAATGACCCATCGATTGTTTCGGCAGATCGTTGTCTTACTATTATATATGATCCCGAAGCTTCTCAAGGCAATGATGATAATGTTACCGATAGTGAAATTTGCAACGCCCAAATTTTTTGGGATAATAGCGAAATGGTAATTATGCTATCCGATCCCGGAAATTACCGCATAGGCCGTAAAATATATACTGGAGAATATAGGGATTATGAAGATACTACCATTGCTAATTTATTAGATGTAGAAGCTGAAAAATTTGATGATTTAATGTCTTATGTTGATACAGCTCAGGAATCACCTTCATTAACTAATTTTTATTCTTATATCAATAATTTATCCTCAGGCTCATCTTCTATATGCGATGAAAATAGAAGAACATTTAATATTACCGGAAGAACCAATATTCTTGAAAGTTTAGGCTCAGGATCCAGTAAAGGAGATGGTACTGCGGCTTCTCCAACAAATGATGGTGTATGGCTTGTATCAAAAGTACAAGATGATGTATACGATACCATTTACACACTTGCCTCAAGCTGTATGGAAATTCAAGTACCTTATATTGATTGCAATTTTAATCCGGCTGATTTAATTAAAGTAACCGAAGATCAAGTAAGCTCACCTGAAGATTGGGAGCAAAACTTATTTGCTGCAAATAAGGATGAAAATGGAGTGGGTTATTATTATGATTTTGAGGGAATGCTTACCGAAATGTGGGGAAGCGAAGATGATCCAAATATTCCTGAAGGAGTAGTGGAGAAACAAAGTGATAATCTTTTAACAGATGCTTCAGGTACAACATTAGGCTCAAATTTATATCAGTATTTTTTTGATAAAAATGGAGAGGCTAAATATTCAATAAATATGACAGCTCGTACTGCCGAATTAACTTTAACAAATGATGCATCAAATTATGATGATTATGATGAAAGTATTGATGGGTATCAGGATGTGAGAAATTTAATGATCAATAGTGATGGAGACTCTGATGAAAGTAACGATATTTCTTTTCCAGATTATTTTTTATGGAATAGCGTAACCGGAGAACCAATTTTTTCTTTAAATATAATGAATGGAGATAATGAGGTTGTAAACATAGTTCTAACAATTGATGAATTAGGCTTACGCGACCAATGTAGTACTATTAGCGTTTGGGATGCTGATGAAGGAACTTCATATAATAATTTTTCTGCTCTCAATTTTCAAACTTATGTACAAGCTATTGCTGATAAATTAACAGAGTATGGAATCACAAATACCGGATTAGGTACTCCTGATTATGACTCAGGAGATAGGCATGATGATATCCTCAATATATCAATTGGTAATTTAACCATAACAAATTTTAGTTTTGAAATAAATGGTATTCAGTATGATTTGAATCCGGATTTAGAGATTAGTTTTTCTCAAGCCTCCACTTCTAATTTAATAGCGTTTTCCCAAAATTCTGAATTTTATATTAATGATGATAATTCAGCAGCCTTTGCAACAAGCAACGGAGCCTTTAACACCATGATCATGCACATGCTTAATGAAAAAGTGCAAACTGCCACTGGTGAAGATTCCAGTCTTTATGAGTCATACGATCTTTACCTAATATGGGAACAAATGGTTCGCTCATGGCCCGATTTTTATTACAGTCGCGGCAGCTCTACAATGCCCAGCGGCCGTGATGCATTGGAAGAGTTTGTTGAATTAGCCGGTGAAAGATATACGGGTTTTAGTAATCATGCGTATGGAGTGGGTGATGAGAATGCATTTTTAAATGATGAAAACGGAGGTATGTTAGGAGGAATGCTTGACGATGAAGATTATCATTATATTGATTATGGTTATGGTTATTTAGAATATGCGTATAAATCTTTCCCTTATGATATTGAAGAAGATGAATGGAATGTTAATTGTGCAACTACCTATGGAGTGTATCCGCTATCTCCAATAAGTGATTGGACAAACCCACCTTCAGTTACTGCAGTTGATGACCAAGGAGAAATAATCCCTGATAGTATAGTAGAAATATGGAGTACTGATGAATGTAGAGAAAATGCATGGTATAATTCCTTTACAACTAGTATTAATGCCGATGATCCCGCATACCCTGACACCTCTAATTGTAATATCTGGAAACAATTATACGGCTGTTTAAATTCCGAATATTCTGCTACTACAACTACGGCTATGCTTGATGCAAGTTATGATAGCGCTTATGTTTCAAGAGCTAGAACTACAGACGAATCGGGTGTAAGCCAAATGGCATACTGGATAACTGAACGAGCAAAAGATGTTGCCTATAAGCGTTTGCAAGGTATAAGTTCCAAAATATATGACTTATATCCCGGCCGGGTAAATAAAAAAGCAGAGGTTGAACTATCGGCTATGCAATATATAGATGAAAAGCTAATTCCATATATTACAGTTAATCCTGTTTATGATCCAACTGATGGTACTAAAGTTCTTAAACTTGGAAAAAATGAAGAAATAGAATTTATTGGTAAAATACATTCCAGCGCCATTGATGTTTCTGCTAGTTCAGAAGAAGGAAAAGAATATGTAGCTATACAAACATTTAGCTTCCCTCAGGTTGCTCATAAATACCTTAATTTTTATTTACGAAATAAAACTACAGTTACAAATACTGAAATTGAAAATGTATTAACCAAAGCACTTGAACGATCAAACATATCAGCTAATGATATTTCTTCTTATAGACTTGATGCTTTAATTAACAATCTGTCTTTTTCTTGCTCTAATTCTTCAAATATACATAACAGAGAAACAGCTGAAAATACAGCAAGTGTAATCAGCTTTACACTCAATTCAGATAATAAAATCGTATTGAATTATGGTAATAATTCCGATGAAATTCTTGACCTTTCTACTTTAACAGGCTTGGATAAAAATGTTACTTCCTTGCCTTATTTCTCCGGTTTCGGTTCTAATTTCGCAATTGAACCTACTATCGCTAAAACCTTGCATCTAAAATCATGCGATGAAAGAAATTATACTTACTTAACCAATCTTATCAATTACCAATTGGCCGAAAATAAAGATTGCCGCTTAAGCAATTCAATGGCTGAATACGATAGGCAATGTACACGCAAAGCCAATATAAAAGATGAATTAGTAATTTCTTACAGCATAGATTACCACCACTACACTTTATTTTATTATGATATGGCAGGTAATCTGGTTAAAACGGTTCCTCCTGCAGGTGTTGATATGTTTCAATCCGTTGATGGTTCTAACCCATCGCGTAATGATGTAAAAAACCATACCCTGCTTACCAAATATAAATACAATTCATTGGGACAACGCACTTATGAAGAATCCCCTGATGGCGGCATCAAACAATTTTGGTACAACAGCATTGGCCAATTGCGTTTTTCACAAAATGCACAACAAGCCCAAGATGGTAAATATGCTTATCTCAAATATGATGAGCTGGGAAGAATAATTGAAAGTGGTATAAGCACACAAAGTGTTAGTGGTATTGACAATTTTACAACTCAGGTTGATGTTCAGGAATTTCCAAATAGTACAGCTATGGATGGAACAGCAAGCACTTTTCTTTCAGAACAAAACTATACCGTATACACTACCGCAGCTAGTAACGGAACATATATAGACGGAACTACCGAACAAGAAAATATTTTAAATCGGATAAGTTATACCTATACTTCTACTAACATACGAACCATTTACAGCTACGATTCGCATGGCAATGTAAAATGGATAAAAAGTGTATTAGATAATTTTGCGCCAAAATACATGAAGTACGAATATGATTTAATTACCGGAAAAGTAACTGAAGTAAAATACAACGAAGGTATGCAAGATCAATTCTTTCATCGCTATACCTATGATTCTGATAATAGAATAAAGGCTGTTGAAACTTCTCGTGATGGCGTTATTTGGGATGTTGATGCCCATTATGAATACTATGCGTATGGCCCGCTTAAACGCTTATCCATTGGTAATGATAATGTGCAAGGGCTTGATTACGTATGGACAATAAATGGATGGCTAAAAGCAGTAAATCACCAAAGTTTAGATCCTGAAAATGACCCGGGCCACGATGGTGCCGATGGTAGTACATACGGAAGAGATGTATTTGGATATACACTAGGTTATTTTGATGGAGATTTTAAGCGTGGAATAAATAATGATGGTAATGATGCAAATGGTTTAGATGAGTTCTCTGCTTTCAATTCTGAATACAGTGATCCGAGTTCTGAATATTTTAGCACGGGTAAAATGCAACAATCACCTTATTTATTTACAAATTCTGATCCTACAGGATCAAGCACAGGTATTGAAGATTATCAAAAAGTGGATCAATACCGTCCCTTATTTAACGGAACAATTACCAGCATTGTAAATGGAACTGCAAGTACCAATGGCGGATTTACAATTTATGATAATAAGGTTACTGCCTACAAATGTAAATACGATGAGTTGTACCGTTTGGTTGAAACCACTTTCGATTATTATGATGAAGCAAATAACAAATGGGCTGATGTAAATAATACGGGTAATCCAATTGCACAACCTAACGGTATTGATATTTTTGCAAATACTTCAACAGTATATAAAACAAAATACGCTTATGATGCCATGGGTAATATTGATAGCCTTGTGCGCTTTGATGGCAACGGAAATTACATGGATACATTATTCTATACATATAATACGGATGCCAATGGCAATAAATTAAATACACTAAATCATATTGATGAATTTGAACCTACTATTGGCATAACTACCGATTTAGAAGATCAAGATGAAGATAATTATTTATACGACCTCAATGGACAGCTTACGCAAGATGAAAAAGAAGGCATTACCAATATTAACTGGAATGCTGCCGGCTTGGTATCGCGAGTTGAAAAAAATAATGATGTAGATGCCGATGCAGATATTGTTATTGAATTTACCTATGATGCCATGAATAACAGAGTAGTGAAAAAAGTAACAACTGAAGGCAATGAAATAATAACACATTATGTTCGTGATGCAACAGGTAATGTAATGGGCGTGTATGAAACTACAAATGCAGAAACAGCTGATGCTACTACAACATTTAAAGAAGCCTCCATTTATGCAGGTAGTAGAATGGGAATGTCAACACCTAATTTAGCGCTTAGCTCCTCTTCTGATAACGATGCCTATACGTCAAGCGACAATAAATATACAAGAACACTTGGTGAAAAATCCTATGAGTTAAGCGATCATTTAGGAAACGTAAGAGCTGTGGTAAGCGATGTAAAAAATCCGGATGATAATACAACTATTGCAGATCTTCAATCAGCAACAGATTATTACCCTTATGGTATGGCCATGCCGGGCCGTGATTATAGCAGCAGTGATTACCGCTACGGCTACCAGGGCAAAGAAAAAGATAATGAACTAAAAGGAAATGGTAACAGCTATGACTTTGGTGCCCGTTTGCTTGATCCCAGAGTGGGAAGATGGTTGAGTTTGGATCCGTTAGCGGAGAAATATCTGGATCAAAGTCCTTATATAAGTATGGATGATAATCCTATTTGTTTAACAGATCCAACCGGAATGGGAACAAAAGAACAAAATAATGAAACAGTTATTACTTTCATGAAAGTGGTTGGAGAATCTGCGCATATTGCTTTAGAAATCTTGGAGGCAGATGGTGCTCATATGTCACATGTTGTAATGAAATTTGGAACTGGTGCCGCAGTAGGGGTATTAGTTGTTGATGCTGTACAAATAGCGACAAACCCCGAGCCAAATCATGGCACGAATGTAAGAGGTGCTGGTGTTGGAGCTGCTGGACTTGGACTGTTGATTGGCGGATCAGTAGCACCTCCTGTCGCTTTTGCTGCCCTATTAACTTCAATTTATGGAGAACATATGGAAGAGCTAGAGAAAGAAAGACAAATGGAGTATAGTGAAAAAATGGAAAAAATGGATGAGGAACTGGAACAACTGGAAGATTTAATGAGAGCAGCAAAAACATTGATAAATGGAGTAAATGCTGATTATGAAGCAAAAATGGCTGTTTTAGATAAAGAAGCACATACTCGCGATAAATGGGGAGATGCCGCTATGTTTACTGATGAGCAAATGAATTACTGGAGCGCAGATATTGATAAAAGAAGGAAGGAGGTAAAAAAAGAGCGTGAAGAAAGAATAGAAAAAATATGGGAAGCTGCAGGTGAAGAAGCCGAAAAGATTAATAAAGAAGAAGAGTAAACTTCTCCTGATGGTTTGGATGTGCGACATTGCCGGTTTGGATTTTGTGTGATGGCATTGAGCGAAGCTAATCCAAACCTTATAAAATCGGATTTGTAATCCGAAAAATATTCTACAGCTTTTCCAAAGTTTAAAACTTTGGAAAAGCTTATATGTAGAACAAAAATTTAAAAAAATAATAATAATGAAAACAATATTATTTACTATTCTTTATTTATCATTTTTTTTCTCTGTATCATTTGCAGAAAATAATACTGAAAATTATTTACAAGCATTTGATAAAATAAAAACCATGCTTGAAACAAATGAGAACTCCAATTTTGAAGATGCCATTTTTGAAATAGAAAATGCGTATCATGATAATCAACTTTCAAAAATAGAATTTAAAAATGAATTAGATTTTCATGTCATACGAATTTTACAATTAGCCAATGCAAATAAAGATAGAGTTCCTAAACAAATTCAGTTTGAAAATACAGCTCTTCCCCTCTCCCCTCCTTCGACTTCGCTCAGGACAGGTTCGGGGAGAGCCGGAGAGGAGTGTCTTTTAAATTGGGCCATCTTTACCTACCTAACCGATACCAACTGGTATAAACAAGCAGATGGCACGTATGCTGTTCAATATCCAATGGTGTACGAAACTACTGATCCGTTTGGAAAAGAAAATTGGGAAACAACTCAAATTACATCCTTGCTTAAAACGCATAAAGGAAATTGTTTCTCTCTGGCTGCTTTATATTATATTTTTTCTCTGCGTTTGCAAACACAAGCCTATTTAGTTACAGCCCCCAATCATATTTTTATTCAACACAAAGGTTTTGACGGTAATTATTTTAATATAGAATTAACCACCAAAACATTTCCCGGAAGTGGAACTATAAAAACATATACTTATACAACACATGAAGAAGTAATCAATGGTGTATCCATGCGAAGGCTAAATGAAAAAGAAGCGGTGGCATTGTGTTTAGTACAATTAGCGAAGGGTTTTAAGCGTAAGGCCACCCCTCTCTTTTGGAGATCAGGGGGTGAGGCCTTTGCTTTAAACTGTGCTGATTTAGCACTTCAGCATGATTCATTATGTTTAACAGCAATGCTATTAAAAAAAGAAGTGTTAGAGAATCAATTCTTGAATAATGAAAACGGATTTTTAGTTTCAGCTGAATTAGCAAACGAAATAAACCAGCTTAAAAATTTAGGTTACCGCCAAATGCCGCATGAAATGCAATCAAATCTACTTGCCAATGCTCAAGGCACAACTCCCCTCTCCCTTGGGAGAGGGGTCGGGGGTGAGGGCGCTATATCGCTAGAGAATGAGGGCTTCCTCCAATACTACACCCTATCTCAAAATAAATTTCCCGAAATACAAAAAAAAGATAATCAATATGCGATAAACAATTCTTTAATAGACCCAATTGTATTTGCTTTATCAATTGATCCATTGGCTGAGAAATTTCCTTCTGAATCGCCTTATAATGCAATGGGTAATGATCCTATTAATATGGTGGATCCGGATGGAAGGGATTTAGAATCATGGATTACAAAGAAAATGCAAGAAAGCATTCCTCAATTTATATTGGATAATGGTGATGTTGAATTTGAATTTGAGATGTCGATTGGAGCAACAGCTGAAATAGCAATAGAAGGTGCAAAAGTAGAACTAGGATTTTTGAAATCTCAATGGTTAAATATAAAATATGAATATGATAAAAGTAAAAAAGAATTTACAATGACGGAAAAAACAGGCTTCCCTAATGGTTCTATTTCAACAGAATTGAGTGTAGGAATATTAGCTATAAATTTAGGTTTCACAAAACAATGGAATGGAGATGATGAAGGAGAAGTTTCTTTATTACTTACCTACGATGGAGAAAGATATTACTTTCAATATGCTTTAGGGGCAGGCTTATTTTATCAGGTTGAAGGAACAGTAAGGTGGTATCCAACATTCTTAAATGCAGAGTCTGAAATTGCTAAAAAACTTGATGAAAAGCGAAAAGTAGATGTGGATATCAAAACTGATCAGCAAGCTTTGGAAGGATATAAAGGAAGACATCTTTCAGAAACAGATAAAAAACTTAAAGCGACTGTTGAATCTAGATTAAATAAAAATAAGGCAAAAAGTGAGAAATTAGATGGTGAAATTAAAGATGATATTAAAAGGGAAACTGAAAATATGAAATAATGATCCCTCGCTTGAAGCAAAGCAGCTCCTGCAGACGCTAGGCTCTGCCTAGTGTCTACTATTAATCGGCATCTTGCCGAAATAAAAAAGATTACGAAACAAGAATAGTTTGTAAGCTAATCTTGGACAAGGTAAGGCTGTGCTGGTTAGGTTTTGCAAACCCAACCAAATAAAAATGGATTTGTAATCCGAAAAATAAACCAAAGTATACATGAAATCGAAAAAAAACAATCATTCGAAAGTTAATTCATCAAAGCCAAAGGAAGGGAAAGGGAATAAAAAAAAATTGAAGACTTCCACTAAAAAATCAGATTTATTAGTATTAAAAGTTTGGCCAATTTTCTCTAATGAAAATTATTAAATATAGACGTGTCGTACTTTCCCTGCTAGTCCGGTTGTTCGCATAAGCTGGCTAGATTTTATGTAAGTGTGTGTAGGCTAATCTAAACCATATAAGAATGGATTTATTAAACAGATTACTTTAACGTATGAAAAAATTATTTATAACATTGCTCTTAATTAGAGGCTGTGTACAACTAAATGCCCAAAATAATGAAGTTGGCACTTCACAGATATTTGAAAAAAAATTATTTGAAATTGAAAATGCCTATTATGACGGAAAGCTTGATTACACTGAATATGAAAACGCATTAAATTTTCATACAAATCGTATTATACAATTAGCCAATGCCAATAAAGAAAAAATAAAAGGATTTGAATACCTCGAAAATTGGTCGGGCATAAGCTTAGTAAACGAACAAGAAACCGACAAAGTAAAACTGTTATTAAACTGGGCAATTTATAGCTATATAACCGATACAAACTGGTTTAAACAAACTAATGGCGCATATTTTATCCAATATCCAATGGTATATGCTGATAACGACCCATTTGGAAAAATAAATTGGAAAACAACTATGGTATCAAATCTGATTCGGCCTGGAAATGAATGTAAAAACCAAGGGAATTGTTTTTCATTAGCTGCCCTCTATTATATTCTTTCTCAGCGTTTACACTCGGATGCTTATTTATGTACAGCACCTAACCATATCTATATTCAGCACAAAGGTTTTGACGGTAATTATTATAACATTGAATTGGGAAGTCAGTCGTTTCCAGGCAGCGGAAGCATTAAAACCTATACCTATACCACGCATCAGGCAGTACAAAGTGGCATAGCCATGCGAAGGCTTAATGAAAAAGAAGCCATTGCATTGTGTTTTGTTCAATTGGCAGAAGGATATAAACATAAGGTACTTTTCAATAAAAAATATGATCATTTTTTTATTTTAAAATGTGCAGAACAGGCTTTGAAGTACGATTCTTTATGCTTAAGTGCCATGCTGCTTAAAACAGAATTTCTAGAAAAAAATGTACTAAGAAATGGGGATAATGATTCTATCGGTTCTCAAGAACTAAAAAACAACTTGCTTGCATTAAATAAATTGGGTTATCGTGAAATGCCATTGCAGGAAATTGTATTGACAGAAGTTAAAAACAAAACCATCGCTTCACCTTTTTCAACGATAGATAAACGGGAAGAGTATTATACCCTTTCAAATAACCAATTTGAAGAAGTGCCTGCCAATAGCAACCAATATGCGATAGGGGATTTTAAACTCGATTTAGAAAGAGATATGCTTACATATAGTAATCATGCATCAAATTTAAATGCATTCGATCCTGTTATGTTTGCTTTGTCTATAGATCCTTTGGCAGCAGAATTTCCATCAGAATCCCCTTATTCAGGTATGGGAAATAACCCAGTTAATATGGTTGACCCGGATGGAAAAAAATACAGTCCCGGTACATCCTATGGATATAAAAGTAAAATAGCTTTAAAATGGATTGATTATTTAAGGGTATTTCATGCCGATGAATACACTAATCAAGACTTTTATGATATGTATTTGGTTTATAAAAATGCAGGTTACATATTAGAAGATGCTATAGAAAGTAATCTATTAGTTCAAATTAAAACGGATATAGAATCTGGTAGGTTCCTTAACAAACGAAGCCTTCAAATGAATGCGTTTAGAGAAAAAAGAAAAAGATTAGTCCCTATAGAAACCCTAGTTCCGCCAATAGTTTCGGAAGAGCCGCATTATATCGAATATCCGGAAGATGCAGTTACAGAAATGCCCGAGTTTCTTAAATTCCTGGATCAATTAGATGCACCTCTCGGCTTGGAGTTATCTGAAAATAATTTGGATTTTGCATTAAATCAAATTGAGGGCAGGAAACAGCACTTAGAAAATAGTATTGAGGGGTTGACTTCACAAATTGAAACGTATAAACGCACATTAGATATATTTAATAATATGAAAACAGAGGCAATTAAGCCATCAATAGCTGAAATGAACAGAATAATAACTGAAAAGGAAGCAGAATTGGAAAAACAAAAAAAAGAATTAAAAAACACTCCCTAGCTAGTTTGCATGTTCATTTGCACAAAGGGTAAGCATGCGTAATGGAGGCTGGTTTGGTTTTGTAGGGTGTATGTATTGAACACGATTGACCCAATGAATGTATTGAAGGATTATAGGTTTAACCAATTTATTTTTTATAGTTATTGCAAGGCTATCATTAAAAACCAAATACCAATCTGTTTTTCACTTTTGAATGTTCCTTATTTTGTGTTTTTACATCATTCAATAAAATATACTCCATGCCTTTTTCAATTAATTTCCACCAAGATATAGCAGGAATTAATCTTGATGAATGATATTCAAGCCGATATATAAGTTGCCTGTTTGGTTCCTCAACGCCATTTAAAATTCTGCTTAATCTGGTTTCATGCAAATTAATTTCTTTTGCAAAATCTTTTCTTTTTTTGTTTAGTAAACGCAAATATTCTGCGAGAAAAAAACCAAAAGTATATTTGTGGCTATATGCCGAACTACTAACATATTCATCTAGTTTATATTTTAATTGCAAAATATCTCCATATAATTTTTGTTCATCACTCATGTTTCTAATCAAGTTCATACGAACCATAGCAATATCTTTATCTGCCAATGCCTTTTCTTTAGCAGATGCATTACGCGGGAAAATAAATGCTTCGGCTAATTCTTTTTCAGAATATTTATTTGTTTTTTTCATTTTGATTTAGATATTTTCTAATTAACTTTTCAGAATTGGCTAGATGCAAATATAGATGTTTACCTTCTTGCTCAAATCCATATATTTCTTTATAATGTTTTATTAAGTTTGTTTTGGGTATTAGGGAAACAAAGCCATAATAGCCTCTCATAAAAGCCAATTTACAGGCAAATGCAATAAGAGAACCGGCAATTCCGTCATATATTTTTTTTGAACCTATGTTTTCTTTTGATGATTCTATTGTATTGATTTCAATCCGTAATTCCTTTGGGATATCTGTTAAGGCAATAAGCCCCACCACTAATTTAGTTTCTTCTATCTGAATTTTATAAATGTCTTTCTCCTTTTCTAATTCCCAATCAAAATCAAACCTTCCACTTTTGTTAATCAACTTTATTTCACGCACAGGCAAGGCTATAATAGCAACCCTTTCCTCCCTTTTTGTAAAATTGTTCCATAAATACATGCATAAATATAATAAATATAATTTACTAAATCAATAATATTTATTTATCATTTACATAAATAATATAAACTAATAATAATTAGAAATGTAGGGCTTATTTCAATTAAAGATGCATCTTAATGTATATGTAAAAACGATACAAATTAAGCCTTTAGTCTCGGAATATTTATAGAAAAATAAGTGTAAAAAGTTCCTGTCACTCAATATTTATTGAGCACGATAGACCTAAAGAATGTATTGCAGAATTATAGGTTAAACCAATTTGTTTTTTATAATTTGAAGCTGCTTTTGCTGCTTTTGCCGCTGAACTCGAAAATCATTTTGTTTTATTCAGAACAAAAAAGAGCCTTTAGGCTCAAAATAGTTATAGAAAAAATAAGAATGCAATTTCAAACCTGCCTTTAGGTAGGCTATATTAACGATAGCTTTATTTTCAAAAGAGGTTTTAAGGTGTTATCCCTAAAGGGATAATGAAAAAAAATAGGCTTGTACTTTTTCTATAAATATAAAATCCCTAAAGGGATTGGTAAATTTTAAATGCAAACACAACATTTCATTTATTTCAAACATTAATAGGAATGAA
>JAHEXY010000007.1:159789-233944 GCA_023251875.1 Bacteroidota bacterium
AAGGGATAATGAAAAAAAATAGGCTTGTACTTTTTCTATAAATATAAAATCCCTAAAGGGATTGGTAAATTTTAAATGCAAACACAACATTTCATTTATTTCAAACATTAATAGGAATGAATTTTTCTCATCACTCAATATTTATTGAACACGATAGACCCAATGAATGTATTGAAGGATTATAGGTTAAACCAATTTGTTTTTTATAATTTGAAGCTGCTTTTGCTGCTTTTGCCGCTGAACTCGAAAATCATTTTGTTTTATTCAGAACAAAAAAGAGCCTTTAGGCTCAAAATAGTTATAGAAAAAATAAGAATGCAATTTCAAACCTGCCTTTAGGTAGGCTATATTAACGATAGCTTTATTTTCAAAAGAGGTTTTAAGGTGTTATCCCTAAAGGGATAATGAAAAAAAATAGGCTTGTACTTTTTCTATAAATATAAAATCCCTAAAGGGATTGGTAAATTTTAAATGCAAACACAACATTTCATTTATTTCAAACATTAATAGGAATGAAATTTTCTCATCACTCAATATTTATTGAACACGATAATCCTAATGAATGTATTGCAGGATTATAGGTTAAACCAATTTGTTTTTTATAATCTTTTGCTTCTCTTTTATTTTTCACTCCTTTGTGAGCAACGTATATTACATCATATAACCATATTGCCGAAGCTACTCCGGCACCAACTAAAAATACGTTTTATAAATATTTTTGTTATTTCAACTTCCATTTCTCCCAGCTATCAACATTTTCAGGGCTGAAAAGAACTTGTGGGCTTTGTTGTTTGCTATTTGCTCTCACAGATTCAAGCCCCACCTTATCTTTTAAAAAAGTGCCCAAGTCTGAAAACGAAACATCTCCTTTAGTATCTTGAAATTCTTTTAAAAGAAAATAAGTAAACATGCCATGTTGTTTATCTTTCCAGGGTAATGAAGATTCTTCTCCTGAACTTGCTGTAAAAACAACAATGTTTCCATTCAAATAATCACTTTTGGGTGTTATTTTAATACTCCTTGCTGCTAATAAACCTGCCTCGCGTCCACCACCGCTAAAACAAGCGTCAAGAAAAACCGTTACTTTTTGCGAAGAAAACTCAGTAAGTTTTTCATATAAAAAGGAAAGTTTTATTGCAGATGAAATATTGCTGCCACTTACATCAACCGGAATTAAGTAGGGCTCTTTTGTTTTTTCATCAGGAAGTCCATGTCCGGCATAATAAACAATCACATCTGCTTTTCCATTGGTGGCTTGAATTAACTTATTTATTTTATCTATTGCTTGGTACATTTTACCTGCGGTGGCATTCAATAATAAAGTGATATTGTTTTCCGGAACGCCAAATGTTTTTATACAATATTCTTTAAAAACCATAGCATCATTACTTGCAAATTCAACATTCATTTCGCTTGTAATGTTTTGTTGAAAGCTCGAATAATCTTCATTGCCGATAATTAAAGCAAATTTATTTTCATCATTAATACCATTAACTGGAATGTTTTTATCTACGTCAGATGTTAATGAAATATTATCAATTGTAATTGGTTTTTCATATTGTGCATTTATAGCTATTTGTTGGGTTTTAGATAAAGTTTGTTCTAATGATACTGTAAGCGTTTTGCTTTCACCATATTTTTGATAGCTTTCAGAAATAACAACTTGTATAGGTATCTCAGTACCTGAATATCTTTTGTTGGCAAAAAATTCATAATTAATATTTCGACTTTCGTTTGGTTTTAATTTGTTGATATTAAAACTTGTTTCATTTGCAGGAAAAACATCTGTAGGATTTACAAAATTAATAGTAACATCTGAAGCATCGCCTTGTCCTTTGTTCTGCACTACTATATTTAAAGAAACGGTACTTCCCAATTTTATTTTACCTTCTTCATCAGTGGTAAATTTATAGTCGGCTAAAGCAATAGTTGGATGTTTAAATTCTTGA
Source organism: Bacteroidota bacterium (assembly GCA_023251875.1). Taxonomy (GTDB): domain Bacteria; phylum Bacteroidota; class Bacteroidia; order JAHEXY01; family JAHEXY01; genus JAHEXY01. Next base: position 161,739 of record JAHEXY010000007.1, read on the forward strand.
GTATTAAAAGAAATTTCAAAAGGGTCGGCATTAAAACCATTCCCTTCTTTTATTTCAATTTTAAAATGTGTTTTGCCAGATTCTAATTTCATTGTTCCTGAAATAGGGATTTTTATAATTCTTTCTGCACCTGCTGCTAAATTCTCACACGATTGTGTACTTGAATATTGAACCCCTTCAATCATTTCCAAATCGTGTATTTCAACTACAAGATTATATGCATCGCCCTTGCCTTTATTTGATAAAGTAAATTCTATTTCTGCATTTTCATTTGCATCTAATAGTTGGTTATTATTTCCAAGGCTATCGCTAAAAGTAATAGTTGATACCATTAGGTTAGCTGGTGCTGTAGGTTTGGGAGGGGCAATGGCTCCCAGTATGTTGAATTTGTTTACATCCCATAGTTTTGTTGAGAAATCATTACTGCCACTTGCAATATATTTTCCATCAGGACTAAATGCTACAGAATTAACACCACTGGAATGCCCTGAAAAAGTACCGTCACATGTCCCAGAGGAAACATTCCATAGTTTTATTGTTTTATCATTACTAGCACTTGCGATATATTTTCCATCAGAACTAAATGCAACAGAATATACATACTCGGAATGTCCTGAAAATATATTGATGCATGTTCCTGAGGAAACTTCCAATAGTTTTATTGTGTTATCATTACTAGCACTTGCAATATATTTTCCATCAGCACTAAATGCAACAGAATTAATACAACTAGAATACCCTGAAAAAGTACTGACACATGTTCCTGAAGAAATATTCCAAAGTTTTATTGTGTAATCACCACTACCACTTGCAATATATGTTCCATCAGGACTAAATGCTACAGAATTAACACCAGCGGAATGCCCTGAAAAAGTACTAACACATGTTCCCGAAGAAACATTCCAAAGTTTTATTGTTTTATCATAACTACCACTGGCAATATATTTTCCATCAGGACTAAATGCTACAGAATTAACGCCATCAGAATGCCCAGAAAAAGTACCAACACATGTTCCTGAAGAAACATTCCATAGTTTTATTGTTTTATCATTACTAGCACTTGCAATATATTTTCCATTAGGACTAAATGCTACAGAAAAAACAGAATAGGAATGCTCTGAAAAAGTACGGACACATTGCCCTGATGAAACATCCCATAGTTTCATTGTATTGTCAGCACTAGCGCTCGCAATATATTTACCATCTAGGCTAAACACTACAGAATAAACAGAACTGGAATGCCCTGAAAAAGATTTAATATAATTTTCTTCATTTTGCGGTGAATAGCTTTTGGCTACTTCACTTTCACTTTTTAAATTATTAATTGGCTTAAAAACACTCTCGGCAGATGCGTGATAATACGCGCAAGATGTCTCGTCAGATGTTTCAACTCTAATTTTAATCATGCCCTTAATGTTGGCTAATTCAGATTCTAATAAATTAATTTTTTTTTTGTAATACCTTCTTGCAAATTGCACAGTGCCTTGTTCAAATAGCCCAACCATAACGGTCACTATTTTTGTATTACTTTCATCAAATACAGTAACCCTTGCTTCGCAGCTACTATTAATGGAAGCATCGTATAAACTATATGTAACAATAATACTAGTTTCTTGTGCAACAAAATCAACATCGTATATTTTTAAAGCAGGGTCTTGTGAATAGCTGTAAAATGAAATCAATAACGAAAATAAAATAGTAAGTTTTGTTTTCATTTGTAAGATTGTTTGTTTTGTTTCTCAAAGAAAAGATTGATTGTTTTCATAGTTTTTATTGTTTATTTATAGTTCATAATAATTTTAATCTTCGGAGTAACTCATATAGATTATTCAAATAATTCTAAGTAGACTTTCTTTATGCCATCAATATTTTCATAGTTAATTCTATCGTTTCGTGATTTATTCTTTTTTCGGAATTCTTCTACACTATAATCATAATTTCTTATTTGATAATTATCTATGCAACTATATTTTAAAGTTAGCTCAAGAAATCTAAATAGATCTAAAAGAATTAGAGAGAAATATAACTTAGAATTAATCAATGGATTGTTTTCAGCAATCGGCAAATTTGATAGCAGCAAATAATTCCCATCTTTGTCGGTAACTTGAAATTGTAATTCACTCTTAAAGCCACCAAAAACTTTAAAGCTCCCTTTGTTATTTAGTACACAGTCTAATATAAGATTTACAGTTTGGTACCATATAGGTGATAAAGATTGTTTATCCTCTTTGCTTAGCTTGTATTTTTTTTCAAGATATTTTGTAATTTCCTCTATGTCTTTTATGTTGTTATTCGTGTGCTTGTTGAAGAACCATACCCCGACATTGACTAAAGAATAAATTTTTGTCAGAATAGTTTCATGAATCGAACGAATTACAAGTCCATCAATTGAATAATATTTCTCATCTCCTTTTTCAATACCATCCATGAAAATAATAGTGTTAATCAATAAATCTATATTACTGTTCATTTTCATTAGCATATATTCATCTTCTGAGGATAACACATTGTTCGTGATTTCCATTACAATATCATAATCCCGTGAAATAGATTTCAAGCCAAGTTCATTGAAATAATAATTGTAAACATCTTTAACTTTTTTCATCTGTTTTGTGATTAATGGTTATTTTTAAATTATTACTCCCATATACTCTACTTTTCATTTTGTAACCACTACCTATATTCAACAAACACATTATCACCCCCGCTTCCTTGTATTGTTGGTGTTTGGTCTACTCCTTGAATACTGCGTGCGTAATATGGAACTCCTTCTGTTTTGTCAGAAACATATTTAAAAATTTCATTGTAGGTTAATTTGCCATCATGGTTCTCATCGCTCTTATCTTTATCCTGCATTGATTTTAGAAAAAAGTAGGTGAACATACCATGTTGTTTATCGTTGTACCAAGAAGAAACTTGTGAGCCGGTGCTAGAAGCTAGCACAATACAATTATCGGCAACTGCAATAGGATTTGAAACCGTTATAATAATTGGACTAATATTCTTAAAAATTTCTGCTCCTGAAAAGCAAGCATCTGTTACCACAGAAATACTTTTAGCATGAAGCTTGGCAATATTATTATAAAACAAATCCAAAGAATAGCCTCCCTGCTCAACATATTGAGGATCGCAATCAACAGGAACAAAATAACCTTTGTTGTCTTTTAATCCGGGAGCACCATGACCGGCATAGTAAATAAATACATCTGAAATGCCTTGCTTAATGTTGTTGTATAATTTTCCTTCCGGATTTTCTTTTGTTCCAAAATAAGTTTCAAAATTACTTTTGGTTGCATTTTCTAAGTAAAAAATATTTCCTTCGCTATAGCCCAACACATTTATTAAATATTGCTTAATTGATTTAGCATCATTTATTGCAAAAGAAACTTTTTTAGTGGATTGGTAATCTGAATTACCAATAACAACTGCAAAAGCATTGGGATTTTGATTGGTGGTTTTAATAGCACTCATATCCAAATCCTGAACTTGTGGTTTTGCAGCACTTGCTGTTTGGGTATTTGTGCTTATAGTTGGCAAGCTAATATTTAAATCTTCGAGACTAAAAGAGATAGGTGTTTGGCTTGAGGGGTTGTAATTAGATTGATCAGAGATATTCCATTTGTAATAGAAAAAATTATCTGATGGCAATGCATCCCCTTTTGGAATAGTTTTTAAATCTTTTATTTTAAATTTACCGGTAAGTTCACCATATCCTGAATTGTAAGGGCATGTACCATAAACCTCACTATTTTTTTCTTGTGTTACAACAAAAGATTCTGGATAAGTATTAATAGAACAACTTTTTCCTGTAACATCACCATCGCAGCCAGTAAAGAAAATTAGTACAGCATCTGTCAATGTCCATTTGTCATTAATAATTGTAAATTTATTTGGGATAATTGTAACGCTATACTTACAAGGCTCATTGCCAAATTCTCCCTTTTCATTAAGTTTTTTAGAAAGGTCAGCAGCTATTTTTCTTGAAACTTTTACTAATATCGTATCCCCTTTTATAAATTTGTCAAGAACGCCAAAGCTACCAGATGATTTAGAATATAGATCAATTAAAAACGTTTCATTTTCCGCATCATAAGCACCGAGTTTTCCCCACAACCTTTCGGGATACTCATTAGGTTTTAATGATAAGACTACTTTATTTGTTATAGATTTTAATGTTTCATCCGCTTCATTTTTTATTCTGGTTTCGTATTCTGCATTGGTTTCAAATTCAGATTTTTCAAGCCACTTATTAAATTCAGTAGCAATCTTATCTTTAATTTCTTTAGTTGCACTATCTTGGGCGAGAGCGCATGCCGTATGAAAAGAAAGTAATAAAATGATTATGTTTATTTTCATTTCACAAGAAATTATATTTGAATAATCTTTATTATCCCGCTCTGTAGTTGTTTAATACGCAACAATTTCCTTCTGTCTTTTTCTGTAATAGAAATAGAATTAGGGGTTCTCAAATTTGCCCTAATAGATTTTATGAGTATTTGAATTTGAGCATTTATCACTCTTGATTGACCTTGTAAATCAAGCTCCTCAAAAGTTTGTTCTAATTCGCCATGTGTTCCTTTTTTCTTAGTTTTCATTGTGTGTTATTTTTGAATTATTTAACATCGGCAATTTATTTTACAATAAAAGTGATTTAATTATCTCGACTACATTCTTTGCAAAAGCTTCTCCACTTTCATCATCAGTAAGATTATACTTATCCATTTTTATGTAAGTCCACTCACACTCATTATCTTGAAATATTTCTTTTTCTTTCTGCAAATCTTCCATTCTTTTACAATCTATATTTTTTGATATAATTGCAACACTTAAAAGAAATTCCTGGTGCTTTGGCACTAAATTTAAATTCAAACCATAGAATATTTCTTGTTTCCCTTTATAATTCAAACACTTCCCTTTCTCATTTTCATTTCCTTCGTCAAAACACCAATTTCCATGGGAAAAATCTTTGCTTTCTTTGTTTAGTTCTTCAACAATTATTTTATCAGCCTTGTCGATTACTTGCTTTAACTTAATAAAGAAGTTGTTTGCCGTTTTTAAATCTTTTGCGTTATACATAATGACTATCTCCTCCGGTTTAAATTTTATTGATATGCTTTTTGACAATAATTTGTTTTCTAAAAAGCGAAAACAATCTCTAAAGACAAGGTTGCTCTCAGCAATTTCATGTTTTGATACATTGATTAAAAAGTCATCCCAAAATATTTTTTTGCAAAATCCATTGCCTTTACAAACAGTATCAATTTCAGCCAAATGCTTATACCCTTTTGGAATAAGGTAAATCATTTGATAATGTTTTTTGTTTGATGATTTTAATGTATTGGGATAAGAATAAATTTGATTGGCCTGTAATTGGGTATCTCTTCCTATTTTATTCTCAATGTATATTAAGGCATCTTTATTTTCAAGGCAGATGTCTGGCTTTCCGTTTTCTTTTAAATCAACCTGTGAACTTATATCATCAAATTTAATATCCTTCACTATTTCTTGAGGAATACCTAAATGGATTAAAAAAATGTCTCTGACATATTTTTCCCGCATCAGATTACACAATAGCTCACTGATGCTATCTTCATTCTCCTTAGTAGCCCTATATAAAATACTATCTTTTCTTTCCATTTTTATTTTTGAATTGTTAATGTTAAATACTCTACTTTTCGTTGATCGGGCATTATGGAATAAATCCAGCTAAAAATATTTTCATGTGTTGTAACTTGGTCTTTATCCATTTTTATAAACGGTATAGCTGTTTTTGTAAAAACAAAAATCAAACGGTTTGTTTCTTGTTGCTTCATATCAGTATGTAGGGTATAATCAATTTTTGCAAGTGGGAAATTGTACATGTCTAATGCTTTTACCATTATTTGTTTTTCGTAAGTATTGGGATATAGCATAAAAGCATCTTTATCTGTAATATTAAATATGGTTAAGTAAGCGTTTTGCGTAGCTCGTAATGAAAAATTTAATTTGTCATCATTATTGTATACGCTTTTTATACCTTCAATATTTGCATCAAAACTTATATCCGGTTTCGAATCATATTTTATTACAGAGGCATCAATTGTTATTTCGCTCACAATTTCAAATTCGCTCTTGCAATAGATTCTTTCACTTTTTATTTCGTACGATTGAACCGAACCTTGAATTTCTGATTGAATATCGGAGCTAAAAAACTGCGAATAATCATTTTTTTCTTGGCTCGTAAACAACAACTGATACGATTTTATTTGTTCTCCTATTCCTGCCGCCTTCAATGCATTTGTTTTGGCATCATTTAATGCTTGCGCATGCGCTTGATTAGGGCTCACGTCACCTGCTATGTAAGCCGCGCCTGTAACATCCTTAACCTGTGTTGTTTTTTGAGCCAATAAATTACCTGCGGTAAACAGAAATAAAAAACAGAAAAACCAATTATTGCTCTTTCGACATTTTATCCATTTCGCTGTTAAAAACATCTTCAAATTTCTTTTTATCATAGTCTAACTGTAATTTTTCGTTTTTTGAAATTTTATCACTTACGCCATCCAATATAGATTGCTTCGAAACTTCAATGGCTGTCCAATAAGAATAGCCGCCATCCTGTTCCTTAAAAATTTTCTCATCAATAATTCTAACATCCGTAAGAGTTTGATCAACTACTTCTCTTGATAATTCCTCAAACTTATTTTCAAATTCTTGTTTGTCACCAACCGTTCGCTGATTTGTATATTGATCAGTAACTTTTTTAACCATCGCTTTTATATTGCCTGCTAATTCTGCTTTTGCATTTTGCAAAGCAATTTTTTTAGATGTAGCCAAATCAGGACTTTTCCCCATTTGTTTGGCTCTGAAAAAATCTTTATCCGATTTATATTTACTTTCAGAAAAAGGGACAGTTATTTCCTGCGCTCCAGTTGTTTTTGCAAGTGGTTTGGTATTTTTACATCCACTAAAAGCAATTGCGGCAATAAAGCCAATGAAAATAATTTGTTTAGGGTGCATAGTGATTTATTTTAATTGTTTGTTAATGTTCATCGTTCATTACTAAATTTTTAATTCGAATTATACGCATCATAAACATTCCAAGCCCAAATAGAGAAGGGAACAATGATGGTCCAGAAAAGGAGAAAGGAAACAATGCCTCCTATAATCCAAATACATATCGCTTTTATAACATGGCCTTTTATTAATTGGCCAAATCCCGGTAAAAAGAAAGAAAGTAATGCCGGTAATCCGTGTGTTTTCTTTTCCATATTGCTTGGGTATTGTGTTTGATTAAAAATGCCCTCTTTATTATATGCCTGGTCGGTTATCATAATAATATAGGTTTACAAGTTTCGATTCATAAAATTTGAAAATGAGACGCATTCTATTCCTCAAATTGCACCCCATATTTTTTTAAAAAATCTGTATTGTCAATATCAGTTATTTGATCATTGCTTTGTATCTCAGTTTCAGGCTGATGCTTTGCAGTTTTACTGCTGTTATTATCGGCAATACTGAGCCCTCCTTGATTAGAATTATAAGCATCATAAATATTCCATGCCCAAATAATAAATGCAAATGGAATAAGTATGATTGTTATGCTGAAAAGAAACATGGCTGTTCCTCCTACTAACCAAATTAAAAAGCCTTTAAGAAAATCCCCCTTAATTATTTGTCCAAGTCCTGGAATAAAAAATGAAATGAGGGCTGGTAATCCGTATGTTTTCTTTTCCATATACGTTTATGTTATAGTGAAATAATATTACCCTTATACGCAAAAGAAATAAAATAGTTACAATTACGTGAATGATATATTACTAATATGTGATGTAATAATATCAAATATGCTATCCGTTCATTCCACCATAATTTTTGAACACTACCAACCTAATGCTTCTGAAAATTCTAAACTAAGCGAGCCTCTTATTCCTTACAGAAATAAAAAATATAAACCGCCAAGCCCCAATACAAGCTCAGATATACAAATGCAATTACAAATTTTACAAAATGAAATGGCTGCTCTAAAGAAAGAGTTGGTTTTAAAAGATAAAATTATTGCTTTGTTGGAGCAGAAAATTTCGAAAGCATAGAACGCTGATGAGGCAGATTTTTATGATGAACACAGAAATTAAATGAGATTATATTATGCTGTAAGTCGAGTAGTTTTTGTTTTTTTAGGAGAGAGCGGTCTTTCTTTCCCTTTCTTTTTAGATTTAAGCATTTTAATAAATGCACTCAAATCTTTTTTTTCTTGCTCTGTTAATGGCTTACTTTGAATAAAGTCAATATCTAATTCTTCAGACTTTTTTTTTGAAATTTTCATATGTAGATAATTTTTTTTATAAGTCATATGGAATATGCCATGCTATCTTCATCAGTATTTGTTCACTGGTTTGGTGCATGGCTATTTCATAGACGCTAAATTTTTAAATATTTGTCAACGAGTTTTTGCGCAGCAATTGTTTCAATAACCATTAAGTGGTTGCCAAAATGATATGCTCCAAGTTTATTTATATAGTAGTCTATCAGCTTTGTTTTAGATTGAAATGAAACAAAACCGTTTCCACCTCTTTGAAATGAAAGCTTACAGGCAAATGCAACAAGATTTCCTGGAACGCCTTCATATAACTTATCTTTTCCACGATTGAAAGGTGCATTTTCAAGAAGATGTACAAATACATGATCTAAGTTTACCGTTAAACTTATTGCACCTTGTATTATTTTAGAATTATTGACAATACTTAATTTATAAACATCTCGGTCATTTAGGTTTAATTCTTGCCGCCAATTAAAATTCCAGTCCTTATTTTTTTGAATTTGCTGTAAATCTTCTTTCACTAATAAAGAAACTTCTGTTGGAAAACTATCGCCAGAAATAGTATTTGTAATTGAAGGGCATCAACTTCAAAATCGAGTAAGTGGTGTTTGGGCTTTTTCACGGGGTAAAATTACAAAATTTCATTTGTTTTTCCGAATAATATTAGATGTTTGGCAGAGGTTTCATTACGACAGTAGATCAAGCAAAATATTAAAGAAAGAGAGATAAACAGGAGTGAATTAGCCAGGCGCATTAATACTTCGAGAGATAATATGTATGGTGTTTTTAGGCGCCAAAGTATTGATACGGTTCTTCTGCAAAAACTAAGTACTGCCCTTGATGTTAACTTTTTTGAACACTACCAACCTAATACTTCTGAAAATTCTAAACTGAGCGAGCCGCTTATCCCGTATAAAAGCAAAAAATCTAAAACTTCTAGTGCTAATACCGGCTCAGATATACAAATGCAATTACAAGTTTTACAAAATGAAATGGCTGCTCTAAAGAAAGAGTTGGTTTTAAAAGATAAAATTATTGCTTTGTTGGAGCAGAAAATTTCGAAAGCATAGAACGCTGATGAGGCAGATTTTTATAATGAACACAGAAATTAAATGAGATTATAATAGAGATTATATAAGTTAAGAGATTATTAAAAATTCCAAACTTACCCTCTCCTTTGGGAGAGAGCCTGTCCCGAACTTGTTTCGGGTGGTAGGGCGAGGGCATAAGAAAAAAATATTTATCGACATGTTACTTAACTTATATAAACTCCAATATCTGCTAGTTGAGTAGGACTTTGTTTCTTACAAGAAGGGGGCTTATATGCCAATAAGCTCATGTAAGCTATATACCTCATCGATAGCTAAAAAAGAAAGGTGATGCCCATCCATAATTTCAAAATCCTTTTTTTGCTCTACAGAAAGTTTTTCAATAGCCGGAAATTTATTAAGGGGGACAATAAATGTCCTTTCGTTATCTAAATGCACAAACATAATACTAGAGTTGATAAACTCTATATTTTTAATATTGGGAGTTGTTACAATTGTATTCATTTTCTATATGAGCATACGTTATATGTATGTGTTTTCTTTTTTCATGGATATCAGTAGCATAAATTAAGAAAATATACCGAGCTAAAATTAACAACTTACCCATTGTACAATAATTTATGTATTTATTCTCAGATACAAAAATATAAATCTATTTCTATTCATTAGAAGAAATCATGAAACTAATAAAACAAAGCAAAAAAAATGGGGTATGAAGGTGAGCGAATTAGCCGGGCGCATTAATACTTCGAGAGAAAATTTGTATGGTATTTTCAGGCGCCTAAGTATTGATACGGTTCTTCTGCAAAAACTAAGCACCGCACTTGATGTAATTTTTTTTTGAACACTACCAACCTAATACTTCTGGAAATTCTAAACTAAGCGAGCCTCTTATTCCTTACAGGAATAAAAAATATAAACCGCCAAGCCCCAATACAAGCTCAGATATACAAATGCAATTACAAGTTTTACAAATTGAAATGGCTGCCCTTAAAAAGGTTTGGTTTTAAAAGATAAAATTATTGCTTTGTTGGAACAGAAAAAGCAAATGTAAATTTTGTGATGTATTTTATATAATACAATTTATACATATATTTGTATTATATAAAATACAAATATAAATGGATTTATTATACGAGTTATCGGATAAAAAGATAAATACTATTTCACTTGACTTTGTGAGATATCTCGAGTCAAAAATTAATTGGAAACAAAGGCTTATTGCCATTAAAGGTGCCAGGGGTGTAGGCAAAACAACTTTAATGTTGCAGCATATCAAAAAAAACATACGCAATAAGGATGCTGTTTTATATATTAGTCTTGACCATCTTTATTTCTCCAAAAATACTTTATTGGATGTGGCAGATGCGTTTGTTAAGCGAGGTGGCAAATATTTGTTTATTGATGAAGTTCATAAGTATAATAACTGGTCAACGGAATTAAAAAATCTATATGATCATTACTCTGAACTGCAAATAGTTTTTACAGCATCTTCTATACTTGATATATATAAAGGCAATGCCGATTTAAGCAGAAGAGCAGTTGCTTATGACTTAGAGGGATTGTCCTTGAGAGAATTTATTAAGCTATCTCATAATATTGATTTTTCAGTTCTTCGGCTGAGTGAAGTATTAAAAAATCACAAGGAACTTAGCTTGTCAATTATTAATAAAATAAAGCCAATTAAAATATTTAATGAGTATTTGCAATATGGGTATTATCCGTTTTTTATAGAGGGGATAGAGGTTTTTCATTCAAAACTGGCCAATACCATAAATTTAGTATTAGAAACAGATCTTCCTAATGCACAAAAAATCGATTACAGCGCTATTCATAAAATAAAAAAATTGCTCTATGTTATTAGCCAAAGCGTTCCTTTTAAACCCAATATTACCAAACTCAGTAATGAAATTGGAACAACAAGACCTACTTTGCTGCTATACTTGCATTATCTTGAATTAGCTAAAATTATTTATTCGTTAACCAGTAATGCACAGGGACATAATTTTATGAATAAACCTGAAAAAATATTTCTTCAAAATTCTAATTTATTTTATGCTATTAGCAATGAACAAATCCCTCAAAAAGGAACATTACGGGAAGTGTTTTTTATTAATCAGCTTAGTGTGAATCATAAAATTAATTATACCGAGAAGGGGGATTTTGAGGTTGACCGGAATTTACATTTTGAAATAGGCGGCAAAAGTAAATCATTTGAACAAATTAAAGGGTTGAAAAATGCCTATGTTGCAGCCGATGACATTGAAATTGGCTTAGGAAATAAAATTCCGTTATGGTTGTTTGGATTTCTTTATTAGCGCTAATACGTTCTTATGAATTAGTTTCTCTTAAAGGAATTGGTTTTTAAAAGATAAAATTAATGTGGGCTAATATTGATAATTACACCAAATCTTTTCCATGGCACTGCTTGTATTTTTTACCACTACCGCATGGGCAAGCATCGTTACGCCCAATTTTTGGTGCATCACGAACTACTTGTTGCACTTTTGGTTGATTGTTATTGGTTGAATATTGTGTGTTTTGCGGATTGTTAAAGGTTGGCGTTTCTGTACGATTGGTTTGCGCATTTTCTAAATCCACATTTTTTTGAACTTTTGCTTCTTCAACTTTTTGTGGCGGATTAACCGGTAAATTGGCTTTAAATAAAAAGCTCACAATATCACGATTGAGTTCGTCAATAAGTCTTTGAAACATTTCAAAAGCTTCTTTCTTATAAATTACCAATGGATCTTTTTGTTCGTACACTGCATTTTGTACACTTTGTTTCAAATCGTCCATTTCGCGTAAATGCTCTTTCCAGGCCATGTCAATTTTATTGAGCACAATACCTTTTTCTGCTGAGCGCACTACTTCTTTTCCATTAGATTGGTATGCTTTTTCAAGATTGCAGGCAACCTGCATCACAATACGGCCATCGGTAATAGGCACTAAAATATTTTTATACGTTTGGCCTTGGTTTTCGTACACATTTTTAATTACAGGAAAAGCTCTTTGTCCAATTAACTCTGTTTTTAATTTATAAGTTTCAGTAGCTTTGTGATACAATTGATCTCCCAGTTCTTCATGTTTATTTTCTAGAAAATCTTTTTCAGTAAATGGAGGTTCGTCAATTAAAAATACACCTAATGCATCTAACTTAAATCCTTCAAAATCGTTTTGATCTTTATGTGTTGCCACAACATTATCACAAGTATTGAATACCATGTTGGCAATATCAACACTTAATTTATCGCCATACAAAGCATTTTTTCTGATGGAGTAAATACGCTCTCTTTGTTTGCTCATTACATCGTCATACTCAAGCAAACGTTTACGAATACCAAAATTGTTTTCTTCTACTTTTTTCTGCGCACGCTCAATCGATTTTGTTACCATTGAATGTTGAATTACTTCACCTTCTTTCAAGCCCATTTGATCCATTAGCTTGGCAATTCTTTCGGAACCAAACAAACGCATTAGATTATCTTCTAGCGAAACAAAAAACTGAGAAGTTCCAGGATCTCCTTGACGACCTGCACGACCGCGCAACTGCCTATCAACCCTACGAGATTCATGACGTTCAGTACCAATAATAGCTAAACCACCGGCTTCTTTAACACCCGGCCCCAGTTTAATATCTGTACCACGACCGGCCATATTGGTTGCAATGGTTACATTACCGGCCATACCTGCTGTTGCAACTATATCCGCTTCCTTTTGATGCAATTTTGCATTCAATACATTATGAGGTATTTTTCTAATACTTAGTGTGCGGCTTAATAACTCAGAAATTTCTACAGAAGTTGTTCCCACTAAAACCGGCCTTCCTTCTTTTGTTAGTTTTACTATTTCTTCAATAACGGCATTGTATTTTTCACGCTTGGTTTTATATACCAAGTCTTCCATATCTTTTCTAACTGCCTGCCTATTGGTTGGAATGGTAACAACATCCAATTTATATATTTGCCAAAACTCACCTGCTTCGGTTTCTGCAGTACCCGTCATACCGGCAAGTTTGTTATACATTCTAAAGTAATTTTGCAAAGTAATGGTTGCAAAAGTTTGAGTAGCGGCTTCTACTTTGGCATTTTCTTTTGTTTCAATTGCCTGGTGCAATCCATCAGAATACCTACGACCATCAAGTATACGCCCCGTTTGTTCATCTACAATTTTAACTTTATTATCCATCACCACATATTCAACATCTTTTTCAAAAAGCGTATAGGCTTTTAAAAGTTGATGCATGGTATGTAAACGTTCCGATTTAATAGTGTATTCTCTAGTAATTTCCTCTTTTTTGGCTAATTTATCTGCAGGAGATAAATTAGATTTTTCCAGCTCATTTACTTGTCCTCCAATATCTGGTAAAATAAAAAAGTTATGCTCTTCAGTAGCTGTGGTAAGTAATTCAATTCCTTTTTCAGTTAATTCAATGGCATTGTTTTTTTCGTCAATTACAAAATACAATTCGGCATCTACTTTATGCATTTCTTTATTTTGATCTTGCATGTAAAAATTTTCCGTTTGCTGTAAACGTGTTCTTACACCATCTTCACTTAAAAGTTTGATAAGGGCTTTATTTTTAGGCAAACCCCTATAACATCTTAAAAGCGCCATGCCTGCATTTTCTTCTAATTTTTCTTTTTCTTTTTTAGGAAGCGAACCATTAGCGGTACTTATTTGTGCAAGATATTTTTTAGCATCGGCAATAGCCAAATTCAAATAATTTCTTTGAGCTGCAATTAACTTTTCTACTTTAGGTTTCATTTCCTGAAAAAGCTTTGCATCATCTGTTTTTCCGGTAGGGCCAGAAATAATTAAGGGTGTACGGGCATCGTCAATTAAAACAGAGTCAACCTCATCAACAATGGCATAGTTATGCGGACGCTGTACCACTTCCTCTGGAGAACGTGCCATATTGTCGCGCAAATAGTCAAAGCCAAATTCATTATTGGTGCCATACGTTATATCGGAGAGATAGGCTTTTTTTCTTCCATCTGAATGGGGTTCATGTTTATCAATACAATCAATCGTTAATCCATGAAATTCAAACAAAGTACCCATCCATTCTGAGTCACGCTTTGAGAGGTAATTGTTTACCGTTACAACGTGAACTCCTTTTCCGGCAAGTGCATTTAAATAAATAGGCAAGGTAGCAACCAAAGTTTTTCCTTCACCTGTACTCATTTCAGAAATTTTTCCCTGATGCAAAACAATACCTCCAATTAATTGTACATCATAGTGAATCATATCCCAGGTAATCATGTTACCACCTGCCATCCAACTATTGCTATAAATGGCTTTTTCGCCTTCAATGATAATACTTTGTTTTGTTGCTGCTAAATTTTTATCCATTTCAGAAGCCTGAACTTCAATGGTTTTATTTTGCGTAAAACGTTTTGCAGTTTCTTTCATTACCGCAAAAGCTTCCGGTAAAATAAGATCCAATACTTCTTGAATTCTAGTTTTTACTGTTTTTCCCAGCACCTCAATTTCTTCGTATAATTTCTCTTGTTCCGATAGTTCTTGAGCACTTGCAGCTTCTGCCTTTGTTTTTAAGTCGGCTATTTGTTGCTCTTCTTTTGCAATGTAATCTTGAATTTGCTTTTTAAAAGCTGTAGTTTTTGCCCTTAATTCATCATTGCTAAGATTTTGAATTTTATTGGTTTGCTCATGTATTTTATCTACAATGGGTTTAATAAGCTTTACATCTCTATCTGATTTGTTTCCAAAAAATGATGAGATGAGCTTATTGATAGTTGCTATCATATATTAGTTTAAAGTTTTAAAGTTTTAAAGTTTTAAAGTTTAAGGGAAATGCCAATACAAATCCATTATACCAAAGACAAGGCATTACGCAATTATAATACCAATTAAAAACCAAATTAATAAAGCGACAAATTTACAGGAAATAAACCAAAAAAATGGATAATGGAGGGGAATTTAAAAAATGAGGATGGTTAATATTCATCCTCATTAAATAAGAAATCTTCTTTTGAAGGGTAATCGGGCCAAATTTCTTCAATGCTTTCATAAATTTCCCCTTCATCCTCTACTTCCTGAAGGTTTTCAATCACCTCCATAGGAGCTCCGGATCGGATAGCGTAATCAATTAATTCGTCTTTTGATGCCGGCCAAGGCGCATCTATCAGCCATTGTGCCAGCTCGAGTGTCCAGTACATATATTTTTTCTTTAACTTCTATTAAGCTGCGAATATAATTTTTAAAGTATATAATCCAAAATATAAATGCATTTTTTTAAAACTAATTTTTACATAGCATCATTTTAAAAGGTTTGCTCTGTAAAAGCTCTTACCTTTATTCTATAATTAAAATAATATGATTACAATTCCTGCTTCATCAAAAAAACGTGTGGTAATTATAGGCGGTGGCTTTGGTGGCTTAGCGCTTGCACGCAAACTTTCCTCTTCTAATTTTCAAATTGTTTTAATTGATAAAAATAACTACCATCAGTTTCAGCCTTTATTTTATCAAGTAGCTACAGCAGGACTAGAACCCAGTGCCATTGCATTTCCATTTAGAAAAGTATTTCAATCTCAAAAAGATTTTCATGTGAGAATTGCTGAAGTAAAAGGAATAAATGCTGAAGCAAATGAGATTGAAACAAACCTTGGCAATCTCAATTATGATTATTTGGTATTGGCGCTTGGTGCTGATACCAATTATTTTGGTATGGAGAATATCAAGAAACATGCGCTACCTATGAAATCAGTGGCTGATTCTTTATTCATCAGAAATACTGTTTTGCAAAATTTTGAAAAAGCATTGGATGCTTCTTCCGATGAAGAAAAAGAAGCATTGCTATCTATTGTTATCGTTGGCGGTGGTCCAACGGGAGTTGAATTAGCAGGAAGCTTATCAGAAATGAAACATTATATTTTACCTAAAGATTACCCTGAACTTGATTTTACTAAAATGAATATTCATTTAATAGAAGCATCTCCCAAACTATTAAATGGAATGAGCGAAGCTTCTTCAATAAAGTCTAAACTGTTTTTAGAAAAACTAGGCGTAAAAGTTTCTGTAAATACAAGTGTAAAAGATTATGACGGGAATGAAGTTAGTTTAGACCTCTCCCCTAGTCCCTCTCCAAAGGAAAGGGGAATAAAAACGAAAATAGTAATATGGGCTGCTGGAGTTACTTCAAATAAAATTGAAGGTTTTAAACCTGAAATATATACTCGCGGTAATCGTATTAAAGTTAATGGCTATTCAAAAATTGAAGGCTATGAAACTATTTTTGCCATTGGCGACATGGCTTATATGACAGAAGAAAAATATCCCAATGGGCATCCTCAAATTGCACAACCTGCTATTCAGCAAGCTAGTTTATTAGCCGAAAATCTTAAAAGGCAATCGAAAGGTTTAGCAATGAAGTGTTTTGCATATAAGAATTTAGGTTCAATGGCAACCATTGGCCGAAACCGTGCGGTTGTTGATTTGCCATTTATTCGTTTTCAAGGTTTTTTGGCTTGGCTCACCTGGATGTTTGTTCACCTTATGGCTATTTTAGGAGTAAAAAACAAAGTATTGATTTTAGTTAATTGGGTATGGAATTATTTTACTTACGACCAATCACTAAGATTAATTATCAGATCGAAAGAGCAAAAAGTATAAGGCTACTACTACTGAACCCAAAGTAGATGTGTAAAATAAAACTTCGGGAGAAAATTTTGTCCAAAGCAAACCAGCTAAAATGTTTGCACTTAAAATAACAAGGCTTTGCATGCCCGAATAAAACCCGAGAGCAGTAGCTTTTTCATCTGTATTACAATTTTTGCTGATCCATGCTTTTGAAATACCATCAGAAGTAGCTGCATAAAATGCATAAATGAAAAATGCTATAAAATAAAACACCGTTGAATTTGTTTTAGGAAAAATGAAATAGGCTATGCAGAAAAATACAATTCCTATCAGGGTTGTAAATTTTATCCCTATTTTATCGGCCAAATGCCCAAAAGGAAAAGCAAGTAGAGCAAAAACAATGTTGTAAAAAATATAGGCAGATAAAACAATGGTATCACTCAATCCATTGTGTTTTCCAATTAAAATAATAAATGCATCAGAGGAATTAAACAATGCAAATAATAAAAACCCAATTACTAATTTTTTATAAATAGGAGAAGCTTTTTTCCAATAGCCAAAGGATGAAAAAATTCCGGGTGTAGTTTTTTTCTCAACATCAATTTTTTTATTTTCTTTTACAATCCATGTAATGCCAACTGCAATTAGTGCAGGAATGAAAGCAATAAAAAATAAAGTTTTGTAATCGGTTGGAAAAAAATACAAATAAATTATAGCAATAAAAGTTCCAATTGCAGCACCGGCAGTATCCATTGCTTTGTTAAATCCAAATATTTTTCCGCGGTGTTGAGATTGAGATTCATCAGCAAGCAATGCATCACGCGCACCTGTGCGTACACCTTTACCCAAACGGTCGAGTGTGCGAGAAAGAAGAACCCAAAATGGAAAAGTAAAAATGGCCATCATTGATTTTCCTACGGCACTCATAGCATAACCAAGCCTTACAAATCCTACTCTATTATGAAAATTATCAGATACTTTTCCAAAATAGGCTTTACTAAAACCCGAAACGGCTTCTGCCAAGCCTTCTAATATTCCAATATAAAGTGCTACAAAACCAATACTGCTTAAATAAACAGGAAGTATAGGCAAAATCATTTCGCTACCTATATCATTAAAAAGACTTACTGTTGAAAGTAGAATAACGGTACGCGTAAGTACTTTTTGTTTTTTCATTAATCTTTCATTCGTTTTGGTAAAATTAAAGTTTTATTAATAGTTTAAGCAATCCAAAAACGCCATAGGTTATTATGCCCTTCAACACAAAATTAAAATTCTTGGCTCTAGTTTATAAACTGACTGATGGAAACCCAGGTAGCTTATATCAGCAAACCATAGCTCTGACAGGGCTTGAAACCCTGTCAGAGCTCGAATTTAATAGATATCAGTCAAATTTTAAACTAGAACCAAACTCTTTTAATATTTTATGAAATAGCCTCTATTGCATTTCTGAATCGGACAAATCTTGTTTACTGCTTTTTCGTTTCAATAAATCCGGGTCTTGTTTGCCAAATCGATAACTAAAACTAAGTTTATAATATTGAGGATTTCTAATTCTATAAACGGATTGGGTATAATAATCGGTTTGATAATAATTGGCTTGACGCTTTGTTTTGAATACATCAGAAACACTAAAAACGATTGTGGCCACTTTATTTTTTAGAAACTCAAATTTAATGCTCATGTCAACATCGTATCTGGGTAAAGTGTAACCTTGTATCATGGATGTTTGCGCATTCCACCAGCTATTGCCACCGGTAGTTGAATTGTTTCCATCTTTATTTCCATTTCCACTACTTACAGGAGTAATCATTTTTGATTGGTAATTACCAATAATTTGATAGCTAAAATTATAAGGTAATTTAATATTCATATTTAATTTAGTCGACCAGCTTAACAATTGATTCTCTAAATTATTTTGAAATTCACTTCCTTTTACAATTGCATTGAAGATATTTACAGTAGCAATAACATCTATCGCTTCTTTTATTTTATTTTTCGAAATTAGTTCAAGCCCATATACATAACTTGAGTTTGCATTTTCATACGTATTAATAATAATATCCTTTTGAAAATAATTATTGTATTCTGTTAATTGGAATGAAGTGATTATGTCAGTTGTGTTTTTTAAATAAAGTGTACTTAAAATGGCATTTTCTTTATCAATAGTATATTGGTAATCAAACTCTGCAGTATTTGCAAATTCTGGTTTTAAAGAAGGATTTCCTCTTTTTACATTTAAAGAATCAGTGTAATCAACATAAGGCGTTAGCTGTGTAAAAGTAGGTCTGTTAATGCGTCTGCTGTATCCCAATTGAAAATTATGCTTTTCTCCTTTTTTTCGCGAAAGAAATATACTGGGAAACCAACTTAAAGGATATTGGTTTGTAAAACTCAATACCGAATCAATAATTTCTCCTTTATAGTAAGAGCTTTCAACCCTTAACCCTGCTTGCACTTTTGTTTTCTTTATTTCACCCGATAGCATTGCATAAGCAGCATAAATATTTTCGTTGTACTTGTAATTATTGGTTAGTTCTGGCTCCATTTCATAAGTTCCATTACCGTAATCATATAAATAATCGTTGGTATTGCTGCTAAAGTTTTTCATGTATGATCGTACTCCGGCCTCTAATTTTGTTTTTTCAGTCAATGGATTTACATAATCCGATTGCAATGTTATTAATTGCGTTTGTGAGTTTCCATATTGCTGTTGTAATATAAGATCACCCATTTTAATACTATCATCATTAAAATTTTGTGTGTGATATTGGTTTGCATTATTAAATTCGTTGGCTTGATAATTAGCATCTGCACTTAGCTCATGCCCTTTCTTTTCAAAACTATGTTTAAAAGTTAAGGCAATATTAGATGTGTAACTATGCCTAATAATATCAGATTGCCGATAATAAGAACTACTTGTGGTTGTAGAATCAGTAATGGAATCCGTTTGCACATAAAAATTTTCGAAAGGTTCAAACCTTGCCTGGTTATACGAATATGAAACCGTTAAAGTATTTTTTTTATTGATGTAATAATCTAAACCTGCTTTTGCAGAAATGGTAAGACCATAAAATAGAGCATCAAAATTTTGTGTTAATGATACGGGAGCATAAGAAGCAAGATAGTCTCTTTCATTCACCCCATAACTTTTAGACATGCGTTGATTGTAATCTGCCGAAGTAAAAAAATTAATTTTATTTTGTCGTAAATTAAAATCAAAACCGGAAGTAATTCTCCCAAACATATCAACATTAGTTCTTACATTTCCGCTATAACCAATTCTTTTGCTTTTTTTAAGTCTAATATTAATGATCCCACCAGTACCACCAGATGCATCGTATTTTGCAGAGGGATTTGAAATTACCTCTATATTTTCAATTGTTTCAGAAGCAATCTGATCAAGTGTAAGTGTTGTTGGCCTGCCATCAATCAATATTTGCGGAGATGCATTATTTACTGTTACATTTCCATCCATATCAACAGAAACTCCGGGAACATTCTTTAATACATCTTCTGCTGTGCCTCCGGTGCTTGCTGGATTTTGACCTACATTATATACTTTTTTATCCAACTCTAATTGTAGAGATGGATCATCACCACTTATTTCAACGGTTTTGAGTTGCTTAACATTCGTTTCAATTTTAATTTGATTAAGATTGATTGCAGTAATTTTATTTTTAAAGGAAATTGAAATTTCCTTTTGGGCATAGCCAAGTACTTCAATTTTTAAAAAATATGAAAACGCTGTATCTATATTTTGAATACTAAATTTTCCATTCTCATCTGTTAATTGCCCTGTAGTAAGTATTGATGCTAGTTTGTTTAAATCAGATTTATACAATTGAATACTGGCAAATGGAATTGTATTATTGGTTTGTGCATCAAGAAGAATTCCAGTCACAGAACCCATTTTATTTTGTGAGAATAAAAAATTTCCACAGCATAATAGTATGTAAAAGAGAATTAATCTAAACTTCATGTTTGTATTTTACAGAATGCTGAAAAATAAAAAAATCCGCCAACATTTTATTGGTGACGGATTCTTCATATTTAAAAAACTAATTAAAGTTTATTTTCTTATGCCCTCACCCATCCCCTCTCCTCCTTCGACTAGGCTCAGGATAAACTCGGAGAGGGAGGCTTGGAATATTTTAATGTGTAGCTAAATAATTAGCAACGCCTTCTTTTGTAGCTTTAAGTGCATCTTTGCCTTTTGTCCAGTTAGCCGGACAAACTTCTCCATTCTCTTCAAAATATTGAAGTGCGTCAACCATTCTTAAGGCTTCTTCTACATTTCTTCCCAATGGAAGATCATTTACCAATTGATGGCGTACATTTCCGTTTTTGTCAATTAAAAACAAACCACGGTATGCAACCGGATTACCATTGAATACAAATTCACCTGTCTCCGAATAATCAAAATCACCCGCTAAAACACCGTAATTAGCTGCAATTGTTTTAGAAAAATCAGCAACCAATGGGTATTTTACGCCATTAATACCGCCTTTGTTTTTTGGTGTTTGTAACCAAGCATAATGAGAAAATTTAGAATCTACAGAACATCCTACAACAGCAGTATTTCTTTTTTCAAATTCTGTTAATTGTTCTTGAAATGCTAATAATTCAGTTGGGCAAACAAAAGTAAAATCCATTGGATAAAAGAAAAATACCACATGTTTTTTGCCTATAAATTGTTCTAAAGAGAAATTTTCAACAATTTCTTCTCCATTTACTACAGCAGCAGCTTTAAATACCGGTGCCTTTTTTCCTACTAGTGACATAAATTTATGATGTTTAAATGTTTAACAATAATGAGTAACAAAGGTACTAAAACTAGCTTAAGGGCAGTTCTAAAAATTATATTTTTTAGTCTCCTCTCCCTTAATCCCTCTCGAAGAGAGGGATATAAATTGTAATTTTTAGAACTACCCTTATATGGCAAGGCTTACAGGATGCTTTTTATTCTGATTTTGTTAAAGTTTTGTCGTTTTTCATAAGCACCTATTGTTATATATTATAGGCATTATGAAGTTTATTCTATACGTATTTACTCTTTGGCTTTCTATCCTTTTTGCACAAGCTCAAATGGTTGAGCCCTGTGTTACTACTCATGTGCTTGAATACCATAAGCTTTTTAATTCAGATGATAAAAGAAATATTGAAGATGCAATAATAAATGCTAGTAATTGGAAAAACACACAAATAACTTCTTTAAATGAGGTTGTTATTCCTGTAGTGGTACATGTAGTTTATTTAAAGGAAGAAGAAAATATTGCTGATGAGGTAATACAATCTCAAATAGAAAGCCTAAATAAATCGTATAAAAATACGGGTATAACATTTTGCTTAGCCTCTGTTGATCCAAGAGGGTCTTTTACTTCAGGCATTACACATACCAGAGGATATGGAGCACTTAATGGAATATTTAACTTTTATGATCCATTAAAACAAACGGTAAAATATACGAACCAAGGTGGTGAAGATGCCTGGCCCGATACTCAATATTTAAACATTTGGATTTGTAATCTTTTGCCCGGTGTTGATGCTTACGCACAAATGCCCGGTGATGATAAAACAAGTGATGGAGTAGTAATCAATTCCAACCTATTTTCTTCGGATATTATGGGTCATCAAATTGCACATTGGTTGGGAATAAATGCAGAAGCTTGTAAAACGGAAAAAACATTCGATTCTTTTTCTACTGAAGAAATAGCTACTATGCAATCTTATCTTTATACCGATAAGCAAAGTCTTTTACAATCTAATACTAGCTATTGTCAACAACAAATGGTTTCTTCAATTAATGAATCAATAGATAATAGTAGAGAAGAAGAAATACTTTTGTATCCTAATCCCATAAATGATGAAATTAATATTGAAGTAAAAAATAGTGATTTAAAACAATTGTCAATTATTAATTCAGTTGGGCAAGTTCTTTGGCAAAATGCAATTTATTCTAATTCTCGATTTGCAATTAATTTTTCTACATTTCCATCCGGAATTTATTATTTAAAAACAAATGCATTTGTTACAAAATTTATGAAGCTATAAGTTTTGTAATATTACTTTTCTTCGCCAAAAAATAACCAAGCAAAAGAAACAAATAAGTGAGTTAGAATCCAGGAAAAAACATATAGGAGTATTCTAAATTCTTGTCGTACACAATTGAGTATAAAAATTTTCATCTTAAATAAATTTAAAAGTCCAACATAATTTTATCAGAGTTTAATGGGACTTTCAATAATTATTTTCAATCACTCTTTTCAAGGGAAAATATTTCTTCTACTTTCTTTCCAAAAACACGAGCAATTTTTAATGCTAAAACGGTTGATGGTACATATTTATTCAACTCCATTGCATTTATTGTTTGTCGACTAACCCCAATTTTATTGGCCAAATCTTCTTGAGTGATGTTCTTTATGGCACGCTCAACTCTTATAGTGTTTTTCATTATGCATTTAAGTGTTTTGATTTATAAAGAACATAGTTAAAACGAAGAAGAAATAGTAACAACAAAGTAAACATGTTGTAAATCATAATATTTAAAAAATCTGTCTCGTAAAATAAAATAGTATCAATTATTAACAAGCCATAGTTTATATATACTGCCCATAACAATGATTCCAATCTAATTTTTGAAATAAACTCATCTTCTATTTTTTCTTTAGAACATGCAGCAAAAATGGTCGCAATTATTGTAAGTATAATTAGAATCTCGTCTACAATATCATTTTGAATAAATTGAAAGCCATTGGGTATGTTTACTGAAAGAACAGTTGTATTTAATACAGGGATGTGCCCCCCAAACCATGAATATAAATCAATTAATAAGATGGGGATTAAAATTGCCCAACCAATTTTTTTAAAATAATTGGGAAATAAAAAATTTGTTTTCATTGTTTCAATATTTATTTGTTACAATACAAATGTAAAGTTTATTTTACATTTAGACAAATTAATTTTACTTTTTGTAATGTATGATATACGAATATTATTTCTTGTATTGCATTTACATTCTTTCAATGCCACAATTTTCTTACCTTAGTAAATCAATCATTAAGCCCCTCTATTGTATCAAAATTTCATAGCGTATGAAAAATAAAATCTTACTTTCTATACTATTGTTTATTATATTTTCAAATTCATTTGCTCAATATAAAACAGTGCCCAAGGCCACTAAAAAATATTTTTCGCTTCCATCTAATATTAGGCCAAATGATTATGTAGCCAATACCATTGTTGTAAAGGTAAAACCGGAATTTCGTGATGCATGCTCTACTAATGCAATAGAAAATGAAGCATTAAATCATTTTTTAAATGATATCAGTACAACTAAGCTCAATAAAATATTTCCACATCATCAAGCTCCCGTTCGTTCGTATAATGCGCAAGGACAAAAATTAGCAGATCTTTCTCTCATCTATCAAATTGAATATTCGAGTGATCAAATTTCTCTTGAAAAAGTAATTAACAAATTATATGCACTCAATATTTTTGAATTTGTAGAACCAAAATATATTCCAACAATAAGTTTTACCCCTAATGATGCTGATATAGCCCAACAATGGCATTTAACCAATATTGCCGCATATACAGGTTGGGATATTAGTAAAGGCGATACCAATGTTGTAATTGGAATTGTTGATACCGGAACAGAACCTACTCACGCAGATTTAAAAGAAAATATCAAACACAATTATGCCGATCCAATTAATGGCATTGATGATGACAATGATGGATACATTGATAATTTTTCGGGCTGGGATTTAGGAGAAAGCGATAATGACCCAACTTGGAAATTAGCCGGGCATGGGGTACATGTGTGTGGCTTAGCAGCGGCTTCTACCAATAATGCCATTGGAATTGCAGGTGTGGCTTATAAATGTAAGTTTCTTCCGGTAAAAATTTCAGATGCTTCCGGAGCGCTTACCATGTCGTACGAAGGTATTGTGTATGCTGCTGATCATGCTTGTGCTATTATCAATTGCTCATGGGGAAGTAATGGTGGTGGGCAATATGGGCAAACCATTATTGATTATGCAACCATTAATAAAGATGCCCTTGTTGTTGCAGCGGCAGGAAATAGTCATGTTGAAACAGAATTTTATCCGGCAGCCTATAATTATGTGATTGCTGTTGCCAATACTTCAAATGATGATACAAAATATTCCTCATCCAATTATGGCCATTGGATTGATGTTTCTGCTCCCGGAGCTAATTTGTATTCTACATATGTGAATGGGTCCTACACAACCATGTCGGGCACATCCATGGCAGCCCCTTGTGCAAGTGGTGTGGCAGCAATGATAAAAGCTTATTTTCCTTCTTATAATGCGTTTCAAGTGGGCGAACAATTAAAAATCTCTTGCGATGATATTTCTAGCATCAACACTTCATATATAGGAAAACTGGGCACCGGAAGAATTAATTTATACAAAGCACTTACACAAACCGGTTCCCCATCGGTAGTAATGACAAGCAGAACTGTAACAGATAATAATGATGATGTATTTATTGCAGGTGATACACTTAACGTGTACGGAGATTTTACAAATTATCTTAGTCCTACTTCATCCGCTTTAACGGCAACTTTGTCTACAACATCAAGCTATGTGAGTATTTTAAACAATCAAATAAATTTGGGGGCTATAAACACATTAGGCCAAACCAATAACAATTCAAATCCTTTTACAATAAAAATAGAGCCAAGTGCACCACAAAACGAAGAAGTAGTCTTTAGCATTGATTACAAAGATGGGGCATATAGCGCAACAGAATATTTTAAAGTAATTATTAATGTAGATTATATTAATGTAACCATTAATGATATTGCTACTTCTATTACCAGTATGGGTCGTATTGGCTACAATGGTATTGAACAAACAGAAGGTTTAGGATTTTGTTATAAAGGAGGAGAAAGTGTTTTGTATGAAGCCGGATTGATGATTGGCACTTCTTCTACTTTGGTTTCTGATGTGGTAAGAAATGAATCATCTTCAACAGACGAAGATTTTAGTTCCCTTACAAGTGTTGCACTTGTTGATTCTCCAAATGTTTCGGAATTTGATTTAAAAGGAAGTTTTAACGATGTCAAAGCGTCTACTCCAATTACTATTAATGTAGAACATCATGCTTATGCTTGGTCGAGTCCCGGCAATACAAAATATGTTATTGTAGAATACTATATCACAAATGGAGGAAGTGCGACACTTCAAAATTTGTATGCAGGAATTTTTGCCGATTGGGATATTGATGCCAATACCTATAGTGCTAACCGTGCTGAATATGATGCAGCTAATAGAATGGGCTATGCCTATTATACAGGAACAAATGGCACTTATGTAGGAATAAAATTATTAAGCACAACGGCAAATACCATTCATTATGCCATTGATAATAGTAGTGGAGGAAACGGAGGGGTAGATTTATTTGATGGTTTTAGCGCAGCCGATAAATATACTGTGCTAAGCACTAACAGAACATCAGCAGGAACAAAAGGAAATGGAAACGATATTTGCGATGTCGTAAGCAGTGGACCTTTTACCATTGGAATTAACGATACCGCTGTTGTTGCATTTGCTCTGCTTGCAGGTGATAGTTTAAGTGATTTACAATCAAGTGCATTGAATGCACAATTGATGTATGATAGTATTCAGCCCAAATATTCTGACATTTCTATTTTAGCAGAAAATAATTTTTTTGTGCAATGCTTCCCCAATCCCTTTACCAATCAATTAACTATTTTATATGCCATACAACAATCTTCAACGATTGAAATTGATGTATACAATGCTTTAGGAGAAAGAGTACAGACTTATACCTGTAAAATCGCAAGAGCAGGAATGCATAATCAAGTAATCAATGTTGCTAATTTATCTCCGGGAATATACTATTGCCAATTGAAAACCAATGCAGGCAATAGCTGTATAAAAGTGATCAAACAATAATACGCTAGTAATTACATTGATTGTACACTCTTTTCCGACCCAATTCTATGTTAAAAATTTATTTTTGTATTGTGTACCTATTTTCTAAAACTACGTATTTGAAGTTGG
The DNA here is from genome assembly GCA_023251875.1 of Bacteroidota bacterium. Classification (GTDB taxonomy): domain Bacteria; phylum Bacteroidota; class Bacteroidia; order JAHEXY01; family JAHEXY01; genus JAHEXY01. Next base: position 188,750 of record JAHEXY010000007.1, read on the forward strand.
AGTTTTTCCTACGCCCGAACACTATGTGGTTAAAAAATATTTTAGACTTATTACTTATAATAAAATTAGTTTTTCTTATTCTATGCATTTTAACAAATCAGCAATTACATTTTGATTTTCAGGGGTAATGTTAAAATCGAAGGCTCGAATTTGGGCATTCACTTTTATGGCAACTACTTTTGAACCACTTAATAATTTATACTGTTCAGCATTGATGACAACATCTTTTTCTTGAATAGGGTCCATATTTTCATAAATAATATCTTCTGCCATACTGGTAAAGGGTATTTCAATTTGTGTATTGTCTTCTAATAAAAAAATTAGAGTTGAAGCATTACCCAAATTAGCTTTGTTGGGTGATGTAAAAAAATTATAGTATTTAATAGAAATACGCAATGAATACACATTGTTATTTTTTAAGCCATAAAAACCAATATCTCGTATGGCCATATCTAGGTCTTTAAGCCTAATATCTTCTGCAATAATTTTAATTTCGGTTTTAATGGTTTTGTTGCCGCTAAACCTATCTATTTCATTTTTTTCGTATTCGCATTTTTGTGCGTTGGCAAGAGTGCTAATCAATAGCAAGCTGATGAATAATATATTTTTCATAAAATATTGTTTTGATATTTTATAAAGATAAGGTTTTATTGCTTTTTTCTTAGATAGAAATTTAGAGCATCACTTTGAAGAGATGAATTTTTTGATTGAGAAATAAAAATTAAAACGATAAGGGATAATCCAAGCTTAATAAGCTTCTGTAGAAAATTGTGCATACAATAAAGTGTAAAGTAAATTATATAATGTATGCTATATAATTAAAATCAGGGAAAGGGCTACCCGAGCGCAAAGATATATTAATCAAATAAACTATCAAGAGAATTGAATTTTTTGTTTAGGCCCAAAGCTGCTTAACAAAAAATTAATTTAAGCCTTAATGTGATAACCTATAATCGCCAATTAATATGGCGGCAGATAGATTTAATTTGGAAGCGAGTTGCCTTATCATTTCAACTGTTAGTTTTCGTTTACGGTTAAGAATTTCAGAAACCCTGTTTTTGCCCCCCATAGCATCAGCCAAATCAGTTTGTTTTAATTGCATTTCTTCCATGCGTATTTTTATAGCTTCAATTGGGTCTGGTGCTTCAATTGGATAATATTTTTTTTCATATTCATCAATGAGTATAGCTAGAATATCCGCTTCATCACTTTTCGAACTTCCTCTTGGGGAATCAAAAAGTAATTCCATTCTTTTTAATGCCTTCTTATAATCTTTATCTGTTTTAATTGGTTTTATATTCATATGTAGATAATTTGTTTTTTTAGTTGCCATATGGAATACGCCATGTTAAATTCATCAGTGTTTGCGCACGTTCAGTGCATGGCTATTTCATAGTTAAATAGTGTTAGCATTAATTTTATCATATTCTTTATGAGTGCCAATGAATCGAATAAAAGCCCATTGTTTTTTGAAATTAAATTTTACTACGAGACGGTAATCATTCCCTTTAATATTAAATACCACTCGACTATCTTTTAAAATACTAGCAGTAACATAGGTTTGTTTTATTTCAGATGGGCTTTTCCAAATTGCCCCCATGGCAGTATCATACCATGTTTTAAGATATTGTTCCGCATCTGAATGCTTTTCCCAAAAGGTTCGCAAAGTGCTTTTGGCAAATATTCGTTCCATTTATTAAGTTTCTATTGCAAGATAATAAAAAGTTCCCGTATTGGGTATTTTTATTTGCTGTTTATGAGATAGTTTTTAAAGCACGTTGAAGTCCATTAATGCTTTTCCGCTAACAACCAATAACGAAAAACTAATAACGAAACTTAGCCTCCCACCATTTTTTTAATCTCGTTCAATTTCATCATGGCTTCGATGGGAGTGAGTGTGTTGATATCTGTACGCAGCAATTCTTCTTTTATTTCTGTTAGAACAGGATCGTTTAATTGAAAAATACTAAGCTGAATATCATCATCTGTTTTATGAAGTTTGGCTGTTTTTGCAGCAAAAGTATCGGAGTGGGATTTTTCTAATTGTTCTAAAATTTCATTGGAGCGCTTTAACACTTTAGTAGGCATACCGGCCATTTTTGCAACATGTATTCCAAAGCTGTGATTACTACCACCGGCAACCAGCTTTCTTAAAAAAATTACTTTGTTATCAATTTCTTTTACTGAAACATTGTAGTTGCGAATTCTGCGAAAGCGGCTTTCCATTTCATTTAATTCATGGTAGTGCGTAGCAAATAAAGTTTTTGCTTTTGCATTGGGTAAATCATGAATGTATTCTGCAATGGCCCATGCAATAGAAATACCATCGTATGTACTGGTTCCCCTGCCAATTTCATCGAGCAATACTAAACTACGGTTCGAAAGATTATTTAAGATACTTGCCGTTTCATTCATCTCCACCATAAAAGTAGATTCTCCGGAAGAAATATTATCTGAAGCGCCCACTCGTGTAAAAATTTTATCAACCAAACCAATGTTTGCAAAACTTGCAGGAACAAAACAACCCATCTGGGCCATTATTACAATCAATGCAGTTTGACGTAATAATGCCGATTTACCCGACATGTTAGGCCCTGTAATCATAATAATTTGTTGCAATTGATCATCTAAATAAACATCATTACTAATGTATTTTTCTCCTAAGGGTAAACATTGTTCTATAACAGGATGACGCCCGTTTTTGATGTCGAGAATAAAGGTGTCGTTAATTTGCGGTCTGGTATAATTGTATTTTTCAGCAACAGTAGCAAACGATAAAAGGCAATCTAAACGCGCTACCAAAGCCGCATTTAACTGTATGGGTTGAATAAAATCTGTAAGGCTTACTAAAAGATCGTTGAATAATTTTTGTTCTAGCGCTAAAATTTTATCCTCTGCACCCAATATTTTTTCTTCGTATTCTTTTAATTCTTCTGTAATGTATCTTTCAGCATTAGCCAAGGTTTGTTTGCGAATCCAAGTAGAGGGAACTTTTTCTTTATGCGTATTTCTCACTTCAATGTAATAACCGAAGACATTGTTAAAACTAATTTTTAAAGACGAGATTCCCGTTTTTTCACTTTCTCTTTGCTGGACTTGTAGTAAATAATCTTTTCCCGAATACGCAATAGTTCTCAAATCATCCAATTCATTGGAAACACCATCAGCAATTACACCACCTTTATTAATTTGTAATGGAGCATCTGCTTTTAATTCTTTTTCTATTTTTTCCCGTATCCAGGTACAAGGATTGAGCTGTTCTGCAATACGCTTTAAATAGGTATTTCCACTTTGTTCACACAATTGTTTAATGGGTTCAATTTGCGCCAGTGCATTTTTGAGATGTCCAACTTCTCTTGGATTTACTCGCCCCACAGCAACTTTAGAAATGAGACGCTCTAAATCGCCCATTTGTTTTAGGGCAAGTTTTGCAGCATCAGCAATTTCCTTTTCATTGATAAAATATTCAACCACACTTAATCTTTCTTCTATCGGTTGAATATCTTTTAAGGGCATAGCCACCCATCGCTTCATTAAGCGAGAGCCCATGGGAGAATGGGTATGGTCAAGAACATTTAATAATGTATTGGCATTTTCATTGGGAGAATACAACAATTCTAAATTGCGAATGGTAAACTGATCGAGCCAAACAAAATGATCTTCTTCTATTCGAGAAATTTTGGAAATGTGATTGATTTTGTTCTGCTGCGTTTCATTTAAATAATGCATGGCAGCGGCAGCGGCAATAATACCCAACGATAATTTCTCTATTCCAAAACCTTTGAGAGATGCTGTACCAAATTGTTTTAGCAACAATTCATTTGAATAATCTACACCGTACACCCATTCATCTAAACAAAATGTATAGTATTTGTCTCCAAATAATTCAGTAAAGTTTTTTTGTTTGCCTTTGGGGAAAAGAATTTCACTGGGTTTAAAACTTTGAATCAATTTATCTAAATAATCAATATTGCCTTCGGCAACTAAAAACTCTCCTGTTGAAACATCTAAAAAAGCAATGCCTCCTTTTGTTTTATCCCAATAAACAGAAGCTAAAAAATTATTTGTTTTTTGATCGAGAATTTTATCGCTAAAAGCAACTCCAGGAGTTACCAATTCGGTTACACCTCGTTTTACAATAGTTTTGGTAAGTTTGGGATCTTCCAATTGATCACATATAGCCACACGCTGGCCTGCTCTTACAAGCTTAGGCAAATAAGTGTCTAACGCATGATGTGGAAAGCCTGCTAATTCAACATGAGTAGCAGACCCGTTTGCTCTTTTGGTTAAAACAATGCCTAATATTTTTGCTGTTTTAATGGCATCATCAGAAAAGGTTTCATAAAAATCTCCCACCCTAAAAAGCAAAATTGCATCAGGATGTTTTGCCTTAATGCGATTGTATTGCTGCATTAAAGGTGTTTCTGCCGGTTTTGCTTTTATGCTGAGATCGGACATATAAATAGAAAACTGTATTTATGGATTGATATTGATTAGGAATTATTTATTACTACAGGGCAGTTCTAAAAATTGTATTTTTTGTTTCCTCTCCCTTAATCCCTCTCGAAGAGAGGGACACAAATGATAATTTTTAGAACTGCCCTACAAAGATACAGTTTTTGAAGAAGCGAGATACAATTTGAATAATTGAAAATATTGGTAACAAAAAAATCCTGCCAGCATTTGCTAACAGGATTTTAAAATATTTTTCTGAAATTTATTTAGTGCCCTTCACCTTCTTGTTCCCCCTCTTTTAAAGGAACTGTTTGAAGTACAAAATCTTCTTCATATCCTGGCTTGCTATAATCATAAGCCCAACGTTTTACTTCAGGAATTTTACCGGGCCAGTTACCGTGTATGTGTTCAACAGGAGTGGTCCATTCAAGCGTATTGCCTTGCCAAGGATTTTGGGAAGCTTTTTTACCTCTATAAATGCTATGGAAGAAATTGAAAATAAAAATGGCTTGGGCTATTGCTCCTACTACTGCAAAAAAAGTAACCACATGATTAATATTTACCAATTCTCCGCTAAATATTGAGAATTCTGTATTGGCATAATAACGTCTAGGAACATAAGCCAAACCTAAAATATGCATAGGGATAAATACTCCGTATCCACAAACAATTGTTAGCCAAAAGTGAGCGTAGCCCAATTTATTATTCATCATCCTACCATACATTTTAGGGAACCAATGGTAAATACCGGCAAACATTCCAAATATGGCAGAAAGCCCCATTACAATATGAAAGTGAGCTACCACAAAATAAGTGTCGTGAACAGGAATATCCAAAGCTGAATCTCCAAGAACTAAGCCGGTAACACCACCTGCAATAAAGGTTGAAACCAAACCAATACAAAATAACATGGCAGGAGTAAGACGTAAATTTCCTTTCCAAAGTGTGGTAAGATAATTAAACACTTTAATGGCAGAGGGTATTGCAATTAACAAAGTTGTAAAAGTAAATACCGACCCAATAAATGGATTCATACCCGTCATAAACATGTGGTGCCCCCAAACAATAAATGATAAAAATCCAATTACCCCAATAGAATATACCATTGCCATATAACCAAAAATGGGTTTACGAGAATTGTTTGAAATCACTTCAGAAGCAATTCCTAAGGCTGGCAACAATACAATATATACTTCAGGATGCCCCAAGAACCAAAAAAGGTGTTGAAATAAAATTGGGCTACCTCCTTCAAAATGCATAATTTCACCATTTACAACAATGTCTGAAAGGTAAAAACTAGTACCTAGTATTCTATCAAACATTAATAACAATGCGGCAGACAATAAAACCGGAAAAGAAAGAACCCCTAATATTGCAGTAACAAAAAACGCCCAAATGGTGAGTGGCAAACGTTTCATGCTCATTCCCTTTGTTCTTAGGTTAATTACAGTTACTATGTAATTTAAACCACCCAATAAGGCCGAAACAATAAATAAAGACATACTAATAAGCCACAAGGTCATTCCCATTCCAGAACCTGGCATTGCAGTAGGAAGTGCACTTAAGGGCGGATAAATTGTCCAACCTCCTGATGCTGGACCATCCTGAACAAAAAGAGAAATTACCATAATAACTGTGGAAACAAAAAAGAACCAATACGAGAGCATATTTAAAAAGCCAGATGCCATATCTCTTGCACCGCATTGCAAGGGAATCAATAAATTACTAAACGTACCACTTAAACCGGCTGTTAATACAAAAAACACCATAATGGTTCCATGGATGGTTACCAAACCCATATACATATTAGGGTCTAATACACCCTTAGGCGCCCATTTGTCTCCTAAAAAGAAACTTAATATTTTAAAACTTTCTCCGGGCCAAGCTAACTGTAAACGAAATAATACAGACATCATCATGGCAACAACAGCCATAATCATACCTGTTACTAAAAATTGTTTAGAGATCATTTTATGATCTTGACTAAAAATGTACTTGCTTACAAACGATTCTTCATGATCGTGATCATGATCGTTGTGGTGTACATGTTCTTCTGCGTGTTCTTGATGAGCCATATATGACTTTATTGTTCGTTATTATGTTACTTGTTCGAGATTTTAAGCTTATTTTTTCTCTATCTTTACAGCTTCTAATACTGCTGTTACCTTTACACTATCCGTTTTAGTGATTTCAGCTTTAGTGGCCTCTTCACTTTTAAATGTTTTTTGTTCTTTTATCCAGTTATTAAAATCTGCTTCAGTATCAACAACAATATTCATTTGCATATTATAATGAGATGATCCGCAAATTTTATTGCATAGCAATAAATAATCAAATTTATCATCTTTCATAATCCCTCTCATATCATTAGTTGTAATAATAGGTTTAAATTTAAGCATCGTGGTCATACCGGGAACAGTATTCATCTGTAATCTAAAGTAAGGCATAAAGGCGCCATGCAATACATCTTGAGAACGTAAATGAAATTCAACTTGTCTGTTTACCGGAAGATGAAATTCTCCTGATACAATTATATCATCATTAGATCTAGTGTCACTTGAATCAATTCCTAATTCATTTACACCAATAATTTTCTTATAGCTAAAACTTCCCAATTCATTATCAGTACCTGCATAACGAGCAATCCATTTAAATTGTTTTGAAAAAAGCTCTATTACAATAGGTTTCTCAGCAGGAGCATCCATCATTACATTTTTCCATACACTTAACCCATAAATAATCATTGCAGTAAGAACAATTGACGGAACTATTGTCCAAATCAATTCCAATTTATTGTTATGTGGATAGTAAAAGGCTTTTGTATCTTTTTTAGCATGGTATTTATATGCAAAAACAAATAAAAGTGTTTGGGTAATAAAAAAAGCAATTCCAATAACCGCAAAAGTGAAATACATTAAATTATCTATAGATTGCCCATGTTCAGAAGCGGGGGGCGTCATCATATAATTTCTATACATATAGGTTGGTATTACAGTAATACCAAATAAAAACAACATGAATAGGATAAAGAAAAAGGCATTGAATTGATTGTCGGCATGCGTAACCTCTTCTTCTACATGGCCCCTTAACTCTCCGGCTAAATCAACAATTTTCATAAGCCTTACCAATACTATTATAGCAAGAAAAATGACTAATAAAATAAGACAGTTCATCATAATTTATTTTCTATTTATATGTTGTTAATCATAAATTTTTATGTCCTAGATCATGTGCGTTTTTTTGAACAAAAAAATAACCCATGATTAAAAAACGATTGCATCACAGATTATCATTTAAATTTTATTAGCAAGCCTTACTAAAAAAACGGCTTATAAAATTTTACATATGAAATAGCCATGCACCAAACCTTTCGCAAACACTAATGAAGATAGCATGGCGTATACCATATGACATTTAAAAAACAAATTATCTACATATGAAAATGTTCGCTTTCTACTAAGTAAGGATCATGTGCAACAATAACCCTTCTCTTTTCTAAGGCCTTTCTTACTACAAAGAGAAATATGCCAAGATAAAGAAGATATAATCCTAACTCTAATAAACCCATGTGCCATTTATCACCAACTGTTCCAGGCATGATTAAACAAAAAGTATTTACCCAATGTCCTATTAATACCATAACTGCAATGGTAGCAGTATACCCCATTGATCTTTTACTATCTCTCGCCATAAGCACAAGCATAGGTGCTGCAAAATTAAATAATAACATTCCAAAGAAAGGAACATTGTAGGCATGAAAACGTGCTTGGTAATAAGTAACCTCTTCCGGAATATTGCTATACCAAATTAACATAAATTGGCAAAACCATAAATAAGTCCAAAGAAAACTGGTTGCAAATAACATTCTTCCTAACTCATGAAAGTGATTATCATTAACTCCAGGGAAATACCCTTTGTTTTTTAAGTGGATAGAAAATAATAACATCATTGCTGTTCCACTTGCCCACATACCTCCAAAAATATACCAACCGTACATAGTACTGTACCAATGGGTATCAATTGACATCAACCAATCCCAAGCCGCAGTTACAGAAGTAACGGCAAAAAATGGAAGAAATATTACTGCCGTTTTAAAACTTTTTCTATAATATAAAACATCAGAACTTTCATCTTCTAATTTTGAATATTTTCTAAACAAGTAACCGGCTCCTACCCAACCTGCAATATAAATTAACATACGAATCAAAAAGAAAGGCATATTTAAATACGCACTCTTGCCAGCAATAACTTTATCATAATTTGCAGATGCCGGATCAGTAACACCTTCTTCTAACCAATGGTGATACAAATGATGGCCCCCAACTAAAAATATAAACACCATAATAATACCCGGAATAATTAAAAAAGTACTCATGGCTTCGGCAACACGTTTAACAGAAACCCACCACCCTGACTGAGCTGCATACTGTAATGCAATAAAAAAAATAGAAAATAGAGAAATACCTAAAAAATAAAAATTATCAAGTAAAAGATTGGCCCAAAGTCTTTCGGTAAGCCTTTCTGTATCTGCAGTCATATAACCTATTATTGCAGCAAGCACACCACCTGCAATTAAAGCATATGAAATAGTTTGACCTTGTTTAGAATAAGTATAGTTCATTTTCTATATATTATTTCTTTTTAGTTTCAGTTTTAGGTTCTTCAGCTTTAGGCATTTCAACAGCCATTTGTTGTTCGCCAATTTTAGTTCTTCCCTGAAAAACAGTTGTTATGTATGAAATAATTTTCCATCTGTCTTGCTGAGAAATTTGTGAGGCATGGCTTCCCATCATTCCTTTTCCAAATTCTAATGTGTGAAACATTTTACCTACAGGCAATGCCATTAAAACATCTCCCATGTATGAAGGGGGTTGTGCAGGGAATTTTCCATTGGCAACAATCATTCCATTTCCATCACCTTTATCTCCATGACAATGGACACAAAATTTAGTATACATTAATTTTCCTTGGTCTACTACTTCTTGTGTAATTATTATTGGATTCTTTAAATTTTGCCCCGCCATTTCGTAACCATCATTTGTATTGGAATATGGATAAGGCAAAAACCCTCTAGGCACAGTTCCTTCAACAGGCGTACGCGCTGTTATACCTGTTTGTTTCACGGAATCATTAGAGTAGTTCTGATAAGAACTATATGTTTCATAGGATGGAGAACGATACATATCGGGCATGTATTCTAAATTGGGTTTCGATTTATCATCGTAAAAGCAAGAAGAATACACAAGCAAGAAACAAATACATGCTGTTAAACCTATTGCTGTTGTTTTATATTTTTTAAATAACATATTTATGTAATTATTTTTTTAATTATATATCTTCCTAAAGTCTTCTCTCTCCTTTGGAGAGGGCTAGGGAGAGGTGTTATTTTCTATTTACTTCTACTGCCCCTGTTTGGTTTAATGTTGATGTTGCATTTGAAGCTACATCTTCATTCACTTCTAATTCCATTAAAAACTTATCATCCGTTGTACGCGGATCAGGATTTTTTTCTGTTACTCCCGGTAAAATCCATGAGCGTAAAAAGAAAGTAAGTGCCATACCGTGTGCTGCACAAAATACCGTACATTCAAAAGTTACGGGAATAAAAGCGGGTAAGTTTAAATGGAACATAGAATTAGGTTTGCCGCCAAAACTTTGTGGCCAGTCATGAATCATCATGTACCACATCATCAATAATCCTAATGACATTCCGGTTAATCCATAAATAAAAGCACAAATAGCAATTCTTGTTCTTTTTAATCCCATAGCGGTATCGAGTCCGTGTACAGGAAATGGAGTAAACACTTCTTTGATTTTCATGCCTTTTGAACGTACTTCTTTAACTGCTTTTAGAAGTATTTCTTCGTCATCGTATAAGGCGTGTATTTTTACTTTTCCCATTATCTTAATTATATATTATTAATGGTGTTGTTTATTGCTTTTATCACTATACTGAGATCCTACTGATTTTACAATCGATTTTAACTCTGCTTGTGCAAGCACAGGGAAGAATCGTGTAAACAAAAGGAAAAAAGTCATAAATATCCCTATAGTTCCAACAAATACACCTACATCAATAAAAGATGGATGAAACATTGACCAAGCCGATGGCATAAAATCTCTATGAATAGAAGTTACAATAATTACAAAACGTTCGAACCACATACCTATGTTTACAATAATTGATAAGAAAAAAGTAAATGCTAGATTGGTACGCAATTTTTTAAACCACATGAGCTGAGGAGAAACAACATTACATGTCATCATGGATGCATAAGACCACCAATAAGGACCAGTTGCACGATTTAAGAAAGCATATTGTTCGTACTCTACACCTGAATACCAAGCCATAAATAATTCTGTTATATAAGCCACACCTACAATTGAACCGGTAAGCATAATTACAATATTCATTAATTCTACGTGCTGCACCGTGATGTATTCTTCAAGATGTAAAACTTTACGGGCTACCAATAAAAGTGTTAATACCATTGCAAATCCGGAGAAAATAGCACCCGCAACAAAATAAGGAGGAAAAATGGTGGTATGCCAACCGGGAACTACCGAAGTCGCAAAGTCCATACTAACAATTGAGTGAACAGAAAATACAAGTGGTGTTGCTAAACCTGCAAGAACCAAAGAAACTTCTTCAAAACGTTGCCAATCTTTTGCTCTTCCACTCCAACCAAAACTCAATACACGATATATTGTTTCTCGTACCTTATTTGCCTGTACTTTTGCTCTATCACGAATCATGGCAAAATCAGGAATAAGACCAATATACCAAAACACAAGTGATACGGTAAAGTATGTTGATATGGCAAATACATCCCATAAAAGTGGAGAGTTAAAATTTACCCATAAAGAACCAAATTGATTAGGAAGAGGAAATACAAAATAGGCTAACCAAATACGACCCATGTGAAGAAAAGGAAAAACAGCAGCCATCATTACCGCAAAAATTGTCATGGCCTCTGCAGAACGGTTTACAGCCATTCTCCATTTTTGACGTAATAATAAAAGTACAGCCGAAATAAGTGTTCCGGCATGACCAATACCTACCCACCAAACGAAATTGGTAATATCCCAAGCCCAATCTACAGTTCTATTTAATCCCCAGGCTCCTATTCCGGTTCCAATTGTATAAGCCATACAACCTACTCCCCAAAGTGCAGTTGTAGCTGAGATACAAAATGCAATCCACCAAAGTTTACCCGCCTTTCCTTCAACTGGTTTTGCGATATCCTCCGAAATTTGATGATAGGTTTTGTCGCCTAAAATCAATGGATTTCTTAATTGCGAATTATGGTGACCACTCATGTTTTTTTTCTTTCGTTATTTATTTTAAGCACACACTTCGAAACGCTCAGTGTGACAAACATTCAAAATTATTATGCTTTGTTTCTTAATTTAGTCAAATAAAACACAGACGGTTGTGTATCATATGAATCCAACAAATTGTATTGTCTTGGATCTTCTTTTAACATGGCTACATCACTTGTTTTATCATTTGAATTACCAAAGGTAATGGCATTTGTTGGACAAGCTTGCGCACAAGCTGTTTGAATATCTCCATCTTTAATTTTTCTCATTTGCTTTTTAGCTTCCAATACTCCTGCTTGTATGCGTTGCACGCACATGGAACATTTTTCCATAACCCCCCTTGAACGCACAACAACATCAGGATTTAATACCATTCTACTAAATTCATCTTGTTGAGCAGGATTAAAAGCTGCAAACTTATCGTTATTGTTATAATTGAACCAATTGAATCTTCTTACTTTATACGGACAGTTGTTTGCACAATACCTTGTACCAATGCAACGATTATATGCCATCTGGTTTAATCCATCAGAACTATGTGAAGTAGCTGCAACCGGACAAACTGTTTCGCAAGGTGCATGGTTACAATGCTGGCACATTACAGGTTGAAACATTACTTCTAAAGAATCTGCCATTGATGGTTTTTCCATGGCAGCATATCGGGCAACTACACCTAATTCTTTATTTTCTTTTGTAGTATCACTTGAATAATAACGGTCGATGCGCAACCAGTGCATTTCACGAACTCTTTGAACTTCATCTTTTCCAACAACAGGAACATTATTTTCTGAAGTGCAACCAATCACACAAGCTCCACAACCAATACAGCTATTTAGATCGATAGACATGTTCCAGAAATTTCCATTTCTTTCATGATCTTCCCAAAGGTTGGCTTTATTAGAAGGTAATTTTTTACTCGGATCAATATCTTCTGATACAGAAACCATTTCCGGTTCATTACCAGCTTTAGGATTTTTTATATATTCTTCGAGCGTACTTTCTCTTACTAACTCTTCTCTTCCCATCATGGTATGAGAAGTTTGTGTAGTAGCTATTTGATAAACAGCTTCTGTTTTTTCCAATGTGGCATTAAGGGCTGCATATTGAATATTTCCATTTACAAAAGATGCAAAAGAAAATGCATTGGCACCATTTGTAACCTCTGCAACTTTACCAATTGATTTTGATCTTCCATAGCCAAGTGCTACACCAACTGTTCCTTCTTTTTGCCCAGGAACCGGAACTGCAGGCAAGCTTACAGAAAAACCATTTGCAGTTAGTTTTACAACATTTGTTTCTTCATTTTGCCCAAGCAAAGTATGAAGACCCATTTCATCCATATCTTTTGGAGACATGGTAACATAATTATCCCAAACTATTTTTGTAATCGGATCCGGAAATTCTTGCAGCCAAGGGTTATTGGCATGGTTACCATTTCCTAATCCTGTTTTTTGATACAAGGCCAATTCAAATTTTCCTTTTCCTTCAGATGCCTTTGCAACTTGCGTTGCCATAGCTTGAATATCCATAGTTGCAGCCGGAGCAACTACGCCTTCTGCAGGTTTAATTTCAGATTCAACTATAAATACACCATCTTGCAAGCATCTATTCCAAAAATCTTCAAATAGTACCAACATGCTTTGTTTACCAAACATACCGGCTTGCCAATTTGCTTTTATATAAGAATGGTAATCTTGATCGTTACCAGACCATTTTAATAAACTTTCTTGTGCAGAACGAGAATTAAATAAGGGACGAATGGTAGGTTGTGTAAGACTATAATGACCTGTTTGCGGATTATAATCATTCCAAGATTCTAGAAAATGAGTATCCGGACAAATGTAATTACACAAAGACGAGGTTTCATCCATTTTATCAGAAAACGAAACTGAAAGTTTTACTTTTTTCAATCCATTTTCAAAATCTTTTGTAGGATAGGAATAAGCAGGATTTGCATTATACATAAGTACAGCAGCAACTGATCCACTATTCATATCTTTTACAAGTTGCGCCATATCAGCATCAGAACCTTGTTTTACCATTGAAGCATTATTCATGTCAATAGTAGTTCCGTAGTTAGCCAACTTATAATTTATTGCATTAACGATACATTGTGTTGCAGCATTATTTGATCCTGATACAACTAATGATTTTCCCCTATTTGCCCAAAGACGCTCTGCTGTTTTCTCTACTCCCGTCATTACTTTTGCTTCAACAGGATTGCATTTTAAAGCAGCGCTACCTTCTTTTTTTGCTAAAGCATTGTATAAACAAACAATGGCTGCATCTAATTCTGAAACTTTTGTAGGATAACGAAAATCAGCATTAGAACCACTTACAGAAAGATTCGTTTCGAATTGAATATGTTGAGCAACTTTATTTCTACTATCTAATTTGCGAGCTTTTCCATATTGAACAGCATGTTCAATTGGAGCAACCCAATTGGTCAAAAAATCTGCACCAAAACTTACAATACAATCTGCATTTTCGAAATGATAAACAGGTAATACTCTCGTTCCAAAACATTGTTGATTAGCATCAAGCATTCCAGAATAAGAAACGGCATCATACGTTACATGCTTTACAGTAGGATATTTTGTTGTAAAATCAGCAATTGCTTTTTTTGTAGAAGGACTACAAACAGAAGAAGTAAGGATTACAATATTTCCATTGGAGCCTGCTAATGCAGCTAATTTATCTTTTATGTCTTTATCTACAATTTCCCAAGAAGATTCCTTTTTGTCTTTATATGGTTTTTTTAAACGAGCAGAATCATATAATGAAAGAACAGAAGCTTGAACCCTTGCATTGGTTGCACCATTGGTAACTTTAGAAAGTTTATTGCCTTCAATTTTTATTGGTCGACCTTCTCTTGTTTTAACAATAACACTACAATAATCTGTTCCATCAAAAAACGAAGATGCATACCAATTTGCTACTCCGGGAGTAATTTCTTCCGGTTTAATAACATAAGGTATTGTTTTTTGAACAGGCGCTTCGCAAGCCGCAATTGTAGCAGCAGTAACGCTAAAGCCTAAGAATTTTAAGAAATCTCTCCTCGGAGTTTGGGAACTATTTTTTGATTGTTTACCAAAAATTTCGTCTACCGGGATAAAATCACTAAATTCTTTTTCTTTTTGTTTAATAAAAGCTGGAGAATTCTCCTTTTCTTCTATCCCTTTCCAGTAGTGTTTTGTTTTACTCATATTTATATGACGTTAGTCAGATATTATCCCAACCCTTTGTTCTTAATTATTTTATTCTCATGTTGACTTCGAGTACCTCAGTCACCAATTTCGGGAGCCTCAATCACCAAAGTTTTCGTTGGCTGAGGTTCTCGAAGCCAATATTATTTTAATAATGACATTTATTACATTCAGTACCGCCCATTGTTTCAACAGTAATTTTTTTGTTGGGCTCACCTTCAGCTTCAAATTTTTTCATTAAGTTTTTATGAAAATCTTCATAATATGGATTATCGGCCATTTTAACTTCGGTAGTACGGTGGCAATCAATACACCATCCCATAGTTAAAGGAGAAAATTGTTTTAAGGTATCCATAGTTTCAACCGGACCATGACATCTTTGACATTCTAAGTTTGCAACCGTTACGTGCTGCGAGTGATTGAAATAAGCAAAGTCAGGTAAGTTATGTACACGAACCCATTCAAGAGGTTTTTTATTAGGTCCATATTTTTGTGTATTAGGATCGTAATCCAATGAAGCATAAATTTTTGAAATTTCTTTGGTTCCTGTTTTTGTTCCGGATGTAATTGCTTTATGACAATTCATACAAACATTTGCAGGAGGAATACCGGCAGTTTTACTTTTTTCTGCACCAAAGTGACAATACACACAAGCAATGCCGTTATCACCGGCATGTATTTTATGAGAGAATGCGATAGGTTGTTCAGGTTCGTAGTTTTGGTTTACACCAATTTGGGAAAGGGAATCCCAACAACCTTTCATTCCCCAAAGCAATACTACAATAACACCTAAAGCAGTTAAACGTTTGTTTCTCGAAAACCAAACTTTAATTGAATCAACTGGACCAAGATCGGGCTCTGTCGGTAAACCATGCTTTTTATTTACTGCGTCTTGAAGTGTTTTTTTTAATCCACCTAAAACCAGTACTAAAATAATGAGTACCACCAAAAGACCCATTAAAACATATTCTGTATCTATTCCTGATTCAGTTGTGGTTCCATCACTAACACTTGTTTGATTAGCCGATCCTGCGGTTGGAATTGGAGCCGCTGCTGCTGCAACTTTAACATAATCTAAAATGGCATCCACATCTGCATCTGAAAGTGCAGGAAAAGCTGACATGATAGAATTATTGTTCTCTTGAAAAATTTTATTTGCGTATGCATCGCCAGATTTTACTAGATCTTGAGAACCATGAACCCATTTATGAGCCCATTCTCTAGAAGGAATTCTTTTTTCAACATCTTTTAAACCAGGACCGGTAAGCTTAGCACTTGTAGTGGTATGGCAAGCCTTGCAATTGGCTTTAAAGAGTTTTTCTCCATCAGCTGCATATAATGCAGTTATGAAAAATATATTGAGCAGCAGTAAGAAAAGTGTCGACTGAAATATTTTTCTAAACAGGGTAAAATTTAACGTCATGCTTTATGGTATTTTATGGCGTATAAAAAATTCTTGCGCAAATTTATAAGAAACATAATATCATTGATCAAAAAAATGCAATTTAAATTTATTCTAAATAATAAAATACTAAATCACAGTTACTTAATTTTTTTCTATCTTTGTGCTCCCCTGATTTTGTAAGAAATAAATTTGTGATGTCTTTAATTCTCCAAAATTTATGAAACCATTTACTATTTTTCCATTTACTATTTTTTTAGTTTCCTTTCTCTTGCCAATTTTTCTTCTTGCACAAAATATTACTCACGGTCCTGTTATCGGAGGACTAACCTACAATTCTTTTCGGATATACGCAAGAACTAATACGCCCACAACAATAGAGGTACAATTATCCACTTCGCAATTGTTTACTGCTTATACTTCGGAATACCTTACTACATCTATCTCAAAAGATAATTCTGGAATACTTACCGTAAAAAATTTACAAGCCGGCACAAAATATTTTTATCGTTTAAAGATAAATAAAGTACAACAAGGAGATGCTGGAAGTTTTACAACTTTTCCGAAAGATGGACAAAAAGGAAATTATGCTTTACTCTTTGGTTCTTGTACAGATGATACCAGTAGCGATGCTGTATTTATAGAAATGCAACAACACCAATGCAATTTATTTTTAGAAACGGGAGACTGGATGTATTCAGATGCCTTGAACGATCCTGAAAATGGTGCTTTTTTTGCCAATGACTATTATAAAGTAGAAGGCCAGTACCGCGAAAAATATTCAAGTGCGAACATGAACCAATTTATGCTTTACAACCCGATTGATTATATATACGATGATCATGATTTTGTGAATAACAATGCCACTAAATCTGAAGGCATAGAATTTGAAGTTACCATTAGCGGTGTAATTCCTACAGTTTATCCCTTTCCCGCTTATGCAAGAACCAATTCTATAAAAGGATATGTTGAACATTTTCCGGGATATACCATGATTGATACTACAGAAGGCATTTATCATAAAATTACTTTAGGCAATATTGATCTTTTTGTAATTGATGATCGTAGCATGAGATCATCAAACGTAAATGGGCTGCAAGAAATTGGAGGCAATTATTATTTTATTGGTGATACTTCGCAAACTATTTTAGGAAAAAAACAATTGAACTGGCTGTTAAGCGGATTAAAAAATTCTACTGCCGATTGGAAAATAATCGTTTCTGGGGTAACCTTTAATAAAAAATACCAAGAAGTTTTGAATGATTTATTGGCTCTCCCCAATTTATTAGGCGTACCCATGGGAAGTGCTATGATGGATGGATGGGCTGGCTATCCTTTAGAACAAGATTCCATTCTCAATTTTATTAAAGAGGAGTGCATCAACAACGTTGTTGTTATAAGTGGAGATTCTCATACATCAGCCATTGATGATGGAACTAATGCCGGCTTACCAGAGATAATGGCAGCTAATTTGCATAAATCAAATTCACAAATAGTTTGGCTGATAAAAAATTTATTAGGTGTTGATTGTTGGAATGTAGGAGGACAAGGCATAGGCAATTCAAATTTTAATAACACATTTGGAAAAATGGAAACCTATCAAGACGATTCTCTTGTGATGAAACTATATGATACATACGGAACCATTATTACAAAATGTTCAATAAAAAACACTAAAACATTAAATGCTTCTATAAATATAGACACGCTTGGCGGAGGAAAATACAATGCTACAGCCAGTATTATGGGAGGAGTGAGTCCGTACACATATAAGTGGAACACAGGCTCAACCAATTCAAGTATTAGCAATATAAAAGAAGGAAATTATTATGTAATAGTTACAGATGCTAATGGCTGTAGTGATTCTGTTGAAGTTGTTATTTCAAGTGCTACAACAGCAATTGCCAATATTGCGGATGAACAAATAAAATTTGAAATTACACCAAATCCTACAAGAGATAAATTTCATGCAGAAGTATCTGTTCCTAAAACAGAGGATATAACAATTGAATTATTAAATATAGAAGGAGAAAAAATTAAAGAAACGCAATTGATGCATGTTCAAAAAACTTCTTTTGATGCAGATCTTTCTAATTACGAAGCGGGAATTTACTTTGTAAAACTTACTGCAGGAGATTATTCGATTGTGAAAAGGGTGATTAAGATTAGTTATTAGTTTTTCTATATTTACAACAAGAATCCTTCTTGTATGCCATTGATGTTTCATTTCAGCTTACCGTTTAAAGACAATGTGCTGATATTTTCATTGGTGCTTTTTATCATTCTACTAGCCCCCATGCTATTGAAAAAATTAAGAGCTCCAGGTATTATTGGGTTAATTTTGGCAGGTATTGCTATTGGGCCTAATGGTTTTAATCTTTTATTAAAAAATGCAAGTATTGAATTGTTTGGGACGGTAGGTTTACTCTACATTATGTTTTTGGCTGGCTTGGATATTGATCTATATGATTACAAAAAAAATAAAAACAAAAGTATTGTATTTGGTTTACTTACATTTACCATTCCGTTTAGTGTGGGCATTGTAGTATCTTATTATTTTTTACACTATGCCATACTTCCTTCAGTTCTTTTAGCGAGTATGTTCTCAACCCAAACATTGGTGGCCTATCCAATTGTAAGTAAACTTGGATTGAATAAAAGCGATACAGTAACCATTGCAATTGGAGGCACTATTATTACAGATACATTGGTAATGCTTGTTTTGGCGATAGTAGAAAATTTAGCCGGAAAAGAAATTGACAATTGGTTTTTGTTTAAACTCATTGGCTCTCTTTTAATATTTGGTATTGTTGTGCTGTGGCTGGTTCCATTAATAAGCCGTTGGGTGTTTAAAACAATAGCCGGTGATGGAGGCACACAATATATTTTTGTTTTGGCTATGGTATTTGCATCGGCATTTATGGCCAAGCTTGCAGGCTTTGAACCCATTATTGGCGCATTCTTGGCCGGTTTAGCATTAAATAGATTGATTCCTCAATCACCTGCACTACTTAATCGCATTCATTTTGTGGGCAACAGTATTTTTATTCCCTTTTTTCTTATTAATGTTGGAATGGTAGTTGACTTAAAAGTTTTTTTTAAAGGATACGAAGCATTATTGGTATCGGGAACAATTGTTGTGGTGGCACTCATTACAAAATGGCTTGCAGCATTTGCTACGCAAAAAATATATAAGCTTTCAAGAACTGAAGGCAATTTACTTTTTGGATTAAGCACCGCTCATGCTGCAGCAATTTTAGCGGTTGCTCTTGTAGGATTTAATTTAGGATTACTCAATGAAAATGTTTTAAACGGAACAATAGTTCTCATTCTTATTTCTTGCCTTATCAGTTCATTTGTTACAGAATATGCTGCCCGCAAACTTACCATTACTGAAAACGAAAGAAATATTACTTCAAATTATTTTATTGATCGAATATTGATTCCCGTTTCCAATCCAGCCAATATTGAACCCTTGGTTGAATTTGTTGTGAATATAAAAGATGCTTTGGCTACAGAACCTGTTTATCCACTTACTGTTGTAAAAGACGATAATGAAGCCAATGAAATTGTAAATAAAAACAGTAAACTTCTTGAAAGTGCCTTCAATCACATTTCGGCAGGAGAAATAAAAGTACAAATGGTTACCCGCATTGATTTAAATATTGCAAGCGGCATTTCTCGAGCTATAAAAGAAAAAATGATTACTACAGTTGTAATGGGAGCTCCGGGAAAATCATCAACAGCAAATAAGTTTTTTGGAAGTGTACTCGACAATTTACTTTTGTATACGGAACAAACCATTTGGGTTTGCCATTTTCAAACTTCAATAGATGCATTTAAAAAGATATTGGTATTTGTTCCGGAAAATGCGCATTTAGAAAAGGGATTTGATCGTTGGATAAAAACCATTTTAACTTTAACGAAACAAAAAAGAATTAAACTTGAATTTCATTCAAGCGCATTAACATTAAAAGAAATTGAAAAGGCTTTTAAATTTTCAAGAATTATTTTTCCTGCTACTTATCATGTATTTGAAAATTGGGAAACACTTTATGCAATCACCCAACATGAAAATGGCAATAGTTTATTTATTATCATCAATGCCCGACAAGGAAGTGTTTCTTATAATGGAAAAACGAATGATATTTCTCAAAAGTTAATGAAAAACGAAGATGAAGCTAAAAATTTTATTGTAGTTTATCCCGAACAAAATATAACGCCTTTACTTGACGATACCGATTACCAATTATCAGGTATACATACTTCTCCCATTCAAGAAAATTTAGAACGATTTAGTGTAATGGGAAAATCGATTTCAAAAACATTTAGAAAGAAAGAAGAATAATACAAGAATATTTAGAAAAAGTTGCTACAACAGTAGTAATATCTCTCATTTCACTTGCACTCTTATTCCCTCTGAATGGGCTCCAAATTCAGGAGCATACATACATTCAATATTCGTAATTCCATTTGAAAAATCCCCTTTGTGTGTTACCAATAATGGATACTCAAACACATAAGTTCCCTTAGGTAAATAAGAGAAAAAGAAATTAGTTGAAACATCTAAAGTGCTTTCGTAATACCCCAATCCATCTTGGTATTTATATTGAGATAAAACATTCTCCGGTTCAAAGCAAGAAGCGCGCATATCTTTCATGTGAACATATTCCATCATACGATCAACGCGCAATTCAATTCTTACTTTCACTCTATCGCCTGGTTTTAATTTTGTTTTTTCATCAATTGGCGTAAGCACATTTCCTGCATCAGTAGTTTGTTCTAAAAATAATTTCTTCTCTAATTTTAGAGGTGTTTCATGTGGGGTGATTTTATCTAACTGCTCAAAGTATTGCCAGTAAACAGCCCCCCACCCTACTCCATCTCCTGTTTTTGTTACAGTAATATTTCCCATTTCAGGTTTTATTGCTGAGCTGTTCCATGATGTTTTAAAGTATCCAGTTCCGGCTTCTGTCTTAATATTTTTATCATTAGCGGGATCAATTTTTACCTCACCTAATTGAATAGTAACGTTGGGTTCTGTAGCCAGCCAATTTGTTCCGGTAAGCAATAATGAATAGCAAGCTTCGGCTGTAGCTTTGGTGGTTTTCCAATCTTGTGTTTGTTTTTGTTTTAATAACCAAATGCGCAATTCATCAACAGCTTGTTTGTCTTTTGCTACTTCATTAAAAGCTTCTATCATTAAAGCTTGAGATTCTATTGGAGCTTCGTACCAATAATAACCTCCGTTAAATTCTTTCCAATACATGCCCATTTCATCTGAATGCAATGCATTTTCTTTTAATGATTTTATGATATCTACGGGAGTTTTGCTGTCAGATTGCAATCTGTATAAAGCCAAAGCCGTCATGCCTTGCAAATAACGAGCATTAGAAAGCCAATATTTATTAGCCTGATCTAAATAATAATTATAGGCTTCTTTATTTTTTGAGACAACAGCAATATCTGTAAAATAAGATCGGGTATATAAATAATGAATATCTATTTGTGAGAGATTATTATTTTTTAGATCAACTTTATATTTCTTTAAATTTTCATAATCTTCTCTCATGCGGTTGTCGAGATAAAGTACCGCATCTTGAATCATGCTCCATGTGCTATTGTTTTCTCTAATGTTTTTTACGCCCAATTTATCTAAATGCCCAAAACCGCAAACAATATGCTGAGTAATATATCTATCATCAGGCATGCCTTTAAACCAAGGCCATCCACCATTGGGAGCTTGCATTTGTTGTAGCTTTTTAAATGCAGTATTTAATTCGTTCGACATTTTATTTAAATCAAATAAAAGTGCAATGCGTTTTTTTCTTTCACTTTCATTTTTTGCATCCAACACCCAAGGAGTTTCTTGCAAGAGAACAGTTTTTAAATCTTCATTTTTTTCAAGATTAGAAAGTAGTGCATTTTGATCGTAGTTTTTCCAAGAATCAAAAACCTGTTTTATTTTAGGATCTGAATTGGCAATGTGTGTTGCCAAACTATTTGCATAATAACGACTAAAAGTTTGTTCAGCACATTCATAAGGATATTCCATTAAATAGGGAAGTGCTTGTACGGCATACCATGCAGGATTGGAAGTAAATTCTAAAGTAAGATTGTGATTTTTTAAAGTGTTGACCCCTCCCGACCTCCCCGAAGGGGAGGAGGAATTAAGAAGTTTTTCAAACGTAAATGTTTTTGTTTGATTGCCTCTTATTGGCAATGGCATTGATTCTGTTACCAACATTCTATTTGTAAGAACCGGAATAGTCATTTCTTCTCCATCAGAGAAATTGCCTGATGTTGCAGTAATTCTATAAGCAATAGCTTGTACATTATCAGGAATGCTTAGCCACCACGATACATTGGTGTTGCCATTTTTAGGAACGGAAAATAAGCCCTCACCCCGACCCTCTCCCAAGGGAGAGGGTGTAATTGGTTTCATAGTTAAAGCATCAAATAATTGCAAATTGCAATTACCTTTTAAATCACTATCAGTTAGATTAGAAATTTTTGCAGTGAATTCTATTTTATCATTTTCTCTAAAAAAACGAGGAGCATTGGGCACCACCATTAATTCTTTTTGGGTTACCAATTCATTTGTAGTAAAGCCATAACGCAAATCTTTGGTGTGAGCAAAGCCCAGCATTTTCCATTTGGTTAATGCTTCAGGAATGGTAAATGCAATAATTACTTCTCCATTTTCATTGGTTTGTAATTGAGGATAAAAGAATGCCGTTTCGTTAAAGTTGGTACGGATTTTTGGTTCTGATTTTGCTTCGTGATCCTTCCCATCCCCACCTGCGTCAACACTTCCTTTTGTTGTAGAAAATACATTCCCTTTAAAAGCATTAAAATCATCTCCGTTTCCGATTTCCAATGTTTTCATTGGAGCTTCCTCTGCCATTGTTTCAATACCATTACTAACATCGTCTTTGTATTTTTTTGATGCGGTTTTAGGGCCACCACCGCTATAATAATTTCGCCCTCCATAAGAGCCATAATAACTATAGCCATACCAATTTAATTGCTCATAGGTATTGTATGTATATCCATAATAAGGGTCATTGTATTTTTTATAAATATTTGAATTGTTGTATGAAAAATCTTGTCCTGAATAATTGCTAAGTGTAGTATAGTAATTATTAAGAATATTAAAATTAAAAGCATTTACTTTAAATTCATCTAAAGACGCATCATATAAAGTAGCCAACATTTCAGCAGCTATTTTATCTCCATTTTTACCTTTAATTTTTATTTTCCACTCTTCTTTTGCTCCGGGTTGGAGTTTATTTCTAAAAGTTTCAAAACGAATATCTAATTCTTTATTGGTAAATGGAACATTTATGTTTTGTGATTCCGTATACTGTCGATTGTGTTTTATAAAAGTATAATGAATCACAAATCCTCCTCTATCTTTTTCTTCAATGGGTATTGAAATTTTCTTTTGCTCATTATTTAAAGTAAGCCATTGCTTATTTACTATTTCTCCTTTTTTCTCTACTTCATACAATACTTTTATATTTTCTTTAGAGCCTATTACAAATTCAGCATTTTCTCCGGGTTCTCCATTGTCTTTTGTACATACAAACCAATTTGTGGAATTATCAGGAATGGCTTTATCTGCTGTAGAAAATACCGTAAAATAATTTTCGAGTGTAATTACTTCTCCAAATTTATCTTTGGTAGTAATTTCATATTTATAAACTCCGCTTGTCCATTTTGCAATATCTTTTAAATCAAGCTTTGTACTTTGTGCTGTATTAAAAATTTGATCCAATACTTTTTTTTCTTTTGCCCAATTTTGCATTTGGTTTTCGTTATTGTATTCATCAAAGGGAAAAGCGGTGTAGTATTCGTCTTTACTTAACATCATTTGATCCGGCAATTTCCATAAGCGAGACCTAAATGTTTTTTCGGGAACACTAATTTTATATACGGCAATATTTCCTTCTGCAGCTTCCGCTTCTCCATTTAAATTGGTGGTAGTAATTTTACAATCTTGCTGTTTGTCTTTATTTAAAAAAGCAGCAATATCTGTACTTACTTTTAATGCTTGATAACTTACCGAAACAGATTGCTCTGCACTGTGGGTTTCTCCATTTAAATCGGTAACATCAGCATAAATGGTATAAGTATAAATTGGTTTTTGTGTTTTAGTAATACTCAAATCAGGTAGGGCTTTAAATGTAATATCAAATTCTCCTTTTTCATTTGTGGTTGCATTTCCATTCGAAATTTCCATTTCAGGTGAAGATGGATACGCGCCCCGCCACCAGCACCAATAGGGGTACGATGCATTACGCACAACACGATACTTCACCTGCGCATCGGTAAGCAATGCGCCTGAAAAAGCTTTTGCAAGTCCGGTTACCTTTACATCTTCATCTAATTTATAGCTCCCTTTTATAGGATTAAAACTTACTTCAAACTTGGGCCGTTTGTACTCTTCAACAGAAATATACATACTGCCACTTTCATTTTTAATTTGCATTTGTCCGGTTAACACTCCGCTTGGCGCAGTAAATGATCCGCTAAAAGAACCATAGTCATTAGTAGTAAATGTTTGCTCACTTACTTTTTGATAATTTACATCAAGTAATTGAACCGTAGTAGAAAAATTAGGTTTGATTGAATTTTGATCACCGTTTCTATCTAAAATAATTCCTTTGAAATAAATAGTTTGGCCGGGCCTATAAATAGCCCTATCAGTAAAGAAAAAGGTTTGTACATACGCAGTTTGTTTTTGAGCATAAGGTTGGTATTGATAAAAAGACTTAGAAAATAATTTTTGATTTTGAGAAGTAAATTCAATTTCAAAATTTCTGTAATTATTACCTTTTGAAGGAGGAATTGTAAAATGACCTTCGGCATCACTTGTAAAAAATGCTCCTTTTATATGATCATAAGCTCTGTTTTTGTAATTGTATTGGTCATACCAAATTTGAGATTTAACAGCAACAAGCGGACTACCATCTTCTCTATTCAACGTATAAAAATCATATACCCCAGTTTTATCATTATAACGATTGATATAGGCAATATCGCTTACCCATGTTGCAGAATAAGCAATGGCATCTTTTTCGTTTTTAAATTTTTTATCAGTGGACGCGAGTATTACATATAAGCCCGAGACCAATTCTGGCATTTTTATTTCTACTAAATGCATTTGGTAATCGCCTTCATTTTTTATTTTAACTGCCCAACTTTTAGTTGGAGATAAAGAATTATAATAATTCATTACCTCATCTGTATTATACGTTTTCATTAAACTCTTATATTTATCAACATCTACAGCAGCTACTTTTATAAAAAGTGAATCGGCATTTTGATGTGTAAGTATCGTTCTAAATGCTTTATTAGGAGCATTTACTTCTTCTGTTTGAAATGAAAAATATTTTTTAAGAATACTTTGTTTGAGCACCTCACAATTCTTTGCACCCTGAGTATCTTTAAATTTTTGAATGGTAGATTCACATACTTCTAAAGCTTTCTTTTTATGCCATTGGTATTTGGTATTGTTTTGAGCATTGAATGTATTGCCTTGTTCATAATAATAAGTCGCTATTAAGAAAGAAACATTAGCAGAAGCAAAATCTTGATTGTATTTTTTTTCTAGGGAAAGTAAGGCATTCAGATACAAACTATCTTTTTGAGTAAGACCGGAATGCATTCTCACAAATTTTAGTCTCTCTAAATCAACATCAATACTAGCACTGGGATTAGTATCGTTTAAATGAAAAGCAATTAGTTTTTGAAGATTAAGAATAGCATAATATTTTAAAGATAAACTGTCTTTATTTTCAATTTTTACATTACAGAATTCTTTGGCAGGAAGAAAATAATTTTCTGAATTTAAATTAAATTGATAAACCGGACTTGTAATATCCGGTTCTTCATCGTTATAGAAATCAATCGCTCTATGAGCCACGAAATCAAATAAACTTGGCCTGAGTTTTCTCGACTCCGGAAGCTTAAGAGAGGGAGCATAATTATATAGTAATACCTCATCATAAATATTTAACGAAGTGTTTTTTAATTTATCTTCTTCTTGTAATGAATTTTGGTATTGATGAATTACTTCTGCAATTATTTTTTTTAAGTCCCAGGTTTTTATATCTGTTTCGTCAAAATTTACGGTAGTGCTTCTTTTGTAAAAACGGTAGCGGTTATTTTGATAATACTGCCAATACATTTCAGCAAGCATGGAATGCAATATAGGTTTGATTGGATATACGGCAACTTCAGACTCTTTTTGTAATTCAGCAATCATTTTTTCATGAGAATCTTCTTCTATAAAAGCAGTAAACTTCATTTTATACATAAAGGCTTTTATAAAAGCCGATGAATTATTTTTGATTTTCGCATCCGCATAAATTTGCGTAACAATATCGAGAGCAGATTGACTAAGTCCTTTGTTTTCTAAAGAGTCTATTTGTTTCCAATACTTAGCATAATCATCATTGACTTTAAAATTTATTTTTTCAGTTTTTTCGCCTTGCTGAATTACCAAAGCAAAACTTGCTGCAAAAACAAACAAAAGGGCAAATATTGAAAGTGATTTTTTCTTTTTTGACATAACTTTTTTGATTAATGTTTTATATTAGATGCAAAGGATAGTGAAATTCCATAAGGCAATTGCAAAATACCTCTCCCTAACCCTCTCCAAAGGAGAGGGGAGGTTTGGAATAAAATATTCCAATCTTTCAATTTTTAATGTTTCAATTCACAAAAGAAAACATCCTCTTCCACCTTATCCTACTAAAAAAACTCCCTTCATTATTAAAAGAACACAGCACCATTACCATTTTCCCTACAATATGGTTCTCGGGAACAAAACCCCAATAGCGTGAATCAGCCGAATTATCACGGTTATCTCCCATCATAAAATAATAATTCATCTTAAAGGTATAGGTTTTACATAGTTTATCGTTGATGTATATATCTTTACCAACAATTGCAATTTTATTGTTTTCATCGTCTTCGATTATTTTTTTATACAATACTAAATTATCTGTTGTGATAACAATGCTATCTCCTTTCATAGGAACATAAATTGGGCCAAATTCATCAATACTCCATGGATATTTTTTATCATACGGAAAAATAAAATCATGCGGATCGAATGGATGAGCAATCAGGCTTATGCTTTTAATAAATTTTTGAGATTTTAATACTTCTGCAGCTGGCGATGTCATGGTTAAAAGCCAAGAGTTTAATTCTGATGTTGGTCCACCTTCTGTAATGGATAAACGGTTTAACAAAGTGTCAGCAAGGTTGGTTCCATCTGTTTCTACCTTATATTGAAATTCAGCATGTATGGGCGTTTCTGCTGCTATGCTATTGATAAATATATTGTGATTCTTAATTTTTAATGTATCACCGGGAAGGGCAACACATCTTTTTACAAAATAAGTGCGTTCATCAACCGGATAATCTTGTTCAACGGGATAATTAAAAACTACCACATCATTGTGTTTTATTGTTGAAAAGCCAGGCAAGCGATGATAGCCCAATTGAATCCAATTTAAAAAAGAAGGAATATTGGTATGTGGAATTATTTTGTGGAATAGAGGAAGTGAAAGAGGAGTAATAGGAGTTCTTGCTCCATAATTGAGTTTGCTTACCAATACATAATCACCGGTAAGTATGGTGTTTTCCATTGAGGAGGTAGGAATGGTAAAAAGATCAAAAACAAAACCACGAATAAAAATAATAATCACAAATGCAATCAGGATTGCTTCGAACCATTCGCGGGTTGGAGATTTTTTAGACATTGATTCGTTGTAAAATTGAAAAATTACGAATTTTAAGACTGATATTACAACAATATCAAATTAAATCTATTCTGTTATAATGTGTCATGCTGAAATAAATTCAACATCTTTTTATATGTAAAGATTCTGAAACAAATCCAAAATGACTCTTTCCTTATTTTACACTAACTATTTTTCAATCTTCCAATTTTTAATCTTTCAATCAATGTATAAACGAAAACAATTTTCTCCAACGTATTTTGTGTGCAATATCAAACCATGAATAATTGGGATCAATAGAAAGCCAAACAAATACTGCTTTGCCTACAACATGATCTTCGGGAACAAATCCCCAAAAGCGTGAATCGGCAGAGTTGTGGCGATTATCTCCCATCATAAAAAAATAGTTCATTTTAAAAGTATAGGATGTTGTAACTTTATCATTAATATAAATGGCGCTGTCTTTTACTTCTAATTTATTTCCTTCATACAATGAAATTAAACGCTCGTAAATAGGTAAGTTATCTAGCGTAAGCTGAACGGTTACATCTTTTTTAGGCACAACCAAAGGTCCAAAATTATCTTCTGTCCAATTGTAACGTGCATCATGTGGGAAAATAGGATTGATGGCTATTGGATAATAACCTTTAGGTGCATCATGCCTTTTTACATCTTGAACAATAGAATAGGTTTTAATAAAATCGAGATTATTCTTGGTGAGCGTTAACGAAGTATTATAACCATCATTCTGCACCATGCCTCTTTCAGTAATATCTTTTTCTAATAATCTCTCAGGATTAAACATTTCTCCTGCCGTTTTTATATCGTAAGTATATTGTGCATTTTCTGCAAGATCGGCAGGTTTTCCATTAATGTATAAAACAGCATCTTTTACTTCCAGGGTATCACCCGAAACAGCAGTGCAACGTTTAATATAATTTTCTCTTTTATCAACCGGGCGAACCACAATTTCATAGCGATCGTACAATTGTTTACGACCTTCTGCTTTTCCAAATTGCATTTCAAATTCTCTTAATATTTGATAATAACTTTGGTTTTGTTGTTCCACTACAACCGTATCTCCTTCTGGGTAATTAAACACCACCACATCATTTCTTTTTATGTCAGAAAATCCCGGTAGGCGATAGTATGGCCAATGGATCCATTCTAAATAAGCTTTGGTGCTTGTTGTAAGAGGTAGCGTATGATGCGCAAATGGGAAAGCAATGGGCGTATTAGGAATGCGAGGCCCATAACTGACTTTGCTTACAAATAAAAAATCGCCAATTAATAATGATTTTTCCATTGAAGAGGTAGGAATGGTATAGGCTTCAATAAAAAAAGTTCTAATAATAGTGGCTGCAATTACTGCAAAAACAATTGCATCTACCCATTCTCGAACAGGGCCTTTTTTCTTTTTAGGTTGCTCATCTGTTTTTTTCTTTTGCCAGAATTTTAAGTTCATGTTTTTTTAGTTTTTGTTTCTCGCAAAGTCGCGAAGACGCATAAAAATTAAAGATTATTTACAATTCTTGTTATTCCATTTTTAATTAAGGGCTCATTAAAATTAATTAAAAGCCCGAGTTTGCAATTTGTTAATTTCAAATAAGTCAACAACTGTTTAGGATGAACGGCTGCTATATTTTCTACTGACTTAAGTTCAATGATTACCTTGTTTTCAACAACAAGATCAGATCTGAAACCTATTTCCATTTTAATTTCATTCCAAATAACAGGAATTGGTTTTTGTCTTTCAACTTTAAGCTTATGTTTAATTAGTTCATGATGCATTATTTCTTCATAAACGGATTCTAAAAGTCCGGGGCCTAATTGCGTATGAATTTGATAAGCAACATTCACTATTATTTTTGAAAGTTCATTTTCAGTCATATTTTTTTCTCGCAAATATTAGTTCTTTTTCTCGCAAAGGCGCGAAGTCGCAAAGGTTTATATTTTGTATGTACTATTTTATTATTTCTTTTTTTTCTTAGCGCCTCTGCGCCTTTGCGAGAGAACTAGCTAATTACCGAATCAGCCAACATTTCCTCCATTCCAAAAACCCCTTTTTTATCCCTCACCCATTCGGCCGCCATTACAGCCCCCAATGCAAATCCTTTACGGTTATGAGCAATGTGTTTTATTTCTATATCGTCAATATCTGAAAAATATCTTACAGTATGCGTTCCAGGAACCTCATCTGTGCGAATAGAATTAATCAATAAATCATTTTTATTCTGTGAGGGTTCGTTTACCCATTGGCGTTTTGAATGAAAATATTCTATTAATTCTTTAGCCAATGTTATACCTGTTCCACTGGGTTTATCTTTTTTATGCACATGATGAATTTCGGTAATATCAGCATCATAACTCGCACTATAATTATTCATCATTTTAGCTAAATATTTATTGAGTGTAAAAAATAAATTTACTCCCAAACTATAATTAGACGCATAAAAGAGTGTTTGATCCTTCATTTTACACTCTCTAATTATTTGATCCCATTTATCTAACCAACCGGTTGTGCCAACCACAATGGGCACATTAACGTTAAAACAATAATTAATATTGCTTATGGAAGTTTCAGGGGTGCTAAATTCAATGGCTACATCAGCCTTTTTTAAATTGACATCTGTTAAATCTTGTAAATTTTGGTCATTAATTTTTAATACAATTGAATGTCCGCGCTGCAAAGCAATTTTTTCAATTTCTTTGCCCATTTTTCCATAACCGAGTAAAGCAAGTTTCATGAGTTTTTTTTTAATTAGACACGAATTTCACAAATTAACACGAATATTTTTTGTTTAATTTTTAAACTTAAATGCTATTCCCAATCCAGTCCAAGTTAAATTATTAGTGATTCCCATTGAGGGTTTTATCTGCATACTTAAATCATCAGAAACATTAAAATAAAAAAGATGTGCATCTACATTAGCATCAACCATGTTCAAAACATAAATACCAAATGCAATAATCCAATTCAAATCACGGTATTTTCTAAAATCGTCTCTTTGGCTTTTTAAAGTAGTTTCATCATAAATATTTTCATACTCATCTATTGTATTAGGGTCGTCATCCGTTCTATAAATATAGGCTTGTTTAAATTTTGCATACCCCTTTTGATTACTTGCATAAGCAATGTAATCGCCAATAAAAGCTGCATAAACAATGGGGATTTTCCAATATTTTTTATTGTAGAATTGCCCAAGCCCCGGTAAAGCAGCCGACATAATAGTAGCAACTTTAGGTGAATGCTTTTTTATTTTTAGTGAATCAGGTATGGAATGGACAAGGGTATCGGTTTTTATTTTGAGTGAATCTGTTTTTTGAGCAAAGGATGCAAAGCAAATTAACCACAGAGGCACAGAGACACAAAGAAATAATTTATTTGATTTGCTGATTTTCAATAGGTATGGTATGGTTTCTTATTACAGAAACAAATTTAAGATTTAATATTTCAAAATTAGACATACCATGCTATAAAAAACCTTAATTTTGCAATATGATTCAAATTGGCAATACACTTATTAGTGACGAAGTACTAGAAAAGAAATTTGTATGCGATTTAGGAGCATGCAAAGGGGCTTGTTGCGTTGATGGAGACTCCGGTGCTCCTCTTGAAGAAGAAGAAAAATCAATATTAGATGAAATTTATCCTAAAGTAAAACCCTATTTACGATCTGAGGGAATATCTGCAATTGATAAGCAAGGAAAATATATAAATGATGCTGATGGAGATTTAGTAACTCCTTTAATTGATGGCAAAGAATGTGCCTATGTTGTTTTTGATAAGGGTATTGCTAAATGTGGAATTGAAAATGCATTTTTAGATGGAGCCATTTCATTTAAAAAACCAATTTCTTGCCATTTATTTCCAATACGAATTGCTAAAACAAAATACTATCAAGCATTAAATTACGAAAGAATAAAAATTTGTAAACCTGCAATTAAATGCGGCAGTCAATTGAATGTTCCTGTTTATAAGTTTTTGAAAGGGCCCTTGGTAAGAAAGTTTGGGGAGGAGTGGTATAGTGAGCTAGAAGCAGCCCATGCAAAACATGAATTAGGAATTATGAATGATGGTAAAAAATGAGTGACATATGAAACTTGCATTAGCATTGTGTTTAGCATTACTTTTTCTTTCTATTGGTGCTTACTCTCAAGACTACTCTCAAACCATTAGGGGAACCGTGGTTGACAAGCAATCTCAGTCCCCTCTTCCGGGAGCAAGTGTGGTATTGCTCAATTCCACTAGCCCTATTGGAGTACAAACCGATATAGATGGGAATTTTAAATTAGAGAAAGTGCCGTTGGGAAGACAAGGAATACAAGTTACATTTCTTGGATACAATCCAGCTACGCTTGCTAATCTTACTTTAACATCGGGCAAGGAGATTGTTTTAACTATTGAATTGGAAGAGAAAGTAATTACTACTGACGAAGTGGTAATCTCTGCAGAAAAAAATAAAGCAGAAGCATTAAATGAAATGACAACTGTAAGTGCCCGTGCATTTACAGTTGAAGAAACCAGCCGCTATGCCGGCAGCTTTAATGACCCTTCACGTATGGCCATGAATTATGCCGGAGTTGCCAACACAAATGATTCCAGAAATGATATTATCATTAGAGGAAATTCTCCACTGGGCTTGTTGTGGCGTTTAGAAGGAATAAATATTCCCAATCCCAATCATTTTGGGGCATTAGGCACTACAGGAGGGCCTGTAAGTATTTTAAATAATAACGATCTTGCTAATTCTGATTTTTTAACCGGGGCTTTTCCTTCTGAATATGGCAATGCCACTTCGGGTGTATTTGATTTAAATATGCGAAGTGGAAATAATGAAAAAAGAGAATATGTATGTCAGTTTGGATTTAATGGCTTAGAACTTGGGGCAGAAGGACCTTTTTCAAAGAAAAGCAAAGCTTCGTACTTAGCAAATTATCGCTATTCCACGTTGCAAATATTAGATGCGCTTCATATCAATTTAGGTATTGGAGCCATTCCTCAATATCAGGATTTTACCTTTAAACTTAATTTTCCTGGAACTAAATTTGGCAAATTTAGTGTATTTGGCATTGGCGGATTAAGCCATATTACAATTATAGAAAATCAAAAAGATTCTTCTGACATGTCGTTTCCCAGTGCAGGATATGATGCCTATTATAAATCAGGTATGGGGGTTGTAGGTATTACACATACGTATTTTATCAATGAATCAACCTATTTAAAAACTGCAATTGCAAATTCTATCATACAAAGCAATGTTAGATTAGATACAACAGATTTAATTAACAATAAGAGTTTAACTACGTACGGACAATTATCATGGGAGCAAAAATATTCTTTTACTTCAACTCTAAATAAAAAATTTAGTGCCCGAAATAGTATTCGAATTGGAATAACAGGGGATCTTTACAATGTTCATTATGCAGATAGTTTTAGATACAGCACATCATTTTTTTTAAACCTTACTGATTTTAATGTAACGTGTTTGTTGTTTCAAACCTATGCTCAATGGCAACATAAATTTACCGACCTTTTGGTTTTAAATACCGGACTCCATTATCAATTATTTTTGTTGAATAACAGTCAAGCTATAGAACCAAGAGCAGGATTAAAATGGAATTTCAAAGAAAACCAATCTCTTAGTCTTGGAATGGGCATGCACAGCCAAATGCAACCTTTTAATATATATGGATATGAAACCTATTATTACAACACCAAAAGCTATGTAATGACCAATAAAAATTTAGACTTTTCAAAAAGCAATCAAATTATATTGGGTTATGATTATTTACCCTTTAATGATTTTAGAATAAAAATAGAAAGCTATTATCAATACTTATATGAGATACCTATTGAACCACACCCTTCTTATTTTTCGGTTTTAAATGTTGGGGCAGATTATGTTTTACCCTATGTTGATAGTCTTGTAAATAAGGGCACAGGACAGAATTATGGATTAGAACTTACTGTAGAAAAGTTTTTCAGCAAACACTATTATTTTCTCTTAACCAATTCATTTTTTCAATCTACTTATCAAGGTAGTGATGGCATTACCAGAAATACTGCTTTTAATGGCAACTATGTAGCCAACGCCTTATCAGGCATGGAATTTCAAATTGGTAAAAATAAAAGAAATGTTATTGCAATTGATTTAAGAATAACCGCTGCAGGAGGCAAACATTATGTGCCCATTAATATAGTAGCATCACAAGCTGCACATAGGCCGGTTTATTATGGAGATGAAGCATATATTCCCCAATACCAAGATTATTTTAGAACCGATATAAAACTTACCTATAGATTAAACGGAAAAAAAATAAGTCAAGAATGGGTAGCAAGTATTCAAAATGCAAGTAATCGAAAAAATATATTTCAAGAAACGTATGATGTAACAACAGGCGCTATTAAAACAGAATATCAAATGGGAATATTTCCTATGATTCAGTACAGAATATTATTTTAAGAGTAATAAAAAATTAAAGGTTCTATGACGTATTTTCTTTTCATAATCTAAGACGACTAAATTTTGCAAAGCGTTGGCTAAATAATTAAAAAACAATTAAAATAATTTTTAAAGAGTACAGATCTGTAAACATAGATATTTATATGCCTATCATAAAGTAAGCTCCGTATCTTTGCAAAATGTCTTCTATCTATCAACATATTTCAGCAATTGAAAACAGCTCTCAAAAAGCTGTGCTTTGTATTATAACGCATACCAAAGGTTCTGTACCTCGTAAAGCCGGAGCTAAAATGTTGGTATTAGAAACCGGAAAAATATACGGCAGCATTGGCGGTGGCAGTTTGGAAAAAAAAGTAATTGAAGATGCTCTTAAAGTAATTAAAATACAAAAAACTTCTACTTATTCACATGCATTAGTGCAAGACCATGGCATGTGTTGCGGAGGTATAGTTGAAATTTATATTGAACCTATCGTGAATAAAAAGAACCTTTACATTTTTGGAGGAGGCCATATTGGAAAAGCTTTGGCTCAATATGCCTATCAACTTAATTTCATCGTTACGGTTATTGATGAACGACTTGATATTCTCAATGAAATTCAGCCAACTGAAATTAAAACGATAAACTTATACCATCATTCTGCCTTTCAAGAGCTTCAATTTAACGACCAAGCTCTTATTTGCGTCATTACACATAACCATGCTTATGATCGTGAAATTGTTGCCTATTGCGCCAAACAGCCTCATGCTTATTTAGGCATGATTGGAAGTAAACGCAAAGTAGAAGTGGCAAAAAAATTATTTCGAGAGGGAAATGTTTTAACAGAAGATGAAATGAACAAGATCGATTGGCCAATGGGAATTAATATAAAAGTGCAAACTCCTGAAGAAATTGCTATTGCCATACTTGCTAAGTTAATTGATGTGAGAAACACCATAAATTAGCTGATTAGCCAATTAGCTAATTTGATGATGGGAAATGGAATTATTGGGTTTCCTTTGCTACTTTTGTATCATGAAATCAAAAATCATCATCGGTTCTCGTGGCAGCGAATTAGCACTTTGGCAAGCTAATTATGTAAAAGACTTATTAGCTCAAATTAATATTACGACAGAAATAAAAATTATCAAAACACAAGGTGATAAAATTCAAGATCTCAGTTTTGACAAATTAGAAGGTAAAGGTTTTTTTACCAAAGAAATTGAAGATGCATTATTAAACAATGAAATTGATGTAGCGGTACATTCGCATAAAGATCTACCAACTGATTCTCCAACAGGGTTAATAATTGCAGCTGTTTCAAAACGAGAAGACCCCTCAGAGCTTTTATTGATCAACAAAGATGCTGTTGACGAGAAACAAAAATTCAACTTAAAACAAAATGCCATTGTAGGCACTTCTTCTGCCCGCAGAAAATCTCAATTATTGGCTTATAGAGATGATGTTACGCTAAAAGATTTGCGAGGAAATGTTCCTACTCGAATTCAAAAACTGAGAGAAAAGCAATATGATGCCATATTAATAGCAAATGCAGGCGTTTCTCGTTTAGAAATTGATTTAAGTGATTTTTATGCTGAAAGAATTTCTCCTAAAGAATTTATGTCAGCACCCGCACAAGGAGTATTGGCATTACAAATTAGAGAAGATGACAAAGAATTATTTAATACTCTTCAAAAAATAAATGAAAAAGAAGTTGCAGAAACTATTTATATAGAAAGAAAAATTTTGAATTTATTTGATGGTGGTTGTCAATTACCTCTGGGCGTATATTGTACCAAAGAAGAAGATGAAGAAGGTGCCATGCTTTTTAAAGTACGTGTTGCTAAAGCAGATAATGCCAATACCCTGCCTAAATATTTCTATTTTGAAACAAAAAGATACGAAGGTTTTGCTGAAAGAATTGTAGAGAAAATAAAATCCAGTAAAGGCTCTTCAGTTTTCATTTCTCGTGATTTCAAAAAAAATGATTTCTTTAAAAATTGTCTTGATGCAAACGGATACCAAGTTTTTGCACAATCGCTTATTGAAATAAAACAAATACCCATCAAAAAAAATGTAAAAGCCGATTGGATATTTTTTACCAGTAAAAATGCAGTGAAATATTTTTTTGAACAAAGTCAGCATTTAGAAGTAAGCACAATGAAAATTGGAGCTGTAGGTAAAGCCACTGCCGAAGAAATTAGAAAGTACAACAGAAGAGCTGATTTTATAGGAGATTCCGACAATACTATTTTTACGGGCAAAAAATTCTCTGCTGCAGTAGGAAGTAAACTGGTTCTATTTCCACAAGCCAAAGCAAGTATGAAAACCATTCAATTTCAGTTAAAAAAAGAACAGATTATTGATTTAATCGTTTACGAAACCATTAAAAAAAATAAAGATGTTGTAGTGGCTGATGTAATGGTATTTACCAGCCCATCGAATGTTGATGCATTTTTTGAAGCCAACAAAATAAATGAAAAACAAAACGTAGTTGCCATGGGTGATGCCACCGCAAATGCTTTAAAAAAATACGGAATCAAACCGCACAAAATGCCTGCAACCTTTGATGATTTAGGATTGGTGCAAGCTGTGTGCTCAATTTAAATTATGCTTTTGATATTGTGTATTTTTATACCTTGTCGTACATTTACAAAAATAAAATTAATATGAAGGGCATACAATATTTAATGGATACTGCTGGTAATAAAACGGCCATCTTAATTGATTTAAAAAATCATGATACTCGTATTGATGATATTTTAGAGGATATGTTCGATTTAATAGCTTGTGAAAAAATAAAAAATGAAGAAAGTATTCCCTTTTCTAAAGCTGTAAATACGCTTTTCAAAAAAGGTAAATTAAGCAAGGCTGTTCATTCAAAAGTAATGAACAAGCATGTATAGTATTGTAATTAAGAAATCTGCGCAAAAAGCTATTGACAATTTACCCAAAAAGATTGCAGATACTTTAGTGTTAAAAATTAATGCCCTAAAAGAAAGCCCTCGACCTGATGGATATAAAAAACTAGTCGGAGGAATAAATAAGTATAGAATAAAATCAGGGGACTATCGTGTAGTATATTCTATTTTTGATGACACCTTAATTATTGAAGTCATTCGTGTCGCTCACCGTAAAGATGTTTATCGTAATCTTTAAAAAATAATTTTAGAAACATCTAAGATGAAAAGGGAAATTCAATATTATTTAGTTCTTGTCTTTCTTTTTTGTAGCATAACTTCTTTTATTGTTGCTTTTACAGGACGAGAAACAAGTAACTTAGCTATTCCATTGGGTTTGTTTACGATGATGTCCCCTCTTATTTCTGTTGTTATAACCTATCGACTAGGAAGGTTTCGTAGAGATATGATTCAAAACAAGTGGAAATTTTTTTCTATAAAGGGTATTCTAATAGCAATATTTATTCCTGTTATTGTGTGCAATTTTTTTCTTTTAACAGTTGTCTATATAAAATATGGAGGCATCCCATTTTCAAACTGGTTGTTAAATAATTCAGAAACAATTAACCCCCCAATAGAAATGAATATAGGAGAATCTTTGACAATTTCTCAATTCATTTTTAAAATAACGATTAAACTATTTGTTGGAATTCTTATTCTTAGCATTTTCACTTTTGGTGAAGAGTTCGGATGGAGACTTTTTTTGCAGAATTATTTAGAAGCAGAATATGGAGTTGTCAAAAGTATTGTTTTAACTTCTTCTTTCTGGGCAATTTGGCATATTCCATTTTCTTTATCAGGAATTCATTTTATTCCAGAAATTTCAAAATGGGCACTTTCAATCATAATGCCCTTGGGTGTATTTGGTTTAGGATTGTTTATATGCTCGCTTTATGCAAAATATAAAAGCATTTGGATAGTTGTATTTGCCCATGCTGCACAAAATAATTGGTCACAATTTTTTGCAAAATGGTTTTTAAATTTGCCAAATGATTTTAATACCACTTTATTGATTTCAATGAATACCGGATTAGTCATGCTAGGAATATTAAGTGTATATTTAATTAGTAAACAAGAGGGGAAATTATTTCCTAATTCGGTTTAATCTATTTTTTAAATTTCGTTTTATCATAAAAATCCGCGTCATCCGCGTTCTAATTATATGCAAACAAGACCTCGCAGACTTCGTAAAAACAGCATCATTCGTGAAATGGTAGCTGAAACACATTTGTCAAAAGATATGTTTATTTATCCTTACTTCGTAACAAAAGGAAAAAATATTATGCATCCTATTGCTTCTATGCCGGGAATCAATCATTTTTCTATTGATACATTAATTCGTGATATAGAAACTGGATTGAAAGCCGGTGTAAACAAATTATTATTATTTGGTGTTGGAGAAAAGAAATCAAAAGATGGAAGCTCATCCTATAATAAAAACTCAATAGTGGCTGATGCTGTTAGGCAGCTCAAAAAAAACTTTGGAGACGATGTGTATGTAATTACCGATGTATGTGTTTGCGCCTATACCGATCATGGACATTGTGGCATTGTTGAAAACGAATATGTGCAAAATGATTCGTCTGTTAGTTTATTAGCAAAAATGGCCCTTTCTCATGCTCAAGCTGGCGCTGATATGGTTGCGCCCTCAGATATGATGGACGGACGTGTGGGCGCAATAAGAAATTTATTAGATGATAAAGGTTTTGAAAATACCGCAATCATGTCCTACGCCATAAAATATGCTTCGTCTTATTATGGCCCATTTCGCGATGCAGCAGATTCTGCTCCACAGCATGGCGATAGAAAATCATACCAAATGGATTTTCGCAATCCAAACGAATCATTAAAAGAAGGTTTGTTGGATGAAGATGAAGGTGCTGATATATTAATGGTAAAACCTGCACTGGCCTATCTGGATATTATTAAAACACTAAAATCCAATTCACTACTTCCCATTGCATGCTACAACGTTTCAGGAGAATATTCAATGGTAAAACTTGCCGGACAAAAAGGCTGGCTTAATGAAAGGAATGTGGTTATGGAAAACATGCATGCTTTTGCAAGAGCCGGTGCCAACCTAATCATTACCTATCATACAAGAGATATTTTATTAAATAAATGGATATAAAACAACTGATTTAGATTAATCATCTAGCATGATAACCCAATGGACGCTTTTTGAAAATCAACAACATACAAGAATAACAATGTTGATAAGAATGTTGATATTAGTATAGCTGACTGATAATACCATTCAATTGTTTTTTATAATTTTCCTATTTATAATAATTTTCGGTACCCTTGAGATCCCAATTGTATAATTTTGCTTATGACTATTATGTGTAGAAAATTTACCCTAATTGGTATTTATGCCCTTTTTCTTTTTTGTATTTCTTGTTTAACAAGCAATGCTCAAAACAATAAAAATTTTACAGAAATAGAAAAATCTGTTGTTGATATTTATGCATCAACAAATGGGGCCATTTTTGATAAAACAAGTGGAGTTATTTTTAGTGGGGAAAACTATATTTTTACCAATTACCATAATTTTTCAACAGCTTCAGGTATCGAAATAAAATGTGCCGATTCTTCTTTTAAATATGATAAAATTGTAGGCATTGATATCGAAAAAGATATTATTGTACTTTCAAAAAGAGTAGGAGCCGCTCCAATTGAAATGGTTAATACGAATTCCGTTGATGTTGGGGACAATGTATACATAATAAGCAGCAATGGAAGCAGTTTCAAACGCATTACCACTCAAGGTAGAGTAATGAGTATTGGGAGTATGGAAGAATCAACTTCTAATCTGATTCAAATTAGTGCTGATGTTTTATCAAGTGCCGATGGCGCTGCTGTTGTAAATAAAGATGGAAAGTTAATTGGCGTATGCAAAGTAATTGTAAAAGATGGTAAAAACTTTGTTTACGCTACTCCTGTAATTGATTTTTTAAGATTAGAAAATTACAAATCTAATTTTACTAAATCTGCTTTACAATCCTTAGCACTTACATATAAAGCCAATTTAGCATTTAATGAAAGATTATATACTGATGCGAGTGCCAATTTAAATAGTGCTATTAAAATTGATCCCAATAATTTTATGGCTTATAATTTGTTAGGAAAGATTTTCTATACCAATAAAGATTATGTTAAAGCAAAAGAAAATTACGATAAGGCTCTAAAATTAAATTCAACTTATGTGGCTACCTATAAAAATTTAGGTGATTTATATACAGCTAAAAAAGAATATGACAATGCTATTTTAAATTATAAAAAAGTATTGGAACTCGAGCCCAATAATATTTTGGCTTTATATGATTTAGGTAAAATGTATAATGGAAAAATGGAATATGCAAAAGCAAAAGAATATTTTCATCAGCTTGTTAATTTGTATCCATTTTTAGATGAGGCCCATAATGAATTGGGAAATACATTTTACAATGCTGTTGAATATGATTCTGCTGTAGTTAGTTTTAAAAATGCAATTGCATTAAATAAAACAAATCCACAGGTATATAATAGCTTGGGGCAAGTTTTTTATGCGCGTTATGAATACGATTCTGCTATGGTATGTTTTAATAAATCAATTAGTCTTAATGCAAATTTTATAGATCCTCATTTTAACATGGGTAATGTGTACAAAGACCAACAGAAATATGAAAATGCCATTATGTGCTATCGTAATGCATTAAGTTTAAATCCTAATTATGAAGCCGCCTTAAACGGAATGGGCTTTGTGCTTTCTCATACCAATCGTTTTGCTGAAGCAGTAGATTGTTATGAAAAAGTAATACGAATAAATGCAGAAAATACAGATGCCTATTTTAATTTAGGAATGGGTTATACTGCCATGGAAAATTATGATTTAGCAATAAAAGACTTTCTTAAAACTACCAGTTTAGACCCCTCTTATACTGAAGCCTATTATAAATTGGGAAGCATCTATTATGTACAAAATAAGTTTGATAGTGCCATTACCTGTTTTACTAAAACAGTTGAGTTGGATAATTCACATTCAAAGGCCTATTATAATTTAGGCAATTGCTATTACAGAAAATTAGATTACG
The DNA here is from genome assembly GCA_023251875.1 of Bacteroidota bacterium. Classification (GTDB taxonomy): domain Bacteria; phylum Bacteroidota; class Bacteroidia; order JAHEXY01; family JAHEXY01; genus JAHEXY01. Next base: position 230,371 of record JAHEXY010000007.1, read on the forward strand.
ATAAAGCAATAGAATGTTATAACAAAACCATAACCTTAGATCCTTATAACGCAAAAGCATATTATAACAAAGGCAATATATTATTTATCAAAGGAGACAATGCTAATTCCATAGCATGTTATGAGCAATCTATTAAAATAGATCCATTTTTTGCCAATGGATATTACAATTTAGGGAAATCGTATTTAAGAACCGGGGAATATGATTTGGCGAAAAATAATTTTCAAAAAGCCATTGAAATAGATCCTAAGTTTTCTCAGGCCTATTGTAGCTTAGGCAAGGCATATATTATGCAAAACAATACTTCTGAAGCCATTAAATGTTTAAAAAAATCATTGGATATGGGTTTTCAAGATGCTGATACCTATTATTACTTAGCACTTGCCTATGGCAAAGGCGGTAAAGATGACGCTGCTATTTTTAATGCATTGCAAGCTATAAAGATAAATCCAAGCCATTCTCAAGCCTATTTATTGCTGAGTCTTTCCTATCAAAAAATGGGCGATTCAAAAAATGCAGCCCATTATAAAGAAGCTTACAACACCATTACGAAGGATAGTGCCAACTAATTCTTGTCTAATAAGTTTCCATAAACCTTTCCATTTGAACATTTAACCATTTATCTTTGTGACGATATGATAAATGAAAATAGTACCATTCAGTTTTTGCTTAATGATAAACAGGTAAGCATAAATTACAATCAAGTAAATAATTTTTCACCTACTACTACCGTATTACAATACTTACGCAATTTGCCTCAAACAAAAGGAACCAAAGAAGGTTGTGCCGAAGGTGATTGTGGAGCCTGTTCAGTTGTTATTGTTTCACTCAATGTAGAAAATAAGCTTGAATACAAAGCTTATGATTCTTGCTTGCTATTTTTACCCATGCTGCATGGCAAGCAATTAATTACTGTTGAATATTTAAAATCAAAAAACGAATTACATGCTGTTCAGCAAGCCATGGTTGATACTGATGGCAGCCAGTGTGGATTTTGTACGCCTGGTTTTATTATGTCGCTTTTTGCATTGTATAAAAACAGCAAAAACCCTTCTCGAGAAGAAATTGATGATGCCCTTACGGGAAATTTATGCAGATGTACAGGTTATAGGCCCATTATAGATGCTGCAATAAAATCGTGTAGTAATCATAGACAAGATCATATTAGCGAAAATGAATTTGAAGTAATTGAACAACTGCAAAAAATAAACCAGCTAAAAGAAACCAATAGTTTTTTTACTGCTACACAAAAATACCACAAGCCCCATGCACTGGCTGATGCTTTAAAATTAAAATTCAGTTTTCCACAAGCACTTGTTGTAAGTGGAGCAACTGATGTAGCCTTGCGTGTAACAAAAAAACATGAATTATTAACTGAAATTATTGACATATCAGGTGTAGAAGAATTAAAAAATAGAATTGAAGAAAATGATCGTATTTATTTTGGTGCAGGTTTAAATCTTGAAGATGTAAGATTAAAAACTGAAAATAGTTTACCTGCCTTGCATAAAATGCTAAATGTTTTTGGATCTCGCCAAATACGAAATAGGGGAACGCTTGGAGGTAATGTGGCAAATGCTTCTCCTATTGGCGATATGCCTCCCGTATTAATGGCGCATAATGCATCTGTAATACTCGAAAGCATTTATGGAAAACGAGAATTAAAACTTACAGAATTTATTACCGGCTATAGAACTACACAATTAAAACCTACAGAAATTATTACCGGCATAAAAATTCCAAAACCTGATAAAAATATAATTCTACAATCATATAAAATATCTAAAAGAAAAGATTTAGATATTTCAACGGTAAGTGCAGGGTTTAGTTTACAATTAAATAACGAGAGTATTGTAGTTGATATTAAAATGTATTATGGAGGCATGGCTGCAACTACTAAAGAACCTCTTCAAACAAAACAGTTTCTTATTGGTAAAAAATGGGAAAGAAAAACCATCGAAGAAGCCATGCAATTAATTGACCAAGAATTTACACCTATTTCTGATGCCAGATCAGGAGCCGAAGCCAGAAAAATAATGGCAAGAAATTTATTACTTAAATTTTGGACGGAGACAAAAATAAAATAAATTAAATATACTTTCCTTATTCTAGGGGTCTGCTTTTTTCTGCCTTTGAGCGATGTTTAAGAACCTTCGCTTCAATGTAAAAAATAATTTCTTCAGCAATATTTTTTGCCTGATCACCTACTCTTTCTAATTTTCGGATGGTCGATAAAATATGTAGCGCCTGTTCAACTTTATCAGGGTTGCTTCTTATGTAATTTGCAATAACAGTATTGGCTTTTCTATTAATGTCATCCAAAAATTCATCTCTTTTAAAAATGGTTCTAGCCAATCTTGTATCTTCTTTCTCAAAAGCATTCAACACATCTTGCAATATTTCATTGGCTTGCTTATGCATTTCTACAATTTGGGTAAGTTCTAATAAAGCCGGATCAAAAACATTTTGAGTATCAATAATAAATTTTGCAATTCCTTCTGCAATATCTCCTGTTCGTTCAAGGTTATTATTGATTTTTAAAACCGCCAACACAAAACGCAAGTCAATAGCAACCGGATTAAAAAGCGCAAACATATTTTCACAATCTCTGTCGATAGTTAACTCCAATGCATTTACTCTTTTCTCTATCGAAACTACTTCTCGAGCTAAATCTTTATCATTGGTAACAAAAGCTTCATGTGTTTTTTGTAATTGAGCAATTACCAAATTCCACATGGCAACTATTTCAGTTTTTAATTGTTGTAATTCTGTATCTAAGTGAGTCATTTGAATTGATTATTAACCCCTCTCCATCTCTCCCCAAAGGGGAGAGGGGTGTTATTAATATTATGTGAATTCCCCTCCCCTTCGGGGAGGTCGGGAGGGCTCTTTATCCAAACCTACCTGTAATATAATTCTGTGTTTGTTGATTTTTAGGATTCGTAAATATCTCTGTTGTTTTTCCGTATTCAATTAATTCGCCCATGTAAAAAAATGCTGTTGTATCACTCACACGCCCGGCTTGCTGCATATTGTGTGTAACAATCATAATGGTATAATCCTTTTTTAAATCGTAAATGAGATGTTCAATTTTTGCTGTTGATATGGGATCAAGTGCCGAAGCCGGTTCATCCATTAAAATTACAGAAGGTTCAATAGCCAATGCCCGTGCAATGCATAAACGTTGTTGTTGCCCTCCCGAAAGTTCAAAAGCTGATTTTTTTAATTTGTCTTTTACTTCATCCCATAATGCTGCTTGCACCAATGATCTTTCAACACGTTCTTCAATAAATTTTTTATCATTTTTTCCATTTACACGCAAACCATAAGCAACATTTTCAAATATTGATTTCGGAAATGGATTGGGTTTTTGAAAAACCATGCCCACTTTTCTTCTCAATTCATCTACATTGTATTTTTTATTGTAAATGTCATCTCCATCAACTGAAATATTGCCTTCAATTTTTACTTTATCAATTAAATCATTCATTCGATTAAATAATCGCAGAAAGGTTGACTTTCCACAACCCGAAGGCCCAATTAATGCACTTACCGTATTCGGAAATATATCAAT
>JAHEXY010000007.1:234044-336104 GCA_023251875.1 Bacteroidota bacterium
GCATTAGCAAGTAAATTCATAATTAAAACAATTAATACAAGCACTAATGCTGTTCCGTAAGCCATAGGTTTTGATTCTTCAAGATTGGTTCCACTGGTTGAGATAACATAAAGATGGTAAGGCAATACCATCACCTGATCAAAAATACTGCTGGGTAATTTTGGTAAAAAATAAGCGGCAACAGTAAATAAAATAGGGGCTGTTTCTCCTGACACACGACCAATAGACAGAATGAGTCCGGTAATAATATTGGGAAATGCCATTGGCAAAACAACTTTGCCAATGGTTTGTAATTTTGTAGCGCCTAAGGCATACGATCCAATTCTAAAAGAATTGTCAATTGCTTTTAAAGATTCTTCTGTAGTTCTAATTACAATAGGTAAAACCAATAAACCTAATGTTAACGAACCGGCAATAATTGAATCTCCAAATCCAAGTGTGTTTACAAACAACGACATTCCAAATAATCCAAATACAATAGAAGGTATACCTGCTAAATTATTTGTCATCAGTTTTATGAAACGCTTGAACCAACTATCTTTTACATATTCATTAATATAGATGCCTGCCATAACACCAATGGGAAATGCAAATACAATACTTCCTGCTACAAGGTATAAGGTTCCTACAATGGCTGGAAAAATTCCACCTTTGGTCATTCCTTCTTCCGGCATGGCAGTAAGAAACTCCCAAGAAATAACTTTAAATCCTTTAACAAAAATAAAGGATAGAATTGCTAATAAAATAAAAACCACAGAAAAACTAAGTATCCTGAAAAGGGTAAAAGCAATACTTTGTTTAATGTATTTTATTCTGTCAACCGATATCATATTTTAGTAAGCTTTTTTCTTCTGTTCGAAACAATTTCAACAATCAAATTAATCACAAGCGTAATAATAAATAGAATACATCCCAGAGCAAATAATGCTTTGTAATGCATGCCTCCTTGAGGTGCTTCTCCTAATTCAGCAGCAATAGTTGCCGGAATTGTGCGCATGGGCTCTAAAATACTATGTGGAATAACAGCTGCATTGCCTGTAACCATTAATACTGCCATGGTTTCTCCAATGGCTCTTCCAATTCCCAAAATTGCTGCAGCGGTAATACCTGAAGCAGAATACGGAATAATTACTCTATGAATGGTTTGCCATTTTGATGCCCCCAATGCCAAACTAGCTTCTTTCATGGCTCTTGGTGTATTGCGAATGGCATCTTCAGAAATAGTAATAATAGTAGGCAAGGCCATAATGCCCAAAATAATGCTTCCCGCTAATCCGGTTTCGCCAACAGGCAAATTAAATACTTGTTGAATCATGGGAACAATTACAATCAATCCAAAAAAACCATACACTACGGATGGAATACCGGCCAATAATTCAATAACAGGTTTTAAAAATCTTCTCACTTTTTTATTGGCAATTTCTGCCATGTAGATGGCTGTGGCTAATCCAAGTGGTAGGGCTATAAGAATAGCGCCTAAGCTTACCCAAAGCGTCCCCAGTATTAAAGGCAAAACGCCTAATTGTGCTACCGGCTGTGCCGTAGGAAACCATTCCTTATTACTTAAAAACGCATGTAAAGTAGTTTTGTCAATTTCAATTTTCTTGCCTGTAAAATTTTTATCAAAATATTTTTCAGGAAAAAAAGCAATCATACCCGAAGTTTTCTCTACTAATTCTGAAATTTTTTGTGGAATATTTTCAAAATTAGCACCTAGTTCTTCATCAGTATAATAATTAGAAATATCGTCTACTCTAAACAGAATAATAGAATCATTATTTCCCCCAAGTTGTGACCAATTGCTAATATTCTGATCAAAAATTTCTTTGAATTGTGCAGGCGACAACGTATTTACAATATTGTTTTTATTTACGGCAACAATATAACCCTCTTCGATGGGTTGTGTTTGAAATAATCCAATACCTTCTTTAAATAAAAAACAAATGATTAAAAGCACTACCAAACTACTGATAGTGCCACAAAGGAATAATAATCCTTCAATTAATTTTGTTGTAAATTTTTTAATTCGTGTATTCATCTTTTCCTTTGTCACGCTGAGCGGAGTCGAAGCGTCATAAATAAAATTTAATTATAGTGGCACATAACCAACTTGCTCAACCATTTTTTGTCCTTCAGGAGATAAAATATAATCTACAAATGGTTTTACATTTTTTTCAACCGTAGTTAGATAATAATAAAATAATGGACGAATAACCGGATACGTTCTATCTTTGGCAGTTACCATGGATGGCGCAACAAAAGTTTTTCCTTTATCCGTTGATACTTTAAGTGCTTTTACATTTTTATCTAAATAAGCAAGGCCTACATAACCAATTGCTCCCTTTGTTTGACTTACCGATTGAATAATTGCTCCTGTAGCAGCCATGCTTAAAACAGTAGTGCTGTAATTTTTATTATTTAAAATATGTTCTTTAAAAAAATCATAAGTACCCGAACTTGATTCTCGTGAATAAACAATAATTTTCATATCATCGCCACCAAGATCCTTCCAATTGGTTGTTTTTCCTGTAAAAATTCCTTCCAATTGCTCACGCGTAAGTTGGCTCACTTTATTTTGTGGATTTACAACAACAGCAAGTGCATCATAAGCAATGGTTACTTCTTTAACAGACTTACCGGCATCTTGCAATTTCATTTTCTCTCCCATTTTTATTTTTCGTGAGGCCATGGCAATATCAGTAGAGCCATCTATCAAAGCAGATAATCCTACTCCACTTCCTCCACCAATAACGGTTATTTTTGAACCTCCATTTGCTTTCATGAATACTTCTGCCTCTTTTTGTGAAAGCGGAAGAACGGTGTCGCTTCCTTTAATTTTAATATTCAAACTTGTTTGCACAAATGCAGTAGTAATAAGCATTGGAATGGCAACGAGTAACGTAAAAAGTTTAATTTTTTTGATCATGGTATTTGGTTTTTTAATTGCTTGCAAAATTATATTTGAATTGTTAATTGAATTTTAACCCAATGTTAATTCTGTGACTTAAAATTTATATTGTACTCTTAACGTGAACACATTGTCTTTTATATCTGTTACGTATCCACTGAGATTTTTACTAGTTTCATTGCTTACCATATCATAGTAAGCTGTTATTTTTACATTACTATCCCAATGGTATACCCATCCCAAGCCAAGCGTAGTATATTTAATATCTCCAGCAGAAAGTTTAGTGCCCGAAACTCCAATTTCATCTCCTTTAACTTTTGTATTGGGATCATACCAATCGTATTTTACAATGATTTGATGTTTGGTTCTAAAAATATTTTGGAGAAAATAAAAATAAGCTCCATTAAAATTACGGAGGTAGGTATCGCCACTAGGTTGCGTAGAAGCACTTGTTGTAGATGAAGACGAACTTGGCTGTTGGCCCTGAATGTACTCAGCTCTTAGCGTTGTAACGCCAAAAGGAAAGTCAAAGTTAAGTTGCGCATCAGCCCCATAATATTGGCGTTTGGCTATTTGGCCATAATTAACAGTATCACTATTTAATTGAAATGTTGTTTGATTTAAAGTGTCTAGTCCCATTGTATATACATTTTTTCTTCCTTGCCTCCAGCCACCATTATAATACGACAATCCCAATCCATAACTTATTTTCTCTGAAACAGTACTTTTATTTATTGCAATATGGCTGATGAAATCTTTTTGTTTGTCGAAATCTACTGCAGTTGATCCGGTGCCATTATACAAACCAGCATCTATTTTTAAGAAATTAAATCTTGAGGTTTTGGGCATCTGAAAAGTAAGCATGGCCCCTAAATCACGCTCACCGGGAAAAATAATTTGCGACATTCGTCCTCTTTCCGGAGACTCCCTTAGGCTTGATGAATAGCCAATCTCATAACCAAATGGGCGATTCATAATACCAGCTGTAATAGAAAAAGCGCCTAACCATGGTTCCGTAAATTTTCCGTAAAGATCTTTTATTGCAATTCCCTTTTCAGTAGCATCTATTTGAAAAACAAATTGCGTATATAATGTTTCGTATGCAATTTTAATTCTACCCCTTCTTAACATAAAACGTTTGTCAGTGGAACTTCCAAAATTTCCTCCTGCATAAGAAGCTATACCAACAGAATCAGCCCATTGAAATTGTGGCTGAATATAACCGGATATTTTTATTCGCTTTAATAATTCGAGATCAGATTGGATTTTGGCAATTGCACTAGGGATAGTATCTTCAAGTTCTTGAGCCTTTATATTATTTGCAAATGCTACTGCAATTAAGCTTGCAAGTATGCTCGTGTAAATTTTATTTAACATATAATTTATTTTTAGGCAAAGTAAAGGCTATTACTTTAACTATAAATTATCGGTATATTAAATTAATGTTAACTAAAGAAACGTTATTGTTTAATTTTATAAATACTGCTCACGTAATAAAAAAATAGAAATTGAATGATATGCAAAGAAATCAAAAAACCTGAAAACAAAAAAGCCTTAATTTCTCAAGGCTTCTCGTTGTTTTGCTTTAAAACGGTTTGCATTAATGCGGAGAAGAAGGGATTCGAACCCCCGATACCCTTTCGAGTATACAAACTTTCCAGGCTTGCTCCTTAAACCACTCGGACACCTCTCCTTTATTTCGTTATTAGTTGTCAGTAAAACAAAAATGCTGAAAAGATATAGAATTCTTTCAGCATTTAAGAATATCATAAAAATATATTCCAAACATTCCCCTCTCCTCCTTCGACTTCGCTCAGGACAAGTTTGGAGAGGGTTAGGAAGATATTTACTTCAATGGAAGTACTGTAGAGCCAATCATATGGCCATCCGTATACACTTCAATAGTATAATTTCCTGCCATCAAATCCATTCCCTTTGAAGCATACACACACATATCAGCTTCTTTATTATCATAATAAAGATCTTTTTTAACAGAATACAAAACATCTTCTCCATTATAAGTAAATTTCGCTGATTCGTCACCTTGTGTTAATACCTTACCATCAGGAGCAATAATTCTTAAAAAAACATCTTTGCTTCCTTTATCCACCACTTTATTTTCACTCAATTTAAAGCAGGTTTTTATTTTTTCAACTTTTTTAGCCTTATTGGTTGTTTTTTCTTTTTCTCCATTCGATTTAAAAAAAACGCCTGCTGCCAACAAATCATTCGCTTTTAATATAGAGCCCAGAGCAACCTTTTCTGATAGTTTTGAATTTACATTTGAAAGCTCTGAATTTTTGCCTTTTTCAGATTCTACTTCAGCTTTTACTAAAGTATTTTCTGTTGTTAATTGAGCATTAACTGTTTTTAATGAATCTATTTGCATAGCATACATAGCATTCATTTTTCTAAGGCTCGCCAATTCAGCTTTTGCTTTTTTAAGTTGAGTAGCATCTCCAGATTGAATCATTTTTTGAATTTCAACAATTTTAGTTTGAATAACAGAATCTTTAGCACTCAATTGTGTTTTCATGCTTTGATTATCCGATTGCAAAGCTGTAAATTCAGAAGTTAAAGATGCTAATTCAGTACTTAATGAATCTTTCTCACTGGTTAATGTAGTATTGGCAATTGCTTCAACATCTGCTTTATTTTTTTGTGAATAAAATTGCCAACCAAGAAAAAGTACCAATAGAAATAGTACTCCCGAAAGCATCATAAAAAATTTGTTGCTCGACCCTTTGTTTTCTTGATTTGAAGAATTTGCATTTCCTGTTGTTTCCATAATTTGTAATTTTGTTTAATGGCGCTCTTAAACAAGAGCTTAATTTAATGATTCGTACTATTATTAAGGGCTGCAATTTAGCCTTTTTTTAGCAATTTTCCATGGTTTCCGACTTTTTTACACTGTTTTATCCCCGTATTTGCGCTTCATGTGCCGGTAATTTATCCTTAAACGAAGATTTTATATGTGTTTCATGCCAATTTAAACTCCCTAAAACCCAATATAGTATTACTAAAGACAATGCGTTATGCAAATTATTTTGGGGTAGAACCAATATAGAAACGGCCGCGGCTTATTATTATTTTAATAATGGCAGTAAAGTTCAACACTTAATCCATCAATTAAAATACAAAGGACAAAAAGAGTTAGGTTTTTACCTTGGTGAAAAATACGGTCAAGAGTTAATTCTTTCCCCTTTATTTAAATCCATTAATGTAATTATTCCCATTCCCTTACATCCCCAAAAACTAAAAAAGAGAGGTTACAATCAAAGCGAATATTTTGCAAAGGGTTTAAGCAAGAGTATGCAAAAACAAGTAAACACACAGTCTTTGATTCGATTAAAAGAATCCTCTACACAAACAAAAAAAACACGTTATGAACGTTGGGAAAATGTTGAAAATATTTTTTCCATCTGGCATGCAAAATCTCTTAAAAACAAACATGTTTTGCTAGTTGACGATGTAATTACTACCGGAGCCACAATAGAAGCTGCAACAAATACCTTATTGCAAATTGAAGGTGTTAAAATAAGCATTGCATCCATCGCTTTTGCTGAAAAAGTTTAAAAACCTTATCCCAATCGCAACCTTTTAGGCATTATTTCGTATACCACAAAACCAAGAGCCCACATAAAGCTTATTTATGAAAAAAAAGGTATCCCTTTTATGTTTTATTCCCTTATTGGGTTTAGCGTTTATATTGTTTTATAACGGGCATTTATATTGCCAAACTACTATTTTTGACTGGCAATGGGCTCATGCTATTGGCGGCACTATGGATGATAAGGGGAGTTCTATTATACACGATCAAAATGACAATATTTACATAGCAGGTACTGTAAATGGAGATAGCATTGACATTGAAGGAAGCTATTATTCTACGCATGGATATAATGCTGCATATATTAGCAAATATACTCAAAGTGGGCAATTGGTTTGGAGTAGCCTATTTTCTTCTGATGATGACGCAGAAGCATCTTCAATATGTATTGATAAAACAGGAGATTTATTCATTGCCGGATACTTTACGGGAACTTATTTGAACGTAGGTGATACACAATTAGTAAATAATGGCGTATCTACCCTATTTATTGCTAAATACAATGTTGCCGGAAATTACGTATGGGCAAAAACTATTGGCGGAGATTCAATCATAATACCATCATCGATATTGTACAATGCCGATACCTCCCTATATCTTGCAGGTAAGTTTACATCACATTTTACAGCAGATACGGTTTCTTTTGTTTCAAAGGGTGGTTATGATGCTTTTGTTTTAAAGTATACTACAGATGGAGAAATACAATGGGGCAGAACAATTGGAGGGAGTGGTGATGAAACTATTACTGATATGGTTTCGGATATCAGCAGCAATATATTTGCCATTGGCAATTTTACTACTTATAATTTTAGTATAGGAAAAAAGGGATATGTAAATAGAGGAGGAAGCGATGTTTTTATGGTAAAATATGGAATGTTTGGCAACGTAACATGGTCAAAGCAATTAGGGGGAGATGGAGATGATTTAGCTAATGACATTGCTCAAGATGAAAATGCAAATTTATATGTAGGTGGGAGTTTCTCTTCTAGCCAATTTTCTATAGATACTACTAGTTACATACTCAATAATCAAGGTGGAAACGATGGCTTTATAGCTTTATTTACTAAACAGGGAATCCCCAAAGCTATTACCGCAATTGCGAGTACTCAAGATGAAACCGTTAAATCAATCTGCACATTAGGGATAGATTTGTTTGTTGTTGCAGGTTCATTTAATGGCAATACTTTAACAATGGGCTCAACTACGTTAAATTCACAAGGCTTAACAGATCTTTTTATTGCCAAATACGATTCTAGCTTACAAGTAACAGCTGCCGATGCAATAGGTGGTATTGGAAATGAAGATGTGGATGTTCTTTTTAATAATTCATATAAAGGCGTGTGCCTCATTGGGCGCTACGATAGTGATTATTTAAGTATTGGCAATTTAAATCTTGCTTTAAATGGAGGAAGCGATATTTTTATCACCTCAGAAGAAAGCTTTAGCTCCAACACGAATGTAAGCAATAACAATGCAAATAATTACACGCAACCTAAAGATGGGGGCTTATACGGTGGTTATATGAATGATTTAACCTATTCATCATACAACAATAGATTATTTGCAGGAATTAACACTCCTGCTTCATTATTTTATTCTGACGACAGCGCTAAAACATGGCAACCCGCTTTTTCAAAAGATTCTTTACAATACAACCAAAAAACTCAGGGATGGGGAGGAGAATGCGCACATGTACATGCCAATACTATTGGTTGGGTAGTTGCACTTACTTCAAATCCAGACAGACAATTTTCATCAGTTGTTGCCAATTATAATGGCGGTGATCTTGCAAATTGGAAAACTTTCATTGACCCAACAATACTGAGACAATATGGATTTGATGCCAACGAAGTTTCGGCACTAGCCATTTCTAATTACTATATTTATGTAAGTTTAGATAATTTTTTAGTACGAGGAAATTCTAAAGGATTTGACCCTAATAGCATAAAAGACATTAGAACCTCTATTTCAGGCTTAGCCCCTACATCAATAATTGCAGGTATTGCTGTTGCTAATACTTACAGCGGATATCCCTATTACATTGCAATAGATGAAGATGGGATACAAAACAGCTCTAATAAAAGATTATTTAAATATGATGGGGTACAGTTTAGTGAAATCAATTTTAACGGAACCAATATTAATGGAATAAAAGATGTTTTCACGCATTTGGGACAAACTACCGGAGATACCCTGTTTATAGCAGGAAACGATACCTCCGGTAATACTATAAATCCCTATTTTATATTCCGTTCTTACGATGGAGGAAATACTTGGAAAGATATTTCATATCCCAAAGCCCAAACAAACTTAACGGATGTTGATTACAGCCCCAATTGGAAATCGCAACTTACTTTAAGCAATGGATTGATTTTAATTATTCCCGGTAAAGGTATTTCTAAAGATTTAGGTAATACTTGGGACGATATAAGTGTACATTTTTCAGCTGCAGCAATACATCCCAATAATACATCTTTTGTAATGGCAGGTAGATATAAAGCATCGTGTTCAACGACAGGAGCATCTGGCTTTTATACGCTTCTGGCTAATAATTTACTTTCAGCATTAACTATAAATAAAATTGCTAGAACTGCAGACAAAAAACATTTTTATCTGGCAACAGCTTCGGGCATTGCTTATACGTCTGCTTATTTAGATACTACAATTTCAAGTGCCGATAAATGGATATCCCCTAATGGTCAATATCCATTACTATCCGATACCATTACATACGGTGCAGTTGCTATTGATGCCAATGATTCATTACACGTAATTGCAGGATGCCCTTATGGTTTTTATGTAAGCAATACGGGGCCTTATGGTTTTAGCTCTCTTTTTACCCCATTGGGTTTTACAAATGACTATCCTCAAATTCACGATATAGCAATTGTTTCTTCATCTATTGCACTAGCGGTAAGTGGAGGAGGTGATGCTAGTAAAACTAAAATGGGAAATATTTGGAGATCAACCGATGGAGGCAGTAAATGGGATAATGTTTCCCCATCAGGCTTTAGCAGTGGCAATACTATAGCTGTAGGATACGGCAGTAATGATACTGTTATTTATGTTGGATCAGGATTATTGGATGTAGACACCGGTAAAATATGGAAATCTGTTGATTTAGGAGCCACTTGGACAATGGTAAATATTGGCCCTGCTTCCGTTACCGGTAGTGGAATATTGGGGCTACCCATTAATGATATCGCCATTATTGATGGCACAGTAGATTCAATGTATATAGCAGCAGGCGATGCAACCAATTGCGCATTTGTATCATCTGCAGATGGGGGCAAAACATATAACAGTCTCAACTTACAAGGAGAATCGGCATTTACCTCAGTTGCCATTGATAAAAATGGTTCTGATACAGTATATGTAGCGGTTTACAATGCAATATATACGTATATCGCGTCAACTTGTGAATACCACCTTATTTACGAAGGTTTACCCAATGAAAAAATTCCTGATCTTATGCATGGCTCTATACTTGTAGGAACTACAACCGGCTTTTATACTTTTCATCCTACTTGGGATAGCTCCATTACTGCCGTTCACGATATCAAAAATAGAATAGAATCGCAAAATGCAATTACCATTTATCCCAACCCTCTTACAAATAATGCAACACTTAAAATTGCATTACAAGAAAAAACGAATATTAAACTAAACCTATATAATTTAATGGGAAAAAAAGTGATGGAAAAAAATTACGGGAATTTTGAAGCAGGAATTTATGAATTACCTCTAAATGTTGAAAAAATTAGTGCCGGAAATTATTTTATCAATCTAAACTTAAATGCATCCTCTATTCATCAAAAAATAATGATACTAAAATAATGTAATAAAACAGTAACCTTTTATTTTTTCTTTCGTATACCCTGTACCCCAAGAAGCAATTGTATGTTTGAACATATAGTTCAAATTGCATACCTTTCAATTTATCTGTTCTTAACCTGATTTGATATGAGAAAATGTATTCGCTTCTTAGTTTATTGCTTTTTATTAAATATGGTTTTTATTACTAAATCATATCCCACTTGGATTTGGAACTCAAGTATTGGTGGCACATTAAACGACTCTGTTAATGCGATAACCGCTGATGTAAGCGGAAATTTTTATGCCGCAGGTCAAGTAATGGGCGATAGTATTGAAATAAGTGGTTCGTATTATTCTACCAATAATTATTCAGCAGCGTATATAGAAAAGCATTCGGTAAAAGGGCAATCTATATGGGCTAAATTATTAATAGGAGATGGAGATGTTGTTGCAACTAGTATGTGTGCCGATAATAGCGGATATCTTTATGTAACAGGATATTATTCTGGAAAACACCTTTATATTGCCGATACGGTTTTAGTAAATCAAGGAATCAGTAATATTTTTATTGTAAAATATGATGCCAATGGAAATCTTCAATGGGCAAAAACATTTGGGGGAGATGGTTTAGATATTGCCAATTCAATTAAAATTACAGGCGATACTACTATATATATTGGAGGGAAATTTTCATCTACTAAAATTAGTTTTGATACCGATACTTTAACAAATAATGGATCTTTTGATGCATTTATTTTACAATGCAATGAAAATGGAAATATCAACTGGGCACAGGCATATGGGAGTAGTGGCAACGAAGAAATTACCAGCCTAACAATAGGTTTATCGTTATTGGTATATTTTACGGGGAACTTTACCAGCTCAAGTTTTAAAATTGGCAACAAAACTTTAACCAATAATGGGGGATCCGATATTTTCTTATCAAAATTAAATCATTCGGGAGCGGTATTATTTGCCAATAGTTATGGTGGAACCGGAAACGACATGGCAAATGTTGTATATGCCTTAAATTCAGCTTCAAAAATTTTCTTGGGGGGAGAATTTAATTCCAATCAAATTACTTTTGGTTCAAATACTTTAACCAATAAAGGTGGTACAGATGGTTTTATTTCCGTTTGTAATGTTGGCGGTATAGTTTCAGCTGCAAAAGCAATAGGCTCTACTGGGAATGAAAAAATTTCATCGGCTTATATTTATAATGAAAATGTATTGGATATAGGGGGTAGTTTTGACGATGCTTCTTTAGATATCGATACAATAACGATAGCATCAAATGGATTAAAAGATGGCTTCTTTCTTACACTTGATTCAACTCTAACGGCTACAAAATTAAAATCGATTGGCGGAAGTAGTGATGATGAAATCACTAATCTTATAGCTAAAAATTCAGATGATCTTTTATTTATTGTAGGCAATTATCAAAGCTCTGATTTTATTATAGAAAACAATCTATTACAGAACAAAGGAGAGACCGATATTTTTCTTACAATTTATTCCGATTCCGCTAATATAATTGGATCTGGAGGCACTAAAAACATTACTAATCTTATCAATACTAAAGATGGGGGTTTATATGGAGGCGTAATACTCGACTTGACTTATTTATCAGGCAATACAAGATTATTTTCAGGCATGACCACTCCAGCTTCTTTATTTTATTCTGATGATACTGCAAAAACCTGGATACAAGCATTTTCAACCGACTCATTAGAATTTAATCAAAAAACACAAGGTTGGGGAGGAAGTTGCGCAAGAATATTTACAAATGAGATGGGTTGGGTAATAGCTAAAACTGCTGATCTTGGCAAAAAATACTCAGCCGCTGTTATAAGTTATAACAATGGTGATGCCAATACATGGAGCACTTTTGTTGATCCCATTAAACTTACACACTTAGGTTATCAAAGTAAGCCAATATCAGCAGTTGCAATAAGCAATAATTATATTTATGCCGCTGCAGGATTCTATTTGATGAGAGGAAATGCTTCTGGCTTGGATGCAAATAGTATTATTGATGTACAAAATTATATTTCCGGCTTACTTGCCAATAGTACAATTACCAGTATTGCGGTACCTAATAGCTCATCGGGCTATCCTATTTATTTTGCTATCGATACTTATGGATCTCCTTATGGTATAAATCGGAGATTATTTAAATATGACGGCTCGTTATTTACCGAAATATCCCTTACTAGTTTATCTAATATCAATGGCATTCAAAATGTTTTTACACATCCGGGACAAATAAGCGCTGACACTTTATTTATTACTGCAAAAGATATTAATACAAAAGCGTATAAGATTTATCGCTCTTATAATGCAGGCTCTACCTGGACAGATATTTCATATCCAAATGCATTAGGATACCTGTTTGAAGCCGACTACAATACTAATTGGGTAAGCCAATTACCATCTAGTAATGGACTTATTTTAATTATCCCAGGAAATGCTTTATCAAAAGATTTAGGAAATACCTGGGAACCCATTATTCAACCTTGTTACGCCAATGCAGTTCATCCTAATACTACTTCTTTTGTAGTTAGTGGTCGCAACAAAGTATCGTATTCTTCAACCGGTCCTTCGGGAATTTATACTTTGCCCGACAATACTCTTTTACAAGCACTCACCATCAACAAAATTGCCCGAACTTCAGATAAAAAAATATTTTATGTTGCTACTATTGCCGGCATTGGTTATACCACAGCCTATTTAGATACCAATATTAGTGGAGGAAAAAAATGGAGCCCTCCGTACGGGCAATATCCTATTGTATCCGATACCACTACTTTTGGCTCCGTTGCCATTGATCCAAATGATTCATTGCACGTAGTAGCCGGATGTGCTTACGGATTTTATGTAACAAAAACAGGAACAAATGGATTTGGATCCTTAATAACGCCATCTGGTTTTGGAAGTAATGACCCTCAAGTGAATGATATTGCAATCGTAAATAAAGACATTGTAATTGCCATTACCGGAGGCAATGATAGTTCAAAATACAGTGGAATGGGAAATATTTGGCGCTCAGTAAATGGAGGATTAAATTGGATTAAAGCTTCAATATCAAAATTTTCGAGTGGCAATACCATTGCAGTTGCCTATGGAGCAACAGATACTGTACTTTATATAGGAACAGGATTATTAAGTGTTGATACCGGTATAATTTGGAAATCTACTGATTTGGGGGCAAATTGGACTTTTGTAAATTATGGGCCTAATTCTATGTCGGGTAATGGGGTAAGCAGATTAAGTATCAATGATATTGATATTATGCCCGGCTCTACAGATTCATTATACATTGCAGCCGGAGACGACAATAGTTACGCTTTTGTACTGTCTTCTGATGGTGGAGCAAGTTATTCTTATATTAATTTACAAGGCGCTTCGGCCTTTACTTCGGTTGCCATAAATAGAACTAATCCTGATAGTATTTATGTAGCTATTGATAGAGACGTGTATATTTATGTGGCTTCAACAAATTCATCTTATTTGGTGTACGAAGGATTGCCAGGAGAAAGAGTTCCAGATCTCATGCATGGATCTATTATTGTTGGTACCACAACAGGTTTTTATACTTTTCATGATGCTTATACAGATATTACAACTATTCCGGATAAGAAAAAAATCAATGATACTAATACCATTATCGTTTATCCAAATCCTATAAACAATAATGCAAATCTCAAATTCTTATTAACTGAAAAAACCACTATTTCAGTTTGTGTATATGATATTATGGGGCAAAAAGTAATGCAGCAAAATTATGGCAGTTTCGAATCCGGTATTTGTGAAATACCAATTAATACAAGCTATTTACATAGTGGAAACTATTTCATCAACTTGCAGATGAATAATGCCATCCTTCACAAAAAAGTTTTGGTTGTAAAATAAAGATTTTGCGTTAAAAGTAGTAATGAGGCTTTTAAGAAAACCTAGATTTTTTCTCTCTTATCTTTTTATATATCTTAATGGCTATCATTAATACTGAAGCAAATAGTATTAAACCGGCTAATCCGTAAAGAAAATCAACTGTATTTTTAAATACTACTAAAAATACAATTGCAAAAAGAAATAGGGTGGCTACTTCATTCCAAATTCTTAGTTGTGTTGAAGTAAACATAAATTCATCTCGCTGTAGTTGCTTTACAATATATCCACAAATAGAATGGTAGATTACCAACCCGCCTACAAAGCCAAGTTTTACCACTAGCCAAGTATCACTCCAACCGTAACCAATTTCCCCCATCATCCATAAGCCAAAAAACAAAGTACCAACCATAGATGGAATAGTAATCCCATACCATAATCGCTTTTCCATTATTTTAAATTGGGCCTGCAAAATAGTTTTCTCAGGCTCCGGCTTTGAATTGGCTTCGGTATGATAAATAAACAGTCGAACAATATAAAATAAACCTGCAAACCAAGTTACTACAAATATAATGTGAAGAGCTTTGAGGGTAAACAGAAGTGGCATAAAAGAAATCGAACTGAAATATGCTTTTTTATTTTTGAGCTTGTAAAGAATCAGATGAAGCACCTGATTTAGGTTTTTCAAAATATACCTCAGAAAAATCTCTATAAAGCATAGGATTAATATAGATATTTTTGACTTTAGAATATGTTATTTGATAATTTTCGTCATACCATAAAACCATAATCGGTGCATCATTAAGCATAATTTGTTCCGCATCTTTAAAATATTTGTAACTATCTTCTACCGTTCTGGCACAAACACCCAATTCATACAAACTATCAAAAGAATGATTTACATATCGTGAGGTATTGGGCCAAGAAGGCTCATCTAAAGTTTTAGGAACATTTTTTCCGTACAATAAATAAAGGAAATTTTCTGGGCTTGGATAATCTGCCACCCATGAAGAACGCATCAAATCTGCTCTTGCATATCTAGCATCTTCGCCTTTTTGAGCAAAAGAAACAATATCCAAATCAACATTAATGTTAATATTATTTTTGAGTTGTTTTTGAATTTCCAATGCTACTTTTGTATTGGTTGATCCTCCACTGTTTAATTCAATTTTTATTTTAGGAAAACCCTTGCCATCGGGATAGCCTGCTTCAGTCAGCAATTTCTTTGCCTTATCTATGTCAAAATCATAACCAACAATATCCATAATATTGTATTCTTGAAAGGAAGGGGGTGTGATACCATGTGTTCCAGGACCCGTTCCCTGTCCTTTTAAAATGTTTTCCATGATTTTACTTCTATCAATTGCATAACAAAAAGCCTTACGGATTCTTTCATCCTTAAATACACTTCTACTGCTATTAAATTCATAAAACTGATTTTTCATTTCCGGACTTCTATACAACATGTATTTAGGGGTTTTTCCCATAAAATCCATAATATTATCTTCAACTACTTCTTTTATTTTTTCATTGGGCAAACCAAATACCATTTCTAATTCAGCCTTTTTGAAAGCAGACAATTCTTCAATTTTAGAATTCATAAAATGTACTTCTAAAGTATCCAGATACGGTAATTGATTTCCTAAAGAATCTTTAGCATGGTATTTTTCATTTCTCACTAAAATAAGTGGACTAATTATTTTCCCTGTTGTATCAGCTTCATACGCTTTTGCAAAATAAAATGGCCCTGTACCAATTTTAAGTTTTACACCGTAAGCATCCACACCTTCCTTAGGCACTACTGAAGTAGATGTTCTCGCTAATGTATAAATAAATGAAGAACTTGACTGAATTAGTTCAAGTTGTAAGGTATAATCATCTATTACTTTTATTCCTGTAACTTCCATATTTGCACGAGTCTCAGGACTAGCATTGTAATACTCATTTGCCCCCACTATTTTATCTTTAAAGGTTGTTCCAAAATTATTGTTCACACCCGGATTTTGAGTACATAGCAAAGTAAAGGAATATTTAAAATCTTGAGCTTTTACTTCTCTACCTTTAGCATTTTCAAAACAGGCATCATCATGAAAATAAACACTCTTTTTTAGGTGAAATGTATAGATTTTTCCTGTTTGGTCAATTTCCCACTTTTCAGCAATGCTCGGTCTAATGGCCAACGTTTTAGGGTCAAATTTTAAAAGACCTTCATAAATTTGACTGGCAATATGCGAAGAAATAATATCAGTTATTTTTTGAGGATATAAGGTAGAATAGGGTTCTGACTCATTAAACCTAAACTTACCACCATAATTTACATTTCCGACAGCAATGCGCTCTTGAGATTTTTTATCTCCACATCCATAATAAATGCTTACCAATAAAACGATAAGTAGTAAACTATATTTTTTCATCTCTTTTAGGCTACAGCAAATAATAAAACAGGCTGAAAATTACGAAACAATTCCCAACATACAAGAATAGCTTTTTTTTATGTAATAAACAATAATAAAAATGATATAGAGTAAAAGGCCTTATTATTCGAATAATTGAAACTTTTTTCCAAAAAATACGTATAAGGTAATATCAACAACAACCTAAGCATTATGAAAAGAAACATACCCCAACTAAAGTGTGTTAAAAAAGTCTTGCTAAAAATGTCATTTTTAATTGTTCTTTTATCCTCTTTCTCTTCAAAAGCCCAAGAAAGAATAGGGATTAATTGCACTAATCCATCTACGGCACTTGAAGTAAGGGGGGCTGAAAACGATCTCCTGCAAACCATCAATAATACCAATGCTACCAACCGCTCCGGCTTACAATTTCAAAATAATGGAACTGCTAAATTTACCTTGGGTTTAGATAATAACACAAATTATTTTCAATTGGGTACTACCGGCATAGGTACAAGCGTAAGATTTTCTATTAATACCAATGGAAACATTGGTATTGGAGGAGTTACTAATGCAGTTCAAAAACTTCATGTGCAAGAATCTGGCGCATCAAACGTAATATTAACACTTGATCAAACCAATGCCGGAGATTATGATAATATAGTAAGATTTGAAAACGGAACAACTTTTTGGTCGGCAGGTATGCGTGATGCCGATGCCGATCAATTTAGTATTTGTAACAACGCGGATTTAAGTGCTAATCAAAGAATGATAATAAAAACCGGAGGGAATATTGGTTTTGGAACAACAAATGTGGCCAATACCCTTCTACATCTTGCTTTTAATACAGCCGGAAGTGATGGTATAACCATAAATCAGGGAGATGCAACCAATAATAATGCTATTGACTGGCAATTAAATGGTGTTTTAAAATTTGAGATGGGTATTGCAAATGCACAAAATAATGAATTTCAAATAAACAATGGTGCCATGAATACAACCCCTGGTCTTTGCGTTACAAGTGCGGGTAATGTATATATAGGAAATAATAATTTGTTAGGGGGGTTTTCCGTAAAAGGATCTTGGGGTTGTAAGTATACATCTCAATCTGCAGATTATACTGCTACTGCTACAGACTTTTTGATTGAAAGTAATTCAGCAGGTGCTGCACGTACTGTTAATTTACCCCCCATATCGGGTTGCTTAGGTAGAGTATATATTATAAAAAGAATTGGGGCCAATACTGTTACCGTAGACCCGGATGGTGCTGAAACCATTGATGGTGCAGCTACTTATACAATTGCTGCCGATGCGGGATGTGTATGGATAATAAATGATGGTGGTGATTGGAAAATCACCGCAGTTAAGTAACAATCCGAATTAAAAAATATAGAATCTAAAATATTTTTTTATGCAAACAACATATACACGGACTAAAAAAAACGAAGGCTTGATGATATTAATATTATCTCTCTCTTCTATTTTTATATTCACTTTTTCATTACAAGCGCAAACTCCAAGGGTGGGGATGGGTTGTACAAATCCCACTACTACATTAGAGTTGAGAGGAACGGAAGCTGATTTATTGGAAACTATGAATAATACAAATGTAGCCAATCGTTCTAGTTTACAATTTCAAAGTAATGGAACTACAAAATTTAGATTAGGTTTAGATAATAACGATAATATTTTAAAAATTGGTACTACGGCTCTTGGTACTAATACAAGATTGGGTATTAATACAAATGGTAATTTAGGAATTGGTTTAGCTAACGGTATTCAAAAAGTACATATTCAAGAAACGGGCGCTTCTAATCTTATTTTAACCCTAGATCAAACGAATGCAGGGGATTACGATAACATAGTGAGATTTGAAAATGGTACCACCAATTGGTCTATGGGTATGCGTGATGTGGATGCCGATCAATTTAGTATTTGTGAAAATGCCGATTTAAGTGCCAATGTTAGATTTTTAATTAAAACAAATGGGAACGTAGGTATTGGACAAACCAATACTGCCGCAACTCGTTTAGATATTAATTTTACTACCGCAGCTACGGACGGAATACTCTTTAATCAAATACATGCAACCGGTAATTCAATAATTGATTGGCAGCTTAATAGTGTTAGTAAATTTAAAATGGGTATAGACAATACGAACAATGATGCCTTTGAAATTACTGCAGGCAATTTTTCAACAACGCCTGCCTTTGCTATTAAACAAAGTAATGCAACTGTTGGTTTAGGCACCGACTCTCCTAAAAGCGCATTTGATGTAAGAGGCTCTCAGGCCTTCTCTTGCACTTCGCAAGGAGCAGGCTCTGATTATACTGCAACTACGTCTGATTATTTTATTTTAATGAATACGAGTTCTGCCCGTACGCTTAATTTACCTGCTGCCGCAAGCAGCAAGGGCATGATTTATATAATTAAACGGAATGGGGGAAATAATTTAACAATAGATCCAAACGCATCTGAAAAAATTGTAGGAGCAACTACTTTAGTTCTTACATCGGATAAACAAAGCGTAATGGTAATTTGTGATGGAACTGTTTGGCAAGCTATTGGTAAAAAATAAAATAAATAATCTTTGATGGAATATCATTTTTATACTTTATTAAATATACTATGAAATAGCCATGCACGAACAGCGCACAAACATTGACGAATATAACATGGCGCATTCCATATGACAACTAAAAATCAAATTATACACATATGAAAGCAAATATTTACATACAAAAACAAGATAGAGTTGTATTTTCAATACTACTGATTTTGTTATTGAGCGCTCTCTTGCCGACTATAGCTCAAACCAGAATGGGAATTGGCTGTACAAATCCAACTTCAATATTTGAAATAAGAGGTAGTGAAGCAGATTTAATTCAAACCTTTAATAATACCAATACCTCTAATCGTTCGGGCATTCAGTTTCAAAATAATGGTACAGCTAAATTTACATTAGGGCTTGACAATGCTTCTAATAATTTAAAAATTGGTACAACAGGAATTAATACAAGTGTGAGATTAAGTATAAATGCAAGTGGATATGTGGGCATTGGAGTTGCTGATGCCGTACAAAAATTGCATATACAGGAAACCGGAACCTCTAATGTTATGTTAACGTTGGATCAAACTAATGCAGGGGATTATGATAATATTCTTCGGTTTGAAAACGGAACTACATTTTGGTCGGCAGGTATGCGTGATGTTGACGCTGATCAATTTAGTCTTTGCAATAATGCTGATTTAGCAGCTAATCAAAGATTTATTATTAAAGCAGGAGGGAACATAGCCTTAGGAACATTAAATATTGCCAGTAAAAGATTGCATTTATATTTTAATACGGCTGCAGATAATGGTATGACCATTGATCAGCAGCATGCTACCGGAAATTCAGTTTTTGATTGGAAATTGAGCGGAACAACTTATGCTAAAATGGGCATTGATAATGCCAATAATGATGTATTTGAAATTGATAATTCTGCATTTAGCACCACTCCTGATTTTGCTATTACATCAGGTAATAATATTGGTATTGGAACCGACCAGCCTACTAGCACTTTTCATGATAAAAGAAGTTTTGGCCTTGCTACCTCTGTAAAAGCTGCTGCTTATACCGCAGGATTATGGGATTATTTTTTAGGTCTTGGAATTGCCGGAGCTACTACTTTTACCTTGCCCGCAATTTCAGGTACAGAAGGTAGGATGTATTCTTTTGTAAGATCCGATGCAGCAACAGGAGATCTTACTTTAGATGCAAATGCTTCTGAAAATATTGAGGGAGCTCTTACATATGTTTTAACAGCCGCTAATCAGGGAGTAGTAATTATGAATGATGGAACAGAGTGGAAAGTTTTAACAACGTATTAAATACCTCTTTGTTCTTTCCATAATTGATTAAATGATTTGGTAGTGATTGCCGGTATTTCTCTTCTATCTCCCCAAGCTTTTCTAAAAAAAGTTTTTAAACCAAAGTTTTTAATTTTTGGGCTTGCTTTATCTAAAGCTGTTCTACTCAACATCATTTTCTTAAAAATAAACATCGAAAATTTTTCTGTTTTAGGACTGAATCCTTGAGCAACAGCATCCCGTCTATTTAAAAGAAGTAGTTTATGCAAATCTATTTTTACAGGACAAACCTCAGTGCACTTACCGCATAATGAAGATGCATAACTCAAATGTTTAAATTGTTTCATTCCTCTTAAATGAGGCGTAATTACCGCACCAATAGGGCCACTATAAGTAGTACCGTATGCATGACCTCCAATATTTTTATATACAGGACAACCATTTAAACAGGCTCCGCATCTAATGCATGAAAGCGCTCTTCTTTGTTCTGTTTGGGCCAATAATTTTGAACGACCGTTGTCAAGTAGTACCACATACATTTCTTCAGGGCCATCTGTTTCTTCTGCTTGTTTTGGCCCCGATACTATAGAATTATAAGCTGTTAATTGTTGGCCGGTACCATGAGTAGCCAATAAAGGCCAAAATAAATCGAGATCAGTAAGCGAAGGAATCATTTTTTCGATCCCTACAATGGCAATATGAACCTTAGGGAAGCTCATGCTCATTACAATATTACCTTCGTTTTCAGTAAGTGCAACAGAACCCGTATCAGCAATTAAAAAATTACCTCCGGAAACACCCATTTCAGCAGAAGTAAATTCATGTCGCAAAATGGTTCTTACGTAATTGGCAATTTGTTCCGGAGTACTATTAATATCCAATCCCTTTTTTTCATTAAACAGTTCTGCAATATCTTCTTTTGATTTATGCATTACCGGAGTAATAATATGGTAAGGCGTTTCTCCTGCCAACTGAACAATGTACTCTCCAAGATCAGTTTCTAAAGAAATAATATTTTTTTCTTCAAAGGCATGATTGAGATGAATTTCTTCTGTAACCATCGATTTTGCCTTTACTACCTTTTTTGTTTTATACTGAGTGGCAATTTCTAAAATTTCTTTGATGGCTTCCTTTCCGTCTTCGGCCCAAATTACTTTTCCCCCACGTTTGGTAAAATTAGATTCAAATTCAGTTAGGTATTTATCGAGTTTTTCAGTTACACGGTACTTAAGGGCGGCAGCTCTTTGTCGGGCCAATTCAAGATTACTAAATTGAGTTTTACCTTTTGGAACAGAAATATCGTATTTGCCAATATTAAAATTAATCTTTCTGCGATGTTCCAGATCAAAGGCTTTTTCTTCTGAATCAATAATAAAATCTTCAAAAACGGTATGGCTCATAGGGTATAATTCTTAACAAAAATAAGTTAAAATGTGGCCTTTACCAAAAAGAAAATTGTAGTAGTAGTATAATTATTTTATGACCTAACCCTCTATGCAACACACAACTTTTAGTATACTATTTTACATTAAAAGAACCAATGGAGCTACTCATTTTAGCTGCATTATCATCATAAAATGCTGGGTAACAACACTCCTTCTTGAATACTATACAAAATATTTTGAATAACTGAATTCTTGATTTGTTGTTGTATTTCTAAAGATTGATCCTTAAAATCATTTTGAATCTCTTTAATCGCATTTTCTATGGTTTTCTCTTCTATGAAAAAATCCAGCAAAACAGCTAGTAGATCAGAAATAACTAATTCAATAGTTCCATTAAAAGAAACAAGTAATAAAACATTTTGTTCCTGCTCAAGTGCTTTAGGTATTTTATCATTCAACTCACTTTCTCTCCAATTATAATGAGTACTAAGCATTTGACTTCCTTCTACTAGCTTTAATTTAACTTTAAGAAAATCATTCTCAGCTAAAGTTTGAAAATTCTTAAATTTCTCCATTGCATATAAAATCTGGATATAATTTAAAACATTGCTTTGAATAGACTCATTAGCATAATATTTTTTCCATTCCAACAATAGTATTTCTTGTAAAAAATCATTGTTTTTATACGAATCAGTACCTCGAATAAATTCAAAATAATTCATTTGCAAAGATATTTTATTTACAGTTATGTTTGCAAAAAAAGAGTCCAATTCATGAGGGAAATGTCTTTCCAATAATCGAAATGATCGGGAAAAATATTTTCTTAAAATCTTGTTTTTTAGCTCTCTTAGGCTTAAAGAAAAAGATGTAAAATAACTTATGGCCCCTTGAAAAGTAGCATTTAATTGAGGAGCCAAAATAGAATCCGTTTTAACACTGTCATAACATCTCAGCATAAAATAACCTATGCCTGCATTTCCCATAAATAAACTCGTATCATTTTGTTCCTTAATTAAAGAATATCCACTTACAAACCCACCAAACTGTTTAAATTCCTGAATGGCGGCATCAGCAATTTGCCTGGCATATTGCATTAACCATTCATCCTCGGGCCATACTTTAGTGGCCTCTAAAAAAACTTCAGCATTTCCACAGGCACCATGACATAAAATAAATGACTGTCGTTTGGGAGCACTCTGTCGGATAGTTGTCTGTATTGTTTTTTCAACCGATTTTTTTAAATCATTAATGTATGCTATGTTTCTTAATACTTCATGCGCTTTGATTCTGGCTAAACCAATACCTGCTGCGCCATGGCACCAAGCATTCATATCTGCACTTGATGTAAAAAAAGCCAGATTATTGTCTTCATATTTTTTTAAAAATTCTTCATAATCCTTTTCTTTAGTTAATGATTTTCTAAAATCTGGCCAATTGCTGTATTCATTATCAAAATGAGAATTCTCATAGTTAAAAAGTTGTTCAGCTAACCAATAAAAGTTCTTATTGTTAAAATATTTTCCGAGTTCAAGAAAAATAAAGGCCATACCGCTTGCACCATGTGAAAAGCCACACAAGGCCTTTATTTGGTTACGGTTTCTATTCCAATAAATTCCATTTTCGCAAGCACAAAGCTGATCCAAAATATTTTCAAGAAATAAATGTGCCACCTGAAGTATTTTTTCTTCTTTAAGCATTTCATATATATGAATCAGTCCTAACAAGGCTCCTGGTGGGCCTAACAATAGATCATATTTAAGCTCGTTCAACTTCAAAAATCTAACTGATTCAAGAGCTATAGCAATAGCGTTACTTTTATATTTTTCTTCATTTGTAAGTAAATATACTTTAGCTAAGCAATAAGCAGTTCCTAGCCTACCAGAAAAAAAGTTATAAAATTTAGTTGGATGATCATTCGCATATTCAATTAACCAAGAAGAAGATTTTATTATTATTTCTAAATATTTTTTATCTGGTACATGCTTGTATAATTCGATAAAAAATAAAGTTATTCCCCCAACTCCGTTATATAACCCATCCGTTACATTCCAAATCGATGCATTCTCCTTATAAGAATCCATACTCATTGTTTTCCAATAAATACCATTTTCTGAGTGTTCTGCTTTACTAATTAAGTCGTCAGCAATTCGTATTGCTTCAGCTAAGTAAGGAGATGTATTCATTGGGTTAACTATATGCATTTTCAATATAAAGACTAAACTTTATAAATCTACAACTCCTTAATTTTTGGAGCATCAATTTAAAACTCCTCGACTTTATAAATTTCACGAAGAGCGAATTTTAGAAGTTAAATTGAAAGCGTTGGAAAGTAGTAAATAGGATTGTAATTGATCTTTTTTATTCAACGTTATATCCAAAAATATCAACTCATCAAACTTATATTGCTTCTTCAGCTTTATTATTTTTTCTTTACATTCATCAGGACATCCAACTACAGTTGGATGAACAATAAAACGACCCTTATTATTAATTGCTTTTTCTATTATTTTTGGATTACCAGAACAAACTCCAGCTACGGCAAGTGAAATTTTAGGATATGATTTATGAATTTTATAATAATCTTCTTTAAACCCATCTAACGAATTAATTGTTGCTGTTGGAGCATGAAACAATGAGAGACAATAGTTGGTTCTATATTTGATTGCTAAATCCAAAGAAACTTGAGTTTGACCTAATAGCCATATGGGAGGATGCGAAATTTTAGCTGGAGAAACAATTATTTCTTTGTTTGAGTATCTAAGATAACTTACTAATTCATTAATTGTTTCATCATATTTATTTATTGAAAGGTCTTCGGGGCATGGCTCATATCCTTTTAATGCTTTAAAATAAGCAGGTGTACAAATACCTCGGGCTAAACCCAAATCAATACGATTAGGAAATAATGATTCAAGCAATAAGTAATTTAAAGATACTCGATAGGGACTATTCAACAAAAGTAAAATGCCAGCAGGACCAATTTTAATTTTTCGGGTATGCTGACAAAGAATGGAAATTAAAATTTCATTATTTTTTAAATGACTAACCGAAGAAAAATGCTCTCCCAACCAATACCTTGAAAATCCTAAATCCTCCGCAGTTTTTATTATTGAAATTAAATCTGATATATCCTTTTTACTTCCGTTTAATGTAATTCCTATATCTAAAATACCTATTTTCAAGTAATTTTATAATGAATGATGATTTTCAAATGTAATAATAAAATTTAAGACATGAATTTTAAAATTCATGTCTTAAAAATCCATAATAAATTCTTCTTATAAAATCTATTAACATTGCCATGTATCTCTGCAACATTCTGTCAAATCTTCAACACAGGATCTTGATGCCCCTGTTTCCATTTTATTAATAATGGGCCCTATTACAGTACCACCGTTTGGATTAGCAATGGTGTCATCATAGAAACCTCCGCCTCCACCTTTAACTGTTTCACTAGCATCTTTTGAAACATCCGTAATAAAACTTTTCGCCTTTATATCGTCAAGTTTTAATTTTTTTTTCTTTTTCTTGCTCATAAATTTATTTTTTTAAAAGTTATTATTTATTATTTTTAATAATCTATACGAAGGATATACGAATTAGGTTACGTTTTTTGCTAATTAAATTATTTGTTTAGTAATCAGATTAAATTGTTTATACTTTTTACGATCATAAAACTCAAATAAGCCTCATCCTGCAAAACAATACCTAGCCTATTATTAGTGAGATGAATATAATTATCAAAGATGGACCAATATCGTTGTCTCTCTTCCGGAATTAAAATATTTTTCCCTTTCTGAAAATTCAATTGAATTTGATGATTCTGATTCAATTTTATTAACTCCTTTTGTATAATTTTATTGGATCTTATCCAAGTATTCATCCATTCCTCTTCAAACTCAGCTTTTGCCTTACTAATTTGTTGAAAAGTTTGAAAAATAGAAAGCATACCATCTTGTTGCTGCAAAAATAATTCTTCAAATCTCTTTAATAACAAATTTTGTTTTATCTGATTTGCCTCAGTTGTATCCTTTGAGTTAAACCCATAAGCTTTAGGTAACCAATTGGCAAAAACATAAGAATAAAAATGTTTCATTTCTTCAAATGACATGCCCATTGCATAAGAAAATCCCAAATGCACTTGAATTGCGGCCCCCAAAGCACGTTGATAGGACCAAATATTAGTTTGAGAAAAAAGCTTAAGCACGACCTGACTAGATGCATGAAATTGTTTTTCAGCAATCTTCATTGCAAAAGGGCCACCTAAGAGTATTGTTTCTGGCTTGTACTCAAAATACAGAATAGAATTATTTTCATACCATCGATCCGATTCAGGAAGTTGTTTTACCCATTCAGGGTCCTCTCGTTTTGACGGATTTTTTTTAAAATACGCCTTAATACAATGTTCAAGGGCAGGTTTAACTTTTGAATTTAATAATTCTGTATCACCTTTTAAACGAAGTCGAACATGGGGGCCATTTTTAACATAACGAATAAAAAAATATTGATCTATCAATTTTTGCTGCATAGCGAAATCAACAAAAGGCTTGATTGAATCTTTTAGAAACCCCTCCCAATTTCCTGCATAAAACAAATATGCTGAAATCCATGTTTTCAATTTAAGAGCTTTAAATAAAGTTTTTTAGTCTACGCACTAATACTAGGCAGCTTTTTCAATAAATGTATCAAAATCAGTATCTGTCATT
Source organism: Bacteroidota bacterium (assembly GCA_023251875.1). Taxonomy (GTDB): domain Bacteria; phylum Bacteroidota; class Bacteroidia; order JAHEXY01; family JAHEXY01; genus JAHEXY01. Next base: position 260,603 of record JAHEXY010000007.1, read on the forward strand.
TTTACCATATATAAAACGTCATTTTGCCTTAAAACTTCTTTTACGTTTTCTATTTCAACGTCTAATTTCTTGGCTAAATAAGAATCTTGTTCTTTATATGTAACTAAATGAATAATAGAATTAAACTGTTTTATTATAGGCAAGACACCTTCAATATATTCTTTTGATTTCATTGTAAGATTAATAGGACACAAAATATTTCGATACACCTCCTCATCAGCTATGGTTTTAGCATGTTTTTGCTCAACAACAATAAATGGTATATGGCCGGTTGTAATTACCTTTTTTGCTCTTTCGCCAAATAAATTTCTAAGCCCCATGGTACCGTGTGTCCCCATGACAATCAAACCAACTTCTTTTTCCTCTGCTACGTCATTAATATCTGTAAATATACTCCCTTCACGAATAAGGGCCTGAATTCTTACCTGACTTTGCCCCTTTGCTTTATACGCAATATTTACCATTTGAGTTAAGGTAAGCTGATATTGCTTAAATCCTTCTCCCACTACGTGGAGCAAACAGATATTACAATTTCCCACCTTAACAGCCAAATTAACGGCATAATCAAGGGCTGTTTGAGTGATTTCCGTAAAATCGATTGGTACCAGAATTTCCTTCATAAATTGAATATTTAAGATATATCCTCTATTACGATAAGAAAATAAAAAGGTTACAAATAATAATTGAATGGAGCCAAAAAGAAAGCGACCAAGCCTTAACTTAATCAAAGTCAAAATGGCAAGAAATGCTAAAAAAGTCAATTTATAAAGAATTACTCAAGAAAATGCTATTGATAACACTGCATTAATAAAAATAATTATTCGGTATTTTAGGCAATTCAAACTCTTTTGCAAGTATATATTATTTCACCTCGTTTCTATTTAAAAAATCCATGATTTTTAATTTCGTCTCTTTACTCAGCATCATAAACGACAAATTAAACCTTTACCTGATCCAATAAAAAAGCATATTCCAATGCTACTTCTTTAAATCTTTGAAAACGTCCGGATGCTCCTCCATGACCTGCTTCCATATTGGTGTAAAGTAAAAGACAATTATTATCTGTTTTTAATTCGCGCAAGCGGGCAACCCATTTGGTAGGTTCCCAATATTGCACTTGAGAATCGTGCAAGCCACTTGTTACAAGCATTGCAGGGTATTGTTTTTTCTCAACATTGTCATAGGGCGAATAAGATAACATACAATCGTAGTACTCTTTATTTAGGGGATTCCCCCATTCATCAAATTCACCGGTTGTAAGCGGAATACTTTCATCAAGCATAGTAGTTACAACATCTACAAATGGAACTTGAGCCACTACCGCTTTAAATAAATCTCCTCGCATATTAATAATCCCTCCCATGAGCATGCCGCCTGCACTTCCTCCCATAGCGCAAAGTTTTGCTGTGCTGGTATACTTTTCTTTAATTACAAATTCGGCACAATCAATAAAATCATAAAAAGTATTTTTCTTTTTTAAAAGCTTACCATTATCGTACCAAGCACGACCCATATCTTGTCCGCCACGTATGTGTGCAATGGCAAAAATAAATCCACGATCGAGTAAACTCAAACGCGAAATACTAAAATAAGGATCGAGGCTATGACCATAAGATCCGTAAGCATACAACAGAAAAGGATTATTGCCATCTCGTTTAATTCCTTTTTTATAAACCATTGAAACCGGAATTTGAGCTCCATCACGTGCTGTTACCATTAAACGCTCAGAGAAATAATCTCCACTATTAAAATGACCCAACACTTCTTCTTGCTTTAACAACTTTCTTTCTTGGGTGTGCATGTTGTAATCAAAAACTGAATTGGGTGTTGTCATCGAAAAATAGCCAAAGCGTAATGTACTTGTATTGAATTCATAATTGGTGCTGGTATAAGCACCGTAAGCGGCTTCTGTAAATTGAATGTAATGTTCAGTATTGTTTTTACGATCCATTACTCTTAATTGAGACAAGCCATTTTTGCGTTCATCGATTACCAAATAGTTTTGAAACACTTCAATGCTCTCGAGTAAGGTATCTTGTTGATGAGCAATTATTTCTTTCCAATTTTCCTTTTGAGGAGCATTTATAGGCGTTAACATCAGTCTGAAATTTTGCGCCTGCCAATTGGTTAAAATGTAAAAAATATCTTCGTAATGATTTACCGAATATTCTATTCCTCTTTCTCTAGTTTGCACAATGGAAAATTCTTTTTCAGGTGTATTGGCATCTACAAAGCGATATTCATCCGCAACAGTACTATGAGAGGCGATCATAATGAAACGTGCCGATTTTGATTTAAACACACTCACATGGTACATTTCGTCTTGCTCTAAAAAAACTAGTGTATCATTTTCAGGAGCTGTATTTAGTGCATGCCGAAATACTTTACAGGGTCTTAATGTTTCATCTTTTATAGTGTAGAAAATAGTTGTGTTATCGTTAGCCCAAGCAATTTCTCCACTTGAGTTTGGAATTTGATCTGCTAAAAATTCTCCTGAAACAAGATTTTTTATTTTAATGGTGTATTGTCTTCTTCCAATAATATCTTCGCCATAAGCTAAAAGGGTATTGTCAGAACTTATTGTTAGGCCAACAGCTTGATAATACGCTTTGCTTTCTGCTTGTTCATTGGCATTGAGAATAATTTCTTCCTTAGCCTCAAGGTTTTCCTTTTTTCTGCAATGAATAGGATATTCTTTTCCTTCTTCGTATCGCGTGTAGTAATAATAGCCATTTAAAAAATAGGGAACAGAAATATCGGTTTGTTTAATTCTGCCAACAATTTCGTTGTATAATGTCTCTTGCAAACTTTCGGTTGGTAGTAATATTGATTTGGTATAAGCATTCTCTTCTTCGAGATATTTAATAACTTCGGGATTTTCTCTATCGTTCATCCAATAATACTCATCAATTCTTGTATGGTTATGAATAGTTAATTCTTTTTTTATTTTTTTTGCTGTTGGAGCTTTCATTAAAGTTTCAGTCGACATATACATATAGTTTTTGCACAAAATATAAATTTAATTTGATATGAAATAGCCATGCACCGAACCAGTGCACAAACACTGATGAATATTGAATGGCGTATACCATATGACAATTAAAAAATAAAATATACACATATGAACGTAAGTGAATTTTACAAGAAAGCTAAAGGCTATAACGATACCGGTTTTAGCGGCAAAGCATCAGAGAACGAAGCCCGCCTATTAAATAAAGATGGCTCTTTTAATGTAGTAAAAAAAGGCCTGCCATTTCTCGAAAGACTAAGTATTTATCATGTTTTAATAACCATGAGCTGGTGGCGGTTTAATTTTTTAATTCTTGCTACTTACTTTACACTCAACTTATTATTTGCTTGCATTTACATTTTAATTGGCATACAGCATTTAGGGGGCACATTAGGCATTACGCTTTTTGAAAAATTCTTAGACGCATTTTTCTTTAGTGCACAAACTTTTACTACTGTTGGTTATGGTCGTATCAATCCAATTGGATTTGGAGCAAATGTGATAGCATCAATAGAATCATTAACCGGGCTTGTTACTTTTGCACTAATTTCAGGCTTATTTTATGGACGTTTTTCGAGACCGGCCGCAAAATTGGTTTTCAGCCAAAATGCATTAATGGCTCCTTATCAAAATATAAATGGATTAATGTTTAGAGTTGCCAACTCAAAAAACAATCAATTAACGGAAGTAAATGCACAAGTCATGCTTTCTATTATTGATCCACAAACTAAAAACAGAGGATTTTATATTTTGGATTTAGAACGATCAAAAATTAATTTTTTATCTCTCAGCTGGACAATAGTACATCCTGTAAATGAAAACAGTCCAGTTTATGGACTTAGTCAACAAGATCTTAAAGACGGCAAGGCAGAGTTTTTAATTCTTTTGCAAGGCTTTGACGATACTTATTCTCAAATATTACAAGTGCGACATTCATATGTACCCGATGAAATTATTTGGAATGCTAAATTTATTCCTGTTTATACAACTCTTGAAAATGGAAAAGTAGCATTGCATTTAGATAAATTAAATGCATTTAATACCTTGGCTGAAACCGTAAAAATTGAAAATCAAGTTTAATGGATTCAAATTCATCAATAGCAACCCAATTAAGGGCAGGAGATTACAAAACGCTTGCCCGCTGTATAACAATTGTAGAAAACGAGTACGATAGGTATGAAAAAATATTGCATGAATTAGCTATTAATCATAGAATTCCCATTATTGGAATTACTGGCCCTCCCGGAGCCGGAAAAAGCACTTTACTAAATGGGATAATTAAAAATTTACTCGATACTGAAAATGTTAAAATTGGAGTAATCGTTGTTGACCCCAGTTCACCCTTTCATCATGGAGCACTATTAGGTGATCGCATACGCATGAGTGAACACTTTAATCACCCTAATGTTTTTATTCGTTCATTGGCTACGAGAGGTTCTCTTGGTGGCTTATCAGCAAAAACAATAGAGATTAGCGATATTATGCGAGCTTCCGGTTTTGATTATATTTTTATTGAAACCGTTGGAGTAGGACAATCAGAAGTTGAAATTGCAGGTTTAGCAGATTGTACTGTTTTGGTTTTAGTGCCGGAGGGCGGTGATGAAATACAAACCATCAAAGCCGGCATTATGGAAATTGCAGATGTTTTTGTGGTAAATAAATCAGATAGGGATAATGCTGATACAATGATAAAAAATTTACATGAATTGGCACATGCTAGCTCAAGCGAAAAAAAAACAAATCCGATTGTAAAAACAATTGCAACAACTAACGAAGGCATTCCAGAATTAATTGCAGAAATAAAAAATTGTTTGCAAAACTTATCTTCTGAAAAAGAAAACAAAAAACACCTACTCGCTCATAAAGCCTTCCAACTTATTCTACATCAAAAAATAAAAACGATTAGTCAAATAAAATTAGAACAAGATCTTATTGCAGCCTCAAAAAAAGAAAATTTTAATTTATATGTTTTTGTAGAAAGATGGTTATTAGAAAATAAATAAACATCAATTCATCAATGTATAAATAGTAATATGACCGTTTGAAAGAAGATAAATTAAATTTCCCTCTATTCTTAAGCTTTGCACTCTAGGCTCAGGCAATATAATTTCTCTTTCTTCTAATGTTTTCATATTATAACTTTTCAATACAGATCCTGAAAGATAATACAATCTATCTCCAGCAATTTGAAACCCTTTAATTCCTTTAAAGGGTATGGTTTTATAATACGCTCCATAAATATCAAACACCATAATTCCAATTGAAGTATCATTTAAGTATAATTGATTATTATATTCTAGCATCTTAATAGGATGTATTTCTCCAATGACTTGATTTAAATAGCCACTTTGCTGAATAATTTGAAAATTTTTATCCATCCTGAGCAATTGAAATTTTTGTTGATCAAATAGCCATATGCCATTGTCACGAGAAGTACAGGCAAGTGTAACCTGATCTAACTCATGTTCAGCAAGAGCATAAGGATCGCTAATGGCACTTAATGTATTATCAAGAAAAATAATTTGATGAAAATCGCGATAAAATACCAATACGCTCAGCGGATTACTTACATCAATACTTGTTATATCTCCAGATGATTTATCGCTATAGGTATATTGCAGCTCTCCACTGTTTTTGTATTTCGTTATTTCATGCATTGCCATTCCATAAAAATTGCTAATATTATCTGTTACTATAGAAGTAGCTTGGCAAGCAATAAATTTATTCATTTGAAAAGAAGGCTCCTGAGCAGGAGCTACAAAAAAAGAGAAATAGCTAAAAAATAATATTAACACAACAGCTTTTGTTATATGGGGAGTTCTAAAAATTATATTTTTTAGTTTCCTCTCCCTTAATCCCTCTCTAAGAGAGGGACAGAAATTGTAATTTTTAGAACTCCCCATAAATCTAAAAATACATCTTTAAATTTAAAATCAATAAAAATAATATCTTTGGCTCATTACCAATACCTATATTTTATGGATGAATTTATGAAAGCGGCCATAGAGGAAGCCCGCAAAGGATTAAGAGAAGGCGGTATTCCTATTGGCTCTGCCTTGGTAAAAGATGGTAAATTAGTGGCAAGCGGACACAATAAAAGAGTGCAAGAGAACAATCCCATTTTACATGGAGAAATGGATTGCCTTAACAATGCAGGGAGAATAGGTTCATACAAGGGAACTACAATTTATTCTACACTGATGCCTTGTTATATGTGTGCAGGTACTATTGTTCAATTTGGAATTAAAAAAGTGATTGTGGGAGAATCTGTAACTTTTTCTGGGGCAAAAGCATTTATGGAGAGCCATGGTATAGAAGTAATCGATTTACATAATGAAGAATGCATTGAAATGATGCAGAATTTCATAAAAGCCAATCCTAAACTCTGGTTTGAAGATATAGGGGAATTATAAAAAATTTACCTCAACACCTGAAACCTATAAGCATCTAACTTTACAAAAACAAATAAAAGTATTGTAAACGACCAGAGCGAAGAGCCTCCATAACTAAAAAATGGAAGAGGAATACCAATTACCGGTGCAAGACCAATGGCCATACCTACATTTATTGCCAAATGAAAAAATAAAATAGATGCTACTCCATAACCATACACGCGTGTAAACACAGAACGTTGCCGCTCGGCTACATGTATAATGCGTATGAGTAAAACTAAGAAAAGCGCAATTACAATCAGAGATCCTACAAAGCCCCACTCCTCTCCTACTGTGCAAAAAATGAAATCGGTGCTTTGTTCCGGAACAAACTTTGCCCGGGTTTGTGTGCCTTCTAAATAACCTTTTCCAAAAACCCCTCCTGAACCAATGGCAATTTTCGATTGAATAATATTAAACTCCGTTCCTTTAGGGTCTGATTTTTTTCCCAATAAAATATTGATTCTGTCTTGTTGGTGCTGTTGCATGTGAGAGAAAGCATAGTTAACAGAAAATACCATTACAATAGCTATTGCAAGAGGAGCCAAGAAGAGCCAAGTATCTTTTGGGATGCGATTAATTAAAACATTAATCATCATGTATAGCATAGAGAAAAAAGCTAGATAGACAAGAATATCGGGGGAGTCTATTGTTATATACTTTCCAATAGTATTTGAAAGAAAAATCGTTATGGTATGATTTAAAAAATACAAACAAATTACTGATGACACAATCGTTAAGAGGGTAAAATAGATAGTAGTATCAATGTCTTTTTTCAAAATTAAATACGAAAGAAAACATAAACTCATGAGCGCACATATTAGGTCAACTTTATCAATGATTAACGTAAATACAAAGAGTACAGCTGCTAAAAATCCATATAATAAAAAACCTCCAGGCAAGCCCTCTCTGTATAATACAAAAACAAAAGAAGCAAACACTAGATCTGAACCTACATCGGGCTGTAGCATAATTAATACAACCGGCAATAAAATTAGAGCTCCAATAGGAGCAACACTTTTAATATCTTTTATTTTAAATTCAACGGCACTCAAATATTTTGAAATGGCCAAGCAAGTAGCAAATTTTGCAAATTCTGCGGGTTGCAATGAAAAACCCCCAATATCAATCCAGGCTCTTGCTCCATTTACTTTTTTACCTAATACTAAAACAGCTAGTAACAATAAAATGGTTATTCCATAAAATATATAAGCAATGCCTGAAAAAAAATCACCTTCAATAATGAGAGCAAGTATGGCAATTAAAAATGCGATGCCAATCCACAACATTTGTTTTCCGTAACGCTGGCTAAAATCAAAAATAGAAGCATGATCAGGATTATAGGCGGCTGAGTAAATATTCATCCATCCCAGTAAAACCATTACCAGATAAATGCCCACAATTACCCAATCGATGTTATTGAAAATTCCCTGCTGTTTTCTCACCTGTGTTTTTACTTTTTAATAAATTGGCATTGATTAATTTTTCCTCCATTTGTGGCCTTGTAATGGTATCTGTAAGATATTTTTCTATTAACAAACTTGCAACAGGCACTGCATAAGTTGCTCCAAAACCTGCGTTTTCAACTATTACAGCAATGGCAATTTTAGGATGGTCTTTAGGGGCAAAGGCAATAAAAATAGAGTGATCATCTCCATGAGGGTTTTGAGCGGTTCCCGTTTTACCACAAAAAGGAATATTTTTTAATTTTCCTCCTGCAGCAGTTCCCGATTCAACAACATTATACATGCCATCAATGATTACTTCAAAATTGGCGCTGTCGATAGGAATTTTACGCACCCTATGAAATTCAGGATTATCAATAGGTTTATCGTTTACCATTTTTACCAAATGGGGGGTAACATAATAACCTCGGTTAGCAATTGCAGCAGTCATGTTTGCTAATTGTAAGGGCGTTACCGACATTTCTCCTTGTCCAATAGCAAGAGAAACAATTGTTAGGGATTTCCAATATCCTTTGCCATGGTATTTATCATAATATTTTACAGTTGGCACATAACCGGTTTCTTGATTTAAATAATCAGACGGCAACCTACTGCCCAAACCAAAACTCACAACATAATCTCTCCACTTATTAAACCTAGTTTCTGTCGATTCACTTCCTTTATCTATACTAGCTCTAAAAGTGGCAGCAAAATAAGCATTGCATGAATGCTGAACGGCCTCTCTTAAATCAAGTGGAGAAAAATGTGCATGACAGCCCATGTGAAAATTTCCAACCGTATATCCTCTATTGCATCCAAAACGAGTTTCAGGTGTAATAGCGCCCTCTTGCAAACCGATTAATCCATTAATTAATTTAAATGTAGAACCCGGTGGGTATTGCCCTAAGGTAGCACGATTAATTAATGGTTTGTTTTCATCTAAACTTAAAGCGGTATAGGTTTCAGAAAGTTTTCTTCCTACCAATAAATTAGGATCATAGGTTGGACTTGAAACCAAAACTAAAATTTCTCCTGTTGATGGCTCAATAGCAACAATGCTTCCTTTCTTGTTTTGCATCAATTTTTCTCCATATTCCTGTAGTTCAGCATCAAGGGTTGTCATAAGCGGCAATCCATCAACAGCCGCAGTATCATAGACTCCTTCTTTATAGCTTCCAATAATTCTATTGAACCGATTCACTAACATTTTTTTTACACCTTTTTGTCCGCGCAAATCATTTTCGTAATATTTTTCAATCCCTAAAGTGCCAATATAATCTCCAGATTTATAATAGGGATTTTTCTTAATCAAATTATCCGATACCTCGCCAACATAGCCTAATACATGAGCCGCAATCGGCTTGGGATATTTTCGAATGGTACGTTTTTGGAGATAAAAGCCGGGGAATTTGTATAACTTTTCTTGTAATGCTGCATACGTTTCAGGACTAATTTGTTTTTGAAATGAAGGATCAGCATAAGAAAGTTTTCTCATTTTATCAATAAACTGTTCTTTTGAAATTGCAATTAAACTACATAATTCTGTGGTATCGATATTTTTTATTTCTTTTAAATCTACATTTAAATCATAAGCCACTTGATTAAAAACTAATGGATTCCCTTTTCTATCATAGATTACGCCACGCTTAGCATATTCTGTAATAGGTCGGGTAGTATTATTCATGGCCGCTATTTTTAAATCTTCATCAATAATTTGGAGATAAAAAAGTCGGAATAAAAACAAAACACCTATGGCAATAAAAATTGCCTGAATAACATATTTGCGCTCGGCAAATTTATTGTTCATGATCTTCTATCAGATTTTTTAAAAAGGTAGAGTGTTACAACCATTAATAACACTGTAAAGATAGTACTTAATAAAACTCTTAACAAAGTTGAAAAAAATTCCTGAAAGCGAAACACTTCAATATAAAATAAAAAAGTATGATGAACTAAAACCAATAATGTTGCATACATAATGAATCTTACGGGTCCCAATTTTTTTAAACTGGGCTCATCACGAGATTCTATTTCTTCTCTCTGTGTAATTAAGGCAAGCAAATTAGGTCGAAGAAAAGCCATTAGTACAGATGCTGCAGCGTGCATACCCGGTGTATTGGAGAACATGTCTACAGACAGGCCAATTAAAAAAGCGCTTAACAATAAAATCCATTTAGGGGTATCAAAGGGAAGTAGTAAAATAAAAAGAACATAAAGATTGGGGTTGATGTATCCACTAAATTGAATGTGATCCAATACCAGCCCTTGAACTAATACCAGCAAAATAAATCGTACAATATTTAGGGCAATTACTTTTGTCATTTTTCTTTATTTAAGGCTTTTGCCTTTTTCTCTAAATCGAGTTGTTCTTGCTTTTTAAAATTTTCTATTACATATACATAGGATAAACTTCCAAAATGGGTAGATAAATTTATTTTAGCAATAGAATGTTCATTACCCGATTTTTGAATAAATTCTGTAACTCTTCCTACCATTATTCCTTCGGGAAATAAGGTTGAATAGGAAGTTGTAACAATAGTGTCTCCAACATTTACTTTTACATAATCAGGAATGTCGGTAATAATGGCTTCTTGAGGATTGGTTCCATCCCATAATAAAGATCCAATAGCATTGTCTTTTTTAAACATTACTCCTAAACTGTATTTTTCATGGAGTAATGACATTACAACCGAAAAATCATCAGATACATTTACAACAGTTCCCACAACTCCATTGGCGCAAATAACTCCCATATCTTGTTTTATTCCGCTTCTTGAGCCTTTATTTAGAGTAATGTAATTACTTCTTTTATAGATAGAATTATTAATAACCTTTGCAGAAATGTAATAATATTGAAGTTGGTGTATGCTGTCATTTGCTTTAAACGAACTATCGCTATATAAATAATAAGATTGCTTAGCCAAAGATCTGAATTGCGCATTTTCATTCGCTAATGAATCATTTTCTTTTTTAAGATTTACGTATTCTTTTGTTTCGCTAAGGGCCATAAGCATATTGCCGCTTACTTTATTGGAAGTATTAATAAATCCGGCCTTATGGTAATTGTTCCATTGAAAAATAAACGTGAACGAGAGGGCCTCTAAAAGAAGAAACAGAAACAAAATATTATTCCGCCATATGAAACGTACAATGTTGAGCATTTTTGCTATTAGCTATTAGCTATTAGCTATCAGCCAAAAGCCAATAGCTTTTTAGTCTCTAATCAAGAATTGGAAATTATTAATATTCTTTAATGCTATACCTGTACCACGAGCAACGGCTCTAAGCGGATCTTCTGCTACATGAACAGGAAGTTTTGTTTTTTGCGAAATGCGTTTATCAAGGCCTCTTAGTAATGAACCTCCTCCGGCAAGATAAATACCCGTCATGTAGATATCAGCAGATAATTCAGGAGGAGTCATTTCTAATGCATTTAAAATAGCAGCTTCTATTTTAGAAATGGATTTGTCTAGGCAATGCGCAATTTCTTCGTATGACACAGTAATTTCTTTTGGTATACCCGTCATCAAATCTCTTCCATGAACGGCATAATCAGGTGGAGGATTATCAAGTTCCGGCAATGCAGCACCCACTTCAATTTTAATTCGTTCAGCAGAACGTTCTCCAATAAGAATGTTATGTTGTCTGCGCATGTAGTCTTCTATATCTGCCGTAAATTCATCTCCTGCTACACGAATAGATTTGTTACAAACAATCCCTCCTAATGCAATAACGGCAATTTCACTTGTACCGCCTCCAATGTCAATAATCATGTTTCCCATTGGTTCTTCCACATCAATGCCAATACCAATTGCAGCAGCCATCGGCTCATGAATAAGATACACTTCTTTTGCCCCCGCATGTTCGGCAGAATCTTTTACAGCACGTTTTTCAACTTCTGTAATTCCGGAAGGGATACAAATTACCATGCGAAGCGGAGTAGAAAACATTCGCTTTTTTCCTCCCCAAATCATTTCAATCATTCCGCGAATCATGTGTTCTGCAGCTTGAAAGTCGGCAATTACACCATCTTTAAGCGGGCGAATGGTTTTAATGTCTTCATGTGTTTTACCATGCATTTGCATGGCCTTTTTTCCAACAGCAATTACTTTGCCCGTACTGCGTTGAATAGCAACAATAGAAGGTTCATCAACAACAACTTTATCATTATGTATAATAATTGTATTGGCAGTTCCTAAATCTATTGCAATTTCTTGTGTAAATACGTCAAAAAGACCCATATATCAGTTCAAGGTTTTAAAGTTCAAGGTTCAAAGTTTTTTTAAACTTTAAACACTTTGAATTTACGGTCTTTTACGCAATAGAAGATTTTTAATTTATTTTTTTTATTAACAAACGATTGTTATTGCTGACAGTCGTTAAACTATCGTGATCCGGATTGATTCGATTTACTAAAACAATGTTAGTTTATAAATGTTTCTTATTATCAACAAATAAGTTATATTTGAATATATTAATCAACAATTATTATGCGTAGTAAGAAACAAATACTTTTTCCGAAGTACCAACAAATACTTGAACAATTGGGAGAAAATATCAAATTAGCCAGAAAGAGAAGACGGTTAACAACTATTCAGGTTGCTGAGCGTGCGGGAATCAATAGAACCACCCTGTATCAAATTGAAAAAGGAAATTCACGGGTATCGATAGGGGGGTATTTTAACGTACTTAGAGTATTGGGACTACAAAATGATTTTACAAGACTTGCAGCTGACGATGAGTTTGGAAGAAAATTACAAGATCTACAACTCTTAAACGCTAAATAAAATGGCAGGTTCAAAAACAGATATATGGGTATATGCGCATTGGCTTGGAATGTCGAAACCAAAATGCATTGGTATTTTATCTGCGCACCAAAGTAAAGGGAAAAAGATATTTGGTTTTGAATACGATGCTACTTGGCTTGCATCTGAAGAACAATTTATTTTTGATCCGGATATTGAATGGTATTCCGGTCCTCAATTTCCGAATGCGAAAGAAAACTTTGGAATATTTTTAGATTCAATGCCCGATACCTGGGGGCGTACATTAATGAAGAGAAGAGCGGCTCAAAAAGCAAAAGATGAAAATAAACCACTACCTACTTTATTGGATGTAGATTTTTTACTTGGCGTTTATGACGAAAGTAGAATGGGTGCATTGCGATTTAAATTGGATCCGAATGGCCCTTTTTTAGATAACGATTCCCGTTATCCAACGCCCCATTGGGCTTCAATTAGAGATTTGCAACACGGCATTAATGTAATTGAATCGAACAAAGATACTGTAGAGGCCAGAAAATGGCTTACTATATTAATAGCTCCCGGATCTTCATTAGGAGGGGCAAGGCCTAAAGCAAATATACTTGATGAGTATGGCCATCCTTGGATTGCCAAATTTCCTTCAAAGAATGATACTATAGACAAAGCTGCATGGGAAATGTTGGCTTATCTCTTAGCAATTGATTCCGGTATAGAAATGGCAGCATGTAAAATTCAAAAAATTGCAGGAAAGCATCATACTTTTTTTACCAAACGATTTGATAGAACAAAAAAAGAAAGAATACATTTTGCATCGGCAATGACAATGACCAGAAATAATGAAGATAGCATCAAAGACAAACCGGCAAGCTATCTTGATTTAGCCGAGTTTATACAATTTTCAGGATCACAAAACACAAAAGATTTACATCAATTATGGAAACGCATTATTTTTAACATTGCTGTTTCTAATACGGATGATCATTTAAGAAATCATGGCTTTGTTTTACAGCAAACAGGATGGAAATTATCTCCCGCCTATGATGTTAATCCCTCAATTGATAAAGGCGGCTTAGCATTAAATATTAATGCAATCGACAACGCATTAGATTTTGAATTAGCCAAAAGTGTTGGAGAATACTTTATGCTCACTCATTTGCAAATGGAAAAAACAATTAAAGAAGTAAAATCATCCGTAAAAAACTGGAGAAAAATAGCCGCTAAAATTGGGATTTCAAAATCAGAACAAAAATTAATGGAAACTGCGTTTCGGTTTTAGTGGCAATTGGATTTTTTACGCCCTCACCCCTGCCCCCTCTCCCTCAGGAGAGGGGAGCTTACACACAAGCTAGGATAATATATTTTTAAAAAGTACAGTAGTAAACATCAAAAAAACCTACCATTAAATTGCTTAAACTAAAAAGTACCATCCCCCGCCCCTTCGGGGAGGGTTGGGGAGGGGTCAATGCTTAAAATGCCTTACCCCTGTTACCACCATGGCAACATTATTTTTGTTACAGTAGTCAATAGAGTCTTGGTCTTTGATAGAGCCTCCGGGTTGTATCACAGCTGTGATACCCGCTTTATGTGCAATTTCAACACAATCTGGAAAAGGAAAAAATGCATCAGATGCCATTACTGCACCGTTGATATCAAAGCCAAAGTTCTTTGCTTTTTCTATGGCTTGTTTTAGGGCATCAACCCTTGATGTTTGACCCGTTCCGCTTGCTAAGAGCTGTTTATTTTTTACAAAAATAATAGCATTAGATTTTGTATGCTTCACTAAAATATTTGCAAATGCCAGGTCAGAAAATTCTAAATCACTTGGAGTTTTTTGTGTTACCACTTTCATGTTTTCTTTTTTCTCAACGCTCATATCTCTGTCTTGTTCCAGCACACCATTTAATATGGTTCTGATTTGTTTGGCAGGTAAAACACTTGGAGTATGCAACAAAATCATTCGGTTTTTCTTTTGCTTTAATACTTGCAAAGCTTCATCGGTAAAAGCAGGAGCAATTACTATTTCAAAAAATATTTTATCTATTTCTTTTGCTGCGGCTTCATCAATTTTTGCATTTGAAATTATTACGCCCCCAAAAGCGGAAATAGGATCTGCTGCTAATGCGGCATTCCAAGCATCTGCAACTGTTTTACGAGAAGCAATTCCACAGGCATTGTTGTGTTTTAAAATGGCCAAGGTAGTTTCTGTAAAATCGCCAATAAGCGAAATGGCAGCATCAACATCTAACAAATTGTTATACGATAATTCTTTGCCATGAATTTGCTTGAGAAGCTTTTCTAAGTCACCATAAAACACTCCTTTTTGGTGTGGATTTTCGCCATAACGCAAAACCTTTTTTTGTTGAATGCTTTCTTTTAATGAACCTTCAGCCGATCCTAAAAAATAATTGTAAATAGCACCATCATAATGTGAACTAACATCAAATGCTTGCTTAGCCAAGTATTTTCTATCTTCAATGGATGAATGTCCGTTTTTTTCTTCTAATAATTTTAATAAAAAAGCATATTCATTTTGCGAAGGCACAACAATAACATCTTTAAAATTTTTAGCGGCAGCTCTAATCAATGAAACCCCTCCAATATCTATTTTTTCAATGATTTCACTCTCGTTAGAGGTGTTGGCAACCGT
Organism: Bacteroidota bacterium; assembly: GCA_023251875.1. GTDB lineage: Bacteria > Bacteroidota > Bacteroidia > JAHEXY01 > JAHEXY01 > JAHEXY01. The sequence continues at coordinate 275,899 of JAHEXY010000007.1, forward strand.
TTCTTCAAAAGGATATAAATCAACCATTACAATATCAATTTCGGGAATTTGGTATTCCTCTATTTCTAAAATATCATTTTCATGCCCTCTCCTATTTAAAATTCCTCCAAATATTTTGGGATGTAATGTTTTTACTCTTCCTCCAAGAATAGAAGGATATGCAGTTAATGATTCTACTGGCGTTACGCTTATTCCTAAATTTTCTATATACGACTGTGTTCCTCCGGTTGAGTATAATTTTATTCCCAATTGATTTAATTTTTTTATAATAGGCTCTAAACCTTCTTTAGAATAAACCGAAACAAGGGCGCTTTGGGCTTTTTTGAGATGAGTTGTCATGAAGCTGAATTTTGATGCAAGTTTACTAAAAAAAGCCCCCTTAAAGGCAGTAATCATTTTCTTTTTTTCAACAAAGAAATAATAGATTGAAACCTTTTCAAAAAAAAGGAGTATAAAGCATTATGCAAACAAGAAACTACTTATTATTTTTTTTTATCGTCAGCCTTTCTCTTAGTCGTATTATGGCTCAGCAATGCGATTCCATTTCAAAAAATGTTGAAAATTTAGGAATATACGGTGGCCATGCAGATGATCTAGCTTTTTCTAAAAGCGGGCGATTATTTTCTGCCATGCCAACAGCCTCATCCGTATTTATCTCAGACGATACGGCTAAAACTTGGTACCAAGCGTTTTCTGTTGATTCGCTAGAATTTGCATGTGGCACCAGGGGCTGGGGCGGTAGAGGCGAAAAAATATTTACAAATAGCAAAAAGTGGGTAGCTGCTTGTACCATTGAAGCGAGTGGAAATTTATCGGCAGCAGTAATTAGCTACTCAAACGGAGATACCAATACTTGGCATACTGCAGTTGATGAATATTTAATGGATCAGTTGGGCTATTCCGTTTCTACTGTAAAGGGAATATACCTTACAGATTATTTTCTTTATGTACATACAAAATCGGGTTATATTATTCGTGTTGATAGTACTTCTGTAGATACAGCATCAATTATTAGTATTGGAAGTATTGCAGGTATTGATACTGCCACGTATAAAATTACATCCATTGCGGTTGCTAATTCTGCAAGTGGCTATCCTTTTTATGTTGTGATTGATTCATCGGAAAATATCTATGGTCAAATCTATAAATATGATGGAGTAACTTTTTCTAAGATTTATCTCGCATCAGGATCAAGGGTAAAAACTGTATTTACTCATTCGGGGCAAACAACCGGAGATACCCTTTTTGTTGATGGATATAAATCTAATGGCAATCATAAATTCTTTCGATCTCTTGATGGAGGCCTAAATTGGGCTGATATTTCACTCAATCCTTCATCAACACCTAATTTAATGAATGCTACTTATTCTGATGACTGGGTAAGTGAATTGCCACAAAGTAAGGGATTAATTCTTTCAACAGAATCAAGCGGATACTCATCTTTTGATTTAGGAAATACATGGGTGCAATCGACAGCCCTTACCAGTTCAGGAAACGGATCCACTGCCATTGCTTTTGCAACAAGCGATACAAGTATCGTTATTGGATCGAGCACTTCAGGCTCTTATGTGAGCATAAATGGTAGGCTAGGTAATTTTAAAAAAACAATTTGTGATGGCCTTGCAAGTATTGCTATTTTTGATATTGAACGAAATAAGAATAAAACCATGTTTTATTTGGCTACAGAAGCGGGTTTAGCCTACACTACAAAATACAATGATACTACTATTGTGGGCCAAGCCAAATGGAATGCTCCCTATGGTGAATTTCCAATAACCGGAACAGATCTTTTTGGCGGTATTCAAGCAGTAGCCATAGATCCGGAAGATTCTTTACACGTGGTTGCAGCTTATCAGAAGGGTTTATGTGTAACGCATACCGGTAATGGAGGGTTTACTTCGGTACAGCCAACATCTTATTATGGAGGTAGATCTAAAGATGTAAAATTTGTTACCCCTTCAATCTTATTAGTTGTTACAGGCGGCAACGATTCTGAAAATAGTGTTGCTAATTTTGGGGAAATATGGCGTTCTGCAGATGGAGGAGATTCATGGAACATTGTTTCTCCTACAAATTTTGGTGGTGGCAATACAATTGCAGTTGGCTATGGAAAAGATACGGTTATATATATTGGAACAGGCTTAGAGAACACAGAAAAAGGAGAATTGTATAAATCAACTGATTGGGGAATTACTTGGACAAAAATTAATGATGGACCACATGATCAATTTAATGCTTCTGTAACAGGATTAACCATTAATGAAATTGATATTGATGCAAGAGGAACAGATACACTATATATGGTAGCAGGAGAAGACAGTAATTGTGCATTTGTAAGATCATATGATGGCGGTTTGAGCTATCAATATATTGATGCAAATGTTGCGGTAGATGACAGGGTAAATTTCTTTTCAGTTGAAATGGACCAAAATAAGCCCGATAGCTTTGTTTACGTTGCGAACGGAAAATATTTGTATTTATATTCCCCAATTTTAGATACAATAACAACATTATATTCGGGTTTTCCGGGAGATATTATTCGAGATATTGCCTTAGGTTCAATTTTAGTTGGCTCAACAACAGGTTTTTATACTTTTCATCCGGCTTATGAAGATATTGTAACCGCTATACCGTATACAAACAATAACGATAATATTTTATTGAATATTTATCCTAATCCAATTACCCAAGGGGCTTCTATTAGAGTAGAGGGTTTTACATCACATTTCCCAATAAAAATTACTTTATTTGATTTAATGGGAAGAAATATACAAAACGTTTTTGATACGGTTTATGGTAATGGAGATATCATAAATTTTGATGCATCAAATCTGTCAAATGGAATTTATTATTTGCAAATCAATACCTTCCAATCTACAATTACTAAAAAAATTATTATTGCTAAAATGTAGTTTTTTTCTAAAAAACGTAACCTTTTCCCAAAAAAGGAGTATAAGGATACAAAGCCTAAGAATTGATGTTTTGTAATTACTATTTAAGGTGGGGTGTTTTAACTTTAATCAATGTTTTGATTTTAAATAGACCTCTATTTTCTCAAACATGCGACACCCTTACCAACAATACTACTAACCTTGGTATTTATGGTGGGTTGGCAACAGATCTTACCTTTTTAAATACTGGTAGATTATTTGCCACTTCTGCCGAACCTGCTTCATTATTTATTTCTGATGATACGACAAAAACTTTTTATCGTGCATTCCCAAATGATTCTATGATTTATGAATGTGGACAAAGAGGCTGGGGAGGAGGAGGAATGTGTACACGGGCTAATGCCAAAGGTTGGGTGGCAACTTATACACAAGAAACAGGAGGCTATCTGTCGGCAATTGCGGTGAGCTTTCAAAATGGAGATACCGGTACGTGGAGAACCGCAGTTGACCCTTTTTTATTAAACCAAATGGGCTATGGAGAAGTTGTAGTAACAGGAATGAATATGTCTGATTACTACCTATACGGCTTACTAAATAATTATATTGTAAAAATAAATGCTAGTGGTTTTGATAGTGCTGATGTTATTAATATTTATGATAGAATACTAGGCTTAGATTCTTTTGATTATGCAAGATGTATTACCATTGCAAATTCATCATCAGGCTATCCGTTTTATGTAGTTATCGATTCTTCCGGTTCTTCGGTAAATGCTCCAATAGGAAAATTATATAAATATGACGGCACATCCTTTACTCAAATTTCAATTCCTTCAGGGCTTAGCGGTTTATCAAAAGTTTATACACATACCGGGCAAATTACAGGAGATACCTTATTTATTGTAGGACGTTCAACTGGATATAAACCTAAAATATACAGATCATTTGATGGCGGAACATCATGGACAAATATCTCTACCCTTCCGGGATCAGAAATAAGTGATGTAAATTATGCTCCATTTTGGCAAACATTATTTCCTAAAAGCAATGGACTTCAATTAATCAACGACATAGGGCAAATATCTTGGGATTTAGGAACTTCTTGGCTTACAAGCAGCTCACTCCCGTCTAGTTCCGCTATTCCATTGCATTCTTTTACTTTATGTGTATCTCCAAATGATACGAATATGGTTATTGGCTCAAGCACGCCAGGGGTTTATGTTAGTTCAAATGGAATTAGTGGCAGCTATGTAAAAAACGAGAACAATGGTTTGGAGGCTATTTTTGTTAAAAATATTGCTAGAAATAGTTCAGAAAGTATTTTTTATTTAGCTACACAATCGGGCATTGCCTATACAACTAAATATAAAGATACCACTGTTGCTTCTGAAGATAAATGGAAATATCCGTATGGAATGTTTCCCATAGATTCTACGGATATATTGAATGGAGTTTCGGGTATTGCAATAGACCCACAAGATTCATTACATGTAATTGCCGGGGTAACGGATGGTTTTCTTATTACAAAAACGGGACCAGATGGATTTAAACATTTAGTTATTCCTAATTATCAAAAAGGCGGTACAGAAACAAGAGACATTGCATTTGTGAATACAAATATTGCTATTGCAATTACCGGGGCTGGGTTAAATTATTTTGTAGGCAATGGAGATATTTGGAGAACAGAAGATGGTGGTAATAGTTGGAAAAATGTTTCTCCTTCTAACTTTGGTGTGGGCAATACTGTTGCCGTTCAATATTTAGATACCGATACTATAATTTATGTAGGATCAGGCTTAAGGGATTTAGAAGATGGTCATGTATGGAAATCAACTGATTTAGGCCTTAGTTGGGTTATTGTTAATGATGGGCCACACGCTTTTAGTGATTCTAGTTTTACTAATTTGCCCATACAAGACATTGTAATACAAACTGATACTATTTACATATCAGCAGGATATAATGGAGAAGCATTAGTAATGTCAACCGATAAGGGTCTTACCTATAAATATTTAAATATCTCTTCAAATATTATTGAGGGATTAAAATGCATTGAAATTGATTTGCATAACCCCGACAGTATAGTATATTTATCCGCAGGAAAAAGTTTATATGAATATAATCCCGCTTTGGATACAACGACTTTATTATACACCGGTTTGCCCGGAGATATAATTTATGATTTGGCTATTGGCTCTATACTGGTAGGTACCACAACTGGATTTTATGGTATTGATGGAGATAAAAACAGTGGAACAATTGTTTCTATTCCTAAAAATTTAAATAATAATTCAGCTGATATTACCTTGTCTCCTAATCCTACATCCGGGAAATTAAACATTCTTGTTAATACAACATCTGTGAATTCTTCTATTGAATTAAGCTTAATAAATATTGAAGGACAAACAATACAAACTATTTATAAAGGAAAATCTTCAAATACTGAAATGCATTTAGAATATAATACCTCTGTATTATCAAGTGGCATTTATTATTTGAAATTACTTTCTTCTGATAAAATTATATGCAAGAAAGTACTTGTGATTGATGGTAAATAAAAATTTACAGCCCTTCCAAACTTTTTTCATCACCCGGTTTTGCCACAACATAGTTTCCAATAATGAGATAATCAATATCCGCACGTTCAAAACTGTGTACTGCATCAGATGGCGTACAAACAATAGGTTCTCCTTTAATATTAAAAGAAGTATTAATGAGTACAGAATAGCCTGTTTCTTTTTTAAAAGCTTCGAGCAATTCTTTCATTTGAGAATTTTCAGTTTTGCTTACCGTTTGTATGCGAACCGTATTATCAACATGGGTAATGGAAGGTAATTTTTCTCTGTATTCTTCAAGCACAGAATATACCAATAACATAAAGGGATTTGGATAATCACAATCAAAATATTTTCCGCAATCTTCTTCTAATACAATTGCAGCAAATGGTCTAAAGCCTTCACGAAATTTTACTCTTGCATTCAACACATTTTTCATTTCAGCAATAAGTGGTGAGGCAATAATACTTCTATTGCCCAATGCGCGTGGGCCAAATTCCATACGACCTTGAAACCATCCGATTATTTTTCCTTCTTTTAATTTTTTAGCAGCAAAGGCTGCATAATTTTTTTGCGTTTTTACGTAAGGTAAATTGTAATGCTTTATTGCCAATTCATATTCTGCATCATTATAGCCATTGCCCATAAAGGCAGTATCCATTACATACTCTCGTTTATTACCGAGTAGGGCATGGTTGAGATAAAATGCACTTCCTAACGAAGTACCCGAATCTCCTGCAGCAGGCTGAATATACATATTTTTAAAAATGCCTTCTTTTGCCATTAAACCATTGGTAACACTATTTAATCCAACTCCTCCGGCAATACAAATATTTTCTGATTTTGTAGTTTTTTTCAAATGGCGAGCCATGTGTAAAATCACATCTTCAACAATTTGTTGAGCGGCAGCAGCAACATTTAATTCTTTTTCATTCCAGTTTTTTCCTTCTGTTTTTGAAGTGCCAAATATATCTGTAAACTTTTTTGTTACTCCCGTTTTACGTGTGTAATGGTAACAGAAATAAGTCATGTCTAATGTAAAACCTCCATCATCGGTAAGATGAATGAGTTTTTTCATTTTAAAATACTCTTCATTATCATGTTTGCCATAAGAAGCTAATCCCATCAATTTTCCTGGGCCTTCAATTAATGCAAATCCTAAATGTCTTGATATGGCTTGATAAAAAGCACCTAATGAATAAGGCGTATCAATGGTGGTAAGCTTGGTTATTTTATTTCCTTTACCATACGCAAGCATGGCCGTAGTCCACTCCCCTGCCCCATCAATCGTTAAAATTGCGGCTTCTTCAAATGGAGAACAAAAAAAAGCACTGGATGCATGGCACATGTGGTGCTCAATCATGTGAAATTTAAATTTTGCTTTATCTCCCGGAAAAAGTTCTTGCAAAGTTTGAGGCAGTTTTTTCATCTTAGGCAAATAATTAAGCATGCCTAAGTTTTCTTCAACAGAAAAATTACGTTGCTCACGAAGTAGCGATGGAATTTTGTCAAAGTATTTAAAAAGAAAAATCGGAATTTTAGAATAGGAAATACTGGGCTTCCAAAAAAAAGTTACATGATCAATGTCAGAAAGTTTCAGATTGGCATAACGCAAACATTCTTTAATAGCATTTATAGGGATATCGCCAGAATGTTTTTTCCTATTCAAACGTTCTTCTTCTACCGCAAAAACTAGTTTGTTATCAACAACTAAACTAGCTGCTGAATCATGTCCGTAACAATTAAATCCAAGTATATTCATTTATTTTCGTTATTCGTTATTCGTTATTAGAACATGGTCGCGTATTGACGAACAACTAACAACTAATAACTATTTTTTACTTCTTTCACTCATGGCCCAATTTAAATTCCCTTTCAGTAATTCATTATTGGGATTAATTTTCATACCCTTATTCCCCGCTTCAATGGCTTTATCCCATTGTTTAAGCATATCATATGCGTAACACATATTATTATAAGCAAGGTCATAATCTGGTTTTAATTTGAGGGCATCTTCAGCAGCTTTTATAGCTAATTCATATTTACCAACATTACAAAATTCAAGGCTCAGATCAATATAATGTTCAGGACTAGGTTCTTCTTTTGCTTTTATAATTGCCGCATCTAATTTTGTTGCGCCCGATGGCAATTGTTGTAATAAATTATTTAATGAATTTAAACTAATATGATTCGGACTCACACTTAAACCTTGCTGTGCAAAATTTTTAGCCTCATCAATTCTATTTTGTGAACGCAACCAATTGGCATAATAATAATAACTCTCCGGATTACGACCATCCAAACGTAATGCATATTTAAAATTATCTTCTGCTTCTACGGGTTTATTCGTTGCTGCATCCAAGATGCCAAGGTTTACATAAATGTAGGGATAGTAGGGATACAAGGCTTTTGCTCTTGTGTAATAATCAAGCGCTCCTGGATAATCTCCTTTTCCCATAAGTGCGTTTCCGTAATTCATTAGACCTCGTCCATTGTTGGGGCTTTTTAAAGCTACATCATGCCACAGCGTTTCTCCACTACTCCATACTTCAACTCTTGTACGTATTCCAATTGTATGTGCACACAATACAAGCCATGCAGAGGCAACAATTGCAATACTTAATAAGCTGTTATTTACTATCTTTTTCTCAAACTTTACAATTAACAATGCCAAGGACCATATAGTAGCCATTGTTAATCCTATGTAAGGGAAAAAAGTACGATGATCGTTCAATACTTCTGCAAAGGGAAAGAAAGTAGAAGTAGGAACCAAGGCAATAAAAAACCAAAGTATACCAAATGTAATGGGTTTTGTTTTTTCTTGTTTTGAAGCAATAAAGGCAATTGCAATTAAACCCATAATAAATAAAATCCCCACAATAATTCTATCATCAAAAATATTTCTTATTAAGCCCCAATCTGTATCGGCAGAAAGATTAAAAGGAAAAAAGAAATTATTAAAATAATGAACTGCTACAAAAGTTTCTGTTTGCAAATACACCAATCTATCACTTAGGGTTGTTCCTGCTCCAGAAGTCCATGTGGGAGGAGTTTTATGCATTGACCAAGCAAAAAGAAAAAAAGCTAAAATAAATAAGGGAATAGTTTTGAGAAGTGTTTTTATTCCTTGTGAAGTTTTTTCTCCGTTGAATAATTGCCCCAATGAAATTTTATCTTCAAATAATACAATAAAAACAAATAAAAGGGGGGCAATCATAATTGCAGGTTCTTTTACAAAAAAACCAATCAGAATGGGAATCATATACAGATAGAATTTTCGCCACATGGGCTTATACATATATATAACCATTGCCAATACAATCATTAATGTTGAAAAAGAATCGGAGCGAGAAATGATGTAAGTAATGGTTTCAACATTGGCCGTATGAAGCATGTAAAATGCTGTGGCAAATAATGCAAAAAAGGGAGTCCAGCGATGTTGTAGAGAAATAGAAAATATTTTATTGAACATGAGGAACAATAAAAAACCAAGAATTATATAAGTAAAGAAAATATCGAGATGAAAATAATAGGGATCAGGATTGTTTTTACCTCCCATTTTTTGCCCTATCCAAAAATCAATTGCATTTAATGTTGTTAACCCCGGACGATAAGCTTGATTCGCAGGCAATGAACTTGTTGTAGTGGCATCAACAAAAAAAAGGGGAATATTTTTTATATCACGAATGTATTGATTGCTACAAATGGTATGGTCATCGTCAAAATGAAATGGATTATGAAAATGATCTTTATATCCATATATCAATAATACAAATACAACAAATGCGGAAATAAGAAAAACTATTTTTGTTCCGCTAAACATATAATTTTTATTGGATTCGGTGTTTTTGCCGGAGCCCATAAATTTGCCAAAATTATTGGAGAGGTTCTCTAATGCGTTATTGCTCATTTTTTATCTAAACTTTGTACGGCAAGATTAAGATTATTTTTAGCTAAATCAAAGTTTGGATTTATTTTCAATGCTTGTTCGCAAGCTTCTTTTGCTTTAGTGTAATTGCCCATTACATTATAGCACGAACAAATGTTATTGTATGCAATTGCATTATCAGGTATTAATTGCAAACTTTTTTTACAATAATAAATGCATCTTTCATACTGGCCAATATTATAATATACAACACTTAAATTTACATATTGATTTGCTTTAACAAGGGCATCAAACTTTTCTTTCAGTAGGGTTTTGGCTAATTGTACATTGCCTTTTGCTAAATCAAATGCAGGATTAATCTTTATTGCTTTTTCTCCTGCATTAATAGCATCTTCATACAAAGCTAAATTATTTAATGAACTGCAAATGTTGTTGTATGCAATAGCATTATTTGAATCGATACTTATTGCTTTTTCACAAGCTTGAATGCAGCCTAAATAATCTTTGTTATTGTATAATAATAAACTATTATTAACTAGCTCGTTTGCATCTGTACTTGTATTGGGGTTTTGTTTGACTTGATCTAAGCCATTATTTGCAGCATAGATCAATGGGTTTTTTACAATGGCAAATACAGGAGTCCCATTAATATCTTTTTCATATACTTCTCCTAATGGAGGCCAGTTATTAAACAATGCAGGGTCTGCTTTTGCCTGTACGGGTAGCACAATTGAATAATCCCAGTCAAAAGTTGCATCTGCAGCTCTTACATATTTTAAATACTTGTATTTATTTGTGAAATGTTCACAGCTTTCGTTTTCTCCGTACCAACACCGTACACGAATAGGAGTACTTGTGTTTGAATCGGTATTTTCAGCAATCCATTCAACGGCTTGTTTAATGCTGGTTCCATAATAATCTATTTCGTAATTTTTAAAAGCGCCATTTATGCCACCAATGGTAGGGCTAAAATAAAAACTCTCGAAAGGATGGTTTTTTGCCATAAATAATAATGGATCTAAAACAAACAAGAGTAGAAATCCCCAAGCTGCATAATAAAAATAAGATTGGATATTTTTGAGATAGTATAGTAATTTATCCCACATGGCTGCAACACAAACAACCAGCGATGGATATACAAATAAAGCATGGCGCCAGCCGTCATATACATTTGATTTTTTTATGATGATGTAGAAAACAGGAAAGAGCGCGGTGAAAAGGACAAGAAAAAACCACCTCTCCCCGGCCCTCTCCAAAGGAGAGGGAGTTGAAGCATTGTCGTTATTAGTATCGCTAAATAAATTAGTGTTTGTTTTTTTGTGAATTAGGTTTAGAATAAAGAGCAATGGCGCAATTACAAAACTTGCAGAAATAAATAAAGGAGTTGTGATATAAATCCATTTAGGAATGTAATACCAAGGAATTTCCCATTTGTGAATCCAATGGCTCTCAAATAAATTATAAGAATCAAATGCTTCATAATTTGCCATTTGCTGTAATGCATTTAGGGGATGTGTAAATGGATTCGTTAATCCGTATGGCCAGAATACAAGTCCGAATAAATAACCAAGTAGTAGTATTACAAAGAGGGTTTTAAATGACTTCTTTATTTTCTTTATCTGTTCTTCATCTAATTGATTATTTACAGAAAATAAATAAATGATTTTTGCAATGGCAAATAAAACCAAATAGGCCATTAATAAAATTCCGCCAATCCGAATGTTGATGGATAAAGCAATTCCTGCAATAAGAAAGATGATTGTTTTTAAAGAAGGGCTTGGATATTCTCTAATAAACTTTATCAGAAAATAAATGGAAATAATATAAGATGCGGCAAAAGGAATATCTTTTGAATTATACATCGAATGCCCAAAGAAAACAGGAGTGAGGAAAATAAACCACAATGCAAATAAGGCCGATCGCCAACCATTTAAAAGTTTTGCAGTAAGTCCGGTAAATAACAGCGCTAGAAAACCGAAAAAAGCAGTAATAAAATGGTGTACATTGTATTCGTCTCCTACTACTATCTTGTATGCAATGGCACTCATTACTTCTATAACTCCACCATATAAATGCATTAATTTTTCCTGATTGATATAGCTGGTATCTTTAAAACCTGAGGAGTAAAATTTTAATACTTTCTTTCCATAATCAATTTGAATGGGCTCATCCCAGCAAATACCAAATTGATGGCTTACAGCAAGCATGTATACCAGCATTAAAAATGCCGAAATACCAAAAATGAACTTTATGTTTTTTTCTTTAAACACTAGTGTTGTTCGTATATTTTTACTTTATATTTTCTCTCTTGTAATAAATTTCTATCATGGATATTATGGCCCTCATAAGAATAAGCTAAGAAACCTAAAAAATGTTCCCCTTCATATATTAATTTTTCATTGTTTGTTTTCTGATAAGGGGTAAACTGATCGTATACCGGATAAAAAAAACAAGAGTTGATTACCGTATAGTAAATTCCATTCGTATATGGCGCTGACTTTATTGTGTCAGTGGGTGGTGGAGAATAATAAGGAAATACCATTGGCGTTTCTTCAATAAAATGTTGGGGGTAAACACTGGTATAAATATTTACACCATTTTTATACAATACATCTCTTGGATAGGCTAGTGAATAATATTGGATATTGAAATGCACAAATGAAATAAGAGACAAACTTATTAATCCACAATATACCCCTCTCCTTTGGAGAGGGGAAAGGGGAGAGGTGCTGATCAAACCCAATGTAGCCCAAATAGCAAAGGGAAAATAAATATGTACGAGCCTGCCATGAAAAACCATTTTATGAAATATTGTTGCAAGTGAACCATGAAAAAGGTAGCCTGCTAACATAACAAGAATAATTAAATCGAGCTTACCGCTTGTTCGCATATAGGCTAATCCATTTTTATACGCTCTAAAAACTGAAAAGAAGATAAATAGTAAAGTGGTTGGCAATAAAATATAGCCAATTGGTTTTTCTACTTGCAAAAAATATTTGCCCATAAATACCAAGCCTTCTTCAAAACTACCTTGAGTAATGGTTTGAGAAATTCTAGTGCTTCCTGCATAAAAGGAATTATTGCCCATCATGCTTAATGCTTGAAAAAATATAAGTACAGAAAATGCCGCTAGCCCATAGCTAAGTATTTTTCTGAATTTAATTATAGAAAACAAATCGTCCTGATCTAAAAAGAAAATTAAAGCCCCAAACAATGCTACAAAGTAATAATGGCCGGGATAAATGGTGTATTGAAAACCAGTCATAAATCCAATCAATTCTATAGAACGTAAGTCTATTGCATTATTTGATTTTTTAAGCTTGTTGAGGAAATAATACAGAATAAATAAGGCAAACAGGAATGATGTTTCGTAGGGCAGAATATGCCTAATATAGATATTGTTTGTAACCAGAAGGGAGAATGTAATTGTTCCTACAATAGCTATAAATATATCTTCTTCAAAAAGTAACAACGTTATTTGATAAAATAAAAAGGAAATCAATAATGAAATTAACACATTAAATAAAACAGGAATCAAAAGAGAATTTGGATTTTCTATTGGCAGTCCTGTTGTTTTAAAAATGATGTATTGAATACATGCTGGTAGTAGCCTTGTAATTACATCTCCGGGCCTGCCATCGGTATTTGAAACTTCATAACAAAATCCTGAGAAATCCAATTGTGCTATTTTTTTTACTGCATTTACGGATGATAAGTATCTTGTTTCATCATAAAAAGAAAATGCACCTCGATCAACCAATGTCAATCGGTAAATTGCCATGATACCCAAGAAAAAAAAGATAAGATTCTTCTTTTGTAAAAGTTTTATCATATCTATTTTAAGTCTTTCTTAAATTTATGTGCGTTTAATCGAAACAAAAATATAACAAAAATAAGTTTTATGGTTTCTTTTAAAGCTTGAACCACCACTTTTGTTGATGCTCCTTTACTTACACCTGATTTTCGTTGATGGTATACTGAAATGGTTTCAATGGCTCTGTTTTTTCTAATCAAAAGCTTTGAGCATATTTCGCTTTCGATTAAGGAACTTTTTAATCGTAAATCAAGATTTACAATAGCCTCTCGCTTGTATATTTTCACCCAATTTACATCTCGCAAATCAATTCCCATAAAAATGGAATTCACTTTTTTATTGAAATATGAAAGAATATTTCTTTGTAATGAATAAATAGTGTTTTCTTTTCTGTAAAATGAAATGAACGTATTGAGATCAATATTAAAGAATGGAATAAGTTCATTAACATCAAACTGCCCATCTGCAGGTACTGCAGTAATATTTTCATATTGAGCATTAAAATAGCCCGATTTCAAAGCTTGACCTATTCCCAGATTTTTAGGATGGTATATTGCTTTTATATTGGGATATCTTTTTTCGGCTTCTTTAATTTTTTCTACAGAGCCATCCTTACTTCCATCGTCAACAATAATAATCTCAGACTGTGTACAATTTATTTTATTCAAAAAATTGTGCACAGAATCGATTACAGAAGTGATAGTGCCCGATTCGTTATAACAAAAAATCACTACAGACCATGATTGTTGTTGAGCCATAGTAGTATCAGGAAATTATTTTCCTTTTCCGGGAGGGTCGGTTTTAATTTCTCCTTTTAACTGCACATCTTGTAGTACTTTGGTGTCGGGAGTCATAATCTCATCGTCTTTCCACTTGCCAGTATATTTTGCACCATCTGCCCACATAAAAGTTCCCCAACCATTTCTCTCATCATTATCCCACTCTCCAGTATATTTTTCACCTGTTTTCCAATCATACGTTCCTAAATTAAATCGTAGACCATCTTTAAAATCCCCTATATATTTATCTCCATTGCTCCAAATATAAGTTCCTTTGCCATTTTGTTTTCCCTTGCTCCAATTACCAACATATTGATCGCTATTGTCAAAAATATAAGTGCCATATCCATTATGGCAATTACCTTTAACACATTGGCTATAGACTTTAATTGAAAAACAAAGAGAGATAAATAAAAATGCTCTAATCATGAATTTTTTAATCATTTTATGCTGCAATATAAAAATTATGTGGCACTTGCCAAATGTAATTGCTTTTTATGAATGAAATGAAGTAAATTTGCACACTAAGAACATCAACATCATGAACACTAAAAAAGTAGCACTTATAATAATGGATGGTTGGGGTAATGGAGATCACTCAAAAGCTGATGCCGTATACAATGCCAACACTCCATTTTTTGATGCCATGTGTAAGAAATATCCCGTTTCGCAACTCATTACATGTGGAGAAGATGTAGGGCTGCCTCATGGACAAATGGGTAATTCAGAAGTAGGTCACTTAAATATAGGAGCCGGGAGAGTTGTATATCAAGATTTGGTGAAAATAAATTTAGCTGTAAGAGAAAAAACGTTACATAATAATGTTGAATTATTGCAAGCCTACGCATTTGCCAAAAAAAATAAAAAAGATGTGCATTTAATGGGTTTGGTTTCTGATGGTGGCATACATTCTCACAACACCCACCTATATGCATTATGCGAAGCAGCAAAAGAACAGGGTTTAGAGAAAGTATTTATTCATGCATTTACCGATGGCCGAGATACCGATCCTAAAAGTGGATTGGGATTTATTAAAGAGTTAGAAAACCATCTAGAAAATTCGGTTGGAAAGATTGCTTCGGTTGTAGGCCGCTATTATGCTATGGATAGAGACAAGCGCTGGGAACGAATTAAACTAGCTTATGATTTGTTGGTACATGGAAAAGGAAAGAAAACTCAAAATATAGAACAAGCTATTGCAGAATCATACCAAGCCAATGAAACAGATGAATTTATTAAGCCCATTGTAAAAACAGATGCATCTGGAAATCCGTTAGCAATCATTAAAGAAGGCGATGTGGTAATTTGTTTTAATTACAGAACCGATCGTTGTAGAGAAATTACTTTGGCACTGACCCAACAGGATTTTCCGGAGCAAGAGATGAAAACGCTGAATCTCTATTACGTTACCATGACCAATTATGATGATACTTTTAAGAATGTTAAAGTAATTTTTGAAAAAGACAATCTTAAAATGACTCTGGGAGAAGTATTATCAAAAAACAATAAAACCCAATTGCGAATTGCCGAAACAGAAAAATACCCTCACGTTACTTTCTTTTTTTCCGGTGGTAGAGAAAAGGTTTTTGAAGGAGAATCAAGAGTAATGGCTCCTTCTCCAAAAGTAGCTACTTATGATCTTAAGCCTTCTATGAGTGCAGTTGAGTTAGCTGAAGCAGCCGTTCAATTTATAGAGAAAAACCAACCCGATTTTATTTGTTTAAATTTTGCTAATGCAGATATGGTTGGGCACACAGGCGTATACAAGGCTGTAATTGAAGCTGTGGAAACAACGGACAAATGCGTGCAAAAAGTAGTAGAAGCCGGATTAAAATATAATTACTCCTTTATTATTATTGCCGATCATGGCAATGCCGATTACATGATTAATGCCGATGGCTCGCCTAATACAGCACATACCACCAATCCTGTACCTTGTATTTTAATTGACAACCATTTTCATCAAATAAAAAATGGCAGACTTGCAGATGTTGCTCCAACCATTTTAAAATTAATGGATATTAAAGCCCCGGAAGAAATGACGGGGAAGATTTTGGTATAAATGACAGAAACAATTACCTACATAATTTTTGGAATAATTGCTGTTGTTGCAATTTGGCAGTATCATAAATTTCTCGCAAAACAAGGAGGAGATCAGTTAATAATTGGAGAAAGTGCTTTTGAAATGGTAATATTGTTTTCTCAAAGAGTATTACATCGTTTATCGACAGGACCTACGGGATATGCTATATTTAAAAGAAAAATATATGGAATTCCAAGAATTAAAGTGGGGAAAAATATCGTCATTAATTTTTCAGAGTATAAGAAATACTTAATTGTTGATGGCGATGACATTAATAAAATAAAAGCTGTTATTATTGATATGCTTGAAATGCATAAAACAGATATCACAATAGTAGATAAATCTAGATTTCGAATAATTTCTAAAGATAAAACCATAATAATAATTAAACTACCTGATGATATTTCATATTTTACATTTAATAATGTTATCTCATGGATAACTTATTCTATTAAAAAGTCTATGGTAGGTATAGCAATCAACAATGTTGATCCTTTGCAATCTTATTATTTAACTGACGATAAAAGTGGCATACATGAAAACAGCTTGGTTGGAAAAATGATAAATGGAAAAAAATTTCAAATTGAACTTCCTAATTTTGAAGAAAACGCGACTTTACTAAATAGTAGATTTGAAATTCCTATTGTAGATTCAGTACAATCCTACATTAAATTGGCTGAAGAAGAAGGAATATACAAGCCACTTTAAATTTAACGCCTTGTTTTACAGTTTTGATTTGCGAATGAAATATTCTATTGCAGTTTATCCATAGAAACGAGAATTTGCGCTATTTGTTTTTTGAGTAGTGAAATATCTTCCGTTATAACTTGCCAAACTATCTTGAAATCAATTCCAAAATATTCATGAACTAATAGATTTCTCATGCCAACAATTTGATCCCAATCAACTTCATGATAAATATTTTGTGTTTCTGAAGAAATAAGATTTGCTGCTTCTCCAATAATTTCAATTTGTTTTATACAAGCATGCTTCATCATTGAATTACACATGAAATCATCTTCAGAAGATCCTGAAATATAGTTTTCAATCTCCTTTATTGCATCTAAAATATGAAGTAGTCTTTGCCTATCCCCTATTCTACTTCTCATATATTAATAGTTTTTCTTTATCGATAAAAGGGAGAATATATTTTGAAACGGCCATTGAAGAAACCAAGTCTATTTTTTTATTTAGTTTTTGCTCTAACTCTTGCTTTATTTTAATAAAACCAAGTCCAATATGCTTTGAATAATCAAGCTCAACCAATATATCAATATCGCTTTGTTCATCGGCATCTCCTCTAACATAAGAACCAAACAAATATGCTTTTAATACTGGCTTATCTTTTAAAAAGGCTTTAATTATGTCAATATGTTTAGCTTGAAGTTTCATAAATTTTATTATGAATATTAGCACTAAAATAGCAATCTGAATTGACATTATATAGGATTCATTATATTGTATTGTAAAAATATTTCAAATTAGCATAAATGATAGAATCCATCACCCCCTTTTTAATCATCAGTGCTAAATCAATAGCGGTTTATCTTTTTATTCTTATTGCATTTAGGCTACTTGGCAAAAAAGAATTGGCACAACTTTCTGTGTTTGATTTGGTTTTTATTTTACTTATTAGCAATTCAGTTCAAAATGCAATGGTAGGTGAAGATGTTTCTCTTATAGGCGGTTTTGCGGCAGCAGGAGGCTTATTCATCTTTAATTACCTCTTTAGTTTTCTTACGAGAAAATTTCCAATATTTAACAGTTTTGTACAAGGCGATGCCATTATGTTGGTGCATAAAGGAAAAATAATCAAGCCTAATTTAGTAAAATCAATGATTACAACTGATGAACTTGAGTCTGCAATAAGGGAGCATGGAGTTAAATCTATTGAAGAAGTTGATCTTGCCATACTTGAGGTAGATGGCAATATTAGTGTGCTTTCTAATAATTTTTCAAATCACTCCCATCACCAGCGCAAACCGAGAAATATAATGGATTAATAAGAATGAGTAGTAAAGGGTAAGGCTTCAAGATCAACATTTCCTCCTGTAATAATTAAACCTATCTTCTTTCCTTTTAATTTTTCTTTTTGTTTTAGGGCTGCTGCCATCACAGTTGCCGAAGAAGGTTCAATAATAATTTTCATTCTTTCCCATACCAATCGCATTGCCTTAATCATTTCTGCTTCGCTGATGGTAATAATTTCATGAATTCCATTTTTTATAATAGAGAAAGTTCTTTCACTTAAGCTTGCTCTTAAACCATCTGCAAGAGTATTAATGGTTCCGTTTTTTTGTAAGACTCCTGCTTTAAGAGATTGATAAGCGTCATCCACTTCTTGTGGTTCTACTCCTATTATCTTGGTTTTAGGATTAAAATATTGTGCAGATAAAATGGTTCCACTTATTAAGCCTCCGCCTCCAATAGGAGCTATGATGTAATCTAAATCGGGCATCTCTTCCATGAATTCTTTTGCAGCTGTAGCTTGTCCGCAAATAATTCTATCATCATCATATGGATGTATAAAATGAGCATTTGTTTTTGTAATCAAATTTTCTACAGTTACTTCTCTATCTCTCTGTGTTGGGCCACAAAAAATAATTTCAGCGCCATAGCCTCTTATTGCCTCTATCTTAGGCTTGGCTGAATTTTCAGGCATGATAATATATGCTTTACTATTAAACCATTTTGCAGCAAGTGCAATGGCTTGCCCATGATTGCCGGAAGAGTGGGTTACAACGCCATTTGTTTTTTCTTTATCATTCAATTGCAATATGGCATTAGTAGCTCCTCTAATTTTAAATGCCCCCACTTTTTGATAATTCTCACATTTAAAATAAAGAGAGGCGCCAATAAGTTCATTAATACTTGTAGAAGTAAGTACGGGTGTTTTGTGTATGTATTGTTGAATACGATTGGATGAAGAAACAATATCTCTTATTGAAGGTACTTTAAATGAGCTAATCACGAATAGAAGATTAATTTTAATTGATAAATTTAAAGATAAATTATCACTTAATTATAAGGAGATTTTATTGTTCCTTTAATCGTGAATTACTTTGCTATATTGGAATTGCTTTTTATATTTGAGCCAAGCCGATTGAAATAATTAATTGGCATTACCATTTGTTTTTAATATCAAATTGCTGATATTGGAACAAATTTATATTTATCGCTACCAGATGCATAACACAAGAATAATAGCAGTATTAAAAACGCTGACAACAAAAGAGTTCACAAATTTTGTAAAGTTTGTGCGATCTCCTTTCTATAATACTCATGAGAAGCTAATTGAACTAATTGAAGTACTTCAAAAAGATTACCCAAAATTTACAAGCGATAGAATTACCAAAGAAAATTTATTAAAGAAGTTATACCCAAGTGAAGCTTATACAGAATTAAAAATAAATCACCTATCATCGTATTTGCTTAAATTATTAGAAGATTATTTATCCTATTTAAATTATACCCGTCACGAAATTGTATACAAATACCATTTGGCAAATGAATTGAGAGAACGCAAACTTTTTCCTCATTTCGAAAGTATTTTACGTGAAATGCGTGATATACAAGGAAAAGTAAAGTATAAAGATTTTGCCTTTTTCTATAACCAATACAATCTTGAAAAAGAAACGGAATTGTATAATTCAGATCAAGGCATTATGAAGCAAGACCAGAGCTTGCAAGATCAAATGGATAATTTTGACATCTATTACATCTTAACCAAGCTGCGCAATACTTGCAGTATGCTTAATCAAAAACGCATTATTACTGCCGACTACAAATTAAACATGGTTGAAGAGATCATGAATTATTTAGGCTATAACAATAAAAAATTTCAGGAAATTCCGCTTATTAATATATACTATAATATTTTCATGCTGTTGGTAAACCCTGATGATGAAAGTTATTATCATAAATTAAAAGAATTACTTCATGCTAATAAAGCGCATTACGGAATAGAGTTATTGAGAGAAATGTATATGTATCCTCAAAATTATTGTGCTCAAAAAGTAAATCTGGGTAGAAATGAATATTTAAAAGAATTATTTAATCTCAATATTACCTTAACAGAAGAAAAAATCGTTTTTATTGATGGTTACCTTCCTGAACGCGTATATGAAAATACCGTAAGACTAGGTTTAAGAATGAATGAAATACAATGGACGTATAATTTTATTGAAAACTATAAAAATTATTTAGATCCTATTACAAGAAACAATGCCTATGCTTATAACCTTGCCACTTTTTATTACGAAACCAAAGAATATGAAAAGTCTCTCAAACTATTAAATAAAGTTGAGTTTACGGATTTGTTCTATAATCTAGGGGCAAAATCATTGTTGTTAAAAATTTATTATGATACCAATGCAATTGAGCCATTCTTATCATTATCAGATGCATTTAAAATATATTTAAAAAGAAATAAATTAATATCTACACAAAGAGTAACATCCTATAGTAATTACGTTCGGTTTGTAAAATCTGTTTTTAATTTAAAACTGCAAATGTTTAATTATGGTAACGACATAAAAGAAGATAAGCTAAAACGTGTGGAGCAAAGAATTCGTGAAACAGAACCTGTTGCTAATAAAAAATGGATACTTGAACAAATTGAAAAACTGCAGCCATAAGCTTCTTTTCTTTTGAAATTTCCTTTATACATAGCCAAGCGCTACCTTTTTTCAAAAAAGACTCATAATGCTATTAATACTATTTCTATTATTTCGGTAATAGGAGTGTGTATTGGTACAGCAGCACTTGTTATTGTGCTTTCGGTTTTTAATGGCTTTGAGGGTTTGGTAATCTCCTTATACAATTCATTTGATCCGGATGTTTGTGTTACGGTTGCCAAAGGAAAAACATTCGATATTACTACTTTTCCATTACAACAAATTAAAGCCATTTCAGGCATTAAAAATGTGGCCCAAGTACTCGAAGAAAATGCATTGCTCAAATACAAAGACAAGCAATACATTGTAAGTATTAAAGGCGTAAGTACTGAATATACAAAAGTAAGCGGGCTCGACACTATGATTATTAATGGAGAGTTTAATCTTTATGGTGGCAATCATCCATTTGCAGTTGTAGGTTACGGGGTGGCACATTACCTCTCACTCGAAATGCATGATATTGAAAATCCCATTCAGGTTTGGGTTCCCAAATCAGGTGAAGTTTCGATGGCAAATCCAGAGAATGCATTTAACCAAGAGAATCTTTGGCCATCGGGTATTTTTTCTATCCAACATGAATTTGATTCTAAATATTTAATTGCTTCTTTAGATTTTGTTCGTACTATTTTAGAATCACCAAATAAAGTTTCTGCCTTAGAAATTAAATTAAATTCCAATGCAGATGTATCTAAAGTGCAAGAAGAGATTAAAAAAATTGCCGGAAATAATTATGATGTAAAAAACCGATTTGAGCAACATGCTCTATTATATAAAATAATGAAGTCGGAAAAATGGGCGGTGTATTTTATTTTATCTTTTATTTTGCTCATTGCCACTTTTAATATGGTGGGCTCCTTAACCATGCTTATTTTAGATAAAAGAAAAGACATTGCTATTCTCAGAAGCATGGGTGCCAATTTAGAAACGATCAGAAAAATATTTTTTACCGAAGGAATGTTGATAGCTTTAAGCGGAGCCATAAGTGGAATTGCAATTGGATTTATAGTTTGTTTACTACAAATAGAATTTGGCTTTATTAAATTGAATACCAGTGGAGCATTTGTGGTAGATAGTTATCCGATTCAAATACAGCCCATGGATTTTGTTTATGTTTTTATTACCGTAATGGCAATAAGTCTACTTGCCATTATTTATCCTTTACAAAGATTAGGCAAGGAAGAATTGAATTTGAGGGCAGTGGACGAATCTTTATAAGATACAGCCAATCAATTATTTGTATAATATATGCACTAATTCAATATAATTTTAAAAAATATCTATATATTTTTGTATATTTATTAGATAAAATAGCAATATATGTATATTAATAGACCGCTATATCTTCAAAAAATAAATAAAGCACTAGAATTACTGCCTATTGTTGTATTAATTGGAGCCCGACAGGTTGGCAAAACTACAATAATGGAACATGTTGAATATGTGGGTAAAAAACTGTTTTTAAATGGGCAAAATCCTGAGATCATAGTGCTTTTTGAAGAATATTCTACCATAAAAAGATACTTGCAGATTAACCTGAATGAAAATATTGAAGGCATTTTATTTATTGATGAGTTTCAGTTTATTCCGGGAGTTTCAGCTTTATTAAAATTATTGGTCGATGAAAACAAAAATTTAAAGATTATTTGCAGCGGCAGTTCCAGTATAGATATTTTGCAAACTGTTGAAGAATCATTGGCGGGTAGAATAAGAGTAATTCCGGTTTATTCATTTTCATTTGAGGAATATATTGATTCTTGTAATATTGATTTATCTCATAAATACAAGCAATACAATATTGCTGATGAAGCAAAAGTGATCGATAAGAGTATTTTTTCTCTATTAAAAGAATATTTATTGTATGGAGGGCTACCACGTATAAGCCTTAGCCTAACATATGGCGATAAAATGGAACTATTACACGATTTATACCAAACCTATTTGCTTAAAGACGTAAGAGCCTATGTAAAAAATGAAGATTTTGTTGGGTTTAATAAATTACTACAATTACTAGCTGCCCAAATTGGAAATCTTGTAAATATTAATGAACTGTCGGTTAGCTCAAGGCTGCCATACAAAAAATGTGACGAGTACATACATTTACTCGAGCACATGTACATTATTAAATTATTGAATCCTTTTGTTTCTAATAAAAGAACTGAAATTACTCAAATGAAAAAAGTATATTTTTATGACTTAGGAATGAGAAACAGAATATATGATAGCTTTAATGATATAGATATTAGGGTAGATAAAGGTGCCATTTTCGAAAATTTTGTTTTCTTAGAATTACTAAAAAATACACCTTCGTATTTTGATTATTATTTTTACCGAACCAAAGACAAAATGGAGGTAGATTTTATTATTAATACACAAAAAGAAATTATTCCTATTGAAGTAAAGTTTGTAGAAAATATCCAAAAATCAGATCAACGCAGTTTGAAAATTTTTGCAGAAGAAAATAATTGCCCAAGACCATATACAATAAGCCTTCAGGAATATAAAAAAACGAATTCAGTACTAAATATTCCAGCCTATTTTATTGGCAAATGGGCTGGCGGTTTGTAATCTATTTTTTGCCCACTAATTTTTAAAATTCAGGTGTTTTTCTCATTATGGCATTTGGATTCTTCTTTCTACGGAAGCTGAAACGGATACTACATTGAAAAATTTCAGAGATGCTTTTCAATCATTTTCATTACAAAACTTTGAAATCAAATCACTCGGTTTTGATGAACAAAATGCAAACCTAAATTTTGAAATAAATTTTACAGGAATTGTTGAAGGAGGAAATCAAACACAAAATTTTTCAGGAGAAGGGAAAATGGAATTGGTTTATTTGTATGATTTTTGGTGTGTTGAAAAAATTGCAACTAATCCAATAACTGGAACACTTTCAACTAGCGATGGTAACATTAGTATTGTTTCAGGAGAAACGGAGAATTTTGTTAGTTCTTCATATGAATATTCCATTGAGGCAAATCAAACTTTAAGCCCCCAATTTTCTTTTATGATAGAAATACCTGATTCATTACCTCCTTATACGGCTAAATTTGAATTAGAAATTATAGACTCGAAAAATTACAATACATGGTATTATGAATTTGAAGCAACATTTAAATAGTAAAAGAGGCTTTTTATATATTGGATTTCGGATTATTTTTTTTCATAAACATTTGCAATTCAGACTAAAAACGAAACCTTTTTTGTGTTTTACACGTTTAACAAAGAAAGAATAAAACTTTAAAAACATGAAAAAACAACTAATAAAGGCGGAAACCGAAAACCATAAAATCTTAAGCCCTCGCAGCAAGCTTTGCTACAAGGGCTTAAGATTTAAAGATGCGGTCCGGACGGGACTCGAACCCTATCCAAACCTTATTCAAATTCAATGTATTACAAAAGGCTATTCAAAAACTCCAACGAATAGCCAACTAATTTCATTTTATTTTGCAAAAATGTAAAGAACGTCTTGCTTTGTTTTGCGCTGTAAAGATAATGCAACTTTGTGGAAAATAGAAAACCACTATTTAAAGAATATCAAAAACTTTTAAAAGATTATTCCATGTTCCTATTTAACGTATTTAATGAATAAAAAATTTAGCCCTCCCCTAGTTCCGGTTTTTTATTTTCGACTTTCCTTTTTGCAAACGGGGAGGGGTACTTTAGGTGGTATTAATCCTTGTACATACAGATGCATTGAACCAATTATGTTAAAGCAATTCTATTAATTTTTCACGTACAAATATCCATGCCTCTTGCATGTCAAATTTTGTTTCCGGTTTAAGTAAACTATTTATGTCGTTAATAAATTCGTTTCTTTTCATTTTTTCTTCCATATTCAATAAAAATTCTCTTTTGCTTACTTTGTTCTCTTCATGCTCCATGTATTGCTTGAATGCTTTAATAATACGTTCAGGATTTGCGGTAGTTACAGTCAATACCTGATATAAATCAAATAAATCTCGCCCTTTTTTTCGCTGGTACAATGCCCTCATTTTAGTACCCATTAAGTCTTCTATTTCAAATGTTGTAACATTACATTTGCCTTTGAACCATAATGATGAAATAGAAAAAGGAAGATTTTGATAACCATAAACTGAAAAATGTTCACGACAATTAATTTCTATTTTTAATTTCATTTGAATTTTGGGAGCTATTTCAGACTCGTATCGAAAAACAATAGTGTTGTTAAACGCTTTTTGATTTATTTTTGGTTTCCCTAAAAAATCTAATTTTTCTCTTAAACGGTCAATGATTATACCAATTGCAGATGGTTTTATTTGAACCAAATCAATATCCTCAGAATAGCGCAAGGGAGATGGAAAATAAAGTTTGTACAAGGCAGTTCCTCCCCTAAAGGCAAGGTTCTCCGCTAATATTTTATCTGAAAATATTTCAATTAGGGCACGGCAAATAACAATATCCTGCTCTACTTGCTCATTGGTTTGCCAAGGGACAATATTTTTCCATGCAATTATATCTGAACGTGGTATCATAAATCACTTTCCGGGTTAGCATTAATTATTATTTTCCAATCAGCATCAACTGGCAACCCAGAACGTTTTCCGCCAGCATGCAAAGGTACTCTTATTAGTTTTTTATTTTTTATCTTTTTGCGTATCGCAATTGCAATCTCTTTCTTTCCAAGAATTTTTTCACTTATGTAGCCCAAACGCTGAATAACTGCTAAGGGTAAATTTTTTTTGAACAATGATTGCAATTTAATCGGATCAACCACATCCAGCAATTCGTCAAGTAAGGTAGCAACCCTGTTAAGGCCCCCAATTCTATTTTCAAAATGCACAATATCTAATGCCGTAAGTTCCGGATCAGAAACTTTTACATATCCTGTTTCGGTTTTTTTGCTAATAATTCCCGATGGTGAAATTTGGGTTTTTGAAATAAAATTTATTTTATGCCCTTTTACCAGCTTGCTACGTAAGGGAGGCAAATTGGTAACTATAAAAAATTCCTGCGCTTGCTGGTGAGATGCCCCATGCAGGGCGGCTGCGCTGAGCAAGCCAACATAATATGGCCTTTTTAAATATGCCATTAGCGAATCAATAAATGAAATTACCGGCAGAAGCCCCCTACTTGCATATTCTACCGGCACAATTACATAAAAGCCTTTATGAACAGAGACTATTTTATTTTTTTTTACCAAACGATTTAAACCCATTTGAAGAGCAGAATTGCTCAGCGACTTAAATTCTTTTCTAATTTGTGTTAATGAAAAAGTATATTTTCCTTGATTTTGGAGATTCTCGATAAAGTGTAATAGATAATTATATTCTCTCTCTTGCTTCATTTTGTGTGTTAATTTTTGCGAAAAATACTACATTGTGATATATTTCGCAAAAAATAACACAGTTTTTTATATTACGACTACTTTTTAATGACCGGTATATTCCTATTTTTATTAAAGGGAAGAATAACTGTTTATAAAATATTCGAGCTTACGTTTTCGTAAACACCAAATATTTGTAAACATGAAAAGAAAATAATATGGGAAGTGAGAAAATATTATTTAGAAAGATCTCCTTTTATCTTTTCAGCTTCATCTAACACGTTTAACAATAATTTATTTACAGGACAGCTCGCCTCGTTCTCAATTGTTTTATTAGCCTGTTCGGCAAGTTTGCCATAAAATTCATATTTAGTAATATGATCCAGTTCTGATTTGAATAAATCTCTTAACTGATAAAATAACCAGCTTAATTCTTTTGCATGTATTGTAACAACAAAAGTGATAGAATCATTTTCATTAGTTTTTTTATTTACAATACAAACATCAGCTCCTCCAAATAATTCTGTGGTTTTAGAAATAGCAGTAATATCATTCTGTTGAATGAATTGTTTTAGGTCGTTAATTGTTTTGAGTTCCATAATAGATTTGATTTTTTTAAAGATTAGTCTTAAAATATTAGTTGTTATTTTTGTTGTACTCAAGAATTATTTTTTGAACTTGTTCCGGCAATCCCTTTTCTCTGCATAATCTTAAAATAGTTTCCTTCTCCCAAAGTAAAACTCGTTTTCTTTTGAAAAGATCATGTCTAAAAATAAACTGCTTTGCGCCTTCAGTAATATCTCCAGAAACAATCAAAAGAATATGATCCGGCTTAACTAAAGAATTTGATTCAGTATCGGGCATTTCCCACTCTAATTGAGAAGATGTTTGATTTAAAATATGATTTACATTTTCAAGTAATTTGTTGCTATTGGCCTTAATATCTCCCCTCTTTACTTGTCCAGAAAAATATAGAAAATGCCCTGTTGGAATTTGTAGTTTCATTCTCTGAATATCCTGACCAAACTCCAATGACTTATCTTTATGTCCTTTGGCTTCGGCAGTGTTGAATCCTAGATGTCTTAAAAGGGGAACCACAAGAATTTGCGTAAACTCATCTTCAGTAGCTATCCTTATAAATTTTTCCAGTTGTTCAATTGAAATGAATAAGGGTTGGTGCTGTTTAATTAAGTCCTGAAATTCTTGCTGAATATTTTGTTCGGCATTTTCCTCAGCAAATTTCGTAATATCTTCTTCGGTTTTATTTAATAATAAATTTGAATCTATTGAAAACCCATGCCAATTTACAAATCCTTTTTGCGAACGTAAAAACGTTGTTATCTCATCAATAGAAAAATTTTCTCCATTTTGTGAACGAAAGTCAACATAGATAATTTCTTTCATCGCACCAGCAAAATCAGAAGAATAGATGAAGTGACTTTTTATTCTATCGATAACGAAGTAATAGTTACATGGCTTTCCTATACTAAAATTAGAAAAGGGAATATTAGTTTTAATAGCAGATTCTTTATATTTATCGTAATACTTTGAAAGGAATAAATTTATTTTTTTTCTAAGAGTCGGCTCATTCAAGTTACCGCCTGATAAATGTAAAATTGAATTAAAGTCCATCTTGGTTATTTTTTAATTATTTGTTTTTTCAATTAAATCCTTCACTGCAAATTGTGCGGATTATCATTTTCTCCGTTTCTATTCCCTTTTCCTGAAAATTTAATATTCGTGCTGCTTCAATCAATCTTTGCAATGCTTCAAACAAAATATCATCCGGAGGGTTTTCCCTTCTTAATCTTCTTAACTGGCTCTTTGCATAGTCAGGAATCTCTTTACTGAAGACTTTGTAAAGTTCATCTACTTTCTTTTGCCAAAACAGGTTGTTGTTAAAAAGATTGAATGAAGCTTGTAAGCGATCAAGAAAATATTTCTGTTCTGATGTTATTTGCGTGCTTTCAATTTCTGCTTGTCGCTTTTTTAATTCTTCTTTGAAATGGTTGTAAACCATTTTCAATTCTTCATTGTGTTTCACAAAATCAAACTCAACCGCTTGCGGTTGAGTTTGTGTTGCTTCAATCATTGTAAGTATTTCAGCAATACTTTCGTTAATGATTTTTCCATCGAAAAAATACAAGCGGTGCAAATTTCCTGAGGCGAGATACGCATACAATCCTTTTTGAGAAACGCTGCAAGCGGTGCGCAATCCATCTTTCAGATTTGTTATTCGTTTATACTCCGCTGGATTTTCTTTTTGCAGTGCGTAGAGAATGTGTTCTGCTTTATCAAAGATTGTTGAAATGGTATCGTCTGCCTCTAAAATATTTTCATCTCTGTCAGAGTAAATTGCAAACACACTTTTTTCATTCAGTATTTCTTCTTCTGAAAGTATCTTGTGGTCTTCACCGAAAATTTGTTGTATCTCATTTATTCTGTGCTGCACTCTGCCTTGCAAATCCAAATGCTTTTCAATTCTTGTGTCGGGTAAGAAATTAAATACTTCAATTACATCTGCTGTGCTTCCTATTCTGTCAACCCTACCTATTCTTTGAATCAACCTTACTGGATTCCAATGGAAATCATAATTGACAAGTATCCGTGCATCCTGCAAGTTTTGACCTTCACTCAAAACGTCCGTGGTGATTAAGTATTGAATTTCTTTTTCGTGCTG
Organism: Bacteroidota bacterium; assembly: GCA_023251875.1. Taxonomy (GTDB): domain Bacteria; phylum Bacteroidota; class Bacteroidia; order JAHEXY01; family JAHEXY01; genus JAHEXY01. Next base: position 304,550 of record JAHEXY010000007.1, read on the forward strand.
CCCTAAACCTGCTTTCGTTTGTGAGTTCGGAGAGAATCTCCGAATGATGCTTGCTTTCTCTTGGCTGTTAGCTGTCTTTGATGAAATGCGATTGATAACAACATTGGGAAATTTTTTGCTGAGTTCACGATGCAAAAAATTTACTGTGTCGGAGAACTCGGAGAACACTAATATTTTTTCTTTACCGAATTTCTTAATAACCTTCTCTAAAAAAACATTGAACTTTTTATCTTTCTCTACATCAGAATAAATTGGCTCAACCAATTTTTTCACTTCTTGCAAAACTGCCATATCAGCATTGATAGCATCTTTCAACTTTTCAATTTCAAAATCATCGTTGCTGTATTTGTTGATTCTGCTTTCATCAAAATCTTCTGGCTTGTCTGCATCAAGGAACAGTTCTAACTGTTCCGCTTTGCCTGTGATTACATAACCCTGTGCAATGGATTGCAGAATGAAGTTGTGCCGTTTCAACATTCGTTCAATGGAAACATAGAATGATTCAACTGAACTTTCAAGTCGCTTGAACAAAAGAACTTTTAAAAGACCTCGCACCAATTCACCTAAGTTTGACAAACCGATATACTCTCTCCGCTTTGTTTCACCCTTTTTTAAAAAACTTGTGAGGTCGTAAATGGAATACCTGTAACGGTCTTTACTTTTTTCTTTGAAGAGTTTATTTATCAGTTCATCATAGATGCTGTTCTTTCCGTTCTCGGAATATGTTTCATCAATGTTATATTCAAGTGTGTTGAGCTTGCGGTCGGGGAAATTTATCTTCACATCCGCATAGCGGGGTGAAGTTTGTATGTCTTTTCGGGTGCGCCTGATTAAAAAATTCTGGAGCAACTCAGCAATTTTATCAGGATTGGCTTGGTGCTGCTGAAAATATGTTTTCAGATTGTTGGGTGAAATATTGAGAGTTGTAACATCGCTTTGATGAAACAATTTTACCTGATGGTAAATATCAAACACGGTGTTGTTCTGCGGTGTTGCTGTAAGCAAAATAACTTTCTTGCCCTGCAAGTAAGGAGCTAAAATTTTGTAACGCTGTGCATCGGGATTGCGGAAGTTGTGTGATTCATCAATCACTACCACTCCGTAACCATCGTATTCAGGCACATCGTTCAAAGTAAAATGTTCGTTGTTGTCTTTGTAAAGTAGTTCACTGTAAGGAAGAATTTTACACCGAAGGTGAAATTCATCCTTGTAGTCCTCCCACATTTTTGTTAATGAAGCAGGGCTAATAATCAGTGTGGATTTTTGTTTGATTGACCAGTAGTAACTAATGAGCGCAATGGCAATGTAGCTTTTGCCTAATCCGACTACATCAGAAATAAATACTCCGTTTTGCTGACTGTCTTTGCCTTCCAAAATATCCAATGCCCGGTTGTAAGCATCTTTTTGAAACGAAAAAAGTTTGCTTTGGTCAAATGCAGTTAGTGAACTGTGTTCTTTTATTTCAATTCGCTCTTTTACTAAGTGGTAAAGTGTTTTGATGTAAATGTCGTAAGGTGTAACCTGCATCTTGAACCAACTTTCCTTCACCACATTCATAAATAGTTCATTGAAGTCCTCTGATTCTTCCCAAAGGTTTTCAAACCATTTCTGCACTTCCTGATAGTCGTTGGGATTGGTAATTTTGACATTCAGTTCAGAATTGTTGCTCAGTCCGCTTATTGAAAGATTGCTGCTGCCAACTATTGCAATGCCTTCTAAATAATTTGTGTCGGGCAAGTCAAATAAATATGCTTTGCTGTGTAGTGTTCCTTTGGTGTAAACTCTGATGTCAATTTTTTTATCTCGTATCAATTCCCATAGGGCTGACAAACCTTTTTCAGAATGTTCATTCTGCTCCATCAATGCAAGGTCTTCTGAATATTCTCCTTGTGTTTGTGAAAGCAGTTTTCCTTTCCGACTTTTATTTTGCAACCGTTGACCTCTAAGTTCAACCTCAGAAAGTTCTTTGCTGATATGACCTTTTACTAATTCCTCAACCGTTTGTTGATTGGTGCGGTTGCCGATAATCAGTTTCAGTGTTTTTATTTTATCCAACTTTTCTCTGATTGCTTCAAAGCCGGACAGATAAAAATAACCAACAGCCATACGGCTGAACTCTGCTGTATCAAGTAACTTGTTGATGTGGTCAACAAGTAAGTTGTCTTTCTTATTGTCAATTATGCTGCTCATTCTTCTTCGCCTCCCATACGAAATCTTAAATCGTAATTGATGATGAAATTCTTCTCTTCATTTGTAAAACCATAATGTTGCGCAAGGACTGAATCAATTTCATCAATCACTGGTTTTGATTTCAAAACTTTAAATAAAACAGTTTCAACTTGCCCTCTTGTTTTAGAATTTGTAATTGAAATTTCTTTGTTGCTATCAATATCTAAAATCAATTTATGACCAAGTGTTTTTAACTTATTCTTTATTGGGTTTTCACTCTCTGGAAAGTCAAATTTAAAACCATGCACCATATAATTTTTCAAGTTATACATATCAAAATTCAAAGAGTAATACCACCAAAACAATGAACTGTTTAACACTCCTGTAAATATTTCACTATCGTATTTCTTCAGTAAATAGAAACCAACATTGCTCAGTGACTTAGTTGGGAACTCGGTGTTAAGAAAAATTTTCCAATACCTGCCACCTGCTGAACGAAATGAAATAAGGTTATCAGTTTTGTATGAAGAAATGTAAGTTGAAATAAGTTGATGTTTGGAAAATTTTTCAAAAATTGATTCTTCAATTTTGTCTTTGAATTTTAAAATCCTTCCTTGTCTTTCCAAGTTTTTTTTAGAAGAAACAAATCCTGTAAGGATTGAACTAAATAATTCATTTCTCTCCTGCGCATACCAACGAATAATGCCTGTTGTATTGATAACCTTCTTCTTAGAGTTTGACAAAAGAATAATACTTAATCGTTGGTCAACTCCTTCAAATAATCCTGACGGTCTTTCATCAAAGGAAGAAATCCAGCTTGTATAGTTCCGAATCATATTTTGCAAGGGCTCCATTCTGTTGGTATTAATACTTGGCATTGGAACTATAAAACCAACCCTCGTTAATGGAGAAAGCATCTTGAAACTTCTTTCAAAAAAATAAGCGTAAAGATTGCCGCAAGATAAAGCAGAGTAATTTTTTAGCCCTTGAATATTCTTGGTAGTGTTATATTCAACATAAGGCGGGTTGCCTATGATAATATCAAAACCACCTTTGGAAATGATGTCATTAAATTCTATGAACCAATGAGTAGGTTTTGTTTTTACATTTATATCAATGCTGTTGTTAATCTTGACTTCTAATCTATTGATTGCATTCTTCAAAATTTTTAAATCTGTTTCCTCAATATCTTCCTGCTGTTTACTTCTGTATTCAAGTTTCTTCTCTGAAAGATTTGTGATGTCTTTTTTTATTTGCTCAAGATTTATTTTCTCTCCTTCCTTATCAAATAATTTCATGCCGTAAGTTGCTTGCAAATCTTCCCAACTTAAACCACCAACCAAAGAATTACCTGAGTAAATATTGAAATCAATATCAGGCAATGGCTCTATTGCTTGTATATCGGGTAAGTGGGAAGCAAGTTGCAAGAACAAGCGGAGCTTGCATATTTCAGTTGCTTCTTCTACAATGTCAACACCGAAAAGATTATTGAGAATAATTTGTTTCGTCAAATAATATTCTTCGCTGTGTTGTTCTAATGTGTTGCAAAGATTTTGCAACCATTCATCTTTTTGTTTTTTACGATGTTGTTTTAATTTGAAAACTGTTTTCTGATACACTGGCAAAAGAATATTGAGCGCAGCGAAAAGAAATGCACCCGAACCAACAGCGGGGTCAAGAACGCTGAGAGGCAATAAAATTTCTTTGTAAAGAAATTTTAGAGTGCTGTAATCATCAGTGTTCTCAATGTAGTCGGCAATTGATTGCTTGATGTCTTTATTATCAGTGATAAGCGGGTTGGGGTCTGGTGCATTGTGTCCGTTATTTCTTAGCTTATCAAAGATGAAAGGAATGATAGTGTTACGGGCAATGTAATCTGTGATGTCATCTTTGGTGTAGTATGCGCCAAGTTCTTTCTGGTTGATGTATTTCTCAAAGATGTAACCTAACACATCAGGATTGATGTCCTTTTCATCTTTCATTGGTCGGCTATCCAAATACCATGTATAGCCGTTTAAGAACTCTAAAATTTCTTTGAGTGTGGCTGCATCAACTTCAATGTCCGGCTCAACAATATCAGGAACTACATTTCCTTTTTCCTCTTTGTAAACTTTCAGTTTGGAATATTTTTCTTCAATGTGGTGCGGATAAAACAAACCACCATTGAGATAACGAACTGCACCGAACTTTTGAGTGAATGCTTTTTTCTCAGCGTGCTTGTCACGCTTGGCGAAGCCAACGAAAAAAAGAGGGAGCAAAAAATCTTTGTAATAATCTTCTTCGTTCTTCTCTACCTCTGCGAACTTAGTGAGCAGAAAATTTGTGTCGCTTTGAATTACACTGTGCTTCTGTAAAAAGTAGATGAACATAATTCTGTTCAGCAACACGGAAGCATACCAAGAAACATCAGCATCATCTTTTATTCCTGTGATTGCTGATTGCAATTTCTTGTGAATCTTTTCAAAGCGGTCAAAGAATTTTTTGGTTACTCTGTCATTGGTATCAAATGCTTTTTCAATTTTTATTTTCAGGTCAACCGTGCCTTGCGCTTCATCAACATTGAATAGCTGAATTTTCTCTTTGAACAATCGGGTATTGCGTTCAATCTCATTGTAGGTAATGGGTTTCAATCGCTGTGCGGTTGAAACATTGTAGAGGTCGAACACTTTGCCTCCGTTGCTGATAAAGAGAAAATGAGAATTGGGAAATAACCTCTTGTGCGCCTTGATTACCTGTTTTTGAAATTCAGGGATGCGGTCTTTGCACTCTGTTACAATTACTTCAATCCCATTTGCTGAATACTCCTTTGAGATATTGAGAATGTTTTCGCTTCCCGGAATTATAGGAACAGGTAATGCCAAACCACTGAACTCAAAGCCCAGTTTGGTAACAAATAATTCATCTAATGTTTCACGGTAATCAGACATTCGCTTTTTTGTGTTTGGTAGCCACAAAAAAACCTGCGTGGGTCATTCAACTTACACCAGCGAGGTACTACCAATACCAACAGAGGAAATAAGAGAAAGCCCACGCATTGCGTGAGCGTTTCGGCTTTTCTCTCCTCTATTTTTGAAAAATTGGTAGTTTTCGCTGGAAGAAATTGCTTAACGCAAATTTTTATATGTGATTAATTACTATTTTTCTATATGCTTAATTTTAAAATGGTTTACATCAAAAATAGAATTTAATTTTTGTTTGCAAAATATTAGGGAGGCTAATTGCTATTTTGGCTGCAAAGGGGTTTCTAAAATATATCGCATCAAAAGTCATTGGATATAATTAGAAACTTGATGAATTCCCATACGAGTTATAAATATGGCGCTAACATTTACAATTTTTCGATATGAATTGCAATCCGCTTTATTAATTCATCAAAATCGGGCTGCCTCTGATAATATAGAGAGGCCGTTGTTTTGTACCTTGCTGCAAAATCTGCACGCAATTCAGGAGAGGATAATATGAAAGCTTGATTTTCTTGAATAGGAATTTCGAAATCTTCTTTGGGAAACCGCCTCTTTTTGTGTTCTAAATATTCGTTAGTGCCAATAAAAGCAAGAATTTCGGGAGATTCTAAAAGGCAGTATATATCGTAGTATTGACGCATAAAATTAACGGATTTACTGTTGTCAACCCCGCTTTCTTCTTGTCGAAATTTTGTGGAAATAGTTTGTAGTTTTTCAACAAATGTGAAACCAGGATGGTAACATTTAATATCTATAGCTCTATTGTCAACAATGTTTACTTTAGATTCTTTAGCTTTATCATACGCCCAAGAACTTATTGTTACAGCTTCATTTGGAGTCACAGTGTCAAATCCGGCTTCCAAAAGAATACCCTCCTTTAACCCTTTAACTTTATCAACTTTGTTTTGGTAATGGAGCCTAACGCCTCCGCTACGGTAGTTTTTTTCATCATCGAAAGCCTTATCTCGAACTATTGAAATTATACCGGGTATTTTAATTTCAGTCGCTAACCAATCGTAAAATGCTCTTCGCTTATTCGCATTATTTTTATTGGTGTTTTTAGGATTTTCATTTATGCCAAATTTTTCAAGAGGTTTGATATGAATATCGATATCTTCGGAAAATCTGTGAATTAATTTATATCCTTTTGACAAAGAAGTACCGCCTTTTAATTCAAAATCAAATCCTTGCTTTTTTAGTCCGTACAAAACATGCATGATCCAATAATCTTTTTCGACTAGCCCTGGTTCTATATTTTTTTCTTCCGCTAAAATTTTAATTAGAGAAATGAAGTCTTTATGATTATGTAGGTATTCAGGCATGTTCGGTTTTACTTATATGGGATTTAAACAATTTTTTGGTTTTAGTATTTCCATATTTCATAACAACCTGCCTAAACTTTTGATATGGCATCTGAGATGCTTTAGCAAGTAATTTATTCAATACATTATCGCAATCTTCTGCCAAAGTATCTAAATTATTGGCTAAATCCACTAACAAGAATTCTTCTGTAACTTTTACAGGAAAGTGATGTTTCAATTGAAATTCAAAATCTCTATTTCCTAATTTAAACTTTCCATGTCGTTTATGATTATAAACAATTTTTTTATTATAAAGCTGAGTTGTTCCAACACCAAGGCTATTATAGAAATTTGGAGAAACAAGAAGAAATCTATCATCTTTTAAAAAGCTGCGCACCAAAACATCTTCATCTGGCGGAACTTTTCCAAATACAGAAGTTTGAGGAACATAGTACAATCCCTGAGAGAGTTTTTCTAAAACGCCTTCTTTCAATAACTCATCAAGATGCCTATCAACGGATTTTGACCATTCAGATAATTCATTCCTTCGATAAACGCTTCCTTTCTTTAAGTGCTTTTTAAGCTCATTCAAACTTGTCATGTTATTAATCCTCCTATATGAAGATAATAGATTATCAATTAATATGCAAGTATTTTAATTTAAAATTCATGCAATTATATATCATATATATTTTATTATCAAATACATACAGAGTTTTTAATGGTTGTAAATATATTTACTATTTGAGTGATTGCTAAATATAACAAGTGATAATATTTAGAAATATTGCCGTTTATTGCATGCCAAACTATTGCACTTTTTGCTCTTCCACTATATTTTCCTCATAACATAAGCTTATGGGGGACTAATTCACATAACAAGTAAGCCTAATACTTTGCAAATACAAATTATTAGTAAGCATATAGCCTGACTTTTTTACAAGTCTATTTTATTTGACAAATTTGTAAAGTTATTTTGTCAAAATGAGTATTCTCAATCATAAAAAACCGAATGTTATATATAATAAAGATTGTCACTGTTTATATTAATTGCAGTTTCCCTTGATTAAATCAATTGCCAAAACCAGAAATTGTATTGGTTATTACCGATTACACCGATTATCCTTAAAATGCGCTTATGGGGTTATTAACTAGGCGCACACACGCTGTATTTTTGTTAAGCCAAATTAATAGAATGAATATCCTTTAGACGTTTTAAACATAAAATTTATTACACATATAAATAATTGGTATCAGGTATCATGGTGTCTTTTTCCTAAGAGATTTGATACTAGTGATACCTGATACTAAAATGCATCTTTACTCTCTCCATCAAAGGCCAACTCTTCTTCTATCCTTTCTTCTGCTTCAGCTTCTTCATTTTCTTTTACATTTAAAGAATACAAACCATCAATATTTTTAATAATTTCTAATTGAAGCATTCGTTTAATATTTCTTTTAGCGGTTGCTTCGCTCTTGGCTGTTCTTTTTTTATAAAGATCAACTAATTGAGTATATTTTAAAATTTTACCTTCTTTTAATATTACCTCGGCAATATTTCTCAATGTTTGTATGTTTTCTTTTTCTTCTTTTTCTTCTTTGATATTGTTATCCGTCCCCAATGATTCTATAGGAACAGTTTTTCCTGTAGGTGTAAAAACAAAGCTTTGTTCATCAAAAATAAGTTCAATGGCATTTTGTTTATATTCTCGTGGGCAATAGTTTCCCTTTGAAACATTAAGATATTTTTTGTTGTCTTCGCCAGACGTAAGATGAATCGCAGACCGCGTTTTTTGCACCAGCCCTCCACCACCTTGAATATGTTGTTGTGCTGGAGCTTGTGTATAACTATTCTTATTGATGTGATGTACAAAAAGAATTAGACAATAATATTTCTTGGCAATTCTATCAAATTCTTTAACACAATTACGCATTTGAGTATTTGAATTTAGGTCGCTACCATTAAATACATCTCCAAACGAGTCTATAACAACTAAATCACATGGCAATTCTTGTAGTTCTTTATTTAGTTTCTCAATAATTTGGTCTTTTGTTAGTGTATCAGCAAACATAATTTTCAAATTATCTTTAGGTAATGCAGCAATGCCTTCATATTGTTTTGAAGCCAAAAACTGAGTGTTTTCCGGATCATCTTCTGTTGCAATATATAGAGCTCTCTGGTATTTGGTTATTAATTGAAAATCTAAAAATTTATCTCTTCCAATGGAAACTTGAATAGCCAATTGGCGAGCCAATTGACTTTTTCCTGTATCAGGTTTGCCTACCAAGAGTGCTGTACCATATTTTGGCAAAATGGGCTCAAGAAGATATCGGGTTTCGGGTTTGGGCCTAGTCAATAACTCTGTAATAGTAAAAATACATTGATCTTCTATTTGTTCATTGTTACAGGTAAGTAAAGAATATTCATGGATAGCATTTTTTATCCAGTCCTTTAAATTTTGAATTGGCTGTTTAGATTTAAAAAAATCACTAATGTCTTTACCATTTTCCATTGGAGGTAAAACAATTCTAGTGAGATTATGAATTACAGATAAGCTCTCTGACGCTTCCATTCCGGTTTTGTCATTATCATATAATACTATTATGTTTTTGAACCTTTCTTTAAGCTCTACGCATTTTTTTGTATCGAATGAAGATGTTTCACTATTTAGTGATATGGCATGATATCCATGGGAATACAAGCTAATCACATCTTTTTCGCCTCCTGTAATAAATAGCACATCTCCATTTTGCGGCAATTGCTTCAAACCAAAAATAAAATCTGATGGTTTGGAACCTAAATATTGAAACCGATACATAGTATCAAATGGTTTATAAATTTTTGCAAAGTCCTTGTTTATATATCCAAAAATGGGATATTCTTTATGGCTTTCAATAGAGTAAGGCTTATCTCTTTTTTTGCTATATCCGGTAAATATGTCTATAGCCTCAACATTGAAATATTTCAAATGCTCAAGAGTTATACCATAATCAAGCCAATAAGAAAGTTCTCTTTCAGAAAATTGTTTTGTTTTGCATTTTGAATGTTCATCAAAAATTATTTCTACACTATTGTTTACTCTTGTATTGTTAGTGATACTATTAGAAATCTCTATAGGATTTTCTTCCAATTTTAAATTCATATCGTTATTTATTTTTATTAATGCTTCACTAAATGGCAGATTAAACAGTTTCATTACAAAATCAAAACAAGAACCTTGTTCGCCTGCAAAATCTTTAAATCGCCACGCATTTCCATTTTCTCGGCAATTCCTTGCTTGGTAAATGTTAAATGAGGGATTGCTTTCAACGCGTAAAGGAGATAGAATAGTTTTTTTTGCTTTCAATACCTCACCATTTGAAAATGGGGCTATGTAAAAATCAAAAATATCTTTACTATCAACTTTAGATAATATTCTTTGTTTAGTAATTGCCATAATGCTAATCTTTCTTAGTTCTTAGTATTCCTTAGATTGAGTTATTATAATGTTTATTTAGCCAGTCGTTCACATCAGAAGCTTTATAAAAAATTTTTCCATTTATTTGAGAAAATGGGATCAATTTTCTATCCCGATAACTTTGGAGTAACCGCTTACTTATTTTTAAAGTTTTACACAAATCTTCATTAATAAGCCAACGCTCAGATAATGGGTTGTCGAGGTCTTTACTCTTCAAAAGGTCTTTTATTCCCTTTATTTCATCAATAATTTCTTTGAATACTTTTGCTTCAATTGTAATTACTTCCATTTTTATGCAGTTTAGAGTTAAACATTGTTTTTTGCTGAAAACAAATGTCTGGGTACATACAAATAAATTTGGGTGTAAGATGTACTATATGTTTACCGTCATTTTCACCCACTTTTTTGTGGATAAGAGGTAAGATGGAGGCAAGTAATGTCTATTTAAAAAAAACCGAAAATTCTTAACTAAGCAAATTTTTTATGAATTCAATATAGAAGGCCTCATCTTCTTTAGGTGGGATTAATCCGGCAGCGGCCATAATTTTGCCAATTAGAATATAAGTATTGTTCTTTGAGTGAATACGTTCACCTTTTTTTCTTTTCTTATGGTGAATATTAACTTTTGTTGAGTTAAGATAATTATAAAGTCCTTTTGTATATTCCTTCTTATCTTGACTTTGAAAGTTTAGCCTCTTGCCACTTTTCAAATTTTTATTTAAAAGTAGTTTATATGATTCCGCTCTTATGGAATAGGGTTTTCCAAAGTGGGAGTTAATTAAAATAAAAAAACCTTTTTTTAAAAAGCTTAATGAGTGTTCGTCCGTGAATGATTGGTTTTCTGATTTATTTTCGCCACCGCTTTTAGTAGTAATAGAAAAACTGCAAATACTTGCTCCATCATTCGCTATACTCTTTATGGTTTCAAAAGCATTGATATATGATTTGTAATTTTCATCATACTCTTCAATGTTTTTTATTTTTGTTCCATAAAGCATATTTAGCCAACAAAACAATATGTTCTCTTTAATAATTTCCGGAAAATCGTATTGTATCAAAATATTATTAATAGCAGTGTATTCATGATCGTTAACATAATAATCCGATTTACCGCCATAAAATTCTGATAAAGCAGCATTATGAAGAAACATTTGATAGTTAAATTCCGAATCGTCTGGAGATGGCCGTCTGATTCTAATCTTTCCATCACTATGTTTAAAACAAGTTAGTATATCTTCTACTTCTAGCTCTGATTTTCTATGGCTTACATGAATATTCTTTCTTCCCATGTAGCAAAATTAAGCAAATAACACAAAAATAGATTTGATTACTATGCTTTGAAATAAAAAAGATTTTTCATGTACAAAACGGCTAAGTAACTAATGAGAAATATTGTTATTACTTCTGTCTTTTATCTCACCATTTAAAATACCCTCCTATGTTGTAAAAGATTCTACAAGCGTTTGAGCACCCATTTTAGCCATAAGCACATTTACATCATTATTTATTTTAGCAGGGTTTCTTTTCATATAAAATTGTAGTGTTGAGAGTTTGGCATGTCCTACAAAACCTTGGGCAGTTTCAAGGGGCACATCATTGGCTAGTATAACATTATTAATAAAAAAATAGCGTCCTAAATGGGTATGTAGGGTTTTAGTTATGCCACATAAATCTGCTACTTCTTTTAAATAGGCATTAAATCTTTGGTTCGATGGTACAGGTAATAATTTTTCATGCACTTTACATTCAATATCATTTTTATGTTTCTCAATTATTCTATCCGCTTCCGGTAATAAGGGAATATGGCATGGCATACCGGTTTTTTGTCGTTCTATATAAATCCATTTTCGGCCATCATTACCAATATTAATATTCTTGCTTGTAAGTAAAGCAAGGTCTTTATAAGCGAGGCCTGTGTAACACATCATTAAAAACAGGTCTCTTACTACTTCAATTCGTTTTATAGAAAATTGTTTATCGGCAATCCTATTTAATTCATCATTGCTTAAACATTCTCTATTAACTGTTTTGTAGGATAGCTTATAATTTAGAAATGGATTTTTCACATAATCATTAGCTACAGCAATTCTTATAATTTTTTTTAGGTGCTTAATATGCTTCATGGCACTATTGTGATTACAGCCGGATTCTGTTTTTAGGTAAAATTCAAAGCCTGTGATAAATTTGTGGTCAATAGAATTAAGCAAAATATCATTTGAATTATATTGTTTTAGGATATAGCTTTTAAGGTGTTTTAATGTAGTGCCATAGCAATCAATTGTACTTTCGGTATAATCCTGCCCGATTAATTTTTCCATTTTGTTCATTTCTTGAGTAAAAAATTCTATGAACTGTAAATGTTTGTCATCTTTGTTCAGCAATAAATTTCTAAGTGCAAATGCAGTTGGAGAACTTCCAGCCTCCTCCATATCCCTTACCTTATTATAGATTTGAACCCGTTTGCTGGTTAAATAATCATTCAGGGTTTGGGCTTCAAGGGTTGCCCCTTTAGCTTTGTTCTTTTTAATATCCCACAAGTTTGGTTTTACACTTCGCTTAAGCGAAAACTCAACACTTTCTCCGTTGATGGTTACTCGCATATAAACGGGAGCCTCTCCGTTTCTAAGAAGCTTAGTTTTTTTGATGTAAAAAAGTAAGCTAAAGGTTGTTCTTTGCATGTCCAATAATTTTGATTGTAAAATTACTTTGAGTTGGATATTCCAACAAATGCATAATAAAGCAGGACAGTGAATTACAGCCAATTCGTTGGACTTTTTTAGTGCTATAAAAAGTCCAACGAATAGCACACTTGCAAAGGAATGAAATAGGAAGAAAGCAAATACCCTAAAAAGCGAAAAGCCCTGATTTACCAGAGCTTTTCATTGTTTTGCTTTTGTTTGATTTTAAATTGGCGGTCCGGACGGGACTCGAACCCGCGACCCCATGCGTGACAGGCATGTATTCTAACCAACTGAACTACCGAACCTTGTGAAATACGCTTCGCGAAATACCACAATTATGCTGCAAATTTACGCTATTTTATTTGATTAGACAAAATTAATGCACTTATAAATCAATAAGCTTATAAGATATGCTTTCTATTCCATTTAAATGAGGAGCTGCCATTTGTTGGGTAATCTGTATATAATAGTTGCCTTCTTTTGCCATTTTAAATTCTTCAAGTGCAAGCATTACTGATTTACTGATATAATCAAGTTGCGCACCTTTATTTACAGTAATAGTTTTATCTAATAAAATAATACCATCAACCGGGCTAACAGCTTTTACTTTTAAAAATAATTGATCGTAGGCATAATTCTCAGTTGTTTTAATGGCTATTTCCACTTTTTGTTTTTTGATATCTTGCTTATTGATTCTAAATAATACTTGCTCATTTGCTTGCCATATAGTGCCAGTAAATTTTCTTATACCGTCAATCTCTTGTGTTTCGTTTATTGGAGAAAATTTATAAGTAAATTCTCCTTTTATGCTGTCTAATTTAGTGAGGCCTTGTGTATGCAAATACAAATTTGCTGTAAGGGTTGAGCCCTTGAGCAATTTAATTTCCTTTATATTTCCTTGAAAATTTTCATCCACATAATAATAATCTGTAACGGTATCTTTATCTATGATATAATCTATGCGAATAAAAATATCATGGGTTAATTCTGATGGATTAAATTGTAAACGAAAAGTAGCTAGTTGAGATAATTCGCTCACAAAAGCCAATTTTACGGGAGTTTCAACCGAAAGAGATGTAAATGTAATTCCGTAAGAAAATTTTAGAATTAGTAGAAAACAAAATAAAATTGCAGAAATAGACTTAGGCATCGCATTAACTCATTTTAATTCGTTTGATAAGATAGGGCAATAATACCTGGTTGAACCCTTGATTGATATCTGCTTCAATAAATTCAATGCCGTACTGGCCACACTTATGTTTTAATTCTTGTTTGTAGGCTTGTATGGCTTTAGTATAGGTAGTTTTTACTTCATTAGGATGAACCTTAACTTCTTCTCCACTTTCTACATCAATAAAATTATGCGGCCGATTTTCAAACTCAAAATCCATTTCTTTTTTCTTATCTACTACATGAAATAATAAAATTTCATGTTTATTGTATTTTAAATGTTGAAGTGCTGCAAATAAATCATCTTTTGTTTCAGCAGCATTATCAAACATATCACTAAAAACTAAAACGAGAGAGCGTTTGTGAATACGATCAGCAATTTCATGCAAAGCAGAAGATGCAAAAGTTGTTTTTCTGGTTTCGGTAGAAATGGGAATCAACAATCTCTCTAATTCACTAATTAAAAGTTTATGGTGTAATGACGTTGATTTTGGGCCAATTGCAGATTCAATTTTATCTGAAAAAATATACAAGCCCATTGCATCACGTTGCTTCTTGAGCATATGCATTATGGCTGCTGCTGCATAACATGAAAAACTAATTTTATTGAGCAATTTTCCATTATCGAAAGGAAAATACATGGAGGAAGAATTGTCTATAATGGTGTAGCAACGTAAATTGGTTTCTTCTTCAAAATTTTTGACAAAGAGTTTATCCGTACGTGCAAAAAGTTTCCAATCAATATTTTTGGTCGATTCTCCTTTATTGTAAATTTTATGTTCGGCAAATTCTACCGAAAAACCATGGTAGGGACTTTTATGCAAACCGGTAATAAAACCTTCAACAGCTTGTTTGGCAATAAGGCTCAAATGGCCATACTGTTGAAGTTGTTCTTGGTCTATACGCATAAAACTAGTTGTTAGTTATTCGTTATTTTTGTTCGTTATTTGAAAATAGCTTTTCCCTAACAACAAACAAAAACAACTAACAACGATGTTTAAAGAATTGCATTCAATTTAGCTGTTAATACCGACTTTGGCGCAGCACCAACATGTTTGTCTACAATTTGTCCGTTTTTGAAGAATAAAATGGTAGGGATATTACGAATGCCATAAGTTGCAGAAATGGAGTTATTATCGACATCAACTTTACCCACAATTGCTTTACCATCAAAGTCTTTTGAAATTTCTTCTACAATGGGTCCTACCATACGGCAAGGACCACACCATTCAGCCCAAAAATCAATCATTACAGGTTTGTCAGACTTTAATACTGTTTGTTCAAAGTTTGAATCAGTTATTTCTAATGCCATAGTTTTAAATTAAGAATTTATAATGCAAAATTAAGAATTGAAATACGCTTAGTCAAAAAGGTTGCCAAAAAGATAATACGCCATCTTGGCATTGCTAAGCTTCAAAGATATAGTAAGATGACAAAACAAACAATAAAAACAAGAGGATTCATATTTATTTCATTTCCACCAATAATCCTTATTTTCAATATAATGACCCTCCTTATCTAGTTTTCCATAGAATTTCCAACCATTTTTCAGGTACTTTTCTGTAACATAAGTTTCGTTTAATTTAAAATCTCCGGTAAATTCAAAAGGCAGTAAGCCAATTCCCCAAATACATTTTTCTGTTTGTTTTAGATCTCTGTTTTTCCAAATTCCTACAAATGTATTATTCATGTAGTAATCTGAATTATTTCCATGATAAAAACTAAATTTATTTGTTGAAGTATCAAGATTTAATATTGTTTGTAATATCCCATTTAATTGAGCAATTGGTTTTTGATTTGAAGATATACGAAAATTACATTTTGAGATAAGCGTAGTAAGGTAAGTAAGATTAGGTGTTGTTTCATCTCCTTCAGTAAACCTATCAAAAAAAATATTAGCGATTCTTATTTTTCCATCAAAATAACTAATTGCGTCTTCTATTTTTACTTTTCCCCTTACTTGATATATTGAGGAATCTATTTTATAAATCGTATCAAAATAAATTCGAGTTCTAATATACTCTTCGCTAAAAATACCATTAGCAAACTGGTTTTGTTCTCTAAAAAAACTACTGAAATTTACAGAGAGAAATTTATTTATTACATCCTTTAATCTCGTATTGTCATATCCAGCAGATCTAATATAATAGGGAATTAAAAACTCATTGCGATAATCTTTTTTTAAAGCATTGTTATCTTGAGAATATGCAAAAGGCAAACAGATAGATATAACACAAATAAAAAACGTAAAACGTAAAAATATCTTACCCCAAGAGTTATGCATATTAATAATAGGAGTAAAAATGATATTCTCCAGTATAGGGTCGATTTGCTTGGGCTTTTTCTTTAGAAATATAATGTAGGCCATCTGAATTAAAATGAGAGTCATTATAATAACATTCAGAAGAAATAAGACGACCTTCATTATCGTAAATATTCGCGCATTCATTGGAAGACTGAAAAATAGAATCCACTAATTTTTTAGATTTAGACAAATCAATATATTCTTTTACATAATATTTATAAAAATTAGCACTAATACTTCTAAAAGAGCCTGATTTTCTAAACTCATAAACATTTGAATCGATGGCTATAAGCTTTAAAGTATCAAATCTATCATATATATAAATGATTGAATCTATAATTATAACATGATCTCCTCCATGGGGAGGCCTTTGTTTATGAATTACTTCTTTACCAATTAAAGAACCAACATTATCATATACGTAGGTAATTGAATCTATAGCTGTTGTGCAAATTGCAGAATCCATGCGTATATAATCGAATCCATATCTGGTTACAATGCTGCTTTGTAATAGTCCTGAAGAGGAATATTTATAAGTAGTTGAATCAATCAGTTTCAAATTTTGTAAAGATTTTGTCTTTAATCTATATACAATAGCTGTGCTAGGCTCACTATTTGATGTTACACTATAAAGTAATAAACCTGATGAGGAATAAACAAAAATATCTGAATCTTGATAAAGGCCATTGCACTCACAGCGAATTATTTTAATTAAATGGCTGTTTTTATCATAAAACATTTTCCAATTTAGATCTAATTCCTCTCTCATGGGCTTAAAGTCAGACCAATTAAGACTCACTTTAGCATTCCATTCCGCAACTCCAACATTATTCTTATTATATTTTACCTTATATATTACTGTAGAATCCATAAAGACGGTATCGAGGACTCTCTTATACGTGATGCCATTTTTAGAATAATAACTTGAATAACGATAATCAAGTCCATAACATGCAATTCTTCTTCCCAAAGAATCATATTGGTAAGCAAATCCGGCTAGCAACCATCCGTATTGATTCCCTGGCCCGCCACTGCGATAAATACTGGAAATAAGTTCGCCCCTAGTACCATATATTGTTTCAACTACTGTTGAGTCAGGATCACGCCCCCCATTAAAACCAAAATCTCGTTCATAAGGATCATGATTGGGATGATAAGACGAAATAGATATCTCAGAATGTAATTTAGAATCCTTAATAATTTTCATTTGCTCCTTTTCGTCTATTGTAATAATAGGTAATAGATAGGCATATTGTGCTTTTGCAAAAGCACAATAAAAAACGAAAACAAGAACGATGCTTTTTGTTGGATAATATTTAAAAAAACAAAATAGCTTATTGTAAAAATAAAACATGCGATGGCTACGGGGGTAAATAATTATTTGTTTAACAAACAACTATCGTGCCAAGAGAAATCTTTTATTTTTTAGTTTAGCTTATAACTCAGCTCAGGCATTTGATCTAACTCTGCAATAAACTCATTTGTTAAATTTACTTTCAATGATTTTGAATACAATTCAACTTTAGTGTTTTCAATATTGTCCATTACATTAAAACTGAGTTTGCATTTTCCGGTATTGGCTTTTACTACTTTACTTAGTTTTTGAATTACGTTTTCTGAAATATCAGATAATGCAATATTTAAGGTAATGCTCTTTGCTAAATTTTCTCTTATTTCTGAAAGTAATTGCATGGCTGTAATTTTTAACTCAAACTGATCGGTTGACATATAACGCAATTGAACCTTCCCTTTTATAAATAACGATGTACCTATAACCAGCCAATGTTTCATTTTCAAATAATCTTCAGAAAACAATGAAAGTTGTATGCGGCCTCTATAATCTTCTACCGAAAATGTGCCAAATGGTTTTCCATTTTTTGAGATGCGATGGGCAGCTTCGGTAACTATGCCTGCAAAAGTTAATTCTCTGTTTTTTTGTTTGGTCATGTCTTCGTTCAACACATCAATGCTTATGTTGCAAAAATTATTTACTTCCAATTTATAATCATCAAGCGGATGGCCTGAAATGTACATGCCTGTTACTTCTTTTTCAAAAGTTAATTCTTCCATTCTTCCCCATGGTTCACATTTGGGAGTTTCCGGCTCAGGCATATCTACTTCTGTAGCTTCTCCAAATAATGATTGTTGTGAACTATCTAAATCGGACTGGTATTTATTTCCATAGCGAACAATTTTTTCCAGAAATACGGTATTGTCTTTTGCATCAATATGAAAATAATGTGCTCTGAACATTTCTTTAAAACAATCAAAAGCCCCTGCTTTAGCTAAGCTTTCGAAACATTTTTTATTTACATTTTTTAAATTAATTCGCCTCACCAAATCAAAAATACTTTTAAATGGTCCATTTGTTTTACGCTCTGTAACGATAGCTTCTGCAGGTCCTTCTCCTACTCCTTTTACGGCTCCTAATCCAAAACGTATTTGACCCTTATTATTTACTGCAAATTGGTATTCGCTTTCATTTACATCCGTACCTAATACCTGAATACCCATACGCCTGCATTCATCCATAAAAAAAGTAACCTTATCGAGGTTGTTTAAGTTATGCGTAAGTACAGCTGCCATGTATTCTGAAGGATAATGAGCCTTTAAATAAGCTGTTTGAAAAGCCACAAAAGCATAGCAGGTAGAATGCGATTTATTAAATGCATATTGAGCAAAAGCTTCCCAATCGACCCAAACTTTTTCGCAAATTTTTTGGTCGTGTCCATTTTTTGAAGCACCATCCATAAACTTGCTCTTCATTTTATCAAGCGTAGCTTTATCTTTTTTACCCATGGCTTTGCGCAACACATCGGCATCGCCTTTCGTAAAACTTGCAATTTTTTGAGAAAGCAACATCACCTGTTCTTGATACACGGTTATACCATAAGTATCTTTTAAATATTCTTCCATTACTGAAAGATCGTAGGCAATGGTTTCTCGTCCGTGTTTACGAGCAATAAAATTGGGAATGTATTCAATAGGGCCCGGTCTGTACAAGGCATTCATGGCGATAAGGTCATTAAACTTATCGGGCTTCAATTCTTTCAAATATTTTTGCATTCCTGCACTCTCAAACTGAAATGTGCCATTGGTTTCCGCTTTTTGATATAGCTCAAAAGTTTTTTTATCGTCAAGCGGAATGGTATCTATATCAATTTCAATTTTATGATTTTCTTTAATCAGCTTAAGCGCATCCTTTATAATGCTCAATGTTCTTAATCCCAAAAAGTCCATTTTAATTACACCGGCATCTTCAATTACTTTCCCGTCAAATTGAGTAATTAATAATTCTGTTTCTTTGGATGTGTAAACCGGAATAATTTCTGTTAAATCTTTTGGAGCAATAATAATTCCGGCAGCATGTATGCCTGTTCCACGTACAGAGCCTTCTAATATTTGAGCTTCTTTTAAAACATTGGCCTTTAAATCTGTTCCTTCAAGTAAAGTCCTTAGTTTTTTAACGTTCTCAATATCCTCGCTCATCAAGCCCTCTACTGTTTCTAAACTCTTTTCTCCTTTTAGTGGAGCGGAGAGCACTCGATCTAATTCAATGCCGGGTTTATCTGGAACTAATTTTGCTAATTCATTGGCTTCATTCAATGGCAAATCGAGAACTCGAGCCACATCTTTAATACTCATTTTAGCAGCCATGGTACCATAAGTAACAATTTGCGCTACCTGATTTTTACCATATTTTTCTACAACATAATCAATTACTTTTTGTCGGCCCTCATCATCAAAATCCGTATCAATATCGGGCATGCTCTTACGATCTGGATTTAGGAAACGCTCAAAAAGCAAATTGTATTTAATAGGGTCGATATTGGTTATTCCAATGCAATAAGCTACAGCAGAACCAGCCGCAGAACCACGGCCAGGGCCAACAAAAACACCCAAATCACGACCTGCTTTTATAAAATCGGCAACAATTAAAAAGTATCCGGCAAAGCCCATGGTTTTAACGGTGAAGAGTTCAAAGTTGAGTCGTTCTTCTACTTCTTGTGTAATTTCTTTATAGCGAGCTTTAGCACCTTCAAAAGTAATGTGGCGCAAATATTCATCTTGTGTTTGAAATTCTTTAGGAATAACAAAATTGGGCAGCAAAATATCTTGCTTTAATTTTAAGGGTTGAATTTTGTCAATAATTTCATTGGTATTATCAAGCGCTTCCGGAACATCATGAAACAATTGATTCATTTCTGATGTGGTTTTAAAATAAAACTGATCGTTGTAAAACGCAAAGCGTTTGCCTTTCATTGAACCCTCATCGTCAAAATCTTTTGCTGAAGGCGTACTTTGTTTTTCACCGGTATTGATGCAAAGTAAAATATCATGAGCATTTGAGTCTTGCTGATCTACATAATGAGAATCATTAGATGCAATAGTTTTTACATTGTATTTTTTTGCAAAACGTAACAATACTTCGTTTACTTTTATTTGCTCAGGAATATCGTGACGTTGTAGTTCTATATAATAATCTTCTCCAAATAAATCCAACCACCATTTTAATTTTTGTTCCGCTTCATCTTCTCCTTTTTTTAAAATAGTGCGGGGGATTTCTGCAGCTAAACAACAAGAAGTAGCAATCAATCCTTTGTGGTATTTCAATAACAATTCTTTATCAATACGGGGATATTTTCCGTATAGGCCCTCTATATAACCTAGAGAGCAAAGTTTTACTAAATTTTTATAGCCTTCAGCATCTTTTGCTAAAAGCAATTGATGACAACGAACATCTTTATCGTCTTTGGTAAATTGCCTTTTATGACGGTTTTCTACCATATAAAACTCACAACCTACAATGGGTTTTATTTTATTAGGCTCGTCTTTAGTATTGTGTTTGCCGGCTTCGGCAACAAATTTAAAAACCCCAAACATATTGCCATGATCGGTAATAGCAATGGCGCGTTGGCCATCATTTACTGCTTTTTTATATAAACTAGAAATATCTGCAGCTCCATCAAGAAGCGAGTATTGCGTATGTACGTGTAGGTGTGAAAAACTGGGCATTAAAATTAGTTGTTGGTTGTTCGTTATTCGTTGTTAGGCTTAATCCACCATTTGACAAAACAAAATTTAAAGTATCGCTTATTTTTGATGGGGGATAAAAATACGGAAAAGAGAGGGGTTTTAAATTAGAATGTTGAAAAGTTGTGTAAAGATGAAAAATATACTATTTAAGATATATAAATCAGATGTTTTGGGGTATGATGATTGTTTTTTAGAAAAGTATAACCCAATAAATTTTTATTTTATAAAACAGATTTTCTCCATTATTCTAATGTCGTTATTAATATTTTTACAAAATTTATATGCACAAGTATTATCTGGAAACGAAAACCTCTACCTACAAGGATCAAACTATCCAAGAACTTTTATGGGAGAAAAACCTGTACTTTTTGACTCTAATGACCATAATACAAGGCTATATTGCTAATGACGAAAGCTCACTTCCAAAAGTTCTAATTATCCACGAACATATAACGCTGGGAGCTTGGTAACTTTTGACGTAGAAATTAGGTGGTCAATATCACCGGTATTGCCGAACAAGCACCTTTACAAACAAATGCAAAATAATGAATGCAAGTGAATCATTCCTTATACGTTGGGCGAGATTTGGTTTTAGACATACCCAACGATTAACCCCCTAGAAATTGAAGGAAATGGGTAGTAAATGAACACGTATAAAACAAAAAAGCCTAATTTCTCAAGGCTTTTCGTTGTTTTACTTTACAAGTTGTTGTTTTGATGCTGTAAGAGAAGGATTCGAACCTCCAAGGAGCAGTTATTTTCTTCTGTACTACAGAAATTTTGCTTTTCAGTAGTACAGAATTTTTTTCCGTTTTCTCCGCCACCGAGACAGGGTGGTATGTTTGCCAATTTCATCACCTCACAGTATAGATCAATTCATTTGCATAAATTGATATTACAAATATAATAGACATCTACATATATTGCAAATTTATTAATAAATAAACGATATTATTATTAATTTGATAATTTATCATATATTTGTTGATTAATTGACAATTTTAAACCCTTATGGAAGCTCAAAATTTTGAAATTGATAAAGTTGATTTAGATATTTTATCAATTCTTATAGAAAATGCCAATACGCCATATACGGATATTGCAAAAAAAATATTGGTTTCAGCCGGAACCATTCACGTAAGAATGAATAAACTCGAAAAAATGGGAGTGGTAAAAAACGCCACGCTTATTATTAATCCCATAAAATTGGGATTTGACTTAACGGCTTTTCTTGGCATTTACCTCGAAAAAGGATCCATTTACAATGATGTAATCAAAGAATTACAGCAAATTCCGGAAGTGGTTGAAGCCTATTATACAACAGGAGCCTACAGTATATTTGCAAAAATTGTGTGTAGAAATACAGAGCATTTAAGAAGTGTACTCAACGATAAAATTCAGCCTATTGATGGCATACAGCGAACAGAAACATTTATTTCTTTAGAAGAAAGCATAAAACGTACGGTTAGTTTAGGGCAGTTCTAAAAATTACAATTTATGTTCCTCTCTTTGAGAGGGATTAAGGGAGAGGAGGCAAAAAAATAAATTTTTGGAACCGCCCTTTAAAATTAAATAAATTTTAAAATAATACTTCCTACTATTGTTTTTAAAACGGCTCTTAATCCAACCCATACTATGTATAAATGATAGGTAAAAGGCCGTTTATGAGATAAAAATAAATGAGCATATTCAGGTATGGTTTCTAAAATTGCCAACATTACCAACAAACGTTTTCTAATGGTTGAGGCTTGGGAAGAAAATGCTAAAGCAGCATCTATATAGCCAATCGACCATTGGTTTTCCATCATAAAATGCCAAATCTTTTTTTCTTTTTCAGATAAATCAAGTTTTTTTATTTCGATGGCTTGTAGATAAAGCTGTATCGGCTCTTTAATTATTTGCTTATTATTAAGCAGATAATTTCCAATAATATATGCGTCTTTTTCTGTTTGCAAGTAAATTTATTTTCTTTCTTGTAACTCGCTTTTCTCCACTTGAGAAATGTTATTCTTGCTTTTTAATAGTGCAATTTCTTGCGCTAATGTTTTGTTTTGTTGTTGCAAACGCGAAACTACAATTGATAAATGAAGCAGATAAATCATAGAAGCAAAAATACCTCCCGTAAAAATTAAGTTAGGGGGCTGGTATATCCCCAGCCAGTGCGATATAATTTCAAATCCATTTCTCCAAAAAGAAAAGCCAACCAATAAGGTTGTACAAACAACCCATACAATAGCATATTCCTCTCTTAATTTCGCTCTTTTAATAAGCCGGGCAATATAAAATAAAAACAATATGCTTACTACAATAGCAATAATTTGTATCAATGGAATTGAATGAGATGAAAAAGCAAGTATGTAAAGAAAGTGCATAATTATAATCTTTAATTACGAAAACGTGTAAATAGCATGGCTAATGTAACTTTTATCATATAATATACAGAAGAAAAAGCTCCAATAGAAGAAACGCCTCCTTGCCTTTCGAGCATTTGAACCGAAACCTCTCCCATACGTATTTTGCGTTTAGAAAAAAGCACGATTGCCTCAGGCTCCGGATATTCATCAGGATAATATTCGTTCACAACTTCTAAAGCTTTTCTATTAAGCAATCTAAATCCGGAAGTAGAATCTGTAATCAAATAACCTGTTAACAATTTATTTAAATACATAAAATATTTTATTCCTTGTCTACGTAAAGTTGTTGATTGAAACCCTTCTCCATCAATAAATCTTGAGCCCACTACTACATCCCAATTGTTGTTGATATGCGCCTCTATAATTTTAGGAATTTCTGCTGCCGGATGTTGGCCATCGCCATCTACCTGAATAGCTGCGTCATACCCTTCTTGGTATGCATATTTAAATCCTGTTTGCATGGCACCTCCAATACCTAAGTTAACAGGTAAATTTAAAACTTTGCATTTTAATTTTGAGGCAATTTGATAGGTATTATCTTTAGAACAATCGTTTACTACCACTACATCAATATTTAATTGATTGGCTAAGGCCATTGCATTAATGCCATTGACTACATCTGTAATGGCTTCTTCTTCATTATATGCCGGCACAACAGCTGCTATTCTCATTTAATCTTGTTAATGGGGAGTTCTAAAAATTCCAATTTATGTCCCTCTCCTGGAGAGGGATTAAGGGAGAGGAAACAAAAAATAATTTTTAGAACTCCCCTTGTTATTATTTCTTCTCGTTTTCTATAATTGATTGACATAATTCAATCAATACTCCATTGGTGTCTTGCGGATGAATAAAACAAACCAATTTTTGGTCTGCTCCTAATTTTGGATCTTCATTAATCAATCGAAAACCTTCTTTTTTTAAACGAATCATTTCAGCTTTAAGATCATCAACTTCAAAAGCTATATGATGAATACCTTCTCCTTTCTTTTCAATAAACTTTGCAATAGCGCTTTCGCTAGATGATGATTCCAGTAATTCAATTTTTGATTCTCCTGTTTTGAAAAAAGAGGTGCTTACATTTTCTGAATCAACAACCTCCATTTTATAATAATCACGTCCCATTATCTTAGAAAATAATTCATTAGAAATTCCCAGATTCTTAACTGCTATGCCAATATGTTCAATACGTATAATCATAAAATTTATTACGCCAAGAATAAATAAAAAAACCGTAATAAAATTTTCTTATTACGGTTTCAATATAAAAAATTATTATGCCGAATCAACTACTTTTTCTTCACAAATTGATCAGTTTTATTATCATAGTTAAAATAATATACCCCTTTATCTAAATTCGAAATATCAACTTCGCTACCCACTCCTTTTTTAACAACATTTCCAAATTCGTTGTAAACTTCATACATAGTTTCTTGTGAAAATTCCAATTTTGTAATTGTTTTATCTAATGTAAATGTTACTTCAGGAGTATCTGCTTTGTATTGCACTTCATTTGAATAACGAGGATCTTTACTAAAATCAACTTGTTTAACTCTTAATTTATTAGTTCCTGAATGTGGGGTAATTTTATATTCATAATCATTGCTTCCCATAGTCCCTTTTCCTTCTACTTCACCAACTTTTACCCATTTGTTCCAACGGTATTGTTCTATAGTATAAGGTAATTTACTCATTTCTTCTTGCGTTGTCCATTTAAGCATATTGCCATTTTCAACTTTTATTGAAACGGTTTTAAATGTAGAGCGAGGTTTTAATACTTCTGGATTTAATACTTTTGGTTTGCAATTATCTTTGTGTTTAATTTTCACAACAACGGGAGCTCCAATGGCTAATTGAAAATTATCAAAATCTATTTCAAAAGCACTTGAGTTAATTTCGTCAGTTGTTACCTCTCCATTTACAGTAACTTCAAATGCACAAAAACCCACACCGGAACTGGCAAAAGGATTTTGTACATACAAATTTTTGCCTTGATAATTGCCATCAAGTACAATTTCACCTGCAAAGGTTGATGCTGCAAAAGAAAAAAAGACAGCAATAATTAATATTATTTTTCTCATAAGGCCTTTAGGTGATTTCCAAAGTAATAAAGCCATAAATTTATCTAAGGCTAAATCTTGTAATATTTTTTAAATAAAACAAATTTCCTACTAATAAGTTTCACAAATTAAGTGATTATTGTGTAATAATACAAACGTAAAAAAATCAGTCTGTAATATAAATAATTTTACCCAGTTAAAAAGGCTCTTAAACATTTATTTAACCAAGAAATATCCGCAAGCGGTTTTGTTTGGGCAATTTTAGACTCTAATATTTGCAATTCACCTTTGTGTTCGTATTTAATTTCTGCCAATGCCTGAACTATTTTCACAAAATTAGAATAGGCTTTGTTTTGATATTCAGAAATTGATTGATTTCGTTTTAAAAAGGCCTTAAAACTATCAATTGTTGATATAAGAGCGTCTGAGTCATTGGCTTCATAATAAGTTTTTAACAACAATGCTTTAGCGTCTAATTGGTAATAAACATCGGTAAATTCAACGCTTTGCAGGAGTCTTAGCGTTTTTCTAAAATCTTTTTTATAAAAATGTAAATAAGCAAGGTTATATGTATATGCATTTTCTTTGTCTTTGGGCATTAATTTTTCTTTGTATTGGATAATAAAGTTTTCAACCCAAGTAAATTCTTCTAGGCGCAAGCCTGACACAACAATATTTTTATAATCCCATTGCGATAAAATTTGATTATGAAACAATATGCCTGTATTAAGTAATGTTTGATAAAGTTTGAAAATATCTCTTAAATATTGGCTTTGCCCACTGTTTATTTTTTTGATGCAATAGTTTTGGGCAAATGCATACATGTCTCGTTTTTCTTCTTGTTTAAAGAAATGAGCATTATTGTATAATAATTGTATAAGTATTGAATAATGTGTCTCGTTTTCATTTTCAAGTAAGCCCATTAAAATTCTATAGTAAATGGCAATGGCAGGAATGTGATCGTAATTTGTTGATTTAAGATGAGTCAAAAGCTCATCAAACATTGTAATTTGATGAACTTCGGCAATAATATTTTGTTTGTTAATGATTTCACAACAATATTTAAGCTTGGTTGATAAGTAAAAAAGATCAAGATTATCCACCGTTTGTTGAAGTTCTATATGTGAAGAGCGACCTTGCTGAAGTGTTATGTTGGTGTATACAATTTCATTGATTTGGTATTGCTCAAAAAAACAGGTCGAGTCTCTATTGGTTTGTGAGATCCTTGCTTTATTATAATCATTTAGCTCTTCATTAAAATACTTTGTAATTTGCCTACTATTATAGGCCTCCAGCAAAAAGAAGGTTTTATTGAATTTTTTTCTTTTGTATTCAATAAATGCTAAATAGTCCTCAAGTAGTACAGTAGTATCAGAAATAACATACTTTAACTTTATCTTGCTAAAATTTTCTTTAGGAAATAACTGAAGGAATATTTTTTCTGCTTTTAATTTTGGACTGTCGTATTGAGGGTGATGTTTCTTTAGTGAGCTTAAAAGTTTTTGAACATCTTTATTTGCATTAAAGAAAGAAGCATTTATATACCTTTCAAACCAGCGAAATTCTTTGTCTGAGAGGGTTTTTAATAGAGAAATGAGTTTAGCTTCATGCATGCCAATAAATTTTGTTAATTTTTTCCGACCATTTATTTTAATAACACATTTAAAACCAGCTATTTAATTATTAATTTTTCATTTTCAATAAACTTTTTATTTCGACTAATCTATAAAATTATCTTTGATAAGACTACAATTAATACTGAAATTAGATCCTCATTAATTTTAAATTCAATTTTTTTAAAGATTATAGCTTATGAAAAATTCAACTCTTTTATTTTCAAATTTTTTTATTGGATTGTTAATGCTATTTAATCTTAGTGGGCAGGCACAATGGAGCAAACAAATAACAAATACATGGATAAACGATATTCAAATGGCTGATCCAAATAATGGATTTGCAACAGATGGCGGCCAAATATATAAAACTAACGATGGGGGTATTAACTGGAATTTAAGTAAGCCCACACAAAAATACGGATTTCAATTGGGCCTATATACAATGAATAAGGATACTGCATTTGATTTTGGATTTCTTACATATCAACACTATACCCATAATTCAGGAACTACGTGGGATTCTACTCTTTCTCCATCGCCAAATGAAACATTTTATGAAATGACAAGTTTTAATAAAGACACTTGTGTAATTGTTGGTAATGTTGGAATTTATCAATCTCCAAATTGCGGTAAAACATGGAAAAAAGTACTTAGCACTTCCTCTGAAGTTACCGATGTTCAATTCATAAATAAGAATACTGCCTATGCTTGCAATTGGTATGGAGGCTTTTATAAAACAACAAATAATGGTAGTAATTGGAGTAAAATAGCCAATGATAGTATCTATCAAATTTCATTTATAAATGATACTATTGGATATGGAATAAACTACAATAACAATAATATTGAAAAAACTATTGATGGCGGATATACATGGAATACCTCTGTTAATTTACCATGGAATGATTTTGGCTATTTAACCGACATTGCTGCCTATTCAAATTACGTAATGGTTGCTTGCAGTACTAATTATTTTACGTACGCATATTCTGAAGATAATGGAATTACATGGTTTAAGTATGTTGATACAAAAGATTTTTTTGGAATGAATAGTATTAACCTATTACATGATTCTATGGTTTGGTGCTCAGGAAATACAGGGATATGTTATAGTTTCAATCCATTTTCAGGAGGAACAGCTTTAAATACTGATTCGGTTTGGCCGGGAGATGCCAATGCAAATAAAACTGCTAATATTTATGATGCGTTAAATATTGGAATAGCTTATGGAAAAACAGGCCCAGCGCGTACAGGGGCATCTTTAAACTGGCAAGCCCAAGCTGCTACAGATTGGGGAAAAACATTTAAGAATAATGTTGATTATAAACATGTCGATTGTGATGGTAATGGCAAGATAGACTATAATGATCTACAAGCAATTATTGCTAATTATGGCTTAATGCATAGCAAAACTTCTAATACAACAAAAGCTAGTGCCACTGATCCATTTCTTTATTTACAATTTCTAGATGATAGTGTTGCTGCCAGTACAAGCATTAGCATTCCCATTTATTTTGGATCTTCAAATGTGCCCATTGATAGTTTATATGGTATAGCATTTAGTGTAAACTATGATACCTCATTAATTAAATCAGCGTCTATTTCAGCAGACTTTAGTAATTCATGGCTTGGAACCATTAATACAGATATGTTTTCGCTTACCCAAAATTTACCAAGTAATTCTAGAATTGATATTGCTCTGTCTCGAACAAATCAACAAGATAAACTTAGTAGTTTTGGACAAATAGGCGAACTCAATGTGGTAACTTCTGATAATATTTCAGGCAAAACATTAATTACAAAAACATTGCAATTAAGCATTTCTAATGTGAGTGCTATTACAGCTGCAGAATCTATTTTATCTGTAAATACTTCTGGAGACAGCATTGTAGTTTATCAAAATATTTCAGGTGTTTCAGATATTTTAATTGACGAAGATCTTATTCAGTTATTTCCAAATCCTGCCAAGGATAATATTATAATCAATAGCAATGGAGTAAAAATTAAATCGGTAAAAATGTTTAATGTACTTAGTCAAAATGATGTTGAATTAATGAACGATAAATCACAAATTAATCTTTCTAATTATTCTGCCGGAATGTATCTATTACAACTAGAAACGAATAAGGGTATTGTTTTAAAGAAATTTGTGAAAGAATAAAAAGGGAACTGTTACCAGAAAGCAAATATGCTGTAATTTTGGAAAATAAGGATGTGCTATTTTCAGAAATTAGGAATGTATCAAAAATGGTTTTCCTATTTTCCATACGATAACTTTTTCCGCTTAGTTTAATAATTTCACAACGATAAAGGATTCTATCTAAAAGAACGGTTGTTAAAACGGTGTCTTTAAGTACATCTGTCCATTCCTTAGGGGATTTATTGCCATAGTTGGCATCGGTAAATAAATCAATATCTACTGATTTGCGATGCCCTCTATGTAAACTCAAAGCAGTGTCGCCAACTAATCTGAATGCCTCAAACTCTTTGGCTACCATCAGTTTTTTTAAAACACTTAATAATAAAGGAGTAATGGTATTATAAAAGAGTTTTTTTCTCATGAAGCATTCAATATGGTATCAATATTTTCTTTCCCATAAAAGCGAGTAATTTCTTCCTTTTCTAGTTCATTTCCTCTTTCAAATACTCTTTTTACAACTGCATTTTTTTGCTGCTGCCAATTTATTTTTTCAATGTTAGTGTCCCAAAACAATACATCCCTTAATTTAGATAAATCGGGATGAGGCGTATTTAGCTTTCTTTTCTTTTTTTCAATGTCATAAAATACCTGCAAAATCATAAAATAGCCCTCATCAAATCCAAGTGCTTTTTCAATCTTTAAAGCAAGAGAGGTATTCATCTTTCTTTTCCCTTTGGTTATGGAAACAATTGTTTGAGGAAATTCCTGTAATGAAATAGCAAAAGACCCTTTTTTTAAACGCTGTTTTTTAAGCTCGCGTTCAAGTATAAAACCCGGGTGAATTCCTTTTATAATTTCCAGTTGATTATTCATATTACTAATACAAACAAATTTGTTTACACAAAAAATATAATTTTATAATCTGAATGTAATTATTTGTAAATCAAATGGAAAATCGAAGATTTTAGTCATGGTTGGTCAGTCTTTTTAATACTATTTTAATTCAAAATTTGCTAAAAAAACTAATTATTTGAGTTGTAATCGATTATAGACGAGGTTGATAATCCCGTCCGGACCGCCAATAATAAGTAAAACATTCTATAAATCTGTTATTTATAGAGTGTTTTTATTTTTAGTGGACAATAAGGGGGGCACTTTTTTTGAGACTGACTCAACGTTTTTTGCAACTATTCCTTTACTTGTAATTTATGGTATCATTATGACCCTTATGGTTTAAATAATGAATTAGAAAATTATAACAAAGAATTATTTAATTTTTGTAAATCAAACATTTATTTCCCAACTACTTTTTACTATACTTCCAGTTTCTTCATTATTTGTAATTTTAAGATAACAATCAATTTCTTGTTGCATTTCTTCAACATGAGAAATGATACCTACAATACGGTTTTTTTTCTTAATGATTTTAAAGTATCCCTAAGGGGAAGCTTACAAAGTCTTTATTTTATTAGGCTTGGGGAACTTTTTAATTTTTATTTGCGACTTTTGGGTAAATATAAATTTTCAATTTATTTAATAATGCAAATGACATTATAAAAATTTTCTCTGTAGCTCTATGTTTAAAACGTTTGCGAAGCAAGCAAGCAAAAGTGTAAAACAAAAAAGCCCACCATTTCTGATGAGCTTTTTTTAAGAAGGCAACGACATACTCTCCCAGAATTTTGTTCTAGTACCATCTGCGCAGTTGGGCTTAACTTCTCTGTTCGGAATGGGAAGAGGTGGACCCCAACGCTATAGTCACCTAAATTTTCAATATGTTATATTAACAGGCTGAAAGAAAATACCTTTTATCAATTTAATTTAATTAGTTTAATCGCTGCTTTCGCTGAACAAAACGTTCGGGCAATTAGTATTACTCAGCTTTGACATTACTGTCTTTACACTTGTAACCTATCAACGTCATAGTCTTTGACGACCCTTAGAGGAAATCTCATCTTATGGTGAGTTTCGCGCTTAGATGCTTTCAGCGCTTATCTCTTACGAACATAGCTACCCTGCGGTGCAGCTGGCACTACAACAGGTCCACCAGAGGTTCGCCCAACTCGGTCCTCTCGTACTAGAGTTAGGTCCATTCAAATTTCCAACGCCTATAACAGATAGGGACCGAACTGTCTCACGACGTTCTGAACCCAGCTCGCGTGCCACTTTAATAGGCGAACAGCCTAACCCTTGGGACCTTCTCCAGCCCCAGGATGTGACGAGCCGACATCGAGGTGCCAAACC
>JAHEXY010000001.1 GCA_023251875.1 Bacteroidota bacterium
ATTTATTGTTACAGTAGCTGTTGCTGTGCATCCATTTTTATCGCTTACAGTTACTGTATAATTTCCTGCTGCCATATTGGTGGCTGAGCTTGTCGAAGCCCCATTGCTCCACAAATAAGTGTATGGAGAAGTACCGCCTGTTGCAGTAACGCTTGCTGTGCCATTGCTGTTTCCGCATGTAGCGTCTGTTCCACTTGCAGTAGCACTTGGCCCACTTACATTATTTATTGTTACAGTTGCACTTGCTGTACATCCATTTTTATCTGTTACAGTTACTGTATAACTTCCTGCTGCCATATTGGTGGCTGAGCTTGTCGAAGCCCCATTGCTCCATAAATAAGTGTATGGAGAAGTGCCGCCTGTTGCAGTAACGCTTGCTGTACCATTGCTGTTTCCGCAACTAGCATCGGTGCCGCTTGCAGTAGCTGTGGGGCCACTTACATTTTTTATTGTTACAGCAGATGTTGCTGTACATCCATTTTTATCGCTTACTGTTACAGAATAACTTCCTGCTGCCATATTGGTGGCTGAGCTTGTCGAAGCCCCATTGCTCCACAAATAAGTATAAGGAGATGTACCGCCTGTTGCCAAAACTGTAGCTGTGCCATTGCTGTTTCCGCATGTAGCGTCTGTTCCACTTGAGGTAGCCGTAGGCCCGCTTACATTATTTATTGTTACAGTTGCGCTTGCCGTACATCCATTTTTATCGCTTACTATTACAGAATAATTTCCTGCTGCAAGAGCAGTAGCTGAGCTTGTCGAAGCCCCATTGCTCCACAAATAAGTATAAGGAGAAGTACCAGCTGTTGCAGTAACGCTTGCTGTGCCATTACTATTTCCACAACTAGCATCGGTACCGCTTGCAGTAGCTGTAGGCCCACTTACATTATTTATTGTTACAGTTGCGCTTGCTGTGCATCCATTTTTATCTGTAATACTTACAGAATAATTTCCACTAGCAAGATTGCTAGCTGAGCTTGTCGAAGCCCCATTGCTCCATAAGTAAGTATAAGGAGAAGTACCGCCTGTTGCGGTAACGCTTGCTGTGCCATTGCTATTTCCGCAGCTTGCATCGCCTGTAGTTGTAGTAAGCGTTGCTCCACCAATGTCATTTATATTTACACTTGCACTTGCTGTACAGCCATTGGCATCAGTAAGTGTTACAGAATAATTTCCTGCTGCCATATTGGTGGCTGAGCTTGTCGAAGCCCCGTTGCTCCACAAATAAGTATAGGGAGATGTGCCGCCTGTTGCAGTAACTGTAGCTGTACCATTACTATTTCCGCATGTAGCATCGGTGCCGCTTGCAGTAGCACTTGGCCCGCTTACATTATTTATTGTTACAGTTGCGCTTGCCGTGCATCCATTTTTATCGGTTACAGTTACTGTATAATTTCCTGCTGCAAGAGCGGTGGCTGAGCTTGTCGAAGCCCCATTGCTCCACAAATAAGTATAGGGAGAAGTGCCGCCTGTTGCGGTAACTGTAGCTGAACCATTGCTGTTTCCGCAACTAGCATCTGTAGCACTTGCTGTAGCACTTGGCCCACTTACATTATTTATTGTTACAGTTGCGCTTGCTGTGCATCCATTTTTATCTGTTACTGTTACAGAATAATTTCCTGCTGCAAGAACGGTAGCTGAGCTTGTCGAAGCCCCATTGCTCCACAAATAAGTGTATGGAGAAGTACCGCCAGTTGCAGTAACGGTGGCTGTACCATTGCTGTTTCCGCAACTAGCGTCTGTTTCATTTGAAGTAGCTGTGGGCCCACTTACATTATTTATTGTTACAGTTGCGCTTGCTGTGCATCCATTTTTATCTGTTACAGTTACTGTATAACTTCCTGCTGCTATATTGGTGGCTGAGCTTGTCGAAGCCCCATTGCTCCATAAATAAGTATAGGGAGAAGTACCAGCTGTTGCGGTAACTGTAGCTGTGCCATTGCTGTTTCCGCATGTAGCATCGGTACCACTTGCAGTAGCACTTGGCCCACTTACATTATTTATTGTTACACTTGCTGTTGTTGTACATCCATTTTTGTCTGTAATAGTTACAGAATAATTTCCTGAAGAAAGATTGGAGGCTGAGCTTGTCGAAGCCCCATTGCTCCACAAATAAGTATAGGGAGAAGTACCTCCTGTTGCGGTAACTGTTGCTGTTCCATTGCTACTTCCGCAGCCTGCATTGGTTGTAGTTGTTGTAAGCACTACTGTATTTACCGTTACATTTAATGTTTGTGCGGCTGATGTGTCGCAGGAATTATTTGCCTTTACAGAAATAGTGCCACCGGTTGAACTTGCTGTTGTAGTAATAGAAGTAGTTGTTGAAGAACCCGTCCATCCTGAAGGCAATACCCATGTATAGCTTGTTGCACCACTTACGGCTGTGATGCTATACGTATTTGAACTTGCCGAACAAATAGTTGTGTTGCCAATGATGGTATCTGGTGGTGTGAGTGTAAGATTGTATTTTGAAATAAAAGCGTCAAGACTTCCAGCAGCAGTTAAATTGAATATTCCTGAATCCGGATCAAAGTCCCCTGTTCCAGAAAACCATCCTGTTGTATACACATTTTCTGCTGCGTCTGTAGTGATCTCCATGCCCAAAGATGTGCCGCCAAATTGTTTTGCCAAGATAAAATTTCCAGAAGGGTCTAATTTGGAAATGAACGCTTCAACAACTCCAGCCGGAGCTGTTAAATTGAAAATCCCCAATCCCGGGTCAAAGTCAACTGTTCCATAAAAATACCCTGTAGTATATACATTTCCACATGCATCAGTGACAATAGACCAACCCTCATCCTCAGATATTCCACCCAATTGTTTGGCATAGATAAAATTTCCCGAAGCGTCTAATTTAGAAATAAAAATATCTTTTCCAGCAGCAGTTAAATTGAATGTTCCTGCGCCCAGGTCAAAGTCTACCGTACCATCAAACCATCCTGTTGTATATACATTTCCAGCTGCGTCTGTGGTAATAGATTGATTCCGACCGGTAATTGATGTTCCGTCCATTGCTTTTGCCCAAACAAAATTACCCGAAGCATCTAATTTGGAAATGAAGCCATGATAACCTCCGACCGCAATGGCAGTTAAATTGAAAGTTCCAACACCTGGATCAAAGTCTACTGTCCCCACAAAATTTCCGCATGTATAAATATTTCCGGATGCGTCTACAGCAATGGAGTATCCACTACTAGACTCGGCAGATGTTCCGCCCCATTTTTTCGCCCAAACAAAATTGCCCGAAGCATCTAATTTAGAAATGAACGCACCCAGAGTTGAAAGCGCAGCAGTTAAATTAAATGTTCCCACTCCAGGATCAAAATCGACCGTACCATTAAAAAAACCTGAGGTATACACATTTCCTGCTGCATCTGTAGCGATGTCCGTACTTATGTCGGCAGAAGTTCCGCCCCATTGTTTCGCCCAAATAAAATTTCCAGAAGCATCTAATTTGGAAACGAAAACACCATAACCTCCTACCGAAGTTAAATTGTAAGTTCCTGGGCCGGGATCAAAATCCGCTGTACCCCAAAACCATCCTGTTGTATATATATTTCCTGATCCATCTATGATAATAGTGCAGTAAGAATCGTTAGAAGTTCCGCCCAATTGTTTCGCCCAGATAAAATTTCCGGAAGCGTCTAATTTAGAAATAAAAACATCCTGACCTCCAGCCGAAGTTAAATTGAAAGTTCCTGAGCCAGGATCAAAGTCTATTGTTTCAAGAAAAACCCCTGCGGTATAAACATTTCCTACTCCATCTGTTGCAACAGACATCCCCCAACAATTGGTACTTACTCCCCCCAATTGTTTCGCCCATTGGAGTGATTGTGCAAGGGATAAAATTGGCAGCAGAGATGTTGCAATCATCAATAAAAAAAACGCAGGTAGTTTTTTTTTCATAACAAATTTTTCATACTAAATTATTTTTGAATAATGAGTTTTTGATTTGTGCTCCCTTGCTTTGTATTTATTTGTAGGAAATAAATACCTGCAGGCAGTGCAGAAAAATCAATGCTTAGTTCTTTATTATTTACCGGCTGCCAACTACCTATTCCCAATTTTTGTATTTGCTCTCCAAGCGCATTGTAAATTTCTATTTTGTTTATGCTGCCGGCAGTTGATGCCATTGTAACTTTTCCTGTTGAAGGGTTGGGGTAAATGGTAACTGCATTTCTGCCTTCATCAGCTGTATTATTAATGCCGGTAGTTAAATTTTGCCCCATCTTTTGCACAAAAATATCTTCGGCAGCAGCCGAACTTAAATTGAATATTCCTGCATCCGGATCAAAATCTACTGTTTCAAAAAAATACCCTGTGGTGTACACATTTTCTGATGCGTCTGTAGCGATGGACATGCCATAATCGTAATATGTTCCGCCCATTGCTTTTGCCCAACTAAAATTTCCCGAAGTATCTAATTTGGATATGAACACATCGTAATATCCAATCGAACTTAAATTGAATGTTCCTGCGCCCAAATCAAAATCTACTGTATCAGAAAACATACCTGTGGCATATACACTTCCTGCTGCGTTTGTGGCAATGGAAAAACCAAAATCATCAGATTTTCCGCCCATTGCTTTTGCCCAAACAAAATTTCCCGAAGTGTTTAATTTGGAAATGAAAATATCAGTAGCTCCAATCGAAGTTAAATTGAACGAAGCTGTGCCCGGATCAAAGTCTGCTGTTCCATAAAAATGCCCTGTGGTGTAAACATTTCCTGCTGCATCTATAGCTATGGAATTACCTAAATCATGAGATGTTGAGCCCATTGCTTTTGCCCAACTAAAATTGCCTGAAGCGTCTAATTTAGAAATGAACACATCATAACCACCAACCGAAGTTAAATTGAACGAAGCTGTGCCCGGGTCAAAGTCGGCTGTTCCATAAAAATGTCCTGTGGTATAAACATTTCCGCTTGCGTCTGTGGCAATAGAAAAACCTTCATCGTAATCTGTTCCACCCATTGCTTTTGCCCAAACAAAATTTCCCGAAGCATCTAATTTTGAAATGAAGATATCATAATAATTTCCAGACGAAGTTAAATTGAACGAATTTGCACCCGGATCAAAGTCTACTTTACCACTAAAAAAACCTGTGGTATAAATATTTCCGGCTTCGTCTGTGGCGATGGAATTTCCCCTATCATCGGCTGTTCCGCCTATTGCTTTTGCCCATACAAAATTGCCTGAAGCATCTAATTTTGAAATAAACACTTCATAACCTCCGGCCGATGTTAAATTAAATGTTCCTGTGCCCGGGTCAAAGTCGGCTGTGCCCTGAAAATAACCTGTGGTATACACATTTCCTGCTGCATCTGTGGTAATTGAGTAACCATAATCGTTAGATGATCCGCCCATTGCTTTTGCCCAAACAAAATTACCTGAAGCGTCTAGTTTGCAAATGAAAATATCAGCACTATATCCGGTTGAATGAGTTAAATTGAAGGTTCCGGATGAATCTGGATCAAAGTCAGTCGTTAACGTAAAGCTCCCTGTGATATACACATTTCCGGCTTCGTCTGTGGAGATGGAATTACTTCTTTCAGAATCTATTCCACTTATTGCTTTTGCCCATTGTAGGCTTTGGGCGTTTACAATAGTATTTCCACCAATGCCAATTAAGGCAGTAAGAGCCATTACAAATTGAATAAATTTTGTTGCTTTCATATTTTGGAGATTAAATTATTTGTATTAAACTAAAGGAAGTAGCTTGCGTATTTTTCTTTATAACGTGAGCAAAATTAAACCTCCTTTACAACTATATCAAAATCATTTTTGCCTCAAAATGGATTTCATCTCTACTAATTATTTATGTTAAATATCTTTTTATAAGATGATTATCTATTCGAAAAGTGGGAAACATCATTGAATTTTACATTATGAAAATAAATAGCGAATGATATAATTATTTAAAAAAAATAAGTCCAATCATGAACCCAACACATTGAAAGCCATAAAAGCTTATAGCGAGCTGTTTAGTTATAATAAGCAATAGAGATAAACTACAATTACTGGTAGAATTGATTTTGTTATATGGGAAAAAGCACATTAATTTTGATGAAAAATTGATTCAATGCAAAATATAGATTTGAATTACAACTATTCTAAACAACAAATAAGAAGGGCGTATCAATTTCATTATAATTCTATTTTTCATCCTAAAAGAGATACGATAATTGCCTTGGTATCATTAGGTATTGCCATATATTTTCAGAATAAAAATGGGTTAAGTTATTTATGGACAACAGCAATTGTTATTTCGATTTTGTTTATGACACTCCTAGGATATGTTTGTTATCTTTTGCCATATATAATTTATCAGCTAAATAATAAATTCAAAGAGGAATATCATTTAACGCTTACAAACGAAAGTCTTTTTTTTAAAACGAATACCATTGATTCTGAAATCAAATGGAGCTTATATACTAATGTTAAAGAAAATAAGGATTTTGTATTTTTGTATTATGGGAAACACTCATTTACTATTATACCAAAAAAAGAATTTAATTGTAAAGCAGATTTGGCCGCATTTATAAAATTAATCGAAGAAAAAATACCGAGAAAAATTTAGTGTTATAGAAAAAATTTTAAAATAAAATTTCCAATTTTGAAATCTACCAATAGTATTTGTGCGATCCGGATAAAAAATGACAAATATAAAGGTTTCATGGGAAAAATAATTTCATTCTTATTTCTTTCAATTCAATTTTACCATCAGGCATGGAAAATTTATCAAAAGCTTTAATTAGATCATTTATATTATTAATCATCGTTTCAATTTATTTAAAATCGTAAACTTCTTTCTTTACTATTTTGCTTGTATTGATAATTCGTAAATTTTATACCAATAGAAAAACGCTTCCGGATTGGATTTTTTAAATTTATTCAGTTTTGTATTCATTGGTTCTTCAATTAACCAATCTTTTAATTCTAATGGATCTGTGAATTTTTCAACTGCTTTTGCATCATATAAAATCAATGCAGATAAATAAGCTGCTTTAGAAGCATGTAATATTGCTTTTTCTAAGTGGAAGCTTTCAGAGAAAATAAAACCGCTTACTCGTTGTATACCGAGTAGTAATTGTTCAAATTCTCCTTTTCCGTCTGTGCCTCTTGTAACAATACATAGCGAGGTTTGCATAATATCATCCAGTACATCCTTTTCGTTCATCCCGCTTTGATTTCGGTAAGTTAATTCGGTTGCTACGAAACGGAAAAATGTAGATTTAATAGTTTTCGCTTCATTCACCACATCCAATAAATTACCAATATCATAGAGTTGTTTCATTATTTCCATACTCATACTGTCTTCTTTTTTGAAGTATGGAATTCCAGTTGTGTTCGGAGCAAATGCTGTTAGTTTATCACCTAATATGCCTTCTAAACAAGGCACATCCACTAAAAGTGATTCTCCTTTAATTGGGATAAACGTTGATTGAATTGGTATTTTTAAAACTCGTTCATAATTTACTTTTTCGAATACAATATCGAGCAAAACATATTCTTCCTCTTTATTTGATTTATGAATGGGGGTGTAGAAAAATTTATAATGTTCCTTTTTAATTTTGGATGCAGTATTTCTGTGCTGCAATTCTTTGCGGATAAAACCTTGTTCTTTTGCAACTGCATCAAGAATATCTTCTAAGTTTTTTGGCGCAGTAGGTAAAATAATATCGATGTCAATGGATAATCTCTTGGTGGAATTCAAATGAAGCATTAATGCCGTACCACCTTTAAAAACAAACGGTAGTTTCTCTTTTACAATTCCTTCTAATAAAAGCAAAGCACGAATTACTTTCTCCACGAGGATTTTGTCCGCATTGCGGTTTTCCTTCGAAAGCTTGTTAATCCAGTCTATTGATATTTCTTTTTGACTAATCATTTTCTATAAGTTGGCAGCAAATCACTTTTGCTGCCGTAAATTTGATATTGAATTTAAGTATTTTGTAAAACTTTCTTTTTTTCTTCTTCTGTCGGCATAGCGAAGCATTCTGTTTTTATTGACAGAATATTTATTTAAGGCTTCTTTAAACAATGTTCGCATTTCATTTCCTTGTTGTGCCGAAAAAATTACATCATCGCAAAAAACATCAACCAACATTTTTTCTAATGATGCGGTATTAATTCCTTTTATGTTTTGAAGTGGTGCTTCAGAAACGAGCGACCTTATAATCAATGATTCCTTTTCACTTGGTAAATATTTTTCTAATAGATCACTTGTCGGGTCAATGAAAACGGAATGTTTAGCTTCCTTTAAAAAGTAAAATATGGATTGGGTAGCTTCTTTTTCAACTTCAATAAGCAAATAGAACCGTCCAGGTTGATGTATCATAAACTCATTTAGAGCAGAGGTGTTCCAAATGCAAAATTTTAAGTAGGGAAATTTTTTTTTAAGTCTACTATTAATCGCTTTCATTTTTGGTGATACTTCGGGGATGAAATTTTTCCCTTCACCAATAATAAATTTCCCTCTCCCAATGCGGTTAAGTAAGCCCATTTGAACAAAAGAATACACTCGCCAATTTACAGCAGTTTGTGTTATATCTGATTCGTTTTTTTTGTAAAATGCAACAATGTCCTTTGTTTCAAAGCTTTTTCCGCTTTTAAAATGGCTCTTTAATTTGTCGATATTTAGTTTGTCTGTTGCGATTGGGTCTTAATATGTGAGCAAATATACAAAAACTATAATACGGCAGCAAATTTAATATGCTGCCGATAATTAGAATTAGTAGGGTGGGGAGGAAAATAGGCTCTTTGGACTTTGCCAGTGTAGGATACATTGGGTAATGTTGTAAGTAAAGAGCCTAAATATCTTTTATATAAGTATACGTTTTACCTGAAAATGTATTAAATTTTGGAACTATTAAAATATGTTTTTACCAGGCTTCCGAAAAAAGAATTGTTAACTTATATTCTATAACGGTTTGTATGGGTAATAAATAAAATGAGTAGTTTCTTTTATTCTTTAACTTTTCTTTTGCATGCCCAAAAGAAAATCATAGTTTAATTTTATCCACATAAAACACTAGAGATAAACCCCAATTACAAGTAGAATTGATTTTGTTATATAGGAAAAAGCACTTTAACTTTAATGAAAGATTTTAAACAACAACTAATAAAATTACATACATGAGTTCATGGATAGTATTGTTTTTTCTTTCATCCTTTTTTGTTGGATGCGAAAATGGTGTTTACTATAATGAAATGCCTATACAACCTCTATTGATAATTAAAGGCAATGTATTAACAATCAAATCCTCAAACTCAATAAAAAATTCAGCCCAATTGATTTATAAAGTATATATTATTTCGGTAGATCAGAACAAAAAAATAGTTTACATAGCTGCCAAACAATCTATCGGGATGCCTTATAGAGATACATTCAGAATTAACCTTGACGATTATAAAATTTTCAATACTGAAGCCTACCAATATTATTGGTGCAATCCGGATAAAAAAATGACAACTATGAAGGTTTCATGGGAGAAATAATTTTTTTCATACTATTTCCAATTGAATAAAAATGGATATGTCGCGCAAAAAATAGTTTTAATTTCAAATTCAAATAATGAATTCAAATATTCCTTTCGTACGACAAGTAGCTTGGATTTCACTCCTCCCTCAATTGGTACTTGGGGGAATCTTTATTGTATTGTGGAACATCCTTGATGCAGAGATGCCCATTATTAATGGATCTTTGACTTATTTAGTGCTTTCCTTCGGGTTGCGAATGCTAATTCCTCACAGCCATAAACACGGAATAATATTACTCAAGCAAGAAAAATATTTAGATGCGATAGTGCATTTTGAAAAAAGTTATAATTTTTTTACCCGCAATAACTGGATCGATAAATATCGTTACCTAACACTTCTCAGTTCTTCTAAAATAAGTTACAAAGAGATGGCATTAATCAATATTGCCTTTTGTTACGGACAATCAGGTAATGGAATAAAATCAAAAGAGTACTATGAAAGAACTTTAAAAGAATTTCCAACTAGCACCTTAGCAAAAACGGCAATAAAATTAATAAATGCCATAGATCATTCACCTATAAAAAAATAAAAGTACATTAGTTAGCAAACATTTTGAAAACCAAAACCATGACAGCATTTTTTACTTCGACAGTTGCGCTTGCCCTGACAGCGGTTTCTGTTTTCGGACAGACGGTCAAAGAGGAAATAATAAATATAAATTCAATTCTCATCAACAATAAAGTTCCATATCTGACAACGGTAAAAGTTTTAGAAGACAATTTTGGTAAACCAGACAGTATCGTAAATGAAACGCAGGCTTGCGGTGGATACTTTGAGGCGGGTTATGAACCTATTTACTTTTACGGGAAGACAAATTTTGAAACGAATGGAGAAACTGCCGTTTTCCGAAAGATTGATTTCAGTGAAGGACAGTTTAAATTAACGACTACTCATCTCACGCTCGATAACCATACAACTCTAAACGACTTTAGACAGTTTTTCCCTTACTCGACAGCGAAATCATACGATTGGACTAACCCAACAGATAAAAAAATTTACAAACTTGTTAGAGTGAGGCGTCAAGCGAACTTTGTTGACGAATGGATATTAAAATTTTACAACGACATACTAATTGAAATTGAATATTCGGTTCATTGTTGACAATTAGTAACAAGTATTAAATAAGCTCCTACTGCGTTGCTATAAAAATTTTAAATCCTCATCCCGATACGATCATCGGGACTGCGGTTTAAAATTTTCATGCGCCTTGTAGGAACTTATTTTCTACACATTACTAAGTAATGAACTAAACCAAATACTAACAGACTCTTAAGCGGTTTTATAGTTGGACTTATACTTTATCCGGCACTGAAAAAAAAACTTGAAAATGAAACGACCGAAAAATAACGGAGGTAATATCGAACTATTAAGGCCCATATAGAGATACATTCAGAATTAACCTTGATGATTATGAAATTTTCAATACTGAAACGTATCAATATTATTGGTGCGATCCGGATAAAAAAATGACAACTATGAAGGTTTCGTGGGAAAAATAATTTCTCCAATATTATTGCCTACCTAATATTGGAATAGGTTATACATAATTAAGAATTAACGCTCATTGTCAAAATAATGAATAGCGATATATTAAAATGGAGAATTATCATATTGGGAGGTGTTGGTTTAATACTCTTTTTCATTTACACAATTACTATGGATTTTTATAAAACAAGAGATGAATTACAGGGCAAAGCCTATTCGACAGCTGAGCTTATAGAAGTATTTTATGACAAAAAAGTAAAAATATACGAACTGAAAAAATATTTTAATGAAATTATTCCTAAAGACAGAAAAATAGAAATTGAGTTCGAGAATGATAACCTTCTTAGCCGATTGGGTATTTATTTTGATACTATAGCAGTTAATCAAGTTTATGGCCCAACGGAGTTACATCCAATTTTTTTGGGATGGGATTTAAGAATAAATTCGCCAAAAACAGATTCATTAATTTCAATACTTGGCTGGAATCAAACAACACTCAAAAAATTGAAAGAAAAATTAGATGATGCAAACTGTATTTCTATTAGCAATTGCTCTTTAATCGAACCCAATAAACCTATAGATATTGGTTTTGAGAGAAATTTTATGGGATTATATTATTTCAAAATATTTGACAAACATATTCCAGATAGTTTGAAAAATTATTATAATAAAGGGCACTACACATTTATTAATGATACACTTGTTTTGGAATGCGCTACAGGCGCAATTTAGTAGGTAGGTTTTTTTTATAAACAGTTTGGCTCATTACCCCAATTAAAAATGAACAAATGAAAATAGTACGGCTTCCACTACTCATTTTTTTCTCTTTTATTTTTAATAGTTGCAATCGAGTTCAAAAAATAAATGAAGAAAAAACTTTAACAAAAACAAGCATGAAAGATGCCTTACCATTCAATGAAGGACTTTCTTTCGTCACCCATTCAACTGATTATACCGACTATTTTATTATTGATACAATGGGCAATGTTATAAATAAAGGGCC
Source organism: Bacteroidota bacterium (assembly GCA_023251875.1). GTDB lineage: Bacteria > Bacteroidota > Bacteroidia > JAHEXY01 > JAHEXY01 > JAHEXY01. The sequence goes on from JAHEXY010000001.1 coordinate 12,031, forward strand.
ATTTGATGAAATTTTTGGCAATGGGTTTAGAAATGGAGAAGCCGAAGTTCGTAAAAATGGTAAATGTATTGGCATTGATAAAAGCGGAAAAAAAATACGCAACTTAGAGAATGGTTGCCAAGGAGGCCGTTAAGGATTTATATCATCACTAATCCCATACTGGAAAATGATATATGTTCTCAACATAAAAATCACCATACATATTAAAAATTCCATAGAGCCTGAAATCTTGACCGGGAGAATATTCATTTTTCAGATAGTCATAAAAATATACTTCTCCTGATTTTTTATGCCAATCATACCGTATGGCATTTTCAGTTTTTTGATTATAATATGACTTCGATTTTCTTATGCATACCAAAATAGGTTGAAAACTGTTAAAACAATACATTACCCTCACATAATCTGATACCGTATCGGGATAATTAAACGTTGATAAACTAAAATGTCCATCTAAATAAAATAAATGGTCTTTCTTCATCCCAAAATTATTTTTTGCTTCTTTTATTTTTAAATCAATGTTCACATTTGTTAGTTCCTCTGCATGCTTATAAACTAATAGTTCATCGGTATCATGAACTCTTTTTATATCAACAACCATTATATTTTGTGATCTAGGGCATCCAATAATAGCTACTTTTATTTTTGATAAAGAGTCGTTGGATTTACTACCTGGATAAGCATTAAAAGGCAAATTTTCTTTGTGTAAAAGTGCTATTAACTTTTCATCAATCTCAGATGCTGAAATAAAACTATTTCTATTAGGATTAAACCAAGTGCATTTTACCGCGTTTGATGCAAACCCCAATTGATTTATTCTTTCTTCTAACTGAAAATAAGGGCCATTCGTACTCTCCCCAACCAACTTATTATTGTTATAAGTTTTTGTAGTCATTTGCATGGGGCTAATATATTTTAAATACCCTTCTATAATTATTCTTGAATTGTCATTGCTATAAATGCAAGCAGTATCTAATTCATTAAATGTTATAGGTACAGGCACAGAATCATTTCCTCTAATAAGTTTAGAATCATCATGTTTTTTAATAGTAGGCTTATCCTTTTTTTGATTGCCTATATTGCAGGAAGATAAAATTGAAATGAACAATAGTAAGCCGATTGGCGGTAAAAAAATGCGGAAAAATAAATTTAATGATGTAGATTTCATCAATTCAAAATTGAGTTCTTGTATTTGATTTCCATTAAGGATTATATACCTTCAAAATTATCTTTGATTATCTCGATAAACAAATTCAATTTTAGCCATTTTGGTGAAGCATCTCAATCCAACTAAAATATAAAATAATAAATTTCAATGCGCTACGCGTTTCTTATCTGTGAAGCATCTGTAAAAATTGTATTGATGCATTTTTTTGTTAGCTACTAAAGTAAATTCAATAAATGTACCCAACATATTAAATGCCATAAAAGCTTATAGTGAGATGTTTGGCAAAAATAAGCGATATAGATAAGCTCCTATTACGGATAGAATTGATTTTGGTATGCCGGAAAAGGCAATGTAAATTGGTGAAAAATTTGTTGTAAACGAATTTATAATTTATGAAAACACATCTAAATAGCATTATTTTTGCATCAGCAATAGTCAATATTTACTTTTTTATTAAAATGTCTGTGTACCATAGATTAGTTGCAATCCCATTAATCCAATCATTTAATAGTTTTTCCTTGTCGTAATTTTCCGATACTTTACAGCCAGCACGGAAATATATATTCTTTTCATCTTTAATTGAAAGGAAGTCTGTTTTATATTTTTCATAATCAGTGTCTTTAAGCAGATATAGTCCAATTATGCAATAGAATTTACCACAAACATTTGCGTTTTTGTATATGTCCTTATATTCTTGAGATGCATTTGGCAAATGGTAAATAATATTAAACGCAAGCACTTCAGCAGGCGTTCCTTTATCTCCACCCGATACAACTTGTTTGGTTTCCAGCAAAACCATCACAGCTAAAGTTTTTCCTAAACTGTCTTTTTCTTCTTGTCCGAAGACAAGTAGCCAACTCTGACTGAAAAGTATAAGAATAATGTTTTTCATGTCTTTGAATTTTTATTGTGTTTTTGTCTTGGTGTGTTTAAAGTCAAGTGTAATTATTGTTTATTTCTGACGTTCTCTAATGATCGCTAACTGAAAATAAGGACTATTTCTACTCTCCCCAACCAACTTATTATTGTTATAAGTTTTTGTAGTCATTTGCATAGGACTTATATATTTTAAATACCCCTCTATAATAATTCTGGAATTATCGTTGCTATGAATGAAAGCAGAATCTAATTCATTAAGTGTTATAGGAACAGGTAAAGAATCGCTACCTCTAATAAGTTTAGAATCATCATGTTTTTTAATAGTGGGCCTGTCGTTTTTTTGACTGCCTATATTGCAGGAAGATAAAATTGAAATGAACAATAGTAAGCCGTTTGGCGGTAAAAAAATGCGGAAAAATAAATTTAATGATGTAGATTTCATCAATTCAAAATTGAATTTGATTTCCATAGTGGAATATAAATCTTCAAAATTATCTTTGATTATCCCGATAAACAAATTCAATTTTAGCCATTTTGGGGAAGCATCTCAATCCAACTAAAATATAAAATAATAAATTTCAATGCGCTACGCGTTTCTTATCTGTGAAGCATCTGTAAAAATTGTATTGATGCATTTTTTTGTTAGCTACTAAAGTAAATTCAATAAATGTACCCAACATATTAAATGCCATAAAAGCTTATAGTGAGATGTTTGGCAAAAATAAGCGATATAGATAAGCTCCTATTACGGATAGAATTGATTTTGGTATGCCGGAAAAGGCAATGTAAATTGGTAAAAAATTTGTTGTAACCTAATTTGTAAAAAAAAATAGTTATGAAAACACATCTAAATAGTATTGTTATTGCGTCAGCAATAGTATTAGCAGCTCTGGCATTCTCTACTGCATTTAAAAATAGAAATAAACCATATAATTCTATTTCAGTAACCGGCCTTGGCAGTAAAGATTTTGTTTCTGATCTAATCGTATGGAGTGGGTTATTTAGTAAAAATAGGCCGAATTTGAAAGATGCATATACAGACCTTGACAAGGACAGAGAAAAAATTAAAAATTATTTGATTTCAAAAGGAATAAAAACCGAAAATATTATTTTTTCTGCTATTGATATAAACAAGAAATTTGAAGATGAGTACAATTCTTCCGGTTACAAAACAAAATCTGTATTTACAGGATACCAACTTCAACAAAGTGTACAAATTGAATCAAGCGATGTAGACAGGATTGAAGATGTTTCAAGACAAGTAAGTGAATTAATAAATTCTGGGGTTGAATTTTACTCTTATAAGCCGCAATATTATTATACTAAATTGGCAGCACTAAAAATAGAAATGATTGCAGAGGCAACAAAAGATGCCAATATGCGGGCTCAAAAAATAGCTGAAAATGCAGAGAGCCAAGTTGGGCCACTGAAAAATGCCAGTATGGGAGTTTTTCAAATTGTTGCACAAAATTCTTCTGAAGACTATTCATGGGGCGGTTCATTTAATACATCATCTAAAAGAAAAACAGCTACCATTACTGTAAAACTTGAGTATGAAACTGAATAGCTCTTTGCATACAAAAAGATGCCTGACAATACTATTGTTTTTGGGAATTTGTATCTGTGAACCAGTAAATGCTCAAAATCAACATGAACTAGAAACCTATTTCAACAAGAACCAACTTGATCAAATACAAAAATATGTAACAGATTATAAGAATATAAAAACGGCCCATGATCTTCATACTGTTTATCTGGAAATAGTTCAAATGAGTCGTAATTTAGAGGATACTTTATCCGCTAAGCAAGAAAAGACAGTTGGATGGAATTTGGAGTTTAGTTGGATGGATACCATCATTTCCGGTTTAAGTTTTAATCGCTATGAGGGAACCGCTGTCTCTATCAAACCGAAATTGCAAATCTTTAAATCCATAGCAAAATCTACTCCTGAAAAATGCGATGATGATTTTATTGAAATAATTATTTCAACTTATGGAGAGGAGTACTTTTTCCCAAAGTGGATACATCAAACATGGGATTATGGGGGTACGAGCTTACTTGGAGATGAAACTGAATTAAATATCTTAATAAAAATACAAACAACTCTCTCTTCTAATAAGGAATTTGAAATGGAGCTTAATAAAATTAAGCAAGATATCTTATCTGACATTGTAGGTTCGGGTTGGTATAATTACAATAGTCAAAAAATTATTGCGGAAATAAATAAAATATTGGCATATATAAAGTTAACCGAAGAAGAAAAAAATAGGCTAATGAAAAGAATTGAAGAATTTAAAAATCCACCGCAAAACCTCCATATTGACTGTGAGCATAAAGAATGTAAGTGCGGAGGATAATTAAATTATTATTGATGTGATCCGGCCGTCTTGTTTCTTTTTCGGAAAGCGTTAAATAGGCTCAATTACAATAACCTGCATTAGTTTATTGCTCGAGATAAACCCCAATAAGCGCATAAAATAAAGTTGAACCCAATTTAGTATTCCAATACATTTGCTATAAATCTCAAGAAAATATTTTTGGTAAACCTTTAAAATTTATATAACATGAAAACAAATTTACGGCCTTCATTAGTAATGGCAACTGTAATGTTAGCTGCATTAAATGTAAGTTCTCAAAATGCTGTAGTTATTAACGAAGCAGACATTATTCAGCTAAGCCAGCAAGGCCAAATTATTAGCGATACTGCTGTTAGCAAATATTCAAACGATGAAGCTGTAAAGTATGGAGCAAACATTAGTTGGGACCTCTCTCAGCTTACATCAGATAAAGTGGATCCGGTTGAATTCGTATCTCCTTCTGCAACTTCTAATGGAAATATGTATCCCCAATCAAATTTATGTGCCGCTACACCGCTTAGTCAATATTCTGTTTATTTCGAAAAAACAGCCACTGATTTATCTATAGATGGCATTGTTGGTGATGTGCTTGGTTTAGGAGTCGCATTAAATGTAACAATGACACCAAGCCAAACATTGTTAACTTTTCCTTCAACGTATCAAACCGGTTTTGCCGATACCAGTGTGGCAACAGCAAGTATTTATTATGGCCAAAACGAAACTTTTGTATACAATAATATTACGTATACATTTTTTATAGATTCAATGAAAACCAAACGCACATTTCAAATAAACAGCGAAATTGATGGTTATGGAACACTAACAACCCCAGCCGGAACTTTTGATGTGTTGCGACAAAAAGTGCAGGAAGTACAAGTAGATACCGACTATGCCTACGTACAAGGTACCGGATGGTATCCTTGGCAGTATGGAACAGTTACGCAATATAAATTAAGATGGTGGGCAAAAACGATAGGTTATCCGGTATTGGATTGTGAATATAATCCTACAAATAATAAAGCCTCTAACTTTAATTATCTTACGATACCTACGGTAGTTTTAACTACAAGCATAAATGATATTAATTTGGCAAACGCATTAAAAATATATCCAAATCCATCTACAGGAAAATTTAGTATTGAATCAAACGGGATAGCATACAACCGAATTGAAATTTACAATATAATGGGAGAAAAAGTTTTACAGCAAACCTCAAAAGATATAGATATTACTAATTCTCCCAAAGGAATCTATTTTGTAGAAATTTATGATGGAGATAAAATGTATACCGAAAAAATTATCGTTCAGTAATAATCGATGAACCAATTTGGGAATGGCACTCAAAGTTAATTTATTAAAACACTCGTTTGTATTACCGCACTATACAAATTAATTATAATGAAATAATAAGAATCTTTATACTTTATAGATGAAGACCATTTGGATATAAATTGATTTTGTTATACAAGGAAAAGCACTTTAACTTTGCTGAAAAATTGGTTGTAAACTATGATATGAAAAATATTTTATTTTCAACAATTAGTGCTGCTCTTATAATTGTAATAGCAGCCGGCATATCTGTTTTTGCAAGCTATTATTTACGAGGGAAAAACTACTCAGATTTGGGAGTGGGTATGTATATGCATTCCGATTGGGCATTTTTTGTTGGCGTTATAATCTATATGGGAATACTATTTTCAGGATATCAATTTGTAAAAAATTATTTACCCAAAGAATTCAAATCAATATTGATAATACTTGCCTTAGCCACATTAGTACCATTGCTTTGTTTAGTCAGCTTTACAGTAAGCTTTTAAGCGTGTACAAATTGTTTTGAGAAAAGCATGGGTGAATAAAATTAATCCGGAAGGGCTAATGAGATGAATATTAATATCCCTTAGGATAAAACCGAACATCCACAATTTTATCCGGATTTTTCTTTTCAAATTCAATCACAATGTTGTATAAATTGTATTCTACATTGTGAGCCGAAATATCTTTAGGAAGCTTACATTGCCCATTGTAATTAGTGGATTCATACGTAAAATTAAATTTTACTATTTTTTCTCCTGCACTATCTGCAAGCGATATATTGTTTGCTATATCAAATGCGGTAAGCTCATTCATAGTATAGCTTGCAGTGGTTTCGTCAATTGACTGTTGTGACAATAAATCTTCGTTTTTAATTATAATTCTTTCATTTCTTTGTTTGCTTTTTTTTATACAATTGTCGCTTTCATAATTTATATCATATCGACCTTTTTTAAATAGCAGGGAATCGGCATACAACTTAGTTGCACTATATTTTCGAAAAATAATATTCATTGTATCTCCATCATAAATAATCTCTATTTTACTTTTTAAACCTTCAATAATATCGCAACAAATATACTTTTTTTCAAAAGTATTGTTTTCACTTTTTATAATCATGTAAAAAGCTGCTGACTTGTTCTCTGCTTCACCAATGGAATACACCTCAATATCTTCTCCTAAGGCAAGTTGTTTTCCTGCTGAATCATATATTAAAAAACAAAACCTATTAGGGCCGGGTTGCGCAAATAGAGATTGGGTTAAAAATAAAATGGTAAAAATAATGACCGTAACAAACATGTATGAGGATGGAAATAATTTCATTTAAAATAAGTTATTTTTAATTTATTCCTATATTTTTCATTCATTTGCAGAAACGTTTTTGAAAAACTAACTTATTGGTTGAACAAACCTATAAGTTGACAATCTTTAGCATAATAAAAGTTTATGAACGATGAGTTAGTTAAACAAGTACGATATGGCGCATGGATTTCCATTTTAATAGGATTTCCAATTTACTTTTTTTTCCTATTCATTTTTTTGGTCTGTGTTTCGTTTATTCTATGTAATGACATCTCATTTTTATTATGTGAAGAGGCATATATTTATATTTGGTCTGGCTTATATGGAATTATTGCACTTCTTATTTCATTATTAATTACTTTATGAATTTCAGGAAAAAACATTGTTAGAAATCTATCGAAAGGAGACCCATTGTTACTGGTCGCATTGAAACATTCCTATTGTATCAATTTTTCGGTTTGGTTAGTTTATGGAATCGTAAATAGTATACTAATTCCGGGTTTGGCATTGTACACGATAGGTTTTTCTATAATAAGTTTTTTCATTTTCGCTATTTCATCTACTTTTACGATCAGTATATTAATATGCTATTTGATAAAAAAAAATCAACCAAAGAGTTGATTTTCTCTTTTCAAGAACCCAATTGTTATTTATAAATTTCATCTACTTACTAATTTCATCGTATCAATTTAGTACCCAAATCCGGTTCCACTCTTATTAATTACTACATCTCCCATTGATTGAGAAACGGTAGTACATGAAATTGGATTATCTGATGCATCCACTATACATATTTGATCTCCTACTTTTGCTGTTCTTCTTTCTACGGAATTACCACTTACATTTCCTGTAGTTCCACTCCCATACTTTGGGGTATCGCCTATAAATATTCTTACATTTTCAGCGGAGGTATTTGTAAGAGAAAAACTAACTGATATAGGAGTCGGAGAAGTACTTGTATTTTGTGTATTTGCTCCGGAATAAGAGGAAGGAGTATATGTTACTGCGTTATCTGGAGTTTTTAGGGTAGCAAGTTTTGACAAGGATTGTAAATATATGCCTCTCGTTTTTGCGTATGATTCCAATGCGCTTTTATTCACCTTTAAATCTGCTTCAATAATTTTATTATTTATGTATGAAGTAACAATCTCTTCAATACTTGCATTGCCATAATTTACTTCAAAATAAGTATCAATAGAAGAGAAAGTAATTCTAAAACTTTTCATTCCAAAGTAAGCTGTTTTTATTGCATCAAACACTTGCGTTTTATCTTCACGGCTAAACTCATAGTAGGTAGTTATTTTATCAATTTTTTGTTCATTGTACAGGCAAAATTCTTTTTCCGCATTATACACTTTCCCTTTTTTTATGCTTACCTGTGCATAAATATTTGCAACTGAAAATGAAATTAGAAATGAAATGATAAAAATAATTTTTATGTAATATTGCTTTGTGTTCATAGAATTGAATTTGCTTGTTTACTTCATAATAAATAAATATTGTTTGTATAAAATTATCTTGCAACAACAAAAGCCCTGGATATCAAATTTTATCCATTGTTTAGCTGTAAAAAATACAGGCCATTATCGTAGTCATTCACCTCTAAAAAAAATCTTTGACTGAATTATTATACGTATGCTCTGAAATAAGTGCACCTTGAATATTGGTTGGAAATTTCGACCTTTATTTCTATTTGACTTTTGCACTTTTGGCAGCTTCCCACATAAGTTTTATATCATCATTAGGGTAATCGGTAAATTGATCAGGTGAAATATCATATGGCATGCCTTCAGTTATTACCACAGATTTTCCACCGGCCTCTAATCCATAAATAAAAGAAAGGTATCCGCTGGTGTTTTTCGCCATAAAACCATTTGCTTCTTCAGTCTCTAATTTTTCAAAACTTGGATTCATTTCTTTATCTGTTTTCATTGACTTGTACATGCTCATGTTATCAGCAAGTGCTCCATCTATCTGTTTAAAATTTACTTTAAAAAATTTTCCCCCGTAAACAGAAATACTGCCATCAACATCATACTTTAATACTTTTGAACCTTTAGGTGCTTTTATAACCACAGGTATACCGTTAGCGCTTAGATCAAGATCTACCAGATCAGCGGTTTTGTAATGGGTATCATTTTGAACTGAAGCTTCGGCTGATACCTGACCATCTGCGTTTGATGAAGTGTTAGTATCGGCCGATCCGCATGATTGTAATAATGTTGCAAATAAAATTGCACAAGCAAAAAATTTAGTTAGATTTTTCATGTTTATTATTTATTAGATTTTCCTAATAACATGTAGGAAGTACAACAACAAAAATTCACTTATTTTTCAATAACAATTTTTTTGGAAATTTGATTATCTCCAATTTGCAGATTGATTGTATATATGCCTTTTGCATAGGCCGACAAATCAATTTTATTTTGGTAATATGTGCCTGATACTTTAGATGTTTGAAATAATAATAGGTTACCACTTACATCATACATTCTTAATATTACATTCACATTATTTTCTGTAATACAGTTAATGATACATTGTTCTTGAGCAGGATTAGGGAAAATACTAACTTTAATTTCCGATTTATACAAGTTTTTTATGCCTGCACTTAAATAAGCACTATAATATCTGTAACTGGAATCTGTATTATCCCAATTGTTACCATTCCAAGCTTGTCTTAATTCACTTGTTAAATTATTGTTTAAATCGTAGCTATTAAGGTACCGAAAGTCATCTGCCCAACTGTTAATTTCCCAATATTGTGTTAGGTTAATTGTTAAATTATTATTTGAATCGTAGGTACAAAGACCCTGATAATCATTATCCCAACTGCTGCCATTCCAATGTTGGTAAAGGCCAGATGTTAAATTATTGTTTGTATCGTAGGTATAAAGATGCTGATAATCATTATCCCAACTGCTGCCATTCCAATATTGGTAAAGGTCAGATGTTAAATTATTGTTTGAATCGTAGGTATAAAGATTTCGGGTGCAATTTCTCCAACTGCTCCCTACCCATGGTTGGTATTTATAACAGGTTTTATTATTATTTGAATCGTACGTATAAAGATACCGAGAGTGATTATCCCAACTGCTGCCGTTCCAATTTTGGTATATGTTAGATGTTAAATTATTATTTGAATCGTAGGTATAAAAATCTTGAGCACTATTATCCCAACCGTTTCCATTCCAAGATTGGGATAAACATGTTGTTAAATTATTGTTTGAATCGTTGGTGCAAAGTTTCTGAGAATAATTATACCAACTGCTGCCGTTCCATAATTGATATATATCAGATATTAAATTATTACTTGAATCGTAGGAATAAAAATCTTGAGCGTTATTATCCCAATCGTTTCCATTCCATATTTGGTGTAAGTCTGTTGTTAAATTATTGTTTGAATCGTAGGTGTTAAAATTTTGATAACAATTTCCCCAACTGCTGCCGGTCCAAAATTTGACTAAGAAAAATGTTTTATTGTTATTTGAACCATAACCATAAAAATATTTACCATATAATTCCCAATTATTGGTATTATCCAAGTGCCAGTTATATATGCTGTCAAGCAAGTCGCTAGATGATGCTACATTTAGGGCAGAATTATTTCCAGATATTTTTTCTTCCGCATTAAAAATATTTATTTTATTTGACATGAAAACTTCTTTGTTATCAGATAGCTGTACCAACTTGCTTAATTGATTTTCTTGTTTGGTTTGAGCATAACAAACATTCACAATTGTAAAAGTGGGAAAAGTCAAAATCATTAAAATAGTTTTCATTTACTAAAAAAATTAGGGTTAAAATATTACTCGCTAATTTTAGCGTGGTGCAAAATTAAATGATACAACGATAAGTAGCAAAATCAATTTTTATAGTTTTTGTGGTTTATCTAATACATGAAAAAATCATACAGCAATACTATTCATTGTGATAGCATTGTATTTTAAAGGATATATCTATAGAAAAGTTTTTTTGCTAGCTACAATTATAGTTTGTATGAGAGAGAAATATATTTACACTTCAGGCTTAATATTATTTTCAACGAAAAAATCATTTACAGCAATCTTGTTTCTGTTTCAGCAAGCGCTAAATAGGCTCAATTACAATATCCTGCATTAGTTTATAGATCGAGATAAACCCCAAAAATCAGATATAATAAAGTTGAACCCAATTTAGTATTCCAATACATTTGCTATAAATATCAAGCACTTTAACTTTGCTGAAAAATTGGTTGTAAACTATGATATGAAAAATATTTTTCTTTCAACAATTAGTGCTGCTCTTATAATTGTAATAGCAGCCGGCATATCTGTTTTTGCAAGCTATTATTTACGAGGGAAAAACTATTCTGATGTGGGAGTGGGTATGTATATGCATACCGATTGGGCATTTTTTGTTGGCGTTATAATCTATATGGGAATACTATTTTCAGGATATCAATTTGTAAAAAATTATTTACCCAAAGAATTCAAATCAATATTGACAATACTTGCTTTAGCCGCACTATTACCATTACTTTTCTTAATCAGCTTTACAGTAAACTTTTAAGTGGAGACAAATACTCTTGAGAAAAGCATGGGTGAATAAAATTAATCCATACTGATGAAATTGTACTAATATCCTTTAGGATAAAACCGAACATCTACAATTTTATCCGGATCTTTCTTTTCAAATTCAATCACAATGTTGTATAAATTGTATTCTACATTGTGAGCCGAAATATCTTTAGGAAGCTTACATTGTCCATTGTAATTCGTTGATTCATACCTAAAATTATATTTTACCATTTTTTCTCCTGCACTATCTGCAAGCGCTGTTTTGTTTGCTAGGGCAAATGCTGTAAGCTCATTCATAGTATAGCTTGCAGTGGTTTCGTCAATTGACTGATGTGACAATAAATCTTCGTTTTTAATTATAATTCTTTCATTTCTTTGTTTGCTTTTTTTTATACAATTGTCACTAGCATATTTTATAGCATATTGCCCTTTTTTAAATACCAGGGAATCGGCATACAACTTAGTTGCACTATATTTTTGAAAAAAGATATTCATTGTATCCAAACCATAAATAAACACAATTTTACTGTTTAAGCCTTCAATAATATTGCAGCAACTATATTTTTTTTCAAAAGAATTGTTTTCACTTTTTATAATCATGTAAAAAGCTGCTGACTTTTCTGCTTCACAAATGGAATACACCTCAATATCTTCTCCTAAGACAAGTTGTTTTCCCTCCGAGTTATACATTATAAAGCAAAACCAATTTGGGCCTGGCTGCGCAAATAGAGATTGGGTTAACAATAATACCAAAACTAATTTCATCCTGTCAATTAATATCCAAAGTCTGTTCCACTTTTATTAATCACCACTTCTCCCATTAATTCAGTAACTGTAAAGCATGAAATAGGATTATCAGATGCATCTAATATACATATTTGATTACCTACTTTTGCTGTTCTTCTTTCTACTGAATTACCACTTACAATTCCTGTTGTTCCACTCCCATACTTTGGCGTGTCTCCTATAAATATTCTTACATTTTCACCGGAGGTATTTGTAAGAGAAAAACTAACCGATCCAAGAGCTGATGAAGTAGTTGTATTGTGTGTATTTGTTCCGGAAGAAATGGCGGGTGTATAAGTAGTTGCATTTGCTGAAACTTTCAAGGTAGTAAGTTTCAAAATTGATCGTAAACGTATTTCTCTGGTTTCGGCATAAGCTTCAAGCGCACTTTTGTTTACCTTTAAATCGGCTTCTATAATTTTATTATTTATGTATGAAATAAGAATCTCCTCTATGCTTAAATTACCATAATTTACGTCAAAATAAGTATCAATAGAAGGGAAGGTAATTCTGAAGCTTTTAATTTCAAAGTCAACAGTTTTTATTACATTAAATAGTTGTACTTTATCATTTCGAGTAAATTCATAATAGATTGTCCATTTATCTATTTTTTGTTCTTTAAACAAACAAAATAAATTATTTTCATGATACACTTTTCCGTCTTTTAATGTTATCTGGGAATGTTGTTGCAATTTCCCAAAAGTAGAAACGGAAGGGGTTGAGAAAATTGTTTTTAGGATTGAATTATTTTTTACAATTAATTCTTTGAATTGACTAAGTAAATTCATTTTTTCTATTTTATTTTGTTAGTATCAAATTTACGTGATTGAAATAGGCATGCTGACTTCTTCTCTACTTTACCAATGGAATATTCCTCAATATCTTCTCCTAATGCAAGTTATTTTCCCTCCGAGTAATACATTGTAAAACAAAACCTATTAGGCCTGGCTGTGAAAATATTGATAAGGGTAAAAATAATATGAATACTAATTTCATTATATCCATTAGTACCCAAATCCGGTTCCACTCTTATTAATTACTACATCTCCCATTGATTGAGAAACCGTAATGCATGCAATTGGATTATCAGATGCATCTACTATACATATTTGATCTCCTACTTTGGCTGTTCTTCTTTCTACTGAATTACCACTTACATTTCCTGTTGTTCCGCTCCCATACTTTGGTGTGTCTCCTATAAATATTCTTACATTTTCAGCGGAGGTATTTGAAAGAGAAAAACTAACCGATGTAGGTGCTGAAGACGTTGTTGTATTTTGTGTATTTGTTCCGGAAGAAGAGAAAGAAGTAGTATAGGTTTCTGCATTTGCTGAAGTTTTTAGGGTAGAAAGTTTTGACAAGGATTGTAAATAGATGCCTTTGGTTTGAGCATAAACTTCAAGGGCTTTTTTATTTAATGATAAATCCTCTCCGATAATTTTATTATTAATATAAGAGGTAATAATATCTTCAATACTTGCATTGCCATAATTTACTTCAAAATAAGTATCGATAGAGGAGAAGGTAATTCTAAAACTCTTCATTCCTGAGTAAGCTGTTGTTATTACATTAAATAGTTGTACTTTATCAATTCGAGTAAATTCATAATAGTTTGTCCATTTATCTATTTTTTGTTCTTTATACAGGCAAAATTCTTTTTCCGAATTATATACTTTCCCTTTTTTCATGCTTACTTGTGCATAGAGATTTGCAATTGAAAATGAAATTAGAAATGAAATGATGAAGATAATTTTTATGTAATATTGCTTTGTGTTCATAGGATTATATTTTTTGTATTTATTATTAAAAGGAAAAGACTATACCGTCTCTTCCTCTTATTGTTTAACCAATCTAACTTTTATAAAAAAAAATTATTTCACATAATAGAATGTTGTAAAATTTCCTGTTTCATCCTTACTTTTTACGGTAAATTTGTTTTCGTTTAGTTCCACAACATCTCCTACCTCTTCTTTTCCCTGAAGTACGGTAGTGAGTTTTTTTCCATCTTCACTTAATTTCCATGTACCCTTCTCAACTTTTGGATCTCCGCCAATAGACATGGTAGAACGCACAACTTCCCCATTGCTGTTATAATCACATGAAGTTGATTTTTTCATTTCTTCAACAACGGCTTTTAGAAATTCCTTATCAGCTGCAGAGGCTGATGCGGTTTCCAAATTGTCGAACTTCCATTTTCCTTCTACCAATTTTGCCGGTGTTTGTTCGGAACATGAATTTAAAACAGTTGCAGCAAAAATAGCCACAGCAGCATACTTGAGATTTCTCATAATTGAATTGATTTAAGTAGTTAATAAAATTGATTGTGGTTAACGAAATATGATTCTAACATAATAAACTATTTTCTACTTTCATATATCGAAAATCGTATCCATAAGCTTCTGTAGCTTGGGATGTAAGCTCATAAAATTCTGGCGATACTATTTTTTTTCTAGCACAGGTAAGTGTTTTACTCCATGGGTAAAGTGCTTCATAGTTTTTTTGAGAAAAATCAATGATTTTATAATTGCCATCACTGCCTCGAGACAACATATGTAAACGAGTTGTTAATCCAGCAGTTGCTAAGCACAATTCAAAATAACTAGCTACTGTAATAGGGTGTGAATCTGTGATACATGCATCATAACTTTTTGATATCAATAGTAGATTCTCTTTAGAATGATAATATACTGCCGTATATCTCCCCGAATCGTGCCATTCGTTAAAACGATCAAAACAATACATATTTTGCCTTAACTCATAATCATCATGCCCTCCTAAAGTTTCAATATCATAATCTCCGGGCTCGCTATCACAAGATATTTTATAATCCATTATTTCTTTTAAAGAGGGTATGCGAATAGCGCCTAAAAAGTATTGTTTAAAGTATCCTTCTTCCTCGCTTTCAAATGCTTTAAATTTGTATTGTAATTCATATCCATTTGATTCCTTAAAATAAGCAAGAAAGTCTTCAGGTAATTTCATTTTTAATTTTTGTTCTACTTCTTCAATTTCCTCATGAGAAACGGGATCGGAAGTTTTAAAATTCTGAATAATTATATCTTTTTCGGTTTTTAAATAATCGTGCAAATCATGAAACCGTTTTAAAAATTGATTTGTCATTTCACTAGCTGTTTTCATAATAATTTGTTTAAAGTGTTAATTAATTTCCTCCGCAAAATTATTTCTTATTACAACAGTTTGCAAAATCAAATAATGAGGTTTATGTGGTTTATCTCCATCAAATTAAAATTATAAAACAGTATGTTTCATTATTTTAGGATCATTGCAGATGGGAATCTGTTTCTGAAAAATATTTTTTTGAGAAAAAATTAACTTACCTAATTTATGTTATATCGAATTATTATCTGTTATTGTTCCATATAATGTAAGGAGATTTTAAATTTCATTCAGCCTAAATTTTATAAAACTTTTCCCCTTGTGTATTTATCAAAAAATATTCGCCAACATAAAATGTTTCGGGGCTTATGGCCTTTTTTGCATTGGGGCTTGTAGTAAGAACTTCGTTGGTGTTAGGACTTAAAGTAAGAGAATCGTTATCCATAAACCATTTTCCTTTACTGATTGAATGTTCATAGTTCGTTTTGATTTCTTTACTATAGCTTTTATCTTTATTTATAGTAATATCAATTCTTGTACTTTGGCAACCACCAATTTTCATTTTTAAATTAATTTGATAATAATAAACTCCACAAATTTCAGCCGGTTTATACGTAAAGAATGGATTTAAAAACAGTAAATAAATGGATAGTGAAATAAATTGAATCAGCGTCATTTTTATTAAAATTTAAGAATATTTTTCAATCCAATCGTTTTGTTCTTTTTGAAGTCGCATATCTATCCAATCAATAGCGCTAAAATTTAAGCTCGCCCACTTAAAAATTCGTACGTGATCAAATAGTATTTGTTTCTCGTATGTTAAATTCATGTTTAATTCCTTGTTTATATTTTTAAAGTACTTTTCTTCTTCTAGATGTTCAGGCCGAAATGAAAGTAACTGAAGTCGATTATTGAAAAATGAAGCATGCAATTCTCCTCCACATCCTAAATGTTTGAAATGAGGAATTGAAATGGTATAAATAGTAAACGGAGGCCTTTTATCATCATCAGCTAATTTTGAATTTTCAAGTATTGTAATTGTATCGCAGCTATATCTGATTTCCTTTTCAAAATCTGATATAGATTGATAACTATAAAAATTACCCATTAGCATTGCCGGTTCAATTTTTGAATTATTTTTGCAGCTGCAAAATAAAAATTCAGATAAGAAGCTATATAGGATAAAAAGTCGTAACAAAAGTTTTATTATTATTCAACAACAATTAATTTGGAAATTTGATTGTCTCCAATTTGCAGATTGATTGTATATATGCCTTTTACATAAGCCATCAAATCAATTTTGTTTTGGTAATATGTACCTGATACCTTAGTTGTTTGAAATAACAATAGTTTGCCACTCTCATCATACATTTTTAATATTACATTCACATTATTTTCTGTAATACAATTAATGATACATTGGTTTTGAGCAGGATTAGGGGAAATACTAACATTAATCCCAGATTTATACAAATCTTTTATGTTTGTGTTTAAATGTTCACCATAATAATTGTAACAAGAATCTGTATTATCCCAACTGCTACCATTCCAATTTTGAGATACGAAGCTTGTAAAATTATTGTTTGAATTGTATGTATAGAGAGATTTACCGTAATTATTCCAACTACTACCGCTCCATATCTGAACGGTGCCAGTTGTAAAATTATTATTTGAATCGTACGTATAAAGTGCTTGAGAGCCATTGTACCAACTGCTGCCATTCCAATTCGTCAATTTCATAGATGTTAAATTATTATTAGAATCATAGGTATAAAAATTTTTCCAGTAATTACTCCAACTGCTCCCACCCCACATCTTGGATGCACTACTTGTGTTATTATTGTTTGAATCATACATATAAAGAACCTGCAAGGAGTTATCCCAACTGCTTCCGTTCCATGATTGATATAATTTAGTTATTATATTATTGTTTGAATCATAGTTCAAAGAATCTTGAGAGGCATTATCCCAACTGCTGCCATTCCAATTTTGGGATAGGACATATGTTAAATTTTTATTTGAATCGTAAGCACAAAGATACCGGGTTGTATAATCCCAACTGCTACCATTCCAATTTTGGGATGAATGGTCAGTTAAATTATTATTTGTATCGTAGGTGTAAATATCCTGAGAATAATTATCCCAACTGCTACCGTTCCATGATTGGAGTATTACCGATGTTTGATTATTGTTTGAATCGTAGGTATAGAGAGACTGATAAGTATTATTCCAATTGCTACCATTCCAGGTTTGGGATAGGTCAGATATTAAATTATTGTTTGAATCATAGGTATAAAGATTCTGAGAATAGTTATCCCAACTGCTGCCGTTCCAAGATTGGCTTAAGAAATATGTTTTATTGTTATTTGAATCATATCCATAACTAAATTTTAAATAAATTTTCCAATTTTGAGTATTATCCAAATTCCAATAATTTGTACTGTCAAGTAAGGCGGTAGATGATACTACTTTTAGCGGAGAATGATTTTTGGATATTTTTTCTTCAGCATTAAAAATATTTATTTTATTTGGCATGGAGGCTTCTTTGATATCAGATAGCTGTACCAACTTGCTTAATTGATACTCTTGTTTGGTTTGAGAGTAACTAACATGAATAGTTGTAAAAATCAGAAAAGTAAAAATCATTAAAATATTTTTCATTTGCTTAAAATTTAACTGTGGTTTTCGACCTCCATTTTTTGTATAAAAAAATTACGCTGCAAAATTATTTTCTTTTGTTACAGTTTGCAAATTCAAATAAAGCGCTTATTGTGGTTTATCTCCATCAAAATAAAATTATAAAGCAGTATGTTTCATTATGCTAGGATCATGGCAAGTGGGAAAGGTTTGTAGAAAAATAATATTGTTTTTTGAAAAATATTATTTTAGTATTAGAGCCTGTTTAAATTTTATATTTTCTTAAATCAGGCACGCGCTCACACTTCGACTTTCCTCAGTGTGACATACGCACGAAGTCAGGCTGAGCATAGTCGAAGCCTCAAAAAGGCTTAAAAACAGATTTTTTATAAAATTTAAATAGGCTCTTAATGTGAAGTTCAGAAGATGTTCCCCACTTTTGTTCTATTCAAATTACTCATACAGAAATAATAAATACCGCTAAACGCTATAGATGAAGCCTCATTTAACACTAAATTGATTTTGATAAAATTGTAATGATGCTTTAATTTTGTTGCCTAACAAAATGGCATTTAATAATGAATAAAATATTTCAAACAAAAAAATCTTCATGAGAATTACATTTTTACTTTTTTGCTTACTATTTACTTTCCTTTATAAAAGCTATGGTCAATGCGAATTTATTATTGAAGATTCTGTATTATCAAATATAGTTAATGGTAATAATTTGAAACTGATCTTTATAGATATTGACAATGACGGGGATCAGGATGCTTTTATCGGAGAAGAATACGGGATCGTTAATTATTACAAAAATACAGGGGATAATACCATTCCTGTATTTAGGATGCAAGTGGGAAGCAACAATCCATTTGATGGGGTTGATGTGGGATGGTATAGTTCACCAAATTTTGTAGATATTGACAATGATGGGGATGAGGATGCTTTTATTGGGGAAGCCAGTGGAAAAATTAATTACTATAAAAATATCGGCACTTCTACCAATGCAGAATTTAGTTTGCAGACGGGAAGTGATAATCTATTCGATGGAGTTTATGTTGGAAATTATAGTACACCAACTTTTGTAGACGTAGACAATGATGGAGACCTGGATGCTTTTATTGGGGAGTATAGCGGAAAAATTTATTATTATAAAAATACCGGAACACTAGTCAATGCAGCATTTAGTTTACAGACCGGAAGCAACAATCCACTTGATGGGGCATATAATTACTTGATAAATGATATTGCACTAACTTTTGTAGACATAGATAATGATGGGGATCAGGATGCTTATATTGGAGATATTGGGGGGCAAGTTTATCATTATAAAAATACCGGGACATCAAGCAATGCAACATTTAGTTTGCAGACTGGAAGCAATAATCCATTTGATGGAGTTATAGTGGGTACTAGTAGTACGCCAACTTTTGTAGATATAGATAATGATGGTGACCAGGATGCTTTTATTGGGGAATACGCAGCGAATATTGAATATTATAAAAATATCGGAACACTAAGCAATGCTATATTTAGTTTACAGGCCGGAACCGATAATCCTTTTGATGGAATAAATGTTGGAGAGAGTAGTACACCAAATTTTGTGGACATTGATAATGATGGAGATCAGGATGCTTTTATTGGAGAAGGTGATGGAACTATTAATTATTATAAAAATACTGGCACTTCTGCTAATTCTGTATTTAGTTTGCAAAGCGGAAGCAGTAATCCATTTGATGTGATTGATGTGGGAGTTAACAGCAAACCAACTTTTGTAGATATTGACAATGATGGTGATCCAGATGCTTTTATTGGGGAAAAAACCGGAAATATTAATTACTATAAAAATGTCGGCACTACTACCAATCCTGTATTTAGTTTGCAAACAGCAAGCAGTAATCCATTTGATGGGGTTGATGTGGGTACAGATAGTTCGCCAACATTTTTTGATATAGATAATGATGGAGACCAGGATGCTTTTATTGGTGAAGAAGAAGGGCCGATATATTATTATGAAAATACCGGCATTTCCACCAATTCTGTATTTAGTTTACAAAGTGGAGTCGGCAATCCATTTGATGCGGTTAAACAGAAATATAATAGTGTACCAACATTTGTAGATATTGACAGCGATGGGGATAAAGATTTATTTATTGGTAATAGTTTTGGGGAAATTTATTTTATTCAAAACAACTCAGCAGATCAAATAGCAAATCTATCTGTATACATCTCAGTAAGCACTTATGAAATAGGAGATACGGTGCAATTATTTGTAACAGGACAAATGAGTGGGCATGTCTATTCATATAATTGGATGCCTTCTACAAATTTATCTTCTTCTACGATAGCTAATCCTTATGTAAATGGAGTAAGTAAAACAATGTATTATGTCGCAGTAAAAGATACATCTTCCAATTGCGAATATACTGATAGTATAATAGTGGATCCCCAAATCTTTGCAGCAATTCCTGAAACCGATGGTTATACTAATTTATTTGAGCTATACCCAAATCCCTGCCGGGATAAATTTACAATTAACTTATCTGATCCGGAAAACAAACAATGTCAACTTCAAATTTTAGATGTGGTAGGAAAAATTGTACACGAAGAGCAAATAGAGCAAAACAGCCTTACTATAAATGTAAGTGTATATAAAAAAGGATTGTATTTCATTAAAATCACTACTACAAATGGTGAAACAAAGGTACATCCATTAATACTACATTAAAACTTCCACACGAGATACCAACCATCTCCACCAAAACATCCACTCGCAAGCCAATGTGTAAAAAAGATTGTAAAATCTGCTGCAATTGAACCTGAAGTAACGTCTCCATCGCATACTGATAAATAAATACCATGTTCATTAAGTGATGAATTTGCGTCAAAAATTAAGGAAGGTTCGTCACGACTTAAAAGAACACCTTTAACATCTAATTCGAAAGATGTTCCCCACTTTTATTCTATTCAAATTACTCATAAAGAAATAATAAGAATTCCTATACTTCATAGATGAAAAACCATCTGGAGGCAAGTTGATTTTTATAAGCCGGAAGAAAGAGTGTAAATTGATAAAAAAATATTGCAAAATATAGATTTGAATTACAAAAATTTAAACATGGCATTATGCAAAAATTTATAGGATGGACTTGTGGTTTTATTTTAATGGCAATGAGCGCAACTGCCATGAATATTTCTTTTCATTCATCAGAAAAAATAGATGCACTCTTATTATTGAATGTGCTTTCTGACGATAAAAACTTTAATGGTCCATATCAAAAAGTGCAGCAATACTGGCTGCCATTGATTAAAAATAATCCATTGGCATTGGAAGGTTTTAATACTTGGAAAAACTCGGCAACTGCTTTATGTTATCTGCTTTCAACAGAGCATTCAAATAATCTGGATGGGCTTATTAAATTCCTAAAAAATAACACATTCATCCAATTGGGTTCAGAAAAAAACATCGAAGCTGCATATTTTCCCTACATAAAAACATTGCAATTAAACAGTAATTCCTTATTAAAATTTCTTGAATTTTTGCAAAATCAAAATTTTACAAATTATTGGAAAACTGAGTTCCATCCACAATTGGATTCAGTTATTAAAAATTTAACGAAAACATTCAATATAGACGCATATAAAAAAATGAAGCCAATGATAACTGATTTACTGGGAATCAACATCGATAGCTTAAAAATTTATATTTCTTGTTTAAGCAATGATATTTCATTCACATTACTTAATAATTCCATGTGCATTTCTATTCAAAAATTAGATGAACTAAACTACCTTATACCGCATGAACTGTCACACCAATATAATCCTTCTCCTCAAAATATTGCCTCACTTAAATATATTGCTGATAGTAGCAGTTATTATAAAGCCTGCTACGATAGAATATACAACTCATATAATGAGGGAACGGAAGAAGAATTTGTTATGGCATTAGGACTTTGGATATCAGTACAAAGCGAGCTTATGACTAAAACAACAGCATTACGGAAAATAAAAAACAGTTATATGCTGGATATTCAAAATAGGGGAGCACCGATTGCAGGAATTATTTTTGATGTGCTTTATACTACTAATTTCAAAGGTACTTTAAATGATTATGACAAATATGTAAAAAATATTATGAATGATTTAAAAGCCAAGCCCAATGTCATACAATCTTCTTACAATGAAATATTGACGGATATAGCAGGAACAGCAGGTATGCTTGTTCAATTAAAAAATAATCAGCTTGTTGTTACTAAAACAATCGATAATTATCCCGCTAAATTATCCGGAATTATGGAAGGAGATGTAATAATTAAAATCAATAATACCGAAATAAAAAATAGAACACTTGACGCTGTTCTCGATTTGTTATCGGGAAAACAAGGAGATAAAAAAGAAATTGAATACAAGCATGGCGAAGCAAATAAGTACAGCATACTTATATTAAAATAAGAAAATAGTTTTAGGGCTTATGTAATAGATCATACCCAAACCCATCATTCATATAAGCAAGAATAGACGAATGTTATAACTGAATATAGCATGAGATGCACCACAAATAGTACACGAATTGATTTTTTAATACACTGAACTAAACTCTATTTTTGCGGTGAATTATAAAAAAACACTTCCATGCACAACTTGAAATTTTGTTCTCTCATTCAACTGTTCGTTATATTTATCTGCATATTCTCTAACCTACTCATCAGCATATTCTCTTTTGCCCAAGAACCGAATTATAAGTGGGTGGTAAGTGCAAGCGGAAATCGTGACGATGTGCCGTATTCCATTTGTACAGATGCTAATGGGAATACCTTTGTAGCAGGGTACTTTACTAGTACCAAAACCAATTTTGGAGGCATCGTTCTAACCAATTCGAGTACTACAGGTTCTAATGAAGCGTTCCTTGCCAAATACAATGCTTACGGAAATCTACTATGGGCGAAAAGTGTAGGAGGAAGCACGTATGAAATATCGTATTCTATTTGCAGCGATGTCAACGGAAATGTATTTATGTCAGGAACTTTTTCCGCCTCTTACATCACCATTGGATCTACGAAACTAACCAATAATACTCCTGGTAAGGATGATATGTTTCTTGCCAAATACGATGCCTCCGGAAATGTACTATGGGCTAAAAGTGCAGGGGGAAGTTCTATTGATCGTGGCTGCTCCATTTCTACTGATGCTAGCGGAAATGTTATTGTAGCAGGATTTTTTGTCAGTCCAACTATCACCTTTGGCTCCACTACCCTTACCAGTACCGGTTCTATTGATATATTCCTTGCTAAATACGATGCCTCCGGAAATGTGCTTTGGGCTAAAAGTGCAGGGGGAACAGATACTGATGAAGCAAATTCCGTTTGTACCGATGCTAATGGAAATATTATTGTGGCGGGAAACTTTGAAAGTTCCAGCATTACCTTTGACTCTACCACCTTAACAAATATGAATGCTAGTTGGGGTGACGAAGATATATTTCTTACTAAATATGATTCATCCGGAAATGTGATTTGGGCTAAAAGTGCAGGGGGAACTTATAAAGATTACACGAACTCCGTTTGCACCGATGCTAATGGAAATATTCTTTGCGCGGGCTATTTTAAGAGCCTCACAATTAGTTTTGACTCTATCACTTTGGCTAATGTGAAAAATACCGGTTATGCTGATATATTCCTTTCTAAATATGATGCTTCCGGAAATGTTCTTTGGGCTAAAAGTTTAGGGGGAACTGATGATGATTTTGCAAATTCCATTTGCAGTGATGCTAAGGGAAATATCACAATTGTAGGAGATTTTTTGAGTTCCTCTATTGTTTTTGGCTCAACCACCCTGTACAACACTGCATATAGTCTTTCGTTTGATGAAGCCCAATTATTCATTGCTCAATACGACTCCTCCGGAAATCCACTCTGGGCTGAAAGTGCAGGTGAAGACGGTGATGATATTGCGTATGCCGTTGCTTCCCACACTGACGGAAGTTTTGTTGTAACAGGAACGTTTAAAGACGAAACCATTACCTTTGGCTCCGCCACCCTTACTAATACCGACCCCATCCTGTATGAAGTTGGGGGTTGTGATATTTTTATCACTAAATTTTTTGCTCCTTTTTCAGTAACAATATCCCAAACCAGTGTAAGCTGCAATGGAGGTAGTGATGGAACAGCTACAGCCACAGCAGCAGGAAGCAGCAACCCTCCTTATACTTATTTGTGGAATACAAATCCGGCCCAAAGCACCCAAACTGCAAGCGGCCTTATGGGAGGTAATTATACGGTTACTGTTACAGATTCAAAAGGTAATACAACTACAGCTAATGTTAGTATATCACAACCATCGGCTGTTACACCTACTATTACAGCATCTGGTTCCACAACTTTATGCCAGGGAGATTCCATTACACTTACTGCCAGTTCTGCAACTTCTTATTTATGGAGCAACAATGCAATTTCACAGAGTATTACCGTTTCCTCAGCAGGTAACTACGCGGTAACTGTTATTGATGCCAATGGTTGTACAGGAACATCGGCACAAAAAAAAGTTACGGTTAATACAAACCCAAGCCCAACAATTACAGCAAGTGGAGCCACCACTTTTTGTCAAGGTGATAGCGTAACACTTACAGCAAGTTCAGGGGCTTCTTATTTATGGAGCAATGGTGAAACTTCAAAGAGTATAGTTGTTTCAACAAGCGGTAATTACTCTGTAGCGGTTACCAACTCTAAGGGATGTACCGGAAGTTCGACTACAACAACGGTTACAGTCTATTCAAATCCGCTATCGGTAAATTTGGGTGGGGATGTTGTTTTATGTAATGGTACTTCTGCAACACTTTCGGTAGCATCCGGATTTACGACTTATTTGTGGTCTACCGGATCAAATACTAATTCCATTACAGTAAGCTCTACCGGCACTTATTATATTAGCGTTACAGATATGAATGGTTGTTCTGCGAGTGATACAGTTGTAGTTTCTGCAAATGCAACTTCGGGATGTAATGAACTATTTATTTCTGAATATGTAGAAGGGAGTTCCAATAATAAAGCCTTGGAAATTTACAATCCTACTTCTGCAACTGTTACTCTTTCTGATTACAAAATTGTAGAGTACAACAATGGTGGCACAACCGCAAGTTCTACCATTACCTTAAGCGGAAGTATTGCCGCTAAAGATGTTTATGTAATATGCCATACCTCTGCTTCAAGCTCACTCTTAAGCTTGGCCAACCAATCTTCAGGCTCTTTAAACTTTAATGGAAACGATGTAGTAGCTCTTTCAAAAAACGGAAGCATTATTGATGAGATTGGTGAAATAGGACAAAGCACTACATGGACAGTAGGAACAGGAAGTACAGAAAATTATACGCTTGTTAGAAAAAGTTCAGTTACGGCCACACAAACCAATTGGACAACAGGCGCCACAGAATGGGACGTATATGCAATGGATACTTATTCTTATTTAGGTTCGCATACTTCTTCATGCACCAATGGCAATTCATCAAGTGCCGGTGCAGGCGCTGATGTTAGTATTTGCCAAGGTGAAAGTACTACATTAAATGCCAGCGGTGGTTCTTCTTATTTATGGAATACCTCCGGTACATTAAGTAGTTTAACAATTGCCAGCCCAACAGCTACACCTGCTTCAACTACTACTTATGTTGTTACTATTACCGATGGAAATGCTTGCACTACTACCGATGAAGTTACGGTTACGGTAAATTCCATTCCAAGCATAACTACTACTTTAAATGGAATTGTTATTACTGCAAATCAAAACGGAGCCGATTATCAATGGTTAGATTGTAACAATAGCTATTCGCAAATAACAGGCGCAAGCAATCAAAGTTATTCGGTAACAGCAAATGGAGATTACGCAGTAATGGTAACACAAAATAATTGCCGTGATACTTCTGCTTGTATAAATGTGGTAACGGATAGTATTAATGCTGATTTTTCAGCCGGCTCAACAACTATTTATGAAGGAAACTCGGTAACATTTACTGATGCTACTTCAGGTAATCCAACTTTATGGCAGTGGACATTAAGTGGAGGAACTCCATCATCATCCACTTCTCAAAATCCAACTATAACCTATAATACAGCCGGAACCTATGCGGTAACACTTTATGCAAGTGATGGAACATACAACGATACAGAAACAAAATCATCTTATATAACTGTACTTGCTACAACAACAACGAATGGAGCTTGTGATACGATTACTAATGTACCTGCGGGTAGCTCTGCGCTTATATACTCAACGAGTAAGGGTGGCTATATTACCGGCCATAATGGATATAGCGATAAAGCTTTTGCAGATTATTTTAGTTCATATTCTGCCGGCTCACAATTATCGGGAGCCATAATGTATTTTGGTGTGGCCGAATATAGCACAAGCAGTAAAAAAATTGCAGTTAAGGCCTGGGATAATACAGGTAGTAGCGGAAGTCCGGGATCAGTATTATCAACGGCAAATGTAAAAATTTCAGACATTGCAACAGATATTTCTAATCAAACCTATACGCTGGTTACTTTTGCTAATCCGGTTACCATAAGCGCCCCATTTTATTTAGGATTTGAAGTAAGCTATGCAGCGGGTGATACCGTTGCCATTTATCAAAATGATGATGGAGAAACTGCCTCATCAACAGCTTGGACTAAATTCAGTACTAATACCTGGTATAACTTTAACTCTACAAGTAATTGGGATATGGAAGTTTCCTTATATATATCTGCTATTTTATGTCCTACCTCTCCAATAACATCAATTAATGAACATAGTGTATTATCAAACGTATTGTTGTTTCCCAACCCCTCAAGTGGAAATGTAAATTTAAAAATTGAGCTTACACAAAATGAAGATATAGCTATTGAAATTTATAATGCGCTTGGCGATAAAATAAAAAGTGATGTGTTGGTAAATTCAAATGGAGGCACTTTTAATTTAGACTTGAAAAACTCTTCAAAAGGAGTTTACTATGTTAAAGTTAAAACGGCAACCGACTTTTGGGAACAAAGGCTTGTTTTAATAAACTAATTTTTAGAATAAAATTTAATTGAGACTGTAAAATTTTAACCGCATAGAAACATAGATTTTAAATATTATCTGCAAAGAACGGAGTAAAGAAATTACATTAGAAAAATAATTTTTTCACATAGTGTTCGGAAATGGAAAAATTCCAACTTCAAAACAGATAACTTTTAAGCCCTCACCCTGCCCCTCTCCCAAGGAAGAGGGTAAGATTGGAATTTTTAATAATCTCTTAACTTATATAATCTCTAATGAAAATCATATACCAAATAAAAACAACAGAAAACGGTATTCTATCCGTACTCTTTACTTTATCGCTTATGCTTTATTGCATGCCTGGATTTACTCAAACTGCCTACATCACCAATTACTATGACAACACCGTATCTGTTATTGATGTTGCCAGCAACATGGTTTCATCTACTCTTTCAGTTGGCTCAGGTCCTACGGCTGTAGCAGTAAGTCCTGATGGATCGAAAGTGTATGTTTCGGATTGGCCGGGTGATGATGTGAATGTAATCAATACATCTACCAATACGGTTTCAGCTACAATTACAGAGGGTTCTTCACACAGAGGAATAGCTGTGAGCCCCGATGGATTAAGCTTATATGTTACCAATAGATATGATTATACGGTAAGCGTAATAAACACAACTAACAATATAGTTACGGATACAATTACTGTAGGCAAGCAACCCGAAGGAATAGCGGTAAGCTTTGACGGATCAAAAGTATATGTTGCAAACCAAGGCAGTAATACCGTAAGTGTGATAAACACTACTACCAATACTGTTTTGGCTACAATTTCTGTTGGCTCTTATCCGGAGGGAATATGCATTAGCCCGGATGGTTTGTGGGTGTATGTTGCCAATTATGCCGGTAAATCGGTAAGCGTAATAAACGCAAATACCAATAAAGTTTCAGCTACTATTTCCGTTGGCAAGTATTCACGTGGAATAGCAATAAGCCCCGATGGATTAAAAGTGTATGTTGCCAATTATGGAGATAATACAGTAAGTGTAATAAATACATCTTCCAATACCGTTTCAGCTACTGTAACAGTTGGTGCAGGCCCACACGGTGTATGTGTAAGCCCCGATGGAAGTATGCTATATGTTGTAAATTCGAATGATAATACAATAAGTGTAATTAATACGGCTACCAATACTGTTTCTACTTCTGTTACTGTTGGTTCTACGCCAAGTCTGTTTGGAAATTTTATTTCTACCTATTCAAAAACGATTACCGAGATTGCTTCTAACAATATTAAACCTGACATTTCAATTTATCCGAATCCTGCCACAACTTCACTAACAATTTCTTTTCCTGCCACAAATCCCGAAACTATTTCTCTTGAACTTTATAACTGGCTTGGGCAATCGGTAAAACAACTATCAATGGCTCATTGTCAATCGCCAATAGTTTTAGATATAGCTGAATTGCCTAATGGAATTTATTTTCTTTCTGTAAAAGGAAAAGATAAGATGAGAATTGAGAAAATTATTAAAAGGGAATAATTCAATTTAACATGATAAAATATCTACTATACTTGGTTCTGATTGTTGTATCATGCAAACAAACTAATGATGAATCTATACAAATCAGTAAAAACTATCTTGACAATAATTTAAGTTTAAAACTCGAGAACGAGAACATTCAAACTTTTTTTAACCAACACAAACTTGATATATCGCTTACCAATACTGAAAATGTAAACCCGTATAGAATTTTTCTTCATGAATTTAATGCCTCAGAAAATCAAATAGCACAACTAATAAACATCTTAGAACTTGAGAGTGTTACCCAAAAAGATTTTTTTGAAATTCACATGAATAAATATGTTAATGCAGACTTTCAAATACATAGTTCCATAGGGCTTGACTATATAAAAAATCCGGCAATATTATTCTATAAAGAAAAAATTGGCAACGAAACTGCCCAAAAAGAATTAAAAGTTTCTAAAGTTTATCTCTATTATAATAAAGAAAATAAGAAAACATGCTTTCAAGTTTATTATGAATGGGGGTAAAATAATTAATGAAAAGCAAATTACATGAAAACATTCTTATTACTGTTACTTTCTCCTTTTTTCTCAAGCTGTGGTCCCGGTGTTTTTTATGGGGAGATGCCGGTAAAGCCTGTGTTAACAATTAACGAGAATGTATTAAGCATTAAAACTACAAACTCAATAAAAAATTCAGCTCAACTTATTTATAAAGTATATATTGTTTCCGTAAATCAGAACAAAAAAATAGTTTACATGGCGGCCAATCAGTCTATCGGTATGCCTTATAGAGATATATTTAGGATCAATCTAGATTATTATAAAATGCTTAATCCCGAAACGTATCAATATTATTGGTGCGATCCGGATCAGAAAATGACAAAGATGACGGTTTCATTGCAAAAATAATTTCTCCTATATTATTGCCAACCAAATAATGCAAGAGGTTGCACATATTTAAGTGATAGCAGCAAGGCAATAAAAGACCTCTGCATATTAAAACGGGAGATTTTTCAAAGAATAGGTTTACCCATGAAAATTTATAAACTTACAGGAGACTCTCTTGTCTTTTGGCACTGGGAATATTGCACTAAAAAATATGTACGTTACTATAAAAAAATTATTGCAAAATATAAATTTGAATTACAAAATTTTAAACTTGGCATCATGTAAAAAATTATAGGATGGACTTTTTTTATATAGTTTCAAATAAAACATTCATTTTTAAATCATTCGATACATTTAATGAATACGAATTTTCCTTTAAACCAAAAGTAGAAATCATAGTAAGAAATAAAGTTTTCTTAGTATGAGTTTCAGCTCTAAAGGTTCCAATTTTATTTCGCAGTTCTGTATCATATTTTTTATCAATACTGAATTGTTCAATGGAAAATTTCATTTCACATAAATTAATAACCCCATCTCTACGATCAATAACAAGATCAATTTGCGCTCCGTCTTTTGATTGAGTACTTTTCCAGGCAGATTCTTCCGTACCTACACCATTTATTCCCAACGCTTTTTTTATTTGTTCTGTGTGAGCAAGGCATACCTGCTCAAACGCATATCCGATCCACGCCTTGTATTTAGGATTATCAATCATTTTTATCCAATGATTCTGATCAGCCGTTTTTTGTCCTTTCATCCATTTAATGTGGAATAAAGAAAAGAAATCGCTTAGTTGATATAAACTACTTTTAGTCCTTTTACCAAAAGGCATATATCTTCTAATAAAGCCGCTTTCTTCCAGCTCATCCAATAATCTGGTTAAACCTCCTCCATTAGCCAGTTTACTGTCACTGCTTATTTCATCACGGGTAAGACCTTTACTTTTTTTAGCGAGTGTAGATATAACAGCTTCGTGTCGCTCAGCTTTGGCAAAAAGAGATTTAAACAAATTGTCAAACTCTTTTGTAAGTAATCCGTTTCTTGCAAAACAAAGCTTATCAATATTCTGAACTGCACTAAAGCCTTTTTCCACAGCATCCCAATAGAATGGAATGCCGCCTAAAGTCATGTATAACTGAACAAGTTGATAATGCTCCAAATTAATCTTTTTGCTTATTAGCAGTTCATTACACTCTTTTAAAGTGAAGGGTTCTATTCTTATTTTTTGTGTTACTCTGTTATGAAGCCCCCCTTTGTTATTAATAAGTTTATTAATCATCCAAGATGCAGCCGACCCACATACGATAAGTAAAACATCTTTTCTTGCAGATGCCCAACTGTTCCAAAAATGTTCCAATGCAGGAACGAAGCCTGAGTGCATTGTATCGAGCCAGGGAAGTTCATCAATGAAAATAATTTTTCTCTTTTGTCTTGATTTTTCAACTATATGTCCAATTTGTCTGAAGGCTTCCTTCCAGTTCTCTGGCTTTTTAAGGTCAGGATTAGGATATTGATCCTGCATAGCATCGTTAAAGTTGGTTAGCTGATCCTGCAAACCAACTTGAGCCATACCCGTAAGACGAAACGTGAAGTTTCCGTCAAAAACACTCCTTACCAAAAATGTCTTTCCAACCCTGCGCCTTCCATAGAGAGCAATAAACTCTGATTTAGAAGACTCAAACTTGCTTTTCAGTATTTTTATTTCTTCTCCTCTACCTATTATCATGAATATATATTTGTTGACAAAGATAATAAAAATAAATATTTAGCCAAAGTGAAATTATTTCATTATGGCTAAATGTGTATTTTAAATCTACTATTTAGCCAAAGTGAATTTGATTTACTTTGGCTAAATATATGATAAAAATTGGAGATTTAGCCAAAGCTAATTGATGATTAAGATAATCATAAGTGGTCATAAAGAGTCAATTTTACAATTGTCCGGATAAATTATCCGGAATTATGGAAGGAGATGTAGTAATTAAAATCAATAATACCGAAGTAATAGAACACTTGATGCGGTTCTCGATTTGTTATCGGGAAAACAAGGAGATAAAAAAGAAATTGAATATGAGCATGACGATGCCATCAAGTACAGTATACTTATATCAAAGTAAAAAATAGTTTCAGAGCTTGTTTCACAGATTATACCCCAGCCCCTCATTCATATAAGCAAGAATAGCTGAATGTTATAACTGAATATAGCATGAGATGCACCACAAACAGTACACAAATTGATTTTTTAATGCTCTGAACTAAGCTATATTTTTGCCGTGAATTATGAAAAACACTTCAATTTAACATGATAAAATATCTACTATACTTGGTTCTTATTGTTGTATCATGCAAACAAACTAATGATAAATCGCAGTATAGTAGAAGCTATTTAAATACTTTTTTAAGTACAAGACTCGAACAAAAAAATATTCAAACTTTTTTTAACCAACACAAACTTGATATAACGCTTACCAATACTGAAAATGTAAACCCGTATAGAATTTTTCTTCATGAATTTAATGCCTCAGAAAATCAAATAGCACAACTAATAAACATCTTAGAACTTGACAGTGTTACCCAAAAAGATTTTTATGAAATTCACATGAATAAATATGTTAATGCGGACTTTCAAATACATAGTTCCATAGGGCTTGACTATATAAAAAATCCGACAATATTATTCTATAAAGAAAAAATTGGCAATGAAACTGCCCAAAAAGAATTAAAAGTTTCTAAAGTTTATCTCTATTATAATAAAGAAAATAAAAAAGCATGCTTTCAAGTTTATTATGGATGGGGGTAAATAATTAATGAAAAGCAAATTGTATAAATAGGAGTTACTTTAATAAAAATGACAATACTAAAAAAATTACGACTATTATTTATTGGGACATTCGTTGTTCTCATAGCTTATTATTGTTTTCCACAAGGCAAATTTCCTGCCACCGTTACCATTGACAACATACTGGTTTTAAAATCTAAAAGGCAACTTTTGGCATATTCAAACGGGCAACTTATTAAAACTTACAAAATTTCTCTTGGCCGTAATCCAAAAAGACAAAAGGAATACGAGGGTGACAAAAAAACACCCGAAGGAAAATACACTATCAACGAAAAAAATTCAAAAAGTGATTTCTATAAAAACTTAGGAATTTCATACCCAAATCAAGCAGATATTGAAAGAGCAAGAAAAATGAAACAGCCTACAGGTGGCAGCATAAAAATACACGGACTTAAAAATGGTTTTGCCTTTATTGGTAAATTTCAAAGATGGATAGACTGGACTGCAGGCTGCATAGCCTTGACTAACGAAGAAATTGACGAATTATATGAGCACACCCCCATAGGCACCCAAATTGAAATCAAACCTTGAAATATGTACTCACGTTTTTCACTCATTTTTTGCTTTTTTATTTTTAATAGTTGCGATCGAGTTCAAAAAATAAATGAAGAAAAAACGTTAACTGAAACAAGCATGAAAGATTCTATATTAGAATTAGACATACACATTCTTAAAATGCTTCCTGTTGGCTGGGGTTATCTTTATAGCGCCCATATTCAAAATAAAACGGCTGATTATACGCCTTACTTTGGAGATACAATTCAAATTGGATTTACAAAAGAAGTGTTAGAAATTGGGGAGCAGTTACATATTAGCCTCAAACCATCTGAAAATAAAAACAAGCAAGCCTATCTTCCGCCAATGAATGGAGCCGTTTTAAGTAAGCAAAATAATATTTGGCTAATTGGTAAAATCGAAAAAAATCAACAATCATATACATTAACAATCAAACAAGGCAAGTATGAAAAATCTGACGAACAAACATTTTTAGTTGTACCCACAACATTAACCAATAACACCGATGATACTTTAAAATATTTAAGTATGTCGTGTTCATGGTTGCAATTTTACTGCCTTAATAGCAACAAAATGAATTTTAACACATGGCTGTGTTCAAAAAATATTCCAATTATGCTAACCTTAGCGCCACATAAATGTATTGATACTGAAATAAAACTTGTAGCCCGGCAAGCAATAACAACTTCTGATAAAATAAGTATTCAAATAGGAATGTATTTAGTAAAAGTAGAGAACGAACATAATCTTTTTAATCTCTATAATACGTTTCTCGAAAATGAGTTGAAGAATGGTATCATTTGGTCAAACATCATTGAAATGTAGCCATTTTTAGTTACGATAATATAATTAAAATGCAATGATGAAACCCATTTTCACGACATTTTAAATGCTTACAAAAATATTGTTGGGATAGTTGAAGCGAAAATCAATCCTAAATTCAGACGTAAATGATTTTGATAAAATAATGTAGGCGTTTTTAATTTTATTGCATGAAAAAAAATTTTAAAGTAATGATAACAAGCGAAAAACTTAAAGTATATCAATTATACAATGGAGATAGATTAAAGCTATTTAAAACAGGCAGACTAGTCTAGTCGCAAAACCTGGAGCTTTTAATAATGTTGGTTCATGATCATTTGTATCTAATAGTAGTTTCAAGTTTTCCAGCTTAATTTTTTTGTCGCTAGAATCACTGGCAAATAATTTACCATCAATGGCTGCAATGAGCCGTCCTTTGTGATCCCAGTCGGCCCATTGCCCATTATGAATTTCAATAATTTTCTCGTTTTGTTTTAAGTAAAATTTTGCTTGATATTTATCATTATTCGATGAACGCTCCATTAAAATTATCGATTTTGATTTTTTCTCTGTCCGTTCCCTTATTTCAGGCTGTCTGGTTTTATTATATGCGTCATTTCCGTATTTATTTTTTAATTTTTTAAATTCTTGTATTAGTTTCCAACCATCCCTATCAAGCCTGCTTGAAAAAATAGATTTGCATTCTTTTTTTACATCATTTGTATGTGGTATAATTTTTATTGCTTTGGCTTGAAAATTTGGATGAGGTTCTATAATGCTATGGTTTAATAGTAAGGTATGATTATCTATAAATAATCCGCCACCGCCATAAGTAGTGCCACCATTTGGCCATAAACCAATAGCGGTAAAATAGGGCGGCTTGCTTATTGCTGTCCAAGTAGAAGATATTGCTGACTGCATTTGTTTTTTTGTATATTTTGATGCAAAATAAACAAGCAAGCTTCCATCCGGATTCAAATCGCATTTTCTTTCATCAATTCTTCCGTGAAACCATTGTCCAAACTCAAAATAATCTTTATTTAAATTCCATTTTATTAGTTGTATCCAATTTGATGGACCCCTTCTAAA
Source organism: Bacteroidota bacterium (assembly GCA_023251875.1). GTDB lineage: Bacteria > Bacteroidota > Bacteroidia > JAHEXY01 > JAHEXY01 > JAHEXY01. Next base: position 46,817 of record JAHEXY010000001.1, read on the forward strand.
TAGTACTGCCACATTTGCTTCTCTAGCTACAATAAAGAAAAGCCTTGCAGGATTTTTTATTTGTTTTTCTCCTGAGAGTTGAATCATTTTAGTTGAGTTTGCATAATGAATTCTGGTTTCTGTATTTTATATCCCTTTGCTCAAATGATCAGTAGGATGACTTAAGCAAGCAGTATAGCAAAAAAAATATCATGAAATTTGATGGTAGTATTCGAACCGGCCTCATGGAATAATATAATATAAATTTTGTAAAGTTAGCATTAACTCTAAAATGAAACAATATCAAGTAAAGGCCTTTAAGGAGTTTATCTCACAGCATTGCAAACAAAAATGCACTAACATTCATACTTGTAGTAGCATATTTAATGGGAAACATCCTTAAAATATTTTTTGATAAACCACTATTGAATAGTCTTTAACTAGAATTAAAAATGTAATGATGAAACCCATTTTTACGATATTTAAGATACTTACAAAAAGATAGTTGGGATAGTAAAAACGAAAAGATCAATCCTAAATTCAAGCATAATTGATTTTGATAAAATTGAAAATATGGTTTATCATTGTTATTTAAACAATTATGATGAAATGAAAAATAAATCAATGGCTAAATTACAAATTAATCAGATGAACTCATTACTACTTCCATTACTCATTTTTATCTCTTTTAATTTTAATAGTTGTGATCGTGTTCAAAACACGAATGAAGAAAAAACTTTAGCTGAAACAAGCTTGAAAGATTCCATTATAGAATTAAAATCAAATAAAACAATTGAAACAGATAATTTCATTACTACCCCATGTGCAATTATTGTTTCACCTACCGCCCATAAAGTAGATAGTTTAAAAAAAATAAATGAAGAAGATTTTTATACTGTTGCAGACGATAATCAATTTTATATTGCTGTGGCAAGAAAATATTTAGACTCAACAAAAGCTACTATCATTAACAAAGAATCAATTGGGTCATTAAAATTTAAAATCAATGATGGAAAAATTGTTGAAAGCAATTTATCAGAATTGTGCTGGGGTATTTTATTATTCAACGGACAAGCAGCACCCATTCAGGCCGACATAAGCGTTTTTAGTTCTGAATACAAAAAGTATATGAATATAAAAAAATAAGCGGAGATGAAGAATACTGCATTTTATACTCCCAACTCATCTGCCAAATCAATATATTTTCCCAGATAAACAGGTTGAGATCGAATTTTATCGAGTCCAAGCGTATCAAATTCATCTAAATTTTCTTTTGCTAATACCCCCAAATAAGACAAAGCTTGATTTATGGTTGAAACTGTTTTGCTTGCCAATTGTTTTCCGCAAAACACATTGGCGCATTGATCTCCAACTCCTCCAAAATAATGCGTTACAAGTATAGCATATTCAGGTCTTTCACACTTTGATATTTTACACATTAAATCGGCTAAAACCATTTCTGAGGGAAATAGTCTGTTTTTAATTGTAGCAAGTTCCAAATAACCGGATGTGCCTAATTTTGCTTGCCAATAAGCAGCATAATAATGGTCAATATGAAATAATGTTAAATTAAATTCAAGTGAAATTCCAAACAAATCAAATTCTTCAGCAAGCGTTTTATCGTATTCATTTTTTAATAGAATGGCTGTGATGGAATGTCCCATAATTTTATCCCCCCATCTTCTTAATATATTTTCTTGCTTCGGCTTCTGTTATTGGTATTGGGACTGTGTATTTATATCCATTGTAAAGCATTTGTGTGGTAGCTGTGCCACATAGTTTAACTCCACTTTCAATTCTTTCGCGAAGTATTCGGTGGTTTTGTGCCAGTTTAAAATCAGAAAGAGTAGTATCAATAGTGGCTTTAAATTCAGCTGTTGGGTAATTATATGCCAATGTTATTTTTTGAACCAAATCATTTTGCAAGCTTTTTATGTAAATATCTTCTTCGTACATAACTTTTTTTTCAGCAACAGCATACTGAACTATTTTCTTAATTTCTAGTTTACTGTTTTTAACAAATGCCCACTGTTCAATTACACAAACGGCTTTATTGTATTGAGTAGTATCGGTTATTATATAACTATTCGAATCGCTAAATGTTCTCGTTTCAAGTACCCAATTACTGTTTATTGTTTGCAAACCTATACTATCGCTTTTCAAAACATTTTGGTATATGGTATTATGATTATTGCCCTGGCTCAAAACAAAAAATGGAAATTTTAAAAATAAAAATAACAGGATATAATTTTTCAATATTATTGCTGTATTGGAGTGCCCCATACTAAATTATATTTCTTATACTTTTCCTCATATAATAGAGATTATATAAATTAAGTAACATGTCTATTTTTTTAAAACCTTACCCCAACCCTCCCCAAAGATGATGGCGAGCTTGGAATTCGGATAATTCCTTAACTTATATAAACTCTAATACTTTCAATTTATTCTTGGTATTATGCCATTCTTTATCAATAACGAAGAAGGGATTAATGAAGTTTTAAAAAAGGGGAATTAGAAACAAAACTGTTTGAATAACCACAACTGTTTGATAGATGCCCCACTGTTCGGTTTACGGTCAATGCCCCCTTTTTTTTAATTTCTTTTTAATCTTATGTTAGTGCCCAGTGCTTTTTTGTCGTCTGTATATGTCAGTCGGTGATTATTATTTTTTTAGTCGAGATGGTTTTATTGTCTTGTGACAGCCTGACAAAGTAAACTCCGCTTGGTAAATTATCCCGACTTAATTTGATTTCTTTTCCTGAAATATTTGGTAGTTTTTTAATTTCTTCTCCAAGCAAATCATAAATCACTATCTCCATTTCCCCTATTCCTATATCTTCATTTATTTTAATTGTTGCTGTGGTACAGAAAGGATTGGGATAAATACCAATTGTGAGTGCGAGCATTTCCGTTGATATAGTTTCATTAATATTTGTAATAAGATCACTTAAAGCTCTAATAAATACTCCGCCACCACCATTAATTCCTGCAAAAATGTTTGATCCACTTATGACAAGTGACCAAACATCAGGCGTTAATGGCAAGCCTGTATTAACCTCAGTCCAAGAGCTTCCATTGTTGGTTGATAAAAACACACCACCTCCATTAGTACCTGCAAATATGTTTGATCCGCTTATGGCTAATGTCCAGACAGTAGCATTTGTTAAACCAGTATTTATGGCTGTCCAGGTGTTTCCATTATTGGTTGATAAAAACATACCACCACCATCAGTTCCTGCATAAATATTTGTCCCGCTTATGGCGAATGAACGAACAATACTACTTGTTAAACCCGTATTAACCGCAGTCCAAGAGCTTCCATTATTGGTTGATAAAAACGCACCACCTCCGTTAGTACCTGCAAAAATATTTGCCCCACTTACGGATAATGAGACTACTTGAAAATTTGTTAAGCCCGTATTAACCGCTGTCCAAGTGTTTCCATTATTATTTGATAAAAATACACCGTCCAAAGTGCCCGCAAAAATACTCGTTCCACTCACGGCTAATGAATAGACATTAAGATTAGTCAAGCCTGTATTAATCGCAGTCCAAGAGCTTCCATTGTTGGTTGATAAAAACATACCACCACCATAAGTTCCTGCAAAAATGTTGGTTCCACTCACGGCTAATGAAAAGACATTAAGATTAGTCAAGCCAGAATTAACGGCAGTCCAAGAACTTCCATTGTTGGTTGATAAAAACATACCACCACCATAAGTTCCTGCAAAAATATTTGTTCCGCTCACAACTAATGGAATAACATTAAGATTAGTCAAACCTGTATTAACGGCAGTCCATTGAGCATTAGCCTTCCATCCGAATAAGGCGAGCATAATCATTAAAAGTATTTTTGTTTTCATTGTCTTGTCGTCAGTGATTAAAGTGCTGACACTGCACTTTTTAGTTTGTAAAATGCCATAATCCTTTATTTTCATCTTCATTTCGTTTAATCCTTTAAATTGTTTTCGACATTTTTTAATTTATCTCATCACAATTCTTTTCATTAGGCTGTTGTTAAAACTATCTTGAACCTGTAACATATAAACCCCACCGGAAAGATTGCCAAGCAATATTTTGCCACTAAAATTATTTTCTTTTAAAAAGTGAATCGTATTTATTTTTTTTCCTACCACATCATACAACATAACATCAGTAATCATTTTTTCTGAAACATCTTCAATAAAAATTTCATTTGATACAGGATTTGGATAAACTAAAATGGTATTTGCATATTGTGTTTCTGAAATTGCAGTTATTAGATTATTACCTAATTAGTTAATAAAAACATTTTTTAGAAAAACTCCTCTGTTAGTGGTAATTTCCACTAAATATATTCCGGTAGTTAAAATTGGGTTTAATACAGTTTGAATTTTATCAGTCGTTGTTTCATAAACAACTTTTCCTAACAAATTTACAATGCTGATTTGAGATACAAACGCACTCTTGTCTTTGGAGTAGATGTATACTTTCTTATCAAAGGAATATACTGTAAATAAGTTTTCTGTTTTTTTTGCTAATTCATTTTCATTAACACTAGTTAGCATTTCTCCTGTTGTTATTGGAGCATAGGCTTGATCATTATAAGCGTAATCATGAATAGTGATTTGATTATGTTTAATAGTTTTATTTTGAAAATATTTTTTCGAACTATAATTTACTGATAGCCTCATCCATCCGTAATAATCTCCCGCATTTTTAGTAATGGCAAATCCTAAATATTTTTCTATTTTCCCATTCCATCCATTTATCCAATTAGTTGAAGCAAAAGAATACCTTTCGCATAACATTATAGGCTCAGGGAGTTTATTCAACCAACCGGCTGATGAATTTATGGTTTTATTTGATGAAAGAATGGTGGCGCCATAATATGGTACATTACTACTAAAAAAAGAATTAGCTGTTAAAGTGTCTCCTAAAACTTTATTTTGGCCCAATGGCATTAATGTCATTTGTTCAAACTCCCATGCGGCTGTTCCAATATATCCTTTATCTAATAACTCAAACCTAAAATCATTCGCACCATCATTATCAATATCTAAATTGTAGGATAGGGTATCATAAAATGATGAAAATTTGGATACAGTATCATCAATATTAATTTCCTTATCCGGATTAAAATCATGATACATAATAGTTCCTTGTGCTTTTGCATAAGATGTTGCTAATAAAGATGCAGCAAAAATGCTATATTCCTTTATTTTCATATTCATTTCCTTTAATCCTTTAAATTGTTTTCGACATTTTTTAATTTATCTCAGCACAATTCTCTTCATTTGGCTGTTGTTAAAACTATCTTGAACCTGCAGCATATAAACCCCACCGGAAAGATTGCCAAGCAATATTTTTCCACTAAAATTATTTTCTTTTAAAAAGTGAATAGTATTTACTTTTTTTCCTACCACATCATATAAAATAATGTTTGTAATATTTTTTCCTGAAACATCTTCAATAAAAATTTCATCCGATGCAGGATTTGGATAAACTAAAATGGTATTTTCATTTTGTGTTTCTGAAATTGCAGTTATCGGATTTATGTATTCATTGCTGCAAACCATGGGCATTATATAATGCGCAATATCTCTGCCCCATCTAAAAGAATAATTATACCAAGAGCCATTGTTCCATTGTTCCCAGGCTGTTCCGGGAGAGGTTTCTCCATCATCATTATGAATAATTGCTATTGTATCACCGGCAGTAGTTGGTAATTGTATTCCCGCATAATAGGTAGTTGTTAAAACAACAGGAGAAAAATTTACATAGGTATAAGCCTGATTACTTATATCTTTTGAAATGGTTGAGATTAATACATCTTTTGATGCAATAATATTTCCGGGCGTACCTTTGCTGCCTGTATTATCCCACAAACAAACTTTTACAGTTGATGTAGAGGATGAATAGCTGGCTTTTCCGAATTTAATTTTTAAACCTGAAAGTAAAACCGCTGAAGTATCTAATACAAATACATCGGCTTTAGCCATATCTCCATACGCATTAGTTCCAGAAATATAACCACTGGAGCCAAGCGATAAAATACTTTCTGCATCGGCTCCTTCATCAACATTACTAATCGTATCGCAATAATAAAAATTCGATTCCAGTACGGTAATATATTCTGTTTTTGATTCGGTATCAAAGCTGTTTAGATTAAGCGAAGTTAAAACTACTGCATATTTACCGGCTGTGCTGTAACTAATTCCCGATGGATTTTGATCGCTCGATGAGGATGGGCTTCCTCCTACAAATGTCCAAGCCCATGAAGTAGGATCTCCTGTTGATAAATCTGTAAAGTCAATGGATTGACCAGACACAATTGTTGTATTACTTGCGCTAAAATTTGTGTTAACAGGAACAACTGTATCTCCTTTTACAGTAATGTATGCCGTTTTAGTTTCCACATCCCATGTATAACTATTATATGCAATTAAAGTTACAGCATAGGTGCCGGGTGTGTTGTATAAAATAGCTGTTGGATTTTGATCGCTCGACATAGATGGACTACCACCATCAAACGACCATTGCCAATTGGTTGGATTGCCCGATGACAAATCAGTAAATGCAATTGAATTTCCGGAAACAATGCTTGTTGAATTGGCCAGGAAATTTGTATTTACTACATAGTTGGCGCCAGGTAAAACTGTAATGTAATTTACTTTGGTTTCTACATCTGATCCATTGGTATTTGATGCAGTAAGGCTAATAGTATAGGTTCCGGGTGTACTAAAAGTTACTTTGTTGGGATTTTGTTTTGTTGATGATGAAGGACTGCCTCCACTAAAACTCCATTTCCAGGCAGTAGGCGTTCCGCTTGAAGCATCATAAAATTGAACCGTAGAGCCTGATGTAACAGTTGTAGTATCTGATGTAAAATCGGCAGAAACAATAGTTGTAGTGGCAGAAACAACCGTTATATAATTTGTTTTTGTAAGCGTATTGCTTCCATTAAAGTTAGATGCAATGAGGCTTACGGAATAGGTTCCAACGGTATTGTAAATGATTCCTGATGGATTGGCTACAGTAGAAGATGTTGTATTTGCTCCTGTAAAACTCCATTGCCAACTGTTGGGAGAGCCACTTGATAAATCAGTAAAGTTAACTGTATCACCCACATTTATAAGCGTAGAGCTGGCTGCAAAATCTGCCGTAGGCGCTACCGATACAGTAGATGAATTACACATAACAGGCACGATCAAATTCGTCAATTCATAAGTATACACTTCAGAATAAGAATGCCAGCTTTCATCATACCATTGCTCCCAGCCTGTTCCCGGATGGGCAGATGCTGTTGTATTGCTTAGCAAGGCTACCGTATCACCCGCTTGTGTTGGCAATTCTACGCCAACATAAAAAGGAGTAGTTATATTTACCGGAGATGAAAAAGCAACTCCTGTATAATCCCCATTTGATATATCGGTTGCGATGGAACTTATGTACACATCTTCAGATGCCAATTCAATACCCGGGCTTCCATCTATCCCTGAATTATCCCACACTTTAATTTTTATTTTTGAACTTGCCGAAGAATAATCAGCACGCAAAAAATACAAATACACTCCGCTTAATTCTTTTCCCGAAGGGTAGGTATAAAAATAATCTGCTTTAGCACGATCGAGAAATCCATTGTTTCCGGATAGGTAGCCTGAACTTCCCGGCATATAATATAAAACAGGCTGATCATTGTTAAAATCATAATTCGACAAGGCAAAACATTCATCATCGGTATTGGGCTGTACCGTTATTTGCCGAACAGCAGTATCTGTGCCTATGCTATTACTTGCCCACAAATAAACCTTGTATACGCCCGGATTATAAAATGTAACCGAAGGATTTTGCAGGGAAGAGCCGGAAGGCGATCCATTGCTAAATGCCCAAAACCATGATGTGGGCGATCCGGTACTTAGGTCTTGAAAAGTTACCGTTTCTCCGGCTTTTATTGTGGATGAGTTGGCTGTAAAATCTGCATCAATTTCTTGCTGACATAAAACGGGACGAATAAGAAATGATGAATTAATGCCCCAATTATCCTGATCTGAAAACGCATGCCAGGTATTATCACTTCTTTTATTCCATGCAGTAGCCGGACTTGCAGTGTACATTGTATTAGTATATAAAACAACGGTATCTCCTGCCGAATATGTTATTTCTATTCCAACATAAAAATTTGTAGTTATTTGTACAGGACTTGAAAAATTTACGACAGTATAATAACTGTTGAGCACGTCATTATAGATAGAACTTAATAAAACATCTTGAGAATACAATTCATTTCCCGGAGCACCACTGCTACCTGTATTATCCCATACTTTTACTTTTAATTTAGATGTAGATGATGCATATTTTGCATAGCCAAATGCCAGCATTACGCTTGAAATTGACGAGCCTGAAGGATAGGCATAAAAATAATCTGCAAAAGATAAATCGCCATACGAATTATGGCCTGAAATAAAACCTCCGGAACTTTTATATAGTGTAATAGAATCATTATTTAAATCCACATTCGAAAGTGTATCGCAGCTTAATGTTGTTTGGGGATAAACCGTTATGTAGGCTGTTTTGCTAATGCTATCTGTGGTACTTCCTTTGCTTACTGATAGACTTACTTCATAATTTCCGGCAACATAATAGGTAACTGTTGGGTTTTGTAAACTTGAAGAATAGGGTTGTGCGTTAGAAAAACTCCAATTCCACTGATTTGGCGATCCACTTGAGGCATCATAAAAAGTAATACTTTCTCCGGCATATATGGCGGTTGTATTGGCTGTAAAATCTGCGGTTAAGCTTGAAGACGTAGAACTTGAGCATCCCTTTGAAGTAAGTAAAGAAGCTCTTGTTGTATTTAAAGTTGCCAACATACGGCTGACCTGGCCCGAAGTAAACATATTCGCACAATCATCATCTGCATAATCCATGTAATTCATAAACATAATTCCCGGAGAAGTAGTACTGCATGCATCAGTATATGGAAATGAAGGACAACCATAGGTGTAATTGGCTTGATCGGGAGTATCTGTAACATAATCTGTACCGGTGCAGGCTCCGCTATCATCACCCCAAATATGGCGTAGATTAAGCCAGTGCCCTATTTCATGTGTAGCAGTGCGTCCCAGGTGATAGGGAGCCACAACTGTTCCTGTTGTTCCAAAGGCAATATAATTTATTACAACGCCATCGGTTTCATAATTTCCGGTTCCGGGAAATTGCGCATAACCCAATAATGATGAGCCCAAATTACACACCCATATATTTAAATATTGATCCGTTGGCCAGGCATCAATGCCGCCTGAGCTTGTATATTTCATATCTTCATTGTAGGGAAAAGAAGTTGTGCTGGTGCTGGTTCTTGTAATTCCACTTGTGGCATTTCCATTTTCATCTGTTGAGGCCAGGCAAAATTCTATTTGTGCATCGGCTGCATAACTGCTAAAGGCAGATGGAACATTAACTGCATTTGCATTTAATTTTCTAAAATCTTGATTCAATACATCTAGTTGAGATTGTATTTGAGTGTAACTAATATTTTCTGTACTTGTATTATACAACACATGCACCACTACCGGTATGGTAATTATGCTGTTTTGTTTTTTGCTTACATTTTTTAAAATCCAATTGTTTGTATTTTGCTCTTGCAAATCAAGCTCGTTTTGTAAAGCCGGATTTTTAGCAATTTGTTCCACTAATTTTTCGTGAGAATAGCATCTTATTTTGGAAGAAGCTGATGCTATTTTTGTTTGCTGTTGTGCATCACTGCCTCTTTGTATGCTAGTTGTAGTGCTTAATTTTTTAGTATTGATTGGAGTTTGCGCATGTATATTATTGATCAAGCCAATAATGCAAATAACAATTGCCATAATGATGGCATACAACAATCTTGTTTCTTCGATTTCATTTCTTCGATACATTTTTTTATAGTTTAGTTTTTAATGACAATTTATTTCTCATTCACGCCTAATACAAATTCAAATAAAGTACTGATTGGGGTTTATCTCCATCAAAATAAAATTATAAAGCAGTATGTTTCATTAAGCTATGATTATAACATGTCGGAAGTATATCTACAAAAATTATTCTTTGCAAGATGAATAAAGAACAATTAATAACGGTTTGCAGTATAATTTTTTCACTTACAATTCCTATAACGAGCATAAAAATTTTAGCTATAATTTATATCTTGTTGTTCACAACCTTTAACATACGCATGAGCGATACATTATTCAGCCTTATAAAGGCATTGAGTACGGGAGAGAAAATTCATTTTAAACGCAATGCCAAAAGGCAGGCCGGTGATAAAGATCCAGCCTATCTGCAATTGTTTGATGTGATTGACAAAATGGATGATTATGATAAAGATGCCATTCTAGCAAAACTGAAAAATAAAAAATTTACATCTGATTATGCTGAAATAAGAAGCTATTTGCGTGAATTATTAATAGAATTTATACAAGAATACAATACAGAGAAAAGTATTCCCAGAAAGGCGATTAAGCAATTTCGAAAAGCACAGGCATTATATGAAAAGGGATTGTTTGCTGATGCACATGAATTATTAAAAAAATCAAAAGAACTTGCCGAAACCTATCAATTACAGGATGCATTGTATTACATATACACACAAGAAATTCAACTTTGTTCGGGTAGTGAAACAACCAATCGCATTGAAAAACTTGCTTTAAAACATCATGAAAGAAAAAAAACAATTGAGAACCTTGGCTTAATTAATGAAGCAGAAACAGTTTTTAATATACTTCATTTTTTGTACATGGAAACCCCATCGTCAAGAGATGAAGAAATTATTGCTCAAGCAGGGGGGCTGTATAAGCAATTACAACAACTCCCCCAAAGTGACATTTTCTATCCTCAATTACTTAAGCAATTATCAGCTTCATTATATCATAATTTAACACAAAATTATGCTGAAATGTATGAAAGCTATAAAACTGCTTTGCAATTATATGAGGCAAATATACAGATGAAAGAAAGATATGGTTCTTTATATCTGAATACACTTAAAAATTATCTGGCAAGCTCTCATTACTATCGCAATTATAATGAGTATCAATATTTGTTAAACAAGCTTTCTGAATCGATCCGGCATTTAAAAGGTATGTTTAAAATTTTCCCACAATTATTTTTATGCTACCTCAAACTTGATATTTTAATTACCAGGGGAGAGGCAGATGTTGCAATCCATTACATGCTTGAAAATAAAAAGAAAGAATTAAGAGCTAGCCAAAGCATATTTAATATAAGTATTCAATTTAAACAACTCCATCAATACGCTTTTTTATTTTTTTTGAATGCTGATTATAAAAACGCCAATCAATACCTCAATATTATTCTCAATAAATTTGATTTGCAAATGAAAGGAAGGTCTGATTTGTTTTTTACGGCCAAACTCATGAAACTAATGATCACCTTTGAACTTGGAGACTTTTTATTGTTGAATGATTTATTACTATCAATACAGCAATATTTTGCACGTCATAATAAATTATATGAACTTGAAAAAATTTTATTTTCTCATTTTAAAACGCTCGAAAAAAATACTGCTGTAAAATCAAATGCTACTGCTGATTGGAATCAATTAAAAAATTTATTACAAAAATTTGATCCTTACTTTTTATTAGAATTTATAGGTTTTGATATAATGGCATGGGTAGATAGTAAAATCCATAATCGCCCAATGAAAGATATTATAAAAGAAAAAGCCCAACAATACTACCCTGATATTTTTAAAGTGGAAATAATATTGTAATTCCTACACCGGTTCTTACTTAAGTATTGTAATATGTTGCGTAAAAATATTATTTCCATCATATACTTTTAAAAGATAGGTTCCGGAAACCAAATGCGATGTGTAAATTACATTGCCAGCAAGTCCATTTAAAATAGTAATATTCGTTTTTAACACTTCATGCCCAAGTAAATCAAATATTCTTACATCAACAGGTGCTGAATAATCTACAGAAAATTTAATAGAAAATCCGGATTGAACAGGATTAGGAAATATTTTCATCTTTGGTTGTTCCCTTTTATCAATTTCCGTATTAGTAGTAATTGTAATCTCATCAATATCTCCAAAACCAAAAAAACCGGTAGAGGTGCCAACTAATATAGAGCCAAAGGCAATGTCTTGAATTTCTTCAGAGGGCAAACCTCTATGGAGTACTTTATTTTCATCTGTAATAGCAGCATAACAAAAAATATATTCTCCAAAAGAAGCAAAGACGGTATCCGGATTTTCCGGATATATTTCTACGGCAAATGCATGGCCGGCTGATTCGCTAGTAAACTGAGAAAACAAATATTGATAGGATTGTCCACCATCTATCGATTTTACAAATTCGCATTTATCAGTAGGGCCACCGGAAGCTACTACATAAATAGTATCATTGTTTCTTGGGTCAATAGCAATATCAAAAATTAATAATCCTTTTAAAATTGTATCGGTAGCATGTTTTATAGTTGTATTTAATTTTATCCAATTTAACCCAAGGTTATCAGATCTCCATATATAGCCATAGCCTTCTCCTTCTTTGCCCGTTCCAACATATATAACTGTATCGGTATTATCATATCCAACTTCAATAGTATTGCCAAAAGCAAAGCCGGTAGGTTTAATTACCCCCCAACTATGGCCTCCATCGGTCGACCTCCAAATGTAACCGCTATCAGAAGTAGTATTGTTATTGTATTTGTTTCCGCCACTTACAGCTAATACAATATTAGAAGTTACAAAGGCAATATCATTTATTGGCGCTGTTCCTCCAAGTGAATTTGTATTTGAATAAGCAAAGCCATAAGGCCCCGTTTCAGATACCATAAATTTTCCAAATCCGGTTGAATCATAATTAATATTGGCAACTACTATGTGTGATGAATCAAACGGATCCATTGCAATGGAATGAGCTTGCACATAAGCAGCATGTGTACTATCATACAAAGGAAATGCACCATAAGAAGTGTGCCATTTATTATATGAATTGATAGAATCAATGCCATAGGCAGTAGTATAAGCAACATAGCCGTCTTTTGTAAGAAGATAAACTTGAGACTGATGGTAATTTTTAGCAATCTGTTTTATTGTAATGGCCGATAAATCTTTATTTTGGGCCAAGGTATAAGGCCCTTGTTCTCCATTAAAGCTAATATACGCACCTAAATAAGAGGGATTAACTACAGTATTCAAAAAACTATCAGGAGCTACTGCAACCAAGTCTTGCGTACCACTCATTCCATTGATTACTTGCCACGAATTTCCCATATCATACGAAATAAATCCTTTGGCAGTAAGAATTAATCCATTGCTTGAACTTAAGGTCGATTTCCATTTTGGCGAATAATCAATATCTGAAAGTTCTTTCATAATGCCGCCTGAAATATCTGTCCAAGAATTGCCCCCATCAAATGAACGATATATTTTTAAATCCGCATTATTCTGTGTACGCCCTGTAATAAATAAAGTATCGCCACTATTTTGGCCCGGATGGGTAAATACATCGCTTATATAATAGATGTTTGGCGGAATAGTAACAGGCGACATGCTTATTCCATCAAATTGATATAAAAGATGTGCTAAGATTTCATCGCCACTGCCACTTGTGTCAACTAAAAAATATAGTGGATAACCGTTACTTTTATTAGAAGCCGCTAAATGCGAAACAAGAGATTGAGAGGGAAGGCTTGGAATAAGAGAAAAAATATCTGTTATTTTGCCGGAGTCCAATGGAAGAGAATCTATTTTTATGATATAATGATCAAAGGAAATATATAAATAGTAATCACTAAGCCAAATTCCGTTGATAAGATTTCCGCTTTGGCCGGTTAGCTTTTCAAATATATATTTATCAAAAGCTGTAAAAAAAGTTCCACTATCACCTCCTTGATAACTAATTTCTACCGCTCCCATTTCCTTAGCTTCTGTTCTTGTGGCTATCCAACCTACTGTATTTGCTACAATTTGTCGGCAACCTCCCGCCCAACCCCTCAATCCCTCACAAGTCATTTGAAGTGAGTCTTTCGAAAAGGGTGCTGTCCAATTATTGGCAAGATTATCAGAATAAAAAAGTCCATTAGGCGCATCAACAGATAAAAATAAGCGTTCGTTATAGGGTGAAAATTCTACTTCTATTGTTTGTCCACCAAAAATGCCAAGGTTATATCTGTTATTAGTAAGCTGATCTGTACAAGAATCAGGTTGAGCATACAATACTGATAAGGGCATCAATAAGCCAATTAAGCTTATACGTATAATGAATCTACTACCCTTAAGAAAAAATAAAACTTTCATATTTCTATTTCAACATTATTAATGTATACCACGAATGGTTAAATTGCGATGCATAGTTAAATTGTTATCTTACAAATATTATTAATTGATACATAGCAATTAAACAATAAAGCAATTGTACTTAAATAAAAGCGCAATTAGCAACCATTTGCAGTATAAGCCCTATGGTATTTGCTTTTATACTAGCAAAATCATAAAAAGGTTACAATTAAATTGAAATAAAAATACAGTATGCTGATTTAGCAGAATAGGTTTTCTTTACGAGTAATATAATGCGAAAAGTTAAGTAATGTATCTTCCTGCAACATAGATCCCATCAATTGAAATCCGAAAGGCAAACCATTAGAATGTTTGCCTAAAGGAAGTGAAATAGCAGGTAAACCGGCAAGAGGTGCCTGAACGGTAAAAATATCTTCTAAATACATGGTAAGAGGGTCGGTAGTTTTTTCTCCTAATTTAAACGCAGTTGTAGGAGTAGTAGGTGTTAAAATAAAATCGTATTGCGATAAAATTTCATTGGTTTTGATACGAATAAGGTTACGTACTTTTTGGGCTTTTGCATAATAGGCATCATAATAACCTGCACTTAAAACAAAAGTACCCAGCATAATTCTTCTCTTTACTTCTTTCCCGAAACCTTCGGTTCGAGATCTTTTATAAGTACTTTCTAAATCTATCGCATTGGGACTTCGATAACCGTAATGAACACCATCATACCTTGATAAATTTGATGATGCTTCAGCAGTTGTTAAAACGTAATAGGTAGGAATTAAAAAATTCAGCAAATCGAAACTAACCGGCTCAACAATATGTCCTTCTTTTTTTAGGTTTTCAATAAAGGCATACATCTGTTTTTGAATTTCAGAATCTAGGCCTTTACTTTCAAGACATTCTTTTATATATGCCAATTTTATTTTTTTATTCATACCCAGCTCTTGAGAATAATTAGGAACAGGCTTGGATGAAGCTGTGCTATCAAAACCATCTTTACCTGCCATAACTTCCATCATAATGGCAATATCTTCTACACTTTTTGTAATGGGGCCAATTTGATCAAATGAAGATGCGTAAGCAATGGCTCCCCAACGAGAAACCCTTCCGTAAGATGGTTTTAAACCTACTGTTCCACAAAAGGATGAGGGTTGACGAATAGAGCCTCCTGTATCAGTTCCTAAAGCTGCTAAACATAAATCGGCACAAACAGCAGCAACAGAACCACCAGATGAACCTCCGGAAACACGAGTAGTATCAAGTGGATTAAGAACGGGTCCATAAGCAGAATTTTCGTTAGAGCTTCCCATTCCAAATTCATCGCAATTTAAACGACCTATAATTATTGCATCTTCGTTAAGCAAACGCTCAACAACAGTTGCACTGTACAATGAAGTAAACCCTTCTAAAATTTTTGAACCTGCAGAGCATTTATGATTTTTGTAGCAAATGTTATCTTTTATTCCAATCACCATTCCGGCTAATTTGCCTGCTTTGCCTTGAGCAATTTTTTGATCTAGTTGCTCAGCTGCTTTCAAAGCTTCATCTTTATATACTTCTAAAAAAGCATTTAGATTTTTATGTTGTTCAATTCTATTGAGATAATAGTTTACCAATTCAAGGCAACTAACTTTTTTAGCTTTTATATTTTCTTGAATTTGTATTAATGAAGTATAGGTTTGCATTCTTATTTTTTATCTTTTAAAAATTCTAAAATGTATTGATTAACTAATTCCGGTTTTTCATGTTGAACGAAATGGCCGCACTGTGGTACATATTTAATGAGCGGAGCTTTTTCGCAATATTGATGGGTATTACCTATGAGTTCTTTTCTAAAAGCGGGGTCATTTTCTCCATAAATAAGCAAGACATTATTTTTTATTAAAGGAACATTATCTGTTTTTTCATATAGAAAATACTTAAACAATGCTCTATAATAATTTAGGGCTGCTTTATAATTTTGGGGATATTGAAATGCTTTTACATATTCATCAATTTCTTGTTCAGAAATGGTTTGCTTGTTATAACATAGGTTTTCAAAAACGCGTTTAAAAAATTTTCTTGGATTCATTCTAAAAAGCAATTCAGGCAAAAAGGGTATTTGAAAAAAATACATATACCAACTTCTTTTACGCTGCTTTTTATTGGTAAGTACTTGTTTTTTTAATTCATGCGTTACGGGCATGTTTAAAATAATGAGTTGATTCACTACATCGGGATAATAAGCCGACAAATACCAAGCAATGGCAGCTCCCCAATCGTGTGCTACAATGGTAGCTTTTTCATAACCAAGTGCATTAATAAATTCTTTAATATCGTTGGCAAGAATATCTATTTTATAATCTTTAATTTTTGAAGGAACTTCACTTTTATTATAGCCACGCAAATCAAGTGCAAATACTTTATAATGTTTGGCTAATTCAGGGATTTGATTGCGCCACGAATACCAAAAATCAGGAAAACCATGAAGGAGTATAAGAGGCTCGCCTTCGCCATGCTTTACATAATGTAGTTGAATACCGTTGGCTTTTATAAAATGGCTATCATACATACAACCTGAAGGGTATATGATTTGTGAAGAAATAGGAAATTAGAACAGAAAAAAATAGATTAACTTTTTTTCTCTTCATCTAAAGTTTCTCCTTTTGAAGCTGCTTTAAATTCTCTAATTCCCTGACCAAGACCTTTCATTAGTTGAGGTATTTTTGTGCCTCCAAAAAGAAGTAATAAAACAGCAAGAATTAAAACAATTTCAGTTCCACCTAGATTCATAATATTAGTTTTAGTTGTTAGTAATTTGTTGTTAACCTAAATAACAAGCAAATATCTTTTACAAAGATAGGAAAGAATTAGCGAGAATGACAGTTTTTGAACTTAAAAGTGATAGGTAATGCCACAATTTATTCCCACCGAAAATGGATACGTATGGTCATGGATTGGAGTAATGGCAGTTTTAAAGAAAGGTTCAAAATTAAAATGAACATGGGGAGTAAAGCTGTATTCAGCTCCTATTTTTATTAATGCACCTGCGGTAAATGATTTTAATGAATCTATTTGAGTAGAAGGCAGCGTATGTAAAATGCCCTCTTTATCAACTAATGTAAGATTAGCACTTGAAAGTGTCATATAATTTAAAGAAACACCAAGGGTTGTAGTAAGAGCAAATCTTTTATAATCAATTATTCTATACTTCAGCATGAAAGGAATTTGCAAGCAGATAAAAGATTGTTTTAAAGATTTTAGTTGGATGGAGTCTGTGCTTGTAGAATAATTAGAGACAAAAGTACCATAAGACGTATTTATATAAATAGAATGATTTTGTTTAACATAATAAGTTTCGTAAACGGTTTGTAAAGTATCAATTTGGGTTATTAACATTGAATCTTTATAGGTTGAATATGTAATTTCATTATCTAGGTTTGAATATTGAGCGTATTTAGAATAAGAAAGCCCAATGCCAACTGAAATACGCTTACTTATATCATAGAAAACAGCAAGGGATGATGAACAAGAGAAAGCAGGAATCTCTTTATCCGATGTATTAGAACTGGTAGCCAGAGCCGTTATTACAGTTGTTGAGGTGTCAATAGGAAGATTTGGTAATTTTTTCAAATTTATTCTATACGCAAATTCTGGAGTAAAAGAAGCTGAAATACTTAATCGGCTTAAAGATTTTATTACCGGTTTAGGAATAGAAAGTTGAGGGCGAGTAATAATTTGTGGTGTAATAGCATTTGGTAAAGGTGTTGGATATAAAATAGCCATTGGATGTACCTCAATCTCTTTTTCTATCTGTACAGTCTTTGTTTGCGGAAGCACATTTGAAGCCAATAAGTTTTCTAATTGGGGAGAAGATAAAACCGAATCAACAACGGTATAAGCTTTCCTGAATATATTTTTCTTTTTCTGAGGTGCTTTAAATGAAGTAAAGTGGCTAGAATTATTGTTAGCTATATTATTCTCAGATTGATTTTTGTTTAAGACATTATTCGGTGCATCAGATTTGCCTGAAACACTATTTGTATTTACAATCTCCTCTTTTTTTTCTGAAACAACTACGGCACTATTTTTTTGTAGATTATTACTATTAATGGCCGGTTCCTTTTTAATAATTACAGAAGTAAAATTATTCACATGATTGTTTTGATGATACAATAAAAATGCAAGAGGTAATAATAAAAATACAGCACCTATTGAAGCCCATTTCCACCACAAAAATCTTTTCTTATACTTTTTTGCATCAAGCTGATCTAATTTTTGCTCAATACCCTCCCACGTCTGAAAGGAAGGTTCCTGTTCAAAATCATTCAAATTTGATTTAAAAAGATCGTCAATATTTTTTATGGGATCACTCATATCTTTTTAGGCTACAATAGCCTTATCTATTGATTTTTTTTTAAGCATTTCTTGTAACATGGTTCTTGCTCTTGATAATTGTGATTTTGATGTTCCTTCTGAAATCTGTAACATATCTGCAATTTCTTTATGTGAATACCCTTCTATTGCATACAAGTTAAAAACCATTTTATATCCTGCAGGTAACATTTGAATTACGTTTAATAAATCAGTAGCTGCAATTTGTTCAAAGCCATCTTCTATTGCAATAGGTTCTGTTATGTCATCAATATTGGTTATGGCATATAGATGATTATTTTGCCGAAATCTTTCAAGTATAGTATTTACTAGTACTCTCCTTACCCAACCTTCAAATGAACCTTGATTTTTGAATTGATCTATTTTTGTAAAAACTTTTACAAAGCCATCTTGCAATAAATCTTCAGCCTCTTCTCTGTTTTTTGCATAGCGCATGCATACTCCAAACATTTTTTTACAAAAATGTTGGTACAATGCATTTTGCGATTTGCGATCTTTTGCAAGGCAACCTTTAATAAGTAGATCCAATTCTCCCATTACAATTTTTTTCTCAATCAGGATTTCAAAGGGAGTAGATATAAAATTACATAATTTATTGTTTAAATGAAATTTAAATACCTTTATTGACAATTATTCTTTAATAATTATTTTCGATAAAATTTGGTTTTGACTGGTTATATTTAAACTATAAATACCGCTTTTAAAAGATTTTAAACTATAGTTAAGGATTTCGTCATTTTGCAATGTTTTATGATCTGATAAAACAGTATTGCCAATAGCGTCTATAAACCTAATTTCTAAGGGTTGATTGCTTATTCCGTTTAAAGCCATGCTAAGATTAGCGCTAACCGGATTTGGATATACATTTATAAAAATTTCATTATTATGATATTTAGATATTGAGGCAAGCGTTGAGTCGAGTAAACTCCCATAACTCCCTAAATATTCAACTGAACAATCAGGGTAAATATTAAATTCCCAACTTCTACGATTAATACATCCTGATAGACAATCGCCCCATCCATAGCTATAAATTAGTTTATGAAATGTTCCACTACCTGTTAAGTATTCAAAAAAACTAATGGTGTTACCATCGCCATAAGGGTAATTAATTTCAGCCATTGAAACGCCAGGTACAAGTGATATTGAATCAACTAAAGCATAAGAGTTGAGCATTGTGGGAAAGCTTAACTCCGCTATAAATGTATAAGGCATAAAACCTATATTAACGGAGGTAACAGTAAGTTTATAGGTATTGATTAATGTATCTAAAATAGCATTTCCGGTTGGGTAAGTATTATTCAAAAAATAAGTGATGCTTGTATTGGTATCCATTACATCTGCAATAATACTTTTTGATGGAGAAGGCCATGCATGAATATTAAATATTTCAATAACGGTGTCTCTTGCTGCTAGTGAAGTTGCATTATAAACAGCCATTAATGATTTCATTATAGTGTCTTTTTCTGCTTGCGGTATTGCAATTGAAATGGTATCGGAACTTTTTGTATCGTATAACCATTTTAGAGCTAAAAGAGCAGCATCTTCTTTATACAGTTCCTGAATCGAATCAGTAGCGGAGCATGAAGAAATAACAGTTTGTGCTTGTACTTCTAATAAAGAAAATAAAAAAAATAATGTGAGTATTGTTTTTGTCATAGAATTTAAAGTATTGATGATTAAAACTAATTTTTTCATATCAGATTGCTAGGATTAATCCTATAGATGCTATTTTTAATAAGAAGGTTGCATGGAGGTAATAATTTATTTAATTGAGGTAACATAAATATAGCCTTCATTCTCATGATACATCATACACACAATAACATATTGACTGGTATCGCTACAGGAACTTGTTTGGTAATAAGAGGCACTTACAACATCTCCGTCATTAAATGATGCAACCGAACTAATATTGCATACTTGATAATCTTTGTTATTATCTCTTAAATAAGTTCCGGTACAATCTTTAATTACAGTTACGGAGTTGTTAGATTTTTCTTTTGTGCAAGCAGAAGATAGGGCAATTAGAATTACTAAAAATGATTTTTTCATAATCTTTATATTAATAGAATTTTTACTTAGATTGATTTAGAACTGCCTTGGTTTTACAAGGCCCTTTTATCCATGAAATTAAACCTGCATTTTCAGCAGAACCATAATTAAAATAGGTTTTGCCATCACATCCACAAACTGGATCATACGTGCATTCCATAATATGGGCTTTGCCAATTTTTTGTGGATCGATACAACAATCTTCATCTCTTTGTTTTGAACAAGCAGAAAAGACTAAGGTAATTGAAGCAATGAGAAAAAATGATTTCATAAATATCTATTTTAGGTTTATGTTCCTATAGATGCATTTAAAAGGAAAAGGTTGCATCATTGATTTTTTTTATAGAAATCAATGAAATGAACCGTAAAGCAGAACATTGATAATAATGAAATGGAGCAAAGCTCCAAGGTATTAACCTTTATCCCGATACGCTCATTCCTCGCTATCGAGATTAGTTCGACTGACAGATTTCAGTTCACTATCGCTCTTAAAATCTGAGTCTCACTAATACCCATTAATTTTATCACTTACAATAAAAGCATTTGAGAAATCTGTAGAGAGTACATTCTTAAATCCTTGCGCTTCGAGCATGTTTCTAAAATCGCCCACACGAATTTTAAAAAAAGGTTGCTCATAAGTAAGGTATGCTGCAACATCAGGATAAAGGGTAAGAAATTTTGATTTAACTTCATTGGCTTTTGTGCGAGCTTGGGAGCCAGAATCAAAAAATATCTGAACACGATAACCCGCAAATCCGGGATTTTTATCATCAATACGAATTTGTTTATTCATTAAGCTTTTAATGCGATTATCTTGCATTATGTTCACTTGCCCCTCTGTGGTTTTACGGGTTTGAATTTGATTAATATATTGATCGAAATAATTTTCTTTTACTTTGGGCTTTGTAATAACAGTATCTATATTGTTTTCTTGTGAAAAAACAAAAAGAGGAAAAAATACAACAATAATAAAACTAAGTTTTACAAAAGAGAACATACAATTTAATACAATGTGTTTACTATACAAATGTATTTTATTTCTCGGTAACCACCAATTGAGGATGGTTAATTACTAATTTTTAGTACTCTTTTAACTATTGAATAATTATCTGTGGTAAGTTTAACAAAGTAGATTCCGGATTTATACAATGATAAATCTGTATCAAGAGAAGCTTTTTGTGAATGAGAAAAAGATACTTCTTTAATTTTTTCGCCTTCAATATTTATTAATTCAAGTACAATATCTTCTTTATCTTGAAGTTCAACATTTACGTGAATGTTTCCTCTGGTTGGGCTGGGGTTTATTTCAAAAATAAGATCTTTCTTAACATTATTTACTGCGGTTACCAGTGTAGAAATATGCACATCTACAGAATCGATGCATCCATTGGCATCGGTAACAATTAGGTAATATTCTCCTGTTGTTAAGCCAGTAATACTTGATGAAGTAGCTCCTGTACTCCATTTATAAAGATAAGGGGCAGTGCCTCCCATAATAGATGCTGTGGCGGTATACTTTCCTTGTCCAAGTGAATCAATAGTAACCGAAGCGTTCAAATCTTTTTTATTGACAAGGGTATACTTTGCGATTAAGGTTCCATTCAAGTCAATTACTTTCATGGACAATGAGTCATCATTAAAACTTTCAATTTTTCCAAATGTGTTATTAAAATTGGTATTGCCTAAGCCTTGTCCGCCTTGATCCCAGGCATCAACACCTAAAAGACTTTTCATGAGCCAAACAATTTCTGAATTTATTTTATAAAGATTGGCTGAAAGAATTTCTGGCAATCCAGCATTTGCTCCATCATCAATAGCTCCTGTATGAGAATCTCCACTTATCACCACAACATTATTAATGCATTGGTTTTTTATAAAACTTAATAAAGAATCTTGTTCGTATTTATATCCTGCCCAACCATCTATTATTCCGGAAGCAAGAGGCAAACCAATTAGATTGGGTAATGCTAGCAAATCTGTTAATGCATTTTGAAAGGCTTTATTAAATACCACTCCGGAAACTAAAATTTTCCAATCGGCAGTTGAATTTTTTAAGCCATCTAACAACCATTTAAATTGTTTTCTTCCTAGCATGGTATACGAAGTATCTTGCACAAAAAAATAATTGCCATTTATTTCTTGCAAACCATTAATATTAGAAGTTCTAGCACTGCGATCATCCAACACAAAAATATCAATATTGCCCAATGTAACTTTATGGTAAATGCCAATAGAAGTATCAACCAATGCATATGATGGAAAATGTTCTACATAACCCTTTATGCAATTGAGCCGTGCCGAAGATGGAATATTATATACCGTAGAAGTGACACCATTAATTGTAAAATCAAATTTAACACCTTGTGTTGCTGATGAATTATTTTCAATAAAATCATGATCGTCATGTGTGTAATCAATAGGATTATATAAAAGAAATTGATTTAGATTTACACTTGAATACTTTTTTCTGTATTCACCAGCCACCTTATTATAATCTGTAGCATAAAAAACACCATTATCCGGATCACTGTTGGTATTGGAATACATCCAATCACCTGTTTCAATAAATAAATTGCATTGGTGTTTTAGCATTTCAATAAATACAGCATCATTAGATGTGTCGTCAATACACGAGCCAAATAATAAAGTGTAATTTCCTTTTTGCCCATTTTTTGGAAAGGTTGTAAAGCTGCCAACATCTCCTTGCTGAACGCCATTTATTTTTAGTTTGTAAAAGTATTTTGTACTGGCTTGTAAGCCTGGAATGGTAAGAATATTTGAATTGTCTTTGTAAATAGATGTTGTTAAATATACAGGGCTATAGCTTGAAAATAATTGTGAAGTTGAAATTTGAATTTCAACTGTTGTAGGAATAGTAGTACGAACATAAATGCGAGCTGAATTATAGGTTACACCACCTATTATTGGGCCATGTGTTACATTTTGTGCTAAAATAAAAAAAGGGAAACAAAGAGTGATGAATAAAACTTTAAGGACTTGCATACGATTTTATTAAAATGAAAATTATCTTAATTCAATCAGGTGGGTAGTCAAAAGTAATAATTATTTTATGACTGCAATAACTGTTTTGCAATATTGAATGTTTTATTTTAGTATAACTGCAGTTGCTCCAAAACCATAACGCGAAAGTGAAGCATCATAAAATTCATAGCCCATACCATTAAGAATGTTTCTAATTTCTTGTCGCAATATACCATTGCCAATACCATGAATAAAAATAATTTTTGAAAGCCTTTCTATAATTGCCTCATTCAAGCAACGGTGAAAATAAGAGATTTGATAGTTTAAGATTTCTCCATTACTCATGCCTCTATGAGAATCAAAAAGAGATTCTGCATGTAAATCAACTTCTATAATACCATCTGAATTTCGATGTTTATCTAATAAGGCGGAAGAAGAAGCTGTTTTTTTTATTTTTTGTGTAGAAAAATTTTCTTTGTTTTCTAGTACGGGAGAAGCTACTCGAATTTTACTAAAATCATTTATTTTTACTACTTCATTAATACCAATAGGTATCTCAATACCATCGTCAAGTAAAATAAGTAATTGCTTTTTATTTAAAATGGCAATTACACTTCCTTTTGAAGCTTCGTTAATGAATGAAATACGATCCCCTATTTTAAATGACATCTGAATATTTTTTATCGAACAAGCATTACAAATCCCTCTACATTGTAAGTAACATTATCAGTACCTAATGCTTTTAAAATATAATAATAAGTTCCTTCAGGAACATCTATTCCGTTATTATTTTTTCCATCCCATCCTTGCTTTAAATAAGTTGTTTCATACAGTAAAGTTCCCCATCGGTTATATATTTTAAGATCAAATCCTAATTCAGATATTCTTTCATAAGTAGGCAATAAAACATCATTAAAATTATCTCCATTAGGTGTAAAAATAGTAGGCATTGATAGTACAGAGGGGCATTCATAATCAATATCAAAATATTGAAAGGTACTGCATCCGTTTGAATCGGTAACGCTTACACTATAGTTTCCTGGAGCTAATCCGGAAACAGAAGTGGTGGTTTGAAAAGGAAAAGTAAACCAAAAATAAGAATACGGAGGTGTGCCACTAATGGGATTAATAGAAGCAGTACCATTAGAATCACAAATAGCATTTGTTTTTGTTGTATCAAATACCAAATCGTAAAAAGTACTATCAACAGCAATATTTAAGGTATTGTCACATCCATTTGAATCTGTTGCAGTAACAGTATAAATGCCCGATGAAAGTTTGGTAATATTAGAATCTGTTTGAATAGGATTGGTGGACCATATATACGAATAAGGAGGAGTACCTCCGCTTGGTGTAACAACAATACTTCCTTTAGAAGTACAAACCACATTCATTTTAGTACTAGATACGGGTAAAGTTTTTTTGATTTCGATGCTTGTTGAAAAAGTATCACCAGGAAGCTCAATGCAAAAAGCTTGTGTATTGGCACAAATAAGAGTAATGGTATAGGTTCCTATGCTATCATAAATATGTGTTGGATTTTGTTGGGTAGAAGTATCCCCATCTCCAAAATTCCAATTCCATGAATTAATATTTCCTTGAGATGAATCAATAAAATCAACAGTAATGGGCACTGTACATGTTGGAATCACAGATGTGGAAAAAGCAACTTTAATACTATCAACAAATGGAAAGGCGGCCATATCAGATCCCATACCACCTATTTCAACATCGTCATTGGGTGTTCCGGGAGAAAAAGAAAAAATACTATCGGTAGTAAACGTAGTTAAATCAAATTTACTAAGCGTTGTGCCGGCAACACTATTATTCATGCCATACAAATTACCATCTTTTCCAATTGTTGTTCCTCCATAATGGCCTTTTATTTTAAAACCGGGAGTATAATTTGCTACTATAACACCTGATGTATCAACCTTTATTATTTGAGATTCATTTCCTAAATAAAGATGGCAATCATACATATTATAGGAAATATCTTGGTAATTGCTAAAAGATCCGGTATAAGGCCCAAGCACAACACTCATGTTTGAAATAGCATAAGCCTGTAGCTCATCATTAATAATACACCAATACCGACCTTTGTTATCAAAACAACCAACAATACTAGTCCCACTTAAATTGCCAATAAAGGCAGAATTACAGGTGAAATTAGTTTTATATAAAGAACTTGTTCCATTATCTGTTTGCAGATAATACAAATATCCATCAACAGGATTTGCAGCCAAACCGTTGTGTTGAATAGAAGTAGAAATATTTAAGAGACAAACTTGAGAAACAATTGGAATACCAGTATAATTATCAATATATGAAAGGTAAGATGAGCCGCCTATTATTCCGTCTACATCCTGAAAAAAATACAATTTTCCGTCATAAGGAAACTGCGCATACAGATTTGAAAAAATAAGTAGAAAGAAAAGCAAAAATGAAAATTCAATATCTATTTTCTTTGTACTCATTCAAGATTTTTAAAAGTATAAAGGATGGAATATAAATTTATCTTTTTTATTCCATTCAAGAGCAGAAAATGGAATTTTATATAAGCTCACTGTTTTTAATACTGCATTTAGCCATTTATATCGCGTATGAATTTTATTTAATTCCAAATCTAGCGACAAATAATATTGAGGATAACGATCGAAATGAGGTAATGGATTTCCCTTATATTCAGTAGCATTTTCATTTGCTCCTATCATTCCTTCTGCTCCATAGCCAATAGAAACACATAACCATTTGGGAATTTTACTTTCTTTTTTCAAGAACGAGCCAATACTTATCGAAAACCAACCACTTTGGCCGTTATAGTCTTTAAAAAAAGCTTCAGGCCAGCTTGAGCCTAATAAATCAGGACGGTATTGCTGAAATTGCGTATGATGAAAAGAGTATTTAAAATTGATTCTTTGTTCTTTCCACAAAGCATTTTGTGCCACCCAAAATAAAGAACCGGAAGCATCTGCAATAATATCTCCCGGAGAAAAGCCCCATTGAGCAGAATAGCCATCTAATATTTCAACAGCCCATAAATAAGCTTGCCCAACACCAATGCCTGCCCATATTGCTTGCTTTTTTTTTAGACCCGTCCATTTCATTAAGTCAATACTTTTGCCGGTGAAATAATAAACGGTTCCGGCATGACCCAATTTATCAATCAATAACCATTCTTTATTGTCGTTAAAAAAATGAAAAGATGATTTAGGATAATTTTTATACCAAAGTTCATTAAAGCCAATAAAAGAAGAAGTTAAAATGGTGCATTCAGAAATCATTACGGCATCAAAGCGTTTTTTATTAAAGGTGGGAGAGGGTTCGTAGAATTTTAGTTGGGTTGAATCTTGTTGCTGACCGAAACAGAGAACAGAGAACAGAGAACAGAGAACAATGTAGATTAAAAATTGAAAAATTGAAAAATTGAAAAATTGAAGACGTTGGTTGTGGTAACTGAGCTTGTCGAAGTTGCCGAAGCCAAAAATTGTAAAATTAAAAGATTGGAAAGATTGATTAGAACGAAACTTTAAACCTTGAACTTTAAACTTGAAACTTTTTTTATGCATTCGTTCTAAAAGATAGAATTGGTAACAAATATTCAAGAACTTTCTGCACCGCATCTTCAATACTCATTTCATTAGTCTTTATCTCTAAATCAGGATGAGTAGGGGCTTCAAATGGAGCATCAATACCCGTAAAGTTTTTAATTTCTCCCTTACGGGCCTTTTTGTATAAGCCCTTTACATCACGTTCTTCACACACACTTAAAGGCGTATTCACATATATTTCTAAGAAATCATCTTCACCAATAATATGCTTTGCTTTTTCTCGCATGTGTACTTCCGGGCTTACAAAACAATTGATTACAATTATTCCACAATTCACAAATAGTTTTGATACTTCAGCAATTCTTCTAATATTTTCTTCTCTGTCTTCAGATGAAAACGTTAATCCACGATTAATGCCATCACGTACATTGTCTCCATCCAATACTTGAGTTACGAACCCCTTTTTGTATAGTTCCTTTTCAACTCCTTTAGCAATGGTTGTTTTACCAGAACCCGAAAGTCCGCACATCCAAATTACTTTTGCGTGTTGTTTTAACAATTGCTCTTTTTCGCCTCTGCTTAGCAGTTGGTCGTAGGTGGTAAAGATATTATCTACAGTTTTGCTCATAATGGCTACAATTTACGAGAAAATGAGGGAAATTTGTACCTTTGTGCTAAATAATTAGCCTTGGCTGATTAGCTAATGAGATGATTAGCTGATTAGCTAATATGATGTTGATTTTTCTTCATCAGCTAATTATCACATCAGCTAATTAGCTAATTTATGACAACAACATTACCCGATTTATCAAAATCCCCCAGCATCGATCAAGTAGGTGTTGAAGAACGTTGCGCTCGTTTTGCTAGCAGAAGCCTTAAAAAAGAAGCAAAAGTAGAAGGCCTCAAATTGGCCATGAGCATGATTGATTTAACTACGCTTGAAGGAAAAGACACTGAAGGCAAAGTAACGCAAATGTGTTATAAGGCCATGCACCTGCATGATGCCTATCCAGGTCTGCCCACAGTAGCAGCTGTATGTGTATATCCTAATCATGTGCGTACAGCCAAACAAGCTCTAAAAGGAAGTAAAATAAATGTGGCTTCTGTTTCAACTGCTTTCCCTAGTGGTAATGCACCCATGAATGTAAAAATTGATGATACTAAATTTGCCGTTGCAGAAGGAGCCGATGAAATTGATATGGTTATTTCTCGTGGTCAATTTTTAAAAGGAGAATACAATTTTGTATTTGATGAAATTGCTGCCATTAAAGAAGCATGTGGCAAAGCACATTTAAAAGTAATTCTTGAAACAGGAGAACTAAGTACACTCGATAATGTTCGCAAAGCAAGTGATATTGCCATGTATGCCGGAGCAGATTTTATTAAAACCTCTACCGGAAAAGTGGTGCCTGCTGCAACTATGCCTGTAACATTGGTAATGCTTGAAGCCATTCGTGACTATTATTATGCTACCGGCAAAATGATAGGCATGAAACCTGCCGGTGGAATTGCCACTTCAAAACTGGCATTGCATTATTTAGTGATGTTAAAAGAAACTCTTGGCGCAGCCTGGATGACACCTGAATGGTATCGTTTTGGAGCCAGCAAACTAGCCAATGATATTTTAATGCAATTGATGAAGGAAAAAACAGGAGTGTATCAGTCGTTAGATTATTTTTCGCAAGACTAACACCTCTCCCTAGCCCTCTCCGAAGGAGAGGGAACTGGCATTTTATAGATTGTAAGTAGATAATTAGAAAGCAAACAAATTAAAACCATAACGAACAACCTTAAAACATTAAAACTTTTAACTAATAACAAACTTTTAACCTTTGAACTTTCAAACTTTAAACTAAAAAAAGAATGGGACGCGCATTTGAATACCGAAAAGAAAGAATGTTTAAACGCTGGGGCAATATGTCTCGCACGTTTTCAAAAATAGGCAAAGAAATAGCAATGGCTGTTAAAGCAGGAGGGCCCAACCCCGATGTAAATGCAAAATTGAGAGCTTGCATACAAAATGCCAAGGCATCACAAATGCCCAAAGAAAATGTTGAACGAGCCATAAAAAAAGCCAGTGAAAAAGACCAAGCCGATTACAAAGAAATGGCTTACGAAGGATATGCTCCACATGGAGTAGCTTTAATTATTGAAGCCGCTACAGATAATACGACAAGAACAGTTGCCAACGTACGTTCTATTTTTAATAAATATGGAGGTAGTTTGGGCACATCAGGTTCTGTTGATTTTATGTTTGATCGTAAATCATTTTTTAAAATAGCCAACACAAACGTAAATGTTGAAGAATTAGAATTAGAAGCCATTGATTTTGGAGGAGACGAAATTTTTGTTGAAGGAGAAGAAGTTGTCATCTATGGAGGGTTTCAAGATTATGGAACGCTTCAAAAATTTTTAGAAGGCAAACATTACGAAATAAAAAGCTCTGGCTTTGAAAGAATACCTACAACTACAGTTGAAGTATCTCCCGAAGCAGAAGCTGTAGTAAATAAATTAATAGAAAAGCTTGAAGAGGATGATGACATACAGAATGTGTATCATAATATGAAGTAGAGAGCCCATCCCGGCCTTCCCAAAACTTGTCCTGAGCGAGGTCGAAGGAGGGAAGGGGCAGGAAGTGCAAAGTCGAAAATTGATGACATCTAACGAACTAAAATTTATTCTCGAAGAAGGCGAAGGCTACAAACTCGAATTTAAAGAGTCGCTTGATAAAAGCCTTGCCCGTGAACTAGTCGCATTTGCCAATGCTTCTGGTGGGAGATTGTTTTTAGGTGTTACTGATGATGGAAAAGCCAAAGGGAAAAAAGTTGTTCGTAGAAATCCTTTAATTGCATCTTTGCTTTACAGAGCCGGCTATGTAGAAAATTTAGGAACCGGAATATTAAAAATCAGAAATCTTTTAAAAGAAGGAAAAAACAAAACAGCCGAATTTGAAGCTACAACGGGCTTTTTTACTATTATTTTTAAACGTAAAAAAATGAATGTTGAGGGAATAAGTGGCGGATTAAATGAGGGGATAAATTCTAAAGATGGCGGATTAAATGGCGGATTAAACTTACCTTCTGAAATACAAGTCTCTAAAGAAGTAAAGCAACGTTTAGCTAGAATTATTAAACTAATTAAAGAAACTGAAGGCATTCAATTAAACGAAATAACAACTAAACTTAATATTGCTACACGAACCATTGAGCGCGATCTTGGCTTTTTACGTAAACATTAAATAATTGAACGTGTAGGTGCTAAAAAAACGGGTGGGTATAAAGTATTAAAAAAATAAAAAAATTTAGAGCCTGTTTAAAATTTATTTGAAAAAATGATTATATCCTTTTTTTAGGGCTAAAGCCCGTATCTTTGATTGATTTTTAACCCCAGACTTAAGTCTGGGGTTGTAAAATGAGATGTAAAAAGGGGCTTTAGCCATGACAGTAAAATAAAACTATAAAATTTAAACAGGCTCTTAATATGCAAGCACAAAATAAAACGCCATTATCAAATATTCAAGTTGAATTGTTAAAATTATATTCAACTGATTTATCAGAAACTGATTTAAGTGAATTGAAAGAACAATTAGCACAATTTTATGCTAAAAAAGCTATTTATTCAGCTAATGAGAAATGGAAAGAAAAAGGACTTAGTGATAATGATATGGATAATTGGTTAAACAAATAGTGAAAATCAGAACAAAAATATTATTGTATGAATACAGCTAAATATGAAAAATTAATACTTACAGAAACCAAAGGCCTTTCTGAAGATGCCTTAGAAGAAGTTCTTAATTTCATTCAATTCTTAAAACAAAAAGTTAATAAAATTAAGTCTGACCGTTATGAAAGAACAGTTTCAAAAAGTCTTAATAAACTTACTAAATCTGAGATGAGCCATGTTGAAGAAGAATTTGTAAACTATAAAAAACTTTATCCACGTGAAAAGTAAATATGTAGCAGATACTATGTTTCTTGTGCTTTGGTTGGAAAAAAGAAAGTTACCAACTAAAATGAAAGTTATTGTTAATGCTATTGAAAAGAATCAAGTAAGTATTATAATTCTCGCAATGGTTTTGGCTGAAGTAGGTTATCTTTCCGAAAAGAAAAGAATCGATTTATCTCTGAAAGAAATAAAAAATGTGTTGCAAAAATTAAGTTCAGTAAACATTCAAGCCATTAACGAAGAAATTATATTTAGCACTTTTGAAATAAATGATATACCTGAATTGCATGATAGAATTATTGCAGCTACTGCAAAATTTTTAAAATTAACATTATTAACTAACGACCCTATAATTACTAAGTCTAAATTTGTTGATGCAATTTGGTAAACATAAATAAATCATGAAAAAACAAACCACCACCACACCCAAACTCGACTTTACTTCTAAATGGGCTTATGCTCCATCACCGGAAAGTACAGATCATGTTCAACTAAAAGAACAATATGATTTGTTCATTAATGGCAAATGGGTAAAGCCTGTTAAGGGAAAATATTTTGATACGGTAAATCCGGCAACAGAAAAAAAATTAGCCTCTGTAGCAGAAGCAACACAAGAAGATGTAGACAAAGCAGTGAAAGCCGCAAGAGCGGCTTATGAAAATGTATGGAGCAAAATGCCGGCTAAAGAACGTGCAAAATATATTTACAGAATTGCGCGCATGATTCAAGAGCGTGCACGTGAATTTGCTGTAATTGAAAGCATGGATGGCGGTAAAGCCATTCGTGAATCTCGTGATGTGGATGTACCTTTGGCCGCTGCACATTTCTTTTATTATGCCGGTTGGGCGGATAAGTTAGAATATGCTTTCCCTGGTAAAACAGTAAGCCCTGTGGGTGTAGCTGGACAAATCATCCCTTGGAATTTTCCATTATTAATGGCTGCTTGGAAAATAGCACCCGCTCTTGCAACCGGAAATACGGTGGTGTTAAAACCTGCAGAAACAACTCCACTAACTGCTTTGAAACTTGCTGAAATTATAAAAGAATCGGGCTTGCCTGATGGGGTGGTAAATATTATAACTGGTGCAGGAGCAACCGGAGCTGCGATTGTAAATCATCCCGGTATCGATAAAATTGCTTTTACCGGTTCTACGGATGTGGGCAAGCTCATCCAAAAAGCTATTGCCGGAACAAACAAAAAACTTACGCTTGAATTAGGTGGTAAAGCTGCCAATATTATTTTTGAAGATGCGCCTATTGATCAAGCCGTAGAAGGCATCGTAAACGGAATATTTTTTAACCAAGGTCATGTATGCTGCGCAGGCTCTCGTTTGTTTGTGCAAGAGGGCGTAGCGGATGTTGTGATTAGAAAATTAAAAGACAGATTAGAAAGTTTAATAGTTGGAGATCCATTGGATAAGAATACAGACATAGGTGCAATCAATTCAAAAGGCCAACTCGAAACAATTAAAAAATACATTAAAATTGGAATAAACGAAGGTGCAGAAATGTATCAGAGTTCATGCGCCATTCCAAGCAAAGGTTTTTTTGTAAGACCAACATTGTTTACTAACGTAAGTCAATCTCATACCATTTCTCGTGAAGAAATTTTTGGCCCTGTATTGGCTATACAAACTTTTAGAACAGTTGAAGAAGTAATTGAAAAAGCCAATAATACTCCTTATGGTCTTTCTGCCGGGGTATGGACAGATAAAGGCTCTAAAATATTTAGCTTAACCACTAAGCTTCGTGCAGGTGTTATTTGGGCAAACACCTATAACAAATTTGATCCTACTTCTCCATTTGGTGGATTTAAAGAAAGTGGTTTTGGAAGAGAAGGTGGCTTGCATGGATTGGCGCCTTATCTTGTAATGAATTAAAAATTGAAAACAACATATAATTATGAAAGCTTACAATATAACCTCTACTAATACAGAAATAATAATAAGTCTAGATAAAGATAGTTTTGAAACATCTTTTATTACAAGTCTTATTGAAAAAATTGATGTTGAAGCACTAGCAAAAAAAGCAAACTTTAGCAAAAATGTATTAGAGCTGTCAGAAAAAATAAAAGAAGAATGGTGGAAAAAGAATAAGAAAAAATATATTACAAAAAAGAAGGATAAAAAGTCATGAGGATTATTGTTGATTCTAACATAA
This sequence comes from Bacteroidota bacterium, assembly GCA_023251875.1. Classification (GTDB taxonomy): domain Bacteria; phylum Bacteroidota; class Bacteroidia; order JAHEXY01; family JAHEXY01; genus JAHEXY01. The sequence continues at coordinate 80,144 of JAHEXY010000001.1, forward strand.
TTTTTTCAGCTATGATTTCAAATAACTCTTCTTTTAGAAATACTTTGATTAATAGCAAAGAACATGAATTTTATTCTCCTGATTTTGTATTTGCCGAGTTAAGCAAAAACATGAAGAAGCTTTTAAAATATTGTAAACTGACAGAATTGGAATTGGTTTTCTTTTTCAAAAAAATTACTGAAAATATTCATTTTGTTCCTGAAGATTTTGTTTCCCCTAAGAACCAAGAAAGAGCTTATTTGCTTTGTGAAAAAATTGATCCTAAAGATACTCCATTTATTGCCTTATCTATTGAGTTAGATGCAAGCTTATGGACAGGGGATTTAAAACTTAAAAAGGGATTAATTAAAGATGGGTTTGACAAATTTTTTAATCCTTAAAAATTAAGAAACTCTGAAAACCCTCAGCGAACTCTGTGTTAAAAAAAATTATGAAAGCAACTCTGATTCTATTATTTATTTTACCCAGCCTCAAAAGTTTTTGCCAAGCAAATGCTAAAGATTCCATTTCTGTTTGTGATACTATATACTCTTATTTTGCAGTTGAAACAAAGCCCGAATACCCTGGAGGTGAAAGTGAGTTGATGAAGTTTATAGCTAAAAATATTAAATTCCCCCAAACGGATAAGGATGATTATATAGGTAGTAAAATATATGTCAGCTTTATCATAAATAAAGATGGAGGAATTGAGGATGTGAGAATAATTAAAAGTATAAATGAGAAGGCAAGTTATAATAAAGCAATTACCAATATGGTTCAATCTATGCCTAATTGGAAACCTGCTATACACAAAGGAAATCTTGTTTGCGTACAATATTCTTTACCGATTACCATCTGTCTAAAATAAAACATTTCGTATCTTTGTACCATGGAAAAAACAGCAACAAAAACCAAAACTCCTAAAGTTACAGGTGTAAGTTTAAACGGAAACGGACATCATTTAAATGGCAATGGCAAAAAAGCTGAGCGCTTAAAAGTGCTTAAAACCTATAAATTATATATTGGTGGAGCTTTTCCTCGCACAGAATCGGGCAGGTATTTTACTTTGAAAGATGCGCAAGGCAATGCCTTAGCAAATATGTGTACAGGATCAAGAAAAGATTTTAAAAATTCAGTTACTGTTGCTCGTGCTGCTTTTGAAAAATGGCATGGCAAATCAGCTTATAACAGAAGTCAAATTTTATACCGCATTGCGGAAATGTTAGAAGCTCGTTCTGCCCAATTCATTTCTGAATTAATGCAACAAGGTTCTACACAAACTCAGGCAGAACAAGAAGTAAATACTTCGGTTGATCGCTTGGTGTATTATGCCGGCTGGTGCGATAAATACCAGCAATTATTTAGTTCTGTAAATCCTGTTAATACTTCTCACTTTAATTTTTCTGTGTTGGAACCAACAGGAGTTGTGTCTGCTGTAGCTCCTTTAGAAAATAGTTTAATTGGTTTGGTTTCTGTAATTGCTCCTATTATTTCAGGCGGCAATACATGTATAGTATTAGCATCTGAAGCAAAACCGCTTTGTTCTGTTACTTTCTCTGAAGTATTAAACGATTCTGATTTACCCGGTGGCGTTGTAAATATTTTAACAGGCTTTAGAAAAGAATTGCTTTCGCATATGTCAACCCACATGGATGTAAACATGATCGTATACACAGGTACTGATGAGAAACAAATTCAAATGATAAAAGAAAATGCTACGCTAAATGTAAAACGTGTAGTAGTTTACAAAGATGAAAACTGGTTGGCTGAAACTTCTCAAAGTCCCTATCGCATTGGTGATGCACAAGAGGTAAAAACAACTTGGCATCCTATTGGAATATAAACTCGTTTGAGGAATTATTGTACTTGTTTTTATTGAGATGGGAAATTCTACGTGTTAGGCTATAATCTCTTTACCTGAGCCTTCCAACAATACTTTGCTGTATTATTTTAGACTTGATTTTTCGGATCTAAAACATTCTCCTATTCATTAACCAATAAAGACATAGGTCGAATGTTTTAGAAGCCGAAAAAATCTATATAAATAAATGCTGACAACATTGCAAATATACTATATAATGTAGTATATTGTAGCTATAAATTATAGCAATGAGCAAAATAGCCTATAACATTAAGCATTTGAGGGAATTAAAAAAACTCTCTCAAGAGGCCTTGGCCGAAAATTTAAATATAACTCGTGCCCGATTGGGCGCTTATGAAGAAAGCCGTAATGAACCTCCTATTGAAATATTAATTCAATTGTCAGAATATTTTCATGTGGCCATTGATGCACTTGTAAAAACAGATCTAAGAAAAACGGATTTACAAAGTTTACTCAAAATTGGCAATAATCGATTGTTATTTCCCGTTTTGGTTGATAAAGAAAACAACGATCAAATTGAAGTGGTTACTGCTAAAGCATCTGCCGGTTATTTAAATGGCTACTCTGATCCTGAGTATATGGAGAAACTTCCTTTTATGAAATTACCTTTTGCATTTGTAGGCAAGCATCGTTCTTTTCCTATTAAAGGAGATTCTATGCCTCCTTTAAAAACGGGAGATTATGTAGTAGGTAAGTTTGTTGAATCTTTAAATGATGTTGTAAACGGTAGAACCTATATTTTGCTTACAAAAGATGAAGGCATTGTATACAAACGGGTATATAAAAAAAATGCTAGTGTAGTTGAACTGCATTCAGATAATAAATTGTATGAAGTATACACTGTAAAACCTCAAGATATAATAGAGATTTGGGAGTTTGTGTGTTGTCTTAAAACCTCAGATAAAAAAGAAGATGAAATTAACCTAGATAGTATAATGAAAATGCTACTCAGTATGCAAGTAGAAATTGAAAGAATAAAAAAATAAATTGATGAGGCCTTTTGCCTTCTTTTAATTCTTAATAAATACCTTTTTTGTTACTACAGCATCTTTTTGTTGTATACTTACTACATAATAACTTCCTGCTTCATCATTTAATTCTATTTCGCTACTTGAATTCTGCAATTGCGTTTGATAAACCAATTGTCCCATTAAATTATGAACAGAAACAGTTGCAGAAGATAAATTTTGTGTATTGCCAATAATTTTAACCTTATTTCCATAGCTGTAAACAGCTAATTCTTTTAATAAATCAGGATTTTGAATAGATGTAGAAACACTTTTTTCTCCCGCAATAATAGAAGCAAATGGTTCATCGTTATAGGCAAAATCTTTTAAAGTGATGGTATTTAATTTGCTGTCCACATCTAAGCGTATCCAACCATAAAGTACATTAGAATTAACTTGAAAACGAACGCCTAAGAATTTGTCTTTTGCTCCCAACCAAGGACTTTGGCTACCGTAATAGGTATAAGTAGTATAATTAGCTAATTGAGTAAAAAATTCATAATTATTAGAATTCCAGTAACTGCTAATGTTCATCGTCCAATCGAGAGAAAGACCTACTGTATCTCCTTGATCAAGAGCATCAGCTCCATTACACCAAACATATTGATTACCATACCAAGATGAAGTATGGCAAAATGCTTTAACCTTATTATTAGGATTATCAGTAGCTAGCAATGCTTGCACACTCCCCCAATATCCATTTTTTATAGTAAATATAAAATCAACTTTATTATCATTATTTAAATCTAAATCAAATACATTGCCTTGTGTAATATTATAATCTGGATCAACATTGGTATAAACAATTTCTGCATGAGCAGTTTGTTGTGCTGCAATAAATGATAGAGCACAAGCAGAATAAGACTTAAGCTTTTTTAAGCGTTGTAAATTTTTAGTCATAAATAAGCTTTAAATAATTATCTTTCTCTATTGAAAAAATGATTTATATGGGTATTCATGCAAAATTAAAAAATGCTGACTAACAATCCTATAAAATAATAATGCTTTTATAAGGAGATTTTTTATCTGACATCATATCAAATGATTGACATTCATGATGAAATAAATTTAATTCTCGGAAATTTACCGGATAGTCCGGGGGTTTATCAATTTTACGATAAAGAGGCCAAACTTATTTATGTTGGCAAAGCCAAAAGCCTTAAAAAAAGAGTAAGTTCTTATTTTCAGGATAAACATTTAAATGGTAAAACTACTGTTTTAGTAAAAAAAATAAACGACATAAAGTTTATTATAGTAGATACTGAATTGGATGCTCTATTGCTAGAAAATAACCTGATTAAGAAATACCAACCCCGTTATAATATTTTATTAAAGGATGATAAAACATATCCCTGGATTTGTATCAAGAATGAGCCTTTTCCAAGAATATTCTCCACAAGAAATCTAATAAAAGACGGTTCTCAATATTTTGGCCCCTATGCATCTGTTAAAATGATGCATACCTTGCTCGATTTAATTCGAGAGCTATATCCTCTTCGTACATGTTCTCATCAGCTTAGTTTAGAAAATATTCAGGCAAAAAAATTTAAAGTTTGCTTAGAATACCATATCGGTAATTGCAAAGGGGCCTGTGAAGGATTACAAACGGTAGAGGATTACAATGCCTCCATTCAAAATATAAAGGAAATTTTAAAAGGAAATACTTCAACCGTAATTAAAAATTGCAAGCAATTGATGCAACAATTTGCTGAAAAACTAGATTTTGAAAATGCTCAAACCATAAAAGAAAAAATTGAATTGCTCGAAAAATACCAAAGTAAATCATTGGTGGTACATCCCTCTATTCATAATGTTGATGTATATTCTTTTACTGAAGATGATGAAATTGGTTATGTTAATTTTATGAAAATTATTAATGGGGCCATTATTCAATCGCATACGCTTGAGTTAAAAAAGAAACTGGATGAAACTCCTGCAGAACTACTTTCTTTTGCATTAATAGAATTGCGGCAACGGTTTTATTCTGAAACCAAAGAAATTTATGTTCCTTTTCAAATTGAATTAGAAATTCCGGGTGTAGAAATTTTGGTTCCTAAAATTGGCGATAAGAAAAAATTGATAGAGCTCTCGGAACGCAACGTTAAGTTTTACATGTTAGATAAACATAAGCAAATAGAGGCCGTTGATCCGGATAGGCATGTGAATAGAATATTACACCAAATGCAAAAAGATTTGCGTTTACAAGAATTGCCTGTACATATTGAATGTTTTGATAATTCAAATATTCAGGGAGCTTATCCTGTTTCGGCAATGGTTGTTTTTAAAAATGCAAAGCCTTCTAAAAATGATTATAGGCATTTTAATATTAAAACGGTTGAAGGACCCAATGATTTTGCAAGCATGGAAGAAGTTGTTTATCGCAGATACAAACGAATACTTGATGATAGCGAAGCACTTCCTCAATTAATTGTTATTGACGGTGGAAAAGGTCAATTAAGTTCTGCTCTTAATAGTCTTGCAAGATTAGGCTTAAGAGGCAAAGTAACCGTAATTGGCATTGCAAAAAGACTAGAAGAAATATATTTTCCGGGAGATTCTATTCCACTTTATTTAGATAAAAAATCGGAAACATTAAAAGTGATTCAACATATTAGAAATGAAGCCCATCGTTTTGGTATTACCCATCACCGTAAAAGTAGGGAAAAAGGAACCATTAAAACTGAACTTTCAGAAATTAAAGGAATAGGAGATAAGGCAATTACTCAATTGCTAACTACCTTTTACTCTGTAAAAGGCGTAAAAGAAGCTTCATTAGAAGCTATTGAAAATACCGTTGGTAAATCAAAAGCTAAAATAGTATTTGAGTACTTTCATAGAATATAATTAGAATGTAACCTTTTTTAAAAGCCTACGTAAAGGATGGTTGATTGAACTAATATGTATTTAATCAGCCCCCAATGAAACAATTATATTCATTCATTTTAATATTTGTTATTTCATTAAATTTTATCGCACTAAAAATAATTGCGCAAGCTCCTGATTGGTCATGGATAAATAATGTTTCCACAAATGTTTTTGGAGAGGGAATTGCAATTGATCAACATGATTTTTTATATGTAACAGGAGGTTTTGTAACGTCTCCACAAACATTTGGACTAACTACCCTTTATGGTTCCAATAATGGAACAAGTCCAACCTTGTTTTTAATAAAGTACAATAATCTAGGCGAAGTTATTTGGGCTACATCTGCAAAACAATATCCTTTATCTTCCTATAATGCATGTAAAAGTTATTCGGTTTGTGTAGATAATACCGATAATGCCTATATAACAGGGTATTATTCTGACAATACGCTTATAATTGGAAGCGATTCATTAATAAACAGGGGAGATAAAGACGCATTTATTGCGAAATATGATGCAGGAGGAAATCCTTTGTGGATAAGTAGTGTGAGTGGATTAGGTAATGAGCAAGGAATTGATGTTGCACTTGATAATGATGGAAACCTGTATTGTACAGGTTCATGTGATACAGGAACAGTAACCATTGCGTATAATAATAATGGGAGTAAGCAAACAACATCATTACACACTACCGATTCAATCTTTCTATTAAAGTATAATATAAATGGAGATCTAATATGGGCAAAAACCATTGATGGTACTATTGTTAAAGCAATGGCTGTAGACAAAAATAATAATGCAATTCTTGTGGGTTATTGGAACGATACGCATCTTACATTTGGCAATTATTCGTATACCAGTATAAAAAAACCGGAGGGTTTTATTGTTTCAATAGATCCAAATGGCAATGTTAAATGGGCTGATGTAATGAGAGGGTTGGCAAGTCAGGTTATTTATGATGTTGATGCTGATGAATCAATAACCATATTAGGTGCTTTTGGAAACAGTTATTCCTATTTAAGTTTTGATACACTTTACTGCACTTCATGTGCAATGCTATTATTAGCTAACTATGATACGTTGGGAAATTCGATTTGGCATACTTATTATGAAAATACAAGTACTGTAGCGCCCAAAAAAATGAATATAAATGATAATAACGAAATATATGTTGGCGGCACACTAGTGAATCAATTAATATTTGATAAAGATACTTTTCTCAATGGGAATAATGATATATTTATTTCTAAATTTTCTGCAGATGGTAAATATATATGGGCAGAAACAATAGGTGGGAGCGACCTTGAAACTACTCCCAATCTTAGCTCCGATAGCAAAAATAATTTATTTTTTACAGGAGAATTTAAAAGTGATACTCTGGTAATAGCAGAGGATTCTCTCTATAATACATCAAATTTTTATAATCTAATTATAGCGGCTCAAATAGATTTTAGCGATACCGTAAGTATTGTAGACACAACAAAAATATATCGATTTGATAACGGAGGCTTGTATGGGGGCACTGCAGCGGATTTAACCTACACACCTACTAACCGTTTGTTTTCCGGAATAGAAACTCCCGCTTCTTTATTTGCATCTGATGATGGCGCAACTACCTGGTACCAGGTTTTTGACAATGATTCATTAGAATATGCTAATGAAACCAGAGGTTGGAGTGGAAAAGCAGAAAAAATATTGGCCAATCAAAGTGGATGGGTGGCAGTGGAAACCAATCGCCCTGATTTAAAATATTCTTCAGTTGCAATTAGTTTTAGTAATGGAGATACCAATACATGGAAAACCGCAGTAGATCAAACATTACTCAACAATTGGGGCAAGGGTACACAGGCCGTAACAAGTATTGGTTTGTCTGATTATTATTTGTTAGCAGCATTGGGCCCCTATATTGTAAAAATAAATTCAGGATCTATTAATCCTAATACGGATGTTACAGATATTTTAACTTCAATAAATGGATTACAATCTACTTCTACCATTAATAGCATTGCCCTAGCAAATGCTACCAGTGGATACCCTTATTATATAGCTATTGATGAACAAGGATCTCCGGGCGGTTATTATAGACTATTATATAAAAATGATGGTATTGCTTTTACTAAAATAGTTTTACCATCAACATTAACCGGTATTCAATCAGTTTATACGCATCCTAATCAAGTTACAGGAGATACTATTTTTATTACAGGCTATGACGATGTAAATAAAAAATATAAAATTTATAGCTCTTTTGATTCAGGAATCAACTGGATAGATATTTCTTATTCTTCCGCTACCACCTACTTAAGTGATGTTGATTATAGTCTCAATTGGAATTTAAGTGCCAGTAATAATCTTGTATTAATTATTCCGGGTAATGCTATTTCAAAAGATTTAGGAAACTCATGGGAAATAATGAGCGACACTATTTATCATGCCAATGCTATAAAGCCTGATGATATTAATACCGTTGTAGGATCTAATAAAGTGGTTGAAATAAGTACAACGGGCCCAAGCGGAAGTTTTACCAAAACGCCAAGCTATGGCTTAGAAGCCTTGGCTATCAATAAAATTGCAAGAACAGAATCAGAAAAATATTTTTATATCGCCACAAAAAATGGCTTGGGTTATACCTCTGCCTATCTCGATACAAATGTTATTGCAGGAGCCAAATGGTCATCTCCTTATGGGGAATTTCCAATGATTTCCGACACCATAAATTTTGGAGCAGTAGCCATTGATCCCACAGATTCCTTGCATGTAATTGCAGGAAGTGGTTACGGATTTTATACATCTACAACTGGGCCAAATGGATTCATGAGAATAGTACCCTCAGGCTTTTCAACTAACGACCCACAAGTAAAAGATGTTGTTTTTATCAATCATACTACTGCCATAGCCGTTACAGGAGGAGATAGTTTGTATGATGCAGGAAAAGGAAATATATGGAGAACCATTGATGGCGGCTTAACATGGAGTATTGTTTCTCCATCCGGATTCACCAATGGAAATACGATTGCTTTAGGTAAATTGGGAACAGATACTATAATTTATATTGGAACAGGATTGTTAAATGTTGAACCTGGTTATTTATGGAAATCCAGTGATCTTGGGCAAACATGGGAACAAATAAAAAATGGCCCAACAAGTTTAGCCGGAACTACCCATTTGAGTTTGCCAATTAACGATATAGCAGTTGACCCAAGAGGAAAAGACACGGTTTATATTGCTGCAGGTTATGGTTCTGATTATGCATTTGTATTGTCATTAGATGGTGGAGAAACCTATTTGTATCTTAATTCATATGCTGAAAAACCTTATACCTCAATAGGAATCAATAGAACATATCCGGATACGGTTTATTGTGCATCGGGCAGAGAAATATATTTGTATGATTTAGCAAACAACAATTTTCGTTTTGTATATCGTGGTTTACCCGATGAAAAAATTCCGGATATCATGACAGGTTCAATATTGGTGGGCACAACAACAGGTTTTTATACTTTCGATCCGCAAATTATTGATGATACCACGATTACAAAAATCACGTCTAAAACAAACAATGATATTATAGTAAATGTGTATCCCAACCCTTTTAAGGATGAGGCAACGATAAATATTGGAGTAAAAGAAAATGGAACTATTGCTATTGAATTGTATGATCTTACAGGAAGAAAGATAACAACAATATATAAAGGTAAATGTACAAGCGGCTCCTCTCATTACACCATTTCTTCTGATGGATTAGCTACCGGCTCTTATTTGGTATATGTAAAAATAAATGGCAAAACGGGCAAACGCTTGTTGTATCACGTTAAATAAAATTGTTTTAAGGTTTATTGCATGCTTATTTCATAGAATGAAACCTTTTTAAAAAGTCTACGTAAAGGATATTTAATTGACCAATATTCAATGAAACCCTAATGAAACAATTATTATATTCATTCATTTTAGCATTAGTTATTTCATTAAATTTTATTGCACTAAAAATAATTGCGCAAACTCCTGATTGGTCATGGGCCAACCAAGTTATTGGAACAGATGATTTATATTCCACCGGAATAGTAATAGATCACTATGGAAGTATTTATGTTGCAGGGGATTTCTATGCCAATCAAACTTTTGGCCAAACGGCTCTTACCGTTGGGAGGTCTGGTGAAGAAAATCCTTTTCTAATAAGATATGATCCACTAGGAAATATCCGATCGGCCGTAAAGCCTGAACAAATTAAAAAGGTAAGATGTAATATAAATGCAGTTGCGGTTGATATGAAAAGTAATACCTACATAACGGGCATGTATCGCGATTCACTTGTTTTTGGCTCCGATACACTAATAAATCCTAATACCAATAGTAATTATAATGGATACATTGCAAAAAACGATGCAGGAGGCAATGCAATTTGGGCATTAAATATTGGAGGCAGTATGATGACTACGAAAGGCAATAGTGAAGAAGGAAAAGACATAGCTATTGATCAAGATGGAAATATCTACTGTGTTGGAACATTTGAAAAAGGCTATACGAAAATAAATTACATGAGTAACGGTCAAAAAAAAACATATACATTAACCTCTAATGATTTTAAGTATAAGGATATTTTTCTTTTAAAATATAATGTTGATGGCAATTTACTTTGGGCTAAAGCATTTGGAGGTACTTCATCTAAAGATTATGTTAATTGTATGGCAATAGATGCCTCAGGTAACGTAATTATTGGTGGGTATTGGACAAACGGGAGTATTAGTCTTGACACCTATACTTTTTCAAATAATGGAGAAAGAGATGGATATGTATTTTCTGTTGATGGTAATGGAAATATTTTATGGGCCAATGTTATTAGCGGCACTTCTTTTGATGAAATTACAGATGTAGTTGCTTCAGACTACATTTATGTAACAGGGTATGTAGAAAGTGATGTTATTATTGGCTCAGGTTCTTTAACAAATAATGGAGTAGCGGATATTGTTTTAGTTAAGTATGATCAAGCAGGAAATGTTAAATGGGCTAATATATACGGTGGTAACGGAACAGATATCTCTAATGGTTTAGCCTTGGAGGGCGCAAGTGAGAATATTTATATGACTGGTTATTACACGGAAGATATGTATATTGATACTACATTATTGGTTAATAAAGGTTATAATGATATTCTACTTGCAAAATTTGATTCAAGTGGAAAATCGGTTTGGGCAATGGGGGTAGGTCAAGGGGGAAATGAATATGGATTAATCATTACCTGCGATTCAGTTAATAACTTATATTTTTCCGGATGGTATGAATATGGCGATACTTTAATTTTAGGAAACGACACTCTTGCTTCTACACTAAGTAATGGTGCGGTTATGTTTGTAGCCGCCTTAATAGATTTTAGCGATACCGTAAGTATTGTAGACACAACAAAAATATATCGATTTGATAACGGAGGCTTGTATGGGGGCACTGCAGCGGATTTAACCTACACACCTACTAACCGTTTGTTTTCCGGAATAGAAACTCCCGCTTCTTTATTTGCATCTGATGATGGCGCAACTACCTGGTACCAGGTTTTTGACAATGATTCATTAGAATATGCTAATGAAACCAGAGGTTGGAGTGGAAAAGCAGAAAAAATATTGGCCAATCAAAGTGGATGGGTGGCAGTGGAAACCAATCGCCCTGATTTAAAATATTCTTCAGTTGCAATTAGTTTTAGTAATGGAGATACCAATACATGGAAAACAGCAGTAGATCAAACATTACTCAACAATTGGGGTATGAGCACACAGGCCGTAACAAGTATTGGTTTGTCTGATTATTATTTGTTAGCAGCATTAGGCCCCTATGTAGTAAAAATAAATTCAGGGCCCATTAATCCTAATACAGATATTATAAATATTTTAACTTTAATAAATGGATTACAATCTACTTCTACAATTAACAGCATTGCTCTTGCTAACTCTCCCAATTTATACCCTTATTATATAGCTATTGATGAACAAGGATCTCCGGGCGGTTATTATAGACTATTATATAAAAATGACGGTATTGCTTTTACTAAAATAGTTTTACCATCAACATTAACCGGCATTCAATCTGTTTATACACATCCATTTCAAAATACAGGAGATACTATTTTTATTACAGGCTATGACGATGTAAATAAAAAATATAAAATTTACCGCTCTTTTGATGCAGGAATCAATTGGACAGATATTTCTTATTCTTCCGCTACCACTTTCTTAAGTGATGTTGATTATAGTCTCAATTGGAATTTAAGTGCCAGTAATAATCTTGTATTAATTATTCCGGGTAATGCTATTTCAAAAGATTTAGGAAACTCATGGGAAATAATGAGCGACACTATTTATCATGCCAATGCTATAAAGCCTGATGATATTAATACCGTTGTAGGATCTAATAAAGTGGTTGAAATAAGTACAACGGGCCCAAGCGGAAGTTTTACCAAAACGCCAAGCTATGGCTTAGAAGCCTTGGCTATCAATAAAATTGCAAGAACAGAATCAGAAAAATATTTTTATATCGCCACAAAAAATGGCTTGGGTTATACCTCTGCCTATCTCGATACAAATGTTATTGCAGGAGCCAAATGGTCATCTCCTTATGGGGAATTTCCAATGATTTCCGACACCATAAATTTTGGAGCAGTAGCCATTGATCCCACAGATTCCTTGCATGTAATTGCAGGAAGTGGTTACGGATTTTATACATCTACAACTGGGCCAAATGGATTCATGAGAATAGTACCCTCAGGCTTTTCAACTAACGACCCACAAGTAAAAGATGTTGTTTTTATCAATCATACTACTGCCATAGCCGTTACAGGAGGAGATAGTTTGTATGATGCAGGAAAAGGAAATATATGGAGAACCATTGATGGCGGCTTAACATGGAGTATTGTTTCTCCATCCGGATTCACCAATGGAAATACGATTGCTTTAGGTAAATTGGGAACAGATACTATAATTTATATTGGAACAGGATTGTTAAATGTTGAACCTGGTTATTTATGGAAATCCAGTGATCTTGGGCAAACATGGGAACAAATAAAAAATGGCCCAACAAGTTTAGCCGGAACTACCCATTTGAGTTTGCCAATTAACGATATAGCAGTTGACCCAAGAGGAAAAGACACGGTTTATATTGCTGCAGGTTATGGTTCTGATTATGCATTTGTATTGTCATTAGATGGTGGAGAAACCTATTTGTATCTTAATTCATATGCTGAAAAACCTTATACCTCAATAGGAATCAATAGAACATATCCGGATACGGTTTATTGTGCATCGGGCAGAGAAATATATTTGTATGATTTAGCAAACAACAATTTTCGTTTTGTATATCGTGGTTTACCCGATGAAAAAATTCCGGATATCATGACAGGTTCAATATTGGTGGGCACAACAACAGGTTTTTATACTTTCGATCCGCAAATTATTGATGATACCACGATTACAAAAATCACGTCTAAAACAAACAATGATATTATAGTAAATGTGTATCCCAACCCTTTTAAGGATGAGGCAACGATAAATATTGGAGTAAAAGAAAATGGAACTATTGCTATTGAATTGTATGATCTTACAGGAAGAAAGATAACAACAATATATAAAGGTAAATGTACAAGCGGCTCCTCTCATTACACCATTTCTTCTGATGGATTAGCTACCGGCTCTTATTTGGTATATGTAAAAATAAATGGCAAAACGGGCAAACGCTTGTTGTATCGTGTGAAATAAAATGTGTATTTCTGAAACATTTTGTGTTCGTTTTTCGTAAACATCTTTTTCAATAGTATGCTTATATAAAAGAGATATTAAAAATAGTTCTAAAAAATTAGTCATGAAAAAACAGTACACTTTGTTTATTCTTGCAATTTCAGTGTTATTTGCGAATACGAGTTATTCTCAACGTCCATCTTTTTTATGGGAAAGAACCATAGAAGGGCAAACCAATGAAATTATACCCAAAAAAATAATTGCTGATAATTCAGGTAATGTATATGTAGCAGGCTTGTTTAGTCCGTCTCAAGATTTTGGATCTACTACTTTAACTGGAGATAATACGCCATCTGTTTATGTTATAAAATACAATACCAATGGAGATATCGTTTGGGCAATAGGAGAAAGTAAAAACGATTTTACAGGTTCTACAACCATTACTGATTTAAAAATGGATAAAGATGGAAATTTATATTTAACAGGCTGGTTTTATCAGGGCAATACACTGTTGTCCTTAGGAGGAAAAACAATTTCAGGATACAAAGATAACGGAGATGGTTTTATTTTTAAAATTGATCCGGATAATGGCCAATCTCAATGGGCATTGAGTATTTCAGGTACTTCGGTAGAAAGTATCAATGGCGTAACAACTGATAATAGCGGGAATGTATACCTTACGGGGTTTCTTCGCAGTACAGATGTATACCTTCAACATATTAAAGGGGGGGCTATAACTTCTGATACGTTGCATTGTACAAAACAAGATATGTCGGATATGTTAGTTGTAAAGTATGATGCAGATGGAGGTTTAATATGGTCAAAATCATTTGGCACTGATTCTGCTTTTGAGGTTGGAAGTTCCATTGCATTAGATGATAATAACAATGTATACGTGGGAGGATATTGGGATTATTCACCCACTACAAGTTTTGGTTCTATTCATGTTAAAAACAATGGCCCTAATAATTTTGATCAAATTATTTTAAAGTTAGATGAAAATGGAAACGAGCAATGGGCTAAAGCTCCTAAAGGAGGAGCCAACGATTATATTTCACAAATTGAAATTAAAGGTAACAGATTATATACCCTTGGGCATTTCTCAGGAGACCTTACCTATACTACTATTACCACTGTAGCTAAAGATGGCAATAATTATGTTAGTCACAATTTGTTAAGCAATCTGAGATTGCAAACTACAGCATATGCTACAAGAAGTTGGGATTATTATGATGTTTTTTTAGCTAAATATGATTTGGATGGAAATGTAAAATGGAGCCAAGTGGTAAGTAATTGCAATGAACTTGCTTCTCCGGGTAGTCCGGTTGAGCATCATTTAAGTGATGGCTTAAGTATTAATGCAAGTGGAGAAGCATTTGTATCTGCTTCTTTTGAAGCAGATACAGTATATATTGGCAGTAATGAAGTTTATAATAACGGACAAAAAGATTTTTTCTTGGCAAAATATAATGCTGCAGGTAATGCCAGTTGGTCGTTGGATATTGGAGGTAGTGGCAATGAATACAATGGAGGTTTAAGTTGTGATAATGACGATCATATATTTATTGCCGGAGGTTTTAGTTATTTGAGCACAATTCTTTTAGGTAATTATTCTTTAACGAGTGCCGATGCCATTAATGATATGTTTGTTGCTAAAATAGAAGATTATATAGCTCCTGTGTCTTCTAATATTTCGGAAAATGCTATTGAAAAAAATGAAATAAATATTTATCCTAATCCTTTTGTCAATAATGTTACAATTAAATTAGCATTAAAAGAAGATGCTGATGTAACTATTGATTTACTTGATTTAACTGGAAGAGAAATTTCTAACATTTATAATGGAAAAATTAATAAAGGCATAAGCAAGTATACCATTGCCGCTGAAAATAGGGCTTCAGGTACTTATTTTATTGCTGTGAAAACAAATGGTGATGTAAGTAGAAAACTATTGTATCATGTAAAGTAATTTATTCTTATGCCATAGGTTTTGGAGATGCTAAGGGAGCGTTTCTTTTAGTGTTAATAACATATATTCCTGCAAAGATTAAAAGTGTAGCAAAAATTTTCACTAGCGTTATTTCATCTTTACCTGCGAGTATGGCTATAATAGCCGTACATACAGGTTGTATGTATATGTAGAAACTAATTAGTGAGGGCGAAAGAGTTTTTAAACTATACATGTTTAAAAAATAAGCTACAAAAGTGGTCATCAAAATAACATAAAGAATTCCTAAGCCAATAGTAAGAGGCATATTGATCCAATCAATATTTATAAAATCATGTAAGCCAAAAGGAATTGCCCAGCCACATCCTAATAAAAAAGCCCATTTGGTAATGGTAATGGGATGGTATTTATGCATAAGAGGTTTGGCTAATACAAGATACAATCCCCATGAAATGGAGTTTAAGAAAATAAGTCCATTGCCCAATAATGCATTGGAATTTAAATTAATTTCTCCTCGATTGGTAATTAAAATTATAGCTCCCGCAAATCCTAAAGCAACACCTGAAATTTGATTGGTGAGAAGTTTTTCCTTTAAAATAATGGCGGTTAGCGCAAGTACTATAATAGGAGTACACGACATCATAATTGAAGCATCAACAGCAGAAGCAAGGTTAAGGCCTTTTAAAAAAAGAATTTGGTTTAAGCCTACTCCAAATATGCTGCACAGTAGTAACCTGGGCCAGTCTTTTTTTTCTATTTTATCTTTTTTAATAAATAAGCTAGTAAGCCAAAATAAGATCATTGCTCCCCATACTCTTAAAATAATAAAACCAAAGGGCTTTACATATTTTGGCATCACTTCTTTAGCAATAATATAATTAAAACTGTGAATTAGATTAACGCCAATAATGCTAGCATGAGCCTTCCATTCGCTAATCGGCATACTATTATTCTTTGCACTACTCATGTATTGTAATTTTTAATTAATTTTATAAATACCGTTGTTAGTTGATTGTTGTTAGTTGTTGATAAATACATTCACGAATAACTAACAACTAAAAACTAACAACTAAACCTTTGGCCGGCATCTATATTCATATTCCCTTCTGCAAGCAAGCTTGTCATTATTGCGATTTTCATTTTTCTACATCCTTAAAAATGAAAGATCGTTTTTTAATTGCATTACTAAAAGAAATTGATGTTCAAAAAAATTATCTTGAACATGAAAATATTAAAACTATTTATTTTGGAGGAGGCACTCCCTCTCTTTTAACAAGTATTGAAATTAATAGCATTATTGATGCATTAAAAAAATACCATACTATAAGTGCAGATGTAGAAATTACACTCGAAGCCAATCCTGACGATCTAACTTTTCAAAAACTAGAAGAATTAAAACAATCTCCCCTTAATCGTTTAAGTATAGGCATACAATCTTTTTTTGATGAAGATCTCAAATGGATGAATCGTGCACATCATGCCAAACAAGCCAAAGAATGTATTGTTCAGGCTCAGCAAATAGGGTTTAAAAATATTACCATCGATTTTATTTATGGCACTCCAACTTTAAGCGATAAAAATTGGCTTTTAAATTTAGAAACGGCATTTCATTTAAATGTGCCTCATATTTCTGCTTATTCTTTAACTGTTGAACCGAGAACTGCTTTAGCAGGTTTTGTGAAAAGTAAAAAATTAAAAGCTCCTGATGAAGAACAAGCTTCTCGTCAGTTCGAAATGCTTATGGAACAAATGGCGCTAAATAATTTTAGCCATTATGAAATTTCAAATTTTGCGAAAGAGGGTTTTGTATCACAACATAATTCTTCTTATTGGAGAGGAGAAAAATATTTAGGTTTAGGTCCTTCAGCACATTCGTATAATCGGATTACCCGCCAATGGAATATTGCCAATAATGCTATTTATATAAAATCACTTGACGAGAATAAAAAAGCATTTGAAGAAGAACGTATTACTACCGCCAACCGTTTTAACGAATATTTACTTACTTCCTTAAGAACAATTTGGGGCTGTGATAGCGAATACATTAAAAAGTATTTTCCGGTAGCGTATTACGATCATTATATAAAACAATCACAAATCTATCTTCAACAAGGCTATATCCAACAACATCAAGCTATACTGACTTTAACCAATAAAGGAAAACTATTGGCAGATAAGATCACCGCTGATTTGTTTTTTACTGAAATTTAAAAGCATTCAAATCTTTGTGATAATTTGTGCCATTCGTATCTACTGAATTTAGGGTTAAGTCCTAAAATCGTTAATAAATCAAAAAATAGCTTTATTGCTACCATACATTTTTATTGGGATATTGTATCTTAGCGCAAGTAGAATCATTAATATATTTTGTTAAATGAACGAAAATAAAGACAGATATAGAATATACCATCCACTCATTATTGCAAGTGTACTCGTTATAGGCATTTTAATTGGAGCCTACCTAAGTGTTGTTACGGGAGCTTGGCTAGGGCGAACAGAGATTGGAATGGGTAAAAAAATATTCCCCTTGCGTGTACCTGAAATTGGCCATTTCAATAAACTCAATGAAATTATTAATTATATAGATGAATATTATGTTGATACAGTTGATAGAAGTAAGCTCGAAGATAAAGCCATTGATGCTATTTTTCAAGAATTAGACCCCCACTCTGCCTATATTCCTCCCAGCGATTTGCAAGCCGTTAATGAATCTTTAGAAGGCAATTTTGAAGGTATTGGTATTGAATTTAATATTAGAAACGATAGTATTGTTGTTATTTCTGCTATTTCGGGAGGGCCTTCTGAAGCATTAGGCATACAAGCGGGAGATCGCATTGTAATGATAGACGGAGATGTTGTTGCCGGCAAGGGAATTGTGAGTAAAGATGTAATCAGTAAACTTAGAGGAAAAAAAGGAACTAAAGTAACCGTTCAAATTTTTAGAAGAAATACTAAAGATCTTTTAAAATATATTATTACCCGTGATAAAATTCCGGTTTATAGCATTGATGCTTCGTATATGGTAAATGATAGCATTGGCTATATAAAAGTGAATCGCTTTGCCGAAACAACTTATGAGGAATATTTACAAGCATTCGATTCATTAAGTAAAAGAGGCATGACGAGAATGATTCTCGATTTAAGAGGCAATCCTGGAGGGTATTTAAATCAAGCCAAAGATTTAGCCGATGAATTTTTAAGCGATGGCAAAGTAATTGTATTTACCGAAGGCCGTGCAAGACCTAAAAAAATATACAAAGCCACTTCAAAAGGAGGTTTTGAAAATAAAGATATGGTTGTACTCATAGATGAAGGCTCTGCATCGGCAAGTGAAATTGTATCGGGTGCCATACAAGATAACGATAGGGCTTTGATTGTGGGCAGACGTTCATTTGGAAAAGGCTTGGTGCAAGAACAAGCGGATATGCCCGATGGCTCAGCCTTGCGCCTAACCATTGCAAGGTATTATACTCCAACAGGCAGATGCATACAACGATCGTATGAAGAAGGAAAAGAGGCTTATTATAATGACATTACTGAACGCTTTAAAGATGGAGAAATGCAGGATAAAGACAGTATTCATTTTCCTGATTCGTTAAAATTTACTACTCCAAAAGGAAAAGTTGTGTATGGAGGAGGGGGCATTATGCCGGATGTATATGTGCCCATTGACACATCTGAAAACACAGAATATTTAACAGATTTATTTATTAATGGAGTAGTAAGTCAATTTTCATTTGAATATGCTGATAAGCATAGAGCTGAGCTTTCAAAGTTTGCTGATGCAAAAAAATACGATAAAAACTTTAATATTGACGACAAACTTTTTAATGATTTTATTACCTATGCTGAAGGCAATAAGGTGAAGAAAAATCCAAAAGAAATTAAGCGTTCTGAACGATTGATCAAATACCAATTAAAATCTCAAATAGCTCGTAATATCTGGAATAATGATGGCTATTATTTGGTGATACATCATATTGACGATACTTTTCAAAAAGGATTAGAATTGTTAGAGAAATAAAAATTAAAGAAATTCTTTATTTAAAGTTTAATGGTTATTCGCTCTCGGGGAGAAGTATGAGATAGGTTATAAGACAAAGACCCTTAATGTACTCTAATTTGTAATAAATAAGATAGTTTTTATTCTATCGTATTATTCAATACCAGCTATCGATTTTCTTATACCAACTATCGAACTTCCATAGTAAATAAGTTAAATTCTGTATATTTGCATAATATTTTATTATTAATCTTAAACCTATAAATCATGGCTTTTGAATTACCAAAATTAACTTATGCGTATAATGCGCTTGAGCCACATATTGATGCTCGCACAATGGAAATACACCACACCAAGCACCATGCAGCATACACTACCAATTTAAACAATGCTATTGCAGGTACAGAAATGGAAAAAATGACCATTGAAGAAATTTGCAAAAACATATCAAAATACCCAATGCCGGTTCGTAATAATGGTGGAGGCTTTTATAATCACAATTTATTCTGGACAATCTTAGCTCCTAATGCAGGTGGCACACCAACAGGTATTGTTGCAGATGCTATTAATGCTACTTGGGGTTCTTGGGATAAGTTTAAAGAAGAATTTGCAAAAGCAGCCACTACTCGTTTTGGATCAGGCTGGGCATGGCTTTCAGTTGCAAACGGTAAATTAGTTATTTCTTCTACTCCTAATCAAGATAACCCTTTAATGGATGTTGCTGAAGTAAAAGGCACACCAATTCTAGGATTAGATGTTTGGGAACATGCTTATTATTTAAATTATCAAAACAGAAGACCGGATTATATCAATTCATTTTGGAATGTTGTAAACTGGAATGCTGTAACCAAATATTACGAAACAGCAATGAATTTAAAGGCTGTTGCTTAAATTTTTTAAAAGTCCTGTCCTAAAAAGCAGGACTTTTTTATTATCCATAATATCTAAAAACTTTATAACCTTGAACTTTCAAACTTTAAACTAAAAGTATGGCAGAATTTAAAAAAGAAATTGTTACACTCTCTGAATTTATTATTCAACGTCAGGCCGATTTTAATTATGCAAAAGGAGAGCTTTCTCGTATTCTTCGTCAAATTGCATTTGCTGCAAAATTGGTAAATAGAGAAGTAAACAAAGCAGGCTTGGTTGATATTTTAGGTGCAGTTGGTTCTACAAATGTGCAAGGAGAAACCGTTCAAAAATTAGATGAGTTTGCCAATACTAAATTTATTGAAGCATTAATTTCCGGTGGAGAATGTGCCGGTGTTGCTTCTGAAGAAAACGAAGAATTTATTCCTATCAATACAGATTTAAATTCAAATGCAAAATATGTTGTGATGATTGATCCTTTAGATGGATCTTCAAACATTGATGTAAATGTTTCTATAGGAACTATTTTTGCAGTGTACAGAAGAGTTACAACTTCAGGCTCTGTAACAGAAGCTGATTTTCTTCAACCCGGGACCAAGCAAGTAGCTGCCGGTTATGTTATTTATGGTTCATCAACCATGCTTGTATATACTACGGGTAATGGATTAAATGGTTTTACACTTGACCCATCAATTGGAGAATTTTGTCTCTCTCATCCTGATATGAAAACCCCAAGTACAGGAAAAGTATATTCCGTAAATCAAGGTAATTTCTTACATTTTCCACAAGGCATTAAAGATTATATTAAGTGGTGCCAAGAAATTGACAAATCTACAAAACGTCCTTATTCATTACGTTATATTGGCTCAGCCGTTGCTGATTTTCATCGCAATATATTAACAGGCGGAATATTTTTATATCCTGCCACAACAACAGCTCCTAAAGGAAAACTTCGTTTACTTTATGAATGTAATCCATTAGCTTTTATAATTGAACAAGCGGGTGGCAAAGCAACAACAGGTACGCAACGTATTTTAGAAGTTATGCCTGAAAAATTACACCAACGTGTTCCGCTTATTTTAGGTTCTTCTGAAATGGTTGATTTAGCTGTGAAGTTTTATAAGGAACATGAAGAAAAAGTGGCGCAAGTATAGAGAAAACGTAAATGCACACCACCAATATATTTGATTTTTATTCTACTCATTCCATTAAGCAGATTAGTTCTGTTTTAAATTCGGATTCAAAAAACATTCACCTTAAAGGATTATCGGGTTCCATTTCTTCTGTTATTATTTCATCTTTATTTAAAGAACATGCTCAACCTTTTTTAATTATTCTTGATGATAGAGAAACAGCTGCTTATTTTTTAAACGATCTTGAAAATTTATTGGGTCAGCAATACGTGATGTTTTTTCCTGCATCATATAAAAATGCTTTTCAGCATGATCAAATTGATAACATGAATGTGCTATTACGTTCTGAAGTCCTTAATAAAATAATTTCACATGGTAATAAATTTGTTGTAGTTACCTATCCTGAAGCATTATTGGAAAAAGTAGTTACAAAGAAAGAATTATCGCAAAATACCATTCACATAAAAGTTGGAGAAAAAATTGCAATAGATGATTTAACCAATTTTCTTTTTGATATGGCTTTTGAAAGAAAAGATTTTGTGTACGAGCCCGGGCAATTTTCAGTTAGAGGAGGAATTATTGATGTGTATTCATTTTCAAATGAACATCCTTATCGTATTGAGTTTTTCGAAAATGAAATAGAGTCCATTCGTTCATTTGACCCCAGCACCCAGCTTTCAATAGAAAAATATGATCGAATAGATCTTACGCCCAATACCAATGAAAAAGCCTTGTTCGAAAAACGAGAATCATTTTTAGAGTACTTATCTAAAGATTATAAAATTTGGTGTAATGATATTGAAAACGCAAGAGAAATTATCAATAGAGAATTTGAAAAATCAGAAACAGCATATCAAAAAAGTACCGCGGTAATCAAACAACTGCCCCCAATAGAAACTTGCATTAATGGGAATGTATTTATCGAGCAGTTACAACAATTCAAAATTGTGGAGTTTGGTAAAAAATCTTACTTAACTAAAAATTATGGCACCGAAGGTTCAGATAGCCTCCCCTCTCCTTTCGGAAGAGGGGCTAGGGGTGAGGGCCTAGAATTCTCTTCGTCCCCACAACCACCCTTTCACAAAAATTTTAAGTTATTAGCAGAAAATATTGCCGCCAATGCAAAAAATGGCTATCAAAATATTATTCTTGCCAGCAACGAAAAACAAGCAGATAGAATTAGAAAAATATTTGATGATATTAACCCTGAATTGCCTTTTATAGTCATTCAATTAACCCTTCATGAAGGTTTTGTTGATCATCAAAATAAAATTACTTGCTATACCGATCATCAAATTTTTGATCGTTACCACCGCTTTAAACTAAGAGATGGTTTTAAAAATCATGAAGCATTAACATTAAAAGAATTACAAGGTTTACAGCCAGGCGATTTTGTTACGCATATTGATCATGGCGTTGGGCGTTTTGATGGATTAGAAATATTAAACATAAGCGGAAAGCCACAAGAAGCAATTAGATTAATTTATAGAGATAGCGATATATTGTATGTAAGTATTCATTCCATTCATCGTATTTCAAAATTTTCAGGCCAAGAAGGAGTTGCACCTAAACTTAGCAAATTAGGCTCCCCTGCATGGGCAACACTTAAACAAAAAACAAAAAGTAAAGTAAAAGATATTGCCAAAGATTTAATCAAGTTATATGCACAACGCAAATCTTCCCCTGGTTTTCAGTTTTCTGCTGATACGTATTTACAAAATGAATTAGAGGCTTCTTTTATTTATGAGGATACTCCTGATCAATACAAAGCTACTGTTGATGCAAAGAAAGATATGGAATCTCCACAGCCTATGGATAGATTGGTTTGTGGTGATGTAGGTTTTGGAAAAACAGAAATTGCTATTCGTGCAGCATTTAAAGCAGTAACAGATAGTAAGCAAGTAGGTGTATTGGTTCCAACCACTATTTTAGCTTTACAACATTATCAAACTTTTTCTGAACGCTTAAAAGATTTCCCTTGTAAGGTTGATTACATCAATCGTTTTAAATCGGCCAAAGAACAAAAAGTTGCGCTAGAAAAATTAGAGAAAGGAGAAATAGATATTTTAATTGGTACACATCGTTTAATTAGTGCCGATGTTAAGTTTAAAGATTTAGGTTTGCTTATTGTTGATGAAGAACAAAAATTTGGTGTAGCCGCAAAAGAAAAATTAAAAGCCATAAAAGTAAATGTAGATACGCTAACCCTTACCGCTACTCCCATACCAAGAACCTTGCAATTCTCTATGCTTGGCGCAAGAGATCTATCTATTATTAATACGCCTCCACCCAATCGCTTTCCCGTAGAAACACAATTGCATGTACTCAATGATGAGATTTTACGTGATGCCATTTATTATGAAGTTTCTAGGGGTGGGCAAGTATTTTTTGTGCACAACAGAATTAATAATTTAAAAGATATTGCAGGCTTAATTCAACGCCTTTGCCCGGAAGTAAAAATTGCAACTGCGCACGGACAAATGGACGGTAAAGAATTAGAAGAAGTAATGCTTAATTTTATTGAAGGCAATTATGATATTTTGGTTTCAACTTCTATTATTGAAGCTGGATTAGATATTTCAAATGCCAATACTATTATTATAAATAATGCACATCAATTTGGTTTAAGCGATTTGCATCAATTGCGTGGTCGTGTGGGGCGTTCGAACAAAAAAGCATTTTGTTATTTATTTTCTCCTCCGGTTTCAACATTAACTGCCGAAGCAAGGAAAAGATTAAAAACCATTGAAGAATTTTCAGATCTAGGAAGCGGTTTTAACATTGCCATGCGCGATATGGATATACGTGGCGCAGGTAATTTATTGGGAGGAGAACAAAGTGGATTCATCAATGAAATTGGTTTTGAAACCTATCAGCGTATTTTAGAAGAGGCCATGACTGAATTAAAGGAAAATGAGTTTAAAGATTTATTTAAAGATCAATTGGCTCAAAAAAGAGATTTTGTAAGCGATTGCCAAATTGATACCGATCTCGAAATTTTAATTCCGAATAATTATATAACCATATCATCAGAGCGATTGTATATATACAAAGAAATTGATGATATAGAAACTGAAGAAAAATTAAAAGAATACGAAATAAAATTGATTGATCGTTTTGGCCCAATTCCAACTTCATTAAAAGAACTCTTTAATGTTGTTCGTTTACGTTGGCTTGCAAAACATCTAGGCATCGAAAAAATTGTTTTAAAAGGAGGCAGAATGATTTGCTATTTCGTGAGCAATCCCCAGTCGGAATATTATCAATCAGAAATTTTTAATCAAGTTTTGCAATATGTGCAAAAGCACCAACACCGCTGTAAAATGAAAGAAGTAAACGGAAAATTATCTCTTTCGTTTGGTTTAATAGGAGAAACAATGGATGTACTCAATATTTTAAACGCTATATAAACATGATGAAATATACAATAAGAATTGTTCCTATTACCCTTGTATTGGTTATTATTTCTTTATTAGCATATAACGATATTAAAACAGATGACAATTATTGTTTGAATATTGCAAAGAATTTTCATTTGAATGAGCAATATGATTCAGCAATTTTCTACTACAACAAAATTTCTAATAAATATATAGATAGTGATCCGAAAAAATATTTAACATGTCAAAGAGGAATCGGTAATGCCTATAACCGATTGGGTAAATTTGATGTGTCAAATGAAATTTACTTTTCGGCCTTAAGTATTGCAGAAAAAAACAAAATGGATAAGTTTATAGTTGTTCTTAAATACGATATCGCATTAAATTACATGTCGATGGGACAATCTAATAAGGCAATAGCATTTGCACAAGAGGCTTATTTAAAGAGTAAAAACTGTTTGGTTAATCAAAATAACGATACACTAGCAGAAATATATTCCTGTATGGGCAATTCCTATAGGAAAATTGGTTATGCAGATAGCGCAATTTATTTTCTTGAAAGATCAAATACGATTAGAAGTAATATTGTTGGCATTACTCCAAGAAAATTAGGAATGAATGTGTTTAATCTTGGTATCGTATACGAATCTATTGGCGATTATGAAAGAGCATTAGATTTATTTCAAGAGTCCTTAAATTATTATAATAAGGATACAGCAACTAAAGAAACATCTTTTGCAAAAGTGTATGCTATGATTGCCGATGTGTATAATTATCAGGCGCGATATCAAGATGCACTTGATTATCATTATAAAGCCTTACATATTTTTGAAAAATATTTGGGCCCCTCACATTTTTATTGCTTAAGTGTTTGTGGAAATATTGGCTTAGCGTATGAAAATTTAGATGATTATCAGATGGCTAATGATTATCTAAAAAAAACAATACGTGGACTTAAAGAAAATTATCCAACCAATATCCTTGAAATACGAACATTTTATTATGATTTATCTAATTTGTGTTACAGAACTAAACAATATGATGCTGCAATAGCATATGTAGATACTGCTATTGCTATGCTTTCTCAAAGTAAGGATAATAATATATTGCATTTAAGTATTTATTTAGAAGGTAAAGCCAATAATTACTTGCAAAAAGGAAACTATTCACAATCATTAAAATTATATGAAGAGAGTCTGAAAATGCTTGTTGATAACCATTATGGTAAAAAAGATATATCTGCATTGTATGCTGATATTGGCTCATTTTATTATGATATGAAGCAATATGATAAGGCAAATGCTTATACAGATTCTTCTTTAAATGTTCTTTACCCGGGTATCAAATTTGAACAAGTTGTATTAAATAAAGATTTTCCAATTATTTCGGAAACCGAGTTTATAAATTCACTTCAGTTAAAGGGTAAAATATTAGCCAAAGAGAAACAGGTGCTTTTGGCATTAAAAATTTCAAACAACATGATTGGTGTTTTAGAGAAATTATTATTTAATGGAAGAGATTATTCTTTGTATAAAAAAACAATTGATTATGTGAATGAATTGGTTTCAATAATTGGAAATGATAATTTGGAAAAAGAATACAAGTACGAACTATTTGAGCTTACAGAAAAAACAAAATCAATTTATTTGAGGAGTTATTTGAGAGAAATTTCAGCAAAAGAATATGCAAATATTCCGGATAGTTTTCTTTTTCAAGAATCTACTTTAAAATCTGAAATAAGTTATTATCAAGAAAAGATTCAAGATGGTGATGTTGATTCTGCTAAGGCTATTGAGATGCAAAATATTGTATTTAATAAAAAAAATCAATATGAATCGTTGAAAAATAATTTAGAAAAAAATTACCCAAGCTATTATAAAATCAAATATGATTTTTCTATCCCCCAAGTAAGTGCTATTCAAAAAGAAATGGCAGCTGAAAACAGTGCTTTAGTCGAATATTTTATAAACGATAGTAGTTTATGTGTATATACCATTACAAAAGATAATTTCAATTTGAATTATCAAAAAACAGATTCGTCCTTTATTGAACTGATCAACACCTATAAAAAATGCTTATCAGATTATAATTATATGAGTGCTAATCCCCAAAAATCTTATGAAGAATATATAAATAGTTCAACTAAATTATATCAGTATTTATTTCCCGATTCAAGTAGGCAGTTAATAGAAAAATATTCCAAACTTTTTATTATTCCTGATGGAATGCTGCATTATATTTCTTTTGATGCTTTACTTACAGACCAATCCAATACTTCAAATAGAAATTACAAACAGCTTTCGTACTTAATTAACAAGCACGAAATATCTTATTTAAGTTCTTCAGAATTTTTATTCCCAACAAATAATAAACTCGAAAAATCAAAAGACAATTATTTAGGAATGGCTCCTGTGTATGATAATAACTGGCTAGCTGAATCAAAAGAAGTATCAATATATAGCAGTTTTAGAAGCGCTCCCGGTAATTTGATCAATAACTCTATTGAGGTAAAAGATGTAGCTAGTTTGTTTAATGGAAATATGTTATTAAATGAAAATGCAAGCGAGGGAGAATTTAAAAAGCAAGCAGGTAATAATAAAATTATTCATCTCGCTATGCACGCTTTAATTGATGATAAAGATCCTATGCGTTCAAAGTTGCTATTTTCCCATACAAATGATTCTACAGAAGATGGATTTTTAAATGCATACGAATTATACAACATGAATATTAATGCCGACTTAGCTGTTTTAAGTGCATGTAATACCGGTGATGGTAAATTAGTAAAAGGAGAGGGCGTAATGAGTTTATCACGTGCATTTATGTATGCAGGTTGCCCAAGTATTGTAATGAGTTTGTGGAAAGCAGAAGATAAATCAACAGCTTCAATTATTGTCGATTTTTTTAAACACATAAAAAATGGAGAAGAAAAGGATGTTGCACTTAGAAATGCCAAATTAAACTTTATTCAAATTGCCGATCCTATTACATCTAATCCTTTCTTTTGGGCAAACTTTGTAGTAGTTGGTGATAATAGTTCAATTGATACAAGCCCGAACGTGTGGTTTTGGATATCTCTTATACTAATTCTTAGTACCGGTATTATCATGGGCATTATTTTTTTTAAGAAAAAAGGCAATTTAAAATCGTTATAATTTACCAATAATAGGGATTCTATGTTTTGCTAATCGATCCATTTCAGCTTGCATGATTTGAGTTACTTCTTCATTAATTTGTTTTAAAACTTCAGGATTACTTGCATCTTCTACTGAATATTTTTCGATAGAATAAGGAGGCAGGATACTAATAGTAATTTGAGAAGGCAAGGGTAATGAAAAATTAGGTAAGTGACCAATATGCCAACCAAAGGGAAAAGACCAGTAAACAGGCCATGAATGCACCTTAGTCAATTTCGTTAACCCTGTTAATTCGGCTATTTTTTCTCCTGATGAAAGCACAAATAATGTTTCTCCTCCACCAATGCCCACGATGGGTAAAATAGGGACACGGGCTTTTATCGCTAATTCAATATAGCCAGCATGTTCAAAAAAATTGATCCTATATCTGTCTTTAAATGGTTTGGTATTTTCTCTATCTCCTCCTGGATAAACCGTAAGTGCATTTCCTGTTTCTAATGCATGAATGGCATTTTCAGGAGTAGCTTCTAATATGCCAAATGCTTTTTCGGGTAATTTTAAAAACGCAGCTACTTCATGAAAAACGTGATGAACCAAAATATTCATGGGTACAGGTAAATTCATACTGTGGTATTTGCTCATCCACAAAAAAGTTTCGGGCATAAAATGTACGCCCAAATGATTTCCCACACCCAAAAATGGAGTGATAGGAATATTTTCAAGCCCTTTAAATTTCGCTCGAAAATAGGTTTCAAGCATTGGCAAATATAATTTAGCTGCTTTTTTTACAAAATTTGCGTCTATATCCATAGTTTTGTTTTCGGTACAAATTAAAAATAACATAAAAAATAATGATTATATTATTATTATCAATTGTTACATTATTATCACAAATAGATTAATTGCAAAATTAACCAAAGAAGAAATTTATAATGGAAAACAACATTAAAGCATATTTTGTTACTGAACCCAAGGGTAGTGCAATTTATAAAGCTCCAAGAACATATTATTGTAAAACAAAAACAGAATTTGATGAATCGGTTGCATTAGATTTTATAGTACATGCCAATAAAATTACTGAAAATGGAGAGCGGTTTTTGGTTGGGCTCTCACACGGGCAATCACCCTCAGGTCCTTATCAATATATATTAGATCATTTTTCTGATTTAAAACATCCTGAACTTATTCGCTATACTTTTGTTAATTCAAAATTAAAAAGACAAAGAGGATTAATTGGGGTAATGGATGCCATAGCATTTGTAAAAAAATTACTTGCTGAAAATCTTATAACCAAAGATCAAATTTTAGGTCGCAGTTTGGATAGAGATAATTTTGATACTTATAAAGATGGCTTAAACAGGACATTATCTACGTATCTAAAAAAATTAAATAAGAATGGATTAGATTATGTTTTTTTAGCTTCAGATCCGCGTGGGCAAGTTGCCGGAATTACCAGAACTTCAAAAGCATTTGATTCAAATGATATATGTGTTGTTGTAAAAGATCATATTGATTTTGATTTAACTTTTACGCCATCATTTTTAATGAAGTCGAAACGCATTGCATTTTTGGCAACTAAGGCAGAAAAAAGACGTCCCTTGGCTTGGCTTTATTATCGATGGGGAAAACAAAATGAAAGTCCTAGTTTTTTGAGATTTATAGATGATGTTGAAAATAGAATGACCGTTTTTATTGACGACAAAGCATTAACCTGGCCACAAATAGAATTATTTAGAGTTACGCCTTACGGCAATACCACCATTCGTATTGATATGGCCATGCCCTATAACGAAGATCAGAAAACAAAACTACCTGTTGTTTTAATGGTTCATGGCTTTTTAGGTTTAAATACTTTTGATGCTTTACTGGCTTTTCTGCCTTCAAAAAAATATGTTGCTGCGGCCATGCATTATGGCTCTATCCCCAATGATTTGCCTACTAAAGAATATTCGCAATTTGTGACTGAAAATATTAATACCGTAGTAACTTATTTTGGTTCTAGAGGGCATGCCGTTTATTTGTTTGATCATTCCATTGCCAATACTTATTTTTTACTAATGGATAGAGATTTAGATAAACTACCGGGTATTAAAAAATATTGTAAAGGCAGAATTTCTTCCAATCCATTTTTTGGAGAAGAGGCCAAACATGCATCCATGGGTTTTATGGACAATGTGATATTAAAATCGAATATTTCAATTATTGATAAAGTTGTGTTTCAATCTGCCAGAACTTTAATGGTTTTTGAAACGAGAAAAGGCGTGAGAAGAATTGGAATAAATTTAACCGATTGGCTCATCAGAAGAGATTCTGCTGTTAGAGAAAGTATCTGGAAAGCGGTAAAGGAACGTATACTTTTTTTAGTGTCAAACCTTGATAATATTCCACACTTAAATAGAGTGCCCTTGGAACAAACGCTATCACGATTACCTGTAAAGGTTTTTGCCATACAAGTAAATTCTGCTTTAGATGATTCAGCAAAATTTGATAAACAAAGAGAGCTAAACGATTTTGCAAAAAATAACATTCCGGTACTTATTTTAAAAAGTGAAAAAGATGCAGTTGCAAAATTTGTTCCTCGTATTTATGAAAACAATAAAAATGTTCAAATAATTGATGTTACCAATCACCAAGAAAAAGAACTATTCAAAGAACATCTTTTTTACATGATCCATCCTCAAACTACTATTAATATTATTGATCATTTTATTAAAGAAGTTGAAGAAAAGCGGGAGAAGAAATTAGAGGAAAATATTATTTCTAATCAATAGTCATTTGGATAAATATGAACATTGCCAAAGTTTTAAATTTTGGAAAAGATCTCATTCCGGATGATAAATACGCTCCGCTTCTTTTAAAATAGCATCTTTATTCAATGACATTTTTTTTGTTTTTTGATGGGTATATAATTCCATTTGATCGTTATAATGTGGACTTGTTGGATTATTAGATGCACCGTATGCATTGATGGTTTCAATTTCTGTACTGTCTTTTCCAAAACGAACTAATTCGATATATGATTCTCCTGCATAAGCTTTAAACCTTCCATGTCCATGTTTATAAGGTTTTGAATACATAGCAGCCAACACATCGGGAAATCCAGAAAGCGGCATATCATCATCTCCCCTTACCAAGCGCTGCAAATTTCCTAATGGAACCAGCATAGTATTAAAAAATTTCATCAAATGTTTCTTTGCTTTTTTTACAGATTTCTCATACAATCTTTCAGAAACTTCTATATCGGCAATGCTATGACTATTTTTTTTATCTACTAAATTTTTTAAATAATAACCACTCAACATTACGATGCTGGCCTCAACACTTTCCATATTTGAAGTATGGTCCCATTTTTGAATAAGACGCAAGGCATCTGCAATTTTAGGATAATCATCAGGATTCATTTCAAAAATTTCATTAATGTTTAAATTAAAAATACTTAAAATAGTATCGGGTAATTTTAAATCATATTTTAAGTTTTTAAAATCTTCAAAAGTAAATGCATCATTGTTTTTGATTAATGATTCTACTCTACACGAACGGTTATTTTTGATTAACTCATACCCCATGGTTTGATCGTAACAATCGGTCTTAAAATTTTCTTTTTCACAGGTAGCTTCAAATGGCGAGTTGTTTACATTGTAAATATATCCGCAAGATGGATTGAGCACTTGTGGTATATCTTCTAGTTTATGAAATTGAGTCCATAAAGTATTGGAGGTATTTCCGGGAAGTACTTTTCTCCAATTATAACCAACAGTGCGTTCAGGAACTAAGCCATTGCTTAAGTAATAAATGGTATCAAACTTATCGGCATAAATAATATTAAAACACGGCAGGGCTTGCATTTGCAAAGCTTTTTGAAATTCTGTGAAATTTTGTGCTTTGTTCATGTGGTACCATTGTTCGGCCCCGCGTATATCCATGTTTGCACCATAGCGAATAGAATAAAAGGTGTTTTTATCTCCTTTTTTTGCTTTAAGCGTTGCTCCATATTTACTCCAAAAAGCTTTTTTCTCAATAGTAATGGGAATAAATCCAAACAATTTTGTTTTCAGCTTTACTTTTCTTACTTCTAAATTGGTAGGCTCACCATCAAAATAATATTGGTATTTTTCTTTCGGATTCATTTGCAATTGGTACACATCAATAAAATCTACAGAATTTACCGTGTGCCCCCAACCCATATTGCCATTGGTACCACAAAAGGCAGAAACTCCTCCTGGAAATAATCCCCCCAAAATATTAAGCCCTTCTTTGCTTACCAAATGCGCTTCATACCAAGATAATGGTCCTTCGAGTGGTTGATGAGAATTAATGTCTAAAAAAGTTTCTCCATTGGCAGTTTTTGTTGAATTCATGGCAATGCCATTAGAGCCTATTACTTGCGAAAAATAAGGCTCTATTTGTCCATTATTGATTTTATTTAACACATCGTTTAGCTTGCAAATTAATGAAAACGATAACACATAAGCGGTTAGAATATCTTTTGGATTAATGGGGAAAAGCTTCTTACATGCCAGCTCTTGGGGATGAGATTGGGCATATGCATTTATGCCTTGTGCATAAGCATTTAAATATTCTTTAAATTTTGGAGAAATATCGTTTTCGTATTTTTCATCAACAACGGCTCTTGCTTTAATAAGCTGCACTACATAATCAATCACCATTCCTTTTTTTCCTTTGTTTAGCCCTTCCATATTTTTAGCAGCTAAATAGGTTTCTTGAATGGTTTGAAAATCATCTTCGGCATTGGCCCAAGCCAAGCCATATGCCACATCAGCATCGGTAGTGCCATAAATGTGGGGCACTCCCCATTTATCTCTAATAATAGTTACAGAATCGGGATTAATAAGATTTGAACAAGTAGTATCTATTTCCGCTGCCTGAACAGACATAGAAAAAAATAATACATAAACGAAAAACAAATAGGGGGACTTCATAAAATAAAATAATTAAAGATTGTTCTTGGTGGGTAAATACAAAATTCAACAATTTTTTTGAACAAGCCTAGTATTTTGCGCTTTACATTTATTTAATAAAATCAGCAGATGTGAACATCTGTCTTAGAACATGATCTTATTAAAGAAGATCATGTCGTTTAGTTCGGCAATATTTTTAATAAAAATATTACTTTAGCCACGAATAAGAATTAAAGCAAGGATAGCGTTAATGGAACAAAATGGATTTTCTGTAAATGAAAAAAAGACACTAAAAACAGATGGAGATAACCCTAGCGAAAGGATTTATTTTCCTGAACTAGATGGATTGAGATTTTTTGCATTTTTATTAGTATTCATATACCATCATATTTTATTTTCTACTATACCCTGTCTTTCTTTTTTGTTTATAAATGGCTGGATAGGTGTTGATCTTTTTTTTGTGTTATCTTCTTTTTTATTTACTAAACTTCTTATAGCAGAATATAAAAAAAACAATACAATAAGTTTTAAGAAGTTTTATATCAGGCGTATATTCCGCATTTGGCCAATATATTTTTTGAGCATTGTTTTTTCTTTATCATACATCTTTTTACAACATCAGGAAATATCTAAATATATTGGAATTCGCATAATAGGTATGTTTACTTTTTCTGATAACATACTATCCTCAATTTATGGCTTTAATCCCATGTTTTCTGTATCACATTTATGGACGATTAGCTACGAAGAACAATTCTATATTTGTATCCCAATTATCATATTATTATTGGTTCGTTCATCTACTAAGACAAAAGTTCTTTCTTTAATGTTAACGCTTATTGTGTTCAATACAATAAAATTTATGCTAATAGCGAATCATATAACTAAACTTGCAATATTGATGTTGCCAATTACTCGCTTTGAATCAATTATTTTTGGAATAGTTATGGGCTTCGGAGGTATGGATATTTTATTAAAAAAAATTAATCAAAATATTTTAAGCGTTATGAGTATACTTTTTTTTGTTTTAATTTGTCATATACCGCGTTATGATAACATCTCATATTGGTTAATAGTTTCTCCTTTAGTTGGAATGTCAACTTCATTGTTAACGTATTCAGTTTTAAATACTAGTTTTTTTAAAAAAGTGTTTACACATAAAGTGCTTGCGTTTTTAGGTAAACGATCATACGGATTATATGTATATCATTTATTTTGTAATGCGCTAGCGAACTATATGATAAAAAGTATACCTACAATTCCATCAAGTCCACTTGCATCATTTTTTTATTCACTATCTTTTACTATACTGGCTTCTATAGTTTCGTATAAGATTATTGAAACACCATTTTTGAATTGGAAGAAAAAATTTGAAGTAGTGACATCAAGGCCAATTTAAAAATGAATATATTTTTACCTGACAAAATTCTTCTCATCAGAAGAATATACTAAGAAACGGAAATCGCATATGAAAATAACCTATATTAATCATGCTGGTTTTATTATTGAATATGAAGGTATAAAAATTTTTTGCGATCCATGGATTGAAGGCCGAGTGTTTAATAATGCTTGGAGCCTTATAAGTAAAACGCTTTTTGATTATACTGATTTTTCTCAAATCAATTATATCTGGTTCTCTCATGAACACCCGGATCATTTCTATCCTCCCAATTTATTAAAAATTCCAAGTGAAATAAGAAAAAATATTTCTATTCTTTATCAATTTACCGAGGATAAACGATTAGTAAACTTTTGCAAGGAATTAGGATTTAAAAACATTATTGAACTCCCAAAAGGAATTCCTATAGAAGTAGCAAAAGATTTTTTTCTATTATGCGAACACTACAAAGATGGCGATTCATGGATTTATATAAAAACTCCAACCACGACATTATTAAATTTGAATGACTGTGAAATTAATTCATCCCATATTGCAAATGAAATATTAAAAAAAACGGGTAATCCGGATATTTTAATGTCGCAATTCTCTTACGCATATTGGGGTGGCAATAAAGAAAATATAAGATATAGACAAAAAGTAGCTGAAGACAAACTTAAACTGCTTCAATGGCAATGCAATTACTTTCTGCCAAAGTTTATTATACCTATTGCTAGCTATATATACTTTTGTCATGAAGAAAATTTTTATATGAACGATTCTATTAACACAATAGAAAAAACGTATTCTTATTTAAAAGAAGCAGTACGCGCTTCTCCTGTAATATTATATAAGAATGAAAGTTTTACGATTCACACAATGCACAATTCAAAAAAATCAATTCAATTGCATGCAAAAGATTTGGCTGAATCGTTAATAAATCCCGTATTATCAAAGTCTAGTTTTATAAATGAAAATATTGTAAATAAAGAGATCGTTCTATTTAATGCATTAGTGAAACAATATCCATGGTATGTGAAACTATTTTTACGTGCCCCAATCATTTATATTTCTGATTACAAATCAGCCCGAAAATTAAATTTAACGAATGGATTAATTCCTGTTAAATGTCAAAAAAATGAAAGTGATATTATTATAAGTTCCGAGTCGCTTTATTTTTGTTTAAAATTTCCTTATGGATTAGAAACCTTGTTAATTGGATCAAGGCTCCAAATTCCAAGTCATGGCCATTATTCCCGATTCTATAATTTATTTAGATTTGAATTAGCCCAATACCAAGGTTACAAGCTAAATGTGAAATACTTTATCAAATTAGCAATAAATAAAATAAAAAAAGGGGTTTTTAAGGGTAGTACCAAAAATTACAATTTGTGTCCCTCTCTTCGAGAGGGATTAAGGGAGAGGAGGCAAAAAAAATCAATTTTTGGAACTGCCCTTAAATAGAACTCTAAAGTTGCAAGCTAGTATGGAGCTCTTCAAAATTCAATAGTTTTTTGAATAAGCCTAGTATTTGGTACTTTACATTTATTAAGCAAAATCAGCAGATGTGAAGATCGGCTGAAGTGGTTTTAAAATGAGTTTTGCTGCAATAGCTTTTTCAAACATTAATTCAATGGCTTCTTTGCCCTTTTTTCCTAAATCAATAGAGTAATTATTTACATAAAGTTCAATATGTTTTTGAATTACCTCATCACTCATTTCTTGTGAATGGGCTTTTATAAAAGCTTTGCTGGATAAAGGATTAGCAAAGGCATATTCGATACTTTTACGCAGTAAACGGTTAATTTTTCGTTGTATTTCTATTGAATATTTTTGCTTAATGGCAATACCGCCAAGCGGAATAGGCATTTGAGTTTGCTTGTACCAATATTCTCCCAAGTCCATAATTTTAAAAAGGCCTTTGCTTTCATAAGTAAAACGGTTTTCATGAATAATCACACCGGCATCTACTTTTCCACTTAAGATAGCTTCTTCAATATCTGAAAACAACATTTCTTGTTTATTGCTTACGTTAGGATACGCAATACTTAACAAATAATTGGCAGTGGTATATTTTCCTGGAATTGCAATTAAGGAGCGATCTCCCTTCCCTTTGGGAAGGGTCGGGGATGGGCTAATAAGTAATGGCCCGCAATTATCTCCCAAAGCACTACCTGAATTTAAGAGAGCATATTTTTCAGTTAAATAAAGAAAGGCGTGAAAACTCAATTTTGTAATATCTAAAGCTTGTTCAAAAGCTTTTCTATTGAGTTCTTCCACATCAGCCATGGTAACTTTAAATTCAAAACCTTCTGTATCTATTTTATGATGAATAAGGGCATCAAAAATAAAAGTATCGTTGGGGCAGGGTGAAAAACCAAGGGTAAAAATCATAACAATTACGGAATGAGTGATTGGGTGAATGATAAAAGTACTTATTTAAGCAATAAATTTTGTAATTTTGTACTCATGAACGTAACTATCGACCCTAATTCGGGCTTTTGTTTTGGAGTGGTATATACTATTCAAATGGCAGAAGAAGAACTTGACAAATCAGGTGAGTTATATTGCCTGGGTGATATTGTGCACAACAATAAAGAAGTTGAACGCCTTACTAAAAAAGGCCTTAAGATTATTAATTACGACCAATACCAAGAATTAAAAAACTGTAAGGTACTTATTCGTGCACATGGTGAGCCGCCTGAAACATATAAAATAGCACTTCAAAATAATATTGAATTAGTGGATGCTTCATGTCCTGT
Source organism: Bacteroidota bacterium (assembly GCA_023251875.1). Classification (GTDB taxonomy): domain Bacteria; phylum Bacteroidota; class Bacteroidia; order JAHEXY01; family JAHEXY01; genus JAHEXY01. The sequence continues at coordinate 117,121 of JAHEXY010000001.1, forward strand.
TGTACTCAAATTGCAACATAGGGTTAGAAATGGGTTTGATGAGGCTACAGGTACCGAAGGCCAAATTGTAATTTATGGTAAACCCGGGCATGCCGAAGTAAATGGATTGGTTGGGCAAACTGAAGGTAAAGCAATCATTATTACTACTCCTGAAGATCTTGAAAAAATTGATTATACCAAGCCCGTTTATTTCTTTTCACAAACTACTAAAAGTATGGCCGGCTTTACTAAAATGGCTGACGAAATTCAAAAAAGAATAAAGGAAAAAGGAAGTGATGTAAAATTTGTTGCCAATGATACCATTTGCAGGCAAGTCTCAAATAGAGAACCTCAATTAAAAATATTTGCCAAACAACACGATGCCATTGTTTTTGTAAGCGGCCAAAAAAGTTCTAATGGTAAAGTGCTTTTTAATGTATGCAAAGAACAAAATCCAAATAGCTATTTTATTTCAGATAAAAGTGAAATACAAGCCGAGTGGTTTATTAATATACAATCTGTAGGCATTTGTGGAGCCACCTCAACTCCTTTGTGGCTTATGGAGGAAGTTTCTAAGTACCTTTCAGAATTAAGCGCAGTAAAAGTAGCATAATCAATTTCCCCTCCTTTTTAATTTTTCTTGCAAAAGCCGAAACTTATTTTCATATTAACCGTAAAAATAATTAGGGTCAATTTCTCTAATCTTATTTTTACTTCTAACCAATCCAAAAAAAATAAAACAAATGAAGAACTATTTACTTACTACGGCAATTTGTTTAGGTATTATTCTTAACACAGTAAATGCACAACAAAAAACAGCATTTAAAAAAATTGCAAAAAATTATTTTGTAATGCCTTCGGGTGCTACTTCTGAAGACTATCTTCCGCAAACTTTAATTTTTAAAGTTAAATCCGGCTTTAGAAATGTATGTGATAAAGAAAGCATCAATATACCGGTATTGCAAGATGCTTTAAATACTTTAGGCATTAAGGAAATGTATAAACAATTTCCTAATCATACAGTTCCTGAAAGGCCAACCAATAGTCTTGGGCAAAAGCTTACCGATTTATCTTTAATCTATAGATTAAAATATTCTTCTAACACTCCAATTGAGGATGCGGTTAATTTGTTATACCAATCAGGCGTGTTAGAATATGTTTGTTTATCGGTAACTCCAAAACCGATGTTCACACCCAATGATACCTATGTTAGTTCAAATCAATATGCACTTAAAAGAATTAAAGCATTTGATGCTTGGGATATAGAACAAGGAGATACAAATGTTGTAATTGGGATTACAGATACAGGTTTTGAGTTAACTCATGAAGATTTAGGTGCTAATATGAAATATAATTATGCCGACCCTATTGATGGTATCGATAATGATAATGATGGTTACATTGATAATTTTAGAGGTTGGGATATGTCGATGAATGATAATGACCCAGCTTGGGTTACACATTCACATGGAGTGGGGGTTGCTGGCGCTGCTGCTGCAACAACCAATAATGGAAAAGGAATAGCCGGTGTAGGGTTTAATTGCAAATACCTTCCGGTAAAATGTATGGATGATTTAAGCAATACATTAATGACAAATACTTATGAATCAATTGTGTATGCTGCCGATCATGGTAGTAAGATCATTAATTGTTCTTGGGGAGGTACATTAATGCCAGGCCAATACGGACAAGATGTTATAGACTATGCCGTAATTAATAAAGATATTGTTGTTGTGGCATCTGCAGGTAATAATGGCAATACTGATGTGTTTTATCCGGCTTCCTATAATTATGTAGTGAGTGTTGCTGCGGTTGATTCTAACGATTTAAAACCAAGTATTTCTTGCTATGGCTATTATATTGATGTGGCATCTCCGGGTAAATCGGTTTACCTAACCTATAAAAATAATGCTTATGGTAATGGTACGGGTACTTCTGTTGCAGCACCCGAAGTTTCAGGCGGTGCCGCATTAATTCGTTCGCATTTTCCTAATTTATCTGCATTGCAAGTTTTACAATTACTCAAATCAAGTGCTGATAAAATTGATACACTTGCCGGTAATGCTGCTTATGTAGACGCTCTGGGTGCCGGCAGAATAAATTTATATAAAGCCTTAACTGACTCTATATCTCCGGGCATTATGATGATTTCAAAAAATATTACCGATGGAAATGATGAAAATTATTATTCAAACGATACATTATCTATTACTGCTGAATTTGCAAATCTTCTTGCTCCAACATCAAATTTAACGGTAACGCTAAGTTCAACTGACTCCAATGTGAATATTATTAACGGTAGCATTAACTTAGGTGTAATTAATACTTTAAATGAAAAAGACAATAATAACAATCCATTTAAAGTGGCCATTCTTTCAAGTGCTACTACTGATGAAGAAATACCTTTAAAAGTAACGTATTCAGATGGAGCATATACTTCGTTCGAATATATTGTGTTTAAAGTAAACCAAGATTATTTAAATATTGTACCCAATCAAATTGCTACAACACTTACCGGTATAGGAAGAATCGGTTATAATGGAACATTTGCCTCTGAAGGAAACAGCATTACCTATCATGATTATGGCTTGGCTTATGCAAGTAGTTTTTTAATTGGTAACTCTGCATCAAATGTTGAAGATGGATTTTATAGTGGAACCTTGCTGTATGATTATACTTATGATAATGATTTTACTACAATAGATAATATTAAAGAAGTAAAACCTGCTGTATATGCCGATAATGATTATTACACCAAATTTAATGATAACAATGCTACCGCTCCGTTAGGAGTTGAAGTTGCACAACGTACCTATGCTTGGAATGAAACAGGGTATGATAAATTTATAATTGTTGAATATGATGTTAAAAATACGAATGTTTCTACACTAAGTAATTTATATGCAGGTATCATTACCGATTGGGATATTTTTTATTCTACCCTAAATGCTGCTCATATTGATACCACTCATAAAATTGGTTATGCAAAAAGTTTAACACATAATATATTTACCGGAGTTCATTTAATTACCTCTGGAAATTTTATTTCTTATGGCATTGATTGGAATCAGGATAATGGAAGTGTTGGATATTATGTTGATGGAGGATTTTCAGATGCCGAAAAATTTACTTGCCTTACCACAATGAGAGATAGTGCAGGATATACAGGTAGTGCTTACGGAGAAGATGTTGGAAATTCAGTTTCAATGGGGCCATTTTCATTAAATGCAAGTGCATCTACTACAATTGCTTTTGCAATAATGGTTGGTAGTAGTGAAGGAGAATTGCAAAACATTGCTGCTGCGGCAGATGAAAAATACAATTTAATGCACTCTCCAATGGCAATAATAGAGAATCAAATTAACAATACTTGTAATGCCTCCTGTAATGGAGAAGCAGAAGTTGGAATTGCAGGTGGGGCACAACCATTCTCATATTTATGGACTGATGCTGATAGCCAAACTACAGCTGTAGCTACAAATTTGTGTGCAGGAAATTATTCAGTTGTTGTTGCGGATGCAAATGGTGTTTTTGATACGCTTGCAGTAAATATTACAGAACCGGATCCAATTATAACTTCATTATCTGGTGGTATTGATGATGGCAATTGTAATGGAGAAGCAACTGTAGATACTATATTTGGCGGAACATCTCCATATACATATCTATGGAATGATTCATTACTACAAACCGATTCAAACGCAACCATGTTGTGTTATGGAATGTATACAGTTATGATTCTTGATGCTAATGGTTGTGTTCATTATGACTCAGTGAATGTAAATCTTTGGGTTGGTATTAATGAATTAAGTATTAGCAATGGCTTAGGTAATTATTATCCTAATCCAACATCAGGCAAATTGGTTCTTGATGTAAATATTGCAAAAGTTGGAAATTATGAAATGGGAATTTACAATGTAACAGGAGAAAAAGTTTTTGATATTGTAAACGGAAAATTATCTCAACAAAATTATAAATATACTATTGATGTAAGTTCATTACCTGCAGGGGCTTATTTTATTCAGTTTATGAGCGATGAAGGAACTCAAGCTAAAAAAATAATTATAGCAAGATAATTGATTTGTAAAATAAATTTTTAAATCTCTTGAACAACCCCAGCCTTAAGCTGGGGTTAAACGGGGTTCTTATTAATTACAGAATGCCTTCATCAGCAAAGCTATAATAGCCACTATCACTTATAATGATATGATCTAGTATTGGAATTTCGAGCATTTTACCGGCATCCATTAATTTTCTAGTAATATTTATATCTTCTTGGCTAGCTAAAAGATTACCTGAAGGGTGGTTATGAGCCAGAATAATTGCAGATGCTAAATTATCCAAGGCATATTTAAAAATTATTTTAGGATCGGCAACTGTTCCATTAACACCGCCTTTGCTTACGTTGTATTTGCCAATTACTTTATTACTGCGATTAAGAAGCAATACCCAAAATTCTTCATGCTTTAAATCTCCTAAAACGCCTACTAGTATTTCATAAGCATTTTTGCTTGTTGAAATAATGGGCTTTACCAATGCCTCAGTTTCTTTTCTTCTTTTACCTAATTCTAATGCCGCAACAATACTTACGGCTTTAGCCTCTCCAATGCCTTTAAATTTGGTAAGATCTTTTACAGAAAGCTTACTTAATTCTGCCAAATTATTATTTACAGCATTTAAAATACGTTTTGAGAGCGCAACCGCAGATTCATCTCTGCTACCTGATCCAATTAAAATGGCAATTAACTCGGCTTCACTTAATACTATACTTCCATGCTGAAGCATTTTTTCACGTGGACGATCAGCTTCTGACCAATCTTTTATGGCAATATGGGCTGAAGTTATTTCCAAGGCAGTTAAAAAATAAAAATAATTTTAGCAAAAGAGAGTTCTAAAAATTATATTTTTTTGTTTCCTCTCCCTTAATCCCTCTCAAAGAGAGGGACATAAACTGTACTTTTTAGAACTCTCCAAAAGAGTAATAAGACAATAAAGGTAAAAAAAATACTAAATCTCTTTTAGGTTGCAGATAGCATCTAAATTAAATTCATCTTGTTTAAAATAAATTGCGTTTCCTTTAGCCGCATGATAGCTTGCTAAATATTCTTGTTCCGTTTGCCCCGGGGTAGGAATAAAAACGGCCTTTTTATTTAATACCGCTAAATCCATTATGGTTGAATAACCGGAACGGCAAAGAATAATTTGAGCATTTAAAATTGCTTCTTGCATTTGATTTGTTTCAAGATGAGAATAAAGGGTAACGTGATTGGGAGCATTTAATTTTTCTGTTAATCCGGGAGTGCCTCTTACAATTGTAGTTTTGATTTTTATGGTTGTTAATTGTTCCATTATTTTTTTTTCTAATATTGTTCGTTGCGGTTCCGGACCAGAAAGTAATATTAACAGTTTTTGCCCCTCTTCCCTTAAGGAAGATGTTGGGGAATGAGCCGTAAACCTACTTAATGGACCAATAAATTTTGCATTGTGCGGTAAAGGATATTGGTGTGATAGATCTCCCGACAAATTATTTTCTCCCGCATAATCCGGAATCCAGCATTCATCATAATGTTTAATAAACCATTTATTAATACGGTATAAAATGGGTTCAAGGAATTTTAATTGATTTGTACTCTTAATCATTATTTGATGGGTCATAAAAATGCATTTCACATTTTTATTCCAAAGGCCATAGCGGTTATCAGAAATAACAGTATCTATCTTATATTCATCAATTATTTTTTCTAGCGCTTGATGTTCTTGATAAATTTTAAATACAATTTTTGGAGACGAAAACAACATTTGCAAAACCATTGATCGGTTTTCAGCATACGCAATATCATATCCTAAAAATTTTACAAATTGTAATTGTGGAAATTCATTTTGTAATAATACGAAAGGCCTTCCTTCTGCAGCAATAATTACTTCGGCTTTTTCTTCTAAATACTTTCTAATTATTGGAATACATCTGGTAGCATGGCCAAGGCCCCAATCAAGCGGGCAAATAAGAATGCGATTTTGTTTGTTGCTCATCACCATAAGCAACAAATATACAGTAGAGTTTATATAAATTTAGCAACATTATCTTTTTTTAAGCCCTCATCCCATCCTTCTCCTAAAGGAGAAGGGGAGTTTGGAATTAATGAATAGATACTTAACTAATATAAACTCTAGTGTAAATAATTGGATTTAAAATTTGATTTTTTTATCTGATAAGATGCACACCACCTTTAAACTGTTGTTCTTTGCCATTTTCGTATTTAATGGCAACTTCATATACATACATACCTTGAGTAGATTTGTCTCCATTTATATTAGTGCCATCCCATCCATTTTGCATTTTGTCGGTTGAAAAAATTTGGTCTCCCCATCTGTCGTAAATACGCATTAAAAATTGATCAATGCCTAATCCTACTACTGTAAAATTATCATTTTTGCCATCACCATTCGGAGTAAATGCATTAGGAATATACAATGAATTATCCGGTTTTATTCTCACTGTTTTCATACTTGAATCAATACAACCTGAATTATTTGAAGCAACCAATAAAACTGTATACATACCTGTATCTGCATACGCATGTGAAAAATCAGTTTCATTATTTTTTGTGTTGCCATCACCTAAAAACCAAACTAAAGACTGAGCTCCTGTAGAATTATCAGAAAAATCAATAGTTGATTCTAATAAACTTGTTTCGCTCTTACTCAAATCAAAATCTGCTTTTACTTCATTAAATGTAGTATTGATGGTTTCTTCTGAAACGGCTTTGCAACCTTCAATCGAGATAACGGTTAATGTAATTACGTGAGCTCCTTGAGTAGAAAAAATATGACTTGGATTAATTTGAGTGCTACTTGCACCATCTCCAAAACTCCAATTCCAATTACTAATTGTAGAATTTGAAATAGAAGATTGATCTGTATATTCTACCGTTTGAGCGGTGCACTGATAAGTATCTTGGTAATCAAAAGCAGCAATAGGAGATGGATATACATTAATAGTTTGTGTTAAGCTATCTAAACATCCTTTATTAGATGCAATTAAGGTAACTGAATATTTTCCGGCACTAGCAAAAATCGGACTTGGATTTTGTATTGAAGATGTATTTCCATCACCCAAATTCCAAGTCCATGATAAATTATTATTTCCAACAACAGAAGTTTGATTTGTAAAATCAACTTGCTGATTGGTACAAGCCAGTGATGTACCAAAATCAACAATGGGTCTTTCATTTACATTTACCTGAGCAAATGCAGTATCCTTACATCCCAATATAGAGGTAACAATTAAGCTTACTTCAAAAGTAGAGTCTGTATTATATGAATGAACCGGATTTGCTAAAGTTGAAGTGTTATTGTCTCCAAAATTCCATTGCCAGGTTGAAATTCCTCCGTTTGATATGAATGATTTATCAGAAAACGGAATGCTATCTAATTTACAAGCATCCGTAACACCTGTGTTTGCAACAGGTAAAGGATTAATTTGAACTTGTTGCGTATCTTGATCAACACATCCTAAATCAGAAGTTACTTCTAATGTTATTGCATAGTTACCACTACCCGAATAAGCATAACCAGGTTTTTTAAGCCTTGAAATATATCCATTACCAAAATTCCACACATAATCTTTTATACTTGATCCACTTGATGCTTGTGAAGTATTTACTAAACTCAAGCTATCATTTTCACAAAACATATTTGAAGAAAGATTAAAACCGGCAATAGGGCTATCATATACACTAACTTGTTGAGTTGTAAAAGCAGTACAACCTGAATCTGTAGTAATGGACAATGTTACAGCATAATTTCCTGCTGCTGCATAAACATGTATCGGATTTTTAATGGAAGCATAATTACCATCCCCCAAATCCCAATTCCAACCATTTATTTTTCCTACGCTTGCAATACTTGCATCAGTAAAATTGGTGGTATCTCCAATACAAACATTAGCTGCTTTAAATGCAACTATAGGATTTGCTGTAGCTCTTATGCTTTCTGAAAAAGAAGCACTACATCCGTTTGAACTAATTACTGATAAATTTACCAAATAGCTCGTTTTTGTGCTGTACACATGAATTGGATTGCTAACAGAATCTGTTGAACCATCACCAAAATTCCATGACCACGAAACAAGATTTGAAGCTGATGTTGTATCCATAAAAACAATAGTATCATTTTGACAAGAGGTTTGATAAGTAAAGCCAACATTTATTTCTTCTACATTTATGGCAAGTGTATCATTTAAAATGCAAGTTCCAATATTTACTTGCACTGAATAAGTATCTGCAACATTAACTTGTATACTTGTTGTAGTTGCTCCGGTTGACCATAAATAAGTAGCTCCCGAAGAAGTTGCATCAAGAGTTACCGTTGCCCCTGAACAAATTAAGGTATCATTACCTAAATTAATTTTTGCAGGCATATTGATATTTATTGAAGCGGTATCGTATAAAATCTTACATCCTGAATAAACGGTAAGAGCAGCTAAATAGGTTCCATTTATGGTATACGTATGTGATAAACTTAAATCATTAGAAAACGATCCATCGCCATAGGTTAATACTATTGAATCGGGTTGGCTAGAAAAATTACTCGAAAAAGAAACTTCTATTCCATTATTACAGGCGCCCAGATTATAACTTAACACCAATGGACTATTGTTGGAATCAAAAAAGTTTTGTGGAAAGTTGGGAAGCCCCCATTTGCATATTCTCCCATTCAAGCCAACTGCAGAATCAACATAAGCACATGCCGTACCGGCAGCATTGGGATTGGTAATAGCACCAATAGAAGCTGCACCGTAAGTAGCCACATAAATTTTTCCGTCAGGCGCATTTTGTAATGAACCAATATAGCTTGCTGCAGTAGTTCCTACCAATATTTGTGAGGCAGCAATATTGGATGCATTAAGATCGTATTGATAAATATCCTGATCGGTCCATCCTGTAGAAATATAAAGTTTTGAATTATCAGGTGAAAAACAAACACCGTATCCTCTTGGCGTAATATTTAAACCAATAGAATTTGAAATTAATCCTGTTGAATTATCAAAATCAAATAATTGGGTACTTAAATTGTCATTGGCAATGGCTATTTTTTTACCGTTAGGAGATATTTTAATTTCTCCTCTTGTTTTAGAAGCAGATCCGGTAACATTAATGCCAACACCTGAAGTGACTACGTTTCCAACGCCTTTGCTAGTTAATGGATATGTATAAAATACATCTGAATTAAATTCATGAAATACGATCCAATAATCCTTTCCATTGCATTGCATACCGGCAGTTACTTTCTCACATGAAGAAGCATTAAGCAATTCGTTCTTTACGGTTACATCGCCTAAGCTGCCATTAAGATTCATATCAACAATAGAATAAGTTGCCCCAGGTGTTTGAGCCAGTTGAGGAGTTGTAAAAATATAATAGATATTTGCTTTTCCGGGCTGAGGAACAATAACAGCACTTTGAGTGCTTGAACTATTACCTGCCAAACCGGTTCCGCTTGGCATAACTTGATGGTTTTTATTCCAAACAGTAATGCCATCCGTATAAAAAAGTAAGTTTCCACTTTTATCACAAATGGTTGAAGTTCCTTCAAATGTACTTAGCAACCCACTTGTATCCGCTATAGGAGAAGCTCCGTTAAATGTAATACCTGCGTAATCTCCAAAATACCAAGCATTACCTTCTTTTTGAGAATAGAGTTTATTGGTGGTAAGTAACCAGGTAGAGAGAATAACTAGTATATAAGCGTATTTGTGTTTCAAAATTATTTAACTATCTGTTTAACAATGTTTCAATATCAATTACTTTATCTTTTGTATTTGTGTACGTAAGAAGTAGCAAAAAGGTTATAGTTAAACGCATTTTTTTTGAAATTCTGGGTAGCTTTGTTTTACAATGAAGGATGCAGAGAATAAAAAGGCCTATCTAGCACTTACAGCTATCTGTATTATATGGGGCACAACTTTTCTTGCCATGAAAGTAGGTGCAAGAGCCTATCCTCCCATATTACTTGTTGCAATAAGGCAAACAATTGCCGGCATTATTTTGTGGTCAATTGGTCGATGGAAAAAATTTCCTCACCCCTCAAAAAAAGATTTTATACCTATTTCTATTGTATCCTGCTTGATTGTTTTCTTCCCGGCTATCTTAATGCCACTACAATTAAAAAATTTACCTAGTGGATTGATGGCACTTATTAATGCTACCATTCCTATGTTTGCATTAATTATTAATCTTTTTTTCAGAAAGGGAAAAGATGTTACACTATTAGCTGCATTAGGAATATTACTTGGCTTTAGCGGAATGTTTTTTTTATACAAAGACAACATTCCTGAATTTATCAATCATGATTATTTTTGGGGCTTTATGTTGGCGCTAGTTGGTGCGGCTTCATCAGCCTTCGGATTAATTTACAGCGCAAAAATGAGCACCAAAATTCACCCAATTTATTTTGCAGGTTATCAATACATCATAGCCTCTATTGCACTTTATATTGTATCGTTTAGTTTCGAAGAAATACACAGCATCGATATTTATTCGAAAAGTAGCATTGCTTTAATATATGCCTCTCTTTTAGGGTCTGTGGTAGGACTACCGGCCTATTTATATGCACTTTCAAAATTACCTTCAACGCTTGTTTCGGTTTATGCCTATATAAATCCTATTATTGCATTAACAATTGGAGCGATTATACTACATGAAAAACTAGATCAAAACATTTTTATTGCCGGTGGATGTATTATTACTGGGGTATATATTATTAATAGAAGCTCACAAAAAAAGAAATTTTAAGTATCATGGAAAAAGAAAAACTGGAAACATTTAATTTATCAGGGCAAATTGTTGATGTTGTTTCTCAAACAATATTTCCCGGAACACTCGTTATTGAAAACGGAAAAATAATTGAAGTAAGAAAAGAAAATGTTTCTGAAAAACATTTTCTTTTACCAGGCTTGGTTGATGCACACGTACATATTGAAAGTTCCATGCTTATTCCTAGTGAATTTGCACGCCTAGCTGTTGTACACGGAACAGTTGCAACGATCTCCGATCCGCATGAAATTGGAAATGTACTGGGAATTGATGGCGTAAAATACATGATAGAAAACGGGAAAAAAGTTCCTTTTAAATTTTATTTTGGAGCTCCATCATGCGTACCTGCCACTGCATTTGAAACTGCTGGTGCAAAAATTGGTGTAGACGACATTGAAGAATTAATGGAGATGGACGAAATTCATTATTTAGCAGAAATGATGAACTTTCCGGGAGTTCTATATGAAGAGGAAGAGGTGATGCAAAAAATTGCGCTTGCACATAAATATGGAAAAGTAGTAGACGGACATGCTCCGGGCCTCAGAGGAGAACAAGCAAAAAAATACATAGATGCAGGCATTACCACCGACCATGAGTGTTTTACTAAAGAAGAAGCTTTAGATAAAATTAAATACGGCATGAAAATTATTATTCGCGAAGGCAGTGCCGCTAAAAATTTTGATGCACTTATTCCTTTATTGAATGAATACCCTGATCAAATTATGTTTTGTTCTGATGATAAACATCCAAACGATTTAGTGGCAGGGCATATTAATTTATTACTTGCTCGAGCAGTAAAACAAAATGGCATTGAAGCCATGAAAGCCATAAGAGCCGCTACTTACAATCCCATTAAACATTACAGCATGCAGGTTGGTTTGTTACAAAAAAATGATCCGGCTGATTGTATTATTGTAAATAATCTACAAGATTTTAACATAGTAGCAACCTATATTGATGGAAGAAAAGTAGCAGAAAAAGGCAAGTCAAATATTGAATCAGTTGAAGAAAAAATTGTGAATCATTTTAAATGTGATAAGATCACTCCACAGTCTATCTCTATAGATAAATCAAGGCTTTCTCCCCTCTCCTTTGGAGAGGGGTTGGGGGAGAGGTGTAATGTTATAGAGGTAATGGACGGGCAACTTATCACAAATAAAATACAATGTGAATTAAAATCCGTAAATGGAAAATTGTATAGCGATACAGAAAATGATATTTTAAAATTAGTGGTTGTTAACCGTTATAAAAATGCAAAACCGTCTGTAGCATTTGTAAAGAATATGGGATTAAAAAGTGGAGCCATTGCTTCAACAGTAGCTCATGATAGCCACAATATTATTGCTGTTGGTGTAAGTGACGAAGATATTGTTGCCGCAATTAATCTTTTAATTGAAAGTAAAGGAGGCGTTTCTTTAGTTGATAAAAATTGTAAGGAATTATTATCATTACCAGTAGCAGGCCTAATGAGCCATTTAAATGGATATGCAATTGCAGAACAATATGAAAAATTAGATCAACAAGCAAAACAATTAGGCTCTCAACTTCGATCTCCCTATATGACTTTATCTTTTCTTGCTTTACTCGTAATTCCTGAATTAAAATTAAGTGATAAAGGATTGTTTGATGGAAAAGAGTTTAAGTTTATCAGTCTCTCTTAAATAGAGAACTCTAGAAAAGTTTTTATAAAGAAGTTCCGTAGTAAGCAAAATCTATTATACATTCTCATATTTGGGAGAAAATAACAAATAGACAGCAAAAGAAACTACAAACCCAACAAACCAAGCATAATTGTATAAATGACCAATAATTTCAGGCACTGCATCAGCGGGCATAACTTTTATTGCAATTAAAAAACCTGGAATGTTTGGAACAATCCCAAGCAGTAAAGCAAGAATAGCTATGTAATTAAATCCATTTTTGTATTTATAAATTCCAGAATGAGAATATAAATCTGCTGCTACTAAATTTTTTCTGCGAACAAAATAATAATCAGCAATCATGATTCCTCCTACAGGACCAAGCAAACTTGAATAAGCAATTAGCCAAGTAAAAATATAGCCACTTGGGTCGGCAATTAATTTCCAAGGAAAAATTAAAATGCCAATTACTCCGGTAATGTATCCTCCTAATCTGAAATTTATTTTTGATGGAGAAAGGTTAGCAAAATCATTAGCCGGACTAATTATATTAGCAGCAATGTTTGTTGCCAATGTTGAAATGGTAACACTAATCATAGCAATGCTCACCAACAATTTACTTTCAAACTTTCCTGCTAATACTAAAGGATCCCAAATGGTTTCACCGTAAATAATAAAAGTTGCCGAAGTAACTACTACCCCTATAAAAGAAAAAAATGTCATGGATGTTGGTAAGCCAATTGCTTGTCCGGCAATTTGTGCTTTTTGGCTTTTGGCATAGCGTGTAAAATCAGGAATGTTTAATGAAAGCGTAGCCCAAAAGCCTACCATGCCTGTTAAACCCGGAAAAAAGAAATTCCAAAACTCTGCATTAGTAGTAAACTTTGATGGTTGTGATAAAATGGGGCCTAATCCATGACCTGCATTAATAGCCCAAAACAAAAGAGCCAAAGCTGCAACAGGTAGAAAAAATGCTTTAAAGACCAATAGTTTTTTTATGCTATCAACGCCTAAATAAACCACAAACATATTGAGCAACCAAAACAAAATAAAAGTAATGGCAGGCCCGGTTTGCAAACCAAATGAATCAGGAAATATTTGTGGCAACATACCAAAAGCCGGAAACCAAACTTTAATCATTTGAAACAAAGCAAATCCACCAATCCAAGTTTGAATACCAAACCATCCGCAGGCAACAATAGCCCGCAACATAGCAGGAATATTTGCACCACGAACACCAAAACTTGCCCTTGCAAATACAGGAAATGGAATGCCATATTTTGCGCCTGCATGTCCATTTAAAATCATGGGAATTAAAACAACACTATTGCCAAGAAAAATTGTAAGTATCGCTTGCCACCAATTCATGCCCCCTTGTATAAGTGAGCTCGCAAGCATGTATGTGGGTATGCACAAGCTCATGCTAATCCAAAGTGCAGCATAGTTCCAAGTATTCCAAGTTCTTTTTTCTTGGGGTATTGCAGCTAAGTCTTCGCTGTATAATGATGTGTTTTTTTCTTCGTTCATTGCAATTAAAAATTAAACCACAAAATTACTTATTAATTCTTACAATGAAATTACTTACCCATTTATCATTTCATAAATACAAACTCTTAACTTTGAACTTTCAAACTTTCTAACACTAAACTAAAGGTGGCATCTCATAACGAACTCGGCACAAAAGGCGAACAACGTGCAACAGATTTTCTCCAGCAAAAAGGGTACAAAATATTAGACACTAATTGGAGAAACAACCATCATGAAATTGATATTGTAGCCCAACAAAAAAATACCATTGTAATTGCGGAAGTAAAAACCCGTACCGGACGTGTGTTTGGCGAACCGGAAGAATTTGTTCAAAAGCAAAAACAAAAAAATCTCATTCGTGCCGCCAATGCCTATTTGTTTAAAAATAATTTAGATTTAGAAGTTCGTTTTGATATTATTTCAATTGTGGTAGAAAAAGAAGATAAATTTGTGATCAACCATATTGAAGATGCTTTTAGTGCGGTGGTATAGAATTGATTTTAAAATCTACATTGGGCTCTAAATACACTAAGGATTATTTTTGATATTATTGAACATAAATCTAATTTTCGTACCTTTGGCGTTCATATAAATATATTAGGATATGCAAGTATTACTTGACATTAAAGACAGTAAAGCAACTTTTGTAATGGAACTTTTAAAAAACCTGTCATTTGTAAAAGCTACACCGCTTACGCCTTCAAAAGCCGATTTTATAAAAGAATTAAAAGGTGCTGTGCAAGAAGTTTCCTTAGCAAAACAAGGAAAACTCAAATTACAATCGGCTAAAGATTTTTTAAATGAGTTATAAAACGGAGGTTACATCTTATTTCGCAAGATTTTTTATTCACATTTAAAGATATTCACTCCGTGGCTCTCTGTGCATTCTCTGGGAATCTCCGTGTAATTTTTTATTTTTTGTTACACAGAGTTGCACTGAGAATACACAGAGTTTAACTGATAAGATTACGCTTTTTTATAAATGTCAATATGATTAAGCATGTTATTCGAAAAGGAATTTATGTATTGATTTTGTATACATTGTAATTATAAAATTTCATGCGAAACTTTAGTTAATGATTATTGAAAATATAGCTGCATTAAAATTAATAAATAAATACTTCAAAAATTAGTACTCTATAAATCCATTTTTATGAAAAAGAAAAAGGCAATTGAATTAGATGTAGATTTTATTGGCGGAGAAAGAGCTCTTACTAAAGAAGAAGAAAAATTGATTAACGAATATATACTTGCAAAACGTAATAGGGCCGTAAAAGATAAATCTCTCAAGAAAAGTAATCTTAAATTGGCGGCATAAAATAAAAATGCGGCCCCGTTTGATACAGTATAGCTAAGCCCTTTCCCTTCTGTTACTTTTTCTTTTCTAAAACAGCAATCAATTTCTTTTGCGAGTGTACTATTTCCTTCAGCATTTTTATTTCTTTAAGGCAATTATCAAGTTTTTGTTGTAGGAGATTTACTTTATTGCTGCTGTAGGCCGCTTGTGTTGGTTCTTTTAAAATGTTTTCTCCGTTGAAATCTTTTAAATCTTCGATGCTAATATTTAATACGCCTGAAATTGATTGAAGCGTATAAAAATTTGCCTTACCGGTTTGCTCAATATGCGAAACCAATGCTCTGGTTTTTTTGTAAAAACACCGATATGGGTGTTAAAATAACATATAAGTAATATTTATACACATAAACGTAACTTTTAATTAACATGAAGCGTATAAGGATGAAAAACTTCCATCTATGTACGCACAATTAGTACACTTTCTAAATACAGAGCAATATATTGCTCCAATGTTAGACCAAATTGTAAACGCGAGACCATTGTACCATTATAATGCGATAACTGTAGATATACGTCCACCTCATCACACCTTAGATCATGACAATGAAAACATCCATATTAATTTCATAAATAGCCTTCTTTCGTCCAATGATCCGAACTCCATACAAAAAGGTATTTTTTGTACTGTATACTGGGCTTTCATAAATAGAAATCATGGAAACGCTATACAAAGATCTAATGAGGTAAATCAAAATCTCCCCAATAATTTTCAAAACATTATTAACGACATAAAAAGGCATATTGTTCAAGAAGATTATTCTCAAGCTTTACAGATAACAATTCAACTGAATGGGATAGGCTACTCAACTGGAACAAAAATTGTAACCTTTCTTAATCCTAATAACTGTGGTGTATTAGATAGTGTAATTGCCAATAAAGTTAATTTAGAAAATTTGAATTTTGATGGCAATAATAATCTTTTTACCGGAATTGGCATGGCAAACGGTTATATAACTAACTCTAATAATAATATAGAATTATATCAACGATACTGTTCTTGGTTATCCATTACTTCTCACTTTGTGAATAAACAGTTACGTGTAAATAATTGGAGAGCTATTGATATCGAAAGAGC
Source organism: Bacteroidota bacterium (assembly GCA_023251875.1). Lineage (GTDB taxonomy): Bacteria > Bacteroidota > Bacteroidia > JAHEXY01 > JAHEXY01 > JAHEXY01. The sequence continues at coordinate 133,513 of JAHEXY010000001.1, forward strand.
TTTATACGCAATAGCGCTAGACGCAAATAACCAACTGCCAATGGCAGCTTAACTCGATAAACATAGAATTATACTATAAATGATTATATAAAAAATGTTGCTTATGGAGTCTGTTACTATTAAAAATACAAGTGAATTATTTCAAACTCTACAAAAACGGAATTGGGATTTTCTATCCAATCCAGTTACACTAAGCCAGAAACGGCTTTATACATACCTCAAATCATATCCGGAATTTATTAAATATTTCAAGAATGTTGCTAAAATAGAGTATCATCACCTTATTATAGGGGCTAACTTTACATATGGATGGATGCCTACAATATTAGTATTTAAAAACAACCATTCTGAAAGGATAATAAATAAATTAAATCAACTACGAAACGAAAAATATACCATAGTGGAAAATGATGTACAAGAAATACGTGAATTTTTAAATAATTCTGTTTCTGGAACAACAAAGCTGATCCATTTTATTCAACCCAATAAATATCCAATCTTGGATAGAAATATTTATGATCTTTTAGGTAATTCATCTTCTCCAAATGCAAAAAATTATATTGATTTTGTTGGAAACTGCCAAAAGATCATTAAGGAACCTTCATTTAGAGGAATACATAAGCGAATTTCAGGCTTAATACATAAGCATTTTAAATATGATATTACCACTTGCCGGTCATTAGAGTTATTAATTTTTCTTGGAACAAATCAATACCAAACGATATGAAAAAATTGTATTGTATTTTATCTATTATTCTTGTAGTAACAACAAATTCTTTCAGCCAATGCACTTCGCTTTTTGTAAAAGATACAGGAAGTGTTTTAGGCATTACATTGCCTTCTGGAATGTACAATTCGGCTCCAGCATTAGTAGATATCGATAATGATGGAGATCAAGATTTATTTGTTGGTGGAAAGGATGGTACTATTTCTTATTTTCAAAATAATGGAACTCCATATAATCCAAACTTTACTCAGAATATGGGAAGCTCTAATCCTTTTAATTCTGTTGATGTTGTAACTAATAGTCTTCTTGCATTTGTAGATATAGATAATGATGGAGATTATGATGCTTTTTTAGGTTCATATGATGGTAAAGTTTATTTTTATAAAAATACTGGAACTATTACCAATCCTATTTTTTCTAGTCAATCAAGTAGTTCCAATCCCTTTAATGGAATAGATGTAGGATATAATAGTTCCCTAGCTTTTACTGATATAGATAATGATGGCGATTTCGATGCTTTTATAGGATCAAGTTCGGTATCTATGGTCTTTTATAAAAATACAGGAACTTCTTCAAATCCAATTTTCACATTACAATCTGGGACTTTAAATCCCTTAAATGCTGGAGTAGCATATTATAGTTGCATAAATTTTGTAGATATTGATAAAGATGGGGATAAAGATTGTTTTGTTGGATCTAGTACAGGCATTATTGTGTATTTAAAAAATACAGGCGACTCAATTACTCCTGCTTTTACTTATCAATCTAATAGTTTAAATCCTTTTCGTAATGATACAATAGGTACTTATACAATACCCGCATTTGCTGATTTAGATAACGATAGCGATATGGATGCGATTATCGGTGAGTATGATGGTACAATAAATTATTATCAAAATACCGGAAGCATTACTTCTCCTAATTTTATAAACTTTGCTTCTAATTTTAATCCCGTTGAAAGTATTGACGCAGGAGATAATAGTACTCCAACTTTTGTTGATATAGATAACGATGGAGATTTGGACCTTTTCATAATAGAATATAAATATAAAGGCAAGATTAGCTATTATAAAAATATTGGAACATCGAATACTCCTATTTTTTCAATACAAACAAGCAGTTCAAATCCTTTTGATGGCTTAACGGCTACTAGTAATTTGGCTTTTGTAGATATAGATGAAGATGGAGATCTAGACGCAATTTTAGAATCCGATTTTTATGAAAATACGGGTTCTGCTATAAATCCTGTTTTTAAACAAAATACAGCTAACTTATACCCATTCGATAAATCTTATACGGAATCTTATTTTACTTTTATTGACATTGATAGTGATGGAGATATGGATGCTTTTGCTGGTAATTCGGGAGGGGCAATAAATTTTTATGAGAATACAGGAAGCTCTACTATTCCAAATCTAACAAAGCAATCAAATAGTTTAAATCCGTTTGATTCGGTTGACGTAGGAGGACGAAACACTCCTACTTTTATTGATATTGATAATGATGGGGATTTTGACGCACTAATTGGGGAATATTTAGGAGGGATCTATTATTACAAAAATATAGGAAGACCCGATAGTGCAATTTTTGTATTACAACCCGATAGTTTAAATCCTTTTAGTGGAATAAGCGTGGGCTATAATACTTATCCCGCCCCAACTTTTTCTGACTTAGATAATGATAGTGATATGGATTTATTCATTGGATTTACTAATGGTACAATTCTCTTCTATCAAAATACAGGTACACCTATGAATCCGATTTTTGCATTGCCAACCAATAGCCTAAATCCACTTTCATTAAAAGGAGCAAATATTGGATATAACAATGCCCCAGCTTTTGTTGATATCGATAAAGATGGAGATTTGGATGCGTTTATTGGAGAAGATCATGGTAAAATTATATTTTATGAGAATGTAGGGACATCTGCAAATCCTATTTATATTTATAATAACAATGGAAGCCTATTAAATATTGATGTTGGAGATAATAGCACACCTACTTTTGTGGATATAGATAACGATGGTGATATGGATGCGTTTATAGGAGAATATGATGGTACGATTAACTATTATCAAAATACTATTTACCAAACTTCAACCATGTTTGTGGAACAAACAGGCAGTGCAAATCCTTTTAATGGTAGTAATACAGGTTATAATGGTAGTCCTGTGGATTATCTTAGTAAACCCTCTTTTGTTGATATTGATAATGATGGAGATTTTGATGCTTTTGTAGGAATACGTTATGGAATTAGTTATTATAAAAATACCGGGACTAAAGTGAAACCTATTTTTTCATATCAATCAGGAAGTACAAATCCATTCTATAATTTTTCTAACCCACTTAGTTATAATGCCCCAACTTTTATTGATTTTGATAAGGATGGTGACTTTGATGTCTTTATTGGAAATGGAAGCGGAACAATAGATTACTATGCTAATACAGGCAATTCCACTACCCCAACTTTTACTAAGCAATCAGGAACTGCAAATCCGTGCAATCAGATAGATGTAAACGGATGGAGCATACCTACTTTTGTTGATATAAATAACGATGGAGAAATGGAACTCGCTACAGGAGATTATGCCTCAATAACGTTCTTCTATGATTATTGCTCTCCCTCTGTAATTACAACTATCAACGATTTAAATAATACGAAAACTGAAATTGCAATAGAAGTTTATCCGAATCCAATAACTCAAAATGAATTTACAATTGAACTACCACAAGAAATAACAAACGGAGAAATATTAATTTATGATTTAACTGGAAATATTATAATTAGAAATAAGTATAATTCCTCTCAAACAAAATTAGATGTTTCTTCGCTCGCAAAGGGTATGTACCTATTGCAAGCCACAAACGAAAACCATGAAATTATAGGAACGCAGAAGATTATAAAACATTAAACTCAAACACCATGAAACTCCTATTCGCACAAGGTGACATTTTTCAGTATGCTTCAAAAAATTCAGAGGCTGCTATTGTATTTGGTAAAACTGGTTTAAACGAATTGACAATTACCTGGTCAACGTTTTTAAATCAATTGCCGAAAGATCATGTTTTACATAAGCACCAAGAGCCTTGGAAAAGCATGCATTCAAAATATATTGATCTACCTAATTTTAAAATAAAGCATTTATATTTTCTGAAAAACGAAACGAACGCAGAAAGCTTATCTGATATTGAACTGTCAGAATTGCTTCTACAAGCCTTAACAGAAGCCAATCAACAAAGAATCAAAAAACTTAGTTTTAATGGCGCAAGAAATAATGGACACACCAAAGACTCTGCTCAAAATAGAGTGATAGAAAACGAGCGTGTTAAATTTATTGTAGATATAATTAAAAATTGGGCAAATCATAATCCCAATAATAACATAGAGCAGGTAAGCATGGTAAGTTTGAGTGATTCTTTTACTCGCAATTTCCCGGAAAACTAAATAAGGCTTGTGGCTTAATTTATTTTATAAAGCAATAGCCGATTTTTCAATTCCATTTTCAAACAGCTAATTTTACTTTGGCGTTCCCTATTACGCACGCAGCATTCACGGAGTTGACCAAACACCAACCATACAAGGAGCCGGAGTTGATAATGTATTTGTTGAGTACGAATAATGTTCGAAATCTCATGTATCTTTTTAAGCTAAGCAATTTGCCGATTTTTCAATTCCATTTTTAGGAGATTTAATTTCATTATCACAATACACTAAAAATGGTTTGCGAAAAGTTGTTCAATTAGACCACTTTTCTTATATTTGTTTAGTGAGTAAAAATGCCACTAAGACACGAGGACACTAAGAAACACAAAGAAAAAAACCTTGTGAAGCTTTGTGTCTTAGTGCCCTTGTGGCAAATAAATATATTGTTAAAAAACATTCAGTTATAATTCCACTACTTTTGCGAAGAACCAAAAGAATACTATGAAGAAAAACAAAAATCTTAAAAGCCTTGATGAATTTATTGATAAAGAAATAGGTCCTGTAGGTTCTAAAAAGCGTGAAAAATTTGATGCTGATTATGAAGCTTTCAAACTTGGTGTGCTTCTACAACAAACCAGACAAGAAAGGGGATTAACGCAAGAACAAGTTGCTGAACTATCCGGAACAAATAAATCATATATATCAAAACTTGAAAAAAATTTAAAAGACATTCGCTTTTCCACACTTCAGCGTATAATAACAGAAGGACTTGGTGGCCATCTTAATATTTCAATAAGCTTCTAATTCTTATTTTCCCAACTTCTTCTCCAAAACTTCATTTATCTTTTTGAGATAAGCAATTTGTTGGTAAGCTATACATCATTTCATCTACAATACAAACTCGCAAATTTTGTTTTATCCCAATTAGAAGCAAAGCCGAATCGTCTTAAAAAATAAACCTCTATATTTGCAAGGCTTTAGCCAAATGATATTCAATATTAGAAATAGAAATGAGAAACAGAGATAAAAAAGATTCGAGAAAAGATAATAAAGGTAATAGAAGCGACAAGTCATTTAAAAAACCTTTTCGTAAAGATGACCGTTCAGAAAAACCATTTAAAAAAGATCATAAAAAAACTGAAGAGAGAAAAAGTACAAATTACGATCCTTTCAAGAAAAAACATTTTGAAAAAAAGGAAGAGGCTCCCGTATATAAAAAAGAACGCGACAAAGAAAGACCTCTAAAGGAAGACAAGCCTTTTAAGAAAAAACCTTTTGATAAAAAAGATGATAGAAGAAGTGATAAGCCCTATAAAGGAAAATTTGAAAAGCGAGAAGGAAGTAGAGATTCAAAAGATTTTTCAGGAAAAGAGAAAAAGGATTACAAACGCGATGATAAACATTACAGACCTTTTAAGAAAAAACTGTTTAAAAAAGATGGCCACTCTACTCAACCCGAGCCCAGTTCAGATGGCAGAACTCGCTTAAATAAATATATTGCCAATGCAGGTCTTTGTTCTAGAAGAGAGGCTGATAATTACATTATTAGTGGTGTTGTAAAAGTAAATGGGGAAGTAGTTACAGAATTAGGTTACAAAATAAATCCAGGTGATTTAGTACAATTTGATGGACAACGTTTAACTACTGAGCGAAAAGTTTATTTGTTACTCAATAAACCTAAAGATTACATTACCACTGCCGATGATCCTGAAGGAAGAAAGACAGTGTTGGATTTAATAAAAGGCGCTTGTAAAGAACGTGTATATCCTGTAGGGCGTTTAGATAGAAACACTTCGGGATTATTAATTCTCACCAATGATGGCGACTTAACCAAAAAATTAACCCACCCTCGTTTTGGAATTAAAAAAATATACAACGTTACCCTGGATAAAAATATTAAACAAGAACATTTAGATGTTTTGGTTGAAGGTGTAGAATTAGAAGATGGGAAATCTCACTTCGATACCATTTATTATTTAGGACAAGCCTTTGCAAAAAATCAATTGGTAGTTGAATTGCATTCGGGCAAAAACAGAATCATTAGAAGGATGTTTGAGCATTTGGGTTACGAAGTAGTAGGGCTTGATAGAACTTCTTTTGCCGGCCTCACCAAAAAAGATTTACCAAGAGGCAAGTGGCGCAATTTAAATGAAAAAGAAGTGGGGATGTTGAAAATGATTTCATAGAGGCCCATCCCCAACCCTTCCCAAAGGGAAGGGAGAGTTTAACAACAATCAAAAAAACTAGCGTCTTTGCGCCTTTGCGAGAAATATGCATTCATACCGTGAAGAATATAAAAAAGTATTACTCAACTACGTTCCTGAGCAAGCAGTAGAAAAAGTGCTTGATCTTATTCAAGAACACAGTATTCTTTTTAAAATAAAAAAAAGTAGAACAACAAAGTTAGGAGATTATCGCGCACCTCATCAAGGAAGTGATCATCAAATCACCATCAATAACGATTTAAATAAATATTCTTTCCTTATCACTTTTGTACACGAAGTAGCACATTTAGTTACTTGGAACAAGTTTAAAAACAAAGCCCTCCCTCATGGTGAAGAATGGAAATTAGAATTTGCCCGATTAATGCATCCATTTTATACCAACACTATTTTTCCTGACGATGTTTTATTGGCACTCAAAAAACATTTCTCCAATGTAAAAGCATCTACTTGTTCCGATCCTCATTTGCTAAGAATTTTGAAGAAGTACGACTCTAGTCCCTCTGTACATGTAGAAGATTTATCTCCCAACTCCATTTTTACATTGGCAAACGGCCAAACTTTTGTAAAAGGCATACGCTTACGCAAACGTTTTAAATGTAAAGAAGTGGGTACCAATAAAAATTATTTGGTAAGTCCTTTGGCAGAAGTTCTTAGTTATGAAACAAAATAAAATTCAAAAAATAATTTTATGAAAAGCTTATTTAACAAAACCGATAACCAAGAAATGATAGATAGAATCAATAAACTTGGTTCAAATTCAAAAGCCCAATGGGGTAAAATGAATGTGTCCCAAATGGTATTACACATGCAACAACCCTTAAGAGTTGCATTTGGGGAATTGAAATTAAAACGCACATTCATTGGCATTTTATTTGGTGGCATTGCAAAGAAGAAACTTGCCGGACCACAGCCTTTTCCGCGTGATATGCCAACAGACAAAAATTTTATTGTTTCTACCAAACCTAATTTTGAAGTTGAAAAAAAGAAGCTAATTATACTTGTTCAACGTTTTGCAGAAAAAGGCCCTTCTGGAATAATGCAAGAACCGCATCCGTTTTTTGGAAAACTTACAACGCAGGAATGGGATTCATTGCAGTGGAAGCACCTTGATCATCATTTAAGACAGTTTGAAGAATAAACAGAACATATGCCAAAGCAATATTGCCCCTTGTTTCAATATTGAAACAAGGGGCAAATTACTATAAGGATTCCCCCAAATAAAAGATTTTTCAACCATATTAATACTTTCTTGTAATTGAAAACTGACCATCTTTTATTTCATATTTCTCTCCACTATTATTATCATCCTCAAAAGTTCCAGAAAAAGTACCTTTTATTTTGCCACCAATCTGACCATATTCAGTAATAGTTAAGCTAGCAGTGTATGGTCTAAGCCAAGTGCCATCACCTAATGTAATTTTAAAATAATCATAACTATACAATGAATGTGTTCCAAGCCCCTGTCCACCATATAAAATAACACTCAAAGACTTCTTCGTTAAATTATAATAATAATAATCCGTAACAAAAAAAGCTAAGGCATCATTAGGATCATTATAAATATAATTTTCACCTAATTGTAAAGAGTTAATTATAACTTGAGAATTGTTATATTTACCACCATTAATAGTAAAACTATTGCTGAGATCAGTTTCATTTACCACAATAGTGCCTAAATTTAATGTGTCAGAGAGTTGAGGAGCCGTAAATAATATTGGCAATGAAACATGATCGGCAGCATCACATACTATTAGCTTTAATGCTTTACCCGGCTCCCAAATTCTGATTGTGTGATTTGAAACAATTTCCGAATAATCTCCGCCATGATTAGCGTAATTCCCATTGTCATCGGTTAGCCATACCATACCACCAACTGGATTGTTATTTGCATCAACCATGTTTAAAAGCACTATTCCCGGAGGAGAGGTTGCTGTATCAATACTAACCGAATCAATGCTGCTTGACGAATTCAAATTTCTTATCTCCTTGCCTTCTGGAGAATTGAAATCTTTTTTACAAGAATATAAAAATACTAAAATGATTAAGATGCCTAGCATCCTTTTTTGAAATTGTGGGTTGGTTTTCATAGGTTAAAAAATTTAGATGAATAATTAGTTTTTAATGGTTATAAATGAAAATAGTTTCAGCTGACAAACATTTCATTTATTAAACCTTAGTAAAATTGAAGTAAAAAAAGACGAAAGAGAAGTTGATTTCTTGAGAATCAAACGCGCTTGTAGATATTGCATCGCAATTTTAATAACCGTATTATCACCAATGTTTGACGTTTTATAATCAGAATGTGGATTTCAATCAATTGCAACCCACCCGCTCCTTACCCGCCCAAATGAAATTTAGACCTGATTTTAGAGCTAAATTTTAGCATATTTAATCGTTAATTCTAAAATTTATTAGAAATGAACTATTGTCTTTTATTTTCTATTTTTGATTTTTAACTAATTTATCTTCATGCAAACAGAAGAAACTTCATCTCCTCATTTAAAAAAAACATTAGGCCCATGGATGCTTTGGGGGCTTGGCGTTGGATACGTTATTTCCGGAATGTATTTTGGATGGAATTTGGGTTTGCCTGTGGGAGGAACCTATGGAATGGCATTGGCAACAATTGTGATTACCATTATGTATTTTACCTTTACGTTTAGCTATTCTGAATTAGCTTGTGCCATACCTAAAGCCGGTGGAGCATTTGATTATGCTAATGTTGCACTCGGTAAAGATTTGGGATTTATTGTAGGAATGGCACAAAACATCGAATTTATTTTTGCACCTCCTGCAATTGCATTTGCCATTGGAGCCTATTTTCATATTTTCTTTCCTTCTATTTCTATTATTGCTATTGCAATAGTAGCTTATTTAATTTTTACCGGGCTCAATATTTACGGTGTAAAAGCAGCAGCTTCTTTCGAATTATTAATTACCATTTTAGCCGTTGGAGAATTGTTGCTTTTTGCAGGAGTTACACTTCCTCATTTTCAAATGGTAAAATTTACTGCTGATCCCTTACCCAAAGGTTGGACAGGAGCGTTTGCGGCAATACCGTTTGCCATTTGGTTTTTTTTAGGAATTGAATGTGTTGCCAATGTAGCAGAAGAGGCCGTAAATCCTCAACGCAATATTTTAATTGGTTTTGGTTCCGCCATTTTAACTTTAATTGCTTTATGTGCTCTTACTTTTATGGGCGCTGTTGGTGTTGATGGATGGAAATCTGTTGTGTTTGTTTCGGGTACGGAAACTACATCTGATTCTCCCTTACCAATGGCATTGTCATTGCTTGTGGGCAACAGTCATTTGTTGTATCATTTATTAATTACCGTTGGTTTGTTTGGTTTAATTGCATCTTTTCATGGAATTATATTAGCTGCAGGTCGTTCTACTTATGAGTTTTCAAAAGTAGGCTATGCCCCAATTTTTCTAGGAAAAATAAATTCAAAATTTAGTACGCCTGCAAATGCTCTTATTGTAAATATGCTTTTGGGCATTGTAGCTTTACTTACGGGAAGAACGGGAGATATAATTACCATTGCATGCTTTGGAGCATTAACGCTTTATATTATTTCGATGGTATCTCTTTTTGTGTTGCGTAAAAAACAACCTGAATTAACAAGACCGTTTAAAGTTCCATTGTATCCCATATTTCCTGCTCTTGCATTAATTATTGCTGTGGTTTCATTTGTTGCCATGTCAATTTATAATCAACAGCTTTCAATTATTTATATTGGGATGATGGTATTGGCGTTTATTTGTTTTAAGGTTTTTTACTGCAAAGACGCAGAGGCGCTAGAAAAAGTATAAAACAAATTTTTTATTTATAGGTTTAAACGCATCGAAATAGATGCTTTAAAAGTAATCAACATGGCAAAAAGTAAAACAATAAATGTAAAAGGAACTAAGATTACAATTATTCAAAAAGGGAAAGATGATTTTATATCTCTTACTGATATGGTAAAAGGGTTTGAAGATGGCTTGGTATTAATTGAAAAATGGCTTCGCAATAAAAACACGATAGAGTTCATAGGTATTTGGGAAGAAATTAATAATCCTGTTTTTAATTCCTCCGAATTCGGGGGAATTAAAAATGAAGCAGGCTTAAATCGATTTACCCTTTCAGCAAAAAGATGGATTGAGAAAACAAATGCAATTGGAATAGTTGCAAAAACAGGTCGTTATGGAAGCGGAACTTTTGCTCATAAAGACATAGCTTTTGAATTTGGAAGTTGGCTAAGTCCTGAATTCAAATTATATCTCATCAAAGAATTTCAACGTCTTAAAGAAGAAGAAAACAACCGACTCAAATTAGATTGGAATTTACAAAGAACCTTATCCAAAATAAATTATCATATTCATACAGATGCTATCAAAGAAAAATTGCTTCCAAAGGAATTAAGCAAACAACAAATTAATTTTGTGTATGCCAATGAAGCAGATTTACTAAATGTAGCTTTGTTTGGTATCACTGCAAAACAATGGAGAGATAGTAATACTGAAAAGGAAGGAAACATTCGTGACCATGCTACACTTGAACAATTGGTGGTGCTTTCAAATTTAGAAAGCATAAACGCTGTACTTATTCATCAAGGTCTAGAACAAAGCAAACGATTGATACAACTTAATAAAATAGCCATTACTCAAATGAAAACCTTGCTCAATAGTTCGGCAATTAAAAAATTGAAATAGGTAAGAAGTATTTATAAAACCATTTTAAAACATGAAAAAAGCAAAAATAATTATCTCATTAATTGCAATTTCTGTGTTTTTATTTTCTTGTAGTAACAAAAGCAAGAACATTAATTCTGAAGATGCAAGTGCAGAACAAACAACTACATTTGCGTCAGAAAATGAAAATAGGGATGCTTTAAAAGAAATAAAAATAAGCACACAGATATGGGCTACAAAAAATTTGAATGTAAGTACTTTTAAAAATGGAGATAGAATAGTTGAGGCTAAGACAAATGAAGAATGGATAAAAGCCTGCAATGAAAAAAAACCTGCTTGGTGTTATTATGATAATGACTCTGTTAATGGGAAAATATATGGTAAACTATATAATTGGTATTCTGTAAGTGATCCAAGGGGCTTAGCCCCCAAAGAATGGCACATACCTGGTGATTCAGAGTGGATTACTCTTATTCGTTTTTTAGGAGGTGATTCTGTGGCTAGAACAAAAATAAAAAAAATTAACGAATGGAACGACTATGACCAAATTGGAAGAGATTTTAATGGAAAATTTCATATCGACTTTGTAGATTTTGTCTTTCCTATTCCAGTAGGTTGCTGGACTTCTTCTGAGAGCAGAGTAAGCGATAGTTGGTACTGCTGCTTGGGTTACCGGATTATTGATATTGGCCACTATGAATACTATCATAGTATTGGGTTGGCTGTCCGCTGCATTAAGGATTAGACTATTTTATTTTTTACCGCAGAGGCGCAGAGGCGCAAAGTTTATAAAGAAACAATATGCAAATTGAAGAGTACAATAAATTATCAAGGGAAATTTTAGATTCTTGTATTACGGTTCATAGAGAAATGGGACCAGGATTATTAGAGTCGGTTTATGAATTATGTTTGATGAAAGAGTTTGAATTGAGAGGAATTAAAGCGCAAAACCAAGTAGAGCTTCCTCTTTTTTATAAAGGGCATGAATTGCAAAAATTGTTTCGAATAGATATTTTAGTGGATGAGGAAATTATTGTAGAGCTTAAATCTGCGGAGAACATGATTCCGGTATATGAAGCACAATTAATATCCTATTTAAAACTTTCTAATAAAAAGTTAGGATTCTTAATTAACTTTAATGTGCCACTCCTTAAGAATGGTTTTAAGCGATTTGTAAACAATTTATAAATACTTTGCGCCTCTGCGCCTTAGCGGTAAAAAAATTACTATGAAAAACATCTTCGATACTATCAAAAAACACCCATCCGAAAAAATTAAACTAGCCGTTACTGATATTGACGGAGTTCTAAGAGGCAAATACATGAGTAAAGAAAAATTTCTTTCAACCATTGAAAGCGATTTTGGTTTTTGTGACGTAGTTTTTGGCTGGGATTCGGCTGATGTTGCATACGACAATGGTACCTATACAGGCTGGCACACAGGCTACCCTGATGCTAAAGCGGTGGTAGATATAAATACATTCCGACAAATACCTTGGGAAAATAATGTTCCGTTTTTTCTGGCAGATTTTAGAGATAATAAAAATAATGCTCTTGAAATTTGCCCCAGAAGTTTATTGAAAAAAATCACCAAGCAAGCGCTTGATGCCGGCTATACTCCATTCTTTTCTCAAGAATTTGAATGGTTTAATTTTCAAGAAACGCCTCAATCATTACAGAGCAAAAAATTTAACGATTTAAATCCCATTACTCCCGGAATGTTTGGTTATTCTGTACTTCGTTCATCATATCCTATTCTTGAGTTGGAAGTAAAATCAAAAGATGAAATTAAAAAGACTCCTAAAACCTTTTTCAACAATCTGTTTGACTGGCTTTCTTTATACAACATCCCACTCGAAGGTTTACACACAGAAACCGGCCCTGGTGTATATGAAGCTGCCATTCAATACGCAGAAATATTAGAATCGGCTGATAGAGCAGTATTATTTAAAACAGCAGTAAAAGAAATTGCCTACCGCCATGGAATCATTGCCACTTTTATGGCAAAGTTCAATGAAAATCTTCCCGGCTGTAGTGGGCATGTTCATCAAAGTTTGTGGGATAAAGCCAAAAAGAAAAATCTCTTTTATGATGAAAAAGATAAACAAAAAATAAGTTCATTAATGAAAAGCTATATGGCAGGTCAATTACATTGTTTGCCTTATATATTACCAATGTTAGCTCCAACGATTAATAGTTACAAAAGATTGGTTGAAGGCGCATGGGCGCCAACAACACTTACCTGGGCAGTAGATAACCGTACCACAGCATTGCGCGCTTTACCTATGGGATCAAAATCAGCCAGGCTTGAAACACGTGTCGTGGGCTCTGATACCAATCCCTATTTAGCAATGGCAGCTTGCTTGGCTTCCGGTTTATACGGAATAAAAAATAATTTAAAACTTGAAGCTACAGAAACAATTGGTAATGGATACCGCGATATTAAAAACGGAATTTTACCCGGTAATTTAAAAGAAGCTACGCTTGCCATGAAAAACTCCAAAATAGCTCGAGAATTGTTTGGAGAAACTTTTGTAAATCATTTTACACAAAGCCGTGAATGGGAATGGAAACAATTTGCTAAAGTAGTTACCGACTGGGAATTGAAAAGGTATATGGAAATTATTTAAGATAATTTATAGGGAGCCTTCTAAAGAATAGAATTTTTAGAGGCTCCCTATTTTTATTTTAAGCAGTTCCTAAAAGTTCTTTAACCATAGTAGAAACAATTTTACCATCAGCTTTTCCGGCTAATTGTTTGGTTGCGGTACCCATAACTTTTCCCATATCTTTTGCAGAAGTAGCACCTAGCTCAGTAATAATTTTTTGAAGTTCCACTTTTAATTCTTCTGCCGACATTTGTTTCGGAAGATAATTTTCTATTACTGCAGCTTGGTTTAATTCAACCTGAGCTAAATCTTCTCTGTTTTGTGTTTTATAAATATCTGCCGCTTCTTTACGTTGTTTAACCAACTTCTGAAGCATTTTTAATTCCTTATCTTCTCTGCTGCCACTTGCAGCATCTTTATCCGTATCCATTAATAGTAGTGCAGATTTTACTGCTCTTAAAGCTTCTAATTTTGCAGCATCTTTCGCAAGCATTGCAGATTTTAAATCGGCATTAATCTTTTCTGTTAAACTCATACTTCAAATTTTTAAAATTTTATTTTACAATTTATGTTTAAAACAGCCCTTTAGCAATAGGTTTCTAAAAGTGCTCTTCTCCCATTTGGGGAGATTAGAGAGGGGTTATAATTTTATAAATATCTTTAAAATTTCTTCCTAACTGGTCATAATCTAAACCGTAGCCAACAATAAAATCATTAGGTATTTTAAAGCCAACATAATCTAATTTTACATCTTTTTTGTAAGCATCTGGTTTAAAAAGTAAAGTTGCAATTTTTACCGAAGCAGGATTGTATTGTTTAATATCATTAAATAAATATTCAATAGTTATTCCTGTATCAACAATATCTTCTAAAATGATCACATCTCTTCCTGAAACATAATTATCTAAACCAATTGTGGTTTTTATTTTTCCGGTTGTGGATATACCTTGATAAGATGAAACTTTAATAAAAGCAATTTCACATTCAAGTGAAATTTGTTTAAACAAATCAGCAGTAAATAAAAAAGCGCCATTCATTACAGAAAGAAAAATAGGAGCTTTGCCTTTATAATCCTTATTTATTTGAAGGGCTAATTCACTAATGGTTTGCTGAATTTTTTCAGAAGCAATAAAAATCTTAAAGGTTTTGTCTTTAATAGTAACGGTATCCATACGTATATTTTCGCACAAACCTACGGCAAATATTGGGAATACGCAAAAGGATTAATTAGAACGCTGATGATGCTGATTTTTATGATACGTGCAAGGCTAGTTTAAGAAATATTTTGCCCCTTTAGTACGAAAAAAATATTAGCTCTTGTTAGTGAAATTCCATCTCAAACATTTCAATGTCTTTTTCTGTTTCAATTAATCCAAGGCCATATTTATGTAGTGATTCTATAAGCTTTTCTTTAGAGCTAGCATCCAATTTCATATTATAATTGCCTAGAATTTCATTTTTTAATACAAATATCTCATGCATGTTAAACTCTATCTCGGAAGAAATATCTTCTAAAGTATAATTTTGAATAGATAATACATCTTTTTCTCCAAATACTCCTCCTTCCTCATCATTTTCTTGTTTTGCATTATTTAATGGAACCGAATCTACTACCATTAACTCATTACATTTTGTATGTTCCATAATTTTTTTGTAAGAAAAATTATAAATAACGGCCAGATTATTAACAATATTATCTTCGTGACTTTTAAATAAATCTTTAGGTGCAGAATAAGATACTTCTATGTTAAAATTACCTTTTTCAGGATTAATTACTCTTGTTCTTATGGAATCATAACTATTCATATTTAATGTAACAAAATCAATTAATGGTACATTTATTACATAAAGATATCTTTGAGCACTATCCTCATTATCTAAATTCCAAGTAATAAAGGTTTTTTTTGAGGTATTCAGTTTTGTAGTAGAAAATAAATAGGTGTTGTTGTTTTGAAGAGATTCTATTTTTTGCATTATTTCTTGTTTCCTTTTTTCTACTGCTATTCCTTTCTCTTCCATTGTTTTTGGAATTGTATTTTTTTGCAGATAGGTAGATATATTCGCTGTAGTTAAATCAGCCGTGCTTCCTACCCATTTAATAATCCCTGTTTTATCTATAATGGCTCCTGTTGGAAGGGATGTAATTCCAAAACCATTCCAAGTTTGATTCTCAGCGTCAACAAGGCAAATAGAGCTCATTTCATGATTTTGAAGAAACTTCTTCACATTTTCAATTTTGTCGTTGGTAAATGAGATAAATAAAACAGAATCATTGGCATATTTTTTTGCTAATTCATTAAAATGAGGAAGGCCGGTAACACATGGTCCGCACCAAGTAGCCCAAAAATCTAAAATAAGTGTTTTGTTTTTAAAATAGTCTCCACTCAGTTTTCTGTTTAAACACTCAGAATATTTTATGGACGGTAATTTACCCCCGGTTTTAAGAGTTTGAGATTTAACTACGGAATTAAAAAATAAAGCAATAAGGATAACTAGTAAAATTGGTTTTTTCATAAACAAGGGCTTAAGTAATTTATAAAAATCTTACAAAATTTTCCCATAATTTTTCTGCATCAATTACTTTATCTTTTAAAGTATGAGAGAACTCGGGATGCCATTGTACTCCGATAAATTTCCCTTCCTTTGTGCCAGTGTACGAAATGGCTTCAATACATCCATCATCAGGGCAAACCGCTAATACTTCTAAATTTTTTCCTACATCTTTTATCGATTGATGATGAACGGAATTAATGATAGGATTGTTTGCATCTTTATACAAACGATCTAATAATCTCCCTTTTGTGAAATCAATTTTGTGATTTACTTTATCGTACAATTGCGCATCTCTATGTATTAAAGAATTTGGTTTTTGAGTAAGGGTATCTTGATACAATGTTCCTCCAAAATAAACATTCATCAATTGGCAGCCTCTACAAATAGCAAGTATCGGTTTGTCATGCTTTACTGCATAATCCATAATTTTTAATTCATACTGATCGCGATGCGCATCACCCTTCCAGCGACCATCTATAATAGGTTCTTCTCCATAGGTTTGTGGTGCAAGATCAGCGCCTCCTTGAAAAACAAAACCATCTAATTGGCCCAATATTTCATACAATACATCATCTGCTACATCTGGAATAAGCACGGGCAATATTCCCTTACGGGAAATATATTTTGCCATATCAGATTCTAAATACAATAGCGTTTTATGACCAAATACAGTGCGATTAATATCCGGATACATAAAGCAAGATGAGATGCCTATTTTTTTAGTCATGATATTAATAATTGGAAATTTATTTACAGTAAAATTTATGCTGTATGTAAAAATATTTCGGCAGGCAATTGAAAATAATCCTTTAGCCGTTGCGCCATTCTGAGCGTTATTTCTCTTCGGCCCGAAAGGATGGATGAAACATGTCCTTTGCTACCCACAATGGGCTCCAAATCTTTCGCTTTAATTCCACGCTCTAGCATTTTTAATTTTATTACCTCAATAGGGTTTATTTTGGGCAAGCGAATATATTTATCTTCATAATCTTTTACCAATACCAGTAGCAAAGCTAATTCATCGGCTTCTGAACTACCCTCTTTTGCTTGAAAAATTGCCATTGTTCTTTTAATAGCCTTTTGATATGCTGCTTCTGTTTTTATTACTTTCCAGTTCATCTTTATTTTACTTTATAGTTTAATATTTTTGTGTCAAATTCAATAGATTCTGCATTAATTTTATCGTATTCTTTATGTGGCCCAAACCAAATAATATAAGCTGCCAACTGCTTAAAATTTACTGAAGCAATCAGTCTATAATCATTGCCTTTAATATTAAAAATTACTCTATTGTTAGATACTATACTGGCGTTGCCATATACCGCTTTTAATTCATTAAAATTTCGAAACCTGAATTTTAAAAAATCATTGTACCACGCTAATAATGGGATTTTTGCCTTGGGGTATTTTTCCACATAATATAGTACAGCTCTTTTTACAATAATATTCATGAAACAAAGATATTAAATTGTTTTCAAATTGCAAACAATTTAATACGGGTGATACTACAAATTTTTACAAAAATTTTGTGCAAAAAAAGTGACTACTATTTGGATCAGGATACATAAAGCAAGAAGATATGCCGATTTTTTTATCATGTTTAAAACTAAAAATTTCCGAATAATCTATATCGCTCTCCCTTCCCTTTGGGAAGGGCTGGGGACGGTTTTTTACAAAGCTTCCAAATACAATTTTTTAAAATCTTCTCTGCTAACAGGTTTAGGATTATTCGGATGACAGAAATCTGCGAAAGCCAAATCAGATAATGTTTCTATATGTTCTTGCTTTACGCCAATTTTACTCAACTTAGTTGGCAAACCTAATTTGTTATTGAACTCAAAAAGAAAATCAGGAATTTTATTTCCCTCGTTATTTTTTAATCCTAATGCTACAGCCATACGATTAAAATTTTCTTCAAATCCGGTATAATTAAATTTCATTCCATAAGGTAAATTTACGGCATTGGCCAAACCATGATGTGTATCAAGCAAGCTCGACATTGGATGAGCAAGGCTATGCACAACACCCAATCCCTTTTGAAAGGCCACAGCCCCCATGAGTGAAGCCATCATCATTTTAGCACGTGATTCAACATCGGGTTTATGTGTAGCTTTTTCTAAAGACTCTGCAATTAAACGCATGCCTTCAATAGCAATACCTTCACTTAAAGGATGAAATCCTTTTGCAATAAATGCTTCCATGTTATGCGTGAGTGCATCCATACCTGTAGCTGCTGTAATAAATGGAGGTAGTTCCATTGTTAGCATCGGATCAGCAAAAATAATTTTTGCCATTAATTTTGGATGAAATAAAATGCGTTTGCGATGTGTTTCATTTTCGGCAATAATAGCGCTACGACCAACTTCACTCCCTGTACCGGCAGTTGTTGGCACTGTTACAAAATGAGGCACATCTTCCGTTACAAATTGATCTCCTCCAATTAAATCATCATAATCAAAAAGTGGTCTTCTGTGATTTACGCGTAACACTATTGCGCGAGCAACATCAAGCGCTACACCACCGCCAATACCTATAATACAGTCGCGTTTTGTTTTTTTATACATATCATCACCGGCCAATACATCTGACTCAACGGGATTTTTATGCATTTCTTTAAACACTTCTGCCGAAAGGCCATTTTGTTTTAGACTTGCAAGAATATTTTTAAAGAAGGGCAATTCAGCTACCATTGGATCAGTTACCACCAATGGATTTTTTAATTGCTGAGCTTTTAAGTAGTCACTTAGTTCGTTTATTACTCCTGCCCCAAATCTGATTTTGGTTGGATAGTTGTATGTGTAGGTTTGTGTTGGATTGAACATGTTTTTTAATTTGAAAGTTAGCCAATTTGAGAATTTGAAAATTGGGAGCTTGGAATTGTTTTTATCTGGTTAAAAAATAATTTTTAAACTCGTTTAGTTCTTTTAATTCGTGCTCTACATATTTTTGAAATAATTTTTCTCCAACAGCAGTTTTTAAAGCAGAAATACCCACATCAATTAATCTTAATCCTGCTGAAGTGAGCAAAATATTATCATAGGCTTGACCGCTAATGTTTGATGGCCTTAAAATATCTCTATGCACAAATCCTGCTTTATGCAATTGTTTTAATTGGTCTTCAAAAACCTCAACAATTAATTCTCTTTTTTCAATTTCAAAACTTCTATAATCTAAAGGATGTAAGCGCTCCATTACTAACATATCCCATTGCTTGGTTTCGTCAAAATCCAAACGAATAAATTGCACAACAAGATCGTTTACCTTATTGGCAAATTTCATTTTGTCTGCTTCAGAACCAATATCACTTCTTGTATCTCCCTGAAAAATTTTAGCCACTTCGGTATCTGACAATACAATTACAATATTGTTATTGCCATGAGAAAGTTGCCGAGGATAACGTTTATTCATATGTATATAACTTATTTTTAGCAGTCATATGGAATACGCCATGTTATATTCATTCGTGTTTGTGCACGTTCGGTGCATGGCTATTTCATATTGTAAAAATGAAAAATTGCTTACTCCTTTTTAAGAAGTAAGCAATGTAGGAATTTTTGCTAAAAAAATTTTAGCAATGAATTGGAATTATTTTTCAATTATCAACTTACTACTGTATAATTGTTCACCAACTGCAGTAATAGAATAACATCCTTTAGCAACATGATTTAGATCGATATTATAGTTAGATTGATTTTTAATTTTTGCAGAAAACACTTCTTCACCCAACATGTTTTTTATACTGATGTTATATGATTCATTTGCATTAGGCAATTGTATCGTAACCATATCTTGTGCCGGATTAGGCGCAACAATAAGTCGTTTAGTTTGTACATTAATATTTTTAATAGAAGCTGTTTTTAAGCAATTACCTAAACTATCTTTTGCAAATTTCTCTCTTAGGTTTTTAATCCTGCTTCTCAATAAATCAACACTTAAACTATCATTAGGATTTTGCAAATTTTGCGCAAATGCATAAGCAAGATCAAATGTTATTTTTTGACCGGGAGAAAAAGTAAGCGGACCAACAGAACCAAGTCCTCTTCTATCGCCAGGGGTATTGCCACTGGTCACTTCCGACCATTCGGGTAATGCTATACCATTGGTTCCAATGCCTGCGGTATCGGTATTCCCGGGAAACATATAATTACAAACTGTATTTCCTCCATATCCATTTCCATCGTAAGTTAACGGACTTCCATCTTTCCACATCCCTCTCATGTAATTGTAAAATTCTTGAACACTATCTGGATTTCCCATTGCACTAAAATCATTATTGTAGTACATAAAATGCGAAAGCTCTACTCTTTCTCCAGCTTCATCAATAATACTATCATGGTTATTATCTATACCATCATTGCTATCTGCTAATGGGCCTTGAAGTATAGTCACAGATTGAGCTGCTAATGAACTACCATAACCATTATCATCATACATATCTCCATTGTATCCATAAAAAGAACTTAAATCCACCATGCTTCCGAGGTAATCATCGGCATAATATCCCAAATCAATATCGGCCCATGTGCCTAAATAAATATTATTTAATTTATATAATGAACGGTTATAAATATCATAATGAACAAAAAAACTATTAAAGCAATCGGTATCATCTGCGCAGTCAAAACCATAAACACTTGCTCTAATTTCAACACCTAATTTATAGCTCCCTTTGGCTTCTTCATGTTGTCCAAATACATCATTGTATACAAACCAAAGCATCTTATCACCTCTAACGGAAGGATAATCTCCATCATAAGGATCATAATAACCATCTCCATTTACATCAATATATGGCGCCATTTTTTTTGAATAATTTTTTGAAATATCTCCATTTCCGGGCCAGTTTAAAATATTAGCAGATATTCCCAATCCGGCTTTAAAAGAATCAACTTCAGATTTTCTTATAGGAAAAATCTTATTGTATAAGGCCATTGTAATAGAATCTTCGCTTGCTGTAATGGTATCTAATGGACCAGGCCAAAAATCTGTACCGCTTTGTCGGTAAGTTTGTGCTGCCAAATGTATTTGCCCACCTCCGTCTAATCCTCCTATCCATAAATTGGCTGCATACATAGATGAAACTATTCCGCTTTTAGGAGCATAAAACATATTGGTACTATCACTTTCAAATAGCCTGCCATCTGCATTAAGCATTGTTTTAATGTTGCCTACTTCAAAAGTACTGCTGGCTATGGTTTGAGCCTTAGATTGAATGCTGAGAAAAAGCATTAAATAAAAAAATCCTTTCCTGATAAGGAGTGTAAAATTTTGTTCTTTCATTGGTGTTAGATTTACTAAGATTAATAATTATTGACAAACAATTCAGGGGTCTTGTTTCAAGTAAAAATACAGGTGTTTCTAAAATTTTTAAAACACAAAAAACAGCGTGTGTCGAAGATGTTTATGAAATAGTAAAAACCTAATACTTCTGAAAAACCTAATAAATAGGCCTTTTTAGTAAAAACAAAAAAATAGATTTGTCAAAAACAGGAATGGAATTTATTTTGTTGAAGAGGCGTAATTTATTACTTCGGCTTGTTTGCGGATAGATTCTTTATGAATAGCAACAAGAATTTCACAAATGAAATCTTTTGGTAATTGAAGTTTGTTTCCTAATTCGGTACGGGTTTTTAAAATTTCTTTCCAACGATCAAGTTGCAATATGGTAATATCATTCTCTCTTTTATATTCTCCAATTTTTTCAATTAAAACCATGCGTTTAGCAAGCAGTTGCAATATTTCGTCATCTACTTCGTCAACTTGATTACGCAATTCGTTTAAAAAATTTTTAAATTCAATATTGGCTGAATCTTTTGATTTAATAATTAATTGATCGAGTAATTCATGTAGTGCGCTTGGAGTAATTTGTTGTTCGGCATCACTTAAAGCACCATCCGGATTCGAGTGGGTTTCAATCATCAAGCCATCCATATCTAAATTAAGTGCAGTTTGTGCTACATCAAATAACAGATCTCGTTTTCCTGAAATATGACTGGGATCACAAATAATTGGTAGTTGTGGGCAAATACGCTTGAGCTCAATGGGTACTTCCCATTGTGGAATATTTCGGTAAATATTTTTATTGTAGGAAAAGAAACCCCTATGAATTGCCATTAATTTTTGAATACCCACTTTGTTTAATCTCTCAAAAGCACCAATCCATAAATGAATATCAGGATGTAATGGATTTTTCACCATTACCGGAATATCAACACCTTTTAAAGCGTCAGCAATTTCTTGCACATAAAATGGATTTACAGTTGTTCTTGCGCCTATCCATAAAATATCCACATCGTTTTTTAAACAGGCTTCAACATGTTCTGCATTAGCTACTTCAACAGTTGTAAGTAATGAAGTCTGCTTTTTCACTTCCTTTAGCCATTGTAATGCAATATTGCCTTTGCCTTCAAATGAATTAGGACGCGTGCGAGGTTTCCAAACTCCTGCCCTAAATATGTTTACTTTGCCAATAGCATCAATCGCTTTTGCCGTTTCTAAAATTTGTTCTTCTGATTCTGCACTACAAGGACCAGCAATGATTAAAGGTTTTTTCGAATCCTTTAACCATTTGTTAATGGGTAATATTTGTAGATTTGATTGCATTGCTTTGCAAAGATACAAAGCATTATGATTTTAAGTGAGAGTCCGCTCTTAATATTTTTATGACATGAATTAACACTAAAAGTAATGGCATTATATCATTATCAGCTAATTTTTAAACGGGGGCTAATTTTTTTTCCCATTTATCCCTTTTATTTTTCTTGTTAAGTATTCTTCTGATATTCTGGCGCCCATGGTTAAATTTTATTATTGAAAATGAGCGCATTGTAATTTATTTTGATTTAATAAGTTGAAATAAACACAAAAAAATGTTGTATTTTATATAAATATGTGTATAATAGCCCATTGTTTATCAGGCACATTATTTTGTTAAAAAAACATAAGGTTTCTTGTAACCTTTTTTAAAAGCCGCGCGTAAGTAAGCGCAAGACGAAATAGTAAAACTCCATTCACATGAAGAAATTTACCAAAACCTTATCAGTAATAACCGCAATAAGTGTATTACTCCAATCCTTATTTCCATTTAAAACTTTAGCATCGGTAACGGGGCCAACACAACCTGAGTTTTCGAATTTTGAACCTGTAAGTACCGATAATATGGTAAATCCTTTTACTGGAGACTTTACATATAATATTCCTATTGTTCAAATTCCAGGTACAAATGGAAGTGGTTATTCTCTTTCACTTTCATATCATAGCGGTGTAGGTGCTGAAGAAGAAGCCTCTTGGGTAGGTAGTGGATGGACCCTGAATCCTGGCGCTATTGTAAGAGGTAAACAAGGATTCGCTGATGATGTTGATAAGGGCACTATAACCCAGTATAATAAAATGAAGACTAATTGGACCGTTACGGCCGGCACAAATGGTAGCATCGGAATAAGAGCATTTGGATTAGCTGTTTCAGCCGGGTTAAATAGTACAATAGGGTTTAGTAATTACCATGGTTTATTTACATCTACGGTTCCGTATGTTGGTTATCAACTCGGTACAAAAGCCACTACAATATCACTTGAAGATGAAGGAGAAATCCGCTATTCATATTCTTATTCAAGTCCACTATCAGTAATAATTGATATTGTACAAAGTGCCATGCAACTGCAAAGTCAGATAAATTTTTTAAAGACAGGTGTTATTAACAAACAACCACAAACAATTCAAAATGCAATGATTGGACAAGGTTGTAAAATGGCTTCCGGTGAAAGTATATCTTCAAGCCGTTATGGTGCATATACTTTGCATAATCAATCAATTCCTACTTCTGCCATGAAATATGCAAGTTCTGAGGCATTCCAGATCAGTTTAGGTGGATATTATGCTCCTTCTCCTCTTCCTATTGGACTGGGAGCTTCCGTTTTTGGAACATTTAATAGTCAAGTAACTTATGGTGCAGATGGTTTAGAAAGTAATTACTACGGTTATTTATATTCTCATAATGCTACCAAAGACGATATGATGGATTATACGAATGAAAGAAACGATAATTATAATGTTAAAGATGAGTTTCTGTCAACTCCATTTTCTTCACCCGATAATTTTAATGTTGTTGGAGAAGGTTTGGGAGGGGTAATAAGAGCTTATAGCAGTAAAATAGGAGAGTTTCATCCTAAAGAAGTTACTAATGTTACTGAGATAGGAAGCGTTGGGGTGCACGTTAATGCAGGCCTAAATGAGAGCGCCTCAGTATCCTCATCTGATGGATCAGCAAATACATTAACTATTGGGCTATGGGACGATGAGGGAAAAAATGATGCCTATGATTTTTCAAACGATGATCCTGAATCATATTTCTTTCGGTTTATTGGTGATATGGGTGGGCACATTTCAATGTCCAGTTCAGATTATCCGGAAGCGGCAGATCTAACAATTGATAATTCAGGAGAGGGTTATGTTCCTGAATTAAGTAGTAATTATAGAGAAAATATTAATACTACCGGAGCTGCTGCTGTTGGCCGCTCTTCATATATTGGCTATCATACCAATGAAGAAATGAATATTCATGATGATTATTACGGAGGTTATTATAAACGATATTCTCACAGAGCAGATATAGAAGACATGGTGGATAGAAGTAGCACTGACCGTATTGGAGAATTTGCTATTACTAATAAAAATGGACAACATTACGTGTTTGCTTTGCCTGTTAATGCTAAAAAAGAAAATAATATAAGCGTAAGTGTTACTGATGAAGATACAGTGGGAAATTATTTGGCTTATCGCGATATTTCTTCATTTAGTGATAATGATAGTAAAATTGGACAAACAGTGAATAGTAAATATGCATCAATGTATTTACTTACAGAAATTACACAACCCAATTATATTGATCGCACAATGGATGGCCCAAGCAGCGATGATTTTGGAGGATGGACTAAATTTAACTACACAAAATATTTTGGAGATAAAGGCGACAATACTAACTGGTTCCATTGGAGATCACCATGGAAAGGATTAATATATAGCCCCAATCAAGTTTCTAACCCTGATGATGATATGGGAACATATTCAAGTGGAGATAAAGAAATTTGTTATTTGTCATCAATTGAAACCGCATCATATATCGCAGTATTTGAAGTAAGCAGCCGAAAAGATGGCTTAGAAGCCGAATCAGATGAAATTGCCGCAAAAACCAGCTCAACAAGCAGCATGGATTTAACAGATAATAAAAAATTAAAAAAACTTGATAAAATTACTCTTTACGCTAAAGACAATAACGGAGATCCCGGACAAGTAATTAAGCGAATTTATTTCGATTATGATTATTCACTAGCCAAAGGTCAACCCAATACTGTTGGCACCGGCAGCTCAAACGGAAAACTTACATTAAAAAAAGTGTGGTTTGAATATGGCGATGTAAGAAATGCGGGTATTTCGCCATTCTTATTCTACTATAGCTATCCAAAAACTACAGGAAGCAATAAATTAGATTATCCAACCAAATATGACGCACTCGATAATTATGGAACTGGCTTAACGCAAAACCCTGATTATAATGAAGCAAGTATTGATGGTTGGGGCAATTATCAAACAAACGGGCAAACAAGAGCTAGAAATTTACAAGAATGGAATGATCAAACTCCATCATCCGACTATGATCCGGCAGCATGGAACCTAAAAAGAATTGTGATGCCTTCCGGTGGTGAAATTAATGTTCAATATGAACAAAAAGATTATTCTTTTGTTCAAGATAGAAGAGCAATGGCAATGGTAAGTTTAGAAAAGATAGAAGCTTCGGCCAGTTTTACTGACGAGTCTGGTGTTGGTAATTATGGAACTTCTTATTATCTCAACCTTGATGAAATTGGAGCCAATAATTCAACGGATAAAAAAGCAATTATTGATTGGATAGAAAAAATATTTATTGATGGGTATGGTGGCAGAGATCCTGAAAAAATGTATTTCAAGTTTTTATACGATGTAAAAGCCGAATGTGGCAATGAATACATTACAGGTTATGCAAATGTAATGTCAGTAGATACCTCTGCAGATGGCAAACTTTATGTACAGCTTGGCAACCCTTCAACTGATGAATACAATACAGATGGAGGCTTTTCGTCTCCATGTGATGCTTGCCAAGAATATTTTAAAGCATATAAGGGGCTTCAAATAGGACAAGATTGCGGTGAAGAAGCTATATCTGAATCTGACGACAAAGAATCAACTGTATTACAAATGATTGATTTATTAGCCGGTGGCTATAGTGATCTAGATGCATCCAGTACCTGCCAGCAAATGGATGTAGAGTCAAGTTATTTACGCATACCCGTTCCTTCTGCAAAAAAAGGTGGAGGACCAAGGGTAAAACGGCTTTTAAGATATACCTCCGGAATTGAGAAAAACAATGCAGATGCAGCTCTTTATGGCAATGAATATGTATATGAAACATTAGATGGTGAATCGAGTGGAGTAGCCACCAACGAGCCAAATTCATTTAGAGAAGAGAATGCTTTGATAGGGTACTTAAAAAAGCGATCTGAATCAACAAAAGATGAAGTTCTGGTTTCAGGAGAAGATAAATCTCAATTTGAAGGACCCATTGGTGAATTTGTATTGCCGTCCCCTTCAATAGGGTATTCGCGAATTATTACAAAAAATATTCATGATGGTGCTACTAATAATGGATATACTTCATCTGAATATTATACTGCAAAAGACTATCCTTTTGATCGCACAACAACAGATGGATATTCTGGCATTTCATATACCGATGTAGATAAAAAAGTTGACAACCCCGATCCCTCATTCGGTTTGTTAAGTAACAAAACCTATTATTCTTGTTGGGCAACACAAGGCTATAAGTTTATTATCAACAATATGCATGGCCAGTTAAAAAAGCAAACTGTTTATGATGGCGATTACGACAGTGTTAATTCTCCCGATCAAGCAACAGAACTTGCAAGTACTGCGTACAATTACTTTGAACCCGGAGAGCTACTTCCGGTTATGTATTCTCATTATAGTTTTGGATCAAGTGCTTTAGGTAAAGAAGTAGAAGTTATTACAGAAAGTAAACAGGTTACTGAAACATCCATTTCTACAGTAGAAACTATTGATGCCGGTATTGGCATTTGGGGAGTTTATACTATCCCCTACGCATTTCCAACTTTTTATAAAACCACAGACGAAACTTATTTACATACGTATACAATAAATAAAAAAATATTTTGTCCCGCTGTAGTTAAAAGTGTAACGCAATATAAAGATGGCACCTATAGTACTGCAGAAAATAAATATTTCGATCCTGTATCCGGAGATCCGGTAGTAATTGAAAAATCAGGTTTATTTGATCAACAGAAATTAACGGGTGATGTAGCTCACGAAGGTAAATACATATCATTTAATTATCCGGCTTCTGCTTATTATAAATATACCGGGCAAAAAGCAGGGTGTGAGAAACTAAAAATAGAATCTGGAAGCGATGGCATTGATTTAACATTCACTAATGGAGGTTTAGGGAAAGAATATTCTGACCCAAGTTATTTAACATTTGAAGGCTCATATTGTGATGTACTCGATAAACTTACTCCAGGAGACCTTGTTTGCATTACTTCCGGAGCCGCCTATCCTAGTATTGCAAATATTAAAAGCATTGAAGGTAATAAGGTATATGTTATACCAACTTCTAATTTTTCGCTTTATGGAATGGGAAATGGAGAATGTGACTTGGAAATATTACAAAGTAACAGGGCAAATCTATTAACCCTTGGAGTAGGGAATACTGTTATGTATGGCTCTTTTGAAGAACCTGATGGATTAATTTCTGATAATGATCAAGATAATCGTAATGCCCTGGCAGAATATTTAACTGAAAGTTTAGATGGCTCATCACCTGCCAAACCTGATGAACTAGCCTATATTGCAGTAATTAATCCCGAAAACGGAAATTGTGTTCAATGTGAAGAATATGACCAATCAGCAGATGCCGATATTAATATTCAAGAAGGATTAAAAGATATTTTAGATAATATGATTGGGGCAGACGACTTTGTGATTGATGATTATCAAAGTATAATTGATTGGGCAAGCGAAAGCGAAATGCAAAGCGACTATTTGTTTGATTTTATGGACGAGATTCAAGACTATATTGACATGGCTGCAACTGATAATTGCATTATTTGTGATAACAGAGAAGAGTTTTTGGGGGCAGATAACCTATTTGATGTTTTAGCTACCTCATATTATGAATGGCAGCAAGATTATTACTTTAATGGCATCAGTGTCAATAATTATCTTAAGGGAGTAATATCAACTCAAACTTTATTTAAATCGTCTTTCATAACTAATAGTTCGTTTTATTCAACAGTTAAGAATTTAAATACTGTTAATATAAATAACAATATTTATTTACGTCACTAAATACATTTTACGTCATGAAATATAATAATTATAACATTCAACTACTTTCCATCCTATTATTTTTAATGATAGCAAGCAAATTTTCAATAGCTCAAATTAGCCTAACAGATGGATATCTTGGAACTACAATTACAAGTGGTACTACTGGTGGAATAAGTAGTGGCACCGATAACTCAAAAATAGGCTCAGGCTTAAGTACCGGTTCCAGTTCAGTTATTGGTAGTGGCTCCAGTTCGAAGTGGACAGGTATTGGTACTGGCAAGGTCACTTTTAACACTTGTATTTGGGATTCATACGATTTTGTTGCTGAATGTATGAGTGAAATAACAAAAGTTGATGGCTATGAATTTTTTATTGATGATGAAACCGGCCGATTAATGTATGGAGACCCATCCAATACATGTAATGCTACTGAACTTTCATGTATTCAGTTTTGTAATTCTTATGCCACCGACAATGTTATTTCTGCCGGAGCTATTCTGTTAACCAACGAAAATGAAATAGACGATAATCTTAGAGAAAATTTTGAAATAGACGATGTTCAAAACCCTTTTGAAACAGGGGAGTTAGGAAAATGGGGAATTAAGTCTACCTATACTTATAAAACAGATATCACTACTATAAATGATGATGTTGACCATAGTTATGAAGCCGGAATTTTAAAAGATTTTCAATTTTTTGATTGGTATAACAATTCATATAATGATGGTACCAACTGGCTAAACACTAATAATGTTAGTTTTTATTCCGTTGATGGAAAACCTCTTGAAGAGAAGAATCTAATGGATGTTACTAATGTTGCTAAATATGGCTATAATCATAACGCAAATTATCTGGTTGCTTATAATACTGAATATGAATCGGTATTATTTGAAAGTTTTGAATATGATTATTCCAGTTCAAAATGTGGTGGAGCGCAATATAGATGTTTTGAAGAAATGGGAGTTAATACTACAGAAAATTCCGTATCAAGCTCTGTAGCCCATTCAGGAACACATTCTGTTCAGGTTGAATTTGGTTCCGTTTCAAGCGGCTCTAAATACTCAACTTTCTTTACTTATGAAGCAGAATTACCATTATTTGATGATCATACAGTTTCAACCGCATCTCAATTAAAACAAAAGGGTTTTATTGTAAAAATATGGGTTAAATCAAGTGGTAGTTGGCCAACTATTAAATTAGAAGAAAATAGTGGTTCTTCATTATTTAACACCGTTGAATTTGAAGAAGTGGCTCGTAGTGGTGAATGGAAATTATATCAGGCAAAAGTTGCAAGTAGTGATTGGAATTTTAGTTCTCTAACAAAGGGTTCAACAAGTATGGGTAGTGGTGGTAGTACATTCAAATCGTCATATACTTTTGGGGTAAGTATTGTATTTGACGTCACCGCAATAAAGGCATCTAATCTTCCTGATATTTATGTTGATGATATTAAAATGCAGCCAATGGATGCAAGAATGGCAGGTTATGTTTATGATCCTAATACTTTACTTTTAATTACTCAATTCAGCGATCAGCATTTTGGAACATACTATCAGTATAATGCCGAAGGAAAACTTACACGTGTATTTATGGAAACTGAAAAGGGAATAAAAACTGTAAAAGAAGCTCAATACAATAGGCCAACTACAACTAATGTAGAAATGGGCGAGAGTAGCAGTTCCTCATCCAGCTCTATTACTAAAGGTACCGGTAGTCTTGGGCTTGGCAGTGATATTACCCTCAGTTCAACTATTATAACTAAAAATAGTCTAGAACTCAACTTAGATAAATATTACCTCGATGAAGGCCTTTTAATTGATAAATATCTTAAATATCAAATCAAAGAAACTATTTACGATGTAACCATAGATATTTGGGGGCGGGTTTTGGATAAATATTTTGAATATGCACTTCAAACATATATCAATGATGAAGCATCCTCTATTTCTATTCAAACATTTTTTGATTCATACATTAAAAACAAAGCTATTTACAGTAGTGTAACCTATACAGCACTAAATACAATGATAACAAATTATAAAACGTATTCAACCACAAGTATGTTGAATACGCTAAAGTTATAATACTTATAAAGCAGATAAAGAAAAATTGGAAGATTAAAAATTGAAAGATTGAAAAAATTATTAAATCATTGTTATATGAAGCAATATTATTCTAAAAACTATCAAGCTCCAACTTTTAAAGTATTGGGTAAGCTTACCTTACTTTTTTTGCTCTTAGCAAACTTTAGCACATTTTCCGCTAATTCATTTAATGGAGCCACAGTAAAAAGCGCACAAACTATATGTTCAGGAAGTACACCTGCAGCATTAACCCTTGCCATTACTACTTGCACCGGATCGGCTGCCTACTCAATTAGTGCTTATGAATGGCAGGTTTCTAATGATAATGGAAAGTTAGATGCATGGGCAAAGCCGGTTGCCGGTAGTGGTGCAACAACAGCATCCTATACACCACCTGCTCTTACAAGTAGTAAATATTACCGTTGTAAAATTACTGTATCTAATTATTGTGCAAGTATTACATCTCCTAACTATTATACAGCCTCAATTTTAATAAAGGTTAATGCAGCCCCTTCAATAACAACCCAACCAAGCAACAAAACAGTATGTTCGGGAAGTAGTGCTACATTTACTGTAGTTGCAACCGGAAGTGGATTAACCTATCAATGGCAAAAATTAAAACCTTTGGGCTTAGCGTATGCTAATATTAGTGGCGCAACAAGTGCTAGCTATACATTTACTACTGCCGGTACAGACGATGGATACAAATATAAATGCGTTGTAACTAACAGTTGTGGTTCAGCAACCTCTAATGCAGTTAGCCTTACAGTAAATAGTGCTCCTTCAATAACAACTCCGCCAAGTAGTCAAACCGTTTGTGCCGATAGTAGTGCTACTTTTACTGTAGTTGCTTCGGGAAGCGGATTAACCTATCAATGGCAAAAACTTAAACCTTTGGGCTTAGCGTATGTTGATATTAGTGGCGCAACAAGCGCCAGTTATACATTTACCACTGCAAGTACAGACGATGGTTACAAATATAAATGCGTTGTAACTAACAGTTGTGGTTCAGCAACAAGCACTGCAGTTAGCCTTACAGTAAATAGTGCACCTTCAATAACAACTCCGCCAAGTAGTCAAACCATTTGTGCCGATAGTAGTGCTACTTTTACTGTAGTTGCTTCCGGAAGCGGATTAACCTATCAATGGCAAAAATTTAAACCTTTGGGTTTAAAGTATGTTGATATTAGTGGTGCAACAAGCGCAAGCTATTCATTTACTTCTGCAAGTACAGATGATGGTTACAAATATAAATGCGTTGTAACTAATAGTTGTGGTTCAGCAACAAGCACAGCAGTTAGCCTTACAGTAAACAGTGCACCTTCAATATCAACTCAGCCAAGTAGTCAAACCGTTTGTGCCGATAGTAGCGCTACATTTACTGTAGTTGCTTCCGGAAGCGGATTAACCTATCAATGGAAAAAATTAAAACCTTTGGGCATAGCGTATGCTAATATTAGTGGTGCAACAAGTGCAAGCTATTCATTTACTACTGCAAGTACAGATGATGGATACAAATATAAATGCGTTGTAAGTAACAGTTGTGGTTCAGCAACCTCTAATGCAGTTAGCCTTACAGTAAACAGTGCTCCTTCAATATCAACCCAGCCAAGTAGTGAAACCGTTTGTGCCGATAGTAGCGTTACTTTTACTGTAGTTGCTTCCGGAAGCGGATTAACCTATCAATGGAAAAAATTAAAACCTTTGGGCCTAATGTATGTTGATATTAGTGGCGCAACAAGTGCAAGTTATTCATTTACCACTGCCAGTACAGACGATGGTTACAAATATAAATGCGTTGTAAGTAACAGTTGTGGTTCAGCAACAACTACTGCGGTTAGCCTTACAGTAAATAGTGCCCCTTCAATAACAGCTCAGCCAAGCAGTCAAACAGTATCTTCCGGAAGTAGTGCTACGTTTAGTGTTACAGCTAGCGGATCAGGTTTAACTTACCAATGGCAAAGTTGTGCAACTTCAACGGGTACATTTGCCAATGTATCTAGTGGCACAGGAGCTACAAGTTCAACTTATTCATTTACTACAGCAAGTTCTGATAACGGTTATTATTATCATTGCGTAGTAAGTGGTACATGTACCCCTTCAGTAACATCAAGCGCTGTAAGTTTAACTGTAGAAACACCCATTTCCATTACTGTTCAACCAGCACCAGCTACAGTATATGATGGAACTGCTGCAAGTTTTACGATTATTGCAAGTGGTACAGGCTTAACTTACCAATGGCAAAAAAGCACAACTGCCGGTGGAACTACATTTGCAAGTATTGGCGGAGCAACAAATATGGTGTATTCTTTTGTAGCCGGTACGGCAGACAATGGATATTTATACCGTTGTATTGTTAGCGGCACTAGTGGCACATCTGTAACTTCTACTTCTGTACCATTAACTGTAAGATCAATGCCAACCATTGCAGGAGAGTACTCTTTTGTATACTCAGGCACTAGTACTACCTATTCTAAATCTACCTCATTGCTTTCTGCTTCCGGAACCCCTCCTGATACCTATATTGATATTAATAATAGAGCAAGTGGAAAAAAAGATAGCGTACCTGGTGTATCGTATTCGTATACTGAATTATCTGCATCAACAGCTAAAACATTTTATAATGATTTCATGTATAGATGTGTTACTAGCCCTACTACTTGTTATTCAAAATTATTAAATAGTTTTAAACTGGTAGCTGTATTAAATACAGGTGATGTAGATAATTTAGGAACAGGTATTCCATATACAGTACAAGTAGTATTAGCAGTTAAAGATCCTGCTGCTACCGCACTTAATAAAAGCATAACACTAAATATTAGTGAAAATAGCCCGGAGCAGGTTTATCAAATAGAGATAGATCCATCAGAAGTACTGGAGTTCTCTCAAGCAAATATTACTATATCTTCTATAACGGTTACACCTACAGCTCCGGCTGCTTTTGTAGCAAGTTTAAAAAGCAGCATTGCCTTAAACGTATATTTTGATATTGATTATGGTATAGATGTGAGCGGTGAAAGTGATATAAGTATGCAATCAATGAGCAGCCCTATTACTGACAATCCTGTTAAATTAAAATGGACAAATAGTTCTACTTGCAATGAAAATATATCAAGTTATGAAATTCAAATTCTTCGCTTATTCAATACCAAAGACGCTTATGCTGACGAGCCTCAGGCTGTATATGCCGAAGTAGATTGGAGTAAATCACTAGTAATTGTAACTGAAAACAGTAATACCTCATTAAAACTTACACTTACCGAAGGAACCGGATATTATATATGGCGCATTAGACCAATCGGAAATTATTATGAAGGGGGTTTTGGGGATAGCCGAAATTATGGAAATTGGGCAACATCTGCTGCCGATGGTGATATTATTAACCTATCTGCTATAAGCAGTTTAACTACAACTCAACAAAAATATATTTTCTATTATAAACAATTTGATTCTGATAAAAATTGGATTTATAAACGCTATTTAAGTGAAGAAGCAAAAATAAATGAAGGTATAACGTATGCTGATGGACTTGCCATGCCTCATCAAACACAAAAAAAACTACAAGAACAAAATAAAGTTTCAACCAGTCAATCCTTGTATGACTATGTTGGCCGTAAAGGAATTCAAACCATAACAGCGCCTATTACTCAAACTAAATTGGCCTATATGGATACTTTAGTTCAAGACAAAAACAAAAATTTGTATGGACCTGATGATTTTGATAGCGATGATCGTTACAATAAACCACGATACCCTGTTTGTGCCGGTGATTCTGTTGATGTACCGGTGTGGGAAAATGCTTATCCAATGTATGGGGCTATTAGTAAATATTTTTCTAATTCTAATCCTGATATTAATGTTCCCAATGCGGAAAACTATCCTTATTCAAGAACGGTATATGATAAGCTGGGTAGGCCGAAAAAAACTTCACTTTACGGATATGAACATCATATGGGTTTATATGATGAAACATATATGCTTGGCGGCTTACAACGTACCGTACGCACCTATTATTCTGCAGTTGCTGACTCTGAATTAATAACCGTTTTTGGAGACGAAACCCCGGCCGATACCGGCATATATAAAATTGTAAAGGTTGACCCAAATGAAGTTCCTACAGTTACCTATAAAACAACAGGTGGACAAATTATTGCAACTTGTATGGTCAATACCGGTGATCATCCATTATTAGAAGACATAAGCGAAGTAAATAATACCATAACTAAAGAAATAAAGGGGAGCATACAGGCTGATCCATACACAATGATTAAAGAACAATCAATTGTTTTTACTGATCCTACCATACAATTAGATGTTGATTATTTATTAAACAAAGATGAGTTTGAGGCAAATTGTGTTACTTATTGCTCTACCTGCGATTACATTGTTGATTTATATGTAATACGAGAAGAAACCAATGAAATTAAGTGGGAATATAAAGATACAATTACTCCGGGAGAGTGCGGAGGTGATTTAATATTTAATCCTGACGGAGCAGATTCTTCAGAGTCTATGTCTGCCTATTATGATGAAACTTGCCCCCAATTGGTATTAGGTACCGGCACCGGAGGCGATGTTTCTGTAATTATGCTTTCTGATCCGGGTAGCTATCGTATTGGACGAAAAATTACAGTAAACAGCAAGTATAATGGAGAAGCACGTTATAGAGATTATCATGCCGATAAAATTGATACTTTACTTGATAACGAAGCTTCTAAATTTGATACCCTTATTAGTTTATTAAATGATACAACAGGGAGCTTAACTGACCTTTATAGCTATTTAGATGATTTATCCAGCGGTTCAACTTCTGCCTGTGATGATGAAACAGATGAAAGTGGTAATGCAGGAAGAACCAGCTTTGATTTTGCAAGCCGTTTTGGAAGCGGTATTAGCACCAAATTTGGTTCTGGGAGTTCCTCTAAATCATCCATGTTATCGGGTTCAATTACCAAAACAGGCACAGCCCACAACAATGAAATATGGCAAGTATCTTATGATTCAACAAATACACCCGAAGGTTATACCGGAACCTATACGCTTGCTTCTTCTTGTCTTGAAATAGAAGTACCTGAAATACCTTGCGATTTTAACCCTTGTGATGCGCTTTGGAAAACCACAGGAAGTGAAGACTGGCAAACGGATTTAATTAGCCAATATGGGGGCTATTATGATTACGAAAGCATGCTTACCGATAAAAATGGTGATACTTATGGCAATGATCTCTATAAATATTTTTATGATAAATATGGGGCCTATAAATATCCGGCAAATATGCAAGATCAAGCAACAATTACTATTACCGGCAGTACAAGTGAAGCTTATGTAACCTATGAAGAAGGGATTATAATTGATGATTCTAAGGCTAAAATCACAATTTGTTTGAGTTCAGGAAATGACGGCACCTCAAGTTGCGATTTTTTTAATATGACACTCGAACCGGCATATATTCATTCAAGATATAATGTACAAAGCGATGGTTCTAGAGGCTCTCATGTATTTGATTACGCAACTGTTGAAGAATTTACAGATGAGGTATACAATACCCTACAACCTACATTGGCTATTTATGGATATTCTGTAACGGTTTCTCATTCCAATAACAAGGGGGTAATAACTATTTCTTATAATTTCGATAATTCATCAAGTGATGCAACTTCTCCATCAACCAATCATAGCTTGTCTGTAAGCGATACAAAAGCCAGTGGAGAAAGTTTTACCGGTACAGGAACTAATTTTGTGCGATCTGATGAAGATTTTTCTGGTGGCAATGGAGCCTTTAATTCAATGGTAACGCACATGATCATGGAAGATAAAGATGGCACAGATGGTGATGATTATGATTGTTATGATATGTATTTAGTTTGGGAAGGAATTGTAAATGATTACCCATCTCTTTATGAGATGATGGTTACCTCAACCGGAACTGATTTGCCGGGGCTGGATTTACTGGATTATTTTTTGAGTTTTACAGGAAAAAAATATTCTGGTTTTTCAAATGAACCTTATGGTAGTAATGGAGGTGGCAGTGTATATGGGTATGGTTACCTTGAATATGCTTATAAGTCTTTTGAATTGGATACCGTTCCTCTTTCTGCTAGTCAAAGTCAAAAAACAAGTGGATATCCAGTTGTAGATGAGCAAGAAGTAAACTGCGCCAAGTTACACGGTGTAATTTATGATACACCTATTGATGAATGGACTAATCCTGAAGAGTGGGATGAAACAAGTTGTGGCAGCAATGCTTGGTGGGGAGGCATGATTGCAGGTACTATTGCTGATGATATTAATGAAAGTGATACCTGTAAAGCATGGAATTCCTATTACGAATGTTTAAATTCTGATCTTGATTTGTATGCCGGAGAAATTAGCTCGGCTATTGGCACAGCATGCAATAATAGCCCTGACGCTACTTGCTTTGCAGAATTTTCTTCATACCTGAAAGAACGAACTATTGATGTTATTGAAAAACGTGAACTAGGCTTTTCTAATCAAATAAAATATACCTTGGGTATTACCAGAGCATTAGCCAATACAAGGGCTTATCGCTTGAGAGATTATTTAGAAGATGCATTTGATCTTACAGTACAAAAAGATGGTTCGGGCAATATTACCAGCATTGGTACCACCGACCAACTTAATACTTTTTACAATTTGCACAACAAAGGACTAGAAGTTTCGGAAACTGCTACAGGAAGTTATACTTATATTCCCGCTTCAAGTAAAAAAATGTCGGAAATTTTATCTGATGAACTTAATACAAAATTTAGAAAATCAGCTAGTGTAACTAAAACTGAAGTAACAAACGAATTAGACAATCTTTATGATAAATTCGGATGGAGCAAAACTAAACTTACAAGTAAAATAACCCCTGCTTTTTCATCTATGACATCTATTACCAGGCATAGTTCAGTTTCTAAAATGAACTTTAGTGTAAGTAGCGGAAAAATAATACTTAATAATATTGTTAGCCGTACAGGCGCTATTTCATCAGTAGTGGTTGCTGATCTTGCTTTAGATGATGATGTAATAAATCTTGATGGCATATATTACAATTGGGGAAATTCATTAAGTGCCATTACAAACCCAATGAGAACACTTAGTATTGCAGTAGATTGTGATTCTCGTAACCTTACTTATCTGATTAATCAAATTAATTATGCTTTAGATGACGCTAAAACTTGCCGTTTAGATAAATCATTAGCAGAGTATGATGAGCATTGCGCTCTACCAACAAGTATTCATGATTCTTTAGTAGTTAGCTACAGTGTAGATTATCACCAATACACTTTATTTTACTATGATATTGCCGGTAATCTTATAAAAGTAGTACCTCCAAAAGGAGTTGACGAATTTGATAGAGATACTGACGGTGATGGAGTGGGAGATGCTATTCCTTCTCGCCAAGATGTTAAAAATCATAAATATGCAACTACCTACAAATACAATTCTGTTGGTCAAATGGTTTATGAAGAAACCCCTGATGGCGGAGCAAAATATTATTATTATAACAGCATTGGTCAGCTTCGTTTTGCCCAAAATGCAAATGATTTAGCAAATGGTATATATGAATATCAAAAATACGATGCATTAGGTAATTTAATTGAAGGAGGAATATCAAGTCTTGATACTGCTGACAATAATTTTTTAGAAAATGTAGATGACGAAGATTTTCCTACTTCTCAATTGTTAGATCGTAAAGTAATTGTATATGGAAATGGAAGTGAAAGCGATATTATTAAATACATAGATGGAATTACTGAGCAAAAGTATCTCGAAAGTCGTATTCAGTATTCATATAGCGATCCGGATGGTACTGATGGTAATGGAGATGAAATTTATACCTATTACAGCTATAATCCGCATGGAAATGTACAATGGGTTGCCGATAGTATTCCCGGAGTGGCTATGAAGTATATTTTTTATGATTATGATCTGCTTTCAGGAAAAGTAAAAGCCGTAAAATATAATGAAGGTATGACCGACCAATTTCAATATCGTTATACATACGATTCAGATAATAGACTTATTGCCGTTGAAACCTCGCGTGATAATGTAATTTGGGATTTAGATGCCAAATATGAATACTATGCCTATGGCCCTTTAAAACGATGTTCAATTGGTGAGGATAATGTTCAGGGATTAGATTATGTGTACACACTTAATGGATGGTTAAAAGCTATTAACCATCAAAGCCTTAGTTCTAAATTCGACCCAGGTGGTGATGGTACGGCCGCAAGCACTTTCGGGCAAGATGTATTTGGTATTACCTTTGGTTATTATAATGGCGACTTTAAACGTAAATATAAAACCGACTACTCTGTATTTAATTCTGAATTTAATGATGACACCTCACAATATTTTAATACCGGAAAAATGCAATTAGCATGGGATTATGATAATGCCGACCGTGGTTATGATAAGGTTGATAATACTCAGGCATTCGATTATCGCCCTTTATTTAATGGCGCAATAACAAATGTTGCTTATTCTACACAAGCTTCAAATGAGGCTAGTGTGTCATACGATGGTAAAATAAAAGGGTTCAAATATAAATATGATGAACTTTATAGGTTGGTCGAAAGTAATTTCGACTTCTATAATACCACCCAAAAAGATTGGACCAAACACATTATGTCTACTCCAAGTTCGCTTACAGATTACAATACTTCATACACCTATGATTTAATGGGTAACATCACCAGCCTTACCAGATATGGAGTAGATAATAAAAAGATGGACGAATTAACTTATCATTACGAAGACAAGGATGGAGATGGGGTTGACGATAACAATCGTTTATCCTATATAACAGATAACATAAGCAGCTCCGACTATACTTATCAATATGATTTAGAAAATCAAAGTACCAATAATTATTCGTATGATGATATAGGTCAATTAATAGGTGATAATGCCGAAGGCATTAAATCAATAGATTGGTCACGAACCAATAAAGTAAAAACTGTAATTAAAGAAACTTTAGATGCTATGGGGGGGACCACACATACCGAAATTAATTTTACTTATGATGCGCTTGACAGGCGAGTTTCAAAAAATGTAACCATAAAAACTAAATATAGAACTCCAAAAGTAAGTACAACTGAAGAAACTACTTATTATATAAATGATGCCAATGGAAATGAAATGGGTATTTATACCGTTGATGCCAGCGGGGCTAAAATAAGTGAACAACCAATTTATGCATCAGGCCGTATAGGAATGGTTAAGGCCGATAAAACAGTAACCTTAGCATCCAATACAGCCTCAACAACAAGCACAAATATCTATACGCGTACTATAAAACAAAAAAATTATGAAATAAAAGATAATTTGAGCAATGTACGTGCCGTAATATATGATGCAAAAGAAACAAATGCTAGCGGTACTTTTTATGCAGATTTAATTTCATCAAATGATTATTATCCGTATGGAATGATAATGCCTAAGAGCGATTACAAGAGCGGTGATTATCGTTATGGTTATCAAAGCATGGAGCGTGATGACGAACTTAAAGATGGCGGCAATAGTTATGATTTTGGCGCTCGTATTCTTGATCCTAGGGCTGCCAGATGGTTATCAACCGATCCATTAGCAGCTAAGTTTCCATGGCAATCTCCTTATGTTTCTATGGACGATGACCCAATAAATAGAACAGATTTTTCCGGTTCACTTACCGATGAATCCTTAACCGGGCCAGCCGATAAAAAAGCTATGGCATCAGATGGTCCAACCGTAGGAACTGGAGAAGGTACCGGTGAAGGCGGAGAAAAACATGAAGGGCTTGGTACAAAAGTTGCCAATGAGGAAGCGATTAAGATTATGATGACAGCGACAGAGTTGGGTGTAGAACAGGGTGTGGAACATGTTGCTGAACAAGTAGCTGAGCAAGGAGTGATGAGAATGTATTATGTTGAAGGGTCGAAGCAATGGTTTGGAGTGCTAGCCGGTAAAGTTTATGCTCTTACCCCTGTTATGGAAGATGGAGCAGTAAGAGGAATAAACTATACATGCCTTGGCACGGTTGAATCTATTGCAAAATCATCCGGGCAAGTTGGAGGCTTTGCAATTGCCATGCTGTTTGCAATACCGGAAATTAAGGAAGCTGGTGAAAAAAATGGTGGATTGGCTGCAGCTCAAGTTGCTGCAGATAAGGCAACAGCTGCTGGGTGCGGAATGATTGGAACCGAAGCAGCTACCGGAGTAGCTGTTTCTACTGCTATCTATTTTGGTTGGCTTGAAGTAGAGCCAGGAGGAGGTACTCTTGCTCATATTCTAATAACAGGTGGAGCTGCGCTAACTTTTGGAGCTGCGGCAGCATTAGAATGTGAATGGGGGCTGGAAGAAATACATAAATCTTCAGCCGAAGTGCCTTCTGAACATGCTCCACTTGCTCCCCCTGCTGAATCTCAAGCAGTAATACATGCTCGAGAAGTTTTAAGCAGTGGTGGTACTAATCAATCAGCGCCTGTTCCGGCTGAACAACCTAAAAAGCCCGTATATGTACCTAAAACTGCTTGGCATTACGACCCAAGATATAATTGTTGGGTATCACCTGATGGATCATCTTTTTCGCAAGACCCACCAATGAAATAGGTAAAGTATGTAAAATGAAAATATCCGTGAAATATAAAAATTTCACGGATATTTTCACTTAAAATAAACCATCATGTTTCTAATAAGACTCATTTTACTTCCGCTTTCATTAATTTATTCACTAGCAATTTTTATTAGAAATAAATTATATGATTGGAAGATATTTTCTTCTACACAATTTAATATTCCTATTATTTCAGTTGGCAATATTACTGTTGGTGGTACAGGCAAAACACCGCATATTGCCTATTTAATAGAGCTATTACAAAAGCATTATAAGCTTGCAGTTTTAAGTAGAGGATACGGCCGAATGTCAAAAGGATTTAAATTACTTACCGAAAAGTCAATTGCAGCAAAAGTGGGAGATGAGCCGCTCATGCTCAAACAAAAATTTCCCAAAGCAATTGTAGCCGTTGATGAAAACAGGGTAAACGGCATCAATCAAATTTTACAATTGCATCCAAAGGTACAAACCATTTTATTGGATGATGCTTTTCAACACAGAGCTGTAAAAGCGCATTTGTCTATTGTTTTAATAGATTACAACCAACCTATATTTAATGATTTTTTATTGCCTGCCGGCAGGTTAAGAGAAAATAAAAGTGCCTTGTCAAGAGCCAATATTATTATTGTAAGTAAGACACCAAGCAATTTATCTGAGCAAGAACAAAAACAATGGGAACAAAAATTACAATTACGATCTCATCAACAATTGTACTTTTCATTTATTGCTTATGGAGAACCGGTTGCTATGCAGGATGAAGGTTTCCCAATTGCGAAAACTGAATTAAAAAATTACGATTGTTTATTGGTAAGTGGCATTGCTAATGCAGAACCATTGATAGGTTTTGTTAAAAGCAATTGTAAATCGGTAAAACATTTGGCTTACCAAGATCATTATAATTATACCATTAAGGATATACAAAAAATAAGAAAAACTTTTGAAACAATTAATAGTGAAAAGAAACTATTCATTACAACTGAAAAAGATTTTTCACGTATGAGCAATCCTGAATTTAAAAACGAATTAAAAAATGTTGCCGCCTATTATTTACCAATAGAAGTGCAATTTCACAATACAACTCCACTAAGCTTTAACGATTATATTTTATCGTTTCTCAATAATTTTACTTTCTAACAATCCTCAATTTAGCTTTTGCATTTTCAGCTAAAAGATACATTACAGGAACAAGAATAAGTGTTAAGAAAGTAGCAAAGCTTAATCCAAAAATCATGGTCCATGAAAGTGGTCCCCAGAATGCAACACTATCACCACCAAAATAAATATGCGGATTGAGTTCGGTAAACAAAGTTTCAAAATCAATATTGAACCCTACTGCAAGCGGTATTAATCCTAAAATAGTGGCTGATGCTGTAAGTATTACAGGTGTCATACGTGTACGACCGGCCTCTACAACAGCTTCAAACAATGGTTTGCCTTGCGATCGGAGTAATTCAATAAATTCAATAATTAATATTCCGTTCCGTACTACAATTCCTCCTAATGCAACAATACCAATACCTGCCATAACAATAGAGAAATCCATTTTAAATGTGGCAAAGCCCAATAATACACCTATAATGCTGAATAAAATTTCAGACAAAATAATTAGGGGTTTACTAAACGAGTTGAACTGGGTAACTAAAATTAAAAACATTAATGCTAATGATGTTAATAAAGCATTTCCTAAAAATGCTCCAGTTTCTTTTTGTTCTTCTTGTTCACCTGCCATACGTATGTTCACACTTTCAGGTTTTGGATAATTGTTAATAGAGGCTTGAATATTGGCTACTACTTCATTTGGGTTAAAGCCATTTAATACGTTTGAAGAAATAGTAATAACACGTTTTTGAGATTTCCTTTTTATGCCACCAAATGTATTGTTGTAATGAATATCGGCAAAAGCAGAAATAGGTACATCACGAATGGCTCCGCCCATCGCCATATCACGATAAGTAATTTTTAAGTTTTTTAATGCTTCAACATTATTGCGCTGATCATTTTGGTAACGTAACATAATGGGATACTCATCATTAGCATCTCTAAATTTCGAAACTTCTTTTCCAAAAACAGCATTACGAATTTCCATTCCAATTTGTCCTGACGAAATACCTTCTCTGTTGGCTCTTTCGCGATCAATATCAAAAACAATTTCAGGTTTGTTGTATTGAAAATCTGACTTTAATTCTTCAACACCGTGTATGTTTAATGAATCTAAATAATGCTTCAATTTTATTGACGAATGTGCTAGTTCATCAATATCATCACCACTTACTTCAATAGTAATGGGTTTAGAAGTGGGTGGACCTGCCTGTTCTTGTGCAACTGTAATTTGGGCACCCGGAATTCCTTTAACTGCTTCAC
Source organism: Bacteroidota bacterium (assembly GCA_023251875.1). Taxonomy (GTDB): domain Bacteria; phylum Bacteroidota; class Bacteroidia; order JAHEXY01; family JAHEXY01; genus JAHEXY01. The sequence continues at coordinate 177,165 of JAHEXY010000001.1, forward strand.
GAATTTTATTCAAATACTCAGAAGTTGATTGCCCCTCTCTATCTTCAAATGGAACAAAAGCAACTGCAACACGCCCTTTATTAGGATAAGAGCCCTGATCTCCCTCAGATGGATCACTTACACCAATGGTAACATTTGAAATTACAGATGATACTATAGGATTATTATTTCCTAAAACGGTATTTACTTTTGCTTCTACTTTTTTTACTACCTCATTTGTATATACTTGATCGGTACCTTGTGGCATGGCTATATATACATATACAAAATTAGGATCAGAACTAGGAAAGAAAACTACTTTTGGACTTCTAATGCTAATTAAAACAAAAGAAAAAACCAATAAACCCAATGTGCTAAACAATAAAGTTTTGGGATGCGCCAATGACCAACGTAAAACAGTAGCATATTTATCTTGTACAGCAGGCCATGTTTTGGTTTGAAATTTTTTAATGACTTTAGATAAAATATATTTATTAAGTAAATAAAGTAATAACATCAGTACTGCAAAGTTTCCAAATCCAAATGATCCACCTAAATAGGAGAGGAGCGCAACAACACTAAAAATAATGGAAACAATCATTGTTGCTTTTTTTGATTTTTGCTTATAGGTATTGCTTTCTTCATCTTCATGCGGCTTCATAAAAGCCACCGCAAATACAGGATTAATAATATAGGCTACAAAAAGAGATGCCAATAATGTTATAATAAGCGTAATGGGAAGGTAAAACATAAACTTACCAATAATACCTTGCCAAAATGCAAGAGGAATAAAGGGTGCAAGGGTTGTTAGTGTACCGGAAAGTACAGGCATAAAAACTTCTCCAGTTGCCAACTTAGCAGCTTCTTTAATACTCATTTTTCCATTATCAAAAATGCGGTGTGTATTTTCAATTACCACAATGGCATCGTCTACTACAATACCTAAAGCAAGTAAAAAAGAAAACAACACAATCATGTTTAATGTAAAACCAATACTGGGCATAATTAAGAATGCAATGAAACATGATAAAGGAACCGACATAGCCACAAAAAATGCATTGGTAGCCCCCATAAAAAACATAAGAATAATAGTAACCAATATAAAGCCAATAATGATGGTGTTGATGAGATCATGAAGTGTTACACGGGTTTTGTCAGATTGATCACCGGTAATTACAATACTTAATTTATCAGGAAACGAGGTTTTTTGTAATTCAGCAATAGTGCTTCTAATTTTATCGGAGGCTTCAATTAAATTTTCTCCACTACGCTTAACAATGTTAAGTGTGATTACATTTTTACCATTTAAACGAGCAAAACTTAATTGTTCTGCATGGGTATCTTTTACTTCAGCAATATCTTTTAAATAAACAGGAGCTCCTGCCATTGATTTAATAATGAGATTACTCATTTCATCAGCAGTTTTAAATTGCTGTTTAACACTCAATGTTCTTCTTATTCCATCTGTTTTTACAGTACCACCTGAAATGGTAAGGTTTTCATAGCCAACAGCACGTTCAATATCACCAAGCGTTAATTTTGCCGCTTGCATTTTATACATGTCAACATTAATTTGAATTTCTCTGTCGAGAGCACCAACAATATCAACGCGGGTAATTTCTTTCATTGATTCAATATGGTCTTTTAACACATCAGCATATTTTTTTAGTCGATCTAAATCGTAATCACCTGAAATATTAATGTACATAATGGGAAATTCAGAAAAATTAATTTCCATTACGTTTGGATCTCTTGGAAGATCATTAGGTAAATCAGTTCTTGCTTTATCAACTGCATCTTTTACCTTTTGTTTAGCTTGAGGAACATTTACATCGGTATTGAATTCAACAATTACGTTAGAAAAATCTTGCATCGAATTACTCGTCAATTTTTTTACTCCTGAAATTGCTTTAATTTGTTTTTCTAATGGTTTTGTAACCAAGTTTTCCATATTGGCGGGAGATGTACCGGGGTAAACAGTACTTACATAAATAGTAGGTACAATTATTTCAGGAAAACTTTCTTTGGGTAAACTATTATAAGCGGCTAGGCCTGCAAGCGTAATAATAATAGTAAAAATAAATATGCTGGTTTTATTGTCTATTGCCCAACTCGAAGGCTTAAATTCTTTATTTGTCATTTTTTCTTTTTTAGATTTATAATTTTCAATTTTAAATCTTCAATTTTTAATATTTAATAGTTTCGCCATCATTCAAGTCCTGAAATCCACCAGTAATCAATACATCCCCGGCTTTAAGTCCACTAGTTATTTCAGCAGACCCATTGTAATTTTTTCCTACTACAACAATTTTTTTCTCTACTTTATTTCCATTGGCTACATAAACAATTTTAGTATTGTCTGATTCTTGAATGGTAGTAATAGGAACTACAATTGCATTGTCATTTGAATAATCTACTATTTGCATTAAAGCAATCATATTGGGGTGGTAGGTAGTTTTATTGTCTAAATTAATTTCAACTGTAAAACTCCTGGTCATGGCATTGATTACTTTTGCAGCATAATTAATTTGTGTATGAATGGTATCGTGCATATCAGGAAAAACAATATTTACATCGGTTCCACTTTTTACAATATTGGCATAAGACTCAGCGACATCTCCTTTAACTTTTAGGTTCGAAAAATTTACCACACGAATAGCGGGTAAGCCCGGCATTACCATTTGTCCTACTTTTATATCAACAGCATCTACCGTTCCGCTTATTGGAGATTTAATTCTTGTTAAATCTAATTGGGCTTGCATGGTTGCCATTTTTTTCTCCAAACTTTCTTTTTGATTTTTAGCACCGAGGTATTGTACTTCCGTACCAATTTTCTGATCCCAAAGATTTTTTTGTTTGTTATATAAATTAGTAGCAAATTCTAATCCGGTTTTTAATTCTTCTATGCCTTGAACAAGTGTTGAATTATCGAGTTCGGCTAATGTTTGTCCTACAGAAACTTCTTGTCCGGCTACTACATTAATTCTAGTAATCATTCCTCCCATTTCGGCACTTACAGAAACGTTTTGGTCGGCATCTACTTTACCTTGTATGGTAACATAATTTTTAAAGGGTTGTAATTTTAAAGTAGCAACAGTAACATAGGTAGATTTTACTTCTTTTTGTGAAGTATCACTAGATGCTAATTCAGTTTCTAGTTTCTCAATTTGCTGTTTGATATCAGCCGCTTGTTTTTTTAAATTTTCTAGCTCTGTTTTTTTATCAGACTTTCCACAAGATGCTATTACAGTAACAATAGCCAAAACATAAATAAATTTAATTTTCATAATTTATAATTTGTAATTTATATGTTGATAATTTTATTTTTAAATGTCATATAGAATACGCCATATATCTTTCATTAGTGTTTGTGTAATGTTTTTGCATGGCTATTTCATAATTACTTGATTTGTCCTTTTGCTTTTTCATAATCTACCTTTGAAATAAGTGCATCATACAAAGCAGAGAAATAATTCACCTGACTTTCTTTTAAAGATGTTTCTGCATTGAGTACTTCTATATTAGAACCTACCCCTTGTTCGTATTTAATTTTTGTTACGCGATACACTTCTTCTGCTAATGCTATGTTTTTCTTTTGCATGTCTAATGTAGATATATTGCTAAATAATGTAGTTTTAGAAGATTGTAATTCCATATCAATACTTTGTTGTACAAAAATTAAATCGTTCTTATTTTTTTGAACGGCTAATTTTGCTTGCTGTGTACGAAAACAAGTTTGCGAACCATCAAAAATTGGGATGCTTAATTTGAATCCAATTAATGAAGTAGGATACCAATGTTCTGAAGCATCTAAGAAATTAAATTCGGCACGTTGCGCATTTTGGCTAAAACTACCATACATAACTAAGCTTGGTAAACTACTTAATCTATATCGTTTTAAATCAAGCATAGAAAGTTTTAATTGCGACTGCATAAGCGAGTATTCAATTCTACTATTGTAATCCATTTTTTGACTACTATTCGTATCTACATTAAAAGTGATATCTTCTAATTTATCGGATAGAGTAAGTTCATTGCTTTGGTCCATGCCCATTTGGTATTTAAGTAAAGCATTACTTAATTTTATAAAACTTTCGATTTTTTCTTTTTCAGTAATAAGGTTGTTGTAGGCGAGACTCAATCTATCAACATCTATTTTTTCTACATAACCATTTTCATTCATTACCTTGGAGGCATTTAATAAAGTTTTTATTTTGTCTATATTAACATTCAATAATTTTATTCTTTCTTCATTTACTAATACACCATAATAGGCTTTTGTAACAGCGGCAACTGTTTCAATTTTAGTACGTGTGCTTGCTTTTTTACTTAGTTCAATATATGTTTTTGAGGCTTGTAGGCCTACAATATAACTTGCACTAAAAATTAATTGAGAAAAATCGATTCCGGCAGAACCATTATAGGGTAATCCAAATTTTACAGGAACATAAGTTCCGGGCATACCAAAAAAATCTCCCGGTAAAAGAGATGTAGGCAATTGAGTAAAATCTTTAACATCAATATTGGCTCCAATTTGAGGAAATCCCATTCCTGTTATTTCATGCATTTTGGCCTTTGCAATTTTTTCATCAATAGCTGCATCTAAAACTTTTGTTTGGTTTTGCATAGCATAATCAACAGCTTGTTGTAAGCTAAAAGGATGGTTGGGATTATTTTCATTTTCTTGAGCAAAGCATTCAATTGAAAATTGAAAATTGAAAATTGAAAATTGGAAGACCAATAGACTAATTGCTATTTTTTTTCGTAAAATCATTTTTATCGATTTAATTCTACATTTTTAATTTTTACTTCTTGTATTTTTTCAAAGTGCTTCCACTCTTCCCCTTCGGGGAGGCTGGGTGGGGCTGCTTATATTTTTCAAACATCTTATAACCTTTTAAAGAACAAACCCCATAAATACTTAATTCTAATAATTGCGTATGTACTTCGGCAAGGCTGCATTTTGTTTCAGAAGCATACCTAAAGGCCGCTTCAATACCATCCATTCTATGATGAATTACCAAATCAATATTTATGTCATCTCTATATAAGCCTTCTTTAATGCCTCTCAGTAAATTATTTTTTATTTTTTTATGAATATATTCTTCTTTGTATTTTATAAAACAATCCCATGCATTGGGGAAATATTTTTGTAATTCAAGTGTGTAGGAGGGATGAATTTCAGTAAAAAATTTCTTGGTATAGGCCATAATTTGCATCATCTCATCTATTGCATTTTTAGATTGTGATGCAATTAAGTTTTGTTCTTCGCAATTGCATTCAATAGTTTGCTGGGTAATTGTTGAAACAATTTCGTTTTTGTCTTTATAGTACTGGTAAAGGGTTTTCTTCGATATTCCTAATTTATGGGCAATATCATCCATGGTTACATTGCGTAAACCATGTTTAAAAAATAATTCGCTCGAAGTGGTAATGATTCTTTTTTCTATTGCTTCCATAAAACGGAAACAAATGTATGGAAACTCTAAATATTATAAAAGTTTCCGTAGTTCCAATGTTTGTACATTAAATATAATTGCTTGATTATGTTATGGATAATTTTACAACACATGTTAATAAGCAGCTCATAGAATGACTTGGCAACTTTAGTTTCAATTTTTTTGAGTATTTTTGCAATGTAAATTGATATAATATGAAAGCAAAATACATTAACCCGTATACTGATTTTGGATTTAAAAAAATATTTGGAGAGGAGGCGAGTAAACCTCTTTTGTTGGACTTTTTGAATGCTTTGTTGTTACAACCGAACAAAATTGTTGACCTTACATTTAAAAACAACGAGCAACTTGGGCAAACAGACTCAGATCGCAAAGCTATTTATGACATTTATTGCGAAAACGATAAAGGGGAGAAATTTATTGTAGAACTTCAAAAAGCAAAGCAAAAATATTTTAAAGACAGAACTATTTATTATTCCACATTTCCTATTAGAGAGCAAGCAGAAAAAGGGGAATGGAATTATAAACTGACATCAGTTTACTGTGTAGGAATTTTAGATTTTACATTTGATGACTATGGCACCGAGTCTGAAAAAGGTGAAGTTGTACATACCATTAAACTCAAAAATCAACATGGAAATATATTTTATGACAAGCTTACCTTTATTTATTTGGAAATGCCGAATTTTAATACATCAGAAGATGCTCTAACTACACGGCTAGACAAGTGGTTGTATTTTATAAAACATTTAGAGGATTTTCAACATATTCCAAATATTTTTAAAGATGAAATATTTAATACTGCATTTGAGAAAGCAGAGTTGGCCAAATTTGGACAAGCAGAATTAGATAAGTATGAAGATAGCTTAAAGGTTTACCGAGATCTCAAAGGAGTTATTGATACTGCATTTGATGAGGGAAAACAAGAAGGAAAGATGGAGCTAGCCAAGATCATGAAAGAAAATAACGAACCAATAGAGAAAATAGTAAAATACACAGGTTTGACTAAACAGGAAATAAGCAAACTTTAGGAAAACTCTAAAAAAATCCTTTTTAAAGATTATTCAGTTTTTCACTTACTTCTTGTAATCTTGGATCTTCAAGAGTATAATACATTAATTTAAGAGATGTAAGAGCATCTTTTTTATTTTGAATGAGGTCCTGATTTTTCGAATCGTTTTTTAGGGCATTTTCGGTTACTTCTAATGATTTTTCAATATATGAACAAGATAATTTAAGAAGCTTCATACCCTCACTTTTTAATGATTCAGATTTAGCGTTCTGATTTCTTGGTAAATCATTCGCATCTTTAAATAAATTTGAAGCTTTATTATTATATAATACCCCCAAATTATAAAGTGAAAAGAAGAAATTTGGATTAATTTTTAATGCATTTTTATGAGCAATTTCTGCTTTTTCAAATTCATTGTTTGATTGGTATAAAATTCCTAATTCAGCTATTAAACTATAGTTATTACTATCGGTTTTTAATGCTTCGCATATATTGTTTATCGCCTCAGGAACTTTTTTTAATGTTATATACGCCTGAATTTCATTTGAGATTAAATCTTTATCATTGGGAAATATTTTTCTTGCATCTTGTATTGAAGATAAATATCCCACAGTATCCTTTTCCATTAACTTAATATTTGATAGCATAACATAAGAGTTTAATAAGTCATACTTGTAGCCAATCAACTTGTCATAATATGTTTTGGCTAAATCATAGTTTTTCATTCCATATGCAGAGCGCCCCGCAATATAATATAATGCAGTATCAATAAAATTTACTTGAGGCATCATGCTTGACTCAAGTCCATAATTACAATCGTTAATTGCGGTTTCAAAATTCTTTGCATTAAAGGCGCTAACAGCTTCATTATGAAATTCTATTCCCGAATTTTTAAATTCATTAGTAATTTCTTTCGTCCATTGGCCTTTTGTATCAAGCTCTGCCGCTTTTTTGAAAGATTCGTAGCCTTTCTTTAAAGCATCGGGATCAAGATTTTTATATTTCTCATCTTTGCTTCTGTAAATGGCTTTGTAAATGTTTCCTCGGTAAACCCAGGTTTTTGCATCATCTTTTGTAGCAGTATTTTCAATAGTTGGTTCTATAAAGTCACGTGCTTTATCAAGTTCCCCATTTTGATAACACATATATGCACTTACCCTTTTAGGATTTTGCGCATATGAAAAAGTTAAAATAAAAAACGAAAAACTGGCAACAATGAATAATAATCTCATAAAATTTAATTTTAATTTGTATTTGCAAAGATACAATTTATCATATAAAGAATAAAAATAATTGAACATAGCTTCATTAGTAAACACTTATCCTATTAACCTAATTATTTTAAATTAAAACTTAACAAAAGAGTATTTGCTTTGTTGTTAATTGTTTGTAATTCATTAGTCTATGTTAAATATGTTTGAATTGCAGGCTTAATTTTACTTAATATTGTACTAATTTTCAGAAGTAATATTTTAACCAAAGTACCATATCTTTGTTTAGATAAAGTGATTTTTATTCTAAGGACTTTAAATATGAAATACATAGCAATACTTGTCTTTTTCTTTATTTCTTTAACAGGGAAAAGTCAAAATGTTTTACAGGGTATAGAGTTTAAAGTAGGTGGTAAAACGGATAAGTATGTTTCTCCCAATAACACAACTTCTATTTCAAAGATAGATGGAAAAGGATATTTTGTTAATCTCGGATATCAAAATTATAAATTTAATGAGTCACTAGATTGTAAGGATAAACTCCGCTCGCCTTTAGCGTCAAATACGCCAAATTATAATCCAGGACATTTTTTTAATAATTATTCTGTATGTAATAAAAAATTGTTTGGTTTTACCAGCTATTATAGGGAAAGCCGTAAGATATACGAACTTTATACCAATGAAATTAATTTTGAAACAAATGAAATTGTTGAAACGAAAAAAATACTAGAATATAATCGTGAAGACTACCCGGATATTTGTGGTCGTTTCAGAGTTATTAAATCTAATTATTCAGGCAATTATATTGTTTATCCTTCAAGGAGAGGGGAAGTAGATTATTCTTTTAAAATATGGTCCACTGATTGCGAAATATCAAAAAAATTACCTATTTGGATTTTAGATTCTAATTTTAAGGCTATAAATAATTACATATTTAAGAAAATTGATAATATACCTGAGCAAGTTATTTTAAAAGATATTGAAACAGATAGCATTGGCAATATCTATGCCTTATGTGAACATGTCTATAATAATGAATCTGATACAACATCCTATGTATTGTATAAAATTTCTAATGGCGGAAATGATATCAAAACATATTCTATCTCATCAATCAATCAATATAAAAAGGTTACGGATCATGCTATTTATCTGTATAAAAACAAATTGTATTGTTCTATAACTTTAGGGCAAAAAAAAGATGCAGTTGAACTTATTAAGTTTATTGAAATAGATTGCAATTCATTTAAACCTATTATAGACAAAACTTATAACCTTTGTAATTCATTGCATTTTTCTCCTTATTATTTAGATTCATATTCTTCAAAAAAGAAAGGAAGTGGACAACAAATACCTGATCTAAGACTTCAATATTTTTTTGTTGACGAGCAATTTGCCTATCTTATTTCACAAAGATCAATTACTAAAAAGGGCCTTTTAGGAGATATTTATATATGTAAAATAGATGTAAACAATAGTATTCCAATGCAGACTATTTCAATTCCAATAAATCAGAGAGTTGGAAATCCGGATTTATGTGGCTTCGCCTTGGCACCAAACATGGCAAACACCATATCACATAATTATAACTATGGAATAATAAAGAGAGAAGATTGTTTATTTATAGTTTTTCCGGAAAACATCAACCAATCTTCAATAAAGCCGAATAGCATGTATTTAAAAACTGAAATGTGGCCTTATCACATAATAGGCGCAAATAAAAATTCATGTTTGTCTATAGTTTCAATAAAAGATGATGCTCCCATCAAAAAAGAAAAAATTATGAATCTTGAAGATTTTCCTATTTATCCTATATGTAGTTCTATTAAACAAATTAGTAATGGAAAATATGCTATAGTGTCAATAGATGGACAAGGTCCAGACTCTATTTCATTAGATATTTTAAATCTAGAGAATTATGGGAAGTAAGAATTATTTTGATTGCAATAGCTAAATACTATAAACTAGTCTTTAACCGTATTTATCAACTTTTTGTCCTGGTCAATTTCCCATACATCAAAAGTACCATCTTGATCAAAATCAACAACGGCAGTAGCGCGGGCTTTAAAGCCACTTACAGAGGCTTCAATAATTTCATATTGATAATTTGCTGTACCATCTTCAGTAACAGTTTTAGGAGCTTCAAAGCTAATTTCTGCTAAATCATTACTGAATTTAGAATTGGTCATTTGGTAGCTTTTTTCCATGGTAAAAATCTGATTAAGCTGCAATTCAGCTTCTGTAGATTTTGCTTTGGTAATTAAAGGCATTAAGTTAGGTAAGGCTAACATAACGAGAATACCTACAATTACTAATACTACCAACAATTCAGTTAAGGTAAAGGCAGGTAGTTTTTTATTGAGCATAGTTGTTTTCATGGCATTAGGTTTTTAGGTTTATACGAGAGAACCTGATTTTAGGTTTCAATGTATAAAAAATCTTGTGATTTTCAAGAAATCTGTAAAATCAAATGCTTAAAATTACAGGACTATTCTAAGTCCATTATCTGTTACTACTGTAAAATGGTTAATGATATTTTCAGAATAATTGCTTATCAAAGTAGAGATAACTTTAATTCTATTTTTTACAGAACCGTCTGTTAATCGTAACAGCACTATTCCTTTATGGGGGAGCTTGTCTTTATATACCAATTCTCCAAAGTCTTTATCACTGGTAATAATTACGTAGCTTTCATTACAAGCTTTATTTAAAATATTTACATCATCCAGTCCTCTAGCTTGAGTAAAAATGCAAAACACATCGTGTCCTGATTCGATAAGCCATTTTGAAATCCAAGGACCTGTACATTCATCCACAATAAATCTCATTACGCAGATTTTAAAAGTGGATAAAAGGTATTGTTCTCTAGAGTATTTGCGGCAAAGAGTAAGCAAGCTAGTAAGTCATCTTTCTGTAATCCTTGGTACTCATTTAAAATTTCTTCAAAGGAAATTCCTTGAGCTAAAAGTCCAACCATATGCTGTACACTTAATCTTGTTCCCTTAATAACAGGTTTTCCTTTAAGTATAGTTGGTTTAATCTCTATTCTATCTAAAAGATGTTGTGTTTCCATATTGTTTTTATTTGTTTAGAAAGTATAAAAAAATAAAATTGCATCAAACTCCCAAAACTTTTGGATTTACGCCCATATTTGAAAAACCTCCATCATGATACAAGTTTTGCATGGTAACGTATTTGGTTAAATCAGAAAACATGGCAACGCAGTAGTTTGCACAATCTTCGGCAGGGGCATTGCCTAGAGGAGACATATTATTGGCATAACTAAAAAAGTCTCCAAAGCCTTTTACTCCTGAGCCGGCAGTGGTTACTGTTGGTGATTGAGAAATTGTGTTTACTCTCACTTTTTTTCTTGTTCCATAATGGTAACCGAAACTACGAGCGATAGATTCAAGAACTGCTTTTGCTTCGGCCATATCATTGTAATCAGGAAATGTGCGTTGAGAAGCAATATAGGTTAATCCAACTACAGAGCCCCATTCGTTTAAGGCATCTAACTTCCAGGCGGTTTGTAATACTTTATGTAATGAAAGTGCAGAAATATCTAATGTTTTTTGAAAAAATTCATAATTGGTATCTGTGTAAACTTTGCCTTTGCGCACATTAGGCGACATGCCTATAGAATGCAATACAAAATCAAGAGGACCGCCTAAAACATCCATTGATTTTTTAAATAGATTTTCTAAATCTTCCATACTCGTTGCATCGGCTCCTATAACTTGGGCATTGCATTTTTCTGCTAGTTTATTAATCTCACCCATACGCATGGCAACAGGAGCATTACTTAGCGTAAAGCTTGCGCCTTCAGCATGGCAGCGTTCAGCAACTTTCCAGGCGATAGAGCGTTCATCTAGTGCGCCAAAAATAATTCCTCTTTTTCCTTTTAAAAGATTGTTCATGAGTATTTTTTTAATAATGATATTGGCAAGAAGCTATTAGAATAGCGTTTTCTGATACTTTATAAATAAGACGATGTTCTTTGGTTATTCTTCTACTCCAATATCCTCGAAAATTATGTTTTAAAGCTTCTGGTTTTCCAATTCCTTGAAAAGGATTTTGTACAATCGCTTCTATGAGTTCAAGAATTTTTTTGAATATCTTTTTATCATGTTTTTGCCAATACTCAAATTGTTTGTTGGCAGTATCTGAAAAAGTAATTTTCATTTTAGTTTTAGTAATTCATCTAGCGTTCTAGTTACTACTTTTCCATTTTCAATTTCTTGAATGCTATCTAATAGCATTTGCTTATTAGCTTTTGAGGCAAGAAGATATTCCGTTTCATCTAAGTCTGGCTCTATAACAACAGAAATTTTACGCCCTTTAAACAAAGCCTTAATTGACTTTAAAAAAGAACTATCCAGATCATCAGCATTTAAATGAAATTCAGCATTCATATATTTATATTTTTGTCAAAATTACGATTATTTACTTACTGCCAACAAAGTATTCTTCAACAACATTGCAATCGTCATAGCGCCAACGCCACCGGGTACAGGGGTAATGTAACTACACTTAGGTGCTACTTCGTCAAATTTTACATCGCCTTTTATTTCGTATCCTTTAGGATTTTTATCTGTATTAATTCTAGTAATGCCTACATCAACCACAACAGCTCCTTGTTTTACCATATCGGCAGTAACAAATTCAGGTTTGCCTAAAGCAGCAATAATTATATCTGCCTGAAGCAACATTTCTTTTAAATTTTTTGTTTTACTATGGCAAAGGGTTACGGTACAATTTCCTGGATAAGCATTTCGGGCAAGCAGAATACTTACCGGTGTACCAACTATATTACTTCTCCCTAACACCACACAATGTTTTCCGGAAGTTTCAATAGTATATCTTTTCAATAATTCAATAATGCCGTAAGGAGTTGCGGGTAAAAATGTGGGTAAGCCTAATGTCATTTTTCCCACATTAGCAGGATGAAATCCATCTACATCTTTTTTAGGATCTACGGCATTGATTACTTTATCAACTGAAATATGGTTAGGAAGCGGAAGCTGAACAATAAAACCATCAATCTCTTTGTCTTTATTTAATTCATCAATTTTTTTTAATAATTCAGATTCAGTAACGGTGTTTTCAAAACGAATTAGACTTGATCCAAAACCAATTTTCTCGCATGATTTTACTTTGCTGGCAACATATGTTTCACTTGCGCCATCATGCCCAACCAAAATTGCAGCTAGATGAGGAATTTTTTTACCTGCTGCTTTTAATTGAATTACTTCTTGAGCAATTTCAGCTTTTATTTGGTCAGCTATTTTTTTACCATCCAATAATATCATAGAAGTTGAAAGTTTGAAAGTTCAAGGTTCAAAATTTAAAGCAATCAACTTTAAACTTTCTAACATTGAACATTGAACATTGAACATTGAACATTGAACTACTTCTTCATAAAAGGCATATTCTTCATCATTCTTGCCATGTTGTTTTTATCGCTCATCATGCGCATCATTTTGCGGGTTTCTTCAAATTGTTTCATCAACTGGTTTACTTCTTGAATATCTCTACCGCTACCTGAAGCAATTCTTTTTCTTCTGCTGCCATTGATCACATCAGGATTTTTTCTTTCTTGTGGAGTCATGGAATGAATAATGGCTTCGATGTGTTTAAAGGCATCGTCATTTATATCAATATCTTTTATTGCCTTTCCAATTCCGGGAATCATACCAAGCAAGTCTTTCATGCTTCCCATTTTCTTAATCTGCTGTATTTGGTTGATGAAATCTTCAAAATCAAATTGGTTTTTGGCAATTTTCTTTTGGAGTTTTTTGGCTTCTTCAACATCAAATTGTTCTTGAGCACGTTCAACCAATGAAATTACATCACCCATGCCCAAAATACGATCGGCCATACGAGCAGGATAAAATACATCCAATGCTTCAAGCTTTTCACCTGTTCCAATAAATTTAATGGGCTTGGTAACAACAGAGCGAATGGTTAAAGCAGCTCCACCACGTGTGTCACCATCTAATTTGGTAAGAATAACGCCATCAAAATTTAATCTATCATGAAAAGTTTTTGCAGTATTTACAGCATCTTGCCCCGTCATTGCATCTACAACAAATAAAGTTTCGTGAGGCTGTATGGCAGCTTTCACTCTTTCTATTTCTTGCATCATTTCTTCGTCAATAGCTAATCGACCGGCAGTATCTATAATAATTACATTGTAATTTTCTGACTTTGCTTTTGCAATGGCATTTTTAGCAATTTCAACCGGATTTTTATTTCCTTCTTCTGTATAAACCGGTACTCCAATTTGTTCTCCCAGTACTTTTAACTGATCAATAGCGGCAGGACGGTAAACGTCACAAGCAACAAGAAATGGTTTTTTACCTTTTTTTGTTTTTAAGAAATTGGCAAGCTTTCCGGAAAAAGTTGTTTTTCCTGAACCTTGTAAACCCGACATTAAAATTATGGTAGGCGTATTTTTTAAATTAAGTTCAGCTTCTGTGCCCCCCATTAAAGCAACCATCTCTTCATGTACCAATTTGGTCATGAGTTGACCCGGTTGTAATGCAGTAAGTACGTTTTGACCCAAGGCTTTTTCTTTTACATTTTCGGTAAAAGTTTTGGCTACTTTATAACTAACGTCAGCATCGAGTAATGCTTTTCTGATTTCTTTTATTGTTTCCGCAACGTTAATTTCGGTAATGGTACCATGTCCTTTAAGAACTTTAAACGCCCGGTCGAGTTTATCACTTAAGCTTTCAAACATATAATTAGTTGTTGGTTGATCGTTATTTGTTGTTCGATAAGAAGTGCAAAGTTAGTAAAAATATAGCTATTGTTAAGGGTAGTTTGTTCACTTGAAAGTTCTTTCGAGGGTTTATATTCTTTTTTTCATTGAAGTATTTAATTGGCTTAATTCTTCTAAATATAATTTTTTGTATTGCTCTTTTGTATCATTGCCTAGGTATGAATGTGTAATCATTGCATGAACAGCTTGCTACGTTATCTAATTTCTGTTGATAATTAAGTCGTTTCCTCTTGTCATATGTATAAAATTTCGCCAATGCCTTAATAGAACTCCCAATAATTTTATTAAAGTTATTTATTTCTTCAATAATACGGATCATCTTGCTTATATTTCAGAGTAAATATTTAGTCCATTTCAACATACTTAGATCCATGTTACAATACGTTTTAATTATTAATCTACATGGCCTAAAAATTAATTGCGTACAAATAATAATCATAATAAATCGGGCAAGTAGCAGCACCTTAAGTTGGATTTTTGAAACATTATGAATTTTGTCAAACCCCATATTACTTTTCCAACATATATGACCTTGCGCCCCATTCCTCTCCTTGAAAAAGGAGAGGGGGAGTTTGGAAATGTTCTAAAATAGATACTACTATGCAGAAATTTCCCTTAATAAAAACAAAACTTTATCAACATTGTGTTGATTATGTAAATACTCGCATTAATCATATTCAAGTGGCTATGCAGGCTGCACAAGAATCAATTAATGGAGAAACAAAAAGTAGTGCAGGAGATAAGCATGAAACCAGCCGTGCAATGGCACAATTAGAACAAGAAAAATTATCTACTCAATTAACAGAAGCTCAAAAATTACAGGAGGTGTTATCGGGTATTCATTCCAATAAAAACACTGTTAAAGCAGATTTAGGGAGTCTTGTTATCACAAGCAATGGCAATTATTATATCTGCATAAGCGCAGGAAAAATAGAAATTGATAAAGAAGTTTATTTTGCGGTTTCAATGGCATCTCCCATAGGTAAGGCATTACTAAATGTTCGAGAATTAGATACGGTAGAGTTTAATAAGCATCGCTTGTTGGTAAAAAAAGTGGTTTAAAAACAACTAAACTTAGTTCGTAAAATGGAACAAATAGTTGTGGGAAACGCATAAAAAAATCATATCTTCATTTAATGAAAATAATAATTTATACAGATGGTGCTGCCAAAGGTAATCCTGGTATTGGAGGCTATGGTATTGTAATGATGGCAGGATCACATCGCAAAGAAATTTCTCAGGGTTATAAGCACACCACAAATAATCGAATGGAATTACTAAGTGTAATAGTGGCATTGGAAATGCTTAAAAAACCAGAAGATGATATTACTATCTATTCTGATTCAAAATATGTAGTTGATTCAGTAGAGAAGCGATGGGTTTTCGGTTGGGAACAAAAAGAATTTAAGGATAAAAAAAATTCAGACCTCTGGAAACGTTTTTTACGAGTATATAGAAAACATAAGGTAAAATTTGTTTGGGTAAAAGGTCATGCTGATAATATTGAAAACTCTAGATGTGATGAATTGGCTGTTCGAGCAGCAATGGGAAATAATTTACTGGTAGATACCGGTTATATGGCATCCTTTTGAATGCTCTATAAAAAAGGCATTATCACCGAGTAAAAAAATATTCTATTTATGTCCATTTATGCAATCCGTGTCTAATTTTTTTTCAATTATTTTTTCTTTTGCAAGGTGCCAGATCCAATTACTACATTGTCTTGAATAATTTTATAAGTATAATAGCCTTTTGCTAAAGAAGAACAACTTACTTTTACTTCTTCGGCAGATGAATTTTTAACATCTATCACAATATTATAAGAGCTGCTGTAAATTATTATTTCACACTCTTCGTATTCACATTTTTCTAAATCAGAAAAATCAAAAGTTACATCTTTGTTAAAGGGGTTTGGATAAACAGTTATAGTTTTATCATCGTCATCATCATCACTTTCTTCATGATTATTTGATTTACCACCATCATGATGGTCTTCGCTATTATAACAAGATGATCCGTCATGATCATCATCTCCATCATGATCCTCCTCCTCATCATCTCCATATTCGTCATCATTATATCCGGCACAGGGTCCGCAACTATCACCTTGACTTAAATAAGTAATAGCTGTTGCTTGATCAACACATACTGTTTCATATTTATCACATCTTGAAGATACTTTATGGCAAATTTGAACTTTGCCTGTTTCGCAAGCATACGAAGTACAATATTCTTTAGGTGCAACAGTAACATTGTCGATAGCAATTCTATCATCGCCTTTTGGTGCAGTACTATACTCTAATAAAATTGTAATACTTGTAACATTCGACATCAATTGAGCCCAATCACTTTCCGTTAGGCCCCAAGCAGCAGCAGATAAACTTCCTTCAAATCTGCCATATGTAGGAGAAGGTATTGTATCTGCAATATCTAATGAGGCCGTTCCCCAAGCACCGGTTATGGTTACCAAGCCAAACTTGGCTCTTTCTGTTGTAATATCAACATCACCGGAAACAGCGCGTGCATCAAATGAAATATTGCCATTTATGTAACTTGATAAATCACCTAAAAACTTTGCAGGAGCAACTCCATAAAACGGGCCGGAAAGATTGTCTTCAATTTCAATATGTCCACCCGGATTACCATCGGTAGAATAATATTGAGTAGCGCCATTTTTACCATAATTTCCGGAACCGTCATTGTCAATAACAGTCCAGCCCTCATCATTGGTATCAAAGGTACAAACGATGTTTTGCGAATAAACAGTGTCTATAGTAGTAAATACAACAAGAAGTGAAAAGAGGATATTAAGATAGTTGAAGGTTTTCATAATAGTAGATTTAAATTAATAATCAAATTTGTATATCAATATATTGAACAAACTATGATAATATAAATTGCAGATATTACTTTAATATGTATGCTAAAAATGAAGTCCTTTGAATTTTATATTCTATTACTTCCTTATACGTAAAAATCGAGAAAAGGTTTCGATTTGAGTACAAATAATTTTAACATTATTATTAAAAAAATAAATGGGTACAGGACTTTATCTTGGGAGAAATTACTCTGCTTTATTGACACAAAGATATAAATTATATGTTTTATTTCTATCATAAGATATAGCTATATTTGTGACCTCAAAAAATATATAATTTATGGCATCACAAGAAGACATTTTTAAAAAAGTAGTTTCTCACTGCAAAGAGTATGGATTTATTTTTCAATCATCTGAAATATATGATGGCTTAAGCGCCATTTATGATTACGGACAAAATGGTGTAGAACTCAAAAATAACATCAAAAACTATTGGTGGAAAGCCATGGTGCAATTCAATGAAAATATTGTGGGCATTGACTCTGCCATTTTTATGCATCCAAAAATTTGGAAGGCATCTGGCCATGTGGATAGTTTTAATGATCCAATGATTGACAACAAAGATTCTAAAAAACGTTATCGTGCTGATGATTTGATTGAGAATAAAATTGCCCAATATGAAAATAAAGGCAAAACAGATAAAGCAAAAAAATTAACGGATGATCTTACAAAATGTCTGCAAGAGAGTGATCTAGAAGGTATGTACAATTTAATTGTAGAGCATGAAATTGCTTGTCCGTTTTCAGGAACAAGAAACTGGACTAAAGTGCGTCAGTTTAATTTGATGTTTGGAACCCAAATGGGCTCAGATGTTGAAGAAGCAGAAACCATTTATTTACGACCGGAAACAGCTCAAGGTATTTTTGTTAATTTTTTAAATGTGCAAAAAACTGGTAGGATGAAAATCCCTTTTGGTATTGCGCAAATAGGAAAAGCATTTAGAAACGAAATTATTGCACGTCAATTTATTTTTCGCATGCGCGAATTTGAACAAATGGAAATGCAATTTTTTGTTCGACCGGGAGAAGAAATGAAATGGTTTGAACATTGGAAAAATGAAAGATTAAAATGGCATTTAGCCATGGGATTAGGCGAAAGCAAATACCGATTTCATGTGCATGAAAAATTAGCGCATTATGCCAACGCAGCTGAAGACATACAATTTGAATTCCCATTTGGATTTAAAGAAATGGAAGGTATTCATTCACGTACTAATTTTGATTTGAACCAACACCAACAATTTTCAGGAAAAAAATTACAATATTTCGATCCTGAACTAAACCAAAATTATGTGCCTTATGTAGTAGAAACTTCTGTGGGATTAGATCGTACTTTTTTAGCTGTAATGTGCGCTTCATATAAAGAAGAAGAAATTGTAAATGGAGATAAAACAGATGTGCGTGTGGTGCTTGCATTGCCGGCATTTTTAGCACCAGTAAAAGTTGCAATTTTACCCTTGATGAAAAAAGACGGCCTACCGGAAAAAGCCCGTCAAATTATGGATAGCCTTAAACAAGAATACAGCTGCGCCTATGATGAAAAAGATGCCATTGGTAAGCGTTACCGCAGAAATGACGCCATTGGCACACCATTTTGCATAACAGTAGATCATCAAACATTAGAAGACAATACCGTTACCATCCGTTACCGCGATAGCATGCAGCAAGAAAGAATACCTATTGATGCCATTGAAAATATTGTGAGAGAGAAGTTGAAGGTTGGTGTAAAGGAGGTAAAATTGGTGGTGTAGGAATGTTTAACCGCTACGCGGTATATTTTATTGTGGCATATTTTTCTACAATAATGAATGCCCTACGGGCAAGGTTAAAATGAAGATATTCCCCATGGTGATCATGAAGCTATACACCGTAGGTGTATAATTATTGTAGAAATAATAAATTATAAGACAAACTTACCGCGTAGCGGTTTAAGAATAGAAAGAAATATGAAACCCGGCACATTCACACAATTATATACCCATCTTGTATTTGCGGTAAAATATCGTGAATCTCTTTTACATAAAAATATTCGCCCGGATGTTTTTAAATATATGAGCGGAATTTTAACGAACATGAAACACAAATCCATTATTATAAATGGAATGCCAGATCATGTGCATATTTTATATGGCATGAATCCAAATGTTTCGGTTTCTGATACCGTACATGATATAAAACGAAGTTCTTCTTTGTGGATAAAAGATAAAAAAATATTTAAAGGCGCATTTGCTTGGCAAGAAGGTTATGGTTCATTTTCGTATAGCCGTTCGCAACTAAATAATATTTACAAATATATTGAAGACCAAGAGCAACATCACAAAGCAAAAACGTTTAAAGAAGAATATATGGAGATTCTCAAAAAGTTTGAGGTAGAATATGAAGAAAAATATTTGTTTGAATTTTTTGAATGAAATGTTTAACCGCTACGCGGTATAAATAATTTGTGGGCTTAATGTTTTTCTACAATAATAAATGCCCTACGGGCAAAAAATATTCTAGCATATACAGCAAACCATCTTAGGGATAATTTTATAGACAATCTTTTAAACAATTAATAACATAAAATGGCAGATTGGTTTAGACGGAAAACTTGGACAGAAAATGACGAAAAAGAATTTTTAGCAAAACTTGGACGCGCAAGAAAAGGCAAGAGCGAACAGTATTTGAAAATTCAAGCAATGGAACTTGTTGAAACTAAAGATAAAAAATTGTTGCTAGTCGCAGAGTCGTTGTTAAACAAATTACTTGTGGAATATCCTGATGACAAATTCAATAGGAGTTCTGCATTACAAACACTAGGACATATTTATAAGCTATTTGATGACTTTGAAAAAGCGATTGATTATTACAAACAGTCGATTGAATTTGAAACAAATTATCCAAACATAAGAACTAATTCATATTTGGACTTTTCAGAATTGATAATAAAAACAAAAAAGAATAAACAGTATGACTACGTTGAAAGTATTTTACTTAAAGAGTTACCCGAACAAATATTCCCAATTCTAAAATATAAGACCTATTCTATTCTGTCAATTATTAGCATCTATAAGAACAACGAAGAACAGGCAAGATATTTTGCAGATTTGGCAAACAAATATGCCAACGAGAAGACATCGGGACTTCGATATCATAAATATTTAGGTGTAGTAAAGGAAAGGGGCAATTGGTTAGACAAACTTGGATGAAAAAAATAAAAAGTAATGCGAATAAGGGCATACACCGAAGGTGTGTAATTGTTGTAGAAATAATTAATCGTAGGATAAATTTACCGCGTAGCGGTTCTATTATTGTAGAAAATAAATTATCTAAAACAAACGATACCGCGTAGCGGTTTAACAATTCGATAAGAACAAATATGAAAAACATAATTATCACCGGAAGCAATGGAATGATCGGCAAACTCGTGCTAGAAAATTGCTTAAATAGGGAAGATGTAAAAACGGTTACATCAATAACCAGAAAATCTATTGGAATTAAACATCCAAAATTATTTGAAATTATTCACGATAATTATTTAGATTATTCTAAAATAGAAAACCAATTAAAAAATCAAGATGTTTGTTTTTATTGCATAGGTGTGTATACCGGACAAGTTCCAAGTGCTGAATTTAAAAAAATTACGGTTGATTTTACCCGAGCCTTTGCTAATGCTTTAAGAAAAAACAATAATGAAACTACTTTTTGTTTTTTGAGTGGACAAGGCGCAGATTCATCTGAAAAAAGCAGCATTTTATTTGCACGCGAAAAAGGTATTGCCGAAAACATTTTACTCAATCTTAAATTTAAGCACACGCATATTTTTAGACCCGGTTATATTTATCCTGAAACACCAAGAAAAGAACCCAATTGGACATACAGCCTTATGAGAACTCTTTATAAACCCATTTCTATGATTTATCCAAATATGGGGGTTACCTCAACTCAGCTTGCCAATAAAATGATAGCTGTTGGAATAAATGGCGGAAATAAAACTATTTTTGAAAATAAGGATATTCGACAATAAAAAACAAAAATTTTAACCACATAGATATACATAGAAAATGAGAAGCTTTGCTTGACATAGATAAAGGTGAATTTCTTCTATGTTTTCAATACTAGCTTTCTATGCATTCTTTAAACCTATGTACCTATGTGGTTAAAATTGTAATTAGAAATTGTAAAACTACATCAAATGCTCCCACACGAAAGCGCAACACTACATGTAACAGGAGAGGCTGTTTATATAGATGATATCCCAACATCAGAACAATTGCTTCATGGACGTGTTGTGTATAGTCCGCATGCACATGCGAAAATTAAATCATTTGATTTGGAAGAAGCGAAAAAGGTAGACGGTGTGTTTGCTGTACTTTGCTACAAAGATATTCCCGGCCATAATGATATGGGTCCTGTTTTTAAAGATGAACCTGTTTTGGCAAGCGATACAGTTAATTGTGTGGGGCAAGCCATTTTTTTAATTGCAGCAGAAAATGAAACAATTGCCCGACAAGCAGAAAAATTAATTAAAATAGAATATGAAATTTTAGAGCCCATTCTTACTATTGAACAAGCCATCAAAAAAAATAGCAAACTACAGCCTTCCCGAAAAATTGAATGTGGCAATATTGAAAAGGGCTTTAAAGAAGCCAAACATATTATTGAAGGCGAATTAAGAACAGGGGCGCAAGAACATTGGTATTTAGAAACACAAACTTGCTTGTGTATTCCAGGAGAGGGAAATGAAATTACGGCTTATAGTTCTACACAACATCCATCCGAAACACAAGCCATTATTGCAGAAGTATTGCATATTCCAAAACATGAAGTAGAAGTGCAAATTCGTAGAATGGGCGGGGCATTTGGAGGAAAAGAAACGCAAGCCAATCATACTGCAGCATGGGCAGCTTTGCTTTGTAAAGCAACTAATCGTCCTGTTAAAATAAGATTGTTTAGAGATGACGATCAAAAAATAACCGGTAAGCGACATCCATTTTTATTTAAATACAAAGTGGGGTTTGACGATGATGGAATTATTACTGCTATTGATGAAGAACAAAATACAGACGGGGGGTGTGCAACAGATTTAAGCATGGCCATTTTAGAACGGGCCATGATGCATGCCGACAATTCTTATTTTATTCCCAATATGAAAATTATTGGCCATGCCTGGAAAACCAATTTGCCATCGAATACTGCATTTCGTGGATTTGGCGGACCACAAGGTGTTGCATGCATGGAAACCATTATTGATCGTATTGCTCGTTATCTTAAAAAAGATGCGGCTGAAATTCGGTTCAAAAATTTTTATAAAATTTCTGATCGCAATACAACTCCATATGGGCAATTGGTAGAACAGAATCGTTTGTATTTATTGTGGGATCAATTTTATGAATCATCTGAATATTCAATAAGACGAAAAGCAATAAATGAGTTTAATAATAAAAATGAATTTTATAAAAAAGGATTGGCATTAACACCTGTTAAATTTGGAATTTCATTTACGACATCTTTTCTTAATCAAGCAGGGGCATTGGTAAATGTATATAAAGATGGAACAGTTCTGGTAAATCATGGAGGTACAGAAATGGGGCAAGGTATCCATTCTAAAATTCAACAAATTGCAGCATGGGAATTTGGTGTATCAACAGATCGAATAAAAGTAAATGCTACTAATACTTCTAAAGTGCCTAATACATCAGCAACCGCTGCTTCTTCAGGAACTGATTTAAATGGAATGGCCGTTAAAAATGCAATAGATACTTTGAAAAAAAGAATTGCTGCTGTTGTAGGCAATGAGTTCAGAAAAAAATATGATGGAGAGAAAACCACACGTGATGAGCATATCCGTTTTGAAAATGATTTTCTTTTCGATCAAGATCACCAAGAAAGAAAAATAAAATTCGAGGATGCTATTTCCATTGCCTATTTACAACAAACCAGTTTAAGTGCAACCGGATTTTATAAAACTCCTGATATTTATTTCGACAGAGAAAAAGGCAAAGGAAAACCCTATCATTATTTTGCTTTTGGAATGGCCATCACAGAAGTTTTATTGGATACACTTACCGGCCATCATCAAATTGTAAGAGCAGATATTTTGCATGATGTAGGAGAATCTATTAATCCTCGAATTGATATTGGACAAATTGAAGGTGCCTATATACAAGGGGTAGGCTGGTGCACAACAGAAGAATGTAAATGGGATGCCAAAGGAAATTTATTAAACCATTCTCCTGATACCTATAAAATTCCTAATGTACAGGATATTCCAAAAGATTTTAGGGTACAACTATTAAAAGGAGCGTCCAATCATAATACCATAAGAAAAAGCAAAGCCGTTGGAGAACCACCATTCATGTTGGCTATGTCATGTTGGTTGGCTATTAAAGATGCAATTTCGGCAATAGGCAATCATAAATTAGAACCGGATTTTTCTTTGCCGGCTACCAATGAGGTAATGTTATTATCTATTGATAAAATAAAATTGCAATTGCTCTATTAGCCTAAAAAAAGTATATTTGGTTAAACTCTATTATGATCTCAAAATTACTTATCGCCAATAGAGGCGAAATTGCCGAAAGAATAATTCGTACTTGCCGTAAAATGGGTATTATTAGCATTGCCGTTTTTTCTGATGCTGATAAAAATGCTCGCTTTGTGAAAAAAGCAGATGAGGCAATATATATTGGAGGTTCTGCTCCATCAGAATCCTATCTCAATATTGAAAAACTAATTGAGGCAGCTCAAAAAATGCGAGCTGATGCCATACATCCAGGATATGGATTTTTATCAGAAAATGAAGATTTTGCTGCTGCTTGTAAAAAAGCAAAAATTATTTTTGTGGGTCCTAGTGCTGAAGTAATTCATGGCATGGGTTCAAAAAAGGCGGCCAAAGAATTGGTACAACAATTAGAAGTTCCTGCTGTGCCCGGCTATAATGGAAACGATCAAAACATAGAAGTGTTAGCTAAAGAAGCTAAGAAAATTGGTTTTCCGGTTTTAGTGAAAGCCGCAATGGGAGGAGGAGGAAAAGGAATGAGAATAGTAAATGCTGAAAAAGATTTAATATCCTCTCTTGAAGCTGCTAAGCGCGAAGCTGAAAAAAGTTTTGGAGATGACACTTTAATTTTAGAAAAATATTTTACTTCAGTTCGTCATATCGAAATACAAATTATTGGAGATAACCACGGAAATTATTTCCATTTGTATGAAAGAGAGTGTAGTATACAACGCAGGCATCAAAAAATTATTGAAGAATCTCCTTCAAAGGTTTTAACAAACGATGTAAGAAAACAAATGACAGCTTCTGCTGTTGCCATTGCAAAAGCATTAAATTACACAAGTGTTGGAACAGTTGAATTTATTGTTGATGAGCAATTGAATTATTATTTTTTAGAAGTAAATACACGTTTACAGGTTGAACATCCTGTAACTGAAATGGTAACGGGTTTAGATTTAGTAGAATTGCAAATTCGTATTGCAGAAGGCCAAGCTCTTTCATTTAAACAAGATGCTATTAAACAAAACGGACATGCAATTGAATGTCGTATTTATGCTGAAGATCCATCAACTCATTTTCTTCCCTGCACAGGCACTATTCTTAATTGGAATGAAGCCTGTATTGAAGGCTTACGTTACGACAGCGGAATAGAAGTAGGAAGCAAAATAGATATTTTTTATGATCCTATGTTGGCAAAAATTATTGCTTATGCCCCTACACGACAAGAAAGCATTCGTAAAATGAAATATGCTTTACAGCAATTGCATGTGTTGGGTTCTATTACCAACAAAGATTTTTTACTGCAAATTCTTTCAAATTCCGATTTTGAAAAAGGAAATTTTGATACTCATTTTATCGACCATCATTTTAAAAATTATAAAAAAGAATGGAATGAAGAAGCTATAAACCATATGGTAATTGCTGCCTTTGTTGCCGATTTTCAAAAACGCCAATCCTCTTCAACAATTTTAAATCATGTTCCATCGGGTTGGAGAAATAATTTCTATCAAGCACAATCTTGTATGTTTTCTTATAAGGATTATGCTTTGCCCCTTGCCTATAAATGTTTGGAGAAGAATAATTACGAATTACACATTACAAATTACAAATATGCTATTAGCATATTGTCGCATTTTGAAAATAATTGGCAATTACTCATAAATGGAGTCGTACATCATTTTGCATGTATTGTTGAACGAAATAAGTTTTATGTTTCGCATTCCAATTATGGTAATTTAGAATTGCAAAAACAAAATCGATTTATTGATCCTGCAGAAGCAGAACAAAAAGGAACCTACAAAGCTCCCATGCCGGGTGAAATAATTAAGCTTAACATAAAAGTGGGAGATACTATTAAAGCTGGTCAAACACTGATGATTCTTAGTTCTATGAAAATGGAAAATACTATTGAGGCTTTTGAAGATGGAGTTATTGAAGAAGTTTATGTAAGTGAAAAGGGATTTGTAGAAGCCGATACTGTTTTGTTGAAAATTAATTGAGATATAAGTATAATTCGTGTTTAATTTATATTTAGAGTGGGCTCGGTTTATTTATTTTCTTGATTCCAATTCCAAGAAGATAAATTTATTGTAGCCTCTATTTTATTTTCAATATCATTGGGTAAGGCAGAAAAAAAATCTAAATGGGTTACTGCTTCAACGCTATCAATTGAAACAATAAACGATTGTATATTTTCTTTAGAACCTTTATTAGGGATAATCACGCCAATTGCATTAAAATTATTATTAGAATAGATGAGAAGTGCCTTGTAAAAATAATTGGGAACAACTACTTTGTTTGGCCCAATTGTTTTTAAGCCATTTGATAAAACAGGGCCCGTAACAACATAAACAGAATCATACTCAACAGCCCAAACTCTTACTTGTTCTTCTAATTCTTCCCAAATACCTCTATTAAAAGCTGGAACTTGCGGACTCATATTACTATAATAAAAAGATTCTTTCATTGCAATATCTGTCCATTCCATATCTCCTGCAGGGGCCAAATGCCCTCTATCATAACCTGATTTTTTATAATCAATATCACTTGCTGTGTTTTTTATTTGAGGATCGGTCGTAAATTTATTACTTCGCTTAACTAAAGATTTTGTTTCATTTGCAGTTAAAATATAAGCAACCCAATTGGCTTGTTTATATACTTTATTATAGGATAACGTATAGGCAGTATGATGCACAATTTCTTCTTCTGTAAGAGGTGCCGGAATTTCAATATTGGCAATTTTTTTTGAATCACGTTCTTCTTGCTTATGCCCTACTTTTATAGAAGAACATCCACTAAAAATTAAAAATACAATTGTTGTTATTTTATAAATATTTGAGAAAATCATGAAATTTATTTATGCCTCATCCCATCTTTTATAAAGAGCTATCCTCTCCACTTTGGGAAGCGGTAGAGAAAGGTATTCCTAATAGTGTTGCACTGGTGCATTCTGTCACCAACACATTAACATAATCTCCCGGCTTAAAATTTTCTTTAGGAAAAACCACAACTGTATTTTGGGTATTACGGCCATAGAGATGTTCTGTAGATTTTTTAGATACTCCTTCAACTAAGACTTGATGTGTTTTTCCTACAGCTTTTTTATTGTTTTGATGTGAGTGTTCCTTTTGCAGCGCAATTATATCTTGCAATCTTCTGTATTTTATTTCTTCAGCTACATCATCTTTGTATTTACGTTCAGCCAAGGTATTGGGGCGCTCAGAATACATAAACATATAAGCAAAATCATATTTTACAAACTCCATCAATGATAAGGTTTCTTGATGTTGTTCTTCTGTTTCTGAACAAAAACCTGTAATAAAATCTGATGAAATTCCACAATCAGGGATAATGGTACGAATGGCTTTTATCCTATCCATATACCATTCCCGCGTATAGCCACGATTCATTTTCTCGAGTACCGCAGAATTTCCGGATTGAACCGGCAAATGAATATAATTGCAAATATTATCGTACTTAGCAATAGTGTGCAATACATCATCCGTCATATCTTTTGGATGAGAAGTTGAAAAACGAACACGCAATTGTGGACTTACTAATGCTACCCTTTCTAATAATTGCGCAAAAGTTATCATCTGAGTTAAGCCCTCACCCCCAGCCCCTCTCCCTTGGGAGAGGGGAGCGGCATATTTATACGAATCAACATTTTGCCCTAGCAAAGTAACTTCTTTATAGCCTTGTTCAAATAATTGTTTGGCTTCATTTACAATACTTACAGCATCACGGCTACGCTCACGCCCACGCGTAAAAGGCACCACACAAAATGCGCACATATTATCACAGCCACGCATAATGGAAATAAATGCTGAAATACCATTACTGTTTAAACGAACAGGGCTAATATCTGCATAGGTTTCTTCCCGAGAGAGCAATACATTTACAGCTTTGTTGCCTTCAAAAGCGGTATCCACCAATCTTGGCAAATCTCGATAAGCATCAGGACCAACAACTATATCTACCAACTTTTCTTCTTCCAAAAATTTTGTTTTGAGTCTTTCGGCCATACAGCCCAATACACCAACAATCAATTCAGGATTATTTTTTTTATGAATTTGAAATTCCTTTAGCCTGTTTCTTACTCTTTGTTCAGCATTATCACGAATGGCACAAGTATTAATTAATACAACATCAGCTTCACTGGCTGTTTGAGTAGTAGCAAAACCTTCTTTGGCAAGTATAGAGGCTACAATTTCACTATCAGAATAGTTCATGGCACAACCATGGCTTTCTAAAAATAGTTTTTTGTTAATAGGCTTGTGATTGGTAGTTTCAATCATTACCGCTTCGCCTTGGCGTGATTCATCTAAGAGTTGCTTTTCCATAAGGGTACAAAATTACCCAAAAAAATGGGAGGGAGCAAGCCTGCAACTCACAATTAGACTATAATTTCTTCAGTTTATTAGGATCCTGAGATGTATGAAAGACTCTTGAAATAACAACTTTTTGTTTGGTTACACGATATATAATTTTATAACTCCAAGCAACTAAAAATCTATATTCAGACTTTTTATGATCAAGAAAAGGCTCTATTGAACCCATTTTAGGAAACTTATCCAAATTGCGAGTAGTGGCTAATAATTTGTCTAAGACAAGTTCCGCATAAAAAGACCCTCTTTCTTTTTTAAGATAACGAACAGCACTTTCAAGTTGAGAAGTAGCTTTTTTTGTCC
The DNA here is from genome assembly GCA_023251875.1 of Bacteroidota bacterium. Classification (GTDB taxonomy): domain Bacteria; phylum Bacteroidota; class Bacteroidia; order JAHEXY01; family JAHEXY01; genus JAHEXY01. Next base: position 205,659 of record JAHEXY010000001.1, read on the forward strand.
AAATTACTTCAACCATTTCTTAGACATTTTTTCAACTTGTTTTTGGGTAAAAATCTTTCCATTTCTCTCTTGTTCTTCGCTTTCTTCAATATCTAATAAAAAGGCAAGTTGATTATAAATATCTTCAACAGTTGTTTGATCATTTACCTTCTCCGCTATTTCTATTAAAGATTTCTTTAGTTTTATCTTTTCCATGAATTATTAATTAAAAATCTAAAATACATGATCCATTTATATTAACAAAATGAAATAAAGGTATCTTCCGCTCATTTTTTTAATACAGAGTTTTTAAAACAGAGAGCCGCAGAGGGTCTATTCCCTCTGTGAATTGTGCTTCAATGGTTATTTTATCAATAAGTCTCAATACAAACTTCAACGGTATAGGTATTCCCTGCTTTAAGATTATTCATACCAAAAGCGGTTTTAGATTGCACTTTATCCAGCATTAGTTTATCATATTTTTTACCCCAGCTTTTGTATAGAGTAGGATTTTTCACTTTTCCTTCTTCATCTAAATAAAAATCGACATAAGAACAATAGCACTTAGGATATCTTTGTTTTGAATATTTATTTTTCTTCGAGTAATCATAAATGGTATCGCTTGCAATTATTGCTCTATGAGGTTTCTCAATTTTAAAAACACCATACTTGGTAGTATCTACACTTTGAGCCATACAGAACTTAATTGTAAAAAGAAACAGTAATATGGTTTTTAATATTTTCATAACAACACAATATTATACCTCCGGCTTTCTAAAAATTGTATTTTTTATTTCCTCTCCCTTTATCCCTCTCAAAGAGAGGGACTCAAATTGTAATTTTTAGAAAGCCTTTAAATAGGCTTATTGCTTTAAAGATTGTTTTATTGCTTGATTATACATAATTCTAAAATCGACAATTACTCCAATAAATGAAGGAATAAATTGATTGTTCTTTTTTGCAGGAATCCAATCTTTTTCGCTTTGTATTTCATTTACAATTGCAGTACTAATTTTTTCATTCAAGATAGCCTTTTCACTAAAATTTACTTTTGTAATATTTCCCCTATCATCAAAATAAATAAAAATGGTAACCGATGCATCTTGTTTAAACTGATCTTTTAAAATTTGAATACTAGTATTGGCAATTATAATACTTTCAATATGATCGTAAAATTTTTGAAGTCCTACTTTATACTTTGGAGGAGATTCAGTTAAAGAATCGAAATAGAATGGATCATATCCATATTTTATAGGTGATGTATACAGTAAAATTACAGGATAATATTTAAGTGATTTTTCAATTTTAAAAGTGCCATATTTTGTTGTATCGGTATTTTGTGCAATACAAAAACTCATAGTTAAGAGTAATAGCAAAATAGTAATTGTTGCTTTCATCATTTTTATTTTAAGATATGCCCTAATATTTTATTTTAAAAAATACTAGGGCATGTTCTTTATTTACCTGCATTTTCCAAGAGGCTTGGCTCTGGCATCATAATTTTCAATAACATTATTAACAACACTCAATGTACGAGTTTCAATATTTTGATCATCTTGATAAATAAACATTTCTCCCTTTTTAACTTTATTAAAATCCATAGGAGGTATCAAAGCAAATATTTCTCTATTATCTACTATCAATTCATTAGGGCAAATATAATCTGCAACAATAACAAGTGAATAAAGCCCATTTGCTTGTTCAATAACAATCGTATCAATTTGAAGGGGTTTTAAATTAGATAGATTTAATGCTGCATTATTGTCCCTACTATAAGATTCTGTACCAATACATATAACAATTATTAATAACGCAAGTACAAGTTTTAGTTTTTTACTGTTTGTTGCTTTTTTTTGATTTAACATTTTGACCTCCTTTTTAAAATTAATTGATTTTACTATATATTTAGCTTATGAGCCCAGTATTAATTTGACACCTTAAAATTTAAGCAAAGCTTTCATTTCTTCTAGATTTTTCACTTCAATTACATTCATTTTAAAAGTATAACTACCACGAGTTTGATTTATCTTCTTAAAATCAGCAGCCGTATAAACTCCTAACTTATTATTAGGCATAGCACACCAAAGCACACTTTCAGATCTTGGATTAAATTTTACTGTTCTGCCCATGGTATACATAGCATTTCTATCTTTATCAGCCAACATTGGATTTTGATACACAAAAATATTCTTATCATTTTGAAAAATATTTCCCCCATTTTGATCTGTAAACTGACAAGGCGTAAGCTCTGCTCCTTGTGGAGGATTGCCAAGCGGATGATCGCAATTGTAAATTCCAAAGCCTTTGATTTCAAATTCTGTCATTATAGAATTATTGAGTTGCCCTTGCTCTATCATATTATTTACTTGCTCTTCTTGCTTCTCTTCTCTTGCTTTTTTATCTGCCTCCCATTTAGCTATCGCTTCTTTTTTTTGCTGTTCCGCTTCTGCTTTTAAACGTTTTTCTTCAGCTTTTCTTGCATCAAGTGCAACTGTATACTCCTGGTATTTTTGATCGTATACTTTTTTAGCTTCATCATATTGCTCGCCTTCAAATACAGGATACACTGAAAATACTTTTCTAATTTCTCCTTTTACCAATGTTAGTTCATAATTATTGTCCCCATTTAATTTTTTTAGCAAGGCATCTTCCCATTGCACATTGTACAATTTTGGATCAAAATCTTTATGTTTGGGATTTATTTCAAACAACACATCCTTATAAATAGAAAGCTCGGGAAATTCTTTGGTGTTAACATCAATGTTAAACCTGTAATTTTCTTCTTTTGCTTTTACAGGTTTAGCAGGCTCAATGGGTTTTGGTTTTTCTTGCAAAACTTCTAATTGCACTTCAGCAGGGCATTTCTTTTCTATCGGTGCTGAAGTTTCTTTTTGTGTAGGAGCATCATTAGAACCCAACTTTGAACTCCCCAACTCTGAACTTTGAACCATTTTATCCTTCCCTAAATAGGTCCAACATCTTTTTAAGGTATCTAAGTAATACATATTGTATTCCGATCCATGGTAATTAGAATTCATTTTTACATCTATCATTTTGCCTTGAGCTATTGCAATGGGTTTGTTATTTAAATAGCCTTGTATTTGCATCATTCCGGCCGATTCAAATGTGTATTGAACTCCTGCAGAATCATACGTCATGGGAATGCCGCTTACAAAACAATCAACCACATCATGAAATTCTCTATAACGTATTTCAACTTCTCCATTGATTAAATTTCCTGCGCTATCGGCAAAACAATTTTGAGGTATCAATAATTTACTTCCTTTATAATTTATTTCTCCGCCTTTTTGCGCATCAATTTTATAAGATGAAAAAGGCACATCAATATTTTGCATAGGAGGATTAATGAAACGTTGTTGCAAACTTGCTATAGATACAGAATCTTTTGCAGCTACTGCTATTTCTATTTTTTTATGGTGCAAGTGCATCAACATATTCATTACAACTATTACAACCAATGCTGCTCCGGCTGCGCCCCAAAACCATCTGGTTTGATAAAAAGGCTTAACCATTTTATTGTATTGCTTTGTGAGCTTATCGTAATCCTGATAGTTATCAATTTCGCCATCAGAGATTTTTTTGCGGTTAATGTTAAATTTCGTTTTCATGTTTTTTTAATTTTAAAAGTGGCTTCGAGAGCCTCAGCCACCGAATTATTTTTCTAAATTTTATTTTTTATTGCTTTCATTATCTCATCCGCTCATTAGCTAATCAGCTAATTTTTTCTTCAATTTATCAATCACCCTATACGTTTTCACTTTTGCATTGTTTTCAGTAATCTCAAGTATCTCTCCTATTTCTTTAAACGATCGTTTTTCAAAATAGCGCATCTCGATGAGTTGAGCATCATCGGCATCTAAATCGCCAATGGCATTCATCAATTTTTGTTCACGTTCGATAGAGTCTTGCTCTTTTAATTCAGTAATAATTTCTTGCAAGTGCTCTTGCTCTGCATTATAAGCTCTTTGCACTTTTTCTGAACGAAAGCTCATGTTTAATTCATTTAAAGCAATTCGATAAAGCCAAGAAGAAAATGGCAAGCCTTTAAACTCATATTTTTTAATATTGAGTAATGCCTTTAAAAATACCTGTGAGGTAATATCAGCAGCATCTTCTTTGCTATCTAGCCTTTGGTATACAAACCTAAAAATAGGCTTGTAGTATTGCTGGTAGAGCAATTTAAACTGATCCGGATTTTTTTGAGCAGCCTTTATTTGCTGTTCTTCCGGACTTAGTTTTTCATTTGTTTGTTGAAAGATCGAAAGCATACTTTATTAATTTGATGATGGGCTAATTTGATAATTAGCTGATGAAAAATTTAATTTTAAACATATAATGCAATGCAAGCCGAAAAGATACAAGAAATAACAAAATAGATTATAAACAACTGATTATATGGATATTTATTTTATTAGTAAAACTCCGTTTTTGCAAGACATTTACCATTTTGGTAACTTTTTTTATCTTTGTACGTATAATAAGATGCAATGAGAGTATTTTCGAAAGCAATTTTAAGAGATTTCTGGAAAAAGCATGCCGATAGCGAACAACAATTAAAAGCATGGTTTAAAGAATCGGAAGATGTTATTTGGAAAGCTCCTGTTGATGTTAAGAAAGAATATCCACAAGCTAGTATTGTTGCTAACAATAGAGTAGTTTTTAATATAAATGGCAATAAATACAGATTAGTCGTAAAAATTAATTATCAACGTGGATGGGTATTTGTAAAATTTATTGGTACGCATAAAGAATACGATCACGTTGATGTAACAACAATTTAATATTACAATTATGAAACTAGCTATTTTAAAAACAGATAAGGAATATAAAAAAGCATTAAAACGATTTGAAGAAATATTTGATGCAAAAGAAGGAACTTCTATTGGAGATGAAGCAGAAATACTTTCTATTTTAATTGAAAAATATGAGGACAAACATTTTCCAATTGATTCTCCAGATCCAATAGAGGCTATTAAATTTAGAATGGAACAAATGGGCTTATCGCAAAAAGACCTTTCTGAAGTGATAGGCTATAAAAGTCGTGTTTCTGAGATTTTGAAGAAAAAGAGAAAACTTACCTTGGATATGATTCGTAAGCTCAGCCACTATTTGCATATACCTACAGATGTATTAGTGCAAGAGTATTAAGCCACATTTTCTTGGACTTGAACTTAAATAGAATCTGAAACTAAGTCTTATTTGCCTGCTGCAACACAATTCTAAATGTAGTGCCTTCGTCAATTTTTGAATCTTTTACAAAAATTTTGCCTTGGTGGTATTCTTCAATAATTCGTTTTACAAGCGTAAGACCTAAACCCCAGCCTTTTTTCTTAGTAGTATAACCGGGATTAAAAATAGATTTGAATTTCGATTTCGGAACCCCTTTACCGGTATCTGTAAAATCAATATTTACTTCATTTTGTTTTTCTGATAAAGAAACAAGCACATCCATTTTCCCGGAAGCGCCCATGGCATCAACAGCATTTTTACACAAATTTTCAATGGCCCATTCAAATAAAGGAATATTCAAAGCCACTTGAATAGATTGTTCCGGGATAAAAGTAAAACTATATACTACTTTTTTAGGTGAACGCGTTTGCATATACTGAACCGCTTTTTCAAGAACTAATTTTAAATCACTGGATGTAAGTTGAGGCAAAGAGCCAATTTTAGAGAAACGTTCTGTAATGGTGCTTAAGCGTTCTAGATCTTTTTCAAATTCATCAGTAATAGATTGATCTATTCCTTTTATTTTTAGTATTTCAACCCAAGCCATCATAGATGATAATGGAGTACCCAATTGATGAGCCGTTTCTTTTGCCATGCCCACCCATACGCGATTTTGTTCTGCCCTGCGAGAACTACTAAAAGCAAAATAAGCCACCAATACAAAAACAAAAATAATGGCCAGTTGAACAAATGGATAATAACGTAATTGGGTTAGAATGACGGAATTTTCATAATAGATAAAATTCTTTTTACCATTGGCAAGACTCACTTCAATGGGGTCATGAACGGAGCGCATTTGAACAATTTGTGCTTTTAAATATGTTGAATCGAGGGCGCGAAGAGAATCTAAATTTCTATATGAAATAATATTATTGTTTTCATCTGCTAGTATTACAGGAACCGTTTCATTATTTTTTATTACCTCCAGAATAAATCCTAAACCACCGGCATCACCTGTTGGGTCTGCAAGTATTCTGGTTCCTTCGGCCCAAAGTTCAACTTTTTTTCTTTCTTCATCAGCTAATTTATTTACCAATTTAGATGTATAGGAAAGTGAAAGCCCTCCAATTAATAGGGCAACTAGAATTAAGCCAATTTTCCAGCGTTGTTTTTGAGAGTATATGTCGGATTGAAGATTCAAATATTAGAATATATTTTATTAATGTAAGAAAATTTTACAAATATAGTTTTTATTGTATATCAATCAATTATGATTATTTCTAACCTTTAAGAGCCTTTTTGGGCATTAACATTTTAGTCAAAAACGGTAATTGAGATAAAATATATAACCATTAATTTACTTCAAAATTGTTTTTATGACTAAGCTAATGCTATGTTTTCTATTATTAATGAGATTATATCTATCTGATTCTTTTGCTCAAGCAGGAATCTTTAAAACAAAAGATGATTATATAAATAATAGAGTTGAAAAAATTGACACGAATGACTTAATATTGGGCAATATTTTTGGAGAAGATTTTTTAACTGTAAAAATAAAGGGCGTAAAAGTTAAATACAAAGTTGAAGATATTTATGGATTTAGGGATTATGATGGATTTATGTATAGAAAATACAATACCGGATACCATGAGTATTTTGTTAAAATGCATATTAGAGGAGCCATTTGTTTTTATGGAAACAACATTAGCGATCTTCGAAGAGCAGATAAATCTACGGATTTATTTGCCTGTTACGGAAGTGATTTCTCTAAAAGCTCATCCTATATTGTATCTAAAGGATTAACAGGGGAGCTTATATGGTTAAAGAAGAAAAAAGATAACAAGGCATTTATTAGTTTCGATCAAGATGCACTAAACTATTACGATAAAAATGGTATAATTGGGGCCATAGTTTATTATAATTCTAAGCATCCAACGGAAAATGAATATATCAAATACTTTTACTACGACAAGTTTAAACTAATAAAAGTGGGTTATTGAAGCAACCCACTAAAAGTGTGGTACTAAAAGAGATAAAGGGATTATTTAACAGAAAATAGATTTTAATTGCCTAAAATACCTATACCAGCAGGTGCTAGGCTCTGCCTAGTGCCAATTATTACACGGCATTTTGCCGTAACTAAATAAAGAATAATTAATTAATGATTAAAATCAAAACCCAAATCAAATATGAAACATTATGAAACATATTTTATCTTTTCTATTTATTCCATTTTTAGTATTTACTACTAAATCTTATAGCCAATGTGAATTTGAAATTTCTGATACTTCATTACAAAATGTCACAAGTTTTCTCTTATTTACGCATCCTACTTTTGTTGATATAGATAATGATGGAGATATGGATGTCTTTATTGGAGATGATAATGGTGTAATTAATTATTACAAAAACACGGGCAGTTCTACAAGTCCTGTGTTCAGCCGACAAATCGGTAGCGGCAATCCTTTTGATGGGGTTGATGTTGGCGACATCAGCGCACCTACATTTGTTGATATTGATAATGATGGGGATATGGATGCCTTTATTGGAGAATATGATGGTGGAATTTATTATTACAAAAACACGGGCAGTTATACAAGCCCGGTGTTCAGCTTACAAAACAGTAGTGGTAATCCTTTTGATGGAGTTGATGTTGGATACGCCAGCGCACCTATTTTTGTTGATATAGATAATGATGGAGATATGGATGCCTTTATTGGAGAAAATTATGGTGGAATTTTTTATTACAAAAATACGGGCAGTTTTGTAAGCCCTGTGTTCAGCCAACAAAATGGTAGCAATAATTCCTTTAATGGAGTTGATGTTGGCCAATACAGCGCACCTACATTTGTTGATATAGATAATGATGGAGATATGGATGCTTTTATTGGAGAAAATGATGGTGTAATTAATTATTACAAAAATACGGGCATTTCTACAAGCCCTGTGTATAGCCTACAAGCCGGCAGCAGTAATCCTTTTGATGGAGTTGATGTTAGCCAATACAGCGCACCTACTTTTGTTGATATAGATAATGATGGAGATATGGATGCCTTTATTGGAGAAGGAGAATTTGAGGGGATAATTAATTATTACAAAAATACGGGCAGTTATACAAGCCCTGTGTTCAGCTCACAAAGCCCTAGCAATAATCCTTTTGATGGAGTTGATGTTGGAGATGATAGCGCACCTACGTTTGTTGATATAGATAATGATGGGGATTTGGATGTCTTTATTGGAGAATCATTAGGTGTAATTAATTATTACAAAAACATGGGCAGTTCTACAAGCCCTGTGTATAGCCCACAAGCCGGCAGCAGTAATCCTTTTAATGGGATTGATGTTGGCACTGAAAGCGCACCTACATTTGTTGATATAGATAATGATGGAGATATAGATGCCTTTATAGGAAAATCAGATGGGAACATTAATTATTACAAAAATACGGGCAATTCCTCAAGCCCGGTGTTTAGTTTACAAAGTGGTAGCAATAATCCTTTTGATGGATTTGATGTTGGAGATGATATCGCACCTACGTTTGTTGATATAGATAATGATGGAGATATAGATGCCTTTATAGGAAAAACGGATGGGAACATTAATTATTACAAAAATACGGGCAATTCCTCAAGCCCGGTGTTTAGTCTACAAAGCGGTAGTCTTAATCCTTTTAATGGGATTGATGTTGGCACTGAAAGCGCACCTACCTTTGTTGATATAGATAATGATGGAGATATAGATGCTTTTATTGGAGAAAATGATGGTGGAATTTTTTATTACAAAAATACGGGCAATTCCTCAAGTCCAGTGTTTAGTCTACAAAGCGGTAGTCTTAATCTTTTGGATGGAGTTGATGTTGGCCACTTCAGCGCACCTACATTTGTTGATATAGATAATGATGGAGATATAGATGCCTTTATTGGAGACTATGATGGTGAAATTTTCTTCATTAAAAACGCTTGTATTAATGGTTCATCAGCTATTTATTCAGAGCAACTTAAAGAAACAAATAGCTTAGTTGTTTATCCTAATCCAAGCAATGGTATTGTAAATATCGAATTTCAATCATCTCAAAATAATTCCAGCACAATTACGCTGTTTGATGTAGTCGGAAAAATGGTATATCAAAATGCTATTATAGGAAATACAACGCAACTTTCAGTTGCTAAATTACCCAATGGTATTTATTTATTAGTGGTTAAAACAGAAGTTGAAATATTAACTAAAAGAATAGCAGTAGTACATTAAACAAGGTTACAATAATATTTTATTCATTAACATCTATTTCCTTTTCCTTTAAATGTATCCCAAAATTTTCTAATTCTTTTAAAACCGGTTCATAAATTTCCTTATGAATAGGAATAACAACGCCTTTAATAGAAATTTGATTTTGTAAAATTAATTTAGCTGCTATTGCAACAGGTAAACCTACGGTTTTAGCCATGGCTGTATAAACAGGATCATCTCCTTCAACACAAAGTGAAGATTGAATTTGTTTTCTTTTTCCGTTTAAAGTAAAATCAAATTTATGAAGCATTACAATCATGTCATGGTCTTCCGGCTTAAGCCCTAATTTTTGCTCCATTATTCGCTGTAATATTTGAGCTGGTGTGGCATTGGGTATGCCCACGTTGGTATCATCAAAAATTCCTAACCATCGCAAACGCTCCATGGTTGGAGAATCTAATCGTATTCCACAATGGTAAGCCAGTTTTAAATCAACAGAATCATTTTTTCTATAAATGAGAAATGAATTGGTAAAATCTTTGTAGGTCATGTGCTCAGTATTTTCCATAACAAAGGAATCATCCGTCATACCTAGTTGTACCAAAATATCCCAAGCTTTACAAAAGCCTGGTTTGCGAAGCGTACCACGATACATGGTTTTGATATTTTGCAAACCATATAACTCGCGATATTTTAATGAGTCGCGATTGGCATAGCCCTCAAATTCTCCGTATTCATCAACATGTAAAATTTCTATTCTGCTAAAAACCTTATGATACGGAATATATTTATACTCTCCCTGGTGCAAAAATTTAACGCCTCCTTGTCCGGCCAGTACTACATTTCTCGGATTCCAAGTAAATTTATAATGCCAGGGATTATCATCACTTTTAGGAGCAATTAATCCTCCGGTAAAAGTTTCAAAACCTTCTAATTGAATTTCTTTATCACGTAATTCATCAATTATTTTCATCGCGCTCATGTGATCAATACCCGGATCAACACCAATTTCATTTAGAAAAATAATTCCCGCATTTTTTACTTCAGCCTGCATTTCTTGCATTTCTTTAGACACATACGAAGCTGTAATAAAATTTTTCTTAAACTTTAAACAATCTTTTGCAATGGTAACATGCATGTGTGCAGGAAGCATTGAGATGATAAGATCTGCTTGTTGAATAGAAGCTTCTCTCAACGCTTGATTATTTGAATCAAATAAAACAGCTTCTGCATTGGGGTGATTCGCAATTTTTTGTTTTGCATTTTCTAAAGAAATATCCCCTACTTTTATTTTCCATTGTTCTTTGGCAGCATGATTTAATAAATATTTTATTAAATATGAAGAGGATCTTCCTGCACCTATGATTAAAATGTTTTTCATTTATGAGAGAAAATTTATTCTTTCTGTGGCGTATTTATGTTACTCACATTTTTGAAACCGTATAGCCTCACTAAAATGAACGGTGCTACTTTGTTGATAAGAACCCCCACCTACATATTCTTCAGAATATGTGAATTCTCTATATCGGCACCATTTATCCCCCGGCATTTTATAAAGTATAATTCCTGTATGGTACCTACTTAATGGAACACCAAGTTCATTTTTGGAAATAGAATAATCAGGATATAGCATGGCAGTTTTTATTATTTTTTCTATTCCTTTTAATTGTTTTTTAGCAATACTTTCTGCTTTTTCATCATGGGATAATCCGGAAGGAAAGGAATAGTTAGGAGCCGTTTGATCAACCTTTTCCCAGAGCTCATCTAACTTTTTATCAAGTGGATCAAAAAAATTAGCAGGGATTGTTTTGCCTGCAGCAGTATACTTTGGTTCAAGATTTTTGGTAATGTCCGCTTTACCTTTGGGCAGGTCATATATTAGGTTATATGCTATGTTACCACTGGGAGATAACCAACCTTCATGACTGAGACCTTTTATTGCATCGTCTATAAGTCCTAAATAAAAATCTAAATCTTTATCCATTGATTTTTTGATTGAATTAGAAACAATTGAAGGTGCCGCAGATGCTGTTCCGCAAATTAATTCAGGTTTGCAATAATAGTCTGAGCTTGGATTATTTTTTAAACCAGGATATTCGTTTTTACAAATGCTATCTATAGTTTTTAGCTGAACAAGATATTTATCACCTAAATTTTGATTATACTGGTTGATCCAAGCATTGCTACCGGCCTCTTCAAAAGCATTGTCAAAATAGTCTATAGCTTGTTTATAATCTTTTATTTTTTGATAAAATTCTTGAATTTTTTGTTTGTCTCCAGAAGCATCCATTGTATTTCCGCTACTGCTTGTATTTGAATTAGATTCAGAATTTGAATTAGTATTCTTGTCTGTTGATTTTTTTTTAGCAGGTAATTTTATGTTAGAAGGAACCTTAATATTAATTTGTGAATAAAGAGTACAAGGAAAGTTACAAATTGTTACAAATAGAAAAATGGTAATTATTTTTTTTGTCATGGGTTTGGGGTATTAGATTATTATTTTATCAAAATTATTATATCGAGTTATTTAATCCAAATTAAATCAATTAGCGCTTCTCTTCACAAACTCTCCATATCCTTTATTTACAAAGCAATGATTATTTTCAATCACGACTTTTCCTCTGTGTAAAACAGTTTTCACTTTTCCTGTTAGTTCCCAACCTTCATAGCCCGAATAATCCACATTCATGTGATGCGTTTTAGCAGAAACGATATGTTTTTCTTTTGGGTCAAAAATTACCAGATCCGCATCGGCACCCGGAGCAATACTTCCTTTTTTAGGAAACATACCAAATATTTTTGCAGCATTGGTTGATGTTACTTCAACAAATTTATTTGCGCTGATGCGGCCTTTGTTTACCCCTTCTGAAAACAATAATTCCATACGGTGTTCAATTGCAGGATGGCCATTAGGGATTTTTGAAAAATCATTTTCGCCCATTAATTTTTGTTTCCACATAAAAGGACAATGATCTGTTGCTACTAACTGAACCAAACCTTGATTAATACCTGCCCATAATGCTTCTTGGTCTTTCTTTTCTCTCAATGGCGGACTCATTACCCATTTGGCAGATTCAAATCCTTTATCGTATAAAGAAGCGTCAATCACTAAATATTGAATGCAGGTTTCAGCATACACTTGTTGATTGCGGAAAGTAGCTTCACGTATGCGATTGAGTGCACCCTCGCATGTCATGTGTACGATATAACCTTTTTTTGATCCCGTTTGATTGAGTAAATCCGTAAATCGACCTGATGCTTCTGCTTCTGTGATTTCAGGTTGTGATAAGTAATGGTAAAGTGGAGAAAGTTTTCCTTCTGCTTTGTGTTTAGCCACTAAATAATCTATCATATCACCATTGGTAGCATGTGTTGTAACAAAACCTCCGTATTTTTTTACTTCGTTCATCAAGCCAACCATTTGGCGATCGTCAACCATCAAAGCTCCTTTATATGCCATAAAAGTTTTAAAAGAAGTGATGCCATCTTTCTCAATAATGTCCTTTATTTCTTTTTGAGTATGCTCATTAAAATCGGTTACAGCCATGTGGTATGAATAATCACAAAGGGCATTGCCTTTTGAGCGACCGTTCCATTCATCCAATGCCGAACGTAAAGATTTGCCTTGTGTTTGCAACACAAAATCAATTACCATAGTTGTTCCACCAAACAGAGCAGCACGGGTTCCTGTTTCATAATTATCGCTTGAATAAGTACCCATAAAAGGCATATCCAAATGCACATGCGGGTCAATGCCTCCAGGGAAAACCATTAGGCCTTTAGCATCGATTATTTTTTCAGCTTTTGCATTTAAGTTTTTTCCAATGGCAGAAATGGTTTCACCTTCGATAAAAATATCTCCGGTAAAGTTATCGGTAGCTGAGATAATTTGAGCATTTTTGATTATGATTGACATCCTGTTTTTTCAATGTTTAAAGTTTGTAAGTTCAAAGTTAAACGATTGTATCAAATATGCCTATATTCTTATTCTAATTTGAAGCATGAATTACCAATTTCCGGAAATTATGTTTTTTATTTTGGATAATATCAACAAAGTAAATGCCTGCATTTAATGCAGAAACATCTATTTCATTTATGCCATTATTTTTTTCTATCATTAATTGAAGCATAGAATTATAAATTTTTAGAGAATAATTATTTAATGACCGATCAAACTGAATTGTTACTTTATTTTCTGTAGGATTAGGATAAAGTTTGAAAATTAACGATTCAGGATAATTAATATTGCTGATAGGAGAATACTCCTCAATAATAATAGGATTGCTTGAAAGAGGAAGCGGTATAAGTGCAACATCAAGTGTATCCATATTGCCATAAATATCGGTAACAATTTTTGGTCCTGTTAAATACCACGGTAACGAATCCAAGCCCCATAATACTTCAGTAGGGTCTCCATCTTTCCATATCCGAATATTTCCATATTGAAAAGCAGAATCGGTTGAAAAACTTTCTGCAGAGGCAGAATCTATTTCTCGAAACTTAGATTCTAATAATTTTAAAGTATAAACGGATAATTTAAGATGCCTGTAACCAGACCCTTTCTCCAATAGAGAAGAAGAACCTATGCCACTTATTGAATCTCCTTGCTCATCGTAAAAGAACATAGAAATATTTTCAGAAAGTCCCCAAGCATAAAACTTAGCATAGTTGGCTGCTTGTTCTTCTTCGCTAACATAAGGGAGCGGAAGATAAAAACTATTTATACCACTAGTCGGGCTTCCATGATATATACCCCACTCTGTAACCCACGTATTCCAATTTATTCCTAAAGAATCTCTTTTTCTATCAATCATACGAGTTTGAATTCCCATATCATTATCAAAATCAAACGGTTCAGTTCTTGGTTCATTCACATGAATGTTTGCTATGTCAATATAATTTTGACCATAAGTAAAAACTGAATCCCAATACATAGAATCCGTTTCATGATCCCACCCCCCATTAAGAATACTACATTCACTACAAGCTGATTTAATTGCAGTAGCTGTTATTCTAATATCTCTTAAATAATCTATAGCTGTATAATTTGTACAGCCCTGATACCAGGGTTCATTTGCAAATTCCCAAACCCTTATTGGATTTATTAATCCAGGCATATCACTTATTCCATCGCCATCATATCGTTCAACAGTTTTTCTGATAAAGTTGATATACGTTACAGTATCTTCATTACAAATAGGCCCCGTTTTTCCGTTATTTACCCAATACATTGCAGACCCAGTAAAAAGTGGACACATTGTGTTAGAATCATTACATTCCATTGCAAAATCATTTTTCACATCTATTGTTCCTAACACATGTATATTATTTAAGTCGGCATATTTCATAATCGTATCGTATAGCTGAAAAAAATATTTTCCGGAATCAGGCTCTATCATTCCCCAGCTAAAGCTTTCAGGAGAACGCATAATATAGCCCCCTAATTGACGGGCTATTACAAAATAGTTTTTCATATTGATTGAAGCCACTTTTAATGCATTTGAGAATAATAAAGAATCAGAATATAAATACAAAACACTAGTGGTATCAACTATATTAATGGCAGTATTCCCTAGTCCAAGTGGACCCATAGCTCCTTGAAACAAACCAATTCTACCCGTATCTTGTGATAGCTTTAGATCTTTCAACCATTGTGCGGCCTTTGCAGCAGTTACAGTTTCACTAAAAGTGGTATCGACTTGAGCAAATGTATTTTTTGTAAATACAGAAATAATAATTAATAGATAAATTTTTCTCATCATTTTTAGAATTAGACCCTCAATTATTTTATAGTAGTTTGGGTAAATATAGATAAAATTGATATATAATAAAATACTGAAAAGTATGTATATTGCAGCTCGATTTTAACTCATAAATATGACTGAAACCAAAGAAAAGAAAAGCGAGCTTGAATTCAATAAAAATGAAGATGCCAATAAACAATTGCTCACTAAACTCAAGCAAAAACGTGAAGCCGTTTATTTAGGTGGAGGAAAAGATAAAATAGCAAAGCATCACGAAAAAGGAAAAATGACTGCACGTGAACGTGTAGCATATTTAATAGATAAAAATTCTCATTTTTTAGAAATTGGAACTTTTGCCGGTGATGAAATGTATGCCGAACATGGAGGTTGTCCTTCTGGGGGAGTGGTTACAGGCTTAGGGTATATTAAAGATAGATTATGTGTGATTGTTGCCAATGATGCAACAGTAAAAGCCGGAGCTTGGTTTCCCATAACAGGTAAAAAGAATTTACGTGCCCAGGAAATTGCAATGGAAAATCGCTTGCCTATTATTTATTTGGTTGATAGCGCAGGAGTATATTTACCCATGCAAGATGAAATTTTTCCGGATAAAGAACATTTCGGAAGAATTTTCAGAAACAATGCGATTATGTCTTCTTCGGGAATAATACAAATTTCTGCCATTATGGGAAGCTGTGTTGCCGGTGGAGCATATTTACCCATTATGAGTGATGAAGCCATGATTGTAGAAGGAACAGGCTCTATTTTTCTTGCAGGTTCTTATTTAGTTAAAGCTGCCATTGGAGAAAATATCGACAATGAAACCTTAGGTGGCGCCACTACACAATGTGAAATTTCGGGTGTTACAGACTACAAATGCAAAAACGATAAAGACTGCTTAGATCGCATAAAAAATATTATTGATAAAATTGGCGAAAATCCTAAAGCAGGTTTTTCAAGAGCAAAAACGCAAGATCCAAAATTTGACGAAAGTGAGTTGTATGGCATTATTCCAAAAATGCGTACCGACCAATACGACATGTACGAAGTAATAAAACGTTTGGTTGATAATTCAGAATTAGAAGAATACAAAGAAGGTTTTGGAAAGAGTATTATTTGCGGATTGGCTCGTATTGATGGTTGGGCAGTGGGCATTGTTGCCAACCAACGCAAAGTGGTAAAAAGCAAAAAAGGCGAAATGCAATTTGGTGGTGTTATTTATTCTGACTCGGCAGATAAAGCTTCACGCTTTATTATGAACTGCAATCAGAAAAAAATTCCATTGGTATTTTTGCAAGATGTAACCGGATTTATGGTAGGTTCAAAATCGGAACATGGTGGCATTATAAAAGATGGTGCCAAAATGGTGAATGCCGTTTCCAATTCTGTTGTTCCTAAGTTTACTATTTTTATTGGTAATTCATACGGAGCCGGTAATTATGCCATGTGTGGAAAAGCGTATGACCCTAGATTAATATTTTCATGGCCAAGTGCTGAGCTTGCTGTTATGGGCGGCACACAAGCTGCGAAAGTAATTATGCAAACACAAGTAGGAAACAAAAAATTAAGTGCAGAAGAAGAAAAAGCCATGTATGATTCCATAAAAGAAAGATACGATAGACAAACATCGCCTTATTATGCAGCAGCTCGTTTATGGATTGATGATATTATTGATCCATTAGAAACGCGTAAAGCCATTTCGATGGGAATTGAAGCGGCTAATCATGCACCAATTGAAAAACAATTTAGTGTGGGGATTTTGCAAACTTGAAATGATTGTAAAATTGGAAGATTAAAAATTGAAAAATTGTGGGATATGGTGGCTGAGGTTCTCGAAGCCACTGTACAATTTTTGAATACGAAAGATTATGAAAGAAGATTTACCCGAGTTATTATCAGATCTATTATTCTATTCCAAAGATGAAGATCCTAATAAATGGAAAAGAAACTTCTTTATCGGATTGATTGTAACAATATTGATTGCACTAATATTTATTTTAATTAATCATTATAAATAGAAATGAAAAAACAACTTCTCGAAATAGCCTTCACTCGCTCCGGAGATAAAAATGATGTTTGTAATATTGGTGTACTTGCTAAAAAGCCGGAACATTATGAATTACTCAAGCAACAACTAACTCCTGAAAAAGTAAAAGAACATTTTAAAGGATTAATAAAAGGAGAAGTTATTCGCCATGAATGGCCTGCTATTGAAGGGTTAAATTTTGTTTGCCAGCAAGCACTTGATGGCGGAGGATCACGCTCCTTACGAATGGATACGCTTGGTAAAAATTTTGCCAGCCACATGTTGAGAATGGAAGTAGATATTTAGTTATTGGTTATTAGTTGTTCGTTATTTGTTATTAGAAATGCATGTTTTTCGTACAGAAATTATAGTTCCTCTTTTCGAAAAGAAAATTAATTACAGTTCTTCTATTCTATTAATAGGTTCATGTTTTTCAGAAAACATTCAGCAAAAATTTTCTTATTATAAATTCAGTTCACTTAGCAACCCCTTCGGCATTATTTACAATCCCATTTCTATTGCAAAATCAATTGAAAGAATTGTTGAAAATAAATTTTATACCGAAGATGAATTATTATTGGTAAATGAAAACTGGATAAGCTTAGACCATCATGGTTTATTTTCTGGAACTGATAAAAATATTGTCTTACAAAACATCAACCAATCTATTGAAAACTGGCATCAAGCAATAAAAAAAGCTTCTCATATTTTTATCACTTTAGGAAGTGCTTGGGTATATAAACACAAAGCAAAAGATAGTATAGTTGGTAATTGCCATAAACTACCATCTACTGCTTTTGAAAAACAGTTATTATCTACACATGATATTATAAATGCTTTACAAAACGCAATCTTATACCTCAAAAAAATCAACCATCAAATTCAAGTAATTTTCACCATTAGCCCTGTACGCCATTTGCGTGATGGTTTTACAGAAAATCAAACAAGTAAAAGCATATTGTTTGTAGCCTTGCATGAATTAATGCAAAAAGAAAAATCCGCTTCTTATTTCCCTGCTTATGAAATTTTAATGGACGATTTACGCGATTACCGTTTTTATGCCGATGACATGGTTCATCCCAATAACCAAGCAATAGCATACATTTGGGAAAAATTAAAGAATACTTTTATTCAAGAAGATTGTTTTTATTTAATGGATGAAATAGAAAAAATAAAAAAAGCCATTGCGCACAAGCCCTTTAATACATCTTCAGATCAGCACCAAGCTTTTTTAAAAAACCAATTATTTAATATTCAAAAAATAGAAAATAATTTTTCTCGAGATTTTTTTAAGAAAGAAAAAGAACTACTTCAGATCCAATTAAATTCATGAACATCATCAGGCTTAAACCGCTACGCGGTATGAATGTATTTGATAAAGACTTTCTACAATACTTTAACGCCTATGGCGTATTTTTAAATGATTGACCGTAGGTCATATATTATTGTAGGGGAAATAAATAATCTATATTAATACCTCGTAGAGGTTTAAGCAATCCATGAATCTTATTTAAGTTCATACAGGTCTAACTCCTTTGTATCAAGAGCCATTTTCTGATACTTCTCAATATCTTTAACACTACAGGTTTTTGAAAGCACTATATATTTTCTATTGGTATTTCGCTTATCAAGACTAATATTATAATACCTTCCAAAATAAGCCTGAACACCCCAGTTTTGATAGAGCTCAGGGCACTCTCCTACTATTTGATCTGCACCTACAATACTGCCAATTATTTTTATGTCTTTAATCTTCTCAACTTCTCTTCCTATTTTTCCGTACTTTAAAATTGAAAATCCTATTGTGATAGCAAAAAAGCCAACACTACTTAATCTAATCACCTTATAATATTTTGCTTCAATATTTATTTTATCCATCCATTCTTTAATAACAGGTAAGAGAATAAGTGAAAAAGCTAAAGCGTAATAGGGCATGGATGGTATCAAATAAAATCCCATTTGCTTATTGCTAACCATAATGGGAAATGAAGAGGCAATAGCTAAGAATAAAAAGAAAAATAGCCATTGTCTATTTATCTTGTTTAAAACACGAATTGATTTATTTTTTATTTTATAAATCCCCATCACAATCAAACTAATGATCATTATCGGCAATAATTCTTTTCCTAATTTCTGAAGAATAAAAAAACGACTTTCTTCTTTTAAACTGCCACTCAAACTTGAAAATAATTGCAAATGAATATATTTTTGAATAAATATTTTTGACTCTTCAACATTCATTAAAGTAAATGAGATTATAGCAAGTAGCAAGAGTATAATAAAGAAACTCATTGCTACTTTTGCCAACTCCGCATTTTTAATTGAAATCCAATAAACAAATGGAATTGCAATAGGAAATAAACCAAGTGGACCTTTAGTTATGAGTGCTAAAAAAATAAAGATTGCGGCAAGTATTGAATAAAATAAAAGTGACTTTTTTAATACAAACAATTGAAGCAATGAGACACTTGATAATAAGCAAAAAAAACATTGCGTATTATCAAGCATATTATTTGCATATGACCATGAAACAACAGGAATAGCAGCCCATAATAAAACCGGTAACCAAAATAGTTTTAGCTCTGGCTGTGAATCTTTATGAACAACCTTCCATATTTTAATAATGAGAAACATACTTATTATACCCATTAAAAAAGAATACATTCTTTCTACAAACAAATGATCGCCAAAACATTTAAACAATAGCGCTTCCATAGCCATTGCCATGGGTGGATGGCCATAAAATATTTTATCATTAATAACTGTATAACAAGGAGCCCAAAAAGAGCCCAATCCCTTTGCCATATTTCTTGCAATAGTAGCATATAAGGTACCATCCAAAAACATGCCCTCTTGCATAAGGGGAGGCAAAACTAAAATCAGAAATAGAGAAATAGAAAATAGTAGAAAGGGAAAATTTTTGTCTTTAAACATAAGTGCTATACAATAAGAAAACAATCAGATTGCTTCGCATAGCTCGCAATGTGATGACGCTATTTACTACCGTCATTGCGAACGAGGCACGAGTGAAGCAATCTAATTTTAACGTCATTTTATACTAATAAAAAACCACTTTCCCGAATGACAATTAATTTAATTATTATGAAAAGTAAAATATTTATTGGCTCCAAAATTCCAAAATGCAACTAAAAAAGAAGCCATAAATTTAGCCCAATAAAAATTTATTCCTTTTATATGAACATTAAATTTTCCTATTGAAAATTGAATATTAAATGGTCGGTTTACAATATATATGATAAGCGTATTTAGACCAAGACCTACAAGCGACACCAATAAAAACTGAGAATATTGCACACCATAATTAGTACTATGATCATGAAATGTCCAGAGTTTATTGATGAAAAAATTATTTGTTGAACCAAGAACAAATCCCAATGAATTGGCAAAAAATTTATTGGCTTTAATTTTTTCTTTAAAAACATAGGTAACTGAAAAATCAATAAATAATCCACTAAAACCAACTAAACAAAACTTAATAAATCTAAGAGGCAGATGATGCATAAATTATTTTTTGGGATACAAAAACGGAATGGATTTATGCATTTTGCATCGATTGTTTTACAATATGATTTACTTTCACAAAAGCATTAATGGCTTTATTTAAATGTTCGCGCGTATGCGCAGCAGAAAGTTGTACCCGAATACGAGCTTGGCCTTTTGCAACTACAGGAAAAAAGAATCCAATTACATAAATACCTTCTTCTAAAAGTGCATTCGCAAAT
The DNA here is from genome assembly GCA_023251875.1 of Bacteroidota bacterium. Classification (GTDB taxonomy): domain Bacteria; phylum Bacteroidota; class Bacteroidia; order JAHEXY01; family JAHEXY01; genus JAHEXY01. Next base: position 226,568 of record JAHEXY010000001.1, read on the forward strand.
TCTTGTGCTAACTTAGCATCATATAGCATGATAGGCACAATAGGTGTATTTCCGGGTTTAATATCAAAACCTGCTTCAGTCATTTTATTTCTAAAGTAAGCAGCATTCTCTTCTAACTTGTCTCGTAAAATTGTGGTTTCATTTAAAAGTTCAAAAACCTGTAAAGCAGCTCCAACAACTGCCGGTGCCAAAGAATTTGAAAATAAATAAGGTCGAGAACGTTGACGTAACATTTCTATTATCTCCTTTTTTCCGCTGGTAAAGCCGCCCATTGCTCCCCCCAAAGCTTTGCCTAATGTACTTGTTATAATATCAACCCTACTCATTACATTAAAATGTTCCGGAGTACCTCTTCCGGTTTTGCCAATAAATCCCGTTGCATGGCTATCATCAACCATTACCAAGGCATTGTATTTATCTGCCAAATCACAAATTTGGTCAAGCTTAGCCATATCTCCATCCATTGAAAAAACACCATCTGTAACAATTAAACGATGACGCAAGTTTTGTGTTTCTTTCAATATATTTTCCAATTCGGTCATATTACCATGCTTATATCGAGAGCGCTGTGCTTTGCAAAGCCTCACTCCATCAATAATTGAAGCATGGTTTAATTCATCAGAAATCAATGCATCCTCTTCTCCCAATAAAGGTTCAAAAACCCCTCCATTGGCATCAAAGCATGCAGCATATAAAATGGTGTCTTCTGTTTTAAGAAACGAGGAAATAGTTTGTTCTAATTTTTTGTGAATATCCTGTGTACCGCAAATAAATCGTACTGAAGACATACCATAGCCATGTGTATCCATTTCTTTTTGTGCCGCAGCAATTACTTTGGGATGAGATGAAAGCCCTAAATAATTATTAGCACAAAAATTTAATACAGTTTGTCCGCTACTTACTTTTATTTCTGCTCCTTGTGCACTGGTAATAATACGCTCTTGCTTATATAAGCCGGCTTCTTTAATACCGCTTAACTCCTTTTGTAAATATTCCTTATAGGATGTATACATATTTTATTTTTGAGCAAATTTACAATTTACAATCAACAATTTACAATCTCTTCTTACCTTCGTGTTTTAAATTATAGTTTTCCTATAAAAATATTGAGACACGAATTTCACAAATTATCACGAAAACACATAGGTAATCTATTTCCTTCATTTGTGTTAATTCGTGCAATTAGTGTCTTATGTTTAATAAAATCGATTTTATACACAAATGATTGGCTTATTTTTTGGATCTTTTAATCCCATTCATGTTGGGCATCTTATTATTGCCAATTACATGGTTGAATTTACTGATTTAAAAGAAGTATGGTTTGTTATAAGTCCGCATAATCCGCATAAAGCAAAGGAAACTTTATTGAACGATAATCATCGTTTGCAATTGGTGCGCATTGCAATAGAATACAACAATAAACTAAAAGCATCTACTATAGAATTTAGCATGCCACAGCCATCGTATACCGCAGACACATTGGCCTATTTAAAAGATAAGTATCCTAAAAAAAAGTTTGCTCTTATTATGGGATCTGATAATTTAGAAAGCTTTCACAAATGGAAAAACTATGAATACATTTTGAATCATTATTCCATTTATGTTTACCCAAGACCTAAATCAGATGGGGGAATTTTAAGAAATCATGAAAATGTAAAAATGATTAATGCTCCATTAGTAGAAATATCTGCAAGCTTTATACGCAATGCCATTAAAGAAAAAAAAGATGTAAGATATATGCTTACTGATTCTGTTTACCAATATATTCAAGAAATGCATTTTTATAAGAAGTAAAACATTTTTCTGTTATATTTAAAGTCTATCAATATTATTTGAACAAAATACTAAAAAGGGATAAAGTATTACATGGTTAATCACAAGGCTAGAAGTCGGAAGGCCGAAGACGGAAGTACTTCTGACTTTGGACAAAAAAATAATGCAGAAATTTATCTTCTGCGCAGTATAACAAAATCAACCAACAACTAAATATATGCTTGTAGCAACTGAAACTTCAAAAACAACCGACTTAAAAAAAATCACTTCACAAGTAAGACGTGATATTGTTAGAATGGTAAATGCTGTGGAAAGTGGCCACCCGGGAGGATCATTAGGGTGTACAGAATTTCTAGTTGCATTGTATTTTGAGATAATGCAACACAATCCCGGAAATTTTCAGATGGACGGGAAAGGAGAAGATGTATTCTTTCTTTCAAACGGTCATATTTCTCCTGTTTTTTACAGTGTATTAGCGCGTAGTGGTTATTTTGAGGTAAAAGAATTAGCTACATTTCGAAAAATAAATAGCCGTTTACAAGGCCATCCTGCAACAGCAGAACATTTACCCGGTATTCGTGTTGCTTCCGGCTCATTAGGCCAAGGCCTATCTGTTGCATTAGGAGCTGCTTTAGCAAAGAAATTAAACCATGATACAAATACGGTTTATAGTTTACACGGTGATGGTGAATTACAAGAAGGCCAAATATGGGAAGCCGCAATGTTTGCCGCAGCCAATAAAATTGATAATATTATTTCGACCGTTGATATGAATGGTAAACAAATTGACGGAAATACAGATGATGTGTTAGCTCTTGGCGATTTAAAAGCCAAATGGCAAGCCTTTGGATGGGATGTATTGGAATTAAACGATGGAAATAATATGCAATTGGTAATTGATACACTAAAGCTTGCTAAAACACGTTTAGGTAAACAAAAACCCGTACTTATTTTAATGAAAACCATAATGGGTAAAGGTGTAGATTTTATGGAAGATAGTTACAAATGGCATGGCGTTGCTCCTGATGCAAAACAAACTGAAAGTGCATTAAAGCAATTAGAAGAAACATTGGGTGATTATTAAAAAATGAGATAATTAGCTAATTAGCAAATGAGATAATGATAAAACGGTCTTCTACTACTAACTTTATTTTCAAATTTTCAAATTTTCAAATTGTTTGTTTGCTTTTTTTACTTCTTTTATCAAATCCTATCTTTTCTCAAAAACCAAGTCCACTCAAAAAAGAAAAACCAACTACCCGCATTCTCTTTATTTTTGATGCCTCACAAAGCATGATCGGCCAGTGGAACAGTGGTACAAAAATGGATATTGCAAAAAAACTCTTTTATAACCTGCTTGACAGTTTAAACAATATTGAAAATCTTGAATTAGGGCTCAGAATTTACGGTCATCAAAAACCATATCCTCCAGGTGATTGCAATGATACGCGCTTAGAAATTCCCTTTGGGAAATACAATGTGGCCCGTATAAAGAGTAAAATGGAAACCATTCAGCCTACAGGCACAACGCCTATCGCAAACTCATTAAAAGAAGCAGGAAATGATTTTAAATATTGTAACAATTGTAGAAATCTTGTTATTCTTATTACAGATGGTATTGAATCATGTGAAGGTAACCCTTGTGAAGTTTCATTAGAACTACAAAAAAAAGGAATTTTTATCAAACCATTTATTATTGGTGTTGGATTAGACGCTGATGCTAAAAGTTCATTTGAATGTGTAGGAAAATATTATGATGCTGCTACAGAAGAATCTTTCAAAACGGTTTTAAAAATTGTTATTACACAAGTATTAGATGAAACTACTTGCCAAGTTAATTTATTAGATGATTATGGCAAACCAACAGAAACCAATATTCCATTAATTTTTTATGATCGAGTTTCAGGAAAAGAAAAATACGGATATGTGCATACCATGAATCAAAAAGGAAATCCTGATACTTTATATTTAGATGCCTTAAACACTTATAAAGTTGTTGCTCACACTATTCCTCCTGTTGAAATTGATAGTGTAAATCTTACTCCCGGCAAACATAATATTATTCCATTAAATACACCGCAGGGATCATTAGTAGTTGATCCCGGTAGCATGAGCGAGTATAAAGATTTAGATTGTATAATAAGGCAATCGGGAAACAGCCAAACACTAAATATTCAAAAAATAAAAGCATCACAAAAATATTTGACTGGTAAGTATGATATTGAAGTTTTATCCATACCACGATTAAATATTAATGGGGTAGACATAAAACAGAGTCACACTACTACTGTTCAAATACCCCTACCCGGAATTCTTTCCATCTCTTTTGCATCTGTAGGCTATTCTCAAATTCTTAAAGACAATAATGGCATATTAGAAAGCGTGTATAATTTTAATGAAAATGCATTGCAAGAGAATCTTCAATTATTACCCGGAAAATATAAAGTAATTTATAGACCAAAATCTGCCAAAGAAACCATCTATACACAGGAGCAATCTTTTACCATTGAATCTGGTAAATCCGTTTCGGTGAAATTATAGAACTAAATAAAAAACAAAACCCGAACTTGATTTCAAGTTCGGGTTTTGTTTTTTGCATTTAAATTATTTTTTATGCTTGAGCAGCAGCAAAAGGAAGAACAGATACATAAGATCTATCGTCTTTTTTCTTTCTAAAAGATACGGTTCCATCAATCAATGCAAATAGCGTATGATCTTTTCCCATACCTACATTTGCTTCAGGATTATGTTTTGTACCTCTTTGACGAACAATAATGTTACCCGATTGTGCAACTTGTCCACCAAATATTTTTATGCCCAGTCGTTTACTATGAGATTCTCTACCGTTCTTAGAACTACCGACTCCTTTTTTGTGTGCCATTGTAGTGAAATATTAATGATTATAAATTTTCTTTTAATTACTCTTTAGTTAGCTGAAATGCCAGATATTTCAATTTTAGTAAACTGTTGTCTGTGACCATTCATTTTTTGATAACCTTTTCTTCTCTTTTTCTTAAAAACAAGAACCTTATCACCTTTAAGATGAGAAAGAACTTTTGCTGAAACACTGGCTCCTTTAACAGTAGGAGTCCCAACAGTTGCTTTTCCTCCGTTATCAACTAATAATACTTTGTCAAAGGTAAGAGCATCACCTTCATTACCTTCTAAACGGTGAACATAAATTTGCTGGCCTTGCTCAACCTTAAATTGCTGTCCGGCTATATCAACGATTGCGTACATGTTTTTAATCAATTTTATTAAAAAAAATATTAATAGGGCTGCAAAGTTAATAAATATTCTGCAGCATACAAAAAATAATACCTCAAAATATCATTTGATGCCATAATCTAGCTCATTTTTTATTTCTCCGTTTCATCCCCAGCCCCTTCTTCACCTAAATCATCATCATCTACAACATCATCATCCGTTTCAATTTCTTCTTCAGCCAATGGAGTTTGTGTGGCAAGTTCAGCTTGAATTTCTTCATCAGATACTAATAAGTCCGTTGCTTCTTCTACTTCTATGGCTTCTTCACCTAATCTTGATGCGTCAATTTTTTCTACAGCAGCAATAGCATCTCCATCTGTAATTTTAATCAATCTCACACCTTGTGTTGCTCTACCCATTAATCTTAGTTTAGAAACAGACAAGCGAATTACTAAGCCTGATTTATTGATAATCATTAAATGATCATTATCAGTAACATCTTTGAGTGCTACTAAAAATCCTGTTTTATCGGTAATGCTAACTGTTTTTACACCTTTACCACCACGGTTGGTCATGCGGTAATCTTCATACTTGGTACGTTTTCCATATCCTTTTTCAGTTACAATTAAAATGCTGGCCTCTTTGTCTTCAATACAAACCATGCCAATTACTTCGTCTTCGGCATTGGCTAATCTTACCCCTCTTACGCCAGAAGCATTACGACCCATTGGTCTCACTTTGGTTTCAGGAAAACGAATGGCTTTACCGGAACGCACAGCCATTAATATTTCACTTGTGCCACTTGTAAGTTTAGCTTCTATTAATTGATCTCCTTCACGAACAGTAATGGCGTTGATTCCATTTTGGCGTGGACGCGAATACGCTTCTAAAGAAGTTTTTTTGATCACACCTTGTTTGGTGCAAAGAATAATAAAATTGTTATTGAGATATTCCGCATCTATTAAGTTTTTCACATTCAAGAATGCTTTTACTTTATCTCCAGGTTCAAGATTAATCAAGTTTTGAATGGCTCTTCCTTTAGAAGTTTTATTGCCTTCAGGTATTTCGTATACTTTTAACCAAAAACATTTTCCTTTTTCTGTAAAGAAAAGCATGTAATTGTGGTTAGAGGCAATAAACAAACGTTCTACAAAATCTTCATCTCTTGTGGCACTTCCTTTCGATCCTCGGCCACCTCTGTTTTGTTCTCTAAATTCAGTAATAGGTGTGCGTTTAATATAACCCATGTGAGAAATGGTAATGGCCATGTGATCATCAGCAATCATGTCTTCCATACGGAAATCATCACCCGTATATTGAACTTCGGTTCTTCTTTCATCACCGTATTTAGCTCTCACCTCTTCTAATTCAGTTTTGATGATTGCCATTCTTCTAGGCTCATTGGCCAATATGTCTTTTAAGTCGGCAACTAAAGCCAAAACTTCAGCTAATTCTTCTCGTAATTTATCTGATTCAAGACTGGTTAATTTTTGCAATCTTAAATCGAGAATGGCTTTGGCTTGAACTTCAGAAAGCGCAAACTTCTCTATTAATCCTGTTTTAGCATCATCAGGCGTGCGCGAAGCGCGAATCAATTCAATTACTGCATCTAAATTATCCAGCGCAATAATTAATCCTGCTAAAATATGTGCCCTGTCTTCTGCTTCTTTTAATTCAAATTGTGTTCTGCGAACAATCACTTCATGCCTATGATCAACAAAATGATGAATCATGTCTTTTAAATTCAACATAACCGGCCTTCCGTTTACCAAGGCAATGTTGTTTACATTAAAAGTAGATTGCAGTGCAGTATATCTGAATAAATTATTCAAGACTACATTGGCAACAGCATCTCGTTTTAAATCATATACAATGCGCATTCCATCTCGGCCTGATTCGTCTCTGATATTACTTAATCCTTCAATTTTTTTCTCATTAATTAATTCGGCAGTTCTTTCTATCATCATAGAAGGATTTACCTGGTAAGGCATTTCGGTAACGATGATTTGTTCTTTTCCGCTGGCAGTAGTTTCAATGGTAGTTTTGGCGCGCATTACAATTCTACCTCTGCCGGTTTCAAAAGCTTCTCTTACGCCTTCGTATCCATAAATAATAGCACCTGTAGGAAAATCAGGAGCGGTAACAAACTTCATTAAATCAGCAACAGTAACTTCTTTATTCTCTATGTAAGCAATAGTAGCATTTACAATTTCTGTAAGATTATGAGGTGGCATGTTGGTTGCCATACCCACCGCAATACCAGAGGCTCCATTTACCAATAAATTGGGGATACGTGTAGGTAATACTTTTGGCTCTTGAAGAGAATCATCAAAGTTGAGTTGAAAATCAACAGTGTCTTTATCTAAATCTCTTAAAACCTCCTCAGCAATTTTTTTCAATCTTGCCTCTGTATAACGCATAGCTGCAGGGCTATCTCCATCTAATGAACCAAAGTTACCTTGTCCATCAATTAATGGATAACGTAGTGACCAAGGCTGAGCCATACGAACCATGGCATCATACACGGCAGTATCTCCGTGTGGGTGATACTTACCCAATACCTCTCCAACAATTCTTGCCGATTTTTTATAGGGACGATTAGAAAGCATGCCTAAATCGAGCATACCATACAAAATACGTCTGTGAACGGGTTTTAAACCGTCACGTACATCAGGTAAAGCACGAGAAACAATAACCGACATCGAGTAATCGATGTAGGCTGTTTTCATTTCATCTTCAATATTAATATTTAGAATTTTTTCTCCTTCGTGAGCCATAGCAATATCTATTATTTAGGTTATTTGCGTAAAAAACAAAGTTACGATTTTTTACTGTAAAATAGATTATAATATGCTATTAGTTTTGTTGAAAAAACAGTATTGGATTTTGGTGTTTTATAAAACTATCATAGGAGTATATTAGCACTAATAAAGGAAGCCAAACAACCAGAGTGGAATTTTATTTTCAACCCTCACTTTTTTTAGGAGCAAGCGGTTTGCTCTATAAATGCTATAATTCTTGTTTTTGCCAAAACACTATTGTATATTAGCATATAATATGATAGAATCCAATGGTGTTTTAGCATGAACCGACAGATAATACAAGTATTAAAGGATTGGAAGAAGAGGGCTAATAGAAAGCCATTGATTGTAAGAGGTGCAAGACAGGTTGGAAAAACTTATGCTATTGAAGAATTTGCCGTAGCTGAATTTGAAAATTACATTAAGTTAAACCTTGAAGAGCGTCCTGATTGTAAGAAACTTTTTCATGATTCCGATGTATTAAACATTGTAAGTGAACTTTCCGTTTTATTTAATCAAAAAATAATACCGGAAAAAACTTTATTGTTTATTGACGAAATTCAAACCTGCCCCGAAGCAATTTTGGCCTTGCGCTATTTTAAAGAAAAAATGCCGAACCTTCATGTAATTGCTGCAGGATCATTACTTGATCATACTCTCAATGAAATGAATTATTCAATGCCTGTTGGCAGGGTAGAGTTTTGTTATATGTATCCCATGAGTTTTAAAGAATTTCTATGGGCTATTGGAGAAGAGGCTGTTGTCAATTATATTGAAGCTTTCAATTTTAAAAAATTATTTAGTGAAACAATCCATAAGCAACTATTAAAATATGTAAGAACTTATTTCTTTATTGGAGGAATGCCCGAAGTTGTAAAAACCTATATTGAAAATAAAAATGATTACTCGGATGTAGAACGAATTCAAAGCAGTATCATCACTTCATTTCAATATGATTTTGCGAAATACGGAACCAAAACCCAATTAGAAAATCTCTTAAAAGTTTTGCGATATTGTGGTAATAACATCGGCAAAAAAATAAAATATAGCAATATTGATAGAGATTCGAGATCAACAAATTTAAAAGAGGCTATTAAGAAACTAGAATACAGTAGAATTGTACATCTAATAAAACATACTCAAGCCGGTAAAATTCCATTATCAAATCATGTTAAGGATGAAATTTACAAACCTTTGTTTATGGATATTGGTTTGGCAAATCATTTGTCGGGTATTCAATTAGTTGATATCGAAAATTTATTAACGGCTCATGAAGGCACATTGGCAGAACAATTTATTGGCCAAGAATTATTAGCAAATACAAAACCCTATCTTGATCCTACTTTGTATTATTGGACAAGAGAAGAAAAAAATTCAAATGCTGAAATAGATTTTTTGTACCAACACCATAACACCATTTATCCCATTGAAGTAAAAGCAGGAAAGGGAAACACATTAAAATCTTTACATGTTTATTTATTTGAGAAAAAATTAAAAATGGGAATTCGATTCAATACGGAACTACCCAATACAATGAATGCAAAAGTAAAAGTACAGGCAGCTAATAAAAATGAAGAGCTTGTGTATAACCTATTATCATTACCAATATACTTATGTTCAGAGCTGGAAAGAATACTTTCACGCACATAAAATTTTACTTTTCATTCTAGGTATTTTTCCTCTCCAACAAAGCAATAATTTTATCTTTTAAAACCAACTCTTTCTTTAGAGCCGCCATTTCATTTTGTAAAACTTGTAATTGCATTTGTATGTCTGAGCCGGTATTAGCACTAGAAGTTTTTGATTTTTTGCTTTTATACGGAATAAGCGGCTCGCTCAGTTTAGAATTTTCAATAGCATTGGGTTGGTAGTGTTCGAAAAAGTTTACATCAAGGGCTGTACTTAATTTTTGCAAAAGAACAGTATCAATACTTTGGCGCCTGAAAATACCATACATATTTTCTCTAGAAGTATTAATGCGCCTAGCCAGTTCACTCACTTTCATGCCACGCATTTTTATAGCCTGTTTAACCAATTTACCTATGTGTATTGCCATAACCTAAAGTTTATGATTATGGCTGTATGAACGAATATGTAATTAGGTGTTATTAAATAACGTATAAGTAATTATTTATACACATAATTGTAACTAATTAGTTTCATTTTGCGTATAAGGTAGTGCAATACAATAATATCATGATCATGACAAAACCTCGCAAAGGAAAATCAAGAAGCCTCGATCCAGAATTTATTACTGCTTTAAAAGCTGGAATATTAACACCCTTTTGGGAAAGAGTAAAAAACGACAAAACCCTATGTCTTGAGATTCGGGAAAATTACATCAATATTTATTACAGAGGATGTAGTATTTCTAAAATAGCGCAAAATAAGGATACGAAATCATATACCTATTCATTTGACGAAGAGTATTTCAAAAAGGAAACCATTAAATTACCCAATGAAAATATTTTAGAAATAGACTCAGCAAAAGCTTGGATAAATTATTTCCCTACTCTAAAGAATATTATTGACATGTCCTCTAAAGGGGGAGAAAGAGAATTTCAACAATTAGTTGTTAGAGAAAATAATGATAGAAATACAGGTAATAGTACCGACTATTACATTTGTGATGTCGAATATACCTCTGCTAGAAAAAATGGAAGATTTGATTTAATTGCGTTGAAATGGCTGTCAAAAGGAGCTGAAAGAAAGATAAACAAAGAGTTAAAACTAGCATTCATTGAAAAAAAATATGGAGATGGGGCAATTGGAGGCGAGGCTGGCATTTTGAAACATATACGAGATTTCACAAAATTTATCACTAAAGATGCCGATTATCTTCATGAAGAAATGAAAGAGATTTTCAACTTAAAATTGAACTTAGGTTTAATCAAAGGATGTAAAAAAAAGATAGAATCAATTCAATCAATAAAAAAATACAAACCAGAAGTAATTCTCTTATTAGCAAACCATGACCCTGAAAAAACTGGACTAAAAAAAATATTACTTGAGCTAATTGATTCCGATGACTATAAAGAATTTTGTAAAATAGCAGAATTAAAATTTGCAGTTGCGTCATTCATGGGGTATGGGCTTTATGAACAAGGGATATATGATTTACCTACATTCCTTAATCGTTTTGAAAAATTTCTACGATGAAAATAATTGTCCATAGAGGTACTAATCAAATTGGAGGCTCCTGCATAGAAATTTGCACAGAACAAGCTAGAATTATATTTGATGTTGGCGAAGAGTTGCCAAATAAATTTCAACCTGAAAGAGAAAAGAAACTATTAATTGTTGATGACTTATTTATCAATTCGAAAACAACAGATAAAAAAATTGATGGTATTATAATTTCACATAATCATGGCGACCATATTGGTTTAATTGATTCGACCAAGGAAGATATTCCTCTTTTTATTGGAAAAATATCAGCAGATGTACACAATACAATTTGTGATTTTACGAGTAAAGGCAAAAAAATAAAAGCACACAAATATCTTGAACACGAGAAGCCGTTTAATATTAAAGATATTATAATTACGCCTTTTTTGGTTGATCACTCCGCTTATGATTCCTATGCATTTCTTATAGAAAATAATAGCAAAAGAATTCTATATACTGGAGATTTTAGGACACATGGGGCAAAAGGGAAATTAACAGAATGGTTTTATAAAAATCCGAAAATTAATAATGCGGACGTTTTATTAATAGAAGGGACGAATTTATATAAAGAGAATTATATTGCAGAAACTGAAATTCATTTAGGAAAAAGAGCAGAAGAATTTATGCAACAAACAAAAGGGAATATTTTTGTGCTTCAATCCTCTGCTAATATTGACCGTCTCGTTCAAATTTACAAAGCTGCTAAACAAACTAACCGCCTGTTTTTGGTAGATATATTTTCTGCAAATATTTTAGCTCAAATGCCAAGCTCTATTCCAAACCCTAAAACCTTTAAAGATGTAAAAGTTTTTTATCCATATTGGCTTACTCAACGTCTTTTTAATGAAGAAAACAAAAGCAGCTTAGCCAATAAATTTTCAAAATATAAATTAGAAAAATCTGAATTAAAACACAGAAATGATTTATGTATTTTAGTTCGTGAAAGTATGTTAAGTGATATTAAGAAAAACATGAACTATTCAGAATCAAGTGTTATTTATTCAAAATGGGAAGGATATAAAACAGATGAAAAAGTAGAATCATTTTTAAACTTTTTCAGAAAAAATAATTGCGTAATAGAAAGTATACATACTAGTGGACACGCTGACACTAATACAATTAAGGATTTTATAAAACATTCCAACCCAAAGAAAATAATCCCTGTACATACAGAAACACCGAAAAAATATGTTGAACTTTTTGGCAATATTGTTGTAGAAATTAAAGACGGAGTTGAATATTCCCTGTAAAATAAAATTACATTATGAGTTCCGAAAGAATTAATATAAACGCAGATTTTTTAACATTCAAAACCCAAATAGTAAATAAATTTGGCGAACAATATTTTAACCAAGCAGAAATATTTTTTGAACGCGCAATGGCTCAAGCGGAACAAGGGCTTTTATACAGTGCAATTGCAGACGGTAAATTTGCTTTAGACTTGAGCAACTACTCAAACGACAAATCAGGTATTCAATATCTTATTGGCTTTCTTTCTCAACTTCATTGCGACCTTGGACAAATTAGCAAATCAAAAACATATTACGAACTTGGAATAAGACTTCTTGATCCTAACGATAAGGAGTATGAGGATGATAAACAATTATTCCAAAACCTTAAAGAACATATTGATGGTGAAGCTTGGAAAGGAAGTGTTGAAGATAATATGGACGAATAAATTAAAAAAACATAAGCCCATTAGAGTTTATATAAGTTAAAGATGTTATTCACAATTCCAAACTCACCTTCTCCCTTGGGAGAAGGATGGGATGAGGGCTTACAAAAAAGATGATATTCCTTAACTTATATAATCTCTATTGTTCATTGCCCCTTTAGGATAAAATAGCCTACCTAAAGACAGGCTTGAAATTGCATCTTTTTTTTCTACAAATATTGTTAGCCTAAAGGCTCAATTACCACGAAGATTAAGATGCTGCTTAAAGTTAATAAAGTAATGCGTTTACAATTTATGGTAAATGTATTTATGAAATAGAATAGTAAAAATCAGTTTGATCATTGGATATTTTCTTTGTAAAAACCGTATCTTTATTTAAATATTTAATACCATGAGCGATATTTCAATAAAGATTGCTTCAATCGTTCGCAATGGGTCTTTCAAGACAACCTCTTTCATTTTCTATTTCACTACCGGATAATCTTCTAAATCCAAGACCATTGAATGAATCTGTATTTCAAACCAGTCTCTAAACATTTTGTATGATCGGTGTTGAGGCCATTTTCTCTTATCATCACACCATTCCTCTAATTCAATGGTAAAAATTTTATCAAAATTCTTTTTTAGCCAATTTTCAACGTCCTCATCATTATCCATTTCTTTCACTAAATAGGCCCCGGCTATTTCAGAAATAGATTCCACAGATTCATCTGGAGAGAAAGTCCGAACCCAATCAATAAAGACTTGTTTAGGTTTTACGGAAACAGAACTTCTATCCACATAACCTGATTCATATTGAGTTTCATCATATTCATCTTTCTGTTGCTGAGTTCCTATTCTTTTAACATACTCTTCAAAGGTTTGGCAAACGGCAACTACATTACACATTCCATCATTTGTATCTTTTATATCAATATCGGCAATGCATAAATCATATTGAAAGTAATTTTTAGTTTTCGTATCCATTATATCTTCCAACATTTTAATCTCAGTTGAAGAAAGATCGTTTTCTAAATCCGAAAGATTGGCCCTAAATAAAGCATCAAAAAGGTCAGGGAGTTTTTGCTTAGCATTAGCCATATTCCATGCATGTTTTGCAATTTCAAGTTTATCAAATAAATCATCCGGATCGGGATATTCATCTAAATACGGACTTACTAAATCCATAATCATAGTTGAATATTTTACGTCAGAATCATTTCTCACAACCATTCTTCCCATTTTTGCCTGCTCTATTTCTACTTGGCGCATGTGTTCATCCTGATAAGGTAATACCCCCTCATCTTTTATAATTTTCATCATATTATTTTTATTTAGACATCAAATTTACAAATTGAAAAGGAAATTGTAGTATTAGTAATAAAGTTTACATGAAAATAATTTTATGAATAGATAAAGTCGGTATAAAATAATTCTTTGTGATTGTTTGTAATAAGCCAAATCGTCATATCTTTATGCGCTGCATGATTTTTGAGTAAAGACGAAATCTTGTAATTAAAATTATCCTTAGTTTGGAAATCATAAAGGTTTTAATTTTATTTACCAAATAAGAATTTATTAGAAAGATGTAACCTTTCAAAAAATATGTCGTTAAACAAGGGAAGGATTGATTAAACTCAAAAAACTATGGAAGCAAAATTTTCACCAAGAGTAAAAGATGTTATCACCTACAGCAGAGAGGAAGCCCTTCGTTTGGGTCATGATTACATAGGCACAGAACATCTGCTTTTGGGCATCGTTAGAGAAGGTGACGGAGTGGCCATAAAACTATTAAAGTCTTTGGGTATAGATCCTAAAGAATTGCGAAAGCAAATAGAAAAATCTATAAAAGCCGGAAATAGTACCAATAGCCAGCTAGGCAACATCCCTCTTGTTAAACAAGCTGAGAGGGCATTAAAAATAACTTATTTAGAAGCAAAACTTTTTAGAAGCAATATGATAGGAACAGAACACCTTTTACTAGCCGTTTTGAAAGATCAAGATAGCGTAGTAACCAAAGTACTTCAACAATACGGTATAGATTACGATACTGTTAAGCACGAACTCGAATTATTATTGAACACACCAAGATCAGAAGCGGCCAATAATCCTATTGATGATAATAACGATGATGACGAAAGAAATTTCTTGAATCCTAAAAAAGTTACGGATTCAAAATCAAAAACGCCCGTATTGGATAATTTTGGTAGAGACCTTACTAATCTTGCTGAGGAAGGGAAACTTGATCCTATAGTTGGTCGTGCAAAAGAAATTGAACGTGTATGTCAAATTTTGAGCAGAAGAAAGAAAAACAATCCAATATTAATTGGAGAGCCTGGTGTAGGTAAATCTGCCATTGCAGAAGGTTTGGCTTTAAGAATTATACAAAGAAAAGTTTCTCGTGTACTTTTTAATAAAAGAATTGTTACGCTTGATTTAGCTTCATTGGTTGCAGGCACAAAATACCGTGGTCAGTTTGAAGAACGTATGAAAGCATTAATGAATGAACTTGAAAAATCTCCGGACGTAATTTTATTTATTGATGAAATACATACCATTATTGGTGCAGGTGGGGCATCAGGCTCATTAGATGCATCTAATATGTTTAAACCGGCCTTGGCTCGTGGAGAAATACAATGTATTGGAGCTACAACGCTCGATGAATACCGCCAGTATATTGAAAAAGATGGCGCTTTGGATAGACGTTTTCAAAAGGTAATTGTTGAGCCAACTTCAATGGAAGAAACGGTTGAAATTTTAAATAACATTAAGTCAAAATACGAAGACCATCACAATGTAACCTATACCAAAGAAGCCATTGAGGCTTGTGTTCAATTAACTTCAAGATATGTTACCGATCGTTTTTTACCTGATAAAGCTATTGACGCTTTGGATGAGTCAGGTTCTCGTGTACATATTACCAATATTAAAGTACCACAGGTAATTGTAGATGTTGAAAAACAAATTGAAGATATTAAAGAAGAAAAAAACAAAGTAGTAAGAAGCCAAAAATATGAAGAGGCTGCTAAATTAAGAGATACTGAACGTCAATTGATGGCTAAATTGGATGAAGCTAAAAAAGCTTGGGAAGATGATTCAAAAACCCATCGCGAAACAGTTGACAAAGAAAATGTAGCTGAAGTAGTAGCCATGATGACAGGTGTGCCGGTACAGCGTATTGCTCAGTCAGAGGGTAATCGACTTTCAAAAATGGGAGAGTCATTACAAGGTAAAGTAATAGGGCAAGATGAGGCCATTGTAAAAGTAGTAAAAGCGATTCACCGTAACCGTGCAGGATTAAAAGATCCAAGTAAACCGATTGGTTCATTTATTTTCTTAGGACCAACCGGTGTGGGTAAAACGCAATTAGCAAAAGTACTTTCTACCTATTTATTTGACAATGAAGATGCGCTTATTCGTATTGATATGAGTGAATACATGGAAAAATTTGCTGTATCACGTTTAATTGGTGCACCTCCCGGATACATTGGTTACGAAGAAGGTGGTCAATTAACAGAAAAAGTGAGAAGAAGACCTTATGCCGTAGTATTGCTTGATGAAATTGAAAAAGCACATCCTGATGTATTTAATATTTTACTTCAAGTATTAGATGATGGTCAGATTACAGATAGTATGGGCCGTAAAGTAGATTTTAAGAATACTATTATTATCATGACTTCTAATATTGGTTCAAGAACTTTAAAAGATTTTGGACAAGGAGTAGGTTTTGGAACAACAGCTAAAAAAGAAAGTGCCAATGATCATGAAAAAGGAGTAATTGAACGTGCACTTAAAAAAGCATTTGCTCCTGAATTTTTGAATAGGATTGATGATGTAGTGGTATTCAATTCTCTTAAACGTGAAGATATTCACAGAATCATTGATATTGAATTAAAGCACCTTTACACTCGAATTGAAAAACTTGGCTATAAGGTAAAATTGACTGACGAAGCAAAAGATTTTATCGGGGAAAAAGGCTACGATGCTGATTTTGGTGCTCGTCCTTTAAAACGGGCTATTCAAAAATACCTCGAAGATCCTTTAGCAGAAGAAATTATTGGATCTACCCTTACTGAAGGAGATACTATTGCAATTGGCTTTAATAAAGAAAAAGGTGAAATAGTAATTAAAATTACCAAGCCAAGAAAGAAAACAGAAAAAGAAGAAAAAGAAGAATAAAACCTCTCCCTAGCCTCTCCAAAGGAGAGGGAAGGATAAGGAAGAATAATAAATTGAATGTAGATTTGAAAGCAGAAAGCGGGAGGTTCAAAATTTTGAGCCTCCCGTTTTTTGTTTTATTGTATAATCTCTTTGTCTTTGCACCTCAGGGGCAAATCTTTTTAAAAAAATGTATAGATAGAAAAAGAAGATTTTTATTTACTATCTAAAAGCAATTCAACAAATCCGGTTTGGGTATTTTGTTTATCGGGAGCACAAAGTGTACTGTAAGTTAGACTCCAGAAATAAGTTCCTTGTTCAGGTTTTTTTCCATTCACTTCACCATTCCAAGAATAATCTTTGCTTGATGATTCAAATATTTGTTTTCCCCATCTGTTCCAAATAGTAATATGAAATTGATCGATGTTATCAAGATGTGCGTAAAACAATTCATTAAAGCCATCATTGTTGGGAGTAAACACATTTCCAATTTTAAAGTTTTCTTCAGAAATATTTTCTACAGTAATGGTATCAGAACTTTTACAATCTTTGTTGCTTACTTCTACCCAGTAAGTACCTTCTTTTTTAATGGTAATGTTTTGAGAAGTTTCTCCTGTAGACCATAAGTAATTTCCAACATAAGATCCTCCAACTTCAATTGGAGACTCAACACAAATTTGCATGTTGGCAGGTAGGTCAGCAAAAGGCTCATTGATTACTGATGAAAAATCAACATAAAAAGAATCTGTAGTAGAACATTTACCATCGTTCAATTTTACCCAATAGTATCCGCTACTGGCAACAGTAATTGTATCAGCCGTTTCTCCTGTTGACCATAAGTTAGAATAACCCGGTGTTACTGCTAACGAATATTCATTATTGCAACTATGCATTGAATCGGGTTGCAAGCCTGAATAAGGTAAAGCCAACAAATTAATTTGAATGCTATCAGTATAATTACAATTTTTATTATTGATTTGAACCCAATAAGTACCACTTGTAGCAACCATAATACTGCTTGTTGTAGCTCCGGTTGACCATAAGTAATTTGAATAACCGCTTCCTGCGCTTAATTGAATGGCTTTATCAGTACATACGGTAGAATCTTTTAATGTAAATGGTTCTTTTACTATTTGAGAAAAGTCAACATAAATAGAATCTTCTATTTGGCATTTACCGTTGTTAATCATTACAGAATAAGTACCGCTGTTGTGAACAATCGTAGTATCATTAGTTGATCCGGTTGACCATACATAGGTATACATATTAGCAAGTGGGCCTAATACAACATAAGTATCACAAGTAACTAATGAATCTCCACTTTCAAATGCCTTGTTAGGAAGATCAAGTATACTAACATTGATAGTATCTTGTGCCATACAATTTCCATTATTAATGGTTATCCAATAAGTGCCACCAACTTTTACTAATAAATTACTTGTAGTATCACCTGTTGACCAAACATAATTATCATAACCATTTCCTGCATTTAAAACCAAAGGAATATTTGAACAAACAGCAGTATCTGTTGAAGCAAAAATATTAGCAATGGTTCCTGAAGTAATGGCAATACTATCTGTGGCTGAACAAATACCGCTAGATACGGATAATGTTACCCAATCACTTCCATTAGGGAACACAATTGAATATGGGCCAACATTGCTTCCTGAAACAATACTTCCATTGCCAAAATTCCAATTGAAGGTCATGTTGCTATTTGATGTTCCGGTATAAGTAAAGATTACGGTATCGCCTTTACAAACTGCATTAGTAGAAGCAACTATACTTGCATCAACAACTGGATTTACAATTACACTCATGGTATCACTAACTTTACATCCGCCTAATGCATTACTTGCAGTTAAAATATAGTTTAAAGTTTCTGCAATTGCTGAAGTATTATTGATGAAAACAAATGGCTGGGCAATTGTAGAATCACTTAATCCTATTGACGGAGACCAATTGTAATTAACATTATTAATTGCTTGCGCTCCTATTAATGTATTTATGCCCGAACAAATATTGATATCTGTAAGTGGTGCAATAATAGGTGCCGGAGTTTCATAAGCCATTTCATCCGATAAACATGAACAACTTAAATTAGGTCCGGATGTATTGATTACTGCAATAAGCATACAAGAATAACCTGGAGTAACAGAAAGTGTATCTAAATAATTGTAAGTGGCATTTGCAGCAATAGTAGCAAGGGTTGTAGTATAACCTAAGAAATAATCTCCTGTTGAATAAACTCCATTGGCATCGGTATCATAATAAATATTTAAGTAAATAGTATCTGTTGAGGCCGAAGTTCCAATATTTTTAACAGAAACATTTAAATATAAATCATCTTGTGTGGCAGAAATATTTTTTACCGTAGATGAAAAACTACTTAAATCTAATTCCATTTTTTCTTTTGAAATAGTTCCAATTGCACTTGAT
Organism: Bacteroidota bacterium; assembly: GCA_023251875.1. Lineage (GTDB taxonomy): Bacteria > Bacteroidota > Bacteroidia > JAHEXY01 > JAHEXY01 > JAHEXY01. The sequence goes on from JAHEXY010000001.1 coordinate 245,768, forward strand.
GATAAAAAGTAAACAGTACAAGAATCTCCGGTAGCAACACACAACACATTTCCGCTTTGAGCAGTAAACATATCTAATGTGTATGTACCACAAATAAATGTTGCGTTTTCTTTAATATCAAAATCAAATACCACCGAATCTCCTGCTAAAACATAAGATGGCATTATCCAATCAATAATTATTTTTCCGTTAAGTGTATCAATTGTTGGCAACCCTATCGTATTTGCATTGAGTATGCTGATGAAAGATCCTGCAACATAATCATAAGTACTTGGCATTTCAAATACATAATGGTTGCTAGATAAATCTGTTGAAGGACCCAAATTTACCACACTCACATGACATTTTACAGTAGTATCGCACAAAGTAGAATTATCAAGAGCAAAATGAACAGTAGTAAATTGTTTTTGTGGAGCTCCTTTTATTTCTAGCGGAAGCGATGATAAAGATTTTGATGTTGTTAATGCACCACAAGCAAATTCTCCTTTTGCTGTAAAGTCAACTACAAAACCTGAAACAAAATCACAATTGGTAGTTGCATCAAACTTCAATTTAAAATAATTTTTGGTTGTATCACTAATTCCCGTTAAACCTAATGAATCAATTACAAGACTATTAGCATCAATATTCCATTGGTACAATCCATTTCCAATTGAATCAGGATCTCCAATACTTACAAATGAATTTGATTTTGGATTTTGTAATTCAGATGAATTTGAATACAAATGTATGCCATAAGGAATTTGAGCAGTTACAGTAATATTTTGTAATGCTCCCAATTGAATGCTGCTTACTTTTACTTCGTAAGTTGCTGTATCACATAAATCGATATTGGTTGGTGATTGTGTAATTTCTAAATCAATTTTTGATGGTTGAGGATCTAAATACAACATCATACTTTGAGAAAAACAGCTTGATGAAGCTAAATTTGCCGGATATCCGCTGCAATTCCAACCGGTATAGGCTTCAATGCTATCATCATCACATGTAGTATAGGTGCATACGATATTTAAATTAGTAAGACTTGCAATAGCCATGGTTCCCAATTGAAAAATATCTCCAACAGGATAAATAGTATCATTAGTAGCAGTATTCACCACATATTTTATGTTAATATTTCCTGACTGAGATTTAAAAGCTACCCAAACATGAGATGCATCAGAATAAATTGAATTATTTTGCAAACTAAAATTCCAGCTTGCAGTAAGATCTGTACCTTGAATAATAGCAAGACTTGGTGAAATATTTAAATCAGGAACCGTACTTGTAATGTTATCTTGTGTATTTAATACATTAAATGGATCTGAAAAATAAACGTAAGGCTCAGTATATCCCTTAATATAATTGTTGGGCGCAGAAAAGCCATTTAACCATTTAATAGTGTCTACTATATTGGGCGCGATGCCGCATGTTGGTACTATTTTACACGACATGGTGCCAATATATCCATCATCTCCCATGATAAATGAAGTACCACCAAATTCTTGGTAATATTTTTCAATATTAAAATATACCGTATCTCCGCTAAATGCATCAGGAGTCATTGACACAACTGTGCTCAATGTTTTTCCTGTACCCGCAGTTTGACTAAAAGTATAAGAAGCACTTGCAAAATTATAACCCGAAGGAAGAATTAATTTAACATAGTTTACATAACTCCATACTCTATATTCATATGGAAATAAATTTCCACCGGCAAAATTGGTACAGCATGGGCCTATCGACATTCTAAATTGTTGATCGATAGTTGTGCTATCGCAAGCACCAGTAACGTATTCACTCGGGCCAAAATTAGCCATAACAAAACCTGCCACATTAAAATATCCATTGTAATTATCGCAACTGTAACGTGCTTCATTGGTATCGGGCAAAGCAATATTGCTTGCATAAAAATGATTGTATACGGTTGTAGTATAAATATCATTTCCGGGATTATTTTCAATCACATAACGAGGGGTAAACCAAATTGAATCTCCATTTTCAAAAACAAAATTAGTGGGGAGAACTCCATTCTTAGCTAAAGAATCAATTGATAAATAATATTTATAAGTGCTATCGCTAAGGCTATAAGAAATAGAGTTACATGTATAATACACATTGGCAGATGCATCATAAATTTTTAAAGATGCATCAAGTGCAACAGCATCTTGTTCAGTAAATGCTGACTCAGCATATAGATATTTCCAATTTGGATTACCGGATGTAGTTACAATAACAGCTTTAAAATAAGCAGATAAAGTATCATGGTACATGGCAGTATGAAGGTTGATAGAATCCATATTAATTATACCATTGTTATCCGGCTGTCCATTGTTATCGTTATCAGGCAAACCAAAACTCGAACGTTGAATATCGTAGCTGTACGTCCAAACACCACCGCTGTCGCATGTTACAGCACAATGTGTATTTACAGTAGCGGTAACCGTTCCTAATTCAGATTCGCATCCGCAACTTGGGCTTGGAATATAATACGTATTCATTACCACATCTTTTGCGCCATTTTGTGTGCAAGAAGCACAATCCATCATAATATCAATTGATGTAGTGGTTGTATTCGAAATTTTAAATTTTTTCATTTGTGCCGAACCAAAATAGGCATCCACAATTGAATCATGTGTTACAATAGAATCTGCCACCCAAATATTTCCTGTTTTATCAACAAATGTTACAGAATTACCAACCGCTTTCACGCAAGCTGGAATAATAAATTCAAACTTAAAATACCATAAATTGGTTTCGCCAGGTAATAAAACAAAACTGGAAGTTGAAAATTGAAATGACGCAGTATCTCCCTCATTCATATCCGCAGGATTACTGGTTATTTGTGTAACCATTTTGGTTTTATTACTGGTTCTTCCACTTTTTACTCCTGAAGCAAATGTATTTGTTCCACATTGGTTGCTATAGGCAACTTCATAATTCCAACCGTTTATTTCTTTGTCTGCATTAAATGAACTGGTAGTGGAGTCGAGGCTAACACAGCATGTATATACATTCCAATTAATATATAGAGTATCTCCTTTATCTAAAGCTGGAATAGTAATTCTTACATAAGCTTTTGGTGCAGTAGTATTAAAACAACTGTAAGGCGTATTCAATACAGTTGAATCAACAACAGCACTTACGGCACTACCATTAGCACCATATTGATAAGTAAAAGAGGCATCATCTATATACGAATAAAAGGTATTCTGCATGGCATAGGCAGAAGACTTTGCTTGGTAAACCTCAATTGAAATATCGGAAGCAGGACCTGTACCTGTGTTAACAATTCTTATTTGTTGTGCATTGGGAATACTACTATCATAACAACCCGATTGAGATGATGTTGCTACATAAGAAAAATTAGGAGTAGAACCCGTAACAGATACACTTGCATAAGCATTTACTTCTTGGCAAGGCTCGTTGTTACATCCCCAATAGGCATCATAAGTTGATTGAAGGTTCACGCATCCATTAACAATTACTTTTTCACTGATGGTAATTTTTTCGTTTTGTTCGAAGCTTGCATCTCCATCACCAAATTTCATGATATCAGAAGATGATAATGAAATAAATGCGGTATCACCATTAGTAGTATAAGTACCATTATTTAAACTTGCAATACTCAAATCACTTCCATTTACTACATAAAATTCTAAACTGCTTAATGAACCGGAACCTCCATTAACAATTGAAATGGTTCTTGAAACAGTATCTCCAACATTAGCTGTTGCAGAATTGTTACTTACTGTTAATGTAATGTTGGGTTCATAAACAGTGATGCTTGTTGATTTGTGATTTTCGGCAAAAGTAGTGCTGCCTTTTTTATAAGTAATAGCAATATTTGCTTTTAAGCTATCAACATTACTAATAATAGACATGATGTTACAATCAGCCGAAACAGAAAAACTAAATAAATTTAAATTTCCGGATGCTAAAGAACTGATAGTAAAAATAGGCTTGTTTGTATTGCTTGAATTTACAGTTACACCTGTTCCGGATAAAGAACCAGTTGAATACGACATACCTGTTGGCAGATCATATGTAACAACAATATTAGAAATACTAGATGTAGTAATATTAGAAACCTGAAAGGAAATAGTTTTATTTCCACCACAAATTACTAATGGATTACTAATGTTTGGAACACCAGAAGTGTCGACAAGGATGTTGCCTTGCGAATATCCCAATAAACAATACAATAAAAGTACACTTAGGAGTGTAAGGGGCTTTCTCATATACATTTGCTTAAATTTGGGATTTCTTAGGGTATAAACAATTTATAGTATATAAGAAGGTTGTTGAAATACACTTTTAGAATAATATCGTTTAGTTTAATTAAATGCATATTATTTAATACGCTGATATTGAATAAACTAACATTCATTATTTGAACATATTATTCATTATTAAAATTCGAGCATTTACATCCGCCTTTTCTTATAAACAATTGATTTACAATTGTTTAATAATAACATCCGCTTTTATTTTAAACAATCAGATTTTAATGCAAAAAAATTTAAAAAGAGAAAGCCCTTCATTTTTAAAATGAAGGGCTTTCTTAAAAAGAGTTTTTGAAATTATTTATGCATTTGCCATTTTAGGTTTTACAAGAAATGCTAAGGCTCCTGCAACAAATAAAATAAATGTTGCAATAAGTGCTTTTGCAGTAAATACTGCAGGTACAACAGCCGCTAATACCAAAATAATAGCTGCCATTTTCGATTGTTTAAAAACCAATAATGAAGCAATAAGGCCTATAACACCGCAAGCTAACAATGCATATGAGGCATGGCCAATAGTATTGAATTCTGACATACTTGCTGACACTTCTGCATTACCCAATTTACCTGCAGCTGTGGTAAGCGACTCTGCGGTTTCTTTGTACTTGTTGTAATCGGTATACCATTTTGAACCTAATGCAAATGATGCTAATGAACCAATGATTCCTAAAATTAAAGCTGCAATTTTCATAGTGTTTAAAGATTTAAGTGTGAATAATAATTGATTAGTGAATTGACTAAATTTTGTTTTCTAAAAATTGTATTATTTTATTACCTCTCCCTTTATCTCTCTCCAAAGAGGGAGATAAATGACAATTTTCAGAATGTAGATAATAAATTGAAATAATTTTTGATTATAAATTTGTTTGGTTTTTGATTACAAAATTTTCTGATTTATAAAGACTGGTTCCTCCGTCATAAATAGCATCAAATACTTTTGATGTAGAATTCCATTTTTCATTTACTTTTATAAAGCCTTTTACTTCAACAACTATTTTTACTTCTGCAACCGCTTCTTGTTTAAAAGAGGATACTTTTATCTTTTCCGGAATTAAATCACTTGTATTTAAACATGTCCATCCAACAACATTACTCCACCATTGAAAATCCGATTCGCAGGCTCCTTTAGTATATTCTGCGCGTAGAATTTGTAATTTGTTTTCTTTTTCTCCCCCTAATTTTACTTCAACTTCTTTCTTTAAAAAAGATCTTTTGAATTCACTCGGGCCAATGTTAATAACAGAACCATCAGCAGCATATTTTTTTGCTGTAATTTGAAAAACAACCATGTCGTATTTCTTACAATTTTCAGGAATAGGAATGCCTACACTTAAATCGTGATTTTTACGAAGGTCTGGGCCGCTAATTTCTGAGATTAAAGTACCATTAGAATAATAATTTGTTGTTTGTGCTGTAGCAATTGCTATTGAGCTTACTAAAAAAAGGATGAATAAATTGAATGTTTTCATAAGGTTTAAAGATTATTTTGTGAATATTATTATGAAAACAAAAATATATTCTTGAGATGAAGAGAAAATGCAAAAACAGGGAACGCTAGCAAATTTTAGGTAAGCGTATAAATTTAAACAGGAATAGAAGTAAATATATACTTATAGATTTTTTCGAGGATTTTCTATTAGAATTTATAAGTTAAACGTTTTTATAATTCCAAACACTCCTTCTCCTTTGGGAGAAGGATGGGATGAGGGCTTAAAAAAAGATAACGTTGCCTAAATATATAAACTCTATTGTATCTCTTTAAATTTTTATCTCAAACGAACTTCCATTATTTTACTATTTCAAATCGCTGATAAAATCTTCCGCTCTTATCTGAATTAATGGATAACGAATACATTCCCATAGATAAATTACTTAAATCAAGTTTAACAAGGTTTCCGGCATGGTTAATTTCTTTATAAACCACTTGGCTTAAGCTATTATAAATTTTTATTTCAAATGCATCGTCATGAATTGTAGGTAATGAAAATCCAACTTTTCCATTATTTGTTGGGTTGGGGTATACATTTATTTTTCTTGCATCAGCAAATGTATTGTTTGCAATTTTTGTTATCACAACATTATCTCCACCATTACTGGTAAAAGGAACTGTATCTCCCGAATTATTTATACCCCCAAAAGTGCTTAATTCAACAGAAATATCTTCTCCATTTGCATCCGCATCAATAGTAAATGATACTCTGGCAATTTCGCCTTGATTGGTTTTCATGGTTTGATCATTTCGTACTGACGACATAAATATTTTACCTGTAGTATTATCCGTTTGATCAAAAGTTAAAAGATCAGATCCTACGGTACCAAGCCAGGAATTTGCAAAATTGACTTGAATAGTACTCATATCAACTACAGTTGGATCTATGCCTAATTCCCAACCTAAACCATACATCGAAATATTATTTCCATCACCAGCCATAATTGCAATTTCAACTTTTCCTCCTGGAATTATTGGTGAAGTGAGCACTTCATAATGTAAATCATTTCCACTTTGAGTTTTCATCATTTGGGTGGGATGGCTAAATGCAAAGTTGCTATCAATTGCAATAATATCGTCAGCATTTACTACACCATCTCCATTGCAATCTACATGTCTGTTATTAGAGCCATTCTCCTGCCACGTTGCCCAATCTTCTCCATGTTGCCCTAGCCACATAATGCTTGCGCTATCACGCTTAGGACCTGTTTCTCCATAGTTTAATCCTATTGATAAAAGATCGTAATGATTAGCCTCTAAATCATTATTTGCATCACCGGGCCATACGCAAGAAAACTTGCAAGGATTTGAAACCGCATTTCCAACTCTGATTATATCACAATATGAATTGCTGCAAGAATCAGAATAAATAGTTATGCAAACTGCATAGTAACCGGTATCAGCATAAGTATGGGTAGGATTTTTTTGTACTGATGAATTACCATCACCAAAATCCCAATAGTAAGATTTTATATTACCCTTCGATAGATTTTTAAAATGAGCTGTACTGGTAACTTTATTGGCATAATAGCTAAACTCAGCATAACAGCTATATGTTACATCACCTACAGCCAATACATCACAAAATGTTTCCTGACATCCATTAGTGGTTGATACCGTTTCACAAACTTTGTAATAGCCATTATCAGCATATTGGTGTGATGGATTTTGACTTGATGAGGCAGCTGTATTATCTCCAAAATTCCAATACCAGGTATTAGCACCACCAACAGATTTATCAGTAAAGTAAATAAAATTAGAAGTGGAATCAGGATAATAAGTATACTTAGCTGCACATAAAGAAGCTGATGAAGATGTATCAGCAAAGGTAACTAAATCGCAAAAAGAAGCTTGGCAGTCACTAATGGAATCATACACACTTAAACATACATTATATGAACCGGCTTTGTCATAATTGAATGTTGGATTTTCAAGGTTGGAGTTTGAATACTGATCATCTCCAAAGTCCCAATAGTATTCGGTAAATGTTCCGAGTGATTTGTTTTTAAAAAACACCTCTCCAATTGAATCTACAAAAAAACTAAAATCTGCCTCACATGAAATTGAATTTCCTGCTATATAAATATGATCTGAATAATAGCTTGAACAACCCGATTTAGAATCGTAAGTAGATAAACTCACCTGATAGTATCCGGAAGAATCAAATTGATGTATTGGATTCTCATCGTAATTAGATGCATTATATGTACCATCGCCAAAATTCCAATACCATTTATCAACACTACCTAAAGTTTTATCAGTAAAATAAGCAAGGCCTGTTGAGTCTATAAAGCTTCCAAAATCTGCTTTGCAAGCAAAGGAACCGGCAACATATATGTCGGTTTCATAAGTAGCCGAACCAGAATAATAACTAGAAAAAGATAACTTTACATGAAAATAACCGGTACTTGTGTACTGATGTGTTGGCTCCCAATCATAACTATAAGTTCCATCGCCAAAGTCCCAATTAGCCCAACCTCCGCCTGAAGACATATTATAAAAATGGGCTAAACTTGTTGTATCAATTGTACTAAAAAAACTAGCATAACAACTATTATTATTGGAAGAAAAACCGGATACATATACATAATCTCCATACCAACCTGAACATCCGGAATTTTTATCATAGGTAGTTAAGCTCACATAATAATAACCATCATTAGTATACTCATGGGTGGGATTTTGTTGATAGCTGTAGCCATTAAAACCTCCATCACCAAAATCCCAATACCAATAACTTGCATTTCCGAGTGATTCATCAGTAAAGCTTATTTTTCCTACTGTTGCATTTGATAAATAATAACTATACTTAGCAAAACACCCCGTACCATTATTGCCCTCAATATGTATATCAAATGCTTTAATAGATGAGTTTGTGTAAGAAGAATCATTTACCGTTAATGAAACGGTATAATAACCAGGAGAAAAAGAATGAGTAGTATTTTCGTCATAACTATATGCTCCATCACCAAAATTCCAATAATAATGTGCTACATCACCAATTGAAGTATTAGTAAAACTTACCACACCATTTGAATCTACTCCATAAGTATAATTGGCCAAGCAAGCTCCTCCTTTAATAGGTACATAAATAGTTTCTTGATATGCTTTACCACATGAAGCATTAGAATCACTTACGTATAACACAATATCATGAAATCCTAGTTTAGAATAGGTGTGCGTAGGGTTTTGGTCAAAACTTTCTTTATAATCACCAAAATCCCAATAATAGTTATACGCATCTGCCCCTATAGTGCTATCTGTAAAAATTACAGTTCCAATTGAATCGGCTGTATATGTAAAATATGGATTTATATCAGGATTGCAATGCACATAAAATGTTTCAGAAGTCGAATCAGAACAAAATCCGGTATTGTCATACACAAAAAGATAAGTAGTCAGGTATCCATGTGAACCAACATAAGTGTGAACAGGATTTGCATCTGTACTTTCAGTTCCATCGCCAAAATACCAATGACAATTATTAATATCACCCGAAGAGTTATTAGTAAAAGTAAACGTTATTTCATCTCCATCAGCAATATGGCTAAATGAGGCTGTTAAATTGCATGTGACAATAGGAATACCATAACTATAAACATTATTGTTTTCATAGGTATCTCCACACGTATAATCTTTATTATAGGAAGAAAAGTATACATGATGGTAGCCGGAATCTACAAAAGTATGGGTGGGATTTTTTTCATTACTATATCCGCCATCATCAAATAACCAATACCACCCTGTATCAGGTTCTGATGATAAATCAGTAAAATAAACATCGCCTGATGAATCGGGAATAGAGCTAAAAGAAGTATGAAAAGAACAAGCAAAACTAGATACGTCATTACTTTCGTAAGAATCATGACAGGTAGAACTTTTGCTCTGAACTGTTAAGCTTACATGATGAAAACCATTACTTGCAAAATTGTGTACGGGATTTTTTTCATTACTTTGATATCCTTCACCAAAATCCCAATGCCAGGCTGTATCTGCCTCTGATGATAGATCAGTGAAATAAACATTGCCGGATGTATCCGGATAAAAACTAAATAATGCATTGAAAGTACAAGCAAAACTATTTACATAAGTATCATATAAATCATAGCATAATAAATTAGATTTGTACACGGTTAAAGTTACATGGTGGCTTCCATTGCTTGCATAATTGTGCATGGGATTTCTTTCATTGCTATGGTTTCCATCACCAAAATCCCAATACCAAGCGGTATCAGCTACAGAGGTAATATCAGTAAAATAAACATTGCCTGACGAATCGGACGATGAAGTAAATAATGCCGTTATGCTACAATTTGGAGCACCAACACTATATATATAATAATCATACGAATCGCTACACATTCCGTTTGATGAAGTAGCTGTAAAAGTTACATGGTGTGATCCGTCATGTGCATATGCATGAGTAGGATTATGTGCAGTAGAAGAAGTGCTGTCACCAAAATCCCAATACCAATTTTTATTAGTATTAACAGTTGATGACATATCAGTAAAAGCTACGTTGCCTGATGCATCAGGACTAGAGGAAAATATTACCGTAATGGGGCATTGTGCTTTTGCCACATTTGCTGAAAAAACAAATACCATAACAATAAAACATATAAGAGCTGAAATAAAAGAAGCTTTCGTTTTATTAAAACACCAACGATACTGTAAGTTTATATTTTGCATAAAACAATTTTTGGGGATAAGGGAATAATATATACAAAATATCGTATTATAAATCCTTATACGGATATTTTTAATAAAAGTTACTATTGATTGTTGATACATATTTTATATCTACTGAAACCTGAAGAAATAGGTTTGTTTTCTCTTAAATATATTTCAAATGGTTAAATAATATTCTCCATTTTCTTGTTCGTTTAGTTTGGGACTATTATATTGTCGGTTTATCTCTAATAACCTAAAGCAAATGAATAAAAAATTACTCCTTTCAACTTTACTATTTTTATCTTTAGTAGTTCAATCTCAATGTCAAGTTGTATTTGCCTATACTGATTATGCTGCAAAAGACGATACATTTAGAATTAGCAAAGCAGATTCTCTTTGGTTTGTAAATTTTGATACTACGGGAGTAGGCATCACTTGGGATTATTCAGCATTAATGCCCTATACTCAAAATGTAGAAAAAGTATTAGCACCCAATTCAACAGGCTATGTGTTTACTCCTCCATCTTTTCAATCGGGCCTTGATAGAGCCGAACCCATTAGTGATACGCTATATATTGGCTCAATAGAATTAAGCAATACGTATAATTTTTTCGATTTAAGTTCTACACAATACAAGCAAATGGCAAAAGCTTCTAAAGTAGAAGGCGTAGATATGAAAACAAAATTTGATACTGCCGATGTGGTGTATCGTTTTCCAATGCAATATGGTAATTCCAAAGATTCTTCTAATAGCAGTTACACAACAAGCATAAGTTCATTATTGTATTACCACCATTCACAAAAAAGAGTAAATGAAATTGAGGGTGAAGGAACGCTTGTTACACCTTATGGAAGTTTTTCGGCTCTTAAATTAAAATCTACATTGTATATAACCGATACCTTTAGTGTTGATTCTTTTGGAATTCCTAAATATTCGTATCAGGAAATAGAATACAAATGGTTCAGTCCTAATTTTGGATACCCTCTTTTATATGTAAAAAAAGAGATTGTTAGTGGAATTACCATTTCTGTTACTGCTGAGTATCTTGATTCGGTTCGTTACTTTATTCCAACAGCAACATTTGCGTATTATCCCGAAAGTCCTGTGCAGGGAGATGCTATTACGTTTCAAAATCTTTCAACCAATGCAACATCATACCATTGGGATTTTGATGATGGCAATACCTCAACTGACGTTAATCCAAGCCATACTTATGCAGATACAGGTACTTATATTGTTCAATTGATTTCTTCTAACCCAACTTCGGCAGATACATTTAATCTTCCCATTTTTGTTACAGATTCAAATGCTATTATAGCCTATTTTACTTATACTCCGCAATATCCTTGTTATACAGAAGATACCATTACATTTGTAAATACATCTTATAATGCAACATCTTATTTATGGGATTTTGGTGATGGGCATACAAGTACTGCAGAAGACACCGCTTATGCGTATGCAAATCCGGGAATTTATAATGTGAAATTGATTGCCTATAAAACCGGTTCATCAGATACCATGATTGCTACAATAAATTATGCACAAATTCCTCAAGCATCGTTTACTACCGATTCTGAAGCGATCTCTCCTGTAATTTTTACCAATACGTCTTTAGGTATTGATACCAATACCACTTATTATTGGGACTTTGGATTTGGATCTACACCATCTTCATCAACCGAAAAAAATCCTATTGTATCCTATAGTTTTATTGGAGACAAAACAGTTTACCTCATTACCTATAATTCGGCTGGTTGTTCATCAACTTATATGACGAGCATTCATGTTGCAGGAATTGACACCAGTTCCGTAGTTTCTTATTTTTCTTTTAGTCCCGAAAATCCTTGCTTTGGAGAAGATTCAATTTCGTTTATGAATGAATCGTTTAACGCTAATTCGTATTTATGGAATTTTGGTGATGGAAAATACAGTGCACAAACCAATCCTGTTCATGCTTATGATTCAGCAGGAGTGTATACGGTTCATTTAATTGCCTATAATAATTCTTCATCAGATACCTCAACTGTTCAAATTAATTATGTTGCAGTTCCTCAAGCTTCATTTACAATGTCAGATTCATTGATTAATATTTCAATTGTTTTTACGAATACTTCTATAGGTACCGATACATTGTCTACTTATTATTGGGAATTTGGTGCAGATGCTAGCCCTGCTACTTCAACAGATATGAACCCTACAGTAAGCTATAGCTTACCTGGAGACAAAACAATTTCGCTTACTGCATTTAATTCTGTGGGATGCTATTCTACCAATACTATTGTAAAAAATGTTGCAGGAACTTTAACAAATATTACTGCATCTTCTAATACAATAAATAAATTATCAATAAATAATTACAACAACACATTGCATATTTATTATTCGCTTTCAGAAAAAACTCAAATGCAATGCAGTATTTATAATTTATTAGGCAAATGTGTTTACACACAAAATATGCATGAGCAATTAAAAGGAGAGCATACTATTTCGCTCCCATTTAATGCAAACGGAATGTATGTTGTGCAATTGAGCACAGGTAGTGGAGAGAAAATGAGTAAGAAGTTTGTGAGTGTGAATAGATAAGAAACTTAAAAACATGTGTTGGGAAACGCAGTTAACTTTGAACATTTTGCATGTAACAAACAGACAAATACAAACAATTTCAGATGCAAATTTTGTATCTTTGAAACATGACTTTGGCGTTCAAAATTTTAAACCAAGATTATTTTAACCACTATAAAACGCAACTGAAAGTTGATGTTGAATCTGCGTTTGCAACATTGAAGAACCAACAACAAAGTTTGGAAGATTTCAAATTCTATCTTGCTAATTCTGCAGTGCACTCCTCTAACATTGAAGGCAACACCGTAAGTTTTGACACTTATCTAAAGTCAAGCGAATTTAACTTGCACCTCAAAACAAAAGAAATAAAAGAAATTGAAGACCTTATTGCCGCTTACCAATTTGCAAGAGAAAATTATTTAACACTTAACAACGCATTAAAAGCTCACGAAATTTTGACCCCATCCATTCTTATAAAAAAAGAACGAGGTAAAATTAGAAAAGTAAAAGTGGGTGTAAGAAGTGAAGGACGACTAATTTATTTAGCAGTTGAACCGGAGTTTATAAAACAGGAATTGGAAAAACTTTTCGCAGATATTTCCATTTTGCTGCAATCTAAATTAACAACAGCAGAAATATTTTACTATGCTGCTTACATTCATTTGGTTTTTGTAAACATTCACCCATTTGTTGACGGAAACGGTAGAGCAACACGACTGATTGAAAAATGGTTTTTAGCAAAGATGCTTGGCGACAATGCTTGGTGCATTACCTCAGAAAAAAATTATTGGAATAACAGACCAACTTACTATAAAAACTTGCAAATAGGTGTGAACTATTACGAAGTGAAATACGAAAAGAGTATTCCGTTTTTACTCATGCTTCCTAACTCTTTAATTAACGTTGTATAATGATTCTAATAAAAAGAGAGGCCTCTTCCCCTTATTTTTAAAAATTAGTTAATATATTCTATTGATTTCTTCTGCCAAATTAATATCTCGCCACGCTGTGGCTTTATTCGAATTCTTGTCATTTTATTCTACAAATATTTTGCTCCTCTGGAGCAATTTTAGCTCCGTTAGGAGCGAAATCTTGAAATTTTAAAGGCCCAACAAAATAATAAACATAAAAGTTTAGGGATAATTAAAAATTATCTAATGTTTCAAGCGGCATTACAAATAACCGCTTAGCAGCAGTTACTTTAATTTTTGCTAATTTTGTTGCATATTCGGCCGAGCGAGGAACCCCCGTTTACCTATTCAATTACATTCCAAGTCTGCAGTCAACTAATTTAGATAAATAAACCAACAGATTGCATAAGTAATCAAAAGTCCGATTGCAGAAAACAAAAGAATGAATTGCCAAGTTTCGAATCCATAATACTCAGTCGGTCCATAGTATCGCAACTCTGCTGCTTCGAGTTCAAATTTTCTTGCTTTTTGTTCTCGTTGAACATAATCCACTCTTACAGCTTTAAGATTGTCGTTTTTGATAGATGAGTAGTCATAATTTTCAAATTGACTATAGTGATCCCTAGCTCTCTCTACCTGTTGCTCACGCAAAGAACTGTAACCTAATATAAGAAAAAGAAACGCAAAAAAAAGGAGATAGACTGGGATATAATATTTAGAATACTGTTTTGCAAATTGGAAGAAAACAACTACAAACGAAAACAAAAGAAAAAGGGTAAGTAGTAAAGTTGTCTCATCATTCCCAATGGCAAATTCGAGATGGTCTGTAATTGTAAATGTTCCAAGAACAAGTAAAATCATGACAGGCAACCATCCATTGTAACAAATCTGTTTTAGCATTGTTTGTTAATTTTGTTTTTTGTCCAGTCAAAATAAATTGTCACTAAAGTAATAATTGTAAAATTATTTATCCACTTCTACACCTCCACTGCTGTCTTAAACTCAGAAGTAGTATGAAAAACAATTTCAGGATAATCTTGAATGGCGAGTTTTAACAACCAGGCTGATTCTGCTAAGAAAACATAATTATTGTCTTTATCTGTTACTATGTAAGGAGATTTTTTGTCGAGAAACATTTCTAGTTGTGCTTTATTATCTGATGTAATCCACAAGGCTTTGTGGTAATTTAAAGGTTGAAAAAAGCAAGAAGCTCCATATTCATGTTCTAAGCGGTATTGAATTACTTCAAACTGTAGTTCACCAACGGTACCCACAATTTTTCTGTTTCCGGGATCTTTAACAAATAATTGAGCAACTCCTTCATCTGTTAATTGGCGGATACCTTTTTCTAATTGTTTCGATTTCATGGGATCTTTATTCACCAATTCTTTGAAAATTTCCGGTGAAAAGCTTGGAATACCTTTAAACATTATATTTTCACCTTCGGTAAGGGTATCTCCAATTTTAAAATTGCCTGAATCGTATAAACCAACTACATCGCCAGGAAATGCTTCTTCAACCACGCTTTTATCTTGCGCCATAAAACTGGTAGGATTGCTAAAGCGTATGTTTTTATTTAATCGAACATGATGGAAAAATTTATTGCGCTCAAATTTGCCTGAACATATTCTTAAAAAAGCAATTCTATCGCGGTGGCGAGGGTCAATATTGGCATGTATTTTAAAAATAAAACCAGAAAATTTTTCTTCTAAGGGTTCAACCATTCTATGATCAGTGGTTCTACTTTTAGGAAAAGGAGAAATAGTAATAAATGTATCGAGCAATTCTTGCACACCAAAATTATTAAAAGCACTACCAAAAAATACGGGAGCTACTTCACCACTTAAATACGTTTCGGTATCAAAAGTATCGTAAACGCCATCTAGCAATTCAACATTTTCTCTTAATGTTGCAGCGGCTTCTTCTCCAATTTGAGTTTCAAGTTCAGCATTATTTAAATCATCGATGGTGATGATGTCTTTGGCTAATTTGGTTTTGCTTGCTTCAAATAAATTCAACGATTTTTTATGCAAATTATAAACACCTTGAAATGTTCTTCCAATACCAATAGGCCAGGAGAGAGGTCTTACTCTTATATTTAATTTTTCTTCAATTTCATCCATCAAATCAAAGGGGTCACGGCCTTCACGATCCATTTTATTGATAAAAACAATAACAGGGGTATTGCGCATCCGGCAAACTGCCATTAATTTTTCTGTTTGCGCTTCAACACCGTTTACGCAGTCAATTACCAAAACAACACTATCAACTGCAGTTAATGTTCTATAAGTATCTTCAGCAAAATCTTTGTGGCCGGGAGTGTCTAATAAATTTATTTTTATGCCTGAATAATTAAAAGCCATCACAGAAGTAGCAACAGAAATACCTCTTTGCTTTTCAATTTCCATAAAATCGGAAGTAGCCGTTTTGGTAATCTTGTTTGATTTTACAGCCCCTGCCGTTTGAATGGCGCCACCAAATAACAGCAATTTTTCAGTTAATGTAGTTTTACCGGCATCGGGGTGACTGATAATAGCAAAGGTTCTGCGTTTGTTTATTTCTTCAGTAAGGTTCATAGCCGCAAAGATACAATTTATATTGCTTTTTTTAGCCTGATAGGGCTTATTTCAGCAAGCCATTCAACTTCTTTTTTGCCTCTTCTTTTGCTTTGTCTTCAGCTTCTTTCTTTTTCTTCTCGGCCTCTTTTTTCAATTTAGCTTCCGCTTCTTTTTTCTTTTTTTCAGCCTCAGCTTTGGCTTTGTCTGCTGCTTGTTTGGCTTTTTCTTCAGCCTGCTTTTTTAATTGCTCCGCTTCTTCTTTGGCTTTTGCTTCTAGTTCAGCTTTTTTCTTTTCCAGTTCTGCTTTTGCCTTTTCTTTTAAATCATCCACCACATTGGCCGGACTATCTTTTAATGCCATTTTAACGGTTGGTGAAGTAATGGTTCCCCCCAATACTAAATTGATTTTTATTTTTTCAGGAATAGATAAATTGGCTCCTTTTACTTGAGATAATAATCCACTAATGGCAGTATTGGCCGCACCTCCAAATTCAGAGGAAGGTATTTCCAATTTCCACAAATAATCTATGGTTTGATCAAAGCCTGTGCTGCCCGAAATATTTGCAGTACTGTTTTTAATTTTTATATCAAATGGTTCAACATTTATTCTTCCATCTTTAAATGAAAAAGAAAGATTTACATTGTTTAATTCAAGTTTTTTGAATTGCTCCATTTTAACCACATCAGCAATTTTACTAAGCGGTGCAAAATTTTGAATGACTACTGCAGCTGTACTGAGTTTTCCTTTTCCATTTAAAGTATTTAAAACAGGTTCCATTTTTGAATCGAGAACTGTAGTAAATGTTAACTCTGTCGAAAATTTACCTGAACATTGTTTGGCAATGGGAGCTAATTTTTGAACTGTATTAAAAGTAGTAGCCGTTTTTTGGATATCCCAATTACTAATACTTAATCCAAAATTTACCAATGGTTTTTTAATGTCTTTTGTTTCGTAACTTCCATTGAGAACCATAGAGCCATCCATCAAATTCATTTTTAAATTTTCGAGAGAAGCTTTTTTATCGGCAATTTTTACTTGGCCTGCCACATTCGTCATTACAATATTTTCATACAATAATTTATCAATAGTTGTATTTAATGTAAAGTTGATATTACCTGGGATTTCTAATACAGAACTTGTATCTGAAGCACTTGTTGGAGCTGAAGAAGCAGTAGTACTTGTTTCATCAGCTCCCATAAACTCATTTAAATCCATGGTTTTTGAATTCATGGTAAAATTACCGGTAAGCATTTCATCTTTTAAAGCATATTGCAATACATTATCCAGTTTGCCGGTTGCATGAATATCCGTTTTGCCCACCTTGCCTTCAAAACCTGTAAGGTTTACAAATGCAGGCGAAAAATCCATACTCATTTTGGTAATAGTCATATCATAAGGTGTGTCTTTGCTTTTATAAAGCATGTCTGTTATGATGAGTTGTCCAGTAAAATTAAATTGGTCGTATTGCTTTTTATCAATTGACGACATTCTTCCATTTAACTTGGTATCTGCTTCAATGGTTCCATTTAAACTTTCATCTTTATCTAAAGGAATAACATCTTTAATACTGCTCAATACAATTTTTCCTTTTATCTCTCCATTTATATTGGCATCGGATTCAGGTGTAGTAATATGCATTTTCATGTCAACCGGATTATCGGCCATTTCGAAATGTGCTTTGTTAAGATCAATTATAGTATGATCAGGTACACCATCTTTATTATCAATTTTTAAATCGATATTAATATTTTTAACTGATTTTGGAAGATCGGGATATTGAAACATAGCATTTTCGATCATGAGTTTTAAACCAAAACCAGGCATCGTTTTATCATTGTATTTGCCTTTTGCATATCCATCAAGGGCCAGTTTTCCGGATGTTTTTACCGATTCAAAATCTTTGGAATAAACGGCAGGCACCAATGATAAAATATTTTTGAACTCAGTTTTTTTAGCAGCATAAGTAATGTCCATATCTATATCATCACCCGGCATAGCCATCCATCCATTAAAGCCAATAAAAAGTTGGTTGAGTTGCAATTCATTTTCTTTAAAAGTGTATTTAGAATTTTTCATATCCACATCTAAATCTGCTTTTAAATTTGTTTTTACTTTATTTAACATTTTTACGCCACCATCCATATAGGTAAGTTGCTCAATACTGGTATTGGTTTCTAATACAAAAAGATCTTGTGTAAAATCACCGGATCCTTTATGTGTAAATCCAGTAAGTTCAGCATACATTTTCCCTTGTCTATCATCATAAACAATGTGGGCGTTTTTTATTTCATATTTTTTTAAAGAAGCTTTAAAGGATGTAGCTTGGGAAGAGTTATTATCTGCTTTTGATGCATCACTTGGTTTGGTAATATCCCAATTGGCTTTGCCGTTTTCAAGAACAATGGCTTTTATATTGGGTTCATTAAGTGAAAATGATTTTATCATTATTTGTTTGCCATCCAATACACTCATTAAATCAATGGTAAAAGAAAATGTTTTGATTGATGCCAGTGTATCTTTTTCAAATTCCTCTATTCCAACAACGCTAATACTATTTACTTCCAAACTAAAATTGGGGAAGCTTTTAATTAATGAAAGACTAAATTCTCCAAAATCAACTTTGGCATTTATGTTTTTATTCACTTCTTCTTTTACTTTTGCAACTATTTTATCTTTGAAAACAATTGGTAAAACAATTATTGCAGCTAATAATAAAATAAAGAGAACAGCAATAGAAATAAGAATTTTCTTTTTCATCATAGATAAAATTTATGAGTGTTTTAATTTAAAATTATTTCCAAACACACCCTCTCCATTTGAAGAGGGATGGGGTGAGGTCTTAAAAATATATCGATCAAAATAATTTTTATGAACAACAACAATCTTGCCAAAGATATTCAATTATTACTTGATGAGCTATATACAATGAGTGACAATGCACTTAACTTATATAAACTCTAATATAAATAGAGAAATTTTATTTAAAATGGAGCTTATTAGGCTGACAGAATGGAAATTATTCTCTCATATCAACAACCTCAACTCCCGGAAAGTTTGCTTTGGTGAAAGTAAAAACAGCATTATCTAATTTAATATTGGGAGAAAGTTCTGTAATGGTATAGGTATAAGTATTTCCTTTTTTGTCATTTACTTCGGCTTTGGTTACTGTAAGTGTAGTTTTGTCAATAAATAAACGAACTCTAAAAAAATTTCTACTGGTTTCGGGAAATAAATCAATAACATGTTGGGGTTTGTTATTGATATTCTGGGCTTCTTGGTACTTGTATTTATAGCCCTTTTGGTAAAGGGTAAAAATATTAACGGGGCTAATTACATCATCGTTGTATTCAGCTTTTGTTATTTGCACTTCATTGGCATCTTTCATGTATGTCCAAATGGTGGTGCTATCGCTAATAATTTCTTGCCCTGCTATTAACACATGGTATTTTGCTCCTTTAAGGATAGCGCTTCCATTTTGTTTTTCGTGTACGTTTTTGTCTTTGTTATCAACAGTATAGGTAAATGAAATTTTTATTGATGCGTATGATTTTGCTTTTTTACTCATTTGATCAAGTACTTCTTTTGCTTTAACATCGTTTTGAGCGAAAGACAAAGAAAATTTTATTGTGAGAATGGATACAATAATTATAGCTATTTTTTTCATAACAAAATTTTAAAATTATTAAACCACATAGATACATAGAAAATTAGAAGCTTCGCTTTGCATAGGTGTTTTCTATTTAATATTTGATACAAATAGGATTGCTTTTTCCACTATCACATAGCTAAACGCTCTGTTAAAAATCATAATTTCTATGTATTCTTAATTTCTATGTTTCTATGCGGTTAAATATTTAGTTTACAAGAACTGTTCCAAACTTCTTTCATCAGTAATTAGTACTTTTCTAGCTTTGCTTCCTTCATTAGGCCCTACAATACCTGCAGCTTCTAATTGATCCATTAATCTACCGGCACGGTTGTATCCTAATTTTAATTTTCTTTGAATTAAAGAAGTAGAGCCCTGTTGGTGGCTGATAATTAATAAAGCGGCCTCTTTAAACATGGGGTCTCTTTCATTCGGGTCAACATCGCTCGATTCTAGTTTAGCTGTTTCATCCGTAAATTCAGGTAATAAAAATGCACTTGGATAACCCATTTGTGAACCAATAAAATCTGTAACCTTGTCTACTTCAGGTGTATCTAAAAATGCACATTGAATTCTAATTACATCACTTCCGTTAGATAATAACATATCTCCTTTTCCAATTAATTGATCAGCTCCTCCGGTATCTAAAATGGTACGTGAATCTATTTTTGATGCAACTCTAAAAGCAATTCTTGAAGGGAAGTTGGCTTTAATGGTTCCTGTAATAATATTTACCGATGGCCTTTGTGTGGCAATAATTAAATGTATGCCAATGGCTCTTGCTAACTGCGCTAAACGGGCAATGGGAGTTTCAATCTCTTTACCGGCAGTCATTATGAGATCAGCAAATTCATCAATAACCAATACGATATATGGCAAATAGCGATGGCCATCATTGGGATTTAATCTACGCGCAACAAATTTTGTATTGTATTCTTTAATGTTTCGAACAAGAGCGTGTTTTAGTAATTCATATCTCAAATCCATTTCTGTACATAATGAATTGAGTGTATGGATTACGCTTTTGGTATCTGTAATAATGGGTTCTTCAGTACCCGGTAATTTGGCTAAAAAATGTCTTTCTATTTTATTGAATAAAGTTAATTCAACTTTTTTAGGATCGACCAAAACAAATTTTAATTCTGCAGGATGTTTTTTATACAGTAGAGATGCAAGTATAGCATTTAATCCAACCGATTTGCCTTGTCCGGTTGCCCCAGCCATAAGTAAGTGAGGCATTTTTGCAAGATCAACAACATAGGTTTCATTGGCAATGGTACGGCCTAATGCAATAGGTAATTCCATTTTCGATTTCTGAAATTTTTCCGACATGAGAACCGATTTCATCGAAACGGTTTCACCTTGTTGGTTAGGGACCTCAATACCTATAGTTCCCTTACCGGGAATAGGTGCAATGATACGAATGCCTAATGCAGAAAGACTTAATGCAATATCATCTTCTAAACTTTTTATTTTGGAAATGCGTACTCCGGCAGCCGGAACAATTTCGTACAAAGTTACGGTTGGGCCAATGGTTGCTTTTATTTTAGAAATCTCGATGCTGTAATTGCCAAGCGTTTCAACAATTTTATTTTTGTTTGCTTCTAATTCTTCACGGTTTACATTGATTTCATTATGGCCATACTCGTTTAATAAATCGAGTGTAGGATATTTATATTTTGACAAATCGAGTGTAGGATCATATTCACCTAAAGCTTCAATACTGTATGCTCGATCCTCATCTGATGAATCATTATTTACTATTACTTCTTCTTTTTGTTTTTCAATGGTTAAGCCTGCAATTTCAATTTCTTTGTCGTTTTCTACAGAGAGTTCTAATTTTTTTTCTTTTTGTGGTTCTTCTTTTTTTGAATTGGAAATGGTAAAAGTATTTTCTTCTTTCTCTAAGGGCACTTCGTTTTTGTCTTCCTCTTTTAATTTATTTCCAGCAATCGTAATTGTTTCATTTTCTTTTTTGTCTTCAATGATTGGAATTATCGATTTTACTTCATCTTTTTCTTCTTTCTTTTTTGGAAGCCAATTAAAAGAAAGATTAATGGCAATTACTAGAAAAACCAATGCGCTCACAAGCAATAAAATTCCTGTTCCTGTATAGCCAATCATGCCTTGATCATCTGGATTAATGGGGTCTCCACACAAAAAGCGCGTAACCTGATAACCCACCGCCCCCCCAAGTATCAATAAAGAATTATTTATAAAGAGATAACCTAAAGCAACAGAAAGCCAAACCAAGCCGAAAAAAGCAAAGGGTAAAAATTTACTAAGAGAAATAAACTGCGTTTTAAAAAGGGCTTTCACTCCTATTAAAAAAGAAGTGATTACGATAAAAAAAGAAGCAATACCAAAACCTTGATAAATGAAAAAATGAGCAACCAGTGCCCCAATTTTACCCAATTTGTTACTTACAACGACATCTGAATTAAATAAAAATTTATTCCAAGGCAATGAAAGTTTATCTTGATCAACTTCCCAATTAAATAAATATGAAATAAAAGCTGTTGCTAAAAAAACAGAAAGAGAAATAAAGAATAGTCCTGTTACTTTTTGTAGTTTTTCGTTTTCTAAAATGCCATTGATGCGTTCGCCAATTCGTTTAAAAAAGCCACTATTTTTCTTCTTCTGCGGTTTTTCAGGTGCAGTAGCAGTTTCGGTATTATTTGTTTCTGATTTTAATTGGTTTGCTTTTTTTGCCATTCTTTTATTCTATGTATGGCTAAAGTAATGAAAAATCTCAAATGAGAATAAATCTTCACAAGGATTTAAGCGCCTATCCTTGTAAATAACAAATGACGTGTTTATGATGCTATTAAATTTTCAATTTGAATAATAAATTCTTCAACCTGTGAGATTAAAGGCTCAATATCTTCTTGAGTAAAAATCAAAAAGTCTTCATAGTCTCCTTCATGTCTTTTGCTGAATAGATCACTATATAGGTAGCCAAGTTCTTTATTGATAATATTAGATTTAATAAATGTTTTATGAAATTCAGCTTTTGTACCAGAATGCGTATGTGTTTTAATATCATACTTAACAAATAATGCAGATACAGCATAAAATATACTATAATACAATCTGTTTGCAACAGTATTCCAGTAGTCATTTTGTGCTAGAAGCCTTGCTTCTTCTAATGATTCTTTGGCTTTTAACAATTTAAAATTGAGTAAATCATCTTTGGAGTAAGTCATAGTTCTTTACCTTCATTCAGAATATTTTTATAAAGAGAAGTAATTTTTAATTGTTCCCAATGGCTTTTATTATGTATTATAGAACTAATAGTTTCATCAGTAAGTAGTTCTGCTTGGTAAATTTCTTTTCTAAAAATTTTCTTAGTAGTTTCGTTTTCAGGTAAAGTGGTTAATATTAATAAATCCCAATCAGAATCAGGTTTGTTATCTCCCCTTGCTCTGGAACCGTATAATATTATTTTTGCATTCGTATCAATATTATGAATCCCAGTTTTGAGCAATTGTAAAATATTTTCAGATGCCATAGTTCCTATTTATTTTTTTCATTCTTTAAAAATGCTTTTCCATTTTCTTTCCACCATGATTTATTAATGCTTTCAGCCACTGAAAGTATCTTATTACTAAACCCTGATTTTTTTGCTAGTTCTTCAAGTTGTAGTCTTTTAATTAATGAAATAAGATATGATTCGTCAAAGCCTTTAGGGTTAAGACGAAAAATCATTTCATTACCATTATTTTGTATAGATAAATTTTCCATGGTATTAGCTTTGTGATAAATGTAATAAAAAATAAATATTTTAATGTATCTGTATTTTAGAAAGGCACCCCAATATAGATTTTGTTTTATACTTTCTCTTTTCTAAAGAGCCGAATAAGTAAAACAATATTTGAAATCATAAATAAAATTGGAAGAAAGAGGCTAAATAAATAGATTCTAATTTACAGCCTTTAAATGCAACTCATGGGTATCTCCTCCATCTTCAAAAGTATACCAATATTCATCTTTGGTTAATTTGAGGATTGTAACATGTGAAGAAGATAAAGAGTAAGAATAAGTGCTACAAAATTTACTATAACTGCTAATTCCGGAAAGATGTAAACCATCTTTTTTATTTTCAAATTCCCATTTTCCGGATTCGTTGATACTTTTATTGCTATCATCATAATAGCTTACAGTATAGGTTCCGTCTTTACCATATGTTTCAAGGTAAGTAATTGTATTAATTACAATATAACTTGTTTCATCTACATTGTTTCTCAGATATTGATCAAGTGCCCATTGATGATTAACCAATCTTGATTGGGCTGATACAAGTGTAAAAAATGGCCCGTCTTCATATTTTTTACATCCCCAAAAAAATAAACTGATAGTTATTAAAAGCAATAAGTATTTAGTTGTCTTCATAGCATTTTAAGATGTTATTCAAAAAAAATCCTGAACAGATTTTGTCTGTGCAGGATTTTATTAAATCTAAATTTTATTATTTATGAGAACCAGTTTCTCCTTTTGCCGGTTTAATTTCATTTTTAGGTTCTACACGAGGAGTTTCATAAAAAATACCCATTTCTTTAGGTTGGCCATACAGTTCTGGTTGTAAGTATTTTCCTTTTTCTCTACCTTCTTTTTCAACCACATCAACTACTCTATGTGCATTTGCATAAGGATCTTGACGAACACCGGTAACCTGCCAACTCACTTTTACATTAGGTTTGTCGGTTTTAATTTCAAACTGATTGCCTTCAATTTCTCTTGCAACAATAGCTTGTGCAAATTGCCCGATTACGGTTAATGAATATTTAAAATCTTTATTCAATACACTAAAATATTCCGGAAGATTAATACTTGCATTTCCATTGGCATCGGTAGTGATATTACCATTATAAATATTCATCATATCCGGACTTTCAACAAAACTGTGGTATAAATATTTATTAGCAGGATCCATTGGATTATCAATTTGAAAAGTACCACTTGCTTTAGATAAGCTACCATTTACATATACTTTACCATCAAAATAACCTGCATATGAAGTAGAAGGTGTAACAGTTCCTCTAACACCAATCCAGCCACCCTCAAACTTTCCACCTGTTCCATTACCAGAACCTGCATCTGTTGCTTGTCCGTATATAGCATAGTTTCCAGTAGTACTTGTTCCTGCATATTTAGCCCATAATGTTGTTGCATTTCCACTATTGTAATTATTGGTTAAAAATGCAGTAGTGGCTCCTGTTGCGGTTTGTGCTCTAAAAGGATATCCGGTTCCATAATGTGTGATTAATAAACCATCACCTCCTGATGCATTTGAATAGGACTCAATTTCAAGAGCCGGTTTTACGTTTGAAGTATTGGTAGTTTTAAAATATCCTGCACCACCCAAAGTGCCATAGTTATAGCCATTAATGGCCCAAGAACTTGTTCCCTTAGCATGAACAGACAGTACGTCAACGGTTGGAGCGGCTGTTGTATTACTTGCATCTTCAAAATATATTGGAGTTGAGCTTGCAGTTGTAATTTGGTTGCCTACATCATAAGCATTTTGCAATGATACTGTTCCTGTAATTGTTCCAGTTGGGCCTGTTGCTCCGGTAGCACCTTTTGATCCTGCTGAACCATTTGTTCCGTTAGTGCCATTTGTTCCAGCAGCACCCGTTGGACCTGTAGGCCCAGTAGCTCCTGCTGCGCCCGTATTTCCTTTAGAACCAGTTGGGCCGGTTACTCCTGTTAAGGTATATGCTTGAACAATACTATCGATTAAACTTTGAATACTTTGTCCCCCTACAAATAAGCTATCAAAACTTGCATAGGCAGCAAAAAGAGAATCAAAATAGGCATAAGATGCAGTAAGTGTATCGAAATATGCAAAATTACCAAATAAGGAATCTACCGTTAGTTTGTTAATCACTAAGCTATCAAGGGAGTTAAATCCTAAACCAGTAGGGCCAGTCGGACCAGTTGGGCCATTTCCACTACCTCCAAGAGGCATCCATGAATTACCATCGTAATACCAAAAATCTTGAGAGCTTGTTACAAAAACAAATAATCCTTGAGCAGGATTTTTAATGGCATTCATTTGAGAAGTAGTTACTCTTGGAATAAGTAATCCCTTATCACTTGCTTTTAGATCAAGAATGGCAGAATTATCTGGAGTAAGTGTTCCAATTCCGACATTGTCTTGAGAAAAAGAAGAAGATTGGTTTATTAAAAACAGAATTACAATAAGGGTGAAAATTCGAGTAAGCATTATTTTTTTCATAACAATGGATTTGTTTATACAGGTGCTTTTCGGGGCTGGCAAAGATAATACTTTTTACAAATCATTCAAGCGTTTGTTAATATGTTTTGAATTAAGAGGGTTGGATTAGGCAATTTGCCAGACTGGTAAAAGTGATACGAACATTTGTTTGCCTAGCATTGAAATAAATGAGAAATTAGTATTGTAGATAATTAATAAATAAAAAATACCAATATAATAAGAAAGTGAAAATTGTAAGTAGGTGTTTATTATTTGTTTACAAGTTAATAGCATGGGATTATAGATAAATTGAAGTATTAAAGTTAACAAACATTGTGATTGTAGTCACATATAATATATACTAATTTAGTATTACAAATCAGGGTTTCTTGGGTTTGACTCCTAAAGGCCTCTTAAGGTAACAACCTTAATGCCATTTAGGAGTCATTATTTTAGGACGTTTTTTATTTTTCTTATCGAGCAGAGATTTCAACTAAACTTTCAATAGGGGTACAAACTCCATTTGCGCAACGATAGATTACCAATTTATCTTTAAATAAATCGGGTTTGAAAATGGATTTATTGAGAATCATTCTTACGCATTCTTGTAAGCCTTCAATAATAGAGGGGTGTGGATAGGTTAATTCGCCTAAAGCTCTGATGCTTTGATTATTTGCAATGATTAAAGCTATAGCTAAAATTGCAGTTGATGCATGTACGCCTAAGGCTCTCATACCTAATACTCTCATTTCTTCATCATCTGTTACCATTATTTTGAAAAACCCCTGTGTTTTACGCATGGCAATGGCTCTCACAATACAAGAAAAGTCAATCTTTACCATTTTATAGGGAATACCTTTTTCCTGCAATTGCTTTTCATTCATTCCAATACAAGCTACTTCAGGATTTAAAAACATGATATTAGAAATAATGTCATAGCGCATGGGTACAGATTTACCAAACATTCTTTTTACTGCTTCACGCGCTTCAAGTTCTCCAACATTTACAAGGCAAACCCTTCCGCATAAATCTCCTGCAACAAAAATATTCGGTATAGTAGTTTGGGTATCAAAATCTAATAAATAACCTTCTTTATCCATACGTACACCGATTTCTTCAAGACCTAGCCCTTTTGAATTGGGAATACGACCAACGGATACCAGCGCTTTTTCAACTCTGCAAATTTCGGCACTTCCATCTTGATGTAATAATTCATATTCAACCTGGCCATCAATTATTTCCATACGCTTTAATGAACAGCTATGATGAATAACGACTCCATTTTTCTCAAAATTTGAAGCAATAATTTTTACTACATCTTCATCTTCAAATGGTAAAATACGTTCAGCTTTATCAATAATATTTACTTGCGTTTTGCCAAAATTGGCAAACATGGTAGCATATTCGCAACCTATTACTCCGGCTCCAAGTATAACAAGGCTTTTGGGAAATTCTGTTAGGTTCATTAAACCATCACTGGTCATAATGATTTTCTCATCAATAGGAATATTATTCAGTTTTCGTGGTTTAGAGCCGGTTGCAACAAGAATATATTTGGCATCAATAATTTCTTCTCCTTTTTCAGTTTGAATAACAACTTGGTTTTTTGTTTTTAGAAATGCATATCCTTTTACAAAACGAAATTGTTGTTCATTGTATTTTTCTTCTAATAGCTTAATATGACCTTCTAATTGATTTTTTCTTTCTCCTATTGCCGCATTCACAACTTCCTTAACCTCGGTAAAGGTTACATCGTATGCTTTATCAGAAAGGTGTTTGATTTCTTTAGTAACATTATTTATTTTTTTAGCAAATTCCCATGTAGATTTTGATGAAAGTGCACCGTTATAAATTCCAGCCCCTCCCACTTTATCTTTTTCAATTAAGATTACGCTTTTGCCAAAATCTAAAGCTCGCATGGCTCCGGCATATCCTGCAGGTCCGGCACCAATCACACATAAGTCGTATTTTTCCATATAAAAAGTTTATGCCTTTGGATGTGTATACGTTTGAAAAAGAAAAATAGTTACAAGCCTCTCCTAAATCCTCTCCAAAGGAGAGGACTTTAAGCACAAGAGCAAATAGTATCAATAATAAACTACTAGCTTTTATAACGTTCTCCCCTTTGGGGAGACAGAGGGGCTTAATAGCTTATTCCTAAATTATAAAATACAAACGACCATATATCACCCTCTTCATCAATAATTTTTGAAATAGGTTTTCCCGACCCATGACCAGCCATTGATTCAATACGGATTAAAGCAGGGTTAGCACCTTTGTATTTTTCTTGTAATGTAGCAATATATTTAAAGGAGTGAGCCGGTACCACACGATCATCATGATCTGCAGTTGTTACCATAATTGCAGGGTAATTGGCATTGTCTTTTATTGTATGTAAGGGTGAAAATTTATAGAGGCTTGCAAATTGTACAGAATCATCACTTGATCCATAATCTCCAACCCAACCCCAACCAACAGTAAATTTTTGAAAACGCAACATATCCATAACTCCAACTGCTGGTAAAGCCACTCTAAATAAATCGGGTCGTTGATTGGTAACAGCACCAATTAACAAACCTCCATTTGAACGGCCTGAAATTATTAAATGTTCAGACGAGGTATATTTTTCTTTAATTAAATATTCTGCAGCTGCAATAAAATCGTCAAATACATTTTGTTTGTTCAATTGGGTGCCTGCTTTGTGCCAATCTTCTCCATATTCCCCACCTCCACGCATATTGGCTGATGCAAAAACTCCTCCTTGCTCAAGTAGCAACATGCGTTCAGCTTTAAATGCAGGGGTAACACTAATATTAAATCCTCCGTAACCGTATAAAAGGGTAGGGGCTGTACCATCTAATTTTAGTCCTTTTTTGTAAGTGAGAAATAGGGGTATTTTAGTGCCATCTTTACTTGGATAAAATACTTGCGTGGTTTCATAATCATCAGGATTAAAATTAAGTTTTATTTCAGCATATTTTTTTGATTGGTTTGAATTGATATGGTATTCATAAACTGTTGTTGGAAAAGTAAAAGACACGTAAGAATAAAATGCAATTGTATCTTCTGCAGTAGCATTAAATGCAGTTAAATCACCAATAGCCGGCAGTGCTATTTCTTTTTCTTGTTGGCCATTCATATTGTAAACAAATGCTTTTGCGCTGGCATCTTGCATGCGTGTTACTACAAATTTATCAGCCATGCGATGTACTCCTGTCATTACGTTTTTTTGTTCAGGAATTACATCTTTCCAATTTTTCTCATCACTATTTTTTAAATCTATTTGTATTAATTTCCAATTGGGAGCTTTAAAATTGGTGCGAACAAAAAATGAATTATCATTGTTGTCTGCCACTCCAAATTCATATTCAAATCCATGAGTTAGTTGGGTAAAATTTTTATCTCCCTTTTTTAAGTTTTTATAATATAATTCTGTTCCGTCTGTAGCTTCACTGGCATAAATAATTAAAAATTGTTCATCGTCTGTAACTTGGGCTGAGTGGTATCTTAATGGCTTATCCGGATTGCTATAAATAAGTTGATCATTAGCTTGTAACGTTTTTAATTTATGGTATTTTACTTTATGAAATTGATTTTTTCCTGAAAGTTCCTGGCCTTTTTGAGGTGCATCGTAACAGCTGTAATAAAAACCATCGGCTTGCCAGGCTATATCAGTAAATTTAACCCATTCAAGATGGTCGGCTAATTGTTTACCCGATTCAAGATCCAGAACAAAAATTTCATTCCAGTCAGAGCCTCCTTTAGCAATAACATAAGCCAAGTATTTACCATCATTTGAAACATCAAAAGAAGCAATAGTAGTAGTGCCATCAGCAGAAAGTGAATTAGGATCAAGTAATACTTTGGCTGTGCCATTTATCCCATCTTGCATGTATAAGACACTTTGATTCTGAAGCCCTTCGTTTTTTTGGAAAAAGAGTTTATTTTTTTTCTTAATAGGAGCGGTACATCTAGGATAATTAAACAGTTGCGATAATCTTTCTTTTATTTTAGATCGAAAAGGAATTTGAGAAAGGTAATTTTGAGTTACTTCATTTTCAGCTTTTACCCATTGTGCTGTTTCTGCAGAGGTATCATTTTCGAGCCATCGGTAGGGATCGGCTACTTGAGTACCAAAATAATTATCTGTTACATCCCCTTTTTTTGTGATAGGATAAGAAAGGGTTGCTTTTGCTATTTCTTTATTTTCTGAATGGTTGCATGCAATACTTGCTGCTAATAAAAATAATAAAGAAATTTTTTTTAGAAGTGATTTCACGTTTGTAATGAATTTAAGTTTTGTATTTTTGCGTTTAAGAACCAATTTAATTCTTGAGTTGGCGAATTTACAAAAAATAATGTTGCTACATATTGGCAATACACTAATCTCTTTTTTAAAATGTTAAACAGACTTTATTTAGTTCTTGCCTTGGCATTATTTATCTCTTCATGCAGTGAAAATGCTAATACCAACAAAGATCAAAATGCAGATTTTGATCGATTTAAAAATGCTTATATAGAATCTCTATGGAAACAGGCTCCTTCGTGGGCTACTTCATTGGGCTATCATAAGTTCGATAGTCTTTTACTTGTTCCGGATGCAGCAGAAAGAGCAAGTGATGTAGCTTTTTTTAAAAGTTATGAAGATTCATTAAAGAAATTTGATTTGGCTCAACTTTCGGCAAGTAATAAAATTGATTTTAATCTTTTGCAAAATGATTTTAAGTCTGAAATATGGGCTTTAGATACTTGTAAAGAATGGGAGTGGAATCCTTCGGTGTATAATATTAGTGATGCCTTTGAAATGGTGCTGGATAGTAAACAATCAGACATCAATGCCAGGTTAACTTCTCTTGCTAAGAAATTAAAAAATGTTTCTGCTTATTATAAAGCGGCCAAAGAAAATATAAAAAATCCTACTAAAGAGCATACTGATTTAGCGGTGATGCAAAATCAAGGCTGTTTGAGCGTACTTCAGCAAATAAAAGATTCCTTATCTATTTCTACTCTAAGTGAAGATGAGAAAAAAAACATACAAGCAGATGTTGATGTTGCAACTGCAGCTGTAAATGATTATATCAAATGGTTAACAGATTTAAAGCCAACTTTACTTACTGAAAAAACTGCTAGGAGTTTTAGACTTGGAAAAGATTTGTATATGAGTAAGTTCAATTACCAAATGGCTACTGATTATACTGCAGATGAAATTTATAAAATAGCTCTTCAGCAAAAAGATACTTTACACGCAAAAATGATAGCCATAAGCAAACAATTGTGGCCAACTTATTTTAAAAATAAACCAATGCCTACAAATGAATTGGATATTGTAAGAAAAATGATAGATACATTATCTTATCAGCATGTAAATAGAGATTCATTTATTACTGCTATTAAGACACTTATTCCTACAATAGTTTCTTTTATAAATGATAAAAAGTTGGTTTATATGGATCCGGCTAAACCTCTTGTAGTGCGTGAAACGCCTTTGTATATGCAAGGTGTGGCGGGTGCATCCATGTCTTCACCTGGCCCATATGAGCAAAATAATAATGCGTATTACAATGTAACCCCTCTTAATAATGAAACTCCGGAGCAGGCTGAAAGTTATTTACGAGAGTACAATAATTATTTGTTGCAGATTTTAAGTATTCATGAAGCTTTGCCTGGCCATTATGTGCAATTGATGTATAGTAATCAATCTCCAAGTATTATTAAATCAGTATTTGGCAATAGCACCATGATTGAAGGCTGGGCAGTTTATTCAGAACGCATGATGATGGAAGAAGGCTGGGGAAATAATGATCCAGCACTTTGGTTGATGTATTACAAATGGAATTTAAGAGCTACTTGCAATACCATTTTAGATTATGGTGTGCATGCACAGGGTATGACAAAAGAAGAAGCTATGGACTTAATGGTAAACCAAGCTTTTCAACAACAAGCAGAAGCAGAAGGCAAGTGGAGAAGAGTACAATTAACTTCAGTGCAATTGTGTAGTTATTTTACGGGCTTTAGAGAGATTTATGAATTAAGAGCAGAAATAAAAAAGCGTATGGGTGATAAATTTGACCTGAAAGCTTTTCATGAAAAATTCTTGAGTTTTGGTAGTGCGCCTGTAAAGGATATTAAAAGGTTGATGTTGGAGGAGGTGAAGTAAATCTTGTAAATTTAATGGAGACAAATACAATAATATCTCTTATAAATTGCGCATTATTAGAATGTGATAATCTTGTTGCCAAAGGTTTTTATTTCGATGAAAAAGAACCTATTGTGAGTACTAAAAAAGGTTTAATTTTATTAAAAGAAGAGCTTCTTTATAATCCTAAAAAAATAAATTTACGGGTTTTAAGGAGAATGCATGACATTGGAATGTCTTCATATAAAGAATTTGAAAATACTCCACTTGAAGATGCGATATTAAACATAGTTAATCAACTTGGTAAAGAAATACCATACTATAAAAACTTAGAACCATTGCGAATGGATTTTAATAAGGAAAATCCTTTATAATAAAACTGTAGGAAAAATATTTTTTGATAAATTATAATTAACCATTTAAAATTTTATTCTATGAAAATTGCAAGCTTAATTATTACTTATTTAGTAGGATTACTTTTTGTATTATCTGCGGTTATTTATTTTTTTCATTTAGTTGAAATGCCGGTTATTCCTGGTGATGCCGGCACCTTTGGTACTATATTAAACAGTAGCGGTTATATGATTATTATTAAAATTTTAGAAATAAGTATTGGTGCAATGCTTTTGGTAAATTTTAAACGTCAATTGGCATGGTTACTTCTATTGCCGATCAATGTAAACATTGCTATTTTTGAGGTATTGCTTTCTAAGCAACCAAGTATAGGAATTGCGCTGCTGGTATTAAACTTTTTTATGATCTATGTAAATAGAGAGCATTATAAAGGTTTGGTAAGCTAAAAATAAATTACCCAACAATTTTATTCCTGGTTTTTTCTACTTGTTCACTAATATTAGGAAGTTCTTCTTTTCCAATTTCAGGTTTTTCAATAAAAGGGTGCAGTGTTTTATATAATTCCTGAAAATCGTTATAGGCAGAAGCGCAATCTTTATTAGAATCTTTAAAAGATTCTAGCAACTGAATAATATATTTGAAGGCATAAATATGATTCCATATTTTATTGATTAATTCTTTTTTAGGTTGTATGCCATTGGTTGACGATAATGCCAAATGCAAGCCTTCAACCCAACCACCAGCAATAGTTATAGCCGTAGTACTTAGGCGATCGTTTGTTTTTAAATTATCATGCATTTTTTGAAAAGCCATACTTATTAAAGCGTCTAATGTATCTGGATTACCGAGGTTGGAGTTAATATCATTAAAAAAATCTTTATCAAAAACACCGGCTACTCCAATTTTTTCGGCCATTGAGTTTACTTGATTAAAATAGGTAATAACATCTTGTGATTGATTGAATACAGAAACATAACCTAAATCGGCACCGTATACTCCTAAGTTGATAGCTGTTTGGTAATTGGTAGCATAAGAAGATGCTTTTTCTATTGGATTTACAAGGGCTTTGTCAAATTTTATATTTGATTGCATTAAAGAAGACATGATTACCGTAGGCGATGGAATGTTTACCATAATCAGTCCAAGATTTACTGCTGCTTCAGGAGATAATTGATCTACAGATGGAGTTGAAGTTTCGTCTTCTATTTTTTTGGCGTTATCACCAGAACCGCATGATTGGATTAACAGTGAGATAAAGAGAATAAGGCAAAGAGAGGCGAAAAGTTTTTTCATTCGTAAATAGATTTTATACCATTTGTAACTATAAATTATACCAAAATTTTTGGTATAATGCCGATATAACAGCCGTTTAGGATCCCGATTTTTCGGGAGACTATTACGGATGTATAATCGGTATTAATGCTTAGTTTTTAATTTCATCATATACTCCCATATTACAGAATTTTTCAATACGTTTTTGAATTCTCTCTTCGGGTGAAAGTAATTTAAGTTTGGCAATGTACTTTTTTAATTCACGTTTTACAATTTTATACATTTCATCGGGATTATTGTGCGCCCCTCCGATAGGTTCTTCAATAATTCCATCAATTAATTTATTCGAAAACATGTCTTTTGCGGTAAGTTTTAAAGCTTCTGCCGCTTTTTCCTTATAATCCCAACTACGCCAAAGAATAGAAGAACATGATTCTGGAGAGATAACAGAATACCATGTATATTCAAGCATGAAAACTTTGTCTCCTACTCCAATTCCAAGCGCTCCTCCAGAAGCGCCTTCTCCAATAACAACACATATTACCGGAACTTTTAATTGAAACATTTCAAATAAATTGCGAGCAATGGCTTCGCCTTGTCCACGTTCTTCTGCTTCTAAACCGGGAAATGCTCCAGGGGTATCAATAAATGTAATAATGGGTTTATTAAATTTTTCAGCCATTTTCATAAGGCGTAATGCTTTTCTATACCCTTCAGGATTAGCCATACCAAAATTTCTGTATTGTCTCATTTTGGTATTGTTGCCTTTTTGATGGCCAATAAACATTACAGATTCTCCGTCAATACTACCTATTCCGCCAATAATGGCTTTGTCATCTTTCACATTACGATCACCATGTAACTCAATAAAATCATTATCGGTAATGGCTTGAATGTATGAAAGCGTATAGGGTCGCTCGGGGTGACGTGAAATTTGAACTTTTTGCCAGGGACTAAGATTTTTATAAATTTCTTTTCGCGTAATATCTATACGTTTTTCAATTTCTGTTAAAGAAGTAGACATATCAATATTACTTTTTTCAGCAATTTGTTTTGCCTTTTCAAGTTGTTCGCACAACTCTATAACCGGTTTTTCAAAATCGAGATGAGTCATCTAATAAAAAATGAAACTAATTTACAAATTAATACCTAATAGATTTATATAATAGTCCAAAAACTTATTGTATAATGCCGATAAGATTTTGTTAAGTTCAAATGTTTGAATTATTACGAATATCGAATCGGTATAAAATAAATTAAAAAAGCCCTCTCTACTAAAAGAGAAGGCTTTTTTAATTGAATACAATCAATAATTATCTTACTACTAATTTTTCAGTTGATATACGATTGTTGGAAATTACGTTAACAAAATATACTCCTGATGCATATTTAGAAGTATTAATTTCATTACAATAAGTTCCTGCCATTACTGTTTTTTCAGGAGCAATTATTTCTATTGTTTTTCCTAACACATTTTTTACTTCAATTTTTAATGAAGATTTAGCTTTTAGGCTATAGCTTAATGATGTATAAGAAGATGCTGGATTGGGGTATAAACTAACATCGGATAGTTTTGAACTTACTTCTTTAATGCCACTACCAACAGATCCGGAAGATTTTAAAGAATCAACTGAAACTTTCATGTAGATATAATCATTAGATCCGGCAG
Organism: Bacteroidota bacterium; assembly: GCA_023251875.1. Lineage (GTDB taxonomy): Bacteria > Bacteroidota > Bacteroidia > JAHEXY01 > JAHEXY01 > JAHEXY01. The sequence goes on from JAHEXY010000001.1 coordinate 281,526, forward strand.
CATCTTGGTCTCCACGAACACTTAAGCCCGGTTCAACATCTCTTTGAAAAACAAGATGAAGGTAACCATCTAAATCAGCAGCTACAGAGCCAAATACACATTCTCCGAATTGATCATCATCAGAATTGGTAAGATGTACCGGATTCATCCATGTACTTCCTCCATCTTTCGACATCATGCCGTATATATGTCTGTAATTTTGAGAACCTTGATCTAAACTTTCCATAAATGTTGAATAAGTAACATATAAAAAGTTGCTATCGTCTACCGCACAATTAGGCATACTTGTAAGCGAAGCATAATATAATGCCAAACTTCCATCTACACTTAAATCAATACCACTACCATAAACAGATGGATCAATTGTATTATCGCCATTAAGATCTGGAGCAGCAGCAATTTCTACAGCCTCACCTGTATTCATGTCTTCATTCCAATAATACAATCCATCTATTAATGGAAAATAAGAATAAGCACCATCGTCTGTTACATCATCATCCATATATCTTTGTAATCCATAAAATACATGCACTTTACCTGTTTTATCAATAGTTACAGAACCTACACCATCAGTACTATAAAGAGTATCTGCAACTGCATCATTGTTTGTATCCGTTCCATTTGGATAGGTTGTTTCTGTATATTTGTCAAGTGGGAAATCAAAAATTACTTTCTTTGTCCATGTATCTCCGTTATCAGTTGATTTAAATAATACAGAATTTTCTAATTGTCCAAAAACAGCAATTGCTACAGTATTTCCTAGAGCAGCAATAGCATATTGATCACCGCCAAATCCAATAAAAAAAGCAGTGTCTAAGCCTGGAAGAATAGAATCTTGAATATCCCAAGAATCTCCTTGATCTTGAGATCTGTAGTAAAGAAGAGCTCCGTCAGAACCTTTGAATAAACTACCACCACTTGCAACCGGATAAGTTATAGCAATTAAATGTATTGTATTGCCATCGGCACCACCAACAGCAGATCTTGGCCATAAAACATCAGTACCTGTAATAGTACTAATACCCGTTTCTGTCCATGTTCCTGTTCCTTTAGTATCTCTGTATGACATATAAAGTCCTTCAGAACCATCATGGGCAATTACAACTTCACGACCCGAAGTAGTAATATTAATACCTCCCCAACCTGTTCTAGAACTTTCTATACGAGCAGTTGGATTAGCACTCCATACGGAACCATCATTATAACAATAACCGGTTCCTCTATCAGTCCAACTTGCACTTTGTTGGCTAAACGTAAATGCAGCACTAAGTGTACCGCTATTTAAAACAAGTTGTCTTCTCACACTTCCGTTTGATTGTAAATCATAGTAAGTTGTACCAATAATGGTTTCAGCAAATGAGCCACTACTGTTTGTTTTATTTGAAGAAGATAAAATAGGGTTAGGGGTTGATAATAGATTGTCATTAATAGAATTCTCATTGTTTGTATAAGAATACTTTTTTGCTTTAGCTGTTTTGCTAGCTAATTTTGGATTAACTTTTGGGAAGTTTTTCCCAGATGTGAAAGCCATGTTTTGAGCAGATACGGTTACATACGCACCCAATAGACACAACATAAGTAGTAATTTTTTCATACTTTATTTTTTTATTGGTTAAGATAATTTGATGCAAAAGTAATTATTTTTTAACATACTTTAGCAAATGCTAAATTTTATTTCAATGATAATAAAGGCCAGGAATAAGCAAATAGAGAAAACTACGTATTGTTTTAATGGAATGTAAGATTGGGGAGAGATAGCATATTTTTTTTCTAAAATAAAAATCATCAATAGCTTTTCAATTGCATAAGCAATAACAGTTCCAATGGCTACACCTACCATTCCCCAATAATTGACAAGAATAAAACTGAGGGTAGTATTGATGATAAGTTCAATAACTGAAATCCATAGTATATAATTATTTTTTTTTAGTCCAATCAATATGGATTGTGGAAAAATAAGTCGGCTAATGATTAATAATAAATAAGCATTAAAAACAGAAGCACTTTCTGAAAAATGAATATTGAAAGCTATAGGATATAAATAATGACTGCTTAAAATAAGTGTTATTGTTATTGGATATAATATGTATAATAATGTAAGAGATTTTTCTTTTATTTTTTTTAGTGATTCGTTTATGTTTTCGGCACCTGCAACTTCTGTTACCATTGAATTACTGAACGTTGTAGCTAATAAAAGGGTTAAAGGAAATTCACGTGCTCCATACCTGAAAACGGCAAAAGTTGAACTATCAAAATGGGTAGAAATAATAAAACTATCAATAAATTCAGATGAGCTTGCTATAAGATTACTAAGAATAAGGGGAAGCGCAAGTAGTATGTATTTTGATAAAAATGGAATGTCAATTTTTAAACTAGAGTATTTTAGAATCAAATAAACAAGGATAATGAGTTTGATAAAAGCGATGCCTATTAGCCCATATAAACTATAGTTTAAAGAATAACCACATAGTATGGGGCCTGCAACAGCAATAAGTTGAAGCAATGAAATAACAATACCGTATACAAAAATGGCTTTGGTTTTGTTTTTTAGTAAGAAGAAATATTCAATTAAATAGGCCGGATTGCTTAACAAGATATACCATGATAATAAATTGAAATAAGGGATATAGCCGTTGTTACTTAATTGATGCGATAAAGTATCTTGAAAAGTGTTGAGAAGAAAAAAACAAAGAATGCTTATAAAAGAGGTTAATACAAATACGTTGAAAAAAAAACCAGATCGAATGGTATCATCTTCTTTTTTATCATACTGAGCAAGCATGGCTTTAATAATTCCCGTAATCCAAAATGTAGTAACCAACGAAGCTATAAACATTAATGTTTCGTAATTGCCAATAGCTCCAATGGGTAATCCGCTTTTTGCAAAAATAATTCCGGTAATTAGTATGGTTGTATACCTAAATACTTGATAAAATTGCAATGCCGATAGGCTGGTAATGTATTTATTGATTGTAGAGCTTGTAAACACGAATAAATGCAAATATAGTTGCTGCTAAGATAAGGATTGAGATGAATATGGGATTAAAAAAGAATAAATGATATACATTATAAAATGACTTATTCATGTAGGGAAGGATTTGCATAACAGATTCTAGGTTTAATAAATAACCAATAGAAACAAGAGTATATACTTCCAATCTTTTTGAAAAAATAGCATAAAGGCCTCCAAATAAAACAGCAGGATGAATATATCTTTCGTGCATTTGTGTGTTAAAGTAAAAGAATAGGATAGCGTTTAGCGTAAAAACTAAAAAAATATAGGAAAGTTTTTGATCTTCGTCTTTTATAGTAAAAGATTTACGTAATAAAATAAGTAGTACTACAAGAAAACTTCCAAAAAGCATCAATCCCCAATGTTTGTACGTTAATCCTAAAAAAGATAGGGAATCGGGCAGGTTATTGGGGGAGTGAAATAATAGATACCAAAAATTGTAAGCGGAAACCGAAAGCTTAGGATAAAAATCGAGGGAACGTGTTGCAATAGCGGAGATAGAGGGTGTGAACGTGCCCTTTATAAGAAAGGGTAGCATAATTATAAATAGTGTTGCAATAAATACAATAACAGTTTCAATTGTTTTTTTAGGATGTAGCCTTAATTGCGGTAAAACAATAAGCAATAATAAGGGGAAAAAGATAATGGCTTGAAGTTTTGTTGCTAGGGCGAGTGCCATTGCAATAGAACATAAATGGATTTTGTTTGTTAAAGCAAAATACAAACTCAAAAAAATGAAAAAAGTATGTATGGTATCACATTGAATCCAAATAAGGGTATTGTACCAAAAAGCAGGATTTAAAATCAAAAGCCAGATAAAGTGAATGCTGGTTTTATTTTTGTGCAATACATGAACTACAAAACCAAGCGTTAAAAAATCGAATAGAATATAAAATGCTTTTATGTAATTAATGCTTACTAAATTAATTTCTGATGAGGAATGAAATAAAAATGTAAATGCTTTTAAAATATACAAAAGTAGGGGATGGTTATTTACTTCAGGATTAGTATAGATGTTAGAAAAGCCACTATCCATCATGCTTTTAGACCAGCTTATTAAAAAATACTTGTCGTAGCCGGCATCAGGAATATGAAATACAAATAAAATATATGCGAAAGCAAAAAGAATGTAATAGTGTATGGGTTTAAAGTTCAAGGTTCAATGTTTAAAAACTTCAATTTAAGTAAATGAAAACGTTGTTTATCTCGGACTTTGATAATATTCTAATGACTTGCTGCCGTAATAATCTTGCTCTTCATTTGTGTCAAGATCGGTAATGTTGCTGTGGCGTTTGTGTAAAAGAATATTCCATTTTGAATTGTAGAGTTCTCCACGTGCGTCAGAATGAATCAGGTTGTATTCATTGGTGACCAAATCGGTATTGCAAAAAACAAATTTGCGGTTACTTTGTCCATCACTCAACTTGTAGTAATGCCATATTTCATAAGGATAGGTATTAGGCTCATGTTCCACTTGTGTACGTTGATTGGGTGGGCCATATTGCAAGTATACTCTACCTCTATCTGTTTCGTAACCTTTATGAATTTTGCTTCCAAAATTATGATTTACCCTAAGCACATCAGCATAATAGTTTTTCCAGGCTTGCTCAGGATCTAAAGCATTTCTTTTTTGCCAGAAGTATAAAAAATATTGTTGCATTAATTTTAGGTCGTGCATTTCAATTTGATTGTTAGCAAATTTTTTCTCATAATCGCTTGAAATAGGGTACAGGCATTTAATATATTCTTTAAGAGAATCAACTGATGTAAGAGTAGCAACAAAACCTTGCGAAGGATCTGGCAATTGGGCTAAAAGTAAAGAATCTGTTTGGGTGTTACTTCTTTGAAAAAATATTTTTTTACTATTTACCGATTGATTTTCTTGGTTTTTTATTTCAACTACAAGATTGTAATTTCCCGAAGCAAGTTTATCTATGGCAAAAGAGTTAAACAAAACATTTACTGATGCAGTATCAAGTCTTTTAAATTTAAAATATTGATCAAGGGCTTTTTTGGTGTCAGCATTTTCAATGTAACAATCAACAATAAATTTCTTGTTTGCTTCACGTTCATTTGCCAGATTGTAAATTTCGGTATAGAATGATAAACTAGTTACTGATTCCGGAAAAAAGTTGTATAAGTACGGAATGATATCATACCCTACTTTAGTAAATTTCGAATTTTGATTGGATTTAGAATAGGAATCAATTAATTCAATATCAGAAATAGCAATAGTTTCAGAACTATTGGGGAGCTTTATTTTCTGACTCGTTGAATATACAAAAGTAGTATCGTTAAGGTCTTTAATTTTAGTACTTACAACATATTCTCCACTGGCTAATGGAATACGTTGGAGGTCAAAAATACAAAGGTTTGCAGGAATAAGAGAATCTATAGTTTGATTATGCAAATTGTATTTATCAGTATAAATTTCTTTGTCATCTTGTTTTATTGTTAAGTTAACTTCAAGATTTGCACGATATATTTTTTCTATTCTAACTTCAAATATAGAGTCATCTTCAAGGTTTGCTTGATATAGAGTATCTGTCGTCCCTCTATATTTTACGGATGAGCCATTTATCGATATATAAAGTTCTATATAAGGTCCATGATCAGGCAAATAGAAATTACAGGAAGCAATAGAAGCTATGGGCTGGGCTAAAACATTTTCTGTTCTATAAATAAATAGTAAAAGAAAACCAATAATAATTTTAAATAGATGCCTCATAATGTTTTTGTTCATAATAATAACCTATTATTACAAATTTCAGCATATTTAATTCAATAGCCAAAAACATTTTTAATGGGTTGCCAATCTATAACTTTAGCTTTATACCCGATATTGCAGGCGATTCTTTTTCTGCGTATTCTTTTATGAGCTTTTCTATTGATTTGTCTTCTATTTTGCTATCTATCCATAAATAAGGATTAAAACCAATAATGTTGGTGATATGGCCAATGGTAAATGAGCTTTCGAGATAAGCTTTTAATTTTTGAAAATGTTCTTTAATGGTCTTTTGATTATTTTCATAAATCAATATTTTTAAATGATTGGTAATGGCTTCTTCAAATTCCAATAATTGGTTGTGTCTTTTTAGATAAAGTCTGGTAGATCTTATTAAATCATCGAGTGTATTAAAATCTTTTTGTTCAAAAAAGATGATCAACTTAATCAATCGACATGGAAGAGTTATATAATCTATTTCAGATGATGATCCAACATAATTTAAAATGTTGTTTAAGTATACATTTACATCTTTGTATGATTTATTAAAGAAGCATACAAGCATACAATTAAATTGCCATAATTTATATTGCGAAGGATAGTAGTCTACATTATTTAAAATAGGACATAAATCGGATTCAAATTTTTTAATCTGCGAAAAAGCCAATTGAATATCACCTCGGGTAAGTAATATTCTCATTTTAATCGAGGCTTGTTCGTATTTATATAGTGTTTCAAAAAATAAGGAAGGGAATTCAATTGATAAAAACTTATCTAAAATATTTTGGAAGTTTTCGTATTTATTTAAAACCATACTCATTGTTAAGTAGCGGGTATAGGCATAGAGCGTACGCATGGGCGTGGTTTGCGCTACTTGTGGGGTATGATTCAACAACATTACTAAGGCATGCAAGTATTTGTATTGCTCTTCAAGTTTTGCAATATAATTATTGTAAGAGGCATGGGTATTTAAAAATAAGTATTGTGCTTTTACTGTTCTGGCATTTGTAATTTCTTTTAATAGGGGAGAATCAAATAGTTTTTTTAATTCTTTGTTTTCTTTTCCCTTTCTATCAACTTGGCCTTTTTTTAAAGTGTCAATAACCCTAAAATGAAGCTTTTGATAATCAGCTAAATTTTGGTATTGATGAATAATAGAATGTTGTTGCTCAAATAGTAAATCAATTTCTTCTTTGGCCTTTTTGTTTTCTTTTTTAAACTGCAGCTGAGCCCTTAGTTCATTTATTTCGAGTAAATAAAGATGAAGTTCATAGTGGCGTGCCGTTTTATGAGCTTTTTCCAGCAGATCCTCACACTCATCAAATTGTTCACGATGAAATAAAATGTTAGCCTTTTCAATTTGTTCGTATACTTTTCTTGTGAAATTATTAACAGGATGGAATTCGTATAAAAATTGTAAAATATTAGTGTATAAACTATTCTTTGCATCTGAATAGCGTTCAATAATTTTTTTGTCTTTTATCTTTTTTAAAATTTCAGGCTTGTTGTATTCAACCATGTTATCCATGGTGTCAAATAATTTAATATAAGCTTGCTTTGATGCTGATTCCTGACTTTTAGATGTAAATTGTTTTTTGAAATGAGATTTTTCGGCAGTATTAAGCGATTTTATTAAACGAAACAGCGTATCAGATGATTTCATTAGTTTGAAATTTATAAATGCAAGATATTTATTTTCTCGCAATAGTTACAAACAATAAAATCTAATGTATTTTTTATCGAATGAGATTTATATTTCCAGCGTAGTGATGATGGGTTCCTAAAATATCAAGAACATAAATGGAATAATTGTAGGTATCGGTTTGAGCCATATTGATCTCTCCATCCGGAATGCCATTCCATTGGTCATTGAGATTTGATGAAAAATGAATTTTGTTTCCCCAGCGATTAAAGATATGGTATTCGATCGATTTTATTCCTATTCCACTTACACTGAAAACATCATTTACACCATCTCCATTAGGAGTAAAAGTATTCGGGATATAGATGATTAAATCAGCATCCACATTTATTGTTTTAGTTAGGGTGTCGATACATCCAAATTGGTCTGTTGCAATTAAACTAACCGAATAGGTTCCAATAGCACTAAATACATGAGTAGGATTATCTTCAAGAGAAGAGTCTCCATCTCCAAAATCCCAATAATATTGAACAGCATTTACAGCAGTTTCAAAAAAGTCAACTTCCATTCCTAAATCAATGCTGTAGTCTTGAGCTAAGTAATTAAAATCAGAACTGATTAAACTTAAAGTACCGTTAACAGTTGTTGAAATAGTAGTATCGCATCCTTTACCATCAGAAATGGTAACACTATAAATTCCCGAAGCAATGTTTGTGATGTTTTGTGTTGTAGCACCTGTATTCCAAACATAAGTATAAGGAGGAGTACCTCCACTAACAGTTACTGCAGCACTACCATTTTTGAGGGAACAGCTTTCATCAATTACCGTTGTAACAGGAGTCATTATTCCATTATCATTAATATCTATAGCAGTATCAATTAAACATCCATTTTTATCCGTTACGGTTACTGAATAATTTCCCGATGTAAGATTGGTAGCTGAGCTTGTCGAAGCTCCATTACTCCATAAATAAGTATAGGGAGCAGTGCCTGAGCTAGCTGTAACAGCAATAGAGCCATTGGCCTGTCCGCAAGAGGCATCAATAACAGAAAGAGTAAGCTGTATGGCTGCAGTAACATCATTAATAGTAATAGATGCTGTTGATACACAACCTTTGCTATCTGTCACAGTTACTGAATAATTTCCTGCAATTAAATTAGAAGCTGTTGTAGAAGTTTGTCCATCACTCCATAAATAAGTATAGGGAGCAACGCCTCCACTTGCACTTACTGTAGCGGAGCCATTAGCTTGTCCGCATGATGCATCTATTGTTGTTGTAGCTAGTGTTGCAGCTCCAATATCGTTAACAATAACTGAAATAGTAGATGCACAGCCATTCGCGTCTGTAACAGTTACTGAATAAGTTCCAGCTACAAGATTTTTAGCTTTTTTAGTAGTTTGTCCGTTACTCCATAAATAGGTATACGGATACATTCCTCCTGATGCTGTAACAGTTGCAGAGCCATTTGCTTGGCCACAAACAGCATCAACCGTAGTAGCATAAAGTGTTGCACCTCCAATATCACTAACGGTCACAGTGGTAGTAGATACACAACCGTTTTTATCCGTTACAGTAACCGAATAGGAACCGGATGCTAAATTAGAAGCTGTTGCAGAAGTTTGTCCGTTGCTCCATAAATAAGTGAATGGAGCAACACCGCCCGTTGCAGTAATTGTTGCAGTGCCATTCGCTTGACCACAAGATGCATCAGTAGTTGAAGAGCTAAGTGTAGCGGCACCCACAGAATTGATAGTAACAGTGGCATTTGATGCACAGCCATTAGCGTCAGTAACTTTAACCGTATAAGTTCCGGCTATAAGGTTGGTAGCTGAGCTTGTTGAAGCTCCATTACTCCATAAGTAAGTATAAGGGGCTGTTCCTCCGGTTGCTGTAACAGTTGCAGAACCATCCGCTTTACCACATGATTCATCTGTACTTGAAGTTTTGAGAGTTGCAGCTCCTGCATCATTAATTATAATTGAAGCCGTTTGCGAGCAGCCATTTGCATCCGTTACACTAACAGTATAACTTCCGGAAATAAGATTGGTAGCTGAGCTTGTCGAAGCTCCATTGCTCCATAAATAGGTATAAGGACTCTTTCCACTAATTATGGTAACACTTGCGCTTCCGTCTGCATTACCACAACTGGCATTAACCGAACTTGTTGAAATGGTTAAGGGGCTAAAGACAATATTGTCTACTAATACATCTTCATATCCATTTGCCGTGGAGAAATTTTGGGTTTCAAATTGAATATAACTGTAATTAGAATTTGCAGTAAAGCTTACTGTAAATGTTTTCCAAGTAGTATTGGTTATTTGTCCTGAGCTATAAATTAATTGATTTTTACCACATTGAGTACTTCCTAAATACATTTTTACTCCCGCTCCGGTACAAGTATAATAATAGAATGTTGCATAACATATATCAACTGTGAAACTATAGGTTTGCCCACTTACTAAGGGTGTTGTAAATTTTTGAGAAGCAGATTCTGTATAAGTTCCATATTCTCCAAAAAGACCAAGGCAAGTAGAGCCATCGGATGGAACAATGGTTGAGAACCAGGGTTCAGTATCAGGAGTATTGGTGCATAAATTACATGAACTTGGAACTATGCCACCGCCTGAAGTACCTTCAAAGGAGGGGTTGGGTAACATGGAACAGCTTTGGGCAAACGCAATACCACCATGGCTCAAAGTTGCAAGCAGTAGAATAGCAATAAAAGAAAAAAAACGTTTCATATGTACATTATTTGTTTTTAAAAGTCATCTCGATGTATCGGGACGCCATTTAATGTTCATCAATGTTTAAGCACGTTTGGTGCATGGCTATTTCATGTTTTTATATTAGACAAATAAAATCAATTTAGTAAAAAGGGGATTTACTAGAACAGAAATATACTGATCGTCAGGGAATCAGTGCAAAGTTATTGATTCGTTAAGTAAATTCAAACTATATAAATACAATTCATTATAGATTATGCCAATATATCCTACTCGATTTGTAACCTTTTTCATTTTTTTGCGTATAAGATAGTATAAAATGAGTTAATTAGGTGGTATGAATAAAATATTTACTTCAATAGTGGTTGCTTCGATAATTTCAATTGTAACTCAAGCGGATGTGCAAGCACAATCATCTGAAGAAACAATTAATAGTCAAATGCTGCAAACTGAAGATGTTATTATCAGTGCTTATCCTAATCCAGCCATTGATTATATAGAATTTCACGCAAGTGGAAATGGTGTAATTATAGATATACAATTATTTGATATGATTGGCAACAAAGTTTTTAACGAGGATTTAATTAATCAACCCAAATACGTACTAGAAAGAAGGACATTAAAAAACGGAATGTACATTTACAGCGCCAAAGACGCTAATGGCAAGACCTATGCCGGTCGGATCACGCTAAAGTAATTTAGTAGGAGTTTATCTCCAGAAAAACAAAGGGCCGCAGCTTCATCGATATTGAAGGCGGCCCATTTTTTTTAATTCCAAGTTAAATCAGTGAACTTGCCTTCTGTAAGTGAAACAACATAGTTAGAATCAACAGGAGCATATTCTTTTGCATCAAAGCTAAATGTTCCGGAAATTTTTTTGTTTGTATAATCAAAACTAGTAATTACTAATGTTCCGGTATTAACTGTGTCAGTAGAAAAAGCTACATAATCAACAAAACTAGTAGTTGGAGCTGAAAAATAAATCCCTTGCCCATACACGGAAGAAGAGGCACTTAAATCATAGGTCCCTTCTCCTGAAACATTATATACTGATACACTAATTTCATCCCAACCCGAAAAAGTAGAATTGGTATAACTATATCTGAATCCAAGAATACTTATTTGATAAGTACCATTTCCATTATCTGTAACATAGGCATATCCAGCAGGAGAACTACCACCATATACTCCGTAATAGGCACTCCATGAATCTCCATCAACTTTTGCAGTCATGTTAGATGCTGTAGTAGTTGTATTATTATTATCATCATTTGAGTCATCGCTTGAATCTTTTTTACCACATGATGTTAAGTTTAAAAAGAATATTGTAGTTAATAGAAATGTAAGAGTTCTAAATTTGTGTGAGTTTTTTTTCATGGTTAATGAGTTTAAGGTTAAAGCATTCAAGATAAAAATTATTTAAATAATGGTAATAATTAACTTCTATTTGTTTTCCACATAGAGGTAGTTTTGCTTAATGAATCTGAATTTGTTGATGCATGATTCTTTTTATGTTGATGAATTAATTTTTCTACTGCAAGAACAGCAATTATTGCATTTTCTTCATGATGTGTTTCGAGCATTTCCGGCTTAAAATAGTTTTGGACAAAATGTGTATCAAATTTTCCGGATGTAAAGGCATTGTGTTGCATTACAAATTTGCAAAAGGGTAGGGTAGTGGCTATTCCCGAAATTTGATATTCGTCAATAGCTCTTATCATACGGGCAATGGCTTCCTCCCTGGTTTTTCCATGAACAATTAATTTTGCAATCATGGGATCATAATAAATGGAAATTTCCATACCCTCTTCATAACCATCATCTACTCTAATGCCAATACCATTGGGGCGTTTATATGTTTTTAATTTTCCTATATCAGGTAAAAAATTATTCAGGGGATCTTCGGCACAAACCCTAATTTCAATGGCATGTCCATTTATCTTTAAATCTTCTTGTGTAAAACTTAATTTTTCTCCTCTAGCCACCCTAATTTGTTCTTTCACCAAATCAACTCCTGTAATAAATTCCGTAACAGGATGCTCTACTTGCAAACGTGTATTCATTTCCAAGAAATAGAAATTCAAATTTTCATCCAATAAAAACTCAACTGTCCCCGCTCCTTCATATTTGCAAGCCTTGGCAACATTTACTGCACATTGCCCCATTTCTTTTCTTAATTTTTCTGTAAGAATAGAAGATGGAGCTTCTTCAACCAGTTTTTGATGCCTGCGTTGAATGGAACATTCTCGTTCGAATAAATAAACTACATTTCCGTGCTTATCGGCCATAATTTGAATTTCGATATGGCGTGGAGATGAAACATATTTTTCCATAAATACAGCTCCATCACCAAAAGCAGAAGTGGCTTCACTTATAGCCAATTGCAATTGTTCTTTAAATTCCTCTTTTTTATGAACTATACGCATTCCCTTACCACCACCACCTGCAGATGCCTTGATAAGAATTGGGAATCCAGTTTGCTCTGCAATTTTTAGCGCTTCATTTATATCTGTTATGGCTTTATTAGTACCCGGCACCATAGGAACATTAAATTTTTTGGCAGCTTCTTTAGCTCCCAATTTACTTCCCATGATTTTCATCGCTTCTGAGCTTGGACCAACAAAAATTAATCCTGCTTTGTTTACTTCATGCGCAAATGCCGCATTCTCTGATAAAAATCCATAACCGGGATGAATAGCATCTGCATTTACAGCTTTTGCAATTTCTATAATTTTATTTCCTAATAGGTAGGATTGATTTGAGGGGCCTGGTCCAATGCAAATAGCTTCATCGGCATAGCGCACATGAGGAGAAACGCGATCAGGTTCTGAATAAATAGCAACAGTTTTAATTCCCATTTCGCGTGCAGAACGCATAATGCGTAAAGCAATTTCACCTCTATTGGCGATAAGTAGTTTCTTCATATTTATCTCTAAATTTGAGCTGAAAATACGAAATATTCTACTAACAAATTCCCTCTCCTTTGGAGAGGGTTAGGGAGAGGTTATGAAACAAATTGGTTTATTATCCGACACACATGGCCATCTTCACCCAAAGGTATTTGAGTTTTTTGCAGATTGTGATGAAGTATGGCATGCCGGAGATATTGGTGGAAATAATGTTGCAGAAGAACTAAGCAAATTTAAACCTTTTAAAGCCGTATATGGTAATATTGACGGGCAAAGTATTCGATCTGTTTATCCAAAAGACTTGCGCTTCTATTGCGAAAAAGTAGATGTGTGGATTACCCATATTGGTGGCTATCCGGGAAAATATGATAAATTGGTAAAAGACGAAATTCATGCTAATCCACCAAAATTATTTATTTGCGGACATTCACATATTTTAAAAGTAATGCCCGATAAAAAATTAAATTTATTGTTTATGAATCCAGGAGCTGCGGGGATTTCCGGTTTTCATAAAGTAATTACCTTGCTTAAATTTTGTATTACCGAAAATAAAATTCATGATTTAAAAGTGATGGAATTACCTAAAGCAAGTTCTTTGTGATCTCTATGGCTCTAAAAGGTGGCTGAAGTTCTCGAAACCATCCTTATAATTCATTATTAATATGCCGGATGTATCTAAAGAATGTCTTATTTTTTTAAATTAGTACGATTTATATTAATTATCCTCTGTGGCTCTGTGCCTCTGTGGTAAAATTTTTTAGGTGAAAAAAAAAATCATATTTGCAGTAACCAATGATCTTACTTATGATCAGCGCATGTATAAAATTTGCACATCGCTATCTAGTGCAGGCTATGAAGTAAAATTGGTTGGGCGCTTGAGAAAAAATTCCATAGATTTTAATCCCAGCCATTTTTCATCACATAGAATTAAATGTTTTTCTGATAAGGGAAAATTATTCTATTTAGAATACAATTTTCGATTGTTTTTCTATTTGCTTTTTATCTCTTTTGATATTGTTTCTGCAATAGATTTGGATACTGTTGCCCCTTGTTATTTTGCAGGAAAACTAAAATTAAAGCCGATTGTTTTCGATGCACATGAATATTTTCCTGAAGTGCCGGAGGTATTGCACAGGCCATTCACAAAAAAAGTATGGTTATGGGGTGAAGCATTTTTTGTTCCCAGAATAAAATATTTGTATACCGTGAGTGATGGCTTAGCAGAAATATTTAAGAGAAAATATAAAGTAGATTTTACAGTAATTAGAAATATTTCCATTTTGCAAGAAAGCTCCTTAATAAATACTTCAGAAAAATACATCCTCTATCAAGGTATGCTCAATAAGGGCCGTGGATTAGAACAGTTAATTGAAGCCATGCCCAATATTGATTCAAAATTATACTTAGCAGGTGATGGAGATATTGCATTGAATTTAAAAGAAAAAGTTGCTCAATTAAAACTTGAAAATAAAGTTCAATTTCTCGGACTTTTAAAACCCGATGAACTAAGGGCAGTTTCATTACAAGCCTATATTGGCATTAATCTTTTAGAAAATATAGGGGCCAGTTATTATTTTTCATTAAGCAATAAATTTTTCGATTACATACATGCCGGTATACCTCAAATAGCAATGAATTTACCTGAATACAAAAAACTGAATGACCAATATAAAGTTGGAGTTTTACTGGATGATCTCAATATTAAAAAAATTGCAGAAGCCATTAATCAATTATTAAATGATAGAATATTATATCAAGGCTTAAAAGAAAATACTTTGATTGCGCAAAAGGAATTGTGTTGGCAGAAGGAGGAGGAGAAATTACTGGAAATTTATAAAAAAATCAATATTTAATATTATTAAACATCTACGATGTATAGATCTAAAATGACATTTTTCTACAATAATGTATGCCTTACAGGCAATCAATTCAAATACACCGTAGGTGTTTTAGTATTGTAGAAAAATAAATAAGAGTAAGATATTTACTGCGTAGCGGTTTAAGAAAATTTTACCTCGTAACAATCCTGCCTAAATGTGCAGAAATTTGTTTTTTTAATCCTAATAATTTTAGTTGCTCTTGCATTATATGTAATGTTTCTTCATCATTCTTTGTTTCTTTAAGCAAATTGCGGTAATCTTCTAGCATTTTTTCAACTTTCCTGAGTCTTAATGAATCTACGGATGAAGTAACAGCCCGTTTTAATTGCATTTCTTCAGTTATGACAATAATTCCATGTTGATCATTCCAATACGGACTCAAAAAATATTCTGATTTGACTAGGTCAATAGCTGTATTTTTAACAGATTCATTTTGGTTTTGAATGAAAAACTGTTCGCTTGCAATAATACCATTTTCCAGTTGTAATTGAAATTCTAAAAATATTTGTTGGTAAACTACATTTTCAAATTTAGGGTAATCTTGTAATAAGACAAGTTCTTTAAAGATATATTCAGCAACACTCATTTTATGTTCTGAACCTGGTAATCTTAATTCAGGCGCTATATTTTCATCATCATAAAAAATTACTTCCTTATTTCCATAATTCATTAGAATTCGAATAATATCTCTCTCGTTATGTTCAAACGAGCTTGATTTAATTCTTTCATTTATATTTTTTTCTTGCTGTGTTTGAAAAGCAAGAGGGTCGGTAATACTTTCTTCAATATTTTTTGCTTCATCGCCTTTAAACTGACTAACAAATTTTTTCTTCCTTATTTTATTGAGTTCAACAATTAATGTTTGTTCTTGTATATCCAATAAACGAGAAGCTTCTTTTACATAAAGTGATTGCGTAATATGATCGGGTATTAAACCAATAGTATTAACAATATCTTTAATGAGATTTACTTTTTTAATGGGATCATTTTCCGTTTCTTTTAAAAGCAAGGAAGTTTTAAATACAATAAAATCTTTTGCTTGTTTACTGATATAATTTTTTAATTCTTGTGTAGGGACTTTTCTTGCATAAGAATCAGGGTCATCTCCATCAGGAAAAAGAACAACTTTTACGTTTAATCCTTCTTCAAGTATCATATCAATACCCCTAAAAGAAGCTTTAATACCGGCAGCATCACCATCATACAGAATGGTAATGTTATTGGTAAATCTTCTTATCAATCGAATTTGTTCAACAGTAAGTGAAGTGCCGGAGGATGCTACAACATTGGTAACACCAGATTGATGAAGCGAAATAACATCGGTATAACCTTCAACCAAATAGCAATTATCTTGTTCTACAATTGTTTTTTTAGCAAAGAAAATTCCATACAGTACTTTGCTTTTATCATAAATTTCAGAAGCAGGAGAATTGAGGTATTTGGCTTGCTTCTCGCTGGTAACTAAAATTCGTCCGCCAAAGCCAATTACGCGCCCCGATAAATTATGAATGGGAAACATCACCCTTCCGCGAAAGCGATCAAAATGCTTTTCCGGAGTATTTTCTTCTTTTTTAACTATGGAAAGTCCTGTTTTCTCTAAATATTCAAGTTTGTAGCCTTTTGCAAGGGCATCATCAGTAAACGCACTCCATTGATCTAAACTATAGCCCAACTGAAATTTTTGAATGGTATCCTCTTTAAAACCTCGCTCTTTAAAATACGTAAGGCCAATGGCTTTGCCATGCTCATTGTTATGCAATATTTCCGAAAAATATTTTTGTGCATATGCAGAAGCGAGATAGAGGGCTTCTCGTTCGTTTAATTCTTCTTTGTCTTGAGGTGTAAATTCTGTTTCGGCAATTTCAATATTGTACTTTTTGGCAAGAAACTTAAGCGCTTCCGGAAAAGTGGAATGCTCATGTTCCATTATAAAATTTACCGAATTACCACCCTTTCCACAGCCAAAACACTTATATATTCCCTTAACAGGAGATACTGAAAATGAAGGTGTTTTTTCATTATGAAAGGGACATAGACCAATCATATTAGTGCCACGCCTTTTAAGCGTAACAAAATCTCCTACTACTTCTTCAATTTTAGCAGTATCAAATATTAAGTCTATCGTTTCTTTAGTAATCATATAATACAAATGTATAAATTAGCTACTTAACATTTCTTAACACTTTTTGATTTTTTTTGGGTTGACGTATAAGCGTGATCCGTATACATTTGCATTATGTATGGAATAAAAAACTTTAAACCTTCAAACATTAAACTTTGAACTAATTTATATATGGAAAGTACAAATACAGACATTCGTGAATTAAACGAGCGAATTCAACGTGAAAGTGCCTTTGTTGATATGCTTAATATGGAAATCAATAAGGTAATTGTTGGACAAAAATACATGATAGAGCGATTACTTATTGGGCTTTTATCGAATGGGCATATTTTGCTAGAAGGTGTGCCGGGCTTAGCAAAAACACTTGCCATAAATACTTTGTCAAAAACCATTAATGCAAAATTTAGCCGTATTCAGTTTACGCCCGATTTGCTTCCTGCTGATTTATTAGGAACCATGATTTATAGTCAGAAAAAAGAAGAATTTGTGGTGAAAAAAGGACCGCTTTTTTCAAATTTTGTGTTGGCAGATGAGATTAATCGTTCTCCGGCTAAAGTACAAAGTGCATTGCTCGAAGCTATGCAAGAAAGACAAATTACAATCGGAGAACAAACGTATAAATTAGAAGAACCCTTTTTAGTTTTAGCTACTCAAAACCCAATTGATCAAGAAGGAACTTATCCTTTACCGGAAGCTCAGGTAGATCGTTTTATGCTAAAGGTTGTAATTGGATACCCAAGTAAAGAAGATGAAAAATTAATTATTCGTCAGAATTTGGCTAAGGCTTTTCCAAAGGCTGTTGAAATATTATCTACTGATGCCATTATTAAAGCTAGAGATGTGGTTAAAGAAGTTTATATGGATGAAAAAATTGAGCAATATATAGTAGATATTGTTTTTGCTACACGTTTCCCTAAGGAATACAAATTAAGCAAGTTTTCTTCTTTGATCAGTTATGGAGGTTCACCTCGTGCAAGTATTAGTCTTGCTCAAGCTGCTAAAGCCTATGCATTTATTAAGAGAAGAGGCTATGTAATTCCGGAAGATGTGCGTGCAGTTTGTGCAGATGTATTGCGTCACCGTATTGGATTAACCTACGAAGCAGAAGCAGAAAATATCACAACAGAGAATATTATTACTGAGATATTGAATGTGGTAGAAGTACCCTAGTTAATTTGAAAATTAGCTAATTTGAAAATGTGGCAATGTTGAGAATTTCGATATTCATTTTCAAATTTATTCATTTTCAAATTTTCAAATTGATAAAATGGAAACATCAGCATTATTAAAAAAAGTACGTAAGATTGAAATTAAAACACGAGGACTCTCAAGCCAGGTTTTTTCCGGAGAGTACCATAGTGCTTTTAAGGGAAAGGGTATGACTTTTTCTGAAGTTAGGGAATATCAGTATGGAGACGATATTAGAAGTATTGATTGGAATGTTACTGCTCGTTTTAATGCTCCTTATGTGAAAATATTTGAAGAAGAACGAGAGCTTACCGTAATGCTTTTAGTTGATGTAAGTGGTTCAAAAGAATTTGGAACTCAAAAACAATTGAAGCAAGATTTGGTTACTGAAATTGCTGCAGTGTTGGCTTTTTCTGCCATTCAAAATAATGATAAAGTGGGAGTAATTTTATTCAGCAATAAGATTGAAAAGTTTATTTCTCCTAAAAAAGGTTCAGCACATATTTTAAGAATTATTAGAGAGCTTATTAATTTTGAACCAACAAGTCGAGAAACAGATATTGCAGAAGCCTTGCGTTATTTTACCAATGTTATAAAAAAGAAAAGTACTGCATTTTTAATTTCAGATTTAATTGGAAAAAAATTTGATGATGCCATTAAAATCACCAATAAAAAACACGATTTAGTTGCCGTACGTGTGTATGATGTAAGAGAAACTGAAATTCCTCCAATGGGTTTGGTAAAAGTTAAAGATGCAGAAACCGGAAAAATGATTTGGGTAAATACCTCAAGCCAAAAAGTAAGAGACCATTATAAAATATGGTGGAAACAACAAGAAGAACGCGTAAATGATTTGTTGAAGAAAAGTGGAGTTGATGCAGTTTCTATTCGTACAGATCAGGATTATGTTAGGCCACTGATGAATTTATTTAAAAAGCGTGAGAAGTGAAAATGAGTTCAACGTTCAATAATTCAAAGTTTAAAGTTCAAGGAACAAAGTTCAAATATATTGGACTTAGTTCTTGTATATCAAAAATCTTTCAATCTTTCAATTTTTCAATTTTTCAATTTACGTTATTATTCATTATTCATTGTTCATTATTCACTGTAAATGCACAAGATATTTCTGTTGTTGCAAAATTCGATTCTTCAAACGTAATTAAAATTGGGGACCAGCTTCAATTGCATCTTAAAGCACAGTTGCCGAAGAATACAAACATTATCTGGCCAAGCATTGTGGATACAATTTCCAAACAAATTGAAATCGTAAAAAAATCTGTAATAGATACAAGTTTTGCTTCCGATAGTCAGCATGTGGTTCTTTCTCAAACATTATATCTCACTTCATTTGATTCGGGATATTGGGCTATTCCTCCCTTCAAGTTTACTACTGTAGTTGGAAAAGATTCCAGTGCATTTGAAACAGAGCCTTTGCTTTTACAAGTAAATACCATTGCTGTAGATACCACACAAGCCATTAAAGAAATTAAAGAACCATTAGATATACCAATTGGCTGGGAAGAAATTGCGTCTTATGTGATTGGAGGAATAGTTTTATTGGCACTACTTATTTTAGCCTTTTATTTTATCAGAAAATACAGAAACAAACCCAAAGAAATTATTGTTGAGAAAAAACCGGATATTCCACCTCATATTATTGCGCTTGAAAAATTAGAGAAACTAAAGGAGCAACAACTTTGGCAAAATAACCAAACAAAAGAATACCACGCTGTACTTTCTGAAATTGTGAGAACCTATCTTGAAAATCGTTATCAATTTAACGCATTGGAATTTACTACCGATGAAATTATGCAAGCTATTAGAAATATTGAAGTCCCAACTGAAATGGTTTCAAAATTGCGACAATTATTAGTGCTGTCCGACATGGCGAAATTTGCCAAAGAGCAACCTTTGCCAAATGAAAACGAATTGAGTATGAATAATGCAGTAGAATTTATAAATCAAACTAAATAAAATAAATAATTCCAAACTCTCCCTCTCTTTTGGAGAGGGGTAGGGAGAGGTCATAAACTAAAAAACATTGAACTAAAAATTGATCCCTGATTTTGCAAATAAAGAATATTTTTTTCTCTTACTGGTTATCCCGGTAATGCTATACTGGTATTGGAGAAAGCGTAATAATTCTCATGCAGAGCTTCAAATTTCTTCAATTGAAGGATTTGAAACTACTTCATCAGCTTCCATTTTGCCCAAATTACGTCATACCTTATTTGTGTTAAGAATAGTAGGAATTAGCTCTTTGATTATTGCTATGGCTCGTCCACAATCAAGTACGAGTTGGCAAGAAGTAAAAACAGAAGGTATTGATATTGTATTAGCGCTGGATATTTCTGGAAGTATGATGGCAAAAGATTTTAAACCAGATCGTTTAAGCGCAGCCAAAGAAAATGCAATGAATTTTATTGAAGAGCGTCCAAATGATCGAATTGGCTTGGTTATTTTTAGTGGAGAAAGCTTTACGCAATGTCCATTAACAACAGACCATTCTGTATTAAAAAATTTGTTTGCTGATATTAAAAGTGGCATGATTAAAGATGGTACTGCCATTGGTATGGGTTTGGGAACTGCCGTAAATCGCTTGCGTGGATCTGAAGCAAAAAGTAAAGTAATTATTCTTTTAACCGATGGTGTAAATAATTCAGGCGATTTATCTCCCATGACAGCAGCTAAACTTGCGCAAGGAGAAAACATTCGAGTTTATACAATTGGTGTGGGAACAATTGGTCAGGCACCATTTCCATATCAAGATATGTTTGGCAATATACAATATCAAATGGTAGATGTGAAAATTGATGAGGATTTAATGAAATCGATTGCTGATATGACCGGTGGAAAATATTTTAGGGCAACTGACGAAAATAAATTAAAAGATATTTATAAAGAAATTGACCAACTCGAAAAATCAAAAATTAACTCAACAGAATTTCGCAAGCATACTGAATTGTTTTTCTGGTATGCATTTTTTGGAATATTATTAATAGTATTAGAAATGGCATTGAGGTATACTTTGTTTAGAAGTGTTCCTTAAAAACCGGTTCAAAGTTCAATGTTAGAAAGTTTAAAGTTTTTGATAAATGACTTTACTCCTCAACCTTGAACTTTCAAACTTTAAACTAAAGTAATGGAACTATTCCGTTTTCAACATATAGAATATTTATACGGCTTACTGGCAATACCGGTATTTGTTATCATTTATGCATTAATGCTTGCTTGGAAAAGGAAAGCATTAAATGAGTTCGGTTCTATTAAAGTGATCAAACAATTAATGCCTGAAGTGTCATCTGCAAAACCTTTGTTGAAATTTATTATCATGTTATTTGCTTTTGCATTTCTTGTTGTTGGATTAGCCAATCCACAAATAGGATCTAAAATGGAAGAAGTAAAACGTGAGGGGATAGATATTGTGGTTGCATTAGATTTATCTAATAGTATGTTGGCTGAAGATTTAACGCCTAGCCGTTTAGAAAAAGCCAAAAATGCCATTTCGCAATTAATTGACAAATTGCATGGAGATAGAATTGGAGTAGTGGTGTTTGCAGGAGACGCCTATGTTCAACTTCCTATTACAACTGATTATGCCGCAGCAAAATTATTTTTATCGACTATTAATACAGAGATGATTCCAACTCAAGGAACAGCTATTGGTTCTGCAATTGAATTGGCCATAAAATCTTTTGGAGATAAAAATGAAAATAGCAAATCTATTATTGTAATAACGGATGGAGAAAATCATGAAGACGATGCATTGGCACAAGCGCAAGAAGCAGTAAAAAAGGGAATAGTTGTGCATACAATTGGAATGGGATCTCCTCAAGGAGCACCAATACCAACTTATTTGCATGGACAGCTTGCAGGATATAGAAAAGATAAAGATGGAACAACAGTTGTTACCAAATTAGATGAAGCTATGCTGCAACAATTAGCAGCTGCCGGAAATGGTATTTATATTCGTGCTAATAATACACAAGTAGGTTTAGATATTTTATTTGAACAATTAAATAAAATGCAAAAAAAAGAATATGGTAGTAAAATGTTTACTGATTACGAAGATCGTTTTCAAATTTTCTTTGGAATAGCACTACTTTTACTTGTTCTTGAATTTTTTATTTCGGAAAGAAGAAGCAAATGGTGGGCAAAAATTAATTTATTTGGTGATTCAAAATGAAAATTATAAAAAACATATACCGCAGAGACGCAGAGACGCAGAGATTTTATTATTATCTGGCTATGCCTTTGCGTCTTTGCGCCTTTGCGGTTGAAAAAAGATATTTATTAGCGCTATTACTTATTTTATTTTCTTTTATGAGCTTTGCTCAGCAAGACAAAAAACTTTTGCGTGATGGAAATAAATTGTATGAGGCGAAGAAATTTACGGAAGCAGATTCTTTATACCGACAAGCATTAGGAACCAAACAATCAACCGAGGGTGCATTTAATTTAGGAGATGCATTGTTTCAACAAGGAAAATATGATGATGCAGCTCAACAATTTCAGAGTATTACTTCTCAAGATGTAGATAAAGAAACCAAAGCAAAAGCATATCATAATCTTGGAAATTCATTATTGCAATCTAAAAAATACCAAGAAAGTGTTGATGCTTATAAAAATGCTTTACGAGCCAATCCAAGTGACGATGACACAAAATATAATTTAGCTTATGCTCAGAAAAAACTAATTCAACAACAGCAGCAGCAACAACAACAGCAACAAAACCAGGATAAAAATAAAGATCAAGATAAAAAAGATCAACAAAACAAAGACGATAAAAACAAAGATCAAAAAGATCAGGATAAGAATGATGACCAGCAGGCCGATAAAGATAAAAAAGATGATAAAAAGCAAGGCCAGCAACCAAAGCCTGACGATATTTCAAAACAAGATGCCGATCGTATGCTTGATGCATTAAATAAAGATGAACAAGATCTTCAAAAAGATTTGCAAAAAAAGAAAGCTAAAGTTGCAGTGGTAAAAATTGATAAGGATTGGTAAAAAATAATTAGCTAATTAGTAGATGTGATAATTAGCTAATGAAAAAATTATTAACGCATCAGCTAATTAGCTAATTAGCTAATCAGCTAATTTCGTAACTATGAAAAACACAATATTAACAATTATATTATTACTTGGCTACGCAGTAACAATGTCAGCCAACTTCACCGCTTCGGTTAATAAAACTACTGTTGCTGTAGGAGAAACTTTTCAATTAACTTTTTCTGTTAATACTAGCGCATCTGGTTTTAAAGCTCCAAGTTTTACTGATTTTCAAATCTTGTCCGGCCCTAATCAATCAACAAGTATGAGTATAGTAAATGGAAGTATGTCGCAATCTATTTCGTACTCTTATTATTTGCAACCATTTAAAGAGGGAGAATTTACCATACCTGCGGCCAGCATTAATGCTGATGGAAAAATAATTTCTTCTAACCCCATTAAAATAAAGGTTGTAAAAGGTGCTGCGGCTCCAAGTCAAAACCAACAACAGCAGCAACAGAATGGAAATACACAACAGCAATCTGCTTCAGGAGGCAATGCCGGAAACGATATTTTTCTTAGAGCAGTAGTTGATAAATCAAGTATGTATCAAGGAGAACAATTTGTAGTTACTTTCAAATTGTATACCCGTAAACAAATTTCAGGTTTAGACGCAGAAAAACTTCCGGCATTTGATGGATTTTGGTCAAAAGATATTGATATCCCTAATCAAATTTCTTTATCTACAGAAAATGTAGATGGTGTAAATTACAATGTTGGTGTAATTAAAAAATGTGTATTGTTTCCGCAACATTCCGGTTCCTTAGAAATAGGACCTATGGAAATTAATGTTAATGCTTTGGAAGCAGCCAAACCTCGCAATTGGATGGAGCAAATGATGGGGGGGGGACAAAAGGAAGTAAAATACACGCTTAAAAGTAAGCCAGTAAAAATTAATGTAAATGCATTGCCCGAACCTAAACCTGCAGATTTTAGTGGCATTGTTGGTAATATTTCAATGAAAGATAATATTGATAAAACTTCAGTAAAAACCAATGATGCTATTAATTTATCCATTACTATTTCCGGTAGCGGAAATTTAAGTTTAATTGATTCTCCTAAACTTTCTTTTCCAACAGATTTTGAAGCTTACGATCCTAAAATAAAAGATAATATTACTACCAATAGCAGTGGTGTTTCAGGAAGCAGAACTTATGATTATTTATTAATTCCCCGTCATCCCGGTGATTTTGAAATTCCTGTTGTTACACTTTCTTATTTTGATGCTAGTAAAAAAAATTATGTAACGCTGCAAACAAAAAAGTACAGTATTCATGTTGATAAAGGAGAAGGTTATGACGAAAGTGCTGTTACTTCCGGAATTCAAAATAAAGAAGACATCAAATATATTGGTAGCGATATTCATTTTATAAAAACCAATTCTTTTACATTAAAAAAGCAAGCGGAACATTTTTATCGTTCGTTTTTATTTTATCTATTGCTTGTAATACAGCTTTTGGGTTTTACCGCTTTTGTAGTGTACCGACAAATACAAATAAAAGACAATAGCAATATTGGATTAAAGAAAAGTCGTGAAGCTGCTAAAATGGCTAAAAAACGATTGAGCAAAGCTCAGGTATATTTAAAAGAAAATAAAAAAGATCAGTTTTATGAAGAAATATTTACTGCCCTCTGGGGATTTTTAGGAGATAAATTAGGCATACCTGTTTCTGAATTAAATAAAGAAGTAGTTGGAGAACGATTGCAAAAAAAACAAGTAAAAGACGAAACCATAAAACAATTAATGGATACGATTAATACTTGTGAATTTGCTCGATTTGCTCCCGGAGGAAATTCTCAACAAGAAAATATTTACAACGATGCTATGGGAGTGATAATGAAAGTTGCAGAAGAGATTAAATAATTAAAAATTGAAAGATTGTAAAATTGAAAGATTGTAAAGATTAATTTTAGAATATAATTTTTTTAATCTTTTAACCTTTCAATCTTTCCAACCTAATTTAAGATGAGCTACAAAAAAATAATCTATACATTAGCGGTGCTTCTGTCGGTAATAGTTACCGCTTTCAGCCAAGAGCTTGATCCACGTATAAAAAATGCAAACGATGCCTATACAAAAGGCGATTATCAACCGGCCATTGATCAATATACACAAGTTGTTAATGAAGGTAATGTTGCGCCAGAATTGTATTTTAATCTCGCTAATGCATATTATAAAAACAACCAAATTTCTCTTTCTATTTTAAATTACGAAAGGGCCTTAAAATTAAAGCCGGATGATGAGGATATAAAGTTTAATCTTCAAATGGCTAATTTAAAAATTGTGGATAAAATGGATGCCATACCGCAAATGTTTTACCAAGACTGGTGGGAAAATTTTAAAAATATTTTCTCAATGGATGGTTGGGCTTGGTTGGCAATTATTTCGGTTTTTCTTACGCTTACTCTTTTTATTTTATTTCTTATTGCCAATGTTTCTGCCTACAAAAGAATTGCTTTTTCTTTAAGCATAATGTTCTTGATTGTTTCTATAAGCAGTTTTGTATTTGCTCAAAAGCAATATAAATCTGTTCATGAGGCAGGCCAAGCCATTGTAACTTCTCCAACTATTGTTGTTAAAGGCTCTCCGGCTGAAACCGGTACCGAGCTTTTTGTTATTCATGAAGGTTTAAAAGTGATCATCACAGAAAATGTTGGTGATTGGTATCAGATTAAACTTCCGAATGGTAACCAAGGTTGGTTGAAGGTAAGTTCAGTAGAAATAATCTAATAAAATGCGTAATTTTGATTCATGGCATTATTCTTGCAAAGATAATCCCTAGAAAAAAAGACCCTGAATATCGAAATGCATTTACGTTTATTTAAATTTCACATTGCTGTTTTATTATTTTCCATTGCTCTATTTTTTAGTAGTTGTAATCATTCAAATAAACACCAAATAGTACCAGCCTTCTACCATTGGCAAAGCCAATTGAATTTATCTCCTGAAGAAACATCCTACTTACAAAAACTTCATGTTCAAAAACTATATCTTAAATTTTTTGATGTTGATTGGGATGTTGATACAAAACAAGCAATGCCGCTTGCTATACTTGATGTAAAAACAAAGCCTGATTCTGTTGAAATTATCCCAACCGTATTTATTACCAATCGTACTTTATTAAATATTGGAGATAATGAGATTGATTCTCTCTCAAACCACATTACTAAAAAAGTGAATACTATTGCCGGCAAAGCCAATATTAGTTTTTATGAATTACAATTTGATTGCGACTGGACGGAGAAAACCCGCGAAAAATATTTTCGTTTGATTAAACTGGTTCATAAAAATTATACACAAAATAATTTTACTATTTCAGCTACTATTCGATTGCATCAAATAAAATATTATAAACAAACAGGAGTACCTCCGGTTGATAAAGGCATGCTCATGTTTTACAATACAGGAGATGTAGATGATGTTAATACCTCAAATTCAATTTTAGATTTAGAAACAGCCAAAAAGTACTTAGTAAATTTTGATGAATACACCTTGCCTTTAGATGTTGTGCTCCCCGTATTTTCATGGGGCGTTTTATACCGAAGAGGAAAATTAATACAATTGTTAAACAATACCTCAGCCAATGACTTTGCCGATACCTCTCGTTTTATATTGCTCGAAAACAATAAATACAGAGTTGTAAAGAGCACCTATTATAATGGCACGTATCTATACAGCAATGATGTTATCCGGATTGAATCTGTTTCAAACAACACATTAGAACAAGCAGCAGATTTACTCAGCAAGCAAATTAAAAACAAAAATATTACTGTGGCATTTTATCATTTACATCCTAGTATTTTTAAAAAATATACTTATGAAGAATTGGAAAAAGCGCTTACTCATTTTTAGTGAGCTATTGATTGTATTATTTTTTGCTTCCAATAATGAAAGTCATGCCTGTGGACCTAGTTATGATGAATATGATAGAATGTACCGCTTTTTTAACCCTGAAGTAATAAATTCAGATGAATATAAACCATTTTATTTTTCAATTTTTGACACTTATACTTCTTTAATATTGGATCCCGATTCAAATAGAGAAGATAATTTAAAAGATTGGGATGCATTTTTGGTACCAATAAGCGATCATTACTTAATAAATGATTTGCTATATACTGATGAGATTGATTTGTTAAAACAAATAAGTCTTTATGTTGATAGTGAAATTTATAATGCTCCATATTATAAAAATAACGCTCTAATTGAAAAATGGAAAAAAGATAAAAATACAGAAGTCATAAATTATATCATCTATGCTAAATCGTGTGAACCATTTTGTATTAGCACTTCTGATCGATGGGAAGAAAAAGAAAATATGGACCCAATTAAATTAAATGTATTGGTAAATGAAGGATTAGCTGCATATAATAAGACTACAACTTCATTTATAAAATTACGTTATGCTTACCAAATTGTAAGACTATATAGATACTCCCAACAATATGATAAATGCATTGAGACTTATAACAATCTAATAGGCCCTCTAAAAACAAATAGTACTATTAAATATTGGGCAATGGAACAAATGGCAGGTGCGTTCTTAAAAATAAAACAATATGCTAAAGCCGCTTATTATTTTTCGATGGTTTTTAATAACGATAAAAACAAAAGGGCTTCTTCACTTAACAGTTTTTATATCCCTAATGACTCTGTTTGGAATGAATGTGTGAACCTCTGTCAAAATAAGAAAGAACGGTCTAGTCTCTATTTTATGCGAGGCATTAATTATAATAGTAATGCTCTTGAAGAAATGAAAGAAATTTACAGTTTAAATGAATCATCAAAAGAACTTCAATTATTATTGGTTCGTGAAATTTCAAAACTTGAACTTTATATTCCCTTAACTCAAATTGATTCCTCTTACAATTTAGGGCAATCATTACTACAAAAAGAAGAGAATATGGAGTATTTAGAAAATTTGAGGGTATTTATTGAAAAATGTGTGAGTGAAGGTAAAATAAGTAACAAACAAATTTGGCAACTTAGTTTAGCTTATTTATTTACCCTGCAAGAAAATTTTAAACAATCAAATATTGTATTAAACACCATTGGAAAGCAATTCTATGTTGATCTCAAATTTAAAAAGCAGGCTCAAATTATTTCAATAATTAATCAAGCTAACTTACTTGATAAGCCGGATGAAAAAGCCATGAATAATATTATGGTTCAATACAAGCAAATTTGGAAGAATAAAACTGATATACCAAGTGAATTTTATACCCAATCTAATTATCGACATTCTTTACTTGAATATATATTGTCTGTTTTTTCCAAAATTTATACCCATTATGGAAATGCAGAGATGGCCTTAATATGTACAGGAAGGTATGGTCAATTATATTGTAGGCCAACTATTGAATCAATTAATTGTTTTGAAGCACTAGTACAAAAAGATCAAAAGAATTCCTATGATAGTCTGCTCTTACAATCATTCTGGAATAATAACTTCTGGTGGGGAACCAATGATATTTGGATAGAGTGGAATGTAACTAAAGAGTGGCAAAGTAATGAGCAAAATTATAAAAATAGTATTACCAATTTTTGGAGTAATTACAAAATATTGGAATCATATCTTAAAGAATTAAGAGGAACGGTATACTTAGGTGAAGGGAATTTAACTAATGCCCTTAATGAATTTTCTACCGTAAATTATTCGAATATTAATAGAAACACAGATTTTCCTTATGGTGAATATTACAATCATTTTAATTTAGATATAGATCCATTTAAAGGATATATTAATGATTTGAATGATACAATTGACTGGCATGTAAGCAACAGTAACTATACAAAGTATACTTATACAAAAGAGCTTAAAAAATTATTGGATTTAGAAATCTCCAGTTCGTCTGAAAAGGAAAAAGCAATTACCTGTTTCAAAATTGGCAACGCATATTACAATAGTTCCTTATTTGGTAAAGCCCATCATATACTTTACCAATACCGTTTTAGAAATTACGATAGTTATTTATATAAAGAAATTACTCTACAAAATAATGGTTTTATAAAACAACGAGGCATTAGGATATACGATTGTTATTTTAAAGCAAATGAATATTATAAAAAAGCTCTTGCGTTTGCTAATAGTTCTGGAAACAAAGAGCTAGCTGCTAAATGTTGCTTTATGCTTGCAAAATGTGAACAAAATGATTTTTACATGTCAGATATTTCTAAAAATATTAAATACAATTATTCTAGCAACGTAAGCTCATTTTCACAGGAAGAGATAGTAAAGGAAACATCAGGATACCGCAGCAACTTCAAACTCCTCAAAGAAAAATATTCAGATACTCAATTTTATAAAGAAGCAATAAAAGAATGTAAGTATTTTGAGTATTATGTGAGTAGGTAGGTTTTTCAAAATTATAGTTTAATGTTTATGCTCCAATCCAAGCAAGGTAATTTTCAGGGCTTATTATTTGAAACTGTGAATTTGGATATGCTTCTTTCCATGTTTTAGGTTCTTTTACTTTTTTTGTAACACTCCATTTTGCTTCATAGGCATAAAGGTTTCCAGCCCTTTCTTCAATAAAATCAATTTCTTGTTGCTGATAGGTGCGCCAAAAATAATTGTTAACCAACATGCCTGAATAGTGTTGGAATTTTATTCGTTCAGCTAAAAGATAATTTTCCCATAATTCTCCAACATCATTTCGCAATGCAATTGCATTATGGTTTGCAATTAAAGTATTGCGTATACCATTATCATAAAAATACCATTTACTACTTTTTGAAATTTCGTTTCGTAAATTTCTACTAAAGCCTTGTAAGCGATAAATTACAAATACTTTTGAAAGTAAATCTAGATAACGCTCTACCGTATTCTTACCAATAGAAAGTTGTCGGCCCAATTCATCCATCGACACTTCTTTACCCATTTGAAAAGCAAGCAACCTTAATAAATCTAAAAGTTTGTTTGAATTACGAATATTTTCAAAGGCAAGAATGTCTTTTAAAAGATAAGAATTAACCAATTCTTTTAAATATTGTGTTTTCTCTTCTTTTGATTCATACTGAAATAGTTCAGGGTAGGAGCCAAATACAAGCCGATCTTCGAGTCTGGCTTTTGTTTGAATTAAATTTTCGGTTTTGGATATTTCCATTTGTGCTAATGGAAAAAGATGAAATGTAATTTTTCGGCCGGTTAAGGGTTCTCCTAATTTATTATTTAAATCAAACATTGAAGAACCGGTTACCAATATTTTGATTCCATTTATTTCATCTATCATTAATTTAAGTGCACTTCCTATTTCTGGTATTTTTTGAGCTTCATCAATAATTAGAAATTTATTTTTTCCTAACAAGCGCTTATAATTTTCTACACTGTGTTTTTTTAATGCATCTATCGTTTCAATATCTTCTCCATTTAGTAATAAATAGGGTTCATTACATTTTTCAATAATTTGTTTTATCAATGTAGTTTTACCAATCCGCCTAGCTCCTAATAATAAAATAACCTTATTTGAATTGAGTTTGTTCAAAACGGTATTAAAAATGGCCCTATCAAAATAAATCATAAAATAATATTATAGACTAAATTTTAATAAATTCAGTCTGTTTATGGACTAAATTTAGCAAAATTCAGTCTATTTTCGAAATATTGCTTCTGAATTATTGCCTCTAAGACACTTTTTTAATCCACAAGCGCTGCTTATTAAACAAAATACTATCCAATTCTCTAGTATTTAATAATGCTTTTCCTATCGGAGATACCATTGAAACAGCAAAATAAACTTCATTATCAATTACTATTTTTCCTGCATTAATAGATTAAGTATATTTGCGTCATTAATAAACAATAAATTATTAATGACATGAAATAGCCAGGCCATGAGCCTGCCCAAATACTGCTGAATACAACATGGGGTATTCCATATGACTCTAAAAATAAAATTATATACATATGAATTTTTCTACACTTTTCAGACGAAAACCTATTTCAGATATTCTTGCTAATCCCGATGAGGGAGAACATTCGCTTGGCCTTGCGCGCCATTTAGGAGTAAAAGATCTTACGGCATTAGGTATTGCTGCAGTTGTAGGTGCCGGAATTTTTAGTACTGTTGGTCGTGCTTGTTTTGATGGAGGCCCAGGAGTAATTTTTCTCTTTATGATTACTGCTGTTGCCTGTGGCTTTGCAGCTTTCTGTTATGCAGAATTTGCTGCGCGCATACCCGTTGCAGGTAGTGCATACACCTACTCGTATGCAGCATTTGGGGAAATTATTGCATGGATTATTGGTTGGGATTTAATTATGGAATATGCCGTAGGAAATATTACAGTTGCTATTTCATGGTCTGGAAATTTAACCAGCTTTTTAAATAATATTGGTGTGCATTTGCCTGCCTATTTAACTTCCAGCTTTTTTGAAGTAATGAATGGGAGCAAAAAATATTTGGAACTTGCAGCTGCTCATGATACTTCTGCTTCAGATTATGAAGCCTACAATACTTTATGGAATACCGCTCCTCATCTTGGTTCTGTTCCTTTTATTCTAAATATTCCGGCATTTGTAATTACGGCCCTTGTAACTTATTTGGTTTACATTGGCATTAAAGAATCTAAAACGGGAAGCAACATGATGGTCGCTTTTAAGTTGTTGGTTATTTTGGGTGTTATTGCTGTTGGTGGGTATTATGTAAATCCTGAAAACTGGCATCCCTTTATGCCTAATGGATTTTCCGGAGTGATGAAAGGGGTTTCTGCTGTATTTTTTGCTTACATAGGTTTTGATGCTATTTCAACTACTGCGGAAGAATGTAAAAATCCGCAAAGAGATTTACCACGGGGAATGATGTATTCACTTCTTATTTGCACAGTTCTCTATATTTTAATGGCGCTTGTATTAACAGGAATGGTAAATTACACGCAACTCAATACAAGCGATTTTTTAGCCAATGCTTTTAACGAAAGAGGCCTTAATGTAATTGGTGGAATTATTGCATTAAGCGCAGTTGTGGCTACTACATCTGTATTACTTGTTTTTCAAATTGGCCAACCCAGAATTTGGATGAGTATGAGTAGAGATGGTTTGTTACCAAAGAAATTTGGTAAGATTCATCCAAAATTCAGAACCCCATCTTTTTCTACCATCTTAACGGGATTAGTAGTAGGTGTTCCTGCTTTGTTTTTAGATTCTGCCCTTGTTACAGATTTATGCAGTATTGGAACTTTATTTGCTTTTGTTTTGGTTTGTGCGGGAATTCTTTTTTTACCTCAACAAGAAAAAGGCAATGGAAAGTTTCGTGTGCCTTACCTGAACGGAAAATACATTATTCCACTTTTATTAATCGCCACTATCGTATTTGTACAAGTTGAATTTCCCACTTTCATAAAAACTTTCGTTGGGTTAATTGATACGGAGCATCCTGAATTTACAAGTGTAGAAGTTTTTAGAGAACGTATTCCTTATTTTGTTTTTTGTTTACTTACTCTTGTGGTTGCCGTTGCAAGTTTTGTAAAAAACTATTCCGTTATTCCTGTATTAGGACTTATCTCTTGCTTTTACTTAATGACAGAGCTGGGTACTACTAATTGGATTCGTTTTATAGTTTGGCTGATTATTGGCTTGATAATCTATTTTTCTTATGGGATTAAGAATAGTAGGTTGGGAAATAAAAGTAGTTGAAATTGCAGGTAATAAAATAAGAACTGCCTAATAGCATTATAGGAAAGGCAATAGTTTTTAGAAATTCTTTAAAAGCAAAAAACCGGATATCTGAGATATACCGGTTTTGCTTTATGCGTAATTATTGTCAAGATTATTTTTTAGATCTTTTCTTGGCAATTTTTTTTGCGCTTTTTTTAGCAACTGCTTTTTTAGCTTTCATAAATTTGGTTTGTTTTGGTTAAACATTAATTTTTAATTAAGAGGTTTAACGCAGCTTGAAAGTAAAAGGTTACAGTATTTTGAATTATTTTTCTAAAACTAACGTAACTTGCTTATAGTCAGATGAAAAATTTAGTGAAATAAATTTCTTTCAATTCGTCTTCATTTATCTCCCCTATCTATTATTTAGACAAAATTTGTTTTTAAATATTATTATGATTATTAGTTGAATAAATGGCAACACTTTTAGCAGACTATCAAAGGGAAAGCCTCTTTTTCAGGAAACCCTAACTAGGGTCTTGGAAAATTTATAATGCGTGTTGCCTGTGTTATTTCTTTCTGCAATTCCTTAGTTGTTTTACCATTTCCATCAGCACTCCAACCGGGGGGATAAAATAAATAACTAAGCTTTTTGCTTATGGTTTTCGTGTTTTTAACATCATTCCAGAGGGCTGCATATTCATGAAAATTAATAGTTACAGGATTATATGTTTTAATATTATGAGTTAAACCATAAATCGGTTTGTCATCTTCTTTCTGAAAAGTGCCAAATAATTTATCCCATATAATAAAAATACCGGCATTATTTTTATCCAAATATTTAATATTTGAAGCATGATGAACTCTATGGTGCGAAGGTGTATTCATGAACCATTCCAGAAACCCTAATTTTCTAATAAATGTGGAATGTATCCAGAATTGGTAGATTAAATTGATAGATATCATGGTAAGCACCATTGAAGGTTTAAACCCGATCAATGGCAACCATGTCCAGAAAAAATGATAATATAATATAACCGACCACGGTTCACGAAAAGGGGTTGTAAGATTTAACTTCTCTGAAGAATGGTGTACTACATGAGCCGCCCAAAAAAGACGTACTTGATGATGTAATCTATGGTACCAATAAAAAGTAAAATCATCAGCAAAAAGTAATGCTATCCAAGCCCAGCCTGAATTGGGAATTTCAAGTAAATGATATTGATAAATTTTTTTAAAAAAAACGTAAGCTATACATCTTCCCAGAACAGAAAAAAATAAAAAGCTAAAAGCTATTGATAAGTTAGCTTTAGTATCCTTCTTTTCATAAACATGTAATCTGTTTTTTGTGCTATAGTATAATTCTATACATATAAAAATAACATAAAAAGGTATTGCAACTGATGTAGGATCAAAAAAGGAAAATGGTTCTTTAAATAAGTTAATCATTATTTATTTCTTTTTGAAGTTGTTTCGCTGTTTTACTGCTTCCATCATGGCTCCATCCCGGAGGAAGAATTAAATACTTAATTTTATTGATAAATGATTCTGTTTTCTGAAAATCCTTCCATATTGAACCATATTCATGAAAATTAATTTTTATTGGATTGTAGAAATTAATGTTGTTTGTTATCCCGTATAGCGGCTTTTCTTTCTCTTCCTGAAAAGTTCCAAATATTCGATCCCAGATAATAAAAATTCCTGCATGGTTTTTATCAAGGTATTGCACATTTGAAGCATGATGAACTCTGTGGTGAGAAGGGGTATTCATGAACCATTCCAGAAACCCTAATTTTCCTATAAAGGAAGCATGTGTCCAAAACTGATAGATTTGATTAATTGATACCATGCAAATCACCATCCAAGGTTGAAAACCGATCAATGGTAGCCAAAACCAAAGAACATTATAATACAAAGCAATGATCCATGGTTCACGAAAAGGAGTTGAAAGATTTAATTTTTGTGATGAATGATGTACAACATGAACAGCCCATAAAATTCGTATTTCATGATGCCAGCGATGATGCCAATAAAAAGTGAAATCATCTGCAAAAAGCAATAAAATCCATGCCCACCATGTTACAGGTATCTCATAAAATCTGTGTTGATAAAAAAAATCAAAGTAATAGTAGATAATAATTCTTCCAAAAAAGGAAAACGCCAAGAGGCCAATGATAAGTGTTATATTAGCATAGGTGTCTTTCTTGTCATATATATCTAAATTATTTTTAGTATTAAATAAAATCTCTATGCCCATTAAAATAAACATAAATGGTAGGGCTAAAGTAGATGGGTCAATAAAAGAAAAAGGTTTAAGTAAAAAATTCATCCTATTGCATTGGTAAATAATTTAATTTTTTAGTAGTTGGATCGTATTCAATCATTCTGAACAACATTAGCATTCATGAATAGGCTCATTTCTTCAGCCAGAAAGCTAACATTCGGCTCTCTCATCATCGACAAATGATCCCCTTCAATATATACTACATCAACCATAGTTGAGAATTTTTTCCAACCCAAAGTAGTATCATTTTTAAATTGCTTTGAAAATGCAAAGTCAGTATTCTCAATGATTTCATTTTTGGCTCGCATTAGAGTTATTGTACCGGCATAAGTTTGCTTAGGATAATAATTCATCATACTATTTGCTTTTTGAACATTGAGCAATCCTTTTAGTAATGAAATATCTGAGTTAGCGGGTAATAGCTGAGCTTCTTCTAATTTATTTTTAAGTAGCATCATTTGAGACGCTGTACTTAAATCTTTAATGTCATCATTTGATAGTTGAATATTCATATTAAATAAACCATTTAACATAGTTACAGTTTGCAAGCACCATTTTGTCTCATCCAATTGTTCTGATTGGCTTAATTCAATCTGTTGAGGTGCATTCATGTCAACAATGCCAAGAAGACCCACTTCTATATTTTTCTCTTTCAATTGCAATGCCATTTCATACGCAATTAAAGCTCCAAAAGAATGTCCGGCAAGATGAAACTTTGTATTTGGAAACGACTCCATAATTTCATCAATGTAATATGCTGCAATTTCCTCAATACTTTCTAATGGTTCTGCACTTCCATCAATTCCTATTGCACGCATTCCATAAAAAGGTTGGTCTGCGCCAAGATAATGGGAAAGTTTCTGCAGATACATAACATTACCGCCTGAGCCGGGAATGAAAAATAATGGTGGTTTATTTCCTTTGGTTTGAACGGGAACAGTGGCTTTGAATTTATTTTTAATGCAGGAGTTATTATGGCTATCATTAGAAATTGTGGCCTGATTTTTATTAATGGATGCATTTAACTCTTGTGCAAAATCCTTTAAGTTTATATTATCTAAAAATCGCAATACATTGAATTCTATTCCCAAATCAAGCTTAATTTTATTTTTAATTTCAACGGCCATTAACGAATCTAAGCCGCATTGATTTAATGGTATGGCTGTATCAATTTCAAATGGTTGTAATCCTAATGATTTAGCCAAAACCCCTATTAAATAATTTTCAATGGATGTTTCTGTATTTAAGACTTCTAAAGGATTACTTTTATTAGTTAAATTCTGGCCGGCTGAACTATTTTTATTTTTTTTAGAAGATAAGCTGTCAACCCAATATCTTTTTCTCTGAAATGGATACGTTGGTAAAACTATTCTATGATAAACAGCCTCTTTATATAAAATATTCCAGTCAATTTCGTAGTTATTAATATATAATTGAGCCATAGTTTTTAGTAAGGATTCTCGATCCATTTCAGAATAATCCACTTCTATTGAATTTAAACTCGTATTTGCGTTATTGTTTTTATCAACATTAGCATTACCATAGAATATATTCTCAATTGGTATATTGTTTTGATAGGAGATTAAAATTTTTACTGCTTCGTCAACAGAAGTGGCGATCAAAGCTAATTTGAATTTGAAATGCGATCGGCCAATATTGGAGGTATAACAAACATTACCAAAATTAACTTTAGGATTATTATTTAAAAATTGAATGTAATGATCCACCATTTTAATTAAAGCTTGATCAGAGATGGCAGATAATGTTAAAAGATGAAGGCTTTTTTGATTAGCTGATTCGTTAAGTAAATCGGTACTAAACTCTTCTACTATTACATGCGAATTTGTCCCACTTATACCAAAAGAACTAATTCCGGCTATTCTCTTCTTATCTTCATCAATTTCCCAATCCATAAGTTGATTAACAACTTTAACAGGCAATGTTTCCCAAGGTATGTAGGAGTTCAATACTTGGCAATGTAAATTTTTGGGGATTTTCTTTTGTTGTAATGCCAAAACAACTTTTATTAATCCGGCCACTCCGGCTGCTGATTCCAAATGGCCAATATTTGTTTTAACAGAACCTATCCACAAGGGATTTTCTTTTGTTCTATTTGAAGTAAACATTTTAGCTATTGCCTCTACCTCTATAGGGTCTCCTAAAGGAGTTCCTGTTCCATGGGTTTCAATATAAGATAAATCATCGGGGGTTAATCGGGCATTGGCCAGGGCTTTGCTAATAAGAGCCTGTTGAGCTAAACCATTAGGAGCAGTAAGCCCACTGCTTTTTCCATCATGGTTTACAGCACTACCTTTTATCAAAGCTAAAATATTGTCTTTATCTTTTACCGCATCAGACAATCTCTTCAATGCAATCATTCCACAACCTTCCCCTCTAACAAAACCATCTGCTTCCTGGCTAAATGTGCTACATTTACCCTTGGCAGAAAGTACTCTTGTTTTTGAAAGTAATATGCCTATTTCAGGAGTTAACATTAATTGCACACCGCCAGCTAATGCTAAATCACATTCTTTTTGACGTAAACTTTGGCATGCCAAATGAATAGTTACGAGTGATGATGAACAGGTTGTGTCAATGGCCATACAAGGCCCCTGCAAGCCGAGTACATAAGAAATTCTTCCTGCAGCAAAAGACAATCCGCCACCCGTAGCCATATAAGAATCTATTTCATCTAGATCTAATAGAGATGCTCCTAAATGTGCATAATCAGCCTGTCCTATTCCCACAAAAACACCCGTTGAACTTTCTTTAAGTTTTTCCGGAACTATCCCTGCATTTTCTAATGTTTCCCAACAAACCTCAAGCAAAAGCCTTTGTTGGGGATCCATACATACAGCCTCGCGCGGAACAATACGAAAAAAATCGGCATCAAATAAGTCTACATTAGAAATAAATCCCCCATGTTTAGTGGCCATTTTTCCGGGCTTATCAGGATCAGGGTCATAGAAAGTATCTATATCCCATCTATCTTCGGGTATCTCAACTATTCCGTCTTTCCCTTCACTTAATAAGTGCCAATAATCTTTTGGAGAATTTACATTACCCGGCAATTTACAGCCCATACCAATAATGGCGATGGGTTCATAAAGCTGGTTTTCTAAAGCAGTAATTTTTGCGCGAAGTAACTCTATCGCCTGTATGGCTTTCATTGTAGGCGATTCCGGTTGATTGACTTTGCTTACCATCAATTTATTTTTAAGTTTTCTAACATTTCAAGAAGTAGCTGATCTTCTTCTTCTCTTGATAAGGGAAGCCCATGCTTTGCAGATTCTAATTTTTTGTTTTCTGATAATGGAATATCTTGTAATTCTTCAGGTAGAAATATTTCACCCAACAAAAATCTAGTTAAAGAACTAATGGTAGGATAATTAAATAATGTAGTAGCCGAAATGGTATATCCCAAGCCTTGTTCTAACTTATTTTTTAATTCTAAACCCATAATGGAATCAATTCCTAATTCAATAAATCCTGTATCTGCATCCGGTAATTGAGGAGCAGGAAGTTCCATTACTTTTGCTACTTCAATACTTATTTCTTTTAACAATAGTTGATATCGCTTTTTATTGGGCGCAGATTTTAGTTTATTAATCAGTATAGTTACTGAACTATTTTCTTCTGAGTTATTCTTTGCGTATTCATTTTTATTTAAAATTTTAGAAGAAGTTAAACCGGTATCTGCAATCCAATATTTTTGTCGCTGAAATGGATAATTTGGAATAGTTACTTTATTAAGTTTAGCACCATGATAAAATTTTGCCCAATCAATTTCTTTTCCATTAAGATATTTTTCCGCTGAATTTTCTATGGGAGAGTTATTGATATTTTTTAATGGAATCTCTGAATTTCCATTTAGAATATTAGATAAAATTTTAACCGCTTCTGTAGACGAATTTGCAATAATGGTCTTTCTATATTTAAAATGTGTTCGGCAGGTATTGGCAGTGTAACATATATCCGAAAAATTTAAATCGCTATTTGTGTTAAGATAATTTAAATACATCTCCATTAATTTTTGTAATGCTTCTTCTGAATGGGCTGAAAGAGCTAGCAATGAAGGCGCATTCTCATTTGTATGGCTCTCCACTTTTCTTTCTATGCCTTCCTCTACAATTAAATGGGAATTAGTTCCACTAAAGCCAAATGAACTAAGTGCCCCTATACGTTTTTTATTTCCCTTTTTCCATGGAGTGTTTTTAGTTACTACCTCAATTTGTTCTTCATTCCAGGAGAAATAGGGATTAGGATTCACAAAATTTAAATGTGCAGGTATGATTTCATTTTGAAGAGATAAGATTAATTTAATCAAGCCTGCTATACCGGCAGCCGGTTCCAGATGCCCAATATTGGTTTTAACAGATCCAATTTTTAATCTCTGTTGTTGTTGAGAATTATTTTTAAATATTTTTGCTAAGGTGTCAAGTTCGATAGGATCTCCTAAGGGAGTTCCAGTGCCATGCGTTTCTATATAATCAATATCATGAGGAGGAATGGCTGCGCTTTTCATAGCCTTTTCAATTACATATTGCTGTGAACTACCATTCGGAACTGTTAAACCACCACTTGGCCCATCATGATTAATTGCAGAACCTTTAATGCAGGCGAGAATCTTGTCATTATTAGCAATGGCATCAGATAAACGTTTGAGAACAACTACTCCACAGCCTTCGCCACGTACGTATCCATTGGCTGAGGCATCAAATGTGTGGCATAATCCATCAGCCGAAAGCATTTTTGCATCACAGAGGTTAATATTTACTTCGGGTGAAAAAATGAGATTGGCTCCACCAACTAAAGCTGCATCACATTCTTTGTTCCGCAAATGTAAACAAGCAGTATGCAAAGCAACAAGTGAAGAAGAACAACTGGTATCAATTACCATACTTGGCCCCATTAAACCCAAAGCATTTGAAATTCTTCCGGCAGCCATACACAACACATTGCCTGTTACTACGTAACGATTTATGTCTTTACCGGTGTTTTTTATAACAGAAGCATAATCGAAATTGGTAAGTCCGATATAAATACCTGTTAAGGATTTGTAAAGGCTGGAGGGGGCGATATTTGCATTTTCCAATGCATGCCAACAAACTTCAAGCAATAATCGCTGTTGAGGATCCATGTACAAAGCTTCCCTTGGCGTAATACCAAAAAAACCGGCATCAAAATATTCAACGCCATCAATAAAGGCCCCATGCTTTGTATAAATTTTACCTTTTGCATTTACATTAGGATCATAATAATCCTCTATTTTCCATCTGCTCTCAGGCACTTCAGTAACCGCACTTTTATTATTGTACAATAGATTCCAAAACTCTTTTGTATTATTTCCTCCTGGAAAACGGCATTCCATTCCTACAACAGCTATAGGCTCATTCTTCAATTTCTTTTCTTCATCCAATTGAGCTTTTAATTTTTTAATCGCAATTAGCGACTGATGAAGTTTTTCATTTAAATCAATATATTGATCATTGCCAGCCATATTTAAATTTCCTTTAGTATTATGTCTAATTCATCACTTACCTCTTGTAATGTCATATTATTTACTTGCTTTTCTATAGTGTCTTCAATGATGATTTTTTTATCTTCTGAATCAGAAAAATCAAGCGGAATAATATCAGAGATAAGGAAATGAACAATTGATTCCAGATTAGGGTAGTTAAATAATAATGAAGAGTTAAGTTTTATGTTTAAATCTTTTTCAAACTTGTTTTTTAATTCAATAGCCATAAAAGAATCTAAACCCAATTCAAAAAGTGGCTTGCGTAATGCAATTTGATTACTATCTGATATTCCCAACACATTTGCTATTTCAGCCTGGACATAATTAAACAAATAATCTTTTCTATTTTCAATTTCTAAATCAGTTAATTTTTGCAATAGAATTCCTTTATTTTTTTCTTGCTCACTCTCTTGTTCATCTATTTCATCAAATAATAATGGATTACCACTTTTTGAAATTAGTTTTAAATGTTTATTCCAATTAATATTAACAATAGCTATTTGTGCTTCGGTTTCATTAAGTAATTTTTCAAATTGATAAATTGCATCATCCGGTAATAAAAATGCCAGGCCATTTTCCTGCATACGATTTTTACTTAAGGCATTTAATCTAGAGGCCATTCCTATTTGGTCCCAAGGCCCCCAATTTATACTTAATGCAGGCAAGCCCGTATTCTTTCTATAATTCATTAGGCTATCCATAAAGGCATTTGCGGCAGCATAGTTACCTTGTCCGGGAGAAGCCCATATTGAAGTCATGGATGAGAAACAAACAAAATAATCGAGTGGAAGATTTAAAGATATTTGATGAAGGTTCCATAATCCATCTATCTTTGGACGAAATACTTTTTCAAATCTTTCTTGTGTTTGCC
Organism: Bacteroidota bacterium; assembly: GCA_023251875.1. Classification (GTDB taxonomy): domain Bacteria; phylum Bacteroidota; class Bacteroidia; order JAHEXY01; family JAHEXY01; genus JAHEXY01. The sequence continues at coordinate 323,051 of JAHEXY010000001.1, forward strand.
CCATTAGCAATCCATCATCAACCATACCGGCAAGATGAAATATACCTTTTAATGGAGGCATGTTATTGCTCATTTCAGTAAATAAAGCTTTCATTTGTTCAAGGTCTGCAACATCGGTTTGCATTAACCTGATTTTTGCGCCTGAAGCTTCAGCCTTCTCAATTAATTCTTTTGCTTCATTTGAAATACTATTTTTTCTGCTAGTGCATACAATGTTTTTCGCACCTTTCTTTAATAGCCACCTGATGGTCATAATACCAAGATCTCCAAAACCTCCGGTAACCATATATGTGGCGTTTTTATTTAATTGAAAAATCGCTTCTTCTTTCTTTGATAAGTTTTTTGATTTTTTCCGGATCAATCTTGCTACATATCTTTTTTCGTTTCTAATAATAACTTCCTTTTCATTATCAGTAGCAAAAAGCTCTTCTGCCAATTTACCTAAAGAACCAACTAAGTCAATTAACTTGCAATTAAACTCCGGATATTCATTCATGATAACCTTTCCAAGTGCCCAAAGAGGAGCATGGTAAAAATTGGTAGGAATTTCCAATGAATTGTAATCATGAACTAAATCAGAAACAATATATAACTTAGGCAAGCTGCTCCACTTTTGGCGGGATAATGCATGAATCAAATATAATCCACTATATACACCAGTATTATAGGAATCCTGTATTTGAGTAATAGAAACTAAGTTGTTAATTGGATTGTTAAAGCTCCATAAATGAATTACGCCCTTGCAGTTTGAGGAGAGAGAAGTTCCATATATTTCATTCAATAATTTTTTATATTGTTGCGGATCGGATGGATTTATATAATATTCATTCTCATTTATACATAGATATTTATCTCCTGTATAAACAAAAATAGATTTATAATTTAAGGCTGAAAGATGTTTTGAGATAAGCTCATTATAAGCTCTATTATTAGAAAGGATTAACCAATTTTCGGAATTTCCATTTTGAGGAACACTTTTTAATTCTTTTTCTTTCCAGCTAAGTTTGTAAAGATAATTTTCTTTCTGATTAATCTCATTTGAACTGAACCTTACTATCTTTTTATATTCAATTCCTTCTATTAAAAGAATTAAATTCCCTTCCTTATCTAAAAGTTTTACATTAGCAACAGGTTTATTAGTATCATTAGATTCCACTTTAGAAACATGGCACCATAATTCATTGCTTTGAGGAGACTGGAAATAACTTAATTTTGAAATAGAAAAAGGGAGATAGGTTTCATCTTTATCCATTCCAACGGTGGCAGAAGCGAATTGAACACAAGAATCAATTATACAAGGATGAAGTTCAAAATCCTTTAAATTTTCTATTTTATTTGGATTTTTAAATAAAGCCCAGGCCTGTTTTTCAGCTTTCCATATTTTGTTGATCCATTGAAATGCGCCTTCAATTTGAACATTAAATTGCGATAAAAGCGAATACAACATATCTCCATCAAATTCTTCAGAATATTCCTTTTTATCAATATTAATGGACTCTTTAAATAAATGAATTGAACTGTCATTACAAATGATACCCGAAGAATGAAGCAAGAACTCTTTTGTTTCACGGATATCTTCGGCATTAAAACTAATTATTTTATAGGATTGCTTTTCATCTTTATCTTTTGCAATATTAATTTGCAATTTAATTGAAGAATCTTTTGAAGGAATAATAAGTGGTTGATAAAACAATACATCTTGTAAAACACAATGGTTACTTTTATTCTCTTGTATGGCAGCCGCCAATATAGTTGAAATATAATAAGCTCCCGGTAGTACAATATTATTGTATACTTTATGATCTTCTAAAAAAGGATACTTTACTAAATTTAATTCGTTTTCATAAATTACTTCTTTAAGAATAGGAGAATAAATTTTATTGTCTAACAATGGATGAATTCTTAGGTTGGCATTTAAATTTAAAGGTTTGAAATTACTACTATCAGCTATCCAATATTTTTGTTTTTTAAAATCTAGAGGTTTATTATCTATAGGGCTATTTTCTGTTTCAGCTTCCTCCACAATTAAATGAGCATTAGTACCTGTTGCTCCAAAAGAACTTACACCTGCTCTACGTTTCCTATCCTGATTTTTAATCCAGGCTTGATTCTTTAAATTGATTTTTATTGGAATATTTTCCCAGGCAATTTTAGAATTAGGAGATGCTACATTTAAATGGGAGGGAATCAATTTATGTTGTAAAGAAAGAACAACTTTAATTAATCCGGCAATTCCGGCAACAGCCTCTAAGTGCCCAATATTTGTTTTTACTGAACCAATCAATAAAGGAGATTCGGGATTTCTTCCTTTAGCAAAAGCTGAAGCCATAGCATTTACCTCTATAGGATCTCCAAGAGCAGTACCTGTTCCATGTGCTTCTATATAATCAATATCATTTGGACTCAGTTTGGCATTTTTAAGCGCTTGTGTAATTAATTTTTTTTGTGAAGAGCCGCTTGGAACGGTAAAGCCACTGCTGGCTCCATCCTGATTAACTGCCGATCCTTTAATGTGTGCTAAAATAGGATCATTATCTCTAATAGCATCTGATAATCGTTTTAAAATAAGAACACCGCATCCTTCTCCTCTTACTATACCATCAGCCGATTCATCAAATGTTTTGCATTTTCCGCTTGGGGAAAGCAGCTTGGTTTTGGCCATCGCTATAGTAGATTCAGGGCCTAGCATTAAATTTAAACCACCCACTATGGCCATATTGCTTTCTCCTATTCTAAGGCTTTGGCAGGCATTGTGTATGGCCACTAAAGAAGAAGAACAGGCTGTGTCAATTGCCATACTTGGGCCTTGTAGGCCTAGCAAATAAGATATCCTGCCCGCTGTTGCATTTAAAGCATTTCCTGTTATAAAATAAGCATCAATGTTTTTTAAATTGTCTTTTTCCAGAAAAAACTTACCATATTCATTCGAACTTACTCCTATAAATACTCCTGTTTGAGATCCTTTTAAGGCCTTTTGATTTTGTTTGGCATTATTTAATGCCTGCCAGCTTACTTCCAATAAAATTCTTTGCTGAGGATCCATAGACAAAGCTTCTCGAGGAGAAATGCCAAAAAACAAGGGATCAAATTGGTCTATGGATTTCAGAAAACTTCCATAACGTGTATATGTTTTACCCGGAGCATCAGGATTGACATGATAATATTCTTCCAAATTCCAACGATCTATGGGCACTTCAGTAATTGTATTTTCTCCATTCTTTAATACATCCCAAAAATTTTCAATACTTGTAGCTTTTCCCGGAAATCTGCAAGCCATTCCTATAATGGCAATAGGCTCATCCAATAAAATATTTGCATTTGTCTCTTTTGATTCAACTTCCTCTTCCAATTTTCCAAAATCTAATGGTAATAATTCATCAATTAAAAAATTTGTTACATCAGTAATGGTGGGATAATCAAAGATAGCTGTTGAAGGAATTGTTGCATTTAGTTTTTTTTCAACCCTATTTTTTAATTCTACAGCCATTAAGGAATCTAAGCCTAGCTGAAAAAAGCCGACATTAACATCAATTAAGCTAATATCATTTATACCCAGTATACTCGCTATCTCTGCTTGGAAGTATTTTATTAAATAAGATCTTCGCTCATCAACAGGAAGTTCTTTAAGCTCTGATAAAAATTGTTCATCAATTAAAATACTTTGTTTAATACCGCTATTTTGATTGTCATTAATTTCATTTTGTAAAGCAATGCTCCTTCCGCACCAATACGATTTTTGCTGAAATGGATAATACGGAATGTTTATTTTATGATAATTTTTACCATTATAATATTCGTTCCAATTCAGCTCTTCTCCTTTTGAATAGCGTTCTCGCATTTTATTAAATCCGGAAAATTCGGTAATGCCTAAAAATTGTATATCCTCTCCCTTTTCAACAGCCAAAAGTTTATTTATGGCATCCTCTTTTGATGTTACCTCCAATATGATTCGTTCTTTATAATGAGCTCTTCCGGTATTTGCGGTAAAACAAAAATCCTGAATAGAACAAGATGTATTGCTTAAATATTTTCTATAGGCGGTTATTATATCCACAAGAGCTTCTTTCGTTTTGGCAGAAATTGTTAATATTTCTGATGAAACGGTATTTTTATTTTCTATAGTGGTATTTCCCTCTTCAACTATTAAATGAACATTTGTTCCGGTGAAACCAAAACTACTAAGCGCTGCTAATCTTTTTTTAGCAGAGGGCCATTCTATTGTAGTTTTAGGAACCTTAACATTTAATGTGTCCCAGGAAATAAATTTATTGGGAGTATTAAGATGTAAATGTGCCGGAATTTTTTTGTGTTGAAAAGCTAAAAGAACCTTTATAAATCCGGCCATTCCAGCGGCTGATTCTAAATGGCCAATGTTTGTTTTAACAGATCCAATATATAAAGGTGGGTTATCAAAATTAGAATTATTTCTTTTATAAGCTTCGCTTAAAGCGCTTACTTCAATAGGATCACCCAATTTAGTTCCTGTGCCATGCGTTTCTAAATAGCTAACTTCATAAGGTGAAACACCTGCTTTTTCCAAAGCATTGAGAATAACTTTTTCCTGGGCCTTTTGATTAGGAGCAGTAAATCCATTGCTTTTACCATCTTGATTAACTGAAATACCTCTAATAATGCCTAAGATTCTGTCTTTATCTTTAACAGCATCAGAAAGTCTCTTTAAAATAACCACACCACATCCTTCACCTCTGACATAGCCATTGGCATTGTCATCAAAAGTTTGACAGAGTCCATCCGGAGAAAGAGCATTTAATTTTAATAAGGTTTCAAAAAAAACAGGACTAACCATTGAATTAACTCCAGCGGCAATTGCTACTGAACATGATCCGGAAATTAAATTATTACAAGCTGCATCTAAAGCCACAAGTGAGGAAGAGCAGGCTGTATCAATAATCATACTTGGTCCTTCCAATCCTAAGTAATACGATAAGCGACATGCTGCTGCACTTAAAGTGCCTCCAATAGCCGAATAGGAATTTAGCATCTCTTCACCTTGCTGCTTAACATTTTTGAAAAAATACTCTCCATTGGTTGTACCAACAAAAACTCCTGTTGGAGAGCCGCTCAAATTTTTTACGTTTATTCCTGCATTTTCCAGAGCATGGTAGGCGACCTCTAAAAGAAGCCTGTGCTGAGGATCCATATTATTGGCCTCTAAAGCACCAATATTAAAAAATGGAGCATCAAAAGCAGATATATCCTCTAAGAATCCTCCTCTAATTTTTTTATTAGGAAATTGTTTATAATATTCTTTCAGTTCTTCTCTATTTTCCGGTATTTCTCTAATAGCGTTTTTCCCATTTGCCAGCACATCCCAATATTGATCAAGATTATCTGCTAATGGATAGCGACAAGCCATGCCAATTACTGCAATAGAATCTTTTTGCTTGAGTAAAGCATTTTCTTCCTTTAATTTCTTAATCTCATTTAATACCTTATCAACCGATAACTGTTTCATCTTAATTTGTTTCAAATTCTTTTAAAAGTAAATTCACATCTGCCTCAGAAAGTTGTGAAACCATTTCTTCTACTTCTGGTTTATTTTCCGGAGTATTTTCAATTTCTTTATTCTCGAAGTTTTTATAAATAAATTCAGATAAAGCTATGATGGTAGGATATTGAAAAACAACTGTTGGTTGTAATTTTATATCAAATGCTTTTGATAATACATTTTTTAGTTCCACTGCTGATAAAGAATCAAATCCCAATTCATTAAATGGAATTTCAGTATCAATTTTATGAGATTCATCATAACCAAGTATTCGGGCTGATTCAGATTGTAAAAATGAAAGAATCAGTTTTTTCTTTTCTTCGTTTCCGGCAGAATTTAATTTTGGAATAATATCATAGGTTCTTTCTTGATCTTTTGCGGCCTTTGCTAAATTGGAATTTGCCGGCACAATCCATTGTTGGCCTAAAGGCAAAATCTTCTTATACTTATCCCAATTTATATCTACGGCAATAATTTGTTCTTGTTCTGTTTTTAAAGCAAAATCCAGAATCTCTTTTCCTTTAGCCGGAGCAATTGCACTTAACCCAATCTGCTCATATTTTTTAAGATCGCTATTGGCATGCGCCATACCCACTTCCGACCATGGCCCCCAGTTGATAGTAGTACAAGCCATGCCATTAAATTTTCTGAAAGAAACTAAAGCGTCCAGAAAGGCATTTGCGGAAGCATAATTTCCCTGTGCGGGAGAACCCATACAAGAAGCAATGGAAGAATAAGTAAGGAAGTAATCTAAATTATAATTCTCGGTTAATTCATGAAGATTCCAGGTTCCCTGTACTTTAGGTTTTAAAACTTTAATAAATCGGCTTTCATCCATATGTTCAAGGATGCCATCATCCAATACTCCAGCTGCGTGAAATATTCCTTTAACGGCTGGCATTACAGATTGAATTTCATCTAAACTTTTTTTCAATCCTTCTTTATCGCATATATCTACTGAAAATGTTTGAACATTAATAGAAGCTTTTCTCCATTTATCTAATTGCATATTTTGTTCTGCTGAAGGATGCTTTCTTCCCAATAAAACGATGTGCTTAGCTCCTCTTTCAATTAAATATTCTGTGGTAACTAGCCCAACGCCACCTAAGCCTCCGGTAATAATATAAGTAGAATCTCCATTAATTTTACGGTCATTATTTTTTTGCGTAATTATTACTTTGCCAATATGTTTGGCCTGAGACATAAAACGAAAAGCCTCTCGTGAATTTTCAATTTCAAAAGATTGATAAGGTAGATAGGCCAGGGCCTCAGCTTCAAACTCCGTATTTAATTCAGTAAACATATTATGAATGAAAGCCGGTTCCTGCTGAGCTACTTCTGCTAAATCAAACGGTAAATAGTTAAATTCCTTATTTAGTTCTTTAATCTTTTCAGGGCTCCAGATTTCTGCCTTACCCATTTCTAAGAAATATCCATTTTCTGCAATGCAATTAAAACTACCGGAAAGCGCTTTACCGGTAAGTGAATTTAGAATAATATCAACACCTCTTTCATTAGTGAATTTTTTGATGTAATTCTCAAAATCTGTATTTCTTGAATCCATTATGTGCTTAACACCTAATTGCTTTAAAAAGGATCTTTTCTTTTCGCTTCCAGCGGTTGCATAAATTTCTGCCCCTACTAGTTTAGCAATTTTAACTGCGGCAAATCCAACTCCTCCTGTTGCTGCATGAATCAAAATTTTATCGCCTTTCTTTATTTTAGCAAGATGTTTTAAAGCATACCATGCAGTTAAATACACAATAGGCAAAGTAGCTGCTTGATGGAAAGTAAAGTTTTTAGGTTTTCTAATCACAAATTTTTGTTGGGCTTGTACATACTTTGCAAAACCACCCATTGTACCAAAGGCCATTACTTCATCTCCCGGCTTTAATTCAGTAACTAACTTACCTACTTTAGTAATAATTCCTGCACACTCGCTTCCGGGTAAACCCGGATCACCCGGATATTGGCCTAGGCAATTTAAAACATCTCTAAAATTTAATCCCGCAGCTTTAACCAATATTTCAACCTCAGTATCTTCGATATTTTTTCTTTCACATTTTTCCAATGCCAAATTATCAAAAGTGCCTCGCTGAGTTATGTTTAAATAATAAGATTCAGAGTTGGGTATTGAAAGTGATTTACGATTTGAAATACTTCTATATTCAATTTTTTGATTGTAAACAGTATTTTGCCTTAGGGCAATATGTTGCTTTTGATTAACATTTAAAATTTCATTTACTAATTGGTTTTGTTCTTCTATGTAATTTTCATCTGATATATCTATCATTTGGAAATGAATGTCAGCATGCTCAAGAGGTATAACATTGCCTAAACCCCAGGCAAGAGAAGATTGAATTGCAGGACGTTGATCAAAAGCTTCTATTGTAAAAGCTCCCTTAGTAACCATATATAAATAAGCTTCAATTTGCTTTTGGCTTAATGTTTTAACCAGATTTAAACAGCTTAAAACAGAATAATGCAAATTACCATTTACAGTTTCAAATAGAGAATTATCAAAGCTCCAAAGGTTAATTATGCCAACTGCGCTTAATTTTAGCTTATTAAATAGTTCATTATAATGACTCAAATTAAGCGGATCAATAACTATTTCAGAATTTAAAATTTTAAATTCCTTTCCTGCATTTACCAAATAACAAGTTTTACCATAATTTTCTAATTTACTCTTAAGCTGGCTTCCCCAATTGCTTGAGTCATTAAAAATCAAGATGTCATTTGCTGATAATGGAAGCTTAAAAATATCCTTATCTGTTGCTAAAGCTTTCCATTGAATATTGTAAATGCTTTGCTGCATAAAATCTTTATTCAGATGTTGCTTTAAGGCAGAATGCTTCATGGCTTTACATGAAAAACCTTGCATAAACAATATCAAATTTCCATCTTCATCTTTAACAGTAATATCACCTTTAATTATGTTATCCTCTTCAAAATGCTCTAAAGAAAAATAAGTCCACACATTTCCCTTCAAATTTTTATATTGAGTCAACGACTGAATATGAATTGGAAGATAAAGGCTGTTAATTTGTTCAGCCATTCTATGCTTTAATATGTATGCAGCAGGAATTTGAAAACATGCATCCAAAAAAGATGGATGTAGGTTATATTTAGATTCATCTTCAGGAATGCTCATTTTTCCAATAGCATCTTGATCAGACCACCAAACTTGCTCTACAATTCTAAATTTATTCTTATAAACTAAACCTAATTGATCAGAAACTCCGTAAAACTCCATTCCTGATCGGCTGCCATTACTCTTAGAAATTATTTCACTTTCATTAAAAATAGTTACACTTGACTTTTCTGTTTTTACTAACTTTAAATTAGCATGCTCAATCCAATTCAACTTTTCATTTTCATCAGTTGATTGACTATATAATTTTAACTGATATTTATCCTTCTCTAAAGCTTGTGCAACGAAATAAACTTTTCTATTCTCTTCTTCCTGAAGGGTAATAGCCTGCAGAATTAACATATCCTGTACAGAGAAATCATTATTATCAAATATTTGATTTCCTATTTCAATAGCTGCCTCTACCATTAAAGCACCCGGCACTACATTAGCACCATGCACAACGTGATCTCTTATATATGGATATTTTTCTAAATTAAAATCTGTTGTAAATTGAATATCTGAAATAGGAGAAGAAATTCTTTGGTCAACTAAAGGGAATTTTGAATTTACAGAAGAAACAGTAGGTTGTATGCTTTTATTAACCAGCTTCCAAAATTTCTTTTTTTGAAAAGGATATCCGGGAATTTGAATTTTATTATAGGTATTTTCATAAAAATTATTCCATACAACATTAACGCCTTTTACATATAACTGGCTTAAGCTGCTTATAAGTTGACTATTATCTGATAGGCCCCTCTTAAGTGTAGAAATTAAGGTAATTTCTTTATCATCTATATTTTGCTTAACCAAGCCTAATAAAGTTGCATTTGGCCCTACTTCAATTAAGGTGTTGATTCCAATTTTTTTTAGATTTAGTACTGATTTCTCAAATTGAACAGCCTGTCTGATATGATTTCGCCAATACTTAGGGTTTGACATTTCATCTGCCGAAACAATCATCCCATTCACATTTGATATAATTTGTATACTAGGTAGGTTAAATTGAATTGTTTGTGCGAAGCTCTCAAACTCATCTAAAATAGAATCCATCAGATAAGAATGAAAAGCATGTGATACATTTAAAACTATACATCTTATATTAGAAGCTCCCAGTAATGACGTTAATTTTTGAATCGCATCTTTTTCCCCTGCCAGCGTAACATTCTCATTAGAATTAATTGCAGCAATATTTATTCGATCATTAAATTTTAAAATATAAGGCTGTAAATCTTTTTCACTTAAAAAGACATTAACCATAGCACCATTATTGGGTAGTTGCTGCATTAATTGTCCACGCTTGCAAATTAATTTTAATCCGTCTTCCAGACTAAATACTCCTGCAATACATGCAGCCACATATTCCCCAACGCTATGCCCCATCACAGATGAAGGATAAACGCCCCAGTGCTCCCATAATTTTGCTAAAGAATATTCTACACAAAAAAGTGCAGGTTGAGTAAATTGCGTTTGAGATAGTGTTGATTCTAAAGCCTCAGAAGCATAAATTAATTCTAATAACGAAGCATTGCCATAAAGCTGCATTAAACGGTCACACTCATCTAACTGATTTTTAAAAAATGTATTGGCATTATACAATTCTTTAGCCATTCCAATATACTGAGCGCCTTGTCCGGTAAATAGAAAAGCAATTTTTAATGAAGTATTTACTTTTGTTTCAAGATAATTTTTATTAGGCTTTCCTTCTTTTTTGGCAAGTAGAGTATTGTATATTTCCTCTTTGTTTTTTCCTTGTATTGCCAACCTATGAATAAAGTTGGGATTAACTACATTAGAAGTAAAACATAAATCGGTAATATTTAAAGAAGGATTTTTTTCAAAATATACTACATAATTATCAACATATTCTTTTATAGCTTCTTCGGATTTTGCAGAAATAGTTAAAAGACAAGGTTTTTTATTTTCATTTAAAGTTTTAATCTTATTATCGGGGGCCTCTTGTAATACTAAGTGGCAATTTGTGCCGCTAAAACCAAAAGAACTAACACCCGCAATTCTTGGTTTTCCCTTACTTTCCCATGGAGTTAGTGCTTTTGTAATTTCAATTGGAAATTCACTCCATGGTATATGAGGATTTTGTTGATTTAAATGTAAATGTGCAGGTATTTGTTTATGTTGAAGCGATAGAATGACTTTAAATAATCCGGCCATACCAGCAGCATGTTCTGCATGGCCAACATTGGTTTTAACAGCACCTAACAAAAGCTTATTTTTATTATCCCTCTCTTTAAGTAAAACATTACTCAAAGCTTTAACTTCTATCAGATCACCTAAACTGGTTCCTGTTCCATGAGCTTCTAAATAATCAACCTCTTTGCCTTTAATTCCTGCATTTTTTAGTGCTGTTGAAATAACTTCTTCTTGTGCCTTACCATTAGGCGCAGTTAAGCCATTACTTTTACCATCTTGATTAGAAGCAGATCCTTTAATGATAGCAAGTATATTATCATTATCTTTTATAGCATCCGACAATCTTTTTAAAACAACAATTCCACAACCCTCTCCCCGGCCATAGCCATCGGCATTAGCATCAAAGGTTTTACAAATACCATCAGGTGCTAAAGCTCTCAGCTTTGACAAGCCAATAGTAGCCTCAGCCGCTAATTGCAATAAAACGCCACCGGCTATAGCCATGTCGGCTTCTTGATTTCTTAAACTTTGACAGGCATAATGAACTGAAACTAATGATGAAGAACAGGCTGTGTCAATAGAAATACACGGGCCCTGAAATCCAAATACATAAGAAATTCTACCGGATGCTGTACTGGCAGATGTGCCCGTTAAAGAATAGGCATCAATTTTATTTCTGTCACCGGAATTAATAAAAGCATAATCAGAACTTCCAATTCCTATATAAACGGCAGTCTTACTTCCTTCCAGTTGATTAATATTTAGTTTGGCATTTTCAAGAGCGCAGTAAGTAACTTCCAACAAAATTCTTTGCTGTGGGTCTAATGCTTCTGCCTCCATTGGTGACATGCCCCAAAATGCAGCATCAAATAAATCTATGTTATCCAAGAAAGCGCCTTTCTTTACATAAGATTTACCTTTTGCATTGGGATCAGCATCATAAAAGCCTTCTAAGTTCCATCTCTCTGAAGGAATATCAGTAATTGCACACTTGCCATTTTTTAGTAAATCCCAAAATTGTTCAGGAGAATTACTGGAACCGGGAAATTTGCAACCCATACCTATAATAGCAATAGGCTCTGGTGTTTTTAATGAACGTAATTCATTCTCTAGTCGTTCAATTTCTATAAAAGCACGCTTAACAACTGAAGTGTTTTCTTTTGCGTTAGAGTTAGTCATCGGGGGAATTATATTTATTTAATTTCTCAAATTACAATTTCTCTACTTCTTCATTGCTGACATTCATGACAACATTATTGCAACAAGAAGTTGCTATACATGAGAGATAGGGGTTTTGGTTCAAATGCCCTCCCTTAAAAGAGAATTTAGAAGCAAAATACCCCGTTCAGATTGCTAAGAATAATACAAAATTTTTTAAAAATCAGACTCTATAACGGTTGGTGTGGGTAAGAATAAAAATGATTTAAACAACTAAAATATAGCACATTGCATACGCTAGGCTATGCCTGATGTCTATTATTAATTGGCATCTTGCCAAAATAAAAAAAGATTATTTTATGCAATTCGTGTCTGTAAAAACACACTAAATAATCATCCCCGCAGCAACGGTTTCATTGGTAGCTTCATCAATTAATATTACACTTCCTGTAATACGATTGGTTTTATAGCTGTCGTAAAATAATGGTTGGGTAGTACGTAAAGAAACTCTGGCAATATCATTTAAGCCAATAGATTTATCATCTTCGATGCGGCTCAATGTATTAATATTCATTTTGTATTTTACTTCTTTAACCATGCATTTTGCAGATTTGGTTGTATGCATGATTGCATATTTTCCACCGGGAATCATTTTCTTTTCATGCATCCAACACATCATCATTTCTATGTCTTGGCTTACTTTGGGTTGGTTATTTACCCGCACAATCATATCGCCACGGCTAATGTCGATATTGTCTTCTAACACAATAGTAACTGACATAGGGGCAAATGCTTCTTTTACCGGACCATCAAAAGTATCAACAGATTTAATTTTTGTTGTAAAGCCGGAAGGCAATACCATTACTTCTTCTCCCGGACGATAAATACCACCTGCAATACGGCCTGCATAGCCACGGTAATCATGGTATTCTTCTGTTTGAGGGCGAATTACATATTGTACAGCAAAACGAGAATCGATATGATTGGTATCACTGGCAATATGTATGGTTTCGAGCAAATACATAAGTGTTAAGCCTTGGTACCAATTCATTTTTTCAGATCTATAAACAACATTGTCTCCTTTTAATGCACTAATCGGAATGTAATGAATATCCTGAATATCCAATTTTGAAGAAAAAGCCTCAAAGTCTTTCTTAATTTTTTCAAATACTTCTTGGCTGTAATTCACCAAATCCATTTTATTGATACAAATAGCAATGTGTGGGATTTTTAAAAGCGATGCAATAAAAGCATGTCGTAATGTTTGTTCAACAACACCATGACGCGCATCAACAAGAATGATGGCAAGATTTGCAGTAGAGGCTCCTGTAACCATGTTACGTGTATACTGTATATGCCCGGGAGTATCAGCAATAATAAACTTACGTTTAGGTGTAGAAAAATAACGGTAGGCAACATCAATGGTAATGCCCTGTTCACGCTCTGCACGCAAGCCATCAGTAAGCAATGCAAGGTTGATGGTTTCATCACCTTTTAAATCACTTGCACGTTGCAATTCATCTATTTGATCTTGAAAAATAGATTTGCTGTCGTAAAGCAAACGACCTATCAATGTACTTTTTCCATCATCAACACTACCTGCCGTTGTAAAACGTAAAAGCTCCATATTTAAATAAGCCTTTGAGTCAAATTCCTCTTGCACTTCAGTTGTTGTATGTCCGTTGGGTTTATTCATAATCTCAGATATATTTCTAAATTATTTTGGGCTAAAGCCCATTCTTACTATTTATTTTCTTTCCACGACCTGAAGGTCGTGGCTATTTTTCATTTGCTAATTATCACATCAGCTAATCATCCCATTCATTAAAAATATCCTTCCTTCTTTCTATCCTCCATAGCTGCTTCTGAGCGTTTGTCGTCAGCACGAGTAGCACCACGTTCTGTGATTCTACTAATAGCAATTTCTTGTATAATATCAATTGGATTTGAAGCGGGAGATTCTACAGCGCCTGTGCATGTCATATCACCAATGGTTCTAAAACGTACTTGGTATTCTTTAATCACTTCATCGGGTTTCATATTGATGAAATCGGATTTAGCATACAGTACATTATCACGTTTAAAACAAAGGCGTTGATGCGTAAAATAAATATTAGGCAATTCAATTTTTTCCATGGCTATGTATTGCCATACGTCAAGTTCTGTCCAATTACTAATAGGAAAGCAGCGAAAATGTTCTCCCACATTTTTTTTGCCATTAAAAATATTCCACAATTCAGGTCTTTGATTTTTTGGATCCCATTGGCCAAATTCATCTCTGTGCGAAAAGAAACGTTCTTTAGCTCTTGCTTTTTCCTCATCTCTGCGAGCACCACCAATACAAGCATCAAATTTAAATTCTGCAATGGTATCGAGTAGAGTAACGGTTTGTAATTTATTTCTACTGGCATTGAATCCTTTTTCTTCAACAGCTCTACCTTGGTCAATAGCATCTTGCACAAATCTTCTAATTAACTTAGCTCCATGTTTTTCAGCCAATTCATCCATAAAAACAATGGTTTCAGGAAAGTTATGGCCTGTATCAACATGTACCAATGGGAAAGGGCATTTAGCAGGAAAAAATGCTTTTCTAGCCAAATGAAAAACCACAAGGGAATCTTTTCCCCCTGAAAATAAAAGAGCAGGCCTTTCAAATTGTGCAGCCACTTCACGCAAAACATAAATTGATTCTGCTTCTAATTCTTTAAGGTGATTGAGGTTGTATGAGTTCATTTTAATTAATTTGATAATTTGATAATGAGGTAATTTGATAATGGATGAGAAAATTTTGTGTTTTTATTTTCACATTTTCAAATTTATACATTTTCAAATTGAATTGTTTGATACCCCGCTTTAAGTATGGCCAGTGCTTTTTCTTTAGTTGATGATTCTGCATAGGTACGTAAAATGGGTTCTGTACCAGAAGCACGAATCATAAACCATTCTTCTTCATTTAAAAAATATTTGTATCCGTCTAGGTCTTCAACATGATCAACTTTGTAATCGCCAAAGGCATGGTATTTTCCATTACGGCAATTTTCTAATACTTTTTGTTTTAGTTGTTCGTCAATATGAAGGTCAGATCGTTCAAAGGCAAATGGTCCGGTTATGGCATATACTTCTTCAATTAATTGATCTAAAGATTTACCTGTTTTGGCCATAAATTCCCAAATGGTTAAGCCCATCCAAATACCATCACGTTCCGGTATGTGGCCTTTAATAGCAATACCTCCAGATTCTTCACCGCCAAGCAATACATCTTCTTTAATCATAATGCTACAAATATGTTTGAAGCCAATTTGTACCACTTCTAATGGTAAATTATAATGCTTGCAAATATTTTTAATTTTTACTGTGGTAGAAAAAGCTGTACAAACTTTTCCTGCATAACCTTTGTATTTTACAAGGTAATGGATAAGTAATAAAATGATATGATGAGAGTCAATAAAATTTCCTTTATCATCAAATAATCCAATACGATCAGCATCTCCATCAGTTACTAATCCAACACTAATATTGCCTGATTCTTTAATTACTGAGGCAAATTCTTTTAAATTTTTTAAGATAGGTTCAGGCGCAATGCCTTCAAAAGAGGGATTGTATTCGCAATGCAAAAATGTAATATCCGGAAATAACCTACGCATTACATTTTGTCCTGATCCAAACATGGCATCGTATGCAAATTCAAGTTTTGAATTGCGCATGGCATTCAAATCAAAATTATTTTCTACATGATTTACATACATGGTTTCAAGATCAACATATTCGATCAAGCTTTTTTGTTGTAATGATTCAATGCTTGTATTGTCTATATCGTAGGTATTTTTATCCGGAATAAAGGCTTCTACTTCTGTTATTTGTTCGGGTAATAATGGGCCACCATAAGAACCTTTTAATTTATATCCGTTATAAGATGGCGGATTATGGCTTGCCGTAATCACAACACCAACATCAGCTTTATACGTTAATGTTCCCAATGAAATCATGGGAGTAGTAATAAAACCTTTGGCTAAATATACTTTTACGCCATTCAATGCAAAAACCTTGGCTGCCGTTTCAGCAAATAACTCACCGGCAAATCGGCAATCGTGGCCAATAACAACACTTGGTGTCTTAGATTGTGTTTTCAACCATGTAGCAGTTGCATGAGAAACACGTGCAACATTTTCTGTGGTGAACTCTTTTGCAATAATGGCTCTCCAGCCATCAGTACCAAATTTAATTTGGGTCATCTCAAAAATGATTTGAATTTGCTGCAAATATAGAAATTTTAGACGAACTTTTGAGTACAGTTTTAGAGGAGAATAAGGTATATAAAAGTTGGAAGACGGAAGTCCGGAGTCGAAAGATTTCTTATTTCGGGCTTCTTACTCCTGAATTTAAAAATGCAATAATTTATTTTGGTTGGGGTATAACATCAGAAACCGCCTACAGAACTTGCGTTCTATAGGCGGTTGGGTCCTAAAAAATTTGGTTTCTTGTTTTATGCTGCTTGTCTAAGCGCATGGTTTGACTCCGTATTTACTGGTGTATGCTGCCCCATGGCTACAAGCATTCCCATGTATACTTTATTCATTGCTGCAATATTTTCTTTCATAGCTGAAACGCTTTCTGTTAACTGGGTCATTTCATCTTTATAGCGTTTTGTATCGCCAAAGGTAGTATCTAAATCTTTCATTGCTTTAGCTACCGCTGACATAGATTCTGCTACTTCTAAGTAGCCTGTTTTTACATTGTCAAGGCTGTTTGACGCTTCATTAGTTTTAACAACATATAAGCTTTTTGCAGCTTTAATATCCGTCATATCACCCAATTCAGCATTATTTTCACCCATTTTCTTTAGTCGTTCCGACATTTGTGCAATTACCTCTGTAGCTGAGCTATATGCTGTTGACATTTGCTCCATTTTACCTGTAACCTCGTTTGTTTTTTGTGCAAATGTTTCAGTTGCAACTGCAATATCAGTAACACCGGTTAATTTGGCTATATTATCGCTTAAAGATTTAAAGTTTTCACCAAATCTTTTTAAATATTCTTCATCAATATTAGCGTTGGTAATCATTTCGTCAAATTTTTCGGCAACAGCGCTATTTGATCCTGATCCTGAACCTCCGCCACCACCACCGGCAACTTTAAGGTTATCCCCAATTTTATAAAGATCACTTTCCGGATCATCATCAGGCAATACCGCTAAACCTTTATATACTTTTTCCCAATGGTAAACCTTATGTGGGGGTATAATGGCAAACATTAAAAAGAGAGCCACCTCTGTAAACATACCCACACAAAGCATAATACTAGCACCCGGCCAGTGCATGATTTTAAATAATGCTCCCAATAACACAATTGCAGCACCAATACAGGTTGCTGTGTTTGAAAAACCTGCGCCTGTATCTGTTTCAAGCCAGTGTTGTAGTTTTGCGATTCCGCCTTTTTTACCGTGTGACATAATTGTAAAGTTTTATAATGTTTAAGAAATTAGAGTTTACTTGTTTGAATTATATTACTCTCTAACGTAAAACAGAATTAGAAGGTTTCACTTTTTTTAAATATTTTTTAATATTTATGAACTTACTTTATATGTTAGTATGTAAATATTTGAAAATTAATTAATTAAATTTGTATGTGAGCATGGCTTTTCTCTTGATTGTTTTTAATATAACATTGAAATGTTTTGTAGCTAGTAAACAAAGGAAGTTATCATTAAATTAAAATCAGGATGCAATTTTATCTAATCGGCTTAAAACTTTACTTATTTCTCCGGATGGGCGTGGGGCATTTGAATCAATAATTTTACCTTCTTTATCAATTAAAATAAAACGAGGAATAGAATTGATGATATAATCTTTACTTATTGTTGAGGCCCAACCTCCTGCCCAGAGTTGTATACCGCCTAATTGCTTTTCTTTTACCATGGTTTCCCAATCTGTTTTATTATCATCAAGAGATACTTGCATAAATACAATATTTTTATTTTTGAATTCTTCTTCAAGTGTTTTCATGTATGGAATTTCTCTTTTACAAGGTCCGCACCAGGATGCCCATACATCTATATATACATATTTACCTTTAAAATCAGACAATGAAACTTGTTTGCCATTGATATCTTGATAAGAAAATAATGGAGCAACCGCACCTTTTTCAATGGTTTTCCATTTATTATATTCGTCTGTTATTACTTTTTTATATAAAGCACTGGAACATTCATTAGAATAAGTTTGCATGACGGATTCCAAACCTGCGGTTCCACTTTGCGAAATTTTGTCTTTTAATAAAACAGATAATGCGTAATTTTTTAATTGTTTGTCTTTAAAAACTTCAAGTGCTCTATTGAATAATTTTTCAGTCATCTTAGCTGGATTGGCAGCTAAATCGGGGTCGTTTGTATTCAAATCATTTTCATATCTCATTAAATAAGTTTGTAAAAAAGCTTCCAGTTCATCTAAACCAATTAAAGAGGTATCATTTAAATCCAATTCATTTATGTAATTATCATAATCATCGCCTAAATCAGCTTTTTCATCTGTGGCATAGTAGTGAAAACTAGGATAAGTACCATAAGAGCAAGCCCAATTTAATAATATGACTTGTTTTTCTATTTTTAAAAATGCTTCTGAAACATTTGCTTTATTGGCTTCATAAAAATCAGAGAGACGTTTTTCAGTTTCCGCTCTCAGGCCATTTTCTGCAATAACAAAAGAATCTTTCGACAATTCATTAAAGGCATCTTCTTTGGCAGATTCCATTTCCCATAACCTAATTTCGTTTGCTAAAAAATTATTCATCTCAGCACCTTTTCCCTGATAGATTAGTGATTCATCAAATGAATCGGTATTCAAAGTAAAATAAAGGCTGTCTCCACCTCTTAAATAAATATTTGAAAATTCTTTACCATGTTTAAATTTGTATAAACATTCATGAGCAATTTGTTTTACGAATCTGAAACTGCCTGTACTATCTAGTATAGCACTATCTTTAATAATATTAAAACCATCAGAATAAGCAAAAGTAATTTTTTTTGAAGTGGGATTGGTTATTTTTCCGCATACTATAACTGTATTGCTTGTTGCAGCATCATTTTTTGTGTGATTGCATGCAACACCAAAAAGAGAAATAATAAATAAAATTGGAATTAGGTTCTTCATGTTCATTGAATTTGTTTGCAAAATAAACATAATACTCCTTTTGTTTGTAAATTCATCCATAAATATATTGCCATGGAAACTAAAAAGTGTGTTATCTCCAATAAAAATCTTTCTTTAAATGAATTGGTAGAAGGAAAAAATATAAGAAAACCATTATTCGATCTCATACAAAAAGATTATCCTAACATAAAAGAAATTGATTTTGTTTCGAGCCAAGAATTAAACAAATACCGGAAACAATATCTCGAAAACATGCTTACCGAAGAAATGGGAGAACTTTCCGGTATTGAAAAACAGGTTGTAGAAAGCATACACAAGCACGAGCTTATTTCTGAAAATATAGAAACAGAAATGGTAGGTTCATTAACCATTGGACAGCGATTAGCGGATCAGATTGCTGAATTTGGTGGCAGCTGGACTTTTATTATTTTATTTTTCAGTTTTATTTTAGTGTGGATGCTGATGAATTTAATATTGTTGACACAAAAACCATTTGATCCTTATCCTTTTATTTTATT
Source organism: Bacteroidota bacterium (assembly GCA_023251875.1). Taxonomy (GTDB): domain Bacteria; phylum Bacteroidota; class Bacteroidia; order JAHEXY01; family JAHEXY01; genus JAHEXY01. The sequence goes on from JAHEXY010000001.1 coordinate 342,665, forward strand.
GAATTTAGTGTTATCATGTTTGGCTGCTATACAGGCTCCTATTATTATGATGAGCCAAAATAGAAAAGAAGCTAGAGATAGAAAACGTTCGGAACATGATTATAAGATAAATTTAAAAGCGGAATTAGAAATTAGATTACTGCACGAAAAAATAGATCATTTATTATTGCAACAAAATCAACGCCTGGTTGAAATTCAGCAAATGCAAATTGATTTGCTGGAAAATATTTTGGAGAAAGTAAGTGCGAAGGGTTAGATTTTTTGAGCTTTACTTATTTCTGCTGTAAGAATCGAATATTCCATTCCTTCTTTTACTCCTCGTTTTTTCCATTCACCAGTAAGCTCATCTCTGACGGCAATTCCCCCACTCAGATGAATATGACTCAAGATTTTACTGCTATAGCATATATATTTAGCCGAACGGAGGGTTTTACAGCTCACTGCAGTCTACTCGATTATGCTGCGTTGCGAACGTACTGTTTTATAGCGTTCAACTCTCGCACTTTGCTTGACCTTTCGTCTTCGATGTCAAAGTCGTCTTGAAGTCCAAGCCAAAATTTTGCAGAGTTGCCGAAATATTTTGATAGTCGCAGCGCGGTGTCTGCCGTTACCCTACGATTACCTTTTATGATTTCGGAAATTCGAGTCTGTGGAATTCCAATGTCCTTTGATAGTTTGTAGGCTGTGATATTAAGTGGCAAAAGAAATTCCTCTTGCAAAATTTCTCCGGGGTGTATGTTTTTTAGCTTTTTCATGTTATTATTATTTATGATAGTCCATGATTTCAACTTCTGATGCGTTTCCACCGTCCCATTTGAAAACAATTCTCCACTGTGAATTAATTCGTATTGAGTAAAATTCCTTTGCCTTACCACTTAGTTTCTCTATTCGATTTGAAGGAGGAACTTGTAAGTCAGTAAGATTTTGTGAATTGTTTAACATTCTGAGTTTCCGTCTGGCGATTTCTTGAAGGATAGACGACATACTTTTTATACGTTCTCCTTCCCAAATGCTTTTCGTGTTTTTGTCCCCGAATGATACAATCATGCTATTGCAATACGTTACTAACGTCAAAGATAAGTATTTTGATTAAAAATTCAAAATTTGCCTACGGAAACGAAAGCGTGAGCAATGAGGCATAACTTCTATTTATTTTAATAATAAAATTTTTAGTTTATCGGAATCTTCTATTCCAATTTTCCCAATTGCTCAGTAAACTCAGCCCATCTTTCCATTTCTGTTTCTAAATCTTGTTTGAGTTTATTGTATTTGGCAAGTGTATCATTTGATTCAGCACTTTTATAAAAATCAGGATCGAGAAGTTGTTCATCGAGCACAGCAATTTCTTTTTCTAATTGAGCAATTTTATTTTCTGATTGGATAATATTATTTTTTATTTTTCTGATATCATTTTCTAATTGCTTTTTTTGATCTTTACCGATTTGGCTATTGGTTTTTTCCTGGGTAGCTACTACCCCCTCTCCTTTGGAGAGGGTTGGGGAGAGGCTTTTTGTTTTTTCAATTTCTTGAAAACTTTCCACTTTTCGGCTTCTTAAAAATTCATACACATCACCAATATGTTCTTTAATATTACCATGCCTGAATTCAAAAACTTTTTGTGTAAGGCCTTGTAAAAAATCACGATCGTGAGATACAATTAATAATGTACCATCATATTCTAATAATGCTTCTTTAAGAATATCTTTCGAACGCATATCGAGGTGATTGGTAGGCTCATCCATAATCAAAAGATTTACGGGTGTAAGCAATAATTTACACAATGCTACTCTGGCTTTTTCTCCTCCTGATAAAACTTTTACTTTTTTATCTGCGTCTTCACCACTAAATAAAAATGAACCCAATAGAGTTCTCACTCTCGAACGTATTTCATCTGGGGCAATATCATTAATGGTTTCAAAAATGGTGCGTTCTCCATCTAAAAAATCAGCTTGGTTTTGTGCGTAATACCCAATATTTACATTGTAGCCAAGGTTTACAGTACCTTCGCAGGTTTCATGATTAACAATAATTTTTGATAGGGTAGATTTTCCCTCTCCATTACGGCCAACAAAAGCAATTCTCGCGCCTCTATCAACAATAAAATTAACGTCAGAAAAAACTACATGATCGGCATATTGTTTTTTTACATCTTTTCCTTCCACTACAATTTTACCAGATCGTGGGGCAGGAGGGAAGCGAAATCGAATGGCTTTGTTATCTTCATCATCAATTTCAATTCTGTCAATTTTGTCGAGTTGTTTCAATTTCGACTGTACTTGCCGGGCTTTAGAAGCCTTGTAACGGAATCGGTCAATAAATTTTTCAGTATCCTCAATTTGTTTTTGTTGGTTTTTAGCCGTGGCAATTTGTGTTTCTCTTCTCTCTTTACGCAGCTCAACATATTTTGAATAAGATGCTTTGTAATCATAAATTTTTCCCATCGAAATTTCAATGGTTCTGTTGGTAATAGTATCTAAAAAAGCCCTATCGTGCGAAACGAGAATAATTGCACCATGATGACTTTTTAAAAAATCTTCTAACCATTGTATCGATTCAATATCCAAGTGATTGGTAGGCTCATCCAACAATAACAAATCAGGTTTTTGCAATAATATTTTTGCTAGTTCAATACGCATGCGCCAGCCACCGCTAAACTCATCGGTAAGCCTGTTGAAATCTTCTCTTTCAAAACCCAGTCCCAATAAAACTTTTTCCATCTCACCTTCTAGCGAATGGCCGCCAATAATGTGGTAACGCTCACTGGCTTCATTCATATTGTGAATGAGTTTCATGTAGCTGTCTGTTTCGTAATCGGTTCTTTCGGTAAGTTGTTGGGTATAGGCTTCCATCTTTTTTTCTAGCATACGTGCTTCGGCAAAAGCTGTAGCTGTTTCTTCTAGAACAGTTCTCCCATTATGGTGGGTCATTTCTTGTGGAAGATAACCAATGGTGGTATTGTTGGGCATTGCAATTTGACCTTCGTCAGCTGCCTGAAGGCCTGCAAATATTTTTAACATGGTTGATTTACCTGCACCATTGGCTCCTGTTAAGCCAATTCTATCTTTTTCGGTAACGTTAAAAGAAATATCGTTATATAAATATCTTCCGCTAATTAAAACAGAAACCCTGTTTACTGAAATCATACTTTATTATTAGTGCTTCAAAATTTAAAAATGCAAATATCCGCTTATTATATGTAAAGAGAAAATTAGTTTGAAAGAAATGAAGGGCTTTTGTTTACTTTTGTACAGATTTGAAAAATTAATAAGAAATGCAATTTACCCTTGTTGCAAAAGATAAAAATTCAGAAGCTCGTGCAGGAGAGCTTAGTACAGATCATGGCATTATTCAAACACCCATTTTTATGCCTGTGGGTACAGCCGGTACGGTTAAAGCTGTTCACCAAAGAGAATTGGAGCATGATATAAAAGCACAAATTATTCTGGGTAATACTTATCATTTATATTTAAGACCGGGTTTAGAAGTTTTAAAAGAAGCAGGAGGCTTGCATAAGTTTAATGGTTGGCATTATCCCATTCTTACTGATAGTGGAGGGTATCAGGTTTTTTCATTAGCAGATAATAGAAAGTTAACAGAGGAGGGAGCTGTTTTTAAATCGCATATTGATGGATCGAGTCACCATTTTTCTCCGGAATCTGTAATGGATATTCAACGCATTATTGGAGCAGATATAATAATGGCTTTTGATGAGTGTACTCCATATCCTTGTGAGTACAAGTATGCTAAAAACTCTATGGAGCTTACCCATAGGTGGCTGAAAAGATGTTGTACCAGATTTGATGAAACTACGCCATTGTATAATTACCATCAAAGCCTTTTCCCTATTGTGCAAGGCAGTGTTTATAAAGATTTGAGAATACAATCTGCAGAATATATTGCTTCGCTTAATAGAGAAGGCAATGCCATTGGTGGACTTTCTGTTGGAGAGCCTGCAGAAGATATGTATGCCATGACAGAACTGGTTTGTGGTATTTTACCAAAAGATAAACCAAGATATTTAATGGGAGTAGGTACTCCTGCAAATATATTGGAATGCATTGCTTTGGGTATTGATATGTTTGATTGTGTTATGCCAACACGCAATGCGCGTAATGGAATGTTGTTTACATCAGCAGGAATTATTAATATCAGAAATGAAAAATGGAAAAAAGATTTTAGTGTAATTGATAGTGCTGCAAATTGCTTTGTTGATACACAATATTCAAAAGCCTATTTGAGGCATTTATTTATTTGTGGAGAAATTTTAGCTTGCCAAATTGCTACTTTGCATAATTTGAGTTTTTATCTTTGGTTGGTAAAAACAGCCAGAGAAAAAATTGTGCAAGGTGTTTTTAATGAATGGAAAAATAGGATGGTTCCTAAATTGAGTTCTAGATTATAACATAGTTATTAGTTGTTCGTTATTGGTTGTTCGAGTAATAACTAATAACTAATAACCAATAACTAATAACCAATAACTAATAACTAAGTATGTATTGAAAACAATAGATCTCTATATCATTCGAAAATTTTTAAGCACGTTTTTTTTTATTATATCTCTCCTAATTGTTATTGCTATTGTTTTTGATGTATCTGAAAAAATTGATGATTTTTTAAGAAGTGAAGCTCCACTAAAAGCTATCATTTTTGATTATTATCTAAACTTTATTATTTACTACGGTAATATGTTTAGTTTTTTAATTGTGTTTTTGGCCGTTACTTTTTTTACTTCTCGTATGGCAGCCAATACAGAGATAATTGCCATTCTTTCAAGTGGAATAAGTTTTAAACGAATGTTGAGACCTTTTATGATGGCGGCAGGTATGTTGGCTGTTTTGTCATTGTTGTTTAATAATTTTCTTGTCCCTCTGGCAAATACTAAAAGAATTAATTTCGAAAATCAATATATCAGAAATGCATTTAGAAATAGTGGTAAAAATATTCACAGGCAATTATCTCCAGATACTTATATATCCGTTTCTCGCTTTGACGCTACCAATAATGAGGGCAGAAAATTCACCTTAGAAAAATTTCAAGGAAGTGAATTAAAATTTATTCTTATTGCTGATCGCATCAAATGGAATGAAAATGATAGCACTTGGGCATTCTATAATTATTTTACCAGAGATATTAATGGCCTTGAAGAAACCATGAAACAAGGCAATAAGATGGATACATTGATTCAACTTAAGCCGGAAGATTTTGGTCAACGTTTAACCAATATAGAAACCATGAATTATTTTCAGTTAAAAGATTTTATTGAGCAAGAAAAATCGAGTGGAGCTGAAAACATAGAATTTTACCTGATTGAATTGTACCAAAGATTTTCATACCCTATGGCTACCTTTATCCTTACTATTATTGGTGTTTCTATAGCTTCAAGAAAAATTAGAGGTGGTACAGGCTTGCATTTGGCAATTGGTATTCTACTTTGCTTTGTTTACTTATTATTTATGAAAATGTTTACAGTAGGTTCTACTAACTCCGGTATTCCTCCTATTATTGCTGTTTGGATTCCCAATCTTATTTTTGGAGCATTGAGTATTTATTTGCTTGCTACCGCTCCAAAATAATTCCTTAAAACTCAAATTTGTTTTCTATCCATTCATTCTTTCTTTCATGTTTCGTGTGTTCATACAATTATTTTATGTATTTGATATTTAGTTATTTGCGATTGTGTATAAAAAAACTTACTTCAATACTATAACCTATTGATATGTTTTTACGTATTGATTGAAAATTAAATTTTGTTCACTCAATTTCAAAACATATAATTTATGAACACAAAATTACTCATACAAAAATCTAGATTGCTTGCATTAGCATTTGGCTTATTAGCATTAGCATCATGTCATAAAAAGGATTATGATATGACAAAATTAACAACTCCTGATTGGCATCCTAGCCTTGCCGCTCCTTTAGCATATTCAACGGTTGTCTTGGATAATTTAATTTCATTTCCGGATACGGGCGATTTACAAATGCAAGAAGATTCAAACCATTTTATGACTCTTTATTATTCGTCAGAAATTTATGCTGCCTCTGTAGGAGATTTATTAAAATTAGATGACCAACAAGTTTCTGCAACTATTGGCGTAAATGATACCATTGTTACTGCTTGTGCTCTTGCACAATTATTTAATATGGATACTGTAATAAGTCTTCCTCCCTATTCTACAACTACTGCAATGGCAATGCCTAATAGTGCAGAAATTGATTCTATAGCTCTTACCGGAGGAACATTAAATTGGAATATTTCTTCAGATTTTAGACAAGATATTACCATAGATATTGTAATTCTTTCAGCCACAAAAAATGGAGTTCCTTTTTCTCAATCTATTTTACTTGATTATACAGGAAGCTCACCTGTTGTATACAATCAAAGTGTAGATTTAAGCGGATATGAATTAGATTTATCCGCTGCTGATAATGGAGGTAATCCAAATACGGTTAGTGCTTCTTATACGCTTACGGTTAATTATGATCACAATCAAACTGTATTGAGTACAGACAGTATTGATTTAAACATGAGTTTTTCGAGTTTAGATTTCAAAAATGTATACGGTTATTTAGGCAATCAGGTTGTTGATATTCCTGAAACTGCATCAGAATTTAGTACAGGCGGAATCTCTATGAGTCTTGTTGATCCTAAACTAACACTAACCATTAACAATTCATTTGGAGTGCCTATTAATGCCGCATTTTCAAAATTAGAAGGTGGTTATGACGGAGGTACTATTTCTCTTACGGGTGTTCCTAGTCCCATTCAATTTGAATATCCAAGGGTAGGAGAAGAGGGTCAGATTAAATCAACAGTAATTGCTCTTGATGGTACAAATTCGAATCTCTCTGATTTTATGGCAAGTGGCTTAACATCTATTGCATTTGCAGGTAGCGCAACTACAAATCCGGATGGAAATACCGGATCCAATTTTATTACTTCTGATGGAATGTTTAGTGTTGATATGGCGGTAGAACTTCCACTTTATGGTTCAATAGCCAATATTGGAATTATAGATACGATGGACATGGATTTAAGTTCACTATCGGGTTTTCAGCAAGCAGATTTTATTTTAAATGTTACAAATGAATTTCCATTTGATATAAGTGTTCAGGCATATTTTGTGGATGACAATTTTAATGTTGTTGATTCATTAATGAAATCATCATCAAAACTAATAGAATCATCAAGTGTTGATAATAATGGAGAATTGCTTGCGGCAACTACCAGCCAAACTACCATTACCATTAATCAAGCAACATTAAATAATATTAAAAATGCAACCAAAATAATTTTAATGGGAAGTATTGCAACTGCAAACAATGGAACAACTCCTGTTAAACTTTATTCGAACTATAAAATGGATTTTGCTTTAGGTGCAAAAGCAAAACTGTAAATACATTTATAAATAATTATAAAAATAAATTATGAATTTAAAATATACCCATATGAACATAATAAAAAAAATCTGTGGCCTTGTTGTAGGATGCTCAATGGCAACAGGAGTAATGGCTCAACAAGATCTCACTCTTTATTTCATGAACAATGTAATGCAATCGAGCGAAGTAAATGTAGTAGCGAATCCTGATAGCACTCAAATATTTTCATTAGGATTACCAGGAATTTCATCAACATTTTTGAATGTAGCCAATAATGGATTTGTGATGAGTGATTTGATTAAAAAGAGAGCAGATGATTCGCTCTATCTTGATTTTCAAAATGTATTTTCCAAAATGAAAGATCTGAACAGTTTTTCTGTAACCGCTCATACCGATTTGCTTTCGCTGAGAATAAAGGCAGGAAAAAACTTATTCATTTTTAATATTACCGATAAGGTAAATGTTGAATTGGATTATCCAAAATCGTTGTTTGAATTACTTTATTATGGTAATGGCAATTATGTGGGCGAAACTGTTAATGTAACAGGACTTGGAATAAATGAAACGCATTATAGGGAATATGCATTGGGATGGAACAGAACATTTGGGAATTTTACTGTTGGAGTACGTCCTAAAGTATTGTTTGGTAAAAGCAATATTTATACAGAAACAAGTAATATAAGCCTGTATACTGATCCAAACAATTATGATCTTACCCTTTCTTCAGCATTTATGGTGCATACAGCTGGTATCCCTCAAGGTGGTTTCGATCCTGTTTATTATATGTTTTCTACACAAAATATGGGTTGGGCTGTTGATTTAGGAACATCGTATCATTTAAATGATAAAGCTTCGTTTTCGGCAAGTGTTCAAGATATAGGTGCAATAAAATGGAAAGATGGATTAACGGATTATAGTATGAAGGCCTCAACATTCACATACAAAGGTGTTGATGTTGCAGAAATGAGTGATTTTGCAACTAATTTAGTTGATTCACTTAAGAATACTTATAAAGTTACCACAGATACGAGTGCCGCATCTTATACAACAAAATTACCAACTAAAATTAATTTGAGCGCTTCTTATGATATAACACCACATAATACATTTAGTTTATTGCTTAAAGGAACATCAACTACAAGTGGTTTTACTCCTTCTTATACTTTAGGCTACGTGCATCAGTTTGGAAGAATATGGAATGTTGGTTTAAGTTATTCAGTTATGAATAAAACATACAATAATGTTGGAGTATGCTCTTCTCTAAAACTTGGGCCATTTCAATTCTATACTGTAACCGACAATGTTGTGGCCTATTTTTTACCTGAAAAAGCAAAGAGCATCAATCTTAGATTTGGAATGAATATAGTTGTTTACCAAAGAAAACATACAGTAGTGCCAGACAAACCCAAATTTTAATATACATACTTTTATTCTTTGCCTAGTGTCTTTAAAATCCCCCTAATCAGAAAAGGGGGATTTTATTTGTGTGTCAGGCATGATTTTTTAAATACAAATTTCTTGATGACGGATCATTTTGGTGATTATTATTCTAATAATTTTAATGGCAATGCGAATGCAGCCCAATTTGTGATAGATGAGGGCTTATATAGGGAATTCCTAAATCCAATCCTCTTAAAATAAAAAGTATCCCCATGGCAACTACAAATACGGGAATAATTTTCCTGATCATTTTTTGATTTTTAAATGTTAGGGAAAAAGTTTTAAATGAACTTAAGGCTAACATTGCGGGTATGGTTCCCATGCCAAATAAAGCCATATAGAAAGCTCCATTTATTGGTGAACCGGTATTAATGGCTCCTGCAAGAGCAACATAAACCAAGCCACAGGGAAGTAATCCATTTATTAAACCTATTCCTACAACAGAATAAAAGGATTTTCTTTTCAGAAAAAATCTAAATTTTTCTTTTAATACGTTAACCAAAAACAAAGATGGGGTTACTTTTGAGATTTGTTTTTTTAATAAGAAGGGAAACAAAATACTGCCTATTAAAATTATTCCAACTGTTATTGAAACGGCTTGTTGAAAACCTGCTAAATGCAATTCTTTTCCTAATGTTCCAAAAATTATTCCTAATAAAGAATAGGTCGTAATTCTAGAAAAATTATATACTAAAATTGAAAATACTCTCGAAATATTACTAGTACCCAATACAGGAACAGCCAATGCAATTGGTCCACACATACCAACACAATGAAGGCTTCCCAGCAAGCCGGTAATACATGCTATTTGAAATAGATTGATCATTTGACCTCACCCCTAGCCCTTCTCCCAAGGGAGAGGGGAAGTTTTGAATTATATATAAAACGTTAAATAGTAATTCTTTTTTCTACCAAATATTTCTTGTTATTATTTGTCCAAGAAATTTCAATATTGTATAATCCTTTAGCTAATTTTTTTACATCCGTTTTATGAATGCCATTGGAATCAATTTGTAGCTTTTCAATACAATCTTTTTTTTCGTCAGAGGGTCGGTAAAATTGTATTGAACCAATTACCTCATGTTCATTTTTTAAAAATGGTAAATCAATAGAAATAATATTTGTGTCGGTTAAAACTTGAATTTGATTTTCAAATTCTTGTCCACTTTTTTTTTGATCAATTATACCTTGGTATTTTATTTCATCCTCGTAATAGTTTTCAGTTACTAAATCAAATTTTTGATTCGAACTTTTAAATACAAGCGTTAAAATAATAACTACGAATCCTGCATAAAGAACTGCAATAAAATATCCCCAGTGAATTTTTGTTTTCATAATGTGAGTTTTAATATCACCTCTCCCTAGCCATCCCTCCTTCGACTCCGCTCAGGATAAACTCGGAGAGGAAAGGTTGGGAATTGTTTATATAAATTACCCCGGCCCTAAAAAATTTGTTGAAACGGTTTCTAATTTCTTTCCATTAGAGTATACTCCAATTTTAATTTTTACTTTATATGATGAAAGTGCTGTAGAATCAAGTATTACAAACATGCTCCCTTCTGCTACGCTTTGCTTATTTAAATAAATACTATCCTTTACTAATTTTATTTCTCCTTTGGGTGATTCCAATATAAATTTTACGGGCATTGCATTATTGGTTTTATTAATCACAGAATAATTATACAAATTACTGATGCGTCCATCTTGTTGTGCTTGGTATAAAGTACCTGAAGAGCGAAGAATAATAGATTCAACAGGTGTTCTTGTAAGAAGTAAAACTATCCATACGGTACTTAATGATAACAGTACAAAAGAATAGCCTATTGTACGTGGGGTAACTTTTAGTTTCTCATTTTTAGCAATTCCATCTTCAGAAGCATATCGTATAAGTCCTTTTTTGAGACCAACATTTTCCATCATTTCGTCACATGCATCCATACATGCTGTGCAATTAACACACTCCATCTGCAAACCATTTCTAATATCAATACCTGTCGGGCAAACATCAACACAATGGTGACAATCGATACAATCCCCCAATTTCTTTACCTTTCTATCTTCATTTTTATGAATCTTAGCTCTCTTTTCGCCTCTTATATAATCATAAGCAATAGAAATACTTTTTTTATCCAATAATACCCCTTGTAAACGACCATAGGGGCATACCACCAAACAAACTTGTTCTCTAAATCTAGCATATACTCCATAAAAAACAGAAGTAAAAACCAGTATGGCTATTAAACCTGATATATGATTAGAGGGATAGTCGCTCATAATTTTTATGAGCTCATCACTTCCTATAATATAGGCTAAAAAAGTATTGGCAATAATAAATGAAATACAGAAAAAAATAAAATGCTTGCTTACTTTTTTACAAATTTTATCTGTATTCCATGCTGTTTTTTTTAATAATCGTTGTTGTTTAAAATCGCCTTCAATCCAATATTCAATTTTTCTGAAAACCATTTCCATAAAAATAGTTTGTGGGCAAACCCAACCACAAAATAACCTGCCAAAAACTACGGTAAATAAAATAATGAATACGGCAAAAGTGAGCATGCCAATTGCAAAGAGATAAAAATCTTCAGGCCAAAATATTTGACCAAAAATGATAAATTTTCTCTGAACAATATTAATCATCAACAGAGGCTCGCCTCCTATTCGTATTAATGGAACAGAAAAAAACAGGAGCAGAAATAAATAACTTACATATGTACGGTACTTGTAAAATTTGCCTTTCGGCTTTTTAGGAAAAATCCATTTTCTGTGACCTTCTGCATCTATTGTAGCAATAGAATCTCTAAAAGACTCATCTTTTTTAAAATTATTTATGTCATTGTTTGATTCATCCATAAAACAATTCAGATTCTATGCCACATTCTTCTTTAACCGCTACGCGGTATGTTCATTTGAATTATTTTCATTTGCTACAATACTAAAACGCCTATGGCGTATTGCTGCCTAGTATCTATTTTTTTGTTTGCATTTTTAAACTATCAGGGGCAATTTCATTTGTATTTTCAGAATACACTTCTCCTTGTTTTTCTTTTCCGTTAAGCGGATTACTACCTTGTAAACTCCAAACGTAACTAGAAACTTGTTGTATTTGTTTTGGAGTAAGTTGGGTTTCCCAATTTGTCATGCCTTTACCTAAAATACCATATTTTACTGTTTTAAAAATATTTTTTATCCCTCCCCCATGCAACCAATAAATATCCGTTAAATTGGGCCCAACACTACCCTCTGCAGATTGACCATGACAAGGCGTACAATTTGTGGTAAAAATTTCTTTTCCTTGATTTAAATTTTCTTGATCTGAAAAAAGTGTTACGGTTTCTTCATTTACCTTATTGCCTTCCTTTTCTAAAAAAACAGATTTTTCTTTTGCAGCAATTGCCATTTCATCATTGTATTCATCAAGGGAAAGTTTTGCCGAATCACTAAAATGAAAATAAATTAAATAGCCAATAGCCCAAATAATGGTTGCATAAAACATGGCTACCCACCATGGAGGAAGATGATTATCCAATTCTTTTATCCCATCGTAATTATGATCAAGTAATATTTCTTCTTCTCTATCAATGGGCATTGCATTAGTAAGTGAACTTTCAATTGCATCAATAAAAGTTTTTTCATTTTCCTTTTTTATCGGTGGAACAATTTCATGTACCAATGATTTTAAAGTATTTAATAATACAATAAGAATAAGGAGGAGAAATGAAATAAGAGAAATAAGTATCCAATCTCCAAAACTGATATTTATCAAAACGAAGTTTAAAATATGTATTTGCATAAGCATAAATTTTTATTTTTTATTCCTATTTATCTAATGGCAATTCAGCCATTTTATTAATATCCTTTTCATCAGCTTTTATTACCCACCATCCTAACACAGCAAAAAACGTTACAAATATTGAGAGTGATATAATGGGATAAATGGCAACATCATGAATGCTTGACAAATGATCTGTTATAAATTTCATATGTATTTATTTTTCTTTATAAATATCTGTTCCTAGTCTTTGCAAATAAGCTATTACAGCAATAATTTCTTTATTGCTCATTACTTTAATTTGATTTTGTTTTAAATCTTGCGCAATACTATCTGCCTGATGCATTAAATCTTGATTGGCAATTTTATCATAACCATCAGGATAAGGAACTCCCATTTTTATCATGGCTCTTATTTTAGCTCCTGTGTTACTTGTATCTAAATTATCGTCCATTAACCAAGGATAAGCGGGCATAATAGATCCGGGAGAAATAGATTGAGGGTCTCTCATGTGATTAAAATGCCAAGCATTTGGTTTCTTTAATTTATCTCCTCCTTCTCTTTGTAAATCCGGTCCGGTACGTTTTGATCCCCACAAAAATGGATGATCGTAAACAAATTCTCCTGCTTTTGAATATTCACCATACCGCTCCGTTTCTGAACGAAAAGGTCGAATCATTTGCGAATGACAATTGCTACAACCCTCACGCACGTATATATCGCGACCTTGCAACTCAAGCGGAGTATAAGGTTTAACACTAGCAATAGTTGGGATATTTGATTTTACAAGAAAGGTTGGAACCAATTCAATAATACCTCCAATGGCTACCATAATTAAACTAAATACCAATAATTGAATAGGTCTGCGTTCAATCCATCTGTGCCAATGATCTGTGCTGTGTGAAGTATATTCTCCAACAAGGGCAGGAGCAGACGATTCTTCATTTTCCAATAAACTTCCTAGCTGAATTGTTTTTATTAAATTATACAACATTACTAAAGCTCCTACTAAATACATGCTTCCTCCAATAGAACGCATTGCATACATAGGCGCAATACGTGTTACTGTTGATAAAAATGTATTCGCCAATTGACCTTCGGCAGTAAATTCTTTCCACATTAAACTTTGTGTAAAACCTGCCCAGTATAATGGCAACACATAAAAAATAATTCCAAGTGTTCCTATCCAAAAATGAAAATTGGCTAATTTTTTAGAATACAATTCTGTTCTAAACAAAACCGGTATTAACCAATACAAAACACCAAAGGTTAAGAATCCATTCCAACCTAATGCGCCTACGTGAACGTGAGCTATTGTCCAATCGGTATAATGACTAATAGCATTCACACTTTTTATGGATAGCATGGGGCCTTCAAAAGTGGCCATACCATAAGCAGTAATAGCAACCACCATAAATTTTAAAACCGGATTTTCTCTTACTTTATCCCATGCTCCACGCAAGGTTAACAATCCGTTAATCATACCTCCCCATGAGGGAGCAATGAGCATGATAGAGAAAATCATTCCGAGCGTTTGTGCCCAGTCGGGTAAAGCAGTATACAATAAGTGATGTGGACCAGCCCATATATAAAGAAAAATTAATGCCCAAAAATGAATAATGGAAAGTCGGTAAGAATAAACAGGTCTGTTTGCTGCTTTAGGAATAAAATAATACATGATACCCAAATAAGGAGTAGTAAGAAAAAATGCAACAGCATTATGCCCATACCACCATTGCACCAAGGCATCTTGAACGCCAGCATACCATGAATAACTTTTAAAAAATGTAACAGGTAATTCAAATGAATTAATAATATGTAGCATGGCTACTGTAACCCATGTTGCAATGTAAAACCAAATGGCTACATACAAATGGCGTTCTCGTCTTTTTAAAATGGTTCCAAATAAATTAATTCCAAAAACCACCCAAATAAGTGTAATAAGAATGTCTATTGGCCATTCAAGCTCTGCATATTCTTTGCCTGATGTTATACCAGATACCAATGTTAATGCTGCTGCAACAATAATAAATTGCCAACCCCAAAAATGTATTTTACTAAGTGTGTCATTAAACATTCTTGCTTTACACAAACGTTGAAGCGAATAATAAATTCCCATAAACATACCATTACCAACAAAAGCAAAAATGATAGCATTGGTGTGGAGTGGCCGTAAGCGGCCAAAAGTAGTACAGGCAATGCCTAAATTAAGAGATGGGAAAACTAATTGCAATGAAATAATTAAACCGACCAACATACCCACAATACTCCAAAGCATAGTTGCATATGCAAAATTTTTAACAATTTTATTGTCGTACGAAAATGTTTCTAATGCCATATTTAAAAAATTTATATCTGTTAAATAAATTTGCTTTTCTAAACCTCAGCCTATAAGACTTTCTCAAAAGTCCTCCAACTCGTCATTACGAGTGAGGAACAAATAATACTACTGTTCCTTTATTTTATTTGTTGTTGAATTTTGTTTTGTATGATCTAATAATATTCTAACCGAAGGCGTATAAGTGTCATCAAACTGCCCCTTTTTTACAGAAACAATAAATGTGACTAAGAATCCCAATGCAATAAGCAAACTTGCTCCAATAAGTAAAAAGAGTACACTCATATAGAATATTCTTATGGGTTTTCTGAAAAATATTTTTTTACTATCCTTTCCCTTACTCCCTCTCTATGAGAGAGAGCGTAATTTTGTTTTTCAGAAAACCCTTGAGTAAAGTTATCTTTTGTTGAAAAAAGTACAGATGATGGAAATCAGTTTTGCAAATGATGCATATCAGAAACAAGATATTTTTTTGCTAAAATAGTTGTGCCAATTATCCCAAATAGCACAATACTAATAGAACTCAATGGCATTAAAACAGCAGCAAAAACAGGGCTTAATAGCGCGTGTGTAGCAAACCACAAACCAATGCAATTATAGGTAAGAGAAATGAAGAAACTTATTTTTACCAATTGCACACTCTTTGCAGAAAAAACAAAGAAGGATGGCAATTGATCAAATTTGTTGGCATCTAAAATGGCATCGCAAGCCGGGGAGAAAGTATTCACACTTTCAGAAATGGAGATACCCACATTACTTTGTTTTAAAGCGCCTGCATCATTTAAACCATCTCCAATCATTGCTACTTTTTTACCATCATTTTGCAGCTTCTTAATGTTATTGAGTTTGTCAATTGGCTTTTGTTGAAATTGAATATTTTTCTCGTTAGCAAAATATTGGGCTAGATTCCTTTCTTCAGAAGCATTGTCGCCAGTAAATAAATAGAGTGCATAATTATTAGAAAGATAAGATGTGGTTTTCTTTAAATTCTCCCTGTATTTATTTTGAATAACAAAACACCCCTGAATCTTATCATTTATTGAAACATAAATTTTAGATCCAGCTTTATGTTCGGCTGAAAATACTTGAGGTGGTATATTTAAGGAATTAATAAACTTTAAAGATCCTGCTTTAATATTTTTATTATTAATACATGCTGAAATTCCAGAGCCTATTAATTCTGAATAGGATTTTAGTTTAGCATTTCCATTTCCGTTAATAAAATTATAAAGTTGTATACTTAATGGATGGGAAGATTGTTTAAATAAAGATTTTAATGCATTAATTTCATCATCTAATAATACGTTTCCTACATATTGAATATTTGATTCGTTAGACTTGGTAATAGTTCCGGTTTTATCAAAAACAATGGTATCTATTTGTGAAAGTTTTTCGAGCACAGAGGTGTTTTTAACATACAAGCCATGCTGAGCTAAAATTTTTATTGCATTGCCTAAAGCAAAAGGGGCACTAATAGCCAATGCGCATGGGCAAGCTATTATTAATACAGATGTAAATGCATTTACAGCGTTAGCTGGATTTACATACATCCAATAAAACAGAGAAAAAAAAGCAATTGCAATTATGCCTATCGTAAAACGTTTACTCGCTTTATCTGTGATGGATGAGAATTGTTTTTCATTTGCATTTTTTTTATCAAAAATACTGTTGTTCCATAATTGTGTAAGTGTTGATGTAGTTAAATCTTTATCGGCTACTACTTCTATTATTGAGCCGGTTTGCTTGCCTCCCGCATATATTAAATCACCTGAATGAATTTGTATGGGTAAGCTTTCTCCACTAATAAAACTATAATCAATGGTGGCATTGCCTTTTAATAAAATAGCATCAGTAGGAATGATTTCATTATTACGAATAATTAAACGATCTCCTTTTCTTACTTTGTTGGCAGCAACCGTCATCTCCTTTCCATTTTCAATTTTTGAAATGGCAATAGGGATAAATGAATTGTAATCACGATCAAAGGAAATTCTATTGTATGTTTTCCGTTGAAAATATTTACCTAAGGATAAAAAGAAAAGTAAACCGGCTAAGGAATCGAAATAACCAGCCCCCGTGTTTGATACTATTTCAAATACACTTCTTAAAAAAAAAGAAATAATACCAAGGCTTAGAGGAATATCAATGTTGATGTTTTTATTTTTTACAGCAATAAATGCTGATCTAAAATAATCAATAGAAACATAAAAAATAATGGGTAGAGATAGAATTAAATTAATATATCTGAAAAAGAGTTGAAACTCAGGTTCTACATGTAATGACAAATATTCCGGAAAACTCAACAACATAATATTCCCAAAACAAAAACCTGCAACACCAATTTTATAAATTAGGTTTTTATCAATTACTACATCTTGATTTTCACTTTTGTAGATATCGTTTAATTGAATTTGTGGTTTGTATCCAATTGTAGTAAGTAATTCGGCAATTGCTCTTAATGAAGTTTTTTGTTTGTTATAAATGATTCTTGCTGTACGCTTAAGAAAATCTACCTGAACATTTTTTATGTTTGAATTTAAACGGTATAAATTTTCGAGCAACCATATACATGAAGTACAATGAATTTGAGGCAATGAAAAAACGATAATTTCATTTGTTTGATCAGAGAACGACAGCAATTTTTTCTTTACATCATCATCATCTAAAAATGAAAATTGATTTTTTAAAATTGTTTTGTTGGGTGACTGAATTAATTTTTCGATATTATCACTTTTACCAAGATTGTGATCTTCTAATAATTCAAAAACCAACTTACAGCCTTCGCAACAAAATACTTTGTCTTGAAAAGCAATTGCTTCTGCAAGGCATAAGTCTCCACAATGAAAACATGCAGTTTGTGTATTTTGCAATGGTTTTATCATAAATAATTTTACATCCTTCTACAAGGCTCTGGATGAATATTTCATCTGCTGCTATTTGCAAATTTATTTTATAAATGATTTAATTAAAATGAAGTGTATCAATAGTAAATATGATATTACTCATATTTTAATTGGGAGAGGAATAAAACATTTTTTTATCCAATGCAAATTGTTGTAATAAAGCAGTATTCTTTTCTTCATTACGTATCATGATTACAGTATAATCATCAACATAAATGGGAATCCAAAGTGGATCTTGAATTCTTCTGATTAAAAATGGTTGTCCGTAAGGGGTTTGATCGTAACGATAAAAATAAATGGTGTTGAAGTGATATTTTTCATCAAATTTATTCCAAGTTATATCTGTAGTATCTTGTTGCATGGGCATAAACATGTCTTTAAAAAAGTCTACACTATAGGCCTCCGGCCTGTTATCTACAAAAGGTTTATAAGTTGGGAAAAGATGAAAAATAAAATAACCACCAATATCATAATTATTAAAATAAGGTCCCGGTATTTTATTGGCTTTTATAAATTCTGCTGATTTATTACAATTGTCAATTAAACCCAATCCAAAAGAATATTTGTATGGTGAATAATAATTTCTCAAAGTCCAGCTGGTATCTATATCTTGGTATTTTGTTTTAATTTCTTGCACTTCATCCATTATGGCATCTTTTTTTGATGGATTATGCTTGTATTCTTTTTTTAAAACTTCTAATCTTTTAGGCAATAGTTGCTGACGAAAATATTGTAAACTTGGAAGCGCAAAACCTATAAAGAAAATGAAACAACTCCCAATGGTTAAAAACAAGCGTAAGTTTCTTTGAAAATTAATGGGTCTAGCTTTTTGATATTCATAAAATGAAATTGAAGACACTATAATAAACATATAGCCAAACAATGGGAAATTTCTGATCATTTTCCAGGCAAGTATTCCAAAAACAAGAGTAAGTATAACATGAGGAATATTTGATATTCCCTTTTTTAACCAAACAATTACTCCAATTGCCAATAAAGTAATAATGGTAATCAACTCTATATGATAATAAATAATTCTATCCGGAAAACGGCCTTGCATAAAAACCACCGACATATTCTCCACTATCATCATACCATAATTATTTAAAATGGTAAAGGGTTCAATAATTCCTTGTATACCCCAGAAATTTACTAAACAGGCTAATGCAGATAAAAGAAATATAATAGCTAGTTTTTTTAATTTTTCACTTTTTAAGCTATTGGGATACGCATTTATTAATTCTCCCAAACCAAATACACCCATTAAAAATGGACCTAATGGAAAAAGAATATGAATGTTGACCCAGAAAACTTGAACAACAGGAAGCACTAATAAATACTGCCATTTTATTTTATCATCCGTAAACCTACTAAGTAAATAAAAATAAATAGCTACGAAACAATAGCTAAAAACTTCTGGTCTTATCTCTAAACGATCTGTAATAAGAGGCATTCCCAGTAAAGTAAAAAAAATGGAGAAAATATAATTCGATTTTTCTATTACAATTTTAAAAAACAAAATAAAAGTGATGATGTATAGAAAAACATTTAACAAACTCAAGAGATCAAAACCTCCGATATTGTACAACACATAATAAATTACACCCGCTCCCCAGTGGTGGGCTCGCGTAGGAAAATCCGGCTGGGTATAGGAATAATAATTAGTAGTTATAGGCTCATGATGTTGAATAAAATATTCTCCATTTTTAATATGCCTTCCTAAATCAGCAGTAATTAAATTTTGTTTTTGAGCATATGAAAATAGGAGATAAATGAAAAGCAGAATGGTAAGAATAATTTTCCACGTCTTAGAAATATCATTTTCAATAGAAACTTGCTTTTTAGTATTGTTCAATGTTTAAAGGTTGAGAGTTCAAGACTGTAAAATACAAAATAGTTTAAGCTTAAGAAATTGGGGATATATAAAAATGAAAATTGAAAAATGGTATCAAACCATACTTTTGAACAATAAACTTTAGAATATTGAACCACAAAATCAAATTGAACTTTGAATTTTCAAACCTTGAACTAAAGTATTCCCCGGATAAACATGTAAAGCTTTCTCTAAACATTCCATTGCATTTTTCAAAGACTCCAAGTTAAGTACGTAAGCAATACGCACCTCATTTGTTCCGCTACCTTTTGTAGAATAAAATCCGGTTGCAGGGGCAAGCATAACAGTTTGGTTCTTGTATTCAAAATCTTCAAGTAACCACTGGCAAAATTTATCGGCATTATCAATGGGCAATCTCACCACGGTATAAAAAGCCCCTTGAGGTGTTGGGCAAATTACACCTTCCATTTTATTTAATGCTTCAATAATTAAATTTCTGCGTTTTACGTATTCTTTTGTTACACCTTCAAAATAAGTCATGGGAGTTTGCAATGCAGCTTCGCTGGCAATTTGTCCAAATGTTGGTGGGCTCAAACGCGCCTGCGCAAATTTCAAAGCAGTGCTAATAATATTTTTATTTCTAGAAACCAAAGCTCCTATACGCGCACCACACATGCTATAGCGCTTAGAAACAGAATCAATCAACACCGTATTTTGCTCAATACCTTCTAATTGCATAATGGAGAAAAATTCTTTTCCGTTATAGCAAAACTCTCTGTATACCTCATCAGCAAAAAGAAAAAGATTGTATTTTTTTACGATATCCCTTAAGGTTTCTAACTCATTTTTAGAATACACATAACCCGTAGGATTATTAGGATTGCAAATTAAAATAGCCTTTGTTTTAGAAGTAATCAATTTCTCAAATTCACTTACAGGAGGTAATGCAAATCCATTTTCAATTTTGGCTGTAATGGGTTTTACTATAACTCCTGCAGTACATGCAAAGCCATTGTAATTGGCATAAAATGGTTCCGGAATAATAATTTCATCGCCAGGATTAAGGCAAGAAAAAAACGCAAATAACAATGCTTCTGATCCTCCGGTAGTAATTAGCATATCATGATGTGTAACATCAATGCCCTTGCTATTATAATACTGAGCCAAACCTTTACGGTACGATTCAATACCGGCAGAATGGCTATATTCAATAACTTTTACTTTGGTGTTTTTTATTGCAGATAGGGCTACTTCAGGTGTTTCTATATCAGGCTGACCAATATTTAAATGGTAAACAGTTCTTCCTTTTCGTTTTGCTTCTTCTGAATAAGGAACCAATTTACGAATAGGAGACTCAGGCATTTCATTGCCTCTTTGTGATAGTGTGATCATGTTAGTCTAATTTAATTACAAAAATACACAAAAAAGCTCCTTTGTTTTCTGTCATTGTTACTTTTTTAATATTTGAGGGTTGTAATTTTCTTTTTTTAAGTAAAGTAGATTATATAAAAGATTTTGAACGGAATTTATGATATAAGTGAGTCGGGGGTAATGCTAAACTGTGATTTTAGAAATAAGCCTGGTTATATTTTTACACAAGTAATTTTTCAATTTCATGGATAAACAATTCTACTTTATTTGGTAAAGGCAAAATTGTTTCCGCATCAAATTCTGCAAAATCGGCATAATCACCTTCTTGTCTCCAATCAAATAAATCTGAATAGAGTTTACTATATTCTTTATCGATAATGCCAGTACGAATAAAGTCGTGAAAAAATTTAATTCTTGCCCCATTATGGGTATGTGTTTTTATATTATTCTTGAGTAGTAAGGCATGTACAGCATAAAAACATGCATAGTATAATCTGTTAATAGTAGAATTCCAACTTTTATTAGACGCTAAAGTTCTCGCATCAAGCAAGGTTTGCTTGGCTCTTTCAAGTCGGTACTTGATATAATCTTCTTTACTTCCCTTCATTTAAATGTATGCCTTCTTTATTAACGCTTTCGTAAAGAGAAGAAAGATGAAATTTATTTTCCCAATCTGACTTAGAATAAACAAATGTAGATATAACCTCTCCAATTTCAATTTCAACATCAATAAGAGAATATCTAAACTCTTGCTCTGTTTTACGAGATACATTTAATTGATTTAATAAAATTAAAATATCCCAATCAGAATCAGGGGTAGCAGTTCCTTTAGCATGAGAGCCAAACAGAATAATATCAGCCATTGGATCTTTTTTGATAATGGCATTTTTTATCTTATCAATTATATCTTTTTCTTTTGTTGTCATAAGTGTTACATAGATAATAATTTCATTTCATTTTAGCAATAATTCTATCAATTCCCAAATTCGCGAAGAAATAATCCTCAGGGCAAGCCCCGAGCTATTCATATCCTTAAATATTGCCAGAAGAAAAAATAAAAGCCAAGCGATATGATACACTATCATACTTGGCTTTAGTATTTATTGTTGTTGGGTTTTTATTTCAGTTTGGAGCTAATGTTATTTCTTTTCTTGATAAAATTTGAAACAAAGATTCTTATCTATTGGAAAAGTTTATTCTTTCCCCAAAAAATCATTCCAGCCCTTCCACTCATTTTTATAGGTCCTTTCTAATTTCATAGGAATGTCATTTGGCTTTTTTCCAGTTTTGCAATATGCGCGCCATTCTTTTTGAGAACTAATATTAATTTTTTTAACAAAGAGTTTTGCTTCAACATATGATCTATATTTTCGAAATTGAGTAGCAGTTATTCCTGTACCTAAAAAATCACCCATTCCCTTTCCATTTCTTTTCGTAAGTTTTATGAGGTGCATTAGGAATATCATCCTTTTTACCAATGCCTTCATCGCTACAAACACAAAGCCATTCAATGCTTTCTTTATTGGCTACAGTTTCTCTGAGATAAACTTCCAATGTTTGTTTTACCAATGATAAACTGGGTACTGCAACAATAATATGCTGTGGTTTTAATTCTTTTGTAATCCAATAACCGGTTAAACTTTTACCTGCGCCACAAGGAAAAACCAGTTTCCCCTTTTTGTTTTTATTTTTTACAAAATAATCTTTGGCTTCTTTTAATGCTTTTTGTTGGTGAAGTTTTGGTTTGTATGGAACAAGTGATTTTTCTTTACCCGAAAGTTTTTTTCTAAGCCAATCGAAAAATGATTTATTTAATTTTCTCCACTCATCTGAATTGCAAAAACCAATTTTGTTTTTTCCTTTATAGATGTCGGCATATTCATCAACTGTGGTACAAACCAAACAATAGGATATATCATTTGCAATGCCCGAACTAAGAGAAATAAAAGTTGAGATTTTGCGATGCGAAAGTTTTTGATCTTCGTCTTGCAAATATTTGCATTGTATGGCCCAATATTCTCCGTTATTGGTTTCAGCAATTAAATCAATGCCTTGGTCGTTAAGTGGTAGGTTTAATTTTTTAATTACAGCACTTGGCACTTCCTTTTGTAACCAAACATTTTTTAGTTTCGATTTGTATTTTGGATCATAACTTAAATAATATTTGGTAAGCTGTTCAAAGGCTTCGCCTTTTTCGAGTTTGGTTTTACTTTGCAGTATATTCTTAAAATCGTTCCAAGAATTAACAGACGAGACAAGTGCTTTTAGATTCACCGTATTTTTGAATTTATAATACTGCTAAGTTATTATTTATCTATAATTAATTGCGAAGTATTAAAAGGCATCATTTCAGGAAGTAAAATAACCGCCAACAGTAAGAGATTTTACTCTTATTCTCACGTGTGGTTGAGGTTCGCAGCCTGGCGGTTTCGGCTCTACTAACAACGTTGTATTACATGGATCCTAATTAGATGAACTGTGTGTGTACAAAAATAGAAATAATACATTATAAAGCCTTGTTTTTACATTTACCGAACGGATAATACCCAATAAAAAAGCCCCGCAATGTAATATTACGAGGCTTTTAAAAATCAATCTAAATTAAACCATTAATGTTTTTCAACCGGAGAACCATCAGGAGTTGTTGTTTTAACCGGAGTTAAATCTTCTGCCGGTGTGGCATTAGGATCCGGCAATACTTTTCCTGTAATTTTTAATACTCTAGTTGGAGTTTTAGCATTAGAAGTTACCGTTACTGTTTTTGTAAACGGACCAACTCTATCTGTTGCATACTTTACTTTAATAGAAGCGCTTGCTCCCGGAGCAATAGGCTCCTTAGGCCAAGTTGGAACTGTACACCCACAAGATCCTTTGCAATTGGTAATAATCAAAGGACTTTTACCTGTGTTTTTAAATTTAAACTCTCTGTTGCCATCGGCATTGTGTTCAACCGTACCATAATCAATTGTTTCAGTTGCAAAATTAATATCTGGCGCATTTGGATCGTCAACAACTGGAGCCGTTTGTGTTGTTGGGGCTACTGTAGGTGCCGGTGTAGGCGTTGTTGTTTTTTGTTGCGCAAATAGGGTTTGCGTAAATAAAATTGCAAGTGCTACAATAAACACTCTTAACATTGAACTTAGTTTCATAATTTTCATAATTAAATTGTTTAGTAAATTTTTTGCTTAAACATTTGTAATGCTTGAATTACAATATTAGAAATGTTCTTCAATAAAATTAAACTATTTTAGATATTTTATGGTAAATAGGGTGCAAATTAGTGTTAATGATTTGTTAATGATTAAAAATACAAGGAAGAAGTTTTAAAAAATTTATTTTTTACCCTCTCCCTTACCCTCTCCAAAGAGGGATAAAATGCTAATTTTTTAAAACTTATATGACAAGAAACACATTTAGGCTGGTTATTTTATTTGGGGCACTCACCATTATTGGTATTATTGTAATTCAAACGTATTGGCTACGTAAGGCCTTTGATAATAGTGAAAAGCAGTTTAACCAAAGCATACATATTGCATTGCAAAATGTAGCTGAAAAAATGATGACTTATAACGAGCATTCCCCCACCAATCAAAATCCGGTAAGCCAGCTTTCCTCTAATTATTTTGTAGTAAATGTAAATAGCGTTATTGATGCCAATGTATTGGAATATTACCTTAAAACAGAATTTGCTTTACGCACTATTAGTATTGATTACGAATACGGTATATACGATTGTTCGAGTGATAAAATGGTATACGGCAATTACATCAGTGCAGATAGTACCCAAATAAAGGAAAAAATAAAACATCCTTTGCCTAAGTATAGCGAGTATATCTATTACTTTGGAATCAATTTCCCCAATAAAAGATCTTACCTCATTAACCAAATGGGAATATGGTTGTTTTCGTCAGTGATTCTTTTTTTACTCATTGTATTTTTTACGTATACGCTGTTTGTTATTTTTCGTCAAAAACGTTTATCTGAAATTCAAAAAGATTTCATTAATAATATGACGCATGAATTTAAAACGCCCATCTCAACAATAGCTATTTCTGCTGATGTATTGATGCAAAAAGAAACTGTAAATAACCCACAGCGCTTGCTTAATTATGCCAGCATTATTAAAGAAGAAAATGAAAGATTGCGTTCACAAGTAGAGCGGGTGTTGCAAATGGCAAGTATTGAAAAAAATGAATTTAAACTCAAGAAAGAAAAGCTAGATATACATGATGAAATTAAAAAAGTGGTACAGAATTTTGACGCTACTTTAAAAAAACAAGAAGCCATAGTACATTTTAATTTTAATGCAAACAATACCCTTATTGAAGCAGATAAAGTTCATTTTGTAAATGTAATTTACAACTTACTCGACAACGCTCTTAAATACACCGAAAAAGTACCGGAAATAACTATCAGTACCGAAAATGTAGAAAAACAATTATTATTAAAAATTAAAGACAATGGTATTGGTATTGCTCCTGAACATCAAAAAAAAATATTTGATAAATTTTATAGAGTACCTACAGGAAATATACATAATGTAAAAGGCTTTGGTTTGGGATTAGATTACGTTAAGAATATTGTAAAATCTCATAAGTGGAAAATTAATTTATTAAGTGAGATTGGCAATGGGACGGAGTTTGTGATTACGATATTGCAAGGGCAATAAGTAAACTTTTCCAAAGTTTTAAACTTTGGAAAAGTTAGGTTAGACCAAAGGATTTTTGTTTAAAACTCCCAATTAAACTTATCCAAATCTTGAAGACAATTTTTAAGTAACTCAATACTTCCTTCAATATCCTTTTTGTGAGCTGTTTCAATTACTTGGTGTAAATGGCGTGTAGGGATAGAAATAGCTCCGGCAATAGAACCTCCCGGCACCATACGCTGTACACCAGCAGTATCAGTACCTCCGGCAGTTAATACCTCAGGTTGCCATTTGATTTTATATTTATCTGCCGTTTGTTTCATGTATTTAATCATGCGGTAGTCACAAATAACGGATGAATCCATAATTTTTATTGCGGTACCACTACCTAACTTGGTTACCATTTCAGAATTTTTGGCCGATGGTAAATCATATGCAATAGTAGTATCTAAACCAAATCCAAAATCGGGTTGTATTTTTAAAGCCGCAACAGAAGCTCCTCTTATTCCTACTTCTTCTTGCACAGTAAATACTCCATAAACATCATAAGGCGTATTTTTTAATTTCTTGAGTGTTTCAATTAATATAAACACAGAGATTCGATTGTCAATAGATTTTCCATTTACGCAATCTCCAATTTCGATGAGTGTACGCTCTCGTGTTATGGGATTTCCAACTTCAACATATTTATCAATTTCTTTTTTTGTCATTCCTAAATCAATAAAATAGTCGCTTAATTTAGGTAATGTGTTTCTTTCTTCAGGTGTCATCACGTGAATGGGTTTTGAACCCATTACACCAACCAAGTCTTTTTTGCCATGAATAATTACTCTTTGTGCTGTTAATGTTTTAGGATCAAATCCTCCTAAGGTATTAAAACGAACAAAGCCTTCGTCTTCTACATGCGTAACCATAAAACCAATCTCATCCATGTGAGCCGCTATCATTACTTTTTTATCTTTTTTCCCTTTTTTAAAAGCGGTAACATTACCCATGTTATCAATATCAATACGATCGACAAGAGGTTTTATTTCTCTTAAAACTACTTCTCTAATGCGTTGTTCATAACCTGGAGCTCCAGCTGTTTCGCAAATTTCTCTTAGTAAAGGAATGTTTAATGCCATATTTTAGTTGTTCGTTATTAGTTGTTCGTTATTCGTTATTCGTTTTTTCATATTGATTGTTAGAATTTTTTCATTTGTTTATTTCTTCTAATAACTAACAACCAATAACTAAATTTTATACTGCGCTTAATTTAACTACATTCGATTGGCCTTTTTCCATTATGGGAATGCTAGCAATATTGATAATTAAATCACCTTCTTGCAGCCAACCTTCTTCTTTTAATTTAAATTTAATATCTGCAATGGTATGATCGGTACTTACATATTTATTATAATAAAACCCCTGTACACCCCAAACCAAATTTAAGGTGTTAAGCATGCTTTGGTTTTCTGTAAAAATGAATATCATGCAATTGGGGCGATGACTTGCTACTTTAAAAGCAGAATAGCCTGAATTGGTCATGGTAACAATTGCTTTTGCTTGTGATTGTTCAGCTAACGTACAAGCAGTGTAACAAATAGAATCTGATATGTAGCGATCTTTTGCAAATTCAGGAGTGTGTTTAAGATTATACAATTCATTATCTTGTTCAATGCATAAAATAATGCGTTTCATGTTTTCAATAACCTGAATAGGATGTTTTCCTACAGAGGTTTCTCCGCTTAGCATTAAAGCATCGGCTCCATCCATAACAGAATTGGCAACGTCATTTACTTCCGCTCTGGATGCGCTTAAGTTTTCAATCATGCTTTCCATCATTTGTGTAGCAATAATTACCGGCTTACTCACGCGCATACACTTTTTTACAATCATTTTTTGGATAAGCGGCACAGATTCCATTGGCATTTCTACCCCCAAATCACCACGGGCCACCATTATACCATCTGTTTCTTTTATTATTGCATCAATATTTTTAATAGCTTCCGGTTTTTCAATTTTAGCTATTACACGGCATTTTTTATGATTATTTGCAATAATATGTTTTAACTCTATGATATCTCTTGCTGATCTTACAAATGAAAGTCCTATCCATTCCACATTTTGCTCTAAGGCAAAATTCAAATCTTTTAAATCTTTTTCTGTTAAACAGGGAAGCGATACTTTTGTATTCGGTAAATTCATGCCTTTATTAGACGATAATTTACCCCCCTGAATTATTTTTGCAATAACCTCATTTTGTTTATTGGTTTTTAAAACTTCTAACATTATTTTACCGTCATCAAGCAAAACTTTATCTCCCACTTTTACATCATCAGGAAATTTTTCGTAATTAGTATATACTTGCTCAGCCGTTCCAATACATTTTTCTGTAGTAATTCTTATTTCTTTTCCGGCTTTAAGCTCCACACTTCCGTCCTTCATTTCACCCACTCTTAGTTTGGGCCCTTGTACATCTGCAAGAATTGCAATGTGGGTTCCTAATTTTTTATTTAGTTCACGTACATTTTCAATAACTTTGGCATGATCTTCATAACTGCCATGAGAAAAATTAATTCTACAAACATTAACCCCTGCCTGTATCATATCTTCTAATACCTTTTTAGAGGAGGAGGAGGGGCCTATAGTTGCAATAATTTTAGTTTTAGTATAAATCGAACAATCCATTATAATGATTAATTTCTATTGGTAAGTCGGCAAGATAATAAAATAGATATAATTAGCGAAGAACTATTTAACAAGAGAACAAAAACCAGAATAGTTTTTGACAAGATTGTTTTTTGGATCAGTGACTGTAATTTTCCAGGTATAGGCAGCGTCTTCTGCTTTTGTTGAACCATCATTTAAAGTGCCATTCCAACCTTGTTTAGGATTATTGGTAAAAAATAATTTTTCTCCCCATCGGTTATAAATTGAATATGAGTAATCATACCATTTTAAACCAATTCCTTTAGGCTTTAAAACATCATTTAAGCCATCATTATTGGGTGTAAAAGCGGTAGGCATAAAAAAATCATAATCACGCATCACTTTTATTGATTTCTCTATACTATCTGCACAGCCATATTGATTTGATACAACTTGTTTAATCATAAACAAACCGGTATCACTAAAAGAATGAAAAGGACTATTATTTATTAGTACTGTTCCATCACTAAAGTACCAATAAAAAGTAGAAGCCCCTGTTGAATTATTTTTAAAATTAACTTCAGGTTCTGTTAATGTAAGTTCTGTTTTATCCATATCAAAACCAGCTTTTGGCAAAGGATAAACTTCTATCAAATTATCTTTTTTTAATTGTGTATAACAACCTTCTTGGCTAATTACAGTTAAAGAAACGGAATACAATCCCGAATCTTTATAAGTATGAGTTGGCATTTGTTTGATGGAATATTTTCCATCACCAAAATCCCATTTGTATTTTTTGCCCATAGATGAAGTATCACTAAATTCAATATCAAGGGGCATACAACCTGAAACAATATTGGTCTCAAAACTTACTTTAGGTTTAGAATATACTGTAAGGATAGATTGCACACTATCTATACAGCTGTTTTTTTCAACAACCAATACAACATTATAATTACCGGCTTGTGCATAAGTATAAACAGGATTTAAGTCTGATAAATTATTACCATCTCCCATATTCCATGAATAATTACCCGAAGAAGAAAAGTTTTTAAATGAAACTTCATCTCCTTCACAAACATTATTGGCTACAAAACTTACTACAGGACTAGGCATTTCTTCTATCAGTATTGAATCAGAAGTGGTGCACATATTGCTATCTATTACCTGTAAACTGTATAGGCCGGCTGTAGTAATTTGAATTGTATTTGAACTAGAACCTGTTGACCATTCATAACTTGAAAACCCAATAGGAGCATTAATAATTAAATTACTTCCGGAACAAAATGAAGTATCATTACCAAGACTCAATATTGGAGATGGGGTTATAGCAACTACAATAGAATCTGATGCGGAACATCCATTTTGATCTTTTACTTCAACAAAATATTTTCCGGATGTTGAAACGTTTATTGATGAAGCAATTGAATTATTTGACCATAAATAAGAAGCATATTGACCAGGATATAATACCACATTTTTATTTTGGCAAATAGAAGTATCATTACCAAGAGAAACAATCGGAGATGTGTTATAGGTAATATTTATGGTGTCAGAAGCTATACAACCGTATTGATTACTTGTTTTTACATAATACTTACCTGTTGATTGTACTTTCAATGAAGAGGCTGTTGATTGATCGTTCCATAAAAAAGAGATTCCATCATAGGCTTGTAAAATTAAATTACTAGTTCCCATGCAAACAGAAGTATCATTTCCTAAATCAAATTGAGGTAATGCAGCAACTTTAATGGTTTTTACAACACTAGTAACCAGGCTTCCGTATGCAACTGAAGCTGTAATTATATATTTTCCTGTATCAGAAAAAAGATGTTGAACATTTACCCCAGTAGTATCAATATTTGAATTTCCACTATTAAGATCTCCAAAATTCCATCTTATTAAATAAGTTCCACAAAAAGTATCTAATGGAAGATAAAAATTCAAATCTTGACCGAAACAAACAGTATCATTGCTATTAATAGCAGAAATACTCATATTGTAATTTTGCAAACCGGGGCTATTCATATATAACAAACTATTATCAGCATCTCTTTCATAGCCACCAATATTGCTATAGGGGGCTGAAGAATGCCATCTAAACACACAATCTTTATCTCTTTGCAAAGAAAAGCCCTCTTTTTGAGAATTGTTTTTCCATGAAACACTATCAATAAGTGTACTTTGCAAGGCTGTTGGATTTCCATTATATATTTCTACAATATCTTCTGTATTGTATAAAAGTCCGTTTGACGTAGTTGTTGAATTCGTAGAACCAAAATTTTGAAAAACTTTGATTGTTAAAACTATGGTTGAATCGGGGATGTCGATGTTGGCATAGCCAGGCGAATTATAGGTAGGATCAAGAAGAAGTGCAATTTTTCCGGGAGGAATTTTTGTTGAATTAATAATATAGGGTTTTTGATTAGGAATTAAATCATACGGCATAATACCAGGATTTCTGGTACTCCATGCTACAAGCTCATCATCTCCAAAAACAGGAGAACTAATAGTATTGCTTACATCCGTTCTTAAATACCATCCTGCAATATCAATAGTATCTGTATTGGATTGATTGTAAATCTCTATCCATTCAAAATTAGATTGGGCATTTGTTCCACAACAAGGATTAAGATTTACCTCATTAATTACGAGCGATTGCGCAAAACCATTTGTGATTCTCGATAAACTAAATAAAAGAAAAATAAAAAGTATAATTTTCTTCATTTATTAAATTTAGAAGGTTGAATATTTAAATGGGGTTTATCAGAATTTAGTAATCGCTTATTTAAAAAAGAGGTACATTTTAAGGATAAAATCACATTATATTATTTACAACAAAAACGTAAGTTACTGTAAATCATAATGTAATAGTGTTTTTGCTTTTGCAATTGTTTTTTTGGCAAGGCATTTGATAAATTGCGGTTCTATTTTTAATTCCAATCTTAAAAACATTTTAGTATGATGAAAAATGCGATAATGCTAGTAATGGTTTTAATAAGCCAACTAGCAAATGCTCAAGTAGACTTAAATAATCTTATTGATGATGCAAAAAGTTCTTATGATAAACTTAGTACTGTTGCAAGCGGTAATAAAAGTTCGCTCTCTAATGATGAAATTGTTGGAGGGTTAAAGGAAGCCCTCAATGTAGGTACCAAAAACTCGACTGAAAAAGTATCTAAAACAGATGGATTTTTAAAAAATGCCAAGATTAAAATACCGTTTCCTCCTGAAGTAAAAGAAGCAGAAAATACTCTTAGAAAAATAGGAATGGGCAAACAAGTAGATAAGTTTATTGTTACCCTTAATAGAGCTGCTGAACAAGCTTCAAAAGATGCGGCCCCCATTTTTGTAAATGCCATTAAAACAATGAGCATCTCTGATGGATTAAATATTTTAACGGGAAAAGATAATGCTGCAACACTTTATCTACAATCAAAAACAGAAAAAGACTTAAAAACTAAATTTTCTCCTGTTGTAAAAAAAGCCATTACCAAGGCCCAAGTAGCAAAATATTGGAAACCATTGGCAACTGCATATAACAAGATACCTATGGTACAAAAAATAAATCCCAATTTAGATGAATACATTACCGAAAAAGCACTAGATGGCATATTTTTAATGGTTGCCGAAGAAGAAAAGAAGATTAGAAAAGATCCTCTTGCCCAGGTAACAGATCTTTTAAAGAAAGTTTTTGGAAGTAATTAGTTCCTTGTCAATAGCAAGAAACGAAATACAGACACGAATTATACAAATTTGCACGAATAAAATTTAGTGTTAATTAGTGAAATTCGTGTTTACTTTGTCTGTTGCTTTTTTACATCTGAATTTTTATCCTTTTTCACTTTCTTTTTCAATGGATCAGCATGAAAAAAATAGCGAAAATCAATGGTTAAATAATTTCCGGCTAAAGTGGTGTGAATGGTTTCTGCGGGCAAACTCAATTTATCGTATTCTATAACAGAATTATACATGTCATAAAAAGGCCTGTGATAAGATGCTCCCAAATAAAAAAAACCACTCTTTGGGGTTCTGTATTCGTATCCAAGATTAGCGGAAACGCCAGGCAATAACCATGATTTTCTTAACGAATAATGTTTATAGTCGTCATTTTCAGTATAAATATCTGAAGGAAAAATATCGAGAGAAATCCCTAAAGCGGCATTCATATATATTTTATCTGATAACCTGATATAAATTAATCCATTTATGGGAATTTCATAGGCTATGAGATGAAATCTATCATTTACTTTTTGTATGCTACTGTCTATTATATTTATTGAATAGGATCTATTTATATAGCTTATACCCGTTTCTAAAGAGAAACGCTTGCTAAACCCTTTTCGTATTACCATACCCCACGAAGTACCAAACTGTTGTTCCACCTGGAAATTATACGCACTACTGCTAATATCCGCCCCCTCCTTAAAAAAGAATTTTATTGGAATAATAGGTTTAAACTGAAGCCCTACAGTAATAGTATTCTCCTGAGCAAAACTCAAATTACCAAATAAAAAAAATAAAAAAATAAAATACGCCCTAATATGCTTACATATGGCTGCTGTTTTTGGCAATAAAATGTATTTTAGCTTAATTTGCATACTTGGTATCTTTGTAAGATAATTTGTTATGACACATGGAGTACAAATATTGTTTTTAAAATTAAAGATTAAAAAAACAAAAAACGCCATCTGTCAATGTAATTTACGCTATTAGAATCTATGAGTTTTAAAACTGCAGCCCATCTTCAATCTACTGCACATATCGGTACATTTAATAATTTTGAATACAAGCGACCTGATTTAAATACATTCGGGAATTTATTTAGAAAAGCCTTAGAAAATTTACTAACTGCAAAAACATTTGCTGCTTGTGAAGATGCAATTGAAACCATAAACAGCCTTAGGAGTGAGATTGATACCATGCAATCTCTTGCATTGATTCGATACAATATCAATACACAAGACACTTTTTACGCAGCAGAAGCTCATTATTTTGATACACATTATCCGATTTATCAAAATATAATTTTAGAATATTACAAAGCATTAACGGTTTCTCCCTATAAAAATAAAATTCAGAAAAAATGGGGCTCTCCCTTATTCAGTTATATCGATTCTGCTTTATTAACAAGCAATCCGCTTATTGTTGAAAACCTAAAAAGAGAAAATCAATTAAGTAGTCAATACAACAAACTAATTGCATCTGCTAAAATTAGTTTTGAAGGAGCAGAAAGAAACATTGCCGATATACA
Organism: Bacteroidota bacterium; assembly: GCA_023251875.1. GTDB lineage: Bacteria > Bacteroidota > Bacteroidia > JAHEXY01 > JAHEXY01 > JAHEXY01. The sequence continues at coordinate 376,236 of JAHEXY010000001.1, forward strand.
AGTTTTTGAACAAGATACCGATAGAAATAAAAGAAAAAAAGCGGCTCAAGCCAAATGGAGTTTTTTTTCAAGCCATTTTGAAAAACTAGATACTCTTTATGATCAATTAGTAAAAGTTAGGCATGAGACTGCGCAAAGCTTGGGCTTGAGTAATTTTATCGATTTGGCTTATTTGCGTTTTTTGCGTACTGATTATAAACAAGAACAAGTAGCTGTATTCAGAAAACAAATAAAAGATTTTGTCGTTCCCCTTGTAAATGAAATTTATAAAAAAAGGGCTATTCGATTAAACTTAGATAAAACCAAATATTACGATAGTGCTATTTCATTTAAAACAGGCAATGCAAAAGTAAAAGGTAATTTTGATTGGATATTGAACACGGCAGAAACCATGTTTATTCAATTATCTCCCGAAACGGAGATGTTTTTCAAGTTTATGAAAAACAAAGAGCTAATGGATTTGGTTTCGAAAAAAAATAAATCATTTAGAGGTTATTGTACTTGGCTAAGTAAATATAAAAGTCCATTTATTTTTGCCAATTTTAATGGCACTTCAAATGATGTAAGAATTCTTATACATGAATTAGGACATGCATTTCAAAAATACCATAGCAAACATTTTAAACTTCCGGAATACAATAGACCTACTTTAGAAGCTTGTGAAATACATTCGATGGGATTAGAATTTTTAACATGGCCATGGATGAATTTATTTTTTGCAGAAGATACTACCAAGTACCAGTATTCTCATATGTGTAATGCATTGATTCTTTTAACCTATTGTGCTGCTATAGATGAATTTCAACATGTGGTATATACTTATCCCGATTTAAGTGCCCAAGAAAGAAAAAACGAGTGGAAAAAAATTGAAGCTATATATTTACCCTATCATGATTACGATGATAATGAATTTTTAAATAATGGAGGCTATTGGCAACACCAATCACACATCTATACAAAACCCTTTTATTATATAGATTATGCCATGGCACAAATTTGTGCTTTGCAATTTTGGAACAGAGCAAATGTAAACTTTGATGAAGCTTGGCAAGATTATTTAAAAATATGCAAAGTGGGGGGGAGCCTTACTTTTTCTGAAATACTTAAATTAGGAAATTTAAAATCGCCATTTGAATCAAATTGCTTAGAGCATACCATTAAACCCGTAATGGAATGGCTCAATTGCATTGATGATGCCAAGTTATAATTTTGTTTCTATTATTATTTAAAAACAAAATAATATAGGGTATTTTCGTTAAAAGGCCCAAGTATAAAAAATCAAAAAAAATTCATTTAATAAGTTTGTAGCTTACTTCGCTTTGTTCGCCCTGAACCGTGTAAAGTTATTCTTGATAATTTTCTTGCCCTGAGCGTGTAGAAAATATTTTCAAATATTTTGAACGTTTTGTAAACTCAAGTGTACTGTATTGTATAAAAGCAAAACAAATGGCTTTTAGTCTTTTTTAACTATGAAAACATTGACAACTATTTCGAAACCGGATATCTTTATAAATAAGGTTAATTATTGTTTATTGTTAACAGCCCTTTCTTTGATTGTTTTAGGCTTTGCTTTGATGAGTGGAGGTAAAACTAGAACCCCTGAAGTTTTTAATGTTGAAGTATTTAGTATGTTGCGCATTACGGCAGCTCCCATTTGTATTGTGCTAGGCTATGTTTTACAGTTTTGGGCAATTATGTATTACAAAAAAATAAATGTAAAGTGAATTTATTCAAATTTAGAAATAAAATAGTTTCTGATGAACAGCTCATGGCACAATATAGTGTAGGTAGCCAAGATTCGTTTAGAGAAATATACCAAAGGTATAGTAAGCGTTTATTGCATTATTTTTATAGAATGCTGGGGCATAGTGAAGAAAAAGCACAGGATTTTATGCAAGATTTATTTTTAAAAATTGTGGAAAAACCAGAAAGCTATAATCCCTCACAAAATTTTTCTACATGGTTATTTAGTGTAGCAAATAATATGTGTAAAAATGAATATAGAAATATAGCTGTTCGTGAAAACACTGTTTATATAGATGATACTAAAACTGTGATGAAGCAGGCTATTTATCAGCAAAGCAAAATAGATATTAAAATATTTAATAAAGAACTTGAAAAACAATTGGAAAATTTAAATGATGAAGAGCGCTCGTGTTTTATTTTACGATACCAAGAAGGTTTTTCAATTAAAGAAATTAGTCAAATACTAAATTGCCCGGAAGGTACAATAAAATCAAAATTATTTTATACAATTAAAAAGTTGTCGACCCGACTAAAAGAATTTAATACATTAATTTATTCGGATAATCTTTAAAATTATGGAAACAAAAATCAATGATACTTTTGAATTGTTTGAGCATTTATTGCTGAGCAAAAAATATGTTGAACTGAATTTACAAGAAAAAAATGCAATAGCTGAGTTTTGTTCTTCTGAAATAGAATACAATCAAATGCAATTTGCAATGAATGGTTTTAGAAAAAATGTTACATCTACCGTAAATACGATTCATCCATCATCTTCTATAGTTGATACTTTTCAGCAAGCATTATCAAATAAATGGAGCAGAACCTCATTTCATTTAAATTCAATCTGGGACAGTTTTCTTGTTTGGCTGCGAATTGAAAATTATGCTTTAAGAACAGCCATGTTTGTGATGGCTATTGTAAGCACTTTTTATTTTTCGCTCGAATCTAAATTAGGGGTGAATGCAAAGAAGAATAGTTTGGATAATAATATCATTGCCGATAGTTCTTATAAAAACCTTTCTTGCGATTCAAGTTATGTAAAATATAAAGCTTTAGCTCCTTAGAGGAGTTAAACTTTGATTAGGACAGTCATTCCGAATCTACTAAATACGTATCAATAATTCTATAACAATGCCGAAACAGGTTCGGCATATTAGACTTTATTCTAAAAATTTTATGATGAATACTTATAAACGCTATAATATTATAGCAGGTTGGCTTTGTTTTGCCATATCCTTTGTAACTTATCTATCTACTATTGAACCTACTGTTAGCTGGTGGGATTGTGGAGAATTTATTGCTGCATCTCATAAACTAGAAGTTGGCCATTCTCCGGGAGCTCCCCTATTTTTACTCTTAGCCCGATTAGCATCTTTATTTGCTGCACCCAATCAAGTTGCTATTTGTATTAATATTCTTTCTGCATTATGTAGTGCATTCACGGTTTTGTTTCTTTTTTGGTCAATAACTATGTTGGTAAAAAAAATAGCTTCAAATCATTTGAAGAATAATGAAAATAATTTGTCCGCGATAATTGCCATAATGGGAAGTGGAATAGTAGGTTCATTGGCATTTGCTTTTTCAGATTCATTTTGGTTTTCGGCAGTAGAGTCAGAAGTATATGCCATGTCATCATTGTTTACAGCTCTTGTTTTTTGGGCCATTTTAAAATGGGATGAAGTGGCAGATGAGCCCGGGGCCAATCGTTGGTTGGTATTGATAGCCTATTTAACAGGATTGTCTATTGGAGTACATCTATTAAATTTATTGGCTATTCCAGCTATTACTTTTATTTATTATTTCAGAAAATATAAATTTTCGTATAAAGGTTTTGCATATACTACTGTTATTTCCATTTTTATCTTAGGTTTTTTTTATAAGGGAATTATTTCCGGGTTCGTGAAAATTGCATCATGGTTTGAATTGTTTTTTGCAAATACAATAGGCTTGCCTTTTTATTCGGGACTCATTATATATTTAATGGTAGTAACACTAATTGTCATTTATTTTCTGTGGTATTCTCATAAGAGAAATAAAAGAGGGATGCAGCTTGTTGCGTTATGTTTTACCTATGTAATTATTGGTTATTCATCCTACACCATGATTATTATTCGCTCGTGCGCTAATACTCCTTTGGATGAGGATAATCCTGAAAATGTTTTTAGTTTACTTTCTTATCTCAACAGAGAACAGTACGGCTCAAGTCCATTATTAATTGGAAATTATTATGGTTCTACCCTTGATAAGAATCAGTCCTATTGCGATGGTAATCCTACTTACGAAATGAAAAATGGTAGGTATGAAATTATTGATGATAAAAAAGAATCGCAACCCAATTACGGTTCAGATCAACAAATGGCCTTTCCACGAATGTGGAGTACTGAAAAAAATCATGTAGAAGGTTATAAGCAATGGGCGGGAATAAGGGGAGATAAAAAACCAAGCATGGGAGAGAACTTGGCTTATTTTTTTAGTTATCAACTTAATTTTATGTATTGGCGTTATTTTATGTGGAATTTTGCAGGTCGTCAAAATGATATACAAGGTCATGGAGATATTTTAACTGGAAACTGGTTAAGTGGCATTTCATTTATAGACAGCATGCGCTTGGGTGATCAATCAAATCTTCCGGTATCAATAAAAGAAAATAAGGCATACAATCGTTTTTATTTATTGCCTCTTATTCTTGGCTTAATAGGATTTCTCTTTCACTTTAAAAATGACAAAACAAATGCCTTTGTTGTTCTTTTGTTATTCTTTTTTACCGGAATTGCTATTGTAATTTTTTTGAACCAAACCCCTTTTCAACCGCGTGAACGTGATTATGCTTACGTGGGATCGTTTTATGCCTTTACCATTTGGATTGGTATTGGAACTTGGGCTTTGTTTTCACTCATGGCAAAAAAAGTAAAACCAATTATTGCTTCAGTAATGGTTACAGGAATTTGTTTGGCTTGCGTACCTGTTTTAATGGCTAAAGAGGGGTATTATGATCATAATCGATCAGGAAAATACATAGCAAGAAATTTTGCGTATAATTTATTGACGAGTTGTGAACCCAATGCAATATTATTTACTCAAGGAGATAATGATACATTTCCATTATGGTATTTACAAGAAGTTGAAGGAATACGTACCGATGTTAGAATAATTTGTGGCGCATTACTCAGAGGCGACTGGTATATTCAACAAATGCATACCCAAATAAATGAGTCTGATCCACTTCCCTTTGAAATTTCAAATAAGGTATACCGGCAAGGCTACTATCCGGTAAGACCATTAACAGATCAAAATATTGATGTAAATGAAATCATTCGTTTTGTAAACAGTGATAGTGCTGAAACTAAATTAATGACACAATCAGGAAAAAATATTAGCTATTTACCTGCTAAAAATATTGCCATTACAGAAAATGATTCAATAAAAAAGGCAATGCTATTTACGATCAAGAAAAATTATTTATTTACTGACGATTTATTTGTACTCGATTTATTGGCGCATAATCACTGGAAGAGACCTATTTATTTTGCTTCAGCACAACTTATAACTTCATTGATTAATGCCGATGATTATATACAACAAGAAGGATTTGTTTTTCATCTTACCAATAAAAAAAACAAGAATCAAGGTATGGGTGTAAATACCAAAATTATGGCAGAAAATTTTCTAAACAAATACGATTGGACATCATTTGATACCGAAGATCAATATTTAGATCCTGAGAGTTACAGAATGTGTGGAACCTTTAGATATTATTTTGGAAATCTTGCCAATGCTTTGATTAATGAGGGAGATGCTGCAAACGCTGAAAAAGTTTTAGATAAATGTATTGTAACATTTAATTATAAAAACATTCCGTATGACTATTCAATGATACAAATTGCACAAGGCTATTACAGATTAGGCAGAATAGAAAAAGCAAATGTAATTATAGATGGATTAAATGAACGATATAATGCAGAATTAGTATACTATAAAAAATTGCCTAGAGAAAAATTAAAATTAATCGGTAATGACCTGAATATCGCCAATGCTGTTTTACAACAAATTGCTATGCTAAAAAAAGAGTTTGCTAAAAATAATTTCTAATTTAGAGTGATGCAAACGATCACTTATAAAGGCGTATTAGGTATAGCTGTAGGTTGCATAGCTCTTTTATTGGCTGTGCTCGTATGTATTTCAAATTTCTTACCTGTTTTACAGTCTCTTTTGTTAGTGTTTGTTTTAAGCATTATCATCTATTTTATTTTTATTTTCCTTATTGAAAAATTTATTTTAAAAGAAGTTTTAAGTTCAATAAAAGATATACGCAGTCAGCGAAAAACAGAGGGTTTAAAAAGATTATCGCAAAACACCGGTATCTTGTCAGAAATACATCAAGAACTTGTAAGTTGGACTGAAGATCGTAAAAACGAAGTGGAACATCTTAGAAAATTAGAAAATTACCGTAAAGAATTTTTAGGAAATGTTTCTCATGAATTAAAAACTCCCATTTTTAATATTGAAGGCTATATTTATACACTCCTGGATGGAGGTTTAGATGATCCAAGTATTAATAAAAATTATTTGGAGCGTGCCTCAAAAAGCGTAGACCGAATGATTAGTATTATTCAAGATTTAGAATCAATTGCTCAGCTTGAAAAGGGAGAATTGCAAATGCTTTCTGAAAAATTTGACATTGTTACTTTGGTAAAAGAAGTGTTTGATGAACATGAAATAGAAGCCCAGGCAAAATCAATTAAACTTATATTAATCAATAAAGATGAGAGAATAATTGATGTATTAGCCGATAAAAATAAAATTCGACAAGTACTCACCAATCTTGTGATTAATTCAATTAGATATGGTAAAAATGAAGGAGAAACCCACATCACATTCTATGATATGGGAGAAAATATTTCTGTTGAAGTAATTGATAATGGCTTGGGTATTTCACAAGAACATTTGCCTAGAATTTTTGAACGCTTTTATCGTGCTGATAAAAGTCGTTCAAGAGAGCAAGGAGGCACTGGCTTAGGTTTATCCATTGTAAAACATATTATTGAAGCACATGGTCAGTCCATTAAAGTATTTAGTATAGAAGGTGCTGGTACTACATTTTCGTTTACGCTAAAAAAGGCCTAGTTTTATTTTAATGGCGGCTTTCTGAAAATTTCAATTTTCAGAAAGCCATTAAACCTTTTTATATATTTCCCATCTAATTAAAAAACCCTTACATGATGAAAATATTTTTATCTACTTACCTATTGCTCTTTTTTTATTCTTGTTTGTTTTCTCAAAACACTGTGGGTGTTATAAACTATGATCCTACTAAAACCTACGATGGTTACAGTTTACTCTTTCCGGTAATGGATACCAATACGTATTTATTAGATAATTGTGGCCGTGTTGTTCATGAATGGAATAACAAAAATGTTCCAGGTCAAATGGCATTGTTATTAGAAGATGGTAATTTACTCAGAACCTATATTGATGGGCAAAATAATAATGCAATTATTAGCAACGGAGGTGCATCTGATGGTGTTCAACTTATGGATTGGAATGGAACTGTTTTGTGGGATTATGTGGTGTCGGATAGTGTGCATCGGATGCATCATGATGTTGCCTATATGCCGAATGGTCATGTATTAATTCATGCTTGGGAATTAAAAACCAAAACGGATGCAGCTTTAGTTGGATATGATACAACTAAATTTCCCTCGAGTAATAAATTATTATCAGAAGGCATTTATGAAGTAGAACCTATAGGAAGCAATGGAGGCAACATTGTTTGGGAATGGCATGTATGGGATCATCTTATACAAGATAATGACACATCTATATCTACTACTTATGGTTTGGTTTCAAAACATCCGGAACTAATAGATGTGAACTATAATGTTTTTGATGATGATTTTATGCATGTAAATTCAATCGATTACAATGCTGATTTAGATCAAATTATGATTAGTATTCATAATTATGGAGAAGTCTGGATTATAGATCATAGCACTACTATTACTGAAGCAGCAAGCCATATTGGAGGCAAGTGTGGAAAAGGTGGCGATCTATTATACCGATGGGGAAATCCACAAACGTATGATCAAGGTTCTCCTACTGATCAAATTTTTTGGGGCCAGCATAATGCCCAATGGATTGCGAAAGGATTAAAAGACGAAGGTAAAATTCTTGTATTTAATAATGGATGGGATAGGCCGGGTGAAAAATATTCTTCGGTAGAAATTTTTGTTCCTCCTCTCGATACGCTTACGGGGAATTATATATATTCTTCAGGAACTGCATTCGGTCCACCAGCATCAGAATGGGTATATACAGCAAATCCCAAAACAGCTTTTTATTCCGATCATATTTCAGGTGCGCAGCGTTTAGAAAATGGCAATACTTTAATTTGCTATTCAACCAAAGGCATGGTATTTGAAATTACACCCAATGATAGTGTTGTTTGGTCGTATGTGAATCCCTTAAATGGATCAATAGCCATTGCACAAGGCCAAATGCCAACTGCAAATCAAAATGCCATGTTTAGATGTTATAAATATGGAACCAATTATGCCGGGTTAAGCGGTAAAATACTTAGTCCTGGAAATTATATTGAATTAAATCCGGATACGAGTATATGTGCAGTATCAGCGGGTATAAATGAAACGATTGAAGTTGAAAACAACATCACTATTTTTCCTAATCCAATAACAAATAGTTTTCATGTGTCTTCTACACAAAAAATAAAAAGTATTCGTATAACAGATACATTTGGAAAAATTTTGTACCAAAGCTTAGTTTATGATTTTTATTGCGAAATAAATTTATTTGCATTTAAAACCGGAATATATTTTTTACAAATTAATGAGACTTTCAATACAATTATTGAGAAACAATAATAAGCCTCAAAATAAAATTTTGCCTAAATCTATTCCTCTTCATTCTTTGCATTAAACATTTTGTTATTATGATTTTATGTAAAATATTGATATGTAACGATTAATTATTTTTAAAATACCGAAACTATTATTGTGTTTATGCGTATAAGGACTAGAATAAACCCTCTGGTCTATGATAAAATTATACTTTAAAACAACAAAATTTACAAAGCTTAGAAGAAGTCTATTGCTTGTATTCACAATCTCAATTATAACGATTTTATATACTCAACAATGTAAAGCCGTTGTTGGATTTTATATGGACGGGGGTACTGCATATTTTGATGGTGATTTTACCGCTAATGGCGATGCTGCAAATGGAAATGTACAAATAACTGCCACCGCTACACTTAATTTAGGAACAGCAACTTCTAATATACGTACTAACGGATTTCAAATGGATGGCACGCTTTCAGGCCATGCCTCATCAACAATTACCGCTGCATCCGGTACTTTTACAGGCACATCAGCCGTAATCGTGCCGGGTAATTTAACCTTAACAGGCGCGGTTACTTTGGGCCAAGCCGTAACCGTTACTACAGTAGCCACATTAGGAGCCAATGTATTAACTTTAAATGGCAAAACACTAACCTTAGCATCGAGTGCCACCACAGCAATAAGTGCTACCTCAGGTTCAGGAGGTTTAGATGGAGGTACAACAACATTAACAGGTACAGGACTTGCCTGGGCAATAGGTACTGCTAATGGTACTTATAAATTTCCATTTTCAACAGCAGCAGGAGTAGATGTTGGCGTATCAGCAGTTACCTCAGGCGGTGTAAATGTAGGCACCTTAACTGTTGCAACTTATGTATCAACAGCCACCAATAATCCCAAGCCAACCGGTATAACTCAGGTCGAAGGTCAATCAGCTACAATAGTAGATAGATTTTGGAGTGTAAGCAGATCTGCCGGAACCAATACTCCGAATATAACCTTTACTTATGCCGATGCCGAAATACCTACCAGTGGGGGTGAAACGAGCATGGTGTTAAACGCAGCCAATACAGGATCGAATGTATGGTATACAGCAGCCCAAACATCAGGTACACAAAGTGCAAATGCAGCGGCCAATACAGTAACGGTAACCGGTTTTAGTAAATTTGCATTACCCCTTACAATGTCAAATAATGGAGGAACCTTAACCGGATCAGCCCCACTACCTGTAGAATTAACTAGTTTTAGTGCCGCATGTAATGATGGTCAAGTATTAATTAACTGGACAACGGCATCAGAAATCGACAACCATGGCTTTGAAGTAGAAAGAAGTTTAGACGGGCAAAGTAATTTTACAATGGTAGCCAGTAAATATTTACAAGAGTACGAAGCTAATAGCAATGTACCTAAATCATATTCTGCCATTGATCCATCTCCATATGGAGGTACCTCTTATTATCGCTTAAAACAAATTGATAATAACGGTACAGAAAAATATTTTGATGCTGTTTCTGTAAGTTGTGGAACAACATCAGGTTTTGATATTACATCTACCGTAACCAATAGTGATGAACAATCTGTTGTGATAACCTATAATACCGATGAAAACGAAACCGTTTATTACAGCTTAATTGATTATAATGGACAAAGAATAGCCGAAAGCCCGGTATACTCCCAAGCCGGAACCAATATGCTTAAAGTAAGTACCATTGGCATTAATCAAGGTATATATTTGCTTTCGATCAGAAACAAAGAAAAAACACTTACTAATAAAATTGTAATTCAATAAAATTGCTGTTTTTTGAAACTTTTTTGGTAAAAATACGTATAATGTATAAAATGTAATAATCGACCCCTATGATAAACAACTACTCAAGCTATTTAAGATTCGGTGTTATAATGCTGGCTCTTTATCTTACAACAAATAATACAGCCAATGCTCAAAATGCAGGTATTGGTACCACAACTCCATCTAATACGCTAGATGTAGAAGATGGTAGAGCTGCAGGCTGTGGTGTTGATATAAATGCAACAAATGCAGGTAATGCAAATCCATTAGTAAACTTTCAATTAAGCGGAGTTACCAAATTTTCTGTTGGTGTAGATGAAGTTGATGCTTCGTCATTTAAGATTGGATTAGCAAATCTTAGTACAAGTACAAGACTAAAAATAGCTTCTGATGGTAACATAGGCATTGGTGGTGGACCAACTAACGCAAGGTTACATATAACGGATACCGTAAATGTTGCCGGTGGTTTAGTAAGAATTCAAAACGATAGGGTTGTAGGTGATGCTGATGCTAGTTTAGAGTTTAATCTTAATGGTGTAAGTAAATTTACTATAGGATCAGATGATAGTGATGGAGATGATTTTAAAATGGCTAGAGGCAATGCTTTAGGGGTAACTGATTTTTTTAGAGCTAATTCAGCTGATGGTAGAATTTCTATTGGAGCATTTGCAGGTAGTGCGCTTACTCCAATAGCCAGATTTCATGTGTATGATACAGCTAATACGGCAGGTGGTATAGTTAGAATTGAAAATAACAGAGTTGTTGGAGATGCAGATGCATCAATAGAGTTTAATTTAAATAATAGCGGTAAATGGATAATGGGATCTGACGATAGTAATAATGATTTTTTTATAATTAGTCAAAGCAATCAATTAGGTATTAATGACAGATTAATTTTAGATAACATAGGTAATGTAACATTTGCCGGCAATGGAAATTTTAATGCTACTTCTGGAGTTAATAATTTTAAAACTAATGTTGCTATTGGCGGGGCCTCAAATGCAACTTTACATGTAACAGATACGCTTACTACTTCTGCAAGTGGAATTAGAATTCAAAATGACAAGATTGTGGGAGATGCGGATGCTAAATTAGAGTTTAATCAGAATGGTGTAAGTTTATTTAGTATGGGTACTGACGATAGTGATGCAGATAAATTTAAAATTTCAGCAAATAATACTTTAGGAGTAAATGATAGGTTAACCATTGATGGTGCAGGAAATGTAACGATAGCGCAAGGCCTTACCGTTACCGGGGCTTTTACCCCAAATGGAAGTATTGCAATGCCTGTAAGGGCGCAGTCTGCTAATTATACTGCAACAGCTAGTGATTTTTTTATTTATGCTAATTCAGGAGGAGGAGCCTTTACTGTAACTTTACCTGCTATAGCAGGTAATACCGGTAAGATGTTTATTATTAGAAGAGCCGGAGGAAGTACAGTTACCGTTAAAGGTAATGCCGCAGAAAATATTGAAGCCGCTAACACTTATGACATAACCGTTGACGGTACATCATTATTCATTATTAATGATGGTGGTGGATGGAAAATAATTAAAAACTAAATTTATTTTTTTAACATGTGTGCCTTGCATATTTTTTTGCAAGGCATTTTTTATTTAAAACCGACTTGGTTTCTATACTTACAAAATAATATCTTATTTTAGATCGTTTATTTTTAAATGATTTAATTCATGCCAAAGCAATCTCTTGTATTATGTTTCTTTTTTCTTTTTTTTAGTCTTTATTCATTGGCTCAAGACACCACTATTTATATGCAGCCAATCGAAATTATTGATACTGCCATTTCATTTGATGCTACTAAACTAAATCAGTTTGATAGCGATGGAAAAAAGCATGGTTATTGGAAAGAATATTATGTTGATGTAAATAAAAAAATGCGGTATCAAGGTCAATTTAATCATGGCACACCTATAGGCTTATTTAATAATTATTACAATACGGGAGTGTTAAAAGCCCAAATGAATTATTTTAATGAAGGGAGAAATGCTGCTGCACATCTCTATTATCCTACAGGTAAAATAATGGCAATGGGTTTATACCATGAGCAAAAAAAAGACAGCCTTTGGCGGTATTATCAGCAAGAGGGATATTTAGTTGCTGATGAATTTTATCGCAATGCACAAAAAAATGGTCCGGCTCAGGTTTATCAAGAAAATGGAAGTGTTTTAGAGGAATCGAATTGGGTAAATGATAAACAAGACGGAATATGGAAGCAATTTTATCCTAATACCACCAAACCTAAATTTATAATGCATTATAAAAATGGTTTAAGAGAAGGTAGTGCACAATTTTTTTACGAATCAGGAGCAATGAAAGGTACCGGATTTTATGAAGGTTCTCACCGTGATAGTGTTTGGATCTATTATCAAGAGGATGGAGGTTTGCAACAACAAATCATTTATAAAAATGGAACAAAAATAAATACTTTTATACCAGATAATATTAAAAAAGAAAAGGCAAAAGAAGATACCATGATGGGGGATAAAAAAATTGAAAATATTGAAGAGTTAGATGATAAGCTTCAACCTTTTATTGATAAGTATTAAATTAATTCCGAGCTATCCTCTCCCTTGGGAGAGGAGTAAGGTGAGGGCTTAAAAATAAAGATATGCCACTAAAAAAATGCTATCACCCAAAATTAATAGAAGCCGGTTGCGATGAAGCCGGCCGAGGTTGCCTTGCAGGGCCTGTGTTTGCAGCGGCAGTAATGCTTCCAAAAAATTTCTCTCATCCCGATTTAAACGATTCAAAAAAATTATCAGAAAAGCAACGCTATGCATTGAGGCCTATTATTGAACAAGAAGCATTGGCTTTTAGTGTTGCCTTGGTAGATCATAAAGAAATTGATGAAATAAATATTTTAAATGCATCTTTTAAAGCCATGCATATTGCCATTTCTAAATTAAGTATTGAGCCGCAATTGCTTTTAATTGATGGCAATCGTTTTAAAGCGTATCAAAATATTCCGCATGAATGTATTGTTCAGGGTGATGGAAAATACCAATCCATTGCAGCTGCTTCTATTCTTGCTAAAACATACCGTGATGATTATATGAACCAATTGCATGAGGCTTTTCCTCATTATTATTGGAATAAGAACAAAGGGTATGGAACATTACTACATCGTAATGCAATTAAACAATACGGACCTTCTTCATTTCACAGAATGAGTTTTACTTTATTGCCGGAACAAATGAAATTAGAATTGGAGTTTGAGAAATAAATTATTCTCTATATTAAAGCGGAATATTCCCATGCTTTTTTTTCGGCAGTTTCGCCTTTAAATTTTACCAGCTTTACCAATTGTTCATTAAGTTCTCCTACAATTTTGGGGTTCCAATAATCATTGAATAAAGAAAGTTATTTTTGTCAAATATCATGCTGACTATTTTAATTTATTTAATTATGTCTTATAAGCAATCTTGAATTCTATATTTTCAGTTTAACCGGATCTTGTCTAGTACCCCAGAATCTCAATAACTCAATATTGTTATGATTGATTCTATATAAAAGGCTAATCTGTTTGCAAATCACTCCCTTTCTTACATGCTTGTAAGTGCTCAAAGGATACATTTCTGGAAATTTTTGCAAAAGAATAAGTGTAGCTTCAACTTCATCAATAAAATTTTGAGCATCTACAATACTCCAATCTTTTAAAAGATAATTGATATTTTCTTCGTAGTCATTTTCTGCTTCTGGAGACCAAATAATTTTCTTCATTTGAAATTATTTCTCAATATTTAATTGAGGAAATTTATTTTTCATTCTATCCATCACAACTTCATGCGAAGAGCCTTTTCCTTTTTCAAGAGATTTAATAGCCTTATCGGCTGATTTTTTTTCTGATGTCGATAAAGTAATAGTTGTTGCTTTTGAAGTCTCTCTTTTTAAGAGCAAAAAAAGTTTTTCAATTATTTTTTCATTTTGAAGGCGAATGTATTCTTCAATAAACTGTAGTTTCCTAGCTTCTATGTTCATACGCTGACATATTATAATAAAAACAAATATACTTCTTTAGTCTAAAAAGACAATGCAATAAGAATTCCTAAATCATAATTAAAGCGGTATATTCCCATGTTTCTTCCTAGGCAATTTTGCTACTTTATTTTCAAGCATTTTAAATGCTTTGATCAATTTTATACGAGTTTGTTCAGGTTTTATCACTTCATCAATATAACCACGCTCAGCAGCAATATAAGGGTTGGCAAATAGTTCTTGGTATTCTTGTTCTTTTTCTTTCCATTTTGCTTCAGGATTTTTTGCTTCTGAAATTTCTTTTTTGAAAATAATTTCAGCAGCTCCTTTGGCTCCCATTACAGCAATTTCAGCAGTTGGCCAAGCAAAATTCATATCAGCTCCAATATGTTTCGAGTTCATTACGTCATAGGCACCACCGTATGCTTTGCGCGTAATTACTGTAATTCTAGGAACAGTAGCTTCGCAAAAAGCATACAATAATTTTGATCCATTGTTGATAATACCATTCCATTCTTGATCGGTACCGGGTAAAAATCCCGGAACATCTTCTAACACCAATAATGGAATATTAAAGCTATCGCAAAAGCGAACAAAACGAGCTGCTTTAATAGATGATTTGATATCAAGTACACCCGCCAGATAAGCAGGTTGGTTAGCCACAATACCAATGCTTCTTCCTGCAATTCTCGCAAAGCCTACAACAATATTTTCTGCAAAGTTTTTGTGTACTTCTAAAAATCCGGTTTCATTTTCATCAATTACTTCGTAAATCACTTCGCGTATATCATAGGGCTGGTTATTGTTTTCAGGAATAAGTGTATTTAATTTGGGCCGTAATTCATTTCCGTTTGATTGATAAGCAACAAAAGGAGCTTGCTCTTCACAATTTTGAGGAATAAAACTCAATAATTTTTTTAATTGATTGATGCATTCAATTTCATTAGCACAAGAAAAATGGGTTACACCTGATTTTGTTGAATGTGTACTGGCTCCACCCAATTCTTCGGCTGTTACTTCTTCATGGGTAACCGTTTTTACAACGTTGGGGCCGGTAACAAACATGTATGAAGTATTTTCAACCATCATAATAAAATCGGTAATAGCAGGCGAATACACTGCACCTCCTGCACAAGGCCCCATAATAGCAGAGAGCTGTGGAATAACTCCGGAAGCCATTGTATTGCGATAAAAAATATCGGCATAACCTGCAAGAGAAACAACCCCTTCTTGTATGCGTGCACCTCCTGAATCATTGAGGCCAATTACAGGTGCTCCATTTTTCATGGCAAGATCCATGATCTTGCAAATTTTTTCAGCAAATGTTTCTGAAAGGGAGCCTCCAAAAACAGTAAAATCTTGAGAAAAAACATATACCAAACGCCCATGAATGGTACCATAGCCCGTTACTACGCCATCGCCATAATATTTTTGTTTATCTAAACCAAAATTTGTTGAACGATGCGAAACCAACATGCCAATTTCTTCAAACGAATTTTCATCCAATAGAAAATGAATGCGCTCACGTGCGCTTAATTTGCCTTTTTTATGTTGCGCATCAATTTTACTTTGTCCTCCACCTAATTGGGCTTCGGCAATTTTATTGTCAAGCGTATGTAATTTATCTGCCATAAATTATTTTTCTCTTTAGATAAGACACAAATGTATTGATTTTTTTATTCCCTCTCTTTCGGAGAGGGCTAAGGAAAGGTAATTAATGAGCCGAGAGTATAGCCTGATATTTAGCAGCATTAGGACTATCAATTCTTTTAAGTAGCGTTGAAACAGAGGCCTTAACATCGGCAGGAGCTTTTGAAAATGTTTTAATCAATTCATCCGATTTTGCACCTACCAATGTTTGAACTATTAATGAATTGGGTTTTTGTTCGTGTACAGCTTGTAAAAGAGTAAGGCTTTCTTGCATTACTTTTCTACCGTCTTCCATTTTATCAGCCATTATATCTAAACCAAAACGATGGTATTTATATAAAAATTCCCTCGTGGACTCAAGAGAACCGTTAAGCAAATTTTCAATTAGCCAATAACGATCACTAAATATTGATTTGGCTTTTGAGTCTGTTGCATTCCATCCATCTTCGCCAGACGATTGTGCATAATTAACTACTTGTTGGGCCTTTTGAAGATAGGCTTGGCCACCTTTTAATGAATACGTTTCATAATCTAAGCCAATAATCATGTATGCATAAAATGCCAATACCGATGTAATATTTGAAGAATAGGAATTTTCACTAAATTCGAGCGGAAGTGATTTCGAAAATTTAAAATGAAAATTCTCATCAATAAAACTAAGAATGGTGGAATTATAAGTAGAATTAAAAATGGGTCTTTTAGATTGAACCTGAATAGTTGCTTTAAATTCTTCGCTCGAGAGTTTCTCTGTAACATTTATAGTTAATGAGCATTCTATTCGTTCCGATGTTTGAAAAACATCTGATGTCCATTTTCTACTATTTAAAAATTCATACACGCGTTTTTTAAGTTCATCAAAAGTAGTTTTATCATCACTAGATGCACTACCTTTTAAAGCAGAAACAACTTGCACATTACAATTAAGTTCTTGTGCTTTTAAAATGTTTGTAAAGCCCAATAATACTATAAAAATTAAAAGAATATATTTTCTCATTTCTCTATACGAATCTGTTTAAATTTTATTTTTTGATTCAACAGTTACTCTCACACGCTTCGAATCCGCTTAGCCAATGTCGTTTTTTAAGGAGTAATGCTTTGTTGATCAGCTAATCCCGAAGGGATTAAATTTGAATAACCTCTGATGAAATCAGGGGGAAATGCAAACAAATCAATTGAACCCTGTAGGGGTTCAATAATCAACAATCAAACTCTTACCTCCGATTTTATCGGAGGCTATTGATATTAAAGCCTTTCGGACTTAATAAACAACATTATCCGCTCAGCGTGACAACGTATGCGAGTTTGTCAATAATCTTAAAACATGTGCCAAAATATCTTTTGCTACTTCCGGCTTCGACTTTAACTCACAATTTACAACATTATTGTATTTATCAATAATTGTAATCTTATTAGTGTTGTACTTAAACCCCGCTCCTTTATCTTTAAGAGAATTTAATACGAGCATATCTAAATTTTTACTTTCTAATTTCTTTTGAGCATTGGCTAGTTCATTATCAGTTTCGAGTGCAAAACCCACTAAAAATTGATGGCTCGATTTTTTTTGTCCTAATTCTTTTAAAATATCTGTTGTGGGTACAAGTACAATCTGATCTAGTTTATCAATACCTTTCTTAACTTTTTTATCAAATTTTATTTTTGGCGTAAAGTCACTTACTGCAGCCGACATAATGGTAATATCTGCATTAGCAAAATGAGTTGTACAAGCATCTAACATTTCTGACGCTGATGTTACATCAATTTGTTTAATACGAGAATTTGAAGTTGTAAGATTTGTTGGACCGCTAACCAAAATAACTTGGGCTCCATAATTAGCAGCTTGTTCAGCAATTGAAAATCCCATTTTTCCGGATGAATGATTGCCAATAAAACGAACTGGATCTATGGCTTCATAAGTAGGGCCTGCCGAAATAAGAATTGTTTTACCTTTTAGGCTATATTGCTGCAAAAAAAAATCGGCAAGTAAATTAAAAATAGCCTCCGGCTCTGCCATTCTTCCCTCTCCTATAAATCCACTAGCCAATTCGCCATGAACTGCAGGTATAATATGATTACCGTATGATTGTATTTTTTGTATGTTATTTATTGTAGAAACATGCTTGTACATATCTAAATCCATGGCAGGTGCTACAAAAACAGGACAAGCACAAGAAAGATAGGTAGCCATTAATAAATTATCACAAGCCCCATTGGCCATTTTTGAAATGGTATTAGTTGAGGCTGGCGCTATAAGCATCACATCTGCCCATTTAGCAAGTTCTACATGATTTGCCCATTCTCCGGTAGAGGAATTTGAAAATTGAGAATAAACCGGATTTTTTGAAAGCGTTGAAAAGGTAAGTGGAGTAACAAAATCTTTGGCATCAGCCGTCATCATAACTTTTACTTCAGCACCCGCTTTTACTAATAACCTAATAAGTTGGGCTGATTTATATGCAGCAATACTTGCACATACACCTAAAAGAATCTTTTTACCATGAAGAAGCTGATTCGCCATAAATTTTTAGTTACTCGTTATTAGTTATTCGTTATTCTCAAAAAAAAAATTTCTTCTCTAACAACTAACAACGAATAACTAACAACTATTTTATGATTTCTCCGGTCTTCTAAAATAAACGTTATCATCTTCAAAATCTTGAATAGCAATAGCAGATGATTTAGGGAGTCCTTCGTAGAAGCGAGAGATTTCTATTTGCTCACGGTTTTCAAAAATCTCTTCTAGATTATCTGTTGTAGAAGCGAATTCAGCTAATTTGCGATCAAGTTCTTCTTTCATTTCTTTAGCAATTTGATGTGATCTTCTTGAAATCACAACAACAGCTTCATACAAATTTCCTGTTTTTTCGCTAATCTTATGCGCATCTCTTGTAATGGTTTGTGCAGAAGCTTTGCTTTTTTTATAATCAGTTGCCATAATAAAATAATTAATTAAGAATTTGGAGTATTAATTTTTTTCAATTCATTTTGAATATTCTGATGGATATTTTCAATATCCTTTATATAAATTTTTTCTTTTGAAAAGCTTATGCATTTATTATAAGCTTCTATGGCATCTTGCAAACGAGATGCTTTTTTATCTTCAATACTATTAATAGCCAAAGAATAATTAGCTTTTAAAATAAGATACAATAATTCGTCTTTGTATTTTGTTGCCGGAAAATCTTTTAAAGTGTTGTTCATCGCTACAACAGCAGCCCTATAGTTTTCTGTTTTAAAATATAATTTTCCGGTTTCGTATGATTTAGATTCTAATTTAAAACGCAACTCATCAATCAATTCATTACATCTAACAATTCTACTACTCTGAGGATATAAATTGGCAAACAATTGAAATTCGTTTATTGCTTTTAAAGTAGTTTCCTGATCTAAACTTGGTTCAGGAGATTGACGATAATAACAATAGGCATTCATAAACTGGCATTCTTCAGCATGTATGCCTTTCGGAAAAGTGCTTGTATAATTTTTAAAATGATAAGAAGACAAAAGATAATCACCCATACCGTAATGACAATAAGCATAGTAATAATAAATCTCTTGGGCTTTAGTGGTTCCTTTATAAATATTTAATAATTCTTCAAAAAGAGGAAGTGCCCTATAATAATCTTTTTTATCATAATAAATAATTGCCCTATCGTACTTTAATTCATAATCGGTACTTTTTAGCAATTTTTGATACCGCACATGTTTACCATCACCGTCAAGATGCTTACTGAGATCTGTTTCATTAGTAATGGAAAAATTAGTTGTAACCAATTTTTTGCTACAAGAAGACAATAGTAGTAGCACGACAATAATTTGCCAGAAAATGGTTGTTAACTTAAGCATCCTGCAAAGATAATACATTGATCCGACATATAAAAACGTGAAATAGCCATCTGTAAACTATTACACAATCACTAATAAGCCTATCATGGCGTATACCATGTGACATTTAAAATCAAATTACGTACACATGAAAAATGTTCAAAATGATATAAATCGGCACTTATTTTCTGGTTTTTGTAACCTTTAACTATCTTATACACGTAATAAGAATGTATAAACACATAAAATCAAGACTTATGAACACTTTTAAATGAGATTTCTTTACCTAAAATATCCACATTTAAGAAGGTTAATTTTCTTTTTTCCTTTTCAACTGATTGTTGTATTGATCAGAAACAATCACTTGTTGCTAACATTTTGGCTTATTTTGTTTGGCTTTGTTACCGGAAACCTCTCTGTTAAATACGGTTTACCTTATTTATTTTTAGATCCGGAGTATTTAAATGATGTTGGCTTTTGGTCTTATTTTATTTTAGGATGTGCACTTGGAGGATTTATTATGGCTTTTAACATTGCCAGTTACCTCCGAAATTCATATCATTTTCCCTTTATTGCCACTGTTAATAGGCCATTTTTAAAATATAGTCTCAATAATTTTATAGTACCTGCTATTTTTTTAATCGTATATTATTCTCAAATTATTCTATTTCAATCTAAATATGAATTTAAATCCATCTCAGAAATCTTACTTGAAAGCTCGGGTATTTTAGTGGGGATGTTTTTATTTCTAGCAATCTCTTATGTGTATTTCTTTTCAACCAATAAAAACGTATTTCATTTATTTGGCGTTAGTGTAAACCCTGAAGACAAAACCTTATTAAGTAAGCATGATGATGATACGCATGAAGAAGTTCCTAAGGGATCTCCTTGGAAAGCTATTGATACTTCTCAACTTAAAACCAGGCAATGGCATATTGAAACTTACTTAAGCAACATCCATAAAATAAGATTGGCAAGAGGTTATGAGCATTATGAAGAAGATATTTTAAAAAAAGTAATGAATCAAAATCATTACAATGCTGCTAAGTTTCAAATCGTTTTATTTTTGTCCATTTTAGCACTTTCTTTTTTGAGAGGTTTTGAAGCCTTTAATTTACCTGCCGGAGCAAGTGTGTTGATGATATTTACTATGTTTTTAATGATTGTAAGTGCTATTCAATCTTGGACAAAAGGATGGTCGAGTTTAGTATTTATAATCATTCTACTCTCCATGAATTGTCTTTCTAAGTATGAATTTTTTAATTCAACGGATAAAGCTTATGGACTTAATTATACCGGAAAAAAAGCCATGTATCAACTTGATTCGCTTAATGCTGTAAATGAAAATATGAACATGACCAATCAAGATCTTGAAACAGGTATCGAAATTTTAAACAAGTGGAAAGCAAAGAATCAAGATCCTACTAATATTTCTGAGAAACCCTTGATGGTAATTGTAAACACGAGCGGAGGAGGCTTGCGTTCTGCTCTTTGGACATTTAAAACCCTACAAGTGGCAGATAGTGCTACCAACGGACAATTATTTAAACATACCGAATTAATTACAGGAGCTTCGGGAGGAATGATTGGTGCCAGTTATTTTAGAGAATTGGGTTTAGAAAAGGATCAAGGTAAAATAGACAATTTATACGACTCTAAATATTCAACCAATATTTCAAAAGATATTTTAAACCCGGTAGCATTTAGTTTAGCCATTCATGATTTTTTTGTAGGATTTCAAAATGTAGAAATTGGGCACTATTCTTATCCCAAAGACCGTGCTTATGCTTTCGAAAATCAATTGAATAAAAATACGGAGTTTGTAATGGATAAATCTTTAAAAGATTATCAAGGCCCAGAAGCAGATGCAAAAATCCCTATGATGGTAGTATCTCCTACGATTGTTAATGATGGCAGAAGGCTAATTATTTCATCAACAGCAGCATCTTACCTTACTAATCCATTGCCTAAACAGCAAATATCTGCCGATATTAATATGGAAGAAATTGAGTTTTTACGATTCTTTAAAGATCAAGATGCAGAAAATATGAAATTTACTACTGCATTGCGCATGAATTCAACTTTCCCCTATATTACCCCTAATGTAAATTTACCAAGTGAACCAGTAATGCAAGTAATGGATGCCGGTTTAAGAGATAATTATGGTTTAAAAACTACCATTAAATATCTTTATTCTTTTCGTGATTGGATAACACTGAATACTAGTGGAGTGGTTATTTTACAAATTATGGATAGGAATAAAAGATTAGATATTGATGATACTCCTATCCCAAGTACTTTTGATAAATTGGTAACACCCCTTGGAAGTATTTATGACAACATGTTCAACATACAAGATTTTACAAACGATCAATTGATTCAATACGCAAGTTTATGGTTTAATGGGCGTGTTCAAGTACTAACCTTTGAATTACCCAATAAAGTGCCCAATAAAATTTCCTTGAGTTGGCATTTAACCTCAAAAGAGAAACAACAAATATTACATTCTGTTAATTTACCCCATAATCAAGCTGCATTAAAAGAATTAAAGAGATTATTGGAAGAATAAAATAATTAAATTTTAAGATGTCCATTTTTTGAAAAAACACTAACAAGAGCCTAAAATATATCCATTAGCATTATCTTTGATTTTTTTCAGTAAAATTCAATTATTGTATGTCATCGGATCATAAAAATATATTATTATCTACTTGTTATTTAGCGCCAATAAATTATTATTCTTTGCTAATACAAAAGAGGGAAGCAATAGTAGAACAATACGAACACTTCCGCAAACAAACCTATCGTAACCGTGCTAATATTTATGGCCCAAATGGTTTGCATCCTATTATTATTCCTGTGCGCTATAAAAATCATACGCCCATAAAAGATGTGCTTATTGCTTATGATTATGACTGGCAATTGTTGCATTGGAAAACATTAGAATCTGCTTATAGAAAATCTCCTTATTTTGAATTCTATGAAAGTGATTTACTTCCCTTTTATGAAAAACGTTTTGAATTTTTATTGGAATTTAATCAAGCCATTCAAGAAAAAATAGTAGAATTGCTTGGTGTGAAAATTAATTTTCAACTGACATCTTCTTATGTTGCAAACATAGAAATAATGAAATTTACACAAACTATTATGGAAAAAACATTAGATTTATTCGGTGCAAAAACTAATGTTCAACTTCCCTCATCTTATGTAGCAAACTCAGATGGTCTGGATGATTTTCGAGAAGCATTTCATCCTAAAGTTGTTTTTAATTCCCTCTCCAAAGGGAGAGAGCCTGTTTCAAACTTATTTCGAGAGGCTGGGGGGGGGGGCCTACCAGCAAGTCTTTGGAAATAAATTTGGTTTTCTTCCCAACCTAAGTATTATTGATTTGCTTTTTAATTTAGGTCCGCAAGCGATAGAATATTTGCAAGATTTTAGATAAAACTCCTCCCTCTCCCAAAGGGAGAGGGTTGGGGTGAGGACCATTTGCTTTTCCCCGATATAAATCACATATTTATACTTCTTCTTAACCTAAAAAAAAATGCTATGAAAAATTTATTCCTTACACTTATTATTTTATTATCAATTGGCTTAGTTTACACTTCTTGCAAAAAGAAAGTAAAAGGATGTACTGATTCCACTTCTTTAAATTATAATTCAGAAGCTACCGAAGATGATGGAACTTGTGAATATTACAATGGAAGCCAAAGCCAAGCAAATTCAATAACGGGAAGTACATCAGGCATAACAGAAGATATGACTATTTATACTTTTGTTGCCGGAGAAGGAGAGTCAGATGATTTAAGTAATAAAACCAATTCAAATGATTCTACAACAATTCCTAGCTGTGCAAGTATTTCTCTTGATAGCCAAGGCCCAAATATTTGGCCTAAAACATTAACCATCGATTTTGGCACAAATGGCTGTGAATGTTTTGATGGAAAAACTCGAAAAGGAAAAATAATGGCAAAATTTACAGGCTTTTGGAAAACCCATTCAGATGGAGATAGCATCATTGTAACCTTTGATAATTATTATATAGGGGATACAATGGTTACCGGCACTCGTTATTTTTGGGCCGAAGATTATGTTACAATAACCGGTATTTTAAAAGTGGGGTATAAGGCAGAAAATGCTTCTTTAATTTATCCCAATAACGGAGGTACCATTAGTTGGAATGTGCAAGGTACATACACCATTACAGGACTCACTACACCTACTGATATTTCAGATGATGAAATGGATTTAAATCTTTCCGGCTCTATTACCGCTATTAATGGAGATACATATTCTGTTGCTACTACTTCTGATCTTATTACAAAAATAGATTGCATTGATGATTGTATTTTTATTGGCGGCACGTTTGAGGCTTCATCAGCGGTTACCTCTGATACAACATTTTCTTATAAAGGAGTTTCTTATTCGTATAATTTAAAAACTACTACAACTCTTAGTTTTGATTTTGGAGACGGTAGCGATTGCGATGAATTATTTGATGTAAGTACAGAAGTAAAAGTTGAAAATCTTACCAATAGTTCTGTATTATATGACGATACTTATACTCCTGTTGAATATAGTTGTAGTGCCTTGGATAGTTTATAACCCCTCTCCAGCTCTCCCCAAAGGGGAGAGGGTTTGGCCTCTGCAACTTGTAAGGAAATATGTAATTTTACAGATAGAATGAAAATAAAGCTTAAGAAATAATTTATAATATTGCTAAATTTGCTATAAAAAACCAGTTCCCTCTCCTTCGGAGAGGGTTAGGGAGAGGTATATGCTAAAACATTTAACCATACAAAACTATGCTCTCATTGAGCAACTCGATATTGATCTTGAAAAAGGCTTGTCTATAATTACAGGAGAAACCGGTGCCGGAAAATCAATTGTATTAGGGGCATTGGCACTATTAACTGGTCAACGAGCAGATGTAAAATCATTAAAAAATCTAGAGCAAAAATGTATTGTTGAGGGTAGTTTTCAAATTAATCAATACAAGCTTCAAGATTTTTTTGAAAAAGAAAATCTTGATTATGATGACCAAACTATCATTCGCAGAGAAATTTTACCCAATGGTAAATCACGAGCATTTATTAATGATACCCCTGCTTCATTAAGTCAATTAAAAGAATTAGGATTTTCTTTGATTGATATACATTCACAGCATCAAACCTTAGAACTAAACACCTCTACTTTTCAACTTTCTGTAATAGATGCTATTGCCAATCATCAAGATTTATTACAAGAATATACATGGGGATTTAAGTTATACAAACAAATACAAGAACAATTACGAGAACTGATTGAACAAGAAAAACAAATAAAAAAGGATTACGATTATTTTAAATTTCAATTTACGGAATTAGATGAAGCTAATTTAAAACCTGCAGAACAAGAAGCATTGGAACAAGAAGTAAAAACCATGACCAATGCCGAAGAAATAAAATTAAAACTTACACAAGCTTGTAATACAATTGAAAATGGAGATACTAATTTAATAAGTGAAATTAGCACCATTAGTAAATCCATAAAATCAGTTAGTGCATATCATGCCGGACTTGAAGAAATATTCAAACGCATAGAAAGCCTTACCATTGAATTAAGAGATGTTTCTGCTGAGTTAGCTACTATTGAAGAAAAAGTATTGTATGACACTAACCGAATAGAAGCCATTAACCAAAGGCTTGATATTATTTATGGCTTGCAACACAAACATCAAGCAAATACCATTGATGAGCTTATTACCATTAAAAATTCTTTAGAAGCAAAATTAAATAATGCTTCTTCATTAGAAAATCAAATTTCAGAATTACAATCAAAATTAGGCGCACAAGAAAATCAATTAAAAGAATGGGCGCATAAATTATCTCAGAATAGAAAAAAAGTAATTCCTCATTGTGAAAAGAAAGTAAAAGAAATTCTTGCCCTGCTTGGCATGCCTAACAGCGAATTAAAAATTAGTCAAGAAACAACCGAAGATGGCAAATTTACTTCAACCGGATTTGATAAAATATCCTTTCTTTTTTCTGCTAACAAAGGCAGTATTCATAGAGAAATTCATCAAGTTGCATCAGGAGGGGAAATGTCGCGATTAATGCTTGCCATAAAATCTATATTGGCAACATCTAAATCAATGCCTACCATTATTTTTGATGAAATTGATACCGGTATTTCAGGCGAAACTGCCGATAAAATGGGTAAGCTAATACGAGAAATGACTAAGCAAATGCAAGTAATTTGTATTACCCATTTGCCACAAATAGCCAGCAAAGCCAATAACCATTATTTTGTTTATAAGCTTACTGATAAAAAATCTACCACCTCATCTATTAAAAAATTAAGTACAGAAGAACAATTAAACGAAATTGCACGCATGTTAAGTGGCGAAAATTTATCTGCTGCCGCTTTGGAAAATGCAAAGGAGTTGCTACTGAATAATTAAAATAAAAATTTGAATTGAAAATTTATAATTAAATTTCTTTATTCACAACTTGATAATTCATAATTATTTTTTCTATTTCAGTGTACCCGACTGTTTTTACAAATTCTATTAAGGGTATTCCGTTAATAGTTTTTGTGTTAATATCTGCTCCGTTTTCTAGGAGTATTTTTACTGCCTGTATATTATTGTTTTCAATTGCTTGAAATAGATAATCGGCAATTTCTATATCTATGCCTCCATCTCCAAAAACATAAAGATCATAAGCAAAATAGGCTAAATAGGTTGTTTCATATTTTAAATCACAGCCATATTTAAGCAATAATTTAAAAGCATCTAAGTTTTTATATTCTAAGGCTAGCCTATCAGCCAATACATTATTCAAATCTTTTGAATTAGGGTCAGTTCCTTCAATTAAATATTGCTCAACTTTTTTATTGTCTCCTTTAGTAATTGCAGTAAAAATATTTTCTTGTTCCATATTTCCTTTTAATTCGAATCCTGTTTTTATTTCAGCATAATCCAGTTCATAGTTAATTCTATAATACTTTCGTGTTTAAATTATCAGGTACTAATTACTTCAATTGCGTTTAAAGGAAATTGCCATAATCCACAAATATTTAATGCTTCTCCTGTACGTAATCCGGCAAAAATTGAAGTTTCGTTTGTTCCGATACAATCAATATTTGTAAATCCTCTAGTTTCTGGAAGCCCTATATTTAGACTAGTCCATGTATCTCCATCATTAACTGATAAAAAAACACCATTATTAGTTCCTGCCAAAAGTATTTGCAAGCAGCAGAAATAGATTTTTTTGTTGGCGTGTATTTATAAGCGCCAATAATTTCAAATTCTATAATTTGTTGGTTAGTTGTCATAGTTTTTAGATATTGTCCGACTAAAATTTATTTTTCAGGATAGATATCCCAAAGAAAAACTTTAGTCGAACACTATTTATTTAATTAGGTAAACTGTGAAATTTGTGTTACAATATTATGCTCAGGGCAGTAAAATAAAAAGTAAGTCCAGTCAACCCCATCGCACCAATTAGTTGCATAAATTTTACCAATAAAATGCATTTCTTTTCCATCCGGATTTAATGGTGTTTCGGGACTTTGAGTCCAAGTGGCTTTGTGCCCAATATAGCAGCCATTAAATCTTCCATTTCTATTTGAATAATTATTTTTTGAATTTAATTCATCAACTATTTTTTCGAATATTTTTTTCCATTCATAAGCCTCTGCAAAGTCATTCATTCCCTCTCCTACATTATTCATAGTTGATATTTTCACCGGATAAAGTTCTACACCACCTTTAATGACATTTACTCCACCATCATTTACAAATCCATTGCCATAAGCAAAATTGTAAGTGCCTTCGTATATGTATTTGTTATCCTTTGTTAATTTAAAAGATACAGCTTGATGAAGTCCGTTTTCTTTAAATTTACCTATGATGTTTGTATCGTCTTCTATCTCATTATAAATAAAATGCACCTTGCCATTCCAATTCGGGTTGATGTATTTTAAATCTACACTAACTAAAGGCAAAAAATATTTAGCATTTTCTTCAATGTTATTTTCAAAAAGATCTTTTACATCAAGACCATTAATGGCATCTGTATGATTAGCTGATAATCTAGGGAGATGAATAATGACTTGATCCATATTTATTCTATTTTCTTGTTGAACTTTTTGTTCATTTTCAGTTACTAAATTTGTTTCCATGGTAATTTAATTTAAAAGTTAATAATTATTGTTTGTCTAATATCTAATGTTGTATTTTTTGATTTAAGAAAATACATACCTGCATTTAACCCATCTACTTGAACTGTAAAATTATTTTGAGCAGATAAATTAAATGTTTGCATTTCCTGCCCAAGGCTATTTATAAGAAAATATTCACCTTCAATTGTTGATTCTACTGTAAAGTTTCCATTGTTTGGGTTTGGGAAAACAGAAATTATAGATTGAAAGATATCGTTTTCAATTTTTGTAGTGATAGTAGTACTCAAATTAAAATTATCAATCGCCCCATTTCCGATACCAGATAATGTATATAGTCTAACTCCAATTTTATGTTTGGTTTTGATTGCAGTAAAATTAAATGCCTGAGGGTTCCAAGTTGTATCAGTTGATTGAAAAATTGGAGTTTGATTTACGTCTACATCGTCAATAAATAGATGAAATTGAATTTGGCCCACATAAGGACCAATGTAATTTGTCCCAGAATAATCAAAAGTAATTTGATAATTGTTACCTAAATTAAATCCGGATATATCTTGAAACATTCCTTCCCCAGTTAAATTTGTTCCAGAGTACATTCTTGCGTAAGTATTTCCATTAGAGGCTAATGCAGGTAAAGTTGTAGGGCATATTGAAAGATTTACCTCTTCTGGTCCAATACCTCCATTTGAGTAATTTGTCCAACTGTCCGGAGGAATATTTATATCACAAGTTCCACTAATTCCCCAATTTTCTACTGATGCATTTATAAAATTTTGAGCAGAACAAATTCTGCAAACCATTAAAATTATCGTAAATAAGAATTGTTTGTCCATAAAATTGATTGTTTGACATTTGATTGTAGTTGTATAACTCTAATTCATTTAATTTTTTTCTAATTGATAATCCTTAATTATCGTTTCCAATTCTCTATATTCTTCCTTTTTTACAAACTCTAATAAGGATACTTTGACTTCGGTAGGACTTAAAGAATTAATATCTGCCCCGTTTTCTAATAATAATTTTAGAGCCGTTTTATTTTGTTTTACAATGGCATGGTAAAGTACCTCCCCACTAATTTTCTCTTGGTTTAGCTTTACGTTCTTATTTATTAATAGATATAGCATTTCAAAATCGTTGCTAGAAATAGCATCCTTTATAATAGAATTAATGTTGGAGAAGTAATCTATTGTGCTTAAATCAGAAATTTGGTCTACTAAAAATTTACTTGTTTGAGGATGCTTATAATATGCTTCACTTGCTTTTCTTATTAGATAAAGATTATTGTGTTCATATTCTTTTTGATTCATTAATAATTTTAAGATTTCAACTTGGCCATAGTTACATGCGTAAGTTATAGCAGGATAAGTATCAAAATTATCCGTTTTAGCAAGGCCTATTTCATTTAAAATAAATTGAACGCCTTCTATATTATTTCCGCTAATTGCTCGATAAAGAGGTGTAAGGCCTTGATCGTCTTGCGTTGTTAATGAAATACCTTTTTTTATCAATAACTTGGTAAGATCAAACTCTTTTCTTACAATACTCTTGGTAATAAAAAAGTTTTTGCCATTGTTATTCAAAATAATACTCCCATCATCTATAAATTGAAGTAGGTATTCTATAATTTCTTTGTTGCCCTTATTTATATAGCTTTTTTTGGCAAGTTCTGCTAGAAGTTTTTTATCACTTGTATTGGCTCCGTATTTTACTAGTAGTTTTAATGCATCTATATTTAAGTTTTCTACAGCAATTGTTAGTGGTGATTCTTTTCTTTCATTTATAGAATTAGGATTTGAGCCCTCAATTAATAATTGTTCAACTTTTTTATTTTCAAAAAATAGTATCGCATTAAATAAATCTCTTTCGCCATTTTCTGCTCCAATAGAATATAAAAATTGGATTAATTCCTTTTTTCCTTCAGTTGCATGTGATATTTCGGCATAATCTAAAATGGTTTTACCTGAACTGTCTTTTTGGTTAATATTAAGACCATATTTAACATATAATTCAATTAGTGGAATGTGATTACAATTTAAATAATCACGATGAAAATCTGTTTTCTTTTTTGCATCTATACCAATATTGGGAATGATACCATGGTCCAATAGTAAATTAATGATGTCGAATGTACTATCTCCAAAACAACTAAAATAGGATATAACATTTTTGCCTTTAAATATTGTAGTAAGATTTACGCCTGCATCAATTAATAACCGTAAACTTTTAATGTCGCTACAGCTAAATAGAGCAGAGGCTACATGCGGATATAAATTAGCATTGGGGGTATAATTTAGGTCAATACCTTTTTCAATTAGCAATTGAACAAATTTGTAATTTTTTCTCTCTAATGCTAAATGCAATAAAGAACGGCCACTAGGGCCATTTGAATCAAATAGAATAAAATTAATAGGTAACTTTTTAACCTCTATTAATTTTATTATTTCTTGTTCTCCATCTTTTTTGTACAGCAATTTTTCAATTTCTTGTGAAATAATATAATCTTCATTTTTTGTATTAAATTCTATTGCACCTACATATAAAATATTGTTAAGCTGAGGAACAAAGCCCGGAGTATATTTAATATCCGCTTTGTCATAGTAACAATAATAATACTCTAAGTCTTCTTGTTTAATCCCTAGCCTACTTATAAGTTGAATAATTAGTTCACTAGCCTTTTCTTTCCAGGCAAATGCATAACTACAATTTAATGAAGTAATGATTTTTGAATTTGTGTTTATTGGTACTGATTCGATTGCATCTATATTATATCTTTCACTTAGGTATTCGTAAAAATTGATGGTGTTGTTTTTAAGTTCTATCCAAATGTGTACTTGTTTGTTTTGAGTCATTTTTTGAGGGGTTGTATAATGTAATTATTTCTACAATGCTTGAAAAGCAAAATTAGTTGAAGAAATAATTTATTGAGAGGAAAGTTTTAAGGAAAACTAAGTAATTCAAAATGTAGATTTCACTGGCATATCTGCTTTTATATTATGGCAGATCGTGATACATTTATTAGTAATTCAACAAAACAAAATTAATGGGTAAAAGTTATTGTTGAATGATTACATATATCTATAAAATAAATGGAGATTTATAAGATAAACGTTTCAGCTATCTTTAAATCTTCAACTGTAGTAATTTTTATATTTCTTTTGTCTCCTTCTACTAAATGAATGTTGTGTCCAAGCATTTCAAAAACACTTGCATCATCCGTAAATAAATTACTATATGGTTTTTGATAGGCTTGTTTTAATAATCTCAAATTAAAACACTGAGGAGTTTGAATAGCCCTATATAAGGAGCGATCTACTGCTATAGAATGGTTCCTCTCAATTTTTCTTATAGAGTCAGCCAAAGTAATACAGGGTACCGCAGCATTATATTTCTCAGCTTCTTGAAACAAAGTTGAAATTAATGTAGGTCTAATGAGCGGTCTTACACCATCATGAATGGCAACAAGGCCATCGGATTCGTTGATAGCATCCAGTCCATTTTTTACTGAATGAAATCTCGTTTCACCCCCAAAAACCAATTTATGGGCAATATCAAATTGATGTTCTTTACAGAGGGTGTTCCAAAAAGAAATATGATCTTGAGGCAAACAAACTAAAACTTTGCAATCTGCATTATAGTCATTAAATGCCTTTATGGCATGCATTAAAACAGGCCTATTTTTAAGCATAATAAACTGCTTCGGCAAATCGCTACCAAATCTAAGTCCTTTGCCTCCAGCTACTATAATAGCATATTCTGTCATTGAATGGGTTATTATTTGATACTTAAAATTACTCGAAAGTACAATTTTGAGCCCAGTCTAAAAATCATTTTCACACCAATTTAATTACATTAAAGCAAAACAAAACTGGTAACCACCACATTAAACCCTACTAGTTTAGGTTATACAAACTGATTTTCAAAAAAAAGTGTATTTGATTTTATAGCCCCATATAATGTATCTTTAAAAAAGTACCCTAATTTTAAATCTTAAGAATACCCCTTATAATAATTTATCTGATTAATGATCAATCAATCAGTAATAGTTAATTGTTTTACTAATATAGGATTTGTATATTTGCATTCCATTTTAAAAAAATCAAGGTTATGATAAAAAATTACCTCCTCACAATTACATTTCTTGCAGGCGTTTCTGTTTCATCTTTTTCTCAAGAGGGCAATGCTATTAAAGCGTCAGATTCCGATAAAACAAAAAAAGAAGCCACACAAAGTGTGTCTACAACTACCACAGCAAAAGATACTAAAGTTACAACTCCTGTATCAACCGAGCCAATTGAACCTATTTATGTTCACAAAAAACCATCCATTGGTTTGGGAATAGGCTTAATGACTTTTTATGGAGACATTAATAAAGGAGCTGAAATATATGAAATGAGTAATTTCAGAATGGGACTAGATGTAAATGTGGAACAACGTTTTGGAAAACATTTGGGAGCATCAGCCGATCTTCTTTTTGGTAAATTATCTCAAAATGAACATTCATTAACAAGCAATCTTAATTTTGAATCAAGTGTAACACAAGCCAGTGCCAATTTTGTTTTTCACTTAGATAATAGAGAAAAGGGTTGGAGAAAAACTAAAACATCTGCTTTTGTTTCTGCTGGTGTAGGATACATGATGTTTAACCCTATGGGCGATTTTAGATTAGAAAATGGAACTCAATATTATTATTGGGCAGATGGATCAATTCGCGATCAAGCATTTGATGTTGATAATCCTCAAAATGGAAGCATTCTTCATAGAGATTATATTTATGAAACTTCTTTAGATAGCAACAATAGCTATAGCCATGGAACACTTGTTTTTCCTTTAACTTTTGGCATTAAGGTTAAATTCTCAAATAAATTTGAATCCGATATAAAAGCGACTTATCATATTACCATGAGTGATGATATTGATAATGTAGCAACAGGAGGAAAAGATGCTTATTTGTATTCTCAAATATCTTTCAGGTATAATATTTTAGCTAAAACACCTAAATTACCCGATACTTCACCATTTGCTAAAACTGATTTTAATCAAATAGTTGATATTGTTGATTCGGATAAAGATGGTGTAAAAGATTTAGATG
The DNA here is from genome assembly GCA_023251875.1 of Bacteroidota bacterium. Taxonomy (GTDB): domain Bacteria; phylum Bacteroidota; class Bacteroidia; order JAHEXY01; family JAHEXY01; genus JAHEXY01. The sequence goes on from JAHEXY010000001.1 coordinate 409,348, forward strand.
ATAAATGTGGTGGCACTCCTCATGGTGCTGCAGTTGATGCAAAAGGATGTCCGGTTGATGATGACCAAGATGGTATTCCTAATTACCAAGACAAAGAAAAAAACACAGTAAAAGGAGCTCAGGTTGACGGTAATGGAATGACCGTTAAAGATGATAAATTGCTTCAAGAATACAATGATTCTCTTGCAACACCAAGAGATGATTTATACAAATGGCGCCCAAGCTACCGTTTCGATTTAGATAAAACAAGAACTTCTGACGATACTAAAACGTCAAACATTACGGCAAAAGTATTTACTACTGAAGCCGTAACCGATGAATATAAATATGTTGATGCTAATAAAGATGGAGTAATTACTCCACAAGAAGTAAATGCTGCCGTTGATTCTTTCTTTGATGGCAACACCGGAAAAAAAGCCGAAGACTTAAATAAAATGGTAAAATATTTTTCGGGAAAATAAATAAGGTTCTTTCCCTACTTTTTTAAAAAAGTACATTTGAAATAAAAAAAGAAGCACTACATCTTTATTGATGTGGTGCTTTTGTTTTTAACATTCACTTGTTCATATATTGAATACTACCTCCTTAAAACCAATTGAATTCTGGTCTAGATTTGTTTATAAATGTTTATTGGGCTTATTCTCACTATAAACCTATTAACTATGATAAAACAAATCTTACTATTATTCAGCCTTATAGGCCTGTTTACCAGTCGCCTTTTTGTAAGTGATGGTATTGATATTTTTCAAGAAATACCCGACAACATATACTCAGGTACAGCATTTTTAGTTAAAGTAAACATTGCCAAAGGCAATCTTGATGGGTATGCCAATTATTCTTTACAGCTTCCTCATGGCCTTTCTGCTGAATTAGTAGATGCTTCAAATGGAAATTTTTCTTTTACCGACCAGTTTGTAAATATCAATTGGGTACAACTTCCTAAAGAAAAAAATTTAGTACTTACCTATAAAGTATTGGTGAATAAATATTTTAAAGGCAAAGTAAACTTAAGTGCCGCATTTTCTTTTATTAACCACAATAAAAGAGAAAAAATTCTTACTACTGCAAAAGTTTTAGATATTAATCCTCTTGAAGAAAATACAACAGAGAGCATTACTTGTGAAAGAGAAGCCCCTACAACAGCTATGCCCGGTGATATTTTTACAGTTAAGATTAAAGTAAAAAAAGGAGATCTTACAGGCTTTGCAAAAATACAAGAATTACTACCAACAGGTTTTACAGCTGAACCAATGGAAACCCAAAGTGCTATTTTTTCATTTGCCGACCAAAAAGTAAAATTTTTATGGATGTCATTATCTGCCGATCCAGAATTTACAATCTCCTATAAGGTAAAAGTAGGCGATGAGGTATCCGGTACCTATAAAATTGAAGGAAGCTTTTTTTATGTAGTAAACAATGAAACCATAAAACAGGAAATCGCTTCTAGTTCAATAACAGTAAGCACCGATGAAGTGAGTAATAGCGATATGACATTTAAAGGTCAAGAAAACCCACCTACCAATACTAAAACCGAACAACAATTGGCAGACGAAAAAGCTGCAAAAGATCAAGCAATAGCCGACTCTCTAAAAAAAATACAGGACGAAGAACAAGCAAAAAAAGAGGCTGAGCAAAAAGCAGAAGAGGCCCAAAGAGCTGCAGAGGAACAAGCTCAAAAACAACAAGCAGACCAAACCTCTGCTGAAACAAAAAAGAAACAAGAAGACGACACTCGTTTACAAGAAGCAGCAGAGGCTCAAAAAAAAGCAGATGAAGAGGCTAAAATAGCGGCACAAGCAAAAGCTGATGAGGAAGCTCGCATAAAAGCAGAGAAAGAAAAACAGCAGCAACAAGAAGAGGCAGATGCAAAAATGAAAGCAGATGCTGAGGCCAAACAAAAAGAAGAAGAAAATAAAAAACAAGAGCAAGCAAGTAATGAGCAAGCAAATGCTTCAAAAAGCTCTAGCTCTGCAGCCATGATAAGTAAAACTCCAGAACCCATAAAAGGGCTTAATTATCGTGTGCAAATAGCTGCTATTAAAACTTCTGTTGATAATGATTATTTTAAAAAGAAATATAAAGTTGCTGAAGATATTTTTTCAGAAACCCACGAAGGATGGTATAAATATACAGTTGGCGGTTATACCACTTATGCTGATGCAAAAACAAAACGTGTTGCTGTAAATACAGACTATGGCATAAAAGGCCCTTTTGTTACAGCTTATAATCAAGGTAAGAGAATTACTGTACAAGAAGCTTTAATGATTGCTAAATCAAATTTGGTTCAATAGTTCTCAGTATATTCTCCACTACATTAGCATAAACAAATATCTAATTAACATACTTACTGCTACACCTAATAAAGCACCTGCTATTACTTCTTTTTTGGTATGTCCTAAAAATTCTTTTAATTTTTCTTTGCTTAATTTATGTTCAGGAGAGAATAATTCTCTAATAATTTGATTCAATACAATAGCTTGCTTACTGGCAGAAAGCCTGAGGCCAGCGGCATCATACATTACAATACCGGCAATACAGGCTGCAACAGCAAATGTTGTAGAACCAAAACCATCTATTAAACCAACAGAAGTGGCCAATGCCGTAACTGTAGAACTATGGCTAGAAGGCATGCCTCCGGTTGCAAACATAATTGAAAAATTTACTTCTCTTCTTTTGTATAAAAAGCGAAGTGTTTTTATCATTTGCGCAATCCAATTGGCTAAGGTTAAAGAAAGAATTACTTCTAAGCCTGTGTGATTAATATGTTTTAATATATCCATAAGAGCCTCTCCTAAATCCTCTCCAAAACTTGTCCCGAACTTGTTTCGGGAGGAGAGGACTTAAATGCCTTGATTAAATTAATACGGTATTTTAAGGTTAGTAAAGATAAATATTTACTTGGATTTTATTCCCTTCCCAATGGAAAGGGTTAAAGATGGACTGTTACACCATGCCCCGCTTTATCTTTATCCAAAGTTAAAATTGCACCTTTTTGTTTAAACCCTCCAATAAACGGATGTTTTTTAATAAACATAGGCGTATCTAAATCAATAAAATTAAACGATCCACGGCCGGCAGCCAAATGTGCAGAAAAAGTCATGGCTAAAATACTTTCAACCATACCGCCAATCATCAGTTGTAAGCCTGCAGCTTCAGCAATTGCAATCATGTTCAGAGCTTCGGCAATGCCGCATTTCATTAATTTTATATTAATTGCCTTAGCGCACTTTTTTTGAATAATTTTCAATACATCTTTTGCATCTCTTGCCGATTCATCAGCACAAATAGGTACAGCAATGCTTTTTGAAACTTGAGCCATGCCTTCCCAATCTTCTCTGGGTAAAGGCTGTTCAAACAAAACAGGGTATATATTTTCTTTCTCTAATAGCTTCATAAATTGAATAGCACTTGCTGCTGTATAGCCACAATTTCCATCTATTAAAATAGGAGAATTTGGAGCAGCTTTATGCACTGCTTTTAATCTTTTAACATCGTATTCAATTTTAGAGCCTCCTGTTTTTATTTTTATGGAATGAATATCTCTTTTTAAAATTGCTTTTGCAGATTGTTCAGCATGTTGAATATTGCCCGTTGTAATGGTCATATCGGTTTCGAGTACATTACCCGCTCCACCCAAAAAAACATACAATGGAATATTATAATTTTTTGCCAGTGCATCAAGCATAGCCATTTCAATTCCACAACGTGCGGCAGGAGCATTGTATTCTTTTTCCGATAATGCTTGCGCAATTGTAAGCCAGTTGCGAATATCTTTTCCTATTAAACCAGTTTGTAAGTTTTTACATGCTTTTAAAGTACTGGCTTGTGTTTCTCCACTTACGGCAGTAAACGGAGCGGCTTCTCCAATACCCGTAATTCCATTGGCCAGTTTTATTTTTACCAGCACATTTTCAGCTCTTGCTTGCGCCCCTGTTGCAATACCAAAGGGTTCCGTTAATGGGAGTGTTAGAGGAGTAAAAAGTATTTCGGATATAGCTGTCTGCATTTGTCTATCAATTTAATGAACAATGAATAGAGAATAATGAACAATGGGGGGCGAAATTCATTACAATAAAATATAATCCTTGAGACCAATTTAAAACATCAATTTGTTTTGTTCCAACATTATTTTTTATTTCTCCATTCATTATTTTTTGTCCGGCTAAATTAACTATTTCCCAATAAGCAGGTAAAGAAATATGCTGATACTGAATAAAAATTTTATTATCACTGTAATAAACTTTAAAATCTACATCTGTTTGCTTATTAGAAATAATTTCGGAAGCTGTATCGCAAGTAGTAATATAAATACTATCATGATGAACTACAGAAAAGCTAAACAATTCACTTTTGCAATCATCCCAATTGCCATAACCATCATTAGCTGCATAGGACCAAAATAAAACGCCTGCATATTTATTTGTGCTTCCATTATCTAACATTTGTTGCGAAGTATATTGTGTACTTGTTCCGGCTTCTCCAATAATAACAGGCTTATCTAATTTCCAAAAACTTAGGGGATAAGATAAATCAAAAGGATCGAAATGATAAGCATACATCCAATCGTAATAATGTATTTCATAAAAATCTAAATAGGCTAAAGGATGTGGATAGGCAACTTGTAAAGCAGAATCACTCCAGTAATTTCCTACAACAGAAGTTTGATTGGTAATTTCATTCGAATTCCATTTGATACTTGCAGAACCAAGCGTTACCATTTTATTAGAATATTGATGAATGGCTTCTGCCTGCATGCCAACAAAACGCTGCATTTCATTCGCCTTTACTTGCTGTATGGTATTTCCTCCACCGGGTATATCCATACTCCATTCAGGCTCATTTATTATTTCCCAAGCTAAAAGATTGCATTGATTTGCATAATGCTGCACCATGGGTATTAATGCATTATCAATATAGCTTTTTGTTTTTAGAGTATCACGAATTAAATCGGCATGCCAGCCTGCATAATTACCTGCTGTGGAGCGATAATCTTTTGTCATATCAAAGGACCAAAGGCAAGGAATTAACATAATATGATGTTTTTCTGCTCTTAAAAAAATATCATCAAAATTTTCAAAAAAATTAGCATCTAAACCCGAAACAACTCCGCTATCGGTAAACTCCGGACTTGTACGCCCATCACAATGTATCCAAAGGCGTGCGCAATTTACACCGTAATTTTCTAGATCAGTAAAAGTATTTTCAAACCAAGTAGAATCATTTAAAGCACCCCATTGGTAATGTGTGCCTACATCAGAACCAAATGAATGCCAGGGAATATTGATGCCATTTATGATGTACTCTTTTCCTTCGTACTTTAAAGATTGGGCAAAAGAATTTGATACCTTGATTAAAAATAGTACGGCAATTATAAATAACTTTGTGTTTCTCATAGATTAGCTGTTAGCTGTTAGCGCTATAAGCCAATAGCTAAACGACAATTTACAAATAATGGATCAAACTAAAATATACATATTAGCCATTGAATCTTCTTGTGATGAAACTTCTGCTGCAGTATTATGTAATGAAGAAGTGCTTTCAAATTACATAGCCAATCAAGATATTCATTTTAAATATGGCGGTGTGGTGCCGGAATTGGCTTCGCGGGAACATCAAAAAAATATTGTTCCGGTTGTAGACCAAGCACTCAAACAGGCTGGTGTTACAAAAGAAATGATACAGGCAGTAGCTTTTACTAAAGGCCCCGGATTATTAGGATCTTTATTGGTGGGTTCTTCTTTTGCAAAAGCATTTGCCTTGGCATTGCAAATTCCATTAATAGAGGTAAACCATATGCAAGCGCATATTTTTGCACACTTTATTACGGATGCGCAAATCAAAACCTCTTCACAACCCTCCCGAAAAATCGGGACAGGTACTCCAAAGGAGAGGGAGTACGGTCCGGATTTCCCTTTTCTTTGTCTTACTATTTCGGGCGGTCACACACAAATAATAAAAGTAAGCGATTATTACACAACAGTATTAATTGGACAAACACTTGATGATGCAGCCGGAGAAGCATTTGATAAGACTGCCAAACTTCTTGGCCTACCCTACCCTGGCGGACCATTAATTGACCAGCATGCCAAAACGGGTAATCCCGAAAAATTTAAATTTCCCCATCCCAAAATTGATGGATTAGATTTTAGTTTTAGCGGACTCAAATCATCTATACTTTATTTTTTGAGAGATGAAACAAAAAAAGATGCTGCATTTATTTCAAAAAACTTGAATGATCTTTGCGCTTCGGTACAGCATACTATTACAGAAATTCTTTTAGCAAAAGTTGAGAAAGCATCTGTGCAAACCGGCATAAAAGAAATTGCTATTGCCGGAGGCGTTTCTGCCAATTCATACATTAGAGAAAAACTACAAGAAAAAGGAAAACTCAAAAACTGGAACATTTATATTCCAAAAATGGCTTATTGTACAGATAATGCGGCCATGATTGGAATTGTTGGCTATTTTAAATTTTTGAAAAAAGATTTTGCTATGCAATGTACAGCGGCTACTGCCAGGTGGGAATTATGAAATAAATCTCAATACAATTAAAATTTTATCAACATAAATTCTATTTTTGAATATATCGAAACTTGGTATAATAGGAATAGAAGGCAATCTGCACTTGATGGATTAACATTTTAGAATATGAAAATTCTTGAATGTATTGTTAAAAGGAATTCCTTATTAGTTTATTAAATTAGGTAATTCCTTTTTTATTTCTTCAAATTCTACATCGGGGCAATAATCAAAATCTTTTTGAGCAGCACTTATTTCCCCTGCAATATCTTTATGAAATTTTCCTGCTGCATGTAGGGTTGCATTTAGTTTTCCGGTTGTGATTCCAATGATAGTATCAAGTAGGCTAAATAATTCGCAAATCCAATTGGGTATGTATAAGGGTTTGTAATTTACTCCAAGAGCTTCTGCTATTGTAGCATAAATTTGGTCAACAGTTGTTCTAGGATTTTTATTCCCGATCCAATACCATTTTCCAAAAGTTTCTTTTCTTTTTTCAGCTTTTATAAAGGCCTGAATAGTATTATCTACATGAGAAATGCTTCTGAAATTTTTTCCATTTCCGAATATAATTTGTTTCTTCCAGTAAAACATTTCAAAAAAAGTCCTATTGCGTTCAGGCATAAATGGGCCAAAAAACCAAAATCCCCTAAGAGAAGTGCCGTCTATTTTTTTCTCAGCCGTTTTCTCAAGAATATATTTTTCTCCTAAATATTTTGATTTACCATAGTTTTTATAAGGGTGCTCAACCGTAAGTTCATCAAAAATTCTTTTAGTTTTTCCATAACCACAAATACTATCCGTACCCATATATAAAATTCTTCTTACACCAAGCTCAATGCAAGTATCCACTAAGTTTTTTGTGCCAATAAAATTAATTTCATGTAAAGACTTAATTTCTTTGGGATAAATAAGTCCGGCAAGGTGATAAACTGTTTTTACATCTTTCAAGGCTTCTTTCAAACTATTTTTATCCATAATATCACCATATACAAGTTCAAAATTAGAAGGAAGTGAAATAAGCCCTTTAAATTGGGGTTGAACTAATAATTTAATTTTTCTATTTACTGCGTTATTACCAAATCTATCTCCATTGATAAATACATCTAACATTCTATTTCCAAGCCATCCGGGGAAACCGGTAAGTAAAAGAACATCATCTTGTTTGTATTCAATTTTTTTAATTGAATTATTACCTTGAACTAATTTATTTATGCCTAGCATTTTTTTTTTAGTTTCAATAATAGCGTCATGTATTATTGAATCAATATTTGGGATAGAATAGTCTAAATTTTTTATAGCCTTTTCTGAATTATACCAACTATAATTACCAATTACCGATTGCACATAGTTGGGATCTATGGGAGATTTTTTTCCCAATACAAGTTTTGCAACAATAGAACCAAAATAAATGATCCATTTGGGGATAAATAAGAAAGGAGCCTTATGCCCTGAATATTTTGATAATACAGTGTAAAATTCTTTAAATGAAATATTATTTCCGGCAACTACATAATTTTCATTGACATCGCCTTTTAACCATGCATTAATATGTGCCTTTGCAACTTCATCAACAGAAGCAACAGAAATGCCCCCGCTAAAATAAAAAGCCTGTCCTTTTTGAAAATAATTTTTAATAATTTTATGCGGAGGAGTTTGCTTTAGATCATTATTACCCACAACCCATGATGGATAAATGCTACGAATATCAACCTGTTTTTCTTGTATGAGCTTCTTAACATATTGTTCAGCTAAAAATTTTCCTTTTACATACGGACTTTCTAAATAAACGGCTTTATTATTTTCATTGATTAATACACTTGGATCAGACGACCGCCCTAACACTACTACAGAACTTGTATATATAATGGTTTTAACATTGCTTACTATTGCAGTATCAATTACCTGTTTCGAAAGTTCAAACGTATTTTCTATAACTCTTTTTTCGTCAGAGGTATCTGTAGTATTTTCAGAAGCAATATGAAATAATACATCAGTATTTTTTAACACCTCTTGATAAGACTCCCTTACTTTTAAATCTGCAATAAAAATTCGGGCGCCTTTTGATTTTAAATAAAGCGTATTCTGATTTTCTTTTCTGATTAAGAGCGTTATTTCATATCCTAAATTGATCAATTGCAAAGCAACATGATAACCAATATGGCCGGAAGCTCCTGTTACTATAACTTTTTTCGTCATAAATTTATAAATTCATTGCCTTTCCACTTATCCTCAATAAAAAATAGTAAAACAAAGTTTGATAGGCATTTTTGATTGCATGTCCTGAAACGCGTGGTGATGGAGCATTATAATGAATGGGGACTTCAAATGTTCTGTGATTGCGTAATAGGTAACGTAATTCGGTTTGATAAAAATGGGCTTTTGATTTAAAATTATGATTAAGAATTTTTGCTACTACATCACGATGAAAGCCTTGAAAACCAGAAGTCATATCATACAAATTTGTTCCTAATAATACATTTGCCAATACAGTTCCGGTTTTTGAAAGTAATCTACGCTTAAAAGGAGAATCGCCCATTGAACCGCCATTAATAAAACGACTTCCGAATGCACAATCATTTCCCTCATTTAATACACGAAGAAACATAGGAATAGCACGTGGATCATGAGATAAGCCTGCATCCATTTCAATAATTAAATCATTGCCTGCTTCGTAAGCAACACGCAAGCCTTTAATATATGCATCAACTACATTACGATTCTCGGGAGCCCATACAGTAACATACCTTTCGTCTTTTGCTGATAATGCTTTGCATAGTTCAAGAGTTCTATCTTTAGATGCTTTGTCAACTACAAAATATATGTTACCAGGATGCAATTCATTAATAACAAAATTGAGCATTTCAATAAATACATTAAAATCTTGCTCTTCATTGGCCATCGGAATAACAATTGCCCATTTTTTGTAATAAAACATTGTAATTTATTTAGGTTGCCTCAAAAGTAATTAAATTTAAAGTTTAATGTGAATGTTAATGGAACTAATAATGGCAATTACAGAAGGGATGAGAAGCTTCTTCTTATATCTAAGAATTAGAAAGTATAGGTTTGTTTCTTTGTTTTATAGGTTCATTAATATCGCTTATCCAAGCATCAACTAATTTTAATTCTTTTTTATCGATAAATCCATTTACTACAAGAGAATCATAACATATCATTAAATTTTCTAATATATATTCGGTACCCGTTTTTAAATTTAATTGATTTAATGCCAACGTTATTTTTGAATTATATAGATATCCCGGCACCTCTTGCTCAAAATCTTTTAACAGATTATGCTCATTTCTTTCTTGAAAAACATTTGGTTGATGATATAAAATATGCCAATCGTTTACCCATGCAATTTTTTGGGCTACAAAGCTTCTCCAAATGTCGGTCATTCTAAAACTGCAATAAGTAGGCAAATACAAAAGTGGAAATGCAAGATCAAACCAAGTGGTGTTTTGACTATTAAACGGGTGCCAACTTCCTTTTCCTAATGCTATACTTTTGCTATTATTGAATGTAACAGGTAATTCTAATACCAGTCTATAAATTGCATCAACATCAGGATTACCATTAGCTAAACCTTGTTGAATAGGGCACAAAACTTCATGATAATTTAAGGATGCTACGTCTATTGCTTCTGAATGCAAATATTCCAATGGCAAACCTCTTGCCCAAATATTCTTCTCAGTAAAATGTTTATATACATTGAACCATGCTTTATTTTTTAAAACATAAGCTTCATTATATATTTTTCTACTTTCCCAAAAATTTTCTAATGGAAGATTATCATCGTCACTCTCAATAATAATTTTTGCACCTTTACTTATTGCCAATAAATAGCCAATATTTTTTCTTGAATAATGTTTTTCGGGTAAATATTCTACAATAGAAAAATCTAAAGATCGCTGTTCTTCCAAACTATAAAACTGACAACCATCTAATTTAAAATCTGTAGGAGATGATTTATCTCCAATAACAAAATAATCGATGTTATTTTGTTTACAACCTTCTGAGAATTTTTTTAAAGGTGCATTGGGAGAGGCAATAGATGTTATTACTAATGAGCTTTTAACCTGGTCCATATTTTAATTAATGAATTTACACACAATAAGAAACTGTCAAACTGATTGAATCATAGAAATTTAAAGGATTCAAAAGTAAATAGATTAATTATGAATTACAAACGAAAATTTAAATAATGTTCACAATTAAACTTGAAATTAAACTATTAGCAATAAAAATAATTATTGTTTCCTTCTGAAAGGAAAATGTATATTTGTGAATATTTTAATTTAATTACACATGGTTTTATGATGCTTAATTCAGTAAAAAACAAATTGAATGTTCCGCTGGTATTATTTTTTGCATGGCTTGTATACTATACATTTTTTTTTGTTAACTATTGGGATTACGTTACTGATGATACGCGCATCTTTTTTAGATTCGCTGAAAATATTGCATCCGGAAAAGGAATAGTGTGGAATGTAAGTGATGGCCCCGTTGAATCAGTAACATCTCCCTTATATCTTCTACTGTTTATAGTTCCAACTATGTTAAAGTTAAACTTGATTGTTGTTGCTAAGATATTGAATGTTATATTTTTATTTACATCCATTTATTACCTATACAAGTTACTAACATTAACCGTTACCCAAGAAAGCATGAAAGTAGCTGCAATGGTAGCTATTTTAATCCCATTTTCAATTCCGGAAATTTTTTTCGAAACATTCAATGGAATGGAAACTACCTTATTTCTATTGTTTACTACCCTAATGGCTTTCTTGGCAACTAAGCTAATAATTGAAAAAAACGTAAAGCTTATAAGAACATTTACAATAGTATGCTTTGTTGCCTTTTTATGTAGGCCCGAAGGGGCTATGATAGGAGGAATTTTACTCATTTGGATTTTTCTTAGTTTTTTAAAAGATTGGCCATTTATTAAACAGCTTGTTTTATCCTATTCTATTTTTTTTGTAGTACCATTTATATTGTATATGGGGTGGAGAGTATATTATTTCCATGATATTTTCCCTACTCCTTATTATGTAAAAGCTGGATTTACAATATTAAGAATGCATGCCAATTTTATTAAATTTATAGGGAAAGATTTTTTTTACGTAGTGCCACTTTTATTTATACCCCGTTATATTTATCAAAACAAATCAATGAGAGCTATATTAATAGCTAGCTTATGCGTTCTTTCATATTATAGTATAACCAATGCAACCGCTGCAGGTGGGGGATGGAATCGATATTATTTAATTACAATGATATACTTTAAAGTGATTTTATTTTACTCATTGTTTTTGCTAATTATTGAATTGAATCTAACATTTATCAATACTTTCTTAAATTATGCCTCAAAATTATTTTTGTTAGCACTAACAATACTGATTCCTTATTATTTATATGCTTGGCAATCTAGACAGTTTCTTAAAGCTCAATACGATTACATGGGAGTATTGGTAGAATTAAATAAAAATTTCACAATAAAGATTGAGGATATTCTTAAAAACACCAATCATTCTGTTTTAATTAGAGACGCAGGACAAGGTTATTATTTAAAGAGAGAGGTTATTGATTTAGCAGGTTTAACAGATGCATATATCTCAAAACTTGCCATTGATCGACTTGATAGACCAGAACACGAGAAAGGGATTTTAGATTATATATATGAAAAAAGAAAACCTGATGTATTTTTATTGTCATCAAACACCCCTGATGGAGCGGGCAATAAAAATGGTGTAACAGAATTGTTTCAAGATGAAAGATTTCAAAGAGATTACACCCTTATTGGTAAACAATATATATCTGCATATTCTTATTATATGATTGTTGCATTACGCAAAGATTTACCGGATTATGATAAACTTGCATTGGATTTAAATGAAGCATGTAAAAAAGAATAATGATTGATCTTGATTTTTTTGTACCAAAATGCCTATTTCAAATTTATCTCATTACATAAACATTGCCCTAAATAAAATAGCCTTAAGATATCCTTCTCAAAATCCACATTCATTTTTAAATTTAACTATTGCCAATTTTTTCATCAATAATCCAAATAAAGAAAGGATAGTTGCACTTATAAAAGACATTCATCCGATTATTTCCAATTACAAAAAATCAAATCTTGAGTTTAATGCAAATGGCAAAAAAGCTTTAGTATTTCTTTTAAAAGGTCATTTTTATGTTCATAATATTCATAACTATATTTTAGCACATGCTCTAAAAGCAATAGGATATGAAGTTACTTTGGTTACTTGTCAAGGCGATCTTGAAAGATGTGGTAACAGCCAACAAAGTTTTGAGTTTAGAAACCCACCTTATGCATGTAATGTTTGTAAAGCAATAATACATGCATTTGATTTTACCGATTTCAAAACTATTAGTCTAAACCAATTTGTCAATAGCAATGAGAATAAAATTGCAGATGAAATAGTAAATAGAAATATGCAAATACAAGAATTAAATTATTCAAGAAATGACTTACTTGCATTAAGTCATCCCTATTTGTTGCGTTTTTTTAATGGCGACATAAAAAAAATAAATATTGAAAATGGAGAAACGCAATTGCATTTAAAATCGGCTGTTCGATTAATGCTTCGCTATAACAAATTACTTGATCAAATAAAACCTGATGTAATGGTATTCTTTAATGGAACTTTTTATCCGGAACATCTATTTATTCATGAAGCCTCAAAAAGAAAAATTCCTTTCTATTGTACTGAAAGAGGAATGAAAAAAAACAGCCTTTTTATTTCATACAACATGCCCGCTACCAATTATGATGCAGGAGAACTATGGAATAAGGTAAAAGAAAACATTGGCCAAAAAGAGATTGATATAGCGTCTGTTTTTATGAAAAACAGGTTGGGCAATCCGGAAGATGCAACAGGAACAAAACGAAACTTATCTGTAGATGATATTAAAAAATATGAAGTCTTAGCAAAAATACCTTATGTAGTATTTTTTGCACCCGTTATACATGATACTGCAGCAATGGGAAAAAATAATACCATCGGCAATATATTCGACAATATTCTATCCCTTACAAAAGCAGCCATTAAAAACAAAAAACGATTAGTGATACGTTGTCATCCCGATGAAAAAGGTGCGTCAAATCCTTCTCACTTTACCATTAAAGAATTTTTAGCTGAAAATAATTTATTAGAAAATGAATACATTATTTGTTTGGGATCAGAAGAAAAATGGCATCCTTATACACTCGCTGAATATGCAAACACTATTGTAGTATATAATGGAACTCTTGGTATGGAGCTTTCTGCTTTGGGTAATTGTGTTTTTAATTTGGGCCATTCACATTATTCTAAAAAAGGATTTACAATAGATATTTATGAGGAATCAAAAATTGATACCATTTATAATTATACAAAACAAAAAATTTCAGAATCCATTCAGCAATTAGCATTGCAATACTTGTATTTTTATACCCATATTGCCAATTTATCAATTGATGAAATTGTAAACGAAGAAAGTCCTTTTATTTTTTCTATGCCAAAATCATTTTCGCTTGAAACAAGAAATAAACAAATAGAAGCAATATACAATCGGATTTTATTCTACCAAAAATTAAGAATACAATGAAGCAAGCTCCTTTTTTTTCAATTGTAATTCCCACCTATAATAGAGCACATATTATTGCTGATTCATTGCATTCCATCTTACAGCAAGAATTTACAGATTGGGAAGTGATTGTTATTGACGATGCTTCTACAGATAATACAAAGGAAATAGTTGAAAGTTTTAAAGAAACAAAATTTCAATATTTTCGGAATGAAAAAAATGTAGAAAGAAGTATTTCAAGGAATAGAGGAATTGAAAAGTCAAGAGGAACTTATATTTGCTTTTTAGATAGTGACGATTATTTTTTACCCAATCATTTGTCTTCTTTACATCAAACTATTCTTGTACAACAAAATCCAATTGCGTTTTACTTTTCTGATATTTTAACAAAAAGAAATAATCATTTAGAAAAGAGAATAAGAGAAGACATTAATAAGTATGGACACATAGTGCCTTACTTATTGCAAAACTTTCTTATTCCGGCTCAGGTATGTATGCACATAAATATTTTAAAGGAGCATAAATTTGATGAAAACGTAGCAATTTTAGTTATTGAAGATTTTGAATTTTGGCTCAGAATTGCAGCCCAATTTCCTGTTGTTCCTACTAACCTATATACTGCAGTTGAAGTATATCATGATAATAACTCAACTGCAAGAAAGAATAATGTTGCCATTAACCAATTAAATGGATTAGATGTGATATTCAGTAACATTACTATTAGTAAACATATTTCTAAAAACCTAAAAGACGAAGCATATGGAGCTCGCTATTACTTAATGGCTATGTATTACCAATATTCAGGCGAAAAATGGAGTATGATTAAAAGCTTAGTAAAATCTTTCTTGTACCATCCTACCCATTTTGATTATAAAGGAAAACTTGTGATGTTGTTATATGCCATTCCGGGAATAAAAGTTCTAAGACATGGCATGCGAATTAAGAGTTAAAAAGTAAAATAAATAAATTGCGTTTTATTTAAAACCCCATGTTCTGCTATTATAAATAGAAGTGCCATATAAATAGACCATCTTAATGGACGTGAAAATTTATTTTCAATAGATTCTAAGGCATGCTGTTTATCTCTTTGCAGCCATTCAGCAGTCATCAATAAAATAATAGTAGATACAATAGTTAAAAGAGTTCTATAGCCCCATTCCCCACATATTAAATTATAAGATTTTATCAATGACAATTTATTAAATGTATCGCTAAAAATGCTAAAACAGATATTTAAAGCTATTGTTAGATTTTTTGACCGAAAAAAAATCCAGGCAATTACAATAAGAAAAAAAGTAGTTCCAATTTGAAAAATTTCTTTAATACTTGGAAACAATTTCCCTTCGGCTACAATATTGGTATTGTCTCTATTTTTATTAAATAAAAGTAAGGGTAGAAAATAACATGCATTAATAAATCCCCAAAAAATAAATGTCCAGTTAGCTCCATGCCAAAAACCACTTACAAGAAAAATAACAAAAGTATTTCTTACCCTATTCCAAATGCTGCCTTTACTGCCACCCAAAGGCTTGTATAAATAATCTTTAAACCATGATGAGAGCGATATATGCCAGCGCCTCCAAAATTCTGCTATATCTCTTGAAAAATATGGAAATGAAAAATTTCGAAGTAACGAAAATCCAAATAAACGGGCTGTTCCTATTGCTATATCAGAATAGCCTGAAAAATCCCCATAAATTTGAAATGTAAAAAATAAAGCACCGAGCAATAATGTTGAACCAGAATAGTGCCCGGTACCATTAAAGATGAAATTTGCATAAATGGCACAATTATCTGCAATAACCATTTTCTTAAATAAGCCCCAAAGAATTTGTCGAAATCCATCAACTGCATCTGCGTATATAAATTTTCTTGGCTTCTCTACTTGAGGGAGAAGATGAGTTGCCCTTTCAATAGGGCCTGCAACAAGCAAGGGGAAAAAACTAACGAATAAGGAATAATTAATAAAATTATAGGAAGGTTTAATTTTTTTATTAAAAATGTCGAACACATAAGATAAACCATGAAAAGTATAGAATGAAATCCCTACAGGAATAATTATACTTAAAGTAGTATAATGAACAGTAAATCCAATAGATTGTAAAATATTTGCAAAAGAATTGATAAAAAAATTATAGTACTTAAAGGCTGCCAAAAAACCTACATTAATTATTACACTAATAGCTAACCAAGTTTTTCTTGATTTTAATGTGGTAGACGCATAAATTTTTATGCCAGTAAAATAATCCAATGAAATAGAAAAAATTAAAAGAAAAAGAAAACGCCAATCCCACCAACTATAGAATATATAACTAGCGACTAATAATATAAGATTTTGAAGAAATAGATTTTTATTACAAACAAACCAATAAAAAAAGAACACAATAGGAAGAAAAATAGTAAAATCAATGGAATTAAATAACATAGACAAATTTATTTACAGACAATAAAATTATATAAAAGTTCTGTATAATTCTTTGACATATATTTATTTAATTGATGATTGACCTTTTTTCCATATTTTTGCAGTAAAAAAATTTCTTTAAAAATTTACCCAAGTTCAATACATGAAAAGAGTTATTTTCTTTATTTGTATAACCCTTATATTTTTGTTAGCTATAAAATTAAGTGTACGAATATTGCATGAATATATATGGGTATGGATATATGCATTTATCTTTTTTTATACCATTACTATAAGTTTAATCTTTAAAAAAAAATACTTAAAGTTCGGAGCTCTTCATTTCTCTTTTGTTATGACAACTTTTGTATTTATGGCCTTTTCTATTTATGAAGGATACTTAGTTTACAATAGCCTACATGGCAGTTCTACCAGTGGCTTAAAAAGAGGTGGTGGGTATACTAGCAATTATTTTAAGCCCGATACTTTATTGGGCTATGGTCCGGATAAAGATGGAATATATACTTCCATTGAGTGCGAAAAAAATGACACAATATATAATGTTTCATATACCATAAAAAATCATCACAGATTAACACCAAATAGTAACGATAGCAGTAAAAATTGTATATTATTTTTCGGTTGTTCATTTGCTTTCGGAGAAGGTCTAAATGATAATGAAACATTACCTTATTATTATAACGAAATTGATAGTAACAGAAATGCAATTCTGAATTATGCATTTCATGGCTATGGCCCACATCAAATGTTAGCAAATATTGAATACAGAGTTTCGGACGATATAAAAAATTATTCAGGTAAGAAAATTGCAATATACTCCGCGCTTTATGCTCATATCAAGCGTTCTGCAGGCAAAGCCGACTGGGATAAAAGAGGGCCTAATTATCAAATGGTAGATGGGGAATTAAAATACACCGGGTCGTTTGATTATAGTAAATACTACTATACGAGAGTGATAAAAGAAGTTCAATCAAGATCATTACTTTATAAAATGCTTATAAATAATATTCAAATTACAAATGATGATAAAGAACAATATCTGGAAATATTAAAAAAGACGAATAAAATATTTAAAGAAAAAAATATTCCGTTTTACATATTAATTAATGATAACGTAGATAAAAATGATGATTTTAATTTTTTAACTACTGAATTAAAAAAATATGCTATTAACTATATATTTGTTAGTGATGCAATTTCTTCAAACGATATTAAAAAATATGCAATTTCAAAATACGACAATCACCCAAATGGATTGTGCAATAAAGTAGTGGCTGAACTTTTATATAAAAGAATTCATTCCCATTAAAATAAACAAAACCATACGCTTTCTTTTCTAAATTTATTTTTCGATTGATATCCAATAAAAACATTCTAATTTTTTGCTACCTTTGCATCGCTTTTTTTTAATTAACCTTTTAAAAATCAAATCAAAATGGGAAAAGTTTTAATTATTGGTGCCGGTGGCGTAGGCAATGTAGTAGCAAAAAAATGTGCTATGAATACTGAAATTTTTAGCGAAATAATGCTAGCCAGCCGTACAGTATCAAAGTGTGAAGCCATTGCCAAAGAATTTGGCGGTAACCGTATTCAAACAGCAAAAGTAGATGCAGATAATGTAGCTGAGATGGTTCAACTCATCAATAAATTTAAACCTGATTTAGTTTTAAACGTTGCTCTACCCTACCAAGATCTTCCTATTATGGATGCTTGCTTAGAAGCAGGTGTTAATTATTTAGATACTGCTAACTACGAACCAAAAGATGTTGCTAAGTTTGAATACAGCTGGCAATGGGCTTACCAAGAGCGTTTCAAAGCAAAAGGAATTATGGCGCTGTTAGGCTGTGGTTTTGACCCGGGTGTTACAGGTGTTTTTACAGCTTACGCTAAAAAACATCATTTTGATGAAATGCATTATTTGGATATAGTGGATTGTAATGCGGGTTCACATGGAAAAGCATTTGCAACCAATTTTAATCCTGAAATAAATATTCGTGAAATTACTCAAAAAGGAAAATATTGGGAAAATGGGAAATGGATTGAAATTGATGCCATGTCAATTCACCAGCCTGTTGCCTATCCAAATATTGGAGATAAAGAATCCTATTTATTGTACCACGAAGAATTAGAATCATTGGTTAAAAATTATCCTACACTTAAGCGTGCTCGTTTTTGGATGACCTTCGGACAAGAATATTTAACGCACCTACGTGTGCTCGAAAACGTAGGCATGACGCGTATCGATCCTGTTCTATTCGAAGGAAAGCAAATCGTTCCGCTTCAGTTTTTAAAAGCAGTACTTCCTGAGCCATCTTCATTGGGAGAAAACTATTCAGGAGAAACTTCTATTGGTTGTATGATTAAAGGAGTAAAAGACGGACAAGACAAAACCTATTTTGTTTGGAACAATTGCAGCCACAAAGCATCTTACCAGGAAGTGCAAGCACAAGCTATTTCGTATACAACAGGCGTACCAGCTATGATTGGTGCTGCCATGATGATGACAAAAACCTGGAACAAAGCCGGTGTTTACAATGTTGAAGAATTTAATCCGGATCCATTTATGGATATGTTAAATAAGCACGGTTTACCTTGGAACGAAAAAACCAATTTAAAACTACCGTTTGAATATCCGGTGGAGAAAGTTTTAGCATAAAATATTTTATTCAATTAAAATGTAAAGCCAAGTATTTATGGAGATTGTTTTCCAAAAAATGCTTGGCTTTTGTTTGAGATTATTTAGGCTAAAGCCAATTCTCATTCTCATAATTAAACCACGACCTGAAGGTCGAGGCTATTGTATCAATTTTATTTAATTGCATCTGATTATTGAAAGAGGAATAGTAGCCATGGCCTTTAGGCCGTGGAGAAAGAGTAACAAAATAGAAGAATTGGCTTTAGCCAAAATTAAGATGGGATTCAGTTGTCCGCAAAAATGGGACAACTGAAAATTATTAAATAAGCATCACCCTTTATAGGAAATTAGTCGGTTACAAATAGTAACCAACTGGACAGTTGAAAATGTGAGCAACATATTTCTAACAACTAATAACGAACAACCAACACCTAATTCATGATTGATTTCTCAAAAATACCATCTCCCTGCTTTGTTCTCGAAGAAAAAAAACTTCGCAGAAATCTTGAACTCATAAAATCAGTAAAAGACAATGCTGGCTGTACCATTATTTTAGCATTAAAAGGATTCTCCATGTTTAGTGCATTCCCGATTGTGAAAGAATACATAAAAGGAGCCACATCAAGTTCATTAAACGAAGCCCGTTTGTGTTTTGAAGAAATGGGAACCAAAGCTCATGTGTATGCACCTGCCTATAGAGAAGACGAATGGGATGAACTAATGTCGTACACCAAACACATTACTTTTAATTCCCTCAATCAATGGGAAAGATTTAAATCCAAGCTTCCCTCTCCCATAGGGAGAGGGAGTAAGGGTGAGGGCGAAGAAGTTTCTTGCGGCATCCGTATCAACCCACAATACTCAGAAGTAACAACTGATTTATACAATCCATGTATTGCCGGTTCAAGATTAGGAGTAACAGCAGAGCAAATAGGAGAGAAGTTGCCCCAGGGAATTGATGGTCTTCATTTTCATTCGTTGTGTGAAAGCGATTCTTTTGCCTTAGAAAGAACCTTAAAAGCAGTTGAAGAAAAATTTGGGCACTTGCTTCATCAAGCCAAATGGCTTAACATGGGAGGTGGACATTTAATGACACGTGAAGGTTATAATACAGAACATTTAATTGGCCTGGTAAAAAATATTCAACAGAAATACAATGTTGAAGTTATTTTAGAACCCGGAAGTGCCTTTGCTTGGCAAACCGGTTATCTGCGTTCTAAAGTAATGGATCTATTCAATAGCCAGGGCATAAATGCAGTCATTCTTGATGTTTCTGTTTCAGCCCATATGCCCGACTGTATCGAAATGCCCTATAAACCTCGTATTTGGGGCGCAACAGATGCAGTAAATAACAAACCTGCTTATCGTATGGGCGGCCTTACTTGCCTTGCCGGTGATTATGTTGGGGACTACTCTTTTGAAAAAGATATAAATATTGGTGATGATATTATTTTTGATGACATGATTCATTATACCATGGTTAAGACAACAACTTTTAACGGAGTTAATCTTCCTTCCATTGGTATCTGGAAAATGAATGATACTTTTCAGCTTGTTCGTAAATATGGTTATGAAAGTTATAAGGATAGATTGAGTTAAATAAGGCTTCAATCATTTTACTACCTTTAAACAATATTAATTTTTCTCTGTGCCTTTGCGCCTCTGTGGTTTATTTATGTTTTTATATAATTTAAGTATACATCTTTTCGGACTTGCTATTCGCATAGCATCTCACTTTAATCCCAAAGCTAAATTATGGATTGAAGGCAGAAAAAATATTTTTGAAAAATTGAAAACTACAATTGATCCCAGTGCAAAAATTATTTGGTTTCATGTGGCTTCGTTGGGTGAATTTGAACAAGGTAGGCCTGTAATAGAATGCATGCGTCAGCAATTTCCACAACATAAAATTTTACTTACTTTTTTTTCTCCTTCGGGTTATGAAATAAGAAAAAATTATGCCGGAGCCGAATCTATTTTTTATTTGCCTCTCGATACAAAAAGAAATGCCCAACAATTTATTGCAATTGTAAAACCTCAAATGGCCATTTTTGTTAAATATGAGTTTTGGATCCATTACATTAATGCATTACACAACAATAAAATCCCCATCTACAGCATTTCATCTATTTTTAGAGCCGATCAAATTTATTTTAAAAGCTATGGAAAATTTTATGCCGATGCATTAAAAAAAATTGCTTTCTTTTTTGTACAAAATGAGGAATCAAAAAAACTACTTCAATCTATTGAAAGAAATAATGTAATGATAAGTGGGGATACGCGCTTTGATAGAGTGGCACAAAATGTAGCTTCTGTAAAACCTATTCCTGTTATTGAAAAATTTGTACAAAACAAACCTGTTCTTATTGCAGGTAGCACTTGGCCAAAAGATGAAGCATTATTGCTTGAATTAATTAATCAAACTAAAACGGATTACAAATTTATTATTGCCCCTCATCAAATTCATCAAGAACAAATTGATGGATTTATAAAAAAACTAAATGTTACAGCAATTAAATTTTCAAAATCCGAAAAGGAAGATACTTCTAAAGCTCGGGTAATGATCATTGATAATGTGGGTATGCTTACTTCTATTTACCAATACGGAAGCATTTCCTACATAGGCGGTGGCTTTGGTGCGGGTATTCACAACATCCTTGAACCGTCAGTATTTATGATGCCTGTTTTATTTGGGCCTAATTACCATAAATTTCAAGAAGCGCATGATCTCTTAAAAATAAAATCTGCTTTTGTAATTAATAATGCTCTAGAACTTATTGAAATTTTTAATCGTTTGGCAAAAGAAAAACAAGAAACCAATCCTTTTGCGGCTCTTGTACCTCCGCCTCAATTCGAATATTTTAAAAGTAAGGTAGGTGCTACCAACTTGATTGTAGATAAGATTTGTAGTTTGAATAAATTAAATAGCTCTATTAGAAAATAATTTACCTTACGGCAATTACAGACATTTCTACATTCACATTTTTAGGAAGTTTAGAAACCTGAACCGTTTCACGTGCCGGAAAGTTTTTTGAAAAATAACTGCCATATACTTCATTTACAGTAGCAAAATTATTCATATCTAATAAAAAAATACTAGTCTTCACTATATTTTCAAAGTCCATTTTTGATTCTTCTAAAATGGCTTTAATATTCTCCATAACCTGTGTGGTTTCTGATTTTATATCTGCCAATATTAATTCCGATGTTTGAGGATGAATGGCAATTTGCCCTGAAACATACAACGTGTTTTCAACCAATACAGCTTGGCTATAAGGGCCAATAGGGGAGGGGGCATTAGGCGTTTGTATAATTGTTTTCATGTGTATTTTGTTTGTTTTTTTATGTCATCCCGATGTATTGGGACGCCATGTTATCTTCATCAGTCTTTTCGAACTGGTTCGGTGCATGGCTATTTCATGTTGCTTCAATTAAATTAAGAGGGTAAATTACAAATTTTTGATAAATAGAACTTAGGTATGTTATTAATTCTTTAATTTTAAAAATAATTCCAAACTCCCCCTCTCCCTTTGGAGAGGGATGGGGTGAGGTCATAATCATTATAAATATGACAGATTCAAAAACCCTTATCCTTAACCACCAGCAAATTGAAAATAAAATTTCAAGAATTGCTTATCAGATTTATGAAAAAAATTACGAGGAAAAAGAAATTGTATTGGTAGGTATAGCAGATAGAGGTTATGTATTGGCAAAAAAATTAAACAAGGTGTTACAGCAAATTTCTTCTCTTAAAATTAAATTGGCAGAATTAACGCTTGATAAAAATGCTCCTCAAGAAAATAAGACCATTCAGTTTTCAATTCCTCTTAATGAATTAAATAATCAATCGGTAGTGTTGGTTGACGATGTTTTAAACTCAGGTAAAACTTTAATATATGGAGTAAGATTTTTACTTGATTTCCCAATTAAACGCTTAAAAACAGTAGTATTGGTTGATAGAAGTCATAAGCGTTTTCCGGTTCAGGCTGATTTTGTTGGTTTATCATTATCTACCACCTTACAAGAACACATTAACGTAGAGTTTGCAGAAGCTAATGATGCCGTTTATTTATGTTGAAGTACCATTGCTAATTGATCGGCATTGGCATTTTTAGCATCCATAATATATTTTGATTTTGCGTAGAATATCTCTCGATCAAGTAATGATTTTGCAATAAAATTTTTTAGTTCTTCTTCTGTTTTGTTTTTTAGCAAGGGCCTTTCTTTTTTCGATTTTGCTAATCGACTTACTAATAATTCAACTGTACCTTGCAAATAAACCGTTATGCCATACTTATTCATAAGATCCATATTTGCATAAAAGCATGGTGTTCCTCCTCCGGTTGCAATAATTAAATTGTTTTCTTCTGTTAGTTTTTTAATTGCTTCATGTTCAAGTGATCTAAAATGGGCTTCTCCTTTTTTGTCAAAAATTTCAGTAATACTCGTTTGGCTTTGTTCTTCAATATAGCTATCCAAATCAAGAAATTGTAAATGTAATTTTAAAGCCAGTTTTTTTCCAAAACTACTTTTTCCACTACCCATATAACCTACCAAAAAAATTACCATTTCACGTGTATATAATTTGATTTCTAAATGTCACGTGTTATACGCCTAGTTATATTCATTCTTGTTTGCACACGTTTAGTGTATGGTTATTTCATCGTATTAGACTTATTTTTCCTGTTATAGAAACCATTTTTGATCCTTCATTCTTATAACTTACAAAGTATACATAGGTATCTTCAAGGCAATTTACTCCATTTTTGGTTCCATCCCAAGCAACTCTTAAATCATTGCTTTTAAAAATAGTATTCCCCCATCGATTAAATATTTGAATAGAAAAATAGGAACTGTCACAGGTATATTCAATTTTAAAAACATCGTTTATTTGATCATGGTTAGGGCTAAATGTATTGGGAATATAAATATTGCAATGGCAATCCTGAGCATCTATGTGTATGCTGTCTCGAACTGTTTCACATGAATTAGATGCTTCTATCCAATAATCTCCTTCATCTTTTATTTCAATAGTATTTGATGTTTCTCCATTATTCCAAATAAATGAAGATGTATTAGATGAATTTGAAACTAAGGTAAGTGTTTCATCCAAACAAAAACTGGTGTCATTGCCTAATTGAACGGTTGGCAATTCAATAATACTGATATTGATAGTATCTGAGGCTTTACAATTATCGCTATTAATTACTTCAACCCAATATTTTCCTGAAGTATTTACTGCTATACTTTGCGTATTTTCGTTGTTTGACCAATTATAGGTAGACCCTATATTTTCCGCATCAATTACTAGCAATTGGTTTTCACAAATACTGGTGTCGTTTCCAAGGTTAACAAATGCTGCATTGGTAAATTGCATATTAATGGAGTCAGAAGCCTGGCAGGTACCATTATCAACGGTTACCCAAAATGTTCCACTTGTATTTACAATAATAGTCTGTGAAGTTTCATTGGTATTCCAATTGTAAATTGAACCAATATTATCAGCATTAAGCGTTAAACTATTTCCTGTACAAATAGTAGTGTCATTTCCAATATTTACCTTAGGTGAAGCAAGTATTTCTATGCTATCTGTAACATCAAAACTTAAACAAGATTTGTAAAGTGTAAGTGTAATTTTAAATTTTCCTATAGTAGTATAAATATGCTGAGAAGTATAATTAGTAGATGAATTTAAACTTCCGGAATTAGCATCTCCAAAATTCCAAATTAAAGAATCAATGGAAGAAGAATCAGTAAAAATAAAGGAGGTGGCATTTCCAAAACAAGTATCAGATCGTAAAAAATGAAAAGTATCTGTTTCAAAGAATATGTTTTGAATGAGATTGGGTAAGCCTAATCTGCATGTTTTGCCTAATAAATCAATTGCTTTGTCAATAAAATTACAGGCTGTTCCACTCGCATTTGGATTATCAATCACATCTAAATAAGTATCCCCATCTCTACCACAATAAATCTTATTATCGGGCCCTAATTGAATTGTATTTGATACAGTTTTACTAGAAGTAGCAATAAGAGTTGCAGAGCTTATTATTGCTGTTGCAGATCCCGCATTCAAATCAAATTGATAAATAGTACCTCCTGTGCAAGCCCCATACAATTTACTTCCATCAGGAGAAAATTCTACCCCATAACTAAAACTATAATTATTGGCAATACTAACTAGGTTTGATAAAGCGCCACTTGAATTATCAAAATCAAAAACTTCATATCCATTAACCGCTCTTAAAGCAAGTGCTAGTTTATTTTTTTGCATATTGGCTTTCATACACCCCACGGCATAGCCATTTTTTGCCATATTACCTCCTGTATGAACAGTCCCAATATGAGTAATAATAGGTGTTAAAGAAAGTCCATTACAACTTAGCAAATAAGCATAAAAAGCATCAGAATCCCATTCATGGGTAACAATCCAAAAATCCACATTGTTTTTATGTTTAATAGCTACTACTTTTTCAGATACTGTACCAATAAGCTGAATGTTTTTGGTACTAGTAATATCTCCTAAACCTCCATTTAAAGCCATATCAACAATAGAATAGCAGAAACCATTTGAACCCCCTTGTTTGTCTACCGTAAAAATATAATATTGGCTAGTACTTCCCGGAAGAGGAACTATACATAATTGTGAAGACGATGCGTCTCCCAATAACCCTGTACCATTGGGCATGAGTGTATGAGTTTTATCCCAAACTTGTATTCCATCAGTATAAAATAACAAGTTCCCATTGGCATCTGAAATACTTCCACATGCTTCTGTATTATTTAATGCCCCATTGGTAATGGATACAGGAGATCCTGAATTGAAATCAAGACCGGCATTTTCTCCAAAATACCAAACATTGTTTTCTTTTTGAGCAAAAGAAAACAAACTTAAGAATAACATTCCTAGGGGTAGAATATACTTTCTCAAACTAAACATTGCCCTAAAGTAATACCGTATTTTTTGTAAGGCAATTACAAATATTGCCTAATATCAATTTTAAATTGTTTATTAAAACAACTGATTTTTAATTCAAAATGCATCTCTTTATCTTCAAATAGAAAGTATAATTTTATAGAATGCTCAAATATACTTTAATAATATTGTGTATAGTTGTATCCCAAACTCAAATTGCATTTGGCCAAAATTTGGTTAATAATCCGGATTTTGAAACGTATAGTTCTTGCCCAATGGGTCAGCAGCTATTAAATAATGCTACTGGTTGGTCAAAGCCTCCGGTAGGAATAACTATAGGAGATTATTACAATGCTTGTAATACTTCATCTTATGCATTTGCTTGTGATAGTGTTGGTGTGCCTAATAATTTTGGAGGCTATACGCCTGCTCATTCCGGTAATGCATATGTTGGCTTTTTGGCTTATTACGGAAGTGTTAGAGAATATGTTGAAGGATCTCTTTCAACTCCATTAGTGGCAGGTAAAGATTATGAAGTTTCATTTTTTGTACGCCTGCCTCCACATGCAAAATATGCAGTAGATAAAATTGGACTTTATCTTTCTAATGCTGTAATTTCTCAAACTTTTAATAATGCCTTAACAGCTTATACTCCTCAAGTTGAGTCTTCAACAATGCTTAGTGATATTAATAACTGGACTTTAGTCACTGGAAAGATTACTGCGGTGGGGGGAGAACAATATATTACCATTGGTAATTTTCATGATAATACAACTACTAATTATATTACTACAGGTAATGCTGCCGGTGGATGTTCTTTGGTAAATAATGCTGCTTATTATTACATAGATGATGTATCTGTTGTACCTGCTTTAACAGCTTATGGAGATACTGTTATTTGTACCGGAGATAGTACTTTAATTGGTGCATTGGGAGGCTCATCATATAGCTGGACAGTTTCAGGAAATGCTACCGTAATAAGTACTGATTCCGCCTTTTATGTAAGCCCAACTCAAACTACAACTTATATTGTAAATGGAACTGACTCTGTAGTAGTTCAAGTTCTTGCCCCGCCAACAGTTGCTTTGGGCAATGATACTGGTCTTTGTAAAGGAGGCAGTATTGTGCTGGATGCGGGTAATTCAGGTGCTACTTATTTGTGGTCAAATGGCTCTACAAAAGAAACATTAACAATAAAAGATACGATGTTTGTCTCTGGAGGTTATTTTTCAGTACAAGTATTTCAAGGAAGTTGTACGGATGAAGATACCATAATGGTTGCATTTTATACCCAGCCTAAAGTAAGCATGAGTGATTCTGTTTTTTGCCAAAATACTATTGTAACATTAGATGCTACATATGCCGGAGCCACAAGCTATTTATGGAATACTGGGGATACAAGTCCTACAATTGATATCAGCACACAAAACCAATACTCAGTTATTATAAGTAATAATGGATGCCTGGGTTATGATACGGTAAACACCTATATGATACCGGTAGCAAAAATAGACTTAGGAGAAGATACCATTTTATGTGAAGGCGATAGCTTATTACTAGACATTGGTAATATGGGAACAAATTATACATGGTCTGAGGGATCTACCGGAACATCAATTGAAGTAACAAGTGCGGGACAATATTCAGTAATTGTACAAAATTCTTATTGCTATAGTTATGATACCATAAATGTTACTTATCAAACTTATCCCGTGGTAGGTTTGGGCAATGATGCTCATATTTGCATAGGCAATTCAAAAACATTGAGCACGGCTTATAATGGAGCTTTGTATATTTGGTCAACAGGAGAAATAACTCAAAGTATTGATGTAGATGAAACAGGAGATTATTGGCTGATTGTAGATATGAACCATTGTACAGATACGGATACGGTTTCTGTTAGAGTAGATCCACTGCCTGAATTTGATTTGGGTGAAGAACAATCTATTTGTCCCGATCAAGAAATAGATATAACTGTTGATGCAGTGGCACAAGCCTATTATTGGAATACAGGCATAAACAATAAAACCATTGCTATAACCGAACCTGGTAACTATTATGTAACGATAGTAGATAGTAATAGCTGCTCTTATAGTGATAGCTTAACCATCAATGATGAATGCCCAACAGTATTGTATGTTCCTTCAAGTTTTACCCCCAATGGAGACGGTAAAAACGATGTATTTAATCCCAATGGAAATAATGTGTATACATTTTACATGGAAATATATGATAGATGGGGCAAAATGATATTTTACAGCAATGATCTAGCAAAAGGCTGGGATGGAAATATTAATGGGCATCCTGCCATAGAAGATATTTACAATTGGAAAATTAATTACAAAGGCGAAAGAGAAAATAATCTCTCTATGCAAAAACAATTAATGGGTATTGTTGTGTTGTTTAGGTAATCCCCCTACACTAAAAAAACACCTGATTTTAAATAAAAAATGTCCTCTTTTTTTATTATTTAAAAAATTACTTTATAACACCTAAAGATTCTTCATGGATAAAAAAGGCTACATAAAATTATCCTTACTTGTTTTTTCATTTTCTTTTTCCCAATTAATGGGGCAAAACAAAAATTTTGTCAAAAATTTCGATTTTAGTAATAATACAGCATGCCCAACAACCATGTCGCAATTATCGTTTTTAACTGATTGGCAAACCGGATTGGGCACAGCCGATTATTTCGATTTATGTGGAGTGGGCTATGGTGGGGCTCCTAATCACCCATGGGGTTATCAAATGCCTCATAGCGATAGTGGTTTTGTAAATTTTGGTTATGGAGAATCGTTTAAACAAACCCTTTCTTCAACTATTAAAGCGGGCCAAAGTGTATACTATGAATATTATGTAACAAGAGGAGAAAATGGGCAGTATGCCATGTATAAATTTGGTATTCAGTTTAAGATGAATGGACAAACCATTCAAAAAGAAATTTACACAGATACTCTTGTAGAAAGCGTAGAATGGATTCCCATATCGGGTTGCTTTATTGCTCCGTCAGATATTAATGAAATTGAAGTAGGCTACATAAGCGGTGTAACCGGAAAAGTTTTAATTGATGCAAGTAAAACTTTTAGTCAAGCTTATTGTTATGTTGATGATATAAAAGTTATTCCGGGTTATATTCTGGATCTTGGAAATGATACTGCAATATGTATGGGAGATAGTGTTGAAATAGATTCAAAAATAGTTGCAGCTACTTATTTGTGGAATACCTCAGAAACTACTCAATTTATTTATGCCAAAGGCACAGGTAGCACAAGTTTTAGTAATGATTATTCTGTTCAAATTTCATTAGGTGTTTGTACTTGGCAAGATACCATTAACATTCAGTTTAAAACGCCTCCTGTTGTTACTCTTGGCAGCGATCAAGTTATTTGTTCTGGTCAATCCATTACGCTTGACGCAGGAAACTCGGGAGCTACATATCAATGGTCGAACGGGAAAACCACTGAAGCTATTTCAGTAAATACATCTAATAATTATACGGTAGCAGTTACGTATGGTTCTTGTACCGGATATGATACCATATTGGTAAGTACCATTACTCCGCCATCCGTAAATCTTGGAAAAGATACATCCTTATGCTCTGGCCAAACACTATCACTTGATGCAAGTAATCCCGGTTTAATGTATACATGGTCTACCGGAGATGCAACACAAACTATAGTAGTTTCAGATATGGGCACTTCTTCATTTGGAAGTGGCAATTATTGGGTAAATGTATCCAATGGAATTTGTTCAGTTGCCGATACTATTGCTGTGCAATTTATTCCCAATCCTTCTGTTAATTTAGGTAATGATCAATCTTTTTGTCAAGGACAAAGCATTACACTCGATGCAGGTAATGCAGGTAGTACTTATTTATGGTCTACTGCAGCAAATACACAATCTATTACTGTAAGCACTTCGGGTAATTATTATGTGGGTGTAACAAAAAACGGATGTTCAGGTGCCGATACTGTTACTATTACTTTTAACCCTGCTCCTATAGTAAATTTAGGTTCAGATACCGGTTTGTGTAAAGGAGAAAGTATTGTGTTAGATGCCGGTAATTCCGGAGCCAATTATTTGTGGTCAAACGGCTCAACAAGCCAAACGCTTACAATAAAAGATACCATGTTTGTTTCCGGAGGTTATTTTTCTGTAGTAGCTACTGAAGGACAATGTACCGATGAAGATACTATTTTTGTGGCGTTTTATCCTAAACCGGTTGTGAGTATAAGTGATACTGCTTTTTGTGAATATACAAGTGTTACTTTTGATGCTACATATACTGGTGCTACCGCTTATAAATGGAGTACGGGAGCTATAACGCCAACTATTAATGTAAGTGCGCAAGGACAATATTCAGTAATAATAAATAACAATGGTTGCTCCGGTTATGATACTACTAATGCGTATTTAATTCAAGTACCAAAAATAGATTTGGGTAAGGATACAATTTTGTGTGATGGAGATTCATTAAAGTTAGATGTAGGCAATTCCGGAACGGCCTATAATTGGTCAAATGGTTCTAATGCAAATTCAATAGAAGTAAATACAGCCGGGCAATATTCTATAATAGTTCAAAATAATTATTGCTACAGTTATGACACCGTTAACATAAGTTATCAATTATACCCTACAGTTGGTTTGGGAGGAGATTTTAGTTTTTGTGATGGAGGAACTGCAACGATAAGTACGGCCTATAGTGGGGCATTGTATACTTGGTCAACCGGTGAAAGCTCCCAGGGAATTACCATAAATTCAACAGGAGATTATTGGTTAATTGTTGATATGAATCATTGCAGAGATACAGATACTGTTTCGGTAAATGTTTTTACGCTACCGGTTTTTGAATTAGGCGAAAATAAATCTTTGTGTCCGGGAGAAGAAGCTACCATTGCTCCAAATGTTAATGCAGATGTATTTATTTGGGTTCCCAATTTAATTAATGGATCTTCTGCTACCATTGCTGATCCCGGAACCTATACCGTTACTGCTGTTGATAGTAATGGATGTTCCTATACCGATAGCATTACTTTTGACGATTATTGCCCAACGGTGGTATATGTTCCGTTAAGTTTTACACCTAATGGAGATCAAAAAAATGATGTATTTATGCCTAAGGGCAATAACGTGTATGCATTTAATATAACCATATTTGACCGTTGGGGAAATACAATATTTTATTCTGATGATTTAGATAAAGGTTGGGATGGAACTATTAATGGAAATCCAGCAGGAGAAGATACTTATTCATGGAAAATATATTACGAAGGAGAAAGAGAAAATAACATTGGTCTGCAAAAACAAATGATGGGAAGTGTTACCTTGTTTAGATAAAATAAAATGTTCTATAGGGAAGTCTAAACCTAGGTACGAGGCAAGAGCCTCGCACTATCAAAGTGTGTCAGGCATGATAATGCCGTTCAAAATTTTTCGATCATTAATAAAATAGACTCAAATTATTGCTATTATTCGGTTACTGTTTTATAAGTAAGAAAGCGGTAGGATAGACCAAAAGTAATTTGAAACTGTGAAGCCACCTGAATTTTATTTACATATTGGTAAAGTGGTATTTCGCTTAATGCATAAACAGTAAGTTTTTTAAAACTATAGCTTAGTTGCGGTACAAAAAATATTTTTTTGCTTCCTGTAGATTCTACATCTACATTGTATAATGCCAATAAATCAATTTTTTTATCATATTGCATTTTATCAATCCATTCGCCTTTTAATTGTACCGTTACGCCAAGTTTTTTAAAAAAAGTTTTGCCGGCAAATAAACCCACACTTGCATAATCTCCAAATTTTTCTCCCAATGCATTCCATCCTTTTTTTACATATAAGGCATTAGCAAAAACTCTAAACTTTTTTAAAGGATAGCCTCTGAAAAAAAATGCATAGAAAATGAAATCATGAGAACCATTTGTAGGTTGAACTATAGGAGGAGATGTAGTAAAATATTGTTTGCCCGTATTGGGATTGGTGTACACAACTGTAGAGTCATTATAATTTCCCAATGGAATTTTATATCCTAATCCAATTGTAATTTCAGTACGCTTTGTTTCTTCTGTATGATTGTATATATCATAACGAGGAAACAAAATAAGATCTGCTATTCCTGAAGAGCTAACTGTATCAATACCATCCAAGCCTATTTGTGTTTTATTAATAAAATAACCAGATTCGATAGACATGGTAAAATCTTTGGTTACACCATAGGCAATGCGTGTGTACAAATAATTTGTATTAAACTGATCAAAAAGCGAAGCTGTATCCTGGTCGTGATAAAGAAATTTATTGCCACTTATGTGTTGGAAATTTGTAGAAATTTCCATTTGTCTGTCTAGTAAAACCCCTTGCGATGCCCCTCCTGCTATGGGGCTGCCACTTCCTCCTGAGCAGCAGCCTTGAGAATAACTATTTTCAGAATAAAAAAGAGCTATGATAAGTGCAATAAGGGCAGTTCCAAAAATTGTATTTTTTTGCTTCCTCTCCCTTAATCCCTCTCGAAGAGAGGGATAGCAATTGTAATTTTTGGAACTGCTCATAAATAAACGCATAGATAATTTAAGATTAATGCAACACATTAAATTTTACAACCTGTTCTGTATTTTCTGAACTTATTTTTAACAAGTAAAAACCATTCTTGAAATCAGCTACATCAATATTTATCTCATTTAAACCTGTTTTTTGATTTTCATTTGTAATTGTTCTAAGCTTTTCACCCAGCATGTTTACAATTTCTAATGTCACGCTATTGATTTCGGTAAGTGAGTATGACAAATATAATTTATCTGTAGCAGGATTAGGATATACGTTTAACTGAAAATTATTTTTATGATTTTCAATTATAGCTGATGTTGAAAGGGCACTATTAATAGCAGTTTGCATATTGCTTGTACTTATTGAACCATCGTCTGTAAAATAAACAGTATGGCTACTTCCTCCCAATACAACAGTTTTTTGCATGGCATCTGAACCATAATCACTCATGGCAATACCGGCACTAGAAAAACAGGCTGTTATATCAAGTTCATTTGTACCGGCCCAATCACTTAGGGTTGAACAAGAAGTATTACCATAATCATCAACCAAATAAAATAAAACTTTACCCGGATTTGAACTAGCATAGGCCTGCACAACAGTATTTACATTTTCGGCAACACTAATACAAGCACCACAAGGCATTACCCATAACATACATACTACTTTTCCTGAATCTAATTGGCTAAAAAGGTCGGTTGAATTGCCATTGCAATCATTTACTGTAAAATTAACAGCAGTTTGTGCAAATGTCATCGTTAAAGTTAAACTTGACACTAAAATAATAAGTAACATTTTTTTCATAAAAATTGATTTATATAATTAAAAATTGATTTAAAGAATATATACTAAGTTACGATTTTTACTTGTATTTACATATCCATCTCTCCCATTGGAGTGCTCCCCTTTTTAAAAATATATTCGCTATTAAGCAAGTAAACTCCTGAACTTACCACTACCTCTCCTGCGCTTACCCCAGAAATTATTTCAACCCAATCTTGATTGCTAATGCCTAAAGTAACCATGCGAGGTTCAAAACTATTATCATTTTTTCTTATCCATACCATATTCATTTTATCGTTTTGTATAATTGCGCTGATAGGAATAGCCAAAGTTGTTTTTTTATTTGTGATTAACTTTACATAGGCCATCATACCGGGTATAATTTGATTATCAGCATTACTTACTTCAACTCTTGCAGTAATTATTCTGCTTTCTTTTTCTAATTCCGGATTAATAAAACTCAATTGACCCTTAAATATTTTGTTTGCAATTGAAGGAATGGTAAGTTCTACCTCATTTTGAGTTTTAAAAAACTTCAATTCATTTGCATAGAGTTGTGCGTCTACCCAAATAGTTGATAAATCTGCAATACGAAAGATATTATTCCCTTCAGTAACATATCCGCCTTCTGTTACTTGAATGTCGATAATGGTTCCTGATGTTGTTGCATAGATTGGCATTGCATTTAATACTATTTCAGTATTAGCAATGTTATTTATTTGCTGTTCAGTAATTCCCCAAAGCAATAGTTTGTTTTTAGCTGAAACTAATAGTTGATTATAATCTAAAACAGTTTGAGAAATAAATTTTCTTTTTTCAATAGCTAATAAATATTCTTTTTGAGCGGCAATTAAATCTTCACTATATATTTCATATAATTTTTCTCCTGCTTTAATTTTTTCTCCTGTTGTTTTAAAATACAAATGATCTATCCGTCCGGCAATTTTTGAAGTAATTTGATAAATGTTATTTTCATTTATAGTAGCTACCCCTGTAATGGTTTTATCTTCTGAAATAGTTCGAATTATTGCTGTATCTATTTTGATATTTGCCAGCTCAATTTGCGTTGTACTTAATTTAACATTTTGAGATTTTAAATCATTTGAAGTAATAATGGTTCGGGTTAATTGCATGTGACATATTGGGCATTTCCCCGGATGCCGTTCCATAACTTGAGGATCCATTGAACAAGTGTAATACACATTTTCTTCAATTGGGGCTTGTGGTTTTTGGCAAGAAACAATTATAAATAAATGAATAATAAATAATGAGGGATAAATAAGAGAGGGACACAAATTGTAATTTTTAGAACTGCCTTTAAGTTTCTTCATATTTACATATATTATATTTTTCCTTTTATTTCTCCCCTTTGGGGAGAGTAAGAGGAGTATTAACAAAACTTTCACTGTCGGATATATAATGTGAATCCCAAGCTATTTCATCATTGATACTTAGTCCGGAAATTATTTTAGTCAATCCAGATATACTATTTCCTGTTTCAATTTTATGCGCCAAAAATGAATTTCCCTGTTTGAGCCAAACGACTTTATTCATTCCCAAATCGAGAACTGCTGTTTGGGGAATCCACATACCGCTATCTGATTCTGCTTGGATATTTGCGTTTAATAATAGTCCAACATGCATGTGATGTTCTTCATTATGGAGATACACTCTAGCTCTCATTAGGTTTATTCCATTTTGATAATAGGGTTGTATGAAATTAATTTCTCCTTTCATAATCATACCGGGAAAATCGGAAAATGAAAGATCTACATTTTGCCCCTCTTTTATTTTTGAAGCATCATCAGGATAAATATTAATCACAGCCCACACTTGTTGTGGATTTAAAACATTAAAAATTGCTTGACCTTTTTGAACATACATGCCTTCTTTAAAAATTTCATTTTGATCATCCATTGCCATAGCATGTACATGACCGGTATACAAACTATAAACCGTAACATTTCTTTGCACAGCATTATTTTTTTCAATGAGATTTATTTCTTCTTCTGTTAAGCCTAACAACAATAATTTTTGTTTTGTTGATTGAATCAAATCTTTTGCTTGGGCATCATGATTCAATAAATAAATTAAGTTTTCTTGTGCAGTAACAATTTCAGGACTGTAGATTTCAAATAATTTATCTCCTTTTTGTATGTGTTGGTATTCATATTTAACATATAATTTTTCTATACGGCCACTAAAGCGCGAAGCAATAACATTTGCATTTCTGGTATCATAATCAATATATCCGGGAGCATGAATTTCATTAGGCATGCTTTTAAAAACGGGCTTAGTAGTTTTAATTAATGATATGGAATCATTTTTTAATTGCAAACTTGTTGTAAGATCAGAACTATTGGTTGAAGATTTATTACACGAAAGAATAAAAAACGAAAATACAATCACGACAAGCAAAAAATTATTTCTGAATAATTTTTCTTGCACTATCCAAATCCCCTCTGCTTTGGCGAGGGTTAGGGAGAGGTATTTATTTTTTCTCCAACGCTCTTTCATAATCTGTTTCAGCATTAAATGCTTGTTCAAGATGGTATAAATAATCGGTTTGCGCTGCTTGAAAATCTTTCCAAGCCATTAATGTCATGTATAAATCATTTGTATTTTGTTGATAGGCCAATAAATTCACTTCAAAGTTTTTTTTGAGGGTAGGAATCACTTTGTTTTTATA
Organism: Bacteroidota bacterium; assembly: GCA_023251875.1. Taxonomy (GTDB): domain Bacteria; phylum Bacteroidota; class Bacteroidia; order JAHEXY01; family JAHEXY01; genus JAHEXY01. Next base: position 445,451 of record JAHEXY010000001.1, read on the forward strand.
ATCGTCAACTTCTACATATTCTGATTTTAACTCAGCAATAGCCATATTCAATTGTTGATTGGCACTATTAATTGCATTTATTTTTTCTTGTTCTACAGCTTGAATTTGAATATCCGTTGAAGCTGCCATAGCCTTTAATTCTTTGGATGACCACGCTGCCATAGGAAAAGATATTTTACCCATTAGAGAAAACTGCCATGAAGAAGCAAATGAACTGTAGTGTTCAACCTTTACACCAAAATCAGGTTTCAGTTGCGATACTGCTAAATTTTTATTCAACTTTAGTGCATTAATCGTGTTATCTAATTTTTGAATATCGCTTCTGTTTTTTTGAATAAAAGAATTTGATGTATCCATTAGTTGTGTTAAATAATTTTCGAGTTCGATATTACTATCTATTTCAAAATTAGTTTGAGAGGTTTGATTCATAAAATAATTTAACTGAACATTAGCTTGTTGAATAAGGCCTTGTTCATGAGCTTTCATAGCCTCTAACGTATATAATTCCGCTTGAGCTTTATAAACAGATTGTAAATCTGATTTTCCATTTGCAATTTGAGAAGAGGATAATTCGATAATGAAATTTATTAAGTGGATATTTTCTTCTATAATTTTTATTTTTCTTTCAGAAATATATCTGGCATAATAGGCTTTTTTAGCCCATGCAAACAAATCGTTTTTGGTAAATGAGGCTTCATTTTTTTCAAGCACAGAAAGTGATTTTAAATAATCTTCTTTGGCTTGTAATTTTTTAGGATTGGGAATATCTTGTTCTGCAGTAACAACAAAAGATCCTCCTCCTTTAAAAATATAAGGTGTTTGATTAAAACCGCTTTCTACTATTGGGGCATTCCAATTTTTTGCTCCTTTAACTAATTCGTCAACAGCATTGGCTTTGTATTGGTATGATAATAGCAAAGGGTTGTTGCGCTCAATTCTGGATAGTATTGAGTCTAGAGATAAAGTTTGTGCAAATAGTGCAAAAGTTGAAAATGAAACTAAATAGCCGATAAGAAGCACAGTCCCAGTCCCCCTTATTAAGGGGGTTAGGGGGATGTTTTTTGTCCCCCTTTGAAGGGGGTAGGGGGATGTTATCTTACTTTTTATTTTCATTTATCCAAATTTCAATTGCTCGTCTTACATTATTAATATCTTTCATAACAGCCTGTTCAGAAAATTTAAGTGTAGTATACCCTTCATTCATTAAAATTTCATCTCTCTTTACATCTTCTTCATATTTAAATTCATGTGAATATCCATCAACTTCAATTATTAATTTTAATTCTTTACACATAAAATCTACTATATAATTCATAATTGGTCTTTGCCTAAGAAATGAATATCCCCACATTTGTTTATTTCTAAGAAGTTCAAACCATAAACGAATTTCACCTTTGGTACTATTATTTCTTAGTTTTCTTGCAAATGGTTTTAATTCTTTGTTGTAAAAATTAAAGTTGTTGTTCATTGTTATTTTTGTTTTTACATCCCCCTGCCCCCTTAATAAGGGGGACTGGGACATTGCTTTAATTTACTGCATCAGATAAAAAAATCGACATCTTGCTATATTAGGAAAATTTGCTTCTTTCTCTAGCACATCCCCCTGCCCCCTTCAAAGGGGGACTCGTTCATTTTAAACTTCATCTAAACATTAAAAATATTTTTTTGTAAAAAATACTTTTAATGTTTTACTTCCAATACATCCAGTTTTCCTAATTTTTTTAATTCGTATTCTTTAGTCATTAAAAATATTAATGGTGTTACGAGTAAAATATGCGTTGATGATGTAAATACACCACCAATCATGGGCAATACAATTGGCAGCATTACATCGCTACCCACTCCATTGGCCCATAAAACAGGTATAAGCCCAAAGAGCGCGACAGAAACCGTCATTAATTTAGGGCGCAATCGCTGAGCGGCTCCTTTTACTACATACTCATATAAATCTTGTTTGGTAATGGTTTCATTAGAATTCCCTTTAATGGCAATTAAATTATTCATGGCATCATTTAAATAAATTACCATGATCACGCCTGTTTCAACTGCGATTCCGAAAAGCGCAATAAAACCAACAGCAACAGCAACAGATAAATTTACGTGGTAGAAATAAATCATATAAGCACCCCCAATTAATGCAAATGGAATGGTGATTAAACTCAAAAGCGCTTCTCTTGCTGATTTAAAAGCTAAATACATGCAAACAAAAATGATGATGAGTACAATGGGCAAAATCAATTTTAATGTTCTATCGGCACGAATTAAATTTTCATATTGTCCACTCCATTCAATAAAATATCCTTTAGGAAGTGTTTTAACCATTGCATTTAATTTTTGTTGGGCTTCTTGAACAGTGCTGCCTAAATCTCTCTCTCGAACATTAAAAAGAACTGTGCCTCTTAACATGGCATTTTCAGAATTAATCATTGGAGGACCTTCATTTAAATCAATATCTGCTACAGCAGATAAAGGAATAACACCATATTGATTTGTTTGGATGGGAATACGCTTCAGCTCTTCAATATTGTTTCTAAAATCTTGCGCCAAGCGAACATTTACACTAAAGCGTTGGCGCCCTTCAATGGTAGTTGTAACAGTGCTGCCACCAATAGCGGATTCAATCATATTATTTACATCGTCAACATTAATTCCGTACCTGCCAATTTCATTTTTCTTGATCGTTATATCCAAATACTTTCCTCCGGTTATGGGCTCAACATATAAATCTTTTACTCCATTAATACCTTCCAATTCTTTTTTCATTTGAGAAGCTAGAAAATAAATAGAGTCTAAATTTTGTCCGTATACTTTTAAACCCACATCAGTTCTTATACCTGTTGAAAGCATATTGATACGATTAATAATAGGCTGAGTAAATCCATTGACCACACCTGGAATTTGCAATTTTGCATTGAGTTCATTAATAATATCTTCTTTAGCAAGCCCCTTTCTCCAATCTTTTTTAGGCTTTAATAATATAATTGTTTCGAGCATGCTTATTGGAGAATTATCTGTGGCTGTACTCGCTCTTCCTGCTTTTCCCAATACGTTTTCAACTTCAGGAATGGTTTTAATAATTTTATCTTGTACTTGCAAAATTCTTTTTACTTCGGCATTGCTTACATCAGGTAAAGTAACGGGCATAAATAAAATAGAACCTTCATCAAGCGGTGGCATAAATTCTGTACCGAGGCTCAATAACATTGGAATACTTATAATTAAAGCAAGTACATTAATGGCAATAGTAGTTTTTCTCCATTTCAAGCACCAAGTAAGAATGGGAGTATAAATTCTCTCCAAACCTCTATTAATTGGATTTTTACTTTCGGGTTTTATTTTTCCTTTCATAAAAAAAGAAATAAGAACGGGAGCAAGTGTTACAGCAAGAAAAGCATCAATGAGAAGAATAAAAGTTTTTGTCCAAGCCAAGGGCCCAAATAATTTTCCTTCTTGTCCGCTTAATAAAAATACCGGAAGAAAAGATGTAATAATAATTACTGTTGAGTAGAAAACGCCTCTACCAACTTGCTTACAAGATTTCTCAATTATTTCTATTCTTTCTTTATCGTTCATATTTTATGCCCTCACCTTACTCCTCTCCCTATGGGAGGGGAAAGTTTGGAATTATTTTTTATGTATTTTCTTTATTTTGTTCTACTGATAAATTTCTATGAGAATTTTCTACCATTACAATTCCATTATCTACAATTACTCCTATTGCTAAAGCAATTCCGGTAAGCGACATTATATTTGATGAAATACCAAATGTGTTTAATAAAATAAAACTTGATGCAACCGTAATGGGAATTTGAATTAAAATACTTAGCGCGCTTCTCCAATGAAAAAGAAATAATAAAACAATAATTGAAACCGCAATCATTTCTTCTATGAGTGTGTGTTTAACAGAATCAACAGCTTCTTCAATAAGTCCGCTACGGTCATAAGCAATTTTAAATTCCACTCCTGCAGGTAATCCTTTTTGAATATCATTCATTTTTTCTTTTACAGATTTTATAACCTGATCTGCATTTTCTCCATAACGCATCACCACTATTCCACCTACCTTTTCTCCTTCTCCATTTTCATCAAAAATGCCTAAACGCAAATCTCCACCCATTTGTACTGAAGCCACATCTTTAATACGAATGGGGATTGAGCCATTAGAAACAACTGCGATATTTTCTACCTCTTCAATATTTTTTATATACCCCAATCCCCTTACTATATAGGCTGCATCATTTATTTCAAATTTTCTTCCACCCACATCATCATTATTTGAATGAACAGCATTCATTACATCAGAAATGGAAATATGATTGTAAGTGAGTTTATGTGGATCAACTGTAATTTGATATTGCTTTTGAAAACCACCAAATGAAGCCACTTCACTCACGCCTTTTACTGTTTGTAAACCTAATTTAATGTACCAATCTTGCAAAGCACGAAGTTCTCCCAAATCATAATTTGACGCATTGAGGGTATACCAAAATATATGTCCCACTCCGGTACCATCAGGCCCAAGTGTTGGCGTTATATCTGCAGGCAACAAACGTTGCGCATAATTGAGGCGTTCGAGCACACGCGTACGCGCCCAATAAATATCCGCTTCATCGTCAAATACAACATAAATAAAACTCATCCCAAACATAGAAGAAGCTCTAATATTTTTCACTTTAGGAATACCTTGTAAATTTGAAACAAGCGGATACGTTATTTGGTCCTCTATAATCTGAGGACTACGGCCCATCCATTCTGTATAAACGATTACTTGATTTTCTGAAAGATCAGGAATGGCATCGATAGGATTTTGCTTTACAGAATAAATTCCACAGCCAAATAATATTGTTGCAACAAGCAATACTATCCAGCGATTACGAAGTGATATGGAAATTAATTTTTCTACCATAATTTAGTTGATAGTTATTGGTTATTAGTTGTTAGGATTGTTCGAATAAATTTCATGAATAAAAACAACAAGCAACCAACAACTAATTCTCTGTTCTTTGGTATTTACAACAATTATCTAATTTATCATAGGCATTATCCGGTGCTTTTACTTTATCTGTATCGTAACCGGCATTGGCTACTTTATGATGAATGGCATCAAGCGTAATTACATCCGGATTATAGGTTACAACTAAAAGTTTTGTATTCATATTCCAGTTTTTTGATTTAATACCATCTTTCTTTTTTAAAGCCGACTCAATGGTCTCTTTGCACATGTTGCATTTGCCAAATACTTTAAGTGTATCGGTTTTCCAATCGATTTCCTTTTTATCATTTGATTGAGCAAATGTTGTTGAAAAACCAAGCAAGCAAGCCAATAGCGTAATCATAATTGTTTTTGTTTTCATATTGATTTAGTTTAAAGTTTAATTTTAAATACTATTTCTATGGTTTTTGTTTACCCAACAAACATGCCGTTTTTAATCCTACAAATAAATTGTTGCCACTAAAGCCATTTGCGTTCATCATTCCTGTATAAATATTTTTTATGCCATAAGAAGCAATTATATCAAGCTGATACATACCCACCATTTTAAATTTACATTCGGTGCCTACACCAATGGTTAATCCGTAATCAAATGAAGATACATTGTCATTTATATTGGTAGAACCATAAGTATTGACTAATGATGCAGAAAGCAATGTATTTTCAAAAGCCCCAATTAAAAAATGATAATTGAGTTTTGATGAATCCAAACAAAATTTATACTTATAATTGATTTGAACATTCCAATAAGAAAACTTATAAGAAGGATTATTGCCATTATCAATTTCATCATTAAACTTTGCTCCGTTTTGCATGTAACCTGTTGAAAGTGCAATGCAAGAATGTTTAGTAAAACCATATTCTGCCTCCCATCCTGTACCAACAGATAATTTTGGCAAGTAAGAAATATCATTTCCCATTATTGTTGAACATCCTCCAAAGTAATTAATACCAAAACGAAATTGCTTTTGCGCCAACAATAAATTAGTTGAAAAGATGAATACAATAAAAATTATAATTTTTCTTTTTCTCATTTATTTATTTTATTTCAAAATTTAACATCATGCCATCATCTTCATGTTCTAAATTATGGCAATGCAATAAAAACAGTCCTTTGTTATTAGGGAATGTTAAAATGATTTTTACTTTTTCTTTAGGCATTAACAATACTGTATCCTTCCATGTTTTTTCAGTTGCAATTAAACTTTCTCTACCTCCACTTCTTTCTAATACTTGAAACAATAAGCCATGTACATGAAAAGGATGAATCTCGTCTCCTTCAGAATTATCAATAATCCAAGTTTCAGTTGATCCGGCACTAACAGTAGCATCAATACGATTGATATCAAAAGTTTTTCCATTGATGGTATGCATACCACTCATGCCCATTCCACTCATACCGCCCATCACGCCTCCTCCCATACTATCCATTCCGTTTAAAATAAATTGGCGATTGTAAGTAGAAAGTAAAGGATCAATAAGTTCAACATTGGATAAACTAGAGGGTAAAACAAAAGGATCAGCCTCCTGCTTATTGATTACAAATTTTACAATATTGAAAGCTTGAGTACCTTGAACATTTTCTGCATCAAACGCTAAGCTTTTTAAATAAATATTTTCTCCAATTGTATAGGATGAAAAATCAATAAGCAAATCTGCTCTTTCTCCGGGAGCAAGCATTAAACTAGTTGCACTTTCAGGAGAAGCCAGTAAGCCACCATCGGCACCAATAACATAAAAAGGAACATTATCACTTAAAGCAAGATTATATACTCTAGCATTGGAACCATTCAACACTCTAAAACGATACCAACGCGTAGCAACATTTACATAAGGAGAATAAATTCCATTTACCAAAATATATTGCCCCATATAGCCACTCATTACTTCTTGCTGATTTGGAGAATAATTAATGCTGTAATCGGCATACAAACGCTTATCTTGAATTACCAATGGAATTTCATAATCACCATTGGGTAAATTTAAAGATTGTTCTTCGCTGTCATTTACAATAAACATTCCCGCTAAGCCTTTATAAACCTGGCTCGCAGTTTTACCATCAGGATGCGGATGATACCAATATGCACCTGCCCTTTGATTAATTGAAAAGCTGTATGTAAAAGAACTTGCAGCCGAAACTACATCATTAGGATATCCATCCATATTAGCAGGAGTCATTAATCCATGCCAATGAATATTGGTTTCTTCAGGTAAATCATTTTTTAATGGAATAGTAACAACATCGCCTTTATTTGCCAATAAAGTTGGTCCCAAAATTCCATTGTGATATCCCCATACGGTACTGGTTTTGTCTTTTATAATTTTTGCAGTAGTAATCTGTGCATTTAAAGCAGTTCCGGAAGTAGCATTGATTACTTCCGGAATAGGCAATGCTACATCAAAATTTCCCTCAACAACAGAAACGGCACTCGCATCCATCATATCCATCTTTTTACAAGATGAAAATACAGATGGTGCTACCATGGCAGCAGCAGATGCCATTCCTGATAGTTTTATAAATTTTCTTCTCGACTGCATAAAATAAAATTAGTTTACAGTGATGGTTTCTGTTGTTTCAGCCATATCTGCATTACTCATATTCATACTGCCACTCATATCCATATTATAACAATCCATAGTAACGGTATATGTACCGGCATTAGAATAAGAATGTGTAGGGTTTTCATCAGTTGATGTAACTCCATCACCAAAATCCCAAGAATACGATTTTGCATTTTCAGAACAATTGGTAAATGTTACATTGTCGCCTACAGAAACACTTGTTGAACTAGCGGTAAAACAAGCTGTAGGTGTTTTTTTACAACTCTGACTTAGAGATGCCATACCTAAAATGGCAATAAATAAAATAGTTTTTTTTAAGTAATGCATGATTTAAAATTTTAATGTGTTATTAAATATTTGATTAATAAAAAAATTACCACTTACTGATATCGTCTACCAACACCAAATCCATACCGCATTTTGGGCATCGGCCGGCTTTATCTTCTCTTACTTCGTGATGCATGGTGCAACTATAAATAAGTTTATCGCTACTTTTTGTTTTTGAAGTTTCAGGTTGTGAACCTCCACAGCTTGATAATACTATCAAACTTAAAAATGTACTTGCAAGAATTGTTTTCATTTTATTTTTAGTATTAATTAGTATAAAAATTAGGGTGCAAAAATAATATGCTACCTATCAATAAAACTTGTATAAATTGGTTATTCTTTAAGAAATTAATATTGAAACACAAACCAATGTTACATCAATTTTGATAGAAAGAAAAAACGTAAATCAGATTAAGAAAACGCTATGCAGTATTGTAAAGGGAATCGAAATTAGTGGTGGACTTTTATGAATTGAATCAGAAAAATTCTGTTCATTTTCTAATAGGGAATTATAAAGCTGAACAAAAAACAAAATAGACTCAAATAAAATGGGGCTTGGAATTTGAATATTCTGTATGGGAGTACCATTTTGTTTGAGTTGAACAAACTTACTTACATTTTTACAGCAATTACTTGGCATCTTTTTTTCTCCACAACAAGAATGCGGTATAGTAAATGAAAAAGAAGAAGTAGCCTTATTGGCACAATAATGGGTATTAATAGAAAAACCAATTGTGCTTAACAGTATTAAAAAAGACAGTTGTATAGAAATTATTTTTTTCAATTCCTCAATGTTTTATCCAAAATTAGACTATCTAAATTATTAATCCAACCTTTTATACGTAAAATAAGGTTAAATGTTACAATAATAAACTCCTTTTATTACGGACATATTCTTACTAAAAAGAAATGGCTATAATAAAAGGTGTTTAAATATGCCCTTACCCTGCCCCTCTCTCAAAGGAAGGGGTAAGTTTGGAATTTTTAATAATCTCTTAACTTATATAAACTCTAATTAACTTTTGGATAATTGGCTAGTCAACATAATCTACTTCATATGTTATCTTATTACTGTAAACTACTTTTCCACTTGCATCCTTACCAGTTGTTTCAAGTTTATAATATTTTTTTGCCCCAGCCACACTACATGCTAATGTTCGAATAGTTGCAGGAGTAACAACTGTGCCATCAGGTAATATCCATTTAAATGAATACGCTACACCAGCTTTTGCTCCTGCTATTGAAGCCGTTACGTTTGAAAAGGTGTTTATTTTTAACGTAAGTGGGGATGCTGGCGCACAGCTAACCGTTTGAGCATGCGTTAATGTTGTAATGCCTATAAACAAGGCAATAGTTAAAATAAAATTTTTCATGGTTTCTGATTTTTAAGTTAATTAATTTGATTTTAAAATTATGATTTAAGAGTTGTACGTTAAACACAAAAAAAGGTTACGGTATCATTCAAATTTTTATTTTCACATCAAAACATGATCTTTACTCTTTAATGATTTTTGTCACAAATACCCCATTTCCATTTAAAACTTTAACATTATACAAACCACTTGACAACTCACTTAAATCAATATTTAAAGACTTTCTTGAATTCTGGACTTCTTTATATAATACTAATTCACCAAACGTATTAAAAACACTAACACTTTCTACAAGGCTCAAGCCCTCATTTACATTTATAAATAAATTTTCATTGCATGGATTGGGATAAAGCGTACAAAAATTATTATTTAAAGAATATATCGGTTCTTCAACATCCGTCATAACACTCATGTTTGCTTGTAAAATATAGGCATCTGTATAAGATGAAGATGTATACGACAAAGTATTCCCTGTTAAATACAAATCATTTCCTGAAATAAAAATATCAGCAACTGACTCGTCTTTGCTTTTTCCCCAAGTATAATATTTTATAAAATTTCCTTGTGTATCATACCTTAATAATACGGCATCATTGCCTCCATTGCCATAAGAAGCAGTAGTTCCACCAACGTATACATATCCATTATTTACTTTAATTGATCTGGCAGATTCAGCCACAGAACCGCCCCATTCATGGTACCAAATACGATTTAAATTTTTGTCGTACTTAGCAACAAATATTTGAATATCTGAGGCAGATAAGGTAGTAACTCCGGTAACATACAAATAAGTTCCATCGCTTGTCATGCCTAAAGCATTTTCAAAATTGATGACCCAAAAATCATCTCTGCCCCATTGCGTACTATCAACAAAACTTCCATCTGCTTTTAAAAACTTACATAAAATGGCTTTTCCATCGTATCCAGCATAAACACTGGTATAGTAAGGTACGCCATAAGCTCCACAAACATAAATCATAGAATCATCTATGGCAATATGCCCGTCTTGATGATCTGTTTTTGAACTGCCCCAGGTGTTTTGCCAAATCTTTTTTCCATTGTAATCTAATTTTAAAATGGCCATATCCCAATAGGTTCCGTTTCCATACGTCCAACCGGTTATATAAATACCATCACTCATAGGTACAATGCCGTCTACTTCGTCATAACCATAGCCTTGATCCCAATGAAAAACCCAATTGGTATCTCCTGTATTTGGATTAACTGATGCTACAAACATATCACAATACGGAAGATTAATATCTAATGTAGTTTGAGTACAATAACGGCCGCCATAATATACCACACTATCTGTTGAAGTAACCACATACCCTTGCTGTGCATTGTACCCTCCCACTACAGAATTACTTGACCACAGCTCATTTCCATTGCTATCTAATTTATAAAGCAAAGCATCATACCCTTCTAAACTTACATTATTTTGATTATTGGCCCAATAAACATATCCATTATTATCAACGTAAGTTGCCCAGCCTTCTGCAGGTTGATTAGCAAGTATACTCGTTTTTAATAAAGTCCAATTGGTTTGTAAAGTATCTTGAGCTTGGCTGTACAGAATAAATGAAATATAAAATAGAAGTGTAATTAATTTTTTCATGTAAAGTGTTTTTTAGGCCATCACCCAATCCCTTTCCCAAGGGGGAGGGTAGGCTTGGAATTAAATAATTTTAAAGATAATACACATATCATTAAGATATTCCCTACTAATATTACTAATATTAATAAATAAAGGGGTATTTAAAGAGTGGTTTCGAGAGCCCCAACCACCTAAAACACAAAATCCCGACTATCTTTAAATAATCGGGATTAATTGTGCTTTCCTTAACAATAATCAAAAAAATTAAACCAATCAAGATCTAAACATGACCTTGAGCTAACATAGCTTCGGCAATTTTAACAAAGCCACCTATGTTTGCACCTTTAACATAATTCACATAACCATTTTTGTCGGTACCGTATTTAAGACAGGTATTGTGAATATTCACCATAATGGTGTGTAATCTTTGATCTACTTCTTCTTTAGTCCAGGATAAACGTAATGAGTTTTGGCTCATTTCAAGGCCTGAGGTTGCAACTCCACCGGCATTAGATGCTTTACCGGGAGCAAATAACACTTTATTATTTAAGAATACTTCAACAGCTTCTGGAGTAGAAGGCATATTTGCTCCCTCTGCAACAGCTTTACAGCCATTTTTCACAAGCGTTTCAGCATCTGTTCCGTTTAATTCATTTTGTGTAGCACATGGTAATGCAATATCACACTTAATTCCCCAAGGAGTTTTACCTGCATGGTATTCACATTTGTATTTATCTGCATACTCTTTAATACGACCTCTCTTATTATTTTTCAAATCCATTAAGAAAGCTAATTTTTCTGCTGTAAATCCGGCTGCATCATAAACAAAGCCATCAGAATCAGAAGCTGTAACAGCTTTACCTCCTAATTGAATTACTTTTTCAATAGCATACTGAGCCACATTACCAGAACCGGAAACAACAACTGTTTTTCCTTTAAAGCTATCGCCTTTTACTTTTAACATTTCTTGCGTAAAATACACACAGCCATAACCTGTTGCTTCAGGACGAATAAGGCTACCTCCAAAGGTAATGCCTTTACCTGTTAACACACCTGTAAACTCATTTCTCAATCTTTTATATTGACCAAACATAAAACCAATTTCTCTACCGCCCACACCTATATCACCTGCAGGAACGTCTGTATCTGCACCAATATGTTTAGCAAGTTCTGTCATGAAGCTTTGGCAAAAACGCATTACTTCATTATCTGTTTTTCCTTTGGGATCAAAATCAGAACCGCCTTTACCACCGCCCATAGGTAATGTAGTTAGGCTATTTTTAAATACTTGTTCAAAAGCTAAAAATTTAAGAATACTCAAATTTACAGATGGGTGAAAACGTAAACCTCCTTTGTAAGGACCAATAGCACTATTCATTTGAATACGAAAACCACGGTTTACTTGAAATTGACCTTTGTCGTCAACCCAAGGTACACGAAACATCATTACTCTTTCAGGTTCAGCAATTCTTTCTAAAATTTTTGCATCAACATATTGAGGATGCTCATCTAAAAATGGAATAACAGTTTCTGCTACTTCACGAACCGCTTGTAGAAATTCAGGTTCATTTGGATTTTTCTTTTCAATTTTTTCCATGAATTTCAAGACACGTGGGTCGAGTCCTGCATGGGTTTCAGTTGCCATTACGGAAATACTCATAAAGATTATAGTTTTAGTTAATGTTGCTTAAAAATTTAAGGGATTCAAAGTTAAGTTTTTTTATTAAAAACAAGCTTTTAATTGAGGTAAAAAGCATGCATGCATGAAAGAAATTACGAATTTAAGGATAAACTGAGAACGAATCTTTGTTTGGAATAAAGAATTTTATTTCCCTTTTACATTGGCTCTCCTTACAATATAAATCCTGGTCACAACTCATTTCTATCGTCCATTCATAAACATAAATATTGAATAAAATTATACCTATACTGGTAATTGTAAGTAGCCAAGCAAAGAAGGTTTGTATTTTCAAATTAATTATTGGAGCCGCAAATTTTACGTATATAAAATAAAAGATATAAATTAGCATAAACCAAAATAAAATATTGCCTATAAAGCCTGATAAATATAAATTTCCACAACCAGAACACGCTTGCGTTAGATTATTCCTGTAAATGAAAGGAAAGCCATAATAATCTATATTCGGTCCATCAAAATTACAATTGCAGGCATATCTAAAAACTATAACATCTTGCAAAAGTAAGGCAATTGAAATAATTAAAATGAGAAGCCTCTTTTTTATGACATCCATACAAAGGGCTTAACAATTTATTGTAGCTAAAAAAAGAATAATCATTAAGGAAAGTATCTATAAATTTCTTTTCGATGTAAAAACCTAACAAAGATTATTTCTTGTGTTTTTATAATAATGCCTATTCGATAATCTCCTATTTTTATTCGGTAATATTCATTACCACCCTTTAACTTCTTTAAATTTTTTATCTCTTCTGTCTTGTTGCACGTTTTAATACCATCTATAACTTCTGCAATTCTCAACAAAAGCTTTTGATCTCGTATTTTATCAGTATCCTTTTCATAGCTCTTATCAATTTTTACGGTCATTTGCTTCGAAGTTTTTTCAAATATTTTTCGGTATCAACATATTCTCCAGTTTTTCCATCTTTTATAGCTTCAATTAAGCCCAAATCTTCCGCTTCATTTGAAGTGAGCAATTTAGCTTTAATACCCAATTTTCGAGCCAGCTCAATTAAGAGTTTGAGATTAGAGGTTGATTCGCCATTTATTATTGCTGTTGCCATAGTGTTTTATATATTGCGATATAAAAGTAAATTATTTCTATGAAGAATTCAATCATTATTTTACTAGTTGTCCACTCAATTGCATCAATTCAGCCTCGGCTATTTTGGTTGTATATTCGGCATTGCTGATACGGGCTTTCGATTTTATTAAGTTCAATTGGGCTTCGCGTAGTTGAGTAGAAGTTAATTGGCCTAAATCATACATATCTTTTGATTTCTTGAAATTTTGTTCTGCTGTATTGACATTTTCTTTTTCCAGTTTAAGTGTATTTAATTTATTTTGGTAAGTAGCAAAAGCATTTCTTAAACTTGTTTCTGCTTGTTGTACCGCCTGATTATACTGCAAATTAGCTTTCTCAGTAGTTATTTTTGCGTTTTGAATATTTTTATTTACTGTACAACCATTAAATAGTGCATAACTAAGCGTTAGGCCTCCCGTGAAACCAAAGCTTTGACTGTACTTCATATAACCGGCATCATTACGACTTTCATTTAAACCATAATCACTGCTTAATGATAGAACAGGAAATCGACCGGCACGAGAAAGTTTCAATGCCAAATCATAATAATGTTGGTCTTCTTTCGCTAATAATACAGAAGTATTGGACGATTCAATATTTGTTTGTAAAGCTTCAAGTAGTAAAGTTTCATTCACTTGAATATTCTTTGAGAGAAAAAAATTCTCAGTTAAATTTTTTCCCATTGCATAATTAAGATTACGTTTTGCATTTTCTAAACTTAACTGTACTTCTTGCAAACTAGCTTTGTCGGTATTTAAATCAACTTGAGCATTCAGCAAATCAAGTTTAGATGCGGCACCCAATTCACTTAAATTTTGTATTCTTTTTACTCTTTCTTCTGATAGTTTCACAGCTTCTATTGCTATATCATAATTTTGTTGGTATTGCGCAGCACCGTAATATAGATTGATAAGATTTAAAATAGCCGTTTCCATAATGGATTTGGCTTGCAATTCAGTTAAAGAATAGGTCGATTTTAAAATCTTGTAATTATAAAACATGGCAAAACCATCGAATAAGGTATAATTCAAACTTACCGAAGCATTGGTACCGGAGGAAGAAGCGGCAGTTCCTTCTATCACTTGCCCCGAAACCAACTCGGTTTTACTATCGTTTGAACTTTCACTGTGTCCTGCAGCTATGGATAGAGAAGGCAACATACCGGCATTACCGGGATAGATATTGTTTTTAGCCACATCCACATCTTTTGCAGCAATTTGTATATCAAAATTATTTTTTAAGGCAGTTTCAATGGCAGCTTGAAGATTAAGTGTGTCTTGTGAAAATGCGTTAATAACAAGTAAAAAACAATAAAGCGAGAAAATGATTTTTTTCATAAAAATAAAAATAGTTCAAAGTTATAAAGTTCAAAAGTTATTTGATACTTTATTTTAAAATTTCACCCATTGTGCTTTGAGGACTTTGAGTACCTCAGTCCCCAGCTCATCGCCAATCTCATTATTCATATCTCAATGCATTAATAGGATTTCTATTTGCAGTTTTTAGCGTTTGATAAGAAATTGCGAATGCATAAAGGCCATATTAATGTGCAATCAAAAAATGGCGAAGGGAGTATTTTTACAATGGAATTTTAGAGAAAAACAATATGAACATCCTTTTTATTTATAGCAGAATAATTGGTCTAGCCTAACAACTGAACCTATCTAACTAAACACAGAGAATATTTTTTGAAACATCGTTTTCTTTTTCTTTTTAGTAGGCTTAGTTGAATCATCATCATAATATCCACTTCCATAACCGTAACCGTAACCATAACCATAACCATAACCGTAACCGTAACCGTAACCGTAACCGTAACCGTATGAAGATTTAGAAATATCTACGCTATTTAAAATAATAGAAATATTTTTGATTTTATTTTCTCTTATTAAAGTATTTACATTTTCAATAAACGATTTTTTAGAGAAATTAGATCTTAAAATATATACAGGATAATCTGCTTTTGCAATTGAAATAAGTCCATCTGTTACAACCCCTATTGGGGGATTATCAATAATTATAATATCATAAATTGTTTTCAGGTACTCTAACAGTTCATCCATTTTTGCACTTAAAATTAATTCAGAAGGATTGGGAGGTACAGGTCCCGCAGTAATAAAATCAAGATTTTCAAGAGAACTAGATTGAATGCATTCATCAGGATTATCTTTTCCAATCAAAATAGTACTCATTCCTTTTATATTTTTTGCATTAAATCCAAGGTGGGTACGAGGTTTTCTCATATCCAAATCGAGCAGAATTACTCTTTTTCCTGAATATGCAATAATACCGGCTAAATTTATGGCAATAAAAGTTTTACCCTCACCAGATATGGTAGAGGTAATTGCCATTACTTTTTTATTTGGGTCATTTGAAATAAATTGCAAATTTGCTCTTACAGCTCTAAAAGCTTCTGAAATTAGTGATTTAGGGTTTTTGTCAATTAAGAGCTGGGAAACAGGTATCTCTTCTTTATATTGAGGAACCATTCCTAAGATAGCCACGCTCGACCTTTTCTCAATATCTTTTATTCCCATTATAGTATTTTGCATTAAATATCTAATAGTTATTATGCAAAAGCTAATTACAAGAAAAACTGCTATACAAACAAAATATACATTTTTCTTTGATGGTGAATACGGAGCATCAATTGAAGGGGGAGTAGCATTTGCCAAAATTAAATTTTCAGAAACATAGCCGGCCTTAGATATCTCTAAAGATGATTTAGTTTCTAAAAGCTTTCTATAGAGCGACACACAAAAATCATAATATCTAATTAATTTAAATAATTCAAGATCCTTATTAGAATATTGACCATCATTTTGAGCTAATTTTGTAGAATCGTTTTTAGATAAATGAGGTGCAATATCAGTTTCTTTAATTGCATTACTAATAATGAGCATTAATACTTTTAATTGATTTTTTAAAGACTTAGTATGCATAGCTATATAATAATCAATCTTTCTATATTGTTGGCTATTGTCAGTAAGGTCATACCCAAGGCTGGCTTTTTGATTATAATAATCTAAAATACCCGCAATATCCTGCATAATATAACTTGGAGTTTTAGTCAAATTACTTGCCATTGGAATTAAAGCATAAATAGTATTCAAATGCAAGATGGTGTCATTTCCAATTGAATCTTGAATAAGCGTTAATAGTTTTAGATCTTTTTTAAGAAGAAAATTTTTCATCCCTACTGAATTAGATATATTATTATCTCCTTGTGATAAAGACGCATAAACAAAATCTAATAATGAATCATTCGTACTTTTAGAATTGCCTTTTACTTGATTGGCGAGACCAGCCCAAGGATCATTCTCTCCTTTAGGATGATAGTTATATTTGGATAGTTGAGATGTAATATAAATAATAGTATCTGTCATGTTTTGAATTTTACCTTCAATATAATCAAGCCTACTTTTAGCCCCCGCAGATTTTACTTCAACATTATACTCAAGCGACTCCTCGGCAATAGTATTTGCAATATCTGCAGCCCTTTGTGGATTTTCGTCTAATACAATAATATCAACAATTTTTGAGGCTTCATTTGGTACATCTCTAGTAATTTTTTGAGTATATATACTAACTACATTATCAATGGAATACAGTTTAAAATAATAATTGTTCTTATACGAATTTTGCGCTTGTTTAATTCTGTCAAAATCAATAGGCCTAATCATAAATTTTGCATAACACAATGAAGTATCCGCAATAATTATGGTATCGAAGACATTGGCATTAGTTTGAATATCTTGCCCTTGAAATGTATATTGAAGCGTAAAATTTTTATAATCATCAAAAAAAATAGATATGGGAATATCCGGCATTTGATTATTTATATAAATAGGAATTACTTCATATGGAGAATTTTTATATTGAGCATATTTTCCAATTGCCCCCTTTGAATAATAATTAACTTGCAAGGGCAGTTTTGACATGGCACGTTTCAAAAAAATTGGAGAAATGAGAAACTGTATTTCTCTCCAAACATCTTTTTCATAATAAATATTGGGTAAGTTTAACAGCTCTTGTTGTATTCCAAAAATATTAAGTTGTATTTCACTTTTAACCATATACATAGGAGTGGAAAATCTTAAATATAAACTTGCTGTAACAACAATTATAAATAAAACTAAAACTATCCATCTCAAACTATTTTTTGCAACATAAAGCAACAACGGAAAATCAAATTCAAAATCAGATACGTCTGCCGCTTCAGGTATTTTGTCAATTTGATCAGCCATTTTATTTTGTTGTTTGAGGGTTTATATAAGCTTCGATAAAAGCTATTGCAAGAAGAGTTGTATTCAATACAGTAAAATAGGGCGCTAAACGCTCAAGAAATTTTTCCGGATAATTTTGAACAGGCTCAACATAAATTATATCATTAGCTTGCAGGGTTAAATCTGCTTGAGTAACCCCTTTTAGAGTAGATAAATCTATTAAAAATACCTTAGGATTTTTCAAATCCCCCCGTATTAATTTTATTCTATATGCTTTCCCTTTAGCTTGAATACCTCCATTGGCGGCAATGGCTTCAAATAATGTTGTGTTTTCATGAATTAAACCTAAAACTGATGTGCTATTACCTTCGCCATTAAATATAAATACCCTTTTGTTAAGTACTTTAACAATCACAAACGGCTTATTGTAAAATTGTGAAAATAACTTCTCAAAATAGTCTTGAACTTCCCTAATTGTCATTCCTTCTATTTTCACTCTTCCAAGAACAGGAATTCGAATTGTTCCATCAAACTCAACAATATAAGCCATTCCGCCACCTCCCCTCTGCTGACCATTAGTTCCTGCTTGTTGTGAATAATTTCCAGTACTACCAGTACCCACTCCATTATTAGACATAGCACCAACAACATCTATTAAATTACTTCCTCCATCTGAATATAGTGCAACAGACAATTCGTCATTTATTGAAATTTTATATAAATTATCCTTGATTTGTGTAGTTGTATCAAACTGAGCGTATGGATAATTTCGATCAGTTCTTAACATCACACTTGGTGTAAGAAATTTACAAGAAGTCATTAATTGGCTAATACCAGCCAAAAAAACAAAATAAATAACAATGTATTTTCTATTAAAACTTCTCATTTTATTTTTACCTCATTTAATAATTGATTATAAAAATGACTCATATTATTTACTAAATGCTCAACTGTATATTTTGATTCTACATGTTGTAGGCCCATTTTGCCCATTGCTCTTCTTCTATTTCCATTTTCTATTAGTTCAAGCAAATAATTACCAAATAATTCTTGGTTATTGTCATCAACCAATATAGCTGTTTCATCAGGAATTACGACATCTTCAATTCCTCCTACCCTAGTTGAAACTATTGGCTTACTAGACGCTTGTGCTTCTATTAAACTTACAGGAGTACCTTCATTTAATGAAGTTAAAGTTATGATATCCATTCCTGCATTCACAAAATCTATTTCTTTAATCCAAGATGTAAAGGTAACAGCAGCTTTTTTTCCAATTTGGTGGGGGCAAATATAACTTAATTTTAATTCCTGTACCAACAATTTCATTTTTTCATAATCCTCTCCATCCCCTACAATAAATGCTCTCACTTTTTGACTTGTTTTTTCCAATACAAATTTCATTGCATTAATAAATAGAGCATGATTTTTAATCGGTACAATTCTTCCAACAATACCAACAGCTATTTCATCGTCATCAATATTATATTGTTCTCTAAATTTCTTTCTTTTTTCTTCTGTATTTTCTTTAAACCTATTTAAATCAAAACCCAGTGGAATAACCTGAATTTTATCCGGATCGCAAATAGCATGTTCATGCGATAATTCATATTTTTGCTTTTCACTTATAGCAATAATTCTGGTGCTTCTTTCTGCTAAACTTCTTTCAATATTTTTAAAAAACTCTGTAGAAAAAGTATTAAAATACGAATGGAATACATGGCCATGAAATGTATGCAATACAACTGGAACCTTTAATTGATTTGCTGCAATACGGCCCAACGTTCCCGCCTTAGAAGCATGTGTATGAACAATATCAGGCTTAAACTCTTTTATTATTTTTACTAGCTTTCTATAGGCAATAATATCATTAACCGGATGAATCGCTCTTTTCATTTCAGGAATAAGTATAGGTTCAATACCTAAACTTTTAACAATGTATTGAGAACTTCCTTCGGTATCATCCTTTTCTCCACCCACAAGCAATGTTTCAAACTCAGGGGCAAGATATTTAGTTAAATAGGCGGCATTATAGGTAGGTCCTCCTAAATTAAACCGATTGATAATTCTTAATACTCGAGGCATTTAAATGCTATTAAGTCACAAAGTTAATTAAATTCAATACATCCAGACACCAACACTCTATTTTTATACCAATTTTCTATCTATCCTTATTTGTTTTTTTATCTTCTAATAATTGCTTGGAATAAAGACTATAATACAGCCCTCTTTGCTTTAGCAAATCATCATGCTTACCCTGTTCAAGTATTTCACCAGATTCCAAAACAATAATTTTATTGGCATGTTTTACTGAAGATACCCTATGGCTTATAATAACTGTAGTTTTGCCTTGCATTAATCTCTTTAAATTATTTAAAATAATATCTTCCGTTTCGGTATCAACAGCAGAAAGGCAATCGTCAAACACTAAAATTTTAGGAGAACCTATAATTGCTCTTGCAATTGAAACTCGTTGTTTTTGTCCGCCCGAAAGTGTAACACCTCTTTCTCCTATATAGGTTTCAAATTTTTCAGGTAATTCCATAATATTATTATAGATATAAGCATCTTTTGCAACCTGCTCAATATTTTCTTTAGGAATTTCATTTAATCCATGCTTCCCAAATAGAATATTATTTGCTATGGTATCAGAAAAAAGAAAAACATCTTGAGGAACATACCCAATGTTTTTTCTTAATTCAGATATATTAAGCTCATTTATTTTTTGATAATCAATAGAAATTTCTCCTTCAATTGCATCATATAATCGGGTAATTAAATTGGCTATAGTTGATTTACCCGAACCGGTTCTGCCTATAATGCCAATGGCTTCTCCAGGTTCAACGGTAAATGAAATATTTTTCAGAGCTTTTATCCCGGTTTCAGGATAGGTAAAGCTTACATTTTTAAAATCAATAGCTCCATTTAAATGGAGTTTTTCATTTATTGGATTTGCAATTTCAGGCTCGGTTCTTAAAAAAGTATTTATTCTTTCTTGTGATGCCGCAGCTCTTTGTACTAATGATGATACCCAGCCAACTGAAGCAACAGGCCATGTAAGCATATTGATGTAATAAACAAACTCAGCAATATTACCAATAGAAATCTCTCCTTTTATAACTTGATTACCTCCATAATATACAGCAAACAACATACTTAAACCAATCAATACCGTCATGGAAGGGGCATAAAAAGCTTCTATTTTACTAAGAGATAAAGATTCATTTTTATATTCTATACTTTCTTTTTCATATTTAGCAAACATAGCTTCTTCTCTAGCAAAAGATTTTAAAATTCTAATACCGGAGAAAGTTTCTTGCGTTAAGGTTACTAATTTTGAAAGTTGCGATTGAACCTTATCGCTTTTTTTATTTATCCGATTGCTTACATAATATATTACTAGTGATAAAACAGGTAACGGAATGAGTACACATAATGTAAGCTTAACATTCACCAAAAACATGGCTGTTATGGTAAAGGAAAATAAAGTAAGCATTTGAATAAAATACATAATTGCAGGCCCCACATACATGCGAACCCTACTGATATCTTCACTTATCCTAGCCATTAAATCTCCTGTATTATTTTTTTTATAAAACGAAGTTGAGAGCTTTTGATAATGCGCATACATTTCGTTTTTTAAATCGTATTCAATATGTCGCGACATAACAATAATGGTTTGCCTCATCAGAAACATAAAAATACCTTTCAAAATAGCAGCAGCTAAAATAATGACTCCAAATAAAAATAATTTTGATACAATTTCAGAAGATAGCAAGGCTGAGTGTTCTGTGTTATTCTCTAATGCACGCTGTACCGCATCTAACGATTTTCGAATTACTTGAGCAGGGAAAATTGCAAATAGATTTGAAATACAAATAAATACGGCTCCCATTATCAATTTGTAACGGTATTTATAAAAATATTTATTAAGATATTTAAGTGATTTCATTTATTCTAAATACATGATCCTAGCTTGATTTCTAATACATAACAACTGCTTGCATACAATCTGTTTTGTCACCTCTAAAAAAAAGCATAACTTTGCAAACCGATTTATAAAAGACCGGCATAAAAGTACATAATTCCTGAAGGTTTAGTCAATCATAGTTTTAAAATTTAAATCTCTTTTATGACAACATTCTCAAGTCACTCTACCCCCCTCTCAGACTTTAAAAACAACAATAACGGGCAGATGAAAAATCATAAACAAAGGCTTAACAATAACCCTGCTGTTGATGAATCTAACACCTCTGGCGTTCTTACTCAAATGCATACAAATAACCATGAACAGGTTGTTTTTTGCCATGATAAGGACACGGGATTAAGAGCCATTATTGCCATACACAATACTGTTCTAGGACCTAGCTTAGGGGGTACTCGTATGTGGAGTTATGCTACAGAGGCAGATGCTTTAACAGACGTACTTCGTTTATCAAGAGGCATGACTTATAAAGCAGCCGTTGCCGGTTTAAATCTTGGTGGCGGTAAAGCAGTTATTATTGGTGATGCCCGTAAGGATAAATCAGAGGCTTTAATGAGACGGTTTGGAAAATTTGTTGAAAGTCTTAATGGAAAATACATAACAGCAGAAGATGTTGGTATTAGCTCCAAAGATATGGAATACATTCGCCTTGAAACCAAGAATGTAACAGGGTTACCTGTTGATATGGGTGGCGGAGGAGATCCTGGACCTGTTACAGCTTATGGTGTATACCTGGGTATTAAAGCTGCTGCAAAAAGCCTTTGGGACAATGATAGCTTAGCTGGAAAAAAAATTGGAGTAGAAGGAATTGGAAGCGTAGGCTACCGAGTTGCCGAATATTTAGTAAAAGAAAATGCCAAAGTATTTGCTTGTGACTTATATGCTGATAGACTTACAAAAATAAATGCAGAATTAGGTGTAGAAGTTGTAGAAACCGAAAAATTCTATGATCAAGCAATGGATATTTATGCGCCTTGTGCATTAGGTGCAACAATAAATGACAAATCACTTGAAAGATTAAAATGTTCTATAATTGCAGGTTCTGCCAATAACCAGTTAGCAAATGAACATGTACATTCTCAAAAAATTATTGAAAAAGGCATACTTTATATTCCAGACTTTGTTATTAATGCCGGAGGTTTAATTAATGTATATACTGAATTACATGGTTATAATGAATCAAGGGCATTAGCCAATACAGAAAAAATATACCAAACAATTCTTGATATATTAAAAATGGCTAAAGACAATGATTTAACGCCAAATGAAGCATCAATACGATTAGCCGAAGAAAGAATAGAAAAAATAGCAAAGATTAAAGCAACCTATTAATAATTAGCGAGTGGGTGAATTACTGAATTGGTGAATGAAAAACAATCCATCACCAATTCACCCATTTTTGTAATTCAGTTATATTTTTATTGACATGTTGAACAGACGACAGCTTAGGGTTAAAGTAATGCAAAGCCTATATGCATTTACTCAATCAGAAAACCATTCTCTTGAAAACGGAGAAAAAGAATTGTTATTCAGCATTCAAAAAATATATGAATTGTACCATTTTCTCCTCTTACTCCCACTAGAATTAATACACCTCCATCAACAACAAGTTGATAATGCTAAGCAAAAATATTTCCCTACTGAAGAAGAAAAAAATCCTAATCCCCGTTTTATTAATAATAGAGTTTTAAAACTTCTAAAAAATAATGGTGATTTTAATATTGGGGTAAGCAAAAAAAAGTTGAATTGGATAGAGGAAACAGATTGGCTTAATAAAATATTTTCCGACATAAAAAAAGATCAGGAATTTAAAAAATATGTGTACGACTCTTCTGACAACATTGAATCTGATAAAGATTTTTTAAACTATATCTATATCAATTACGTTGCACCTAATGAGCAATTACAAGAAATTTTAGAAGAAAAAAGTATATTTTGGGCAGATGATTTTGAACTAGTGCTTTCTCTTATTGTAAAAACAATCAAAGCTTGCAAAGATGAAGAAATCAATTTACTTCCTTTATATAATGACCCTGATGATAGAGACTTTATTCTTGAATTATATCGAAAAACAATTATTTATAATCAAGAATACGAAGAAATAATTTCTAAAAAAACCAATAATTGGGAAGTTGATCGTATTGCTATTATGGATATTCTGTTGATGAAGATGGCTATAGCAGAAGCCATTCACTTTCCATCTATTCCTGTTAAAGTTACCTTAAATGAATATATTGATATATCAAAAGAATACAGCACCCCTAAAAGTAAAACCTTTATTAACGGCATACTTGATAAAATAGTAGGAGAACTTAAAACCGAAAATAAAATTCAAAAATCAGGCAGAGGATTGATGGAATAAAATCCATGACCTTTAAGTTTTAAGTATTCCTAATGGAGAGATCTAATGATATTTTGTACATTTGTTTAGTATTTCACTCGTTAAATTAATGTTGAAAACAGTTCCATATTTTTTTATTTTTTTGATGTTTGCTATTGTTAGCAGTTGTTCAAACAATAGCAATCAAAGTAATGGTAATCTATCTACAGATGTAGTAAATAATCCCAAATCAGCTGCAGGCATGGGAGATACAACACAGTTACCCAAAATGCAATTTGAAACTGAAATACATGATTTTGGTACTATTACTGAAGGAGAAAAAGTAGAATATAATTTTAAATTTAAAAATAGTGGATCAACTGATCTTATTATTTCAAGCGCAAAAGGAAGTTGCGGCTGTACCATTCCAGTATGGACTAAAGAACCCATCCCTCCCGGAGGAGAAAGTATTATTAAAGTTTCATTTAATAGTGAAGGAAAACATGGTATAGTAGATAAAAAAGTCACCATTATTGCCAACACCAATCCTAATACCAAAGTACTTAAAATTACAGGAAAAATTACCGAATCAGGAAACGGAAATAGCAGTGAATAATAATTTTAAAATGAGAATTATATGAACCTTTTATTTGTGATGTTATCATCCGGAGCTCCTCAGCAAGACGGACAAAGTTTTTTACCATCGTTATTAATGATTAGCGCTATGATGGTGGTGATGTATTTATTTTTTATTCGTCCACAGCAAAAAAAGCAGAAAGAACTGGCCAATTTTAGAGATTCTCTAAAAAAAGGTGATAGGGTTGTAACCATTGGCGGCATTCATGGGAAAATTAGGGAAATAGCTGCAACTACTGTTGACTTAGAAATGTTGCATGGAGGTCCTGTTCGGTTTTTAAAATCTGCTATTTCTCACTTAGAAGTAGATAGTAAAGATGAAACCAAAGTTACCACAATAGAAACGGCTGTTAAATAATAATTTCGTTGATAGTTGTTTGTTATTGGTTGTTGGCAAAATAAAATAATACGAACAACGAACAACGAACAACGAATAACTATCCCTGTGCAAAATTCATTAGAAAAAAAAGAATCTATAAAACTTAACCGAAAGATTTCTATTTCTCTATTTTGTATTTTAATTTCAACCGTTTTATGGTTACTTATATCGCTATCGGCTAATAATAATAGTTCATATATTGATATTCCGGTTTCGTTTGAAGGTTTTGATCATTCAAAAACCATTACCAATAAATTACCCTCTCATTTAAAATTACGCGTTACTACTAATGAATTTAAAATATTTATAAACCGATATTTTTTTGGAAAAGATACCGTTAAAATAGTATCGAATGCATTAAATTTAGAAGAGAGAGATGGTAAATCATTTATTCTCACAAAAGATATACAAACAGAAATAGAAGAGCAGTTACGGCCACACATTAAAATATTAAGTGTTATTCCTGACACCATTCATTTCTTTTTTGACAGAAGAACTGAAAAAAAAATTCCTGTAAAACTAAAGGCTAATTTATCCTATGAAAAACAATATGAATTAGCTGATAGTATTAAATTGACTCCTGATAGTATTACTGTTTCTGGTTCAGAAAAACTACTGAATAAAATCTCCTATATAGAAACTGTCCCTCTTCAGTTGAATTCCTTAAAAGAAAATACATCAAAAAATGTATTGCTAAATAAATCATCAATGTTTGATTCAAATAAAAATATCAACTATGACACAAATAGAATTAGTATTTCAAGTTCAGATGTGAATATACTTATCCCTATTGAAAAATATACAGAATCTACTGTAGAAGTAAACATTCTTACAGAAGGATTTATCTCAAGTGCTCATGTTGTTATTTCGCCTCTAAAGGTTAAAATTAAATACCATGTTTCCTTTTCAAACTTTGATAAAGTTAATCCGGATATGTTTACTGCATCTATTAACAATCCTGATTTTAAATATGCACATTCAGGTAAAACTCCTGTTATTGTTATGAAAAAACCAGAGTTTGTAAAAATTACTAGAATTGAACCTGAAAAAGTTGATTACATTATAAAATAACAAATGCTCAAAATTGGAATCACAGGCGGTATTGGTAGTGGAAAATCAACTGTTAGCATACTCTTTAAACAATTAGGGATTCCTATATTTTGCTCCGATATTGAAGCCAAAATATTAATGACAAATGATGAAAATTTATTACTGCAAATAAAAAATAATTTTGGTGAAGATATCATTGATCCTAACGGCAAAATCAATACTAAAAAATTAGGTCAAAAAGTTTTTTATCATTCAGATCTTTTACATAAACTAAATAGTATTATACATCCTGCAGTGCGAACTTATTTTAAACAATGGGTACGCAAACAAAGTTTTTCTCCCTACATCATAAATGAGTCTGCCCTTATTTTTGAACACGATTTATATAAAGAATTAGATGCCGTTATAGTAGTACTAGCCCCTGAAGACGTTCGGATAAAACGTGTAATGAAGAGAGACCGGTTGTCTGAAAATGATATACTTCAAAGGATAAAAAATCAAATTACCGACCAAGAAAGAAAACAAAAAGGGAATTATTTTATTATTAACGATGACATCAACCCTGTTATACCGCAAGTATTAAAAATAAATGCACAATTAATAGAAGTAGCAAAACAAAAAAAACCAAAAATGAGGTTTTAAACTCATCCTTGGTATTTAAAGAGGGAAAGAAATAGTGTAATTAAAGAACTTTTATACTTATAGAACCTAATTCTCTTACTGAACCATCAGGTCCTTTGGCTTTAATTTTTTCTATATAAATTTTAGAGCCTTTGTTTAATTTGCCCCAAACGGCTTTCATCTTATCGGTAATTTTATTATCAGTTGATACCTCTGTTACTACAAAACCACCTGCCAAAGTTGACATTTCAAAACCAATGATTGTAAATTTTAAATCGAAGTCGAAGTTTTCAAGTACCGGTATAATCCCAGATTGAGCCATTATTTCATTTTTACCCAAGTTAAAAGCCCCCTTGTTTGTTCCCATATATGCAACCGGATCAGGCACTCGTTTAACCCTAAAATCCATCTTGCCTAATGCTTTATTTTCACCCTCTATTTCCGCACTCACAGAAATAGTAGCAGTTTTAGAACCGCTCTCAACCTTTGCAATATATCCATCGGCTGATTTTGTAAGGGATCCCCCTGATATAGAAGGTTTCAATGCTTCTGCCGAAACTCCTGGAGCCGATATTGAGATGGGGTTATCCACACCAATATAAAGCACATTCATTTTAGTGGCAGCCACAGTTAAACTTGGTTTTGCAACCGTAAATTCCCTCTCAAATGAAAACTTCTTAATACTTTTATCAGGAGCAACGGTTTGAATAATTCCTTTCCATTTGGTTATCCCTTCACGAGAAGGATTCATTTTATAGATTCCCTTTCCGTTTTCAACAGGTAATTGTTGATAGTCTTTGCCTAATTCGCCTTTCATTTCAAGTGTATTGGGATCAAAATCTCCCACAAAAACTTGAGGGGGAGCTGTTGTATCAGATGCAGCTAAAAATATTTGAGCATTGTATTCGCCCCCTTGCATTACATAATTAGAATTAGAAATCACATTTGCTTCTAGTTTATTGAATTTAAACGAAGATGCATCAATTTTTGTTTGTAAATAAGCTATTACTTCAGCTTCTGAATTTCTTATATTATTTTGAATATGAGACAAGTGAACTATTGAAACCACAACCGGCACGTGTTCAAACATTTCCGTTACCCATGTTTCAGGATTATCCGGATTTGCAGGCGGATCTGCAGTTTCTAATGAATTTTCAATTGATTCTTTTAAGAAGGCGTCTTTTTCATCTACCAAGGATAACAAGTACTCTCTAAATTCATTCAATTTGGTTCTCATTCTTTCTCCCCCACCTCTATTGATCATAATTAAAGGCCCCCAATTTGTATCATCCTTAGCATGAATGAGTTCATAATAAGATTCACCTTTTTCATCAGGCAAAAGAGTTTCTTTATTGTATTTTTTTGTAAGATCAAAATCAGGCGCTAATCCATCAACGGCTCTTACCATAGTATCTTTACGTTCTTGAATGTATTCAAAAACCTCATCAGCTCTTTTCTTTACTTCCTTTACTTTTTCATTCCATTTACCGGCTCTTGCAGGATTTTCTGCAGCAGCTTTTTCAAAGGCCGCATATATAAATGCATTCTTTTTGGCAAAGTTATCTGTAGTACTTTCCAAGCCTTTGTTAATCATAGTAAAGGCATTTAATATGTCTTTCGACATGTTTAGTGCTAATAGCGCAGTAAGTACAAGGTACATCATACCTACCATCTTACCCCGGGGCGTTGTGTCGGTTCCCATAATCGTTTTGTTTTAAAATTTATTAATAATTATACGCCATAAAAAACCTATTCATGGCAGAATTTAGGAATCTTTACGAATAAAAATCAATAAGGTTTCACTTTTTTCAAAAAATAATTCATGCATGGAGAAATAATAGAAATCAATTTCTTAGAAAGAAGAAAAGAAAACAAGAAAGAAATTTTCAATAATAGGAAGGGTGGCAATAAGAGTAATTAATGTTAGTATTCTAATTTCTCCCGACAACAATAACAAGCGATATCTATTATTCGACAAAATTGTTAATACAACAGCTATTATTGCATAATTTAAAGTATTTGCCATTAGCTGAATTGCAAAAGTATATTTTCTGTACTGCAATAAGTTGTCAATAGGAATAATATCAATAATAAATGAAATTGCTTGAAACCATAAAATAAGTGAAAGTATAGGAAGTGTTAAACTATCAATAAAATTAAGCGACTTTTTATGGTTAAATGCTTTTCTAAATAACAAGGCCCCAATTATTATGTATGCAAAAGCCCATATACATTTTAAAACAGCAACACCATGCCAATGATTAAAATCGAAGTATTCTCCTATTATTCCCGCCATAATGAGTATAATTAAGAGTGAATGAAAAGAAAACTTTCCGTCAAGAATATATTTAATACATAAAGCAATTTGCATACAATACAAAATGGCAGTCATGTATACAACTCCATTATCGCTTACATAGTGCTTATAAGCCACAACCTGAAGTATACTACCCAATAGTATAACTAAAAAAACAAGTATTTTATCAAAAGACATGGCCGCAATATCAAAATTCAAAAAACAAAATGCAAATGAATATAAAATAAACCTTTAAATGCTTATCAATATCCATACATGTTAGCACGTATCTATTTTATAATCTTCATTAAAAGAGTATCTTTGCTGCGTAATTATGATTTAAAAAGTTATACTAGCTTCAAGTCTAATAACACTCGAACTTTCTAACTTTTAAACTTTCTAACTTTAAACTACGAAAATATGCCACGCATTATTAAATCAGGCCTTATACAAATGAGCCTTCCAAAAACTGAAGGAGAAGGTACCATTCAGGAAATTATTGAAGCAATGATTCAAAAGCACATTCCTTTTATTGAAGAAGCAGGAAAAAAAGGAGTGCAAATTCTTTGCTTGCAAGAAATTTTTAACACGCCTTATTTCTGCCCCGGACAAGATAAAAAATGGTATGAGTCGGCTGAATCTGTTCCCGGCCCAACAACTGAGCGCATGGCGCACTATGCAAAAAAGTACAACATGGTTATGATTGTACCTATTTATGAAAAAGAACAAGCCGGATTTTTATATAACACAGCAGCTGTAATTGATGCTGATGGAACGTATTTGGGTAAGTATCGCAAAAATCATATTCCACATACTTCCGGTTTTTGGGAAAAATTTTTCTTTAAACCGGGAAACATGGGCTATCCGGTATTTCAAACCAAATATGCTAAAGTAGGTGTTTACATTTGTTACGATCGCCACTTTCCGGATGGCGCAAGAATTTTAGGTTTAAATGGAGCTGAAATTGTTTACAATCCTTCTGCTACTGTAGCCGGTTTATCTCAATACTTATGGAAACTAGAACAACCTGCACATGCTGCTGCCAATGGCTATTTTATGGGCTGCATCAATCGTGTTGGTATGGAAAAACCTTGGAATCTTGGTAAATTTTATGGCAGCTCTTATTTTGTTGACCCACGAGGTCAAATTTTTGCTTCCGCATCAGAAGATAAAGACGAACTACTCATTGCCGATTTTGATTTAGACATGATTGAAGAAGTACGCTCTACCTGGCAGTTTTTTAGAGATAGAAGACCGGAGACGTACGGGAAGCTTGTTGAACTATAATACTATGAAACCTACTGGAGACAAATTTACTTTTGGAATTGGAGCTGCGATATTTCTTTATGGGATTATTGTCTTTGGTTGTTTCGTTCTATTACCCTTGTTTACAAATCCAGGTTTAATATGGTTTTCTATCGGGCTTTATTGCTTTCTACTAATTATGTTGGTTTTATTTATACTTATGTTTTGGTACTGTATAAAAAGAATTAGAAAGAGTAACGAATAGATTTTAAAATAATTAATCTTTTTAGTAAAATATTATGCCAGAAATATCACGCTTTTACGGAATATTAATTACAATGTATCCGGATGATCATAATCCACCGCATTTTCATGCCCGTTACGGGGAGTTTAAAGCAATGGTTAATATTTCTTCCGGAGATATTATTGAAGGGCAAATGCCCAATAAAGCATTGCGATTAATTCAAGCTTGGGTAGAAATTCATCGAGAAGAATTAAATAAAAACTGGGAAGAAAGTATCAAAGAAAATCCTGATTTTCATAAAATAGATCCATTAAAATAAGCAATTATGTTACATACTGTAAAACGTATACTTGATATTAAACCCTATAAGCTCACGCTTGAGTTTAATACCGGAGAAGTAAAACTTGTTGATTTAGAAGATAGGCTAAAAGCTAAATCTACTACAACATCTAGCAAGTTTAAAGAACTGTTAGATAAAAACTATTTTCAAACAGTAAAGCTACAGCCTGAATGGGAAACTATTTTTTGGGATAACGGAATAGACTTTTGTCCTGATGTTTTATATTCATTAGGAAAGTAAATTATAAGGAATTGAAAAATTAAAAATTGGAATATTGAGATATTATGTCTAAGAAAATTGAACAATTTGAAGATTTACAATTATGGAAAAACGCTTCCGCTGTGGCTGTAGAGATTTATAAATTAAGCGAGATTGGGAAATTAAAGAATGACTTTGGGATGAAGGATCAAATTAGAAGATCGGCAGCTTCAATTTCTAATAATATTGCAGAAGGTTTTGAGTACAACAACAATCTAAATTTTATTAGATTTTTACATTACGCAAAAGGATCAGCAGGAGAACTAAGAAACCAGCTTTTTCTTCTTAAAGAAACCGAACTGATTAGTTCTGAAACTTATCATACCTTATATGAAAACCTCCTAGATCTATCTAAGCAAATATCTGGCTTTATAAAGTATCTAAAAGAATTTGAACAACAGAAAAAACAATCAATCACTAAAAATTAATTTCACAATATTGCAATTAAAAAATATTTCAATCTTCCAATTTTTAATTTTTCAATTATTATGTCAGAATATAAAATCCCCACAACAGAAACAGAATTTGAGGCAAACTTTTCTGCTAAAAAACCATTAATGGATAAAAACGAGGCCTTTTATGAAAGCTCCCGTTGTTTATTCTGTTACGATGCACCTTGTATAAAGGCTTGTCCGACTAGTATTGATATACCATTATTTATACGCCAAATCAATACTAATAATTTGGATGGGGCTGCAAAAACCATTTATGACTCTAACTATTTTGGCCACTCATGCGGACAAGTATGCCCAACAGATGTATTGTGTGAAGGCGCCTGTGTATATAACCACCAAGATGTAAAAGCAATTGAAATTGGCCGATTACAAGCACATGCCACCAATCATGTAATTCAGAATGATAAAAAATTATATACAGTACCAGAAAAAACAAATGGTAAGAAAGTAGCCATTATTGGCTCAGGCGCTGCAGGCATTGCATGTGCATGTGAATTGCGCATGCTAGGCTACACGGTTGATGTGTATGAGGCAAAAGAAAAGCCCTCAGGACTTACCATTTACGGTATTGCGCCATATAAACTCACCAACCAAGCTGTGCTAGATGAAATGAATTATCTGCAAAAGCAATTTGGCTATACCATTAAATACAACTCCCCTATTCATTCCCAAGCAGATATTTTAAAATTAGAAGAATACGATGCTATCTTTATTGGAATAGGCTTAGGTAACACTTCTACACTGGGTATTAAAGGAGAGAATCATGCAGATTGCATTGGTGCAACAGAATTTATTGAAGTACTCCGTATGCAACATCATAAAACCAAAGTAGGTAAAAAAGTAATTGTGTTAGGCGGAGGGAATACTGCTATTGATGCTGCTTCTGAAGCTGCCCGCATGGGAGCAGAAAAAGTGATTTTGGCTTACCGCAGATCGAAAGAAGAAATGAGTGGATACGATTTTGAATATGATCTGGCAAAAAAATCAGGAGCTGTTGGATTGTTTAATGTTGCACCGGTAGAAATTATTGCAAGTGCAGAAAAAATTACCGGAGTAAAATTTGTAAAAATGCAAACTGTTAATTCTAAATTAGAAGTTATAAAAGATTCTGAGTTTATTGAAGAATGCGATATGGTTATTCGCGCAACCGGACAATTAAAACAAGTAGGTTTTTTAAATCTTATTACTGATTTAAAACTTGATGACAAGGACAGAGTGATTGTAAACAGTAAATTTCAAACTACAAACCCAAAATACTTTGCCGGTGGCGATGTAATTAATGGAGGTAAAGAAGTTGTGAATGCTGCTGCAGATGGGAAAGTAGCTGCAAGAGAAATTCATTTAATGTTAACTGTTGATTTTAAAGAATTTTAGGAAAAGATTCTTTGCAGGCGCGAGGCTCCAGCCTCGTGCCAATTATTACGTAGGCATCTTGCCTACAAATAAAAAACATGTCAGAGAAGTACAAAACATACGAAGGTAATTTATACTATGTAACTCTAACGGTTGTGGGTTGGATAGATATATTTACGCGCAAAAAAAAATTTAAATTGAGATTAAAATAGAACCATTCAAATATAACTGTATATGCTACACCCAACATTTTTAGCACAATTGCCTTTAGTAAAAAAACTACTAAAAGAACATAAGATAAAAAAAGCGTATGCTTTTGGCTCTGTTGTTAGTGATAAATTTAATAATGAAAGCGACATTGATTTACTAATAAATATTGAAGAAGGATTAGACCCTATGGAAAAAGGAGAATTATTATGGAGCCTACTTTTTGCTTTAGAAGATCAATTACATAGAAAAATAGATTTGCTTGAAGAAGCAAATATTAAAAATCCATACTTTATTGAAGAACTTAATGAGAAGAAACAATTGATTTATGAAGCGTGAAGAAAAGAAATACCTTTTTGATATTTTAGAATCTATTGATGTTATTGAAGTATATTTAAAAAATGTTCTAACATATAAAGATTTTGTCAACGATCAAATGCTTCAAGATGCTATAACAAGACGTTTAGAGATTATTGGTGAGGCAACGATTCAACTATTAAAACTTAATTCTGAAATACATATTACTGATAATAGGAAAATAAAGGGGCTAAGAAATAGGTTAGCCCATGAATATGATATGATTAAAATTGACGAAATTTGGGTAATTATTAAAAGAAGCCTTCCAATACTAAAACAGGAAGTTAGGCAGTATTTAGATAATTAAAATTGTATCAACTATTAGCAGGCGCAAGGCTCCCCATCATTCCTGAAGAATATAAATTTTGCACACAAATTTTTCTAACAACAAATTACCAACAACGAATAAAAAATTTATTGAACTTCGAACAACTATATAACCAACGCTCCTGGGAAGAAATTAAGAATAAAATTTATTCTAAAACCTCTGCTGATGTTCTTCTTGCTTTAAATAAAAAAGGCAAATGTACTATTGATGATTTTTTAGCTTTGGTTTCTCCTGCTGCTGCTCCTTATTTAGAACAAATGGCACAGCTTAGCCAAACACTCACACAGCAAAGGTTTGGTAAAACAATTCAGCTTTATATTCCATTGTATCTTTCAAATGAATGTCAAAACATTTGTACCTATTGTGGTTTTAGTTTCGATAATAAATTAAAACGCATTACGCTTAACAACGAACAAATTTTAAAAGAAGTTAAAGTGATTAAAGCCATGGGCTATGATCATGTTTTGCTTGTTACCGGTGAAGCCAATAAAACGGTAGGAGTAGAATATTTAAAAAATGCCATACAATTAATTCGGCCTTATTTTTCTCATATTTCTATTGAAGTACAACCTTTAGAACAAAATGAATACGAACAATTAATTGAGGCTGGATTAAACACCGTTTTGGTTTACCAAGAAACATACAACCAAGAAGCTTATAAGATATATCATCCAAAAGGAAAAAAATCAAATTTCTCTTATCGTTTACAAACACCCGATAGATTGGGAAAAGCAGCAATTCATAAAATTGGTTTAGGATTTTTAATTGGTTTAGAAGATTGGCGTACCGAAGCTTTTTTTACTGCTCTGCATTTGCAGTATCTCGAAAAAAATTATTGGAAAACTAAATATTCTCTTTCTTTCCCACGCCTAAGACCTGCCTCAGGTATTGCTTTACCCAATATTCATATTACAGACAAAGAATTGGTGCAACTCATTTGTGCCTACAGAATATTTAATCAAGATGTAGAGCTTTCATTGTCTACAAGAGAGTCTGGTTTATTTCGCAATCACGTATTTAAACTAGGTATTACTTCAATGAGTGCAGCTTCTAAAACCAATCCCGGTGGTTATACTTCGGCAAAAGAATCATTAGAACAATTTGAAGTTTCTGACGATAGAGGCTCTGATGAAGTTGTAGAAATGATTACTTCTCAAAATTATGAAGCTGTTTGGAAAGATTGGGATGCCAGCTTTAAATAATCTATTGTATTTCTCCCATTATTTGTCATTTCTTTAGCCATTTCAAATTTGTATCTTGCCAAGGCTTGTTTCAAAAATAAAGAAGAAAAGACATGAAGAAATCCCTACTTTTGTTAATAATGGTACTTACTACTACCTACCTGTTTTCTCAAAAAAATGTTTCTCTTATTGGCCATTTAGCCTATAATGATTACCTCAATGATGTATGCAGTTGGGTTGATTCAACCGGAAAAGAATATGCAATTGTGGGTTTGCAAAATGGTGTTTCAATTGTTGATCTTTCAGATCCCGCAAATCCTAAAGAAGTTCAAAGAATACCCGGTCCTTATACCTATTGGAGAGATATTGATACATGGAAAAACACTGCTTATGTTACCAATGAGGCTTCTGGAGGATTAATGGTTATTGATTTAGAAAATTTTGATACCGTAAACTATTCAAATGTGACTTATTTCACCGGTAATTATTTGCAAAAAGCACATACCATCTTTATTGATGAATACGGATATGCCTATTTATTTGGCGCAAATATTAACTCAGGAGGTGTTGTAATGTTT
Organism: Bacteroidota bacterium; assembly: GCA_023251875.1. GTDB lineage: Bacteria > Bacteroidota > Bacteroidia > JAHEXY01 > JAHEXY01 > JAHEXY01. The sequence continues at coordinate 481,139 of JAHEXY010000001.1, forward strand.
GATGTAACAAGCCCGGCAGCAATAGTGAAAGCAGGCGAATTTCAAAGTTTTTATATTCACGATGGCTATGCCCGACATGATACTTTATGGGCTGCCGCAATTAGTGCAGGCTATGTTGCCATTATGGACATGACTGACAAATCATCTCCCAAACTATTAGCAACTCAACCTACCCCCTATGCTACTTCACATAATACAGGCCTTTCTGATAATGGAAAATACCTATTCACAACTGATGAAGTAAGTAATTCGTTTATCACATCCTATGATGTAAGTGATTTAAATAATATAAAAGAATTGGACAGAATAAGAAGCACTACCGGATCTCAATCTTCTGCACATAATGTATATGTAAACGGAAATTATTTGGTAACATCATGGTATACCGATGGACTTAGAATTATAGATGCAACTTATCCGGATAATTTAGTTGAAGTAGGCAGTTACGATACATCTCCATTAGGAACAAATTCTTTTGATGGAGATTGGTCGGCTGATAAAGATTTACCATCAGGCCTTATTTTGGCTTCTGATGTTCAACAGGGGCTTTTTATTTTTAAACCTACTTACATTCAAGGTTGTTATTTAAAAGGATTGGTGAGTAGCGCAAATGATAGTTCATTAATTTATGGAGCTGCTATTGAAATCTTATCTACTCCTATTACTACATCTTCTGATCTTGTAGGGTATTATAGTACAGGTTATGCCGATTCTGGATCTTACGAAGTAGTATTTTCAAAACCGGGTTATTATTCAGATACCGTAATTGTAAATTTACAAAATGGAATTATAGATACTGTTAACATCTATTTGCAACCTATGTTATCTTTCACAGTTAGCGGAACAGTAATAGATTCTGCTACTTTAAATCCAATTGCTAATTGTAATGTTTTAATATCGAACGAGCAGCTTACTTATTCTGATACCACTGATTCAATGGGTAACTTTCAAATGCCCAATTTTTTTGCAGGTGATTATGAAGTAGTAGCAGGTAAATGGGGCTATGTTACGCAATGTTTTTCATCACAAACATTTTCTGCATTAGCTGATACTGCTAGTCTTGAACTAGTACCGGGCATTTATGATGACTTTTCATTTGATTACAATTGGACTATTTCAGGAACGGGAAAAGGAATTGGAGAATGGGAAAGAGGCGATCCTCTTGGCACTAGTTATTTTGGTGTTTTTCTCAATCCTGATGAGGATGTAAGTGGAGACTGTTATACCAATGCTTACGTTACAGGCAATACCGGATTTTCTTATGATGATGATGATGTAGATAAAACTGCAGTAAAACTATTTTCGCCCATTTTTGATTTAACTACGTATTCAACACCTTTTATTCATTTCTATAGATGGTTTATTGATGCTGATGAATTTGGTTTAGGTGATGACTACATGAAAGTTTCTATTACCAATGGGATTAATACGGTTGATCTTAATAAATTTTATTCTGACGAACCTTATGGATGGGTTTTATATTATTATAACATTGCCAATTTTATTACATCAACAGCTACAATGCAAATGACTTTTGAAGTAAGAGATAATGGAGATGATCATATGGTAGAAGCCGGTATTGATCAGTTTCAAGTATTGAATTACCAATTGCCCGGAGCTCTATCTGCAATAAAAGAAAAAAATAATAGTACAATTGCTATTGAAGCTTTTCCAAATCCATATACGGATGAGTGTACTATTCTTTTTTCGCCAAAAGATTTTAACTATAAAGATTTACAATTACAGGTATTTGATATTACCGGAAAGTTGATTTCTAAAAATACATATACCTCCACAGATGGAATAATTAAATACAAAACATCTATGCCAGCAGGCGTTTATTTTATGAAAATAAGTAATGCTGAAGCTACTTCTGCTACCCTAAAAATTACTAAAATAGAATAGTTTTAGTGAGGTGTTGGAGCTGGTTTTTCTTCTTTCAATGGAGCTGTTTTATGTTGATCATCATGATCGCCTCCAAAAGCACCTTGAAGCTGCTCTCTTGTTACTTCTTGATAGCCTTCTGGTACCATAAAAAGTGTAATGGGTACTAGTTCTTTCGATACTTTAACAGCACTCATTTTCATTTTTGTACCTTTCTGATCCATTTCAAATTCTAAAGGGAATCCCTTTAATTGAGGAAGCTGGTAATTCCAATTTACATTATAATTTTCCATTTGAATTTGATCGGTAAAATAAATGGTAGATTTTTTACCATCTTCATAAATCATATCTGCTTTTTTACAAGCATAACCCGCTATCATTTTAGTAGCATCTCCATATTCTATTTTAGGCATTTTTGTTTTGGCTAATTCTTTTTCTACATCTTCTTTTCCCACTTTCATTGCCAATTTTTTACCCATCATATCCATTAATATGGTTGAGGTTTGAGTTTGAGAATCGGTAATGGTAACAGATTTAACAGAAGTGGTTTGAGCCATCTCTAATCTTTGTTGGTTGCCCTTTATGTATAGTTTCATTTCTTTAGGCATTAAAGCCTTTGTACGCTCATCTAATTGAAGATTAGGAAACGAAATTTCATATACAATTACGCCTTCAAAGTCTGAATTACTCTTTTTTGACACACTTGTTTCACTCTTTTCTTTTGTTGTTGAATCTTGAGCATGTAATTGGCAATGGAATGTAATAACAAATAACATTAAAACACTAAAAATCTTTTTCATACAATTTTAAATTTATTGGTTTTGCAAATCTTTGATTCAATAATCATGCCTTGCCTATTTTTTTAATCCTCCTGTTCAAAGAGAGCATTGAGGGAAATTATAAAAACTTGGCAATTATTTTATCCATTTCTTCTTTACTTATAGCAACATAAGCTTTAGGTACATTAAACTCTTCATCTTCAAATTTTTCCTTTATTACTTCGGTTGCCGTTAACTTCATTTCAATACCGTTAATTTTTATCTGGTATTCCATTAATACGCCATTAATAGAATCATAAGGCGTGCACCAATTAGCATTTTCAATATGAATATCGTTGGTATAATAAATGGTATAGCTAGGTTTGCTATTGTCTTTGAATGATATAATTGCTTTTTTACATTGGTAGCCGGCAATTTCTTTTGTTTCATCTGAAAAGGCATATCGAAGTTTATTTATATCTTCAAATGCTGCTTTTGCTTGAGCCGAATCCATGTGTAAAACATATTTACTATTAATCATTTTAACCATGTGATCAACCGTTTTATTTTTGTAGTTGGTTAAAACATTAGTAGTAAAAATACCACCTCCGGCACTTAATTCTGTACAGGTATTATTGTCTTTAAATTTATATTTTATTTTATCCGGATAAACATTACCTATTAAAAAGCTGGCATCTTTATTTAAATATTCGAGGTGGTATTCAATGGTGCCTTCAGAAATATCAATAAAAGTTTCTTTTACGTATTTACATGAGCAAATACAAAGTAAAATGAAGAGGGAAAATAAATATAGGCTCCTTTTTCTTATCATGATTTATTCTAAACTGCTAAATATGAATAAACTTTTAAGAATTACCAAATAAATAGAGTTCAAAGTTCAAAGTTGGATAGTTCAATTTAGATGGCTCAAATATCAACTAATACCCTAAGATTTTTAACATTGAATCTGGTTTTTGTTCATCAGCAAAAAGCTTGGTTGAAATATCTCCTTTATCATTTTCAGTAATAATAACATGTTTAGGGGCAGGAGTAAGGCAATGTTGCACACCGCCATATCCACCAACAGATTCTTGATAAGCACCTGTATGAAATAAGCCAATGTATTGAGGAGATCTTCTATTAAATTTGGGGAGAAATACCTGATTCACATGCAATGAAGCATTATAAAAATCCTGACTATCACAGGTTAATCCGCCAAGGTTGGTTTTTTCGTACTCTTTATCCCAGTTATTAATAGCCAATAAAATAAATTTTTGATTCAATGCCCATAAATCTGGTAATGTGGTGAGAAAAGAAGAATCGATCATGCTCCAAATCTCTTTGTCGTTTTGTTGCTTTTGATCAACCACAGAATAAATAATTGCTCCGCTTTCGCTTACAGTGTAAGAGCCAAATTCAGTAAAAATATTAGGTTCCGGAACTCCATGTTGTTCGCACATGGTTTTTATTTGCAACACAATTTCTTCTATCATGTATTGGTAATCGTACTCAAAGCGTAAAGAATATTTAAATGGCATTCCTCCACCAATATTTAATGAATCTATATCCGGGCAAATCTTTTTAAGTTCACAATAAACTTGTGCGGCTTTTCTTAATTCACTCCAGTAATAGGCTGTATCTTGTATGCCTGAATTGATAAAGAAATGAAGCATTTTCATTTCTATCATGGGATTATTTTTAATATTGTCTTTATAGTACTCAACAATATTGTTGTACCTAAATCCTAAACGAGAAGTATAAAATTCAAAATTAGGTTTTTCATCCGTAGCAATACGAATACCCAATTTAAATTTCTTTTTAGCATGTTTTAAATAATAAGGTAACTCATTGGGATTGTCAAGAATAGGAATGGTATTTACAAAGCCTTGATTGATTAATTCTGATATTTTTTGAGCATACGTAGCCATTTTAAAACCATTACAAATAATAAAAAGATCTTTTGTAAATCGCTTACGCTTGTATAATTTTTTAATAATATCAATATCAAAAGCAGATGAGGTTTCAAGGTGTGCATCATTTTTAAGCACCTCTTCTATAATAAATGAAAAATGAGAGCTTTTGGTACAATAGCAGTAATTATAGGTAGCTTTATAGTTAAACCTATAAAAAGCATTTTGAAATAAAGTTTGGGCTTTTTGAATTTTAGCACTAATTTTGGGCAAATAGGAGATTTTTAAGGGTGTTCCATATTCTTCTATTACATCCATTAAAGGAATATCATTAAACAAAAGACAATTATCTTCTACCCTAAATTCTTCTTGTGGAAAGTCGAAGGTTTGTGAAATAATGTCGATGTATTTGTTTTTCATCATTAACAGGTTTAATTAATGCCAATAAGATCCAAAATTAAATTAAGTATTCATCTCCTAAAACGAGATTTAAAATAATTTGCAAAGTTAGTAAAAATTTAGGCTTATGTCATATATAAAAATTATAGAAGTTAATTCAGAATTAGGAGCCGGAACTCGTGGAGCCAGTTTAGGGGTGGATGCACTAAAAGTAGCTGCCTTAAATGCCCAAAGCTCTTTTTTTAAAACCAATAAATCAGTAAAAGTTAAATGCCATAATGATTTACTTTTAAGCAAAATCAAATATCCTTATGCCAAACGTATTGTAGGTATTTTAAAAGTAAATTCAAATGTTAGTAAAGTAGTGGCTAAAACACTAAAAGGGAAAAAAAAGGGATTCCCATTGGTGTTGGCCGGTGATCATAGTTCTGCTGCCGGTACCATTTCAGGAATAAAAAAAGCTTTCCCCAAAAAAAGATTGGGTGTAGTGTGGATCGATGCCCATGCTGATTTACATTCTCCTTTTACCAGTCCATCAGGCAATATGCATGGTATGCCTTTAGCCATTGCTTTGGGTATGGATAACCGCGAATTAAGTACCAATAATGTAGACAAAGCGACTATTAAACTTTGGAATAAACTTAAAAAAATTGGCGGACCTGTTCCTAAAATTTTTGCTGAAGATTTGGTATTTGTAGGTGTAAGGGATACCGAACCTCAAGAAGACTATATTCTTGATAAATACAAAATAAAAAAAATTACCGTGGAGGAGCTTTGGGCCAATGGAGAACATCGCACAGCTATTGATATTCTTCAATATTTAGATGAATGTGATTTAATTTATATTTCTTTTGATGTAGATAGCATGGATGATGAAATCTCTAAAGGAACAGGAACTCCTGTACCTAATGGATTAGAACCACAAGAAGCAAGTAATTTAATTAACAAACTACTCAAAAACGAAAAAGTTTGCTGTTTTGAAATGGTTGAAATAAATCCAACTTTGGATATTAAAAACAAAATGGCCGATACTGCATTTCAAATTTTAGAAAGTGCAACTGAAGTGATCAATAAGAAAAATAAGAAAATGGGTATTAAAGCAGTTAAAGGAATTAAAGCCAATCCAACTGTTTCTTTAGATGCATTAATTGCGAATAATTGAGAGGGAGTAAGAAGACGGGAGACCGAAGTCGGAAGTTGAAAAGATAATCTTTACCTAGAAATTTTTAATGTTTCTCCTGGTTTAATGAGATTCGAATTTAGATGATTCCATTTTTTCAAATCATTTATAGATACCCCATATTTTTGGGCAATATGATATAATGTTTCCCCTCTTTTTACTGTGTGAATAGTTGCGGAAATTGTATCGGTTTTAACCTTTGCATTCGATTCAATTGGTTTAGTTGTCTTAGTAGTATCAATTTCGGTATTTATTTTTGTTGTATAAGTAAGCGTATCGTTTAAAATATGTCTCACACATATATAACGTTTTTTATAATAAGGCTCATCTAATTTACTTATCGTTATACCACTGTGTACTGAAGCATGAATAAATGTAGTAAGGCTATCGTTATTGTCAACAATAATTCCAACATGATCCACTCGGTTTGATTTTAATCCTCTGCCTTTAAAAAAAATTAAATCTCCTTTTTGGCATTGCCTTACATCAATTGGTATACCTAAATCGCTTTGCTCTTTAGCTGAATGAGGAAGTTTAATGGATACACTCGAAAACACCTCAGCAGTAAATCCAGAACAATCAAATCCCTTATCTGAAACACCTCCAAATTTATATTTAATACCTAAATATTTTTTTGCTTCGTTAATAATTGAATCATTAATACAAATTGGAAAAGCTGAGCCAGTAACAGAAGAATCACAATAGGCTTGAGCAATGCAATTATTAAAATGCTGTAAGAAAAATAAACTTAAGGGAAGGAAATATTTTAGCTGCATTTATTTTTTGAAAACATTTTTCGTCATTAAATATAACAGCATCATTTTTTATTTAATTAATCTAAGTTTTGATGAACTTTGGCGATTATCCCAAAATGTAATGAGGTATATTTTATTATTTCTTATTTTGTAATAAACACTTGTTTGGCTAGTAATCACACACCTATAAATATTAGATTTTCTTTTTATCAATGAACACATTTCCGGAAAAGAAGAAATTAATGCAAGGTGTTTATTGGTTTCACTGTCAAATTTTTGAACTTCTTTTAGTGTCCACTTTTTCAAAATTTGATCCAAGACTTTAAAATAAGTTGATTTAGCTTTTGCCGACCAAATAATTTCTAAAGGCATATTATATCTTATATCTGGTTTTAATAGCCTTTCTCACGCTTTCATGCGAAAACACATTACCTTCCTCTATATCTTTTAAGCCCTTTTCAATTGCGGCTTTTTCTTGCTTGCTCAGGGTATCCCATAAATCAATATGATTATCTACATTTTTTGCAGATACAATGGTATACATGGCGTTTAAAAAGCTTTCATCTTTAATATTGTCAATAGCTAGATGTAGATTTTTACGTATTGCAGATGCGCTCATATAAATTTGTTTTTATAAAAATACGGTCTTTTATTCAAAGAAAAAACACCCGCATCTTCCATGCTGCCGGCTCAAGAAACAAATTTCTTCAATTCTAATTTTTCTCCATCAAAAACGGCATAAGTAAAATAGCTAAGCCAATCGCCTAGATTTACATAAGTGCTTTTATCATTCAATTTTATTTCTAGTGGTAAATGGCGGTGACCAAAAATAAAATAATCAAAATATTCTTTCTGCAAAATCTCATTACAATACTGTGCCAGCCATTCATTTTTTACGCCTCTAAATACCTCATCATCTCCGTTATCTCTGCTATGCTTCGACCATGTGTTGGCAATACTCATTCCCAAATTAGGATGTATGCGCGCAAACATCCATTGGCATAATGGGTTCGCAAAAATTTTCTTAATTATTTTATAGCCATTATCTCCGGGCCCCAAACCATCTCCATGACCTAAGTAAAATTTCTTACCCTTAAATATCTTGGTGATGGGTTCATAATAAATAGGCACATTTAATTCTTGCTTCAAATAATCTTTCATCCACATATCATGATTACCCGTAAAAATATGGATTGGAATTCCACTATCGGATAATTCGGCTAATTTGCCTAAAAATCTGACAAAACCTTTTGGTATGGTAGTTTTGTATTCGAACCAAAAATCAAATAAATCTCCTAGTAGATAAATTTCTTCTGCATCAGCTTTAATACTATCGAGCCATTGTACAATTAATTTTTCGCGCTGCAAACTCTTTTCATAATTGGGTGCACCCAAATGAAAATCAGAAGCAAAGTATATTTTTTTGTTTGGGTTCAATTTTTTTAGTTCTACTTATTTTATATGAGAAAACATTAACCACATAGGCACATAGGGCTTAATTATTGTCTAATAAAAAACAATATTTTGCTTGCACCTATTCAATCGTTCTATCTACTAAAATACTTTAGCTAGATTTCAATAGTTTCACATAGAGCAGAAGCTTCGCTTCTACTTCGTCTATATTAAAAATTTATTTTTCTATCAATCCTTCTTATCAAAAATCTATGTTACTATGTGGTTAAAAAATATCACTTACAATATCTTTTTTAACGCGCAAAATTAACTAGTATATCACTTAAATTTAAATGATTAATATTTAATGTAAACCGTATTGTTTGTAAATATTTATATCCATTGGCATCAAATTGGTCTTGCATGGCTTTACATATTTTTATAGGAATGTAAATATCCACCACATCTTTTACAATGGCCAATTGAATACCTACATCATACATTAATTTATCAGAAGTTGGAGCATAACCAATATCAACAAATAAACCCAATGGTAATTTAAATGGTGGAAACAATTTTACATTTAATGCAGTTAACCACTTGGAAGAACTTCCAACCGCTGTATACACTTTAAATGCACCTTCTGTTTCCACAAATTGTTGAGCTAAAAAATCTTGATGTTCTATATCTCTTCCTAAAAATATATAATCGTATAAATAATCTTGTGATCCATTCCATCCACTCATGCGGTAATTGTAATTACCAAAATAAGTTGAATTGGTATATAAAAACTTACCGGCAAATAATCTTAAATCAATTCCTTTGTTTTTTCCTTTAAAGCTAATTTTGTATTTGGCCTCAATAGAACTTTTCACATATTTAGCATTTGGTTCAATGCCTACTTTAAATTCGAAAGGATTAATTTTTCTTTTATTAGAAATCGTATACACTACAGAAGAAATATCATTTACGTAATATTTTACAGGTTGGTTAATATAGATATTTCTAATATTTAATGTACGATCCACCCAACTTCTTGGATTTCTTTTCTTGAAAGTTATATTGGCACTTAGTTCATTTCTCTGATAGAAATAATTTCCATCATCATCATTTGAAAAAGCATAACGCGAAAAATGGTTTGTAATTTTTATGGCATGAATAAAGAAATTATTAGGATAAAAGATATTCCCTGAAATTTTTGCACTTCCCACCAAACTATTTGTTTTTACACTATATAAAGGCATTAGGTTAAATTCAATTGGTTTGGGAAAAGCAAAATGATTATAGATAGCAATGCCCGGCATAAAACCATTGTGTGTATTCCATCCTACAACTGGCATATAAAATATTTGTGTTTTATCAGGATTATCAAGTGCTGCTGCAAATTGAAATTGCAAAGGTTCTGTTTTTTTGAAGATGGCATGCGCTCTTAATAAATTATTGTTTCTGTTTATTTCAGGCATTTCTTGAAAAGGATCTATTTTAAATGAAGAATAATAAATTGGATTCATCCAAATTCCTGAAATAAAAGATGAATATCTTGGGAAACTAATTGTTTTTTTACCCGTAAATCCTTCTTCCCATTTTAATTCTATAAGTTTTCCGCTTTCAAAAGCCCCCAAAACAAGAGGCCCTTGAATTTCTCCTGTATTTTTAATCGTAATTTTAATACTATCTCCTTCTGTTTTTTTATTTACAATTTTATAATCTAATTTTTTTGTGGTTTTAAGAAGATCATTAAAAAAACAATCCATTTTCTTATTAGTAGTTTTCTCAAAAACATGTTGAACATCATCAGGATAAGGATGTTTGAATTGCCATGTATCGTAATATTTTTTCATGGTTTTATCCATTTCTGCTGTATTCAAATAGGCCCTCATGTAATCAAACATAAGAGCGGTTTTGCAATACACTATTGTACCATAATTAATCTCCCAAAATTTTGGAGAAGGAATATCCAATGCTTGGTCGAGATAATTACCCGCAGAAAACAAATAAGCTATATAGTAAGAATCTTTATGCAATGTATTTTTAAATTTAAATGTATTGAGCAAAAACTTTCTATTTGTATCCATAATAGGAACTTTGGGGTATTTGGTAGAAACATAACGACTTTCATTATACGAATTGATTCCTTCATCCATCCAAGCATGATCACGTTCATTGGAGCCCAGCACTCCGTAAAACCAATTATGGCCTACTTCATGAGCAATTACAATATCTAAACTAAAAGCACTGCTTGAGGGACCAATAACGGTAACATTGGGGTATTCCATTCCACCACCAGCACTTAATGCAGATTCTAGAGCGGTAACGTGCTTGTAAGGATAATCTCCGTTCCAAAGAGAATAATAATAAGTAGCGTCATTAATATAGGCAATAGCCTCTTTCCAATATTCTGCATCTGCATTGGTATACATGGCCCATGAAGTAACTTTACGTTTACTATGTGGCAATTCAACTTCTCCTTTTAATACATGAAAACGTTTATCGGCAAACCAAGCAAAATCATGCACTTTTTCTTGATGGTAATGCAAGGTTTTATTTTCATTTGCTGATGCAGGAAATGCTAGATCTTTACTATTGTAGGTTTGAATAAGCGCAGTAGCTTTTGCAATACTATCTAGCCAAGTTAATTCGTGTTCTCCATCCACCAAATCTCCGGTTGCTCCTACAACATAATTTTTAGGAAGTGTAATAAATACATCAAATGTTCCAAATTCAGAGTAAAATTCTCCTTGATCAAGATAAGGTATAGCATGCCAACCGTACTTATCAAATACCGCAGGCTTAGGATACCATTGTGTTATTTGATAGGATTGCCCAACATGGCCAAGCCTTGAAAAGGAATAAGGAATTTTTACATGAAAAGGAGTTGTAATTGAAATATGATCTCCGGGAGCTAGTGGCGTATTTAAAGTTAATACACAAATATCAATATTGTTGGTATCTAATTTCCAAGTGATATTTTGTCCGTTTACACGAAAATCTAATTGATCAATATACCCTCTATCACTTTCTTTCGAATAATAAAATTTAGTACTTCCATTTTCTACTTGTTGTTTTGCCCAGGCCGTTTTATCATTTTTATAAGCATTGGGCCATAAATGAAAATAGATTTCGTGCAATTCAAATGATGAGTTATTATAATAATCAATTGTTTCAAAAGCATTCAATTCATTTGAGGTATCGACTAGAGTAACTTTTATATTATAGTTTACGTTTTGTTGAAAATAGGGCTGTTGGCTAAATGCATAATTGACAATTGACAATGAACAATAAAATAACAAAATTTGAAAATTTGAAAATTTGAAAATTCTCGAAACTTGAAATGGCATACATTTTTAAGGGTTAGATTTTCGCATCATTAAAAAGCCGATAAAAAGAAGCGACAAGATAAGAATAGCAATGAGATATTTAAAAGTTGAGGATACTGAATTAGGTTCTTCAGTTTGTTTACTTGAGTTCATTAATAAGGCATATGCTTTATTATATTTTGGGGTTTGGTCTTGTACAATAGCGGGAAAACTAGCCTCCAAATCATCTTTCATTTTTTTATTGATTTGTTCCATTGCTTCACGAGCAGTTGCATTAGCATGGGTATATGTAATTTCATTTAACTCGAATTCTATTTCAGTAAAATGAGTTGTTTTTTTATCTAGTTCTGCGCTTACTTCATCTAAAGTAATGGTTGCAAAATCAGAAGTATCCTTTGCAATGTAAACCCTTCTTCTCATCTGTATTAATTGTATAGCAGGCAATAAAGTATAAGCATCAATGTTATGTTTTTTTAATAATTTAATGAGCTCCGATCTTTTTTCTTTTTTTACCATTCCTAAAAAAGGCAAATTGTTTAAAGAATCATCTTGAATAGAATAATATTTAACAGGAAATTTGTATTCTGCTCTATCCAGTGGATTATCATCAATAGAGTTCAACTTAACCTGTATTAGTTCTCGATTATTTTTTTTATTGGTGGTATCACTCAACACTTTTCTAATTCTATGTCTGATACCATCCTGCTTTTTCTGAAGGCTTCTTGCATCATCATCAAAATATTGATCGGTAAAAAGCTCCGTTGAAAATTTGATGTGATAAGATGAATCTGTTATTGATGCAATAAAAGAATGTTGTGGATTGTATCTTTCTTGCAGGTAGTCCCAAACAGCATTTGCAATGCTATCCGGAACTTTAAGTTTGTATTCATTTTCAATTCTTTCTTTATTATTAGAATTATCAATTCCTACTTGAGAGAAACAGATTTTAAAAGAAAATAGGAAATATAAGAAAAAATAGAATTGAGTTTGTTTGGTCATTTATTAGTGTCAGGTTATTTTTTAATAATAATAGAGTTTATATAAGTTAAGAGATTATTAAAAATTCCAAACTTACCCTCTCCTTTGGGCTACCGTGTGGACACAAATATAGGTAGATTTGTAAAAAGAAAATATGGAAAAAATTAGCCATATACCAAATTATACCGGAATATTTCAGGATAAGCGTTTTGATAAGCGAGCGGATCGCCACATCGATACTTATACATAGCCGTAGTAATTGAAGAAAAAGAATCTTTTAAATGAATTGGAGCAAGACTTAAGGCGGGTGTTGTTAAAAAGTTGGATATTACTAGGCTTTAGCCATAACATTTAAAAATTACAGAACTATTGTTAGATAAATTTAGAAGAATATCCTAAAACTTAATAACCGCCTCCACAGCATAATGATCAGAAAGGTCTTTCTTTTTGCTACACCAGCTTTTTTGAAAGATTGAAACTTTGCGTTTGATGCTTTTTACAAAAGCTCCATTGGTACGCAGTAAAATATAATCTATTTGATTTTCAATTTTTTCTCCCTTACCAGCAACATCATTTTTTTGGGAATCAAAAGTAATTTTTTGATTGCCTAGTAATTCCCCATCTTCAGCATTTAAGGTAGAAAGCATATCGTGATAATCCTTATCCGTAGAGTTAATATTCATATCTCCACAAATAAGCTGCGGCACTCCCGGCTTTTTAAATTTTTCTAAGAGCTGAGCATACATTTCTTTAATTTGAGTTTTACGTATGGCATAATCTCCTGCTGATTGCAAATGTGTACCTATTAACTGAAATGTTTTGCCCAACCAAGTGCCTTCAAACATTACAGCTCCTTTTCTTGCCCAACAATCAGTACCCTGGCAATCACAATAAGAAATTTCATCTAATTCATGTAATGGTATTTTACTTACTACCCAAACGCCACTATTTGCTTTAGCCAATGTTCTAGGGTTAGCCGGCCCATACATATAGGGAAATAGTTTTTGTAATCCGTCTTTAATAATTGAACGCGCCCCTTTATGAAAGGCCTCTTCAAAAACGATAATATCATAATCGGTATTGGCAAGTTGATCAACTATAGCTGCAGCTCTTTTCTTTTTACCTGTAATTTTAGCATACCAAGGAAGCATGTAAATATTCCATGTTAATACTTTTAAACCCTGATTATTAAAAGTAATAGTAGAATCAACACAAGTTTCCTCTTCTTCTTCAGCCATCAGATTTTGCTTACCAAGCATTATGCCCAGGAAACAAATCAGTACTATTTTTATGAAAATCTTCATGGCTTGTTGGATAATATATTCTTGTTCTTGTACGTAAAAACATAGCAAATTGTTACACTTAATGCCATTTATTTTTAATTGCGAAACGAATTATACTACAAAAAATTGTTTGCTTATTTTATTTGTCAGAAGCTAAGAGGGAAATCCTTAACGAAGTTAAACGAAAGCTAGCATTTATACATTAAGAAATAATTACAATTAGTTTAATAAATCTGCATAAATACAATGCATAAACAACCATTTTACTACAAGAAGAATTTCTAAAATTCAATTCCATTGAGATATGAAGCCATTAGAAACGACATTACAATTTAAAGATAAAAGCAACAATTACTCTGTAATAATAATTTTATTTGCCCAATAATTATTTGGTGTTTGAATTACCAAATTATAAATACCTGTAGCAATATTAGGAATATCTGAGACATGAAGCACATGCTCATATGTATTTTCATCATCTTGATTGCTGTAAATAAGCTTTCCGAACATATCAAAAATGCTTATATTCAAATTCTCACTAGCGCTATTTGATTTAAAGAATAAATCTTGATTTTTTGCAATAGGATTAGGATAAACCAGCCAATTAGAAACGTTAACATTATCACCAAGAATAGCTACTGCTACCAATGCAGAATAAGTATAGTTGCCATTAAAATCAACTTGTTTAAGCCGATAATAAGAGGTTCCTTGTAAAGGATATTCATCCCTACTTTTATATTCTAATGGAATGTTGCTATTTCCGGCTCCTTCTAGTTTTACCGCTTCTTCAAAATCAGTTCCGTTAACAGAACGTTCTACAACAAAATAATCATTATCAATTTCTGTAGCTGTTGCCCAATTCAATTCAACTTTATTACTCATTTCAGTAGCTTGAAAATACAAAAGCTCAACCGGTAATGGATTACTAGAAGTAAGTGAACCAAAAGTAAAAGGACTAAAGGATGTTGAAGTTACATTTGCTTTAATACTGCCCGATACACCAGAACCCACACCACCTGTAGTAGCTGAATTACCCAATGTTTCCCACTGGCTTGTAGCTGAATTATAATGAGAAACAACCAAATTAGATAGGTCATTAATACCATGAGCAGAGGCATCGTCCCAAAATAAAGTTACTTTAGAAGTTCCTGTTCCTGTAACACGGCTAAGTGTCCAATATTCTATTGTACTGATATTGGCAATAGCAGTTTCTTTATGTGTAACATCCGTATAAGCTTGCTTTTTATATTCTGCTTCAAAGGTAGAATTTGATGAAGGTGCAGTAATTCCAATTTTTGCCAAGTTTGTTCCATTACCTACCATAAAAGTAAATGCTGCATTTCCGGTTTTTCGTAAAGGTCCAATCACATGACTACTTGCAGAACCACCTGAAAGAGATCCTCCGGAAGCAACTTCTAAATAATTGGTAGATGTAGTTTGAATTCTCCCATTCGTAAGCGTAAGTGTTCCATTTACAGATACACTTCCTTCCATTGTTAATTGTGGTGACGATGAGGAACTATTATTAATAGTTAAATTTTGATACGTAAATCCGTCTGTACCCGAACCTGCATTTTTAGCCAGTATTTGTGATGCCACCCCATCATAATCAACCGTTGAGCTTGCCCCTGCATTTAATATTCCATATGTATTAGGAGAAGCATTGCGAAGAAAATTTTTGCCAATATGTAAAATAGAAGAAGTATTTAGCGTAATTTGTTCTCTGCTAGAAGATGTAGCTCCTTTCATATCAATGTTGCCTTTTACATCCATTACCGAACTCCCATCTAATTGAAACAATATTAAATCGGCATTTTCTGTATTGTCTAAATCAAGATCATTATAAACAGTAATTTGACCAGATGTAGCCGGATTTATAGTAAAATTACGCCCCCCTCCTTTTACAACATTAAATGTGCCGTACACAGTTAAAATTGCAGTACTATTTACATTGATAAAAAAATCACGGTTATTGGTAAGGTTGGTAGTAAAACTTCTAGTAGTATAGGGCCCCGATATCGGACCTATCTTAATAGTAGAAGAGTTATTCATAGTAATGGTAAAATCATTATTGGTTTGGTTGGTACAGTTTAAAGTAATGTTTGCACTACTATCAACGGTAATGCCAGCTGTATTACTCATTGTAATTTTACCCGAATTATTTCCATTGGAATCTCCATAAGTAAGGGTCATGTTTTTATGAAAAATAAAATCTGCATCTTCTGCCAAATAAATTTGCATATCCGCCCCATCATTTTTACTCACAATAAAATTTCCATCTACTCTCAATTGCGCATCAGCGGCTGAACCATTAGCATTCTGATTTAAATGTATCTGCAAATGATTCGATCCATTTTGTGTAAAAGTCATGTTGCCATAAACATTCATAGCGGCATCTCTATCCATTTCAAGTTTAAGAATTTCACCCTCGATCATGGTAAACGAACAACTTTTTGCAAGCAAGCCATTATTTATGCCCATATTAAATTGCGAAGTGTTATCCATATCAATAATCATATCACAATTACTACGGGTAACTTCATTCATGGTAGCTGAAGTATTACCACTTACAGTTATTTTACTAGTATTGGCTAATGCAATTGTAAAATCACTATTATTAGCTGATGCGGATGCACAGGTAAAAGAAAAATCTCCTCCCACCTTTACTTCTGCACTGTTTGATAAATCAAGGGTTACATCTTCGGCATTATTTTTATCAATAGTAAAACTACCATCCACTTTAAAATTCTCTGTTCCTGAATTGTTCGACATGCTGATCAAGAAATTTTGTCCACCATCAATATCTGCTAATAAATTACCTGCAGTATAAAATTTGGAACCACTATCCATCACATACTGAAAATCTCCTGCCCCATTCATGTCAATTGTTACACCCGATGTTGCATTTATTTGTGACGTATTACTTTGGCTAATTACAAAATGATTTCCGGCATCCATCCTAAACAATGCAGTTCCTGTAACATTAATAACGGAAGCATCTACCATTAAAATTTCTTCATTGCCTTCAGAACCTGAGGCATTTAAATAATTAAAAATAAAACTGCCATCAACATTCAATGTTGTGCTGTTTGACATGTTTAATCTTAACAGTTGCGATTTAGAATTAGCCGCAACTCTTTCAAAAGTTACATTGCCTTGAACATGAACAATAGAGCTATTTTGAGAAAGAATGAATTCCACATTTTTATTTACGTTTTCTGCTTTTACCCATACATTACCACCCACCGTTAAAGTATGCCCGCCCATTACTTGCAACGAAGATGCAGCACCACTTGCATTGGTTATACTTAATTTTGAAATGGTAATATCAGCCGTTGATAGGGTTACGGCTTTTCCATCAATTACTACGCTATCTGAACTCGAGGGGATACATCCGCATGATGCACCACTATTACTAATAGTTGACCAAGTAGCAGTATTGGACCAGTCTCCTGCAGCACAAGCGTATATAGTAGAAGCATGCGTGGAAATAGATGCAATAAAAAAATACCCTTTTATTGCATAAAAGATAAATTGACAGAAAGAGTGTATACCTTTGTTTCGCATTGTTGAGTCAACATTTATTTATGGCCCATTACTTACAAAATATTCTTACTTTATTAAAAAGAGTTTTAATTCTTACTTTTCTATTTCAAGTTTGTAGATTCCTTTTCTTTTTATTCAACTATTCTATTTTTAGCACTTTAACTTTTACATCGTTTTTTAAAATTGTTGTTATTGGAACTCGCTTTGATATTTCTGCTATAATAGCTCTTAACAGTTTATTTATTTTGCTTTCTATTTTACCTATATCGGTATTATATACTATAAGGTATCAAAAAATACTAAAAATCATATTTTTTTCTGTTAATTTTCTTTTGCTGCTCAGTAATTGTGTAGACTTTGAGTACTTTAAATTTATCTTAAAAAGATCATCCATTGATTTACTCACTCTGGCTTCAACAGGTGATGACTTTACTAATTTAGCCCCCCAATTTATTAGAGATTTTTGGTTGGCTGTATTGGTATGGATTACATTATGCATAAGCCTTGTGTTCCTTTATAATATAACGGATGGAATAACATCTCAAATGGAACAAAAAACAATAAAAATCAGCCAATACAAACGCTCCTACACTCTTTACAAGTGGATTATCTTTCTGTTAATAAGCGGATTAAGTATTGTTGCTATTCGTGGAGGACTACAACTTAGGCCCATTACAATTATAACGGCAGGAGAATCCGTATCGCCCGAAAATATTCCATTGGTCATTAACACTCCTTTTTCAATGATGAAATCATTGGGAAGTTCCCTATTAAGTGAACGCAATTATTTTGATGAGCAAGAATTGAAAAAAGTTTATTCATCTTACCATTCAGCAAAAATTGATTCAATTCCATTTAAAAGATTAAATGTAGTGGTGATTATAATGGAAAGTTTTTCGAAAGAATACATAGGCTCTCTTAACGCAAATGAAGGCTACACACCATTTTTAGATTCATTGATAAAACAAAGTTTAGTTTTCGATCATGCCTTTGCCAATGGAAGAAAGTCGATAGAGGGTATTCCGGCAGTTACGGCATCTCTGCCACAATTGATGACATCGCCCTATATTTTATCTTCTTATTCAGCAAATAAAATTAATAGTTTGGCTAGTATACTAAGAGAAAAAGGCTATAAAACGGCTTTTTACCATGGAGGCAATAATGGCACCATGGGTTTTGATGCATTTAGTCGCATGGCTGGTTTTGAACATTATGTGGGAAGAAAAGAATACGGTAAAGAAGATGGCTTTGATGGCAATTGGGGCATTTTTGATGAAAATTTCTTTCAATTTTTTTCACAAAGTTTGAGTAATACACCAGAACCATTTTTAGGCTGTATTTTCTCCTTATCGTCTCACCATCCTTATACCATACCAGAAAAATATACAGGCAAATTTAAAAAAGGGACTTTGCCCATTCATGAAAGTATTCAATATGCCGATTATGCATTGAAAAAATTCTTTGAAACAGCATCTCATAGTCCGTGGTTTGATAGTACCTTATTTGTAATTACGGCCGATCATACCTCTTTGGCCGAAGCCCCTTACTATGTAAACAACGTAGGCAGGTATGCAGTACCCATAATTTTTTATCAACACAACAGTACTTTAAAAGGCATGAATCATACTGTTATTGAACAAACCGATATTATGCCATCTGTATTGGATTATCTTTCTTATAAGGATCCTTTTTTTGCTTACGGAAAAAGTGCATTTGATACAGCTGCCCAACATTATGCAGTTAGTTTTTTAAATGATACTTATCAAATTATATCCGACCAATATGTGCTAGAATTTGATGGAAGCAAATCTATTAGTTTGTTTAATTACGAAACCGACACAAAACTTCAAAATAATATATTAGATAAAGAGCCAAAAATTACGCAGCAATTAGAAACGCAATTAAAAGGCGAAATTCAAGATTTTAATTACAGGATGATGCATAATAGGATGTGTGAGGTAGAGTGAGCTTGCTCAAATAAAAAATCCCACACTTTTAATAAGTGTAGGATTGAGTGCTCCCCCTCAAGGACTTGAACCTTGGACCCCATGATTAACAGTCATGTGCTCTAACCAGCTGAGCTAAGGAGGAATTTAGTAGCATAAATAAATTTACCCTACTATAATTTGATGCAAAAATAATGAATTAATCGAAATATACAATTATCTTTGCAGCCGATTTAAATAAATACAATTTATAAAATTACTATGAGTCTATTAATTGTTGGTACCGTTGCCTTTGATGCACTTGAAACTCCATTCGGAAAAACAGATAAAATTTTAGGCGGAGCTGCAACATATATTGGCTTATCAGCTTCGTATTTTACTAAGAAATCAAATTTAGTATCTGTGGTAGGCGGAGATTTTCCTCAAGAAAATATTGATCTTTTAAATAAACATAATATTAATACCAAAGGCTTGCAAATTAAAGCGGATGGGAAAACATTCTTTTGGTCGGGCAAATACCATACAGATATGAATACCCGTGATAGCTTGGTTACCGAACTTAATGTATTAGCAGATTTTGATCCTATTGTACCTGATGAATACCAAGATTGTGAATTTTTAATGCTTGGCAATTTAGTTCCTACAGTACAAATGAAAGTATTGAATCAGCTAAAAACACGTCCTAAATTAGTAGTAATGGATACTATGAATTTTTGGATGGATGTTGATATGGAAAATCTTTTAAAAACAATTGCAAAAGTAGATGTGCTTACTATAAATGATTCAGAAGCTCGCCAATTATCCGGTGAATATTCTTTACAAAAGGCTGCAAAAAAAATATTGGCTATGGGCCCCAACTATTTAATTATTAAAAAAGGCGAGCACGGAGCTTTATTGTTTAACAAAGATCAAGTGTTTTTTGCCCCAGCACTTCCATTAGAAGAAGTTTTTGATCCAACCGGTGCAGGCGATACATTTGCAGGTGGATTTATTGGATACCTTGCCGAAACACGTGATTTATCTTTTGAAAATATGAAAAGAGCAGTAATATATGGTTCTGCAATGGCATCATTCTGTGTTGAAAAATTTGGAACCGAAAGATTAATAGGATTATCAAGAGAAGATGTTGAAACTAGAATTCAACAATTTGTTGATCTTGTTCAAGTTGATATCTCACTCGTATATTAAAAATCATATTACTTGAATTATAAATAATTAATTCAGACATTTGCAACCGGTTTAATAACCCTAAAAACATTTATAACTATGTCAGACGTAGCCGCAAGAGTAAAAGCAATCATTGTTGATAAATTAGGAGTAGACGAAAGTGAAGTTACCCCCCAAGCTAGCTTTACCAACGATTTAGGAGCAGACTCTCTTGATACAGTAGAACTCATTATGGAGTTTGAAAAAGAATTCAACATTGCCATTCCGGATGATCAAGCTGAAAAAATTGGTACCGTTGGCGAAGCCGTTTCTTATATAGAAGGCAATCTTAAGTAATCTTTCTTAGATTTTTTTATTATGCGATTAAGACGCGTTGTAGTAACAGGTCTTGGTGCTATTACTCCTTTAGGAAATTCTGTACCTGAATTTTGGCAGAATATTTTAACTGGTGTTAGTGGCGCAGGGCCTATTACCCAGTTTGATGTTTCTAAATT
Organism: Bacteroidota bacterium; assembly: GCA_023251875.1. Taxonomy (GTDB): domain Bacteria; phylum Bacteroidota; class Bacteroidia; order JAHEXY01; family JAHEXY01; genus JAHEXY01. Next base: position 502,148 of record JAHEXY010000001.1, read on the forward strand.
TAAAACCCACTTTGCTTGCGAAGTAAAAGGATATGATCCTTTGGCCTATTTTGAGAAAAAAGATGCTAGAAAATTAGATCTATTTACCCAATATGCTGTTTCTGTTGCAGTACAAGCGGTTGAAGATTCAAAAATTGATCTTACGACCATTAATAAAGATAGAGCTGGTGTAATTTGGGGTTCTGGTATTGGTGGCGCCAATACTTTTTTTGAAGAAAGTAACAATTATGCTAAAGGTGATGGAACACCTAGAATCAATCCTTTCTTTATTCCTAAAATGATTGTTGATATTGCTTCTGGGCAAATATCTATTCGATATGGCTTTAGAGGAGTCAATTTTACTACTGTTTCTGCCTGTGCTTCATCAACCAATGCTTTAATAGACGCTTTCAATTATATCCGATTAAATAAAGTTGATTACGTAATTTCAGGAGGATCTGAATCTGTTATCAATCCAATTTGTATTGGTGGATTTAATGCTATGCATGCTTTGTCTGAAAGAAACGATTCTCCTCATACAGCATCAAGACCATTTGATTTAGATAGAGACGGATTTGTAATTGGAGAGGGCGGTGGAGCCATTATTTTAGAAGAGTACGAACACGCAAAAAAACGTGGTGCAAAAATATATGCTGAATTAGTAGGCGGAGGCATGTCGGCCGATGCACATCATATTACCGCCCCTCATCCAGAAGGATTGGGTGCTATTAATGTAATGAAAAATGCATTGGAAGATGCTAATTTACAAGCTACAGATATTGATTACATTAATGTACATGGAACCTCTACTCCACTTGGAGATATTAGTGAATCAAAAGCAATATTGAGTGTATTTGGTGAGCATGCTTATAAACTCAATATAAGTTCAACAAAATCTATGACGGGCCACCTATTGGGTGCAGCCGGTGCTATAGAAGCAATGGTAAGTATACTTTCGGTGGTAAATGATGTTGTACCCCCTACGATCAACCATTTTACCGATGATCCACAAATTGATAACCGTTTGAACTTAACTTTTAATACCGCGCAAAAACGCAACGTTAATGTAGCACTAAGCAATACCTTTGGCTTTGGTGGACATAATGCTACTGTAATATTTAAAAAATTTAAGGATTAGTAATTATTGTGCTGAAGTATCTTCTTGTTCATTTTTCTAAAGAAAAAAAACTTTATTTTCAAATTCACCAATTATTTGGATTTTGGCCTTCTAATATTTCTTTATATAAGCTTGCATTAAAGCATAAATCAATGTCTTTAGAAACTTCAAATGGATTAAAACATTCAAATGAAAGATTAGAATTTTTAGGAGATGCCATATTAAGTGCTGTTGTTGCTGAAAATTTATACAAAACCTATCCCTACAAAAATGAAGGTTTCATGAGCGAAATGCGTTCAAAGATGGTAAGTAAAACACAGCTCCATTTTTTGGCCGTAAAAATGGGCGTTGATAAATTAGTAGATGCCAATGTAGATAAAACAGGAAAATCAAAAGTAGTGTGTGATGCTTTAGAGGCACTTTTAGGAGCTGCTTTTTTAGATAAAGGCTATGTCTTTACACAAAAATTAATTACTCAAAAAATTATTTCGCCCTATCTTAATTTAGACGATTTACAAACACAAATTGTGAACTACAAAAGTAAATTGATTGAATGGGCACAAAAAGAAAGAAAAAATATTCAATTTGAAACCGTTGAAGAAGTAGGCTATGGAAACAACAAGCAGTTTGTAGTGCATGTATTAATTGATGCCATTTCAAAAGGAAAAGGCCAAGCGTATTCAAAAAAAAATGCAGAACAATTAGCTGCTCAAATGGCATTTGAAGAATTAAAAATTAGTGAGGTAATATAAAATTCCTGTGTCGAAAAAATTATTAACATTAGAATATGAATACGATTTTAATTTAATAGGCATTTCATGCCATGAAAAAGATTACCGTCTTTGTTGGCATATCAATCAAGCATTGCATATTGATTTAATAAAGATTGATAGCCTGGAAATTTACCTTCCTAAAGAAAAAATAAAATGTTTTTTTTCTTTGTTTTTATATGAAGATGAAGAAAACCAACGTTCCATTTACCTTTTATCCAATAGAAGTTCTTATGGTTTGTTAATACCCGAACAAAAACAAACTGATTATTTTATTATAGTTAAAGGCAGTTTTATGCAAGGAGAAAAATCCCCCTTTCTTAAAGACCTAAAAAAAATTCCAATCATTCTTGCCCTTTTCGACATTGATCCCAATAAATTAAAATCAAAAAAGAATTTAATTTTTTAAGTACTCCTTTCATTTGTTTTTACTAAAATTATCTGATTTTCACCAAGAAATGTCTCTCATTAATTCATAAAAAAAAGAGACCTTTGTACCGTCTTTTTACATCCCCTTAAATAAAAAGATTCCCCTTAAAAATGATTTGTATTAATAAATGGCTTGTATGCGTATTGCTACTGGTTTGTTATTGGTACTCTTATTATTTTATAAGGGGGTATCTTCTCAAGCAATTATTATTAATGAAGTGCAGATAAACCCTGCAGGTTTTACTTCTACACAACAACACCGTGAATGGATAGAAATACAAAATATTTCTCTTAAAGACACAACTGATATAAATGGATGGTATTTAAGAACAGATTTAAACGATAATCTTTCTTCACCCATATGGGGAGATGCTCCAATTATTTCTTGGGACAGCAGATATCCCGGAACAACACCTAAAATAAATGGAAGCAATGCAAGTACCCTTGTTACAACAAAAACAATACTACCTCCCGGTTATTTTGCAATTATTTTAGATCCAACTTGGAATTCTAGCTCACTAACTAATATTTCACTGCCCGATTCTTGTATTGTATTTACCATAAATACGCTTAATAATTTTGGCTCCAGTTCTATTACAATACCATCAGATGGATTATTAAATAATAGTGAAGACATAATTTGGCTTTATGATGGTGATCCCTCAAATATAAGTTCTCAATTAATAGATTCCGTTTCCTGGAAAAACAATACACAAGCATCGGGCTATACGCTTCAGCGCGATAGAGACTGCTTGTTTAAATGGAATAAAAACGCTCCTGTACAATCTACCGGTGGGTATAATGCAGATATTGATAGTTCTATTTCTAGCTCAATGAGTCCAGGCGTACCCAACTATGTTAAAGCAACTCCGATCATTTATGGTGATGATACTATCTGTTTTGGCGATTCTACACATTTTGAGATTAATTATAAAAAAATGGGATGTGGCATGTATTCGCTTAAATGGAATTTTGACGATCCTCTTAGTGGGAAAAAAAATCTAATACAACAAAAATTTTCTGTTGCTCATTTATATACTGATACCGGCACTTATGCTGTTTCTCTTATTATTCATAATGGAGAATTATTTGATACCGTTTATAAAAATATTTATGTAGCTCCAATGCCAGAAGTAAATTTAGGAAAAGACACTTTAATATGCCCTTATAGTACCAGTACTATTGTATTAAATGCCGGAACAGGAAATTATAATTATTTATGGCAAGATAGTTCAAGCTCCTCAACTTATACAGCCAGCACTGCAGGCTTGTATGTTGTTCAAGTATCAAGTTCAGCTGCATGTAAAGTTTCAGATAGCATTAATGTAGATTTTTATGCTGCCACAAAACTTAATTTAGGAAACGATACCGTTTTATGTCAAGGTATTGCTGTAATCAAATTAGACGCAGGAAAAAGCTTTGCAAATTATCAATGGAATAATGGGTTTAAAGGTGCAATCTTTTCAGTTAATAAGCCCGGTATTTTTTCAGTTACAGTAACAGATATAAATGGTTGCAAACAAAGTGATACAATAAGTATTATAAAAAACAATATTGCCCCAATTGATTTAAATCCTTCAGCGACTATGTGTAAGGGAAAATCGCTTTTAATTGATCCTAATGGCTTTTTTGCATCTTACCTTTGGTCAACAGGATCAACAGACACAGCATTAACCGTAACTAAAGTGGGTACTTATTTGCTTAGTGTTAAAGATAGCAATGGCTGCTCCTCAAAAGATTCTATTACCATTACAAGTGACCCGGTAAAAGCCGTTGCCCTGGGCAAAGATAGCCTCATTTGTAAAGGCGATACTGTAAAACTAGATGCAACAAATAAGTATACCTCTTATCTATGGTCAACCGGAGAATCAAGTTCTTCTATTCAAGTATCATTAGTGGGAAGTTATTCTATAAGTGTAAAAGATAAATTTGGATGCTCCTCATCCGATACTATAAAAATTCATAATAGTGCAGTTTCTGAAGTTAATTTAGGTGACGATAAATACCTATGTGATGGAGATAGTGCCACATTAAAGGCGGGGCCCAATTACAGTTCTTATAGTTGGTCAACAACAGAAATTAGTTCTTCTATTGTTGTTAATACAGCTACTCAATTTTCAGTTTTAGTTACTGATAGCAATGGCTGTCAAAGCAGCGATTCCATTTTAGTAATCATTAATCCATTGCCTATAGTAAGTTTTTTATTTAATAACATTTGCCAAGGTGATACGGTTCATTTTACCAATCAATCGGCATACGGATTTTATCTTTGGAATTGGGGAGATCAATCATACTCATCAGATAAAAACCCTTACCATATTTATGATAGCGCAGGAACTTATAATGTTAGTTTAATTACTGCCGACCAAAATGGCTGTGTTGATAGCCTTTCACAAACAGTAACGGTATTTCCACTTCCCTCAATTGCTATACAAGCCAATCCTATAGAAGGCTGCCCACCCTTGAATGTTGATTTTTCTAATGCAAGCACCAATGCCATTTCTTATGAATGGAATTTTGGAGATTTGAGCACTTCCACAGACACGAATCCTTCTCATCTATTTTCTCAAAGCGGTTTGTATGATGTGTCGTTAACAGCTATTTCAAACGATGGATGTAAAGCAGACTCGGTATATCAGCAATTGATTCAGGTATTTGAACTCCCAACGGTTAATTTTACTTTTATACCTAATGATCCTGACATGTTATCATCAGTTATACAATTTACCAATAGCGCATCAATCGATGTCATTTCTTGGCAATGGTTTTTTGGCGATGGAGAATCTGATAGTGACGAAAATCCGTTACACATGTATAGAGATACCGGCACTTTTAACATCAGCCAAGTTGTTATAAACAACAATGGTTGTTCTGATACTACTATTCAACAAATTCATATCGATCCGGTATATGCATTTTATGTGCCCTCTTCTTTTACCCCTAATGGCGATGGCAAGAATGATTTTTTTGTTCCTAAAGGCCTGAAAATAGATGCCTCCACTTTTTATATGGGTATATACGATCGTTGGGGAAATTTAGTGTTTACTACTAATGACTTTACAAACGGATGGAACGGAAAAATAAACAATATCAATGCACCGTCTGAAATATACACTTGGCTTTTTCGCTTTAACGAAGAATCGGGTAAAGAACATTTTTACCGTGGTAATGTTGCCTTGCTTAGATAATTCTCTCAATAAGCTTGCATACGTTTTAAAAATAATGAATTATATTTATTATTATTTCGAATTTTTAAAAATGTGCGTATAAAGAAATTTACTTTCTATTTTTTATTGTTTTTTGGACTTACATTCTTCAATAATATGGTTCTGTTTTCTCAAACCATAATTATTAGTGAAGTATTGTTTAATCCTTGCTGTGGAGGCGGAGGTAGTGGAAATGCACAAACATTTAGAGAATGGATTGAACTCCAAAATGTTTCTCTAACTGATACCATCGACCTAAAGGGTTGGTATTTACGTACCGATTTAAATAATAGCATTGCAAGCCCTACTTGGGGCGATTCGGAAATTGAAAGTTGGGAAAGTCGTAATCCTGGAACTATTCCTAATATTAGCAGCGGAAACGAAAGCACTATAAAAACCAATGTTACAAAAATTTTACCCGGTCAATTTGCTTTAATTTTTGATCCTAGCTGGAACACTTCTACTAAATATCTAAATGCACTTCCCGATTCATGTATAATTTTAACGGTAAAAACCTTTAAAAATATTGGGGCCGATGGTCAATCTCCTCCCAATAATGGTTTACTAAACAATCCCGAAGATTTAATTTATTTATACAATGGAAATCCTAATGATACCCTTTCACAATTAATTGATTCCATTTCATGGAAAAATAATTTACAAAAAAATGGATTTTCGCTTCAGCTAGATGATGATTGTATTTATCGCTGGGATAATAATGCTGTATTTAGCTCAAGCGGAGGATACGAAGCCGATACCAATAAAACAATTCTTGGTAAAATAACACCCGGTACGCCCAACTATAAAAAAACATCTCCAATAATAGATGGGCCCGACACCATTTGTATTGGAGAAAGTGCTACATTTTCAGTTAATTTAATTTATACCTGTTTACCCAATTCACTTAATTGGAACTTTGGAGATGCTAATAGCGGTACAAACAATATTGCTCAACAAGTAACTATAACAAAACATCTTTATCTCAATAAAGGAAAAAAATTGGTTTCCTTAGTACTTAAAGTAGGAGAATTAACCGATACTATTTTCAAGGTTATTTATGTTATTATGCCTTCGCCTATTAATCTCGGAAACGACACCCTAATTTGTTTAGGGGATAGCCTCATTTTAAATGCAGGAACAACATTCACTTCTTATGTATGGTCAACAGGAGACACCAATTCAATTATAGTAGCAGATTCAACAGCTAATTATTTTGTTTGGGTAACAGATAAAAATGGATGTAAGAATAACGACAGCATTCGAGTAGATATTTTGCCCTTGCCCATTGTAAGTTTTGCTTTTAATAATGTTTGTGAAAACGATACGGTTTATTTTAGCAATCTTTCAAGCAATGGTAATTACCATTGGGATTGGGGAGATCAATCATCTTCCACTGCAAAAGAAACCTATCATGTATATAACAATGCCTCTTTATACACTATTAATTTAATAACAACAGATCAATTTGGATGCATTGATAGTTTATCGCAAAATATAACGGTTTATCCATTACCTAGCATATCAATTGATGCCGATACCTTAATGGGATGTCAACCCCTATCCGTTAATTTTAGTACTACTTCACTAAACGCAGATTCTTTTTATTGGAGTTTTGGAGATGGTATTACTTCAAAAGATACCACTCCTTCACATTTATTTTCACAAAGTGGAGAGTATGATATTTCATTAACAGCCACTTCAAAATACGGCTGTATTACCAATTTGGTAGCCCCCCAATTTATAAATGTATTTTCTCTCCCTACGGCCGCATTTACTACAAGTCCTGACTATCCTGATCAGCTATCCTCTCTTATTCAATTTAGCAATACAGCATCAAATGATGTAGTTGCATGGCAATGGTTTTTTGGCGATGGAGAATCTGACGGTGACGAAAATCCATTACACATGTATAGAGATACCGGAACTTTTAATCTTACTCAAATAGTTATTAATACCAATGGGTGCTCTGATACAAGTTATCAGCAAATTCATGTAGACCCTGTTTATACTTTTTATGTTCCTAATTCTTTTACTCCAAACGGTGACGGTTACAATGATTATTTTATTCCCAAAGGAATAAAAATCGATACCCCAACTTTTTACATGGATATTTACGACCGTTGGGGACAATTAATTTTTAGTACGAATGATTTTTTTAAGGGATGGGATGGAAAAATAAATAACAATATCGCTCCACTGGGTGTGTATGTTTGGAAAATAAATTTTAAAGAAGAATCAGGCAAACGCCACTCTTATAAAGGCGATGTTACTTTGTTAAGATAAACTAAAAACTTTTGAAGCAAACGCTTGAATTCCCAACAGTGTTTCTGTCGAAGCTTCAATAAAACCCATGTGGCCTACTTTATCTAAAATAATAGCTTCTGTATGGGATGCTAATGTTAGTTGAGACACAACTTTATTTAAAGGAACTGCAGTATCGTATTTACCAATTATAAATAATACAGGTTTATTTATTTTTCGCAATACTTTTTTTCTAGGAATTCTTTTTCTCATACCCTCTAATGCAGCAACTATTCCCTGAATACTTGTATTATTTGCTATAACCTTAATCTTCTCAAATTCTAATTTGAAACGTTCACTATTTTCTTTTTTAAATAAATTTGGAATGGTGGCAGTAACATACAATGGTTTATTTTTCTTTGCTGCCTCAATGGCTTTTAATCTCGATTCTTTTTTTTGCCTACTATCAGCCATTGCAGATGAATGAAATAAAACCAATCCCATTAAATATTTCGGATATTTTTCGGCAAAAGCCAAGGCTACATAACCTCCCATTGAATGACCCAACAATAAAAAATTAGAAATATTTAAATGCTCTATAACTTGATAAACACATTGAGCCATCAATTCCATACTGTGTATATACCCAATACAATCAGAATTGCCATGCCCAAGTAAATCAATTGTAACTATTCTGTATTCCTTTGATAGCTGCTTACTAAAATCATCCCAAATTAAAGAAGATTCTAAAAAACCATGTAATAATACAATTGTATCTGCATGATTGCTCCCGTAATCTGCATAACTGATTTGAGCATCTTTATAAAATATACATTTTTGTTGCATACATTAAAGATACAATTTGTTATACAAGCCAATATAAATTACTTTTGCTATAAATTATGATTTCTTTCTTATGAAGAAAATTTTACTTCTTCCCATTCTTTTATATTCATTTATAGCCTCTGCACAAAATGAACTTTCTTTTTCTGCCGGAAGTGGCTTACTTTATTATTTAGGAGAATTAAATGAAAGCAAAGTATTTACCAATTCTGCTTTTTTAAGGCCATCAGCAAATATTGGCCTATCCTATAAAGCATTGCCTTATATGAATGTTAATTTACAATTTATGGGAGGTTCTTTATATGCCGATGACAAATACGCAATAACTTCTAACTATTATCGTAACTTACAATTTAAAACTTCTATTGAAGAGTTTACACTTACTGCTGTTTTTAAACCGGCTAGAGCAAAAAAAGCAATTCCTTACCTTTCTATTGGGGCAGGTATGTTTTGGTTTAATCCTAAAGGATTGTATGGAACAGAATGGGTTGCCCTTCAACCCCTAGGCACCGAAGGGCAATTTATAAATAATGGAGATTATCCAAAACCTTACTCATTGGTACAGGCTGTACTACCTATTGGTGTGGGAATAGAAATTAAAGCAACTGATAATATTGGGTTTAAATTTGAAGCTGTTTTTCATAAAACTTTTACCGATTATTTAGATGACATTAGCAGCACCTATGCAGATTCTGTGAGTTTAGCTAAAACCGCTAATGGCAGAATAGCAACGGCCATGGCCTATAAGGGTATTTCCTTAGCATATCCTACAGATGGTGCTGTAAGAGGAAATTCAGGTGATAAAGACAGTTATGTTAATATTACTTTTTCGCTTTTAATTTATTTAAGAGGAAGTAACGATAACGGTTCTGGAAAATCTACTTTCCGTTTTGAACCCAAATAAAACTCATGAATTCATTATTTTTTTAAAAATAGGTTTTATAACTAAAGGAGGTTTTTGATCGTATTGCTTTTTATCATAGGCAGTAGTAGGATGGAGAATTTTCTCAAGCTGCATTTGATATTCAAGATAATTTCGTAATGTATAATGAGAACTCGATTGAATTTTAGTTAAGAATGTTTTTGCATTTGCCATTTCAGCCAATTTTTTACTACAATCTATTGAAACAATCCTATCACTAACCGAATGAAAAAAATAAATAGGACATTTAACGTCTTTTACCCATTTTTCCGTTGAATAATCAAACCTTATCAAGGTCTTATATATAACAGAAAGATAATAATATTGAGCAATATCTTTTAAGCTTATAAATGGACATTCTAATACCAATGATTGAGGAGAATATTTAGATGCTATATAGGTAGCAATGGGAGAACCAATGCTTCTACCGTATACAATAATATTTTCTTCTTTGTAAAGATTCAAAAGATACTTATAAGCAAGATCTGCATCATAATATAAAGATTCTGGATTTTTAATGGCTCCTCCGCTTTTCCCAAACCCTCTATAATCAACTATAAATAAATTATATCCTTTTATCAAAAAATCATCCGCAATGGGTAAGCAAGTTTCAATATTACCTTCATTTCCATGAAAATAAAGAACTACTCCTTTAGGAAAACCAATTTTTAGGTGTAATGCATGTATTTGAATAGACCCTTCGGAAGGTAAATATACCTCTTCATAGGTATGAACAGTATTAAATTGAAAATTTTTCGATAAGGCTTCCGGTTGAAAAATTCTTCTATATGGATCTAAATATCGAAACCGAAAGTACCAATAGCCTCCAATACCCAATAACCCTATTATAATAATTGCCATAGTTTCTGTTTATATGCCATTCTACGTAAAATAATCAAATAGGTTTCTTTGATTTCGCAAAATTTTAATAAAATTGCATAAGTATTTAAAAATTCAAAATATATTTACAAGGTATTTTTCAATAAAAGAGAAAAATAATCAACATTTTAAATACGTTTGCGAAGGTACAATGAAAATAGCAATCATAAAAATCAATTTCTGTTTATATTTTATAAAAAACATGCATTTATTATTTGTTTCTATTATAAAAAATATTTTACATTAGCATTTTCCAATATTTAAAACAAACCATGCATTATGGCAACAAAAAAAATTACACCAAAAAAGAAAGAAAAAGCCGAAGATGTTAAGGCTAAGAAATTAGGCAAAGCCGCTTCAACTAAAAAAGTAGCCGCTCCTAAAAAGAAAAAAAGCAAATCGGATGATGATTTTGATGATGATTTTGACAGTGATGAAACGATGGATTTCATTGACGATAGTGATGACGATGATGACTTTTTCTGATTTTTTTAGCAAATGACTCTTACTCAAGTGTAAATAGGTGGGCATAGTAATACAATGCCCATTTTTTTGATTCATTTCTACTTTTAAAATATTAATGTAAATTTTTCCTCATTATTTGTAACCTAAAAGCATAGTAAGCGTATAATTAGCTATGTTTAATGATTATGAATTTGAGGCTGAAGCCTTTCCTATATCCAACTATTTGGAAAACCATTCTTTAATTAAATTAAAAGAAGGCGAAAATCGTTTTGTTGTAATATTAGCCATTAATTTTAAGCAATTGGTTTATTTGGTGGATACTGTTGATGCAGAAAAAGTATTGCTTCTATCTGATCAATTTTCAAAAATGATTATTCATAAAATATATAAGTATGGCGGCTTTGTAGAAAGAAGAAGATCAGAAATACTTGCCTATTTTGGAATATTAAGAAATACAGAATTCGATATTAAAAGAGCCATTCTTTGTTCTCAAACCATCAATATTGAATTTCAAAAGTTTAAGAAACAAATCGACATCCCTTCTTCTATTTCCATAAATATTCAACAAGCAATTCATGTTGGTTCAGTAATAACCACTAAAATTAATCCTCAAGAGGGACTTGAATATTCCATTTGGGGAAACGACATAAACTATGCTATTCAATTAACCGATCAAATAACAACAGATGCAATTATTGTAACTAACAAAGTAAAAGATATAGCTCCTCCTGAATATATTTTTGAACCTATTCAAATTTCAACTTATACATCAGAAAATAATAGCTATTATATGAGGCCTGAAAAAGAAAGAAAAAATAAAGCCAATCAAGACATTTTTTTAGGGCGAACAAAAGACTTAGAACATTTACAAAACATCTATCATTCTTATAAAAAGAATTTTTTTTATTCGTCAAATCCAGACTCTTATTACTTAGAATTTTCAGCTGAAAAAGGTATTGGAAAAGCCAGACTGGCAAAAGAACTCATTAGGCAAATAGCAGATGAAGGGGATGCGTTTTTATATTTACGAGGTAAAGCAGAAAACCTAACCAATACCCCTTACGCTTTATTTAGTAACATGCTTAAACGATATATAGGCATATCCTCTTATGATACCATAGAACAAGCTAAATTAAAAATAGAAAATGCAATAGATTTACTTCAGCAAAATATCGAAACAAATGCACTGTCTGAACAAATTCCATTTATTGGATTATTGCTTGGAATAAAATATGAAGATTCGAATTACAAATTATTTCGTGATAGCTTACATATAAAAATTCAATTGGCAATAAAACTTTTTTTTGAAACCATTGCTCAAAAAAGTAAAAAAGAAAAATGGCCTTTAATTATTTGCATTGAAAACTTAAATGCTCTAGATAGCCATTCAATGGATTTATTAAACACTATTTTTAAGCAGAATAACAAGAATGGTATTTTTTTTATTATCACTACCGATACACTTCAATCTATTTTTGTTTTAGAAAAGTGGCCACATGCCTATACATTTTCACTTGCCCCATTAAATAAACAAGAAACCAGAGAATTGATTGGTCTTCTTTTAAAGAATGATGTTATTGCAGAAAATGTTATAACTCAATTACAAGAAAAAGCCATGGGAAATCCATTATACATTGAAGAATGGATTAAGCTTGTAAAACATAGTCTAAGAAATAATGATAACTGCGTAGATGCTTCACAAATATCCGTTCCGGATAGTGTTAAAACAATTATACTATCAAGAATAGATTCTTTGTCAGACCATGCAAGGGCTTTATTGCAAAAAGCTTCTGTTATTGGCAATACCTTTGATATTAGAATACTGGAAAAAATGCTACTGCGAATTGAACAACCCTATTGCACTCACAAAGTATTTCAAGAACTATTATTGCATTCGCTTATTGTGCAAGAAGATTATAACGGAATTACTTTCAGATTTTACCATAGCCTTATTCACACTGCTGCATATGAAACACTCTTAACATCAAATAAAAAATTATTACATGCCCTTGCTGCCAATGCAATTGAAAATACTTTTGGCGAACAACTTAATAGCTATTATAATATACTTGCAAATCACTATGAAATAGCTGAAATCAATAAAAAAACAATAGAATATTTACAGTTAGAAGCAGAAAAAGCTTTAAATGAATTTGCTAACCATCGAGCACTACAATTGTATTTAAAACTTATTGAAAAATTTTTAAAAGAAAATCTAAATCCGGAATTAATAGCAGAAACATACATCAATATTAGTACAATGTATTGCTTAAGCAATGAAATTGCTTTAGCAGGTATGTATTTAGAAAAAGCTAAAAAGATGACGGAAAATATAAAAAGTGAATCCCTTAAAAACAAAATTATTCATTTAAATAGAGGAACTTATTATATAAAACTTTTAGCAATGATACATAAACAAAGTTATTGTGATATCAATGAACACCGAAGAGCTGCTTAAAAAAGAAAAAAATTCATTCCTATAAAAGAAAGAGGGTAAGTTGCCCGAGAAGGACATGTACCTTATTCATTTGTATATTGTATTTCAGTTTGTTGTATGATTTATGATTCGCTTGGTGTACGAATTGGTGTTTTAATTGCACTTAACACTAGGCAAAAGTAGGTAAAATCAGATAAACTAACATTAATTTTTAAACTTTGGCAAGTTATTGAAATAGATAGAGATATAAACACTAATGAAATTTTTTGCAAAAAAATTACGCATACTTGTATTATGAAAACAAAACAAACCAAGGGAGATAGACTTAATTGGGCTCTACTTAAAGATTTAAAACCAGTAGAACTTACCGAGGAACTTACCAAAGGCAAAAAGCTTACTAATAAAGATTTGGAAGAAAGAAAAAAGAATGATTCCAATAATAAAGTTTTAGTTCCTTGATTTTTAGAAATACTAAAACTTACTCCTTAACAACTATCCAGAAAAAACGGATTAAAGATAAAAGTGCTCACCTATTTACTTTCATCTATAAATTTAATTCACCAAAAACCGGCTTAATTTATATTGTTCATGCTGATTACCATGAACAGGATGTTTTTGCTATTAAATTCTACGCCAAAAAATATAAGTAAAGCAAAAACAGGTATTCTATAATTACCAATAAAGGAGATGTACTTAATATTATAATAAGTTGTTCAAAAGTAATTCCTTTTTTGTTAGATGAATTTCCAAATGCCTCATTTGGCTTTTGTGCCTCACGAACAATAGATAAAAAATCAAAAAAAGTAGAAGATTTTTCAGAAAATCAACGATTCAGAATTTATAGAAAACTAGCCTCTAGTTTATTTGGAACAAAAACATTTCAGCATTTTGAGTATCCGAAAATAAGTTCCTATTTATTAATTAACAGAAAAAACGGAAATGTAGAATTAGCAGAAAGAAATATTGTAAAAATGTTCTCTGAAACATATATAGAATTACCAGATATAGAATAATACTTTTTTTATTTCCCCGAGGTACATGACAAGGCCATCATGTACCATAAATCGTAATTTTGGTACATGATAAAATTCTCATGTACATAACGAGTACATGATTTATTTTAATTGTAAACGTAATAGAATTAATGTATATGTAGGCAGTATACCACTCTAAAACACCCCCTACCTGTTTTAAAAAAGGAAAGTGGTTTTGAGAAATTCTAATTATCTTTTTATTCGTTTTATATCTTCTTCTATTTCTTTCAAACTTTGCTCTTTCTCTATTATTTTTTGAGCAACTTTATATTTTTCAAATTCTTCATTTGATTTTTCCAACGCTTTTTCGTGGGTTATTTTCCCTGCGTGGGTTAGCAATTCCCTTCCGTTTAATTGTAAAATGCTATCCAATCGTTGTACCCAATCTTTCATATACATTGGAACTTGTTGTTGAGCCATGGTTTCGGCAAAGGCCAAATATTGCTCTACCAACAAACCAAGTAATTTTATTTCATCTTCTTTCAGATAATTCTTGGCAATGATTACATCCGCTTTTTTAACAGAAACGATATTTTTTTTATCAAACGATTGCATGCCTAACAATGGCAAACTTGCATCTGCTCTACGATATACCAATTCAGCCGCTGTTTGTTCACTTATGGCCCAAAGCAGTTTATTTTGTACCACTTTAAAAAATGCAATTGTTTTTTCATCTTTTGCATCGTAATCAATGCTCGTGGTATAGATGTCTTTTATTTTTTGATAGAAAAAACGTTCGGATAAGCGTATTTCACGAATACGTTCTTGTAATTCGTGGAAATAGTTCATGGAATTTCCCGACTTAAAACGGTCATCATTCAGGGCAAAACCTTTAATGATATATTCTTTGAGCCTTTGGGTTGCCCAAATACGAAATTGTGTGCCCTGTGGCGATTTTACCCTATATCCAACAGAAATAATAACATCGAGAGTATAGTAATTCGGGGCTTTCTGCTGAAATTCGGAATTTCCGAATTTCTTTAAACAGCCGTTTTCTTCGAGTTCCCCTTCCTTAAAAATATTTTGAATGTGCTCATTTATGGTCGACTTTGCTTTGCCAAATAACAATCCCATTTGATCTTGTGTAAGCCAAACCGTTTCTTCTTCTAGTCTAACATCAAGTTTAATGTTGCCTTCTTGATTTTGATAAAGTATAATTTCTCCGGTGTTCATAATTGTTCTATTAAGCTAATAGTATGATTTATTGAGTAGGTTTTTCATTTATGCAATTGTATGCCTCAAAAATACATTAAGCTGGTGGAAATATAAAGCAGAACTTTACCAATATGTACGCGCAGGCAGTAACCACCTTAAAACACCCCCTACATGCTTTTAAAAAAGGAAAGTGGTTTTGAGAAAAATAGATTTTAATTCTGTAGAAAAAAATGGCTGTACATTAATTTTGCCTCAAAAATCAAACAACTCTTTAGGATGAATCTTAAGAGCTTTAGCAATTTCGTAAATAATAGTAATGCTGGTATTAATCGTGCCGCGCTCAATACGGCCAATTTGGCTTAGAGGTAGATCAGCTTCATAGGCAAGACTTTCCTGAGAAATTTTCTTTTCCTTTCTGATGCTTCGAAGATTTTCCCCAAATGCATTAATGTATTTCTGATCACGCCTGTATTTCACAGCCACAATGATCAGATAATCGCTTGTAAAGTATTAGAGCAAATTTGCGCTATTTAAAATTAATTTCCATATTGCACACGAAATCTCACAACTTTTAAAATTAAAAGATGAAAAAATTAACTATCATTTTGTCATTAGCTTTATTGGGCTTGATTAATAATATAGATGCACAAATGCAAAGTTGGCTTTGGGCTAAAAGTGTAGATGGGGCATATGCCCAGAATGTAACGGTAGATTCTATTGGTAATATTTATGTAGTAGGGACTTTCAAACCTCCTTATAGCCTCTTTGATTCAATAGTACTGACTAGCGTGAATTATAGTTATGATATATACGTTGTGAAATATAATTCAAGTGGAGATATACTTTGGGCAAAAAGTGCCGGGGGAAATGACGATGATGGTGTGTCTTCTATTGCCATTGATAAATCAGGAAATGTTTATGTAGCAGGGGCGTTTAATAGCACGTCCATTACTTTTGATTCCATTACTTTGATAAATACAAGTGATTATAATGAGTACGATGGGTTTATTGCTAAGTATGATAATAATGGAAACGTACTCTGGGCTAAAAGCGCTAGTGGAAAAAGTGACGAAGAGGTAAGGTCTATTAGTGCAGATCCGTATGGAAATATATACATGACAGGAAAATTTGAAAGCTCTTCTATTATTTTTGGAACAACTACACTCATCAATTCAAGTTTTTCTATAAATATGTTTATTGTAAAATACAATCTTGATGGAAAAGTACTCTGGGCAAAAAGTGCTAGTGGACAAAGTGCTAATGAGGCTTACTCAGTTAGTACAGATCCATCTGGAAATGTATACATGGGTGGAAATTTTGGCGGTGCTCCTATTTCTTTTGGCTCTATTACTTTAGCTTATGTAGATTCCATTTATTGGGACATGTTTATTGCTAAGTACGATAGTAGTGGTAATGTTCTTTGGGCAAAAAGTTCTGGAGGGAATTCTAATGATAGGATATTTTCAATAACATCAGATACATTCAGTAATATTTATGTGTCAGGATATTTTTCTAGTACTTCCATTACTTTTGGTTCTACTACTTTGACAAATACAAACATTTATAATTCATTTATAGTAAAATATGATAGTAATGGTAATGCACTTTGGGCTAAGAGTGTTGTACCTAATACCACGTGTAATATTAGTGCAGATGATCAAGGAAATATTTATGCAATAGGGCCATTTAATAGTGACTCGATCACATTTGACACCATTACGTTGATCAACAAAGGAGCTTATGATATTTTTGTTGTGAAATTTGATAGTAACGGCAATGCACTTTGGGCAAAAAGCGTAGGAGGAAGCGATAATGATTATTCATATGATGGCACTACTGATAATTCACAAAATCTTTATATGGTCGGACATTACGAATCTCCTACCATTACATTTGGACCCACCACTTTGACAGGTATTGGATATAATATGTTTATTGCAAAACTAAGCGAGTGTAATCTTACAAAACCTACCATTAGCGCAAATGATTCAATATTAACATCAAGTTCTGCAATAGGTAACCAATGGTATTTAAACGATAGTATCATTGTTGGAGATACTTCACAAACTTACATTTCAACTCAGAATGGGAATTATACTGTTGTTGTTACCTATGGTAATGGTTGTTCCGCTTCTTCTGATCCATATAATTATTCAACATCAGAAATAGCAGAATTTACAACAAATAATGACATCATAATTATTCCAAACCCAAGTGATGGAAAATTCCGAATAGAGACAAACAATTTAAAAACTGGGTATATGGAAATCTATAATTCTTTAGGGGAAATAATTTATCAATCTATAATCGATAATAGAGAAATAAATTTATCTCAACAACCCAAGGGCTTATATTTTATTGAGATGATGATGGGAGAAAATATTTACGATCAGAAATTAATTATTCAATAATATCGATGATAGAATATCGTACACTAGTTATGAAACTACTTCAACTAATAAAAATTTAAACTATGACACACACTGAAAAATTATTATCAAAAGAAAAAATTGAAAATGCGCTTAAATATTTGAATGGAAAAATTGATACTCCATCAATAAAAAGAACTTTTGCTTCATTGTTTAAAGATGCGAGCTATGCTATTTATGCCAACATTCATGGATATGACGATAACGAAGATTTACTTTCCGAATCCTTAGGATGGCTTTTTGATTTGGTAGTTGTTCAAGAAAGTGCAAGTGAAATTGCGGGTCAACAAAAGTATTTGACAAATATAGTATTGGCAATGGAGTCTGAAATTAGTGATAATTTTAATGGCGTGATGTATGATTTTCAAAAACTCCTTATCTCTAATGCAGAATATAAAGCAATGGTATTTAGATGTCATTCTTCGGAATTAGAATCATACTTTGAATACATGAAGAAAAATATAAATGCTTATAAAGTTGCAAATGGAAATTTTTTTCTAATTGGTTATTTAAATGATGGGGGCTCTTTTATTGTAAGAGAAGAAACCGTTGATCGTCAAATGGCTTAATTCTGGACAGCTATGCTTTTTTTAAGGTTACTTGGTAAGCCATTTTATCGTTTCTTTTTACGTTTAGCCTCAATCATTTTAAATGCCTTGTCAATAGGAATAGAAGGTTCTTTACTAGCTTTAGCACTATCATATAACTTAATATCTTCTAAATCCTCTAATTCTTCCATAATGGTTTTAAATTCCTTCATAGGAAGTACCACAAGTTTTTTACCTGCAGTATCTGTAATGTATTGCGGATGTACGCTAAGCATAGTATAAATTATTTCGTTGGTTTAAAAAAGTCCCTTACTCAGAGAGTGCCACAAATTTAGCAAAAAGAATGAGAGATCGGTTAATTACAGCGTCTAGCTGGGGATTGTGAACTTGAGCTTCTCATAGTAAATTAAACATTTACTTTGTCCAGAGTATAAATTTATCTTATGGAGTTATTGAAAAAAATTGGTTGCCCGAGAAGGATTCGAACCTCCACAAACTGCACCAAAAACAGTCGTCCTGCCATTAGACGATCGGGCAATCGAAAGCACAAAGGTAAAAATAAATCTTATAGAAAAAAAAATATTATTAACTTCGCCTTTTCTTTTCAAAAGTATTATTCTTAATTCATAATTCTTAACTGTTTTTACATGTCTCGTTACCAAAAATTAAACATTGCATTTGGCTGGATTACCTTTATTATTGCAGCTTTTGTTTATCTAAGTACAATAGAACCTACTGCCAGCTTTTGGGATTGCGGTGAATTTATTGCAACAGCTTTTAAATTAGAAGTGGGTCACCCTCCCGGTGCGCCTTTATTTCAGTTGGTTGGTCGTGTGTTTTCTCTTTTTACTTCTGATATTACTAAAGTAGCCAGTATGGTAAATGCATTATCTGCTCTGGCAAGCGCTTTAACCATTCTATTTTTATTTTGGACGGTTACTGCATTAGCAAAAAAAATTGCTACTCGAAATGGCAAAATATTAACAGAAGGTAGTACATGGGCTATTATTGGCAGTGGGCTTGTTGGCGCATTAGCCTATACTTTTTCTGATTCATTCTGGTTTTCGGCTGTTGAAGGTGAGGTATATGCTTCCTCTTCTTTATTTACTGCTCTGGTATTTTGGGCCATTTTTAAATGGGATGCTGAAGATGACGAAGACATTAAAAATGGAACATCAAGAGCCAATCGCTGGATAGTGCTTATTGCTTATTTAATGGGCTTGTCACTAGGGGTTCACTTATTAAACTTATTGTGTATTCCGGCAATTGTATTGATGTATTATTTTAAGAAATTTAAAATTACACCAAGCGGATTAATTATAGCAAGTATTGTATCTGTAGTAATATTAGGAACCGTACAAGTAGGCATTGTTCAGTATTTGGTTAAAATAGCATCGTGGATAGAATTGTTTTTTGTGAATAGCTTAGGCATGCCATTTAATTCAGGTGTACTATTTTTTATGCTTGCTCTTGTTGGTGGCCTTGTATTTGGCCTTTATTATACTCAAAAAAATGGCAAAGTAATTCAAAACACCATTCTTCTTTGCTTTGCTTTTTTAGTTTTAGGATATTCAACTTTTACTTTGGTAGTAATTCGTTCATTGGCCAACCCTCCTATGGATGAGAATAATCCTGAAAATGTTTTTGCTCTTTTATCTTACCTAAATCGTGAGCAATATGGTGATAGGCCTTTAGCTTACGGACAGCAATTTAATGCACAAGTTGTAGGATACGATGATGGAGCAACCCAGTATGCTCCCGGAAAAGATGGTAAATATGTTGTTACAGACGATAGAAAAAGTTCCATTCCTAAATACGATGATGAGCACTGTTCTATTTTTCCACGTATGTATAGTAGCCAGGGAAATCACAAAAAGGCCTATATGGATTGGGCCGCAATAAAAAAGAATAAAGAAAAAGACAGGCCAACTATGGGAGAAAATCTTTCATTCTTTTTCAAATATCAAGTTGGATTTATGTATTTCCGTTATTTCATGTGGAATTTTGCCGGCCGCCAAAACGATGTTCAGGGAAGTGGTGAACTACAAAATGGAAATTGGATAAGTGGCATACCTTTTATTGATAGTATGATGCTGGGCTCTCAGGATAAGATTCCAGATAGTTTTAAACGTAATAAAGGAACCAACAAACTTTATTTCCTTCCCCTTATTTTAGGCCTGATTGGTTTATTCTTTCATTTTAATAGCGAATGGAAAGGAGCTACCACTGTCTTTCTCTTATTCTTTTTTACTGGTTTAGCCATTGTTATTTATTTGAACCAAACACCTTATCAGCCTCGTGAACGTGACTATGCGTATGTAGGATCTTTTTATGCTTTTGCCATTTGGATTGGTATTGGTGTTATTGCCCTGTATGAATGGCTCAGTGATAAATTACCTCAAGTACCTACTGCCATTGCAACAACTGCCTTATGTTTGCTTTTAGTACCAACAGTTATGGCTAAGGCTGAATGGAACGATCATGATCGTAGTAACAGATATACTTGTAGAGATTTTGCAAAAAACTATTTAGCATCATGTGCTCCTAATGCTGTTTTATTTACCAATGGAGATAACGATACTTTCCCTCTTTGGTATGTGCAGGAAGTAGAAGGTTTTAGAACCGATGTTCGAGTTATCAATCTTAGCCTTTTGAATACCGATTGGTATATTGATCAAATGGAACGTGATGCCTATGATGGAAAAGCCGTTCCGTTTTCATTAAAGCATGATCAATATGTACAAGGAACCCGAGATGTAGTGCCTGTTTATGAAAAAACAAAAGACTTTGTTGATGCCAAAGAAATTATGCGATTTATTGCATGCGAAGATCAAGAATGTAAATTACCTGTTTCAGGAGGTAAGTTGATGAATTTTATCCCTACTAAAAAAATTCATGTTGGCATAAATCGTAAAGAAGTACTTGAAAACAATGTTGTGCCTGATGACATGAGAAATCAAATTGTTTCGAAAATTGATTGGACGCTTGATCAGAACTATTTAATGAAAAATCATTTAATGGTGCTCGATTTAATTGCCAATAACGATTGGAAAAGACCCATTTATTTTGCAATTACCGTTGGAAGCGACAATTATCTTAATCTTGAAAAATATTTTCAACTAGAAGGATTAGCATATCGTTTTGTCCCTGTTCAAAGTGAAAGCCCTGATGGTCAAACAGGACGTGTTGCAACAGATATTATGTACGAAAATTTGATTAATAAATTTGCTTGGGGAAATATGCAAGATCCTAATGTGTATTTGGAAGAAACCAATATGCGCATGACCATGAACTTTCGCAATAATTTTGCTCGCTTAGCCGATGCTTTATACGATGAAGCAACTTTAGCACGACAAAAGAAAAATCAAATTGAGTTTACGTTGAAAAACAATATGCTCATTGCTGAAGATTTAGATTCTTTAAAAAGAGAATTAAAAAAGCAAGACGCACGTATTGAAGAAAGAGAAAAGAAAGTAGTAACAGTACTTGATAAATGCATTGAGATAATGCCAGATACCGCTATTCCTTTTAATTATTTTGTATTACCCATTGCTGAACTTTATTACAAAATAGGAACTGATAGTTGTATGGAAAAAGGAAAAAGCATTGTTACTGTATTGGCAAATTCATACGAGCAAGAAGTTAATTATTATTTAACCCTCGATAGAGAAACTTTCAAAAAAGTTGAACGTGAGGCTCAATTGGCTATGAGTGTATGGCAACGTATTTCAATGGTTGTAAAACAATACGACAAAAAAGATAAAGATGCAGAATGGACCAAAAGCATAGAAAACCGCTTTGAAGATCTTCAAAAACGTTATATGGCGAAAGCGAGTTAAAATTTAGTTTAAAGTTCAACGTTAGGAAGTTCAATGTTGCTTAGATTGACACCTTCTAACTTTGAACTTTCTAACATTGAACCTTGAACTTACATTCAACATTGAACTGAAAATTGTATCTCGTTACTCCTCCCTCTCTATTAAAAAAATATTACGGTCCTAATGTAATATGGCAAATGCCAACATTAGAAAAAGAAATATTTTTAACTTTTGATGATGGTCCACATCCCGAAATCACACCCCTTGTTTTAGAATTGTTAGAAAAATTTAATGCTAAAGTTACTTTTTTTTGTGTAGGTGAAAATGTAGAAAAATATCCAGCGGTATACCAATCAATTTTGAAATCGGGCCATACTGTTGGCAACCATACCTACAATCATTTTAATGGATTAAAAACAAAAACAGATCTATACATTAGTAATATTGAAAAATGTGCTGAATATGTTTCTTCAAATTTATTTCGCCCACCCTATGGAGTATTAAAACGATCTCAGATAAAACAATTATCTCCTAATTATGAAATTATCATGTGGAGTACATTAAGTGCAGATTACGATCAAAACACTTCTGAAAAAGAATGTTGGGAAAACGTAAAACAAAATACTCTAGCTGGATCTATCATTGTTTTTCACGATAGTGATAAAGCAAAAAAGAATATGCTTTATGCTTTAGCCAAAACACTAGAATATTTTTCTGAATTAGGATTTTGTTTTAAGTCAATTGAACGTTGAACTTAAGTAAAAGCCTAATAAGGCAAAGAACAGAACGCTCTTAAGATATGCTTCTGTTCTTAAATAAACTCTATTCTATTAAATATTTTTGTTTCCTTCCAATAAATGTAATTCACGAATTCTATTGTCAATATCTTGCCTTGTATATTTATTAAGAATTATAGTATTGTCAATAACCATTTCTTGCATATTTAAATAATAGGCTTTGCCAACAATTCTTTGATCATACAATATTGGCAACAGATCAAAAATGAAATTCACATCAATACAATTTATTTGATAAGCCCATGCACAAAATTCTTTAATGGGTGCTAAACAAGTTAAAATTTTATTACTAGTATTTAAGCCATCATATTGAAATACCAATTCCTTCATTTTTTTATGAATCTCTTCATGAGAAAAAGATTGAGGCCATTTTAAAGAAATAAAAATTGCTTTTACAGATTTACTCTTAATCATTGCAAGCAAAGCATCACAATCATTTCTAATACTTGGGCCTTTAAAACCCAAATCGAAACAAGTTCCATTAATCATCATGATAAGATGAGGAGGGGCACAATCTGCTCTCAAGATGAGTAAAAATAGGCCTTCCGTTAAAATACTTTTCTCAGAAAAAGGCAATACATTTTTTATAATAAATTTATCAGACATTAATTAGAATTTATATGATATACATTGGTTGTGATTTCGACAACCTCAATCACCGGGTCAGTCGTTGGCTGAGGTTCCAGAAGCCAAATCAATTTCTCCATTAAATACAAATGTTGCAGGCCCTTCGAGCCAAATATTTTTAAATGACTTAACAGTATCTCTATTCAATTTCACACTTAAATTTCCTCCAGGGGTTTGTATACTGCAATGCTGTTCTCCCATTAAATTATTTTTTACCGCCCATGCTAAAGCAGCTGCACACACTCCCGTTCCACATGAAAGTGTTTCATCTTCTACACCACGCTCATAGGTTCTTGCTGAGATAGCATTCTTTAATTCCTCTACAAAATTTACATTAGTACCTATTGCTCTAAAACGCTCATTATATCTAATATTTTTGCCTTCTCCGCAAACATCTACCGTATTTATATTTTTTATAAATTTTACATAATGTGGAGAGCCTGTATTGAGATAAAAATAATCTTGCCCTATTTCAACTTCATTTACATCAATCATTTTTAAACAAACAACCATCTTTTTTTCATCCTTAAATATAGAGGCTTCATGCTCTCCATCAATAGCCCAAAAACGAGCTTTATCTTTTATTAAACCTAATTGATGAGCAAAAGCAACTATACACCTGCCTCCATTGCCACACATGCTGCTTTCATTTCCATCGCTATTATAATACACCATTTCAAAATCATAATCTGCTTTATTTTCTAAGAGCATTAATCCATCTGCACCAATACCAAATTTTCTATCGCATAATTTTTTTACCAAGTCAACGTTATGCTTTTTTATCATTTTATTTCTGTTATCAATCAGAATAAAATCGTTGCCCGTACCTTGATATTTTGAAAAATGTATCTGCATGTTAAATGTTGTTAAGCCTATTCCGCTTGAGCTAGAAAGGCATTAACTTAGATTATATAAATAAAAAACTAACAAAATTAAAATCTAAAATTATGAAAACATTTGCTAAAGGAATAATAACTGCAACATTATGCGGTATTATTTCAGTTGGCATGTATAAGGCCATTGAAAAAAAGGATGTACATCCATATACAAATTTTCAAACCAATACTCCGGTACATTTTACAAATTTAAATTCTCCGGAAACAGCTACTGATTTTACAAGAGCTGCAGAAATATCTATACAAGCTGTAGTGCATGTGAAAACTAAATCAGAAGGAGAATCTCAATATTATTACGATCCATTTATGAATATGTTTGGTGGTAATGGATATTATAAATCTCAAGCCCAACCCCGTTTGGGTTCCGGTTCGGGAGTTATTATTTCTGAAGATGGATACATAGTAACCAATAATCACGTTGTTGACGATGCTGATGAAATTGAAGTGGTTCTTAATGACAAAAGATCCTATGCTGCAAAAATAGTAGGTAGAGATCCTTCAACAGACTTGGCCTTACTAAAAATTAGCGAAAGTGCATTGTCGTATATTCCTTTTGCAAATTCAGATGATGTAAAAGTGGGACAATGGGTGCTTGCAGTTGGTAATCCATTTAATCTTACCTCTACCGTAACTGCCGGTATTATTAGCGCTAAAGGAAGAAATATTAATATTTTAAGTGATCATAATGCAGTTGAAGCTTATTTACAAACTGACGCTGCTGTTAACCCTGGTAATAGTGGTGGAGCATTGGTGAATACAAGTGGTGAATTAATTGGAATTAATTCGGCCATTGCATCTAACACAGGTTCATATACAGGCTACTCTTTTGCTGTACCTTCAAACATTGCTAAAAAAGTAGTAGGCGATTTAATGGAATACGGACAAGTGCAAAGAGCTTTTATTGGAATAAGCATTCGTGATATAGATGCAAATTTGGCTAAAGACTTAAAATTAGATGAGCTAAAAGGTGTATATGTTTCAGGCTTGACCGATGGTGGCGCGGCAAAAGATGCAGGTATTGAAGAAGGTGACATTATTACAAAAGTTGGGGCCATAGAAGTAGATAATGTTCCGGAATTACAAGAACAAGTAAGTAAATTTAGGCCTGGTGACAATGCAACTGTAACTATAAAAAGAGATGGAAAAGAACAAGTAATGAATCTTACATTTAAAAGCTTAAATGGCGATACTAAAGTTGAAAAGAAAGAAACTGCAGCCATTAATAGCCTTTTAGGAGCTTCTTTAGAAGAAATTACAAAACAAGATAAAGACGACTTAGGTATTAAAAATGGAATAAAAGTGGTGCAACTCATTGGAGGTAAATTAAGAAATGCAGGTATTAAAGAAGGGTTCATTATCACAAGTATTGATAGAAAACCAGTTAGCTCTGTAGATGATTTAATGAGCATACTTGAAGATAAAAAAGGAGGAATACTTATTGAAGGTATTTATCCAAATGGCATGAGGGCATATTACGGCTTTGGGCTTTAAAAAGTATGCGCATAAATGGCTGATAATAAATACACAAAACTATTATGCAAGCATGTTTATTGAATGTAGATTCTGATAACATTAAGCAAATGTGTTAGGAAAAACGGCTAATTTTTAGTACATTTGCGCAAGAATATAAAAGTATTGCATTATAACATAATTCTTAATCCCCTTAAGATAAAAATTTAAACCATCACACATGAGACAGCTAAAAATCACAAAATCGATTACCAACCGCGAAAGTGCCTCTTTAGACAAGTATTTGCAGGAAATTGGTAAGGAAGAGCTCATTACAGCCGAACAAGAGGTTGAATTAGCTAAAAAAATTAAAATGGGTAATCAAAAAGCATTAGAAAAGCTTACCCGATCAAACTTACGATTTGTGGTTTCAGTTGCTAAACAGTATCAAAACCAAGGATTAACACTTCCCGATCTTATTAATGAAGGAAATTTAGGTTTAATTAAAGCTGCCCAACGTTTTGATGAAACGCGTGGATTCAAATTTATTTCTTATGCAGTATGGTGGATTCGCCAGTCAATATTACAAGCTTTGGCAGAACAATCAAGAATTGTACGTTTGCCTTTAAATCAAGTAGGTTCTTTAAATAAAATTAACAAAGCATTTTCTAAATTAGAACAAGAATTTGAAAGAGAGCCTTCTCCTGAAGAATTAGCAAAAGTACTTGATTTACCTGAAGATAAAGTTGCTGATACAATAAGAGTTTCTGGTCGTCATATTTCTGTTGATGCTCCTTTTCAAGAAGGTGAAGACAACAGCTTACTTGATGTATTAGAAAACAAAGATTCTCCAAGAGCCGATAAAGAATTAATGTCGGAATCTCTACAAAAAGAAATTGAAAGATCACTTTCAACTTTAACTGAAAGAGAAAGAGATGTGATTAAACTTTTCTTTGGTATTGGTGGTACTCATGGCATGACGCTTGAAGAAATTGGTGCAAAATTTGACTTAACGCGTGAAAGAGTTCGTCAAATTAAAGAAAAAGCAATCAAACGCTTAAGACATAATTCCAGAAGTAAATTATTAAAACCTTATCTAGGTTAATAAATAGTAATTATAATAAATGCCCTTTTATAGGGCATTTGTTTTTTATATTCAACCTTATTAACAAATACAAATATGGACGTTGCAGAAATGGAAAAAAAGACTGTTGCCTCTCAAGAAAAATTATACGAGAAAAATTTAAATGAATGGATTGACCAAGAAAAAGCAGCCATTGAATTAATTGGTGTTGTTGGTCAATTATGGTTTGATAAATCTGTTGAACTGGTAATTTTTCGCAAAAAACTAATTGATAACAATTCGAGTTCAATTATCGACATGCACTTGTATGCTCGTAATATTTCAGCTCAACCCATTACCATTCATGAAACTTTAATGCTGGCTAAAGAAATAGCAAGACTTGATTTAGCCGCATCAAGAATAGATATTGGTCGTTTAGCAGTACAATGGTTACAAGAAAAAAATAATTTTAATTCGGCACATGATTTTATTGCCAATAAATTGAAAGATTTTGTTGGTCATGACAAACGTACTTTAAAACCCAAAGATGTTATTTTATATGGCTTTGGCCGTATTGGTCGTTTAGCTGCTCGTATGATTATTTCCCAAGCGGGAAAAGGAGAACAATTAAGACTTAGAGCCATTGTTACAAGAGGGAGTAATGACAAAGATATAGTTAAACGTTCCGATTTATTAAGAACAGATTCAGTTCATGGTTCTTTTCCCGGAACTATTGTTGAAGATGTAAAAAATCAAGCTATTGTTGTAAATGGTCAAATTATTAAAATGATTTCGGCCAATAAGCCTGAAGAAGTAGATTATGAATCATATGGTATTCATGATGCGTTGCTAATTGACAATACCGGTGTTTATCGTTCTAGAGAAGATTTAGGCAAACATTTATTGGCTAAAGGAGTAAGCCAAGTATTACTTACTGCACCAGGGAAAGGCGATATTCCAAACATTGTTTATGGAATTAATCACAAGTCTGTTGATATTAAAAAAGAAAAAATACTTTCTGCCGCTTCATGTACTACCAATGCTATTATTCCAATATTATCTGTAATCAATAAAACACTGGGTATTGAAAGAGGCCATATTGAAACCATTCATGCTTATACAAACGACCAAAACCTTTTGGATAATTACCATAGCAAACACCGTAGAGGCCGTTCTGCTGCATTAAATATGGTAATTACAGAAACAGGTGCCGATAGTGCTATTACAAAAGTAATTCCAGAATTAGCAGGTAAGCTTACCGCAAATGCGGTACGTGTTCCAACACCTAATGGTTCATTGGCAATATTAAGCTTAAGTGTTGGGCGTAACACTTCCGTTGAAGAAGTAAATAACATAGTAAGAGAAGCTGCATTGAATGGACCATTAATTGAACAAATACGTTATTCTTATTCTAATGAATTAGTATCAAGTGATATTGTTGGTATACCAAGAGCTTCTATATTTGATAGCCCTTCTACTATTGTTTCAAAAGATGGAAAAAATATTGTGCTTTATGTATGGTATGATAATGAATATGGCTATACGCACCAAGTAGTAAAAATTACTAAATATTTGGCGGAGGCTGTTAGATTGAGATATTATTAAAAAATAGTTTTGATTTTATGCTACCCATAGTATAACAGTATAATTTAATACTTCAATAAATCAAAGAGTTGTTTCTCAAAACGATTTTTAGGCAAGAAATTTTCTTCTAAGGTTTTGCAAAATGGCACAGGAGTATCGAGGCTTGCAGAACGGATAACAGGAGCATCTAAATATTCAAAACAATTTTCTGAAATTAATGCTGCAATTTCTCCTCCAATGCCTCCAAGTAAAGTGTCTTCATGTAAGATGATTGCTTTACCGGTTTTTTTTATGGATTCAAAAATGGCATTTTCATCAAGAGGTAATAAGGTTCTTAAATCAAGTAAATCGGCAGAAATTTCAGGATGTTTATTAAGTATTTCTAATGCCCAATGCACGCCCATTCCGTAAGTAATAATTGAAACTTGATTTCCATTTTTAATTAAATTGGCTTTTCCAATTTCAACAGTGTAATAAGCATCATTTATATCTTCTGTTATGCTTCGGTATAAAGCCTTGTGTTCAAAAAAGAGCACAGGATTAGGATCTTCAATTGCAGAGAGCAACAAACCTTTTGCATCTGAAGGAAAAGCAGGGTATACTACTTTTAATCCTGGAGTATGCGTAAACCAAGCTTCATTTGATTGTGAATGAAAAGGGCCTGCTTGTACTCCTGCGCCTGTGGGCATGCGTATCACCACATCTGCATTTTGCTGCCAGCGGTAATGGGCCTTTGCCAAATTATTAACAATTTGATTTAATCCACAACTAACAAAATCAGCAAATTGCATTTCAACAACCGATTTGTATTTTTTTATTGATAAACCTAAGGCCGTTCCAATGATGGCCGATTCACACAAGGGTGTATTTCTCACTCTTTCTTTTCCAAATTCCTGAACAAAGCCTTCTGTAATTTTAAATACACCACCATATTCTGCAATGTCTTGTCCCATTAAAATAAGGTTGGGAAATTTTTGCATGGATAATTTTAAGCCATCAGAAATAGCATCAACAAAGCGTTTGTTTGTTTTATTAGATGTATTGGGCAATTGTGCTTTGTAAGCAAAAGGAGCGTACAAACTTTCAAGTTCAAATTTAGTATCAGCTACAATAGCTTTTTCTGAAAAAGCATCATCAATACCGACATCAATTTCATTTTTTATTTCTCCTCTAAATTGTTCTACCATTTTTGGTGTAAGAACCCGTTCACTCAATAAAAATTCTTCATAATTATTGATGGGATCTTTTTTAGCCCATTCATCAAACAAATGTTGAGGGACATATTTTGTGCCTGAAGCCTCTTCGTGTCCGCGCATGCGAAATGTCATGCATTCCAATAAAACAGGTCGAGGTTTTTCGCGAATATCATCTGCAATTTTTTTCACTATTTCGTATATGGCAAGTACGTTGTTGCCATCCACTTGGTAGGCATCTATGCCGTATCCAATTGCTTTATCAATAAATTGCTTACAACGAAATTGCTCATTGCTTGGGGTTGACAAACCATAGCCATTGTTCTCAACTAAAAATAGCACAGGTAAATCCCAAACGGCAGCTACATTTATCGATTCATGAAAGTCGCCTTCGCTTGCACCTCCATCTCCTGTATAAACTAAGCTTAGTTTTTTTTCTTTATTTAATTTATAGGCTAGAGCTATTCCATCTGCTACGCCCATTTGAGGGCCCAGATGAGAAATCATACCAACTATATGGTGTTCATTAGATCCAAAATGAAAAGAGCGATCGCGACCATTTGTAAAACCACTTTTTTTACCTTGAAATTGAGCAAATAATTTATTGAGGGGCATTTTACGGCAGGTGAACACACCCAAATTGCGATGCATAGGTAAGATATATTCATCATCATGCAATGCAAGCGTTGAACCCACTCCAATAGCTTCCTGGCCAATACCTGAAAACCATTTCGATATTTTACCTTGTCGCAATAAAAGAAGCATCTTTTCTTCTATCATGCGAGGTTTAATCAATTGCTTATAGATTTCAAGTAATTGGGTAACGGTAAATTTTTTGTTATTGAATTGAATTGCCATGTTTGATAAATATATGTAACCACAGAGACACTAAGACACAGAGAAAAATAAAAATGTCATAATACCAATATGGAAAGGTGAAATCATACAAAAGTGCAAATTTTCATGAGAATAGTAATAACAAAGTGGAGTGCTTTTTCAAATACCAATAATTGGGTAGGCTATATTGTGAGGCCTTACTAAGAATTCTGTAATTTAGTAGCAAATATATATGGTTATGGTAATCTTTCAAGAAATTATTGTTGGGCTTCTTTTTATTGGTTCTGCGGTATATGTGGGAAATAAATTTTATCAAACTACCCAATCGAAAAAAAAATGCGGAGGAGCTTGTAACTGCAGCAGTAAAAAATAAAGATTTAATATTTTGTGGAGATATATAGGGTAGTTCTAAAAATTGATTTTTTTTGCATCCTCTCCCTTAATCCCTCTCAAAGAGAGGGACATAAATTGTAATTTTTAGAACTACCCTATAGTATCATTTAATACAAGATTTCGTTGTAAAAACAAAAAAGCTGATCTAAAATTTTAGATCAGCTTTTTTGTTTTTATATTAAAACTTAGTACGGTTTATTTCTTAACTCCAGTAGCACCACTTCTTCCTTTATTTACTTTTTTCTCTTCTACTTTTGCCTCTTCTTTTTTAGCAGGAGCTTTTTTAGCAGGAGTCTTTTTTGCAGCAGCGGCATCTGCCTCAGCTTTAGCAGCAGCATCTGCAGCAGCCTTCATAGAATCAGCTTCATGAACTTTTTTTAATGAATCAGCTTGTGCTTGAGCAGCAGCAGCAGCTTTTTCCATTTCAGCTTGTTCAACTTGCTTAACTGAATCTTGACGAAGTGAATCTAAGCGAGCCTTTTCTTTTTCTGCATCACCATTTCCACAAGCAACAGCTGTAACTAGTGCAGCAATTGCAAGGTAACCAAATACTTTTTTCATATTGTTTGTGTTTTTAATAAAATTGGTTTGTTGTGTTTATATTATAACAGGCGCAAAATTATTTTATAATACACTAAAAAGCAAATTATTTGTTTGGTATTTTATATAAAAAAACTAAATTTGCATCCCTTGAAGCTTAAAAAATGAATGTATTAATAACTAATAAATAAATCTATCCTATGAAAAAGCAATTGTTTAGTAATTTAAGTTTAGCTGCCTTGGCAGTTACCGGTGGTTTAATGTTTGCATCTATGTCGGGATGTAAAGACGATACTACACCTCCTGTTGTTACATTAAATGGAGATTCAGAAGTTGATGTAATGTTAGGCGATTCTTATGATGATGAAGGTGCTACTGCTACTGATGATAAAGATGGAGATGTAACAGCATCTATAACATCTGATTTTGATGATGTAGTTGATTTTGATATGGCAGATGAATATACTGTTACTTATACTGCAATGGATGATGCTATGAATTCAGGTACTGCAACAAGAATGGTGAATGTTTATATTGCTGCTGAGAACTTAGATGGTATATGGTATGTGTCTTATGACGCTTGTCAAGATACTGCTTGGCAATGGTCTTCAACAGCATCTGTTTCAGGTATTGATGATACTAAACTTATTTTTGCTGATTTTGGTGGCTATACAGGTTTAAATGTTACTGCAACTATTGATAATAAGACGATGACAATAGCATCTCAAATAATTGGAGACTATACCATTCTTGGTAATGGAACCATTGCAAAAGATGGTAAAAGCATTGATTATTCTTACTCAATTACTTACAATCCTGATAGTTCATCAGACAGCTGTTCTGGAACAATGGAACTTCAGTAATATTTCTTAAGCTTAAATAAAAAAGGAAGTTCACAATATGTGGGCTTCCTTTTTTGTTTTAAAACGAAGCTTTATAATTTCCATTTGATGGATAGGTTGATTACCCTGCCATCAATAGGTGCCCATAGCTGGTGAAATTGTGGATTATAAATAGAACCATCGTAAATTTTTTCATACTTACTTTGTTTGAAATTCAATAAGTTTTCCCCATTTAATACAATGCTTACTTTTCCAATGTTATATTGAATCATGGCGGCACAAAGAAAATAATTTTTGGTGTCTGAATAATTTTCATTCAACTGACCTGCAATAAAAGAAGCTTCTATTCCCAAACGAATTTTATTTCCAATATCATAAGCAATTACAGTAGAAAGATTATGCTTGGGAGTTGCAATGAGCAATGGGTATTTGTTGTCATATAATTTTAGTATATCTGTGAAAACATAACTGAGGTAGATTTCAAGTTCATCAATTGTAATTCTTGCGTAGGATTGTATGCCTTTTGTTTGCAGGGCTTTTGATGCATTGGCAAGCGCTATTATGTTGCTTGTGCTGGAGCTATCATAAATGGGAGCGCTAAGATTGGTAAAAAAAAAGGATTGATTGAAAGTAATGCTTGCTTTGTTTTGAAAATATTTTTGAAAGTTAATATCAGCATTAATGCCTTGTGAATGCTCTGCTTGCAGGCTAATAGGGTAAGCAAGTTTATTTAAATCGTTTTCCAAATTTATATAGTTGGTTACAATAGGAATTTTATAGCCAAGTCCTCCATTAATTCTTACCATAATAGCGGGATTAATTTTATACATAAATGAGAGTCGTGGTAGTGGAAAAAAATTATAGGTACTGTGATAATCGAGGCGAAAACCACTTTCAATGGTTAATGCATGAAAAGGAGTATAGGTATTTTGTATAAATATTCCGGTAGTTTGATAATGGTAGTTTTGTATTTCGGTTAAAAGAACATTCTTATTATTGAGTTGGTCTCCATTAAAATTGATTCCTGCCACCCAATTCATTTTTTTTAGTTGATGAAAATAAGAAGCTTCAGAATAATAGATCAGCTGACTTGCATTAAAATTATAAAATTTAGTTTCTAGATTTTGATCTACTAAGCTGCTGCTTAATTTAAAGGTTAAATTATTATCCTTACTAAAAGTGTAAACAAATTTGGCATCAGTAGTATGGCGTTGCATTGTATTATTAATGTGGTAAAGTGTATCTGAAGATGGAGAAGAAAAATAATTGAGATCTCCACCCATTCTGTGATCAAAAGTTGCAGTATAATTTAAAGTAAGCGATAATTTTTTACTACAATTCAAAACTAATTTGGGATGAATAACTGTATTATTTACAAAAGGAACATCGCTTAAACCATCTTTATCAATATCTTTTTCTTTTTGAAAAGTTTGCCCTATAAAAAAGCTATATCCCATTTTTTTATATTGTTTAGATGCGTAGCCATTGATATTAGTTTCTAACAAAGATGTTTGATTAGCTGTTAAACTTATTTCTTGTGCTTCGCTTGGGGCTTTACTAACTAAATTAATAATGCCTCCAATAGCGTCTCCTCCGTATAAAGTGGCACAGCTTCCTTTTATAATTTCAATTTGTTTTAAATCAAGAGGAGGAATTTGCATGATTCCGAAACTTCCTGAAAGACCACCGTAAAGAGGCATTCCATCTTTTAGCAGTTGCGTATACCTGCCATTTAAGCCTTGAATTCTTGCGTATGTATTTCCTGAACTTGCGCTTACTTGTTGCATTTGAATACCGGCAATATCACCTAATAAACTCATGATGTTGCCTGGCTTTATTCCATTTTCCTCATTCATATCCTCAGTGCCTAAAACCTCTATTCGAGTGGGAATGTTTTCTATTCTTGAATTGGTTCTTGTAGATGTTACTACTACCTCTTCTAAGTCACTAGGTTCAGGAGAAAGTAGAATTTCTATAAGCGTATCTTTTTGTGGAATTTGAACAACAATAGTGTAAGATTTATAGCCAATGAATTGAATGCTTATGTTTACACTTCCTATTTTTGAAACCAGAAATTTTACTTTACCATTTATATCTGTTGATGTTCCATTACTTGTGCCTGTTTCAAAAACAGATGCTCCAATAATGGTTTCTTTTGTAATACCATCTTTTACAATTGCTTTAAAATAATTTTGAGAATTCGCGCTAATAAAAGTGAAGAATAAGATTATAAAAGAAATGCTTTTTTTCATAGATACATTGTTCGTTCATATTTCTGTATGGTTCAGAGCATGGCTATTTCATCAGAAAATAATTTGTTTAAAAAAATCAAATGGAATATTCCTGTTATTTTTATCAGGCAATGTGAGCTTTTGTACACGAATGTTTCATTTTTTCTCCATTATAAATTTCCC
Source organism: Bacteroidota bacterium (assembly GCA_023251875.1). Taxonomy (GTDB): domain Bacteria; phylum Bacteroidota; class Bacteroidia; order JAHEXY01; family JAHEXY01; genus JAHEXY01. The sequence continues at coordinate 537,055 of JAHEXY010000001.1, forward strand.
ATTAGCGTCAAAAAGAACATCCCATGATTTTCCATCTTTTTCAACTTCTGCTTCAAATGTTACCACATTTTTATCGTTGGTAATTTTGGCTGCTTCCGTTAGCTTGTAAACAGCATAGTTTTTTTTTATGTAATCTTGAGCTACTGCAGGAAGCTCATTTGTATTTATTTCAATTTCTAATTCTGTGCGATGTCCATTTGCATTATAGTTTGCAGAAGCATCTGTTCCATTCATTTTAAATTCCGCCTCATAGCCACCATCTTCTGCATCCCAAGATGCTTTTTTGCCGGGAAATTCTTTTTCAAATGCAGATTTTACAGCATCTGGAACCTGAACTTTCTTTCCTATATCATTTTTGTTTGTTTGTGCAATGACTATGGTACTAAAGGAGCCTACAAGTATTACCAAAATTAGTTTTTTCATTTTTTTTGATTTTATTAATATTTGTTTACTTATGTTGAAATCTATTTTTTTATTAAGGTAAGAAATTGTATTATTTAAAGATTGCTTTTCTAGATGTATCTTTGCATAATTCATAAAATGTAAATGCCATGTGGTATACACCCAATAAATCTCTGTTTTTTCTTATAACTCTTTTAGGTTCATTACTTATACATAATTGGGCTTATTCTCAAAAGAAAATTTTGAAATATAAAAATATTACTTATTTAAAAGCAGATTCCATTTCGCATAAACCTAAGCAAGAACTAAATATTTTTTGCCCTGAAAAATCAAGTGAATTAAAAGATGTTTTTGTATTTATTCATGGAGGAAGTTGGAAATCAGGAAGCAAATCGGGCTATAATTTTTTGGGCAAGCACATGGCAAATAAAAATGTGGTATGTGTAATTATTGATTACCCGCTTATTCCATTAGCAAATTATAATGAAATGGCTATGGATGCTGCTCTTGCTGTAAAGTGGGTTAAGCTGCATATTGAACAATATGGAGGTAATTCTAATAAAATATTTGTTTCGGGACATTCGGCCGGAGGGCATTTGTCTGCACTTATTTCGGTTCGTGATGAGTATTTCGATACTATTGGAATAGCTAATCCCATTAAAGGAGCCATTTTAATAGATGCAGCGGGTGTCAATATGTATGGGTATTTAAAAATTGAAAAATTTAAGCCGGATCATTATTTCTATAAAGTTTTTACAAGCAATGAAGAGAATTGGAAAAAGGCTTCACCTCTTTATCACTTACATCAGGGCATGCCTCCCATGTTGATTTACAGTGGATCAAAAAGCTATCCTTCTATTTTAAATAGCAATATAAATTTGGCAGATACTTTAAGGAGTTATAATGCTCAACCCATCTTTCATGTTTTAAAAGGTAAAAAACATGTACAAATGATGACACAACTTTTTTGGTCTAAAAATCCTCTTTATAATGAGATAACAGAGTTTATGAATAAACAATAGGGGTGGTGATTACAGAAACGATTCGCTTCTCTATGGAATTTAAAATTCGATTTGGATAATCCATTTAGTGTATACCTTCATGATACAGATGCGAAAAGCCTTTTTGCTAAGAAATACAATAAATTTTTCTGCATTTTTAAAGATACAAAGGGATTGTAAAATGAATTATCTCGATTATTTCCTTCTCAATTTACTTATAATAGGCAATTCACTTTCATAAACAATTTTAACACCATTTCCCATTGCAATTTCATTTGCACGAATATCGCGAACCATACGATCGAAACCTTGAGGTTCTACAGAGGCTGCCTGATCGCTCCCCCACATGGCTCTATCAAGGGTAATGTGACGTTCAACTGAACATGCTCCTAATACAGCAGCTGCAATAGTTGTTGATAAACCGGCTTCGTGGCCAGAATAACCTACAGGAACATTATATTTTTGGGCAAGCGTGTTAATTGCACGTAAATTTAATTCTTCCAATTTTGATGGATAGGTACTTGTGCAATGCATAACGATAACATTTTCTTTTCCCAGAATCTCCATTGCATGATCAACTTGTGCAAGTGTTGACATTCCGGTAGAAAGAATAATGGGCCTTTCATAATATTTATGATGACGTAATAAATTATCGTCAGTAAGAGATGCAGATGCTATTTTATAACAAGGAGGATTAAATTGTTCCATAAAATCAACAGAAGCTTCGTCCCAGCAAGATGAAAACCACATGATGCCTTTTTCTTGACAGTATGCATTGATAATTCCAAATTCTTCAACGCCAAATTCTAATCCTCTTTTTAAATCGCCATTAGTAGTGCCAAAAGGATTTTCTCTAGGTTTTGCAAGTTCATCTTTGGTATATACAACATCAACAGTTCTTTTTTGAAATTTAACCGCATCACATCCTGATGTTACAGCAGCATCGATAAGTTTTTTTGCAATTTCAATATTGCCATTGTGGTTAATTCCTATTTCAGCAATAATAAAACAGGGTTGACCTTCTCCTACAATTTTGTTTCCTATTCGTACTGTTTGTGACATATATTTTGGGGTATAAAATTTAAGAAGTATAAAAGTAGGCAAATTACGCTAGTGTGCAAATTATTTAAGCATCAAATCACTGTCCAGCCACCATCTACAACCAATTCATGACCGGTTACGTAAGACGAAGCGTCCGAAGCTAAAAATAATAAAGGACCAATTAATTCATTTGCTAATCCTATTCGCCTTAAGCAAGTTCTTTGCTTTAACTTATCTAAAAACGGATCCTCCTTTTTTACAGAATTAGGTCCTGAATCTTCTGTGTTTGAAAAAGGCCCGGGTAAAATAGCATTTGCTCTTATTCCAAATGGACCCCAGAAGGATGCAACATACTTTGTTAGGCCAATTAGGCCTGATTTAGCTGCTACATAGCCCGGTGGGTTAATTTTATCTGTTCCTTCATATAATAATGGGCTTGGAGCTACTTTTCCGTACATAGATGAGATATTGATGATGCTTCCCTTTTTATTTTCCTTCATTACAGTTCCTACTTTTTGGCTGCATAGGGCTGCCCAATAAATTCCTCCGGTAAGATTTTTCATCCATTGGTCTAAAGTAGCATTTTCTAAATTTCCTGAAGGGGTATTAAAGCCGGTATTTTGATTGAGTTCATGTGCATTATTAACCAGTATGTCTATTTTTTTTTCTTGCAAAATAATTTGATCAAGTAATTTACTTAAAGCTTCAATATTATACATATCAATGGTATGGCCTATTACTTTACCTTTGCCAAATTCATTGTCGCACTGTTTTATAAAATCGGCTAGCTTACTGCTTCTTCCCAGTGCAATTACCTTAGCTCCGTTTTGAGCAAGTGCTTTGCTCATGGTACGGCCTAAAAATCCGCTAGCACCAGTTATAATGGCTGTTTTACCTTCAAGAGAAAAAAGAGAATTCATTTCAAATATAAATTATAGAAGTTTATAGCATCGATAGAAGCAAATTTAAAAATAATAACTTAACTAAAATTAGCTTGCATACTTTCATCTATTTTGGTTATGTTGATTGTATCAACTAAGTTTAATATCTGTTTAAATATCCGCTGTTCGACTAATTTTATTTCTGTATTTTTGCTCATGTTGTATAATTGTTCGTCAAAACAAATTTACAACATCTTAAGCGGCTTGCCTTGGTAAGCTCTTTTGTTAATTTATTTGTTATTTTCTCTATGTCTGTACGCCTCTGTGGCGAAAAAACTAAAAACATGCTAAAATCCGAAAACATATTACTCCGTGCACTAGAACCTTCTGATGTTGATTTATTGTTTAAATGGGAAAACGATACTTCTATTTGGCATGTAAGTAATACGCTTACGCCTTTTTCAAAACATGTGTTGCAACAATATGTAGATAATTCTCATCTTGATTTATATACAACAAAGCAACTACGGCTTATTATTGACGATCACCAAAATAAAAAAAGCTTTGGCTGTATTGATTTATTTGATTTTGAACCTTACCATAAAAGAGCTGGTATTGGAGTATTGATAAGCAATGCAGAAGATAGAAATAAAGGTTTTGCAAAAGAGGCATTAAATCTATTGATCAATTATTGTTTTTCAAAATTGAATCTTCATCAATTGTATTGTAACATTACAGTGGATAATGAAGCAAGCCTAAAACTTTTTACGCAATTTGGTTTTGAAATTATTGGTAGCAAAAAGCAATGGATTTGGGATGGCGATGATTGGAAAGATGAGTATCTGCTACAGTTAATTTGTAAGTAGTGAGTCTTACTCAAACTCAATTCGAATTGTATCTCCAGGTTTTAAACCTAATAATCCAGAAGCACGGCCTTTATTTATGGCTATTTCTAAATAGCCTGTAGAGCCATACATAATAAGCATTTCGCCTTCGGGTACATCATTGTATCTAAGAGATACTTTGTTTACATCGTAATCAGAATTTCTAAAAAAAACATTGAACTTTCTGTTTTTACTTACTCCATCAAATAATTCACGCGTGATATTGGTAATTACATTTTCGTAGCCATCAACAAATATCACATTACCTCTAATTGATTTTTCATTGATAATAGGTTGTAGTAGTTTTCTTTCAACCAAAAGAGGACCGGCTTTACCCAGCGTATCAATTTCTCCTTTTTCAGCAATATAACAGGCTGTTCTAACTAAAATATCTTTGGCCGGAAAAGAAGGAGAATCTGTTGGCAATGAATTTCCAAGCAAAATTGTTTTTGTTGGAGACGAATCAAACATTAATGAAAATATTCCATTATCAGCTCCAACAAAAAAATGTTGATTCATTTCAATTGCAAAATGTTTTACTTTATTATTGACCTCTGAATTAATTCCGATTAAATGTATGGTTCCTTCGGGAAATTCTTTGTAAGCGTTTTTTAAAATAAAAGAAGCTTGCAATATATCAAAAGGAGCTATTTGATGGGTAATATCAACTATTGTAGCTTGTGGTAAAATTTTCAAAATCGATCCTTTAATAGCACTTACATAGTAATCTTTAATTCCTAAATCTGTAGTAAGAGTAATAATGGCCATTTTGATAATTCAGAAAGTATGCTAAAATTTAATTGTTTTATCTGATAAATTTCTATATTAAGCAAGATATATTAAATATAATCTTTAATCACTAATCTAAAAAAAATTGAGCGAACAAATTATTCAAATCACAGATGTAAACCCAGTTGAGGTTTATGGTATTAATGATAGTAAGTTAGATGCCATCCGAAAGTATTTTCCCGAACTAAAAATTATTGCAAGAGGAAATGAAATTAAAATAATAGGAGATGCTAAAAACATCGAAAAATTTGAAACCAAATTTAATCATGTACTCGAATACTTTCACAAGTTTGGATCAATAAGCGAAACCAATATTGAAAAACTAATGATGCAAAATGGTGAAATGCAGATCTCTAATGGCGAAGAAAAAACATTGAGTTCTGATATTTTATTACATGGTGTAAATGGACGCATTATTAAAGCTCGTACTTCCAATCAATTTAAAATGGCATTGAGCATCGAAAAAAACGATATGATATTTGCCATAGGTCCTGCCGGTAGTGGAAAAACATATACAGCTGTTGCTTTAGCTGTAAAGGCTTTAAAAAATAAAGAAGTAAGAAGACTAATTTTAACTAGACCGGCAGTTGAAGCAGGCGAAAATTTAGGTTTTTTACCGGGTGATTTAAAAGAAAAATTAGATCCCTACATGCAACCCTTGTATGATGCATTGCGTGATATGATTCCGGTTGAAAAACTTGTTTTATACTTAGAAACAAAAGTGATTGAAATAGCTCCCTTGGCTTTTATGCGCGGACGTACACTTGATGATGCATTTGTAATATTAGATGAAGCACAAAATACAACTGAAAGTCAATTAAGAATGTTTTTGAGTCGTATGGGAAGTGCTGCAAAATTTATTATTACAGGAGATGTAACTCAAATTGATTTACCTCGCCATCAACCATCAGGCTTAATTCAAGTGCAAAAAGTTTTAGATGGCATTAAAGGAATAGAATTTATTTATCTGGATGGTAACGATATTGTTCGCCATCATTTGGTAAAGAAAATTCTTGAAGCTTATGAAATGAATTCAAAAAATAAAGTTTAAAATAATTAATTATTCCAAACTCCCCCTCTCCTTTTTCTAGGAGAGGGGATGGGGTGAGGCCGAATACATTAACCCTTATACAAATGACTTATACACTTATAACCGGAGCCAGTAAAGGAATTGGAAAAAGTATGGCTATTGAATGTGCTAAATTAGGTATGAACTTAATTTTAGTTGCAAGGTCAATGCCTTTATTAGAGGGGCTTAAACAAGAAATAACAAAAGATATTAATATTGATGTGCAACTATATGCCGCAGATTTAGCTAAAGAAGGAGCTTCGGCAGAAGTATATGAATGGTGTTCTCGCCAAAAACTGAGTGTTGATAAATTAATTAATAATGCAGGCGTTAATCGCTTCGGATCCTTTGATAATTTACCTCTTTCGGAGAAAAAACAAGTAATTCAATTAAATGTAAATGCGGTAATTGAAATGACGCATTATTTTTTGCCTGATTTATTAAAGCAGCGCGAAGCACATATCTTAATTGTAGGCAGTACATCTTCGTTTATACCTAATCCATACATGGCTTTATACGGTAGTTCTAAAGCATTTATTTATTCTTTTTCAAGAGCCTTAAGGAGTGAGCTAAAAAGAACAAATGTATCTGTTAGTTGTTTATGTCCTGGCCCTACTAAAACTGATATTACATCTGCCGCGGGCATGAAAGAGGTAGACGGTTGGAAAGCCAATTTTGAAATGAGCTCTGAATCAGTGGCTAGAAGCGGTATATTAGGCATGCTTAATAAAAAAGCTAAAATTGTTCCTGGCTTTTCAAATAAATTAACGGTATTACTTTCTTACATTACTCCTACCGGTTTTTTGACTGATAATGCAGGGGCATTAATGAAAAGCATGGGAAAATAGTGAATGTATACTAAATAGAGTTTCTATATTATTAATAATTCCAAGCCATCCCTTCTCTTGATAGTGAGGGATGGTAAAGAGAAATAAAATAAAAAATAATGCATTCTTCAAGTAATAAATTGGGTATTCAAATTAGTTTTCTGATAATATTTTTATTTATTATAACATTTATAAATGCCCAAACCAATCCTGCTGACGTAACAATTGTTCGTGATAAATGGGGCGTACCTCATATTTTTGGCAAAACAGATGCTGATGTTGCGTATGGCCTTGCCTGGGCTAATGCTGAAGATGATTTTAAAATAATTCAAGAAGATTATCTTAACATTAAACAATTAAATGGAAGCGTAAAAGGTATAGAGGGGGCAAAAATAGATTATGTAATTGTCATGCTTAAAGCCAGAGAAACGGCCATGCAAAAATATGAAACGGATATTTCTCCTCAATTTAAAAAATATTTAAAAGCGTATGCGGATGGTTTTAATGCTTATGCAAAGGCTCACCCCGATCAAATTATTTGCAAAGGAATATTTCCCATTGATGAAATAGATTTAATAACGGGTTATATTATTTCTTTTGCTTTTATGTCGAGATTAGAAGCTGAATTAATGAGTTTATTCAAAGGAGAAAAATTTGATCAATCTTATATAGGCTCTAATGGAATTGCCCTTAATTCAAATAAAACCTCAGACGGTTCCGTTTTTTTGGATGTTAATTCTCATCAAATGCTCGAAGGAATAATGTCGTGGTACGAAGCGCATTTGGTAAGTGAAGAAGGTATGAATATTTATGGAGGATTATTGCAGGGCGGTGTAACGGTTTTTCACGGTGCCAATGAAAATTTGGGATGGGCACATACCGATAATTATGTCGATTTAATTGATCGTTACCAATTGCAAATAAATCCACACAATCATCATCAGTATTTATTCGATGGCAAATGGGAAAATTTTGAAGAGTCAAAAATAAAGTTAAAAGTTAAAATTGCAGGAGTAATTATACCGATAAGTAAAATGGGATATTGGACCAAATACGGACCTACCTTTAAAACCAAACGTGGTATGTTTTCAATTCGCCTTGCTGCTATAATGGATGTTCGTGGGGCAGAAGAATGGTATTGGATGAACAAAGCACAAAATTTTACTCAGTTTAAAAAAGCATTAGACATGCAAGCCATTCCCTGTTTTAATATTATTTATGCGGATAGATTTGATACCATTTACCATTTAAGTAATGCTATGGTTCCTATTCGTGATCCCCAATATAATTGGACGGGAACATTACCCGGCAATACTTCAAAAACCTTATGGACTAAGTTGCATCCACTTATTGATTTGCCTCAAACTCTTAATCCAAATTGTGGATATATTTTCAATACAAATAATTCACCATTTGATGTCACATGTAACAAAAGCATTCAGCACTGTGATAGTACTATGTGCTTTGATGAAATTATTAATAATAGAAGTAGCCGTTTTCATGAATTGATTGAGCAAAAAGAAAAATTTTCTTATGATGATTTTTTAAAACTAAAATTTGACATCACTTATCCGGATACTGTTTTGCCTATTTTTAATATTCCTGTTCAAGAAATTTTTAAAATGAAACCTGAAGACTATCCTGAATTTTCTAATGAGTTAAAATTGATTCAAGCATGGGATAAAAAAGCAGATACTAACAGCATAGCAGCATCTTGGGTATTACTTACAGGGTATTACTTGCAGCAAATGGCAAAGCAAAGTAATAAGATTTACAGAACAGATTATAATTATAAAAACAATTGCTACCAAAATGCTTTAGTTGATGCAAAAAAACATTTGCTCAAATATTTTGGTACAACAGAAGTAACATTAGGCCAGTTGCAGCGTCATATAAGGGGGAATAAAAATATAGCTGTTGGCGGAATGCCCGATGTAATTGCTGCTATGTATTGTTTGCCCACTAAAGACGGCAAGTTTACTTCATTTGCAGGAGATTCATTTATTGAACTGGTAAAATTTGCAAAAGATGGAACACATATTGAAACTATTAATGCTTTTGGTTCTTCAAATGATCCTACTAGAGAACACTACAACGATCAAATGGAAATGTTTGTGAAACAAAAAACAAAACAAGTTTCCCTAGATAAAGCAACCATTTTTAAAGAAGCTGAAAAGGTTTACCATCCGGGATTGTAGGAATAAATCCTAATAAATTTTTAAAGTATACTAGGATTTATTTTACAACGCTATAATAAGGCTGATAATTATGAAAGCCTTTCAAACATATCCATAAATTTAAGCATAGAGCCAATGTTGCTTACTTTTATCTTACCCATCATTACTGCCATTTGAGCATTGGTACGACCTAATTCAACATCTTCAAAGTTTTGTGCTTTGGCTTTTACAATACATTTAGGATCGCCTTTTAAATTTTCTTCAACAGAACATCTTTCATCTTTTATGGTAACCGTAAATTTTCCTCCACTATCACCGTCAATATCAAAATGGTAAATAATATTTACGCCTTTAGCTTTTTCAGTAATTAAGCGCCATTCTAATGAGCGAATAATTTCGTGAGCCTTTGCAGGTTTTTCAATGCTTGGTTTTTTTACTGAAATAGTTACCGGTTCTTGCGTTTTATTTTCAATTGTATTAGTAGGTTTTGATTTTGCCGGTTTTTTATATCCCGATTGGTAATTAACATCATCAATCATCATGCGAGAAATAATTTCGCGCATAATAGCGGAAGTGCCGCCTGCAATAGTTCCGCCTCTTGCATCACGAAACATCCGCTCCATAGGAAAATCTTGCATGTAACCATATCCTCCAAAACATTGCAAGCAAGTATCGGTAACTTTTTTGTTGAGTTCAGTGGCTAATAATTTTGCCATTGAACATTCTCTTACGCATGACAAGTTTTGGTTATAAAGCCAAGAAGCATAATAAGTAAGTTGTTTAGCAGCTTCTACTTCAGTAGCCAATTGGGCTAATTCATGACGAATGGTTTGGTATTGTTTAATTTTTTTGCCAAAGGCTTCTCTTTCGTTAATGTATTTTAAAGTAAGTTCAATGGCATATTCACAAGTTGCAACAGAACCAATGGCAGTCACCAATCTTTCTATCTGAAAACCTTCCATAATATAATAGAAGCCCATGTTTTCTTCGCCTATTAAATTACTTGCAGGTACTCTAACATTATCAAATGCAAGCTCGCCCATATCAGAACTTCTCCATCCTAATTTTTTCATTTTAGTAGCCGTGAAGCCTGGAGTATTTTTATCAACTACAATAAGACTTATTCCATTTAATCCCATACCAGGATCTGTTTTTACAGCCAGGGTAATAAAATCACAGTAATACCCATTAGAAATAAAAACCTTTGATCCATTAATTACATAATGATCACCTTCACGAACAGCTTTTGTTTTAATATTGGCAACATCAGATCCGGCAACGGGTTCAGAAATACCTAATGCCGATACCATTTCGCCATTAATAGCTGCTCTTAAATATTTTTGTTTTAGTTCTTCTGATCCAACAGCAGCTATGTGACCGGTTCCTAAATATTGGTGCACGCCAACTGATGCTGCAAAACCGCCTGATCCGGTTCTTGATAATTCTTCTAAAAAAACTACAGAATAAAAGAAATCGGCATTTTGTCCGCCTTCTTTTTCGTCATAGTTAATTCCCAAAAAACCCATTTCTCCCATGCGTTTCCAAATTTGCTTTGGAATGTGTTCTTCTTTTTCCCATTCATTAATGTGAGGTGTAACTTCTGTTTCAATAAATTTTCTAACGCTTTGGCGAAATAATTCGTGGTCTTGTGTTAAATAAGGTGATTGCATGGTATTTTTTTAGCAATTTAGAAATTAATTTTTAGGTGTTCTATTGTTTTTCCTCCTATTATATGTTGTTCAATAATTTCAGAAACATGATTCAGTTGCACATTTCCGTAATAAATTCCTTCCGGATAAATTACTAAGCTAGGGCCAAAATCACAAGCGTCAAGACATCCGGCACGTTGCGCACGAATTTCAACATTTAAACCTTTATCTTTTAATTCTTTTTTAAATGCAGCTACTAGGGCAAGGCCATGTTCTTGTCCACAACATCTTTTGCCATTGTCTCTTTGATTGGTGCAAATAAAAATATGTTTTTTGAAACGCATTAGTTAGTTAGTTGTTGGTTATTTTGTTAGTAAATTATTCCTTTACAAATATTCTTATTCCAAAATATTCACCTTGGCATTCGTTTATCCAATAATTGGATTGTGTTGTTAAATCTAACACAAAAAGAGTGTTTGGTTTATTCTTTATAGAACTTAACCCAACCTCATCTTTATTATTGGCTTTAGCTTCTTTTATGGCTAGGTATCGGTGTTCCATTTCCTGATTAAATTTATAAGCAGTTTGATTGAATATATCTAATAAAGCACTATATCCATTTTTTGTAACTATTAATGACAATACAATTAGCAAAGTAAAAAAAGTTTTATATGGCTTATCAATTTTAAATGATAATTGGTCTCTTTTATTTAAATAATTAACCCAACATGAAAGATTAACAATCCATGCAAGGATAAAGAAAAAATATGCAGTATTAATTGTCCTATGTTGGCCAAGTATATTTGTTGACCAATATGGAGGAAATACACAAAGAAATATAATACCAATTAATAGTAAAGAAGATTCAATTGGCGACAAGAAAAAAGAATTCCCTACTAATGGAATTTCATCAGATAGTTTTTTAATGACCGGAATTAGAATAACAGATCCAAGTATAAAAGGGATATTGGATATCCATTCAAAAAAGAAACGAATAATCTGAAATAAAGTATAAACCAATGAATGAAGAAAGTTATATTTATCATGAAAGCAAGAAGCGCGAACTAAGTTGCCTGGCGCAAAAACTGCAATAAAAGCTGCAATAACAGAAATGAACATTAAAATCAACCAAGTTTTTTTGTTATCTAAATTAAACCGGTAACTTTTAATAGTAGCAATAATATGTAATGCTATAATTAAAAGTAAGATAGCTTCATTAAATCCAATAATTACAATAAGTAAGATTGAAAGCAGAATAAAGTGAGAATAACTGTTCAAAATAAATTTACGTTTGAAGTAGTTGATTAATAAAGTCAAATAAAACAAAAAAAGGATAGTTGGCAGCGTATAATCCACCGCTGCTGTATACCAATATATACCTTCAGCTATTGATGGCATTTGAAACAGTAAAAATAATGTGGAAAATAAGCTTGCATTTATTTTATGTATAAAAGAAACCGTTTGATTAAAAAATGAATGATATAAAAATAAAAAACCTATGATAGTTGAGAATATTAATACTTGCGGAATTGCTTGATAAATAAATAAATTATTCCAAACCATAGGATTTAGTAATTCGAAAAGATTGGTAGTATATCTCCCACTCCATTTAAAATACGAATCAATATAGACAGATAAATGATCAGGCTTGGCGCCTTGTAAACTACAACAATAATCATCAGCTATTGGATGTGTAAAATTGGAAAGGTACATATATGGCAATATTCCTAAAATGAGCCCACATAATATTAAATAATTTATAGGGATATTTTTACGCATAAATAATTACCAATTTATTCTATGGAGAAGCAATAAATATCCTCCTAACTTATATAAATTCTATTCTGTTAAATGAAAAATTATGATTTTCGATTCAATAAATTCTCTGCAAGGGAAATAATAATTTGCAATTTATCTCTAGTAACAGAAATTCCATTTAAACTTTCAATTGCTTTTTGATTGTAATATTGAATTTGTTTTTGAATTTCAGTTTCAATATTTAATTCATTATAGCAATCAATAACAGTATCTACTTTTTCTGTTGCTGTTATGTTATTATCATACATTACAGCACTGAGTTTTGTTTTTATCTCACTACTTGCCAATTCTTGTGCTTTGAGTAATAAATATGTTTTTTTATTGGCAATAATATCTCCTCCTTTTTGTTTTCCAAATTCATTTTCGTTTCCAAAAGCATCTAACCAATCATCTTGTAATTGAAATGCAATTCCCATATTTAAACCAAATGCATATAATTTTTCAGCATCGTCATTTGATGCATTTCCAATAATAGCTCCTAATTTAAGGCTAGCAGCAAGTAATACTGCTGTTTTTAATTCAATCATTTTAATATATTCATCAATACTAACGTCATTTCTATTTTCAAAATTCATATCGTATTGCTGACCTTCACATACCTGAACAGCAGCTTTATTAAATGTTGCCAATATTGCTACTAAATTTTTACTTGGTGTTTTAGATAAATAATCATAAGCTTTTACAAGCATTACATCTCCAGAAAGTATGGCAATATTGGTATTCCACTTTTTGTAAACTGTGGGTTTATTACGTCTCAATGGGGCTTGATCCATAATATCATCATGCAGTAATGTGAAATTATGAAATACTTCAATGGCTAACGCAGCATCTAAAGCGTCTTTTACTTCATGCCCATATAAATTCCTGGCCATTAAAAGCAATAAAGGCCTTAAGCGTTTACCGCCTAGGGCCAAAGTATATTCAATGGGTTGATATAATTCGCGTGGTTGCGCGTTAAATGATTGCTCTTTTAAATGAGCATTAAAAATTTCTTGAAGTGTTTTAACATCATGCATTCAAACAAAAAACTAAACATACATTAAAAAATGAGCTTTATCTATTACTTGCGTAATGCCTTCTTCCAATGAAACCAAATCTCTATTTAAAAGCTGCATCATTTTGCTATTATCAGGTTTTCGTCTTGTCATGTCTCCTTCTTTAAGCGGAGGTAAATGAACAATTTTAGATCTAGAGCCGGTAATATTAATTATGGTTTGAGCTAATTCAAGAATGGTTATTTCATTATCTCCACCCACATTCATTACATCATTAATTATTTTATTATTATAAAATGCATTTAAGCAAGCTTCAACATTATCATCAACCAAACAAAATGTTCTTGTTTGTTCTCCATTTCCATAAACAGGAATATCTTCATTTCGTAATGCTGCAGAAATAAATTTCGACATCACAAAATCTTTACTTTGTTTTGGGCCGTATGTATTAAAGAAACGGAAAATGGTATAATCAATGCCATATTCTTGTTTATATGAACGCATAAATGCTTCCCCCACATTTTTAACAATTGCATAAGGAAGTCGAGAATTTAATGGAGTAGTTTTCTCGTTCATGGGTACTTCAACCGGTTCTCCATATATTTCAGAAGAGGAAGAAAATAAAACTCTTTTTACGCCAATATTTTTAGAAGTTTCCAAAATATTTTTGATGCCGTCTATATCGTGTAACACATCGATGGGTTGATCCTGTGTACGCTGAACGCCAACCATAGCTGCATAATGAAAAACGTAATCAAACTTAAAGGAAAGCATTACTTCTGATATTTCACGATACTCATTTACATCGCCCTTAATAAATTCCCAATTATCTCTTGGTAATTGAGGTAATTTAGATACATGCCCTGTTGATAGATCATCAACAATCACAACATAGTTTTTTTTGTCTGCAATTAGCTTTTCAGCGATAGCACTGCCAACGAAGCCGGCACCACCTGTAATTAAAATTTTTCGCACCATGAGGGGTTTGTTTTAAATTGTTTTGCAAAAATACGTTAAAAAATTGAAATAGGATTGTTATTTACTTCTCATCTTTAATTATCATGATCCATTTCGACCATTCTGTGTCCTTATATTTTACTATATAATAATATACATTTGATTCTACATTTGAAGCATCCCAGTCGTTTCTGTAGTTTGCTGCTTCAAATACTTCTTTGCCCCATTTGTTAAAAATGATTATTTGGGCTAATCCCGGCTCAATACCACCAATTATTAGATAATCATTTTGTCCTGGCGATCCCGGATAAGGTGTCATTACAGTTGGAAAACTCATAGGTTCAATTGTAAGTAACATGAAGTCGAAAGTTGTAGTACAATTACTAGTAGAAGTTAAGGTAATGGTAATAGATGCTTGGTTATAATCATCTTGACTTGGAATATACTTAGCATTTAAATCGCTATCATTTGGAGAAAATACTCCAGTGCCACTACTGGTCCATTTTCCACTTCCTCCTCCTGCAATTTTTCCATGAAGTTGTGCTGTTGCTCCAATAGAAATAGCTTGATCAGCACCGGCATTAACTGATTCTTGCCCCATAATAGTTATTAAAACTGTATCAGTTAAATTATAACAAGCATCGGTAGAGGTAAGGCTAAACCAAAGCGTATCTCCTTTTGATTCATTGGTTGTAGGCGTATATGATGTACTCAAGCTAGTATTATCCGGACTAAAAGTTCCGGCTCCATTTGTTGTCCATTTTACCTGCGTAGCATTTTGTACCGTACCACTTAATATTACTTTTTCTCCTGAACAAAATAAAGTATCAAGTCCTGCATTCGGTATTCCCGGTGGTATTACTTTTACAAGGCTACTATCTGTAATGGTGCAACCTGCCGTAATTACGGATAAAATATATAAAGTTGTATCCGTTGGAGAAACTTCAACGGTTGCTAGATTAGGTAAAGTAATATCATTCCATTGGTAAGTTACCGAACTGCTTGTATTTACTGTAGCTGTAATGGTAAGCGTATCTGCAAAACAAATACTGGTATCACTAGGATCAATACTTACATCAGGCTTGTCAATTACAACTAATTTTTTAGTTGCAGATGCCGCAGGACAAGGAGCATTGGTTACAGACACTGATAAAAATATATTACCCAATTCAGTAGCTCCGGGTGTATAGGTTGAATCTAAAGTATTAAAACTTCCTGTACCTGTTGTAAGCCATTTAATAGTACCGTTACCAACAGAATCATTAATTGAAATTGTGGTGCCTTGACAAGCCGTATCTTGACTTAAACTAGTAATAAAAGCATAAGGTTTTGCTTTTACCACCAGAATTACTGAATCAACAGCGGGCGTACAAGCTGCAGAACCGGTTGCTGTATAATAGAGCGTAATATTTCCACTTGCTCCTGAAATATAGGTTGTTGATGAATCGGTTGTATTTCCAAAAGTACCCAATCCATTGCTATCCGTCCAAATATTGCCATTAATATCATTGGTAGATGTAGCCACTACATTTATTGTAACACCTTCGCAAACAGGATTAGGTGTAACAGAAAGTATTTTAGATGTTGGCGCAGGAGAAACTTGAAGAATTGTTGTATCAGTATCAGCCGGACAAGAAGTATTGTAAACTATCATTGTTAAAGTAATAAAACCTACATCTTTTGTATTAGGTGTATAAGTAGGATTGGTTAATGTTGAATCATCAAAAGTGCCAAATCCGGAAGTTGACCATTTTACGTTTCCAAAAGCTGCAGTAGCATTATTTAATGTTAGAGGTGTATTTTCACATATAGGAGGGTAGTTTGATCCTGCAACAGCAACAGGAAGGCCCTCAACTACTAATTTCACAGTATCTTTTGCAGGTGCGCATGAAGCTGATCCCGTTACAGTAAAATAAATATTGATGTTACCAACATTAGGTGGATAATATAAAGTGGTATTAGATGTTGGCGCTGTAAACGTACCTCCTGCATTACCATCCGTCCATTTTACTCCATTTAATGCATTAAGAGATGAACCATATAAAGTAACGTAGTCATTTAAACAAACCGTATCAGTCGAAATACTATCAATGGTAGCTACAGGAGCAGGATCAATTGTAAGTAATGAAGTATCTTCATCTAAAGGACAGGGAGCATTGGTTACTGTAATTGTAAACCAAATGGTAGAACCTACATCATTTGTTCCATGAAAATAACTTGGTTTCACTAAAGTTGAATCATCAAAAACTCCATCTCCATTATTGGCCCAAATGATAGCTCCATTAATGGCAGTAGCATCAGAGAATATTTTTACGTCACCTTCACAAATGGTATCGTTAACTCCGGCATTAGCGGTAGGAATTCCTCTAATATCCATTTGTAGAGTATCTTTTCCAGGGCTACACACACCTAATGTACCGGTAACCGTCATGTAAATATTTTTAATACCCACATCAGCAATTGCTGAAATATAATAAGGCATTGAAGAGGTATTATTGTTTAATAAACCTACGCCATTAGTAGTCCATAAAATAGTACCATAAGAAGCTGTTCCTGCTAAATGAACGGTATCGCCACTACAAACAGGATTGGGATATGCCGTATCAATAACAGCTATAGGCTGATGTTCAACAGCAACATGGGTCACACTTACTGCATCAGGGCAAGGGCTATTACTAACCGTTAAAGTAAGAGAAATTGTATTTCCCGGATCGGAATTTCCGGGTGTGTAAATTGGATTTTGAATTGAACTATCACTAAATATTCCATTGCCTGATGTTGTCCAAATAATGGATCCATTAGTAGTTACAGCATCTGATAAATTAGCTGCTCCGCTTTCACAAATAGATTGATCGGTACCCGCATTTGCTGTTGGTCTTTTGTTCACTATAATACAAATGGTGTCTTTATTACTACATCCGGTTGTAGTATCTGTTCCTGTTAAAACATAACATGTTGAAGAATTTGGAGAAACAGTAATAGTATCAAGCGTACCCAGCGAAATACCCGGACTTGTTATTTTTGCCCAATCGTAAGAACCAGTGCCTGATGCAAATAAAGAAACATTATCACTTTGGCAACTTGTATCTACGCTTGAACTTGCAACAACAATTGGCAATGCTCTTGATACTTCATTGTGACAAGCTGTATCGGTACAGCCTGTACTATTATCTGTAAGTGTAACACAAAAAGTAGTATTTGCGGTAACTATAGGGCTTGCAATTTGTGTTGTTGTTGCATTTATATCATCCCATAAATAACTGAATGGTCCATTTCCTGTAGGATTAGCAATAAGCGTTACAGGATCTCCATAACAAATAGTATCGTCAGAAGCGGTAATGGTAACGGAAGGATGAGCATAAACCGTTACTGTAAAAGTATCGTAATTTAAACAGCTTAATTGATTTACTTTTAGATAATAGGTAAAAGTTCCAATACTTGCATGAACAATGGTTGCCGATTGAGTATTACTAACTAGAGAATCTTGTGGTAATGCATACCATTCATAAATGGCACCTACACCTGCATTAGTAGCCGTTAGCGTTAAAGTATCATTTAAACATGAAGTTGTATTTCCTCCTGAATTGGCAACCGGCAATGGAATTACATTTACTACTACAGTATCTGCTGCAATACAATTTCCGGTGATTCCTGTTAGCACTACATTATTAATACCAGATGGTAAGCCAGGGCATACTTGCACTGTACTGATTGTATCTCCAATAGTAGAATCTCCTGTTGACCAATAAAAATTAAATGCTCCTTGCGCACTTAAACTTAAAGAGTCGTTTTCACAAATTGTTATGGGACCAACTGGATCAAATACCAAATATACGCTATCAGAAATCATCACTCCTTTTGTTACAGTATCAACACAAGTTGTAAAGGCATCTGTTACTTCAATCTGAAAAGTATGAAACCCCGGAGGGCAAGCATCAAAATTTAAGGCTTGGCTTGATACGTTTCCAATAGTATTTGGAGAAATACAGGCAGGCACATTAAACCAATTGTAGGTACTCCCTACGCTTGCACCCAATATATCCATCACTAAATTAAGAGGGGGATCATTGGAACAAAATGAGTTGGGAGTAGCTATTAATGTTGGAGAGGGATATGCGGTTACTGATTTTGTAATGGTAGTATCACAACCATTAGGGCCCGTTAATGTAATACTGAAATCTGTAGCTTGGGTAATAGTGGCCGTTGTTACCAATTGAGAACTATCAGCAATAGTTGCAGGCGGATTGGCTGTCCATATAATGCTAACAGCAGAGTCCACTGTTGCGGTTAAGGTAATGAATGTAGCTACTCCCATACAAAATTGAGATGGAGAGGCACTGGCTGTTGCATTAGGTTTAGGTTTTATGCTTACCGTATTGGTATCAACACTGGTACAACCACTAAAAGGATTGGTAACAATAATTTCAAAAGTATCAGCTTGGCAAACAACTGCAGGAGTACTTTGATTTGTTGGGCTGGTAATAGATGCATTTCCACTATAGCTGATCCATAAATAATCAAGGGCAGGATCGCTTGCAGAACCATCAAGTGTTACTGGATCGCATCCACATTTTGCACCAATAGGGGCTGCATCTGCAACAGGAAACCCATATACAGGAATAGTATAGGTAAATTGTTTGTCACAACCGGTAGCATTTTTCGACATAACTAATGTATAGATAGTAGTTGCTAATGGTGTAACATCTATCGTAGGAGAAGTGCTTTCTGCAATTGATAATGTTGGATCAAGCGGAAATGCTGTCCAAGAATAAGTATCAGCTCCACTGGCTGTAAATACAGTATTTTCTCCAATACAAAGCGTATCGTCACTTATTGAAATAGTTACACCTGAGAAAGGAATAATATTCACTCTTACCGTGTCATTATTGGTACAGCCATTGGCTGCTGTTGCTACAACATAATAATCAGTAGTGTCAGAAACAATTGTGTTTACAATAGAATCACTACTAATGGATGAATCATTTGGTGCAGTATACCATTGATAAGATAAGCCTCCACTTGCTACTAATGTTGCATTATCGTCTTCGCAAACAGTTGTGTCATTTCCGGCATTTGGAGTAGGTAATGGGAGCGTAGTTATTGTTTTACATGTAATGTTATAGCAACCTTCAGCATCGGTACCTTTTGCACAATACTGTGTAGTAACAAGGGGATTTACATTTATGGTTGTAGCATTTTCTTGACCTGTAAGTGTAGCATCTGCAGGTGTTGCCGTCCATAAATAGCCTACAGCCCCGGCAGCAGTTAGTGTAACTAAAGATGCTGAGCAAATAGTATTACTTGATACATTAACAGTAACTGTAGGCCCCGGTTTTACATTTAAAGTATAAGTATGTTGAATGGTACAAGCACCTGTTGAACCATTTAAAGTATAAGTTGTAGTTGTAGTTGGAGAAACATTAACAATTGAATCGGTTTGTTGGGGTACAAGTGTGGCATCTGCAGGATTAGCCGTCCATAAATAAGAAATTGTTCCTGTAGCAGAAATTGTAATAGTATCATGAATACACATAGTGTCTTGTTCAATAGATGAAGCAAGATTTGGAATATCATCAACAATAATATTAATAGTATCTCTATTAATGCAACCGTTAACTCCGGTTACTTTTACATAATAAATTTTATTTGTTAGTAATGTTTTTACCAATATTTGGCTAACAGATATTAAAGAATCTTGTGGTAATTGATACCATTCATAGGAGCCCCCTCCTGTAGCATTTAATACCATTACTGTTCCTTGGCAAATTTCTGTATCAGGCCCTAGATTTAAAACAGGGAGAGGTAATACGGTAACCTTAACTGATTTTGTTGCAGTACAACTTCCGGCACTACCTACTACAGTATAGGTTGTAGTTGCAGATGGAAATACATCTAAGGTGTCATATGTTGTTTGTCCGGCAAGTGAGGCATCTAAAGGCAAGGCTGTCCAACTATAAGTTGCAGCTCCGCTAATGGTAAGTTCTATTGTATCTTTTTGGCAAATGGTGGCATCATTACTTATAATCAAATTAAGTATACTTGGAAAAACAGTAAAAGAATAATTGATAAGATCCGTACAACCTGTAACTGCGTCATTAACGGTTATCACATAATCATAAGTTCCGGCACCAAAAGCTGTGTAGTCAACATAAGCAATAGTTTTACTTACATTGTAACCTGTAATTGTTGCAATATCAGGTGATGCAGACCAATCAATGGTTGATCCTGCCGCTGGAGTTAACAGGGTTAAGGTATCAAGTAAAATATCACTAGCACATAAACTTGCCGGAGATGGACTAACCGTTGGAGCTGGATACGTTTTAGCAGTATCAGAATAAGTAGAATCGCAACCATTACTATCAGTAACCGTTAGAGAAAAAATGGTTTGAGAACTAATATCAGCAGTTGTAGAAAGTGAACTTGGGCTTGCAATTGAAACAACAGGATTTGATGTCCATAAATAGGTTTGTCCTGCAGCCGCAGTTCCTGTTAAAGTAATGGTTGTTGAAATACCACTACAAAATTGTGCTGGAGATATAGTAAAATCAACATTAGGTTTTGAGTAATAGGTAATATTTGCAGTAGCAGCAGCAGTACATCCTCCAACTGTGTCAGTTGCGGTAAGGGTTAAAATATCATTACCACACACAAATGCCGTAGTAGAAAGGGTCGTGCTGCTGGCTATACTACTTCCTAATGCACTCGTCCATTGAAATTGTGTATTAGATGTTGTACTCCCTGTTCCATCCAATGTAACACTTGAACAACCACATATTGCAGCAATTGGTGTAATAACTGCCGTTAAACCTGGATTTACAACTATTATTTGCGTTTGGGTATTTGTACATCCGGTAGCAGTATTTGTTCCAACAACAGTATAGGTTGTAGTAACTGTTGGGCTTACTGTTGGAGAAGCAGAAGTTGTTTGTCCAACTAATGTGGCATCTGCAGGTAAAGCCGACCATAAATAAGTATTGGCCCCGGTAGCTTGTAAAAGCGTACTGCTACCAGAACAAATTGAATCGAACGTAGCAGTTATAACAACACTTGGTGTAGCTTTTACAGTTATTTTAACTGTATCGGTATTAGAGCAAGATCCAGTTGTGCCACTTACATAATAAGATGTTGTAAGAACAGGCGAAACGCTTGTGCTTTGGGTATTAGCTACAAATGCACTACCAGGCAAAGAATACCAAATGTATGTTGTACCACCAGATCCGGTTAAAGTACTAGAACTGCCACTGCAAATGGTAGCGTCAATACCAGCAGATACAACAGGCAAAGATAAAATGGTAATTTTTACAGTATCTTGTTTTGTACAAGATCCTGCACTTGCTGTAACATAATAGTTAGTAGTTGCAGATGGAAATAGGTTTAAAGTATCTTGTGTTGTTTGTCCTGTTAAAGAAGCATCAACAGGAGCCGATGTCCATGCATAACTTGCAGCGCCACTTATTGTAATTTGCGCTGTATCTCTTAAACAAATTGAAGTATCGTTAGAAGTTGTAAGGCTTATCACATTACTAAATACAGTAAATGAATAGTTAACAGTATCTGAACATCCGGTTATTCCATCTGTAACAATAATTACATAATTATAGGTTCCTGCGCCAAATGCAGTAAAATTTACATTGGCAATTTTATTTCCTGAAGCATAACCTGTAATGGTTGCTAAAGATGGTGAGGTAGACCAATCATAAGTTGTACCAACTGCTGCTGCCCCATTTACAGTAAATGCAGCAGTTAAAACATCATTGGTACATAAACTAGCAGGATTTGAAGAAACGGTTGGAATTGAATAGGTTGCTGCAGTATCGGTAACAACTGAATCACAGCCCGCTTGCGTCACGGTAAATGTAAATACGGTGGTTTGAATAACAGTTGCCGTTGTGTTCATTGCTGTTGTATCTGCAATGGTAGCTGCAGGAGAAGAAGCCCAATGATAGGTAGCTCCAGCTGTACTTCCCGATCCGCTTAATGTTACTATTGTTGGAATTCCGCTGCAAAATTGAGATGGAGTAACCGAATTTTTTGCTGTAGGTTGGGTAAGTTTTACAACTGCCATTGATGCTGTGTCGGCACAACCTGTAGAGGTATCTGTAACTATTATTTTTATTGTAGACGCATTACATATATGGGCGGTAGTAACTAAATCTGTATCTGCTGCAATGGTGCCTGTTGTTGCGGTCCATAAATAAGTGAGTGAAGTTGTAGAGCCTGTTCCATCAAGCACAACATCTTGGCAGCTGCAAATATCATTTATAGAATCCATAACAGCTACCGGTTTGGGATTTACTACAACTTGAAAAGTGACTGTATTATCACATCCCGTTGTTGCATCAGTTCCTTCAATAGTATAAGTTGTAGTAATACTTGGAGATACTATAGGATTAGCTAAAGTAGTTTGGCCTGTGAGTGAAGCATCAACAGGAGCAGAAGACCACAAATAAGTTGTTGCACCAATTAAAGAAAAAAATACTTGCTCTCCACCACAAATAGTATCATCAGATGCTGTTATATTTATTATAGGTAAAGTATTTACTGTTATATTAATAGTATCTGTATTCGTACATCCACTTAATGTGCCTTGCGCATAATAACTAGTGGTATTTACAGGAGCAACTAAAATTGCAACAGCATTTCCCAAATAATTATTTGTAGGTAATCTAAACCAATCAAGTGAAATACCTCCAGATCCTGATAATGCAAGAATATCGCCCCTGCAAATAGAAGTATCATTTCCAAGAGTAATAGTGGGTATTGGATTTACAGTTACTGTAACTGAATCATCTGCAAAACAAGATCCTGCATGTCCGGTAACATAATAGGTTGTAGTAACAGATGGTGCAACTTTAGGGTTTGAGATACTATCTTGTCCATTTAATGATGGGTCTGCCGGAGAAGAAGTCCAAACATAAGTTGCGGCTCCGCTGATATTTAATTGAGCAGAATCTTGATCACATATACTGGTATCAGAACTAATAGAAAGGCTTAATACATTTGAAAATACTGTAAAAGTAAAGTTGACTGTATCTGTACAACCCGTAATGCCATCTGTTACTTCAATAGCATAATCATAAAGCCCTGCACCAAATAATGTAAAATCAACATAAGCAATAGAATCAGTTGCATCATAGCCTGTAATAGTTGGTAAAGCTGAAGATAAAGACCAATCATAAACAGAACCAATGCCAGCACCTGTTACAGCTAGTGTATCCATTAAAATATCGCCAATACATAAGCTTCCAGGACTAGCCAGAACAACAGGAGAAGGATAAGCTTTTACAGTATCTTGATAAACAGAATCACATCCATTTTTATTTACAGTTAAATAAAAAATAGTTTGTTGATTAATTACAGCAGTAGTATTTAAAGCAAAACTATCAGCAATTGAAATAAAAGGTACATCAGAAGTCCATGAATAAGTAGCTCCTGCAACAGCGCTTCCTGTTCCATCTAAGGTAACTGTTATTGAAGTTCCTCCACAAAATTGAGTAGGAGATGTTGTAAATACTGCGTCTGGTAACGCTTTTGATACAGCAGTTGTATTAGCAGATGAAGAACAATTGGTTGCCGGATTAGTTACGGTTAAGGTTACAGTTGCAGAAGAACAAAAATTAAGCGTTGTAATTAGGCTTGCAGAATCTGTAAAAGTACCTGTTGTGCTTGTCCATAAATATTGCATGGCAGTTGTAGATCCTGTTCCGTCAACCGTATCCGTTCCGCAACCACAAATAGTATCGGGAGTGGCAACTGAAGCACTAGGAGAGGGCTGTGTTACAACACTAGCTGTTTTGGTATCGGCACAAAGAGAAACGGTATCTGTAACAGTTACTGAATAAGTAGTATTAAAAATTGGAAAAACGGTAATTGCAGAATTGGTTTGTTGACCAGCTAGTGAACCATCAGCGGGAATAGAGCTCCACGCAAACACATCAGAACCTGTTGTTGACATTACTAAAGCACTACCTGTACAAACGGTATCTGTAGATTGTGTAATGTTTACTGCAGGAATAGGGTTTACTGTTATTGCAATAGTATCTCTAAAAGTACAACCTGAAATATCGCTTTGCACAAAATAATTTGTTGAAATAACAGGGGCAACATCAACACTTGTTGATGCACCCACTAATACATTAGCGGGTAATTTATACCAAATATAAGTTGTGCCACCGCTACCGGTAAGCATAATACTATCGTTTTCACAAATGGTACTATCGGCTCCTGCATTTAAACTTGAATTGGTTCTAATAATTACGTTTTTGCATCTGGTTTTTGTACATCCTTTAGCATCTGCTCCATTAACACAATATTGGGTATTAATTGTTGGGTTTACAGTCATGCTTGACTCTGTGGTTTGCCCTGTTGTAGACACATCAAAAGGTAAAGAACTCCATACATAGGTAATAGCTCCTGCTGCAGTAAGGATTGATGTACCACCTATACATATTGTATCAGCACTTACACTTGCCGTAACTGCAGGCAATGGATTTACAACAACAGTAAGGGTGTCTTGTACTGTACAGGAGCCTGTTGTTCCTTCTACTATGTAATCATAAGTAGTAACACTAGGTGGGATAACAGATATACTTGCTAAAGTTGTTTGCCCAATAAGTGAGGGGTCAGCAGGATTAGATGTCCATAAATAACTTGTGGGTCCACTTGCGCTTATATTTGCTGCTAATCCTGAACAAATTTCTGATGGTCCGGAAACGCTCATTGTAATTCCGGCAGATAATGTAACTGTAACGACCACTGTATCCAAACATCCTGTAACGCCATCTGTAGAAAGGACAATAAAATCATAATCCCCAGCCGGCTGACCTGTAAAATCAATAGTTATAATCGTTGAGTCTACAGCATTTGTTCCAGAGATAAGATTAAAATCAGGTGATAAGTACCATTGAAAAGTAGATCCTACTCCAGCTCCAGTCATGGTAACATCGGTTGTAGGAGAAGGAGAACTGGCACACACAAATGGATAAGAATAAGAAGGGGGGGTATTTACAACTATTGATACACTGTCTGTATCTGAGGTACATCCTGTGGCATCAATTGTGTAAACATAAATGTACATTGAAGATGGGACATTGGCAGTTGGATTAGCCAAAGAAGCATCATTTAAATATGTAGAAGGAAACCAAAAATATTGATAAGGAGCAGTACCTGCTGGTGTCGCAATTAAGCTAACTGCTCCAAGCGGACAAACCGGCATTGCAGTGGGTGTAGATGCTACAATGGTAGGAGAGGTGTTTAGTGTAACATCAACAACAGAATCAAATATACATCCCATTGCATCGGTAATGCTAAGTGCATAAGTGTAACTTCCAACCGCTAAACCTGTAACTGTTGTAGAATCGTTATTGGGACTAGTTATTGTTCCTGCTCCTCCCGACCAAGTAATAGTATAAGGAGATGTGCCACGTGTTGGATTCGTTATTAATTCAGGATCTGTTCCTAAACAAAGATTTAACGGCCCATTTGGATCTGAAATTGGTTCAGGTACTATTGTAATATCATAGGTGGTAGTGTCGGGCCCGCAATCTGCTTGAGTAATTAAAGTAACCGTAAATGTTTCTGTAGTATTAGGTCCTGTACCAACAAATGTATGAGAAGGAAATTCATTTACATCTGTATTATTAACACCTGACGCAGGATCTCCAAAATCCCAAGACCAATCATAAGGATGTGGATCACTTGAGGGATATGCAGGAGATAATACTGCATTAGGAGTAAATCCTACGGGAGTTCCTTTACATATTGGGTCGTTATCAGGAGTAATAGAGGTTGATAAAATTTGCGAACCAATTTGAGTACTTGTAAATCCCGAAACCAAGCAACTGTTGTTTAATCCTAATCCAATTATGTATTGTCCTGTAGAAGGGAAATAAAAAGTAGTATCAGCTCCTGTGGTATTTGCTACCGTACTTAGCAGAGTAAAATTATTATCAAAAATATACCAATCGTAATTTTCACTAGTGCCATTTGTTAAAGTCTGATTATCTACAACCGCAGTAAAAGGAGCACAGCCACCCGAAGGAGAAACTGAAATTACAGGATTGGCAATACCTTCAACTACGTTTGCTGCACCTGAAGTAATGGCTATATCAATATTAAAATTGACTTTATTAGCACCTACACCATCAACCAAAATATAATATTTTTTTCCTGCGGTAGCCCCGGTTACAGATACAGTTTTTGTTGAAGCTCCACTTGCGCATGCAATAGACGATAATGATCCGCAACCTGCAGTTCCATCAAATATTTCTATCGTTAATGATCCGGTATAACCACTTATGGTAACACTAAAATCTCCTGCTGCATAAGTATTGGTATAATACCAAACACCTGCTGCAACAGCATCTCCACATGAGGTAGCGGGATCTCCTACTGCATTGGCACCAATATTTGTTGTGCTTGTTGTTGCACCTTTGCAGATTAACCTGGCCCCTGAACATTGATCATTGGCCAATGCATTGGTTTTATTAACCTGTGAAAATACAGCTTGTTGAAATAGAAGAAATATAAAAACAGATATGTATACTATTTTTTTTATCATTAAGCTATTTCGGTTTTGTAGAAACTAAATGCTAAACTAATGAAAATTACATCATGTATATACGCATCATAGCTTATCCGAAATATATTTACAATTAATGGGAAATACAACCTAATACCGATTATACATCCGTAATAGTCCAATTTCATTGTCCTAAACGGCTGTTATATCGGCATTACACAAAAAATGTTCAGACAAATTCATAATTACAAATAGTATAATTATTTCTTTCTCTCAAATAGAATGCAATCTGCAATGAAGAATTAAAAAAAATGATTTAGAGAAAGGATCTTAATTTATACTCTTATACGTAAAAAAATAGCTTTAGTTTCAATGGAGAGAAATAATTTTTGAAGGTTTTTTAATGGCCTTTAATGTTGCATATTTACATCGCCAACATATTGATGAGGTTTGCCATCTACATCTGTTAAGTAAATCAAATAAGTATAAACATCCAGTTGTGCTTTTTCACTACTTCCATTAGGAATACCATTCCAACCTTTTGTAATAGTATTTGAATAATACATTTGTTTTCCCCAATTATCAAAAATATAATATTCGGCATGGAGTATTCCAATTCCCTTTATTTCAAAAATATCATTAATGCCATCGGCATTGGGTGAAAATGAATTGGGAATAAATACTTCAAAACCTCCATTTATAATTACGGTTTGTAAAATAGTATCTGTACAGCCTAAAGAGTCAGTTGCAATTAGTGTTACAATATAGGTTCCTGTATCGCTATAAGCATGTAAAGGATCACTTTCTGTTGATGTATTGCCATCTCCAAAATCCCAAAATACACTTTGAGTATTTACCGATTGATTATAAAATTGAACAGGAGTGTCTTTGCTTTGAGATGGAGGCGCTTGTTCTTCAAAAGTAAAATTTGAAATGGGTAAAACCAATGCTCCATTTACAAGTACAGAATCATTTACAATACATAAACTGTCTGTCAGCGTAACTGTATACATTCCGGCTTTTAAATTATAAGCAGAATCTCCATTTTGAACCGGATTGGTATTCCAAGAATAATTATACATTCCGAAACCTCCGCTTGCAGAAGCAAAGGCAATGCCCTGTGCAGTATTACAAAAATCATTAATGGATGAAAGAGAAAGGCTAGGAGGTAATATTTCATCAACAAAAACAGAGTCTTCAACTATACATCCACTACTATCTGTTACAGTTACTTTATACCATCCACTTGAAAGATTTGAAGCAGTATCGGTTTGTTGTAACAAAGAATCATTCCATTGATATGAAATTTTCCCGTTACCACCTGTTGCCGTTACAATTGCTTTTCCATTTTGTAAATAACATAATTCATTAATTGAATCAAGAGAAATTACAGGAGGAGGAAGATCATTAATAAGAACGCCAATAGAATCAGCACATCCGGCAGAATCTTTTACAATAATATAATAGTTGGATGCAACTAAATTTGTATCTGTAGTGGTAGTATCTCCATTACTCCATAAATAAGAGAATGGAGGAGTACCTGAATTTATGGTTATAGATGCGCTGCCATTATTTTGGCCACATGTAGCGTCAACAGTAGTTAAAGTAACATTCATACTACTACCTGTAATAATACTATCTGTTACAGAAGCAGAACATCCATTAGCATCCGTTACCGTTACTTGGTATGTTCCTACTGCAAGATTATTGATGGTTTGAGATGTACTTCCATTACTCCACAGATACGTATAAGGGTTTGCCCCACCCGAAGGATTTACAGTTATGCTGCCATCATTTGCACCACAACTGGCATTTTGTATGGTTGATGTAATTACTATTGAAGGTGCATTGGGACATGTAGTGCAAGTTGTAGTTTGAAAATAAAAGCCCCTTGCAATCCAATCGTAACAGTCACCTGTATTGGATGTATTTAATTTAAATGCGGCTGTTGATTGCCCAGAAGTAACAGTTGTATTCACTTCATCAAAATTCCAAAAGTCATTGGGGAATGTACCCGATACTCCATTCATGGTATGTTTGTGGTTGGTGCTAATGTTATCTTGAAAATCACCCACCATTACAAATGCTTTGGCTGTTGCAGAAGCGGCACAAGCATTGATGTTAGTAATAGAACCTGTTTGATTACCTCCGGAGATATCTACTTGGCATCCATCGTCAATTAATAATGTTCCATAATAGGTTGCATTTGGATCTGTGTATATAATAAATAAGGTCATTCCATCAATTTCTTTTGCAGTATTACCCGTAACATTTAAGGTATAATTGCCGTTACCACTAATAAAACTAGTTACATCTGCTCTCATACCTCTCGTACCTTTATAGCCCAAACTGCTCCAACACTTGTCTACATCAACACCAATTTGACTTGCAGTTGTTGTATTAACAGTTCCCACAGAATTGGTAAAAGTTAAAGTAGGAGTAGTAGACGAGCTTGAGGTATAAGAGAGTGACCAATAAACATAAGCTTGTTGAACAAGATAACATGCAGGCAGGCCAGATATTTTAAGTGTAAGAGGAAGGCCTTTACCCGGTGGCGTATATCTTGTTGATACCATATCGGATGCTTGTACATAATTTAAGCCACACATAGATTTATTATACGTGTTTCCTAAAACAGCATTACCATCTAATGGTTCAGAACCAAATGTTTCTTTTGAAAAAAGATTTACCGAATCAGCTAGACCTGGTTGAACATTTTGCCCAAATGAAAAATGAAAAAACAGAATAATAAAAAACAAAATGCTAAAGTAAATTTTTTTCATCTAAGTATGAAAATAAATCAAGCAGGAAAATATATTCAAGGGGATGTAAATCTACAAAAAATAAAGCGTTTATCCTAAAATAGATAGCGGTCTTTTGCAGTTGTTGGACTTGAAATAACTAAAAAATGTAATTCTTCATTTTTTTAACAATGCATCCCAACCTTGAGCACTAAGCGCAAATGTTTGTCCACTTTTGGTTACTAAATTACAGCCTGCATTTTTATCGGTAATATGACCAATAATTGAAATTTTTTTATTGGCTTTTAAAGTATCAAATGCAGCAATAGGAGCGGTAAATAATAATTCATAATCTTCGCCTCCGTTAAGTGCGCATGTATACGGAGAAATATTAAATTCTTCAGCCATCATAGCTGTTGCAGTATCAACCGGAATTTTTTCTTCATATATGTTACATCCTACGCCAGAGCTTTGGCAAATATGCAAAGCTTCTGAAGCCAAGCCATCAGAAATATCAATCATAGCACTTGGTTTTATACCCAATTCTTTTAGTAATGGAATAATGTCTTTTCTTGCTTCTGGTTTTAACTGGCGTTGCAAGATATAATCATGGCCTTGTAAATCAGGTTGAATAGCCGGATTATCTTTATACACCATTTTTTCTCTTTCTAATAATTGCAAACCTATATAGGCAGCACCTAAATCACCGGTAACACAAAGCAAATCATTTTCTTTAGCCCCACTTCTATATACTACATTTTCTTTATCAACTTCGCCAATGGCTGTAACAGAAATTACAAAACCCATTTGAGAAGAAGTTGTATCGCCACCTACTAAATCAACACCATGTCTTTCGCAAGCCAAATAAACACCACTATAAAATTCTTCTAAGGCCTCTAATGAAAAACGGTTTGATACTGCAATGCTCATAGTAATTTGCTTGGGTGTAGCATTCATTGCATATATATCTGAAAGATTAACTGAAACTGCTTTATAACCCAAATGCTTTAAAGGCACATACATTAAATCGAAATGAACACCTTCAACCAACATATCGGTTGAAACAACTGTTTGTCTGTTTTTATAATCAATAACAGCAGCATCATCTCCCACTCCTTTAATAGAGCTTTCATTTTTTAAAACAATGTTTTCTGTTAAAAATTTAATGAGACCAAATTCTCCTAATTCACTTAATTCAGTTCGGGTTGATTTGTTTTCAAACATGGTATAAAGTTTATATTTATACCGCAAAGGTACCTATTCATAAAGCAAAAAGAAAGTGCATGCGTAAAGTTTCACTTACTGTTGGCTTCGAGAACCTCAGCCAACCTGTGAACTGATGCAGATCTTATTGTATTCGGGTGATTGAGGTTCTCGATATCACGAAAGGTTAAATATCTTTCTAAACGTATCCACAGGCGATTCTTGCATATCAGGTTCTAATGCAAAATTTCTGATACTTTTTAAAGGTTGGCGCGAAACATTACGCATTAAGCGATGTGCAAATTTTTGAAGTAATTCAATTTGTTGTTCGTTTAAATCCCCCATTTTTGGTAATAACCATTTTAATTCGTCTGCTTTTATTTGGTTGAGATTTTCGCAGTAAGCAGAAATAACAGGAGATACTTTATGGGTTTCCATCCATTCATCAAAACGATCAGCTTCATCACTTACAATTTCAATGGCAGCAGGAATCGATTCTTCTCTTGCCAATAAATTAGTATATGAAAGTTGTTTCAAATCGTCCAAATCAAATAAAGTAATATGGGGCACTTTTTTAAGGATGGGATTAAAATTGCGAGGCATACCCAAATCAATAAGCAGTAAATGATTGGGAAAACTAAAACCAAATTCATGTCTTGGGCATTTTTGTCCTGACATCTCTTGGTTATTGAAAAGATTTACTTCAGTTTCTGTACTGCCAATAATTACTGAAACTTTATTTAAAATGGTATGAATATCTTTTACGCAAATGGGTTTGGCATTGTATTCATTTGCTGTTGCTAATGCTCTTTCAAAATCATGACTGGCAATATATAATTCACCAACATTGTCTTTCGAAAATATTTTAGCACTTACTTCAGCCATTTTTCCTGTACCAATTAAAAGAACTGTTTTATCATTTAGGCTTCCCAAATTTTCTTGAGCCAAATCAAATGCAATGGCTGATACAGAGGTAGAATTTCTTCCAATAGCCGTTTCTGTGCGTACACGTTTGCCTGTTAAAATTGATCGTTTAATTAATTCATCTAAAACCGGACCAATAGTACCTTCTTCTTTAGCCAGTTCATAAGCCTGACGAATTTGACCAATAATTTGGTGTTCGCCTATTGCTTGAGATTCAAGACCAGCGGAGGTATGAAACAAATGTAATGCTGCTTGTTCAGTAGTTTCAAAAATATCTAGGTAATCATGTATTCCGGCAAAACCATCAAAATAATTTAAAATTGGTTTTAACGAAGGTCCATAAATATAGATAGCAGTCCTGTTACAGGTAGAAAGTACAAAAGCTTCATCGCAATCACACATTAAACTTTGTAATAAAGTTTTAACATGAGGTTGCTTAAGAGATACTTTTTCTCTTAAATGAATGGGCGCTTTTTGATGACTAAGTTCTACTGCAAGAATCTGATTCATGATGCAAAAATAATCATTTTATTAAGTCTTGAAATGATTACCATCAGTTTTATAACTAATTTTTGTCATTATCAGTATAATCAATAGAATAGAAAATACATTTGTTATTAATCCTTCTTTTTTGTTCATATCTTTGTGGGGGATTAAAAATTGCAACATTGGAAAATTGAAAAATTAGGATGGTGACTAATGTTATTTAAGTGTAAAATGAAGTAGGAGAGTCATTCCGAACTTGTTTCGGAATCTTTAAAATATAGGAAGATGCTGAAAAATTCAGCATGACGCAGTATGACAGAGTAGATTTAACTTGATAAATAATAGCCATAATTTAATTTTTAAATTTTCCAATCTTCCAATTTTTCAATTTGTAATCTTTTAATTTTTCAATTGCATGAGCATAACAAAAGATAAAGTTCTCGAAGCCTTAAAAAATGTTGACGATCCTGATTTGCATAAGGATATTGTTACACTGGGTATGGTTAAGGATGTGGAAATTGATGGTAAAAAAGTAAATTTTACTGTTGAACTTACTACTCCTGCTTGCCCTATGAAAGAAGTAATTCATCGGGCTTGTGTAAATGCCATTACATATTATGTTGATAAAGAAGCTGAGGTAAATGTGAATATGACGGCAAGAGTAACTACTCAGCAAAATGGCAATAAAGAAGTAATGTTACCCAATGTAAAAAATGTAATTGCAATTGCTTCCGGAAAAGGAGGTGTGGGTAAATCTACTATTGCAGCTAATTTGGCTGTAGCTTTATCAAAAATGGGCGCAAAGGTAGGCTTGGTCGATGCCGATATTTACGGACCATCCATTCCAACTATGTTTGATGTGGTTCACGAAAAACCCGGGGCAACTATTATCAATGAAAAACAATACATGCTTCCGGTTGAAAGTTATGGAATAAAAGTGCTGTCAATTGGATTTTTTGCTCCACCTAGTCAAGCGATACCATGGAGAGGACCAATGGCTTCAAAAGCATTGCGACAAATGTTTTCAGATGCTTATTGGGGAGAGATAGATTATATGGTAGTTGATTTACCTCCGGGCACAGGAGATATTCATCTTACATTTGTTTCGGCAGTACCTATAACAGGTGCTGTAATTGTTACTACCCCACAAGAAGTAGCTTTGGCCGATGCGCGTAAAGCACTTTCTATGTTTCAAATGCCTGCTGTTAATGTTCCCGTTTTAGGGATAGTTGAGAATATGGCTTATTTTACTCCTGAAGAATTACCCAACAATAAGTATTATTTATTTGGAAAAGAAGGAGGAAAACAATTGGCTGAGAGTGCTAACCTTCCTTTACTTGGGCAAATTCCGATTGTGCAAAGTATACGCGAAGCCGGTGATGCCGGAAGACCTGCGGTGATGCAAGATGGAAGTATTTCTTCCATTGCATTTATGGAAATGGCACAAAACATAGCACAACAAATAGCCATAAAAAATGCCGCATCTCCATTGGTAAGTAATATTACACCTAATTAATTTCTCATGACGCTTACGCAACAACATCCATTGGTTACTAAAGTAGAAGAAATTCTCGATCGTTTGCGACCCTATTTACAAAAAGATGATGGCGATATTGAGTTGGTAGAAATTACCAATGCGAATGTGGTAAAGCTTCGCTTTCTAGGTACCTGTAGTTGCTGTAACATGAGCGCCATGACTTTTAAAGCCAGTATTGAAGAATCAGTAAAGAGCGTTGATGCTGAGATTAAAGGAGTGGAGATTGTGTAAAAAGTCAATTACAAATTATTTGCAATAATAACGGATATATTTTCTTTTGCAATCTCAACACTAAAAACTATTATGAGTATCAAAAAGAAATGATTACTTGATATTACAGGTTTTTAGAATTGAAGGATTAATTTTTTGTCGATCAATAAAAATTATTCTGCTTGGTAATAAACAGCACCATCGTAATTTAAATAATAATATTTTCACATTAGCTAATCACCTCATCAGCTAATTTGCTAATCACTTAACTTTTCTGTTTAATCAAAGGAAATATTACTCCAACAAGAAAATTTGTTTGAATAAATTCAAAGTGCTGTTGGGCTTTGTCTGTAGTAAATTCAGTTGTTCTTATATCAGGCATATTTATATAACCTGCCTTTATTTCTGATTGCAAAAAGAAATATTTGAAGAATGTAATATTTAATCCTGCCTTTGCGTCTAAACCAAATCCTGCTAAATGAAATTGATCATTTCTTTTATAATTTAAAAGTGTTGCATCTGTTCTGGGAAGCAATGCTCCGGCTCCAACCCCTATTGTTGTGTTAATATCAATATTCAAATGCGTCAGTTTTTTTAAATTGATAATATTATCAAAACGATCTAGTTCAGTATTGATATAATTAAGTCCGTTGGTATGTTCAAAAGCTAAAAAGCTTCTTGTTATGTAAAGGTCATCATTATTATAGGTGCCATCATATACAGTTCCTGAATTGCTAATATATCCGCTAATTTTAACCGTTTGATTTTGCTGCATTACATATTTCATATGGTCTACACCCAATGAAATATCATAATGTTT
The DNA here is from genome assembly GCA_023251875.1 of Bacteroidota bacterium. GTDB lineage: Bacteria > Bacteroidota > Bacteroidia > JAHEXY01 > JAHEXY01 > JAHEXY01. The sequence goes on from JAHEXY010000001.1 coordinate 571,986, forward strand.
GCTAAAAAAATATCCTATTTTACAATTGGTCTGTGGGATAGATATTTTGTTAAGGGTAAAATAGGGGTCAATTCCAAATGGCGTTTGCCTATCTTTAGCCACTACATTAAATAAAGTAAAATCGTAATTATTGCCTTTGAATCGAATATCTGAATCGGTAAAATAGCCTCTGTTCCATCCCCAAAAAATGTAAAATTTACCTTTAAATGATTTATTTGGATAAAGAGTTGGGCCTACCTCTTGAGTAAAAGCATTTATTGTAATAATTGATAGTATAAAAAGTATCGCAATTTTTTTCATCCCTTCCCTTTTTTAAATTTTGCGCAATTTATTGTTTTTTGGTAGATAAATTTATATGTCTATTCAATTATTCTATTGCCTGTAATAGTCATATTTGCTTAAAACTTTCGTATCTTTGCAAACTGTTTTTCGAAAAATAAATTAATATTGATACTGTTATGAACATTGTTAAAGAGAACATTGACGAATTAAATGCCTTATTAAAAGTAAAATTAACCCCTCAAGATTATCAACCACAAATTGAAAAATCATTAAAAGATTACCAAAGAAAAGTGCAAATGCCTGGTTTTAGGCCGGGTAAAGTTCCCAAAGATTTACTAAAAAAAATGTATGGTAAAACCATTAAAGTTGAAGAAGTAAATCGTTTGTTGGTAGAAAATGTACATGCTTATTTAACAGATAATAAGATAGATATTCTTGGCAATCCTTTGCCAAAGATGGAAAATTCAAATGGTATTGACTGGGATCAACCACTTGAATATGAATTTTTATATGAATTGGGTTTAGCACCTAGTTTTGATGCTACTTTACCTAAATACGAATTCTCCTATTACAAAATTGTTGCCGATGATGAGGCTATAGAAACTACCATTAGTCGCTTAAGACGTTCTTATGGTAAAATGATTAATCCGGAAGCTGCTGAAGCGGGAGATGTGATTTTAGGCCAATTTCAAGAATTGGATGAAAACAACAATCCTAAAGAAGAAGGTGTTGTTCATTCTACTTCTGTAGCCACAGATTTTATTAAAGATGAAACGCAAAAAAATAAATTTTTAGGCTTAAAAAAAGGAGATACACTCAATTTAAATCCTAAAGAAGTTTTTGCAAATGCTACTGATAGAACAGCTATGCTTGGTATCACAGCCGAAAAGGACGAAACTTTAAGCCCTAATTTTTTATTTACTGTTGAAAATGTAAATAGAATTGAATTGGCTGAATTAAATCAGGAATTATTTGATAAATATTTTGGAGCAGGAGTTGCCAACACTGAAGAAGAATTTAGAGCTAAATTAAAAGAAGCTACTGAAAAAAGTTTAACTACCCATAGCGATAGAAAATTGTATGACGAAGTGTATGAAAAATTACTTTCAGATATTCAATTTTCTCTTCCCGAAGATTTCTTGAAAAGATGGTTAATGGCTACCAATGAAAAACAATTAACTAGAGAACAAGTGGAGGCAGAATTTGATAAATCTAAAAAAGCACTTCGTTGGCAGTTAATAGAAGGAAAAATAATTGAAAACAATAAAATTACTGTAACTGAAGATGAAGTAAAAGAACAAGCTAAATTAGATGTGAAATATTATTGGGAAAGATATTATGGCGCAAACGGATTAGCAGATGAACAATTGGATGCTCTTGCTAAAAATGTTATGCAAAATAAAGAAGAAGTTAAACGCATTTACGATCGTTTGTATGATCTTAATATGCTTGAATTATTTAAGACTACATTTAAATTAAATGAGAAAGAAACAACTTATAAGGAGTTTTTAGATCTCACTAAAAACAATTCAAAATAAAACAAAAGGGAAGCTAAACACTTCCCTTTTTTTATTGTAATAATCTCCATTATAAAAATTAATCAAGCAATTTCTTTGTATGCATATAGGATTATTCAAATAATTGTTATTTTGTGCCCTCACTAAAAACTAACAATAATTAACCAACAACTAATAAAAAATAATATGTTTGAAAAAGAAATGCAAAAAGAGTTTAGAAGCTACGCTACTAAACACAGAGGAATTAGCAGTTTAACGCTGGATAATTACAATTCAGTGCACGCTAACTACATCAGTCCCACAATTATAGAAGAAAGACAGCTAAATATTGCAACCATGGACGTTTTTTCACGTTTAATGATGGACAGAATCATTTTCTTGGGCGTACCTATTAATGATTATGTAGCCAATATTATTCAAGCACAACTGTTGTTCTTGGAGTCTGTTGATGCTAAAAGCGACATACAAATTTATTTAAACTCTCCCGGTGGTGGAGTTTATGCAGGTTTGGGAATATATGATACCATGCAATATATAGCCCCAAGCGTAGCAACAATTTGTACAGGTATGGCCGCATCAATGGCTGCAGTTCTTCTTTGTGCAGGAGCAAAAGGCAAACGTACCGCCTTAAAACATGCAAGGGTGATGATTCATCAGCCATTGGGTGGAGCGGAAGGCCAAGCCTCGGATATTGAGATTACAGCTAGGGAAATCCAAAAGCTCAAAAAAGAGCTTTATGAAATTATTGCCTCTCATAGCAACCAGCCTTACGAAAAGGTATGGAAAGATAGCGATCGTGATTATTGGATGATTGCTTCTGAAGCTAAAGAGTACGGAATGATTGATGAGGTTCTGGTTAAAAAGTAAGAAAACTTTAAACCTAAAAAATCTATGGCTATGCTTAACAAGGAAAACATCAGTTGTTCCTTTTGTGGAAGAACAAAAAGAGAAACCGCAATTCTTATTGCCGGGCTTAATGCCCATATTTGTGAAGTGTGCATTGCACAAGCACAAAATATAATTAGAGAAGAATTAAGTGATAAAAAAGACAGGCAAGTGCATAACAGCTTAAATCTTTTAAAGCCTAGAGAAATAAAAAAATACCTCGATGAATATGTAATTGGTCAAGATTCTGCTAAAAAAGTATTGTCGGTAGCCGTTTATAATCACTATAAACGTGTAGCGCAATTACAGCAAATGCAAAGGGCCGATGAAACAGAAATTGAAAAATCAAATGTAATAATGGCTGGCGAAACCGGAACGGGCAAAACTTTATTAGCCCGTTCTATTGCCCGTCTTTTAAATGTGCCTTTTTGTATTGCTGATGCTACTGTACTTACAGAAGCCGGTTATGTAGGCGAAGATGTTGAAACAGTTTTAACACGTTTACTACAGGCTGCAGATTATGATGTAAAAGCTGCTGAAAGAGGTATTGTTTATATTGATGAAATAGATAAAATTGCGCGTAAGAGTGATAATCCTTCTATTACAAGAGATGTATCAGGAGAAGGCGTTCAGCAGGGATTGTTAAAGTTATTAGAAGGTTCAGTTGTTAATGTGCCCCCTCAAGGTGGTAGAAAACATCCCGATCAAAAAATGATTAGTTTGGATACACGAAACATTCTTTTCATTTGTGGAGGAGCATTTGATGGCATCGATAAAAAAATAGCACGCAGAATGCAAACCCAAGTAATTGGATATGCTTCAAAAGAAAAAGAAGATAAAGTAGATAAAGAAAATCTTATACAGTATATAAGCCCACAAGATTTGAAAAATTTTGGATTGATTCCTGAATTAATAGGTCGTTTACCTGTAGTTACCCATCTTGATCCGCTTGATAAATCTACACTCAAAAGAATTCTTTTAGAGCCTAAAAATGCACTTTCAAAGCAATATGTAAAGTTGTTTGAAATGGATGGCATTAAATTAGTATTTGATGAAAATGTTTATGATTTTATCGTAAATAAAGCTATGGAATATAAGCTTGGTGCAAGAGGACTTCGTTCAATATGCGAAGAAATTATGCTTGATGCCATGTTTGATGCACCTTCTGAAGCAGAAACAGGAACTATTCATGTGAATCTTCAATATGCTGAAGAAAAATTTAATATAGCATCTTCTAAAAAATTAAAGTTAGCATCATAGCTTCGACAAGCTCAGCTACCATGTTATTGGTGGCTGAGGCCCTCGAAGCCACCGTTCGAAAATTGAAATTAGCTTCTTAAATTTTAGTTCAAAGTTTAATAGTTTAAAGTTGGAGAGTTCAATGTTAAGTTAAGAGAGATAAGATTCTTGTCTATTATTTATTTAACACATAACTTTGAACCTTGAACTTTTTAACCTTGGACCATTCTAATGTTTCTGCGTAGCATAATTATCCTATTTGTATTCGTTTTTATTAGTATTGGGGCTTTTTCTCAAAACTTTGAAGGGGGCATAATTGTTGGCTTTGCCACTTCGCAATTTTCAGGAGATGATCTGGGTGGTTTTCATAAACCAGGGATGCTTTTTGGTGTTTATACAGCAACACCCATTGGAAAAAAAAGCATGATGCAATTTGAAATTGAATTTGTTCAAAAAGGCAGTTGGGATCCAAATGGAAAACATAGTAAATACAAGCTCAACCTTAATTATGTTGATGCACCTTTGCTTTTAAAATATCCCTATAAAAAATTTATGCTCGAAGCCGGACCTGTATTGGGAACATTAATTAATTACACTGAGAAAAGTATTTATGGCGATGTAAATGATACCAGAAAATTTGCCCGTTTTGAATTGGCCGGTATAATAGGATTTGATTATGCATTTTCTGATAGATTAATTATTAATGCAAAATATAACAACTCTATTTTACCAGTTCGTAAACATGTTGATGGCGCTACTTACCGATTAAATTGGGGGCAATACAATACTGTTATTGAAGTGAGTGTGCATTATAAAATTAAAACGATTAAGAATTAGAAATTGGAAGATTAAAAATTGAAAGATTGGAAAAATTAATTGTGAATTAATTAATTACAATTATACAACAGCCCGTATCAAATTTTACCACATGAAAAATCAATACTCAAAATTAAATGATTTACAATTGGAAGAGGCGGATCAATTTATTAAATTAAAAATTCCAATTAAAAAAGCAATTGTGAATTATAAAAAAGCAGGGATTGTTGGTAGTGTTTTTTATGTGTTATTTGTTTTATTGGGAACATTTTTAGCAAAAGGGACACTAAATCATATCTTTAATTTATCTGGAATTATTTTCATCTCTATTGTTATTGTGGCAGGGTTTTATTCGGGGGCTCTAATTTCTCGTGTAGTATTATTTAAAAAAAATGGTTATTTAAATCTTAATAAAGAAAATAAAACAATTCTATTGGAAGGTCTAAATAATAATTTAATTGCAACAATAGATTTAAAAAGAGCATTTAAATATTCCGTTTGGTATAATAATTTTGCTGGTGCATATAGGATTTCAACATATATTGAACAAGATGGTCAGATTATTTCTTTTTTTTATTACGAAACTTCATTTAAACAAGTTGAAGTTTTATCCTATTCAATTGATCTGCCAGAATTTTTAATTGACAAAAAGGTTAAAATTGTCAAGGAATATATAGAAAAAGAAATTGCTAGCGAGTATGCTGTATTAAATTAGGATTAATATTAATAAGTTGATACCAATTTATATAGAGATTAAGCAAACATCTGAAAAATAATTTTACATTTTGAACCTTGAACCCTCCAACATTAAACTCTTAGCAATAGAAACTTCTACTTCTATTTGTTCCGTTTCATTGTCTGTTAATGGAAAAATAATTACTCGAGAAGAAAATACCGAGAAAATTCATGCTTCGGCCATAACAGTTTTTATTGATGAAGTAATGAAGCAAACCGGAATAAATTATTCAGAATTAGATGCGATTGCAGTAAGTAAAGGCCCCGGTTCATACACAGGTTTAAGAATTGGAGTATCTACTGCAAAAGGCTTGTGCTATGCACTTAACAAACCCTTGATTGGAATATCAACCTTACAAGCTATGGCTTCAGGTTTTTCGGAGCGCATCCCCTCTCCCTTGGGAGAGGGGGCAGGGGGTGATGGCTTTTTCTCCTCCCCTTTGGGGAGGTTGGGAGGGCTTATTTGCCCCCTACTTGATGCTCGCAGAATGGAAGTATACTCTGCTTTTTATGATTTCAATAATACTATTTTTAGAAAAATTCAAGCAGATATTATTGATGAAAATTCTTATTCCGATTTACTCCAAAATCAAACAGTTTACTTTATTGGAAATGGAGTAATAAAATGCAAGTCATTACTTTCTAAATACAAAAATGCTTTTTTTGATGAGTCATTTCTTCCCTCTTCAAAATTTATTATTCCACTTGCAATAAAAGGATATTCTCAAAAACAATTTGAAGATGTTGCCTATTTTGAACCATACTACTTAAAAGATTTTGTTACAACTGTTTCTAAAAATACAATCTGAATAACAGGTACTTATACTTCCTGATAATTTTTATAAAATGTATTCCGTTTAAGAATTAATGCGCTTTAACTTTGTATTTATAACAAATACTCCCTCATGTTATGAAAACAAAATTACTTTCACTCGTATTGCTTTTATTTCTTTCTATTTATGGATGTAAAAAAGAAACAGATATTTCAAGTACTACCACTACTACAGAAAATCAAAGTGCTGTAAATAATGTTGGTTCTTCCTATACATTTATGTATCACAACCAAACGGTATCAAAATCAGATTTTGATACCAATAATCCCGATTTAGTAATGGCAGTGTCAGAAAATAACATGGTTTACGTTTTTGATAACAATAACGATTTTATGGCTTGGGCTAAAACTACTTCTCATGCAAATGATATTGTACAATTAGAAAATAGAAGACAAGAGGTTTTGGCTTATGAACAGGAATCTGGCCCTATTCATGAAACAAGTTTTATAGAAACATCAGCTAATAAAACAGATTTACTTTGTGCATTGTATGAAAATACTGATGGTGGTAATACAGGATCTACAAAGTGGTTAGTTATAGGTTATCCTTATTCAAGTTTAGGAAGTATGGATAATAAGGCATCTGCAATTAATGGACTTGCAGTTTGCACCGTTTGTTATGATAAAACAAATTTTAGCGGTTCAAGAGTATATGTACTGTGTGCAGGGGCTCTAGTTTATTTTTCTGATCTGAACTTTGATAATAAAACTTCTTCGATACTTTCTTTTTAAAAAAGTTTGAAGACTGGAGTCGGAAGACCGATGTTTCTCATCTTTTTTAACTTCAGACTTCCGTCTCCCGACTTTTTTCTTTTATCTTATTCCGTGCATCATTTTCTTTAATAAAGGAGAAATAAGAAATAACAATAAGGATGCAATACCGGTAAGCACAACAAACACCATAAAAAACTCAAATAGGTTATGAATTTCAAATCCTGCAAATGAAGGATTTACGTAACTTAATTGATTATCGTTTAAAATCTTTATTTGCTCAGTGGTAGGAGTAATTGTTTTATCCAATATTGCCTGCAAATCAATTCCCAATTCTTTTGCTTTCATAAATTTATCTCCGGTTGAAGGTAAAATTGAACCTAATGTGCCTGCCAATGCATAACCGGATGCATTTGATAAAAAGAAAACGCCATATAATAATGAGGCAAATCTTTTAGGAGATAATTTACCTACCAATGATAATCCAATTGGAGATAAGCATAATTCAGCGCAGGTTTGAATGAGATATAATAAGATAAGCCATTTAATAGCCAGAAGCCCTTCGTTACCTAAATCTTTAACATTATAGGCAATAATAAAATAACTTAAGGCAATTAATCCTAAGCCCCAAGCTTGTTTAACAGGAGAGATAGGCTCATTTCCTTTACTTCTTAAGTAATCCCATAACATACTAAAGGGTACTGCAAAGAAAACTACAAAAAGCCCATTAAAAATTTGCACCATCGAAGGGGGCATTAGCCATCCAAAGAAGTTTCTATCGGTTTGGTTATCGGCAATAAAAGTTAAGGATGAACCTGCTTGTTCAAATGCTGCCCAAAAGAAAATGATAAAGAAGGAAACAATATAAATTACCAATATTCTATCTCTTTCAACTTTTGTTAAAGATGTATCCGATAAAATTAAACCGGCTAAAGATAAACCTGCAGAATAAATTAATGTGTAAATGTAATTTTGACCGGCTACAAAGTGAAAAAAACATCCCAAGCCTAAAAATGCAAGTCCGGCTAGGGCTAATGCGTTAGAAGAAAAGTTTGCTTTTTGCGATTCTCCTTCTTCAAAATCGGCACTGGTATTTTTTGATGGTAAGCCTCCAATAGGTTGACCCGAAGGAGTTCGTACATATTTATCTTTTAAAAAGAAGAAAATTGTAGTGCCGATTAACATAGCAGCAGAGGCCGCTAAAAATCCCCATCTAAATGCATGAATATCTCTTAAGCCTCCTGCATCTTTAACATCTCCTAATAAAGGACAAATTAGCTGCCCTAAAAAAGCACCTAAATTAATTCCCATATAAAAAATGGTAAATGCAGTATCCAGTTTACTTTTTTCTTCTTTAGGATATAGGCTACCTACCATACTCGAAATATTTGGTTTGAAGAAGCCATTTCCAAAAATGATAATACCAAGTGCTACCCAAACGAGCGTTTGTGCAAGATCCATATTGCTTGAAAAAACACTAGCACTCATAAACAAAGTAAATTGTCCAATAGCCATTAATGTGCCACCAAGCATAATGCAATTTCTGTTTCCTAAAAAACGGTCGGCAATAAAGCCTCCTAACATAGGCGTTAAATAGCATAAGCCTAGAAAAGCTCCATATATTTCAGAAGCTACGGCTTCTTTCATCATTAATGCATTAACAAGAAATAAAGTAAGTAAGGCTCGCATTCCATAGAAGTTGAATCTTTCCCACATTTCTGTACCAAATAAAACCCATAATCCTTTTGGATGGGCATTTTGTGCTGTTGCTGTTTGTGTCATTATTAATTACAATTTGTGATTTATTAAATTCTGTTTTTTATGCTAATGCCTTTATATCCAATTTTTGAAGGCCAAATTTTACTAAAATCAAATTTTACTGAGCAGATATTTAGTTTAAATTCAAATATGTTTTTATTTGATTCTTGTTTTACATATTTACCTTTGATTAACTGAAAAATTTGAAATGTTTCTAAAGCAGGATCAACTATGATATAAAATAATACACCCTTTAATTGATATATTTCAAACTTCATACCTTTATCCATTTTTATATTGGAAGGAGATAAAATTTCAAAAATGATTTCCGGTGTATTTATTATAAAATTTCCCTCAACAGGTTTACACGTAACACTTACATCAGGCTGTAAAACTGTATCATCTTCAACAATCCAATCGGTAGCTAAAATGGCGCTACAGTTGCATTTATTTTTATTCAATAAACGATCCAACTGCGATACAATATTCACATTTATTCTTTGATGCTTCCAAGTTGGGGAGGGTGACATTGCATAAGGAAATCCATTAATTAACTCCCAATTTCCTTCCCATTCTACATAATCATTATAAGTATAATGAGGCATATATTCATTCGTAAGTGCAAAACCCATTGTTAAATATTTTAACGCAATTTACTAAATTATTTACAATGGATTCAACATTTAATCGGTAGCTATTTTATTGTTTATCGGGTACGTACGTTTTAGGCACACTACAACTTCGCCTTCCGTGATATGGATCAGATGATAAATCTTGATAATCCGCACCCTTGAAAATTGCTTTTTGATCATACTCTTCATCAAAATGAAAAGGATCATTCCAAGTACCTCGCCAGGTATATCTATCTGTATTTGTCCATTCCTGATCATCTCCAATAACATCAATTTGATTTTGGTGTTTTTCATTTGCAAAAGCATTTCCATTTGAACCAGCCCATAAAGAAGCTCTTGTAAACCCTAACTTTGTCATTGCAGCCCCCCAAGTAAAATTTCCAAAATCAAATCGATTATAGGCAACCCCATCAACAATAGCTAAGTCTTCACTGTTTAGTATTCTTGAAAAATCTAATTTACCCATTTGCCCCTCTTCATAAGCATAATGCCATCTTTCGCTAAAACTCATCTCCTCTCCATTAGCTTTTTTAGTAGAAACATAACTTAAATTCTGATCTACAATATCATTTGCGTTTAATATTACCCTGTTTATGCTTTCAATTGGTGTGCCATCAGGTTTGGTTCTATTGCCTACATCTCTAGGATCATTAAATTGGAAATTTCCAACTACTTCTCCTTCATGATTTATTACAACAATTTTAACTCCACTCTCGTCTAAATTTGTCAATACAGGATTGGAAGCAGTAACTAATTTGTAATCTGGTCCGTTATTTTCATAATCTCCTGTGGTATAATAGCCATAATCAAGGGTGAAAACCATAGAGGTGTCACCTAATGGGTCTGTATTCATAATAGGATTGTTTGACATAGCAGCATATGGCGACTCAGATGGATTAAATTTAGGGTCATTTGAGAACCACCTCCCAACTCTAGGATCATATTGACGAAATAAAGTTGAGTACTCATTTCCGTCAGCAGCTACATCGGCATTTTTTTCCATGCCATTATATCCAAAACGATAGTTGCTTGAATTGTAACTTCTGCCCGGCATTTGCATACCATAAGGATAAAAATCAGTTATTGCTGATAGCGTAGTAGAGTAATTGCCGGGCTTATATGTTGTAGCAGCAATTGTAGAGGCTTTTACATCCGTTACCAAAACCCTTACGTTATTCAAATGGTCTTTTAATTCGTAATATTTTTTGCCTAATGATCTTTCATAAATGCTATCAACGCCATCTAATACATCGCCTTTCTGTAAAGCCGGCATAACCTCTCCAATTCTGCTTGCTGCATAAATAGGAAGTTCACTTAAAAGCGTATCACTGTAAATACCATTTATATTTCCTGTTGCATCACAAACATAATAGGTATTTGTTGTAGTACCTGTTGAGCTAATATCTGTTTGTTTAATTTTATTTCCGTTAGCATCATACAAAAATGCAATTTTAGAGCCGTCAGATTTTACTATGCTATCGGGCTTCCCAACAGTATTCCATCGTATACGTGTAATGCCATTGGCTACATCTTTGGTAAGTTCTCCTATCTGATTGTAACTATAGTTTCCGGCAGATTGATCGGCAAGATCAGTTACAAATGGTTGTCCATATATATCATCAATATAAGATAGCTGATTGGTTCCATTTTTATAATGGTACAATAAATTATCCATTTTAGAACTGCTGCCATACGCATTTCTTTGAAGCGTATCTATATTTCCATTTTCATCGTAACTGGCAATGGTTTTAAAATCATTGCCTGCAGGAGTTGTCCATTTAGAAGTAGTGGTATTAAAAGTTTGAAAAATACTTCCGGTTAAACGGGTAAGCTCATCATAGCTGAAATACTGAAGATTGGCTTTGCCGTCATATTGTACGGAGGCAGAAGAAGTTTTTTGAGAATTACTTGCCCAAGCCGCAATTGTTCCATTGTATAAAGGGTTGTGGCTTGTTAAATTTGCTGAATATGAAGACGAATTATTAAATGCAGAACCATTATGGCTAAAATCATTTTTGTAATAACTGAACATCATACCAAAGGCATCTGGAGCAAAATCACTATGTGCTCCTCCAACTTTTCCATCATGGCCAGGATCATCTGTTTTGCTAAAGCTTACGGAATTTTCTGCTTTAAGCCAACCTTGCAGTGTATAAACATAATCTAATCCTTGAATATGATCGTCACCAATTTCAGCACGTTTTAAAGGACCATGAATATAATATTGGTAGGAGATGTCTTTATCCCAAATTATTTCATCGCGAGAAGTTTCAACATAACTAATTCTGTTGTCTTCGTCATAAGTATATCTGTGATAAAACTGATCTGTTTTACCTTCATTAAATTTTACTTTTGTTACTTTACCTGAAATTAAATCATATTCATAAGCAATGAATTTTAAGCTTAATCCGGGTAGTTTTTGAATCATCCACTCCACATTACCATGTGGGTCGTAACTGTAATATGTTCTCACCTGATCAGTAATTGTAGTGGTAGTATCTCCATCTTTATCGGCAATAGTATAACTTATCCGGTTTTGAATAAATTCTTGAACTGAACCATCAAGATAAACTGCTTCAGGATGACTGGTTGAATATGTAGAGAAAACTTTATCTGTACCGCTTAAAGGAAATGCAGAATCATCAACCTTTGAAGTAAAAGTTAAGTAGGCCTGATCACTCTGCCCTGCTTCTATGGCTCTGCCTAAATCGTCATATTTTATATAGCTGTATGCTTTTTGAGCTTTTTGTTTTGCATTTTGAGAGAAACGAATTTGACCTGTATTATCATAATAGAAATTAGATATGCCTCCATCCGGACTTTCTCTATACATTAATTGTTTTAAAGAATTATAAGTATAGGTGGTTGTAAGTGTATGGTTAGGATGATCGGCACGGGTACGGGTATCATCAAAGTCGACCCCTTTGGGTGGTACTGTTTTTACAAGGTTTCCTGCTCTATCAAAATAAGAAAGTGTATAGTGATAATAGCCCAGTGCGTAACTTATTACAAAATGATCGACAATGTTATGTAAACAATTATTCATATAGGCTGCTTGAAACTTTACTTGTTTCATATAAATACATGAATCTAATTGTTTTTGGAGCGCCAACTTGATGATAGCGGCTATTCCTTGCTCACAGGGAACATAAGCAAGTGAAGTTTGAGCAGTGTCTACAACAGGTGCAACCCATTTAAAACATACGGCACCGCAAAAATCTGTACTATCACATTCGTTAATGCCTTTTATCAAGTCAATAAGGCTGCCATCAAATTCTTGATTGTAATAGAGCGTATTGCCAATAATAACAAATTCTGAAGGATAACTGACTGCATTTTGATATACCCTAATACTTAGGGGCAGACCACCAATTGTATTAAATTGTTCAAGGTCGCAATCTTTCGTTAACATAGCGGTTTCAGCTATCCAATGTTTAATAACATTATATTCAATATCACGGTAGGTTGTTGTCATGCTATTTCTGAGTTCCGTCAGGTCTTCATTGAGCATATCAACCAAAATATCCGAATGTCTTGCTTTATTTCCTAGAACCAAATCATAGCCATCACTACATCTGGGTTTCCCTGCAATAAAAATGGTAGCTTTTACATCAAATGCATAAGCAATTGACATCATCATGGCTTCTACCTCTGCGGCTGTTCCTGCACTATCAACAATGGTATCATTTATTCCATCGGTATTCCAATCATCAATATGATAAGAAACGGTTAAAGCACAATTGCCTTTACAATGTTCAACCAATGCTTCGGCTAGGCACCATGCCTTTATCGTATCACCATAAAGTGCTAAACATTCATCATAAAAACTTTGTCTGCGCTGTTCGCATAAATAATCGCAACTATCAATCAATAATTCAGTCATAGATACAATACAATCATAATCGTAATCATCGCAAGAAGTAAGGGATGAGGTTAAACTAGACGAACTCCAATCGCCATTTATACATTGATAAAATGCTTCCCATGGTTTATCAGAAATAGAATCAAATCTATTGTCTTGGTGATGGGCTGCAACAAGGCTATCCATATCATACATTTCTTCGCAAGTAGAATCACGATCTGATAAAGATGATGTGGCAGGGTAAGTAGTATCATAATCAAAGTATTCATAGGCATATTCTAAATATCCTTTAGCATCATAAGGATCTTTATTAAAACCTTTGTATTGTTTGCCTGCTTGGGTTAAAAACGATTCTAAAAGATCAAAGGCATTTTTAGCACTATCAGGCGATGAGTCGTCATATTGCATGGTTTTATAAGCTGCGAAATAAGCATAGGCAATTGAAAGAATGGTATCACAATCATATCCATCAGCAACCATGTGGGTAAACATGGCATTAAAAGCACCATCTCCCCAAGGGTAATTCCCTATTTCTACAACTGTTTCGCCATGACTACGGCCCTTAATATTAGTACTCATATATGGATATACGAGCAAAGAGCCCCCAAAATAGGTTCCTGCATTAAATTTTGGATAAATGTACAATGTATCGTCATAAGCATAAACAGTATATGGATAATCCGCGGTATTATCATACAAAGTAGAGAAGTAATATTCAATTGCAGAAGCAGCTGTAGAAGCTTGAGAGTTGCCAGAAGCAATGCCTGAGCCAATTAATGTTCCCGTATGAGCAGTTACATCAAATGGTAACAATACAGTTGCTGTATCCATAGAATCAGATTGAATGGCAAGCCCTAACTCAGCAAAACCAATTATATCATTAAATGACACATACCAATAACTTCCGGCATTTAAAGGATATTTCATATCGCCATTAATATCATAAAAATATTGGTATACATGGCTTCCAACATCTTTTCCATTCATTTGAAACAATAATTTCTCAACATCATAATTTCCGTTTGCGTCAGTTGTTAAATCATCACAACTGATTTCTTCACAATGATTGATAGGAATAACAATACTACAGCATGAATCGGCAGTACTAATTGTAACTTCTACTGCTGTGTCAATTTGTTCTTGTGTTACACCATAATGGTCTACTAGATATCCATAAAAACCATCCAGATCGGCACTGTCTAATAAAGAAAACAGCGTATCAAATTCTTCATTTTGAATATCCATTAAACTATCTACAGCACTTAAATGATCATCTAAATACAGATTTCCGGTTGATGAATTTTCATTGTTTGCAATAAGCATTCTTCCCACAGTATAACTGCCTTTATCTAAATGATAAGTTGCGTTGTATGGAGTAACTGTTGAGCCAACACTACAGCTTTGGGCAGGAACAATGATAGTATCGAACATGGATTGGTCTGTTAAATCGCTCATGTCTTTTACATAAACAACAACCGTATAATCGCAAGTTTGACAATAAGCAACACATTCAGCTTCAATTTCAGAAGGAGATAAGTCGTAATGAATAGCCAAATCAATTCCGGTTGGCTCAACCACAAGCAAACTTTTTTCCCGGGTAATGGAATAATCGCCTGATGAACGGTCACCGGTAACAGTATCAGTTACCGTACTTCCTGCATCGGCTCTAGACTCTAGCTCATCAAGCAAATCATTTTTATCTCCATTTTTTGCAAGACAGGTAGCAATGGTTTGACCTGCATACGTTTTATAAGCAACACTAATTACTTTATTGGGGTCTTCGGCAATTTCCTTAAACACAGTAGTGTCTTTTGAAGCTTCATCACCAAATATCCAAATCAACTCATCATTAGAAACGCTGCTTACATAAAATTTCATGGTACGGTTTGTTCCACTTTCTGTGCTTCCTAAATGATGTGCTTTTCCAACACCACCTTCTTCTTGTACACGCCCTAAACCATCAGGATAGTATAGTGTTCTGGAATATAAATAACCATTACCAATTGGTATTGTTGTATCCGTATTATTGTTAGAATAGTAATTGTATAAACGTCCAGAAGCTAAAGAATCGGGATTTGTATAATTGGCATCTTCATCAAAATTTTTGGCAGAAAATAATTTACCACTTTTATCCAACATAAAATTTTTAGAATAGCCAAGAGCTGCTTTACCATTAGGTGCCGCTAAACTTTTTACAACAGGTAAGCCACAATAATCATATACTTGTTGCGAAACAACAACGGTATCTTTTGACTGAAAATGAATTTGATTTTGAGTGTTTAAGTTTAATCCGTTTGCGTAGCCCATGCTTTCTTTTATTTTGTTTCCTTCTGAAAAGTAGCGACTGTAAATCCAGTTTTTATCTTCATCAAATTGTTGGTAATAAAAAGCATAATCTTTGGGTGGATTGGTAGAAAGAAAATGAATAGCAGCTCCATCGTCAGGCGCAGTACTCCATAATCCCCAATTGCGGCTGTCGGCAATGCCGCCTTCATAATAAGTTCCAATGGGGCGAACACGCCAAATATAAAATCCACTACCTTCGGTTAAAGCAAGTTTTAATGATGTAGAACTGCTCTGTGTTTCAATATCAAGGGCTTTGCTCCAATCAATAGTTGTTAATACCTTGTCGGTATCATTCATGTATGTTGATGATGTATTTAATAAGCGTAGAATTTGAACTTCATAATTTGGAGCATTACTACAAGTTGTAGTCCATCTCAAGGTTACAGGGTTTCTTTTACAAGGAGATGTTAATTTTTGAACTGCAACCATTGGAGTAAGGTCATATCCGTTTGATAATACGTTTACATTAAAGCTTTCGACAAGTTCAGCTTTTAGCGCAATATCTTTTTTAACAGTATCGCTGGGATGATATGCCGAAATGTTGTAATCTATACGTTGCACGCTTGAATATTGGCTTGATATATCGGCATAAAAAACTTCTTCAGGATGGCTTTTATTCAACATAAGCGTTTTAGTGATATTAAAAACTTTTGTTGTTGCATGATTAACATGAATGCTATTGTAACCAATAATATTTAATGTTACGTAAGTCATAAAATTATTGGCTCCATAATTATATACGTTTCCCAAATTGAGGGTTGCTTTTATTGCGGCTGCATCTAATTCATTTTCTAAACACACATCACCTGATGAGGGAAATAGATGTGAGGTTGTTGCGGAGGTTAAACTTGAAGTTGAATAGGTTGCGGAAGTAGCTCTTGGATACAAATTAAAAGGAGCAAATTCAATGTAAGTATTATCGGTATAGGCAGTGGTTGCTGAAGATAGATTTACTAAACTATCATTATACTGCACAGCACTAGAGCCGGTTTGCATGCCAAGTGTAGATTTAATAGCAGAGGTTCCTTTAGTCATATCGACCAAATAAATTTTATTGCTTGTTTCTTGAAGTACGCAAGCAAACGTGCATTTATCAGCAGGTGTTTTTCCAATTTCGTAGCTTGTCCATTTTATCCATAATTGCCTATTTGGAGAAGCACCAAAAACTTTATATCGAACAACAGAGGTTAAACTTGTTGGAGGAGCTGAGGTAAACTGATCCCAATAGCAAGCAATAAAAGGAGTTGTAGTTAAGGTAGCAGAAGGTAGATTAGTGTTATCACCTGTAACAATTGAGGGTGAAGTTGTAGAGGTTGTAAAATAAATTAAACCATTTTGATTTACATAATATTTAGTAACTGAAGATCCCCAAAAAGAAAAAGTAATAGGAAGCGTTTGTTGCGTTGACCATGTATTGAATAATTTACCGGCAGCTATTAAGGTTGTCCATCCGGTAGATCCATTATCAGCTTCTAAATTTTTTGCGCCCGGATTACCAAGAGTTGTACTTGCCTTAGTGTCGTAACTTACCGTTAAAATTGTAGGCATTGTTCCTGAACCCATTGTGGGTATAGTTATTTGTGCATCGCAATTGATAGTGAACAATGAACAACAAACAATGAACAATAGACAAATTTTAAAATTTGAATATTGGCAAATATATTTTAGTAAAGGGGCCATAATTATTTGTTTTAATTTTATTGTCTGTCTTGTTTAATTACATTGTATTGAGTTTCCTGAACAGTTTTAAGCCCACGTTCGGTTTCTCTAATTTTCCTTACTAATTTCCCTTCTATATTGTATTGATAATAAATACCAAAATGTTGGTCATCAAACATGGTTAATATTTTTAAATTAGCCGGATCATAAACATAAGCTGTCATTTGTGCATTTGTTGGCTGTATGCGTATATCATCAACATAAATTTCAACATCAGGTGTTTCATGTTTTAGTTGAAAAATTGGGTTGATACTCTCTTGCCAATTTCCATTAAATTTTGAAGTTGTTGCTTCATATAATGTCCATTCGCCAACTCTCGAAATTTTTTCGAATGACACAGTTTTACTATGTAATGGAATAGAAGTATTTTCAATATAAAGATTCATGCCCGAAGGATCATCGTCAGAATTTCCAACTTTAAGCCATAGCTTAACACTTAGACCATTTTCTTTAACTTTATCGTCAAGAGGTATTGTTTGTAAACTAAGTTCAGTAGAGTCATGACTAAATAAAGTGATATTGAAAAATCCTCCAAAACCATTTGGAATTTTTGTAGTTCCGCTTACACTTTCCATCCCGAGTAAATAGGAGTGGCTTCCGGCATGAGCTGTAGAATCTACAATGGCACCAAACTGCCCTGCTCCATAATCAGCAGCATATTCACTAATTTTAAATCCATCTTCGCAAGTTATATAGCTTCCATCATTAGAGGTATATTCAAAACTTTCGAATTGCGAACTTTGATAAGCTGAATTAGCCGCAGTTAAATACGGAACTGTGTACCCGTAACCTTTTTTTGTAATGCTTTTTATTCCTATAATATTTTCTTGTTCAATTCCCGTACCATAAGGAGAATATTTTGTTGTTGTATTTATGGGCATCCAAAAAGTATCATTGTTGGCTTCGTCATATTGGTGATTGTAAAGCGTTAGTGAATCTCTAAAAATACCTGAATTAAATACCCTTCCATCAGCATCAGTTATGGCTGTAATATCTTCTCTGTAAGAATTTGAAGTTTTTTCTCTCCATTTTCCATTTTCAGCAATTGCATAAGGGTTATCAACACTGCTCATATCAATATTAAAAATTGAAGCAATATCAGCATCTAATTCCCAATCTTCATCCAGCCCGGTGGCCGAGGCTGTAATTACATCAGGCATTCGTTCATTAGGATAAATTCCGGGACAAAATAAAATACACTCTATCGTAGTAGGAGAACATTCTGCACCGGGAGAGTAATAAATTAATTTTCCGCAAGCACTATCCATAGAGAAATTGCCCCCTGGAACGATGTATTCAATGCAATTATCATTTACCGACATTTTAACTAATGTATCGCCCTGATGAAGAAACTGAACCTGAATATTCATGGGGTCGCAGCTTCCTGTTCCTGAATTAGTAATATGAACATTGGGATCGTTATATCTTTTAACTCCGGTAGATCCTGAGTTTAACTGCGTAGTGAGGTTGGATGCAAATGTTTGGCGTTTGTTCCATTCATCAATATAATTTTGATCAACCGATTTTACACTTTTGTAGTTAGCGAAATTATTATCATCCGTTTTTTCATTTCCGTAAGTGGTAATTGTACCAACAGATTGAGAAAGTTGATTGGTTCTTCCGCTTCTAACAATTGTTAGTGCAGAAACGCCATCATTGGTATAAGTTGTTGTAAATCCTTCAACCGGATACAAGGTCATAGTAGTTCCATTTAAACCAGCCGATTGAAAAAAGTAAGTTCCTGAAGAAGCAAAGTCTATTGCAAGAAAATCACCAGGGGCAAATTTATCTGCAAAAGAACAAATATCACCTTGAAATAAAAGCACATATTCACCCCCTAAATATTCATACGTAATTACCAAATCGTCATAATCAGCAGTATTCACAACAAAACCATCTCCAATTGATTTCTTACTCATTTCGTCATGTTGCTGCGCTGCAGGAAAGGAATAATTAAAGTAATACCCTTCTTGCTTTGATGAAGAACTACCTAGTATTAATCCATTAAAATCGTCAGTTGTTTTTGTTATTAATGGTGCTGCAGTAGTGGCATCAAAAATTTCATTTTCGGCAATTGTATAAACACCATCATGGTAAGTGCGAACAGATTTTGGTAAGGCCGTATAACTATTAATGGTATTTGTAACATGGGTATATAGTTCTTGTTCAATATAGGATAGAGAAGGAATAACTGTAATATATGGTATAGTGAACGGAGGAACAACAATAATACCAATAGTAACATCAAACTCTGCACTGGCATCCGTTGTTTGATCTTTTATTGATCGTGATTCAAATACCACTTCCATTTCTTTTCCAAGTGTGCGTTTTTCAATATTATTCCAGGCATCCATTACTTTTACAGGTTCTCCGGGTTGATAATAATCAGTTTCTTTCAAAGCCATTAATTGAGTTTTATCAGGAGAGTTGATGTAATCGTAATCTCCCAAATATGTAGCAGAACTTTTTGGTTGGCCATGCATATTATTTTGTGAAAAGGCATAGCCTTGTGTGAGCCACAAATTAGAAACAAAAGTATTTACGAGTATAGCATAAATAGGAAGCCAATCTTGTTTTTGGCTTATAGAAGTATAATCTAAACCTTTTATATATTTAGTTGTGCCATTCTCATCTTTATAACTCCAAGTACCATCAAAAGGATAATCTTTAGCAGTGTAATATTGATCAACACTAAATCCACTATTATTTATTCCATCAAAAATGTTTTTAGTAACAATTCTTGAATAACCAATGGATGCTCCCGGCAAAATATTTTTTCCAAGAGGACCTTCGGTTTGATCTTTATCTTCTCCGGATATTGCACGTTCTACCCAATCTTGATCAGTAGCAGCTTTTAAATATGTTCGTAAGGCATTTTCTTCTCCTCCTGTTTCGGGTTCATTAAGTGCAACTCCGCTCGATAAGCCCTCTTCGTTTTGATACACATACTCTTTACCATACAAAACAGTGTCTCCCTCTATACCTTTATCATAAGTGAGTAATCTTTTTACTCTTATTCCTCCTCCAAGTTTATTGTTTACAATAGGTATACGCAAGTAAGAATAGGTTTCGTTAACTGACAAACATTCATTATCGCCACTTATTTCAAACGGATCGCTTAGCTCTTCAAGTAATTCATACAGTAAAGATTCTGCTTCAGAAATATCAAATTCCTTCATAGAACATGCGTCTACCTCAAACCCATTGTGGTTGGCATAATAATAATTTAAACATACTTCTCTCGGATTTGTATATTGGTCTTCATCTGAAGTTCCTAGTTTTACATAAACCCCGCTTCCATCTTTACCAACTTGCTCAACATTTACGTAACCACTTATATACTCTGAATTGCATGAATTAACATCGGGTATATCAGAATTTTGTAATGCATACAAAAACTTGAAATAAATTTTTTCTCCTTTATTTATATATTCTTGCTGAATTAAATCAACTACATCTTGATATTGGCTTGAAGTAAGCCCTAATGAATCTAAATTTAGGTAATACACGTCACCTGCAGAGCCTGTAATTTCAGAAGAAACTTTTTTTAATGGAGCCATTACATTTGCAATGCGATCTTGCACATATCGATAATCATTTTGTTCATATTGAATATGAATTTCTCCTTTGCTCGGAAGTATAATTTGTTTTAATTGATAGGCAGCAGGATCAAAACTTGAATTTGTTTTTTGATCATTCCAAGCCATCATATTATCATAACGGCTTTCTCCATTTTCTTGATAAGCTCCCCATCGATCACTCAAAAAATTAGTAAAAGAAGGACTTTCATTTTTGCCGCTTCCATATTTATCAATTAAAGTATATTTTGCCGGATATTTTCCGGAAGGGTAAGTATACACACATTGAAATGGCGAGATGCGGGCATTACGCACATCTCTATCTTCCGTCCACCAATATTTAAGTGTTAATTTTCCGCTTCCATCAGCACTTGAAATTGTATTAGGCTGGCCGGGCCATGAAGAATAATCGTATTTAAAATAAACTCGTTTAACAACTTCTCCTCTTGAACCATCAGTATTTCTGGCATACAAATAAATGCTATCTAATTTTTGAAGTTTATCGGCACTTGAAGAATAAGAAGAAAAATAATCACTCTTTATTGCGTCAAAAAAAGCACTTTCGGTAGATGTTGATGCTTGTTTTGCTTCAAGCCCATCATTACGGTCAGAAGTATAAAATGCAGCAATATTGGTTTTAGTTTCAACCGTTGAAAGATAATAAACTTCTCTTTGCCCCATTGATACATTACCCATGTCGTCATTTAAGTCAGACAATTGCCCTTTGTTGTAAATTAATCCGCTATACGGAACGCGCCATTGATACCAATTTCCGCCAGATTTGCTGCCCGCATTATTTCCTAAATATTGGTTATAATTAAATTTTACATACCCTCCAAAATCGTCAGAGCTTGGACCATCCCAAGTTCTATCAATATAATCAGGTGTTGTAATTTCAGTTAATAAATAATCAGAGGCGTAAACATTATGGTCTTCTGTTCCTACTTTTTTTAATGCGCCATCAGTATCAATATCTGATTTATAAGCAATGTAATTATGTTGTAGTGTAACTTTTGAATCGGTACTTTTTACACCAAATTGCAAACTCATTTCATTTCTTGAATAAACCGGTAAGCCATAATTATAGCGCAATCCATCATTATTATATGTAGCAAACTCGCCAATGCCATCACTTATATAGGAATCACTTCTGTCAATCCATTGTGAGGTTGAATCATCTCTAGTATAATTATTATAATATCTACTACCGGAAACATCAGCTTCCAGCATTTGTGAATTTGTATGAGAAACTATAAATGACGATCTTGAAACTCTGTCCTCTCCATTTGCAGTTTTATTAATTTGATCAGATACTTTAAATTGATATTCCATTAAACCCGGAATCGAGTTTGTTTGATCAGCACTAGCTTGAACTGCTGTTTCTGATCCAAAATCAACATTCACGGCAGGATCGCCTGAAAATGCAGCATAAAATGGTTCGTCACCACTGTTTTGAAATGCATAATCATCATCTCCATAACCCTCAACTTCAAGGCTGTTATAACTTCCTCCAATGTCTCCACCCGGCCCAATGTTTAAGCCGGCTTGTAGTTCTAGCCCTAGTTGGCCACTAAAAGTTTCGCTTTTTTTATGATTAGGATGAAAATGCCCTGCATAACGGCTGTGAAAGCTGAATGAACCACCAATACCTTCGCCTGAAACACTGTATATATCTGACAAACTTGTTGGAATAGAGAGGAAATAATTTCGTTTATTGAATGGAGAATCCATTTCATCTGTATAATCCATCATGTCGTCAGTTTCGGCATTGGCACTATATAAATATCCATAATGTTTTAAGGTTTCTTCGGTAACCGGAGATTGCATGGTAAATGTTCCAAATACCGATGCAACAGCACTTCCAACCGGTAAAAATGATACATCGGGCTGACCGGATAAAGAAAAACGAGCACTTACCCCTGTATACGATGTTGTAGCTGTTGGCCTGGTGTAGGTATTATAACTTGAGCTTATAAATTGGCTATTGCCAAGAGTTTTATTAAATCGGTAATTATAATTTTCTTTAAGGCTTTTTGCTTTACTATTTTTTTCAGACTGTGTTTTACTTTCATTTTCAGTTTTAGAATTATCTTGAAGTGCTTTTGAAAGAATTGCTCCCGGATTTATTGAATAATTCCAACTTCCTTTATTTCCTTCTTCAAATGTATAACCTAAAGAATACATTCCTAGTGTAAAACCTACATAAGGTGTGGTAATAATAGAAAAACCTTTGTAATTATTAAACTGTAGCTGACTGGTTATGCTTAAATTTAATGGAATATCAACCCCAAATATTTCAAGGCCGTTTAGTCCGTATGTTGCTCCTATGCCTGCAGTCCAGTTTGCAGGCACCTGATTATAATGTGTAACTTCGGCTCCATTTGCATCATCAGCAAAACCACGAATTGACCTGGAAATAGAACCGGGGCTTAAAGTCCATCCGTAGCCAACCCATGATGCTTCTTGATCAGGAGAATTTCCACTATGATAAGAAAGAGAAAGTGCATAACTACCGCCATCAGGTCCCGGAATTTCGATTACCGGCATATTGTAGCTAAATGCACCGGTAAAATTATTCACCATGTTTTGCGTACCAACAGGTTCAAAGCCGGCAAACTCAGGTGAATTAGGGCCTCCGGTAGAGGCGAAAATTACATTAGGTAAAATTATTTGGTTTAAAATAGCAACAACAAGTATGCTTGCTATAAGTGGGTATAGTTTTTTCATGAAGGGCAAATTAAGTTTTACTCTCGGGGAGTATTACGACAAAATAATAATAAAGTTACATTATACAACAATTATTTTTGAAAATAATTGTCTGGTAAGTAAGCTTTTACGAATTGGCATCTATAAGTTTTCTAAAACAAAATTGGTCATTTTAGTATAAAGATGCAGCCTTGAATTGCCCCCATTAATGCTATGGTTTTTATCGGGGTAAATGTAAAAATCAAATTGCTTGTTGGCATTGATTAAGGCATTTACCAATTCAACTGAATTTTGAAAATGTACGTTGTCATCGGCAGTACCGTGTACCAGTAAAAATAGTCCTTTTAGTTTGTCAACAAAATTAAGAGGAGCATTTTCATCATAGCCTTTGGCATTATTTTTTGGTAAGCCCATGTAGCGTTCGGTATAAATAGAATCATAAAAACGCCAATTGCTAACAGGAGCAACAGCTATACCGCATTTAAAATAATCGACTCCTTTAGTCATGCATAAAGTAGACATGTAGCCGCCATAACTCCAGCCTTGAATACCTATTCTGGTTTTATCTATATAGGCTAATGAGCCGAGGTATTGAGCCGCTTCAATTTGGTCTTCTGTTTCCAGTTTGCCCATTTGCCCATAAGTACATTTTTTAAATTTCACCCCTCTGCCATCTGTACCTCGGTTATCAAATGAAGCTATAATGTAGCCTTGCTGTGCAAGCATCTGGTGCCACATAAAATCTTTGGTGTTCCATTCGTTCATTACGGTTTGTCGATGTGGACCACCATAAACAGTCATAAAAACAGGATACTTTTTATTTGCATTAAAATTATTGGGTTTAATGATCCAGCCATTTAATTCAACACCTTCTGATGTGGTAAATTTTATAAATTCTTTTTTGCTGAGATTGTAATTTTTTAGTTTTTGAATTAAGACATCATTATTCTCTAAAACCCGAATTTCTTTTCCTGAGGCATTATTAAGGGTGATATAATAGGGCGAATTAGCATCAGAAAAAATATTGATATAATATTTAAAACTATTGCTAAAATGTACATCGTTCACGCCTTCGCGAGAAGATAATTTCTTTTTTGTTTTCCCATCAATATTTATTGCGTACAGGTCTCGGTTATAAGGCGCACTTTCTGTAGATGTATAATACAACACATTTGTTTTCTTATCTATGCCTTTGAAATCTACTACTTCCCAATTACCCGAAGTTATTTGACGAATTAATTTTCCTGTTAAATCGTAAACATATAAATGGTTGTAGCCACTTACGTCACTCATCCAAATAAATTGCTTGTTGTTTAAAAAGGTAAGGTTATTGTTAATTTCTATATACTGTTCACTGGTTTCTGTAAGTATAGTTTTTATTTCTCCTGTTGTTGCGTTAGCAAGAAGCAATTCTAATTTGTTTTGCAAACGATTCATTTTTTCAAGGGCTAAAATGTTTGAATCTTTTGTCCATTTTATACGAGGTATGTATTGATCAGTTTCGTTTCCAATATCAATTGTTGTAGTTTTACCTGAATTAATATCGTAAACTAAAATACTTACTACTGAATTTTTTTCTCCTGCTTTTGGATACTTGAATTTATATTCGGTTGGATATAAATTGCCTTCATACATATTCATTGAAAATTCTTTTACTTCACTTTCATCAAAACGATAAAAGGCTATTTTGTTTCCATCAGGCGACCATTGAAAAGCTTTGTCAAAACTAAATTCTTCTTCGTATACCCAGTCTGTAGCTCCGTTGATTATCTTGTTGAATGCTCCATCTTTGGTTATTTGAGTTTCCTTATTGCTTACTAAATCTTTTACAAAAAGATTGTTGTCTCTTACAAATGCAATTTTATTTCCATTGGGAGAAAATGTAGCTAAACGTTGTTTGTTATCCGAAAGCAAGCTTAATTTTTTTGTTTTTAAATTATAAATATAATTTTTTTCTATTGTTGAGTGACGGTAAATGTGTTCAGTTTCTGTAGAAATTAAAACTTGACTTTCATCTTCACTAAATTGGTAAGTTTCGAGATCAATAAGTTCTTTTTTATCTTCCGCAATTAATGAACCCGATTTAACAAGTGTATCCACAATTTTACCAGTTTCATATTTGTATTTGATGATGTAAGATTCTCCTGTAGTATAATTTTTTTCAAGCGTAGTATAATGCATTCCATCATTCATCGATTCAAGGCCTGAAACAGACTGAGTTTTAAATGTGCCTTTGTTCCAGATATCTTCTAGGGTAATGGTTGATTGGGAGAATGAGGGAATTAGTGAATGGAGAAATAAAATGATGATTAATAAACTAAATTTATTCATACGCTGTGAATTTTTATTCTTGATAGGAATGCAAAAGTAAGTTATCTTTGCATGAGAAAGTATAGCGATGTATCAAAAACTAAAAATCATTATCAAATTTATTTTGCCACAGGGTATTGCGAATAGAGTTGAAAATCTTTTTCGTAAGTTATATTCATTATTTTATTCCGGTAACAAAGTTTATTGTACCATCTGCCAAAAGCATTTCTCAAAATTTATTGTATTAGAAAACGGAGATCAACTTTGCCCTGCATGTGGGAGTTTGCCAAGGCATAGAAGATTATGGCTTATTATAAATGAAGAGAATAAAATAAATAATGATGATGTTATGCTACATTTTTCTCCTGAAAAATGCATTACGCAAAAACTAAAAAAACTTTATGAAGAGAAATACCATACTACAGATTACGATACAAAAACGAATACAAAATTCCATTTTGATATTACAAACATTGCTGCAAAAGAAGCAACCTATACTTATATGATTTGCTATCATGTTTTGGAGCATATTGAAAACGATATGCAGGCTATGAAAGAATTATATCGCATACTAAAACCTCAAGGCAAAATAGTGATTCAAACTCCGTTTAAAGAAGGCGCTATTTATGAAAATGCAGAAGTAAAAACTAAACAAGATCGCTTAAAACATTTTGGGCAAGATGACCATGTTAGGATATATTCAGTTGATGGTTTAAAGAAACGTTTAGAAAGTGTTGGATTCAATGTTGCTTTAAAGCAATATGAAAATGAAAAAAATAATTTCTATGGATTTAAGAAACAGGAAACTATTTTTATTTGTGAAAAATAGTAAGGGCTTTCCCAAAATTGGATTTTTTTGTTTCCTCTCTCTTAATCCCTCTCGAAGAGAGGGACAGAAATTGTAATTTTGGAAACTGACCTTAATGAATTACAGCTATTTTTCCGGAGCTAATACAGCTATCATTTTTATTTATAATACAAGAATATATTCCAGATGGTAGGTGAGAAATATCAATATTTATTATACCTGAGTAGTTTTTCCATTCATTCTGTTGTGCTTCTTCCCCTAAATAATTATATAAAATAAGCTTTGTGGGTGTATTATTGCTTTGAATATTTATTGATGTGTTAGCGGGGTTAGGAAAAATAAGAATGTTGTTTTTATTATTTTCTTTTTCATCTATATAAGACGGATATCCCATTGATACAAGTACCGAATCATAATAGGATGTTCTTTCTTTAATAAATAATTTAAGTCCGGGAGCGCCATCTACTACTGTATCTATATTTTTTTCAAAATCTGAGCTTGGATAAAAAAAGTTAGAATCGGCATAAATATATGGGCGAATAACATCTGCAATACTATCAATTTTCGGGTTCCAAGTATCCGCATTTACATAATCAACAATTAATTCATGTAAAGCATCTGTATATTGTTTAGTTAAATTTGTGTTATTAAGTATTCGTTCATACAATGGGCGTTCAGTTCCAGTACCTGTAGGTAAAAAATCATAAGCCATATTATACATTTCGTCAATAGTAGTAGGCATACCATTCATCGAAAACCCTCCAATACTTTCATTTACATCCCAAGGTATCCATTCAAACTTATCGGTTAAAGTATTATGATAAATGTAATAGTTATGCCCTGATCCTAAATAGGAATCAAGGTTAACAAGAAGATTGCAAATGCTCCAATATTTTAGGGCTACATCAATATTTAAAACTGTTTCAAGAGAATCTTCAAAATCATTATCTGAAGTGTTATTAATTATATCAAGCAAATGTACTAAATCTGACCAATCATTTAAACTATCATTATTTTCAAGTTCATAATCTCCATAGTATGAAGATTGATTATTGTCTTCCCAAATTAAATGGCCGGAGTTATCTCCTTTAAATAAATTACCATCTTTTTCTCCAAAACGATTTTTTAAAAAAGTGCCTTCCACAATTTCGCAAACTGAGTATAAGCCCCATAATGTATCATTAAGATATATGTTGGCAAATGTAGCTCGTGGTGAAGGAAGCCCCATATTATTAAATAAGTCGAGTGTTAATTTTTCTCGCATCATACTCGGGTCGCCTATGCAATTATTCAAATTCAATTTGTCTAGTCCATCATAGTCTTGCCCATCAATATATTTATCAAAATCAAGTTTAAATGATTTTTTATATCCTGAATTAGGAGCACTATAAGAAGAATTTCCTTTTAAATGTACACCTATATCATAGGTAGTAACATTATCTATTGTAATATCTACTTTCATATATGTATCATCTCCTCCATTCAAATTTGCTTGATCTTTATAGTAAATTAAAGAATCCCAAAATACTTCGAGAGGGAGCGATGATTGAATATTAATAGTATGTACCGTTAAACCCGTAAATAAATCATCTCCTGCCTTATTTTGAGCAACAAGATGAAGAGAAAAAACTAAAAATAAAATTTGATTAAGGGGGTATTTAAAATTTTTCATAAAATATGTTTTTAAAAATTGCTTAATGATTTCCATTGCTGATAAGTACTTTCTTGTTGTTTAGACAAAGAAGTTTGTTTTACAACGTTTATTGTGGGATAATATGTGATATCGTTTTTTTGCAATTTAACAATTTTAATTTCATCAGCACGATTGATTGTAAGTTCAATATTGTTTTCAAAATATTCGCTCCAATCGCTAAGGTTATTATTCAATTTAATTTTATTAATGGATACAATTTCATCGTCTTTTAGCAAACCAGATTGATGAGCAGGCGAATGAGGAGCAATGGCTGTAATTTTTAATTTACCTTCAATTATCGAAGATTTTAATCCAAAATAGTGTTCAGCATAGTTTTTAGCCGGTAGTTTTTGTAGTTCTAAACCCAGATAGTCAAAACAAGTTTTCAATAAAGGTTCATAATTAGTTGTGCCATAAATAAATTTTTCAAAAAAATCAGTAAATGAAATTTCTGCAGTTTGTTCTATAATTGTTTTGTAATCATCTTCTGTATATCCTTTTTGTTTTAAAGCGAATTCATGGTATAAAATTCGCATTACATCATCTAATGATTTTTGATTTTGTGTGGCTTGCCGAATCAGTATATCTGTCATAAATGCACAAAGGCTACCTTCAACATAGATGGAAACTTTTCTATCAGGAATACCGGGTACATAGCCATCAAGCCAAGTGTCAAGAGAAGAATCAGCTACAGAATAGTTAAATCTTCCATAATTATCAAAATGCCTTTGTAAGGTGGTATTTAAATTATCAAAATAATCTTGTTCTGTAAAAACACCTGAACGCAATAAAAACACATCTCCATAATAAGTTGTTACTCCTTCAGCCACATAACCTAATCGCGAATAGTTTTCTTTAGAAAAATTGTAAGGAAACATTTCTTTAGGGCGAATGGTTTTTATATTCCATGTATGAAAAAGTTCATGAGAACTAACTCCGAGTAATTCATCATACATTTTATTTTTCTTCATGATATCATACGAAGGCCCTAGGGCAATTACAGTTGAAGTAGTATGCTCAACACCGTGATAGTATTTGTAAGGTATTATTTGAAATAAAAAATGGTATTCCTTAACAGGAAATCCATTCATCATTTTAATTTGTATTTCGGTAAATTTTTTAAAATCTGTTTTTATTTTTTCAAAATCAGGTTTGCATTCTCCCTGAAACCATAGATGAAAAGTAAAATTATTAACCTTATAAGAGTCGTGTTTTAAACTTGCGCTGGCAATCAAAGGACTATCAGCTAACTCATCATAATTCTTTGCCTTAAAACTAAATTTAGAAATTGCGTCTAAGCCAATTGCCACTTGATAATTTTCAGGAAGCTTTAAATTAAGAAAGCACTCTTCTTGCATTTTTTCTTTTACATAAATTAGGCAGTTTACGGGATTCATGTATAATTGATCATCATCAATAAAAGTTGAACCCGCATTTAAATCAGCAGCATAATAGTTGTATTGAATATGGAGGGATTTACAATTTTTAGTATTCAGTAGCCATGAATGGCTATCCTTTTTTTGAAAGTGTAATGGGTTTTCTTTTTCATCAAAGGCTTTCCAACACTGTATGTTTTTAGCAAAATTACCCAGTTCATATCGTCCCGGTCGCCAAGTGGGGAGTTGAATAAGTACTTGTTCATCCTTAATGTTATCTATTACACATTCAATATTTATAAAACGGCTATGTGCTTTTGGGTAGCTTACTGTATACTTTATCATTGCGAGAAAAAATTAAGACATTATATATTATTAGTGTGGTTCTAAAAATTAATTTTTTAAGCTCTCATTCCTAAAACTTAATCTCCCCTTCTAAATTATTCATTTGTTGTATTATCCATGCTTTTCTTCCAAATAAATAGCCGCTAGGTTTTATTAGACTCCATTTTCTAGGATTGGGTAAAATGGCTGCAATTAAAGCCGCTTCGCCTTGGTTTAAATTTTTGGCGTCTTTATTAAAATAATATAGAGATGCTGCTTGTGCTCCATAAATACCATCGCCCATTTCAATACTATTTAAATACACTTCCATGATTCTTTTTTTATTCCAAAACAATTCAATTAAAACGGTGAAATAAACTTCAAAACCTTTTCTAAGATAAGTTCTGCTGGGCCATAAAAAAACGTTTTTTGCAGTTTGCTGGCTTATGGTACTGGCTCCCTTCACTTTCTTGCCTTTTTTCTTTTTGTTGTATTCCATGGCTTTTTTAATAGCATTTACATCAAAGCCATTGTGGTCGAGAAATAATTGATCTTCTGAAGAAATAACAGCCATAGGTAGATTGGGAGAAATTTCATCAAATGAAACCCAATCTTTTTTAAATCGAAATTCTTTTTTGTCGTCTGTAACTTGTTCAAACATTCTAATTACCATTAATGGTGTTATAGGAATGGGGACAAAGCGAAACAGAATCACACAAACAATGCTTAATCCAAATAATAGGAGCATTAGTTTGGCAAGAAAAACAAAAAATCTTTTAAAATATTCTTTAAGCTTTTCCATCGGATTTATTGGACAAAGATAAAAGAATGGCAGGTAATAAAATTAAATTAGTGAGCATGGCAACAAAAAGAGTAATGGAAATTAATATTCCCAATGCTTTGGTTCCACCAAAACTTGATAATGAGAAAATTCCGAATCCCGCTAATAAAATTATAGAGGTATAAACCATGCTAAATCCGGTTTCACGAATAGCGGTTGAAATGGCTTGAGATGCAGATTTTTTATGTTTACTCAATTCTTGCCTGTATTTGGTGAGAAAATAAATGGTTCCGTCAGATGAAATACCAAATGCAATACTGAATATTAAAATGGTTGATGGTTTAAAACGAATAGATGAAAAGCCCATAATACCGGCAGTAATAACTAATGGAATAAGACATGGCAGTTTAGAAAGCACAATAATTTTAACGGATCTAAACAAGGCTATTCCTACTAATGCAATTAAAATAATTTCTATAATTAAACTTTCAATTAAATTTTTAAGTAAATAGTCATTACTCCTTAAAAACATGGGGCTGTGGCCTGTAATTTTTACATCATACTCGTTTTTATCAAAAATCGAATCTATGGTAGGCCTAAGACTTTTTAATAATTCTTTTGTTTTTATAGAGCCAATATCGGCAATTTGACAACTTACTCTTGTATATCGTCTATTGGTATCAAGAAAACTTTTGCTATAATCTTCATTTTTTTTACTTGCGGTAGAATAATCTGCTAATTTTTGAAGTTCAGTTGGTGGAGGTAAAATATAATATTTGCTATAACCGCCTTTGTATGCCTGATAAGAAAACTTAATGGCATCAACAATAGATGTTGGTTTAGAAAGTTCAGTATATTTAGAAAGTTTCGTTTCCAAGTTTTTTATTTTGTATAGAGTTTTGGCATTTTCTGCAAAAACGCCATTAGCTTTTTTGGTGTCAATAAAAACTTCAAAAGGTAAAACGCCATTAAAATTAGTTTCGAAGAATTTTAAATCTGTATATACAGCATCTTTTTTAGGCAGATCATCTACAACATATCCTAAAATATTAATTTGACTCATTCCTAAAAATGAAATGAGTGTAAAAACAGTTACTACACCATAAATTGTTTTTCTATGGTTGTGTACCAATTTATCAATAAAGGCTAGAACAAGTGTTAATAATTTTCTATCGAGATGTTGTGTGCGTTTTATTGGCGGAGGGGTTAAAATCATTATAGTAACAAAAGCAAAGAGATAAGTTGAAGAAACATAAATAAGCGTATTAATGTTAATAGGTTTGTTAAAATAGATTAGAAATAAAATAATAGAAGCAGAAATGCCAATGATAAATGATTTGATAAAAAAGAAAACTCTGCTGTATTGATTTACATATTGATGAACTCCGGCAAATACTTTTTTAGATCTTGTTTTTTCATTTGAAGGGGGGGATAGAAAGCTTAAAATTATGGGAATAAGTATAAGAGTAAGAAAATAGGTTGCCATTACATCAATAGCTGCTACTACACCAAATTCAGTAAGTAAGGTACTGTGTGTAAAATACAATACACCAAATCCGATGGCGGTAGTAATATTTGCAAGAAATAATTGAATGCCTATGTGCTCAATTGTTTTTTCAAGCGCTTTTAATTTATCTTTAAAAATGAGGTATTCTGTATGGTATTTATTAATTAAAAAAATACAGTTAGGGATACCGATAATAATAATAATAGGAGGTATAAGGCTTGATAAAATAGTTATTTTATAACCTAAGAGTTGTATGGTGCCAAACGACCAAACTACCCCTATAATAACTACAAATATGGATGAAATAACGGATGTAAATGATTTGTAAAATAGCCAAAGTATGGTAGCCGTAACAAAAAGTGCAAGTATTAAAAACAGCAACATTTCAATAAATATTTTTTCCATGATGGCAGAACGTATATAAGGCATGCCTGAATAATGCATGGCAATATTATGTTTCTTGGCAAATTCATCAGTTCTTCTTTTAATTTCATGAACCAATTCAATGCGATGGTGCGTATTGAGTTCTTTTTTGGTAAAAGTAATGCCCATGAGCGTGGCCCCATTTTCTTTATTATATACTAAACCTTCGTAAAAGGGAAGAGAATAGATACGTATTTTAATGCTATCTATTTCTTCTGGTGTTTGGCATTCCTTTTTAACAAGTGGACCAAACTCAAATTTTTCTAGACTATCATTAAAACTTACATCATACAAATTGGCCTCTGACAAAACAGCTTGTATGCCCTCCATTTTTTTTATGCTATCTGCAAGATTATGCCATTCATTAAAAATATCTTTTTCAAAAAAACGATCATCTTTAAAGCCCATAACCATTACACTAGCATCTTCTCCAAAAAGTTTTTTAAAATTTTCGTAGTCAATATAGGCTGTATCTGTAGTGGGAAGTACTCTTACAAAATCGTATGAAAGTTTAATTTGAGTAGTTTCGTAAGCCATAAAGGCTGTGAAAATGGTAAGGATGACAATAAATGCCAATCGGTTATTAAGGATTTTATTGGATATGTTTGTCCACATTTTCTTGGGTTTCTTTCTCTAATCTGCCTTAAAATTAATAAAATGTTCTGTATATACCCTCTGATAAGTAGTTTGATATAAATTTCATCAATTTTTGCAAAAAATAATTGCCAATTAATATTCTGATAGATTAATTGGTAATTAGGTTGTATTAAATGGGGGGCGTATAACTCTAATATGGTTTTTCGAGATATTTACTAAAAGCTTTAAATATTTTAGATGCGCCAACTCCATCTATTAAGCGATGATCCATGGTGGCGCATATAGGTAAAATTTCTCCTACTTCAATTTTCCCATTTTTAACAATTGGTTTTTGTTCAATTTTACCTACTGTAATAACAATTGGGCAACGTGAATAGGGTACTAATGGCGCAAAGCCTCTTTGTAAGCCCAGCATGCCCACAGAAGTTACCATGGCGCTGCCAAAACCATCGCGTGGACTACCCATGAGTGGTGACCAAAAATTTAAACCGTATTGAAGAAAACTAATAAATTTTAAAAATTTGCTCATCATCCAGCCCGGGACGAGATCCATTGTTTTTCTTACTTTTTCAAATTCTCTATCATCGCCCGCTTTAATACGGCCTGCTTTTTCTTTTATTTCATTATGAATTTCAAGTAATGATTTTTTATCACAATCGCGAATGGTAATTCCTGAGAGGTTTTCTCCGGTACCGTCTGGTGCAACTTGTAAAAAAATATCTACACTTTTGCGTTGGTAAATTCTACCCAAACGTACAACTCCATTAACCGGAAGGTAAGAGGCAATTGCCACCGCTACTGCTTTAGCCGTAATAGTTGTTGGAGATAATTTTATATTTTGATCTTGGTAATGCTTTAATGTTTCAATTACACCATCGGCATCAATATCAACCCATCCATAAATAGACGGATCACCTAAATAAGGCCAAGTGCCAATGGTAATTTTTCGCCAGGCATTGGTGCCTTTGTAGGGTTTGTAGTCAACGTTTTTGAATGCCATTTTATTTAGTTATTGGTTGTTAGTTATTGGTTGTTAGTAAAAGGGGATTGCAATTTTATATTAAAAGATATAGATACCATAGTGTTTTACACTAATAACTAACAACGAAAAACGAACAACTATTTCGTATAATATTTATCCGGTGCTTTTTTATTGATAGGAATAAACCATCCGAACTTTAATCCATATAATAAATCTAAACGATTGGCGGTATCATAGCTCATTGAATCATAGTTATATCCTCTGCGGTTTTTGGTAAATGCTTCGGTACATTCCAAGCCAACATAAAAATTAGCTCTTCCTTTATTTCCAAAATAATAATAGCCTATAAATTGAGATAGAGCTAAACCATTTGATAAACGATCATAACCTTTTAAATAATCACCACTGAGTTGAGGCAAATAATCTCCTAAATTTTCAATTAGTATTTTATGTTGTAGAAATCCAATACCTCCTAATAATGTTAATCCTGAATTTTTGTTAGGTCCCCAAACAGGAAATAATTTCCCTCCCTTGCCCATAAATGAAAAGCCTCTTTCTAATAAGCGAACTTGGATAAGTTGTCCGTTAGAGCCAATAATATTGCTATCGCTTGTACCAATACTCAATAGTATATTGTTTTCTTTTATTTGATTGCCAAACATAAAATTACCTTCAAAACTCCACATCCAGTTTTTATTGGTTTTGTAAGTGAAAGTTCCTCCAACAGCCGCATTATAACCAAAACGATTGGTTAAATCACCACCCGGTAATTGCATTTGTAAATGTGCACTAAATAAAGGAATTGAAATGGTATCTGTTTCAACAGCTTTTTGAGCTTGTAAATTTTTGATAAACACAATTAAAAGCAAATAGCTTATAAACAATAGTTTCTTCATGTTTACAAAAGTACAGTTTTTTGAGAGAATGGCATATTGAATATTAATACGTCCAAGAATTTCTAAACGAATCATAAAAATCAATGCCGAATTTAATTTGGCCGCTTAGGTTTGAATAATTGCTATCGGCAAGGGAATAGTAGCATCCAATTCTAAATAACTGACGTTTTATTTTAAATATTTTTTCTAAGCCTGTATAAGCTTCTGCATGCCTAAAATGATTGTCTTGAATAAACAATGCGCCTGCACCAACTACTTCTTGCAAACGCAATAATTTTACCAGAGGAATTTTATTTAATAAAACGCCATTAAAGCGATGTAGATAATGAGCTTGCAAATACGGATTAGATGTATGAATAGAAGGCCCCAGTAATTGAAATGAATTTAATGGATCGGAGAAAAAGTAATTATCAGAACCTCTGAAAAATTTATCTTCTGTAAATAGTACGCTTTTATTATTAAGAAATTCTCCCACATAAACATTGAATTTTGATTGCCCCCAAGTACCAATTTTAAAATTATCCCAAATATGCATTTCAAGAAAATCAAAGTCGGCAACACTGTTGAGAACCCCCTTTATCCCTTTTCGATAATTTATAGCAATGGTTGGAAATTTACTTCCTACAATAACTTTTTTATAAGGCTCGGTATAATATTTTTGACCAAAAGTATACTTGAACGTAATGTTCATTAATAATTGCTCGTAACCTTCAAAATCAATTGGGGTATTCGCTGATTTAAACAAGCCGTTCGACCAAAAGTTAAACCAAGAATCATATTTTATTCCTGAAATAGATTGTTTGTTCGCATAATCTCCTTCCACATCTAAAAACAATCCATTTGCTATTTCAATTTCATGTCCTAATGTATAGCCAATTACATTAATATAATTGCTCAAACTGAAAGTGGTTGATAGGGCTTCATAAGAATTAACAAAATCATATTCGTTTCTGTACGATGCATGAAGTCTGGCAAAATGTTTTGGTAAATAAATAAACGAGACTCGTATATTTCCTTTTAAATCTTTATTTGCAAAACCATAATTTAATTTCCCTTCAGTTTCTAGTTTATAAGCTTTAGAAAATTCCTTTCTGTATTCCATGTGAAAAGTTTGTCGGTAGCCACCAATTCCAAGTGGATTGGCAGAAAGCAAAAGTCCGGTAATACTGATGTATTGTTTTCTGAAACTGTTTTGAAAATCGAGATTAAAAACATAATCCCAAAATTTATGATGGTTTACAATAGAGTCTTGTTCTTTTAAATATTTTGGACTTTTGTGATAGTTTTCAATACTATCTTCTTTGGTAACAAATTTTAATTCTTCTGTTTTTAAAGTGATGGGTCTAATTTGTTGCCAAAATAAAGTATCCTTTTCATAGGCATCATCAGTAATAGACGAAAGTTCATTATTAAAAAAGTTTTTTGAAATATCTGGATGCAAATTGTAATTAGAATAATTAATATAAGTATTGCCAAGAATGGTTTTACTGGTCTCCTTTGAATTATAAAAAAACTCTTCATGAGCTAAAGTCCATGTACTATCAATAATATTGCTGTATTCTTGTATCACTTTAAAGTGATTGAATAGTAATAATGAAGCAGGATCGATAGTAAGATCAATACTTTTAATACACCAGAGGCCATCAACAATATAAATATAGCCGCTAAATAAAGCGCCTCCGCTTCTTTTAGGTCTTACTAGTATTTTATTAATCATCAAATTTCCTTCTTTAAAATATTCTTCAAGGTGATAATTGTAGGATAAAAAAGCAAAGCTGCTTAAAGGTGATACAAATGGATTGGATCCTAATACAGGAATATTAATATTGTTATCATAAAAATTAAAATCAGCATTTGAGATGTGCAGTTTAAATAAATTATTATTTACAAAATCTGTATGTCGGCTTCCATTATTTGATGAAACACTGATTTGAAAATTACTTTTAAATTTTTCCGAAAAATCTTTGTATGCCGTTTTTACTTCTTTTGTATAATAAGGTGGTTCATAATAAACCGTTGAATACGATTCAACAAAATTCATTTTTTCTTTTGTAAGAACAGTGTCAGCTTTAATACTATCATTCTTTGCATTTTTATTTTTTTCTTCTTTTTCAAGAGATGATTTTATGTAGGCATTACAACTATATATTTTTTCAGGATATTTGAATTTATTTCGGGCATCAATGGCATTTTTGATTACTTCATAGGCAGGATCTTTTCTATCATCTGAGATGGCAATTTCTTGAAGTTCAGTAATGACATTGTTTAATTTTATATTTAATTCTTCATTTTTATTTTGAATAGTAAATGGTATAATTTTTTTTTCAAATCCAATGCTATTGAATACAACCTCATATGTTCCGTTTTTTAATTCCAATGTATACTCCCCATTTAAATTGGATGAAACGCCATATGTTGTTTGATTAACATAAACACTAGCATAGGGAATGGGATTATTGAATTCGTCTGTAATTACTCCCCTTAATTGATAGGCAAAGCAATTAGCCGAAAATAATAAAAGGAAAAGTAAAACCCAATTCGATCTTTTACCTATGGCAGAAAGAATGAAATTCCATAGTGAATAAAAAGTTTTGAAAATTTCTTTTATCAAGATAGAACCCTATTAATTTAATCAACACTTATTTTACCACTTGCTATAATAGCATCATTATTCTTTATTTGATAAATATACATTCCGTTTTGTAAATTTTCTCTATTAATGAGTGTTTCCTGTTTTTCTAATTTTCTTTTCAACACTTCCTTTCCTAACAAATCATATAACACAAATTCTTGTTCTTCGTTATTATTAAAATTATTTTGATCAATTTTTAAAGTAGCCGACAAATGCATTGGATTAGGACAAAGAGAAACGTGAATTTTATTTGCATTATTTTCGGTAATACTACTTTCTTCTTTGTCTTCTATAATTATTGGATTTGAACTAAGAGGTAAAGTTAGTGTAGATACATCTACCGTATCTGCGTTTCCATAGATGTCGGTTACAACTTTTACGCCACTAATATCTGAAGGTAAATTACTTACTCCCCAAATAACATAATATGTAGCAGTTTTTTTGTAGATTTTAATTCCTCCAGAATTAAAACTATTGGTATCAAATAAAAATATAAGCGCAGAATCGGCATCTCTAAATTTAGATTCATATAATTTTTGCGTATAAAAAAACAATCTGGCTTTAACCGAATCTGATCCCGAAATATTTTCTAATAATGCTGAAGATCCAATACCATTATCTGAAGTGCCTTGTAAATCGTAAAAATAATTTGTTAAATGATTCGCTATCGACCAACAATATAATTTTGTATAGATAGAGGCTTGCTCTTCTTCTGAGATATAAGGCTGGTTGTTTTGAGAGCCGGAATATATACCCCACTCAGTAACCCAAGTATCTGTTTTTTCTCCAACAGAGGTCAATGCATTTTGAAAACGATCCACATTTTCTTTAAAGGTTGTATAGGGGAAAGGGTAAGTAAATTTGCCAATATTAAAATGAATATTTCCAAAATCTATATTTTGGTGACCATCGGTAATTACTTTTTGCCAAAAAGCAGTATCTGTTACCATATCAGAAATTTCAAGCGCACCTCCATTGGTAAGTTGGCAATTGCTACAAGCTTCATTTATTGCCCTACGTGTAATATCTAAATCACGTAAATAGTTATCCGGATCATAATTTCCACAAAATGATTCAACTTCATTACCAAACTCCCAAACCAATACCGGAAGAGTAAGTCCGGGCATATCATCAATACCATCTCCATCATATCGCTCAACAATTTTTTCTACAAAATTATAATAGGCTGTAGTATCTGAATCACACATGGGGCCAGATCTACCTTCATTTAAAAAGAAGAAATCTCCGCCACCGGTAAAAATAGAACAGCCTGTATCAACTGGAGTACAAGTCATACTCCAATCGGCATAAGGAATTATAGTTCCCAAAACATTTATGCCACATAAGCCTGCAATTTTTACTGTGGTATCAATATATTCAAAATGGTAATCGCCTTCGCTAGGTTCTAAAGCTCCCCAAGCCATAGTTGCAGAACCACGAACAAAATTTACACCTCCTCGTCTTGCATTTAAAAAACATTTGCGGAGATTCATTCCTGCCATTTTTAAATCTTTGGTTATCATAGAAGTGTTGCTGTAATAGGCCGACACTCCAAATGAGTCAATATATTCGCGAACATTCATTTGCATCAGTTGAATTCCTAATCCACTTAAAATAGAAATATGGCCGCTACCTGGAGTAAGTTTTAATTGTTTAAGCCATGTGCTCACTTTTGCTGAGGTAGTAGTTTCGTATAAATTAGTATCTAATTGCATCATTTGTCCATGGGCACTAGTACTTAATATCAATAATAAAATGAGGACGTAATTTTTTTTGATTTTCATAATTAAGGGGGATGGAAACACTTTGAGTTTATTTATTGTTTTTTTAGAATTTCGTCAACAATTATTTCAGAA
This sequence comes from Bacteroidota bacterium, assembly GCA_023251875.1. Classification (GTDB taxonomy): domain Bacteria; phylum Bacteroidota; class Bacteroidia; order JAHEXY01; family JAHEXY01; genus JAHEXY01. The sequence continues at coordinate 611,789 of JAHEXY010000001.1, forward strand.
TCTTTTTTAATACTCCAAAGTACTCCATTTACTCTGGGATCAAAACCAAGAAAATACAAACCTTTATGTTTATTGCTACTGCATATTTCCTTTGGGTTTCCATCAGCATCAATTATTGATTCTGCGTCTTCAATAAAATCTGTAATATTTGATTTATAACCCGTACAAACAAGAACTGCATCTAATTTTATTTCTTCGTTATTAAAAAATAAAATACTGTCTTGAGAAAATTTCTTTATTCCGGGCAGTACTTTTACTTGCCCCTTTTTAATTAAATCAACTGTGCCAATATCAATAACGGGCACTTTTCCTTCTTCACGTACTTGTGCCAGCGGAGCTTTTTGTCTAAGTTTTAAACCGTATGGAGATAAATCTCCAAAAGAGATATTTCGAACCCTTAATCCAATAAAATCTCCCATCCAATTAGGAAATTTGGATAACATAAAAGCCGAAGTTTGGCAAGGCAATCCAATAAAATCTCTAGGAATAAGATTCACATTTTCTCTCACTGAAATAAATGGAATAGCTCCATGTTCATACAAATCAATAGCAAGTTCTGCTCCTGTATTTCCCATGCCAATTACTAAAACCTTTTTTCCTTTATAATCTTTTCCGTTTTTGTAATATTTGCTATGTACAATTTTGCCTTTAAAATTTTCTATTCCTTCCCAAGAAGGGAAGAATGGTTTTCTGTTAATACCTGTAGCTACAACAACATTGTAAGAAGAAAATATTTCCCCAGTTTGAGTTTTTGTAATCCATTTACCATTCTCCTTTTTTACAGAAATAACCTCTTGATTAAATTTTGCTTGAATATTGAATTGTTTAGCGTAATTCTCCATGTACTCAACAAGTTTTTGTCGAGGCACATAAAATGGATAATCTTTTGGGAAATCTACAAAAGGTAGTGTTGAATATTTTTGTACAGTATGTAAATGCAACCTATCATAATGATTATGCCAACTATTGCCCACATTATTGCTTTGCTCAAGCATAATAAATGTAATATTGGCTTTTTTTAATCTTGCTGCAACCGCTAAACCGGCAGGACCTGCACCAATTATTATGGTATTATTAGAATTATTTTCGTTTACTAACATCCTTTAATGATAAGGTAAGAACAAAAGTAGCGTATGCTTCGGCATTAGGTTCAGGAGAAATGCTGGCCTTAATAAATACCGGTTCATTAATTCTCTCGCCTGTTTCTATTGATTTACGGATCATCTCACTTATTTTATCCCCATCCTCGCAAGTAAAATACACGTCTGTTTCAGGTCGTTTAAGAAATTCTACTTTTAAATCTTTAAATGCCAATGAAAGTTTTAGTTTTTTCTTATTCATGATGTACATGGCAATCATACCGCCTGCAATATCAGAACCTACACATAAAGCGCCAAAATACATGCTGTTTAAATGATTCTTGGTTCTTCGGCCATAAGGAATTTTAATTACCGCTCTTTTTTCATTGAGTTCAAGAACCCTTGGCCTGCAATAAAAAATCATGGGTACTTTGGTAAACCCAAATACTTGTAAAAATAAATTTGCTTGCGTAAGGGGACTTAGTTTGCTAATTAAGCTCATGGTATCTTGGGTTTATATTTAATAAACTCTAAATTATTAAATTTCTGCCAAAAAACATGATTAAATTGAAGGTATACTTAACTTTGAACTTTAAAACTTTGAACATTAAACTTTATAGCCTCGAACTAAAATGAAACCAAACATATCAATACCCAAAGGTACTCGCGATTTTTCACCGGAGATAATGAACAAACGCAATTATATTTTCAATACTATTAAAGTAGTTTTTGAGAAATATGGCTTTCTTCCAATAGAGACGCCTACAATGGAAAACTTTGATACCCTAATGGGTAAATATGGAGAAGAAGGGGATAGGCTTATTTTTAAAATTTTAGATAGTGGTGATATCTTACCTAAAACGAAAAATGAAAATTTTAAAATTTCTGATATAACTGAAAAGGCATTACGTTATGATTTAACTGTTCCTTTTGCGCGTTATGTAGTGATGCATAAAAATGAAATTCATTTTCCTTTTAAGAGATACCAGATACAACCGGTGTGGAGAGCAGACAGGCCGCAAAAAGGCCGTTTCAGAGAATTTTACCAATGTGATGTTGATGTAATTGGAAGTACTTCATTAATGAATGAGAGCGATTTGATTCATATTTTTGATGAAGTGCTAACTGAATTTAAATTGAGTGACTTTACCATTAAATTAAACAATAGAAAAATATTAAGTGGCATTGCAGAAATAATTGGGGAGCCTGATAAAATTATTGATATCACTGTAGCTATTGATAAGCTTGATAAAATTGGTGTAGATAAAGTAAAAGAAGAATTGGTTACAAAAGGATTATCTCAACAAGCAATAGATAAATTGCAACCATTAATAAATATTAGTGGAACAAATGAAGAAAAACTAAATGTACTCGATCAATTATTTTCTCAATCTGAAATTGGGAAAAAAGGTATTGAAGAAATCAGAAAAATAGTTGAATATGTTAACATAAATGGCCTGCAAACGGCTAAGCTAGAGCTTGACATTACATTGGCGCGTGGATTAAATTATTATACAGGAGCTATTTTTGAAGTAAAAGTAAATAATGCTCAGATGGGCAGTATTTGTGGTGGTGGCCGTTATGATGATTTAACGGGAATATTTGGCCTGCCCAATTTATCCGGTGTCGGAATTTCATTTGGGGCTGATCGTATTTATGAGGTTTTAGAAGAATTAAAATTATTTCCGAATACAGCACAACAATCAACAAAAGTAATGTTGGTAAACTTTGGAGAAGCGGAAGCTAAATATTGTCTTTCTGTTCTTCATCAAATTCGCAAGGCAGGCATAAAAGCCGAATTATATCCTGATGCAGCTAAAATGAAAAAACAGCTAGATTATGCCAATGCCAAACAAATTCCTTATGTATTATTAATTGGGTCAGAAGAAATGCAATCTGGCAAATTTACTTTGAAAAATATGTTAAGTGGTGAGCAGAGTAAAGTTGGGTTAGAGGAGATAATTGAAACAGCTCTTAAGTAGTTTTCCTATAATTCAATACTGCCCATGTATTAAAAATTAGTCCAATAATAAACATGGCAGCTAGGTGATAGGTAATATCACCAAAGCCACTTCCCTTAAGTACAACCATTCTCATAATAATTATAAAATGGGTAGAAGGAAATGTTTGAATAACCGTGTGTGCCCAAGCCGGCATACTATCAACTGATGTAAATAAACCACTCATCATGTTAAATACGTTGATGAAAAAGAAAGAGAGCGACATGGCTTGTTGTTGTGTTTCTGAATAGGTGGAGATAAGCAAACCTAAACCTAGCATGGCAAATAAATAAATGATTAATGATCCGTAGAGTACTACAAAGCTTCCAACAGGAATAATGCCATAAAAGACTCGCGCCACTAATAAACCAATCGTAAATATTACCGTGCTTAGCACTAAAAACGGAATTAGTTTTCCTAAAATAAAAATGTGCTTTTTAATGGGAGTAACATTTATCTGCTCTATGGTTCCTCTTTCTTTTTCTTGAACAATATTAAATGCAGCTTGCATAGAGCCCATTGCAGTAAGCAAGGTCACCAATATGCCCGGTACAATAAAAAGATGAAAATCTAAAAATATATTGTACCAATTTGTGGCAGTAATGCCAATGGTTGGGCTAGGGGAGATGTGATCTGGTTGTATCCATTTTAATCTGATATCGGCATTGAAACTATTAATAATGCTAGCCAAATAGCCTCCTCCTAAACTTGCTTTTGTTCCTTCAATTGCATTTATGGCAACATATACTTTTTGATAATTTTCTCTTACTAAATTTCTTTCAAAATGTTCAGGAATTTCAAGTGCCAAATCTGCTTTGTCTTGTTCTATTGTAGTAAGAGCTTCTTTATAAGAAGCATTGTAAGCAGCAATTTTAAAATGACCAGAAGCGGTAATTTTATTAATTAATATTTGAGAATAAGTTGAATGATCATGATCTACTACAGCTAAATTGATATTTTTAACGGAAAAATCTGCTGCCAATGGCATTAAAATAAGTTGAATTACCGGTGCTATAAAAATAGTACGGATAATTCCCTTGTTCCGAAATATCTGTTTAAATTCTTTTTCTAATAAAAATAATAATGTCCTCATTCGAGACGAATTTTAAATTTCCTTAAACTTATATTTAAGAGAAATATACTCATTGAAAATAAAATCAACATTTCTTTCCATACAGTAGCAAAGCCCAAGCCTTTAAGCATTACATTTTTTATAATCACAAAAAACCATCTTGATGGAACTATATTAGAAAGCAATTGCATGGGCAAGGGCATATTTTCAATTGGGAACATAAAGCCGGTTAATAGCATAGTAGGTAGCATCATTCCCATTAATGAAGTCATCATGGCTGCTTGTTGTGTTTTAGCACCTGTAGAAATTAGTAAGCCAATAGCAAGCGATGTAACAATAAATAATGTAGCGGCCGCAAATAATAAAAATATGCTTCCTTTAATTTCTAAGCCTAATAATGTTGAACTGAGAATAAGAATAATACCGAAGTTAAAAACTGAAATAAGCAGATATGGCATTAGTTTAGAGATAATAATGATAATAGGTTTAAAGGGAGATACTAAAAGAATTTCCATGGTGCCTAATTCTTTTTCCTTTACAATTGCTATTGACGACATCATGGTGCAAACCAACATTAATACCAATGCCATTACACCGGGAACAAAATTGGGCGCTCCTTTTAATTCTGGATTATACAACATGCGTACTTCAGGAACAATTTGCATAGGCATAATGCTTCTTGCTCCAATACTTGCGCTATAATCATTAATAATAGAACTCACGTTATTTTTTAAAGCTGTTGCTGTGTTTGGGTCAGATGCATCTGCTATTACTTGTATTTGCGCTTTGTTTGAATGCAATAAATCATCAGCAAAATGGGCAGGAAATACAATTGCCATTTTTACTTCTCCCTTTTTAAACGTCTTTTCTATTTCATCTCTGCCGTACACTTTTTCTGTAATATCGAAATATTTACTTGCTTGAATTTTTTCAATAATTTGTTTTGTTACAGCATCATTTGAATAATCGCAAATAACCACTTTCGAATTTTTTATTTCGTTTGATAAGGCAAAGCCAAATAATACTATTTGAGTAATGGGTAAGCCAAATAGCATCAACAATGTTTTCTTGTCACGAAAAACATGCAAGAATTCTTTTTTTACAAATGTAAATAGCTGCTTCATTGTTAGAAATTGACAATTGAAAATGGATAATGGACAATTAATGGTGTAAACATATTATTTATATAAATTTTGCTTTGATGTTTTTACAATGCTAATTAGTAAACGAATAAGCTCACTACACTTCTCATTAATAATAGTAAATTCATTTTTATCAATATAATTACTGTCATGTAATAGCATTAACCAATATTCAGTTTCGTTCGCTTCTTTTAATGCAATATTCATTTTATTTATAAAGTCAGCTTTTGACTGTGCATGTTCAGCTTCTTTGATTAATGCCCCAATGGCTGTTCCGCTTCTCAATACCTGTTTTGATAGAACATATTCTTTATGCTCATTTATAATATATTTATACATTTTAACAATACTCAAAGCAAAACCATATGATTTAGTGGCAACTGGATTTTCTCTTTTCTCCATAAAATTAATTATCAATTCATCATTGTCACTTGTCAATTATCCATTGACAATTAATTATTCGCTTCTTTTTGCTCCTCTTGCAATTTTATAAAACACATCATCCATGCTATCCGATGAAAATTGTTTTTTCAAATTGGTTGGACTATCTAAAGCTGCAATTACACCATCAACCATAATGGAAACCCGATTACAATATTCTGCTTCATCCATATAGTGAGTGGTTACAAAAACAGTTACTCCTTTATCGGCTGCATAATAAATTAAATCCCAAAAATTTCTTCGAGAAACAGGATCAACACCTCCTGTTGGTTCATCTAAAAAAACAACTTTGGGTTGGTGCACAAGAGCAACTGAAAAAGAAAGTTTTTGTTTCCATCCCAAGGGTAATTCACTTACCAATACTTTGGCTTCGTTTTTTAAAGAAAGTTCTGTTAAGAGTTCTTCTGTTTTTAGTTTTATTTGTTTGATGCTTAGTCCGTAAATACCCGCATAGAATTTTATGTTTTCAGAAACCGTTAAATCTTCATACAATGAAAATTTTTGACTCATGTAACCAATATTCTTTTTAATTTCATCAGGCTGAGTAAAAACATCAAAACCAGCTACCATTGCTTTGCCCGAAGTAGGAATTGAAAGTCCACAGAGCATGCGCATAGCGGTTGTTTTACCAGCGCCATTGGCTCCTAAAAAACCAAATATTTCACCTTTATCAACTTCAAAAGTAAGTTCATGAGCCGCCACAAAATCGCCAAAGCGTTTTGTTAATTTTTCTGTTCTTATTACGGTTTCTGCCATACTATTGAATCGAACAATTTTTTTCTTTTTTAATTACACAGCCCTTTTTTATTTTCACCATACTTTGCAAATTCCTTTTATTCCCTCTCCTTCGAAGAGGGTTAGGGAGAGGTTATCAGTTTAATAAAGCAATCTTCAATGGTTGGTATGGTTGTTTTGAATTCAATGTTTGTATGTCCTAGCTTTTCAAGATATGCTGTAACTGTATTTTCTGAAATATTTTCAGAAAAAGTAACATGCAAATATTCTCCAAATGCAAAACAAGAATTGGTTAATGAAAATTTTCTGAGATCAGTTAAAAGTTTATAAGTGTTATTTGCTTTTACAGCATATAATTTATCCTGAAAATTAGTAACTATTTTTTCAGGAGTGTCGAGTGATAAAATTTTTCCTGCCTGAATAAGCGCAATTCTATCGCATAAAATGGCTTCATCCATATAAGGTGTAGAAACGATAATGGTAATGCCTTGTTGTTTTAATTTTTTTAGCATTGCCCAAAATTCTTTTCTCGAAACAGCATCAACACCTGTAGTAGGTTCATCTAAAAAAAGAACGGTTGGCTTATGAATTAAAGCACAGGATAAAGCCAATTTTTGTTTCATTCCACCGGAAAGTTTCCCGGCCATTCTTTTTTTGAAAGGTTCAATTTGAACGTAAATGTCTTTTATTAAATCGTAATTTTCCTTTATAGTTGTTCCAAAAATGGTTGCAAAAAAACTAAGATTTTCTTCAACCGTTAAATCTTGGTAGAGAGAAAATTTACCGGGCATATAACCTACGCAATTTCTAATGGCTTTATACTCTTTTACTATATCAAAGCCGTTTACGCTTGCTGTTCCTGAATCAGGAATCATAAGCGTAGTAAGCATTCTAAATATACTTGTTTTACCGGCTCCATCAGGGCCAATTAAACCAAATAATTCTCCCTTATCTACATTAAAAGAAATATCTTCTACTGCAATAATGCTTCCTTTGTTGTATGTTTTTTTTATGTTTTTTAGTTCTACCATTATCTAGCTGTGCTGTTAGCTTCTGGCTTTTAGCTAAATGCTAGCAGCCAAGAGCAATTGGCTATTAAAACTTCACTTCTCCGTACATTCCAATTTTCAAAAAGCCATCATTTTTCACTCTCACTTTTATTGCATAAACCAAGTTTGCTCTTTCGTCTTTGGTTTGAATGGTTTTAGGGGTAAACTCTGATTTATCGGAAATCCAATAAATTTCTGCAGGATATTCTTTATAGTTTTTTGCATCCGTATCAATAAATACTTTTACTGCTTGACCAATTTTAATTTGTGAAAGCTGTGTGCCGCTTATGTAAGCCCTTAACGTAAGCAAGGAAATGTCTGCAATTTTATAAAGGGCCTTGCCTTGTACTGCCATTTCATTGTTTGCTGCATATTTTGCAAGTACAGTTCCTGTAACAGGATTTACAATTTTGCATTTTGCCAATTGATCGTTTAATTGTTCAATTTGCACCTTTATTGGAGAGGTTTGTTCTGTAATACTTGATGATGTTATACCCAGTGTTGATTGCTGAGCCTCCATTTGTTTTTTGATTACTTCAACTTGTGCACTTACTTCATCTAATTGTTTTTGCGTAGCGGCATTTGCTTTTACTAGATTGGCTATACGTTGTTGTTCAACTTTTGCAGCATCTAATTGCACTTCTATTCCGCCTAATTGTGTTGAAATATTGGGTTTTTGACTCAATACGGATTGAATTTGCATTTCCAATTGTTTCTTTTTTAAATACAATTGAACACTATCAATATATCCAATAAAAGTTCCTGCGTTTAATGTTTGCCCTTCTGCAATATCAAATTGCTTTATGGTACCTGAAGTTTCAGCCGAAATAATGGTTTCATCAGCCTCAAATGTTCCTGATGCATCAAATTGATTATTGTTATTATTGCAGGAAATTAAGAAGGTGCTTAATAATATTGCTGCTAGCTTATAGCTATTGGCTGGTAGCTGTTGGCTGATAGCTGTTAGCTGATAGCTAAGGTGTTTTTTAGAATTTGATGTGAAGTATCTCATAAATAATTTATAATTAAATTTTTTTATTTTTTACTAACAACTAATAACGAAAAACCAACAACCAATTTAATTTCCTGCTGTAAATTGATAATTGTATTGCGCCATTAATAATTGCATTTCATGAAGCAAGCGATTTTGTTTGGCTTGGTCTTCGGCATTTACTTCTCTTAAATAATCATTGGCAGTAATAATTCCATTTTCAAGTTGAATATTTGAAGTGTTTTTTACAGAAGTTCTGAGTGCAATAATTTCATCATCTGTTTTTATAAGTTCACTTAATTTATCTATTTCAGCATTTTGTTGCTTTAAAGTAATATTGGTGTTTAATAAAAAAGTTTCTTTTTGAACGTCTAATAATTCGTCAGTAAGTGAAATAATCTGCACATCTTTTTTAAGAGAATAATAAGTAGATAAATTCCAATTGAATCTTAGTCCTGTTATGTAGTATGATTTCCATTCCTTCGACAGCATGTTTAAGGGAGAAGGTTGTCCATAACCTCCTTGAAAAAATAAACTCAATTTGGGAATGCTTTTGGTAACCAATAATTTCTTTTGAATACCGTAGCTATTTCTTTGAAGTTCTATTGCTGCTAATTCATGCCTATTAATACCACTCGATAGTTTAGGCATACCGGGTTTTTGTAATGTTGTATTTTCTGTTAATGTTTGATTAATAAAGAGGCTAAGCATATCAAGATAGGCTTTACGGGACGCATTTAATTCAATACTCCTTTCATTTGCTTTAAGGTATTCTGCCTTCATTTTATCAAGTGAGCTGTGAAATTCAACACCATTTTTAATAGCGGCATTTATTTTATCAATAACCACTTGAATATCTTTTTTGAACAATTCATTTTGTGCCGATTGTTCTTCTATTAAGAGCGCTCCAAAAAATAATTGATTGATTCTATCTTTTAGTTTGTATAAATCAGCTTCTAAATTTTCTTGTTGAATGCTTGAATTGGTGTTTTGTAATTTCTTTTGTTGGGCTACCGTTATAATATCCGTTAAGGATTGATTGATTTCTCCATAAACTTTATACTGATCTTTAGGCAATGGAGTAAAAGTAAAACCAGGAATAGTAATGGGTATTGAAGTAACGTCTGATTGGTAAGTAGCTTGCCCGTTTAAGCTTACTTGTGGCCAAACTCCTTTAGAAATATTATCGATAGAAAAATCATTGCTTTTTTGAATCAATTCCATTTGTTTGGCCATGGGATAATTTTTTTCAGCCAAACTGTAACACTCTTCAATTGAAAGAGAAGTGTTTTGAGAATACAAATTGATGTAAATTAAAAATAAACCGACTGAAAGTATTCCGAATTTAAGGACAGGTCTAAAAATTGTATTTTTTTGTTTCCTCTCCCTTAATCCCTCTCTAAGAGAGGGACACAGATTGTAATTTTTAGACCTGCCCTTAATTTTAAACATAAAGTTTATCTTTATTTTGATTGTATAATAGCATTCATCCATTTAGGGATCAAAGTTTTTCTTTCTTCCATTAATGCATTAAACTGTAATTGATTTATTTTGCCCACATTTTTTAACATGGGGCTTACTATAAATGGAAATACCGTTAAGCCCATCATGCTTACCATTACATGAAAGGGCTCAATAGATTTGCTTTTTGATTGCAATACTTTATTTAATTGTTTCATGAAATAAGATTTTGCTAATTCATCTCGCAATCCTATTTTCATAAACTGATCGGGGTTATTTCTAATCTCATTTAAAATAAAAAGAGGAATGTCCGGCTGTTGGATTAGTAAATCAATATAACTGCTAATAAAAGATTCAAATTTTTCTTCAAGGCTGGTATTTTTATCATTGATTACCGGTACAATGCCTTGTTTAAAAAATTGTAAATGTTCCATCATAATGATCTGAAACAATTTTTCTTTACTTCTAAAGTAATAATTTAACAAGGCGAGATTAATGTCGGCTTCTTTAGCAATATCACGCGTTTTAGTAGCTACATAGCCCTTTTGCATGAATAACTTTCGAGCAGCGGTTTTTATTTTTTCTTCTGTAGAACTGTTTTTCAATTGCTTCAAAAAAATATTTATGAAGCAAAATTATGAATTTATTTTGTATTTAAACAAGTATTTTAAACAAATGATTAAAATTGATATCTCTTAACTAATCCTACTCCAATTAATTTTTCTTTCACCTAGTGTAGATAAGTGCTCTTGCATGTTAGCATGTTTAGGATGTTGAAGCAGGGGATCAGTTTCGAGTATTTCTGAAGCATATTGGCGAGCAAGATGTAAAATTTGAACATCCTTAACCAAATCAGCAATCTTAAGATCTAAAATTCCACTTTGTTGTGTGCCTGCAATATCTCCGGGGCCTCGCAATTTTAAATCAACTTCTGCAATTTCAAAGCCATCATTGGTGCGCACCATGGTTTCCATTCTTACTTTTGATTCGGCAGATAATTTATAAGAAGTCATGAGCACACAATACGATTCGTATTCACCACGCCCAACACGGCCTCGCAACTGATGCAATTGTGATAAGCCAAAACGTTCCGCACTTTCAATAATCATGATACTTGCATTGGGAACATTTACACCTACTTCAATTACGGTAGTAGCAACCATAATATTTGTTTCTCCTTTAATGAAACGTTGCATTTCAAAATCTTTATCTGCAGCTTTCATTCTGCCGTGCACAACACTTACTTTGTATTCAGGTAAAGGAAATTCACGAAAAATAGTTTCATAACCTTGCATGAGGTTTTGGTAATCTAAAGCTTCTGATTCTTCAATAAGTGGGTAAACAATATAAACTTGTCTCCCTTGTTTAATTTGTTCTTTCATAAAGCCATTCATTCTTAATCGGCTCGATTCAAATGAATGAATGGTTTTAATGGGTTTACGGCCTGGTGGCAGTTCATCAATGATAGAAACATCAAGATCTCCATACAATGTCATGGCAAGTGTACGCGGTATAGGTGTGGCTGTCATTACGAGCATGTGGGGTGGAGTGGTATTTTTTTTCCACATTTTAGCGCGTTGCGCCACACCAAAACGATGTTGTTCATCAATAACGGTTAAACCAATATTATGAAACTGTACGGTATCTTCAAGCAATGCATGTGTGCCAATAAGAATATGCATTTGTCCGTTGGCAATGGCTTCGTGTATTTTAATTCTCTCTTTCTTTTTTGTTGAACCGGTAAGCAAACCAACATTCAAATTTAATTTTGCAAGCATGGGAGCAATATTTTCCCAATGTTGTGTGGCAAGAATTTCGGTGGGGGCCATTAAACTTGCTTGGTAACCATTATCAATGGCAATAAGCATAATTAATAAGGCAACCATTGTTTTTCCACAGCCTACATCACCTTGTAACAAGCGATTCATTTGCTTGCCCGATCCCATATCAGCCCGAATTTCTTTTATTACTTTTTTTTGCGCATTGGTTAATTGAAAGGGCAAATGTTTTTGATAATATTCATTAAAATAAAATCCAACGGTTGAAAAATTAAATCCTACAATATTTTTTTTTCTGTGTATTTTTTGTCTTAGAATTTTTAGCTGTAAAAAGAATAGTTCTTCAAATTTGAGCCGGTATTGAGCTTTCGTGAACTGCTGAGCATTTTCCGGAATGTGAATATAATGTAAGGCATCTTCTCTTTTAGGAAAACCGAGTTTTTCAATAATGTCATTTGAAAGTGTTTCTCGTATTCCTCCAGTGGTGTTTTGTAAAGCGAGTTTTACCATTCTTGAAATGGTTTTACTATCAATGCCTCTGTTTTTTAATTTTTCGGTTGCATGGTAAAGTGCTTTAAAGCCTATTGGCTGGGTAGTGGTAGAAACATTTTCAATTTCAGGATGGGCAATATTGTATTTACCATTAAAAATGCTTGGCTTACCTAAAATGATTACTTCCATTTCAGGTTTTAAACTTTCTTGAATCCATTTTGCTCCCTGAAACCAAACCAAATCAATTATCCCACTTTCATCTTGAAATTTTGCAACGAGTCTTTTGCCTTGCTTTTGGCCTAACATTTCAAAAGAAATTATTTTTCCTTTCAGTTGTACATATTGTAAATCTGGCGTAATTTCTTTAATGCTATAAATTTTAGTACGATCGATGTAACGATAAGGATAAAAACTAAGCAGATCGTTAACGGTAAAAATATTCAAATCTTTTTTTAGCATTTCTGCCCTTTGTGGGCCAACGCCTTTGAGGTATTCTATGGGAGTTTGAAGTTCCAAATTTATGTTTTAACTTTTAGATTGAGATTCTATAAATTATTAACCACATAGGAACATAGAATAGAATTAATTTAATGATTTAAAATAAGGCGCTTTGCTCTACATAGATTCAAATTCAGGAACCCCTTTCTTCTATGGTTAAAAATTTATTTTTCTATGCTTAAATCTTATGCTATAAATTACTATGCTTACAAAAATCCATTTCTTTTTTATTCTATGTATCTATGTGGTTTAAAAAATCGTGCAATTCATGTTTAAACTTTCTAAAAACTATTGAAACTATTTTCAGGATTCACACACATAACCGGAACCGAAAACGGATTCATAATTATTTTTTGCATATACTGAATGAGAAAAAAATCACTAAGTCCTTTTGCTTGGTTAGAGATAATCATAATCAAATTAGCTCCAACTCCATTAGAGTATTCAATTGTTTGGCCTGCAAATGTTTCTTTTCCTGTTATAGCTTGCTTAATGGTATAATTTATATTTTCATTTTGTAATTCTTTAGCAATGTTCTCTACATTTTGTTGTATAAGTTCTTGCACAGCATGATTGGGTCGGGTATTGTTAAACAGATAAACTGTAGATTGGTATTTTTTTGCCAATAAAATAAGCCATTTTTGGAGGCTAGTTATTTCAGTACTAAAATCAACTGGAATAATTATTTTTCTGTAGCCATTTTCAGGCATGCTTTTTTGAACTACAATAAATGGAATATTAGAACCCGATATAACTCTTACAACATTGCTTCCAATAAATTGTTGAATACCCTTGGAACCATGCGTTCCCATAATAATAAGTATGGCTTCTACTTCTTTTTCGAAAACTCCAATATCAGTAAATATATTACCATGTTTTACCAAATAATTAATTTTTATTTGATGCTCTTCGTGTAATTTCTTTACTACCTCATGCAATTTGTTTTTAATTTCTTGTTCGTATTGTGTTTGTTTATGTTCGTCTCTCTTTTCAATTGCTAGTTGTGGAGCATGTATAATATGTAATAGTGTAACTTGGCGACCCATATTTTTGCCAAGTCTTATTGCATGATGCAAAGCATAGTCTGCAATTTCGGTAAAATCATAAAGTACAAGAATGTTATTTTGCATGCAGAGATTGCTTTATTAAACAAACCTACATGATTTTTTTAAAATCAACAACAAGAGAGGAATTACACTTATTTAATCTTTATAATAGGAAGATGCTGAAACAAGTTCAACATGAACTTTACTTAAGAATTTTAAATGGATACTTTTGTAATCTTAAGCAGCAGAAATGCCGGAGAACAAAAACTTATTGGGAGCTATAATGTTTTCTCTTATAGCATACATGACTAAACCGGCAGTATTATTAACATTCAGTTTGGCCATTATATTTTTACGGTGGGTGTTTACTGTATGAATACTTAAACAAAGTTGATCAGCAACTTGTTTAGCTGCATAACCTTCGGCTACCAGCCTTACTATTTCAATTTCTCGATCTGATAATCGAATAGGATCGCAATTTACTTTTGAAATTACAGCATCAATATTGCTTTCATTACTGCCGCTTAAAAGCAATTCAATAATTTTTCCACAAAAGAATTTCTCGCCTTTAGCTGAAAAGTTAATGGCATCAATAATTTCTTGTCGGTCGCATTCAAAAAGTATATGGCTAAAAACACCTTTATGCAAAGCGGATGCAATAAGCCCTCTGTTATGCATGGGCGTTAATGCTAAAATACGTGTTTGAGGTAAAAAACTTAGTTTAATGGCCAGTTTATCAAATTGTACATCCGGATTGGTATAATCAAGAATAATAATATGAGGCTGAAGGTTTAATAATTCTTTGTGAAAATTTTTAGCATTGGTAATTTCTCCAACCAAATTGAAACCGGGCACAGATTTAATAATGGCTTTCAATCCTTCTTTTATAAGGAAATTGTTTTCAGCAATATATATGTCAATTTGCATTAATTCTTATTTAGAGAGATTATAAATAACAAATATAGGGATTACTTTGTGAATTATAAAAATGTAGGGAATGATCTTTATCATTAGAATGGAATTCGTTTTCCATCAGCAGCTATTTGAGTATTTTCAAATACAGGACAAGCTTCTTGCAAAAATTCATCAAAGGAGGCATAGCGTGAAGAAAAATGACCAATTACCAATTGTTTCACATTAGCCATTTTAGCAATATTGGCAGCTTGTGCAGCTGTTGTATGATACGTTTGTTTGGCTAATTCACTAAGGTTAGAAAGAAAAGTAGCTTCATGATAGAGAAGGTCTACATTTTTAATTTGTTCAATAATGGATTCTTTATAAATAGTATCGGAGCAAAATGCATAAGATTTTGGCTTAGGGGGCTCAATGGTAAGTTCTTTGTTTGAAATAAATTTTCCATCAGTACTTAAAAAATCAGCTCCGGCTTTTATATTGGCTACTTCTTTAAGAGGGATTTGATATTGCTGAATTTTTTCTCGAATGATATTTCTTTGCTTGGATTTTTCTCTAAAAATAAAGCCACAACAATGAACACGATGTTTAAGGATAATGGTTTCAACGGTATAGCGCCTGTCATCTACTATCACTTTTGATTGATCGTATGATAAAGGTGTAAACTCAATTTTATAGCCAATATAATGATCGGCTAGTTTCATTTGAAAATCGAGTAATTCCTTTAATTGTGGTGGTCCGTATATGTATAATGGATTTTTTCTACCTAAAAGATTAAGTGTGGAAATTAATCCAATAAGCCCAAAATAATGATCGCCATGCAAATGAGAAATAAAAATATGGTTTATTCTTGTAAAGCGAAGCTTGTACCGTTTCAATTGTATTTGTGTACCTTCTCCACAATCAATTAAAAAGAATTTTTCTCCAAAATTTAAAAAATGTGCAGTTGGATTTCGGTTAGCAGTGGGTACTGCTGAGCCGCTTCCAAGAATAGTAAGTTCAAAGTTCAAGGTTCCAAATTTGGATTTAATTTTCGTATTTGACTAGATTAACTAATTGAGATAAATTTTTCCGGATGCAAGATTCTTATCATCATGCATTGAATAAAATACAATACCGTGAATGGTTTTAGGTAATTGAAATAAATTAGAGCCTTTCATTGCTTCAATATCTATAGCATAAACTTTTTGCCCGAGTGCATCATATAAATCAAAAGTATACTTGCTTTTTTGAGGAGAGAAGAATTCTATTTTATTTTGATAAAAAGAAGTTATGTGCAATGCTTCCTCATTAACTGTATTGATTCCATTTGAGCTAGGGCGTACATACAGTTGATATCCTGAGGCAGGATAGGGAAAAGATTGAGCTCCTAAACCATAATCAGAAAGATCTATTCCTACAGTTAAATTAACAGTTAAATCATAGGTTTGATTACTCATGGATTGGTTGGGAGTTCCGGTAATAACCAAACATCCTGTTTCTCCTGTAGCATACACGCAATTGGTATTACTGCATTGGTAAGATAAAGTAGAGGGCAAGCCATCAATACCGTCAACTGTGAAAGAACTTACATTTACCGGTACAACCAGTGAGAAAGGAAATCCAAAATCAGCAATATCAATTGAGGTGTCTTTTGGAACAATAACGGTAAGGGTTTGGCTGTATGATTTATTTACTACAGCATCATCTATGCCGGTAGTGGCATCAGGCCAAATGCCGGGTATGGCTAATAAAGAATAGATGAAATCAGGATTGCATTGTGAATAAACGGTATTAAGTGAACAACAAAGAAAAATAATCGATGATAAATGTTTTAAATTCTTCATAAAATTAGGGTTGTTGATTTTTTCTAATATCCTTTTAAAGACAAAGGAGCAATTGAAAAATGGTTTAGAATTAGTTATAAAAAAACCTGTTTACTTTATTAATTCAGTAAACAGGTTTTCAAAGTTTTATTTTTTAGATTAGTTAATTACAACTCTTCTCGAAATCTTTTGATTTCCATTAGACAAACATAAAATATAGATACCTTGACGTAAATTGGCAAGGCTTACATCAGTTGAATTAATGCCCGCTTTGGCTTCAATTTTTTTATTGAACATTAAATTGCCTAACATATTATAAACTTCAAATGATAATGTTGACGGATTAGCAGAATAAAACTGAACTTCATTTTTATTGTTGTTGCCAAGTACCATAATATTTGTAAATGCTAAAGAAGCTGGGTTGTTTGTTATAGCATCAATATTAGTAACATTATTCACTGTTAAAGTATATTGAGTTATAGTTCCAGGAAATGTACCAGCCCCAGTAATAACGGTTCTATAATATACTTTAATAGGATAACTACCGGTTGTTGTAGGAGTGCCTATTAATTCAATACAATTATTTGAGTTGCCTGGAAATGTACAATTTGAAGGATTGCATGAAGATGTAATACCGGAAGGTAATCCAGTAACAGAATCAATATAAACTTTAGAGATAGTCCATTTTACGTTAAACATTAAAGTGTCTTTAGGAATTACAACTTGTACAGTTTGATCATAAGCTACATTTACAGTAGCATCAGATAAACTTGAAGGATAATAGCCACTTGAGGTATATGAATTATCGATTGTACACTGTGCACCAGCGTTTATGCTTAGTGCAATTGTAATAATTGCTGCAGAAAGTATGTGTTTGATCATAGGTCTGTTTTTGGTTTAATAGTTCAATAATATAGAAAATACTCTTTAAATGCAAAGTAACAGACAAAAATTTTATATTTTGGGGCTTTTAATATGGTTTAACATAAATCAAATTTCTTATGCTTTCAAAATCGATTGAAAAAGCTTTAAATAATCAAATCACACTTGAAGCCTATGCTTCATTTTATTATTTATCTATGGCATCATGGTGTGATACGCAGGGCTATGTGGGCACTTCAAAGTTTTTATATTCACATGCCGATGAAGAAAAGATGCACATGCTAAAGATATTTCATTTTATAAATGATTCGGGATCCCATGCATTAACGCCAAGCATTAAAGAAGTTCCTCATCAGTTTAAATCCTTAAAGTATTTGTTTCAGGATGTGTTAAAACATGAACAATTGGTTTCAAAATCGATAAACCAATTGGTTGGACTTTGTTTGCAGGAAAAGGATTATTCTACTTATAATTTTTTACAGTGGTATGTTTCTGAACAACATGAAGAAGAAAAATTAATCAAAACTATTCTTGATAAGATTAAATTAATTGGAGAAACCCAACCCGGCATGTATATGATTGATAAAGAAATTGAAGGCATGATTGGAACCGGAGTGGATACCGGTATTTCAAATCCTGCTTAAAATTAAACTTACAACCTTACTTAGGCAACTTCATTCCTCTTTGCTTGGCCATTTCTTCTAATCTTTTTTGAAAAGAAGATTTTTTCTGAGTGGAAGATTTTTTTCTGTACGCTTCAATTTTTGCAAGTAAAGCTTTTTCATCAATAAATTTACGCATAATTAATTGTTGGCCTATAGTAATAAGGTTAGCTAAAAAATAGTAATAGCTCAATGCAGAAGACATATTGTTTAATATTCCCAAGAAAATAATTGGCATGATGTACATCATCCATTGCATTTGTTTCATTTGAGGATTACTGCCCATTTGGTCTTTATTCATTAACATAGTTCCAAATGTTGTTAATGTCATGAGTATGGCAAATAAGCTTATGTGATTTCCATAAACCGAACTAAGAATAGGAATATCATTACTCCAACTAAAAATGGAATCGTAACTAGAAAGATCACTTGCCCATAAAAAACTCTTTTGACGAAGTTCAATAGAAGATGGAAAGAAATTTAACAAAGCCATTAAAATAGGTAGCTGAAGTAACATCGGCAAGCATCCTCCCAAAGCGCTTACTCCAGCCTGACTCATAATGGTTTGTTTTTCTTGATAGCTTTTTAACATGTCTTCTTGTTTGCCTGCATATTTTTTATCAATTACATCTAGTTCCGGTTTTATAACTTTCATTTTGGCTCCAGATAAATACGCTTTATAGGTAAGCGGAAATAATAATGTTTTAAGAACAAGTGTTAAAATTAAAATGATAATGCCATAGCTTGCTATATATTTTCCAAAGAAATTAAAAAGAGGAATTACAATCCATTTATTGATATAAGAAATAAAATTCCATCCCAAATAAATTTGATTTTCTAATCCAATGTTATAATCTTTTAAGTCTTGATAATTATTGGGCCCAAAATACATTTGCATAGGAAAAGAGCTTTGAGCTGTTCTTGGATCATAAGGTATAATAATATTGGCAGTCATTTGCTTTACATAATTTTCTGAAGCTATATCTGTTTGAGTTTTAACAGTTGCTGCATCAAATTCTTTAGCAGAAGCAATAAGTACACAAGAGAAAAAATCATGTTTAAATGAAATCCATTTTAAGGGAGTTGTTAATTTTTGATCTTTATCGCTTGTTTTTGTTAAATAATCAACATCGTCTGTGGCGTATTTATAGTAAACAGTACTTTCATTTCTTTCGTTTTTAAGATTCTTTTCTGAGCGAGGTGCATTAACTGCCCAATCGAGCATAAAATAGTTGGTATTGGCATTAATAATATTTTGCATGCCAACCGTATTAATATTGGTGTTGAGCATGTAACTATTGCCGTGCAAAGTGTACTGGTATTCGATATACTGATTTTCTCCCGCATACAAACGCATAGCTATTGTTGAAGAATCATTATTGGCAACTGTTACAGATGTATTGGTAGGTGTAAAAAATAATTGATCGGTATTGATATTTTTATTTTGCGCAAAAAAGTTTAATCTAAATGCAGATGAATCTCCTTTAAATAAAACCAAAGGCATAGAATCATAAGTTTTGTATTTTTTTAATTCAACAGAATAAACACGACCACCTTTATTGGATAGCGTAACTTTTATTAATTCATTTTCGAGAGTGGTAAACTGTTCTGTTCCTTTTGCTGCATTTGCAAAAATGCCTAACTCGTCAATTAGTTTTTTATTGGCTGAAGAATCTGTTTGAGCAGCAACAGTACTTACCGAAGCTTGCGCTACATGACTAGTATCGTTTGACAATATTATAGTAGTTGAATCAGAAGCATGAACTAATGCTAAAGAGTCTTGGTATTGTTTATCAAATACAGCTTTTTCGCTTGCTTGTTTTGATTGGTAAAATGTGAAACCGAAAATAATGAGTCCGATTAGTATAAAACCGATGATGGAATTACGATCCATATATATTATTGTTTTTGTTTGTTATTAGTTGTTAGGGCAACAACAAATTTGGCTGCAAAGATACTAATAAATCACAATAGATAAAGCATCATTAAAAGAGAATATGACTTCTGTCATCACAAAACATAATGGGCGTCATTTCTCATGTTTTATATCCCCATTACATTTGATATATAAAACAAACCATATTTAAAATTTATCATCATGAAAATTCATCTAAACCTTAAAGAAAAAGCAGTTTCAATAAGTGTAATTGTAAGCTTGCTTGTTGTTTTCTATAGTTGTTCAAATAGTAGCAGTACTGAAAATACTTCTACTTCAGGAACTACAGAATCATCTGCAAGTTCCACTTCTGCAAGTAATACAGAAGCCGCACCTGCTGATCCTATGACTGATAAAGGAATCGGTCCCATTACTTCTTCAATTGAAATTGCAGCATTAGATAATGCATTAGCAGATAAAGGTAAAGGCATATTTGAAGCCAAATGCAGTGCTTGTCATAAAATTGAAAAAAGAGTTGTTGGGCCTGCATTGGGAGGGGTAACTAAAAGGCGTACACCGGAGTGGGTAATGAATATGATTCTTAATCCAAATGAAATGACAGCAAATGATCCTATTGCAAAAGATTTACTTGCTAATTATGCTGCTCAAATGGCCAATCAAAATTTAACACAAGATGAAGCAAGGGCTGTACTTGAGTTTTTTAGATCAAATGACAAATAAGTTTTTAACTAACCTAAATTTATATTTTATGAATGTTTCATATTTCTGCAAAAGATTTTCTCAGGAAATGCTTTTAGCTATTGTATTAACAACACTACTTTTTAGCGGTTGTAAAAATGGAGGCAAAGGATCTTCTTCTCCTATGGCCATGAGTGATGATGCAGCATCAAAAGTATATGTTGCTCCAGGTAAGTATGATGATTATTATATGTTTACTTCTGGTGGATTTAGTGGGCAAGTTGGCGTTTATGGTTTGCCTTCGGGTCGTTTGTTAAAAGTACTTCCTGTTTTTTCTCAAAATCCTGAAAATGGTTATGGCTATAGTGAAGAAACAAAGCCTATGTTAATGACGTCTCATGGATTTGTGCCTTGGGGCGATGCCCACCATCCATCTCTATCTAAAACAGATGGAAATGCAGATGGTCGTTGGTTATTTATAAATGAAAACAATACACCACGTATTGCGCGTTTAGATTTAAAAACTTTTACTACCTCTGATATTATTGAAATACCAAATAGTAGCGGTAATCACCCTTCGCCTTTTTGTACTGAAAATACAGAATATGTAATTGCAGGCACAAGATTTAGTGTTCCCGCTCCAAACAAAGATGTTCCTATTTCTTCTTACAAAGAAAATTTTAAAGGAATGATTTCATTAGTAAAAGTTGATCAAGGTAACGGACATATGAGTTTGGCTTGCCAAATTATTACCCCTCCATTTGATTATGATAAAAATCATGCAGGGAAGGGTGTTTCAAGAGATTGGACATTTTTTACTTGCTATAATTCAGAGCAAGCCCATACTATGCTTGAAGCCAATGCCAGCCAAAATGATAAAGATTTTATTATGGCTGTTAATTGGCGAAAAGCAGAAGAATATTTAAAAGCAGGTAAGGCAAAAGAAATGAATACACCTTACTATCATAATTATATGAATGAAAGTACACAGTCGGCTGTATCTGAAGTACTGAAAAGTGAAATGGTATTGGATCCTAAAGATTGTCCGGGAATGCTATATTATATGCCATGTCCAAAATCTCCACATGGTGTTGATGTTAGTCCAACCGGTGAATACATTTGTGCTTCCGGAAAATTAGCTTCCTTAATTCCTGTTTATTCTTTTGATAAAATGCAAAAAGCAATTGAAGCAAAAGCATTTGATGGAGAAATAGATGGTATTCCTGTTTTAAAATATGATGCAGTTATTGCAGGCGAAGTTCAAAAACCAGGACTTGGTCCTTTGCATACAGAATTTGACGATAAAGGCTATGCATATACATCTATGTTTATTTCATCTGAAATTGTAAAATGGAAATTAGGTACATGGGAAATTGTTGATAGAATTCCTACTTATTATGCAATTGGTCACTTAATGGTTCCTGGAGGTGATAGTAAAAATCCTTATGGAAAATATGTTGTTGCTTTGAATAAAATTACAAAAGACAGGTATCTCCCTACAGGTCCTGAATTAACACAAGCTGCACAGTTAATAGATATTTCTGGAGATAAAATGAAAATGTTACTCGACTTTCCAACCATTGGTGAGCCACATTATGCACAAGCTATAGCTGCAGATATGCTTACAAAAAATAATGTTAAGTATTATAAAATAGAAGATAATCATCACCCTTATGTTTGTAAATCTGAAAAAGATACAAGGGTTGAAAGAAAGGGAAATGAAGTACATATTTATATGACATGTATTCGTTCTCACTTTGCGCCTGACAATATTGAGGGCGTTAAAGTTGGCGATGTAGTTTACTTTCATATTACAAATCTTGAACAAGATTGGGATGTACCGCATGGATTTGCTGTTGAAGGCAACAATAACTCTGAATTATTAATTATGCCCGGAGAAACAAGAACTTTAAAATGGGAGCCAAAAGATATTGGCATAATTCCATTCTATTGCACCGATTTTTGTTCTGCACTTCATCAAGAAATGCAAGGTTATATTAGGGTTTCAGATAAAAATGCCAATACACCAATTAAATTTAGCTTAAATGAAGATGACAGTCAAAAGTAAATGAGGGTTTGTTAATGAAAAGGTAGAATACAGCAATGTGTTCTGCCTTTTCTATTAACAAGAAATTTTAAAATTAATAAGATGAAAAAAATATCGACCATATTAATTGCCATTGCTTCACTTGCGCTTATTGTAAATTATTTTGTACCCATGTGGAGCATAAGCCTTGATGCGCCTCAGTATCCTGAAGGTTTAGGTTTTTTAATTTGGTTAAATAAAATGACAGGTGATTTGCATACTGTTAATGGACTTAACCATTACATTGGCATGAAATTAATAGAACCTGATTCAATACCTGAATTAAAATGGATGCCGTATTTAGTAGGTATAATAATTGGATTGGGATTTTTAGTGGTGTTAGCGAGAAAAAAATGGTTGCTTTATACTTGGACTTTTTTATTTCTTGCTCTCTGTGTTGTTGGTTGTATAGATTTTTATTTATGGGAATATGATTATGGCCATAATTTAAATCCTCATGCAGCCATAATTGTTCCTGGAATGACCTACCAGCCACCATTAATTGGAGATAAGCAATTGCTTAATTTCACTGCTCATTCATATCCTGATATTGGCGGCATGGCAATTATTATAGCTGCATTAATAGCCTTTCTTGTAAGTGTTTTTGAGCTAAAATTATCGTTTAAAAAAGTAAGTTCAAGCTATTCTTCGTTTTCTGCAAATGCTATTTCTGGCATGCTAATTACTATAACGTTTTTATCATCATGTAGTAATCATGAAGAGCCTATTAATTATGGAAACGAACAATGCACAAGTTGTAAAATGACCATTGCTGATAATCGTTTTGGAGCAGAAATAATTACCAAAAAAGGAAAAGTATTTAAGTTTGATTCAATAGAATGTATGTTGGCTTTTATGAATAAAAGTTCAATAGAGGCAAATGATATAGAAAAATATTTGATTACCGATTATTCCGCAACACAATCATTAGTTGATGCTTCTACCGCTTGTTACTTGACATGCAATGAAATTTCAAGTCCAATGGGTGCTAATTTAGCCGGATTTAAAGAAAAAGAAGAAGCAAATAAATTTCAATCACAAAAAGGGGGGGAAATATTATCTTGGAATGAAGTTAAACAAGAAATAAGCATACAGAAATAAATACTTAATGCATGTTGCTTAAGGGAGTTCTAAAAATTACAATTTTTGTCCCTCTCTTTGAGAGGGATTAAGGGAGAGGAAAAAAAAATAATTTTTAGAACTCTCCTTAACCTATACAATCTCTATTGTGGTAAAAAATATCCTGTTTTTCATTTCTATTTTCATTTTTTCAATTACTGCACAATATGCCAGTACCATTTTTGTTTCTCCAAATGGAAAAAATAATTCTATTGCCAAAGCCATCCAAATGGCTCAATCTAGAGATAAAATTGTAATTAAGCCCGGCAAATATTTTGAAAATGCTATTGTAATTGATAAACCTCTTGATATAGAAGGAGAGCTCTATCCTATTCTTGACGGGAACAATAAAGAAGGTGTTTTTATTGTAAAATCTGATAGTGTAACAATTAAAGGTTTGCAAATTCAAAATATAGGAATGAGCCAAATTGATGACAGGGCAGGCATAAAATTTTTTAGTGTAAAAAATTGTCTGGTCGAAAATAATAAATTGATCAATACCTGTTTTGGAATTTACTTTGCAAGATCAAGTGATTGTGTAATACGCAATAATTTTGTGCAAGGTTTTG
This sequence comes from Bacteroidota bacterium, assembly GCA_023251875.1. Classification (GTDB taxonomy): domain Bacteria; phylum Bacteroidota; class Bacteroidia; order JAHEXY01; family JAHEXY01; genus JAHEXY01. The sequence goes on from JAHEXY010000001.1 coordinate 636,183, forward strand.
CAACAAGAGAAACAGAAACCGGAAATGCCATTCATCTATTTAAGTGTACTAATTTTTTAATTGAAAACAATACTGTTTCCGGACACAGAGATGGTATCTATTTTGAATTTGTTGAAAACACAAAAGTTTGTGGAAATACAAGTTTTAAACAAATTAGATATGGTATGCATTTTATGTTTTCGCACGAAAACGAATATTCTAAAAATAAATTTTTTAACAATGGTGCCGGTGTAGCCGTAATGTATTCGCATCACATATACATGCACGAAAATGAATTTACCGATAATTGGAGCCCTGTTTCAAATGGTTTGTTGCTAAAAGATATTAAAGACAGTAAAATTGAAAATAATTTTATTGATAGAAATACCATTGGCTTATTTGCTGAAGGCTGCTTGCGATTAGAAGTAAAGCATAACCGATTTTCTAAAAATGGTTGGGCATTAAAAGTTTTAGGAGACTGTTATGATAATAATTTTACCGACAATAATTTTATCTCCAATACCTTTGAAGTAGTTACCAATGCTACTGTAAGCAATAATATATTTGAACATAATTATTGGACAGAATATAGTGGTTATGATTTAAATAACGATGGTATTGGCGATGTGCCTCACAGTCCCGTTAAATTGTATACCTATTTAATAGAAAGAGTACCTGAAAGTATTGTACTTTTAAGAAGTTTATTTATCGATTTATTAAATTTAGCAGAGAAAGTTGCACCTGTAATAACACCTGAATCGTTAGAAGATCATAAACCGGCAATGAAAGCAATTAAATGATAAAATTTACAGACATACATAAATCGTTCGGGAAATTACAAGTTCTCAAAGGCGTTTCTTTTGACATTCAAAAGGGGCAGTGCATGGCAATTTTAGGCCCTAATGGTTCCGGTAAATCAACTTTAATAAAATCTATTTTAGGTTTGGTAATTCCTGATAAAGGAGAAATTTTTATTGATGAAAATAATATTATTGGCCAATCTGATTATAGAAATGAAATTGGCTATTTGCCTCAAATAACAAAACTGCCTGAAAATATTTCAGTAATTGAATTGTTAAAAATGATTCAAGATATTAGAAAAACTACAGGAAATATAGATGAATTGGTTACCTACTTTGGCATTGCTAATTATTTAAATAAAACATTAAAAACTTTATCAGGAGGTACGCGCCAAAAAGTAAATGTGATTTTATCTTTAATGTTTAATGCATCACTTTATATTTTTGATGAACCTACTGTTGGCCTAGATCCTATTTCATGCGTAAAATTTAAACAAAGAGTATTGCAAGAAAAACAAAATGGCAAAACCGTAATTCTTACTACCCATATTTTATCAGAAGTAGAAGAATTAGCCGATCAAATTGTATTTATTATGGATGGGCAAATTTATTATCATGGTTCACCTGATCAATTAAAAAATAATTATCAAGAAAATACATTAGAAAAAGCCATTGCAAAAATGCTGGAAACTTATAAATAGTTTAAAATTGTCCATTAATGTCCCTCTTTGTGAGAGGGATTAAGGGAGAGGAGATAAATAAAACAATTTTAAACTACTCGTTTAATATAAAATGTATGCTAAAAATTTTCAAATATAGTTTTTACGATCTTTTAAGAAGCCGATGGCTACTCATGTATTTTTTATTTTTTCTTGCTACCACTTTTGCTTTGCTTTATTTGTCGAGTGATATTTCAAAAGGCATTGTAAGTTTAATGAATATCATTATAGCCATTATTCCTGTTATCAGTATCATTTTTGGAGTAATGTATTATTATAATTCTCGCGAATTTATCGATTTGTTATTATCGCAACCTATAAAACGTAAATCTGTTTTTTTAGGTCAGTTTTTAGGATTATCTCTTTCTCTTGCCTTGAGTTTTGTATTGGGAATGATCATTCCATTTGCTGTGTACGGTATTTTTACTTCATCTGAAATATGGAATTTTTCATCGCTTTTATTTATTGGCGTAATACTCACCCTTATTTTTGTTTCACTAGCCTATTTAATTTCTATTTTAAATGACGATAAAATAAAAGGCTTTGGAATAGCCATTCTCGTTTGGATTCTTTTTTCGGTAATATATGATGGCGCCTTACTTTTATTTTTTGTTTCGTTTAGTGATTACCCACTTCAAAAATTTGCCATTGTATTAACGGTATTAAATCCGGTTGATTTGGCCAGGGTAATGGTTTTATTAAAATTGGATGTGTCAGCATTAATGGGTTATACAGGCGCTGTATTTAATCAATTTTTTGGTACTACATGGGGAATGTTCATTTCTTCATTCTCACTTTTATTATGGATTTTTATTCCCCTCTTTTCTTTTTTGAGAATTATAAAGAAAAAAGATTTTTAATCTTTAAAATTTATTGACGCTCATCATACTTTTACTAAAATATTGGGTTTAACTTCCTTGATTAGTAATTTTTTTATGCCTGATTATAATAAATATTCTTTCGTTGTTAAACTGTGGGCAGCAGTATTTTTGTTTGTAGGTATCTTATTTCTTCTTACTCCAAACATCCTTGAAGTTTTATTAAATAACATAGCTGTATTACTAGGTTTGAATGGCAATATTTCTTTTCAAATAAATAATATTTGGTATGTTCTTTCTTTGTCTTTAATGGTTACGCTTACCATTGTTGCAGCCTTGAGTGCCGAATATCCACAACATAAATTTCTTTTCAATGCACTTGTTATTGCAAAAATTACAAGTGTAATAGGATTTGTTTTTTTTGCATATAGCTATGGAGGCGCATGGTTAATTTGTTCCTTTGCAGATTTTATAGTAGCACTATCGTTGTGTGTGGTATATCCAAAAGAAAAAAAATCTGTTTTTTTATCTGGTTTTGCAAGACAAAAATTCCCCCCCAATCCTTTTTATGAAATATGGTTTGGTAAAATTGATCTTGAACCCGACAAAGCATTTTGGTTTAGATATACCATATTAAATGGAAAAGTTAAAGAAGCCAGTACTTGGGCAATTTTATTTAACAATAAAGAATTACAAACAGGTAAAGAAACATACCCATTAGAAACATTGAGTAGTGCCAATGAAAATATTTTGCCCGATGAAACCAACATCAATCGTTTTAGACATGCTTCAGAGGTTTTTCATCTTGGCAAACAACATTTAGATGAGTCAAATGCCATTGGCTATGCGGGTAATATTGCATGGGATTTAAAATTTAAAGATAGCCAACACCGATTTGAGCACGTTCCTCCATTAGTTAAGTTTTCGAGACTTGCTAAAAGCATATACAATGCCTGTTTTTTAGATCTAAAATTTTCAGGAGGCATTACAACAGAAAAAGAAAAAATAATATTTGAAAATAAACCCGGAATGATAGGCCATATTTATGGCAAAAAAAGTGCACATGCATGGGCATGGGCGCATTGTAATAATTTCGACCATGTAAAAGATGTTATTTTTGAAGGCTTGTCGGCTAAAATTGAAATAGCAGGCAAAGTTACACCGCCACTTACCTCTTTTATTCTCATTAGAAACAATGAAAGAATAACTTTTTCTTCTACGCTCCACTTGTTTAAAAATAAATCAGATTTTACAGATGGCAAATGGGAATTTGAAGCAAAAAATAAAACGTATACACTAATAGGCACTGCAATTGCCGCAGGTAAAATAGCCCTAGTTGAATACACAGATACCGATGGGTCAAATTTATGGTGTAACAATAGTAAAGTAGCTGGTTTAAAATTATCCTTAAAAAATAATAGTACCGGAAAACAAGAAATATTTGAATCGAAAAATACAACAGCATTTGAAACTGTAAATCGCCTTAAGCCCCCAAAGGCAATAGATCTTTAATTTATGGGCTATAAACTTGGTGAGCGATGGTTAATGTATTCGGGTGTTTCTCAGCCTGAACTCAGTAAAAAATATGCTGCAGCGATAGCTCGTGCAAAAAGATATCCCTTTCCGCATAAAATTTTATTTTTTATTTTATTAAAATTTGCAAATTATTTTGGTGCATTAATTCTTATAAATAAAATACAATTTACATCATCATTAAATAACAATGATTTTGAAATATTTGTAGTTAAGTTAAAAGAACATCCATATCCATATTTAAGAATTGCTGGATTATTGCTATGGCAACCTTTTATTGAGGTGGTAAAAAATGATGTTGCAATTGAAAAAGATGTAATAAGTATCCATCCTTTATTAAATCAAATTAATAAGCCATCATCAAATAAATTATATGAAGAAGCAGATTTTGTAATTATTGGTTCGGGTGCAGGTGGCGCTCCGGTTGCGTACGAGTTAAGCAAGAAAGGCCTGAAAGTAATCATTGTTGAAAAAGGTGATATTGTACTTCCGGGAACTACTTCCGAAATTCTTGAAAAACATTATATAGGTCAAGCATTAACAGTTTCTACAACCGGTTCTACTGTATTGGTAATGGCAGGTTCTGCAGCCGGTGGAACAACTCCAATTAATTCTGGTACTTGTTTAAAACCGCTTCAACATTGTTTACATAATTGGGATAAAGAATTAAATACTTCGTTTTCAAAAGGAGAATTAGATGTTTATTTAAATAAAGTAGAACAACACTTACACATTTGTAAACCGCATGAAAGCTTACTTAGCAGATCTGCTATTTTATTTGAAAAAGGTTTAGAAAAATTAAAGAGGCCCGGTGCTTTTATTTTACCGCGCAATGCGGAAAATTGTATTGGTAGCGGGCGATGTTGTTTTGGATGTCCTGTTATGGCTAAGCAAAGTACAGATATTGCATATTTGCCCAAAGCAATTCAACATGGAGCGCAACTTTGGCTCAATACAGAAGCTGTGCAAATAAAAGAAAGTGTTGATGCTGTAATAATAAAAACAAAATCGAAAACCCAAAACAAATTAATTAAAGCGAAACATTTAATTATATCAGCAGGCGCTATATTAACTCCCGGCCTTATTGTAAAAAATCATTTAGGCGCAAATAGAAATAAAGTGGGTAAGCATTTAAAAATTCATCCTGCCAGTAAAGTGTTTGCATATTTCCCTGATTATGATTTAAGCGGTACTGGAATTCCACAATGTATAGGTTACCATCCTCCGGAAATTCCACGTGTTACTTTAGAAGCTATCCATACTCCTGAAAGTATTATTGGGCCAATTATTTCTGCAGCAGGCAAAAAATTTAATTGGTGGATGAATAATGCTTCGCATCTAGCCAGTTTCGGATTAATGATTCAAGATAGAGGACAGGGAAGCGTAAAAGAATTTCTTGATTTACCTTGGATAAAATATACACTTCATAAAGACGATACTACAGACTTTGTAAAAGGATTGAAAATTATTGCCGAAGCATTTTTTGCAGCAGGAGCACAAAAAGTTTTAATGCCTTTTGTAGGCCATCATCAAAAAGAATATGCTAGTGCAGAAGAATTAAATAATATTATTCCTGAAAAAATAAAACCTACAGATTTAATCATAAGTGGCTTTCATCCTCAAGGCACTGCAGGCATGGGTCGTGTAGTAGATACTAATCTTAAATTGATTGGCTCTAATAAAATTTATGTGTGCGATGCATCTGTATTGCCTGATTCTCCCGGAGTAAATCCTCAACTTACTATTATGGCTTTATCACTGAGGCTGGCTGATCATTTAATAAATACAATTAATAAAAATTGAATGGAGTTTAATTCAACCAATAATTATAATAATAAAATTCTTGAAACCTTTCCTCAAATAGGTTGGATCAATCATGCTTCTCCAATTACCGAACTATCTTTACTTTCAAATAAATTAAACAGCAAATGGATAGGATGTAAAAGAGATGATCTAATTCGTTCTTTACATGGTGGAACGAAAGTTAGAAAACTTGATTTTATTTTAGCTAATAATTTATTTACACAATCAAACAACTGGACTTCAGTTGGCGCAATTGGTTCAGGGCATCTTGCAACTTGTGCAGTAGCTGCTCATTCTCTTAATAAAAATTTTTCTCCACATATTTTTTGGAAGCCGGTTTCTGAAGGTGTTATTACCAATCTTTCTTATACTGCTGCTCATTCAAAAAAAATTTATTACTACAATTCAAGAACGCGCCTCGTTGTTTTAAAACCTGGCATTTTTTTTACAGATATTTTAAATGATTGTGCTATTATTCAACCCGGGGCTTCTTGTTCTTACGGAATGTTAGGTATTATCAATGCAGCTTTTGAACTCGCTCAGCAAATTCAATCTGGCGAAAGTGTTTTTCCCGCTCGCATTTATGTTCCTTTAGGAACAGGTGGTTTAGCCGCAGGCTTATCTGTTGGTTTGGCAATGGCCGGTATAAAAACTGAAATACATGCCGTTGCTGTAGTTGAAAAAATGTTATCTAGCCAATGGCGACTCAATAGCTTAAAAAGTGCTTTACAAAATATGCTCATTAAAAATAAAGTAATTTCAAAAGCAATTCAGCCGCTACCTGTTTATATTAATTATAAATTTATTGGTAAGGGCTATGCACATGTAACCCATGAATCTCTTTCTGCTGTTCATTTATTTAAAGAAGAAGATGTTTTTCTTGAACCCGTTTATTCAGGTAAAGCAGCTGCAGCCATGTTACATGATATTAAAAATGGTTATAAAGAACCTACATTGTTCTGGGTGAGTGTTCGAAAACCATTGCCCATTCTATCTGAAGAATTATGGAAAGATAAATTACCTTATGCATTAAAAAAACAATTAGAAAGAGAGTCAATAATTACCAATGGAATTTCGAGAAGAAATTTACTCTTTGCATTATTAGGAACAGGAATTGTTGCATCCGGAATAATTATTAATAGAAGCACAGGATATCCAAATTCTAATTGCCATTATAAAATTTTATCAAGCACTGAGGCATACATACTCAAACAGTCATTTACTGTTATTTTGCCTTCTTCAATAATTGAAAATGAAGAATTGCTAAATAAAATAGTAATGAATATTGATGCCTATTTATATACACTTCCTGAAAATTTACAAGCAGATATTCACATGATGCTTACAGCCATTGAGCAAATTACTTTTCTTGGTTTTAATCTTAATCGTTTTAGTGATTTGAATAATGAAGCTAAAAATGAATACCTGATAAAATTAAATACAATGGGCGGTTTGTTGAGGCAAGCTTATAAAGGCCTACGCGATATATGTTTTTTAGGATATTATCAAATGAACCAAAGTTGGCATGAATTACAATACAATGGACCAATTGTGCAAGATGGATTTAGAGCGCCAGATAATAAATATGGAAATTTAATTGCCAAAGAAAATGCATATCCTAAAAGTAAAATTTAAATGATATTTGACGCTACAACATTTTCTACACCATTAAAATTTAAAACCGAGCTCTGTGTTGTAGGTTCCGGTGCAGGTGGATCAATGGTCGCTATGCAAGCTGCAGGAGCCGGCATGAAGGTTTTGGTGCTTGAAGCCGGATCATTTATTACTCCGGATAAAATGAATCAACGTGAAGAAAAAATGTTTCCCCAACTTTTTTGGGATTCGGGTGGCAGAACTTCTGTAGATAGAAAAGTGAAAATTTATCAAGGAAAAGGAATTGGTGGTTCTACTTTGCACAATATTAATTTATGTAAACGCATACCCGAATCAATCTTAAAAAATTGGATTAGAACTAACCAACTAGAGCATTTATCACTTGATAGATGGAATGAATTATATCAAAAAGTTGAGCAAATGCTTAGTGTTTCTGTCATTGAAAACAACCTGCTTAATAAACATAATCAATTATTAAAAAACGGATGTGAGAAATTAGGATGGAAAGGAGGTATGCTAAAACACAATAGAACTGGCTGTCTGCAGAGCGGATTTTGTGAACTAGGCTGTTCTTTTGATGCCAAAAATAATGCTTGTAAAATTATTGTACCACAAGCGGTGCAGTCGGGTGCTGAATTTATTACGCATTGCCAAGTCAGTAAAATAATTCATGAAAATGGAAGAGTAATTGGATTAGAAGGATTTGTTATTGACCCAATAACTTCTAAGCCTATTAATAAAATAGAAGTAGAAGCTAAGCAGATTTGTTTGTCGGCTTCAGCAACTGCAACTGCTGCAATAATTTTACGATCTGATATTCCATTTCCTGATAATTCAGTTGGAAAAACATTACACCTTCATCCCGGTATTGCATTAGCAGGCGATTTTGAAGAAAATATTTCTGCATGGAAAGGTATCCCTCAATCGTATGAATGTACAGAGTTTTTAGATTTTGATAATTCGTTGCCTAATTCTGATAAAGCTTCCAGAATATGGATCATCACTGCTTTTGCCCATCCAATGGGTGCTGCAACAACGCTGCCGGGTCATGGCAATAAGCACTATGAATTAATGAAGCGCTATCCTAATCTTGCTGTTTTTTCAGCTATGCTGCACGATGAGAGTAAAGGAGAAATTAATCCAACCGGTGATTTAAATTTCAGTATAGATTATAACTTAAATAAAAAAGATAAAACTGAATTAAGAAATGGATTAATCACATGTGCAAATTTAATGTTTGCAGCCGGAGCAAAAAAAATAATAGTTCCTTCAAATCCAATAGTTGAAATAGAAAATGAAAATGACATTTTAAAATATTTACAAATCGATTTTGACAATTTAAATATTGATATAACTGCTGTTCATCCTATGGGTTCTATTCCGATGGGAGATGACACAAAAAAATTTGCAGTTGCTTCAAATGGAAAATATTTACATCTTGATGGTTTATGGATTGCAGATGGTTCGCTGTTTCCAACTTCTATTGGTGTTCCGCCTCAGCTTTCGATATATTCAATGGGTTTGCATGTAGGTGAACATATAGTTGCCTAGCTTTTCTATTCTTTATTTTTAATGACACCCATCATATTTTATTCTCTCTAAAAATTGCAATTTGATCTTCAAAAATTTGTGAATGAATAAAATATACGATTATCTGGTAATAGGATCTGGTTTTGGAGGTTCTGTATCGGCCATGCGATTGGCAGAGAAAGGCTATTCTGTAAAAGTAATTGAGAAAGGAAAAAAATATGAAAACACAGATTTTCCTTCTTCCAACAAAAAAATTTCAAAATACTTCTGGTTTCCTAAATTAAAATGTTTTGGATTTTTAAACCTTTCTTTTTTTAAGCAAGCATTTATTTTGAGCGGTGTTGGTGTTGGTGGCGGAAGCCTTGTGTATGCTAATACGCATCTTATTCCTAAAGATGCTTATTTTAAAAATGCTGCTTGGGCAAAATTTAAAGATTGGAAAAAAATACTTTTGCCATTTTATGATAAAGCCCGTTTTATGTTAGGCACAACTCATAATAAAGTTTATGGGCCTGCAGATGATATATTAAGGGAAGTAGCTAAAGATATGGGTCGCGAAAAGTATATGGAAGGCGTAGATGTGGGCATCTATTTTGGTGATGAAGATAAAAAAGTTGATCCCTATTTTAATGGATTGGGTCCTTTAAGAAATGGTTGTAAAAATTGTGGGGGTTGTATGGTGGGCTGTAAGTACAATGCCAAAAATACGTTGGATAAAAATTATTTATTTTTTGCTCAAAAATATGGAGCCGAAATTGAAGCCGAACAACAAGTAGAGAGAATTGATTTTGATTCAAGTTCAAAATTATATTATATACAAACCTATTCAAGCAATTCATTAATTATAAAAAAAAGAAAAACATATATTTCAAGAGGCCTTATTATTTCTGGTGGTGTTTTGGGTACTTTAGAATTATTGTTTAAACAAAAATATCAGTATAAAACACTGCCTAATCTATCAGATCGTTTGGGAGATAATTTACGTACCAATTCAGAAATGTTGTGTGCGGTAACATCAAATCAAAAATTAAATCATGGTATTGCTATTTCTTCCGGTTTTAGTCCTGATGATAATACCCATGTCGAAATTGTAAAATATCCTGACGGTTCAGGATTAATGAAAGTATTTGCAACTATTGCAGCAAGGCCATCTAAAACATTTCATAGATCTTTGGTGTTGTTAAAAAATATTATTCAAAAACCTGGCAATGTTTTAAAACTCTTGTTTACTAAAGATTGGGCTAAGCATACTATTATATTTTTGGTAATGCAAAATATTGATAATGCTATGAAAATGCGTTTTAAAAATGGTTTGTTTAAGCGATTGGTGATTGAAAACGACCAATCCAATAAGGTTCCTTCTTTTATTGAAGTAGGGCAGCAGGTTATGGAAAGGTATTCTCAAAAAGTAAATGGGATAGCTCAAAATGCTGTTACAGAAATTTTATTCGATATAGCTTCAACAGCTCATATATTAGGGGGAGCTCCAATGGGATCAACTATAGACGAAGGTTTAATAAACGATAAGTTTGAAGTGTTTGGTTACCCCAATATGTATGTACTTGATGGTTCTATGGTGCAAGGTAATTTAGGTGTTAATCCAAGCCTTACTATTACTGCATTGAGTGAATATGCAATGTCTCTAATACATGAAAAAAAAGGAAATACCAACCAATATTTAGATGAACAATTAAAACAAAGTATTGAAAATGCAGCATCATTATACAAATGATAGTAAACAAACTTGGTGGAAATGGGGAAATCCTGAAAAATCATTTCATTTAAAAAATGATTTCCCCAAATTAGCTGTTTTTCTTGAAGAAAAGTGGAATAAAAAATTAAATGAAGATTTTTATTTACCCGATAGAATTACACAACTAAATTCTTCATCTTATTCAATTGACGAATGGAAACAAATATTTCCAAATTTAAGGCCCGACCAAATTTCAATTGCTAGTGAAGATAGAATACAATATGCATTAGGGAAAAGTTATAGAAATTCATTACAAATTCTCACAAATGAAAAAATTATAGCTCCTGATGTAATTGTATTTCCTGAACACACAAATGAAGTAGCCTATATTTTAGAACAAGCGAATCATCATAAAATAAATATTACTACATACAGTGGAGGTACAAATGTAACGGGCGCTTTAGATATTGAAAATCCCCTTATAACATGTTGTGTAAATATGAAAAAGATGAATCAACTTTTACATATTGACACTGTTTCTCAAACTGCAACATTTCAAGCAGGCATTTATGGACCTGCACTTGAAGAAATATTAAATAATAGAGGATATACACTTGGTCATTTTCCTCAATCATTTGAATTTTCAACTTTAGGCGGATGGTTGGCAACTCGTTCTGCCGGACAAGAATCTGGTTTATATGGTAAGATTGAAGATATGGTTTTAGGCTTAAAAGTTGCAACGCCCAATGGTATCGTTGAGCAATTTAGTTTCCCTCGTCATGCAAGTGGTATTGATGTTTTTCAACTTTTTATTGGTTCAGAAGGAACATTGGGCATTATTACTGAAGCCAAAATGAAAACACATCCATTACCCAAATCAAAAAAATGGGTAGTGGGAATTTTTAAATCATATGAAGATGGTGCCGATGCGTTACGGCAAATGATTCAATCTGGTATTCATCCCTCAATCTCTCGACTTTCTGATGTTCAGGAAACAAAAATGCTTTCATTGCTGAGTAAAGAAGAAAGCAAAGGGTTCGCAAAAATTTCAAAAAAAATAATGAAGTTGTATTTGAAAAATACAGGATATCGTGAGCCTTGTTTATTAATGATGCAATTTTCCATTAAAAACTATGCTGATGAAATAGCCTCAAGAGTGGCAAAAGAATTTATAAAAGCTAAAAACGGTTTTAATTTACCTTCAGCTTCTGCCTCTAATTGGCATAAAAATCGTTTTGCTTTGCCCTATATGCGCGAAACCCTTATTCAAAATAGAATTCTCATTGATATGTTTGAAACCGTTACCTATTGGAATAATTTAATTCCATTGTATCATCAGGTAAAAGATTCTTTAAAAAACAATACAGATTATTTTGATAAAGGAGGAATAATTTTTTGTCATATTTCTCACATATATGAAACAGGTGCTTCTCTTTATTTTACCCTGATGGCTCCTCAGCAAAAAGATGATGAAATTTTGCAATGGGAAAATATCAAATCGATAATATCCAATACTATTATTAAACAAGGTGGAGCAATAAGCCACCATCACGGAGTTGGAAAAGACCATCGCAAATGGTATCTGCAACAATTATCTCCAAAAACAAAAAAATTATTAAATGCCATTAAAGCAGAACTTGATCCAAATAATATTATGAATTCAGGAAAATTATTTGAGCCAAGCATTAAAGATGCACAACTACATTCTTTATATCCTATTGTTTAAGTATGCATAGAAAAAATAATTTATCGGAAATTGAAAATAATGAATATGATATTGTAATTATTGGCGGTGGTATTACCGGGGCAGGTATTTTGTGGCAGGTAAGCAAGTATAATTACAAATGTTTGTTAATTGAAAAAGGAGATTTTGCGAGTGGCACCAGTAGTAAATCAGCAAAGCTAATACATGGCGGTTTAAGATATTTACAATATGGGCAGTTCGGTTTGGTTAAAGAAGCTATTCAAGAAAGAAATTATTTATTATTGAATTTTCCGCATTTGGTTAAACCATTAGAATTTCTATTTCCTGTTTATTCCTTTAAATGGAAATATCGTATTGGGATGGCTATATATCAATTCTTTAATAAAGGAAGATATACGCCTGCTTATTCGTATTTAAATTTTGAACAAACTAAAAAACTAATTCCAGAAATTAATACAAATGGATTAAAAGGCACTTTCTCTTATTACGATGCTGTAACAAACGATGCCAGACTTTGTAATGAAATAATAATGATTGCTACCCAACAAGAAGATAGTAAAGCATTAAACTATTGTGAACTTGTAGATATAGAAAAAAATGAAAATCACATAACATTAAAATGTTTAGATCATATTAAATCTAAATCTATCAATATAAAAACAAAATTTATTGTAAATGCCGGTGGGGCATGGGTGGATAATATTTTAAGTGTTATCAATAAAAAAATAACTACTAAAATTTGTGCACCAGCAAAAGGAGTACATATTGTTTTATCGGCAAATAAAATTCCAATTAAACAGGCCGTTCTTTTTTCTTCGTATGCCAATGATAAACGCATGTTATATGCTATTCCTTGGGAAAACAATAGTGTTATTGTTGGTTCAACAGATACGCCATTTAAGGGGAATATTAATGCTCCACAAATTATAAAAGATGATGTAAATTATATTTTAAATGCACTCTCTCATTTTGTTCCTCTATTAAAAATAAATAAAAGTGATATCATTAGTCAGTTTGTGGGAATAAGACCATTAATACATGACGGAAAATCATCAAAAGACAGCTCTAGAGATTATCGTATTTGGTGGGAAAATGAAAGCCTATTAAATATTACAGGAGGTAAATTGACAAGTTTTCACTCTATGGCAAAAGAGCTGTTAGGGGAATTATTAAAAAAATATCCAAAAGAAATAAGAAATAAGAAAAAACGAAATATTGATGATAATTGTTTTAATAATGTAAGCAAGGAAATCATAAATAGTTTGCAAGATAAATATGGTGAGCATTATTCTGATGTGCTTAATATAATTGAAGAAGATAGAAATAATATAATGCCGATTCACTCTGATATAAATGTTTTATTAGCAGAAATAAAATATTTCATACGATTTCAAAATTGTTATCATTTAGATGATTTGCTTACAAGACGATTTTCCCTGACTTATGTTCTAAAACAATATGATAATTATCAATTAATAATTAAAAAATTTGCATTGATAATGAAATCTGAATGTAATTGGACGGAACAAGAATATTTGAATGAATATAATACATTCATTTTGCAAATTGAAAATGGAACAACAATAGAAAATGTTTTAGCCTAAAATATTTATAATGGCAATTGTATCTTTTATAATAAATGGAAAACTTAAAAATAAAGAAAAAGTAAAGCTTAGCTTATTAAATTCCTTACATGCATTAAATCATACCTCTTATTTTTTTGAAACAACATCAAAAGAAAATGCCATTAGCCTGGTAAAAAATGTACTTGAAAACAATAGTGATTATTTGATTACTGTTGGTGGAGATGGTTCATTAAATGAAGTTGTAAATGGATATATGAAATATATTTATCCAGTAAAGCACAAAGTTGTTTTAGGGCTATTACCTGCAGGTACAGGAAATGATTTTGCTAAAACACTGGAGATAGATAATAGTATTCAACTGCTAGTGGAAAGAATTAATAAAAAAAATCATGTGAGCATAGATGTTGGAGAAGTAAAATATACAGGCTTAGATAAAAAAGTTTCTAATAGATTTTTTATTAATATAACTGATATTGGTATTGGTGGAATTGTAAGTAAAAAGTTATCAGAAAGTAGTAGAATTCTTGGCCCTGATTTAACATATATAAAAGCAATTATTCAATCATTTTTATCTTATAAACCTGTTACCATAACTTTAAAATCTGATGTCATTCAATGGAAAGGTAATGCCATGAGTATTTGTTTGGCAAACGGAAAATATTTTGGGAGTGGAATGTGCATTGCTCCGCAAGCCAGTATTAATGATGGTAAAATGCAGTTAGTGATTTTAGGCAAGGTAAGTATGTTTGATTATTTAAAAAATCTTTCAAAAATTAAAAATGGAGAGATTATAAATCATCCCGAAGTGCATTATGCTTCTATAAGTTCATGTGAAATTGATGCAAAAGAATATTCTTGTCCCATTGATATGGATGGAGAGTTCATTGGTTATGCTCCACTATCTTTAATTATTCATCAAAAAAAGATTGAGTTTTTGAGTAATTGAATTTGATTTAAATTTATTTCAAGTATTGAGCTTCAAAATAAATAGCCCTTGAAGGGTTATTTACAAAAGTATTATTACTTGCATTTTGGTAGTTGGCCATACTTATTTTATCATATAAATTTTCTTTATTCATAAAATATTTATGCTTTACAAAAAAATAAATCAAACCCCTTAAATGCTCAAAAGTTAATTTTGAGAAGAAATGTTTTTTTGTTAATCGTTGCTCAAAATGCAAGATATTTACGTATGGATAATAAATTATCTTCCATCCATTAAACCATAGTCTAAGGCAAAAATCAATGTCTTCTGCGCCATAAAAAATATTTTCATCCAGCAAGCCAATTTTGTTTATTGTTGTTTTTCTAATTACTTGACAAGCCCCCACAGCATAATCAATTTCAATATGCGTATTAACTTTATTGAGATGATAAAAATTTTGATTTGAATATTTTTCTGCAAATTTTAAATTTATTCTCCTGCATAATTTAGAATATAGTGTAGGAAACTTTCTTCCGCTTTCATGTATTTCACCCTTTTCAGATACTAATTGGGGAGCACAAAGCCCTATTTCATGATTCATTTCCATAAAATAAATGAGTTCTGAAATTGAACCTGAATTAAGAATAGTATCTATATCTAAAATTATCAGATATTCTCCTTTTGAAATTCTAATTCCCTGATTTCTTGCAAAAGCAACACCTTTGTTTTTTGTATTTTGAATTAGAGTAATTTCAAGTGAGGATGATTTTATTACGTTAATAGAGTCATCGCTTGAACCATTATCAATTACTATTATCTCATATTCATAAGGCAATATACTTTTTGGTATTGATCTTAAACATGCTTGAATATATTTTTCAGAGTTCCATGTTAGAATTATAAATGATGCAAATGGTTTCATTTATCCTACTAGTTTGCGTTTGATTGCAATTGCCGCCACCTTAAAATCTTTTTTAGACGAAATATTTTTCAAATGTTTTTTTATCAAATAAGGTTGTGTAAAGAATTTTAAATTGTTATAAAAAATAGCTCTTTCTAATTCTTTATTTGAAATATGAGGATAATTTACAACAGCTTTCTTTTGAATGTCCGTTGGCGCGTAATCTCCATTGACAAGCCATCCATTTTGTTTACACAATTTGTAGAATTCTGTTCCGGGAAATGGCGTGGCTAAACTAAACATAACCTGATCAATTTTTAGTTGCTTTATTTTTTGATAGGTAGCTTTTATTGTTTCTTTTGTTTCAAAAGGGGCAGCGCCTAATAGTATATTTAACTTTACGGGTACATTGTGTTTTTTAAGAAGTATAATAGCATCTTCTGCCTGTTTTACAGTCAATCCTTTTTGTATGTAATCGAGTATTTTTTGATCAAATGATTCTATCCCTAAATCAACATATTGGCAATTTGATTTACTTAATACTTTTGCAATATTTTCAGTAATGGAATCCGCTCTTGTTTGGCATCCCCAAACAAAATTATATTGAATCAATCCTTCGCAAATTTTTCTTGTTCTCTCTTCTCCCCAAATAAAATTATCATCCATAAAACTTATGCCTTTATAACCTTGTTCATGCAGCAGTTTAAATTCAGCTAAAATATTGTTTATGCTTCGTTTGCTTACCGGTGGTTTTTTATCATTAAATTTTTTAAACTCTAATTCTCTTGCAAAGGATAATGATGTTGGAACACAATAAATACATTTATAAGGGCAGTTTCTTGAAGTAATAACAGCTGTATAAGGAGATACATGAAGTTTAGGATTGTGATAATAATTTTTATTAATTAAATGCCTTGCCGGAAATGGAATCTCGTCTATATTTTCTATTAGATCGCGATTACTATTATTTATTATTGTATTTTCTTTTTTAAAACTAATGCCTTTTATCTGCTCTAATGCAATTTTATTTTCTAATGCATTTATAAGTTCTTTAGCAGTAATTTCCGGTTCTCCTCTCACAACAAAAGTGAAATCATCAACAACAAATTTATTCGGATTAAAGGTTGGGGCAGGCCCCATAAAAATTACATAAGAACTAGAACGGATGTGTCTTATTAATTGTTGCCCTAATAAATCATTTTGTATTCCCAAATTAACCGACCAAATACAATACGTTTCGCTATTATCGTTTTCTAAAAATGATTCAAGATTATTTTTACGCCAATTTTTTTCAATACAATCGATATACTTTACTTCATGTTTGTTTTGTTCTAATAGTGCAGCCACACTTAATTCAAAAATGTTAACCATTGGATATAACATGTATGTGCAACCTGAAGAACGCTCTGTGGGTTTTGACTTATCTAAAACGGGAGGAACAACGAATGTGATTTTCATAAATCACAAAATTGCTAATATAGAGTGTTAAATTCAATGATGCGTATCATAGAATCTATTTCAATTATTAATGAATGCTGAGGTTTTTCTCCCACACAATTTTTTTCCCAAACCCCATTGTATTGTCAGTCATCTTTACAAATTTAAGTTCAATAATCCATAATTCACCTTTCATGGCTAATGCAAATGGATATTGTATATAATAATTTGTTTGTGCTTGCGCGAGGGTAAGTAAAGTGGGTTGAATAAATTTTCCTTGAAATTGAATTCCTTTCATCTTACTTATGTCGGAATAATGCGCAACAATAGTACCTGATACATTTTCATTGGCAAGCCCTTCTTTAATATGCTTTGTATGATGTGATGATTTAAAAATTAAATAATTATTTTCTCGATCAAATGAATAAAAACAGGTGGCACTATAAGGTATATTGTTACTACATGTTGATATAGTTAATATATTTTGTTCTTTAATAAAAGTCGATATGTGTGAATCCATAAAATAAGTTTAACTACATCATAAAAGAATGACTTAATGTTCTATAATTACATGATGTTGGTCATAGCAAAATACTGTTATCTATCATACTTTGCTCATGGATATTTGTATCATGTGCTTAATGATAAAAACTATAATTTTCGCTTTTCTTTTTTTCTTTTTTTCTAATCTATATTCTCAACAAAATTTTATCAGATGGGATTCAATTGTAGTGACGTCTTCTGGAGATACGCTTCAAAATGCTTTTGCCGGAGGTCTTAATTTTCCACAATTTTCTACTATTGATGTTGATGGAAATGGTATACAAGATTTATTTGTTTTTGATAGGAGTGGTAATATGCCATTGGTTTTTTTATATGATGAAAATAATGTAGATGGAACAGATTATATATATGCACCAATCTACGATACCCTTTTTCCCAAAATGGAAGGCTGGACGCTCTTGGTAGATTGTAATAATGACGGACAGAAAGATATTTTTACTTCTACTTCAAACGGAGGTATTGCTGTATATAGAAATGATATGGCATTGTATTCAAAATTAATTTTTACAAAAACTTCAGCTCTTTTAAAAGATACTACCCAATCGTTTATTTACGTGAGCCCTTGGGATGTGCCAGCCATTTGTGATGTAGATAATGATGGAGATATAGATATATTAACTTTTAACATTGGAGGGTCAACGATAGAATACTATAAAAATATTTCCGTTGAAACTTATGGACTTCCTGATTCATTAATTTTTGAACTGGCAGATGCTTGTTGGGGAAAATTTGAAGAAGCGTTTGGTAATTGCGATCTCTATTTGAATAAATCATGTAAAACTGCTGTTTCAGATACGCAATTTTTTTATAATGATAGACATGCAGGTTCTACAGAACTTGCTATTGATTTAGATGGTGATCGTGATAAAGATTTTTTAGTGGGCGATTTAATTTGCGATAATATTAGTATGCTTACCAATGGGGGCGATAGCTCAAGTGCATATATGTCTGCAGTTGATACACAGTTTCCGGATAATTATCCTGTAAATATTCCTCAATTTCCTGCAATATTTTCTTTGGATGTTAATCATGATGGTTTAGATGATTTAGTTGCCGCCCCTAATGCCATTAATATTTCGGAGAATTATACAGGTGTTTGGTATTATAAAAATACAGGTACAAGTTCTATTCCTAATTACGCATTTTCTACATCTTCATTTTTACAAAATGAAATGATAGAAGTAGGAGAGGGGGCTAATATTTCTTTTTTTGATATTAATGCTGATAGTTTGCTCGATTTAATAATTGGTAATTATGGCTACCATCAAACTTCTGCTACATACACATCAGAGCTTTCTTGTTATGAAAATGTAGGAACAAAAAATATTCCGGTATATAAGCTTATCACTCGCGATTATGCAAGTATTGCATCAATGCAATTTTTAAACGTATACCCAACATTTGGAGATATTGATGATGATGGAGATGATGATATGATTATTGGTGAATCAAACGGAAATATTCATCTCTACACTAATTCTTCTGGCATTGGCAAAACAGCAAATTTTGCACTTAGCAATCCTATGTATCAAAATATTGATGTTGGACAATATAGCACGCCTCAGCTTATTGATGTTAATAGAGATCAATTACTCGATTTACTTATTGGAGAAAGAAATGGAAACATTAATTATTACCAGAATACAGGAACTACTACCAATGCTATTTTTACTTTAGTTTCAGATTCATTTGGTGGTGTTAATGTTTGCAAAGCCGGAGAGGTTTCGGGTTATAGTGTTCCTTGCTTAACAGAAATTGATAGTGTTGGAAATTATACTTTACTGGTAGGCACTGAAAGTGGATACATTTATCAATACCAAAATATTGAAAATAATTTAGAAGGCATTTTTTCTTTAGTTGATACTATGTATCAAAATATTTGGGAGGGTGCTAGAAGTTGCATCGCAATTGCCGATCTCAATAATGACACCACATTAGATTTAGGTATTGGTAATTATCGTGGAGGGGTAACATTGTATAAAAATTTGCGAGAACAAGATTCAGTTCCTATTGTTAACGATTCTTCTTTGTTTGTATCTATCTATCCTAATCCGGCTGCCGGTAAAGTAAATATTAAGATTACAGGAAATAAAAATAATTTTAAAACCATACAAGTTTCATTTGTAAATGCAATGGGCCAATTGGTATATCAAAATATATTTACAGCTAATTATTTAATACCTATCGATGTTTCAAAATTTTCTTCGGGAGTATATGAAGTAGAATTAAAATCTGAAACGTATAAGATAAATCAGAAAGTAATGATTATGAAATAAAATGAAATTGTATCGAAAAAATATAATATTTGTATGTCTGCTTATTTTTTATCATAATACTTTTTCACAATCAATAGGCAATGGAAAAGATGGCTCTCCTAATATTTCCGGCATCATCAATCAATATACTTCACTTACAAAAAATGCGTATCGATGCAATTATAAAATAAATGTAAAAGACAATACTTTGTTTAATAATGGCGATTTGATTTTAGTAATTCAAATGCAAGGAGCTGAAATTGATAATACCAATACTTCTGCTTATGGTTCAATTATTAATTACAATAGCGCAGGTAAATATGAATATGCCATTGTAGATAGTGTTTTTGATAATGATGTTTTACAATTAAAATTCCCCTTGTTAAATACCTATTCAGTTGATGGAAAAACTCAAATTGTTAGGGTTCCACAATATAAGAATCCAACAATAACTGATTTGCTTACTTGTGCTGAATGGAATGGAGAAACAGGAGGTATACTTGCCTTAGATGTTATAGGAACGCTTACACTTAAATCGAATATTTCTGCTAATGGCAAGGGATTTAGAGGAGGTAAAGTGATTAAAGGTCATCATTTTTTTGCTTATTCACATGACTATGTAGCAGAATCATATAATCCCGATTGGTTTAGTTTAAAAGGAGAAGGCATTGCTGAATATGGCATTTTTCCATACACCTCTGGTCGTGGATCACCTGCAAATGGCGGTGGTGGCGGGAATATACATACATCGGGCGGTGGTGGTGGTGCTAATTATGGCGAAGGTGGTAATGGTGGATGGGGCTATCCGGTTGATACTTTAGGAAATGAAATTGATGTGCAAGGTTTAGGTGGAAAAATTTTAAATTATGATTTTTCAGAAAATAGAATTTTTATGGGCGGTGGGGGAGGAGCAGGTCACGAACATTTTGGCAATGGAACAGATGGAGCAATTGGTGGTGGTATTGTAATTATTTCTGCAGATACTATTATCGGGAATTCAAATGCTATTTGGGCTAATGGAAATGGTTCAGCTGCTTCAGGCGGATATGGTGATGGCACAGGTGGCGCAGGTGCAGGAGGTACAGTATTGCTTAACGTAAATCAATTTGATGATTCTTTAGCAATTTATGTAAATGGAGGAAACGGAGGAAGCTCAATTTTAAAAGGATTTGGCCCTGGAGGAGGTGGAGGAGGTGGTGTTTGTTTATTAGCGAAATCTATAAAACCGGATAATTTATCAGTTCAAGTTCTAGGTGGTGTAGGTGGATTAGCAGGTGGTAACTATTACGGAGCTGATTCAGGAAACAATGGAAATGTTTTATACAACACTAAAATTCCATTTAACAATTATTACGCAGGCGTGAGAGCTGCATTTAATTTTAGTCCGGATATACTTACCAATTATAATACTACTATAGCATTTACAAATAATAGTACAGGGGCTAGCAATTATTATTGGAGTTTTGGCGATGAAAAAACTGCTGTTGAAGAAAATACTTCACATACATACTCATTAGGAAATTATTCTATAACATTAATTGCAAGTGATTCTTTATGTTCCGATACAGTGGTATCTACTATAAATTATAAAATTATTTCTAATACAATTTCTCCAAATGGAGATGGCTTTAATGATGAATTTATTTTCCCTGTATCTGATAATGAAAGTGCTGATGTGCAAATATTTTCTCGTTGGGGATCTTCATTATATAAAACAAGTGGAACCAGTATTAAATGGAATGCCATGTATAATGGAAAGTTAGTAGAAAATGGAGTGTATTATTATACTGTGTTTATAAATAACAATATAACTTACAAAGGTTTTATTGAAGTAGTGCATTAAAAAAATATATTTATGAGTTCTATTATGCTATAATAGGCATATTTTTTTTACCAGTTTTTTATTTCCAATAGAAAAATCAATTAAATAAATTCCGTTCTTTAGTATTGGCAAATTTATTGATAAACTTTTTTGATTGTTTTCAAATATTAAATTCTGAGAATAGATTTTTTGTCCTGCCATATTTTCAATCTCACAATATGCATTTGAATTATGAAAGAAATTATATTCTATTAGTAAAGTTGTTGAAGAATTGAAATAGATATTTTTTATTTGCAATTCATTTAAATTTATTGGATTTATTCCGGCAGTATTTTCTTCAATTACTAAAGAATCTGTATAGATGCTATCTCCTGCAGAAGTCATGTCATTATTGGATGCTACAAATGCAGCATAAACAATTACTTTTCCAGATCCTGCTGTTGGCGCTGTCCATTCATACATCCAATCATGCATGCCTACATTTGTGTTCCCGGATGCTGTGTGTGTAACGTATTGTTTATCTCCCGAAATGTATGCTTGGGTGAGTGTGCTAATCATATTTACACTTCCCGCTCCATTTCCGTTTTGTAATAAAGCAACTGTTTCAAATCCTACTTTTGTAATTCCATTTTGATAAATGTAAGGCATGAGTGTATAGGTGGTTCCGGGTACATAACCTTTACTTAAATCGTCCATTGAGGTAAGTATCAGAGAAGCTTTCCCTTTATTTATGCCTCCTGTATGACATAGTGAATTTGTACTGCAGCTGGTTTCTCCGGGCGCATTAGTGCTTTCTAATGGAGCCCCACTTGTATAGGATAATGTTTGATTATTATTGCTTGCAATAATAATCAATAGCAAAACAAATCCAATAATCAATAATCGCCTCATAGGATGAAAAAATATTATCCGCATTTAGAAGCGCCACAACTTTTACATTTTAAACAACCTTCTTCATAAATTAAACCATTAGGATCTCCGCAATCGCTACATTTTCTATCAACCGCTACTGTGCCATCAGGAATATATTTCTTTAACGCTCTTTCAACACCCGTTTTCCATGTATTAATATTATCGCTGTATAAATTTAAATTTTCAATTAAGTCAATAACATTAGGAAGTGGCATACCATGCCTTAATACCCCTGAAATTAATTTGGCATAGTTCCAATATTCTTTGTTAAAGGATCGAGATAATCCTTCAATGGTAGTTCGATATCCTTCTTTATCCATGTACTGAAAATCATATCTCGATTTTTCATCTTCTGTTCTATTTTTAATTACCCATCCTTTTTCTATCCAATTAGGTAAAATAAATGCATCTTCAGCTCTACCTGTAAATACTTCATAGGGTTTTCCGTTTAATAAACCCACAACAGCAATCCATTTTTCATTTTGATTTTGGAAACGAAGAATATCTGCTTCTAATGTTTTTGGTCTTGATGGAGCAGTTGTTTCTATAATATCATTTTTGTTTGTTGTTTTATTTTGATCATCAGCAACGAGCACACCTGTTCGAGATCCGTCTCTATATACTGTAATGCCTTTTAATCCATGTTTCCATGCTTCTAAATAAATTTTTCCAACTTGTTCTTCACTCACATCGCTGGCAAGATTAATAGTTGAACTGATAGAATGTGTAACATATTTTTGAATGACAGATTGCATTTCAATTCTTTTTTTCCAATCTATTTCTGATGCCGTTGATCCCCAATAAGGGCTTTGCACTATATCTGTTTTTTTTGTTACGTCCATCCATTGTTTGAGTTTAGGATGGTATACAGTAAATTCTTGCCAAGCATCTCCCATGGCATCAACAAAATCTGCTTTGGCTTTTTTATCTAAATGTGTAATTCTTCTTCTTCGTTTGTATGAAAGCATGAATACAGGCTCTATACCTGATGATGATTGTGCTAGTATGCTCAATGTGCCTGTGGGCGCAACTGTACTTATGGAAATATTTCTTCTTCCAAATTTCATCATGCGTTGGTAAACATAAGGCATATTTTTCTTCAACATTTCATTAAATTCCGAAAGGTGTTCATATTTTGGATCAAAGCCTTCAAATTTTCCTCTTTCAATCGCCATATCAATTGAGCTGTCAAATTCTGCTTCGCATTTGGCACGCATAATATTTTCTACTTCATGCAGTGCTTCTTTAGAATCAAATTTATAGCCTAAAGCGGCCATTGTATCTCCAAGAGCTGTAAATCCTAAGCCGGTTCTTCTTCCTTTTTTCCCTGAATTGTATAATAATTTCCAGGTTTCGGCTTCAACTTTTTTAATGTAATCAGGTTCGCTGTCGCTTTCAATTTTAGCCATTATTTTTTCAATGGCTTCTAATTCCAAATCAACTAAGTCATCCATTAATCGTTGCGATTCATAAGCTGTTTGATAAAATTGTGTGTAATTAAATTTAGCTTCGGTAGTAAAAGGTTTTTCAACAAAGTTGTATAAATTAATGGCTATTAATCTGCAGCTATCTCCTCCCTGCATGGCTATTTCTGAACAGGGGTTGGTTGAGATGTTTTTATATTCAGGATATACCGATGATGTAGAATAAAGATGTTGCCTGTCCCAAAAAATAATACCCGGCTCAGCGGTATTGTGTGCACATTTTACAATTAAATTCCATAGGTCGGTAGCTTTAATTACTTTGGTGTATTTTGGTTTTTTTGCATCAATAGGCCAACGCAAAGTATAGTCTGAATTTTTTTCAACAGCTTTCATAAACTCATCCGAAACTCTAACAGAAATATTAGCTCCGGTAACTTTACTTAAATCTTGTTTAACGGTAATAAATTGTTCAATATCCGGATGGGCAATATCCATGGTAATCATTAGTGCACCTCGTCTTCCATTTTGTGCCACTTCTCGGGTTGTGTTCGAAAATCTTTCCATAAAAGAAACGGCTCCGGTTGTGCTTCCTGCTGCATTTGAAACATGCATGCCCGATGGCCTTAAACTGGAAATGTCAATGCCAACTCCACATCTTCTTTTAAATAATTGCGCTAATTGCTGATCAGTATAAAAAATACCTCCGTACGAATCATAAATTTCGGGTAATACAATGCAATTGGATAATGATGCTTTCACGTAGGGATTACCAAGTGAAGCCATGATGCTTCCCTGAGGAATCACGTATTTAAAATTTTTGAAATAGTCATAAATTTTACCTTCACTTAAAGGAGTTCTTTTTCTGCCATACTCTGATAAATTTTTAGAATTTACAATTGTATTAGCATTCGACTTATATTTTTTTTCAATTCTTGCAAACTCTTTTGCCATGCGCAAATGCATATCATCAGGAGATTGCTCAACTAAATTTCCTTCTTTGTCATGCATGGCATATTTATTCAACCATGTTGTTGCAGCCAGTTCATCGCCATTAAAATATTGAATACACATTTTTAGCGCTTCACTATAAGTGAACTTTACCTTATTGGTTTGTTTTTTGTTAGGCATTTCGATGGTTTGCATAGTTATCTATTTTATAAGTAAATATTAATCTCCAATATTTGCAATTTGTTTTAAGGTTTTTATATCCTTTAATTTTATTTTTTTTCCTTGCAATTCAATTAACCCTGATTTATTAAATTCCGACAATATTCGTATTGTAGTTTCTGTGGTAGTGCCGGATAAACTGCCTATATCTTCTCGTGTTAAAATGGTATTGATGGTTTGGTTGTCGGTATCAAATCCAAAAAAATCTTTTAGGTATAATAATGTTTCAGACACTCGTTCACGCGCATGTTTCTGCGCCATATTGATAACCATTTGTTCTGCAATTTTTAAATCGGCCGATAAATGCTTGATCATGTGTAAAGCCAATTTATTATTTTCTGACAATAGGCTTATAAAAATATTTTTTGGAAAGAAACAAGCAACAGTATCTTCAATAGCTGTTGCAGTAGCGTTGTAGGGCTCATCTCCCAACATAGAGCGGTATCCCATGGCACTGCTTTTTTTGGCAAGTCTTACAATTTGTTCTTTTCCGTCATTACCAAGTTTATGAATTTTTACTTTACCTGAATGAATGCAATAAAATCCGTGTGGTTGATTGCCTTCATAAAAAATTACTTGCCCCTTTTTATAAGTGCTGTACGTTTTATGTTGAGATAAAGTCTCAAGTTCTGTTTTATTTAAAACCCCAAAAACAGATTGTGTAACGGAGTCGCATTTATCGCAACCGCCTACACTTATTTTGCAGCGATGTTCAGTTGTTGTCATATAATTTTTTGTATCTAAAATAGATACACCTATTTACAATACTACTGTTAAATGTCAGCCAAAAGTATGATAGTAGTCATGTTCTAACGTGTGTTTTACATATACTTTTCAACAAGTTTTAAACAGCTTTTATGTATTGGAAAAAACTCAACCATGATGAAATTAAATCTACCATTTTTAAAGCATTGGCAGAAAATGTTAATTATAGAGAAAAGCCCATATTAGGCATTCCTGGAACGTATTTAGATACAGAAGAATTTTATGATGATGCCCCTTTTTTAAAAGATGCGCCCTATATGTCAGCCATGATTGCAAATCCTAATCATATTGGTTGTCATACGTTGGGAGATGAAAGTTTGTCAATTTTTAAAGGTACTCAGCAAATAGAAATTGATTTAATAAAAATTTGTGCCGAAGAAATTTTTAAGGGAAATAAAAATGAGCAAGATGGTTATGTTGCACCCGGTGGTACAGAAGCCAATATTCAAGCCATGTGGATTTACAGGAATTATTTTATTAAAGAATGTGCTGCAAAACTAAATGAAATTGCAATTGTATATTCTCAAGATAGTCATTACTCAATGCCTAAGGGAGCTAATTTATTGGGATTACATTCTATTATTTTAAATGTAGATGAAAATTTGAGAGAGATTATTTTATCTGATTTAGAAAATAAAATAAATAATGCATCTAAAGGTGGAATAAAATATTTTATTGTAATAGCTAATTTATCAACTACCATGTTTGGTTCTGTTGATGATGTAAATGTATTAGGTGGATTTTTCGAGAATAAAAATTTACATTTTAAGATTCATGTTGATGCCGCATTTGGGGGTTTTATATATCCATTTAATAATCCCCAAAGCTTATTTTCTTTCCAAAATAAATACATTACCTCTTTTACTGTTGATGCGCATAAGATGCTTCAAACCCCTTATGGAACCGGAATTTTTTTAATTCGTAAAGGGTATATGAATTATGTGAAAACCGAAGAAGCGCAATATATTCCCGGTAAAGATTATACTTTATGTGGTAGCCGCTCCGGGGCAAATGCCATTTCAATATGGATGATTTTAAGAATACATGGTTCAGATGGATGGAAAGCAAAAATGTCAATGCTCAACGATCATACTTCCGGTATTTGCAATAAATTAAAAGAAATGAATATTGAATTTTTTAGAAACCATTATTTAAATATTATAGCTATAAAGAGTAAATATATTTCAGAAAAGTTGGCAAATAAATATTACTTGGTTGCTGATTCTTATGAGCATAAACCAAAATGGTTTAAGATAGTTGTAATGCCTCATGTTAAAAAAGGAGCTATCGATCAGTTTTTATCTGAACTAAAAATGGAGCAAAATAATTTATAATTTATTAATTGTAGCTTGGTATGATTGCAATGAGATACTTATTTTATCGCCAAGCCTAAGTTCTTTTACTTCATTTTCAGACTTGCTAATCTCGGTAATGGTTTTTCCAATTAAAATTGAAATTATGCAGTTACTACCCATTTTTTTTATTTCTAAAATTTCAGCTATTACCTCAATGTTTTCACTTGTTTTTTTGTTTGTAAATACTTCTTGTGGACTTCCTTCTTTTATTATTTTTCCATTTTCAATTACTAAAACCGTATCTGCCATTTTGTATATTTCGGAAATATCATGGCTTACCAGAATAGTTGTAAGATTTAATTGTTGGTGAATTTTAAGAATATAATCTTGTATTTTACTACGCCTAGCATTATCTAAAGCTGCAAATGGTTCGTCAAGCAATAAAATTTCTGCTTGTTGTACTAAGCTTCTTGCTAAGGCTACTCTTTGTTTCTGGCCACCAGAAAGGATATTAATATCTTGATGTTGTAATTGACTTAGTTCCATTAGCTCTAATAATTCTTCAATAATTTTCTCATTATGTTTTTGGGGCAATGCATATAATAAGTTTTCCCTTACAGTCATGTTTGGAAAAAGAGCATAGTGTTGAAACACGAATCCAATGTTTCTTTTTTGAGGAATAACATTAATTTTATTTTCAATATCAAGCCATACATGATTATCTGTTTTTATATATCCTAAATCGGGTTTATCTAAGCCTGATAAAATTCGAAGCAAAGTTGTTTTTCCAGATCCTGATGGCCCGTATAATGCGATAAATTCTCCCTTTTTAATTTCAAGATCTACATCAAGCATTATTTTTCCTGTTGCAGCATTTAATTCTTTGCTTGTTTTAAATGTGATCATTGCAATAAATTTTCATTATTAGAACGATGATTGAAAATATACACGCTAAGTAAAATAAGAAATGAAAATGTTAATAATATTATAGAATATATATTGGCATTATGGTAATTCATCGATTGTACTTCGTCATAAATGGCTATCGAAACCACTCTTGTTTTATTAGGGATATTTCCACCTACCATTAATACAACTCCAAATTCTCCTATAGTATGCGCAAATGTCAATACAATTCCTGTAAATAGGGATGCTCTCATATTGGGAAGCAAAATCTTTAAAAGTGTTGTTATTTTACTTTTTCCTAAAATATACGAAGCTTCAATTAATGATTTGTTAATTGATTTAAATCCGGTTTGTAATGGGTGAACCATAAAGGGTAGGCTATATAGAACAGATGAAATGAGCAATCCTTGAAAAGTAAATACAAACTGAGTGTTGAAATAATGCTTGCAAAATTTGCCAAATGCATTTTCGGGGCTAAAAGCAAGTAAGAGATAAAATCCCAAAACAGAAGGGGGCAATACTAATGGCAAGCTAACAATTGTTTCAATTACTGCTTTAAATTTAAATTGAGTGTAGGCAAGCCAATAGGCAAACGGAATGCTTATTAATAATAAAATAATGGTAGTTAATAAGGCAAGTTTAAATGTTAGAAATAAAGGATCTAAATCAATCATCAAATATTATTTATTTTGTTTAAATCCATAGTACGCTAAAATATTTTTTGCGATATCTGATAAAATAAATTCGGAAAATGTTTTTGCTTGATTATTTCCATTGGCATGTTTTAAAATTACAAAGCCCTGTATTAATTGCGAATAACTTTCTTCCGGAATAATGTAATAGTAGCCTCCCCTATTTTTCATGTTGGGAGCAAGGGCAAGTGATAAAGCAATAATCCCAATATCAGCAGCTCCACTAGTAATAAATTGAGCCGCTTGAGAAACATTTTCTCCAAAAACTAATTTGTCTTTTATTTTTTGAAAAACATTGTAATATACCATGCTTTCTTGGGCTCTTTTTCCGTAGGGGGCATGATTGGGATTGGCAATAGAAATGGTGTTGATATTTGAATTTAAAAGACAATTCATTTTTTCTTTTTTAGGGTCTGTTTTTTTACTCCATATTACAATTTGTCCAATACCATAAGCCTGAGTTTTTGAAATAGCAAAATGATTTTCTTCTAACTTTTTGGGGTAGTCAATATCTGCTGAAAAAAATAGATCAAAAGGAGCGCCATTAGAAATTTGTTCAAAAAAATTAGCTGATGAACCGTAGCTTACAGTTATTTTTGTATTCTGATTGGTTTTTGAATAAACACTAATAATAGAGTCAAGCGCAAATTTTAAATCGGAAGCAGCTGCAATATTTAATACTGATTGTGCCGAAATATGAATATGGACTATTAAAGAAATATAAACGCAAAGATAAACTGCAGTATAAGTTTTTTTCATATTACAAAAGTACAATTAAAAATAAATCCTAAATATGTTTTACATTTGGTTTTGATAAAATGACAAATATATTACGTATGATTTCTGTTCAACAAGCTCAACAACTAATACTAGAAAATTCAACTATTTTAGCCGAAAAAGAAATGCCCATCCATTTGGCATTACGAATGGTATTATCTCGAGATGTTATTGCCCCCATCAATTTACCTCCCTTTAACCAATCGGCAATGGACGGCTACGCCATAAAATTTAAAGATCGAAAAAGTAAACTTAAAGTAGTTGGAGAAGTAGCTGCAGGAGCTGTTTTAAATTCTTCAATTGGTAATGAACAAGCTATCAGAATTTTTACAGGTGCTGCTGTACCTAACGATTTTGATACAGTTGTTATGCAAGAAAAAGTTATTATAGATAATGATATTATTAGTATAAATGATGATTTGCTAAAATTAGGGGCAAACGTGAGA
Source organism: Bacteroidota bacterium (assembly GCA_023251875.1). Lineage (GTDB taxonomy): Bacteria > Bacteroidota > Bacteroidia > JAHEXY01 > JAHEXY01 > JAHEXY01. Next base: position 666,251 of record JAHEXY010000001.1, read on the forward strand.
AAAATTGGCGATCAAACAAAAATTAATACTGTTGTTCTTAATAAGGGATTTGAATTAAATGCTGCGTCTATTGGGTTTTTAAGCTCTTTAGGCATAGCAAATGTTTTTGTTTACAACAAACCCATAATTTCTATTGTTGTTACCGGAAATGAACTTGTAAAACCGGGAGAGGTATTGCCTGATGGGCAAATATATGAATCAAACTCAAATACATTAATAGCAGCATTACAGTCTATTTCGCTTTCTGCCTTTTCAATTAATCATTGTATTGATAATGAAAATTTAATTTATGATACTATTTTATCTCAACTAAAAAACGCAAATGTATTATTACTTACAGGAGGTATTTCTGTTGGCGATTATGATTTTGTTGGTTCAGCTTTAAAGAAAATAGGAGTTGAAAATATATTTTATAAAATAAAACAGAAACCCGGTAAACCGCTTTATTTTGGAAAGCATGGCAATACATTAATTTTTGCCCTGCCAGGTAATCCCGCATCTGTATTAACTTGTTTTTATGAGTATGTTTATATTGCTTTAAAAAAAATGCAAGGAAATACTGATTTGTATTTAGAAAAAATAAATTTACCATCATTAAATACTTTTTCAAAAAAATCTGGCTTATCTAATTTCTTAAAGGCACAAATGAAAGATGGAAAAGTGAATATTTTAGAAGGCCAAGAATCTTACATATTGCAATCATTTGCATTTGCCAATGCACTTGTTTATCTCCCTGAAGAAAAAGAAACTGTAGCAATAGATGAAATGATTGAAGTACATAAATTACCATTTTGAATTTCAAAACTAAGCATAAACATAAAATAGTGTGATCAGAATCATTTTCTTGTAAAATACTTCTGATCAATTTTGCTAACATAATTTTAAAACACAATGCTATGCAAAAAATATATTCATCTTCAAAACTGTGTTTATTAATAGTATTAAGCACACTTTCATTAAAAGCACAATTTGTAATCAATGGCGAGTTTAGGCCAAGATTTGAATACCGTCATGGCTATCAAACAATGGCCGATTCGGGTGCAAGTGCCGGTGTGTTTATTAACCAACGTACGCGTTTAAATATTGGGTATACTTTTCAAAAACTAAAAACATACATTTCCATTCAAGATGTGAGAACATGGGGCAGTCAATCTCAACAAAACACTACCGATGGCTTAATGTCAATTCATGAAGCTTGGGCTGAGTATAATTTCACAAAAATGTTTTCTGTTAAAGCAGGTCGTATGGAGGTGGTGTATGACGATCAGCGTATGTTTGGTAATTCAGATTGGACACAACAAGGCCGAAGTCAAGACATGCTTTTATTAAAGTTTAATGACAGTACTTTTACTGCTCATGCCGGTTTTGCATTTAACCAAGACAAAGACCAATCGAGCACTACACTGTACAGTATTAGTAGTAACTATAAAGCATTACAATATGTATGGCTCAATAAAAAATTAAAATCTTTATTGGCCAGTTTTATTTTTGTAAATGTAGGCATGCAATCACCCATTACATCTTATTCTCTCAGATGCAGCCAAACTTTTGGAACCCATCTCGAATTAAAAAAAGGCGCACTTGCTTTAATAGCTAAAGGCTATTATCAAATGGGAAATAATTCAAGCATGAAAAAGATTTCAGCTTATTTGGCAGGTGTTGAAGCCAATTATAATTTATCATCGGGTTTAAATTTTGGTGCCGGATTAGAAATGCTAAGTGGCCAAAGCCAAACAGATACTGCCTCAAGCTATACTGATGTAGCGCACAACTTTACAACATTATATGGAACAGGTCATAAATTTAATGGCTATATGGATTATTTTTATGCAGGCAGTTCAAGTGGTACTGCAGGTTTACAGGATATCTATTTTCGTGTGAAATTTAAAAAAGAAAAATATTTTGCTTCTATAGATCCTCATATATTTTTAACTGCTTCCGACATTTTAGATAAAACAGCATTTGCTTCTTCCGGAAAATATACCGCTATGAGTGGTATGTTGGGTACTGAATTAGATTTTACAATTGGTTATACACTTCAAAAAAATGTTTCCCTACAAGCGGGCTATTCTCAAATGTTTGCTACATCAACAATGGAAGCCATAAAAACAGGGGATAAAGATGCCCTAAATAATTGGGCGTATCTCATGCTCATTATTAAGCCGGAGTTTTTAAAACAATAAAGCTTTCTAAAATTTATCTTTCTCCCGTCTATTGGGGAGAAATTAGTGAGACTGATAATAATCACCTATTAATCATGTTCAAAATCATATTTATTTTTTGAAATGAATATAATCTTTACAGCAGTAAAATAAAATATTCTCGTACAAACTAAATTTATTTTTATGGCAAACGACAGGAGAAGTTTCTTAAAAAATATTACGCTTACGGGAGCAGGTGCATTTGCACTTTCTCAAATGAATTTGGATGGCTTCAATAAAGCATTTGCATATTTTGAACCCATGGATATTAAAAATCCATTAGCTGCATATCCAGATAGAGAGTGGGAAAAAGTGTATAGAGATTTATGGAAATACGATAGTGAATTTTCATTTCTCTGCGCACCTAATGATACGCATAATTGCCTTTTAACAGCACATGTAAAAAACAATACTATTGTTAGAATTGCTCCTAGTTATGGATTTTCAAAGGCAGGTGATCTGCAAGGCAATACCGCATCTGCCAGATGGGAGCCTAGATGTTGTCAAAAAGGTTTGGCTTTGTCGAGGCGTTTTTATGGTGATAGGCGCATTAAATATCCTGTAATTCGCGAAGGTTATTTGCAATGGATTAAAGATGGTTTCCCAAGAGAAAAAAATGGACGCATTCCGCTTAAATATGTGCAAAGAGGTAAAGAGGCTTTTGTTAAAATTTCTTGGGATGAAATTTTTCAATATGCCGCAAAAGCTTATGTAAATATTGCTACAACTTATACCGGAAAAGAAGGCTCAAAATTATTAGAAGAACAAGGTTATGATAAAGAAATGGTTGAAGCCACACACGGACAAGGTGTACAAACTTTAAAATTCAGAGGCGGAATGGCTGCTTTAGGTGTTACCAGAATTTTTGCCATGAATCGTTTAGCAAATTCATTTGCACTTCTAGATTCTAAGATCAGAGGCGTTGGGCCCGATGAAGCGCATGGCGCCCGTGGTTGGGATAGTTATGCATGGCATACCGATCTTCCTCCCGGGCATCCAATGGTTACCGGCCAACAAACAGTCGATTTTGATTTGTCTTGTGTTGAATACTCTAACAATATTATTGTTTGGGGTATGAATTGGATTACTACCAAAATGCCCGATGCGCATTGGTTAACCGAAGCGCGCTTAAAAGGCGCAAAAGTTACGGTTATAGCTTGTGAATACAGTGCTACCTCAAATAAAGCAGATAATGTTTTAATTGTTCGCCCTGGAGTAACGCCTGCATTGGCTTTGGGTTTTGCAAATGTTATCATTAATGAAAAATTATATGATGCTGAATACATATCTAAATATACCGATATGCCATTCTTAGTTAGAATGGATACACAGCAATTTTTAAAACCTAACGAAGTAGATAAAGAATATAAATTAAAAGATTTAACGGGATATATTAAAGTAATGAAAACGGGTGAAAAGCCTGATCCTAGCTTTAAGCAACCGAATCAATACGTAACAGAAGAGCTGCGTAATGAGTGGGGAGATTTTATGATTTGGGATAGCAAAAAAAATGCAGCTACTCCAATTTGCAGAGACGATTATGGAAAAACAATGGTTGATAATGGTTTTTCTCCTGTTTTGGAAGGTTCTTTTAAAGTAAAATTAGCTGATGGAAAAGAAATAGAAGTAAGACCTGTTTTCGATTTAATTAAAAAATATGTAGTTGAAAATTTCGATCCCCAAACGGTAGAAGAAATGACATGGGCTCCTAAAGACGGCATTCTTTCTATTGCCAGAGATATTGCTAAAAATAGTGGTAGCACATTATTTTGCATGGGCATGGGGCCAAATCAGATGTTCAATAATGATTTAAAAGATAGAACAGTATTGCTGCTTGCTGCCCTTACAAAAAATATTGGTCGTGTAGGAGGTAATGTGGGTAGTTTTGCAGGAAATTACCGAGCTGCATTTTTCTCCGGTATTCCATCTTATATTCTCGAAAATCCATTTAACATTCAAATGGATCCTACACAACCATCTGAGATAAAAAAATATTTCTCTTATGAATCTGCTCACTATTTTAATAGTGGTGATAAGATTTTAAAAATGGGCGACAATGTAATTACAGGTAAAACGCACATGCCTACGCCTACAAAATCTATTCTAGTTTCGAACGGAAATTCATTGTTGGGTAATTCAAAAGGGCATTATGAAAATTTAATAAATGTTTATCCTAAGATTGAGTTGATTGGGGTTTGCGATTGGTGGTGGACAGCTTCTTGCGAAAATGCAGATATTGTTTTCCCTGTCGATTCGTGGGGAGAATTTAAATCTCCTGATGCAACCATGTCTGTTACCAATCCATTCCTTTATATTTATCCAAGAACTCCAATGCAAAGAATTTTTGATACCAAAGGCGACATAGAGGTTGTTGCAGGTATTGCAAAAGCATTAGGAACTGAAACCGGTGATAATAGATTTGTTGACTACTTTAAATTTTCTCATGAAGGCAAGCCCGAAGTTTATTTACAGCGTGTGTTTAATGCATCCCCAACCACTAAAGGATTTAAAGTAGAAGAATTAGAGGCCAATGCTCAAAAAGGAATTCCTGCATTGCTCATGTCACGTACTTATCCAAAATATGTGGGCTACGAACAAACCGAAGAAAATAAACAATGGTATACCAAAACAGGTAGAATGGAATTTTTTAGGGATGAAAAAGAATTTAAAGCTGCCGGGGAAACCATTCCTATTCATAGAGAACCTATTGATTCTACTTTTTACGAACCCAATGTAATTGTTAGTAAATCTCATCCTTCAATTAATCCAACTACTCCCGATCAATATGGAGTTTCAAAAGATAATTTGTCAACCGATGTTCGCCAAGGAAGAAATGTAGTAAAACCTTGGACAGAATTAAAACTTACCACGCATCCATTAACAAAACAAGACAGTAAGTTTAAGTTTATTTTCCACACGCCTAAATACAGGCATGGCGCGCATACAACCCCTGTGGATACAGATATTCTTGCAGTATGGTTTGGTCCTTACGGAGATATTCACCGTACAGATAAACGTATGCCTTATGTAACGGAAATGTATATTGATATTAATCCTCTTGATGCAAAAGAATTGGGTTTAGAAGATGGAGATTATTGTTATGTAGATGCAGATCCACAAGATCGCCCATTTAGAGGATGGCAAGATAATAAAGACAGCGAAGAATATAAGCTTGCGCGATTAATGGTTCGTGTGCGCTATTACCCGGGCACACCAAGAGGTGTAACACGTATGTGGCACAATGCTTATGGCGCAACATTTGGTTCAATTAGAGGCGCAAAAATTAATCCAACCGGTTTAGCAAAAAATCCATTAACCAATTACCAAGCCATGTTCCGTTTTGGTTCTCACCAAAGTTGTACGAGAGGATGGTTAAAACCTACTTGGATGACTGATTCATTGGTACGTAAAAATCATTTCGGTCAACAAATTGCAAAAGGTTTTGAATTAGATGTGCATGGCGCAACGGGTGCTCCGCGTGAGTCGTTTGTAAAAATTGAATTTGCTGAAAAAGGTGGATTAAATGGAGAAGGAAATTGGCGACCAACCGATTTAAAAATCAGGCCTACTTACGAAAGCGATGATTTTAAAAAATTTATGCAAGGAGGATTTGTAAAAGTATAATTACAATTCCAAACTTAACCTCTCCCCTTGGGAGAGGAGTAAGGTGAGGGCATAAAAAAAGATTAAATAAAAATTATTTACTAAAAATATTGATCTATGGCACAAGTAAAAAATTGGCACTTAAATCGCGAAATGAAATATCCTTATGCTGATAACAGGCCTAAGAAACAAATAGCCTATATTTTTGATACCAATAAATGTATCGCTTGTCAAACTTGTACTGTGGCTTGCAAAACCACATGGACATCGGGCAAAGGACAAGAATATATGTTTTGGAATAATGTTGAAACCAAACCCTATGGCAGCTATCCAACGCAATGGGATGTAAATCTTTTAAAACAATTAGACGGTCAAGAATGGGATAAAACTACCGGAACATATAAAGGAAAAACCATTTTTGAAGCAGCTGAAAAAGGAGAGAATGTAAAAGGATGGCATCCTACTGATAGAGATTATGCCTACCCCAATTTAGGTGAAGATGAATGTTCGGGTAACGTAAATAAAGGTGCGTTTTTTTCAGGCATACATGATGTGTGGATGTTTTATTTGGCAAGAATTTGTAACCATTGTACCTATCCGGGTTGTGTAGCAGCTTGCCCTAGAAAAGCCATTTATAAACGACCGGAAGATGGCATTGTTTTAATTGATGAATCTCGTTGTAGAGGATATAAAGAGTGCGTGAAAGCTTGCCCGTATAAAAAAACATTTTTTAATGAGGTAACGCGCATTTCTGAAAAATGTATAGGATGTTATCCTCTTATTGAAAAAGGAGAACAGCCGAGATGTGTTCAAACTTGTATTGGTAAAATTCGTATGCAAGGTTTTTTAAGCAAGCCCGAAGAAGCCAGAGCAGATAATCCAATTGATCAAATTGTGCACATTAAAAAAGTGGCATTGCCGCTTTATCCTCAATACGGAACGGAACCTAATGTATACTACATTCCTCCTGTTCATGTGCCAAAAGAATTTTTACATCAGTTGTTTGGCCCAGGTGTTGACAAGGCAATTGAAACGTATAAAAACATCAAAAACGATAAAGATTTATTAGGCGCATTTTTACTTTTTGGCAATACTCCAAAAATCACACATTCATATAAAACAGATGGAGAATTTACAATGGGTTTTGATGAAAAAGGAGAAGTAACCACTAAAGTTCCATTAACAGAGCCTGTTTTTGTTCGTCCATTTAAAAATGAAACAACAGGAGCCAATCATCATAATATTCCGTAAAGTTATGGAGATAAAAATTAGTTATGGGCAGTTCTTAAAATTACAATTTGTGTCCCTCTCATGGAGAGGGATTAAGGGAGAGGGAACTAAAAAATATAATTTTTAGAACTGCCCTTATGGTATTGAAAGTAAAATTTAATTCTAATACACATTCAAAATGAAAAAAATAATTCTTCTAAGTTTAGCAATAACAACAAGTATTTTGTTGCATGCTCAAAATGGTGTTCCCATTACCTCTGTTAAAGTTTCCGGTATTCCGGCTCGAGATGCCAAAAGTGATATTTGGAATAATGCACAAGTATCTGTGATACCTGTGATGCCTCAAAATGTAACCAATCCGCAATTACTAAAAGCTTCAGTTGCTAACGTAAAAGTAAAAAGTATTAATGATGGTAATAAAATTGCATTTTTAATTGAATGGACAGATTCAACAAGAGATGCTACTGTTGATGTAGACAAATTTAGTGATCAGGTTGCTTTGCAATTGCCATTAAATCCTGATACGGTTCCGAATTTTATGATGGGACAAAAAAAAGGCAGAGTACACATTATTCATTGGAAAGCTGTTTGGCAAGATGATATTGAAAAAGGATTTCAAGATGTAAAAACGGCTCATCCTAATTATTGGGCAGATATTTATTATTTCCAAGAAAAAAATGCGGATGGAACTACAACAGCAGCAAAAGATGCAACGGTTGATCAATTTAAATCTAAAGAAGCTAAAAATTATATGGCAGGTGCTTATGCCGGAAATCCCATGTCAATTTTCGATCGTAAAGAACCCGTTGAAGAAACCTTGGCCGAAGGCTATGGAACACTTACAACACAGGAAAAACAAGATGCTACAGCTTGGGGTGTTTGGGAAAACAATACATGGAAAGTAATTATTGTTCGTTCATTGGTTTCTACAGATCCACTTGATGCGCCACTAGTAAAGAATACACAAATTTGTTTTGCAGTATGGAATGGAACATTTAAAAATGTTGGAGCTAAAAAACATTACAGCATGTGGAATGATTTAATTATTGCCAAATAAATAATTTTAAAATCAAAAAAATGACAACTAAAAATCTTGTTAAAGCCGATTTGTACAGAATAATTTCAAGAGGATTATCTTATCCAATAGAAGAAAATATCGGATTGATTAAAAACAGTATTACTGAACTTATTACTAGTAATACTATTGAAACTGATTTGCAAAATATTTTAAATTCCATATATCAATATGCCGATCTTAAAGAATTGCAACTTATTTTTTCTCGTTCTTTAATGAAAGGCACTCCTCCTACTACCGAAAGTTATTGTACTCAAAACGCAAATTCATTTAGTGATGTTGCTGCATTTTACAGTGCCTTTGGCATGAAAGCAAAAACAGGTGATGCGCCTGATGCTATAACGTATGAAACGGAATTTCTTTCTTTGCTTCTTGTAAAATATGAAATAGCAAAAGATGCAGAACAAAAAGAAATTACGCATGCTGCTTATATAAAATTTTTAGATGAACATTTTAATGCATTCTCAGAAAAATATCTCGAAAAATTAAAACAAGCAGATTTGCATGAATATTATAATGCGATGGCAGATTTATTAGCATATTTAGCTACTGAAGAAAAAGAATTGCTTAGTAATTTTAAAACAATAAATGTATGATAACTTTTAATACTGTAATTTGCGGAATGTTTGGCCTTGGTGCCGGTGAAATTGCTTTAATTGGTGGTGTTCTTTTATTTTTATTTGGAGGAACTAAAATTCCTCAATTGATGAAAGGTTTAGGACAAGGCATGAATGAATATAAAAAAGCTGTTACCGGAATAAATGAAGCCAAAGAAGAATTAAAGAAATAAGTTTACAAGATGCTCATAGATAGTTTTGGCAGGGTACACGATTATTTGAGAATTTCACTTTTAGATAGGTGTAATTTCAGATGCACTTATTGCATGCCGCACGATTTACCTAAAGGTAGTTTTGCCTATGCCAAAAGAATGAGTGCCGAAGAAATTGATTTCATCTCTTCTGTTTTTGTAAACCTTGGAATTAAAAAAATTCGATTAACAGGAGGCGAGCCTTTAATACGTAAAGATGTAGATGCTATTTTACTTTCTTTGTCAAAATATCCAATAGAATTAGCTTTAACTACTAATGGCTCTTTACTGCACAAGCATATTGATATTCTAAAACAAGCAGGAATTAAATCAGTTAATGTGAGCCTTGATTCTTTAGATCCGGAGAAGTTTTATGCAATTACTAAACGAAATGAATTTCATAAAGTATTAGCCAATATTCATCTTTTGCTTCATGAAGGTTTTAAAGTAAAATTAAATGCGGTAGTATTGGCAAATGAAAATGAAAACGAAATTTTAAATTTTGTTCAACTAACAAGAGATTGGCCATTGCATGTTCGTTTTATTGAATTTATGCCTTTTGATGGAAATAGCTGGAATCAAAATCAAGTGGTGTCTCATAAAAAAATTGTTGATCTCATTCAACACCATTACGAAGTAAATAAAATTGAAGATGCTGTGCATGATACCGCAAAAAAATATAAAGTGCCCGGTTATGAAGGTAGCTTTGCTGTAATCAGCACCATTAGTGAGCCTTTTTGTGGAGACTGCAACAGATTGCGATTAACATCAGATGGAAAACTAAAAAATTGTTTATTCTCCAAAGAAGAAGTAGACTTGTTAAGCCCTTTAAGAAAAGGCGAAGATATAATTCCATTAATTGAGTCATGTGTGATAGCTAAGAAAGCTGAACGTGGCGGGCAATTTAATTTCGAAAATAAAATTTTACAACCTCAAACAATTAAAAACAGAAGCATGATTGCCATTGGCGGTTAATCATGACTTGCGCCCTTTATAATTCTAAAAATATGCAATACAAAAGGGAATAGTGCATCCATTGATTCTTGAGCTCCTCTGGTTGAGCCAGGTAATGTAAAAATGAGTGTTTTTCCTTTTAATCCTGCCACACCTCTCGATAGCATTGAAAATGGAGTACGATTTTGTCCATAGTTTCTTGCTGCTTCCATTATTCCGGGAATTTCAACATCTAACATTGGTTTTACAGCTTCTGGAGAAACATCTCTTGGAGAGAGGCCTGTTCCTCCCGTAATAATTATCAAATCAATATTTGCATTACAATAAACATTTATTTTTTCTTGTATTACATTCACTTCATCGGGTATAATAACATAATCTCCAATTGCCACATTGCATTTTTCTAATTTTGCAATAATAGCTTTACCGGCCTTATCTTCTTTTTTACCTGCCGAAATAGAATCGGAACAAACAATTACTGCTGCTTTTAAATCTTTCCTAAACTTATCAGTATAGTCAGATTTTCCACCTTTTTTCTCTAATAATTTAATTGATGTAATTTCAATACCTTTATCAATTGGTTTCAACATATCATACATGGTTAAAGCTACAACAGAAGCTCCATGCATAGCTTCCACTTCAACACCTGTTTTATAGATGGTATCTACTTCAACTCTAATAGAAATTTCTAAACCATATATTTCATAACTAACAGCAGTATACTCTATAGGTAATGGATGGCAATCAGGTATTACATCTGAAGTTTTTTTTACAGCAAAAAGTCCTGCAGTTTTTGCCATTTCAAATACATCTCCCTTAGGTACTTTTTTATTTATTATAGCATTTATTGTTTCCGCAGAACTAACCTTTACAATTGCCTGGGCAATTGCTTTGCGACATGATATTGTTTTTTGTGTTATATCTACCATCTTTTTATTTAGTAAGAATAAAAACTTTTTCACTATGGCATTTAGAATGGCATTGTTCTATTTTAGTTTCTAGTTGAAAAGGAATTTCATTAGTATTGAAAAATCCTAATTTTTGGAAAAATAAAGGAATAACAGTAGCTAAATAAATCTTTTTTGAAGTTTGATTCATTAATTGACTAACTATTTTTTTTCCTATTCCATTTTTTCTGTATGATCCAACAACACCAATAGTGCTTATTTCATCAAAATCAGTATGATGCTTTAATCTTCCAAATCCGATCAATTCTCCATTTAATTTTGCTGTAATAAAATCTTTATGAGATAAATCTTCTGTATCAAGTTTAAATTTATTTGCGAGCTCCTTAATTTTATCTAAATCATCCAATATTGAATTTTGATAGCTGACTTTAAGATCAGTATTGGTTTTCCATTGATGCGAATGATCTTCAAAAATTTCCTTCCCCCAAATGGGAACATTTGATTTTATTTTTTCTACTATTTCACGACAGGCTGTAAAAGCATCGTTACGGTGTTTTGACGATACAAAAACAAACAAACAAATTTCTCCTGCCTTTACTTTTCCTAAGCTATGGTAAATATGCATGCAAGTTAAGTCATATTTTCTAAAAGCCTCTTCGCGTATGTTGTGAAATTCTTGCTCTGCCGTTTCATGGTAAGATGTATATTCTATTGCTGCAACAGTTTTGTCGTTTATTTTATCGGCCCTTACTTGCCCTAGAAAAATATCATGTGCGCCAATATTGGTTTTTGCACTATGTTTGGCTATTGCATTTGCTATAAATTCAGGAGTAATAGCCCCTTCAATAAAGACTTTTTTAATTTTAGACGGTTTATTTTCGGTTGGTATATTTTTAATTTCAGACATAGTTTTATTATTGAATATTCTTATCCACCAGAAAAAGGTGGTAATAATGCTATTTCATCTCCATTATTAAGAATCCTGTTTGTATTATAAATCTTATTATTAATGGATACTTTGTATTTAAAAGATAAAAGCAAATTGTATTTTGAATGAATAACATTTTTTAAAGTATCAACATCTCTTACATCAGTAAGTATTTCACTTGTTGTATTGCATATTTCAGCAATTCTTCCAAAATATAAAACCTTTATACCCATTGTGGTGTTCTGAAAATTACAATTTATGTCCCTCTCTTTGAGAGGGATTAAGGGAGAGGAAACAAAAAATACAATTTTTAGAACTCTCCCAATGTTTAGTTTTTACAAAAGTACAATTACAATTGTAATTATTTATAATTTGAAATATAATTTAATTCAGTAGGTGTATTGACATTACTCATCAATTGAGGATGGTAAAATAATTCATTATTAATTTCAATTTCATGTGTTGAAAGTTGCCCCAATATATTTTTCATTTTTAAGAAATTATTTTTTAGACAAGTCTTTAAAATTGGAAGACAGCTTTTGTCATAAATTGCACATAATGGTTCAATATCTCCATTATGTGCCAGTAGATTTACTTGCTTTTCCTGAGCGTGTTCAATTAAATACTTTATTAGATGAGCATTAACAAGAGGCATATCGCAACTTATAACAATATTTTTTTCACTTTTACTATTGCTTAGTGCGGTATATATTCCACCAAGCGGTCCACAATTTGGTATGCTGTCATTACAAACTTTATAACCTAGTGAAGAATACACTGCAGTATTTGCGCTAATAATAATATCCCTAACACTGGGTTTTAGTGCTTCAATAACATGTTCAATAAATGTTTTGTTATTATAAATTAAAAAGGCCTTGTCGGTTCCCATACGAGAACTTTTACCTCCTGCTAAAATAATTCCTGTTAAAGATTTATTTTTCACTTTTGCTAGCCAATTCTGTTGATAATGTTTTTATGATACCGGCCATAACACTGATTATTACTACCAATAAAATAGCAACTCCAAATAATAAATAGGTGGTAAATGAAGTTGAATTTACACCACTTTCTTTTACAGCTTCTGTATTATTGCTCGGTGCAACTGTATTAGACGTGTTTTCCACACTTGTTGGTGCTGTAGTGCTAGGCGCTGGAGCAACTGTAGTGGATGCACTTGAACTTGCATCGCTACTTGTGCTAGTTTGAGTAGGAGATGCTGCTGTTGTACTTTCAGTAGAAGATGTGTTAGTAGGCGCTGTTGTTGCTACCCCTCCACTTTCATTTTTAATATAAGTTAAAATTGATTTAATATCAGCGTCACTAAAATCTTGGTCGGGCATTGGTACTTCATTAAATTGGGTAAATAATTCTTGAGCTGCTTTATCTCCGGCATCAATAAGAGACTGCGATGATTTTATCCATTTTAAAAGCCATGCTTCTTTTCGTCTATCGGTTACACCTTTTAAGTCTGGGCCTACTAAACGCCCTTTGCCAATAGAATGGCATGCGGCACATGATTGTTTAAATGTAGCTGCACCATCTTGGGAAAATGCGCTAAAAGATAGAATGAATAATCCAACAGCAAGAATAATATTTTTCGAGTTCATGGAAATTATTTTTTAGTGAAACTTAATAGGTTGAATATATAATGATCATTTATTTTCCGAAATAATATGCATCATTTCTTGTAATGATAAATATCATTTAGGCAATTTCATTTTCTAATTCAATAGCTCTTGGAAAGAGAATATTGTTTTCAATATGAATATGCTGGTACAAATCATTTTCAAATTCTTGTAGTTTAGCATATGCTAATTTATATGTAGTACAAGCACCTGCAGGAGCTGTATAGTTATTTGATAAAGTTCTTATAGAACTCATTAACTCTCCAACATGATCGTGCTCTAATTCCATCATTTCAATAGGGTTTTGAATGGAGCCAAAATGAGGCAAATGAATTGGTTTTTCATTTTCTTTGGCTATGGCCAATTCCTTTATATAAGGGAATAGCACTTTTTCTTCTTTCATCATGTGAAGGTTAAATTCTTCCATCACTTTAATAAAAATATTAGCAATTTCAACTACTTCAGGTTGGGTGTCACCGTGTGCTCTTTCAACTTTTTGAGTATATTCAAATATTAATGGCATGGCTTTTACCACATATTTATGATGGGTATTTACAACGTAATCACATAAGAAATCTAAATTCCAACTGTTAAAATCTTGCGATGGCATTGAGGGTTGTTTATCTATTGCCAGTAAATCTTTTTTAAGAGCATTGAGGTCTACATTCTTGCTTTTACAAACTTGAGATAATGTTCTCTTGCCTCCACAACAAAAATCAATACCGTATTTTTTAAAAACCTCTGCTTTTCTATAATCTTTACTTACAATTTCACCTACCGTTTGATCAGTTTCTTCGTCTTTCATAAAGTATACAGTTTCCATATTTTTTAAATTTATGTTTCTTAATTATTTACAATTAATGGCTCAAAATTACGGTAGGCTTATAGAAAGAAATATGATGCTTATCAGTAAATAACAAGACTTAGATAAGGTCTATATTGAAAAATGCTCCTTTATTTTTTTTACGCTTGATAGATTGCTCAATAGTAAGTTTAGCAACAGTAGTTAGGTTGCGTAATTCGCAGAGTTGAGGAGAAAGTATAGTGCTGTTATAAAGTACTTTTGTTTCATAATTCAAAAGCTTAATTCTTTTGCTTGCATGTTTTAAGCCTTGGTTAGATCTAACAATGCCTACAAAATCGTTCATGGTTTGCTGCACTAATTTTTTATTATGGGTAATAAATATTTTTTCTCGTGGCTCAGAAGTTCCCTCTGCATTCCAATCCGGAATGGGTTTATTAAAATTTAATTTTGGGTAAAGATCGATTGAAGATAGGTAACAATGGTGGGCATATACAAGTGCTTCAAGCAAAGAATTAGATGCAAGTCTGTTGGCTCCATGTAAGCCAGTATATGCACATTCTCCACAGGCATAAAGATTTTTAATATTCGTTTGTCCGTATTTATTTACTTCAATTCCTCCACACTGGTAATGGGCTGCAGGTACAACGGGAATCATTTTTTCAAAAACATCTATTCCTATTGATTTACATTTTTCATAAATATTGGGGAAATGTTGCAAGAATTTTTTCTTGTTTAATTGCCGGCAATCGAGGTATACAAAATCATCTCCACTTATTTTTAATTCGGTGTCAATTGCGCGCGCAACAATATCACGAGAGGCAAGCTCTTGTCGTGAATCATATTTATGCATAAATAAATTACTCGATTGTGTTTTAAGCATACCTCCAAATCCTCTTACAGCTTCTGAAATTAAAAATGAAGGACTTTCGCCCGGATGATACAATGCTGTAGGATGAAATTGTACAAATTCCATATTTTTTACTTTGGCACCTGCTCTATGAGCCATTGCAAGACCATCGCCACTTGCAATTATTGGATTAGTTGTATTAAGATAAACTTGACCAGATCCTCCTGTTGCAAGTAAGCTTATTTTTGAGATGATTTTTATGATTTTATTATTGAGAATATTAAGCGCATAAATACCAAAACAGTTTATATTGTTTTTGTTTTTTCTTTTTAAATCTAAATGATGTTCGGTAATTAAATCAATTGCAAAGTAGTGCGAAAGAATAGTAATATTAGGCAATTGGTGAATTTTTTTCAATAAGGTTCTTTCCATTTCAAGCCCTGTACAATCTTTGTGATGAACAATTCTGTTAGCTGTATGTCCTCCTTCTTTACCAAGATTATATTTACCTGAAGTTTCTTTGTCGAATTTAGCTCCCCAATTAATTAATTCTTTAATTCTTTCAGGCCCTTCTTTAATTACAAATTCAACAACTTCTTTTTTGCATAATCCATCACCGGCTATTAAAGTATCTTTTATATGTTTCTCAAACGAATCAAATAATTGATCTAAGGCTACTGCAACGCCCCCTTGTGCATATTTGGTGTTCGATTCACTTTCATTAGCCTTGGTGATAATTGTAATTTTTGCCTTTGGTAAATGGTTGGCTACTTTAAGCGCATAGGTTAATCCTGCAATGCCGGAACCAATAATAAGAAAATCAGTTTTAATCATGTTACTAACTTAGTTCAAGCATTTTTTGTATGGGCACTATCGCTTTTTTACGAATTTCTTCATTAACTAAAATTTCAGTTTTTTCATTTTTTAAACACCAATAGAGTTTTTCTAATGTGTTTACTTTCATGTAGGCACATTCACTACAAGCGCATGTGTTATCTTGATGTGATGGTGCAGGTATTAGAATTTTACCAGGCACTTCTTTTTCCATTTGATGTAAAATGCCTGCTTCAGTAGCAATAATAAATTCTTTATTAGGAGAATTTTTTACATAATTAATTATGCCGGAAGTAGAGCCAATATAATGCGCCAGCCTTAAAATAGGTTCTTCTGATTCAGGATGGGCAATAATTTTTGCATGTGGATAATGCATGCACAGTTGGGTTAATTTTTCCAATGAAAATGCTTCGTGTACCACACAAGATCCATCCCAAAGCAACATGTCTCTCCCTGTTTTTTTAATTAAATATTTTCCCAAATTTTTATCGGGAGCAAAAATGATTGATTTGTCTGTTGGGATTGATGCAATAATTTTTTCTGCGTTTGAAGATGTGCAAACCAAATTGCTCATAGCTTTTATTTCGGCACTGCAATTGATGTATGTAACTACAATAAGATTTGGATGAGAACTGATAAAACGGTTGAATAAATGTGGGGGACATGATTCGGCTAAAGAACATCCCGCTGCGAGATCCGGCAATAAAACTTTTTTTTGAGGATTTAAAATTTTAGCTGTTTCAGCCATAAAATGCACTCCGGCAAAAACAATGATATCTGCTTTGGTTTGTTGGGCTTGTTGTGATAATGCTAAACTATCTCCAACAAAATCTGCCATTTCTTGTATTTCGGGTGTTTGATAATAATGCGATAGAATAACTGCATTTTTATCTTCTTTGAGATGAAGAATTTCAGATTTTAAATCTACTTGCATATTAATTATTCGCTTTGTCGCGCCATTGTTTAATTATAGTGAACAACTCTTTTTGTAGAGATTCCCCTTTATCTTTTGCATACCATAAGTGGATATTTTTAACCAACTCGTCATGAGAAATTTCAGGTTGTTCTTTTTTTAAAGTATTTACTTTGTCTTGTATTGTAATTGGGCGAGGGCCCCATACACCTATTTCTTTGATGGCTTGTTCATCTATGCAAATAAGTTTAGGAATCGCTTTATTTCCATTTGTCAAGTATTCGTTCATTACATCAATATTTTCATCTCTCCATATAAATTGTAGTGAAATATTTGGCATTTCGTCAGCTATTTTTTTTAGGATAGGAATATTTTGAGCACCATCACCGCACCATGATTCTGTAATGATAATCCACAACCATTGATTTTTTATTTGCGATAAACCGGTTTTAATTTCTGGCAGTAGATTGGTATGCTTTTCAATTCGCTTAATACGTTGGGCATTTAGTTGTGTGGCTTCAATTCGTTCTTTTGTTTGTTCTAAGCCTGAGGTTTTTTCATTTTTGGCAAAAGAGAATACTTTATTACAATAGGTACTGTAATCAATACTAGCTTTACTAAGAATTAAGTTAATCCTTTGCATGAGATTTAATATTTCTACAAAGGATGGTGTATTTTACAACATATTAAATGATATATATCATTTGATAGGCGAAGAGGGAATAAATTTTGAAGCTCCTTTTAAATAAGAATTAGGTCTATTTTGTTTCCAATGCAGCTTTCACAAAATCAACAAATAAAGGATGGGGTTTATCAACAGTACTTTTATATTCCGGATGAAATTGAACGCCAACAAACCAAGGATGTTTAGGCATTTCAACAATTTCAACTAATGAGCTTAAAGGATTAATACCTGTAGGAACCATACCCGCTGCTTGAAATTGATCTAAATACTTATTATTGAATTCAAAACGGTGGCGGTGGCGTTCTGTTATTTGATCTTCTTTATACAATTTATGAACTTTTGATCCTGGTTTTAGGTTACAGGTGTATGCACCTAAACGCATGGTACCTCCCTTTTTAGTTACTTTTTTTTGCGACTCCATGATGTCAATAACCGGATCAGGAGTATCTTTTTTCATTTCGCTTGAATGGGCTTCTTTTAAGCCCAACACGTTTCTGGCAAATTCTATAACAGCACATTGCATGCCCAAACAAATTCCTAAAAATGGAATTTTATTTTCTCTTGCGTAATGTATGGCTGCAATTTTTCCTTCAATACCTCTTTCTCCAAACCCCGGTGCTACTAAAATACCCTTTAATCCTTTTAATTTTTCTGAAACATTTTCATCTAAAAGACTTTCAGAATGTATCCAATGAATTTTTACCACTGATTCGTTTTCAGTTCCTGCATGTATTAAGGCTTCGGCAATTGATTTATAAGCATCTTTTAATTCAACATATTTACCAATTAAGCCAATATGTACTTCATTTTTAGGGTATTTCAATTTTTGCAGAAAACTTCTCCATACACTTAGTTCAGGTTCTTTATCTGAAGTTAAATTCAGTTTTTTTAATACAACTTTATCCAAGGCTTCTTTGTACATGAGCAAAGGAACATCGTATATAGATTCTGCATCTATAGATTCAATAACGGCTTCAGTAGCAACATTGCAGAATAAAGCTACTTTTCTGCGAATTTCTGATGTTAAAGGTTTTTCAGTACGGCAAACTAAAATATCGGGTTGTACACCTGATTCGAGTAACATTTTTACTGAATGTTGCGTTGGTTTTGTTTTTAATTCACCGGCAGCAGAAAGAAAGGGCACCAATGTTAAATGAATAGTAATACAATTGCTTTGCATTTCCCATTTTAATTGTCGTATGGCTTCTATATAAGGTAGTGATTCTATATCGCCAACCGTTCCTCCAACTTCAGTAACTATAATATCAAACTTGCCTGTATTGCCAAGTAATTTAATGCTGTTTTTTATTTCATCAGTGATATGAGGAACAACTTGAACTGTTTTTCCTAAATAATCTCCTTTACGTTCTTTGGTAATAACAGAAAGATAAATTCTCCCGGTAGTTATATTATTGGCCTGTGAAGTAGGTACATTTAAAAAGCGTTCATAGTGACCAAGATCCAGATCTGTTTCTGCTCCATCTTCAGTAACATAGCATTCACCATGCTCGTAAGGATTAAGTGTGCCGGGATCAACATTAATATATGGATCTAATTTTTGAATGGTTACTCTATAACCTCTGGCTTGAAGAAGTTTAGCCAAGGAAGCAGAAATAATTCCTTTTCCTAATGAAGAAGTTACACCTCCTGTTACAAAAATATACTTTGCCGATGCCATGTTGCTTAAAATTTTTTCTGCCCTGCAAGATAATATTTCTTAAACAAAAAACATTTGTTTTTTTAATAGAACTTTATTAGAAAATGCCTTTCCTCCCTCTCCTTTGGAGAGGGCCGGGGAGAGGTTAAAATCCCAAGGCCTTTATCATCTCATCACTTAATGGAGTAACTTTTGAATTAAAGAAATAACTTAGTTCTCCATTTTCATCAATAATATATTTGCAAAAGTTCCACGATGGAGCATTATCATTCCAGCCGTTTAAACTTTTATCAGAAAGCCATTTGTAAAGCGGAGCTTGATTTTTACCAACCACATCAATTTTTTCAAACATTTGAAAAGTAACACCATAGTTTTTTGTGCAAAATTCACCTATATCTGTATTAGAACCTGGTTCTTGATGAAGGAAGTTATTAGCAGGGAAACCAAGAATCACCAACTTGTCTCCATATTTTTTGTGTAGTTCTTCTAATTCTGCATACTGAGGTGTATAACCGCATTTAGATGCAGTATTTACAATTAAAATTTTCTTGCCTTTATATTGAGCAAAGTTAATATCCTTACCATCCAATGATTTCAAAGTAAAATCATAAAATGATTTTGTAGAATGATTTTTAGTGCCTCCGGGATTTGATTTTATTTCCTTACAGGCAAATAAGTGTCCGAACATAAATAACAGGGTTAAAAGGTTTATGGAGAATTTTCTCATAATTTTTTTTTGATTGAACCAGATTAAATTCTTTTTCTATTTCTAACAACCAACAACTAATAACTAATAACTAATAACTAATAACTAATAACTAACAACTAATAACTAACAACTAATAACTAAAATAAAGTACCCGAAGCGAGACTCGAACTCGCACACCTTACGGCATACGCCCCTCAAACGTACGTGTCTACCAATTCCACCATCCGGGCAAGAAATTCATTGTTAGTTTTTCGTTGTTGGTTATTCATAAAATACAAGCGTATTTACTTTATGATTTAATACTAACAACTAATAACGAGTAACGAACAACTAATTTTTCACAAAGATACTTATTTTTTCAAATCAATAAGCCCAACATTTACTTCTTAATATCAGGAAAAATAATACCTTAGTAAAGCAATTAGATAATTAGCTGATGTGGTGATTAGCTAATGAAACTTGAAACTATTGAAGATTGAAACTACTCAAACATTATTATTCCATTTTTCTTATACTCATCCCGGCTTTTGTATACAGCCAACAATACCCCTTTGAAAATTTTACAACTGAAAAAGGATTACCGGCAAATCAAATTTTATCTCTGTTCCAAAATAATGATGGTGTTTTGTGGATAGGAACCAGTAATGGAGGATTTGCCTTATATGATGGATCTTCATTTGAATATTTAACTGATAAGAATGGCTTGCCCGATAATATCATTTTTGATATCAATAAAAATAAAAAAGGCCAAATTTTAATTGCTACTAATAATGGACTTTCTGTTTACGATGGAATAAATTTTAAAAACTATACTACCCTAAATGGGTTAGGACATAATAGAATCATGAAAATTTTTATCGATCATGATCAAAATACCTGGTTAGGTACTGCTAAGGGAGCCTATTTAATGAATGATACTTTGTTTTCTTTATTCGATAAAGACACGATTTTAAACAAAAGCTCAATACTTAATATTTATCAAGATTCTCAAAATGTTTTTTGGTTTTGTACTACAAACGGTTTGTTTAAATACAATGGCAAATCTATCATTAATTATAATAATCAAAATGGACTTGAACACAATATGGTTTATGGCATAATTGAAAATGCTAAAGGCAAATACTATGTTTTAAATCATAAAGGAGTGTATGAATTATCTACATCTGGAATTACCAGAAAAAGTCTTGGCTCAAAAGGATTTAAGGATCTCCCTTGCTATTCTGCTCTAATTGATAGTAAAGGAAATTGTTGGATATCGTCTCGTGAAGGTGTTTTAAAAATAACTAAAACCACTACTCAATTAATAAATGAGAAAAATGGATTGGTAAACAATGATATCTGGAAAATTTTCCAGGATAGAGAAAATAATCTATGGTTTGCTTCAAAAACTAACGGACTTTCAAAACTTTCGAGTGAGCGTTTTTACTATTATACTACAGAAAATGGCTTAACAGCAAATACAATAACATCCATTTTTAAAACAAAAAATGATAAATGTTGGTTTGGAACCGAAAATGGTCTAGCACTTATGCAAGGCGATTCCTTTATTATGTATCATAGTAATAAAGATGGACTAAGTGATGATAACTTGATATCAATTGCAGAGGATAAAAATGGAATGTTGTGGATTGGAGGCGGAATTGGATTAAATAAATACGATGGAAAAATGTTTACACAATATTATGCTTCAGAAAATAAAAATTTAGATCAATGTCATAAAATTTATTTCGATAGAAATGGAACTATGTGGCTGGGCACAAAAGGTGGTCTTGCTAATTTGATTCAAGATAAAATAGTTTCTGCATCGGGCAATGAAATCAATTTTGATGTCTTTGATATATATCAAGACAAGCAAGGCATCTATTGGTTGGCTACTGAAAATGGATTATATAACTATGATGGTATTCACTATAAACATTTTACTGAAAAAGAAGGAATAACTGAAAAACGAATTCGTACAATAGTTCAAGATACAAGTGGTATATTCTGGATGAGTAGTAGCTCAGGAATTTATAGTTTTGCCAATGGAAAATTTAATAATTACACTACTGAAAATGGACTTTTATCCAACACTGTTTATTCTTTAGTAATTGATAAACAAGGTAGATTATGGGCGGGTATGACAAGTGGTATTGATAGAATTGATATTAAAAACCCTGCAAAAATTCAAATTAAACATTATGAACAAGCTGATGGTTTTGTTGGCCAATATTGTTCCCTGAATTCTATTTTAGCTGATGATGATGGAAAAGTTTGGATTGGAACACCACAAGGTCTTGTAATTTACCAACCTAAAGAAGAAAGAGAAAATTTGCTAGAGCCCCTTACTAAAATCAAAGGCATTTATTTATATGCCCAGCCTACCCAATGGAAAGATTTTACAGATTCTGTTGGTAATAATAATATACCATTACATCTTTCATTACCCTATGAAAAAAACTATTTGAGTTTTCATTTTGTAGGAACAAGTTTAACAGCTCCTTCTAAAGTTCGCTACCAATACATGTTAAAGGGTCTTGATAAAGATTGGCTTCCCATTACCAATAAAACAGAAGCTATTTACCCTAGTATTCCGTTTGGTGAATATGAGTTTTTAGTTAAGGCAGAAAATGAAGAAGGTATTTGGAATCAAAATCCAGTTTCATTTAGTTTTGAAATTGAGCCACCTTTTTGGAGGACATGGTGGTTTTATTCTATTTGCATTATAATAGTGCTTTCAGGCATTTTTTCTTACATACAAATCAGAAATGCAAATATTAAAATTAGTGCAGCCAACAAGGAAATTTTAGAACAAAAAAATATTATTGAAGAAAAGAATATTGATCTTGAAAATGCCAATGTTGAAATTGCTAAAAAAAACAAAGATATTACCGATAGTATTAATTACGCAAAACGAATTCAAGAAGCCATTTTACCTCCCGAAAAGTTGGTGAAAGAATACATTCAAAATTCTTTTATTCTTTTTAAACCCAAAGATATTGTTAGTGGAGATTTTTATTGGATGGGTCATAAAGACAATCATGTTCTTTTTGCAGTTGGTGATTGTACAGGGCATGGTGTGCCTGGCGCATTAATGAGCATGGTTGGGCACAATGGATTAAATGCTGCACTTAAAGAGCATGAATTAATTATTCCTGGAGAAATTCTTGATCAGTTAAATACAGAAGTAGAGGAAACTTTTAGTCAGCAAGAACATAATGCCATTAAAGATGGGATGGATATGGCTCTTTGTTGTATCGACTACAATAAAAATATATTGCATTTTTCAGGTGCCAATAATCCCATTTATATGGTTCGCAAACAAGATTCAGTTATTAAGAATATTAAATTAGAATCTATTGAGCCTTCATCTACTGCCAATCAATTTTCTATTTATGAAATAAAAGGCGATAGGCAACCCATTGGGGCTTTTGACGACAGACAAAAATTTGTTACCCATTCACTTCTTCTTGAAAAAAATGATTCGATCTATATTTTTTCCGATGGTTATGCCGATCAGTTTGGTGGTCCTAAAGGCAAAAAATTTATGTATACCCAATTAAAAAAAGTACTTTTGAGTATACAAAATCAAAATATGCAGGAGCAAAAAACAACCTTGCTAAAAGCTTTTGAAGATTGGAGGGGCGAGCATGAACAAGTTGATGATGTTTGTGTAATTGGGATAAAAATTTAAAATATACAACTAAAAAAATATGCTAGAAAAAATCGACACAGAATTAACGCGAATGCTCAATATCAAATATCCCATTATAATGGCTCCTATGTTTTTGGTGTCGAATGCTAAGATGGTGATTGAAGCAAATAATGCCGGCATTACGGGCTCTATTCCTGCACTTAATTATAGAACTGACACTGATTTTAGAAATGCCCTAAAAGAAATAAGAGCCAATTGCAAAGGCCCTATTGGGATCAATTTAATTGTAAATAAATCGAACTTTAAACTTCAGGAGCAATTGAAAACTTGTCTTGATATGGGCGTTGATTATGTGATAACTTCATTGGGAAGTCCTGAAGAAGTAATTAAAGCGGGCAAAAAGCAGGGCATGAAGGTTTTTGCTGATGTAGTAGATGAGAAGTACGCTAAAAAAGTAGAAGATTTAGGTGCTGATGCAATTATAGCGGTTAATAGTTTGGCTGGTGGACATGCAGGCCCTATGGGCCCTGAAGTATTGATTCCCTTATTAAGAAAAAGTTGCAAGCTGCCGGTTATTTCGGCCGGAGGAGTAGGTAAGGGGCAAGATATGCGAAAGATGCTTGAACTAGGAGCAGCTGGAGTTTCCGTTGGTAGTCCATTTATTGCTTCTACAGAAGCTCCCGTTAACAAAGAATACAAACAAGCTTGTGTTGATTATGGAGCCAAAGATATTGTACTCACAACAAAACTTTCAGGTACACCTTGTACAGTAATTAATACACCTTATGTTCAAGAAATTGGTACAGAGCAAAATTGGTTCGAGGCATTTTTAAATAAAAATAAAAACTTTAAAAAAATTGCCAAAGCTATAACCGCATACAGAGGTATGAAAGTAATGGAGAAAGCAGCCTTTAGCGCAACCTATAAAACCGTTTGGACAGCCGGAAAATCTATTGAAGATGTTCATTCAATCAAGCCTATTAAAAATATTGTTGAAGATTATATTCAGCAATATGAAAAAAATAGCTAATTAGTCGGAAGTCAGAAGACGGAAGTAAGGAGTTGAAACTTCTATCTTCCGTATTCTATCTTCCGGCCGAATGGTTAAGAACAAATTATTAAGGAATATCCCACTCAAAAATATTCTTCTATGAGTAACTCAGTACTTCTTACAAAATACCACACACTCGAAAATAAACGCCAACAATTATTTGCTGACTTGGCTAAAAAAACAATTGAGGAATTAAAGTACAAACAAACACCTAATATGTGGTCTATTCTTCAAGCAACACATCATGTAATGAATGCCGAAAAATTGGCTGTTGAATACATGGGCAAAAAAATAAAAGGAATTAATACTTCTCCTAAAACGGGTTTAAAAACCAACATTCGTTTTTTCTTATTGCAAATTTCTTTAAAATCATCTTTAAAATTTAAAGCTCCTAAATTTCTTCCCGATCCTCCTTTAAATGAAACTTTAGAAAACATCATGTCTCAATGGAATATTTCAAGAAATGCTTTGCGAGAAATTCTCGAAAATTTTCCGCAAGAACATGAAAACAAAGAAGTGTTTAAAAATTTAGTTGCCGGCAAATTAAATATCCATCAAGCCTTGGGTTGGATGGATGATCATTTTTCGCATCATTTATTGCAGATTGAAAGAATAAGTGCTTCGTATAAATACAATAAAAAATAAACAGAACGCAGATAACGCAGATTTATATGATGTACGGGATAAATTACCACATTTTTATAAGGATTGAAGCCCGAAGCCCGAAGTCAGAAGTTGCTTCCGTCTCCCGTCTTCGGACTCCTAACTTCCTTCTCAAATTTATTCTCTGCTGTTTTTTTATTTCCCTCAGGCTTTCTTCTTTCTCCCAACAAAACAAAATTGATTCTTTGCTTACACTTTTAAAAAATGACAAAGAAGATACATGTAAGATAACTCACTTAAACGATCTTGCTGGTAAGCTGGCAAATAGTAATTATGATACGGCAATGGTTCTGGCGACTCAAGCGCTAATCTTATCGGAAAATATTATAAAAAATTCGAACGAGGGAAGTGATTTGTGGGTGGCAGGAGAATTAGGTACTGTTCATTCTTATATTACACTAAGTATGGCTTATGGTTTAAAGGGTGATTTTGCGTTTTCACTCGAAAAATGTAAGAACGGCCTCCATATACTAGAAGAATTGGAAACAAAAAATCATGGAAACAAAACACGAAATATAAAAGAGCTGAAATCAAATATTATTGGAAATATTGGAATTATTTATTGCTATAATGGTAAATACCCCGAGTCATTAGATTGTTTTTTTAAAACATTAAAAATAGCGGAAGAATTGGGAAACAAAAATAGCGTTCAAACAGTTCTTGGTAATATAGGACTTCTTTATCAAGCTCTAAATAATAGCAATAAAGCATTGGATTATTATTTCAAGGCATTGAAAATAGCTGAGGATTTGGGAGACAAAGAAAGTATTTCAAGGCATTCTATTAATATAGGTTCCATTTATCAAATTCAGAAAGAGTATTCGAAAGCATTAAATTATTATAGTATAGCATTAAAAGTGGCCGAAGAACAAAAAAGCAAAAGAAACATTCTATTCTCGATTAGAAACATTGGAACGGTGTATTCAGACAAAGGCGATTATTTTAACGCATTGGATTACCTTTTTAAAGCTTTAAGAACATCTGAAGACTTGGGGGACAAAAGCCAAATTGCAGCAATTACAAGTCTGATTGGAAGTGTTTATATTTCATTATTTCAATATAAGGAAGCCGAGAATTATTTGATAAAGGGAAGTGCTATATTTGATAGTATTGGAGATTTAGATGGCAAATGTCAATCTCAAAGAGCTATTAGTATGCTATATGAAATAACCGGAAAATATAAACTCGCCTACCAACATTACAAAATTTATTCCCAATTAAAAGAGTCCCTCTTTGCTATCGAAAAGGACAAAGATATTACTCGCAAAGAAATGAATTATGAGTTTGAAAAAAAGGAAGCTGCCACCAAAGCGGAAATTGATAAACAAATGGCGCTGGAAGAAATTGATAAAAAAAGAAGGGCGCTGGCAACAGGTTCATTTGCCGGTGGCGCTTTGCTAGTTTTAATTATTATTGTTGTTGTAATCCGGTCGCTTCAACTTACACATAGGCGAAAGTTAATTATTGAAAAGCAAAAAGAAATAGTAGAAGAAAAACAAAAAGAAATGTTAGATTCCATCCATTATGCCAAACACATACAAAAGGCTGTGCTTAAAGGCGAAGAATACATTAAAACACATTTAGCTAACGATCATTTTATTTTATTTAAGCCAAAAGATATTGTAAGCGGAGATTTTTATTGGTTTAGTAAGCAGAAAGACAAAATTATAATTGCCGTTGCCGATTGCACCGGGCATGGGGTGCCGGGTGGTTTTATGACCATGCTGGGCACTTCGTTTTTAAATGAAATAGTTGAAAAGAAAGGGATACTCAAGCCTGCAGAAATTTTAACTGAAATGCATAAATCGGTTTTAAATTCTTTAAATCAAACAGCAGAAGAGGCCGATGCGCAGGATGGAATGGAAATGGCCTTGTGTTGCATAGATACCAAAAATAAAACACTTGAATTTTCGGGCGCCATGAGCTCCATCTATTTAATGCAAAACAATATGCTAAAAAAAATTGAAGAGGATTATTATTCTGTTGGAGGTACATCTTTGCTTGGCACAGACAATAAAACCAACTTCACAAATAAAATTGTTGCATTAGAAAAAAATACGCTCCTGTATTTATTTACGGATGGTTATATGGATCAATTTGGGGGTGTGAAAAAAGAAAAATTTAATATTTCCCGATTCGAAACTTTGCTAACATCTATAAGCTCTGAAAGTACGGACGTTCAGAAACAAAAAATAAAGGAAGCCATGGAGCAGTGGATGAAACCGGGCTATGCGCAAGTAGATGATATGTTGGTGATGGGGATTAAGATATGACCTCTCCCCCGGCCCCTCTCCCAAGGAGAGGGGGGGGTGCCTTGAGTAAAAGTTGTGAGATAAAAAGTAAAAATTATACTATGCACAGGATAAATAACTGCATTTTTACAAGGATTGTAGATCGAAGCCGGAAGCCAGAAGTTACTTCGGACTCCCGGCTTCCGTCTTCAAACTTCTTTCTCAAATTTATTCTCTGCTGTTTTTTAATTTTTCTTGAACACTCATCTTTCTCCCAACAAAGCAACATAGATTCTTTGCGTACGCTTTTAAAAATTGATAAAGAGGATACATCAAAAATAAGTCATTTGCTTGCACTTGGTAATGAGATAAGAAAAACTAGTTATGATACTGCATTAACTATAGCAATACAAGCATTAAAGCTATCCGATAGTATAAGTAAGAATTTTAGCGAAGGAAGTGAATTATGGATTGTAATGCAATTAAACATTAGTAATTCATATCTTCAAATAGGCCGTGCTTATGAATATAAAGGCGATTATTACCCTGCAATCGAAAAATATTTTAAAGGCATTGAAATAGTAGATGTTTTGAAACAAAAAAATTTAAAATTTAAACTGGCAAGTATAAAAAAACTAGAATCAGAACTGACCGGAAATATCGGAAATATTTATTTGCATCAGGGATATTATCCTAAAGCATTAGATTATTATTTTAAGGCATTGAAGATGGCGGAAAATTTGGAGAACAAAAGTGAGATTACAAAGCATCTTGGTAACATTGGAGAATTATATAGGAATCAAGGAGATTATCCCAAGGCATTGGATTATTATTTGAAGGCATTAAAAATAGCAGAAGAACTGGGAAACAAAAAGAAAATGGGAATCTATTTTGGTAATATTGGAAGTGTTTATGAAAATCAAGGAGATTTACCCAAGGCATTGGATTATTGTTTGAAGGCCTTGAAAATAGCGGAAGATTTGGGAAACAAAAATGAGATTGAGAGGAATCTCGGTAATATTGGAGTTGTATATGCAGATCAAGGAGATAATCTCAAAGCATTGGATTATTATTGTAAGGCATTGAGAATTGCTGAAGGGTTGGGTGAAAAACGAAACATTGCAATGTGGCTCGGAAATATTGCCTCAGTCAATATATCATTATTAAAATATAAAGATGCGGAAGGCTTTCTGCATAAAGCAATTGAGATATCTGATAGTATTGGCCTTATAGATGAAAAAAAGGAATTTGAAAAAACACTTAGCCAACTATACAACACTACCGGCCGCTATCAACTTTCTTACGAACATTACAAAATATATTCACAGCTAAAAGACTCTGTTTTTAATATTGAGAAAACCAAAGACCTTACCCGAAAAGAAATGAATTATGAGTTTGAAAAAAAGGAAGCAGTCAACAAAGCAGAACAGGATAAACAAATAGCTGTGGCAGCAGCAACAAGAAAGAAACAACTTATTAAACTGGCTTCGGTTGTGGGTGGCTTATTTTTATTATTAGTGGTATTAGGAACCGTTGTCCGTTCTTTAAAAATAGCGCGT
Source organism: Bacteroidota bacterium (assembly GCA_023251875.1). Lineage (GTDB taxonomy): Bacteria > Bacteroidota > Bacteroidia > JAHEXY01 > JAHEXY01 > JAHEXY01. Next base: position 695,171 of record JAHEXY010000001.1, read on the forward strand.
AAACAAAAATCTATTATAGAAGATCAAAAATTCATTATTGAGAAAAAGCAAAAAGAAATAGTAGATTCCATACGTTATGGTAAACGCATCCAAAAAGCCGTAATTACCTCTCAGGCATACATAAAACAACATCTGAAAAGAGATTTTTTCATTTTATTTAAACCCAAAGATATTGTAAGCGGTGATTTTTACTGGGCACTGCAACACCATAATAAATTTTATATGATTACCGCAGATTCTACCGGACATGGTGTGCCCGGGGCCTTTATGAGTTTGCTTAATATTTCGTTTTTAAACGAAGCCATTGTTGAAAGAGGAATTAAAGAACCGCATGAAGTACTAAACTACGTGAGGGAAGAAATTATTAAAGCATTGAATGCACAAAGCACTGGGCAAGAAAGAAGAGACGGTATGGATGCTGTTTTATGTTGTTATGATTTTGAGAAAATGGAACTTCATTTTGCAGCAGCCAATAATCCTTTATGGCTTTTCCGAAATGGGGAAATAACAGAGTACAAACCCGATAAAATGCCTGTAGGCAAATACAGTGAAGAAACAAAATCTTTTAGCCTGCAAACAATCGCTTTACAGAAAGGGGATACCGTTTATACCATTACCGATGGCTATGGCGATCAATTTGGTGGTGTAGATAATAAAAAATTTGGAAAGAAAACATTGAAAAATAAGCTATCTGAAAATAGTATTAAAAGCATGCCGGAACAAAAGGATATTTTACTCAAAACATTTAATGACTGGAAAGGCAATCTGGAACAAATAGACGATGTAAGTGTAATAGGGGTTAAGATTTAATTATTATTTCATCTGCTGCAGGAAAACTCTCTTTCAAAAATATCATTCCAAGTAGTAAGGTAAGCGCAAGCAAGCCCAGCATTAAATAAATAGCATTCATCCAAGTTCCGGAATCTCCATTTACAATGGGCATGGCTACAATTACAGCAACAGCCCCTGCATTACCGGCAAGCATCAATAAACCTGTTGCTGCTCCGGCTTTGTCAATGCCCGCCATTTCTTCACACATAGCTAGTAAAAGTGCGTAGCCGGGTAAAAAAGCAAAGCCCATTAGAGCACTTAAAATATAAACCGTATTTAATGCAGTATACGTGCATAGGGGATATAAAATAGCAATGGCAGCAATACAACAAAAAATTAAATAGGGTTTTCGTTTTTTTGTTTTATCAGAAATGGTAGGAATAATTACTGAACCAATAATGCCTCCTAAAATTAAATAAGCACCTACCATACCCGCTTGTTCTGCATTAATGCCATTGGGTTTAAGAATGGGTTCGAGCCAAGTGGTAAGTCCGTTAAAAAAGCCAAGTGCTAAAAATGCAATGATGAATAATGTAACCAGGTTTTTATTTTGTAAAAGAATTTTAAATTCTTTCATACTACTGCTTGTAGATAAAATACTTTGTTGAGCTTGATTTTCTTTGGTAAGTAAAACAAATGCAAGGGTACAAACAATAGATATTCCGGCAAATACTATCATGGTATTTTGAAAGCCAATACTATTATTAACAACAGGAGTTAGGCCCATGCCCAAGGCCATACCTATTAGCATGCCACATGTGCCAAGGCCTGTAGCCATGGCACTTTCTTCTTTACCAAACCAATCAGCTACTAATTTTGAAATACCATTGATGATGTAGGGTTGACCAATAGATATTCCAATTTGCCCAATTAGTAAGGCATAAAAACTTCCATCATAAATACGAACAATAGAAAATACAGCACTAATAATACTGCCTAAGGCAATAGCATATTTATAACCTTTTCTATCAATCATAGCACCTGAATGCAATGAAAGCAAAACATACATTAAAGGAAATACCAATAATAGCGAGCTTGCCATTATTTCACTTACCACATATTTTTCTTGTATGAAAGAAATAAGAGGAGCAAAATTAAGCCAGAGCATTTGGCTGAGAGCTGCTACACCAATGTATACTATTAGTACAACCCACCGGTAAGGTTTTTTATAAATGTTATTGTTTTGCATATTTGAGGATTTTATAAATGCAATAATAATAAAATTTATACTATCAAAAATTTATGGCATTGCAAGAATTTCAACTAAGGCTTTATAGGGAATAAGGTAACTTTACTTCAAAAATTTCAGGATAGCATTGTTTTGCCTTTTCCTTTAATAGGTCTGCAATAGATCGTTTCTGAATTTTACTTTCTAACCATGCCAAAATATCAAATCCAAAATATTCATGCAAAAAATAAGAATCATATAATTCTATTTTCTTTTTAGCATCTTCCCATATTAAAGCATTGGCTTCATTTTTAAGCAAGTTTCTAAACAAATTAAACAGTATTACTTCTAGCTCATATAATTTTTGGTGTCTCAAAAAATATTTTTGAGTTGATTGTATTAAATCGTTCAATAAAGCATAATCTTTACGCTCGTATGTAATTAATAATCTCATCATTTTTGCTGAATAATAGATAGACATATTAGTTTTTGTAGCAGTATTAAATTTGTTTAAAATATCTTGAATACATTTGTTTGCCTCATTGTAGTTTCCATATAAAAACCAAACATAAGCATGTTGTAAAATAAGTTTATACTGCCTTACTAATATATTAACATTAGAGTGGGGCGTAAAAGCTAAGCGATGAGTTTTCTGAATTGTTTTAAACGCCAGTTCAATTTCTCCTTTGGTGATTAGGATATCAAGCAATACTATTTCTGTAAATAATGTAGGATACAATTTTTTGAACTCTTGCATGTGTTGCAAAAATTCAGTGTGCCATTTTAAAATGGTATTATAATTAGAATATTCATGAAAAAAATGGAGGCTTATTAAATACATCTCAAGCATATCTGAATAGCCTGTGTTTAAGCGTTTTATCATTTCAGGATTTTGCCGGCATAAATCTATTGCATATTTACTATGATTTTTTAGTTCTTTATAATTGTGAGTAAGATTTGAAAGCAATACAATTGAATAGTGTTTGATAAACCGTGAAAAAACGAGCGTTGTTTCTGGTATATCATTTATTCTTTTGTAAAGATTATCAGCTTGCGATAGAATTTCTTTATCTCTAGATGAGGCTTCTTCGTCAAACAGCAACAGTATCAAATTATTTATATCTAAGTATTGATTAGTAATTTGTATTGTATTGATGGTGTCATTTTTCTCAGCCTGTTTTTTTTCTATCAACATAAAGCGGTCTTTCTCTTGCCCATCCCATATTAAACCTATTTCTTGATGTTGGATAATCAACAAGATTTGAGGAACTTGATACGTTTCTGCAATTTCTTTTGCTTTGTTTAAATAAGTCCAAGCTTCCTCATATAAGCCTTTATCTTTCATTATTAGCGAGATTCGTATCAAGCGAGTGACCTTAAGAAACCATCCATTTTCGGCATTATAGCTTTCAATAAATTCAATCAACAGATTCTCTAAATAACTTTTTGTTTCATTGTAGTTAACCTTAATTTTTTTTGTGATTAATTTTTTTTTAATAATAGCTTTATCATATACTTCCATACCATCTATAATATCAAATAGCACAAGATAAGCCGGAGTTTTATCTCCGGTTTTTTTATTTATGCTTCGCTTAAAGTGAATCTTTTCACCCGTACTCAGTGCTTTTATTATCCGAAATAAAGAATCCGTTGCCATAGTATACGTTGAACGAAGTTTATTAAACTAAGGTTTCAAAATTAATGATACGAAGAAGAATTTGGTTGGTATCCTGATTTTTTCTCCCAATCAGGCTTCAAATAAACAACCCATAGTAAGTTCATTCTCTATTATCTCTAAACTATATGCATTCGAATTTAGCCCAAAAGTGGTAATCATAGTTAGAAAAATATTTTTAGCTGTAGCTGTTTCAATCTTAAATTGGTTACGTTTATTTACCAAATTAGCATGGTAGCTTTTTGTAATCGTAAATGGCGACTGATAAAACTTCAATTCACATAGGTTAATGATATTATCATCTCTGTCTATTAACAGATCTATTTGAGCATTTTTATTGAACCAATAACTATTGGTAGAATAAACAGAATGAATTCCCAGTGCTTTTTTAATTTGATATATATGCTTTATACACAAAGTCTCGAAACTAAATCCAGACCATGAAGTATAAGACTGAGAAATATAAAGTTTTTGCCAGGTTCCTTTGCCAAGTTCTTTGATATTCTCAATAAACTTCAAATAGAACATCGAATATTCGTCCGACAATCGGTACAAGGTTTGTTTTGATTTGTTTTGATAATAGAGATATTCGCTTACGAAACCCGATTCAATTAACTCCTCCAGTTTTTTTGTAAAATCGCCACCTCCGCTAATTTTACTTTTTTTAATCAAGGTATCTCGTGTAAATCCTTTCTTAGATGATGCCAAGGCTTTAATAATTGATTTATGCCTTTCTGAATCATCAAATAATGATGCAAATAATTGGTTAAACTCGTCATAAAGAATACCATCCTTTTGAAAGCATAAGTGGTCAATGTTTTGAGCAACACTATCGCCTTTTTGAACTTTTTCTAAGTAATGTGGAATACCCCCCATAACCATATACAATTGAAGAATATCGTATTGGGTATAATTTATTTTTTTACTTTTCAAGAATAGCGCTGTTTCATACAGATTAAATGGAAGAAGCCTGATTGTTTGAGAAATTCGATTGTGAAGCCCACCTTTATTTTTAATTATTTTTTGAAGCATGTAAGAAGCTGATGAACCACATATAACAATTAGTAAATCACTTCTCTTTGTAGCATAACTATTCCAAAAATTCTCGAAACACATCAGAAACTTTGATTTTTGTGTTGCTATCCATGGAAACTCATCAATAAAAATAACTTTTTTATTTTCTCCCCTAAGCTCATCCAAGTAGTTTTCTAATAATACAAAGGCATTAGACCATTTTTTAGGGCTTATTATTTTTGCATTCTTTCTTCTTTTTCGGATTTCCTTGCTGAAATTTTCTAATTGATCTGAAAGGCCACCACGATATAATCCCACAACTTCAAAACAAATACAATCTTCAAAAACTTCTCGTATTAAAAATGTTTTACCTACTCTTCGTCTGCCATAAATGGCAATTAATTCTGATTGCTTGCTATGTAAGGCTCTTTTGAGAATTTCAATTTCAGCTTCTCTTCCAATTATTTTTTTCATAGTATTTATACTACGCCAAATCTACTAAAAAATAATAGATTTGGCGTAGTATATAAAAAAGTACGGTATAAACGTAAAATAGGTATACGCATTATACTTTACAATAACAGGCATACTATCTATACTCCAAACGGTTGCTAATTGCTCTTTTATTTAAATGTAATTGTTCCATTGTTTAATTGTTAAATGGATATGTATCAATTAATAATATTTGTAAAAATAACCATTTAACAATGTTAGCCATTTAACCAGTTATAGTATACAAGTGTAATGCTTAACAAGATCACGGTCTTTGCAACTATTTCGTATTAGATTCACTTGTAAAAAGCATAACCTAATTAAAGTATTATTGATTGATAATCAATAATTTAAAATCAGTGACCAGTTGCCTGATCCACCCCTTTTTTCTCTCCTTTTGGCTTTGCGCAGTCCTTCATTTAAAATTAAATTGATAATAACAAGAAAACAATCTCTCTTTTCGAATAACGAATAACTAAATTCTATGAACTGTCCAACATGTAAATCTGAACATACAGTAAAAAACGGAATCGCAAAACAAAAACAACGCTATTTGTGCAAAAACTGTAATTATCAGTTTTTAGATTATGAAAATAAAGAGTCTCTTTCTATTAAAAATGCAAGTAAACGAAAGGCGCTGCATTTATTTCTTGAAGGCTTATCGTTGAGGGAAGTTGCCCGCATTTTACAAATTGCGCCAACCACACTGGCCAATTGGAAAAAAGAATGGAAAAGTTTAAGCCTAAAAGCGATTGAAAATCCTACAAAGCCCGAAAACTTGGATTATCCCCAATCTATAAAATATATAAAGGCCAGGAAAAACACATCCACTTATGCCATGCTTTGGCTCGATTTGGAAACAGACGTTTCTTTTATTAACAAACTTTAATCAGCTAATCATCTCATCAACTAATCAGCTAATTACCCACATCATTACCAAATGGAACAAAACATGCAAAAATAATTCACAAAAAATGTAACCTTTTAAAAGTTGAACTGTATAATACAGCAAATTAACTGATAATTAATTGTATAGACATATAAAAACCACAGGCAAAAAAATAATACCCTTGATTATGAAGAATAAATACCCCACAACCCACAACTGGTGGCTGAGAATTTACAACTGCTGGCTGAGCTTGTCGAAGCCACAACTCACAACCAAAGCAATCGCTATTATTACTGCAAGCAGTATACTTGTGCAAACCATTGTACCTACTGCAAGTTATGCGCTTACGGGCGGGCCGCAAAACCCCGAATTTTCAAAATTTGAATCGGTAAGTACTGACCAAATGGTTGATCCCTTTACAGGAGATTTTACCTATAACCTACCCATACTTGATGTGCCGGGGCCAAATGGTGGCGGTTATCCCATTTCGCTTTCATACCACAGTGGTTCAAGCCCCGAAGAAGAAGCCTCATGGGTGGGCTACGGCTGGACCTTAAACCCTGGTGCCATTAACCGTAACAAAAGAGGTTTGGCTGATGATTTATATAAATCTGATATTACTTATTACAACAAAATGCCCGATAATACTACCGTTTCTATAAGGGGAACAGCCGAGACAAATATCAGAGCTTTTGGTATTCCCTCTGAACTTATTCAGGAAGTTTTAAGTGGGTGGATAGGAGAAGGTAGCGTAGGCATATCCGGAGTATTATCCTACAACAACTATAAGGGAGTAACTTTCCAAACCATTCCTTATCTCAGTTACCAGCTAGGCTTAAAAAACACCACTATTTCACTTGATCTCGATGAAGATTGGGAAGATGCTGTTCGTTATAGTTATACGTATACAAGTCCTATTATGTTTATAGCATCATTAAGTTCTCGAGCTGTTTCCATGGGTTTAAAAGAATCACGATGGGTTCGAGATAGAGCTGCTGCCCAGGGATTTGATTACATTTCAAAAACTGCAAATATTTTAGGCTCAACATCTTCTAGCAGACTAGAGGCATATACTCTTCATAATAATTCCTTTCCTGCTTCCTTGTCAGAATATGAAGGCCATTCTTACTCATTAAGTGCAGGCTTTTATACTGCTGCTGCACCTCTTCCAATTGGTATGGGGGTTTCTTTATCGGGCAGTGCAGTATGGCAAAGCCTTACCGATACTAAAAACAGAGATGCTTATGGTTATTTATATTCTGATAAAGCCGAAGATAATGAAGAAGCGGTTATGGATTTTTCAGTTGAAAAAGATGAGGACTTTAATTTACGTGACGAAATATTGCCGATACCTTATTCATCGGCCGATGATTTTACAGTAGTGGGCGAAGGCATTGCCGGAGCCATGCGGCTATATAGTGCTGCTCCCGGTGAATTTTTTCCGGCCTATACACACTCCCATACCGATATGGGTTCGTTGGGTGTTCAGGTTACTGGAGGAGCAACTTGTTCTATTACAGCCGATATAGCAATGGAAATTGAAGAAGATGATGACAACAAAACAGAAGGCCAGTCAATAACCATAAGCCGTTGGGAAGATGATGGAGAAAATGACGACTATGATTTTGCTAAAGGAGGGCCAGAGAAATATTATTTCAGATTTAAAGGCGATATGGGAGGCTCTTCTTCCTTTGTACAGGATGACGAAGTTCAATATGCTCATCTTTTAGATGGAGGGGTTCATAAAATAAAAGCAGGGGTTTATGCCGATGTAAATGATGGTGCCGGGGTTGAACGTTCAACTTTTGTAGGCTACCACACCAATGAAGAAATGGAAGAAACGGATGGTAGTGGACATGCATATAAACGCTATTCCCTGCGTGATACCATAGAAGATGTAACGGTACGTTCCGGAAATGATCCGGAAAATGGAGATGATAATATTGAAAAACGCATTGGCGAACTTGAAATAGTAAATAAAACAGGCATTCATTATACCTATGGTTTGCCATTATATGCCAAAAACGAAAAAGAAATTAGCTTTAGTGTTAGCGGAAAATCTACTGATGCACACATTGTTTATGCCAATGAAGAAGATGCGGATAGGAAATTTGGACATAAAGTAAACGACCGCTATGCTGCCTCTTATTTGCTAACCCAAATTACAACGCCCAATTTTATTGATACCGACCACAACGGCCCTGATGAAGGTGATTTTGGCGGATGGACTAATTTTAATTATACAAAATCCTATGGAGAAACTGTGGAAAACACACCTTATTACCACTGGCGAAATCCGTATAAAGGACAAATTTATCATGCAGGAGATTACTCTAATCCCAATGATGATATGGGAAGCTATGAAAGTGGAGATAGAGAAGTAGCTTACCTGGCCTCAATTGAAACGGCTACGCATATTGCCGTTTTTGAATTAAATGATCAAACAACAGAAAAAAGATATGATGGACTTAGTGCGGCCAATGATGAAGTTGCCGATAGTGATGACGATGCACAAGGCAGCCATCGCTTACGCTACTTAAAAACCATAAAATTATATGTAAAAGACGATGACAATACCGAGCTTTCGGATAACGAATTGATCAAAACCGTACATTTAGAATACGATTATTCTTTAATGCAGGGCCTCCCTAATTCTGATGGCGCAAGCGATTCATCAGGAAAATTGACTTTAAAAAAAGTATGGTTCGAGTACAATGGAGTTCACAATGCAGGTATTTCACCCTATACTTTTGAATATGCCTACCCAACTGATATTAGCTATCCTTCCCCTTATGGTGCTACTGATTCCTTAAGTGTAACTTCAGAATATGCTTCTTTATCGGCTGATGACCAAAACCCCGATTACGATGCCGATAATACTGATGTTTGGGGAATGTACCAAAATGATGGAGCATCTCATTACAGCAACTATTATCCCTGGTTAACACAAAACTCTTCTGATTCTTTAGACCCTGCTGCATGGCATTTAAAAGGGATTAAACTACCAACCGGAGCCGAAATTCACGTACAATATGAACAAGATGATTATAGGTATGTGCAGGATAGAAATGCAATGGCAATGGCCGAGGTAACAAGGGTTGTTGAATCAGGAGAACATAGCCTAATGGGCGTAGGAAATTCAGGAGCTAAATACTATTTAGGCAACCTTGATAAACTGGGGATGACCAGTGATGATTATGATGAATTGGAAAATCTTCTCTATACAAATTATGTGTATAGTGGGAAAAAAATGTACTTCAAATTTTTGTACGAAGTAAATACATCATGCGGCAGCGAATACATTGATGGCTATGCAAATATTATGGCGGCAGGAGTGGAAGAGGATGCATCATCAGATTATCTGGGCCAATTTTATATTACCATTGGAGACCCACTATCGTATGACGAGCTCGCTTCCCCATGCGAAGCTTGTAAAGAATATTACAAAGCCAATAAAGGTTTGCAAATAAATGCCGCTGATGCTTGCGACAATACCCTTTCTGTTAATGCTGAAGAATCTTCAACAGCAGAGTCAAGTATTCTTTCACTATTAGATTTAAGCGTAAATGATGTGTTTGAACAAGGCTGCCAAACGATGAATGTAAGTGGTAAGAGTTATTTAAAAATCCCAATGCTGCATGCTAAAAAAGGCGGTGGTGTAAGGGTTAAAAGATTACTGACTTACGATCCCGGTATTGAAAGCGACAATGCCGATAAAAGCCTTTATGGTTCTGAATTTATTTACCAAAATACCGATGATGAGAGCAGCGGTGTGGCTACCAATGAGCCCAACCGCGATGAAAATGCCCTCATTACCTATTTTCAAAAACGATCCGAATCTTCAAAAGACCAAATTTTAGTTTCGGGCGAAGATAAAAGTCAATTTGAAGGCCCTGTTGGAGAATATGTATTACCAGGCCCAAGTGTGGGTTATGAAAGGGTGGTGGTAAAAAATATTTATTCAGGAGCCACCAACGATGGTTTTTCAGTAAACTCTTTTTATACCGCTAAAGATTATCCTTTTGATTGGGGTGATGATAGCAATGACGATTATTGCGGTGTAAAATATTCTGAAATTGATAAAAAAATAGATGAACCTACGGCTCCTGAATTTGGATTTTTTACCAATACCGTAAAAGCTAATTATAAAGTTACACAAGGCTACCGTTTTGTAATAGCCAATATGCATGGCAAGCCAAAATCTATTAGCCAATATGATGGGGATTATGCCGATATCAATAATCCAACAGAATGTTCCCTTTTAGCAAGTACGGAGTATAATTATTTTGAGCCGGGCGAAAAAATTCCAACCATGACGGATTATGGAAAATTTTCGGAAGAACAATTAGGCAAAGAAACCGAATTGGTTTGTTACAGCAAAAGGGTGGAAGAAACAGTAAAAGAATCTCACCTAACTCTTGAGTCAGGTGAAATGAGCTGGGTACCTTTAGCAATTCCTTACGTGCTTCCATTCTATATGCGAACCGAAGATTTATCATATCTGTATATGCATATTATGAATCAAATTATTTATTTCCCTCCTGTGCTAAAAAGTGTTACTAATTTTATTGATGGTACCTATCGTACGGTTTACAACAAATATTTCGATCCCAAAACCGGTGATGTATTGGTACAACAATCATCAGGCAATTACGATCAATTGGTATTTGATGGAAATGCTGCACACGAAGGAAAATACTCCGGCTATAATTTACCTGCCCACCTTTACTATAATGGTATGGGACAAATGGCCGGTTCAGAAAATTATTCTTTCGAAAGCGGCACTGCCGACATTACACTTACCAAAAATTTAATGAGTAATGCGCTCTCTTTTTCCGGCACAGCTGATGATATTATTGCTCATTTTAGTGAAGGGGATTTAATTGCTATATACAAAGTAGGAACAAATACCCAAGAAATTTATAATGTTACCGAAGTAAGCAGTAGTTCACTCAGCATTTCTCCTGTTAGTGGTTATTACCAAGCAACAGGAGGGGGCTATGAAGTAGGCACAAGCATTATAAAAAGTGGTAAAGCCAATCTGCTTACTGCAAAAGCTGGAAGCTATACTGTGTATGGAAGTAAAGCTGATAGTATTATAGGCGCTTCTGCACTTACCTACGCCAACCAATGGGAAATGAGCGATGATCTTAAAGCCTATTACGGGGCCGATTCCGAAAACCCTGTTGAAACTGGAGAATCAGGCAAATGGCATTTAGAAAATTCCTATTTTTTTATTGATGACATAAAAAGTATGGACGATGATGTAAGCAAAATATACAATGCAGGTATCTTAAAAAACTTTGATGCATTTGATTGGGAAAATACAAGTGGAATAAGCTCCAAATGGCAAAACCTTACCACCTGTACTGATTATACACCTAACGGAAATTTAATTGAAGAAAAAAACTTATACGACATACACAGCACAAATAAATTTGGCTATGGCGGCAATCTGGTTTGCATAGATGCAAAAAATGCCACCTACGAATCACTCTTATTCGAAGGCTTTGAATACAATGGAGGAGAAGAAATGAGTGTATCGGGTAAAAATACCTTGTCGGATGAAAAAGCACATTCGGGTAAGTATTCAATGGAAATTGGTATTACAGAAGCAAGTACTTCGGCTATGAGTACTATGCTTCCATCTACCTATCACTGGGGGTATTTCACCATCTTTAGCAATCACGATAGAACCAATCAAATAAAACACAATGGTTTTGCCGTAAAAATGTGGGCCAAAACAAACGGATATAGTCCAACATTTACATTGCATGATGCTTCGGCTTATACGATGTCGGGCACTGATGGCAAACCCAAAGCCACCGGCACCGAAAATTTTACTTCTGTTGAATTTGATAGTATTGCCAGCACAGGCGAATGGACTTTGTATGAAGCCAAAGTAAAACCAAGTGCATGGGTTGATTATGGTTCAGGAAGCTCCAGCGTATCCGAATATGGTTTGCAAGTTTATTTCGAAATAAGCGGTGCCCATGAAACGCCTGAAATTTTTATTGACGATATACGTGTGCAGCCAACAGAAGCCATGGCCAATTGCTATGTATATGATCCGGCTACTTATAAAGTACTTACTGTTTTTGACGACCAGCATTTCGGACTTTTTTATCAATACAATGACGAGGGCCAACTGGTACGCAAACTGAAAGAAACCGTAAGAGGCATGAAAACATTGGTAGAAACACAATACAATATACCAACGGAAAGCAGAAAGTAATAATTGAAAGATTGGAAAATTAAAAATTGAAAAATTAGAAATAAAAACGATACAAAATATGAAAACAAACTATATAAATCCTGCTTGTCACGCTGAGCTAAGTCGAAGCGTCTTAAAAAACAGTATCATTTTATTTATGGTAATATGTTCACACATCACTCTGGCCCAAACCACCAATTCAGGCTCATCATGCCCACGCTTTGTTACTTATACAAGCAGCACGGGCAGCGCTGCCAATCCAACAACCAACAATGGTTCAGGTACAGCAACTACTTCTACCGAAACAGATGCTGCTACTTCGGGTTGGACAAAAATGAGCATTTCAGGCACTACAGCAAGTGCTAATGCATGGAGCTCTTCTGTTACTATGCCTTTCGATTTTTATTTTTATGGAGCTTTGGTTTCACAATTTCAAGTGAGTTATAATGGTATTTTATCTTTTGGCGCTAACACGGCTCCTCCAACCGGAAACAATGCTACACTACCTTATTCTACATCCGATGCATTAAATAATTCCGTTTGCTTTTGGGATTATTACCAATTAAAGGGTTCAAATGATTATATCTATTACAAAGTAAAGGGTACAACACCTAACCGCCAGCTTTGGGTAAAGTGGGTAGCTACTGATATGAGTTCTCCAAAATTTACCAATAATTATTTTGCTTTTGTTCTCGAAGAAATTTCTAACAATGTCTATTTTGTTGATATGCTTAAGGGCACTACAGCAAAAACAACCAACACCCAAACTGCTACACTGGGTTTACAATACAATTCAAGCTACTATACCTTACAATCTGCATCAGCGGCACTTTCTTCGGCTTCTACAAAATACACCGATAACAATTATTATAAATTCAGCTATGCCATTGGGTCAACTGAAGTGGATACAGCATCTTTCACTTCAGCAACTATGGTAACTTCTACAGCCGAGCAGCTTATTTATCCAACTCAATATTCTTGTCTTACCAATTCTATTAGCGAATCGAAATTACATTTGCTTTTAAACCTAGGCGATGATTATACATTGGGCAGCCCTAGCGCTACCAACAACTTTGAAGCAAGTTTGGGTGTAACCTATACCTTATATGACGAAAATTGCAACAGCCTTTATACCGAAAACAATACACTCTCTCTTTCAGCTTCTACCACTGCTATGCAAGTTGAGCAATTGCTACTCGAAGATATTTCTGCCTTTACATCAACCCTTGGTGCTGCCAAAACCATTACCGATGTTGATCATATTGGCATTAAAATATCAAAGGCACTTTCAACAAGCGGAGCAACAACATCATCAAGCATTAGCGACAATATTAGTCTTACAGCATGGCTTACGCAAGAATATAAAGAAGATGTAAATTCGGGAGATTATGAAACCGCTTCTTTAATTACACTTAGTACACCTGCAATAGATGGCAATAAAGTAGATTTTAGTTGGACATCTGCCTGCGAGCTTACCAACCATTACCAAATACAAGTAATGCGCTTGTATAATTTGGATGAAGACAATGCAAGCGATCCAAAATATGTATACAACAATAAAATTGACTGGGATAAAGCCCTTTCAATCGAAGTAGAAGACAAAACTTCCATTAGTTTATACATGGCCGAAGGAAGTGGTTATTATGCATGGCGTGTTCGCCCCATTGGCGATTATTATGAGGGTGGCATTGCCGATAGCCGCAATTGGGGCCTATGGAGCAAGCATGCTGCTATGGCCGATGAAAATAGCTATTTCTCTACCACAGCATCTCGATCAGCATTTGCAGATGGTATAACCATAAATGCTTCTTCCGCTTCAAAAAATTATATTTTTTATGTTGAACAGGCCGATGAAAATATTTCATGGATTTACAACAGAACCTTTACCGAAGACAACAGCATTGCCCAAGGCATGCAGTATGCAAACGGCCTTGGCCAATTAAAACAAAGCCAGCGTATATTAAACGAAGTAGATAGTGTATTGGTAAACCAAACCGCTTACGATTTTGTAGGCCGCCCTGCCATTCAATCCATGACGGCTCCTGTTAACCAGCAAAAGCTGGGATATATTAATACCCTTTTGCAGGATGAAAATGGAGAACTCTACGACCCTAAAGATTTTGATTCCGATGAACGTACCGAGTATTTTTTAAAAGCAAATGGCGGTGATGATGAAGATGATGTGCCTATTTGGGAAAATTGTATGCCCGCTTACGGAAGCATAAACGATTATTTTTCTGATAAAAATTCCGATATCAATATTCCCAATGCCGAAAATTTTCCTTACTCCAGAACCATATACGACAAACTAAGCCGGCCCAAAAAAATGTCGCTCTTTGGTGCCGAACACCGCATGGGCCTGTATGACGAAACCTATATTGATGGCGGTATGCAGCGCACCATACGCACTTACTACAGTTCGGTAAACGATACAATATTGCTAAAAGCAATGGGTAATATGACTCCGGCAGATACCAGCATGTATCAAATTATTCGTGTCGACCCTAATGGTGTTGCCACTGCCGAATTTAAAACACTTGATGGCAGAACCATTGCAACTGCCATGATTGATGCAGGCAAAAATGAATTATTGGATAGTGTATATGAAGGCAATACCTGGTACACCAAAATTATTTCGTCTCAAACCAAAATGGACGATTACTCTTATGTAAAAGAAGATGTCATTAATTTTTCGGTACCCGAGGTGGATGTTTATATTGACTATTCATTGGATATAAAATCATTTTCGGCCAATTGTGTTGATTATTGCAGCGCCTGCGATTACCTAATTGAACTTTATGCCATACGCGAAGAAACCAACGAATTGAAAGTGTCTAAAACCGTTCTTTTAAACCCTGATGATTACAAAAAAGAATGTTTAGGCAATGACGCTACTTACAAAATGGATCAGTATAGTTTTCTTTTAGAAGACCCCGGCAATTACACCATTGGCCGCAAAATTACGGTAAACAGGGAACGAAGCGATGGTGAACGCTATAAGGATTACCATGCCGGTATTATAAATGATTCGCTGGATGTTGAAGCTACAAAGTTTGATGTATTACTTGCCTATGTTGATTCTGAAGAAACAGATAAATTGAACAAACTATATGACTATATCGAAGACTTACCTACCGCCTCTGTAACTTCAACGAGCACAGGCAAAAAAACTTCATTAACCACCAATGATATATGGTTAGAGGCAACAGATAAAGATGAAGATGGAAATATAGAATCATATACCATAGCTTCTAACTGTTTAAGTATCGACATACCCAAAATTGATTGCGACTGGAGCCCCTGCGATGATTTGTGGGTACTTGATAATACCGGAAAAGGTTATGCTGAAGGCGATACCAATCACGATGGGGTTGTTGACGACAATGATGATGCCACACAAAATTACGATGAAGTGGTTGCAGAACGTTTTACAGAAAATGGAGGCTATTATGATTTTGAAAGTATGTTGTTTGATAAATGGGGCGATGATTACGGAAAAAAACTCTACCGCTACTTTTATGATAAATACGGCAACCATATTTTTGAGTCGGGAGAAACAGGCATTTTTGAATTTACCATTAAATCTGATCAGTCAAGCGGTACGGAAGACGCAAATTACAACGGTAATCGCTATTCTTATGATGAATACATTAGAGAAAGCGATGCACCAACATTTAGCCTTACTATTGATCCCGATGGAGAAAATGGAGAGGAGCCTCCTATGTCTCCGGATTTTATCACTTCGATACAGTATGCCGAATTTCAAGGTAGAACTTCGGGTGCAAAGTACAAAGCTATTACAGTAAATGATTACGGTACAAATGTTTACAATCAGCTTTTAACATTGCTATCAGTTTATTCTAATGACTATTCAATAGATATTGATAATAGCGAAACCACTAAAAGCACCATCACCATCACCACTAATTTTGCTAAACAATATCCAACTACTGCCCATGATATTTCTATTGATGAATCATCCACTAGTGGCGTTCAAGTTCATATAAATGCAGACAGAACGGAATCAAGCAGCAGCTCCGATTTTACCGAAGGCAATGGCGCAATCAACTGTATGCTTAATCACATGTTGTACGAAACCATAAAAGCAACTGATGGCGTTACCGATTCATCTGTATATGGCGATTGCTATGATATGTTTTCTATTTGGGAAAGCTGGGTAAATAATTATCCTGCTCTTCTTTCTTCCATAGGTTCTGAGAGTAAGATGGGGCCGGATTTTTTACAATCCCTTGTTGATGCCTATGGTGCTATCTATTCAGGTTTTTCGAATCATGAATTTGGAGAAACTACCGAAAGTACTGGTGCTATTAGTTACGGAAATATTGAATATGCCTATAAATCTTTTGAGTTTGATACCACAGCGGCTAATTTATCTCTTTCGGTTCGTAATTCTAATGGTGATATAGATAACCAACAATACAATTGTGCCTCACAATGGGGTATTGAACTTGATAAACCGGCTTCTAAATGGTCTAACCCTAAAGATGGCGATGCCTCACAAGACCCTACTTGGGATGAAACTACATGTGGAGATAATGCCTGGTGGGATAAAACTACATCAAGCATTATTGCCGATGAACGTTATGAAGATGCCCAATGCCAGGCATGGAAAAACTTTTATGGTTGCTTGCAATCTGATTTTGCTGCTGCGGATAGGATTGTATATGGCGATGAAATTTTTGATGGCACAGTGGATGAGGTTCTTTTAAATAGTATTGGAGGTGCTATTATAGAAAAAACCGAAGATTTTTTAGATAAGCGCTTAAGCGGTTTAAGCTATCGCATACAGTCTGAAAATACTAGTATTTCAAAAGGCGATGCCGATTTATATGCCGCAGATTTAATTTCGGATATGAAATCACAGCTTTCAAGCCTCGAAATTCAAAAAAGTGCGGATGACCAGTATGTAACAGGCATGGGAAATGCTTCTCAAAAAGAATTGCTGAAAAATATTTGGCAATCAAATATAGATTTTAGCATTAGCGATGATAGCCCAAAAACTTATTCCCATATTATAAAACAAGACTATACCAAAGGCGAACTTCTTGCCAAATGGCTTAACAATGCATTTAGCGAAAGCGATGCCATTACGGTTGAAGAAATAAACAACGAATTGGACGCTTTTACTGAAAATTATAACTTGGCCAGCGGCTATTTTGATTCCTACAAAAGCAATGGGTTAAATGTAGCAAGTACTACTACTTATACGGTATTATCCTCATCTGTAGATTTCGAATTTATTTACCGTACATCAAATGGAAGAATTATTCTTACTAATATCTCCGGAAAAACATCGTCCATTGTACTGCTTAATGCTTTGCCATCAAGCAGCACCATTACAAGGGCAGCTTGTAATTATATGTTTAGTGGTACTACCCTCAACACAAAATTAAGTGTGCTTACCAGCATACAAGCTGTAAAATATACCCAATGCGACCCTCGCAATACTACATACATCTATAACCAAATACAAGATGCACTTACTACATCTAAACAAAAGGTGCTAAATAAATCACTAAAAAATTATACAAAAGATTGTACCCTCAAAAAAAATATTGATGATACACTTAAAATTCGCTACCGTTTAGATTACCATTATTTTACTTTGTTTTATTACGATATGGCAGGCAATTTGGTTAAAACCGTGCCTCCTGCCGGGGTTGATACCACTACAGGAAAAGCCGCAGACAGTAGTCAAACAACTGATAAAACTAAAATTAAATACTATCAGGCTACAAGGTCAGATGAAAAAAACCATACCCTTGCTACTACCTATGCCTATAATTCACTCGGCCAGCGCATACGCGAACAAACACCCGATGGCGGCAAAACAGAGTTTTGGTACAACAGCCTGGGGCAATTGCGCATTTCGCAAAATGCAAAACAAAAAAAAGATGGCAAATATTCCTATTTAAAATATGACGAGCTCGCCCGCCTTACTGAATCGGGAGAAAGCACCCTCGATGCTACCGGCCAAAAATTTGCCGGCAATAAAGAATATGAAGATGATGATTACCCGGCTAGTGCTTGTACCTACAAAACAATTATTACTTACAGCACCCCTGCAACAACCGATTTGTATTACATTGGCAAATTTAATTTGCTCGATCAAAATTACCTTCAAAACCGTGTGAGCTATTCGCATACCGATTTCGATGGAGTTGAAAACAGTGGAGATGAAACTTATGTGTATTACAGCTACGACCCCCATGGCAATGTAGAGTGGATGTTACAAAGCATAGCCGGTATGGGTATAAACAATTGCATTGCCTACGAATACGATTTAGTAAGTAATAAAATAACAAGGGTAAACTATAACGAAGGCCGGGCCGATCAGTTTTTTCACCGCTATACTTATGATTCCGATAACCGCATACGCACTGTTGAAACTTCGCACAATGGCGAACTATGGGACAAAGATGCCACTTATGAATATTATGCCCACGGACCTTTAAAACGCATGTCAATTGGTGAAGATAAAATACAAGGTATAGATTATGTTTATACAATAAACGGTTGGCTAAAAGGGATAAACCACCAAGACCTAAGCTATGCCAACGACCCCGGCCATGATGGAAACACCACTTCATCTTCTTACGCCATGGATGTATTTGGCAATACCCTGGGTTATTTTGAAGGCGATTTTAAACGCAAGTACGGTTCAGATGCCTCTCCCTTTAATTCTGAATTTTCTGATGCTACATCTGCCTATTACAATTCAGGTGTAAAACAAATGGATTGGTATAGGGATATTAATCGCCCTTCGTATGGAGCAAGTACAGATACTAGCGTTGATTACCGCCCATTGTTTAATGGATGCATTACCAATAGTGTGTACAATACCAATATACCCGATGGTGATTTTACCAATAGCAAAATTGAAAATAAGGCCCAGGGCTTTAAATACAATTATGATGAATTGTATAGAATTACCCAGGCTAATTTTGATTATTATGCAGGCACATCTACTACACCTACTACTACTTGGTATAAAAAATCATTAACAGGAACAACATCTACTTACGAAGCCTATAAATCGAGCTATGGCTATGATTATAATGGTAATATTACTTCTCTAAAAAGATATGCTTATACAAGCTCTACTCCCACTCCTACAAAGTTAAAGATGGATGATTTAACTTACAATTATACCGCCAATACCAACCAATTAAGCTATGTAAAAGATGCCATTACTGCTGCTAATTATACAGTTGATATTGACGACCAAACGGCTTACAAAACTACAGGAAATTATACCTATGATGAACTGGGCCGCTTAATTGGCGACCAAGCCGAAGGCATAACAGCCATTGAATGGACGCCATCTAATAAAGTGGACAGCGTTTCTTTTGGCCTTGGCAAACAAATAGCATTTGAATACGATGCCTTAGGCAATAAATCAATTAAAAAAGTATATACAACAAGTGCCGATACTATGCCCGATGTTACTTATTACATAAATGATACAAAGGGTAAAACCATAGCCATATATACTGATGCTGATGATGCCGATCTTTTATTAAGCGAACAACCTTTGTATGCCAATAGCAAAATAGGCGAATACAAATCTGCCAGCGGCATAAGCCCAACAGCAAGTTTAAGCTCTGAATACAAGCGAACCCTTAACGAAAAATATTATGAAATAAATGATTACCTCGGCAATGTGCGTGCAGTAGTAACCGATATAAAAGACCCCAACACAAAAGGCGGAGGCTATACTGCCAATGTAGTAAGTGCAAGTGATTACTACCCCTTTGGTATGGTTATGCCCGGCCGCGATTACCAAAGCAGCAGCTACCGCTATGGCTACAATGGCATGGAGCGTGATGAAGACCTAAAAGGCAACGGCAACAGCTACGATTTTGGCGCCCGTATTCTTGACCCGAGGTTGGGTAGGTGGTTGAGTACGGATCCTTTGGATGAAAAATTTGCAAGCATGAGCCCCTATTGTGCGTTTGCTAATAACCCGATTATGTATGTGGATAAGGACGGGAGGGAAGCAGAAAGATCTGCAGAAGAACTTTACGAAATTACCAAAACTATTGTAGAGGTAGCTCATATAAATGTGGATTTACTCGAGTCAGTAGAGATTTCATCTGAAGCTGCTGCTGCTAAAGCAGAAATAGCTGCACGCACATTAGGTAAACCAACATTGGCCACAGTAGCAACAACAGTAGAAGATGGTGCAGTAGCTATTTCATCTGCAGCACACATATGTACAATATTAGGGATTGCAGTGTCAACAATCGATGCGGTTGGATTGGCAATGCAAGATGATTGGAATCGAGGAACTAATATAAGGGCGGCTGGTACAGGTGCTGGTTTAGCTGCAGGTTTAGTGGGATTGGTAGGTCTTAGTCCAGTGGGAGTTGCTGCTATATCTTTAGTTGGAGTTGGCGTAAGCCTGTTTGGACAACATATGGAAGAAAAAATTTTGGAAGAGCAAGCTAGATTTAGAACAACAATGTCTAATCAGAGAATTTTTATGAGATATGCGAAAATGTATATAGAAGCAGCTAAAATGTTAGATAAATCATTACAAGTTGCTTATGGTATGAAAATACAAGAGGAAAGAAATAAGCTTGAGGATATAGAACGTATGCGCAGAGATGGTTGGGGAGATGAATTATGTGATGAATTAAAATCCACCCACGAAGCGAATATTAAAGCACTTGAAAAGGAGCGTGATGAAAACATACAAAAGGTATGGGACGCGTCAGAGAAAAAAATTGATGAGCTAAAAAAAATAACCGAAACAACAGAAAAATAGGGGGCACATTTATTTCCCCGGCTGGCGAGGAGTGCGATGGTTGCCGGTTGGGATTTTGAGCAAGGGTTTGTGTGTAAGCTAATCCCAAGCTAATAAAATTGCATTTGTAATGCTGTAAATTATGTAAGGTAAAGGTGGTATATTTGTTATTAAATTGAATATACACAGGTATGCCTACTATTTTTCTTATCAAAGGTTATCGGTTCTTTTTTTTCTCTGCGGATAGAGATGAGCCGCCACATGTTCATATTAAGAAGGGTGATGGAGATGGCAAAGTGTGGTTGGTTCCAGAAATTAAGCCTGAATATTTTTTTAAATATAAAGCTCAAGAAGAAAAAGAAATATTGAAAATTATTACTGAAAATAAAAACACATTAATTTCTAAATGGTATGAGTACTTTGAAAAATAAAAAATGGGAATTAGACGTCATTGACAAAATGATTTTTGAAGATGGTCTAGGCATAGAGGCTATTTACTTTAATAAAAAGCTCGATCTAATGATAGTTTTATTAAATAACAAGAGAATCATTACGAAACATATTTCTACTTATTCATTATTAGCCAAAGCATCTGAGAAAGACCTACTACTTTATAAAATAAGTAGAACTGGTATCCATTGGCCTAAATTAGATGAGGATATAAGTTTAAGAAGTTTTCTGAAATCGGAAATACTTAATGCCATTCAATCAATGGCAATAGCAGCATAATACCTAACTGGCTTAGATGTTCGCGCGTACGCTGGTTGGTGATTTTGTGTGAAGGCAGGTGTGTAGGCTAATCCCAAGCTAATAAAATTGCATCCCGCCAAAAGGCTGGACAGGTTTGTAATGCTTTTATAAATGTTATCTAATCTGTTATAAGATACTTTTTTCTTACTTTTTCTTAACATTATTTCAATTATTGCTGTTCATGGGCAAAAATGATAAGTTAAGTTTATTAAGAAAATATTATTAGGGCGTAGCGATGCCAATAATAGTTTCAATGATCTTTGTACTTTATTGAAACAATTAGGCTTTGAAGTTCGTATAAAAGGGAGTCATCATATTTTCAGAAAAGAAGGAATTGTTGAAAAAGTAAATTTGCCAAAAGATGGAAGTAAGGCTAAGGTTTATCAAGTAAGACAAATAAGAAACATTATAATAAAATATCAATTAGGAGGGTAAAAAAATGCATAAATACGAAATTATCATTTATTGGGAAAGGCAAGATGATATATACATAGCAGAAGCACCTGAATTAGCAGGTTGTAAAGCTCATGGCAAAAATTATGATGAAGCACTTGCTAATATTAAAGATGCAATAGCGTTGTGGATTGAAACTGCAAATGAATTTGGTGATTATATTCCTGAAGCTAAGGGAGCAAAGTTGAGATACGCCTAAACTTTTTTCCCATTTAGAGGAACACCCTGTATTAAAAATTACCCTACCAAAAACACCACAGGTCGTTTATGCAAATCAGGATTTGTTTGCCTCCATTTGGCAACTGATTTAGTAATGATTACTTCGGTAGCAAGCGTAATATCTGCAGCAATGCAAACCAAAGTATTGGGATTGCAATTTTCAAGAATACTTTCAAATAAATGGTTGTTGCGATAAGGTGTTTCAATAAAAATTTGTGTTTGTTTTAAGCGCTGCGCATTTTCTTCTAATTGTTTTATTTTTTTTATGCGATCAGCTTTTTCAACCGGTAAGTATCCGTGAAAGCAAAAATTTTGTCCGTTCATACCTGATGCCATTAAAGCTAAAATAATAGAAGAAGGCCCAACTAATGGAATTACTTTTATGCCTTGTTCATGCGCTAGTTTTACCAATAAAGCTCCTGGATCTGCAACAGCAGGGCAACCTGCTTCTGAAATAATACCAATATTTTTTCCTTCTTTTGCCGGTTGTAAAAGAGCAGGAATTTCTTCAGGCTTTGTATGTTCATTGAGTTCAGTAAAATGAAGCTCATCAATACTTTTTTTAATATCTAATTTTCGTAAATACCTACGGGCCGAACGCAAATCTTCTACAACATAATAATCAATTGAATTTATTAGCTCCTTTATTTGAGTTGGAATAACTGCATCAATGGATGAATCGCCTAGGGTATTTGGGATTAAATAAAGAGACATCGAATAGTGTTAAGTTTTCCCATTTTGGGTAAAATCGTTAATTAATAATTTATGTTTACTGCTTATACATTTCTAAAATTAATAGAGTCCGGTTGAATTAAAAATTTCCATTCCAATGAGCTGATCGTACCGGCTTCCGGGTTGCCGGTGGTAAACGTAAACGGTATACTTATCTTCTGTTTGATAAAAGCTTCCTTCAAAATAGGTATCGTCAATTTTTCCTTTATCATCAACCAACACATATTCGTATTCATAGTACCCTTGTTTTAAAAAAATAGAAGCATCGTAAGAAAAATTTTCTGCACTGTATTTCATTTTATACATTGTGTCAATTCTCCAATCTGTTAGGCCTCCAAAAATATAAACATCTGCGCCCTGTATTTCTTCATCATAAGGAAGTTTAAAGTGTACATGTGCATAATCGGCTTCTACTCCACTATCATTTCCTAAATTTACATGAATTACATAAGCTCCATTAATATCTCGTCCTGAGATATAACTTTTGTACTTTCTTACTTTATCAGAAAATAAATAAACATGGTTTTGTTTTGATTCATAGGTTATTGTTTTAACCCGATCAGTATAATACCGGAGATTTTGAAAATCGAAATACCTAAATTCATTGCCGGCTTCAAAAGTTGTTTCAGCCGTATAATCGTATACTAATTCATTGGGTTTAAGAAATAATGGTTTTAAATCTGTTTTAGCATTATCCCAACGAGAGTTTTGTACAAGTACTGTTTTTATTTCTTCAATGGGATTAACAATATTGTAGCCACTATATAAAATTGAAAAATGAACTTCGTGTTGTTCGTCCATATTTTTTACAATAGATGATCTCTTTACACTTCCTTTCACAGATACTTTTAAATCGGTAACCATAAACCTGCGGACAAGCACTAAACTATCCGGGTCATCAAGGTATACTTTTAAAAGATAGTTACCGGATTTGGTAAGCTTAAAGTTATCGTTGGGAAAATTGACTTTGTAATGTGTATACTGAACGTAAGTACCAAATGAATATTGGTAATCTCTTATGTATTGTTCTTGGAATCCTTCAATGTAATCAAAGGGATTAAGGTCTGATGGTTGCCAATCGGCATCGCAATGTATAACGGTAAAACTGTAGTTTTTTAATGTTGTTCCAAAATCATCAAAACTAAGTTCGAGAGAAGTTGTATTATCATTTAATTCTAAAACAGGTTCCGACATTTCAAAACCAAGCCTATGCAGCCTAACCGTTTTTATATTATCAGCATAAATATAATTTTCATAGCGGAGGTAAATTTTATTGTAATAGTCCTGCCCCTCTCCATCTCTCCCCAAAGGGGAGAGGGCTAAGGTATCTATTATGGTTTGTAATAAAATAAAACAGATCACCAGCACTAATGCAGATGATCTGTTCATATTAAATAAATTTTTTCTAAAAACTAACAACGAACAACTAACAACTAAATTATTTAGCAACAACAACTTTTTGAGTGTAGATATGACCGCCAATAATTAATTGAGCAGTATAAATACCTTCAGCTAAGTTGGCTGTATTAAATTTAAATGAATGCGATCCGCTCGGTACATTTTCAACATTCATTGAATACATGGTTTCTCCAACTATATTTTGTAAGCGAAGCGTTACATCTGCAGTTTTTGAATTGTAATATTTTAAATATGCAACTTCTGTTGAAGGATTAGGATATAGAGAAACAATACCGTTTCCTGTTTCTTGAATATCTTTAATTGAAGAACCTCCACTAGTGGTATCTAGTGCCGTATTTGATTGATAAACTTCTTTTGTAGTTTCATTTTGAACCCAAACCACAACTGAAAGACGACCAAAATCTTCAACAGTATGTTCAATAGTATGATCAACCGGATTAGCAGCCGTTACATTACCATTATAACTTCCCTGAAAAGTATAGGATTCAGAAAAAGTTTTTGCTTGGCCTGCAGTTAATGTACTTAGTGTAGTACCATCAGCATCCGGAACCATTTTCTTCATTACTGCATTAAATTCAGTTTCTCCGTTGGTTCCTATATTTAAAAAGGTTGTGTCTTCAACAATGGCAATATGCATGATGTTATCGGATTCAGTATAATTTACATAAGGAGTAATGGTAATATCCATATCAACAGTTTGTCCGCTTACATGATAATAAGTTTGAATACTCATAAAAGCAGGATTTTCATAAAATCCATCAAAGTCGGATTGAGAATAATTTGCTGTATTATCATCATAAGCTCCATCCACAAATAAGTGAGGGATAGATGAAATACTATAATAAGATGCTCTAACACCACCTTCTTCTGTATAATAAATATCTCCATCACCAGGAAAATCCATTTGGTATTTTACCAATGAATATTTACTCGAATTAGCATCAAGTACTGCTTGTAAAACAGGGGTAGCAGATGCACATGGGCCACATGTAGAAGATGTAAATGCTTCATGCAATGGTATACGTTGAACAAGAGTATCAACTACTACTACATCAAGTGAAGCAGTATCGTTACCGGCATATTCATCAGCATTGCCATTTATATTAGATGGCCAAACTTGTAAAGTATATGCCCCTGTTAAAGCAGGAGACCATCCTGTTTTGGAAGTATAATCATACACTTCTAATGGGGTAACGCTTACTCCTGTGATGTTATCACTGGTAACATTTGTACCATCAGAATAATTTAATGTAAACGATGTTATTGTTTTAGTGCCTGTATTGGTTAGTCTTCCTGTTACATCAATTGGCGCTTGGCCTTTAGATAAATATTTGCTTGTGGTAATATCAATGGTGTTGATATCATAATCAGTAGCATCATGGTAAGTAAATCCATAATATACATTATCAGAAGCTGAAGGATCTGTACCGGCTACTTGAGCTAAATTAGGAGAATCAGAATGTTGTATTGCTGTTGAACCATCTATTTGAACACCTACTGTCATTGCTGCTACACATGAAGAACCAGCAGAACGCATATCAACTACATATATTCTATTAGTAGTTTCTTCTAATACAATTGCCCAATAAGAATAGCAAGAAGTACTACTTGGCAATGTGTAAGAAGAAAACATTACCCACAATTGTCTGTTTGGTGAAGATCCAAAAGTTTGCGTTACAATTTCGTCATTACTACCTACACCTTCAATTCCCCATGCACATACAGATTTGTTGGGAACGCTTGAAGAAGGTAATGCCGCATTGGTATAGCTTGTAGTAACAGATGTACTTACGTCAAATGTTAAAATACCACATGAATTAACCATGTATTGTGTTACAGAACTTCCATTGAAAGAAAATGAAAAAGGTAAGTTGGTTGCACTTGACCATGTAGGCGAAGATTTAGAACCTGTAAGAAGAACAGACCAAGAGGCATCTAAGCCACTTCCAACAGGATATTCCAAGAGGTCGTTTAAATTTCCGGGATTACCATAACCAAAATGAGAAAGGTAATACTGAGAATAACCATTGAAAATAAATAATGCAAAAATTGCAGCTAGATATAATTTTTTCATGTTATTGTTTTTTGAGTGAATAAATTTTTTTAAAGCGTGGCAAGTTATAAATATTTACGATTAATTAAAAACAACTAATAAAAACAATTATCAATCTAATTTTATAAGCTTACCACTACTGTTTGTAAAACTAACTATTTGTGTAGGAGAGCCTGTGAAATAAACATTTCCATAACTTTTAATTTCAGCATTTAAGTAATTTGATGCAAATACATAAAAATCTCCTATGCCGGAATTGTTTACACCTGTATTTTTTGAATGTAGGTTACGGATATCAGCGATAGCAAAACCGGAAGAATATATGTAACAACTATTTGCTATGCCGCTTACATTTAATTCCATTGGGCCGGTAGTTAAATGAAAATTAGCATCTTTAACATGCAGCATTAGGTTTATTTTGCTCGAAGCATTCCATCCATCTATTCTAAAACTGTCTTCGACCAGAGTATCAATAGTGCTTATGCTTCCATATCCATATAAATACATGTTTCTTAAACTTTTTACTGACACACATACATTTATAGGAGTATCAAAACTCCTAACAAAATTACACTTGTTATCATTTTTAATAATTAAAGTATCCCCTTTTACTTCTGTAACAACATCGGGTAATAAATTCTCTCCTCCTACAACAGAAAGGTTAATGGTACTATCTTGAGAAATAATTAAATTAATATTGTCTTCGAGCTGAATTTTATTAAAATTTGAAATCTCTCTAGTTTGAGCAATAATATCTCCGGTAGTTTGAACACAATCCCACGCATTTTCTTTATTACATCCCCATATCAGAACGCTGATAACGCTGATTTGTATGATAAAAAATGAATTCTTTACTCTTAGAGATTTATTATTATTTGAGGTAATCATATTGATCTGCATTATCTACGTTCAGTAAAATTAACTAATTTTGCATCTCTATTTAATTTTTTTCAATAATGATTAAACATTTCCTTCGTTTAAGTTTTATTTTTTGCTTTGTAATATCTGCACAAGCAGGCAATACATCTGATAAAAAAGACGATACTCCAGCAAAACCAAAATTAATCATTGGCATTGTAATCGATCAAATGCGTTACGATTACATTACGCGCTTTTGGGATAAATTTGGAGATGGAGGTTTTAAAGAATTAGTTGGAGAAGGTTTTTTCTTTAGAAACACTACTTATAATTATGTGCCTACTTTCACAGGCCCCGGACATGCATCTATATATACCGGTACCTCACCTGCTACACATGGCATTATTGCCAATGATTGGTTTGACAGAACAGAAAATAAAATGGTGTATTGTACCGATGATAAAACAGTACAAACCGTGGGAAGTACTTCTGCTGCCGGACAAATGTCGCCCTCTCGATTATTGGCAAGCACCGTTACGGATGAGCTCAAATTATTTAGCAACATGCGGTCTAAAGTAATTGGCATCTCTCTTAAAGATCGTGGCGCCATTATGCCTGCAGGCCATTTGGCTAATGCAGCCTATTGGTTTGATGGAACAACCGGAGGTTGGATTAGCAGTACGTATTACATGAGCGATTTACCGGATTGGGTAAAAAAGTTTAACGAAAAAAAAATGGCCGATAAATATTTAAGCAAAGATTGGGAAACATTATTATCAATTAAAGAGTATACCGAGAGCCTTGCCGATGATAATAAATACGAAGGAAAATTTACCGGAGAAATTTCCCCAACTTTCCCTCATAAATTATCGGGTTTGGCAATTTTAAAAAACCAAGCAAGTACTCAAACAACCAACTACGATCTTATTCGCTCAACTCCTTTTGGAAATTCATTACTTAAAGATTTTGCCATTGAAACCATTGAATCAGAAAAAATGGGGAAAGGAGAAAATACAGATTTTTTAACCGTAAGTTTTTCTTCTACTGATTATGTTGGCCATATGTACGGGCCTAATTCAATAGAATTAGAAGATACTTATTTGAGATTGGACAAAGATTTAAAAGAATTTATTTTGTTTTTAAACAATTATTTGGGTAAAGATAATTATGTGCTTTTTCTTACTGCCGATCATGCTGCTGTTAACACACCTTCTTATTTACAAGATGTAAAATTACCGGCAGGATATTTAGATGTAGCTGCAAAATTTAATGAGTTAAAAGCATTTATGATTGATGAGTATAGGGATGATTCCTTATTGCTTTCTTTTAGTAACGATCAACTTTTTTTAAACCATCCTTTAATTGCTAAAAAGAAATTAGATTTGGCAAGCGTAAGAAAAGCAACTGCTAATTACATGTTAAGCATGGATGGTATTGCTGATGCCTATACAGCTGATGAAATTCATAACATTCCGGCTACGGATGGTATTCCTTTGTATTTAAAAAATGGATACAATGCCAAGCGTTCAGGAGATGTATTGCTTGTATTACAACCTGCTTGGGTTGAATTTGGAAAAACCGGTACTACCCATGGTTCTCCTTATATGTACGATAGGCATGTACCTCTTTTATTCTATGGATGGAAAGTAAAAAATGGAGAAACATTTAAAGCTAATAGCATAACAGATATTGCGCCTACCATTTCTTCATTTATGAAAATGGAATACCCAAATGGCTGTATTGGCAATCCATTAACAGGTTTTTTGAAAGAGTAAAATTCTAAAGTTTATGGGCAGTTCTAAAAATTACAATTTGTGTCCCTCTCTTCGAGAGGGATTAAGGGAGAGGAAGCAAAAAAAAACAATTTTTGGAACTGCCCATAAACTAATTTTAGTTTTTTCTATACTTCTATTTTCTTGTAAAACAGAAAAAGTAATACCTACTGAAACATTTCAAATAAAAACATTACCCCTTCAACCGGATTATTCTCAAATCTCTTCATGGGCAGCTTTGCCTACTACAACTAATGTTTGCAATCAATTTCCTGCTAATTATAAAGATGCCTGCAGCAAACCTGCTACTATTGATGTTTTTTTTGTGTACCCCACTATCTATAATGATGGTAAAAATTGGAATGCCGATATTCATGATGAAAAGCTGGATAAAGTAATTCAAGAGAGTACGTTGAAAAATCAAGCAAGTGTATTTTATGGCCTTGCAGATATATATGCTCCTTATTATAGGCAAATGCATTACAATGGCTATTTTAACCCGGATACAAGTTCTGCTTGGAGGGCTTTTGATACTGCTTATGCTGATGTAAAAAGGGCATTTGAATATTACCTTAAACATTTTAATCACAACAGGTCGTTTATTATTGCAGCACACAGTCAGGGAACCAACCATGCCGAAAGATTAATAAGAGAAGTAATTTTACCGGATACCAATTTGAGAAAACAATTGTTTTTAGCTTATTTAGTGGGCATGCCCGTTCAATCTAACTTTAATGGTTTTCCCCCTTGTTTGGCCGAAGAAGATATTGACTGTTTTTTAAGCTGGAGAACCTTTGGTGATGGTTTTGTGCCTGCAGAAAGAGGAGGAAATATTTTTGCAATAAATCCTATTACTTTTAATGCTCAAGAAAATGTGAACCACTTAGAACAACATCAGGGGATTTTATTTAAAAATTTTAGGATAATGGGTAGGCATTCATTAAAAGTAGAGTCAAAAGATGGATATGTTGAGGTAGAAGAAATACATATTCCTATTCTTAAGCATTTTTTTAAATGGAAAAATTACCACATTGCTGATTATAATATGTTTTGGATCAATATTAGAGAAAATCTAAAGAAGCGTATGGCACAATACCCTATACCACAGGTTGAGCCCTTAAAAAATGAATTCAAATAGTGTGAATTCTTCTATTCCGGAACTTTTTAGCTAATGATGATTAAAAATTGAAAAATTATCCGTAATATTGCAGCCTGTTTAAAAAAATATTGACATGGAAGATTTGTTGAAATTTGCTACGGACCAGTTAGTAGCTACAAAAGAATTACCTGAATTTATTGCAGGTGACACTATTACAGTACATTATAAAATTAAAGAGGGTAATAAAGAAAGAACTCAACAGTACCAAGGTGTAGTTATTCAAAGAAAAGGTACAGGTGTTACTGAAACTTTTACTGTTCGAAAAATATCTAATGGTGTGGGTGTAGAAAGAATTTTTCCTACTCTATCTCCTGCTATTGAAAAAGTTGCGGTAGATAAAAAAGGAAAAGTAAGAAGGGCAAGAATATACTATATCCGTAAACGTAGTGGTAAATCGGCCAGGATTAAGGAAAGAGTTATTTAGTACAAGTTTTTGTTTGTGTTTTCATAGTTTTATGTTGTTTTTAATACAATCTAAATCCTACCCCAAAAGGTGGGATTTAGTGTTTTTGGCCAATGCTAATCTATAATTTATCATCACCCACCTAAATTTATTGGTGTACGATTTTTAATTTTTTAGCTATCCGGATTAGGATTAACGAAGCGGTACTTGCTCCAATTGAAATAAGCCAGTCTTTTGCAGACATCTCGTAAATTGACAGCATCTTTCTTATTGGCTCAATTGCATAAATACCGAATAAGATAATTAGAGAAAGAATAATTGCACCCCATATATATTTATTTCTGAAAACTTCTGAATTGAAGAATGAAGAGCCGTTTCCCATATTTAAAACATGAAGCAGCTGTGAAAAAATAAGCGTAAAAAATAATATGTTGTTGCATAGTTGCGGATTCCATAATTCAGAATTATGAAGGGTGAGATGGCTGATGAATACTGCTCCTACCGATGAAACGGCTATTATAATCGAATAAAAAATAATTGTCCACCATCTTTTTCTGTCAATAACCGGCTCTTTTATATTTTTCGGAGGAAGTTTCATAATTGTATCGCTTCCTTCGGTAATTCCCAAAGACAGCGCAGGCAAAACATCTGTGATGATATTGATAAATAAAATCTGAAGTGGAAACAATTGAAAATGAAGATTAAAAATTGAAGCTGTGGAAATCACCATCAACTCGCTGATGTTGCAGGATAAAAGGAAGATGACAAACTTGCGTATGTTTTCAAATATGATTCTGCCTTGTTTTATAGCATGTACAATGGATGTAAAAGAGTTATCCTTCAAAATTATATCAGCAACTTCTTGTGCAACCTGTGTTCCATTCAAGCCCATTGCAATGCCTGTGTCTGCTTTTTTGAGTGCAGGAGCATCATTTATGCCATCGCCAGTCATTGCTACAACGAATTTTTTTTCCTGAAATACACGTACTAAATCCAATTTCTGCTGTGGATTTACGCGGAAAATATGTGTGAGCTTATCCACCTGTTCTTTTCTTCTTCGTTCAATTTGTCATACTCGATCATTTCTTTTCCGTTTATCGCTTCTGTATCTTGCTTTGAAATTATTTCGAGTTGTTGTGCAATATTTTTTGCAGTGGCAGGATGATCGCCTGTAATCATCACAACATTAATGCCTGCTGCTTTAGCTTCCTTTATTGCCTCAAAAACATCTGCTCGTGGCGGATCAATCATTCCGAATAATCCCGTAAATATTAACCCTTGGGAAATTTCTTTTTCAGATATATCCGAGTTTTTGTATGCCCCACCAATTACCCTTAAACCCGAAGAAGCCATTTGTTCCGCTTTTGTCAGCCATTCGGTTTTATGCGTTTGATCCATTTGCACAATGCCATTCGTTTCAAATGACTGTGTACACCTTTTCAGTATTTCTTCGACTGCCCCTTTGCAATAAACGGTAAAACCATTTTCTGTTTTACAAAGTGTTGACATAATTTTTGTTTCCGATGAAAATGGCTCTTCTCGTTCTATCGGATAGTTTTCTCTCCATTCATCTATAATGACATTTTGTTTCATGGCATATTTCAGCAATGCAGTTTCAAGCGGATCACCCGTTTCTTTCCCTTCTTTACTAACAGTTGCAGTATTGCATAAAACAGCAATTCGCATCATGATTTCTGATTTATTTGACTGAATATTGCTCACCTCAATTTTATTTTGCGTGAGTGTTCCTGTTTTATCCGTGCAAATTACATTTGTCCCTCCAAGCGTTTCCACTGCTGAAAGTTTTTTCACAATCACATTTTGCTTTGCCATTTTCAACATGCCTTGTGCGAGCGCAAGCGTAGCGACAATTGGCAATCCTTCAGGGATTGCTGCTACTGCAAGGGCAATGGAGGTTTCGAGCATCTCGATCATTTTTTGACCGTTCAGCAATCCTGTAATGAAAATGACTACAACAATGGCAACGGTAATTTTGATAAGCGTTCTGCTGAACTCTTCCAGTTTTCTTTCAAGAGGAGTTACCGATTGGTCTGCCAATTGAACAAGGTGAGCAATTCTGCCCAGTTCGGTCTTCATTCCCGTTGCAGTAACTAAGGCGTATGAATTACCTTTTGTAAGGCAAGTGCCTTTATACAACATATCTGTTCGTTCTGCTATCAGAGTATTCTCATTGGTTTGTACTTCTTGTTTTTCAACAGGAATAGATTCTCCTGTAAGAGAGGATTCATCAACTTGTAGTTGCGATGATTTTATGATTTGTGAATCTGCTGTAACCATATCTCCTGCTTCGAGGTACATCATATCTCCGGGTACAATTTCTTCGCAATTAATTTCTGTTAGTTCTCCGTCTCTGAAAACCTTTGCCGAAACAGTGGATAGTTTTTTCAATGCTTCCATGGATCGGTCTGCCTGAAACTCCATATAAAACCCAATGCAAGAATTGATCAGAAGTACAACCACAATAGCAATACCATCTAGCCATTCTTTAAAAAAGAAAGACATGCCTGCCGCGAACAGAAGAAGATAAACAATTGGGTTATTAAATTGACTAAAAAAAATGAGGAATGCATTTTTTTTGACTTCCTGTTCAATCGCATTTTTGCCAACCTGAGATAAACGATTTTTTGCTTCAGTGGATGTTAATCCCTGAAAATCTTCTGATTTTATAGAAGAATGAGATGAGTATTTATTTGAAATTTCGATCATGATACTGCACTTTACATATTCATTCCACCCATTGAATTTGATCCTTGCTCAACTGTTTGTTCGCTTTTAAGAAGAAAAGCTCCTGATGTAACCACAAGGTCCCCTTCTTTTAATCCTGATAAAATTGCTACTTCTGTTTTGTTTTCTATCCCTGTAGTTACCATTCTTGGTTCAAACATTCCCTCCGAAGTTTGTACCCATACAGAAATCATTTTCTCAACTAAAAGAGCAGATTTAGGAATTACCAATGCCTTTTTTTCGTTTCGTTTCAAATAGATGTATGCCATCATTCCGGGTTTTAGTTTGTTTTCTTTATTCTCCACTTTTACCCTGACGAGATTTACTTTCTGATTTATTTCAAGAGCGGGATTATCAAAAACAATTTCTCCGCTGAACAATTTGTTGGGATACATATCAAACTCCACAGCTAATTTTGGATTCTGTTTTAGAAATTTTATTTCATCGCTGTATATTTGCGCTTCTATCCAGACAAAGCTCAGGTCTGCAATTTTAGCAATGGAAGTTCCTATATCAACATATTCTCCT
Source organism: Bacteroidota bacterium (assembly GCA_023251875.1). Classification (GTDB taxonomy): domain Bacteria; phylum Bacteroidota; class Bacteroidia; order JAHEXY01; family JAHEXY01; genus JAHEXY01. Next base: position 729,315 of record JAHEXY010000001.1, read on the forward strand.
TCTCGGACAAATAGTTCGGTGATATAACCATTTGCATTACTGAAAAAAGAAAGCGTTGATGATGGCTTTCCGCTTTTTTCCAATTCCTGTATTTGTTCTTCGGTAATTGACCATTGCAAGAGCTTTATTCTTGCTGCATCGGCAAGTTGTTTTGCAGTTTCTTTTTGTGATTTTACATTCTTCAATTGTTCTAATGCAAGGAGGTAATCATTTTCATTTGCAAGCAATTCTTCGCTGTAAATATCATACAGTGGTTTTCCATTGCTTATATATTCCCCTGCGTTGCGGACATAGACCCGATCCAATCTTCCTTTTACACGCGAAGTAATTACAGTTACTTGGTTTTCGTTAACAGAGACTATTCCTGTTAAAGTACTTTGCTCAGAAATATTTTTTACACGCACAGTATCAACTTGAATATTAGCTTTAACAATTTCTTCTTTCGTTAGCATTACCATGTTCTCCATTCCATCATGGGTTTCTTTTTCAGAATGATTTGTTGTTTTCTCTGAACAGGAAAGCAGAAAGAAAGAAATTAGAAACGATATGGTGTAATGCGCTTTCATTTTGATTTAATTAAACTTTCTCTATCAATCATGTATGCGGCCTCAAGTGCGATTTCGTCTTTCTCCGTTAATCCACTTAAAATCGCTGTCCTATTTTTTTGTGAAACTCCCAATGCAACATCTCGAATCTGAAAAATATATTTTCCCGTTTCTATTTCTCCCGTCTTGATCCAAACACTATTTCTTTCTCCAAGAAAAAGTATGCTGCTGTTTGGAATCAATAATTGATTTGTTTTAACGGAGTTTATTTTTCCGGTAAGCAGGGAATTTATTTTCAGTAAACCCGATTCATTTTTCAGGTAAACTCTTGCCGACAAGAATTTCTGACCGCCTTGAAGCACAGGTTCAATCAAAGCAATTTTAGATTTAATAAGATTACCCTTATCAAGTTCGCTGGTTAATTCAACATCTGTACCGACTGAAATTTCAGATGAATGATTATTGTCTATCAATACAATTCCAAAAACTTCTTTCAAATTATTTACCTTGAATAGAGTTTGCCCTTTGCTAACATAATTTCCTTCTCGTATTTGAGATGCGGAAGCATTCATTGCCTGATTTGATGATGAGTTATTTGACATTTCCATTCCATTCGTTTGAGATAATTGTTGAGCAGGCATTGGAATTGAAGGAGTATTTGTGAAATACACATAGCCTTCATAGGGACTTAGTATGCTCACTGAATAAAATGTTTTGCCTGTCGTTTCAATTTCTTTCAGTTGAGAATCTGAAATTCCCATTAATAATAATTTTTCTTTTGCTTTTTTTACCAGATCCTCTTCTGATTTGCTTTTAAGAAGAAATAATAGTTCTTCCTGTATTGTGTTTAACTCTGAACTATATATATCCATTATCTTTTCTCCTTTCTTCACATACTGAAAATTATATTTCACAAATAATTTCTCAATTCTTCCGCTGAACCGTGCCGAAATTTTATTGTCCCTTCTTTCATCCACAGCGATATAGCCATTTGCAGAAATATCAGCATTGCTTTCCGACCAAACCGGCTTCACCGTTTTCTGAGAAGAAATTACACTGTAATTTGTGGGCAGTGAAATGGAGCTTAAATCGATCGTATCAGCATTCTTCATCTCATGGTTCGGCATTTTATGCATATCATGATTCATATTCTCCATTCCTTCGTGACCGGAATGATCCGATTGATTGTTACAACCAAAAGAGAACAGGAATGTTGTTAAAAGGAAACCCCAATGAGATGATATTTTATTTTTTCTGTGACTCATATTCGTATTCGGCTTGCAACTTTAATACAGCAAATAATTTATCGTTGTATTCCATCTTTTTCATCAGGAGCATTTCCCATGAATCGAGCAGTACAAAAAAACTTCCTGTGTTTTGTTTGTACGCAAGAAGTCCTGCTTCAAAATTTTTAGAATACATTGGAATGATCCCTTCTTCATAGTTTTTCATCTGCTCGGTTTCATATTTCAACATAGAAAGTTTTTCATTTATCATTTGAATTGCCATCAACTGCATGGTTTGTTTTTCTTGTGTCATGGATTGAATTTCAAATCCCATTGATTTCACTTCTGATTTATACATTTTTGCCGACCAAGGTGCTATCGGTATTGTTAACATTCCCATTATAGAATATTGATTGGGCATGCCGAACATTTGCATGTGAGTAATGCGGACACCAAAATCAGGTTTTCGGAGCGAATACATATAGTCCTTATTTAATTGCATGGACTTAATGGAATTTTGCATGGCAGCAATATCACTCCTGTTAAGTGAATTCGTATCCATATTGAAAGGAAATGATTCGTAGGATTTTAGAATCAGAGTTGTATCAATCGAGAAAGCCGTATTTATATTTCGATTCATCAGCGTGTTCAATCCTATATTACTTTCCGAAATCATGGATTGAAGCATGGCTTCCATGTTTTTAAGTTCTTCCAGTTTGGCTTTTGCTTTAAAAATTGTGCTGAGGTCGCTTTGGTTATAAGCATATTTTGCCTCAGAAGTTTTAATCAGCAATTCCAGCAATTCACGGTTTTCGGCAAGTAGATTCAGTTTTCTTTCAGCAACTAATCTTTGGTAGTAAAAATATTTTGCATATAAATTAAGCATGTTCTTTATCCATTCCTGATTATTTTTTTGAATTTGAGGAAGAGAATACAAGTAATTTTGTTTTGCATTTAGTTTTCCTGAATTGGGAATCATCTGTTCTACTGAGAACATCAATCCTGCCTGATTCATTGGGCCTGCATCTTTTAACATCATCGGATTGTAAGGGAACTGGTTCAATCCGAATGAAGCAGTCGGAGGCATCCACGCCTTTGAACCTTCCACCTGTGCCTGCAAGGATTGAATTTTAGAATCATATTTCAGGAGTTCCGGATAATTCTTTTCAAGAGAATCTATTATCTGAACCAATGTCAGATTTGAATTTTGAGCATGCAAAAGCGAAACGCAGATTAGAAAAAATAATATGGAGGTTATTTTCTTCATCATTATTCTGTTTTAACAAAAATTAATTTTCCTTTTTTCTTAAACTCATATTCTTTCACAAGAGCAAACACACATGGAATTAAAACGAGAGAATATAGAATTGAAAACAGAAGCCCAAAAACAAATGGGAGAGTAATTGGCCTCATTACATCGCTTCCGGCTCCTGTAGCATATATTACCGGAATCATTCCCAATACATCCACAATTACAGTCATTAATATCGGACGAATTCTTAAAGCAGAACCTTTGAAAACGGCTTCTTCAATATGCATTGCAGTAATGCTGAATTTTTCAGAAAGAGAATTTTCGTTCAGCTTTCCCAGTTCATTATTCATATAAAACAAGATTAGTACACCTGTTTCAACTGCAACGCCTAGCAAGGAGATGAACCCTACTGCTACGGCTACCGAAAAATTTACATGATAAAAGTGAAGGGAAAGTATTCCACCTATAAAAGCAATCGGTATTCCTGAAAAGACGATCAATACTTCACGAAAGGAATGAAAAGTTGTGTACAGCACAATCATCATTATAAGTAGTACGATGGGAATAATTATCATTAGCCGGTTCTGTGCACGAACTTGATTTTCGTACTGACCGCTCCACTGGATAAAATATCCTTTCGGAAGGTTTTTAAATTCATTTTCAATTTTTGTTTTAGCTTCTTTCACTACACTTCCCATATCTTTCCCGCGAACGTTGAATAAAACCGTTCCCCGAAGCATGGCATTCTCAGAGTTTATCATGGGAGGTCCTTCAGTAACAGAAACATCTGCTACCGATGAAAGCGGAATGTTACCATAAGTGGAAGTTTGAACAGGTGTGCGTTTAATTTCTGAAATGTCATTTCGAAAATCCTGTGCTAGGCGAACGCTGATGGTAAAACGCTCCCTCCCTTCAACTGTATTTGTGAGATTCATTCCACCCAAAGCAGATTCAATAACCATGTTCACATCTTCAACACTTATGCCGTAGCGCGCAATGGCATCACGGTCAATTTTTATTGTGAGATATTTCCCTCCTGTCAATTGTTCGAGATACAGATCAGAAAGCCCTTCAATACCTCTAAGAGATCTTTCAATTTTCTCTGACAAATCAAAAATGGTATCTATATTTTGGCCGAAAATTTTCACTCCTACATCCGTTCTGATTCCTGTTGAAAGCATATTGATGCGATTGATGATGGGCTGAGTCCATCCGACTACTACTCCGGGTATTCTCACTTTTTCATCCATTTCAGTAATCAGTTTCTCTTTCGTCATTCCTTCTCTCCATTGAGCTTTTGGTTTCAGTATGATAATCGTCTCTATCATACTCATTGGGGCATTATCAGTAGCTGTGTATGCTCTTCCTGCTTTTCCCAAAACATTTTCCACTTCGGGAATGTTTTTCAGAATTTTATCCTGCACTTGAAGAATTCTTTTTGCTTCGGAGTTGGAAACATCGGGAAGTGTTACAGGCATCATCAGCAATGAACCTTCATCCAACGGTGGCATAAACTCAGTTCCCGTATTCATTACAACAGGTATGCTAGCAAGAGCAAGAACAACAATGGCTGCAATTACAGTTTTTTTCCAGCGTAGGCAGAATTTTGTGATGGGGGAAAAGAGCATTGACAAATATTTTGAAACAGGATTACTATTTTCACTTCGAATAGTTCCCTTCACAAAACTTCTCAAAATAGCGGGAAGAATAAAAAGGGCTGTAATAGCAGAGCCGATCATACAGAAGGTTTTCGTCAGCACCAAAGGCGTAAACAATTTCTTCTCTTGCCCTGTGAGAAATAATATCGGAGCAAATGAAATCAGCGTTACCAGAATGGACATGAACACAGCACGCCCAATGGTAACCGTTGATTTTCGAATAATCTCTACTCGTTCTTCATCGGGTATCTCAGAGGTATGTCCTTTTTTCTTTTCCATTACAATTTTATTTCTTAAGAATGCGGTTTGCCAGTTGCCTGTATGCGTTTTCTCCCATTACAATACTTGAATCAACTAGGTCTCCTACGGCAAGAGCAATTCCTCCTAACGACATGATGTTGGATGTAACTCCAAAGAGTTTCATGAGGATAAATCCGATGAGCATGGATAGAATAATATTAAGTATGCTCACAAAACCTGTTCCGAAATGAAAGAGAAACAACAGCACAACAAGACCGACAACAATTATTTCCTCTAGTACTGATTCTTTCAATGTATTGATTGTTTCGTTTATCAGGTTGCTTCTGTCGTAAGCTACTTTAAACTTCAGTCCGGGAGGTAAGCCCATTTTTACATCATTCATTTTTTCTTTCACGCGCTCAATCACATCTTTTGCATTTTCTCCATAACGCATTACTACTATGCCGCCAACCGCTTCTCCATCTCCGTTCTCGTCAACAATACCTAGCCGCAGATCGCTTCCCATTTGCACATCTGCAACATCTTTTAGTTTGATCGGGATAGAATTAAACATCCCGACAGCAATATTTTTCACATCCTCTATGTCTTTTATATATCCCAAGCCCTGAATCATATAACCCATAGCATTCATTTCGTATAAACTACCGCCCACATCTCGGTTATTATTCATGATGGCTTTAGTCACTTCCATTAAGGGAACATTGTAATAGATCAGTTTGTGTGGATTGATAGTCACCTGATATTGTTTTTGAAAACCTCCGAACGAAGCTACTTCACTTACGCCCTGTACATTTTGCAAAGCAAATTTTACATACCAATCCTGAGTGGTGCGTAGTTCACCGAGATTATATCCATCTCCTTCTAATGTGTACCAGAAAACATGACCAATGCCTGTGCCATCGGGTCCTAGAGTTGGAGTAATTCCCTGCGGAAGAAATTTTTGTGCGTAATTCAATCGTTCCAGCACACGGGTTCTTGCCCAGTAAATATCCACATCATCATCAAAAATCACGAAGATGAAACTCATCCCAAACATAGATGAAGCCCGAACTGTTTTGATTTTTGGAATTCCCTGGAGATTGGAAACAAGAGGATAGGTGATTTGATTTTCCATGATCTGCGGATTGCGCCCCATCCACTCTGTGAAAACAATAACTTGGTTTTCCGACAAGTCTGGAATTGCATCCACAGGAGTTTCGTAAATGGAAAAAAATCCCCCTGCAACAATCAAAGCAATACCCATCCACACTAAAAAGCGGTTATTACTTGACCATGATATTATCTTCTCGATCATTGTATGAAACTATATGAATACATGTATAGCATTGATCAAACCTAGGAGTGCAAGTGATTTGAATTCTTCAGCTAAATCGGTAAATACTTTATTCTCCATAATTGAACCTTTCAATATTTACAAAAATGAATGCAATAAGGTAGGATACAACTGATTTCTATCAATACGCAAGATGATTATTATCACCTGAAGAATATTCAAAAAAGAGGGTAATAGAATAGCTGAAGGAGTTAGGCTGGCCCAAAATTAATTTTTTACAATAAAAAACTTCAGAAGCAGACTTTTGTATGCTGCCCTGAAAGTAGATCATTTAAAATATTCTTTATTTGAGTTTACCCAAACGAAGAACTTAATTGGAATAATGGTAAGTACATGGATACAAGTATCACAGCAACCATTACTCCTAAAAAGATAATCATAAAGGGTTCTATAAGGCTACCAATAAGGCTTGTTTGGTGTTCTACTTCTGTACTGTATTGTTCTGATAGTTGATTGAAAATTCTATCTAATTGGTTTACCTCTTCAGCTACTTTTATTAAAGAAATCATTCTCTTATTATAGATAGGGAAGCCCGACAAGCTTGCATTTAATGATTCGCCTTTAAATATTTTTTCTTCTACAATATCCAAAGAGTGTTCAATAGGATAAAACCCAATCATTTTTTTTACCAATCTGATTGCTTCTATCATGGGAGTTTTGGCTCCAATTAATAAGCCCATTGAATGACAAAAACGAGCTAAAAATATTTTTTGTGTAATTTCTCCCGCAATAGGTGATTTTAATACTAATGAAGAAGATAGTTTTCTATACCAAATTTGGTTTCTTTGGCTATAGATAAATGCTACTGATATACCTACAATTGCAAAAAAGTAAACAGAATAGGTTGACATAGCATGAGAAATGTTAATGATCATTTGCGTTACATAGGGTAATTTACCTCCTTTAAATCTTTTAAATACATCGGTAAACATGGGAACAATAAAATTCATCATAAAAAAGATAGCTCCAATGGAAACTGAAAATACAATAGCCGGATAAGTTAATGCTCCAACAACAAGGCGTTTTTGTTTTATTTTTTTTGTAAAAAATGAAGATAATTCAACCAACACTTCCGGCAATTTACCACTCTCTTCGCCTATTCGTAAACTAAAAAATTCATAAGGAGAAAATTCACCTGATTGTTCTAATGCGTTTGAGAAACTACTTCCACCAATTACAGCATCTTTTATTTTCTTAAATAATAGCCTATCGCCATCTTTGATTTGTTCGGCTTCTATAAGTTCAAGAGCTGTTTTAATATCAATGCCGGCACCAAATAAGATATTCAGTTCTGAATAAAAGTGTTCTTTCTTTTGGTCGTCAAGGCCTGATGAACCAAAAAACTTAATATCCTTATTTAAAAAATCGAATATGCCTTTTTCTTCTTTTGGCTTAGTATTTGAAGCCTTAGGCGATTGAGTTTGTATGTTTGCTAAATCTATGGCCATTTTAGTTTAAAGTTTAAAGTTTACATGTTCAAAGTTTTTACAATTAAACCTTGACCATTTTCTAGATTCTACTTCGCTAATTCTGTTTCATGGTCCATTAAAAAAGCGGCATCGTATTGCTTTTTATAATGAAAAGTTTGCGTTTGTTTATTGATACCAACATTAAATGATACTTCATCAATGAAGTACGGCTCTGCATTAACATCACTATTTTGCATCAAATAACTTATATTTTTTACAGGTACTTTAAATGTATCAATAGAAAAACTAACCTTTCTTACGATATATTCTGTAGAAAGTTCATAAATCGTTGATCTATTTTCATAATCAATTAATTGAAAGCCATCGTCATTTTTTTTTGCATCACGTGCTTTAGAAAAATCACTTGCCATTAAAACATTTAAATACAATGCATCTGCTATTATTTCGTTGCTTGATTTGTATGATCTGTATTGCTTGCTTACTATTTCATAGCCACTATAAATAATTCCAAAAGAAATGGAGCTAATGAGCATGGTAATCATGAGCTCAATTAGTGTAAATGCCTGTATTTTTTTGGGGTTTAATTGCATTTATTTTTTCAATTCATTTTATCATAAATCAAAACCAACTCTTTTCTTTCGCCTAATTTTTTTCCGTCATTATCGCGTGCTTCAAAACTCATTTGATATAAAAATTCAATATTATTATACGATTCTATTTTTTTAGAAATAAATACATTATCGGTATTTACTTCGGTATCTGCAAAATCTTTATTTTTTTTTGCTTCAATAGACATTTCATTCATTAATAAATTGGCTTTCATTTTCATACTATTTCTGTTGGAATAAAGGATATTAGTATGTATCATCATCGCAACACCAACACTTATAGTAATAATACTGAGTGCCATAAGCACTTCTATTAATGAGGTGGCCGGTATTTTAGTATTCAATTTAACCATTTTGCAATTTGCCTAAAATTGGATTGGGATATAAGATTAACGCCTACAAAATTTTCTGATAAACGATTGAAGTCAATAGTGGCATTGAGTAAATGATTACCGTATACAGAAGATGCTGTAGCCAATGTAAATTCATTACAGAAAACACTTCCATAAACACTGCCTTTTATTTCTACTAAACCGTTTGAATAAACTTGTCCGTTTACAATAGCGTTGTTTCCTATTTGTAGTTTTACTATTTGTTGGTAATTTGCTACTTCTTGGTATTGAAACAAAACTCCTGCTACTTCTGTTTTATCTCTTACTTCAATAATGGATACATCTGCTGATTTATCAAGTTTTATAACACCCAATATAGTGGGATAGGTAAGTTTACAGTTTTCTCCAATAGTAATTGAATCATAAGCAAAAGCCTGAAAATTTCCTGTGAAGTTTTTTTCTATTTCTATTTTTCGAGAATAAATTAAAACATCTTTTAATGAGGTTCCTGCACCAATAAAAACAGAAGAATCTGAAACAATACAAATATTGCCAGCGTATTTATTACTTAGCATTACAATAGGGTGATCACTGTAAATCAAAATGGTTTTATCGTTAAATGAATGAGTAATAGAATCATCAACAACTTGTTCATGAATATACAATATGCTATCGTCTAGGCTGAATTGTTTATTCATATAAGTTTTATTGGCTTCGATCATTTTTTTATTAATAGCAGGAATAGAACTGTTACTTTCTTTGGCTGTACCATATATCAATTTATCGCCAATATAGGTTTGCCCCTCAATATAAGCGCGTTTTACGCCTGCTTTGGGCAGGAAACAATTACCTTGAATTACTGTTTTTCCGCAAAGAGAAAGGGCTTTATTTTGGTCAGCCAAATAAAGCGATATTTTGCTGCTGTCGTCAAGTGCTGTACCAATAAGAGCAACCTGTTTGAAACATTCTTTTCTAATAAATGCTTCTGAAATTCCAAGATCAAATGCTCCCCAATGTTTTTTAATTAAACGAACAGAGTCAGCTCCATCTTCAAAAAGACATCTAACAACGGTATCTCCTTTTTCAAATAAATCATTTTCGGTAAGAAGAATATTCATGCCACTTTCGGCATTAATTCTCACATTATTTTTTGAAAGTGAAGTAAGAATATATGTGCGATTTATATAGGCAAATAAGATTAGACCTGCACTAAGAAAGCCTATCAGCAGAGACATGGTTATAGCATAAAACAGAGAGCTTGCCTTGAGCATAGATTAATGATCATTACTGTCTTTTTTTTCATTACCATTATTGTTTTCCTCAGTTTTTTCTGTTTTGGTTTTAGAAGTGGTATGCGTTTTAGATTTTGAAGCAGGGCTACTTTGCTGACTGTTTTGGTTTGAATCATCCTGATGAGCCGAACTTGTTTTTGATTTTTTAGAAGGAGCCTTGTTTTCTTTTTCTTCAACAACAACTTTTTCTTTACTTTCTTGAGTCGTTATTTCTTCTGATTTTTTTTCTCCTTTTTCTTTTTTCTTCTTTTTTATTTTGTTTAAGAGTTTATTGTACCATAAATCTTCCTTGTTTTTTGGTGTAACTTCTTTGCCTGCTTTATACTTGGTTGTTTGTATAATGGCATTGTCATCTCCATATGTATACACATTACCACAAAATTTTCCGTTTTTATTGCATCCTTGTTTTACTATTCTACTTTGCTTGTCAAATTCTTTATAGGGGCCATTTAATGCTCCCATATTCCATGTTTCTGAACGCATTAAATGCCCCTCAACATCCCATGCTTTCCATTTTCCGCTTTTAATCCCTTTTTTAAACGAACCTTGTTCCTTTAAATTTTTGTTTGCATAATTTGAAGTGTATTTTCCCTGGAGAAGTTTGCCACTATATCCTCCTTGGGTATGAATAATGCTATTTGCTGAATACCAGAAATAAGTAATGCTTTCATTGGGTTCAAAATTTATTTTGTTGACCATTACATCAACATATTCAATATAATCAGGATGATTAACAGATGTTGAATAGATTTTAACATTCGCATCTTGCGCTTGTGCCCATACTTGTATGAAAAAGAATAGGGATAAAGTAAGCGATACTAGTACTTTCATAAGCTTGTCTTTTAGGGTTCAAATTAAAAACAACGGTATGATACAAAAAAATAAGGAAGTACAAAAATTTCGAATGAGTTTTTACATAATTAAGACACGAATTTCACGAATGAACACGAATAGAGTTAGTGTGAAAATTATATTTAAGAATTGATTTTGTCTAATTCTTCATAAGGAGAATTATTGCTTACATATTCCGGAACAATAGTTTTCATTTTTCTTACTACTTCTGTGCTATTGCCTTTATATGCAAGTGTCACCAGGTATTTTATTTCTTGACTTACTTGAGAGAATTCGTATTCTCTTACTTTAGCAATCATAATTCTGGGATGATGAGTAGGTAGTGTATGTTCTTCTTTATTAAGAAGCTCTTCGTATAATTTTTCTCCCGGCCTTAAACCTGTGTATACAATCTTAATATCCTTGTCAACTTTTAGTTTTGCAAGGGTAATCATTTTATGAGCCAGATCAAGAATTTTTATGGATTGGCCCATATCAAAGATGAAAATTTCTCCTCCTTTTCCCATAGCTCCTGCTTCAATTACCAATTGGCATGCTTCGGGAATGGTCATAAAATAGCGAGTAATTTCAGGATGTGTAAGGGTAATAGGTCCGCCCTTTTCTATTTGAGATTTAAACCTTGGAATTACAGATCCGTTTGAACCTAACACATTGCCAAATCGTGTAGTAATAAAATGAGTATGGGTTATTGCATTTAAAGATTGAATATATATTTCAGCAATTCGTTTTGATGCACCCATAATTCCGGTTGGGTTTACCGCTTTGTCTGTTGAAATCATTACAAATTCCGTAACACAATATTTACTGGCCATATCTGCCATATTGATGGTTCCTTGAATATTGGTAATAATAGCTTCAGAAGGATTGTTTTCAAGCATGGGCACATGCTTATATGCAGCGGCATGAAAAACAACCTGCGGTCTGTATTGCTCAAATAAGGATTCAATTCTTTCTCTATTTCTAATGTCTCCTAAAATTATTTCATAATTAATAAAATGATAATTTTCTTGTAAATCAAGCTCTAAATCGTACAATTGAGTTTCTGCAATATCGAGCAGTATAAGCTTTGCAGGGTGAAATAAAATAATTTGTCTTACCAATTCGCTTCCAATTGAACCGGCAGCTCCGGTAATCAATACTACTTTATTTTCTAGCTTTATCTGTATTTTTTCTTTGTCAAGTTTTATGGTATCTCTTTCGAGTAAATCATCAATGTTAATAGTTCTAATTTGCTTAAAACTTAGTTCTCCGTTTATCCAACTTGATGGTGCTGGAACGTTTAAAACACGTGTATTGTGTTTTAAACAAATTTCAGCGATGTATTGTTTTTTAGATGGCGCAATTTCAGGTGTTGAAATAATAACGTGAACTACTTCATTCTTTTTTAGTAAAGTGTCTAATTGAGCAAGATCGTAAACAGGAATACCGCCAAGCTTTCTACTGCCTTTTGATTGGTTGTCGTCAATAAATGCTAATACTTTGTAACGCGAACCTGTATCACGATCAAGGGCTGTTTTAGAAATTAAAGCATAATGCTCGGTTCCATAAATAATAACACTTCGCCTTAGAGATGATGTATTGATTAATTGCGCATGCAGTTCTTTTACCATTAAACGGCCCGATGTCATTACAAAAACAGTGGTAATAAAATCAATAATGAGAATTGAAAAAGGGATGAAAAACTTATGAACATAATAATGCGAAATGAAATTAATGAGGGAAAGAATGAGTGTACCCGTTAAGCTCACTAAAAAAATCCGTTGAGCATCTGCAGCACTTGTATACCTTACTATACCTGCATAGGTTTTACCAATGTATGATAATATTGCTCTTACACTCACTACACAAATTATAGCTAATGGTAATTTTCTAAACCAATATTCCTCTTGTGGAATTGAAAAATTAAATCGAAGTAAATAAGCTGAAAAAATAGATACTGCAACAATAAGCATGTCTATTACAAAAACCAACCAACGGGGACTATTTTTCTCTGAGAATAAAAACACTTAATTAATTTATGATTTAAGACTTATGATTTACGAATGAGCCAATTGCAAAGGTAAAGCAATTTAACAATTTAACAATTAAGCATTAATTTATAACTTTGTAAAAAAAATATGCTTATGAAGAATACTGCCCTTACTCAATTACATGAAAAATTAGGAGCTAAAATGGTTCCCTTTGCCGGATACAACATGCCTGTTCAATATGAAGGCTTAAATGCCGAACATGAAACGGTGCGTAATGGAGTTGGAGTTTTTGATGTTTCTCACATGGGGGAATTTATTATAAGAGGTAAGCATGCTTTTGATTTGATACAAAAAATTACTTCGAACGATGTTTCTAAACTTATTGACGGTAAAATACAATACAGTTGTTTCCCAAATGATAAAGGGGGTATTGTTGATGATTTATTGGTATACAGAATAGATTCGCAAACATACATGTTGGTTGTAAATGCATCTAACATTGAAAAAGATTGGAATTGGGTTAAATCTCATAATACCTGGGGTGATGAAGAAGATGAAAGTACCAATGATTATTCATTAGAAAATAATGAGAACGGAGATACTGTAGTTATGAAGCGCACCCACAAAAAGGTGGAAATGATTGATATTTCTGATAAAACCAGTTTATTGGCTGTGCAAGGGCCTAAAGCAATGGCTGCTTTACAAAAGCTTACCGATATTAATCTTTCGGCAATGGAATATTATAGTTTTAAGAAAGGTAAATTTGCGGGTATTGATAATGTTCTTATTTCTGCAACGGGTTATACGGGAGCAGGAGGCTTTGAAGTTTATTTCGAAAACGAACAAGCAGAACACATGTGGAATAAAATTTTTGAAGCAGGAAAAGAATTTGGTATTAAACCAATTGGTTTAGGAGCAAGAGATACGCTGAGGTTAGAAATGGGATATTGCCTTTATGGAAATGATATTGATGATAGTACCTCTCCAATTGCTGCCGGCTTGGGTTGGATTACTAAATTCACCAAAGAATTTACCAATTCTAAAACCTTATCAGAACAAAAAAATAAAGGCACTGAAAGTAAATTAGTAGGCTTTGAAATGATTGATCGTGGTATTCCTCGTCATGATTATCCTATTGTTGATGCACAAAATAATGTAATTGGCAAAGTTACTTCGGGAACCATGTCACCAACGCTTAAATTAGGAATTGGTATGGGTTATGTAAAAACCCCTTTCTCAAAATTAGATACCGAAATTTTTGTTCAAATACGAGATAAAGCTATTAAAGCCAAAGTGGTAAAAATTCCATTCGTAAAATCGGGTGTAGCTTAAGAGCAGTTCTGAAAATTACAATTTGTGACCCTCTCTTTGAGAGGGATTAAGGGAGAGAGGAAGCTAAAAAATACAATTTTTAGAACTGCTCTTAAGAGATTTTAAAATTATCTCTTTACAATTTTAAATGTTGAATAAGAATTATTGGAGACTACATTAAGCAAATACATTCCACTAGGTTGATTGCTGAGATTCAATTGAAGGTAATCTTTACCATCACTTACTTTTTCAATTTCTATTACCTGCCCCAAAGCATTAGTAATTATTAGTTGAGAAGTTTTTTCTTTACCCTTTATTTCCAAAGTAAATGCTCCTTCGGTAGGGTTAGGAAATGCAATTATAGTTGGCGCATTAATGGTTGTATTTATAATTCCTGAAGTAATATTGGTATAGGATGTAATATAAACATCCGTTAAACCTTGACAAGTTAAGGTATCGGTACCCAGAGCTAGGCTGTTTTCAAAAGTGCCCCCTAAATAAATATTTCCTGAAGTATCAGTTGCAATAGCATTGCCATATTCATAATAGGTACTGCCAAATTGCTGGGCCCAAAACAGATCTCCATTTTCAGTATATTTTGCAATAAAGGCATCATCGCCCCCAGCGCTTTGCATTTGAGTGCCATCATAAAAAGTTACAAGACTATCTTTAATAGCTCCAGTTATATAGGCATTGTCGTCTTTATCTACATTTATGTCAAATGTATAATCATAATCCGCACCACCACCTCTACTGCTCCATTGGTAAGTTCCCGCAGTGTCAAATAGACTTATAAAGAAATCACTTTCACCACGATTCCATAAAGTGTCGGATTCAAATGTTAGGATATAATCAGTATAGTTTCCTGTTAAATAAAAATAACCATTGCTTGTAGTGGCAATTCCTGATGTGTAATCATAGTTTGTTCCACCGTAATTTTTGTGCCATACTATATTGCCTGATGAATCGTACTTTAATATCAAGGCATCTGTTAAGCCAGTACTTAATACAGTATCGTTATTTATTAATAAAGTGTCATTAAAATATCCCGATAGGTAAATATTGCTGTTATTGTCACAAGCAATACCTGTAATGTTATCATTTTCGCTGCCCCCTGCTTGTTGAACCCATCTAAAAGTACCTTCACTTGTATAGCTAGTCACAAAAATATCATCTAATCCAACACTTGTCACACTTGTAGTATCAAAAGAAGCAGAGCTGTTAAAAACTCCTGCTACATATACATTTCCTACTGCATCAGTAGTAATCGCATTTGCTTCATCAATGTGTATTCCTCCCACGTGTTCAACCCAAATTAAATTGCCTGCAGTATCATATTTAGAAATAAAAATATCTCTTGCGCCATCACTGGCAATACTATTGTTTTCAAATGAGGCATTATCTTCAAAATATCCAGTTACATAAATATATCCTGCTGTATCTACACTTATACTTTTAGCAACATCTTCAGCACTACCGCCTGCTTGTATAGCCCATAAACAATTACCTGATGAGTTGTATTTGGCAATAAACATATCATAAGCGCCTGCACTAGTAAGAGAATTTGATCCTATATTAATTGTTTTCTCAAACCATCCACAAGTATAAATATTACCGGCAGCATCTGTTTTTATATTGCCAATATAATCTGCTCCAGCACTCGAAAGTTGTTGAGTCCAATTGGTAGTTTGGGCAAAAGATTGAAAAGAAAAAATGGAAATTATTGCAATGATAAAAATTCTCATAAAGAAATAATATAGATGAATTGTTATTGAGTATTTACAAATAGACTTTAAAATTAAGAAATTAATTGAGAGAAGGAGTTTATTGTAATAGTATAATATCAAATTAGATCAATCTAAGAAGATGTATTTTCCATTTTTATCCACAATAATTTTTGGAAGTTTTTTATTCTTTTCAAAGTAATTATAGCCATCACTAATGTTATCCCAAAATTTAGCCAGTTTTGGATTACCGGAATAGGATATTAAAAGAACATTTAATCTATCGGGTTCTAATACTTCCGGAAAAATATGAACCTCAATTTTTTCTTGTCCTTCTTGAGTAGCCTCTATTGCTAAAAGATACAATTCTTGCATTTTTTCTTTATGCAAGGCCACGCATCCGTTCGATTTACATTCCCCATAAATTGAAATACTACCACCTGTTAAGGTAGTTTCACTTGCAATTTTATCGGCTTCATTGGGGTAATTAATATTAAGTGCTAAATAAAAGTTACTAGTGGGTTCAAAGGAATTAATGTAGTAAAAGCCTTCAGGAATTTGCATGTCTCCATTTAAGCGCTTAGGTCCCGGAGAGCCCGACATAGCACAAAAAGGATAATCAGTAATGTGTGTGAATTGTTCATCCATTTTGTTTTTTGCCCATAATTCGGTTATCATTTCTTTTTTTAAGATGCGGATGTATATTTCGAAATTTTTAATGTCTACACCATGAAAGGCTAATAACTCTTTACAATATTGTAAACGGTATTTATATGCTTCTTTTACTCTTGGATATTTGAGTTGCGTTTTTTTGAAATCAGAAACCCCTCCTAGCCTCCCCGAAGGGGAGGAAGGGTTTTGTATTGAGTACTTGCCAATTTGAGAGTGTAAAATGGTATTTGAGCCAAGATGTGTTAAAAAAAATAAAATAAGTACTATGATAAATAAAGTACGCAATCTCATCCTTACTGTTTTAAGTTTATCAAAAAAAGCATTGTATCCACTCCATCTGCATAATCCCAAAGCATAGGTTGTTGAGAATGGCCAAATACTAAGGACTGCGGTACTACATTATTATTTCCAGAAACGATGCATTGAATTCCGTCTGCTGTTTGGTTTATTCGTTGGGCTAAATGTTCTTCGTTAATGTAATATTCATAATAAATATTTGCAACCGGAGAATGCATCGAAAGATCTTCTTTTACAATCAAAAAATTATTATCTAAGAATGGAGTTTTATTCAAGAGTAAAATACTTCTGTAATAAGCATAGTTGTTAGCATATTTATTATGTTCTAACAAATAATGATAAGGTTCAATAGCTTCATAAAATGAATTAAATATATAGCCTTTGGGTACATAAAGTTTAGAAACATTTCTGCAGCCTAATCCAAAATATTGAAATATATCTTTTCCTAGCAATTCAAGTTCTTCTTTGCTTTCTTTTCCATTTAAGATGGCAATTGAATTTCTGTTTTTTCTAATTATATGAGGATACTTTGAAAAATAGTAATTAAAGTATGTTGCAGTAGTATTACTTCCTGTGGCAATAACAGCATTAAAATCTTTAAGTTGATGATTTGTAAATTCGATATATGGCTTAAATTCAGGTTCAATAGCACAAAGTGCTTCTGTAATTAAAGGCAAAAGTTTGTCGTCTTTACTCGAAACTTTACCAAGAAAATAATTTCCGGAAATCAATACACAAAGCATATCATTAAAACCAACCATGGGAATATTGCCGGCCATAATTACGGCTACTTTCTTATTGGAATTTGTGCCGAGTAAGAGATTTGGCAAATAGGGTTTTATCCACTGTTTAAGATTTTCTGCCGAAAGGCTAATGGATATAGAGGAAAACATGTGAAGCACATTTTCTTCTGTAAACCATCCATTGCTAAATTGAGAAGACTTAATGAGTTCCTTTAGGCGATTATATAATTCAGGATATTGAATAGATGCATCACCTTGAGGAATTGCTTTAAACTGCCTTAAAAAAATGCCTAAGTTTTCAAAGGCTTTTAAACGTTGTTCTACTGTCATTTTACTTAAAAATGCTTACCTTTGTGTAAATTTTTATAAAGGTATAAACAATATAAATATACATTGCTATGGCAATTAGAATAACTGATGAGTGCATTAACTGCGGAGCTTGTGAACCAGAATGCCCAAATAACGCTATATATGAAGGTGGAAGTGAATGGAGAATGTCTGATGGAACATCATTAAAAGGAGATTTTAAACTTTGGAATAGGGGAGTAGTAGTAGATGCCGATGCTCCACAAACACCTAAGGTTATGGATGTGTACTACATAGTAACAGATAAATGTACGGAATGTAAAGGCTTTCATAATGAACCTCAATGTGCAGCAGTATGTCCGGTTGATTGTTGTATCCCCGATGACGATAATAAAGAAACAGAAGAAAGTTTGCTGCAAAAGAAAAATGCAATGCACTTGTAATAATAGTTTAGAATTTGGAGTTTAATAAACAACAAGAACTCTAAAAGTGAAAAGCTAAACTAAAATTATGTTTCGTATAGTATTAATAGTATCATTTATTTATTCTGTTCATCTTTTTGCTCAGCAAGATTTTCAAGTTTATCAAGATTCTATAATTAATTTGTCAAACTTAGCTGTTAAAGGAGAAACTGATGAGGAAAGAAATACTGCAAGTAAGCAATTAAGCAATGTGCTTATTCGCGTTTTAAGTCAAGAAGCTTCGTTTAATTATTCATTTGATGCTGTAAAATCAATTGCAATTTTAAATTCACCAGATAAAGCCTTTAGGTTGTTCAATTGGAATGAGCCACAAGAAAATGGAACCTATTTATACTATTGTATTATACAATCGTATAATAAAAAAACAAAAAAAACAGACGTTTTTCAGTTGAATGATGATCAAAGAAAGAATAATAATCGCTTGATGGTTGAGCAGTCAAATATGCAATATCCACATTGGTACGGAGCCTTATACTATCAAATTTTATACAATAAAAATAAAAAGGAAAAATACTATACTTTATTGGCTTGGGAGGGAAAAGATAAGTTGACAACATGCAAAATAATTGATGCTTTACATTTTAATAAAAATGGAGAGCCGGAGTTTGGCTCTCAAATTTTTCCAACCTATAATGAAGAAAAAGGTTATGATGATAAAACAATGTGTTCTCGCATTATTTTTGAGTATGCTAACCAAACTTCCATGTCTTTAAAATATGACGCTGAAAAGAAACAAATTGTGTATGATTTTTTAGCTCCGGCTGACGAATCTTATAAGGGAAAATATGCTTATTACGGACCAGACATGAGTTACGATGCGCTACAATTTAAAAAGGGGCGTTGGATTTTGATAGAAAAAGTGGAACCGAAGAATAAAAAAGATTAGCTGATATGGTGATGAGCTAATTAGGTGATGAAAATAAATAATATTCTAAGCTTCCCTCTCCAAGTTTATCCTGAGCGGAGCGGAGGAGGAGAGGGTTAGGGAGAGGTGATGATTTATGAGCAAAAAAGGAAAAGTTTTAGTGGCCATGAGCGGTGGCATTGATAGTTCTGTTACTGCTTTATTACTTCATCAGCAAGGCTATGAAGTAATAGGTATTACTATGAAAACATGGGACTATGCTTCTTCCGGTGGATCTAAAAAAGAGGTAGGATGTTGCAATCTTGATACTATTAATGATGCACGTCAATTGGCTGTGAATACTGGATTTCCACATTATATTATTGACATAAGAAATGAGTTTGGAGAATACATCATTGATAATTTTGTAGGAGAATATATGGCAGGGCGTACGCCTAATCCATGCGTATTATGTAATACACACATAAAATGGGAGGCATTGCTTAGAAGAGCAGATCAATTAGGCTGTGCGTTTATTGCTACAGGTCATTATGCACAAATTCGAGAAGAAAATGAAAGAATAATTATTTCGAAAGGAATAGATAGTCATAAAGACCAATCGTATGTACTTTGGGGTTTGAGCCAGAAAAATTTAAGAAGAACCCTATTTCCATTGGGCAAGTATAGAAAAACGGAGATAAAACAAATGGCAGTAAATTTTGGTTATGAAGAATTATCAAAGAAAAGTGAAAGCTATGAAATTTGTTTTATTCCGGACAATGATTATCGTGGATTTTTAAAACGAAAAGTTGAAGGTATTGAAGATAAATTAGCCGGAGGAAATTTTGTTTCTACCAATGGAAAAGTGTTAGGTAAACATAAAGGTTATCCATTTTATACCATTGGTCAGCGTAAAGGACTGGAGATTGCAATGGGAAAACCTATTTATGTTGTAGAAATTATACCTGACACCAATACCGTTGTATTAGGAGAAGAAGAAGATTTGCAGAAACAAGAAATGTGGGTGAAAGATTTTAATCTTATTAAATATGAATCTTTACAAAGCAAACAAGAAGTTCTTACAAAAATAAGATATAAAGATGCCGGTACATTTAGTACTATTGAAGAAGTAAATGGAGAAATAAAAGTATTGTTCAATAAGAAAGTTTCAGCTATTGCGCCCGGACAATCGGCCGTTTTTTATGATGGAGATGATTTAATTGGTGGCGGTATAATAAAAAAATAGAAACTAACAATGATTAGTAGAAAAAAATACAAATATTTTTTTGATTTTTTTCTCATTCTTTATTTATGTAGCAACATCTTTTGTTGACCTCTGGAAAGCATTGAAAATGCTCAAAAAAAACAATATAACATTTGCAAAATCCATATTTCATTTATACTTGAAAAAGATTTTTAAAAACCAATAGAAAAAAAATTTTTTTTTGATTTTTTTTTTTCGAAAATTTGTTTTAAGAAATTCTTCCCACGGGAAAACCCCCAATAATAGAATTTTTAAAAAAGCGAAAATACATAACCCAATATAAAACTGGATAGGAAAGTTCATGGCAAAAGGTTGCAACGAAATTTGGAAGGAGTGTCTTCAAGTAATAAAAGATAATGTAAGTGATCAAAGTTTTAAAACATGGTTTGAACCCATATCTGCGGTAAAACTTCAAGAGAATGTTTTAACAATACAAGTTCCTAGTCAATTTTTTTATGAATGGCTGGAAGAGCATTATATTGATCTTTTAAAAAAAACCATTAAGAAAAAATTGGGCACTAGTGGTCGCTTAGAGTATAGCATTGTTATGGAAAATAATTATAACAATGCCTCTAAACCGTATACGGTAAAAGTTCCAACATCAGATAAAGGGGGCTTGAAAAATGCACCTATATCCATGCCCATTGATGTAAACAATGGAGCAATAAGAAACCCATTTATCATTCCCGGATTAAAACGAGTGAATGTAGATTCTCAATTGAACCCTAATTATTCATTTGATAATTTAGTTGAAGGTGAATGTAACCGCCTTGCTCGTTCTGCCGGATATGCCGTGTCGAACAAGCCCGGAGGAACTGCTTTTAATCCACTCTTAATTTATGGTGGTGTTGGAATGGGTAAGACCCATCTTTCACATGCAATAGGAATTGAAATAAAAGAAAAGTATCCTGAAAAAACGGTTTTATACGTTTCTTCTGAAAAATTTACGCATCAGTTTATTGATTCAATCAGAAACAATACACATAATGATTTTATCCACTTCTATCAAATGATGGATGTACTCATTATTGACGATGTACAATTTTTTGCAGGTAAAGAAAAAACACAAGATGCTTTCTTTCATATCTTCAATCATCTTCATCAAACCGGTAAGCAGATTATTTTAACCTCTGATAAATCTCCGGTTGAATTACAAGGTTTTGAACAAAGACTGTTATCTCGTTTTAAATGGGGCTTATCTGCTGATCTTCAATCTCCTGATCTTGAAACCAGAATAGCAATTTTAGATAAGAAGATCTATAACGAAGGAATTGAAATACCAAGAGATGTAGTTGAATATCTTGCTTACAGCATTTCTACCAATGTGCGTGAATTAGAAGGAGCACTTATTTCATTACTTGCTCAAGCTTCTTTAAATAAAAAATCAATTACGCTTGAATTAGCCAAGCAAATGATTGATAAGTTTGTTAAAAATACTGCCAGAGAAGTATCTATTGATTACATCCAAAAAATTATTTGCGATTATTTTGAATTGCCTATTGAACTTCTTAAATCAAAAACCAGAAAAAGAGAAGTGGTGCAGGCTCGTCAATTAGCTATGTACTTTGCTAAAAAAATGACTAAATCATCCTTGGCAACTATAGGTATGTATAATGGAGGTAAAGACCATGCTACTGTTCTTCATGCTTGCAAAACGGTAAATAATTTAATTGATACTGATAAGCGTTTTAGAGCTTCTGTTGATGAAATTCAGAAAAAAATTACTATTTAGCTTTTAGCTAATAGCTGTCGGCTTTTAGCTAGGTAGTTTATTTTGTATAGGGTGTAAATTCCGTTTGGGTTTATGCTAATTTATTTATTGAAGTTGATATGGCTAACAGCTAATAGCCAAAAGCTAACAGCCCTGTTGAATGAAAAAAATAGTAATGGTATGTCTTGGTAATATCTGTCGCTCACCCATGGCGCAGGGTATTCTTGAATATAAGCTTGCTCAAAAAAATAAAGAAGCCTATGTAGATTCTGCTGGTACTTCAGGATGGCATGAAGGCGAAAGGGCAGATAGCCGTGCTGTACAAACCATGAAAAAATATGGTATAGATATTAGTAAACAACGTTCCCGTCCTTTTTCAAGAACAGATTTTGATGAGTTTGATCTGATATTTGCAATGGATGCTTCTAATTACAATGATATCATTTCACAAGCTCGAACTGAAGCTGATAAACAGAAAGTGCAATTGATTCTTAATCTCTCTTATCCCGAAAAAAATCTTTCGGTTCCTGATCCCTACTATAATGATGGTTTTGATACGGTTTATAATTTATTGAATGAGGCTTGTGAGAAGCTTGCAGATTTGATATAGGTATATAATTTCTAAAAATTATTTTTTATCTCGTATTTTTTCTAATTCAATTAAGTCGATTAAATCTTTTGGTCTTCCAGCCGCTTTTTTCGCTTCTATTAATTGATTAAGGTGTAAAAATTTTACTGGGATATCATGAATAATTGCAGTTGGAGATATTTGATAACATTCATCAAATTTTTGTTGAGGAAAACCTTTGAGGAAAGTCATTATATCTAATTCAAAACCTGAGTTAAAATATAATGTAGTCCATCCTGGGACTAATTCGGTAGTTTCAATACTTTCAAAATCGCCAAGATTCGTTTCTTTTAATGCTTTCCTGAAATTTTTCCTATTTATTTTGGAGTCTTTTATCCACAAATCAAGATCACCGGTGGTTCGTTGAAAACCATGAAGATTAGTAGCAAATCCCCCAACCATAATGTACTTTACATTATGCTCATAAAGATGCTTCCATAATTGCAATATTTCATCATCAAGAATGTCCATTGGCAATATTGGAGTTTATTTTTCAGCAGTAATTATCTTGGCCGATTTGAGCATTTTACTTATACGAATCAAACGCATGAGAAAATCAAATCTTTCGGTATAGTTGAATTCTGATTGTTTTTTTCTTTTTTCTTTTTCGATACTCATTTTTATAAAAATGAAATTACATAAATATAAATTATATTTCTTTTTGATACGCCACAACATCCAATATTTTACCAAATTTCTCGCCTACATTTTTAAAATGTGAACATTTAAAATAGCTACATTTTTCGAAAAGTTTAATGCTAGCTTCATTATCTCCGGCAATTATCCCCAATAAATTTTTAATGCCTTTTTCTTTCGCAATATTTTCTAAATGATTGAGCGCAATAAATCCTATTCCTTTTTTATGTGAGGTATGAGAGAGATAAATAGTTACTTCTGCGGTTCTATTATAGGCTTGCCGTTTTTTAAAATAAGTTAAGTAGCAATAACCAATAATTTCTTCATCGCATTTTATCATGTATGATTTATAAATAGGATGATTGATAAAAATAAATTCTTTTAGCTCTTCAATTTGTATGGGATCTGTGTGAAAGGTTGCGGTAGAGTTTAGAATATAGTAATCATATATCTCTTTTACTTTTGGTAAATCGGATTCTTTTAAGTCGATAAATGATACACTACTATTCATAAAATATTATCTGGCCTTAATACTATCCCTATCTAATTCTATTATTTCAAATTTACTTGCCAGTTCAATTAATTTTTCAAAATTTTCGTCAATAAGTTGTATTAATTCAGGATTGGTTATATTTCCGGTAAGGATAAAAATTAATTTAAGCGGTTTGTTTCTTAATAATTTGCTCTCATAAAAATCGTAATCTTTTGTGATTACAATTCTGTTCTCTGCATCTGCTAAACGAATAATTTCAGAATCAGAAGTAGCATTTTTCTTAGGTAAGTCAAGTGTATGAATAACATCAAATCCTTTTTGTTTCAAAAAAATTGCTAAAACTCTTGGTAATTGCGCATCAACAAGAAACTTCATGACGCAATACGATAAATATTTTTAACCTGGCTTAGTTGAGCAGCATATTCAAGACATGCCAATAAATCTTCTTTTTCTAGATCTTCATAATCATTAAGAATCTCAGGTATAGTCATACCAGACGCAAGAAGCTCTAGCATATTTTCAACAGGATACCGCAAACCACGAATGGTTGGTTTGCCATGGCATATATCGGGATTAATAGTTATTCTACTTAGGTATTTTACTATCATAAAGAATATTTTTTACAATTTAACTAATTTTTCTTCCACCTCATATCCCAACCAAGGCGCTAACCATCTTAAAGTAAGTTTTTGATAGGTAAAATTTCTAATTTCTTTATTGCTTTAAAATCTACTTCATTATGAGTTAGTAATGAAATATTAGCAATAATGGCTGTTGCTGCTATAATTGAATCTCCAACAGAAATGTTTTTTTGTTGGCGCAATAGTATTGCTTTATCTATAATTGAATTATCTATTGGAAGAACAATAATTTCAGCAAAGAATTTTTCAAAATATTGCTTTTCATTTAGCTTTAATTTATGATAGCCTAATACCTCTAGCTTAGAAATTGTAGATACACACAATACTTTTTCATACTTACCTAAGTACTCACGTAAATGAATATTTTTTGGGTTGGAAGCGTAAATAATTACATTACTATCAAGAAGCATATATTTATCTCTTAGAAAGTTTTTTGTCTTTGCGAATTTCTTTTTGCCATTTCTCCGGGTCAGGAATAGATTTTACACCACCATTATTGGCAAGTTTCTCTAACCAATAAATGGGAGATTTATTACTTGCCTTTTTTGCTTCGATAACTTCTACAACACTTGCATTAAGCCTTTCTGCTAATGCAATGAGTAGTGAAATATCTTTATTGGCAACTTCTAATGTTATGCGACTCATAGTATATTTGTTTATAACAATTTAAGAAAAATATTTATTGTACAATTGCCTCCACCTCATACCCCAACCAAGGCGCCAACCATCTTTCAGTTTCTTCTAACGAGATGTTTTTTCGCTGTGCATAATCTTTTACTTGATCCATAGAAATTTTACCTACTCCAAAATAAGTTGATTGCGGATGCGAGAAATAAAATCCGCTTACAGATGCAGTTGGGTACATAGCATAGCTCTCGGTAATTTGAATGCCTGTATTTTTTTCTACTTCCAACAAATCAAATAAAATTCCTTTTTCGGTATGGTCTGGGCATGCAGGATAGCCTGGTGCCGGACGGATACCTTGGTATTGTTCTTTTATTAAATCTTCATTAGCCAAACTTTCATTTTTTGCATATGCCCAAAATTCTTTACGAACGCGTGCATGCATTAATTCCGCAAAGGCTTCTGCTAAACGATCTGCCAAGGCTTTCATCATAATAGAACTATAATCATCATGATCTTTTTCAAATTTTGTAATCCATTTTTCGAGACCTATACCGGTGGTTACTGCAAAGGCTCCGAAGTAATCCACCCCTCCCTGGCCCTCCCCGAAGGACCTCTCCCCAACCCTCTCCAAAGGAGAGGGAGAAAGCACAGATTTAATTTCTGAGATTACTTGATCGACTTGTGCAATTACTTGTTCATTTGTAAAACGAATTACAGTGTATCCAAGTTTATTTAATTCAAGGGTTCTTTGTTCATCGTATTCTTTTGTTTCTTGATGTATACCTCCATCAATTTCCACTATTAGCTTTTTTTCTAAACAAACAAAGTCAGCTATAAATTGATCAATAGGATGTTGTCGTCTAAAATTAAATCCTAAATTTTTTCTTCTTAATTGAGTCCACATAATTGATTCTGCCTCTGTAGGATTTTGCCTCATTCTTTTGGCGTTATCAATAGAAGTGTTGTAGGTCAAAGGATCAGTAGTAACATACCTTGGTTCAGATTTATCTGCAGCGCTAGCAAGAGGTGCAATAAAATCGGCTAATGCAATATTAGGTGTGCCATCAGGTTTCTTTGTCTGTTGACGTAAAGTATGAATTACAGCTTTTACTTTAATTTTATCTTCCCCGTTTTTTTCTTGCACCCTTCCCTCCCCTTCGGGGAGGGCTAGGGAGGGGTGGTATATTTCAATATCATCCCCTGTGGAATTTGCCGGATACAATCCAATTACTGCTCTAGCAGTTAAACGTTTTTCTGCAATAATTTCTTTAAGCATTTTTTGCGCATCATTGAATAGGCGTTTTGCTTCTTCTCCAATAATAGCATCATTCAATATTTTTGGGTAAACACCTTTTAATTCCCAGGTATGAAAAAATGGCGACCAGTCAATATATTTTGCAATTTCTTCTAATGGATAATTGTCAAATACTTTATTGCCAAGAAATGCAGGCTTTGTAATTACAGTATTGTCCCAATCAATTTTTAATTTATTTTTTCTGGCTTCTTCAATAGAAATAAACTTGTTTTTATTTTCTCCTCTATGGCTTTTTCTTAATTGATCGTATTCGGCATTTGTTTTGGCAACAAAATCTGCTTTTTGATCTTCAGAAAGCAAACTTCCAACAACAGGCACAGAGCGTGATGCGTCATTTACATGTACTACAGGATGGTTATAATTTTGTGCAATTTTTACAGCCGTATGAATTTTAGAAGTAGTAGCTCCTCCAATCAATAAAGGAATGGTAAAGCCTTGTCGCTGCATTTCTTTGGCAACATGCACCATTTCATCAAGAGAAGGTGTGATTAATCCACTGAGGCCGATAATATCTACATTTTCGTTGCGAGCAGCTTCTAATATTTTTTCACAAGAAACCATCACACCCAAATCTTTTACTTCGTAATTGTTACAAGCTAACACAACACCCACAATGTTTTTTCCAATGTCATGCACATCGCCTTTTACGGTAGCTAATAATATTTTCCCGGCACCACGACTAGCAGTTCCGCTTGATGCTGCGTTTAATCTTTTTTCTTCTTCAAGAAAGGGTTCTAAATAAGCAACCGCTTTTTTCATTACCCTAGCACTTTTTACAACTTGGGGTAAAAACATTTTTCCGGCACCAAATAAATCTCCTACTACATTCATGCCCGCCATTAACGGGCCTTCAATAATGTGCAATGGTTTTTCGTATTTTTTTCTGGCTTCTTCGGTATCTACTTCTATGAATTCAACAATGCCTTTTACCAATGCATGAGAGAGTCTTTCTTCAACACTTCCTTTTCTCCACTCTTCATCTTTAACTTGTACTTTTCCCTTTCCTTTTACTTGTTCAGCATAAGCGATCAATTGCTCTGTAGCATCGCTTCGGTTGAGTAATACATCTTCAACCAATTTTAATAATTCTTTTGGAATTTCATCGTATACTACCAATTGTGCAGGATTTACAATACCCATATCCATTCCGGCTTTTATGGCGTGGTATAAAAATGCAGAGTGAATGGCTTCACGTACCAAATCATTTCCGCGAAAAGAAAAAGAAACATTACTTACACCACCGCTTACTTTTGCTAGAGGAAGATTGGCTTTGATCCATTTTGTAGATTCAAAAAAATCAAGAGCATTATTACGATGCTCTTCCATTCCTGTTGCAACCGGAAAAATATTAGGATCGAAAATAATATCCTGTGCAGGAAATTTTACTTTCTCAACAAGAATTTTATAAGCTCTTCCACAAATTTCGATTCTGCGTTGTAATGAATCCGCTTGACCGTTTTCATCAAAGGCCATTACAATTACAGCAGCTCCATATTTTTTTACTTTTTTAGCATGTTCAATAAATGCTTGCTCGCCTTCTTTTAATGAAATAGAATTTACAATTCCTTTTCCTTGCACACATTTTAATCCTGCTTCTATAACATGAAATTTAGAAGAATCGATCATAATCGGAACCTTTGAAATATCAGGCTCAGATGCTACTAAAAATAAAAATTTTGTCATGGCAGCTTCTGCATCCAACATGCCTTCGTCCATGTTAATGTCGATAACTTGAGCTCCACCTTCAACTTGATCACGGGCGATGGCTAAAGCCTCTTCATATTTTCCATCAATAATTAATTTGGCAAATTTTCGAGAACCTGTTACGTTTGTACGTTCGCCTACATTCATAAAATTACTTTCGGGCCTTAGCGTTACAGCTTCTAATCCGCTTAAGCGGAGATAAGGTTCTATTATAGGAATTACTCTTGGTTTTGTTTTTTTAGCATGTTGAGCAATATGACGAATATGGTCGGGCGTGGTTCCGCAACACCCCCCAACAATATTGATAAAACCATTTTCTAAGAAATCACAAATTTGATGCGCCATTAATTCGGGCGTTTCATCGTATTCTCCAAAGTGGTTGGGCAAACCGGCATTGGGATAAGCACTAATATAGAAAGGAGCTTTTTGAGATAATTCTTCTAAGTACGGACGCATTTCTTTTGCGCCTAAAGCACAATTCAAACCAATACTCAATAAATTTACATGACTTACAGAATTTAAAAATGCTTCAACGGTTTGTCCGGATAAAGTACGGCCACTGGCATCTGTAATGGTTCCTGAAATCATGATTGGAAGTTCAACTCCCTTTTCTTCAAAAATATTTTGTACAGCAAATAGTGCAGCTTTTGAATTGAGTGTATCAAAAATAGTTTCGATTAATAATAGATCTGCACCACCATCAATCAAACCTCTTATTTGTTCAGAGTAAGCTTCAACAATTTCATCAAAAGTAACTGCTCTGTATCCAGGATTGTTTACATCGGGAGAAAGAGAAGCTGTTTTGTTGAGTGGGCCAATGGCTCCGGCAACGTATTTTGAGTTCAAGGTTGAATGTTCAAGGTTCAAGGTTTTAACACTTTCCTTTCCCTCAACTTTGAACTTTGAATTTTGAACTTTAAACTCTTCCACTGCTTGCTTTGCCAACTTAGCTGCTTCGAAATTTAATTCATAAGCCAGGTGTTCCATCTTATAATCGGCCAAAGAGATTTTTTGAGAATTGAAGGTGTTGGTTTCAATAATATCGGCTCCGGCTTCTAAATAGGCTTTGTGAATTTCTTTGATAATATGTGGTTGGGTAAGGCACAATAAATCATTATTGCCTTTGAGATCACTTTTCCAATCTTTAAATCTTTCTCCACGATAATCTTTCTCTTCTAATTTATAACGTTGAATCATGGTTCCCATAGCCCCATCAATGATGAGAATACGGTTTTGGAGTTCCTGTCGAATGTTCATTTGCGTATGTGCTTTTTGTAAGGCACAAAGGTAATATGAATAAGAGGAAATTGGTAATTATAAAGCGCTTATTTGAATATTAATTTTAGGGAAGGAAAAACTTAATTTGATGAGAATTTGAAATAAACATTTTTGTACTGTGAAAATTTATCGAGGCATAAACAATAAATATATTTATCTATAGTTATCCATACCGAACCAAAAAAATAGCCTATATGCCTTCCCAAAAATTACTTTACATCATTTTATTTATTTTCTTTTTTTTTAACCTAAACAACCATTCTGCATTTGCCGGCTGTACCGGCTTTTTTGTAATGGCAGATACTACAAACGCAAGTGTTTGGGTTGAGAAACATGATACTGTATATATTGAAAAAGGAGATAGCGTAAAACTCTTTTGTTTATATTATACTACTTGCGGAAAGGGATTGTATTGGTTTAAGGATAGTATATTAACAGATACTTCTCATTACCCATTTTTTTATAATCCTTATACATATGCTGAATCTATTTATGTTTCAGATATTGGAAATTATTCAGCGTCTCTAAGTCCAACTGATATGTCGTGGTGTTGTGTAATCCAGGTAGTGGTTTTATGGAAAACTTCAACAGGGATAGAGCCTATTACAAAAGAAAACACAGATTTTATAATTTTTCCTAATCCTTCTCAAGATGGTTATTTTACTATTAAAACAAGCGGCCAATTAAAAAATAATTTCAAATTTATTGTTTATAATGAGCTTGGTAAAATGGTTTATAGCGGAGTAAAAACCGAACAGATTAATTTAAGCCATTTGGGTAATGGCTACTATACCGCCTGTTTTATAGATGATGAAGCAATTTTGAGTAAACAGAAATTGCTTATCAATAAAAATTAATCTCTCAATTCCGCCAAATAATTAATGGTATTGAAAACTTCCAAATCAGTAGAGTAATTTGCAATTTCTCTTAAACCATTAGGAATAACTCGATAGAATTTATAGTTAGATCCAAGAAGATTGTAAAAGTCTTTGAAAAAAGTTTTTGAAATAATATTAAATTCCCCAAATTCAAATAAAATAAATTTTATTTTTTTTGCCTCAAGCATTTTTTGGGCACCTAACAAAGCTTGAAATTCATGCCCTTCAATATCTATTTTTAAGAAATCAATTTGGTTGATATTATTTTCGAGGCAAAAATTATCAATGGTGCGAATTTCAATTTCTTCGATATATTCTATTGTATTTTCACTATTTGTTTTATATATAGAGGCTGCAGATAGCCCGGCCTTGGATGCATAAAGGGTGAGCTGTTCATTTTTTGATCCAAATCCGAAACCAAAACATTTTATTTGTTCAATGATTCCATTTTTTTTTAGCCTCTTATTTAATCCCTCAAATGTAAATTTTGAAGGTTCAAAAGAATAGATGTCTTTTTTAGATGAAAATATTTTTACTGCAAGAGTTGCAAATTCTCCCACGTTGGCCCCAACATCAAAAACGCAAATAGAGTTAGATTTCTTTAGTTTTTCATTTGCATAATGCATGGCATAAATTTCACCACTTTCAAATAATGAAGATCCTCCCCAAAAATTCATTCCAATTTTTGATGCATGAAAGAGTTTTTCCCATAATGGCTGAAGTTCTTTTCTTCTAATAAATCTTAATATTTGGTTTTTCATTTACATAATTTTATATTCTTGTTTCAAACTCCCCTCTCCTTTGGAGTACTTGTCCCGATTTTTCGGGAGGCTTAGGGTGTGGTAATTTCAAATGCATCTGCATCCATCCAAACGGGGAATGATTTTCTAAAATCCATAAGTTTAGAATAAGAAAAAGTAATGGTTTCAATTCCTTTTTCGTTTGGTTTTAAATGGCTGAGGCAAGCTCCAAAAAAATCGTAGGCTGCTGAATCGCCTGTAAATGCTATATTGTTACCATCAGTACCTATGCGATTTAATCCAACTGAGTAACAATAATTTTCAATAGCTCTTGCGGCAAGCAATGTTGACCAAGGCGTTCTTCTACGCTCAGGCCAATTGGCTACATAAAGTAAAATATCATACTCTTGTTTGTTTCTGCTCCATGCCGGAAAACGAAGGTCGTAACAAATAAGCGGACAAATTTTCCAACCATTTATTTCTACAATTAATCTTTTATTTCCTGCTGAAAAATGTTCGTTTTCATTTGCCATTCTAAATAAATGTCGCTTATCATAAAATTCATAAGAGCCATCTGCTCTCATCCAAATTAAACGGTTGTAGTATTTTTCATTTTCATTAATGATAATGCTTCCCGTAATTACGCAATTTTTTTCTTTTGCTTGATGCGCCATCCATTGCATCGTTTTTCCACCCATTTCTTCTGCCAATTGTGCTGATTTCATGGTAAAGGCTGTGCTAAACATTTCAGGTAATACAATAAGATCTGTTTCTTCATGCATGGTAGAAAGTCTGTTTTCGAAAAGAAATAAATTGTCTTGTATTCTTTCCCAATACAAATCTGTTTGTAGCAATGTTATTTTTAAATCTTGCATAATTTTTCTGCTGCTTTATCTAAGGTTTCTTTTGTTTTGGCAAAACACAAACGTAGAATTTTATTATCTACCGGTTTGTGGTAAAAAACGGAAACAGGAATGGTAGCTATACCAAATTCTTTGGTAAGGCGAATGGCATAATCCGTATCTTTTTCATCACTTAAATGATCGTATTTTACCAATTGAAAATAGGATCCGTTTACTGGTAATGGTTTAAATTTTGTTTGTTGAATAATAGCTGAAAAATAATCTCTTTTTTTCTGGTAAAATTCTCCTATGCCCGTATAATTTGATTTGTCTTTTAAAAAATCGGCCAATGCATATTGAATGGGAGTGTTTCCTGAAAAAACCATAAACTGATGCGTTTTTCTAAATTCTTTCATTAAATAATCCGGGGCTAAACAATAGCCGGTTTTCCATCCTGTTGCATGAAACGTTTTTCCAAATGAATAAACTACCAAACTTCTCTCCGCTAATTTAGGATAGCGAATGACACTTTCATGCTGTTTGCCATCAAAAATAATGTGTTCATACACTTCATCACTTAAAATTATAATGTCGGAATCTTTGGTAATTTTTTCGAGCATTTCCATATCGGCTTTGCTCCAAATAGTACTGGTAGGATTATGAGGTGTATTGATAATAATCATTCGTGTATGATGATTGATTACTTTTTTTACCCTTTCCCAATCAATTTTATAATCAGGTGCTTTAAGCGTAACAAATATAGGGCGGCCTCCATTTAATTCTATTGCCGGGACATAACTATCGTAATAAGGTTCAAAAACAATTACTTCATCATCTTCTCTTACCAGCGCAGATATAGCAGTGTATAGCGCTTGTGTACCACCTGCCGTAATGGTTATTTCCGTATCCGGATTATAGGATTTGCCATAATCATCTTCCACTTTTTTTGAAATAGCTTCTCTCAATGCCATTACACCCGGCATAGGAGCATATTGGTTCATACCACTTTTCATGTAGTGGTTTACCAATTCAATTAATTTTTTAGATACTTCAAAATCAGGAAAGCCTTGCGAAAGATTTACTGCTTTATGTTCTGTTGCCAATTGTGACATTACCGAAAAAATGGTAGTACCTACTTTGGGGAGTTTTGAGCCGATGGTTTTTGAGTTCACGATAAAAAAATTACTTGTATAAACGAATACCAGATATAAATCTAAAATCTTTTTTATTGAAAGTATAAAGCTCTACATCATAATATAAGGCTGTAGCTGCAATAAGAGCATCTGGAATAGACAGTTTATGGCTAAGACTATATTTAATCATTAATTGTGTAAATATATCGCTTATGGCTTCGTTAATTGGGATTTGAGAAATTAAATCTAATTGTTTTTTTATTTTCTGAAGTTCAATTTTATTTAAAGCTCCATAATATAATTCTGCAGATGTAATTGAACTTATATATGTATATGATTCACTAATTACTTTTAGCTCATCTACAACAGATTTATTTCCTTTAAAATATTCTATTATAATGTTAGTGTCACAAAGAATTATTTTCGCTTGGGCCATGCTTTTTCACGTATTTTATCAAGAGAAATAACTTTGTCTTCCCACATGCCTGCAGCATTTAAAAAGCTTTCTTTTTTACTTTTCCTTTTAGGTTTAATATTTGAAAGTTTTTCTAACGTTTTACTTGAAGTTTTTAATTCATCAAGAATTTTAATTAGATCTACTTCTTCAAGACTATATAAAATTTGAAGGGCCTTATTTGTTTTAAGTTGAACCGTAAACGTTCTCATATTTTTTTCTGTTTTTATTTAACAAATATACAACCTCATCACTACTTTAACAATTACATTATTCTTGTTCTTCATCTTCAAATGGCTTTAAGGGAAGATACTTGCCATTTTTGTATTGGTATATTCTTGTAATAGAAAATTTTTCTGTTTTTTCTCCCCCCTCCTTTAAATGGGTGCCAAATGATTTTACTACTAAATCATAAAATTCTTTATTGTCATTTTTCTTAAATGATACGGTGGAATTCCACTCATAATAAGGATAAAGGAATGGATCCTTTTTCTTTTCAGCTAAATTTTTATATGCCTTTCCTTCGTTATCTTCCTTCAATTCAATATTATTTGAGACTAAGTGAATGCTATCAGGAAATATCTTATAAATATTCATTTCTGTATAAAAATATCCTCCTCCTGCCTCCCAATCGTAAGCTATTAATCCAGGTTTGTTTTTACCTAGCGAACATATTCGAATGGAATCAGGCCCATTTCCATAAGATCCACCAAAGGGTCCAACAAAATTTATAAAATGTAGTTTCCATTTATTTTTTTCTTGATTAAATATGACGTAACCCGTAATTCCAGAACAACCATGGCAATCGCTTGAAGGGCCAATTGTGAAAAATGCAATTAAAGCGTTATTGAAAATAGAATTGAAATAAATATATTTTTCAAGCATATTAATTACCAAAACAGTATTAGAGAAAGGTGTATTATAATTAGATTCATCCCAGTTTTCACTTTCTGGTTTCCAATATGCAACTTCGTTTTCAACTGAATCAAACAATGCTTTTAATATTTGTTCATTTGAAGTATCGGAAATGTTTAGGGTAATAGAATCTTTCAATAATTTTTCTTCTTTATCATGAGCCCAATATTCTTTTGGTGGAGTACTATCTGAATCATTCTGGTTTACTAAATGAGAAATGTCTTTTGTATTGGAATTATTTTGAGATGGATGATTTGAACAAGAAATAAAAATTGTAATCAAAATGAACAAACAATAAAATGTTTTAATATAATTCCAATACTCCATAATCAGCAGATATATTAAAATTTTCAATGTCGATTTTATGTTTTATTAATGTATTCATGATAGCAGATGTACTTTGATTACCCATTCTTAATAAAATTATTTTAGGAGGAAATCCTTTGCTTAAAGATAAATTCAAAAAATCCTCATCATTGGTAACAATAACAGATTGTTGATTTAAGGCAAATTTCCATATCTCAATATCTTTTGCAGGATAGGTTAATCCAATTTTATCAACATGAGTAGATTCAGGAAAATAAAGTTCTAATTTTTTAATAATTCGCCATGAAATATTGGCATCAACAAGTAATTTCATAGAGGCTATGCTGCTAATAACTTGGTAATATTTTCTCTGTTAGCGGCATAAGTTAGGGCAGCTAAAATATGATCTTGTGTAAGTGTAGGAAAGTCTTCTAAAATTTCTTTCGTTGTCATACCAGAAGCGAGCCATTGCAAAATATCAACAACTGCAATGCGACTTCCTTTAATACAAGGTTTTCCAAATCTAATTTCGTGGTTAATACTAATGTGTTGTAAATAATCTTTCATTTGTGTAAGCGATTTGTACAAATATACAATCTCAGCACTAATTAACAATGAAATGGATTACCACTCTAATTTTTTCAATATTTCAATCTTTAATCTTTCAATTTACTTCCTTGATATTTCCCAAAATTCGTTCTAACACTCATTTTCTAAAAAAAGCTAAATTATTATGTTATTCAACTATTTCCCTCAATTCAATCGATTTTAAATCTTAAATTTGAAGTTTTTAAATAAATTAATATGCCTACTCTTCAAGAATATTTAGCCAGCTTACTCAAAAACTACTTTGTTAATAGAAATAAAGCACGTTTTCCTCAAACAACCGGTAGTTTAAAACACAAAGATTTGATTGCTCCTGTTGATATATTTAGAGACAAACGTGGCGTACCGCATATTTATGCTAAAAATAATAGCGATTTATTTTTTGCGCAAGGCTATGTGCATGCGCAAGACCGTTTATGGCAAATGGAATTGAGTAGGAGAGTAGCTAAAGGAAAATTAAGTGAAGTATTAGGTAAAGATACGCTTGCGGCCGATCGTATGTCGCGCACATTTGGTTTCGACCGTATTGGTAGAAAAGATTTGGAGCAGATGAGTAAAGAAAATCGTTCTATTATTACATCATATGTAAATGGAATAAATGCCTTTATTGAGCAATCGGCAAAAAAATTGCCGGTTGAATTTACGGTGGCTCGCTTTAAACCTCAAATGTGGGACGAAACGGATATAGCTGCGTTTTCGAGAATGATGGTTTGGTCAATGACTTTTGGTTGGTACAGTGGTATTGTGCGTTCAAATATTATTAGCAAAGTAGGAGAAGAAGCTGCAGCCGAATTAGAAATTGCTTATCCAAATGATCATCCTGCTAGTTTACCTAAGGGCATTGAAGTATATAATTTAATTATTGATGAAAAATTACAAGCTGTTGATGGAGATTATTTAAAGATGGTAAAAGGTAGTAATGCATGGGCTGTAAGCGGAAAATTAACAGATACAGGCAAACCTTATCTATGTAACGATCCGCATTTGCCAATGATGCTTCCTTCAATTTGGTACGAAAATCATTTAGAAGGCGGTGATTTTAAAGTTACAGGCGTTAGTGCTGTTGGTTTACCCATGATTATGATTGGGCATAACAGCCATATATCATGGGGAATGACATTAGCCTATACTGATATACAAGATTTATTTGTTGAAAAATTTACTACTCCTGATTGTTCTGAATATGAATATATGGGGGCTACAGAAAAGTCTGAAATATTTTATGAAGAAATCAAAGTTAAAGGTAAAACAAAACTTTATGTTGAAAAGGTAATTGTTACACAGCACGGACCTATTGTTTCTGAAGTAGTTAATTTTCCACAAAAAAAAGTAGCCTTATGCTCAATGGCATTAAAGCCAAGTAATATTATCGAAGGATGGAATCAATTGAATAGAGCAACTAATTGGAATGGTTTTAATCAAGCTTTAAGATATATAATTGCACCGGCTCTTAATGTACCGTATGCTGATGTATATGGAAATATTGGCTATAGAGTGACTGGCACAGTACCCATTAGAAAAAATGGTTTGGGAAAATTGCCCATGCCAGGATGGACAGATGAATTTGAATGGCATACAGAAGTACCTTTTGATGAAATGCCGCATTGTTTAAATCCTGAACGCGGTTTTGTAATTACGTGTAATCATAAAGTAATAGACGATAGTTATCCGTATCATCTTGGCCATATTTGGATGAATGGCTATCGCGCCAAGCAATTAGAAAGTATGTTTGCTGCAAAATCTAAATTTACAAGAGAAGATTTTCGAAGTATGCAGATGGATTTTACCTGTTTGCCGGGTAAAAAATTTATCTCACATTACCACGGTATTAGCAGCGAACGAGTTACGGTTCAATTGGCCATAAATAAACTTACTTCATGGGACGGACAATTAACTGCAGAATCTATTGGAGGAACATTGTATGAAGTTACCCGACACCATTTAATAAAAAATATTATTGAAAGTGTTTTGGGTACTGAAATGATGCATCAGTTTAAAGGCGCAAGCTTTAATCCTTCGCTTCATATTTATTCTGAATATTTAGGCCATGATATTGTAGTGTTATTAAATATGTTAGATAATCCCAATTCATGGTGGATGAAGCAGGCTGGAGGTAAGGAGCATGTGCTATTAAAAAGTATTGAGCAAGCGGTTGAATGGCTAAGCCAAAAGTTAGGTAACGATATGAACAATAGTTGGCAATGGGGAAAAATACATCAAATTGTATTTCCTCATGCTATGGAAATTGTAAAGCCTTTAGATAAGGTATTTAATATTGGTCCTTTTCCATTGGGAGGAGATCCGGATACATTACACCAGTCATCTTACAAACCTGATGAACCCTATGGAGGACATTTAGTTGCCCCATCTTTTAGAATGGTTGTTGACATGAAAGACCTCTCTAAATCAAGATCTATTTTGCCTCCCGGGCAATCAGGTTGGTTAGGTCATAGCAATTACGATGACCAAGTTCAAAAATGGCTTAATGGAGAATATTATACCATGTTATGGGATAAAGAACAAGTGCGCAAAGAAACCAAATGGAAAATGGTATTGGAGCCTTTATCATAATTTGTCAGGCAGTTCTAAAAATTATCATTTTCTCCCTCTTTTGAGAGGGATTAAGGGAGAGGATATAAATAATATAATTTTTAGAACTGCCCTTTAAAAGAAGGATTTGTGGAGTTTTCTTTATTTCTATCTAAAATAAATTCGATGGTGTGTTTTACACGTAAAAAAACGCTATCGTTTTTCCTTATAAAATCATAGGCTCCATTTTTAATGGTTGTAAGTGCCATATCAATACTTGATTCTCCGGCTAATATTACTACTTCTGTTTCGTTTAATAGATGCTTAATTTTTTGAAGTAAAATAATTCCATCTACACTATCTTTATTTTTCAGATAGTAATCTAAAATTACAACATCCGGTTTTTGTTGTGTATTGAGTAAAAATTCATCAAAACTTGCAAAAACCTTTATTTTAATATGGGTAGAAAGATTTTTACTGAGTTGGTACGATATAGATTTTGAAAATACCATATCATCGTCAATAATGTATATTAAAAAAGATTGCTTATTCATACTGCGCGGTTCCTAAAAAATAAGGTTGTTTTTTTGAGGAGTAAATTGTATCATTATTAGATATTTTAAAACTGTTACTTATACGCAAAATACAGGTGTTTGGTTACATTTTTAAACCGAAATCTGATCTTTTTAATTAATTGCTCCTATCCTTTTATTTCCCAAAGATAATTGGTAACTTTGCAGCCTTCTTTTGCTAGGAAAGCAATAGAAATAATTCGATACTATTTATTAACCATTTAAAAATTACCTAATGGCCGCAAAACAAAATGAAACAACTGAAAATGAGGCTAAAACGGTTGAAATTGAGAAAAAAAGCATGGAAACTTTACTAGAAGAAACGCCTTTAGTGAAAACTGAAGCAACCACAAATCCAAGTGTACCCGGAGAATTTGATTGGAATACTATTGGAAAAAAGCAAGACAAATACTCGGATGCTGAAAAAGCCAAATTAGAAGAAATGTATGCTACCACTCTTAATATGGTGGCTGAACGTCAAGTAGTTGATGGTACAGTATTAATGATGAATAACCGAGAGGTTGTTGTTAATATTGGTTATAAATCAGAAGGAATTTTATCTCTTGCTGATTTTAAATACAATCCCGATTTAAAAGTTGGAGATGTAGTTGAAGTGTATATCGAAAAACACGAAGATAAAAACGGTCAAATGATTCTTTCTCACAAAAAGGCCAGATCACTTAAATCATGGGAGAGAGTTAATGCTGCATTAGAAAATAATGAAATTATCAAAGGCTTTGTAAAATGCAGAACAAAAGGAGGTTTAATTGTTGATGTATTTGGACTAGAGGCTTTCTTACCTGGTTCTCAAATTGATGTTAAGCCTATCAGAGATTATGATATTTATGTAAATAAAACAATGGAATTTAAAGTTGTTAAAATCAACAAAGAATTCCGTAATGTAGTAGTTTCTCATAAAGCTTTAATTGAAGCTGAATTGGAGCAAATGAAGCATGAAATTATGACCAAACTTGAAAAAGGCCAAGTACTTGAAGGAACGGTTAAAAACATTACTTCTTATGGTGTGTTTATTGATCTTGGAGGTGTTGATGGTCTTATTCATATTACTGATCTTTCTTGGGGACGTATCAACCATCCTGAAGAAGTGGTTAAATTAGATCAAAAAATCAATGTGGTTATCCTTGATTTTGATGAGGCTAAAAAGCGAATTGCTCTTGGCTTAAAACAATTGAATTCTCATCCTTGGGATGCTCTTGATCCTAATATGAAAGTAGGAGATAAAGTAAATGGAAAAGTAGTTGTATTGGCTGATTATGGTGCATTTATTGAAATTGCTGCCGGAGTAGAAGGCTTAATACACGTTTCTGAAATGTCATGGTCGTCTCATTTAAGAAGCGCACAAGATTTCTTAAAAGTAGGAGATGTAGTAGAAGCTCAAATTCTTACGCTTGATAGAGAGGAAAGAAAAATGTCATTGGGATTAAAACAATTAAAAGCTGATCCTTGGGCTGATATTCAAAGCAAATATCCTAGCGGATCTAAACATACTGCTACGGTTCGTAACTTTACCAATTTTGGAATCTTTGTTGAATTAGAAGAAGGTATTGATGGATTGGTTCATATTTCAGATTTATCATGGTCTAAAAAAATCAAACATCCATCTGAATTTACTTCTATTGGAGCAAAATTAGATGTGGTTGTTCTTGATATAGATGTTGAAAACAGAAGATTAAGTTTAGGTCATAAACAATTAGAAGAAAATCCTTGGGAAGTATTTGAAACCATCTTTACGGTTGGTAGCGTACATCAAGGAACCATTCTTTCATTAGATGAAAATAAAGGTGGTGTTATTGGTTTGCCTTATGGTGTTGAAGGCTTTGCTCCATATAAACATTTAAAGAAAGAAGATGGAACAATGGCTAAAGCTGAAGAAGCATTAGACTTTAAAGTTCTTGAGTTTAATAAAGAAAGTAAGAAAATTTTAGTTTCTCATTCTCGTATTCATGAAGAAGTAAAAGCTGAAGAAAAAGAGGTAGAGGTAAAAGCTAAGAAAACTAAGTTTAAAGAAACCAATGATTCTATCAAGAAAAATAATGAAAAACTTGAGAAAACTACATTGGGTGATTTAGAAGTACTTTCTAATCTTAAAAAGGAAATGACAGAGGCTGAAGATGCTAAAAAGAAAGCGGAATAAGAATCTGTTTTAGAATATGAAAAAGCTGCTCAATATCATTTTGAGCAGCTTTTTTTATTTTACACCTTGCCCAATTTTTATGACTGTGCATTCTGATAAAAAAACTTGTTTTTATATTGTAATATTAATTTTTTAGAAATTTTATTTTCAGATTTTATTCTCAATAAACATTTCAATCCTGTATATTTTAAAATAAATTCTTCTGAGCCCAGTTTATCATCTTCATTAAATACAATTCCTGCAATAGGAATGTTTCTATTCTTTAAAGCTTCAACTGATAAAAGTGTGTGGTTAATGCTTCCCAAATAATTTTTTGAAACTAAAACAACGCTTGCATTAAATTGCTTGATTAAATCAATAACTAAATCACCTTTATAATTGATTGGAACCATTAAACCTCCTGCGCCTTCAATAATTAAATTGTTGTTTGTTTGGGGAAGAATGATTTCATCAAGATTTATTTCAATACCATCCCTATTTGCAGCCTCGTGTGGAGATAAAGCCGATGTTAATTTAAAAGCCTCAGCATGAAATTTAGATTGAGTATTACTCACCAAATTTTTTACCACATCAGTATCTGTATGATCCAAATTACCGGCTTGTATAGGCTTCCAATAATCAGCTTCTAATGCTTCGGTTAAAATTGCCGAAACAAAAGTTTTGCCTATGCCAGTACCAATACCAGTTACAAAATAGTTCATTTATTTATTTTTATTTTAAATCTCAAATTAAACTGCTTCCTCCCCTTTGGGGAGGCTTGGAGGGGTCTAATATTTCTGCAAGCTTGTATCAATTTGATCGGCATAAGCCAAAATACCACCTTTTAAATTATAGAGATTAGTAAAGCCAAACTCCTTTTCTAAAATATTAATAACTGTACCTGAACGAGCACCACTTCGGCAATGAATAATGACGGGTTTGTCTTTAGAAATTTTTGCTACCTGGTTCATTACATCTCCCATAGGAATATGCTCCCCACCTATTTGGCAAATTTCTAATTCATGCATTTCTCTTACATCAATTAGTTGATGGTCTTTTTTGCTATCGCGCATAGCTTTTAATTCTTGAACTGTAACTTCTTTCATTGTATTTTGTTTATGATTAATCCTGCAAATATCTTAATTTTATCGTGTTCTGCATAATCCCCCTTATCTATGACCAACCCAATTTTTAAATTTATTTTATTGATAGCCTTTTTTATTACAATTATGAATGCTTGTAAAAAAGATAGTGCTACAAATACCAATAATACTACTAAAAACACCAATACTACAGATTCTACAAGTATTGTAGATTCTGCTTTGGTAATTGTGGGTGAATTTGCCGATCCGGATATTATAAAAGTATCGGATAGTGTGTGGAGATTGTATTATGCCATAAAACCTGAAGTGCCAAACAATAATTTTGAAGTTTTTACTTCATGGTCAAAAGATGGAGTAAACTGGAATGATGAAGACACCATTTTAACCATGGCAACTTTTCCGGAT
The DNA here is from genome assembly GCA_023251875.1 of Bacteroidota bacterium. Classification (GTDB taxonomy): domain Bacteria; phylum Bacteroidota; class Bacteroidia; order JAHEXY01; family JAHEXY01; genus JAHEXY01. The sequence goes on from JAHEXY010000001.1 coordinate 771,367, forward strand.
ATTATTAAAACCAAAGAAGGCAAATACAGAATTTATTTTCAAAGGGCTCAACTCATTAATAGTGCTATTTCTGATGATGGAATCAACTTTACTGATGAGAGCGGAACGAGAGTGAAACCTCCAATTGATACAGCTTCTGCAGCGGCTACTTCAACTATTCTATTGCCTGATGATACATATTTGATGGTTTACAGAGAAACAGTAAACGGAAAATATGAAAGCAATTCAATTAACAGTGTAACAACGGCATTTCGTACAGCTACTTCAACAGATGGACTTAATTTTACCTTGGGAGATATTATTGTAGAAGGGAGATGTAGTACATTTGATGGATATATAGATGGTGGCGAATTATTTTTTATGAACGATACTTTGCATTTGAGATTTTGGACGAGTGCAGGCTTTCAAAATCAAGAAGATGCTGGCCATTATGATATGTATTCATTAGACAATGGAAAAACTTGGAGCGCCTATATACTTTTTGATGATTCATTTATTGGTGGTGATCCTACTTTTGCAAAAATTGGAAATGATTGGTTGATGTATCACACCGGATATGATGGTGGGATTTATTATAAGGCCCTAAATTAAAAGCCCTCATTCTCGCCTTCTCCCAAAGGGAGAAGGAATGCTCCTTGATTAAAGGAATTGCTAAATTTTCGGTGAGTTCTGGTAAATAGATCGAAATTTCTCTCCAACTACATTCATACTAAATCTTTCTTCTGCGTATTTTGCAATTGAATATCTATTAGATAATGAATAATTTCTCATCATATTTTTAATAGCAATTAACAATTCTTCTTCATTTTTAGGATGAATCAATATGCCATTTTGGATAGTAATGTGTCTTGATATATCTCCAACATTTGTAGAAATTATAGGCAAGCCACACATCATAGCCTCGAGCATTACGCATGGCAAGTTTTCATAATTGCTAAACAGTAACAAAAAATGAGCATTTCTCATTAATTCAGCAATTTCAGTTTCGGTTTTTAAGCCATAAAATTTTACATGATGCGGAAGTAGATTTTTTTGTTCACACAATTGTTCGTATTGTTTTTTTTCTGGCCCATCTCCAACTATATGTAATACAAAATTGAGGCTCTCATTTTTTAATTTTTCAGCAGCTTGAATAATTCCATTAATATTTTTTTGTTTATCATTTAAAGTTGAAACATGGAGAATATTAATTTGTTGATTAGCTGATGAGGTAATTAGCTGATGAGATGATTTGTTGATTAGCTGATTTGTTGATGAGGTAATTAGTTGATGAGGGGGATAGAATATTTTTTGGTCAACTACATTGGATATTATATAGTATTTGTTTTTTAGTTTGTGACTAAGCATTTCATTTCTTAGATCTTCAGAAACGGTTATAACGGCTTTGGCATTTTTTACAATTGATTTTATAATTCGTTTTTTTAGCCAATTGCTTTTAAGATAATTTCCATCAGAAGGCAGATAGCCTGTCCAGTGTTCAAGCAAAATATAGGACAATCCATAAAACCATTTTAAAAGTAGTGCTATGATGCCAACAGGAAATGCAATATTCACTTGAACCAAATCGTAATCACGAATGTTATTTGTTGTACTCCCAATTCCTTTAAGGGTATATTTTATGTAGTTGATTTGATCAATTAATCGTCCAATAAATAGCCAATTTATTTTTGATTTTGGATAATGAATAATTACTTCTTTTATTTCTGACTCACTAATTTGAGTTTGTGCTTGAATGCAGTTTTTAGAAGAAGAGGCATGTACAACAGTAATTGTGCAATACTGAGAAGCCGATAATGCATGGCGCCTGACAAAAATGCCCAATGTGGGATCATTATGATTAGGATACCAAGAACTTAAATATAAAATGTTTTTTTTCTTCTCCATGAATTTTTTATCAAGAGAACTTCACTATTGCCTCATACACTTCTTTAATAGGTAATCCCATCACATTATAATACGAACCTTCAATTTTTTCAACGCCAATGTATCCTATCCATTCTTGTATGCCATAAGAGCCTGCTTTATCATAAGGCTTAAAATGGCCTAGGTAATAAATAATTTCTTCTGCACTTAAAGATTTAAAATATACATTAGTGGTAACTGAAAAGCTTTCTGTTTTATTTATAGAAACAAGAGAAACACCTGTAATTACTTTATGCATTTTACCCGATAGTTTATTAAGCATATTTACGGCATCGTTATAATCTAAAGGCTTTCCTAATACATCTTTATCTAAACAAACAATAGTATCAGCAGTAATGAGTAATTCGTCTTCTTTAAGGTCATTTTTAAAGGCATCTGCTTTTTTTTGTGAAATGTAAAGAGCAACTTCATTTTCTTGTAAATGATCGGGGTACGATTCGTCAATATCTTTGGTTCTTAATTCAAAATGAATTCCTATATCTTTTAATAATTGTTGTCTTCTAGGAGATTTTGAAGCAAGTATGATCTTTTTAGTAGCAAGAAATTTATTTATCATGTTTAAATAGTATATTTATTCAACAAATAAAACTCAAAAAAATAAGTTTACAATATGCTAAGATATTTACTATCTATCACTTTATTTTTATTGTTTGCTTCTTTTTCACCAAATGCCTCGTATACCATTGCATTGCTTAAATATAATGGAGGGGGAGATTGGTATGCTAATCCAACTTCATTATCTAATTTGATCAAGTTTTGTAATACCAATATTGGTACAAATTTAAAAGAAGAACCTGGAACGGTTGAGGCAGGTAGTCCTGATATATTTAATTATCCCTTTGTTCACATGACGGGGCATGGGAATGTTGTGTTTTCAAGTCAAGAAGCTGAAAACTTAAGAAATTATTTGATTGCAGGAGGCTTTTTGCACATTGATGATAATTATGGCATGGATAAATTTATCAGGCCGCAGATTAAAAAAATATTTCCTGAGTCGGAATTAATTGAACTCCCTTTTTCGCACCCGGTTTATCATCAAAAATTTGAATTTCCACAAGGCCTTCCAAAAATTCATGAACATGATGGTATGCCGCCACAGGGTTTTGGTGTTATATATAAAGGTAGATTAGTACTATTTTATTCGTATGAATGTGATTTGGGTGATGGATGGGAAGATACTGAGGTACATGGAGATTCTGATATAATTCGCCAAAAAGCATTGAAAATGGGAGCCAATATTATTCAATTTGTTTTTACACAATAGAAAGTTGATAATTTTCTCATGAATTGCTATTTTTCTGATTAAAACTTCTAATTTTGCACTTGGTAGTTTTAGAAAACTACATAGCCCATAGTGTATGAATTTGACTTTACTTTACTCAGTATATTTTATTGTTGCTTTTATTTTTTCTTTTTTGATTAATGGTCTTTTTTTACGTTTTTCAAAGAATTTAGGAACTCGTGATACTGATATTGGCCAAGTAAGATGGAGCGCATCTTCAAAACCATCATTAGGTGGGATATCTTTTTTTATTACATTTTTGCTTTCGGTTATTTCTTATTCCATGTTTTTTGAGCAAGCTGCTATTTTTCATGATAAACAATTTACAGGAATTCTTATTTCATGTGTTGCAGGCTTTTTAATGGGGCTTGCAGATGATGCTTACAATACAAAACCAATTCTTAAATTTTCGGTACAGTTTTTTTGTGGAGTTATATTAATATTTTCAGGTACATATATTCAATTATTTTCTAATGAATATATCAATTATGCTATTACCTTATTTTGGGTAGTAGGTATTATGAATTCTATCAATATGCTCGATAATATGGATGCTATTACAACTTCTGTATCAATAGTAATTACATTATGTTTTATACTCATCATCTTTTTCTATAAAGAATATACAAGCATTCATTTAATTGTTTCTTTAGGCGTATTATCAGCCCTGCTAGGCTTTTTATATTATAACATTAATCCATCAAAATTATATATGGGCGATACGGGTTCTCAGTTTTTGGGAATTTTTTTAGCGGCCATGGGGGTTAAATATTTTTGGAATTTTACGGATACCGGCCTTGTAGGAATTGCAGCCTATCCTACCAAACAAATTATAGTAACATTATTGATTTTTATTATTCCTATTACTGATACAACCACTGTATTTATTAATAGAATTGGAAAAGGTCAATCTCCATTTATTGGAGGCAAGGATCATACAACGCACCATTTATCTTATAGAGGTTTAAGTGATAGGCAAGTTGCTTTGGCCTTTACGCTTATTTCTTTGGTTTCTCTATTTTTTATTTGGATAATTATTAATTTTCTTCAAAATTGGTCGATATTCTATTTTATACTTTTCTTGTGCTATATCTTAGGAGTATCGGGATGGTTGTATTACAATACAAAAACTACTAAGGCGCAGTAACAGACCTCACCCTTCCCTCTCCAAAGGAGAGGGTTATTATTAAGAACCAAATATCCATAAATCACATAAGGTAAAAATTGCAAAAACGATGCTTGCCATGCCATTAGTTGTAGCAAATGCAAGGTTTACATCTTTTAAATCGGTGTATTTTACTAAAGAATGTTGGTAGATAAGCAAACCAATAAAAATACAAGCACCAAACCAATAAAAAATTTCAAAGTCTTTGTAAATCCCTAGGCCTATAATAAATAGGGCGCAAATAATATGGAGTACCCCTGAAAAAACTAAAGCATATTTTTTACCCAATAAAACGGGTATTGAATGTAGTTTTTCTTTTGAATCAAATTCTGTGTCTTGCAAGGCATATATAATGTCAAAACCACTTACCCAAAATAAAACTGTCAATGACAACAAAATAGGAATGATATTAAATAGGCCGGTAACAGCTAAATAAGCTCCTATAGGAGCTAAAGAAAGTCCGAATCCTAATATTATGTGACTAAAATGGGTAAAACGTTTTGTGTAACTATATCCTAATATTACCAGCAATGCAATAGGAGATAAATAAAAGCAAATAGTGTTGACAAAGTAGGTTGTAATAACAAACAACAATGAATTTAAAATGATAAAGAATAATGCAGATTTAGGTGTAATAATGCCTGCGGGTATTTCTCTTGTTGCAGTACGAATATTTTTTATATCAATATCCCTATCAATATAACGGTTAAATGCCATAGCTGCTGTTCGGGCAAATACCATACAGAACAACACAAGCATAAATAAAACAATATTAAAATGCTTAAAACTGGCTTGTAAACCAAGAAAGTATCCAATTAATGCAAATGGTAAAGCAAAAATAGTATGATTAAATTTTATAAGTGATAAATAGTTTTTAATTGAACTCATATTCTCTTTCTATTTTACAGATTTTTATTTTGTAGTGTTGATACCATTTTTCTTTACCTAATTGTTGGGCTTGTTGGTGTGCGGGATTAGTTTTCCAATGTTTTATATCTTCTAAACTTTTCCAATAAGAAATGGTAATGCCAAAACCTTGTTCATTTCTACAACTATTTACTCCTAAAAAGCCGGGCATGGTTTTAACCAATTCTTCCAAACGTAAATCCATTTCAGCATAACCGTCTGTATTTTTTGAATGTTGGGATGTGAAAATTACTGCGTACATGAGATTTTGTTGGTTATTTGTTCTCGCTCTATTTATAAATGATTCTTCACTGACAATATAGAAGAGTCACTAATTCTTTTATTTCCTTTTCACTATTAAAGCTATGCAAACAAATGCGAATTCTTTCTTTTCCTTTTGGTACAGTAGGGCCTACTATAGCTCTTGCATCATAGCCTTTTTGTTGAATACTTAAGGCTAATGATTTTACGTTTTCGTTTCCTTCTATAATAATTGCTTGAATTGGACTAGAACTTGCTACAAAGTTTATAGCCTTTATGCCCTCATCCAGTCCTTCTCCCTTGGGATAAGGGACGATTTGATAATTATCTATACATGCTAATAGCAAACTTTTAAAATGCTCAACATTCTTTTCTAATTTTTGTTTCTGCTGTTTGTAATAATCTGTTTGTAAAAGTTCATAGGCACATTTTACAGCAATAAGGGAATGCATGGGTAATGCAGTAGTATAAATGAATGAGCGAGCAAAATTGATGAGATAATTTCTTAACACTCCATCTCCAATTACAATACCTCCATGGCAACCCAATGCTTTGCCAAAAGTATGTATACGGGCCAATACTTTATCTTGCAATCCAAGCTCTACAACTTTCCCTTCTCCTTTTTCGCCATAAACTCCTGTTGCATGGGCTTCGTCAACGAGTAATGCAGCATTGTATTTTTCTGCTAATGCAGCCATCTCCTTTAATGGCGCTTCATCCCCATCCATGGAGTAAACAGATTCAACTGCAATAAAAATATTGCCTTGAGCTGTTTTTAATTTTTCTTCCAAATGACTTACATCATTATGCCTAAATGCATGTGTGTAGGCAATACCCATGCGCATGCCATCATGCACAGAGGCATGAATTAATGCATCGTATAAAATGGTATCGCCTTTTTTTGCAATACAGGAAAACAATCCCACATTGGCATCATAGCCCGAATTAAAAATAAGTCCGGCCTCGGCTTTGTGAAATTTTGCTATGTAGTTTTCTAAGTCTTCTGCAAAAGCAGAATTTCCACTTATCAAACGAGAACCTGTAGAGCCTATTCCCCCGTTGCCATAATAAGGAGAATTAGTTATTGCCTCATCCAATTCTCGGCTTCTTGCAAATCCCAAATAATCATTAGAACAAAAATCAACAAGATTCTTTTTTACAGATAAATTTCTGAGAGAGCCTTCTGCGATTCTTTTTTGGAGGCCTTGGTTGAGGTTTTTGAGAATAGACATAGGAATTTTAAGTGTAGTTTTTAGAAATTCCTAATCTACGAATTCGCATTAATCACTTCAATCACCCTCAGATTTTCTTTTAGGACAGGCATGTATTCAAACATTTGTTCGCAGCGGGTTTTATCCATTTCTAATGCTCTTTCTAGAAATGAAAGGGCTTCTTTTTCTTTTCCATTGGAAATTAAATAACAAACCATTCTATAAACATAATCTGCATTAGCAGGAAATTTTTGAATGCCCACATCTAATATTTCAATGGCTTTTTCAATATCGGCTTGGTCAAAAAATAGGTTAGAATAATCGAGCCAAATGTCTTCATTATCGGGTGTTAATTCCAATACTTTTTTGTAGGCTGCATTGGCATTATCAATATTTCCGGTTTTGTTTTCTATTTCGGCAAGTATGTACCAAAATTCAGAATTGTCTTTACTTAAATGAACAGCTTTACGAACGTATTGTAAACTATCAGTTAATAGACCCTTGTTTTCATATACAATACCCATTCCTAACCACGCATCAGCAAAATCAGGGTCAAATTTGATTGATTTATTGTAATATTCTATTGCTTTATCGTAATTCTCTAGCCTTTCGTAACATTCTCCTAATTGACAAAAAATTAATGAATCGGGCCCATCGTATTTTACGCTGCTTTTGTAATCAAGTATGGCCTCATCATATTTTTCCATATTCACATAAGCATTGGCTCTGTTGTAATAGGCAGCTCCAAACTTATCGTCAATGGCAATGGCATAGCCATAAGCAGAAACAGCATCCTCGTATTTACCATTGTTGTTATATGAAATACCGAGATGATACCAAGCAAATTTATTGTAAGGATTATCGTCAATAAATTGATTTAAATAAGGAATGTATTCTTCTGCCTTACCTGATATATCATGGCAGATGGCAAGTTCTAATAATGTATCACTATCATCAGGATTTTCTTCTAATGTTTTTTTGAAGTAGATAATGGCCTGATCGTATTTCTCAATGGCTTTATATGCATAAGCAATATTTAAAAATACGATCTCCCTAGTATCAGAATAGATGGCTGCTTTTTTATAATTCTCTATTGCCTTTTCGTATTGGCTTAATTGCTTGTGAACAAAACCTCGGGTTAAATAGATATCAGGATTGGATGGGTCAATGGCTTCGGCTTTATCCAATAATAAAAAACTAGCTTCTATTTCTTTGGGATGGTTTGAATTTAATGCTAAAATATGCGCTTCTCGTATTAGCATTTCGGCCGATCCGGGATGTTGTTTTTTTGCTAATTCAATAATTTTGGCTGCTTTTTCAAAACTCCCGGCTTCAACATGGTAATCAATTACACGTTCATAATCACTTAAATCAAAGTAATATTGAGCTTTTCCTTCAAGCATGCTGTCAATTTTGGCAGCAACCTCGTTTATTTCTTCATTAAATCCAAAATCCTCATTTTCTTCCATCGCTTATTTTAATTGCGGTTTTTATCCTTCAATTCACAAAAATACAAATATTTTTTATGACCTCACTCCATCCCTCTCCTTGAAAAAAGAGAGCGATGATGCCCAACGTTTTTGCAACTCCAAGAAATGGAATGATGTAATTGGGATAGTCGCCCAAGTCACTCATAAATTATACTGCATCAGGAACTACAAGAATGTTTCGGATTGCCGAGAAAAAATTATGTTTGCGCACGTTAGGTGCATGGCTATTTCATAAATTATTTGTTTTGTTTTCTAGTTTAAAATTATTTGATGAAAATAGAAAAGATAATTTGAAGTTTTTAAAATATAGACTGTAGTAATTTTTAAGTTTGAGTTTCAAGAGTTTTATAGAGCTATAGGCTCGATTCATGATATGAAACGTTCTTAGTTATAAAAGAAGAAGAAAAAAAATAAAATAGCTTTTTCTTTATCAACGCCATCAAAGCGTCCTAAAGTAGAACCGGAAGAATCATAAACATAATTACCATCAATCCTGCCTAATGTGCTTCCTGAACCATCATAAACGTAATTACCATCAATCCTACCCATAGTACTTCCACTTCCATTGTAAACGTAATTTCCATCAACTCTACCAATTGTGCTACCACTACCATCATAAATATAATTACCATCAATTCTGCCAATAGTACTTCCTGAAGCATTGTACACATAATTTCCATCAATGCGGCCAGCAGTACTACCTGAACTATTATAAAGGTATTGTGCAAATGAGCTTAAAGATGAAAATAAGAATACCATTGCAACAATAAGTTTGTAGATGTAATTCATAGTTTTAAAATTTATGGTTGATAAACAAATATAGAAGGGTTTTTTAGAAATAACAAAATACTATTCTCATTCTTTCTCGTTTGGAGATAGACAGGATACAACGTTATTATTGTAAATTGATATTGCCGCACATTTAGATGCAGATTGTGGCCTTTTTGTAAGTAAGCAAGCTATTTGGAAAAAGGTAGATATTCCTTGTGAATGTTTTAAAAAAAATATTGGCCGAAATTATTACAAGTAAAATGCTACTATTACCAGTTACCCAACCGGAGTATCTATAGGTAGAGCTTATTTTAGGTAATTCAGTTTACAGATTTTTCAATTGCTATTTTCACAATTGATAGGGGGTATCTCATACATATAAAAATTAAGTTATAAGAATTGATTTTTTATATGTAAGCATGCAATTAATATGAGGTGAGTTTCATAAAATAGTAGATTAATAATAATTATACCTACATTGCCTTACAAACAATAGATGCTTCTTGTATTCTAGGTTTTCCTCCCGAGCTTCTAGCCTATAGCGTTATTGTTATTTATAGCCTTTCTAAATTTTAATTATTTTTTAAAAAATATTTTTTATGGCAAAAACATTAAAGTTTATCAATAAAGATAAACAACAATACATGGCTACTCTGCGAAAAAACGTAAACGATTATTTTAAAGAAAAAGGGATTTCCCCAAAAGGAGGTTGGAAAATAATTTTAAAATCAATTATAATGATGACTATTTATATAGCACCATTTATAATAATGTTAACGGTAAACATGAGCGCATGGATAATGCTACCCATGATTATACTTATGGGAATAGGCATGGCAGGCATAGGCATGTCGGTTATGCATGAGGGTGTACATGGTTCTTCATCAAGCAAAGGTTGGGTGAATAAATTATTAGGGGGCAGTATGTACACGCTCGGAAGCAATGTTTTTAATTGGAAAATTCAACATAATATTTTGCATCATTCATTTACCAATATTGATGGTTATGATGAAGATATTCAATCACGGGTAATTATTCGTTTATCTAAACATGCCCCACTTTGGAAAATTCATCGTTTTCAGTACATCTATGCTTTTTTCTTATACAGCCTACTAACCATAAATAGAATGGTTGGAGATTTCAAATTATTTTGGGCATATAATAAAGCCGGATTTGCAAAACAACATCAAGTAAAACCTGCCATAGAATACATGTATATGATTGCTGCAAAAGCAATCTATTTATTTATTACAATTGGCTTGCCTTTGCTATTAACAAATTTGGCTTGGTGGCAGGTATTGCTTGGTTTTTTTATCATGCATTTAGTTGCAGGTGCAATAATGAGTACAGTTTTTCAAATGGCGCATCAAGTAGAGGGGCTTGTTCAGCCATTACCCAATTCAGATGGAAATATTGAAAACGAATGGGCTACGCATCAAATGTACACAACCGCTAATTTTTCTAGAAACAATCGTTTTTTAAGCTGGTTTGTTGGCGGACTCAATTTTCAAATTGAGCACCATCTTTTCCCAAATATTAATCATATTCATTATAGAAACATTTCTGTAATTGTTGAAAAAACCGCTTATGATTTTGGTTTACCCTACATTAAAAATGCAAGTTTTAGGCAGGCTTTTGTTTCTCATGTAAGAACATTAAAGGCATTGGGTAGGAGATAAATTATTGACATTCAAATTTGTCAAGACAATAGTCGTCTTGACAAATTTGAATGTCACTTATGTAGGTTCTTTTCTATAAACTTTCCACTAATTTTTTTTCTGCCATTAACTCTTCAATTTCCTCAGGCTCTAATGGAATATTCTTCATCAAATCAATATTGCCTTTTTCTGTAATTAAAATATTATTTTCTAGTCGAATTCCTAAACCTTCTTCTCTTATATAAATACCCGGCTCGCAAGTAAATACCATACCTGCTTCAAATGGGCGTTGAAAATTGCCAACGTCATGTACATCAAGACCTAGGAAGTGAGAGGCATTATGCATAAAATATCTTTTATATAATGGGGCTTCATGGTTTTGTTTTTTTACTTCATCAGCTTTTAATAAGCCTAGTTTTATTAGTTCTTCTTGCATTAATAATCCAACTTCTTTTTCATATTCAGTAGCAGTATTACCAACAATCAATTTACTTGTAGCAAATTTCATTACTCGTAATACTGCATTGTAAACTTCTTTTTGTCGTTTACTAAATTTTCCGTTTACTGGTAATGCACGCGTAAGATCAGAAGCATAATTAGCATATTCCGCAGCTACATCTAACAATAATATATCTCCCTCTTTACAAACTTTGTTATTATTAATGTAATGCAAAATGCAAGAATCTGCACCGGATGCAATAATTGGTCCGTATGCAAAACCTCTAGAGCGATTTTTTAAAAATTCATGGCTAAACTCAGCTTCAATTTCATATTCAGTAACACCCGGTTTTACAAATTTTAAAATTCTTCTAAACCCTTTTTCTGTAATATTACAAGCATGTTTAATTAGTTCTACTTCTTTATTTGTTTTAATTGCTCTTAAGTGTTGCATTAAAATGGCTGAACGTTCATAATGATGCAAAGGATATTTTTCTCTACACCATTTAATAAAACGGGCATCTCTAGTTTCTACCTCTACTATAGCACGGCCATGTTCATTAGTATTTAAATAAACATGATCACAACGCCCCATAAGCAAATTAAAAATACTCTCAAATTGGTCGAGCCAGAATATTGTTTTGATTCCGGAAGTTTGTATAGCTTGTTCTTTATTTAATTTAGCTCCATGCCAAACCGCTATTTCTTCATTGGTTTCTCTTAAAAATAATACCTCTCTGTATTTTTCGTCTTTGCAATCAGGAAAAAGGAGTAAAATACTTTCTTCTTGATCTACCCCAGATAAATAAAACAAATCGTTGTTTTGACGAAATGCCATAATGCCATCAGCATTGGTAGGCATTATATCATTTGAATTAAAAACCGCTAATGAATTGGGTTTTAGTTTTGCAATAAAACGTTTGCGCGTTTCAATAAAAAGAGCGGAATCAATTGGTAGATAGCGAGTGTTTGCCATAAATATAATTTTATTTGAGAAGTATGATTTTAATACTTGATATAATAGTTCTAAAAATTTACATTTGTTTTGATTTTTAACAAAGTTAATTTTTTTTAAGATAAATTTTTATAAAGATGGCACAATCTACTTTCGCTGATTTTTTTACTTCTTCCATTGGCCGCAAATTTATTGTTGGCATTACAGGGCTATTTCTAATTAGTTTTTTGGTGGTGCATTGTGCCATTAATGCATGCATTTTTGTAAATGATGGTGGGTTATTGTTTAATGCTGCCGCAGAATTTATGGCTACCAACATTATCATCCGCATTATGGAAGTAGTTCTATTTTTAGGTCTTATAGCACATATTTTTCAATCTTTAATGTTAGCCAGATTAAATGATAAAGCTCGCCCTGTAAAATATCAAGTAAGTGGAGAAAATCATAATAGTAAATGGTATTCGCGCTCCATGCCTATTTTGGGTTTGTTGATATTAATGTTTTTAATTATTCATCTCAATCATTTCTGGGTTGAAACTCGTTTTACAGGTTTGGATGAGCCTACTCTTTATGATGAAATGAAAGAAACTTTTGAACATTGGTGGTGGGTTGTTGTGTATGATTTATCTATGATTGCATTATCATATCATCTTATGCATGGTTTTCAATCAGCATTTCAAACAATGGGATGGAATAATCCTAAATATACACCAATCATTAAAAACGTTGGATTATGTTTTTCAATCATAATACCATTAATTTTCGCTTTAATGCCATTGGCAATGTATTTTAATATTATCAAATAATTCTTCAAAAAATATTCCAAACCTCCCTCTCCCTTGGGAGAGGGTTAGGGTGAGGTCATAAAACAATAATATTATGTTAGACGCAAAAATTCCAGAAGGACCACTCGAAACAAAATGGTCAAAGTATAAATCAACAGCTCCTCTTGTTAATCCGGCTAATAAAAGAAATTTAGAAATTATTATTGTAGGAACCGGCTTGGCAGGTTCTTCGGCTGCAGCTTCTCTTGGAGAAATGGGATACAAAGTAAAGGTGTTTTGTTTTCAAGATTCTGCTCGTAGGGCACACAGTATTGCAGCCCAAGGGGGAATTAATGCTGCAAAAAATTATCAAAACGATGGTGATAGCACTTACCGTTTATTTTATGATACCATTAAAGGTGGCGATTATAGAGCAAGAGAAGGCAACGTATATCGCCTAGCAGAAGTAAGTGCTAATATTATTGATCAATGCGTAGCACAAGGTGTACCTTTTGCGCGTGAATATGGAGGTGTATTATCGAACCGTTCATTTGGTGGTACGCAAGTACAGCGTACATTTTATGCAGCCGGTCAAACCGGCCAGCAATTGCTTTTAGGTGCTTATAGCGCATTACAACGACAAGTAAATGCAGGTACGGTAAAATCTTATACCCGTCACGAAATGTTGGATGTGGTGATGATTGACGGAAAAGCTAGAGGCATTATTGCTCGTGATTTGGTTACAGGAAAATTAGAACGTCATTTCGGACACGCAGTTTTACTTTGTACAGGTGGTTATGGAAACGTGTTTTTTCTTTCTACCAATGCAATGGGAAGTAACGTTACTGCAGCTTGGAAAGCCCATAAAAAAGGAGCCTTTTTTGGAAACCCTTGTTATACACAAATTCATCCTACATGTATTCCAGTTTCGGGTGATCATCAATCGAAATTGACTTTGATGAGTGAATCATTAAGAAATGATGGACGTATTTGGGTTCCTAAGAAAAAAGGTGATGATCGTAAACCAAGCGATATTCCTGAAGAAGAAAGAGATTATTATTTGGAGAGAAGGTATCCTGCTTTCGGAAATTTAGTTCCAAGAGATGTGGCTTCGCGTGCTGCTAAAGAAAGATGTGATGAAGGCTATGGAGTAGGCGCTTCTAAAATGGCTGTATATCTCGATTTTTCTTCTTCTATTCAACGCTTAGGCGAACACATGATTAAAGAGCGTTATGGAAATCTTTTTGAGATGTATGAAAAAATTACGGGAGAAAATCCATATAAAACACCCATGCGTATTTATCCGGCTGTGCATTATACAATGGGTGGACTTTGGGTTGATTATAATTTAATGACTACCATTCCGGGTTTATATGCAATGGGAGAAGCTAATTTTTCTGATCATGGAGCCAATCGCTTGGGTGCATCTGCACTCATGCAAGGCTTGGCCGATGGTTATTTTGTTATTCCATATACAATTGGGGCGTATCTTTCAAATGAAATTCGTACCAAAGCCATTTCTACCGATCATGAAGCATTTGCTGAGGCTGAAAAAGCAGTGCATGATAGAATTGATAAATTAATGGGTATTAAAGGCACAAAATCTGTTGACCACTTTCATAAAAAATTAGGAAAAATAATGTGGGATAAATGTGGGATGGGGCGTAATGAAAAAGGATTAATAGAAGCTATAAAAGAAATAAAAGCATTGCGTGAAGAATTTTGGAAAGATCTTCGTGTGCCCGGTTCTGCTTATGAATTTAATACAGAATTAGAAAAAGCAGGCCGTGTTGCAGATTTTATTGAGCTAGGAGAATTAATGTGTTTAGATGCATTGCAACGCAAAGAATCATGCGGAGGTCACTTTCGTGAAGAATCACAAACAGAAGAAGGCGAAGCAAAACGCGATGACGATAATTTTAAATATGTAGCTGCATGGGAGTTTAAAGCTGTTGGCGAATTTGAACTACATAAAGAAGAATTAAAATTTGAAGCGATTAAGATTGCGGCAAGATCTTATAAATAATTAGCTGGCTAGCAGATGAAACCAATTCATTAATTGAAAAATGTAAATTAAAATATATGTTGTCTAACAATGCTCCTTTAACCAATGTTCAGCTTGAACTTTTAAAGCTGTATTCAACTAATTTGTCAGAAAATGATTTGAAAGAATTGAAAGATCAATTAGCCCAGTTCTATGCGAAAAAATCCATTGATTTAGCCAATAAAGCGTGGAATGAAAAAGGGCTTACAAATGAAGATATGGATAAGTGGTTAAATGAAGATGGGCAATAGATTACGAATAGTAGTTGATACGAACGCATTGTTGGTTGCAATACCTTCATATTCTAAATACCATTGGTTGTACAAAGCAATTATTGATAAAGAACTTGATGTATTTATTACCAATGAAATTTTAAATGAGTATGAAGAAAAAATAGAACATCGTTTAGGTGTAGAAACAGCTCAATCTGTTATTCGAATTTTAATGGAGTTAGAAAATGTATACGCTACTATTGTCTATTATAAATTTCAACTTATTACTGCCGATCCTGATGATGATAAATTTGCTGATTGTGCTTTTGCAAGTAATGCACATTTTTTAATTACAAATGATAAACACTTTAATATTCTTGAAAAAAATGTATTTCCTAAAATAAGAGCTATTAAAATTGAAGATTTTAAGAATAAATTGATGAGTGAATAATCTAAGTAAAATATGTGTAGAATCTTAATTGTATTTATTTTTTGTGTACTTATTGGAAAACTAGGATATGGTCAAGTGGATTCTGCTAAAGTTATACTATTGGCAGCGCACAATTTAAAATATTATGTTCAAGGAGGATTTGCTGGCTGTCCTGAATTTAAAGAAACGGAAAATCTTTATGGATTCGAAATGATATGTATGGGTTGTGTTGGCCCAAGTGAGGAGGAACTAAAAAATAACATTAAAGTAGTGGGAATTATAAATAAGATATACGGTGAAGATTGGTTTGAAAAAAAACAGAATGAATTTTTATAAGTAAATAATTGGCTGATGAATTAATAAAGGAGTCTGATCATTTTCCTGACGTCAGGAAAATGGTCCGCAGATAATTTTAGTTCAATTAATCTGGCGTAGAGGAGTTATAAATAAACGAGGATTGAAAAATGAATTTTGAGTTTTCTAAGCATGCACTTGAGCAAATGATAATTCGTGATGTATCAAAAGATATTGTCATGAAAGTTTTAGAGAACCCAGATGAAATAAAGCAAGAAGATGGGATGAGTATTTATCAGTCTATTATTCCATATTTGGATGAGGGTAATTATCTCATTCGTGTTTTCGTAAATTCGAATAAAATACCGAACTTGATAGTACCAGTTTATAAAACATCTAAAATTAGTAAATACTATGAAGGTAAAATATGATAAAGAAACTGATATTTTATATATCATGCTTACCTCCGAAAAGGTGAAAGAAAGTGATGAAGATAAACCTGGAATTGTAATAGATTATTCAGCTTCTGGCACTATTGTGGGCATTGAAATATTACAAGCATCTAAAAAACTTCCTCAACCTATGAAGTTAGAATATGAGGTAGGATAAGGTTTTAGGAATGGGTAAATAAGGTGAAATTGAAAGATAATTGATAAACAATAAATGAATTGGCTTTGGCCAAAATCAAAAGATAATAGTTAAAGGCTTGAAAAGAGATTAAATTATCTCATTTTCAAATTACCAAATTTTCAAATTGAATAATATGAACATCACCCTAAAAGTATGGCGACAAAAAAACGCCAATGAACAAGGTAAACTTGTAACGTACGATGTAAAAGATATTTCTACCGATATGTCATTTCTTGAAGTATTTGATGTACTCAACGAAGAATTAATTACAAAAGGTGAAGAACCCATTGCATTTGATCATGATTGTCGCGAAGGTATTTGCGGTATGTGTAGCATGTATATTAATGGCCGTGCGCATGGTCCATGGACGGGTACAACCACTTGCCAGTTGCACATGCGTGCCTTTAAAGATGGAGATACCATTGTGGTAGAACCATTTCGTGCAGTGGCTTTTCCGGTAATCAAAGATTTAGTGGTTGACCGTTCTGCTTTTGATCGTGTGATTACCTCCGGAGGATTTGTTTCTGTAAATACGGGTTCTGCTGTTGATGCCAATGCCATGCTTATTCCTAAACCTGATGCTGATGCCGCTTTTAATGCAGCTGCTTGTATTGGTTGTGGAGCTTGTGTGGCTACTTGCAAAAATTCATCTGCTATGTTATTTGTTTCAGCAAAAGTTTCTCAGCTTGCTCTTTTACCTCAAGGTAAAGTAGAAGCCAAGGAACGTGTTCAAAACATGGTAAAACAAATGGATGCCGAAGGTTTTGGAAATTGTACCAATACAGGTGCTTGCGAAGTGGAATGCCCTAAAGGAATTTCATTAGAAAATATAGCTCGCCTCAATAGAGAGTTTATTGTGAGTAGCCTCACTTAAAATAATTCCAAGCTCTCCCTCTCCTTTTGGAGAGGGGTAGGGTGAGGTAATAAAAAATAGAAAACTTATCTTTGCATTAAAATTGCAAAGTATGACCACTACTACCAAACTCGATATTTCTCAATTAAAAACTCCCACAGGAACAAAATTAAATTGCAAAGGCTGGGTACAAGAAGCCGCATTAAGAATGTTATTAAACAATCTTGATCCTCATGTTGCAGAAAGGCCAGAAGATTTAATTGTTTATGGAGGTACTGGAAAGGCCGCTCGTAATCCTGAAGCATTTCATTTAATTGTAAAAGCCCTTAAAGATTTAAATGAAGATGAAACTTTACTTGTGCAATCCGGTAAGCCTGTTGGTATTTTACCAACACATAAAGATGCTCCAAGAGTAATTATTTCTAATTCTATGTTGGTGCCGCACTGGGCTAATTGGAAAAACTTTAGAGAACTAGAAGCCAAAGGCCTTACTATGTACGGACAAATGACCGCAGGTTCTTGGATTTACATAGGCTCTCAAGGTATTGTTCAAGGAACCTATGAAACTTTTTCGGCATTAGCCAAAAAACATTTTGGAGGTTCTTTAAAAGGAACCTTATCTGTAACAGCAGGCTTGGGAGGTATGGGTGGTGCACAGCCTTTATCCATTACCATGAATGAGGGTGTTTGCCTTGCCGCAGAAGTAGAAGAATGGCGCATTAGAAAAAGATTAGAAACACGCTACCTCGATAAAATGACTACATCGATAGATGAAGGAATTGCATGGGCGCTAGAAGCAAAACAAAAAGGAGAAGCACTTTCTATTGGTGTTTTATGCAATGCGATTGATTTATTAGAAGCATTATTGAAAAAAAATATTACGCCCGATACTTTAACGGATCAAACTTCTGCCCACGATCCTTTGGTTGGTTATGTACCACAAGGATTAAGCATTGCAGAAGCCAATACCTTAAGAGAAAAAAATCCTGATCAGTATATTGAATTATCCATGCAAAGCATGGTAAAGCATGTTGAGTTGATGATCAAATTACAAGAACGTGGTAGTATTACTTTCGATTATGGCAATAACCTACGCGGACAAGCATTTGCTAAAGGCCTCAAAAATGCATTTGCATTTCCGGGATTTGTGCCTGCTTATATTCGTCCGCTTTTTTGCGAAGGCAAAGGCCCTTTCCGTTGGGCAGCATTATCAGGCGATCCAAATGATATTTATGAAACAGATAAATTAATTCTCGAATTATTTCCTGAAAATGAAAGCTTAAAACGCTGGATAAAAATGGCGCAGGAAAAAATTGCATTTCAAGGTTTACCTGCGCGTATATGCTGGCTGGGGCAAGGCGAGCGCGAAAAAACAGGATTGGCTTTTAATAAATTGGTGCGTGATGGAAAAGTAAAAGCACCACTTGTAATTGGGCGCGATCATTTGGATACGGGTTCTGTTGCATCACCCAACAGAGAAACAGAAAGCATGCTAGATGGTTCAGATGCCATTGCCGATTGGCCAATTTTAAATGCATTGATTAATACTGCCGGTGGTGCATCTTGGGTTTCTGTACATCATGGTGGTGGTGTTGGAATTGGTTATTCCATTCATGCTGGCATGGTAATTGTTGCAGATGGAACAGAAGATGCAGATAAAAGATTAAAACGTGTTTTGCATAACGATCCTGCAATGGGTGTTATTCGACATGCCGATGCTGGTTATGATATTGCAAAAGACACAGCACGTAAACACAGATTGGATTTAAAAGAGAGATTGAAATAAATGGAGAATTAAGAATGTAGAATTGATTGGGGTATTGGAAAGACTAAGAATACAAAGTATAGAGTAAAACTTTGAACATTGAATCTTTAAACTTTAAACAAAATTATTTATGAAAAAACTTCATTATTTAACAATAGCATCATTATTGTTTTTTGCATCTTGTATTAAAGACGAAACTACTACTCTTGACGGTACATGGTCTTGTTCTGAGACAAGTGTTGTTTATGGAAGCACCAATCCTTATGAGGTTAATATAACAACTGATGCAAGTAATGAGAATAAAATATATTTAGAAAATTTTTATGATTTAGGATATAATAATAAAGTAACCGCTACTTTAAGTGGAGACAATATTTCAATTTCTTCTCAAACTATTGATGGGTATACCATTTCCGGAAGTGGTACAAAAAATTCTGAGAGCTCATTAAGTTTTACCTATTATTCTTACGATGGAGCAGATCACGATACTATAACTTCCACGTATACTAAAAAATAAAAAAAATCCAAACTTCCCTCTCCTTGGAGAGGGTTAGGGAGAGGTGTTATCTCTTTATTATTTCATGGTGATGCCTAACATGATATAAAGTAAAATAAAGCATCTCTCGAATGTTTAATTTTCCAAGAATAGGATGGGGTAAGTAATATTCATCTAATTGGTTTTCGTCTAATTCTCCAAATAGATTGATTAATTTTTGATAGGCTTTAGATAAAGAATTTAGCATTTGTGTTTTGTCGCCATTTGTATTAACACCTCTTGGAATAAAAGGGAGAGAAGCTGTTGCCCCTTCAGTCAATTTTGTTTGATACAAAGCAACTATATCATCATAAGAACTACTGTGCTTTGTTGATCCAAATACTTTTAACAAAACTAAGGGCATTGATAATGCAATATTTATAGGATTTACAGATAGAATAAGATGTTGCACGTTTTCGGCAATGCTCCATTTTTCAGCATTAGGCTTGTTAAAAAATTGCTCTTCGCTTAATACATAAATTGTTGATTCTAAGTCTTTAATTGCTCCTCTAAAAGCAATTTGAAGTTCATTTCTTGAAGTCATAAATAGTTTTTTGTAAAGATACTTACTAATTTTTAATAGGCTATGTAACCATTTTGTAATTATTACGTATAGATAGTATAAAATCCTTAAAAATAAGAGTACACGGTTTATGATTCCGGGTTTCTTCTCGTGTTGGGACTAATACGAATTTGTATGAATGAAGAATTACATAAAATATCAAGGAGTTTATTTTTCTCCTCTGCATTTTTGCTTTTAATGTGGCAAATAAAATTAATTGAGTCATTGCTTAATATGGACTTTGCTACTTTTGGCATTTTACCTCGTGAGTTGGTTGGTTTTAAAGGTGTATTAACTGCACCATTAATTCATGCTGATTTTAATCATTTAGCATCTAATTCTTTTTCAATGTGCTTTCTATTAGCTTGTTTAATTTATATATACGATAAAATTGCATTACGTGCATTTATAGGTATTTATTTAGTTTCAGGAGTATTGGTATGGATGGTAGCAAGACCCGTTTATCATATCGGATCAAGTGGATTAATTTACGGCATAGTAAGTTTTTTGTTTTTTAGTGGTGTATTCAGGCTTGATATGAGATTATTGTCATTATCATTATTAATGGTTTTTATGTATGGAGGCTTGATGTGGGGCGTGTTTCCAACAAGTGCAGGCATATCGTGGGAAACACACTTAATGGGAAGCATAACCGGAATATTTTATGCATTTTATTATAGAGCAGAAGAAGTATTACCACAATTTCAACCTAATTATTTACCTCAATCTTCAATTGATTTTGCTTATAATAAGTATGCTGTTGATGAAAATAAGGAAGCTCAAATTATTCCACTTTATACTTCAGATGTCAATATAAAAGAAGATAATGAGCAAGAAGGAGAAGAAAGAAAAGCTGCTTAAATTTTTTGCTAGGAATTCCTCCCCAATGCTTGCATAAAATCGTAGCAATGATTTAATTTACAATAAATCTAAATCAGTCTCAAAAATGGCTACGATCCTTAAAGAACAAACGCATTATGTATTTGACTTTGATAGCACACTTACCCAAGTAGAAGCTTTTGAAGAATTAGCTGAAATTGCACTCAAAAAAAATGCTGAGAAAAATAAAATCATTCAAAAAATAAAAGAGATTACCGATTTAGGTATAGATGGAAAAATATCGTTTACACAATCGCTTGAACAAAGAATACAATTGCTACATGCACATAAAGACCATTTAGAAATTCTTGTAAAAAGATTAAAGAAAAAAATATCCCCTTCTATAAGTAGAAATAAAGATTTTTTTAAAAGAAATGCAGCAGCTATTTACGTGATTTCTGCCGGCTTTAAAGAATTTATCGATCCTATTGTAAAGCAATATAATATTGAAGCAAAACGTGTTTATGCCAATACATTTAAGTACGATAAAAAGGGAAACATCATTGGCTTTGATACCAAAAATTTACTTTCAAAACACAATGGCAAAATAGATCAATTAAAAGCTATTCATTTGCCCGGAGAAGTATATGTTATTGGAGATGGTTATTCTGATTATGTAATGAAAGAAGCCGGCCTAGCGCATAAGTTTTTTGCGTATACTGAAAATATAGCTCGCGAAAATATTTTAAAAAAGGCTGATCACATTACGCCAAGTCTTGATGAGTTTTTGTACGTAAATAAATTACCCATGTCTATTTCCTATCCTAAAAATAGAATAAAAGCCTTGTTGTTAGAAAATGTACATGACGATGCTGTACAACTATTCAGAAGCGAAGGTTATGAAGTACAAGTAATGAAAAAGAGTTTGACTGAGGCTGAACTTTGCGAAGCCGTGAAAGGGGTTTCAATTTTAGGTATTCGTTCAAAAACGCAAATCACAAAAAAAGTATTAGACCATGCCGATCGCTTAATGGCCATTGGTGCATTTTGTATTGGTACCAACCAAATTGATTTGGAAACATGTACACATAAAGGTATTTGTGTTTTAAATGCGCCATACAGCAATACACGTTCAGTTGTTGAATTAGCATTGGGAGAAATGATTATGCTTATGCGTAAAACTTTTGATCAAAGCGCAAATGTTCACAAAGGTATTTGGGAAAAATCTGCCAGCCATAGTGCAGAAATACGTGGAAAAAAATTAGGCATTATTGGCTATGGAAATATTGGCTCTCAACTTTCTGTTATGGCTGAATCATTGGGTATGCAAGTGCATTATTATGATGTAGTAGAAAAATTGGCTTTAGGCAATGCCCATAAATGTGATTCATTAAAAGATTTATTAAAGAAAGTAGATATTCTTACCATTCATGTTGATGGAAATAAAGCCAATAAAAATTTGATAGGAGAGAAGGAATTTAAAATGATGAAAGATGGTGTGGTGTTTTTAAATTTAAGTCGAGGTTTTGTGGTTGATGTAAAAGCATTGGCAGAAAATATTAAAAGTGGAAAAGTAAAAGGTGCTGCGGTAGATGTTTTTCCTGAAGAACCACATGCTAATTCAACTAATTTTGAAACGGAATTAAAAGGTTTACCCAATGTTATTTTAACCCCTCACGTTGGTGGTAGCACTGAAGAAGCCCAAAAAAATATTGCCGATTATGTTCCTTCTCGTATTATGGATTACATCAATACCGGAAATTCATTTGCCAGTGTAAATTTCCCCAATATACAATTACCAACTTTTCCGCACTTGCACAGATTCCTTCATATTCATGAAAACGTTCCTGGAATGTTGGCGCAAATTAATAGTGTGCTTGCCAAATACAATGTTAATATCGAAGGGCAATACCTCAAAACCAATGAGCAAATTGGTTATTTAATTACCGACATCAACAAAAAATACAACCACGATGTTATTCGAGATCTTAAACAAATTAAAAACACAATTAGGTTTAGGGTTTTGTATTAATCACCCATCATCAAATTACATCCCCTAATATCGCTATTATCAAAACGGCCATGAATTTCAAAGGAGCCATCTACATATACATGACCTAAATCTCTCGTTTGAATAAAAGAACAAGAATGAATATTTGCCAGGTCAATAATATTAATGCCTCCGCTTTTATTGGTGTCTAAAATATCAAGTGGATCATTAGGGTCATAAGCCATTACCTTCATCCAAGGTGGGCATTTAAATATTCCTTTTTCTTTTGAGTAAGCTTGAGATAAAAGTTCTGTCATGCCGTATTCAGAATGTATCGAGCTTAGACCAAATTTTTCAGATAAAATTTCATGCAATTCAACTCTCGTCATCTCCTGCCTTTTTCCTTTCATCCCACCGGTTTCCATAACAATCAAATTTTTGTAGGGCTTTTTAATTTTATCTGCCAAATCCAATAAGGCATAAGTAACACCCATTAAAAGGGTAGTCTGTTGTTTGTTTTCAAGCACATCAAGTTTTTCAATTAATTCATCAAGATTATGCAAATAGAACCCGCTATTAGCGTTACCACTTTCCTTAATTAAAGAATCTACCATGTAAACCAGTGAGGAGCCTTCTCGTTCTAGATAAGAGGGTAGTAAGCCAATAATGCAATACTTTTTTATATCTCCATAAAATAATTGAAATGCTTTTTTAAAACTTTCTTCATAAATGCCAAGTTCTGCAACATAATGTTTGCTATAAGTAGACCCTGTAGTTCCACTACTGGTAAAAATTTTTTGTTCGGGTTTATCTGAACAAATAATGCTATGGGTTTTAAAAAGTTCTATTGGAAGAAAGGGAATATCATTTACTGTGTTTATCTTTTTATAGTTTATACCTAAGAGCTTTATATATTCAGCATACACCAAATTGTGTTTACTTTGATAATGAAAAATTTCCAAAGCAACCTTTTCAAACGAAATACCGTCTTTAATACAAAAAATACTATTTATTAATTTGTTAATCATATTGCTAAAAGCTAAGAGCTATACTATCTAAATGGTTAAATTGTTAGCATTGTTAAATAGTTATCTTACAAATACTATTAATTGATGCCTAGCAATTTAATAATTCAACAATAGAACAATTGCATTTTATTAAAGGATCAATTAGCAACTGTTTGCACTACATCTGCTAAAAACCGGTAAATCCTTTGAACTTTAAACTTTGAACTTTATATTTACAATTCTATGCTTAAAAAAGTAAAAATAGTAACTATTCTTGCATTTGCTGTGTTAGCAGGCCTATCCTCTTGCATTCAATTTCAAAACTATCCCATCGAACCTCATATTAAATTTGTAAGTTTTACTAAAATACCTACTACAAGTGGTGTAGATGACAAAGGTACTTTGCTTTTTTCTTTTACTGATGGAGATGGAGATTTAGGTTTAGATGATACTCAAACAGATCCTCCTTATGATACTGCAAGCATTTATTACTATAATATATTTATTAGGTATTATGAAAAACAAAATGGAGAATACAATGAAGTTGTACTTACGCCATCTAATAATGGAAGGTATCCCAATCTAACTCCCGATGGATCAAAAAAGGGAATTCAAGGCAATATAGCAGTTGATTTGTATATCAATAACCCTTTTTCTATTTATGATACTATCCGTTATGAAGTGTATATTGTTGATAGAGCGTTAAATCACAGTGATACCATCACTACACCTGATATTATAGTAAATAAGTAATAGCTAAATTTGAATAATAAAAATATATTCACGTACTTTGTAGTCTTGCTAAATAATTAAAATTATGTCTAGAGTTTGTCAAATTACCGGAAAGTCGCTTTTAAGAGGAAATAGAGTATCACATTCTAATGTTAAAACCAAAAGAGTGTTTCTTCCTAATCTTCAAGTGAAAAAATTCTTTGTGCCAGAAGAAGATAAATGGGTTACTTTAAAAGTATCTACCGAAGGATTAAGAAATATTAATAAAAAAGGTATTTATACCTGTTTAAAAGAGGCCCGGGCTAAAGGTTGGGTTGATTAATTGATTATTATAAAAAACTTTAACAAAACGCTGTTATTCATTTAATGTGAATGGCAGCGTTTTTTAATTTAATGATTCTAATAACCAACAACTAATAACGAACAACTAGATTTTGTGGCTTTAATTCATTCATTTGAAACCGAAGGTAATTTTTTGTTTCGCTATCGCGGACAAATTCCAATATTACTATTTATTGTTGCTGTACCGGTAATTTATTTTACTGATTATCTTCATCAGGCTTTATATTATCAAAATTGTTTACTAGTTATAGCAGTAATTTTGAGTTTCTTAGGGTTTCTTATAAGGGCATATACAATTGGCACAACTCCTAGGGGAACTTCAGGCAGAAATACCAATGAACAAGTAGCCGAGCAATTAAATTTTTCCGGAATATATTCGATTCTTAGGCATCCACTTTATTTGGGTAATTACTTAATGTGGATAGGAATTGTACTGTTTACATACAATATTTCGTTTGTTATTATTGTAACATTGGCCTATTGGCTCTATTACGAAAGAATTATGTTTGCCGAAGAACGTTTTTTAGAACGTAAATTTGGTCATCAATATTTAGATTGGTCAATGAAGGTGCCGGCTTTTATTCCTTCATTTAAAAGATATGTACGTTCTTCTATTCCCTTTTCATTTAAAAGTGTTTTAAGGCGAGAATATTCAGGTGTTTTAGCTACCGTACTTGGTTTTTGTTTTGTAGATGTGTTTAGAACATATTTTTTGTATGGCCAATGGCGTATGAATGCTATTTTGCTTATTATGGTATGTGTATCAGCAGTAATGGCTCTTTTACTTCGTTCTTTAAAACATTATTCAAGTTTATTACAAGAACAAGGCAGATCTTAATGGTAATTTTAAATAAGAAATAATATGGATTTTTTACCTGCCCAACTCGAAGAATATGTTGTTGCACATACAAAAGAAGAAGCTTCAGTTTTAAAAGAATTAAATAGAGAAACCTACGCTAAAATTTTAATGCCTCGAATGCTTGCAGGGCATTTGCAAGGAGCTGCAATAAAAATGTTCAGCCAAATGATAAAACCAAAACATGTGTTGGAAATTGGTACTTACACCGGCTATTCTGCAATTTGTTGGGCAGAAGGCTTGCAAAATGAGGGTATGATCCATACCATTGATATAAATGACGAGCTAGAAGAAATGATTTTAAAATATTTTAAAAAAGCTGGCTTCGAGAACAAAATTAAACTTCATATAGGAAATGCATTGCATATTATTCCGCAAATTGATGCCAAATTTGACTTAGTTTATATTGATGCTGATAAGGAAAACTATAGTAATTATTACGACCTGGTTTTTGACAAAGTAAAAAAAGGAGGTTTTATTATTGCCGATAATGTGCTTTGGAGTGGAAAAGTAATTGAACCTCTTGCGCCAAACGATAAAGACACTAAAGCCATTTTAGAATATAATAAAAAAGTATTAAATGATACTCGTGTAGAAAATGTGCTTTTGCCTATTCGTGATGGTTTAATGGTGGCCATAAAGAAATAAGGCAATATTGACATTAAAAATTATACCTACCAGGGGCAATAATATTGTTAGGATCAAGTACTTTTTTAAGATTATGAACTAGTTTCCAGTAGGTATGATCTGGCTTTATAATTTTATTCATATCATCTATTCCTACGCGATAGGGATAATAGCCCTGCTCAAGTAACCAATCAAATAATTCAGATTTATAAGCATAAGCATTATCAAGCTCATTCTTATTTTCTTTATTAAAATAAATATTGATAACACATTGTAAATAATTTTCAGTTCCCATATTCATTGAAATGAAACATTCTACACGATATTTTTTGGAAATAGAATCCAGATAAGCATTTAATTTATCTGCATGTTGGTTGTTAAATGGTATTATAGGCGCAACAAACCATAGGCCTGATTTTTGCGAATCCGGATCAATGCTAGATTCTAATTTATCTTGTGAAAAATAATTAATACTTTTTAAAGCTGCACTTGTAGGAACGCCAAAAGATAATTTGATTAAAGGTTCTACTGCATTTAGTAAGTAAAGTTTATCTCGAAATGCAGGGATAAAACGAAAAGCATTTAAAATTTCTTTTGAAAATTTAAGTTTATTTTCAGTAATAATTTCTACCGAACCAAATTTCGACATTACTTTTCGAATAGCAGATAAATTAGAATTTACTTCATTTTTATTTCCATAAATGGGTCCAATTGCAGTCCATTTTGTTTTTATATTCTTATCGTAAATTTTATTCGCTTTTTCTCGAGCTTTTTCTATACCGATATCTTCTTGTTTAAGAATAATATCTTGAAGTATTGGAATAATGGTTGATTTAGATCGATTTTCATTTCCTATTCTAAAATGAGATTTTATTATTCCTTTTTTTCTTAAATCTCTTAGGCAATCGATATAGGAATTAAAGTTATCTTCTTTTAATAAACCACAACTTATCATTGTAATTTTTTCCGGCTTAGGAATTAATTTAAAAGTCATTTTTAAGATAATACCAAAATTAGATTGAAAAAATAGTCCATCTAAACCCGGGCCCATACCATATTTACAAATGTGATCAATGTTTGTATTCCCATTTCCAAAACCTGTAGAAATGATTTCTCCATTTCCCAAAATAACATCAAAATTAAGAACATCATCCTGCCTCATTGAATAATAACCAATACCCCTTTCGAGACAATTACCAATAATGCTTGTATCATCGGCAGACCCTGTGCAATTTAAAATATAGTCTAAACCTCTTTTCTCAATTTCATTATAGAGTTGTATTTGTGTTACACCGGGTTCAATAATTGCATAACCATACTCTTCATTTATTTCATGAATTTTATTCATGTTAGAAAGATCAACAATTATACAATTATCTGTAACGGGCAACTTTGATCCATATCCCCAATTTTTTCCTTTGCTTATTGGGTAAAGAGATAAATTGTTTTTAGTTGCGTGCTTTACAAGATTTATTATTTCTTCTGGAGACGAAGGAAATGCAATGCCACCAATTTGTTTAGTAAGCCCGGTAATATTTTTTGAATAAGAATTAAGGATTATTTGATCAGATTGTATAATTTTTGAGATAGGATTATCAAGCGTTACTTTTGTTTCCATTTTTATAGATATTAAACTAAAATAGCATGTTCTTTTTTAGTTGTAATGTATTTTTGATAGGGAATGATGTATCGAAATTTTCCGGTACGAACATCATTACTTATAAAATCACTAAATTGAATCGAAAACGTAACAAAATTTTTAAGCCCTTTGAATGTAAGTATTTCATTCATCTCATCATTAACTTTTTGATAAATATCATTTTTGTTTACCTTGTTGTTAACACAAACATTTACTAATAATTTATTCATATCATATTGAACAATTTGAAAACGTTCAATACCCGGAATCAATAACTTTACTATAATAGAATGAAATAAAATTTCAGAAGAACCATTTGTTTCAAACGTTAATACATCTTCGGTTCGTCCCTCAAGTAAATTAAGGTGATGAAATGGGCTGCCGCATGAACAATTTTCTGAACTAAGTTCAACCCTATCTTCCATTTTGTATCGAATAAGAGGGAATGTGTAATTGAATAGATTAGTTAAATAAAAACACTGTTCATTTAAATAATTGTCGTCAATATATTTTAAATCTTTTGGCGATTCAATTATATGCCAATCTTCGTTTATATGTATATTCCCATTTTCACAACTTTGTCCAATACATAAAGATTCAGAAGCAGCGTAAACATTTGTAGGGAACTTACCAAAGGCTTTAAAAATGGTTGTTCTCATGCTATTCGTAAGTAATTCTCCTGTGCACGTAATTTCTAAAGGCCTTATTTTTAAATTACCTTTTAGTTGTTCTATTGCTACCATATAAACACCAGAGGCATATCCCCCCAATATATCAGGTTGAATATCATTAAGCATTTTAATCGTATTGCTTATAGGTTGGTTAATGGCAATAGGAAATATTTTGTAGAACAATTCTGGTGCAGTTCCACTCATTGAAATTCCTGCATGAAAATCATCCGTATCAAATATTGAAGCTATTTTAATTTTTTTTCCTATTGAAGGTTTTATTTTAGTTGCTCTATTTATTAATACCGATTTGAGGGTGTCACAATCTCTTTTACTATAAATAAAAACGCCAGGCTTACCTGTAGTTCCTGATGTTTTTAATACCTTATAAGTATTTTTATACCATTCTTTGTAATTAAATCCGTTTGAAAAATATTGTTGAATACTTTTGTGAGTTATATCTTGATCACAAATTATCGAATCAAAATTTTCCATCAATAAGGATTTTGATACAAAAGGCAAATCTTTTATTGTAACCTCGTTTATGTGTTTTAATGTTACACCAACATTTAAATAGTAGCTTTTATAAAATGGAGAATGCGTAAGAACATGTCGTAATAGTTTTTTTAATCTCTGCTCCGAAATTTCTTCAATTATTTGTTTTGTAAATAGTGAAAAATTTATTTTTTCATCTATTAAAGCTTGCATTAAATTATACATATTGTTTTTTAAATAAATTAAATTTTAGAACAAAATCCTGTATTAAGATTCCTTAAACTAAGTTCCTATATGCTTAAAATACGATACGAGTTGCTATGCCAGGGTAGATAGGGGGGGGCATAGTTGGTACCAAGTTATTCTTATTACATAAAACAAAAAAGAACTTGTTTTTTAGTATATCAGAATTTCTTACAGTAAATATTTAGGAAACCGTATTTATGATTTTAATTTTTATGTATTATATTGATTTTCATTGAGATTGTGTAAGAGCTTTAAATTTTTGACAAAATTCAAGTTTCTTAAATAAAATATCTTACCGATTTTTATTATTTAATTAATGCAGAAAAAAGATAATGGCCCTTAATTTAAACTATAAATAATTGAAGGTGTGTCCTATAAAAGATACTAGGGGAGTGTAATTATTAACAATCTATTTCCTTGTTGTATTTTACTGGGTGATTACATTTCTTGTTATTAATACATATATTCCAAAATCTTAAATTTTTTATGATGAATAAACTTTACACCCTTCTTTTAATTTTAGTTTTGAACACTAAATTTGGAATATGTCAGAACGCTGATAAAATAGATTCTATATCTTCAACAGAAATAAATACCCAATTATTATTTGAAAAATGGTGGGAGCGTGATAAAAGTAAGGTTGATAAAAAAATTGCAGATCAATATTTTGAAAAAGATGGAAAATACAAATGTGAAGATCCGGCAATGCCTTTGAGTATGCCTGTTTTTGGTAAATGGGAGTGGAAGGATGCTACTTCTAATGTATTAGAAATTCACCTTTCATTTTTTGTATGGGACCAAAGAATTATAAGTGTAACAGATGATGAATTGGTATTTGTGATAGAAGGGAGAGACGCTAAAAAAATGAAACTTGAAGGAAAAACAATTTATATGAAAGTAAGAAAGGAATAATTTTTTACTTAGAATCGATTTAAATTTTAGTAAAAACTGTTTATAGATATTTTTTCTAAGTCGTTTTTGCTCAGCACGAAACATGCAACTGTTAAATCAAAAATAAAAATTAAATAGTTTCCAGATTAATTAAATTACTCAGCGCATCTAAATATCCCCATGTTTTGTGTTGTTATATTTGCTGTTTTTATTTTGGATAATACTATTTTTATTCTTAAGGCACTTCTCAAAACCAATTGTTTAATCGTATTTTTTTCTCTTAACAGAGAATAATTTTAAAAAAATGATTAGGTTTGTTTTTACCTAATTATAAATATACAATTCATAAAAATATGCAAAGGGATACCCAAATATTTGATTTAATAGAAGAAGAACACCACCGCCAATTAGAAGGTATTGAATTAATAGCTTCTGAAAATTTTGTAAGCGAGCAAGTATTGCAAGCTATGGGTTCTTGCTTTACCAATAAATATGCAGAAGGTTTACCGGGCAAACGGTATTACGGAGGTTGTCAATTTGTTGATCAAGCTGAGCAGTTGGCAATAGATAGAATTAAACAATTATTTGGTGCTACATGGGCGAATGTACAACCGCATTCGGGTGCTCAAGCCAATGCGGCAGTTATGCTTGCTGTATTAAAACCTGGAGATGCTATTTTGGGTTTTGATCTTTCTCATGGAGGTCATTTAACACACGGTTCACCGGTTAATTTTTCAGGCAAATTGTACAAGCCTTCTTTTTACGGTGTAAATCGTGAAACCGGTCGTGTTGATTATGATGCCATGGAAAAAACGGCAAAAGAATTAAAGCCTAAATTAATTATATGTGGGGCCTCTGCTTATTCTCGTGATTGGGACTATGTACGATTTAGAAAAGCTGCTGATGCTGTAGGTGCTTTATTAATGGCAGATATTTCGCACCCGGCAGGGCTTATTGCAAAAGGATTATTGAATAATGCATTAGAACATTGCCATATTGTAACTTCTACCACTCATAAAACATTAAGAGGCCCTAGAGGTGGAATTATTATGGTAGGAAAAGATTTTCCAAATCCTTTTGGTATTACTACTCCAAAAGGAGAAGTGAGAAGTATAACATCATTGCTCGATTCGGCTGTGTTTCCGGGTACACAAGGTGGGCCATTGGAACATGTGATAGCGGCAAAAGCAGTTGCTTTTGGAGAAGCATTAAGTCCTACTTTTAAAACATACTCAGAACAAGTAATTAAAAATGCAAAACTAATGGCTGATGGTTTTGTAGCTAAGGGATATCAAATTATTTCAGGAGGCACAGATAACCATTGTATGCTAATAGATATGCGATCGAAAAATATCACGGGCAAAGAAGCAGAAAATGCATTGATAAAAGCAGACATTACGGTAAATAAAAATATGGTTCCATTTGATACACAATCTCCATTAGTAACTTCCGGTATGCGAATAGGAACTCCTGCTATTACTACAAGAGGCATTACCGAAAAACAAATTCCTCAAATTGTTGATTTAATTGATGAAGTTTTAATGAATCGTACAAATGAAACGGTGATCAGTGGGGTAAAACAGAAAGTTAATAAACTAATGAAAGAATTTCCTTTATTTAAAGACTAAAAAATAAATATCCCCTTTCTACTAAATGAAGAAAGGGGATATTTGAAATTGTTTTTTAAGAAACCTGAATTTCTCTTGTAGGAACAACTTTAGCTTCTTCTTTTTTAGGTAAGCTTACAGTTAAAATTCCATCTTTGTATTCAGCTCCAATTTTTTCTGAATTTACAGTTTCAGGTAAAGTAAAAGAACGTGTAAAAGAATTATAACTAAACTCTTGTCGGGTGTAGTTTTCTTCTGTTCTTTCTTCATTTCTTTTTTTCTCACAAGAAATGCTGAGTACATTTTCTTCTACTTTAATTTTAAAATCTTCTTTTGCTAAGCCAGGGGCTGCAAGTTCAATTTTAAAACTTTCTTTCCCTTCAATAATATTTACAGAGGGGATTACAGTTGAACCTTCCCAATTTCTAGTAAATAATCCGGGAAATTCGTTTTTCCAAATGGTATCCATTAAGTTAGAAAAACCAGGCATCGAAGTATACGATTCCTTTTTTGGGTAACATACTCTAGTGTTCATCATTTTGATATTTGTTTTAGGTTATACATTTTTTAGTTTGTACTAATCCCTAAACAAATGATATGCCTTTGAAAAAAGGCTGAAAAATTTTCAGAAAAACGAATTATTCTATTGTCAAAATGTCTTGTAGAGGATATTGGTTGCGACATTTTGGCTATTGCTCAAAGTATTCCAAGATAGCTTCTTTCATCAATCGTTCTTGTTCAAAAGCTGTAAGTGCAGGCATTTTTTCTTTTAATAGCCAATGAGGCCATCCATCTTCATCGCGGCCCACAAATTCATAATAGCCATAAATGCTTAATAATTTGCAAATGGCTACATGCATCACGTCCAATTTTTGATCTTTGCTAAATTTCTTTTTTAATTTCCCTACTTCTTGCACGCCTATCATAAAAATAATGGCTTGCATATCAACATCATTATCAAATTGCTTTGAAAGTGATTGAATTAGTTCTTTCCATTTAGAATGTACATCCATTTCCATAATGCAAAGGTATATACTTATAAGGTGAAAAACCGATATTATCCAACAAATAATAAATTAGTAGAACCATTTTTATTTTTTTGCGTATAGAAGCTTATCTTTTGAGGTATGAACAGATTATTTATCATATTCAGCATTCTTGTAATAGTTCCTTTGGCAGCTTATAAACCTGTTACAAATGAACCTCAATCGGATATTGATATTGTATTGTGTGTTGATTTGAGTTCAAGCACGAATGGCGTATTAGAAATTCTTAAGCAAAATATATGGAGAATTATGAGTGATTTTGCTTATTATAAACCCATTCCGAAGGTGAGGTTTGGCTTTGTAGCTTTTGGTAGACCTAGTTATGGTAAAGAAAATAAATATGTTTCTATTGTATCTGATTTAACGTATAACTACGATCAATTGGTTGAAAAATTATTTGAGATAAGATCTGTTGTTGCAAAAGGAGATTGTTTTATTTCGGATGTGGTTTATACGGCAACGAAAAATATCAGTTGGAGTAAAGAGGAATCTACTCTCAAGTTAATGTATATTGTAGGTAACGGATCTCCTTTTATTGGATCGGCAGATATGCAAACGGTTTGTGAAACAGCTCATAAGAGGGGGATTGTAATTAATCCGGTTTACTACAAATCCTATGCAAGTACAAGTGAAGAAAAAAAATGGATGGACTTTGCGGAATCATGTGGTAATAATTTATCAACGGTTGCCTTATTGCAACCAATCGTTCTTCTAAAAAAAGAATATGATAATAAAGTCCTTTTTTCTTCCAATACGATTTTAAATAATACTTATGTTTATTATGGAAAGGATGGAAAAACCAGTCAGCAGAACCAATTGGCTCTTGATCAAAATGCAGCTGATGCCGGTGAAAATGAGATGGAAGCAAGAATTGTGCTTAAGGCTACAGAGCTTTATCAACACAAAAATGAATCATGGGACTTGGTTGATTTAACCAATAAAAATGGCGTTGATTTTTTAAAAATGGATAAGCAATTTTTGCCTGAAGAAATAAAGGACTATGATAGTGCAAAGCTTGAGGCCTATCTTTTGGGTAAGAAAAAAGAACGAGCTGATGCTATTGCTTTGATCAATATGATTAATCAAAACAGAACAGATTATTTAAGGGCTTTAAAAAAAGAAACAGAAGAAAAAATTAAAGTAGATAATTCGCTTCCGGGTATAATAACTAAAACATCTTCACAAGAAGCTAAAGATTGGGGATTTAGCAGAATGTATTAAAGGTTTATTTTCGACCAAAATTTTTGGTACTATCAATAAAAAATTATCTTTGAATTTTTAGCCCAAGCTAATGTAACTTTTTTGCTTTTTCTACGTATAAAGCATTAGTTCAATTTTAATTCTTTTAAAATATGAGCAATTACCCTGTTGAAAACGATACTATCAAACTCATGATAGTTGATGATCATAATTTGGTTTCTGAAGCCATTAGATCAATGTTAGAGCCATATTTACAAATTGAAATAACTTCTTTTGCTAGAAATGCTGAAGAGGCGTTTACTTTTGCAAAAGCTAAAATGCCCGACATGGTTTTAATGGATATCTCTCTGCCTTCTCAATCGGGTATTGATGTAACGCGCGAATTAAAAAAATTATATCCTGAAGTAAAAGTAATTATGCTTTCTATGCATGAGTCGGGGGCTTATATTGCCAAAGCAATTCAAGCCGGAGCTTCCGGATATTTACTTAAAAATATTGAGAAAGAGGAGTTGTATACTGCAGTTAATAGGGTAATGGAAGGCGATACTTATTTTAGTAAAGATATTTCAAGAGATTTGATTAATGAAGCGTTATCAAATAACAATGCTCGTAACCCGGAAATTACAATTACAAGAAGGGAGAAAGAAATCCTAATTTTAATTATTCAAGGACTTACCAATAAAGAAATAGGA
The DNA here is from genome assembly GCA_023251875.1 of Bacteroidota bacterium. GTDB lineage: Bacteria > Bacteroidota > Bacteroidia > JAHEXY01 > JAHEXY01 > JAHEXY01. The sequence continues at coordinate 806,373 of JAHEXY010000001.1, forward strand.
GAAAAATTAGAAATTAGCAAACGAACTGTTGATGTTCACCGTGAACACATCATGAAAAAATGCAATGCAAAAAATTCGGTTGAATTGATGCATATTGTAAATGAACTCAATCTTCTTATTTAAACTATAAAAAAATAGAGCTTAAAATCAGATCTTCTCTTAACTTTGTGCTTTCATATTTTAATTTGTAGAAGTGTTTGCTTTACTTAAAAAAGAAATCTCTAGCTTTTTAAGCTCTGTTATAGGTTATATTGTTATTATCGTTTTTTTATTAACGTTAAGTTTGTTTATGTGGGTATTTCCCGGACAGTTTAATGTTTTTGATAACGGTTATTCTTCTATTGATACCCTTTTTATTATTGCTCCCTGGGTATTTATGTTTTTAATACCTGCAGTAACCATGCGCATGTTTGCTGACGAAAAAAAGACAGGAACCATTGAATTGCTCTATACTCGCCCTCTAACTGAAATGCAAATTATACTTGCCAAATATTTTGCCAGCTTATTATTGGTATTTATAGCATTAGTGCCTACCCTTATTTATTTTATTACAGTTTATATATTGGGTAATCCTGCAGGTAATATCGACATAGCAGGAACCGTTGGATCTTATATAGGCTTATTTTTTTTAAGTAGTGCTTATGTGGCAATAGGCCTGTTTGCTTCTTCATTAACAGAAAATCAAATTGTAGCTTTTATTATTGCACTTTTTTTATGCTTTTTTTGCTACATAGGCTTTGAATCCTTGAGTGCCTTAAATATAAAAGGTGTATTGGCCAATTTTATTACCTTATTAGGCATTAATGCCCATTATGTATCAATGAGTAGAGGTGTTATTGATACACGTGACGTAATTTATTTTATAAGTTTGGTGGCTGTATTTATATTGTTTACAAAAACCGTTCTTGAAAGCAGAAAATGGTAATTATGCTTATGCTGTCTTGATTTATTAAATTACATCAAATTCAATAATTTGCTTTCTAAAATTCTACAAACTTTTGTATTTCGTTTTTCATCCGCTATTTTTTCATTTGTTATTGTATTAATAACAGCACATTTATTGGGCACAGAGGGTAGGGGAGAGCTTAGTTTATTATTGGTATCTATTACTTTTATTCTAATGCTTAATAATTTTATTGGAGGTCCATCACTTGTATATCTTGTGCCTCGCTATCCTTCAATTCAATTATTAAAAATTTCTTACGCATGGGGATTTATTGTTTGCATTCTTGGAACAATAATGCTGAAAACATTTTCTCTTATCCCGGATTGGTTGTTGTTTCCTGTTTTTTTGCTTTCTGTTTTGCAGTCTATTGTAACCATACATCATTTTTTTTTATTAGGAAAAAAAGAAATAAAGGTGGTGAACATAATAGCGTTTACGCAACCATTTATGCAAATCTTGCTTATTCTATTGATTTATTGGCATCAAATGCTAAATGTAATACAAGTAATTTATGCTATGTATTTTTCTTATACCATAACTGTATTGTTTAGTATTTATACCATGAGAAATTATTTTTTTGTTGATGTTGCTTTTGTTGATGTTGCTTTGGAAGTAAAGAAAGAAAAATCTCTTTGGAAAGATATGATTTCCTATGGCTTTATGAATCAAGTAGCCAATATTGCACAACTTATTAGTTATAGAGCAAACTATTATTTTTTAAGTGCAATTGTAGGTATTGAAGCTCTTGGTATTTTTTCTACCGGAACTTCTGTAGCAGAATCGGTATGGTTAATTGGTACGAGTATTTCGTTGGTGCAGTATTCAGATATAGCGAATACAAATGATAAAATGTATGCTAAAGTCACTACATTAAGTTTATTGAAATTGTCATGCTTGGCAACCATTATTGCTTTAATTGTAGTTAATATTTTACCGAGTGAATTTTATGTTTTTATTTTTGGAAATCAGTTTTCTGAAATAAAAGTTGTGTTGTTGTGGCTTAGTCCGGGTATATTAGCCATTTCAATGGGAATTGTAATCAGCCATTTTTTTTCTGGTACGGGAAGGTATTATATTAATGCAGTAAGTTCAGGAATAGGAATGTTATTTTCCATTATTTCTGCTTATTATTTTATTAATCATTATCAAATAATGGGAGCCAGCATGGTAACAAGTATTTCTTATGTAATAAGCACAATCTTGTTATTTTATTTTTTTATTAAGAAAGAGAAAGTAGCATTAAAAGAATTTATTCCTAAAATATCAGATGTAAGAATGCTTATTGAGCAATTTCGAACAAAAACAACCAACAACTAACAACAAAATGTATGTGTGGAATTGCTGGAATTGTTGATTTAAACGGTAAATACAAGAGTGAACTACCTGGTATTGTAAAAAAAATGTCGGATAGCATTGTGCATCGTGGACCGGATGATGAAGGTGTTTTTGTTCATAACAACCTTGCTTTAGCTCATAGGCGTTTGTCTATTCTCGATCTTAGTGCTGCTGGTCACCAACCCATGCGTAATGACAGAGAAGATCTCTCTATTACTTTTAACGGAGAAATATACAACTACATTGAAATTAGAAAAGAGCTGATTGCTTTAGGAAGAAAATTTAAAAGCAATACAGATACAGAAGTTGTTTTACAAGCCTATGATGAGTGGGGAGAAAATTGCTTGGCTAAATTTAATGGCATGTGGGCTTTTGTAATTTATGATAAAAAGAAAAATTTATTGTTTGCTTCACGCGATAGATTTGGCGTAAAACCATTGTATTATTATCATGATAAAAATGTTTTTTTATTTGCTTCAGAACATAAAGCTATTCTTGCATCTTCCATTATAGAAACAGAAATAAATAAGAAAGCTGCTTTTGATTATTTGGTATTGGGTCAGTTAGAAGTACAAGAAGAAAGTCTGTTCGAAAATATTTTTGAATTACAGCCTTCTCATGCTTTTATATTTGATATTAATAATAACAATTTAAAAAAATGGAAATATTATTCATTGCAATATCAAGCTGAGTGGGAAAATTATAATGAAGCAAAAGCAGAACAATTAAGTTTTAAAGTAAATGAATTACTCAGCAATGCAGTTAAAATACGGCTTCGTTCAGATGTAGAAATTGGTGCTTGCCTAAGTGGAGGATTAGATAGTTCGGCAATAGTGGGCCTGATTAATCAATTAAGAAATAAAACAAATTCACAATTAAAAGTATTTACGGCAACTTATAAAGATGCTGCAATTGATGAAACGTATTGGGCAACAAAAATGGCACAGTATGTAAATGCAGAAGCCTATCAGATTTCTCCTTCAGCAAATGATTTAGCAGATGATCTTGAAAAATTGGTGTATGCTCAGGATATTCCGTTTTTGTCTACCAGCACTTTTTCTCAATACAGTGTAATGAAATTGGTAAAAAATACCGGAATAAAAGTAACATTAGACGGACAAGGCGCTGATGAAATTTTTGGAGGTTATGATCCGCATATAATTTCATTTTGGTTAGAGCTTGCGCGAAGAGGAAAATTTCAATTGTTGATGAATGAATGGAATGTTGGAAAAAACAATATAGTAAATAGTGATATTTTGAAATATAATTTAATGAAATTTATTGTGTTGAAATATTTTCCAATTTCATTTATTAATAAGATGTATCAAAAAAATACTGAAGCGTATTTTATTAATCCGGATTTTTGGAAGGAAAATTCTCAAAGTTTAAACTATGTTCCATTTAATATTTATTCTTCTTTAAATGAACAATTATTCAACCATGCTACGGCAGGTCAATTAAAATTAATGTTGCGTACCAATGAACGCAATGCCATGTTTCATTCTGTAGAAGCACGACAACCATTTGCTGATGATTTACCATTGATAGAATTTATGTTTCAACAGGCTTCGGTATACAAAATTCATAACAAACAAACCAAATATTTACTGAGGCAATCACTAAAAGGTATTGTACCTGAAGAAATTCGTTTAAGAAAAGACAAATTGGGTTTTTCTGCCCCTGAATCTCAATGGTTATTTCAATTAAAAAATGTTTTAAGAGAATACCTAACAGACGATCTTTCTCTTTTTTTTGATGTTAAAAAATTAAAAGAAAACTGGGATCAGTATTTTAATCATCCGAATCCTCAACTTTGGCGTATTATTAATTTTGCTGTGTGGAAGAAAGTATTTGGAAAGCAAGCTTAATTTTTTTCTTTATGGTGTATTTTAGTAGAGTTTTATAGTCAAAATGAAATTACTCGTTTCTTTTTAGGAAGCTGTCGATTTATATATGAAAGCAAACTATCAAATATAGGAGCATTATAATTTTCAAGAACAAACTCTTTGATAATATTGTTAAATGTAATTTCAAATTTCAGAGTAATTCCGTCAAGCATTTCAGTACTATATCTACTATTTAAATTTGCATTTAATATTTTTGTTGCAATTGTTTCTAATGAGTCAATTTGCTCTGTATTTAAAGCGAGTGAGTATATTTTAGTATTATTTTTAATTACAAGCGTATCTCTATAATGAGTTTTAATTTGATAAACATAAAGGTGTTTATTTTGTATATTATATTTAACAATGGGGTTGGGGCCCGGTAGAACGATTTGTTCAATTTCAATTTTAAGTACTGCTTGAGAATATGAACTAATGGTGAGATGATAAAAAATTATGATTAAAATTAATTTAATTATTCTCATCTTTTAGTTCTCCATTATATTTTTCTTATTCTTATTTGCTTATCCGTTAAAACAGAAAAACTATTAAGCAATTCATCTTTATGGTTTTTAATTGCTTCTAACACTAGTAAACACTTTTCTGGATTTGTTATTCCTATTAATCTCAACAATAATATACCGGAGCCAATTTGACCTGTTCTAAAAGTTATTTCTCCAAAATCTTTATCAGCAGTAATCAAAAAACGATTTGTTTCAATTGCAATTTTCATTACTTCATCATCAGAAATTCCAGCGTTAGTTTCTATAATAGCTAAAACATCATAACCTTCAAGACGTAAAAAATTTATGATAGGAAAATCAACACTTTCATCTGCTAATATCTTCATGATGCAATTGCATATATGTTTTCATTTCTTAAAGAATCGGCAGCATAAGCCAAACAAGCAAAAATAGATTCTTTTGTTAGATGAGGGTATGAATCAAGAACCTCATCTACATTTTCGCCCGATGCTAGTTTATCTATGATTAATTCAACAGATATTCTAGTTCCTTTAATTACTGGTTTTCCTGACAATATATTTTTGTCAGAATGAATATAAGCTTGCCATGTATATTTCATAATAATTGATTTTAAATTTTTATGCCTTTACCAAAACCCTCTCAAACACTTTCTCCACCAACTCTTTTTGTGTGCGTGCATGTCGCTTGCTTGAGCCTGTTGCCGGGCTGGCACTTTCTGTGCGAGATACAACTTCTAATTGTACATCACGAAATACACGTAACATATAAGACCAAGCTCCCATATTTTCCGGTTCTTCTTGAGCCCAAATAAAACGAGATGCTTTTTTGTATTTTTTTATAATTCCTCTAAGTTGTGTAATGGGTAATGGATACAATTGCTCAATACGAATAATTGCAGTTTCTTTTGCATTGGTAGTTTCTTTTTGTTCCAACAATTCATAATACAATTTACCTGTGCAAAAAACTATTTTTTCTACCTCATTTACTTGTGCTGTTGTATCGTCAATTACTTCCTGGAAAGATCCTTTTGCTAAATCATTTAAAGATGAAACACATCGTGGATGGCGCAATAAGCTTTTTGGTGTGAATACCACCAAAGGTTTTCTAAATTTCCAATACAATTGTCTACGTAATGCATGAAAGAAATTTGCAGGAGTAGAACAGTTTGTAATTTGCATATTGTATTCTCCACACAATTGTAAAAATCGCTCCATTCGTCCGCTTGAGTGCTCAGCGCCTTGTCCTTCATAACCATGAGGGAGCAACATTACCAAATTACTCATACGTTTCCATTTGTCTTCGGCACAGCTTATAAATTGGTCGATGATAATTTGAGCACCATTGTTAAAATCGCCAAATTGCGCTTCCCAAATTGTAAGTCCATTTGGTTTTGCTAATGAATAGCCATAATCAAATCCTAATACAGCATATTCAGAAAGCAAAGAATTATAAACAGCAAAACGAGCTTGTTTTGGATCAAGATTCTTTAAGGCAATGTATTCTTCTTCTGAATCCTCAACTTTTACAACAGCATGTCGGTGCGAAAAAGTTCCACGCTCAACATCTTGTCCGCTTAAGCGAACAGGAAAACCATCCAACAATAATGATCCATAAGCCATTAATTCTGCCATTCCCCAATCGAGCTGATCGGTTTTTTCAACCATGTTTTTTCTATCCTCAATAATTTTTTCAATTTTTTTGATAAATTTTTTATCGGGAGGTAATGTTGAAAGTATTTTTGCAATTTGAAGCAATATTTTTTTATTTACTCCTGTTGCTGGCGATTGCTCAAAATCTTCTGGTTTCGAAAATGGAATACCATCCCAATCATCTTCTAAAAAAGGAATCACTTTTGTTTTTTCTACTTGCTTGGCTTCATTCAATCTTTCTTGCAGCATTTCTTTAAAGGAGTTTTCCATCTCTTTTGCCAAATTTGCCTCAATAACCCCAGCCTCCATTAGTTTTTTAGAATAAATTTCTCTGGGGTTAGGATGTTTTTCAATCAATTTATATAACAAAGGTTGCGTAAAGCGAGGTTCATCACCTTCATTGTGACCATATTTTCTATATCCTAATAAATCAATAAAAACATCTTTGTGATATAATTGGCGGTATTCCATTGCCAATTGCACCGTATTTACCACAGCTTCTACATCATCAGCATTTACGTGAAATACAGGACAAAGTGTAACTTTTGCTACATCTGTACAATAGGTACTGGAGCGGGCATCCATATAATTGGTAGTAAAACCAATTTGGTTGTTTACCACAATGTGAATACTACCTCCGGTTTGGTAGCCATCCAAATGTGCCATTTGTACCAATTCATAAACTACACCCTGACCGGCAACAGAAGCATCGCCATGAATAATAATAGGAACCAATTTGTTTCTATCTTCTTTATAACGCATGTTTAGCTTTGCTCTAGAAACACCTTCCACAACAGGAGCTACAGCTTCTAGGTGAGATGGATTTGGAGACAAAGAAAGATGTATTTTATTTCCATTTTCGGCAATAACATCAGTAGTATAACCCAAATGGTATTTTACATCGCCATCAAAGAGGTTATCTTCATATTCTTTTCCTTCAAATTCATTAAAAATATAAGCGTATGTTTTATTGAGTGTATTTGCCAATACATTTAACCTGCCTCTATGCGCCATGCCCAATACAAATTCTTCAACACCTAATTGAGCTCCTTTTTGTATTACCGCATCAAGGGCAGGAATAAGAGCTTCGCAACCTTCAAGTGAAAAACGTTTTTGCCCAACAAATTTGGTATGAAGAAAATTTTCAAATACTACAGCCTGGTTGAGCTTATGAAATATTTGTTTTTTTTCGTTGATAGAAAAATTAGGTTGGTTTTTAGTCCGCTCCATTTTTTCTTGCAACCATTGTATTTTATCAGGTGTACGAATGTACATGTATTCAACTCCTATACTTTGGCAATAGGTTAAGCGTAAGTGTTCAATAATATCTTTCAATTTAGCTGCTCCAATACCAATTTGAGCGCCTGCCTGAAAAACTGTTTCTAAATCTATTGGAGTAAGACCAAAATTTTCAATATCCAGTGTAGGTGTATATTGCCTGCGTTCACGCACCGGATTGGTTTTAGTGAATAAATGCCCACGCGAACGATAGCCATTTATAAGGTTGATTACTTTAAATTCTTTTGAGAGATTTTCCGGAATAGCCCCACCTGTTTCAGTAAAATCACTTTTTTGAAAATCGAAACCTTCGAAAAATTTTCTCCAGCCAAATTCTACACTTTCCGGATTCGATTGGTATTGTTTATATAGTTCTTCTATTGCAGCTCCATCTGCATTACTCAAGTAGGTGTTATCCATCATTTTTAAAATTTGAAATTTGCTGTTTGAAAGCCTAATTTAAACATTCAAACTTAATTGGCTAAAAATATACAACATTTTACTAAAAAAATAATGTAGGGACTATAGAATTGAACATATAGCTAAATTCCTAAAAATAGATATTTTATTTTCTCTTTAACCGCTACGCGGTATGTGTTTAACTGAGAATATATTTTCTACAATACTATAACGCCTATGGCGTACTCCGAAGCAATTGCCCATAGGGCATAAATTATTGTAGGGGAGATGAATTATTAATGGTTATACCTCATAGAGGTTTAACATCCCATTGGTAGGTAAAAAATAATATATTTTGTTTGTAGCTTATTTGCTTGTTGGTATTCAAATTTTAATTCTACTTTACTTACACCGAAATATGCTGGATAATCGTTAGCTTTTTTTACATTTTTTGCTAATAAACAATAAGTGCAATTTACTCCTTCATCACTAGATAGGCGTTGAATTTCTTTTATCAATTCCTGGTTTGTAAATGTTGGGAATTGAGTTTCTAAATTCTTAGGAAACTTAAGGGTTTCATATTTAATGCCATTTTTAGGTTTTAATTCAATCCAATTTGATTGTTGGTGCTTCCAATTTAGTAAATCAAGATGTCCTCCTTCATTTGAAATAGCAAGACTTGTTTCAAATTTTTGGTAAACTTTTAAATTAGTTTGCTCAGCTATTATTTCAAATGTTTGTTTTTCTACATCTTCACCTAGATCGATATCAAAGATGGAAGAATCCTTGTATGATTCTTTTAAAATGAGAAGTTTTAAAGAATCAAAATGAATTGAAATACCTTCAAGCTTTATATTTGGATATATTTTTATGTCATTATCTACAGTAAAACTTGCAAGAAAAATTAGAATAGAAAAAGTTAAAATAGAGTAAAAAATATTTTTTATCATTTGATATGGTTTTTGTTTGATCTTTTAATGGTCAATTTTAGTGCCAAATTTAATCACTTTAATATTTTGAATAGTAAAAATTCTACGAAAAAGTATTATTATTGTACTTTGCCTATATTACCCAAATACTATACTAGTCGAGCGAATGAATATACGCTTCGTGTTTTTTGGTCTTGTCTTATATCTGTTAAGCTTTACAGCAGGATATTCTTATGCCCAAAATGCACAAACTAATTTTACTTCTGAAAAAGAAATTGCGAAACAAGCAGAAGTTTTTTTTACCCAAGAAAATTATGTTGGAGCAAAGCCCTTATTTTCTCAACTTTTGAGCTTACACCCCAATGATGTTAACTATACTTTTAAATTTGGGGTTTGTGAAATCTATGCAAGTAAAGACAAGTCTTTATCTATTCAATGGCTCGAAAAAGCTACACAAGCGCCTAATGCAGAACTCAACTATTTTTATTATTTAGGATTGGCCTATCATTTAAATTATAGGTTTAATGATGCAATAGATACCTATACTAGTTTCTTAAAAAAAGCCGATAAAAAAACTTTGGCACTTTATCCTGCCCAAAGGCAAATAGATATGTGTAATCATGCCAAGCAATTATTGGTTGAAGTACAAGATTTAGTTGTGGTAGAATCGAAAGAAGTAAAACGAGACGAATTTTATAAAAATTATATTGTTCGTCAAGACGCAGGTAAATTAATTATTAAGCCTGATGAATTTAAATCTTCTCTCGATATGAAAGAAGGAGAGAGTTCCATTATATTTTTTCCAAAGGAAAACCCGGTTATTTTTTATTCCAGTTACGGAGAGGATAAAAGTAAAGGGAAAGATATTTTTAAAGTGTCTAAGCTTCCCAATGGAGCTTGGAGTAAACCTGAAAATTTAGGTACTGTAGTAAATACTCCTGAGGATGAAGATTTCTCCTATGTAACACCAGACGGACTCACTTTGTTTTTTTGCTCTAAGGGTCATAATAGTATTGGGGGCTATGATGTTTTTAGAACTACCCGAGAAGAAAATTCCAATAACTGGACAGAGCCTATCAATATGGGTTTTGCCATTAACTCTCCTGATGATGACATTTTGTATGTTGCCGATCCAGAAAAAGGGGTTGCGTATTTTGCTACCACGCGCCAAAGTGTGCAAAGCATGATTGTGGTTCATAAATTAAATATTGATGAAAAACCCTTGGAAAATGTAATTATAAAAGGCAAGTTTGCTGTTGATGCCGATCCCAATTTAATGGATGCAAAAATTACCATTTTTACTTTACAAAATGATGAGGTGGTTGGGGAGTTTAGTACAAAAAAAGAAAATGGCGATTACTTATTGATTGTTCCTGCCGGTCAAAAATATAAAATGGTAGTGAATGCCGATGGAATGGAACCCTTAACCCAAATGATTGAAGTTCCTGTTCAAAAAAAGGCCGAAGCCATGGGTCAAAAAATTAATATTAGTAAGATAGATGGTAAAGATTCGATGGTAGTAGTGAATGACTTTTTTGGATTGGTAAAAAATTCTGATCGTTTGCTCGATTCTAGAGTATTGAAAGAACAAGCTCAATTAATGGCTTTAATGCCTGATGAAGAAATAAAAGATACTGCGGCTATGGTTTCAAATGAGCAAGAAGCGACTGATTCTATAGAAGAAGCTGTTACCAATGCAGAAAAAACTCCTGTAAGCAAAAATGTTTCGGATAATGAATTGGTAAATATTGCCTATGATGATGCCAAAAAATCTCAAAAAGAAGCTGAAGAATATAAAGAGAATGCAGATATAGCTTATTACTTAGCACAAAAAAGAAGTGAGACAGTAGCTAAGCAAACTGATGTTATTGATGGTTTAGAAGAAAAGATTAAAAAAGCTTCGGGCAATGCTTCTCAAAAGGATATGGATGATTTAAAGAAGATGAAACAACAAGCTACACAATGTGGCATGGAGGCTAAAGTAGCATTTAATATTGCAAAAAAGATGGAAACTGAAGCCAATGTTACTCAAAAAGAAGCAGAGTTAACCTTATCATTTGCTAAAGAATTAGAAACAGCTTCTAAATCAAGTTCCGATGAAAAAGCAATTAAATTACTAGAAGACCAAAAGAAAAAATTAGAGGACTTGGATAAACAGCGCAATGCTAATAATTATTCTACCGAAACCATGCGTGGCATTTCCAATAATAAATTAAGTAGTGCAAAAGAAGCTAAAGAAAAAGCAAGAAAATTGCAAGAAGAAACTGTAAATATCAATAGTCAGGTTCAAAAATTAAAACAAGATATAGAATCAACTCAAGACGCTAAACAAAAAGATAAATTGCAAAAACAATTAGAAACGCTTGAAAAAACGGAACAAGAATCGGAATTAAAAGCACAAACGGCATTTAAGCTGGCTAAAGATTTAGAAAATGAAGCAGGTAATTTAAATCAAGAAGCAGAATTGATCAGTGATGTGCTTTCTGAAATAAATATTGGTTATGGCAAAAATAATGTGTCTTCTCAAAAAATTGATAAAACTGTTTTGAATGAGCAAATTCAAGAAATTCAAAACAAAACCATTGCTTATGTAAAAGAAGAGGATAATGCAGTATTAGCTAATAATTCAGGATATCAAAATACCAATGAACAAAATACAAAGAGTGAGGAAGCGAAGTTAACTTCAATATCTCAAAATGATTCAGCACTTGCATTTGAAATAGATACAGTAGGATTAAATAGCCCTGATTCAATTCTTGTAAAATCTTTTCAAGAATATTATAAAGCAGAACAATTGGGTAAGTGGATTAGTTTGATTCAAGGAGATATAACTGCATTTAAAGACAGTTTAAAAACCCCGGATAATAAAAACAGACAAGATAAAATTCAAACATCTATAAAATCATTAGAACAATTGGTGCAAGAGAAACAAGTAGAGAAGCAAGAGATAGCCCAAGAAGCTGCTACCATTAAGTTTTCAGCACTTTCTCCTTCTGCAACCACAACAAAACTTTCTAAAAAGGAAGAAAAAGAAAGGGATACAAAATATGAAGAAAGAAAACAGCAATATTTTAAAACCAAAGGATTTGCCTTAGATAAGCCACTTGCAACCGATACCGCTAATAGTGCAGCCGCATATAAAAATGCATCCTTTTATAAAAAACAGTCGCAGTTTTATAATAGAGAAATTGCCGATTTGCAAAATGAATTAGATAAATCAAATGACCCTGAATTTAAAAAAGATGCAGACCATAAAATTAGAATGTACCATTCTTTGGCTGCAAACAAGTTTATAGATTATGAGAGATATTCTTCTGCAGCTGATTCTTTAAAGAGAATGGAAGAAGAACTCAAAAAACAAACACCTCAGAACGAACAATTGGCTGAAAATAATTCAAGCACTTCTTCAGATTCTTCTTCCACTGCTAGTATAGAAAGTTCTAAAAAAGCTGATGAGAATATTCCAACAATAAAATTACCACCAATAAGTAGAAGAGATTTTACTATGGAAGATGTGGCAACTGAAGTAGAGAAAGCAAAAAACTTTGATCGTGAAGCAAAAAGTATCCAACAAGAAGCCGACATGATTGGTCAAAATATTGAGAATATAACAGATTCAGTATTGGTTCGTCACGGTCAACATGATATTGATTCATTAGAAAAAATTGCCGACTATCAAAGACAAAGAGCAGATACATGCCAAGCTCGAGTATATATGATGAAGCAGTTGGTAGCAGCAGAAATAAAAGCTAAAAACGATTCTATACAAAAAACAATTGAAGTTAAAACTGAAAAAAAGTTAAGCAAGAAAGAGAAAAAAGCCAAAGAGTCGTTTGATCTTGCCCAACAACAAAAGGCCATAGCTCAGGCAAGAGCTGATAGTATTGCTGCTATTATACCGCTTAAAACCGATACTACCAATTATTCAAACGAAGCTGAACGCCTAGAGAAACAGGCTGATTATTATGCAGAGGTAGCTAATAATTCACGTGCTGATGCCGAAAAATTACGGGCGCAAGCAAATGAATTACGACAAGCAGCTTTGGCAACAGATGACTCTAAAGTAAAAGAAACTACCTTAAAAAAGGTAATGGAGTTAGAAGATAAAGCCAATGCTAAAAACCAACAAATGCAAGATTTGCTAAATACTTCAAGTGATTATAAGAGGCAAGCTAAAGAAGAATACAGGCGTTCGGGCGATACTTTAAATTTAGCTCAGCAAATACAAGGCAATAAAAAGTTTGAAGCTATTTTAGGGATGTATGAAAATGCTTATAAAAAAGATAAAGACACAGAAAATACAACCAGACAACAAGAGTATTTAGAAACAATGGCTGCTGCCACAAAAGATGCAGAAGTAAAAGAAAAATTGCAAGACAAAGCCTCTGATTTTAAAACAAAGGCAAATGCCTTGTACGAACAAACTGCAAAAGCATACTACGATGCCAATAAAGAATTGTATACTATTAATAAAACCAATCTAAAAAAAATAGCACAGAAATCATTTAATAATAGTGAAATTATGATGGCTAATTTATTAGAAGATGAAATTAATTTTTACAATAAAAAAGTAGATTCACTTAATGCAATTGCAGCTAATACCAATGATCCGGAAAAATTAAATCCGCTTATTCAAGAAATGATCAAGGATCAAAAGATTGCTACTGAAAAACAAAAAAAGGCAGGCGAGATTTATTATAAACTGCGTCAAGATACAAGCTTGCATCAAGTTTATTTTTCTGCAAATGATTTTATTAATGAAGCTGCCAAACATATTGTTGTACCGGCTACCTCTCTTGATTCTTTATTGGCTGCGAATAATTCCGGTAAGTCGAAAAATAAATCGAAAGATAAAGCTGTAGTTCAAAGTTCAAAGTTGGAGAGTTCAAAGTCTAATACAGAAAATAATAATGGAGAAGCGACAAACCTTACTTCAGTTCAAAGTTCAATGTTGGATAGTTTAAAGTCTAAATCAACCACAGAGAAATCTGAAGCAAATAATGATGTGGTTCAAAGTTCAAAGTTGGAGAGTTCAAAGAATGAAACATCTTCAAATCAAAAACTAGAAATGTCTGAAACTAAAAATAATTCAAAACTTGAAACTAAATTATCTCCTGAACAAATTAAATTACTGCAAGACCCCAAAATAAGAGAAGTACTCAATTCAGAAGAATATAAAAATTACAAAGTAATTGCATTGGAAGCTAATTTATCTAAAGTAGAAGGACAAGCAGAATTGGATAATGCTAAAGAATGGAAAGACAAGAGCAATGAAGCAAATGCAAATGCCAAAACCATTTTGCAAAATTCAGATAAAATAAAAGACAAAAAAGAAGCCGCTAAAGAAGTTACTAAAGCAGAAGAACAATACAAGTTGGCAAAAATGTATTCTGCTAAATCCGATTCTGTAAAAAAAGTGGCGGACAATATTGTTGCATCTTCAGTGGCAAAAACAAATGAAAGTGAATTGTTTTTGCAAGGCCTTGATAAAATTACTTATCAAAAAATAATGACTATCAAAAATGACACTGCTTTGGATAATTTGGTTTCAAAAGTAATGCTGCAAGGTAATGATATTACTACACTTTTAGCTCTGGCAGATAATTCAGTTCAAGGTTCAAAGGAAGTTCAAAGTTCAAAAGACGTTCAAGGTTCAAAGTTGGAGAGTTCAAAATCTAATACTGCAAACAATAAATCAGAAACTAATAATACAGTTCAAGGTTCGAAGGAAGTTCAAAGTTCAAAAGACGTTCAAGGTTCAAAGTTGGATGGTTCAAAATCTAATACTGCAAACAATAAATCAGAAACTAATAATACAGTTCAGGGTTCAAAGGTAGAAAGTTCAAAGTCTAGTAACTCAAATAATAAATCAGAAGCAAATGCAGGGCAAACCCAACAACCAACAACCAATAACCAACAACAACCCAAAAATGTTGTTACCAATATCAGCAAATTGAAAACACCCGATTATACTTTTTTTACTTTAAATCAATCTGCTTATAATGCTTCAAGTCCAATTCCGGTTGATGTAAAAGCTCCTCAAGGTATTTATTTTATGGTACAAGTTGGAGCATTTAAAAACCCAATTCCGCAAGATTTATTTAAAGGTATAACTCCTGTAACCGGAGAAACCACTCCTCAAGGTGTGATTCGTTATTCTGCCGGTATGTTTAAAACATTTGAATCGTGTAATTATGCTAAAAATTTAATTCGAGGTATGGGTTATGGAGATGCATTTGTAGTTGCATACATTGATGGAAAAAGAGTTTCATTACAAGATGCTTTAGCAAAATTAGGAAAACTTGAAGGTCAAGATCAATTAAGTTATAAGCAAGCGGAACAATTAGAATTAAACCAATTAAAAGATTTGCATTTGCCTGTTACAAGCCCATCTGAACAAGATATTAAAAATACTATGGCCAATGCCAGCGATATTTCAAAAGTACCGGGCTTAATCTATACAGTACAAATTGGTGTGTATTCAAATCCGGTAACACCTGATAAGCTATATAATATTTCGCCTATTAGTTATATCAAAACTTCTAGCGGTTATATACGGTATTCAACCGGACAGTATAAAAAATTTGCTGATGCAGATGTGAGAAAAAATGGGGTTGTAAAAACAGGCATTTCTGATGCTTTTGTTACCGCCTATTTTAACGGAGATAGAATTCCAATTGCTGATGCAGCGCAAATTGAAAGTGGAACTAAAGGTGGAGTTCAAAGTTCAACGGTTCAAAGTTCAAGTGCAGTTCAAGGTTCAAAGTTAGAAAGTTCAAAGTCTGGTGCTGATAATAGTTCTCAAACAACAAATACTAAAGAAAAATCTACTAACAACCAACAACCAACAACCAACAACGCAATTGTATTTAAAGTTCAAATGGGAGCCTTTAAAGGTGATGTAGCTGTTAAAATGGTAAATCTATTTTTGCAATTTAATTCTTATGGAATAGAACAAACTAAAAACGATAATGGTTATACCATTTACACTACAGGTTCATTTAACAATATTAACGATGCAAATGTTCTTAAAAATAAAGTGGTAAATGCCGGTATTTCTGATGCATTTGTAATAGCCTTTAATAATGGCAAAAGAATTACAGTGACGGAGGCTGTGAGTTTGGTGAAGAAATAAATCTATGTGTTTCTTTTTATGACGCTTCGAATCGTTCAGCCAATTTCGTTTTTTAAGCCTGAAAGGCTTTAATATCAATAGCCTCCGATAAAATCGGAGGTAAGAGTTTGATTGTTGATTTTTGAACCCCTACGGGGTTCAAAGATTTGTTTGCATTTCCCCCTGATTTCATCAGAGGTTATTCAAATTTAATCCCTTCGGGATTAGCTGATCAACAAAGCATTACTCCTTAAAAACGACATTCATTGAGCGTAGTCGAAATATGCACGTTTGGGATAAGAATAAATTTTCAAATACCATTGTCGAACTTATTATGAGTAAACATAAACTAATTTCACGTATAGTTTTAATTTATTGCTTCTTCTCTTTTTTAGCATGTAAAAATCCCAATCTAAAAGAAAATGCTTCTATAACTATTTCAGCAGATGAAATTGACCAGCCCCATATTTTTGTTTTAGGCATTGCCCAAGATGGAGGTTATCCCCAAGCAGGTTGTAAAAAACTATGTTGTGAAAGAGTTTTTAATAATGATACTGCAAAACGCAATGTTGTTTCTCTTGCCATTATTGATCCTGAAAGTGGAGAGCGATGGATCATTGAAGCAACACCTGATTTTAGAGAGCAATTGAAAATGTTAGACAAGCATTTTCCTCCAAAACTTGTCCTGAGTGGAGTCGAAGGGAATAAATATGGTATTTCCGGAATTTTTCTCACGCATGGCCACATGGGGCATTATACAGGCCTTATGCAATTGGGACGAGAAGTAATGGGCACACAAAATATACCTGTGTACGGCATGCCTCGTATGTGTGATTTTTTAAAAAATAACGGCCCATGGAGTCAATTGGTAAATTTGAAAAATATTGATTTAAGATTAATGAAGGCAGATAGCACTATTCAACTCAATTCAAGAATTTCGGTCACTCCTTTTCTTGTCCCCCATCGTGATGAGTATACCGAAACGGTTGGCTATATTATTAAAGGCCCAACAAATTCAGTAGTATTTATTCCGGATATAGATAAGTGGGAAAAATGGGATAGGGATATTGAAGATTACATTCAAAAATGCAATTATGCTTTTTTAGATGGAACTTTTTACAAAGAAGGTGAAATTCCCGGCCGCAATATGAAAGATATTCCGCATCCATTTGTACAAGAAAGTATGCAGCGTTTTAAATCACTTCCTGAAAAGGAAAAACAAAAAATTTATTTTATTCATTTTAATCATACCAATCCCTTAATCAATCATGCTGATACTGCTACTGCAGAACTTATTAGAAATGGCTTTCATATTGCCAAGCAGGGAATGCTTATTGAACTTTAATTCTATCTTTTAATAAATAATACAATCATTAAAGTAGAACAAAATCAAAGATTTTTAAAAAAGATTTTGAATAAAACTGAAACCCTACTGATTTATTTCCGTAAAGATTATAAGATTATAATACTCTATCATGAAGCTCATTTATGCCTTTGTATTTTCATTTATTTATTTCAACCCAAGCTTTGCTCAAGCTCCTGACTGGTCATGGGTAAAGCAAATTGAAGGCGATGGTGATGTACATATAACCGATATGGGTATTGACCAATACGGCTGGATTTACAGTACAGGCTATCTGGATATATACAGCCCAATTACCATTGGAAATACCACTTTAGCGGGCACTAATGGCTATCTCAATCCATTTTTGGTTAAATACAATGAAAAAGGTGATGTCGCCTGGGCCATTGAACCTCTAGAAGCTCCTTCTACAGACGGTACCGGTGGGGGTACCATAACTACAGGTAGTGATGTTGCTATTGATAAACAGGGAAATGTATATTTAAGTGGGATTAGTGCTGCCAATTACATTGTTTTTGGTGCAGATACGATATACTATACTGGATATTTAGAAAGTTATTTAGCAAAATACGATGCAGGAGGAAATGCAATATGGAGTGTAGGAATTCATGGCAATAGTGGAGGGGGATATTATAATTGGATTCAAACTATCCATGATGTGGCTGTTGATCATGATGGATATGTTTATTGCCTGGGAAATTTTACGAGTGATAGTATGCGTATAGATTATATCAACAATGGCATTACCAAAGATACTTTGATAACAGGCTCTAAAAATGTTTGGAAAATGTTTTTAGTAAAATATACGCCAGAAGGAGATTTGGTATGGATAAAAATGTATGGAGCCAGTGGAGAACACGGATATCCCCAATCTCTTATTGTTGCTTCAGATAACACCCTGCTTGTATGCGGAAGATTTGGATGTAAATTTACTGTTGGCTTTTATTCTTTTACCGCTAGTGATTGTAGTGATGGATTTGTATTGAGGGTAGATACAAGCGGAAATGTAACTTGGGCATTGCAAGTAGGAAGTACAGCAGGAGATCAAGTGAATGCCCTTGTGGAAATTAATAATACTATTTACTTGGTGGGTTATTTTGGTAATACAGGCTCTGATCTTACCCTTGGTTCATTTACCTTGGTAAATAAGGGAATGGAAGATGTTTTTATCATTAAAATAAACAGCAACGGTAATGTTGCCTGGGCAAAATCCTATGGCAGTACCCTAGATGATTATGCCACAGCTATTTCTTTGACTGAAAATGAAAATATTTATGTTACCGGAGTCTATAAAACTGATATGATTGTAGGAAATGATACTTTATATAATACCGGTAATCAACAAAAAGATGATGTTTTTTTACTGAAATTAGATTCTGCCGGAAATGAAAAATGGACTTATAATACAGTCGGCAACCAATATGACTATAGGCCCTTTGTAAAATCAAGAGAAAACAATCTTTATTTTGCAGGACAATCTAGTAGTTCTCCATTTGCATTGGGTAATGATACACTAATAAATGGAACCTTTCTTGCATATTTCACATTTCTTGCCTCTTTTGTTGATTTTAGTGATACAGTAAGCATAATAGATACCTCAAAAGTTTATAGGCCCGATAATGGAGGTTTGTATGGAGGCTCTAGTGCAGAATTAACGTATACTAAAAATAATCGTTTATTTTCCGGCATTCAAACACCTGCATCTATGTTTATTTCTGATGATGGGGCCCAAAGCTGGTATCAGGCATTTGATCATGATTCTCTTGAATACATTTATAATGGTACGGAAAGAGGTTGGAGTGGTAAAGCAACTCGTATTTTAAGCAACCAAACTAATTGGGTGGCGGTGCAAACCAATCATCCTAAAAATAAATATTCATCTGTGGTTATTAGTTTTGCAAATGGTGATACCAATACCTATAAAACTGCTATTGATCCCACTATGCTAAATAATTTTGGTTACGGTTCTTATACTGTTTCTGCAATTGCCTTATCTGATTATAATTTGTATGCTGCATTGGGGCCTTGTATCGTAAACGTGGGAAGTGGTCCAATCAATTCTTCAACAGATATTAAAAATATTGTTTCTACCATAAGCGGTTTAGTTTCAACCTCAACAATTAATAGCATTGCTGTGGCAAACAATTCAAACGCATATCCCTATTATATTGCCATTGATGAAATCGGAAACGAAAATGGGTACAATAGAAACCTTTATAAATATAATGGAACAGCTTTTTCAAAATTAAATTTACCATCAAACCTAAATGGAATTCGTGCTGTTTTTACACATCCTACACAAATTACAGGAGACACTGTTTTTATTACAGCGAAAGACAAAACTACTAATGCATTTAAAATTTACAGATCATTTGATAGTGGCACAAACTGGACAGACATTTCGTATGCATCAGCAACAGATTTTTTAAGTGATGTAGATTATAGTGCTGGTTGGAATTTAAGTGCTAGCAATAATGTTATTCTAATTATTCCCGGCAATGCCATTTCAAAAGATTTAGGAGCAACTTGGGAAATACTAAGCGATACTGCTCAAATAGCTAATGTTATCAATCCTAATGATGTTAATACAATTGTGGGCTCTGATAAAACTATTGAAATAAGCACGAGTGGCTCAACGGGTACATTTAGCAAAGCCCCTAATTATGGCTTAGAAGCTTTACAGGTTAATAAAATTGCCAAAACGGAAAGTGAAAATATTTTTTATCTCGCAACAAAAACAGGTTTGGGTTACACAAAATCTTATTTAGATACAAGCTTATCCGCATCACAAAAATGGTCAGCCCCTTATGGTGAATTTCCTTTACTAGCTGATACCATAAATTTTGGCTCAGTGGCTATCGATCCCACTGATTCATTGCATGTAATTGCCGGATCGCCTTATGGTTTTTATGTAACAACTACAGGGCCGAATGGATTTTCAAAAATTACGCCAACAAATTTCACAAGTAATAATCCGCAGGTAAACGATATTGTATTTATTAATCATTTAACTGCCATTGCAGTTACAGGTGGTGATAGTGCAATTGATACAGGCAAAGGCAATATTTGGAAAACAACAGATGGAGGTTTAACATGGATAAATGTTTCACCAAGTAACTTTGCAAGTGGCAATGCAATTGCAATTGGCAATGCGGGGTTAGACACAGTAATTTATGTTGGCACAGGTTTATTAAATATTGATGAGGGTTACTTGTACAAATCGACTGATATAGGAATTACTTGGACAAAAATAAAAAATGGTCCAACTTCTATGTCCGGTACCAGTATACTAGGTTTGCCAATAAATGATGTAGCAGTTGATCCTAGGGGAAAAGACACCATTTACATAGCAGCGGGCTATGAAAATGAATATGCTTTTGTTCTTTCATTTGATGGAGGGGAAACATTTATATACTTAAACGCTTATGGAGAAAAACCATATACTTCTATCGACATTCATAAAGTATATCCTGATACTGTTTATGCAGCCTCAGGCAGAGAAATATATTTGTATGATTTAGCCAATAATAATTTTCGTTTTCTCTATCGAGTTTTACCTGATGAACAAATTCCCGATATTGTTACTGGTTCTATTCTTGTAGGCTCAACAACCGGTTTTTATACCTTTCATCCAGCCTATGAAGATAAAGCAGATACAAATGTAGTTACTCAACAATTAGAACATTTACCAAATGGTTTTATCGTAAATGTTTATCCCAACCCTTTTGAAGATGAGGCTACCATTCGCTTAGTGTTAAAAGAAAATGCAAATGTATCAATTGATTTACTTGATTTGAGTGGCAGAGAAATTACATCAATTTACAATGGAAAATCTAATAAAGGAACTTCAAATTATGTACTTTCAGCTGCCCATTTAGCTTCCGGAACGTATTTTATTTGTATAAAAGTAAATAATGAAAGTAGCAGAAGATTACTGTACCATGCAAAGTAATTTTATTATTTACTTTCGGTAAAGCTTATTCTCTTTGCCTATATATTCCCCTCTTTGAGAAAATTATTTTTAACGTCTCACTAAATTGCCATTTACCTTGATATTGTGTAAATTTGTAACAAAATCTTAATCATTAATTATAAACAAAACTCAAAAATGGAAAAAGTAGCTGTGGAAAAATTTGTTCCTTTTAAAGTAAAAGATATGTCTCTTGCAGAATGGGGACGTAAAGAAATTCGTCTTGCTGAAGCTGAAATGCCTGGTTTAATGTCGTTAAGACAAGAATTTGGCGCTAAAAAACCGCTTAAAGGTGCTCGTATTGCAGGTTGCTTGCACATGACTATTCAAACAGCTGTTTTAATTGAAACGCTTGTTGAATTAGGTGCAGAAGTTACCTGGTCATCTTGCAACATCTTTTCTACACAAGATCATGCTGCTGCTGCTATTGCTGCTGCAGGCATTCAAGTATACGCTTGGAAAGGTTTAAATGAGCAAGAATTTGATTGGTGTATTGAACAAACACTTTTCTTTGGTGCTGATAGAAAGCCATTGAACATGATTTTAGATGATGGTGGTGATTTAACCAATATGGTGCTTGATAAATTTCCAGAATTGGTTGCCGGTATTAAAGGTATTTCTGAAGAAACTACTACCGGTGTTCATCGTTTACATGAGCGTCATGCGGCCGGTAAACTTCCATTACCTGCTATTAATATTAACGATTCAGTTACAAAATCTAAATTTGATAATAAATACGGTTGCCGTGAATCATTGGTTGATGGTATTCGCAGAGCAACTGATGTAATGATGGCCGGTAAAGTAGCTGTTGTTGCAGGCTTTGGCGATGTTGGTAAAGGTTCTGCCGATTCATTACGTCATGCAGGAGCACGTGTAATTGTTACAGAAATAGATCCTATTTGTGCATTGCAAGCAGCAATGGAAGGATATGAAGTTAAAAAAATGGATACTGCTATTAAAGAAGCAGATATTGTTGTTACTGCTACCGGCAACAAATCAATTATTCTTGATCGTCATTTTAAATCAATGAAAGATAAAGCCATTGTTTGTAACATCGGCCATTTTGATAATGAAATTGATATGGCTTGGTTAAATACAAATTGGGGGCACACAAAAGTAAATGTTAAACCTCAAGTTGATATTTATACTGTTGAAGGCAAAGAAGTAATTGTTCTTGCCGAAGGTCGTTTGGTAAATTTAGGTTGTGCAACAGGTCACCCTTCATTTGTAATGTCGAATAGTTTTACAAATCAAACACTGGCTCAATTAGAACTTTGGACAAATTCTAAAAATTACGAAAACAAAGTTTATGTATTGCCTAAACATTTAGATGAAAAAGTTGCTCGATTACACCTTTCTAAAATTGGTGTTGAACTAGAAGAGTTAACTACTGAACAAGCTAAGTATATTGGCGTTACTGTTCAAGGTCCATTTAAATCAGATGCCTACAGATACTAATTGAAAAAACTTAGACGAAGCTAAAAAAGATCGGTGGCTAAAGGTAACTGAGCTTGTCGAAGTTCCAGAAGCCCGGTGGCTGAGTGGTGCCTGAGCTTGTCGAAGGCCGAAGCCACATGGATAAATAAAATCCCCTGTAAATGAAAATTTGCAGGGGATTTTTTATAGAATATTGAGATCTTTTTTAGATTGTAGGTTGAACTAATTTTGATAGAATAGGGTTCTGAAAATTGTAATTATATTAGTTGGTAGCAAATTATTTATCTTCTTGTAGGATATCTATACTTAATAAACCCTGCAATATTTTTCTTTTATCAACAGAATAGGGAACTGTTTGATTATTGCTCATATAAATAATACACTTGTCTCCTTTTGAAAAACTTTTTATATGATTAATATTAATTAAATGTGAACGATGTACACGAATAAAATTTTCTGTTTTTGCGAGGAGGTTTTCAAATTTACTAAGTGTTTTTGCAGCTAAAATATCTTCACCATTATCCAAATGAAATCTTGTATAGTTATTTACGGCTTCGCAATGAATAATATTATCCGCATCTATAATAAAAACTTTGTCGAATGTATTTATGACTAACTTATTGGGTTTATTAATAAAATTCTTAACGGAATTCATTTATAAGGGGTTTACTTTTATGTGAGTATAAGGTATTATAAACTCAAATGCATATCAACCACAAAAAAAGTAAAATTATAATACTAATTTTGAAAAAAAAATATTATTTCTGGTTGCAATATTCACTTTTATAGATAGTTATAAATAACAAAAGAGTGATTTTTATACTAATAGGAATGGAAAATTGCTATTACGTATTTTATTATAATACCAATGAAAGTTTAAAAATATCAGGATATTGAGATTTAGATTTTTCATCTAAAATGAGGGGCATGGGTTTATTTAATATTTTACTTTCTATCCAAGCATATATATCAAGACCAAAAGAAAGGCTATAGAGAGTTGAATTATCCATATTTTTTTTAAGCTCATTTTTAGTTTCTTTTAAGACATTTATTTTTTCTTCGTGAGAATAAGCATTAAAAAGGTTCTTAATCATTTTAACCAAACAGCTCTCTAAAAAATTAAGCTCATTGTATTTTTGAAAATAATACTTCGTATTTCTGAGTGAATATTCTAGGTTTACCATTTTATTAGTTTCATATTCAATAATCAAATTGAATATTTTTGTGAAGGCATATATTTCTGAATTTTTATTTTGAGCGTAATTATCTTGAATAAATTGAATATGCTTGTATACCATCTTGTAATCACCGGAAATAAAATATACTTGAGCAAATAATAATTCTAATCGAATAAGATGGGTATGATTTGAAGTTTCTTTATAATAATCTTCATAAGCATCTTTAAATTTTTTTACTAATCGTTCTGCATTTTTAACATCTCCTTTTAATAAGCAAATAGTTATTTCAATGTAATGCTGGTATATGTGTAACAATGTTTTTTCATAAGAAACGACAAATGAAAAACCATTAAATTTTTTATACAATGCATTAAAATTATCAAACTTTTGCAGGTAAAGTGATACGATTATTTGTTTTAACAAAACTTCGAAATAGGCAATTTTGTATTGCTGCATTTTTTCAGGGTGTGAATGCCAAAGTTGTAATAATTCTTCTCCCATTTTATATTCCTTAATAAAATCTGAAGAGAGATTGGCATAGCACATTTGTGCATTATAAAAAAGCACTTTTGTTTTAAATGTTTTAGCTAATGATTTATTGGTAAATGTAGAGTCGGTTACAACTTCTTTTAATTCAGCGGGAGTTGATTTACCTTTTAATAATCTTTCGTTAGCATAGAATGAAACCAAAACAGCATAGTTTTTTCTGTATTTTAATAGATTAAGATGCTTGAGAGTTTCATTCATGGTAGCATTAATCAATTTATCATAAAAATTTTTAAATTTTTGCGGATTTAATGTATACTCAATACGGTATTCAAGTTCAAGAATTTTACATTTTAGCAGTGATATTTCATGTTCATCGCACAATGCTTTTGTTTTAAGCAAAAGCTCATGGCTCTCTTGGTACAAGCCTCTTTTTAACAATGCCTGTATTTTTTTTATTTCACCTTCAATAATTTCTTCATTAGAGCCCGTTGGAATATTTGTAATAAACTCGAGAAGGCGGTTAAAGAGATAATTTTGTACATCTGATAAGCCGGTAATTTTTAATTTCTTTTGAGCTTGATTGCGTATTTCTTCAATACTTATATTTTTATCAAAGGCAATTAATTGAAATAGTTTTAAATATTGTGGCTGTTCTAGTGATTGCCCTTCCGATTCTTTTATAAAACGTTCTTTATCGGTATTAGAAATGGAATGAATCAGCTTTAAAAGACTTTCAGTTGTTACCATATTTATGGTTTAAAAGATCTCAATATAATTTATTTTTTTATTCTTTCAATTTAAAAACTACTATCCATTCTTTTAAACCATATCTCCAAATAGTACCATTTATATTTATATAATTAGTCTGAAGTTTACAGTATAATGCCGATATAACAGCCGTTTAGTCCAATGAAATTGGGCTATTACGGATGTATAATCGGTATAAGAGCCGTTTTTCTTAATGCCATTTTTTTATTCTAATAAAGCATAAGGCCCTTGTGGTAAATCATGAGCATTTTTAAAATTGAATCATTCATGAAAATGCCTTACCTT
>JAHEXY010000022.1 GCA_023251875.1 Bacteroidota bacterium
AATTGGAAATTCCGGTCAAACTGACCATGCGATTCCAGACTAAACTGACCACTTGTTCCGGTTCAAATTGACCACCTAATTCCGGTGGAAATTGACCATGTAATTCCGGTTCAAATTGACCACCCCTTTTTGAAGAAAAAATTCATACTGATTTAAACCAAGATTTAAGAGTTTAGCGACTACAAAAACTAAACAAATAAATCATGGCAAATCTTTATATCAGTATGAGTAAAATACGACAGTTATTACGTCTTTACAGTCAAGGAGAAAGTAAGCAGGCTATAAGCCGCTTAACGGGAGTATCACGCAATACATTAAAAAAATATATACGTGATTATGAAAAACTAAATCTCAATATTATAGAACTGGAAGAACTCAGCGATCATGATTTGGAAGAACTGTTCAGTCAATTTAAGTTACACAAAGAACAATTAACTCCATCAGCAAAAGAGTTAATAGCTTTATTGCCCGAGATAGATAAACAACTCAAACGCAAGGGAGTTACCCAACAACTTTTATGGGAACAATATAAGCAGGCCCATCCCTAGGGTCTTGGATCTAGCCAATTTGGATATTATTACAGTTTATGGAAGCAACAGGTAAATCCTGTTATGCATTTAACGCATAAAGCAGGAGATAAAATGTTTGTTGATTACGCAGGAGAAAAACTTCATATCATTTCTCAGCATACAGGAGAAATCAAAGAAGTAGAAGTATTTGTTGCCATTTTAGGATGTAGCCAACTTACGTATGTAGAAGCCAGTTACAGTCAACAAAAAGAAGAACTGATTGCAAGTTGTTCTCGTGCCTTGCATTTTATTGGCGGAGTACCCAATGCCATAGTAACAGATAATTTGAAATCGGCCGTTACAAAAAGTAGCAAATATGAACCACTCATTAATGAAGACTTTGCTGACTTTGCCTCTCATTACAGTATTGCCGTTTTACCTACCAGAGCCTATAAGCCAAAAGATAAAGCACTAGTAGAAGGAGCTGTAAAAATTATCTACACACGTATCTACACAAAAGTTAGAGATCAAAATTATTTTAGCCTTGAAGAATTAAATGCAGCTATTATTATAGCCCTGGGAAATCACAACAATATGCTGTTGCAAAATCGCCATTACAGTCGCAGAAGTCAGTTCGAAGAAATAGAACGTGCCACATTACATTCTTTACCGCTTTTACCATATGAGCATAAACAACAACATCATGTAACAGTAATGAAAAACGGACATGTTTGTTTGGCAAAGGATAAACATTATTATAGTGTGCCCTACACTTATATTGGTAAAAAAGTAAAATTGCTTTATAATACATTGGTAGTAGAAGTATTTTATAACTACCAATGTATCGCGTTTCATAAACGACTAAAAAGTCCCTACAACTATACCACAAACAAAGAACACATGGCCTCAACCCACCGCTTTGTGAGTGAATGGACGGCAGAGCGATTTTTAAACTGGGCTTCTGCTATCGATGAAGTTGTAAGACAATACATCTATTTTATATTCGAGAAAAAAGAGCATGAAGAACAAGCCTACAAATCATGCCTAGGAGTATTAAATATGGAAAAGCGATACGGCAAAGAGCGTTTGATCAATGCCTGTAAAAAAGGTATTGAATATGAGATGTACGGATACAAAGCTATTGATATGATCCTCAAAAGAGATTTGGATAAACAAGAATGCGAAACACAAACCACCTTATCCCTGCCTACCGGACAGGCAGGCTTCATGCCAGAGCATGATAACATAAGAGGAAAAGAATATTACAAATAATCAACATCAAATTTTATTCATCACAAAAATCAAAACCATGAGCAACAACAGTACATTAGAAAAAATGCGTAAGATGAAATTTTACGGCATGTTAAGAGCTTTTACAATGAACATAGAAGCTGGTCATAATGAAAAATATACTCCTGATGAAATGATTGCTCATCTGATAGCGTCTGAATGGGATGATCGTCATAATAGAAGCATACAGCGACATATTGCCAATGCCCGCTTTCGCTATCCTGCAGGTATCGAACAAATCCAATATAATCACAATCGAACGCTTGACAAAAATCAAATCGAGCGATTGGCTCAATGTGATTTTATACCTAAACATGAAAACATACTTATTAGTGGCAGCACCGGTACTGGGAAAAGTTATTTGGCATCTGCCTTGGGCCATCAGGCTTGTTTATTGGGATACAAAACACTTTACTTTAATACATCTAAACTATTTTCCATCTTAAAAATGTCAAAGGCTGATGGTTCCTATACAAAAGAAATAAACCGTATAGAAAAACAGCAGTTGTTAATTTTGGATGATTTTGGAATACAACCACTAGATGCACTTAACCGATCGGCCTTAATGGAAATCATTGAAGACAGACATGGCAAAGCATCCATTATTATTACAGCTCAGGTTCCGGTATCAAAATGGCATGAAGTTATTGGAGAAACAACTATTGCTGATGCTATCATGGATCGTATTGTTCATGGAGCACATCGTATTGATTTAACTGGAGAATCAATGAGGAAAAAGTCTCAAAGGACTCCTATGGAAAAAGTTCCAACGGAACAATTTGCAGAATAAAAAATAAAATAATTTATGAAGCATACTATTGAAATGAGGATAAACCCTGCCCACAATACCAACGCAGTTTATCACCCATTTCAACAGTATAATAGCATCATCAAAAAATTAAATAATAAAATGAATTTTAAATGAAAAAATAAAACTATTTTTACAAACCTAAATCAGTTCATGAACACATTTCTTTGCCAGCAAAATTTACATTTTTTTGCCAGCTAAAAGGGTGGTCAATTTGCTCCGGAATG
>JAHEXY010000017.1 GCA_023251875.1 Bacteroidota bacterium
ACCTCTTTTCATTCCATTGGGTTAGGATATTCCTTGTGGAGTTGCTCTCCAGCAGAGCTCCACTATGCTTCGCCTAACAATGTAAAGTTAAAGAAAAGCACAGTTCATTTTACAATCCCGAAAAGAATTTTTATGTAATTAAAAGTTTATTCTATAACACATATGCATACGATAAGTATTGATTTGTCAAACTATGCTTTTTAATTCCCTAGAATTTCTTTTCTTTTTTCCTGCAGTATTTGTACACTATTATTTTTTGCGCCAAAGCCAGCGCTTATGGATGCTGCTTATTGCCAGTTGTATTTTTTACATGGTGTATAGGCCTGAATATATTTTAATTATTCTCCTCACTATTATAATAGATTATTTTGCAGCTTTTCAAATTCAAAAACATGCTGGGAGTAAACGCAAGCAATGGCTCTTAGCAAGCATTATTGCCAATGTGAGCATTTTAGTTTTTTTTAAATACAGTAATTTTGCCATTGCAAACTGGAATTGGCTCAATGATAAAATAAATTTACACCTCTCTTCCCCAATACTCAATATTGCATTACCTATCGGACTTTCATTTCATACTTTTCAAGCCATGAGTTATACTATTGAAGTATACCGTGGTAAACATGAAGCTGAAAAACATTTTGGAGTGTATGCGTTGTATGTTTTGTTTTTTCCGCAAATGGTGGCGGGACCAATTGAAAGACCTCAAAATATTTTACCGCAACTAAAAGTTAAACATCAATTTAATTATACCGAAGTTGTTGAAGGTTTAAAACAAGTGCTATGGGGATTTTTCAAAAAATTAGTGATTGCCGATCGCTTGGCATTATTTGTAAATGCAGTTTTTGATCATCCACATGATTATTCAGGAGCAAGCGTGTGGATTGCCATTTACTTTTTTGCTTTCCAAATTTATTGCGATTTTTCGGGCTATTCTGATATTGCTTTGGGTTGCGCACGTATGTTAGGCATTCGCTTAATGACCAATTTTAATGCTCCTTATTTGTCTAAATCAGTAAAAGAATTTTGGTCGCGCTGGCATATTTCCCTTTCAACTTGGTTTCGTGATTACGTTTATATTCCATTGGGAGGAAATAAAGTTTCAAATTTAAAGTGGGTACGAAATATTCTAATCGTATTTGTTTTGAGTGGTTTTTGGCATGGCGCCAATTGGACGTTTATTGTTTGGGGATTGTTGCATGGATTGTATTTGATAATAGACCACTTCTCCCCGACCCTCTCTCCTTCGACTTCGCTCAGGATAAACTCGGAGAGGACTTTGGAAGCTTCGATTAATTATCCTGCCAAATTTTTTAAGTGGTTTCTTACTTTCAATTTAGTTTGTTTTGCTTGGATTTTTTTTAGAGCAAATTCAATTAGCGATTGTTGGATGATTATTCAACATGCAAGTATTCCTGATTTTAATATCCCTAAACTTTATGAAGTAAGCAGTAAAAGTCAGTTTTATTTATCATTCGCGCTTATATTTTTATTAATGACTTTTGAATATTTCCATCAAAGAAAAAATTTATTTGAAAGAATTCAAGTAATGCCAATGATTCCAAGATGGAGCATTTACATTGCAATATTTTGGATCATATTAAAATTTGGCATGTTTAGTCAACAACAGTTTATTTATTTTGTGTTTTAACACCTCTCCCTAGCCCTCTCCGAAGGAGAGGGAAGGAAATGGAATGAAAAATTTTTACATCAAATTATCCATTTTTATTTTCATCAATGTATTGGTGCTAGTTGGGCTTTTGTCTTTTTCTTTCTACTCAGATAAAAAATTAACATTCGAAAATTGGGAAACAGAATCTTCTTTATTTGTAATGCATCAAAACGAACATTATGATGTAATGATTATGGGAAATTCACACGGTCGACAATTTTCTCGCGGAAGCAATCATAAGTATTTTGAAGAAAAAACCGGTAAGAAAATGATTAATGTTGCCAGGGGCTTAGGAGGAGGAGGCATTACAAATATGCTCATTAATCTCGAATACTTTTATCAAAAAAATAATGCTGTTGATACGATTCTCTATTTTATTGACCCTTATGTTTTTTATTATGAAGAGTGGAATGAGGCCAGTGTGTTTTTAGACAATGAACCTTTAGATCCCTTGTATTTTGAATTGTGTTTAGAAAATCACATCAGCAAAAATGCTTTGGTAAATTATGTGAGAACGAAATTTTCTGATGAGTGGCTGGGTAAAGAAAAAATGGAATATCACTTTAATAGTCTTACAAAAATTGATGATGAAGCTGTTGCAAAAAGATTGCATACATTATATATGAGACCACCACAAGAAAAAGATTTTTTAAAATATGCTGCTCGGCTTGAAAAACTAATTCAACTTTCATCAATAAAACAAACTCATATTGCTTTTATTCTGCCACCTACTTTGTTAGGGGAGCAGCCTCAAACAAAAAGACTATTGACCTTTTTACAGCAAATGCAAAACAAATATGGAATTAGTTATTTTAATCACTATGATAAAGTAAAAGAGCCAGGCATGTTTACTGATCACGATCATTTAAATGAGGCAGGAGCTAAGTTCTATATTAACTTTTTAACTACTAGCATTTAGAAATCGTATCTTTGTATTAGATCTATGTACTTTCTCTGTGGTTCAGTGAAGATTACAGATATAGAGGGTTTTTTTGCTTTTTAGTTAAACCTCTACGAGGTAAAACATACAAAACGATAAATGCTTCTACAATACTTCATGCCCTACGGGCAATCAATTTAAAATACGCCATAGGCGTTGTATTATTGTAGAAATATAAATGCAATAGTTAAATAATTACCGCGTAGCGGTTCAAGTAGAAAAGAATTTTCATGTAATTAAAAAATTATTGTATAACGGATGCGCACTAAAACACTCAAAAAAAATAAAGTAAATGTAGTTACCTTGGGTTGCTCTAAAAATATTGTTGACTCAGAAGTATTGATGACACAATTGAAAGCGAATAAGTTTGATGTTACACATGAGGCCAGTGATGATACTGCTCAAATTGTAATTATTAACACTTGCGGTTTTATTGAGAATGCCAAACAAGAATCAATAGATACGATTTTGCGTTATTCTGAGGCTAAAGAAAAAGGCTTGGTAGATAAGGTATTTGTTACGGGTTGCCTTTCGCAACGTTATAAACCAGAATTAGAAAAAGAAATCCCAAATGTTGATGCCTATTTTGGCACGCGTGAATTGCCTCGTTTGTTAAAAACATTGGGCGCTGATTATAAACATGAATTGGTTGGCGAAAGATTAATTACTACCCCTTCTCACTATGCATACTTAAAAGTTTCAGAAGGGTGTAACCGCCCTTGTTCATTTTGTGCCATACCCTTAATGCGAGGCAAGCACGTTTCAAAATCAATTGAAGATTTGGTAAAAGAAGCCAAAGGCTTGGCAAAAAATGGAACCAAAGAAATTATGTTAATTGCACAAGATTTATCTTCTTACGGAATTGATTTGTATGAAAAAAGAAATTTACCTGAACTACTTAAACATTTATCAGATGTTGAAGGCATAGATTGGATTCGCCTGCATTACGCTTTTCCTGCTCAGTTCCCAATAGAGGCCTTAGACGTAATGAATGAACGCAGCAATATTTGTAAATACATTGATATTCCATTGCAACATATTAGTGACAATGTATTAAAATTGATGCGCAGAGGACATACTAAAAGAAGAACAATAGAACTACTCGATCAGTTTAGAGAAAAAGTTCCAGGCTTGGCTATCAGAACGACCATGTTAGTGGGCCATCCCGGAGAAACAGAAAAAGATTTTGAAGAATTAAAAGAATTTATTCAACAAGCAAAGCTCGATCGTATTGGAGTTTTTACCTATTCACACGAAGAAAATACGCATGCACATACTCTTGTTGATGATGTGCCAGCAGAAGTAAAACAAGAACGTGCAAATGAGTTAATGGCCATTCAACAAGATATTTCTTATGAATTGAATCAGAAAAAAATTGGTAAAATATTAAAAGTTTTATTCGATAGAAAAGAAGGGGAATATTTTATTGGTCGCTCTGAATTTGATTCTCCAGAAGTTGACAATGAAGTATTGGTAGATGCAAAAAGTGAATATGTACGTGTAGGAGATTTTGCAAATGTGTTGATTGAAGAAGCTGATTTTTATGACTTGAAGGGACGGATTGTTTAGAAAAATTTACCACAGAGACACAAAGACACAGAGAAAAAAATAAAATGCAAATTTAAACGGCTTTAAATATTTATCTGTATGAATAGGACATATATAATTTTAATTATAGTTTTTTCATTTTTAATTTCTAGGGTAAGTGCACAAGATATTACCGGAATTTGGGCAGGAGCTATCTCTGCTCATGGTATGCAAATGCATGTTGTTTTTCATGTTAATAAAGAAGGCTATAATCAGTTTTCTGCTACTATGGATAGTCCTGATCAGGGAGTTAAAGGAATTTTGATTGATTCAACTTTATTTAAAAATGACAGCCTTACTTTTATATTGAAAAAAATTTCAGGAAAATATCTGGGGAAGTTTGATAAAGACAGTAATGCTTTTATTGGTGTTTGGCAACAAGGTCCAAGTAAATTTTCGTTGACTTTAAAGAAGTCAGATGTTGCTCCAACTATCAATCGCCCACAAACTCCAAAACCACCTTATCCGTATAAGGAAGAAGAAGTAAGCTATGAAAACAAAACTGCTAATATAACAATTGGAGGAACTTTGACTTTACCACAAGGCAATGGGAAATATCCTGCAGTAATTATGATTACCGGTAGTGGAAAGCAAGATAGAGATGAAACCATTTTTGCACATAAACCATTTATGGTTATTGCCGATTATCTTACCAGAAATGGAATTGCAGTTCTTCGTGTTGATGATAGAGGTATGGGAAAATCTACCGGAGATTTCTCAAAATCGACAGGAGAAGATTTTGCAAGTGATGTAAGGGCTGGCATAGAATATTTAAAATCGCGTAATGAAATTGATAAAACAAAAATTGGTTTAATTGGTCATAGTGAAGGTGGAATTATTGCACCCATGATAGCTTCACAATCAAATAATGTTGCATTTATTGTATTAATGGCTGGTCCAGGGGCAAATTTATTTGATGTTATAAAAATGCAACAAGCACTTCTTTTAAAAATGAATGGAGCTAGTGAGGAAGAAATTAGAATGGATACTATTCGAGATTCTGAAATTCAGAAAATTATTATTAATGCTAAAAATGATGTTGAAGCAAAAGAAAAAATAACAACATTATTGTTAAAAGATTCTATTGAAGGAGAAGAAGCCAATGGCTCAATTAATTTTTATGTAAATCCATGGATGAAGTATTATGCAACCTATAGTCCGGTTGACGCATTAAAGAAAGTTAAGTG
The DNA here is from genome assembly GCA_023251875.1 of Bacteroidota bacterium. Lineage (GTDB taxonomy): Bacteria > Bacteroidota > Bacteroidia > JAHEXY01 > JAHEXY01 > JAHEXY01. The sequence goes on from JAHEXY010000017.1 coordinate 5,384, forward strand.
CCCGGTGCTGGCTATCAATGGAGGTAATGATATGCAAGTGTCGCCTAAACAAAACATACCTGTAATTGAATCTGCACTAAAAGCTGGAGGGAACAAAAATTACAAAACAATTGAGATTCCTGGATTGAATCACTTATTTCAGCATTCTGAAACAGGGTCTCCTTATGAATATGCTAAAATTGAAGAAACCATTTCTCCGGAAGTGTTAAAAACAATGAATGATTGGATTTTAGAAATAACGGGTAAAAAATAATTACCTGTTTCAAAATGTAAGAATATATTGTACTGCAGTTGTTCTGGGAGATTCTATTTTCATGGGCCGAAGAGAATAATCAACATTAAATATATTATTACAAATCACAGATAACTTATGTTTGGTGTTAATTTGATAGCTGATTCGCGCATCAAAAATATTATATCCGGTATGCGTTTTCCAATAATTAATCGCTTTTAAATCTTCAACAAATGTAAGTGCAGCAGTGAGTTCTTCTAGTTCCTCAAAAGCCTTATCGATATTTTGCATTTTACTATAATACCGATAGCTTAAACCCACATTAAATTTATAGCACTTAAATTCGACATCTGCTTTTATCAAATTTTTGAATCGGTATTTTAAAACATTACCTGTTGTATCCATGCTGCTGTTTTTGTATGCCAATTGTTTTCCAGCTCCACCAAACGCACTATCAGTAGCATAAACATAGTCAGGATTTAATGCAATAGGTTCAACATAAGTGTAGCCTAACAATGCGGTAAATCCAAACTTTCTATTATTTTCATCCGTTGAAAGCACTATAGATATATCTGTTCCTCTTACTCTAGAATCCCCGGTATTTACAAATTTAAAACCCAACAATGCAATTGATGGCTCCCATTGCCCAAATAAATACTCAATGGTATTTTTATATTTTTGATAAAATCCTGCTACATCAAAATAACCTTTTATATTTCCTAATTTAAAGCCTTGTTTTAAACCCAGTTCAAAATTATTACTCTCTTCAGGTTTTAAATCTGGATTTGGAAATACGCCAAACAAACCGGCTTTTGTAGAAATATATCGTTCGGTAATAGTAGGATATCTAAAACCTTCTCCATATGAAGTACGAACATAAGTTGCTCTTAACACCTGTAAACTAGCACCGGCTCTATAAATGGGCGCAAGCACGCTTTGAAAATTATTCATTTGAAAATATTCATAACGAAATCCGGCAGAAATATTTAAAATACTCCACATTTTTTTATCTATCTGCATATAACCACTACCATTTGTGATTTTATTATCAGAGGATCCGCTTGAAGCATACAATTGTGCATGTGAATTAGAAATGCTACCCACTACTCCTCCTGTAAAAGTAAAATCTAATTTTTTAAAAATGCGTTGCAATTGATATTCTCCATAATAAAGTGTTCCTGTATTGGATTGGTTATTGGTAATGGTATTATCTGTATGAAAAATACGCGTAACCAAGCTGTGGCTAATTCCATTTCCATTATTGTATTTGATGAATGGATCGAGATTAAATATTTTTTGATTTTCTAAAAACACGGCTCCGGGATATCCTTGATACAATCCTAAAGAATCATTATCCCATGCTAATACCATATTGGTTTTATTAAGCATGCCATTTCCATTTATACCATAATTTAAACCTGCAATTTTAGAGGAGCGATAACGCAAACTGAAATTTAAGCGCCCTCTGATCTCTTGCATGTCCTTGTTTGAAAACGTAGGTATTTCTCCAATAACACTTTGTGCATAATCCGGAACAGGAGCTTGTGGCGGAGGAGGCCCAATATATCCTTGATCTAAATTAAAATTTCCGCCAATCACAAAATCAAGATTCTTTTTTATAATTCGGGAATGTAAAAAATTAAGATTCGTAAACACCGGAAAAGATTTATCATACCAATTTAATGCAGGTTGAGGAGGTAAACTATAATTTCCAATAGAATAATTGATCATTGTTTTGGGAGTGCTTCTTGGATAAGCGGATCGTACATTAATAATACCATTTAAAGCAGAAGAACCATATAAAACAGAAGATGCCCCCTTTATGATTTCAATCTGTTCAATATTTTCAACTGGAATATAAGACCATTCGGGGCGACCAGCATCACCACTTAATAAGGGAATGCCATCGACAATAATGGCAACTCTACTTCCTACACCAAAAGTAAATCCACTTCCTCCACGTATTTGAGGATCGTTATCAATAATAGTTAATCCCGGAACTTGCTCTAAAGCAGTTTCTATACTGGTTGTATTTTTATTATTAATTAAATTAGGTTTTAGAACTTCCATAGATACTGTCATCTCTTCTAATTTTTGATCAAATTTTCCCGAAGAAACTACAATGGTTTCTAAAAATGTTTCGGTGGAATGTAGGTCTATATCTCTTTCTGTTATAGTATTTGCTTGAATATGCAGCGCAAAAGTATCATTAACATATCCCATATACATACATAAGAATTGATGATAACCTGTATCTACTTCCATAATATAGTTACCATCAATATCAGAAGCGGTGCCCTTTTTTAAACTATTTATTAAATGAATAGAGGCACCCGGAATGTATTCTTTTGTAATAGCATCTTTAATTTTGCCTTTTAATATTCCGCTTACTTGGGCAGAAAGAGAAATATTTAAAATTAGAAATGTAATTAAAAGAAGAAAAAGTTTACGAATAAGCATGGTATGAAAATAGGTAGATATAAATCTCTTCTTCTATAAAATTAGCTTTCCTGATTCTTGTATATCTTCTCCACAAAGTTGATAAAAGTATAACCCTGAATTTAATCTAGAAAAATCTATTGACGTTTTCTCAGATTTAGAAAGTTGTTCAATTGAAATTAGTTTTCCAGTTACATCATAAATTAAAAGAGTTCTTTTTTTCTGAGTTGCATAAATGAAATCAATAGAAATTATTTTATTATGAACAGATACATTTGCCCTGTTTTCACTTAATCTGTTTTCGCTAACTCCTGCTGAATTGTATACAACAGCTAAATCATCTAACCACAATTTGCTTCCGCCTGTTGAAGTGAGCTGATCGTTAGATGAAGTAATGTTAAGCATGATATAAGATGGATTATTTGAAGAAACATAAGTAAATGCCACTGCAAAACGAGTCCATGTAGCAATATCACTTGCAGGTGTTAAAAATTCTGCTTCTCCAATTTTATTTATACTTGAATCAGGATGGTAGGCTGAAGCTGCTTCCGGATCGTAATAATTTCCAGTGTGTAATATGGCCTTTACTTTTCCAATTTCATCTTTGCCTCCTTGTGTGTATTGGTACCATCCTACTAAACTATCGGGCCGGCCAACAAAATCCATTCGTCTAATATCAGACAAATCAGTATTCTTAATAGTGCCAACATAGCCATCTTCTTTACTGGTTGTAGGCGCATTTATAATTCCTGTTGTTATTGATCCATTCACAACTGCAAATACAAATGTTTTGGTTTCTATACGAACTGAGTATGTGCCGGCATGAAATACTGAAGCATCTCTAAAACAAGTTTGAGGGCCACTGGTTGCCCAATCAGTTCCTGTTTTATTGGAATTAAAAAATGTAGGCTCTTCTTTATCTGAACCAATATTTTCCCACAATTCAAAATCTCCATTTTGAATAGTTGTTTGGGCAAAAGTGGAATAAGTAAAAACAATTGAAATCAGGGTAATAATTTTTTTCATGGGTTCTGTAATAGAATTAATAATAAATCATTTGTACGATTTAGAGTTTATACTTTATAAAAGTAAAAGAATTTTAAAACAATGGGGTGGAAATAGGATGATCATTCTTTGAAGTTCAAGGTAATGTTATTAATACTGAGGCTATAAATTTTTATAGATAGTTATAAGATTAACATAATGCAAAATCTATATTTCTTATGAAAAAGATAAAATTATCTCATTTTTTAGAAGAAGGAAGTTGTCTTAATAGAGATGATTTGGTACTTTTAATGATAAATTAAGAATTATATGCCTGCTAAAAGCTCCAATATTAGTAACCTTCAGTTAGAGATCATTAAATTATTTAACTATGAGTTGGATAAAACGCAACTCAATGAAATTAAAAATGTACTTGCTAATTACTTTGCTCAAAAGGTTACTGATGAATTGGATGGCTTATGGGAAAAAAATAAATGGGACAATAAAACCATTTCAAAATGGTCTAAAGAACACTTGAGAACTTCATATAAGTAACATTTACGAAATAAGCTTATATGAGAATCGTATTGGATACTAATTGTTTATTAGTTTGCTTACCTAAAAAATCAAAATACAGACCGGTATTTGATGCCTTCCTAAAAAATAAATTTACTTTAATTGTTAGCAATGAAATTATTAATGAGTATGCAGAAATTATTGGCCAAAAAACAAATGCAATTATTGTTACCAATGTGTTAGAGCTATTTGTTGCACACTCTAATGTTGAAAAGGCTGAAGTTTATTATAAGTGGCATCTCATAAAAAGAGATCCGGATGACAATAAGTTTGCTGATTGTGCAATAGCTGGAAATGCAGATTTTATTGTTACAAATGACAAACATTTTCCAGACTTAAAAAAAGTATCCTTTCCGATAGTTAAAACAATTACCCTAGATGCATTTCTGAAAATGATAAAAAAAATAAAAAACGAATGATTTCTACTACAACATTAAACGTTAGTTCTGTTTCATTTTCTCAATCCAAACAATTTTCTCCCATTCTTATTGATTATTTAAATGGAGATGAAAAACTAAAATCATTCTATAAATATGCTCCTAAAATAGATGCTTTTGCTGAAGTAATTGAAAATAAAAAAAAGCAAATTATTGATAGAAATACATTGGTAAAAGTTTTAAACGAGCAGTATGCTCATGCCGCTATTAAACCAACTGTAGAAGTTCAAAAGAATATTGATTCTCTTTTAAACGAAAATACTTTTACTATTACTACCGGACATCAATTGGCATTGTTTACCGGGCCGCTTTATTTTATTTATAAAATAGTTACTACAATAAATACTGCAAAGCAATTAAAAGAAAAATACCCTTCAACTAATTTTGTTCCTGTATTTTGGTTGGCCTCAGAAGATCATGATTTAGAAGAAATCAATCATGTCAATTTGTTTGGAAAAATACTTTCATGTGATTTAGGAAAAGGCTCCCCCGCAGGTTTGGTATCTACAAAGCTTGTAGAGCCTATGTTAGCTGAACTTAAAACAATTTTAGGAGAAAGTGAAAACGCAAATTATTTATACAATCTATTTCAAACAGCTTATACCAAACAAAGTAATCTTTCTGATGCTACCAAATATATTGTTCATGAATTATTTAAAAATGATGGAATAGTAATTATTGATGGAAATTACAAAGAGCTGAAAAAACAATTTACTTCTGTAATAAAAGATGAACTAAAAAATCAATCAGCATTTAAAATTGTAAGCGAAATAAATAAAGAATTAGAAAAAAACTATAAAATACAGGCAAGCCCAAGAAATATCAATTTGTTTTTTATTGACCCCTCCCAACCTCCCCGAAGGGGAGGAGATGTTTCTCGAAAAAGAATAGTTAGCCGTGAAGAAAGTACTGAAAAAGAAAATACAATTTCTGTTACTGAAGTTATTGCTTTAGTAGATACTTTTCCTGAACAATTTAGCCCGAATGTTTTATTAAGGCCATTGTATCAAGAAAGTATTTTGCCTAATCTTGCTTATATAGGAGGCCCTGCCGAAGTAGCTTATTGGCTTGAATTAAAAAATTTATTTAAATACCATAATATTCCTTTTCCAGTTGTAATGATGAGGAATTCTGCCATGTTCTTAGATGAAAAAAGTTCAAGGTTCAAGGTTGAAAGTTCAAAGTGGTTTAATCCAATTGACGAATTAATTAATGAATATGTGACTGAAAATTCAGCGGTAGAAATTTCTTTTGTAAAAGAATACGAACAATTGAAATTGTTTTATGCTGATCTTGAAAAAAAAATTTCTCAAATTGATTCAACACTATCTCAAAGTGTAAAAGCTGAATCGGCAAAGCATATTGCTGATCTCGAAAAATTAGAACAAAAATTAATTAAAGCGGAAAAGCGGAAACATGAAACTGCCATTAATCAAATAAAATCCATAAAAGAAAAGTTATTTCCTAATGGAGTAATGCAAGAGCGGCACGAAAATTTCATGCCGCTCTATTTAAAATATGGAAATAATTTCTTCAAATTATTGAATGAGAACTTTGATTCTTTTAATTCAGCAATAAATATTTTTATGTAAAAGCTATTTTTCGTATACACTAAATCTTACATATCCATTTCCTGCTGCAGTAAGAATATTAGGACTAGAATAAGTTGTTCCACTAAATTGAGAACCAAAACTTGTTTCCTGAACCCCTAAATAACCCAATACATCATCAGCATTATTTAATGAAATGGTAGTTGTTTCTCTACCAAAAAATGTATAGGTACTGCCATTTGATGTATATTGATTGTAATTTCCTCCACCGCCATCCATTTCTACAATATAGAAAACAATATCTCCATTTACTTTATCACTACTTCCTGTTCTATCGCTTACATTATAAGTAAACAAATCCCATAATTTATCTGAAGACCATTCACCTTGCATACTTTGTGATACTGAAAATTGTGATCCTAAATATAAATAGCCTGAATAAGGAGAGGAAACATTGCTTTCGTCTTTTACGGCAAAATAAACTTCAGCTGCACCTAATAACCAAGATTCTTGAAGGTCGTCTATTTTTAATCTTTTTAAGCGTAACGTTTTTGCAGAGGAAGAACCTTCTGTTTTCATTTCACTATTATTTACAGATGCTATTGAAGAAAAATCTTCAAATTGCATTATTTTTCCATTTGCATCAATTCGTTCACAGTTTCCAATAACTATAACAGGAAATTCAGGTGCCTTTTTGCTATTTAATGTAATTTCGTTTCCATTGCTATCGTATGCAATTATATCTATGTCGTTTTCTATATTAACACCATTTGGAATAAATGTAACAAGAGGGATTTGACTATCATCTTTTGCATTCCAGTTTTCGAAATTTACTGGAATGGATAATTGAATGTTTTTGGTTTTTTTAATTAGAAAATCAATGCTTGAGATATTTCCTTCACCATTTTTTTCTGCAGAATACAAATAGGTATCAAAAGATAGGTTTTCTGTTGATTGAGCAAGTTTCAAATCTTTTAGTAATACATCGTAATCGCCATCAAATTTTTTAGCAATTTGAGACTTGATCATTTCTCTAAATGATTCAGATTTCATAGAAATGGCCAATTGTTTGGCAAGTGTTTCCATTTTATCATTTAGTTCAGTGTTACTTGCAGTAATTTGTGTTGCTGCTTGTGGTTGTTGAGTAATGCTTGTTATATCTTCTTTAGCACAAGAAGATATAAGCAATACGCTTGCTATTACACCCCAACCATAATTGGAGAACAATTGTTGTCTTAACATAATGTAAAAAGATTAGATTAATTATTATTTGTTTACATAAGGAGTAATTTGTTTGATCTAAATTTTAAGTAGGAATAAGTTTCATGCATTAAACTTAATCCATTAATTCATACATGAAGCTATCAGGCAATTGAAAGCAGTGCAAACATAAAGTGGGTGTATTCTTACCTGTCTAGTTATTGTTTTTTTATACCGTATAGAATATAAAAATATTTAAATCAAGTATATACATGATTCAGCTTCTGAATCTAAAAATGTAGAAATGAATGATGGAAATAGGGGAAGGGAACTTTGATTTTTTTATGGCTCATTTATTATTTCATTTAGCCGAAACCTCTTCATTGTGCAACCATATTGCTTTTTGGAGATGGTTATAGGATTTTGTAGAATGCGCTCCTGCCAATAGTATAATGCCTTCGGATCCTATAAAACCTCCAATTAAAACAACATTTGAAACGGATTCATTTGAGCTAGATTGATTTAAAGTAGAAACTAATGCGTATGCCGTTCCTGTTATGCCACATAGAATAAATCCTACAGTTCCTAAAATTGTACTTTTATTTTTCTCCTTTTTATATAGTTCAAATTCTTCTTTAGAAGGGGCTTCAATAGTAAATTCATTTTCTAAATCTTTAAACTTATATGGTTTCCCATCTTTAATGTACGACCAACTCCAAAATGTTTTGTAAAGATAAATGGCCCCTTTTTCATATTTCTCTTTTGCGGTTTGTGCAAATAGAAATTGCGGTAGTGTAAAAACAAAACATAAAGCGGACAAACAAAGTGTTTTTTTCATAGAAATATTTTTTTAAGGTTTAATTTTCACGATAAACGTCATTATCTTTGTCATATTGTTTTTCATAAATATTTTTTCCTTTTCTAATAACCAACAACCAATAACTAATCATATGATTCCTCCAACAAAAACAGAAATACAAGCACAAGAAGCTTTAGAATTATTTTCAATAGGCTATTCTAATAATGGTGTTTCTACAGGGCAAAACTGGTTTGGCTCTTCAGATACAATAATTGAATCCTATTCTCCTGTTGATGGAAAATTAATTGCGAAAGTAGAAGCTGCTACCGCTGCTGATTATGAAAATTCAATTACCACGGCAGAGAAAGCTTTTAAGCAATGGAGGCAAATGTCGGCTCCAGCACGTGGAGAAATTGTTCGCCAGTTGGGCAATGAGTTTAGAAAATATAAAAAAGAATTGGGTTTGCTTGTTTCTTACGAAATGGGAAAGAGCTTGCAAGAGGGCATGGGTGAAGTGCAAGAAATTATTGATATCTGCGACTTTGCAGTTGGCTTATCTCGCCAATTGTATGGATTAACCATGCACTCAGAAAGACCTAACCATCGCATGTATGAACAATACCATCCAATAGGAATTGTTGGCGTTATTTCTGCATTTAATTTTCCTGTAGCCGTGTGGGCTTGGAATGCCATGCTGGCCTGGGTATGTGGCAATGTATGCGTATGGAAGCCTTCTGAAAAAACACCTGTTGTTGCACTGGTTTGCCAAAAAATTGTTTCAAAAGTTTTTCAAGAAAATAAGTTGCCGGAAGGTTTATCATGCTTAATTGTTGGAGATGCTAAAATTGGAGAATTCATGGCAAATGATAAAAGAGTGCCATTGGTTTCTGCAACCGGATCTACCAGAATGGGCAAAGCAGTGGGAGAAGTGGTAGCAAAAAGATTAGGAAGATCATTGTTAGAATTAGGTGGAAACAATGCCATTATTTTAACACCGTCTGCCGATTTAAAAATGGCTCTAACCGGAATTATTTTTGGCGCAGTAGGCACAGCAGGACAGCGTTGCACAACCACGCGTAGATTAATTATTCACCAATCTATTTATGATAAAGTAAAACAAACTTTGGTAAATGCATATCCACAAATAAAAATTGGTAATCCATTAAATGAACAAAATCATGTTGGTCCTTTGATTGATAAAGATGCCGTAGGATTTTATTTACAAGCTATTGAAAAAGTAAAAATAGAAGGGGGCGAATTTGCTATTGAAGGAGGTGTACTCGAAGGAAAAGAATATGCTTCCGGTTGTTATGTTCAACCTTGTATTGCAGAAGTTGAAAATCATTTTTCTATTGTGCAGCATGAAACATTTGCCCCTATTTTATATCTCATGAAATACGATAAACTAGAAGACGCTATTGCTATGCAAAATGGAGTGCCGCAAGGTTTGTCTTCTTCTATTTTTACAACTGATATGCGAGAAATGGAAACTTTTTTGTCTCATGCCGGATCTGATTGTGGTATTGCCAACGTAAATATTGGTACTTCAGGTGCCGAAATTGGAGGTGCATTTGGCGGAGAAAAAGAAACAGGTGGCGGCCGTGAATCAGGTTCTGATGCTTGGAAAGCATACATGCGCAGACAAACCAATACCATTAATTACGGAACTACCATGCCACTTGCACAGGGAATAAAGTTTAACGTATAAGTTTCAAGAGTCTTTGCCCAACTTTATGAAAATTGAAATTGAAGTATGTAAGTTGGGATAAAATCTTTACAGATATGGAATCAAATTCCATATCTATAAAGATTATTTTTAAAACATATTGCTAATCATAGTAAAACGAAAACTCCTTTTTATTTTAAAACTCATACTAAAATAATCTTACTTACGTAATTATTTTTCGTATACACTAAATTTTACCTCACTATTTGTAGATGTTAAAATAGTAGGATTTGAATAGGTTGTTCCGGAAAAAACACTGAATTGGGAAGCCAGCGTACCTACTGCTCCAATATAATCATCCGGGTCTCCAAAAGCTGACTGACTATATCCCCAAAAAGAATAAGTGCGATTACTAAAAGAATAGGTACGTAACCAACTGGGATCTACAGGACAGGTGCAAGCGCCTAATGGCCAATTATCCCAAATGTCCACTTCTATAAAGTAGAATACAATGTTTCCATCAATATTATCTCCATTGGTATTAGTGGCATTGAAATCAAATAAAGTCCATAATTTATCTCCACTCCAAACCCCTTCCTGATCTTGTTTTATACTTATTTCGTTACTTACATATAAATATCCATCATAGGGATTATCAATATGAGATTCATCTTTAACTGATAAATAAACTTCAGCAGCTCCTTTTGTCCAAGGTTCTTGGATATCATAAACGCGTAATCTTTTTAACATTAAAGTTTTTGAAGAAGTTTCGGTTTTGTTGGAATTCACATGCTCATTCGTACTCAATTTTTCATTAAATCCAACAACCACAACAGGAAATTCAGGTTTAACATTTGCATCTAACTGAAGGCTATTTCCATCTTTGTCATAAGCATCGATATATAATAATTCTTCATCATCTACTCCGGCAGGAAGAAAAGCCACATAGGGCGATTCCTCATTATAATTCCATTTCTCAAAATTTACCGGAATTGAAATTTGAATCCTTGAAAAGGCAGTTGTTAAGTCATTCAAATCAGTTATTATTGGATGCTCATTTGTCTGATATTTACTGTATTTCTCTAGCAATTGACTAAATCCAATTCCATTTTTACTTTTAATATTATTCATATCTGTAATTAAAACTTCATATTCATCATTGCTTTTGTATTGTTCAAAAGCATCATGAATATATGCCCTAAACTCCTGACCTGTTAAAGCCGTAGCTAAATGTTGTGACAATCTAGCAATAGCTTCATTCTGTTTAACAAATGGATTTACTGTTTCAATTGATTCGTTTGAATTATCTAATGAATTATTATTGATGTTTTCTTTTTGACAACCCAAAATAGATAAGAGTGTTAACAGCGTAATTATTGTGTTTTTCATATTTCATTGTTTTAAATTGTAACTATTTTAATATTCGTATAAACTTATTCTTATGTCTTGTTGGTTCGATTCAATTATTATTGGATTTGAATAAGTTTTTCCTGAAAAAGAAGAAGATAAATCACCTTCTTTTACTCCAAAATAACCTAATTCATCATCAATATCTTGTCCCCAAAAAGCATAATCTATACCATTAAATGTGTAAAGATCTATTCCATAAGGGCAATAGATAAATCGGGAGTTCCCATCTTGTTCTTCAAAATAGAATACTATATCGCCATGCGGATCTGTGTTCCAATGAAACATATTTATCAATTGATCTCCCGACCAAACATTCTCCATGTCTCTCGGTACTGAAAACATTATACCGTCAAAAATATATCCGTAATTTGGAGAAGCCGGATTTGATTCATCTTTTACATCTACCCAAATTTCTGCTGCACCCAATATCCAACTTTCATGTAAGTCAATAACTCTATATCGTTTTAATTTTAACATTTTAGCGCTAGAAGTAGATGAAGTATTTTCTGTTTTATTTGAAGAACTGTGTTTAATTAATAGTTCGCCTTTTTCATTTATTCTTTCACAAAATCCAATTATTATGATTGGTTCACTAGGGATAGTTGTAGTAGAAATTTGAGATACATTTCCATTTTGATCGTAGGTATTTATAAAAGGTTCTTTTTCAATATCAGTACCATAAGGAATAAATGCTACTTTGGGTATTTGGTTTTTAGTCTCCCATTTCTCAAAATATACAGGCATTGAAATTTGTAATGTAGGAAGCTCTTTAAGAAGCTTATCATATTCAGTTTTTTCTATGTTAATACTTAAACTTTGTTTATTTGAATAATTGCCGGGTTCTGTTAAATATGATTTTATTCCCTTTTCATTTAATGTTGAAAAAAGAACATCATAATCAGCATCAAATTTTTTTGATATTTCTTCTCTTAGCAATATTCTTACATCTTCATTTTGCAATTCAATGGCTAATTTTTTTGCCATTTTTTCTAATTGATTATTAATGGACTGTGTTTTCTCTACATCAATATTAATACTAGTTGTATTATCAATTGAAGGACTGAGGTCTTGAACCTCTTGTTTTTGGCATGAAAAAAAAGTTGTAATTCCGACCAATAGAATCATTTGACGTATTTTCATAAAAAAATAGTTAATTAATAGTTAATTGTTATTAAGAAGATACAAGAAGTATTTTCTAACAAAATCTTGTTAGTTGTAAGGGCAATGTATCGGAAAGAACTATTGTGTTCTAATACAAATTGCAGGAAAGTTCTCTAATCTTTTTAATGGAACAAGCCAACAATAATGCCATAATCAACTGTAAAACAAAACAATGAAAAATTCATGCGTATTCTTTTGGGGGTAGGCCTTTCACAAAATATTTGTGAGAGGTTTTATTTTTTATAATTTAAGCCATGAATCCAAACCCAATTATGCATGGTGAAAATTTCTCCTAAGAAAAAAACATACGGACCTCTTGCATTCCTTTTATTATTAGCTGTCAGTTTTGTTGCTTGCTTCTATCCTACAATACATCCTGATGCAATAGAAAGTTTTGATACAGGAAATATTGCCTGGATGATTTTGTCTTCTGCACTTGTATTATTAATGACTCCCGGTCTTTCTTTTTTTTATGGAGGAATGGTAAAGCCTAAAAATGTTATTTCAACCATGTTGCAAAGCTTTATTGCTTTGGGAGTAATTAGTATACTTTGGTATGTAGTGGGTTTTAGTTTAGCATTTGGTGATAGCATTGGAGGTTTTATTGGCAATCCCCTTACTTATTTTATGTTTGATCATGTGGGTACTGCAAGTAATCCTCGCATAGCGAGTTCAATTCCATTTGTATTGTTTGCAGCTTTTCAATTAAAATTTGCCATCATTACGCCTGCTCTTATTACAGGCTCATTTGCAGAACGTGTGCGCTTTTGGAGTTATCTGGTTTTTATTTGCATGTTCTGTATTTTCATTTATTGCCCCCTTGCGCATTGGACATGGCACCCTGATGGATTTTTATACAAAATGGGCGTGCTTGATTTTGCCGGAGGAACTGTTGTACATATATCAGCCGGCTTTGCTGCTTTAGCAGGCGCAATTGTGTTAGGAAGAAGAAAATCTCATATAGAAAAGGAAGAATTTTCACCGGTAAATATTCCTTATGTTTTATTAGGTACAGGTCTACTATGGTTTGGCTGGTTTGGTTTTAATGCAGGTTCTGCACTTACAGCTTCTCCATTAGCAGTACTAGCCTTTGTAAATACCAACTTGGCATCTGCATCAGCCATGATTGCATGGGTGCTACTTGATACTTGGAGGGGAAGAAACCCCTCTGCATTAGGAGCCTGTATTGGAGCTGTAGTGGGATTGGTTGCTATAACACCTGCTGCAGGTTATGTAGATTTTGGCCCAAGTATTTTTATTGGTGTATTGGCAAGTATGGTAAGCAATATTGCTGTTCACTGGAAAACTACACGATCGAAATTAGATGATACCTTGGATGTTTTTCCCTGCCATGGTATTGGCGGAATTACAGGAATGATTGCTACAGGAATTTTTGCAAAAAATGGAGGATTGATTACCGGTTCAACAGATTTATTTTTTAAACATCTATTGGCCTTACTTATTGTGGGGACATTTACTTTTGGTGGGTCGTATCTCATTTATAAATTTATTGATTTATTTTTACCCTTACGTGTGGGAGAAAAAGCAGAGGAAAAAGGTTTGGATATAACACAACACAGCGAATCGGTTTTGGCATGAAAGAAATACAATATTTATAAAAATTAAAATTATATGAAATTCCAAGTTACCCTCTACCTTAGGACAGGGCATAAAAAATAAATTGAAATAAATAATTATCTTATCAAAAATTTGATTCTAAAAAATAAACACATGAAAAATTTTACGCTCTTTTTCACATTTGTTTTTTCAATTATTGTTCTTACGGCAAACGCTCAAGTACTCGAAAAGGATTCTCTTGCGCTGGTTGATTTGTATAATAGCACATCAGGGGCTTCATGGAAAACAAAAACAAATTGGCTGAGCGGAAATGTTTCAACATGGTATGGAATTTATTTAACGGGAAATAGGGTAAATAAAATAAAACTTTCTTCAAATACTTTAAATGGAGTTTTACCTAATTCCTTTGGAGACTTAGATGCAATAACATATATTGATATTCATAGCAATATAATTTCAGGTGCATTACCAGAGTCCTTCGGAAATTTAATTAATCTTAACTATTTGCATATCGGAAGCAATAGTATAGATTCTATACCTGCTTCCTTCGGAAATTTAAGCTCCTTAGCAACTGCTTATTTATTTTATAATGATATTAAAACATTGCCTGATACAATCAGACATTTGTCTAACCTAACCACATTTCAAATTAATAGTAATTTAATTACTGAATTTCCTTATTGGATTGGATCAATGCCCCAACTCTTTAATGTTGATTTTTCTTATAATTCATTTAATACTAGCTTTCCGGATACTTTATATAATTTACCCAATCTGCTTGTTATTGGCCTTAGAAATTGTGGTATTTCAGGTTCTCTTAATAGTAATGTTGCCAATTGGCCTGCTATGGTAAATTTATATTTTGATGATAATGATATGAGTGGAGTTATACCAAGTGAGATTGGTAATTTAACTGATCTTCAAAATCTTTGGCTCAATGGAAATAATTTTACAGATTCTATACCTGTTTCAATTAATAATTGCAGTGTTTTAGAAAAACTAAGACTAGCCGATAATGATTTTGATGGACTACCCAATATTACTGCTCTTACCTCATTAACAGAACTAACAACAGAAAACAATCTATTTACATTTGAAGACTTTGAACCTAATATGGGAATGGCATTAACAACATTTACTTACTCTCCTCAGGATAGTGTTTATAAAACTTCTTATCCAGTAATAAAGTCTGGAGATAGTCTCGTTTTAACTGCTAAAATTGGAGGAACAGCCAATCAATACCAGTGGTATAAAGATGGAAGTGCTATTGTGGGGGCGACTAATTTTATTTATAAAATAAGCAATGCTGCACCGGGAGTTGAAGGAACCTATACTTGTGAAATTACCAACACAACTGTATCGGCACTTACAATACACCGGAGACCTGCATTTGTAGATTATTTTGATCCAACAAATATTGTTGAAAATAATTTTATGCAAGGAATAAAGATTATCCAAAATCCTGTTGAGAACGGTTTGTTAACAATACATTTCTTAAATGAAATCTCAAATGCAAGTAATATTTCAATTGTAAATTCTATTGGGCAGCAATTGTATTCTCAAACTCTAAAAAATATTCATTCCAATTTTTCACAAATTATTGATGTGAGTAAATTGACTAATGGTTTGTATACTGTGGTAATTCAAAACGGAGATCGAAAATGTTTTGCGAAGGTTGTGTTGGAGAAATAAATTTTATTTTTCAATATAATTTCTGATAATGCACCTATAATGTCATGTAAATAAATCTCTTTTTGTATTCGATTTATTTACCTTTGCATTCAATTAGTACTCCCCTGTTGTTTTTTCCCCTACATGTTATTTTAGTAATTATATTTTTCTAATAAAAACAGCCATAAATGAGTAATAAAATGTTTTCAAAATTTAAACCGAGCATAATAATCAATTACTTTTATATCACTCTAAATAGCTATAAACTTATTGTAGTTTATTTTTTATTGGGCCTTCTTTTTTCTCATTCATTAATTGCCCAAACCTCTCCAATTGACTCGCTTAAAAATGTATTAAAAGTAGAAAAGGAAGATACTAATAAAGTAAACTCTCTAAATAGACTTGCAAAAGAATTTTTGAATATTAGTGAATATGATACCGTTAGGTATTATGCCGTTCAAGCAAAAAACATTGCGGAAAATATAAAATTTAAGAAGGGAATTGCCAATGCCTATAATTTAATGGGTATAGCATATTTAGATCAGGGAAATAACACGGAAGCATTAAAAAATATTTTTATTTCCTTAAAAATAAACGAGGAAATCGGTAACAAGAAAGGTATTGCCAATGCGTATACCAATATTGGAATTCTGTATGATTTTCAAGGCAATTTTCCGGAAGCTTTAAAAAACCACTTTGCCTCATTAAAAATAAGCGAAGGGCTTGGTAATAAAAAAAATATACTAGGATCTTATACTAATATTGGAAGTGTTTATTCTAATCTGCATAATTATTCAGAAGCTCAAAAATATATTTTACTAGCCTTAAAAATAGCAGAGGAAATTAATGATAAGGCAAGTCTTGCCAGATCCTATTGTAATCTTGGAATTAATTATGAAAACCAAGGTAATCATTTGAATGCTTTAGAAATGCTTTTTAGCGGATTAAAAATAAGTAAAGAAATAGGTGAAAAAAGAGGCGTTGCCAATATATATTCAAATATTGGCAATGTATATGCCCTTCAAAAAAATTATAAAGAAGCAATGCAAAATATTTTGGAGGCAATAAAAATTGATACTGCAATTGGAGATTTGTTAGATATCTCCCATTGTTATATAAATATTGGAAGTATCTTAATTGAACAACAAAATTATCTGAGCGCAATAGATTATTTGAATAAAGGACTACAAATAGCCCAAGTAGTGGGAAATAAAGCAGGAATTAAAGTTAGTTATGATGGCCTATATAAAGCTTATAAAAGTTTAGGTAACTGGCAGCTCGCCTTTGAAAATTACAAATTGTATTCAGATATGAAAGATAGCTTGTTTAATGAAGACAAGAGTGAAGAAATAGGCAGAATAGAAGCCAAAGCGGAATTTGATAAACAACAAGCTATAACAGATGCCCAGCATCAAAATGAAGTGAAGCTAGTAGAACAAGAAGCCACTTTAAAACAATTAAAAACCGAGAAAGAAAAAAGTTTGTTGCAATATGCTTTTATAGGTTCATTGCTTGCATTACTATTTTTATCATTATTGGGATATTTGCTGTTCAAGCAAAAACAAACCCAATCAGAAAATGCAAAAATTGTTTTGGAAAATAAATTACTCCGCACGCAAATGGATCCACATTTTATTTTTAATTCTCTTGGCTCAATTCAGGCAATGATTGTTGAAGAAAATTACCATGCTGCATTGATGTATCTTGGAGAATTTTCAAATTTATTGCGAATGACTTTGCAAAACTCTTTTCAAGTACAAGTAAAATTAAATGATGAAGTGAAATTTTTGAATCATTATTTGTCACTTGAAAAATTACGATTAAATGAGAAACTAAATATAAAAATCGAAAAGGACGAAATGCTCGATAATATAAAAGTCCCTCCCATGATCATTCAGCCCATTATTGAAAATGCCATTAAACATGGCATCATGCATAAAACAGAGGGTATGGGTAATGTATCTATAGAGTTTAAAATGGATGAACCCAAGGAAAACATTATTTGTACTGTTGAAGATAATGGTGTTGGACGAACAAAATCAAAAGAATTAAATATTTGGAGAAAAAAAGATTATGATTCAAAAGGAATAGAAATAACAACAAGCCGAATAAACATGTTGAATCACGATAGAAAAGAAAATTTGTATGGAATTAATATTGTTGATTTATATGATGATCAAAAAAAATCTCTTGGCACAAAAGTTGAAATTAAATTTCCAATAATTTATAGCTAACATGATAAAAGCAATTGTAATTGATGATGAATGCAATGCAAGAACAGCATTAAAAAAATTAGTAGAAAAATATTGTGATTCAGTTTCAATTATAGCTGAGGCTAGCTCCGTAACAGCAGGTGTTGAATTAATAAAAAACCTGAATCCTGATTTGGTTTTTTTAGATGTGGAAATGCCGGAGCATAATGGATTTTCTTTATTTGAAAAAATAGCACCCATAACTTTTGAAGTAATTTTTACTACAGCATACGATCAATACGCACTTAAAGCCATCAAATATTCAGCTCTTGATTATCTTTTAAAGCCAATTAATATTGTCGATTTGCAAACCGCCATTGCTAAAGTAACAAGCGTAAAAAAATTAGCGCTTAATCAAAATCGTTTTGAAGTGTTGGTAGGTAATGTAAATAACAATATGCACCAATTAAATAAAATTGCCATTCCTTCTATTGATAGTTATGTAATGGTAAAAATTACTGACATTCTTTATTGTGAGGCCGATGGTAATTATGCGTATATCTATTTACTCAATCAAGAAAAAATTCTTGTAAGTAAAACCCTAAAGTGGATTGAAGAATTACTGCCCGAAAGTACTTTTTTCAGAATTCATAAATCGTATATCATTAATTTGAATTTGATGAAAAAGTATTTAAAAACCGAAGATCAAGTGTTGATGGAAAACGAAATTTTACTTGCTGTTTCCGATCGTCAAAGAAAAGAGTTGATAGGTAAAATTGTAAGCAAGTAATTTTTTCTCCATTTCGTTTACACATCAAAACGACACGTTAAAACTGTAATACTGCCATTATGCTAATTCAGCAAAAATGAATATGCTTTATGTCGCAAATTTGCAGAAATAATAATTAATACTAATAAACTTAAAAACTTAAAAATTATGAAAAAATCTATCTTTTCAACAAAAATGTCGATGTTAGTTATTTCCGGAACACTAAGCGCCTTGTTATTCAATTCATGCTCATCTACTATGGATGTTGCAAGTAAAAAATACGGCAATAGAAATTTTGTTAGTGCTAACATGCAAGAACAAAATACTTCTAATCGCAAGAAAACAACTGTAAGCGAATTACAAAACACTTCTATTAATACCATTTCTGCAAATACTCGTAATGAAGTAAAAGCAAATGATACCAATACAAATTTATCTATCAGTACAGAAAACCCTGCAGTTGCCTCAGTTGAAAAAACTACAACAACAGATTATAAAATAAATAAGAATTTAAATGTAAATAGAACAAGTGTCGCTTCTGCAAAGAGCAATCCAACACAAATAAAAGAAGTTAAAAAAACAAGTAATGTAAAATCAGTAAGTTCTCCAAGCTTAGCAAGTAAGATTTTAGGCAATCCGGGACTAATGGTTCTTGCTTTCTTTCTCCCAATGATTGCAATTGGCTTAGCTACTAAATGGGATATGAAAAAAGTAGGTATAGGATGTTTGTTATTTTGTTTAGGCTGGTTACCGGGTATGATTTATGCAATGATTGTAATTTCAAAATCATAGATTTTAGTTTCGTTTTGTTGACAATTCCTGATAGAAAGTATTTTTTCATCAGGAATTGTTTTAAAAAGCTTTTTACATATTACAAAGCTTTATTATCTTTGCCATCCCCTTTTTTCCTGAGTCTCTGTCCTTGATTTTAAATTATGCGCTACCTTCTATCTTTATTTTTATTTTTTATTTATTTTTCTGTTTCTTCTCAAAACAATCTTGATTTCGAAAATGGAAGTTTTACTGGATGGAATGGTTCCTATGGCTATCAATATAGCCCACAACAATACTCGGGAATTCAGCAAACCACTTCTGTTACAGGTTATATTCCTCATGCTATTATGTCGTCAGGAAATGATCAATATGCGGGTTCTGCAATTCCAACAGTTTGTCCCTGGGGCGGAAAATATTCAGTTAGATTAGGTGATCCTAAAGGTTATTGCAGTGGCACTTTATCTCAAACTTTTAAAGTGAGTTCTTCTAATGCGTGTTTAATGTATTCTTATGCTGTTATGCTTCAGAATTACGGACACCCAACAAATATGCAACCCTATTTTCAAATACGTATTTATGATGGGAGTAACAATGAAATAAATTGTGCTACTTATGATGTAAATGCAACAACAGCAAGTTCAATTGGTGGTTTTGTTAATATTTCCGGATCAAGCACTTCAACTGGCGCCCAACTCACATATTCAAAATGGACACAAGTTCTCGTTCCATTAGATAGTTATATTGGCCAAAATGTTACTATTGAATTTGAATTTAGTGCTTGTCAACCTGGGCCTGATATTGGCTACGCGTATATCGATTGCGAAGCCAATCCCTTAGAGATAGTATCATCATCGCCATCAAGTTGTGGAGGACAATCATTCACACTTACTGCTCCTGTTGGGGCACAAACATACTCATGGTCAGGTCCGGGAGGATTTTCAGGCAGTACCCAAGTGGTTACAGCCAATGATCCCGGAACATATACATGTACCATTTTAAGTAAAAATACAAGTGGCGTCAATTGCACATCTGATTTAAGTATTACCATTACCGGTAACCCTACAAATCCTAATGCAGATTTTTCTTATACCGGTCCCTGTACAGGTACGGTCACACAATTTACAGATGCATCTACCATTTCGGGTTCTACCATTAAAACTTGGCAATGGGATTTTGGAGACGGCAATACTTCAACACAACAAAATCCAACAAACACGTATTCTTCAACAGGTAATTATACCGTTAGCCTCACCGTTACAACAAAAGAAGGATGCGATGCTACTACCACTCAAACAGTAAAAATATCAAATGGGCCAACACTTTCACTTACTACCACTGATGAAAACTGCAGTAAACAAGATGGAACGGCAAGTGTTACAGCAAGCGGGGGATCTGGAACATATACTTATCAATGGTCAACAACTCCTAAGCAAACTACTTCAACAGCAAGTGGTCTTGTAGCAGGAACGTATACTGTTTCAGTTGACGATGGTGTATGTGCTGCAACAAGCAAAGCAACAGTATCTGCAAAATCAGGCCCCACTTTAAAAACAAATTCTACCACCGAATATTGCGGAGCTTCAGATGGCACTGCAACTGTTACCGCAAGCGGAGGAACTAGTTCAAATTATACTTATTCATGGAATACTACACCTATTCAAACAACAGCCACAGCAATAAATTTGAGTGCAGGAAATTATAAAGTAACAGTAGACGATGGCATTTGCAATTCAACATCAACAGTTACCGTTGGTTCATCTGCAGCACCTACATTAACCTTTACCACAACCAATGAACAATGCGGAGCAAAAAACGGTACAGCAACTGTTAAAGCAAGCGGAGGAACCGGAACCTATGCCTATGCTTGGAATACTGGGGCTTCGACAAGCTCAGTCACCAATCTTGCTGCTGGTACTTATTCAATTTCCGTTAATGATGGATTTTGTACTACTGTTGATAGCACTGTTGTTTCAAGTAATAATTCTCCTATTTTAATAATGAATAAAACAGATGAAAATTGTTTACAAGGTGATGGCACTGTAACAGCTACTGTAAGTGGAGGAACTGGCACGTATTCTTATTTATGGAATAATGGATCTACTGCTTCTGCTCTTATCAATGTGTCTTCAGGAATTTATAGTGTAAATGTTGATGATGGTATTTGTAAAGTTTCAAGTTCTATTACAATTAATACCTCTGTAGTCCCAACTTCCAATTTCACAACAAAAAACGTTTGCCTTTATGATGATGCCATATTCACCAATACTTCAACCATAAGTTTAGGAACTATATCTTCTTACCAATGGTATTTTGGTGATGGGAACAATTCAACCCAACAATCGCCCACGCACTCATTCAGTAATTCAGGAATTTACAATGTGAATTTAATAGCTGTTTCAGGAAGTAATTGTGTTGATACTTCATCTCAAAGCATTACAATTTTTGCTGTCCCGCAAGCTTCCATTACCACAACAAATGTATGCGATATGCAAGAAGCTAATTTTATGGATGTATCCAAATTAAATGGAAGTACTATTAATGCTTGGCAATGGAATTTTGAAACAGGATCAAGTTCCATTGAACAAAATCCTTCTGTTGTTTTTTCTACTTTTGGAAAGTATTCTCCATCACTTATTGTTACTACTACTGATGGTTGCTCAGACACCGCAACAACATCAATAGAAATTTATCCTGTACCCATTGCTGATTACACAACAAACAATGTTTGTTTAAATGAACTGAGCAGTTTTACAAACCTTTCGTATTTAAGTTCTGGAACCATGACTTACCAATGGGATTTTGGCGATAGTGCTTCATCCAATATGCAATCACCCACTCACCAATTCACACAATCGAACATGTATAATGTAAGATTGATTCCTACATCCGATAAAGGTTGTGCAGATACTATTACACAAGTTTTAACTATCTATCCTTTGCCTGATGTAAATTTTATTCCAAATCAATATAATGGTTGCATTGATTTAGATATTTATTTTACTAATAACACAACCATTACTTCTACAAATATATCATCTTACATTTGGAATTTTGGAGATGGAACTACTTCTAGCCAACAATCACCCAATCATCAATTCAACAATTCAGGTATTTACAATATTTATCTTACTGCTACTTCTGATAAAGGTTGTGTAAATACAAATGATACAGCAGTGGTAATAGAAGCCTATTCATTGCCTGTTGCCGATTTTTCATATGCACCCGATTACATCACCATCATGAATCCTAATGTTGAATTTACTGATTTATCATCTGATGCAAGTGTATGGAATTGGGTACTGGGAGATGGTAGTAGTAGCACAGAACAAAATCCAAAATATACTTATGCAGATACGGGTAATTACAATATTGAATTATGGATTAGTAATATAAATGGCTGTGTTGATTCTATAAGCAAATCATTACGAGTTGAGCCTGAATTTATGATTTACATACCCAATACATTTACGCCAAACAACGATGGCGTTAACGATCAGTTTTATGCCAAAGGCTGGGGAATTATTGAACTAAACATGAATATTTTTGATCGCTGGGGAAATAGAATTTATACATCATCAGGTGTAACAGCTACTTGGAATGGAACAATAAATGAAAACAATGCCCAAGAAGATGTTTATATATACGAATTTAACGTAAAAGACGTTTTTAATACACAACACTTCTATAATGGAAAAGTAAGTTTGGTAAGGTAGTTTTGATGTTTATCTTATCCGCTATCGAGTATCTAGGCACTTAATTTTTCTTTTTTATCTAGTGCCTGTTCTGCTTTTTCCATTGTACATTCTTGTTCAAGCATAATTGAATCAATAAAAAATTTGACAGCCCAATTAGGGAAAGCAAATTTTTCATATCGCCCCCATAAAGGAAAAGATCCGGAAAGGGCGCCTTTTGTTTCAGGCAAATTAAATTCTTTTCTGTCTTGAATAAAGAGCAACCAATTGTTGATTTGTTTGGCGGCATTTAAATAATGTACCTCTTCGGTAAATTGATAAAACTTCATCCATACAATTGCCATTTGTGCACAACCTGCGGTATTCAAATATCCTGTACCATTCCAATTTTTATTGTACCTGTTGTGTAGGTATTTATCTTTATGAAATTGCGTGAGCAGCATATCCGCAGCTTTTTTAGCAGCTTCAATGTATTTTTCATATCCAAAATAAGCTCCACCATCAATGAGTCCATCAATAGTATAAGCTATTGGATGAATGCAAGGCCTATTATCATGATTGGTATTATCGCATTGTTGAAACCATCCACTCTTTTCATTTTGCTGGCGATAAATAACCCAATTCAAATTCATGTTTGCTGTACGCTTGTAGCGCTCATCACCAATAATTTCATAAGCCATTAAAAGCGGCACATCTACATAAGTATCAAATGCTCTAATGGGAGCAGGATAAGCAAATTGTTCCCAATAGCCACGATGGTATTGATTATCGCACAACCAATCGCATGCTTTTTTTATAGGCTCAATATATTTTTTATCACCTGTATATTGATATGCACGCGCTAATCCGCGCACTACTTGTGCTGTATTAAAAATTACTTCCGGTTTTTGGTCATCTACTCGCATGCCTTGCCATCCGCCACTTTGCTTTTGAATGGTAATAAGCCAATCAGCCGCTTCTATTGCTGCTTGAATAGATTCATTATGATTGTATTTTATACCATAATCAATTAAAGTAGGAATGAGATAACCTGTAGTTTCAGGATAGGGGCTCGTCCAGCCTGTGATCAAATGATAAGAGCCTATTCCTTTAGAAGTTTTCATGGCTTTTTGACTGCTCAATAACCAATCTATTGCCTGGTCAATCCCTTTTTTACGATCGAATACTTGATCTTCATTAGGTAATTTATTGGCGCGTTTAAATTCGTTTAAAACAAGTTTTCTCTTTTGAGGGTCAGAAAAGGAAGAAGCAAAAAAATGAATGTATGAAGTCAATGAATTGATCATCGTATAGTTTACTCAAGATATATGTACAAACGTAAGCTAACGCAGGTACATACACAATGATTTCATTTTGTTTTTATAAACAATCGATGCTATGAAACAATCGGATTTGTTTGAGATATAGGCAAATACTGTATGTTGAAAAGAGTAGCAAGGTGATGCTTCAATTTTTCTTTTACTTCATTTATATCTACTTCTGTGTTGAGTTCATATGATAATGATGTAACAGCTTTATCTGTAATACCACAAGGAACAATATTATTGAAGTAAGAAAGATTGGTATTGATGTTAAACGCAAAGCCGTGCATACTCACCCAGCGGCTGCAACGAACCCCCATGGCACAAATTTTTCTTGCTTTTTCAGGATTTTCAATATCAAGCCAAACACCGGTCATTCCTTTAATGCGGCCCGATTGTAAACCATAATCAGCAAGGGTAAGAATAATGGCTTCTTCTAAAAAACGTAAATATTTATGGATATCAGTAAAGAAATTTTCAAGATCAAAAATGGGATAGCCTACAATTTGTCCGGGACCATGATAGGTAATATCGCCACCTCTATTGATTTTATAAAAAGTGGCTTGTTGATTTTCTAAAGAAGCTTCATTTGCTAATAAATTTTTTTCATCTCCACTTTTTCCTAAAGTAAAAACATGGGGATGTTCACAAAAAAGTAAATAATTGGGAGTTGTTTTTTGTTCTTCTTGCGGAGATTTTCTGTTTTGAATTTTGATTTCAATAATCTCGTTGAATAATTTTTCCTGGTAATCCCAAGCTTGCTTGTAGTCGATAAGGCCTATATCTTGAAATATTACGTTGGGCATTGTTTATGCATCAAAAATAATTTATTGAAGTGTCCAAGTTCCCTCTCCTTCGGAGAGGGTTAGGGAGAGGTCTAAATATTCGCCAATTCTGATTTCAAACTCACAATTATATTTACTTCAGTAGCATCAATTTTCTTTTTCTCAGCTAGTAAATAAGAAACCCAATCGCAAAGATGAATTAAATAATATGTTTTTTCTATTGACGTTTTTCCTTTAGAGAATATTTCAATAATGGTATCTGTACATTCAGAAAATACTTGTTTAGAGAACTCCATTCGTTTTTGCGTACGGCTATTATCATCCTCATTACGCAATAAAACTACGCCTACATTCTTGTAATCTTGTTTCCAGCCTACCAGTTCATTATGATTCATTTCCGGCAAGGCATGATGCCAACAAAGCATTTTTGCATTTTCATTTATTTGTTGACGAAAGCGAATAGATACTCCTTCATAAGGAGCTGCACTGTATATAGCCGGGATTTTTCCGTATAACTTTTCTGTAACGGTTGTAGCTTCCTTAACAATAGCGTCTTCATTTTTATCAAGCAATTGGATTGTATTTTCAAGGGCAGATTCAAATTTATTTGAAATAATACCAAAGCCTTTTAATACATATAAAAGTTGCACTGATGAAAAACCAAATGCTGCACGAGGAGGCATTCCTGAAGGAATAGCAATATGGTCTAGATTTTCTTTTTTTGCTTTTTCTAAAACGGTACCTCCAGAAGCAATACAAACAATTTTAGAGCCTCTTTTTTGGGCCAATTCCATAGCATTAATGGTTTCTTCGGTATTACCGGAGTATGAAGATACAATGGTTAAGGTATTGGGACCAACAAATGCCGGTATAGCGTAATCTTTAGTAACATGAATAGGCACTTGGGCTTCATCTGTTACTAAAGACGAAATTATTGTTCCTCCAATACCGGAACCGCCAAGCCCTGAAATTAATATATTGTTTATTACGATTTTAGGAGCATTAAATTTTGCGCCTTTGCCAATTGTAATTGCTTGTTGTATGTGTTTACTAAAATCTTTAATGAGTTTTTCCATAATCAAATTTATTACTCCACAAATGTACAAATTATATCTTTTTATAGTGTATCACTTTTTCTGCTTTCATTTTTACTCTAATTCTACTTTTGTTATAATAGTAGCTAAGAACTTTTTGCGTGTTCGCGTGTTTGCAAGAAAATAATATCAAAACCATTTCTATCTTTGCGTTCAGAAAATCATTTTATTATGCAACATTTATCCGAACAAGAAATTCTTAGACGCAAATCATTAGAAGAGCTTATTAAATTAGGTATTGATCCCTATCCTGCTGAACTATTTAAGGTAAACGTTTCTTCTGCAGAAATTCTTAAAAACTATAACATCAATAAATTAGACTATAAAAACGTAAGTATTGCCGGCCGTATCATGACCCGAAGGGTAATGGGGAATGCTTCTTTTGCTGAGATACAAGATGCAGAAGGTAAAATTCAAATTTATATTAAACGAGATGAAATTTGCCCCGGAGAAGACAAAACATTATACAATACGGTATTTAAAAAATTATTGGATATTGGAGATATTATAGGAATAGAAGG
Source organism: Bacteroidota bacterium (assembly GCA_023251875.1). Lineage (GTDB taxonomy): Bacteria > Bacteroidota > Bacteroidia > JAHEXY01 > JAHEXY01 > JAHEXY01. The sequence continues at coordinate 32,215 of JAHEXY010000017.1, forward strand.
ATATGTATTTACCACTCAGGTAGGAGAAATTTCTATTCATGTGAGCTCTTTAAAAGTGCTTTGTAAATCCTTGCATCCCCTACCCATTGTAAAAGAAAAAGATGGACAAACTTTTGATGCTTTTGAAGACCCGGAGCAGCGTTATCGTCAGCGTTATGTTGATTTGATTGTGAATCCAGCTGTGAAGGATGTTTTTATTAAGCGTACACAGCTTGTAAATACAATGAGAAATTATTTGAATAACAAAGGTTATTTAGAAGTTGAAACCCCAATTTTGCAGCCTATATATGGAGGTGCAGCCGCTCGCCCATTTAAAACACATCACAATACATTAGACATGCCATTGTACATGCGTATTGCCAATGAATTGTATTTAAAAAGATTGATTGTTGGCGGATTTGATGGTGTATACGAGTTTTCAAAAGATTTTAGAAATGAAGGTATGAGTCGTTTTCATAATCCTGAATTTACGCAAATTGAATTGTATGTGGCTTATAAAGATTACTATTGGATGATGGATTTGGTGGAGGAGATGGTAGAAAAAATTGCAATGGATTTACACGGTACCACTGAAGTAAAAGTGGGAGAAAATAGTATTAATTTTCAGCGCCCATGGAAACGTTTCACCATGTTTGAAGCCATACAGCATTACACTGGTGTAGATATTTCAAATATGGATGAAACCCAATTGCGCGAAGCCGCAAAAAATATGGGTGTTCATGTGGATGCGAAATTGGGCAAAGGAAAAATTATTGATGAAATGTTTGGCGAAAAGTGCGAGCATTTATTAATTCAACCTACCTTTATTACAGATTATCCGGTGGAAATGTCGCCCTTGGCAAAAAAACACAGAAGTAAAGCAGGATTGGTTGAACGCTTTGAAGCCATTTGTAATGGGAAAGAAATTTGCAATTCGTTTTCTGAATTAAACGACCCCATTGATCAACGCCAGCGTTTTGAAGAACAATTAGAGCTGGGTAAACGAGGCGATGATGAAGCCATGGTATTGGATGAGGATTTTTTAAATGCCTTAGAGTATGGCATGCCTCCAACTGCAGGTTTGGGAATAGGAATAGATCGTTTAACCATGATTATGACCAATCAACATTCTATACAAGATGTATTGCTGTTTCCGCAGATGAAGCCGAAGAAGTAAGCTTTCTTTGAAAGGGATATTTAAATTCTCAATGGAGTTCTTAATTATATGCATTTTGTTATATTGTAGGACAATCAAAGTCAGGTCCTATGAAAAAAATGCTACTACTTATTTTATTGCTATCTGCAATACAATTAAAAGCCCAAAATAATTTATTCGTTTTCCCATGGCCCCATATTAATGAATTGGAAGCAAAAAAGATCAATGCACTAAAACCTGCTACTTATCCAATCATTGATCTAACAAAAGCCATTACAACTATGCCTGAAGATAAAGGCATAGATATAGCACTTGTACTTGATGCAGAAATGAATGCTGATTGGCTAAAATATAGTCAAGGCAAATTGGATAAATTTAGAAAAAAATATGGGGCAGAAATATTTAAACTAATCATATATCTTAATAACAATGCAATAGAAATAGACAATTACTCCATAAATTGCTTTAATGAACTTCCTGAAATATTTAATCAATATGGGCAAGTTCGTCCCAGTGGAGCAAAACTAATTATGACGAGTGATGGAAAGCTTGTGGTTTTTCACAGAGAAAACGCAGCCAATTATATGAGCAACAATAACACAAAGTTTTTAATTGACGGGGAGAATATTTTTAAATTTGTAGTAACAAAAAATGGGCAAGCATACGCAGAAACTTCTTTAACCTATAGCCTTAGTAAGTATGACCCACATGGAACATATTGTGACATGGGGAAACCCAAATATGATGATGTTGTTTATAATGAAAAAATAAAAAAAGCATTTACAAAATTTAAAGAAGGAACTCAAGTTATTACAATTATATGCATGCTTCCGGATATTGGCATTCAATATAATGGTGACGGAATACCTGCTTTTAAATACAACAGAGCACAAATAATTTATAAATTAAGTGATGGCAAAATGTATTCTATGATAATGGTAACTATGGAAGATTATTTAGGTGGCGGCATATATAAAGAAACCATAAGATTAGAAACTCAAAATGGAGGAGATCAAGTAGAGATTGATGCGAAATGCGTTGAGGCCTATTTGAAAAAGTATGGCGTAAAAAAATAAAATTTATTTTACCCATTAAGTAGGCTCATATAATTCTCTTGTCGATTTTTTATTGAAATTGTATACAATATTATTGCCAATAGAAACTATCTTTGTTCTAGCCCCCACTTAAATTTAAAATTAATTTTATTGTGGCTAATATTTCTGCAAGACTTTCAATTGTTAAAAATGTTTTTAAATCTGTTTTTAATTTAAACAAGAAATCGTTTCTGTTAGCTAATACAATTCCTTCTAAAATAAGCAACACGCAAGCCATTTTTTTTAGTAAAAACCTTTTAAAAAACTATACCGAAATAATTAATTGGAATAGAGAAGAAATTCCGCCTTTGTTCCCATACGTATTATCAACACACATTCATTTTGAATTGGTAAACGATAAACGTTTTCCCTTTTCTCCATACGGATTGTTGCATAAGAAAGAACAAATTTGGTGTAAAAAATCGCTAACATATAATTCGAATTGGAGCATTACTGCATTTATTGAAACCTATAGAATTCTCGAAAATGGAATTGAGTTTGATTTGGTTAGTGAACTTACTATTGAAGGGGAATTGGTTTGGAAAAGTACAACAACTGCATTTAAAAGATTAAAACAAAAAGAAAGAAGTTCAAAGCCGGCTGATACAATTGATACTGAAAAAGGAATTCTAATTGATGTTCCGGCATACTACGGAAGAAAATATGCAAGTATATCAAACAACATTGATCCCATTCATATTTCAACATTTTTAGCAAAACTACAAGGACATAAAACAGCTATCATGTATGGCATGTGGGCAATGGCAAGATCTTTATCTGAAATTAAGGAAATAAAATATCCATTAAACATTATTTCCTATTTTAAAGCATCAATTCCTATTCCATCAAAAATTGTAATGCTCAAAAAGAAGGAAGATAATGTTCAATATATAAGTGTGTATTCAAGTGATGCAAAAGTTCTCTATGCTAAAGTTGAGGTGGGGATGGGGTAAAATAATTTCTATTTATAAGGGAGACATTTGTGTAATATATTCTTCGTGATAATTCGTGTCACAAAAAAATTAGAATAAAATTAATAATATGAAAAGAGACTTACTTCCATTAGAGCAATTCTATTATTTTGAAAAAGAAAGAGCTCAAGAAATATTTATGAAACAACCATTCGATAATGAATGGAAAAATTATACTTGGTATGAAGTTGGGCAAGAAGCCAGAAAAATGGCGCAAGCATTACAAAAATTAAACTTACCTGAAAAAAGTTGTATTGCATTGCTTTCTAAAAATTGTGCGCATTGGATCATTGCTGATTTAGCCATTTGGATGGCCGGGCATATTTCAGTGCCCTTATACCCTACACTTTCTGCTAATTCAATAAAAGAGATTTTAAATCACTCCAATGCAAAATTAGTTTTTGCCGGCAAATTGGATGATTGGAAATTACAGAAAGAAGGAATTGCAAGTGAAATCCCCAAGATTTGTTTTCCATTTTGGAAAAATGAAAATTGTATTTCATGGAATGCATTTGTGTCTAATGCCACACCGTTAAAAGAAAATATACTTAGAGATAAAGACGATATTGCTACCATAATTTATACCTCAGGAACAACAGGAAAGCCCAAAGGGGTTGTACATTCATTTGAAAGCATTTCATTTCCCATGATTGAGGCGGTTAAGGTTTTGAAAATTAGTACGGATGATAATTTCCTATCCTATTTACCATTATCACATATTGCAGAAAGGCTATTGATTCAATTGGGCGGGATTTATACCGGAGGCACTATTTCATTTGTTGAGTCATTAGATACCTTTGCCAAAAATCTGAGAGAAACCAATCCCACTATCTTTTTAGCTGTACCAAGAATATGGACAAAATTTCAATTGGGTATACTCGAAAAAATTCCACAAAAAAAATTAAATATTTTATTATCCATTCCTATACTTAATTCCATCGTTAAAAATAAAATTAAAAAGCAATTGGGTTTAATGAATGTGAGAATTCCTGTTACAGGAGCTGCTCCTATTGCTAAAGAAACATTAATTTGGTTTAAAAAAATTGGAATTGAAATACAAGAAGTGTATGGCATGACTGAAAATTTTGGTTTTGCAACCTATAACTTCCCGGGAAAAATAAAATACGGAACAGTTGGTTGTGCTTGGCAACATTCTGAAATTAAAATTGGAGATAACAAAGAAATACTAACCCGGTCTAAAGCAACCATGAAAGGTTATTACAAAGAGCCGGAATTAACAAATGATATACTTACTCAAGATGGATGGCTGAGAACAGGAGATCAAGGAGAATTAACGCAAGATGGATATTTGAAACTTGTAGGGAGGGTAAAAGATTTATTTAAAACTGCAAAGGGAAAATATGTAGCACCAAGTCCAATAGAAAATCATTTATCTAAATCCGATTTAATTGAACAGGTTTGTGTAATGGGAGAGGGAATTCCACAACCAATTGGAGTAGTATTGTTATCTGCAATAGCTAAAGCAAAAAAACAAGATGAATTAATTGCCGAATTATCTTTACTATTAATGGAGGTTAATAATAGAATAGAAAGTTATGAGCATTTAAAAACAATTGTTGTATTGAGTGAGGATTGGAATATAGAGAATGGTTTAATGACGCCAACAATGAAAATTAAACGACCGGAGATAGAAAAAAAATATTCGTTTAATTTAGAAAAATGGTATGGATCGAAAACAAAAATTATTTTTGTGTAGTTATTTAAGGACTTTCCAAAAATTGATTTTTTTGTGTCATCTTCCTTAATCCCTCTCTAAGAGAGGGACACAAATTGTAATTTTTAGAACTGCCCTTAATAACTTACTACAATTGTATCAGCCAAAACTTCGCATCCTCCAAAAAATCCAATAGCTCCTTCACTTAAATTTGTTGGTAAATTAGCAGGGCTGGCTTCAAATACATTTCCATTCCATTGGGTTTCCGAAAGCAGGGCACGAATGTAATTTGCATGCTCTGGTGTGAGTGAATATTTTTTTTCTACAATAATTGTTCCAGCGGGAAAAATAGCATTTTCTTTTTGTGCGGCAAAAATCTCATTTACATCAATAGTTTTTAATGTATAGATATAACCTAAAAAATGATTTTGGCTAGAGTCTAAATTTTCATATCCGGTAACTTTTGACCAATCGAATAACAATTCGTGCATGGCATTTTCAGCAAAAAACACGTCTATTTTCCAATCGTAATAAAATGTTGAATCAGCACTATTAAAAAAATAAGTTATGGGAATAATGCTATTTACAGAACTTAAATACGTTTGAGCTGTATAGGTTTTGCTCTTATATGAAATGGATAAGGTGTAGGTTTTATTTTCTGTTGCTTGTATTGAGTCTGTTAAATAAATACCCGAACCAATGGGCGTTTCACTTAGTGTAAAAGTTGTATCGCCATTTGTTATAGTAACAGTAGCCCCACTTATCGCTTCTGGTATTTGATTTAACTCTGTTGTTGGCAAGCTTAAAGTAATGGCATGTTGTTTGTATTCATTTGTGATGATTCCATCAACAACAATGTTTGTATTCGATACTGTTTGTGTAGGCCAGTCTACTTTTTCAACACAAGAAGCAAAGAAGAATAAAATCATTAAAATGGCAATTGTTTTTTTTGTAGCATTATGCTGAACTTGTTTCGGCATCTTAGTTGCTGCAGATTCTGAAACAAGTTCAGGATGACGTTCTATTTGAGTTAGTGCGCGCATCATTTCCATGAAAAATTATATTGTATAGATGGCACAATGCCTAATAAAGAAATTTGTGTTGGGATATTATTAGGATTTGTTAAAGTATTCATGGGTACGGAAAAACTCCCATCTGCGTTTTCAATTTTATTAAAGGTTGTTGTAAAAGGGTTTTTATGATTGTATACATTGTAAATAGAAAATGTAATGCTGTGTTTGAATTTCTTATCCGGATTTTTATTTAATTGAAATGTAGCTGCAATATCTAAACGATGGTAATCGGGTAAACGTTCATTGTTTTTTTCTGCATAAATAGGTACTTGCGTTCCTTGGTAATAATAATAAGATGTTGGTGTGGTAATGGGTGATCCTGTTGCGTAATAAAAACAAGTAGAAAATGTCCAGCGTTTTTTAGTTTGGTAATTTAATGTGATAGAAATGTCGTTGGGCCTATCGTAATAAGGAAAGTAAGAATTCCCATTGTTAATGCCTTCTGTTTCGCAAATTACTTTTGAAAGGGTGTAGGCGATAGTTCCGTTTAAATGGCCTTGTGTTTTACTGAGTAAAAATTCTATGCCATAGGCCCAAGCTTTTCCAAATCTTAATTCTCCTTCCATTAATGGATTTAATAACAAACTGGCATGATCAACATAGTCGATTTGATTATGCATTTGCTTGTAATAGGTTTCTGCACTAAAATCTATGCTATGCTTTTTGAAATTATGGTAATAACCTATTGCAAGTTGATCTGCCGTTTGTGGCTTAATATTAGGGCCACTCGGAAGCCATATATCCAATGAGGTAAAGGGGCTATTCATATTCGATAACAATTGCAAATACTGGGCTGTTCTTTCGTAACTTAATTTTAGTGATGAGGTGCTATCAAAAGCATAACAAATACTTGCACGGGGTTCCGGAGTAAAATAACTATTGTATACTTGTCTATCTCCGGGAGTAATGGTATCGTAAACATTGTGATTTTCATCAAATAAATATACCCTTGTTGGTCCGAGATTTTGCCACCAGCTTATTCGCATTCCGTATTGGGTAGAAAATTTGCTTCCTATTTTTTGTTCATCAGAAATATAGAAGGCTAATTCTCTAGCGTGTTGTTTGGGAATTTGAGAAATGGAGCTTTGGTAAATTTGACTTTCGGCATCTAAATAAATATTACCGGGATCAAAAAAGTGAGCTTTTAGTAGCATGCCAAATTTTAATGTGTTTTTGGGTGTGATAAAATAAGTGAAATCTGTTTTTCCACTCAGATTAGAAATTATTTCACTCCAGTAATTGTCTTTACCCAAATAAAAGATATAATTGTATTTACTTGCGTAGATAACGGTATTTGAAAAAACCTTTTCGCTAAATAACTGATTCCATCTGGCTGTTATAGCATTATTTCCCCAGCTTAATCCTGTTTTTCCAACACCTGTTTTTAAGCTTCCAAAATAATCTTTGCCTGCATAAAGGGTGAGAAACAAACGCGACATATCGCTAAATTTAAAATTAAATTTGGTACTGAAATCATAAAAATATAAACTATAAATTTTTCTGTTTTGTGCGGCTAAAAGCCATTCTAAATTTGACCTGCGAGATGAAATATAATAAGAGCTTTTTTCCTTCTTTATTGGCCCTTCAACAGAGAGTCTTGAGGTAATGGGACCTATACCTCCATTCATGGCAAAATGATTCATGTTACCATCTTTGGTTCTAATATCAAGCAAGGATGACAAACCACTTTCTTTGCTTACCGGAATATCTGATTTATAAACTTCCATGTCTTTTATGGCATCACTTGAGAAAGAAGTGAAAAACCCAAATAGGTGAGATGGATTATAAATAGGAGCTTCATCTATTAAAATAAAATTTTGATCTTTAGCTCCACCTCTTACATAAAAATAGGCTGATCCATCTCCATATCCTTTTATTCCGGGTAATGTTTGTAATGATTTAATTACATCTGCTTCTCCCATAAAAACGGGCAACAGTTTTATATCTTGTTGTTTAATGTTAGCCTCGCTCATTTGACTACTTTGTAACTTTTCTATTTTAGCATCATGAACTACCTCTGCAGATTTTAATTGTATGGAATTAGGATTCAGGTTTGAATTGATGCGTTGATCAGCATGAAGCGGTACGGTCATGTTTGTTTTTTCATATCCTAAAAAACTTATTTCAATGTTGTAATCTCCCTCGGGTAAGGTGAGAGAATAAAAGCCATAAGCGTTGGTGCTTGTGCCTGCTCTTAAATCAGTAACAAAAATATTTGCTCCAATCAATAATTCATGTGAGGTTTGGTCTGTTATATAACCGCTAATGGTATACTTGTTTTTTGTAAGGCTAGTTTGTTTTTTTTCTACTTCGGTTGTCTCAGAAGTTTGATTTGTATTTTGTTTGTGTGGTTTTAAAATAATTTGCTTTTCAACTATTGCATAATCTAAATTGAGTTGGGCACATATATCATCCATAATGAACTGTATGCTTTTATTTTTTGCATTAATAGAAATTTTTTGAGAAGTACGCACTTTTTCATTACTCAATGCAAAATGAATATTGCCTTTTTGTTCAATTTCATTTAACACTTCATCAAGTGATTGATTATTGGCTGAAATGCTAATTTTTTGATTAAGATCAATGGTTTGAGAAAATGCATAAAAGGGACATGTTCCTATAAATAATAAAAGTAGTAATGAGCATAGGATTCTAATCATTGAAAGCTTCTTATAATAATTCTATGAAGCTACGAAAAAAATAAACCGGAGAGGAGCAAAGGCGAAGAGAAATTTTTCAATTTTGGGTAGCGAATAGTTGAATCAAAATTGATTAAGTAATATAAGAATAATGGGATTTTCTCTGTGTCTTTGTGGTAAAATCTAACACCCCTTTCCGCTAATTTCAATACTATTTTCTTTGGTAGTAATTTTAACATCAATAGTATGCTCTATTACATTAAGAATTTGCTCTAAACTTTGTTGGTCGAAAGAAACACTAAGGCGGCAATTTTCAACCACTTTATCTTTAATAATAATATTTCTGTGGTAAGCGTGATTGAGATCGTTAACAATATCTTTTAAAGCAATTTCTTTAAACAATAATTTTTTCGTGAGCCATGAATGGTAGTTATCATCTTCTGTAACTAAATCTTGAGTTAGCGTATGTTCGGTTTTTGAGTAAGTTGCTTTATCTCCTTTGTGCAAGGTTACCATTTGATTGGGGTTGAGGGTGCTTTTTACAATTACAGTACCGGTTTCAACCATTACTTTTATTTCATTTTCATTAGGATTGGCTTGTACATAAAAAGAAGTTCCGGTAACGGTAACGGTAATATCATTTGCATCCACAATAAATGGTTTAGATTTATCGTGAGCAACACTAAAAAATGCCTCGCCTTTTAAAGCAACTTGCCTATTTATTTTTCCAAAATCTTTATGATAAGTAATTACAGCATGCTGATCGAGGGTTATTTTGCTGCCATCGGGCATAGGACTTTCTTTCACATTAGTTAGTGCGGCAACTTCGATAGCCGTATTTTGATTGAGATAGAAATAATAAAATCCAGCAGATGGAATAATCAATAAAAGAATAACCGCGGCAATTCGTAATACTTGTTTAAAGCTAAAACGTTCAGAATGTTCAGGGTCAAGAGCTTTAATCTTGGCTTCTTGTTTTTCTTCAATTTTTACTTTGTACTTAAACTTATTCCATTCAGTATCTACGTCAATGGCAATATCTTGAAACTGAGCAGAGCTTTCCCATGCTGTTTTATAAGCCTCAAATTCTGCTTTATTGGCTTCGTTAGAGTTTAACCAAGTGTTAAATTGGCTAATCTCTTGTTCAGAAGCTTCTTTGGCAAGATATTTAGAGATTAATAGTATATGTTCTTCATCAAGTATCATAATGGTGGCTAATGTTAATACACTTTAGCTATCTGTTTCCCCTATGGTTTAGTTATTAGTTGTTAGTTATTAGTTGTTAGCGCTTGTTTATCAGTAATTTAATATTTTAATTCTTTATTTTTTGTATTTCCCGAACAACTAATAACGAGCAACTAACAACTGAATTATAATTAAAATCTTGGCATAATCACTCAAATTTTCTCGCAATACTTTTAATGCTTTCGACACCTGATTTTCAACTGTTTTTATTGATATGCCTAATTTTTCTGCAATTTCACGGTATTTTAATCCTTCAATACGATTGAGTTGAAATACTTCTCTGCATTTTTCGGGTAAAGTTTGAATGGCTCCATTGATTCTGTTTTCTAATTCTGTTTCCGCCATTTTTTCTTCTATATCGTGGTCATCAACCTTATTTAACACTTCAATGTGTTCGCTTGCATTGCCATCAAATTTTTTTTGATCACGAATGTAATTCATGCACCGGCTGTATACAGCAGCAAATAAATAGGATTTTACATTCTTGCCAAGATCAATGGTGCTTCTTTTTTCCCAAATGTTTACAAAAACGTTATGTACAATTTCTTTGCATACATCAGTATCGTGAATGTATTTTCTGGAAAAAAGGCAAAGAGAATTGAAATGGGTTTTGAAAATTTGCTCAAAAGTTTTTGCATCCAGTGTTTGCTGAAGTGAAATTATTTTGGCATTTGTATTTTCAGAAGGTAAAGACATTCTATATTACTAATAGGGCAAATGTATTTATTTCTATTCATCTTTTATTGTAAGATGAATAGTTTCAATATGGTTAATATCAATTTCTGTAATTTTAAATTGGTAGGGGCTAATTTTAATAATCTCATTTACTTTAGGTATACTTTCATGGTGATGAATGATAAAACCTCCAATGGTCTCATAATCGTCTGATTCGGGTAAATTAAGATTGTATTTTTCATTTAAATAATCTATTTCTAAACGAGCAGATAATGTATATTCGGTTTCGCTATGTTGTATTTCTACAAGATTTTCTTTGTCGTGTTCGTCTTCAATTTCTCCAAAAATTTCTTCTATAATATCTTCCATGGTTACAATACCGGAAGTGCCTCCCATTTCATCTACAACAACAGCAATGCTTTTATGTTGTTGAATAAAGTCTTTGAGTAGTTCATTAGCCGGCATGGTTTCCGGAATAAAATTACTAATAGGAAGTAAAATAGATTTTACATTTTTAGGCCTTTTAAAAAGTTCATAGGAATGTATGTAACCAATAATGTTATCAATGTTTTTATCGTAAACCAAAAGTTTAGAAAATTTAGTCTCGTAGAATTTAATTTTTAATTCTTCTAATGTGTCTCCTATTTCAATTGCGGCTATTTCTGTTCGGGGTACCATACATTCTCGTACTTTTACTTCATCAAAATCTAAGGCATTTTGAAAAATATGAATTTCATGGTCTAAGTCTTCTGGCTCTTTACTTTTTGATGTGGCTTCTTGAACAAAATGATCAAGATCAATTTTTCCAAAAGATAGTTTATCTGTATTTATTTTTAAACGAAATACATTGCTTACAATAAAATCGATGGCTTTAGATGGTAAATAAGCGATATAAGCCGGTACAGAAAAAAATAAAACCGTTTGAGTTGGATTAATGGTAAAAAGAGATTTAGGTAAAAATTCTCCGGTAATCAAAATTAACATAGTAGATAGAACAGTTTGTATTACCATTACTATACCATCTGAGTGAACAAATTTTCCGATAACAGGTTCTAAAATTTGCGCCATTGCCAATGAATAAACCACTAAGGCGAGGTTATTACCAATTAGCATGGTAATTAAAAATTTTTTAGGATTATGAATAAACTCGGCAACTAATTGAGCGGATAACTTTCCTCTTTTTTTTTCTAATTCAATTTGAAGTTTGTTAGAGGATAGAAACGCAATTTCGGTACCTGCAAAAAAGGCTGAACAGATTAAGGTAATAATAACAATTAACCAAGGATCCATTTTATTTTTGTTGTTGGTTGTTCGTTATTGGTTGTTTGTTGCTTATAAACAATATATTAATATTTTTTTTCAACAACTAAAACGGATAATTATTTATCGTTTTTTTCTGCCCATTTACGTTGTTGCCTCCGGAGCATAAATAAAAATCCGCCTACAAGGGTAAAAAGTAAAAATAGTAAAGCTTGTTGTTTATCTCCGCAATTTAAGGAGTAAGCTGCCATTAACATACAAGCTATGCCAACTACAAGCCAGGTATATTCTAATATTTTAAGGACGAGTATTCTGTTCATCTTTTACGTTTATGGTTCCTTTTATATTTTTAATTTTATAATGCGAAAATTCTTGATTGGCTTCTAGGCCTGTTCCGTAAATAATTTCATCGGCAGTGGTAATTTTTACAAACTCATCAGTATAAATAATTTGTTTTTTTTCGTCCCATGTTAAATGTTCTGTATTTAATTGTTCTCCTTTTTCATTTATTACTACTACGTTGCCTTTAGCTTCTGTAATACCGGTATTGGGATAACGAATCGCATAGTTGGCCGTTACTTTTGAATAAGCCCTCATGGAGTCGTTATAAAAATTAACTTCCATACCTTCTTTTAATTCAAAGTAAGGATTGTTAGGTGCATTATATACATCGAGTAAGGGTGTGGTTAGGATAATTTTTACATGTGCAGAATCACTTAAAATCATTCTTACGTTTTTACTTGATTCAACAGGTAAAGTTGCATAATCAACATCAAGGGCTATTTTACTAATGTCGTTTTCACAAGAGGAAAAAAATAAAATGATAATTGAGAAAAGAGATGCTAAAACTGTTCGGTACATTTTTTTTCCCTCTCTAAAGAAGAAGGTTAGGGGATGGCTAGTCATATTTTCTTTTGATAAACCATTTGTCATTTAACGTAAAGCCAAGACAAATTTTTCCATAGTTTTCATTTAATGCATCGGTATAAGCAGATGCTGCTCTTCCAAATTCAAATGCAATATTGAGAATAGATTGTGATCTTATTACAGGAAAGCCGGCTCCTATTGATAAGCCATATTGAGTTAGGTTATTACCATCAAGCTGTACAAATGAATTGCTATAATTTAGCCCGGCTCTGTAACGAACTTTATTAAAATAAGAAGTTGATGTTTTATTGTTTCGAACATATTCTGCTCCTACAGCTATGCTCATAGAATTTTTAAGTAGGTCATATTGATCAAAAGGTGATGAGTAGGCCGACCATTGTTGCCAACTATAATCTGCTCCAATTAGCCAATGGTCATTTTTTGCAAATGAAAAACCAATTCCAATTCGTTGAGGAATAATAAAATTACCACTCACAGAACTATCTTGAATAATACTATCTACAATAGCTCCGGTTGATGCAGTAAAACGTGTTGTAATAATGTCTTTTACAGCATGTACATTTGTTGTATTGCTATAGGTAGCTCCTAAAGTTAAGGTATAATCGGTTTTTATTGGAATTTTATATTGAATTCCCCCATTCAATAATACATCACTTACATTTACTGTTTTATTTGCCAATACACTTATGTTGTTATCTCCCGTTGGAAATAATACTGCACTATTATTCGTCATAATACCAAAGAGGTAACAGATGTTTAATCCTAGGGATAAATTTTTTGTTACTTGCACTCCGTTGCCAAAGTATAACATATTGATTCCTCCGCTACCGTCATATTGATATGTAACACTATCACCTGTTTCAATAGCGCTCGTACTCGTTAATTTATATCCAATGGAGCTATAGGGTAATAATCCAATACTCATTCCCCATTTATTGGGAATAATGGGTATGCCCAAAGCTAAGTAGGAAAATGCCGTTCTGTTAATGCGTATAGTATCTAATGGAGATGCGTAATACGACATTTTAGAACTCATACCAAATTCAAAGGTTGTTAAAGCAATAGAAGTATACGATGCCGGATTTAAAAAATTAACAGCATTAGCAGTATGAACGCCATAAGCCAAACCTCCTTTACCCATGTTCATACTAAAACCATTGTAATTTAATTCCCCCACTCCATATCGAGAATAAGGAGAATGGGTTAATGTTTGAGAATAGGATGAAGTATAAAAACTTAAGCAGATAAAAAAGAGAAAGTATACGAATGATTTATTTGCCATGATGATTTAAAACAAGGTTCAATCCCTTTAATACTAAAAATGGGTCGGTAAAGATCGGTTTTTTTATGGCTTTTACAAAAAAGGCCGAATCCCCACCGCTCAATATAGTTTGCAAATTGGCATAACGTTGAGATAAAGCATCTATTGTTCCTTCTATTTCATAAGCAATACCGCTAATTACTCCAGCTAAAATAGAGTCAGAAGTGGATTGGCCGTATTCATTGTTAAAAGATCTTAATTCTACTAAAGGCAGTTTTGCAGTAAATGTATTTAATGCTTTTAAACGCATTTGAGCTCCAGGAGAAATTTTGCCTCCTAGATATTCCCCCTCTTGAGTTATTATTTCATACGTAATGCACGTTCCCATGCTTACTACTAAAATATTTTTATTGGGAAATAAATGAGCTGCTCCAATTGCAGCAGCCAATCTATCAGGTCCAAGTGTTTCTGGTGTTTGGTAAGTAATCTTTAATGGAATTTCAGTTTGAGGGGTAAATTCAATAATATTTTGAAAGCGTGATTCCAATAATTTAAGAATAGCATCATTGGTATTTGTTACAGAGCAAAAAATAGCTTTTGAAAGTTTAGGATATTGAGAAATATAATTTTGTAGTTCTTTAATATCTGTATTTGAAAACACGGAAACATCAACCATTTCATTGTTTTCGAAAACTGCATATTTTGCTGTGGTATTGCCTATGTCGATGACTAGGTTCATTTATGGTTTCTTTATCTTTTTAATTTCTTTGTCAAAGTCTGATTCAAATTCTTGATCTTGTATTACTCTGTACTTTTCAAATTCATTTTCGGCTTTTAGTTTAGCTTCTAACATACTAACCTTTCCTTTGTCTTTTAAAATGGGATAATGAGAGAGTTGCAAAAAATTATTGAGAAATTTTGCCCAGTCTTTCATGTACAACAATTGTTGGCGTTGTGCATTGTTCTCTGCTAAGTCTAAATAGGCCGAAACAATTCTATTAAGTTCTTGTATATGGGCCTCGTTTAAATAGTTTTTTGCAATAGAAACATCCGACTTCATTATTTTGCCACTAGGAGCATATTTCCAAGTATGTAAACCCATATAAATTTTAGTAGCATCGGCTTCTGAATAAATAATTTCAGCAGCAGTTTTTCCTGTAATGGCCCAATGCATTTTATTTTGTACTTCCGCAAAAAAATCTCTGGTGTCTTTTGCCTCTTTATTATAATCAACCGCTAAGGCATATATATCCGTTATTTTTTGATAAAATCTTCTTTCGCTCGCACGTATTTCTCTAATACGTTCGAGGAGCTCATCAAAATAATCTTTTCCAAATTTTTTCCCTTGCTTTAGCCTCTCATCGTCTAAAACAAAACCTTTAACAATAAATTCTTTAAGTGTTTGGGTAGCCCATATTCTAAATTGAGTTGCTTGCTGACTGTTTATTCTGTAACCAACAGCAATTGTAGCATCAAGATTATAAAATTCAACACTTCGTTTTATATTTCTCTTGCCTTCTTTTTGAACTATTTCCATTTTGGAAATAGTTGCCTCTTTTTGTAGTTCTCCCGTTTCGAATATATTATTTAAATGTTTTGAAATAGCAGGTATTTCAACATTAAATAAAGTTGACATTGCCTTTTGGCTAAGCCAAAATGTTTCGCCTTCATATAAAACCTCTACTTTTATATTGCCCTGCTGGTTTGAATAAAATATGATATTACTTGGTGTCATATATGCGTTTGAAAAAAATTGAGAAAAATAAAAGTACCAAAATTTATACAAAACTTTTTTTACTACTCCCCATAATAAGCTTTCAATTTTTATCGGTTTCTTTGGTTCTAATTGAGGCTATAGAGTCATTAATTTGTGCGAACAGAAAAATTTGTTTTTTTGGGTGAAAAAATTCTGTGGTTCTCCGTTCAATAAAAAAAGTAACATGGATTTTTTAGTGCCTAAAACCATAGCAAACACTAAATATTCTATTTTTTAGTGTTTGCTACCCAAAAAGACATAAATTTGCTGTGGAAAAAGCGAGTAAACACTAAAAAAGCCAAAAACTGATGTCAGAAATACTGTATTCCATCAATAGAGACCGACTCAAACCTTGGAACGAATTGCCTTTATTACCCATAAATGAACAATTATACCAAACTATTGAAGTATACGAACAACTTGTGCGGGCAAAGGCCGCTTTAGGAAAATTACAAGGAAGAAGTATTGCTATTCCCAATCAAGGACTATTAATAAACAGTATTAGCTTACAAGAGGCAAAAGCATCCAGTGCCATTGAAAATATTTTTACAACAGATGATGAACTTTATAAAGCTTATAGCGAACAGAGCTCACAAACAGAAAATCAAAATGGTCCGCCTAAAGAAATTCTAAAAGCACGAGAAGCTCTTTGGAGTGGACATAATTATCTTAAAGAAAGATCAGGTTTCAACAGAGAATATTTTATTAAAATATTTCAAGAAATAAAAGGAACTACGGATGAAATACGCTTGCCTTTTACTGAAACAGTAATACGTCAAGAAGGGAGTGGAGGAAATGCCGGTCAGGTTAGTTATACGCCTCCTCGTGGTGAAGGCATAATAGAAAATAAATTAGATAACCTTATTGATTTTGTAAACGATGATGAGAAATATAAAATAGATCCACTTTTAAAAATGGCTATTGCACACTTTCAATTTGAAGCAATACACCCTTTCAGAGATGGCAATGGAAGAACTGGGAGGATTTTTAATATTCATTATCTCACTAAAAAAGAATTATTAGACTTGCCTATCTTATTTCTCAGCCGATACATCATGGATAATAAAGAAGATTATTATGCAGGATTAATGGGGGTATCTCAAAGAGGTAATTGGAAAACATGGATTCTTTACATGTTAAAAGCTATAGAGGTAACATCTAATATTACTTACCAGAAAATAAATGATATACTTTCTGCTAAAGAAAGCATGCTCAACTATATTAAAACTAAAAATAAAAAGATTCGTCAGCCGGAACAATTGGTGGATATGCTTTTCACCCAACCCTACATTAAGGTAAAACATTTAACAGATGCCAAAGTATATGCTGAGGTAACGGCAAGAAATTATCTAAATGAATTATCTGATATTAAAGTATTAGAAAAAAAAAATATTGAGGGGCGACATTATTATTTAAACCAAGAATTGTTTAGAATATTATCAGAATAATAGTGCGGTTGCAATTGACTAGTAATTCCGGGTTGTACGGGATTGTAAAATGAACTGTGCTTTTCTTTAACTTTACATTGTTAGGCGAAGCATAGTGGAGCTCTGCTGGAGAGCAACTCCACAAGGAATATCCTAACCCAATGGAATGAAAAGAGGTC
>JAHEXY010000008.1 GCA_023251875.1 Bacteroidota bacterium
AAGTTCATCTTCACTTTTATCAAATTGCTACTCACCGTTCTTGTACAGCCATCACTAAAACCACTCATACTCGCATAAAACGTATAGCTCGTTTTTGATTTTAAACTCCCATCATTATATGCACTCGATGGACTACTGCTGATGCTTTGGGCTTTAGCAAAAAAGCTTAACAATAAAAAAAATAATGTAATAAAGTTGATGCCTAATAAACCTTCAAGGTTTTTAAAACCTTGAAGGTTTAAAAGATACCTTACAGCTTTTTGTATTTTATAGATACTTTTCATATCAAAGGTTTTTTTGTATTATTTTCAGCCCTCACCCTGCCCCTCTCCCAAGGGAGAGGGTAGTTTGGAATTGTTGTTTATTTAAATAATGTATTTAAACTTGATGTTGTATTTGTCGTTTGGTATTCTGTTACCAAGTTTGTAAAATCAGTATAGCTTGCTGCGCTTCCTTTTGTTGTTAAGTAACTGCTGTAAAAACTTTTCATAAAGGCTGTTTTTTGAGAAGCGCTTGATAGAAACTTAGTATTGACATTATAGGTATATGAATTAACAAATTGTTTTAGGATGTCTGTATTTCTATCAATTGTTCCTTGATCGTTATAGGCTTTGCCTTTTACAAAATTTGTAAGATTAATTCCTTCTGTGGCTGCCGTACCTGTTTTTATTGTAGCATCGGCATTGATTTTAGTAAAATCGAAATCAAATGTGCCACCGCCAGATGTTGAAGTTCCTCCTGATGAAGGTGAAGCACTTGTTGAAGCAGGTGCAGAATACGGACGTTGAGAGGCTACCTGATTGTATTGCTTTTCTTCAACAGTACGTTTTCCTTTTTCTGTTTCAGCAATTTTTCGGGTGAGCTTACCTTCTGCATTGTATTGGTAATACAATCCAAAATGCTGGCTATCGAAACTGGTAAGTAAACGCAAGGTTGCAGGATCATACACATAGCAACTCATTTCGGCTGAAGCCGGTTGAAAGCGAATATCATCAACCCAAATATTGTCAGTAGCAGTAAGGCCTGAAATATAGATTCTAGGTGTGTATGAACTGCCCACAGCTATACTTTTCCAATTGGTAAGTTTGGCTTCATACAAAGTCCAATCCCAAACACGGTCAACTTTGGTAAAAGCAACTCCATCATAAAGGCCGGCAGCTTCTATTAGTTTTAAAGATGGATCTGTATCACTTTGTGTTTTAATCCAAAAACGCACTAATGCTCCATCGCTTAATTCTTGACTGGTTAAAGTAAAAGTTTTTAGAGGGAATGTAGTGTATGGAGTTGAAGGAGTTCCTGTTGTTTTATCTAAGGTTAAAAGCAATGATTGACTGCCTGAATGCGCAACCGATTTTGCTGTATGGCCTTCAGAAATTTTATAAGCATCTTCGTATTCTTTGATAGAAGCGGCATCGGAACTATATTTATTTTCGAAACTTTCGAAAAATACAGAATTGTAATCTGCATTTTGAGCTGCTAAATAAGGTACGGCACCATTATAGCCAAATTTGGTAGCAGAATATACATCAAACATGTTTTTATCTTCTAAAGCATCACCATTAGGCGAATAATAATCAACAGAAACTATTTTTTGCCAATTGCTTTGTTCAGTTGTGCTGCTCCAATCGAACAAATAAAATGCTGTAGCAGCATCGGCATTTGCATATATACGCTCGCCTGATTCATCTTTAGCACCTCCAATGGTAGTACTATTGTATACCCATGTTTCTTTTGCTCTCCATTTGCCCTTTTCTCCTGTTAAATATGGATTGGCATTGCTGATATCGAAAACATCTTTCATGTTATCATCAAGGCTCCATGAATCATCATATTTAGTAGCGGATGCTTGTAGTACATAGCAATCGTATTTATCAAAAAACATATTATTGCCATAGGTATAATCAATATCGCTTGGCATTAAAATAGACGTTGAAGCGCCTGAAGCTTTATCTCCAATGCTTAATTTCCCATCTTTATTTATCGACCATTTTGAATTACCTGAAACAGTATAGGTAGAAGGTGAGCTTCCTCCATTATTAACAGTTACTTTAAGGCTATTCTTACTATCACTGGTTTTACTTACTTCAACCGACATGGTTTTTGAAGAAGTGATGAGACCTCCTGAACTTGTTTTTGTACTGGCTTGGTAAGGCATACTCACCGTAACTTTTTGGCCGGCTTTTAGTGATTTGCCATAACTGTTTAACTGAGATACAATACCGGAAACACTTTTTACACTAGCTGATTTAGTGCTTTGTTGTTTATCGATTGCCGCAGAAATATTATTGAGATATGAATTAGAGTTCTTTGTTTTATAAGTTTGAACCATTTGAGAGAATTTACCATACGAAATTGTAGCATTACTAGATGAAACAGCCGTATTATAAAACTCTTTAGCAAAATTACCCATTTGATTAGTAGTGGTAATATTGTTTTGGCTAATGTTATAAGCAACATCAGTAACATATTCTTGAATAATATTGTTTTTTAAATCAATATCAGTACTTGAATTTGTTTTAGGATCAATAGATGCTTTTACGCTACCTAACTCGCTACTTAATGTAATGCCATTGGTTGTATTACCAAAAATTGAATTATCATTATTCAATTTAGCATCTGTACCACGACCAGGGTAAGAATATCTTTTAGTTTTACTTGTAGAACTGCTACTAGAGGTACTGGTACAATCTCCATATTTTAATAATGATCCTGCAACTTCATTTAGTTGATTGGTACGAGATGATTTTAGTACAAATAAATTAATATCATCCATTTCATCACAATCTGAAGTACAAGGCCCATTCATACCATAGAGATTTACAATATTATCTTCAATATCTTGTATATAAAAATGTTTTACAGTACCAGAAAGAGATATTGTAATTAAATCTCCCGGATGTAGCATGGCTAATACATTATCTAATCCATTAATAATTGATATATCATAACGCTGGCTAAGTTCGAGGTATGGGGTATTTATGGTTCCTCCACCTTTTGGTGATTTGTACTTTAAATCAATTTCTACTGCATAATTATCACCAATAGCAAGGCTTGTAGGATTATTACAAGATTCTTTTACAAAACCTTCGTTATCGGCTTTCTGTTCCATTTCTTCGTATTTATACGATGCAGGAAAAGAATAAGAGGTATACGTTCCATTATGAGCAGCTGATGTAGATGATCCTAAAACTAAATCATTAAACTCATCATAACTTTTACTTACAACTGCCTTACCATTATGTTTACTAAAAGCAGTGTTTTCACTATAACTGGCAACCCCATCTGAATAAGTAGTAAGTGATTTTTGTATTGCCGGATAGTGCATAATTTTACTAGTAACATGGGTGTATAATTCTGTTTGTGATTTGCTTGTAGTCGTTTTTGGCTGAATAACAAAAAGATTTTCCATTTTTGAAGCTGTAACAGTTTGCGAACTATGGTCTTTAATGGCTTTGTCTTCCATTACCAATTCTTGTGTTCTACCGATATATTCATCTGAATACTCATCTGATTCAAAATCTTTCATAATAGAAACCTTATCGCTTGGGTGGTAGTAGGCATATTCTAATCCTTTTACCTTTTTTACAGATGATGGTAAATTAACATAGTCATAACTTCCTTCATAAGAAAATGCCGACTTGGGTTGGCCATTCATACTATT
This sequence comes from Bacteroidota bacterium, assembly GCA_023251875.1. GTDB lineage: Bacteria > Bacteroidota > Bacteroidia > JAHEXY01 > JAHEXY01 > JAHEXY01. The sequence goes on from JAHEXY010000008.1 coordinate 3,662, forward strand.
TTGTTTAAGACTATAACCCTGTGTTGCCCACAATTTATTTACGTTTCTATCATTAGTAGTAGAATTAAGCAATCCATCAAGACCTAATGCGGTATATAAAAAATCATAAATAACAGTACACATATTATACAATGATGAAACAAAAGTATAAATCAAATCAACAGAAAGACCTAACCTAGCCACTTCAGTAACACAGGTTGCACAACTGGTCGTTTTTCCTTTCAAACAATCTCCACAGCTTGTCCAAACGGTTTTAATACTATCAAACATGCTTATAAAAGCATTTATAACATCTATTATTGTTCCTACACTTGCATTAAGGGCCGGATAAGTATCAGCTAAATCACCTAAGAATGTAAGTACTTCTTTAACATCCGATTCAAAATCATCGGCTGTGTTGTATTTACCATCAATAAAATCTTGATAGATGGTTTTCATATCTTGATATGCTGTATACATAGCATTTGCAGTTTCATAGGTTAAAGATTTACCCATTGTTTCTTCTAAACTGGTTGGTAATAAAGGATCATAATCTTCATCGTCAATATTGGTATAACTTACTTTGGTTGGATAATCGAATGAGGTATAAAATTGTTTTACTTCAAAGCCCGGATTGGTAGCACCTGAATGAATATTTTTTACCACCACTCTGCTATAACCAATAGATGCACCAGGATATAACATTTCTCCTAATGGCCCATCCATTTGGCGTTTATCTAAATGCATAGCAGATTCCCACCATTTTTGGTCTTCAGCCATTGTTAGGGGTTGTACTAAGCCATTTTCTTCTCTAATACTTGCAGGTTCATTAGTAGCTACACCACTACTTGTTCCATCTTCTTTTTGGTATAAATATTCATTTCCATACAATGAACCATCATCAGTATTGCCTCCTATACCGGCATCATTCATCAATATTCTTTTTACTCTTATACCACCACCTTTTTTGCCTTTAAATATTGGTATTTTTAAATATGAATGATCTAGATTAATATACTTGCAGTAATCTTCTGATATGTCTAAATTTTTAACAACATTATCTTCAAAATCAATTCCCAGATTATTACATTCATTTAGTTTTTCAATAAAATACATTGGAGGCCCACCAGGTGTAACTGTCCAAGCCATAAAGTCTGCTGCAGATGCAGCTGGTCCATCACAACCCATAAATTGTTTTCCAATGGCAGCTTGCACATCAAGAGATTGTGTAACATCAACTGTTTCGTCAATATCTGACTTGCCATTATTTGCCCAACAATTGCCACTCACTACGCCATAGCCATTTGTTTTAACAAAGTCTTGGGCCATGTCGCGCATACTTGAACCATAATTGCTATTGCCAAGTGTTATGTATAAACCGTTTGCATCAACACCAATTTTGCTAACAAAAACATATCCTGAAATATATTCAACATTGCAATTGCCAATTTGAGGTGTTTCACCTGTAAGGCCGTATAAAAACTTAGCATAAATCTGATTTTTAGTTGATGATGATGCTACATATTCTGGGTTATTTGAGTTGCCATCTGCTTTGTAGCTTGACTGATTTATAAAATATTTCGTTAATGAATCTTTTAGCGCATTTAATTCATCAGTATAATTTGCATCTGTTTTGCTAATACCAATATCTGATACATCTAAATAATAATTAGGATCAAATGAAATGGAATGAGCATCTTTATCGAGATCACCAGCTTCTTGGTAATTACTTACTCCATCTGATGATTTTAGTTTTACCATTGCAAAGGCAGGGTAATTTTGTACGTACTGGTAATCATTTTGCTCATACTGAACCAAAATTTCTCCACCCGATGGAAGTTTAATCTGCTTTAATTGCCAAGCAGCTGGATCAAAAGTTGAAGTAGGGTGTTGCGTTACCCATTTTTTCATTGCTGCAATACGATCACATCCATTTGCCTGGTAATTACCCCAAGGATCTATATTACATGATGCGTAAGACGGATTTTGGTCAAAGTCTTTTCCGTAATTAACAACACTAGCATATTTATCTTGTATTTGAGAAGGAAAATCAGATTTAGACTTGTATGCATAAGTAAATTCATAAGGACTAATTTTAGCATTGTAAATACCTTGGTAATTAAACCAAAGTTTTTTTAATGTTAAACGCCCATCAGCTTTGTCTAAAGCAGCATCAGCAGAACTGCTACCTGTTGAATTTGGCAAACCACGCATTAAAGAATAATCAAATTGAAAATTTACAGTTTGTATTAATTTATCGGCATGGCCATTTACATCTTTAGTATACAATTCAATTCGGTCTAATTTTTTTGATTTCTTTAAACTTGATAAGCTCACATTGCCCTTAGCTGCAGTTTCGTTTTTTGCTGCTTCAATACCATCTAAACGGTCAGACAAAATGAATTTGGCAATATGTGTTTTGGTTTCAATACTTTCTAGGTAGTACATTTCCTTTTCTCCGCACATTACATAACCTGCATCATCAATTGAGTTTGAAAGTTGTCCCCTATCATATAATAAGCCTTCATAAGGGACTCTCCATCTATACCAATTACTTCCTTCATCCTTTACTTTTGAACCATAGGTTTGTGTATAATTAAATTTGGTATAGCCACCAAAATCATCAGAGCTAGGGCCATCTAGAGTACGATCGATATAATCAGGAGTTGTAATATCAGTAAGCAAAAATGTAGTAGCATAAGGTGTATTGGATGTTTCTCCTGCTATCATATCTATTTTAGAAGGGCTAGAAATATCTTTATATACTAAGTAATTATTTTCAATATTGGCCTCATCACTTTCAGAAAGACCATATCTCATGTTTACTTCATTTCTTGCATAAACGGGAAGGCCATAATTATAACGTAAGCCAGATTCATTATAAGTTACTATTTCACCAATACCATCAGAAATTTTATGTTGAGAACGATCGATAAAATCAGTAAAATTATTGTTTGAATTGTATCCAAGATTTTTATTTATCTGGCTATTGGTATGGTAACCTATGTATGAAGAACGACCAACACGACCATTACTATTTAATTCCATACTTTTAGGAAAGTCGGTAGTATTAATTGAGGGAGAATAAGATTGACCTTCTCCAAAATCTGCTGTCCCAAGATATTCCGCATTGTAGTCCGATTCATCCTCTAGTTGTTCTTCTGTAGGACTTGCAGCAAATAAAGAAACAAGATCACCGCTTATTGTACCATCGCCTTTATGTGTTCCGGATAAACCTACTGCATAAGGATCATCATCATCTATAGAACTTATATTACCTCCAAGATCATTATCGAAACGAGCAAAATAGGCTTCATCAGCTTCGCCTTCCGCTTTGTAAGGCATTAAATCTTCTGCATCTTGCCATTTACCAATTACTGAAGTAGATGTACCCGAACCTATAGAAACAGTTTCCATTGAACCTCCAAAAACAGTAGCTGAGCCAGCAATTCTTATTTCTGTACTGCTTTTAGTATGAGCAGGACGATACTGAATAGTATTTTTATTATAAAAACGAAAATTACCACCTAAACCTTCTCCTGAAACCATAAACATATCTGGATTAGAAGCCGGCATTGGTAAATGCTTATCATCTTTTACATAAGCCTGGCTTTTATCGGTACAATAATCCATCATTGCATCATCATCAGTTACATTATGAGTATATAAATAGCCATAAGTACTTCTATCTGTACTTGGCTGCATATCTTGATAACTGTATGAAGTATTATAACCTGCACCAAGAGAAACTCCAAAAGCAGATACACCTACACTCAGTGTAAATTGTTGGGCAAAACCTGTATATTGAGGGACTTGCGTGGCATGTTGAATAAGCTCAGTACCAAATACACCAAAATTACTGCCAAGTCTCAAGGAAGCTAATGAACCAATGGGCTCTCTCCAGGAATCTCTTCCACGTTGAATAGCCATTTGTCTCATTTTATCTCCCATCTTAGGTTCTTCAGGCGATGATGATTTAGAAGTGTTATTGTCACGTTGTTTACTTGCAGCACCAACCACCGACATAATAATATCAGCCACATTAAGACTAACCGAAAAAGATGCGGTTTCATCATTTACATCATAATCATAACCAACCCCTGCACCATAAACATCCGTACCTAATCCCCAACCAAAACTATATCCTTTATAATTATTATACCTAGCATTTAAACTTGCATTTACACCAAAACCATCATAAGAGGCTGAAGTAAATATTCCATATCCTGAAGTAAAATTTCTTTTCATTTTATTACTATAAGTAACTGTTGATCCATTAATATCATCTGCAAAACCTTTTTTGCCACGATTAATGGCACCGGGATTTAATGTCCAACCATAACCAACCCATCCTGATTCTTCTTCAGGAGTTGTACCGGCATGATATGAGAGAGAAACTGCATAGCCACTTCCATTTGGGCCAGGCACATTTAACACAGGTAAGTTATAAGTAAAATCACCGGTAAATTCATTTACCATATTAGTAGTTGCAACAGGCTCAAAGCTTGTAAACTCGGGCGCAGAAGGCCCTCCCGTTAATGCATACGTTTTATTTACAAAAATGCATTGACTAAGAATAGCTATTGCAAGAAATACTGAAAGTACTTTACGTAGTAATTGTTTCATGTTATTAATAGTTCAAGGTTTGTAAGCTCAAGTTTAATATGATTTGATATTCTAAATTAAGAATTACCCTTTTAAATTAGCTTGTTTGGTTCTCAACTTAATATATTCTTGGCTTAGGTGGGAAACATACTAATTATTTCTGATAAACTAAAAAATATGTATGTTTTTTAATCTATTACGATAGGAAAATATAAAGGTTACATTTTTAGGCAATTATTTTAATTTTAATAAGCCTTTGTTTATGGGCCTTGTTAATTTAATGGTTGGTTTGGTTTATTTAATGGCAGGCTCATTTTTTTAAACAAGAGAAACTATTGCTCTTCCTCATCGTCTTTATCTTGGCTGTTATCATCAGTATTTGATTTTTGACATGTAGGAACAATTTGTTTGTATTCTTTATGTTCTGATTTCTGGGTAATCTCGTTGCCATCTTTGTCAATTGGAGTTCCTTTATCATTTGTTACCATTTGCCTTCCTTCGCCTCTTTTTAAGGCCTCAAGAATAAGTTGTTTAAGTTGTTCAGGTGTAGCATCAGGGTTTTCACGAGCTATTTTACGCCCCAGTTCATTATTGAATAAATCCATTTTTGATGCCTCTGGGTCGTAGTTGGGGCTATTAGGATCTAAAGTTCCTGCATGTAATTCGTGGGCATCTGCAATTTTTTTAGCAACTTCTTCTCCAAGAAAACGTGCCATTAAAGCATTCCAATATGCATGGCGAAAGGCATCTCCTAATCCATCTATTCTCGTATCAGGATGTATTTGCGGTCCGTTGTTTGGGCCTTTTCCACTAAATAAATTAGCCGCAGTTTGTGCTGCCTCGTATTGACAATACCAAGCCATTGTTATAAGATAACTTGCGTTAGTAAATTGTTTAGAAATAGTTTCACAAAAAGCTATTTTTTCACCTTCTGGTGTTGCTTCCCATTTCTGCTGTGCTTTATCATATACTGTCATTACTTCAGCACCATCCGGATCGACCATATTTATGGGATCATTTAACATTGCACAATATGGACTTATGGATGGATATTTCCCTGCCAAAGGATCAATTGATAAAGCAAACGTAACAGGATCGATTTCATTTTCAAAGGCTAATTGGTAGGTACTGATGTTCTCAATTTTTTGTTCTGTAATGGTAAAACAAGTATTGCCTATTGTTAATTGCTTATTGCTAGGCTGTATTTCGGAGAATTTATTTTTAGATAGGGTGTAATAGTTTTTGGTTTTGGTGATTGAAGAAAAGACCTCTCCCCCAACCCCTCTCCAAAGGAGAGGGGAGTTGGAGCCCTGAGCATTGGCTAGTAGTGTTTCTTGCATTTCTTTTGGCATTTGGGTATAACCCCAATTATTTAAAGCAAGCACAGTGTTTTCTAACTCATGAAATGTTTTGGTATTTTTTTGTTTCTCTTTTAATGTTTCTTTTTCTAATACTTGGGCTTTTAATAGCATGGCATTTAAACTTAATGCATCATATTGAAGTGCAGTTTTGGCGCATTGTAAAGTAAAATCTTTACACAGCTTCGATTCTTCTCCTCCCATTCTTAATTCTACATTCTTAATTTTTAATTTTTTTTCATAGCCTTTGGCAAGCTGTACTAAACACAATGCTACTGCTTGTTTTTCGTTTAATCTGCGCAAGGCAATTCCGTTTGTTACTGCTGCATGTGTTGTATAGGTATAGGCTTTAATGGTTCCACTGCCGGGAAATGTATGGGTAGTAAGTTCTATATTGTAAAAATTTCCATCAAAACCTTTGTGTTGAATATAGATGTGTTCCGGAGCTGTTGTTAAATAGGCATCAGTATGCAAGCGTTCAGAAAAAATATAATACAAGGCTGCTAATGAAAAACAATTGCCAATATTGTTTTTAAGTAAAGATGTAATTTGAGTTGTTTCCCAATTTTCTTTTCCAAAAGGATCGATGTTTTGGTATGTCATTGGATAATGCGGCAGATATTCTCCATTTTGTTTCCAATAAGTAGTGTCGGTTATGTAGGTATATATTGCCCAGTTGAGAAGTAGAGACCCCTCTCCGGTATTTTCTAAATCATTTTGTGCAGGCACTCTATCTTTATTTGCATAGGCAAGTTCAATAATTCTGCTGGTATGAAAATCTAATGAATTTTTAAATTCAGTTTTTGAAAGTTGATTATTGTAATAGGCATTCTCCATACTAAAAACAGCATCTTCAAAACTTAATGCATTTTTATTTTCGAGCATGGCAGTAATTTCATTGTATGCACTTTTATAATTTTGCAATACAAGGGAATCATTATTTTCTTGCGCACTTATATTTTGTATGATCAATACAAAGCAAAAAATAATGAAAGGCTTGTATCTATTTTGCATACTAAAAGGGGGTTTAGTAATTATACTGGTATTTTTTTGAAAGGTTACATTTTCATGCAATTATTTTAATGTTATGTTTCTTTTGTTGATAAGAGTTGTTTATTTAATGGTTGGTTTGGATTATTTAATGGCTAGAATCTTATACTAATACTCATTATAAATTAATCCAATACATACTAGTATAATGCCGATCGACAATATGTTTAGTACAATGTAATTGGATTATTACATATTGCGAATCGGTATTATTTTTTTACTTTTTCAACTTTTCCATTTAAAAAGCCATCTGGCATTTTTCCTTCTTCTGTTTTTGTTACCATTTTATCAGGGTTAATCTTAGGATCAACATTTTCTGTTTGAAATGGGAAAAGTATCATATCTTGTACTTGTTGAGCTGAAAGCGTAAGGGTAGCATTAGAAGGACTCATTAAATTATTTGAATGTTGCAATCCTAAAGCATGGCCTAGTTCGTGAGCTCCTGTATGCTCATCTTTGGCCCCTTTGGTTGCAATAAGAATAAGACCAGCATTACCATAGTCACCCTCTACAAATAAACCATATTCATTAGCATTGGCAACTCCATTAACATCCCTATATTTTTGATTTGCTTCGTTAAATGGAGAATTATTCGATGGAACAATATCAAAAAAATTAGAGGTTCCATCCCATAATGCTGTTCCATCTAAATGATCTATTGAGCTAGTAGAGCCTTGTCTTGTATTCGGCAAATATATAGCAGGATCTTCTTTAACTTGTATGTCAAATTTAATTTGATATACAACTTCTTCATCTCCTTCTTCAACAGTATATTGATATTGACCATTAAGATTATTATAAAACGCGGCCGCTTCCTGAGCATAGGCATACGATTCATCATCATCAGTATAAAGAACTGTTGATATTGTAATAGTTTTATTTTCATGGTCGAAATTCCAAAGCGCTTGCCGGCCATCGGGGTCAACCATATTTACCGGATTATTACCCATTGCATTATAAGGACTTATGGATGGAAATTTGTAAGCTAAAGGATCAATTGATAAGGCGAATAGGGTGGGATCAAAGCCCTCATCCCCCAGCCCCTTCTCCCGAAAGGAGAAGGGGGGAATGCCTTGATTAATGGTTTGAAGATTTGATTGCATTGTAATTATTTCTGGAAATTTATTTTGAGAAAGAGAATAATATTGTTGTGTTTTATCGATTGAAGAAAATGGTGATAAGCCATCAGCCCTTCCCTCTCCCAAGGGAGAGTGTGATGTGTATTGAGCATTGGCTAGTAGTGTTTCTTCCATTTCTTTTGGCATTGGGATATAGCCTAAACTGCTAATTTGAATAGAAATAGCTAACAATTGTTGGCGATGAGCTGCAGTAGAATCGATTTTATTGCTTGCAGAAACAACTTGAAGCATTGTAAAACAAAGTACAATATAGGAGCAGGGGTGTGTTAATGATTTCATTTTTCAGTATTGATTATTTGGTTGAACATTGGTATTTATTTTGATGAGATGGGCTACTCAATAATTCTGCAAGCATATTTAAAGCAGGTGGCAAAACTAACTTTGTAATGTTATTGCCTTGTTCGTCAACAGTAGTTACAACGTTTAATTTTTTTATAGGAATAGAAATATTTTGGCCAAATAGAGTAGTACTAATTGAAACGCCTTTCATATATATTGTTCCGTTACTATTGCGTAATGCTGAATAGTTGTCACAAGCCCCATTAGGATCATATTGATAGGAGAGGTGTGAGAAATCGATAGAGGCTCCATCTGTAAGTGTTAATTGCGCAACTACGTTATTATCTTTATCCTTCAACGGAATATTAACCAATTGATCAGATGTAACCGTATTTAAGGTTAATGAATTACCCTCTACTTTTAAATTCATTATTTTATTTATTTCACTTAGTGGCATTGCCTTGTTAATTTGAGTAGAAAATCCACTTTGTGGATGTGCATCCAATGCCCTTGTTAAGGTTAATCTTGAAATCATTAATTTTTTATTACTCTGCAAAGAGGCCTGAGCCAATAAAAAAACATATTCTCCCGCATCTCTTGACGCCACCATTTTATTTACAATTTCGTCAGAAACTGAAATTGCTGACGCATTAGGCAATGGATCAAAATTTCCGGCTGCTTCATCAGCCATGCCTGTTGGGTCAATTCTATTCATAGGATTATTAGCCACAGAATTGTAGGGGCTTACAGATGGAAATTTTTGGGCAAGGGGATCTATTGAAAGTGCAAATGTGCTTAAGTCAAGGCCCTCATCCCCCGCCCCCTTCTCCCCAAGGGAGAAGGGGGGGATGCCTTGATTATTGGCTTGGAAGTTTATTATTTCAGGAAATTTATTTTTTGAAAGAGATGTATAAGTATACCTATTATCAAACAAGTTAAAAGGAGAAACAGCTCTTACGGTTTTGATTTCTGAAATGCCTTGGATATTATCTACTAAAGCTTGCTGCATTGATTGGGGCATTTGTATATAGCCATAATTAGCTAAGGCAAGTTGCGAAGTTTCTAATTCTTTATTTGTTTTTGCATCGCCCTGTTCTTCTTTCAATACCATTTTTTCTAAAATTTGTTGCTTTAAGAGCATGGCACTTAAACACAATGAATCATACTCCAATGCTTTATTGGTGCATTGTAAAGTAAAATTTTCACACAGCCTTGATTCTTCTCCTTCCATTCTTAATTCCCCATTCATAATTTTTAATTTTTTTTCATAGCCTTTGGCAAGATATACGAAACACAATGCAATAGATTCTTTTTCATTTAATCTGTGCATGGCAATACCGCTTTCAACAGCTGCGTGTGATGTATATGTGTATGTTTTAATAGTGCCACTTCCTGGAAAAGTATGGGTGGTTAATTCCACATTATAAAAATTACCATCAAAGCCTTTGTGTTGGATATAAATGTGGCCGGGCGCTGTTGTAAGATAAGCTTGTGAATGCAAGCGCTGAGAAAAAATATAATACAAGGTTGATAATGAAAAACAATTGCCCTTATTTGTTTTAAGTAAGGAAGTAATTTGTGTAGTTTCCCAATTTTCTTTTCCAAAAGGATCGGTATTTTGATAGGTCAAGGGATAATGCGGTACATATTCTCCATTTTGTTTCCAATAAGTGGTATCAGTTATGTAGGTATATATTGCCCAATTGAGAAGAACAAGCCCATCTTCTCTGGCCTTACATGAAGGGGAGATAGGAAGAACGCTATTTTCGAACTGTGCACTATTGGGAACTCTATCTTTATTTGCATAGGCAAGTTCAATAATTCTGCTGGTATGAAAATCGAGTGTGTTTGTAAATTCTTTTTTCGAAAGTTGATTATTGTAATAAGCATTTTCCATACTAAAAATGGCATCTTCAAAATTTAATGCATTCTCATTTTCGAGTATAGTCGTAATTTCATTGTAGGCGCTTTGGTAATTTTGCAATACAATAGAATCATTGTTTTGATTGGCTTTTGCAAATTGAATGATTAATAGCAAGCAGTAAATAATGGATGTTATTTTTTTAGTTGTCATAAATTTATTTATACTTATTCTTTTATATTTTAGAATATTGATAGATGAAATACGAGATTGTAATTAGTTAAAAGCATTGCCGGTTTTTAAAATTGGCAATGCTTATTTTTATTTTTGGCTAAGGTTACAATTGTAGCGAAACACTGTGATTAATTACTTTGATCATGCTTACTACGCCCAAGAGGGTAAAATTATAATTGATTTTATTAGGCGGTTTTGTATCTTTATAAAAAACAAAAAAATTATGTATACAGCTTTTCATGTTAATGCCAATGAGCTAAATGAAAATTTTCTTAATGGGCTCAAAATGATATTTAAAAGTAAACGAATATCAATTATTATTGAAGAAGAACAAGATGAAACAGAATATTTACTATCCAACCCTGCTAATCGTAAAATATTGGAAAAATCATTGAAAAATGTAGAAGCAGGTAAATTAATAGAAGTAAATATTGACAAGTACCTACATAAAAAATGAAAAAAATACTTTTTGAGGTTATTGCTCATGAACAGTTCCAAAAATGGGAAGTTCAGAACAAAAAGATTTTCAAGAAAATTACAGAACTTCTTGATGACACAAGACAAAATCCATTTAAAGGAATAGGAAAGCCAGAACCTCTTAAACATCAATTCAAGGGATATTGGTCTAGGAGAATTGATAAGGAACATCGATTGGTTTATAAAGTAAATGATGATGCCGTTATTGTTATCTCTTGTATGTACCATTATTAATTTCACTTCAATATTTGTTGATCTTTATATTATACCGTTCGCTCATCTATCAATATTTCAAAGAACTTTTTTTATAAGCATTGCCAATTTTAAAATTGGCAATGCTTATTTTTATTTTCGGCCTGAGGCCTAAGTTTGCAATCGGATTTTTATAATTGGCTTCCAGTATTTCTTTGTTTATATTTGTAGCTATTAAATATTTATTTATGAATGCAAATATTCAACTTTCGTTTGGTCAACTTTTAGAACTTGTGATGCAATTACCCGGCAAACAAAAGCAAAAACTTATTGCACAAGTTCAAAAAGAAACTTATACTCGATATTCACTTTCTCCTGAACTAAAGAAAAAAATTCAACTTTTTTCAAAATCAATAATCAATAAAAATGTTGATGAAGATATGATTATCGAAGAAGTAAAAAAGGTTCGAAAAAAACATGCCTAAATCATCAAAAACTTTAATTATTGACACCAATCTTTGGATTAGTTATTTATTGGGCGGAAAATGCTATGATATTATTTCCGAAATTTTAATTGATGAATCTTTTACGATTTTTTCTTGTAAAGAATTACAAAAAGAAATTAATGAAGTACGTCTCCGTCCAAAATTGAAACGCTATTTTTCATCCAAACAAATAACTGATTTTATAAAAATTTTCAATGAAAGAACAATTGTTATAAATTTAGATTCAAAACTTTTACAATCATTTCCTCGTGATCCTAAAGATGCATATCTATTAGCCTTATGTATGCAAACTCAATCAAATTTGCTCTTAAGTGGTGACAAAGATTTATTATCGCTTAACCATTTTCATCAAACTCAAATAGTAAGCATAAACTATTTTGCAAATCACTTTCTTTAAACTTTACTTTCATCTATCAATATTTCAAAGAACTTTTTTTTATGAGCATTGCAAAAGTTTTAAACTTTTGCAATGGCTTGTATTATGCTTTATTTTGGTGGATGACACATCCACAATTAATAGGTTGAGATTAGCCTACACACTGGCAATCACACAAAATCTCAACCAGCGTAGGCGAACAAGCGGACCAGCTGGGGTTATTCTTCATCGCTTTCAGGCTGTTTACGATTAAGAAGTTCATTCATCACTTTCTTTTTGTCTTTCCATTCCTTGTCAGACCATTCATTTCGCTCTATTGTTATTCCTTCAACATTTGGTTTAAAAACTAAAGATTCTCTTTCTTGTTCCATTTTCCTTTCCTTTTTAGCAGCAGCACTTTTGGGTGAATTTAATAACCATTCAAAAGAAGGACAGAAATAATTGACAAGCCAAACTGGAATATCTAGAGGTAAACGTGTAACCCCATTAATTTCAGTTTGAGATAATCCAATTCGCCCTGTTACTCCTCCTCCTTCTCCAGCTAAAAAACCGCCCTCAACCGAAAGCATTGTGGCAACTATTCCTTCATTATCTACCCAATTCGCACCCTGAGAAGTTGATGCAGTTACTTCTAAGTCAGCTCCAACTACATGAGCAACTGAAAGATCCGCACTTGCTGTAAAGTCAACTCCTTCTATCGCACCAACAACTTCTCCTATCTCTAAATCATGGCCATCTGTAGCAGTTACATGCCCTACTCCTAAAGATACTACACCACCAACATCAAACTTAGCCGCTTGTCCTAATCCTCCAGAGGCAGCCATTGAATTCGTTCTTACAAAATATATAGAAACTATATCATCTGTTTCCATAATTACCAAATTACCTTCAACAAAACCTACACCTCCTTCTAAAGCAATTCCCAATGAACCAGCCGCCTCCGCACCAATACTTACTGCAATAATAACAGCACTACTTGCCTTCCCATCTGGATCTTTCATATTAATCGGGTCATTATTCATAGCACAATAAGGGCTCATAGATGGATATTTCTCTGCCAGAGGATCCAAACTCAACCAACGACCTACGCGTGGGTCTAATATACGGGCGCCAAAATCGTAGGCATTGCCACCTGTTTTCATTTCGTCTAAGCGTTCTTTGCCTTGGTAGCCGAAGCGGTAAGTGCTGCTTCCTACGTAATTGCGGCCGGGCATTGCCATACCAAATGGATAATAATCAGTAGCAGATTGAACTATTGCTTTATTATTATCTTTAACATCAGATACCACTGCTCTTACGTTGCCCAAATGGTCTTTTATTTCGTAATACTTTTCAGCAACAGTACGTGTGTAAGTGCTACCTAAAGCAGCTGTTGGATCGATAGGTGTTGCTGGTTTGCACTCACCCATTCTGTCTGCTGCATAAAGTGGAAATTCTGTTAATTTTAAAGTATTATCATCTTTTTCATTATTGTGCTTATAAACAGCCATTATATTGCCTTTGGCATCATTTACATAATAAGTTCTATCAGGGTATGCATCACTTGAACTTGTATACAATTTTTGAGCTATTTTATATCCCATAGCATCGTATTCAAAAGCCAATTGTTTACCATCGGTATATGAAACGCTATCTACTTTGCCTGATGGTGTATATTTAATAAGGCTAATTTTTTCAGCTGCATCTGATTGTAATTGCCCCATTTCATTGTATCCATAATTACTTACGGCTTGGCTTTCTAAATCAGAAGTATTTGTGGTAAGGCCTGCAAGGTCTTTTATACTGTTAAGTTGATTTAATTGATTGCCATCACCATCTTTATTATAGGAGTATTTTAAATTATCCATAATGGCTGTGGTACTGGCTTCGTAACGGCTAAGGCTTGTAATGTTTCCATTTATATCATAAGCATAGCTCGATTTATAAGAATTAAATGCTGTACTTGAATTCGCATTTTTATACCAAGGCTTGGTTTCGGTTTTAGCATTGGTAGAAGCACCTGAATAATAATCGAAATTAGCTGCCGTAATTCTATACAATTCGTCATAATTAAATTTAAAGCCTTGGGCGGTATCAGCAAAGTTTATAAATCCTGAGCCTGCTTTGGTATTGTATACCATATTGGTAATGGTACCATTGTACAAGCCTCTATAGTTAACAGAATTGTCGGTTTTATTATAAGTAAGGTGACTTGCATTAGTTGCATCACGCTCTTCCATTTCGGGCCTGTACCAATCCATTTGTTGTACACCTGTTTTGTAATAAGGAGAAGAAACATCAGAAAATTCAGAGTTAAATGGTGAATAGCTTGTTGTGCTTCCTGATTTGTATTTACGTTTAAAATCACCTTCAAAATAACCGAGTGTGTTACCATAAATATCGGTAGCGTACAATGAACCTGATGCTCCGTCTTTACCCGGATCATTAGTGGCACTTAAGCTTTGGTGGTTTACTGCTTTTAACCAGCCATTAATGGTGTACACATAATCAATACCTTGTATTTTATCTTCGCCTATTGATAATCGCTTAAGCGGACCATAAGCATAGTATTGATATTTGGCATCGGTATCCCAAATGTAATTATCGCGCGAGGTTTCTACTTTTTCAATTCTGTTATCAGAATCGTAAGTATAGCGATGGAAAAACTGATCGGCTTTGCCTTCGTTGTATTTTACTTTGGTAACTTTTCCGCTTATCAAATCATATTCATAAGCAATGTATTTTTTGCTGTCGAGGCCGGGTATGCTTTGCAACATCCACTCCACATTGCCATGCGGATCGTAACTGTAATAGGTATATACTTCATCACCCGATACAGAAAGATCATTATCGGCATAAGCATAACTGATGCGGTTTTGCAAATAGCGTTGTGATAAAATGGAAGTATCGTTTACGTAATACAAACCACTTACTTCATCATCATAAACTGTTTTTACGGTGTTGGTACAATATGTAGAAGGATATGTTTGGTCATTTACGTTGGCAGTAAGGTTATCTATATTGGCATAATAACTTTCACCGGCTTCAACAATGCGGCTCAGATCATCGTATCTTAAATACGAGTATTTAAGATGTGCTAATTGTTTTGCATTTTGCGAAAAGCGTAGCTGGGCTAAATCGTTGTACCAAAATTGTGTTTTACCACCATCCGGTGTTTCTTCAGCAATTTTTTGCCCAACTGAATTGTAGGCATAGGTAGTTGCCATACGGTGGTGTTTTACATCATTACGTGTTGGAAAAGTATCTCTTACCCCATCATTATCGGTATCATACACAAAAGTATCAACACCTAATGGTGGCACTGTTTTTAATAAATTACCTGCCATATCGTAATAGAAAAGCGTAAACTGATGGTAATCTATTTGGTATCTTATTTTCAGCGAATCTTTAATGTTTCTTTTTAAAGTACACTGGGTATCGTATTCACCTAATGAATTCTCTAGCCTGCAATCTTTAGCCTCTGATAGTGCATCTTGTATGGCATTGTATACGTAAGTAATGTTACGGGCATCGCAGGTTTTAAATTTAAAATTAGTTCTGGCAGTACCTATGGCTTGTAAACTCGTATTTAGTGAGGTGCCATTAAATTTATAATTGAATGCTTTTGTTGAAATAATATCGGCAGTAGGAGATAAACCTGACAACAAATTAGCAGTTCCACTTGCTGCATTATTTAAATATAGGGCATTAAATGCTGAACTATAAGAAAAGCTTAAATTAGTGGATGAAGTCTTTTTGCTAAATGTTGTTGCTGTTGCTCCTGAAAGAGTGCTGCTTCTTTTTGAAAAAAGAAAAACATTTTCTGAATGACTCAATCCAAATTCAGTAGCAAAATTCTGTATTTCGGAGTTAATATCAGTAGTGGTAATTGACTCTTTGCTACCTAGTTTATTGTTGAGCCAATCTGCCAAAAGACTTCCTTTTGAATATGTTGTATCTTTTACAAATGTATACCCTGTAGGCGTATTTGAAGATGTGCTACTAGTGCTGGGAACCGTAATATCAATGCCGTATTGCATCATATTTTGTAATGCAGCAACTTGAGCTTTTCCTACTCCGGTAACAAGGCCGGTAGATTTATCTTTGACAATACTAAGCGTAGTTAAACCAGATTTAATGCTAGCAATCATTAAATCGGCATATAGGCCGGCATGGCCTTTTGAAATACCGGCATCTTTTGATCTTACTTTTAGTTGAATGCCTGCTTTTCGTTTATCAAGAAATGCGTTGGCATTAGCTATAATTTTATCGCTAAATTTATTTATTACATCATCTGTTACAGAACCTGAATATGTGGCATCATCACCTAAAAATAAGCTATCTACAGATTCAAAATCAGAATTAATACAGCCATAAAAGTTTTTCCATGCTTTGCATTCTATGCTGTCATCTAATTGATCGGCAATAACAGAAGCTGAACTTACATCCCACCAAGCACCACCTCCGCAATTTGTTTCATCCCAAGTAGAAGCACCGGTACCTTGTTGAGCAACAGGGTCAGTCCAATATTTGGGTTGCGCTTGTAATTTAATACCATATTGTTTAGCACACATGGCTTCTTGATTAGTTGTAGTATGGTATAAAGTTCCATTGTTAATAGTGGTATCAAATGGAAAAGATTTATACGCATATTCTAAATAGCCGTAGCCGTACTCTTTTGTTGTAGCATCGTAGTTAGTTTTAGACATAATATTGTATGCTGTTTTACCTTTTTCATGGTTTGAAAAGCCTGAGTAAATAGTACCATAATCATCGAGCAGGGCTTGTAAAAAATTTGTTCCAGGCACATAGTCACTTCCTTTCGAAGCATTTAATGATTCCCAATTATTAACAAAATCTGCCCATACCATATACACATCATAGCAATCACCATAAGTGGCAGTATCTGTTATGCCATCATCTGCTTTTACAGTTTCGTGCAACATGTGGTTAAGCATGGCATTGATATAACCATTGCCATATTGAAAGGTAGAGGTTGAAGAAGGTTTAGTTGTTTCTCCTGCATAGGAGCTACTAGTAATAATATAAGTTAATTTACTATTAGTTGTAGTTGGAAGTAAGCTATTAAACTGTATTTCTTCAGGACTATTAGCAACAAGAAGAATTAAACCACTAACATTAGACATTGCAATTGACTGATTAAAATTAGGCAATGGTTTAGAAAATGTAGATGTAATGGTTATAGTACCATAGGTTCCATTAGCGCTATAACTAACAACATAATCGTAAGGAGCAAGCTTTGATGTAAGTTCAGTTGCAGCAGCTCTAACATAGTTATCAATGATTATTGAATTTAATTTACTAGGGCTATCGGTAGCATTTTCCGCCAAATCAAGATCACCACTGGGGTAGTCGTCAGTATACGAGTAAGAAATATTTATTGCCGGTTCAGCGCCATAACCATCGGGATCAATTTTAAGTTTAAAAGTAGGATTATCTGATACAAGTAGTACTTCATCCTCATTATACTTTAGCTCAGGGATTGCACTATTATAATAATTTAAGTTATCATTAGTGGATAAAGCGGATATTTTTATTTGATATTGCCAAGTGCTACCCGAAGAATATATTTGATTACCACTTTCATCGTAAAAATAATTTTTGAGTAAGTTACCATATTCGTTAAGATCAGCTCCCAACGTCATGTCTTCACCATCAAGACTAACATTGCTTGTATGACCATAGGTATCGTATAACATGCTTTCAAAATCGTAGTATCCGCCATAAGCGTTAATTAAACTTTGTTCGTAGCCATAAGAAGTACTTGGCATAGCGGTTTTATAAATTGCATCGCATGGGTTCCAATCGCAAGCAATTTTAGGTACATCAATTTCTAAGCAACCTGAGGCTACGGTGTAGGAAATGAGACTATCGTAATTATCATAATTGGTTGATACCAACCATATATCAGCATCAGGATTAGACGTGCTAGATGCAGCTGTGGATCCTGAACCGAGATTAGCACCCAAGTGTGAGAAAATTCCACTACCGGAGCTTGATAAATCCACTGCTTCTGATTTTGATTCTCCACATAAAGAAGATGCGCCACTAGGCAAAGCCTCAATATAGGTGTATAGATTATCAAGAGCACCGGAAACTTCATCATCAGCTACCAAATTTGCCATTTCGTCAAATTTACTTGCTTCTGTATCTAAGAGTGTATCTATTTCTAATGAATGGTAATCGCGGTAACGTGTTACTGATGTATCATTAATTTTATTGTTTACAGTAATTTTACGACCAAAAATATAATTACCCGGATCAGAAATAAAAACAAGTTCGCGAGGCATGGTGTAAGACGTGTCAGTTTTTACTCCCTCACACATTTTTGCATACTCTGCCGGGTTAATAGTAAATACATGCGGTTCAAAAACATAAGAATTGGTTTCTTCGCGAATAACATAAAGCGTTACAATATAATCGCAAGCACTGCAAAAATTAACACATTCGGCTGCAAACGATTTTACATCGAGCCAGTAATCAATATATACATCTACACCGGGTACTTGAAAATTTATTTCTTGTTGTTTTACATAACTATAATCATCAGTTTTGGTTTGAGTAGAAATTATTTTTGTATACCATGTATCGCCTGTATAAATATCATCTAATAATTTATTGTCTGATGCATCAACCATAGCCGTAGCAATGGTTTTATTATCCATTGTTTTGTATTCAACTGTTGCTACTTCATTAGGGTCGACCCGAATAATTTTATAAATAACAGAATCGGCCGGAGTCATGTCTCCAAATACGCCCATTAATTCGGTATCGTTTACGGAACTGTAATAAGTACGTACGGTACGTTGGTAGCCACCATCAACATTGGTTTCGTCATACAAACCCATGCGGTGTTCTTCACCAAAAAGAGAAACTTTTTTTGCCCTTCCTAATTTGTCATATACTGTTCTTGAATACGGATAATTACCGGGATTGGTTCCTGAATAATTACCGGCACTTGGTATATTAAGATCAGGATTTTCATCGGAATAATAAGCGGCAATAGGGCCTCTCATTTTGCGAGGATTTTCCCAAACAGGTACATCCTTTGTTGCCCCATCAGTTTTTGGTGGATAGTAGGCATCTTGTACACGCGTATCACTATCAAAATCGGAGGGATCGTAAATTGCTCCTGTTGAATCTTGCATTAATTTATTTTTATATTCAAAATCACGTTGATCGACAGGTGCCGTCATGCTTGCAATAGCCGGCCTACCAACATAATCATATTCTTGTGCATTCATTAAAACAGAATCAACTTCAGCTAATTTTCTTTGACTTTGTTTTACCTGGCCTAAACCTGTGGCATAATTCATGCCTTCGGCAATGCGGTTATTTTCGGTAAATACTCTGTTGTATATCCAGTTTTTTGAGTGATCGTTTTGGGTGATGTAAAAAACTGAATTTGCTAAACCGGAGGTTGAACTTAGCTCATATTTAGTAGCCGGAGAACTTACTGATGTATATGAACTCCAAACACCCCAATTGCGGCTATCAGCTATGCCTCCATCGTAATAATTGCCAATGGGCCTAACCTGCCATGCATAATAACCGGTTCCTTCGGCCATGTATAATGATATTGAAGTGGTATCTTCTACTTCAAGCGTAAGGGCTTTAGACCAATCGATATCATTGTTGTAAACATATTTTGAATCGGTATTGGTTTCGCTCAGGTTATAAATTCTTAATATTTGAATTTGGTAATGATCAACAAGTGAAAAAGCATCAGGTACCGGAACGTATGATGCCGTATGTGCTGTTGCAGGCCCGGAACAAGTCCAACTAAAAGTAACTCTATTACCTGTAGTAACAACAGGATTAAGTGTTATCATAGAAACAGAAGTATATGCCCCTGAATTTACATTAACGGTATAGTCTTCGTCAACCCAAGTTCTCACACGAAGAGCAGATGGAGCGCCTGAAGCCAATGCATAAGTTATTTTATAATAATCAATATCTGTAAAGGCTTTTTTTAGTACATCGTCTTTTAAAGGATTAAGATCAATAATGGCTAAATTATCTGTTTGAATGTTGGTTCCTGATCCACTAAGCGTAATGGTTTGTGTTTGCAGTGAGGTAGCAACAATATAGCTAGAATTGAAAGAACTGTATCCTTGCACAGTTACTGTTACCGTTGCGCTATAATTTGCAGTAGGAATACCAGAAGTATAATCATCACCTAAATCGAGTTGTACATTTAATTTTGCTGATTGTAATGCACAAGTTAAATCGGTATAGTCTATTCTATCGTAATATTTGGTTACTGTTGCAGCCAAATCAGATTTGGTTAGGGTTACAGTACCGCTTAGTTTACATTGTACCGTTAATTGTACAGCACTTGAATTTACGGTACCGCAACTACCTGTTACTTGGCAACGGTAATAAAAGCCATTATCAGCACAAGTAGGGGTAAATAAATAACTCGGGCTTTTAGCAGCGCTTGCTTCAGTTGGATCAGAAGCAATTATATTTGTAAATGTGCCGCTTGAGGTTGCGCATCTTTGCCATTGGTAGCTAATACTGGTACCACTTGCAATGGAAGTAAAAATAGCAGATTTGCCTTCCATTACTGACTGTTCCAATGGCTGAGTAGTAATAGCAGTAGTTGTACCTGTAACAGATAATTTAGCAGCATTTGAATATACAGTACCACAAGTACCCGTTACCTGGCAGCGGTAATTAAAACCATCATCTGAAGTATTGGTTGTGCATGTATAGGTGCTACTGGTAGTACCAATACCAAGGATATTTGAATAGTTTGAGCCTCCTGAAAAACTACTTTTTTGCCATTGGTAGCTTAATGTACCCGTACCTGTTGCGGCAACACTAAAAGAAACACTGGTGGCAGGACAAACCGATTGATTGCTTGGGTGTGTGGTAACAACCGTTGGGCTATTTACGGTTAAAATTGCAGGTGTTGAGGATACAGATGCACCACAGCCATCGGTAATCATGCAATTATAATAATAACCATTCATTAAAGGATCGGTAAGCGTAGAATAAGATGCCGCTTCAGCGCCCGGAATTTTAGTAAAAGCTCCTGTTGATCCTGTTTTATATTGCCATTGGTATTTTAAACTTGTACCCGATGCCACTACAGTAAAGGTGGCAGATGTACCCGAACATACTGTTTGATTACCTGTTGTTGAAGTAACAGTTGGTGCTGTATTAAAAGTTAGTTTAGCTGCATTTGATGTTGCCGAACCGCAAGTACCCGTAACCACACATTTGTAATAAAAACCATTATCTGCCGTAGCCGTAGTAAATGAATAGGTAGCAGTAGTTGCTCCGGTACCACCCGATACATTAGAAAAGGATCCTGTTGATGTTGAACATTTTTGCCATTGATAAGTTAAAGTGCCGGTACCGGCTGCTACCACAGAAAATGTGGCGGTGCCTGCTGAACATATTGCTTTATCTGTAGGTTGGGTTGTGATGCTTGTTGCAGCATTAACGGTTAATTTAGCAGCAGTTGATGTTGTAGAACAGGCTCCACTGCTTACTACGCATTTATAATAATAACCATTGTTTGTACCTCCTGTAACAGACATGCTTGTACTTGTATAGCTTGTGGAAGTATAAGCTGCTGTAGAACTTGTTGCAGATTGCCATTGGTATGTTAAACTTGTACCTGTTGCTACTACGCTAAAAGTAGCATTGCTGCCTGAACACACTGTTTTATCAGTGTTATTTGTTGTGATAACCGGTACACTATTTACAGTAAGGCTTGCAGCATTTGATGTTGCAGTACAAGATCCGTTGCTTACTATGCAACGGTAATTAAAACCATTATCTGTACTTGCTGTTGTAGATGTTGTAAAAGTATAAGTTGAAGCGGTTGCTGAAGTTATATTAGCAAAAGTTGTTCCGCCTGATGTTGTACTTTTTTGCCATTGGTATGTTAAACTAGTGCCCGTTGCTGTTAAGCTAAAAGTTACACTACTTGCGGTACATGCTGTTTTATTAGCAGGCTGCACGGTAATAGACGGAACAGCATTAACTGTTATTTTAACTGAAGCAGTATTATATGGGGAAGTAATACTGGTAGAACACATGCTGCCTGTTACTGTTAATTTACAACGGTAATATTTACTTGCAGTAAGTGCAGGAGGCGAATAAGAAAGAGTTGTTACCCCAGTACCACCAACTGCTTTTACCCATGCAGTAGAACCATCGGCTGATTCTTGCCATTCATAAGCAGAAATTGCATAAGCAGTAGTACCGGTGGTACAAGTTGCAATGGTAAGTGTTAATGCTTTTGGAGTGCTTCCTGAGCAAATAGTTTGTGCTGTATTTACGGTTGCGCTGCTAAATGAAGTAGCGGCAAATGTTATTTGGCTAATGAAAAATAAAAATAAGAAGAAGATGAAGCCCTCACCCCTAAGCCCTCTCCCAAGGGAGAGGGAGGTTTGGAATTTTTTTATGATGCATCGATAAAGCTTGTCCTGAGCGAAGTTGAAGGGCTCAGCATGACACGTTGTAGACAACATTTCTTTAGCACTTGATAGGTTGGATGTGTAATTTATTTTCATACTTCAGGGGTTTTGAGTGCAATTTTTGTTAAGCTGGGCTTTGATATTTTTTAAATTATTTTTTTAATGAATACGCATAAAATCTAATTTTAGAAAAATGCTGAGTTCTAATGCTGTGTTTTAATTTGTAATATTTCATACTAATGCTTGTTTATCATATTATTAATACATTTTAAACGACTAAATAATTGTTGTTCTGAAGCCGTTTTTAAGACCTCAACTTCAAGCCCTCACCCCTAGCCCCTCTCCCTAGGGAGAGGGGGGAGTTTGAAATTTTTTTTATGATGCTTCGACTACGCTAAGCATGACACGCTGTAGTTTTATTTTGCTCAGAGTGACACACAATTATAATCTTTTCAATTTTCCAATTTTCCAATTTTTAATTTATCTACTTTCTGTTGGTGTATGGTATTCTGTTTCCATTAATGTTTTTACACCTTTTATGGTTTCTTTTTCTTTACGTACTAATTGGCCTTCGTCATTGTATTGGTAAAACAAGCCAAAGTTTTGATCATCAAATGATGCTACTACTTTGTAGGTAGCCGGATCGTACACATAGCTTTCCATTTTTGCATTGAGGGGTTGTACACGTATATCATCAATATAAATTGATGGGGCGCTAGAGCCCTTATCCATTGTCATATACACTTGTAAACCATAATCTGTAATAGGAATGGTTGTATGTAGTCCAAAATCGGCCCATTTAGATGGTGTAATTTTGGCTTCGTACAATGTCCATTCTCCGGTGCGCGCAATGCTAGTGAAAGTAACATCAGAAAAATTATCTGTGCCTGTATGAGCAGGCCCATAGCTACCATCGGTACTTGATACCGTTAAGTTGTATGCAGAAGCATCACGCAGTTTGATTGTAGGTATATAATCTCCTGCTTTTACCCATATTTTTACTGATAGACCTACACTTTTTAATTGATCGGTTCTTTCGCGAGAATCGAATAGATTAAAAGCTCCCCAATATCCGGTTGTTGTATTTTTGGGCACTCCCAAAACCATAACAGTAGCAGTAATAGCTGTCGTACTTACTTTCAGTGAATTATTACCGGAATGTGCAGTACCTTCGGCTAAAGTGCTTGATGTTGTAGTAATTTCTTCTCCACCGTTGTATTCAAAACTTTCGAATAAGGTTGAGAGGTATTCTGCATTTTGGGCTGCTAAATACACCAATCCTCCACCATAGCCCATTTTATTGCAGCTATAAATATCGTATAAGTTTTTTTCTTCGCAGGCATTACCATTAGGTGTGTATGAGGTAGCAGTATTGATGTTTTTCCATTTGCTACTGTTACTACTTGTGTTTGACCAATTAAATGCTTTGAAATCTTGTATAATACCTGCATCATAAGCTTTATCAGCAGCATTACTCATGCCACTAATATCACCCCAAAACGAATAGGTATTTTGCAGATGCCATTTACCAACTTCACCAGTTTCAACTTTATTAGTAGAAGTAGCACCATAAGTATCTTTTAGTTCGCTTTCCATTGTCCAGGTATCAGTATACGTTGCAGCAGAAGCATTTAAAACACTATCATCCTCGATGCCATAAGTGGTAAGACTACCTGCCATAGTAGTAAGCAAATTGGCTTTACCGCTTTTAATGATTGTTAATTCAACTTCTCCATCTGTAGTGCTGGAAGATGCATATCCTGTAGGACTAGTAAGAAATAGATACTCGTTATAAATACTTGTAATATTATAGATTTCTTTTGTACTGTTTCCGGTTTTATTAAGTTCAATTAAATCTCCAACAGCAAAATGATCTGTTACATCACTATATTTGCTTCCGCTGAAAACTACAGAATAGGTAGGCCCACCCATAAAAAGACCTTTTGTAGCTGTTATACCTCCACCACCACTTGTAAAAGAATAACCTTCGGACCCTGCTTTTTGCCCCATGCCATCGTAATAAAAATGGGCAGGAAAATTATAGGAGTCGTATTTTCCTTCATGGGCATCTTTATTGTCAAACACCATTTGATCATAATTGCCTGAAGATTCTTGTACCAATACATCACCTGTTTTGGCATCAAAATATTTATTAGATACTACATGGTAAGTACCATCAATATAATTGGTAACACTTTTAACTACCGGAGGAAAATAAAGAATATGATTGGTAATGTGCATCTGAATATATGAATCGTCATTTGTTTGAAAATAAAATGGAATAGCATAAGGTATTTCATAAGGCGTCCATAGCATGATACCGGCCTCAACAGAAGCATGCCCTTCCCTTACAGTTTCTTCAACTTTTTTACTGTAGCATACTATCTCATCTTCTTTGCCCAATTGTGCTGTACCGTATACAGGCCCTGAACTTGTATAATTTGTTAGGGTAGGAATTTCTTCACCGGGTTCAAAATAATTGTATTCGGTACTTGCCAATAAACTACATTGGGTGGGATCATTAATATAAGCATAAGCCCCATCGTATTGCATATTAACTTTTGGCTTGCCATGCATATTGGGTATTACAAAGCGATAGCCCTGAATTGCCTTATAATCTGCCTTTGTTTTGTTTACAAAAAAAGCGAAATCAGTAGATTCTTCTTTTGAGTAATTAACTCCAGGTAAACCAAGATCAGTAAAATCTACTCCTGTAAGCGTATTAGTTGTATTGCCTGTCCAATCATAAGGATAATCTTTTGCGGTATAAAATGTATTTACCGAAAAGCCATTATTGGTTGTACCTGAATAAATATTTTTTGAAACCACTCTCGAATAGCCTATAGTTGGGCCGGGTAAAAGATATTCTCCAACAGGGCCTTCAAATTGTTTTCTATCTTCGCCAGAAACCATAACCTGATCGCTGGAAGATTCTGAACGTTTTTGTAAATAACCTATCAAGGCATTTTCTTCACGGTTGGGTTCATTGGCAGCTACTCCGCTGCTTTCACCATCTTCGGTTTGGTATATGTATTCGTTTCCATACACCCGCTTATCTGTATTATCTGTTTCAATACCCGGATCGTAAGTAAGTAATCTTTTTACCCTTACACCTCCACCTTTTTTAGCATGTGGTAATGGAATTCTTAAATAGCTGTGACCATTTTCCGTATCAAAACTTTTGCAATTATCTTCACCCACCTTATCAGTGATATCACCAACTAAATCAAATAAAGACATTATTGCCGATTCCTGGTCATCAGAAATATCCATGGTATTATCGCAATCGTTTACTTTTATTCCTTTGTTTGCCCTATAATATTCTTGACAAGCTTCGCAAGGAGAACCATTGCCTTCAGATTCCCCTGGGTTACCTAATTGAATGTATAAATAACGATAATGAGGATCATATGAAGATCCATTATACTCACTACCCACTGCCATAACATTTGCATAGCCGGTAATGTATTCTTGCCCACAACTGGTTTCACTAAGATTATAAAGAAATTTGAAATACATTTTTTTATTTTTCTTGCCATTGTTTATAAAATTTTCTTTTATGTAATCTATTATATAGGCAGTATCGGCTGTAGCAATACCTAATGCATTTAGTGTAAGTGTATCTATAAAATACTTTGCGCCATAAGCTCCTTTTTCATCACCAGCAATATAATCTTCCACGCCACTTATGCTTACCATTTCCATTGCTTTACGGTCTTGCACATAGTTGTAATCATTTTGTTCGTACTGTACATGAATTTCGGCTCCGGTAGGTAATTTAATTCTTTTTAAATGCCAAGCAGCAGGATCAAAAGTAGCAGAAGGTGTTGCTTGATCGACCCAAGGGAAATAATTTTCGTAATGATTTGTGGTACCATTTTCTTGGTACATACCCCATACATCAGAATTATCGGCATTGTAATCAGGGTTTTGATTTACTGTACTAGCGGCATAGTCGCTAACAATGCTTAAAGTATCGTTTGTTTCATTACCAAATGGTGAAGGATAAGTAATATCAGTAGGATAAGCATATTCGAAGGTATAAGGTGAAATACCTGTATTGTGTACGTTTGCATATTCGAACCAAATTTTTGTTAAAGTTCGCTTGCCGTTTGATCCATTAGCACCATCTGAATTGGGTTGGCCTTTCACTAAAGAATTATCATATTCAAAGTGTACTGTTTTAATTAATTCACCTTGGTTGCCTTCTTCATCTTTAGCATATAGTTTTATGGTTTTTAAATAATGTAATCTTTGAGTGCCTTGTGCGCTTGAACTAGTATTAGCAGAGGCATCATCAGCTGCGCTTAAGCCATCCGTTCTTTTTTCAGTTGAAGTTGAGCTATTATCATTTAATTCGAAAACCGCAATATGAGTAGCTGTTTCTATAGAAGATACATAAGCAACTTCTCTATCTCCACTTTCGTAAGAACCTAAATCGTCTTTAGCATTTGAAATATCACCTGGGATATAAGTAAGCCCGCGGTAAGGATTTCTCCAATGGTAATAGGCCGTACTTTCTGTTCCTTTTTCACCATAGGTTTTTGTATAATTAAATTTGGTCCACCCGCCAAAATCATCAGCATCTGGGCCATTATGGTCAACATCTATATAATCTGGTGTAGTAACTTCAGTAAGTAAAAAACTAGAAGCATAACGATCTTTTGTTTCATGCCCAAATTTACGTTCAGCATTATTTTCATTTGCATAAACAATGTGATCGGTAACCGAAGCATCAACACTAAAGCTAATTTGTTTTTCGTTTTTTGCATATAAGGGTAAGCCATATACATAACGAATGCCTTGTTTATTGGTAACTTCAAATTCTCCAATTCGTTTATCGAGATTATCAGTTGACGACTCACCTCGGTCGGTTAAGGCATCAATATCGCTTCTTAAAGAATATTTAGTAAGAGGCATATCCTTTGTATCTGTTTCCAGCATTTGCTCATTAGTATGGTAGCCAACAAAAGTTGATCTGTTAACACCTTCACCATCGTTTACCGTTTTATATATCTCTTGATTCATTTCATATCCACTGCTGCCACTTAGTTTTGCTGATTTTAATGCATCATTATCTGTAAAAGAAGCAGAGCCACCCATATCGCCTTTAAAGCGGAAATAATATTTTTCAAAAGCCCCATCATTCCAAAAAGCGTAGTCATCATTGGCATTGGCATCATCCCATTTTCCAATACTTATATTATGGCCACCATTATTATCATCTGAAGCACTTACATCAGTAGAGTATGATTCGGTAGCACCAACAGTAACATGTGAACCAAAAAAGGCTGAGTTGGAATGAGAATGTGTATAGGCTGGAAAAAACTCTCCCGGAGCAGAACTGTAAGCACGCATAGAGCCTGAAACACCTTCGCCCACCACAATAAAATCATCGGCCGAAGAATACGGTATGGGTAGAAGTTCATCTCTTAAATTATAGTCTTCTTCTTTTTCAACAGAGAAATCTAAAAGTACATTAGCGGTTGAGAGCGCAGTTTTTTGCACATCAGAATATAAATAACCATAGCCATATCTAACTTTCTCCTCGGTTACTGTTTGATCAACATAACTACCCGAAAGTGTTGCGCCAATACCAATAGGAATAGGGGATGGAGCAAGGTAAACGCCTGCGCTAAACGTATAAGAATTGCCTACATATTCTGATAAAGAGCCGGGAAATGAATTATTACCTAATGAATACCCTTGTAGTCTACTTGATGAAGTAGAAAAAAGTTGAGCGTTATTAGATAGATGTTTTGAAAGTTGGCTAAATAAACCTTGATTATAGGGAATTTTAGCGTCACTTAAAGCTGATTGAGCAACCGAAAGAGCTGATGATATCATATACATGATGGGATTTTCTTTGCTATAGCTATAACGCACGCCAGTGTCATCATCTGTGATTCCGGGGTTAACTGAAATAGTTGTATTTTTCCAGCCTAAATGGTAAGATATATAGGGTATGTTTTGCAGGGTTAAACCTTTGTAATTATTATAAGCCAATACACTAGTGATGCCTACTCCAACCCCGGCTATTGCGTCTATTAATGCTTTAATAACTTCAGATGGTATACCAAATGCACGTAGGTTGATGGTTTCAGTTGCGGTAAGTGAAAAGGTTGTATTTTTGGGCATTTTATTATAATAAGTAACATCTCCATAGTATAAATCATCTGCAAGGCCACGCTTGTTGCGGATAATGGCACCGGGGTTTAGCGTCCAACCAAAGCCCACCCATGAAGCATCATCTTCTTGTGTTACGCCACTGTGGTATGAAAGAGAAAGCGGGTAACCGCCACCATTTGGGCCGGGTACTTCTAACAAGGGTATGTTGTAGGTAAATGCTCCGGTAAATGGGTCAACCATGTTGGTAGTGCTTACCGATTCGAAGTTTGAAAACTCCGGAGATGAAGGCCCACCTGTTAAAGCATAGGTTTTATTGGAGAAAAAGCAGCACTGTGTTAAGATTGAAATTGCAAGAAATACTGAAAGTGCTTTACGTAGTAATTTTTTCATACTTAAGGGGTTTTGGTAATTATACTTATCTTTTATTTAAAGGTTACATTTTTATGTAATTAGTTTATTTTCAATATTCTTATCTCTATAGGTATAGTTTATTTAATGGTTGTTTTGGCTTATTTAATGGCACCTCTCCCCGACCCTCTCCGAAGGAGAGGGCTGGGGTGAGGTTTATAATAACTCTAGTCGCTTCATTAATGCTTCGCGTTTGTATCTCGACACTTCAATTTTTTTGTCATCATTCATTAATACAAAGCCGCCTTCTTTTTTATAATATTTTTTTATGTGGTATAAATTAACCAGATGAGATTTGTGTATGCGTTCGAAATAATTTTCGGCCAATGCTGATTCGTAGTCTTTGAGGGTTTTTGCTATAAGCAAAGTTTCACCATCAGCAAAAAATATTTTGGTATAGTTTACTTCGGCTTCCATGCGAATGATATCACGGAGCCATACCATCCAAATTCCATCATTGGTAGGAATGGGAATTTTTTTGGTTTTACAGGATAACTTATTTGAAGTATCAGTAACTGATTTTAAAATTTTTTTAACATCAGGGGCAATAGATTCTTGGTTGCTCATATTAATGGGGGTTAACTAATGAGTTTAGGGTAATTTATATGCAATAATTGCAAAATGAAAATCTGTTTTTTGAAAATTTCTGAGTTCTGGAACAGTAATAAAAACGGCAGAGTGTTGTATTATGTATTTTAAATCAGATAGTTAGTGATAGATGAAAAGAAAAGAAAATTAGGATTCTAAGTGTGATGTGCTATTTTTGTTTTAGTATTTTGCTTTTCTTTACATGCCTAAAAAAGTAATTATTAAAATATAGAAACATTTACAACTTGAAACATCCCGATATATTTATACTTATACAATCTTTAAGCCCTTCGGAAAAGAGGTATTTTAAACTGTTTGCATCTCAGCAAGTAAAAGAAGAAAAAAATGCCCATATAAAACTGTATGATCTACTTGAAAAACTAAATGCGTATAATGAAGAAAAAGTAAATGCTAAGTTGAAATCATTTGGAGATCAAAAACAAATTGCTGCAATAAAAACCTATTTATATAACCTTATTTTAAAAAGCCTAAGAAATTATTATGCCGAAACTTCTACCGATTTAATTTTAAGTAATTTTTTGCAAGAAGCTGAAATTTTATTTGAAAGAGGCATGATTGAGCAATGTGATAAAATATTAGACAAGGCAATAAAAATGGCTTTGGGCTATGAAAAATTTGTGCTGCTTGTTGAACTATACAACAGAAAGGAACGCATTTTATTTTTGCAGTATACAAGAGAAATTCACGACAAACAAATTGGTGAATTGCAAAAAAGTAAAGATAGCATCAGGAATAAATCCATTTATCACAGTAAACTTGCTGTGTTAGGGCATGAAGTATTTTCGGTTTATAAAATTAAATTGGCCAATAGAGATGATTTGCCAACCGACCTTGCTACTCTAGAAAATAGATATAAAGTATTGATTAAAGAAGGGGAAGACAATCCGGAAAAAAAATCTATTTTATCGCAGAATCATATTAACTACATACAATTTTTATTGTACTGGATAGTAAATGATACTGAAAATGCATTTGAAGCACAAAAAAAACATTTAGAATTTATGGAATTAAATTTTACTGTTTTTGAAGATCGAATTGGGAATTACATTAGCGTATTGCATAATTTTATGGATGTTTCATTTAAAATGAATCGTATAGATTTGTTTAATGAAACGTTACAAAAATTAAAAAAATTAGCCGATAAGCTTCAGAAAAAACTTACTGAACAACAAAATGTCCGTGTATTTAAAACCATAACTTTTGCGGAATACAATTGGTATATGCATAGTAGTAATTTTACAGACGCTGCTGCTTTTACAAAAAGTGTTATTGAACAATTGCCCCTGTACATTAATTTAATTGGAGAAGATGCTAAGTTGAGAATTTATTCATTTATCTCGTATGTGTTTTTTGGAAATGCGCAATTGAAAGAATCATTATTTTGGTTAAATAAATTTGTAAATGAAACGGATTCAGATATCCGACCTGATCTGCAAATTTTTTCAAGAATGTTAAGACTATTAATTTTTTATGAAAATAAGAATATGGATTTATTAGAACACTCCATAAAATCGTTTCAGAAATATATCAGTAAAAACAACACATCACAGCAATATGAAATATTAGTAATTGCATTATTAAAAAAATTAGTGATTGATGATGAACCCTTATATATAAAAAAAACATTAGAATATTATCGCACTTTATTTACTGAATTAAAAAACGATAAAAAAGAAGCCAATGCTTTTATTTATTTTGATATTATTGCTTGGATAGATAGTAAGCTGGAAGGTAAAACGTTTGCAGAAATAAAAAGAAGATAGGAGACGGAAGACGGGAGACGGAAGTCAGAAGACGGAAGTCAGAAGACGGGAGACGGAAGACGGAAGTCAGAAGACGGAAGTCAGAAGACGGAAGATTGAAGTCAGGAGCTGGAAGACGGGAGACCGAAGACCGAAGTTAAAAATACTTCCGACTTCTGACTTCGGTCTCCTGACTTCTAATACCCCACCACAATTTTTTCTGGAGCATATTCTTGATCATCAGCAATTAATTTAATAATATAAGTTCCGGGTTTTAGATTTGAAACTTCTATTTGATTATTTTGAGAAATATTTTTCTCAGCAATTAAACTTCCAATGGCATTGTATAAATAAATTTTTGTATTGCGTGCTTTACTATTTTGATTATTTAGTTTAATAAATAATTGATCTTTTGCAGGAACCGGATATAAAAGAATAGTGTTGTTTCTATTTTTTGAAATTTCATGCTCTTGTAAAATAAGATCATCTATAGGCTCCAATTCAAAAGTGTAAAACCCGGTAGTTGTACCAACCAAAATTGAACCTATGGCAATATCATAAATTATTTCACCAGGTAGGCCAGAATAAATTAATGTTGCAGTATCTAAAGCCGGATTATATAAGAATGATTTTTTTACATTGGCTATATACACAATACTGTCAGGGTTTGAGGGATCTATTTCGAGTGAATTAAAAGTTTGGGTTGTTGAGATTGGAATGTCTTGGTATGTTAATCCTCCATCTGTTGATTTTACAAATGCTCTTAAAGTATCATAGCCTGCAGCTATATATAAAGTATCTTTTCCTCTAGGATCAACTGCAATATCATTTACTGCCAATCCCTGTATTGAAGGATAATTGCTATCGTTTGGTCCATTTATTTTAACCCATGTATTTCCTAAATCAATAGAAATCCAAAGATATCCTGTTTCGGTATATTGAAAACCGGAACCAACATAAATAACAGTATCATTTGTTCCAAAGCCAATTGCCACTGCTAAGCCGGTACCAAAACCGGATGGAGAAATAATACTCCAGGTATCTCCTCCATCAACAGAACGCCATATTTCTCCTAGGCCAACATATCCGGCAGCAGTTACTCCTGTTACTGCAATTATTATATTAGAAGTAACAAATGCAATATCTGTTACCATGGTTTTAGCAGTATCAAAGCCAGATGGTAAAGTAAGGGAGAAACCATTTGGGCCGGTATGGCTAGTAAAAAAACCATATTTACAACCTGCAATTACATGTGATGAATCTGCTTGGTCGATGGCAAGACTAGTAAGCCCTCCTGAAATATCAGTATTGCTAATAGGAAATTGCCCATAAGGTGCTTTCCACTTATCAACCGATGCAATATTTTTATCCAGATATTTTGTTGTGTAGGCAATACCTGCTACTGTTGCTAAATAAAATACCGATTCGTTTTTATCATGATCAATTTTAGAAATCTGAATAGCCTCTAAACCAATATCAGTTTGTTCAGTAAAAGGCCCTTTACAACCACTTGTGCTTACATATACTCCGGAAGAATGTGAGCCGGCATAAATACCTGTGTCGCTTGGATGCACTGCTAAGGCATAAGAATAATATACATCACTAAAATAAGTTTTAAGCGTATCTGTAGAAATCCAAGTTGCGCCCATATCTTTTGATATTTGCGACAATCCATTAATTAATAATAATCCATTACTTAGTGGCATTTTCGATTTCCAAGAAGGACTATAATCTACATCGGTTAAATAATTTTTAGTATCAATTGTACTTGGAGCAATGTTAGTCCAAATAGTTCCACCATCATAAGAACGGCAAATTTTTATTTTACCGGAAGTATTGATTCCACTTACAAAAACAGTATCACCTTTACTTTGCCCCGGATGGGTAAACACTTTATCAATTGCCTTAAAATCGGGAGGTAAAGTAATTATTGAAAAACTACTTCCATTAAATTTATACAGTTTAGATTTTGTTGTAAAATTAGGTGCTGTATCAATAACCATATAATAAGGATAACCTGAAACACTATTAGCCACAGCTAAACTTCTAACAAAGTAATTGGTACTTAAACCAGAGATTGACGTATGAATATTTAAGACATCAGAAGCATTTGTTGGAGAGGTATCTGTTTTTACAATATAATTACTTACTGCCACATAAAAATAATAATCGCTCATGGCTGTAGCCGTAACAGCTAGGTTTTGGTATCCCAATTCTTCAAGTAGAAATCCATCTACGGCAGTATGCCAAGTTCCTGTATCTCCATTTTGAAAGCTTATTTGAGACGAAGTAAATGTACTTGCCGCTTCTGCGGTACGCGCACCCACCCATCCTTTGGTATTGCTAAGAATTTTAAGCCCACCGCCACCCCAACCCCTTGTTCCGCATTCGTATTCGAGTGAATCTTCTTCAAAAGCAGGATACCATGTTTTAGCCGTATCATCAGAAATAAAAATAGAATTAGATACTGCACAGCCGGCAAATAACCGCCCATTATTATTAAATGTAAGGTCAGTAGCTAAGCCACCATAAATACCCAAATTATTGCTATTGCTTGATTTTGTAGTATCGCAAGTAAGAGTGATTTGAGAATAGGCATTAAGGGTTATTAATATTAATAAGAAACTTAATTTTATTTTTTGATTTAATAAATTTTCTTGTATGCTTCGACTCTGCTCAGCATGACAACGTGCGTTGATGTATAAATTCATCTTTTTTTACCTCACCCTACCTCTCTCCTCAAAAAAGGAGAGGGTGTGCTTGGATTTTTTTTATTATTTATAAACTACAATAGTAGTTGGGTGTACGACAAATTAAAGAATAAGTTACATATTTTGGTATTTACATTATCAATATTATTCGAGTAATGATAATCCTTATTTATTTAACGGTAGTTATGGCTTATTAAATGGCGAGTCTATTTTGTAATCACAATTTTTTTAGGAGCGTATTCTTTATCATCTGCAATTACTCTTACAATATAAGTTCCGGCTCTTAGATTCGAAATTTCAATTTCATTATTTTGAGATGTATTTTTCTCTGCAATTTTATTTCCAATAATATTATATACATAAATTGTAATATGATTTGATTTAATATTTTGATCATTCAGCTTAATAAATAGTTGATCTTTTGCAGGAACAGGATATATAAATATATCATTGTTTCCATATTGAAGAATCTTTCTATTATTTGTAATAATATTATTTGTGGTATCTATTTTTATACGATAAAAGCCCGTAGTAGTACCAACTAAAATAGATCCAATAGCAACGTCATTTATATTTTCACCCGGAAGACCGTCAAAAATACGTGTGGCAGTATCTAAAGCCGGATTGTATTGAAAAACTGATCTAGCATTTGCTACATATATGATTGAGTCAGGATTAGAAGCATCAATTTCTAATGAACTGGAATATTTTTCCGGTTGTAAATTTAAGTATTGGTAAGTAAGTCCTCCATCAATTGATTTTACAAATGCAGAAGTAGAATCATATCCTGCAACAATATATAATGTATCTGTTCCTCTTGGGTCAACTTCAATTTCATCTATAGTTAAAGCTGTATTGGATGCACTATAATAATCATAAGGGCCTGTATTAACATCAGTCCATGTTAAGCCCAGATCAGTAGATTTCCAAATATGGCCATGTTCTTCATTCATTACACCGGTTCCAACATAAATAACTGTATCTGTTTTTCCAAAGCCAATTGCAATTGTAGTTCCATTGCCAAAATTAGATGGAGAAACTTTTGTCCAAGTATAGCCTCTATCTGTAGATCTCCAAATATCGCCCATGCCAGATGTATTTCTGGTTGAGGACCCTGTTACCGACAAAACAATATCAGAACTAATAAATTCAATATCTTTTGTAATAGAAGAATTACTCAAATACCCGGAAACAACTATTTTTTGAAACCCATCAGGTCCGGTACTGCTTACAAAAAAACCTGCATTATAGCCTGCAATAACATGTGCTGAATCATCTTGATCTATTGCTACAGCACTAGCCCCTCCTGTTAAATTGGTTGAGTCAATAGGAAATTTGCCATTTGGAGCCATCCATTTATCAATACCAACAACCGCATCATCTTTGTATTTGGTAGTATATGCTAAGCCGGATGAAGTGCCCAAATAAAATTCGGTTTCATTTTTATTATGCACTATTTTTCTCACCAAAGCAGCTTCTAATCCATCATTTAAGGCTTTAGTATACGTACCTGTAATTCCACCTGTACTTGTATGAAGACCTAAGACACTAGAGCAAACAACCAAATTTGTATCTGCAGGATGAATGGCAACAGCATAAGGTACTTTTACAAATAATTCAGGCAAATAAGGTGATTTACTCCATGTAATACCCATATCTTTTGAAATATAAAACCAACTGTTAATTAAAATTAAGCCATTGCTTGCAGGCATTTGAGATACCCAGTTAGGGCTATAATTCACATCAATCAAATCAAAATTGGGACTTTGCGTAATATTTGTCCATGTTGATCCTCCATCAAAAGAACGATAAACATAAGGCTTGCTGCTTGAGTTTTTTCCCGAAATAAAAATAGTATCACCTGTAATTTGAGCCTGATGGGTAAATACTTTACTAAGGCCTCGAATTGTTGAGGGTATAGGTATTTTTGTAAAAATACTTCCATCGTATTTATACAATTGCCCATTGGGATAAGCTTCAGTACTACCCGAAGAATCAATTACAACATAAAAAGGATATCCTGAAGCTGTATTGGCAACAGCAATGCTAATTAAAGAAGCACTTGAATCGATACTCGTAATTCTATTATAAATATTGATGATGTCTGACGAATCAATTTTACCGGTATCAATTCTTACTATGTAATTTTTGAAAAGTGTATATAAATAATAATCTGACATACCAATGTTAAATACTTTTCCATTGGTATATCCCATTTGTTCAAATAATACACCATCCATGGCAGTATGCCAAGTTCCGGTATCTCCATTCTGGAAACTGATTACGGCAGCAGAAATATCTCCATAAGTATCATTAGTAAATTCGGCCACCCAATTTTTTTGATTGCTTAATGCAATTCTTCCACCACCACCCCAACCTCTGGTTCCGCATTCAAATTCCATAGAATCTCTGGGAAAGGCTTTATACCACGTTTTTGCTGTATCATCAGAAATAAACAAAGATGCAGGAGCGGCACAATTGGCAAATAGTCTACCATTGTTATTATAAGTAATATCATTGGCAATACCACCATATATGCCCAAATTATTACCATTACCAATATTGCTGGTATCGCAAGTAGTGTTTACTTGGGCGTAAATTTGTACTGTTAATAATAGTAATGTTGCAAGAAAAAACCGCATACTCATAAATAATGAATTATGAGGTATACGGCAGATTAATTAAAAGGTTACATATAATATTAAATTAAGAGCCTGTTTAAAATTTATTTGAAAAAATGATTATATCCTTTTTTTAGGGCTAAAGCTCGTATCTTTGATTGATTTTTAACCCCAGACTTAAGTCTGGGGTTGTAAAATTAATTTACCTTTCTCCTTTTGATTTGCAATTTGTTTTTATAACTGTTTTGATTTCATAGAAATTGTATTGGCTAAAAAAGGTTAATATTTATTGAAGAATTATTTTTTTCATTTCCTGTGCATCTCCATTTTGTATTTTAATTACATACAACCCTTTTTTGTTTGATGATAAATCGACTTGAATTTTATTATTATTTGAGACTAGCTCAGCAACTTTATTGCCTAACATATCATATACTGAGATAATAGAATTATTTGCTGATTCTATTGTAAATTGTCCAGATGAGGGATTAGGGTAGATTTTTATTTGATCCTTTTCAATATTAATGATTGACGATAAAATTTGATCATCTACTTGTTTGTTTTCTTTAGTCTCATTCTTTTCTGCAAGTATAGCAGTACTTGCTTTTGTAGTTGTTTCTTGAAATTTTATTAAAAATCCGTCATTGTAACTGGCTTTTGAATTTTGATACCCATTATATGCAATGGCATTGCTGCTGTTGGTAAAACCTGTCGCATAAATATTTGTATTAACCGCCCCTTTGTTTACTGCAATACATTCTGCTTCTTCTTTCTGTGTTCCCCCATAATAGCTAACCCATTGTTTACTTCCGCTTGTATTGTATTTTCCGATAAAAGCGTCATAATTTCCACCATACACATTTTGATAAGCAGTTGCACTGGCAAAACTATTTTGACTATTCGTATAGCCTGCAATGTATAAATAACTCCCATTGTCAGAAGCTATGCCACTTATAAATTCATCATTGTCTCCATTCATTAATTGATTCCATTGGTATTTCCCATTCGTATTCAATTTTAAAATAAAGCCATAATACTGATAGTTTACATCACGCGCTTCTCCGGCAATATATACATTAGCATTAGCATCAACACAAATTCCTCTCGGAGTTGCATTGTGATAATTTGTTATGCCTAAATCACCTGTATAAGTTGACCATTTTAATGTACCACTTGAATTAAATTTCATTACCAAGCCATCCCAACTACCGGATAAGGAAGTCTGATATGCCCCTGAACTTGTAATTCCTGAAGCCATATTGGTGTATGCCCCTAAGTACACATTATTAGATGCATCAACGCAAATACCACTCCCATGAATTTGTCCACTTGAAGTGCCACCGTAAGAAACATACCAATATTTTGATTTTAAATCATTTGAAAATTTCATTAATGTTATTTTATAATAGTAATCTTGAGTTGTTTCAGATAGCAAATAGATATAACCATTGTTATCAGCTGTTATAGCATTGCAATGAAATTGAGTAGTATCAGTATAGGAAGCAGAAAGTATTCCACTATTATTAAATTTAACAATAAAAGTACTGCCATATCCACTATAGCCCCCTGCAAAAACATTGCTACTGTTATCAATGGTCAATGAATTAAAAGATTCATTATTCAAGGTTCCATAATAAGTTGCCCATTGAAGTGATCCTGCAGAATTAAATTTGGCAGCAAAACAATCACTACCACCTGAAAATGTATTTTGAGAAACTCCGGAAGTGGCTATGCCGGAAGTACTGGAAGTAAAACCTGCTATATAGACATTCCCATTTCCATCAGATTTTACAGAATAAGCATAATCATTTCCGTTGCCACCAAAATAAGTGCCCCATTCGAGCGTTGGGTCAATTACTAAGGTTTCATTTGATTGAAAGTTTGCTACCTTAAAAGAAACCACACCCTCATTCAATTGAAATTGAGAAGCTACTTCTCTCTTGCTATTTTGTAAGTAGGTGAAAGGCGTTTTTTCTGTAATAGAACCTAATGGATTTGTAATTTCTAAACTTCCGTTTTCTGTAATTTTAATATCTACATTGCCTTTGTATTGAAATTGAATGTCTGCAATATTTGCTCCAGGCCTGGCAACAAAATCATATTCCAATTTATTTTCTTGGTTGAGATAAAATACCAAATCAATATTGTTGTAAATATTTTTGTAAGTTATTTTGTTGTAACTATGAACATGCGTTATGCCCTGCGGGCAATGTGCTAAATAATAATTGGTATAGCTTTCGGTAACGTCTTCTGCTATTACTTCTGGATTTTCGTTTGAGCCGATTAGTTCCATATCCATCACCTCTCCCCCAGCCCCTCTCCGAAGGAGAGGGGTGTTGGCGCCTTGTAGTAAATTTTCTTGCAAATTATTTTCGTTCTCATTGCTTTGAACCAAATTATTTTCTTCTGTAATTAAATCGGAGTGCTCTCCCCTCTCCTTCGGAGAGGGGTCGGGGGAGAGGTAAGCATACATCACTCCTTTTTTTGTGAGATAGGCTTTTACGCCATTGCCTGTATTGAGCGTATACAAAATATCCGGTCGCAAATTATTATCATCATCTATTACTTGTCCTTTATTTTCTGTAAAAAAAAGTTTTTGATTGATGTTATAGTTTGAATTTGAAAAAGCATTTATTGTTGCAATTGTTGCAAGAATAATTAAAGGGTACGCAAATTTCATTTTGGATTTATTTTGTTTACTATATTATTGAATAACTATTTTCTTAATATTTTGTTCATCTCCATTTTGTATTTTTATTAAATACATACCTTTTTTATTGTTAGATAAATCAAGTTGAGTTTTAATACTGTTAGAAATTGTTTCAGAAACTTTATTTCCAATCATATCATACACTGAAATAATTGAATTATTATTCGTTTCAATTGTAAATATCCCTGCAGAAGGATTGGGATAAATTTTTATTTTTTCGATTTGATCATTGAAATTAGAAATGGAAGATATGGCTTGATCCCCATCATTACTAAGTTCATTTATTGCATCATTATCTTCTTTGGGTAGCAATGAAACAGTTGAAGAAGTAGCTTCATAAAATTTCGCAATAAATCCATCAGTGCTTCCGCCAAATGAAGATTGATATCCATTAGATGAAGCAATTGCATTCGAGCTGTACGTATAACCTGCAATATATTCGTATGTAAACAGCGAACCACTATAAACATAAATGCCTAAACATTGATCTTCGTCAAGTCCTCCAAAATAAGTTGTCCATTTTAATTGACCATCACTAGTAACTTTAGAAATAAGGCCATCAGACTGGCCTCCAAATGTAGTTTGGTAGGCACTTGAAGTTGCAACACCTGAAGATGAAAGTGTTTTTCCTACTAGATAAATATTATTACTTGCATCAATAGTTAAACCATAAATAATTTCTAATTTTGATCCCCCCAGGTAACTACTCCATTTTAATTTGCCGGCAGAAGTAAACTTGGCAACAAGCCCATCTCCATTTCCTCCATAAGCAGTTTGAAATCCTCCAGTTACTAAGCCGCTTGTAGTTGTATAGCCGCCAATGTAAACATTAGAACTTGCATCACATTTTACATCCTCAATAAATTCATTTACAGTACCTCCATAATAAGTACCCCATTGTAAAGTGCCATTTTTATTAAATTTCACCAACATGCCATTGTTTATACCTAAAAGCTTACTTTGATAACATCCGGAAGTTGCAATTCCACTTGAGCTGTATGTATAACCGGCTAAATAAACATTAGAATTTACATCGGTGCATGCCGAATAACAATATTCATTTTCACTACCACCATAAGAGGCATACCATAAACGCGATCCACTTGAATTAAATTTAACTATAAAAGCATCTTTACTTAAATCAGTAATTTGATGGAATCCTACCAAATATACATTGCCCGAATTATCGGTACATACATCCTCGCCAAAAGCATGATAACTTGCTGCTTCCGGAAAATAATAGGTACCCCATTCAAGCGAACCATCCGTTTTCCATTTTGATAAATATGCATTATAATCTGCTGTTCCGCTTATACTTGCTTGAAAAGATGATGTAGTTGCAATACCCACATCACTTAAGGTACTTCCTCCAGTATAAATACTTGAGGTTCCATATATAGTAATACTTGAAGCATAGTCGTAATTTTCTCCTCCATAATAGGTAGCCCATTGTAAAGTGCCATTGGAATTAAACTTGGCAAGAAAGCAATCAAGATAAGCTGTGTAGGATGTTTGGTATGATCCTGATGTAGAAATTCCAGATGAAGACCAAGTTTCTCCGGTACTATAAATATTTCCACTGCCGTCACCAATTATATCATTTACTTTATCAGCACTTGTACCTCCAAAATACGTTCCCCATGAAAGCGTTGGGTCAATTACTAAGGTTTCATTTGATTGAAAGTTTTCAACCTTAAAGGAAACAACACCATCATTCAATTGAAATTGAGAAGCAACTTCTCTTCTATTATTTTGCAAATAGGTGAAAGGCGTTTTTTCTGTAAGAGAACCAAGAGGGTTCGTAATTTCTAAACTTCCATTTTCAGTAATTTTAATATCAACATTGCCTTTGTATTGAAATTGAATGTCTGCAATATTTGATCCGGGTCTTGCTACAAAATCATATTCTAATTTATTTTCTTGGTTGAGATAAAATACCAAATCAATATTGTTGTAAATATTTTTGTAAGTTATTTTGTTGTAACTATGAACATGCGTTATGCCCTGCGGGCAATGTGCTAAATAATAATTGGTATAGCTTTCTGTTTCATCTTCAGCAATAACTTCTGGATTTTCGTTTGAGCCGATTAGTTCCATATCCATGTGATAACACCTCACCCTCGACCCCTCTCCTTTGGAGAGGGGAGTGCCTTGTAGTAACCTTTCTTGCAAAATATTATCATTTTCCGAAATGGTTTGATCGGAGTAATCCTCCCTCCCCTTCGGGGAGGGCTGGGGAGGGGTGATCCAAGCATACATCACTCCTTTTTTTGTGAGATACGCTTTTACGCCATTGCCGGTATTGAGTGTATATAAAATATCTGGCCGTAAATTATAATCATCATCAATTACTTGTCCTTTATTTTCGGTAAAAGAAAGTTTTTGATTGATGTTGTAATTTGAAAAAGATTTGCTCCATAATACAATAAATACTAGAGTAAAAACGAGCTGTTTTAATTTCATAAATTAATTTTTAGATTAACTAAATTTGAAATGATTTTTTTAGATAAGTAAGGGACTTATTTCTTCAAAGGTATCTTGGTTTAAAAGAGCAGTCAAACATACTTTGTGTATGGTTTTACATGTCTAGCGCTACGCTGTTTTTCTGATATTGATAACTTTTTGTAAAATAAATGATAATACACTGGCCTTAAGTAAGTCTGAAATGTATAAAACCTGAACATATGAATGATTAATTGGCGTAAATAAAGACACTGGCGTTTGATTGAACCAAGAATTCTCAATATATTTGTGCCAAGTTTTAATAATTTGAAGAAATTCAAACTAATTAAAATAAACGGTGGTTGTAGCTCAGCTGGTTAGAGCACTAGATTGTGGTTCTAGGGGTCGTGGGTTCGAACCCCATCATCCACCCTAATAAAAGCCTTGGATTGTAAATTCCAGGCTTTTATCTTTTTATATTCTTCTTAAAATATTTTTATCATTCCTTATGGAATTTTAAAATGCTTTGCATCTCAATTGAAAAATATTTAAAAACCTTAAATTTTTTCAATCATGAAAAACAAGCAAAATCAATTTAAAAACAAAATGAAAACATTTGGCGTTTGTACTTTAATAAGTATAATGGCAATGCTCTTATTACAATTCTCCTCATTGTCTAAAAAAATAGTATCCGATTCAAATGTTAGTATTAAAGGTTGGGTAATAGATAAAGATTCAAAAGATTCCATTGCTTATGCAAATGTTTTATTAAAAGATGTAAATGGGAAAATTATTCAATCAACTCAAACCAATGCTATGGGGTTTTATGAATTCAAATCGGTTGGTGCAGGATCTTATAAAGTTATGGCAGAAAACTCGGGATACAATTCTACTACAGCTAATGTGTCAGTACATGGTAGCGCAGCAGTTATAACAAATATTAGTCTTGCAACTATTGAAAATGTTGTAATCGATAAAAAAGTTGAAAAATTCAATACGCCAAAGATTGAAAAGGACGCTCTATCAGAACCGACCATGCAAGCTCCAAGTACAAAGTATAAATCGGGAAATGTATTTGGAGGATATGCTGTGTATGATATAGAAGCCATGCCCGCCAATGCATACAACTCAAATTTTAATACTGAAGAATACAGTTATATCAGCGAAAATGAATTTAAAAAAGTAAAAGACGAAGCCTTGTCAACTTTTTCAATTGATGTTGATAAAGCTTCTTATTCAAATATTCGTAGGTTTATCAATAACGGACAAACACCTCCGCAAGATGCAGTAAGAATTGAAGAGATGGTGAATTATTTTACGTACGATTATCCTCAGCCAACCGGAGTAGATCCTTTTTCAATTTCTACAGAAGTTGCTAATTGTCCTTGGAATAGTAACCACCGTTTGGTTCAAATTGGCTTGCAAGGAAAAAAAATAAAAACAGATAAACTTCCGGCAAGTAATTTGGTTTTTTTAATTGATGTTTCGGGTTCAATGGAAGAGCCTAATAAATTGCCTTTGGTAAAACAATCATTGCGTTTATTGGTAAATGAATTAAGAGAACAAGATAGAGTTGCTCTTGTTGTTTATGCAGGGGCTGCCGGCCTTGTATTAGAATCAACAGCAGGAGATAAAAAAGAAAAAATACTAGAAGCTATTGATAATTTAAATGCAGGTGGATCAACAGCAGGTGGAGCCGGAATTAATTTAGCCTATAAAATTGCTAAAGAAAACTTAAAAGAGAATGGTAACAACAGAATTATTTTAGCCACTGACGGTGATTTTAATGTTGGGGCATCAAGTGATGGAGAGCTTGTTCGTTTAATTGAAGAAAAACGTGAGACCGGAATTTTTTTAACAGTACTTGGTTACGGAATGGGAAATTACAAAGATTCAAAAATGGAACAGTTAGCCGATAAAGGCAATGGTAATTATTCCTACATCGATAACATTATGGAAGCTAAAAAAACATTGGTAACAGAAATGGGAGGTACATTACTTACCATTGCTAAAGATGTAAAAATTCAAGTAGAATTTAACCCTGCTAAAGTGAGTTCCTATAAATTGATTGGATACGAAAATCGTTTGCTCAATAAAGAAGATTTTAATGATGATAAAAAAGATGCAGGCGAATTGGGTTCAGGGCATACGGTTACTGCTTTATATGAAATTGTTTTAGCAGGAACCGAAAATTCAAATTCAACCGTTGATCCTTTACGTTATCAACAAGTAAATGAAGAGCATGTAAATGTTTCGGCAAGTGATGAGCTTTTAACGGTAAAGTTTCGTTATAAAGAGCCTAAGGGAACAGAAAGTAAATTGATTGTAAAATATTTAAAAGATGAAAACGAAAAATTGGAGGAAGCATCTAATAATTTAAAATTTTCTGCTGCTGTTGCTGAATTTGGCTTATTACTTCGCAACTCTAAATTTAAGGCCGATGCTAATTACGATAACGTTATTTCATTAGCAAAATTAGGAAAAGGTGTAGAT
Organism: Bacteroidota bacterium; assembly: GCA_023251875.1. Classification (GTDB taxonomy): domain Bacteria; phylum Bacteroidota; class Bacteroidia; order JAHEXY01; family JAHEXY01; genus JAHEXY01. The sequence continues at coordinate 48,019 of JAHEXY010000008.1, forward strand.
GAAGAAGGTTATAGAAGTGAATTCATTCGATTGGTTGAACAATATGAATTGCAAGCGAAAAAATAATTTTTCACCTCACTCCATCCCTCTCCTCAAAAAAGGAGAGGGGGAGTTTGGTTTTTTATTTTAATATACCATAAAGTTTTTGGTGATTTGAGAATTTCCATCACTGAGATTTACGATATACATACCCTTACCATATTGGGCAGCATTTATTTGTTTAGTATAGTCTCCACTATAATCATTCAAGCTTTCTTGATAAATTAATTGACCGAGCACATTTCTCAACTCAATTTTATAATTCGATTTATCAATAATAGTAAATTCCATAGTAACATTTCCATCGCTTGGATTTGGATATACTTCTATAGCATTATTGGATTCATTTGAACCATCAATATTATTAATTACAGTGGTACCGGTTTTACAATTGATGGTCATTGTAATTACATTAGAAGTATTACCGGCCGGAAATGCACACGTTAAGCTAGATGATATCACACATTTTACAGTATATCCATTTGTTAAACCCGAAGTAGAATAAGTTGCATTTGAACTAGGGCCTTGTAAAACAGTTGAATTATGTTTCCAAGTATATTGTGGTGACATTCCCTCATTGGTTGGAGTGGCTGTAAATAGAACAGTAGTAGTAGAGCATGCTGGATTATGGTCTGCAACAATAGAAATTGAGGGTGTTAATGAACTTGATACACCCATTTTTATACTATTAGAAGTTGCAGTGGCCGGTGAAACGCAAATATCACTTCCGGGTGTTATTATTAAAAATACGCTATCATTATTAGCCAAGCTTGTTGTTGAATATGTTGAATTCGTTTCACCACTTTGAGCAGCGTTATTTTTATACCATTGATAAGAAAAAGAACTTCCTATATTTGATGACGAATATACTGCAAATGTTACATTAGAACTTGTACAACTTGGATTTGTACCATTTGAAATATAAATTGAAACAGAGGGAGTAACATTTGTTGTAATATTATGCGATAAACCTGAAGATGTTACAGGGTTATTAGTAACGGCTCCTAAGGAAGATGTCATTACACATGTTACTGTTTGCCCATCAGTCAAATTAGATGGGGAATAAGTTGAATTAGTTTCCCCTCCAATAGCAGAACCATTTACTTTCCATTGATAAGTTGGCGAACCTCCATTTGTTGCATTAGCAGTAAATTGTACTGTGGCGCCAGAACAACTAGGATTACTACCTGATGTTTGTGAAATTGTAACCTTAGCAGTGTCGATGCCTATATGACGTTCGTAAACTAAAACTTTATTTGCTGTAGTATCCTTTACAATATTTAATAAATAAAAATTGTTTTCATCAATTTTATTAATGGAGGCATAAGGGGCTCCAAAACCAAGATTTAAATAAGCTGAATTTACAGTACTACTAAAACTTGATGCGCTGGCAAATGAAGTTGAGTAGGTATACCCTACATCTTTTGCTGTATCAATGGTTCCGGAAAAAGTTGTACGCGCCTCCCAACTTACACCCACATAGCCGTAATTGTTGCATTCTACTTTTGCAAATTGAGAATATCCACTTGAACCGCTTATTTTTTCTCGAGTACTCCAGTCACTGCTATTATCACCTTTAGCAGTTGTACGTTGTATATATACATTTGAACTATTGTCTTCCGCAATATAAATATAATGAATACCTGTATTAGGATCTTTTGCAAAAGCAACACTTGGGTCTTTGCCCTTATTTCCACTTGATGTTTCAATGGGTGTAGACCATGACGAACCTCCATTATCAGATCTTGTAAAAAAAACATGCGGATCTCCGGAAACGGTTGCTTTAAATGCGCAATAAACAGAATCTCCATCAGCAGTAATGGATGGAAATGATGCTGTATAACTTATTCCGGAAGTTAAGTTTGCTTCACTCGAATATACGTCAGAACCACCACTAATTGTGTGATTACAATAATATATATCCACTACAGTAGGTGTGCCGGCTGTTGTTTTATACCATGCAAAATGAACTTTGCCTGTAGAAGATGCATATACCGAAGGCGAAGACACATCTCCCGTACTTGATATGGCATATTTGGTACTCCAACTTGATCCTGAATTAATGGAATAAGATACATATAAAACTTTACTGGTACCCGTGCCTTCTCTCCAACAAGCCCATATTGTATCATTATGAAAAGCCATTGTAGCTTGCCCAATATTTGAACTAGAAACAACCAAATGATGGCTCCATGACCCCGATTGGTATACAGCTAAAGAGCATTTAGCTGCTGTATTATAAATATAATAACGATCATTCACAGAATTTCCTCTCATAACGTCAGCATCATTAAAAGCAATTACGCTACTGGAGCTTAAAGTTGCAATTTTTACACTATCACCAAGCGTAACCTGACTTCTTGCAGTATTAATAAAAAGAATACAAAAAATAAATAATAGAACTTTTTTCATAAGGGGATAAATTTGGTTAATAAATAATGTTACTTTTTTGGATTAGTTCAGTTTAAGAAACTGAGTCAACAAGGATATTTAAATTTGTTACCTTTTTCAAACAAACTTATACTGCATTATTACCAGTCTGAGAAACTAGATGAAGAGCTTGTAACAAAAGTTGAATAGCAGGCTTACAATGATTTTAAAAGAGGCTGAATTTTGTCTAATAGTTTTATAAAAGAAAATAATTTACTAAAGAGGGGAGCTTACTTAATTTCTACTTCAAGAAGTTTTTCGTCATTAATAGAGGCCTCTAATTTATCACCTTTTTGTATAGAACCTACTCCTTCGGGAGTGCCGGTAAAAATTAAGTCGCCTGGTTTAAGTGTAAAAAAAGAAGAAGCGTATTCAATGATTTCATCAATAAAAAAAATCATGTTTGCAGAATTACCTTTTTGTACAATAAGGCCATTTTTGGTAAGATGAAAAGCAATGTTTTTTAAATTAGTAATACTATTTTTAGGAATAAATGTTCCCACAGGTGCTGATCCATCAAATGCTTTGGCTATTTCCCAAGGAAGGCTTTTTTGTTTGCATTCGTTTTGTATATCACGAGCAGTAAAATCTATACCTATACCAATTTCTTCATAATACTTATGTGCAAATTTTCTGTTAATATGTTTACCGGCTTTGGCTATTTTAAAAACCAATTCGGTTTCATAATGTAAATCATGAGTAAAATCCGGATAAAATAAGGGCGCATTATTTTTGAGTACTGATGTTTCGGGTTTAAGAAAAATAACCGGCTTTTCAGGAATAGCATTGCCTAATTCTTTTGCATGTTGTGCGTAGTTTCTACCAATACAAATAATCTTCATGGTTTGTTATTTAGGGATGAGGTTGCTAAAATAAAAAATGCTGACTTACATGAGGTAAATCAGCATTTTTATAAATGTACATTATAATTTTATTCAGCCAAAATAATCATTTTGTTATTAAACATTTCTACAACACCACCCCTAATATCAAAAGTTTTTTCGCCTTCCGTTTTAGAAGTAATTTTAACTTGCCCTTTTTTAAGAGCAGAAATTATTGCTGCGTGTTTGTTTAAAACACCAAATGAACCATCAGCTCCGGGAAGCATTACAGAGCTGGCTTCGCCTTCAAAAAGTTGCTTATCAGGAGTAAATATTTCTACTAACATAGTATTATCAGTTCAAAGTTTGAAAGTTCAAGGTTCAATGTCAGAAAACTTTAAACTTTCTAACATTGAACTTTAAACTAATATTATTTCGCTTCAGCCATCATTTTCTTGCCTTTTTCAATCGCTTGCTCTATTGTACCAACAAGGTTAAAGGCCGCTTCAGGATATTCATCCACTTCACCATTCATAATCATATTAAAGCCTTTAATAGTATCTTCAATAGAAACGAATTCTCCTTTTAATCCTGTAAACTGTTCGGCCACAAAGAATGGTTGCGATAAGAAACGTTGTACACGTCTAGCGCGGCTTACTACTAATTTATCTTCATCAGAAAGTTCATCCATACCAAGGATGGCAATGATATCTTGAAGTTCTTTATAACGCTGTAATATTTGTTTTACTCTTTGTGCACATTGATAATGCTCATCTCCAACAATAAGCGGACTCAAAATTCTAGATGTAGAAGAAAGAGGGTCAACAGCAGGATAAATACCCAACTCAGCAATTTTACGATCCAATACCGTTGTTGCATCCAAGTGGGCAAATGTAGTTGCAGGAGCTGGATCTGTTAAGTCATCAGCAGGTACATAAACCGCTTGAACAGAAGTAATAGAACCACGCTTAGTAGAAGTAATACGTTCTTGCATAGCACCCATTTCAGAAGCTAATGTAGGTTGGTAACCCACCGCAGAAGGCATACGACCTAATAATGCTGATACTTCAGAACCTGCTTGTGTAAAACGGAAGATATTATCAATAAAGAAAAGAATATCACGTCCACCTGATTTTTCATCACCATCACGAAAATATTCAGCAACTGTTAATCCTGAAAGAGCCACACGCGCACGAGCACCAGGAGGTTCGTTCATTTGTCCGAACACCAATGTAGCTTGAGATTTAGCCAATTCATTCACATCAACTTTAGAAAGATCCCATCCACCTTTTTCCATGCTATGTTTAAATTCCTCACCGTATTTAATAACGCCAGACTCAATCATTTCACGTAATAAATCGTTTCCTTCACGTGTTCTTTCACCTACACCCGCAAATACAGATAAACCAGCATAACCTTTAGCAATATTATTGATCAATTCCATAATCAATACTGTTTTACCCACACCGGCACCACCAAATAAACCAATTTTACCACCCTTTGAATACGGTTCAATTAAATCGATTACTTTAATACCCGTAAATAAAACTTCTGATTCTGTTGATAAATCTTCAAATCTTGGGGCTTCACGGTGAATAGAAGATCCACCCTCGTTAGATACCACATTAATTCCATCAATACTTTCTCCTACTACGTTAAAGAGTCTACCCTTTATTTTTTCACCAACCGGCATTTTAATAGGGGCTCCTGTTGCAACAACCGGCATCCCTCTTCTTAAGCCATCTGTAGAGTCCATGGCAATAGCTCTTACAGTATCTTCACCAATATGTTGCTGACATTCCAATACTAATTTTTTTCCATCTTCTCGTAATACTTCAAGGCAATCAAGAATGCTAGGAAGTTTTTCATTTTGATGTTCAAAGCGCACGTCCACCACGGGACCAATTACCTGAACTACTTTTCCGGTCTTTTTTGACATTGTAGGTATAATTTAGGTTGTTTTTTCAGGCAGCAAAGGTAATAATAATCTTAAACAAAAATATCATCATTCAATGATATTTTATATAAAAAGAATTTCACTTTGTTTTTTACCCCTTTTTAAAATTATAATTTATGTTTTCTCATTTGAAATGGGTCGATAGGAAAGAAAATGAAAAAAATATTTTCTATGGCCTTTTAGCATCAACTCTCTGGAAAGTAATAATTAGTAATTAAAGTAACCTTTTATATTTTTCTACGTATAACGAAGTACCAAGTTATCTATTTTATGATAAAATTAATACGTATTTACGCTAGAATTTTCTTTTTTTCAATAGTGTTTTCTACTGCCTATGGTCAAGGGGTGGGTATTGATGTAGCCGCGCCTGCTGCAAAATTAGATATTTTAAGTACTACAGCAACTGGCACGGGTATGTTGTTAACGGTGAACTCTCTTACTAGTGGAACAGGCTTTAATCTCACATCGTCAGGAGTTATAACAGGTAATTTAGCAAACTTTAATGCAAGTGGATTGACGACAGGAGTAGGATTAAATATTATTACTGATGCTATTACAACAGGAGATGCATTAAAAATCACAAGCACCAGCACTGGTATAACAACAGGCTCATTATTGTATGTTTCTTCTGCCACAACAGGTGCAGTAGCAACAGACGGTATTGTATCTTTTCAGGCTACAGGTGATTATACTTCTACTGCCAATAGAGGGCTTTTATCTGTTATAGCAAATTCCTTAACAGCGGGTACAATTCAAACCATTAAAGGAAATGCATTAACTTCAGGAGAAGCTTTAAACATAGCTTCAAGTTCAGCTGCTCTTACAGGAAATCTAGAAGATATAACAGCTTCCGGCAATAATGTTGCTAATACAGGTAATTTACTTAGCCTTTCTTCTACAGGTGTAAACTCAATAGCAAAGGCTATTAATGTAACAATGGCATCAACAGGAACCTTATCATCCGGAGGTGTATATTTTAACTTTACCGGTGCCCATGGCGGAACTGGCATGCAGATAGATGATGTTACAACTGCAGGGTCTGTTATAAAAATGAATGCAAACAGTCTTGTAGGAGGAAACGGGTTAGATATAGTTTCTTCTGCAACCGGCTTAACAGGTAATTTACAAAGTATAACACTTACCGGAAACAATGTAGGAAATACCAATGGCGCAAGCTTATTAAAATTAAGTTCGTCAGGAGCGAGCAGTATTGCAAAAGCAATTAATGTAGATATAGCTTCTACAGGAAATTTATCAACAGGAGGAGTTTATTTTAATTTTTCTGGAGCACATACCGGCAACGGTTTTCAGATAGATGATGTTACCGTTTCGGGTACTACAGTTGTTATAAATGCCAATTCTGCTACAACTGGAAGTGGATTTACATTGAGCACTAATGGCTTAACAAGTGGTAAAGGATTTGGTGTTTCTTCTTCCTCTACAGCTCTTACTGGAGCATTATCTACTATAACACTATCAGGAAATAATGGTCTCAATACAGGAGATTTACTTAATATAAGCTCCTCAGGTGTAAGCTCAATTGCAAAAGGAATTAACATGACTATTGCATCAACCGGAAATTTAGGAACTAGCGGAGGTGGGGCTTATTTTAATTTCTCAGGTGCGCATACCGGAAATGGTTTTCAAATAGATGATGCAACAGTAACAGGTAAAACTATGGTAATTAATGCAAATGCACTTACTACCGGTGATGCTTTAAATATAACAAGCTCAGGAACGGGTTTAACATCGGGTTCATTACTATACGTCTCATCGGCTACAACAGGTGCAGTAGCAACAGATGGTATTGTTTCGTTTCAGGCAACAGGAGATTATACTTCTTCTCTTAACAAAGGGCTTTTAACAGTTTTAGCAAATTCAACAGCTGCCGGTACTATTCAAAGAATAGCAGGCAATGCATTAACTACTGGTATTGCATTAAGTATCGGTTCAACATCAACTGGTTTAACATCAGGTTCATTATTAGCTGTTTCGTCTTCCACTACAGGTGCTGTTGCCACTAATGGCATCGTTAATATTACTGCTTCCGGTAATTATACTTCAGTAAGTAATGTTGGATTGTTAAATGTAGTAGCAGATGCAACCACAGCTGGAACTATACAACAAATTTCTGGTGCTGCACTTACTACTGGAACTGGTTTGAATATTTCTACACCATTAGTAACTACTGGAGCCGGAATTCTAGTTACTGCTGATGCTCTTACATCAGGATGGGGGATGAAAATTGCCTCTAGTTCAACAGCAATAACTGGTGGGGGAGCTTTACTTGCTTTGCTTTCAACGGGTGCTATTGGCGATGTCGCTTCTGCAGTATTAAATGTAACTTCAACAGCTGTAAATACAACTGGTTATGTAGCGAAAATTGTTGGTAATTCAGTTACATCTGGAGGTTTATTAAGCGTATCTTCTAGTGGAGCTGCTTTTACAGGTACTATGGTTAATATTATAGAATCAGGTAATAATGCCGCTAATACAGGTACATTACTTAGAGTTTCAAATAATGAAGCTGCAGGTGCACTTTCTGCAGAAACAATGGTTATGATTACTAATAAAGGTACAGGCGAGGGTTTGCGTGTAAATGATGACGGAACTGATAATGATGCTACTGCTTTTGTTGTTGATGCTACTGGTCAGGTAGGTATTCATATTCCGGTTAATGATGCGTATACATCTTTAGATGTAAATGGGGGAATTAATTTACAGTCTGCAACTGCAAATGCAACATCAGATCCTTGGACACTTACAATAGGCGATAGGTCTTTTATAAAAATAAATTCTGATGCTATCCCTACAAGTAGAACTGTTGTATTCTCGGATGGAATGGCTGATGGACAAATTTTATATATAAGAATTATTGATAGTGGCTCTAATTATGGAGTTGAATTTACTGATAATGATGCAACAAATAATATGCGTATAGGTGCTGCAACGCTTAATAGAGACGATAATGATACCTTGCTTTTTATTTGGGATGGCGCTACATGGAATCTAATTAGTTCAGTGCAAATTGCAAACTAATTCTTAAAAACTTTAATTATCTTCTCTTTTACATTTACATTCGCATATTATTTTTTCTTTATGTTAGGAATCGTAGCCAAATCAACCGGAAGTTGGTATACCGTATTATTAGAAAATGAACAACGTATTGAATGTAGAATGCGAGGGCAACAACGTTTGCAAGATTCTCAAAATACAAATCCTATTGCGGTAGGAGATAAGGTTGAAATAGATATTGACACGGATACGAATACGGGTAGTATACAAGCCATTGCAGATAGAAAAAACTATATCATACGGAATGCCGGAGGTAAAACACCCAAAACTCATGTTATTGCAGCCAATATCGATCAATGTTTTTTAATGGTAACCCTTCATACACCCCACACCACAAAAGGTTTTATCAACCGTTTTTTAGTTACGGCCGAAGCTTATGAAGTGCCTACTGTTTTACTCTTTAATAAAACAGATTTACTTGATGATAAGGAATTAAAAGAATTAGAAGAATTTATCTATATATATGAATTAGCGGGATATACTTGCATAAAATTATCTGCGATTAAGCCCGATAAGCAAGTCAAGAAAATTGTGGATATGATGAAAGGGAAAATCAATCTTCTTTCAGGTAATTCTGGTGTTGGTAAATCAACATTTATGAATGCCATTGATCCTTTGTTAAATTTAAAAACCGGAAACATTTCAAATTTTAATAACAAAGGCATTCATACAACAACTTTTGCCGAAATGTTTGAATTAAAAAACAAAGGTTTTCTTATTGATACTCCAGGCATAAAAGGATTTGGATTAACAGCTATGGCCAAAGCAGAACTCTCGCATTATTTTCCTGAAATGAGGGGTTTGCTCAACCAATGTAAATTTGATAATTGCTTGCATTTTAATGAACCCAAATGCGCAGTAAAAAATGCTGTTGATGAGGGTAAAATTCATGAGTCGCGCTATCTGAGTTATTTAAGTATGCTGCACGATGAAGAAGATTTTAAAAAGTTTTATGATTAAAAAAGCCAATAGCTTATGACTGTTAGCCAATAGCCAAACATTATGAGAGTAGTTATTCAACGTGTATTAGAAGCTTCAGTAAGCATTAACAATGAAATTTATTCTTCCATAAAAAACGGATTGCTTGTACTTATTGGCATTGAAGATGCAGATGATACTCAAGATATAGAATGGCTGAGCAAAAAAATAGTTTCTTTACGCATCTTTAATGATACAGAAAAGAAAATGAATTTTTCTGTACAAGATGTAAAGGGAGAAATTTTAGTTGTGAGTCAATTTACCCTGTTTGCAAGTACTAAAAAGGGGAATAGGCCTTCGTATATAAAATCTGCCAAACCTGAAATTGCAGTCCCCATTTATGAGCAATTTATTCAACAAATAAATCGAGATTTAGGAAAACCAATAAAAACAGGCCAATTTGGAGCAGATATGCAAATCGCTCTCATTAATGATGGGCCTGTGACCCTACTAATGGATAGCAAAAGCAAAGAATAAAGACTCCTTCTTAATTTTTAATGAGCTCTATTTTTTTTAAAAAAGTATTGTGCTGAGTCATCAATTATTTCTTTGGTGAAAAGTTTATTGTTTTGTACTTTCAAGTTTTATAAAATATTGTGCACATTGTATAATGCGTAAATTTTTTTTCATATCATTTTTTTGGGCCTTCTCTTTTTTTCATGCGTTTTCGCAAGAAGCGCAAAAAAAAGATTCTACTAAAACCAAAACAGATGGAGAAGAATGGATTGAATACGATGATACAAAGATATTGTTGCGTCATGAACGTTCTTTTGGAGCCAATATTCATTCCAATGGATGGGGCTTAGGTTATAGAATGGGTTTTCATGCAACAGGTTATAAAAAACGGATGTTTGAGGTCGAAGCTGTAACCATGAAACATCCTAAAGAAGTAAAAACAGTAAATCCTTATGTAGATAATGCAAAAGGATTTGTTTACGGCAAACAATTTTCTGTTTTGATGTTACGTGCCGGTTATGGACTTCAAAAAATTATATACAGTAAATCCGATAAAAATGGTTTAGAAATAAGGTACAATGGTTATTTGGGAGCCTCATTAGCCTTTGCTAAACCAGCTTATTTAAATATACTTTATATAGATGATAAGGGAGTTATGACGGTGGTTTCTGAAAAATATGATCCCGAAAAACATGATATTGTTGATATTGTTGGAAAAGCCCCCTTTCTTATGGGCCTTGGTGAAACACAATTATACCCTGGTTTATATGGAAAATTTAGTTTGAGCTTTGAATATGGAGATAATGATAAAAAAGTTCGTTCACTTGAAGCAGGCCTTGTTGTTGATGGGTACTTAAAAGAAATTCCTATTATGGCTTTTACAGATAATACCAATATCTTTGTAAACTTATACCTAGCTTATTATTTTGGTAAGCGTTGGTAAGCAAACAAAAGATATATGTCTGATAACGAAACCTCAATTACTTCTTCTAAAATTCGTAAGCCGGATTGGCTTCGTGTAAAGTTACCTACTGGAGAAAACTATAAAAAAGTTCGCCAATTAGTTGATACGCATAAATTACACACTATTTGTGAAAGTGGTAATTGTCCAAATATGGGAGAATGTTGGGGAGCAGGAACAGCAACATTTATGATTTTAGGAAATGTGTGCACGCGTTCATGCCAGTTTTGTGCAGTAGCTACCGGAAAACCAGGAGCTGTTGATTTAAGTGAACCCAAAAATGTGGCAGAATCGGTAAAATTAATGGGCGTAAAACACTGTGTAATTACATCTGTTGATCGGGATGATTTAAAAGACGGAGGAGCTGATATTTGGGTTGCTACCATTAGGGCCATAAGAAAAACTTCTCCTGAAACTACACTCGAAACGCTTATTCCAGATTTTAAAGGAGATTGGAATAATCTTCAAAAAATTATTGATATTAAACCCGAAATAGTTTCGCATAATTTAGAAACTGTAAGAAGACTAACCAAAGAAGTTCGTGTTCAAGCCAAATACGATAGAAGCCTCGAGGTATTGAAAAGATTGAAGCAAGGTGGATGTAAAACAAAATCAGGTATTATGCTTGGATTGGGAGAAACAGAAGAAGAACTTATTGAAAGTTTAAATGATTTGAGAGCTGTTGGATGTGATGTACTCACTTTAGGACAATATTTGCAACCTACCAAAAATCATTTGGCAGTTAAGGAATTTATTACTCCTGAAACTTTTGAAAAATACAGATTAATGGGAATTGAAAAAGGATTTCGTTTTGTTGAAAGCGGACCACTTGTGAGATCATCTTACCATGCTGAAAAACATTTGTTTTAATTTACATTAAATCCGATAAATCAATTTTGTCAATGTAAACATCTAATACTCGATTGGATTTTACTACTTCAATTTTTTTAATTTCAGTTAAATCTTCATTGTACCAAATCTCAACAAAATAACCATAAATAGAATATAAGTTTAATTTAAAAGTCTTATGCTTTCTATTATCTATATACTCCCCGTTCATGGATATCAGCTTTGCTTTCTCTGCTAGGGGTAATTGCTCAAATGTAAATGATGATACCATATACCTGCTATTAATTCGTTCCTCTATTTTATATTTGTTTTTAGGATGTATTACGAAAATTAGAGAGGAAAGTTTCAAAAAACGGGTGTTTTTTTTTACTATATTTTGGATTATGCTTCAAAGCTAATTCAATCAATGAATTATGTTTTAACGGTATCTTTAATTCAGGGTTTAACATCAACTTTGAGAAATATAAAATTATAAAGTATTGATAATAAGAATGTTTGTTTTGTTGTTTGGATTCATAATGGTGCAATTAATGGTTATTTTGTTTTTAAAGATGTGTTAATTTTGTTATCTAAAATAATTTCTAGTACTTCATTCGGATTATCAACACTTGCAAAATGCCCGGTGTTTTTTAAAGTATTAAGAGAACTATTTTTGATAATATTTTTATTGGCTTCGCGTTCTTCTAAGTGCGACCAATCATGATCACCATAAATTAAAGTAACAGGTATTTTAATATTAGAATACATTTCTCTTGCTTTAATCCAGCTTGAATAGTGTTTTGAGAATGCTCTAAAAAATCTACCAAATCCTTTATGTTTGCGTGTTTTAGCAACAAGTTTAAATAAATCACTTGGAATAGCATCTTTATTGTATAAACCACCACGCATAATTCTCTTTAGAATTAAATTGTTTTCCGCATTGCTGGCTACTAAATTAATTCCGGGAATTTCACATGAAGTAAAAACTATTCTTGCAAGTAGAGAACTTCTTTTAATACCTACTTTATAGTCGGCAGGATTGATGGCAAATACTTGTTTGATATTATTGAGAGAGTCATTTGCAGCTATTGTTAATGCTAGAGTAGCACCAATAGATTCTCCAACTATGGTTGTATTTTTTAATTGAAGGGCGTCTATAAATTGACTAACATAGTCTCTGAAAAATGCTTCATCGTATTTCCCTTTAGGTATATCTGATCCTCCGTGACCGGGTAAGTCTATAGCGTAGATTTTATATTGCTTACTTAATTCAGGGATGAGTTTCTGAAAAAAATCAGATCGTGTTCTCACGCTGTGAATAAGAATCATTGGATCTCCTTCACCTGAAGTAAGGTATCTGATTGATGAATTATTAATGGTAACATAATTCACCTTTACATTTGTTGACCAAGATGCAACACTATCTATGTTTTCAAATGTGGTGATTTTGTTTTCTTGTAATATTGAATTTTTAGACTGTAGATGAAGAGCACTTATTAAAATGCAAATAAGAAATAAGATTTGTTTAGTTATAGTTTTCATCTAATATTGTTTTTATTTTAGTTGTTATGGAGTGATTATTTAGTATTCTAATTAGTGTCTATTTATTTTATAGCCTCATTAAGTTTTTTAAAAATGAACTTTGGAGCCATCCTGCTCATAGTCTTAAGTAGTTTTGCTTGGCCAGGTAAAATTTCTTCTTGATTACATTTAAAACCAATCATAAATTCTTCTGCAAGTTTTTCCGGTTTTAATAAAGGTTGTGTTCTAAATTTGTCAGGTAATAAATCGGTATCAACCATAGGAGGCATAAGTTCCATCACTTTTAAATTGGTATTTTTAAATTGCCATCTTAAACTGCGTGTCCATGCATGCATTGCAGCCTTTGTGGCGCTATAAACCGGACTAATGGTAAGTGGGACATAGGCTAATCCTGAAGAAACGTTAACAATTGCAGCATTGTTGGTTTGCAGAAGTTGAGGGAGAAAATAATGTATCATTCTAAGTGGGCCACCAAAATTATTGTTAATTTCTGAAAGCTGATCTTCAATAGAGATAGTACCTTTTGTATAATTAAATAGTTTAAATACTCCTGCGCAATTTACCAATACATTAATGCCTCCATATTGTTTTTCGCAAAAGGCTGCCATTTTTTTTATTTGATCATTATCGGCAACATCGCATTGAAATATTTCAATGGCCGGATGGCGTTTTTTTACTTGCTCTAACTTATTGAGGTTTCTGCCACAGATGATTACGTTGTTTTCATTTTTTAGAAACGCTAAGGCTAATGCTAAGCCTATTCCGGATCCTCCTCCGGTTACTAATACGGTATTTCCATTTGTGTTCATATGATTTTTATTTAAGTATTTATTAATAAGAATTTAATTAATTATAAAATACAGTTATGCCATATTATAAAGAGTGGACAGAAAATAAACTCTGCAATAATTGGAGCAATAAATTTGGGGAGAATTTTAGAGCGTTGTAGTAGAGAAATCAATCGGCCAATTCCTGAAAAAGCTACTATTCCCATTAAAATATCATAACAAAATCCATACTGATGGTTTTCAATATTTAGAATCATGCATACTAATATAATTCCTATGCCTAATGATAGGCCAGAATGAAATCTCCATTCGTTGTCGATATATAAAACTTGATTTCTTGAAAATTTTTCACTTTCCGGAAAGTTTTTAAATCCTTTTATTAATCCAATAGATCCATTAATCAATGGAACAAACGTCATGATGACGGCAACAATTTTAAAAATTAGCAGGTTCATTTTTTTAGTAATTGTTTTTTTTTGTGTAAAATTATAAATAATACTTGCAAAACGCAAGTGTTTGTGTTTGTTTATAAGAAGAATTTATTTTTATTTACAGATATTTTCAATTCTATTTTAGAATGTTTATTAATGAAAAAATTCTAGTTAATTTGTTGTATTTGCTATTAATATGCTGAAATAAAATTATTTACAACTAATTTATGAACCTTGAATTAATTTGAGTTCGACTTTATTTTGCTATATTGAGTTTCTTAGAATTATTTTTCGTAAATTTGCTAATATAATTATGTGTAATTAATTTAGTATTTTATAACTTGTAAAATGCAAGTAGTTGTTAATTTGAATTTATTTTGAAAAAAGGAATTGACCAGCGATCTCCATGCCCTGTGAGCATTACCCTTGACATTATGGGTGATAAATGGTCTCTACTTATTATCAGGGATATGATGTTTTATAATAAAAATACGTATGGCGATTTTTTAAAATCTCCCGAACAAATTGCTACTAATATTCTTTCTGATAGATTGATACAACTTGAAAAGGCCGGGATAATAGTAGTAGAAAAATATCCTGACAATAAAATAAAGAAGTTCTATAAGCTCAGTCAGAAAGGAATCGATTTAATGCCCATTATTTTGGAAATTGCCGTATGGGGTGATAAATATTTTGAGATTCCTGAATATCCAAAGACATTAGCGAAAGAAACAAAAAAGGACAGAGATGGATTAGTAAAGCATTTATCTACAAAATTGAAAAAGGTAAAACAATAAAGAGTAAACAGCGTTTTCAATTTGGTACAATATTTCTTGTTTTATTACGTTGAGGGAATAGAAAAAATTGATTTTCATTTAATATTGTTATTGGATTTTAATAATGAGCTCGTTACATTTGCCCTAACAATGATTTCAATAGCCATACCCATATTTAATTTTGATGTTAGAGAATTGGTAACTTCTCTATATAAGCAACTTAAAGCTAATCAAGTACCTTTTGAAATATTGTGTTTTGACGATGGCTCTGATGCTTCGTTTAAATCTGTTAATAAGAGTTTGTCTACCCTACCTTTTGTTTACTATAATGAATTAGAAAAAAATATTGGCCGTTCTGCAATAAGAAACTTGCTTGCTAAAGAAGCTCGATATCCTCATATTCTTTTTATGGATTGTGATTCTTGTGTGGTTTCAGAAAAATATATATCTAATTATTTAAGATTTTGTAAGGAAGAGGATGTTGTTGTTTGTGGAGGAAGGACTTATAATATACAAGCTCCGCTTAATTCAAATGAATATTTTAGATGGTATTATGGAGTAAGAAGAGAGGTAAAAGATGCAGGTTATCGCAATCAAAACCCCAATCGTTCATTCATGACCAATAATTTTTTGATTTCTAAATCTATTCTCGAAAAAATATCTTTTGATAGCAATATGAAAGGTTATGGTCATGAAGATACTTTAATGGGCTTAGAACTAAGAAAAAGAAATATCCATATTATCCATATTAATAATCCACTTTCTCATATAGGGCTTGAGTCTTCAAAAGAGTTTTTAGTAAAAAGTAGGCAGGCTGTTAGTAATTTACATTATTTGTTAAGCAGGTATAAGGCTGATGCTCCTGTAATAAGTGACGATGTTAAGATATTGAAATACTATACCCGTTTAGCAGATATGGGTGTTACCAAACCATTGGGTATTTTTTATAAGTTTTTTAAAAAGGCAATGGTGGGCAATTTACTTTCTTCTCGTCCTAATTTAGCAATATTTGATTTGTATAAGTTAAGCTATTTGGCTAGTATTCATCAAAATCAGGAAAAGGTATATAAAACTAATATTGTTCCTCAAAAAATTTCCAAACAAGTGGTACTTACTCAATACTAAAAGTAAGTTTAAAGCCAACTGCGTGAATATTTACTATTTTAATTCTAGTATCATTTTTCAGGTATTTTCTTAATCTTGAAATAAAAACATCAAGACTTCTTCCTACAAAATAATTATCGTCTTTCCAGATTTGATTTAAAATATCTTCACGTTTTAAAACTGTATTGGGTTGTTCAAAAAATAGTTGGAGTAATTCGGCCTCTTTTAAAGTAAGTTGTTGTTTTAATTCTTCTGTTACTAGTAATTGATTACTAACATCTAAAGTGTAATTTCCCATTCTTAGTGACTTAGGTATTGTTACAATTTCTTTTTGAGAAACTATACGGCTTCGTTTTAAAAATATTTTTATTTTAAGAATGAGTTCTTCAATATTAAATGGCTTAGTAATGTAATCATCGGCACCTAGTTTTAAGCCCTTTAGTTTATCTTCTTTTAATGATTTTGCAGTAAGAAAAATAATAGGAATGTCTGTATTGCTTTTTCTAATTTGTTCTGCTACAGAAAAACCATCTAATTTTGGCATCATTACATCCAATACGCATAAATCAGCTGTAGCTATTTTGAAATGCTTTAAGAATTCTTCACCGTCTTTGCAAAGTAAAACCTCAAAGCCACTCATTTCAAGGTTGTCTTTTATAACAAAACCAAGATTGATATCGTCTTCGGCAAGCAATATTTTAGGCTTTGTGTTTTGCATTTTTTATACCAATAAAAACAACCAATAACGAACAACTAATTTACAGTTTGTTTTTTATTGCGATAAAGTTCTTTATCAAGAGCTGAAAGCATTTCGGTTGTATTGAGCCCTTCTCCTAAAAATTCATTAATACGTTCAATTTCTACTGTAGGATTTTGAATGGTTTCAGTATAACTAACATACAAAACTTCCGTATTAGGATTTTTTTCTACCCATTGTTTAAATTGATCTAAATTTTTTCTGTACGCTTCATCAAGTCCCATTTTATAGGTATCAGGTTTTAATTTTCCTGAACGTTCAAGCATTTTATGTTGAGAAGCTAATACTTCTTCAACATCACGTACCATAAATATTATCTTATAATGAAAACGAGGAGGTAAATGAAATACCAATGGAGAAACAATTTTTACAACTTTTTTGCCTACATCTTTTAACCATGTTTTATCTCTTGCAATGCGCTTAACAGCTTCATGTTCATAAAATCCTTTAGGATTATTTTCATCAGCCTCTCTAACTTGGTCTGAAAATATTTCCATGCCGCCTTTTTCTAGCATTTGCATCATCATAGAAGTGCCTGAACGAGGTAAGCCTGAAACAACAATAATAGTTGTACGGGTGTTATCTGCAAGAATATCCCTATGTTTTTTTGCGTTGTCAGGTTGAGGTAAATGGTTTTCATAAATATCAATTAACCATTTGCGTGCTTTACCAACATTAGGAGCCATTGATAAACATACTTCAAATGCTTGTGCAGCTTGTGCATATTCTTTTAAACCTGCAAGGGCTTCGCCTAAATGATAATGAGCAAAAGGGATATGGTATAATAATCCAACAGCGGTTAATGCTTGATCAACAGCTTCATTAAATTCTCCTTTTTTAAGGTGGGCCATTGCTAAACCATGATAACAATGTGCATTGTCTTTATCCATTGATAATGCTTTGTTAAAAGAGCGAATGGCATCATCCCATTGTTTTAATTGCAAATAACAACGACCAATTTGTAAAAATAAATTAGGAAAATTCTGTGCTTTTTCTTCTGCTTTTTTAAAAGCTTCCAGCGCTTGTTTGGGTTTGTTTTCTCCCAATAAAATATTACCCTCAATAACTAATATACTTGTTTGTTCAGGTTTATCTTTTTCGGTTTCTTTTAATTTTTCTATTACTTTTCTGCAATCGGCCAAACGATGTAAGGATTGGTAGCAAGTTGCTAATCTTAAAGCAAACCTGCTTTGATCAGGGTTTTCTTCCCATAATTTTTCAAGAATGGGCAAGGCCTCTTGATTTTTTTTACCATCAATATAGGCCCTTGCTAAATTATACTGCGCTTCGTCAACACTTTGTTTTATTGCTTTTTCTTTATTCTCATCAGGTTTTTCAATATAACCAAGATCTATTAATTGTTGCATTATTTCAGCATTGCTTGCAGCATCAGTAGCATGAGATTTTGAATGCATACCACTATTACCCGGAATTAATTCCCAGCTTGGTATACGATCGAGTTCTATTTCTTCTTCGAAAGCCTGAACCAATACATTGCCTTCCATATCTTCAGCTACAGGCAGGCCAAATAGTGTAAGTAGGGTAGGGGTAATGTCTAATAAAGTTGCGCCATAAATTCTTTCATCTTTTTTTATTCCTGGGCCTTTCATGCATAGTATTCCGTATGGGCGATGCTCTAGAGCAGGTGCAGCAGGCTCTTTAGGCAATGAAAGTGGACGAAGATGATCTGAATGAAAACCATGATCAGACATGATGATAACAGTTGTGTCAGGCCCTGCTAATTGCAAAAGTCTTTCCAACATCATATCATGGTATTTGTATCCGCTTGAAATAACATATTTATACATGTTGAATAAATCATCCGGTACACCATTTATTTGTGGGGGATAAAATTTCATAAATGCATGGCAAAAATGATCAATAGCATCAAAATAAACAGCCATAAATTCCCATTCTTCATTTTCCATTACGTAAGTTGCGGCCGCATGAATAGAAGAACAATCGGCAATAATTTTAGATAAAATAGTTAAACGCTTGTCTTTTTCTTGATCAATTTTAGGTGCATCAGGTACAAAAGGCAAAATATGTGCAGGTGTTAACTCTTGTGGATGTATACGTAAAGCAGCTAATGTTTCGCTTAATCTTTCTGGATGCACAGTGCCCGGCATCATGGGCCAGGGTTTATCAATATTGTTAACAGCTTTTTGATAAAAATTAGAAACCATTACTCCATCAATAGGTTCAGCAGGATGCGTAGGCCACCAACCAATTACATTACTTTTAATATCATGTTGATTTAATATATTCCAAATGGCTTTTACTTTTCTTGAGCTTCCCAATATGGGCCTAATACCTCCGGTTTCCTGATCAGGTTCAGTAAAGCCTAAAATACCATGCTGATAAGCTCTTTTACTTGTAGCAATGGATGTCCAAAGCATAGGAGATAAAGGAGGATCGAGTGTAGCAATATTACCCATTACACCTTCATTAATAAATTTTTCTAGGGTAGGCATTTGTCCTGAATCAAGAAGTGGATTTATGATTTTCCAATCGGCCGCATCCCAACCTATAAGAAGTACTTTTTTTGCTATTCGTTTGCTCATACTTTTTAGAGTTTAGCTTTTAGCCAATGGCTATTAGCTGGTTTTCAATTTTAGCTAAATGCCAACAGCTATAAGCCATTGGCTAACTTAACTTCTTTTCTTTTTTTTCTCCAGGCAATTAAACCTACATAACCTAATGCCAATAGACCCAATGAACCTTCAACAGGCACATTAAATAATTCACCGGTTTTAGTTTTTATCTCAATTTGGTCTTGCTTGTTATTTTCAGATGGCTTCATTTGTAATGAATTGAAATTTTTAAAGGCTGTAAAATTACGAAATTATAAATGGAAATAGTTAGTAAAGCGTGGAACTTTACAATGACTTACAGGGTAAAATCATTCAATTGATTAATAATTTTGAGATCTTTTTTATTATTTCTCCTTCATTACCCAAATGCCATTCCAATTTGTTGGAGGGTTTTTAATTAATTTTTGGCAGCGTTGTATATATAGGTTGGTGCAATTGTCGTTGGTGTTTAACTCCCAAGCCTGAGTAAAATATTTGAGTGCTTCTTGAAATTTACCGATTTTATATTGTTCCATTCCATCTTTAAAATTACCTACCACATCAATCATATTAGGGAAAGTTTTATTGGTATGGTAATCGAGCAATTCATAAATGGTTACGGCTTCTGTTTTCCCTTTTACAATAAGCTTATCAATTTCTCTTGTTCTGTATGTAGATTTAAGTGATTTTAAAGTCGATTCACTGATTAATATTTTTGTTCCGTAATATTTGCATGCACTTTCTAATCTTGATGCAAGATTAACCCCATCACCAATTACAGTATAATTCATTCGTTTAGGCGAACCAATATTTCCTGACACAATAATATCTGTGTTTAATCCTAATCCAATATCAATGGTGGTTTTTCCTTCGGTAATACGTCTTGAATTAAAGTTATTAAGTTCGGCAATCATGGCAATGGCCGTTCTAATGGCTCGGTCAGAATCATCTTCATGTGCAAAGGGTACTCCATACACAGCCATAATAGCATCTCCAATAAATTTATCTAGCATGCCACCTTCTCGAGCAATACAATCGACCATTAAAGTGAAATATTCATTGAGTAAACTTACTGTGCCTTGTGCTCCTAAATTTTCTGTAAAAGTGGTAAATCCTCTTATATCTGAAAATAATACGGTTGCTAAACTATTGGCTCCTCCCAATGCGTCATTGCCTTTCTCTAGTAATTTATCTGCCAATACAGGATCCATATAGCGAGAAATGGTAGATTTCATACGTTTTTCATCGCTTATGTCTTCTATCATAATAATGGCACCTGATTTTTCTTTTTTGGCATTGAGTAAAGGAAGAAAATTAGCATTAACCGTTAATGATTCATTGTTGATTTGCAATGTGAGATCAAATAAAGAAAGTTCTTCTCCTTTTTCTAGGGTATGCTGGGCTTTTTCTGCAAGCCATTGGTTGTTTCCTATAAAGAAAGTATTTAATTTTTCATATAAAACGGCACCGGCATTGGTTTTTAATATTGCTAAAGCGGCAGTATTACAGGTAATTATTTTTCCATCTTGATTAACGGTGATTAATCCGCTGGTCATACTTTCTAAAATACTTTCATTGTAATTTTTCATGTTCTGAACATCATCAAAAAGTTTGGCATTTTCTAAACCAATTGAAATTTGAGATGTAAAAGCTGCTAAGCGTGCTTCGTCTTCTGTAGTAAATTGTCCGCCCTTTTTATTGAGCACTTGTGATACGCCAATAATTTTTCCGTTTTTATTTAAAATAGGGATGCATAAAATAGATCGCGTAAAAAAGCCTGTTGTTTTATCAAATGAAGGATTGAATCTTAAATCGGCATAAGCATAGGGAATGTTGATGGCCTTGCCTGATTTGTATACTGTACCTGCAATACCCATGTGATTGGGAAAACGAATTTGGGTAGAACCTAAACCTTCTCCAACGATTGTATAAAGTGTATTTGTTTTGTCATCATTAATAAAAATAGTCGATCTTTCGGCATTGAGCATTTTAGTAATGGCAGCAATAATTTTCTGCAATAAAGTTCCTAAATGCAATTCGGAAGAAAGTTTAGAAACCATATCCATAAACTCCATTTCTTTTTTACGGGCAATTTCCATTTCTTCAATAATCATATTGCTTTGAAGAATGTTGGCGGTTTGTTCTGTAATGGCTTCTAGTGTTTCTATGTCTTTTTCATTAAAGTCTCCTTCTTTTTTATTGATTACTTGAGCTACTCCAATCAATTCGCCTTTGTATGTTTTTACGGGCACACATAAAATATTTCGTGTTATAAAGCCCGTTCTTTCATCTATAATTTTATTAAATCTTTCATCGTTGTAAGGATCATTTACAAACAAAGCTTTATCATTATTAAATACCCATCCGGCAATGCCATTGGTATTCATAAACCTGATTTCTCTTTTATAAATTCCTTGAGCTACTCTTGAATACAATTCACCCGTTTTAGAATCGTTTAAAAATATAGTGCTGCGCTCTGCTTCTATTGTATTACTGGTTAGATTTACCAATACTTCTAAGGCTTCATCTAAATTTTTACAAGTTCCGGTTTTATTAATAATGTAGAGTAAAATCTGCGAAAGCTTCTTTTTCTTTTTAGAAATTCCAAAATCAGGATTATTTTCGAAAGTTGGCCCCATATATTTATTTTTTATTTCGTTCTTCTAATTCAGTTCTTAGTTCTGTAATGGTTGCCTTTAATTGTTTTATTTCTGCTTCGTATACTTGAGTAATGGTTTGTGTTTTTTTATCTGCTTCTATATGGACCATTTCTAATTGTTGGCGAATGACTAAAATGCTATCTTTTAATTCCTGTATTTGTAAACCGGCTTGAGCGAGCACTTTTTCTTTATTCATTTCTTCTTTTACATTGCTTTTTTCAAGCTCTTCACGTAAAGCCGTAATAGTATCCTTTAATTGACGATTTTCATTGTCAAGTTCCTGAATATTGAACTGAATAGTTTGTTCTGAAATAGTATCCATACATTAATAAACATAGTAATAGACTATCTTATACTTACAAATAGCTAAAAAGGTTACGTTTTGGAGGAGATATTTTTGGTTCAAAAAACAAAACCCCAATGATATTTATCATTAGGGTTTTAATATTCTGCAAGAAACAGATTATAGAAAAATTTTAGTGAGGCATTTCTGCCATCATTTCATTTTGTTTTTGTTGCATTTCTTCCGGAGTATAAATCCATTTGTGAGAAGCAACTGTCCAACAATGTCCATAAGGATCTTGTACTTGCCCCATTCTATCGCCCCAAAACATATCCATCATAGGCATTTTTGTTTCGCAACCTGCAGTAACTGCGGTGTTGAAAAAAGTATCGCAATCAGCTACATATAGCCATGAGCTAACGGTTGTTCCGGTTTCTGGGCCTTTTTCCCATGATCCTGGTTGTGCATCTGCTAACATAATATGAGATGTTCCTATTTTCATCATTGCATGCCAAACGCCATTACCATCAGGTGTTGGCATAATTTGTCCTTGTAATTCTGCATTAAAAGCTTTTTGATAAAACGCAATTGCTTCTCTGCAATTTCCATTAAACCAAAAACTAGGGGTAATTGTGTTCATACCGGTTGGTACCGGGCTTGGTGCATTTTGTGCCATACTATTTATTTTTAAGGATTAATAATGCCTAAAGATAAATAATTAAATCAGTTTGCAACATTATGTTACTGTGAATTGGTTATTACTTCTTAATTTTTGTAAATTGTAAATTCATTACTGTCAAAATAATAAACACCCATGCAAAAAGCTTTACTTAATTCCACATCATTAATTGTATTTCTATTTGTATCATCCAATTTATTGGCTGAAAAAAACTGGAATGCAATTACAAGTACCAACCCTCAAGCAGCAAAAGTTACTTTGCTTTCTAGTGACATTACCTCTACATCTATTAAAATTGAACTTGGTGGATTTTATAAAAATTTGGTTTCAACGGCTAAAGGAGATGCTTATTCAATTAGTCTTGAAAATGCTTCTCCCATACTTGAAGCTGATGCTCCTGATCTTCCTAAAATTACTGTTCCCATTGTAATTCCTGATGCGGCTACAATGAAAGCAGAAGTTCAATATTCATCTTATGTAGATATTACTAACATTGAAATTGCGCCATCAAAAGGCAGTTTTACAAGAGATATTGATCCTTTAACAATTCCATATGTATATGGAGAAAAATACAACCAGGATGCATTTTATCCAACTACTCAAACACAATTACGTGACCCTTATATTTTGCGAGATTTAAGAGGGCAAACTTTAATTGCTTATCCTTTTCAATACAATCCTGTAACTAAAACATTGAGAGTTTATACTGAATTAGCCATTAATGTTAGCAAAACAGAGGAAAAAAATTCTGTAAATATTTTTAATCGTACCAAACCATTTACTAAAGTAGATAGAGAATACAAAGAAATTTATTTGAATCATTTTATCAATGCTCAAACTGCTGTTCAGTCTACCCCGGTTGAAGAAGATGGTAACATGCTTATTATATGTGATGCTTCATTTCTGGATGCGATGGCCCCACTTGTAGATTGGAAAATTAGAAAAGGCATACCAACTGAAATAGTCGATGTTGCTACTATTGGCAATAATGCTGCTGATCTTAAAATTTATATAGAGGATTATTATAATAACAAGGGATTAAAATACGTGTTATTAGTGGGTGATAATGCTGAAGTATCTACTTATTTAATTAATAATGGTAACGATGCTTCTGACCCGAGCTATGGATACATAAGTGGAAACGATTCTTATGCAGAAGTTTTTGTTGGACGTTTTTCTGCAGATAAAGTAGAAGATGTTAGAACGCAAGTAAATAAGGTATTATCCTATGAAGAATATCCAGTAACCGGATTGAATTGGTATCACATGGGTATTGGGGTAGGCTCAGATCAAGGCCCCGGTGATGATAATGAAATGGATTACGAACATATTAGAAATATTCGTTCAAAATTGATGTCGTTTACTTATACTGATGTATCGGAATTGTATGATGGTTCAGAAGCTGGATTGGATAGTACAGGAAATCCTGATGGAACAATGCTTTTAAATGAATTTAATAAAGGTGTTTCCATTATGAATTATACCGGACATGGAAGCAATACCTCTTGGGGAACTACTGGTTTTGGAACGGCTGAAGTTGCAAAAATGACCAATTACAATATGTTGCCGTTTATTTGGTCGGTTGCTTGTGTTAACGGAAATTTTGCATCTACATCCAAACCTTGTTTGGCAGAAGCATTGTTAAGGTCAAATAATAATGGAAAACCAACAGGTGCTATTGCCACTTTAATGTCTTCGATCAATCAGAATTGGAATGAACCTATGGAAGGCCAAGATGATATGAATGATATTTTAGTTGAAAGTGATTCCACAAATATTAAAAGAACTTTTGGTGGCATTTCAGTAAATGGATGTATGACCATGAATGATGTATATGGTTCTACAGGATGTGATATGACAGATACCTGGCATATATTTGGTGATCCATCTATTTATGTTCGTACTGATAATCCGGTTGCAATGACGGTTTCTCATATTACCACTTCTCCAATAGGAATATCTAGCCTTGTTGTTAATTGTAATACAGAAGCTGCATTTATAGCATTAACATTTAATAATTCAATTATAGGAACGGGTGTTGTAAGTGGTGGTATCGCTACCATTTCATTCAATACAATAAATACAGTTGATACCATTCATGTAACGGCTACTGCTTTTAATAAAGTACCTTATATGGGAGATGTGATTCTTACTACAGCTTCTACTGAAATCAATGAAATAAAAAATGATTCTTATAAATGCTATGTGGATGAAAATAATCATTTACTGAATTTGCAAACCAATGGAGTAAATATTAATCAGTTTACTATTTACAATTCCTTAGGTCAGCAAATGCCTATATCAATTCAAAATTTTAGTTTTGATAAACTCAGCCTACATGTAAATTCATTATCAAGTGGTGTTTACTTATTACAAGCTAATACTGATAATGGCATTTTTAAGAAAAAATTCTTCATTTCAAATAAATAAAATTCATGTCCAAACTTTCCCTCTCCAATTGGAGAGGGAGGGACGGGGTGAGGTAATAAAAAATATTTTTCAGAATCTTCTTTAATAATTCCTGTTCACATGAACCGTTCTTTATTTTCTATAATTCTACTTTCATTCTTTTTTGAATTACAGGCCCAAGAAAATTTACCCAATGGTTTTGGAATTGGCGAAAAAGAAAAAATGCCTTTGTATATGCAATCGTTTAAAAATAATTCTAGTACTAGTATTACCACTCCTCCAACATCTCCGGTAAGGACAATGGCTGAATGGGAAGAATCACAAGCTATAGTTATTACATGGACAAGTTATACTGCTGTATTGCGTCAAATTGTAAATTACGCACAAGACGAATGTAAAGTTATTATCATTTGTTCTGACTCCAATCAGGTGAAAACAAATCTCACCAATAACAGTATTCCAATTAAAAATATTGCATTTCTCAAAACTTCTTATAACACAGTTTGGGGGAGAGATTATGGAGGAAATTCTGTTTATACAAATGAAGTGGATTCTTTAAATATTGTTGATTGGATATACAATCGCCCAAGGCCCTACGATGATGCATCGCCTGTGGCTGTGGCAAATTATTTAAATGTTCCAATTTACCAAACTACAACTGCACCCTATGATTTGGTTCATACAGGAGGTAATTATATGTCAGACGGATTTGGTACCGCATTTTCTTCTAAATTAATTTTAGATGAAAATGATTCTGACGCAACTTATAGCATAACACCCAAAAATGAAAGCATGATTGATTCCATCATGAAAATGTTTATGGGCATTAAGCGATACATAAAAATGGAAACTTTGCCTTATGATGAAATTCATCATATCGATATGCACATGAAACTACTCAATGAAGAAACATTATTAATGGGAGAATATCCAAGTGGTGTTGCAGATGGTCCACAAATTGAAGCCAACTTACAATATATTTTGAGTAATTATAATTCAATGTTTGGTACTGCCTATAAGATAAAACGAATTGTGATGCCTCCTGATGACAATGGAAAATACCCCGATAATAATGGCGATTACAGAACATATACCAATTCATTAATTGTAAATAAAACTGTTTTAGTACCGGTGTATGAAGAAAAATACGATACTACAGCATTAAGAGTGTATAGAGAAAGTATGCCGGGTTATAATGTTGTGGGTATTGATTGCAATGATATTATAACAGCTCTTGGTGCTATACATTGCATTACTCACGAAATTGGAGTGAATGATCCTTTATTAATTTCTCACCAACCTTTAACAGATTCTTATGATACGGCAGCAAGTTACACTGTAAATGCATATATTAATCATAGAAGTGGCATAGCAAGTGCCACCATATATTACACCACTGATACTACAAAGGGATTTCAAACTGTTAATATGGTATTAATAGATAGTGTAAATCATACTTGGGCAGGAACTATTCCTGCAACTAATTTAAGTGGAAAGATATTTTATTACATATATGCACTATCCAATTCCGGAAAAGAGCAGGTAAGACCTATTACTGCAAATCAAGGTGGAGCTTGGAAATTTAATATTTCAGGGATTACGAGTATAAAAGAAAATGAATCTGTTATTGCAGAAAGAATTTTTCCTAACCCTGCAAATGCCATTACATGTATTGAAATTACCGGTAAATCTGCCTTAAACGGAAGCATAAAATTATTGGATACGATGGGTAAAGAACTTCAAGTAATTCATACGGGTGAAATTTCTTCAGGAACAAATCATTATTTTATTGATGCCTCGAAACTTGCTTCTGGAGTTTATTTCGTAAAATTTAATTATGAAAATGCGAGTAAAATAGAAAAGCTGATGGTGAGATGAATAGAGAAAATACTTAGAAACACCTATCGTGAAAAAGCCTAGCAAGGAAATTAAAATTTCTCTCTAAAAATAATAAATGCAAGTAGTACCAATAAAATGATGCTACCAATAGCAATCCATATTATATTTTTTGGAGAAGAATTTTCTTTCTGATTAGCTTCAGACTGATTGTCAATATTTGCTTCCGCTACTATTTGAGCGTGATTGTTTTTATGAATACTATCTTTAGTAGCCACATAAATTTCTTTGTATTTTTTTGAATTAGCCGGATCACCAATTATGGCCCATGCTTTTTGTAAAGTAGAACAAGATAAACTTACAAGAGGTAAAAAATTTATTTCTTTAGCCAATTGATACGATTTTTCGGCATATTCAACAGCCTGATTAAGATGCGTGTTTTTATCCTTAGTATTTATATTTTTAGAATCAGCAATTGCTTGTAAATGTAAATTAGCAATGTTTTTATAATCTATAGCCAACGCTTTTTTATCTTGTAATTCCTCATTTATTTTTAAACCCATTTCAATGTATTGAATGGCTTCAGTATAATTTTTTTGTTGTTGATACAAATCAGATAAATTATTCAAACACTCAATAATACCTTGTTTGTTGTTCAATTCACTTCTTAGGCTTAAAGAGTTTAAGAAAAAATCTTTTGCCAGTATATCATTACCCAGGTATTTCTTTATCAAACCTATGTTATTTAAACAAGTAGCAATACCCTCTTTATCTAATAATTCATGGCTGATTTTTAAAGAACTTTTAAAATGATTAAAGGCTTTGTCGTTTTGTCCTTTGGCAAGATAAATTTCTCCTATAGCACATAAACTTCTTGCTTCTCCTAATTTTGATTTTCTAATAGCATCAACATCTAATGATTTGTTAATCACATCTTCAAATAGTAAATACGATTTACTGAAATTTGTAAATGCTGCATCATATTCGCCAAGCTTTTTATTTTGAATTTCTCCAATAGCTAACAAAGCCTTTGCTTCATAAAATGTAAATAAAATATTGTGCGTATTCGTTTCTCCAGCAATAGCTAACTCTTGAACCTTATTTAAAATAATAAGAGCAGAATCGCTAGATACATTTTTGTTGTTATTTTCAATATCAATTAAAAATTGGCAACTTGCCGTATCTGGTTTGGTAGATTTTAATACACTATTTAAATCATTTAAAGCATATTTGGGCTGAGAAAATAATAGAGATGTATGCCAAAGAAAAATAGCAAAGAATAAAAACAATAAATTTCTAGATTTTTTCATTGAAGATTTTGCTATTGCCATTGATACAAAATAATATATGATATGTTTTAAATAATTTAAAGATCAAAAAAAACGTAAAATAATGTAAATATAATAAGTTTGTAGTTTCAAATGTTTGAAATGTAGCTATATATGATTTATTCCGTTGCTTATAATACACAATTAAATTCGTTTGTTAATTTTATAAAGAAATTTAATTTGATTTAAATCAGTATGCAAATAATTGAAAATTTTTCTCTCCAATCCTATAATACATTTGGTATTGAGGTTAAAGCTAAATGCTTTGCATTGTTTAGAAATATTAAAGACCTAAGTCAAATTCTTGAACAAAAAAAAATCTCACTTGATCAACTATTTGTATTAGGAGGCGGAAGTAATATTTTATTTACTCAAGATTACAATGGATTAATGCTCAAATCGGCAATAAATGGTATTGAAATAATTGAAGAAACTAATGAGTATGTTTATGTTAAAGTGGGAGGTGGGGAAATATGGCATAATTTTGTTTTGCATTGTGTAAATCAGAATTGGGGAGGAGTAGAGAATTTATCCCTGATTCCGGGAACGGTTGGAGCTGCACCTATTCAAAATATTGGAGCCTATGGAGCAGAATTAAAAGATACTTTTTATGAAGTAGAAATACTTCATTTAGATTCATTGATTAAGCAAACTCTTTCAAAAGAGGCATGTAAGTTTGCTTATCGTGATAGTATTTTTAAGCAGGAATATAAAGGGAAAATAGTAATACTTTCCGTAACATTTAAATTGAATAAAATTCCGATAGTTAATACTTCTTATGGCGATATTAATAAGGAATTGGAAAGTCAAAAGATAAGTAGTCCTACTATACAAGATGTAAGTAGGGCGGTTTGTAAAATACGAAGCAGCAAATTGCCTGATCCAAATGAATTAGGCAATGCAGGAAGTTTTTTTAAAAATCCCATAGTAAGCGATTCTCAATTTGAAACACTAAAAGCAAAATACCCAACTATTGTAGGATATAAAAGTGGCAACAATTTAACGAAATTGGCTGCTGGTTGGCTCATTGAACAGTGTGGTTGGAAAGGAAAGCGTATAGGCGATGCGGGCGTACATAAAAATCAAGCCCTTGTTTTAGTAAATTATGGAAAGGCCAAAGGTTCAGAAATTATTGACCTTGCCCATAAAATTCAAGACTCTGTTAAAGAAAAATTCTCTGTTGATATTGAGCCGGAGATTAATATTTTGTAAATAGTTCTAAAAATTACTATTTGTCCCTCTTTTGAGAGGGATAAAGGGAGAGGATATCTAATGCAATTTTTAGAACTATTTGGGAACATTACAAAAATCCTAAACTTCGATTAATAAGAAACCCTAAATAAGCTTCATCTTGATTTAAAACGCCAAGCCTGTTATTTGTCATGTGAACATAGCTTTCATAAATAGACCAAAATTTTTGCTGATTGATATCAACAGAAATAACAGGGTTGGGAGTAAAATAAGATTGGAATTTTATTTGCTTGTTTTCAACTACATTTTTTAATTCTTGCTTTATTTTTTTTATCTCAGTAAGCCAAGTGTTCAACCATTCATCTTCAAATTCTATGTTATCATGAAATGCTTCCCATACAGTTTGATGATAAGGCACTAACATTTCTTGTTGTTTAATAAATGTTTTCTCAAATGCCTCCAATACTATTTTTTGTTGTGCTTGATTTTGTTCTAAATTATTATTGACATTGTAATTATAAGCTCTGGGTAGCCAAGCAGAAAAAATAAAAGTGTAAAAATGTTTCATCTCATCAAGCGTCATTCCCATAGCATATGAAAATCCCAAATGCAATTGAATGGCAGCTCCAAGCGCTCTTTCATACGACCAATTATTAGTTTGAGAAATAATATCAAACACAGCATTGCTCGATGCCTGAAATTGTTTTTCTGCAATTTCAATTGCGATTGGTCCGCCATAACGATCAATTTCCGGTTCGTATTTGATATACTGAATGGTGTTATCGGGAAACCATTTGTCTTTTTCCGCTAAGTGTTTTACCCATTCGGGATCTTCTCTCTCAGAAAGATTTTTTTTGAAGTAAGATGTAAAGTATTGATCAAGTTCAGGCTTTACTTTATTGATTAATATTTCTTGCTTGCCTTTAAATCGCAAACGAATATGTGGACCGTTTTCCCAATAGCGAATAAAAAAATATTGATCGGCCCATTTTTTTTCTATAATAGAATTAACAAAAGGGTTAACAGCTTTTTTTAAAAAATCCTCCCAATTACCATTGTAAAATAAATATGCTGCTAACCACATAAAATTTATGTTTAAGCCTTAAAAATACAAATGAAATAACCATGCACCAAACCTTGCACAAATACTGATGAATGCAGCATGGCGTACACGTAATAAAAAATCCATGATTACTAATTTAAAATCTAAACCCTAAAGTCATTAAAAAACTATGTGAAGTAGAAAGTAGCGATGCCGAAGCATCTGCATAAGCAGGGTCATACATATAATACTTGTCCATTGTTTGAGAAAGGGCATAAGTAAAATCTAAATAGTATTTTTGTTCTCTAAAACCAACACCAACTGAGTATACTGAACGACTTCCATTATTAGCATCAGTATTACTATAGGGGCTACCGTAATAGGCGTAACCAGCTCTTAGGGCTAGGGGTCTAATTTTCCACTCAGTTCCTATTTTTAAATTACTTGCAGATTTATAAGCTAAGCTAACCGCATTGTTTTCATCAAAAAAGCCATAATCACTAGCACTTAATCTTGCAGTTGAATAATCAACCAATTCATAATCGGCACTAATAGCGCCAATTTTTGCAATAATAAAAGAAGCCCCTGCCGTAAAACGCATAGGCGTTGTTAATGTATAACTATAAATACCTCCATCGGGTAAATAATCAAGGGTACTTTCTTTAAGAGTAGGCTCCGATCCACTATCAAAAGTTCTTTCCATTTCAGTATAGTAACTATCGGTTAATTTTAAAACGGATGGAGAATGAACTGCAACGCCCACTCTTACAAAATCAGCAATCCTATATATTGCACCAAATTTTATATTAAAACCACCTCCCGTTGTTGTAAGATGATTTGAAACTGTAAATTTATCTAAAGTTGCAATTGTATCTTGTTCATCCGACTCTTCATAAGTTGAAGTTTCGGTATATTTTACTGTTGGAAATCCGAGTGAAGCGCCAAAATACAATCTGCTTCCAACCATACATCCCAAGGTCATATCCATTTGCCCCATTCCACCAGATGTTTCAATGTATTTTCTTTGAACGGTTCCACCATTAGACACAACACTAAAATAATGAGTTGTATCGCCCGGTATTGTATCTAAAAGATAAAGATCGTATGCTAATCCTGCATCAAAAGGATAATTAGCCACCATACTACTTGGATTGGTTCCATTTGCTTCAGCTACGTAAATATCTAATATTGATGAATTGTTGTTTTTAGATTCTATGCTTATAGCATTGGTAAAATTATTGGTTCTGTTATAGGCTAAACCAAATGAAAAACCATGAATTAATGAAGAGGTTTCTTTGGGTCTTGCAAATACAAATCCAACACTATTAAAATTCATGGTAAATTTTGAATCAGTACCCAGGTCATTATTATAAGAAGAAGTTGTTTGTTGATAAAAGAAACTGGGAGTAAATGAAACATCGCTTCCTTTGTAAAGGGCAATTCCTGCCGGATTAATACTTAAATCACTTATATCTGCTCCTAGTGTTCCAAATGCTCCTCCCATTGCAGTTGATCTTGCTGTTCCGAAAGAATATTCTTGAGAATAATGCAAAGCGTCTACTTCATTTTGTGCAATACCTACAGTTGTAATTCCAATAAGTGCGGCTATATTTAAAATTGTTTTTTTCATTTTATGCGATGTTCTTAATTTATAATTTTTCGTTTTTTTATTTGCGCCCTCCTCCATGATTACTTCCAGAACTATGAGAACTTCCTCCACTGTTGTGGTTGCTTCCTCCAAAACTACTAGAACGGCTACCGCTATTATTTCCGCTACCCGATCCGCTAGTGCTTTTTGAATAAGATTGCGTATGGCTTGAAGAATTATTGTTATATGATTTGCTTCCACCACTATTATAGGATTTGTTCATGTTATTAGAATTATCATACGATTTGTAAGTACTCATTTTACTATTACTCTCAGGAGCTTTATATTGATAATTAGAAGATTTATAGCTTCCATTACCATTATTATAGTCAGATTTTGTATCAGTATTGTTATAAGTTTTATTTTCATACTGATTATTTTGCTCGTTGTATTGGTAATTATTATCAGAACGAGGCTTTACTGTATTTGTCGGCTTAGTGCTTTTATTTTCTTGCTTTTGATAATTGTTGTTGTTTTGATTTGATTTAGCAGGTTGAACATTTTTATACTCTTGTTTTTGATAACCATTATTGTTGTTTTGATTAAGCGGCTTACTACTATTGTTATAGTTAGATTTATTTTCTGTTCCCTGTAAAGTTGAACTCTTTGTTGTTCCATTTACTTTAGTGTCTCCAATTTTTGTAGTATTAGGTTTATTGTCATACACATCATCAAAAGTTTTAACATTTTGAGTAGACTTATATGGCGTTACAGTTTGTTTTGTTATGCCGTTATTGTTACCATTAAAAGTATTTGTGTTGGATTTTTCAACAGCTTTTAAAGGTTCTTTATTATATGTTTTGTTGCCATAATTAGAGGTAGTTTTTGTATTAGCTCCTCCATTATACTGGGTAGCATTATTAATAACAGTTTTATTATAGCTATCCTTTGTCATTAATCTTTTTCCACTAAAACCGGTTCCATTACTGGCAGCTTCTTTAGCTCCATTTGAACTATATCCTGGTCTGTGACCATAATAATAAGTAGAAGTTGAGTTTCGGTATCCTCCACCATTAGCATATAAACCATCATGATAACCTTTCCAGTAGCCATTATTATAGCCGTGATTGTATCCATGATTGTATCCCGACCAATAATTGTATCCACCATAAGAATGTCCATAACCCCATCCATAGCTATAGTAAGGGTTGCCCCAATACCAAGAATTATAATAGTAAGGGTGGTAGTACCCATATGAATAATAGGGATATGTATATACTAAAGATGTACTCCAATATGGATCGTACCAATATAAATTGGTGTAATAAGGATCATAGTATGACCAACCGTAATTATACGAATGAAAATGTCTTAAACGGCTAGAATAGTAATAATCATCGTCATCATAATAATTATTGGTAACATAAGTATTGCCATTATTATCTTGGTATTGCTCAGAGCTACTACTAGATTGGTATTGGTTAGAATTGTCTCCACTACTATAATTAGGATCATAATATTGATCTTGACTTTGACCGTTGCTAGTACCATTCTGGTCTTGCAGTTGGCCTTGGTTTTGGCTGTCATAATTACTATTACCATAAGAGTCAGATGGCTGCTTTTGTGAAGTAGTATTGTTGGAAGATGAACTTGAGTTAGATTCACTTATGTGAGAAGATGGAAGTTCATCGGATGGACTAACATAGATATCATCGCTATAAGCAGTATTTCCTGCTTTATAAGATGACGAACATGCTGTGCCAAAACTAGCTACAGCGCTCAATAAAACAATTAACTTCTTCATGTCATTTAGTTTTTTAGAGTAGATTCTATTTTCCATATTCTTCTTCGTTTAAAATTTATTCTAACTTTGTTTGTATTGTAAAATACATAAAAAGCAAACATCATACCAAAGTCATAAAATGGAAGCGCAAACACAAAATAAAGTTAAAGTTTTTTCTGAATGGTATAACGAATTGGTTATAAAAGCTGATTTAGCTGAAAATTCAGCAGTAAGAGGATGCATGGTTATAAAACCATATGGCTATGCCATTTGGGAAAAAATGCAGGCTATACTCGACAAAATGTTTAAAGATACGGGACATGTAAATGCTTATTTTCCACTTTTTATCCCAAAATCTTTTTTGAGTAAAGAAGCTGACCATGTAGAAGGTTTTGCAAAAGAATGTGCTGTTGTAACACATTATCGTTTGAAAGCTTCTCCAGATGGAAAAGGAGTTGTAGTAGATGAAACAGCAAAATTAGAAGAAGAATTAATTGTAAGACCAACCTCTGAAACCATTATTTGGTCAACATACAAAAACTGGATACAATCCTATAGAGATTTACCGCTCTTGATTAACCAATGGGCAAATGTGGTGAGATGGGAAATGAGAACCCGTTTGTTTTTACGTACTACTGAATTTTTATGGCAAGAAGGGCATACTGCTCATGCAACAGCAGAAGAAGCTGTTGAAGAAACCATGAAAATGTTGGATGTATATTCTGAATTTGCTGAAAAATACATGGCAATACCTGTTATTAAGGGAATAAAAACAGCAAACGAACGCTTTGCGGGTGCATTAGAAACGTATTGCATAGAAGCATTGATGCAAGATGGAAAAGCATTGCAAGCAGGAACATCTCATTTTTTAGGACAAAATTTTGCCAAAGCTTTTGATGTAAAATTTGCCGGTAAAGATGGAAAATTAGATTACGTTTGGGCAACATCATGGGGCGTTTCAACACGATTAATGGGAGCTTTGGTAATGACGCATTGTGATGATAAAGGTTTAATAATACCTCCACGTTTAGCACCACATCAAGTTGTAATTGTTCCTATTTACAAAGGTGACGAAGAGTTTAAAAAAATATCTGCCAAAGCAACCGATATAAAAAAAGCATTAGAAGATAAAGGTATAAGAGTGAAATTTGATAACAGAGATACACATAAACCGGGTTGGAAATTTGCAGAATACGAATTGCGAGGAGTTCCTTTGCGTATTGCTATTGGCCCACGCGATGTTGATAATGGAACTGTTGAAATGGCCAGAAGAGATACTTTTGAGAAAAAAACTTTTCAACAAGAAAATATAGCAGAAGTGATATCCAATTTACTTGAAGAGATTCAACAAAGTTTATACAACAAAGCTTTAAAAAATAGAGAAGCAAATACTATAGAAGTAAATTCTTATGAAGAATTTAAAAAACTATTAGATGATAAAGGCGGTTTTCTTTTAGCACACTGGGATGGAACTCCTGAAACAGAAGAAAAAATAAAAGAAGAAACCAAAGCTACTATACGATGCATTCCTTTAAATAATAAACCAGAAGAAGGCAAATGTATTTATAGCGGAAAACCATCGAACCAAAGGGTGATTTTTGCAAGGGCATATTAAAATTTTAACTTCTTACTGTTTATTAAATAATAACAACATGAAAATTATCTAATGAAAAAACATACACCAAACAAAACTTCATCTCACGAATTATTAATAAAAACCTTTACCGAAAAGGCTACTTTAAAAAATGAAATATATCACAATACTTTAAAAGCATTTAAGCAATTAAAGGCAGAATTAAAGCAAATGTCGCTTGATTTAAAAAAAGAAATTCATCAGCATAGTAAAGATATTTTGGTTGAGTATAAAGAGCAAGGTGAATTTATGGTTGAGCTTAAATTTGCCGGTGATGTACTTATTTTTGTAATGCATACCAATATTTTTCATTTTGAAAAAGATCATTATATCTGGAAACAATCCTATATTGAAAAAGATAATTCTCGCTCTTATTGTGGCGTAATAAATGTTTATAATTTTTTAGCCGATTCATTTAAATACAATAGAATTAATGATGCAGGTTATATGGTTGCCAGGCTTTTTGTAAATAAAGAAAACCATTATTTTGTTGAGGGTAAACGTCAGTTAGGTTATTTGTATAATGATTTTCCGAATGCTGTAATTGATAGATCTGCGGTGCGAGCCATTGTTGAATCTGCCATTTTATATAGCCTAAGCTTTGATCTCTTAACCCCTCCTTATGATGCAGTTAAAGAGTTAAGTGTGCAAGACATGAATGATGCCAGTCAGTATTTGAACATGAAAACCGGCAAACGCGTTGGATTCAGATTTCAAACGGATGATGATATGCATTTATAATCCCACCTGATCCCAGTATACTCTAACCGAAATCATAATACGTTGTTTTTGCAATAAATGATATATAATGTCAATACAGAAGTAATCGATCTGAAATATTTGAAACTTCTTTGTTATTATTTCGTACAAATTAAAGACTAAAGAATATTTCATTAAGTTTAGGTGGTAAATAAAATATGCTTAAAAAATTTCCGAACTATAAACAACATGACATGATGGATTGCGGTCCAACTTGTTTGCGTATTGTAGCTAAGCATTATGGAAAAAATTTCACACTAGAAACTTTACGTGATAAATGCTATAAGGATAGAGAAGGTGTTTCCATGTTGGGTATTAGTGATGCTGCTGAATCTATTGGCCTTAAAACATTGGCAGCACAATTACCACTTGATAAATTGCTCGAAGAAGCTCCTTTACCTTTAATTGCCCATTGGCAGCAAAGACATTTTATTGTTGTTTACGAAGTTAAAAAAGATAAGGTTTATGTATCAGATCCTGCTCATGGTTTAATTGTTTACACAAAAGAAGAGTTTAAAAAGGGCTGGGTAAGCATGGCCAATGATGAAGGATTTGCCCTTATGTTTGAGCCTACACCTCGCTTTTATGAAACGGAAGAAGAAAAACTTAAAGGCACCAATCTTAGTTTCTTTTTTAAATATCTAAAGCCCTATCATAAATACTTTGTACAATTAATTTTAGGAATGATTTTGGGGATGATTCTCAACCTCATTGCCCCATTTCTTACTCAATCCATGATGGATCATGGTATTGGCAATCAGAATATAGGCTTTGTAAATACCATTTTAATAGCCCAATTAATTTTAATGATAAGTACTACAGCTTCTAGCTTTATTCAAAGTTGGATTTTATTGCATCTTGGAGCAAGGGTAAATATTTCAATCATTTCAGATTTTTTGGCAAAATTAATGCGCTTGCCTATTTCCTATTTTGATACAAAAATGACGGGAGATATCTTGCAACGCATAGGTGATCATTCTCGCATCGAAAGATTTTTAAAATCATCTTCACTTAACGTTATATTTTCAATTTTTAACCTTATTGTTTTTGGACTTATACTAGCCTATTATAATAGTAAACTTCTTTTAATTTTCTTTATTGGAAGCATTCTTCATACCATATGGCTTATTGTATTTCTTAAAAAAAGAAGAGATATGGATTACAAGCGTTTTGATCTTTCTTCCGAAAATCAAAGCAGTATGATTCAATTGATAAGCGGTATGCAAGAAATAAAACTTACCGGTGCTGAAAAACAAAAACGTTGGGAATGGGAACGCATACAAGCAAAATTATTTAAGCTTGGTATGGATGGTTTATCTTTAAGTCAATACCAAGAAGGTGGAGCGGCATTCATCAATCAGGTTAAAAATATTTTTATTTCATACATTTCTGCAAAATCAGTTATTGATGGCGAAATGACCTTGGGTATGATGCTTTCGGTACAATACATCATTGGTCAATTAAATGCACCCGTTGCTCAGCTACTCAGCTTTATTCAAGAAGCGCAAGATGCCAAAATAAGTATTGAGAGATTGGGTGAAATTCATGATAAAAATGATGAAGAAGAAGACACCGATAATAAGGTGAGTATTTTTCCGGAAGATCACAGTTTACACATTAAAGATTTAAATTTTCAATATTCCGGCCCTCATTCCGAAATGGTGTTAAAGAATATTAACCTTACAATTCCTCAAGGAAAAGTAACCGCAATAGTGGGTGCCAGTGGCAGTGGAAAAACTACATTAATGAAAATGCTCCTTAAATTTTATAAACCAACTCAAGGCGAAATTTCTTTAGGTAATACCAATCTCGAAAATTTTAGCAGTAGCAGTTTGAGAAAAAAATGCGGTATTGTAATGCAAGATGGTTATATTTTTTCTGATACCATTGCTAACAATATTGCGGTAGGAGATGAAAGAATAGATAAGCAGCGCTTATTAAATGCCGTTAAAATTGCCAATGTAAAAGAGTTTGTAGATAAACTTCCTTTAGCATACAATACAAAAATTGGTAATGACGGACAAGGCCTAAGTGTGGGACAAAGGCAAAGAATTTTAATTGCACGTGCAATATATAAAAATCCTGAATTTTTATTATTTGATGAAGCAAGTAGTGCACTTGATGCTAATAATGAAAAAGATATTATGGAAAAACTCGAAGGTTTTTTTGTAGGAAAAACAGTTGTTGTTATTGCACATAGATTAAGCACTGTAAAAAATGCTGATCAAATAATTGTGTTGAATAAAGGCGAAATTGTTGAACAAGGAAATCACCAAGCATTAGTTGCAAAGCGAGGAGCATATTATAATTTAGTTAAAAATCAATTAGAATTAGGAAACTAATGCCGCAAAAAAGTGAAGACGATATAGAGTTAAGAAGTGATGAAGTTCAAGAGATATTGAGCTATATGCCTCATTGGCTTATACGATGGGGTATTACCATTTTTATAGCTGTTATTTTTCTTTTGCTTTTATTATCGTGGTTTGTAAAATATCCCGATTTAGTTACAGCTCCTGTTGTTATTTCAACACAAAATCCACCGAGTACACTCATGGCACGTGCAAATGGAGCCATTACCAAATTATACATTCATGAAAACGAACAAGTAAAGCCGGGGCAAAAGTTAGCAGTTATCTATAATACTGCAAATATAGATGATGTTTATAAATTAAAATTTTACTTAGAAACACTTCCTTTACTTAGTACGCCTGATAGTATTTTAAATCATCCTATTGATACCAATCTTAATGTGGGTGAATTGCAAATTTATCTTTCAGAATACATTCAAAGTTACCATGAATATGAAAATATTTTTAGGGCAGAATATTATGCAAATAAAATTAATGCTGTATTAGAACAAATTGATTATTACAAAGAGCTTAACCAAAAATTAAAAAATCAAAATGATTTTTTAGATAAGGAAATGCAAATTTTACAAGATAAACACGATGCCGCAAAAAAATTATTTGATAGCGGAACCATTTCGAAAAATGATTTTGGAGAGTATGAAAATTTATTATTACAGAAACAACAAGCATCTAAAAATGCAGAAATAAATCAAATCAATAACCAAATCACCATTCAAGAATACAACAAAACGGTTATGGATTTAAGCCGTGATTATGAAGAACGTAAAAAACGTGTTTTATGGACATTACAAGAAGCATACAAAAAATTAATAAGCGAAATAGCCTTATGGGAACAGCAGTATGTTTTAGTATCTCCCATAGAAGGAAAAATTTCTTTTTTTAAATTCTGGAACGAAAATCAATACGTAAATACAGGAGAAGAAATATTAACCGTGGTGCCTGACTCAAATCAATTAATTGGAAAAGTATATGTTCAAGGTTTTGGTACAGGAAAAATAAAAATTGGACAAACAGTCCGCATTAAATTTGATGGCTATCCTTTTAATGAATACGGAGCTGTGTTTGGTAAGGTAAGAGCTATTTCACCTGTTTCCAGACAAAATGTTTTATTAATAGATGTAGAACTTCCAAATGGTTTACTTACTAATTATAATAAAAAACTAGAATTTAGGCAGCAAATGGGTGGTGTGGCAGAAATTGTTACTAATGATCTGCGATTAATTGAGCGCTTCTTTGATCAGTTTAAATACATCTTTAAAAATTCAGTTTCGTGATAAATACTTTTCTTCTATAAAAGTATTTACATTTGCCTTAGCTATAAAAAAGCTTTTAATTCAAAAATATGAAGCTGTTTTCTTATTTCGTTTTTAGCCTGGGTTGTACTTTTTTTATTTGTACAACATTTCTATATGGGCAAAACAATACAACTGAAAAATGGTCTTACCATTTTCAGCTAACAAGTATTGTACAAGGCCATCCTTCCTTTAATGCAAAATATTCAGGAAAAAACAGTTTAAATGATAGTGCTGAAACAGCTTTATCCTTAACATCTACTCTTTATTTAGGTCGTAAATTATGGAAAGGAGCCGCTATTTATTTTAATCCTGAAATTGCTGGAGGTAATGGACTAAGCCAAGCTAGAGGTATAGCGGGTTTTACCAATGGTGAAGCGTTTCGTATTGGTGATCCTGCTCCTGCATTGTACATTGCGCGATTGTATTTTCAACAATACATTGCTATTGGAAAAACTGCCTATGAATACCGAGAAGCGGACGCCAATCAATTAGCAGATAGCATTCCCATTTCACATCTTTATTTTGCTGCCGGCAAGTTTGCCAATGCTGATTTTTTTGATAATAATCTCTATAGCCATGATCCAAGAACTCAATTTTTAAATTGGAGTTTAATGAGTAATGGCGCTTGGGATTATGCAGCCAACACGCGCGGTTATACTTATGGTGGCCTAATTGAATTTGCAAAACCTACATGGGCTCTTCGTTTCTCAAGTACTTTGGTTCCCGAATATGCCAATGGACCTAAGCTTGATGCTCATTATTCAAAAGCACATGCAGAAACCATTGAACTAGAAAAATCATATTCAATAAAAAAATACAAGGGAATTATTCGATTGCTGGGTTTTAGAAATGTTTCTAAAGCACCTTCTTATTTTGATGAAATAAATGGATATTTTACGGGTGCAGATTCGTCTCTTGATGTAATTAATGGAATCCAATACGGTAGTGTAAAATGGGGATTTGGATTAAACCTGGAACAAAAACTACCTGCTGATATTGGATTTTTTGGACGTGCCAGCTGGAATGATGGAAAAACAGCAACTTGGGCATTTGCAGAAATTGATCAAACATTTAGTTTTGGAATAAATATTTCCGGTAAAGATTGGAAAAGAAAAAATGATGAATTAGGATTGGCATTTGTTGCCAACGGTATTTCAACCAATCATCGTGAAATTTTTACTATTGGAGGATATGGATTTATGCTTGGTGATGGTTTATTAATAAACTACGGTATGGAACAAATATTTGAAACTTATTATAGTGCTCAAATATATAGTTCAGCTTGGTTGAGTATTAATTATCAATTTGTAATGAATCCTGCATACAATAAAGATCGTGGACCGGTAAATTTCTTTTCCGCAAGATTGCATATTGCTTTTTAAAATTTACTCCTCTAGCAATTTAATAGTTTAACAATATAACAATAAGGTTTGCTTAAGCACCAACTAAAAAATAATACACAACTAATTAAGCAAAAAGCAAATGAACTTGGCTTTTTGTATTGTGGTATTTCAAAAGCTGAATTTTTGGAAGAAGAAGCACCTCGTCTCGAGGCCTGGTTAAAAAATGGAATGCATGGCCAAATGCAATACATGGAAAACTATTTTGATAAACGTCTTGATCCTCGTAAACTGGTTGAAGGTGCTAGGTCGGTAGTTTCATTATTATATAATTATTACACCCACGATGAGCAAAAAGATGCTGAAGCTCCCAAAATTTCAAAATATGCTTATGGAAAAGATTATCATGTTGTAATAAAAGATAAACTGAAAGCATTTATGCAGTTTATTAGAGAAAATAGCGGAGATATAAATGGAAGGGCATTTGTTGATTCTGCTCCTGTAATGGATAAAGCTTGGGCTAAAAAAAGTGGATTAGGCTGGGTGGGAAAAAATTCAAATTTGATTACAAAAGAACAGGGTTCGTTTTTTTTTATTGCAGAAATAATCATTGATTTAGAATTGGAATACGATGGCCCTATTAAAGATTATTGCGGAACCTGTACTCGGTGTATGGATGCTTGCCCCACAGATGCAATTGTAGCTCCTTATGTAGTAGATGGAAGTAAATGTATTTCTCATTTTACCATTGAATTAAAAGATGAAATAATTCCTGAACAAATGAAGGGTAAATTTCAAAACTGGGCTTTTGGCTGCGATATATGTCAAGATGTTTGTCCATGGAATAGATTTTCAAGACCGCATAAAGAAGAGCAATTTAATGCAAGAAGAGAAATGCTTGAAATGAATAAAAAAGATTGGGAAGAAATAACGGAGGAAATTTTTGAGGGACTCTTTTCCGGCTCTGCTCTTTCAAGAGCAAAGTTTAAAGGATTAAAAAGAAATATAAATTTTCTTAAGCCAAATGAGTAAAGGCTTGTGTAATTACATCCATATACAAATGGCCAAAAGTAGCAACACACCAAATTTGCAATACTTTAGCTTCATCAATACTTAACCATTTGATAGATTTAAAAAGTTCCTTTTGAAATAAAATTTTATCGAAACTTACTTTCTCTAATATTTGTTGGCAAAATTTCAGCATAGACTTATGCGATTAATTGGTTTAGATTTTCTGATTTGTAATATATACTTTAGAAATGAATTTGTCAATTAAAATGGAAAATAATAATGAAAATTTAAAATTTGAACTCAATTAAGCGTCTTTCAAAAATTGCGATTTCTCTCCCTTGTTTCATGAAAAAACTTGAGCATAAGAAATCTGAAATAATGCCTACTTCTTTTTCAAACAAACATTACGAATAAAACTATTTTTCATCTGAATGAATATGGCTCTATTGCAGCCATTTTATATAAATATTTAGTTTATATTAAACAAATTATTATATTGAATATCAGTAAAATATGAAAAATAATTAATTTTAAGGCAGACTATTGGAACCTTTTATTAAAAAATACGTATTTATGAGAACAAAAGCCAAAAAAGAAATATAGATGTAAAACCCTTAACCCTTAAAAAGATGTTGTTTAAAATTTACAAAGAGCTGTTTAACAAAACCGCATTAATTGTGGACGACCATGAGGTAAACCTCATTACGTATTCTTATTTATTAGAAAAACAAAAAATAAGAACCATACAGGCATCGAGTGGTAAAGAAGCGATAGCCATACTACAGCAAAACCCGGATATTGATATTGTGGTGATGGATATGTATATGCCCGATTTGGATGGTTTTGATACCATGCAGGCAATCCGTAGTAATGATCTTATAAGTCATATTCCTATTATAGCAGTAACTGCTAAAAAAGGTATTAGAGAAAAATGCTTGGCTAGTGGAGCTAATGAATATATAGTAAAACCATTAGATAATAATAACCTTATGCCTATCATGATTGATTTGCTTTCGAAGGGAACAAATTATTATGCAAAAGCAGCTTAAATAACCGACAGCATTAAACAGGCGCGACTATTCCTTTCATCAAGCGTGGCAAAAATTTTCTTTTTTACTCTAAAAGATGTTAATTCAAAATGTGGTAATTCTTCTACATCCTTAAATGCAAGAGCCAGTTGTTTGAAAGTTTCTGTAGTCATTTAGATACATAAATTTAAAGGCTAAAAATCAAGAATGTAAATTTATAATTAAATAATTATTGATAAAAAAATCTATAGAATGTCCTTTTAAAATTTATTAAATATTGCTCTGTTTTTTTAATGATAGAGTTTGGTAATAAGGGATGAATTAATTGACCAAAATAATTTTTTGGAAAAGATTCCTTTATGCCAAAATATTCTGGTTCATGATCCGGACAAGTATAAGTGCCAAATATAATATCCATTAGTGGCGAAATATTTGCATAGTTTCCTCTGTCACGGTCTAAGTCGTGATGCCAATGATGAAGTTCAGGGGCACCAATAATTATTCGTAATGCTCCAATTGGTAAACGAACATTCGAATGGATATAAATTGCCCAAATACCTCTAAAAATAATTAGTCCAGAAAGCGTTTCTAATGGAAATCCTAAAATAAAAGCAGGTAAATTAATTAATCCAATTGTGTAAATAGAATCAATCGGATGTTCACGATGAGATGCCAGCCAATCTAAATGCTCAGCACTATGATGTACTTTATGAAAT
The DNA here is from genome assembly GCA_023251875.1 of Bacteroidota bacterium. Taxonomy (GTDB): domain Bacteria; phylum Bacteroidota; class Bacteroidia; order JAHEXY01; family JAHEXY01; genus JAHEXY01. The sequence continues at coordinate 92,485 of JAHEXY010000008.1, forward strand.
TGCCAGAGAAATCCGACCTTATGTTGAATGCGGTGCCCCCAGTATATAATAAAGTCGCTTAGTACAATAACTTCAAAAGCTTGGACCCACCATGATTGATTCCCAATTTTATTTCTAAAACTGCTTGGAATTATATCATTTAACCAAAAGCTAAAATAATTGAGAATCCAAAGCACTAGTCCGCTCCATAAAATATATTGACCTAAAAAAAAGCATATGTCTAAAAACCATGAAGGTCTGAAAAAATTTTGCGTAGGTTTTGCAGGAAAAACTTTTTCCATTGGTGCAAAAATCGCAATCAGTAAAAGAAAGCTTGATAAAGTTGCTATAGAATAAACATATATTTTCATATTAAATTTAGATTTTATTTAATGGTATCTTTTTTATCAATTATACTCGACAAGCTATCTATATACTGTTTTAAGGAAAAGTTTATTATTACTTTTGGTTCAATTACAGTTGTTATTGTTTTTGAGCTATACATCATAAATTTTTCTTTTTCGCTTAATGGTTTAGATTTAAACATTTCTTTAGTAGTATCTTGAGGAAGTATATTTAGTGTAATTTTATCAAAGTTAATTTCATCAGAATTTTCACCTTCTTGATTTATATCGCTAGATCTTAAAGCAATAAAACCCGTCATTAATAAGATAAAATTGGATAGTGTTATAAATTTTACAAATTTTGAAGATTTCATTTTAAAAAAAATATTATTTATTTGTTTTTATATGGAGATGCTTTAGATTATAACATTCCATAAATTCATCAGAGAATTTTTTATATAGATATGCAACATTCATGTTTTCAGGAAGAAAATTTAATTTGTGTTGATGGATAGCAAGAATGTTTGTATTTTAGAGGAACAGAAAACTTAAAAATAGTAATGAATGAAAGCTAAAAATCCAAAATCAATTCATTTGCCCATTATAATAGAACAAGATGAAGATGCAATGTATATAGTAAGTTGTCCTGTATTTAAAGGATGTCATTCTTATGGTAAAACTATTGATGAAGCTCTCAAAAATATTGAAGAGGTTATAGAAATGTGTCTTGAAGAAACAAAAGTAAAATCATTAAATCATTTTGTGGGTTTTAGAGAATTACAAATTATGCTTCCCATAGCAGCGTAGCTGTTTCGTGATTTTTTTTTTAACTTAGATGTACTAAAAATCAATCTTATGCAACAAATAATTTTACAAGTCCCAGATAATAAATTCAGTTTTATAATGGAAATGCTTAAGAATTTTAAATTTCTTAAGGTAAAAGCGCAAGAAAATGAACCTTCAAAAAATGAAATACTTGAAGGGCTTAAAGAGGCTGTTGAACAGGTAAATCTGATAAAAGCAGGAAAGCTAAAATCAAGACCTCTTAAAGATTTATTAGATGAATTATAAAATTGAGTCAATTCCTTATTTTGATAAGAATGCAAAGGTCTTATCAAAAAAATATCCTTCTCTTAGAAATGATTTAGAAGAATTAGAAATCTCTCTTTCTCAAAATCCATTTTTAGGGGATTCTCTTGGACGTGGATGTTATAAAGTTCGGATGGCAATTTCTTCAAAAGGAAAAGGAAAATCCGGAGGAGCTAGAATAATAACATATGTTTATATTACTCGACAAACTGTTTATTTACTTTCAATTTATGATAAGTCAGATAAAGAATCTATTTCCGAAAAAGAGTTGAAACAATTATTGTCTTTCATCAAATAGGTTTACCTCATATTTGCTCCGTTCCATCTCTAACATATCGCTAACTGATGCTGAACTACTCGAAAAGTATCAGCAAACACTTAATGCAAACTATATTGGTGATTTATTGAAACGCTATAACCGCATGGTGTTTTCTGTTTGTTTCAAATACCTCAAAAATGAAGATGATAGTAAGGATGCTGTAATGCAGGTATTCGAAAAATTGTTGGAAACTTTAAAAGATCAGAAAGTAAGTTATTTTAAGTCATGGTTGTATATGGTAGCTAAGAATCATTGTCTTATGCAGCTTCGTAAGCAACAAACTCAGCTCAAACATCAAGATGGTATTATAGAATTTCAACAAGGGCTTATGGAAAATGGCCATGACATGCATCATACTGATGAAAGCGAAGAAAAATTAAATAAACTTGATGATTGTATTAAAGCCCTAGAAGAAAAACAACGCCAATGCGTAGATTTATTTTTTATACAAGAAAAGTGTTATGAAGAAGTAATTACAATAACTGGTTATGAATATAATAAGGTAAAAAGTTATATACAAAATGGTAAGAGAAATTTGAAAAATTGCCTTGAAAAGAAAATGCCAAGTTCTAATTTGAAATATAAAAATTAAGCTAATAGCCAACAGCCATGAGCTAAAAGCTAAAGAAATGAAAAACAAATACGATAAAATATTTAAAAAAGAGGATTGTATTTCGGAAGAATTGCTGTTGAAGTATGCCAATAAAAAAGCAAGTCTTGAGGAGCAGCATGAAGTGGAGTTTCATACAATCGATTGTGACATGTGTGCTGATATGTTGGAAGGATTATTATTACAAAAAGAACAGCGGATAGATTTAAATAAAAATATACAAGACCTAGAAGAAAAAATTGATAACAGAGTAAATCTTGCTAAACAACCACAAAAACAATGGCAATGGTTGGCAATGGCGGCTTCTATAGCATTACTAATTGGAATAGGGTTTTATTTATACAAACCAGAAAGCGAAAAACAGTTAGCTCAAGAATTACCAAAAAAAGAAGTGGAAGTTGACAAACCTGCAATTGATTCTGTAAAAAACACAAATGAACAAACTGAAAATACAGAAGCTGCTGAACAAGTATCTCAAAAAAATGGAGAAAAAGTAAAGACCGAAACTAAAGCTCAGTCTCAAGCCCCCAAAATTAGTTCAACTGTATGTGGAGAGGAGCTAGTTCCTCCTAGTCAAAATGAAGCCAAACAGCCTGTTGTTTTTGAGAAGGATAATTCTGTAGTTGGCGGTTTTGCCTATACAGAAAATCAAGCACCTGCTTCTTCACCAACAATAAATATTGCTTCAGATTCTACTATTGTAGCTGATCAAGCTGCTGATATGTATAAAATTGATGATTTAGATAAAGTTATTGATTATAAAAAAATGGATTCAGAATTAAAAGACGCCACTATGTCGAATGCTATAACGCCAAAAGAAGAAATGAAAAGATCAGCAACATTTTATAGTTATGATGCCAGTGAAAAGCCTAGTGTCTCTTCTTCGAGTGACTTAAGTAAAAAGCAAAAAACAGCAAGTTCTAAATCATCTGACAAATCGGAATCAGCAAATAATATGTCAACAATGAAATTACAAAGTAAAACTCTTGATGGAAGGGCTGTTATTTATAGTTCTGCAAATGTCTATACTTTTTTACAGCCTACAAGTTCAATTGATTTTGTGAATACTTCTGGTGCATTTAGTTTAAGTAGTACTCAAATTTCGAATTTGGTTAATACTATTAATAGTACAACATTTAATACTACTAACCCATCTGTAAAATGGAAATATATAATTGCTTTAACTGAAGCTACAACGGGTTCCATAACATATATAGCATTATCAGAAGATGAAAAAACGGTGATGAAATCACCTAACGATACTTATTCTAATTCGCCTCAACTTATCAATGTGATAAAATCACTTCTTCAATAATGCTTTCTCAACGCGATCAACAAGTAATTTGGCATCCATTTACACAAATGCAAACTGCATCTTTGCCAATTGCTATTGTAAAAGGGGAGGGGACTTATTTATTTGATGAAAATGGGAAGAAATACATTGATGCCATTTCTTCTTGGTGGGTAAATTTGCACGGACATGCACATCCATACATAGTAGAAAAAATATCAGAGCAATTAAAAAAATTAGAACATGTAATTTTTGCAGGCTTTACACATGAACCCGCAATAGCATTAGCGGAAGGATTATTAAAACAGTTACCCGGAAATCAATCAAAAATCTTTTATTCTGACAATGGCTCAACCGCAGTTGAAGTGGCTATAAAAATGGCATTTCAATATTGGTACAATAAGGAAAAGCCTCGAACAAAAATTATTGCTTTTAAAGATGCTTATCATGGCGACACTTTTGGAGCCATGTCGGTAGGAGGGCGGAATGCCTTTTCTGCTCCATTCTCGCCATTTTTGTTTGATGTAATTCATATTGATATTCCTGTTAAAGGAAAAGAGAAAGAAACTATTGCGCAACTCAAAACAGCAATTAATACAAATGAGGTAGCGGCTTTTATTTTTGAACCCTTGGTATTGGGCTCTGCAGGCATGATAATGTATGAGCCTGAAATTTTAAATGAATTGCTTAAACTCTGCAAACAAAAAAATGTATTGTGTATTGCCGATGAAGTAATGACTGGTTTCGGCCGTACCGGAAAATTTTTCGCAACAGATTATATAGAAGAAAAACCGGATATTTTTTGTTTGTCGAAAGGTATCACAGGTGGTTTTATGGCAATGGGAGTTACGGCTTGTACACAAGAAATTTACAATGCCTTTTTATCTGATGATAAAATGAAAACTTTTTTTCATGGGCATTCTTATACCGCTAATCCGCTTGCGTGTGCTGCGGGTGTGGCGAGTTTGGAGTTGTTAGCCACCCCTCCCTTAATCCCTCCCCAAAGGGGAGGGAAATGCTACGAGCCATGGGAGAATATTAAAATGATAGGTTTGTTACATAAAAATTTTGAACTCGAAATAAAAAATCATCCATTAGTAAAAGACGTTCGACAAAGAGGAACCATATTGGCTATTGAATTAGAAACTTCTGAAAATACATCCTACTTTAATTCTTTGCGAGATAAATTATATACTTATTACATAGAACAAGGCATTTTGCTTCGCCCATTAGGAAATATAGTGTATGTGTTGCCTCCCTATTGTATTTCTAAATCTGATTTAAATTGTATTTATAAAGTAATTGAACAAAGCCTCTTAAAAAGCTAAGAAATTATCTTTAATTTTACGTTAACTATTTTCATTTGTCACGCTGAGTCCCGATATATCGGGAAAGCGTCTAAAAAAAAATTATATGAAGAACTTTCTCATTTTTTTATTTTTATTAAATGCTTCTTTTGCATTTTCTCAAACGTATGATATTGTTGATGACGATACCGTAAACTATACTGACAAAAAAGGCCTAAAGCAAGGAGCTTGGGTTGAAAAATGGGATAATGGCAATATCAAGCATGAAGTAAATTATAAGAATGATTTAAAAGATGGAGTTGAAATGCTTTATTTTAAATCGGGAAAATGTGTTCAAGAAGAATCGTATTATAAAGCCGGAAAATTAGATGGTACAGTAACAGTTAAGTATGAAGACCGTACCATTAAAAGCCAAACTGATTATAAAAATGGATTAAAAGACGGAAGTGAAATTTTATATTATTCTAACGGAAATAAACAATCTGAAGCTACTTATGCAAAAGATAAATTAGTTGGCACCATAAGAATGTATGATAAGAGTGGCCAATTTACCAAAGAAGGAACTGCCAATAAACAGGTATTTGATATCGATGCATACGCAGCCGGTAAAACAGATTTTTCTGATACAGTAGTATTAGCTGTTTTTAGGCGACATCCTGAATGGAAAAATAAATTAATTGTTGCTGATGTTACTGCAGGCATGGAACCTTATGCAGCCCAATTAATGAAATGGGATAATGAACATCTCCTTATAACAGAAAAACGGCAATATGTTTTTTTTAATGATGGTGATAATAAAGAGCCTAAAGATAAAATAATTGGACAAACAGGAGGGCTTTATTATAGTGATGGAAGTTCAAATGCTAAAGTAAAAAAAACAATTAAGCAAGCCATGGCTGCTGGTGAAGGTGGAGATATTCCGGAAAATGATGTTGAGGCAATCGTTAGTGGCTTAACATTAGGGCAAGGCTATGAACAAATTATTTTAATTGCCGATAATAACGCTCCTGTTCGTGATATGAACATGCTAAAACGTTTAAAAAAGCCAATAATAATTGTTTTGTGCGGATTAAAAGATACCGATGAAGTTTTACAAGATTATCTTTCAATTGCCCAGCGAACAAAAGGTTCTATTTATACCATTCATGATGATGCAAAAGATTTAGGTAAGCTTGTAGAAGGCAATGAAATAACCATTGAGCAATTAAAATACAAAGTAACAGGAGGAACATTGCAGGTTGAGAAATAGGCCACTCTCCAGCTCTCCCCGAACTTGTTCTGAGCAAAGTCGAAGGAGGGGAGAGGGCTAGTTCACTGAAACTTTAAACATTGAACTTTTTAACTTTAAACTATTTCTTGTGCTTTCCTTCCCCAACGCTAAAATAAATATTGGCCTTACTATTGTAGAAAAACGAAAAGATGGTTTTCATAACATTGAAACTGTTTTTTATCCTATCAAACTACAAGACTCGCTTGAGATCATTAAGCTTTCTGAAAATAAAGAAACCGTTTTCAATTCTTATGGAAATTCAATTCCGGGTAAGGGTACTAACCTTTGTGTAAAAGCGTATGAATTATTAAAACAAGATTTTAAACTTCTGCCTGTTGATATTGGTTTGCTTAAAAATATTCCAATTGGAGCAGGTTTAGGAGGAGGATCATCTGATGCAGCATTTACTTTAAAACTATTGAATGAATTATTTGAACTGAATTTAAGTGTTGAATCATTAGAAAATTATGCTCGTTTATTGGGTAGCGATTGTGCATTTTTTATTAGAAATAAAACTGTGTTTGCAAGTGGAAAGGGAGATCAGTTTGAGGAGATTGATTTATCTCTTCACAATTATGTTATTGTATTGGTAAATCCTTGCATTCATATTGGTACAGCAGAAGCTTATTCTAATACAATTCCGAAAAAACCTAAAACTTCCCTTCAAGATTTAATATCCCTACCAATTGAAGAATGGAAAAATAATATCAAAAATGATTTTGAAGAATCAATCTTTCCTAATTATCCGCAAATAGCTGAAATAAAGAACAACTTATATAATCTTGGTGCTCTATATAGCTCCATGAGTGGCAGTGGATCTAGTGTTTATGGTATATTTTCATCAATACCAGAGCTAAAAAATGTATTTCCACATTATTTTGTATGGGTAGGAAATACTGCATAAAATAAATAAAACACCACTTTTACTCACTCAAATAGGTATTTCACAAGTTTAGCAATGAAAAAATACCTTCATTTATTTTGATTTTCAAATCAATATGTATTTTAAATACATAAAATAAACTGTACCTTTGCAGCAGATTTACTACCCAAGGTAAATTTGCCTGTAATAAACAAGAAAGGATTAAATTTTATAACACAATTTGTGAAAAGAATTTATCCTATAATTAACATTATACTACTTCTACTAGCTGCTAATAATTTGTTTGCGCAAACCAAGCTAGATAATCATTTTGGTACTAATGGAATTATTACCACTTCCATTGGTGAAAATGGAGCCATAGGACAATCTGTAGTTGTTCAGCCTGACGGAAAAATTATTGTGGGAGGTTATTCATCTAACAAAGGATTATATTTTGATTTTGCATTAGTAAGATACAATGCCGATGGCACATTGGATCAAAATTTTGGTGCTGATGGTAAAGTAATGACTGATGTTGGTGGTTTTTCTGATTATGGAAAAGCATTAGCCATACAAACTGATGGAAAAATATTGCTTGCAGGAAGTTCAACCAATGGCAAAAATTCTGATTTTGCATTGGTAAGATATAACACGGATGGTTCGTTAGATCAAAATTTTGGAGACCACGGAAAGGTTATTACTGCCGTTGGTAAATTTAACGATTATGGTAAATCTATAGCCATTGAAAGTAATGGTAAAATAATAGTTGCAGGAGGATCAGACAATGGATATAATTATGATTTTGCTTTAGTACGTTATAATATTGATGGTAGCATTGATAATTCATTTGCTATAAATGGAAAAGCAATTACTGATGTTAAGGGTAGCAATGATAATGGCGAGTCAATTGCTATTGATGTAAACGGCAAAATACTAGTTACAGGATATGCCTTTAATGATAAAGATAAAGACATTGCATTACTTCGTTACAACTCAAATGGTAGTTTAGATAGCTCCTTTAACAGATCTGGAAAAGTTGCTATAGATATAGATGGAGCTTATGATGCAGGAAATGCTGTTCGAGTACAAAGCGATGGAAAAATTGTAGTGGCAGGATATTCTTATAGTACCTATAATTATTCATTTGTATTACTCAGGTATACTGCAAATGGATTGCCTGATAATTCTTTTGGCCTATCTGGAATAGTAACAACTTCTATTGGAGATGAAGGAACAACAGCTAAATCTTTGGCTTTACTTTCGAATGGAAAAATAATGGTGGGTGGTTATGCTCATAATAGATCAGACTATGATTTTGTTTTGGCTTGTTATAATGTGGATGGAACAATGGATGAAACATTTAATACAGATGGAGAAACTACTACAGTCATTACTACTTCTAACGATTATTGTAATGCAATTGCCATTGAAAGCAATGGTAATATTATACTTGCAGGAAGTTCTTCAATGGGAAGTGACGAAACTTTTACAATTGCAAAATATATTGTAAATGAACATACCCAAGCACTTGACCAAAGCAATAGATTAAAAACGCCTTTAGAGTTACAACCGTCTTCAATAGAGAATTAAAATAGTGTTTGCATTAGGCATACTATTTATAATCTCCCAATATTCTTTAACATTAATGTTGAACTTTCAAACCTGAAATTTCAGCATATATCTTTTACCCAACATTAAACCATGAACTTTTAAACTTTGAACTTTGGTATTGGCATATATATTGACTTATAGGAACCTTCGTTAAAAACTTAGGGTTTATTTCTATTTTGCTGACATTTTGACTGAATTTTATAACATACAAAATATGACTGAATATCTTTCTCCAATAATAGATGATGATGGTGTAGAGGCTGAATTTATACCACTACTTACAAGCTCTGACGAAGAGCAAATGAATGCCGAACAAACTCCCGAAGTATTGCCCATATTGCCATTGCGCAATACAGTTCTTTTTCCTGGAGTTGTTATTCCCATCACAGTGAGTAGAGATAAATCCATTAAGCTTATCAAAGATGCTTATAAAGGACAAAAAATGATTGGAGTGGTTTCTCAAAAAGATTCTACTAAAGAAGATCCTCTATATACAGATTTAAATAAAATAGGAACCATTGCCTACATTATTAAAATGCTTCGAATGCCCGATGGTAGTACAACTATTATTATTCAAGGCCGTAAGCGTTTTCAATTAGGTGCTGCCATTGAAGAAGAACCTTATTTAAAGGCTGCCATAACTGCTTTTGAAGAAACCAAACCTGAAAAAGGTGATAAGCAATTTTTGGCTTTGGTAAGTTCATTGAAAGATACAGCCCTGCAAATTATTAAGCAATCGCCACACATACCTTCTGAAGCGGGTTTTGCAATCAAAAATATAGAGAGCCATTCTTTTCTCATCAATTTTGTTTCTTCAAACATGAATGCAAAAGTGGAAGAGAAACAACAAATGCTTGAGTTACCGGGTTTGCAAGAAAGAGCCACAATGCTACTCAGTTTGCTTACGCGTGAATTGCAAATGCTCGAATTAAAAAATCAAATTCAAAATAAAGTAAAAACAGGTATTGATGCACAACAGCGTGAATATTTCTTAAACCAGCAATTAAAAACCATTCAAGAAGAATTGGGTGCTAATACGCATGAAAAAGAAGTGGAAGCATTGCGACAAAAAGGCGCAAAAAAGAAATGGACAAAAGTAGTGGCAGAAGTTTTTAAACGTGAAGTTGATAAATTGGGGCGCATGAATCCCAATATGGCTGAATATTCTGTTCAGAGAAATTATGTGGAGTTGCTCTTAGATTTACCTTGGCAATATTATACTAAAGATAATTTTGATTTAAAACGTGCACAAAAGATTTTAGATAGAGACCATTATGGCCTTGAAGAAGTAAAAGAAAGAATGCTTGAATATTTGGCTGTTCTTAAACTAAAAGGAGATATGAAATCACCAATCCTTTGTTTGGTAGGCCCTCCTGGAGTTGGAAAAACTTCTCTTGGAAAATCAATTGCAAAAGCATTGAATAGAAGATACGTGCGTTTATCATTGGGTGGTGTGCATGATGAAGCAGAGGTACGTGGTCATCGCAGAACATACATTGGCGCTATGCCCGGTAGAATTATGCAAAACATTCGCAAAGCAAAAACATCCAATCCTGTTTTTGTATTGGATGAAATTGATAAATTGGCTTATAGTTCACATGGAGATCCTTCATCGGCTATGCTTGAAGTATTAGATCCGGAACAAAACACAACTTTTAATGATAATTATATTGAACTAGATTACGATCTATCGAAAGTATTATTTATTGCTACAGCTAATTCTTTAAACACCATTCAACCTGCTTTGCGCGATAGAATGGAAGTGATTGAAGTTACAGGCTATACAGTTGAAGAAAAAGTTGAAATTGCTAAGCGACATCTTATCGCAAAACAATTAGAAGCACATGGTATAAAAAAAGGCCAAGTGATTTTTACTGATGGAGTAATTGAAAAAATTATTGAAGGATACACAAGAGAATCGGGAGTAAGATCATTAGAAAAAAAGATTACAAAAGTGATCAGAGGCATTGCTAAAAAAATTGTTTTTGAAGAAGTTTTTAATGCTGAGCTTAGTATAAAAGAAGTAGAAGAAATTCTTGGTCCACCAAGAATGTATAAAGATAAATACCAAGGCAATGAAGTTGCTGGAGTTGTTACCGGCCTTGCTTGGACTGCCATGGGTGGCGATATTTTGTTTATTGAAACGAGTTTGAGTAAAGGCAAAGGAGGATTAACACTTACCGGAAATTTAGGTGATGTGATGAAAGAATCTGCAACTATTGCATTAGAATATGTAAGATCTCACGCTGCTGCGTTGGGAATAAATGAAGAAGTGTTTGAAAAATTAAATGTTCACATGCATGTGCCAGAAGGTGCAACCCCTAAAGATGGTCCTTCGGCAGGTATTACCATGCTCACTGCTTTGGTTTCTGCTTTTACACAGCGCAAAGTAAAAGAAAAAATTGCTATGACGGGTGAAATTACCCTTCGTGGACGCGTACTTCCTGTAGGTGGCATTAAAGAAAAAATTCTTGCTGCACGCAGAGCAGATATAAAAGAAATTATTTTGTGTGAAGACAATCGCAAAGACATTGAAGAGATAAAAGCAGACTACATCAGCGGACTGGAATTTAAGTATGTACGCAACATGCAAGAGGTAGTTGAATATGCCTTGCTGCCTGAAAAAATAGGAGAGGCTATAAAGTTGAATTAAATAAAAAGCGGCAGAGCCGCATAATATTTGTAGAGGAATAATCATTATAACTAACAAGGTGCGTAGCACCGAAACATAAAATAATGGTAAACAATAAAAATATTTCGGTGCGATGCACCTTTAAATATTTTACGACTATCAATTCTACAAATATTTTGCGGCTCTGCCGCTAGTATAATTATAACCTAAAATGAAACAATTATTATTTTCTTTTATACTATTTTCAACCTTTATCGCTTGCAATCTGCAATCAAAAAATACAGAAAATAAAATGACACAAGAATCATTTAATGTAATTGGTATTTCTGTAAGAACAACCAATAAAGATGGAATGGCCATGACTGATTTAGGACAATTATGGCATCAATTTTATGCTGAAAATTGTATTTCTAAAATCCCAAATAAGTTGAGTGATGATGTTTATGCGGTTTATACCAATTATAAATCTGATTATACGGATGAGTATACTACAATAATTGGCTGTAAAGTGAAATCACTTGATTCCATTCCCAATGGTTTTGAAGGCAAACAAATTCAATCAGGAAGTTTTGTAAAATATACTGCAAAAGGAAAAATGCCTGATGTAATTATGGCTACATGGAAAGATATTTGGAGCAAAGATAAAGAACTCAACAGAGCCTATACTGCCGACTATGAAGTTTACGGTAAAAAATCACAAGACCCTAATAATGCTGAAGTAGATATTTACATTGCAACAAAAGAATAGATTTTTTATTATGGATAATACTGATTTTAAAATTGGAAAAATAACAATTGCTATAAACAATATTGAGCAAATGGTAGTTTTCTATAATAAAGTATTTAATGCTAGTTTGGAAAAAAAGGCACATGGTATGTATAGCGGAAAAATTGGAGAGATAAATATTTTATCTGTCCAAATGCCATTGCAGGCGTAAAAGCAGAACAAAATCGTCATCAATTTGATTATGTAATAGCAGATATTGAAAAGACAGTACAAGATGTAAAAGCTTTTGGTGGGAAATTAAAAGGAGATATCAATTGTACAGATAAAAGTAAAATAGCCTCTGTTATAGATCCAGATGGAAATACAATTGTGTTTATTCAAAAAATATAAATAATAAGCTTGGTATTTCGACCTCGAATAACAATGTCGTTATTTAAGCCTGAAAGGCTTTAATATCAATAGCCTCCGATAAAATCGGAGGTAAGAGTTTGATTGTTGATTATTGAACCCCTCAGGGGTTCAACAAATTTGTTTGCATTTCCCCCTGATTTCATCAGAGGTTATTCAAATTTAATCCCTTCGGGATTAGCTGATCAACAAAGCATTTCTCCTTAAAAAACGACATTGGCTGTGCAAAGTTGAAGTATATGCGTTGGCTCAATAAAGTAGTAATTTTTATAAAAAGAAAAATATTTTAGAACATAACTCAATATTGAACTCCCAAACTTTGAACATTGAACTAAAATCTTCTAATCGTTCTTTCCGTTACGGAGATGGATTATTCGAAACCATGAAAATGGTAGATGGAGAAATTCTTTTCTTCGACCAACACCTGGCTCGTTTACAAAAAGGAATGCAAATTCTTAAGATGTCCCCCTTTGAAGGGGGTAAGGGGGATGCACCCTCTCCCTTGGGAGAGGGCTGGGGTGCGGGCTTAAAAAATATAGTTCTTCAAACCTCCCAACAAAACAAGCACTCGCATTCCTGCAAAATACGTTTACAAGTTTATAGAGATGGAGTAGGGGAGGGTTATATTCCCAATACTAATGATGCTCAATATACAATTGAAACTACTGCATTAGCCAATAAAAACTACGAATTAAATCAAATTGGTATAAAGCTTGGCCTGTATGCAGAAATTAAAAAGCCACAAAACATTTTATCAAATTTAAAAACATCGAATGCTTTATATTCTGTATTAGCTGGTATTTATGCTAGAGAGCAAAATGTAGATGATTGTTTATTAGTAAATGAATCTGGCAACATTGTAGAAGCAATTGGTTCAAATATTTTTATTGTAAAAGAAAAAATACTTTATACATCTTCTCTTGATCAAGGCTGTTTAGAAGGAGTAATGAGAAATAATGTAATTGCATTGGCGAAGAAAAACAATATTATGCTTATTGAAAAACCAATTTCTATTGAAGAAGTAAAAAATGCTGATGAAGTTTTTTTAACTAGTGTAATTAAAGGTATTGTTTCTGTTCAATCGTATGAGGCTTGTATTTATGATACTCAAAAATACAATATGACGAAATTTGTTTTTGAAAAAATTCTATTTTAAATGCATCGGTATTTAATAAAAAGTATTAAGAGGAGGCTCTAAGGATAATATTTCTGCTCTGATTTTTTTTAAGTCATTTTTTTGAAAAAATCTTTCATTTTACTATAACCTTTTTCGTATAAATTTCGTATATGTGTTAAATGTTTATAAATCAGATGTGTAAATCTGGTTAAATAAACAAATAATTAACATGTAATGAGACACTTATACATCCTTATATTCGCATGTTTTGTAACAACAGCTTCAATAATGCTAGCCAATGCAAGCACTAATGGATCTGTCAATACTGCTTCTAATAATACAGTTGGTGTAAATACAATTGATTCTACATCCTCAACAGGTAGTACAGAAACAACATCAACCGAGGCCGAATCTGCTAATTTAACTATAGAACCCCAAATTATACATTCAACAAATGCCGTTGTTAATTTGCCCGATTATATGGAAAAAACCTATTTCTATAACATTGATGGCAAGTATGCTTATGCAAAAGATACCAATTTGGTTTTTGAAGCTCAATTGGCGCCAGCCTTTACTATTTATAATAATGTATCGAAGCCTAAATTGTATACTTCGGCTATGACTGTTTCTTCTGAAGTACATATTAGAATGCTTTATACGCATTCTGTTCCTCTTGTCCCTCCTTCTTATTTGGTACACTTAAAGTATTTTGGGTTTTTAAGAGATAAAAGCAGTGGAGATATTAAAAATACTTTTATGATTTCATTGAATCATCATTCAAACGGAAAGTCGGCCAATATTATTGGTAAATCTCAATTAAATCTTGAAAATGGTAATTTTTCAACACACTATTTACAATTTTTTTGGTATCACACTTTTCGCCAATCCAATGGAAAATTTCCGGTGAAGTATGATATGGGTATTGGTTTTGAAAAACATATTCCTGATTCGCTTATGGGTTTTGAGGTTGCCGGAGCCATGATAGATCCTTTAAGTGAAAATTTTGGTCGCAATCGTATATGGCTGTCCTACTCATCTCAACAAAAAATAGCATCCTCAATAAAATTATTAAATGGTTCAGACTTAAGATTTTTAATAAACTATATGTATGTTTTAAATCAGCCTAAAGGAAACTTCTTACAAGAATTTAAAAATCCGGAAGTATTACCAAGATACATGCTAAATGCTGAGGTGCAGTTTAAACCCAATTGGCGGTCTAATTTTGGGTTCTTTTGTCGTTTGAGATCGGGGCAAGATGATTACAATTCTTATTTCTTTAAAAATCTAACACAATTTCAATTTGGGTTTGTTGCCGATCAGTTTCAATTCAAGCGTAATTAATTAAATTTGCCCAAGAGTTGTTTCCATGCAATGGGTATTTTGCTATCTTTGCAAATTGCCTATACCCAAAGATGGATACAACTACTGCTTCAACATACATACACGATTATTTAATTGCCAATGCTGTACCTAATAGCCTTTCAAAAGGTCGCAAATTGGTTAAGGCCAAAAAAGGTGAACTTTTATTTTGGGATGCCAATTCTCAAAAAGCAGAGTATAAAGTTCAAAGTGAAGATTTTTCGAGACGATTTTATAAAGTAGAAATTACTGATTTCCTTTCTTCTTCAATTTCTACTACTTGCAATTGTCCTTATGATTGGGATGGAATTTGCAAACACCGTGTTGCGGGTCTTATCGCTTTGTCAGAAGAATTAATCTTAACGCATCTTAAAACTCAAAATGCGGTAAACAATCAATCGCATACGGTATTAAATTCTCCTGTTATTACAGATGCTTTAATTAAAGAAAATTGTTCGGCAGAAGCATGGAAAGAAGCATTAACCATGAAGAATAATCTTTCTGTTATTTTGCTTTCTACGGCTAATGAAACAGCAGTTTATAAGATAGCTTCTAAAACACAAACTTTTGAAGTAGCCTTAAAGCGTGATCAAAATACAATTATTACTTCATGCGGTTGCGAAGATCCTTTTCATAAATTATGTGTACATAAAGTAACGGCATTATTGCACATCAAAAACAGATATGACGAATATGCTTTTTATTATTTAAAAGACTGGACTGAAGAAAAAAAACAATTGCTTGCCGAATATGGTTATGATTTACAAAGTCCGGACCTTGATAAATTATTTGATTTTAAAATAATGAACGGCAAGCTATGCTTAATAAAAAAAGATCCGGCTATTGAAAAAATTAGCTCATTTAATACATGGCAAACCATTTTTGAAAAATATAAAGTAAGTTCTGATCCTACTATTCCGGAGCAACATCATAAAATAGAAAACAATGATGAAACTGCCATTGCTTATGGCTTATGGTTTACATCTTCAAACGATAATCATTTACCTTCTTTTGAGTTAATTCCACTTGTGGGTAATGTTGATGCCCAATCGGGGAAATTAAAAAACTTAAAAAGTTTTTATGAGTTTCGTACCCGTAACCTTCCCAAAATGGAAGAGGTAGATCATCAATTGATTCGTTTGGGGTTTTTATTGTCGTATCAAGGATTAACAGATTATTTTACTCAAAAAGAATTGTTGAATGAAGAAGAAAATGTAGGTCTTTCATTCATCAGCCTAAATTCTTTTACAGAACAAGAGATTGATGCAGTAAGAAAATACATTATCGAATTAACAATGGAATTATTCGATAAATTGAAAGACAAAAAAGTTTTTCTGATTCAAAACAAACAAAATATTCAAACCCGAAGTTTGAACGAAATAAAAATATCTAAGCAAGCTCCCGTTCTTCATTTTAGTTTGGTTGAAGCGAAAAATTTTGTTGAATTTAAAGCGTTTGTAAAATTAAATGATAGGCAAATTCCTCTTAGCGAAATAAAAAAACTTGATTATTCTATCATCAGCAATGATGATGTTTTATATACGTTTACAGATCTGTATCATGCACAAACTTTTAATTATTTTAATCGCAATGCATTTTCGAAAATTGTAAAAAATGATTTGTTAACATTTTTAAAAAATGTAATTATTCCCTTACAAAAAGATTTTAATGTAACCATGAATTTAAGTTCTGTTTCTATTGAAGAAGAAGAGGCTACACCCGAAATAAAATTATATTTAAGAGAATTAGATAATTTTCTTTTGTTTACTCCGGCTTTTGAATATAAAACAAGAGAAGTGGCTGCCGGAGAACAATCGTATATTATTTATGAAGAAGCCGGAAAATTACATAAACTATACAGAGATAAAGTATATGAGAATGAAAAACTCGATTTCTTAACTTCTCTGCATACAGACTTTGCTCGACAAAAAGAGCGCGGTTTTTTTTATGTTGAAATTAATGATTTGCTAACGGGTGGAAAATTTTTAAGCATTTTTGAAAAACTGCGAGAAAAACAAATTCCTGTATTAGGTTTTAAAGAACTCAGTAAGTTTAAATACAATACCAATAGGCCTAGCGTAAGGGTTTCTGCTTCTTCGGGTATTGATTGGTTTGATGTAAATATTGAAATTTCTTTTGGCGATCAGGCAGTAAAAATTAAAGATGTAAAAAAAGCATTGGTAAACAAGCAAAATTATGTAGTGTTGGATGATGGAAGCCTAGGTATTATGCCCGAGGAGTGGATAAAAAAATACAGTGCATTATTTAAATTAGGAACTGTAAAAGAAGATGGTATACAAGTTTCTAAATTGCATTTTACATTGGTTGATCAGTTGTATGACGAAATTGATGATGTGCAAGTGCAAGCTGAATTAATAGAAAAAAGGCAACGCCTGGAAGAGTTTAAAGAAATAAAAAAATTAAAACTCCCTAAAAAAATTACTGCCGATTTACGAGATTATCAAAAAGAAGGATTTAATTGGTTAAATTTTTTAGATGAGTTTGGTTGGGGAGGTTGTTTGGCAGATGATATGGGATTAGGAAAAACCCTTCAGATGATTACTTTTTTAGCTCACCAGAAAGAAATTAATAAATCACAGCACACTACTAATTTGGTGGTAGTACCCACCACTTTAATTTTTAACTGGAGTAAGGAGGTTGAAAAATTTTGCTCTAGTTTAAATATTCATGTATATAAGGGAATTGAGAGAGATAAATCATTAAGTAATTTTAAGGAGTTTGATATTATTTTAACTACGTATGGTTCTGTAAGAGCCGATATTGAAATTCTTTCTCGATTTCAATTTAACTATATTATTTTGGATGAATCGCAAGCAATAAAAAATCCTACTTCGCAAATTGCAAAAGCAGTTAAATTGTTGCGTGCAAAAAACAGATTGGTATTAACGGGTACTCCTATAGAAAATAATACATTTGATTTGTATTCACAAATGGATTTTCTCAATCCGGGTATGTTGGGCAGTATGGAATTATTTAAAATGGAATATTCTTCTGCCATTGATGCCCGTAGGGATAAAGATAAGGCTGAAGAATTAAGAAGATTGATTTTTCCATTTATTTTAAGAAGAACCAAGGAGCAAGTTGCAAAAGAATTACCTGAAAAAACAGAGATGACTTTGTATTGCGAAATGGGTGTTGACCAGCGTAAGGTATATGAAGCATTTAAAAATGAATACCGAGAAAAATTATTAGGCTTGATAGATACCGAAGGCATGAATAAATCGCGTATGCATGTTTTGGAAGGTTTGTTAAAATTACGTCAAATATGTGATTCTCCTGCATTATTAAGTGACGATGGCGATTTTGGTATAGAATCAGTAAAGTTGGAAGAAATTAGCAGAGAAATACAAGAAAATACAGGCAATCATAAAATATTGGTGTTTTCGCAATTTTTAAAAATGCTTGCTTTAATTAAAGGAAAATTAGAAGAGCTAAAAATTGGTTATGAATATTTAGATGGAAGCACACAAGATAGAAAAGAAAGAGTTGAGCATTTTCAACAAGATCCCAATTGTCGTGTGTTTTTAATCAGCCTCCGTACCGGAGGATTTGGAATTAACCTTACCGAAGCCGATTATGTTTACATTGTTGATCCATGGTGGAACCCTGCGGTTGAACAGCAAGCCATAGATCGTACCCACCGCATTGGCCAAACACAAAAAGTATTTGCTTATAAAATGATTTGTAAAGACACCATTGAAGAAAAAATAATGACTTTACAAGAAAGCAAAAAACAATTAGCAAGCGAATTGATTAGTTCCGAAGCGGGATTTTTAAAGAGCTTATCAAGAGAAGATATTGTGATGTTGTTTTCGTAAAATTAGAACCCTTAAAAAGATAGGCCGTAAAAAATTAGTGCAAAAACATTTTAGTAGTAAGATTTTGTTTTGAATTAATTAATTCAAGAAAATAAACGCCATCTTTTAAAGTAGGATAAATAATGGTTTCCGTATTATAACCTGTATTGGCTTCAATGTTTTTTTGAATAATTACTTGCCCACTTTGATTATAGAGCAATACTTTTACTGCTTCATCTGAAGTATTGTTGTAAGTAATTTCAATTGTTTTAGTATCATAATCGGCAAAGATTGATATTAGTTCAAATAGCCCTTCTTTAGAATAGTTTACGGTTACAGGTGCAAATAGTTCAAATGCTCCATTTAAATCTACTTGTTTTAAGCGATAGTAGGATGTACCCGAATAGGGATCATAATCAATAACAGAATAAAGCTTTACAACATTGCTGTTCGCATCATTGTCATCTAAATCATATTTGTACATTTCAGTATAATCCATTCCGTTTGTACTTTTTTCTACAACAAAATAATCGTTATTAATTTCAGAAGCCGTTTGCCATTCAATATTAACTTTGTTTTTTTCGCATTTGGCATCAAAAGAAATAAGCTCTACCGGCAGAGGATTTGAACCTCTTGCAATTCCCCATGGAGAAAAACTCGATATTCCGGTTACTGTAACTGTATTGGCTGATGCATCGTTAGTTTGGCCGGTTAAAGGAGGATCCCAATTGCTAGTAGAACTGTTCCATCTTTGGGCTTTTAAATCATCTTCTCCATTAGCAGGAGATTCTGAACCGGTATAAGTAAATTTAACGGTTGCAGTACCCGAAGCTCCGGTTTTATCAATTTGCCAAAAGCGATCAACAACATTGGCTTCTCCATTACAAAAGCCAACAGTAGGAGGTAAAGTGGAATTATTAGGAGAATCGTAGGTGGCTACTTTAACGGTGTCAAAATCTCCTGCAGTTGCATTAAATTCAAATGGAATGTAATTTCCGGAAGCATCACCAAATGGGAAAATATGGTTCCCCGTAGTTGTATTAATAAACCAAAGTACTTTTGCAGAAACATCAGTAGCTTCACTTGTTATATATCCGCTGGTACGTTGTATGGCATTTGTGGCCGAATTATCAATAATTAATTTTTTAGAATTTAAATCAAGTTTGCCATTCGTTAAAGTTAAAATAGCGCTACTACCTAATTCAAAATTATTAGCTAATTGAACTACTCCGCTTATTTTATTAATGGTAAGATTTCCCGTAAATATTTTTGTGCCTTCGAGTGTAAAATTTCCTGTTCCGCTAAATGTAACATTTGGAGCATTTCCATCCCAAGTACTTTGAAAATCTAATCCTCCTTTTATGTCAATAAAAGCACTTGATCCAAGTGTATAGGTTCCATTTTGGAAAGTAAATTTTCCATTTGTGCGAAGTGTATCATTTGCAGAAATAGTGATTGATCTTGTATCCGTATTACCAAAAAAAGTAACATTGTAAAAATTATCTACATTGTTTACATTGTAAGTTACATTTGATGTAGGATCAAAAATTACAGTTCCATTATTATGAATAAATGTTCCGCCTGCAGTGTGTGTAAATGCTCCATTTAAATTAAATGTACTTGAAGGAGCATTAAAAGTTCCTCCACTTAAGGTAAAAGAAGTATTAAAATCTAAAGCAGCCGCACCGGAAATAAATGTTCCTCCTGATTGGCTAAACGCACCTGTGCAAGTAAAGGGATGCGTATTCATGTCAAATGTTCCGGAAGCTAAGGTAAATGTTCCTGCATCAGTAAAATCAGATAATAATTTTACAGTTCCGCTACTTTTATTAATTTTTATATTACCAAGAAATAATGTTGATGCTCCACTTAAATCAAAATTTTGAGTAGCTGTGGTGCCTGTAAATTCAAGATCGCAAGAACCTCCGTCAAATGTACTTTGTACCGTTACATTTCCGCTCACTTGAGTGGATGCGGCTGCATTACCTTCATTGAGTAATCCATTTATCAAGGTTAAATTATTAGACACAATCATAACATCACTACTTGCAGGACGTAAGTAGTAATTATTGGCTCCTTTATTTATGATTACATTATAAAATGTAATAGAAGAAACAGGATCAACTGTTGTATTTGAAGAACCATCAAAATACAATGTTCCATTATTATGATTAAATGTTCCTCCCGGTTGCGTAAAATTTCCAGCCATATATGTGGTAGCTGAACTTTCATTTAATATACCTCCATTAAGAGTAACCGTACTATTAAAATCCAAAACAGCAGCACCTGAAGTTAATGTACCACCCGATTGAGTATAGGCTCCATTGCATGTTAGCGTATCTATACTTACATCCAGTTCACCTAAAGCAAGAGTTAATAATCCGCTTGTTGTAAGAGATGATAACAATCTAAGTTTTCCAACCGATTTATTAATTTTTATATCTCCAACAAACAATGCTGTTGCATCGGTTAAATCAAAATCTTGAACTAATTTTGATCCTGTAAATTCTATGTCGCAAGTTCCTCCGCCCCAGGTGCTTTGTACACTTGTATTGCCATATACCCTTACAGTTGCACTTGCATTTGCCTGATTAAGCAAGCCATTTATTAAGGTGAGTGAATTTGAAACCAGTATTGTGTCATTACTTGCTGGTCTCAAGTAATAGGAACTGGAACCTTTATTAACAGTTACATTGTAAAACGTAATAGAAGAAATGGCATCAACTGTTGCACTAGTAGAACCATTAAAATACATTGTACCGTTATTGTGATTAAATGTTCCACCGGATTGTGTGAAATTTCCAACAATATAAGTTGTGTTTGTAGTTGCATTAAAAGTTCCTGCACTAAATGTTAGATTGCTATTAAATTCTAAAGAAGATGAACCAGATGTAAGTGTACCACCTGATTGATTGTATGCGCCATTGCATCGTAATGCAAATGTATTTGTATTCAATTCTCCGCTACCAACATATAAAACACCTGTTGTTGTAAGTGCTGATACTAATTTTACTGTTCCGCTGGCTTTGTTAATTTTTATATCTCCAACAAATAATGCAGTAGCTCCTGTTAAATCAAAGTTTTGTGTTGTTGCTGTTCCTGTAAATTCTATATCACAGGTCCCTCCATCCCATGTATTTTGTACCGTTACATTATTATAGGCTTTAACAGAAGCTCCTGTATTTTGTTGATTTAATAAACCATTGCTAAGAACCATATCATTTAATGCAGCCATAACATCATTTGTGGCTACCTTAACATAGTTCGTATTTCCTCCCATATTAATGGTTATGTTGTAAAAATTAATGATCACATTGGCGTTAACGTTAATATTGTTGGTTCCGTCAAAAACAATAGTTCCATTGTTGTGATTAAATGCTCCACTGGTTTGTACAATATTTGCTGATTGATATAAAGTGCTACTTGTAGAAGTAAATGTTCCTCCTGCTAAAGAAAAGGTTCCATTAATGTCTATGTTGCTATTTCCACCTATAAAAATACCTGCTGAAATAGTAAAAGCACCTGAAGTTGCTATAGTAATTCCTGAATTTTGTGTTAGAGTGCCGGTATAGGCAGAACTCATATTAATACTTGTTACGCTAGCATTAATATCAATATTGCAGCTTCCTAATCCATTCCCATC
The DNA here is from genome assembly GCA_023251875.1 of Bacteroidota bacterium. GTDB lineage: Bacteria > Bacteroidota > Bacteroidia > JAHEXY01 > JAHEXY01 > JAHEXY01. The sequence goes on from JAHEXY010000008.1 coordinate 114,871, forward strand.
AAAAATAACAGCATCAGCTGTTCCAGGCACAGAAGCACCACCAGCACCACCTGTAGTAGTGGCCCAATTAGCAGTATTATTCCAATTAGCCGTTGAGCCTGCAACCCAGTAACGGTTACTGGCAGAAAACGCTAAACAAGAATAAAATAAGAAGACAAACGTAAAAAAATGCTTCATCAAATGAATTTTACATGAGCCTTATACGTATACTTCTAGTAAAGGTTGCAGTTGGCATTTTTTTAATACATATCATCATCTTTTAGTGTTTATATATTCTTTTAAGTCTTCAATTATTTTTATGTTTGCATTTATCATAAGGTTGGGTTTTGGTGAATCATAAAGACCCCTATTTTTAGGATTCTTTAACCTTATGTATTACAAACTATTAATCTCTTAACTTAATGACATTGCTCCCTAACCCTCCCGAGAAATAGGGACAGGTACTCCAAAGGAGAGCGAGTTAAAAGGAGTAAAAATTATAATAATATGAACTTCATTCTAGCAGATACCGAAACAAGAAATAATCTATTGCCTTTTACATTTACGCGCCCTGTTGCTGATATAAGAATAGGGATTACAACCATTAGAGAAAAATGGGAGCATTATTTAGGGAAAAAAGTTTCAATTTTAACAGAAGATTATTTAACAGAAAAATTTATCGCCAAGTTTGCATCTAAAGAAGATAATGTGATTATTAATGCTTCCGTTTTTCCAAGCCAAAATGTTGTAGAGCAAATTTTTTTATTGAAAAAAGGATCCGGATTACAAGGCGGTAAAACATTTGTAGCATGCAATATTGGAAAAGAAAATCTTAACCATTCAGCACTTCAATCTTATTTTGATACTAAAATCAAAAAAATAGAATGCAATTCTAAATTAGAGGTAATTAGTAATGCATATGATATTTTTAGTAAAAATGATTTGTGTATTCAATCTGATTTCGCTTTACTACCTAAAAAAATAAAATCTCAAAAATTAAGTAGTTCCAATAAATTAATTGGTAATGAAAATCAATTATACATTGAAAAAGGAGCTGTTGTTGAAGGTTCAATTTTAAATACGAGTACAGGTCCAATTTATATTGCTAAAGATGCTGAAGTAATGGAAGGCTCTATGATAAGAGGGCCGTTTGCATTATGCGAGCACTCTACCTTAAAAATGGGGACTAAAATATATGGAGCTACTACCATTGGACCACATTGTAAAGTGGGAGGGGAGATAAATAATTCGGTTATTTTCGGGTACTCAAATAAGGCACACGATGGTTTTTTAGGAAATGCTGTAATTGGCGAATGGTGTAATTTAGGTGCTGATACCAATAACTCTAATTTAAAAAATAATTATTCCAACGTAAAAATTTGGAATTATACCCGAGATAAATTTATCGATACCGGTCTTCAATTTTGCGGATTATTTATGGGAGATCATTCTAAGTGTGGCATCAATACCATGTTTAATACAGGTACGGTTGTAGGAGTTTTTGCAAACGTATTTGGTGGTGGATTTCCTTCTAAATTTATCCCTTCGTTTTCATGGGGAGGAGCAGATGGTTTTACTGAATACAAGATTACTAAAGCATTTGAAGTTGCAAACGCTGTTATGAAAAGGCGGTCTATTGAACTTTCAGAATCAGATCAAAAGATATTAAAACAGATTTTTGAATTTACTCAAAAGTACAGAAACAGGAAGGGTTCATTTGATAATGATTAAACTCTTCTAAATAGTTTACATAATTTTTTCACCTAATTCAAGCCAACGATCGGCTTTTTGTTCAATTAATTTTGCAATTTCAACTAAACGGCTTGAGTATTTTTGAATTTTTTGAAAATCAGCTTCGTTTCCAATTTGTTCTGTTAATTGCACTTTTTCGTTTTCTAGTTTTGCAATTTCGTTTTCAAGAGAATCGTATTCACGTTGCTCATTAAAACTTAATTTTTTGGGAGCAGTAATAGTAGTTTTTGTATTTTCTATGGGCTTATTCGACTTGTCTTTTGATGCTTTTTCTTCTTCTTCTTTTTCTAATTGTTCATTTCTAAAATCGCTGTACTTGCCACTAAAATCTTTTATCATTCCATTGCCTTCAAAAATAAAGAGATGATCGGTTAATTTATCCAACATATACCTATCATGCGAAACAACCATTAAACAGCCTTTAAAATCTTCAAGAAAATCTTCCAATACATTTAATGTAAGCAAGTCGAGGTCATTGGTAGGTTCGTCTAAAATTAAAAAATTAGGATTTTTCATGAGTACGGTAAGCAAATACAGTCTTCTTTTTTCACCACCACTTAATTTTGCAACATAAGAATGCTGCATATTCTTATTAAATAAAAATCGCTCCAACATTTGTGATGCTGTAATTTGGGAGCCATCACCCAATGGAATTACGTCCGCAATTTCTTTGATTACTTCAATAATGCGCATGTCGTCTTTTTGTAATAAACCATCTTGTGAATAATAGCCAAAAACAATGGTTTCTCCTGGAGTAATGGTTCCGGAATCTTGCCGTTCTTGTTCCATTACCATTTTTAAAAAAGTAGATTTGCCTACTCCATTTCTTCCTACAATACCTACTTTTTCTCCTCTTTTAAAAACATAAGAGAAATCTTTAATAATATTTAGGGCTCCGTATTTTTTTGAAAGGTGATCTATCTCCAAAATTTTACTTCCCAAGCGCGACATTCTAACATCTAATTGCACTTGTGCTTTATCAAGCTTTTGAAATGCTTTTTCTTTTACATTTTCAAAAGCATCAACACGGTATTTAGCTTTGGTTCCGCGCGCTCTAGGTTGTTTTCTAATCCAATCGAGTTCTCGCTTATATAAGTTCTTTGCTTTTTCTGTTTCACTTTCAAATGCAGCTTCACGCAGCGCCTTTTGTTCTAAATAATAAGAATAATTGCCCTTGTGTTCGTATAATTTGCCGCTTTCTATTTCAATAATTTTTGTACAAACGCGATCGAGAAAATACCTATCGTGCGTAACCATTAATAAAGTAACTCGTGCATAAGAAAGAAAATCTTCTAACCATTCAATCATGTCCATATCCAAATGGTTGGTAGGCTCATCCAATATTACAACATTACCCGGATGAATTAACATTTGAGCCAGAGCCAAGCGTTTTTTTTGTCCGCCCGAAAGGGTTTTAATTTTTTGTTGCAAATTACTTACTCTAAATACTTCTAATGTTCTTTTTACCCTGGCCTCATAATCCCAAGCATTGTAATTATCCATTTGTTGAATAATCTCGGCAACTTGATCACTATCTGCATCAGGTAAATTGATCAATCTCTCGTATTCATTTACCACTTTTGAAATGGGATTGTCAACATCAAAAATTACCTCTTCAATAGTTGCGTTTTCATCAAATTCCGGATTTTGAGATAAGTAGGAAATTAATACATCATTGTTTTTAGCAACCTCTCCATTATCAGCTTCTTCTTTGCCACAAATAATATTGAGTAATGTAGTTTTACCGCTTCCGTTTTTGGCAATAATGGCAACTTTTTCTCCTTCTTCAATACCAAAAGTGATGTTGTTGAATAAGACTTTTTCACTATAAGACTTAGAAAGGGAATTAACTTGAAGAATGCTCATGGATGTAGTTGAAAATTTGAAAGCGCAAAGGTACGAAGTTTAAAGCATTTTAGGTCAATGTTCAATGTTATAAAGTTGAATGTTGTTGTAGATTGTTTGAAAATCTAGTTTAAGAATACGTTGTCAATGCTCAACTTATAAACCTTGAACTGTGCAAATACACTCCCACAACCTATCAGCAGTTTTTTGCCAGTTAAAATCTTGTCGCCTTATACGGCCTTTTTTAATTAATGATTCTTTGAGCATTTCATCTTTTGCTAAGGCAAGCATCCCGTTTTTAATAGAATCAATTGAAAATGGATCAACAAGCAAAGTGGCATTACCGCTAATTTCGGGCATGGAGGTTACATTTGACGTAATTACAGGAACATCACAATACATCGCTTCTACAATTGGAATTCCAAAACCTTCAAAAATAGGAACATAGGTTAAGGCATGAGCAGAGGCATAAATGTATTTAAGCTCATCAGGATTAAGATGGCCGGTAAAAATTACTTCATTTTTAAATTGCATGTTGTTAAATGCATTTTCAATATCGCTTGTCCATAACATTTTTTCACCTACAATTACCAATTTAAAATTACTGGAATGTGATTTTTTAAATGCATCAAAGGCTCTAAATAAATTGCCAATGTTTTTTCTTGGATTTAGCGCTCCTACAAATAAAAAATAGGGGTAATTTTGAGAATATTTCTTTTGAGTCTGTTCAATTTCTAATTTGCTTATAGGCGCATATTTTTCATTGGCGCCATTGTATACCACATCAATTTTTTCTGGAGCAATATGGTATGTTTTTACAATATCTTGCTTGGTATATTCCGAAACACAGGCAATGCGTTTTGCTTTTTGTGCAAAGCGAGGGAAATAATATCTATAATAATGCCTGTTAAAAAATGGAATATTTTCAGGATAATGCTCAAAATTTAGATCGTGAATTACCTGAATAGATGGAGTAGGAGAGGAGAGCGATAAATAACCATCGGGAGACAGAAACAAATTGGCTTTATGTTTTTTTAAAACTGCAGGCACCGCATGTTCAAAAAATAGATAGTATAAAAAAGGATGCCTGGCTTGCGGAAACAAAACAAGTGGCGTAATATTTTTCGAAAAAATAAAATCTTCCGAAAAAGGCCTATCAAATAAAAATAAAAACTCATGCTCGGGATGCTGGGTAGTAATACGTTTTAAACTTTCATAGGTAAACCAACCAATACCTTCGAGGCGGTTTTTTAAAAGAAGTCGGGTATTGATGGCTATTTTCAAATCTTGTTTCTTATTGATTAAGATGCTGTAAAAGTAAAAACTTTTGAGCATAATTGTTTTCTTCTACTTTTGTATATGATTAAAAAACTAATTAATAATCTCCAAACACAAATAAATAGCAATACCCAGCTTTCGGAAGTATTGGGTAAGGGCTTTGTTGCTTTTGTATTTAAAATAGGAGGGGTGCTGTTGTTTTTTTTATTTAACATGGCTGTTTCACGCTATGTGAATACAGAAGCTTGGGGTATTTTTTCTTTGTTTTATCCTGTTGTAAACATCGTTTCTGTAATTGGTATTTTTGGTTGTGATGTAGCCATGATACGGATTATGGCCGAGAATTTTACGTCCGGCAAACGAGAAAAAGCTAAAAGTTTATACCATCAAATTTTAAAACTTGTTGTAGGTTTGTCATTACTGTTATCGCTGGCCCTCTTTCTATTTTCTCCTCTATTAGCTCATTTTTATAACAATGAATTATTATTAAATGCATTTAGATTAGGCGCTTTATGCATTTTGCCTATGGCAATTATATCCATTCATGGAGAAGGATTAAGGGGCATGAAAAAAATTCAAGAATTTTCGTATTTGCAGCAAGGCACACAATTTGGCTTGGCCCTATTGATTTTTATTTGCTTTATGGGTATTAGAATTCCGCATGTTAATTGGGTCATTATTGCCTTTGTTGTTGCAATATGGATAACGGCTTTATGGGGAGTTTTTTTATTTCAGAAACATTCGGGCTTTAGAAGTATTATAGCTCAAGATGCTACAAATAATCACATGATGAGTTTGCTACAAATGGTATTTCCCATGTTTCTATCGGGCTTTTTATTTATTGTAATGACATGGACCGATATTTTAATCTTAGGTCATTACGTTAGCAAAGATTATGTAGGCATTTACCGAACAGGTTTGCAAATTGCAGGAGTGTCGAATATGGCACTATTTGCAGTAAATACTATTGTAGCTCCCAAGTTTGCTGAACTGTATACCAAAAATGATAAGGAAGGATTGGCAAATGTGGTACGTAATTCAAGTAAATTGATGTTTGTTATTTCGTTTCCGTTTATGGTATTGATTTTTTTATTTCCCAAATTCATTCTTGGTATATTTGGTAAAGATTATGTGATAAATGAAGCTTTATACACGGTACTCATTTTAACGGTAAGCCAACTCTTTAATGTAGTATTTGGTTCCGTACTTACATTACTGAACATGACGGGTAGACAAAAAATTGTGCAAAATATAGTAATTATAGCTACTCTAATTAATTTCGCTTTATGTTGTATTTGTATACCTCGTTGGGGAATTATTGGAGCTGCCATTGCCAACGCTGTTAATATGCTGTGTTGGAATTTAATTGCGGCTATTTATATTAAAAAGCACTATAATTTTTGGACGATAGCGTTTTTGTAATGGAATAATAGATACGAATTGAACGAATTAACACAAAAAATAGTTCCAAGCATCCCTCCCCGAGTTTATCCTGAGCGGAGTCGAAGGAGGAGAGGGCAGGGTGAGGGCTTAATATAAATGAAACACAAACCTAATTTTTTTGTAATTGGAGCAGTTAAAGCCGGAACAACATCGTTGTATCATTATTTAATGCAACATCCTCAGGTTTATGTAAGTTCGATAAAAGAACCTAATTATTTCTCAACAGATATTGATACCAATAAGTTTTCTGCAACTTTTAAGAATAATACATTTACAGATTTAGATAATTACTTTAAACGTAAGCCCCTAGAGCATCTTCAGCTTGCATTTGTTAGAGAAAAAGAGCAATATTTACAATTGTTTAGTAATGTAAAAAATGAAAAAGCTATTGGAGAGTTTAGTACATCCTATCTCTATTCATTAAATGCTGCTCAAAATATTTTTGATTATAATCCTCAGGCTAAAATTATTGCTGTATTGCGTAATCCTATCGAAAGAGCATTTTCTCATTATTTAATGGCTGTTCGTTTTTCTTTTACTACTAAAGATTTTATGCCTGCTTTAAAAGAAGATATAAATAAAAAAACAAAGGGTTGGGGAATTTCAGAACAATATGTTGAATTAGGTATGTATGCCCAACAAATTGAAACATATCAGAAGGTTTTCCCAAAACAGCAATTGAAATTTTTATTGTATGAAGATTTAAAAGATTCTGTTATTTTAATGAAAGAAATTTGTGCTTTTCTTGAAATAGATTCATTTCAATTTTCTGTAGAACAAAAACACAATACTGCTGCTATTCCCAAATTTAAATTATTTAACCAAGTACTTACAACTTCGGGATTAAAAAAGAACTTACATGTTATTACACCTCATTTTATAAAAAATGGATTAAAAGAAATGCTATTTACATCAAAGGAGCTACCCCAATTAAATAAAGCCGAAAAAATATTTTTAACAGGCTTATATAAAAATGATATATTAGCTACTTCAAAACTGATTAATAGAGACTTAAGTTCTTGGCTAAACGTTTAGGCATTTATATTAAAAATAGTTACCTTTGCGCTTCTGTTTTTAAAATGTTATTGCACGCATGCAGGAAGAAAATAGGTCGACTAATATTTTTGATTCAAGTTATATTTTACATTTTCTTTATCGTTGGTGGAAACCCCTTCTTGTAATTGAAATTGTAGCATTGGTTGCCAGTTCTATTTTTTCACTTCCCTATTTTATTACCCCAAAGTTTAAGTCAACGGTTATTTTATTTCCAACTTCTTCAAACTCTATTTCAAAAGCATTAATTAGTGATAATTCGGGTTCAACTTCAGATATTCTTGAATTTGGAGAAGAAGCCCAAGTAGAACAATTAATTCAAGTATTAAATTCGGATGAGATTAGAGAAAAAGTGATTAAAAAATTTGATTTGATACATCATTATGAAATTAAGACAGCAGAAGAGTTTAAGAATACAGCTTTAATGGAAGAGTTTAATAATAACATCAGTTACAATAAAACGGAATACATGTCTGCTGAAATTGATGTGTTGGATAAAGATCCTCAAATGGCTTCCGATATTGCTAATAATATTGCAGCTTTGGTTGATACTGTAAAAAACAGGATGCAAAAAGAAAGAGCTGTTCAAGGTTTAAAAATTGTAAAGGAAGCTTATTTTGGGCTTAATAAAGAAATAAAGGTCTTAGAAGATTCATTAAAAATATTACGAAAACTAGGCGTTTTTGATTATGAATCTCAATCAGAAGTGATGAATGATGCTTATGCTCAAGCTGTGGCTTCCGGTAATACCAATGCTGAAAAAATGCTTGAAGAGAAACTTAAAATTTTAGCTGAATACGGTGGAGCTTATGTATCAATACGTGATCATTTGGAACATGAAAAAAAGCAATTATCTGAATTGAAAGAAAAATATCTTGAGGCTAAAATTGATGCTGAACAAATGTTATCGAATAAGTTTGTTGTAAGTAAAGCAGTTCCTGCTGAGAAAAAAACATATCCCGTAAGATGGCTTATTGTAATAGTTTCGATGCTATCTTCATTCTTATTGGCAATTGTATTTATTGTTGCAATAGAAAATATAAGTAAAATTAATTTTAGCAAATTTGATCATCTCAGAGAATCTACCAAGCAATAATGGAAAATTATTTTGATAATAGTGATTTATTGAGTGTGTTGCTTAAATGGAAAAAGCAAATTGTAATTATTGTAGTAATAACTGCAATATTTTCTTCTTTGCTGTCGTTTCTTATCCCTATAAAATTTAAATCAGAAGCTGTAGTATATCCTGCTAATTTATTGTCTTACTCTTCAGAAACACAAACGGAACAATTACTCCAATTATGCAATTCAAAAGAAGTAATGGATAGCGTAATAAAATATTGCCATCTTATTGAGCATTATGGTATTGATACTTCTAATTATTCTGCTTTAGTGGATAGGTACAAAGACAATGTTTCTTTTTCAAAAACAGAATATGAATCTGTGCTTATTGAAGTATTAGATGCAGATGCCCAACAGGCTTGTAATATTGTAAACATGATTATTGCAATGGTTAATAATAAAGCCAAAAATCTTCAACAAGAAAAATCATGGGAGGTAGTAAAAGTAAAACAAGCTCAACTGAACAATAAAAAACATGAAATTGATTCAATGGAAACAGTTTTAAAAGAATTAAGAATAAAATACGGTTTATTAAGTTATGATGTTCAAGTTGAAGAAGTGGTAAAAAGATATTTAAAAGAAAGAGTAAAACCCGGTTATAATCCAAGTGCATCATCATCTCAAGAAATGACATCCTTGCTTGCTAGTTTAAAAGAAAAAGGAGGCGATTTTATTGCTTTAACAGATAATTTAGAAAAAGAAAGAGATTTTTATAACCAAATAAAATTTGATTACGAAAATGCTTATAAAGATGCCAATAAAATACTTACTTATACTAGTGTTGTAACCTATCCAAAAACATCTGATACTAAGGCATATCCAATTAGATGGTTAATTGTGCTTATGTCTGTTTTAAGTACTTTTATGCTTGCCATTGTGGGTGTTTTACTTGTGGAAAGAAATAAGTTAAACGGAAAATAATTCAATTAGATTGCTCGCTAGCCTATCAGACGATAAAAAAAAAAACTGGATTTATGCTATCAGCTTTGCATTTATTGCCATTAATGCAATTGCCATAGCGTTTGAATTTTATTGGTTGTCGTTGTTGCCCTTTGTTGTTATTGTTGCTTTATTAGCCCTTTTCTCACTTGATAAATTAGTTTGGATTGCTGTTTTTTTTACCCCTCTTTCCATAACAATAAAGGATGTCGGTTTTGGATTAGGCATTAGCTTGCCCACAGAACCTTTATTGTTTGCAATACTTGCAACTTGCATGTTAAAATTTTTATACGAAGGCAAATTTAATTCTGAAATTTTAAGACATACTATTCCATCTGCAATTATTGTAAATCTTATTTGGATAGGTATTACTACAATTACTAGTCAAATGCCTTTTGTATCGCTTAAATTTATTATTGCCAGAGTATGGTTTCTTAATTCCTTTTTTGCCATACCCATGTTGTTGTTTAAGAAATATTCTAATATGCATAAATATGTGTGGCTCTATATAATTGCTTTAATTGGCGTAATATTTTATATCGTTACCAAACATGCCATGAATGGATTTAGCGAGCAATCTGCTCATTGGGTAACGGTTCCGTTTTATAAAGATCATACATCTTATGGTGCAGTATTAGCAATGTTTTTGCCATTTCTTATTTATTTTATTTGGTATTCGAGAGGTAATAAGTTTATCCAAGTTCTTTCAATACTAGTATTACTTATTTTTTTTGTAGCTCTTATTCTTTCTTATACAAGAGCTGCTTGGATGAGCTTGGTTATTGCATTTGGGGTTTATGTAATCTTAAGTTTAAAAATTAGATTAAGAACTATTATTACTGTAGGAGCTGTGTTAATTGCTTTGTTTTTTGCTTTTCAAACTCAAATATACATGGCTCTTGAGCAAAATAAACAAGACTCATCATCCGATTTAAAAGAACATGTTAAATCTATTTCAAACATTAGATCAGATGCATCCAACCTTGAGCGTATTAACCGGTGGAAATCAGCATTAAGAATGTTTAAAGCGCGGCCTATTTGGGGATGGGGGCCTGGAACCTATATGTTTCAATATGCGCCATACCAATTATCGAGTGAAAAAACGGTAATTAGTACTAATGCAGGAAATAAAGGGAATGCACATAGTGAGTATATTGGCCCATTGGCAGAAGAAGGTATTCTTGGTTGTTTGTCTTTTGTGCTTATAGTCTGTTGTATATCCTTTACCGCTATTAAAATCATTTATAATTCAAAGGATAAAAATATCCAAATGCTAACTATGGCAGTTTATTTAGGTTTGATAACCTATTTAGTACATGGTTTGTTTAACAATTTTTTGGATACAGATAAAGCCTCTGCTCCCTTTTGGGGATTTGCAGCAATTATTACTGCAATTGATTTGTATCATTTTAATAAACCGGAAGGAGACCGATTAAAAGAATCTGCAACTGAATAAAGCAATATCATCAACGTAAGGCTGCCTTTCTCTATATTTTTCAAGTGATTCAGTAATGTTTTTATTGAGAGTATCCATACTTAAATTGCTATTGCGAGCAACTAATTGGGTTAATTTTGTGGTGCCAAATTCTTCTCCTTGATCGTTTAATAATTCTACAGCGCCATCTGTATAACTCAAAAGAATTGAATTTGGCGGAATCGTTATCGAGCCTTTTTCAACATGAGGCAAACGATCAAACATACCCAATCCTGTACACCCCGTTTTTAAATACGTGACTTTATTTTTATCATGCAATAAAATAGGAGGATTATGGCCGGCATTGATATAACTGAGTACCCTTGTTTGAATATTATACTTGGCAACAAAAAGTGTAATAAATTTTTCGCCTTTAGCACTGGCATTAACCCTGGCATTTAGTTCTTCAACTACAGCTGGCAGCATATTAGGGTAGCTAAATAAAGTTCTTAGATTAGCCTGAAAATTAGACATTAACAATGCCGCAGAAACTCCTTTACCCGAAACATCAGCTACACAAAAAACAAATTCATTATCGTTTAGTTTAATATAATCGTAATAATCACCACCCACTTCTTGGTGAGGTTGGTAAAATGCCGACATTTCTATTTTTGAATTCTTGGGTAGGCTATGCGGAATGAGCATGGCCTGCATTTCAGATGCTAATTCAAGTTCTTTTTTAACCCTGGCTTGCCTAATGTTTTCTTTGTATAAATTTTTGTTTTCTATGGCAACCACAATAATATTGCTAAGCGTTTGCATAAAAGGAATAAGCATGTTATCTGAATTCCCAAAATTCTCATTTTCAATATCCCCAACTAATAAATAAGCCAAGGGCTTCGATTTGTGAAATACCGGAATGATATATTTATAAGCATTTATTAATGGATTAGGAAAGGAATCTATTTCTGTTATTTCTTTAATGGGAAGTAAATCTTTTTCAACATTAATGGGATAGGTTTTACCTAAAGAGTCATAGTTTAGGGCTAAGGACCAATCTAAATTATCACTATTACTGTATAGTGCAACTCTACCTATTTTAAGTTGATTTTTTAATACAAACTCGTATATTTTAAAAAGCTGTTCTCTCGAAAAATTGTTATTAATGGCAATGGTAATTTCTAGTAGCGCATTGAGTTTTAGGTTCTTAGATTTAATGGAGGTATTGGCCCTTTCGAGCTTTTCCTTCAACTCAGAAATGATTTGATTATCTATTATTGGGGTTTCTAGATTCATATTTTCTGCCTTAAAAATTATATATGTTTCATTCTTGGGTAAAGATTACATTTGGATCGTATACGAGAAAATCAAGCAAAAGGTTACTTGTTTTTTAACATTTTTTTGGACTAATTTTAATATATACCATTTATTTCTAAAATACAAATATATATGAGCTTGTTTTTAAAATTAAATGCAATGTATAAAAGAAAGCTGTTTTTTATTAACAAATAAAAGTTAACAAATACACCTAGTGTTTTAATGTAGAGATTATCTTTTCTGTATCTTGAAAAGATAAATTGGGTATTTTATATGGAATTGTTTCGTAAAATGCATCCACTAGTAGAAATAGAAAAAGTATTGAGTATAATCTCAACATGATTAAAGTAATTGGGCATCCTGTACAAGGTAATTCTAAAAATATTTTCAACTTCTTTTCTTTATATAGAGGAAGCAAGAAAAATACATACCTAAAAGTACTATCTGAAATTACCTTACTTTTTTTCTTCTTTATTTCAACAATTACATATGGAGGTAATGGAAAAATACCCCTTACCCAAAAAGATACTGTAGAAAAAAAAATGAACTTGCCCATTATTGAATTAAGTGCAGGCCCAATGAATTTTTATGGGGATATAAAAAAAAACAATTACTATAAATTGTTTCATTTTAAGTTTGGGTATGAAATTGGAGCAACAAAACAGCTTAGCAATAACATTAGTGTTTCAGCTCATATACTTTATGGAAAAGTATCTGGAGAAGAACGTTCACCAAGTAGAAGTTTAAATTTCGTTTCGCCCATTTTTAGTCCGTATATAAGTGGAGAATATTCACTTAATAGATTTAAAAAATTTAAAATCGGATATGTTTCTCCTTACGTTACTGTTGGCATAGGATTGGTTTATTTCCATCCTAAAGGAGATTTATTAGATGCCAATGGCAATGCCTATTATTATTGGTCTGACGGAACAATCAAAAACCTTCCTGAAACGGAACAAAATAAACCTATAGCCACTTCAGTTTATCGAGACTATGTTTATGAAACGGATTTGCGTAAAGCAAATATTGATGACTTTGGTAATTATTCTTTAATAACGATGGCTATTCCTATAGGCATTGGCCTTAATTGCAAGGTAACACCTAAAATTACTGTTAAACTGGGAACCACTTTGCACTATACCTTTACAGATTTAATGGATAATGTAAATGTGCGCAGTATTGGTAATAGACAAGGCAAAGCGGGGATGGATAAATATTTATTTTCATCGGTTACATTATGCTATAATTTAAATCCGGTTCCACCGGATCCGGATGAATTTATGTTTAATGGAGTAGACTTACTTTCTATTTCCACGGATGATTCAGATGGTGATGGTGTTATTGATTTTGAAGATGATTGCCCTGATACACCTCCAGGAATAGAAGTTGATACCAAAGGTTGCCCATTTGATGATGATTATGATGGAGTTCCCAATTACAGAGATAAAGAAAAAGATACGCCTCTTGGGGCTGTTGTTGATGCTGATGGTGTAAAAATAAAAGATGAAGATATTGAAAAAGCCTACGTAGATTATTTAGATTCCGTTCCTAAAGGAAATATTCCTAAAGAAATGTATACCGTTCAATTGGGAATATTTAAAGATGGAGAAGTACCAAAAGAGCTTCTTGATAAATTTTTGAAAATAGATGATCTTGAAAAATTCATGCTCGAAGATAGTTCTGTTGTTTATTTTGCAGGACGTTATTATACACCTGAAGGTGCATTTCAAGGCTTAGACGAATTGCTTAAGGATAGCATACCCGGAATAAAAGTGGTGAAAATCGTAAATGGTAAATTTATTTCTGTTGATAAACCAAGTACAAAAATAAGCCCAAAGGATTCATTAAATGAAAAAAATAATGCAACAAAGGATAAGATAAAAGAAAAGGATAAGGAGAAAAAAACAGATCAAACAAAAAATAATATTGTTGATAGTCTTGCCAAAAAAACTCAGCTAGATTCACTTGCTCAAAAAACAAAAGAGATAAAAACGGATAGTTTATTAAACCCAAATAAAGAAAAAATTGTAGATAAAAATAAGGTTAAAGAAAATAAATCAGACACACTTGCTAAAACAGATAAAGAAATTACCAAAGATGTTGTAAATAATAAAACAGATTCTCTAAAAAACAAAGAGTCTAAAAATAGTATTGATAAAAATTTAGATAAAAAATTAGCTAACGCTAATGATAAAATAAAAGATCAGAATCTAAAAACAGAAACTAATACTGCTGTCGATTCATTAAAAGAACAAAACTATAGCATTCAATTGGCCGAATATAAAACTGCAGTTCCGCAGGAAGATGTAAAAAAAATAATGACAGTAAATGGCGTTAAAAGTAAAAAAACTGATAAGGGGGAAACTTCATATACTGTTGGTAATTATAAAACCAAAACAGAAGCACAAGCTGCGTTAGACAAATTTAAAAAGCAGGGATTTCCGGATGCAAAGATTATGGGTGATAATAAACAAAATGAAGCTGTAGCTAAAAACACGGATGCAGGAAGTAAGACTACAGAAAAAAACAATCAAGCAGAACAAATAAATATTATACATAAAGATACAAGCAAAACTAAAATTGTAAAAACAGAAAATACCAACGAAAATAATGTGCTTAGTGACAGAACAGGAAGTTTTGCTGTTTTATTAGGTAAGTATACCAAAGATGTTCCTCAAAATATAATAGACAAATTTTTAAGTGTTCCGGATATTATGAGTACTAAAATTGGAGATATAACCTATTATACAACCAAAACGGTCTCTACATTGAGTGATGCACAAATGCGATTAAATGAACTAAAGAATGCAGGATTTTCTGATGCACAGATAGTGGAATTTAAAAACAAAGCAATTGTACCTTATAAGGGAGATGATGCTATAGCTTCAAGCCAAAAGGAAAAAACAGAAACCAAAACACCTGAAAATAAAAATGTTGATGTAAAGAGTAATACCAAGCAAAAAAATGCTGAAGGAATTAATAATGAGATTGAAAAGAAAGCAGATCCTTTTATAGGTACAAAAGAAATTAATACAAGTGATAAAAATGTAGATCCAACTAAAAAATCAGATAAAGGAACGGCAACTGATCATACAGAGGCCGTAAATACTAATAATAACACTGCGATTACAAAAAATGCTATAGAAAATACTTCTTCTAATATTAGTATGGATGGTTTGGTCTTTAGGGTTCAGCTAGGAGCATTTGTAAGTAAAAGCACAAACGATCCTTATGTTGAAAAAGGAATAACAGATGTTATTTCATTTCCGGCAGATGGTTATACCAAATATTTTACCGGAGCATTTGATAATTATGAAAGTGCTAGAGAGCATAAAATACAGATGCAACAAAAAGGATTTAGTGATGCATTTGTGTCCGCTTATAAAGATGGAAAAAGAGTTGAAATGAAAGATGCTTTGCATTATTCTCCTTCTACAGTTAAAATGGTTGCTTTACCAGATAATAGTAATGCGATAAAAGTTAAACCAACAGGAATCATATATAAAGTTCAAATAGGAGCATTTAAAAATAAAGTGCCGGCAGAATTATTGGCTGATATGCAAACCATGAGTTCAGAGCCTGCTGATAATGGTTATACCCGTTTGCTGAGCGGTAATTATTCGTCTTATGATGATGCAAAAAAATGTGAAGTTAAATTAAAAGAAAAAGGTTATAGCCAAGCTTTTATTGTTGCTTATAAAAATGGCAAAAGAATATCTCTCCAAGAAGCAGAAAAACCGTAATTTCGTTGTTAGTTGTTAGTTGTTAGTTATTCGTAGAAGTAATACCAAATTGATTTATAATTTAGTCTAAAAAAATTTGGTTTAATGTCGATAAGATTTTGTTTCGTTCAAATGTTTGAACTATTACAATAATATCAGATTGGTATAGTTCGAAAAATGATCTGAAGGGAATAATTTAGTTTATACTTCATTATTTGTTTTCTCATCAACTAACAACTAACAACTAATAACGAACAACTAATTTACATGAATGCAATTATTTCAGGAGCAACAAAAGGAATTGGCAAAGCGATAGCTTTTGAACTTGCCAGCTTAGGATATTCATTGGCACTAGGAGCAAGATCAGAAAAAGATTTATTACAAGTACAAAAGGAACTTTCTCAATTGTATCCGGAAAATTTAATTCTTATAAAACCCTGTGATTTTTCTATTAAAGTACAAATAGATGAATTTGCATCTTTTGTGAAAAATAATATTAAAAATATAAATGTTATTGTAAATAATGTTGGGCTTTATCAAGAGGGCACAATTAGTGAGGATGCAAATGGTTTATTAGAAAATTTAATGAACACTAATTTGTATAGCGCCTATTGTCTTACTCGTCATTTTTTACATGGTATGAAAACTCAAAAGAGCGGACATGTTTTTAATATTTGTTCTGTGACTAGTCTTTTTCCACGGGTAAACGCTGCTGCCTATTCTATTACAAAAGCTGCATTGCTGAGCTTTTCAAAATCACTTTCAGAAGAAATGCGAGAGTACAATGTAAAAGTAACAGCAATTATTCCCGGATCAGTAAATACAAGTTCTTGGGATGGTATTGATGCGCCTAAAGAACAATTTGTGCAAGCAGATGATATTGCAAAAACTATAAAATCATGCTTAAATATGTCGGATTATGCAGTAGTAGACGAAATTGTAATTCGCCCGATGAATAAAAATTTTTAAACCGCTTAAAAATAAATACCATTAATTACCCCTCTTTTGAGAGGGCAGGGAGAGGATAAAAAAACATTTATTTTTAAGCCGTTTTTTATAAAATAAAATATATACTATGTCAAATAAACAGCGTTGCAAATGGGTGGGTAATAATCCTATAATGATTGAATACCATGATAAAGAATGGGGTTTACCTCTTTACGATGATAAAAAAATATTTGAAGCTATTGTTTTAGATAGTTTTCAAGCGGGTTTGAGTTGGAGTACGATAATGAATAAAAGAGAAAATTTCAGAAAAGCCTTTGCTAATTTTGATGTAGAAAAAGTAGCTAAATTTAAAGAAAATAAACTTCAAGAATTATTAGAAGATGCTGGTATTATCCGAAATAAACTTAAAATTTATGCATCAGTTACCAATGCGCAAGAGTTTATAAAGGTTCAAAAAGAATTTGGGAGTTTTTCAAATTACATGTGGCAATTTGTGAACCATAAGCCAATTGTAAACAAACATTCTCATATAAAAGAAGTACCTGCATCTACCAAAGAATCTGATGCCATGAGTAAAGACATGAAAAAACGTGGCTTTAAATTTTGCGGTACTACTATCTGTTATGCTTTTATGCAAGCTGTTGGTATGATTAATGATCATACGGTTGACTGTTTTAGATATAAAGCTGTTATTATAAAATAATTTTTTCTTTTAACAGAATTACATTTTTATTTTTGAGCTAAAAACTTGAAAAGCTTTAAACTTTTCTTGAAGGTATTTTTTTCTAGATGCATCTTTAATAATTTCATCAATGGGGTTGTTGTTATTGCCAATAGGAGAGAAGAGGGGTTCAATAAAATTACTATCAGCAGTTTTGCCACTTAGCCATTGATCATTTCTATACACGTATTTTATTCCTTCATGTAAAAAACAAAACTGATTGAATTTGTGTTTGGCTAATGTTTTTTCAGAATTATTGTACCAATAACTTTGTAAAAGCGGTAAATTATTTTCTGTTTCAGAAAATAAAGTTGCTTCTTCATAAGGTAAATTACAAGCATCTAAAATTGATTGATGAATAAATCGAGAGCTTACCGGATAATTTTTAATTTCAGGTTTTTCATGATTATTCGACAACCAAAAAAGAGGTACTCTATTTCCTGCATCTGTTACATTCGAAAAATGATACAACCAATTTTGTTCTCCAAAATTATCTCCATGGTCTGAACCAAAAACAACAAGGTTGTTCTTATTCTCATGCTGCTCTTGAATAAAATTATTGATTCCATTCGCTAAAATATTCCAACTTTTTCGCTGACGACTTTTGAAAGTTTCTTTATAATGTGGCGTAATGTGCTCTTTTTCACTTTTTAAAAAAGATTGATTTACCATGTGGTAAAGTGAATATACTTCTTTAAAAGCTCCCCAGCCATTATGTAGGGTATTAAATTGCGGTCCTATGTGGTAAGGGAAATGAGATTCCATAACGTTAATAAAGAAAAAGCATTTTTGATTTTTAGCCTCATTCTCTTTTAACACCTCTTTTACCCTATTAAAAACATCTTGGTAAGTATTTTGCATCCAGATTTTTGATGCATTTAAGTCTTCTCCTAATTTTTGTGAAATATAATCTTTAGATAAAAGTCTTTTGCGCATGCGGGGTTTACCAAGCATGAGCAAAATATTGCTTACTATTTTTGATTTTGTGGGAACCTCTTCCCAAATTTTGTAAACATGATCAAAGCCACGATGCAGTCCAAAAACATTAGTAGTTGCTACATTTGCAGTAACCTGATAAGTATTGTATCCGGCTTTTTTTAATTTTTCAGCCAGTGTAGGAATATTTTCTCTAATAGCTCTTGTTTGTGCAGTAGCCCCATGCTCATGCGGAACCAATCCGGAAAATAAACTGGCAGTTGCAGGAAGTGTCCAACAACCACTTGATCGAGCTTGGGTAAAATTTAATGAGTTAGATTGTACATAAGGCATATTAATGCCTTGAGAATGTATAGAGTCAAACCTTAAACTGTCGGCAATAATTAAAAATATATGTTGGGGGGAGCTTTTGGTCATTTTATTTTTCTCGCAAAGCCGCTAAGGCGCATAAGAATTATACATTATTTACTATAGGGGTATTTTATTTTTCCTTTAGCGCCTCTGCGTCTTTGCGAGAAACGATAAATTACACATTAAACTTAAAATGCATCACATCTCCATCTTCAACTACATATTCTTTGCCTTCCATAGCTAATTTACCGGCATCTCTACAAGCACTTTCAGATCCTAATTCTAAGAAATCTTTTAACTTAATTACATCCGCTTTGATGAATCCTTTTTCAAAATCAGTATGAATAACACCGGCAGCTTGGGGGGCTTTCATGCCTTTTTTTATTGTCCATGCACGAACTTCTTTTACACCTGCAGTAAAATAAGTTTGTAAACTCAATAAATAATAAGCTGTTTTAATTAATTTATTTACACCAGGTTCAGCAAGTCCTGCATCTTCAAGAAACATTTTCCTTTCATCATAACTTTCCAATTCTGCAATTTCTGCTTCCATGGCTGCTGCAATAATAATAACTTGAGCGTTTTCATTTTTTACGGCTACTTTTACGGCATCAACATATTTGTTGCCTGTATTAACAGAAGCGACATCAACATTGCAAACATACATTACCGGCTTTTCAGTTAATAACTGCAAATCGGCTGCATAAATTCTGTTTTCTGCATCAACAGGTACTGAACGTGCAGACTGGCCAGATTCTAAATGTTTTTTATAAACAGATAAAACCTCAACTGTTTTGGCAGCATCTTTATCACCTGTTTTAATTAATTTTTGAGAACGATCTAGTTTTTTCTCTACGCTTTCTAAGTCTTTTAATTGTAATTCAGTATCAATAATTTCTTTATCACGAACAGGGTTTACAGATCCATCAACATGAATAACATTGTTATCATCAAAACATCTTAATACATGTAAAATAGCATCAGTTTCACGAATATTTGCTAAAAATTTATTTCCTAATCCCTCTCCTTTACTAGCACCTTTTACAAGACCGGCAATGTCAACAATTTCAACTGTGGTGGGTACTACTCTTTCTGGCTTTACAATGACTTCTAGTTTAGCCAAACGCTCATCAGGAACAGTTATTACACCAATATTAGGTTCTATTGTACAAAAAGGGAAATTAGCGGCTTGCGCTTTTGCATTTGATAAGCAATTAAACAATGTTGATTTGCCTACATTGGGTAACCCAACGATTCCACACTTTAAACTCATTTATTAAAATTTTAGGCTGCAAATATACGATTATTTACTCGGCTGTTATGCTGAGCATAGTCGAAATATTATGTGTGAAGATAATTTTTAAGAATTTTTATTTTCCGGATCTCACCTGTTTTTCAATGGCATCCCACATTTTGTTTGGAATTTGCTCCATAGCTGTAAATTCTCCTGCTCCATGAATCCATTCTCCTCCATCAATGGTTATTACTTCTCCATTTACAAAAGCAGAAAAATCTGAAACAAGGTAAGCTGCTAGATTGGCTAATTCTTGGTGATGGCCAAATCTACCAAGTGGAATGCGCTTAAGCGGATCAATTTTTTTTGCTACTTCTTCAGGAAATAATCTTGCCCAAGCCCCTTCTGTTGGAAAGGGCCCCGGTGCAATAGCATTTAATCTAATTCCGTATTTACCCCATTCAGCAGCGAGTGAGCGTGTAAGTGCAAGCACTCCTGCTTTGCCACAAGCAGATGGCGCTACAAAACCTGATCCTGTCCATGCATAAGTAGTTACAATGCTTAATACATTGCCCGGTATTTTTTGTTCAATCCATTGTTTGCCCAAGGCAAGCGTACAATTATAGCTTCCTCTTAAAACTATATCCACTACAACGTCAAAAGCTTTATGGCTTAATCTTTCGGTAGGACTAATAAAATTTCCTGCTGCATTATTTACCAAAACATTTATAGGTCCAAATTTTTCTTGCCCTAATTTAATTGCATTTTCTACTTCTTCATATTTTCTAATATCACATCCTACTGCTAAAATGGTATCAAACCCTGTTTCTTTTTTGAGTTCTTCAACTGTTTTATCCAATACATCTTTTTTTCTGCTAGAGATAATTACGTTTGCGCCCAAACTCATAAAATATTTACTCATCGAGCGGCCTAAGCCCGTTCCACCTCCCGTTATAAGAATTGTTTTTCCTTTTAAAGAACCATCTTTTAGCATTGAATCAGTATACATGGGTTGAGTTTTTAAATTAAAATTGTGTGAAAGAAGTATAATTAGCTTTTGGCGGTCTAATGCTTAATACCGGAATATCTGAAAAATTAATAATTTGCTGAGCTGTTGTTCCAATTAAATATTCGTCAATGTCGAGTTCCTCTTTAGTCATAATTAAAATTAAATCGGCTTCAATTTTTTCAGCATAGTCAACAACTAAATGGGCAATTTTACTTCCTGAAATTTTATCGAGCGTACATTTTATGCCTTTATCTTCAATCATTTTTCTGGTTTGAGAAGCGTATTGCATAATTCTGGCTTCATATTCTTTATTCTCAATAATCATAACAGCTCTTATGGTTGAACCAAAATACTCTGCCATTTCAATAGCTTTACTAACCTTTACGCGAGTTTCTTTAGTAAAATCAAGTGGAAGAAGAATATTTTTACAACCTTCTCTATGTTGTTTTCCTTTTATAGTAATAACCGGACATGGAGATAAACGAACCAATCGCAAGGTATTATGGCCAATAAAAGCTGTTAAGCCTTTGGTTCCATTAAAACCAATAACCATAAATTTTGCTTTAATTTTTTCTGCTACCTTAATAATTTCATCATATACTTTACCCTGTTCAATAAGGTATTCAGCATCTATTTTATGTTCACTTTTTATTTCTGCAACCTTTTTTTCAAGGGTAGTTTTAATTTCAAATAATTTAACATCACTATCACTTCCTTTATAATTTACATAGAGTAAAGTAATGGTTGAATTTGAATAACGTGCAAGGTTATAGGTTTGACTCAATGCTACAAGAGATTGTTCAGAGAAATCAATCGGAACTAGAATTTTTCTACTATCAGACATACAGGAGTGTTTTGAAGGTGCAAATATATTAACTTAAATGGTTTATAAGATAATTAACATCGGGCAAAAATAAAATCTCTTTTACAAAATACTTTTTTATATACCCCATTTGTTTGTTACTTTTATACCCAATTATAGTTGGGTGTTGTTTATTATTGCAATTTCGAACACCATACAACCAATAACCAACAACAAATTTAAAAATGCAAAAAACAGTTCAAACTACTTATGCCGAATTTAATTCAGTTGAAGAGCTGGATAAAAATGATCAATTGCTTGTTGCTAAAGCTAAGGAGGCGGCTGATTTAGCTTATGCACCTTATTCCGATTTTTATGTGGGTTCTTCAATAGAGCTTGAAAATGGAGTTGTGGTTACAGGTAATAACCAAGAAAATGTGGCCTATCCATCGGGCTTGTGTGCAGAACGAGTTGCTATTTTTGCTGCCGGTGCTCACTATCCTAAAACTCCTATTAAAACAGTAGTAGTAACAGCAAAATCAAAATCATTTGAAGTGCATGAACCTATTTCTCCTTGTGGCGCATGTAGACAAGTATTAGCAGAATATGAAGTGAGGTACGGAAAAAATATTCGTGTAATTATGACCGGAGAAATTGGGAAAGTGAGAATTATCAATAGTATTTCTGCTTTGTTACCTCTGATGTTTAATTCGGATGGGTTGAGAAAGAGAAATTAGCTGATTAGCAGATGTGGTAATTAGCTAATTAAAATTCCCATCAGCTAATTAGCTAATCATTAAATTAGCTAATTATTTATAGTGAAATATAAAAAGTATGTCGAAAACTAAATTTACTAAACAAACTTACTTGACTTGGTACGAACAAATGTTGCTGTTACGCAGATTTGAAGAAAAAGCCGGTCAATTGTATATTCAACAAAAAATACGTGGTTTTTGTCATTTGTATATTGGGCAAGAGGCTCTTTTAGCCGGAGCTGTTTCTGCAACAACCAGAGAAGATAATTATATTACAGCTTATCGCGATCATGCACATCCTATAATTCTTGGTGTTTCTCCAGGAGAAGTAATGGCCGAATTATATGGTAAAATTACCGGTTGCTCAAAAGGCAAAGGAGGATCGATGCACATGTTTTCTAAAAAGTATCATTTTTTTGGTGGACATGGTATTGTTGGCGGACAAGTACCGCTAGGCGCAGGGATTGCTTTTGCAGAACAATACAAAGGCACAAAAAATGTAACACTTTGCTATATGGGTGATGGAGCTGTACGCCAAGGTGCTTTTCATGAGGCATTGAATATGGCCATGAGTTGGAAATTGCCTGTGATATTTATTATTGAAAATAATTTTTATGCCATGGGCACTTCTGTTGCGCGTACCAGTAACGTAACGGATTTACATAAATTAGGCTTTGCTTATGAAATGCCTTCTGAATCTGTTGATGGAATGAGTTGTGAAGCTGTTCATGAAGCCATTGAAAAAGCTGTAACAAGAGCACGAAATGGCGAAGGCCCAAGTTTGCTTGAAATGAATACCTACCGTTATCGTGGACACTCTATGAGTGACCCAGCAAAATACCGCACCAAAGAAGAAGTAGAAAAATACAAAGCCCAAGATCCTATTCAACAAGTTGCAGAAACCATTAAGAAAAATAAATTTGCTACTGATGCAGAACTAGAAGCCATTGAACAAAAAGTGATGCAAGAAGTAGAAGCTGCAGTTAAATTTGCTGAAGAATCTTCTTTTCCTACTGCTGATGAATTATACAAAGATGTGTATGCGCAGGAAGATTATCCGTTTATTATGGAGTAAATTCAATTAGCTAATTAGCTGATGAGTTGATTAGCTAATGAAAAAATTAAATAGAAAATTATGCACTATCTCTTTACTTTTATTGGACTACTATTTTCTCTTTATTCATATTCTATTAAGCAAGATACGCTCATTTTTTGTCAAAAAGGAGAATTAATGTTTGAAAATAGCTATAGTTTCATTGTTAATAATTATGAATCTTTTAATTCATATAAAGCTCTTGGCAGATTTATTCATTTAGCCAGTACTGATGATGGTCAAAGTTGGTATGGCAATGGAACTTTTGTAAAAAAGGGGCAAAAAATTATATTAAGTTATTCCAATATTAATGAATATTATGATATTCATACATCAACAAATAAAACCAATTCAGATTCGATCAATTTTCAAATATTAATTGATAATGAAGTTGGCTTTTTTACTGGTATTAAACAAGTCATAGCAAAAGATACTAATCAGTATCTTTGTGATTCAGAAGGTAAAATTGAAATACCGAAACTTAACAAAAATGAGCAATACTATCTTTTACCAACTAATTTTAAGTTAGATTTCATTTCAGATTCAATAGATAACATAAGCCTAAACATTAAATGTTTTGCAACTAATTTTATTCATGATAAAACTGAAATTGTAAGAAAAAGAAATGGGAAAAGTATTATTGCACCGGCAATGTTTGTTAAAAGTAAAAGAAAAGAATTTATTTTAGTTTTAGCAAAGAGTAACCAATGTAGATAATGACTTTTGCTTTTGAATAGTTATTCAGTAAATTTTATCTTTATTTTTTATAAAATATATCCAAATATGGGAACAATGCTTATACAATTTACCAATGAAAAAGCACTTAAGCTTTTGTATGATTTAGAAGAATTGAACTTAATTAAGGTTATAAAAGAAAATGTGGTCGCCAAGAAAGTTAAACTTTCTGATAAGTATAAAGGCATCCTTACAAAAAAAGAAGGAGAAAAACTGAATAAACACATCAAACAAATTAGAGGTGAATGGGACAATATCTAATTGATACCAATATAGTTTCAGATTATTTTACTTCGAGTATTCCTTCTGATGGAATGTTATTTATGGGTTCTGTTATTGATGCTATTCCTAATTTATCTATTATCACTCAAATAGAGCTTTTATGTTGGAAAACGGAAAAAAGCTTGGAGCATAAAATTGAGAATTTTATAATGGATAGTACTATTTTAGATATTGACTCTGAAGTTGTAAAACTTTGCGTTAAAATACGTAAGAATAAAAAAATAAAAACTCCTGACGCCATTATAGCTGCTACTGCATTAGCTAATAACTATATCCTTATCACAAATAATGAAATTGATTTTAAACATATTAAGGGTTTGAAAATTCAAAATCCACATCGTTTGTAGTTCAGGAATTAGCTTTTCAAAGCCTGCTCTATATCACTAATAATATCTTCAATATTTTCTAAGCCAACTGAAATACGAATTAAGCTAGGTGTAATGCCAACAGATAATCTTTCTTGTTCACTTAATTTTGAATGAGTGGTGGAGGCTGGGTGCGTAGCAATGGTTCTAGTATCACCTAAATTTGCAGTAAGAGATGCCATTTTTAAAGCATTTAAAAATAGCTTTCCTTTTTCAAATCCTTTTTTTAATTCAAATGTTATAATGCCTCCGCCTTGTTTCATTTGTTTTTTGGCAATCTTGTATTGTGGATGAGATTTTAGAAAAGGATATTTTACATTTATTACAGATTTATTCGTTTCTAAATATTGGGCTAGTTTCATTGCATTTTCAGAATGCCTATCCATTCTTACAGCTAGTGTTTCCAAACTTTTTGAAAGCATCCAAGCATTAAAAGGAGAAAGCGAAGGGCCTGTACTTCTGCAAAAAGTATAAATTTCATTGATCAATTCTTTTTTTCCTACTACAATTCCTCCTAGTACACGGCCTTGCCCATCAATATATTTTGTGGCAGAATGGGTAATCAAATGCGCTCCATATTTTATTGGTTGCTGCAAATAGGGTGTTGCAAAGCAATTATCTACATTTAAAATAAGTTTATGTTTATTTGCTAATTTCCCTAGCCAATTTAAATCAATTATATCTACACCGGGATTAGATGGCGTTTCAACAAAAATCATTTTGGTGTTTTTCTGAATTAATTTTTCCCATGTTTCGGGTTTATTCATATCAGCATAAGAATACGTGATTCCCCATTTGGGCAGAAATTTAGTTATTACGGTATGTGTAGAGCCAAAAATGGAAGCAGAAGATAGAATATGATCTCCACTTTTTAACAAAGCCATAAAACTTGCAAATACAGCAGCCATGCCGGAAGCAGTTGCATAGCCTGCTTCAGCACCTTCTAACAAACACATTTTTTCTACAAACTCATTTGTATTGGGGTTAGAGAATCTGCTGTAAATATAGGCTTGTTCTTCATCTGCAAATACAGCCCGCATTTGTTCGGCTGTATCAAATGTAAAACTAGAAGTAAGATAAAGAGGAACGGAATGTTCTCTATTTCCTGTTCTTTTATCTTGCGTTCTTATGGCGAGTGTTTCGAAGTGCTTAGGATTCATTTAATTATTTTTTTAGGGATAGATTTATTGTTCAGCTTAAATAGTCCCAAGCTTGTTCTTCATTTCCTTTCTTCACAATGATTGCTTCTTCGAGTAGGTCTATTCTGTTTTTGACGTATTCTGATATAAAAATAGCATTGGGATAACCTATATATCTTTTTCTTAAATCTTCTAATTCATCAAAAGACCAATAGCTTAGAATAGATATTGTCATGTATCTTTCATTTGTAAAAGTTGCTAATATTTCTTCCTTGCTTTTCATCTTCCTTCTACAATTTCTATTTCTTCTTTTGATAGTTCATATAGTTTATAAACAGCTAAATTTATTTGATCTTCACAATGTTTAATTTTTCTTTTAATTTGGTCAATTCTACTTTCAAGTTTTGTTATTTGTATTTCTTGATTTAAGCTAAAAAGTTCATCAACATATTTTGTGATTTCAATAGCAAGTTTGTGATCAATTTTTTTAGGGAATGGTATTTTTTCTGTGGTAGTTGAGTCGAAATGCATTGTTCTTATCGCGTTTGCAAAAATAAATTTATAGGTATACCAGTTGCATAAAGTAGAACTTAAAATTGCAAGAACAACTTTGTTATTAATGTTTGGCTTACATTCTAGTTGGTTAACCGTGTCAATTATAACAGTATTTTTTTCAAATATGTTTCCTAGAGAGCCAATTATTTGAATGTGCGGATAAGGGTTTTGTATGTGAGCAACAATATTCTGAACTAAAACTGAATTTTGTTTTATAAATGCTTTCTGATCTATAACTAACTTGCTATTTATTTTTCCTTTTATATCAGAATTATAAGAATATCGTTTTATTTGTTTTCCGCCTATAACAATTAAATTTCCTTTTTCACATATGTTTTTTTGGAGCATTGCCCCTCTTTGGTTGGTTACTACATCATTTAAAGCTTGGTGATTTCTCTTTAATTTTATTCCTGTTTGTATTTCTTCTTCCCGAATACCATTTAGAATAAAGTCGAACTCTCTGCAAATATTTTTGGTAATGATAGCTGTATATTTAAATTTCTCTTTTTCAATAATTAAGCTATTAAATGATTTATTGTCGGATTCATTTTGAGAGATTATAATACTCATCTCTAACTTTACCTCTTTCCAAACTTTTCCGCAATCTACAATATGTGTTAAATCATTTAATACAACATCTCTAGTTTTCTTCCAATTAGAAGCAAATGTAAATGATTTAGGTATAATAAAACCACACAATCCATTTTGTTTGAGTAATCTCTTTGCTTGAACTAAAAACAATGCCGCAGTATCTGTATTGCCTACAAAATATTTATTTAAGCAATAGTTTTGAATATCTGTACTTAACTCTGCTCCATAAGGAGGATTTCCTATAACTATATCAAATCCACCAAAGTCTTGTTCTTTTGAATAGCTGACATCGGGCTCTTTTAGAATATATTTACTTATTAACCCATCTGTTTCATTACTAATAGTTTTTATTTTTTGAAATTGATTTTTAAAATCAAAATTATCTTTTGACTTTTTTGTTTTAAAAATGCTAGGGAATTCTACTTGCCAATTAAATGGTTTAATCTTTTTTTCATCAGATAAATTGAAAAGAGATTTATAAACATCTGTATCAATTAAACTATTCCCACATTTTATATTGTTTTCCAATGAGGGTAATATTCTTTCATGAAACATTTTTAATTGATGGTTAATGCTGGCTTCTGTTTCGCCTTCCATGCATTTGAGCAAGAGAGATAGTTTTGTTACTTCTACCGCGTTTACATCAATATCAACTCCGTAAATATTATTGAGTAGTATTTCTTTTTTTATTGCCGTTGTTAAATCTCCATTGGGCGTTAATACATCTGTTTTAATTCCCTTCCTTTTTGTTGGTGGAACCGAGTCTTGGTAATATTTTTTATGCCAATCTAACAAATATTGATAGGCTCCCAGTAAAAAACTACCACTACCACAAGCAGGGTCAACAATTTTTATTTTACTAACTTCTTTAGGAGACATCCCCATGCCCCCTTTTAAGGGTGAACCAATCAGTTTTCCAACCGTGTGCTCTACAATATAATCTACAATATATTGAGGTGTATAGTACACACCACCGGCTTTTCGTACTTCAGGTTTTTCTTCAATTTTTGCGTTATGGGCAGGTGTAATACGTATTACTTTTCCAAGAAATTGTTCGTAAGCGCTTCCTAAAATTTCAACGGGCATTACTGAAAATTCATAAATGCTTTCGGGCAAGTAAAGCTCGCTTACAATATTTTTTATAACCTTATTGTCTATTGTAAGCTTGGCACTAAGGGTATCTTTATTAAAATCAAATAATCCTGAATTATATTTATCATCGGCCTGCTCAAATAAACGAAATAAGTTTTTATAGTAGTCGCCTTCTGTTTTAGCATCAAGGCAACTTTTTAAGTTATTTTCAGGTTCAATTAATCTGGCTTCGGCAATACGCAAAAATATAATACGATCGATGGTTTGCTGAACAACAAAATTGATTTCGTCTTCATTTAAATTTTTGTTGTTTAACGCAATGCTCGTAGCAAGGTAGGTTCTCCAATCGTCAAGAGATTTAAGAAATTCTTTATCAACGGTTGCTGTTCCTTTTTTGTAGGTATCACTCTTTATATAATTGTCAAAACCTCCTTTTTGTACAGCCTCTTTGCTAAATGTTTGCCAAATAAAATCGAACTTATTTAAATAATCTCTAAAGGTAAAATACTCTATTCTGGCAATTTGGGCTTTGTCTTTTTGATTGGGTTTTTTGGTACAATCGTAAACAGTAAATTCTTCGAAATCGGTAATAATGCTAATGGCAAGTTTGCAGTTCCAGCCATACCTGCGCACTTGAAATGCTGGTCCGGTATCTTCTTTTACAAATACACTTGGTTTTTTAGCTTCTACAAAAAAAAGTCGCTTACCGCCTGAAAGTTTAAATGAATAATCTGGGGCTTTAGTTGTTTTACCTATTCTAATTTTGTCTTCATGTATAACTTCTCTATAAGCCTCTGCATAACTATTTTCATTATCCACATCCCAACCCAATGCCTTAAAAAATGGATCAATGAAATCTTTACGTGTTTGCGTTTCGTTGTATTCGCTTTTTTTGTAAGAAGCAATTTGCTCTTCAAAACGCTGAACAAGTTCCGCAATTTTTTTATAGGCAGTTTCTTGAGGTGTCATTTTGGAGTTGAGAGTATCAACGGCTAATTTAAGATTTTATCTCTGTTAAATTGTAACTTAAGGGAGTTTTTTAAAAATTGATTTTTTTGCTTCCTCACCCTTAATCCCTCTCCAAGAGATGGACATAAATTGTAATTTTTAAAAAGCCCTTAATAAAGCTGTACCTCCCAAGTAATCTTAGCAGTTTTTTCCAATGTTTTAGCCACAGAACAATATTTTTCCATTGATAAAGCAACGGCCCTTTCTGCTTTTCCTCTATCTATATTTCCGGTTAATTTATAAATAATGTGAAATGAAGTAAACATATTGGCAGTTTGTCCTGTTTCTCTTTCAGCTTCAATGCTAATTTGAAAATCAGTAATTTCTTGTTTTTGTTTTTTTAGAATTAAAGTAATATCAATAGCACTACAACCACCTAATGCCATTGGCAAAAGCTGCGTTGGACGAACACCTTTGTTTTCTCCACCTATATCTGGCGAAGCATCCATATTTATAATTTGACCTTCTTCATTGCTGGCTTCAAAATTGAAAGCATCATTTTTTCTTTTGAGTTCAATTCGCATAATAATTTCTGATTTTGGCTAATGCTATTAGCCAAAAGCTAACAGCAAATAAATTTATATATTTAGCCTTTAAGATAATAAAAAGAATGAGCTACCAGCTTTACAAATACCCTAAATCGTTCCAACTTGAATCAGGACAAACTCTGCCCGAAATAGAAATTGCATACCACACCTACGGAAAATTAAATGAAAAAAAAGATAATGTTATTTGGATATGCCATGCCTTAACTGCTAATGCTGATGCTGCAGATTGGTGGCATATTTTAGTTGGAGAGAAAAAAATATTTGATCATCAGCACTATTTTATAGTTTGTGCCAATATTCTGGGTTCTTGTTATGGAAGTTCGGGGCCATTAAGTATTAATCCTAGTACTCAAAAAACTTATTACAGTACATTTCCAAACATTACCATACGTGATATGGTAAATGCTCATATACTACTCAAACTCCATTTAGGTATTGAAAAAATTAAAATTGGGGCAGCAGGATCAATGGGAGGGTATCAACTTTTAGAATGGAGTTTAATGGAGCCCAATACATTTGATAAACTTGTTTTGCTAACTACAAGTGCGGCAGAATCTGCCTGGGGAATTGCCATACATACTGCCCAGCGATTGGCTATCGAAGCAGATACAAGTTGGAAAGACTTTACTGCAAATGCAGGAGCCAATGGAATAAAAGCAGCTCGTGCAATTGGAATGCTTACGTATCGTAATTATAAGCAATTTCAAAAATCACAAACTGACGAAGAACATAAGCTGGATAATTTTAAAGCTTCATCTTATATTAATTATCAAGGCGAAAAATTAATGAAACGTTTTAATGCATACAGCTACTGGTTACTTACAAAAGCTATGGATTCTCATAATATAGCTCGCAATAGAGGAAATATTGACGATGTATTAAAAAAAATAAACACACAAACATTAATTATTGGCATTTCAAGCGATATGCTTTGTCCGATAGAAGAACAAATTTTTTTAGCTAAACATATTCCAAATGCTCAATTAGAAATAATAGACTCTCAATATGGACATGATGGATTTTTGGTGGAAGAAAAAGCAATTTCTGAAACAATCAATAATTGCCTTATTAGGAACTAAAATTTTCTACTCTCGTAATCTCAACAAAGTAATTCCTATTAAAAGAATAAGTAAAGAAATGGCAATTCCGCACCAGAAGTATTTATTGTAAAGCATGAGTTGAGCTTTAGCAATAGTATTCATGTGATAAATATGATTTTTCCAATAATCTATATTATAGTTTTCTACAGGCATTAATTTTTTCCCCACAAAAGAATGCGCTTGAATAGAAACTTGGTCATTATTAGAAATAGAAAAATGCAAATAAGCATCTTCTTCACAATCGTTTATTCCACAAGCTAGAAAGGTAAGATTATGATCTTTTATTTTATGGTAAAAAAGAGAAAAACCATGATCGCCAGATAGCCAATAAACAGGTTTTTTATCTGATAAATTTACTAATTGAGGATAAATTTGATTTTTGAAAGTAGTGTCGTCATAACATTGGTAAGATGAATTAATATCCTTAAAAACTTCCATGCAATTATCAATTGTTATCCACATGAGCTTATGTGAAAAAATAAATACATTTTTTATTGAATTATCATGTAGTGCGCTATCTAATTTGTTTTTTAAAAAGGTAAGTTGTTCGCCTTCTAATTCGCAAAGTGCAATTTCGCTATCTAAAACAATGTATAATTCACCTTTAATTTTAAAACTATAAATTGTTTTTCCAAAATGTGATTCATAAAAGGTCCTTCCGTACATCTCATGATTGCCAACAGCATTAAATATGGGAGAAGTGATTGTATTTAAAATCAGTGCTTGAAAATTAGAAAAACTCAAACTGTCGTTATTCCTATAAATATCTCCCATACCCATAATAAAGCTCGGTTGAAGTTTATTGATGCTGTTAATATTTGCAAGCAAGGTTGATGAAGGCAAAATGGAACTTAAATTCATAATAGAACCATACCAATGCCCCCAGCTTATAAACGAATATGAAGCATTAGTTAAGCTATCCGATTTAATTACTTTTCCATTAAAGGTTGAAACTATATTTTCAGCAAAATTTAATTGGTAATTAAATAGCAGAAAAATACCAAATAGTAAAAATTTGAGTTTAGTAAGCATCGCTGTTAAAGGGCTAATTGTTATATTGTCAAAAGTACTAAATAAAGACTGATTTGCTTCAGAGCCTTTTTAATAAAATAACCTTACTAGTCTCAATACTTGTAATGTTTTTTGTGTTGGTTTCGTATTCTCAAAAGCCAATAAGTTTACAGGTTTTAGTGCATGATAGTATTTTATCTTCTAAAGAAAAAGATGCATTATTAAAGCTACCTAATTCTGTTTCTTCACAAGAAATAAACCCTTTATTGCAACAATTACTTCTTAAGCTTTATGAAAATGGCTATATCACAGCTTCCATAGATAGTGTAAAAAACGAAGCCTCACTTTGTCGCGTATATCTAAAAACAGAACATCAATTTAAATGGGTGAAACTAACATATAAAAAAGCAGATGAAGAAATGCTAAGCAAATCAGGCTATAGAGATGCTTTATATAATAACAACACTTTTTCTGCTAAGCAATTTTCAAATCTTGTTGAAAAAATATTAAACTATTGCGAAAATAACGGATACCCTTTTTCGACAGTAAAATTAGATAGCATAAAGACAGATGAAAAATCTATAGGTGCATATTTAGAGATAGAAAAAAATAAAAAAATAACTATTGATAGTGTTCTCATCAAAGGCAATGCAAAAATTTCCCTTAATTACATTTACCATTATTTAGGTATAGCTCCTGGCAGTTTGTATAATGAATCGGCAATTAGAAATATTTCATCTAAAATAAAGAGCCTTCCTTTTGTAAAAGAAACCAAACCTTATGAAGTTTATTTCACAGAAAAAAATGCCCAAATTGTTTTGTATTTAGATAATAAATTGGCTAGCAGAATAAATGGTATTGCGGGTATTATGCCATCTGAAAATAAAGCGCAAAAATGGCAATTTACAGGTGATGCAGAAATAAAATCAATTAATGCCATAGGAAAAGGAGAGACCTTAAACTTGAATTGGAAAAAATTGAGTACAAAAACTCAGGAATTAAACCTTTCATTGGTTTTACCCTATCTTATTAAAACTCCATTTGGGCTTGAATCTAATTTAAAAGTATACATAAAAGATACCCTTTACAGAACCATTGATGTTGGAGGAGGAATTCAATATTACTACAGTGGTAATAATTATGTAAAAGCCTCCATTCAAAATTCCAGTTCTTCCATTATTTCAACTTCACAATTTGCAACTATTACTACTTTGCCTTCTTATGCAGATTTTTCTTCTACTCTTTATGGAACGGGAGTTAAGATTGAAAAACTTGATTATCGTTATAACCCTCGTAAAGGTATTGTTGCTGATGTAAACATTGCTGCAGGACAAAAAACAATCAAGCAAAACGTATTTTTAGATGCTTCTTTATACGATGGACTAGATTTAAAAACCAGGCAAATAAAAGGCAGTGCCAAAATAGATACTTATATTCCTTTATCGAAACGATTTGTTTTAAATCTGGGCCTCAATGCTGCATTAATTAATAGCCCAACTATTTTTGAAAATGAGTTATTTAGACTAGGAGGCATTAATACGCTTAGAGGTTTTGATGATCAATCTATCTTAGCATCATCTTATGCCATTGGAACTATTGAATACCGTTATTTATTGGAACAAAACTCTTACATACATGTTTTTTTTAATGGAGCCTATTATGAGAACACAAGTAGAGGAAATGCTGTATATGATACTCCATACGGTTTTGGTGCCGGTATTAGTTTTGAAACAAAGGCAGGCATTGTAAAGTTTGACTATGCATTGGGTAAGCAATTTGATAATCCCATTCTATTACGTGCAGGAAAAGTGCATGTGGGTTTGGTAGGGACGTTTTAAAATGCTTAAACTTCATTAATATTAAATGTTAAATTACATCTTAAGACTAGATATTACTTACAATGCAATCTTTGAACCAAATAAAAACAATATTCTTTTCTCAGCTTAATAATTTATATCCCGAAAGTGAAATCGGAAATTTTTTCTACATGACGATTGAACATGTATTAGGATATACAAAGATTGATTGCATTACAAAAGAAAATGAAGTAATAAATGAGATTAAAATAAGAGACATTGAAAATATTATTCTTCGTTTGCAAAAGCATGAACCTATTCAATATATTTTAGGAGAAGCCCATTTTTTTGGATTGAAATTTAAAGTGAACCAACATGTACTTATTCCAAGACAAGAAACAGAGGAGTTGGTTCAGTTAATTCTTAATTCAACACTAATAAAAAATAGGAGGGGAGTAGTGCAAATTCTTGATATGGGTACTGGAAGTGCTTGTATTCCTATTGCATTGAAGAAAAATGTACCTCAATCTACCGTTTTTGCCCTTGATGTTTCAAAAAAAGCACTAGATGTTGCTGCTCAAAATGCTAAACTAAATAAAACGGAAATCAAATTCATTGAAGCAGATATTCTAAATGAAAACGATTGGAACTTACTTCCTGAGGTTGATGTTATAGTTAGCAATCCTCCCTATATTCCCGAAAAGGAAAAAAATGAAATGGATAAAAATGTAGTGGATTTTGAACCTCATTTGGCTTTATTTATTCCTAATGAAAATCCTTTGTTATTTTATGAGTCAATTGCAAAATTAGCAAGATTAAAATTGTTAGTAGGAGGGGAGCTTTATTTTGAAGTTCATGAAAATTATGCTCAAGATGTTGTTAAACTTCTAAACAAAAATTTATTTGAAAACATAAAGGTTATCAAAGATATAAATGGAAAGGATAGAATAATAACTGCTTTAATAGATCAAAATTTAACTATTGATTTAATCTAGGATAAAGAAAGTAAAGACCCATACTTATAGCCAATATAAATAATGCAACTAAAAACATTACTTTTTTCATGGCTTGTGCCTCTTGCAGATTTTTTTTCATTATAATCTGTTTTCTGATATTAGAAATAACAATTTCTAACCTTTTGTCTGCAGTAGGTCCTTTTATAATATAATCATAAGCGCCATTTTTCATGGTATCAACTGCAACCTGAACATCATCTTGCTTGGTAAGCATCACCGTATAAACTTCTTTTTCTTTACCAATATTGCGCTTATTTATTTCCTTTAACATAGCAACGCCATCCATAGCATCATGGTATACACTATTGAGTGCATAGTCAAGTATTATGATATCAGGATTTAAATGCAGGTTGGTGAGGCATATTTCACTAGTTGTATACGTATGTACAATTGCTTCAAACTTTTTTTCAATGTGATGTTTAAGTACTTGTAAGTACATATCATCATCATCAACTAAAAATAGGATAAGTTTTTCTGCTGCCATAAAAAAGATATTTAGGTAACGAATATATAAAATCTAATCTATTCAACACCAAAATTTAAGATTATAATTTACTAAGTTCAACTTTTAGTTCACCATAAATTAAACTACATAATCTTTCGGCTTCTGAAATGCCTTTTTCAATTGAAACTTTATGTTCTTTTTCTGCATTTTTTTCGAGATCAACAATTACTTGAGATAATTCTTTAGAACCAACAAAGTCGATGCTCGATTTAAATTTATGTGCTGCAGATTTTACGGAAATCCAATCTTCTAGTTTATAAGAATCTTGTAGGCCTTTAATAGTTGCAGGTGTTTTATCAATAAACATATTTATTATTTTTTTCTTGAATTCCCTATCGCCCATTACAAGATTATTCAAGTAGGTAAAATCTGTATATTGATAATTATTTGTTGAACTCATGTACACTATTGTTTTTTGATTTAATATATGAAATTATTTTATTATACATTTCTTCAGGATTAAAGGGTTTGGTTAAATAATCGTTCATTCCGGCTAATTCACATTTTTGCGCTTCTCCGGATGTAGCATGAGCTGTAAGTGCAATAATAGGCAATTTTTTAAGTGATAATTTCATTTGCTTTCTTATATACTTAGTAGCGTCATATCCATTCATTACAGGCATTTCAATGTCCATTATAATGATGTCAATCTTGTTTTTATTTAATTTATCAATAACTTCTCTTCCTGTTTCTGCTAAAAATAATTTAAACCGCGGCCATCTTTTAAAAATTTCTTGCACAACAAATTGATTTGCCTCGTTGTCTTCAGCAACAAGCACATTTATTATTTTATCAGTCTCTTTTTTCTCAAAATTTCTATCCGGTTGTTTTACCAACAGCTTCTTTATATTTTTTACTTTTTTAAAGTTGAGCATGAAACTGAATTCGCTACCCTTGCCAACTTTACTATTCACCCTAATGGTTCCATTTTGCAATTCAATAAGCTGTTTTACTATGGATAAACCTAAGCCGGTACCAATTCTTTTGTATTTATCGGTACTCATAGGGATTAATTGCGTAAAGGGCTCAAATATTTTTTCAATTTGAGATTGAGGTATGCCAATACCGGAATCAATAATTGTAAATAAAATGGCAATATGAGTTGATGTTTCTGTTAATAGTTTTGCACGAAGTATAATTTTTCCTTTATCGGTAAATTTAACGGCATTATTAGCAAGATTAAGCAATACTTGGTTTAATCTTACCGGATCTCCTTCCATAAATTGAGGAATTGCAGTATCTACTTCTGATAGAATTTCAACCTTGTTTTTATCAATGAGCAAATCAAGTGAATCTTTTATTTGGCTAATGATAGTAGCACATTCAAAGGGTTTACTTAAAAAACTAATTTTACCGGCTTCTATTTTTGAAAGATCGAGAATATCATTAATGATAACCAATAAATTTTCGGCAGATGATTTAATGATGTTTAAATACTTTTCTTGTTCTGATGTATGATTTGATTGTAACATAAGCCCTGTCATACCTTGTATGGCATTCATAGGCGTACGTATTTCATGACTGATATTGGCTAAAAATTGCTCTTTAAATTTTTCTGATTGTTCAGCCAGTTCTTTTTGTTCTTTAAATTCTTGTTGAATTTTTTTGAGAGAACTAATGTCGGATTCTATACAGATTAACTTATAGATATTGCCATTTTCATCAAACATAGGTGTAAGCCTTGTTTGACACCAATATTGCTTGCCAAACTTAGTGTAGTTAATGGCTTCAAAAGTAGCAGATTTTCGGGTACGGAGAACCGTTTTAAATATTTTAGAATAGAGTGGACTTGTTTCATCGCCTCTTCTAAGCACATCTCCATAAGTACCTTTTAATTCACTTAAACTAAAACCTGTAACTTGAGAAAAACCATCATTTACCCATTCAATTTTTCCATAATTGTCAGTAATAATTACTGCATTATCTGTAACACTTGCTACCCACGATAATTTCTCAACTCTTTCTTTTGCCAATTTTTGCACTGTAATATCTCTTCCGTAAATATTACAATATTGACTGTCGGCAACAGGAACAATTTTTAACGAAAAAACCTCTTTACCACAATTAATTTCAAATTCTTTATCAAAATTTTCAATTGGGTTAGAAAGTAAAATATTTCTCCATTTTTTAGGGATTTTTTGGTTGATATCAATCTCCCAAAACTCAAGCAGTTTATTACTAGCTCTATTGGCATAAATAACCTTTCCGGTTTCGTTTACTCTTAATACAGGGCTTGGATTATCGGTAGCAAATCGGGCAACTTCTTTTAATTCAATTTCAATATTTTTGCGTTGAGTAATATCGATCCATTTCCATAAATGGCCATGAAATTTACCCTCTAATTCAACCGGAATAAATGTACATTGAAATACTCGGCCATCAATTAAAAATACTTCTTCATCTAATATTTTTACATCCTTTACAAACGATTTAAGCGTGTAATAAATGAATTGCTTTATTACATCATGTTTTAACGATTCTGTTTTTAGCTTTTCATCAGCCAGTAATTCTTTAAGTTTTTCAACAAATTTTTGGCCAATGAAATTTTGATGTTTGGCAGGGATATTAAAAATCTCGTAGAATTTTGCATTTACATGCACAACTTCTCTTTCCCCATCTTCAAAAATTACTCCAAAATCAAGATTATCTATTAGGGTAGAAAGTCTAAGTGTAAGGCTAAGTACATTACCATTATTTTCTTTTAATGGTTCTTTCTCTTCCTTATTATTTTCTTTTAATAAAGTTCGTTTTTCTGTTTTTTCTGACATAGGCTAAAATACATAGCGTAGCAAAGTAAAAAACGCTTCTTTAATATCAAATTAAAATAAAATATACTTTTATTTCTCTTTTTCTCTTTTTATTTTTTGAAGCATTTCAATATCAATTTTATCTTTAAGACGGTCGGTTGATATTTTTGATATAACAAGATCATTTAAATGAATAAAGAGAATCTCAAGTCCATCAATTTGTGTAGTTATTTTCTTTTTCCAAGCATCATCAAATGTTACTCCCGAGACATAGGTCATAAAATCAATTTTAAAGGGCTCTTCCCCATCAACAAAAACTAGTGGTTCTGTAAAATTTAATTGTTGAAGTTGTTCTAACTTATCACTTTCAACTCCTAAATTTTGAAGACTCAGAATAATATTTTTCTTATTAGTTCCATTATCAGGCCTTATCCAAATATCAATATCACCAGTAGTTCTTCTATAACCATGAAAGTTAACGGCATACCCTCCCACAACTAAATATTCAACTTTATTATTATTAAGTTGCTCAAGCAAATTGCGGGTATAATCGTCAAAAATATTCATTTGTACCTAGGAGTAAGTATTTTAATTGTATGCTTAGAAGGTAAATTATTGGGATCATATCCGTGCATTCCATAGGCAACATTGATAAATTTCCTAAGCTGTTGCAATATTTCTAATGAACTTAGGCTGGCCATTTGTTTTATCTCAAATTCTTCTTGTTCTTTAAATGATTTGAAAATTTTAACTTGCGAAGTTCCGTATTTAATTAAGGGTTCATTTATTTTATTTGGTTCTTTATGATCGTTATTGTTTGATTCCATATAGTAGCAAAGTAAAAAACGCTTCCTTAATATCAAAATACTTTATTGCGGATCAACATCAATCATTATTCTAACAGATTTAAATTCATCTTTGAGTTTAAATTGAGAGATGATGTTTTTAATTTCTTCTTTTATTTTTTGATGTGGCAAATTTAATTCAATCTTTGCAATAATATTTTTGATGTATAAATTTTTTATTCTACTAATCATAGGATATTCAGGACCTATAATTCTTTTGCCTAATAAAATTTTTAAATCGGCAGCTAATTGCTGAGCAGCCATATCAGTTACTTCTTTGTCTTTATGCTTTACAGAAAACTCAATTAAGCGGTAAAATGGAGGATAATTAAAATTTCTACGTTGTATAATTTCTGATTGGTACAATGCATCATAATCATTGTTTACCACGTATTGAATAACATTGTGATAAGGATTGCTGGTTTGTATAATTACTTTTCCTCTTTTGTTTTTTCTGCCGGCACGCCCACTTACTTGTGCCATGAGCTGAAAACTATGTTCAAATGCTCTAAAGTCAGGATAATAGAGCATACTATCTGCATTTAATATTCCAACTAAACTTACATTATCAAAGTCTAATCCTTTTGATACCATTTGGGTTCCCACTAAAATATCTATTTTTTTATCTTCAAAGTCAGAGATAATTTGGTGGTAGGCATGTTTTGAACGTGTGGTATCTAAATCCATTCGCAGCACTTTTGCTTTTGGAAAAATAATTTCAGTTTCTTCTACAATTTTTTCTGTTCCCAAGCCTTTTAAAATTAAAGTAGCATTTCCACAGGCCCCACAACGTATTGGTACTTTAGTGGTATAGCCACAATAATGACATTTTATTTGGTTGTTGTATTTATGATAGGTAAGCGATACATCACACTGTATGCAACGAGGAATCCAATTACAGGTAGTACACTCAATAATAGGCACAAAGCCTCTACGGTTTTGAAAAAGAATAATTTGTTCCCCTTCTTTTAATGCATTTGCAATTGCTTCTGCAAGTAGCGGGGTGAAAATAGATTTCATCCGCTTTTTCTTGGTTTCTTCTTTTATATCAGCAACTAAAATTTCAGGTAAAAGTATGTTTCCATGGCGTTTGGTAATTTGTACAAAACCATATTTACCGGCTTGGGCATTATAAAAACTCTCAATACTAGGCGTAGCCGAACCTAATAATGTTTTAGCTCCATGTATGCGTGCAAGATAAATTGCAGCATTTCTAGCATTATAGCGTGGAGATGGATCAAATTGTTTGTAGCTGTTTTCATGCTCTTCGTCAACAATTACCAAACCTAAATTATTAAAGGGGAGAAACAATGCAGAACGAGCTCCAAGAACAATTTTAAACGTTATACCCTCGTCTTTCTTATCTTCCGATGTAAGCTGGGGATTTAATACTGCATTCCAAACTTCAACTCTTTCATTATGATTTAAACGCGAATGATAAACGCCTACTTTATTTCCAAACACCTTTTTTAATCGCGTTATAATTTGTGTTGTTAAAGCAATTTCCGGTAAGAGATAAAGTACTTGCTTTCCCTGCTCAATAGCTTCTTGAATTAGGCGAATGTAAATTTCTGTTTTTCCGCTAGAAGTGATACCATGAAGAAGAATGACCCTTTTTTCTTCTTCTCTCTGAAGGGGAGAGGGATTAAACAGTTCTGTTAGTTGATTAAATGCTTGCTCTTGGTATTCATTTAAAGTAGGCAATTCGTTTAATAAATTTTCTGTATTTAAAAATCTCCCCACTTCTCTTTCTTCTTTTTCAAGAATATTTTTTTCAAATAATGCGTTTA
Organism: Bacteroidota bacterium; assembly: GCA_023251875.1. Taxonomy (GTDB): domain Bacteria; phylum Bacteroidota; class Bacteroidia; order JAHEXY01; family JAHEXY01; genus JAHEXY01. Next base: position 155,709 of record JAHEXY010000008.1, read on the forward strand.
ATGCAGCATCTGTTGCTTTTGAAAATTTCAATAAGTTTTCTTTGGATACTTCTGTTGGAGCGTTTGAATTGTATTTAGAAAGATGAAGGTAGGCCATAAGCAAATCAAGCTGTTTAGCAGCTTTTTTTTCTAGTTTATCAAATATTTGTTTTAATTGATCTTCATCAGCATATTGAGGGTTTAATTTTATAAAGGTTTTTATTTTAGGCTTAAATTTTTTTTTAACCTCTTCTTCCAAAAAAATAATTCCTTTTTCTAACAGCGATTTTATAATGGGATAAACTATTTTTTGATCTAAAATAGCAGCAATATCTTCAAGTGTTAAAATATTGTTTACTTCTAATGCTTCAACAATTAAAAACTCTTGATCGTTTAACTTTTCTTTTTCTAGTGAATATTGGTTGTTAAGGAGAATTTTTGTTTCACTTTCTAATTTTAAGGCTGATGGTAAAGCGGCATTCATTACTTCGCCAAGGCCACACATATAATAGGCTGCCATCCATTCCCAATGCTCGAATTGTTTTTCATTTATGATGGGAACCTGATCTAAAAGAGAAAGTATGTATTTTGCTTCGTATTGTTTAGGCGGATTTGAATGTAATGTTCTAATAAGTGCGGTAAGTACTTTTTGCTTTCCAAATTGCACCATTACTCTTTGTCCGGGCATTACAACTTCATTTAATTCTCTTGGTATACGATACGTAAATAGCTGATGAAGCGGGAGCGGAAGTATTACATCAGCAAAGAGGGTTTCAATCATAATTTATTTGAAAATGAATTAATTTGGAATTTGAAAAATGTAAAATACTCTCACTTTATCAAATTGGCCTTCTATTCATAGTATAAAGATTAAAAAAAAAGGACTACTCTTTATCAGAATAGTCCTTAGTTTTTAAATTTCTTTTAATTAAAAAGAAATTATAATTTATTTTACACTATCAACAACAGCTTTAAAAGCTTGTGGATTGTTAAGAGCAAGATCCGCTAAAGCTTTACGATTTAATTCGATTCCTTTAACAGCTAATTTTCCAATAAATTGAGAATATGACATTCCGTATTCTCTTACTCCTGCATTGATACGTTGAATCCAAATACCACGATAGATACGTTTTTTAACTTTTCTATCTCTATAAGCATGGGTTTGTCCTTTTTCCCATTTGTTTTTGGCATCTGTCCAAACGTTTTTACCGCGGCCATAATAACCTTTGGTTTTTTTGAGAAGTTTTTTTCTTTTTGTTCTTGCAGCAACTACATTGACTGAACGTGGCATAATGTTTACAATTTTTGGTGGGCAGCGGCCTACTAATTAAAGCGACACTTATGGCTGAACACCTGGTTAATAATTGATTACCTAATATAGCCCTCACCCCATCCCTCTCCCTAAGGGAGAGGGGGCAGGAAAAGGAAGTTTTTAGCCCAATACCAACATCTCTTTTACAGATCTTTCGTTGGCTGTATGCAAAATTGCATCCTTGGTTAAGCTTCTTTTACGCTTTGTTGATTTTTTTGTTAAAATATGGCGTTTATAAGCGTGTTTTCTTGATATTTTTCCTGTGCCGGTTACTTTAAACCTTTTTTTTGCACTGGAATTGGTTTTCATTTTTGGCATTGTAATCTAGTTATTAGTTGTTCGTAATAAAATTTTTCCACTTTTTTTCTCCCCTTTGGGGAGATTAAGAGGGGCCTTTATTTTTTCTTCTTCGGTGAAATAATCATTAACATCCTTTTTCCTTCTAGTTTTGGTAATTGCTCTACTAATCCATAATCTTCTAGCTCTTGTGCAAAACGCAATAGCATTACCTCTCCTTGTTCTTTAAATACTATTTCTCGTCCTTTAAAAAATACAAATGATTTTACTTTTGCGCCATCATTCAAAAAATTTTGAGCATGTTTTACTTTAAAATTAAAATCATGATCATCGGTATTCGGACTAAATCTTATCTCTTTTACAACAACCTTAGCTGTTTTCGCCTTTAGTTCTTTTTGTTTTTTCTTCTGTTCGTATAAAAACTTTTTATAGTCAATTACTTTACAAACCGGAGGCACTGCATTAGGGGCTATTAGCACAAGATCTTTTCCTTGATCTTCAGCAATTTTTCTAGCATCTTGAGACGACATTACACTTGCCTCTATATCATCTCCCACAACCCTAACTTGTGGAAATCTTATTTTTTCATTAATTAAATGCTGAGGCTCTACTTCTCGCCTTCCTCTGGGTACAAATTCTTTTTTCAAATGAGATTAATTTGGTTTTTAAGCCCTCACCCTAATCCCGCCATAGCGAGAAGGAAAAGGAATTGTTTTATAAATAATTTAATTAAACGTACTATTAATTTCCGTTTTTAGTAGTTGAGTAAATTCTTCAAGCGAATTAGATCCTAAATCTCCTTGACCATGTTTACGAACAGAAACTTTATTTTCAGCTTCTTCTTTTTCACCTACTATCAACATATAAGGAACTTTTTTTAACTCCGCATCACGTATTTTCTTGCCAATCTTTTCGTTCCTTTCATCAACAAGACCGCGAAGGTCGGAATTTTTTAACATATTTAAAACTTTTTGGGAATAATCGTGATATTTTTCACTAATTGGTAATATGGCAAATTGTTCAGATGATAACCAAAGCGGAAAATTTCCTTCGCAATGTTCTAGTAAAACGGCAATAAATCTTTCTAAAGAACCAAAGGGAGCACGATGTATCATAACCGGACGGTGCATTTTATTATCTTGCCCAACATACTCAAGTTCAAATCGTTCAGGCAAATTGTAATCTACCTGAATGGTTCCTAATTGCCATTTGCGACCAATAGCATCTTTAACCATGAAATCTAGCTTAGGTCCGTAAAAAGCTGCCTCACCCAATTCAACTACAGTGTTTAGATTTTTTTCTTTGGCTGCTTCAATAATTGCGTTTTCAGCTTTGTGCCAAGCTTCATCAGAACCAATGTATTTTGCTTTATTTTCAGGATCACGTAAAGATATTTGAGCTGTAAAATCCTTAAACCCTAAGGCTTTAAAAACATACAAAACCAAATCAATTACTTTAATAAATTCTTCTTTAACCTGATCTTCAGTACAAAAGAGATGAGCATCATCTTGTGTAAATCCTCTTACACGAGTTAAACCATGTAATTCTCCACTTTGCTCATAACGATATACGGTTCCAAATTCGGCAAGACGTAAAGGCAATTCTTTATACGATCGAGGGGAAGATTTATAAATTTCGCAATGATGCGGACAATTCATGGGTTTCAAAAAAAATTCTTCGCCTTCTCTTGGTGTTTTGATAGGTTGAAATGAATCTGCTCCATATTTTTCGTAATGGCCTGATGTAACATACAAATCTTTGTGACCAATATGTGGTGTAACCACTTGTACATAACCGGATTTTGCTTGGGCAACTTTTAAAAAATTAACCAATCGTTCACGTAAATCGGTTCCTTTAGGAAGCCAAAGTGGCAAACCTGCACCTACTTTTTGTGAAAAAGTAAACAAACCTAATTCTTTACCTAATTTACGATGATCGCGTTTTGCAGCCTCTTCTAAAAATTGCAAATGTTCAGTTAATAATTTTTGTTGCGGAAAAGTAATGCCATAAATACGGGTGAGTTGTTTTCGTTTTTCATCCCCACGCCAATAGGCTCCTGCAATTTTTAACAACTTAACTGCTTTTATAAATCCGGTATCCGGAATATGCGGACCACGACAGAGATCTACAAAATTACCTTGCTGGTAAAAGGTAATTTCTCCATCATTTAAACCTTCAAGCAATTCTAATTTATATTCATCTCCTTTGGCTTTAAAGTAAGTAATAGCCTCTGCTTTTGAAACTTCTTTTCTTGTATATGGATTTTTTTGTCGAGCTAATTCTAGCATTTTTGCTTCAAGAGCAGTAAACTCTTCAGGAGTCATGGTTCTATCTCCTAAATCTACATCATAATAGTAACCGCTTTCAATGGCAGGTCCAATTCCAAATTTCACTCCCGGTATTGTAGCTTCTAACGCTTCGGCCATTAAATGGGCAGAAGAATGCCAAAAAGCATTTTTACCTTCATCATTATCCCATGTTAATAAACTAAGCGATGCATCGGTGGTAATTGCACGTGTAGCATCCCAAACATGGTTGTTTACTTTAGCGGCTAGTACGTTTCTTGCTAAACCCTCACTAATACTTTTGGCAATTTCGAGGCTGTTGGTTCCTTTTGGATATTGCCTTACTTTTCCATCTGGAAATGTAATGTTGATCATCTTGAAAAAAATTTGAAGGGCAAATATATAACTTATAAATTACGATTTACGATTTTTGATTGGTGAATTAAAAAAGGAGCAGAACTAATTTTTTCTTTTTAGATAAATACTTACATTTGCAACAATTAATTTTTACAAACAAACAAAAACTAAAACAAATGAAGAAATTAAACTTATTATTAGCTGCAATGTTTGTGTTGTTCACAGCATCGCTTAAAGCTAGCACGGCAGATCTTTTTGCCTACAATGAACAAGTTATTACTGCTCAAATGACAGATTTAACTGAGCTGGAAAAGGTTGTTAAACAAAACGAAGGTGTAACTCTTACAGAGTTAAAAACTAAGCATTTTGCTAACTTAAACTTAAATGGAGTTAAAGAAAGCAGCGTTCTTGGAGATTTATTTGCAATGAGAGGTGGAGATTTACCATTAGGTATTCCTGCTTTTGTATGGGGTTGTGTGTTAGGTTGGGTAGGTATCTTAATTGTATACTTTGTAACTGAAGACAAACAAGAAACATTAAAAGCGCTGTGGGGTTGCTTAGCATGGGGTGCTGTTGATGTGATATTCTACATTGTATATGTAGTAATTATTTTAGGTTCTGCAGCTGCAACAACTTATTAATAAAGTATAAATAAAAAATTATAAAAATGCCCTTGCTTTTATAGCTTGGGCATTTTTATTTTAAAGCTCAGTTTTATATAGCAATAATAATGAATTCACGTTTTTTATTTTTCTTCTTTATATTTCCCCTATTTACTTTCTCCCAAAATTTTTATCGCATAAAAGCGGATTTTACTATTAAACAAAAAAATGCAGACGGTTCAAGTGCTTTAACCGTTGGAAAAGTATATTATGATAAAAATTATAAAGAAATTGTTTATGATATTTCTTTTCCTGAAAAAGAGATGTGGATTACCAAAGACACTTCTGTTTATAAATTTGTAGATAAAAAATTTGTAAGTAGACAAACCGTGCCGGCTATAGCGGAATTTTCTATATTTCATTTGTGTTTAAATGGTACCCTAACTAATTATGGTCTTGAAAGCTCTCCTTATACAATTTATAATGTAGAAAAGGAAAATGGAATGGTACTTACCACATGGATGCCTCCGGCTAAAATGGCTAAGTTTTTAGGGAAAGTAATTGTATCTCAAAAAGACAAAAAATTATACGGTGTGGCCATGTGTAATATTAAAGGCGAAACATTAAATAAGCAATTTTATAAAAACTATGATAGTAATTCAGGCATTGAATTTCCAAAAGAAATAGTGCAAATTACGTATATAAATGGTAAGGAAAATTATCAAGTTACAACTTATGAAAACATTATTATTGATGATTACAGCGAAGAAGAAATGTATAATTATCCTGTTACTGCTCATTAGTGGTATTTATTGGGATGCAAAGTCTCAAACCCAAGAAGATATTAATACGGTTCGTAAAGTTTTGCAAACTCATAATCACAAATTAAAAGTAAAAGATAAATATCAATATGCCAATGAAAATAATACCAATGAATTAAGTTGGATTTTTTCAAAATTATTTTTGGGATATAAGGCATTTTTTTCTTCTCAAGATATGTCGTCTTGTACATTTACACCATCCTGTTCTGAATATGGAATGTTGGCAGTAAAAAAACAAGGTGTAATTGTAGGAATAATCAATACCTTCGATCGATTAACGCGTTGTAATGGCCTTAGTCCTGAATTGTATGAAATTGATCCTAAAACTCACCTTTATATTGATCCGCTTTAGCCTTTATGACAAAAAAAATTACCGCAGAGGCGCAAAGACGCAGAGTTTTTCTTCTTGACAAATGTTTGGCTGAGCCCTTATGTTTTGCTCAAGGAAGCTTTAATCGAAGTATCATAAAAAATAGACGCACCAGCTATTTAATTGCTAGCCTTTTTTTATTTTCAACTTCTGTTTTTTCTCAAAATATTTTTGATTATCAACATAATATTACTTATGCCAATTATTTATTTAAATCAAGGCAATATGATTTAGCTGCTCAGGAATATGAAAGAGCTCTTTTTTTGGCTCCTCATAATGATACTATTGCAGCTCAATTAATAAAAACTTATAATTTATCGGGGCAATGCAAACAAGCAAAATTAAGAGTAAAACAATTAGCATTAAACAATGATTCAATGCCGGATATTGTTGCAAAAGAATATGTGAGAACATTGTTTTGTAATAATTTAAATGGAGATGTTCGTAATTTTCTTTCCAGTACGAAATTGCTTAATGCATCAAGTAGGGCTGAATACAGTTTGTATTTAGAACTTTCGAGCCAAAATTTTAAAAAAGCAGATTCTATATTAAATACCAATAAAGATTCAACTGTTTCTCTCGTACTTTTAAAGTATAAAGATGTTGTTTATAATGCCAATCATTTACAACATAGAAGTCCGGGATTGGCTTTATGCATGTCTGCTATTGTTCCCGGAACAGGAAAAATATATGCAGGCAGTTGGAAAGATGGATTAATGAGTATTGTGTTTGTTGGGGCTACAGCTTTTCAAGCATACAGAGGTTTTTCAGAAAAAGGAGTAAAGAGTATTTACGGTTGGATATACGGAGGAATTTCGACTGGGTTTTACTTGGGAAATTTATACGGCTCTTACAAAGCTGCTAAAAAATACAATTCGAAAAAGGTGCACAAAGTACTTATTGACGCTGAAAAAATATATAATGCACAATAAAAAACTCTCCCTAGCCCTTCCGAAAAATCGGAACAGGTTCTCCGAAGGAGAGGGGAGAAGAACGCTATTTAATGCCTTATGTAAAAAAGGGCATAGAGTGGTTGTAATTTTATTTATTTGGCTATTTTTTTATTCTTCATTAAATATTCTTACTGCTCAAACACTTGAAGAAACTTTTGCTTATGCAAATGAACAAATGAATAAGCAAGAATACGACAATGCTTTAGGAGCTTATCAAAGAGTGTTGTTTTTTGATAAAAAAATGGGAGATAAAATTTACTATAATTTAGCAGAATGTCATTTTAAATTAAATCATTACGAACAGGCTACTAAATATTATGACTTAGCGTATTATGTAGCATCAAACGATAGTTTAAAATTTGATGCCTTATTTCACAAAACAAATTGCTTATTACTTCAACACAATTACCGTAATGCATTAATTGAATTAATGTCGCTTGATGATTCTTTACCGGAATATTGGCAAAATAAAAAATATTTTTATTTCGGTATCACTTATTTTGGTTTGGAAGATTTTGATAAGTCCCAAAACTATTTTGTAAAAGCCAATGCTACACAAACAAACGAAATAGAGCAATTGTTTATTCAAAATAAAAAAGTAAGTAAAATAAATCCTAAAACAGCAAGAGTATTAAGCATTATATTACCCGGTTTAGGGCAATTGTATTGTGGTGATATACGAAATGGCTTAAATTCTTTTTTGCTTACATCCGGTTTTTTAGGACTAGCCATCTATACCATGTATAGCTATACGGTGGTAGAAGCATTTTTATCCGTTTTACCTTGGTACCAACGCTACTATTTGGGTGGTTTTCAAGGAGCCATGAGAATTGCTCAAGAAAAAAAAGATCAAAAACGAGCAGAAATTTTTCAGCAATTAATGGATGTATTTGCAAAAAATAAATAAAGCCATTTGCATTGCTTGCGTTGCAGTTTTTTCTCTTCTGCAAAGCTCTGGAGTATTGGCAAATTCAGCTAATGATATTTTTTATTCAGGATTTAATTATTTGTATCACTTTCAATTTGCAAAAGCAGACTCCGTTGCCAAACAATTAAAAAAACAATTTCCAACAGATCCGTTGAGTTATATTTTCTCGGCCAATTGCAATTGGTGGAAAATAATTTCAGGCGAATCGGATGAAATGTACAAAAAGAATTTTTATGACGAATTAAACTATTCATTGCAATACTTAAAAATCAAAGACGACAACCATCTTACATACGATGATATTTTTAATTACATAAATGTATATTCGTATTATGCGCGTATTGATTTAATGGAAGGCAATTATTTTAAAGCCCTAAAACAAATCGACAATTTTATCGACTATCAAAAAAAATCATTTGGAAAAGAGGCTCTTTACCCTCCCTTTAATCTTACTTCCGGTTTGTATAACTATACCATTCCTTACTCCATTAAACATTATCCCTTTCTTGTTCCTTCTTTGCTTTTTGTACCCGGTGGTGATCAGGATTTAGGATTAAAGCAACTAACTTTAGCAGCCCTATCAACCGATATATTGGTAAAAACAGAAGCACATTATTTTTTAATGAAAATATATACGGATATGGCTGAAAATTATTCTTTGGCAAGTGCTCATGCAGAGTATTTGATAAATGCATATTCTGATAATCTCCTCTATAGATATTATTATTTTGAACTCTTGGTGAAACAAAAAAAATATCCTCAAGCAGAACAACAGATGAACATGATAAAACAATACTCTAATAACAAAGAGCTTTCTGCAAATCAAAAAAATTACTTTACAAATCTTGTAGTAAGCGAATGGGAAAAAGTAGCAGAAACGCAGAAATAAACTTAAAATAAATACATGAACATTGCCATAATAGGAGGGGGGGCTGCCGGTTTTTTTGCAGCTATATCATGTAAAACACATCATTCTCAATACAATGTTACTATTTATGAAAAGTCTGATAAATTGCTTTCAAAAGTAAAAATTTCAGGTGGTGGGAGATGCAATGTTACCCATGCATGTTTTAGCAATGCTCAACTTGTTAAATTTTATCCAAGAGGAGAGAAGCAATTAAAAAAAGTATTTGATGTTTTTAGCACAAAAGATACCCTCACATGGTTTGAAAGCAGAGGGGTAGAGCTAAAAATAGAAGAAGACAATAGAATGTTTCCGCTTACAGATAATTCCCAAACCATTATAGATTGCCTATTAGATGAAATACAAAAGCATGACATTGCTATTAAAAAAAATCATGCTGTTATAGCTATTGAAAAACGCGAAGATGGCTTTAATCTTGTTTTTGCAAATGAAACGGTTCATGCAAATAAAATCATTATTGCAAGTGGTGGTTCTCCTAAATTATCAGGATTTACATGGTTAGAAAAACTAGGTCACGTTATTGAATCTCCCGTTCCTTCTCTTTTTACATTTAACATGCCACAAGAATCTATTACAGAACTAATGGGCGTTTCAGTTGGCAAAGCCATAGTAAAAGTTCAAGGCAATAAATTAAAACAAGATGGCGCTTTGTTAATTACGCATTGGGGCATGAGCGGACCTGCTATTCTTAAACTTTCGGCATGGGGAGCAAGAGTTTTAAGCAATTTAAATTACCATTTTAAAATACAAGTAAATTGGATTGGGATTGAAAACGAAGAAGAAGTGCGCAAGCAATTAAGCCATCAAATTGATTCATTTAAAAAAAGAAAACTTTCCAACTATATTCCGTTTCAAATACCCTCAAGATTATGGTTGTTTTTATTGCAAAAAATTGATATTAATCCGGAAATTACTTGGGAAGAATTGGGTAAAAATAATAAACTCATTAATGTTTTATTAAATGATGTATACCAAGTAGAAGGCAAAACAACCTTTAAAGAAGAATTTGTTACTTGCGGTGGTGTGAGCCTCAATAATATTTCTATGGAAACCATGCAAAGTAAAGTTTGCAAGGATATATATTTTGCCGGAGAAGTTTTAGATATTGATGGAGTTACGGGAGGCTTTAATTTTCAAGCGGCATGGAGTACTGGGTTTATTGCAGGTAAGTTATTAGCATAAAGATTTTTTATATTAGTGACTTCGGGAACCTCAGTCACCGCCATTGATTTTTGGTGGTTGAGACTCTCGAAACCACTATGAAATCAGAAGCCTATTTCTACTTTCCTTCAAAATCCGCTATCATTTTTCTCCAAGTTTCAGGAATTAAAATAGACTGGTTATTTCCGTAATGAAAGGCAACAATTACCGTACTACCATCAGCAGCTAAACTTTTATTCCCATTTTTATCTGTTTTAATAAACAGATAATCCATAGTAAGGCTTTTGCTTCCAATTTTAGTGGTGCGTATAAATACATCTACTTTGTCATCAACCAAGATCGGAAGCTTAAAATTTACAAGGGCATTGGCCTGAATAAAGCCCTCTTGAGTCCAATCAAGGCTATTCTTAAAAACTTCTCCTATATAGCTCATTCGAGCAAGCTCCATGTAACTTAAATAGTTAGAATTATTAATATGACCAAGCATGTCAGTATCTCCAAAACGAATTTGAATTGGGGTTTTATGTTTAAATAAATTTGTATCCATAATTTTATTTTTTCAAAAGTAGTATGAATTTATAAGAACATAATTATATGCTGATAGTTTTTAATAAATGTTCGGGTTATTGCATATAAAATAACTTACCTTTGATGAACATTTTTACTTTAAGGATTTTAAGCATTCAATTATTTGTAAATCAGGTAATTGATATAAATAAACGATAAAAATTAATTAGATTATTGCTTAGCATTTATGTTTATAGCAGAAACATTTAGAAATCTAAGACGAATTAGAGAAATCATACAGGTTCTTATCAAGTATGGTTTTGAAGATATTATTACCAACTCTACTCTACGAAATTTTGTTTCCGAAAAAAGACGTTTAAACTGGATTAAAAAAGGAGAAGACAAGCCTGTTTTTGCTTATACCAGATGGGAGCGTATAAGAATGGCCGCTGAAGAGCTTGGCCCTACCTTTATAAAATTTGCCCAAGTTTTAAGCAATAGGCCCGATATGCTTCCGGAGCCCTTGATTAAGGAATTAGAAAAACTTCAAAACCATGTTCCCCCCTTTAGTTCTGATATTGCAATAAAAATTATAGAAACAGAAACAGGCAAAAAAATCGAAGATTTATTTGATGAATTTAATCCTGTTCCTATTGCATCTGCTTCTATTGGCCAAGTACATAAAGCAAAACTAAAAACAGGAGTTGAAGTTGTTATTAAAGTTCAACGGCCAGATATAAGAGATATTATAGACAGAGACATGTCTATATTAAAAGAAGCTGTTAAAAGGGCAGATAGGTATTTAAAAAAACAAGGGATTTTAAATGCGGCAGATATAGTTAGAGTATTTGAACGTAGCATGCACAAAGAGCTTGATTATCTTAATGAAGCCCGAAACATTGAACGTTTTAGAAATACCTACCAATACGAGAAAAAACTATACGTTGCCAAGGTTTATAAGAAATTATCAACCAACAAGATTTTAATAATTGAATATGTTAGTGGCTGCAAAATATCTGATGTAAAACAGTTGAAGGAATGGGGGCTTAATCCTCATAAGGTGGTTGAAAATGGAATGCACTTGTATTTATCTCAAATATTTGAGCAAGGATTTTTTCATGCTGATCCACATCCGGGTAATGTATTGGTGCGTAAAGATGGTGTTATTTGCCTTATTGATTTTGGAATGGTAGGCCAGCTTATGCCAAAAGACAAATCAGCCTTTGCAGGAATGTTTATTAGTTTGGCTAGGCAAGATGCCAAAGGCATGGCTAGTAATATGAAAAAACTGGCTATTAAAGAGCAAATAACAGATATAAAAGCATTGCAATATGACTTGCAAGAATTAATTGAAGATTATGCCACACTTGATGTAAGTGAAAGTAGTATAGCCGAAATGACAACGGCTATGCAAAAAGTAATGATGGATCATACTATTATTGCTCCACCCAGTGTATTTTTAATTTTTAGAGCGTTTGCCATTCTCGAAGGTATTGGTAAACAAATGCACCCTAATTTTAATACCTATGATTTTATAAAACCATACGGTAGAAAAATAATTGAAGAACAGTTTAAGCCCGAAAATATTTTTAATGAAGTTTCTAATAGAGTTACACAAATAACATCTCTATTAAATAGCTTGCCGTATGAGTTTAAAGATATTTTAGAAAAAATTAGAAGAGGTAAGATTCATATTGAAGTAGAACACCAAGGATATGGTTATCTGCTTAAAAAAATGGATGAAATTACGGCTCGAATAATATTAACAATGCTTGTTGTTGCTTTGGTTATTGGTTCTTCAATTACCATGCTTGCTAAATTTCCTGCCGATCAATATACCACCAAATGGATTCCGGGTATTCCCTACATTAGCCTATGCGGAATTCTTACTGCCTGTGGCTTAACACTGATTCTTTTTTATATTATTTTAAGGAGGAGGGTGTACAAGTAAATATTAACAAGACAAACTGTGGTACTCCTCTAAAAGATTAAAAGTGTTTTTACAAACCTGAGTTCGATTAATAAAAGCAAGCAATTTGATTGGTTTTTACTACTTCATATTTTATAGCAGGCTTCTTAGGAAAAAAGCATTAGGTTATAAGTCCAGCAATAAGATTAGAGATAAAGTTTTCAAACGATCTGTGTCTAGAATGTTCTACTTGGCAAATATTTTTTAATTCATCGTTAATTGTTTCTATAATAGATCTTTTACGAAGTAAAATTTTATCACTCTGAATCCTAATATCAATAAAAAGTGGATCTTTCTACAGGATAAAATACAAAGTATTTTTCGTTCTAAAATTACTTTTTTAAAATAATAACTATTTGCTTTATCTCTCGAAAAAATTTCATTTTATTTCCCTCTTCCTGTTAATACAATCAATACCGTATGAATAAGAATTTTTAAGTCGACAAAGAGCGACATGTTTTCGATGTAAATAATATCATATTTTAAGCGTTGAACCATTTGTTCTACATTTTCGGCATAGCCATATTTCACTTGCCCCCAAGAAGTAATACCGGGCTGAACTCTATGTAAATGTTTATAATGGGGCGCTTCTTTCATAATTTGTTCAATGAAATATTTGCGCTCAGGTCTGGGGCCAACTAATGACATTTCTCCAAGCAATACATGATAAAACTGAGGAAATTCATCAAAACGATATTGTCTTAAAATTTTTCCAACAGGGGTAATTCTACTGTCGTCTTTACTTGATAATTGCGGGCCATTTGACTCGGCATTCACAAACATAGATCTAAATTTATACATCTTAAAAGGTATTCCATTTTTACCTATTCTTTCATGACTATAAAAAACAGGACCTCTAGAAGTTAATTTAACAGCAAGTGCCAATATCAAATACAAAGGAGATAGAAATACCAATACAAAAATAGACAGCATAATATCCATAAAACGCTTTATTGATTGTTGCCAAACAGGCATCAGTTCATGAGAAACTTCAATAAGAGGAGCTCCAAAAATACCGGAAACTTTTACAACACCCGAAAGGATATCCTGTATATCGGGAATCATTTTCATAATTATGTCAAAGCCCTGCAAAGCATTTAGCACTTCATAGATATCTTTATTTTCAGATTTTTCAGTAGCAATAATAACTTCTTCTACTTCATATTTTTTAACTATGTTATTTAAATCTGTTAAGTTTCCTAAATAAGGAAGGTATTCTTCGAGCGGACATTCATGTTTTTCGTGTATGCTAATAAATCCAATAAATTTATTTCCGGTTGATTTGCTTTGAGTTTGCATTTCTTTAAAAAGATCGATTGCTTTTTGATTACAGCCAATCATTAATGTGGGAAAGCCAATAATTCTATTATGCACCTTATGTGCAGTAATACTCGATAATACAAAACGAGAAAGGGATGTCAAAATAAAGTGAAGAAAAAACAAAACAAGAAATGAAAAATAATAATCTTTATAAACTACTATTGTATCATCAAGAATAAGGGTAAAAAATAATACCAATACACCAATGAGGGTAACTATAAAAGTTTGACCAAATTCTTTCAATCGAGATTTTCTATAAATATCCTTATAGGTTCCCAGTAAAAGATAAAAGGCAAACCAAAAAATAGGAATAAATAAAAGGCCTAAATAGAATTTTTCGTTTAAACTCAATTGTATTTCGGCCCAATTTTTATAATGTTCAATGTATTTTTTGCGGAAAATATAAAATACAGCCCATGCTAAAGCAGCAGATAGTATATCGAAAAATACATATTTAAGTGCTTGTAGCCTTTTGTTCATGCTTAGTATACTACTTTAAAATTATCAACATAAATGGAGGCTTGCAACAATGAATCAGAATTTATTGCAGCCAAATATATTTTAAATTCTGTTGAATTGTATTCAGTGCTTACTTCGTTGGTAAGATTAATATATATTTTATTCCAATTTTCAGACGGGTTTATTATTATAGATGGATCAACCTGAATAAGCGTTGATCCATCTACAGCTACAATACCTACATATATTTTAGCATCACTTTTATAGTTCATTTCTATATAAACAGGATTTCCGCCCTTAGGCAATTCATACGTTTTAGCAGTAAATGCTTCAAAATAATTATGATTATTATCTAAGTATATAGCTGCTGAACCATCGCCTTCAAATACTTCTGAAACATTTGTTGTAGTTTGAAAAGTAGTATCAGAAGTAGAGGTGGTATCAAACGCTGCTATTGCAGTTGAAAAGTCAAAATCTTCTATAAGAGGAATCGTTACCCAAGATTGATAGCTAACGCTTGGAATAATAGTAGTGGTACTATCAGGCACTAAATTAACAGTAGTTTCATAGGTAGAATAAAATGGATAATAGGCTCTTGAAGCCGCTATTCCACTCACTTTTATTCCTGCTCGTATGCTTATTTTATTTTGACCATTTGCAATAATTGGAAAGGTGGTAGGAAGTTCATAAACTCCAATTAAACTACCATCTAAATAAACCCAAGCATCTGTTATCTTACTTGAATTGCTACCCTGAGTAAGCAAATCAGTTGTTACAGTTATAGCATCAATATGAATGTAGGCAGGAATTTCAGCCTCATATTTTTTACAAGAACCAATTATCAATAAAATTACTCCCAGCATTAAGCTGTAATATCCGTTCTTATAAACCCAAGGCATCTTAAATCTAAAAAAATAAACAAACTAAAAATTGATTTTAACGAGAGAAGTAAAAATTTATTGCATAGGCATTAATTATTTTTTAAAAAGTCAGAAGATAATTTTAGTTTCTTTATTATTTGATGAGCAACATGCAATGCATTATATCCATCATTTATACTCACAATAGGCTCATGATCGGCTTCTATAGCTTGTCCAAACGATTCCAGTTCTTCTTGAATAGCATTAATCTCTGTTACTTCCGGTTTATAAAAATACATTTCCTTTACACCTTTCTCTTGTCCTAAATCAACTGCAAAGGTATGAGATCCATTGAAATGTTGTTTATTTATATCCTTCATTTTTAATATTCCCGACTCCTTTTTCAAAAAATCAACCGTAATGTAAGCGTCTCTTTGAAAAAATCTTACTTTACGCATGCTCTGTAATGAAATTCTACTGGCTGTTAAATTAGCTACGCAACCATTATGAAATTCAATACGCACATTGGCAATATCGGGTGTATTACTTACAACAGCCACACCATTAGCATGAATTTTTTTAATGGGCGATTTCACTACACTTAAAACAATATCAATATCATGAATCATGAGATCTAACACAACCGGCACATCAGTACCTCTATTTGTAAATGAAGACAAACGATGTGCTTCAATAAACATGGGGGCGCTTAAATAAGGCTTAGCCGCAACAAATGCAGGATTAAATCTTTCAACATGGCCAACCTGAACTTTTACATTGGCCTCTTTTGATAATTCAATTAATGATTTAGCTTCATGAATGGTATTGGTAATCGGTTTTTCAATAAAAATATGTTTGAATTTTTTGAGTGCCTTTACAGCACAATCATAATGAGAAATAGTAGGAGTAACAATATCTACAGCATCAACTTCATCCAACAATTCATCAACAGTAGCAAATCGATGGGCAAGAATCTGGGGCATTTTTTCATGAATATTATTTTCATGGGGATCAAAATAGCCTACTAAATTAAAATTAGGACTTTCATTTAATAATTTAAGATGCACTTTACCTAAATGACCAGCTCCAAGTACGCCTATTTTTAACATCTGTTCTTGTATTCAAAAATTCATTATTCTTTAATTTTCTTCAGCATTTTATCAACAACAAACAAATGTATAGGTTTTAATGTATTAATTTGCCAAAGGAGTATAAACTTGTTAACTAACTTATTAACTTTAGAACCTCCCAAAATCATTTAGTATAAAAATGGAACTGATTGACAATTTTAAACACAAAGGTCTAAGAAAAAAACTGGTTGATACCATACGATTGAAAGGAATAACAGACGAAAAAGTATTGGCCGCTATTGAAAAAGTGCCGCGCCATTTATTTTTAGACAACGTATTTTTAGAATTTGCTGCTTATGAAGATAAACCATTTGAAATTGGAGCAGGACAAACTATTTCTCAACCTTTTACAGTAGCATACCAAAGTTATTTATTGGATGTACAAAAAAATGAAAAAGTATTGGAAATTGGAACAGGCTCAGGATACCAAACTTGTGTTTTATTAGAATTGGGAGCCAAGGTTTTTTCTATTGAAAGACAAAAAGCCCTCTATACCAAAACCAAAGAACTTTTACCAAAAATGGGGTACAAAACCCAGCTTTTTTATGGAGATGGATACAAAGGCTTGCCTAACTACGCTCCTTATGATAAAATATTGGTAACGGCAGGAGCTCCTTATATTCCACAAGACCTAATAAGCCAGTTAAAAATAGGAGGATTTATGGTTATTCCTGTTGGAGAAGGTAAAACACAAATTATGACCACTTTATTTAAAAAATCTGAAACTGAAATAGAAAAGAATGAATTGGATACCTTCCGATTTGTTCCTTTACTAGAAGATAAAAATTGGAAGAATAATGCTTAAACATAAGAATCACTCAATTGCCTGTTGGTATTTCTTAAACGCTCAACGGTTATTTTATACAAGCCTTTGTACAAGCGTAAACCAAATGCAGGATTTTTTTCGATATGTTGCATAATAGTGTTCCTATTGATTTTTAGCACCAATGATTGATCAACTGCAACTACAGTAGCTGAAGTACTTTCTCCTTGCACTAATGCACTTTCTCCAATAATTTCTCCAGGACCCAAAATAGCAATAGGAATGGAACTTTTAGAATCCGGTAATACTTTAAAGATTCCTTTTATAACAAAGTAAACACTTGATTGATTGCTATCGCTGGTAATCAAGGTTGAACCCTCACTCACAACAGCCTCTGAACCATTTTCTTGTAACCATTTTGAATCTTCTTTTAAAAGACTGCCAAATAAATCTAAATTTTCCATTTCAAAAATGTTTAATGTTATACTTAGCTTTTACGACAAATGATGAATAAGGTTACATAAATAGTTGATTATTTTAAGGGCCATTCTAAAATAGGCTTAAAGTATATCAACAATAGTATCTAATATAAATTTCTTCACTTTTTCTATGTTATTTGTATCAGTAGGCAAGTTTACAATATGCCTCGAAATATGTAAGGCAACAGGGAAATTAGTTGCTTTCATTCCCCATTTATATAATTCATTTTCGAGAACCGGATGTAAAGGCGAACAAAACCATTCTCCTAATTCTATTTGCGCAGTTTCTGCTTTTGCAATAAATTGTTC
This sequence comes from Bacteroidota bacterium, assembly GCA_023251875.1. Taxonomy (GTDB): domain Bacteria; phylum Bacteroidota; class Bacteroidia; order JAHEXY01; family JAHEXY01; genus JAHEXY01. The sequence continues at coordinate 173,495 of JAHEXY010000008.1, forward strand.
TCTATTTTTAACCAATATGGGATACTTTAAAAAAGAATGGTTAGCCCTATATTTTTCTCCTACATATTTTTTACCATTAGCTTTAAGTACTTCAGAATATATTGTTGCATTTTCTTTTCTTAGTTTCAAAAGAATGGGAAATAACTCAATACTTTTAATGCCTTCTTTTATTTGAGTCTTACTCGTTGCCTTAAAAAAATCAGACGGCATGTTTGTTCCTGTAATTTCATCTCCACCTGAGGAACCAATTACTAATTTGTTTTTACTTAGCCAACGATACAACTTTAACAGCATCCAATAATTTGATGGTGTAATAATATTTTTTCGAGTAAACAATAATGCCCTTAACATTTTTTCCTCTTTAAATGAGGGTTTAAGAAGCTGCTTATTGATTATCTCTAAATTATTTTGGAATTGCATATTGTTTAACAAAGCAATACCTCCAATTCCGGTTGAGAATGGTTTGTTCCATTGAGTAGAATAAAACGAAGCATCGCACCAAGTTCCATTTGGTTTATTATTATAATTTCCTCCAAAGCCGTGTGTACAATCTTCTATTGTATAGATATTGTTTGAACGGGCATAATTAACAATCAAATCTATATCGCATGATAGGCCAAATGTATTTTGACAAATAATAATTTTGGTTTTTGGAGTAACAAGCTTTTGAATATTTTGAAGAGAGGTATTATAGGAGTCTGAATCAATATCAATATAAACCGGTTTTGCACCGAGATAAAGTATAGCATTAGAAACCACTACGCAGGTAAAAGCAGGAAGAATTACTTCGTCCTCTTCCCCTATCCCCATACTTTTTAACAATGCATATAAAGCAACACGACCTTTCCAATAAAAATAAATAGTGCCTTTATCTCCAATATAATTGCGAAGAAGTTCTGTATACTTGTCTTGTAAATGCATTTTAGAGAAATTACTTATACCGAAGTTTTAGTTCTTATATAATTTTCATCTTTTAATTCATCTTGAATAATAGACACAATAATTTCTATTGCTTCAGGAGAAAGTTGTTTTCTCCATTTTCCAATACTATGAGGATGCACATCTTTTACAATTTCTCTTACATCATTTGCCGAAAGTTTAATGCCTAAATATTTTAGCAATGAGATGATTGTATTTTCAGGATCGGTAACCAATTGTTCATAATGTAATTTATATACTTGTTCATCCGGAATGGCAGCAAGTGCATGCTTAGCTTTTTCAACACTTAATTTCCATTGCATAGAACAAATTTCTTCTAAACTAAATCTATCCCCTATTTCATCTATACCATTAAATCTTGGGCCCCATATTTGGTATTCTTTTTTTTCAAACATCCACTTTGCAATTTTTTCTTTAAAACTATCCCAAAGGTAAAATGGCATATCTTTTAAAGGAATCTTTTTTGTTTTAGTACCTGTATTACTAGGATTTAACCAACAATTCATGGCAGAAGCAATGGCATCACGTCCATCTCTAACAATGAATATAAATTTTGCTTCAGGAAAAATTTCATACACAAAAGGAACTCGAAGTGAATTGGCACAAGATTTTTCAACAACAAATTGCACACTATTTTCTTGTGAAAACTCTTTAAAACGCTCACGAATAAATCTTTTAATATTAGGGGTAATATGATGGGGTTCTAATTCATCCGTATTGTATTCGGCATTACCATGGCACCAAATAAAATTTATTTCATTATTAAATGAGCCAAATCCATCAATGCGAGAAAGGCATTTCTTTAAAATAGTTGTACCGGAACGTGCAGCACCAATAATAATGATAGGTGTATAACCTTGTGGTTTCATTCAGGTAATAATTTATTCCTTATACTGCTTACTTGTTTTTAAAGTTACAAATCATAAAGAAAAAATCATAAAATTATGAGATGTTATGCAAATTTTACAAAAACGAGATTATGTTACATTTATTTTAACATTAGAGTTTATATAAGTTGAGAGATTATTAAAAATTCCAAACTTACCCTCTCCTTTGGGAGAGAGCCTGATGGTTATGCTTAAACTAATTAGGTTCTAGAGGCTCTCTACTAATTTTTGGGCTATTTGATCGTAGGTATGATGTTGTAATACAAATGCCCTTCCATTTTTACCCATTTTTATTCTCTCTGCTTCCGGCATGTTGTATAATTTCAAAATCGCTTGAGCACTTGCTTGAGGATTTTCTGCATCAACTGCAAGTCCACAGTTAGCTTCTTCAACCGGCTTATTTCCAGAATTTACAGCATAAACAATAGGCTTTTGGGCATACATGTAATCAAATAATTTATTTAGGGATACGCCCCATTTATAAATTTCTTTCTTTTTCACTCCCACATATAAAACATCAAAGCAAGAAAGCATGGATTGTATTTGTGCTTTTCTAATTGCTGGAATAAATGTTACATTTTCTAAACCTAAACTCATTTTTTGTAATTCTTTGCCATAATCACCTGAACCAACAATTACGAAATGAATTTGCGTTTTCTTTTTTAATAAAACAGCCACTTCAATAAGAGTATCAATTGCATTTGAAATATTTAATGTTCCTGTAAAGCCTACAATAAATTTATTTTTAGGAGGCAAAAGAGAAGCAATATTTGCATCAAGCTTTTCATTTGCATTAATTTCTGACAAATCAATACCATTAGGCACGTATACAAACTTACTGCTTTGCATGCCACTTTTAATCATATATTCCTTTGCATTGGGTAAAAGAGAGGCTACCTTATCTGCTTTTGCATATCCATATTTTTCAAACCATCTCATCAGCAATATCAAGGGATGATAAGAAGATAAATTTCCCAGTTCTTGCAATGTTAAAGGCCATATATCTCTTATTTCAAAAATTAATTGAGCTCCTAGTTTTTTACTCCATCTTTTAGCTATAACAATAGGAAAAAGCGAAGGAGAAGAAACAATAATCAAGGATGGTTTTTCAAGTTGACTAAATGGGAATCTAATGAGTTTAAACATGAACATTAACATATTCCAAATCCTACCCATACTTACTGATCTATTGTATCTAGGAATTTTTACCCAACAATAGTTAATTCCCTCAATTTGCTCAAAAGTAAAATTAGAGGAAATAAGAGGTTGATGTGTAAATAAATGAGAATAAGAGCCGGATATAATATTTACCTTATAGCCCTTTTTTATAAGAGCTTTTGCGATATAATAATGTCTATACTCCATTCCATGAGAAGGAGAACCGGTATACTGATTAATTATCCAAACCGATTTTGAATCCACAACAAAGATTATCTATAAAATTCCATATTGCGTACTTTATCTAACAATGCATTCATTTGTTTCATTTCATTTTCACTTACACTCCTTTTAAAATTATCATAATACTGATTAACAATGGGCTCTACCTCAATATTCATTTTATCCAATCCTTTTTTTGTAATCATTACGTCAACGGCTCTTTTATCTTGCTTGCTCTGAACTCTTTCAGCAAAGCCCTTGGCTACTAATTTATCTACAATTCTTGATGCATTAGAGCTTTTATCTAGCATTCTTGAAATTAAAAAATTGACAGTAACAGGAGCAGGATAACATTTATTGAGAATATGCAAAATATTACATTGTTGAAGTGTTAAACCGCATTCTTTTAATACTTTGTTTCTGGAATTAAATACCCAGCTAGATGTAAAATAAAGGTTAACAGTAAATTTTTCGTATTCGTTAGCAAATTTCTCTACATTTAAGTTTTCTTCTAAAGTCACGGCTACTAAGTTTACAAATGTTTATAGAGATCAATCAGGTGCTTGCAAAAATACAAAAACAAATTGAGGATTTACAGCATTTACAGAGGTTTTTGAATAAGAGACAGGGCAATACAATCAGTAAAAACACGTACTATAAGCTGCAAATTTTATTTAAATTAGTACTCGATTAAGATTATTTCAAAATTAAATTGAAACATTCATGCACAATGGTTCACAAAGAGCGATGAAAATAGCATGAGTGTTCCATCTGACCGTTTTAAAAAATTATTTTCAGATGAAAATACCATTGCCAAATAAAAAATTAATTATACTTATTATTTTAGCCTTTAAATGTACAATTGGATATGCAGGTAAAGTATCAAAAGCATTTGAAGCCCTTCAAGCCTATAACTATTTTAAGGCTAAAGATCTTTTTGAAAAAGCCCTCAATGATGAATCCATAGCTGCTCACTATGGATTAAGCATTATTTATTCAAGAAACGATAATCCCTTCTATAATATTGATACCGCCTTTGTATACATTATTAAAGCCGAAAACGATATTAAAACTGAAAAAGAAAAGCAAAAACAAAGTTTGTATGAGGATTACCAATTAAATGAACGAACCATTGACTCTCTTAAACAAGTAATTTACCAAACAGCGTTTAATAAAATACAACAAGAAAATAGCATTACTGCTTATGAAAAATACATTTCCTTTTACCAAGGATCTCCATTAAAAGACAGGGCTGTTGAATTAAGAAACCAACGTGCCTATCTAAGTGCCATGTCTCAAAATTCAGAATCGGCCTATAAAGAATTTTTACAAAAATATCCAGATTCAAAACAAGCTATTGAAGCTAAAATAAAATACGAAGAAACATTATTTCACTCCATTACATTATCACAAACAATAGAAAGTTATGCTGTTTTTATTAAACAATATCCTCAAAGTCCTTATGAAAAAGAAGCAGAAGATTCTATTTATGCCAAACAAACAAATAAAAATACAATTGCTCAATTTTCTCAATTTTTAAAACAATTCCCTACTAATCACCATGCATCTGAAGCTTGGGAAAAACTATACCAACTTTACACTCAAAATTTAAAACCGGAAAATTATATTGATTTTCTTTTAGAATACCCTGAATATCCTAATAAAGATAGAATCACTCGGGCATACATGGCTGCAAAATCAAATTATTTTCCCGCCAAACAAAATGATAAATGGGGATATATTTACGAAGATGGAAGCATTGCGATTCCATTTCAATATGAAGCTACAGAGGCTTGCACAGAAGGATTGTGTGCTGTTTGGAAAGAGGGTAAAGCCGGATTTATAAAAAAAGATGGAGAAGTAATTGTTGATTTTATCTATAATGATGTGGATGCATTTAATGAAGGATTGGCTATTGTGCAATTGGGTGATTTATATGGACTGATTGACAAACTAGGACAAGTTATTCTTCCTTTTGAGTATGATGAAATAAGTAGTTTTCATGAAGGATTATGTGCAGTTAGCAAAAATGATTTATATGGTTATGTAAACACAAAGGGAGAAATGGTGATACCCTGTAAATATGATAATGCTGAAGATTTTTCGGAAGGTTTGGCACATATTCAGTTAGATGAAAAAACCGGATATATCAATACTAAAGGAGATACAGTTATTGCTTGTAAATACGATTGGGGAGAAAATTTTAAAAATGGATTGGCGCGTGTAAAAAAAGATGATTTATTTGGATTGATTGATAAAACCGGAAAAGAAATTATTCCTTGCGAATATAATGGGATAGATGCATTTAATGAAGGCTTTGCCCTTGTAGTGAAAGATGATAAATTTGGATTTATTGATACTACAGGCACCTTAAAAGTTGCAATAAAATACGACTACACAGCCTCCATTCAATTAAAAAGTGGTTTTATAAAGGGTACTGCTCGCATTAACAAAAAAGACAAGGCTGGATTAATAAGAAGCAATGGAAAAGAAATATTGGCACCCAATTATTACGATGATATGTCGGTACTCTCCGATAGTTTAATTGCCTTTAAAAGAAAAGGAAAATGGGGCTACATTGATACTCTCAATAAACGTATTATTAATTACCAATATGATTATGCAGGCGATTTTATTAATGGCATGGCAAAAGTAAAAAAGGGAGAAAAAGCAGGCATTATTAACAAAAAAAATCATCCTATTATTCCATTTGAATTTGATGATGTAGAAATTATTTCTTCTAATCTTATTCAATTAAAGAAAAATCAAAAAATTGGTTTTAATACAAGAGATAATCAAATCATTCTTCCAATAGATTTTGATAAAATAGAATGGATAGATAAAAATAGTATTCTCTTAATGCGAAATGAAAAAATAGCTTATTATTCTTTTGAAAAAAGTAATTTTATTTGGAAAGAAGATGGTTTTTACGATACAACTAATTAAAATTTAATTATGATAGGTTTATATATAATGACGGCACTATACATTATTGCAGGAATGATGCATTTTATTAACCCCAAATTTTATTTAGCCATGATGCCTGATTTTATTCCCTTTCATAAATTTTGTGTTTATGCATCAGGAGTTGTTGAAATAGTATTAGGTGTATTGCTTTTATTTGAAAATTACAGGCCATTAGCTGCATGGGGAATAATTGGTTTGCTGATAGCTGTATTTCCTGCTAATATTAATATGCTTATAAACTCACAAAAATTTAAAGCCACTCCTCCTTATGTTTTATGGATTCGCTTACCCATTCAATTTATTTTTATTTGGTGGGCTTATCAATATGTATAACAAAAAGGTGAAATTCACCTTGGTTATTTATATTAGTAACTAAATATTTGCCTAGTAGTTCTTTACTAATTTTTTGAACTACATCAATACGCAAATAAAATTCTTGAGAAAGAATTGACATTCATTATATCGACTCTTTCAACTCCAACAAAAACTCTTTCATATATTGAAGAGATTTGATTACTTCAAAATTTTCAGAAACAGTTTCTTTGTTTACATCAAGGGTTTGTTTTGCACCTTGTAAAGTATAACCTCTTTCTTTAACCAAATGAAAAATCATGTGAAAATGATCCACATCTTGCTTGGTAAATAAACGGTTACCTTTTTTATTTTTTTGTGGCTTAATAATATCAAATTCTTTTTCCCAAAAACGAATTAAAGAGGTATTTACATCAAACATATCGGCAACTTCGCCAATTGAGTAATACAATTTTTCGGTTTCTTTTTCTTTGTAAGGCATAGATTATTGGATTGTGTAGGTGTTATTTATGCACAAATATATAAAGATTTACATTTAATGCAGCTATTGTGAACAAAAAGTTTAAATTGTTGATTACTTTCAGATTTAGACCTCTCCCTACCCTTCTCCGAAGGAGAGGGCGGTTTGGATTTATATTTCTAGTCGAAAGACTGGTTAGAAGAAGATGACATTTCTAACATACGATCGTACTCTTCAGGACTAAGATCATTGTAAAAATAATTAACGGGATTTATTTTTTCTCCATCTTTAATTACTTCGTAATGTAAGTGAGGACCGGTTGAACTACCTGTATTGCCCACATAGCCAATTAAATCTCCCCGTTTTACCTTTTGCCCTTTATGTACATTTATTCTGCTCATATGACCGTATAATGTTTGATAGCCATAACCATGATCAATAATAACATGCCTGCCGTAACCGGTACCTGCCGCATCTGCCGTTGACACACTACCATCACCTGTTGCATAAATCTCTGTTCCTTGAGAAGCTGTAAAATCGATACCCGTATGCATTTTTCCTGTTTTATATATCGGATGAATACGGTAACCAAAACCCGAAGCAATTTTTTTCAAATCTTTATTGCTAATAGGCTGAATAGCAGGTATACTTGATAACATTTCTGCTTTATTTTTAGCCATTTGAAATACTTCATCTAAGGATTTGGATTGTATGTATAATTCTTTTTGAATAATATCTAGCTTTTGAGCCGTTTGCTCAATCATTTCTGAATTATCATAACCCTCATATTTTTTATAGCGATTCACTCCCCCAAAACCAGCTTTACGAATAGAAGAGGGAATAGGATCTGCCTCAAATATTACGCGATAAATATTATCGTCTCTTTGCTGAACATCATCAAGCACCTTAGAAATCAATTCTAATTTATTGTTAAAATCATCATACTGAAGCTGCATGTTGTCCATTTCTCGCTTCATTTGTTTTTCTTTAGGAGAATCAATAATCTGGTAAGTAATTAATACCGAAATGGCAGCAAATGACAAACCCACCACTATATATGATATAAATCGAAGAAGTCTTTCTTTAAAACTTACTTCAACTCTTTCATATTCGAGTGATTTGGTATTGTATTTATACTTTATTCTTGCCAAGCCTTATTTCTTTTTGCTAAAATGCAAAAATACGATTTATATAGCAAATGGCCTCATTCTAATAAAACACATATTCGTTAAAAAAATATAAGCAAGAGTTTGCAATTAGCATCATAGTCATCAAGCTCTTTTGATAGTTCTTATTAATACTATTAACTTTGCGTTCTTAATCCAAAAAAATTTAGGTAGGAATCAATTTTAATAGCATATCAAATGAATTCAACAGAAATACGTCAAGCATTTTTAGATTTTTTTAAATCGAAACAACATCATATAGTCCCTTCAGCTCCATTGGTGGTAAAAGATGATCCCACTCTTATGTTTACCAATGCAGGTATGAATCAGTTTAAAAATATTTTTTTAGGTAATTCTCCCATTACCGAAAAGCGAATTGCCAATACCCAAAAATGTCTTCGCGTTTCAGGTAAACACAATGACTTAGAAGAAGTAGGGCACGATACCTATCACCATACCATGTTTGAGATGTTAGGCAATTGGAGCTTTGGAGATTATTTTAAAAAAGAGGCCATTGAATGGGCTTGGGAATTATTGACAGAAGTATATAAACTGCCAAAAGACCGTCTTTATGTTACGGTTTTTGAAGGAGATGAAAAAGAAAAAATTCCACAGTCGAAAATTGCATTAGAAAAATGGAAAACCATTGTTCCGCAAAACCATATTGTTTTCGGAAATAAAAAAGATAATTTTTGGGAAATGGGAGAAACAGGTCCTTGTGGGCCATGTACCGAAATTCATTTTGATTCAAGGCCTGATGAAGAAAGAAAAAAAGTAGCCGGAGAAACTTTAGTAAACAAAGATCACCCCCAAGTAATTGAAATTTGGAACAACGTTTTTATGCAATACAACAGGCTTAAAGATGGAAGTTTAGAATTACTCCCTAAAACGCATGTTGATACCGGAATGGGCTTTGAACGCTTGGTTCGTGTTATACAAGGCAAAAGTTCAAATTACGATACAGATGTTTTTCAACCGACCATTAGAGAGCTCGAAAGATTAAGTGGTAAAAAATACAGCGAAAATGAACAAGCTGATATTGCCATGCGTGTAATTGCCGATCATATTCGTGCTATTAGTTTTGCTATAGTTGACGGACAATTACCATCAAACGCAAAAGCGGGTTATGTTATTAGAAGAATTTTACGCAGAGCTGTTCGTTACGGTTATAGTTTTTTAAATTTTACCGAACCAACTATTTATAAACTGGTTCCTGTTTTGGTTGAGCAATTTGAAAATGTTTTTCCTGAAATTAAAGGTCAGCAAAATTTGGCTATGAATGTTATTAAAGAAGAAGAGGCTTCTTTTTTACGCACATTAGATAAAGGCATACAAAGATTTCATGCTTATATAGAAAATTCAAAAAACACCAATAAAATTGTTGATGGGCTTTTTGCTTTTGAGTTATTGGATACATTTGGTTTTCCAATTGACCTCACGCAATTATTAGCTCGCGAAATAAACTGGTTGGTAGATATGAAAGAATTCAACCGTTGTTTAGAGGAACAAAAAAATCGTTCGCGCCAGGCAACCTCTGTTGATACCGGTGATTGGGTAATAGTAAATGAAGATCAAGAATCGAGATTTATTGGTTATGATAGTTTACAAGCCGAAGTACAGGTTATAAAATACCGTAAAGTAAAAGCAAAAGGAAAAGAACAATACCAATTGGTATTTGATGTTACGCCCTTTTATCCCGAAGGTGGCGGACAAGTTGGCGATATTGGCTACATTGAATCAAATGGAAAACAAATTGAAATAATTGACACCAAAAAAGAAAATAATTTAATTGTTCATTTTGCAGAAAAATTACCAACAGAACTCAATAATACGTTTAATGCTTTTGTATACACCAATAAAAGGCATTTAACAGAAGACAATCATTCTGCAACACATCTTCTACATTATGCTTTGCGCGAAATATTGGGCAAGCATGTTGAACAGAAAGGCTCTTTGGTAAACGATGAATACTTGCGCTTCGATTTTTCTCACTTTGCAAAAATTAGCGATGAAGAAATTGAAAAAATTGAAAGTCAAGTAAATCAAAAAATAAGAGAGAATATTTTACTTCAAGAACATAGATCAATTGCAATTAGTAAAGCTAAAGATATGGGTGCTATGGCCTTATTTGGAGAAAAATATGGAGATGATGTAAGAATGATTCAGTTTGGCAAATCAATGGAATTATGCGGGGGCACTCACGTAAAAGCTACAGGACAAATTGGTTTATTTAAAATAACTGCTGAAAGCGCTGTAGCAAGTGGCATAAGGCGTATTGAAGCTATTACAGCTGATAGAGCTGAAGAATATGTAAACAATCATATTAAGCTTGTAAAAGAAATGAAACAACTGCTCAAAAATCCTAAAGATGTTGAGCAAAGTATAAAAGATTTGATGCAACAAAATGCAGAACTAAACAAAAAAGTGGATGCATTTATGCATATTAAAGCTCAGGAAATAAAAAATGAATTAATTGGTAAGCAGCAAAAAATTGGCAACGTAAATATGATTTCTTCTTTGATTGATTTAGAATCGGCCGAAGAAATAAAAAACATTGCCTTTGAATTAAAAGGCCAGGTTGATAATTTATTTTTAGTAATGGGTGCAACCATTAAAGGAAAACCACAACTTACAGTAATGCTATCGGATAATTTAGTTACTGAAAAATCTTTACATGCCGGTAACATCATTAAAACTTTGGCAAAAGAAATTCAAGGCGGTGGTGGTGGACAAGCATTTTATGCCACTGCCGGTGGTAATGATGCAAGTGGATTAGAAAGGGCAGTAAAAAAGGCAAAAGAAATGATTGGTTGATGAATTAATTAGCTGATGTGATACTGAGCTGATTTTTAAAAGAAAGAACGATTAAAAATAAAATTGGTCATATTTAATATTTAAATATGACCAATCAATAATTTTTCTAGTAGCTATTTATTTTTCTGCTTTTACATTTTCTTTTAAAGCTGAAATTTGTTTATAAAGCTCATTTAACTTAGCGTCCATTTCCATATTAATGGTATGTTGGTTTTCAAAATTTGCTTGTGTAACATTATTTGCTTTTTGGAGTTTTGCAATTAATTCGTTTTGCTGATCTATTGTTGCTTGTTGCTCTTGTATAGCTTTTGTTAATAAAGGAATAAGAGCTATATAATTCATACATTTAAAATTAACAGGATCGTATATTACTCTGCCATCTTCATCTTTCTCACCAGGATAAATATTTGTTTTCACAATATCAGGAAATACTTTTTCTACATCCTGAACAAGTAAACCCATTTGATTTCCTTTAGGCAAATTCATTCCTTTAAATTCTTCTGTTTTATATTCATACGTTTTAGGATTTAAAAGCATAATTTTAGTTAATGCTCCTTCCAATGGTTTTATATTTGTTTTTAATTTTTCATCTGAAGGTACATTCCAACTTGCTGCATAAGCATCACCTGAAGAATATAATCCCCAATCGGAAGTTGAAGAAGTACTACTTGAATATGATCCATAAACACCATAATTACTTGAAGAGCCACTACCGGCAACTCCCTTTAATCCATAATTAGTAGTACCATCATATGCATAAGCATACACCCCTGTATTGGTTGTACCATATTGTGCAACTGAATAGGTACCATAATTTGTTGCTGCACTTGAATTACCTGCTAACCCATACAATCCTTTATTGTAAGTAGCAGAAGAACTATTTGCACTTCCATAAACACCTACTGCATTTGTACCTGAAGCAGTGGTAACCTCGGAAAAAATTCCCTCATCATTTGTACTTGTTTTAACATGGAGTTTTGCCGTATAAACCCCAGAAGTTACACTCGAAGTAGTCCCAATACCCACATTACCACCGCTCATTACCCTCATTACTTCACTACCATCTACTTTAAATCTTACGTCTACCGCATCGGTTGTTCCAATAAAATTTGAAGAAGTAGTACCGGCATTACCTGTTAGTCCCCATGCATTCTCTGAACCATCAGCACCACTTGGTCCGGTGGCTCCTGTTTTACCATCAGCACCACTAGGACCGGTTGCACCTGTAGGCCCGGTTTTACCGGTAACTCCCGTTACGCCTTGAGCACCAGAAGGACCGGTAGCACCCACACTTGAACTTACTGTTGAACCTGAAACAAAAGCATAAGGAACCGAAACCAATTGTGTTTTTCCTAAATCAATATAACCATTTCCATCATCAACAGAAACGTTTAAATACATATCATAAGTTGCCCAAGGAATAGAAGCAAAAGTGCCACTTGTTACGGTTCCTTGCCCAATTACTAAAGTAAACAAGCCATAAGCATTAGTAGTTACGGTATGCGTTTCTTCATATTGTGTTGTATATACACTACCCGATTTTGATTTAACAGCAAGCTTAACTGTTAAAGATTTACTCACCAATTCATTTCCATTTGCATCACGAGCTACAGCTTGATAATTCATTCCCTGAGGAACACTTTGCGAAAACACATTAAAAAAACTCAACAAACCAAGTGCCAATAACATGGATGCAATTAAAAATACCTTTTTCATTTTGTCGATTATTTATTTTTAAATAGTATTAAATTCTAAAACGATAATTAATTTATTTTTTGAACACGAATTGTTTTATTATAGGCTTCGTCTTTTGATGAAATCTTCACGAAGTATAATCCGGAAGAATATTCACCTAATTCACATTGATAGGTTGAATGACCGGTAAACGGATTCAATTGTTTTACTTTTCCTACCACTTTTCCTAACATATCTATTACTTCTATTTTTAAATCAATTTCCTTATCAGTTGTTATTTCTATTGAAATATTATCAGGTGTAGGATTAGGATACACATTTACAGAAAAATTTGCATCAGCATACTCCTGAATAAATGTAGATGTTCCATTTGCTAATGGCTGATGAAAGCCTTGTGTTAATACTAAAGAACTAGAAGGTTGAGTAGCTACAACCACTTCTCCTGCTGTATATGAATAAGTATTGGATGAGGTAGAAGCAAAACTTCCTGTTGAAGCAATTACTGATTGTGATAAATTTACCTGCGAAAATCCGGTATATGCAGATAGTATTAAAACAATAGTTAAAAAATATTTTATTGTTGTTTGCATAAAATTATTTTAAAAATTTATTTAGAACTTAATTTATTCAATTTCCTTTCTAAATTCTCAATTTTTTCATTTTGAGTTTCTATCATTTTTTGTTGCTCTTGAATTGCTTTTGTTAAAATTGGTATTAGCCCTACATAATTCACTCCTTTAAAATCAAATGAATCATTTATCTTTTCGCCTTTGTCATTATATTTTGAGGGTTGTTTCATAGTATTTACAAGTTCCGGTAAAACAGATTCAACTTCCTGCGCAATAAATCCAAATTCAGGTTTTTCTGTAAAATTCATATATGGATATTCATCCAGCTTATAATTATATAATTTAGGATTTAATGCTCCTATTTTATCCAAAGCATTATCTATCGATTTAATATCTTTTTTAAATTTTAAATCAGAAGCCTTGCTTAAACTTCCTGAATACCACATATCACCAATTGCATATACTCCAACATCATCAGCCTCACCTACAACCCCATAATTATAAGTACCTCCCGTTCCTTCTCCATATACTCCATAATTAAAACCAACATCTGTTGCTTTACCATATACTCCGTAATTTCCATTTGAATAATTAGATGAACCGGAACCGGTAACTCTTGATCTGATTCCATATAATGAAGTATTGGTTGTATTTTCACTATATACTTGCAGCTTTATATTAGAACCATAAATAGAGCTTGTTGTATTCAAACCAAACAACGCTTGCCCACTAACATATAAGCCATCAGTAGGAGAATTTTCATTATTAGTTCCTATTGTTACACCATGATTTCTGTTCACTAAAAATTCAGTCGACCCACCAATTCTTACTCTAAATGCATTGGAGTCTTCAGGAGCTTCAATTACTGCATAAGCATCAGGGCTACTTGTTCCTAAACCCATTTGACCATTTTCGTCAATAATAAATTTTGTAGTTCCATTAATTGAGGCTCTAAGCGGACTTTCTCCTGAACCTGCAGCAACAAGTAAAGTGGCAAGATCTGAAGATGTTCCTAAAGAAACATTCCCACTGGATTGCAATCTCATTACTTCTGAATTATTGGTTTTAAATAAGAAATCTACATTATCAGTTGTTCCAATAAAATTTGAGCTTGTAGAAGTACCTGAATTTCCAGTTAAACTCCATGCATCTTTAGAACCATCTGCACCTGTTGGGCCCGTTGCTCCTGTTGCACCTACACTTGAACTTACTGTTGAACCCGAAACAAAAGCATAAGGTACTGAAACCAATTGCGTTTTTCCTAAATCAACATACCCACCCCCATCATCAACAGAAACATTTAAATACATATCATAAGATGCCCAAGGAATAGAAGCAAAAGTGCCACTTGTTACAGTGCCTTGTCCAATCACTAAAGTAAATAAGCCATAAGTATTAGTTGTTACAGCATGTGTTTCTTCGTACTGAGTTGTATAATTACTTCCCGATTTTGATTTAACTGCAAGTTTAACTGTTAAAGATTTACTTGCTAATTCATTTCCACTAGTATCTCTTGCTACAGCTTGGTAATTCATACCCTGAGGTACACTTTGTGAAAAGCCACACATACTATGTAAAAATGCAGCTACAACAATAATTACTGATAAAATTTTCTTTTTCATAATCAGGATTTACAAATTTAGCATGTCTAATTAATTTAATAGATTCTTGGGGCAAAATCTTTTACCGCTAAAGTAAAAGGATTAAAAAGGTATATCAAGAACAAATTGGCTAAGAAATCAAACAGCATAGGCAAGAATCAAAATAAATATATCTTTAAAATTCTGATATACAGTATATAATAGTTTACATCTTTTATTCCACAAAATTAAGTTTTAGCTATTTTATACAGTAGCGTTTATTATAGATTAGAACCTATTTCAAGAGAAGATAGTAGATTTTTTTGAGTAAAAATATCCAAAGAAAAATCAATCTCAAATCCATATATATTGATTTATATGGATTTGAGAAAACTCAAAAGAAATGATCTATTGACAAAGGGTGTGCATTATAAAAATATTCTTATTTATTGGCTTTCACTATCTGGTATTTTAAAGGATCATTACTTGCCTCGGATACATAAACAAAATAAATTCCATTTGAAAAATGACTTAAATCTATTGAAGTATTAAAAGCACTTGTTTCAATAGAAATATTTTTAGAATATATAATCTCCCCTAAAGAATTTAATAATTTCAATTCTACCTTCTCATTTTCATAATCAGAAAGTTGAATGCTTAAAAGATCATTAACCGGATTAGGGTAGATTGAAATTGTTTTTTCATCAACCAAATCTCCATCAACATTTCCGGATGTTTTAGCACTTGATGCAGTTAAAACATACGTTTTATACATATAACAACCCAAACTATCAGTCATAAGAACAGTATATGTTCCAACGCCCATGTTTGAACGAATTTTATTATTATAACCATCATCCCATAACCATGTGTAAGGATATACACCACCTGTTGGTATTGGTATAATTAACCCATCTGTACATGTTTGGCAAGTAGGCATTTCAAGTTGGCCATTTACAACAAATGGATCAAGAGAATCAACCGTAAATGAAGATGAGGCAGAACATTTATTAGCATCTGAAACGGTTACAGAATATGTGCCATTCATAACACTACTTAAATCTTCAACGCTACTTCCGTTTGACCATGTGTAAGAATAAGGTGAAATTCCGCCACTTACAGAAATATTTACTTGCCCATCGTGAGCACAAGTATAATCAAAGGTTGAACCACTCAGCATAATGACTGACGGCTGATTTACTGTATAAAATGAAGTGTTTTTACATGCTTTTGAATCTACAACCGAAAGGCCATATGTCCCACCAACACTTAAACTATTTAAATCTTGAGAAGTAGATCCATTCGACCATGTGTACGTATAGGGACTCGTACCTCCACTTACGCTCACATCAACACTGCCATTAGCATCGCCATTGCATTTAATATCTGCTACAACACCGCTTACAACAACTTGTGTTGGCTCTGTAATAGTTGCTTTGCCTGAAACGGAACATGATTTTACATCCGTTACAGTATAACTGTAAGTTCCTTTGGTTAAACTTCCAATGCTTTTTGTAGTAGATCCGGTTGACCACAAATAAGTATAACCGCCACTTCCTCCACTTGCAACTAGGCCAATGCTACCCGTTGATCCTCCATAGCAATTTTCATTTACCACCAAAGTGGTAGCGCTAACTGCATTGGGTTGTCCAACCGTTATTGTTTTCGAAAGTTGCTTAGATGCTGCATCTTTAACGGTAATGGTATAAGAACCCGCAACAAGATTTGATAAATCTTGAGTTGTTGCACCATTCGACCATACATAAGTATAAGGAGAAGTACCTCCCGAAACAGAAACATCAATGCTTCCATTTTTGCCTCCATTACAGCTTACATCTGTTTTAGCATAAGTTACCGTTAATGCAGAAGCTGCTGATAAATTGTGGGCCGTTAGCACAGACAAGCCTAAAACGGCAATTTTTGTAAAAAGTTTTTTCATACGGATGAATAGTTTAGAAGAGTAATGAATAGAATAAAAAAGACAGAACTAGAAAAATCTAGTTCCGAAAAGTAGAAAGAGTTTACTGCGTTTTCAAACAAACTTTATGGGTTAAATTACCAGTCTGATAAATCTCAAAATGGTATTTCTATTTTTAATACATAAGAAGTATTTTGTTTGGAACTTAAAATTATTACCAGTCTGAAAAGCATAAAACCAGTAAGAATAGACGAGAATTGTATTTTAATTATTGATATTATTAAAAATTAATTGTAATTCGTAATAATATTTACCAAGTTCCCGAATTCAATATGAAAGCAACCAATGAATTATTCGACTTAATAAAATCTCTTTCTCCTTCAGAGAAAAGGTCTTTTAAAATTTTTGCTTCGCGCCATGTATTAGGCGAAGAAAATAATTACGTTGCGCTTTTTGAAGCTATTGATCATCTCGAAGTTTATGATGAAGACTATTTATTGGATAAATACAAAGGCAAACCATTTACAGAAAATCTATCGCGTTCAAAAAACTACCTAACTAATTTAATTTTAAAATCACTGCGTTCATACCATGAACAAGCCAATGTTAGAATAGAATTAAGAAACATACTAACGGATGTAGATATTTTATTCAGAAAATCGCAATTTGAATTAGCCGCTAAACTCTTAAGAAAAGCAAGGCAAATTGTTGAAGATTATGCTTTGCTATGGCAATTATCAGAAATACTGGATAAAGAAAAAAATTTATTACATGCTTGGCAACCCAATATCGACAAAAAAAATATCGGTCTAAAGAGTAATATAGAAGAACAAAATAATCTTGTAAATAAAATTAAATTGCAACAAGATTTTGTTTTATTTTATAACAAAATGGCTCGCTTGGCCGACTCATTTTGGAATAAAAATACCGATAAAGAGAAAATTGAAATTGAAAAACTCTCAACCTCTGATTTTTTTACTAATGACGCATTACCCCCTACTCCTGTTGCTAAATTAAACCAATTATTAGGTAGGGTAATTTATTATACCCATAAATATGATAGTGAAAAAGCATTTCCGGTAGTAGAAGACTACCATAATTTTCTTGTTGAATATGAGTATTTAAAGCCAGTATACCCACTTTTGTATTTAGTGCATTTTAGAAATTGTATTTTCTCTCTCATTCGGTTTAAAAAATACGAACAGGCCGTTGAATCAATAAAAAAATTAAGAACATTGGTTACTGAAGTTAAAAAAGATCTTATACATCAATCGCAACGGTACATATTAACCTCTAAAATTAATATGGAATTGCTTTATTTTAAAATGACCGGGCAATTTGATAAAGGCATTGAAAGTTTTTTGCAAATTAAAAATTCTGGAGACTTAGCTACCTTCAACAATCACAATTCTGCATTAACGGATATCTATTTTAATATCTCCATTTGTTATTTTGGGCTTGGTAATTACCAACATGCTATTACTTGGCTTAAATACATGAGCAATACCTTAGGAGATGATTTATCTAAAAGCCAGTTTTTAAGTGTTAAATTATTACATATTCTTTGCCAGTATGAAGCAAATGAATTTGATGACCTTGAGTACCTAATAAGAAATACTTTATCTGCTTTAAAAAAGTATGAAAATACTTTTGAAGGAGAAATCTCGATGGCTTCTTTTATTAATAAATTAGTGCTCGATAGAAAAAAACAAAACCACAAAAAATACTTTGTTGAACAAAAAGAAAAACTATTGGAGATATTAAAAGACTCTAGTGAAAAAAACTTATTAATAAAATTTGACTATTTATCATGGCTCGAAAGTAAAATTGAAAATAAGCCTTTTCCAGAAGTAATTAAAGAAAAAGAACTGGGTAAATCTACATTATTCCCTAAGCTCGAAATTTCTGCCTAAATATACTTTACGTACTTGTTCATTTTCTGATAATTCTTTGGCTGACCCTGCCATTAATATGCTTCCTTCAAATAACAAATAGGCCCTATCTGTTATAGAAAGCGTTTCCCTTACGTTATGATCTGTAATTAAAATACCAATATTTTTTTCTTTGAGTTTTGCAATAATCTCTTGAATATCCTCAATTGCAATTGGGTCTATACCCGCAAAAGGTTCATCCAGTAATATAAATTGAGGATTTACTGCTAATGCTCTTGCTATTTCTGTTCTTCTTCTTTCTCCTCCTGATAATAAATCGCCTCTATTCTTTCTAATGTGTTGCAACCCGAATTCATTAAGTAAAGTTTCTAATTTTAAGTTTTGTTCTTGCTTATTTAACTTGGTCATTTGCAAAATCGACAAAATATTATCCTCTACACTTAATTTTCTAAAAACAGAAGCCTCCTGAGCCAAATAACCTATGCCCAATTGAGCCCTTTTAAACATAGGCTCATTGGTAATATCTAAATCATCGAGGTATATTTTTCCGGCATGCGGCTTAATAAGACCAACAATCATATAAAATGAAGTTGTTTTACCCGCTCCATTGGGGCCAAGCAAGCCTACAATTTCACCTTGTTTTACTTCAACAGTAACATTTTTCACAACAGTTCTGCCTCTGTATACTTTAATAAGATTATCTGTTCTTAATAGCATGGCACTAAAGATAAGCAAGCTTTTGCAAAGTTTGAAGCATAAAATACCTACAAGCAGGAGATAATAGTATGATAATTTTAAAATTTCTTCCTACTTTTAGGTTTTTCAAACATCTTATTTAATCAACTAACAACAATTTATGAGTTTAGAAGGTATCGTATCAATTGCCGGTTTTGGTGGGCTTTTCAAGGTAATTTCCTCAACAAAAAATGGAATTATTGTAGAATCATTGGAAGATCAAAAAAGAATGCAGGCTTTTGCCCATTTTAAAATAAGCGCTCTTTCAGAAATTAGTATTTATACAAATTCTGATAATGTTCCTCTTTCTGATGTATTGAAAAATATATATACAAAAGAAAAAACAGGAAAAACTTCAGTTGAAAGCAAGGCAGATCCTAAGGAATTAAGAAAATATTTTAAAGAAGTTTTACCTGAATATGACGAAGAAAGGGTCTATATATCTGATATAAAAAAGGTAATTACATGGTATAATAATCTTCATTTACATAATTTATTACCAAGTCAAATTGAAGTAGATACAAAATCTGAAACGTCCCTGGCAGAAACACCTATTTCTGAAACAGAAGTAGAATCAAAACCTAAAAAGGGAACCGGTAAAAAGAAAGGCTCTTCTAAAAAATCAGAAGCTACCAATTCAGAGGCATAATTTATTTTATGCCTTTTTTGATAATTAAATTATTTACTTTTTACTAGAGAAGAATGGAGATAAATCATATAGCGACAAAAAACAATATTCTCCCCAAAATTAAAAGATGTTTTTTACCGGAAAAATTAAATATAGATTCTTGGAATACAGTAGAGCCCTATTTTAAAAATTTAAGCGAAAGAAAAATTAATTCTTGGCAAGATTTAGAGCAATGGCTATACGACAAAAGCGAAGTAGAGGCATTTCTTGAAGAAGACATGGCATGGAGGTATATTAAAATGAGTTGTGATACCTTAAATCCTGATTTAAAAAAATCTTTCTCTTTTTTTATATCCGAAATTGAACCCAAATCATCTATTTATCTCAATAATTTTGATAAACGATTATTATCTCCCAACGTTATAAAATATATAGATAGAGAAAAATATTTTATCTATTTAAGAAAAGTTCAGAAAAAGATTGAGATTTTTAGAGAAGAAAATCTTCCCATTATTACTCAATTACAATCAGAACAACAAAAATACCGTGCCACTTCTGCTGCAATGACTATTAAATTTGATAGTCATGAAATTACCATGCAAAAAGCATACGATTATTTTCGTAGCCCTGATCGTAGTTTAAGAGAAAAAGTATACGGCCTTATTAAAGAACGAAAAAGTAAAGATGCTCAAAACCTTCATAATTTATTTACTGATTTAGTACAGTTAAGGCATAAAGTAGCCAAAAATGCAGGATTCGAAAATTTTAGAGATTATACTTTTGCCTCACTAGGAAGGTTTGATTATAATGTTCAAGATTGTTACGATCATCACCAAGCTGTTGCAAGTGAAATTGTTCCCTTAACCAGAAGCTTTGATGAGATTCGTAAAAAAAACATGGGACTAGATGTTCTTAAGCCCTGGGATACAGAAGTAGATACCTCCGGAAGAGCGCCAATTGTTCCGTTTACAACCACAGAAGAATTAATTGATAAAACCATAGAGTGTTTCCATCGCCTTAATCCATTTTATGGAGATTGTATCCGAATTATGAAAGCAATGGGCCATTTAGATCTCGATTCGAGAAAAGGAAAAGCTCCTGGAGGTTTTAATTATCCTTTATATGAATCGGGCGCACCATTTATCTACATGAATTCAGTTGGTTCTGTTAGAGATTTAGTAACCATGATGCATGAAGGGGGGCATGCTATTCACTCCTTTTTAATCAAAGATTACAAGATCACTGATTTTAAAATGATTTCTTCTGAAGTAGCTGAATTGGCATCAATGTCAATGGAACTAATTTCGATGGAACATTGGGATGTGTTTTTTGAAAACAAAGAAGATTTACAAAGAGCCAAACGGTTTTTGCTTGAAAAAGTAGTACGCATCTTACCATGGGTGGCTCAAGTTGATAAATTTCAGCATTGGGTTTATATGTATCCCAATCATACTGTTGAAGAGCGAAACAAAAAATGGACAGAATTAAATGCTGAATTTGGAAGTGAAATTATTGACTGGACAGGAAATGAAATCATGCCTCAAATTTCATGGCAAAAACAATTGCATATTTTTGAACTTCCATTTTACTATATCGAGTACAATGTAGCGCAGTTAGGTGCTATGGCTATGTGGCGCAATTATAAAAAAGATCCTGAAAAGGCCTTAAGAAATTATGAGTATGCGCTTAGTTTAGGCAATACAGTTTCTATGAAAGAACTTTATAAAGCTGCTGGTATTGAATTTAATTTCTCAAAAGATTATGTAAACGAGTTAATTGAATTTGTGAAAGAAGAATACTATAAGGTTTAACATAATTAGAAGATTGGAAAATTAAAAATTGGAAAATTTATAGAGCCTGTTTAAAATTTATTTGAAAAAATGATTATATCCTTTTTTTAGGGCAAAAGCCCGTATCTTTGATTGATTTTTAACCTCAGACTTAAGTCTGGGGTTGTAAAATGAGATGTAAAAAGGGGCTTTAGCCATGACAGTAAAATAAAACTATAAAATTTAAACAGGCTCATAATGTTCCATCATTTTTTTAATTAATAAAATTTCCTTCACTAATTTTTCAATCTTCCAATCTTTAATATTTCAATTATAAAAAAATGCTTGGCTTAAAACTTCCTACCGACCCTCGCTGGGTAAACATTGCAGAACAAAACATTAAAGAAATATTAATTGATCATGCTTTTTGCGAACAAAAGGCTGCTTCAAATGCAATTTCTATAATTGTTCAACATCCTGAATATTCTGATTTGGTAACCGAAATGGCTGCTCTTGCAAAAGAAGAATTAAGCCATTTTGAAATGGTACATGAAAAAATAAAATCAAGAGGTTGGATATTGGGCAGAGAAAGAAAGGATGCTTATGTAAATGATTTACTCAAATTTGTAAAAAAAGGAGGATCAAGAATTGAAGCATTGGTAGAAAAATTATTATTTGGAGCATTAATTGAAGCCCGCAGTTGTGAGCGTTTTAGAATATTATCAGAAAATATACAAGATCAAGAATTAGCTGAATTTTACAGAATGCTTATGGTTAGTGAAGCCAATCATTATACCTTATTTTTATCTTTTGCTCGTAAACTAGGAGAAGGAATAGATGTAAATAAACGCTGGCAAGAATTTTTAGATTATGAAGCTAGTGTAATTGCACAATATGGAAACAAAGAAACTATTCATGGATAAATGTTGGCTTCGAGAGCCTCAGCCACCAATATGGGGGTTTAGATACACGGTGGCTGAGGTTCTCGAAGCCACAACTAACAAAATAAAATGAATAACAAAAAAAAAGATATAAGCTTTTTAATTTTAGCAATCGTTATTATTCTATTGGTAAACATAATTACAGGCTTTACTTTTAAGCGTTTCGATCTTACTTCTGATAATCGTTACTCTCTTTCTCCTGCCACAAAAAATATTTTAAAAAATCTAGATGACCTTATTTACATAAAAGTGTATTTAGAAGGCGATTTTCCGGCAGGTTCCGAAGGTTTTGTAAAATTACACAATGCTGCAAAGGAAATGTTGGATGAATTTCATTATTATGCCAATGGTAATTTAGAATATGAATTTGTTGATCCATTTAAAGAGACATCAAATCCCAAGGCACAATATGCCATTATTCGCCAATTACAAGACAAAGGCCTCTATTGTACTACCCTTAAAGTAAATACCGATAATGGCGTTTCTCAAAAAAATATTATCCCGGGTGCATTAGTAAACTATAAAGGAAGAGAATTGCCTTTACAAATTTTACAAACACAAATTGGTACAGATCCCGAAGTGGTGTTGAATAATTCTATTCAGGCATTGGAATACAATTTATCGAGTGTAATTAGAAATTTAACCGTTAACCAAAAACCTAAAATTACTTTTATTGAAGGGCATGGAGAACTAGCTGAAATTCAAGTGGCAGATATTACAAGCAGTTTGCAAGAATACTATCAAGTTGATCGCGTAAAAATAGATGGACAGCTACATGCCTTAGAAAAGTACAAAGCCATTATTATTGCCAAACCCGATTCTGCCTTTGATGAAAAAGACAAATTTGTAATAGATCAGTTTATCATGAATGGAGGAAAAGTACTTTGGTGCATCGATAACATTGCAGCTAACATGGATAGCTTAAGTACGCATGATGAAACCTATGGTATTCCAATGGATTTAAATTTAGATGACCAGCTTTTTAAATACGGGGTGAGAATAAATTCAAACCTACTTTTAGATATATATTCCATAAAAATTCCGATGGTAGTGGGCACTTCTGGAAATCAACCACAAATTGAAATGTTTCCATGGTTTTTCTTCCCCCTCATTTTTTCTAACTCCAATCATCCAATAGTAAATAATTTGAATGCTATTCGTACAGAATTTGTAAGCAGCATGGATACCGTGGAATCAAAAGGCATAAAAAAAACGATTCTATTAAAAACTTCAAACTATTGCAGAATTATCAATTCGCCTGTGCGTATTAATCTTGAATTGGCTCGCCATGAACCTAAAGAAGGAGATTTTATAGATAAGTATTTACCAATTGCGGTTCTTTTAGAAGGCGAATTTCAATCTAATTTTAAAAATAGAGTTCCTGAAACCATTCAAAACAGCAAAGAAATTGGTTTTAAAGAAAAAAGTACAGCTACCAAAATGATTGTTATTGCAGATGGAGATATACTGAAAAATCAAATTAGAAAAACACAAGGAAAGTTGGAAGCTGAACCACTAGGTTATGATAAGTATACACATGAAACTTATGGAAACAAAAATTTTATCTTAAATGCTGTAAATTATTTATTAGACGAATCAGGACTGATTGTTTCTCGGTCAAAAGAATTAAAATTGCGATTGCTTGATGCTACGAGAGCAAAAGAAGAAAAAATAAAATGGCAAGCTGTCAATACAGCATTGCCAATTTTATTAGTTATAGTATTGGGAATTTCACTTAATTTTTTAAGGAAAAGAAAATTTTCAAAAATTTAAATTTACTCCACATTTATTTTCCTTACCCAAGTATTTTTTTCATCGCTTAGTTTTAAGAAATACATGCCATGAGATAAATCGCCAACTGAAATGCCCTCCTTAAAACCATTATTTGTTGCTTTAATCTCTCCATTCTTTACTTGCTTACCGGATACATCTGCAATAACATAATGTACTTTACCATTATATTGAAAGCCTTCAATTGTAATTGATGTACTTGCCGGATTGGGATATACTTCTATATTTTCTAATTCATTTATATCTGAAATACTACTTACTGTACTTGAGGTAATATTAATATCATCTAGGTAAATCCACTCTCCCCAATCAGATCTGTTTTCAAAAGCAAACATAACATTTGATTGTCCGGCTAATGAATTAAGGCTAATATTTTCTAATCGCCATTGCGATGATGAAGGCTCCCAACAACCGGATGTAGAGGTTAACTTATAAGCTGGAGCTGTAGCAAGTGTTGAACCACCTTTAGAATACAATTGACTCCAAGTTGATCCACAATCTATAGAATAATAAACCAACAATGTATCGTTATATAGTACACTTTGATATGAACATGGGGCATATGCAACATCAAAATCCATAGCAGCAGTTGTTGCTGAAGAAAAATCATAAGTAGTTGTATAAAGTCGATCAAGCGTTCCTGTCATATCACTACTTCCATTTCCATCGCAATTATTAAAGCCTACACATTGTGTTCCATTATGTGAAATACTTGTATTAATTTGCCATTCTGCATCTCCATCAGGATTATAAATATCCCAACCTGTTGGAAGGCTGGTAATACTTTCAAAATCTGCAGTTGCGGGTAGTGTAGCCCCAACACTATTTACATAAAATGAATACGTAGTTAAATCATTTGCAGAATTTCCATCAGTAGATCCGTTAGGATTACTGCTGTAACAAGTTAAGGTATGAGAACCGGATGTTGTAGTAACTGAATTAAGAGTAACACTAGTTGATTGATTACTTGCTAATGATCCCGTCCAACTTTGGTTTTTTGTAGTACCATTATCAATAGTGTAATTAATTTTACAAGATGTTAAAGTAGATGTTCCATAATTTGTTAAGGTAATTTCAGGGCTAAAAGTAGTATTACAATTTAATCCGGTTGGAGATAAAACAGATTGTATACCTGCATCAATTGCAACAGCAATTTTTGGCTGAATACCAATTAATGCTTCTTGATAATCAGAAAAATTATAAGTGCCTGGGCTTAGTGAATTAATAGAAAAATAACCATTATCATATCCTCCCCATCCCCAATTCATGTGAAAATTACTGCTAGCATCATATCCATCGCAAACCCAAGTATGCCCCCCATTATTGGGATCATCACCCACATATTGTATTGGGCGACTATTGTCCAATTCATTTTTTAATAAAGTGGTCCAAGCATTATCAGAATAATTTTGCCTAACCAAACCTTGTATTGTTGCAGGATCATAACCAAAATAAGTAACATAAGAAGTTTGCGCACAAACTGTATCATCTGCAGTTATCACCCATGAACCACTACCATCAGGACTATAATCCATTTCAACACTTACTCCACAATGATACATAAGCGCAGCTACATAGGTATTGCTAGTGCTAACATTATTTGGCATACTCGACCAACTGTAGGTAGCAGCTCCATAATTTGCCGAAAGCGTTCCATAATTTTTTGTAAAACCTTGTGAAGTACAATCGCAATATGAACTTGAACCAGTACCCATAGTTGGAAAGCTCCAAAATTTCATGATTTGAGCCATAGCTGTAGCTGTACATCCCGTAAGTGATCCTCCGGGGCATTGATCATTATAGTATGGAGATTGATCCCAAGTTGTTTTTAAAAGAGGAGAAACACTTGCTGTTGTATTATTTGAAGAAGTTTTTCCTTTTTGTTTAGTTGCATATAAATTCCATTCATTAGCAATTTCTTCGGTAGCAATAATTTTTTCAGAACGAATAAAATTTATTTCATCAACTCTTTTGCTTAACCACTTTTGAATGGCAGCAGCAGATTCCGATCCCTGTGGTAAAAC
This sequence comes from Bacteroidota bacterium, assembly GCA_023251875.1. Taxonomy (GTDB): domain Bacteria; phylum Bacteroidota; class Bacteroidia; order JAHEXY01; family JAHEXY01; genus JAHEXY01. The sequence goes on from JAHEXY010000008.1 coordinate 199,962, forward strand.
AAATTTCCCTTCAGTTGAATAGCCTATAATAGGATAAGCGGCATCATCTCCTGAAACAATTACAAAGCCATCATTCGAATTGATGTTAAATACAAAATAAGCAGGATCATCAATATTTTTTGTTTCTGAATAAAAAAGAGAAATGCCTGAAATAGTTTTAGAAGCTTGTTGTAGATAAAAATTTTCAGCTATTGTTTGAGCTGTTGTTTGAGAAACAGGATTTGCTTTTACACTTGCCAATAAAGCAAACATAAACATAAGGGAATACATTTTTTTCATTAGGATTTTTTATAAGAGATTTTTTTTAAGGAAAATCAATTTATAAAATTTTGCTCAAGAAGGAAAGCAATTAGGCAAGTTTTTCAATTGCATCTATAATAATATGACAAGCTTGTGCAATTTCATCTTTAGTAATAATTAATGGAGGAGCAATACGAATACAATTTGAAGCAAATAAAAACCAATCAGAAATAAGTCCGTTTTCAATACATTGATCAATCACAATTTTTACTTGATCAAAATTATTTAATTCTATTGCAAGTAATAATCCTTTACCTCTAACTTCTTTTATTTTGGGATGCTTTAATAAGGATAAAAACAAGTTTGATTTTTCTTCAACTTCTGAAATGTATTTTTCTTCTAAGAGCACTTGTAATGTTGCAAGACTTGCCGAACAGCTTACCGGATGTCCGCCAAATGTAGTGATGTGGCCTAATACAGGATGATGCGATAAATCACCCATCATTTCTTTTGATGCAATAAACGCACCAAGTGGAAGTCCTCCTCCAAAACCTTTTGCCAATACTAAAATATCCGGCACAACATCATAATGTTCAAAGGCAAATAATTTTCCTGTGCGGCCATAGCCGGTTTGTATTTCGTCAAAAATAAGTAAGGCTCCTACGCGATTGCATTGTTCGCGCAAGCGTTTTAAATAATTTTTTTCGGGAACTCTTATACCTGCTTCTCCTTGTATGGGTTCTACTATTACACAAGCTGTTTTAGGAGTAATTTGATTGAGTTGATCTTGATTATTGAAATCAATCCAGGTAACATCTGAAAGCAATGGGCCATAGGCTTCTTTGTATACATCACTTCCCATTACGCTCATAGCACCAAAGGTGCAACCATGATATGCATTGCGGCAAGAGATCATTTCTTTTTTACCGGAATGCCTACGGGCTAATTTTAATGCACCTTCAACGGCTTCGCTTCCGGAATTCACAAAAAAAACTGAATTTAAATTTTGCGGTAATTGATCCGTTAGCAACTTTGCCAATTTTACTTGTGGGCTTTGAATAAACTCTCCATACACCATTAAATGCATGTATTGATCCAATTGATGTTTGATTGCATCAATTACTTTTGGATAGCCGTGCCCAAGATTACTAACAGAAATTCCTGAAATAAGGTCTATGTATTTTTTTCCAGCAGTATCATAAAGATAAACCCCTTTGGCTTTCTCTATTTCGAGAGCCAAAGGGGCTTTGGATGTTTGTGCTATGTGTTGGAAGAAGAGTTGGCGTTGCGTTAGCATTATTACATTATCAGTAAAAAATAAAAATTACATTTCTAGTAAAAGCGCCTCTACTTTTGTTATTAATTTGTTCGCAGAAACAGTTAAATCCATTACATCTTCTTTAGTAAATTCAATGTAATCATCATAATCTCCAGTTTGTCTCATATCATAAATGTCAGTAAAAAATTTACCCAATTCATTTTCAACAATGCCAGACTTAACAAAATGTAATCCGAACATTTGTCTCACTCCTGAATGAGTTTGAGTTTGAATTTCTTTATCAATTAGTAGTGCGGTTACTGCATAAAAACATGAATAATAAAGTCTGTTTACAGCAGTATTCCAAAATTTATTTTCGATGTGGAACTCAACTTCACCAAAAGTCGTTCTTGCTTTTGCAATTCTATATTTTACTAATTCTTGACGTTCTTGGTAACTCATAATACTTTACCTTCTCTAATAACATTTTCATAAAAGGGAGTAATTCTATGTTTGGTTTCCCAATCCTTTTTAGAAAAAACCAATGGGCTAATTATGGTGCCGGTTTCAAACTCGATATCATATAAAGGATATTTTATTTTTTTTTCGTCAACCCTAGAAATCGTATCCTTATCAAGAAGGACTAATAAATCTACATCGGAATTATCATTAAAATCACCTCTTGCGTACGATCCATATAAAATTAATATTGCATTTGGATCAGTTGAGCTAACGGATGTTTTAATTAATTTTAATATGTAGTTTTTATCTTTCATATAAAATACTTTCATTTTTCCCCTCTCTTATGGAGAGGGGCTAGGGGTGAGGTCTTACGCTTTTGCTCCAGCCAATTTGTTTTCATGTTTAACATCATCCAATACAAGCTTGCTAATAATTTCATACATAATTTGAGTGGTTCCTCCACCAATGGTTAATAATCTGGCATCTCTCCAAGCACGAGCTACACCATAATCTTCAACATAGCCATTGCCACCATGTAGTTGTAATGCTTGGTTAATAACCCATTGACTTTCTTCAGTAGTAAATGCTTTTGCCATTGAAATAATGCCTTCTGCTTTATTTCCTTTTTCTAAAAATTCAGCCACCGCACGGTATGAAATAGAACGACAAGCTTCTACTTTAACAGCCATTTGTGCAAGAATATGACGTAAGGATTGAAAATTTACAATTGCTTTTCCAAATGCTTTGCGTTCTTTGGTATATTGTTTTGCTTTTTCCAAGGCCCATTCGGCCATTGCTGTTGCAGATACGGCAGCCAACAAACGTTCTTCTTGAAAATTATTCATTTGATAATAAAATCCATGGCCCGGCTTACCCAGCACATTAGCTTTTGAAATTTTACAATTTTCGAAAAACAGTTGAGCAGTATCAGATGAATGCATTCCTAATTTATTATGAATGGCAAGCGTAGAAAATCCCGGTGTATTAGCATCAACAATAAATAAAGTAAAATGAGATGCTTCTCCTGTACGTGCTAATACAACTACAAAATCAGCAATGGTTCCATTGGTAATAAAAGTTTTTGATCCATTTAATTCCCAATAGTCGCCCATATCTTTAGCTGTAGTAAGCATACCAAAAACATCAGAGCCTCCATTAGATTCTGTAATACCTAAAGCAGTTATTTTTTCTCCTTTGAGTGCAGGTGTTAAATAGTTGCGTTTTTGTTCATCATTACCAATAGCTTTAATTAAAGGCAATGGTAAATGTGTATGTGCATAAATAGACATTGATAAACCTGCTATATTTGCTTTGGCCATTTCTTCCGTTACAACAACTGCAGCCCAAAAATCCATACCGCTACCGCCTACATTTTCAGGAAAGCTAGAACCAATATAGCCTTGCTGTCCCATTTTACGAAAAACATCTTTGCTGCAATGGTGATCTTTTTCCCATTTTTCTACATTGGGAGTAATTTCTGTTTCTACAAATTTTCTTACTGATTGACGAAGCAATTTATGCTCCTCATTAAATGGATTGGTTGTTATCATATTTTTAGTTTTAAAAAATTTAAACCACGAAACCTAAAAGTACCAAATTTTCTTTAAAACTACTCACTGAAATTTAGCTTTCATTCCTCTATTAAGATTTATTCAAGCATTACGAGAAACGATTTAAATTTTATTTCGTAATTATTTTTAGAATTTCTGGCACGATCGTTGTTTAGTCGGCAGCAACAAACTCAAATTATTAATTCTAAAATTATTTTTACTATGAAAAAAACAGCTCCCCTATTAACACTTATTTGTTTATCTCTTATTCTGCTATCTATCTATTCTTGTAAAAAAGATAGTGATACAACTAACAATACCAATACCAATACTACAACTGATACCGACCCTAATTTGCATGGCAAAATATTATCAAGCGCATGGGTTTATAATTCAGGAACTGCAAGTAATGATTATTCTGATTCAACGCATATGTATTTGACTCTTTATGCCGATACATTTGCTGATCCTTGTAACTCTTCAAATAACATTTACAATTCTGCTTATTTTTCTATACTAAAAAAAGTTGGAACATATTCAATTGGAGGCTCATTCGACAGCGATATTTGGATGGTGATATTTACTGACCCCAATTGGAGTTCATTTGTAGATATTAGTAGTGGAACAGTAAAAATTACTTCCATAGATTCCAGTTCAATTTCAGGATATATTGATGTAACTTTTGATGCAAATAATTATATAAAAGGAAACTTTACTGTAAATGCTTGTTTCCAGTAGCAATATTATTACCTTTGCGCTCGATTTGTTTTACCCTTCCCCTGAATGTTTAATTTTTTACTTCTTTCATTAGTAATTTTATTTAATTCTTTTTCTATGAAAAAAATGACTTATCAAGTATTAGCAATATGTATTGCTATATTATTTATTAAAAATTTATCTGCACAAAACATAACCCTTGAAGATGTTTCTTCAAGGAGTTTTTCTGGTGTTCACGTTATGGAAGGTAAAGGATATTACACCTTTTATTTTGGAGAAAAAACAGAAACAAAAGGTATGGCAAATTTTGTTCTAGAGCTTTTTGATCTCAACCTCAACCATACAAAAACAGTAACTATAGAAATGACAAAGTTCTCTGAACTTTCGGGAAGTGCTTTTTCAGACAATACTTTTCTTTTTTCATTTGCTGATCAAATGAAAAAAACTGCTACCTGGGTAACCATAGATGAAAATGGCAATACCATTGATAAAAAAGTTGAGGAAGATATTAAAATGTCATTGCTATCTCCTGATAACTATCCAACCATATATCCAATAGGTAATGGTGAATTTGTAGTTATTAAACCCATTAAAGAAAAAAAGATTGGATACAATCTTGAAAGAATAGATGCCCATTTTAATGCAAAATATGAAACTTCTTATTCTCCTGAAAAAGGATCGTTTAAAGTTTTAGATTCAGAAGTTAAGGATAACAAAATTTTTGTATTAAAAGAATTTAAACCAAGTATTTTAACCCGTGATTTTGAAAATAAAATTATATGTTATGATTTAGCAACAGGAACAGAAACCTATTCTTATAATCTATTTGATGGACAAGATTCCGGATTTCCTTTTATATTAAAAGCAGGAGATAATGGAACGGTAACAACGAGTGGGATGTTTTTTAAAGGGGATAAATTTGATGGAAAAAATTCAGATGGTATTTTTTATTTGACCTTGGATGCTGAAGGGAAAGAACAAGCTTATGGTAAAACTTCATGGAAATTTGTGCAAGATTTAATAAAAGGAGACTTCTCAAGTGCATTAATTGGAGGCAAAACAAAAGTTTTAGTTGAAGATATTATTACCCATGACGATGGAACATACAGCATTCTTGGAGAAACTTTTAGAAAATCAGAAAATCCTAATATGGTTGGTAATAATTTGATGAAAGCTTCATTGGGCATGGGATCTAACACAGCAGGAACTAGTGGAAATCAAGATGTAGATGGTTTTACCATTATGGATTTTGTGCTATTTAATTATAATAAAGCTGGAGTTCTTACCGGCTTAGATAAAATTGAAAAACCAACAAAAGATTTAATTATTAAAGGTGAAGTTGCCAATTGGAATGCATTGAGTGTTGCTCTTTTCTTAAAAAAGGCCGATATTTTTACCTATCAATATCAAGTTAAAACAGCAAGTCAACAATACGTTGTTTATATTAATTATGATGGTGTAAAAGAAATGGCTTATTTTTTACCAACCAATGCAAAAACTGTTGACGGAATCCAATCAATCGATATGAATAAAGGCATTTCAGAAAGCCTAAATAAATTTGCAAAGTTTGATCAAGCTCTAAATGGAAAAGCCATTACTTATGATACCGGCACTTTTGGTTACATTAACGATAATCCTAATAAATATAGAGGTATTACACCTGCCAAAGAAGGCTATATGTTAATGTATAAATACTTCAATCAAAAATTAAATATTTGGTTGGAGCCTGTGCCTTCAATTTAGTGCTAAAGAAAAATAAAACCTAGATTCATTAATGAATATTCTCATCGTTTCTGCAACTGAAGCTGAAATTGCCCTATTTATAAAAAAGAGGGAAGCAAATAAAATTTCCCCCAATTTATTCCAAATTAGTTATCAAAATCAAATCATTGATATTTTGATATCAGGCATTGGCATGGTTTCAACTTCATACCATTTAACCAAACATCTTGCTTTAACTAATAAAAAATATGATTTAGCTATTAACACCGGTATTGCAGGATGCTTTGATAGAAATATAGATTTAGGTGAAGTAGTACATGTTGTAATTGACAGTTTTCCTGAATTAGGTGCCGAAGATGGTGATCAATTTATTCCATTTGAGACCAGAATTCCGCTCCATATACATAGAGGAGGAGAGCTGAAGGATACTTTTGAAATTGTACAAATTGGAAATTTGAAAAACGTAAGAGGGATAACGGTAAATACAGTTCACGGTAATGAAAAAAGTATTGAAAGAATAAAAAGACAATCTAATGCTGATGTTGAAAGCATGGAAGGAGCCGCTTTTTTTTACTGTTGTTTACAAGAAAATATTGCCTGTGTTCAGATAAGGGCAATTTCTAATTATGTGGAGAGAAGAAATAAAGAAGCTTGGAAAACAGATTTAGCCATTCAAAACCTTAATGAGGCTATTATAAGATTAATGGAAGGCATTGAAAGGTATTTCTGAAAAATTAAGTTTTATCCTTATAGTGAATAAAAAAATTAATCCATACGGCACGAGAATATCTAAAAACCAAGGGAGAAAGAATAAATAAGAGTAATAAGTTAAAAATAACAATGAAGGCGATATTTATTTTAAATACAAAATAAAGGAGGAGAGCACTTATCCCGGATGCAAAGACTGTAATTAAGTAGCTTACATACATGGCTCCTAAATAAAAGCCTGGTTCAATATCGTATTTTTGTCCACAGCAGGGACAGTACTTTGGCATTTTATCAAAATCCTTGAGATTATAAGGATTTTGAGTTAGATATAAATTTCCATCATGACACTTAGGACATTTTAGCTTAAGCACACTGTATAATTTGGTTCCTTTTTTCAACAAAACGTAGCAATAGATTTAAAGAAACAAAAAAAATACCCTAAGAGATTTTAAACCTTTAGGGTATTTTATAGATAATTAAATCACTGAACCATTAAACTTTTAAACTATACAATTTAAAAGAGTAAATCTTCATTAATTTATTTTACTTGTTTTGAAATTAGCTTTGCTAATTCAAACATTGAAATTTGGTTTTTTCCTCCAAATACCGGTTTTAATTTTGCATCAGCATTTATCATTCTTTTGTCTTTTTTATCCTGCATGCCATTTTTCTTAATGTAGTCCCAAATCTTTTTAACAATTTCAGTTCTTGGCATTGCTTTGTTACCGATAACTTCTGCTAGTGCAGTACTAGGAGTTAAAGGTTTCATAAATGCTGCATTAGGAGTTTTTTTTGCCGCAGGTTTTTTTGCCGCAGGTTTTTTTGCAACTGCTTTTTTAGGTGCTGCTGCTTTTTTTGTAGTTGTTTTAGCCATAGCTTTTTATTGGTTAAAGTTTAATGGTATAATTATAAGAATAATTATTAAGAGAATAAAGCAATAAACCAAATTTGTTGAAAATACTTTCATCTATGGCTTTTCCAATAAGCTTAATTTATAAGCAATTTTCCTGAGCTAAAAACATTTTCTTTGCTTTTTACTTGATAGAAATAAAGTCCGGAATTAAGATTTTTCCTTGATAATACTGTATTTCCATCATTTATTTTTATTTCTTTTACTTGTTTACCTTGGCTATCATAGAGCATGAAAGTTATGGTTTCATTATTATAATTTGAAAAATGCATAGTTGCTTCACCGTTCATTGGATTTGGATATATTGAGAATCCGGTATTTTCTTTTGCTTCTGTAATTTCAGTGCTTACATTAGGGTTATCGTAATTAGTGCATTGATAATTCAATTCCCATTGAGTGCCATCCCATGAATAATAAAATTTTTCAATCATATTACTAGAATAAGCAATTATTGTTTTTGATGAACTATCCCATGAACTTCCATTCCAGATCGTGCCAATAGATTCAATTAGATTGCCATCTATATCATAGGAATAGATACTATGAGAAGCTTGGCCAAAAGAGCTTGCGTTAACCCAATCTTGATAATAATAGGATTCAATTATATTTCCATTATTATCATAAATGGTTTGAGAATAATTGTATGTGCCATTTGAATATTCAAGGCTTGATGTTTGTTGGTTATTTGAGTTAAATGTATATTGTACACTAGAGGAAAAATTCCAAGCATTGGCTGTTTTATCCCAAGAATAAAACGTATATCCGGTAGCATTACCATTAGCATCATTTGTTTCAATACATTTACGCGATTGAATCCATGTATATGTAAATGTAGTTGATGAATAGCCCCATGAATAACCAATACTCTCAATTAAATAATTATTTGCATCGTATTGAAATTCTCCTTTGCCATTTGACGACCAACTTGAATTTGCGCTATTCCATGTATAAACATAATCTTCAAGTACTAAATTATTAGAATCAAAAGAATAAGATACTTTAAAGCCATCAAGCCATTTTGTGCCATCCCAATTGCTATAACTTATACTCGTAATTGTATTCCCATTGTTATCATAGCCGTATGATGCATAGCTGCTTTTTGTCCATTGTGTTCCGTTTGCATCATAAGTTGCATTTTCAATTAGTCTGTTATTAGCATCGTATGTATAGGTACTCTTATTCATAGAATACCAATCGCTACCATCCCATCCATAAGCTTCTGTTTGAATTAAGGTTTCATTAGAGTCGTAATTTTCAATGCCCATATAGCTATTAGTAGCAATACCATTTGAGTCAACCGACTGGCAAATCATAGTATCAGCAGAATTACTATTGGTTTTGGATTTTAAAAACGATGATTTGTCAATATTGGTTTCCGTTTTTTGTTGAGTATGATTTATTAATTCTTTTTGTGCTGGTAAAGCATTTGTTAGATGATTTTGTTTTAATTGTTGGGCATTTACATAGAATGCGCAAACAACCGCTGTTAGCGTTAGTATAGCTTTTTTCATTTGTAGAATAATTTAATTGTTAATTTTGGGTATAATCAATTTGATCAATGAAAACTTACGGCCGTTTATTTTCATTGATATTTTTCAGTATATTTTATTTACACTGCATAGGCTAATCTCTCGTCAATAAATTTATTTTTCTATAAAATACTTTGCATATTCTATAAAATTATTTCCAACAATATTAATGGTGTATATTCCTGTCGAAATAGTAAGGGAATTTAAATCTAAGGAGTAGTAATTAGGATTTTTTATGGTTGACGATAGCATTAATTTCCCGGATGCATCGAATATGTTTAATTGAATTGGAGAAATATTTGTGGTGGATTTAATAATCAAAAAATTACCTTCTTTATGAAATAAAATAGTTGAATTTAATGGTACTTCTATATTAGTGTTTAGCTCTCCTCCATTGGTAGTTTTTAAGATGGTTCCATTTTCTCCCGCTGCTACTGCTAATGTAGCCCATTTAGCATAGGTACAATTTAATTTTTGGGCAGTGCCAGAATTCTGTTTCAGCCAAGTTATACCACCATTAATGGTTTTTAGAATAGCTCCATTGTTTCCCACACAAAATCCGGTATCTAAATTGGTAAAATGTATTGCATTTAAATTTTCTTGTGTAGTAGAATTGAGTATTTGCCAACTTTGACCAGCATCAATAGTTTCAAATATATAGCCACTATCTGCTGCAATGTAACCTATAAAATGATTTACAAAATGAATAGAATTTAGATTGGCAATTGTTTGAATACTGATTAGAGTCCAATTGTTACCACCATCGAATGTTTTATACAAAGTTCCCTTATTGCCAACGACTAGCCCTATGCTATCAGTTAAAAAATACAGGTCATTTAAATTTTCATTGCCTCCATAAGCTATGTTGTTCCATGTATTGCCTCCATTATAAGTACTTGAAATACTACCGGAATCTCCCACTACAATGCCTGTATCCATGTTAAGGAAAAACAATTCATTCGCTTTCGTTTTTATAAATGGAGATGTTATATCTTTCCAATTTATGCCTCCATTTATTGTACTTTTTACAACAGGGTTGCCGCTATTTCCTCCCACTACAATTCCCTTTGTATCGTCTTCGAACCAAATTGATTCGTCTTCTTCTCCAGCCGCAATGCTAAGGCTATTCCAAGTATTGCCACCATCAATAGATTTTACTAATGCTACTCCTACTGCATAACCTGTATTTGTATCAGGAAAAAAAATAGCATTGCAAGAGTAGACACTACCTGTAGTGGGTAGCCATTGTGCCTTTAGCGTAGGGATATTTATTATAATAAGCAAAATAGCTAGATAAAAATATTTCATATGTATATAATTTTATTTTTTAGCAGTCATCCCAATGTATCGGGACCCCATTCAATGTTCATCAATAAAATCAAAGGTCAGGTAATTATAATTCTTTTCATAATTAAAATATGTGCCATTCATAGTCTTCGAAGTTCAGTTATTTAAATAAATACACATGTTATCATCTAAATATAAGCACGTTGCGTTTTTCATATTCATAGTATTCCATTTTGCTTCTTAGTTTTTAAAGAGATCGTAATTATTGAACAATAATTTTTGTTGTATATCTATTTTCTCCATCATAAATACTAGCTAAATAAATTCCGGGAGGTTCTTTGTTTAGGTCTATTTTATTAGCATTTTGCAATTGGATTTTTGAATTTGAATACACCTTTTTTCCTGATGCATTGTAAATTTCAATATTTTCTTTTATTTTTTGGTTTTCATTAAACTCAATAGTAAAGACTCCTTTATTGGGATTAGGATATAATTTTAATTGCTTGTTATTTTCTGTTAATTGACTTACTTCTGTTGTTGTAGAATTTAAAAATACTTCTACATAGCCGGTATCATATCCTTGAGTATAAACAGCAGCAAGTGCTAAATCTATTTTACCATCTTTATTAAAATCTGCACTAATAATTGAATTTGGGTAAAGATTTCCGACTGTAAGAATAGTTGAGGTTAGAAAGCTACCATTTCCATTGCCTTCTAATAAATACACATCACTTGAATATTCATTGGTTACTGCTATATCCATTTTATTATCGTTGTTAAAATCTGCACTAACTATTGATTTTGGATAAGTGCCAACAGCAAAATTGGTAGCAGTTCCAAAACTACCTTGTCCGTTTCCAATGAGTATTGATATATCGTTTGATAGATAATTGGCTACTGCTAAATCAAGAATGGCATCTCCATTAAAATCAGCTGTTGCAATAGATCGAGGTGAAAGGTTTGCAGCAAAAGGAGCCGCCATAGAAAAACTACCTAATCCATTACCCATAAGAATAAATATGCCCGATGTAGAAGTAAGCGCCAAATCAGCATTACCATCTTTGTTAAAGTCTGCCGTTATTATTGAACTATAAGAGTAACCAGAAGCAAATTCTATAGGATCAGCAAAGGTACCCAAACCTTTACCTATAAGTATTGTTACATCATATTCAGTAGCTAGGGCTAAATCAATAATAGAATCGTTATTAAAATCTGCATTAACAATTGCAACAGGGCTATCTATTTGCCCTGAATAATTTGTGTCTTCAATAAAACTACCCGATCCATTTCCAAATAGAGTTTGCTCATTCCATGGCCCCATGTTAGCAGTTGCCAAATCTGCTTTACCATCGTTGTTTAGATCGGCAGTACAAATTGAATAAGGAAAAGCTCCACAATAAAAGTTTGAGTCTGCTTCAAATCCTCCCAATCCATCACCTAGAAGTATCGATACATTTCCTCCTTTTAAATTAGCTACAGCTAAATCAATAATATTATCTCCATTAAAATCAGCATAGCAAAGTGATTGTGGATTATAACCTACTGCATAATCTATTTTAGGACTAAAGCTTATTTGTGCGTTTACTTGTTGTAGGCAAGCAAGTAAAATAAATAATAGATATTTTGGTCTCATAATATACTTTTGTTTTAGAATAAATAATTAATGTTGCTTTTAATAAAATCCTATTTGCTTATATATATATTTTGAACATACTTTTCTTTTGCCGTTGTTGTTTCTAACAAATAAATTCCTGCATTTAAGAAATCAATAGAAATACTGTTAATAAATGATGTAATTTTAGTATTCTCATAAACCAGTTTACCCATTAGGTTATATAGTTTGATAGATTGCAATAATTCTTTTCCTGAATAATTAATATTTAAAATTGATGGTGTTGGGTTAGGATAAATAGAAAGATTGGCTTGTAATTTATTTTCAATAATTTCTGTAGGGGCTTCAACAATAATTACCCCTTTCATTCCCATTGCGGCATGTTTTGAACACACATAATAATGGGCTCCAACGCTCAGTTGAGCGGGAAGTACTAAACCTCCACCAAAAGCAGTAGAAAAACCTGAATTAGAAGTATTACCATTAGAGTTCCATGTTACTTCACTTACTTCTATTGCATTGTGTGATGAAGAAAGAGTAAATTGTACCGAATCACCAACATTTATTGTAATGGTATCAGGTGTAAAGGTAGTCCCTGAATTAGTAATGGTTATAGTGGTACAAAAACACGTAATGCTTATTAGCAAAAGCAAAATAGAAAATATACTTTTTTTCATTTTATAAAATTTATTTCTGTTTCCTACTCATAAAGCTTTTCGGTATCGCTCCGTTTTGGGAGTGGTTTCTGGCCTCCACTTTTATTTTCTTTTTATTAGAGTTTATATAAGTTAAGCAACATATCAATAAATATTCATTTTCTTATGCCCTCACCCTACCTCCCGAAACAAGTTCGGGACAGGCTCTCTCCCAAAGGAGAGGGTAAGTTTGGAATTTTTAATAATCTCTTAACTTATATAAACTCTATTGTATATTATTATTTAATTAGATCTATTTTTTGTACATACTTTTTTTTTGCCGTTGTTGCTTCCAACATATAAATTCCTTCATTAAAAAAATCAACTGAAATTCTATTTGTGTTGGATGAGATTTTATTGTTCTCGTAAACCATTTTACCCATCAGGTTAAATATCTTTAGAGATTGCAATGGTTCTTTTCCTGAGTAATTAATATTTATGGATGTTTGTGCGGGGTTAGGATAAATATTAAGTTGTGGATTACCGATTAAAATATCATTCATTGAAGATGTACCTGATGAACTTAACGTATCAAAACGTTTATAAATTTCACCATTAAGGCCAACCATAAATGAAATAAATCCATTATGAGTTTTATATGATTCAATATTATAGCCAAAAATAAATGGACTTAATTTAATTGAAGAATTAGCAGAATGAGACCAAGTATTTAAACCATCATTGGTTTCTAATGGTAATGTGTCGTTAGCTAAACTGATAAATCCATTATCTGCAGTAATAAAATTAATATGAGCAACAGAAGCTCCCATACTTATTTCTTGCCAATTTTGGCCCCCATCAATCGTTTTTAAAATAACATCGTCATTTTCTCCTTTTGTAGCACTCCATCTAATGGCATACATTGTATTTTCATTTACAACTGACAATTCAAAAATACCATCATAACTATTTGTAACAGGAATATATGAATTGATTAACCAGGTTTCACCTTGATCTGTTGTTTTATATATTGCATGTGATCCATATTGATAACCGGGTGCATAAAAATATCCTACAGAATCGTTAATAAATTTAAATCTGGGATCACTTGTTACATCATTGTTACCCATAATTAATTTCCAGCTTATTCCACCATCATAGGTTTTATAAACTTCTCCCCAATAGCCCGTTGATATGCCAGTATCTTTATTGAAAAAATACAATGAGCTACTTCCGCTGCTACCGGGAGTTCCTCCATCTGTCCATGTTTTGCCATTATCTTTGGTTTTGCCTACTTGATTAGACGTTAATTCACCAAAACCTCGATATCCATTTCCTTCTTTGTCAAACCAAATAGTTGTATAGTAACTAAAATTGGTATCTAAAATTTCCCAATTACTTCCTCCATCTGTTGTATGAAGTAATGTTTTGCTTCCCCATACATAAAAGTTTAAACTATCAACAAAAAAAGTAGATTGTAAATAATCATTTGTTATTGGTGAAATTTGAATCCACTGCGCTTTTGATGTGTAAATTCCTACATAAAAAATTAGTAGTGCTGAGATGATATTTTTCTTCATTTGGGGAGGTTTTTAAAAATTTAATAGATCAAAGTTCAGCAAATCAAAAGTTTTTTTATAAATAAAATATATTTGATTCATAGTATTCGAAGTTTTGTTATTGGAATATATTTTGTACTTTTATATTGTATTTCAAGTAATTACAATAATTACACCATAAGTTTCAATGAAGCCTTCAGAAGATCTATTTCTTTTAATAAAATCTTTATCAAAAACAGAAAAGGGGTATTTTCAAAAATATGCTCAACTGCACTCTTCAGGAAAGGAAAATAATTACATCAAACTTTTTTATGCCATAGAAAAACAAGCTTCTTATGAAGAAAGTAAAATTGTTGCACAGTTTAAAAAAGAAGCTTTTGTAAAGCAGTTAACCGTTACAAAAAATTATTTATACAAACTTATTTTAAAAAGTTTACGGAGTTATTATTCAGAAATTTCTACTGATAGTGAATTAAAAATTTTATTACACGAAAGTGAAATACTTATAGCAAAACAATTATACAATCAAGCTGCCAAGCATCTTGATAGAATTAAAGAAAAAGCCAAACAGTTTGAGCTTTATAATTGCATTCTTGATGTGTTAAATATGGAGAGAGGTTTGATTTTAAAAACAAAAAAAATAAAAGAATTAGAAGAAGAATATGAAAAAATAGCATTGGCCGAAAAAGATGCTATTAATAAAATCGGAAATATTTTATTTTATAAAAATGAAAGCAATCGATTGTACAACCTTTATTTAAAAACAGGAGAATCACAAAATAAAGATGTTTTAAAGGAAACTAAAAAATTATTAGAACATCCATTTATGCTTAATGAGGAAAAGGCATTAAGCATTACTGCTAAATGTTATTTTAATAAAATACAAAGCACTTATTATTTTATTACATGTGATTACACCCAAGCGTTGGTTTACACAAAAAAATATTTAGCTTATTTAGAAAAAAGCTCAACCATACTCTCATTGCGTTCTCTTGTTTCAGAATATTTAAATGTACTTTCACTATGTATTAAATTAAATGCATGGAGTGATTTTGAAATTTATCTTAATAAGGTAAGAGAGCCTGCTCTTTATTTTAAAGAAAAAGAAAATGTGAAGCATTTTGCTATTTCAAGTTCCTATTTATTGGAATTAAAAAAGGAAATTACTTTAAAATCTACTTCAAAGGCTGAAATAATTATCAATCAGCTTCAAATGTATCTCGAAAATCATGCTCAATATATGCATAGAGATTTTGCAATCGTTTCTTATGCCTACATCTCCATTATGTATTTTTACATGAAAAATTATAAACAAGCTTTAAAATGGGTTAATGAAGCTATTAATAATACTGATACTTCGGCAAGAATAGATGTACAATGTTTTATTAGAATATTTAATCTTTTAGTCCATTATGAATTGGGTAATTTTGATTTGATTGAAAACAACTACCTCACTACTTATAACTACATTAAACGAAATGCAAAATTAAGTATGTTTGAAACAAGCATTTTAAAATTCATTAGAGAAATTGCTTCAGCTAAAAATCAGGCCAGCAAAAGTAAACTATTTCAGCAATTTCATTTAGAACTATCAAGCGGTAAACTCAATACCGATAATGAATTCTTTACCATTTTCGATTTCTCGGGATGGGTAACGAGCAAGAAGTAATTTCTAAAGATGTTTCCGCAATACCATTCTCAAATTTTTCTTCAATACATCTCCCATGTGTAATAGGTTTAAAAAACTTTCTTCATTATAATGCTCTGAAAGATGCTCCCTAAGCTCTTTGATTTTTTCTTGAGATGAAACCTCATCTTGTATCATGGCATCAAACATATCTTTTAGTCGATAACGCGAACTTTTTAATCTCTTGGCAATAAGTGATCTTTCTTCTTTTTGGTATTGTTTTACTGTTTCGGCATTTAAATGTTTTTGACAAAGATCAACAAAGGCTTTATTTTCTTTAAAAAATTGAGGCATGTACAATGATTTTCTTCCTTCGTAAGATTGTTGATCAAAATCAATAGCACGAATACGGTATTGTACTTCTTCAAAGTCAGGAGTAATATCAATTACATAATTATACGATCGCATATCGCCCAATAAACGAACAAAGCAACGCTCATTGAATTTTACAAACTCTTTAGCAATACGAATTTCATTGGTTTCTTTATTATTCAGCCAGTTTTTTATAAACTGATCTCCCGGAATACCGGCAATATGCTCTTCAATTAATGTATTTCCGTCAACCATATAATTAATACGATTGGGAGAAAGAATATGCTCCAGCTCTAAGCCATACACTCTTGAAGCATCGGCTATCTTTACATAAAAATAATCGTAGTTATCGTTAAAATGATTTACAATTCTTATTCTAAAAGGGTTAGTATTACCAAAAGTACAGTAATCAATTCTATCAACATATAAATGTTCCATTACCGAAGTATCGCCACCGGCTTTTAGCATGGAATATATTTGTGTAAGCCCACGATTTAGTTCATCCATTTCATGCTGAGGAAAAAATACTTTTTCCCAGAAAGTGTCTTTTCCATGCTTGTCAAGTAAGGGTATTGCTATTTCATACCTAAGCAAGTCTTCATACTTAACGGGTAGTTTTGCTATTCTAGAATAATGCTGAAGATATTTACGAAGTGGTATCCCTACTTTATAAATAATCTTCTTTTTTGACATGCTGTTCACTTTGAAAAAATAATAAATGAGTAATTATGTTGCCTTTTCTAGGCTTATTTACAAATACAAAAATAGTTCAATTCTTTAAAGAGTAAGCCATTTCAATTTCATTAATACCTATAGAAAGGTATGAAATGCAATAATTCTTCATATTTATATAAATGAAAAAGCAGGTAGGCATTAAATTTACAGTCATTAGCGAAACTTTTAAATAGCTAATAGTCAATGTAATGAATGTTGATATGGCCACATAAGCCTAGAATAGAATTTTAATTCTAGCCTCTTTTTGTAATTGATGGATATTAAAATGTAGAATATATTAGATATAAGAAAATACTTCAAATAATAATCTTAGGGGGCTTTAATCTCCGCACATACACAAAATCCTTCCTACAAGGTGTATGGCGGAGATTAGCATTTTTAATAGGCCATAATTCTGCGTAGTTTTGTAAAAGAATCTATCATTATGCAAATACCACAAATTATATTAAAGCCCGGCAAAGAACAATCTCCTAAAAGATTTCATCCTTGGATATTCTCAGGAGCCATAAAAAAAATAATAGGTGAAGTTAAAAGCGGAGATCTTGTAGAGGTATATTCAAACCAAAACGAGTTTTTAGGTACCGGCCATTACCAGGATGGTTCTATTGCAGTAAGAATAATTTCTTTTAATCAAACCGAAATTAATGCAGGCTTTTGGGAAGAAAAAATTTATGCCGCCTTAGAACTAAGGAATCAATTGAATTTAACCGATAATAGCCATACTACCATTTATCGCTTAATAAATGCAGAAGGAGATGGCTTACCCGGACTGATTATTGATTTTTACAATGGCACAGCCGTTTTACAAGCTCATTCATTAGGCATGAATAATTGTAAAAATGAAATTACAAAAGCTTTACAAAAAGTATACGGTGAAAAATTAAAAGCAGTGTACGATAAAAGTGCAGAAAGCTTGCATCATAAAGAATTAAATATTCAGAATGGTTATTTATATGGAAATTCTGAAAGTACAGAAGCATTGGAAAATGGACTTAAATTTCATATTAATTATATAGAAGGTCAAAAAACCGGTTTTTTTATTGACCAGCGAGAGAACAGAAAATTACTAGCCCAGTATGCAAAAGACAAAACGGTATTGAATACATTTTGCTATTCTGGAGGATTCTCGATTTATGCCCTACAAGCCGGAGCAAAAAAAGTTTGTTCTGTTGATAGTTCAAAAAAGGCCATTGAATGGACTGATAAAAATGTAACATTAAATGGTTTTTCTACTGAACAGCATAGTTATGAAGTAGCTGATGTAATGCAGTATTTAAAAAAAATAAATGATCAGTATGATGTTATTGTACTTGACCCACCTGCTTTTGCTAAACATGTTGAAGCAAGGCACAATGCTGTTCAAGGCTATAAAAGACTAAATGCAGAAGCATTAAAACAAATTAAAAAAGGTGGCATTTTATTTACATTTTCTTGCTCACAAGTTGTAACAAGATCTCTATTTACGGGAGCTGTATTGGCGGCAGCCATTGAAGCAGGAAGAACTGTAAAAATTATTCATCATCTATCGCAACCGGCTGATCATCCCAACAACATTTTTCATCCCGAAGGAGAATATTTAAAAGGCTTGGTATTGTATGTGGAGTAGTATTTAAATTTTTCTAAAAATTACAATTTATCTCCCTCTCTTTGAGAGGGCAAGGGAGAGGAAATAAAAAACTAATTTTTAGAAAATTTTAAAACGAATACTTACAAAATATTCATCGATTGTTCTTTCAATTTTTCTAGTTCGTCTTTCATTTCTATAACGATTCTTTGCATTTCGGCATTATTGGCTTTTGAACCAATGGTATTTATTTCACGCCCCATTTCTTGTAAGATAAAACCAAGTTTCTTGCCTTTAGACGTTTCTGATGAACCTATATTGGTAAGAAAGTACATTATATGACTATTCAATCGTACAACCTCTTCCGTTACATCAAGCCTTTCGATATAAAAAATTAGTTCTTGCTCTAAACGATTTTGATCAATTTTATCTTTGCCAATGGCCTCTTCAATATTGGTTTGAAGTTTTTGTTTTACCTGTTCTTTACGCTTAGGCTCTAATTCCTTTATTTTTTCTAATAATTGATCAATAAGTTTGGTTCTTTTTAGTAATTCAGTTTGCAAGCCATCTCCTTCTTTTTCTCTAAATTCTAATAAGGCTTTTATAGCAGCATCTATAGCTTTTTGAATTTGAGCCCATTCCGTTTCATTAAATTGCTCAACATCATTTTTAACTACATCAGGCAAACGAGCAATAATACTTAAATATTCAGGTTCAGATTTAACAGCAAATTCATTTGATAATGCTTTTAAATCTTCATAATAGGCTAAAGCCAAACTCCTATCAATTATATATTTTTTACTGGCCCCAATATTTTCAACCGAAATGTAAACATCTATTTTACCTCTTTCTAATTTTTGAGAAATGTAATTTCTCAACTCCGATTCTTTTTCCCGATAAATAAGGGGAATTCTAGTATTTAAGTCAAGTTGCTTGCTATTAAGCGAACGAAGTTCTACCGATACTTTTTTATCTAAAAACTCTGCTGTGGCTTTTCCAAAGCCGGTCATTGAATACATCATAATGATTAATTAACTTTATAAAATCAAATGTATCATTTTTGCTCAACAATTGTTTGTTCTGATGGAAAAATTAAAAATTGGGAATATTCTTATATTACTTCTCTTATTCAGTTCATGTCTTACAATAAGGCCTGTATACATTACCAAAATAAAGTCGATGTCGGTTGAGAAAGTATCAATTAATGAAGCAAAATTAAAAGTAAACATCGTTATTAGTAATCATAATCCATTTAAAATAAAACTTAAAGATCCTAATTTTGAAGCTTATTTAAATAATTCTTTATTAGGAAGAATAGATATGGATACAAGCAAAGTAATTATTCCTAAACGATCAGAACAAGAATATAGCGTGTTTGTAAATGCCGATATTTCAAATAGCTTATTTAGTTCATTTATTAGCATTGTAAAAAGCAAAGAGCTACCCATTGCAATAAAAGGAGATGTAATATTAAAGGCTTTTATTTTTTCAAAACATTTCGAAATAAATGCAAGGGATACCATTAGCATTAAATCAAACAAAAGTTTATTTTAATTTAAATGCTTATAGATAATAAATATAAATTGGACCAGTATCTTTTTAATGCATTTGCATTTGCCATTCCATTTTTTCCATTAGCAAAAATTTTAGTCTTCATTTTTACAATACTATTTATAACGGAAAGAATTATTTATTTCTCTTCAGCAAAACAAAATTTTATAATCAATTCCGGCCAATATATTTACCTGCCTATTGTGCTCATGTTGTTTTTTATCATGCATTTGTTTGGTATGCTATATACTAATGATATTGAAGAAGGTTGGATAGACATAGAATCTAAAATCGCACTTTTTGTTTTTCCATTATTATTTTTATTTCACAAAAACGTTTCTCAAGAGTATTTATTTAAAATATTAATTGCATTTATTATTGGTTGTTTTGTTATTTGTACTTATTTATTAGTTATTGCTGTTAATGAATTTATCCCAAGTAAAAACCCCTACTATTTATTTTACGGAAGTCTTTCAAAATTCCATCACCCTTCGTATTTAGCTATGTACGCATGTTGGTGCATAATAATTTTAATTTATTTCTTATTCAATACTATAGGTTCAAAATTTTTCTTATTATTAATTTTTTTAATCACTTTTTTTTCTGGCTATATTATACTTTTAGAATCTAAAACAGGTATAGCCATACTTGCAATTATTATTCTCGCCAGTATTACTATTGGTTTTATTATGAAAAAATACCAAGTCACTATTGCCGGTTTGCTTTTTGTGTTGCTAGGGTTTTCTTGTTATATGTTATATGTGCCTGAAAAAAACAACAGAATTATTTTAGCTATAAAAGATTATTCAACACGAAACGATAAAAAAGACAATGATACATTTATACGATTTAATATTTGGCAAAATACCATCCCCATGCTTACCAATAGTTGGCTTATGGGTAAAGGAACAGGCGATGTAGAAGAAACGCTTGAATTAGGCTATAAGCAAGCCAATTCAACGCAACTACAATCTGCCATTAAACATAATTTAAATGCCCATAATCAATACTTGCAAACATTAATTGCTATTGGTATTATTGGAGAACTATTACTTTTAGCCAGCTTATTTATTCCTCTTTATTTAAGTATAACGGAAAGAAATTATCTTTACATAAGTTTCATATTTTTGATAGGTGTTAATTTGTTAACAGAATCAATGCTTGAACGGCAAGCAGGAATCGTATTCTATGCTTTTTTTAATATACTTTTATTTAAAATCGAGATGCAAAAAATAAAATCTCAATACAGTAATTATAAATAGATATGAAGGTTCCATTTTCTCCTCCCCGAATTGATGAAAAAATAATTAATGAAGTAGTTGACACATTACGTTCAGGCTGGATTACTACAGGTCCAAAAACAAAATTGTTTGAAAAAAAAATAAAAGAATACATTCATTGTTCAGAAGTACTGTGTGTAAATTCCGCAACAGCAGGTCTGGAATTAATGTTAAGATGGTTTGGTATAAAAGAAGGGGATGAAGTAATTGTGCCTGCATACACCTATTGCGCTACAGCAAACGTGGTAATGCATTGTGGTGCAAAACCTGTAATGGTTGATGTAGGAAAAGATTTTAATATTGATGTGAGAGCAATTGAAGAAGCTATTACATCAAAAACAAAAGTAATTATTCCCGTTGATTTGGCCGGCTTACCATGCGATTACAATGAAATAAATGAGATCATCAATAGAAAAGAAATTCGTAATAAATTTAATCCACAAACAAAAGAACAAAAACAATTAGGCAGAATACTTGTAATGTCTGATTCTGCACATTCATTTGGTGCTGAATATAACAATACCAAAGTTGGAAAAGTTACAGATGTAACCGTATTCTCATTTCATGCAGTAAAAAACCTCACAACAGCAGAAGGAGGGGCTATTTGTTTTAATCTTCCCAAGCCTTTTAACAACGAAGAATTATACAAATATTTATCTATAAAAATTCTTCATGGACAAAATAAAGACGCATTATCAAAATTAAAAGCCGGAGGATGGAAATACGATGTTATAGAAGCAGGATATAAATGTAACATGACGGATATTCAAGCATCAATTGGTTTAGTAGAAATTGAGAGGTATGAAGAAGACCATTTGCCCTATCGAAGAAATATTTTAGAAAAATATACTAGGGCATTTAGCAAATTTAATTGGGCAGAAATGCCAACTTACGAAACTTCAATTAAAAAATCCTCTTATCATATCTTTACTTTAAGAATTAAAAATATTACGGAACAACAACGTGATCAAATTATAGAAGAAATTACAAAACAACAAATAGCAGTGAACGTGCATTTTATTCCACTACCACTTTTAAGTTTTTATAAAAATTTAGGGTACGAAATAAAAAATTACCCTATTGCTTACGACAACTATTCGAGAGAAATTACATTGCCTGTTTACTTTGGGTTAAAGGATGAACAAATTAGGTGGATTGTAGATGCGGTTGTAAAATCGGTTTCAAAAGTTTTAGAAATAACAAGCGATTTGGCTTTATAAATATTTTACAACTTCCACTCTTGAAAAAAACAAATTAATATAGATTGCTTCACTCATCCCTCGTTTACAATGACGGTAATAGAAGGCGTCATTGCGAGTGAAACGAAGCAATCTTGTTATAAATTATTACATTGTGAAACGAATCTTTGATATTGCCTTTTCATTCTTTGGACTTATTCTTCTTTCGCCATTTTTTATATTGATTTCAATCTCTATTGCTATTGATTCAAAAGGGGAAATTATCTTCAAGCAAATTCGCGTGGGGAAAAACAATAAAGATTTTGCCCTTTTCAAATTTAGAACCATGCAAACCAATGCTTCTAAAAAAGGATTTTTAACCGTAGGCAATCGCGATAGCAGAATAACAAAAATTGGTTATTATTTAAGGAAATATAAACTAGATGAACTTCCTCAATTATTTAATGTTCTCATTGGGAATATGAGTTTGGTTGGCCCAAGGCCGGAAGTAAGAAAATTTGTTGATTTATATACTCCGGCACAAATGAAAGTGCTTTCTGTAAAACCGGGAATTACTGATTATGCCTCTATAGAATATGTAAACGAAAATGAAATTTTAGCCCAATCTTCCAACCCTGAAAAAACTTATATAGAAGAAATTATGCCTGCTAAATTAAAACTGAATCAGCAGTACATAATAGAACAGGGATTAATTACAGATTTTAAAATTATTTTAAAAACAATTATTTCAATTTAAAGAAATTGAAATTTGTTTATTGAATTGCTCCGATACACTAAATAATCTTAACACATATATTCCATTTGCAATATTTTTAGGGAGCATTACAGTTGTTTCTAATAAATTATTTTTAATATTTGTATTAAACACAACTTCACCTATTTGATTAATTAATTGTAAAGTGATGTTTTGAGATTTAAAAATACCCAATCCTTTTACCGTAAATTGTGTTAGAATTGGATTTGGAAAAACACAAATTGGATTTACAAACAATCCGATATTGATATTGGTTATATTTGGAGAAAAAATTACTTTGTATAAAAAACCTCCATTACCGCTTCCATATTCATCCGTAATATACATAACGCTATCATTTGCATAAGAAATGCCTTCTTTTTGAGAATCAAACGAGAAATTTAATTGTTGCATATTTCCTGAAAAAAAATCAGAACTATTGAAAGAAGAAAATATCCAGGCTTTTGAGTGACTCAACAAAAACAGTTGTTTTTTATCCGGATTTACATCTGCTGCAGTAATTTGGTAATCCCAAGCAGAACCGGAACCAGCATAAAAACTATCAACCAATTCAGCTACATAAGTTCCTGCAATAGCAGGTAATTGATAGTATTTTGTATAACCATTAAAAGGTATGGAACGGTTTTTAGAAAAGAGATAAAGCGAATCATCAAACCAAACCATAGCTTCAACATCAAAATTTAAATTAGCATTTGAAGGAGGAAATGTCGTTTGATCTGAAAGTGTAAAATTTATTTTTTGTGCATTTGTTGAAGTAGTAATAATAGAATCGGGATTATCAATCAAATAAATTTTTAAATCAGTTCGAGTATTTGCATTATTACCAAAATCTCCAATGAAAATACGACCCTTATCATCTGCAGTGATATCTTCCCAATCAACATTAGTCGCATTACTTATTGATAAAGTTCTAAGGAGATTTCCCAATGTATCTATCTCATACAATTCAGGCTGGCCACCACTATCATTATGCGTCCAAAAGGTATTGTGATTTACCGTTTCAATTCCGGAGCTTTCTGCAATGGGAAGCGATCCTTTTGTTTCTAATGAAATATTCTGTGCAGTTAATTTGAAGCAAATAAATATTTGAAATAATAAGAACGGTATATTTTTTTTTAACATTAGAGATTATATAGGTTAAGAAACATTTCTTTTTTTATGCCCTCATCCCATCCTTCTCCCTTGGGAGAAGGGGCGTTTGGAATTATATATAACATCTTAAATAAAATCTATCTAATAACTAACAACGAAAAACCAACAACTATTTTTCACTCTTCTCACCCACAAAATAATTTTCTTGATCACGAAACAATACATTAAAAGTAGTTAAGCTACCATAAATTTTGGTAATGTATTGTTGCATGTGCACTTTATCCTGATCATCAAGCTTAGGATGGCTGTTTATATTTTGTTCAAGCACACGCAATCTATCTCTTGCCATTACTATTTTATGAAAAAATACATCAATCGGAATTTCTTTAGGTTTTAAAGAATCGCTAGAAGGTTGCATAATTAATTTCCCTCCTATCCATTTTGGTCCCATGTGAACGGTTTGTTGAACATCAGAATATTCATCCAATACTTCCCGCATTGCTTTTTTTACTTCAGAATAAATGGTTCCTGCAGCTTCTTCAATACCTGATAAGCCTTCAAACTTTTGAGAAATCTCAACCGTACCGCGGTTTTTAAAGTTTACGAGATAGCTATATTCATTAATAGCTACCACTTTTCCTTCGCCATATTGGGTGTGAAGAACTGTGTCTCCGATTGCAAATGTTTTCATAAAAAAATAATTAGCCTCTCCTAAATCCTCTCCAAAGGAGAGGACTTTATTTTTCAATTTAAGGTTCGGCAGTTAATAAAATAAGTTCATTACTATTTTTGTTTCATTCCTCTCCCCTTTGGGGAGTTGGAGGGGCTTTTATTTCAATACCTCCTCCACCGAACTAGCCGTTACAAAATGATAATTTCCTTTTGCCTTTGCAAATATTGCTGCAGCCATTTTTTTGCCTTCTTCTGTTTTTACTAAATCTTTATAAAGTGGTAATACATACTTTCTTCTACCAACTGTTGTAAGAAATTTTTCTAAAGAGCCATAACCGCTAGAATATTTGTTTAGAATTACCCAATGCAGCCATTCTGCTAAAATTTCGCAGTTGCCCGTATTTGTAAAATGAAAAGTATTATCTAGCTCTTTCATTTGATCTGGTAGTTGGGGATTAAACGGATAAGGTAAGTGACGAATAAAATGTACCCATTCATGGGTTGACCATTCGCGAGTTGGTAAGTGAGAAAGAGGCTTTACTCCTTGCACCCAATCTTCAATAGCTTTATCTACTTTTTGTAAACGAGTAGAAATAATATTAGGGCAATTAGCCGGCATACCTGCATTGTATACCCACTGATCAATTGTGAGCTTTTCCTCTAAAATGGTATCTCCTTTTATTAATTCCTTTTTTAAATAATCAATAAACATTTCTGTTGTCATGGTTTTAAAAGCAAACTCATTGAAATACTTATTTAAAAAAGCATCTAGTTTTTCTCTACCCACATTTTCTTCAATTAATCGTAAAAATAAACAGCCTTTTTCATACGCAATATCCGTCATTCCATCATCAGGATGGCGACCATTTAAATTTAATTTGAGTTTGGTATCTTCACTCGTCATTCCCAGTTCATTCATAGTATTAATAGCATCTTGCTTACCCAATGCAGCTTGCATTTCGGCATAGTCGAGGCCATAAATTACTTCCAAAATTCTTCTTTCAAAATAAACGGTAAAGCCTTCGTTGAGCCAGAAATCATTCCAAGTAGCATTGGTTACCAAATTACCCGACCATGAATGCGCCATTTCATGTGCCACCAGGCTAGTAAGCGATCGATCGCCAGCAATTACAGTTGGTGTAGCAAAAGTTAATCTTGGATTTTCCATACCACCAAAAGGAAAACTTGGAGGCAATACAATAATATCATACCTACCCCAACGATAAGCTCCATATAATTTTTCGGCAGCAACTAGCATGTCTTCTGTTTCGCTAAATTCATAAACAGCTTTATCCAACATAGAATGTTCAGCATAAATGCCCGTACGAGGGCCAACAGATTTAAATTCTATATCACCAACAGCTAATGCCAATAAATAAGCAGGAATAGCTTGTGGCATATTAAAATGATAAATACCTGAATCATTTTTTGCAATGGGATTTTCAGCACTCATTACAGCCAATAAATCTTTAGGAACTTTTACTTTTGCACTATAGGTAAATCGTATTCCAGGACTATCCTGGCAAGGCACCCAGCTTCTGGCAAATATTGATTCAGATTGTGTAAATAAAAACGGCTTCTTTTTATCGGCCGTTTGTTGTGCATCTAACCATTGTAATGCCTGTGCCGCAGGGTTTGAAGAATAATAAATAGTAAGCATTTTTACCGTACTATCAATGGTAACTTTTAAGGCTTGGCCTAAATTTTTATCTTTTGCTCCCAATTCAAATTTTGTTTCTTTTTCGGGATTACCAACAGTAACTTTTTGAATCGTTAAATCATAAGTATCAAATAAAATGTGATCTGTACCTATTACATTTTTAATTTGATAAGATGCTTTTCCTATAATTTGTTTCTTTGTAAAATCAACTTCAACATCTAAATCTAAATGCGTTGCTACAGCTTCATTAGGCATGGCACATGTATGCGCATCAATTGCAATTGTACTTTGTTTTTTTTCTTCTGTTACTACCATATTATTTGGGTTTTGATTGTTTTGCTGATTGCAAGATGCAGTTAATAATGAAATAAAAAGTAAAGCGAATAATCTGTTCATATTTTATAAAAATAATTTAGGGTTGCTAAAATACAAATTAGCTGTAATACTTCCTTATTAAATGTAAGTCTTGTACATTTATAAAAAATAAAAGACAAATGAATTTCGAAGCAATAATCAAACAAAATATCCAAGCATCTTTAAGTACTAAGGAGGCTCTGCTTAATGACGCCAATTTATTGAAGCAAATCCAAACCATTAGTGAAAAAATAATTACTACTTATAAAAATGATGGAAAGGTTCTTTTTTGTGGAAATGGAGGCAGTGCTGCTGATGCACAACATTTAGCTGCAGAGTTTTCAGGTAGGTATTATTTCGATCGCCCTCCTCTATTTGCAGAAGCCTTGCATGTCAATACCTCTTACCTTACCGCTGTTGGAAATGATTACTCTTATGAGGAAGTATTTTCAAGAATAGTAAAAGCAATGGGCCGTAAAGGAGATGTGCTTGTTGGAATTTCTACAAGCGGTAATTCTAAAAATGTGGTAAGGGCCCTTAAAGTAGCTCAAGAAATTGGGATGACATGTGTAGCATTTACCGGAAAAACAGGTGGAGAAATGAAAAACCATTGTGATCATCTCATTAATATTCCTTCAACAGATACGCCCAGAATTCAGGAATGCCATATTTTGGTTGGACACATTATTTGCGAAATAGTAGAAGCTAGTTTATTTGTTAAACCAGCTTAGGTAGATCTAAATTTATGCAAAAGCCCAATTTATCCATTGATCATTCTTGGACCTTATTTCTCGATCGAGATGGAGTGATTAATGTGCATTCTGAAGGCTATGTAAATAACATTAAGAATTTTATTTTTATAGATGGGGTTTTAGAAGCCCTGAAAAAACTATCCAATATTTTCGGAAAAATAATTGTAGTAACAAATCAACAAGGTATAGGCAAAAAAATGATGACAGTTGAAGAACTCCATATTGTTCATGAATACATGCTTAAAACTATTAAACAAAATGGTGGCCGAATTGATAAAATTTATTTTGCCCCACACCTTGAATCGGAAAATAGCCAATACCGTAAACCTAATACAGGCATGGCATTACATGCCAAACAAGATTTTCCGGAAATTGATTTTAAAAAATCGATAGTAGTTGGAGATTCTTTAAGTGATATGCAATTGGGAAAAAAGATTGGAGCTTATACGGTATATGTAGGAAAACCTTTAACTACATACGATCCTCTATTAATAGATTATATATTTTCTTCGCTTTATAAATTAAGTGAGATGCTAAATAACAACTCTCTTATATAAATCTTCATACAAAGGCATTATTTTTTGAATGTCAAACTCAGCAGCTTTTTTTCTTGCATTAGATTTAAATAATTTAAAATTATTTTCATCAGTTAAAATGTTAAGCGCATTTTTAGCCATATCATCAACATCACCAACATTACTTGTAAATCCACTATATCCATGCTCAACTACTTCAGGCGTTCCTCCGGTATTGGTTGTTATTACAGGCACTGAGGCCGCCATGGCTTCTAATGCTGCCAAACCAAAACTCTCTGTTTCTGATGGCAATAAAAACAAATCGGCCAATGATAAAATCTTTTCTGTCGATTTCATTTTTCCTAAAAACTTAACATCATCACAAATAAAATATTGGGTACGGCACATCTGCTCTATTTTATTTCGGTCGGGTCCATCGCCAATTAAAACCAATTTAGCAGGCGTTTTTAATCGTATTTGATAGAATACTTTCACCAAATCTTCAATTCTTTTTACCGGCCTAAAATTGGAAACGTGCATTACAATTTTTTCTCCATTAGGGGCCAAAGCTAATTTTGCCTCATGATCTAAAGGGAAATCAAATTTTTTAAGATCAATAAAATTGGGAATTACTTCTATCGCCTTATCTTTTACTTTAAAATATTTGTAAGTATCTTCTTTTAAACTTTTTGAAACTGCCGTAACTGCATTCGATTGATTAATTGAAAATGTAATAACAGGCTCAAACGATGGGTCTTTTCCTACCAAAGTAATATCAGTACCGTGCAGTGTAGTAATAAAGGGAATATTGATGCCTTCTGATTTTAAAATTTGTTGGGCCATGTATGCCGCAGATGCATGTGGTATTGCATAATGCACATGTAACAAATCAAGCTTTTCATATTTAACTACATCAACTAATTTACTTGTTAAAACCAATTCATACGGAGTATAATCAAATAAGGGATAATCCGAAACGCGTACTTCATGGTATGAAATTCGTGTAGAATGATCATCTAATCTAAATGGTTGTCCATAAGTAATAAAATGAACATGATGACCTCTTTCTGCCAAAGCAATACCAAGTTCAGTAGCAACTACACCACTTCCGCCATAAGTTGGGTAACATACTATTCCTATTCTCATTTTAGTTGTTCGTTTTGGTTATTCGTTATTAGGAAATCAAAATAAATAATTAAATCAATTCCCATTAGCTCATTAGCTAATCATCTCATTAGCTAATTGGTTTTATTTATTGCATCATACACCACTTCCTGAATTCTCGACCTTATACTCATTTTATTCAATTTAGAATTTGTTGCATCAGGGTAAACACGGTTGGATAAAAAGATATACAAAACACCATTATCAGGATCCATCCAAACTATGGTTCCGGTAAAGCCTGTATGGCCAAAACTTTCAGCAGAAACACAAGAACATGGGACACCTCCTGAGGGGTCTTTGCGATCAAATCCCAAAGCTCTTCTATTGTTTTCCGCACAATAATGACATTTTGTAAATTCATTTACCGTGGTTGAATCAAAATATTTTTCTCCACCATAAGAACCCTTCCATAAATACATCTGCATAAGCTTAGCCAAATCATTGGCATCAGAAAAAATTCCTGCATGACCGCACACGCCACCCATCATGGCCGCACCCGGATCATGCACATAACCTTGTACCAATTGTTTTCTGAAAATTTGATCGTTTTCTGTAGGAACAATTCTATTTTTTTGAAATCGATCCAAAGGTTTGTATCCAAGTGTTGTTGCCCCTAATGGTTTATAAAAATTTTCATTTACATATTTATCGAGCTGAGTACCCGTTTGTTTTTCGGCAACATACATCATTAAATAAAATCCTAAATCACTGTATAAATAATCCTTTTTATCAAGCAATGAAGAAGCTAAAATTTTTTTGAAAATAGTATCTCTATAAGTTCCCTTAATAAATAATTCACGCGCTACTTTTACCGAACATTCTCCTGTTGAATCGCAACTGTATATTGCAGGAATACAATCTCCATCTTTCATGGTTTCTGTGTAAAATGGAATCCAACCCTGTAAGCCTGCTTTATGTGAGAGTATTTCTTTAATAATTAAATTTCCTTTGTTTGTGCCGGTGGCTTCTGGCAAATAAGTTTGAAGTGTAGCATCGAGATTTAATTTTTTTTGGTCGTACAAACGCATGATAGAAGGAAGCGTTGCCGATACTTTAGTTACAGAAGCCAAATCATAAATAGATTTATTATTTACTACAGTACTTGTATCATCATAAGTAAAATGGCCAAAAGATTTTTGGTAAAATATTTTTCCATCTTTTGCAATTAAAATCTCACAACCCGGAGTAGCTTTACTATTGATTGCTTCATAAGCAATAGAATCTATTTTATTTAAATCAATTGAATGAATACCTACTTCTTCAGGAATGGTATATTTTAAACGACTAGCATTTTCTGTTTGCATACCCATTCCTCTTGTATATTGAGAAGAAACATTGATGGGCAATTTTCCTAGTGAAGAGATTCCTCCAAAAATCATTTGTGCTGATGAAGATTCAAATAAAGGAGAATCTTCATACGACATTATTAATGCCTCCAAAGACACATTAGCATCAAATTGAGATAAGCTATACGGATTAGCAAAAATATCAAGGATTACTTTTTTTTGTTTTGAAAGTGTTTTGATTAAATCAATAGTTGCATCAGCAATTCCAAAATTTCTCCTGGGATTATTAGTAGCATTATGCAAACTAATTACAATTAAATTATACGATTGTAAAGTGTCGATAATATTTTTAATTTGATTTTCTGATGGCTCTTTACCAATGCGAAATGTTTGCACATTGGTATAATTACCAAGCATTTCTTGAAAGATGTTATCGCTATCACAATTTATCGCGAGTGATGCAATTGACAAAGTATCTAAACGCTTAAGCGGAATAAGATTATTTTTATTTTTTAATAATGTGATAGACGATTCAGCCAATTTACTATTGATGAGTTGCGCTTCTGGAGTATGCAAATCTTCATACAAATTTTTAAGCTCAAGAGGCTTCCATTTATCAAGACCAGTCCATTTTTTTACTGCTAATATTTTACGGCAATGGTAATCAATTTCTTCTTGTGTAATTAATGTATCGGCAATGGCTTTTTTAATTTGTTCAATTGCTGTAGGCACATCTTCAGGAAAAAGCAATACATCGTTTCCTGCTAATAAAGCTTTTACTGCCACTTCTCCTGGTTTATAAAAACTGCTTACGCCTTTCATATTAAGCGCATCGGTAAAAATGAGTCCTTGAAAATTCAATTGTTTTTTCAACAAACTATCTACCACAATTTTTGATAAAGTAGATGCTCGGTTAGGTGTTGAATCAAGTGCCGGAATATACAAATGGGCAACCATCATACTTCCCAAGCCATTTTTAATTAATTGCTTAAAAGGATACAGATCGAGGGTATCAATGGTTTCTTTTGAATGTGTGATGATGGGTAATTCTTTATGAGAATCTTTATCAGTATCACCGTGTCCGGGAAAATGTTTGGCATTGGCAAGCACTCTTGAGTCTTGTAATCCATTCATATATTGAATACCAAGGCTTGCTACACTTAATTTATTGTCACCAAAAGAACGATTACCAATAACAGGATTAAGCGGATTGCTATTTACATCAACAACAGGAGCAAAATTAACTTGAATACCCAAACGCTGGCATTGGCGACCAATTTCACGACCCATTTGGTAAATTAATTGTTCGTTTTGAATAGCACCCAAAGTCATTTGATGCGGAAACTGCATGGTGCTATCTAAGCGCATAGCCAACCCCCATTCTCCATCTATAGCAATAAGTAAAGGTGCTTTTGAAGAATCTTGGTATTGATTGGTAAGTTTAGCTTCACGTATTGGGCCTCCTTGAAAAAAAATTAATCCACCAATTTTATATTTTGTTATTAATTGATTGATTTGTGCAACATGCTCATCGCCTTTATTTGAATAAGCAGCCACCATAAAAAGCTGTGCAATTCTTTCATCGGGCGTTAATGCACTCATAATTGAATCAACCCAATGATCATTCATGTATGCAAGAAAAGGCGGTGAAGAAATTTCTTTGTCTAAATAATCAGGATCATAATTGGCATGGGTAAATCTAGGATTGATACAAGAAACCAATACAAGAAATAATAATATATAGACTGAACGCATTAAAAATTAGTTATGGGTTATTGGGTATTTTCTTAAAGAAGATAAATATACGTACATACTTTTTAGACGAAGCCATTGATGCTATAAATTTTTAAGAATTTTTGAACGTTTTGCTATAATTTTGAAATTTTACATTACAAAAATAGTTTTTTGATGTATTGATATTAGGCATAAATCTATGCCACTAAATAAATTCAATTAATTCACCATATTTAATTGTTAAATTTGCAAAGAAATTTTTGAGCATAGAAAATCAAATTATCTACGTATGAAATAGTCATGCACGAACAGTGCGCAAATACCTCTGAAGAGGGTATGACGTATTCCATATGACATTTAAAAATCAAATAATCTACATATGAAATTATTAGACTTAAAACTTATCAATTTTAGAAAGTTGAGTTCATTACCTCAGCCTACTATGATATTTAATTCAGATATAAATATTTTAGTTGGCGCAAACAATGCAGGTAAAACAAGTATACTAAAGGCCATTCAAAAGTTATTTGAAAATGAAGAGTTCGATGCAAAAAAAGATCTAAACTATTTAGTGAAAGATGGTAATTTAACAATTGAGGCTACTATTAAAATTACTATGGAACAATGGAAATCTTATTTAAGGGTTGCATTAGGGCAACATACTCAAATTTCCTTTAATGCTGTAAATATTGATACAATGGCAGAGTCCTTATTTGATTTGCCAATAAAATTAAAACACAATGTTAGTTTTGTGAATGAAAAAGAATCTAACTACCAAATAAGTGGAGATTTATACAATGAAGATTTAAATAAAGTTGCAACAGATAATGATAAACGTACGTTAATTACAACAGCAATTCAGTTATTCATAAATGCTGATTTTTATAATGTTTACAAAACGCCCTTATACCTTGATTCGAAAGGTGAAATAAAAGAACAAGAAAAGTTTAAACCATTAAATCAGATCGAGAATACTAAAAACAGCAAAGATATTGAAATTAGAGGTCTACTATATGCCTTAAAGAAAAAAGATCCAGAGCAATTTGTTTTATTTAAAAAGAGACTCTTAGAAATATTTACTGAGCTAAATGATATAGATGTAATACATAATGAAGATTCGGGTTATTTTGAATTGCAACTTCACGAAAAACTTAAAAAAAATGGCGATACACAAAATGTAAAGTACGACATAAAAAATGTTGGTGAAGGCATGCAAACCTTAGTAAAAATGTTCTCTAGTATACTATTGCACAAACCCTCTATTGTATTAATGGATGAACCCGAGGTACACATGCACCCTAGTTTGATAAAAGAATTTGTGAGATATATTAAAGTGCTCTCAGCCGAAATTCAATTCATTATTACTACACATAGTATAGTATTAATGAATGAAATTGGAGAGGATAAAATATTTACACTTAGAAATGAACTATCACAAAAGGGCATTATAGTTAAAAAAGCAACTGAAAAACAAGATGTACTAAATTCATTTTCTGATTTAGGGTTTGAGCTAAGTGCCTTTAATTATGGACAAAATCCAAACTTTTATGTTTTTGTTGAAGGCGAGAGTGATGAGAGTTACATAAAGGTTTTTGCTGAAAAATTATCGAAAGCCAAAGAGCTTAATAATAAACACGTTGAATTTGTAAGTTTAAAAGGAAAAGGAGATCGTTATAAATTATCGCTTTTAATTCAAAAACTTGAAACCGAATTTGCCGACAAACCGGTATTAGTAGTACTTGATGAAGATGAAACCACTGCAGGCGAAAAGCAACAATTAGAAGCCAAATTTAAAAGCCCCAATAAACTTTATTATTTATCGAAACGACAAATTGAATCATATTTGATAAACGATAGGATTATTCAAACCACATTATTAAATAATTGCAAAAGCGAAGGAGAGAAGAAAAAGGTAATAGGTACAAACTTTAATAACGTATTATATGACTTGGCTAATGAACAAAAAGAGGATGTATTTCATAGAATACTTCGCGATTTTTACATTAATGGCACGCTGTTGAGAGAATTTGAAATGAGAGATGCTATAAACCAGCTCAGAAATACAGAAAAAGTAGATTTAAGCGGGAAAATTTTAGCTAAACTCGTTTCAGCTACCACCGAAAAATTTTATACCCTTTCTAAAAACTCTGTTATTTCAATTGAAGAATTTGAAAAAAACTGGAATAATAATAATTACAGATTAAGCCGTTGTGATGCACGGGTGTTACTCTCTTCATTAAATAAATGGATGATGAAAAATGAAATAAAAACACCCTTACAATTAAGGCCAATTAGTGAAATTGCAAATCATTTTACTCAAGAAACAATTCACCAGGATATTGCCAAACTAATAGATCATATTTTAGCACTTTAATTATTTAGCAATGGAAGAAACCCTAACCCCCATGCTTAAAAACGGTGGCAAAGGAAATTATTTTGAAGAATTACTTGCCCGTATTCGTGATATACGCAGTAGTGAAAAAAATTTTTGGCGAAAAGTGCTGGATACTTATGCAACCAGTATTAAAAAACCATGCATGCATGACATCATGACTTTTTATTTAGCATAATATTTCGGACATAATTTCTTGTTATTTACATAACACCCGACAAAATGCCATTTTTGTAATTTTGGCATCAACAAATAAAATCAATTAAAAAAATATTATTTTTATTTATAATTAATTAATATACAATTATATAAATACATACAATTGCATAATTAGTTTAATTTTTATATATTTGCACTCGATTTATAGCATACTATTTGACTATAGCGAAACAACAATTAATCAATCAAAATTTTAACCAATTAAAAAACAATCACCATGGAAGAAACATTAAAAAACTTCTTGTACGCAGGAGTAGGCTTAACAAATGAAGCAACAGACAAATTCAAAAAATCTTTTGACGAATTAGTTCAAAAAGGTAAAGTTTCTGATACAGAAGCTAAAAAATTTGTAGATGAGTTTATCAACAAAACTACAACTACAAAAACTGAATTTGATTCAAAATTCAATGAATTTTTAGGAAAATGGGGCTTCTCTAAAACTGAAGAAGTTACATCTTTGAAAAAAAGAGTTGAAGAACTTGAAGCTAAATTAGCTGAAAAAACTACTAAAACTACAACTACAGCTAAAGCAACTGCTTAATCTTAGTTTTGTTTTATAAATTAAAAGCCGAGCAATAAATTGTTCGGCTTTTGTTTTTTATAATTGAGCTAACAACAGGTTACGCATATTATTTTTTATAGCACAAAAATACAATAAGTATCCTTCTATCCCAAAAAACTTTTATATTGCAAAAGCTTTCTGAAAACCCCCGTATACAATGATAGAGGCTGGTGTAGCAAAAAAAGATATTACGTATTTCGAAGATGGATTAGGCATGTTTGGCTATGGCATGGATTTTCATGTAATGAAAGGGATAAAAACGCATTTATACGCTCGCGCTTTTGTATTTAAAAATTCAGTTTCTGAAAAAATAGTTTTTGTAAATGTTGATTTAATGTCTGTTTCTACTGCTGTTAGAAAAGGAGTATTAAAAAAACTTCAGAGAAACTATACTCACCTTGGTTATAATGAGCATAATGTAATGCTTACGGCTACACATACGCATAATGGCCCGGGAGGGTATTCTCATTATGCGTTTTATAATTTAACCATTAAGGGATTTGTTCCTAAAGTATATAATATCATTGTAGATGGTATTGTAGATGCAATTGTTAATGCCGATCAATCAGCAAAACCATGCAACATTTATTATGGGGAGGGAAATTTTGAACCGGAAAAAGAAGTCGCATTTAATCGTTCTATAAAAGCATACAATCAAAACCCAGATGTTGAAAAAGTAAATTTAAAGAATAGGCATTTAGCTTTGGATAGAACAATGTCATTATTAAGAATTGATGCTTTGGATGGAACACCACTTGGTTGTCTTTCTTGGTTTGGTGTACATCCAACAAATATAGGTAATGACAATTTTCTTCTTTGTGGCGATAATAAAGGCTATGCGGCATCTTTTATGGAAGAAGATAGTAAATCTCCAAATTTTGTTGCATCATTTCCCCAAAAACCATGTGGAGATGTAAGCCCTAATTTTATTTGGAGTTCTAAGCGAAATAAAATGTGTGGTAAATTTCCTGACGATTTTGAAAGTGCCATATACAATGGAAAATTACAGTTTCAAAAAGCAAAGGAAATTTATGAACAGATTGTTAAAACAGAACCCATAAATAATAGTATTGATAGTGGGTTACTTTTTGTAAACTTTACCAATGTTACAGTTGATCCTGAATTTGCCGGAGGTAAAGAAGGCGAACGAACAGGACCGGGAGCCATTGGTGTTGGTTTTATGCGGGGTACCGATGACGGAAAAGGAATAAATTCATTGGTAGCCGTAGCTATTAATTTTTTAGTTTTTATTAGTAAGAGCCTCGACTATATTAAATCATGGTTTGCTCCTGTATCAATAAAAGAAAGATTTATTGGCAAGTATAAATACCAAGGCAATAAAAAAATTATTATTGAAACTACTGAGAGAAAAGTACTGGGATATACTGATCTAAGAGTGTTTCCAACCATCTTGGATAGATCAGTAGCTACTTTTAGAAATCACTATGAAAATGGCAGTTTAGGTGATAAACCATGGACTCCAAATGTATTGCCCATTCAAATTTTTATTCTTGGTAATATTGCAATTGCAGGCATGTCAGGTGAATTAACAACAGTAGCAGGAAAACGATTAAAAAAAACAATACAAGATATTTTATGTAAAAGAGGCATTGATAAAGTTATACTTTCGCCCTATGCAAATGCATATTCAGGATATGTTACCACTTATGAAGAATACCAAACCCAGTGCTATGAAGGAGGGCATACCATGTATGGTAAATGGACCCTGGCTGCACATCAAACCAAGTTTAAACAATTGTGTTTAGAAATGCTTAAACCTAAAAAAGATAGAGTTTTTGATAATACAGTAAGACCTGTGCAATTTTCAAAAGAAGAAATACAAAAACGAACAAGAATTTCCTGATAAACTTAAAATTATGTACATCAAAAGATAATTAGATGTACGTACATTTTTTTATTTTTGGTTTTACCCACCTAGTCCTGACATTTATGTAATTGTTTAGTATTAATTAACAAAAAAACTCCTATGAAAAAATTATTACTGTCATTAGCGTTAACATCATGCATGGGCTTTTCAGCTTATTGCCAAAATGAAGTACCTTCTTTTAAAAATTGCGGAACAGTTGATTATTACAATCAACAAAAGGAATTGCATCCAGAAATGGAAATTAATAAAATCAAAATTGAACAGTTTACTCAGGAATGGATTCAAAATAATGCAGGAAAGAAAAATAAAACAGAAGCAACCATTGTAACTATTCCCGTTGTTGTGCATGTTGTTTACAATACTGCAACAACTGCCGGTAATATTAGTGATGCACAAATACAATCTCAAATTAATATACTCAATGCTGATTATAGTTTGGCTAATACAGATTTTTCAGCTGTAGTGCCTGCAGAGTTTAGTTCATTAGGAGCAAATGTGGGTGTACAATTTTGTTTAGCATCCATTGATCCGGATGGCAATGCTACTAGTGGTATTACAAGAAATACAACAACCAAAACAAGTTTTTCTACAAATGATTATGTAAAATATGCTTCAAAAGGCGGTGCCGATGCTTGGAACAGTAGTAAATATTTGAATCTTTGGGTTTGTAAAATTAGTGGAGGAATTATTGGTTATGCTCAATTTCCAGGTGGTGCAGCCGCTACTGATGGTGTAGTAATTGATTACAGATATTTTGGTAACCAAGGTACAGCTACAGCTCCGTACAATTTAGGTCGTACTGCAACACATGAAGTAGGGCATTGGTTAAACTTATATCATATTTGGGGTGATGATAATGGTGCTTGTAGCGGAACAGATTATGTTGATGATACTCCTAACCAATCCAATTATAATTTCGGATGCCCAACTTATCCTCATGCTGATAATTGTTCTTCATCAACCATGTTTATGAATTATATGGATTATGTTGACGATGCTTGTATGGCTATGTTTTCAGCAGGTCAGGCTGCTCGTTGCCAGGCTTTATTTGCAAGTGGTGGTGCACGAGAAAGTTTATTATCATCTAATGGATGTGGTGCAAGCCCTGTTGATACGACAATTGATACAACAACTACAACTCCTGTTACCTATTGTGCTTCTAAAGGAAATAAATCAAATGCAATGTATCTTAAAACGGTTACTTTAGGATCTTATAGCAATAACTCAGGAAATAATAATGGTTATGCAGATTTTACTTCTAGTTCATCAATTGCATTAACTTCGGGTTCTGCTTATACTTTAAGTTTAGTACCAGGCTTTGGAGTTAAAGCTCAAATGGCCTATTCAACCGTTTGGATTGATTACAATAACAATGGCAGTTTTGATGATGCAGGTGAAAAGGTTGCATACGGGCAAAGTAAATCAACTCTTAATTTATTATTTACAGTTCCTTCAACCGTTACCGGAGGCTTATCTGTAAGAATGAGAATAGCAATGAAGCAAGGGGCATATTCAACTTCTTCTTGTGAAACATTTACCATGGGTGAAGTAGAAGATTATAAAGTAACACTTTCTGCCCCATTGCGATTATCAAGTGGTAATGAAAACTCAGAAATTAATGTTTATCCAAATCCTGCTAAATCAAACTTAACAGTAGAAATAGGTGTTGATGAAAATAGTAGTAATAATGTATTAAGAATGATTGATTTGCAAGGAAGAGAAGTTGTGAATACTGTAGTTGTTGGTATAGGTTCTATTACTAAAACAATTGATTTATCTGCAATACCTGCCGGTATTTATATACTTTCAGTAAAAACAGCTAATTATACATCTTGTAAAAAAGTTGTAGTAGAAAAATAATTTAGAATTAGAAGAGAATGATTTCTTCTTTTATGACGCTTGAACTCCGTTCAGCGAAGACAGAGTAAAGATTATACGTAAATGTTTTTAATAAAATTTAAACAGTTTATGAAATACAAAATTTATTGGTTCTAGTCTAAAATTTGATTGATAGCTATGGTTTGCTGATATAAGCTACCTGGGTTTCCATCAGTCAGTTTATAGACTAGAGCCAATTTATTTTAGAAAAACGTCTAACTTTACGTAAATGTTACTCAAAATGAATGGCGAAATTGATATCAATATCTATAATCAATTAAACTCGAATCTGAGGACATTATTTCAACTTTAAATGTCGATACAAGTTCAAAATACTAGCAAACTCTACGGCAAACAAAAGGCATTAAACAATGTTTCTTTTGAAGTGGCCTCAGCTGAAATAGTTGGTTTTTTAGGCCCCAATGGAGCCGGCAAATCAACCATGATGAAAATTATTACTTGTTTTATTCCTCCTACCTCGGGTAAAGTAAATGTTTGTGGTTTTGATATTGCCGAACAATCTATAGAAGTAAGAAAAAATATTGGATACTTACCCGAACACAATCCGCTTTATTTGGACATGTACGTAAAAGAATACCTTTTATTTATTGCAGGCTTACATAAACTTGCAGGCAATCGCACTCAAAGGGTAAAAGAAATGATAGATAGAACCGGATTGGCAATAGAGCAGAATAAAAAAATAGGAGCTTTATCAAAAGGTTATCGTCAGCGTGTGGGCCTTGCACAAGCCATGATTCATGATCCCAAAGTTTTAATTTTAGATGAACCTACATCCGGGCTCGACCCTAACCAATTAACGGAAATACGAAATTTAATTAGAGAAATAGGTAAAGAAAAAACGGTAATGCTTTCTACCCATATTATGCAAGAGGTTGAAGCCATTTGCAATAAGGTAATTATTATTAATAAAGGTGAAATAGTTGCCAATACTACAACCTATGAACTTCGTAACAATAGCGGAAATAATCAAATTATTAATGTTGAGTTTGATAAGTCTATACTTCCCTCTTTACTAAAATCAATTAAAGGAGTAAAGAGCGTAGAAAATATAAACGGCAATAGTTGGACAATTACAGCTTCAAGTGCTTTGGATATTCGACCGGAAATATTTCAATTTGCTGTACAAAATAATTTAACGGTGCTTACCATTACTAAAACCATTCAATCATTAGAAGAAGTTTTTCAACAGCTAACGCGTTAGTTGCTCGTTATTTGTTATTAGTTATTAGGTATATAAATAATATATTTCTTACCTTTACCCTCCTTGTAAAAAGCCATTTTTCTTTTTATTCAAGAAATTTAATATTGAAATTCTAACTTTAAACTTTAAACTATTTTATGGCCTATTTATTTACCTCAGAGTCGGTATCAGAAGGACATCCCGACAAAGTTGCTGATCAAATTTCAGATGCAATTTTAGATGCATATTTAACTTACGATCCACAATCAAAAGTGGCTTGCGAAACACTTTGTACTACAGGTCTTGTGGTAGTTGCAGGAGAAGTAAAAACCAAAGGTGTTATTGATCACCAAAGTATTGTTCGTGGAGTTATTGAAAAGATAGGTTATACCAAAGGAGAATATATGTTTGAAGCCCAGTCATGCGGAGTTATATCTGCAATTCATGGTCAATCTCCTGATATTAATCAAGGTGTTGAACGTACCAATGAAGATGAACAAGGAGCGGGCGACCAAGGTATGATGTTTGGTTATGCCAATAAAGAAACAGATAATTATATGCCGCTTCCGCTGGAATTGGCACATACTTTTTTAAAAGAATTAGCCGAAATTAGAAGAGAAGGCAAAAAGATGAAATACCTTCGTCCGGATGCTAAATCACAAGTAACGATTGAATACAATGATAATGATAAACCATTAAGAATTGATGCTATTGTTATTTCAACACAACACGATGACTTTGTAAAACCAACTGAAAATACTTCTAAAGCCAATCAAGAAGCTGATGATAAAATGTTGGCTCAAATTAGAAAAGATGTTGAGGATGTATTGATACCAAGAGTTAAAAAATTATTACCGTCAAGAGTAAAATCACTTTTCAACAAAGATTTTAAATTATATGTAAACCCAACCGGTAAGTTTGTAATTGGCGGACCACATGGAGATACCGGTTTAACAGGCCGTAAAATTATTGTTGATACTTATGGGGGTAAAGGAGCACATGGTGGTGGCGCTTTTTCAGGAAAAGATTCATCAAAAGTAGATCGTTCTGCTGCATATGCCGCTCGCCATATTGCTAAAAATCTTGTTGCTTCTGGTGTTTGTGACGAAGCTTTGGTGCAGGTAGCTTATGCCATTGGTGTTGCTCAACCTGTAGGTTTGTATGTAAATACCTATGGAACATGTAAAGTAAAAGGAGAAAACGGTAAAAAAATGACTGACGGAGAAATTGCTCAGCATTTATCTACAATATTTGATATGCGTCCGGCTGCAATTGTTAAGCGTTTAGGCTTAAGAAATCCTATTTTTTCTGAAACAGCTGCTTATGGCCACATGGGTCGTACGCCTTATACTAAAAAAATAACAACACATTATAATGGTAAAACAGAAGAAAAAGAAGTAGAATGTTTTACTTGGGAAAAACTTGACTATGTTGAGAAACTTAGAAAAGCTTTTAAAGTAGAGGAAAAAAAAACGGTTGAAGAAACTGAAGTTGTTTTAAATTAATAACCCCTCCTAACCTCCCCAAAGGGGAGTAATAAAAAAATAAAAAAAGCTTCTCAGATTTTCTGAGAAGCTTTTTTTTGTATATAATTTTTTTATTATTCTCTAATCAGCGAAATAAATCCGCTTCCTGAATAATCTTTAAAAGGAGAAACAGCCGTAGTTATGTAATAGTAAGTTCCTGCAGGAGCATTAGATCCTGATTTGGTTTTACCATCCCAATATTTTGTTGCATCTGTAGTTTCAAACATTAATTTTCCCCAACGATTATAAATTTTTATCTCAAATTGATCTAAG
The DNA here is from genome assembly GCA_023251875.1 of Bacteroidota bacterium. Lineage (GTDB taxonomy): Bacteria > Bacteroidota > Bacteroidia > JAHEXY01 > JAHEXY01 > JAHEXY01. The sequence goes on from JAHEXY010000008.1 coordinate 242,401, forward strand.
CCACTATTAGGAATTGAAAAGTAATCATTTATACCATCACCGTTTGGCGTAAATACATTTCCTAAATTGTATTTTTCAAAAACATCTATAGTGCTGTACAATGTATCCAAACAACCAATACTATTTTGAACAATTACACTAACATTATAAGTGCCTTGTAAAAGATAAGTATGATCAGGATTTTGAAGTGTAGAAGTTGTGCTATCACCAAAATTCCATTCTAATACTGTACCGCCATTTGTGATAGTAGGATCAAACTGAATATGATTTTCTGAAATTTGAGTAGAAACAAAACTAGCTACAAAAGTAAGAGCTGTTACTTGCACACTTTGGTTTACGGTAGTTCCACAGCTATCTTTTACAGAAATAGTAATGGTAGTTACACTATCAGCAAATACTTGTAATGAGTCTCCTTCATAAGGCAAATTATTCCATAAAATGGTATAATCTTCTTGGCCTCCGCTAATAATTGGGCTTACCCAAATACTTTCGCCTTTACATAAGTTAGTATCATTGGGTAATAGTATTGATAGAGGACTAATATTGGGCATCGTAACGGTAACTTTTTTAACAACTGAATCAAGTTTACAAGAGTCGCTAACCGTAACTAAATATTGCGTAGTAGATGTTGGAGATACAACAATAGAATTGGTAGTAGATGCATTATTCCATTCATAATGATAATTGCCATAACCTCCTGTTCCCTGAGTAAACAATGTAATTTCTGCAGGGCAATACAATGTTGTATCATTACTAATATTAGCTCCAAGCGGAGAAATAACCGGTAAGGTAATGGTTACGGCATCGGTAGTTTTAGTTCCGCAAATATCTTTTAGTGTAACTATATAAGTTGTGGTTGTAGTAGGATTTACTGTTACTACAGAATCTGAACTTAAAATTGTAGTCCAACTAAAAGTATGAGCTCCCACACCTCCACTGGCTAATGCCGTTAATGTTACAGGAGCCGGGCAAAATAATGTAGTATCTGAAAGTACATTTAGTTTTAAGCTATCGGCAATGGGAATGGTTACTTTAATAGTATCAGATACAGGTTGTACTCCACAAGTATCACTTACTACAACATAATACGTTGTTGAAACTTTTGGAGAAACATTAATAGTTTCAAGTGTATCAGTAGTACTCCATAAATATTGGTAATTGCCTGTGCCGCCTTGAACAAAAGTTGAAAGTGTAAGTGAATTGGGGCAAAGTATTGTTGTATCATTAGAACTTGAAATGGTTAAGGGCACGATATCATTTACTATAAGTGTAAGCGGAATAGTAATGGTATCGGTTCCGCTAATAGAAGTAACATTAATGTATAAATCTTCAGGCCCCTCTGTCATGGTATCTACCAAAGCATTAAAATAAAGTTGCATGGTATCTGAATTGGTAAAAATAAGTGTGTCGGGCAAGGTTGTAACATCTATACCATTAAGAGCTGTACCCGAATAAGATAAATAAATAGTATCGGATGTCATTAATGCTGATTTAACAAAAGTAATTTCAGCTTGTCCGCAACCTTCAAAAAGTGTAGAGTCGTTTCCTGGGGATAAAATAGTAAGTGTAGTTGTAACATTTCCTTTAAAGCTTTTTGCTTCTAAAAGTACTCCTGAATCTAAACTATGATCACCGGCATCTGCAACAGCAATTTTAATATGATAGGTTTGGCCTGGAACAAGACTATCAGCAATAGCTTCTAGAACCGTTGTAAATCCATCGTATTCTATCGTTTTTCCTTTAGGATTTTCATTATCGAAATAATAACTGCTGTTTTTATTTTTATTTACATTGTCAATAGATACATAGCTACTGGTATTGGGTATTAATGCAATATTTTTTTTACCGATAATTTGATAGCCACTTAAAAAAAAACAAATACATCATTGTAACTAGAGTTAACATATTCCATGTATTCTTCAGAACCAAATACATAACGAAAAGTAATTTTTGAAGAAGTGGGAATAAAATCGAACTCAAGAATACATGCATCATAAGTAGTTTTACTGCATAATGCAGTTAAATCAGCATCTCCATTTAAACTATTACTGGTTGATTTACCAGTTGAGTTATTAGGGCCAACAGCATTTACAATATCTCCACTTGTTAAAACAATACCACTATCAAGCCCAATATTTGAGTTTGTACCGTTAAAATAGCCAATAGCTTTTGATGCCCCTGTATAAGTAATATTACTAACCGAAACACCTGAACCTAAAAAAACATCTTTAACCAATTGGGTGGTTGTATATGAGTTATTAACTACCAATTGCGCCTGTAGTAAGGAGTTAAGAGCAACAATAAAAAAACTTAATAGTGCTATTTTTTTCATTTTTTTATAAAAAAATTATTAATAAATCCATCAGGCATTATAGGTCAATGCAAAGATACCATCTTTCGTAATTAGGTAATAGAACATAACAAAAGAAATATCAGCTTATTTTTTGCCGACTACTAATTCAGTTATAGTATTGATGATAAAATATTGTTGGGCAAGCTCTTGTATTTTATTTGGGGTGATGGTTTTAATGGTATTGAGGTATTTGTTATAATATTCATAATCCAAGTCATAAAATAAGATAGATTTAAAACGATCGGCCAAGGCAAAAGGTCCGTCAATACCTTTTAAAAACATCCCCGTCATATAATTTTTTACCAATTGAAGTTCTTGTTCAGGCACTAAATATTTTTTTAGCATTTCTATTTCTTTTTTTGCTTCATCAATAGTGGCCTGACACACATTTACTCCTACTTCTGTGCTAATAAAAAAGTATCCTGAATGTTTAAAGGAGGCAATTACCGAATTAATACCATACGTATAGCCTTTGTCTTCTCTAATGTTTTTCATTAGTCTTGATCCAAAATAACCTCCCAATAGGGTATTTAGAACTTGCATGGCATGGTAGTCGGGATGGGTTTTATTAAACAATTTAAAACCAATTCGAATAGCAGATTGCAAGGCATTTTCTTTTAAAACGAGTTCTTGAGTAATAATTTTATGTTCTTCTTCATGAAGAACATTTACTGTATTCATTGGTTTTTCCCAATCATTGCCACCAAAATGTTTATTAAGAAGAGAAATAAATTTTTCCGGAATTTTTCCGGAAGCTATTATGGTGCAGTTACCGGCATGGTGGTATTTGTTATAAAATTCAAGAAGATCGTTTCGGGTTATGTTATTATAATCTTCTATTTTAGGGTAAAGGCCATAGGGGTGGCGTTGGCCATAAAGCAGTTCTCTAAATCGTTTTCTACAAACATCAGCAACTTTTTCTTCGCTTACTTGTAAACGCTGCTTGCTATTTTGAAGATGAATGTGTAATTCGTTTTCCGGAAAAACGGCCCCTTTTATTAATTCTTCAATATAGGGTAATACATGGTTGAGATGTTTATTTAGAGTATAAACAGCAACAATACCATGATCAAAATCTGAGTCTAATTCAAGATAAGCGCCATAATAATCGATATGATCGGCTAATTGTTCTGAGCTTAGGCGATTGGTACCGGCATTGAGTAATGCATTGGTTGTATCGGAAAGTAAAGGCTTTGTTTCAAACCATGATCCTGCATTAAAAATAAATTCAATTTTTATTACTTCCTGTGTTCCTGCATGTATCGTATAAGCAGGAATTCCATTATTGAGTTCTTGTTTTTGTGCTTGTATTAATTCTATTTTTTCGAGTTGTTGTAGGGTAGGAGCGGTTATTCTATCAAGCATAGTTTTTAAGTTCAAGGTTATACAGTTCAATGTTCAAGGTTATACAGTTCAATGTTCAAAGTATCATGTTTGTTCAAGTAGAAACTTTAAACTTTCAAACATTAAACTTTGAACTATTTTCTGCTAAATAATAAAGTACGGTACTATTGGTTTCTACAAAAGTTTTTTTCGCAAGTGTTTGCATTTGTTCGGCTGTTACAACTTGGTATTTTTCATTTTCATGATTAAGCATATCGGCATCACCTAATAATTCAAAATAAGCAAGATTCATAGCTTTATTAAGGATGCTCATTTCAGAAAACTCAAAGGTTGATTCTGCCTTGTTTTTTACTTTTTGTAATTCGTCTTTTTCGATGGTTTCTGTTTTTAGTTTTTCAATTTCTGTATCAATAGCAGCTTCTGCATCTTGCATGGAAATGCCTTTTAGTACTCTACCTGAAATAACAAATAAACCCTCGTCAATTTCACCACTCACAAAACAATTGATATCACTGAATAAATTTTTCTTTTTGATTAATTCTTTATGCAAGCGGGCGGATGTTCCTCTGCCAAGTATATCGGATAAAAGATCTATTCCATAATAATCAGGATGGGTACGTTTACAAATATGATAGGTTTTGTAAATGGTATCGTAAGGAACATTTCTTTTAACAGTTAAAGTTCTTTTTTCTGTTTGAATAGGCTCTTGAGGTAAATTTCGTTTTTTAATTTCTCCTTTTTCAATAGGGCCAAACCATTTTTCAGTTAATTGTTTTGCTTCATTTAATTCAATATTGCCTGTTAAAACTAAAATGGCATTATTGGGTTTGTAATGCGTATGAAAAAATGATTTTACATCTTCCATTTTTGCATTTTCTATATGAGAAATTTCTTTTCCAATGGTGGGCCATCGATAAGGATGTACTTTAAATGCTAAAGGTCGAAGCAAAAGCCAAATATCGCCATAAGGTTGATTCAAATAACGTTGTTTGTATTCTTCAATTACAACGGAGCGTTGCACTTCTAAACTTTTTTCAGAAAAAGCAAGACTCAACATTCTATCCGATTCTAACCAAAAAGCGGTTTCTTTATTTATAGATGGAAGGGTTAAATAATAATTGGTAATATCATTATTGGTAAAAGCATTGTTATCGCCACCGGCACGTTGCAATACTTCGTCATAACTTGGGATATTGATTGAACCTCCAAACATTAAATGTTCAAACAAATGTGCAAAGCCTGTTTTTTCAGGATTCTCATCTCTTGCTCCAACATCATACAAAATATTCATTGCTATTTGTGGCGTAGAATTATCTTGGTGCACAATTACGCGTAAGCCGTTTGGCAATGTGTATTTTTCGAATTTGATCATTTTTTTAGTTCAAGGTTTTTTAGTTCAAGGTTCAAAGTTTTTTGTTCAAGCAGTAAATTGAACTCTCAAACTTTGAACCTGGAACTATTTATTAATCGGCTTTAAGCCAAGAATTTCTTCTGCAAACCTAAATGTTTCATTTCTTACTTCATTTACAGAATGAGAACATAAGGGAGATGCAATTACATGCGCACCGGCTTCAGGAAATGCAATTTTTCTTTTTTGATTTTCGGCTGTTTCTAATTGATCAAACATTTCGAGCATTCGTTTTACAGAAACCGTTTTGTCTTGTTGTTCTTCATCTTTATAATAATATCCTAAAAAAACCGGCTGTTTTATTTTTGAAAAAACTGTTTGGTTCATAGTTGCTTCAAGCATGGCTTGCATGTTTACAATACCCTCAATTCTGTATTTAGAATACCAATACATTTTTATACTGTCACTTTCTTCTTTTTCTCTATAATTGCCTCCCAAAACCATACGCGCAATTTGTAATCCCCATGGTTTGGTTAAAAGAACTGCTGTAGGATCATACAATTGCACATTGGGTGAATATAAAATTAATGCGGCAATTTCAGGATGTTCTGATGCTAAATACAAGGCTTGTGTGCCACCGGTTGAGGTTGACATTACAATTACCTTTTTTCCTAATTGCTCTCCAATAGCAATCGCTTGCTTGGCTGATTCCATATAGTTTTCGGGTGTAAGATCGAGAAGAGCTTCGTTGGTATTTAAACCGTGCCCATATAAACGAGCTAAATACAAATTAAATCCATAGCGTTTTGCAAATTCAGTGTGAATAGGGGCTCCTTCTTTTTCTGAAGCGCTAAAGCCATGCAAATAAACCAAACAATATTCTGTTTTTTGTTTTAAGGAATCATTGGCCCAAACAATTTGTGCTTGGTTACCGGGTTTTATATTTTGTTTTTGCTCAGATTGAATAATTTCTTGTTCAATTTGAGTTAAATTTGAATTTACTTGGGGTAGGGTAGTATTTAAATTGGGTTTAGAGGTAGAGGGGCCTAAAAAATATACTGCCAATACAATGGCAATGATGAAACTAAACCAACGTAAAAACTTCATTGTTGATAGATTTTAAAATTTCCTATAAATCTAATGTTTTTTGAGATGGCTTTGATGATAAAATAATTTTTTTAGGAAGAGAAAATTTAATAATAGTTCCATGTTCGTCAGTTGATTCAATACCTACTTTTCCTTTTAATCTAGAAACCAAACGTTTTACAATACTTAGGCCAATTCCTGAACGTAAGTAAATATCTCTTTTGTCCGGATCATTCAATACTTCAAAAATCATTTGTTGTTTATCAAGAGGTATACCTGTTCCGTTATCTCTTACATAAAATTCCCATCCACCCTTTTTTTCTTGTGCAGAAATTTCAATGTATCCCTTTTCCGGATTCACAAATTTCATTGCATTGTTAATAAGGTTGTAAAAAATTTGAAAGATGAAATATTTATTTGAATTTACAACGGGGAAATCAGATGTAATTTTTATTTCAATATTACTGGCAGGATTTAGGGTATTTATTACTTCATCAATGCATTCAGATACGCTAATTTTATGAACTAAAAATTCTTCACCGTTCATTCTTGAATAATCAAAAACGTGATCGAGCATTTTATTAATATCAGAAAGATTCCGTTTTACAATATGTTCAGGACTTTCTTCTTTTATTTCATTAAAGGGATCAGGAAATAGTTGATGAATTAATACGGCAATCTCATATAGGGGATCTTTAATATGATGAGCAAGTATATTGTTAATATATTTTAATTCTTGATTTAAAAATTTGGAATCTGTTATTAATCTTGATCGTTCCAGATTATAAAAAATAGTACGTTCAAGTATTTCGAGACTTATCGTTTCTTTTAATAGGTAATCAAGAGCTCCTGCCTTTACCAATAAATTGGCAATGGCTTTTTGATACATTCCCGTATATAAAATAATAGGAATGTGTGGATATTTAGAATAGATGGCAGAAAAAGTTTCTGCACCAAAAGAATCGGGTAAACTAAGATTTAGGATAATAATATCAATTGTTTGTTCAGAAAGAACTTTAAATGTTTCTGCCAAAGAAGTTGTATGGAATATCTTTTTAAAGTCAAGATCAGAGTTTTGAAGGTAGCCTAATACTCTCGTACTGTCTTCTGGTTTGTCTTCAACTAATAATAAACTAATATTATTTACTTGTCCGTAATGCATATTAATTTCCTACTTTCCTCTTTAATTTAATTAACAAAAGCTAAATGTAAACACATTTATAAGTAGAAAGTAATAATTTTTTTTCAATGTATGAACATTAAATTGTCAATATTATTTTTTTGGAGGATATTCCTATAAGTTTGTGGCGAAAAAGGAATGAAGATTAAGAGTTTAATTTATGATGTAATTACTTTTGCTATTGTTTCATCCAATTTTTTAAAGAAAACAACATTTCCATTTTGTTTGTAAGCAGAGAGATTTTCTTCAAAAGTATCTAAATCGTATAAAAATGATTTCAAGGGATTGGATGCAAATTCCGGATGAAATTTGCCATATCCTAATTTTTCGATATAAGCGGCATTAATATATTGTTCAAATTGATTTTTTAGCGGCACTGAAAAAATTGGTTTTTTTAAATAAATAGCTTCGCTAATTAATGAGTAGCCTCCATTTGCAATTACGGCTTTAGCAGAAGCAAGATTATTAATAAAATCAGTTTCGCTAAAAGGCATTAATGTAACATTTCCATGATGCTCACTTTTATTAAAACCATATACTAAAAATTGGTCGTGCTTTAATTGGTTAAGCATTTTAATAATGCTTTCCTGAGAGGAAGAAGTAAGATATACCAGAATATGATTTTCTTTAGAGGCTTTTGCTTTAATAATATCTTCTCGCAAAATAGGGGGAATTATTTCTGTTTTCTTTTTTCTTATCTCAGCCGGAAAGAATGATGATATCAAATAATAATTACATTTGGGCACTTTTGATTTTACAATATTTTTTGTGATAACGTAATTATTATTTTCAGATTCAGAAATAGGAATATCTAAAATTAACCTGTTAATGGCTTGGTTATTATCAATACTTATAATGGGAATATCATGAAGTTTTGCAACAAAATACGAGAAAGATTCAAAATCGGTAATTACCAAATCGGGTTTAAAATCTTCGTAAATTTTTTTATAACTCCTAAAGTTTTTAACAAGATCAGAGGGGCCTGATTTTAAAATATTTTTTACTGTATTAAATTTGGATATGCTTGAATTTTTAAAGGCCAAATGAAAGCCCTGAATTTCATGAACTCTTTTATGAAAAGCATTATGTAAAAACGAGAATGCTCGAGAACTAGATACTACTCTAACATCATGATTTTTTATTAAATGAGAAATGGCAACCTTACTTCTGGTTGCATGGCCCATTCCTTCGCCTGGAACACCGTATAATATTTTCATTAAATAAATTTTAGAGAAACTCTATTTGAAGGTAAAAAAATCTTGTGAATATTGTTGAATCAAATTCCTTACGTTTCTAAATTGATTCAATATTTCAACATCTGTTCCTGTTGCTTTAGCTGGATCTGGAAAGCTTTTGTGAATTTTTTTGGCATTTCCGGGAAAATAAGGACAATGTTCATCAGCATGATCACATACTGTTATAATATAGTCAAATGAAGTTCCAATAAATTGGTCTAAAGTTTTTGATTGATGAGATGAAATATCTACTCCAACTTCTTTCATAACTAGTACCGCTTTAGAATTTAGTCCATGCGCTTCAATGCCTGCGCTAAGTACTTCAGCTTGTCCCTTTGAATAAAATCTGAAAAATCCTTCTGCAATTTGACTTCGGCAGGAATTGCCAGTACATAAGATTAATATTTTCATAGTTTATTTTTGTTTTTTTAGGAGGGCTAGAGGAAGGTTTATAATTCAAATTTATATCCAACTCCCTTTACAGTAACAATAGGGCAATATGAAATTTTTTCACGTAGTTTTCTAATGTGAACATCAATGGTTCTGTCTCCTACAACAACATCATCGCCCCAAATGGTACGTAAAATTTCATCTCTATGAAAAACTTTTCCGGGTTTTTCTGCTAATAATTTTAAGAGTAAAAATTCTTTTTTGGGAAGTATAAGCTTATTTTCACCTTCATAAACTAAAAATTGTTCGGTATCAATTTTTAAAGTCCCAATGTTGATAATGTTTCCGCTAGATATGTTGTCTATTCTTCTTAGCAATGCCTTTACCTTACTCATTAATACTTGTGGTTTTACCGGTTTGGTAATGTAATCATCGGCACCTGACTCATAACCGGCTAATTGAGAATATTCTTCTCCTCTTGCAGTTAAAAAAATAATGATAGCATCTTTTAGTTGTGAAATTTGTCTGAGGCGTTTGCATGTTTCAATACCATCCAATTCGTCCATCATTACATCTAAAATAATTAAATGAGGATTTTCTTTTTTTGCAATTTCAATAGCTTTAACACCATTGCAGGCTTTAAAAACTTGATATCCTTCTTTTTTTAAATTGTATCCTAAAAATTCAAGAATGTCAGGTTCGTCATCAACAATAAGAATCTTAATTGTAGCATTATTCATATAGTAGTCTCAAATTTTACGCAAGTTAAATAGTTATTAATAGGCTTCCTAATGGGTAGTGATGAATTAAATTAAACTTAATTAATTCTTAATAAAATAATAACATTAAACAGCCAAGCTAAGAAACAAAAAAAATAGATGTATTATACCGAAGATAAAATTCTAGCTGTTTCTAAAAATTCTTTATTGATGGGTTGATGTTTTTTGGTTGCTTTTTCAAAGGGTGTAAAAGTAAATTTATCGTCAATAATACCGATAGCAAAATTCTTTTTGCCTTCCATTAATGATTCAACAGCTTTAGTTCCTAGTCGGCTTGCCAATACTCTATCTCTGCACGAAGGACTACCCCCTCTTTGTAAATGACCTAAAATAGAAACGCGGGTTTCGTATTGTTTAAACTTTTCGTTTACCATTTTAGCAATTTGAATGGCCCCTCCTAATTCATCGCCTTCGGCAACAATAACAATACTGCTTGATTTTTTTCTTTTCCAGCCTTTGTTTAATGTTTCGATAAGTGTATCTATATGTGTTTTTGTTTCGGGAATAAGAATGGATTCAGCCCCACAAGCAAGGCCAGAATGTAATGCAATGTATCCCGCATCGCGGCCCATTACTTCAATAAAAAACAAACGGCTGTGAGAGGATGCTGTATCACGAATACGGTCTACAGCTTCAACAACGGTATTTAAAGCAGTATCAAAACCAATGGTATAATCTGTACCAAATAAATCATTGTCAATAGTGCCGGGCAAACCAATAATGGGTATTTTATAAATAGAATTAAATTCCAAGGCTCCTTTAAAGGTGCCATCGCCACCAATAGCAACCAAGGCATCTATTTTATGTTTTTTAATTTGTTTATAAGCTAAAGCCATTCCTTCTTTAGTCATGAAACGTTTGCTTCGAGATGTTTTTAATATGGTTCCTCCGCGTTGAATAATATTACTAACTGAATTAGATTTCATTTCTTTTATCTCACCATTAATCATTCCTTCATAGCCATGATATATGCCAAATACATTAAGGTTATAAAAAATACTTGTTCTCACAACTGCTCTGATGCATGCATTCATACCGGGCGAATCACCTCCGGAAGTAAAAACTCCAATGCGTTTTATTTTTGACATACTATAGAAATTAGAATGCCTAATTACGGAAAAATAAATGGAATTTAGTAACGAACTAAAATAGGGATAAAATAAAATATAGCCATGATATTAAAATAAAATGATAAAATTTAAACAGGCTCTAACAAATTTGAAATAAAATCAAGGTTATTTTAAAAGGAGTTTCTTATCTTCAAGCCCCAAAATTCAAACAATTTTATGGCAAAACAACAAGAAAACGAATACAATGACGATTCCATACGCACGCTGGAATGGATCGATCACATGCGCTTACGCCCGGGTATGTATATTGGTAAATTGGGAGATGGATCAACCCAGGATGATGGGGTATATGTTCTTTTAAAAGAAGTAATTGATAATTCTATTGATGAATATGTAATGGGTAATGGAAAAGCCATTGATATTACCATTCAAGATCATACCGTTCAAGTACGAGATTATGGTCGTGGTATTCCTTTAGGAAAGGTGATTGATTGTGTATCTAAAATGAATACAGGGGCTAAATACGATTCTAAAGTTTTTAAAAAATCGGTTGGCTTAAATGGAGTTGGAACAAAAGCTGTAAATGCACTTTCTAGTTATTTTAGAATTCAGTCTATTAGAGAAGGCCAAACTAAAATGGCCGAATTTGAAAAAGGGATTATTAAAAAAGACCACAAACTACAAAGTTGCAATTTGGAAAACGGAACTATTACAACTTTTGTTGCCGATGATGCTATTTTTGGTCATTACAAATTCATATACGATTACATTGAGAAACGGTTATGGAATTACGCCTATCTTAACACAGGATTAACAATCAATTTTAATGGCAAAAAGTTTTTATCCAAGAACGGGCTTTTCGATTTATTAACCAATACACTTGCTACCGATCAGCCGCTTTATCCTATTATTCATTTAAAAGGAGAAGATATTGAAATAGCCATGACCCATACTACTGAGTACGGTGAAGACTATTATTCTTATGTAAATGGCCAATACACAACACAAGGTGGTACACATTTAAGTGCTTTTCGTGAAGCTATTGTAAAAACTGTTCGTGAATTTTATAAAAAAGATTTTGATGCAGGAGATATTCGCCAATCGATAATGGCTGCTGTAAGTGTAAAAGTAGTTGAGCCTGTTTTTGAATCCCAAACCAAAACAAAACTGGGGTCTGTAACCATGGAACCTAATGGTGCTACTGTTCGTAATTTTATTAATGATTTTGTAAAAACAGAATTAGACAATTACTTACATAAACATCCGGAAGCAGCTCAGGAACTTCAGAAAAAAATATTACAATCAGAACGCGAACGAAAAGATTTAGAAGGTATTCAAAAACTAGCAAGAGAAAGAGCAAAAAAAGCAAATCTTCACAATAAAAAATTGCGCGATTGTAAAGTGCATTACAATACCAATAAAGATGAACGTTTAGAAAGTACATTGTTTATCACCGAAGGTGATTCGGCCAGTGGATCCATTACAGTTGCAAGAAGTGTTATTACTCAAGCCGTTTTTAGTTTAAAAGGAAAACCGCTTAATTGCTTTGGTCTTACAAAAAAAATAGTGTACGAGAACGAAGAGTTTAATTTATTGCAAAGTGCCTTAAATATTGAAGATGGCTTGGAAAATCTGCGTTACAATAATATTGTAGTGGCTACAGATGCTGATGTGGATGGTATGCACATTCGTTTATTATTACTCACTTTCTTTTTACAATTTTTTCCTGATCTTGTAAAAAATGGACATGTTTATATTTTACAAACCCCATTGTTTAGAGTGAGAAATAAAAAAGAAACTATTTATTGTTACTCTGATGATGAAAGAAAAAAGGCCATGGAAAAATTAGGGGCTAAACCTGAAATTACTCGCTTTAAAGGCTTGGGTGAAATTTCTCCTGATGAGTTCAAGCAATTTATTGGAAAAGATATTCGCCTCGATCCTGTAATGCTTGATCATGAGGCATCGGTAAAAGACTTGCTTACTTTTTACATGGGTAAAAATACTCCGGAACGTCAAGATTTTATTATTGAGAATTTGAGAATTGAAGAGGATGTAGCGTAGGTTTTGTGTCATGCGGAGCGATTCGAAGCACCTGAAAAAAAATCTAAAATATTTCTTTCGTGATTCAAATTCTTTATACAAACATCTCCAAATGCTTTATAACAAAAGCATGGGAATATTATTTAGAAGATTTACCTCCTGATATAAAAGAATCCGTTTTAAAATACCAAAAACAGAATGATCGTTTACGAGTATTGTGTGGAAAACTATTGCTGCAAAAATTATTGCTGGAAATAAATCAAGAAGCTTTATTCAATACTATTCAATTAGATCAATACAAAAGACCCTTTGTTTCTAATGAAATTGATTTTAATATTTCACATTCCGGAGATTATGTGATATGCGGCCTTTCTGCAATCCTCTCCAAAACTTGTCCCCAACTTGTTTCGGGAAGAGAGAGAATTGAAAAACATTCTATTGAAACACTAATCACTAATAAAATTGGCATTGATATAGAAAAAAAAAGGAATGTGAATTACGAAGAATTTGAAAGAGTATTTACTGAAACTGAAATGCAAAAAATAAAATCATCACAAAACCCTATTGATACTTTTTTTCAATTTTGGACCATGAAGGAAGCCATTATGAAAGCCGATGGCAGAGGATTTCATTTGCCCCCCAATACTTTTACTGTTCAAAATAACAGTGCAATTATAAATGAAAAAAATTGGTATTTAAAAAGGCTTACTATTGATGAAAACTACGATTGCCATTTAGCAACAGAAAATGCTAAAATTGAAATAGAAATAAACGATATTATATTTTATTAATTTTACCTGCAAATAAATTAAAAATGGAAATTGAACAAATATATACCAGCTGTTTGGCCCAAGGAGCCTATTACATTCAATCAGAAAACGAAGCTGCTATTATTGATCCACTTCGCGAAATAAATCCTTACATCCAAAAAGCAGAAAAAAATGGAGCCAAAATAAAATATGTTTTTGAAACTCATTTTCATGCTGATTTTGTTTCGGGCCATATTGACTTATCTAAAAAAACCGGAGCTCCTATTGTTTTTGGGCCTACAGCCCAACCCGGTTTTGATGCCATTATTGCAAAAGACGGACAAGAATTTAAAATAGGGAAAATTATTATTAAGGTTTTACACACACCAGGCCATACCATGGAATCATGCGTGTATTTACTAAAAGATGAAACAGGAAAAGACCATGCCATTTTTAGTGGAGATACTTTATTTTTAGGAGATGTAGGAAGACCCGATCTTGCACAAAAAGCAAGCCACATGACCCAAGAAGAACTAGCAGGACTTTTATACGATTCATTAATGAATAAAATAATGCCATTGGCTGCTGATGTAATTGTTTATCCTGCCCATGGAGCAGGAAGTGCCTGCGGAAAAAGTATGATGAAAGAAACCGTTGATACACTTGGGCATCAAAAGCAAATGAATTATGCTTTGCTACAACCTAATAAGCATGCATTTATAAAAGCTGTAACTGATGGACTTAGCCTGCCTCCTGCTTATTTTCCGATGAACGTTGATATGAATAAAAATGGGTATCAAAATATTGATGATGTTTTTAATAATGGAAAAAAGGCATTAAGTGTTCAAGAATTCGAAGCCATAGTCAATAGTAATAGTGTACTAGTTTTAGATACAAGACCCGCTGCTGTGTTTTGTATAGGTTTTATTCCAAAATCAATTAATATTGGCCTTGATGGACAATTTGCTCCTTGGGTTGGAGCATTAATTGCTGACGTAAAACAAAAAATAGTATTGGTAACAGAAATAGGAAAAGAAGAAGAAGCTGTAATGCGATTGGCAAGAGTTGGGTTTGATACTATTCTCGGTCATTTAAAAGGGGGCTTTGAAACCTGGAAAAATTCCGGAAAACATTTTGATACTATCAATAGAATTTCTGCCACTCAGTTTGCTACTGAATTTAATACCAACAAAAATTTGGTTATAGATGTTAGAAAAGAAAATGAATACAACACATTACACGTTATAAATGCATCACTTAAACCACTCGATTTTATAAACGAATGGACCAGCTCCATTGATACCCACAAACCTTTCTATTTACATTGTGCGGGAGGTTATCGCTCTATGATTGCTGCTTCTATTCTTAAAGCCAGAGGCATTGACAATTTTAAAGAAATTGAAGGTGGGTTTAATGCAATCGCTAAAACTGATGTTGCTCAAGTAAAATAAATTGACAAATAAAGATTTATCTTTTAAAATATTTTTTTATTGTATAGTGATTGTGGTAGAAATAGTTGGTGTGCCCTCAGATAAAGCTACTCCATCTTTTCTCTCTGCATTTAAAACTACTGTATATGAACCTGGAGTATTAAATGTATGAGTAATTGTACTTATAGTTGTTGTTGAGTCAGATGTTCCATCTCCAAATGTCCATTGATATGTTGAAGTATTTTGTGAACAACTTGCATCAAAAACAATATCCGTAGAATTTAATGGTGTAAAAATAAAGCATGCCTCTTGCGGTTTTGTGCATCCATTAAAAAAAAACAAACTGATAATAGATACTAAAATTGAAAATTTTAAACGAAGATTTTTCATACGGAAAAATATTAGTAAGAAAGAATGTCAAATATACAATAAAACGCATACCGAACAAAAAGCGCAGAAATTTTTACAAGCCCAATATCACATAATACTCAAATAATTCCAATAGAATCTTTACTTTTGAATTTTCAATTTAACCTCGAATAAAAACATTATGAAAGAAGTATATATTGTTTCTGCAACTAGAACCCCAATAGGAAGTTTTGGCGGCACTCTTGCCAACATACCGGCTACACAATTAGGCGCAACAGCTATTAAAGGCGCGTTGAACAAAATAAAATTAAACCCTAATGAAGTTACTGAAGTATACATGGGTAATGTATTATCTGCAAATGTAGGCCAAGCACCTGCACGCCAAGCGGCAATTTTTGCAGGTTTACCCAATACCGTTCATTGTACAACAATAAATAAAGTATGCGCATCGGGTATGAAATCTGTGATGTTGGCTACCCAATCCATAATGCTGGGCGATAATGATGTTGTTGTTGCAGGTGGTATGGAAAACATGAGTTCAGTACCCTATTATTTAGATAAGGCAAGAAATGGTTATCGCCTGGGGCACGGACAAATAATTGATGGTTTGGTGAAAGATGGATTAACAGATGTATACCATAATTACCACATGGGAAATGCAGCTGAATTATGCGCCAAAGAATGTAAAATTAGTAGAGAAGACCAAGATGCATTTGCAATAGAATCATATAAAAAATCTGCCGATGCCTGGAAAGCAGGAAAATTTAATGAAGAAATTGTTGCAGTTGAAATTCCTCAGCGTAGTGGAGATCCGGTTTTATTTAAAGAAGATGAAGAGTATAAAAATATCAAGTTTGATAAAGTTGCACAACTAAAACCCGTTTTTCAAAAAGATGGAAGTGTTACTGCTGCCAATGCATCAACCTTAAATGATGGTGCCGCAGCTCTTGTATTAATGAGCAAAGAAAAAATGCAAACCTTAAATTTAAAACCGCTCGCAAAAATAATTGCTTATGCTGATGCAGAACAGGCACCCGAATGGTTTACCACAGCTCCGGCTAAAGCATTGCCAAGAGCCATTACCAAAGCCGGTTTAACAATTGATAAAATAGATTTTTTTGAAATTAACGAAGCTTTTTCTGTAGTAAGTTTAGCAAACATGCAAGAATTGAAATTAGATGCAAAAAAAGTAAATGTAAATGGAGGTGCTGTTTCATTAGGCCATCCACTAGGCTGTTCAGGAGCAAGAATAATAGTTACTTTAATTAATGTATTAAAACAAAACAATGCTAAATATGGTGCAGCAGCTATTTGTAATGGTGGTGGTGGAGCGAGCGCTGTAGTGATTGAAAATTTATAATTCAAAAATAGTTCAAGGTTTGAAAGTTTAAAGTTAAATGTTGAATTCTCAACATTGAACTTTAAACTTTGAACTTTTTAAACTTAAATTTATGTTCGGAATTTGTACCATAGCCCTCATCCCATGCCGAGCTGAGCCATCGAGCAAAGCAGAAATGGTTACGCAATTATTATTTGGCGATTATTATAAAATAATTGAGAAAAAACGCGAATGGCTTAGAATAGAAACAGCTTATGAAGGTTACGACTGCTGGATTTCCAGAAATGCACATTTCGAAATTAATGAAAAAACCTTTTCTGATCTCTCCAAAAATTCAGGCATGTATTGTACTGCCGATTTAGTAAACATTGTTGAAAATAAAAAAAACAATGAGATTACAAGTGTTCTTTTAGGAAGTTCCTTACCTAATTACAGAAACAAAAATTTTGGTTTTGGTGAACATAAATTTATTTATGATGGAGAAGTAAGTGATGGCAATAACCCTAACCGCAGAAACGCCATTTTACAAACAGCATTTTTGTATTTAAATGCTCCATATTTTTGGGGAGGCCGTTCTCCTTTTGGTATCGACTGTTCAGGACTTACACAAATGGTTTACAAACTTTGTGGCATTAAATTAAAACGTGATGCGCGTCAACAAGCCGAAATGGGTACTTCATTGAGCTTTATCGAAGAATCCCTGCCCGGTGATTTAGCTTTTTTTGATAATGAAGATGGGCAAATTGTTCATGTTGGTATTATTCTCGATAATTTTCAAATTATTCATGCTTCCGGCAAAGTACGTATTGATAAATTAGATAGCCATGGCATTTTTAATAATGAAATGGGTAAACACTCTCACCGTTTAAGAATTATAAAAAGATTACTGGAATAGTTTTTATAAAAAAAGCTATAAACATTGCTGTCTATAGCTGTTGAAAAAGATATTGTTTGTAATTTATTTTTTAACTACAACCAAACGTTTTTGATACATTTTGTCATCTGTTTTTACCATCACCAAATAAATACCACTATTGTATTTTCCGGCATTCCATTGGTAATCCATAACACTCAAAATCTGAATACTATTAAAATGAAATTTACTTATAATCATACATTCTAAAATGGACTTCAAGCAAATTCAGGAATATATTATTGAATGTGGAAAAAGGTATAAAGAACCTGATATTGAAGAATGGGAATGGGAGGATATTGAAAATCTTACCGTCAATGAAATTATTTTATTTGCCATTAAAGAAAACGCTCCATTTTCAAAGGAAAAAGTGGAAAGATTTTTAGATAATATATTCATTTTACATCAAAAAAACTTCAACAAAAATGTAAATAGTCATCCCATAAAGTAAATATTGTGAAACTTTAAATGGGATAACTATGTTCTTATCAATCCAAGAGAATGAAGGTATTTATGGAATGACTATAAGCGGCAATAATCTTATTGACGCTTTAGTAATTGTGCGCTTGCTCAATTAATTAAGTCCGGAACGGAAATCATTTATGAAGCCGCATTTCAATTTGAAAGTGTATTATGCGCCATTGATATACTTGTTAAACAAAATGGGATTTGGAAAGCATAGGAGGTAAAAAGCACTACAAAAGTAAAAGAACCATTTATTAAGATGCATCCCTGCAATATCTGATTCTTCTCCTTTTTGATATAGACTGTATGCATTAATAAAGTTATAGTATGCAACAATTGCCTTGGGATGTGTTTTTGCTCTGATGAGAGTGTAAAGTAAACTGTGTCAAAAGGAAAATTTATTAAATTAATAAACCTTAAACACACAGTAAAATGGAATCAACCGAAAAGAAATTTGACTACGAGTCAATCAAGCAAAAAGCAT
>JAHEXY010000009.1 GCA_023251875.1 Bacteroidota bacterium
GACCTCTTTTCATTCCATTGGGTTAGGATATTCCTTGTGGAGTTGCTCTCCAGCAGAGCTCCACTATGCTTCGCCTAACAATGTAAAGTTAAAGAAAAGCACAGTTCATTTTACAATCCCCTATTGGATACAAACTTCCTAAAAAGAAGCAAAAATATTTTTGATTTAATTTGCCCTCATACAAACTATACAAACCGTATAAAGTGTTATATCATTTTCAAGTTTGCCTAGTTTATATACCTTCTATAGCCAACATAAATAGGTAGGGTGGGCAACCTATATCTAAACATTTATTATTTTTTTAAAAAGTATAAAATAACCTTACCCCATCCTGCCTTTTTTCATTTCAGATACAGAAGCTTTTTATATTCCATAATCTATAGTAGGTTTTTATCCGTCCGTTTTATCACAAGAAATAAAACAAATAAATTCCATTATTTTTCTCTAGCAAATTCTAGTAATAATTTCATATTACCATTATCGGCTTCTTTAACTGCTTTAAGATATTTACTTCTTGCTTCTCCTTTTTTGTTTATGCTCGAACCTCCCCAACTAAAAATTGGTTTTTTGAAAATATGATTTACTATTATATCTGCTATTAAACGAGAGTGCCTGCCATTGCCATTCGAAAAACAATGAATACTTACTATCTGGTGTTTGTATCTAATAGCTATATCTTCTCCAGAATAAACTTCTTTTTGTATCCAAAAGAGACAATCGTCATTTAATTGTTTTAGACGTATACCTATTTGTTTCCAGTCTCCACCTAAATTTTTGTTAGTATGCCTAAAGTCTCCTGCCCATTTCCAAACATCGGAAAACATTTTATAATGCAGTTCGCAAACAAACTCTTCAGTAATAATTTTTTCTTGTTTAAATTTTCTTCCCAAAGTCCATTCAATTGCTTTCTCTATATTTTGTTGTTCAAATTCATCGAGCTCCTCTCTTGTAGTAATTGAAGAAATAAGAAGCCCTTCTTTTTCTTCTTCATCAAGTGCTGTTTGACCTTCCTCGTACTTTAATTCTAATCCCATAAATATTTTGGCATTTTATTTTTTATTTCTTCTGCTTTTTCCTTTATAGATTTCTCAATTCTAAGTTTTGAATTTTCCTGATCTTCTAATTTCATAGTATTAGAAGTGCGCAATACAATTTCACGAGCTATTTCATACGCTCTAGTTTCAACCATATTCTCAATACTTTCTCCTTTGGGAATAAATCCGTAAACCAATTTCAAGCCTAAAGCATTTGCAACATCACGTAAAGACTTTATTGTAATATTTCCATTAATTTCTCTTTCTTCAATTTCATTCACACTTTGAGAAGAGATGCCAAGCTTATTACCTAGTTGTCTTAACGACATTTTTAATGCAGTACGAATGGTAAATATCCATCCCCTTTGAGGTATAATAAGTTTTTCTAATGGTTTAAGTACCGCCAGTTTTCTATCAATCTGTTCTAGTAATAGTTTCTGATTTTGTGTGTTCATAAGGTTATAGCCTGATATTACTTCTGTTAATTTAAGGTTATAGCCTGATATTTGCAAATTTAATTTAAGGTTATAGCCTGATAAAATTCATATGATGTTAATTCATTATACTTATAATCAATCATTTATATTTTTTAAATCTTTGATGAAATTATCCGCCCGTCCGTTTTACTATAGAAATGGATGCGGATAAGAAATTCCTATAAAAAAATTAAAAAATATTTTTTCAAAATACATTCAAAAATATGAGAATGTATTGATCCTCGTATCACCCTTTTGCACATCCCCCTCGAACGCATAGGCAGGAAAACCTCTCCGCCCAAACCAATAGGAGAAGGGTTTTCCTGAAAAATCAAATCAATCATTTATTAACAATTAAAAACATTTACAATTATGGTAACAGTAATCGGTTTTGCAACAAAGAAAAATGAAAAAGGAGAAAACTTTAATGTTCTCAAGCTACAAGGCGATGTGGAAATGATGAGGTCAACTAAGACCAATCAGTATTATGCTACGGCCAAGAAAGCTACTATCTCAAGCACTTTTGATGAGAGAACCTGTAAACAATTATTGGGGAAACAATTGCCAGGAATCATTGAAAAAGAAGAATGCGATGCTTATGAATATGAGCTTCCATCTAAGGAGAAAGTTGTACTATCATTTAGGTACAAGTATAATGCTGAACCTAGTAATGTGTTAGAAGATGTACTGTTGCCTGCGTAGTGTTAAGGAGGGCTATTCCATAGCGAATAGTCCTTCTTTTTTATGTTTGATGGATTCAAGCATAGATCAATATTGCAGAACAGATGCATTGATAATTATTACACCATCTGGAACGATTAGAAAGCTGTCCTGTCCGTTTAAGGTGCTATGTATTGCTAATACGGACAAATTTAAACAAGGAGAAATATTGCAAGTGTATTCAGTAAAAATGAGTAGAGATTGTCATCTTGTTTATGCAATCCATAACACACCTTATGCCTACAAATCATTCGCTATTATATTATGACATCTTAATGTGTTCTTTTTGACCTTTTTAAAAAAAATATTTTCAAATGAAACGTTTATCATTACACCTCCTCTTTTCAGAAGGCTTTTATTTTTTTATTGCCCTCACATCATGGATTGTAACTTTCCTTTTTTTATTTTGTGTCTGGATTTTTACGAAAAAAGAATACGAATATGAAAATTAATATGCAGAAAACTAGCACATTGCTTGTCTTTTCATAAAAAAAGGGTTATCTTAGTGTAACCTTTTTAAAGGAATTTCGTTAAGAGATACAATAAAAATTAAAATTTATCGTTTACTACAAACGATTCTTTTTTATTGTATTAATAATTATTAAAAAAACTTAAAACCAGTAAACCTATAGCATATATCTACTTTGTATTTTTTATTTATTAACCAAACAAAGGAGGTATCATGCAACTGGAACTTAAAAACGATCAAGAGCTTGTTTCATTATATATGAACGGCCACGAACCCGCCCTATCCATTCTTATTAAACGTCACAAAAGAAAAGTCTACTCTTACATTTATTTAATGGTAAAAAACCGTGATGTAGCCGAAGATTTATTTCAAGATGTGTTCATGAAAATTATCCGTACACTTAAGTCCGGAAAATACAATGAAGAAGGTAAATTTCTTCCTTGGCTCATGCGCATTTCGCATAATTTAGTAATTGATTATTTTAGAAATAACAAACGCATGATGATGTGTGATCATCAAAAAGAAGGAGGAGAATATAGCTTATTTGACATTATTAAGTGTGGAAGTGATAATATGGAAGTGAGCATGATTAAAGGTCAAATTACTTCTGACCTGTGTAAACTGGTTGAGCAACTACCCGAAGAACAAAGAGAAATAGTATTGATGAGGCATTTTAATGATATGAGCTTTAAAGAAATTGCTGAACAAACCAACGTTAGTATTAATACAGCCTTAGGTCGTATGCGATATGCACTTATTAATCTAAGGAAAATGATTGATAAACATGAGATTGCACTAACTGCTTAATTTTTTCTTAGAACAATACAATAATTAATTGGCCATAGGCGTTTCTGGTATATAAACTAAAAACATTGTCTATGGCCAAAATTTTTACTCCTTCAAACCTTTTTCTACAAACTGCTAAAAAGGAAAAATCAAAAAATAGTTTAGAATCAGAAGATCAAGCATCATTTGAACCCAATGATGCAACAATTGATTTTTTGCTTAATTATTCAAAATCACTTACAATACTCCATTCAAAATCACTAGGAAGTATTGATCATATTGGGAACTAATTTGCAATTTTTTAGGCAAAACAAATCTACCTGAATAGCACCTGTGAAGGACCTTCCTTCGTCTTTGATACAACATGAAATAAAAATTGCTTCTATTTCTTGACGCACTCCCAACCAGCCTATGCAAACAACCTGACTAGCAGTGGGAATTTAATGCTACACTTTGTAAAAAAATTGAACTATTGATAGAGAAAATGGCATACACGATACAAAATATCTTACTATTTTAATTAAATGTGTTATCTTGGTAACATTGATTCGACATTATTTCGACTAAAAAAATTAACATGATACGCACAAGTATAACACCACAACAAACAGATATTTTAATTTCTATACCTAAAAATTATGTAGGTAAAAAAATAGAAATAATTTATTATTCCGTTGATGAACTGACCGAAGAAACAACTGTAAAACATGGCACCATGGCTCGTTTTAAGGGTATTTTAAGTTCAGAAGAAGCCAATCAATTACAGGAATATGTAAAAAAATCACGCGAAGAATGGAACAGAAATTTTTAATTGATACGAATGTTGTAATTGATTATTTGGGAAATAATATTCCAAACAAAGGATCAAATTTTTTAGATAATTTACCCATTATTATTTCTGTTGTTACTCGAATGGAAGTATTAGGTTGGTTTGGAGTTACACAACAACAATTAGAACGCTTACATTCTTTTATGATTCCTGCTCAAATTTTTTCTATTGACGAAACAATTATTCTTAAAACTATTGAAATAAGACAACTTTATAAAATTAAACTCCCGATGCCATTATTGCCGCAACAGCCCTTGTTTATGATTTCACTTTACTTACACGTAATGTTTCTGATTTTAAAAGTATACAAGGTTTAAAGCTCTTAAACCCTCATGAAATATAAAACTACAACATAGCATCTTTGGCTAAGTAGTATTCTCCTCTATCAATATTTCAAAGAAATTTATTACTACATTTTTTTTAAGATTACAAATCTTATTTTACATTGGTTGGGATTAGCTCACACACTTGCTACACACAAATCCCCACCAGATTACGCTAAAATACTTACTATCAGCAGTTTATTACATTGAACTCACATTATTTACTTTTTTCTATCATTGCTTCAGCTTGGTGATAGCTTTCGTCTAATTTTTTTAAATCTGAATCTAATTTTTTCTGAATTTCTTTAGATTTTTTTGCTGCGTCTGAATCTCCTCTTATAGCAGATAACTGCTTATGTGCTTCATCTATTATAGATTTGCTTCTTTCTAAATATCTGTCATGTAATGCAGTTAACATAGCATCTTTTGACATTCCGTTATCATATCCCAATTGCTCTCCTACCCACTCGCCTAATACAGGATCAAACTCTCTTTTTAAGGTAATTTGTATGCTTCTATTAGGATTTCTGGGATCCTTTTCTGTATATGAAAATGAAATCATGGTCTTTTTTCCATCTGTATATATTCTAAAAGTACAATTCCCTAACTTTGCTTTTGTTCCCCCATCAACTTTTAAATCTCCTGATGATATTTGGTCAAATTTTGCTTTTGCTCTTCCAAAAATAGCTATATATGCATCCTTGCTACCAGCCGCTGCATACCCCTCTATAGATACTTCAGGATCGGTATCTAATTCAAAGCATTCTTTGTGGGGATTCCATTTGAATTTTGCTAACACAACTTGCGCTGACGCTCCAACACCTACTCCATCTGCAAAGGCTTCAACCTTCAATGGACCAGAACCATTGGCTATAAAAGCGATTTCAACTGAAACATTTGTTGATTTTGTAATTAGATATAATATTGAACCTTTAAAAGCAGATGTCAGTACTTCAGCGATTGATTTTCCATCTGGATCCACAAATACTATTGGGTTATTTCCCATTGCTTCATATGAGGATTCGGAGGGATATTTATCCGCAAGCGGATCCGTACTCAACCACCTCCCCACTCTCGGGTCATACAAACGCGCCCCAAAATCATAAGAATTACCACTGCCTTTTAATTCATCATCTTTTTCTTTTCCCTGAAAGCCATAACGGTAATTGCTGCTGTTATATGAACGGCCTGGTAGTTCCATGCCAAAGGCATAGTTATCAGAAATGCTGGCTATGCTGGCTTTAAAAGTTCCCGAGCCATCAGGTTCTTTGGTATCAGTTATAACAGTTCGCACTGTTCCCAGTTGATCTTTTAATTCATAACTTTTATTGGCAAGTGTTCTTGTATAAATATGCGTTGTGCTTAAAGATGCTGTTGCGTCAATACTTGTGTTATCATTACCAATACTTAATGGAACTTCAATACGTTTTAAACCGCTTCCCTCATTTTTATAAAGGGCCATTAATTCTCCAGTAGCCGAACGTGAATAAAAAGTAATGGTAGATTTAGCTGTTAAAAGAATGGTTTCTGTTTTCTTAATTCTGTTTCCCATTGCATCATACAAAAAATCTAATGTGCGGTCTTCAGTTAAATCGTTATTATCGTCTAGGCTTACATGTTTTACTTTACCGGAAGCATTCCATTCAATAGAAAGTATGCCTTCTGCTTCGTCTTTGCTTAACTGGCCTATGGCTGTATAAGCATAATTTGTGCCGGCTTGGTTATCTATATCAATAGTAGAAGTACTTGCATTTACCACATCTGTAATGGATTGTAATTGGTTATTAGTGCTGCCGTAATTGTAGGTTTGGTTGTCGATTGTTGTTTGAGAAAAAGAATTTATGATAAATACAATTTGACAAACAATTGCAAGCAGAATACTAAAGAGTGAGTTATTGTTATTTGAGATTTTAGTTTGCATAATCTATTTTGGTTTTGGTTTCTTTTTAAAAGGTATACTAATTTGTGATGAGCAGTTCTACCTTTTTAATGCTTTTTATTAATGTTTGTTTTTTAGTGTCCTTTAATCTTTTTTGATTTTTTGTATTAATAACCAGTAGGTTATATTCTATTAAACCTGCAAGGTTTTAAAAACCTTGCAGGTTTTCTCCTCTTTTTATTTTAATGTCCGTTTCTACTTACGCTGGTAATATTTCCATTGGCATCATAACCAAATTGTTCTAAATAATCTTTATTTGTATTGGTTCCCCAGCTTGAGCTACTATAAAAATCAAAGGTATTTGTTAGCAATCTGCCTAGTTCATCATATAAATACATACCTGCCATTGGTTTGTTGGCATTAAATACATCGCTTCCTGTATAAGCATTATTGCTAATGGCATTGCTGATAAAACCATTGTAATAATTTTTATAATCGGTTCCGCTATGGCTTGTTTTAAGTGAGGTTAAAACAGTATTGCTACTTTCATTGTTATTAAATACACTTCCACTACGGTTAAAATCACCTTCGTAATAATTTAACATTAAACCAAATGCGTCAGATGCTACTTTTGAACCACTGGCTCCATCTTTACCCGGATCGAGACTGGTGCTTAGGGCAGGCGTATTAATTCCTTTTAACCAACCTTGCAAGGTGTATACGTAATCCAAGCCCTGTACTTTATCTTCACCCATTACCACACGGCTAAGCGGGCCATGAGCATAATATTCGTATTGCGCATCTTTATCCCACAGTTTACCATTGCCGGAACTTTCAATCATTTTAATTCTGTTATCGGCATCATAGGTATAACGGTGGTAATATTGATCTACTTTGCCCTCTTGGTATTTTACTTCGGTAACTTTTCCGCTTATTAAATCATACTCAAAACCCACTTGAGTTATTCCAATACCCGGAATTTCTTGTATTACCCATTTTACATTGCCTTGTACATCGTAGCTGTATGCTGTAGTTGCTCTGTCATCAAGTGTGGCAACAGAACCATCTGCATCACTATAGGAATAACTAATTCTGTTCAGTAAGTTTTCTTGTGTGCTTACTACTCCATCTTCATCAGTATAAGAAGCAGAAGTATATTCATCATTATAAACGGTTACGATTAAATCCTCACCGGGTGTTGTTGGTATATTTTGAACATTGGCTTTGTCTGTTAAATCACTTATAGCAGTAATGTTACATGAGCTGCAGATTGTATCTTGACCTGCTTCTACAACTCTTCCTAAATTATCATATTTCAGATACGAGTATTTCTTATCAAGTAATTGTTGGGCATTTTGCGAAAAACGCACCTGACCTAGATCATTATAATAGTAATGAATGATACCTGCATCGGGAGTGCTTTTATAAACCAATTGCCCACGAGAATTATATTGGTAGTTAGTTACAAAAGTATGTGAAGGAACATCTGCTCTACTTGTGTTATCTGCATCCACACCTTTAGGAGGAACTGTGCGAACAAGATTTCCGTTACGATCGTAATAATACAAAGTATAATCATGCAAGCCTTCAACATAAGTAATAGTTAATTTATCATCAATATCAGGACAAGTTGTATCGTATGTATAGCCTATTGCTGCTATTTGCTCATCTTTACAATTGGCTTCTTGGGTTAAAAGTAAACTCATTAAATTATCTTTAATAATATCTTCGCAAGTGGTGGCTTGTATGTCAACAGGAACAACATCATCTGGCATAGTGGGTTCAACCCATTTAAAACAAATACCGCAAGTACTTATTTCTTCACATGTAGAAAGCGTAGTCATATCATATAATCTTGTACTAGCTGCGCCAACATAACTAGGATCAGCACCAGTTGCCAGTCCCCACTTATAATTAAAATTGGCCGCAGATATAAGGCGGAATTCCTTATCAAGTTGAGTTCGGCTAATTAAAGGGGTGCTACCATCCATGTTGGTCGCTTCAAAATATGAATTAACATCTACTTTAAATTGAGTTTCATTAGTAAGAAAATCACAAGGCCAATCAGTGTATCCATATTCTTGATAGATTTCATCAAGCCAAGTTAGCATCATGGCCTGTGTTAATATTGTGTTTCCTGCACTTACAAATGCACTTAGTTTATCATTCATTTCTTCAACTACATGCTCTGATAATACAAAATTAATTTCAGCTATTTTTCCATAGTCGCTTCCACAGCTAGTACCATAAGCGCCATTTGCCAAGTATTGTATATCAAATGCCCATGTCATGGCTTTTGCCATCAATTCAGCTTCTATATCAGTACCTATGCTGCTTACTACCTCCACAGCAGTATGATTTATTGTACCGTCTCCATTTAAATCATAATTAACACTTGTTGCATCTTCGAAATAAGATTTATATGTGATTGTTAGGTCGCAATCTTGTTTACAAGAATCTATCAACTGACTTAAAATACAACTTAGTTCTTGTGCTGTTGGAGCCTCTGAAATTGGAGCACCGGTACCTCCTGCAGCATAAGCAGTAGCCCATGCAACTAGTATTTCTTGTTTAAATACATCACTGCGTAATTCGCAAAGAGCTGTACAGCTGTCTTCGGCAGCATCTTGAAATGCTCTGGCATCAGCATAGGTAAAAGTACCTGCTGAAATTGGAGCACTTAATGCGGTAGTAATACCACCATCAGCCATTGCAGTATTAACAGAACTTGAAATATCACTTCCATTTACACAATTGTATAAGGCTGTCCACTTATTGTTGTTAAGGCATTCTTGGTAAGCAGCCATTTCATCGTCACCAATACTGCCATCGTTATTTGCGTCAGATGATTCAACACAATTAACATCAGCATCCCAATTTGTTGGAGAACCTGTAGTAGTATTTATATCAGTAGTTACATCACCACCATATTGTATTACTAAGTTATATACACAATCGGTAAATGAAGTAGCAGTGCGATCCGCCACGTAAACATCTTCATATCCAAATGTTAATGCAGCCCATGCCGTTGAATTTACACTAGAATAGATAGTGCCTGCAGCATTAAGAAATTCCTGATAAATATCACGGTTTAGAAGATTTTCTTCACTACTTATACTAGATAATATACCAATCAATTTATAGTATAAATCATTACACTCATAAACGGCATTTCCATTGGCATCTTTTTCAGCAAGCATATTTGCTATTAATTTATTAAAAGCGCCATTTCCGAATTCAAGATTGGCAGTGTTTCCATAGGTAGAACTCCAGTTGCTTGAATTAGTAGAATAGG
Source organism: Bacteroidota bacterium (assembly GCA_023251875.1). Lineage (GTDB taxonomy): Bacteria > Bacteroidota > Bacteroidia > JAHEXY01 > JAHEXY01 > JAHEXY01. The sequence continues at coordinate 9,812 of JAHEXY010000009.1, forward strand.
TAAAATCAATTGTTTTTTCTGTTGTACACGTGGTTCCATCTAAGTTTAATACATTTAGATCACCTAGAATACTAATACTTCCATCCCAAGCAGTACCTGCTCTAAATTCTGGCATGATTACAAAATCATCTCCATCTGCATAAGCAACATAAGGTGCATAGGAACCAGTTGCTGTTGTAATTTTTTCACTTTCCATTGCTGTATTAAATTCACTTACTGCACTTGCTAAAATATTACTCGTAGTAGTGCCTGAAGAAAATGGAAGTGAAAGAACAATATCACTACCACCACTCATTGAACCAGCAGTAGATATTTCATTTTTATTAAAATTGAAACCTAATGAAAGGGTACCGCTTCCACCAGATGAAAAGGAAAATGTAGTTCGTGCTTCGGTATTTAACGGAAATTTGCTATATCCATTAATGTCGTGTAAGTATAGGTAAGTACTATTGGTATAATTAGAATAGTAGCCTAAAAATTTATTAAATGCATATTCAAAATTAGGGTTTCCATTTGCATCAGTAGTCATTGTATCGCAAGGCAAAATACATTCTTGAATAGGCAATGCAAAACTGCAGCATCCCGTGCTAAAATAAATACTATCGCCATAGCTATTACTATCACCATCGCCATCACCATCTACTTCAGTTGCATTCAACGATGCATCAGCTAATAGGGTAGCATAAAATTGATCGGGATCAGGATCGTCTTGATTCAAATAGGCTATTGCGGCATCTAAACCCGTTAATTCATCCACTACAATAGCTTCTACTGCATCTTCATGAACTTCTTTAGAATTAACAACTACTTTTCGCCCCAAGGTAAAATTACCTGTTAAAGTCCAGGTAGCGGTAAGGCTGTGATCAATAAGAGTACTACAAGTTCCGGCAGTAATAACAATAGATGTATCACCAGAAGTATGTGTAGCATATTGGTTATTGTCCATATTTTGAGCAAAAAATGTTACTGCGTAGTCGCAGGTAGAACAATAAGAGCCACATTCACTTTCTATATCTTTTGGACTAAGAGTATATGTTAGGGTTACATCAGAATTAAAATCTCCTGAAGTTGATTTAACATAGGTGTAATCGCCAATTTTTGAAGTAGCAGAAATATTATCAGTGTATGTACTCAATGCTTCATTTGCCGGTACAGGAATTGCACTTAATGTAGATGTAGCTGATAGAGCGCCTAAGCAAGTTATCAGGGGCTTACCATCAAAGGTATTAAAGCTAACCGTTACTACTCCGTTTTGATCTTTGGTTACTGTTTTGTAACAAGTAGTATCCGAAGGAGCTTCATTACCCAATACTTTAATAAGTTCACTTTCTTTAGCAGGCAAATAAGATATAGTTACTGTATGTCCTCTACCCATTTTGAGTGTATCACCTGTTGATGATTGTTCACTAGGCCTATTGGTTCCATCATTTTTATAGTATGTATTTGAGAAGGGATACCCCCCAGCACTAGGAATTGTTTTAAGCGTATTTGATTCGGAATAGTACATTCCTAAAAGCCCTCCGCTAAGTGCATCAGGAGATGTATAATTATCTTCTGCATCAAAATTTGATGGGCCATATAATGCTCCTGTTGCATCTTGAATTAAATTTTCAACATAATTGAAATTATTTCCTGTAACGGGCACGGCAAGAAATTGTATAGCGGGTCTTCCATTATAGTCATAACTGTTAGGGGTAATTAATAGGCTACCATCATTTTGTAAGTGATGTTGTGTTTGAGCTAACATTCCTAAGCCATTCGCATATTGACGTGTTTCACTTATTGAATTGTCTTCAGTAAATACTTTTTGGTGAATCCAGTTTTTGTCTTCTTCGGTTTCTGAGTAATAAAATGCATAATTAGGTAAGCCTACAGATGAAGTCCAATTAATTGCATCACCATCATTAGGAGTTGCTGTTGGATTACTTAACCATAAACCCCAATTATTATTATTAGCATATCCTCCTTCGTAATAATTTCCAATAGGCCTAACTCGCCAAATATAATAGCCGCTACCTTGTATCATATTTAGATTAACTGAACTTACTCCATTTTCAATTAACATTGTTGCCGCTTTGCTCCAATCAACAATTGCTTTTACTTTGGTAGAAGTTGTATATGTTGCGTCTGTATTATAAAGCCTTAATACCTGCAATTCATATTCAGGTATATAGTTTTGACAATATAAATTTTGCCATGCAAAAGTAATTGGATTAGCAGCTGTAGTAATTGGCACATATTTAAAAGTTGCAATGGTTGGTGAGGTAGATGCAACTGTTTTTACTGCTACAGCTATGTCTCTTTCAATTGATACTTTAAAGCTAGTTGTACTACTTACTGCTATACCATTTACTGTTGTACTAGAAGGAGAATAGGAAGTGACGGCAATAGTAACAACATCTAGATTGTTGTAATATGAAGTTATATCTTCAGATAAAAGTTGTTCTACATTTGGATATGTAAGCAAAAAAGTATCTGTATATGTTTTTAGTAGGGTTCTAGCCGCATTATATAATCTGATTTTTACATTTAATTTTACAGGACTAGTAAAAGAAGAACCATAAACATATTCATCGCCTACAGAAAGTAAGGCTTTTAAAGTAGCCTTGCTCACACTAGCTCCATTAATTTCTCCTCCTATACAGCTTATACTTGAACTTGGCTCTACTACTATATTTGTGGTAGTTGATTTAGTAAAAGCATCATTTAAATCAGTTGAATTAAATAATACATCGCTCATCGGTAAGCGAGATGGAGAATACCAATAGTAATTATTATTGCTATTAGCGGTTGAAGGTGATTTTAATTGTAAGTTACTACCTTGATTTATAGCTAATGTTGAAGAATATTGCATACCCACTGTAGATGTAAGTTTAGGCAATGAACCCGCACTCATATCAATAAAAACAATATCATTTGAAGATTCTCTAAAAACAACACACATTGTATTGTCAGTTGAGGTTTTAGTGGCACTGCCTCCTAAATCTAAATAACACCATTTTATCCATAATTCACGTTTACCAATTGTGCTACCATACACTTTATATCTAATCACATCATTAGAACCTGACTTGACAAATAAATCCCAAAAACAAGCAACAGTTTTAGAAGGTAGCAGGGTAGTTGGCAAACTTGTATTGTCACAAGTTGTTACAATACTGCTAGAAGTAATGGTTGGATCAAATGTTACAAGTCCATTTAAGCTAACATAACAGGTAGTTGCCGTTACAGGATCACCAAAAAAAGAAAATTGGAACCCAACCGGAAGGGTTAAGGGAAACCATTTGTTTTTTGTTTGATTCATAGTATTTGGTATACTCGACCAACCGGTTATATTATTGTCGGCCGTTGAATTACAAGTTGCATAATCAGAGTTTGATGATGAACAAGCATTACCTGTACCAGAAACTAGTGTATAGGTTTGTGTAGCTTGAGAATAGGCATTCATGTAAAAGCCTATTAGTAAGAATAGGGCTAACAGTTGTATAATAACATTCAGCTTTAAACCTGACAGTGTTTGTGTAAAGTTTATTCTTGCTGATTTTTTTTGACTATTACCATTTACAAAGTCTTCCATTGGGTATTTTTTTAGTTTGTTTATTTAATTTATGAGGATGAAAAAAAATTACATCCTCTATTTTTTCGTTTTTATTAATTGTTGCAATTTTATTTTAGAGTTTACATTTGTTTTATATTATTGATTATCAGAGTGTATTTTATTTTTTATCAAGTTGTTTATTAAGATTTTACACCCCTATCTCAATTTTATCTATCCTTTAAAGGCATATTATAACTTGCTTCAGTTACTGTTTTAAGACCTCTTTCAGTTTCTACTTGCTTGCTAATTAATTTGCCTTCATCATCATATTGATAGAACAAGCCTAGGTTTTGATCATTTAGTTGGGCAAGAATTTTATATGTAGCTTTATCATAAACGTAAGCATTTACCTGAGCATCTATAGGCTGAATGCGTAAATCGTCAACATATATATAAGGGCTGCTTGCAAGATTGTTGGTTGTAAAGTTGATGGTAGCATCAATTTTTTTCGTAGTTGAATTTGCATCTGTAACTTCTACTTGATACAATGACCATTCACCTACTTGTGTTACTTTATCAAGACTTTTAGTTAGTGTTGAAGATCCTGAGGGATAAGATAAAGATATGCTAAGGCTACTAGTTGCTATAGCAGTACCTGAGCTTACTACAGCAGGAATTTGAGCAATTGCATTGGATCTAACCCAAAGTTTAACTAAAAAACCATTATCGGTTAATTGATTATCTTCAATAAGTGTTGATAAAGGTAAACTTGCAGTATAAGAGAGAGCCGCTTTATAGCTTAGCTTCAATTGTATTGAATTATCTCCAGAATGAGCTTGATCAGAAGCAGGTTGGGCATTATATTGACTTACTTCATACCCATTTTCGTAGATATAATTAACACCACTTCCAACCGCACTTTCAAAACCTTCATGCATAACATTAGCATAAGTTGAAACATTAGCGGCAACAAGGCCGGGTAGCATATTATCATTAATCGTTTTCATGACGCTACTTACCTCTAATGGATTTGTTTTTTGTATTAATACACCATTTGGAGAATAGGCATCTGTTGTATTTAGAACAGACCAATCCTCATTGGCTTGGCTTCCCCATTCAAATACCTTAAAAGTATCAGGATAAATACCTGCACCGTAAACATAATTATTAGCATCAGTAGCATTTGTTAGAGTAGTATTATAATCAAAACTGTGTGCCGGCCTCCATTTACCTGCTGCTGCAGTTTGATATTTATTTTCATCTGATACAAAATCAAAGCCACTAGCTATATCATTATCAAGAGTCCATTCATCGCTAAGATTAATTGCAGAAGCAGATACTACATTTGTTAACGTTGTGTAAGAATTGTAATCAGGACAAAAATCAATACAATCAATACGTATTGCATCGCAATCATTATCTTCTTCCCCATACATTAACTCTCCTGTTTCTTCATCAATATAAAACAAGTAGCCTTCTTTAATTGTAAATGTTGAAGTACATTGCCCGGTAGATAAAGTACCAGTAAGAATCCATTTGTAATCCGTTTTTTCTACAGCTTCTTCATGATATCCAGCGGCACCATTCATTCCAACTATTTCAGTATAGGTATAGGGTACATATTGTAGTGAATTGCTAATGCTAACAGTTGTACTTAAAGGCACACAATTGCCGGTTGCATCAGTAACATTTAGATTTGCATAAGAATAAGAGGCAGAAACTGAAGATCCAGCTGTCATACCCAAATATTCGGTATTTAATGCGCTTGCAAAATCTTCTCTAATTGCCCATTCTTGTTCTCCAACTTGTTCTTTAACTGAATGAATATTAGCAACCGGATTTCCGTAGGTAACTAAAGAACCTACAGCAGCAGCAAGTTGATTTGTTTTTCCGGTTTTAACTATATTTACATTAACGGCAGTATACTCATTGGTTGAATTAGCAAAATTCGAATTGGTTAAAAGTTCTATCTTATTTCCACTAATTTCTCCAACATTGTAAAGTTCGGGAGATGCATCATCAGATGTTGTAGAATTATCATCTATTGCAATTAAATCGCCAGGAGTAAAATTATTTAATCCAGAACACTCATCGCCTGTTACTTCTAAATAGCCATCGTTTTTTGCATAATTAACACCATTTAATCCATAAGTAAGAGTCTTATTATCATATAAAGATTTACCACCTAAATCAGTATAATACGGTGAAGCAGGAAATGTAAAGGATGTATACGTTCCGTTTTGAACGGCAGCTGTGGTACTTGCATATTGAGCAATGTTTAAACCATTATAGGCATCGTAGGTTTTGGTTACCATTGCCTCACCGGTTTTTCCATTAAAAAAATCATTAATGGCATAAGAGCTTACTCCATCAACCGTTTTTTTAACGCTTTTTACTATACTTGGGTAATGAACTACTTTGGTTATGGTATGAGTTGCTAATTCATCATAATGTCCATTGAACGCAGGAAGCAGTGCACCTTGTGGAATTGGAATAACAAATGGAGGAAGAGGGGCAGGAACTAAACCTATACTTAAATCGAGTTCCAAAGCAATGTAGATAGAAAAGTCTTTAACATCACGAGATTCCATGGTTACATCCATTTGTTTTCCAATTGTTCTGTATGAAGATTTTTGTGTTGATCCGTTTTCTAATAAAGACCAATCAAATTGATCGTCTACTACTTTTACAGCCTCACCAGGTTCAAAATAGGTATACTCAGATCCGGCAGTTAATATGGCATTATCCAAATCATCAGCAGAACCTGAATAAGTAGCTTGTTTTTTTGTTTTTCCATTCATATCAGTTTGAATAAAACTGAAGCCTTGTGTATTCCAATAGCCGGTATTGGTAAAGAAGGGTGTAAAGCTTCCGAAGATAGGCTCTTTACTTTCTTGATAGATAGGAGTTGTATTAACTCCTTTAACAGTAACAACAGCATTTGTTTGAGGATCTATATAAGATTTAGTAAAGTTCAAGGGATAATCTTTAGAAGTAAAAAATTCGCTTACACCAAAACCTCCTGCAGTTGAGCCACTGTTAATATTTTTGCTGATTACTTTAGAATAACCTACTGAGGGACCAGGAAGAACGCCTTGACCTATAGGGCCTTCGTATTGAGTTTTATCAATACCTGCAACAATTTTTTCTAGTATGCTTTGATCTGCCGCTCCATCTATAAAATCAACCAGAATATTATCATTTCCGCCAGGTTCATTTGTTGCAACACCGCTTGAAGAACCATCATTTGTTTTATAAGAAAACTCCTGGCCGTAAAGTTTTGCATCTGCAGTTTCTAATCCTGCATCATAAGTTAAAAGCCTTTTTACTCTAACGCCACCACCTTTTTTAGGTTTGCTTGAAGGAAGCGGAATTCTAAAATAAGAATCTGTTTCGCTAATTTTTTTACAAGTAGAGGCGTCTGTTACAAAAGTAGTTCCCACCTGTTGTAATAACTCATATACCCCTGCTGTTGCAACATCTAAGGTGAGTCCTTCAGCAGAAGTAATTCCTAAATCTATGGGTTCTTCTACCGAACAAGAGGCGGTGTTTAAGATTCCAGAACGATTTGCATCTACATAATCTTTACAAACATTACGTGGAAAAGCGTATTCATCCAATCCATCTCTTCCTAATTTTAGATAAAGTTGAGTTCCATCAATGATTACATCTTTAACAGTTGCATAGAAGTCAATATATTCAGCCGGGCAAGTACTTATTCCTGATGTTGCATCACCATTAAGGGCATATAAAAATTTGCCATATATCTTTTTTCCTCCATCAACATACCTTTCTTTAATTAAATCTCTTACCTCTGTTACTTCTGTAAGATCTGAGCCATCTATGCCAATATCATTTAAATTGAGATAATACTTATCTTCAAATGTTCCGTTCAACATGTCATTATCATCACCATCTTGTATGCTTTGAATACTTACCATGGCATGTGCTGGTTGATCTTGAACATAAGCATAATCATCTTGCTCATATTGAACATGAATTTGGCCTCCACTAGGTAGTTTAATCATTTTTAATAAATACGCTCCGGCATCAAAACCTGCATCAGGAGCCTGATTAACCCAAGGTCTCATGTTATTATAACGGTCTTCGCCATCGGCTTGATAAGAGCCCCAAACATTTGTATTATAGGGGCTATAAGAAGGATTTTCGCTTAAATCAGAAGTTCCATTTCTATCAACATCTGCATAATTTTCTAATGCAGCATATTCATCTATTCCATCAGCATTTAAATGAGAAGGATAGTTGGCATAGTTTTCAAGGGTACTATTGCTTGTAGTGGGATATGTGTATACAAATTCATAAGGAGATATTTTAGAATTTCTTACATCTTCATATTCAGTCCAGAATCTTTTTAATGTAAGTTTTCCTTTATTTGCATTAAGATTGGTAACACCATCTTTATCTAAAACAACATTTCCGGTATTAGATGGATTGTCAGGCATAAGAGAATAATCATATTCGAAATACACTCTTTTTACAATTGTGTTATTGGTTAAATCCGGATCGGTAGCATTATCATCATCATTTGCATACAATACAATTGAATCTAGTTTTTGTAATTGGTTAGAACCTTTTTTACTAAAATCAGCACCTGCATCTAAATCATTAGAATAGGCATCATTAGCATCTTCACGAGCAGATGTATAGAATACCGCAGTATGGGTATTGGTAACAACTTTTTTCAAAAGTTTTACTTCTCTATCACCACTTGAATAGCTAACAGTATTGTCTTTATCAGAAGATAAAGAATGTACATCGTGTAAAAAACCACTGTAAGGTTTACGATAGTGATAAAGATTCGATAAATCATTTAAATTTTTATATTCAAATCTTGTCCAGCCTCCAAAATCGCCCTCGTCAGCTCCATTATTATCCCTATCAATAAAATCAGAATTGGTGATTTGTGTTAATAAAAATGTTGAAGCAAACATAAAATTGTTTTTTTCACCCATTTGGCTTTTTACATAATTTGGGTCAGCGGCATTGGTTTTAACCCATAAGTCAGTACTTGTAGTTACTCCATCTTTATTTTTAACTTTACCATCACTATAAGCAGCCGGGTTTAATACATAAGAGTCATTAATTTCATTAAGGTTATAAACAGGCACACCATATACATAGGTTGAGCCAGCCGGGTTGGTTATAAAAAATTCACCAATTTGGTTAGATAGATCGTAACTAAAATCACCGGTAATTCCTCCTCTGTAAATATTCAAATCAGTATCAACACTTTTTGGAGTATAACGATTGTAATAATTACCATTAGCATCTACTTTTTCCATTTCAAGGTTAGTATGGTAACCAACATAAGAAGAACGTGGTATACGGCTTGTGGATTCATCAAGACCATTTAAAGCGTCATCATTGCTATTAATAGTTGGGCTAATAGAAGATGGAATTTTGGCTTCATATTTGTTTGGCAATAACGCTTCAAAAATTGAAGTAGGAATACTATTTGTACTGCAGAATTCACTTAAATCATCTGGCAAAGCATCCAAGGGCTCATTTTCGATGCTTGCAGCTTCAGCTTCGTCATTACCATAGCTAATGTAGCTTCCTAGATCACCATCAAATACAAAGGCATAGGCTTCGTCAGCTGTAGCTTCATTTTTGTAACTATCATTCAATGTACTCTCCCAAGTATCAAATACAGTACGTCCGTATCCTAATCCTACTGAACCTCCCACTTTTAAATCTGCACCCAGCCCTAAATCTACTCCTCCGGAAAATGAATATGTGTTACTCACGGCTTTGTTTCGGTGAAATTCACCTAAATTTTTAGCATAAGCTTTAAATGTACCTCCTAATCCTTCAGCAAATACTGAAAATTCATCTTGTTGGCTAAAGGATGCGGATAAATAATTTATTTTTTTTGTAAAGGGATCATCTCTTTCTGATGAAAAATCCATCAATACTTTTTCCTGATCGGCATCTGCTGCTTCATGTGAATGAAGAAATCCATAACAAATAAAATCTTGTGAAGCTTCTGCATTTTGCCAGCTGGCACTTGCTCCTATAGAATTAACACCAACACTACCGTCTATTTGAAAAGGTAGAGCAGCACTCGATCCAACAGCTATGTCTAAATTTACGGACCACCCAGTATAAGTTTGAATGCCATTGATTCCTCCATTTGAATAACGGGCGCGACTAGCGTAATTACCAAATACTCCTTGTGAATTAACACAATTGGATATCAAATCTGCACCTTTAGAATCAGACATGGTAAGAAATGCAGATGAAAGTAAGTAATGATCGTTATTCAAAGCCTTTTCCCATAAACCTAAATCATCGAATAAGGCGGCAGGTTTAACAATTGGACTAAAGCTCCAGTCACCGTCAGCGCGGCTTATTGATAACCCAAGGTTATCTTGGAAGTTATCTGGACCACCTGTTATGCTAGCCTCTGGTATAGCCTGGTATGAAAAACCCGTTAGATTATTGTATTGAAGAATATTTGTTACTCCCAAACTTGCATTTACACAATAGCCTTCAGTAGCAGCCCCAACCGGAACTTCTAAAGCAAGATTAGTATTTGTATTATTTGTGTTTGATCTTGTGATAGGCCCAGCTGATACGTCATCTGGAAAACCCGCTTTGTTACGTACAATAGCCCCGGGGCTCAAATTAAAACCATAACCCACCCATGAAGCATCTTCATCAGGAGATAAGTTACTATTGTAGGTTAAAGACATGGCATAGCCACCTCCATTAGCACCTGGTATTTCAATTACAGGAAGATTATAATTAAAATCTCCGGTAAATTCATTTACCATACCACTCGTGCTTACCGATTCAAAACTTGAAAATTCGGGTGCTATTGGACCTGTCATAGCTTTTAGGCTAGTTGGTAAAATGCCTTGTGTAAGCATTACAATAGCTAATAAAAGCGATAAAGATTTTTTTGCTCTACGCATAATTGTGGTTTTAATAGTTGTATTGTTCAAGAGATTTTTCATATGTATATAATTTGTTTTTAAAATGTCATATGGAATACGCCATGTTATATTCATTCGTGTTTGCACACGTTTAGTGCATGGCTATTTCATGGTTCAATTATTTTATTTTGTTCTTGTTACGGTTTTTTTTTTAAAAGTTTCGTTATTTTCAATTATTTGAATTATTTGTTTCATTTGTGATGATGCCCTATTTTTGTTATATAGGATGTTCTGTTTTCAAAAAAAGGTATAGAATAAGTGTTATAGTTATAGTTGTAATTATTTACACTGTTAAATTACTTCTATTCGTTTATTTAAATTGCCTCTTATTTTTAATGAATATTAATGGATGGATCTAAAAATCGACAAAGAAGTTTCGTGTTAAACTGTTGATAATTACAATGGTATTGAAACTTTTAAAATAATAGTATTAATGAAACACTTTTTTAATCTATAAATGAAGAACCTTACCGCAAGGAAAATCTCATTTTAAAGCTTACTTTTGTAAGGCTTCCGATTTTTATATTTATACCGATTATACATCCGTAATAGCATCCCCAAAAAAAGATCGGGATACTAAACGGCTGTTATATCGGCATTATACCAAAAAAATTTGAACTATTTTATAATTACAAATGGTATTAAATCTATTTTTATGATAAATCGATATACACTTTTATGTGCAATGGTTGTATGCTTTGTGCTAGGTGTTTCTGCACAAAATTTACCTCCTGTTGTAAGTAATGTTACTGCTATTGCCGATACAAGCAATAAAATAGTAACGGTAATGTATGATGTAAACGACAACGAAAATGATTTAATGACTATTCATCTTACCATTTCGGGTGATAGTGGAACTTCATTTGTTGTTCCTATTGAGAATGTTAGTGGAGATGTGGGCTCAAGTATTTCATCAGGCACTACCAAAACAATTTACTGGACTTATACAGATACCATTGCTTGGTATTTAATCAAGGGCAGTAGTAGTTTAAATAATTTAGTAGCTCGTATTACTGCGGTTGACACACATGCCGTAAATGTAAGTGATTTGCTTAGTCAAGTAGATAGTGTTAGAATGTATAGTGATATGTTATACATGTCTAAAAGTCCTCGACAAAGAGTTTACGGATTAACGCATCTTGAAGACACAAGAGATACTATCGTTAGTAGATTTGAACAACACAATCTTCAATTAAGTTATCAAAATGTACCTTTTAGTGGAGATACTGGTACCAATATCATTGCACGTTATCCGGGAACAACAGATGATGCATCTACTGTTTTTATTACCGGTCATTACGATACCTATCAAAAAAGTCCGGGAGCTGATGATAATGCTACTGCTGTTGCAGGAATGTTAGAAACCATGCGTATTCTTACCAATTACACTTTTGACAGAACTTTAAAGTTTATTGCTTTTGACATGGAAGAAGATGGCTTAGCAGGTAGTTTACAGTATACAGGACATGGTATTCCTCATTACGAAAAAATAAAAGGAGTATTGGATTTTGAAATGATAGGATATTATTCTGAAAAGCCCAATTCACAGTCGGCTCCAACGGGATTTGATTTATTGTTTCCAACCCAATACCAAGCATTAATAGATGATAGTTCAAGAGGTAATTTTATTACAGATGCGGCTGATAGCTATTCAACCGAATTACAAAATTTATTTGATAGTTGTGCTAAAGCATACGTTCCGGATTTAAAGGTTGCTAGTTTAAATATTCCCGGAAATGGAATTTTGGTTCCTGATTTAAATAGAAGCGACCATGCTCCTTTTTGGTGGTTGGGTTACCAAGCGCTTATGTTAAGCGATGGAGCTAATTACAGAAACTTAGCTTACCATACTGTTAATGATACCATAGGAGCTTTAAATATGAATTTTATGAGCAAGGTTGTAAAAGCTACCTTGGCAACTGCGGCTCATTTTGCAAAAATTAATAACAGCGGTTATTCAGTGAGTACTGCATTTAATTTAAATATTGCTCCATTGAGTGCTATAAAATCTCCCAATACCGAAAACAATGGTTTGTTAATGGCATATCCTAATCCATTTACCAATCAGGTTACTTTAGAATACGTTGCAGAAAAAAAAGGCAATTACATTCTTTCTATTTATAGTGCTGAAGGTAAGTTGGTAAAACGCTTTGAAGAAAAAAATCAAACACCGGGCAAGCATCAAATTATTTGGAATGCACATGAACAACAAATTGATTTGCATTCGGGTATTTACAATGCAATTCTTGAGGGTGGAGGAAAAAAGATTTCAGAAAATATTATTTATTTGGAGGATTAAGAGGCAAGCCCATCCCTAGCCCTTCCCTTTGGGAAGGGAATAAGTGCTAGTAGCAAGGGTATGAGTTTAGGTGCTATCAGTGGATTAAAAAATATAAATTAGCTTAACAGCCGAACTGTTTAAGTCCTCTCCTTTGGAGAGGATTTAGGAGAGGCTTTTATTATATGCAATTTGAACTTACATCAGAATATATTCCAACAGGTGATCAACCTGAAGCTATTAAACAATTAAGTGAAGGGATAAAAAGAGGAGACCATGCGCAAACACTTTTGGGTGTTACGGGTTCCGGTAAAACATTTACGGTAGCAAATGTTATTCAAAAAGTACAAAAACCAACTTTGGTTTTAAGTCATAATAAAACACTAGCGGCTCAGCTTTTTAATGAGTTCAAACAGTTTTTTCCTAATAATGCGGTTGAATATTTTGTTTCTTATTATGACTATTACCAACCTGAAGCTTTTATTCCCTCTTCCAATACATACATAGAAAAAGACCTTGCCATCAATGATGAAATTGAAAAGTTTAGATTAAGTACCACTTCTTCTTTGCTTTCCGGAAGGCAAGATGTAATTGTGGTTTCATCTGTGTCGTGTATTTATGGTATTGGCAATCCGAATAATTTTAAGGAAAATACTATTAAAATAAAAGCAGGAGAAACCATTAGCAGAAATAAGTTTCTATTGATGTTGGTTACTTCTTTATATTCTAGAACGGAAACTGAATTAGAAAGAGGAACATTTAGAGTAAAAGGGGATACCGTAGATATTTATCTTGCCTACGATGATCTCGCTTACAGAATTTATTTTTGGGGAGATGAAATAGAAGAGATAGAAGCTTTTGATCCCATTAACGGGCACAGTATTGAAAGGCTTGATGCAGTTATTATATATCCGGCTAATATTTTTGTTACTTCTCAAGATCAAATTCACGATGCTATCAAACATATTCAAGATGATTTATTAAAGCAAACAGAATATTTTAAATCGATAGGAAAACATCTTGAAGCAAAACGGCTTGAAGATAGGGTGGTTTATGATATGGAAATGATGCGCGAATTGGGTTATTGTTCAGGTATTGAAAATTATTCTCGGTATTTTGATGGACGCAATACCGGTGAAAGACCTTTTTGTTTGTTGGATTATTTTCCTAAAGATTATTTAATGGTAATTGATGAAAGCCATGTTACCGTTTCACAAATTCATGCCATGTATGGAGGAGACCGATCGAGAAAAGTAAATTTGGTTGAGTATGGATTTCGATTACCTGCTGCAATGGATAATCGTCCTTTAAAATTTGAAGAGTTTGAAAGCATAGTGAACCAAATCGTTTATGTAAGTGCAACTCCTGCTGAATACGAATTAAAACAAAGTGCAGGAGTAGTGGTAGAGCAAGTGATTAGACCAACGGGGTTACTCGATCCTGAAATAGAAATACGCCCGACACAAACTCAAATTGATGATTTGTTGGAAGAAATTCATATTCGTGCAAAAAAAAATGAACGAGTTTTGGTTACCACATTAACCAAACGCATGGCTGAAGAATTGGCGAAGTATTTTACCAAATTAAATGTAAGATGTCGTTACATTCATTCAGAAGTGGAAACCTTGGATAGAATTGAAATCATGTCGGATTTACGTAAAGGTGTTTTTGATGTTTTAATTGGAATTAATTTGCTGCGCGAAGGGCTTGATTTACCTGAAGTTTCATTGGTAGCAATATTAGATGCCGATAAAGAAGGTTTTTTAAGATCAGAAAGATCGCTGACACAAACAGCAGGCCGTGCTGCACGTAATGTAAATGGAAAAGTAATTATGTATGCCGATAAAATTACAGAATCGATGCGTAAAACCATTGATGAAACCACGCGCAGGAGAGAAAAACAAATCGCATACAATATCAAACATAAAATTACGCCTACTCAAATACAAAAATCTTTTGATTCTGTTTTTTCTAAAAAAGAACCTGCATCTAAAAATAAATCACCCAAAATGTATGCTATTGAAAATGAATTAGGCCTTGCTGCTGATCCCGTGGTTCAATACATGAGTAAAGATAATCTTAAAAAATCGCTTACAAAAGTTAAAAAAGATATGGAAAAGGCAGCTAAAGATTTAGATTTTATGGAAGCTGCCCGCTTACGTGATGAGATGTATAAACTAGAAGAAATGATAAAAAAAAATTAAACGTTACCACATGCAATTATACCGATTATACATCCGTAATAGGCTCCCGAAAAATCGAGATTCTAAACGGCTGTTATATCGGCATTATATCAAATTTTTTAGACCAAATTTATAATTACAAATGCAATTACAATCACTATCGCTTCTTAATTTTAAAAATTGCAAGGAAGTAAATATTACTTTTTCTCCTAATGTAAACTGTTTTGCAGGGAATAATGGACAAGGCAAAACAAATTTGTTAGATGCCATTTATTACCTCTCTTTTTGTAAGAGTTCCTATAATCAAGTAGATTCTCAAAATATTTTTCATGGAGAGAGTTTTTTTATGATTCAAGGTAAATATGAATTGAATGGAGAAACCGAAGATGTGTATTGTGGTGTAAAACGAAATCAAAAAAAAGTTTTTAAAAGAAATAAAAAAGAATACGAAAAACTAGCCGATCATATTGGATTGTTTCCGCTTATTATGATTGCACCTGAAGATATTGAATTGGTGAGCGGGGGAAGTGAAGTGCGCAGAAAATTTATTGATGGATTGATTTCTCAGTTTGATAAAATATATTTGAATCATTTGCTCGAATACCAAAGGGCTTTAACACAACGCAACAGTTTGCTCAAACACTTTGCAGATAAAAATATGTTTGATGAAAATGCCCTAGAAATTTGGGATGAACAATTGATTGAAAAAGGAAATTATATTTATGAAAAACGTAAAACTACATTAGAGCAACTCTCTCCAATTTTTCAACAATATTATGAAACCATTTCAGTGGGTAAAGAAGCAGTAGCATTACAATACCATTCGCAATTGCATCAAAAAGATTTTAGAACCTTATTAAAAGAAGCCAGGCAAAAAGACAGAATGTTTCAATATACTACACAGGGCATTCATAAAGATGATCTAGAATTTTTATTGGGAGAATATCCACTAAAAAAGATAGGCTCACAAGGTCAGCAAAAAACCTATTTAATTGCATTAAAATTGGCTCAATATGATTTTAGCAAGCAAATAACAGGTCAATCTCCTATTTTATTGTTAGATGATATTTTTGATAAGCTTGACGATTCAAGAGTAAAACAAATTATCAGTATGGTAATTTCTCACAACTTCGGGCAAATTTTTATAACTGATGTAAATGCAGATAGAATGAAAAATATTTTATCTGAAGCCGGTGAAGATTTTATGTTACTCCATGTTATGAATGGCATCTGTAGTAAAGAGCCATTAGGGCAGTTCTAAAAATTATATTTTTTTGTTTCCTCTCCCTTAATCCCTCTCGAAGAGAGGGACACAAATGATAATTTTTAGAACTACCCATTAATGATTTAGCAAATGTGTTGTTCCTGCATAAGAGGGTTGATTTGTAACATTCATATTTGAATATTGAATTTGAAAATCTTGATTATTAGGAATAGGAGCAAAAAAGGTATAATCATCTAAAATACTTTTTTCTGCATCGGTGAGTAAAGTTCCATCAGGCCATAAATAGTTTACATTTCTTGCCTTGCTAATACCTTCCCAATCATCAAATGAAGGAAATCGTTTTCCATAAGAATACATTACTTTCATGGGTTTTAAGGTATCACTTGGAGCAGTTTGAAGTGTTTGATTGTATTCAAAGTATATTTTGTATTTATCTCCACCCATGTGAACTATAGAAGGGCATCTCATGCCTTCAAAAAGTTTAGGGCATACGCCATCATATTCATAGGTCCAATTATTTCCATCCCAAGATGCATAGGCACACTTATTAAAATTAGGAGCACAAGGATTGTTTGGATAAAGAGGTAAGCCAATAGCCGAAACTAAAAAAGCAGAATCTCCGTTCCAAATCCATTCATTATCGAGCATAGGATAACCAATTTTGAATTGCATCACATGCTCCATGTTTAAATTTTGGGCAAAAGCAGAATCAAACTTTGTTCCCAATGCCATTGTGTATTCACAATTGCCTCCGCTGGTAAAATCACCGGCACTAATACATAAAGAATCGGATGATGCATCAAAGTCTTTTCCTATATATCCATCTTGACTATCAATGTAAAATACTCTTCTTTGGCCATCATCTAATGTGGCATTAAAGAATAAGCGAATTTTTCCATTATAGGGAATGGCTACCGATTGTCCGATATAGGGGAACATATCATTCCCTTTTGAATATTGAGAATAGCTCAAACCATTTAGAGAATCTAAATCAAATTGAGCTACAGTTGGCATGGAATCACTATAAGCTTCTGAATAAGAAATTGCCGGAATGCTCCCGGAAGTATTAAGAGAAGGTTGGGGAGTGCCGTAATATCTAATCTTACCTACTAAGTTGGGATCAGCCCAGCTTCCATAAGGAAAAGCATAGCTTAATACATTTGCATTGGGATGGAGTTTATATGCCTTATCGTAAGTATTAGTGCCGGGCTGACCATATATTTGCCAATACTCCTCGTCAGTTGTTGCGCTGGCAACATTATCTTTACATTGTATATAACTTGTGCAGGTACTATTTAAACATCCTTTAATTGTTATTGAATAAGGTGTAGCTGATTTTAAATTTTTTAATGTGTCTATCATGTTCTGGCCATTCGGATCAACATTAAAATCTTCGGAATATCCCATAACAGATTCGCTTGCTGTTATTACATAATGATCAACATTTACCAATGGCGCTTGCCACGATACTAATAATTTTGAAGATGAATAAAATACATTGGTGCCATACTGTTGTGAGTCTACATTCATGAGTAATAAATTAGCATTCCAAAGGCCTGCATTTATTCTAACCACATCAGAATAATAAGTAGGGCAATTTACGCCTTCCGATACCATGGCTCTATAATAGACAGAAGAGTCAGCTGTAACTATTAGAGAACTATCTGTTGCTGTAGAAATATTTTTCCAATTTATTGTATCGGTTGAAAGTTGCCATTGGATATTTCCATAATGATTGCCACTTAAATTAAGTTGTGTGCTATCGCCTTTACATAAGATATTAGTTTGAACTTGCGAGAAAATGAATAATGGGCTTATTAGATATGCAACTATTAAATATAAAAACAGGTAATTTTTTTTGCCCAATTGGTAGAGTATATTAATCATGAATGAAGTTTTAGAAAAGATGTTAAAGAGTAATTATTTTCTTTGAAAAAGTTTTATCTCCAGCCTGAATTATTACATCATATATTCCTTTTTTAATATTGGGTAGTTTGATGGAGCTTTTAAAATTTTGTTCTGAAGAAGACATATCGCTTGAATAAATAGATTGGCCAAGCATTGAAACTACTCGGATAGAAATATTGGTTTTATAATTATAATTAGAAATAGAGAAACTTAATAGCTCAGAGCTATTATCAAAAAATATATTTATTGCATTATCTTCTATTAAAGAAATGGAATTTATATTACAAGGCGTTTGCTGGATGGGCACATCAATTTGCTGTATTTGTGCTGTTATGCTTGTAAAACAAAATAGCAATGGAGATAATAGATATAGTAATTTGTTTTTCATTTTTTCAAATTGAATTTGATAAGTTTAGGTATTAAAAATTTAAAAAACAAAGTCAAAATAAAAAAACACCCTAATTGGATTTAGCCAATTTAGAGTGTTTGTATTTTTAATGTAATTTGTTTTGCTGAAATTATTTATTATTCTATCACAACATCTTGAGTAGAAACAGTAGTTCCTGCTTGTAGTTTTACAACATACATGCCTTTTGCAAGCTTGTTGCAATTAATATGAGCATTATAAGTTCCGGCAATTTTATTTTCATTTACAATTGTTTTTACCTTTTTACCCATTATATCATACAATGTAAGTGAAACATGTTCATTAGATTTTATGGTATAAGAAATTATAGCAGCATTTTTAATTGGGTTTGGATATACGCTTAAGTTCTCATTAAACGCATTTACGTTTTTTCCAATTCCGCTAGCATTGGCATCAATATGCTGCCCATATAATCCTGTTCCGGCTCCAACCAATAAGTCATCAAAGTATAAGAAATTAATTTCATTTCCTTCGGGATAGGTATAACCTAAAGTCCAAGTTGAAGCACCTAATGGTAAATAATAAATTTCATTATCCACAGCACAATAAGCTGTATCATTTCCTACCGTAACGGCTTTACCAACCGTTCCTGTTGAATAGGGAAATCCGTTTACCGTAAGGGCATCCCATTTGTTTGTACCGCTTATTGATTTTGAATACACATGAGGTTCATTTAATCCTGCATCGGTACCGCAAGCATACAATGTATCACCTGTTACATTTTTATATAAATCATTAATGGTTGCTGTAATTTGATAACCTACTGCAGTATTGGTTCCATCAAAGTTTTGAGTTGCAGTCCAAGTAGTACCACTTTTTACAATTCTATACACACTTACGCCTTGCGGGCTTGATAAATCATATTCAACGCCAACGTATGCAACCGTATCCGTTCCTTCTACATTAAAAACAATATCACGCACATCCACATCTTGTCCTTGTGTAGATGCTTCAATTAATAATTGATCCCAATTGGTTCCACCATCCATAGAATAAAACAATCCACCTTTATCAGTATCTTCAGCATAGTAACCTGCAAAAACAATATCCGTATTGTATTGGCATACTTCAATTGCTTTTACATATATTCCAATACTATTAAATGAATAAGGTGCATTTTCAGCAGTAAAAGCTCTCGCCCAATTTGCTCCCCCATCTGTTGTTTTATACACTCTTGTATTACCGGCATATACTGTGTTGGGATCTCCAGGTTGCATGGCTATAGAATAATAAGGAGAACCATCTTGAAGAGGAAATAATGCATTGGTCCATATTGGAGTTGTTAGATAATTGGTAACACCTCTAATACCCGATTTAGATGCAAGCCATGCTGTATTTTTATCTGAAGTCATATCGAAATCTTTTACTTGAACAGCCTCAACGCCTTCGTCAATTTCATAAATATTTGCTCCTTTTGAGTGTGAAGCTCCAATGCCTTGGTCGGTGGTAATATATACTACATCTGTATTATTGGGATCTGCTAAAACGGTCCCGTCATTAGGATGGGTTTCAAAGCCACCTATATCTCCAAATTTTTGCCATGAGCCACTTGTGCCATTACTATCACTATAAATACTTGCAAAGTAAACTGAATAAGAAGTTGCATCTCCTGCAAAAGCAAAATTAGGCCCTGTAGTTCCTGAAACGGCTGTATTAATTTCTGTCCATGTTGATTTATCATCAGAATAAGCAATTAAATGTGATGAATTATCTGTGCCTCCAATAAATAATCTACCATCAGGCGCAATACCAAAAGCGGCCCAATTATTAGATGTTAATGTTGAAGGAGAAATATCAGTAAAAGTGGATGATGAAGTTAAACTGCTATAAGAATCTGAAGAAACATATAATTTAGGACTACTGCCTTCTACAAATAAATAAATCAAACTATCTAAATCGCTTATAACAATTTTTGTCATACCGGTAGTAGGATTTGTTATAGGCGCATTTGCACTTACTACAAAATTTCCCAAAGCATCTAAAACGCCCCAATTAAATTGATTGGCGGAGGTATATAATAAATTTGAGCCTTTTATTGCAAATGTATTTACTCCACTTGCAACCCAGTCAACACTTGTAGCAGATGGTGCTGTACTTAATAAATCAGCTTCGTTTAAAAAAAACACTTTCCCTGAAGTTTGATGTGCTGCAATAGTACTGATATAAGCACCATATCCTGCACTAGCATCAGCTCCCGGCAAAACTGCAAATTTGCTATATACCGGAGTGTTGCCGGAAGGAGCATACACATCAGTAAAAAACAATGAATTTGCACTTTCAGTAGCAATAAATATTCTGCTACTATCAGTACCCGTTGCAATAGCGGTTATTGTATTAATTCTTCCGCCATAAACATCTTCTGCTTCTGGTATGCCCAATTGGGCTTGTGAGTTAGTATAGCTCAGCAACAAGGCTGAAATAAATGATAAAGATTTCGTAAATGTTTTCATATAGATAAAAAATTAGTTTACATAATGATTTTGTGCTTTATACTTTGTTTCATTATAAAAGGTTACAATAAAGGACGTTTTTATTTTATTTTTTTGATAACGATCAGATCAAATACGTATAGATACTTTATCAATCATATACATTTATTACTTTTACGATCATAAATATTTCTAAAATATCAGGGATGAACAACAATAATTTATATACTATACTCCAGAAAGCCTCGCTAGAAGCCCTACAACAATTATATTCTACTACACTTGAATCTTCTCAAATTATCTTTCAGAGTACCAGAAAAGAATTTGAAGGAGATACAACATTAGTAGTTTTCCCCTATACAAAACTTTCTAAAAAAGGACCGGAGCAAACAGCTCAAGAAATGGGAGATTATTTAAAAAGTAATTGCGCAATTGTTCATTCGTATAATGTAATCAAGGGTTTTTTAAACATTGTTATTGAAGATGAGTTTTGGTTATCGTATTTTAATAATATTTCTACACATGGTTTTAATCTTAGGCTTGCAGAACCTAAAACCATAATGGTAGAGTATTCATCTCCCAATACAAATAAGCCATTGCATTTAGGCCATATCAGAAATAATTTATTGGGCTTTTCTGTTTCTGAAATTTTAAAAACAGTAGGGCATAAAGTAATTAAAGTAAATTTAATTAATGATAGAGGTATTCATATTTGCAAATCAATGTTGGCTTGGCAAAAATGGGGAAATGGAGAAACGCCTCGATCATCAGGTATAAAAGGAGACCATTTGGTTGGTAAGTACTATGTTTTGTTTGACAAAGAATACAAAAAAGAAATTGAAGCATTAAAAGCAAAAGGTGTTTCAGATGAAGATGCGGAAAAACAGGCTCCTTTAATTGTTGAAGCCCAAATTATGTTACGAGAATGGGAAGAAGGTAATAAAGCCGTTGTTGATCTTTGGAAAACCATGAACGGATGGGTATACGAAGGCTTTGATAAAACATATAAAGCATTGGGCGTTGATTTTGATCGTTTTTATTATGAATCGGAAACCTATTTGTTAGGAAAAAAAATTGTAGAAGAAGGACTAAGTAAAAATGTGTTTTATAAAAAAGAGGATGGATCTGTTTGGATTGATTTAACACCCCATGGACTGGATCAAAAATTGCTACTCCGAAAAGAT
This sequence comes from Bacteroidota bacterium, assembly GCA_023251875.1. Taxonomy (GTDB): domain Bacteria; phylum Bacteroidota; class Bacteroidia; order JAHEXY01; family JAHEXY01; genus JAHEXY01. The sequence goes on from JAHEXY010000009.1 coordinate 31,943, forward strand.
GGAACATCGGTATACATGACGCAAGATTTAGGAACAGCTTTACAACGATTTAAAGAATACACACTTGATAAATCTATTTACGTAATTGGCAATGAACAAAACTACCATATTAAAGTTTTGGCGCTTATTCTTAAAAAAATGGGCTATGCATGGGCCGATGCTATTTATCATTTTGCTTACGGCATGGTTGATTTGCCAAGTGGCAGAATGAAATCACGCGAAGGAACCGTTGTTGATGCCGATGATTTAATGACAGAAATGATTGATACTGCCAGAAAAATATCAAAAGAACTAGGTAAGGCAGATGAATTAAGTGATGAGGATGCCAATAAATTATTTAAGACTCTTGCAATGGGAGCACTTAAATATTTTATTTTAAAAGTTGATCCTCAAAAACGAATGGTTTTTAATCCCGAAGAATCCATTGATTTTAATGGAAACACAGGACCGTTTATTCAGTATACCTATGCACGTGTAAGATCATTATTAAAAAAAGCAGCATTAAATGATGTACAGCCCAATGCAAAAGAATTTCCATTGCAATTGGCAAAAAAAGAAAAAGAATTGATTAAATTATTGTATACCTATCCTGAAATTGTGCAGCAAGCAGCACAATTGTATAGTCCTGCTTTAGTGGCAAATTATATTTATGATTTAACAAGAGAATACAATCAGTTTTATCAAGAATTGCCCATATTAAAAGCTGAATCAGCCCAGTTGATTTCTTTTAGATTATTGCTTTCGCAATATGTGAGCGAAACACTTAAATCGTCTTTAAAGTTATTGGGCATTGATGTTCCGGAAAGAATGTAGAACTCTCCCTTAATCCCTCTCCGAAGGAGAGGGAAATGCGTTGATCTTGCTTTGTAGTTTAACAATAAAAGTAAACAATGTGATAATCGCCAAATAAATTAAGATAGGTTCAATAATTAACCTGTGTCTGGTTTCTACATAAAAAAATGCCTGCATAAGAGATAGAACAATTGGAATACAAATCAGTGCGATTACTCTCCATCCCATAAAAAATACAGCAATACAAGCAAGTAAAAGAATGATGAGATAAACCATTTTATAAACCGGAATCATTTTTTTTAGGGTATCAGAATATTCGTTGCCGATATGCTGCCTAAAAAACCAAAAATTATTGAGCTTTAGCAGAAATAATTTTGCAAAACCTATTGGATCATCTGAAATATTTTTTTTCCATTTATCTGTAAAAAAATCATATTGCTCTTTAGGATTTAATTTTTGTAATGCTACAATATCTGCTTGACTAAGTTCTTGGTAATAATTTTTCCCATTCAATAAATAATTACTGCCTTCTCCATTTTTAAGAGAGCCTACCCACAAATTTCTGGGTGCAATAGATTGATAACCTATTATTCCATCTTTGTAATAATTACGAATGAGCCAAGGCGTATTGGTTAAAAATGCTAATAAGCCAATTATTAATATTTGCTTTGTCATTTTTATAAAACCTTCTTTTTCCCACAAAATAATTACCAAAGGAATTGTACTTACAACTAATGTTCCTCTTGTTAAAACGGTTAAACCAATGGTTAAAATATAAAAAGGCAAATAGTTTTTGTTTTCAATGTATTTCGTCATCAGGTACAATGAAAAAAATAGCATGAATATATCTAGCGTAAAGGGATGAATTTGTATTAAAGAATAGTATACAATTGCCGGATGTAAAATAAACCCCAGTGCACTAAAAAAAGCAACCGTATTCTTTTTTCTCAAAATCCATTCTGAAACTTGAAAATATTCAGTAAAAAAAAGGCAAACCTTATAAATAAACCAGGCTGTAAAAGATGATAGGATAATATGAAAAATAGCAACTGTTATTGGAGATATTCCAGAAATAAAATAAATGACAGCTAATAAAAATGGATAAACAGGAAATTGATAACTGTAGCATTTTATGCCATCAGAATAAATATAAAAACTCTTTTCCTTTAAAATATTGAGAGCAATATAATGATCTTCCCATAATTGAAAATTATGAACAAAATAAAATAAAACTAGAAGCTTTACGAGTGCAAAAAAAAGAATTGTGCCAATAACTGTTCTATAAGATAGCTTATCAAACATTTTTATTTGGTAAGAGTTGGAGCTGTTTGAATAGGCTTAATTTTACTTACAAAACCGGCTTTAAAAAGATCGTAAGTTGTATTAAGGTATTTATCTAAAGCAAAGAAACTAAGTATGGGTTCTAAATCTTCTTGAGTAAGATAGCCTGCTACCGGAGAAAGTAGTTCATACTTCTGATTCATAAAAACAGTAGTAGGATAGGACATTTTTCCGTTTAACAAAGCTTCTGCTAATTGATGTGTGCTATGGCTTCCGTTTTTATTTTCATTAACAAAAGTATGGCCTTGAAAAATAACGGTATCCCTGCGTTCTGCATTTAGTTTTACAGCATAATAATAGGTATTCACATAATCAATAATAACAGGATTGGTATAAGTGCTTGCCTCCATTTTTTTACACCAACCACACCAATCGGTATAAATATCAATAATAAATTTTTTAGGATTTTTTTCATTCAGCTTTACAGCCTCTTCAAAAGATAACCACTTAATAGTTTGCGAATAGACTGATGGTGTTATAAAACTAAGTATGGTAATTATAACAACCCTTAGTGCTTTTATCATAGAAATTACAAATTATATTGTTTATTGTCATTAGCTAATCACCACATGATCTAATTATTTCACTTCTCCCATCATTTTTTTCACAAAAGGTGAAATAATAATTAATACTAAGCCTGCTATAAGAGCATATATTGCCAATTGGTAATAACCATCCGTATAAGAAACCAGCTTCTCGCTTGCTGTAGCATTTTCATTTGGATTTACCATACCTGCACCTAAAATTCCGGCAGCATATTGACCGTATGCACTTGCTAAAAACCACATACCCATCATTACGCCTTGCATTCGTTTAGGAGAAAGTTTAGTCATTATCGACATCCCAATCGGAGATAAGCACAATTCTCCAAATGTAATAATGAACCAACCGAATGTAAAAAGGTTTAAAGAGGTAACTCCATTGGCATCAGCAAAAAACTTAGTATAATAAAAAATGTAAAAACCTGCTGCTAAAAATAAAAAACCCAGCCCAAATTTAATCAGGGTATTCGGTTCAATTTTTCTTTTGCCCATCCATATCCAAACCATTCCAAGTAAAGCAGCAAAAATGATAACAAAAAGAGAATTAGAAGAGTTATTTACGCCATTAGGATCTAGTGGAATTCCCATAACATTATCCGTTAAATGAGAGGCTGCAAATAAACTTAATGATCCTCCGCTTTGCTCAAAAAATGCCCAAAATAAAATAGAGAAAATAATAAAGACGAGTGCAGCAAAAAGTTTTTTATTTTCTGCCGCAGAAAAACTGCGCATTTCATAAAGGATATAAACAAGCGTACAAGGACCAATGATGTACATAAACCAATCGGTATATTCTGTTTTAGAAACCATTGCCATTATAATAGGTATAAGACCTAATGAGCCTATATATACAGCATATTCGTACCAACTTTTATTTTTTTCTAATACCGGAGGTAAACCAATTGGCCCTAATGTTTTTTGAGTAAAAATGAAAGTGACCAAACTAATAGTCATAACAATTGCTGCTAAGCCAAAGGCTAAATTCCAGGAATATTCTTTAGCCACTACCACACATGCATATCCTCCCAATAGTGCGCCCACATTAATGCCCGCATAAAACAAAGAAAAACCGGCATCGGTTCTAGAATCACCATTTTTGTAAAGCGTACCCACCATAGTAGAAATATTGGGTTTAAAAAACCCTGTTCCAATGATGGTGAAACTAATTCCAAGAAAGAAAAAATTATGAGGATCAAAAGCTAAAATACAACTGCCTACAATCATGAGTATACCACCCCAAAAAAGAGATTTACGAAAACCCAATATTTTATCGGCAAATAATCCTCCAATAAATGTAAATGCATAAACAAATGCTTGCGTAGCCCCATATTGAAGATTAGCGGCATCGTCTTTCATTTGAAGGCCAACTACTTTGTCTACCATAAAAAGAACAAGCATGCCTCTCATTCCATAGAAACAAAAACGTTCCCACATCTCTGAAAAAAACAAATACCAAAGTTGTTTGGGATATTTTCCTTTGAAATCTTGAATTTCTTGTAGCGTTAATGCAGAGCTTGTATTCATTGATATTGGATAGTTTATAAAAACAAAAATAGCAATAAAAGATACGAAAGCCTATTTGTAATTATTGTTTTACCAGCTTAATAACAGCTTGGTTATTGCCTGTGTTAATTTTTGCAAAATAAATTCCGCATGGCGCATCTAAGGTTGTGTTTAGTATTTGACTTTGTTTGTAAATATTTTTACTAATTATTTTACCGGCTATGTCAGTTATCGTAATACTTGTTTTTTCTTTTCTAGAACCCAAATTAATGGTAAAATTTTCATTTATTGGATTAGGGAAAACGCTAATTTTATTTAGGGAATAATTTTCTATAATTCCACTCCCACCTCCCGTTCCGGTATCTTTAGGTGCAACATTCATTTTTAGAATATACAAGTCTTTATAATCTGATGTATTAGAACTAAGATAATAAACACCTGCCCCCAGATCAAAATCTATGGTTCCGTAAAAACTGCCTGTTGCATATAAATTATCTTCGGTATCAATACTTATAGAAAATCCATAATCGTGATAAAGATCGCCCATAGCATTTGCCCATATAAAATTTCCTGCCGAGTCTAATTTTAAAATAAAAACATCGCTTTTCCCTTTTGATGTTAAATTGTAAGATCCCGTTCCCGGATCAAAATCTATTTCTTCATCTGCAAAATAACCTGTAGTAAATACATTACCAGTAGTATCTAAGGCCACTGATTCTCCTATATCATCAGATGTTCCTCCTAAACTTTTTGCCCATTTAAAATTGGCAGCAGAATCTAATTTTAAAATAAAAATATCATAACCACCAACAGGGCTTATATTGTATGTACCTGTTGTGCTGGGATCAAAATCAACCGTACCGTAAAAAGATCCCGTAAAATAAAGATTGCCCCATTTATCTACCACAATTGACTTGGCATTATCGTAAGAAATTCCTCCGAAACTTTTAGCATATACAAAATTCCCAGAAGCATCTAATTTTAATACAAATACATCTTCATTGCCTAAAGATGTTAAATTATTTGTTCCAATACCCGGATCAAAATCTACTGTTCCGCCAAAATAGCCCGTAGTATAAATACTGCCAGTCGCATCAATTGTTATTGAAAAACCATTTTCATATTCTGTTCCTCCAATTTGTTTTACCCATGAAAAATTGCCCGAAGCATCTAATTTTAAAATAAACATGTCGTAATTTCCTGATGAGGTTAGGTTTGTAGTACCTGATCCGGGATCAAAATCTGCTGTTGACTGAAAGTATCCGGTAGTATATACATTCCCTTGTTGATCTAGGGCAATTTCATATCCATAATCATAAGATGTACCACCAATCTTCTTAGCCCAAACAAAATTACCGGATGAATCTAATTTTAAGATATACATATCATAACTACCTACAGAACTTAAATTATACGTACTGGAGCTTGGATTAAAATCAGCAGTTCCACTAAATATGCCCGTTACATAAATATTCTCTAATGAATCCAATGCTAAACTGTATCCATAATCGGTTGAAGAACCTCCAACACTTTTTGCCCATATAAAATTTCCTGCTGAATCAAGTTTTGAAATAAAAACATCTCCTCCTCCTGCTGAGGTTAAATAGCTTGTTCCTGTGCCGGGATCAAAATCAACCGTTCCGGTAAATATACCTGAGGTATAAACATTACCTAATTTATCTGCAACAACCGAATAACCTCCATCATCTAATGATCCTCCAATATTTTTAGCCCATTTAAAAGTTTGAGAAAAATTGTTAAGATTGAAAAATAAGAGAAGGATAAGTAATAGTTTTGAGTTTTTCATGTCTAATATTTTTATACTGTTTAGAATAGCTCTTAAACATTTTATAAATATAGTAGATTATTCTAGGGAATAGAAATGTGTATCCATCTGAATTAGAAGTGCTAGTTATCTGCAAATGGGTAGTGAGGTAATTTTTAATACTCTAAAAACTCATCTAAGTTTCTTCTGTCCTTTTTTGTGGGCCTACCTTTTATTCCAAGAGAGTGATTAAGTTTATTCATTTCTTGAACCATTTTTAGTTTATCCAATTCTTCTTTAGGCGTTGTTTCAATAATAAATTCAAACAATGATTTTGCTCCAACACGGGTTTTAGGTATACCAATAACTTTATAGGTCTTCCAAATGGGTAGGTTTTTTACAGCAAAAGAATCTCCTACAGCAATTATGCGTGACGATTTTGTAAGGCTTCCATTAATATAAACTTTTTCTTTACTGCAATTTTCAGCAGCAAGACTTCGTGTTTTAAACAAACGCACACACCATAAAAATTTATCGATTCGCATTTTGTAAAAATAGAATATTTTTATTCGATATAATATCTAATAGGTACAAGAATAAATTTTGCTAATTTCAACCTTAGTGAAAATTATTAAAACTAAAAATTTACCATGCGATTAATTCTATTTTGTCTGTCAATTTGTTTTTGTACATCAACTATTTTTGGAAAAGAAAAACAAGATAATTTAAATACCTTAATTGATAGTGCCCAATCTTATGTTGACAATGGAGATTATAAAAAAGCCATTGATGTTTTTAAACAAGCTTCAGAAATTGCTAAAAAACAAAATGATACAGAACAACTTGTAAGATGTATCTGGTTAGTGGGTACCAATTACTTTATGTTGGATGATTTTGAATCAGCAAAAGAACAATATGTAAGCGCACTTAACATTGCTTTAGCAAATAAATATCCGGTACTAACTTCAAATATTTACAGAGATTTTGGTACGCTTTTGCTCTATAAATCAAACTTAGATTCTGCATTGATTTTTTATACTAAAGCATATGAATTAATAAAATCTGATACTACTAATAGAAAAAAATTAGCTATTATTTATGGTCAAATGGCCTATGTATATGAAGACAAAGGGGATTTTAATAAAGCTATAGAATACCATCAAAAAGCCATACGTATCAAGGAATCTTCTTCGAACAAAGTTAGCTTGGCAGACAGTTATATTGGCTTAGGAACCATTTATGCACGAAAAGGAAACTTGACAAAATCCTTTGAACTTACATTTAAAGCATTGCATTTGTTAAAAAAGGATTTGAGAGATCGTCATCCGTCTATTGCTATTGCCTATCAAAATATTGGCGATGATTATTTTAAAAGTGGAGATTATTCAAAGGCCCTTGAATATGTTCAATTGGCTCTTGATATTTCAATAGAAAATTTTGGTGAAGTGCATCATCAAATATCTAGTATTTATGGAGAATTGGCTAACATATATTCAGCAAAGGAAAATTGGGACAAAGCCCTTATATATAATACGAAAGAATTAGAAATCGACAGAAAGATTTTTGGCGATAATTCTCCTAATGTAGGCAGAGATTATAGTATGGTTGGTATCTGTTATGCTGAAAAAAAAGAATATAATAAGGCCTTGGAGTGTTATAATAAATCAACAGCATTATTAATAAAGAACTACGGAGAAGGGTTTATTGATTTGGCTGTTAATTATGATAATATTGCCGACTTATACCGTAAAAAAGGTGATTTTGTTGCTGCACTTACATTTGCCAATAAATCATTAGAAATATACAAATCTACCTACGATAATAAAAACATTAAATTAGCAGATTGCTATTATAAAATAGCTAATATTTATTATGAATATAAAAAGTATAATGAAGCCTTACAGAATATATACAGCTTTTTTAAAATTGCAGAAAATAATTTTAAAGAGAGATCAATATTAAGTAATCCCAAGATTGAGAATTTAAAACTTTCTCCACACGCCCTTGATGCTTTAACATTAAAAGCGGAGATACTAAGTAAATGTGATACTATAACCAACCATTTAGAATTAGCATTACAAACCTATCAGTTAGCATTAGAATATACCAATAAATGTTTGGTGTTTTATACTGATAATGTATCAAAATCAGAACTATTATTACAATTAGATAACTTGGATAGTAGTGCAACAACTGTAGCCTATTCTCTATATACCTCTACTGGAAAGCAAAGCTATTTGGATAATTTTTTCAATATAGTAGAGCAAACAAAGGCCATGATACTTTTATCCTCCTTAAATGAACATAGGGCAAAGGAAATGGCTCATATTCCTAAAAACTCAATAGAAATAGAAGACAGTTTAAAAAGAGAAATATCAGCCTATGAGAGATTAATCGGAGAAGAAGATAATTTGTCAAATAAGGATAAAATTAAATTATGGAAAGAAGAATTACTCACACTTAAATCAAACTATTCTCAATTTCTTAGTCAACTTGAGAAAAACTATCCTGAATATTATAATTTGAAATATAAAACCACCTTTACTTCTATAAACTACATTAAAAAAAATATATTAGATAAAAATTCTGCTTACATAGAATATGCTTTTACAGGAAGTAATCTTTACATTTTTGCAGTTACAGATTCTGAAACAGTATTAAAAAAAATGAATCTTGACAGTTCATTTATGCACAATATTCAAATGATTAGAAATTATGTATCTGATATTTCTTATTCCTTAAATAACCCGAAAAAAGCATATAAAGAGTTCTGTATAGCCGCAAATGCAATTTATTTAACACTCTTTCCTCTGGAGGTAAAAAAAATCATAGCTAATAAAACTGATTTAATTCTTGTTCCTGACGATATATTAAATTATTTATCGTTTGATCTTTTGCTAACAAATCCGGCCGATTTAGAAAACAGAAACTATAAGAACCTCTCTTATTTAATAAAAAAATATAGTATCAGTTATGGATATTCAGCTTCTGTTTTAGAACAAGATTATACTAAAGAAAATAGTGCAGAGAAGGAATACTTGGGTTTTGCTCCATCTTACAACAATAGTTTATTTGCAGAATCAAACAAGTTAGAAAGTTTTTCTAGCTTTAGAAGCAGCCCTACCGAATTAAAAGCAAACAAAGAAGAAGTTGTTCAAGCTAACGAAATATATTCTGGAACAATTTATTTAGATGACAACGCAAAAGAAGAGTATTTTAAGTCATATGCTAAAGATTATAATATTATTCATTTGGCAATGCACGCCTTAATTGATGACTCTATTCCTTTAAATTCAAAATTACTTTTCTCTAATGAAGGGGATAGTACTACAGATGACGAATTTTTAAATGTGTATGAATTGTATAATACTACACTTAATGCTAATCTTGCTATTTTAAGTGCTTGCAATACAGGTAATGGAAAATTGATAAAGGGCGAAGGTGTTTCTAGCTTAGCAAGAGCATTTAGATATGCAGGTTGCCCAAGCATGGTTATGAGCTTATGGAAGGCGGATGATTTAAGTACATCCAAAATTATGATTGATTTTTTAAAGCAATTGAAAATGGGAAAAAGTAAATCGCGAGCCATCAGAGAAGCAAAATTAAATTTTCTTTCCAATTCAGATCAGCTTACCTCAAACCCATATTATTGGGCAGATTTTGTTGTTATTGGAAATAATACCTCAATAAAAACCAATTGGAGTCTACCTTATATTCTACTCTCTGTTTTATTACTAGTAATCCTAACTATTGTATTTTTTAAATTTAATAAAAGATAAAAACGAATGAATACTCCATTAAACCGTTTCCGTACCATTGCCCTATTAGAAGGCATTTCTTTTTTAGTATTAATGGGTATTGCCATGCCAATAAAATATATTGCAGGCAATCCGCTTCCGGTTAAAATTTGTGGCTGGATTCATGGCGTGTTTTTTATTCTCTTTGTTGTTTTTCTTAAACAAGTACATTCAAAATACAAATGGGAATTGAAACAAACATTACTTGCATTTGTAGCATCTTTACTTCCTTTTGGAACTTTTGTATTGGATGCAAAAGTTTTGAAAAAGGAATTGGAGAAAGAAGCCAATAACTAGAAGTCTAATTATAATTCTACTATAAAATAGAATTCTCTCAATATTTGCTTCGTAATAATTTGTGAAATTCGTGTCTAAATAATTTCTCTAAAATATCAGTTATCCAATTCTTCATTCTCAAAAAACTTCCAGTTTTGCCCTGAAGTTTTATTGATTTGATAGGGAGCGCTAGCATCAAAATCTTGCTTGCTTAATAAAACCAATTTACCTGCATTTATTTTTGCTAATTGAGAATTGATGGCAATAAGATTTTTAGTAAATAACTCCTCTGCTTTTACATGCGCATCAGCCAATTCTTTTTTCATTTTTTCGAGCTTGTCTAATTGAGAATCTGTTGGTCTGCCTTCATAAGAAACTACATAATAATACAGCTTGCTTAAATTTTCGCGTATGCGTTCTTCTCCTGTAATACCTTTGCTTTCTTTAGTTGCCACAAGTGTTTTACGAATGTCTTCTAGTTTGCTGGCATATTGGATTAAAGATTTTTTCAAAGGATCTTTATTTACACTTGCATAAGCATTGGCCGAATCTTTTAAGTTCACTATCTGCTGAACAAGAAAAGCCAAATCTTCTTCTAGATTGTAAATTTCTTTAACCGTTTTTTTCTGTAAGTCAATATCAGCAGTAGAATGATCAGAAATAGGATCAGCAACTAATGCCATAGTACCGGTAAAAGTTTTATCTCCTTTAATTAATTTAACGGTATACGTTCCGGGATCAACAAGCGGTGCAAAAAAACCTGCCATATCCATTGTGGCGCCCAGTGCTACACGAGGCGGTTTACTGCGCATGCCCCATGTTACACGATTTATCCCTTTTCTTTTTGTGCCGGGAATAGATTGAATCAATTGATTGTTTGTATCATAAATCTCAATTTTTAAATCACCTACTGTTGCCCTTTCTTTTAAATAGTAAACAATGCTTGCTTCTTCAGTTGAATTGGCTCCAACAAAGCCTCCGGCATTAGGAAAAGCCGCATCATAATGCCCATTTGAAACGGGTGTAGGTCGGGTATTTAAAATAGTACATTCTGATTGTATTACTTGTGAAGAAATTTGTCTTAGGGGAGAAATATCGTCAACAATTAAAATACCTCTACCATGAGTGGCCAAAACCAAATCATTTGTTTTAGGATGAATAACCATATCGCGATAAGCACAATTGGGAAGTTTTGAATTCATTTGTGCCCAATTTCGCCCACCATCAAGTGTAACAAATAATCCAGTTTCGGTGCCTAGAAATAATAAATTTTGACTCACTAAATCTTCTTTAATTTTATTGGCATAGCCATGAAAATCTGTTGAAGAAAGTTTTTGCCATGTTTTTCCTGCATCACTTGATTTGAATAAATAAGTTGTAAGATCTCCTCGTGTATGATTGTCGAAAGTTGCATAAACTGTGTTGGCTTCAAATTTGCTAGCTTCAATACTCGTAACCCATGATTGTGATGGAAGCCCTTTAATATTTTGATTTACTTTTGTCCACGTTTTTCCTCCATCTAATGTAACTTGCAAATTGCCATCATCCGTTCCTACCCATATCATATTTGAATCTTTAGGTGATTCGCAAATAGCATAAATAGTACAATGATTTTCTGCTGAAGAATTATCTACCGTTACACCGCCCGAATTTTCTTGTTGTTGTTTTGCAGGATCATTAGTAGTAAGATCAGCAGAAATACGAACCCATGTTTGGCCTTTGTTATAGGTTTTGTACAAGTATTGTGCTCCGGTATAAATTTTTCCAAGGTTACCCGGACTTTGTACAATAGGCGTATTCCAATTGAAACGCAATTTTGGCTCTCCTGTTAAGGGTTGTGGTTGTATGCCTTGAGATTCATTGGTTTTTCTGTTTACGCGATTCATTTCTCCTCCTTGAGATTCGCTATACACAATATCTTTATCGAGTAAATCGGGCAAAGCAGAAAATCCATCTCCCCCACCAATATTTTTCCAATCACCATTTTTAATTCCACCTGAACTTTGCGATGGAGCTGTCCATGAACCATTATCTTGCAAACCTCCATATACATTGTATGGATTTTGCATATCAACTGCTACATGATAAAATTGCGAAACGGGAATATTATTTAAAAAGAGCCAATTGTTTCCCCTATCCATCGACATATAAATTCCACCATCTGTACCCAATAACAAATGAGAAGTATTATTAGGATCAATCCATAAGGCATGATGATCTGAATGTATCCAGCCGCCTTCCATAGAAGCATCTTCAAACGATAAACCTCCATCGCTACTGATAGAAAGTGTAAATGCAGGACGATACACTCGTTTTGCATCTTTAGGATCAACTTTTATTACACTAAAATAAAATGGGCGTGATGCAACATTACTTGTTGTACTTTGTTGTTTCCAATTTTCTCCATCATCTTCAGAAAGATAAAGACCTGTATTTTGAGACTCAACAATGGCCAATAACCTGTTCGGTTCACTTGGAGCAATAGCTAAAGCTATTCTTCCATAGTCTTCTTTAGGCAAACCATTTTGCAATTTTTTCCATGTTTTACCACCATCGCTACTTTTATAAAGCGCACTTGTTTTTCCGCCTGAATCAAATGAATAAGCCGTTCTGCGAAACTGCCACATGGCGGCATAAATAATATCGGGGTTATTTGGATTTACAATTACATCGGCACAGCCTGTTTTTTCATCTACATATAAAATTTTTTCCCAGGTTTTGCCACCATCAGTAGTTTTATAAAGACCTCTATTTTTACTATCACTCCATAATGGTCCGGGAGCAGCCACATAAACTATATTGCTATTGCTAGGATGAATAACTATTTTGGCGATGTGTTCCGTACTATCGAGTCCAACTTTAGTCCAATTAGTACCTCCATCAGTTGTTTTGTATAAACCATCACCAACCGAAACACTGTTACGCATGTTTGATTCTCCCGTGCCAACCCAAACCGTATCAGGATGGGCTTGATCAATGGTTAAACAACCAATAGACTGAGTATATTTATCGAAAATTGATTTAAATATTGTTCCACCGGTTGTTGATTTCCAAACACCACCACCTGCAGTTGCTACATATATAATACGCGGCTCTTTGCTAACGGCATCAATGCAGGTTGTACGGCCTCCCATAACAGCAGGACCAATAGCTCTGGCCTCCATAGCGCCAAACATGCCTGACGTAATTTTTATGTCGGATTGAGCATTGGAAATAGTTGAATAGAAAATAAAAGCTAATAACACCCCTCCTAACCTCCCCAAAGGGGAGGAACTGGTGCGCTGAGGGTACTTCATCTTAAATTTCATACGTTGAATATTTTATCAAACAAGTTTATAAAATGTTTATTCTTGCGGTAAGCTTGCAATTAAATTAAAACAAATGGCTATAAAATTCTCCTCTCCCCTTTGGGGAGAGATAGAGAGGGGTATTACGATTTAGCAGGCATTTTAAACATGCTATTATCAACCGAAACATTAAATTCAACGGTATCATAATTCATGGTTTGAGTAGCAGCATCTCCCATTTCAGGAGCTTTAACAGAAATAGTTAATGGAAACATAATGCCATCTACCAATTTATAATTAGAAAAATAAGTATCCACTTTTATTTCTTTATCCTGCATTTTGCGAACAGCTTCTTGTTTAATAAGTAAATTTGATTCTGCATCAACAAAGTCATAAAAAACTTCATTGTCTTTTTTAGTTACTTTTAATTTATAAGCATCTGTTCCTTCAACTTCTTCTTTTCCCATAAATTCGATAGCATATCCCTTTTTATTATAATCAAAAAGCTCACCGGTAATATCTAATTGATCGTCTTGCTCTTTTACTTCATCTTGGGTCATACGTTCTGCATCAGCTTTCCCACCCATAGAAGCAAATGGATTAATAGACCATCCACTATCACCTTGTATTACTTGTACCAGAGATTTTCCCTGAATAGTCATTTCAAAACGCATGGCTTCTTGGTTTTTTATAGTGATGGTAAAAGGAAATTCCATGCCTTGTCCGGCCGGCATTTTTCCTGTTAGCCTAACAGATTTAACATTGGTCAGTTTATCTTTTCCGCCAACTGCTTCAACATATTTATTCACTACATCATCTGCAGTTTGAGCATTTGTTAATGAACATAATGAGATAAAACCTGCAACTAAAAAAAATATTTTTTTCATACTATTAAATTTTGATTGTTTTTTAATAAATACAGAGAAATGGGAATGCAAAATTAGTTTTAATTTTTATTTCAATGAGTAGAATTACAGAACAATTATGATAATTTAACAGGAATATCGAGAATGAAGACTGATAATTCTCTAAAAAAGTTTTTCAATAAAGAGGTATTTCTGCCGAACTTTAAATTTTATTTTATTTCCTAGCTAACCCCGGCTACCTTATATTTGTCTATTGTATTACCAACATCAAATTAATGAGACAAGTTATATTATTGTTAATTACATTTTATTATTCTATTTCAGTAATGGCAACTCACATTGTTGGTGGTGAGATATATTACCAATATGTATCTAATAATGATTACATTATTACTTTAAAAATATATAGAGATTGCAATTCAGCCACAGGATTTGACGATCCTGCCTATATTTCAATATTTGATGGCAATAATAATTACCTGCAAACACTTTCATTAAGCACACCAACTATAACCACGGTGCTGCCGGATGTAGATAACCCCTGTTTAACAGTACCTGCAGGCATTTGTGTTGAAGAAGCAGATTATACAACTACCGTTAATCTTCCACCTATACTTGGCGGATATACGCTCACTTACCAAAGATGCTGTAGAAATAGCTCAATTGATAATATAGTTGATCCGTCTTCTATTGGTTCAACTTATACTATTCAAATACCGGATACTAGTGTTGCTAAAACCAATAGTAGTCCGTATTACTTCGATTTCCCGCCTATTGTAATTTGTAATAATGAGCCATTGAGTTTCGATCATTCAGCCATCGATCCAGATGGAGATTCTTTGGTTTATTCACTTTGCGATCCATATACATTTGATGGATCTCAAACCCAACCTTTTCAAGCAGATCCTCCTCCGTATAATTATGTAACATTTATATTTCCTTATTCAGGATCATTTCCTTTGAGCTCAAGTCCGGTATTGTCCATTAATTCACAAACGGGTCTTTTAACAGGTACCCCAAATTATGTGGGGCAATTTGTTGTTGGCATATGCGTATCTGAATATAGAAACGGGCAGTTACTTTCAACCAATAAAAGAGATTTTCAATTTAATGTTACCAATTGTATTTCTAAAGAGATTACCATTTCTCAACCATTCGGCATAAATGGAGATACATTATCTGTTATAGAAGGTTGTGGTGATTTTTCATTTGAAATTAATCGATCGGCCAATATTTCAGGAAGTGATTTAATTGTTCTTTTAAGTGCAAGTGGTGCAGCAACAAATGGAAGTGATTATAATACTTTGCCTGATTTTATTGTTATTCCTGCAGGACAAACAAGTTATACAATTACTGTTTCTACTTTGTTTGATACAATATCTGAAGCTGTTGAAGATTTTATATTAACCATTAGTAATGATACAGCTTGTATTAGTGAAGGTTCAGCCGTAGTAAAAATAATCAATTCAGAAAAAATATCAGTTTTTGCAGATGTAAATGCTGCTAATGCTGCCATTTGTAAAGGAGATAATGCCGATTTAACTGCCAATGCAAATGGTGGTGATGGAAATTTATTTTACCTCTGGAGCAATGGAGCAACAAGTAGTAGTATTACAGTAAGTCCTGATACAACCAAAATGTACTACGTATACATGAGTGATTCATGTGGCAACAGAACAGCAACTGATTCAGTTACTGTTTATGTAGTGTGTGATGTAAATATCCCTAATGTATTTACACCTAACGGAGATGATATTAACGATCAGTTTTATATCGAAAATTTATACATGCATCCCAATAGTAATTTAAAAATTTATAACAGATGGGGGCGATTGGTGTATGAAAACAAAAATTACGATAACAGTTGGAATGGCAATAAACTTTCAGATGGAACTTATTATTATGTTTTTGACGCTCCTGAAATTAATATTATACAAAATAAATCTATGCCTATCCAACAATTTAATTATGCCGGTACTCCTTTAGCAGGCTATGTGATGATTTTAAGAAGTAAGCCGTAAAGAATAAGAATAGAGATTTATATAATTTTATGCATTAAAAGATTCCAAACTCTCCCTCTCCTTGAAAAGGAAGAGGGATGGGGTGAGGTTTAAAGCAAAAAGCCAATCAAATGATTGGCTTTTTTAGTGGGCCCACTAGGACTTGAACCTAGGACCACCTGATTATGAGTCAGGTGCTCTAACCAGCTGAGCTATAGGCCCTGTTGATTTATTTTAAATATAATTCAACTATTAAGTCTGCGAAATTATACATTTCTTCTGTAAAAGAGAAGTATTCAATGATCTTTCTCTTTGCCGTATATGATTTTTATCATACTACATTTTATCTAAGCGCTCTACTTTTGTTTCTTTTTTAATTGTGTAATTTCGCAATGAACATTCTTAACAATAAAATGGAAAGTAAAGAAGGCATTGAAGCACTTTTTTTATTTGCTACTGAAGGTATTTTGGTAGTAAATTCAAAAGGAGAAATTATACGCATTAATCCAAGTGCAGAAAAGCTTTTTGGGTATACAAAAAACGAGCTCATTGGAGAAAAAATAGAAAAATTAATTCCCAAGCGATATTCCAATCATCATACCGGCTTAAGAGAAAATTTTAATCAACATCCCCATGCCCGTTCAATGGGGGCTGGAATAGATCTTTTTGGATTAAAAAAAGATGGAACAGAATTTCCGGTTGAAATAAGTTTGAGCCCATATTCTGCATCTGAAGAAAAATTTGTAATTGCATTTATTGTTGATATTACTTTACGCAGACAAGCAGAAACCAAACTAAAAAACTATTCTGCTGAATTAGAAAAGCAAGTAAAAAACAGAACCCTTATTCTTGAAGAGGCTATTGAAGAATTAGAAAAAACCAAACTTGATTTAAAAAATGCACTTGAAAAAGAAAGAGAGCTAAATGAATTAAAATCTCGTTTCGTATCAATGGCCTCTCATGAATTCAGAACTCCCCTTACCACCATGTTATCAAGCCTTTCTTTGGTAACTAAATATGGTGATCAAAATGATAAAGAAAGTCAGCATAAGCATGTGGGAAAAATAAAAACATCCATCAATAATTTAACAGACATTTTAAATGACTTTTTATCAGTAAGTAAATTAGAAGAAGGAAAAATTGAAAATATGCCCGAAGATATGCATATAAAGTCCTTTGTGGCAGATACTATAAGTGAAATGCAAGCCCTAGCTATAAATGGTCAAAGTATAATTCATGAGCATGTGGGTAATGAAATAGGGCTGTTGGATAAAAAATTATTAAAGAACATTTTATTCAATCTTATTTCAAATGCTATAAAATTTTCTCCGGAAGGAAAATCAATTGAAGTGAAAACAGAAACACAAAATTCTTTTATAAAAATTTCTGTAAAAGATAAAGGAATAGGAATCTCAGAACAAGATCAAAAACATTTGTTTGAGCGATTTTTCAGAGGACATAATGCAACACATATCCAAGGCACAGGACTAGGATTAAATATTGTAGCCAAATATGCAGAATTAATGAATGGCTCTATCAATTTCGAAAGCGAAGAAAACAAAGGAACAACATTTACTATAATTATCCCACAATGACCCCTGCATGTAATATACTTTCACAAAGAGTGATGAAAATAGAACATGCAGGTTCCATGTGACTTTAACAAACAAATTATCTACATATGAAATAGCCATGCACCAACGGTGCACAAACACTAATGAATGTAACATGGCGTATTCCATATGACTGCTAAAAAATAAATTATATACATATGAAAAAGATTCTACTAATAGAAGATAATAATGACGTACGTGAAAATACAGCCGAAATATTAAAGCTTGCCCATTATAATGTTTTAACAGCAAAAAATGGAAAAGAAGGAGTAGAGCTTGCCCAAAAAGATCGCCCTGATTTAATTATTTGCGATATTATGATGCCGGTACTAGATGGGTATGGAGTATTGCACTTGCTTTCAAAAAATAATGATACATCAAGTATTCCCTTTATTTTTTTAACTGCTAAAGCAGAAAGAAGTGATTTGCGTAAGGGGATGGAAATGGGAGCTGACGATTATCTAACCAAACCGTTTGATGATGTAGAGTTAATGAATGCCATAGAAACCCGTTTAAAAAAGAATGAGATCATAAAAAAGGAGTTTACAAGAAATTCGGAAGGCCTAAATGAATTTCTGTCTAGTGCAAAAGGATTTGATGATTTAAAAAAACTGACGCAAGAAAATTTTATTAGACTATATAAGAAAAAAGATACTATTTATTCAGAAGGCTATTACCCTAAAGGAATATTTTTGGTAAATAAAGGAAAAGTAAAAACATACAGAACAAGTGAGCAAGGAAAAGAATTTATTACTGGTCTTTATAAGGAGGGCGATTTTTTTGGCTATTTGGCTTTACTAGAAGAAGAAAAATATACCGATTCTGCAACTACCTTAGAAGACTCTGAAATTTGCATGATTCCTAAAGAAGATTTCTTTTCTCTTATTTATAAAAACGCAGAAATATCTCGAAAATTTATTAAAATGATTTCTGATAATTTGGAGGAAAAAGAAGAGCAATTGGTTAAGCTTGCCTATAATTCCGTTCGCAAGCGTGTAGCAGAAGCATTAATTACACTCAGTAAACGTTATAAAAAGGAAAGCGACCAACAATTTAGCATGAATATTTCTCGAGAAGATTTGGCAAATTTAGCCGGTACCGCAACAGAAACTACTATTCGTACCCTCAGTGATTTTAAAGATGAGCATCTCATTGATATTAAAGGAAGCTTAATTACTGTTGTTAATTACAATAAGCTTCTAAACATGAATAATTAGGCTTGTCTAATTACAATCATCCCTATTCCTGATATTCCTCATTCATAAGCTTTAAGGCTTACTATACATTTACTATATGTAATTATTGTATTAACCTTAAAAACTTATTCTATGAGTAGCTTAACTAAAACTAATCCAAGCATTTTTGCTATTGAAGAAAACAAAACAAATTCATCTCTTTCTTCATTTTGGGAATGGGCAGAACAAAATCGAATAGGCATGGCCATTATGGTATTTACTATAGTTGCTTGTGCAGGTGGTTTAACAGCAGCATTTGGCGCTGGAGGAAATTTGGTGTCAATATCTATCATTGCATTTTCAACTGTTTTGGTTGAAACCATGGTTTTAGGGGTAGTTCCAACTAGGGTGATTGTATGGGTGTCTATAGCTGCTCTTGTGATTGATTTATTAGTGCTTTTATTTTAATCTGATTTCTATAATTTCCCCTTATCCCTTAGGAAGGGATGATATGAGGGCTTAAAAACTAACTATGAAATAGCCATGCACCGAACCTTGCACAAACACTGATGAACATTGAATGGCGTCCCGATTCATCGGGATGACTTTTAAAAAACAAATAATGTACATATGAAAACAATTCTTGTGCCTACTGATTTTTCATTGGTTTCTCGTAATTCAATTGATTATGCATCTGAAATTGCAAAACTTAGTCATGCAAAAATTATTTTATTTCATGCTTATCAAATTCCTTTAGTTAATGCAGAAGTTCCGGTTCCCATGCTATCCCTTGATGAAATGGAAAAACTAGCTATAAAAGAATTGGAAAAAATAAAAACAAATATCTCTGCAAAATATGGCAAGGAGATAGATATTGAATGTAAATGTCAATGTGGTTTTGCTGTTGATGAAATCAATTTATTTGCAAAAGAAAATAAAGTTGATTTAATAGTAATGGGCATGCACGGAAGCGGCTATTTATTTGAAAAACTAATTGGAAGCACAACAACAGCTTTGATGAATAAGTCAACATGTCCGGTTTTGGCCATCCATCAAAATGTAAAATTTAAAAGCATTAAAAAAATTGCATTAGCAAGTGATTATAAAGAATTGCACAGTCAATCTGTTTTAAATCCTCTAAAGCAATGGCTTAATTTATTTAAAGCTCATTTATTTGTTTTTAATGTAGTGCCTGAATTAGGAATGGTTCATACAATTGATACTGTATCTGAAAAAATAAAGCTGAAAGATACATTTCATAATGTTGAACATAGTTTTCACAAAACCGAAAATACCGAATTAATAGAAGGTATTAATGATTTTATTGCTCAACAAAAAATTGATATGCTAGTAATGATTCCTCGACAACATTCATGGTTTGGCTCTCTTTTTCATGCATCAAGCACAAAGAAAATGGCTTTTCATGCGCATATTCCTTTATTGGTTTTACACGAATAATGATAGAAATAATGAAAATGAAAATAAAAATTAGCGATGATCGAAAAATTTTTGAAATTCAAGAAGAATTCAATCGCATTTTCCCCTATTTAAAAATTGAATTTTTTTCAAGCCCTCATAAAACAGGGATTGGAACGCCAAAAAAATTGATTAAAAATAATAACGATACACTTGGCACTTGCAGAAAAGTTCATAAAAATGGTTTTCTTTATATTACCCCCCTTATGACCGTTTCTGAGCTTGAACAATTATTGTATGAAGCCTATGGATTAGGCGTTCAGGTATTTAGAAAATCAGGAAAGGTTTGGCTTGAAACTACAGTAACAGATAGTTGGACCTTAGCAGACCAAAATAAAGAAGGAGAAGCGCTTTCTTTAATTAAACGATAAGCAAAATCTTTACCTTTGCATTTGAAAATTCGAGTCAAATGCAAAAAATAAAAAATATCATTTTTGATTTAGGAGGCGTTATAATCAACATTGATTATCAACTTACTGTTGATGCTTTTCGAAAATTGGGTATAAAAAATATAAATGAAGTTTTTTCTCAAATAAAACAAACTGAATTATTTGATTTGTTTGAAACGGGAAAAATTTCATCCCATGAATTTAGAACTACACTATTAAAATACACTTCCAATACTATTACTACAAGTGAAATTAACAATGCTTGGAATGCGATGTTATTAGATGTTCCAAAAGAACGGATAAAATTACTTGCTGAATTAAATAAGTATTATAATATAGTTGTGTTAAGCAATACAAACGAAATTCATATTCATGAATTTGCTAACATACTTCAACAAAATCATGGTTTTAGAGATTTGTCACATTTATTTAAGAAAGTGTATTATTCTTATGAAATTGGCTATAGAAAACCAAATGAAGATGTATTTCATTTTGTTTTAAACGATAGCGGATTTATCGCTCATGAGACTTTGTTTATTGATGATTCTTTACAACACATACAAGGAGCAAATAAAATTGGGATACATACTTTGCATTTAAAACCAGAATTGAATATTAATCAGATATTTGGAGAGTCATTTTCAATTAAGGAAGAATTTATAAGTCAAATGTCTACTATATAATTAATGGCTATCTTTGTTTACCACGCATGTCGAACCTAAGTGCTAAAATACCTGATGGAATTAATTTCCTTTCCAAGTTTACATTTGGCAGGGCAGGCAATGCACTAAAGGTGGTTTTAAGCTTTTACATCTCAAAATGGATTAAAAAGCCTATACAATGGGGCATTCCTATCAGTATATCAATTGAACCTACTACTTCGTGTAACTTGCGTTGTCCTGAATGCCCAAGTGGTTTGCGAGCATTTACTCGTCCTATAGGTATGTTAGAACAAACTTTTTTCAAAAAGATGATTGATGAACTTTCGGGTAAATTAATGTACCTGATTTTTTATTTTCAGGGCGAACCGTATCTCAACCCTAAATTTTTAGAGATGGTTAAATATGCTTCTGATAAAGGCATCTATACTGCAACATCTACAAATGCCCATTTCTTAAAAGACGATATTGCAAAAAAAACAATTGAATCAGGCTTAGATAGGCTTATTATATCTATTGACGGTACTACGCAAGAAACCTATTCATCCTACAGAATTGGAGGGCAATTGGATAAAGTTTTAGAAGGAGCAAGAAATATTGTTAAATGGAAAAAAGAACTGAAATCAAAAACACCTCATGTTATTTTTCAATTTTTAGTTGTAAAGCCCAATGAACACCAAATTGATGAAGTATATGCTTTAGGTAAAGAAATTGGTGTAAACGAAGTAAGATTAAAAACGGCTCAAGTTTATGATTATGAACAAGGCAATGAACTGATTCCCGATAATGAAAAATATTCTCGTTATAAAAAAGGAAAAGATGGAAAATACGAGATCAAAAATAAACTTCTAAGTCATTGCTGGAAATTATGGCATGCCTGTGTTATTACTTGGGATGGCTTAGTTGTACCCTGCTGTTTTGATAAAGATGCCAAGCACCAATTGGGCGATTTAAAACAAAATTCATTTCATGAAGTTTGGAAAGGAAAAGCCTATCACCAATTTAAAGCAAGTGTACTTCGCTCAAGAAAAGAAATTGACATTTGCCAAAATTGTACCGAAGGCACTCAGGTTTGGGGATAGTTATTTTTTAGCATTATTTTCGCCAGAGTTTAATTGTGCATCATATAACCTCATGTGATCAACAGGTACTTTAAATATATAAACCTGGCCAGTATTACTCATCTCTATTCTTTTACCGGCTTCTCTTTGCCTATTTCCATCTGGCATTTGATGTACAAATAAAGAATTTCTTGATGTTACATTGTACAAGGTTATTTGTAGATATTCTCCACCTTCAACGGGTGTAACTATTACGCCACACGAACCGGTAAATAAGCGTAAAGCACCACCGTTTGCTCCAAATGCAGTATTTGCATGTGCTTCAGCAGATTCATATAATGAACTTGGGGTTATTTCATTAGGTGTAAAATTATATCTAGCAGTTGCTTCAATTAATTCTCCTCCTTCACTTGCAGCATTAGCTGCATAAAATTGAGCTAAACCTTTTTCTACTGCAGGAGAAGCCGCCATCATATCAACTATACTTTGATCGGTAGTAATAATAGGCTTAGAAGTATTAATATCGTGGCTCATCATTGGGTTAACTTGATCAATAGATGCTTGAGCCTCTTTTGCATCAATATCAGTAGCAGTAAAGACTCTGTATTCTGGCCCCATACCTTGCCTAAATTCAAACCACAGTTGTGTTGCAGTAGCGTTATTAGCAGTAGGAAGAAATTGCGATGCTGCCCAATCTGCAGCAGTTGTCGCCATCCCAATTTGATAACGTGTTGTATTGTTTTCTCTATCTGAAGCTAACCAATTGCCATCACTTCCATCCCACTCAGCTTCTGATTTTGGTCCAAAGAAACGCAGCAGTGGACTAGCACTGTTTATACTTTCCCTTGGAAAAGAAGCAACATAATCTTGATAAGAAGCATATTCTTTCATTCCGTTTCCATCTTTCATTAATACCGGATTATTTCCCATGCCATTATAAGGAGATCGTTGGGGAGTTGTTTCTCCGAGTGGATCTATACTTAACCATCTTCCTAAACGAGGATCATATATTCGTGCTCCAAAATCATAAGAATCGCCATTGCCTTTTATTTCATCATCTTTTTCTTTTCCCTGAAATGCAAACCTATAACCGCTAATACTGTTTCGGCCGGGGAGTAAAGCTCCATAGCTATAGTAATCTGTTACATATTTAATATTAGCTGTAAATGTACTTTTGCCGGATACCGGTTCTTTTACATCATTTACAACAACTCTTACATTACTCAACAGGTCTTTTAATTCATAATTTTTGTATCCTACTTTTCTGGTGTATACTCCTGTTGTAGATATACTGGATGTTACATTATCTACTCCATTTAAAAGCATTATTTGATCTCTACTGGTTCCGCTACCTTTATTAGTATACGTAGAAATTAAATTTCCGCCTGCCGTTCTAATATAATAAGTAGTAGTAATGGATGCTCCCGCAGTTTCAATTTTTTTCACACGATTGCCTGCTCCATCATATTTATATTCTAATGTACGATCAGCTATTCCATCTGTACCATCATCAAGACTTATTTTTTTTATTTTTCCGCTTGTAGTCCAATCAATATCAAGTATACCTTCTGCCGCATCTTTAATTAGTTGCCCATTGCTGTCATATGCATAATTGCTTGCACTTTGGTTATCTATATCATCAGTATATGTTGTTGCACTAACAGCATCTTTTACATAATCTAATTTATTGGTACCACTTACATATTTGTATTCTAAATTATCGTATGATTTTTGGGCGAAGGAATAATTAATAAACAATTCAAATAATATAAATAGCCAATAAAAATGTTGATTCGTTGATTTCATAATTTTTACCTTTACTATTGGTCTGACATTTCATCTTCTGGACCGGCTTTTAACATACTACTGTATTTGCCTTTATTCATTCCTTGTTTTTTATCTGCAGTCCAATAATTTGGCATATACTCTACTCCCAAGCCTTCTTGAGATTGAAGGAAATGTAAAAGCGGTGTTTTTGCTATGCTTGGATGAAGGTTAGGATTATATTGATGAATTTCCCACCAAAGCATCATCATTGGCATATCAACTCTATAATGAGCATCCATCACATTCGTTTCAAATTGGGGTACACTACTTGAGTTTGCTCCTAAAGTGCCGAGCATAACATTGCCCCAACTTCCAAAACTTTGACCTTTTACCATTCTATTCATTTCTGCAATTACTTCTGGATGATTATTATTCCACTTTTCATACACAGGTGGCGCCACTCCCATTTGTTCCTGAACAATAAATTGTAAATCCCAATTATAGGCTTCCATACCTTTTATTGGGTTATCAGCTCCTCTTTGAACTAACATATAGTTGAATTTGTGAATGGCAAAATTACAGATAGCAACATTTAATTCTCTAAGCATACTCTGCATTTCTGGAGAAACAAATGCATTTTGTAAAGCTCCTGGTGAAAGGTCATAGCCTGGGTCAAGTCTTGCTAAATCATCTACTAATCCTGATGCCCCATATATCCACCTTGAATCATGCCCTTGCGCCTTTTCTTGTACTTTTACCCATTCGTATAATGCCCCAATTTGTGTAAATGGTTCATATTCGTTTTCGCGTTCATTTCTTATATTATACCAATTTGCTTTGTCCCATCGGTCTGTATTATTTTCTCTATCAGAAGTTAGCCAATCTCCTGGACCTAAATCTGCTGTGGCAATAGTCCCGTCTTTGTACTCTTTCATACCAGTAGGATCAATTGATAAAACCGGATTATTTCCCATTCCATTATATGGAGTACGTTGAGGTGTAGTTTCTCCTAGAGGGTCAATGCTCAACCATCTGCCTACCCAAGGATCATATATACGTGCTCCAAAATCATAAGAATCTCCATTTCCCTTTATTTCATCATCTTTTTCTTTTCCTTGAAAGGCAAATTTATATCCGCTTATACTATTTCTTCCCGGAAGTAAAGAACCAAAACTATAATAATCGGCTACATATTTTACATTAGCGGTGAATGTACTTTTACCAGATACGGGTTCTTTTACATCGTTTAAAACAACTCGTACGTTTCCTACTTCGTCTTTTAATTCATAATTTTTATATCCTACTTTTCGTGTGTAAACTCCTCCTGAAGGTAGATTAGATGCAGCAATATCAATTCCTGAAGTAATTAAAATGTTTTCTCTTTGCGCTCCACTTCCTTGGTCTTTATAAGTTGATATAAGTTCACCAGCAGATGATCGTATATAGTAATAAGTGGTAGTAGAAGTGCCTTTAATCTCAATTTTTTTTACTCGATTTCCTGCTGCATCATACTTAAATTGTAAGGTTCTATCAGAAACACCATCATTATTATCATCAACACTAACTTGTTTTATTTTACCACTAGTAGTCCAATCAATATCTAAAATGCCTTTAGTAGTTTCCTTGATTAAATTTCCGTCTTTATCATAACTATAATTGCCAGAAGCTTGATCATCTAAATCATCATAAGCAGAAGCTGCGGTTGCATCATCAATATGATCTAGTTTATTGGTGCCCGATGTATAATTATAAGTTTGGCTATCTATTGCATGTTGAGCAAATGAAAGTTGAATAATAAAAAAACATACCAATGTACCAATGTACCGATACGTAGTTGTACCAATATACGAATACAAAAAATGGCTAATTGAGAGAAGATAGTGATTTGAATTTTTCATAATCTGCAAGTTTTATTTAAACATATCATTGGTATATTGTTTAATTGGTATATCGGTATATTAATATGCATTTCTAATTACACCTGTAATATTTCCGTTTTCGTCATATTGAAAATGTTCATAATAATCACTTTTACTACCTGTAGCTATACTGTGCCAAGCAGAGCCGCTAAAGAAATCTACTGTGCTTTGGGTTAATCTTCCTAATTCGTCATACAAATACATATTTACCATGGGTTGACCGGCATTTTTAGTTACCAACGTGGACGATGCCCCATTAGCACTTGTTGTGTTGCTGATTAAGCCTGTATAATATGATTTCATATCTGTTGAGCTTGAGCTATAACCTCCATGCGTTGTACTTAATTTATAAAGCATGGTTGATGTACTTAAATTGTTATTAAACTGGCTTGATGTTCTCGCAAAATCATCTTTGTAATAATTGAGAATTAGTCCAAAAGCATCGGCAGGGATATTTTGATTTGTTGTGCCTGATACACCGTCTTGTCCGTAATCATAACCACTTGTTAATTGAGGGTGATTAACAGCTTTTAACCAACCCTGCAAGGTATAGATATAATCAAGACCTTGAATTTTATCTTCACCAATTACAACTCTTTGTACCGGTCCGTGCTGGTAATAGGTATATGTTGCATCTGTATCATAAATTTTATCGTCTCTCGATGTTTGAACAGAGGTAAGCCGGTTATCTGCATCATAAAAATATTTGTAAAAATATTGATCTGACTGGCCTTCTTGGTATTTCACCTTGGTAATTTTTCCACTAATGAGATCATACTCGAAACCAATTTGTTTATTACTTAAACCTGCTACTGATTGAATTAACCATTCAACATCACCATGCGGATCGTAGCTATAATAGGTATAATTTCTGTCGGTAGTGGTTGTGGAACTTCCATCCTCATCAGTATAAACATAACTTATACGGTTAGTTAAAAATCTTTGGGAATGTGTTACAGCACTTGCATCAGTATAGCTAATGCTACTTGCTGCATCATTATATACCGTATAAATTTCTTCTTCTCCAGCAGTTGAAGGAACGGTTGAAAGGTTTACTTTTGAAGATAATTGACTAGCGCTTGTTATGGCACAAGTGCGGCAAATAGTACCTTGAGCAGCTTCTGTTACCCTTCCTAAATTATCATACTTCAAATATGAATACTTATTATCACTAGCTTGCTGTGCAGATTGTGAAAATCTTAGTAAGCCTAAATCATTATAATAATATTTTGTTTCTCCACCATCAGGAGTTTGTTTTTCTGTCATGAGTTGGCGTGAATTATATTCATACGTAGTTTTATAAGTATGGTAATGCCCTTCGGAATTGGAAGGATTGTTAGGTGCATCAGAACGGCTATTGTTTTGATCATCTACGCCAACAGGAGGAACGGTTTCAATTAAATTTCCTCCTCTATCGTAATAAAATAAAGTGTAATGAAAATAACCAAGAGTGTAGCCCATTACCAAATAATCATCAATACTTGATGGGGATGCACAATTACTGGTATAGGATTCTGTAATATCTTCTATATAATGATCTTTGCAATCTTGCATTTGTTCATCCATAATACCCATAAGGTAATTGGCTGCATTTTCTTCGCAGGTTGAAATTTCAACTGTATCCGGAGTTTCATCTAATGTAGGCACTTCCCATTTAAAACAAATTGGACCGCAAGACCAACTTTTATCACAACTTGGTTGTGTATTCCAATTAAAAAGAATATTATCAGCACAAGTACATGAAGAATAAGAAAGATACAATATCTTACCACTTACATAAAAGTAAGAAGATGCATTAACCGTAAAATATTCTTTACTGTTGGTTAATAAATCGCAATTGCTACCAGCCAATCCAAAGGTTGCATATGCTTTACTCCACATGGTTTTCAATACACTATAGGTAAGTGTAGTATTTCCTGCAGCAACATATTCACTTAAATACTCGTTTAAGGTGTCAATTATTAAGTCATGCAACCAAGCAGTATAAGTAACAATTTTTTTATAGCCACTTCCACAAGCTGCTGTTGCAGGTATTGGGATAGTTATATCAAAAGAATAGGTTAAAGCAGCTTGCATAGCCTGAATTTCATAAGGATTTCCAACACTATCAATTCTATCGTCATATGCGCTAGCGGTATGCGTAGTAAGTGTATCGGTATGATAAATGGTAAGTCCGCATCCGCTTTCACATTCTGCAATTAATGCTTCAACTAAACAAGCAACTTCCGCATCTGTAATTGCTATATGAACAGCGGCATATTCTGCTCTAATTTCATTTTCAAAACTACCAGCGCGAGCTGCACATAAGCTATAGCAACTATCTTCAATGGTTTCTACTAAATCTTCAACACATCCATAATCATAAGTACGACAATCTAAGGTATCTCCCATGTCTTCTAAAAGAGATTCAACACTGCCACTGGAACAAGATTGAGTACAGTTATAAAATTCTAACCAGTCTTTTGTACTATCATTTTCGGTACGGGTATCATCGTAGGTATTACTTGCGAGTAGGGTTGAAAAATGATAATTGGTTTCGCAATCGGGACAAGTGCCTTTGTTATAATAAATACATTTGTAGGCATGGGTAAAATAGCCAGGGTCTGCATCTGTTCCGTAAGCATGTAAAGAAGTATCTCCATACATGGTCTTGGCACTTTCTAAAAATGCATCAACAATATTGAAATCTTTTTCTTCTCCGTCAGTATCAAATTGCAAGGTTTCAAAATTAGTGGCTAAGGCATACCAGTAGTAATACAGACTATCACAATCATAACCATCGTCAATCATATTGCCAACAAGCTCATTAAAAGCTCCTATTCCATAAGGATAACTTCCAGATGCGGTATAACTAAAGGATGCTGCCCTTAAATCAAAGGTGAAATTGGGAGAAGTAAACAAACAGGTACCACTCATTACGCCTTTATATAAACTTCCTGATAAATTAGGAGTAATTTCAAAACTTGAACCATATCCAGAAAAATTGAAAAAATAAGGCCAGTCATCATTGTCGGAATACTTAGTATCATTCATAAATAAATCGTACAATTCAGAATATACGGCCTGAGTAATTTCGTCTGTTGTGGAAGAAGAGGTTAGCATCCAGTCATCTAAACATATATCTCCATAATCCTGGATTTTGCTTGATCCATCTGCACCTATATATAGAATTTTAAAATTAAAATAGGTTTGGCAATCGCCACTCATATATGTTCCATTATGTGTCGTGCTCACTGTTACAGTAGCTTTATTAAGTGTACCATTATCAGGATAATTATAAATACTGCTCTGTCTTGAATAATTTTGAAAGGCATTACCATATTTATCTTCCCATAAATCATAAATTAATTCTTCAAAATCGGGCGTACCTGCATCACACGGATGAGGAGGGCATTTTGTTACCGGTATAGTTATACTACAACATGATGTTGTGATAGTAAAATCTTCTTCATTGTCAATTTGAGATTGTGTTGCATAACCACTATCAATAGCAAATTGATAGAATCCATCTACATCACCAGCCTCTAAATATGCATACATAGCAGAAAAATTTTCATCTAAATGAGCATCCATAATAGCTGCCATGGTATCTTGATGGGTTTCTAAATAAGAATAGCCAGTGCTTGGATCTTCATTATTTACAGTTATCATTCTGCCAACTGTATAGCCGGCTACTTCAGTTGTAAACGAATGGCTGAAAGAATAGACAGTAGTTGAATTACAAGCAGAGGCAGGAATGGTTATGGTAGTATCCCAAATCACTTCACCGTATTTTTTCACATAACCATAAATAGTATAATCACATGTAGAGCAATAATCACCACAAGTTGCTTCAATTTCTGAAGGGTTAATATTATAGGTAGCCCATAATACGGTAGGTACAGTAAATATTACTGATTTTTCTTTATAATAACTATAGGTACCTGCAGATACGCTACCAAGAATGGTATCTACTATTACTAATGGATCATTACTAATATCATCTAATAATGCATTATCTCCACCATCAGCTAAACAAGTAGCTATTGTTTTTCCATCAACGGTTTTATAGGCAACACTTATTACTTTATTAGGATCTATTTGAATTATTTTACAAACAGAAGTATCTACAGGAGCTTCGTCTCCAAATATGGCAACCAATTCATCATCTGAAACACCTGTATAATAAACCTTAATGGTTCTATCTTCTCCAGAACTGGTACTTCCAATTCTAAAAGTGCTACCTGGTGTAGAAATTTCTTTAGGGCGGTTAGTACCATCTGAATAAAATAGAGTACGGTTAAATGGGTAACCATCAGCTGTAGGAATTCTTTTATCTGCATTGCTATTTGAATAATAACTATTAAGATTTCCGGCTAAAACAGGAGAGGGGTTATTATAGGTTGTTGTTGAGTCAAAATCTTTTGCTCGATATAAATATTTACCCGCTGCATCTGAAGTAAGAAACAGTTCAGCATAATCAAAGTAATCTCTACTAATTGGAGCTGCCATTGTAGTAAGAGCTGGCCTACCGGAATAATCATATATTTTTTGGCTTACTAATACATGATCGTCAGCTTGAATATGATGTTGGGTTTGTTTTTCTCGTCCTAAGCCATCGCCATAAGAAATGTTTTCTCCAATATTATTATTTTCGCTAAAAGTTCTATTGAAAATCCAATTAATACTTGCATCAAATTCAGTATAATAGAATGCATATTTACCTGGTATAGTTGAAGAAGTTAAATCGTATGAAGCATTTTGTGCATAGCTGGTGCTCCACGTGCCCCAATTGCTATTATTAGCTTCTTCTCCATCGTAATAATTACCAATTGGCCTTACACGCCACGCGTAATAACCACTACCCTCAGTTAAATGTAGATTAATAGATGTTGCATTATTTTCAATAATAAGGTCTAATGCTTTTGTCCAATCGATAGTTCCTTTTGCTTTTGTAACATCAGTTTTATAGCTTTTATTTTTATTGAATAATCTTAATAATTGAAATTCGTATTTAGGAATGCCTGAACAAGAGGATGACCAACTAAATGCAACAGGACTTGAAGATGTGCTAACTGTATTTAATGTAACGGTAGCTGATGAAACATTAACTTTATATTCTGATGTTGTACCAACCGTAAAACTAAGATCGGTTCTAACATTGGTATTTGCAGTTGCTTTAAAATTACTAATACTGGCTACTATGTAACTTAAACTTGAATAATAGCTGGTAACATCTAATTGGTATAATTTTTCTACATTGGTTTGAGTAATATACAAATTTGCACTTCCTGTAAATAAAGATGTGCCTGATGAATTGTATCCGGTAACTGATAATGTAGCTCCAGTTGAATCTGAAAAAATACCTGTGCTACCATATTTATAATCTGTTCCTAAATTTAAGGAGGCATATAATTTACAGGTATTAATTGATGACGATGAACAAACAGAAGAAGCAGGTAGCATAAATGTACGTGATATAGGGCTTGTGCTAGATCCGCAAGTTGATAAATCAGTATATGAATAAGAAAGAGAATTATCAGTAATTGCAGTTGGAGTAAATTTATAATATAGGTTATCGGTATATGCAGTTGATGCACCTGCTAAAGCACCTGTTGCTGTTTGTTTGGCATAATAATAAGTATTGTATTGTGCGCCTATAGTAGCAGATAATGATAATGTGGTGGTAGTGGTAGTTGGAGTTTCACTTGTATTACCTTTAAATTCATCAACAATATAAAATACATTGGTAGCTTCTTCAAATACAATGGCAAAGTCGGTATTATAAGCAACATTGCCAGAAGTATTTCCAATTTTAAATGAATTCCATTTTATCCAAAACTGGCGATTGGGTGTGGTACCATAAGTTCTTGTATAAATATAATCATCAGCTCCAGTTGGGGTAAGTACTGCAAATTGATCCCAGAAACAAGCAATAGTTTTTGTTGGTAATGATGATGATGGCAATGCTCCATTATCTCCACTTGGTACAGTTGTAGTAGCGGTATTAAATGTTAATAAGCCATTTGCTGTTACTTTGCAGGCTGTAACGGTTTCTCCAAAAAACTTAAAAGCAAATGGTAACGTAATATTGCCACTCCATTTATTGGCCGAAATACCAGCTGCAATAGAGGTTTCCTTTGTCCATGAAGCAGTAGTATTATCAGTTTCTTTTAGTTGCGTTGTTCCTGTAAGTGGATTACCTCCCGATTTCATACTTATAGTATAATTTTGGGTTACTTGAGAAGTAGCACCTATAGAAAAGACCAATAAAACAAAAACGCATACCCAAGTATAGGCATTTGTTAAGCTTTTATTTTCGATTGTAAATGTTTTCATACAAATAATTGTTTTTCGTGAAATGATATTCTATTACTAATTAATATGGTCTTGTTGTATTGAGAGGAATATTATATTCTGTTTCTGTTACTGTTTTAATTCCCTCCATAGTTTCTTTTAGTTTACGTATTAATTTGCCTTCAGTATTATATTGATAAAACAATCCGAAATGTTGATCATCAAACGATGCAATAATTTTGAGCGTGTTAGGATCATAAACATATGCAGATACTTGGGCATCTAATGGCTGCATTCTTATATCGTCTACATATATTTTAGGTGATGATGTAAAAGAAGTGCTAAGTCCACTATATTTAAAATAAATGCTTGGTGTAACTGTACTTGCAACAGTTGTGATTTTGCTTCCAAAATCGGTTATTTTAGCTTCGTATAAAGTCCATTCACCTACCTGAGCAATTTTAGAAAAACTGGTACTGGTTGCAGTAAGCCCTGTTCTTACAACATATTTATTATATTTTAAACTAAGTTCGGTTAAGGCTTTATCGCTCTTTAGCCAAAACTTAACAGATACGCCTTTATTTATAACTTGATCATTTAGTGTAATAGGTTGTAATGCAAGTTCACTCGAATAGGTTTTTGTAATAATCATTGCCATACCTGACCCTGAAGAAGTGGAAGAAGATGTAAATCCCATTCTTAATGATTCTTTTCCTGTATGTGCAGTATCTGCAACTAATTTTCCATAATATGAACTTGCAGTATTGATACTATACCCGTCTTCAAAACACATATATGAAGCACCACTGCATCCGCTAGTATGGTTTTCAAAACTTTCAAACATTACATTTTCGTAGTTACTGTTAGAGGCAACTAAATAGGGCACAGAAGAATTGTAGCCCATTTTCATACTTGAATAAATATCTAGAGCATTTTTTTCTTCAAGTGTAGAACTATTAGGTGAAATTTTTGTTGTGGTGTTATATTTAATCCAATTTGTTGAATCGTTCGCTTCTTCATAATCCCAATTGAATACCTTAAAATCATCATAAATACCACTATTCCATGTTTTGCCGCTTGTAGCATGAATATTGCTTAAAGGAGTATTGTAGTTATACGTATATTCTGAGTGCCATTTTCCTTTTGCTCCATATTCATATTTATTTAAATCGGTACTTGGAATACTATAAGTACTATTTAAACTTGTCCCCATATCCCAATCATCAGCAATCCAAATAGCAGATGAAGAAACTACTCCATCTAATTCAATGGAAGCAAATTCATTTGGGCAAAAATCAAAACAATCAACTCTTACTGCATCACATGGATTATTTTCATCGCCATACATTAATTCACCCGTTGCATCATCAATATAGAATCTGTAATCGGCATCATAGGTAAATGTTAAAGTGCAACTCCCAACAGTTAAAGTTTCTTTAGGAATAATTTTAGACTTTTTAATTGCAGTTATTGATGTATCACAATTCCAACACATATAAGAATGCGTACCATAATTATATGTATAGGTTTCATTTGAAGGAGGGTTTGCTAGATTTGTTGCGTCTGTACTTGCACTATTACCCGTACCTTTATTATTATTTGTTCCTGCAATATTGGTGGTATTATCATTTGTATTAGTTGTTGTTCCCGTTAAATTTCCAGTAGAGGATCCTGTTGTATTTGTTCCGGCAACATTTGTGGTTGTACTTGTTGTCCCTCCAGTAGTAGTTCCTGTATTTTTATAAGAACAGGCAACGGGAGTGCATGTAACAATGGTGTCATAATCATTATAATATGCAGTTTCATTTGAGTGACTTGTAGTAACTTTAGTTGATAAAGCCACACAAGTATCTCCACTCATAATGTAAACATTTGAATACGATAAAGAAGAGGTAACCGATCCGGAACTTGCCGACATGGTATTTAAAGCGTCTGCTACTTGTTGCCGAGCATCTAGTGTACTTTCATCAATTGGTACATTGGTAACATTTGGATAGCCTCCATAAGTTGCGAGACTTCCTACCTTTTCACTTAATTGATTGGTTTTAGCGGTACGAACAATTGTGATATCAGACATTGGTCCTGCTGTATTATCATAATAAAAATCTCCATTAGGTAATAATTCTACTGTTTTACCAATAATTTCTCCCACATTATAAACTTCCGTAATATTATCACCACTTCTTGTGGTAGCAATTAAATCACCTGGAGTTAGGGCTTCTAATGCACAACTATTTGCTCCTGTATATTCAAGATAATAAGCCGTACCACTATAATATTTGGTATAATCAGCCGGTCCTGTTAAGTGAAGTTGATCTGATGTAGCACGTACTCCTTCTCCTTTATAATAATGTGAAGCCGGAAAAGAATAATTTACATATCGTCCATCGTGAGGAGCACCATCAAGAGTTAAATTATTATAACCATCATTAGTAATATTAACCATCGCCTCACCTGTATTGGCATCAAAAAATTCTTGTTTTGTATCTACATAAATGCCGTCTTGAAATTTTCGTATGCTTTTAAGTGGGGTAGGCAGGTATACAACCTTATTTAAGGTATGCGTATACAATTCATTCACCGTTTCATTTACATAAAGCATTCCGGTAATCCAAGGAATAACAACTGGTCCCCAGAAACCAATACTGGCATCTAATTCGAGAGTGTAGTCATTTAAATGGTCTTTTATGGCTCGAGATTCAGTAACTACATCCATTTGTTTACCAAGTATGCGATATTCAGGAACAATATCCGCTTCGTTTGCCCATTCCCAACGATTCACCACTTTTACAGGTTCTCCAGGTTGGTAATAAGTATATTCTACACCGCTAGTAAGGGATGATAAAGATGGATCATTTATATAATCATAGCTACCACTGTATACAGCTTGTTTTTTAGGCTTGCCATTCATATCATTTACGATAAATCGATAACCTTGCGAAGCCCATATATTTGAAACAACTCTATTATAAATAAGAGCATAAATAGGAAGCCAGTCTGCTTTTTCAGTCATTTCAGTTTGGTCAACACCATTGTAACTTACTTTGTTATTATCCTGATCGGTATATGAATAAGTACCATCAAATGGATAATCATAAGTAGTATAAAATTCATCTACACTAAAACCGTCATTTGTGTTTTTATCAGAATGAATATTTTTTACAGCAACTCTTGAATAGCCAACAGAAGCTCCTGGTAAAATACCTTCTCCCATGGGGCCTTCAAATTGTTCCAGATCTTCGCCCGAAATTGCTTTTTGATACCATTCGGAATCTTTTCTTTTATCAATATATTTTACCAAGGCACATTCTTCACGGCCTTGGGCAGGTTCATTCGTAGCTACACCACTACTTTTACCATCCGTATTTTGATAAACATATTCTTTGCCATAAAGATTGGCATCATTGCTTTCTACACCACTATCGTAAAGCATTAATCGTTTTACACGTAAGCCACCACCTTTTTTAGAATTTAAAACAGGAATTCTTAAATAAGAATTGGCTTCATCAATATCTAAACATAAAGTAGCATGATTCTCAAAAGCAAGATTGCTCACAATTCCTAATATATCGTAGATAGCTTCTTCTGCTTTGCATTCTCCTTCATCGCCTTCTACTAAGGTTACAGCTTGGCAAGCAAGATCTTTTGAATTCAAATTTCCCTGTCTGGTTTTATCATAAAAATCGATACAAACTTGGCGTGGCACGCTATATGTTTCATCGGCATCAAATGTTTCAAGTGAGGCATAACCTGTTTTACTTGAACCAAGCATTAAATAAACACCTGTTGCATCACTACCTACATCAGCAACATCTACATATCCAGTAATGTAATCAGAACCACAGCTATTTAAATCCGCTGTGTGCACCATTAAACTATATAAAAATTTGAAATATATTTTTTCTGGATCTTGCCCAGCTTCTCCATATATAAATTGATTTTTTAATTGAGAAACTAATGCGTCCTTATCAGCACTTGAGGTAATTCCAAGGCTATCTAAATTCAAATAAAATTTATCTCCAAATGTACCTTCTGCTCCATCTCCATTATCGCTTACACTTGACTTTATACTTACCATTGCCATTGCTTTTCTATCTTGTACATATTGGTAATCATCTTGTTCATATTGTACATGAATTTGCCCTCCTGTTGGTAATGTAATGGCTTTTAACTGCCATGCAGCAGGATCAAATTTTGAATCTGGAACTTGATCAACCCAAGGGTTTAATTTTTTTAAACGAGTAGCGCCCCCATATTGGTAATTGCCCCAACGATCGATATTGCATTTATTATAATCAGGATTTTCGTTTAGGTCAAGACTTCTGTTTTTATCTACATCTGCATAGTTTAATAAATCTGCATATGCTGGTGGGTAGCTTGATAAATAACCTCCTTTTGTGGCATCTAAATTTTGAGGATAGGAATAACTGAAAGTATAAGGAGAAAGTTTTGAATTATAAACTCCACCATATTCAAACCAAACATTTTTGAGCGTTAATACGCCTTTACTTCCTGAAGTAGTACTGCTTGTATTGGGAATGCCTTGCATTAAAGAATAATCGTAGTTAAAATAGATGCGCTTAATTGTATCAACAATAGCCCCTGATGAATTTTTAGAATACAAATAAATACTATCGAGTTTTTCGATTGTATTACTGCCTTTAGCACTTAAAGATGCTGCAGCTGATACATCATCTTTAGCATCTAATCCATCTTTTCTTGTTGATCTATAAAAAATGGCAAGATTTGTTTTGGTTTCAATGCTATCTAAATAATACATTTCTTTTTTTCCACTACTAAAAGAACCCATATCATCATCATCATCACTAAGCGATCCTGGGTTGTTGTATAGTCCATTATAAGGAACACGCCATTGGAACCATTTACCTGTTGAAGATTTGTCTCCATATTTTTTTGCATATCTAAATTTTGTCCAACCTCCAAAATCATCATTGCTAGGGCCATCCATTGTTCTATCTATATAATAAGGAGTGGTAATATTGGTGAGTAAAAAGCTATTGGCATAGGCTGTGGCAGTGTAGTCTCCCACTTTTTTATAATTAGCATCTGAACTTTTATCTTCAATAGTTTCGGTAACGATATAGTCTTTGCTTGGGTTTGTAATATTATATGACAAACTTGATTCTTCTTTAGAATAGACAGGTAAGCCATATACATAACGATTACCAGTATTATTGTATACAACAAATTCTCCAATTTGATCGGGGTAAGAACTTCTACTCAGATACCTTTCTTGTGATTCTTTAGAACTCGAATATCGATTGTAAGCATGATTACCATTATCAACTTCTGTCATTTGACTATTGGTATGGCAAATAACTTCAGACGATCTGGCTACTCTATCATTATCACCTACAACTTGCATAGTGCTACTAAGTGAAGATGGCATTTTGGGTTCATAACTCATGGCTCCCGGAGTTGAATTGGTTTCATTTAAACTTGCTTCTTGGGCAGTAAAATCTAATTCATCTCCTCCAAAACTCATGTTTGAAGCATTATCCATCATAAAACTAAATAAGAAAGGTTCATCACCGCTATTACTAAAATTATAATTGTCATTTGCGCCATTATCATCCCAGTCTCCTACAGAAGTGCTTTGATCACCGGTTTGAAAACTTGCTCCTACACCCAAGTCTAAGCCAGCCATTACATCAATACCTAATTGGTACATAGTAGTTTTATTTTCTTTTTCATTCATTCTAAAGTGACCAACGTTTTTACTAAAAGCCCTAAAACTTCCGCTTAAACCTTCTCCCATTAAAATAAACTGATCGGGCCTTGCCCAAGGAATGGATAAATTCAAATCCCTTTTGTTGAAACCCTGATCTTTTTCGGTATAATAATCCATTAGGGCAGTTTCATCATCCAAATTTGCAGAATATAGATAGCCATAACAATCGTAATCTTTTGAGGCCTCTGCTTTTTGATAAGAATAGGTCCCAAATAAATCAGCTCCCAAGCCAATTGGTGTGCCTACAGGTTCATATTGTACACCAACTTGTAGTTTGAATGATGAGCCGGTGAACTCCGAAATATTACTATTTCTAGAAGTATTGTCGCATGCATAAGAAATGAAGGCATTTGAATAATTATTGATAGATTTTAAACCTTCTTGGGCAAATCTTTCACATTGTTTCATGGCAGTTGCTTTTGCAGGATGTGCTATTACCTTACCTGCATTTTTCTCTCTCGATTTTTCTTCATCTTTCTTAAAAAAGTTCATTACGGCAGCTGGATTTACGGCAGCAGATAAACTTCCACCTCCATCTTTTACAGCTAGGTTTAATGAAACGAGACCATAACCAAGACCAACTCCAATGTTAGGAATAGCAGTGTATGACAAACCCATGTTAGAATTGTATTGTAATAACGTAGTTTCTCCAATACTAGCGCTTAATGAAAAGCCCTCAATTGAAACTCCGGCATTCATTCCTAAACCTAGGGTCCAGTTTAATGGAATATCATTATAAGAAGTCATAGGCACTTCTTTAGCATCGTCAGGAAAGCCATTTTTTCCTCTTATAATAGCACCAGGACTTAAGGTCCAGCCATATCCAACCCAAGATGCATCATCTTCTGGGGAGGTTCCACTTTTATATGAAAGAGAAAGTGCATAACCAGCACCGTCAGGACCTGGGATTTGAATTAAGGGTATATTGTAGGTAAAGTCACCAGAAAATTTATTTACCAAATCGTTGGTTGAAACGGGTTCAAAATTTGAAAATTCAGGCGATGAAGGACCTGTTATAGCTTTTATTTGAGTAGGGAAAAAAGAGCTGGCTAAAAGTGAAACAGATAAATAAACTGAAATCACTTTTTTAAATACTGGAGTAGAGTTTTTCATAAAAGGATGTGTTTGAACACCCATAATACCAATATTTTCAGAAAAGGTTACATTTTTTTACATTTATTTTCGTTTACTCAGGTGCAATAAATTATAAATCGTTGATTTTTAGTGCAAAAAGTTTTTTTCCTACATTGCCCAATCAGGCAGATTTTCAATTTTATTGGCAGTAAGAATTTGTTTTAGATTTTG
This sequence comes from Bacteroidota bacterium, assembly GCA_023251875.1. GTDB lineage: Bacteria > Bacteroidota > Bacteroidia > JAHEXY01 > JAHEXY01 > JAHEXY01. The sequence continues at coordinate 71,504 of JAHEXY010000009.1, forward strand.
ATTGTAGGGTTTGTAAAATTCATTTAATTCATTCAAAATGCTTGCATCAAATTTTTCTGAACTTGATTTTTCGTTAAATGAAAAATAAAGGTTACGAAGTTTCTTTTTAAAATTAGGATTGTTTCTAAAAAATTTCTCAAAAGAATGATTAATCGTTAATGCTGCTTTTTGCATAAATCGATTATTGAAATTTCGGGTCTTATTTTCAACTTCAATGGTTATGTGTTCAAATGGTTTTGCATCTATACCTAACCAATTTGATAATTCAGCTAAAACAACTTTAGGATTTTCTTTTAAATGTTCAAAGAAAATTATTTTAATATCTTTATTAAATGACTTAAGCCAAGGTTCAATATAATGGGCATACTTTCCACCTTCCAACCCGAATAAGTGATTGTTAGCTTGAGCCTGAATATGGCTCTTTTCAAGAGCATGGCAAGTTTTTATGTATTCATCTAAAGTAATATGAGCTTCTAAATTAAGTCTGCTTTTTTGAAACTTAAAAAATGAAAGTAATCGCTGAACCGGATCTCTAAAAACCAATACAATTTTTACTCGATCTCCTAGATTTTGTTTTATTGAATCAATTAGTTTTTGCCCTCCGTAAAAATAACCGGGAGTTGATTCCATAAAATAAGCAGGATTTTTACATTGTGTAAAAAGCTGGTAATATTTTTCAATGGGTTCAATAGTTTCATTATAACGAATGGGAAGAAAAAAACAAGTTTCTTTAATACTCGATCCGCATAAATCGGGATGTTGATTTAGGTATGAGAATAGAGATGTTGTTCCTGCTTTATTTACTCCTGCAACAATTAAAAAATTTGATTTCTGATCAATCATATACATTTATTTTCTAACAACGAAAAACGAACAACTAATTAAAAAATCTTCGTTTAATGGTTTCTCTTATATTTTTTATTCTGTTAAAACTAAATAATACAGCCATAAATCCCATTACAGGAAAAATACAATAATAATAGAGCAACAGAAACAAATTAGGATTTACTTTTTCTAGCTCATAACCATTTTCTATCATAGTTGTTTTACAAATTTGCTGACAAATAAAAATCTCAGTTTTATTTAAGCCACCTTTTTTCCAACCATCAATTTTTGATTTATCTATTCCTAATTGCCCTGGTTTATCTTGTTTTAAAGATGAACCAACATTTGGAATTTTTGTCATTTCATCATGAAAAGAAAGGCCAATAAATTGACAAATACCTTTAGCTTCTTTTTCTGAATTCATCAATAAATCCTCATACTTAAAAACATAGTAATAGGGCTTATTTTTATGAAGAGAAATTTTATTATTTGCTCCCAACCATAGTTTACCGATAGTAATGGGATGGTAATTAATCCATTGCCTTACTGTTTGCTGAAATGGCACCGTATTACCTGAAAATTTTCTTCTTTTCCATCTATTTTTTTGCGACAATAAAACATCTCTTGGGTCTCTTACAATATGAATAAAAAGTGGATTTGAAAAATGATTGAGAATGGCATCAACATAATATACATTTCTAGGAGTTTGTTCGCAGCCAATTTTTTTTTCGTGTTTATTTACTTCATACTCTATAAAAGCTTTATAAATTTCATGAGCAAAAAATGAAGGTCCATTTAAATTTGTAATTAATCTTTCAGATTCACTTGAATATTTTTCATCTGCTTTTCTATGAAAATACCCATCTCTTTGAGTTGAAAAAAGTGTATTGAGTAAAGCTATCGCTTCAAATTGGTTTATTTTTTTTGTTTGATCTTGTTGTTTCCAAAGTTGTTCATAAAAATGAAGTTCATTAAACGTAAAAATATCAGGATGCTTATTTAGCATTCTTCCCGTCATGGTTGTTCCACTTCGGCTGCTTCCAATTACAAATAGAGTTGGGTAGTTCTGCTTCATTTTTCACATTTATTATAACAAAGGTAAGCCGAATTTATTAATTAAGGCACGGTTATTGGTTTACCTAGTTGAGTTCATTAAACAATGTCAATTATGAGAACATACAACAAACAAAGAATGCAAGGCCCATTTTTAAGTTATTCCGAAATACATGCTATTGAAAGAGCTATTGATGGCCATTTTATGCTTGATTCAAATCAAATAGAAATTCTTTTACGATTTATTTTAAAGAATTAAAAAAATAGGATTGATTCCTCATCTCATTTTTTACAAAACCTGATCAAATTTAACCTGATTAGGTTTTGTAATTTATCTCTTTAAAAAAATCTATATTAATGCTTATAAAACATATAATTAAAACTGCTAAATTATATGTATAATCAATTGATAAATATATTATTCTGATTAGGTTAGAATGTTTCCTTTCTTCTTTTAAAGACTAAAAAAATCAATTTTCTTTATAAAATGTTCTTTTTTACCTTTCTATAAGATTCTATATTGAGTAAGTTTATACTATAATGTTATATATAAACTGTTTAAAAAATTCAAAAAAAGCCCCTAATTTGTTTATTTTCAATGCAAAGAAAGCTTATTTATAGAGCATTTCTTATTGGTTTTCTGTTGTTTAGCTTTTGTGTATCAGAGGCTAGCAATTGTGCGTTCTCAATAGTTTCAAGTGCAGTTGATGTTAGTTGTAACGGAGGCACAAATGGCTCTGCAACAGTTGACCCTCAGGGCAATAATTCAAATTATACTTATCTCTGGAACGACCCAAATGCTCAAACTACTTTTACTGCTTCCAACCTTAATGCCGGAACCTATCAAGTTCACATAAAAGATCTAAGCAATTGTGATACATTGGTGAGTATTACAGTTAAAGAACCAACTGCTTTAAATGGAAGTGTTACAACAACCGATGCAAGTTGTAATGCATTGTGCGATGGCACTGCCCTAGCTACAGTGAGTGGAGGATCTTTACCTTATACCTATCAATGGGATGATCCATCCTTTCAAAAAAATGCCTTAGCTGTTAATTTATGTGCGGGAACCTTTTCAGTGATGGTAAAAGATGCCAATGGCTGTACTGCCAAAAAAACCATTACTATAAATGAACCTGCCAAATTGAATGTTACTGCAACAGATGCCTCATTAACCTGTTATGGAACATGCAATGCAAGTGTTACTGCAAGTGCAAGTGGAGGTACTCAGCCTTACGTTTATTTATGGAATGATCCACTTTTGCAATCAAGTGCCAATGCCACTAATCTTTGTGCCGGAAATTTTATTATTACTGTTACCGATAAAAATGGCTGTAAAACAACAGATACCTCTTTAGTAAGTCAACCTGCAGAATTAATTGGAACTATTACAGCAACTAATCCTTTGTGTTTTGGAGATTGCAATGGAACTACTAAAATTTCTGCAACAGGTGGCACAGGAACCTATTCTTATGTTTGGAATACAGGATCAAAATCAACAAGCTTAAGTAAGTTGTGTGATGGTACCTATAGCGTAATTGTTACCGATAAAAGTGGCTGTAAAGATACATCTGTTGTATTACTTGCAGCACCTCCTAAAATAGTTGCAAGTGCAACAAGTGATATTGTTGATTGTAATAGTTCAACGGGAAACATAGCTGTTGCATCTGTTAATGGAGGTTTAGCTCCTTATTCATACCAGTGGAGTACATCTCCCATTCAAACCAATGATACTGCAAGTAATTTAAGTGCTGGAACCTATATTATTGTTATAAAAGATGCAAACGGATGCCAAACTTCAGCTACTACAACCATTAATAATTCAACTCCTGTTTTTATTCCAGCACCGGTTGTTGTTCAGCCAACTTGTCAAGCCAATAGTGGAGAAATTACTTGTAATGCCTATGGAGGGCAAGGAGCACTTACCTATAGTTGGAGCAATACCTCCCTGGTGAATACTAATTCCATGACAGGTCTTGCTCCTGGAACTTATACCATTACTGTTTCCGATACCAATAGTTGTACTTCTTCAGCAACAGTAGTTCTTACAAATTCTTTTAATCAAGTTTTTCTTGATACTTTATTTGTAAAAAATGTTTCTTGTAATGGTGGCAACGATGGAAGTTCTACTGCACTAGCTTCTGCAGGTAGTGCTCCCTACAATTATACCTGGAATACCAACCCTATTCAAACTACAGCATCAGTAACAAATCTTAAAGCCGGAAATTATTTTGTATATGTGAAAGATGTAAATGGTTGTACCGATACTGTAAATTTTTCAGTTGGCCAACCTTCTGCATTGGTATTAACATCAAGTGTTGTAATTCCTACTTGTAAAGGCAATTGTAATGGAAGCGCAAGTATAAATGTAAGTGGAGGTACTGCTCCGTATACTTATTCTTGGAATACTTCTCCAATACAAACAACTTCTACAGCAACTACTATTTGTGCAGGAACTTATACTGCTACGGTAACAGATGCAAAAGGTTGTGTTTCATTTTTAAGTGTTACTGTTGGAGAGCCAGCAGCATTGAGTATTAGTTTTAATTCTACAGGGGTAAGTTGTAATGGGAAAAGCGATGGACAATCAACCGCAACTGTAAATGGGGGTACAGCCCCTTATACTTACTCATGGAATACTATTCCTGTGCAAACAACTGCAACAGCTATTAATTTAGCAAGTGGTTCTTATAGTTTAACCGTTACAGATGCCAATGGATGTAGTACTACATCTTCAGTAACAATTTCACAACCCAATGTTTTAACTGCAACAATTACAGCAACCAATCCTTTGTGTTTTGGATCTTGCATAGGAACGGCTACAGCATCTACTACAGGAGGAACTTCTCCTTATACCTATTCTTGGAACACAGTTCCTATTCAAACTACAAGTTCTGCTCTAAATCTTTGTGCAGGTTCTTATACTGTTTCTATTACAGATGTTAATGGATGTTCAACTACTGCAAATAAGACCATTACGGAGCCTTCTTCTCTAACTATAGCAACATCAACTGTAAATCCAAGTTGTGGAAATAATGATGGCCAAGCAACGGTTGTTGCTAATGGAGGTACAAGTCCTTACTTATATTCATGGACAGGTAATTCAACCCAATCAACTGCTACTGCAAAAAATCTTTCTTCAGGAACTTATTATATAACCGTTTTTGATGCCAATGGCTGTTCTACAAGTGACACCGTTATTTTAAATAATTCCAACCCTTTGGTATTTTCTACTTCCTCTACTGGAGAAACATGCAAATTTAAAGATGGCTCTGCAACTATAAATGTAAGCGGAGGTTCGGGATCCTACCAATATTCTTGGAATACCTCTCCTATACAGACTACAGCTACAGCAACAGGGCTTACTGCAGGTAATTATACCGTTGTAGTAATGGATAAAAACTCTGGAGCCTGCAAAGATTCCATTAGTGTAAGTGTTGCAACACCTCCTTCTATTACTATTTCTTTTACTTCAACTTCTCCATCTTGCAATGGAAATAATAATGGGACAATAACTGCAAACTTAACAGGAGGTTCTACTCCTTATACTTATTCTTGGGCAACTACTCCTATACAAACAACACAAACTGCAAGTGGATTAGTTGCAGGAAATTATACCGTTTCCGTTTCAGATATTAATGGATGTATTGCCTCTGCTTCAGGAACTCTTTCACAACCTAGTGTTTTAAAAGCGTCCATTACTTCCAGTAATATTTCTTGTTTTGGGTCTAATAGCGGTAGTGCAACAGCAAGCGGAACAGGAGGCACTTTGCCTTATTCTTATTTATGGAGTAATGGAGCTTCTACAAGCTCAGCTACTAACCTTACTGCTGGCTTGTATTCTGTAATTATTACTGATGCAAATGGATGTTCTGCAAATGCATCTGTTACAATTACAGAACCAAAAGCAATTGCTGTTTCAGCAAGTTCATCCAATCCTAAATGTTATGGCGCTTGTGATGGAACTGCATCTGTAACGGTAAGTGGTGGAACAAGTCCTTATACATACTCATGGAATACAACTCCCGTAAAAACTACTGCATCTGTTACTAGTTTGTGTGACGGATCTTACACGGCTGTTGTAAGCGATGCAAAAGGTTGTACAACCCAAGCCAGTGTTGTACTTACAGAGCCTACTGAAATAAAATTAAAAGTTGATACTACTGTTGCTGATTGTGGTATGGATAATGGAAAAGAGTATGTTAAAGCTACTGGAGGTACTGCTCCTTATTCTTTTAGTTGGTCTACACCAATAGTACAAACAGGAGATTCTGCTGTTAATATTAAACCGGGTGTATATGCTGTAACAGCAACCGATGCTAATGGTTGTAAACAATCACAGGCATTTATTATTTCAACCATGACCCCTTTCTATATTACGGTTAAAAAACAAAATGTAACCAAATGCGATACTGCAAATGGAAAAATTGAAATAACAGTTGATAGTGGAGGAACCGCTCCTTATGAATTTTTATGGGATAAAGGAGATACAACAAATATGATTGATCACTTGGCAAAAGGAACATATACCGTTACTATCTCAGATTCCAATGGATGCGACACTACTGCAGTTATACAAGTAACATTACCTCCTGTTATTAAATTATCAGGAACAAGTATTGATGCAAGTTGCGGCAATAGTGATGGCCAGGCTACTGTTATTGCTACAGGAGGAACTGGCCCTTTAACTTATGAATGGACAGATAGTGTGAGTTTTACAGATATTGCCAATAATTTGCCAGCAGGTTCCTACAATGTTCATGTTTCTGACACTATACATTGTGCAACAGATACTGTATTTGTAATTAATCAACCGCCATTAGTAAATGTGGCTATAATAGGAAAAGATATTAGTTGCGGATTAAACAATGGAGAAGCTTATGCTGCTGTTACGGGAGGATCAGGTACGCATACTATACTTTGGTCAAATGGATCAGTTGATAGTGTTATTACCAATTTATCTCCTGGAAATTATAGTGTAAGTATTCAAGATAGCAATGGTTGTTCTACAGCTGATACGATTACTATTAGTGGCACACAATCCTTATTGGTAATACCTACGGTTAAAGATGCAAATTGTGGAGCTTCTGATGGAGCCATCTATTTAAAAGTAAGTGGAGGAAGTGGAGTATATACTTATAGTTGGCAAAATAATGTAAGCACAAATGACAGCTTGCAAAATCTTGGCAAAGGACAATACATTGTAAGTGTTCTTGACAGTATTGGGTGTTCTGCTATTGATACAATAGATATGCAAGAGGCAAATCCAATTACATTATCTTTAAAATCAGTTGATATTAATTGTAACGGAAATAATAATGGAAAAGCAATCGCTACTGTAACAGGGGGAACTGGAAAATACATATACTCTTGGTCAAATGGAATGACAAGTGCAGATTCTATTACCAATCTAATTCCAGGAACCTATTATTTAACAGTTACAGATTTAACCAATGCCAATTGTTTTGCTTTAGATACTGCCATTATTACCACACCTCCTGCACTTTTACTTAGTACCAACTATCAAGATATTACTTGTTACGGAAATAATAATGGGAAAATAAAAATTACCGCAAGTGGTGGTATTGGCCAGTATACTTATGTTTGGAATAATACAAGTAGTGCAGTTGATTCTGCCATTAATCTTAGTGCCGGAACCTATAGTGCAGGCGTAAAAGATTCAAATGGATGCCTGGCAATCGATACAATTTTAATTAAAGAACCCGATTCGCTTACTTTATCCTTATTGGTGAAAGACATTATTTGTGGAGGGGCTAGTGATGGAGAAATTCATAGTACAGTTACGGGAGGTTCTTTTCCATATGTCTATACGTGGAACACTATACCGGTTCAAAATACAACCTTTGCATTAAATCTTGGTCCCGGAGTTTATACATTAAACGTGCAAGATAAAAATGGATGTATTGTCAAGGATTCCGGTACTATTACGCAACCTGATACGGTTAAACTTTCTTCTCATTTAATTTTTGGATCCTGTAAAGGAATCAATGATCATGCAGTATATACAAAAGCTACAGGAGGTAGTGGTGTATACTCTTATTCATGGAATACAATACCTCAACAAATAACAGATACTGCATTTGCCCTTTCTGGGGGCACCTATGTGGTTACCGTTACCGATTCAACCGGATGTTCTGCAATAGATACGGTTATTGTTCCAACTTTATTAACCATTACCAATACTACTCATACTGATATTACTTGTTTTGGAATGAACAATGGAGCTATTTATGTTTTTACAACAGGTGGTAGCGGAGCAGGAACATATACTTACAATTGGAATTTTTCTGCATTGAATAACGATACTGCAATAAATCTTATTCCAGGAAAATATATTGTTTCAGTTGTGGATACCAATGGATGTGTGGATGGAGATACTGTTCAAATTATAGAACCAACATTACTTACTATTACTACTGATTCAATTGACGCATCATGCGGTACAAGCAATGGAGAAGTAAATACAAAAGTAAATGGAGGAACAGTTCCTTATTCTTATTTATGGAATAATGGTGCAACAATTGCCAATGTTACTGCTATTCCTAAAGGAATTTATTGGGTGGATGTTACCGATGCAAATGGATGTAAAATTTCCGATACAACTTCAGTTCATGAAGCCAATCCTCTTGTATTAACCATGAGCCATACGGATGTTTTATGCAATGGAGCCAATAATGGAACTGCTACTGTTGCTACCGTTGGAGGATCGGGTGCATATACGTATGTATGGTCTAACGGAAACACATCAAGCACAATAAAAAATCTTGCCCCTGGAACTTATTTTGTTACAGCAACTGATATTACAAGTAATTTATGTAATGCAATGGATTCTGTAATTATTGCTCAACCTACGCCTTTAGTTGTTACAGGAACAGCAAACAATACATGCATGGGAATGAATGATGGTGCAGCAACAATGTTTGTCAGCGGAGGAACTCAGCCCTATACCTATCTTTGGAACAATGGAGGAACAACATCTACCATTACAAATCTTGTTGCTGCAAATTATGTTGGAGTTGTAACTGATTCTAATAAGTGTGCTGCTTCTGTTACCGTTTCAGTAAATCAACCCACTACTATTTTTTATCTTCCACCAACCATTAATACAGCTTATTGTGGAAGTACAAATGGAAGTATTTATTTAGATGTTTTTGCAACTGCTCCCCTAACTTTTGAATGGTCAAATGATTCTACAAATAATACTGATTTTGCACTTAATGTAGATTCAGGCACGTATTATATTCATGTTTTTGATACAGCAGGTTGTGATATTTATGATACCATTACTGTTACTAATATTGATTACTTCCCTGTTGTTATTATTACAGATAGTGCAAATTTAACCTGTATTGCCTCTAATAATGGAATGGCCGTAGCGCTTGCCAGTGCTACAAATGGAAGCTATACGTATGAATGGAATTCAAATCCAATACAAACAACAGATACTGCTATAGGTCTTGGAATGGGCATATATACCGTTACCGTTACAGATAGTTTGGGATGTAAAGGAATGGATTCTGTTTTTATTAAAAATCCGGATACGTTAAAAAATTCTTTTAATGCTATTAACGTAACATGTAATGGATTTAATAATGGAAATGTAGTAGCGAATGTAGTTGGTGGCTTTGCTCCCTATTCGTATTTGTGGTCAACAGGAGATACAATAAATATGATTGATAGTCTTGCTCCGGGTACTTACCAAATTACAATGTATGATTCTAATAAATGTGTATTGATTGATTCTATACAAATTACTGAACCATTTGTTTTAGCTGATACTGCTATTATTTCAAATGTAAAATGTTTTGGAGGTAGTGATGGAAAAATTGCATTGGTAATTTCAGGAGGCACACAACCGTTTGTTTATGATTGGCCCATTACAGGAGATTCGTTATCTATAGATTCTTTATTAAGCATAGGAACATATCCTGTAAACATTACAGATTCAAACGGCTGCTTCATCACAGATACTTTTATTATTACAGAACCTACACCTCTTGTTTTAGTTATTGATTCTATTGCCTCAACTTGTAGTGTTGCAAATGGACAAGCATTGGTTAATGCAAGTGGAGGCACAGGATTATATACGTATGTATGGTCGAATGGAGATTCTAATAGCATTGCAGAAAATATAATGGCAGGTAATTATTCTGTTGTGGTAACAGATTCAAATATGTGTTCGGCTACAAAAAATATTTCTGTAATCGATATTCCTTCACCTATTATTGATAGTATCATTGTTACAAATGCAACTTGCAATTCTTTAGGCAATGCCTCAATAGAAATAGTTTCAGTTACGGGTGCCGGTCCGTTTGTTTATTCTTGGAATGCATCTAATTATTTTGATTCAATTGCCACTAATTTAAGTGCCGATACCTATTTGATAAGTGTTACAGATACTAATCTATGTGTGGTTACCCAGCAGATAATTATTAAGCAGCCCGATTCAATTGCAATTTCATTTCAAGATAGCATGACCATTTGTTATGGCACACAAGCAACATTAAGCGTTACAGTAAATGGTGGTAATGGAGCATACACTTATATTTGGGATCATGGTTTAGATAGCGCTTCTACAAATATTGTAAATACTACAATAAGTATGGCGTATTCAGTTGTTGTATTAGATACAAGTGGATGCTCATCTGATACAGCAATTATAAATGTATTGGTGAATCCCCCCTTAAGTATACAAGTTAAAGCTGATAGCAGTGTTTGTGAAGGAGATCCCATTGTATTAAATGCTTTAGCCAGTGGAGGCAACGGAGGTCCGTATAATTATAACTGGAATAATGGAACCTATTCTGGAGATTCAATAAGCGTTACACCAACAGCCACTACCAATTTTGTTGTAACCGTAAGTGATAATTGCGGAACCCTAACAGTACAAGATTCTGCGGAAGTACAAGTAAATCCACTTCCCATCACATCCATGTTTTTTACCAGTACACAAGGCTGCTCACCGGTTGTTGTAGATTTTAGTTTTTTAAGTGATATAGGAGATTCATTAATATGGGATTTTGGAGACGGCAGTTTTGCTTATGATACTACACCGCAACATACATTTACAAATTCAGGATTATATAACGTAACACTTACAACCATTTCTAAAAATGGATGTAAAAATAATGCTGTAAACTCAGCGCAGGTAACAGTGTTTAGTTCCCCAACAGCAGATTTTATGCCCTTTCCGGATTCCACAGGCATTACCCATCCTACCATTTCATTTAACGATAATTCAATAGATGCTTATTCCTGGACTTGGAATTTTGGAGATCCTAGTACGGGAAGTAATGACTCATCAACAGATGTAAATCCAACACATGAATATTCTGATACCGGAACATACAATGTACAATTAATTGTTATAAACGATAATGGTTGTGTTGATACAATTATTATTCCTGTGAAAATAAAAGATACTTATATCGTAAATATTCCTAATGCATTTTCTCCAAACGGAGATGGATTGAATGATATATTCATTCCTGTGGGTTATGGAACGGATGCAACAGGCTATTCATTCAGAATTTTTGACAGATGGGGAGATCAAATTTTTTCTACTTCCGATTTTAAACAAGGCTGGAACGGGACTGTAAATGGAGGAAGCAAAAAAGCTCAAATAGATGTTTACGTTTGGAAACTACATGTTAGAGATAAGAGTGGTTTCTACCACGATTATATTGGCAATGTTTCTTTGATAAAATAGATTTTATAAGCAACTGAGCTTATAATGACATCTAGAAGTAAACGTCATTATAAGCTCAGTCAAAGCTCAAACATGGATTCATTTATTTTTTAATGCGTATCTGCACCACCAAAATATTGTTTCTCTAAAAAATCTCCAACCGATGCAACTTCTGTAATGATAAACTTGATGGCATCGTAATTATTTGTCCAATCTACAACGGGACTTGCTTGAACATAAACCATATCACAAGGCGTTCCATCTGTTCTGTTTTCTTTAATTACAGAAAGCATTGAATAAATGCCTAATGATCCTTCACGTAAAAGAGCAAAAATATCTACTCCCCTACCTATTTCACCACAACGGCTTTGAAAATAAAAAACATCCCTTTTATCTTTTGTATATGCTTTTTGAACCCTTCCCCACACCATTTGATAACGCCATGTTCCATCGGGATATTTTAAAGGTATATCTACTTTATAAAGTGCATTTCCGCGGTCTTCAAATTTAGTGTTGTATTCCTTTGCAATTTGTTCCATCCAAGTCTTTAATTGAGCCTCAGGATTAGCAATAGGAGTTGATTTATTACCACCTCCACCTCCAAAAATTCTTGTTAGCATATTTTTTAGTTTAAACGATTTTATAATTTCCAAAATTATAATAATCAATGAAATTCACAAGAATAATTTATTTAATGAGGTATTTTTTTGATTGTAGAAGGGAATTCATTTAAGAAAATCTTTAAACCACAGAGCAGAATCTTTTAATATTCTTTGTTGGGTATTAAAATCCACATATACTAAACCAAACCTTGGCCTATAGCCTTCTGCCCATTCAAAATTATCAAGGAGTGACCACACAAAATAGCCATCTACATTTATACCTTCATTTTTTGCTTTTAATACCTGAGCTAAATACTCCTTAAAATAATTTACTCTTTGATTATCGTGTATTAATCCATTGTCAAGACCATCATGAAAGGCTGCGCCATTTTCAGTAATCATTATTTTCTTTATTCCCTTATAAGCAGAAAACTGTTTTACTATTTTATACAATCCATCGGGATAAACTTCCCATTTCATATCTGTAGTATCATTACCTAATTTTTTGGGTGGTACTTGCAAGCCATGCAAATAAGGAATAAATATATTGTCTCTAACGACATAACGGGTATAATTTTGAATGCCGATAAAATCAAAGTCAAATGCTAATTTATTCTCATCATTACTTTTATAACATTTTTCTAAGTGTTTTAATACAGGTAAATCATGAATGGGATAACCCAAACCCAATGAGGGTTCAAGAAACAATCTGTTTACAAAAGCATCATACCGTTTTACTGCTTCATTATGCTTATTATTTTCATTGTATGCATAAATAGGTGCACAAGAAAAAGTTGTTCCTACATTAGCATCCTCTACATTATTACGAAGAATTTGCCCGCCTAATGATTGACATAAAGCAGCATGATGAACTGCAGAGAAAAAATGTTTGAATCCTTTCATGCCCGGAGCATGTATACCTAACAAATACCCAAGAGAAGTAAATGCCAAGGGTTCATTCAACACCATCCAGTTTTTTACCCTATCGCCAAACTTATTGGCACAAATATGTACATATTCACTAAACCAAAGAAGTATTTCTCTGTTTATCCAACCACCTTTATTTTGTAATGCTTGGGGCAAATCCCAATGGTATAAAGTTACCCAAGGTGTAATGCCCAATTCAAGGCAAGTATCAATTACATTATTATAGAAATCAATTCCGTTTTGATTCATGTAGCCATAACCATCAGGAAAAATTCTGGGCCATGAAATTGAAAATCGGAAATTAGTAAAGCCTAATTGTTTAATTAAGGCAATATCTGTTTTATAGGAGTGATAAAAATCACAAGCTTTTTCTGGAGATTCATCGGTTTTAATTTTTCCTTTATGTGAAGAAAATTCATCCCAAATTGATTTGCCTTTTCCATATTCAGTAGCAGCTCCTTCAATTTGTGCTGCCGCAGTGGAAACTCCCCACGCAAAATCTTTCCCAAACATTTTTTTATTCAAGGCATCATCACCAGAAAATAATGACGCATATTTTACAATAGGATTATAATAAAGGGCAGCCGAGGATAGTTGTTTGATCCAAATTCGTCTCTGCATAAAATATTTAGTTAAGCCTCTTGCTTTTTAATATAATAATTGGTGATGCAGAAGAAAATGCAATAACTTAAATTAAAAGCAGCAGGCGCTAAATAATTGCCTAGTGTAGGCCACCAAAGATAAGGAGAAGCCAAAACCAAATAAATTGTTACCGGATTTACAAAAGTGAGCCAAGCAGGAAACACATTTTTTGTTTTTCTGATTAAGCTTACAAATAAAAAGGTGACTAAAACATGAAGAATAATTACAATGGTAGCAACGGGCTCCATAAAACTATTCATTTGTTTAAAATGTTCAGCAATAAGAGAAGCATATTCAGAACTTAGATGTGTATGCAATTGCATGCCCACTCCTATTATACCGTACAACATATGAACAACAATACCAATACTTGCAAAATAAATAGCCAACATTAATGTTAACAAAGCCATTTTGGGATTTTCTTTTTTTATTACATTATAAACCTGCCATGAACCCAATGTTTCTAGCGGAATAAAAAACACTCCCATTATTGCACCGGCAAATAAATGAGAATAAGGAATATCGTTCAGAAACAAAAAATCAGGATTCAAAAACCCTCCTTTAGGAGTATAAAGCAATAGAACATCGCTTACAGCACCTATTAATGCGGCCGCAATTGCAATGTAGCCTGCATTTTTGTGTAAAAAAGTTTTGTTTTCCATAAGATAAATTTATAACCTCACCCCATCCCTCTCCTCAAAAAAGGAGAAGGGGAGTTTGGAATTATTTTAATGATACCCACAAGAATATCTATATTTGTATTTTAGCAAAATAACCAAAAAATAATAGTATGTACTTTATTCTTATTTCTGTTTCTATATTTTTTTCGATTTTATTTCTACAATCAGGTTTAGACAAAGTAATCAATTGGACCGGTAATTTAACTTGGCTAAAAGAATATTTTGCAAAAACTCCATTAAAAAATATGGTAACCATATTATTAGCTACAACTACATTATTAGAATTAGGAGCAGGAATATTGTCGGGCATTGGGGCGGTACTAATACCTATGATTGGAAATATTGAAATTGCCCAATGGGGAATATACTTATCAAACATATCTTTTTTATGTTTATTTTTTGGACAAAGAATGGCTAAAGATTATGCAGGTGCAGCCGGTATGGTTCCGTATTTTTTTACTTCGCTATTAGCCATTTATTTTTTTGCAAGTTATGTTGTTAACTAAATATCCATTCTCGCATAGAATCATAACTACCTTATAGAAATAAAATCCGCGTCATCTGCGTTCTATTTCCTAATCCAGCACCAACACCAAATCATCTGCCCCCACCCTACTGCCTTCTTTTAATATGATATCTTTTAAAAATATTAATACTCAATAGGCTTAAAAATATATCTTTCGTTAAATGGAACATTAAATTTTTCTAATAACTCCATATACTCCTGTATAAATGTTTTCTTTTTATGATGAGATTCTTGATTGTCGATATATTTTACAACAGCATCAATATGAGAAGCAGAATAAGAAAAACCACCAAAGCCGGCTTGCCATTCAAATTTTCCTTTTACAAAATTTTTGTTGTGAATCCATTTTGATGAATCGCCTTTTACGTCTTGCATTAAATCTGATAAAGCTTGATTGGGTTTCATGCCAATAAATAAATGAACATGATCGGGCATTCCATTTATTGCTATTAATTTATGGCCGTTGTTTTGTACAATACCCGTAATGTATTTGTACAATTCATCTTTCCAAGATGGTTGTATTAATGATATTCTATTTTGTACGGTAAAAACAGTTTGAATATAAATTTGTGTGTAGGTGTTTGGCATAGGAATAAAAAAATATTGAGCGTAAAGATAATATGATTTGATGATTAATAAGATATGTAGCGTGCCTAAAGGCACGCAGGGGATCAGGGGGGCTCTTTTTTCTACAAATATTTTGAGCCTAAAGGCTCATAGGATCATATTATAAAATGAATTTATAATTGCATACCTATTTTTCAAATTCGAAAAATTTGTACAATTGAAAGCGAAAAAAATATGATTATTTGCTATTGGAAAATATGGAAACTAATCCCTTTAGGGATTGGATATTTATAGAAAGAATGCGCCCACCCTATTACGTTGTCCCTTTAGGGACAAAACATTTTAAAAATTAATTTTCGTTAAATTAGGCATTTAAAAATTTGTAGCGTGCCTAAAGGCACGCAGATTATCCTATCTATTTCCTTCTCTACAAATATTCTGAGCCTAAAGGCTCATTGTTTGAAAAAAAATCAACAATGATTATTCATTTTTTAATTGGCACCAAAATAAATCCCTTTAGGGATTTGATATTTATAGAAAGATTGTACCACCCGATATTTCGTTGCCCCTTTAGGGACAACACATCTTAAAATAAATTTTCGATACATTAAACATTTGAGAATTTGTAGCGTGCCTAAAGGCACGCAGGAAATCATGGGGGCTCTTTTTTCTACAAATATTTTGAGCCTAAAGGCTCATTACACCTCTATAAAAATGAATTTATAATTGCATGCCCAATTTTCAAATTCAAAAAATTTGTAAAATTGAAAGCAAAAACAATATGGTTATTTGCTATTTAAAAAAATGGAAATAAATCCCTTTGGGGATTTGATATTTATAGAAAAAATGTATCTCCCGATATTACATTGTCCCTTTAGGACAAAACATCTGCTTAAAAACAAAAATTTGTTGAATTAAGAATTCGAAAATTTGTAGTGTGCCTAAAGGCACGCAGATTATCCTATCCATTTCCTTTTCTATAAATATTTTGAGCCTAAAGGCTCATTGCTCAGAAATGCAAAGTTAAATTGGTTATTGATTTATTGTTAGGTACTAAAAAAATCCCTTTAGGGATTTGATATTTATAGAAAGAGTGTGCAACCTGAATTTCGTTGTCCCTTTAGGGACAAGATTACTAAAGAATTCTTTCCATTAATTTATTTTGAAGAAATATAGATTATTTCAAAAACAGAATAACAATCAAAAGTATAATTTGTATTATACTTAATCCCGTTCCCATCCATAAATACCATAATAAGCAAATATTCATTATTAGCAATGCCTTCCATGCCCATTGGTAATTTAACCCGAAGCATATCGTTAAAATAATACCCATTAAACCCCATAATACAAAAATCATTTTCATTAATGTTGATTGAGGATCTATTCCAATAAATTTTACTATCCCATTCCATGGGCCAAGCTGCCCGGCATACTCTCCTTCTGTTGGTCTAATGTAATCTCCTTTTATTAACGCCCTGCTTCCATCAAACAACATATATCCAAAATTTAATACTGCTAAAATTATAACTATCCATTTTAAAATAATGAGTGCCATATATTTTTAAATTAATTGTGATTTTTTATCAAAATCCGCGTCATCTGCGTTCTATTTCCTAATCCAGCACCAACACCAAATCATCTGCCCCCACCCTACTGCCTTCTTTTAAGGTGATGTCTTTTATTTCTGCAGTTTCAGAAGCGGTAATTGTGGTTTCCATTTTCATGGCTTCGATTACAAAGAGTGGTTCGTTGCGTTTTACGGCTTGGCCTTTTTTTACAAATACTTTTGAAAGTAATCCTTGTAGGGGTGAGCCAATTTGTTTGGGATTATCTTTTTCTGCTTTGAGGTTTTCAATCTTTTTTATTTTTAATGAGCGGTCAGTAACTTCAATATTTCTTATTTGTCCGTTGATTTCAAAAAACATAGTGCAGTTTCCATTTTCATCCGGAGTGCCTCTTGAAATTAATTTTATCATCAATGATTTTCCTCTTTCTATTTCAATCATTATTTCTTCACGCACATCAACACCAAAGAAAAAATTTTTGGTTGAAAGCTTCATTACGCTTCCATACTCCTGCATAAAGTTGTAATATTCTTCAAAAACTCTAGGATAAAATTTATAGGATAAATAATCGGTAAATTTTAATGTGCTATCAAATTTTTTATGGAAGTCGGCAAAGTCTTTATCAAAATCGATAGGTTGTAAATGATCGTTGGGTCTACCACTCAACGGTTTTTTATCTTTCAAAATAATATTTTGTAATTCCTTTGGAAAACCTCCGGGAGGCTGGCCAATAGCGCCCATAAAATAACTTTGCACCGATTCAGGAAAAGAAATTGATTCTCCTTTTTCCAGTACATCTTTTGCCGTTAAATCGTTGCTTACCATGAACTGCGCCATATCGCCCACTACTTTTGAACTAGGCGTTACTTTTACAATATCACCAAAAAGATGATTTACTTCTTCATACGCTTCTTTAACACGTTCAAATTTATTTCCCAATCCTAATGCAAATGCTTGCGGTTTTAGATTAGAGTATTGCCCACCCGGAATTTCATGGTAAAAAACTTCTGCGGTACTCGCTTTTAAGCCTGACTCAAAAGGATAATAATAATCTCTAACAGTTTCCCAATAAGAAGAAAATTGGTTTAGTGATTTTATATCGTAAGGATTTTCTCTTTCATGAAAACGCATCATCTCAACAATTGAGTTGAAATTGGGTTGAGATGTTAATCCGGATAAACCACCCAATGCAACATCAACAGCATCTATTCCTGCTTCAATAGCTTTTAAATAAGTTGCAGATTGTAATGATGAAGTATCATGGGTATGCAAATGAATTGGAATTTTAACAGTGTCTTTTAAGGCTTCAATTAATTCTTTGGCTGCATAAGGTTTTAAAAGACCGGCCATATCTTTAATTCCCAAAATATGCGCTCCTGCATTTTCCAACTCTTTTGCTAATTGCAAATAATAGTTGAGTGTGTATTTTGTTTTCGATTTATCTAAAATATCTCCGGTATAACAAAGCGAACCTTCAGCAATACCTTTTGTACGTTTGCGCACAAAATCAATACAAGGCTCCATGCCTTTCATCCAATTGAGTGAATCGAAAATGCGAAAAATATCTACTCCACTTTCCCATGATTGCTCTACAAATTTTTCAATTAAATTATCCGGATAAGCTGTATAGCCAACACCATTGGCACCACGAATCAACATCTGCAATAAAATATTAGGAACAGCTTTTCTTAATTCTGTTAAACGCTCCCAAGGATCTTCATGTAAAAATCGCAAGCAAACATCAAAGGTTGCTCCCCCCCAAACTTCCATACTAAATGTCTGCGGGTGATGTTTTGCAAAGCTTTCGGCTACTTTCATCATATCGTAGGTGCGCACACGTGTTGCAAGTAATGACTGATGTGCGTCACGCATAGTAGTATCCGTGTACTGAATTTTCTTTTCGTTCTTCAACCATTTGCAAAATTCATCAGGGCCTAATTCGGTTAATAAATCTTTGCTTCCTTTCGGGAAAGCATCATAATGTTTAAATGAAGGAACATGAGGTTTTACAAATTGTTTGTGCAATTCTTTGTCTATGGTTTTTACATCGGGATGTCCATTAATCGTAACATCTCCTAAATATTTCACAACACGCGTAGCCCTGTCTTTTCGTTTCGAGAATTTAAAAATTTCAGGATGGTCTTTAATAAAATTTACGGTAGCGCTTCCTGAAATAAAATCAAGATTGCACATGATGTTGTGTAAAAATTCAATATTGTGTTTTACTCCGCGTACACGAAATTCTTCTAATGCACGTTTCATTTTTCTGGTAGCACCTTCAAAAGTTCTTGAATGTGCAGAAACTTTTACCAGCATAGAATCAAAGAAAGGACTAATCTTAACTCCTGTATAAATGCTTCCTTGATCAAGCCTAATTCCTAATCCACCCGGACTACGATATGCAATAATGGTTCCGTAATCTGGTTTAAAATCATTCAAGGGATCTTCAGTAGTAATGCGGCATTGAATAGCACAGCCGTACATACTTACCTCTTTTTGACTTTGAATACCAATTTGATCTTCAAATAATTTATGTCCGGCCGCAGCACGAATTTGCAACTTCACCAAATCAATTGAAGTGATCATTTCCGTTACCGTGTGCTCAACCTGAATACGGGTATTTACTTCTATAAAATATATTTTATTATTGCCATCAACCAAAAATTCAACCGTTCCAACATTGTTATAATTTACAGCTTTAGCCAAACGCAAAGCATAATCATATAATTGATTTCTCACAGCTTCATCTAATGAAATAGCCGGAGCAATCTCTACTACTTTTTGAAAACGTCTTTGCACTGAGCAATCGCGCTCAAAAAGATGAATAACATTTCCAAAATTATCGGCAGCAATTTGAACTTCTATGTGCTTAGGATTTTCTACAAATTTCTCCATAAACACCGTATCGTCTCCAAAGGCAGTTTTAGCTTCCCTCCTAGCCTCACCGTATGAAACTGTTAACTCATCGTCATTGCGCACAACACGCATGCCCCTACCACCACCACCTGCAGCAGCCTTAATCATAATAGGAAAACCAATTCGATGCGCTTCTTTTAAAGCAATAGTTAAATCTGTTAAGGCTTCTTTATTGCTTTCTATAATAGGAACATGATTGGCAATAGCAATTTGTTTGGCTTTTATTTTATCGCCCAGGCTTTCCATTACATCGGGCCTTGGACCAATAAAAATAATTCCTGCTTCTTGGCATTTACGCGCAAAGTGAAAATTTTCTGAAAGAAATCCGTAACCGGGATGAATGGCATCTACACCATTCTGTTTTGCCACATTAATAATTTCATCAATATCTAGATAAGGCTTTAAAGGCTCATCATCATTACCTACTTGATAAGCCTCATCTGCTTTATAGCGATGTTGAGAGTATCGATCTTCGTAAGTATAGATAGCACAAGTTCTAATTCCTAATTCAACACAGGCACGAAAAACACGAATGGCTATTTCTCCTCTATTGGCTACAAGTACTTTTTTGATGGTCATAACAATTGCAGATAAAATTTGCTGCAAAGGTAGGGATTTTAGAGGGTTTTTACAATTCGTTTTGTGGCTACAGTTTGTTTGTTATTTATTAGCGAAACAAAATAAATACCAGCAGCAAGTTTATTTGAAATATCAATTTTATCTTGATTTAATTCGATTGGTATTGTTAATTCTTTTTGCCCAAGAGCATTGGTAATTACCATAGAAGCATCTTTTAGTTTTGTATTAGAAGAAAATGAATATTGTACATAGGCATTATCTACAACCGGATTGGGATAAATATTTAATGATGCACTGTTTTGATTAATTTCATGCACGCCAAACAATGGATCAGACCAAGTTTCAAAATCATCAATACCTGCTTCAACAAGGTGGCCCGTATTAGCTTGATCGGCAGTATAAATTAAAAGTTGCATATTAGACGTAATGGAAATAGGATAATTTACCAAATCAAACGTATCTCTTACCCATTGAGATTGTTGGGTGTTTTTGGTTATTGTTTCCAATACTACAGTATCAATACCATCAGTAATTGAAATAACTAAAGAATCGTTGGCATTGCCTTGTCCGCCTTTGTTAAAAAACCATCTATTAAAGGCTAAGTATTTATCTCCCATTAAACCTCCATCATAATTAAAAATAGGAGAAGTAAGCAAAGTATAACCATTATCTACGTCATCCGTGGCAGCTTCACCTCCTCCATTACCGGTAACAAAACATTTATCAGAACAATCTCCTGAAGAATCGTATTCAGGATTGGCATCACCGGGATTGTTAAATTCTGTTCCTATAGGCTCTGCTCTTTCCCAATGGCCGGAAGACGAGTTACCGGATTCGGTCCAACCGTAATCAAAAGTAAAATCATCATAATAGCCTTTTTGTAAAGTAATGCTAAAAGAAGATGTAGTTGGAATATCTTGTTGATCCATACATTGAGTAATGTATCCCCACTTACCTACTACAATATCATATTGATCTTGGTATACTCCAGTATTTTGATATTCGCCACTTGTGTCTGTTGTTCCGGTAAAATTAAAATCGGTATTGTTAATGGTAACATAAGCTCCCTCAACTGGATTTCCTAAATCATCTACCACAATTACATTTACATCATAAGTTGTTTCTTGAATTAATTGAACATCAAGTATGGTTAGTACACCATTAGCAAGAGCTACCGATTCTGTATCTGATAAATATCCCGGCTTTGAAAAAACAACTGAATACATTCCCGAATCTGCAACACCGCTTCCATAATCACCGGTAAGGCTAGTTTTAGTTGAGTTGGTACTTGTTAAAATATCAACACTTACATTGTATAAAGATGCACTTGAATTTTTATCGGTAACATTTCCTTTTAAATAACATGCTTGCGTATAGGTTGGTTTCAATACAAATAGTCCATTTATCATATCAGAAACTAAAAGATTACCAGATGGTAAATACGGATAAACGCCCCAATCACCCGTTTCTCCATCGCCAGCACCCTGTGAATAGGTATCGTAATTGCCTACTTCTACCATATTATCTGGGTATGTAGCATCCACAATAATGACTCCATCTTTGTAATAAGAAGTTGCCAAAAAGTTTTTATTTACAACATAAGTATTATGTACAATTGCATTACTTCCGGGATTTGATTGGCAACGATCGAGTTCCTTTATATTTGAAAGATCTGAAACATCATAAGACGTAATATAGGAATTGCTCACTTCGTCAGTAGTGAAAATATATTTACCATCATCAGTTAACCAGCAATTATGAGTAAACACACCGGGTGTAGTTTGGCTGGCTAATAATTTAAGATTTGCTTTGTCAGAAGCATCAATTACTAATAATTTACCATCATAAATAGCACCTGCCCATAAGGTATCTCCCCTTACATATCCATCATGAATATAATAATCAGTATAAGTACCCAAAATAGTAGGCGCATTAGCCTTTGTTAAGTCTAAGATCATGGCACCTTGTGCCGCATTAGATCCAAAAACATAAGCAATACCCTTTTCGTCAATAAAAATAGTATGCGAAGTGTTTAAGCCTCCTCCTGTAAAATGGGTATAAGTAATTCCAGAAGCATCAGGCAATGTGCTTAAATCAATAATAAGCAAACCATTTCCGCCTTCAGTTGTAACATAAGCATGTTTGTTCCATACTTTTAATTCTCTCCAAATAGAAGAAACATCTTTTATGGTATCAATTTCTATAGGATTTGTAGGTATTGTAACATCAACAATAGAAACTCCATATGAAGTTCCCACTAATGCATATTCATTTCCTAAACTATCTACATATCCCCAAATGTTGCTTAATTGCACGCTTCCGTATGGAAGATTAGAAAGTAGTGTAAGATTTTTTTGAGAAAATAATTGCAGGCAAAAAAAAGTTGCCAATAAACTTAAAGTAAAATGTTTCATAATGGTTTTAAAATAATTGAAGAAGAATAATTGGGTTTGACTTTTTTAATGGAAATACAAGATAAAATATATTATTTAAATTAGCTATACCTTGCGCATCATAGAGAGCGAATTATCTTTAAATCAAATTTTTATTAATGAAATGAAAAAAAGGCTATTTAAAATAGAATTAGAGATTATGAATTATAAATTAAGAATTCAATTTGTAAAACTAGTATGCTATATGGCGTTACTAGTTATTATAGTATTGACAAATAGTTGCAAAATTCAAAGACCTGATAAAAGATTTTCATATTCGGTAATTTATCCAACATATCCCAATAAAAAAGGCCCCTCTATTTATATTGATGAAGCGCATCATGAAGAACATACTTTAACTACAGGCTATAAGCCTTTTGCTGATGTTTTAAAGAGTGATGGTTACAATGTATTTGGATTCAATGAAATTTTCAGTGATAGTTCTTTGAAAAAAG
Organism: Bacteroidota bacterium; assembly: GCA_023251875.1. Lineage (GTDB taxonomy): Bacteria > Bacteroidota > Bacteroidia > JAHEXY01 > JAHEXY01 > JAHEXY01. Next base: position 94,985 of record JAHEXY010000009.1, read on the forward strand.
TTGAAGTACTTGTTATTGTAAATGCATTAAATGAAAAAAACATTCATCCTAAAACATTACCTACCTTTTCTGCTTTTACTAATGATGAAATTACTGCAATAAAAAAATGGGTTGAAAATGGAGGATCATTATTTTTGGTGGCCGATCACATGCCTTATCCCGGAGCTGCATCTGATCTGGTATCTCAATTTGGATTTACATTAATGAATTGCTTTGCAATGCGATCGAAATTTAGAGGAAACATTGTTTTTACAAAAAATGAGCACACATTAAATTCATTTGAACCTATTACCAATCGTCTTGATTCAATTGCAGCTTACTTTGGATCGGCATTTCAAATACCTAAAGAAGCTCATAATCTTCTTTCGATACCCAATGATTTTAAAATTTATTTAACTAAAAAGCCTTGGAGATTTTATATGAATACAACAATTATTTCAGCTGAAGGTTATTCTCAAGGAGCCGTTTTAGAATATGGCAAAGGAAAAATGGCTGTGTTTGGAGAGGGTGCTATGTTTACTGCTCAATATATGGCTTTGAGTAAATCGGGTATTAATGCTCCAAAAGCAAAAAATAATGTACATTTTTTACTTAATACCATGCACTGGTTAACAGAATAATTTATTTACTAATAGTAATTTCATCAATATATCAACAGCTTATAATTTGATTTGAAAAATATTATTTATAAGTTAAAGCATGATTAAAATATTTTAACAAATGAAATAGCCATGCACTGAACCATTAAAAAACACTGATGAACATTGAATGGCGTCCCGATTCATCGGAATGACTTTAAAAAAAACAAATAATGCACATATGAATATAAAAAATATACTACACGGCTTAATTCTTATAAGTATTGCTTTCTCCGCAAAATCTCAAAATTCCGGCAATCAATTTTTTAGCTCATCACAAATACATACTATAAAAATTACTTCTTCTCTTTCTATTGATCAATTTTACGATTCACTTTCATACTATAAAGACCAAGCAAGCCTCACTAATGACAATACATATATAAAAGTTGATGTTGATATTGATGGCACTACGATTCAAGATATTGGTATAAGAATGAAAGGTAATTCATCCTATAATACAGAATCAAAAAAAAAATCATTAAAACTGTCATTTGATGAATATATAGATGATCAGGAATATGATGGAATGGGAACTCTTAATTTAAATAACAGCATGTGGGACCCAACATTAATGAGAGAAAAAGTAACATTAGATTTTATGAATGAAATAGGTGTGTATGCGCCAAGATGTACTTATGCAAATGTGTATTTGAATAATATTTTGTGGGGATTGTATTCAACGGTTGAGCAAATTGACAAAAAATATTTAAACACGAGAATTGGAGAAAACGATGGCAACTTATTTAAGTCCGGTGACGATGGTGGTGAATTTACTTGGTACGGAAACAATCAAAATGATTATGAAAATTATTTTAAACTCAAAACCAATGATAGCTTAAATGATTGGAGTGACTTAATCAATTTAATAGATGTTATTAACAATACCGCGCCACTAAATTATTCTAGCACTTTAGAAACTGTTTTTAATTCAAATTCATTTATTAAATATTGGGCAGTTTGTAATCTATTAACCAATTTAGATTCATATCTGGAGTCTACCAGAAATTTTTATATTTATCATAACCTTTTAACAGATAAATTTGATTGGATAGCATGGGATGTTAATGAATCTTTTGGTGTTTTTTCTAGTATGAATTATCCCAATACTTTTGAATATCCATTAGATGCGAGCGTGGGGCGGGTATTGATTGATAAATTAATAAATATTGCTACTTATAAAGATCAATATACTGACTATCTATACAATTTAAACTCTAATTATGTAGGAACAAATTGGCTTAATAATAAAATAGACAGTATTTATTCGATAATCAAACCATCGGTATATGCAGATACATTAAAAATGTTTACCAATCAAAATTTTGAAGATAATGTTGATACCACCGTTACGGCTACTGATATGTTTTCAAAAAACATCCCGGGCTTAAAAGAATTTATAAATAAAAGGTTCATCAATATGAATCAACAATTAATGGCAATCGGATATCCTTCGGCTATTCATGAACAAATAATGGATGATGCTATTTTTGTTTTTCCTAATCCTAGTACTGATTATATAATCATATACCAAAATGAAAAAACCAATATTGAAAATTATTTAGAAATTTATGATATAACCGGACAGAAAGTATTATCTCATTTTCTTACAAATAATATTGAGTATCTAAATATTAATTTTTTACATACCGGTTTATATAGTTATAAAATAGATAATACAAATAAGATATTAAAAACTGGAACTCTTTTACTAAAACCCAATTAAAAAATGTTACAAAAAAAATATAGATACTATACCTTTTTTTTATTTATTGCTTTTACTGCTTGTGAAAAACCTGCAGGTGAAGGAGGTACATCTACAATAACAGGAAAAATTTATGCAAGAGAATACAATTCTAATTATACTTTATTAACAGCAGAATATTATGCCGCCAAAGAAGATGTATATATAATATATGGAGATGATAGCATTTATAGTGATGATTTTAAAACCAACTATGATGGGTCTTATGAGTTTAAATATTTAAGAAAAGGGAAATACACTTTATTTGCTTACTCAGATGATTCAACCTTTACTTCTGCTTCAGGAAAGGTTGTGAGAATGGTAGAAGTAGAAATAACCAAGAATAACCAAGTTGTAGAAGCAGATGTAATTAACATCATCAACTAAGTTAATGGATCAACAATTTGAAAATACATTAAAAAGATTTTCTCCCATTAGTTTGCAAGAAATGGATAGTGTTAAGTTGTTAAATAGAATTGATACTAAATATACTTTTAGGCCTGATAATATAAACGAACTTCTAACATCTTTACAATCTGCATACCGGATACTAGAAATTAATGGCAATAGAATGAGCCATTATCAGACTTTGTATTTTGACACCCCAAATTATCAACTCTATTTAGATCACCATAATGACAGAGCAAATAGATACAAACTTCGTTTCAGAAAATATCTTGATTCTAATTTATGTTACCTCGAAATGAAATTTAAAACCCAAAAAGAACGAACAGATAAAAAAAGAACAAAAAAAAATGAAATAGAAACTAGTTTGTCAGAAACATCTATAAAATATATTGAAAAACATTTAAAAAAAAACTCCCCTTTTTTTGTTCCTATTCTTTGGAATAAATTTACAAGATTAACTTTTGTTCATTTAATTAACCCGGAAAGATTAACCATAGATATAGATGTAGAATTTACCGGGCATCAATCAGATCGTATAATACAATTACCAAATATTGTAATTGCTGAAGTAAAAAGAGAAAAGGCTACCTCCCATTCAGATTTTGTACAAATAATGAGAAGAAACGGAATACATGAAGTGAGTTTCAGCAAATATTGTATGGGTGCATTGTTACTAAACAAAACACTAAAATACAATAAGTTTAAACCACAATTATTAACCTTAAAAAAACTAACAAATGAATATATTAAACCCTTTACTGCTTAATGAACAATTTCTTGGAATGGAAATAATTGATAAATCTGATTTTCTTGAATTAGTTGTACGGTTTACCTTTAATTTCCTGATTAGTTTTTATATAATCAGATACATTTATTATCCGCATTCGCGGAGAAAGGATTATTTATTTACTTATTTAATTTTTGCTGTAATAATCTTTTTTTTATGCAATTTATTATCCAACGTAAAACTTGAAATGGGATTTGCATTTGGCTTATTTGCTGTATTTGGCCTTATTCGTTATCGTACAGATTCTATTCCAATAAAAGAAATGACTTATTTATTTATCGTAATAGGAGTGTCATTAATAAATGCTCTTGCAAACAAAAAAGTGAGTCATGCCGAATTGTTATTTACCAATTTTGCAATTATCGCCATCACCTATTTTCTTGAAAAAAAATGGTTAATGAATATGGAATACTTTAAAATAATTGTTTATGAAAATATTGAACTGATAAAACACGAAAAGCATGATTTACTATTGGAGGATATTAAAATGCGAACCGGTATAAATGGACATAGAGTATCTATTGATAAAATAAATTTCATGAGGGATATTGCTTATATAAGAGTATATTATTATAAAGATATAAATGACAAATATCCTGATAACGACATGCCCATAAGTGATGATGGAGATTAGTTTAATTAAACAGTAAAAAATTTATTATAAAATGAAAATTGCTTTTTATCGTTTTTTTATAGTAACAGTTATTTTATTTTATGGTAATTATAGCCATTCTCAGATCAATGACTTTCAAATTTGGGCAGGAGTAATTATAAAAAAAGATTTTACAAAAAAAACAAGCATACAATTAGACGAACAAATTAGATTTTTTGAAAATGTTTCGAGAATAAAACAATTTTATACAGAAGCCACTATCGAATACCAACTTAACAAACATATTGATTTTTCAGGTAATTATAGGTTCATTCAACAAAATGAGAAGTCTTTTTTTGAAACCATGCATCGTTTAAGTATAAATGTGGCAGTAAAACAAAAAATTTCAAAATTTATTTTTTCCTTACGTTCTCGTTATCAAAAAGAATTTTATCCGGCTTGGTTTTATTATGAAAATCCACTAGATCCAGATCAATATTTGAGAAATAAATTAACCATAGAAACAAAACTTATTAAGAAATTAGATACATACCTATCGACTGAAATTTATTATCAACTCGATAATCCGCAAGGAAATATTTTTGACAAAGCCAGGTATGAAACAGGGCTTAATTACAAAATCAACAAAAAAAAATATTTGAATGTTTTTTTTATGCTTCAAAAACAAATAAATGTAACTAAAGCTGATGCTGATTATATCTTAGGAGTAAACTATAAAATCAAGATTTAATGATAAATTTTTTCTCACAACTTGCAACTAATTCTTCCCCCTTCGTTTTCTTTCGCCTTCATCTAAATAAATTTTTCTTAAACGAAAAGTTTTAGGAGTGATCTCAACGTATTCATCTTTTTGAATGTATTCTAACGCTTGTTCAAGACTAAATTTAATAGGGGTAAATATTCTCATTTTTTCATCAGAACCGCTTGCTCGCATATTGGTTAATTTTTTAGGACGAGTTGCATTCACTACTAAATCACCCGGTCGAGTACCTTCTCCAATTACTTGCCCCATATAAACTTCTTCACCTGTTTCAATAAAGAAAGAACCTCTATCTTGTAATGCATCTAAGCTGTATGCAGTTGTCATACCTGCCTCTAATACAATTAATGAACCATTCTGGCGACCAGGAATATCTCCCTTATAAGGTTCGTATCCTTTAAAACGATGTGTAATTACAGCTTCACCTGCAGTTACTGTAAGCATATTATTTCTTAATCCCATCAATCCTCTCGAAGGAATGTTGAATTGCAGAATCATTCTATCGCCTTTGGGTACCATACTTAACATTTCTCCTTTTCTTTGGCTTACCATTTCTATAGCTTTTCCGGCAGAAGTTTCCGGTAAATCAATATTTAGCTCTTCAATTGGTTCACATCTTTGGCCATCTATTGTTTTAAATAAAACTTGCGGCTGCCCAACTTGTAGTTCATAACCTTCTCTACGCATGGTTTCTATTAAAATTGATAAATGCAATATTCCTCTACCAAATACATTAAACGCATCAGCGGTATCTGCTGGCTCAACACGCATGGCTAAGTTTTTTTCAATTTCTCTTTCTAATCTTTCTTTTAAGTGACGTGAAGTAACAAACTTGCCTTCTTTACCAAAAAATGGAGAGTTATTAATCGTAAATAACATACTCATGGTTGGCTCATCAATTGAAATAGGGGCCATAGCTTCCGGATTTTCAACATCAGCAACTGTATCTCCAATTTCAAAACCCTCAAGCCCTACAACTGCACAAATATCACCGGCATGTACCTCTTGTACTTTTTTCTTACCTAAACCTTCAAAGGTATAGAGTTCTTTGATCTTAACTTTTTTAATCGATCCATCTCGTTTTACAAGAGCTACTTGCATACCTTCTTTTAGTGTGCCTCTATTTAATCTCCCCACAGCAATACGGCCTATATAAGCCGAATAATCTAATGAAGTAACCTGCATTTGCAAATTTCCCTCTTTTACAAGAGGAGCAGGAATATTTTCAAGTATACATTTAAATAATGGCTCTATTGTACCGGTATTTACTTTCCAATCTGTACCCATCCAATTGTTTTTAGCCGAACCGTACATGGTTTTAAAATCAAGCTGGTCGTCATTAGCATCTAAATTGAACATCAATTCAAAAACCATTTCTTGCACTTCATCGGGTTTGCAATTGGGTTTATCTACTTTATTTACTACAACAATAGGTTTTTTACCCAATGCTAATGCTTTTTGCAATACAAAACGTGTTTGAGGCATAGGGCCTTCAAATGCATCTACTAAAAGAAGCACCCCATCGGCCATGTTTAATACGCGTTCTACTTCACCACCAAAATCAGCGTGACCTGGAGTGTCAATAATATTGATCTTAATATCTTGATAACTTACAGATGCATTTTTTGCAAGAATGGTAATGCCTCTCTCGCGTTCCAAATCATTGCTATCCATAATGAGCTCGCCCGGATTTTCATTTCGTCTAAAGACCTCGGTAAAATGAAGCATTTTATCAACTAAGGTTGTTTTACCGTGGTCAACGTGGGCAATGATGGCAATGTTTCTAATTTTTTGCATGGGTTTTATTTTAAGGGCGCAAAGGTACGAAATAAGTTGTTAGTTGTTAGTTATTTTTATTGGAAAAAAACAGAGGAAGGGGAAGTGTTAAGAATGAGCTACTAAGCCTTTAAATTACAAAACGTATTTCTTTAAAATCGCAACTTAATAATGTTCCGTTTTCTTTTTCCAGAATGAGTTTTCCTTGATCTGCTACACCAATTATTTTGGCAATAATTCTATCACCTAAATATTCATATTCACTATAAAAACCATACCGGTATAAAAAAGATAAATAATTTGTATTTAAATAATCCGAATCATTATTTCGTAAGCTTAGGTATCTTTTTTCGATGCATGAACACAAATTTTGAAATAGAAATTTAAGATCGTATTGAATACCGGTATGCAATTTCAAAGAAATGGGATTCGGTACTGATTCATGAAAATTTTCTTGGTTAATGTTTAAGCCTATACCTACTATTGAATAAGTAATTTGATTTCCTTTTAATATATTTTCAATTAATATTCCTCCCAATTTCTTGTCGTTTATATAAATATCGTTAGGCCATTTTATTTTGCATGAATAGGAAAATTCTAATTGCGACTGAATAAAATCAACTACAGCAATGGAGATAGCTTTATTAAGATCAAATTGCTTATAAACAGGCAAAAATGCAGGCTTTAAAATGATACTAAAAGTTAGGTTTTTGCCGGGTTCACTTTCCCAATTATTTCCCCTTTGCCCACGGCCTAAATGTTGATTTAGCGTATATATAATTGTTCCTTCCATTACATTTTCTCTTTGAAGCAATTCAGAAGCATAGGTATTAGTAGAAGCAATAAAAGGCAACTCTATGTGATTTTGTCCTATAAATAATGTTTGCATGAGTGAGGGTTGGAAAAGAATCATTAACTTTGTAGATTATTTTGTTTGCTTTAGATTAAGGTGTAAAAGTAAAACATATATTTAACTAGGTATAGATTTTTATTAATGAAAAAACAAAAAAAAGCAGTAAGTTCTGATAAACTAGTCAAAGCCATTATACATGGCATGCAAGAAAAGAAGGGAAAAGATATCGTAAGCTTGGACTTATCAAATGTTAAAAATGCTATATGTGATTACTTTGTAATTTGCCATTGTGATTCAGATAAGCATGTGTTTGCAGTAGCTGATTCCATAGATTATGAAGTTGAAAAAAAATATGGAGAAAGCCCCATGCATAAAGAAGGTCTTGAAAATGCCGAATGGATATTGCTCGATTATTTTAATGTGGTAGTTCATGTATTTATTAAAGAAAAAAGAGAGTTTTATAGAATTGAACAATTGTGGGCAGATGCTAAAATTGAAACCATAGAATCAAATTAAAAAAATATGACTAAAAATAATATGAGTGAACAACCTGAGAATACGAATAAATCGCAGCTTGATAAAATGAAGGAGAAATTAAAAACACCTTCACAAGCACCTAAGTTTAATCCCTATTGGATTTATGCAGTTGCTTTAGTTTTATTATTTGTAACCAGCATTTTTAACTGGGGGCAAGGGCCAAAAGAAGTTAGCCAAAGCGAATTTGAAAGCCAATTACTTAAAACCGGTGATGTTGAAAAACTAAATGTTGTAAACAGGCAATACGTTGAGGTATTTATTAAGGCAAATAGGCTTAAAGATGAGAAGTATGTTGATGTTAAACATAAAATGTTTAGTGATGCTCCTAATCTTGGCCCTCATTATACATTTAATATTGGCACATTAGAAAATTTTGAAAAAACATTAAATGAAGCTAAAGTAAATATGCCTACGATTAGTGAAATAGGGGTAAATTACGAAACAAGGAAAGAATGGGGATCTGATACTATTATTTGGTTTGTTTTGGTAGCAGTTTCCATTGCTATTTGGTTTTTCTTGATGAGGAGAATGACCGGTGGAGCAGGCCCGGGAGCGCAAATATTCAATATCGGTCGCTCAAGAGCCATGTTGTTTGATAAAGGAGCCCAACCTAATATAACATTTGAAGATGTAGCGGGACTTGATGAAGCTAAAATAGAAATTAAAGAGATTGTTGACTTCTTAAAAAGTCCTAAAAAATACACTGATCTGGGAGCAAAAATTCCTAAAGGGGCCTTATTGGTTGGCCCTCCGGGAACCGGTAAAACATTATTGGCAAAAGCCGTAGCAGGTGAAGCCAAAGTGCCTTTCTTTTCCTTGTCAGGATCTGATTTTGTTGAAATGTTTGTGGGTGTTGGAGCTTCTCGTGTAAGAGACTTATTTAAACAAGCCAAAGAAAAAGCGCCTTGCATTATTTTTATTGATGAGATAGATGCTATTGGCCGTGCCCGGGGAAGAAATCCCGCACAAGGTGCTAATGACGAAAGAGAAAATACATTAAACCAACTACTGACTGAAATGGATGGCTTTGGTACCAATAGTGGCGTAATTATTCTTGCGGCTACCAATAGAGCCGATATTTTAGATAGGGCATTATTACGTCCGGGGCGTTTCGATCGTCAAATTTATGTCGAAATGCCTGATCTCAATGAACGAAAAGCCATCTTTAAAGTGCATTTGAAACCACTTAAACTTTCCGCTACTGTTGATCTTGATTTTTTAGCAAAGCAAACTCCTGGATTTTCGGGCGCTGATATTGCTAATATTTGTAATGAGGCTGCATTAATTGCAGCTCGTACTAATAAAAAGACAATCGATCATCAAGACTTTTTAGATGCCATTGATCGCATTATTGGTGGACTAGAAAAGAAAAACAAAATTATTTCTATTGAAGAAAAGAAAAGAATTGCCTTTCATGAATCAGGCCATGCTGCTATTAGTTGGTTACTTGAACATGCGCATCCTTTAATTAAAGTTACCATTGTTCCTCGTGGAAAATCATTAGGAGCTGCCTGGTATTTACCTGAAGAAAGACAGTTAACAACAAAAGAACAAATGCTAGATGAGATATGTGCCGCTCTTGGAGGCCGTGCTGCCGAAGATATTGTATTTGGCACCATTTCAACAGGAGCATTAAGTGATCTTGAAAAAATTACCAAGCAAGCTTATGCTATGGTAGCCGTTTATGGTTTAAATGATAAGATTGGAAATGTGAGTTATTATGATTCAACAGGCCAACAAGATTATTCTTTTTATAAGCCTTATAGTGAGAAAACGGCTCAAGACATAGATGCAGAAGTGAAAAAGATGATTGATTTAGCTTATGAAAAAACAAAAAAACTATTGGTTGAAAATATGGATAAGCTTCGTCAACTTTCTGCAGTTTTACTTGACAAAGAAGTTATTTTTAAAGAAGATTTAGAAATTATTTTTGGTAAAAGGCCTTTTGATAAAGAAGAAAATCCGGCTGAAAATTTTCAGCCCCTTATAGCCTAATATTGGTTTAAAAATGAAGGAAAGCAAAGCCAAATCAAGAGTTTTAAGAGAGGTTAGAGATGCATTGATTCATCAAACTAAAGACACTTATGTAAATCTTGATTTTGAATCTCCCATTTTTAAAGAAATAAGTGAAACGCTTGATGTAAATTTTGCACAAGAATTTGGCAAAGTAAGTGGCAAATTTGTTTACTGCGAAAATCATGAAGATTTTCTACATTCTCTTTCTTCACTAATTAATGAAAATAATTGGGGAAATATTTTCTGTGGAGAACAAACTACACTTGGGACTTTATTAACCAAAGGAGGAATTCAATACACAAATGAAGCAAGCAAATTTTTAGATCAAGAAGTAGGAATTACCTCTTGTGAATTTTTAATTGCAAGAACAGGAAGTATTATGGTTTCTTCAAGACAGGCAGGAGGCAGACGTTCTTTTATTTATCCACCCATTCATATTGTAGTTGCTTATGCATCTCAATTGGTTCCGGATATTAAAGATGCATTAAAAGAAATACAAAAAAAATATGCGAAATTGCCTTCATTAATTACAACCATTACAGGCCCTAGTAGAACTTCTGATATAGAAAAAACATTGGTTATGGGAGCGCATGGGCCGAAAGAGTTATATGTATTTTTAATTGACGCTTTGACCTAAACAAAAACCATTTCTTTTGAGCAATTTTTTACAACGTGCTATTACCGGTCTTTTCTTTGTTATTGTTCTTGTAGGTTCAATACTGTATAGTCAACTATCTTTCATCATTCTTTTTTTAATTATCACCGTTCTTGGTGTTTGGGAATTTTATGGTTTAGCAGAAAAAGACAGAGCCTATCCCAATAAAATTTCAGGAGTATTGGCATCAATTATTCTTTTTTTATCTGTTTCGTATTTTTCAACTACTGCTTCACATTTACAGGCATCAATTCTTGCCATCAATTTTCCTGTTTTGTTTTTACTTTTTATTATGGAATTGTACCGCAAACGGAATAGCCCATTTACTAATATAGCCTACACTTTATTAGGACCACTCTATATAGCACTACCATTGGCCTTGCTTAATCTTATTGCATATTGCGGAGAAAATAAAATGGAATATACGCCAACTTTAATCATTGGTTATTTTATTATTCTTTGGACGAGTGATAGTGGCGCCTATGTAGTAGGAAGTAAATTTGGAAAAAACAGATTGTTTAGCAGAGTTTCTCCAAAAAAATCATGGGAAGGAACCATTGGTGGAGGAGCATTTGCTTTACTTGCCGGATTTATTAACTACAAATGTTTTGAGCAATTATCTCTTGTAAATTGGCTCATGGTCGCATTACTAATTGTTGTGTTTGGCAACTTAGGAGATTTAGTTGAATCATTGTTTAAACGTAGCATTAATGTAAAAGATTCCGGAACTATTTTACCGGGCCATGGTGGTATTTTAGATCGTTTTGATGCCGTATTTATTTCTCTTCCTTTTGTGTATGCATACTTAATATTCTTTGCATAAAAATTTTAAAAGGAAAACTTCTATGAAACTTCATTTCCTCCACATCTCAACAGCCCAACCCTGGCGTGGCGGAGAGCAACAGCTTGTTTATTTATTTGAAGAACTTCATCAACAAAATATAAAACAAACCATTGTTTGTACTAAAAAATCGGCCTTAGAAAAACATTGTATCGAAAGTGGAAAGCAATTTATTTCTCTACAAAAAAAAGGTTCTTTTGATATTGCATTTGCTTACCAATTAAAAAAAATAAGTGGAGAGAATTCTATTCTTCATGTGCACGATTCGCATGCACATACTGCTGCAGTTTTATCTTCGATATTATTTCGCAATAAGGCTCCCATTATAGTAAGCCGCAGAGTTGATTTTAAAATTGGAGATAATTTTTTATCAACTTTTAAATACAATTACCGTAGCGTAAAAAAAATAATTTGTGTTTCTGACGCCATTAAAAAAATAATAAGTCCTGAAATTAAAGATCAAACAAAACTCGTAACCATACATGATGGAGTAGATTTAAATAAATTTGAAATAGGTAAAATATCTAAAACAAAACTCCGCTCTGAATTTACTATTCCTGACGATTATTATTTAATAGGCAATGTAGCGGCATTGGCTCCGCATAAAGATTATTATACCTTTATTGATACGGCTTCAATACTCATTCAAAAAAATATAAAAGCAAAATTTGTAATGATTGGCGAGGGGCCTGAAAGAAAAAAATTAGAAGCTTATATAAAACAAAAAAACATGTCGGAGCATATTATTATGACAGGTTTTAGAAACGACATCAAAGAAATTTTACCGGAACTAGATATTTTTTTAATTACTTCAGAAACGGAGGGTCTAGGCTCTTCTATTTTAGATGCAATGCTTTGTAAAGTTCCAGTTGTAGCTACAAATGCCGGAGGCATCCCTGAAATAATTAAACACCATGAAACGGGTTTATTGGCTCCTATTAAAAACTCAATTACGCTTGCTGAAAATATTGAAATACTTATTTCAAATCCCGAATTAAAAAATAAGTTTATCAAGAATGCTTTAAATCTAGTAAACAAATTTTCGAAAGAAAATATGGCCACTAAAACACTCGAAGTTTATAAAGAAATGTATTAAAATTATCTTATCAATTGAACAAAGCCGTTGTAAGCATGTTGTTTTCCAAAATCGTCAGTAGCAGTAATTACATAATAATATACCCCCTCCGGAACTTTATTGCCATGTACTGTTCCATCCCATGGACTAGCATCATCGTTTGAATCATATACTTTTATTCCCCATCTGTTATAAATATCAATTTCATATTCATTCACGCCTTGCGTAATACCTAAAAAGAAATCATTAATACCATCTCCATTGGGTGTAAACACATTTGGCATTGTTAAAGAATATACCGATTCTATTGTGATTACTTTGGTTAATGTATCAACACATCCATCTTGATACGAAACCAGTTGTACCGTATAATCTCCCCCATCTGAATAAATATGAGAGGGATTTTGTTCTGATGAAAAAGTTCCATCTCCAAAAATCCAGTAAGAAGAATCCACATTCTGGGTATAATTATAAAAATCTGTAACCATTTGGCTATTACCATTAAGAGCTTCTATAAAGTCAAAACTAGCCGCTATACTTGTGTTGATATTGCTTATCGATATGGAATCGATAGCAGTGCAAATTCCATCAGAAACTGTAATGGTATAGATGCCTGATGCTAAATTGGTAGCTGTATCCGTATTTTGAGGATTAATAGTATTCCATAAGTAGGTATAATTTCCGTATCCCCCACTAGCACTTACATAAGCCAGTCCATTAGCATGATTACAAGTTTCATCTTCAGCCCCAAGTAAAAGTTGAATAGTTTGATCATTTATATATACAGAATCTTTGGTAAGACACGTTCCATTGGTTACCGTTACAACATATTCTCCTTTTGTTAAGCCACTAATTGCTATACTTGTTTGAATTGGATTCGTGTTCCATGAATAAGTACAATTGCCCGTATCTCCACTTACACTAATAGAAGCTTGTCCCAATGCTTGCCCACATGTATCATCAATACCAGAAATAGTATACGGTAAATTAAAAATATTGTTTACAGTAAGGGTATCCGAAATAAAACAATTAGCATAGGCAATACTTACAATATAAATACCTCCGGTTAAATTACTAATGGTATCATTGGTTTGAATAGGATTGGTATTCCAACTAATAGTTGGCGTAATAGAAGTATCAAGAAAATTTACGATTGCCATACCAATAGATTGATAACAACTATCATTAATACTCGTAAGCGTATACGGAGCACCTTTAACAACAATTGAGGTAGAAAGCGTATCAGTATAAACAGCACAATCATCATTTATTTCAACAATAAGCAGGGCATTATAAGTTCCATTTTGATTGTATACATGACTTGTAGCTGCACCTGTAGCAGAATCACCATCTCCAAAAAACCATTTTATAGTAGCAGTATCAACTGATGAAGGAGCAATAAAACCAACCGTTTCACCCGGACAAATTGTATCGTTATATAGAGAACTTTTTAGTGTATCTGAATTAGAAACAATAGAAAAATAATTATTGCCTGACGAACTTAAATCATAACCACCACTAGCTCCTGCTGCATAACCAAATGATTCTGCATTTCCCAATCCATATACATAAGCAATAAAACCACTGTCTGCTTTTAAAATATGATCACCTTGGGTAGTTGAAATTTGTGCGTATGAATAGTTAGGATCACTTGGTACAGGAGAAAAATAACTGCTTATACTGTTTCCATCTAATTTAATTTGATTCGTATAGGCTGTTTTCATTAGCACATTTACATAATAGTTATAAATGTTATAGGTATATATTTCATTAAAATTAGCGTAGGATAATAAATGATCATTTGAATTTAAAACTATCATTAAAGGATCGCCAATAATTGTTTGATAATCGCAACCTTCTCCCTGGCAATATTGCGCTACAGAAATAGGTTGGTTGGCATGAATAGAGGCTGTTGTTTGATTTTCAGTAAAAGCATATTGTTCACCTGCATTTAAATTAACGGTAATAGTAGATCCATTATTAATAGTAACTGTGGTGCTATTGGTTGATGCTACTATTTTGTATGTATCTTGGCTACGCAATGCCAATGGAACCGTAACATACTCTTTACCCCAAAGTTTAGTGGGATACATTTGTTCATACAAATGATCGCAAGCATAGCAATCGCCAACATACGTACATATTGCCCCACCAAAAACTGCAATGGCATGGCATGAAGTATTATCACCTGAAGAAACTATTTTAGTACCTGAAAGATCTCCGGAATCAGCCGCTTGAATTTGATAGGTTTCTCCTTTATCTAAATTAATTGAAAAGGGAACATTGGCCGACTTGCCTCCTGCCGTTTTGGTTGTAGGTGTAATTTGCACGGTAGTATTATCTTCCGTAGCCACAACTAAAAATTCAGCCGGGTATACTGTACCAAAATAATCAAGGCCGGCATAGCTGCTTACATAGTATTCATTACTTAATGTTTTAACAGGCATAATCACAGATCCATCAAAAGTATTTCCATCATAATTCATTGCATATAAACTTATATTTTCGCCCGAAGTTATGTGAACGCCTTGCTTGGTTATTTTATCAGACCCAACAACCATGGCACTATTAGTAGGAACTATAACTTTAGTAATATTACCCACCGTTACACTAAAACTTTTTGACCAGCTAATCGAAGGAATAGAAACAGTTCCTGAAGTATTCAATTCTGAACTAATATAAAGCGTAAGTTCTATGCTACTGGTAGTAGTATTCTCCATAAACCCCATCCAAAAATCATTGCCTTTAGTAGAAAAATTTTGTGAAAATAAGGATGGGAGAAAAATAAAACTGAAAATAAATGCCAAGCAAGTATTTTTCAACAAACGTAATGATAACACTATAAGATATATTTTTTAATTAATAATTTAAGAGTATCAGGGATTTTTTATTCAAGGGGAATAATACGGCAAAGGTAACGTTTTAAATAGGATATTATTATGTCTTAATTCTAGAATTATCCAAAGAAGTATTTATCTTATCAAGGCTACGCTACCTCTATAGGTATAAAAATCGCCCAACACACTAACAATATTAAAAGTATAAATATACACGCCATCTTGTACCAACATATTATTACTTTGCATTTGTCCGTACCAAGGTTGGTTAATATCAGCAGTTTCAAAAATTAAATTTCCCCAACGATCACGAATATTCATCGCATATAAATAGATGCCTATTCCTTTACCAGAAAAACTATCATTTAACCCATCATTATCCGGAGTAAATGAATTTGGGATATAAAAACTATAAGGCTCTTGAATAATAATATACTGCAATAGTGTATCCGCACATCCATTGGGGTCATAGCTAATTAAAGTTACTGCATACACACCCGTATCAGAATAAGAATGAGTAGGATTTTTTTCTGTAGATGAAGTTCCGTCTCCAAAATCCCAATGAACAGAATCGGCCCCTATAGTTAAATTAGAAAAATTGGCATTTGTTTTACCATTGTTATTTAATTCTTGATCAAAAGAAAAATTAGAAGTAACCAAAACCGGTTCTGCATTTACCATTACAGAATCAATAACGGTACATAAACTATCTATTACTGTTAAAACATAATAGCCTGATGAAAGTAAGGAAGCCGTATCTGTAGTTTGAACAGGGTTGGTATTCCAACTTAAAGTATAGGCCGAATTTCCTGTATCAATAGATGCAATGGCGGAACCATTGGGTAAATTACAAGTTTCATCAATGCTACTTAACACAACAACAGGTGCAGCATAATTAACAATTGAAATACTATCTGTTACCAAACAGGTTCCATCATCTACAGAAACAATATAAGTGCCCGCAACAAGGTTAGAAGCAGTATCCGTTGTTTGAATAGGAGATGTATTCCAACTATAGGTATAAGTTCCCAAAATATTGGGTGTAACATAAGCTTTGCCATTGGCAAGGCTACAGGTTTCATTTACACTATCCATTTGAATAGTAAAACTGGTAAGGTTGTTTATGGTAACTGTGTCTATTGCTGAACAGGTTCCATAAGTAATGGTAACCCAATAATCTCCTGCACTTAATCCACTAGCTGTATCATTCGTTTGCACAGGATTGGTACTCCAAACATAATTTGCCTGTACTGTAGTATCAGATATATAAGCAATGGCTAAACCATTTGCTTGGCTACAAGTTTCATCAACTGAATTAAAAGTTATAGAGGGCCCTTTAACAGTAAGTTTTGCACTTAATGTATCTGTCGATATAGAACATCCATTATTTTTTTCATACACCAATTTTAGATCATATACTCCTTCTACAAGGTAGGTATGAGAAGCTGTTTTGCCTATAGTTGAATCTCCATCGCCATAATACCAAACCCACGAAAGAATATTTGAGGTAGAATTACCTGTAAAATTTATTCCTTCACCCGGACAAATAGTATCATTAAATAAACTATAATCAATAGAATCTCCTTTTGAAATAATATTAAAAGAAGTTAGGTTTTTTAAAGATGCACCGGCTGCATAACCATAAGATTCTGCCACTCCAGTAGCACCAAATCCATATACATAGGCAATAAATCCACTATCAGTTTTTAAAACATGAGCTCCTGAATCTGTTGTAATTTGTGCATAAGAATAGGTAGGATCTGCAGCAACTGTTGAAAAAGAAGAGGCTATGCTTGTACCATCCAATTTTACCAATGAAGTATTGGCTGTTTTGGTCATAACATTAATATAAAAATTGGTAACGAGACCGGTTCCCACTTCTACAATGGTTGCATCGGTTAATGTTTGCTCGTTAGGGCTTAACATAATAATATCCGGATCGCCTCCTACATTATCACAAGATAAGCCTTCTGTATATTGAGCCATTGAAATTGGGCAACTTGCCGTTACCGTTTCAGCAGTTTGCTTCACTTTAAATTCATAATATTGTCCGGCATTTAACATCAGGGTACTCGTTCCATTAATGGTAACTGAAGTTCCATTCTCGCTCGCAATTATTCTATATACGTCTTCTTTTCTGGTTTTTAAGGGAATTAAAATAAAATCTGTACCCCAAGTAGAGATAGGATACATTTGTTCATAAATATGATCGCAATAAGAACAACCTCCAACCTTAGCACACATACCTCCTCCATAAACAGCTATTGGAGCTCCGCCATAGGAACGAATTTTTGTACCCGTTAAATCATAGTTTGAAGATGCATTAATAGGATATACTTCACCTTGTTGAAGGGTAACTGTAAACGGACTTCCGGCAGCTTTTCCCCCTTTTGTTTTTACAGAAGGCGTAACTTCTACCGTAGTATTATTTTGAGTTGCAATTATTAAACATTCAGAAGGATAAGAAGAAGTACTATAACCCTCTATTGCTAATACATAATAATCATCACCCAAAGTTGGCGTTGGTAAAATTAATGCCCCATCTGCCGAATAACTTCTATAGTTCATTGAATATAAACTAATAGAATCATTTGCTACAACATGCACGCCTTTTGACTGAACCGTTTCAGAACCACTCGTCATATATGTTGTTGGCACTAAAACATGTGTAACAACTCCTGGAGTAACCGTATAATTAGTTGACCATCCGGCCAAGGGAACAGAAACGGTACCGGAAGTAGCTTTGTTTGAACTTAAATAAAGATCTAATGTTGGAGCGGGTGAACTAAGATTTTCCATATAGCCTAACCAAAAATCTTTACCCTGAGTAGAAAAAGACTGTGCATTTACATTAAATATGCCAAAAGCATAAATAAATAATGCTAAAAATATGGGGTTCAAGTATTTCATAGTCTATTTGCAATGCAAATAAACTAAATCCATACCAATTATACAAAAACAAAAAAAGAAAGAAATACGGCATTTTTTAATATCATTAAACTGACATACCTACATACCGCATTACTTACCAATTCATTACGCTTTTTCTTCTATACTATTTAAAGGTAGTTTATTATAATTTAACTAGCTTACCATAATCTATAGGCATTTTATTTTTGAAAATAGTATACGTATATATACCCACAGCTAAATGGGTATTATCATAAATTAAATTTGCATTAATGAAAGATTTAGAGTCGATTATATGGCCAGTCATATCTGCAATAGAAAGTGAATATCTTGATTTAGATTTATTGATGTCTTCATTAACCGAAAAAACGACATAATCATGAAATGGATTTGGATAAATAGTAATAGCTGCTAAAGCATTAGAAGTAATATTTATCACATGGCTTAATATTGAATTATTAATTGTATTAAAAACCTCTCCTGTAGAAATGGTATCCGTATTTTGTATACTTGACAATATTGAATATGCTTTATTAGTAATAACAGTTCCATTTACATTACCACTTTTCTGTTTCACTTTAAATTTTAAAAATCCTTTACTTAAACCATTGTTGATGGAAGAAGGGGGAAGATTAATATTTTTTAATAACCAAGTTAAAACATTACTTCCTGAAATAGAAAATTCATATGCATCAGAACTGACCCCTGACATAACTGAAGTAACATCTAAATAGGACGATAAGGAGTCTATTATTGTTAAAAAAATAACCGTATCTGAGGTCGTATTTTGAAAATAAATCAAATATTCTAATTCCTCTGTTGATTTAATTTCTTTATCACTACCAATTCCAGATGGAAAAACAAACTCCTGATTTGTATAAGAAGAAGCAATTATTTCATGGCAGTCTACTTCTCTATCCCAAAGAGCATCGGCTTGGGTAACTTCTTCTTTTTTTCCTAAAGAAAACAGAGAGGAATTATTTCCGCATGCCTCTACTATAGATTGAGGTTGTGTTGTATTGTAATAATAAGGGCTTTGCTGAGCTTGAACCATATACGTTTTACCACTAGCTTGCTGATAATAAATAGTACTATCACCAGATGGTAATTTAAACTTCACTTGTTTCAACATTAAATTATCTTCATATACCAAATATTCTAACGAATCCGTCATGTTACCGGTTCCTATATTTGAAACGATAAATTGTATACTGTCTGTTAAACATGTGCCTTGTACATTAATGATAGCTCCATCCCATAATGAATCTTGAATGGTATAACAACTTACTTCGGGATATATTTGAACATCACTACCAATTGTTTTTCCAAGTAAGGCATTGCAATTTACTTGAGCCGTTATTGTAAAAGCGCCTTTTTCTCCTACTTTTAGAGTATCTATACTAAATTTAGACGCATGCTGACTAGTATCTAAACTTACCGTTCCATTAAAAGTATTTCCTATTATAGTAATGGTTGAATCTAATTCAAAATGGGCTATAATGTATGCTCCTGCAACATCTTCAGTACCATAATTGGCATAGGCAATATTATAAGTAGCCAATGAACAGGGAATGAGTTCAGATGTGCTCATATCAACCCATAGTAATGGGCATGGAGCAATGGCATTAGTAGCAAAATCATTATTTAATGAAATATTTCCACTATCAGTACTAAATGAAATTATATTGGGAGAGCATGGATTTTTCCAAATAACAGAATCAATATTTATTAATGAAACGGTATAAGAACCTTTATCTAGTCCTGAAAATTGATATTTACCGGTTGCATCTGTAATAGCATAGAAGGGACCTGGCTCTGCCTTAAGCATCCAACCTGCTAAACTTTGTTCATTGAAATCTTTTGTACAGTTAGTATTAATATCATTATAAACACTACCAACAATACCGTTAAATTGTGCAATAACAAATTGCTTTGTAAGTACTATTAAAATAACACAAATGAATGGGACTAATTTCTTCATACACGTAATATATTTATTTTTTTACGATTTAATATGATAAAATTTACAGCATTACTCTTTCATCAATCCACCAATGAATGACAGATTTAATAGAGCTTATTATTTTTTTATCCATTTTCTTAGGGGCTTAAGAAATTAAAATTTTATATACAAATGAATATAAGTATGCGCATATAATGAAAGATTTTTTTTGATCCTTGTCCGTGCCCTAAATGGCATTACAATGCGCATTTTTATTATTTAATTTGCTGATAATAAATAAATTAATTATTTTAAACAAATTTATTTGTCCATAAACAGTATGGCCGTTGCACTACAAAACCAGTAATATTTATGTATAACAGTAAACTAACCGATATTTATCGTTCACTTACCTCAAAAGAACTTAAATATTTAGAAGATTTTTTACGGTCGCCCTTTCATAATAAAAATACAGATGTAATTAGATTGGGAGATTATATTATTAATCAAGCCCCTATTTATAATCCTCAAAAATTAGAACGCGAAGTAGTTTTCAAAAACATTTTTAGTACGGCAAAATATGACGATCTCAAATTGCGTCACACCATGTCGAATCTTTTAAAAGTGGTAGAAGATTTCTTATCCTATCTTTCTTATACAGAAAAAGCAGAAGATGCTAAATTATTTTTGCTAAAAGCCTATAGGAAGAAAAATTTGGGCAAGCATTTTAATCAAGTTCATCAATCCCTTTCAGAATACATTAATCAAAATAAAAGTAATGCCTTTTCATTTCTTTACAATGAATTTCTATTAGAAGAAGAATTGGGCAAGCAAATAACCAATGAAAATAATAGAGATAAAGATCCTAATCTACAACAAGTATCCGATAAGTTAGATGCATTTTATATTGGAAATAAATTAAAAACCTATGGTTTAATATTAAATCAACAACGTATATCTAATAAAGAGTATGATGTTTCATTTATTAATGAAATATTAGAACGTGTTAAAACCGGTAAATACGAAAACATCCCAATAATATCTGTTTACTACAATATTATTTACACAATACTTGATGGAGAAAACGAAAGCTATTTTGAGAAACTAAAAGAGTTATTATCCGGAGAAAATTTAAATTTTTCTATTGATGAATTAAAAGATATTTATGCTTTTGTAAGAAATTACTGTATTAGAAAATTGAATAAAGGCGGAAATGAAAAGTTTAAGATGGAACTATTTGAAGTTTATGAGAAGGAACTTAAAATTGGAACTTTGCTAAATGACGATCAGCTTTCCCCTTGGACATATAAAAATATTATAGCACTAGCTTTGAATATTGGTAAACATAGTTGGGCAGAAACATTTATTAATGACTATAAATCATTTTTGAACAATGAACATCGTGAAAATAATTATACCTACAATCTTGCTAAATTAAATTTTGCAAAAGGAGAATATAAAAAAGTAGTGAGTTTACTTCGTAATGTTGATTATACAGATATATTCTTAAATATTGATTCCAAAACAATTCTTCTAAAAACCTATTACGAATTAAAAGACATGTTTCCGCTTACTTCATTATTTGATAGCTTTTCTGCTTTTTTAAAACGAAAAACGTCTATTGGTTATCATAAGGTTGGTTATTCTAATCTTATTGTATTTACAAAACGCTTAGTAGGCTATGAATACGATATGGATAAAGGAAAAATCAAAAAATTAATTGATGATATAAAGGCAACATCACAACTTATGGATAAACAATGGATTTTAGAAAAGGCAGAAAAATCTTTATTAAAATAAAATGCAGAATTTATTTATCCACAATAAATTTTTGGGTAAAAATATTCTGTGATTGCTTTTCTATTATTTGAATAAAATACATGCCCCTTGGTAAATTTGCCACAGAAATAGCCTGTGGAGAATTTGTGTAGCTACTAACAAATCTTCCTTGCAAATCAACTATTTTTACTGAATAATTACGAGTTGTAATTGCCTTTATATTAAGATAATCAACTACTGGATTAGGATATATAGTAAAAATATTTTCAGCATTGCTTGCAATTGCTTTTACTGAAGTTACCGTTACGGTATCGCCAAACATGGGTCTCATCATTAAACATCCTTCTTGTACAGATTGATTCCAAGAACCAATAACATTGTAAAATATTTTTTTATGCATGTCGTCATTTCTGTCAAAACCAATATTGAGCATATCGTTACTTAATTGCTCCCAGCCTACATAAAATTTGCCTGTATCAAGTACAAGAATAGTATCTAACAAATACGAATAAAAACTATTTCTAAATTCTAAATAAACAGGGGTATAAGTAGCCTGCTGTTGATAAACAATACTTCCCGGTATTCCATTATTATTATCCCAAATGGTTAGCATAAATTCTTTTTCACTTACATCATCAATAACAGGAGCAAAATACATTTCTACTCCTCTAAGTGTATCCTTTAATTTATTATTAAATTGATAGGCCAACTTTCCGTATTTTACATTAAGGCCATAAGCGACTTCTGCTGTACCATCATCATAAGCGTAATAATTATAAAATTTTTGCTCATGCCTTACGGTATCATTTTGCTTAATCAAATCATTAGCATCTGTTTTTATTATATGCTGAATTTCAAATACAGCGCTATCTGTATTAGCAGAATTAAACACGAAAGTATCTGTTACTCCAAAAAAGTTATATGTAGTATCAGGATTAAAGTTATCGCTATAACCGGGATAACTAAAAATAGTAGAAGTATTCTCAAAAATTTGAAATGAATAATTGGTATTTTTTATAGAGGTAGTATAATTATAAGCTAGCACATGCGTTGTATCTTCCATTGCAGTTGTATCCACTAAAAAATGTTTCCAGGGCATGGCTTCGTATTCAGTTAACATAGAGGGTGCGCGTTCAATAAAGGCGACATCCGTAAAAGTAGTATCATACATGGTTCTTGCAGAGTCAAGATGTACATAATCGATATGCCAATGATCTAAAGCACCAGAAAGCGTTGCATAGTTTTTAAAACGAAATTGAAATCCTTTTTGTAAATAAATAGAATCGGTAATGGGTACCAATACTTGTTGAAAAACAACACTATCAAAGCCTTCTGTTGCCCATGCATGATGCCATTCACGATCAACAGGCGAAAATAATTCCAGCACTAAAGAATCTTCTTGTTCAGGATAATTACCATGACCTTGTGGTTCATAAAAGAAGCTTAAATAAATAGAATCAAGTGGTTGGTAAGAAAGATTAATGGGTTTTGAAGTAAGATAATCTGCTATACCTTGAGCCAAAGGATCTGAAAAATCATAAGGCTGCCCGTGGTTATCAAGGCCGTCTAGTGTTGCAACACCCACGGTAATTGGATTAACAGGATAATCATTATTAATAAAAGCATCGTTATCTACCCAAAATGAATCATCATCTTTAATCATCGTTAGAGTATCTACTTCAACATAAATGGTAGAATCAGCCGATATTTGAACAGAATCTGAAATATTACCCAATGTATCAACGGCATAAATTTGATAGGTAGGCCATACCGTTAAAGTATCATTGGGAAAAAACGGATTCAATTCATCATTAAAAAAAATAATTTGGATAGCTGCATTTTGTGTCGAATCAACGGTATCAATTGCTGTATTCCAAAAAAAAGTATAGGTAGTATCCAACATAAATGCAAGACTATCTAAACTAGATGCTAAACTAAAAGACCCATTAAGAGAATAACTATAATAGACCGAATCTCCCATTGATTTTGATTCATCAGCATAATACAATTTTGTTTTATCGGTAGAAAAATCATCAATAAAAGGAAGGTTCAACGTGTCAACAACAAAATAATAATGCTTGTTGTAGGTTTTATAATTTTCTTTCTGTTGTTTTTGAATAGCCTTTTCTCTTAAAAGAGAATTTACCCATAAATCAGAGATAACTTCTTGTGAAAAAGAACTGAAAGCATTTAAAATAAAAATGATTAGGATTAAAAATGCCCTTGATAAATCTTTTTGCATCATGTTAAAAATTATTGAGTGGCTGAAGTATCATTTGTTGTTTCACCGGTTTCTTTTTCTTCTAACCAAATATCAATTGAAGAACCTGCAGGAATAACAGTATTAGATGCCATAGGTCTTTGTTTGCAAATAATAGCTAAAACAGTATCAACTTGGCTATTGCAATAACTAATGGCTCCAATGTTTAAAGAGTTATCGAATAAGATTTTATCTGCTTCAAAATAAGAAAGGCCCGTTAAATCAGGTACGGTAACTTTAAAATCATCTCCTCCTTGGCCTACTTCTAAATCGATACTCGTACCTACCGTTATAAAAACTCCCGATTTAATATCTTTCCCTCTTATTTTTTGCCTTATTACTAAGCCTTTTGCAGGGTTTGGAATGTATTGAATATTTCCAATTCTGAGCTTTGCGGTTTCGAGCATGGCTTTGGCTTGTCGAACAGAAACATCTGTAATGGTTGGCATGGCTACTTTTTCGTTACTGTGGGCAATAACGTAAAGGTATATCATTCTATTGCGTTTAACTTTAGAATTAGGCCTAGGCTCTTGTTCGTATATACTTCCTTTTTTACCGGCTTGGCTGTACATAGAATCAAGAATGGTATACCGCAATTCTTTTTCAGCAATGATTTTACTGGCTTGTTCTATTGTTAAACCATTTAAATTGGGCACGTCTACAATTTCCCCATGTGCAGTATAATTATTAAGTTGGCTAATAAGAAACCACAACATTACAATAACAACAATAATTGCTCCCAGTAAATTATAAAGAAATAAACGACTTTTTATAAACTGCCAAAGGTTCATATTAGATATAAAGAAATAGGGGAGCTAAGTTAATTCATTTCATTTACAATTCAAGCATGAACAAACAAAAGATACCTTTCTTATGGTATATAAAATGCCATTTTTCTTTTATAACTTTGTTAGCCCCCCTAAATATTTTATAATTCGGTTCATAAATTAATACTCAAGAAATTATGTCAGAACCATTAAATGCTACACAATATATTGGCCTTGCGATACCGGCCTTTTTCTTTTTTATGATTATTGAATTAATACTAGAAAAAGTTAAAAAGAAAAATAACTACCGCCTTGCCGATTCAATGACGAACATTAGTACAGGAATAGGTTCACAGATTGTAAATCTTTTTGCGAAAGCTCTTTTAGTAGTTATTTTCACCTTTGTTTATGAGCATTTTGCCTTATTTCATGTACCCATGAAATGGTATACGGGTATTTTACTTTTGCTTTTATTTGATTTTTGTTTTTACTGGGCACACAGGCTAGGGCATGAGGTTAATTTTTTGTGGGCTGCACATATCGTACACCATCAAAGTGAGGAATTTAATTTAAGTGTGGCCTTACGTCAGCCTTGGATTTCTGATTTACTTACCTTTTTTGTTTTTCTCCCCATTCCCATTTTAGGATTTAGCCCCGAGTTTTTTGTAATAATAGCATCTATTGACATTCTTTATCAGTTTATAATTCATACCAAATATGTTTACAAATTTCATCCTGCAATAGAATTTATTTTTAATACACCATCTCATCATCGTGTACACCATGCGGTAAACAAACAATACATTGATAAAAACTATGCAGGAGTTTTAATTATTTGGGACAGATTATTTGGAACCTTTACGGAAGAGCAAGAAGAGCCTTTATTTGGTATTACTACACAATTTAAAAGTTGGAATCCGGTATGGGCAAATGTTCATTATTGGGTTGACCTATTTAATCTTTCAGAAAAATCAAAAAGAAGAATTGATAAAATACGGGTGTTTTTCTCTCCTCCCGGTTGGCAACCTAAAGAATTAGGGGGCTACCAACCTCCTAAAGAAATTGACAAAACGAATTATACTAAATTTGATACTAAAGTAGATGATTCATTAAAAATATATGTATTGAGCCACTATATTATTTTGCTCATCATTACCGGCATTTTTATCAATTTTTATAAAGACTTTAATTCTTTGCTCGAGTGCATTTTTCCTTCTATTGTAATTGTATTTAATACTGCTGTATTGGGAGCATTAACCGAAAATAAGCAGTGGGGGAAATTTATGGAATACATACGATTACTTGTTACGGGAGTTGCTGGAATTTTTTACTGTGTCGCATATGACTTTAGATTAAACCATTTTTTAATAGTAGCGATAGCAATTGCATTGCTGATTTCTATTGTATGGTATAGGTATACTAGTCAAAAATTTGAATTGCAAGGGGTATGAAATTTTAGACACGAATTTCACGAATTAGCACTATATAATTATAATAATTATATCAAAAACGGATTATACTGCTTTTCAAAACCAATAGTAGTTACTGGTCCATGGCCAGAATAAACTTTTACAGCATCATCTAAAACAAAAAGCTTTGTTCTGATGCTATTGATAAGTGTGTTAAAATCACCTCCCGGCAAATCAGTTCTTCCAATACTATTTTGAAATAAAACATCTCCTCCAATTACAAATTTTTCTTCTTTATTATAAAAGCAAATGCTACCGGGAGAATGACCGGGTGTAAAAAAAATAGAAAGACTTGTATTGCCAAATACGATGCTATCTTTTTCATCAATAAATTTCGAAGGCTCCGGAGAAGGTTCAATACTTACACCATACATAGCTGCTGTTTGTACTGCCCTTGTTAGCATGGGTAAATCGAGCTTGTGCATTTCTAAACCAAGAGAATATTTTTCAGCAATAAATTTATTGCCAATCATGTGATCGATATGGCCATGCGTATTTAATAATTTAACCGGTTTTAGTTTTTTATCTTCAATAAAGGAAATAAGTTTTTTTCTTTCTGAATCATCATAACATCCGGGATCAATAATTACACATTCTTTTGTTTCGTCATACAAAACATAAGTGTTTTCTTGAAAAGGATTAAAAGTAAAATATTGAATAGTGGCCATATCATAAAAATATATTGCAACAAAGATACTAAACACATTTATGCCTCTCATGCTTTTTGTATATTTGCGATTATAAATTATTATAAGGGAGAGGTCATATGCTACAATTAACTTATTTAAGAGAAAAAACAGAAGAAGCTATTGAAAGGCTTTCAAAAAAAAATATTGATGCTAGAACATTGGTAGGCCAAGTATTGGAACTAGATGCTTTACGCAAAGGATGTCAAGCTAAATTAGACAACCAACTTTCTCGCTCAAATCAAATTGCTAAAGAAGTAGGGCAAATGATGAAAGAAGGCTATCCTGAAAAAGCCACTTTGCTCAAACAAGAGTCTACACAATTGAAAGAAGATATTCAAGGCTTACAAAAAGAATTGACGGATATAGAACAAAAACAAACGCAATTGCTATATCAAATTCCCAATGCGCCACATGCATCTGTTCCTAAAGGAAAAACGCCTGAAGAAAATGAAGTGGTAGTGCAAAAAGGAAACATTCCTACATTTTCTTTTACAGCTTTACCGCATTGGGATTTGGCAAAAAAATACGACCTCATCGATTTTGAATTGGGAGTAAAAATTACCGGTGCAGGTTTTCCCGTATACAAAGGCAAAGGAGCGCGCTTACAACGCGCTTTAATCAATTTCTTTTTAGATAAAGCTACTGCTGCAGGTTATGTTGAGCATCAACCTCCATTAATGGTAAATGAAGCTTCGGGCTATGGAACAGGTCAGCTACCCGACAAAGAAGGACAAATGTATCATGCCACTATTGATAATTTTTATTTGATACCAACAGCAGAGGTTCCATTAACAAATATTTACCGTGATGTAATTATTAAGGCAGAAGATTTACCCATTAAACTTTGTGGTTATACGCCCTGTTTTAGAAGAGAAGCCGGTTCATACGGAAAAGATGTACGCGGATTGAATCGTTTGCACCAATTTGATAAAGTTGAAATAGTACAATTTCAACACCCGGATAAATCTTACAAAACATTAGAAGAAATGGTTGATCATGTTGCCTCTCTTCTTGAATTATTAGAATTACCTTATCGTAAACTAAAACTTTGTGGTGGAGATATGAGTTTTGCTTCTGCACTTACCTATGATATGGAAGTATTTTCTGCAGCTCAACAACGTTGGCTAGAAGTAAGCTCCATTTCTAATTTCGAAACTTTTCAGGCAAACCGTATGAAAGCTCGTTTTAAAGAAGGATCTGAAAAACCACAATTAGCACATACATTAAATGGAAGCGCATTAGCATTGCCACGCATTGTTGCTGCACTTTTAGAAAATAACCAAACTGAAAATGGAATAAAAATTCCAAAAGCTTTGGCTGAATATGCTGGTTTTGATTTTATTGGATAAATGGTGAAAATTATAGTCTATTTTTATAGAATCAGTTTTTTCTTACTTTGTAAAAAATAAATTCTATGGCAAAGAACTACATACTCTCATTTTTATTACTTCTTTTTTCTGCAACTATTTTTTCTCAAAATATTCTTACGCAAGTTGATTCTATTCAAATTAATGGAGCCAGTATTTGGGGCGGGATTTCTTATGATGGACATAGAATTAATATCACTACCATGATGGGCGGAGAAATTAATTTGGTGAAATTTGATACTGCTCTTAATCAAATAGGATCAAATAAACCCCTTACCACAAGTGCCGATTATCCAAGTGGAACAACCATTACAGACCACAAACAAATTTTTATTAATAATCATATTTATATTACGTTTTCTACTTCTGGAGATGCAGATCTTTTTCTTTTTGAAATAGATACCAATGGAAATAGAGTAGGGCAACTAGATACCGTTGCTTGGAATTCCACTAGCCCAACTAATGATATGGTTCTTACAACAGATAGCACTCAATTATCAATATTGCATTTCTATCCGGGTTATCAAAGTTGGGCATACTAATATGATTTTAATTTAAAAAAGCTCTCAGGACCTGTTGCAACATCTTCTTCATTACCGCATAATAATATTGGCAATGCCATTTTTTATAATAACAAATTTTTACTGTTTACCGGAGATGTATTTGGCTTTAATGCAAGCGTTGTGCTTACGAAATGGAAATCAGATTGGGCAACTGCTTCTAGTTCTCCACAAACTATCATTCCAACTTCTGGTGGCGATGGCAAATGGTTTTGCACAGGAGTAACCTTTGATGCACAAAACGAAAGAATATATTTGGGCTACCAACATATTTACAGTTGGGATAGCATGAATCAAGAACATATTGATATTGCCGTTTTAGATAAGAATTTTAATATTATTGAGACTCAGCATGTAACTGCAAGTGGATATTACCGTCCACATTTTTTATTGTTAGATGGATATTTGTACATGGCCTATGATAAAACCGGAGGAGTATATATTAAAAAATATAAAGTTTTAGAAAATACAAGTGTGGGTATTTCAGAAAATGAATCTCAGGAAAATAGTATAGTTGATGTTTACCCAAATCCTTCGCACCAAGAAGTAACTATTAAGACTAATTCAAAAGTTACTAGATGCGAATTATACGATCAATGTGGAAGTAAAATAAAAACCGTTTCATTTAACAATGAAGAATCCATTTCATTTTCCTTACATGAAATAAAAACAGGAATTTATTTCATTAAGATTCATACCCTACAAGGAAAGGCCTATCATAAACTTATCGTAATGTAAAAAACAAAACCTCCAAACCATACATTTATATGGCATTGGAGGTAAACTAAAAACTAAAAGGGGGTTAGTTCAATTATTTTATATACTTATTGTTGACGAAATTTTATTATCAAATTCATATTTAGAAAATTCAGGTACATATACTACCGCTGCTAATATAAGAGATTTTCCGCTGAACCAGGTGCCATCATAAAAAGCCATTGTTTCTGACCATCCTACAAAAGAAGAAGCTCTATCATTCATAGTACCAAGTGTAACGTAAGGAACAGCAGGTAATACAGTAAAAAAGCCTCCTAATTTATAACTGTTTTGAAACAACGTTCCTCCAACACCTTCTGTTTTATTTGCTTTCGCAGTATTGCTTATACTTGCATAATACTCAATAAAATCTTGTTTAAGAACACCTGTTCTGTTATAATCTTCAATAATTCCATTTTTATTAGCATAATCTAAAGCTAAGGTTCTTTTAGTTTCTATTTGAGATACTTCTGTTGCAAAGGTTGATGTTTGACCCCATGTAGCAAATTCTTCATGTGTATCAAATACATAAATCAATTCATCTGAAGCTAC
This sequence comes from Bacteroidota bacterium, assembly GCA_023251875.1. Classification (GTDB taxonomy): domain Bacteria; phylum Bacteroidota; class Bacteroidia; order JAHEXY01; family JAHEXY01; genus JAHEXY01. Next base: position 125,576 of record JAHEXY010000009.1, read on the forward strand.
AAACATTACTTGCTCGGGAGCATTGTTGTTAAGCACTGAGAATGGGGTTTCTTGTCCGTGGTAAATGTACTTTACAGATGAAACATTACTTGCTTCTGTGTTAGTGTTTGATGTTAAAATAGGATCAACTTCTTTTTTACATGAACTAAATAATGCTGCTGTTGCAAGCATTAGGGAAAAAATTTTTGTTTTCATACAATTGGGGGTTAATTGGTTTTTAATTTATTTCACGAAATTATCAGATAAAAATCGAAACAAAAAATCTAAATTTTATAACTATTCAGATTCTAAACGATACTTTTTTGAACAACATTATTACTAACAAATTGATTTTTAGTTATATATGATCATCATAAAAATATACCAAATCAGGTTTCTGAAAGACTTTAATGTTGGGTATTGAGATAAAAATAAGATATAAATGACGTTTTTTTTCATTTGCATTTTTACCTTATTGGGTTTGTTGATTCATTTCAATATATCTACTTTTGCAGAAATTATTTGATAATAAATTTGAGATGCAAACTATAGACAATTATAATTTTTCCAAAAAAAAGGCCCTTATTCGCGTTGATTTTAATGTGCCCTTGGATGAAAAATATACCATTACTGACGATACGCGTATTACAGCTGCAATTCCTACTATTAAAAAAATTAGTAATGATGGAGGCATTGCTATTTTAATGTCGCATTTAGGAAGACCAAAAGGCGGATATTCAGAAAAATATTCTCTTAAACATATTGTTGCACATTTATCAAATTTGCTTAGCCAGCAAGTTTTATTTGCAGAAGATTGTATTGGTGAAAAAGCAAAAGCTGTTGTGGATAAAGCAAAAGCAGGAGATGTGGTATTATTAGAAAATTTGCGTTTTTATGAAGAAGAAGAAAAGGGAGATGAAAATTTTGCAAAAGACTTAGCAAGTTTAGGAAATGTTTATGTGAATGATGCTTTTGGAACAGCTCATAGAGCGCATGCTTCAACAACTATTATTGCAAAGTTTTTTCCTAATGATAAATTATTTGGATATGTAATGGCGGGAGAAATTTTGAGTATTGATAAAGTACTAAAACATCCGGAGCATCCTGTAACAGCCATTTTGGGTGGAGCAAAAATTTCTGACAAAATAAAAATTATTACTCGCTTATTGGATAAAGTAGATAATCTAATTATTGGTGGAGGTATGGCTTTTACATTTGTGAAAGCAAATGGTGGTAATATTGGAAAATCATTAGTAGAAGAAGATAAAATGTCATTAGCATTGGAAATTGCAAAGATGGCGAAAGAAAAAAATGTGAAATTATATATTCCAACAGATGCAATTGTAGCTGATCAATTTTCAAATGAAGCTAATACTGCTACTTGTTTAGTGAATAATATTAAAGAGGGTTGGATGGGACTAGACATAGGACCTGAAACGCAAAAAATATTTACAGAAGTAGTAAAAAATTCTGCAAGCATTTTATGGAATGGCCCAATGGGTGTTTTTGAAATGCCCAAATTTGAAAATGGAACTAAATCTATAGCTGAGGCGGTTGCAAATGCTACACAACAAAATGGAACTTATTCACTAATTGGTGGAGGTGATTCTGTTGCTGCCATCAATAAATACCATTTAGCAGATAAGGTAAGCTATGTTTCTACAGGAGGTGGTGCCATGCTTGAATATCTTGAAGGAAAAGAATTACCAGGAATAAAAGCGATTTTGAATTAATACTTTGAGAGATGTAAGAAGAAATTCTTACACTGTCATAATATCCTGTTCTTTTACAGAAACAGTTGCATCAACTTTAGAGTTATATGAATCGGTAAGTTGTTGAATTTTGGTTTCAACAGTTTTAGCTTGATCTTCAGGTAAACCTTTTTTGCTAAGGGCTTTTATAGTTTCATTGGCATCTCTTCTAATGGTACGTAAACTTACTCTACAATTTTCTCCTTCAGCTTTTACTTTTTTTACTAGATCTTTTCTTCTGTCTTCTGTTAACATGGGTATATTAATGCGAACTACTTTTCCATCGTTTTGTGGTGTTACGCCAAGGTTCGCCATATTAATGGCTCTTTCAATGCCTTCTAATAATCCTTTTTCATAAGGTTGTATCATTAATGATCTTGCATCGGGTGTACTTACAGTTGCAACTTGATTTAATGGAGTATTTACGCCATAATATTCTACATAAATTCCATCTAGCATTTGAGGATTAGCCCTGCCGGCTTTAAGTTTTGTAAGAGCAGTTTTTAAATGTTCAATAGCTTGATCCATTTGTTCAGTAGCCATTTCTAAACAAAAAACTATTTCTTCATCAAGTGTAGTGGTTGTTTTCATAAAAAAATTATTTTTTTGGTACTTAATCCTTCGACTCTACTCAGAACTCAGAGTGACACAATACATAAGTTTATGCTATATAAATTGAAGTACAAATTATTAAAATTTCACCAAAGTACCAACTGCTTCACCAAATACAACTCTATGCAAATTGCCGGGTTTATTCATATCGAAAACAATAATCGGAAGTTTGTTTTCATTACACAAAGTAAATGCTGTTAGGTCCATTACGCTTAAGCCTTTATCATATACTTCTGAAAAAGAAATTTCTTCGTATCGAACTGCATCTTTGTTTTTTTCAGGATCAGATGTATAAATACCATCAACACGGGTTCCTTTTAAAATAACATCTGCTTCAATTTCAATAGCACGTAATGCAGCCGCTGTATCTGTTGTAAAATATGGGTTTCCTGTACCTGCCCCAAAAATAACAACACGTTTTTTTTCTAAATGGCGCATCGCTCTTCTACGAATAAAAGGTTCACAAATTTGCTCCATTTTTATAGCCGATTGCAAACGTGTTTGTATACCAAGTTTTTCAAGACTTGATTGTAAAGCCATACTATTAATATTGGTAGCAAGCATTCCCATATAATCGCCTTGTACTCTATCCATGCCTCCGGCAGCAGCTTGTACACCTCTAAATATATTTCCCCCTCCAATTACTATGGCCAGCTCAACTCCCTCTTCAGTTATATTTTTTATCTCATGAGCATATTGGGTAAGCATTTCCGGATCTATTCCGTATTGTTGTTTTCCCATGAGGGCTTCGCCACTAAGTTTGAGGAGGATTCTTTTATATTTTAATTTCATTATTTGAAGTTTATGGGATTTATTGGGCAAAAAAAAAGAGAGAACAATGTCTCTCTTTAAAATTTATGATTTTAACGCAAAGCGTTTAAAGGCTGTAACAGTAAGCCCTTTGTGCGTATCTTGCAAAAACTGACGAACTGTTTTTTTATTGTCTTTAAAAAACTCTTGGTTTAATAAAGTACTTTCAGTAAAGAACTTATTCAAACGACCTTTTGAAATTTGTTCAGCCATTTTTTCAGGTTTTCCTTCTTTAATAGCCAATTCTTTTGCAATTTCTAATTCTTTTGCAACCGTTTCGGCAGGAACATCATCTTTATCAAGAGCAATTGGCCCCATAGCAGCAATTTGCATTGCAATATCTTTTCCGGTTTCATCAACTGAAGCAAAGCTTGCATCACTTAATCCCACTAAAGAGGCCAAACGATTTCCTGGATGGATGTATGCAAAAACTTTAGCAGCTTCTACATAAGCCAATTGAGAAATGTCCATTTTCTCACCTATTACACCCACTTTTTCGATAATGGTATCATTAACAGTTAAGGAGCCGTTATAGCTAACCGCTTTAAATTGTTCAATAGAGTCTGATTTATTTTTTAATGCTAAATCGACAAGAGAATTTACGTAAGAAACAAAGTCTGCATTTTTTGCAACAAAATCAGTTTCGCAATTATAAACCAATATTACTCCCATTTTTCCATCGGCAGTAGTTTTAGCAAGTACTACCCCTTCCGAAGCTTGCATATCAGCTCTTTTGTTTGCTACTTTTTGTCCTTTTTTTCTAAGAACTTCAATTGCTTTTTCAAAATCTCCATTTGCTTCAACCAATGCATTTTTACAATCCATCATACCGGAACCGGTTTGTTGACGGAGTTTATTTACTTCTGAAGCACTTATTGTTGCTGTCATAATATTATTTAATTTTTATCACCAGATTTATAGGGAGTACGTTTTCCACCAACCCCTCTTTTAGTTGCAGGAAGTTTTTCTGCAACTTTTGCAGTACTTACTTTTTTACTTCCAATAACAACTTCTTCTTTTTCATCTTCAAATTTGCGAAGTTTCTTTTCAATAGATTCAACATCATCTTCAACTTCTGCATCTTCTTTTTTATCTACAACTTTTTCTTTATCTAATTTTCTTTCGCTTAATCCCTCTTGAATTGATTCAGTAATTTTTGTAATCAACAATAATATTGCTTTTGTAGCATCATCATTAGCAGGAATAGGAAAATCTACTTTATTAGGATCTGAATTGGTATCCACTACTGCAAAAGTAGGAATGTTTAATCTTTTTGCTTCTTGAATTGCAATATGTTCTTTGTTAATATCTACAATAAATAAAGCCGCTGGCAAACGAGTAAGGTCTGTAATGCTACCAAGCATTTTTTGCATTTTCTCAGTTTGACGTTGAATTTGCAATCTTTCGCGTTTTGAAATGCTTAAAAATGCAGGATCCGTTTTCATTTTATCCATAGATGTCATCTTACGAATTGACTTACGGATGGTATGAAAATTGGTAAGTGTACCACCTAACCAACGTTCAGTTATATAAGGCATGTTTACTTCTTTCACTTTTTCAGCTACTACATCTTTTGCTTGTTTTTTTGTAGCAACAAAAAGAATTTTTTTGCCTGATTTTGCTATTTGCTTAAGTGCAGAAGTTGCTTCGTTTAATTTGGCAATGGTTTTATTGAGATCAATAATATGAATACCATTTTTTTCCATGAAAATATAAGGGGCCATGCTTGGATTCCACTTTTTTCTTAAGTGTCCGTAGTGTACTCCTGCTTCTAATAACTCCTGATGTGTTACGTTTGCCATGTGATGATTATAATCTTTAAAATATTAACGTTTACTGAATTGGAATCTCTTTCTTGCTTTTTTCTGACCTGGCTTTTTTCTTTCAACCATTCTAGAATCTCTAGTCATTAATCCATGCGTTTTTAATGTTGATTTATATTCCGGATTAATTTTAACCAATGCTCTGGAAATACCAAGAGACAATGCTTCCGCTTGTCCACTAATGCCACCACCATCAAGATTAGCAACAATATCATATTTACCGGCTACATCAACCAATTTGAGAGCTTGTTTTGCAGTGTTTTGTAAAATAACTGTAGGGAAGTATTCGGCAATATCTTTACCATTAATTAAAATAGAGCCTTTTCCTGTACTTACATATACACGAGCAATGGCTGTTTTTCTTCTTCCTAAAGCATTAATTGTTTCCATTCTTTATTATTGATAGGTGATTTATTTACTTGTTGCTACTTTTTTAGGATTTTGTGCTTGGTGCGGATGTTCTGCACCTACATATACATGTAAATTTCTATACATTTCAGCACCCAATTTTGTTTTAGGAAGCATCCCTTTCACTGCTTTTTCAACTACAGCAATTGGTTTTCTTCCTAATAATTCAGCAGGTGTTGCAAAACGTTGTCCACCTGGATAGCCTGTATAATGAATATAAACCTTATCAGTCATTTTTTTTCCTGTAAGTTTTATTTTTTCTGCATTTACAACTATTACATAATCTCCGGCATCACTATGTGGAGTAAAATTAGTTTTATGCTTACCTCTTAAAAGACTTGCTACTTTAGAAGAAAATCTTCCTAATGTTTGGTCAGCAGCATCTATCACTAACCATTGCTTATTTGCTGTGGCATCATTTGCCAAAACGGTTTTATACGAACGTGTATCCACTTTAAAAAATTTAAGCTCTTTTTAATAAAAGCTGTTTATAAAAAGTTTAAGGACCGCAAAGTTATGGTTTTTTATATTTAAAACAAATCTTTTATAGGTTCATATCTAATAAATCAGCTATATTTAGTAAAAACCGACTGTTTTACATTGGTATTTAGCAGATTTTTATACATTGTTTTTTATATAAGAATAAAAACTATGAAAATATATAAAAGCCCATTTTTAGCATTTAGAGGGCAAATGGCATTTATAAAGTGCTTATTATTTGTTCTATTCTTACTATTATTGCCTCGTACAATGTTTGCCCAAGGCTCATTTGAAGAGCAATTGGCCAATCAATATTACCAAAACAAAGAATACGATAAAGCGGCAGATAGTTATGAAAAACTATTTGAGCAAACCAAATCACCGCAATTTTACACTTATTATTTCAACTGCTTAATTGAATTAAAAGATTTTGACAAAGCAGAAAAACTCATTAAAAAACAAATCAAACAAAATGCCGATGTGCCTAATTATATGGTTGATTTGGGTTATTTGTATAAAATTTCTGCACAAGATGGTAAGTCGAAACAGCAATATGATAATGCCATAAAAAATCTTGCTCCTGATCAATCTCAAGTAATTGATTTAGCCAATGCATTTATTGCTAAAAGAGAATTTGATTATGCCATTAAAACTTATTTAGCAGGAAGGAAATTAATGGGTAATGTGTATCCTTTTAATTTTGAATTGGCTGAAGTGTATGCTTCGCAAAACAAAATTGCAGAAGCCATTCATGAATATTTAGATATTTTATTACTTAATGAATCATACGAACAAAATGTGCAAGATGCCTTGCAAAATATTGTGTATGCCGATGGAGAAGGACCAAAAACAGAATTACTGAAAACTGAATTTTTAAAACTGGTACAAAAATATCCCGATAAGATTGTATATGCAGAAATGTTAATATGGCATTTTATTCAGCTTAAGAATTTTGATATGGCCTTGATTCAGGTTAAGGCTTTGGATAAACGCAATAACGAAGGTGGAGAAAGAGTAATGTCATTGGCTGAAATGTGTGTAACCAATCAAAATTATGATGTGGCCATTAAAGCTTATGAATATGTAATTGATAAAGGCAAAAATTCTTACAATTATATTGACGCCAAAATGGGTATGGTAAATACTCTCAATGCCAAGCTTAACAATACTTCTAATTATACCAAGCAAGATGTGTTGAATTTACAAAATCAATACACTTCAACATTAAATGAGTTGGGTAAATCTGCAAAAACAATTTCTTTAATTAAAGGATGGGCGCATTTAATGGCTTTTTATCTCGATGATACCAAAGATGCCATTGCCTTATTGCAAGAGGCTTTGCAAATGGCAAATTTGAATGAAACAAACCAAGCAGAATGTAAATTAGAATTAGGTGATATATTACTGCTGTCCGGAGATGTGTGGGAATCTACTTTATTATATTCTCAAGTAGAAAAAGCTTTTAAGCATGATGTGCTAGGGCATGAAGCAAAATTTAGGAATGCAAAATTATCGTATTACAAAGGAGAATTTGAATGGGCGCAGGCGCAGTTGGATGTATTGAAAGCTGCTACTTCAAAATTAATAGCAAATAATGCTATGGATTTATCACTTTTAATTAGCGATAACATTGCCATAGATTCAAACTTTACACCACTCATGATGTATGCACGTGCCGATCTTTTAGCTTTTCAACATAAAGATAGTTTGGCATTGCTAACGCTCGATTCTGTTCTTACTAAATTTCCTGAAAGAGATATTAAAGATGAAGTGTATTTTTCTCAAGCAAAAATTGATTTACGTCATGGGCAATTTCAAACAGCAGCAGATTTATTTCAAAAAATTGTTGAGGTTGCACCCAAAGGCATTTATGCCGATGATGCTTTATTTAAACTAGCCGATTTAGAACAACATCATTTTTCGGATCCTAAAAAGGCAATGGATTTATATGAAAAACTCATGGTTAATTACCCGGGGAGTTTATATGTTGCCGAAGCAAGAAGGCAATTTAGGATTTTGAGGGGAGATGCCGTTAATTAACACCTCTCCCCGGCCCTCTCCTAAGGAGAGGGAGGAGTGCTGCGATTATAGTGAGTGCGAAATCTAGTAAAAAATTAAAGAATGATCATCTATAATGTAACCATAAATATTGAAAATGATGTGCATGACGAATGGCTCGAATGGATGAAAACTACTCATGTGCCTGAGGTAATGCAAACAGGGCTTTTTACTGAAAGTAAAATTTGTAAAATATTGGTAAATGAAGAACAGGGTACTTCTTATTCTTTTCAATATACTTGCCGCACAATGGAAGATTATAAAAAATATGAAGAAGAACATGCTCCTCGTTTAAGGCAAGATGTTTTAAATAGGTATAAAGATAAATTTGCTGCCTTTAGAACGCTTTTAGAAGTAGTTAGTTCAACTACTAAATAGTAAGATTAAGACACTAATTACACGAATTAACACCAATGGAATTATTGCGCATGCTTTTTAGTGATAATTTGTGAAATTCGCGTCTAATTTTTTCATAGCAAACATAAAATTTAATGCTAAAAAAAAATAAATATAAAGATATATCGGTAAATCGAGAGTCTTCCCCTCTCCAAAGGAGAGGGGCTAGGGGAGAGGTCGTAAAACCAAAAAAATATCTTGGTCAGCATTTTTTAAAAGATTTAAATATTGCTCAACAAATTGTTGATGCATTAAAATGTGACGAAGCAAAAAATGTAATTGAAGTTGGTCCGGGCATGGGAGTACTCACTCAGTTTTTATTAAAGCGCACTGAAATAAAACTAAGTGTTGTAGAAGTTGATGGTGAATCCGTAGCTTATTTACAACAACATTATCCTGCATTACATATCATCCATCATGATTTTTTGGATTTAGATTTTAACCAATTTACCCCCTCTCCCTTGGGAGAGGGTTGGGGTGATGGCCTTGCCATTATCGGCAACTTCCCTTACAATATTTCTTCTCAAATTTTATTTAAAGTATTAGAAAATAAAGAAAAAGTAAATGAAGTTGTGGGTATGTTTCAAAAAGAAGTAGGAGAACGAATGCAAGCAAAACCAAGAACCAAAGCATACGGAATTTTGAGTGTGCTCATTCAAGCTTTCTACCATGTTGAATATTTATTTACGGTAAATGAAAATGTTTTTAATCCACCACCAAAAGTAAAATCTGCAGTATTGAGATTTAAACGTAACAAGGTAAAATCTCTTGATTGTGATGAAAAACAATTTGTTGATGTTGTAAAAACCGGTTTTAACCAGAGAAGAAAAACATTGCGGAATGCTTTAAATAAATTTGAACTTCCTGCATCTATAACCATTTTAGATGTTTTTAATAAGCGTGCCGAAGAATTAAGTGTGAATGATTTTGTTGAACTCACGAGATTAGTAAAATCTGTCAATAGCCCCGATCTTTAGATCGGGGAGCAAAAAAGTATAATAAAATTTGGCTTTAGCCAAAATAATAGATTAGGTTTTGGCTAAAGCCAAGTACCTCTTCTAAATTTTACCCTGATCTAAAGATCGGGGCTATAAATTAAATCCTTACCTTTGCGCCAACTTTTGTTCAAAGTTCAATGTTTGGATTTCAATTTAGAATATCAATACTTGAATTTAAATAACCTTGAACCTTGAACTCCTCAACTTTGAAATTAATTTTTATGATTCCTCGCGTAAGCATCATTATGGGGAGCACTTCTGATTTGCCGGTAATGGAAGAAGCTGCCAAAGTAATGGAAGAATTTGAAATTCCATTTGAAATAAATGCCCTTTCGGCACACCGTACACCTGAAGAGGTTGAAAAATATGCCAAAGAAGCTTATTCACGAGGCATACGCATTGTAATTGCAGGAGCTGGAGGAGCGGCCCATTTGCCTGGTGTAATGGCTGCCTTATTTCCACTACCTGTTATTGGAGTTCCTTGTCGCTCGAGTATTTCTTTGGATGGTTGGGATTCTGTATTATCTATTTTACAAATGCCTCCGGGAATTCCTGTTGCAACTGTTGGTTTAGATGCTGCACGTAATGCTGGAATATTAGCATTGCAAATGTTAGCAACCGGAGATGAAAAAATGTATCAAAAGATGATCAGTTATAAAGCCTCACTTAAAAAGAAAATTGTAGAAGCAAATAATGAGTTGGCTAAGATTTCGAAATATAAGTTCAAATGCTCTTCATAAAGTATCTTTTTAACAACAATTAAAATGAAGTATTTAAAATTAGTTTTACTAATCTTGTTTTTTGTATCAAAGGTTTTGGCACAATCAGATTCAAGAAAGATTAATATGGATACCTCTTTTTTTAAGATAGAAAATGGGGAATTAGTTAGATGTGCACGTAGAGAAGCAGAAGGATTTAACATTCCTACCGCATTTAACCCCAACCTTCATAGTTATCAAATTCGGTTTCTACATGCTGAGACTATTATGGCAGAATATGATGTATATGATAAAAAATATCAGAATAACAAAACGCATGTTAGCTCGACTTTTGAAGTTAAAAATGGGAAGTTTGAAGAATGGTATATTGGAGGGGAGAAAAGAATCAGTAGCTTTTATTCTGAGGATAAACTTAATGGTGATTTTAAGGTTTTTTACCAAAATGGCAATTTGAAAAGACTCGAAAAATGGAAAGATGGTGAATGGAAAGAAGGAGAATGTTTTGATGAGAGTGGTAATAAAATAGCATATTGTTCATATCAGGAAGTAGCTGAATTTATCGGAGGTTTATCTGAAATGTATAATTTTATTGGTGGTAATTTAAAATATCCAAAAATTGCTCGGCAAAATGGTATTGAAGGTGTTGTTTATGTGCAGTTTGTAGTTGATACAGATGGTTCAATAACTGAGGTGAGTATTGTAAAAGGTGTTGAAAAAAGTCTTGATGATGAGGCTTTAAGAATTGTTAGCGCTATGCCGAAATGGAAGCCTGGAAAACTAGAAGGTAATTTAGTTCGGACAAAATTTACTCTCCCCGTAAGGTTCAAAATGTAAAAATACAAAAAATTAAAGCTTATGAAATATTTTAAAAAAAGTTTATTCAAAAAAGTATTCGTAGCACTACTCCCTCTCCTTTGGGGAGGGCTGGGGAGGGGTGTTGTTTTTGCCGGAGGCGACAACTTTCCTGTAGGAGCACGCTCAGCAGCCATGGGCAATGCATCTGTAACACTTTCTGACCTTTGGTCGATACAGCATAACCAAGCCGGTTTAGGCAATATTAAATCTACAACAGCCGGCATTTATCTAGAAAATTGCTATATGCTCAACACTATGAATATTGGCGCACTTGCAGTTGCTATACCAACTAGTACAGGAACATTTGGTGTTACCGCAAGTTATTTTGGAAATGAATTGTATAAAGACAATAAGTTTGGCCTTGCTTTTGGCAAATCATTTGGTCCGCGGTTTTCTGCAGGTATTCAAATTGATTATATGTATACCATTTTGGCTGAGAATTATGGATCAGCAGGAGCATTTACTTTTGAAGGTGGCGTGATTGCAAATATCACTGATAAATTAAAAGCAGGAGTTCATGTTTTTAATCCTATTCGCTCTAAATTGGCTGATTACAATGATGAAAGAGTTCCAACAATCTTGCGATCTGGTTTATCATATACATTTTCTGAAAAAGTTTTGGTTTGTGCCGAAGTTGAAAAAGATATTGATTATGATGCCATGCTAAAAGCTGGAATTGAATACCATATTGTGCAACAAGTTTATTTGCGTGCAGGTATTTCAACCAATCCAACATTAAATACTTTTGGGTTTGGTTTAGAACTCAAAAAATTGAAACTAGATTTTTCAACCTCTATTCATCAAACATTGGGGATAAGTCCGCAGTTTGGGGCACTTTATAGTTTCTAATTCGCGATTTATGATTTACGATTTAAGAATAGGTTTAAAGTTCAAAGTTCAAAGTTCAAAGTTGAATTTGTGTTCAATCTTTCAATCTTTCAATCTTTCAATTTTCCAATTTCTCTCTCTAATTTTATTTACCATATTATTTTCATTTAAGGTTAATGCTCAGGATGGAGATATTGTAAACGATCCCAACATAAAAGATTTAATTGAAAATATTTCTGAAGATGCACAAACTGACGAAGATTATTCTTCTTTATTAGATGATTTAGAATTTTATAAAAAACATCCTCTTAATATTAATACCGCTAAGAGTGAAGAGTTAGAACAATTGCATTATTTATCTCCGGCACAAATAATTAATTTACTGGAGCACATCAAGCAAAATGGAAAGCTTTTAGCACTTGAAGAACTACAAACCATTGATGGCTTTGATCAAAATACAGTAAGTAAAATTACACCCTATATTACTATAGGTGAAGCGGGAGAAAAACCTCATGTTTCGCTAAAAGAAATGTTTAAAGAAGGCGATAATACAATTACGTTTCGCACACAAAGAGTTTTAGAACCTCAATCAGGTTTTGCAGCAGCTAAAGATTCTACTGCCGATTCAAATAGCTATTATCTCGGAAGTCCTAATCTTTATTATTTACAGTATAAGTTTAATTATCAAAATAGAGTAAGATGGGGAATTACTGCTGAAAAAGATGCAGGAGAACAATTTTTTAAAGGCACTCAGCCATATGGATTTGATTTTTATTCAGCACATTTTTTTTTAAAGAATTTTGGATACGTTAAAGCATTAGCCATTGGCGATTATCAAGCACAATTTGGCCAAGGTTTAACCATGTGGACAGGTTTGGTTTTTAGTCCCAGTACGGATATTGCCAGAACAAGAAGAATTGCAAAAGGCATAAGTGCATATGCTAGTAGAACAGAAAATCTTTTTTTAAGAGGTGCTGCAACTACAATAGGATTTAAAAATATTGAATTAACTGCTTTGGTTTCTTATAATAAAATAGATGCAAATTATTCTTATATAGATAGCCTTGGTAATTCAACAGATGAAGAAAATGCAGATTTTATTGAATACACAACCAATACTTCTGGATACCATCGTACCTATAATGAGCTGGATTATAAATATACCAATACTCAAAAAGTGTTCGGAGGCAATATACGTTATAAATTACCTTCACTTAGCTTAGGACTTACAGCGGTAAGCTATAGTTATGAAATTCAAAATCCTTCTATTGTAACATCATTCGCTTCTCCTTATAATATGTTTTATCAAGGTATTGATCATGGAATAAATATTGGGGCAGATTATAATTACGTATTTCATAATTTTAATTTTTATGGCGAGCTAACCAGAAGTCAAAACAATGCTTATGCATTTGTGTCTGGTGTATTGGCAAGCATTGACAAGAATGTGGTTCTTTCCTTATTTTATCGAAATATCCCAAAAGATTTTATCAATCCATTTAGTAATCCATATAGGCAAAATTCTACTGTTGTAGATGAGCGGGGCTTTTATATTAGTTCTGACATGAAACTTACTTCAACACTTGCGCTGTATGGTCTTATGGATATATTTTCTTTTCCCTGGTTAAAGTATCAGGTAAATGCACCTTCATCCGGAAAGGAAGAATTAATTCAACTTACATACACACCAACAAAAAAAATTCAGCTTTATATACGTTATAGAAACAAAGCGAAAGAAACAAATACAAGTGATGACCTTACTATGAAATATACTGAACCTTATAATTTACAAACTTTCCGTTTTAATATTCGATATAATCTTTCTGATGCTATTACATTGGATGGTCGTTTTGAAAAAAGTATTTATAAGCAAGGTGATAATGATGCAGAACTAGGATATATTTTATATCAAGATATCAATTATTCTCCCATGAAAAGTAAACTTTCGTTTGATGCCCGATTTATGTTATTTGATGCCGCTTCTTATGATGCAAGATTATATGTTTATGAAAATGATTTCTTCTATTACATTCCATCTTTTTACGAGAAAGGAATTTACTCATACTTTATGATGAATTATGATGTTGTACGTCATGTTAGTTTAGGTGTAAAAGTAGGCCGTATTGTTTATACAAATAAAGATGTAATAAGTTCAGGCTTAGATGAAATTACCGGTAATTCAAAAACTACATTTAAAATGCAATTGAAAATTTCATTTTAATTTCTTACGTTTGGCAATAACAGTTTACAAACCGTTATGAATCAAAATCATCTTGTATGCTAAACAAAAATTTACTTCTAATATTATTTTTATTTATTGCCCTAAATCTTCCTGCTCAAACCATTTTATCTTATGTTGATTCAACTCAAGTAAATGGAGCTCAAATATGGGGAGGTATTTCATGGAATGGTTCAGCAATAAATATTACAACCATGATGAGTACCCAAATTCATTTGCGCAAATTTGATACGAATTTAAATGATTTAAGTACAGATGTACAACTTACTTCCTCATCAGATTATCAAGGAACCAACATTGCCGATCATAAACATGTTTACTTAAACGGATATTTGTATGTGACATTTATGACAGGAGGAAATCAAGAATTATATCTATTAAAAACAGATAGTGCAGGAAACAGAATGAAAATCACAACACTTGAAACACTCAATAACAATAGCTATTTAACCAATGACATGCATTTGGTTACCGACAGCAATTTTTTATATGTTATTTATCCTAAAATTACAGGAGGGCTTGCAACCGAAAAACGGGTGAGAAAATACAACTTAGATTTAGATTCCATTGATACTTATGAAGCCGTTTCACCAATTGCTGTGGCTAACTTGGGAAATGTCTTTTATAAAGACAGTTCCTTTTATATGTTTACCGGAAATGAAACTCAAAATGATCTTATTGTTTCTCATTGGAATAAAAACTGGACTGCCCAAACCAATTTTGACGATACTCTTATAAAAAGTGTAAATGGTGAATGGCATTATTTTTCAACAGGTATAGCCTATGATACCGCCAATAGTTTATGGTATATTGCATATCATATTATGTTGCCAAATTCTCAGCCTGATCATGAAACATTATGGTTAGCCGTTTTTGATAGTAATTTCAATTTATTAGAAAACCAACAATTTGCAACTCCTGCCCATTTTAGGCCACATTTGCTATTACATAATGGTTACTTGTATGTTGTTTATGATGGAACAGGAGTTACTATAAAAAAATATAAGGTAGATGCTTCTTCAATAAGTAAAATTACCAACCTCTCTAATTTAAATGATTTAAAAGTTTTTCCTAATCCGTTTGTAAATAAATTGCATATAGCCTGTGATAATAATTTTACTTTTCCGGTGCAAGCAAAATTGTACAACCAAATGGGAGAATATTTGGGCAATTTTAATTGTAATAAAACGGAGCAGGAATTAGATTTATCCTATTTGCCAATAGGGTTTTATTATTTTACTATTAAAAACAAAAATTGCATTAGTGCAATTAAATTAATTAAGACATCAAATTAGTTTTATCTCTTTTGCTAGATTTTAGTTCATCTAGCTTTTCTTTTAGTTCTATTTTGGGTGTTTTGCTATATGATATTTCATAAAATGCAATGGCATCATTTTGATATTGTTCTGCTTCATTTGTTTCAGATGGAAGTTGTATTAGCATTTTCCAAATTTCATAATGCAGATCAGCTTTTTCTTCAGTAGAATTAGAAGTAAAAATAATTTCTTTTAAATTAGAAATATGTGTGTAATTAGGCTCCAAAGCAAAATTTATTTTTGCTAATAATATAGTACCTTCAAACTTATCATTTAAAAAGGAATTTTTGTCTTTACCATAATCCAACCCTTTTTCAACCCATTTTTTTGCATTATGAAACTCTTGCAGGTTATAATAAATTTCTCCTTTTACAACATATAACAAGGGTAGAAATCTTGATATGCCAATATCTTCGCAACCTTTAATTGCTTTATTAATAAAGGGCATTGCATTTTTATAATTACGCATTTGAAGAAATAAAATACCCATATTAGCAGTGTAAGCATATAGTCCATATTTATCTCCCATTCTTTCTGAAGCATTAATTTTTATATCATAACACTCCATTGCTCTTCCATATTCCCCTGTTGCCCGATAAATGGTTCCTAAATTTCCATAACCTAATGCGGCAGAGTATTCATCTCCCAAATCAGTAAATAATTTAATCTGTTGATTAAAACACTCAATGGCTTTTTCTAAATTTCCTTTTATTTTATAAATAAGCCCTATACTGCCAATAATTTCTGCTATTTCCCGCTTTAAGCGATGTTCAGCAGCCATTAATAAAGATTGTTGCAGATAAGACATACCCTTATCTAAATTGCCTGAATTCCAATAGGTGCTTCCTAATTTAGAAAGGCATTGAGTAAGTCCTAAAAAATTATTTTGTTTGGTAAATAGTTTATGGGCAATTGTTAAGCAACGAATTGCATTCTCATTTTCTGCTTTAAGAAAACAAATGTTTCCCATGTAATAGTATGATGAGGCCATACCATTTTCATAATGTATTGCTTCGGCTAATTTTATGGCTTCATTTATATGTTCTCTTGCTTCGTCATATCTGCTAAGTAAAATTAAAATTGAACTTGCTTTTGAAAGTGCATCAACTTTAATTTGTCTATAGGCAATACCATTAACAGATACAATTTTCAGCAATTTAGTATATAAAATAAGTGCCAATTCATTATTAAGATTTTGCTGAGCTTTTTCACCTGCTTTAAAGAGATAAAAAGCAGCTTTTTCTATATTGGTAGTACGCGCATAATGATAAGCTAAATCAAAAACATGTTCTTCTTTATCCCTTTGTACGCTGCTTTCTATTAATTCTGCAATAATGGCATGCAAAATACTTTTGTTGGCTTGTAATAAGGTATTGTAAACAACTTCATGAATGAGAACATGCTTAAATTGATAAATATCTTTTTTTTCTGAAATGGGTTGAATAAAATTTCCATTTACAAGTGTGGTAATACCTTTGTTAATTTCTACATTTCGATTTAATTTCTTCTCAATATTTTCTAATACTTTAAGTTGAAAAGATCTACCAATTACAGATGCTTTTTGAAGTAATAGCTTAACTGTAGGCTCTAACTTATCAACCCTTGAGAGAATAATGGCATTTATGCTATTGGGTACAGCAAGATCAAGTTCTTCATTGGTAAATAAATTCCCTTCTTCATTTAAAAAATTATTTTCTTTAATTAAGGATGTCCATTCTTCTATGTAAAAGGGATTACCGGATGAGCGTTCAAGTAATAATGATTTTATTTTTGAATCAATACTCCTAAAATGCAGTGCAATATCAATTAATTTTTCAGATTCATTTTCTTTAAGTGGAGGCAGGGCTAATTCTGTTAATCGAATTGTTTTTAAAATATCTTCATGAAGTTGAAAATCGGTTCTACACGAACAAACAAATAAAATGGGCACATGAAAATTAATATCACTGCCATACAATGTTTGCATGAGATTAACTAAAGCAGTTAAAGAGCTTTCGTCAATCCATTGCAAATCTTCAAGTATAAGAAGTAAAGGGCTTGAATTGTTTGTGTTTATTGATATTGCAATTGATTGAATAAAATGCCTTACCGCCAATTGAACATGTATTTGTATGTCTTTTCCTCCTCCGGAGAGTAATCTTCTGTCGTTATAATTTATGCCCAATAAAAATCCTAATATGGGAATGTCTTGTTCAAGATTGCTATGAATTTTTTCGTCAGCTATTGTTTCTAAAAGTTGATTAACAGCCCTTTCAAATTTAGCTTGCGTAACAGAAAGTGAATCATCTTCTAGCAATTGAAAATATCGCTTAATAAGAATAATAAATATTCGGTATGGGTTTTTTAGAAGATTAGAAGCATGACCAATTAAATATGAATTTGTATTAAGTTTTTGCTCTTTTATAAATTCATTAATAAGTCTTGATTTACCCATTCCCGCTTCTGCTTTTATTAAAACAACTTTAGGAGCAACAAAACTTTTTTCTTTAAAATAGTTTTTCGATAAGGAACTAAATGTTTGGTTGAGCAATTGCAATTCATCACCTCTTCCCACAAATGCAGTAGTATCATGTTCTGGTTTGGCATTTTCATCCTTGATACTTTCAACAATGTAGGTTTGTAAGCCGTTTAATTTTTCGTGAATATCTACGGCTGTATTTTGTTTAAAGATAAACCAAAGGTGCGCTTCGCTCATGGTTTCTTGAGAAACATGAACTTTATTAGCAGGGGCATGAATTTCCATTAAAGATGCAATGCCAACAGTATCTCCATATACAGTAAAATCATCATCCCTACCAACACCCATTTTTCCGGTTACAACCGGGCCTGTACTTATTCCAACCCTTACTTTAAGTTCGATGTCTTTTTTTGAGTAAACAGGATGAGTGGTGATAAATTGATTTAGTTTCTTTAATTGTTCAATAATCTCAAGTCCGCTATATATGGCTCTTTGGGTATCTTTTTCACTTGCTTCACGAGCACCAAAAAAAGCCATGATTTTATCACCTTGATATTTGTCAATATAGCCCCCATATTTTTTTATGCAGAATGAAAAAACTTTTAACATTACATCTGAAAGTTCTTGCAATTGCTCTGAATCTAATTTTTCAGAAATACTGGTAAAGCCTTTTATATCGGCAAATAGAACAGATACAACCCTTCTCTCACCTTCTTTTAAATCTAAAGTAGGTTCAACATAAGCATCGAAATTATTCCACAAATTATCTTGAAATTCAAATTCCGCCATTACTCATTATTATTTTGTGGTGCTTGCATAGTGGAAACGCCTCCTGAAAAAATAAATTTCATTACATCTGCAGATTTTGCATGTATGGGGGTAACATGTTCTGCAGCTACAATAAAAAAATTACCTGTAAAGCCATACGAATGGGGAAAATATACACCCACCATATTTTTTTCTATTCCTAAGTTTGATAAATCTTTTGAAGTAACAAAGCCTAATTTATAAACATTGCTGTCTTTATTCATGCATACCATAACGGCTTCGGTAAATTTTTTTTCTTTCCCAACAAAAGCATATACAAAATCTTTTACCGATGTATAAATTACTTTTATTAAGGGTGTTCTTTGTAGGGTATCTTGAAAGTATTGTAAAACCGGCTTGGCAATAAGAAATGTACCTATATAACCAAAGAAAGTTACAAAAAGCAATAAACTTAAAATTCCTAAGCCCGGTAAGGAAATAATAGGATTGTCAGCACCAAGAAAAAAAGCAATAAAAGATTTTGTGCCCTTATCAATAAGATTAAAAATATTGATGAGCACATAAAATGTAATGGTTATAGGAACAATGTAAATTACACCTTGAAAAAAATAACCGACTAATTTTTTCATCTCACTTAATTTATATGCGAAGTTAAACTAAAAAAAAATGCGTGGCATGATTTTTGAAAAAATCTGTTCATTATTTTTTTAAAGTTTTATGGTATCTTGTTTGCTCAAATACTTTAAAATGAAATTTATAAATCTTTAAATCAAATAAATATGAAAAAGATTATTCTGGGAACATTTGCTTTTATGTTATTTGCTTATGTTTCAAATGCACAAGTAGTGGTTAAGGTAATGCCTATGACTCCGGTAGTAAAAGTAGTTGCTCCTCCAAGGCCTGGCCCACATCATGTATGGATAGACGGGCATTGGATTTGGGATAAAAGAATGAATAACTATGTTTGGAAAGAAGGATATTGGGCTATGCCAAGAAGGGGACGTAATCATTTTGTTGCCGGCCATTGGGATAATGTTCCGGGAGGTGTTAAATGGGTGCCTGGGCATTGGGTGAAGTAGACAGCCCCCTCCAACTCCCCCAAAGGGGGAGAGGATTCTCTAATTAAACTTTAGCTTTTTAATTTGAGAGTTTTTGGTACAAGTGAGAATCTAATTTACTTTTTAAATTAAACTTTTGTATTTGCTACAAAGTACTTCCCCTCTCCTTTTGGGAGAGGGGCTAGGGGCGAGGGCTTTTAACTTCTCTTCTTAGCAAAAAAACTTTTCATCAGCTCACCACATTCTTTTTGTAAAATGCCTCCAAAACTTTTTGTTTTGGGATGCATTAAATGATCTTCAATTAAGCTGAAGCCTCTTTTGGCATCATAAGCACCAAATACAACTTTGCCTATTTGTGCCCAATAAGATGCTCCTGCGCACATTACACAAGGTTCCACAGTAACGTATAAAGTACATTCGTTTAAATATTTCCCGCCAATATGATTTGCGGCCGATGTAAAGGCTTGCATTTCGGCATGTGCAGTAACATCATTTAATGTTTCGGTTAAGTTATGCGCCCGTGCAATAATTTTATTGTCGCAAACAATTATCGCACCTACAGGCACTTCATCTTTATCAAAAGCTTTTTTAGCTTCTTTTAAAGCTTCGCGCATAAAATATTCGTCAGAGAAAATGGTGGTCATGGTTTTTTTTCGAAAAATACGAATTTTACTTTTGTAAATTTTACCACAGGGGCACAAAGTGTTTTCTATTCTTTTTTTAAATAAGTTACTTTAAAATCATCAACGTAAATACTGTCTTGATTGGAGCAATATAAATATGTTCTTAATTCAGCATGATTGGGTATATTATGCGGCAATATAAATTGGGCTTCTCTGTAATTCCATCCTAAAGAATCTTTTTGAACAATAATTTTTTCAGACTTATAATACAATCCCTTAGGAAATTCCTGAAAAACGATTGAAACATCATAGCCATAAGTTCTGCAACTAATAATGATTTTATCATTTGCCATTCCTTTTAAAATTTCTAAGGAGCATCCATATTTATTGTTCTTTGATAATTTTAATGAATGGGAGCCTGTATACACTTTCTCATCAGTGATGAATTTGCTTTTAGGCTTGTTGAATAAAGCTAGCGTATCATTGGCCACAAGGATGTATTCAATATTATTATTGGTTTTGCTTGAATCTTGAGTATTTTCTTTGAAAGAATAATTTACCTTCCATTTTATATTAGAATAATCATATAAAGTATAAATTTTTTCTATTATTAAATAGATGCTTAATAGGCCTGAAAATAAACAAAAGCCAACAATCATTTTATCTATGTTATTCTCCAAAAAATAATTTCCATTTATTTTCAATACATTAAAAAACAGTAAAAAGAATAGAGGAAAAACGGGAATAAAATACCTTCCTTGCAAAGGATATACATTTTCTTCTCCTACCAAATCCCATGAGAGGTATTGCGACAACATAATTAAAACAATCAAGCATAATACGATTAATCCTAAAACAGAACGCTTAATAAATGTAAAGTCTGAAATATTGCTATTCTCAAAATTAATCATCACCAAAAAGAAAATAAGTATGTAAGCCAGGTACACAAACCAGATGGGTAAATTAATGTCGCACCATCCTAAAATACCAATGTATCCTATTGACATATCTTTAAATTCACTAAAAAAGGATTTGGCAAAAACGATTAAAGTATGTTTGGGATGAGATTTTATAAATTCAATTTGTTCCTGTATATCCACTCCTTTTTTTAAAATAGTTTTGTCGCGATAGCTTGCATTATACTTAGAGTAGGGAATGTATTTTGAATCAATAACTGATTTTTGCATTAAGGCGGTGCCAATACCTGCAAAAATTATAGTTACTAAAATTAGAATTCTAGCTTTATTACTTGAAAATTTTCGTGCAGGAATTAATACTAATAGAAATAGAATGGGCACATATACGAGCTTTGCCAAGCCAATTAATATGGACAGAATAAAAATTACCAAAATATTTTTATTAGAAATTTGCTGTATGTTTTCATTAAAACAAAGATTTAAAGCAAGGGCTATCAGTAAAAAAGAGAGTGCATTTAAAAGAACATCAGCACTCATGGATGAATTTATGGAGAGAGACATGGGCAAAAAAGCCAATAATACAAGCAGCCATTTTTTGAAAGGCATGATCGTAATGGCATAGTAAACAATAATTATAGAAGCTAAAAGATTAAATAATCTACCAAGATAAACAAGCCAAAGTGGATTAAGTCCAAAATGTTTGCCAATAAAAATTCCTAATGCTTGAGGCAAATACAAAAAAGCTGAATACAATGCCGTATTGGTAAAATCTTTAAAAATAGTATCATTTGCATTTAAAGGTATTAGCCGTGTTTCCCAAATTAGTTTGGGCGATATTTTATTGTACGGATTCAAAGTAAACGGACTAAATTGCGAAGATAATTTTTCTAAGCTTTTTGGAATATATCCTCCCAAACGTTGATTTTCTTTTACTGATGAAAAAGTTCCTTCAGATACTTGCCATGCTCGATAAAAATGATTTATCTCATCCGGAACCTGAAAGGGTGGGGTAAATACAATTAAAGAAAAACCAAATACTATGCTGAGGTATAAGAATAGTTGATGAGGTTTTAATTTTTTATTCATTAACCGATTTTTTGTAAAATACGAATATAAGTTTTTTACCGCAGAGGTGCGGAGACGCAGAGAATTTTATGATAGAAATTAATCTCCGCGTAATGTGCGGAGATTAGAGGTGGTATTTTCCGCATTGAAAATGTTATGATAGGCTCTAGCCTCTATGAAAAATCCTTAACTTTGAACCTTGAACTTTAAAACTTTAAACTAATATGTATCGCACGCATACTTGTGGAGAACTTAATAAAAATAATCTTTCTCAAACTGTAACATTAGCCGGCTGGGTGTTTCGCATTCGACATTTATCTAAAAAAACATTTGTCGATTTAAGAGACCGTTATGGCGTAACACAATTATTATTTTCTGAAGAAACCAATCTTGAATTGTATAATAAAATAAAAGATTTAGGAAGAGAATTTGTAATTCAAGTTACAGGAAAAGTAATTGAGCGTTCGAGCAAAAATCCTGAAATACCTACCGGAGAAATTGAAATTGAAGCAAGTGAATTCAATATCTTGAATAAAGCCATTGTTCCGCCTTTTATTTTGGAAGATGAAACAGATGGTGGTGAAGATTTAAGAATGAAATACCGCTATTTAGATATTCGCAGAAATGCAGTAAAAAAGAATTTATTGTTGCGCCATCAAATGGCAAAAGAAACCAGAAAATATTTAGATGCTCAGAATTTTGTTGAAGTAGAAACTCCAGTATTAATTAAATCAACGCCAGAAGGCGCGCGCGATTTTGTTGTGCCTTCACGTATGAATCCCGGGCAATTTTATGCCTTGCCGCAATCGCCACAAACATTTAAGCAGTTGTTAATGGTAGCTGGGCTTGATAAATACTACCAAATAGTAAAATGTTTTAGAGATGAAGATTTACGTGCCGATCGCCAACCTGAGTTTACGCAGATAGACTGCGAAATGTCGTTTGTAGAGCAAGAAGATATTTTAAATATGTTTGAAGGCCTAACGCGACATTTATTTAAAACTGTTAAAGGTGTTGATTTAGCGGAGTTCCCTCGTATGACGTATGCGGAGGCGATGAAGTATTATGGCTGCGACAAACCTGATACGCGTTTTGAAATGAAATTTGTTGAGATTACAGATATTGCCAAGGGTAAAAACTTTCCGGTGTTTGATTCTTCTGAATTAATTGTAGGAATTTGTGCTAAAGGTTGTTCAGAATATTCGCGCAAGCAATTGGATGCATTGGTAGATTTTGTAAAACGTCCACAAGTAGGAGCAAAAGGATTGGTGTATGTGAAATATGGAACGGATGGAGTTTTAAAATCATCAGTTGATAAATTTTATGCGCAGGAAGACTTAAAAAAATGGGCTGATGCTATGGGTGCTCAACAAGGAGATTTATTGTTGGTACTTTCTGGCGAAGCAGATAAAACAAGAAAACAATTATCGGAATTGAGATTGGAAATGGGAACGCAACTGGGTTTGCGAGATCCAAATGTATTTAAAACTTTATGGGTGCTTGATTTTCCTTTGCTTGAATGGAATGAAGAAACCAATAGATTTTTTGCCATGCACCATCCTTTTACTTCTCCAAAATTAGAAGATGTAAGTTTGCTTGATACTGATCCAGGAAGAGTGAGAGCCAATGCTTACGATTTAGTCATTAATGGTGTTGAAATTGGCGGTGGTTCTATTCGTATTCACGATCGTAAACTGCAAAAAAGAATGTTTGAATGCTTGGGATTTACAGATGAAGAAGCACAACATCAATTCGGATTTTTAATGAATGCTTTTGAGTTTGGTGCACCTCCGCATGGAGGTTTGGCATTGGGTTTCGACAGATTGTGTTCTATGTTTGGGGGCTCTTCTTCTATTAAAGATTACATTGCATTTCCTAAAAACAATGCCGGTAGAGATATGATGATTGATACGCCTTCAAGTATTTCTGATGCGCAATTGAAAGAATTGAATATTCACCTCTCCCCGGCCCTCTCCGAAGGAGAGGGTGTGAAGTTCTGATAATCTAAACTGCGAAACATCGAACTCATTACTTTCAATTTAGCACTGACACTCCTCCCCTTCGGGGAGGTTGGGAGGGGTGTTAATATTTCACTAATTTCTTCAGCGCTTTCTCTCCATTTTTATTTTTCACTTCCAACATATATACGCCAGCAGGTAAAGAACTCACATCAACAGTTTGTTTGGTAGTTTGTGATGTGCGCGTACTTGAATACACCAATAATCCGATTGAATTGAAGATTGAAATAGTATAAGTTTCGGTTGAAGGTAATTCAATAGTTAAATTAGTTGTAATAGGATTTGGAAAAAGTTTTATTTTATCTTCAAGCACTTCTTCAATAATTCCGGAGGAATAACCTTGCACAACAATACTGTCTCCAATTAAATTTACCGGAATATCCGTTTCATCATAAGAAATAACTTTTACATCACTGATAGTGAAATTTAAAGTTTTATAAATTAAATCTTTTCCTGAAATATTATCTTCTAAAACAAGATCCAATTCTCCTATATCCCCATAGCCCGATTGGTTTTGTTTATCCTTTCGAGTAAAAGCCAAATCAATTTTTCCTGCAGTATACAAATCTTTGCTAAGGCTCAATGCATTTGTTTTATCTCCCAACCAAGAATTGGTAAAATTTACTTTTGCCGTACCGCTATCAACCAATGAAGAAGTATAGTTAATACTAAAAGCCAAGCCATACACATTAGTAACCGGTACAGTTGAAGTACCCAATTTTATTAATACATGTAATGTATCGCTGGTATTTGCTGTATCATTTGCAAGTTCTAAATACAAATCAGGATCGCTTGCGCTTGCGTTATTTCCTAAAACAGTTTTATTATGTGTTGAACCATAATTTAGATTTATAGCCAGTGTATCATCATCATTAATGCTTCCATCTCCATTGCAGTCTGCATTTTTGTAATCAATGCCGTTGTTAAAAATAGTACCCCAATCTGCAGAAGCTTGTCCTGTCCAATTATTAGAAGCTCCAGAACGTATTGTTCCTATTGAGCCATATGCAAGACCAATATTTAATAAATCTTTGTTGTTTGCAATTAAATCTGAATTGGCATCGCCTGGCCAAACATTGTTTGAATCTAATAGTACGTTGCCGTATTGGTTGGTTTTAAGCAGAAACATATCCGTTCTATATGTATCGATATTATATATCCAACCTGTAAGAGCAAAGCCTTCATTTCCTATTGTATCTATTTCACTTGTCCAAATTTTTTCATCAGCATTTATTTTCGATTGAATATCTAGTTGATTTTCCCAGATAGTATTTCCGGAAGAATCAATTTTAAACATATAGATATTTGCTGTTCCGTTATCATATATAGAATCATCTGTAGTTATTCCCGATAAAATAGCACCACCTTCCGGGCTTGTTATTCCCCATCCCAGAATTGCTTCCCCATTTCCTGAATAAGATTTTGCCCAAATTGAATCTCCATTTGAATTTAATTTTAAACAATAGATAACTGGCGAAGACATAAAATTATTTTCTGTTGAAAAAAGATAGTAAAAACCTTGATTGCTCTCGGATACGCTTAAGGTGCCCAAAAGAAGATCATCAAAAGCATCAGAAGCAAATAACTTCATCCATTGAATTCCTCCAACAGAATCAAGTTTAATAACTTTATAAGCCGGAGATGAAATATAGCTACCATAAGCACAAATAATATATCCCCCATCCATTGTGCTTTGAATTGAATAAGCGTATTCCCCATCTGTATTATTGCCATTATATTGACTTGAAGGAATTATTTGCTCCCATAGCTCATTACCTGCCGTATCTGTTTTAATAACTAGAATTTGATTAACAGAATCAATTGGATGTATATATGTAGATATCATCACATATCCGCTATCAGAAGCTATGACCATATCCATTGGCATTTCGATATTAAATTGTTTGTTCCATATTATAGTTCCATTTGGGCTTACTTTTGATAAAACAGTAAAGCCAGAATCGAAATCGCCACCGCATACAATAAAATTCTTTTCAGGAGTTTCTTTAGCTTTAAGAAAAGAATAATAAGAAGTATCAGGATATGGAAACTTCACTGTCCAAGTGGTATCTCCCAATAAATTTGTTTTTACTAATTTAAATGGCCCCATTTGCTCATCTAAGAAATGCCCTTCTCCTAAAAGTAAGCCTCCATCTGAGGTATGAAGAATAGAAAAGCCAATTCCGTCTGTTAGCGTATCAGTATATCTCCTAAAAAAGGTAGATTGCCCAATAGATAAATTCGTTTTTAGAATAAATACCAATAGTAGCGCAAAAAGCCATTTGATAGATAATTTTATTTTTGTTTTCATAGTCTTATTTATTTTAGGAGGATGTATAATTATTTAACACTTCAAAATTCCATTAAATAATTGAGCCTATCAATTAACAATATTTTAATAATGTTACTCAAAAATGTAATTTATATGTTACTATTTGAGTTTACCCCCAAAAGAATAAACGAACTTTGTTGAGGCAAACCGATTATTCTTGCAATCATATTGCGGATTTACATTGTTTTTTCGCTACAAATATACAAAATTGAATCCACTTTGAACCGGATTCGGGTATTATATAATTCACGAATTATCATAAAAGAAAAAATGATTGATTCATTCTTATCTTTGCAATTAGCATTAACAAAATATATTAATTGTTACCTATAAATGAAAAATACTAAATTTTATATTTTGTTTTTATTGCTGTCAAGCAAAGATAAGAAGCGATTTTTAGAGTTTTTGTGCAGTCCATTTCATAATAAGAGCCCACGCTTGGAAAAGTTGGGAGAGTATTTCTATTCTCATAAAAAACCAATTAAAGAGCAAGCCTTTCAATATGTTTATTCAACAAAGCGAAAATACAATGATGTACTAATGCGCAGGCTCATGAATGGTTTGTTGGAAGATCTCAAGAAATTTATTTCAGTCACTCAATTTTTGGATGCTAAAATAGAAACGAATACTTTTTTAGTAAATGGCCTTAAAGAAATGAAGCAGGAAAAATTACTCGATGAAGTTTTGAGTAAACAAACAAAATTAATTTCGGACAATTTAAAAAACGATTCTTCTTTTTACTACAATCGCTTTTTACTGGAAACAGAAAAATATGCAATGAACCTTTCTCAAAAACAATTAAAGTTAGAAAGTCGGTTCTCTCAAATATTTTCTTCTTTGGAAGAATTTTATTTGTTTAATAAACTAAAATATTATTGTCATGCTTTGAATCAAAAAAATATTATTAAAACTGATTTTCAAATTTTATACCGTGAAGAGATTTTAAAAAACTTAAAAGAGGGCCATTATAAAACCAATGCAGGTGTTATGATATACTATCATATTTTGCTTTTGCTATTGGAAGAAGATGAAGGCATCAATTATAAAAAAGTAAAAAAACTACTCCAAGAAAATCATTATTTATTTGCACAAGCAGAAGCCAGAGATATGCTTGTATTTGCTCAAAACTATTGCATCAAGCAAATTAATAGAGGCCGTATTAATTATTTAAAAGAAGTTTTTTATTTCTATCAATTTAGCATAGAGAAAAATTTAGTTTATGAAAACGGATTTATTTCTCCACAAACATTTAAAAATATTGTTTCAACTGCATTGCGAATAAAAAAAGGAAAATGGGCTCAATTATTTATTAAAAATTATTCAACGAAAGTTATAAAACAACATCGAGCCAATACTTTTAATTACAATATGGCCAATGTACATTATAGCCAAAAACAATATGGGGCTTGCTTAAAACTATTGCAACAGGTAAATTTTAAAGAAGCATTTTATGGTTTAGATGCAAAGGTTCTCATGCTAAAAACATTTTACGAGCAAAAAGATTTTGAAGCATTGGATAGGTTTTGGTTTAGTTTCTATATGTACGTAAAGCGCAATCATTATATATCAGATGCGCATAAAACATCTTACCTAAATTTTTTAAAGTTTACGAGAAAGTTAATGACGGTTAGTAATTCAGATATTTCAAAACTGAAGAAAATAAAAACAGAGATTCAAAATACAAAACCGATTAGCAATATTAATTGGTTATTAGAAATGGTGGGGAAAAAAAATTTATAACCACAGAGGCACAGAGGGGAAATTTATTTGCGCCTCTGTGTGTTTGGGTTGGCTTTAATATAAAAAACCAAACAGCCAAAGAGGAATTTTATTTTGGTATCCAATTTCAATATCATCTGCTGCTATATAGGAGTTTTTTACTCCCACTATTTGATTATAATCTTTTCCTTTTCCACCAATTTCAAAAGTTAATTTTTCGTCAACTAAAAAGTCTCCACTTGTAGATGAAGAAGCATGATGTAAAATAGATGTTTGATTAAGGAAAAACGTTTCTCTTAAATTTCCGATGTTCACTCCATCTTTTGCAATGGCATAGGCCAGATTAGTGTTGTGAAGATATACTTTCTCTGGTTTTGATAAAGGGGCATAAGCATTCCCATCAGCTTTTAACAATTGAAATAGTTTTGCATCTTCCAAATAATGAAAATACAGTGTTATTGTATTTCTAGAAGTTTCGATTATCCCACTCAGTTTAGAAATATTGGGTTGCATAGGAGGAGAAACAGCAACCATATACAATAACTTTTTTAGTTTAGGAATATAATTAATATCGATATTTCTACATTGCGGTAAATCTGTTTCTAAAATTAGATTAATTGTATTTGCTAAACGATGATGATAAGTATTCAAATCATCTAGATAAAATGGATAGTAACCATGTTTTAGGTATTTATTCCAGTAGGCTAATGGTTTTATTTGTTTTGTAATGTTAGAAGCAATAGAAATATGATTTTTTAATATATCAGATAAATCATGGGCTTCAAATAAACGACTGGTTTCAATTTGCAAAAACTCTCTGAATGAAAGCCCATCTAAATTATATATTACAACCCTTCTACTTAAATCAGCATTGCCTTTTAAAATTTCAAGAATTGAACTACTCGTAAATATAATTTTCAGATCCACATAAGTGTCATAGATGTTTTTTATTTCTTGTGACCAATTTTTGTATTTATGAACTTCATCCAGAAATAGGTACTTACCTCCTTGTTTGTAAAAAGCGTCTGCTAATTCAAGAAGTGAATGGGAGGAAAAATATAGATTGTCAAGACTTGTATATAAACATTGTGAATTGTTTTTGAATTTCTCTTTAATACGTTTGAGCATCAAAGTAGTTTTCCCCACCCCTCTAGATCCTTTAATAGCGATTAAGCGATTTTTCCAGTCAATTTGATCTTCAAGATATCTACTAAATGGTTTTGCCAGACTATTAATAAGCCTAGATTGATTTTCAAATAATGAGTTCATATTTTATAAATTGTCATCTAAAGATAGCAATTTGTATTTAATATTGCAATCTTTAGATGACAAAACGAAAACGACAGAGGCACAAAGACACAGAGAAAATTGTACTCTATAATCTCTGTACCTCTGTGGTAAAGCCTTTAAAACTTCACTAATTTCTTAAGAGCCTTCTCTCCATTTTTATTTTTCACTTCTAACATATACACACCTGCTGGCAACTGATTCAAATCAATATTTTGTTTTGTAGTTTGAGAAAAATGTTTACTCGAGTAAACCAATAATCCAATTGAATTGAATATTGAAATTTCATAAACTTCCATTGAAGGCAATTCAAGTGTTAAAAAATTATTTGTTGGGTTAGGATACAGTTTTACTTTATCCTGAATGGTTTCTTCTACAATACCCGTAACAACTCCTTGAATAATGATACTATCATTAACTAAGTTCACAGGAATTTCAGTTTCATTATTAGAAATAAGGCTTACTTCGCTTAAAGTAAAATTGAGCATTTTGTAAATCATATCTTTTCCGGCAATATTATCTTCTACAATTACATCTAATTCCCCAATGGATCCATAGCCTGAAACATTTTGCTGATCTTTACGGGTAAATGCCAAATCAATTCTCCCTTTGCTATGGAAGTTTTTCGACAAGCTTAATGCATTTGTTTTATTACCTATCCACGAATTGCTAAAATCTACTTTTGTTGAAACACTATCAATTAACTTATTATTGTAATTAATACTGAAAGCTAATCCATATACATTGTTTACAGGAACAGATAAAGAACCAAGCTTAATTAAAATTTTTAACGTATCGCTCGTATTTGCAGTATCATTTGCTAGTTCTAGATACAAATCAGGATCAGAGGCAGTAGCATTTGTAGTAAACGATGTTTTATTATGCATTAAACCATAATTGAG
The DNA here is from genome assembly GCA_023251875.1 of Bacteroidota bacterium. Classification (GTDB taxonomy): domain Bacteria; phylum Bacteroidota; class Bacteroidia; order JAHEXY01; family JAHEXY01; genus JAHEXY01. The sequence goes on from JAHEXY010000009.1 coordinate 155,995, forward strand.
GTTTATTGCAAGCGTATCATCATCATCAATGGTCCCATCTCCATTACAATCTGCATGTTTATAATCGGTGCCATTACTAAAACTGGTTCCCCAATCTGTACAAGCTTGTGCTATCCATGTATTAGAGGCACTGACACGTACATTACCACTTGCGCCATAAGCAATACCAATATTTAGTAAATCATAATTATTGGCTGTGTAATCGTAATTAGCATCCCCGGGCCAAACATCACATGAGTTTGTAATGGTAAATCCAGAACTGATAAGGTATTGTTGACTTTGCCCATCAATAATATTGACATCCCATAAACCTGCATTTGCATTTGAGGGAATTGAAAAATTTGCGCTAATAGTACTATCCGTTAGTACAGTAATAGTATTGGCATTTATTGTATTACTACCTTGGCTAAACCAAGAGCTGATGGTATTTGTGCCTTGCGTAAAGCTTGTGCCTTGTCCACTAATGGTAACATCAAGAGTTTGCCCTAAACAAGCAGAACTAGGATTCACTTGCGTTATGTTGGATGACACTATGCTGAACAATGCAAATGAAACATAGGATGGATTATTGCCAAAAGGTATTTCTTCAACGCCTAAGGATATGTTTCCTAAGCCAATATTCAAGGGAATTTGAATATGGCTAATAAGAGTAGAATCATTTACTATGGTTATAACATTCACAGAATAATATGCAATCAGAAAAAAGTTTGAATCAAAAAGGTAAATATTAATAGTACTATCATTCGTAAAACCGTAAACAGAAGAATTGTGAACTATTTTTACATTTAATGTTTGGCCAGGAGAAGCTGAACCTGGAGAGAATATGAGGCCGCTTCCTGTAATTTTATTTGTATTGCTCTGTTTTAAATTAGAGCCTTTAGCATAAACAGTAAATCCTTTACTAAGCACAGCCTTTTTCCCGTTTACATCCATTACATTTATATCCCACAAACCAATATTGGCATTAGAAGGAATTGAAAACTTTGCAAATAGTTTTTTATTATTGATGGCGAGATTTGCAATTGAATAAATGGTATTGCTGCCTTGGCTAAACCATACTACAATAGTTGTACTACCTTGTTTAAAGCTGGTGCCTTGGCCGCTAATTTTTACATTTAATGTTTGGCCCTGATAGGCCGAATCAGGTGAAATACTTACGATACTTTGAGAAAAACCTAGACTAAGGTTTAACATAAATAAAATAAACAGTAGTGACTTTTTCATAGGAAGTAATTTTAGATTAAGATTTTTTTGAGTTAGAATACAATTCAGGTTGGGCTTGTTTTAATTGATCGATCAATTCAATATTTTTAATTTTTGCTTGTTCAAACATTGCACATAGGCTTGCATCATCATTTTGCAAAAGAGCAAGAGCTATTTTTAAGTCCTTCTCATTTGTAGTATCGTAAAGGTTTTTAATTTTTGCTTTTAAAATGGCGCTTAAAAATTCATGATAGTTTTCATGAGCCAATTCATCGGATACTTTTCTAATGGTTGTATAAGCCTTATCAATATGGCCAGTATTAAAATAGATTGCACTTAGATTAAGTAAAGCATCATCAAAATGAGAATCAATGCGGAGTGCTTTTTGATAAAATTCTATTGCCTTTTCTTGCTTACCTAGTTTTGAATAGCACGATCCTATATTATTTAATACATGAATGTGAAAGGGATTTACGGCATAGGCTTTATTAAACTCAACTAATGCTTGTTCTATATTTCCGCTATTAAAGTATGCCGATCCGCTATACCAAGCTATGGGTGTAGAGACCGGATCTATCCTATAAAAAACCAAATCCGCCTTTTTTATTTCTTTGATAACTTTTCCCCAATTGTTTTGTGCACGTGCATCGTACGCTAATCGCAAATGATATTCTGAATTAATTTTTATGGCGGCAATACTACAGCTCAATAATACTATTGCAGTAATTGGAATAAAGAAAATAGACCAGCTTATTTTAAAATTATTTGTTTGAGGAATATCTATTTTAGAGTACAATACTATTATTGAAGACATCATAGTCATAAGAATGATAGATTGTGGTATTCTGTCTTTTGAAAAACTAAAAGAAGAAAAAATAATATAACCTATAACAGCAAAAAAGCAAACGTATCCCCAATAACGATCTTCAGGCGCATTGGCTTTTTTAATTATTTGAATGGAATAATAAATTGCGGAGATGAAAAATAAAATATATGCTATTAATGCAAGGCTGCCATTTTCACTCCACACGGCAAGAAAATCATTATGTGGGCTTTGAAAAAAAACATTACTGCCTACGGTAGATAAATTAACAGAACCGGTTTGTAAAATAGCAATCTTCCAAGAGCCTTGTCCAATACCCAACAAAAAATGTTCTTTAATAAGTTGAATAGTTTTATCCCAGAGGCTTATTCGAATATCCATTGTGCCGGAACTTACAATGGCGTCTTTCTTAACATTAACAGTTTCGTAAAAACTATATTTATAAATAACAGCAAAAGACATACATACCAGCAATGTTAAAATGGCCAGATATGGAAAAGCTTTTTTAATAATTTGTTTATCGATTTTTTTTTCTAAAGAGAGAAAGAGAATAAAGGAAATAAAACCACTCAGAAATGTTGCTAACCAAACAGCTCTACACAATGTGAGAATAATGCTAATGAAGCAAAATGCTAATGTTATACCACAAAAATAGTTGAACCGGGTTTTAAAGAAATAGATGCCATATAATAAAACAGGAAACGTTAAGAATAATACTTCAGCAAATAAATTAGGGTTTGTAAATGTTGAACTATACGAACCTATCTGATAAAGGAACTTTAAATTTGTTAGTTGTAGAAACCCAATTATTGAAATGATAAAAGATAATACAGTTATAAATTTTATAAAATTGTTTTTAAAGTTTTTGTCATTTTGGAAATAACTAATTAAAAGTAATGCATAAATACCAAATAGTCCTATGCGCAGCCATTCAAAAATACCATCTGCCATATTAATGGATTTAAATAAACTAATGCCTGCAAAAATAAAGTAGATGCAATAAAAGATTAAAATTTTATTGGAGAATAAACGTGTGCTAAAATTTTGGCGCCATTCTTTGCTGAAAAACAAAATGGCTGTAAGAAAAATTAAATAAACTCCCAAAGCAAATGCTTGTGGCAAACTTACCGGATCAATTAATTGCCTTGAATATAATAATGGAATGCCGGCAATAGGAAAAAGCAGTAGCCACTTACTAATACCAGTTCCAATTTTGCTTAGTGTTATGTCTTCTTTCATTTGTTTCAAAAAATGTGATTTATGGACTTGGCCTTTTTCTTTAATGTAAATTTCGCATTAACAATTAGATTTATCAATAAACAATATTTTATATTTGTTTAATATTATATTTGGTAATAACAATCAAATTTATTGATATTGTATTATTATTAATAATAAATATGTTATTAACATAAATATGTACTTTGTTTAATATATTATTATATCATGCAAAACTTAAGAGTAGTTTCTTTATTGAATTCCCTTTCTAAAAAGGAGAAAATTGTGTTTCTGCAATATCTTCGTTCTCCGTTTTTCAATTATACCAGAAGATTAATTCGCCTTGCAGAGTATCTCATAAAAACCCAAAAGCCCGAAAAAGAGAAAGCCTTTCAATACATTCATGAAACAAAAAAAAGTAAGTATGACGATTTAGCCATGCGTCACGTAATGATGCGCCTACTTGACTTATTAAAAAATTTTATTGCTTACCAAACTTTATTTGAAGATAAATTAGTTGTGAATTTGTATTTATTGAAAGGTTTACGAAAAAAGAATCAATCATACCTGCATAAAGAAATTCTTGATTCTACCCAATTATTAACAGAACGTTCCGCTCTAAAAGATGACACATACTATTATTATTGCTACAAGCTTGAATTAGAAAAAAATACTTTACAGCAAATAGGCCGCAATAGAATCATGGAACCTAATTTACCCTCTATTCTTCAAAGTATAAATGAATTGTATTTGTATACTACCTTAAAATATTATTGCCATACACTTAATCAAAAAAATGTATATGCCAATATACCCGAAATGCTTTTTAAAGAAGAATTTTTAAAGCATTTAAAAGTAAATGATTACAAGCATAATCCTGGTATATTGATATACCATAACATCATGCTCACATTAACGGATGGTGAAGACGAAAAACATTATACATCTTTAAAGGCATTGTTAAATAAATATGTCGGCAATTTTTCTAAAGAAGAAGCGAGAGAAATGTACGTGTTTGCTCAAAATTTTTGCATTAAGCAAATTAACAAAGGGAATTCAAAGTATTTGAAAAAAATATTTGAACTCTATAAAACAACGCTAGAAACTGAAATTGTATTTGAGAATGATTGTTTAAGTCCTCAGTCGTTTAAAAATATTGTAGCAACAGCATTGCGTTTAAAAAAATTAGATTGGTGTAAAAAGTTTATTAAGAATTATCACAATAGAATTATACCTGAGCATAAACAAAATGCCTATAAGTATAATATGGCACGTTTGTTTTTTTATGAGAAAAAATATAAGAACTGCTTGCAATTGTTACAAGAAGTTAATTACAAAGATGCATTTTATGGATTTGATTCAAAGGTACTTTTATTAAAAACATTTTATGAACAAAAGGACTATGAAGCTTTAGAGCATTTTATTTTGAGTTTTTGGATGTTTGTAAAACGGAACAAACATTTGTCGGAAACGCATAAAAAATCATACCTTCATTTGATGTCGTTTATAAGAAAAATAGTAAGGATAGGAGGGGATAAAATAAAACTTAAAAAAATTAGAGAAGAAATAAAAAATACACAGCCTATTGCTGATGCAAATTGGTTGATTGAAATGATAGAGGTGAAATAATTTTTATTTCCAATTCAATTCTTGTGGATGGGGGAGGCTTTAACCAATAAAAACAAACACTGAAAAAAAGTAAAAAGCGTTACTCCTGCTTGTGTTTCAATGGTGTCTTCAGAAAGCATGGATAAAGAAATGATGACAAAAAATACTATGTAAAAGAAGTCTTTTCTAACAAAAGAAAAACTAAGGGGATACAGTAATATTAGGATGAACCATAGCATTCCCACTATACCAAATGCTACACCCAATGATAAATATTGATTGTGTGTTCGGTTTCTCCACTCTGGCCACAAACGAGAGTCCGTTTCTTCATAATAGATTTTAAATGCATCACGAATATCTCCTGTTCCTACTCCAATTAAGGGATGTTGTTTTATAATATCAAGAGCAGCCTTCATGTATTCTACTCGTTGTAATAATGAGTGAGCATTGGGGTCTCCATTATTCAAAAATACATTTACTTCCCATAATGTTTGATGTATACGTGCTTTAAAACTTGATTTGTGTACATACATTTCATTGGCAATTCCATTTTCAATGGCCTTAATATCATTTTCAGATAAACCATCTACTCCATCAGCATCTTTTCTTAAGCCTTTTGAAGTGAGAAAACGCATAAGCGTTTGCCGTATGTCTTGCCCTTTGTTATCAGATTTCGTAAAATCAATTGTACTTTTTTTATTCCATTCTTGTTCTAGTTCATCCATACAAACATATGTTTGAACATAGTTGCCATTTTCTACTTCACATGTTATTTGATGTTGGTAGGTATTGCCATGTGAAGTATGGGTTTCTAATTTTGTAATATCAATTGGCTTTGGAACAAACCATGCTAAATATTCATAATACAAATACGTTCCTATTGTAAATGGAATAGCTATGAGTATCAGACTGCCGGCCAGTTTGTATGCAATTTTTTTATGCTGAAAAATATAAATAAAGAGCAAAACTATAATTGCTATAAGAGAGAGAATAATACCTGTCATTGCTTCAAGAATGAACATGAAACAGATAAACCAAATTAGAACCAATCCAAATAAAAACTTTTGTTTATTGGAAAACGGTAATTCTGATTTTTTATCGGTTATGAATTTCCAGAGCATAAAAATTGAGAGCGACAACATCAAGCCAAATCGAATGTGAGAAATAGAGGTAATTAAATCCCGAATGTTTGAGTTGTCAACTGCTTGCATATGCATGTATCTGTACATACCCATTGCGGTGCCAATACCTACACTGGCAATAAAGAAAAATAAAACAATATAAAATTGTTTCATCTTAAGTTGTGGAGAACTAGAAAAAACTAAGGGAAGAATGAATAAAGGAAGTTTTATACGTAAATCATCTAGTGCATAATTAAAATTAGAAGTGTAAAGTAATCCAAGCAAATGCAATAGAAATACAGATGCTATAGAGAGGGCTAGTGTGTTTTTTCTAAAAATCAACAACTTTTCTTTTAATCTACCTTCTATGAGCCAATTCCCTAATAATATAAATTGAGAAATACTCATGATAAACATAGACAGAGGAAGGCCAATTGCCAGTAGAATTATACCAACAAAGTAGATATCTTTATGTTTTAATGATAAATTCATATGTATATAATTTGATTTTAAAATGACATATGGTATACGCCACTCAACATTCATTAGTATTTATAAACTGGTTTGGTGCATGGCTATTTCATATTTAAAATCTTTTCAAAGATAATATAAAAGCTTTGTTACACGATCAGGAATGCATGTTAGAAAGGTTTAAAAAAAATATTCAAGAAAAATCTCTTTTTGCTAAAGAAGATAGAATTTTATTGGCTGTAAGCGGAGGTGTTGATTCTGTTGCAATGTGTGATTTATTCTTTAAAGCGGGTTTTTCATTTGCTATTGCACATTGTAATTTTCAATTACGAGATCAAGAATCTGATGGAGATGAGGTTTTTGTGAAAGAAATAGCATTAAAATATAAAGTACCCATTTATGTGAATAGATTTAATGTGCACCAATATGTTAAAGAAAATCAGGTTTCTATTCAGGTTGCAGCAAGAGAATTGAGATATAAATGGTTTAAAGAATTAATAATAGAATATCATTATGATTATTTAGCTACAGCCCATCATAGTGATGATGTATTAGAAACTTTTTTTATTAATCTTCTTAGAGGAACAGGAATTGCCGGTTTACACGGAATTTTAGAAAAAAATGATACAACTATTCGCCCCCTTTTATTTACAAACAAGAGTGATATTTTAGAATATGCAAAAGAAATGAACTTGATATTTCGGGAAGACAGTAGTAATTTATGTGATAAATACACGAGAAATAAGATAAGGCATCATCTTGTTCCCTTATTAGAAGAAACAAATATTCATGCGAAAATTAATATTTTATCAAGCATTGAAAAAATAAAAGATGCAGAAGAAATATTTTTAAAAACTATTGACGAGGTAAGACAAAGATTATTGGTAAAAGAAAAAGATCAAATACAAATATCAATTCCTGAATTACAAAAACTCCAACCTCTTAATATTTATCTTTTTGAATTATTAAAAGAATTTGGTTTTAATACATCAACAATTAATGACATTGAAGAAAGCTTAGAAGCGGAATCAGGTAAAGCATTTTTCTCTTCAAGTCATAAATTAGTTAAAGACAGAAATCTGTTTTTAATTACAAATTATGAATTACAAATTACGAATAAAGAATACCTCATTAAGAATACTACTAAGGAAATTACGGAACCCATTTTTTTAAAATTCGAAATAATTATAAAAAATGATTTTGTTATTCCTTTATCCAATAAAATTGCTTGTTTAGATTTTGATCAATTAAAATTTCCATTAACATTACGAAAATGGAAACATGGGGATAGTTTTTATCCTTTAGGCATGAAGGGTAAAAAAAAGTTGAGTGATTTTTTTATAGATAAAAAACTATCTCTTGTAGATAAAGAAAACACTTGGGTAGTATGTTCTGGAAACAATATTGCTTGGGTTGTAGGTAATAGGATTGATGAGAGATATAAGATTAAAGAAAATACCAGACAATTATTTTTAGTACATTATATATAAAACTATGTGGGGTTAACTTGTTAAATGATTAAATTGTTAGGATGCAAATTCACGATTACATTGTTATAGGATCAGGCTGCACAGGAGCCATGGCTGCGCAAACACTTGTTGAGGCTGGCGTAAAAGTGCTCATGCTCGATGTTGCCATTGACGACAATAAATACAAATCTATTTTCCCTGATAAAAATTTTGTTGATATACGCGAGCAAGAAAAAGATCAAAGTGCTTATCTGCTAGGAGAAAAATTTGAAGGAATACAAACAGAAGGAATACAAGCAGGTGATGCAAAAACAGGGGCACAACTTACCCCTTCAAGAAAACATTTAATAGAAAAAGTTGCTGAACTTTTACCTATCTATTCAAACTCATTTTTTCCTATGGAGAGTTTGGCGTATGGAGGTTTAGGTAGTGGATGGGGGGTGGGTTGTTGCCAGTTTTCAAAAGCTGAAATAGAAAAGGTCGGTTTAAATTATGATGAAATGTTAAAAGGCTATCAATGGGTAGGAGATAGAATTGGCATCTCAGGAGAGCTTAATGATATTGCTCCATATACATTAGGACAGCTAGAAAACTACCAGCCTGCATTAAAAACAGATGCAAATGCACAAACACTTTTTAAGGCCTATGAAAATAAAAAATATAAGCTCAATGAGAATGGGTTTTTTATGGGTCGCACAAGCCTTGCTGTAATTACAAAGGAATTTAATGGTAGAAAACCCTATCATTATCAAGATACCGATTTCTATTCCGATAAAAATGAAAGTGCTTATAGGCCTTGGATTACTATTGAAAGATTAAAAAAAAAATCTTTGTTTCAATTGCAAAACAATGCTTTTGTAAGTAGTTTCTCCGAAAATGAAAATGAAGTAGAGATTCATTATTATGACCTAAGTTCTAAAGAAAAAAAAACGGTTCACGCTAAAAAAGTAATTTTTGCCTCTGGCCCATTAGGAACCGCTAGAGTTGTATTAAGATCGTTTAATGCATACGAACAACAACTTCCTTTGCTTTGCAATCCCTACACCTATATACCTTGTGTACAATGGAGAATGTTAGGTAAAGAACTTGAAAAAGAAAGATCAGGATTTTCTCAACTCAGCCTTTTTCACGATCCCAATAAAAATAATTTTGATGTGGCCATGGCTTCTATTTATAGCTATCGATCGCTTATGTTATTTAAAATTGTAATGGAGTCTCCGCTTAATTTTTACGACAGCAGAATTATTATGAATTATTTGATGCCGGCTTTTACTATTATGGGCATTCATCATCCAGAATCATATTCTGATGGAAAATATCTACAATTACAAAAAAATGCGAATACACTTACAAATGATAAATTGTATGCCGAATATAAATTACGTACAGAAGAAAAAATACGAATTAAAGAACGTGAAAAAAAATACATAAAAGCAATGCGTTCATTAGGATGTTTTGCCATAAAACAAATTGATCCGGGCATGGGGGCAAGTATACATTATGCAGGAACGTTGCCATTTAATAATAAAGGAAAACCATTTACGCTTGCACACAATGGAAGATTAAATGGAGCAAAAAATGTTTTTGTTGCGGATGGTTCCGGATTTTCGTATTTGCCTGCAAAAGGATTAACTTTTTCTCTTATGGCAAATGCGCATAATGTTGCAAAAAACGTATTGAAAAACGCATGAATCTATCTCCTACTATACTTATTACAGGAGCCAATGGATTTATTGGATCTGCATTGGTAGATTACTTTAGTAATAAAGGATGGAAGGTGTATGCATTGGTTCACAACATTCCTAAAACATTAAACCTGCAAAGACAAGGAGAACTTTATACTAAGCATAATTCGGATGTGCATTATATAAAATATTCCTTAGAAAAGGGTGTAATAGATGAATCTATTTTTGTTGATGTTGATTATATAGTGCACTGCGCTTACATGAAAAATGAAAACAATTCAAATGCATTTCAAATTAATGTAGATGGAAGTAAACGTTTACTCGAACTTAGTAGAAAATACGATATAAAGAAAAATATATTTTTGTCGAGCATGTCGGCACAAGAAAATGCTCCAACAATTTATGGCAAACAAAAATTTGCCATTGAAAAATTATTCAATTCCCCACAAGATATTGTTATTCGTCCAGGCCTGGTAATTGGCAATGGAGGCTTGATAAAAGACATGATAGCATTTATAAAAAAACGAAAGGTAATACCATTAATTAACGGAGGCAAACAACCCATACAAACGCTTTATATTGATGATTTAGTTTTAGCCATTGACAAAATAGTTGAGAAAAATATAAATGGAACACTTACAATTTCGGAATCAGAACCTATTACATACAAACAATTTTATAGAGAACTTTGTTCGGTATTTGGTTTTAATGTTAAATTTATTTCCGTTCCTTATTATCTTTTTTACGCAGCTATTTCTTTTGCAGATGCTTTAAAAATGCAATTAACGGTTTCAAAAGATAGTTTGGTTGGATTAAAAAATTTAAAAGTTCATGAGGTAAACAATAGCATTCTGGAGATTGGTTTTGTTCCAAGAAATTTTAAAAAAGGATTACGTTCACTTTATGTTGAAATGACAAAAGATTGAAATTGCAATATTATTTAAATTGCTGATATTTAATAAAATACAGGATTTGTTTTGTCAATAAACATTAAAAAACATCTGATTTATTTTTAAAAAAATAATAAATATTCTGTTTTTTTTTAGCTTACTTGCGTTTACCCCCAGATACCGTGTAACTATATTTTTGATTTATTGAAACAAAAACAAAGAATGACGTAACCATTGTTATGCATTTGTCGTAAGTAGGGGTTAATATTTGATATAAAATATTTCCTATATGACAAGACTTCTAACATTTGTAAAAAAAGCAACTTCAGTTTTTTTAGCATTTTTGTTATTAGTCCAACCTTTAATTCCATATACATCTTTTGCGCTTACCGGAGGTCCTGCCTCTCCCGAATATTCCAACTTTGAATCTGTTGCTACTGATCAAATGGTTGATCCTTTTACGGGAGATTTTACTTATAACATTCCTTTATTAGAAGTGCCCGGCCCAAATGGAGGAGGGTATCCGGTTTCTTTATCCTATCATAGCGGTTCTTCTCCTGAAGAAGAAGCTTCGTGGGTTGGTTTCGGATGGACGTTAAATCCCGGTTCGGTTGTTCGTAACAAACAAGGCTTTCCTGACGATGCCAATGGAGATGAAGCTATTTATTTTAATAAAATTGAAAAAAACTGGACTGCCGTTGGCGGAACACAAGCTTATTTAAAGGCATTCAATATTCCCGGTATTGTTAATACCATTATGGATATTGCAAATGTAGATGCCGAACTGGGTTTAAACTGGCAAATGGCTTATAGCAATCATACGGGCTTATCCATGGAGTTTGTTCCTTATTTAAATTGCAATGTTGCTGCATATACTGCCAAGGTAAGCATGGAAGATGCAGAAATTAGATATGAATATGAAATTAATCCGGGTGCTTGGGTGGCAAGTGCCATAAATGCAGGATTAGATGCAGCTGTTAAGTCTTCAAAAACTTCTTCCCCATTAACCAAAGCTGCCATTGGACCAATATCAGAACTCTTTGGTGCCGGGGTAAATAAATTATATGAGAAAAATTCACGTAATGGCATTGATCCCAACCATTCTTCTTTTACTAATAAAACCTATAGCTTATATAATAATTCAATACCTACCGTTTTGCAAGATTATGAAGGATTTAGTATTGCCGGTCGATTTGGTGTATTTGCCTATCCATCATGCGTACCTGTTGGTTTTGGAGGTGCTATATTTGGTTCTTACACACAAGAAACATCTACTCATAATGGTATTTCAACAAAAGATTATTTTGGTTACTTACACAGCGCAGAAGCAACATCAAGTTCCGATGTAATGGATTATACAGTAGAAAAACAAGATGTATACAATTTACGAGATAATTACCTACCCATTCCTATGGCTGCAGCTGATATGTATAGTGTAGCGGCAGAAGGACTATCCGGTACTTTTAGAGCTTATTCAGCCAATGTAGGTCATTTTAGACCCAATAAACAATCAGGCTCAATCAATTCTTTTTCATTTGGAGGAGAGTTAGGTTTAGGCCAAACCAATTCAGTAACCCTAACAGCTTCTATTAGTGCTGACGCTAGCGTTAATGAAGATATGGATGAAAGTGATTTAGATAATTATGCCGAAGATGCTGCCGAAGCTATTATTGGAGGTGGCCATACATTAACAGTAGAAGGATGGAATGAAGGTGATGTAGATGATTATGCTTTTAAAAATGTTGAATTTGAAGATTTTTATTTCCGCTTTATTGGAGATTTAGGCGGCTATTCATCTTATAATAGCCCAAGTAATGATGTTGTAACGGCTGAATTAAGTTCTGATTTAAAACCAGAATATGCATCTTTAAGTGAAAAAGTAAATGGTGGGCTAGGCAATGTTACCAGAGCTACATGTATTGGATTTCATACCAATGCCCAAATGCAAGAAAACGATGGGGCAAGTAATGATTATAAAAGATATACGTATGATGATAATAGTGGAGTAAGCCGTACCAATAGCGAAGTGCAAGATAAAATTGGAGAATTTTCTATTACCAATAAGAATGGAAACAATTATGTATATGGTCTACCGGTTTATTCAGATAATGAAAGAGATTTAAGTGTAGATGTTGATCCAACAGAAATGGATGATGCTATTAATAGAACTTTATTATACAAAGATATTTCGAGCTATATAAGTTATGTAGATGGTGTTGAAGCGGCTAGCAACCCTGAAAGCTATAGTGGTACCGATTTAGCAAGCGACAAACAATTAGTGGGAGTTTCAAGAACAAGTAAATATGCAACAGCCTTTTTATTAACTCAGGTAACTACTCCCAATTATATTGATAAAACCAATGACGGATTAAGTGATGATGATTTTGGTGGTTGGACCAAATTTAATTACACAAGAAAAAATTCATCTTACCACTGGCGTATGCCATACCGTGGCTTGTATTATAGTAGAGGAAAACAGTCTGATAATGCTGATGACATGGCTAGTTTCAGTAGTGGTGATAAAGAGGTATATTATCTTGAATCAATAGAAACGGCAACACACAAAGCTGTTTTTGAAATATCATCCAGAAATGATGGCAAAGAAGCTCCTGCAGATGGCAGTGCCGGACTTTCAACGGCAACTGCAGGCACTGATAAACTTTACAAACTCGATAAAATAACACTCTATGCAAAAAGTTTAAGTGGGGGCGATGATAAAATTATCAAGCGTATTTATTTTGACTATGATTATTCTACATGGCCCAATGTGCCAAACAGCAGTTCGGGTAAACTTACGCTAAAAAAAGTTTGGACAGAATATGGATCGGTAAGCAATACAAAAATATCTCCTTATGAATTTAATTATAAATATCCCACTACTAATTATCCATCAAAATATGACGATTTAGAAATTTCTGCTTCTTCTTTAGATCAAGAGCCTGATTATTCTGTTAACGCATCCGATCGTTGGGGAAGTTACCGCGCCAATGGAGATGACTTGAATGATGATCTGTTTGCATGGCTTGATCAAACCCCCGAAACAGATGGCAATGGTACTGCTAACAAATTCGATCCTGCAGCATGGCAACTTAAAAAAATAGTTTTGCCAACCGGAGGGGAAATTCATGTACAATATGAGCAAGACGATTATACCTATGTGCAAGATCGAAAGGCTATGGCTATGGTAAAATTAGATGAAATTGTTGAAACCTATGGATCAAAAGGCGATGCAGATGGTAATGATGCCGGTAATATTGGATCTAAATATTATATAAATCTGGATGAATTAGGCATTGCAAATGATTATGCTGCCATGAGTGAAATGAAAGATTACATCCAAAAAATAATGATTGATGGATACAATGGACGAAGAGCAGAGAAAGCCTATTTTAAATTTTTATATGCTATTGATGAAGATACCGATGTTCCTGATTTAGATAATTGCAATGCCGAATTTATAGATGGATTTGTTAAAGTAAGTAGTGTGGCAATAGAACAAGATCCCTATACAAGTAAATACAGTTTATATGTTGTTTTAGGAGGTGATGCTGAAACAGAAGAAAATTGGGAATGTCCGCATGATGCTTGCGTAGAATTTTATAAAACAACAAGAGGCAATATGTCGGAATACAATTCCAGTTGTGAAAAAAGTTTTTTAATCAACGGAGATGATTTTGATTCAGGTCAAAGTTCAACTGATATAGGAAGTGCTATTTATGAACTGATAGATCATGCAACCGGTTTTGCAGATGAATACAATACCATTTGTTTAGCAGTAAATCCTGATTACTCTTATTTGCGATTACCGGTTCCTTATGAGAAAAAAGGAGGAGGGCTTCGCGTAAAACGATTGTTAACTTATGATCCCGGAATAGAATCAAGTGGAGAAGATGCCATGCTTTACGGTCATGAATATTTGTATATCGATTATGATGGCTTATCAAGTGGAGTTGCTTCAAACGAACCGGTAGAGGGAAGAGAAGAAAATGCTTTAATTCAATTTTTAAATAAAAGAGATGAATCGAGTGATGACCAAGTAATGGCTTGTGGTAATGATAAATCGCAATTTTCAGGACCTATTGGAGAATCAGTATTACCCGGCCCTTCGGTTGGCTATTCAAGAATATTAGTAAGAAATATTCATAGCGCTCCAACTCATGACGGTATAAATGCATTTGAATATTATACAACAAAAGATTATCCCTTTGATAAAAATTATGGTAGTTATAAAGGTGTGGAGTATACTGATCTGGATCTTAAAACTGATAACCGTTCTGATTACTACATTGTATACTATAGAAAAACAATGGATGCCTGGGCTACACAGGGCTATCGTTTTCTTTTAAATGGAATGAACGGACAAATGAAAAAACAAACCATGTATTCCGGAAATTGGGATCAATATAATAAACCGGATAGTTTAATGGAAGTAAAAAGCACAAAATATAATTATTATGAGCCCGGAGAATCTGTAAAAATTTTAAATGAAAACGGACAAGAATCTAATTTATATTTAGGTAAAGCTTCTGACATTGTAGCGGAATCAAAAAAAGTGTCTGATGAAACAGGCGTAACGTATCTTTCAATAGAAATTGGTTTGGCCATAACTTATTTAGCCGGAATCCCTATTCCATTTGCTATTCCTATTCCAAATAAAACAGAAGACGAAACACATATTTACACACATGTAACTTCGCAAATAGATTATTATCCTCCTATTGTAAAAAGTATAAGCAATTATCAAGATGGAACCATTAGAACCATTAATAACCTATATGCCGATAAGCTTACCGGTGATCCCATTGTTACTTCAAAATCCGGTTTGTTTGACGAAATAAAATATGCTACGGGTGGTGGCGCAACCCAAACACACGAAGGGAAATATTATTCTTACAATATACCTGCAACTTTTTATTATTCCGATATGGGTCAAAAAGCAGGATCAGAAGGCTATTCATTTACTGCCGGTAGTGGCGCTATTTATTTTAAAAAACAAATTGATGGAAGTGATGTATATCTTGAACTAAGTGGAGATTATTGTGATAACAGCACTTATGGCGATGTGTTTGAAAAATTTGCCTTAGGAGATTTAATAGCCATTAACAAAAGTGGTGCTAGCCCAGAAATTTGGAATATTATTAACATCGAACAAAACAAATTGTATTTGGGAGCTGCCTCAGGTTTTTATTCCAGCACAACAGCTAATGATGGCGTAAGTATGGATGTTCAAATTATTAAAAGTGGAAAAGCCAATACGCTTACAACTGTTGCCGGTACTATCACAACTTATGACAGTGAGTTCAGAGGACTTTCAGATTATAATTCATCGCAAAACAATTATAGAGAAGATTTAGCAGATTATTTAAATGAAAAACTAAGTGGAGGCTCGCCTTCTGTATCATCAGATACGAAATACATTACGCGTTCATCGAGCGGACAAACTTGCAGTGCCTGTGAAACGGCTTCTTCAGAAACAAGTATACAAACCAACATCACAAATGATCTTAAAGCAATTGGTGTAGCAGATGATGTAATTGACCAACTTATCGATTGGGCAAATGGCGATGAAGATAAATTACAATTCCTCGATGATTATGTTACATCATCGTCATCGCTTTCTATAGCTGAACTATGGGACATGGCTGTTATAGATGAAACAGATGCCACAAAAGAATCTGAATTTACGATATCCGATTTCTATAGTACAATGCTTACGGATATGAATACCATGTATACCGACTGGTCAACGAATATTAACGTATACAATGTTTCAATGAAAAATTATTTGGCTAATTATAAATATCATTAATCTTTTTTATCAATTTATATATGAAGTATTTTTTTATCATTATAAACCTCATCTTAACGAGTACTTATGGCTTCTGTCAAATAGGTACAGGTATTGGATCAGGATCAAATCTTAGTAGTGGTGTATTATGTTTTTGGAATACCGACTGGAGTGATGATTGTCTTGATGAAATAAATAGCTGTACAGGATGTGAATTTTTTATTGAAGAGGGGAAATTAATGTATGGAGATCCGGATAATTCTTGCTCGGCTCAGGAAATTTATTGCGCTTCATTATGTCCCATTTATGAATACGATTGGCAAAATGTAATTGAAGCATCTGCATCAACATTTTCAAACCAAATTACCATGGATGGAAGTGTTCAAATAGCCTATGGTGTAGATGGTTTATTAGAAAACACAGTAGAAACAGGGGAAACAGGTAAATGGTATTTACAAACAAAACATGTTTATAAAACAGATCTTACCAACGAAGATTTAAGTTTTGAATCCGGAACTTTCGAAGATTTTTATCCTTTTAATTGGTCAAATACCAATCAAGTTTCATCACATTGGCTTTTAACTGATACCAATACCTATTTCTCTCCTAACGGACATACGCTTGAAACGGAAAATGTATTAGGAATAAAAAATGCTGAAAAATATGGCTACAATAATAGCCTTGTATATATAGCAGCCAATAATGCTTCTTATGAATCGGTTTTGTTTGAAAGTTTCGAAATCAATTATGGCTCATCTCGCTGTGGAGATGCTTACTGTTTTGAAGAATTAGGATTTGATAACACGGGTTATGATGCTCATGAATATACCAACGATTATGCCCATGCGGGAGAATATTCCGTGAAAATTAATATGGATGCAAGTAGTACTTCTTCTACCGGAAGTGGCTTTGCTATATCTTATACAAAAACAAATACCGGCTATTTAGAACTAGGTTCAAGCCATTCCATTACTACTGATATTTTAAATTCAGGATTGCTTGTAAAATTATGGGTGAGATATACCGGCACATCCACATTAACAATGTCTTTACAAGATTTAACTCTTACTGTAACCGATGGCGGTGGAGATGTAATATCCAGTGAAGACCCTCTTTTTAATGATGTTTCTTTTGAAGCCATAGCACGTTCAGGTGAATGGCAATTGTATCAAGCAGAAATTAAACCCGAAGATTGGCTTTTAACTACAGGCGATTATAGGTTAAGAATTAGTTTTGCAACTTCCTCAAAAAGTACTGTAACTTTTGGTAGTGGCACCTCATCTTCTCCTGCCATTTATGTTGATGATCTTAGAGTACAACCGCTCAATTCAAAAATGATTGCTTATGTATATGATCCGGCCTCTTATAGAATGATAACAGAATTTGATGATCAAAATTTTGGAATGTATTACCAATATAACGATGAAGGCAAATTAACAAGAAAAATGAAGGAAACAATTCGGGGCATAAAAACACTGTCAGAAACAGAATACCATATTCCGGAAAGTTCAAGATAAAATTAAGTCCGAATACCCCTTCTCCGAGTTTATCCTCAGCGAAGTCGAAGGGGGAGAAAGGTGAAGTCTTAAAAAAATGATAGAGATATAAAGTTTAGTAATTGAATAATGAATAATAATAAAAAGATGAAAGTATTTATTCAAATTATATTCTGCATTTGTTTACATACATGTTATAGTGTATTTGGGCAAACTATTACCATTCCAAGTACTACGGTTACCAATACCGGTAGTGCTTGCTTAGGAAGTGTAAGTTATACCACCAGTACAGGTTCGGGAAACCCAACTACCAATAACAATAGTGGCATGAGCGCAATCACCATGTCAACCGAAGCTGATAACGCAACCAGTGGCTGGACAGCCATGACCATAAGCGGTACCAGTTCTACAGCTAATAAATGGAGTAGCACAACAGGTACTATTCCTTTTCCATTTTATTTTTATGGAGAAATGGTTACCGGTTTTAAAGTAGCCTATAATGGCTTATTAACATTTAATACTTCTACAACAACAAATCCTCCAACAGGCAATAATGCTGCTTTTCCATCAACCAGCTTGCCTGATAAAACCATTGGCTATTGGGATTATTATTGGGCTTGTGGAACAAATGATAAAGTGTATTATAAAATTACAGGCTCATCGCCTAACATGCAATTATGGATTAAATGGTATGCTGTAGACATGGGAAGTACCTCTACTACTACAAGTAAAAGTACCGATAACTACTTTGCTTTTGTTTTGGAAGAAACTTCTAATAACATTTATTTTGTTGACATGACCAAAAACTCAACTAAAGCTTTAACGGCAAGTTTGGGTATTCAATACAATTCTACTTACTATAGTAATTACGCTTCTAGTTTAGCATTAAGTTCAACTTCTAGCACAACAAACAAATATTACAAATTTGCTTATAACGAAACCAGTATTAGTTATTCCAGTTCACTGAGTTATACCTATAGTCAATTACCCAGCAGTGGAGCTTATTTAGAATTACCGCAAGAAGAATGTGTAACATCTACACTCAATTCTGCTTACTTAGATGTACTTGTTGATTTAGGAAGTGATTTTGCATTAGGCGATGCCATTACCAATACTACATCATTATTAGTAACGCTTACCGGTTATTCTACCTCAAGTTGTACTGCTGTATTTACAGGTAGCCAAACCATTACTATGAATAGTGCAAACAATGAAGTAGAAAAATTAACACGAATAAATTTAGATCCTTATAGCAGTAGTGTAGATTATGATGATTTAGATTATATAAAAGTAACGGTGGCGCGTAATACAGCAGACGCCTCTCCTACTTCATTACGTGTGCAAGCATGGGTTGAAACTGATTTTAGTTATAATGCATTATCCGGAGATTATGATGATGCAAGTATGATTAATTTAACCTCAGCTACACAAAGCCATAATGAAGTAACATTTAGCTGGACATCGGAATGTGAAATGAATAACCACTATCAATTACAAGTGTTACGTATTTACAATCTAAGCACAACGAATAATGATCAATATTATGTTTACAATAATGATATAGATTGGGATAAAGCATTGTCTATAGAAGTAGAAGATGCCACAACAGCTACGCTTTATATGGGAGAAGGAACTGGTTATTATGCATGGCGCGTGAGGCCTATTGGTAATAAATATGATAATGGTATTGGCGATAGTCGTAATTGGGGAGTATGGAGTGATCACCAATTAGTAGATCCGGTTGATGATGGAAGTTCTTTAGATTTTATTGATGATGAATATCCTGAAATTGGTTATTACGAAGAAAATTCAACAAGTGGTTTACCCGATTATGTATTTTATTTTACACATACCGAAGAAGACAAAAATTGGATATACAACCGACAATTTAGTGAATGCAATAGCATAGGAGAAAAAATAAATTATGCTTCAGGTCTCAATCAAATAAAACAAAGCCAACAAAAATTATCAGAACAAGATTCTATTCTTGTAAATGAAAAAGCTTATGATTATTGTGATAGGCCCGCTATACAAAGTCTTACTGCGCCCTATAAAAACAATTATCTCACTTATGTAGAAAAGGTATTGCAAGATAAAGATGGAAATATATATGGCCCCGAAGATTTTGACTCAGAAGATAAAACCAAATTTGATGATGATATTGCAGATGTACCTATTTGGGAAAATCCTTTAAAAATGTATGGGCCTATCAGCGATTATTATTCAGACGCTAATTCAGATTTAAGAATTCCCAATGCAGGTAATTTTCCTTATGCAAGAACTTTATACCATCAAGATGGCAGAGTGAAAAAACAATCTTTATATGGTGATGAACACAGAATGGGCTTGTATGATACAACCTATATTAAAGGTGGTATGCAACGTACTGTACGTACTTATTATTCAGCAGTAGCAGATTCAGAATTATTAAAAGTATTTGGTAATGAAACACCGCATGACACCAATGTGTATAAAATAATACGAGTAGATCCCAATGAAATTCCTACTGTAGAATATAAAACCATTGATGGAAAAACCATTGCAACTGCTTTTGTGAATACAGGTAGCCATCCTTTGTTAACAGATATTACATCCAATCCAACTGTGTTAACTACAAAGGAAATTCAAGGCAATAGTTATCCCGATCCTAATACAGTAGTAAGAGAACAATCCATTGCTTTTGTAGAACCCACAACACAAATTGACTTAGATTATTTTTTCAACATCAATGAATTTAGAGGGGAATGCTTGAATTATTGTAGCACCTGCGATTATAAAGTATACATCTATATTATTAGAGAAGAAACAGACGAGTACAAATATTTAGATAGTATTATAGTTGGAGCAAATAGTTGCGGAGGAAATGTAACAGAAACGTATTCTCCAAGTACTATTATGTTGTCTGACCCTGGAGTATATCGGTTTGGAAGAAAAATTACTGTCAATAATAAAAAAGAAGGAGAACAAACGTATGCCGATTATCATGCTGATTCTATAGGAACCGCAATGGATAGTACTGTGCTAACAAGATTTGATCAATTTAAAGCATACTTGAATGGTGATAATGGAGATGAACCTGATTTAGATGCTTTAAATGAATATTTAGATGAATTAGCCGGCATTAGCACAAGTGTTGGTAGTGGCATAAGTTTAGGGAGTGGAGGAATAATTGGTAGCGGAAGCGGAACATCTGGTATAGGAAGCAATCTAACAGTAAGCAAAACATTATCTTTTTTTAATTCATCATCAGATGATGATGTAACAGTAACTTATGACGAAGATAAAGATGAATACACCATCTCAACCAGTTGTTGCAGTGCAACCATTCCTAAAGTAACTTGTGACGAAGATTTGTGTGATGATTTATGGGTGCTTGAATCTCCCGGTGCCGGACAACCTTTGGTAGAAGGGCAAACTTATGTATCTAGCCCTAATGAATGGCAACAAACACTTATTGATGATAATGGCGGTTACTATGATTTTGAGAGCTTGCTCTATGCATCGGATGTTGCAGATGATAATAATTTAGAACATCTCAGTCAATTTTTTTACGATCAATACGGGAAACCCATTTATCCATACAACGTAAAGGCTGAAGCAACTATTGACATTTCTACAAATAATCAGAATTGCTATGCCGATGGCGATGAAGAACTCATTTGGTTTTATGATGGAAGTGACATACCAAGTTTCAGTTTTAACCTTATTGATGGAGGCAGTACTTTAATGAGTGTGGTTAACTTAAGTCCTATAACAGTAGGGTGTAATGTAGATATGACGGGATCAGGTAAAAATGGCTCTCATGGAGAATCTCAATGTGGAACAGGAGGAAATAGTCTCAACAGATATTCAGTAACACTTAGTGATTATGCTGATAAGCTAGCGGACTACTTAAGAGAAATGTTAAGTACTTATGGTTATAGTGTTGAGAGTAAAAGTGTGGGTACATCTGCAGATCCTGAATACCGTATTACATTAACCAATTATTATAGCGGAGATGTTGTTCCTTCATTTGATCATACCATTTCTATTTCCAATAAAAATTATATTAATGCTGATGTAACGGAACAAGTAACAAATATTGAAACGGGAGATTATACCTATGGAGATGGGGCATTAAACCTTATGCTCAACCACATGATATTTGAAAAAACCGATCCGTATAGTTGTACGGATATTTTAACAGCAATGGAACAATTCATTGACGATTGGTCTGCTTTGTATGCTACCAAAGGCGCTCCTGATTATATAGGCACTAATTTTTTAGATTATTTTTTAGAATTATGCGGAGGCAAGCAGCTCAGTGGTTTTTCAAATTATGAATATGGTACAGAAAGTACAGGAATAAGTGGGACTAATTATAATAAATCTATTGATGGTACCAGTTATGGTTATTTAGAATATGCGTATAGATCATCAAAGTTTGATTATGAAGTGGGCATGGAAACGGGCCTTGAACTTTCAACAACACAAGAGAATTGCTTAAACATGTATGGAGCAAGTTTAACCAAAGAAATAAAAAACTGGAGTAATCCTGAAGATGACGGAAACGATTCTGCTGCTTGGAATACCACAAGCTGTGGTTCTGCTGCATGGTGGAGCGGAAGCTCAGGTATAGCTGATGAAAGAGATGAAGCCTTGCAATGTAAAGTATGGGAACAATTATATGTATGCTTGCAAACTCAAATTGAAAGTGAGCAAACCATTATAAAAGTTAGCGATTGTGATGACCCAAGTGCCGATCCAACAAGTTGCCAAACTGCATTACAAGCTTTGGCTATTGATAAGATTCAGGGTATCGCTACCATGCGCGATGCTTCTATACGCAATCGCATATCAGAAAAAGTAAGCCTTACTGATGAAACCAGCATTGGTATTGCATCTGATGCCGTAATAGATGCGGTAACGAGTAAGTATATTCAAACCAGTTTACTTAAAACCAGTAATCGTACTACATTATTTACCAATATTGATAACCTTAAAAAAATAGTATACGGAGATATTGATGTGCGAAATTATACTGGTGTAAGTGCAGTAGCAAGTGGCTATGTAAAAATTAATGCATTTAGTACAACAAAAGCTTCTTTTGTTGCAGCATGCTTAAACGATAGTTTAACTGCATATAGCAGTAAAGGAAAAACGCCATCAAAATCTACTTTAGAGAGCTGGCTTACCAATATTGGAACAAAATTTTCAATCAGCACCACTAGTACCAAAACATCAACTTTTACATTATTATCTGTCTTAGTAACACCTGCCTCTACTGCTAGTTTTATAGCATCTTCTGCCGGTATAATAAAATACAAATCATCTTCAACTGCTACTGCTGCTAGTTATTTTACTTTTTCTGGTAACAATACAACTTATACAATTCCTGCAATGGAATATAAGGTAGGTGATAGAATAAGCTTATCTGATATAGCTCGTTTGAGAGGACTTTCGGCACACGATTGCAATCAAGATAATATAGATTACCTATTGTATAAGTTAGATGCTGAACTTTCTAATTGCAGACAAGATGAAATAGATTCAGTTTTATCACATTATCAAAGTGCATGTACCGTTCCATCAGAAATTGAAGATAGTATGACCATTCGTTACGGTGTAGATTATGTAAATTTTACTTTATTCTATTATGATGTGTCGGGCAATTTAATAAAAGTAGTGCCACCAAAAGGAGTGGATATGGTATTGGATGCAAATGGAGATGGTAAGCTAGACAGCAAACCATCAAGAGAAAACGATAAAAATCATACCTATTTAACGCAGTATAAATACAATTCTTTAGGTCAGTGTACATACGAAACTACTCCGGATGGAGGCGAAAAAGAATTATGGTATAATAGTGTAGGGCAGTTGCGGTTTTCGCAAAATGCAAAACAAAAAGCAGAAGGAAATTACGCCTATTTAAAATACGATGATTTGGGTAGATTAATAGAAACGGGTTTAAGCACAAAAGATGTAAGCAGTCAAGGTTTCTCTGATGAAGGAGATGATCAAGATTATCCAACCACAGGTTTGTCTGATCGTGTAGTAAGTATTTATGACGAAGAAGTAACTAGTTTGTATTATATCAGCAGCAGTAGTAAATTGGAGCAACACTATATACAAAATCGTATCAGTTATGCCTATTCAGATCCTGATGGCACAAATGCTAATGGAGATGAAATATATACGTATTACAGTTATGATCCGGATGGTAATGTTGAATGGATGTTGCAAAGCATACCGGGCATGAACAAAAAATATATTGAATATGAATACGACCTTATTGCTAATAAAGTAACCAAAGTGAGTTATAATTCAGGTATGAATGATCAGTTTTTTTATAAATACAATTACGATTCAGATTATAGAATTAAAAGTGTACAAACTTCTAAAGATGATTATTTATGGGATACAGATGCAGAATATATTTATTATGCTTATGGGCCATTAAAACGTATGAGCATAGGAGAAGATCACATCCAAGGTTTAGATTATGTATATACCATTAATGGTTGGTTAAAAGCAATCAATCATCAAGCATTAAATTCTACTTATGATCCGGGAGGAGATGGAGGTAAAACATCAAGTACTGCTAAAGATGTATTTGGTATGAGCCTTGGTTATTTTGATGGCGACTTTAAACGTAAATACACAAGTGGAACCACTACTTATTCTCCATTTAATTCTGATTACTATACAGAATTTGGTAGTGCATCTTCTTACTATAACACAGGAACCTATCAACACGATTGGAACACATCACAAGGTGCAGCCAATGAAAAAAATGGAACTGCAGTTTCCAATAGCAAAGTTAATTATCGACCACTGTATAATGGCTCTATAACCAATTTTACCTATCAACAAACTAAAGTTACCGGAACAGCAACTACACCTGCTTTAGATAGCAAACCATTATGCTTTATGTACAATTATGATGAACTATACAGATTAACACAAGCTAATTTCGATTACTATAATTCTACCAATTGGTATAGAAATACAATTGCAAGTTCTGCTACTTATAATGGATTTAAATCAAGCTATTCTTACGATTTAAATGGAAATATTACAGGCCTCAATCGCTATAATTATAGCGGCACTCAGTTTGATGCATTAACTTATAATTACACAAGCGGAACCAATCAATTAAGTTATGTTGATGATACTAAATCAGCCAGTTTGTTAACAACAGATATTGACGACCAATCGGCAAAAAATTATACTTATGATGAGATTGGAGAATTAATTACCGATAGCAAAGAAACCATTAGTGATATAGACTGGACTGTTTTAGGAAAAGTATCGAAGGTTACTTATACAAGTGGAAAGAATATTAGATTTAGTTATGATGCTGAAGGCAATAGGGTATGTAAAAAAGTATATACAAGTAGTACAGATGCAATACCGGATGTGAGTAATTATGTTTATGATGCCAATAGAAGAGTAATGGGCATCTATGAAAATACCAGTGCAACTTCTACTGATTATGATTTATCAGAAATGCCTTTATATACAAGTAAACGAATAGGTATGTATAAACCCAACAGCAAAGTTGATGATGAAGTTGTATATACTGATGCGGGAAGCTATACAAGAGTTGTAGGGGAAAAGCGATATGAAATTACCGACTATTTAGGTAATGTGAGAGAAGTTGTAAATGATATTAAAGAGCCTGTAAGTGGAGGTGGTTATACAGCAAAGGTAGTAGTATCTAATGATTATTATCCTTATGGTATGATGTTGCCAAATAGAAATGAAGGAGAAAGTTCTTACCGTTATGGATACGAAGGTAAAGAACATGATGATGAAATTAAAACCAATGCAAATTCGTATGATTTTGATGCGAGGTTTTATGATCCACGATTAGGAAGATGGTTGAGTAGAGATCCTAAAGACAGCTTGTTTCCTTCAATGTCGCCTTATAATGCATTTAACGATAATCCTCTTTTCTATATTGATCCAACAGGAGAAGCTGCTATTGCAGGATCTCAACTTAAAGAAGCTGCCGCTGCTAAAACAGATGTTCAAAAAGGAACAAGAGCATTATTTGCATTAACGGCAACGTTACAACCCGGTGATGAGTTAAGTGGAGCAGAGTTAGTAAGTGCATTACCGCCAGATTTTAGATCAGGAAGCCCTGGTACCTATGCTCAATTAAAAAGAGTTAAATCAATTTCAAATAATGATGGGGTAATAACTGTAGTCACCACAGATGAAAAGCCATTGACATTTGGTAGTGATGAAGGTGGCTATATTATAGTAAGTAGTGGAGCTACCTTTAAGGTGAGTGCTACATCGAGTAGTGTTTCAATGTCATCAGTATCGGGCATTCTTCTATCAAGTGATAAAGAAGGCAGTTGGGGCAGTAGTACAGCAATGACAGCTGCTGTTGTTAAAAAAACAGGAGACTCTCATTTAAGCGGAAAGTTAAAAGATGTTGATGTTAATTTTGGAGATACGGTTTTAGGTCCTTAATATTATTTAAAACGATTTCCAAAAATTATTGATAAAACTCCTAATCCATCATTGTGGCTTCAATATCTTTAGTGTAAAATGGCCTTCAATTAAATTGGAATAATAACTATTCATAGGCTCAATTAACTTAGCAATGGCTAAGCGTGTATTGGCACTTAATACGCCTGCTAATTTTGATGATTTTTTTATCAGTTCTGTAGCCAATTATTATACAAATTTTGCGGAATATAAATATAGAAAGCAAAACATTCAATATGTTGAAATTAAATATATTACAAAAATTAAATAAGGTTGTTAAGATGTTTTATGCGGAATATATTGCGGAATACAAATTCGTAAAAGATGAACGCTATTTTTAAATTGAATTAATGCTCTATATTTATTTGAGAACTTAATACCTTATCTGAAGTTTGCACCTTCAACAAATAAATACCATTGGATAATTTATCTGTTTCTATTTGATATTTCCCCTGATTGATTATACTACTGTAAACCAAATTACCAACACAATTATACAATTGCAGATTTTGTATTTGTTCATGGTTATTTACTTCAACATTTAAAATATTATTGACAGGATTAGGAAACGCAAGCAAATTATTTTCCGATTTAGTGGTTTCATTAATTGAAGATGTGTTTTCTACAGTAACAGATAAAGTAACAGAACATCCATTAGCATCGGTAACTATTACTGTATATATACCGGCATTGATGCTATATAAATCTTCCTTATCATCATTATCTCCTACACCATCATTATCCCAATCATATTGATATGGAGATTGGCCTCCACTTACAGTTAAATTTATGGAACCATTATTGCCCTGAGATGCATTTTTAACATATTTAGTTAAAGTAGGCGGTATATTAACCTGAATAGTAATTTGAGAACTATCTTGGCAGCCTTTTGTGTCAGTGCCTACAACAGTATATGCGGTTGTAGTGGTTGGAATAAAAAATAAACTATCAATAACCCCATTATCCCAATTATAAGATTCCATACCTGTACCATATAATAAAACCGAATCTCCTTTACAAATAGCCGATGAGCTTGAATATGCACTTAAAGTATCATGAGAAATAACAGTAATTAGAATTTGGTTAGTGTCGCTACATCCGTTAACATCGGTTCCTGTTACTTGATAAATAGCTGTGCTTTGAGGAATAAATGCAATACTATCACTGATATTATTTGTCCAGCAATATTTATTGGCCCCAGAACCATATAAAACAACTTGAGCTCCTTCACAAACAGTAGAAACACTTGTATTAGCAATTACAATAGGAGATATAAGAGAATCTACTTTAATAGTTATTTGAGAGGTGTCTTTACAGCCATTACCACTTTCCCCAATTAATTGAAATGTTGTAGTACTATCGATAGTAAAAGGTATATCATTTTTTATCTCAGGAGTCCAACTATAATTATAAGCACCTTCTCCACTTAGTGTAATTAGCATATCCTTGCAAATCAAAGAAGTGTTAGTTGATTTAATACTTATATTGTTAAAGATGGCTTCATTTCGATAAAAATGAATATCATAATCTGCAAGTTGCCCGTTTTTACCGGTAAAAATATCAATATCTCCATCACCGTCAATATCCACAAATTCTGCCACGCCTTCTGTTTCCGTAATTTCTCTAAGAGGATTAATACTATCATCTTGTAAAATGAAAATAGGATTTGTATTGGTTCCGGTATTTTCAAAGAAATTTATATTTCCATCATATTCACCAATAAAGGCATCCTTATCTCCATCATCATCGATATCAAAAAATTTAGGAGTACTTTCATAACCTACCGAAATGCTATTAAAGAGATTTAATGTGCTAGTTTGCTCTATAAATGAAGGAGCGTTTTTTGTTCCAGTATTTTTAAAAAATCGTATAAGTCCATAATAATTTCCAAAAAATGCATCCATATCACCGTCATCATCTATATCTACAAATGTTGGCTTACCTTCAGTTATGTAACCAACATTATCAAAAGGATTTAGGCTATCAACATGCAATATAAAAATAGGATTTTGAGAGGAACCTTCGTTTCGAAGATAATAAACGGGCCCATATCCTCCACACATAAAAAAATCATAATCGCTATCATTATCAATATC
The DNA here is from genome assembly GCA_023251875.1 of Bacteroidota bacterium. GTDB lineage: Bacteria > Bacteroidota > Bacteroidia > JAHEXY01 > JAHEXY01 > JAHEXY01. The sequence goes on from JAHEXY010000009.1 coordinate 184,344, forward strand.
TACCAATGATCCATACCCACTAAACCAAATTGCTTTAAATGGATCAAGACTATCACTCTGCAGTTGAAAGATAGGATTTGTTTTACTACCTGTATTTTTATAATAGTTTAACGCCTCAAGATTAGCTTTATGTCCAGACATCACAGCATCCAAATCACCATCATTATCCAAATCTGCAAATAATGGATTATTACCTGAAATGTTCGAGCCAAGTGGATTTAAAACATTATCCGCATTTATAAAACTAGGACTTTTATTAGTTCCAATATTAACAAGGTAATTTAAGTAGTTATTTCCTTCTGCAATAAATATGTCCCAGTCTCCATCATTATCCAAATCTGTAAATGATGGAAAGCTATACTCTCCATAATCAAGTCCATATAAAGGATTGATACTATCGTTATGTAAAACAAAACTTGGGATAGAAGAAGTGCCAATATTTTCAAAATAGTAAACATTACCCCAAGATTCACCAACAAATGCATCTTGGTCTCCGTCATCATCAATATCAATAAATGAAGGGGTTAAACTATTTCCGATTGTTATACTATCAAAAGGATTGGTAGTTCCAGTTTTAGAAACAAAAACAGGAGTACTTTGATTTCCTGTATTTTCATAAAATTCTATTCCATTTAAATATGTACCAATAAAAGCATCTAAATCACTATCGTTATCAATGTCTACAAAAGATAAATAACACTCAGTTCCAATAGTAATACCATTGAATAGATTTGAACTATTATTTTGTAGAGTAAATTTAGCAACATTTAGAGTTCCTTCATTTTTAAAATATTTAATGTTTCCATAATAACCTGCAAAAGCATCCATATCCCCATCATTGTCTATATCAACAAATGACAATGAATTTGATACTCCAGTTAAAAATGTTTGATAAAAAGGATTTTGATCATCACTTTGCAGTATAAAATTGGGGACTGAAGGAGTGCCTTCATTTTTATAATATCTAATATTACCAGCTGTATTTTTAAAACAATCTAGGTCTCCATCATTATCTATATCTACAAATGTTGAAAAAGACACATAGAAATCTTTTGTAAAAGGGTTTGAACAATTGTTCTGTTGAAAAAAAGAAGGCGAATTTTTGTCTCCAATATTTTCATAATAATTAATAATACCATCGTTTCCTCCTGCAAATGCATCTGGGTCACCATCATTATCAATATCAATAAAAGTTAATGCGCTATACGTTCCATTATTAATATTATTAAACGGGTTTAAATAATTTTGTTGAAGCGTAAAAACGGGAGAGCTTTTAGTGCCTATATTTTTGTAATAGTAAATGACTCCACCGTAATTTCCAATAAATGCATCAAAGTCTCCGTCATTATCAATATCCACAAAAGTAGGAAAGCTATTAAAAGTACTAACATCTACTCCATTGAGAGGGTTATTTGCTCCTTTTTGGCATGAAAATATAGGGTTATTTATTGTTCCAATATTTTTAAAAAAATTAATTGTTCCATTGTAATTTCCTACAAACAGATCGTAATCGTTATCATTATCTATATCAACAAAATATGGAGAAGCTGAGTTGCTGCCAACATATGTATTTAAACTATCCATTGGATTTAAACTATCTGCTTGTAGTTTGAAATAAGGGATGGTATTGCTACCAATATTCTTATAATAATATATTCCAAAAACAAACAAACTAAACAAATCTTTATCTCCATCACCATCTATGTCAACAAAAAATGGAGAAGAGTACCCCCCATTCAATTGAATCGTATCTAATGGATTTAATGAACCGCTTTCATAATTGAAAGAAAAATGATTTTTATCTCCTTTGTTTTCGTAAAATGAAATTTTCCCGGTTTCTGTTCCAACAAACATGTCAAAATCACCATCATTATCTACATCAAAAAATGTTGGTTTCAACAAAGTTAAAGCCAAAGATGGAGGAGTACTTATTATTGATTTTTCATTAGGTCGCACTAAAAACATTTCTCCGCATTGACAAAACACGTTTGTATTTTGTATTATTATAAAAAATACAATCCAATTTAATTTGTAGATATATGCTTTCATTGCTTGAATAAGTTAAAAGGGGCTTAATTTAGAACACAGCCAAATTTAAGATTCCAACTCATTCAATCAAAATTACTAACGTTTATCTTTAGTGGTTTTTCCTTAAACCAAAAACAATCCTTATTTTAGCTCCCCCAAAATAAACATCATAAAAATATCTATGAAGAATTTTAAAATTCTAATACTTGCATTTGTAACATTATGCACTGTTATTTCATGCACTAATCAATCAAAACAGGTATCTGCTAACGATCCTCTCAACACAAAAATATATACGCTTAAAAATGGCTTAACGGTATACATGAGTGTGAATAAAGCTACGCCCCGTATACAAACTTATATTGTTGTTAAAGCAGGAAGCAAAAATGATCCGGCTGATGCTACTGGTCTTGCCCATTATTTAGAACACATGCTTTTTAAAGGCACAGATAAATATGGCTCAAAAGATTTCTCTAAAGAAGGTCCTTTGATTGCAAAAATTGATAGTCTTTTTGAAGTATACCGTGCCACCACTGATTCTGCACAACGGGTAAAAATTTATGCCATTATCGATAGCGTTTCTTACGAAGCTTCTAAATATGCCATCCCCAATGAATACGATAAAATGTTGGCAAGTATTGGAGCTGTTGGCACAAACGCCAATACATCTTACGATAGAACCATGTACGTAAATGATATTCCGTCTAACCAAATTAACAATTGGCTTACCGTTGAAGCAGAAAGATTTCGCCACCCTGTAATGCGTTTGTTTCATACAGAACTAGAAGCTGTATATGAAGAAAAAAACAGAACACTTGATAATGATGACGTAAAAGCTTGGTATGCTTTATTGGGTGGGCTTTTTAAAAAACATACTTATGGCACTCAATCAGTAATTGGAACCATTGATCATTTAAAAAATCCTTCTCTCAAAAAAATTATGGAGTATTACAATACTTATTATGTTCCCAATAATATGGCTATTTGTTTATCGGGAGATTTTGATCCGGATAGTACCTTGAAAATGATAGAAGAAAAATTTGAAAGCCTGCCTTCTAAAGAAGTTCCAAAATTTACTTTTGAACCGGAAGATTCTATTACCACTCCAATAGAAAAGGAAGTTTGGGGCCCCTTTCCGGTAAGTGTTTCATTGGGCTACCGTTTTCCGGGATTTAATTCAAATACAAAACCTATGTTAGCCATGGTTGATATGATTTTATCAAATAGTGCAGCAGGCTTAATTGATTTAAATATCAATCAAAAACAATTGGCTTTGGGCGCGGGTTCTGGCGTAATGGATTTAAAAGATTATTGCATCCATCTTATTTTTGCGCAGCCTAAAGAAGGGCAAACCCTGGAACAAGCAAAAGATTTATTGTTACAACAAATTGAGTTGGTAAAAAAAGGCGACTTTGCTGATTGGCTTATTCCGGCCATTGTTGCCAATTATAAAAAAGATCAAATAGAAAAATACGAAGGCAATAAAGGCAGAGCAAATGCTTTTGCAGAATCTTTTATGTATGATAAACCTTGGAACGAATACATCACTTTTACCGATAAACTTTCTAAAATTTCCAAGCAAGATGTAATGGATTTTGCTAAAAAATATTATGGCAATAATTATGTGGCGGTATACAAACGCAAAGGTGTTGATACTACAGTAGTAAAAGTTACCAAGCCTAAAATTACACCTGTTGTATTGAATAAAGAAGATCATTCTACTTTTTCACAATCCATTACAGATAGTAAACCTACTCCTGTTAAACCTGAATTTTTAGATTATAAAAAAGACATTCAACATCTTACTCTTGAGGGCTCATCCATTTCTATTTTATATAAAAAAAATGATGAAAATGATATTTTCGATTTGTATTATAAATATAATATGGGCACCAACAACGATAAAAAATGGGAAATTGCCATGGACTATTTGCCATATTTAGGTACCAAACAAAATACTGCAGAACAAATTCAACAAGAATTTTATAAACTGGCTTGCAGCTATGATTTTTCTGCATCTACAGATGAGGTAACTGTTCATTTAACAGGATTAAATGAGAATTTTAGCAAAGCCCTTGTATTGCTCGAGGATTATATGGTAAATGCCCAACCCGACAAAACGATTCTAGATAATTTGGTAAACGATATTTTAAAAGATCGTACCAATGCCATGCAAGACAAAAATATCATTTTGCAAAAAGCATTAAAAAATTATGGCATGTATGGCCCTGTTTCTCCTTTTACCAATATTTTAAGTGAAACGGAATTGAAAGCATTAAATCCTGATGAACTTATTACAATGATTCATGATTTAAATAGCTATGCACATCACATTTTGTATTACGGCCCTTCGCCAGAAGATTCTTTAAAAAATAGTCTCAAAAACGGACATAAAGTTCCTGCGCAATTTAAAACACCTGAAAGTGCAATTGTATTTACGCAATTACCAACTGAACAAACAAAAGTATATGTAGTTGATTATCCTATGCAGCAAGCTGAAATAGTAATGCTTTCAAAAGGTAATGCTTATGATAAAACCATTGAGCCTTACGATGCTATTTTTAATGACTACTTTGGAACAGGCATGTCATCATTAGTATTTCAAGAAATAAGAGAATCAAAAGCATTAGCCTATAGCGCTTATGCCTATTATCTTAATCCGGCAAGACAAAATGATGCACATTACACAGTTATGTATGTAGGCACGCAAGCAGACAAGCTTCCGGAAGCCATGAAGGGCATTACCGAATTAATCAATAATATGCCTGAAGTAAGCACTAATTTTGAAGCTACTAAATCTAACATCGTTCAAAAAATGAGTACTGATCGTATTGTGCGTGCAAATGTATTGCTCGATTATGATAGATCACAAAAATTAGGTTTGGATTACGATAGAAGAAAAGATAACTTTGAAAAAGTGCAAACTTTAACTTTTGCAGATATCAATGCTTTTTACCAAAAAACAATTAAAGATAAATCGTATACTATTTTAGTAATGGGAGATAAAAACAAACTTGATTTTAAAGCATTAGAAAAATATGGTAAAATTGAGTTTTTAACCCTGCCACAAATTTTTGGATACGGCATGGATCAAAGTACATTTAAGCCGTAGTTTAGTTGTTGGTTATTCGTTATTAGTTTTTCGATAAATTCAATAAAACTATAATGTAGAATAACTTTGAAAACTAAATACTAATAACAAATAACGATTAACTAATAAAAAGAAACATGAATAAAATTACATTACAAAACGGAAAAATAACAGTACCAGATGAAGTAGTAATTCCTTTTATTGAAGGTGATGGAACAGGAGCCGATATTTGGGCATCATCAGTAAGAGTATTGGATGCTGCAGTAAAAATTGCTTATGGCGGCAAAAGAAAAATTATTTGGAAAGAAGTATTAGCCGGTGAAAAAGCTTTTAATAAAACAGGCAACTGGCTACCTCAAGAAACACTTGATATCATCAATGAATATTTAGTGGCCATAAAAGGCCCTTTAACAACTCCTGTTGGTGGTGGCATTCGTTCATTAAATGTTGCATTACGCCAACAATTAGATTTATATGTTTGCTTACGTCCGGTAAAATGGTTTAAAGGAGTTCCTTCTCCGGTATTGCATCCAGAATACGAAGATATGGTAGTATTTCGTGAAAACACTGAAGATATTTATGCCGGTATTGAATGGAATGCAGGAACCCCTGAAGTAAAAAAGTTAATTGATTTTTTACAGAAGGAGTTAGGTGTAAAAAAAATTCGTTTCCCAGAAACAAGTTCAATTGGAATTAAACCTGTTTCTTCTGAAGGTTCAAAACGTTTGGTACGTGCAGCTATTGAGTATGCCATTGAAAATAAATTACCAAGTGTTACGCTTGTTCATAAAGGTAACATCATGAAATATACCGAAGGAGGATTTAAAACTTGGGGATATGAAGTAGCTGAACAAGAATTTGGCGATAAAATTTTTACTTGGACTCAATTTGATAAAATAGCAAAAGAAAAAGGTGAAGAGGCTGCAAATACTGCATTGCAAAATGCACAAAAATTAGGAAAAGTAATCGTGAAAGATTCTATTGCAGATGCTTTCTTACAACAAATATTATTACGTCCTAAAGAATATTCTGTAATTGCTACCCTAAATTTAAATGGAGATTATATTTCTGATGCACTAGCGGCAATAGTGGGTGGCATTGGTATTGCTCCGGGAGCAAATATTAACTACATGACCGGCCATGCTATTTTTGAAGCTACTCATGGTACTGCTCCAAAATATGCAGGACAAGATAAAGTAAACCCAAGTTCAGTAATTTTATCCGGAGCCATGATGTTTACCTATATGGGCTGGCTAGAAGCTGCAGATCTTATTCACAATTCAATTGCATCTACCATTTCTTCTAAACGAGTAACCTACGATTTTCATAGATTAATGGATGGGGCTACACTACTTAAATGTTCTGAATTTGGTACCGAATTAATTAAAAATATGAGTTTGGTTGCTGCTTAATAGTGAAGCTTTGAAAGTCGGACTTATTATTCTTTGTCGTTATAATTCTTCTCGTTTACCCGGTAAAATACTTTTACCAATTAATGGAAAAGAAGTGTTGCTGTATATTTATGAACGTTTGCAATGTTCTAAATATGTAGCCAATATTGTACTTGCAACTTCTACTGAAACAGATGACGATCCTATCTATAATTTTTGTGTTAAGAACAAAATAAATTGCTTTAGAGGATCAAAAGAAAACGTGGCCCAACGTTTTTTAGATTGCGCTATAGACAATAATTTTGATTATGCAGTAAGAGTAAATGGCGATAATATTTTAGCCGATTATCAATTAATTGATTGGGTAACGGATAATACCATTCAAAACAAATGTGTGTTTGGAAGCAATGCAAAAGATAGAACCTTTCCTGAAGGCATAAGTGTAGAAGTGGTTAAAACAGATTTCTATAAGGCGATAATTTCAAAATTTGATACTCCAAGATATTTTGAACATGTAATGCCTTATTTTTATGAACACGATTTACCCAATAGGTATTTTTACTATAGAGATAAAAAAGAAAAATTACCCAAATTAGCACTTGATAGTATAGATGATTTTAAATTTATTTCTGCCATTATTGAACAAATGGATCAACCTCATACAACATATTTACTCGAAGATATTTTGCGTTTAGCAAATACAATTAAAGATTAAATTTTAAAAACCGCATAGAGACATAGTTTTATGGCAATAGTAAGGATTTTTATAAGAACCGTAAATTATTAGGAGAAGGTTATAAAAAGAAAAATAAATTTTAAAACATAGGAGAAGCGTAGCTTCTCTACTATATGAAACTAGTGCTATCTTACTAAGACAAAAAATTGTAGACTTATGCTATGTTGTCAAAAATAAAATAATTATCCCCTATGTATCTATGTGGTTAATAGGTTTGGATTGTAAAAAAACATAATAAAATAAATGAAAAAACTTAAAGCCGGTATTATTGGATTAGGTGTAGGCGAAGCACACATTAAGGGTTATCATAAGCATCCCAATTGCGAAGTTGTAGCTTTATGTGATTTCTCTCCTGAAAAATCGGAGAATGCAAAAAATAAATATCCCCATTTAAAAATTTGTAGTAATGCTGATGAAATTTTAACTGACCCTACAATAGATGTAGTTTCAATTGCATCTTTTGATAATTATCATCACGAACAAATTGTAAAGGCAATAGAAAACAATAAACATATATTTGTAGAAAAACCACTTTGCCTTTTTGAATCAGAAGCCATTGATATTTACGAAAGACTCATACAAAAACCACATCTTAAAATATCTTCGAATCTTATTTTGCGTTTAACGCCAAGATTTATTTTACTCAAAGAAAAAATACAAAAACAAGAAATGGGTAAAGTTTATTACATAGAAGGGGATTATAATTTTGGGCGTTTGCAAAAAATGACCGAAGGTTGGAGAGGAAAAATTCCTTTCTATTCTGCAGTATATGGCGGAGGCATTCATCTTATCGATTTAATGCTTTGGCTAACGCATGACAGGGTAAAAGAGGTTTCTGCTGTTGGAAATAAAATTTGTTCTGAAGGCTCTTCCTTTAAAAACAACGATATGGTAGCTAGTTTGCTTACATTCGAAAGCGGTATGATTGGCAAGATGGCAGTGAATTTAGGTTGTGTTCAACCGCATTTTCATAACCTCAATATTTATGGTACAGAAGCCACATTTACCAATACATTTCAAGATTATGGCCTTTATTATACTTCTCGCGATAAAGAAATAGAGCCAAAAAAGGTAAAAGAAGCCTATCCGGGTGCTGAAAAAGGAGATTTAATTTGTAACTTTGTCGACTCAATTTTTGCTGATCAGGAGCCAATTATATCAAAAAAGGATATCTTTGACATCCTTTCAGTTTGCTTTGCAATTGAAAAAGCTGTGAATACATCGCAATCGGTAAAAGTAAATTATATCTATAAATAATATTTATGAGAAATATCCCCTTCGGAAAACCTATTATTGGCAAAGAAGAAAAAGATGCAATAGCACGTGTGCTTGAAGGTACAACCTTTGTACACGGTCCTTTGGCACATGAATTTGAGCATGACTTTGCAGCCTATACAAAAGCTCCTTATGCTGTTTCTGTTTCTTCTTGTACGGCAGGTTTACATCTAGCGTATTTTTATTTAGGCTTAAAAGCAGGTGATGAAGTAATAGTTCCAGCACAAACACATGTTGCCACTGCACATGCTGTTGAATTTTGTGGAGCTAAACCTGTATTTGTAGATGCCGAAAGAAATACCGGCAATATTGATATTGATCAAATAGAAGCAGCCATTACACCAAGAACAAAAGCCATTTCGATAGTTCATTTTTTGGGTATGCCGGTTGATATGGATAAAATAAATGCAATTGCAAAAAAACACAATTTATTTGTAGTGGAAGATTGTGCATTGGCAATTGGCACGTATTATAATGGAATTCATGCCGGCTTACATGGAGATTTAGGATGTTATTCTTTTTATCCCGTAAAACACATGACTACCACTGAAGGAGGAATGGTAATAACCAAACATGAGCAAATTGCTACAAAATTGCAACGTCAAAAAGCATTTGGAGTAGATAGAACTGTGGGAGAGAGAAAAGTTCCGGGTATTTATGATGTAACCATGCTAGGTTATAATTATAGATTAAATGAGGTGCAGGCTGCAATGGGAATTGAGCAAATAAAACGCTTAGATTCTTTTCTAACAACTCGCAAACAAAATTTTGATGCCCTGTATACAGGATTAAAAGAAATTGATGAAATAACTTTATTACAATCTTCAAACGGACAATTTCAAAGCAGCTATTATTGTTTAAGCTTGGTGCTTAATACCGAGGTAGCTGATAAACGTTTCGAAATTGTAAAACAATTAAACGAAATGGGAATTGGAACAAGTGTGTATTATCCAAAACCTGTTCCTCATTTACAATACTACAAAGAGAAATATGGATTTACTGAAAATTCTTATCCTAATGCCTCTTGGATTAGTTATAATTCTATTGCACTTTCTGTTGCACCACATCTTAATTTAGAAGACATGCAATACATGGTAAATGAAGTAAAAAATGCAATTGTTAAAGTGAAAAAATTAGTATATGCTTAAAGGAAGAAGAATTGCGCTTATTGGAGGAGCCGGTTTTATAGGCCATAACATGGCTTTAAAACTAAATGAATTAGGAGCAAAAGTATTTATCATTGATAACCTCGAAGTAAATAATTTTCATAGTATCAAAAAAGATTTTGATAATATTCAAAATGCAAGCTTGTATTTAGAAATTATTCAACAACGCATAGATCTATTGAAAAAAAACAATATCGATTTAATTGAATTTGACGCAAGAGAATATGTTGGTCTAGGAGACATTATTAAAAACATAAATGTTGATTCAATTATTCAATTGGCGGCAGTTGCTCATGCAGGCAAAGCCAATAAAGATCCTTTCTCTACATTTGATCACAGTTTACGTACACTCGAAAATGCATTGGATATTTCTCGTAATTACGGTCAGCACTTTGTTTTCTTTTCTTCTAGTATGGTATATGGTAATTTTATGACTGATGTAGTTACTGAAGAAAGCCTTTGCAATCCATTAGGTATTTATGGAGCCTTAAAATATGCAGGAGAAAAAATGGTAATTGCCTATAACCAAGTTTTTGATTTGCCTTATACAATCATTCGCCCTTCTGCATTGTATGGAGAACGTTGTATTAGCCGTAGGGTTGGACAAATATTTATTGAAAATGCCATTAAGGGATTAGAAATTTCTATTAACGGAGATGGCTCTGAACGCCTCGATTTTACTTACATAAATGATTTAGTAAATGGCGTTGTTTGTGTTTTAACAAATAACAATTCAAAAAACCAAACTTTTAATATTACTTATGGCCAATCAAGATCTATTAGTGAAATGGCCGATATATTAAAAGAACATTTTCCGGATGTGAAATTTAAATATTTACCCAAAGATAAATTAATGCCAGATCGCGGTACGTTATCTGTAGAAAAAGCGAAAAATTTAATTGGTTATCAGCCATCTTTTCCAATAGAAAAAGGCTTTGTAAATTATATTGAATGGTATAGAGAAATGTATAAATCGCTTGAGCTAGCTTAAAAATGCAATCTAACTCTAACTTGGTTTATGATCAATGGCTCTCTCAAATTTGCGATAAGAGCGTATATAAATTAAATATAGATGATCAGTTTATTAATACCATTAACGATACTTCTACTTTAGAACACAAAAATCTAAAACAAATTCTTGCTCAAAAAGTTTTTGTTTTTGCCAAAATAGATACTTCTAAAATTTCACATATCCATTTTGCTGAATCATTAGGTTTGCGATTGATGGATACCAATGTAACATATGAGAAACATTACGCTACCAACCATATATTCAATAATAATTGTGAAATACGTTTTGCTGCATCTATTGATGAAGAGCAAACTGTTAATGTAGCTAGAAATTCTTTTGTTTATTCAAGGTTTCATTTAGATCATCAGTTTTCTAAATCACTTGCCAATGAAATAAAGGCAGAATGGGTTAGAAATTATTTTACAGGTAAACGTGGCAACCAAATGGTATTAGCTATCAAAGACCATAAAGTTGTTGGCTTTTTACAATTACTTAATCACAAGGATAATTTAATTATCGATCTCATTGCAGTTGATAATAATTATAGAAGAATGGGCATAGCTAATGATATGATTGCTTTCGCAGAAAAAAAATTACCACAGTTTAAATTTGTACAAGTAGGAACCCAAATTGCAAATGTTCCTTCTTTAAAATTATATGCCCGAATGGGATTTTCAATTGTAGGATCAAGCTATGTTTTTCATTATCATAATTAGTAGTTAGGATGAAAATAGGAAATAAAGATATAACTAAAGAAGTATTTGTAATTGCAGAAGTGGGCAATAACCATGAAGGCAGTTATACTCTAGCAGAAGAAATGATTGGATTAGCATCCGGCACAGGAGTTGATGCCGTTAAATTTCAAACTTTTAAAACAGAATATTTTGTTAGCAAAAAAGAAACGGATCGGTTTAACAGATTAAAATCTTTTGAATTAACAGAACAAGAATTTATAAGACTCAGTGAACATGCTCAAAAAAGCGGATTGATATTTATTTCTACTCCATTAGATATTGAAAGTGCCAAATTTTTACAAAGCATTGTTACAGCATACAAAATTGCATCATCCGATAATAATTTCTATCCTCTTTTAGAAGTAGCAGCCAATACCGGAAAGCCCATTATTTTATCTTCCGGCTTAGCCGATATCGAATTATTAAAAACGTCTAAAAACTATATTGAAAATATTTGGAGGAATAATTCTATTCAACAATCAATGGCAATTTTACATTGTGTAACGGCATACCCTGTTCCTACAGATCAAGTAAATTTAGGAGCCATTACGGCTTTACAAAAAGCATTTAATTGCAGTATCGGATATTCAGATCACACCTTGGGTATTAAAGCTTGTGAACTAGCAGTTGCTTTAGGTGCGCAAATAATTGAAAAGCATTTTACCATGGATAAAAACTATTCTTCGTTCAGAGATCATCAATTATCTGCTGATCCATCAGAAATGAAACAATTAGTAAATTCAATAAAAGAAATTAAAGCAATGATGGGGCAAGGAGAAAAAACAATTCAAGCTGCTGAAAAAAGTTTAGAAACTGCAGTAAGAAGATCCATTGCAGCTAAAACAAAATTATCTCAAGGTCATACTATTTCATTTAATGATTTAATGTGGATTCGCCCATCAGGAGGATTATCTCCCGGTAAAGAAAATTTATTATTGGGTAAAACATTAAACCAAGATGTTGAAATGGGAGAATTTCTTACAGAAAATATAATACACTAATGGAATATAAACAACAATTAATTATAAGAGCCTGTTTAAATTTTCTATTTTAGAAATACGGGCTGCGCTCACACTTCGGCTACGCTCAGTCAATGTTGTTTAGTTAAGACCAAACAAGTCTGAAGGACTTGAATTTTAATAACCCCCAATAAAATTGGGGGAAAGTAAATCTAGATTAAAGCAACCCTGAAAGGGTTGAATATACTAGAAGTTCAACCCTTTCAGGGTTGTAAAACAGGAGCTTGCTTTTCCTCTGGTTACACCAGAGGTTATTAAAATTCAAGCCCTTCAGGCTTAACTAAACGACACTGAGCGTAGTAGAAGACTCATAAAAGAGGGGCACTAAAAACTTTTTTTACTAAAATTTAAACAGTCTCTAAATGTGCGGCATTGCAGGATATATTGGTAAGAAAATAATTTCAGAGCATGCGATTTTTCATACGCTCGAACGTATGAAAAATCGTGGACCTGATAATCAATCGTACATTCAATTTGAAGATGCAGGAAATCAGATTTATTTATTACATGCCCGTTTAAGTATTATTGATCTAGAAGCAAGATCGAACCAGCCGTTTACTATTGGTGACTACACGGTTATTTATAATGGAGAAATATACAACTATATAGAGCTACGTGAAAAACTAGAAAAAGAAAATATTCGATTTTATACAAAATCAGATACTGAAGTCCTTTTGCAGTATTATATCAAGTATGGAGAAAGTTGTGTTGATCATTTTAATGGCATGTGGAGCTTTGCTATTTATAATAAAAAGGAACACAATCTTTTTATTTCAAGAGATCGTTTTGCAGAAAAGCCCCTTTATTACTACCAAACATCAGATGGCTTTTATTTTGGATCGGAAATAAAATTTCTTCAATCATTATCTGAAAATAAGTTTACAGTAAACTATAATCATCTCCTTCGTTATCTTATTAACGGATACAAATCTCTCTATAAACAATCTTGTACTTATTATAATGAAGCTCAAGAATTGCCTTACGCAAGCAATTTAATAATCTCGGCATCTCTTCAAAAAAATAGTTGGCGCTATTGGCATCCTGAAAAAGATGTACAAATAAAAAAAATGAGCATGCAAGAAGCCATTGAAGGCACACGTCATCATCTTATCGAAAGCATGAAGCTTAGGTTAAGATCTGATGTTCCTCTTGCATTCTGTTTAAGTGGAGGTGTTGACTCCTCTGCTTTAGCGTCTATTGCCGCTAAAGTTTTTAATTATGATGTAGCTACTTTCTCTATTATTGATAGCGATGAAAGGTATAACGAGTACGATAATATTGCTGCTACCGTAAATGATTTAGGATGTAAAAATACCATGATACATCTTGATACCACCAATACTTTTGAAAAATTAAAAAATCTTATTGCCTATCACGATTCCCCCATTGCTACAATTACCTATTTTGTTCATTCTTTTATTTCAGAAAAAATTAGCAATAGCGGCTATAAAGTTGCTTTTTCAGGTACATCTGCTGATGAGCTTTTTACCGGATATTATGATCATTTCAATCTCTTTTTATATGAAGTGCGCAATCATCCCAATTACCAACACCATTTAAGTGATTGGAAAAAATATACCGGCACATATGTTCGCAATCCTTATTTCAAAAATCCGGAATTGTATTTTACCAACCCTGATTTTAGAGATCATATCTATATGGGTAATGATGAATTTTCATCTTACTTAAAAAAGTCGTTTAGCGAATCGTTTTTTGAAGAAAAATTTACCAACTCATCTTTACTTCGTAATCGCATGCTTAATGAATTATTTCATGAAGCTACGCCACTTATATTGCACGAAGATGATTTAAACTCCATGAAATATTCAATAGAAAACAGAAGTCCATATTTAGATACAAACTTATTTCGTTTTGCTTATTCAATTCCAACTGAGTATTTAATTAATGATGGCTTTGCCAAGCATATTTTACGTGAATCAGTAAAAGGAATTTTAAATGATCAAGTTCGTTTAGACAGACAAAAAAAAGGCTTTAATGCATCCATAACTTCTATTATTAATTTCAATGATAAAAACACGAGAGATTATTTATTGAGTGAAAGTCCGATTTTTGATATACTCAACAAATCAAAAATAGAAGAAGCTGTAAGTAAAACAGAATTCCCCAATAGCTTCAGCAAGTTTTTATTTAACTTCGTAAGCGCAAAAATGTTTTTAGAACAGTAGGTAATCGCTTTCTAAAAATTGTTATTTGTGTCCCTCTCTTTGAGAGGGATTAAGGGAGAGGAAGTGAAAAATATAATTTTCAGAAGGCTGAAATAAATTTTGATAATACTAAGTAATTAATGAAGTGGTGTAAAAAATGTGTGTTACCGGATACCCGTCCTAATTTAGTAATTGGAGACGATGGTATTTGTATTGCATGTAATAGCAGTCATGAAAAAGTTCATGATATTAATTGGAGCGAAAGAGAAATTTTATTTCAAAAGGTTGTTGAAAATGCTAAAAAAAATAGCACCGGATACGATTGCCTAATTCCTGTTAGTGGGGGGAAAGACAGCACATGGCAAGTTGTTAAATGCCTTGAATATGGTTTAAATCCCCTTACCGTTACTTGGAAAACTCCTGCACGAACCGAAGTTGGTTCACAGAACTTACAAAATTTAATTAATCTGGGCGTTGATCATATCGATTATCAAATAAGTCCAAAGGTTGAAAATAAATTCATGTATGAAGCTTTGGTTAAATATGGTTCAACTGCCATACCCATGCACATGGCCATATTCAATATTCCTCCCAAAATTGCACACCGTTTTGATATTCCTTTAATTATTTGGGGAGAAAACTCTGCATTTGAATACGGCAATAATGAAGAAGCTACTACAGGCTTTAAATTAAGTGCCGAATGGTTACGAAAATATGGCGTTACGCATGGCACTACTGCACAAGATTGGATATCGGATACACTTAGCAAAAAAGAACTTACTCCTTATTTTGGTCCAACACAAAATGAATTGGAACAAAAAGAAGTAAATGCCATTTTTTTAGGTTACTATTTTAATTGGGATCCGGAAGTAACACAAAAAGTAGCTACAGAACATGGTTTTAAAGCTTCTCTTACAGGCCCTAAAACCGGTTTATACAATTATGCTGATATTGATGATGATTTTATTTCCATTCATCATTACATCAAATGGTATAAGTTTGGATTTACCCGTTTGTTCGACAATCTTTCGTTAGAAATAAGAAATAAAAGGCTAACAAGAGAACAAGCCATTGAAATTATTAAAAATGTTGGAGATCAAACCCCACATGAAGATATCGAGAAACTTTGCTCATTTTTGTCTATTACAAAAAGTCATTTTTTTGAAGTAATAGAAAAATTTAGAAACAAAAATATTTGGTATAAAGACGGGAATAACTGGAAAATGAAAGAGTTTATTATTGAAGATTGGAATTGGGAATATAACAAATCTCTTATTGTATGAAAATAGAAATTAAGAATCCTCCCAGAACATTTAACGTTGGTCCGGCAGGTCATATTCAAATGAAAGATTGTGCCAGTATAGAACTGGAGCCCGAAGAGCAAATTACATTAAGAACAGATTCAGGTACTGAATATGATATAGCTAAAAAAAGTTTTGGTTATTATGCTACTCCATCACTTAATGGAAGGCTATTGCAATTTGGCCTAAGGGCTGTATTAGTAAAAAGTCCGGGTAGCAGATATTATATACTATTTGTTGAAAAAGGAAAAGAGAGTGATTTTTTTACATATATAAAAAAGGAAAACCAGAAAATTATAAGCTGGCTCGATAGTGACGAGGTATTACAAAATCTTGAAAAACAATTAAAGGATCTTATTTAAATGGGTAGTTTTAGTGTTCGTCAATGTATATGTGGAAATTCAGTATCCTTTACTAAAATATTCCATTATAAAGCGCCTCCCAAAGGAGAAATTGTTTTTGATTTTAGTTCAAAATTAAAATACGATAGAGAAATCGTTCAATGTACAATATGCAATCATTTTTTGTCGTGGCATGATATGGATATGTCGTCACTTTATAGTAGTGATTATGTTAGTTCTACTTATGGTACAGAGGGAATAAAAAAAACATATGATAAAATTAATGCCCTTCCTATTGAAAGATCAGATAATATGGGAAGAGTAAATACTATTGTAAATTTTTCAAAAAAATATTTTTCAAACTTAATTTCAAAACCCAGCATATTAGATGTAGGCTCCGGACTTTGTGTGTTTCTATATAGAATGAAACAAGAAGGTTGGGAGTGTACTGCCCTTGATCCGGATGCACGTACAGTAGAACATGCAAAAGCAACTGTAGGTGTAAATGCAATTCAAGCTGATTTTTTTCAATTGTCTAAACAAATTGAAAAATTTAATGTAATTAGTTTCAATAAAGTATTGGAGCACGTAAAGGATCCAGTTTTTATGCTAAAACATGCAAAACAATATTTAGCAGATAGTGGATTTATATATATTGAATTGCCTGATGGTGAAATGGCGGCTAAAGATGGGGAGGGGAGAGAAGAATTTTTTATTGATCATATACACGTATTCAGCGCATCTTCATTAGCTTTGTTGGTGCAAAAAGCAGGTTATAAGCTAATGCATTTTGAAAGATTACAAGAACCCAGTACTAAATATACATTAAGAGCCTTTATTAAACCTTAACAAAGATTTATGGAAACATTTACCAAAACATACAATGCAGAAGATTATGAAACCCGATATAAAAAAGGCTATGGACATGCCTATCCTGAATCTCATATAATACGGATTCATAGACAAATTTTAGAATGGGAACTAAACCTTAGCCCTGGTAAAATTTTTGATTTTGGATGTGGTACCGGAGCTAACCTGGGATATTTTTTAAATCAAGGATACCAACCCTATGGTTGCGACACAAGTGCTACTGCAATAGAACAATGTAAAAAATACATGCCTTCACATGCCAACAATTTTTACAATACTGAAGTTTCTCCAAATTTAGTTCAATTAATGGGTGAAGAAAGCTTAACTGTTTTTATGTCGAACCAAGTACTGTATTTTTTAAGTGATGAGGATATAAAAAAAGTAGTTGAGCAAGCATATAAAATGTTAAAGCCCGGAGGTGTTTTCATTGCTTCCATGATGTCATACGCTTGCTGGTACATCCGCCAGGTTTCAGGTGTTGTTGGAGATTTTAAAGAACTTAAATTTACTTCACCCAGAGAAAAAGGAATAACCAGCATGATTAATTTCAAGCATAAAGATGAATTACCATCCTTGTTTTCCCCATTTAAGAAATTACATTTAGGATCATACGCTAATCACATAAGAGAAGAAGAAGGGCCTACGGAACATTGGCTTTTTGTTGGAATAAAAGCCTAATCATTTAAAAACAAATTCAATTGACTTGTATAGCAAATCCTTTATGGAATCCCTGGGCAAATGATAAAGCATTGCTAGAATTGTATCAAAAAAGGTGTAGACAACTAGTTCCGGAAATGACATGTGCTTCACAAGCTGCCGAAATATTATCTTCAAAGATAAATGGAAATGAAACTTTATTAGATGCAGGTTGTGGTGCCGGCTATTATTTTTGGTCGTTTTATAATAGAAAAATACCTATTGAATATTTTGGAATAGATTATACTCCTGAAATGATTGAGCTTGCAAAGCAAGAAATGTGTAATTCTAAAAGTAAATTAAAATCTACAAACTTTATTCTTAATACTATAGAAAATATAGAAGAAGAATATGATACTATAATTTGCTTTAATGTATTAACAAATAATCCACATTATGCTTTGCCACTTGAACGCTTATTGAAATGCACTAAAAAAAGATTGCTTTTAAGAGAAAGCTTGGATCAAGATTTAGTAGTGAGATTTACACCTGATCATTATATTGATAAAGATAAAACACATATAAAAGTTTACCATAATACCTTTCCAATAGATGAAGTAGAAAAATTTATTAAGGAGTATGGATTTAAAGTTACAAGGATATTAGATGAAAGAAGCAAAGGAAATATAGAAATGGTAGTAGATGTACCACATCGCTGGCAAATTTTATTAGCAGAAAGAATATAAATAAGATAAATCATGTCAAGAATAGCAGGAATAGTTTCAAATACTTTTCAAGTAGATCATAAAAAATATTTGTTAGAAAATAAGGCCCTTCCCCATCTTAAGCCATTAGTAAATTATACTTATGATATTAAAACTGTATTGCATACAAGTATGCTATGGCTAGGCTCAGGTAATTCTAAATTAGTAGAAAAAGAAAATATACTGGTTGCTATTGATGGATTCATTTATAATATAAATGATTTTAAAACAAATGAAACTAACCATGCATCCTTAATTATTGAATTATATAGGAAATATGGCTTGGTAGAAATGTTAAAACTTTTAAATGGAGATTTTACAATTAGTATTTATGACAGAAATGCCAATGTATTCTATTTAATAAGAGACCGTATTGGAGTAAGGCCGGCCTATTATGTTCATAAACATAATTATTTAGCCTTTGCATCAAAACCGGGAGCATTGCTTGAAATGCCTGAGGTTACGAGATCGGTAAACAAAAAATTTGTAGCAACTTTTGCAGCATCACATTATCGTTATTTTGATAATGCACCAACTGAATCTCCATTTGAAGATATTAAACAATTACCGGCTGCGCATTATTTGCAATTTGATTTATCAAACAATAAAATTCAATTATATAAATATTGGAACTTAACAGATCAAGGTGATTTTTCAGAAAATGAAGATGTATTGGCACAACAATACCAAGAGCTTTTATTGGATGCCGTTAAAATAAGATTCAACAGTACACCTAAACCTGCTTTTACATTATCAGGTGGTATGGATTCATCATCTGTATTAGCGTCATCAGTACATGTTAGTGGTAAAAAACAATTTGCTTTTTCATCAGTATATTCTGATAAAACATTTGATGAAACCGAAGAAATTAAAACCACTGCCGATGCGCATGTACAAGAATGGAGCCCGGTAAAAATTGAAGTAACAGATGTTTTTGAGGCCATAAATCAAATGGTGGCTTTGCATGATGAACCTGTAGCAACTGCTACTTGGCTATCGCATTTTATACTTTGCAAACAAGTAGCTGAAAAAGGATATACGGCACTTTTTGGTGGTTTAGGTGGAGATGAATTAAATGCGGGTGAATATGAATATTTCTTTTGTCATTTTGCCGATTTAAAAAAACAGGGTAAAGAAACCATTTTAAAACACGAAATTGAATATTGGTCAAAGTATCATGATCATCCCATTTATAAAAAAAATGAAGCGGTAGTATATGATACGTTTAAACAAGCATTTGATTTTTCTACAAATAAATGCTTGCCCGATAAACGAAGAATGCTAAGATATAGCAACGTTTTAAATAAAGAGTTTTTCGATTTAAATCAATTAAATCCAACGTTGGAACATCCATTTTCAAGTTTTTTAAAAAACAGAACCTACCAAGATTTAACCAGAGAAACTATTCCTTGTTGTTTAAGAGCCGAAGACCGACAAACGGATGCATTTGGATTAGATAATATGGTTCCATTTTTTGATTACCGCTTGGTTGAATTCATGTATCGTATTCAGGGGAATATGAAAATACGTGATGGCGTTACCAAGTATTTATTGCGCAAAGCAATGAAGGGCATTTTATGTGAGCCCACAAGAACACGAATAGCTAAAACAGGATGGAATGCCCCGGCTCATTTATGGTTTTCAGGCAAGGGAAAAGAACAATTACTTGATAGAATACATTCTCAAACATTTAAAAATTACGGTATATATAATATTAATGAATTGGATAAAATTATTGAAGAACATGATTTAATTACAAGTCAAAAACTACAAAAAGAAAATCACATGATGTTTTTGTGGCAATTGGCTAATCTTAGCACTTGGTTAGATACTTATATAAAAAAGAATTAATTCTTTATTACTACAGAACGGCCTTCTTTATATCCCAAATGATAATCCTCCTTTGAATCGGCAAGTTTTACTTTGAGATTAAGATCGGGATTTAAATGATTTTTTATGGCACTAATACAATTTTCAACTTGGGTAGAAGAAAAAGATTTTTGACTGTTGTCCCAAGGTAATTGTTTTCTATAAATATTTTTTAATTTAGAAAAGGAAAAATGAACCGATAAATTCATCCTTTCTCTTATTTGTATAATCAAATCAGTCCACTTATCTTTTCTACTTATTGATTCTGCATATATTTCTTTCTTCGCTTTTTTCAATAATATAGTTTTTGAACTTTTTTGAATGGAATTTATAATTGCTTGAGCAACCCTCTCAGAAGAAGCTCCATCAACCTTATAATATAACTCTGTTTGAATTTTAGATATTCTTTCTTTTATGGGTTGGCTAACAACTAATTTGTTTTCTTTTATAAGATTAATATGAGCAATCATGCTTTCCATACTAGAAACTTCAATACTTATTCCATCAAGAATTGGTGATGATCTGCCCACCTTTATCCAAGCAGCTGTTAATACCGGCACTCCGGCTAATCCGGCTTCTATGCTTGTTGTACAACTTTTATTATGAATAAGAGCCGATGATTTATGTAGCCAAGCATCTAGTGTTCCTTTTTTGATAAAATGTAAATTTGAATTCTTATGCAAATTTGCGTTATAAAAGGTTTCATCTTCAAAGGGGTGAGGTCGAAATACAAAATTAATATCCGGAAATTTATTTGATAGTGTATTTGCTAAATCTACAAATTCTTTACGGGCTTGTTTTTCTATCTGTAACCATTGTAACATATATTCCCTGTCAAAATTATAACTCTTTACCATCATTTCAACCTCCTCCTCATCTGTTTGAAACTTAGGACCCGCCAAGGTAAAATTGCTATTAATTAAAACCATTGGCGTTTTTATTTCGTTCAACTGTGGGTTAATGGCTATGGAAGTAGCTTTCCATTTTGCACTAAATAAATCAGCCCTTGGAGATCCGGTTACATAAACATTTGATGGTATATACCATTTACTTTGTATTAAATAGTTAGCAAAAGATTCATTCCAACAACAATAACAATCAATCGAGGCTCTAGCTTGTGCATCTTTTGTCATAATAACAAAGTAATCATCAAATTCCGGAAATTCTCCTTTATATTCATCATTTTGCAATAATGTATTGGCGTGTTTAGGAATGGGATTACTTATACTTTCAGTATCTAATACACCCAGTTTAATACCCCATGAATGAAATTTATTATTAGTGGCTTCGTAAATATTTTCTCTTTGATAGTTGAGTAATACAAAATCTGGTAGCAAGTAAGAAATTTCTTTTGTAAGTAAATTAAAGGGCACCAAATAGCAAGTAGCTCCCATTTTGCAAAGTTCTGTAGCTACTAAAACTAAGCCTGTTAAATCTCTATAGGGATTATCAACAACTAAAGCTACTCGATAATTTTTGAGGCTCATTAAATTTTTGATTATAATAGTTGAGATTCAGTCATAGTAGTAAATTGGATGTTCTGTAATATCCAACTATGCTCCAAAATTACAGCTGGTTTATAGGTATATAAATCCATAGAAGAAATATTAGATAATTTATTTCGCAATTGCCCCGGCAATACGCTAAATTCAGTATATTTTCGCCAATCAGCATAGCGTTTTTTACCCATATTTACAGAAGGATTAGCCAATACGCTCACTTCAATTTCATATACTCCCGTTGCTAAATTAGGTTTATCAATTTTACAAATAACTTTTCCTTCTTTGGGCAAGTCTGTAATGGTTATTCCATCAACATGCATGTGCATTTGAGCCACGGGAGCTTCATTTTTATTAATCATTATCCCAAAATAAGGATGTAGAACCGATGCATGTAATTTATAATAAAGTACTATAGTAAAAGAGGCATTGTAATCAATTTGAGTTACTTTTTCGCCCTTTTCATTTTCAATAAAAACAGAGGTAATAGAAATATCTTCTCCATATACTTGTTTGTGATTATCATTGGCAATAATTTGTAAAGCCCGTTTTCCATATTCTTCCATTACACTAGTAGCGGTACCCTGGGCAACAACACTGCCTTTCTCAAGCAAAATGGCTTCATCACAAAAGGATTCAATATTTTTAGATAAATGAGAAACTAAAATTATGGTTCCTCCCTTTTTTTTGAACTCCATTAATTTATTAAAACTTTTTTCTCTAAAAGTAACATCTCCCACACTTAAAATTTCATCTATTAGTAAAATATCGGGCTGTAAATTAACGGCAACAGAAAAACCAAGACGGGCAAGCATTCCGGAACTATAGGTTTTAATGGGTGCTTCAATAAACTCTTTTTCAATTCCTGAAAAGTCAACGATTTCATCTAATTTATAATCGATTTCTTTTTTTGTCATGCCTAAAATACTGGCATTAATATGTATGTTTTCTCTGCCCGAAAGTATAGGGTTAAATCCAGTTCCCAGTTCAATAAGTGCCCCTACTCTACCATTAATGGTAATTTTACCTACATCGGGTTTTAAAATTCCATTAATAAGTTTTAATAAGGTGCTTTTTCCGGCTCCATTTAAACCCGTTAAGCCTAACATTAATCCTTTTTTTAAAGAAAAACTTACGTTGCGTATACTCCAAAACTCGGTTGGTCGCAGATAATTTTTGGGCGATTGTAAAAATAAAAGTTCTTTAGTGGTATCCGTAAGGCCATAGAACAAAGACCGTTTTAAGTTTTTTGAAAATTTTTTGGAAACATTTTCAACCGTAATTATTTCTTGCATAAGTTAAAAACGTTCAATTAATAATGGTAAGGTTACCTTGTAAATCACCCAAGCTAAAAACAATAAAATAAACAGTACAATTATATAACTAATTATTATAGATAAATACGGAAGTATATTACCGTATAAAAATATATTTCTAACAGCTACAAAAATATATGTAACGGGATTAAGTTTAAAAAGCAGGCTGGTTGATGTACCTAACGACACATCATAAATAATGGGGGTAATAAAAAACCAAAGCTGTGTAATAATGGGAATAGCCGAAATTACATCACTATATAACATACCAATAGGAATTAAAAAAACGCCTATAATTATACCCAATAAGCAAATTAAAATTGCTAAAAACGGATAGAGTAACATGGCAGAGTGAAAATTATATTGATAGTATACCACCACAACCATTAAAATTAAAAATCGTATTAAAAAATCGAACATTACTTGCAAAAAAGCTGACAAAATCAAGGCTTCACGAGGAAAATTAATTTTACCTAACATAGATTTATTGCCTTGCAAAATGCGCAAAGGAGCATTTAAACTATCCGTAAACAATAACCATAAAATGGTTCCGCTAAAAATAAAAACAGGATAGGGTACATCTTTATTTGCGTTAATGTTAATCACTGCCGATTTTTGGAGAAATACAAATAAAAAAGAAGTCAAAATAGGTGGGAAAATGGCCCAAAAATATCCTAAAATAGTTTGTCTGTATTTTGCTGTTATATCTCTAACAGTTAAACTCCATGTAAGTTCACGAGCTGAATGAATGTTTGAAAATAATTCTTTAATTAATTTTAAAGGACTGCGTAATGGGTTTTCGGCACTATAAATAATGGGGGTATTAATTTTTTTATTGTCTTTGTATTTATTCATTTATGTTTTACTAATTAGTTAGGCTTTTAAAATTTGAATGGCTAGGTGTTGGATGTAAATAAGGTTCAATTTCATGATTTTTAATTAAAAACACGTTTTCATTATCTAAAAACTGATATAAATTTTTAATAAAATGACTGCTTTCTATATCCGGATTTTTTTGTAATAATTCTATAATACTATTGTAAAATGTATCGGTGAAGCGTTCGTACTTTGTTATATAGGTAGTTGGGAAAATATCAAAAACTTGAAACATTATTCTATTCTGAAAATAGAACAATAGTTTTGCCCTGTCTCTTTG
The DNA here is from genome assembly GCA_023251875.1 of Bacteroidota bacterium. Classification (GTDB taxonomy): domain Bacteria; phylum Bacteroidota; class Bacteroidia; order JAHEXY01; family JAHEXY01; genus JAHEXY01. The sequence continues at coordinate 208,713 of JAHEXY010000009.1, forward strand.
TTGCGTATTTAATTTAGGTGTGTTTGCAATAGTTGATAAATTTTTAAAATATTCTTCTTTTGAATGTGAATCTATAGAATAACCCAAATCCGAAAAACAAGAATTTCCGGCACCCAAAGTTGGTATAGAATAACATGCCGACTCAACTAAAATAGTACCCACGCAGGTAATAAATACATCGGCAATATCAAAAAATGTTTTTGTTTTTATGTCATTATTTAATATTCTGATATTTGAATATTCTTTTGTGATAATTTTTTTATACTCTCCATGCGTATTTTGTTTTACGCGCGATTGAACACTATCTACATATTCATGAGGATGAGGTTTAATAACCCAATTTACAGTATCAATATTTTTTATAAATTTTAGGGTTTCAACAAACCATTCAAGAAAATCTTCAAATAGGAGTTCGCCTTGCCCATGCGGTGTATCATAAAAGGTATGACTCATTATTACAACGAGTGGTAGTTTTTTATTCAAATTATATTGATCATAAAACTCATCTCTTGTCATTACTTTTCGGTCGGGATAATGAGCATAGTAGTTTTCTGTAGAAATATCTTTGGGATTATGGTAATAGTCAAGAACTTTATCACACTCCCTTAACATATAAGATTTCAATTCGGGCTTACATTCAAAATCCTTTAAAACATATTCCGGAACATGTGTAATAAATCTATGTTTCAAAAAATCTTCATAAGTTGCATATTTTTTAATGGCAACATGGCCTCCTTTGTTATTGTATACAACATATAAGGGAATATTAAATTTTGCTGAAGCTACCTGACAAATTATTCTATTGTTGTTTACTGTTTCTTCGAGGTGTAATAAGAAGTATTTAATATTTTTTTCTTTTTTTAGAAGTTGAGTTATTTTATAATAATCGAAAAAAATATTAAAGTAAACATGGTACATAGGCCATGTTATTTTTTCAATGTGAGTATCGCCAAAATTAATAATGGTATCTAATATTGATTCGCCAATATGAATATTATTATGGTTAAGGCTTAAAAGTTTTTTTCCGGTATTGTATTTAAAAAAATAATAGAGAGATACAAACAAGGCTTTAATTCTTGAAATAATGTCATAGTGAGGATTTTGCATACTAATAAAGCTTTCCATCCCAACACTTTTACTCATGTGGTATACATTATCATCATGAAATCTTTCTAATAGGCCTTTTAATTTTAAATTTTTATGCTGTGCAATAAAATAAGCTATGCTGTTTTTCAAATAAATTCTATCGCTTGCTTTATGTTCTCTTTGTGATACTAATAAAATACCATTAGAAGCATGATGTTTACCCAACTTATCACTTCTATTTTTCCAGTAAGCATTAAGATGGCCAATAAATCTTTCAAAATTGATACCGTAGGCTATAGGCAAGTGTCTTTTCCTGGATTTCGGAAAAATGGACCATTGTATTCTTCTTAAAAACTCTTTGATAGCAATTAACATGAAATACAAATATTTATTAAATAGGGTTTAAGGGTGTTTGATATTCTCTTACAACATGTAAACATGTTATTGAATAAGAGCTTGCAAAGGTAAAGATTATTTTTAAAGATTGGGGCCACTAATCACTCTCTTTTATTGAGATGTAAGCATTGGGGATTTTCATCTGAAAATAATTTGTTTTTAAATGGTCAAATGGAACACTCATGCTATTTTCATTGCTCTTTGTGAACTATTGTGCATAAATGTTGCATTTCCCACTACTCTTGAAGTTTTAGTTTTAAGTAAGGGAGTATTTTTCTTACTTTTGACGGGTTAATATCTGAACTGTAACAATCTTTCATCATGAACTTTATCTTAAGTAATCCGCCTAGGAAATTTGTAACGGGAATTAATAAAGACATGTTTCATATAGATATGGCCCAAATTGATTTGGAACCTAATGAACAAGTTACTTTTATTAGCAAGGGGGGAGTAGAATATGATGTAGTGAAGAGAGAATGGGGGTTTTATGCAACGCCATCAATGAATGCAAGGCTTTTACGATTTAACTTACGATCTGTACTCGTTAAAACCATAGGAGATAAATTCTTTGTTGCTTTGGTAGAAAAAGGAAAAGAAGAGTTGTTTGAATCCAGCTTGGAAAAAGAAAAATCGAAAATAGTTACCTGGCTTGATACTGATGAAGTACTATTCCATCTTGAAAAAAAGTTAAATTCCTAAATACAGGCAAATAATTCTTGTAAACGATTTCGCATTTTTTCTTCCACCCTTGAAAGCACATCAGGATAATGCTTTATTTCATAGTTTTTTACTTTTTTTAATACCTGTGCTGTTTTTAGTGTAGGTTCTAAATTCAAACTTTCAAATAATTGAGAAGTAATATTTTCAGGCTTAGCCACAAAATCTTCATGCCTCACCACTATTTTATGCTTTAGATTAGCAATAAATTCCCAATTGATTAGAATATGGTATGCAATTTTATCTATTTCACTTATACTTAACCACCATTCTGCTTTTTCATAGGGTACCCAGTCAGGAACTTTATAATCCTTCAATATTGTATAGGGCCAAAAAACTGTTGGCGATTTTATTGAAACATTGTTATACCATTTCTTCTCCAAAAAAGAATTAATAATATCATTAGGATTTCTTATTGTAATAACATTTGAGATAGTAGGAAAAGAAATACTTAAACTTTTTAATGCCATGATTGCATTAGGAAGTTTAACAGCCAGCCTTATTTTATCAATAGTATTTTCAATATCCTTTTTTCTGTATTTTCCCTCTAGTCTATTATGAATTTCTATTTCGTCTTTTATATTCATTATATAGCTGTCGTCTCCTTTATTAAAATTTAAATACCGGCCTGTAATAGCTCCAATTAGCAGTTCTTCATAACAATAAGCTTTAAATAATAAATGTAAACGATCTTTTTCTTCATTACCATTGCACTGATTAATAATAGAAGTAAGTGCAATAAGTGTAGGCGGTTCAAAACTATATTCAACGCCTTGGGCAGTACCAATTAAATTTCCAACAATAGTAGTTCCTGATCTTTCAGTTCCGGAAACCATAATCATATTGTTAACAATATGGTCGGCAATGGGAGATATTTGCAAGCTCATCATTTAGAAATAAATTAAATAGCTGTCCATCCTCCATCAACCATTAAATTATGCCCGGTAATGTACCGGGCTTCATCTGACAATAAGAATGATACAGCAGGTGCTACATCATCGGGTGTACCCATTCTATTAAGAGGTACTTTTTCTTCATAATTTTTAACAAACACCGGATTTTGATTATCAAAAATACCCCCCGGGGAAACACAGTTAGCCCTTATCCCGTATTTACCAAAGCAAGATGCCAAATAACGAGTAAAGTTAATCAAACCTCCTTTTATGGCTGAATACCCCGGTCCATTAGTCATTTGGGTACCTTTATAAATACTAAAATCAGGCCCAACTGCGCCATAAATAGATGCTATATTTACAATTGAACCTGATTGTTGTTTTTTCATGTGTTTTAAAACTGTTTGACAAAAAACAAAATAGCTGGTTAATTGCATGTCTAAATTTTTTCGCCAGCAGTCAGGCGAAAAATCTTCAAATGAATTGCCCCAATCTGATGTTCTGGGATAGGCGCTGTTTACAAGGCCATCAATTCTTCCAAATGTATTCAAAACACTTTCTACTGTTTTTAGAATTGAATCATCAGAAGTTATATCGGTTTTAATTTCAAATTTATTTAAATCATTTTCAGATGAAATATCAGCATTTATAGCAATGCCACCTTCTTTTATAATATCCTTTACAAAGGCTGCTCCCAACAAACCTTTACCACCGGTAACAATAATTATTTTATCTTTTAAACGTAACATATTACACTTTATTAATTTCCAATACAGATTTTAAGAACTTCTAATGAGTCATCAAAAGAGTTCATTGATTTTTTTTTATTTAGAGAATCTAAAAAATATTTCATTTGTAGCGCATACATTGCATCAACATCTAACTTCTTTTTCTCATCTCCAAATATTAATTCCTTATTTTTAAAGACGGCTTCAAGCAACAAATCTACTTGGTAAGTAGCATCTTCACAAATAATTTCAAGGCTTCTTTTTGCATCTCGCCTATAATAGTTAAGAATTATATTAGCCATGTAATCCTTATAATCAAGTAAATAATTAGCATAATCTATTGCTGATATTTTCAAATGTGAATTATGCCGAAAGGTTCTTTGAACATTTATAGGGCAACCCAACATCCAATATACATAATCCAATTCGTGAATTAAATCCAAATGAACTCCACCTCCCATTTCAACATTGGCGCTATAGTTTTTCCTAAAATCAAGTTGAGGCCGCCATTCCGGCAAATAAGAGCCACAATACACATTCACTTCATTTATTTTAGAAATATTTGAAGTAGCAATTAATTTCTTTATAAAATTTAATGCTGGGTGAAACCTCAAATTACAACCTACATACGTTAAAATATTTTTTTGCTTTATTTCATCTGCAATTTTTGCTGCATTTTTTAAAGAATGTAAAGAGGGCTTTTCGATAAATAATGGCTTTTCAAATTTTAAACACTCTATAATTGTTTCTTCGTGTAAAATGGTAGGATTGGATATAATTATAAAGTCAGGATCTATTTTTAATTCATCTAAACTATAAATATTTTCAATAGTATCTTTAGGTAGCGAAAATTTGCTACTACGAAGCGCATAGAACTGAACATCCTCTCTGAGTAAATTATGAAGAGTATTAATATGTCGGTTGGCAATAGACCCTAAGCCTATAATAAGGACGTTCATATTTTAAACCCTAATTTATTGTTAGCTACTAAGTAATCCATCATTAAAAAATCGGTTTCATTATCTATATCAAAACAAATATGAGGCATTAAATAAATAAGAGATTTTTGTGTTACCGGCTTTACAAATTCATTGGTAAAAAAAAATCTTCTATAAATGTAAAAAGAAGCATTCATGTCATACACTTTAGGGCCTTGCTGCCTTGAAACAATATTTCCTAGTGGTTTTACCAGATCATAATATCCATTTTCTTTTTTTTCAACTTGATTAAAATAGGGGCTTCGATGAGGTTCAGATACTGAAAATATATTATATGCATTTTCATCTTTTAATAAAACTTGAAATGCAGTATCTAAATCTTCAAGCGTTCTCAATGGTGCGGTTACATCCAAATCAAGCAGATAATCATATTTTAGTTGTCCTTTATTTTCCATATAACCTAGCACATGTTTCAATGCATCTACCTTGCCGGAATGATCTTGGGCCAATTCTATTGGCCGTCTATACTCAGTAGGTAATCCAAATGCTTCAGCCACTTTAGCAATATCATCACTATCTGTTGAAAGCACTATATGAGCATTGTATTTTTCAGCAAATAAACGAGCATGATTTAAAGAATAATGCAACAAAGGAAGGCCTGCTAATTTTCTAATATTCTTACCTGGAACTCCTTTTGAGCCTCCTCTTGCACATATAGTAACTAAAATGTTCATAAAAATAATTTAAAAATCATCTGTAAAATTGAAGTAATTTTTTCTTGCTATTATAAGCATCTTGCCCATGTTCAGCTATCCATGATGCTACAATAGTATTGTATACTTCCTTATGATGTATCCTATTTCCAATGAAAAAATTAGAATACGTTTTTGAAAATTTTTGCTTGTACATAAACAATTCATCCTCTTTTCTGTTAGTAATACCACCACCTAAATTAAACCATTTCATTTTTTTATCTATTGACCATTTAATTGTATTTGTTAATAGCAAATTGCCGGCAGGAATTTTTGAAAACTGTAAATTCCTGGCAGAAAGATAATAGGTAACAATATTATTACATGCAAAAAAAAGAGCTGAAGCATAAGTTACTCCTTCTCTCACTATTTTAGCCAAAAAAACTGTATCTGTTAATTCATCAAATAACTTGTAATAATAATCACGGGGAAAATAATAAAATGCATTTGCATTTACATTTTTCATCGTTTCATTATACATTAATATAAATTCCTCTAATGATTGGGTAGAATTGGAAATTTCAAATTGATAAGCCTCTTTTTCAAGTTTTCTTACAAGATTACGATTGGTAGGGCTGAACTGGTTTTTCCAAATCACATCCCAATTTTGATGTAAATCTAATAATACAATAGTTCTATTATAAAAATTATCAATTTCGATGGAAAAGCGTTTATCTGTATTATATAAGTAATGGTAACGAACAAATTCTGAAACAAAATGGCTTTGTTCAGCATGTGCTAAAAATGCATTTTCAGCTTTCAAAAAAAAACTTTCATCGTTACAATAGGGGCCGCAATACCCATATGGTGATGACAAATCATAATAGGAAGAAAATGGTTTATCAAAACCTAATTTTATATAAGGATAGATGAAAATGGAACTATCTTCTTCCGCAACAAAAATTTCATATTGGCCTTTTTGAATTTCAGCATCTAATTGTAAAAAAGCAGGTTGATAGTATATATCTAATTTCAACTGAAAATTATATAACAGTTGATTGTACTGACTAAAATTATCTTTATGGAATATCGTTATTTTCAATTTCCTAAATAAAATTTTTTTATAACCGCATTCAATCTATCCATATCTTCAAAATCATATCGTTGATCAATATGAAAGCTTAATAATATCTCGCTCTCTTTTGAATGAGCATCTAACCAATGAATTGCCGGAAAAACACCACTATTAAAACAGTAATTTCTTAATTCATTTCTACACTTAGCTTTCACCATACCATACATGTATTCTCCTTCTATTAATGTTAATTGAGATACCTTGTCTATTTTTTCTTTTAAATAATTAAAGTTTTCTATTCGCTTTTGTTTTATTGCATCTAAATTTAAACTATTAAGAATTTTCATTTCACAATCTTGAGCAATTATAATTTCATCTATTTTATTTAAGCTTTCCTCAGCCTCTTTATAAAGAGAAAGGTACTTAGCTTCCGCTACTTCATCTCTATTTTTGTAATATAATTCCTTAAAATATCCAGCTTCTTTCTTTAAATTAAAATAAGTTGTTTTCATTTCTCTTTTTGAAATACCAACATTATCTAAATAAGCAACAGATAGTTCTAAAAACAAAAATTTTCGAAAACTATTAAATGCAAAGTCTCCTTGAAATTTATTAATATCCAAAGGTGCTTGTACAAAATCTTCAATAACGATAGCTCCCTTTTTCTTTGCGATTAAATTTAATTGTTGAATTTGTAAATTTTGATACCCGTTAAAATGGACAAACAAAATAACATCCGATTCACCAATTGAATTTTTAAGAACATCAAGATTGCTGTACTTTTTAACTATTAAACTTAGCGGTTTTAATTTATAGGACACCCTATTTAAACTTTCCATGCAAAAGTTTTCCGGAATCCATAAGTGAATACTATTTTTTTTGAGTGATGCTAAAATAGCAGCAAAAGCATCCGATCCTGTTTCAAAATAGTTTCTTTTTTTATTTTTAATCTGCTTAGGAAAGTAGAAATCAGATTGCGAATTTATATGGCTCCCTAGAAGAAAATTAGCATGATCTAATTCACAAAAATCACCCCCTATGTATTTTATTGATTTTTTTTTCACTGTTAAAACACATCTTTTTTCATTAATAAGGAAGCTCGATTCATGTTTTCATTGATAAAATTGAGTATTCTATCTGCAGCATGTCCATCACCGTATTTATTAGGTTGGCTTACAAACTTAGCCTTAAAATCATCACTTAATGCATAGGGAATTACGGATACTATTTTTTTAATATCAAGTTCTACATTCATTACATTGGCATTGGCTAATCTTCCTTGCTGCCGTTTTCCAACATTTAAAACAGGTAGTTTGAATGATTGGGCTTCAACCAAGCCACTTGAAGAATTCCCTATCATAAGAGACGCATATTTTAATATCGAATAATAGCGTGTTTGACCAAGGCTTTCTTTAAACGTAATATTTTTATTTTTTGCACAGAGTGCAAGTAAGGCATTATTAATTTCCCGCCCACCGATATCAAAATTAGAAGCAGTAACAAGCACGTGAAAAGAACCGTGCAGCACCAATTGCTCAAGCAAACTTGTTACAAAAGAAGGATTCATTTCATTACCTATTGTTTCAGGATGAAAGGTGGCAATAATAAGTTCTTTATCTAATGGAATATTTAAATCACCATACAAATCTTCTTTATTTACATATTGCATGTTAAGAATTTGATCAAGGCCGGGCTCTCCTGCCAGGCAAATTCTCCAGCTTTCTTCTCCCATCTTTAATAAATTATCTCTTGCAATTTCAGTTGCCGGAAAATGCAGATGTGCTATTTTTGCTAAGGCATGACGTACTTGATTATCGATAAGGCCCTCTGTAATATCGCCACCTGAAATATGACCTACTGGAACATCTAACACCAATGCAACAGAAGCAATAGCCAAGAGTTCGTACCTATCTCCTAATATTAAAATAATATCCGGCCTGTCTTGCAAAAAATAATCACCTATTTGTTTTGACAGTACAGACAGTTCATCATGTTTATGATAATTTTTTTTGTTTTCTTCTAAGAATGGAAACAGCGATGTAATTTGAAAATTATCTTTCTTAATAAAGTCAATGGTATGGCCATAAGAATGGAGCAAATGAGAACCCCCAACTAAAAGTTTTAATGAAAATGCAGCATTAGCATTTATCTTTTTTAATAAAGGAAATAGCAATCCATATTCAGCACGTGTAGAAGTAAAAACGGCTATGTTTAATTTTTTATTCAAGTTCACTCTTTATAACTGGATTGCCTTTTTTTACATTAGTTTTAAGTTTTCTTCCAACAATTTCATCAAATTGTGATGCCGAAAAACCTCCGTTTATTAATGGCCGCTTTGAAGTTACATCATTTTGAGTAATTATTTGGCCTCCTGTTAAATTAGTATTCCAAAAAAGGCCTTTGGTAATGGTTTGTTTAATATCAAGTTCAATAACTGTGGGCTGTTTAATACCATCACCCAACATTGCTTTTTCAACATTTCTAATCTGTTTTACCAACAAGTTTAATTCTTCTGGCGACAAAGAAGCTTTATGATCCGGACCTTTCATGTTTTGATCAAGGGTAAAATGCTTTTCAATGATCTTAGCTCCTAATGCAACTGCTGCTATTGACACTTCTGTGCCTATAGTATGATCTGAATAGCCGGCAATAGTATTAAAGGTGTTTTTTAAGGTTTGAATTGCCTTTAAATTAATAGAATCAAATGGAGCAGGATAACTGGATGTACAATGTAATAAACAAACCTTAGTTGCTCCGTTATCTATGAGTGTATGATAAGCAATTTCTACTTCTTTAAGGGTAGCCATACCTGTGGAAAGAATTACTTCTCTTTTTTTTTGCCCTACTTTTCGCAAGTAAGGAATATTGGTTATTTCTCCCGATCCAATTTTAATTACTGCAAGATTTAATTCATCAACAAGAAAATCAAGGCTCTTTTCTTCATCAGGAGTAGATAGAAATTTTATCTGATGCTGATCACAATATTCCTTCAACTCTTTAAAATCCTCATGTTTTAACTCAAGCTGTTTGAGCATTTGATATTGCGAAGTATCTTCCCCATCATTTATTTTTTGATAGCTTGCTTTTGGCGCATCATGATGCAAAAGTTCTTCTGTTATCCATGTTTGAAATTTTACATAATCCACACCTGCTTGTTTGGCAACATCAATCAGCCTTTTAGCCAAGTTAATATCTCCATTATGGTTTACACCGGCTTCGGCAATAATAATAACCTTGTCATGCTTTAACATAAATTACTTTTGGGCAATGATGATGTATTCACTCACTTTATGAGTTCTATTATAATTGGTAAATTCCAAAAGATCGATACTTATGATTTTGAAGTGCTTATTATAAAACTCTTCAATGGATTTTTCATCCATTAATCGTACAAGGCCCTTGCCTTGTAGTGGGCCATTTTTAATTTCTTGATATTCCAGTTCTGATATTTTAACCGATTCTTGACTATACACGTTTTTCTCTGAAAAAGTTCGAGAATAGAATAATCCTTCTTTTTTCAATACCCTGGCAATTTCAGCATAAATCTTTTTGGCATTATCTTGGTTGTTTCCATAAATGCATTCAACATCTATTACTGCATCAAAATAACCATCTGTAAACATGTTTAAATTCACCACATCTCCTACTCTTAAATCAGCCATTAAACCTTCTTGGGTTAATCGATTTTTAGCTCTGGTTATGGCCGTTTCACTACCATCAATTCCATACGCTTGAAACCCTTCCCTTGATAAATACCAAATATTAGCACCCGGTCCACAACCTACCTCTAAAATTCTAATTTGATTTCTATTTTTGTTATAAAAGTTTCGAGCTATAAAACGTACCAAACTTTCAGCCGGATACTTACCCCATTCATTATTTTTAAAAACATCTTCCCAAACAGGATCCCAGCTTGTGTTGGTCAAAATCATATTCATATGTACATTATTTGTTTTTAAAAGTCATATGGTATACGCCATGCGATGTTCATCAGTGTTTGTTCACAGGTTAGGTGCATGGCTATTTCATATGTAGATAATTTGATTTTTAAATGTCATATGGTACGCCATGCTATCTTCATCAGTATTTGTGCACTGTTCGTGCATGGTTATTTCATAAAACATTATTTTTCTGCAACAACAATATATTCGCTTACTTTTTTTATGCCATTATCTATTGTATACTCCGATAGGTCAATGTTTTTAATTTTAAACTTATCATAAAGATCACAAAGGTCTTTTTTATTAATTTTTCGTATATATCCTTTATCTGTATGCAAAACAGTATGAAATTCTGAAAATGCTTCAGAATAAAATAATCCTGAATTATTGAGCACCCGGTAAATTTCAGACAAAATTTTCCTTGTTGCTTCCATTTTATTCGTACAAAGACTTTCAAGATCAATAACAACATCAAAATAACCATCCGGAAATACATTTAAATCAAGAACATCGCCAACATGTAACTCAGCCTTAAGATTGTCAAATGATAATTTCTTTTCTGCAAGTTCTATAGCCGTTTTACTACCATCAATGCCATAGGCCTTAAATCCTTCTCTTGATAAATACCATAGATTGGCTCCCGAACCACAGCCCACATCTAAAACTTTAATCTCACCTCTATTTTTAGAATAAAAATTTCTAGCCATAAACCGAACCAAATTTTCAGAAGGATATCCTCTCCATTTACTAACCTTAAAAACGTTTTCCCAAACAGGATCCCAGCTTTGGTTTACCATTGTTGTATTCATAATTGTAGAATTGCAAAATGCATTTATAATAGGCCTAAAATTAGGAAATATCTCTAACTATTGATTCTTTTATTAGTTTTTTATTTCACCCAAATTGAGTACCTTTGACGCTTGTAACTAACTATATTACTTAAATAAATGAAGATTTTATTCATCAATGTGTGTCTCCGTAAAGGTGCTAAAGTTAAAATATTACCTGTAGGATTGGCAAGTGTAATGACTTATTCTAATGAGATTGGAGGATACGCATTTGATTTATTAGATATTGATATCAATGAATATTCTGATGAATATGTGGAAGATTTTATTAAAAACTCTAATTATGATGTGATTTTATATGGGAGTATTGTTACCCACTATAAATGGATTAAATGGATAACCCAAACCATTAAAAAATACAAGCCGGCTACAAAAATTGTAGTTGGAAACTCTGTAGCAAGCTCCTGTTATGAGGTTTTTTTAAATAATGTACCTGCAGATGTTGTTGTAATGGGAGAAGGTGAAATTACTTGTTTAGAAGTTTTAAAAGCATTTGAAAATAACACATCCCTTGATCAAATAGAAGGCATTTCATTTAAAAGAAATGGAGAGATTGTTAAAACACCTAAAAGAAAAGCAGCTAAGTTAACTGAATTTCCAATGGTAAACTGGGACTTTTTTGATGTGAAGAGATACAATGAAAAAGCTAAAAACGGAGCAAACGCCATTAAAGATATTGATGAGGTAGTAATTATGCCAATAACAACTGCCAGAGGCTGTGTAAGAAGATGTACTTTTTGCCATTTTGTTTTTTGGGATGATCCTTATAGAATAAGAAAGCCTGAAGAAATTATGGTTGAAATAAAGAGAGATATAGAAAAATATGGGGCTAACTTATTTAATTTCTGGGATGATTTAAGTTTTGCATCCATGAAACAAACGGAAAGATTATGTGATGCTATTCTTGAATCTGGCCTTAAATTTAATTGGAATGCGGCTGTAAGAACTGATCTTTTTGGAGATCCAAGATTTACATTTGAAGAGAAGTTGCGCGTAGCGAATAAGATGAAAGAAGCGGGTTGCATCTCTGTAAATTTTTCGCTTGAGTCTGGTGACGAAGAGATCTTAAAAATGATGGAAAAGGAAGTTAAACTGGAATATTTTGCAGAACAAATAAGGGTATTGAGAGCTGCCGGAATTATCAGTAGTACCAGTGTTGTATTTGGTTATCCAATCGAAACCAAAGAAACCATTAGAAAAACTTTTCAAATGTGTTTGGAAAATAAGTTGTATCCAAGTATTGGTTATTTGCTTCCTCTTCCATACACCGGCATGTATCAGTATGCAAAAGACAATGGATTTATTACTGATGAAGATAGATACCTCACTGATATTACCGAAAGACAAGATTTTTGCTTGAACATGACCAAAATGACCACTGATGAAATTCAGGACGAAATATTAGCCGGTGCTAAAATGCTGAATTTACACCTGAATTTAGGCTTGGATGAATCTCGCCTGATAAAAAATGGCAGCTCAAGAAATATTACAGAAAAGCAAAAAGTAGCTGCAGGAGAAGATGAGGTTGAAGAAGATGGATTTGACAAAATCAAAAGAAACGAAAACGACTTTAGCTTTAATTACAGCCAAATTAATTTTGATGAACAAGGCGAGGATTTAGCATGTTAGTTTTTATTTAAAAATTGATGAGCTTAATATCTTGTTGTGCTTTAATAAAGTCATCCATTCTACCTATATCGAGCCAGTAACCAATAATTGGGTAAGAGATTATTTTATATTTTTTTTCAATGAGCTTATTCATTAAAGTAGTTGCATCAAATTTTTCATTTTTGGGAATATGTTTTAAAAGTTTTTTCTTTATAAGATAAATTCCTGCATTTGAATAATAAGTATAAATCGGCTTTTCTTTAAAACTGCTTACCTGATTATTTTTATCAATTTCCATTACCGCATAGGGTACATTAATATTATAGGGTATGGTTGCTACCGCAAAATCTGCATTGCTTTTATTAAATGTTTCGTAAAAGTCGGCAAAGTCAATATTGGTTAGCAAATCGGAATTCATAAACAATAGCACATCGCTATTCATATTTTTTATCAAACTTAAAGCCCCAACAGTTCCTAATGGTTTGCTTTCAGAAAGGTATTTTATTGAGATGTTTTTTTGTTTCCCATTCCCAAAATAATTTTTAATAAAATGACCCAAATAGCCTATTGAAATATGAAAATTGGAAATTCCAAAACTTATCAGCCTATCGATAGTATGTTCTAATATTGGCCTTTCACCAATTTTTAATAAGGGTTTTGGAACAGTATCAGTAAGAGGTTTTAAACGTTCTCCTCTACCTCCGGCAATTATTGCAACATCAATTCCTAAAACAGTTCTAAAAATGGATATATCTGCAATTTTAATTAATTTTTTGTTCTTGTCTAAAATAGGAATGTATCTTATATCAAGAGATTTGAGCTTTATTAATTGATCATTACTGATATTTTCGATACAATAATGAAAATTCCTGTTCATGAACAATGAAACGGGTTCATCAATCTGCAAAAACTGTAGCAGTCCTCTTCTAATATCACCATCTGCCAAAGAACCAATTATATTGTAATGTTCATCATAAATAAATAATACGGCTTCAAGCGTACCAATCTCATTTAACTGCCGGAGAGCTTCTCGGGCTGATTTCTTATAACTAATTAGGTATGTTTTTTCGAACATTTTTTAATAAAATTATTTATCTATAAACTTAATCAATTGAAAGGCTTCTGCATATTCTACACCTGCAATAGCCCCCCGAAATATTGCAAGTGCTTCAACATTTCTTTCGCTTCGCGGAAAAGGGTGTTCTCCCATTTCAGATTGATATATATTTAGAATTGAAATTTTTTCTTTTAAGTAAGCACTTATATCAATATAATAATTAGGTATAAAAATATTTTCGGGTAATGCAGGAGCAAACTCTGTTTCAGAAATACATTCATACATAAGAATTTTTTTTATGTATGGAGCTCTGAATGATTTGGCACAAGCCATAACTGCATTAAAAGTAACTCTATGATCTGAATGAGCATCTGTTCTGTTTGGCAAAAAAATGGTGGTAGGTTTTACTTGATCAAATACATTTTTCACCTTTTTTATTAATGACGACAACTTCTCATTGTCTAATTCCATACTTAAAAAATCTAGATTAAAAACTGAACTGAATCCGAATCGCTTGCTCACGGTTTCCAAATCCATTTGCTTTTCTTCAGTAATAATGAGCCAGCTTACATTTACATTTTGGGCTTTATATTTTAAAATAGTACCTCCGCAGCCTAGGGCTTCATCATCCGGATGAGTAGAAATAACTAATACATTTTCCTTCATAAATATGTTCCGGGATTTGGTAAAGTTTCAAATTCGTGCTCACATAATTCAATTGCTCCTTGATACGTTTTTACAATTATATGATGACCTTGTATCTTTAATACTTTACCGGGTTCAATATTATCTTCTGTAAATAGATATTCTTTTGCCTTCCAAACTTTAATTTCTTTACCCTTATGTAGGATATGTGCTCCAACATAAGGTTTAGAAAGCGCTCTTACTAAATTATAAATAGCGTAGCTACTCATTCTAAAATCAAGCTGCCCATCTATACCAAAACGTTTTCTCCATTTATTAGATAAAGATAAATCTTGTTTTTGTAAAGTAAAGGTATTGTTTTGCAATTGGGGAAGAAATTGCTCTATTTGAATAAGGGCTGTTTCCGTAAATTTTTGATACAAGCTCATTGCGCAGTCGTGATAGTCTATATCAATAATTTCTTGGGATACTATTTCTCCTGCATCAGCTTTTTCATTCATAAAAAAAAAGGTAGAGGCGGTTTGTTTTAAGCCCAAAACCAATGCCCAGATTAAAGGATGTCGGCCTCTGTTTTTAGGCAATGCGGCCGGGTGATATCCCAATACACCCATTACAGGAATTGAAAGCAGTTTTTTTTCCAGCAATTCAGACCAACCTAAACAAAAAATAATGTCAGGTTTTGCATTTTTTATGCTATTTATCGACTCTTCAGAATTAATGTCATTAGCATAATAGTAGGGGATATTATTTTTAATGCAAATTGGAGCTAGATCAACATAGTCGCTATTAAACGAAGAGCTTGATTTACAGGTAACCCCTATTATGTTAGAATTTTCGGCAATTAATTTTTCCAACATTATTTTTGAAAACACAACCGTACCGATAAAGTATATCCTCATAAGTTAAGTTTTGCAAGAATATCAATATTCTATTGTAAACAAGTCCATTATCATATATCTTTTTTGATGGGTCAGTAGTTTTGTTCTCTTTTTATTGAAGGTTAAAATTTCAAACTCATCTATTGGGCAAATGTAAGTAATTTTACAAAAGCTTATACATAATAATTAGGCCATTTACAGGACAAAAGAGCTTTTATTTATTTGATATTCCAAAGAGAAGTAGTACCTTTGCAGCTCATTTTTTAATTATAAAACTTAAAAAAATCAGAATTTATGTCAAACCAGTATGAAACCGTTTTCATCTTAAATCCCGTTTTATCTGATAAACAGATAAAGGAAGCGGTAAAAAAGTACAAGGGCTTGCTTACTAAGCACAAAGCCGAAGTTGTACACGAACATGAGTGGGGGCTACGAAAGTTAGCTTACCCGGTAAAAAAGAAATCAACAGGCTATTACTTCTTGATTGAATTTAAATCAGATGAAGGTGCTCTTATTGGCGATCTGGAATTAGCTTACAAACGTGATGAAGGCGTATTGCGCTACATGACTATTAAGCTTGATAAGCATGCTGTTGCCTATAACCTAAAAATGCGCAATAAAGCTGCCGAAGGTGCTAAAGAAGAAAAAAAGAGAGATAAATCAGAAAAAGCAGAAGCCTAACATTTAAAAAATTAAATCATGAGTCAAGAAGCAGAAATAAGATATTTAACGCCTATACAGATAGACGTTCAAAAGAAAAAATACTGCCGCTTTAAAAAAAGTGGAATCAAGTATATCGACTACAAAAATCCAGACTTTCTTAAAAAGTTTGTGAACGAGCAAGGAAAATTACTTCCTCGCAGAATTACCGGTACTTCTGTTAAGTATCAGAAAAAAGTGGCACAAGCAGTAAAAAGAGCTCGCCATATAGCATTATTACCCTATTTAACTGACTTATTAAAATAAAGGAGGAAAATACCGATGGAAGTGATATTAAAACAAGATGTTGATCATCTAGGATATAAAGACGAATTAGTAACCGTGAAAAATGGTTATGGTCGTAATTTTCTTATTCCGAGAAAATTTGCTGTTGAAGCTTCTGAATCCAATAAAAAAACATTGGCTGAAGTAGTAAAACAACGCAGACACAAAGAAGAAAAACTGAAAAAAGAAGCAGAAGCATTAGCTGCTAAACTTGCTACTGTTGTTATTAAAGTGGGAGCAAAAGCAGGTGCCGAAGGTAAAATATTTGGTTCTGTTACCAGTCTTCAATTGGCAAATGCATTAATGGCATTAGGCTATAATATTGATAGAAAAGCAGTTTCTTTAAAAGCTGATCATGTTAAAAACTTGGGTACATACCAAGCTAATGTTAAACTTCATAAAGAAGTGGTAACTGCAGTTAACTTTGAAGTAGTAGCTGAATAAAAACAAAAAGAGCGAAATGTATGCGCATACATTTCGCTCTTTTATTTTTAATTTTTTACGTTTTATAAGATAATTCCTCCTTTAAGGCATTAAGGTTAATAATTTTTTTTTTCACCATCATTAGCCTGGCTCAATGACTGCTAAATTCTGTTTTGATTTTCTCAATAAGTTTAGTTTTAGTTAATACTATTTTTTTCTCTTTACTTTCATTAGCCTGGCTCAATGAAGTAGAATTTTGTTTTTTTAGAATTTCTCAATAAGTTTTGTTTGATTTAAGTTAATACTGTTATTTTTTACTTGTAATATATAAGTACCTTTTGTGAGGTTTTCAATATTTAATCGGTATGCATTTCCAATAGTAGCAAAAGAATTTACCAAGGTCCAGTTGCCAACCAATTGGCCATTCATGCTATAAAGCCAAATTTGTACATGATCATTAACCGCAAGCCCAGGAATTTCAACCATTACATGGTCTGTTGCAGGATTAGGATACGATTTTATTTCAACTTTATCCCCATCTGTTTGGCTAATTAAACTAGCCCCTGTACTAAATGACTGAACCAAAACCAATTCACTTTCATCAACATCTTGATTATCTGACACCTGTTTATCCAATATACTAATATTTGAAGCGTTTAAAGAACTAACTACGCTTTCCTGAATCGACTGTGCATTTACAGCCATTCCTATCGCTAAAAAACCAAGTATGTTATAGATTGTTTTCATTGCTTTTCTTTTTACTTTGTTTGGGTTTATGGTATCAATCTAGTTTTCTAGAGATATGGCAGTTAGTACATTTTATTACAATAATCCGATAAATTATTAAGCAATTTAATTTCAAAAAATTTGCAAAACAAATTCAATTTGTTGAAAAACAATCAATTAAAAATTAACTAAAATGATTAAAAATCAGAAAAAAAACAATAGGGGATATATTTTTATATAGAAGAAGAGAACATTGGGGAATAAAAAAGAATAATTTACCCCACCAAACCATCCGGCAAATCCATTTTCAACTGCTTACTTTTTTTATTTACTCTTTTGATAAATGCAGGAACCAGAGGAATCAATATTTCATCACCTTTTTCACTCATTACAATTAACATGGGTTGATGAGAGTTTTCTTCTATTTCCTCTATTATGCCAATTTTACCAAGCCTTTCATCCATTACTGTAAAGCCAATGATTTCGTAATTATGAAACTCATCCGCTTCTTCTTCAAAAGCAGGCATGGCTTCTTTTTTAAGATAAATTCGATGCGAAGTAAAACGATCGGCTTTATCAAGAGAGCTTACATCCTCAAAACCTAAAATTACTTTACCTTGTACTATAAATTCAAATTTGGAAAGAAAAAAAGGAACTAGTTTTTCACTTATTTCAACAAAAGCAAAGCTAGGAGCTTTGAAATTAGTAGGTAAATCTGTTTGTAAAACCAATTGCAGCTCCCCCCTATGACCATGAGGCTTGCTAATATAACCTATAAGAAAACAATCTGTTTTTAGGATTGGCATTTGTAAAACAAAAGACCTGAAAGTATTCAAACACCTTCAGGTCAAAATTATTTATGCGTTTTAAACAGAAATTAAAAAACTATCGTGATAAAATTGATCTAGCCCAATTCCCTCTCCTTTGGAGAGGGTTAGGGAGAGGTCTTATGCTTGTGGCTCAGCATCAGTTGATGCTTCTGTTGTTTCAACAGTTTCTGTTTTTTCTTCTTGAATAGCTTCAATTGTAGCTGCTAATTTTTCAGCACGTTTTGCTTCTACTTTAGCTCTTTTAGCTTCTTGAACTTTTGATTCATGATCTAAACGCTCTTTTAAAGCCAATTCTTTTGCAGAAAGCAACGAATCTTTTGCAGATTGAATTTTGTTTTGTTTTTCACCCATCCAAGCATTAAAACGCTTATCAGCTTCTTCTTGATTAAATGCACCTTTAGTAACCCCTTTTTGCAAGTGATTTCTATACATTATACCTTTTAAAGAAAGAAGTGCTTTACAAGTATCACTTGTTTGAGCACCAACTTGAAGCCATTTTAATGCCTTTTCAGCATTTACATCAATGGTAGCAGGATTGGTGTTAGGATTATAAGTTCCTAATCTTTCGATGTACTTTCCATCTCGTGGAGATCTACTATCTGCAGCAACTATATGAAAATAGGCCGCCTTTTTGCGCCCTTGGCGCTGTAATCTGATTGTTACTGCCATAAACTCAGTACTTTTTTATTTGATTTAGTTAAAAAATAAGGCTGCAAATATCGGATAAATAAGCGGAATATAAAAGCTAAATTGACTTTTTCTATGGTTTTCCATTATGTTTTTTCAATTTGTTTACGTTTTTATTGCATAAGGGCAGTTCTAAAAATTATCATTTAAGTTTCCTTCTCCTTTGGGAGAAGGTCAGGATGAGGGCATAAAAAATCAATTTTTAGAACTGCCCATAAGATAAGTGATTGCCATTTTAAATTAATTGAAAAAAAATAGTGTTTATTTCAGTAATAGTTTATAGATTTATAAACTATTAAACCATTAAACGATGTCAAATAAAAATGTTTTTAAGCTTCAAGCAGAAGTATGTAAAGCTTTGGCACACCCTTTAAGAATAGAGATAATAGACTTGCTTCAAGAGAAAGAAAAATGCTTTACTGATATATTAGAAAGTACCGGTGAATTAAAATCAAATTTGTCGCAACACCTTTCAATTATGGTAAAGTGTGGTATACTGCAGGTTAGAAAAGACAGTAGATGCAATTATTATTCTCTTTCTTCATTTAAAGTATCAAAAGCTTGTTCTTTAATGCGAGAGGTATTGATAGATAATCACAACAAAAACAAGAAAATTTTAATGCCAAAATAATAAACCATAAAGTAACGATGTGTAATTAAACACTGATGAAGATAACATAGCGTCCCGATTCATCGGGATGACATTTTTAAAATAAATAATCTACACATGAAAAAGTATTTACTACTGATATTTGTTTTTTTAGTTGTTGGTGCAATATTCGCTTTTAATAATTTAACTAAACAAAATTCAAAAGAACCATGGTCGGAAAAACAATTGCTAAATCCGGCAGACCTTGCAAAAATATTACAAGATCCGAATGGTTCAAAGCCAATTTTACTAAGTATAGGTTTTGGAGGCGGTATCATTGGTTCTATTGAGTTAGGCCCTGCAAGTGAAAAAACAGGAATGGAAAATTTCAAAAAAGAACTTGCCAAGTATAAAAAGGATGCCAATATTGTGATTTACTGTGGTTGCTGCCCCTTTGAACATTGCCCAAATGTTCGTCCGGCTTTTCAATTATTAAATGATATGGGTTTTGTTAACCATAAACTTTTGAATCTCTCAACTAATCTTAAAACAGATTGGATTAATAAAGGTTATCCAATAAATAAACAATAAAAAAGTATGAACATAGCTATAGTTATTTCCTCTAATGATGCAGAAACATCATGGAATGTTTTTCGATTTGCAAACTTCTGTATTGGTAAAAATGATTCGGTAAAAGTTTTTCTGTTGGGTAAAGGAGTAGAATCAGAGCAATTAAGCAGCGAAAAATTTAATGTTAAAGATCAGATGGAAAAATTTGTTGCTGCAAAAGGTGAAATTTTTGCTTGTGGAACTTGTTTCAAAATTCGTAATTCAAGCGGAACAGAACTTTGTCCACTTTCTACGATGAATGATTTATATGAAATGGTAAAGGATGCAGATAAGGTACTAACTTTTTAAAAATAATAACAATGGATAGTCTTTACCAGGTTTTAAAATTATGGCATATTTTTAGTTTTGTGTTTATGTCGGTTCCTTTATTTAATCTTATTGTTGTGAATGAACGTGCATTGCTTGGCGCTAAATTTATATATGGAACGGATACTTATATGGAAAACATTATTCGCCATGGAGCAACCAGATGTTATGTTTTTCAGATTTCCGTTTTTTTGTCAGGAATTTTGCTACTTATATTTGGTCATTGGGGTATTAATGCATTATGGACAAATTATTTTCTTCTTGCAAAAACAATTATTCTTTTCACACTAATGGGTTTACTTTCGTTTGTGCATTTTCATCTTCAACCCAAAATAGATTCGTTTTTTAAGGATTTTACACCTGAAACCAATGTACCGGATAATTTTCTTGCTTCTGTAAAACCATATCGTGTATTGAGAAAAAGATTAGCGACTATATGTTTGTTTTTAGTGCTTACAACCATCGTTTTAGGAATACAAGTTTACAGACCTTTTAGTTTATCTCTTAATCTTGCACTTATGGGATGTGTAGCTTTATTTGTATGGAGGGTAAATAAAACGCTTATTCTATTTGGATGGCTGTGACCTTAATAATATTTACAGGACAATTTTTAGCAGCTAATAAATTACTTTCTAGCTCATCATCGCCAACAGTTATTGAATAAATTCCTTTTTTTTCTTTTGCTCCTACCAATGTGCATTTACCATCTTGTCTTGAAACTCGCCAACGATTGTATGCTGCTTCAACACAAGCATTGCATCCAATACATTTTGATCGGTAATGAATTATTCTAAGCATTTTTAGGCATCAACTAATTTGTATAATTTATCAGATGGTCTAATTTTTTCTGATATGGGTATTGATATGGTATCTCCTTTTTGAACTTTTTCAACATTATTATCATTTAAACGAAGTTCGACAACTGAAGTTTGAATAAGGCCTGTAGTGGGGCCAATAATTAAAATTTCATCACCTACCATTAAAGAATGGGTTTCAATTTTAAATTCCCCCACTTTTACATTGTCGAAATATTTAATTCCTTTTCCAACATATATTTTTCTTTTGGTAGCTTTAGAACCGTCTTCATTATGCCATTCTCCCATCTCTTTTCCTAAATAATACCCATCCCAAAAGCCTCTATTAAAAACGGTATCTAAACGTGTTTTCCAATCATCCATTTTTTCTTTGGTATACGATTTATCAAAATAGGCATCTATGGCTTCGCGGTAACATTGTGTAGTGGTATAAACATAATCAGCCGAACGGCCACGGCCTTCAATTTTAAGAACAGCAACCCCCGAATCAAGTATTTGATCTAAAAAATCAATGGTACAAAGATCTTTGGCCGACATAATGTATTCATTATCTATTTCCAGTTCATTGCCTTCTTCGTCAGTAACCTTATATTTTCTCCTGCAATTTTGCACACATGCACCGCGATTAGCCGAAGAAAAATTAGAATGCAGACTTAAATAGCATTTGCCAGAAACAGCCATGCACAAGGCCCCATGAACAAATATTTCAATTTTAATTAATTGACCTGATGGGCCTGTAATTTCTCTCCTTTTTATTTCTCTGCAAATATCAGCAACTTGTTTTAAACTTAATTCTCTCGAAAGAACAATTACATCTGCAAAAGCAGCATAAAATTCAACTGTTTCAATATTGGTAACATTGGCTTGGGTAGAAATATGTGCTACCATGCCTGTTTTACGACAATAATTTAATACCGCATGATCACATGCTATGATAGCATCAATACCACTTTCTTTTGCTGTATCAACAATACGTTTCATTAATGCAATATCATGATCGTACAAAATGGTATTGAGAGTAAGATAAGATTTAATATTATTTTCTTGACAAAGCTTTGCAATTTGAGGCAATTCTTCAAGGGTAAAATTGTAAGTTGATTTTGCCCTCATGTTTAATTGTTCAATTCCAAAATATACCGCATTAGCACCTGCTTGAATAGCCACCATAATACATTCAGGAGAACCGGCAGGTGAAAGAAGTGTAATATTTTTATTTTGCATTGTTGTATGAATAAACGTCTAAAATTATTGGAGAAAATAATTTATGAAGATTCATTTTTAGTAGCCAATATCTCTGATAAATTAGGCCTTAAACGGCTTTTGTAAACAGAATGAGCTTCTTCTTTTTTTTTCCCTTTTCGTAATATTCTTTGTTCTTCAATGGGTAAAGAAGCAATGTGTTTGCATTGAGGGGTACAACATCCATTCATTTTCTCTGCACATGCTGTACATTGAATAAATAAAAGATGACAATCATCATTGGCACAATTTACATGGGTATCACAAGGCTCTCCGCATTGATGGCATTTTGCAATTACATCTTCAGTAATACGCTCACCCATACGTTCATCAAAAACAAAGTTTTTACCAATAAACTTTGAAGGCAAGTGTTCGGCTTTTATTTGTCGAACATAATCAATTATGCCCCCATGCAACTGATTTACATCTTTAAATCCCTGGTGTTTTAAATAGGCACTCGCTTTTTCGCATCGTACACCACCCGTACAATACATCAATATTTTTTGGTCTTTCTTATCTTTTAATTGTTCTATCACAAGAGGCAGCTCATCACGAAAAGTATCAGCATCCGGACAAATGGCGCCTTCAAAACGCCCCACTTCACTTTCATAATGATTGCGCATGTCTACAACAATGGTATCTGGACTTTCCATTGCCTCATTAAATTCTTTTGCTGTAAGATGTTTACCCACATTGCTTACATCAAATGCATCATCATTTAAACCATCAGCAACTATTTTGTGCCGAACTTTAATGGCGAGTTTATAAAAGGATTTGCCATTGTCTTCAACAGCAATTTTTATTGGAATATTTGCAAAACGAGAATCTAAAAACAAATTCTCTTTAAATGATTCAAATTTTTCTTCAGGAACACTAATCTGTGCATTAATACCTTCGCGAGCAATATACGTGCGTCCTAGAACTGAAATTCCACTCCATTCAACAAATAATTTATCACGCAGCTCTTGAGGATTTTCTATAATTACATACCGGTAAAACGAAATGGTAATACGCTTACTATTTTCTTCTTGAATTCTTTTTTTAAGCTCCTTTTTATTTACTCTATTTTGCAATAACATACTGGTTGTTGTTCGTTGTTTGTTGTTTATTGTTCGTTGTTCAGAAAAAACATACAATTATTTTTTTTACTAACAACTAGCAACAAACAACCAACAACTATTTTGTATAAGTGGAAGAACAAACTTGAGTTGTATTGTCTGAATTATCTCTATAAGTATAAGACAAGGTAATACTTACTGTGCTACCAGAAATAGAAATATTTCCCCATCCATCAATGATACTGTATGCTCCATTTTCAAAAGTTTGATCCTCCATAACAATACTTGTTCCGTTAATGGTGCAATGTATATTATCTAAAAATCCATCGAAAAAATGATCAATGTAAAAATCTTCATCATCATCCGGATCTGAAGAAATTACAGCCCCTTCGGTATATATATTTCCACTGCAGTTTTCATAAACACTATAACTTCCCACAATTGATGCTACTGCTACTTGATTGGGGTTGTATACATACACAGAACGCATAGCACTTGCTTTATTTCCTGCAGCATCTTCTACGCTATAGGTTATTGTATACGTACCTTGTTGATTTACATTTAAATCATCTTTTGTAGTAATTGAAGAACTTATATCTCCATCTGTTTCATCGGTTGCAGTAGCCCCGGGATCTGAATAGGTATAGCCATAATCTGTAGTATCAGGATTATCTCCATTTAAAGTGATAACCGGATCAGTAGTATCGGATGTTGAATCTGAATTGGGATCTGTACAAGAATTTAAAATAAGCAAGCCAATTGTTATGGCCCACAATAAACGTTGATAATTTTTTTGCATAAATAAATGTTTTTAAAACCTCAGCAAAGGTAGGCCTATTTGACTGTTTTTCCAATTTTCTTACCTATTACCACAGCCCAAACAACAAATTTTTTATCTTTGTCGCCTATGCAAGAAACTATTCTTATTCTCGATTTTGGATCTCAGTATACTCAGCTTATAGCTCGTAGAGTGAGAGAGTTAAATGTATACTGTGAAATTCACCCGTTTAACTTTGTTCAAAGTTCAAAATTTAAGGTTCAAAGTTACAAAGGGATTATACTTTCAGGAAGCCCTTTTTCTGTAAGAGAATCTAATTCACCCGATATAGACTTACAGGCTTTAAGAGGTAAACTCCCAATACTTGGCCTTTGCTATGGAGCACAGCTTTTAGCACAAAAATTTGGTGGAGAGGTTGTAGCTTCAAAAACACGTGAATACGGTAGGGCTAATTTAGCTTTTATCGACCATCATCATGCATTGTTGAAAGATATTGCTGAAAATTCTCAAGTATGGATGAGCCATGCCGATACAATTAAACAAATTCCTGCATCGTACAAAAAAATTGCAAGTACCACAGATGTTGAAGTAGCAGGTTTTCATATTGAGAACGAATTAACGTATGGCCTTCAATTTCATCCCGAAGTAACCCATTCTTTAGAAGGAAAAATAATACTTAAAAACTTTGTGGTAGACATTTGCGGATGCAATCAATCTTGGACATCTGCTTCTTTTATTGAGTCGACTGTTCATATTTTAAAAGAAAAACTAGGTACTGATAAAGTAGTGCTTGGTTTATCAGGAGGAGTAGATTCAAGTGTTACGGCCGTATTATTAAATAAAGCTATTGGAAAAAACTTGTATTGCATTTTTGTGGATAATGGCTTATTACGAAAGCATGAATTTGAAAATGTGCTTACACAATATGCCAATATGGGTTTAAATGTAAAAGGCATAGATGCAAAACAACGTTTTTGGGATGAATTAAAAGATATTGATGATCCTGAAAAAAAACGCAAAACCATTGGACGTGTTTTTATTGAAGTATTTGATGAAGAAGCACACAAAATACAAGATGTAAAATGGCTTGCTCAAGGCACTATTTATCCTGATGTGATAGAATCAGTTTCCGTAAAAGGTCCTTCAGCAACTATTAAATCACACCATAATGTGGGTGGCTTACCTGAAAAAATGAAATTAAAAGTGGTAGAACCCCTTAATACTTTGTTTAAAGATGAAGTACGACTTGTTGGTAGAGCACTTGGTATGCATGAAGATTTATTGGGCCGCCATCCATTTCCAGGACCTGGGTTAGCTATTCGAATTTTGGGAGACATTACTCCCGAAAAGGTGAACATATTACAAGAAGTAGATCATATTTTTATTCATGGCCTAAAAGTTGCCAATCTTTATGATAAGGTTTGGCAAGCAGGAGCCATATTATTGCCTGTAAAATCTGTTGGTGTTATGGGTGATGAAAGAACCTATGAAAATGCAGTATGTCTGCGAGCAGTAAGCTCTACTGATGGTATGACAGCCGATTGGTGCCATTTACCTTATGAATTTTTAGCAAAAATGTCGAATGAAATTATTAATAAAGTTAAAGGTGTAAACAGAGTGGTGTATGATATCAGCTCAAAACCTCCTGCAACAATTGAATGGGAATAAGATGAAGCGTTTAAAGTTACAAGTTCCAAGTTTAAAGTTTAAAGTTCAGAGATTAGAATTCAGGGTTCAACGCTTTGGATTTTCTAATCTTTTAATCTTTCAATCTTTCAATCTTTCAATCTTTTTATTATTCTTTACGCTTGCTACTTCCATATATGCACAAAAAGACAACACCTCATCAGGTACATTAAAAGTAGCTGTAGGAAACGAGCCTATTTATTACATGCACAAGGTTGAAGAAAAGCAAACACTCTACAGCATAGCAAAAAAATACCATGTTGAAGTAACTGAAATTGTACTGGCAAATCCTGAAGCTGAAAAAGTTATTGTTCCCGGACAATTGCTCCGCATCCCTATTGAAAAAGTAAAACCTTCTAAACCTTCTGTTATTAATCCTGATTCTATCGATTACAAAAAATTTATTGCGCATCAAGTTGTGAAAGGACAAACTTTATTTTCTATTGCTAAGCAATACGATATTAGTCTTGATGAAATTACAGCAGCTAATCCTCAAATAAGTAGTGATGGATTAAAATATGGGGAGATTATTGTTATTCCAAGAAAATATTTAAAAAATAAAAAGCTTACCAATTCTGAACCTGAAAAAAAAATAGATGAACCAACGGTAGAGATTCAAAAAGATGCAAAAGAAGAAAAGCATCTATCTTCTTCCTACAAAATTGCTGTAATGCTGCCTTTCTATTTGAGTAAAAACGATTCCATTGAAAATCACACTAGCGATTATGACGATGAAACTATTTATCAAAGTTCAGAAGTAGCAGCAAAATTTTACGAGGGATTACTTTTGGCCGTTGATTCCTTAAGAAAAGGAGGTCTCTCAATTCAATTATATGTATATGATACTGCAAATGATTCAAGTCTGGTACAACAAATCATTCACAAGCCTGAATTTAAAGAATTGGATTTGATTATTGGCCCATTTTTTCCCTCACATATAGTAATGGTAGCTGACTCTGCAAAAAAATACAACATTCCTGTTATTTCTCCTTTTAGCAATTCTGAATTAATTCTGTCGAGAGAAAATATTATTAAATCAACACCTTCTAAAAATGCAGAACTAAGTTACTTAGCCGGCTATATTGATACGGCTTATTACAAGCAAAACATTATTATTTTACATAATAATAGAGCGGATGAAAAAAAATTAATTGAAGAATACAAACACAATTTAAAAGATACCTCTAACATCCTGGTTGTTAATTATTCTTCTGCAAAAAATGGAATAGACTATTTATTGAATGATGAAAAGAAAAATGCAATACTTGTTTTTTCAACGCAAGAAGATTTTGTAACCAATGTAATTGCCAAATTAAATTCTCGCAGAAACAGCTATAACATTCATTTATTTAGTTTATCATCTTGGGAAAAATTAAAGAGTATAGAAGTACAATACTTACAAAATTTAAATTACGCTTATACATGTCCCTTTTATGTTGATTACGATAATGACAAAACAGAAGCTTTTATAGCATCTTTTAAAAATCATTATAAAACAGAACCTGATAAATATGCATTTGTAGGTTTTGATTTGAGCTATTATATGTTAGGCTTACTTAAATCCAATGGCAAAAAATTTATGAATCAAATTGAAGATACCCCTTTTCAATCTTTGCATACACATTATCTATTTTCACGCACCTCTAAAACAAGTGCTTTAGAAAACTCTTATTATTCTATTATTAAATTTGATAAGTTTCATTTATTAAAGGTTAATTGAATTAAAATTAAGTGCCCATGTTTAACTTTAGCATATTACTAGAGCCCACCAGCTGGGTTGCTATTTTAACCCTAACTTTTTTAGAAATTGTTTTAGGTATCGACAACATTATTTTTATTGCCATTGTTGCCGGCAAACTTCCTGAAAATACTCAAGAAAGAGCCAGAAAAATAGGCTTGTTATTTGCACTAATTTTTAGAATTGGACTTCTATTAAGCATAAGCTGGATTATGGGTTTAAAAGCAACATTATTCTCAATTGGATCTTTTGAAGCAACAGGAAGAGATTTAATATTATTTGGAGGAGGTATATTTCTGCTCATTAAAACAACTTTAGAAATACATGAAAAATTAGAAGGTGAAAAAGAAACAAAAATAAAAAAGCAAAGTACGAGCATGCTGAATGTGATCATGCAGATTGTTTTTATCGATATCATTTTTTCTTTCGATTCTATTCTTACAGCCGTTGGTTTAACAAAAGAAGTTTTATTGATGATAATAGCAGTGATTATTTCAATGCTCATTATGATGAGCTTTGCAGGATATGTGGGCAGGTTTATTAACAAACATCCCACATTACAAATGCTCGCTTTGTCATTTTTAATTATGATTGGAATGGTACTTATTTCAGAAGCTTTTCACCAAGAAATTCCAAAAGGGTTTATTTATAGTTCCGTAGGCTTTTCTTTATTGGTAGAAATGTTAAACATGAAAGCAAGAAAGAAAAGTGAACCCGTTCAGTTGCGTTCAAATGATATTGATGGGACTGACGAAAAATAGATGCTGAAACAAATGCAGCGTGACTTAACTTTTATACTCTCCAAATACTTTTCGTAAAGCATCAGCAATTTCTCCTAAGCTTGCATAGGCCTCAACAGCTTCAATAATAACAGGCATTAAATTATTTTGTGTTTTTGCTGTAGCTTCAATTTTAGCAAGGAGGTTTTCAACAGCCTTATTATTGCGATTCAATTTAATTTTATTCAATTTCTCAATCTGTAATTTTGCAATAGCATCATCAACGGAGAATACATTTTCAATGGGTTTTTCTTGAGCCTGAAATTTATTTAAGCCTACAATTATTTTTTCGTTTTTTTGAATATCGTTTTGGTATTGATAGGCTGAATGCGCAATTTCTTGCTGCATGTATCCTTTTTCAATAGCTGCAATGGCCCCTCCCATTGCATCAATTTTATGGATGTACACCCAAGCAGCAGCTTCCACCTCATTGGTTAAAGTTTCAACAAAATAAGAACCCGATAAAGGATCAACAGTATCCGTTACGCCACTTTCATACGCAATAATTTGTTGAGAGCGCAAGGCAATTCTTGCAGCTTCTTCTGTTGGTAATGAAATTGCTTCATCATAGCCATTGGTATGTAAAGACTGTGTGCCACCCAATACAGCAGAAAGCGCTTGAAGCGTTACACGAACAATATTGTTTTGTGGTTGTTGTGCCGTTAACGTAGATCCACCTGTTTGTGTGTGAAAACGTAACATCTGCGCACGAGCATCTGTAGCACCTAAATCTTTAGTGATCTTTGCCCACATTCTACGGGCAGCTCTAAATTTGGCAACTTCTTCAAATAAATTATTGTGGGCATTAAAAAAGAATGAAAGTCGAGAGCCAAATTGATTGATGTCTAATCCTTTTTCTATCGCTGCTTTAACATACGCCTTGCCATTGGCTAAAGTAAAAGCTAATTCTTGCACCGCATTCGCTCCTGCTTCACGAATATGATAACCAGAAATTGAAATGGTATTCCATTTGGGTAATTCTTTATTACAGTATTCAAAAATATCTGTAATAATGCGCATAGAATTGCGAGGCGGATAAATATAGGTACCTCTTGCGGCATATTCTTTTAGCAAATCGTTTTGTATGGTTCCTGAAATTTTATTTAAATCAGCACCTTGTTTTTTTGCCAAGGCAATGTACATGGCTAATAAAATAGATGCAGTAGAATTAATAGTCATTGAAGTTGTAATCTTATCCAATTCAATGCCCTCAAATAAAATTTCAATGTCTTTTAATGTATCAATAGCCACACCTGATTTTCCAACTTCTCCCTCGGCCAATGCATGAGACGAATCATAACCCATTTGTGTGGGCAAATCAAATGCTACTGATAAACCGGTAGTTCCATTTTGCAATAAATATTTATAGCGTTTATTTGATTCTTCGGCCGTAGAAAATCCGGCATACTGGCGCATCGTCCATAATTTGGTACGGTACATTTCTTCTTGCACACCTCTTGTATAAGGATATTTTCCAGGCTCTTCTTTTACCACATCTATTGTAGGATAGATTCTTTTTATTTCTATACCGGAATCGGTTGTATGAGGTTTAAAGTTCAATGTTTAAAGTTCAAGTTTAATTTATACAAAATAATCCTATTCTAATTAACAAATCATCACATTAGCTAATTATCTAAATAACGTTTTCACCTCTTCTTTCAACTGTTTTAAAGCTATATCCGTTGGCAACTCTTTCGCTTCAGCAACCATTTGCAACATTAATTTACTTAACTCTATTGCAGGAGCTCCATCCGTAATTTTAATAGAGGCCATATTTACCAATTTAATAATTGATTCTTTAGCATTCTTTACCAATGTCCAAGTATTTTGAGAAATATAAATTTGTTGTGAAAGATTATGATCAAATTCAGTACGAATGGTTTTTAATAATTCTTCTTGAAATTTTTGAGCATTAAAATTTTTATTTTTGTCGTAAACACGCATTACAAGATTATTGGGCGCAATTCTTTCGAGCAATAGTGTTATACGCTCATAAGCCTGCAAGCGAATGGGCAAAATATCTTTTTGCGCTTCTCGTCTTAGTTCCAATAATTTTTTTTGGTACTCTTGATCTAAAAATTTCTTTATCAGAAAATAAGCAGTAGCAAATACAATTGCCGATGGCAAAAGCAGAGTGGCAATTTCAAATAATTTATCGTCCATAAATATGTTTTGTAAAATGTAAAGTTACCGAATTGAAAGCATTACACAAACCTTATAGTATATGTTTTATCGATCAAATATCAAGTGAACTAATAAACTTCTATTATATATTATTAACTGATTATTTGTTTTACTTTTGAGGGGAAAGAAAAAGGCGAGAGATTGCTCTCCCGCCTTAGATGTTTTCACAACGGAATAATCCTTATTGTGATTTGCTTCAAAATGTAATACAAACGTATAAAAATATTTGTTATGAAAAAAATATTAGGATTGGATTTGGGAAATGCTTCAATAGGATGGGCATTAGTTAATGAAGCAGAAAATGAAAACGAAAAATCTTCAATCATAAAGATTGGATCAAGAATTATTCAATATGGTGATAACTTAGTTAAAGTAGATAAATCAGGTAAAATATCTGCGTCAATGACACCTGAAGAAGATTTTCAAAGTGGAAAAGGCTTATCTCCAAATGCTGGTAGAACAAAACAAAGAAGCGCAAGAAGAAACTTACAGCGCTATAAACTAAGAAGAGATAATTTAATTGAAGAATTAAAAAACCATTCGATTATTTCAGATGATTTTATTTTTTCAGAAGAAGGTAATCATACCACATTTCAAACATATAAAAATAGAGCCCTCGCTGCAACAACCGAAATCCGATTAGACGAGTTTGTACGTGTACTTTTAATGATTAATAAAAAAAGAGGATATAAAAGCAGTAGAAAAGCAAAAGGTGAAGATGAAGGGCAATTAATAGATGGTATGGCTATTGCGATGCAGTTATATGAAGATAATAAAACTCCGGGGCAATTTGTTTATGAGCTATTAACAAATGGCAAAAAATTCATTCCTGATTTTTACCGTTCCGATTTACAAGCCGAATTTGACAAGATATGGAATCTCCAAAAACAATTTTATTCCGATATTCTTACCAATGAAGTATATGAAAAATTAAAAGGTCAAACTAAAAAAGTTACTTCCGACTATTTTTCTAAAATTCTAAAAATCGAAACTCCTGAATTAAAAGGTAAATCGGATGAAAAAAAATTGCAACGATTTGAATTTAGAAGTAAAGCAGTAATCCAACAATTAACTCTAGGGGAAATTGCGGAATCACTTATTGAGATAAATAATGACATTAATTCTTCGAGTGGATATCTTGGTGCAATAGGTGATAGAAGTAAAGAATTAGTTTTTCAAAAACTTACCGTTGGGCAATACCTTTATAAACAAATAGAAATTAATCCTCACACAAGTTTAAAGAAACAAATATTTTACCGTCAAGATTTTTTAGATGAGTTTAATTCCATCTGGGATGTACAAGCCAAGTATCATAATGCACTTACTCCTGAATTAAAGTCTAAAATAAGAGATGTTATTATTTTCTACCAACGCAAATTAAAATCGCAAAAAGGATTAATCAGTTTCTGTGAATTTGAAAGCAAACAAATTGAAATAATTATTGATGGTAAAAAGAAAATGAAAACGAGAGGAATGAGGGTAATTCCTAGATCCTCTCCCCTGTTCCAAGAATTTAAAATTTGGCAAATCTTAAATAATATTGAGTTAACCAATCTTAAAAATAAAGCAATAAGAGAACTAACAGATGATGAAAAGGAAATTCTTTTTGAAGAAATAAATATTAAGTCGAAAATTTCAAAAAAAGATGTACTGAAACTTCTTTTTGATAAGCCAACTGATTATGATTTGAACTACAAAGATATTGAAGGTAATAAAACCAATGCCGCTTTATATGAAGCGTATCAAAAAATAGTTTTTCAAGAAGGGTACGAAGAAAAAGATTTCACAAAAATAAAATCAAGTGAAGCAAAGGATTATATAAAACAAATATTTACAGCCCTTGGAATAAATACACAAATTCTTGAATTTGATTCATCCATAGAAGGTAATAACATTGAAAAACAATTGCATTTTCAATTATGGCATTTACTTTATTCTTATGAAGGTGATAATACGAACACCGGAAATGAAAAATTAATACTTGCTCTCAAAACAAAATTTGGCTTCAAAAAAGAATATGCTCAAATTATAGCCAATGTTGTATTACCTGACGATTATGGAAGTTTGAGTGCCAAGGCAATTCGCAAAATATTACCACATTTAAAAGAGGGCTTTTCATATGGAGGAAGGAAAGATAAGCCTACTGAACCAAGTGCTGTTGAATATGCCGGATATGGTAAACATTCTAAATCATCACTAACCACAGCTGAAATAGAAAATAAAGCTTATAAAGACAAACTGGAAGTACTCCCTAAAAACAGTTTACGGAATCCTATAGTAGAAAAAATTCTTAACCAAATGGTAAATGTGGTTAATACCGCCATCGAGGAATATGGCAAGCCCGATGAAATAAGAATAGAGTTAGCTCGTGAATTAAAAAAGAGTGCGGAAGAAAGAAAAAAAATGACAGAAGCAATTACTAAATCTACTGCCGAACATGAAAAATACCGCAAGATATTACAATCTGAATTTGGATTAAAACACGTTAGCAGAAATGATTTGATTCGTTATAAATTATATTTAGAATTAAAAAGAACAGGATATAAAACGCTTTACTCTAATACATACATAGCACCTAATAAATTATTTTCTAAAGAATTTGATATTGAACATATTTTGCCAAAAGCAAAATTATTCGATGACTCATTTTCAAATAAAACATTAGAATTAAAATCTGTAAATGTTACAAAAGGAGATAAAACTGCCTATGACTTTGTAAAGGAAGAATATGGAGAAGCCGAGTTAATTAAATATGAACAACGGGTAGAAGATTTATATCTATTCCGAAAAACCAATGATGCAGATAATGTAGAAAATAATTCAATAGAAATTAAAGGTATCGATATTAAAATCAGCAAAACCAAACGGAATAAATTACTAATGCACGAAAGTGAAATACCTTCAGGCTTTATTGACCGTGAACTACGCAATACACAATACATTGCTAAAAAGGCAAAAGCAATGATGGAAGAAATTTGCAAAGAAGTTACTACCACAACAGGTAGCGTTACTGATAGACTACGAGAAGATTGGCAATTGATAGATATAATGCAAGAATTAAATTGGGAGAAATATAATGCATTGAGTTTAACAGAAGAATTTACCAATAGAGATGGAAATATAATTAAACGAATCAAAGACTGGACGAAACGCAATGACCATCGACATCATGCAATGGATGCAATTACAGTGGCATTTACAAAGAGAAGCCATGTTCAATATTTAAATAATTTAAATGCGCGTAGTGATAAGAGTGGAAGCATATATGGAATCGAACAGAAAGAACTATTCAGAGATAAAAACAACAAATTAAAATTTCAACCACCTATTCCAATTGATGACTTTAGGGCTGAGGCGAAAAAGCAATTAGAAAATACATTAATCTCCTTTAAAGCGAACAATAAAGTAGTAACTAAAAACATTAATAAATTCAAAACCCAAAATGGCATAAAAACTAAAACGGAATTAACGCCAAGAGGACAATTGCATTTAGAAACTGTTTATGGTAGCATTAAACAATATAAAACAGCTGATGTAAAAATAAATGCTTCACTTAATATTGAAACAATCAATAAAGTAGCAAAGAAAAATGTCCGAGAAGCTTTATTAAAACGATTAGCCCAATTTGATAATGACCCTAAAAAAGCATTTACTGGCAAAAATACTATTGATAAAAACCCGATTTATATTGACCAACATCAATCATACAAAGTACCTGATAAAGTAAAAATAGTTTGGGTAGAGACTCTTTATACTATTCGAAAAGATATCACACCCGAATTAAAAATAGACAAAGTAGTTGACCATAAAATAAAAACGATTTTAGAATCGCGTTTAGCGGAATATAAAAATGATCCCAAAATAGCTTTCTCCAACCTTACTGAAAATCCAATTTGGTTAAATAAGGGAAAAGAAATTTCTATTAAACGGGTAACTATTACTGGTATCAATAATGCTGTTTCTTTACGAGATAAAAAAGATAAAAATGGAGATTTTATTTTAGATGAGAACGGAAAGAAAATTGCTGTCGATTTTGTAAATACAGGAAACAACCACCACGTAGCAATTTACAAAGATGAAGCTGGTAACCTGCAAGAGAAAGTTGTTTCTTTTTATGAAGCGGTTGAAAGGGTTAATCAGGGGTTATCAATAATTGACATTCATTATAATCAAGAAATAGGCTGGCAATTTCAGTTTACCATGAAACAAAATGAATGTTTTATTTTTCCAAATGATAAAACAGGATTTAATCCACAAGAAATAGATTTACTGAATCCTGCAAATTATCATTTGATTAGTCCTAATTTATTTAGAGTACAAAAAATTGCAACAAAAGATTATACTTTCCGTCATCATTTAGAAACTACAATTGACATTAAAAATGGAACTAAAAATATAACATGGAAAAGACTAGGTATAAACGGAATAGAAAACATTGTAAAAGTTAGAATAAATCATTTAGGTAAAATCATAAAAATTGGCGAATAATAATGAGACAAATTATATTAAACCTTGATAATATGGAAATGCTAAACAGTATAAAAAATAAATTTCGTAAATTTTAATTTTATGAAAAAACAAGACCAACAACAACTATCTCCTCAGCAATATATTCGCACACGTGCAAGAAAACTACCCATTGGCAATTGTTATATTAATAGCGAATGGAAAGAAAGTGGTATGGCAAATATTATTGTTACGCGTAAACATACAAATGGCAATTATACTTTTGGCTTTTATTTGGTAGATTTATTTGCCTTCGGCACAAAAGATACTTTCTATAATTTTAATGTAGGCGAAGATGTTATTAAAGATCTTTTAGCAAGAGGGCAAGACCAAGATATTATTCAAATTGATTATACTCTGGCGCATAATATTATTTATGGCGCAAATGCTTTTGCAGAAGATCATGATTTTAAACTTCATCGCGATTTTAA
Source organism: Bacteroidota bacterium (assembly GCA_023251875.1). GTDB lineage: Bacteria > Bacteroidota > Bacteroidia > JAHEXY01 > JAHEXY01 > JAHEXY01. The sequence goes on from JAHEXY010000009.1 coordinate 244,604, forward strand.
TTTAACTCAATACATTTTAGAAGAAGACAATGAAGACATTGACTTAATCGAAATTGAATTTGGCAAAGATGGAGAACTACTTATTATTGCATAAAATTGAGAATGAACATTCCTAAACCAGCAAGGTTTTAAAAACCTTGCAGGTTTACCCCAGCTCGATACTTCCGCTCTTGCTATTTCAAATCAGTTTAGCAAATTATTAAATTCATACGCCAAAGCATTTAATAAACAACAAGGAAGAAAGGGTAGCCTATTCATGAGAAATCTTAAAAGAAAAAAAATAGGAAATAAAAAATACTTGCTAAAATTGGTCCATTACATCCATTTCAATCCGGTTATGGCAGGTATATGTAAAAAGCCCAACAATTGGCATTTCTCCTCTTATAATGCATTGCTTTCTAATAATAAAACTTCTCTAAAAAGAGATGGAGTTATTAATTGGTTTGATGATATAGAAAATTTTATTTATGTACACAAACAAGAACCAAAACTTATCGGTATTTAAGATTTTTTTAAACATTATCAATATAAATATTCAAACATTCAATTTTTCAAACGCAAAAATCACACATTTTGTGTGACACATTTTGTGTGATTTTATTTTTTTGCTATATTTATAATATGGAAAAAGATTTTAATCCCTTTTTAGTGTCAGGTTACAAAGGATCTGAATACTTTTGTGACAGGGTAAATGAAACAACCCTACTTAAAAGCCACATTAAAAATAATAAAAATACAACACTGTTTGCTATAAGAAGACTAGGAAAAACAGGACTCATACATCACGTATTTGAGAGTTTTAATAAAAGCAATACAATAGCTTGTATTTATGTTGATATTTTAGGAACAAAAAATTTAAAAGAATTCACCAATCAACTGGCAACTGCAATTTACAATCGCTTTCCAGAAAATAGAGGGATAGGAAAAAAAATTGTAGATGCAATCAAACTTCTTCGCCCTTTAATTAGTTATGACTCACTTTCAGGAAGCCCGGAACTTAGCTTTGAGCTTGGCGAAGCCAAACAATATGAAAAAACCATACAACAATTATTCACTTTTTTAGATCAACAAAAAATTAAAACAGTATTTGCTATTGATGAATTTCAACAAATATTAGAATATCCTGAAAAAAATACTGAAGCATTATTAAGAACGTACATACAGCAGCTAAAAAATGTCAACTTTATTTTTTGTGGCAGTAACCAAAAAATGATGCACGAAATATTTAATAGTGCCAAACGACCTTTTTTTGCAAGTTGTAGTAATGTTAATTTAAATTTTATTGCCCTTCATGAATATGAAGTTTTTATTACGAATACTTTTAAACTAAAAAATAGAAAAATTAGCACCGACAGTGTTTCATTTATTTTAGATTGGACAAAACAACACACTTTTTATACCCAATATTTTTGTAATTTTTTATATGCATTAAACATAAAGCAAATAGCGCTCGGAGATGTACAAAAGGCCGCCATTGAAATTTTAATACAAAATGAAAGCATTTACTATCAATATAGAAATTTACTAACCGATTCTCAATGGAATTTGTTACAAGCGGTTGCCAATGAGAATAAATTATTTAAAGCTCATTCAAAAAAATTTATAGACAAATACAAACTTGGTACATCGTCAATGGTTACAAGAGGATTAGAATCATTATTACAAAAAGAAATGATTTATTACAATGCCGGAGTTGAGCAACCCTATTACGAAGTATACGACAAATTTTTGATGCGCTGGTTACAACATAAACAAAGCACCCATTTTATGTAATTTTAAAATGATTAAACGCACCCTCTACTTTGGCAACCCCTCTTATTTAAGTTTAAAAAACGCTCAATTACTGGTGCGCCTTCCAGAAGTAGAAAAAAACGATTTGCTCCCAACTGAATTTAAAAAAGATGCAGTAGCAAGTATTCCAATAGAAGATATTGGTATTGTTATATTAGATCATAAACAAATAACCATTACCCAAGCATTAATGGAAGTGCTACTCGATAACAATGCAGCCATTATTACTTGCGATAGCACCCACCACCCTGTTGGCCTAATGCTTCCCTTAACCGGCAATACCATACAGAATGAAAGATTTCGTGCGCAACTAGATGCCACAGAACCCTTGAAAAAACAATTGTGGGCACAAACCATTTCACAAAAAATAAAAAACCAAGCCGCACATTTTAATCACTTAAATATTGATAACAATTACTTTTTTCCGCTTTACCGAAATGTTAAAAGCGGAGATGCTGATAACTATGAAGCAACCGCTGCTGCTTATTATTGGGGTAATATTTTTTCAAGTACAACTCTGACAGGGTTTGAAACTCTGTCAGAGTTAAACAATTTTAAGCGCCATAGAGAAGGCTCACCTCCCAATAATTATTTTAATTATGGCTATGCTTTATTAAGAGCCACCATGGCCAGAAGCATTGTTGCTGCAGGATTATTGCCAACACTAGGAATTTTTCACCATAACCGTTACAATGCCTATTGCCTTGCCGATGATTTAATGGAACCTTATCGGCCATTTGTAGACAAAGTAGTGTGCAGCATTATTGCCGAACATGGCATTAACGAAGATATACCCAAAGAAATAAAAGTATTATTATTAAGCATACCCGCCATGGATGTAATATTAGATGGAGAAAAAAGTCCATTGATGAATGCAACACAGCGAACAGCAGTAAGTTTGGTAAAATGTTTTAATGGAGAACAGCGAAAAATATTGTATCCTGAGTTTTGCTAACCTTTCAAATTTCCAAAATTTAAAACTTTGGAAATCTATACTGATAAATCGAGTAGGTAAAGGGGAGTCTCACCCCTAAACCTCTCACAGAACCGTACTTGATACTCTCGCATCATACGGCTCTTCTTAACAAGACGCTACGGACGAAAATCATATTTCCAATGCT
>JAHEXY010000023.1 GCA_023251875.1 Bacteroidota bacterium
TGCCCGGATCGTTTTTAGATAGCATAGAGGGATGGTTAATGGTTTTTAACCAGCCTTGTAATGTGTAGGTATAATCTATCCCCTGTATTTTATCTTCGCCTATTTCTTCTCTTTTTACCGGACCGTGTTTATAAAAACTGTATTGGGCATCTTTATCCCATATTTTATTATCGCTTGATGTTTCTACTAAGGTGATGCGTTTATCTGCATCATACGTGTAGCGCTCATAAAACTCATCTACTTTACCTAGGTTGTAAATTTGTTTTTTTACGCAGTTGTTTATTAAATCATATTCATAGGCTATTGTTTTTTTTCCAAGGCCCGGTACATCTTGTATAAGCCATTTTACATTACCATGGGGGTCGTAACTGTAATAGGTTTTGGCTTGATCTGTTTTAGTAGTGCTTGTATCTCCATCAACATCGGTAAATACATAGCTGATGCGGTTTCTCAAATAGCTTTGGGCTTCTCCATTATAACTTATACTTGTTACAGGTTTTGAATATACTGTATAGGTGACATCATTGCCTGTTGTTGGAAAGGTTTTATCGTTTAGATTTGTTGTTGAACTAAAACTGCTAGAACTGGCATTGCTTTCGCCTGCTTCTATAATACGATTTAAGTTATCATACTTAACGTATGAATAATAGTTGATGGCTTTTTGCCTTGCATTTTGGCTAAAGCGCAAGCGTTTTAAATCGTCATAGTAATAATTGGTTTCTCCTCCATCAGGGGTTTTCTTTCTTGTCATTTGGCCCATGAAATTGTATTCGTATTCCGTTTCATAGGTATTAGAGGGATGGTCGGTTCTTGCACTGGATGTTAGGCTTACGCCTTTGGGAGAAACGGTTTTTAACAAATTGCCATTTCTGCCATAATAAAATAAAGTAAAATTGTATTCTCCCTTGCCGGATGTATGGCTGGATAAATTATCGAGCAAGCTTGAGGCTTTATTTTCATTTGCAGAATTGCATGTAGCAATGGTTTGACCTTTGTAATTGATATAACTTACCGTAAGTACTCCATTGGGATCTGTAGTACATAATTTATATACTTTGCTGCCTTTGGGCGCTTCGTCTCCAAATAGTTTGATAAGCTGATCGTCTGTGGCGCAGGTATAGGAATACGTTGTTGTGCGACCTCCTCCTATTTTAAATGCTTTGCCTACGCCTGATGTTTCGCTTGGTCTTCCCGATCCGTCATTTTTATATTCGCTTATTGCTATAGGATAACCTTGTGATGAAGGAATAAATGTATTGGCTACGGTAGCATTATCTGAATAATAATTATAATAGGATGTTGCGCTGCTATCTACTGATACGGGTGATTGGTAATAGGTATCTGAATCAAAATCTCCGGCTCTGTATATTTTGCCGTTGTTATCGCTTAATAATTTATCGATAAACTTAAATGTTTTTTTGCTTGTGATGGGCACGGGCATACTTTGCACTGCGGGCATGCCGGTATAATTATAGACTGTTTGATTGGCTACCACAAAACCTTCGGATTGGTTGATGGCTTGTTGTTGTTTGGCCATGCAAAGTCCATTGGCATATACTTTGGCTTCCGATACTTTTACGGCTTTGCTTGCATCGCCTTCGCTAAATGTTCTTCCATAAATCCAGTTGATGCTTTGATCGGCATCGGTATAAAAAAATGTATTGAGTGGATCTGTTGTGCCTCCGTTTAATGATAGTGTTACATTGTTATCGGTATAGCTCCAATTGCCTGCATTGCGACTATCGGCTATACCATTGGGGTATTTATTGCCTATGGGGCGTACACGCCATATATAATAGCCCTGACCTTCGGCAATGTTAAGTGTAATAGACCTATCGGTACTTTCTGAAAATAAGGAAAGGGCATTGTCCCAATTTACATCCGCTGTAATGCTTGTTTCGGTGGTTTTACTTTCATCGGTATTGTACAATCGCAATAGCTGAAATTGCCATACAGGTATATCGATTATGCTGAGTTTGGGATTGGATGGCGCAGGCAATGACCAAACAAAGGTGGCCGGATTAGTGGGTGCTGTTAGTTTACTAATAGTAGGGCTTAAGCCATTTGCATCTATGGTATAGCCAACATAATGCTCTAAGGATACTTTTAAAAAGGAGGCAATAGTGGCATCGCTGGGGCCGGTATAGGATGTAACGGTTACTTTAAATTGATTGAGTGCAACCAGGGCTGCTGCATTACCGCTGAACCATGTGGCTATGTCTATTTCTGCATAAGCTTCGGGACTGGTTTGGGAGATACTTAATGTTATACTCTTGGCTGCTAGGGCTGGTGCTGTGGTTTTTACTAATGTTGTTGCTGTTGTGCCTACTACTTTAAAGGGCTCTATATTTAAGGTTAGGGTACTTGTAAACGCTGCTTTGCCAAACAAATAATCATCGCCTAAGTTCATCTTCACTTTTATCAAATTGCTACTCACCGTTCTTGTACAGCCATCACTAAAACCACTCATACTCGCATAAAACGTATAGCTCGTTTTTGATTTTAAACTCCCATCATTATAT
>JAHEXY010000010.1 GCA_023251875.1 Bacteroidota bacterium
TCAATTTGAACCGGAATTACATGGTCAATTTCCACCGGAATTAGGTGGTCAATTTGAACCGGAACAAGTGGTCAGTTTAGTCTGGAATCGCATGGTCAGTTTGACCGGAATTTCCAATTAGGTGACCGCGAAGAAATTGATTAGGTGACCGAATAGGTAACCGAATGATGGTTACCTAGGTCAAAATAAATTACATAACTTATTGATATTCAATAATTTAGTGGAGTTGGTGGGAATTGAACCCACGTCCAAACAAGCAATCCATAAGCTTTCTACATGCGTAGTGAGAGTTTGTTTTTCGAAATAAGGCAGGTACAATCACTAACCAATCTTATTCTTAGTTACTAAATTTTCATGTAGTATTGTAACGCTACTTCACTATCTCAGCATTTTTGATGCTAGGTCCGAAACGCAGCAGAGAAGAGCTTTTCGGTTAGCAGGCACTCATATCAACTTGGTTGATTAAGCAGCCATAGCGTAGTTATACTCGCCAGTTAATGTTTGTTATATACGAGATTTACGAGCTTTGTATACATTGCTCGGCACGCTTACTTATTGATTAACCCGCTGTCAAAGCCTGTCAACCCCAATAAAAAACAGTTCAAGGTTTGAACGTTTCAAGTTCAAAGTTTCAAATTGAAACAGTAAATTTACGAAACCCTTTAAGGGAAAGCAAAAGAATTGGCCAATATGAATAAAATAAAACTAGGTATTATTTGTGAAGGAAAGGCACATCCTGATAAAAGAGTGCCGTTTACGCCACAACAATGTACTGAAATACAACAAAAATATCCTCATGTTGAAGTAATCATTGAGCCTAGCCCTTATCGGTGTTTTACTGATGCAGAATATGATGCTTTGGATTTGAGATTATCGAAGGATCTTTCTGAATGTGCAATTTTAATGGGCGTTAAAGAAGTTCCCATTGAACAATTGATTGCAAATAAAAAATATTTATTTTTTTCTCATACAATAAAGAAACAAGCGCATAATAAAAGACTCCTTCAAGCTATTCTGCAAAAAAATATTCAGCTAATAGATTATGAATGTTTAAAAGATAAAAATGGAAATCGCATACTTGGGTTTGGTTATTATGCAGGAATTGTAGGAACATACAATGGCCTATTAACATACGGTAAAAAATATAACTTGTTTTCTTTAAAACCAGCCCATTTATGCCACGATAAAGATGAATTAGAAACTGAATTAAAAAAAGTAAAACTTCCTGCCCTTAAAATTTTAATTACGGGTGGAGGAAGAGTGGCAAGCGGTTCATTAGAAATTTTAAATCTTTTAAATATAAAAAAGGTTTCTGTTGAGGAATACAAAAACCAAACCTTTAAAGAAGCCGTATTTTGTCAATTGCATCCTCAAGATTACAATATTCCTTTAAACGGTTTGCAATGGGATCATGAAGATTTTATTGCCCATCCTCAAAATTATGAATCAACATTTCATCTCTATACAAAGCAAACAGATTTGTATATAGCATGCCATTTTTGGGATGCAAAAGCCCCTGTGTTTTTTCATAAACAAGATATTGATTCTCCTGATTTTAAAATAGCAGTAATTGCAGATATAAGTTGTGATATCAAGGGCCCTATTCCTACCACTACAAGAGCCTCTACCATTGAAGATCCTATTTATGATATCAATAGAAAAACATTTTTGGAAGAAAATGCCTTTTCTTCACTTGATAATATTACGGTAATGGCTGTAGATAATTTACCCTGTGAGTTACCCAGAGATTCATCAAATGGATTTGGAAATGACTTATTAAATAAAATACTCCCCCATTTAGTAGTAGAGGATACGGATAAAATAATTGAACATGCAAGCATCACCCTAAAGGGTAAGTTAACCAGTGCCTTTACTTATTTAAATGACTATGTGCAGTAATCAATAACCTCTATTAGAGCAGAAAAGACTATGCAATAAATAAAGCAAGCATAACACCTAATAGCATCGTAATAAGTTTAATGAAATTAAAAAGATGGTTTTCGGCAAATTCAAAAAGAATGGTAGTTGAAATATGAAGAAAAATTCCCACCACAATGGCCATTAATTTTTCATAACTAATCAAGCCAAGAATAAAAGAATTGTTTCCTACCAATGTACCAAGAGGCGCCATAAGTGCTAATGCCAGCAAAAATAGTAAGGCTTTATTTTTAGCCATGTGAGTATTTAACAACATACTCATAAAAACTATTGAAACCGGAATATTATGAAAAACAATTCCTAGTAGAAGCGAATTGTTAATGCTATTTTCTGTGTTTAACAACAAATGCTCATGTAAGGGCATACCTTCTAAAAATGAATGCAGATACAACGCAATAATCATTGCAAATGGCAAAGCATGTGTGTGATGTTTGTGATCATGGTCACTAACATTTCCTTTATGTATGTGCCCATGTTCAAGACCATCGGAGAAAAATTCTAATATTACTTGCATAAAAAAGCCAATGAGAACAAAAATACCTATTGAGGAATTTTCAGTTGATTGATATATTTCAGGGATAAGATGTAAAAAGCAAATAGATAAAATAAATGATCCGCTAAATGCAAGAAGAAGTTTAAGGTAGTTTTGTTTGCGAATAGGCATTGCAAATACACTTATGCCACTAAGCATTACAGTAGAAAATAGTGTTACGTATCCTAAATAGTTCAAATTGCTTTAATTTTATGAGCCAGTATAATTAATCTGGGAGATTGATTTACATCAAATACATTCATTTGATAATCTCCAAACAAATTTACTATTTTAAAACCGCTATCGGGTAAATATTTTTCAAATTCATGTATGCTCAAGAGCTGTACTTGTTCTTTGTATATGGTTTCTTTTAATTTATCTCTAACCCTAATTTCTTTTATTACATATCCATTTTGAATATACCGCTTAATATCAAAATTAATCCCATCTATTATTTTTTGTTCTTCTTTTACTATTTGCAAGGTATTTACATTCATAAAATCAATTAGCAAAAAACCCGAAAGTTTAAGATTTTGGTTTACACTTTTAAGCACAGTACTATTTTCAGACGCATCATCAAAATATCCAAAGCTGGTAAATAAATTAAGTACATAATCAAATTCATTTTTTCTATACGGCAATTTCATATCATGCACCTCAAATTGAAGTGTTGCATTACTAAATACAGAAGCACAGGCAATATTGGCAGGAGAAATATCAATACCTTTTACATCGTATCCTAACTTATTTAAATAAATAGCATGCCTACCTTTACCACAAGCTAAATCAAGAATTTTTGTTTGCTTAGGAATAGAAAGTGTTTTTAGCAGTGTATCAATAAATAGCTGCGCTTCCTTTTCATTTCGGTTTTTGTATAAAGTATGGTAATAGATGGTGTTAAACCAGTTTGAGCACCAATTATTATTAAGCTCATTAAAATGAGGCATATATCTCTATGTAATTGAAGGTTTTCATCATAATCGTACTCTCTAGCAACAAGTTTATTCTTCTAATTATCAATGTCTAATAAAATTTATTTACTAGATTCGCTGCAATTTATCAAACAAAAATGCAAAAAAAGGTAACCTTATAAAAGATTTCTCGTAAAGAGTTCAAACATGAACAAAGGTATAGACATATACAAATATTATTCAGAAATGGAAGATAATAATATTCTACTAGCCTATAAAGGAGAAATAACTTCAAAGGTTTTAACATCTTTGCTTGATATTGTTGAGCATAAGCTTGACAAATTAAGCGAGGGTATAAAAGTAAAAAAAACAATGTTTAATGTTTTGGTAGAGTGTTTACAGAACTTATACCATCATTCAACAGAATTTTCTGTATTAGACATTCCCAATTCAAGTTACAGCCATGTAATTGTAATGATAAAGAGAGATATAGACGAATATACCATTATGACGGGCAATTATATTCTGAGTACAAACGTAAACACACTAAAAACCAAAATAGATAAAGTAAACAGTCTTGATAAAGAGGAATTACGAATGTACGGATCAAAAGTATTGGCACATGATGGATTCTCTGATAAAGGTGGTGCTGGACTTGGTTTAATTGATATGGCTCGTAAAACCGGACAAAAATTAGGTTACGAATTTTTGCCCATTAATGATAAGTTTGCTTTTTTTAATTTAAATTTAAAAGTTACCAATAAATCTTAAAAACATATTAGTGCTATGGAAAATTTAACTATTACAGGTACTGCAAAAACTCCAACAATTGAATTTGACTATCAAACTGGAAATCTTAATTTAAAAGGTCGTTCAATACCTGAAAATTCATTAGAGTTTTTTCAACCCATTTTAAATTGGATAGAAGATTATACACAAAGGCCACAAGTAACTACTATAGTAGAAGTAAAACTTGAATATTTTAATACAAGTTCATCCAAACATTTACTGGATATGTTTAAAAAATTGGAGCGTTTATCAAATAATGGCAGGCAAGTTACCATTCACTGGCATTATGACCAAGAGGATGAAGATATGTTTGAAGTAGGCCAAGACTATCAAATTATTGTTAAGGTTCCTTTTAAGCTGATCCCTTCTGCAAGTATTGCTTAAGCAGTTGTAGCTTCTTCTTGTTTCGCTTTCCATTTTTTGGTGAAGCGTAAAAAACCTATGTTATCAAACATCTCAAGAAATTTCTTGAAGAGATCAAAGAATAGTGCAATATATAGTATTAAACACATGAGCCAAATCACCAAAACATTTACCCAAAAGGTATCGATATAAGTGGTACCCAATATTCGTTTTCTAGGAGCAAAAAAATGAGCTCTTAAGGGTGGCGTAAAAACAGGATCTCTATATACAGGATCTGCAACTTGTATTAGTTCATTATTACGTTCAATAATTTTATCCACTTCTTTACTTTTCTTTACCAAATCTCCTAAGCTTTCATTTTGGTAAATATCTTTTGCCATTTCAAACTCCACTTTATTTGCCGATGCACTTTGAGTCGAAATTATTTTATCTTTTTCAGTATTTGCTTTATTATAAACCCGTATATAATACTCTTTTAGTTTAAGTAAATAGTCCTTTGTTCGTTCTCCAACTTCAACATTAAAATGATCTGGGCTAAGATTGTCAACATCATTAAATACTATTTTACTTCGCGAGATGATCAATTCTTTTTTTATTTCATTTTGGATTATGAGAAGATCTTTTTTCAAATTCTCTTGTTTATCGGGCTTTGCAATGTCAGCTTCGCATTTATCTAGTTTACTAGTAAGTTGTGGTATCCAAAAATTCTTTTTAAAATTTGAATTACTCATGTATTTATCATAGAGATAAAACTGTTTTTCGTAGGGATTGTTTTTAAATTGATTTACCGCTAATGCTTCATATGCCCATCGCGAAGCCATGGTTTCACCTATAAAGGGAACCGTATTATAGGAATTCATAGTAGGATTCAGTTTTTCAAATTTTACAATAACCCCACTTAATAAAAGCTGTGGAATAATTAAAATAGGAATAAGAATATAAATGGTTACCGCTGAATTAAAGGCTGAAGAAATATTCAATCCCAACATGTTGGCAAAACAAGAAGTTGTAAACAGAATAAGCCAATAATCAAGATTCATTCCTCTGATTTCAAGAACGGCATTTCCTATAATAATAAAACTAATGGTTTGTATTGCTGAGATGGTAAACATCACCACTACTTTTGAATTGAGATAGCTAAACCTGCTTAAATCCAAAAAAGATTCTCGTTTTAATATTTTACGATCTTTAAATATTTCTTCGGCACTTATGGTTAAGCCAATAAAGAGGGCTACCACCACACACATAAAAAGCCAAGCCGTAATATTTTCATTTTCACGATAAATGTATGTGTTTTCTAAGCTATAGTATTTTATAAGATACGACAGAATTAAAGCCAACAAAGGCGCTTCAATAAAATTAATTACCATGTATTGTACATTGGCAATTTTCGACAAAACATCACGTACTATATAAATGTAAAATTGTTTTACTTTATTAGGAGTATTAAATGTGCTTTTAGGTATCTGGTTAGGGGTAATTTCTTTGGGATGTAAGGTTTTTTCGTACTCCTTGTATTTTGCATTCCACTCAGCCGGTGTTATTTTTCTATTTCGTGTAAGGCTCCCATAATCATCTAACACCTTAAACTCAATAATATTAAATATTTGCTCCGGATTTACATTGCCACACTCTGTACATTCACTTTCATTACTTTTGACGTGATTAACACTTGATTTAAAATAAGTAATGGCATCAAGCGGATTGCCATAGTAAATAGGATACCCACCCGTATCCATAATAAGTATTTTATCAAACATCTTAAAAATATCTGATGAGGGTTGGTGAATAACAACAAAAATAAGTTTGCCTTTTAAGGTTAATTCCTTAATGAGGTCCATAATATTTTCAGAATCTCTTGAAGAAAGGCCAGAAGTAGGTTCATCAACAAAAAGCACCGATGGCTCACGAATTAATTCAAGTCCAATATTTAACCTTTTGCGCTGGCCACCACTTATTTTTTTATTCATTGGGCTACCCACTACAATATCTTTGGTTTCATACAAGCCTAAACTACTCAGCAAGTCATCAACCATTTTTTTAATTTGCTCATCACTATAATTACCAAAACATAGTTTGGTATTGTAGTATAAGTTTTGATAAACGGTTAATTCTTCAATCAATAAATCGTCTTGAGAAATATAGCCGATTACACCTTTTAGTTTTTCTTTTTCAGTATGAATGCTAAATCCATTTATTGTAATTTCTCCGGAAGTAGGAGTTAAACTACCATTCAGCAAATTGAGCAAAGTAGTCTTACCCGCTCCACTAGCTCCCATTATTCCAACAAGCTTTCCTGATTCTTCAATCAAGGATAAGTCTTTAATTCCACTTTGATCCTTACCAAAACTAAACTGAATATTTTTTGCTTCTAAAACATATCGAGAATTGGTATTATCACTTAAAAATTTACTAATGATATCACTATAATAAATAGGAGGTACTTTTGAGCTTCTAATAGATGATCCGGGAGTTAGAATATAAACCCTATCATTTTGAATAAGCTGCCCGTTCAAATACAATTCAAGACTACCAAAATACCTGAACACATACATGTTTACACTTAAAATTCGCAGTACACGTATTTGTCCGTGTAGCACTTCTGAATAAATATGTTTGGTAACATTAAATTCAGAATGTTGCTTATTATCAATAACCAAAATCTTTGATGAATCAGGAATTTGATCTTCTAATGCTCTAACAAAAGAAATACATCTAATAAATTCTTCATCATCTATATTAAAAGTATTGGCTACAACCGTAACAAATTCTATTTCTAATGGTGAAGCTTCTGTGCCTGTATTAATAAGTTCAATAAGCCTGATTAATACTACTATTTTTTGTTTTTGAGTAAGTTCAGAATTTATTTGTGTACAAATAAGCAGTATTTTTACTGAATTGGCAGCAGTACGTTTTACTTGCTTTTTACTACTATCTCTTGCAAAATCAGTTTGATGCGCCTCGAGGTATTTATCATAAAGGGCGAGATATTCTTCAACCTTTTCTGTACTGAGTTGTTGTTTTAAAAAAGCTTTAACAACGCCACGACCCTTTTGGGTAGCACCGTCCACCCTTGCCGTAATGGCAAATAACTGCATCAATGCTTTTAGTATACTTTCACTCATTCAATAAAATTCTTTTTTGGTATTTTGCAGATGGTTAATATATATGAAATGCCAATGATTCGCAAATCTATTTTATATAAAACACAAAAGGACATTAATCGTTATAATTAATGTCCTAGCTTAATAACAAAATATCTGATATAATTTATTTGGGTTGCTTTTGTTTAAAGCCTATTAGTAATACCGCACAACCAGATGCCGCATCTCCACTTAAGCTAGCCTCAATAATACAATCAACCGTTGAAACAAATTTTAAATCCCAATAAGGAGCATTTTCAAATTCCTTGTTAGAATAGATAACGTTTCTATCATGATCTAAAACTGTAAAATTTAAATTGCCATCAGTTAAGCCACTACAAGCAGCTATCCTATATATACTACCACCATAAAATGTTGCCTGAAATTCAGCAAGCTCATCTGAGAGCAAAAGAGCTCTATACTCCTGCCCATCTGAAATGTATTCATCTGTAATATTAGTATTACAAACTTTAGCAATAGTATCACATTGTGCAAATCCCAATTTTGATATGCATATAAAAGATATGGCAACAAATAATATCCTGGCTTTGTTCATTTTTATGCTACTATTTGATTTCTAATTTGATTTACTTTTTTAGTAATAGCTTGTACTTGTTCTTCTGTTATTACAACCTTACTAACACTATTAACTGTTGTTGTTTTATTAGCTGCATCATGAGTTGAAGGTTTAAAAGTATATACCACTTTTATATCTTCAAAAATAGCTGCCAATTCTTTTAATTGACCAATAAAAGCAGGAAGTTCTGGTATTTTTTGTTGGTATTGGCTTAGGGATTTAATTAAATTTTTCAAAGTGTTTTTTTGTTCTCCGATTCTGTTTCTTAATTCTTGAACGGGAGAATCTTTCAATACTTCGGAGGAGAAATAAATACCTTCAAGCCAGCCTCCGGCAAGTATTAATAAACCTATATCTTCTTGGTGGTTTGTTTTAAGATACCCATTACAATCCCTATACAAATCAGCATTCATTCGTAAAAGAGAATCTTTAAATTCTATATTTTGTTCTAATTTTTTAACTCCTTTTAAATCGAATACGCCCGACATACCTAAATCATCGGCCAATTTCTTGATAGAGTTTAGATACAATAGCGCTTCTTGAGATTGATCGTATATAATAGCATATCCTAAATCTGCTCCATAAGCACCTAAGTTGAGTGATTTTTGAAAATTGCTTCCGTATTTTGAAACGCTTTTAGGATTATTTAAAATATTCTCATTGTAGCTAGCACCTGTTTGTTTAATGAGCATAGTAGTTTGCACTGGAGAAGGAACGCTAAACATTACCTTTTCTCCCTGAAGCAATAGGGTTTGATCTTTATCAGGGTCTAATATGGCATCACCTCCATTTTCACCATCAGTAATTTTTTTATTTCCACATGAATCGCACCCGCTAATAAGAGCAATCATGAATAATGTTAAGAATAAAGATGTTATTCTATATCGAATAAATAATGAGAACTTCATATTTCTTTGTAAATTATAATCCGCAAGTATATAAAAAATAATTAAATCTCAAAAAAATGTAACACTTTGATGTAAAATTAATTTATTAATTCATAATACAAATTTTTTTTCAAGAAATATAAGTATAAATTTTTATTACTGATTTAGTAAGGTCAAAAATTATGATTTCTATTTTTAATTGTACATTATTCATTCTCCATTATATTCGTATCTTTGTGCGCAAACTAAAAAGTTTGCATCTATGTTTCTTGCCAATACTACTAATTCAAAATTTACATCTGAAGGTTTAACCTATGACGATGTGCTTCTGATTCCTGCCTATTCAGAGGTTTTACCTCGAGAATCGGATATTAATATCACCACTAACTTTACTAAAGGCATAAAACTCAATGCTCCTATTGTATCTGCCGCTATGGATACTGTTACCGAATCGCAATTGGCAATAACAATTGCACAACTAGGGGGTATTGGTGTAATTCATAAAAATATGAGTATTGAAGCTCAAGCTAAAGAAGTAAGAAAAGTAAAAAGGGCAGAGAATGGAATGATATTAGAGCCTGTTACTTTAAAGGAAAATGCAGTTGTTGCAGATGCCCTTGGCCTAATGAAAGAATATAAAATTGGTGGTATTCCGGTAGTAAATGTCGATCATAAATTGGTGGGCATTGTTACCAATAGGGATTTACGTTTTGAAAAAAATATGAAACGCCCGGTACATGAGGTAATGACCAAAGAAAATTTAATAACTACTCCTGAAAATACGCAGTTTAATAAAGCCGAAGAAATTTTACAAGATTATAAAATTGAAAAACTGCCAGTAGTAGATGCCAATTATAAATTGGTAGGCTTAATCACCTATAAAGATATTATTAAGATAAAACTAAGGCCCAACGCAAGTAAAGATACCTTAGGGCGATTACGAGTGGCAGCTGCAGTTGGTATTACAGCTGATATGATGGATAGAGTGGATGCTCTAGTAAAAGCAGGAGTAGATGCTATTACTATAGATACTGCTCATGGGCACTCAAAAGGTGTAATTGATGCATTAAAATCAGTTAAGAAAAAATACCCTTCATTACAGGTTGTAACCGGAAATATTGCAACTGCTGAAGCAGCCATAGCTTTAGCTAATGCAGGAGCAGATGCTGTTAAAGTGGGTATTGGTCCGGGGTCAATATGTACTACCCGTGTAATTGCAGGCGTTGGAGTCCCTCAGCTTACCGCTGTGTATAATGTTTCTCAAGCTTTAAAAGGAACAGGGGTTTGTGTAATTGCAGATGGGGGCATACGTTATACAGGGGATATTGTAAAAGCACTTGCTGCAGGAGCTGATACTGTAATGATGGGCTCTATGTTTGCAGGAGTAGAAGAATCGCCAGGAGAAACTATCATATTTGAAGGACGTAAATTTAAAACCTATCGTGGTATGGGTTCTATTGAGGCCATGCAAGATGGTTCAAAAGACAGATACTTTCAGGCAGATGAACAAGACGTAAAAAAATTAGTGCCGGAAGGCATTGTTGGTCGAGTGCCTTATAAAGGAACTCTTTCAGAAGTAATGTACCAGCTTATGGGAGGCTTGCGGGCAGGTATGGGATATTGCGGAGCATCAACGGTAAATGATTTAAAAGAAAATGCCAAATTTATTCGTATTACGGCTGCAGGTGTGCGTGAGAGTCATCCGCATAGTGTGAGTATTACGCAGGAGGCTCCTAATTATAGTGTAAATTCTTAGCCAATAATTCTTCATTCACTTCGTTTAAGAATACGATGTAAAGATACAGACACGGATTGCACGAATTAACACTAATTTCGTTCGTGTAAATTTGTGTAATTCGTGTCTATATTTCTATTTAATTTCCAAACACTATAAATTTTGAAATTTTATTTCCTATTCCTATTTCTTTTCTCAACACTTTTTGGATTTCCTCAAATAAGTTTCGATAAAACGTCTTATGATTTTGGTGTTATTGAAAAAGGAGGTATTCGATATGTTGATTTTAAACTTACCAATCATTCTGCAAAAACAGTTTATATTCTAAGAACTGATCCTGATCGAGAATTGAGCATTCGGTATTCAAAAAAAACGCTTGAGCCGGATAGTAGTGCAATCATAAGAATTCAATACAATCCCAAGCAAATTGGAGTTTTCAATAAAAAAAATCCACTTTATATAAGCTCAAGTAATGATCCTATAATTTTAAGTATAAAAGGAGAAATCCAATTCTTAGAACACAATTCTCTTACTGAGTGTCCCGATTTTTCATACACAAGATCAGAGAATCCCCTGCAATTCGATTTGAATGTTCATGTAATTGACACGATTACCAATTTACCCATTACCAATGCTTCTGTATTATTACTCAAATCAGGTTTGCCTTATAAAACATTTCTCACCAACGAAAAAGGGAGAGTAGAAAGTCTTATCCAAATAGGCCTGTATTATGTAGTAGTAAATGCTGATAATTATGACACAAAAGAAATATCAATATACTTAAATCGTCAGCACAATAGTTTAGTAATCTATTTGCATCCCTTGCCGCCTTTATTAATTGTTGCTGATACCAATAAAATAAGACCATCAAACTTAAGCATAATTCAAACAGAAGCTCCTCATCCTAATTTGAGTATTACCGATTCTATTAAAACAATTATAGTTCCCAAACAAGAAGCCCCCATTGTAAACATAATAGATAGCATTTTACTTCAGCCGCTTTCTCTTTCTAATTATGCTCCTAACAATATTGTTTTCTTAATTGATGTTTCTACCTCTATGCTTAATCAAGGTAAGCTCGATTTGCTTAAAGCATCAATGATACAATTGCTGCAACCTTTAAGAAGTATTGATAAGATTTCAATCATTACTTATGCTTCTAATGTAAATGTAATGTTACAAACAACTAGGGTTTCGGATAAAGAGAGTATTTCTCAAATCATTCAAAACCTAGAAGGAGGTGGATTAACAGCAGGCGATAAAGGCATTGCAAAAGCCTATGATGTTTGTAAACAAGGATTTATTGCAGGAGGAAACAATCAAATTATTTTAGCTACTGATGGTGTATTTAAAATTGATCAAAGAACAAGTGAACTCATCACACAAAATGTTTTTGAAAAAATCACCATTTCTGTTGTAGGAATTAAAAATTCAGAAATTGGGGCAGCGAGCATGAAAAATATTGCGGAACAAGGTAAGGGGCATTATCTTCAAATCAATAATTACAATGATGCAAAAATCAAATTAATTGAAGAAGTAAAAGCCAATTCTCTTCGAAAATAAATATTAACTTTACAAACTTATAGTTCAAGGTTAAAAAGTTTAATTTCAATAATTATTCTGATATTCTGAGGCTTTTTCTGTTTTAACATTGAACATTTTTAACATTCAACATTGAACGCACCCAAACGCATAGCCATACTTGGTTCTACCGGTTCTATTGGAACTCAAACATTAGATGTAATTGCCGAACAACATGAGCATTTTGAAGTTGAAGTGCTTACTGCAAATAGCAATGCCGATCTTTTAATCAAACAAGCCATTCAATACAAGCCCAATGCTGTTGTAATAAGTGATGAAAGCAAATACGAACAAGTAAAAGAGGCCTTGTTTACTCATGGTATAAAAGTTTATGCGGGAGAAGCTGCACTTTCTCAAATTGTGCAAATGGATAGTATCGACATGGTGCTTACAGCCCTTGTTGGTTATGCCGGGTTAAAACCTACTATTGAATGTATAAAAGCCAGAAAACCTATTGCCCTTGCCAATAAAGAAACATTGGTTGTGGCAGGAGAATTAATAACAGAATTGGCAAAAGAAAAAGGAGTAAATATTTATCCTGTTGATTCAGAACATTCGGCTATTTTTCAATGTTTAGCAGGAGAGTTTCACAACCCCATAGAAAAAATTTATCTTACTGCCTCAGGCGGGCCTTTTAGAGGAAAATCAAAAGAGTTTCTTTTAACAGTTGCAAAAGAACAGGCACTTAAACATCCCAATTGGGATATGGGTGCAAAAATCACCATCGACTCTGCATCGCTCATGAATAAGGGCCTAGAAGTAATTGAAGCAAAATGGTTGTTCAATTTAAAGCCCGAACAAATTGAAGTGGTCATTCATCCGCAATCTATCATTCATTCTGTTGTGCAATTTCAAGATGGTTCTATGAAAGCCCAAATGGGTTTGCCCGATATGAAATTACCTATACAGTACGCTTTAGGATATCCTAAAAGATTAAAAAATAATTTTCAGCGTTTCGATTTTTTAAAATATGCAAACCTTACATTTGAGCAAGCCGATGTTGAAACTTTCAGAAATTTAGCACTTGCTTATGAGGCTTTACATAAAGGAGGCAACATGCCTTGTATTTTAAATGCGGCTAATGAAGTGGTGGTGCAAGCATTTTTACAAGATAAAATTAGATTTTTAGATATGCCTGAAATTATTGAAAGATGTATGGCTAAAATTTTATTTGTTCAAAAACCATCTTATGGAGATTATGTTGAAACAGATAAAGTAACAAGAATAAAAGCACTAGAATTAACCAAAAAAATTAACACATTAGCTAATTAGAAATCATCTCATTTTTAATCATGGAAATCCTAATAAAAGCATCCCAATTTTTTCTCAGCCTTTCAATATTAATTATCCTACATGAGCTGGGTCATTTTATTCCCGCTCGTTTATTTAAAACTAGGGTAGAAAAATTTTATCTCTTTTTCGATCCTTGGTTTTCTGTTTTTAAATTGAAAAAGGGCGATACAGAATATGGCCTTGGTTGGATTCCTTTAGGCGGTTATGTAAAAATTTCGGGTATGATAGATGAGTCGATGGATAAAGAACAAATGAAACTTGCTCCACAAGATTGGGAATTTCGAGCTAAACCGGCTTGGCAAAGATTGATTATTATGTTGGGTGGCGTTACCATGAATGTGGTATTGGCTATTTTCATTTTTATTTTTTCATTATTTATTTGGGGAGAAGAATACCTTTCTGTTGAGAATGTAAAATATGGTATTGCTTGCGATTCTCTGGCTCTTGCTACAGGTTTTCATGATGGAGATAAAATTGTATCTGTAGATGGACAAGCAATAGAAGACTTTAATAAAGTATTGAGCCATATTGTGCTCGATCAAGCTAAAACGGTGCAAGTAGAACGTGATGGACAAAAAATGGATGTTACTATTTCTCCCGATATTGTTCCCAATCTTTTAAAAGATCCTACTTTTCTTTCTCCAAGGTTTCCATTTGAGGTCAGTCAATTTACAGACGAATCACCAGCTAAATCAGCAGGCTTAGCAATAAAAGATAAAATTATTGGTGTAAATGATATTCCCACACTGTATTTTCATGAATTTAAAACCGAAATTATAAAACATAAAAGTGAAGCGGTGCAGATTAAAGTGTTAAGAGGAATAGATACGATTGCCATAAATGTAAATGTTCCGGAAACAGGCTTGCTTGGTATTTATCCTCAAAGTTTAGACACCTATTTTACTTTTAGTAAACGTGAATATTCTTTTTTTCAATCAATACCCGGAGGTTTTGATAAAGCATATAGAACATTAACCGGCTATATTAAACAATTGAAACTAATATTCTCCCCTAAAGTAAAAGCATACGAATCATTAGGAGGCTTTATTTCCATTGGCAATATATTTCCATCAAGCTGGGATTGGCAAGCCTTTTGGGGCTTAACAGCTTTTCTTTCTATAATGCTTGCAGTAATGAACTTATTACCCATTCCGGCATTAGATGGGGGGCATGTACTATTTTTACTTTATGAAATGATCTTTAAACGCAAACCCAACGAAAAATTTTTAGAATACGCTCAAATTGCCGGAATGGTTATTTTATTAAGCTTGGTTCTTTTTGCCAATGGTAAT
The DNA here is from genome assembly GCA_023251875.1 of Bacteroidota bacterium. Lineage (GTDB taxonomy): Bacteria > Bacteroidota > Bacteroidia > JAHEXY01 > JAHEXY01 > JAHEXY01. Next base: position 15,042 of record JAHEXY010000010.1, read on the forward strand.
GACATTTATAGGCATATATTTAAAAAATAATTTTTGTTAACCCAAGATTGTTAAGAACAAAATAGAAGCCAATCAAATTCTATTTTTTTCGTATTTATTTTTGTACTTTATATAAACTTCTTGCCAATGAATAAAGTACTATTTATCATTTTATTATTCTCTTGCAACTTATTGTTTGCACAAAAAGATACTTCTCATTTTGAAGGCGAAGGCGGATTTCAAATCAATACACAAGAATTGGATAGCGCCACACAAGCTCAACGCAAGCAGCATAAAGTAATGTTGATTATGTATGATCCAATGATGCAATTACCCGATCCGGCAGGAGATGTTGAATTGGTTGAAGAAGCAAAAAAAGATTTACCCTATATAAAAAAAAGAATTCGCTTGGGGCTTGATCTTAGCCTTTATGCGCGAGTTGCTTATTTGTATGAAACAGTAGATTTAATGAAAGAATACAATGGTAATGCGGCAAACGATTTAAAAAAAATATATGCTTCAATCGGATACCATTATGAAATACCTAGTAGACTGAGTGAGGAGAACAAAAAATCTGAACGGGAAGCCGAAAAAGAATCAAATATGACCAATGGCGAAATTACTACTCACGATAAGCAAGTTGAAACAAAATACATGAATATTTCTATTTTAGATCCCAATCTATTACCCTATTTAAATTTTAATTATGGAACCGATTTATATTTATTTATTACTCAACTAGAAATTAAAAAATACTTTACCGACCAAGCCGATATTTCTTATGGAACCTATTCTCGCGAAATAAAAGTACACTATTCATTATTTGATGTAAAAGGATCTCAAATTGCCGGAGATGTAATTGATATCATCTACCCTCCATCGACCAATGATATTGAAGAAATTATCAGAAATAATTTTCCGGAAGTTGCCAAGCAAATTTCTTCTGCCTTGCCACAACCACAAAGAAATGCCAGTGAAGAGGCTTCAAAACAAAAAACAAAAACGGCAAAGGAGTTAAATAAGAAAAGTAGGAAGAAATAAATTTCTAAAGCAGCTCTTTTATTTTCTACATCCTTTAAAAACGAGCATTGTCTGCTCAGCCTATCATTTTATAATACTTGGCTTAATTTTTTTCAGCCCATTTTGCAATTCTAACAGCAGCATGCCTAGTTCCCATAATAAATTTTTGAGCAGGCCCATAGTGAGGTTCTGATAAAGCGCCAACAATAAATAAGTTTTTTACGTTGGTTTGAAAATCAAAATCGAGCAATGGAAAATTATCTTGGACTTTTATAGAATTTAATAAAGTAGTGTCTACAAATTTTAAGTTGTTTATATTAAGTATATAGCCTGTAGACGCAACTACGCCATCAAATTCTTGATTCAATTTTTTTGAGAAAAATTTTTCTCCACGTATTTCTAATCCAATTTCCTCAACATCTGCACGAACTTTCGTAACTTTTTCGCTCATTGTTTTTTCTTGCAAATCGGGGGTTATGGTTGAGATCACAAATATTTTTCCAAACTTTTTTCGCATCCAATTGGGCATAAAATAAAAGTAGGGAGATATATGAAGCGTAAACTTAAAAATAGGTGTGGGAAGATTTAAGGGTTCTGAAAAAAATACCGGTTCTTTACGCGTAAGCCAGGTAATTTTGTTGTTATCATACAAATGAACAATGCCTTCTCCTGCAGACTGTCCTGCGCCAATCATCAATACGTTTTTATTTTTCCAATGTTCATATTTATGAACCTCCCATGTATGAATTAAATTGGGAGAGTTTAAGTTTTGTAACGATTTTGGTAAATGTTTATGTGCTTCTATTCCTGTTGCAATTACTACTGATTCTGATTCTATTTTTTCTCCATTTTCTAATTCACTTATAAAGCCATTTTCTATTTTAGTAAGCTTTGTTACATGATGAGATAGAATTGGATATTTTAAATCCGACTCAATAAATTTTAAATACTTTCTAAAAACATCAATAGGTAATTTATGACTCATTATTTTTTTAGCCTCATCCTTAGGGTAATTTTTATAAATGAAATCTTTTACATTATACCTATCGTCAGCCTCATAGATTTCACTACTGTGCCAATCAGAACGAATAGACATTGAATCTAAAGTATGATCATACCAAAGTGAAAACATTTTTCCGGCAATAGCAAATGGAATCTTTTTTTTATATAAAGCATTGGCAATGCTTATTCCATAAGGGCCGGTACCAATTATAAATATTTTTGTTTTCATCATTTTTAATTTATTAACCACATAGAAACATAGGGTTATTTCATTTAGTATTAGAGATTAGAATTTAGAAGCTTCGCTTTACATAGAGTGATTTCACACATATTCTCATTACATTATAAATGGTTTACTCTTTTTAAAAATTTATTGGTTCTATGTTGGTCCTTTCAGATTAATTATCTTTTCAGATTATAAAACTATGTGCCTATGTGGTTAAAATATTCATAAGTCAATTCTTTCTGCAATATACTTCGCATCTCTCGAAACACCACCAATTAACCATGAGGCCCGACTACGTTGCCATGCTGAGCCCACAAAATATAAACCTTTCACTTTTGTTACACCATAATCTGTTTCTAAATTTCCTTTTGCATCAAAAATGGGTAATTGTATCCAGTTAAAATCTGCAGTATAGCCTGTTGCCCAAATGATATTTTCAATATCATTCAATTGTATTCTTTCAAATTGTAATACATTTTTTTCTGCCTCTAATAATGCTCCTACTTGATTTAAATTGGGTTTACCGAAAAGTTTTCTTAAATCCGTTCCAATTATTACTTCTCCTTTTTTAATTATAAATTTTCCTACAAAACTATTTTTAGAAGCAAATACAAAACCACTTACAAAAGAAAGCCAAACAAAAAATGGATTATTGCCAATTCCTTTTAATTGGCCACGATAAGAAAAACAAACTTCTTTACCCTCGTTTACCAATTCTTCTACTATTTGCACCCCTGAATTGCCTCCCCCAACAACTAATATTTTTCCTTTTTTTAGTTGCAAAGAATTTTTGTAGTCTTTACTATGAATTTGAAAAATATTTGTATTTATTTTTTTGCCGCATTCAGGAATAAAAGGCATATGAAAAGCCCCTGTGCAAATTATCACATTTTTTGCTTGATAAACTTCGTCTTTTGTTTCAATAACAAAAAGGTCATTCTCTTTTTTTAAATTTTTTACGCTTGTATTATGCCTTATTGGAACTTGAAAATGTTTGGCATATTGTTTTAAATATGCTGCTGTTTCATCTTTTGTTGGATATCTATTTTTATCTCCCGGAAAATCTAAACCTACAAGACTATCATGTCGAATATTGGTAAAAAGTTTTAATGAATCATAACGATTCGCCCATGAATGGCCTACTTCATGACCTTCATCCAAAACTAAATAATCGATACTTTTTTTCTTAAGAAAATAAGAAATAGCCAAACCGCTTTGTCCGGCACCAATTACAATTGTATGTTTAAGAATAGGAGATTGCAAAATCATTTTTTTTGCAATTTAAGGCTTATTATTCTTTTTTCAATACCTCAAAATATTGTTCTACTCTTTCACCATCTTGGTCAACTAAAACCAATACGTGTTTTCCGGGATCAGCATTTATTCCCATTTGATGGAAGCCTTTGGTAGAACCAAGATATTGATCATCGAGATGCCAATAAATAACTGCATCTACTGAACGATGAGCAACTTCAAATACAGCTTTACCCGTTTTTCCATCCAGTTCAATAGGCACATATATTTGTGTTGATTTTTTTGGGTAAATAAATTCCATTATCGGAGATCTGTTTAAATCAGCACAGTCCTTTCTATATGGCGGAAGCGTTTTATATTCTTGATTTTTTGATTTGTAATACCATTCCTGTGAGGGAGGCAATACAAACCACGACTTGTGCATCATGTTTGAAGTTGATTCGCATTCACTATCTACACGCCACTTACCTGAAATATCTAAATGGATAATTTGATGGTAAGGACAAGGAGGCGTTTTTAATCCTGCATCAGGAATCCACATCGAATCTTTTTCTTCGCAAATATCTAATGCTCTGTAACCACTTTGTCTACATATTGGAACCAATTCCATTTCATCATAAGGTTGTTCAAGCCACGATGAAGGTTTAAGTAATTTAAAAACATCAAACATAATGGGAGCTGCTGTTGCTACCCCAATTAATCCAGGTCTTCCCTCTCCATCGGCATTGCCAACCCAAACGGCCACGACATATTTTTTTGTACAACCAATGGCCCATCCGTCACGAAATCCAAAACTCGTACCCGTTTTCCAAGCAATGCGCTGGGAAGAAGAAAACTGATTCCAGTTGCTTTCTTTATCCGGCCGACTTACTTCTTCCATTGCATTAAAAGTGCACCATATTGCTGAAGCATTTAATATACCACTCTCTTTTAGTTTCATGGGATCATCATTCTTCTTTTTCTTTTCTTTTTCCAGAATATAATTTAGGGGATGAAAATCTGAATCGTTATAGCGGCCACTGTTATTACTAAAATGATTGAGTGTACGAGCCATACTTGCATACATGCCTGCAATGTCCCATAATTTTCCTTCAGCACCCCCAAGAATAAGAGAGAGCCCGTAATGATCGGGAGATTGCGTGAGCGTAGTCATTCCCATTTTTTTTAGGAGGTAGTGAAATTTTTCATAACTGTAATTGCGCAACATTCTTACTGCAGGAATATTCAAAGATCGTTCCAATGCACGTTTTGCAGGCACAGCACCATCGTATTCTTTATTAAAATTTTCAGGCGAATAACCTGCAATTTGAGTGGGAATATCAGCAATAAGTGTGTTGGGTAATAATTCTCCTTCGCCCAACATGGCTGCAAATAAAAATGGTTTTAGAATACTTCCGGTACTTCTTGGTGCATTGATAACATCAACCTGACTGTCGAATTCGGGCTGATTGGGTTTAAAGATATTTCCAACATAAGCCAACACTTCACCCGTTTCAACATCTGCAACCAAAGTAGCAACATTATTGATTCCATTTCCTCTAAGTTCTTCATGATGGCGAGATACAATAGTATTGACTTGTATTTGTAAATCTTTACTCAACGTAGATCTGGTTATCGTAGATGTTCCGCTTTTATTTTTAAAATTTTCAAGATAGGTTCTTACCAAGAGATGAGGAGCATATTGCGGTAAAGGAAGGGGTTTGCCCGGCAATGGTTCTGCTTGGGCCAACTGACAGGTTGTTGAATCAATGTCTCCGGCTATATACAATTTTTCTAAAAGTCGATTTCTTTTTTGTAGCAGTAAATCACGATTCTTTCCAAGATGAACAAGAGATGGGCTATTCGGAAGGACTGCTAATGTTGCAGTTTCTCCCCAAGATAATAAGTCTGTATTTTTACCGAAATACCTCCATGATGCAGCGTCTAATCCTACCACATTATTTCCGAATGGAGCTTGTGATGCATATAAAGACAAAATTTCTTCTTTAGAATATTTGCATTCTAAACGGAAAGCCATTATTACTTCAATAATCTTTTGCCAAAAATTTCTTTTTTTCCCTTTTCGCGATAAGCGAATCACTTGCATGGAAATTGTACTCCCTCCACTTTTTATTTTTTGTGCATGTAAATTTTGCCATGTAGCACGAGCAATTGCAAATAGATCGAAACCGATATGATGGTAAAATCTTCTATCCTCAAATTGAACAATAGCTTTCTTAAATTTTTCTGGAAGGGTTTTGTTGTAAGGAAAACGCCATTGCCCATCTTTAGCAATTAATGCGCCAAGTAATTCTCCATTTCTATCTTCTAATACTGTTGAAGTGGGTGTATTGAATAAAGGAGATGGAAGGCATGTTAAGAAAAAATAAAAAGCAAGACCTACTAAAAAAAAAGCAGCCCATAAAATTTTCTTTAAAAATTTCATGCGTTTAGTTTTTGCTATTTAGTTTTTACTATCCTGAACAAAATCTATTATTTTCATGCCAATTTAATTAGGTCTTTTACTTGGATTTTGTCTATTATTAAAAAATTTGAGTAAAATCAATTGATCTGATTTAATACGATAAAAAACACTTATGTGGCGAGATAAAACATAAGCTCTAATTTCTTTTTCCGAATTTTGTATTTTTCCTATACGAGGATATTGAACTAATGTTTGCAAAAATTTATTAGATCGTTTAACAAACCTTTGGGCTGAGCTTAAATTCCACTCGGTTTGCAAATATTTTACAGTTTTATCAAAACTATTGGCAGCTCTCTTTGTCCATTTAATTTTTAAAGCCATTCCTTATATTTATTCATTACTTCATCATTGTCTAATAAATTATCATCATTCTCACTTTCTTCAAACGAAAGTAGTACTTCCTTTTTTTGTTCTTCACTAAGAGTATCCCATACACTGGTTTTATTACTTGATAAAATGCTCTTTAGCTCATTGTAATATTCTTTGAGAATCGACATACTATCAATTTGATCGATAAGCCCATGAAGATTGGCCTTTAATTCTATCTTGTTCATACATTAATTATTTTCTATAAAAATACCCATTTTTTTCAATCATTTTTGTGTGCTTAAACTTTTAGCAGCACTTTCTTCTCTAACAACACTTACCCATTTACCGGCTTGCCTTGCATTGATTGACGCATCATACATGGTTTCGGAATAAATAGCAGGCAGATAATAATTGCCAAGATAACTTGCATTCAAATAAATTCTGAAGGTTTTAGTTTCTTTCGCTTTTAAGTCGAAGAATGTATACACACGATCATCACGAATGTCTTGGTAGCGAGGTGTAGCTAAATCATCAGATGTATTTTCAGCATTATCCAAACGCGTATTTAAAATTTCCCAACCGGAAGGGAAAATTTGCGACAATGCCATTTCAGAATAATTACTACGCAAATTAGGATTGGTAAGGCTTACTTCAACATAAAAATCGGTGCCCTGTGTAATTTTATCCGGAGCAATTTCTTTTCCGCCCAATTCTTTATACACTACTTTCATATTCAAATTATTTTCTGCCGAAATTTGATCTCCTGTTTTAGGTATTCCTTCAACAATAATTCTTGCATATAAAATTCCTTTGCCTTTATTTTTCATTGATAAATTTCCTGCTTGCGCGCCCTTCATATTCATCTCTACTTGCTTTACCGGTAATTGGCTTACTACATTTTCATCGGCAGCAGTATTAAAATGATAAGCAAAATTTAATTCTGATTTTAATCCGGCCTTGCCTACATATTTTGCCATAGCAAGTAAAGTATATGCAGTAGTTTGGGTACTCATCCAATCTTTACTACACAATGATTTTGATAATGCTTTCATTACCGGAGCCGCTTTATCTCGTTTACCCATTAAGCTTAATGTTTCAAGAATAATTGATTCATCTCTTTCATCTGAACCATAAGAATCAGAAAGTTCTTGGTAGTCTTTTACATCAGTAGAGAGATTAGCAATTAATTGATTTGCAACCTCAGGTTGGCCTGCAAGCTGATAAGCTGCAGCCAAACTCCATAATGCGGTTTGGGATAAATTTTTATTTTCTCTCATTCTGTTCATGCTACCTAAATCTGGAGATTTTGCCAATGCCAGAGTGTATAAGCGATAGGCTTGTATGAGCTCATAACTTTCATGTCCGTGAGGATGATCATAGTTACCGGTTGATGCTACATAAGATGCAGCTTTTGCTTTTTGATATTTTTTCCATTGATCAATGTATCCTGCAGGTAAACTATAGCCTTTTAATTCTGCTTCTAGTAAAAAATGTCCGGCATAATTGGTACCCCATTCGCTTGCTTCTGATTCTCCCGGCCAGTATGATATTCCGCCAGAAGGCACTTGAAATTGCCTTAATCGATCAATACCTGCTTTGATATTATTTTCTATTTTCGCTTTTTTATCAGGAGAAATATCCATAAGGTCGGTCAAATACAATTGAGGAAAAACGGATGATGTTGTTTGCTCCACACATCCGTATGGATAATGAATCAAATAATCCAATCTCTTGCCTAAATTTAAAGAAGGAATATTAGAAACTTCGAGCGTTACTTTGTTGGTTCCTGCCATACCAAGCGGTTTGTAGTTGGTTTGCCAATTTTGGCCCACTTCTAAAACGGTATCGATAACCTGTACTACTTTTGCATTTGGATTTCTTACATCGAGTTCAATATTGGTTTCTGCTTTTTCTTTTCCTGATGATGCCAGGATTTTTACACTTGCAATTCCTAATTTTGATTTTACTTTTAAATTGAATGTTACCAATTCATCTCCCGGCTGAGTAAATTTCACCATTTTACTTTTTTCTCCAATTACTTCAAACATATCATTAGCCACAATTTGCACATTCACATCTTTAATATTTTTTTCCATGGCAAAAACAGAAATAGGTAATTCAACTGTTTCATCAGGACCTAATACGCGAGGTAATGTTGCCAACACCATAATGGGTTTACGAACAGGTGTTGCTTTGTCTGCAAAACCATAAGCTCCATCTTGCCCTGCAATTACCATCGTTTTAACAGAACCAATATATTGAGGCATTATGAAAGAATGTGTTTGACTTTCTCCTTTATTTAAGTGGAATGGCCCCATAAATTTCACAACAGGTTTAAAGCGATTTGCTTTTTTTCCTTCTTTGGGTTTATTCAATCCTTCATCACCACCTATACTTAAAATTCGTTCTAGTTGTGCTCCCCAAGCCCCCATTACCATATCAAACATATCCCAGGTTTTTACACCTAAGGCTTCACGCGCATAAAAATTTTCCCATGGATCAGGTGTTTTATATCTGGTAATATCTAATAATCCTTCATCAACTACAGCAATGGTATACGTCATTTCTTTTCCCTGATCTTCTTTAACAGTAATGTTCACTGCTTCTTCGGGTCGTAATACATCAGGCATTTTGATGGATGGATGTAAATGTGTATTCGGGTCTTCTACTAAAATAGGAATCACCCCATACATGCGAATGGGCAAATCATTCACTGTTTGAGAATGTGGTTGCAGCATGCTTACATTCACATAAACGTTTGGCGCCATATCAGGAGTAATAGGTATTTTAAATTGCGTTTGTCCTTCTTGCCCTTCCATCCAATAACTTTTGAGCACTTTTGTTCCCGATTCAACGCTTATCAATGCACGGCCATTTTTACTAGATGGAATGGTAAGTACGGCCTCTTCTCCCACAGCGTATTTTTCTTTGTCAGAAGAAAAACTCAACATGGATGCTCCTGCCGATTGATCTTTTTGCGCACGTCCAGCCCATCCCGGCCAATCCATATAAATTATTTTTCCAGTGCGATGGCCTGTTTCAAGATCTTTTGCCAATACCAAATACCGTCCCCATTCAGGATAAGCAAGACGAAGCTTCCAAGAGCCTTGACCATTATTTGTGGTAATGGTATCTTCTTTCAAAATTCTAAAATAGCTACTTTGTGCATAATTGGTTAGGTCTTCCTCTGATTTATCCCACCACCATCTCCAACTTATTTTATAAAATTCTATTTCAATTTTTTTCTTTCCTATTGTAGGGCTTCCACTTTTATCAACACTTACAATTTGTACAATATGATTAGTGTCGGTAAGAAGAATGCCTCTAGCCTTATCTCCTTTTGGCAAACGAATGCCCACATAACTATCATAAGGATGATAAGGGATGCTGAAACGATCGCTACTAAAACTGCCTCCGGGTTCAAAAACTTTTGTATTAAAATTTGCCATTAACATTCCGGGAGCACCATCTTCAACTTCAATGTTGGCATTAACTGTTGCTTTTCCATTTTCGTCAATATTATCGTCAAACAAAACTTGTTTATCCATGCTAAATTTTCGTGTGGGATCATCAAAAATAAATTCGGTATATTTTGGGAAGGTAGTTTGAGAAGACGTCATAGAAACTTCCACTTCTGCTTTTAAATTTCTAGCAATTGCACCATGCAACCAGAGTACTTCCATTTTAGCAGACTGGCCATCATCTTTTGACAAATATTTTTTTGCAAAATCGAATTTTATTTTCAAACGATTGGGCATAATGGTTTCTATGCGAATATTTTTGCTAAACGTAGCACCACCCACTTTTACCCTTGCTTCCCAATTTCCGGTTGGGGCTGTTTCATCAGTAGCAGTTTGAAAAGAATAAAATCCGTTTACAGATTCTGTTTTAATTATTTTTTTCGCCATTTGTCCCATTGGATTAATGAGTTCAAATGAAACAGGGTGATTTTCGGGCAAAGATTTTTGTTTGTCTTCCAATACAAACATCACGAATAGTGAATCTCCCGGCCTCCAAACACCACGTTCTCCATAAATAAATCCTTTAATTCCTTTTTCAACTTTTTCTCCTGCAACATCAAACATGCTGAGCGAAAGTGATGAGCCGTCATCTAATTTTAAGTAACCCCTTTGATCTCCTTTTTTAGCCAATAAAAAAAATGGCTTTTCAGATAAATTAACTTCTGCTTCTCCACTGCTATTGGTTTCCGTTTCTTTGATAAGTTGATGTTGGTAATTGTAAAGCTCAAGTGAAACTCCTGAAAGCGGTTCAGTAGTATTTAAATCCGTTACTGCAAAAAATAGAGAACCTTCCATTCCTTTTTTTGCAATAATACCAAGGTTAGAAGCAAATACATTTCTACTCACCCAACGGCTAGGCGAATAATATTCTCTTTTACAAGGATTATCGCGATTACTCCATTGGTAATCTTCATCTCCATTATTGTAGTAATCATCGGCATAATCCCAATAGCTATATTCTTTTTGTTCGTTGCTATCCCAATTTTCATTGGTCGATTGCATATTATCTTCATCTTTTATGGTACTGTCTTGTTCTAAACATTGGTAAAGAGAATATTTTTTTCGGAAGCTAAGTGTGATTCTGTATAATGCCCCAGGTTCCGTTTTAATGAGATCACTTAAATCAAGTGCAAAGCGATTCCATTTGGTAAAATCGGTTTGTTTGAGTGTTGCAAGCGGAATGGCTTTTTGTAAAACAACTCGCCCAACCCTGGTAAGTTCACTCTGTCCATCCAAATCGTTTACTTGTAAAAATTGCCCCATGTTATTTTCGTAAACTTTTACAATGCGTACATCAACGGCATTAAGGTTTACAGCTTCAAAAGGAAAAACAAGTCCATTATCATCAGGCAGAATAACGCCTTTGCCTAGTAAACGAACAGAAGGTTTTATTTCTTGAAACTCAATTATGCGAGAAGCATCTGCTTTCAGGGGTTTTCCTAAAATATTTTTTACGCCCGCATTTACAACAAGAGTAAGGCTACTTGTTTGACGAGAAGTAGGATATACCATAATGGTATTATCTTCGATGAGGAGGCGCATATCCGTCATTCCTCCAAGAGTAATTAGTCCATCTAAATTTTGATCTTGTAGCAAGGGATCAGAAAAGCGAATAAGTATGTATTGTTTTGTTTCATCTTGTACTATTTGAGCATCTATTAAGCTAAAATCACCTAAGGCAGGCACGTTTATTTTCTGCTCTCCTTTTAGCTCAACATCCATTGCTTTACCATCCCACGAAAGCAAAACAAATGAAGAATCTTCTCCTCGTATAATACTATCAATAGTAAAAGAATGCGTCATTCTATCCCCATCGTGCATCCATCGTACAGGCAATACTTTTCCATTCTGTGTGGCAGTAAGCGTTTGTTCCACCTTAGCAGGATCTTCTACATCTGCAGTATTGACTACGCCCAATAGCATTTGTCGGTAGAAATTGATGTTATCCAGAGGTTTTAATCCATCTACTTTTACTTCGAAAGATTGTTGAATAACGCGAAACTCAAATACAAATTCATTAAATTTTTCAGGAACATCCATTACATTTTTCAACAAAAAAGTTACTTGGTATTGTTGGCCCGATGGTAATTTTTCACTAGGGCGAAATTCAATGGTTCTACTATCTATCCAAACCGCTTGACCTTTAATGGAAGGAGAAAAATCGAATAGATTTTTATCAATTGCTTGATTGAACTCATTTTCTTTTGCAATGTCATTGCTTAAGCGAATTCTAATAGAGGCTTCAGAAGAAATGGTGCCGGAAGTATATGCAGAAATATAGGCACTAAATGCCGGGTCAATAGTTTTTTCTTTGTTGTTGCAAGAATTACAAGAGCTCAAAAGAGAAACAACAAGCAAGCACAAAAACGCTTGAGAAAAATATTTATTAATAATCATGATGAATGGTTTATAAGTCCAATGAAAAATGTATAGATTTTGGGGTGAGTAAAAGTATAGCAAGATTTTTTAAAAACCTATTTAAAGCTATATTTTTGGTTTAGAATGAGAACAATTTCCGTAATCGGTGCAACATATATTGATGGATTTAAACTTAATATTTACTTTAATGATGGAACTTCTCAGGTTGTTGATTTTTCAAAATTTCTAAACAAACATGATCACCCCCAATACAATAAATATAAAAACGAAAAAAAATTTCAAACCTTTAAGAGCCTGTTTAAATTTTATGATTTTATTTTAATATCATGGCTAAAGCCACATTTTATATCTCATTTTACAACCCCAGTCTTAAGACTGGGGTTAAAAACCAATCAAAAGTATGGGCTTTAGCCCTGAAAAAAAAGAGTATAATCATTTTTGCAAATAAAATTTAAACAGGCTCTAAAATTGAGAATGGAAATGTTGTTTGGGGAAAAGATTGGGATTTACTATTTCCGGTGCACCAACTTTATAAAGGAAAAATACATGTGTAAAATACCTTCTATTAAACCTCTACGAGGTAAAACAAATTTTGCCCCAATGTTTTTCTACAATAATATATGCCCTACGGGCAATAAACGGCAATCAATTTGAAATAAATATTTTGTCTCAATGTCGTTTATAAACCAAACGCTCAATAACAAAATACACCGTAGGTGTTATATTGTTGTAGAGAAAATCATCACACAGGGAGTTTATACCGCGTAGCGGTTGAAGAAATCAAATCGATATTCTATTATCTTGTTATTTTTGCTGTAACAATTATTATGTTGTCTTCCCATCCTTTTTCTGCTAAATTTTTAATTGTTTGTTTTATGTCACTAGGGTCAAAGTATAAATATTTTTTTTTTTTGTTTTTCGTTAAATAAGCCTTAACTGCTGTCAAAGATTTTTGCTGAACTTTTCCTACTGCAAGTGCATATTTTATTTCTGTTGATTTTTTTATGAGTTTTCGGTTTAAAAAATCCTCTACAAGTCTGTCTGTTACTACTTTTTGAAAGAGTTTATTGTTAAGGAGTTTACAGCGATTTGCATTGTTCTTGTCTGTTCCATTTAGTTCTCCAATTGTTAGTCCTGGATTGTCAAAATAGGATTTTACTTCTATTAAAACCAAAACATCAGAAACAGGATTATATGCAACAAGGTCGATTTCAGCTCTCGGAGTGGTGGGAAGTTTAAGTTTAGCTCTATCTGCTTTTGTTAGTTCTACTTTCACGGAATGTCGTGTCCAATAATTTTTTTCTTGTAAATACAGTTCTACTATATGCTCAAATGCATTCATATTTTTTTATTTTATTTTTTTAATAATTTTGTTTTTTGCTCATCAAAATCTTCTTGATTAATTATTCCCTGATCTAAAAGATCTTTTAATTTTTTTAATTCATCGGCAATACTTAATTGAGATGGAGCATTTGTTTTATTTATGGCTTTAGAAATAGCATCTGCCATAGCATCTGTTGTTCCTCTTTGGGTATTTCGAGCAATATGTTCTGTTGCCAATGTAGATATAATGTTAGCTGTACTTTTTGAAAAGCCTTTGATTTTTATATCATTATTTCCGGTTGAGATAATTGTTATATCTGCCCCAAATAGATTTTTATTAACATCAATACCCACTATATTTTGAAAATGAAATTTACGATGGTCAACGGATATTAAATACCACTCTCTTTTCCGGTGTTCCAAAAAATCACTGGTGATGATGACTTTATCTCTTGTCCAAGGAAACCAGAGCGACCATTTTGCTGTCATTGGTAATGCACTGTATAGCCTCATAAAGTAGCTTACATTAAATTCTTGTGCTTGTTTTTGATTTTCCATAATTAAATTTTAAGGGGAGTTCGTTAATAATTTTTTTATTTTCTAAAAAAATAGAATTTATTTACCACTTACAGCTTCCAACATTTTCTTTTGAATTTTTGCCATTCTAACAAGGTGTTTTGAGCTAAGGCTGTTATTGTCTTGTGCCTTTTGCAAACTCTCACTCAATTCTGTAGCCTTTTCTAATAATCCGGGATATTCAGCAATAGCAGTTGCATCACCGGCCATTGCTTTTTTATAAAGTATAACATACTTATCAACATATTCTTCATAATCATCAAGTAGTTTATCCCAATCCCCATTGTCTGTTGTTGATTCAACTTTATCTGAAGCTTTATCTTCATAATTGACATAACGCATGGTAATATTTACAGTAGCGATTTTATTTATATCTGTAAGTGATTTTATTATACTATTGATTTCTGACCCAATATTCACACCATAAGATTCTAGCCAAACTTCTCCCTCACCAGATTTAAGTAAAGGCTCCAAACCTCTTTCATAACCTATTTCCTGTGAAGATATTTCATTACCATCAGAATCAAGAAAACTAACATTTCCTTCCCAATTTTTATATTCATCACTAATGTGTTTCGAAAACTTTTTTATAACAATGGTTTTAAATTTTATAAAATAATTTGGGCCATAACCCATCGTTGCACCTAAATTTCCTTCTTTCACTTTTAGTTTAATTGAGTTGGGGTCTATTGAAATATTTTTACTTAAATCTCCCTGCAAATTCTTTAGTTCAATTTTTTTCTCTATTTCTACTCCTATATTATTTAAGCACGCGGCAGAAGTACTCTCAAAATTTTTCATAAAATCTTCATCATCCTTATGTTCCTTTACTTGATCTTCAAATGAAGTACATTGTTTCAATTTTTCTACATCATTTTTCGCATCAGTAATACAAGAGCAATATTCGCCACCTGTTTTTTTGCCTAATTCTTCTGAACTAGGCCCACATCCAATTAGTGAGATAATGAATATTCCATTAATGATTTTTATTCCTTTAGATAAATAGTGAGACATAATGGGTTAAGAGGTTAGGTTAATAATCGTTTATCGACCCAATATAAAAATATATTTCACAATATAGCACATGTGCTATAACTATTTTTTATTCTATTGTAGACCTTCCCATACTATTTATGGAAAGGAAATTAATATATGATCCTGAAGGCTTAAAAGCTTTTGCAAAGCATTTAGTAAGTGTTAGAAAAAAGTATGCGTTTTCACAAGAAAAATTGGCATACGAATCGGGCTTAGCCTTAAGCCAAATTGCCAGGATTGAAACTGTAAAAATTAACCCAACCCTAAGTACCATATTTGCTATTGCAAGAACATTAAAGGTTCCTCTATCAGAATTATTTGATTTTAAATTACCGGCTAAAAAATAGCACCTTATTCTTTTTCAGTTTTCCCCATTTTCATTAATTGTTGAGCTGTCATTAATAACTCCTTTTGTAATTCTAACAGATAGTAAATATGAATTGGCAATTCTGGCTCATTATAAATTTCCTCCCCTTTTTGTAATAATTGTATGGCTTCAATAATGCCGATTTGGATACCTACCAAGGTTTCTTCCGGATTGCTTGTTTTCAGTTCTATGAGTAATTTATCTTTCTTAAATTCGACCATATAAATTATTTTTATTTTTTTGCAAACTAAATACTTTAAACAAATGAAAACTAAATTCATTTAGTTCATTTCATTTAAATGAGTAAAATAAGATAGTTTAGAGCATTCTTATATTTTAAAAATGTTATCAGAAGCCATTAAAAAAGACATTGAAGAACGGTTCGGGAGCCAAATTGCATACCCCAAAGACTGTGAAGCCTTGGCGGAAGATATAAGCGAAAAATGCAATAAGCGCATTAGTTCATCTACATTGAAACGATTATGGGGTTTTCATCAAAGTGTTAATGAGCCAAGAATGTACACCATGGATATTTTAGCCAATTATCTGAGACATGATAATTGGAGTAGTTATTTATTGCAGCTTGAAAAGAAAGGACTAGCAGCTTATACCTCATCAGAAAATATACCTATAATTGAAAACAAAAGCAGGCAAAATTTTAGTAAGCTAGGAGTAGTTACATTTATTTTGATAGTTATTTCTTTAACAGGATACCTCATCAAAAACTCCTTTAAAAAGGAAATAATTAATGGGAATGAGCATCCAACTGCTTTTACAATTCAAAAATTGGATAGCTCCTTTTTTCCGGAACAAGCACCATTAACAAAAAAACCGGAAATGAAGAAAATAGATAAAGCTGTTAAAGTGGTTGAAACTAAACCTTCTTTTGATACTTGTTATATTATTGCCGAGAACTTTGGTCGGGAATTGTATACTTGTTTTAAAGAAGAGATTACTACGAATAATATTAGGGATGTAGCCATGACATGTAAAGTTCAAAATAAATGTTTAGATAAAGAAAGCGACAAATGCCAAAAGTATATTGCAACCTTGCCTAAAGCAATTCAGGATACTTGCAGGTATCTTTTCACACTCTCTCTGGGTAAAAGTTATTTGGAGATAAGCAAGATTCAGCTTGCAATGCAGGATTCAATTGCTAATGCTAACCAATATGTTCCCTTTCATAAAAAAACGAATTCCCCACAATAACCAATAACTAATTTTATCAAAAATAAAACTTATTTTTATCGACTTATTAAAAATAATGAACAATAAAATGTTTCATTATAAGGAAACATTTTATTAATTTTATTTACATGAAAACGAAATTAAAAACATATACCCTTGAGGAAATTCAAGATAAGTATATTGGTAAAAAAGGAAGTCCTGAGCGAGACAAATATGAGTTTGAATTAAAGATGGATATTTTAAGTGAGATGGTAAAAACGGCTCGCAAAAAAAGAAATCTTACCCAAGAAGAACTTGGTAAATTGATTGGCGTTCAGAAAGCGCAAATATCAAAATTGGAGAAAAGTCCAAGAAATGTAACTATTGATACTATTTTGAGGGTATTTAAAGCCCTTAAAGCAAAGGTTAATTTTAAAATTGAGATGTTAAACAGTGAAATAAAACTTGCCTAAAAATATGAGTACAAAGAGAGTTCGCGTACGATACGCACCAAGTCCAACAGGACCATTACATGTAGGTGGTGTTAGAACCGCATTGTTTAATTATTTATTTGCCAAACAACAAGGCGGAGATTTTTTATTGCGTATTGAAGATACGGATCAAACCCGTTATGTGCCCGGGGCAGAACAATACATTATTGATGCATTTAAATGGTGTGGCCTAACTATTGATGAGGGGGTAAGCGTTGGTGGCCCGCATGAACCATATAGGCAATCAGAAAGAAAAGAAAAGGGATTGTATCGTCAGTATGCTGAACAACTCATTAAAAATGGCAATGCGTATTACGCATTTGATACTCCTGAGGAATTAGATGAAATGCGTCAGCGATTGGAAAAAGCAAAGGTTGCTTCTCCTCAATACAATGCTGTTACGCGTCAAAATATGAAAAATTCACTTACACTTTCAGAAGATGAAGTGAGCAAACGGTTGGCTTCGGGAGAGCATTATGTAATTCGATTAAAAGTGCCAAGAAATGAAGAAGTGCGTTTTCATGATATTATTCGGAGCTATGTTGTAGTACATACTTCTACAATGGATGATAAAGTACTGTTGAAATCAGATGGCATGCCCACTTATCATTTGGCAAATGTAGTAGATGACTATTTGATGAAAATTTCTCATGTTATTCGTGGTGAAGAATGGTTGCCATCTGCGCCTACTCATATTTTGTTGTATCGTTATTTAGGTTGGGAGGAGGTAATGCCATTGTTTGCGCATTTGCCGCTTTTATTAAAACCGGATGGCAATGGAAAATTAAGTAAACGAGATGGCGATAGATTGGGGTTTCCTGTATTTCCCTTAGAATGGCATGATCCTACATCCAAAGAAATTTCTTCGGGTTATAGAGAAAAAGGATATTTTCCTGAAGCCTTTATTAATCTTCTCGCTTTGTTAGGATGGAATCCCGGTACCAATCAAGAAATATTTAGTTTGGATGAATTGGTAAAATTGTTTTCTCTTGAACGGGTACATAAAGCAGGGGCGAAATTTGATCCTGAAAAAGCAAAATGGTTTAACCAACAATATTTACGAAAACATACCGATGCAGAATTAGCTGCAATGGTGCAACCTTTATTAAAAGAAAAAACAGTCAATTTTTCTGATGCCTTTGTAACAGAAGTTTGCCGTTTAATGAAAGAGCGCGCCACTTTTGTAAAGGATATTGCAGAACAAGGTTCTTTCTTTTTTGCAGCTCCATCTGTTTACGATCAAGAAGTGGTAAAGAAAAAATGGAAAGAAAATTCCGCACAAATTATTCTTGATTTAGCCGATCGCTTTTCTATAACAACCAATTTTGATGCACATACATTAGAGGCTTCATTTAAATCTTATTTAGAAGAGAAGCAATTAGGCATGGGAGCTGCCATGAATATTTTACGTGTAGTGGTTACAGGTTCAGGTACGGGTCCTTCTATGTTTGAGATTATGGCATTATTGGGAAAAGAAGAAAGTTTGAATAGAATGAAGATGGGTGTTGATGCTATAGGAAAAAGTTTGGTGAATGGATAAGGTTAAGTAAAAGAGGATAGAGCTAAATCTCTATCCTCTTAAATGATAAGCTTTGGGTTTTACAAAAGCCCTGATTCCTAAATAAGATAAGGTGGAACCTAAGCCAGAATGTTTTCTGCCCGACCATGGCAGGTTCACACTTACACGATCACAACAATTCCAATAAACCGTTCCGCTATCTAGTTTTTCCATTAAATTTTGTGCACGATCATAGTTTGAAGAATAAACGGCAGCTGTTAATCCGTATTCGGTGTCTTGCATTAATGCAAGTGCTTCTTCGTCATTTTTTACTTTTTGTATTCCAATAATAGGTCCAAATGATTCGTCATGCATCACACTCATGGTATGGTTTACATTTACTAAAACAGTAGGTTCGTAATAATAACCTTTCATCTCTGCTTTTTTTCCTCCCAATACAATTTTTGCACCTTTGCTCACAGCATCTTTTACTTGATCATTCAACACATCTATTTGCTGAAACCTTGTAAGCGGGCCAATAAAAACATCTTTTTGTGTAGGGTCTCCCATTTTGTAGGATTTTACTTCTTTTAAAAATTCTTCTACAAATTGATCGTAAATATTTTCATGTACGTATATGCGTTCAACTGCGCAACAACTTTGTCCCGTATTGTAAAATGCCCCCTCAGCAGCTGAAGCCGCAACTTTTGTAACATCAACAACATCATCGGCAACATACAGAGGATCTTTGCCTCCCAGCTCCAATTGAACAGGAACCAATTTATGTGCTACTGCTTGGGCAATTGACTTGCCGGTATTGTATGAGCCGGTAAAAAAATAACCATTCAAAGGAAGTTCAAGTAGTATTTTTCCTGCATCTGCAGTACCCAATACACATTCAAAAACATTTTCAGGAATGCCTGCTTTCCACAACAATTCTCTAAATTTTAATCCCGTAAGCGCAGTGTATTCCGATGGTTTGTATAAAACAGCATTACCGCAAATAAGTGCAGCTAAAAAAACATTGTAACCGACATTGTAAGGATAATTCCAAGCAGAAATATTTGCAATCACGCCCAAAGGTTCAAAAGCTAATTTTTCTTTTGTGCCGCCTTCTTTTACCAGCCATTCTTCACTTAACCATTGATGTGCATGTTGGGAAAAAAAATCGATTCTGCCATGAGCGCCTTTAATTTCACCATAAGCTTGGCTAATGGGTTTGCCCATTTCGGTAGTTAATAAAAGTGCTAACTCATCAATATTTTCTTTTACTAATTCTCCAAATTTCACAATGCATGCAATACGTTTTTCTAAAGAAACCTTTTGCCATTCTTTCTGACCTATTTTAAGTTTCTCATATTTTTCTTTAATGATTGTAGGTGTATCAGCAGTAATTTCTTTTACAACTTTTTCGGTGGCGGGATTGGTGATGGTCATAACATATTAGATTTATCGACAAATATAAAAAACAAAAGACAAGCCGTAATAGACTTGCCTTGGAATTTAAATTTCAAAAAAATTATTTTTTTGTAAATGTTGGACACTAATTTCACAAATTAGCACGAATTTTTAGTGTTAATCTGTGAAATTCGTGTCTGTATTTTATTTGTGTTTTAATCTGTGGGCTTGCTCTAGTTCTTTGATCTCAATTTTTGTCATTTGCATCATAGCATTCATTACATTTCGAGATTTTACAGGGTCTTTATCGCCCATTAATTTCCCCAATGCAGTGGGAATAATTTGCCATGATATGCCAAATTTATCTTTAAGCCAACCGCATCTTTGTTTTTCGCCTCCTTTAGATAATTTTTCCCAGAAATAGTCTACTTCTTTTTGTGTTTTGCAGCTTACAAAAAATGAAATAGCAGGAGAGAAAGTAAAAAGTGGCCCACCATCTAATGCCATAAATTTTTGACCTTCTATTTGAAAAGTCCCCGTCATTATTTTTCCTTTTGCTCCGCCAATGCGATGAACACCTACTATTTTAGAATTTTTAAAGATGGATGTATAAAACTTCAAGGCTTCTTCAAGGTTGCCATTAAACCATAAGAAAGGAGTAATCTTTTGTTCTTTTGATTTTTTATTTGAAGTGGTTTTAATAGTTGCCATGTTTTATTTTATAATTGTTGTGAGGTATTCTTCTAATTGATCATAGGTCCCTTTAAAACCTTGATTCATTCCATCAAATGCGCTGTAGAACATATTGCATTCTTCTTCGCTTGCATTTATAGGATGTCCGCTTAGCACTAAAGTGGTTTTACCATTATTTTCAGTAAGCATCATTGTATTCAAAGTTTCTAGAGGCCATATTGGAGCAAGAGGGTGGCGTGTGTATCCTCCATTTTCGTCTGAAAAGGAAACAACAAACACTAATTTTGTTTGTGGATTAACTTCTCTATAAACAAACTTACCCCACATGGCTTGCCCATCAGGAGATTCCATACCATAATGAAACATTCCTCCGGGGCGTAAATCTAATTTGCATTTTAGCATTTTAAAGCCTTTGGGCCCCCACCATTTTGCCAAATGTGTTGCGTCAGTATGTACCTGCCATACTAATGAAAGTGGAGCATTAAATACACGAGTGATGGTGAATTCTTTTGTTTTTTCTTTTTCGTTTACCATAAAATTAATTGGTTATTGATTTATTTTTTGCCCTTTCCATGCTTCTTTTTGCTTGCCTTAGCTTTGGCATTAAATTCAAGACATAAACTAAGCCAATATTCAAAGTCTTTTTTGGTTTTCATTCCTTCATCACTAATAAAAACAAAACCTTTCATTGGTTTTCCGGTAAAATCCATTTGGCGGCATCCTTGTTTCTCAAGAACAATTTCATCCATTTTGGGATCAATTCTACACATCATTTCATCTTTAACTACTCCAATACACATTTTGTCGTTTACCATAAAGCAAACTCCTCCAAACATGAATTTTTCCTCAACATTTTTGATGTCGACTAAAGACTCTCGTATCCGATTCACTAATTTTTCATCAAATGCCATTGTACTTTATTTTTCTGCTATTGATTTAATGTTGGAAAGAATTTGCCCTTGCATTTTGCCCATCATTTTTTTCATCATTAGGGCATTCATTATTTTTGCAATAAAGGTGGCTGGCTCGTAATAAGACTCATTTATAATTTTGGTTTTATTATCGGCAATCTTTTCAAGAAAGAAACAAAATCTGGGGTCCTTAAGCATTTTACTCATTCCCATAGTGTCGTTTTCTATTACCCAAACGGTTTTCTTTTCATGAACTAGCTCAACGAGTTTTTCAGTCATTGTTCCTTTTCTGCCTTTATTCTCCATTTCACAAGTTCTAATTTCGCCTTGCTTATCCATTCGTCCGGTAGCTTTAATAACTCCAGGGTTTACTTTACTCAGAAGATCAATATCTGTAATAATAGCCCAAACGCTACTAATAGAAGCATTAATAATGGCTTCATTTCTTGCTTGTAGTTTACTCATTTTAAAAAAAAATTGAATTTATAGACAAAAAGGCCACTAACATTAAATCAGTGACCTTTTGTACCCGGAGCCGGAATCGAACCGGCATGAAATTGCTTTCATTGGTTTTTGAGACCAACGCGTCTACCTGTTTCGCCATCCGGGCAAATTAAATTAAAACAGACCACAAAGGTATAAAAGGTTTTGGCTTATTAGGCCATCAAATGCTTAAAATACTACCATTTTGTTAATATTTTTTGTAACTTTGCAGCCCATTATTGATTTTTGCATATAAAAATGGAATTAGGATCACCATCTAACGTTAAAATTTTCTCCGGAACCGCTTCTAAATATTTGGCTAAAGAAATTGCTGAATGTTATGGTACCCCACTGGGACAAACAGCTTTATTGCAGTTTAGCGATGGTGAATTTCAACCTTCGTTTGAAGAAACAGTAAGAGGAAGTGATGTATTTATTGTTCAATCAACGCTTCCACCTTCTGATAATTTATTTGAATTATTGTTAATGATTGATGCAGCTAAAAGGGCTTCTGCAAGGCAAATAGTAGCAGTAATGCCTTATTTTGGTTTTGCTCGTCAAGATAGAAAAGACAAACCCCGTGTTTCAATTGGGGCCAAGTTAATTGCAAATTTACTTACGGCTGCCGGAGTTACACGTATCATGACCATGGATTTACATGCAGATCAAATTCAAGGTTTTTTTGATGTGCCTGTTGATCATTTATTTGCTTCCGCTATATTTTTACCTTATATAAAGAGTTTAAATTTAGAAAATGTAACATTTGCCTCTCCTGATACTGGAGGAACAAGAAGGGCAGGGGCTTATGCTAAACATTTTAATGCCGAAATGGTAATTTGTTATAAGCAACGTAAAAAAGCGAATGTAATTGAAAGCATGACCTTGATTGGAGATGTTGCAGGCAAAGATGTTATTTTAATTGATGATTTGGTTGATACTGCCGGTACTATTACTGCCGCTGCAAATATGATGGTGGAAAAAGGTGCTAAAAGTGTGAGGGCAATGTGTCCGCATCCAGTATTATCCGGTAAAGCATACGAAAGAATCAATAACTCAGCTTTAACAGAATTGGTGGTTTGCAATACAATTCCTTTAAAGCAAGAATCAGATAAAATAAAAGTTTTAAGTGTGGCTGAATTATTTGCTGATGTAATTCATAAGGTATTCAATCACGAATCAATAAGTTCTCATTTTATTTTTTAATTAAATATTTATAGTCATGAAAGAATTAGTTATTACAGGAACAGCAAGACAATCTGCAGGAAAAAAGGAAGCCAATCAACTTCGTAAGCAGGGATTTGTTCCATGCAATATTTATGGAGGTGCATCTCAAACCTATTTTTATGCACATGCAAATGATTTTAAAAACTTAATATACACTCCGGATGTACATCAAGTAAATCTTAAGGTAGGAGATAAATCATTTAATGCCTACATGCAAGAAATACAATTTCATCCTATTACTGATAAAATTATGCATATTGATTTTGTAGAAGTAACGGGTGAGAAAAAAATGAAAATGGAAATTCCGGTAAAAGTAACTGGCGTTGCTCCCGGTGTTTTGCAAGGAGGAAGAATTGTTCAAAAATTAAGAAAAATGAAAATTAAGGCACTTCCTAAAGATATGCCTGATCAAATAGAAGTAAATATTTCTAGTTTAAATATAGGGCAATCTGTAAGGGTAAATCAAATACAATTACCGGGAGTAGAGTTTTTAAATACACCAACAGGTGTAATTATTGGTGTTCAAACTACAAGAGTTGTAGTTGAAGAAGTTAAACCGGCTGCTGCAACAACTGCTGCTGCCCCTGCTGCTGGTGCTGCCGCAACGACTGCTGCCGCTCCTGCTGCTGATAAAAAAGCTGAGAAACCGGCTGCTAAGAAATAAAAGACCTCTCCCCTAGCCCCTCTCCAAAAGAGAGGGGAACTGGTGCTAATAGTATAGTAAGTGCTAAAATTAATTTTATTACTGCTTGAAATACTTAATTGCAGGACTTGGGAATATTGGTGATGAGTACACAAATACTCGCCATAATATAGGATTTATGATATTGGATGCTTGGGCTCAGGCATCCAATGTTTTTTTTAGCCAAGACCGTCATGCTTTTGTTGCCGAAATAAAAACAAGAGGTCGTACTTTTATTCTCATTAAACCTACCACTTATATGAACCTTAGTGGCAAAGCGGTTCACTATTGGTTACAAAAAGAAAATATCCCTCTCGAACGATTATTAGTTGTAACGGATGATCTTGCTTTACCATTTGGTAAAATACGTATACGCATGAAAGGCAGTGATGGCGGACACAATGGATTAAAAAGTATAAACGAACTACTACAATCGACTGAATATTCTCGTTTGCGTTTTGGTATTGGAAGTGAATTTTCAAAAGGCCATCAAGTAGATTATGTGTTGGGCAAATGGGATGCCGAAGAACAAAAAAACCTTACTACTCGTATTGAAAAAGTAATTGAATCCATTCTTTCATTTGGTACTATTGGAGTAGAAAAAACGATGACAAATTTTAATAGTAAGTAATGCTGCTGAATAGAGTTTATATAAGTTAAGAGATTATTACAAATTCCAAACTTACCCTCTCCTTTGGGAGAGAGCCTGTCCCGAACTTGTTTCGCATTGGCGTCAAGCTAAGAGTTTTTCATTTTCAATAAACAATTTATTAATCAAGTTATTTGTGGGACTAAAGTCCCTTATTATTTCTTCATCATATACCACGACCTGAAGGTCGTGGCTATTACATTTGCTCTAAGCAACTACTTTTTTTGAAAGAACCATAATAGCCCCGACATTTATGTCGGGGGTAATGAATTCTTTGCCTGTATTGGGCTTTAGCCAAAAAAGATAATTTTTAGCTTGACGCCTATGCGAACTTGTTTCGGGAGGCAGGGTGAGGGCATAGAAAAATAAATATTTATTGACATGTTGCTTAACGTATATAATCTCTAATAATTTTGTTAAAACCGTAAAACGGCTTATGTCCTTTTCTGTGGCAAACACTAAAAAACGAATTATTTAGCGCTTGCTACGTTTTTTGACACTAAAATTATTGTAGCACTTTTGCCAAAAAATGTAATTATCCTATCAAATTTTTAAAACAATCTCTCTTTTTGATAGGATTATTGTATGTTTGTGATAGGATTGTTTAATATGAGCGTTGCTATAATATGGAAACAAAAAGAGAACAAGAATTAATTGGCGTTATAATCCATAAGGGCCCCATCTCAATTTCCGAAATTCGGAATCAGATTTCTGAAGATATTTCAATTC
Source organism: Bacteroidota bacterium (assembly GCA_023251875.1). Classification (GTDB taxonomy): domain Bacteria; phylum Bacteroidota; class Bacteroidia; order JAHEXY01; family JAHEXY01; genus JAHEXY01. The sequence goes on from JAHEXY010000010.1 coordinate 40,422, forward strand.
CTACCTTAAATAGAGAACTTTCTAAATTAAAGAACAAAGAAATAATATTGACGGAAGGCAAAGGACCTAGTCTGAAATATTTTATTAATCTACACCAACTTATTACTATTCCTATTGATTTAGATTTATTCTTTAAAACAGAAACTGATGATAGAAAAATTCTTGAAAAATTTAATGTTGAAATTTTTGAAAGATTAAGCCAGGTAGAAATATTTTCAAATGCACAAAAGGTTTTTTTAGAATCATTAAACGCCAAGTTTCAAGAAAAAAAATTAAGTCTTTCAGAAAATCAATTTACAAAAGAGTTTGAACGATTGATGATAGAACTTTCTTGGAAATCGTCTCAAATAGAAGGAAATACTTATGATTTGTTAGATACCGAGCAACTTTTAAAACACAATGTGCTTTCTAAATCACATTCAAAAGAAGAAGCTCAAATGTTGCTTAACCATAAATCGGCAATAAACTACACCTTTCAAAATCGTGATTTATTTGAACGCTTAAGCCTTGCAAAAATAATTGATATTCACACATTACTTACCCAAAAGATGGGTATTTCTAAAAATACAAGAAAAAGAATTGTGCGCATTACGGGTACTAAATATATACCTCCAGATAATGAATTTATAATTCAAGAAGCGCTCGAAAAACTTTGTAAATTGATAAACAACAAATCAAATATTTTTGAGAAAGCGTTTTTAACAATTTTACTAATTAGCTATATACAACCGTTTGAAGATGGAAATAAACGTACTGCCCGGCTCAGCGGCAACGCTATTTTAATGTATGGAAATGCTTGTCCTTTATCATACCGAAGTGTGAACCCCTCAGAATATAAAAAAGCGATGTTACTTTTTTATGAACTCAATAACATTTCAGCCTTTAGAAATATTTTTCTTAATCAATACCAATTTGCGGTTGAAAATTATTTTTAACACGTTTTTTAAGAAGATGTTCTAATTATCTCCAATAGTTTTTTAGGATCTTGGCGATTATCCCAGAATGCAGTTATGATTAATTGATCTTCTGTTAATTTATAGAAAATACTATAATACCCCATTGCAGATACTCTTGTGCCGGGATAATTGGTTAATTTATACGATTCAGGGTGTTTTAAAATTACTTTAATTCGGCTGGCGATTAGCGTAATTAATTTTTCAGCATAAAGTGTAGAGCCATTGCGCTTAGTCCAATATTTAATATTTCTCGTCTTTGCCTGGCAGCAGTTTCAGTCCAATCTACAATTCTTTCAGCCATTGCAAATCGTCTTTATCTAATTGTTTATGAGAAATCAATTTGCCTTTCTTAATATCCTTATCGCTCAATTGTAACATTACTATTTGCTCTTCCGAAAGTTTTACTTTATTGGTATCGGCAACAGTAGTTGCAAGTAATTTATAAAGAGCCGATAAATAATCTTTATTAGTAATTGTTAAAAGCTGATTTATGATATTATTTCTCAAATTATCTGTCGTTGTCATGTTTACTACAATTAGAGTTAATGTGCTACAAGCAAAGTTAATTGGTTTTTATGAATTTTGTGTTACACCAAATTTATTATTTATTCTCTGTGGCTCTCTGTGCCTTCTCCTTTATACTCTGTGTAATTTTTATTTGTTACACAGAAAACTGGAGTTTCTCCATTTATTAATATACGGGCTTTGTCTCCCACAAAATCATCGGCAAAATCAAATTGAGGTTGTATCATTATTTTTCCGGTGCTATCAATATAGCCGTATTTGTTGTTTTGTTTTACAACATATAAATCGGGAGTGGTTGATTGTTGTGAAAAAATTGAAAAACTAAAACTGAACAAAAAGAGTAGGAGTACATAGTGCTTCATAAAAATAAAATAGTATTGGGCTTGTGGGCAATCGCTAAAGGCAAATACCTTGCCAAAGAATAAATGGGGTAAATTATAATATATTTTTCAATTCACTTATCGCATATAATGGTAAATTGGTAAGCCAATCTTGTTTTCGAAAGTCAGACATTGAAGTGCGAACAGCAATTTTTGGATTGAATTTTTCTACATATACTTTTAAGCTCTTAGCTTGTAAATTTTCTTCGGCCTTAACTTCTATTGGTACAATTAAAGAATTGTATTGAACAACAAAATCAATTTCTGCCAAGGAGCGTTCAGCCGACCAATAGTAAATAACAAACTCATTATTGCTATTCATTTGTTGAAAAACATATTGCTCAGTTAAAGCGCCTTTGAATTCAGCAAATATGGTGTTTCCTTCAAGAAGCGTTTTAGCGTCAATGTTGCCCATTGCTGCTAATAAGCCAACGTCTACTAAAAATAATTTAAAAGCACTTCTGTCTTCGTATGCTTTCAAAGGCATAGCAGGCTTATTTGCCCTGCAAACTTTAGTAACTTGTCCGCAATCAATCAACCAAGATAAAGCCAATTCGTAATCTTTTGCGCGCGAACCTTCCTTAATTATTCCATAGATGAATTTACGATGCTCTTTTGCCAATTGTGCAGGAATTGAATTCCATACCATACGGATGCGCGGAACAATTTCCAGAGGTGCATGCTTCGAAAAATCTTGTTCATACGCATCTAAAATTTGTTTTTGAATATCCCGTACTTCTTTAAAATTATTGTTTTCAGTAAATTTTAAAACAGCTTCGGGCATACCGCCAACATAATAATATTGACGAAGGCGTTCAACGTACTTTGTTTTATACGCACTTATTAATTTCCAATCGGTATTGTGCAATATTTCTACAAGAGCATTTTCTCCAATAGCATCAAGAAATTCTAAATAAGTTAAAGGATACAAATCCATAAAGGCTACCTTACCAACCGGAAAAGAAATGTGGGCATGAAGCGCTACGCCTAATAAGGAACCTGCTGCTACAATATGGTATTCGGGGGCATCTTCGTAAAAATATTTTAATGCGGTTATCGCTTCTGGCGCAGCTTGAATTTCATCAAAAATTAATAAAGTATTTTCCGGATTAATGGTTAAACCAGATTCAGCTTGTAAAGCAATAATTACTCTTTTTATGTCAAAATCATCGATAAATAAAGTTCTTAAACGTTTATTTGTTTCAAAATTGACATAAATGGTTTGGGAATATTGGGCATTTCCAAATTCTTTCATTAACCAAGTTTTACCAACCTGCCTAGCCCCCCTGATAATTAAGGGTTTTCGTGATTTGAGTTTCTTCCAAGCAACTAATTCAGATAGTTTTGTTCTTCTCATTTTTTCTTACAAATATACAAATTATCAAACGACTTTTCGAATATAATCACACTTTTACAAACGACTTTTAGTATTTGTGGGCAGGTGAAATTTCATTTTACAATGATATGGGAATGAGTTTTATTCAATTTATACAAATTGAATTGTGAATTACAATTTGTAAAGATGGCGATTTAGTATACCCGAAACAGTAAGAAAATTAATAAGTACTTTTGTATGAAAATTTAAAACTTATGCTCTTATGAACTACAAAACATACTATTTACTCATCATCTTAGTCTTCCCTCAAATTGTATTTGGAAATTTATCTCTACCTGTATTTTTTATCGATAACCAAGGTCAATATAATAATCAAGAAATTTTGTACTCATCTTTAAACAATGCGCTACAAATAAAAAAAGATGAGATACAATTTTCAGATATTAAATTACATTTTAATCATTCAAATGCTCAAACGATAATGGAAGGAAGAGAGAAACAGAATTCAAGTATCTCTTTTATAAAAGGAAAAGATGCTGAAAAATGGAAAAGTAAAATAGTATGCTATCAACAAATTGTTTTTCATGACTTGTATCCGCAAATTGACTTAATTGTAACCGGATTAAAAGAAAATAAAATTGAATTGCAATGGCTTGTTAATCCTGGAGGAAATCCTAATGATATTAGTATTCAAACAAACAACAATGCTTTTCTTTCCTCATACAATGAGCAAGAAAGTATTTGTTCCGGAAATTCAGAATTAATTATTTCAAACCTAAAAGCCTATCAAGGTTCAAAAGAAATTTCAATTCAAGCTCAAATAAATGCTGATCATGTTTTAAAATATGATGTGGCAAAATTTGATCATAATAATAAATTAATTATCGATCCTGTATTAAGTGATATAAGTGCTTCGGGATTTTTTGGTGGCACTGCTGATGATGATTGCCAATCGATTATTGAAGGTAGAAACGGAGATATTTATATTGCAGGCACCACTTCTTCAACAGGAATATTTGGGAATACGGTTGGCTACGATACCAGTGCAAATGGTTATTCAGATGGATATGTAGCCTGCTTTAATGAAGATTTAACTGTACTAAAATATTATACTTTAATTGGAGGCAGCAATACCGATTTTGTATTCAATATGGCGCAAAATGCAAATGGAGTGGTGTATGTTGCTGGCACTACACTCTCAAGTGATTTTCCAACTACTAGTAATTGCTATGATAATAAATGCGGTAACAGTGGAACTTGCGATTATGATGGTTCATTTTATTACAATGATGCAGTAATATTTGCTTTTGATGAAACCTTATCTACACTTTTGTATTCAACCTATTTGGGAGGCAGTAAAAGAGAATATGGCTATGGTATTTCTCTTACCAAAACCGGAAATCCTATTGTTATCGGTTGGACAGAATCTTCAAATTTTCCAATAAGTTCAGGTGCTTATGATAATTCATTTAACAGCGGAACAGACGATACTTATATTACAATTTTAGATTCAAGTTTATCATCTATTAATGCCTCAACCTATATTGGTGGTAGTGCCTATGACTTTGGCTATTTTGCATATGAAAATACACATGCCGCTATAGTTGCATTTTCAACTACTAGCTCTACCAATTATCCTACAACAAGTAATGCTTATGATAAAACTCAAAATGGAGATTATGATATTGCTGTTAGTGTGTTTTCAAGTAATTTATCATCATTAAAAGCAAGCACATTTATTGGTGGCAGTGCTAAAGAAAAAATGTACGGTGCTATTACCGATTCAAAAAGCAATGCTATTGTAGCAGGGTATAGCGCATCATCTAATTATCCTACATCTTCAGGAGTAGTTGGAAGCAATTTTTCAGGCGTAAATGATCAAGTGTTGAGTGTATTGGATAGCACATTATCTAATATTGCTTCTACTTATATAGGTGGTACGGGAGACGATCGCGCTTATGATGTGAGATTAGATAAAGAGGGTAATCCGGTAATAACGGGTTATACCTATTCAAGTGATTTTCCTATAAAAGGAAATGCTTATGATAGCTCTTATAGTGCAGGAGAAGATGCCGTGATCGTAAATTTTCACAGTTTAAATCTTGATACTATTACAACAACTTATTTGGGTGGAACCGGTGATGATGAGGCGCAAGCTTTATTATGCCATAGCAACGGAGATATTTATGTTGTAGGAACTACTAATTCAACAGACTTTCCTGTACTTAATTCGTATGATCAAACTACAAATGGAAATCACGATGTTTTTGTTACGCGCTTTGGTTCATTGGTAACTACTATAAAACAAGTACAGAAAAGCACATTAAATAATTATTCTGTTAATGAAAATGCTTTAAGTTTTAGTATTAAAGAGCCAGCTTATATTGGTTATGATATTTATACGATTGATGGAAAATTAATTCAACAAAATAGTATTGGTTTTGTTACAGAAGGAAATTACAATTTTCAATTGCCAACATCACACAACAATATTTACATATTAAATTTAAGAATGGGAGAGAAAATTAAGAGTGTAAAAATATTCTAGGCTCCGCCAAAGTAATCTTAATTTATTTTTGGACTTATTTCAACCCTTCTATTTGCGGCTTTACCTAATTCAGTAAGATTATCTGCAATGGGAAATTTTTCTCCCTTACCAATTGCTGTAATACGAGCAGTTGCAATATGGTTTTTTACTAAATAATCTTTAACGGCACTGGCACGTTTTTCAGAAAGTTGTTGATTGTATGTTTCTTCTCCCACATTATCAGTATGGCCTTCTATATTTATTTTAAGAGCAGGATTTGCATTGAGCAAATTAACAATTTGTTTTAACACCGATTCAGATTCCGGTTTTATAATAGCTGCATTGGTTTCAAAATTAATGCCATACACAATTAATTTACCCTGTTCATCAAGTTCCTTTTTCAGTTTTTCTGTAATTGCAGCTTCTGTAGATTTGACTTCGCATTGTTCATTTGGTATTTTTTTGAATATCCAAAAACCGTATTTTGTTAAATCATTTCCGTAGCACCAAATTCCGGTAAGTCTTGTTCCTTCTTCATTTAACACCAATACTGTTCTTCCTGATTTTCCGGTTGATTCGCTCCATTTAAAAGTTACCATCCTTCTCTCTATTCCTCCAAAAGAAAACACTCCGGAATTATGCTCATAATTTCCGGAAGCCGAAGTGCCGCTTTGAACAAGGCAGGCCTTACCCCAATTTGTCTCCCATGTTCCGCTTATATCAATTGGTTTTATTTCAGAAGAAACGTATTTCCCCCATGCTTGCACTTCCATTAATTCTACACATTTTGTGTAACCATAATTTGATAATACACTAATTTTTATCCAACGCGCTTCTTGAGGCTTTATAACCATACTTGTATCATTACCATAATCATTTAATGTTCCTTTATAAGCTTCAACATAGCCTGTTTCTGCTCCTTTAGTGGAAAACTCTATTTTAATATCTTTTGCACAAATACCAAGCAATTTTTTTTCACATTGGTTGTTAAAGCCTAATTTCTCAATTAGATATTTTTCCGGAAGCTCAATTACAAATTCGTATGGGAATTTAATGCCGGCTGAACACCATCCCTTATTTTTTTTTCCATCAATTAAAGCTTCTGGCGACCATCCTACCACATCCATTGCTGTGGGATTAGAATAGCTGTATGAGGAGGGGGCCTTAACTATATACGATCCATTAGAAAGAGAAAGCACATTTATTAATTCTTGCTGAGAAAAAGATGTTTGTATAAAAACCGTACTTAGTACAAACGAAAATAGAAATCGCATCATATTAAATTTTCATATTTTTTTCAAAGTTACATTTTTTTCAATTTTAAGTTCTACCAATTGGCCTAATATTAGGCTGCCATTATTTTCAATGTGCCCTGTTGGAAAATTATAACATACCGGATATTTGTATTCTGACACGGCTTCTGAAATAATTTGTTCTGCGGTTTTACTAAAGGCAACTTTATTATCTTTCATATCATTCATCCCACCAACAATTAATCCTGCTAAACGAGATAATTTTCCAGATCGTTTTAAATTCATCATCATTCTATCGATGTGGTATAAATATTCATCCAGATCTTCAATCAATAATATTTTCCCTTTGGTATCGATCTCAGAATTTGATCCCATTAAGCTATATAAAATAGATAGATTGCCTCCTACTAAAATTCCTTCTGCTTTTCCTTTTCTATTAAGCGGATTTGATTTTATCGAATAACTTAAAGACTCACCAAATAAAGAGTTTTTTAAAGTTGTTACCTGAAAATTAAATGCAGCCCCATTCGTAATTTGTAATTTGTAATTTGTAATTGCCTTCCTCTTGTGCTCCTTAATTTCCAAATTAAAATTCCGAAATGTCTTCGAGAGATTATATGGCATTGCCGCATGCATACTCCCTATACCTAAATTATGCACATGAGAATGAAAAACAGTGATATCGCTAAAGCCAACAATCCATTTAGGATGTTTTACGAAAGTAGAAAAGTCAAGCATATCAATAATGCGTACACAACCATAACCACCACGTGCGCAAAAAATAGCTTTTATTTTTTTATCGTCTAATGCCCATTGCATATCAGCCGCTCGTTCTTTTTCAGTTCCTGCAAATTGATTGTAAGAACAAAATAAATTTTGGCCGAGAACTACTTTTAATCCCCACGACTTAAATAAATCTATGGCAGGTTTAATTTCTTCTAAAACTATCTTTCTGGCAGGTGCAACAATGGCTATTGCATCGTCAGATTTTAAATAAGCAGGAAGAGTAATTGAACTTTGAATTTTGAACTTTGAACCTTGAACTCTTGAACCTTGAACTCTTTTTTCCATAAAACGGTAATAATTTATTTGCAATTTACAATCTTCCTTTCATATAGTGTTTCTTAATCATGTTCATTTTGTAACTTTAAACTTTCAAACCTTGAAATTAAACTAAATTGATGTCGAAAAAATTTAAACGTTATACCATTACAGCTGCACTACCTTATGCCAATGGACCCTTGCATATTGGGCATATTGCCGGAGCATATTTACCTGCTGATATATATGTACGCTATTTAAAATCAAATGGAGAAGATGTAGCTTTTATTTGCGGTTCTGATGAACATGGTGCTGCCATTACCATTCGCGCAAAAAAGGAGGGTATTTCTCCTAAGCAAATTGTAGATAAATACCATGTGATGATGAAAAATGCTTTTGCAGATTTTGGAATTGCATTCGACATTTATTCTCGAACTTCAAATCAAACACATCATGAAACTGCTTCTGAATTTTTTAAAACCATATATGATAAGGGGGGCTTTATAGAACAAACTTCTCAACAATTTTATGATCAGGAACACAATCAGTTTTTAGCCGATAGATATGTTACTGGTACTTGCCCCAATTGTGCTAATGAAAAAGCCTATGGTGATCAATGCGAAAAATGTGGTACATCACTTAATGCATTAGATCTTAAAAATCCAATTTCTACTTTAAGTGGTAAAGCGCCTGTATTAAAAGAAACCAAGCATTGGTATTTGCCCTTGGAAAATTATCAAGAATTTTTAAACAAATGGATTTTAGAAGAACATAAAAACGATTGGAAAGTTAATGTATATGGACAATGTAAATCATGGTTAGATCAAGGTTTGCAGGCACGTGCAGTTACGCGTGATTTGGATTGGGGTGTAAAAGTGCCATTGCCAAATGCTGAAGGCAAAGTATTGTATGTTTGGTTTGATGCGCCTATTGGTTACGTTTCTGCAACCAAAGAATGGGCACAAGAGAAAGGTGTAGATTGGAAACCTTATTGGCAAAGTGAAGATACCAAATTGGTACATTTTATCGGAAAAGACAATATTGTTTTTCATTGCATTGTTTTTCCCGCTATTTTAAAAGCGCATGGAGATTATATTATGCCCGATAATGTACCTGCCAATGAGTTTTTAAATTTAGAAGGAGATAAAATTTCTACTTCTAGAAATTGGGCGGTGTGGTTGCATGAATACATGCAAGACTTTCCTGGCAAGGCCGATGTATTGCGCTATACACTTTGCGCCAATGCTCCTGAAACCAAAGACAATGATTTTACTTGGAAAGACTTTCAAGCAAAAAACAACAATGAATTGGTAGCTATTCTTGGCAATTTTATTAATCGCACACTTATTCTTACACAAAATTATTTCGAGAATAAAGTTCCTCAAGTAAGCTCTATTACTGATAATGACAAGGAAGTTTGCCGTGAATTAATCAATATTACGAGCAGAATTGGGAGCTCAATTGAACGCTATCGTTTTAGAGAAGCGCTTTCAGAGGTAATGAATATGGCCCGTTTGGGAAATAAATATTTGGCCGATAATGAGCCATGGAAAGCAATTAAAGTAGATGCCGAACGTGTAAAAACCATTATGAATATTTCATTGCAAATTGCAGCCAACCTAGCAATAGTAATGGAGCCATTTTTACCTGAAACATCACAAAAAGTAAGGGCTATGCTCGAACTTAAAAATTTAAAATGGAAGGATGCCGGTTCAAATAGCATTTTACAGGCGAGTCATGCATTAGGCGCTTCAACTTTATTGTTTGATAAAATAGAAGATGTTAGCATTGCTGTTCAGGTAGAAAAATTAGTACAATCAAAAAGGAAAAATGAAATGGAGCAAGCTGCTTCGGAAACAAAAATAAAACCCAATATTTCTTTCGAAGATTTTACAAAACTAGATATTCGTATAGCAACCATACTTGAAGCCGAAAAAGTAAAAGGCACAAAAAAATTATTAAAACTTAAAGTAGATACAGGAAAAGATACTCGTATTGTAGTTTCCGGAATTGCAGAACATTATAAACCTGAAGAAATTATCGGAAAAAAAGTAACATTGCTTACTAATCTTGCTCCAAGAGAAATTAAAGGCATACAATCTCAGGGCATGATTTTACTGGCAGAAGACCCAGCTAGTGGTAAAATGAGTTTTGTTTCTCCTATTGATGCTACAATTAATAGTGGGGCTGAAGTAAAATAATTTTTATTTGTTTTGGCTTTTCTTGACAAGAGTAATAATAATTGGTATAGCACTCAAACCAATAATTCCGGCTGTTATATACACCAGATAATCTTTTAGGTTGGGAAATATTTGTCCAAGAAAAAATCCGATTAAAATATAAGATGATATCCAAAGTATACCTCCAAGAGCGTTGTAGCAAATAAATTTCTTAAAAGCTATTCCTGATGTTCCTGCTAAAACCGGTGAGAATGTTCTAATAAATGGAATAAATTGCCCAATGGTAATTGTTTTAGCTCCGTGTTTAAGATAATATTCTGTGGTATTATCAATATACTTTCTTTTAAACAATAACGAATCGGGTTTTTTATTTAACGCTTGCCCCATTTTTTTTCCTACAAAATAACCCGTACTGTTTCCTATAAAAGCAGCCAGGCATAATGCCGGAATAAGTATTGAAAGCGAGGTATGAAGATAAGGCGTTCCGCACATTATTCCTGAAATAAAAAGAAGCGAATCTGAAGGAAAAATAAATCCAAAAAACAAACCGGTTTCTCCAAAAATAGAAATCACTAATAATGTTAATCCCCCATATTGAATTAAAAATTCAGGGTCATTAAGATGCTTAAAAGAATTTATTATAATATCCATAAAAGTTATTGTACGATACCTTCAAGTGTATAATTTCGAAGGCGAATATCTTCATTCCACCTAATAGAAATTTTATTTCTTAAATTTTCTGAAAGTTTATAATTATTTTTTTCGTAATTTTTTTGCGATCCCAAGTAAGTAATAAAATCAGAGTTTGCATTTTCAAAACCATCAATATTCAGTTTAAGATATATTTGTTTTAATGTTTCAATAGGATTAGTTTCCAGTTCTTCAAATTTTACTTCTACCAAATTAGAAGCCGGAATCAAACATTTTGTTTGTTCATATTTTTTAATCATACTTTCGTAGATGTAAAAAATATTTTCTTCTAATACCTCAGTGCTAATTTCATTAAACTGCCAATCTATAATTGATTTGCTGTAAAAATTTTTGATTGAGAGAAACATTACATAAGGATTACGATACAAATAAATAAATTTTGCATTGGGAAACATTTGCAATATCTCTTGTATGCGTGCCGTATCGGGAGGATTTTTAATTACAATTTGTTTTCCTTTGAAGGCTAGTGTAGCGGATTTTATAATATATAAGTATGTTTTTTTCCATTTTGAAATGATACTTGTATCTGTATTTTGAAAAAGGACATATTTTTTATAATACGTTTGCATTTGCTCAGGAAAACAAAAGCCATGGTAAAAACAGTATGGCGACATATTTCCGATTGCATGTTCTGGCTCTTCCGGAAATTCAGGTTCAACTTTAACATTATCCATTGGTCGTGTTTCGGGCAAAAAAAACTTCAATAATTTATTTACCCAATTGCCCAGTAAAAACATTTCGGGTAATAGAGCCTGTGTGGTAGAAATGTATCCGAATTGATTATCCTTAGATAATAAATTTTGCAAATGTGTTGTGCCACTTCTAAAATGCCCAATAATAAATACAGGGTCTTTTTGAATATGGGTATTGTTGATTTTGTTGTTAAACAAAAAACGACTTGCTATTCTTAATGGAGAAAATAAAAGTGATACTATGCTAACAAACAGAGCCCGTATAAAATATTTTTTTTGAATCGATTTATTTTCAAATATTAATTTTATCCAATTGGTAAATGAGCCCGCAGCTAATGGGCATTCGGTTATACTAACATTTTTGTTCATAAAAAAATAAATTTTGTATAGGCAATAATCTTAACCACATAGAGAGATATACCATAAAACTCTATTTTATTGTGCCTTTAAAATATTAAAATTGTAAGCTATACTGTAGCGTAAGTGTTCTTGGAGGCTGAATATCGGCTGGCCTCACAGTGTATTCTTTATTCAATAAATTTTTGCAAATTAATGCTATAGTTGATTTTTCTGTAAACTTGTAGCTGCCTAGTAAATCAAAAACTATATAGCCTTTATTATTTTCTTCTCTGTAAGTTGCAGCATCTGTAATAAAAACTTCAAAAATTTGATCAATGTTAATCATGTTGCTGTTGTATCTTGAACTCATCCCTAAAAGAAATTTTTTATACGTTAGTTCAACATCTATTTTTGCATCATGTTTGTACCTGTATTTTAAAATTCTGCTATTTTCTGATAGTGTTGTATCATCGGCACTCACATTTAAATCAATAGGATTCATATAAGTATAGCCCGCTAAAATACTTACCAATACAGGGCCAATTTTCCCTTCTCCTGCAATGGTAAATTCTGTCCCTGCAATGCGCGCATTATCTGTATTGACAGATTGAAATCCCAATAATCCACCAATTGAAGTAAAAGTAAATTGCATCATATTGTTAAATTCAGTTATAAATGCAGCTCCATCAACATAGCCTTTCCATTGTCCAATTTTTAAACCTTGTTTTATTCCAAATTCTGCACTCCATCCTGTTTCTGCTTTTAAATCAGGATTGGGAAATATGGTAATACCACCGGCTGCGGTTGAAATATATCTTTCGCTAATGGTTGGGTAACGATAACCTTGCCCGTATGAAGTTCTCAAAAATGTATATTGAAATAAACGATAATTAAATCCTGCTCTCAGCATTACAGGAACTAAAGCAATAGTATCTTTTGTTGATGATTTCATCAATACAAACTGAGATACATTACCAATTGTATCTACTTTAAAATATTCACTTCTTATCCCGGTTGAAAAATTAAGTCGATTCCATTTTTTATCCAATTGACCATATAAAGCAAAATTGGTGGCATGGTGGCTTCCGTATAATTGCGAAACAACCACATCATAACTATTGGCTGTTCCGGTAGTGATTGCTAAATCATGTTTAAATCTTTTTTGAATTTGATATTCGGCATAACACAATTGGGCATTGTAATTTTGATTGTCGGTATTGGTATGCACCGTATGATAATACATGGTTTTAAAAGAATGACGTATTCCATTTTTAGCATAGTAGGTTACAAAAGGATTGATATATGTTTTCCATAAGGTATATGTAGAATAGGTTCCGGGAGCAGTGATGTAAGCACCAGAATCGGCATTGGTCCAATAAAGAAAATTACCGCCTTCATCACCCTGCACATTTGCATTTATGCCACAAGATAAGCCCTCAATTTTTTTTGATCTGTTGCGCAAGCTCATATTAAATCTTGCGCGTTTTTCATAAACACCCATTTTATAACCATTGTCATTAATAAAATTTCCACCCATTACTAAATCAAAGTTGTCATGTTTGGATGAGTGCGAAAAACTAAGTCCATTGTTCATGTGAAGGGTATCACCCCACCAACGTGTTTCAGGACGTTTGGGTTGAAAATAATATGTTCCAAATGTGGTAACTTTTGTTACAGGCACATCTTTGGGATATGCTGTACGAATACTAATTACGCCATTAAGTGCAGATGAACCATATAATGCTGATGCGGCACCTTTAATTACTTCAATTTGTTCGATGTTTTCTGTTGGAACAAAATCCCATTTTACTTCACCTACATCACCGGTAAGAAATGGAACATCGTCAATTAAAACCATCACACGGCTTCCTGCTCCATAAGAATACCCTCCACCACCTCTAATACTTGCACTACCATCTACTACCGACACTCCTGGTATTTGCTGCATTACAGTAGTAAGATTGGTTGTATTTTTATTTTGAATCAAGTTCGCTTTTACTAAATCCATTGAAACGGTTACTTCTGATAAGGGCTTTTCAAATTTCGATTCTGATACTACTACTTCATTGAGTAAAGCATCATCTTCCATCATTTGAACATCCCAAATTATAGTTTCTCCATTTTTTAATGTTAATTTTTTTGTTTGTGTTTTATATCCTATAAATTTCATTTCGAGCGTATGTTCCTCGTCACTGCTTAATTTTATTTCATAATTACCATCTAAATCAGTTTGAGTTCCTGAATTATTAGAAGCAGAAATACCGACACCAACCATTGATTCAGAAGTTTTAGCATCTGTAATTTTTCCTTTAATAATAGCTTGTTGAGAATAAATAAAAAACGGAAATAAAAGAAATGAAATTATTGGTAAATAGTATTTGTGATTCATGTGTTGGTGGCTTTAAAATTTATTTTGGCCCTCATCCCATCCTTCTCCCCAAGAGAGAAGGGGGGCTTGGAATTGTTTTTGAAAAATATTAATGAACTTGACTTATATCAATAATATTGAAACCGCTTTTTTTTCTACTGCTGTTAAACATAATTTTTTAAAATGTGTTTGAAAGGCCAGAAAACTATATTTACCAAACATGGTATGGCCTCCTTCATAAGCTTGCACTTCATATTCTTCTGGCGTAGTAATATAGCCCGCATAGCCATTGCTATAAGGTGCAATTACTATATGTTCAATTCCTATTTTTTGTAAAATAGATAAGCAATATTCTTGCAATCGTTTGCCAGCGGTAATTGATATTTCAGCTGGAATGCCGCAAACAGCAAATGAACCAATGGTAATTAATTGTATGGGTAATAAATGAGGTGTCCAGGGATGATTGATACTGCCAGCTTTTGCATATGCTTTTAAATAGCGCATAACTTTATCAAATGGAGATAATGCGTAAGCAAAAAAAGAAGGTTTCATATTAAAAATTGCAGGATGTGTGGTTTCTAAAAAAACAGCTTTATTGCCTTGTAATTTATATTTGTTTTTTATCTCAGCAAACTTTTTTCTCCCTTTAAACCGTGCACTAAATAATGAAAGAGATTTACTTACAAAAGAAATAAATTTGAGTACTTGAAAAGAGTATCTGTCAAGACCAAAACCATCCGTCATGCCTCTTGCAAAAGCAGCACCCATAGCTGCAGGGGTAGTTTTAATCAATTCTTTTGATGCTGAAAACTCCGCATCAATGATTGTATTCGATAAATCTACATATTGTAAATAGTAATTTATTTCTCCATCTAATGCATTTGTATTTTCAGAATCTTCAATTATTTTTTTTGCTTTTTCGTATTGCAATATTCCATTGTACTTTGCACTTGCATAATCATCATCAAATTTGCCTGTCATTTTATTGCGCTTCTCATTCCACCTAAAATTAGGGCTTATATCGGCACATGGTTTTTGAGCAAATGCAGCAACTATTTTCATGTCTTTTTCCATAAACATTGCGGCATAACCTTTATTATCTGAAGACATTTTGTAATTGTCTTTACCAATACTTGTAGTATGCACACCAAACCAATTAATCAATCCAATTATTTTTCCGGAAACATCTTTAAAATGAAGAAGACTCATCATTTTATCTGTTGCTAAATGATGGTCTGCTCTACTATATTTTTTTACATCATCATTGGCATTATAAGCCTCCATTGATGCATTAAAAGCTACTTCTACTGAAGGATGAAATTCACCCTCGCCATAAAATATATTTGCTTCAAGGGCATTTTGTTCAGCTTCTTTTATTGAAAGGGTAATTGCATTTACCAATTTATCAAATACTGATTGATTAAAACCACCTGCAGTTAGATCATATAGCAAATAACCAAAATGTGCTCCCGGTGCTGAATGGGTATGTGTAGCGGAAATCATGATATTTTCTTCTGAATAAGCTTCTGTTTTTAATTTTTCTACAACAGCTTTTTTTAGTTTATCTGATATAGCACCTACTTCTATAACTACTATAGCAAGCTTTTTTTTTGCCCACTCATCTTTAATTACAAACGCTCTTGAATAAATTGGCAAATCAACATTTTGCATTACATGTTTTTCATCTCCATAGCCAAACATGGCTAATCTGTACTCAAATACATTTGAGTCTTTTTTAGAAACACCAACGTTTATCATAAAATAGCTTTACTTAATTGCTTTCCCTTAGATATAATTATAGGCAGTACTAAAAATAGATTCTTGAGTTTTTTTATTCACAATACACAAAGTAATTGGTTTTTGTTAATCAAAACAAAACAGCAATCCGAGTAGAGGTGATTTTTAGAATACAAATTTAATTATAAGAAATGGGCCACTAAAACAAGATTTATGGTAATTTTTACCAGTCTGATTCTTTCAGAGAGATCAATACATTATATTTTTTTAAACAAGAGCCTGTTTAAAATTTATTTGAAAAAATGATTATATCCTTTTTTTAGGGCTAAAGCCCGTATCTTTGATTGATTTTTAACCCCAGACTTAAGTCTGGGGTTGTAAAATGAGATGTAAAAAGGGACTTTAGCCATGACAGTAAAATAAAACTATAAAATTTAAACAGGCTCAAATTACAGAATAACCTTTACTAGATCAATATACTTTCCCATGGGAGGATTGAGTTTAGCAAGAGATACCTTTAAATTTTTTATTTCGGGAAATTGATTATGAATAGCCAATTTTATTCTGTAACAAACATGTTCAAGGAGTTTAGATTTGATTTCCATTTCTGTTTTTACCAAATCATATATTTTTTCGTAATTAAGGGTTCCGTTGAGATCATCATTTATTAATGCGCCATCTTTTATCTCAAGTTCAATTTCTACATCAACAATAAAATCATTCCCTGTTTTTTGCTCCTGTTCATAATAACCGTGGTAGGCATAAAATTTCATGCCTTCTATTTTTATGATTCCGGTTTGGCTCATTCGATAATAATTTTACCGCTTAAGGTTGGCTGGTTATTTTGAGTAATGGAATAAAAATAGATTCCACTAGATAAATTTTTTCTATCTAATAATGTATGAGATTGATTAATGTTTAATGCATATTGTTTGTTTCCTAAAACATCATATATATTCAATAATGCTCCATGGGTATAAATAGGATCCCTTACAACCAAAGTAGCGTAATCGTATATGGGATTAGGGTATATACTCAACGTATTTTTTTCTTCAGCATTTTCTTCAATACCTGCAGTAGTAATATATTTGTAATACATCATGTATGTTTTGTCAGGCATTTGTAATACTGTAGGATCACAAACGGGACCATCGATACGAACGCCTGATTCGGTAGTTATGTTTTTTCCATCTTGGGTTGTAAAGCTCACAATACCGTTTCCACAATAATAAGTACGAAATATACTATCAAATTGCATGGTAGCACATACTGCTCCTTGTGTAAAACTAAAATTGGTATCTTCGGTAAAAGTTAAACCGTCTTTTGATTTGGCTCTAACCAACTCTCCCCCATTACCCCAATAGCTTACATACATAGCCCAGGCTGTATCTCCAATAGAAAACACATCCGGATCGGTAATGGGAGTTTTGCTAAAACGTATCCCTGCATCTTCAGTAAAATTAATGCCATCTGTTGAACGAGCACTGTGAATGTCTTTTGTATTGGGTGATGCATCAAAGTCTAAATAAAATAAACGAATAGAACCATCTGTTAATCGCATCACTGTTGGATCAACTCTTCGGGTTACCGTGCTGCCTGTTATTTGAACATCTTGCGCACTTGAAAAAGTAATGCCATCAGTACTGGTAGCTACTTTTAATTGTTCATTAGAAGTTGTTGTTGCAAAATAATCAAAATATAAAAATACTGTACCATTGGTATCAATAACTGAACCCGGCACACTTGCATGATCAAATAACAATACATTTTGTTTGGTCCAAGTTAAGCCGTCAGTAGAAGAAGCTGAATAAACCTGATGGTAGTACGGACTTTGAGAATAACCTTGCTTAAGCAATAGTAAAACAATTGTGAACAGTAATAATATTGGGAATTTTAAAATGTGTAGCATACAGATAAGGGATTAAGTATTGTATAAAAGTAAAAATAACAATTGAGTATTAATAATACTGCCTAATGATTTCCTATTTTTGTAAAATGCTATTTAAAGATATCATAGGTCAAACAACTGCAAAATCAAATCTGATAAAACAGGTTAGGGATAATCGCATTAGTCATGCTCAGCTTATTTGCGGGCAAGAAGGATGGGGCGGATTAGCATTGGCACTTGCTTATGCGCAATACATTGGTTGTGAAAATAAAAAAGATAATGATTCCTGTGGTACTTGCTCATCATGTATAAAATATAACAAATTTGCTCACCCTGATTTACATTTTGTATATCCGGTTGCTACAAATAAGAAAGTAAGTTCTGCTCCTGTAAGCGAACATTATATTGATGAATGGAGAGCGTTTTTTTCTCAACAAAAATACTTTACCCTTCAACAATGGTTTGAATGTATTCAAATAGAAAACAAGCAAGGTAATATTAGTGTAAACGAAAGTCAGGAAATAATTAAAAAACTAAATCTAAAAAGTTACGAAGGCAATTATAAAATTGTAATTATTTGGTATCCTGAAAAAATGAATGTGGCAGCCGCCAATAAATTGCTTAAGAATTTAGAAGAACCCTCAGATAAAACATTGTTTCTACTAGTTGCGCAAAATACAGATGCTTTACTCAAAACTATTTTATCGCGTACGCAACTTATAAAATTGCATAGAATAGCTGAGCAAGATCTTGTTCAGTATTTAACTACAGTATACTCCTTAAGTATTGATCAATCAAAAAAAATAGCACAACAATGTGATGGGGATATGATCAAATTAGTTGAAATGCTGGATCAAGAAAAAGCGGAAGATAGTAATACGGATTTATTTAAAAACTGGATGCGTTTGTGTTTTAAGTTTAAAGGAGGAGAATTGGTTAATTTTGCAGAGGAAATAGCCTCATTAGGAAGGGAAAAACAAAAGCAATTTCTTAATTATGCTCAGTATATGATTCGCCAATGCATGCTTTTAAATTATCAAACCAATTCTCTACTAAGAATTAGCGCAGAAGAAGCAGATTTTATTAAAAACTTTGCCCCCTTTATTCATGAAAAAAATATTTTGCAATTAACAGAAGAATTAAATACCGCCAATTTTCATATTGAAAGAAATGCCAATCCTAAAATTTTGTTTATGGATTTGTCGATAAAAGTAAATGCACTTTTATCCATTAAGTCTCAGTAGTATTTTCTAGATAATATCTAATTTTATTCCCAACAAGTACATAATGATGATTGCTGAGCCAACCAAAATTCTATAATAACCAAAATATTTAAAACCATATTTAGTTAAAACAGAAATAAAAGATTTAATAGCAATCATGGCAACAACAAATGCAATTACATTACCTATAACCAATAAATTAATTTGAGAAGAACTTAAAGTATTGCCTGCCTTAAAATAATCTAACAAAGATTTTGCAGTAGCCGCAAACATAGTAGGAACAGCTAAAAAAAATGAAAATTCAGCAGCAGCTTTTCTTGTAAGCTTTTGTGTTAATCCTCCAATAATGGTTGCTGCAGAACGCGAAACTCCCGGCATCATTGAAATAACCTGAAACATACCTATTTTAAAAGCGGTAGGATATTGAATGTCTTTTTGATCGTCAATTTCTTGTTTTTCAAACCATTTATCAACAAATAAAAAAACAATACCCCCCATAAATAAAGTAATGCCAACCACCAATGCATTTTCAAGCAAAGCGTCAATTTGCTTTTTGAGAAGGAGGCCAAATACTGCGGCAGGAATAAATGCCACTATTAATTTGATATAAAAATCAAAACTTTTAAAGTCGATAAATTTTTTCCAATACAAAACTACTACAGAAAGAATGGCTCCTAATTGAATGGCAACGGTAAATACTTTTGTAAAATCTTCATGTACAATACCCATTATTGAAGAGGCAATAATCATGTGACCGGTAGATGAAATCGGAAGAAATTCTGTGATTCCTTCGATAATTGCCAAAATAATGGAGTTAATAGGTGTCATAAAAATGTAATAGAAGTTTAATATATTGACTTTTTTGTTTTGTATAAGTTGTTTGTATATAGAAATTTATGCTATTCGTATTGCCTGAAACACCTGATTTTTAATTAATATTTTGATGTAATTTGTGATTGATTTTTATTTTGTAATAAGAGACCTTTGCATTAAAATTAAATCAATTCTAAAATTATGCGACAAATTTATTATTTATTACTGATTACTGCACTTGTTTCTACAAAAAGAGTAAGCGCCCAATCAATCACCCTTAGCAATAATGATGTTGCCAAAGCGGGAACTACATTGTATTATGCAAAAGATACAGCCCAAACCAATGCTGTTACCCAGCAATCACTAAAATCGGGAAGTATGCAAACTTGGGATTTTTCAGGCTTACAAGTCCAAAAAATTGACACCATGACCTTTATGAAGGTTTCAAGTGGTAGTCAAGCTGCGTTATTTTCAAATGCAAATGTATGTGTAAAATCATCTGAACTAGATTGGGAATTTTATCTCTCAAGCACTAACCAAAAACTTGCAATTGAAGGGGTTTATGGAGATGTTGCCAATGTAGGGCAAAAAGTTACCATTAAAACAGTTAACGACCCTCAAGTGGTTTTAAATTTTCCAACAACATACCAAGATGCTACAACAAGCAACAATGTTTCGATGGGAACTGTTTACTATGGTAAATACGAATATTATCAAGGAAATGCATTTTGGGTAGATTCTTTAAAAGCTGTACAAACTACCAATACTACTTCTATTATTGATGGTTATGGAAAATTAACATTGCCTAATAATTCGTATGATGTACTTAAACAAAATGTAAAAGAAGAAAAAACCATAGATTATTATGGTTATGTATTTCCTTTAGGATGGGTTAAATACGATAGTTTATACCAAACAGCTTATCATTTTAGATGGTGGGCAAATAATGTAGGCGCTGCAGTAGCAGAATGTGAGTATATGCCAAGCACAAACACAACAAAATCTTTCAGTTATTTTTATGCTAGTTATCAAGAACCATATGCCGCAATTACCGTTACTGAAAATGATTTAAATAGTACTTCGATAGATAATTTATTAATTTTCGCTAACGATGCTTCATTAGATAATGTTACTATGAATAATGCCTTACAATCCGGCACAGCCTTAACTTGGGATTTTACAAATGTAAGCCATGACTCTTATGACACGCTTAGTTTTTATAATCCTTTATATACTGCTATGGGGTCTTATTTTTCTCAATCCAATATGTGTTCCGTTTCTTCAAATGATAATTGGTATTATTATTTTACAGTGGCTAATGATAAATTAACACTTGATGGTGTATATGGTGATGTTGCCAATATTGGAAGCAAAAGTGTAGTTACAGCATCTCCATCACAAACAGTACTTACACTACCATCAACCTATAATACAGCATTTACCGATACAAGTTATGCTGAGTTAAAACAAAGCTATAGTGCTTATATTAATCCTTTCACAATAGATTCTATTTGGGTACAACAAACAACCATTACTGAAAGTAAAATGGATGGAGCCGGTTCTCTTCAATTGCCAAATTATACCGCAGATGCTATTAAGCAAGATATAAAGCTTACAAAACAATTTACGTATTGGGGTTACGTGCAAGGCCTTGGATGGATTCCGTATGATGCATATGTTAGCACGCAAATTTTTTACAGATGGTGGGTGAATGGCATGAGTGTACCGGTTGTGCAATGTGAATATTTGCCAAGTAATAATACTGTTAAGTCGTTTTCGTATTATTATGGAGATGCAGTTGTAGTTGTAGTTGTTACTGCTATAGATAATGTAAATGCAAAAAATAACAATGCATTGGTATATCCAAATCCGGCTAATGATTATTTAAGTATTTCAAATACTACTTATCCTTCGCAAATTGATATGTATAATACCTTGGGGGCTTGTGTGAAAAAGCAAATCATTAATTTTGCAGGAGAAAAAGTAAATATTGCAGGCCTTTCTCAAGGAAGCTATATTTATAAATTAAGTTCAAATGGTGAAATGAAATCGAATGGAATTATAAACGTTCAATAATAGTTGAAAAAAAGAAAAGAAGTTTTAAGCCTCTTTTGATACAATCCCTTGTACAAGTTCGTACAAGGGATTTTTTTGTAAAAGAAAATTGAAAAAATATTTTTTTTGGTAAAAGTATATAATTAGCACACGATCAAATTGCAGGTAAATTAAAATCAATGGATACTTTATCTAAGCCCTGCAATTTCGATTTGTTTTTACTTTTTTAATTTATAAATTGAGTTTCTATAAAATAAATCATTTAAATTTTCTTTAATTATTTATGAAGCATTTTTACCTATTTGTGTTAGCACTTTTTTTATCTATTGGTTTTATAAGTGCTCAAAATGTTTGCTTCTCCGGCCGTTACAAGAGCCGTGTTTTTTCTTCTTATATAAAGTATGGCGATATCAAATATGCCGAAGTGCAGCAAATTTCTCCTCCCTATCTTGACGAGAATCTTCATATGGATGTTTATATGCCCGATGGAGATGTTTTAAAAAATAGACCCATAGTTGTTTTTGCTCATGCAAGTGCGTTTTTATTTAATGATAAAACATGTGATGTAGCAAAAGCCTATGCCGATACTTTTACAAGAAGAGGCTATGTATTTGCTTCTCTTGATTACCGAATGGGATTTGATCCTTTGGATGGCACAAGCTCTATGCGTGCTGCTTATGCTGCTATACAGGATGGGAAATCAGCTATTCGTTTTATAAAAGAATATGCCGATACTTTTGGGATTGATACCAATAACATCATTTTTGCCGGAAGTAGTGCCGGTGGTATTATGGCATTGTATGCTGCTTATGCTGATAAAGAAAGTGAACGTCCCGCAGAAAGTTACGCAGGGCTTTTATCTCCTGATCTAGGTTGCTGGGAATGTTCCGGAAATACATACAAACATACTTCAAAAATTAAAGCTGCTATTAGTATGTGGGGTGCTGTTTTAGATGTTTCTATGATTGATGATCCTAATGCTCCTCCGTGCATGCTTATTCATGGCACAGCCGATCAAATTGTACCTTATGGCACAGGACACCCATTTCAATTCCCTGTGTTTCCTGAATCAAGTGGTTCTCTTATAATAGATCAACAAGCTACTGCAATAGGGTTAAAACATGAATTTTATCCTTTCGAAATATTGGGTATTAATCATGAGTTTTATGGATCTGCAAATGGTAATTGGCTTAATCTAATTGGTCCTAACCAATATTGGGATACCGTAACTACTCTTTTTACACAATATACCTTTAAGCAAATTCAACCTCAAACCTCAGTTATTGCAGGAGCTGCTACCGTATATCAAAATAATCTTCAACAAACGTATACTGTAGATTATCATACTGGTTCTAGCTATTGTTGGACAATTACGGGAGGAAGCATTATATCTTCAAATTCTAATTCCGTTACCGTTTTATGGAATACAACGGGATATGGTCAATTAAAAGTGACAGAAATAACAGATTATATGGCTGAGGGTAATCCGCAAGTACTTGATGTAAATATTATGCAAGGCACCACAACGGGTATCAATAATTTAACTGAAAATCAAACAATGTCAATTTATCCTAACCCCGCTAATAGCCTAGTTCAATTTAACTTGAATACAAATGAACATGTAAGCATTAAAATTTATAATGCAGTAGGGCAAGAAATAAATACCATTCATTGCCAAAATCAAAAAACAGTTTTGCTTGATGTTTCTAAATTTTCTAGTGGAACCTATACCTGTAAAGCAAGACTTGCAAATGGAAACTTATTTGCAACTGAAAAGCTAATTGTACAATAATATTACCTCTTATTTCTTATCGTAAACCGTTGTAAAGTATTTATCTTTGCAACGGTTTATTTTTTATACTATGGCAAAATTGAGTTTTAATGAAATATATATGAACCTAGCTGTACAGTTAGGCGAACGTTCGCATTGTGTAAAACGAAAAGTAGGAGCTGTATTAACAAAAGATACCCGAATTGTTTCATTGGGTTACAATGGCCCACCTGCAGGCACACATAATTGTGATGAAGAGTGGCCTGAAAATGGATGTAGCCGTGATCAAAAAGGAGGCTGTTCTTTGGCATTACATGCGGAAGAAAATGCCATTTTGTATGCCGCAAAAAATAATGTTTCGGTTGAAGGAGCTACATTATATGTTACCTTATCGCCATGTTTGCCTTGCGCAAGAATTATTTTCACTTCTGGTATTGATAAAGTGTATTACCTGCATTCTTATGCCGAATATAAAGGGTTGCCTATAGATGAAGGGGTTGATTTTTTGAGAAAATTTGGTGTTGAGGTTCACAAATATTCTACACAATAATATAATCTCTTACGAGGAGTTCTAAAAATTAGCATTTCCTTAACCACATTTACATTAATTAAATTTTATATTCGTGGTTTTCTTATTCTATGAAGCGAATTTATATTGCACGTCATGCCAAATCAGGTTGGGATTATGATGCTATTCAAGATATTGATAGAGTATTAGCTGAAAGAGGTATTTCGGATGCCTATTTAATGGCAAGTTTTTTTGTTAAAGACAAACAAAAGATGCCTCATGCTATTTATTCAAGTCCAGCTACAAGGGCAATTCATTCCGCATTAATTTTTTCAAGAGTTAGCAGCTTCCCAACGGATAAAATAATAATGAATACTAATTTGTATGCCGCAACTGAACACGATCTGCTAAATGAAATTACAAAATTAGATGACAAAAATAATATAGTAATGTTTTTTGGTCACAATGATGGATTAACGCATCTTGTTAATCATTTAGTAGAAAATGAATATGTTGACAATCTTCCTACGGCAGCTATTGCTTGTATTGATTTTGATATAAAAACTTGGAAAGAAATTGAAAACACAAAAGGTACGTTACAATTCTTATATACACCAAAGGAATTAAAGAATGAAAAATAAAAAATACTTAAGCAGAGAAATTAGTTGGCTTTCATTTAACGAAAGGGTTTTACAAGAGGCAGAAGATAAAACGGTTCCGCCTATTGAGCGATTACGGTTTTTAGGAATTTTTTCGAATAATCTAGATGAATTTTTTAAAGTTCGTGTGGCTACAGTAAAACGTATGGCCGATTTTGGAAAAGAAAGTGAAATATTATTGGGAGAATCTCCCAAAAAATTATTTTCAAGAATACATGAAATTGTATTGAAACAAATATTTAGGTTTAATGAAGCCTATTTAAAAATTTTAGAAATTCTTGAAAAGCATAATGTCATTTTAGTTAATGAAAATGAACTTTCTACCGAACAGGGCAGATTTGTAAAAGAGTATTTTCATAAAAGAGTTCAGCCTCATTTAGTGCCCTTAATGCTTAATAAAAAATCGGATTTTCCGCATTTGCGTGATAAGTCGATTTATTTGGCTGTTAAATTATTTGTAAAGGCTAAGAATGCTGATCCTATTTATTCTATTATTGAAATTCCTTCTAGTGTAGTCCCTAGATTTTTATTATTACCTGCATCAGCAAAGAAAAAATCTATTATTCTTTTAGATGATGTAATTCGATATTGTCTTAGTGATATCTATCATATTTATGCACCTGAAAAAGTAGAGGCATATACCATTAAACTTACTCGGGATGCCGAATTAGATATAGATAATGATATTTCACAAAGCTTGATCGAAAACTTATCAAAGAGTTTGAAAAATAGAAAAAGGGGAGCCCCTGTTCGTTTAATTTATGATGAATTAATTCCAAGCGATCTTCATAAATTTATTACCAATAAATTGAATATTGATAAAAAAGACGTATTGATGCCGGGTGGAAGGTATCATAATTTTAAAGATTTTATGAATTTTCCGGATATAGGCAATTCAAAACTCGAATACAAATCAATGCCTCCATTACCTCATCATGAAATACAAGCAAATGAAAGTATTTTAAAGCGAATCAAGAAAAAAGACATACTGCTGCATTACCCCTATCAATCGTATTCTCATTTTATTGATTTATTAAGAGAAGCAGCCATTGACCCTGAAGTAGTGTCCATAAAAATTGCTTTGTATAGAGTTGCAAAAAAACATTCGCAAGTAATTAATGCTTTAATTAATGCAGCGAGAAATGGGAAGGCCGTTACTGTTTTGTTAGAATTGCAAGCCCGTTTTGATGAATCAAATAATATTTTTTGGTCTGATGCATTAAAAGATTTTGGGGTGAAAGTATTATTTGGTGTTCCCGGTTTAAAGGTGCATTCTAAACTTTGTTTAATTGAACGAAATGAGAACGGCAAACTTGTGGCGTATGCTAATATTGGTACGGGCAATTACAATGAAGAAACAGCTAAAGTATATTCTGATATATCCATTTTAACTGCAGATGCTAACATAACTACGGAAGTAAATAATTTATTCACTTTTTTCGAACACAATTATCTTCCGTTTAAATACAAGCATCTTATATTATCTCCCTTTAGTATGCGGACTTGGTTTACTCATCATCTCAACAGGGAAATACGCAATGCCAAAGCAGGAAAAGAAGCCTATATTATATTAAAGTTGAATAACATAATGGATGCAGAAGTAATTGATAAGCTTTATATGGCTAGCAATGCAGGCGTTAAAATAAAAATTATTGTTAGAGGAGTGTGTTCTTTAATACCGGGTATACCGGAGTTGAGTGATAATATAGAAGTAATTAGTATTATTGATCGTTTTCTTGAACATTCAAGAATTTATGTTTTTTGTAATGATGAAGAGCCCGAGTATTTTATTTCTTCTGCTGATTTAATGACACGCAATATTGATCACCGCATTGAAGTTACTTGTCCTATTTATGATTCAACCATTAAGCGACATCTAAAAAATATTCTTGATATAGAATGGAAAGACAATGTAAAGGCAAGAATTATTGATGAGCAACAACAAAATAATTACAGAGAAACCCGCTCAAGATTAAAACACCGTTCTCAGTTTGAAATTTATAAGTATTTTAAAAAGGAGCTTTCTAATTAGATGTTATTAAGAATTTGTATTTGTTTAAATCTTCTGACAGGCCTTGTTGGATTAATCTGTACTTTACCAGTAATTAAAATAGTGTTCTATAGTTGGCATAATTACCTCCTTTTGGAGAGAGATTAAAGAAGAGAGAATTATAATTTTACTTTTTGAATCCCTATAACAAATTAACAATAAAAGAATGAAACTATACCGCTTTGCAGCTGTAGATATTGGTTCTAATGCAGTTCGATTGTTTTTTGCATTGGTAGTTTCAGATAACAATCGTTTAGTTAAAATAAAAAAACTATCCTTGTTAAGGATTCCCATTCGTTTAGGAGAAGACACCTTTTTAAGAAAACGTATTAGTAATAAAAAAGCCGATGGATTGGTAAAAGCCATGAGGGCATTTAAAGATCTTTGTCCTGAGTATGGTGTTCAAGCCTATGAAGCTTGTGCAACATCGGCAATAAGAGATGCTGTTAATGGGCAAGAAATCATTAATAGAGTAAAAAAAGAAGCAGGTATTAAGATTACTATTATTGATGGTAAGGTTGAAGCCAAAATGATTTTTAATTCTTCAAAAGATAAAAAATTAAGCAAATATAATACTTGTTTATATATTGATGTGGGTGGTGGCAGTACGGAATTAACTTTACTTTCCGGAAAAAAAATTATTGCGAGTCGTTCCTTTGATATTGGTACCATTCGATTATTGCAAAATAAAGTTTTAGCTACAGAATGGATTGCTTTAAAAGAATGGATTAAGAAAAATTGTACAAGATATAAATCTATTGCGGCCATAGGCACAGGAGGCAATATCAATACCCTTTTTAAATTATCTGATAAAAAAGAAGGTGAAGCTATTTCTTTTTCAACACTTGAAAAATTAAGCGCAAGAATTAACGCCATGTCGTACCAAGAACGTATTCTTAAATTAGACATGGCTCCTGATCGGGCTGATGTAATTGTGCCTGCAGAAAAAATTTTTCTTTCCATTATGAAATGGGCTCGTGTTGATGAAATATATGTTCCTAAAACCGGTTTAGCCGATGGTATTATTTATAAACTGTTTGAAGAGCAAAAACGAAAAATAAAAGTGTAGTTTCAATAGTGCTACTTTCCGTGTTTCTTTCCTAAATAAATAAAATAACAAGTGTTTAATTTGTTGATTATTAGATACCTGATTGTTTTTTTGTTTTCTTATGCCAATTATTGCTGTTCGTAATTTGCCTTGTTTTTGGTTTTTTATGGATAGAGATTTCGGTTAATTTCCCTTCAAATCTTAATTCTAAATTTTATGGCTCCCATTGGTAACAGCCTTCCCATCCATTTTCATCATTATATTTTGAATATCCTGCCTAATGCCCCTCAATTTCTTAATAACCGAAATGAAAATCACAGAGGTTTTATTCTTAATTCCTGGATAATTGAGTAAAATAAAAATGAATTGTTCAAATATTTTTATTGAACATACTCAATTAAATATTTTTATTGTTTAATTTTCGGCTTAGAAAATTATTTTTTACTTTTTGAAACTAAATAGATTTAATTATCGTATTAGGTTCAATCCAACTAAATAAAAAGAAAAGCCATGAGTAAAACAGCCAAAATTATCTACAACGATAAAACCTATGAATTACCACTTGTTGAAGGAAGTGAACAAGAGCATGCCATTGATATTTCATCATTGCGTGATAAAACAGGCCTTATTACTCTTGATTCGGGCTATAAAAACTCCGGGGCTACTTTAAGTAAGATTACTTTTTTAGATGGGGAATTGGGCATTTTGCGATACAGAGGATATCCAATTGAGCAATTGGCTGAAAAATCAAGCTTTTTAGAAGTTGCACATTTACTTATTTATGGTGAGTTACCAACAACAGAGCAGTTCAGTAATTTTACTACAGGTATTACGCGTCATTCTCTTATACATGAAGATATGAAGCGTTTTTATGAGGCTTATCCTAAAAAAGCGCATCCAATGAGTATTTTAGCTTCTATGCTTTGCTCATTGTCTACTTTTTATTCAGATTCATTAACACCAAAATTATCTCCAGAAGCATTAGCAACTACTATACATCGTTTAATTGCTAAAACTTCTACTATTGCTGCTTGGGCGTATAAAAATTCATTGGGTCATCCGGTAATGTATCCTCAAAATAAATTTAATTATTGTGAGAATTTTTTACACATGATGTTTGCTATGCCTACTGAAGACTATGAAGTAGATCCGGTAGTTGTTGATGCCTTAGATAAACTATTAATTTTACATGCTGATCATGAACAAAACTGTTCTGCTTCTACAGTTAGAATGGTAGGTTCCTCTCACGCAAATTTATATGCTTCTATTTCTGCCGGGGTGCTTGCATTATGGGGCCCACGACATGGAGGAGCTAACCAAGAAGTAATTCAAATGCTTGAAGCTATTAAAGCTGATGGCGGAGATTATAAAAAATGGCTTGCTAAAGCAAAAGATAAAAATGATCCATTTTTATTAATGGGGTTTGGTCATAGAGTTTATAAAAATTTTGATCCACGAGCTACCATTATTAAAAAAGCTTGTGATCAGGTATTAAAAAAATTGGGTGTAAACGATCCTATTCTTGAAATAGCAAAAGGCTTAGAAGAAGAAGCTTTAAAAGACTCCTATTTTGTAGAAAGAAAATTGTATCCTAACGTTGATTTTTATTCGGGCATTATTTACAGAGCTATTGGTATACCTACAGATATGTTTACTGTAATGTTTGCACTTGGTCGCCTACCGGGATGGATTGCTCAGTGGAAAGAAATGATGGAAAACAAAGAACCTATTGCCCGTCCGCGTCAAATATATACAGGGGCTGTAACACGTGATTATGTGCCGGCAAAACAAAGAGAAAAAGGTAAGGTTTTAGTTGCTTAATAAGTATTGAAAATAAATAAAAAGAGCCGCTTGCATTTTAATATGTAAGCGGCTCTTTTTGCTTTTATTTAAAGGATGAAAACAATTATCTCAAAACATCAACTTTTCCTGAATAGGTATGTTGATTGTCTTTTAAAGAATACATATACATTCCTTCAGAAAGATTTTTTGTGTCAATAATAATTGATGTAGCATGAGCTTCCACAATTTGTGTATCAATTAACCTTCCACTTAAATCTCTTATTTCAAGATTGCAGTTTTGTGTTAAATCTCCATTTACTGGAATAGTAGTATAATCATTAGCAGGATTAGGATAGTTATTACCCAATGAAAGTGCTAACATTTGCTTATCAAATTCAATCGTACTCAAACTGCCGTTAAACCATTGGTAGCTTAAGTCGAGTATTTGATTTTTGGTATTTACGTCATCTAACATTTCAATACCAACGCCAAGGTAAACTACTTTATAACCGTATTCAGCTCTTATCCCTCCAATTGTAGAGCTTGAACCATTATAGTAAGCGATTGCAGCCCCATTAAAAGATGGACTTATTTCATCAGGGTAAATGTATTTAGAACCGTATACTCCTGTTATATTTGATTTTCCGGCAGTGCCAAATATGGCATCCGAACTAATAGCTTCAAGGGTTTTGCTTGAACTGCTACCATCACTAATAAATTGAGCATTTAAATAATTGGAATAAAAAGCTTCTGTTGTTGGAGTGCCATTGCTATAGGTATCGCCACTATTATCCCAGCCGATATCTTGTCCTGATACAAATAAATTGCCCCCATTATCCATAAAGTTTTCCAATTCTAAGGCAACTTCATCCGTAAATGCAGGAAAAGTCCATGCATCATTGTAATAAATGTTTTTTACTCCTGTTAAAGCATTTACTTTATTTGCTTTGGCTAACCAATCTGAATTTATGGATCCATAAGCAGTACATCCTGCAGTATTTAATCCATCGGTATAGATGTTTTCAAAATCATAGGTATTGCCATCTCCCCATGATCCCGTATTATTTATTACCAAATCCGTTACATCATTAATTACTACAAAATCAAGTTCTTGTTCTGCAAATGTTGTATTTGTAAGTGATTTAAAACGGATATAATATTTACCTACCCCGGCATCGCTTGTTGTTATAGATAGAAAGCTTGAATCTATTGTATTAGCAGCAACAGTTATATCAAAAGAATCAGTGACAGAGCTTGTATTCCAATTTGTCCAGTTTCCGTCAATCTTTACTCCGGCATCCCAAGATGCAGGCTGAGTAAACGAAACATAAATGCGAAAACTATCCGTGGTATTAGCAAAATTTAAAGCATTAAAATTAAATGAAGCCATATTAGTTGTAGTATCGGGAGCTTGAATAGCACTAGATGCTGTTACAAATTCATAAGTAGGGTCGTTGCTTGCTCCTGAATTTAAAATTTCTTGTGTTGAATAATCTTGTACCCATGCTGTAACATAAATTTTTGAAGTATCCCAATTGGCAATATCAAGGGTATAGCTAAAAGTATACACTACTGAATCGCCTGTGCTAGCTGCGGTATAAGAATCTCCCGACATGGAAGAAAGCATTTTTCTAAACACATTCGGAAAATATTTTTCTCCATTGCTTCCAGGGGCTGTAGTATACGTAATATCACTTTCAACTACAGCTGCATAAAGTTTTAAGTTTCCTGAAGGCGCAGTGCCAACAGTATGAACAACTACTCTAACATCTCTGCTTTGTCCGTTTGAAGTTTGGCTCACCAATATTCTAATCGGGCTTCCATCCGCTTCAGCAGTATTGACCATAGCTTGTGTAATGGCTGTAGGAGAAACTTGTTCGTTTCCTAAAAACACCACTGTTGGCACACCTGTTATGCCATAGTAGTTGGTTCTGGTAGTTATTTCTGAAACATCATATAAATACATTGGGTCTGTATTGCCCGGCCACCATGGATGATAACCTATTTCATGCACATTACCCTTGTTGGGCTCTAAAATATCCGATTCAAATCCAGGATTTGCTTGGGCGCAGGGGCCGCAGTCTGTGTTCGTAAATTCTTCCATAAGAACATACTTTTTGGCTTGTCCGAATGAAAGTTGAGTAATGCTAATGGATAGCATTACCAACAACATGTTGAATTTTTTAAGTGTAAAATGATCCATTTTTAAAAAATATTAGTTATTAATAATTTAACATAAGGGATGGGATCGCAAAGGTACTAAAAATGAACTAAAAAGAGAAGGAAATGATACAAAACAAGTTTGTTTGTGTAATTTTGCATTCAAATTAAATGGCATGATCTATTCTCATCTTACAGCAATTTCCCCCATTGATGGTCGCTATAAAAAGCAAACCGAAAAATTGGCAGACTATTTTTCTGAATACGCTTTAATCAAATACCGATTAAAAGTAGAAATAGAATATTTTATTGCATTGTGCGAATGGCCTTTACCTGAACTTCAAAAATTTCCGGTTGACAAATTTGAAAACCTTCGCATTTTGTATTTGAATTTTTCATTTGAACAAGCCCAACAAATAAAAGACATAGAGAAAACAACCAATCATGATGTTAAGGCAGTAGAGTATTTTATAAAATCAAAATTTGATGAACTTAAATTAGGAAACTATAAAGAGTTTATTCATTTTGGTTTAACCTCTCAAGATATTAATAACACTGCTATTCCCATATCATTAAAAGATTTTGTTCAGCAACAATATTTACCTTTTTTAATTGAAACCGTAAATACTTTAAAAAGACTAGCTTTAGATTGGAGGGATGTTCCTATGCTTGCGCGTACGCATGGGCAGCCGGCATCTCCAACCAAGCTGGGTAAAGAAATAATGGTTTTTGTAGAACGATTAGAAAATCAAATCAACCATCTTAATCAAATTAAATATTCAGCAAAATTTGGTGGAGCAACCGGTAATTTTAATGCGCATCATGTTACTTATTCTGAAATAAACTGGATTGCATTTGCCAACCAATTTGTGAATACAACACTAGGGGTAAGTCGCACACAATATACAACTCAAATAGAACCTTATGATGATATGGCCACCTTGTTTGATAATTGCAAACGCATCAATACCATTTTAATTGATTTATGTAGAGATATCTGGACTTATGTTTCGCTCAATTATTTCAAACAAAAAATAAATGCAAATGAAGTAGGTTCTTCGGCAATGCCTCATAAAGTTAATCCTATTGATTTTGAAAATGCCGAAGGTAATTTGGGTATTGCCAATGCTTTGTTTGAACACATGAGTGCTAAGTTACCTGTTTCAAGATTGCAAAGAGATTTAACGGATTCAACTGTGTTGAGAAATATTGGAGTACCATTTGCCCATACTATTATTTCATTAAATTCTACTTTAAAAGGTTTGGGTAAATTGATGTTAAATAAAGATGCTATTGATGCAGATTTAGAAAACAATTGGGCTGTAATTGCCGAAGCCATTCAAACTATTTTGCGAAAAGAAGGATATCCCAATCCGTATGAAGCATTAAAAAAACTAACACGTACCAATCAAATTATAAACAAAAAATCTTTACACGAGTTTATTGATGGCTTAGAAGTGGAAGACGATATAAAGAAAAAATTAAAATGTATTACCCCATTTAATTATACCGGAATTTTACCATATTAGTAAAATTCCAACTGATTTTTTTCAAAAAAAAGCATAAACATTCTATAGCAATGCAAATTAGTGGCTTTTCATATATCAGAAACGGATTTAAATATGGCTATCCATTTTTACAATCAATACAATCTGTTTTGCCAATTTGTGACGAATTTATAATTGCCGTGGGCGATTCAGAAGATGGAACTAAAGAAGCAATAAATAATATCGGAAGTTCCAAGATTAAAATTATAGATACAATTTGGGATGAGAAATTAAGGAATAACGGAAAAATATTTGCGCAACAAGCCAATATTGCATTAAGAGAAATTAAGGGAGATTGGGCATTTCATATTCAGGCCGATGAGGTAATTCATGAAAATGATCTACATAAAATTTATGATCATATAAAAACAGCAAATAATGAAAATAAAATTGAAGGATTGCTTTTTGATTTTTTAAATTTTTATGGAAGTTATAAATATCTAAACAATACAAGATATCAGCATAAAAAAGAAATACGAATAGTGAGAAACAATCAAAACATCTATTCCTATCTTGACTCTCAGGGGTTCAGAAAATACCCTTCATACAATGATTATGTAGGCGATCACAAAGGAGACAAACTAAAAGTGAAGTATATTAATATTCCGGTTTATCATTACAGTTATGTGAGAAGCCCGAAACAGATGAATAATAAATCAAAAATATTTGAAACATTTTGGCACGATGATCAATACATCCAAAATAAATACCAACAGGAACAAGAATTTAATTATTATAATATAGAAAGGATTAAACTTTTTAATGGAACACATCCTTTGGTAATGAAAAATATTATTGAAAAAGAAGATTGGAATTTTGATCCCAATAAATTAAACAAGCAATTATCCATTAAAGACAAAATCCTTTACTTTATAGAAGACAAATTAAATTATAGAATAGGAGAATACAAAAATTATAAATTAATATAAAAATTGTTGTTCGTTTTTCGTTGTTGGTTGTTCGGTAAAACAGCTAACAGCTAACAGCTAACAGCTAACAACTAAAATTTGAACGACTACAAAAAAATATCTCGCTATTTAATTCCGTATAAACTTGTAGTGGTATCTAGTAGCATTTCTAACATTTTGTATGTGTTTTTTAATTTGTTTTCCCTTACAATGGTATTGCCTTTTCTGAGGCTTCTTTTTGGCCAACAACAATTGGTAACCCAAAAGCCGGAATTTCACATGAGCATGAGCTCGCTTGTTGATGAGTTTAATTATACATTTAGCAAAATAATTATTGATGAGGGTAAAGAAAATGCACTTGTGTTCTTATGTTTTTTAGTTATAGTTGCATTTCTTTTAAAAAATCTTTCGCGATACATGGCGCTTTTTTTTATCGCCCCCGCAAGAAATGGTATTGTTAAAGATATTCGCCAAGCGGTTTATGATAAAGTATTGAAACTTCAAATATCTTATTTTACTGATTCAAAAAAGGGTGATATTATTTCGCGAATGAGTTCAGATGTTGCAGAAATAGACTATTCAATAACAAGTTTTATTGAAGTTGTTTTTCGCGATCCATTATCAATTGTATTGTATGTTGGATGGCTTTTTTATATTAATCCCCAACTCACCCTTATTGTATTTGTTATTTTACCCTTTGCGGGATTAATAATTGGTTTGGTAGGAAAAACGTTGAGACAACAATCCAATCTTAGTCAAACAAGCTTAGGCAATTTAATTTCTGTATTTGAAGAAACCCTATCGGGCTTGCGAATTATTAAAGCCTATACATCAGAAAAATTTTCGCAAGAAAAATTTAAAGAAGAAAATGCTGTGTTTAATAAGCTAATGGTAAATGTTTCTAGAAAGAGAGATTTATCGGCACCGCTCACTGAGTTTCTTTCTATCATCATACTTACTTTTATTATTTGGTACGGTGGCAAATTGGTTATTGGAGCAAATCCCACATTAGGTGCTGATGATTTTATCATGTATTGCATCGTTTTTTCTCAAATTATTCCGCCTGCAAAGTCTTTTTCAACAGCCTATTTTAATATTCAAAAAGGCATGGCTTCTTTTAGAAGAATATTGAAAATATTAGATGCTGAAGTACAAATAATGGAGCATGATGAGGCTGTTGAAATAAATGGCTTTAATGAAAAAATTGAATTTAAAAATGTATCGTTTAAATACGATACAGAATATGTATTAAAAAATATTAATCTAACTGTTGCTAAAGGAAAAACAATTGCTTTAGTGGGGCGTTCAGGTGGAGGAAAATCTACATTGGCAGATTTAGTGCCTCGTTTTTATGAACCAACAGAAGGGGATATATTGATTGATGGGCTTTCAATAAAAAAATGCAAACAAAGTTCTCTGAGAAATTTATTGGGAATTGTTACACAAGAGTCCATTTTGTTTAATGATACAGTATACAATAATATTGCATTTGGAAGAGATACAAACGAACAAGAAGTAATGCATGCTGCAAAAATTGCCAATGCCCATGAGTTTATTGTTCAATTGGATGAAAATTATTATTACTCCATTGGCAATAGAGGCGAAAAACTTTCGGGAGGACAACGCCAACGGATGAGTATTGCACGTGCTGTATTAAAAAACCCTCCTATATTAATTTTAGATGAAGCCACTTCTGCACTTGATACCGAATCAGAAAAATTAGTACAAGACGCCTTACAAAATTTGATGAAAAATAGAACTACATTGGTAATTGCACATCGTTTGTCAACCATTCAAAATGCGGATGAAATTATTGTAATTGAAAAAGGTGAAATTCTTGAACGAGGTTCTCATGCCACTCTAATTGCTAAGAATGGAGTGTATAAAAAGCTATACGAACTTCAAAGCTTTGCTTAAACACCGCTCTCTATCCACATTTGAGTGTTAATAAATCATTCTCTAAATATTATTTGATCTTAAAATAATATTGTTAGTTTTAGGAAAATGCCATTCATCCAAGATCCTAAACATGGTAAAAACATTGACATTCACTGCATCCGATATCGTAAATAAATCGCTTAAAGCGATGAAGGAAATAAAAACCGCTCGTTTTACAATAAAAGCCTGGGAAAGGGTTGGAGAACATCATACAGAAAGCGAATACGATATCAAGTATAGAGCAGAACCTATGGCTGCTTATTTTTACTGTCATCATCCTAATGAAGGCGCAGAAATTTTATATAAAGAAGGTGAAAATAAAAATCAGGCTTTGGTAAAACCCAATGGATTTCCTTGGATTAATTTAAACCTTGATCCTGCGGGCGCTTTGATTAGAGACAATAGCCACCATACCATTACTGAGATGGGATTTTCATACATGTATGGCATTATTCAAAATGCAGTTCATAAATCGAAGGCGCAAAAAAAATTCAATAAAATTTTCAGCATGGAGCCTCCTCATTTTTGGTTGGAATATGATGTTGTTACCATTAAAATAGATTTTCCTGACTATGCTTTTATTCCCTATGTTGTAAAAGAAAAAGAAACGCTTGTTGATATAGCTAGAAAACACTTTATAAGTGAATATAAAATTCTTACTCTTAATAAATTAAAAAATTATAATAGTGTTGAGGCGGGTCAAGAAATACTTATTCCTAACGGTTATGCAAAAACTACTATTTTATTTATTGATATAAAAACACATTTGCCTGTAAAGCAAGAGATGTATGACGATTTAGGGAAATACGAAGCCTATGAGTATCATAAATTAAAAGCGAATGATAATATTCCGGAAGAAGAATTTACATCAAAATTTCCCGCTTACGGTTTTTAAATTTCCTAAAAATTAACGCAAAAATTTGATCGAAGCTTTAAATCCTCCCGAACTTAATTCGGGAGGATTTAGGAGAGGTTGTTTCTCCAATATTAAATCTAGTATTTACTTTTCTATCAATAAAAAACTTAATCAATAAAAGATTTACTTCTTCCGGTTTCTCATATTGGGGCACATGCCCTGCTTTTTCAATGGGATAGAATTCTAATCCCGGAAGTGATTTCTTGAAATGTTCTGATTTAGAAAAAGGAATAATTTTATCTGCTTTTCCCCATATCAACATAAATCTACGATTGGTTTTTCCAAGTCTTTGTACTAATTCGGTGTTGTTGCTTAAATTTAAATTACATGCTGTACTTATTAATGCCCGCTTATATCCTTTATATTTCATTTGTTCTTTAAAAATGGGTTTAATACTATCCACATACGCAGAGTCGTAAAAATTATCCTTTATTTTTCCGCTAATAACTAGGTTGCCCAATACGCCAGACAAGTAATTCCCAAGTATGGGGATAGCAAGAATTTTAGCTTGATTTTGATTCTCATCTACAAAACCAGCAGGATCAATTAGAGCAAGATCTTCAACTTGATCAGGATGGCAATCTGTAAAATTCATGGCAATTACCCCTCCCATTGAAATGCCAACCAAATTAATTTTACCGGTAATTTTTAAGGAATCGAGCAAATCAGATAATTGATTATCATATAACTCTTCGTTATATTTTATATCAGGCCTATCAGAATATCCTCTTCCATATAAATCATATCGCAATACACGGTAACCCTCATCTGCTAATGCGTGAATGGTATGATCCCAAATTACATAAGGAATAGAGATACCATGAATAAGAACAATTGTTTTTCCCGAATCAGGTCCTTGCAATTCATAATGTACATAACCATTTTTGAGTTTTATAAAATTTCCAAAGGTGTTTTTTCGTACGGCCTCATCAAGTTCATGCCATTCCGTTTCTAAAACAAAATAGGGAATGGCGAGTAAAATAAGAATAAAACTAACCCAAATAATGGTTTTCTTCATGTTTAAATAGTTCTACCTTTGTTGGTGCAAAGCATACAAAAATACAAAATCAATATTTAGCATTGGCATCTATTAGTAAAGATATTCAGCAATTATTGTTAAAAGAATTTACACTTGAATGGCGTAATCGTCATTCATTAAATGGGCTATTGCTATATGTTATTTCAACCATTTTCGTTTGTTATTTATCTTTTAAAAATATTATTGAACCTACTGCTTGGAACGCTCTTTTTTGGATCATTATTTTATTTGCCTCTACACAAGCAGCTTTTAGAAGTTTTATTACAGAATCAAAAGGGAGATTACTTTACCTCTATACTTTAAC
Source organism: Bacteroidota bacterium (assembly GCA_023251875.1). Classification (GTDB taxonomy): domain Bacteria; phylum Bacteroidota; class Bacteroidia; order JAHEXY01; family JAHEXY01; genus JAHEXY01. The sequence goes on from JAHEXY010000010.1 coordinate 79,076, forward strand.
AAGTCCGCAAGCAGTAATTTTATCGAAAATGATTTATAACATGCTTTTAATAGCTGCAATTTCTGTTATTTCTTATCTGTTTTATGCTTTAGTATTAGGTAATGTTGTGGAAAATAGTTCATTATTTTTGATTGCACTTTTAGCAGGAAGCATGGGTTTGGCTGCTATACTTACTATGATGTCGGCCATTGCGTCAAAAGCAGGCAATGGCTCAACATTAATGGTGATATTGAGCTTTCCTGTAGTAGTCCCCTTATTAATGACCATCATTAAACTTTGCGACCAAGCCATTAAAGGTTTTTTTCTTTCAGAAACGTATCAATATGTAATAGCTTTAGTGGCATTAAATCTAATCTCAATCACTTTGTCTTATTTGTTATTTCCTTACCTTTGGCGAGAGTAGACCCCTCCCAACCTCCCCGAAGGGGAGGGGAAAGAAGGCTCATATGGTGATTTGTTAATTAGCTGATGAGAAATATGAAAAAAAACTGGTGGAAAATAGTAGCTGTAATTTTTATACTGTATGTTATCATTGCAGGTTTTTTAATGCCAGTTCCTACACTCCCTATTTTACATGAAACCATAAGAAATCTCTACTTCCATGTTACCATGTGGTTTGGTATGATTATTATTCTAATGGTATCACTCATTTATAGCATTAAATATTTATCAAAGCAAAAAAACGAATATGATATTGTAGCGAGTGAGGCTGCAAACGTGGGTTTGTTTTTTGGTGTGTTAGGCATTACAACAGGCATGCTTTGGGCTAATTTTACTTGGGGCTCATGGTGGGTAAATGATCCTAAATTAAATGGAGCGGCTATTACTTTATTAATTTACTTGGCTTATTTTGTTCTTAGAGGTTCTATTGATGACGAAGAAAAACGAGCAAAGGTTTCTGCCGTTTATAATATTTTTGCATACGTAATGCTCATTGTTTTTGTTGGTATTTTGCCTCGATTAACAGATTCATTACATCCCGGTAACGGAGGCAATCCCGGTTTTGGAAAATATGATTTGGATAACAACATGCGATTGGTTTTTTATCCGGCCATCATCGGCTGGACTTTATTGGGTGTTTGGATTATGAGTTTGAGGATAAGGATGAAGAAATTGCAGATTGAAAAATTGGAAAATTAAAGCGTTGGCTGAGGTAACTGAGGTTCTCGAAGTTCTGAAGCCAATGTTATTTAGAGAACCTAATCACCGAAGCCAATGATTTTAAAATTAAATATCAAATGAAAACATTTAAAAAATATATAATTATTGGAGTATTACTTTTTATTGCTCAAACTATTTTTGCCCAAGGTCCAGAGCCTGTTGAAATGGCTGATGCCTTACGCCAATCGGGTAAAATTTATGTGGTGGTGGGTGTGCTGGCTATTATCTTTTTAGGTATTGTTGTTTACTTGGTTTCTATTGATAGAAAGCTTGGTAAGCTAGAGAAGGAGATAAAAGAGAAAAGGTGATTTTTTATAGCCCTAAAACAGATAATAACATATCTAATTCTTTATCCGAAATATTTTCTTTTTCAGATTTATCATATAATGATAATAAATGTACTGTTGTTGAAGTAATTTTTACACAGGTAATTATTCTTCCTCCTCCGCTTTTGCCTTTCCCTTTTGATTTGATGGCAATTCTAATTTTGTAACAATTTTTGCCTAGTGGAGTGCCAATTTCCGGATCTTGCTCAAGTTCGGTTATGAGAGAGGATAATTCATCTTTAAGAGATCTGTATTTTTTGATAAGCGGTTTGGCTTCTCTCTCAAAGTTATGAGTAGTAACTACTTTATAATTCATTTAAAAAATCTTTAGCCAATTTAGATTTTGTCTTTCCTTTCTCATGTAATTCAACTTCTTCTAAAGCTTCTTTAAGTCCATTAACATAAGCAATTTGACTGGCATTTAATTTGTTTTTTTTCTCAATTTTTATAAAACTAAAACTCTTAATTAGTTCCATAAAAAAGTTGTATTTACGGTCTTCTATACTTAATACAATTTGTTTCATTTTTATTAAAAATTTAGTGTAAAGATATTGGTTTTACTAAGAAAATACAAGAAGAAATCAATACCTTTGTTCTATGAAGAAAACCCATATCATAGGCATTTTAGTTATTGCAGTTGCAATAGCTATTATCATTGTTTCTATTTCTGATTCTAGTACCTACGAAACTTTTACTACGGCATTAAACCATCCCGATAAGGAATTTCATGTTGTTGGTAAATTAGATAAAGAAAAAGAAATGGCTTACAATCCTGAACAAGATGCCAACCTTTTTAGTTTTTATATGACTGATGAAAAAGGGGTGGAGAAAAAAGTAATCTTTAACGGAGCCAAACCGCAAGACTTTGAAAAATCAGAACAGATTGTAATTATTGGTAAGGCTAATGGAGATGGTTTTGCTGCTTCAAAAATTTTGATGAAATGTCCTTCAAAATATACCAATAACAAACAAGGGGAGCTGAAAGAGTTTACTGAATCGAAATAATTAAAAATTGCAAGATTGAAAAATTGCAAGATTAAATTTTATAATCTTTCAATTTTCTAATTTTCTAATTTTCCAATCTTTAATCTACTTGGAACCACAAACCATCAATTATATAGGAGAACATCTTTTACCCGGTAAAGTGGGTAATTTTTTTGTATTCCTTTCTTTTGTAGCAGCTATAGTTGCTTTTATAAGCTATGTGTTTTCAAGTTCCCCGAAAGCCGATCATTCTTGGAAAATTATTGCCCGTTCTGCTTTTCGTATTCATAGTTTTTCTGTGTTGGGAATTATGGGCACATTATTTTATATGTTGCTCAACCATTATTTCGAATACCAATATGTTTGGGAACATTCGTCTAAAGACATGCCTTCTATTTACATGCTCTCTTGTTTTTGGGAAGGTCAGGAGGGAAGTTTTTTACTTTGGACGATATGGCATGCTGTACTTGGTAATATTTTAATGCATAAATCGAAAGATTGGGAACCTCACGTAATGACAATACTTTCTGTAGTGCAAGTTTTTTTGGCTTCCATGCTTTTAGGCGTTTTTGTTTTCGATTATAAAATTGGAAGCAATCCCTTTATGTTGCTTCGTGAGCATCCCGATTTTTCAAATCTTCCATTTGTAAAAATGCCTACTTATTTGCAAAAATTAGATGGCCGTGGATTGAATCCTTTGCTTCGCAATTATTGGATGATCATTCACCCTCCAACTTTGTTTTTGGGTTTTGCTTCTACCGTAATTCCTTTTACGTATGCTATTGCCAGTTTATGGAGAAAACAATATTACGAATGGATTAAACCTGCTATACCTTGGACCATTTTTGGAGTAATGATTTTGGGGACAGGCATTTTAATGGGTGGAGCATGGGCGTATGAAGCATTGAGTTTTGGTGGTTTTTGGGCTTGGGATCCTGTTGAAAATGCATCTTTGGTTCCTTGGTTATTATTTGTAGGTGCTTTGCATTTAATGCTCATCTATCAAAATAAAAATGAAAAATCTTTTCTCGCTATTCTGTTTACTTTGGGTGCATTTATTCTCGTACTCTATTCAACATTTTTAACGCGTTCGGGTGTTTTGGGTTCAGCTTCTGTACATGCCTTTACAGACTTAGGCATGAACGGTCAATTGCTTATTTATTTACTCTCCTTTATTTTTCTTTCTGTTTTTCTTTTGAGTGGTGATAAAATGGCAAAAATAGTTTATGCATCATTATCTGCTATATGTTTTCTTCTAGCAGCATTTATAGGATATAAAAATATTTTCTTGGTGTCATTTGCTGTTATTTCAGCATTAACTTTACTATACGGGTTTGCAAAATACTTTTATGTTAAAGATGAAGAAGATGCCATTTGGTCGCGGGAGTTTTGGATGTTTATAGGTTCTTTGGTTTTATTGATTTCAACTTTTCACATTACGTTTGAAACGTCTAAACCCATTTTTAATAAACTGTTTGCTACCAATTATGCTTCGGCTCAAATACAAGATTACAATAAAGTTGAATCGGCAATAGCAGTAATTTTAGCCTTGCTTATTGCTGTAACGCAATTTTTTAAATACAAGAATTCTAGCATACAAGAAATCGGCAAAAAATTAATTGTTTCTTTTTTACTTGCCACAGGTTTATCAATTGCAATAGCGTACTTATTAGATTTGTTTATTATCAATTATTTTTTACTTCTTATTACCTCATTATTTTGCATTTTTGCCAATGCCGATTATCTGATTCGAATTTTAAAAGGCAATGTTCAACATGCAGGAGCATCTTTAGCACACATTGGTTTCGGATTTATTTTATTGGGCGTGCTTATCTCCATGAGCAAACAAAAAATTATTTCTCAAAATACTTCTGCTGTTGATGTGGGTAATTTTGGAAAAGAATACAAGAACCGTGAGAATATTTTAATGCAAATAAATGACACCCTAAAAATGGGAGACTATTTAGTAACCTATAGAGGTAAAGAAAAAGAAGGGGTAAATTTCTTTTATAACATTGATTATTTAACAAAAAATATAGACGGAAAAATAGAAAAACAATTTACATTAAGACCCATTGTACAAACCAATCCCAGAATGGGAAATGTGGCAGAGCCAGCCACCAAGCATTTTTTACAGAAAGATGTGTATACGCATATTACCTGGGCAGAAATTGGCGAGCCTGAACAAGAAACGGATAAATTTGATAATGATAGTTCTTATATACTTGCCATCAATGATACTGCCATTGTTGCCAATCGTTATTTTATTACCATTAGTAATTTGGTAAAAGAGGTTGACAAGAAAAAATACAATTTACAAAGCAATGATTTAGCTGTTGGAGCGGCTGTAACTATTGTTGATGCCGATAAACAAGTATATCATTTGTTCCCAATTTATGTAATCAGAGATAATTATGCATTTTCCATTGCGGATGAATCAAAAGAATTAGGATTAAAATTATCGTTTCAAAAAATTATTCCTGAGCAGAGTAAAATAGTAATTCAGGCACTTTCTAAAAATGTAAAAAATAAAGAATTCATAATCATGAAAGCCATTGTTTTCCCCGGCATAAATTTACTTTGGTCGGGGGCTTTTATTTTTATTTTGGGATGTTTGATTGCTTTGAGGAAAAGAATAAAAATGATGAGCTAATAAGCTGATGTGGTGATTAGCTGATGCAAAAATTAAAATTATGATTGAACGATTAAAAAGTATGGCTCATCAATTATACACTTTGAGAAACTACAACAGGTTCTCTCCCTCTAAAGTTACAGTATTCTTAATTCTTAATTCTACATTCTTAATTTGCTTATTTACTTCATGCACCTCTTCTCAAAAAAAAGCAATAAACTTCGATATCGAAGGCCATCGCGGTTGCCGTGGTTTAATGCCGGAAAATACCATTCCTGCTTTTATTAAAGCTGTTCAATTAGGCGTTACTACGCTCGAAATGGATGTGGTAATTTCTAAAGATGGTAAAGTAGTTGTTTCTCATGATCCCTATTTTTCTCATGAATTTTGTTTGGGTTTAGATGGAAAAGAAATAACAGAAGAAAACGAAAAGTCGTATAATTTGTATACCATGACGTATGACTCTATAAAAAAATATGACTGCGGAACAAAACCTCATCCGCGTTTTCCCAATCAACAAAAATTCAACATCTTTAAGCCTTTATTAAGTGAAGTAATTGATTCAGTAGAAAATTATATCCAACAACATCATTTACCAAGCGTGCAATACAATATTGAAACCAAAACTACTCCTTATGGAGATTTCGTTTTTCATCCTGCTCCAAATGTATTTGTCGAAAAATTGTTGGCTGTTATACAAGAAAAAAAAATAAAAGATAAAGTAATCATTCAGTCTTTTGACCCTCGTACTTTGCAAGTACTCCATAAAATGGATACTACTTATACTATTGCATTATTGGTTGAAGATTCTCTTGGATTTGAAGCACAAATAAAAAACTTAGGCTTTATGCCCAATATTTATAGCCCCGATTATCATTTGGTAAATTTTGCATTAATCGCCTTCGCAAAAAAAAATAATATGAAAGTAATTCCATGGACTGTAGAAACTAAAATGGATATGCAAAAAGTGATTGACCTAGGCGTTGATGGAATAATTACTGATTATCCTGATAGTGCAATACAATTTATTTTGCAATAGAGTCTTTTATAATAATTCCAAACTCACCTTCTCCCACGGGAGAAGGATGGGATGAGGGCAAAAAAACAAAAGATATCCTATAAATTACATAATCTCTCTTTTGAGTATAATAAACTCCACTACTATTTGTATCTTCGAAAGAATAAATCAGTCTATTTGAATGACAGATTCTTCATCCAAAGACATACTCAAACTTCTTACACCGCGTAAGATCATATTTCCTATTCTTTTAGGCTTGGGCGTTGCTGGCATTTATTTTTACCACAAATTTAATCCGGGTGATTTTGCAAATATACAATGGACATGGCATTCAACATTTTGGATGTGCCTCGCTTTTTTATTGATGGTAATTAGAGATCTTGGGTATATGTATCGTTTGCGAGTTGTAACGGAAGAAAAAATAACATGGAGGCATTGTTTTGATGTGATCATGCTTTGGGAGTTTGCTTCAGCAGTTGTGCCCAGTATGATTGGAGGCGGAATGGCAGTAGCCATGCTTATTCTTAATAAAGAAAAATTGAAAATGGGTAAAAGCATTTCAGTTATTATGTTTACTTCTTTTTTAGATGGAATGTTTATGGCTGTTGTGGCCCCCATTGTTTATTTTATTTTAGGTCGCGAGGCTTTATTTGCATCCATTAATCCTCAATCAGTTCAACAGCTTTCTTTTGGAGTAGAACTATTTTATATTTTCTGGGTTATCTATTTTGGTTTGCTGGGTTATAAATTGATGATTGCTTATGCCTTATTTATTAATGCAAGGGCTATGAAATATTTTCTCATTCGTTTGTTTTCATTTAAAATGTTTAGAAAATGGAGACATCGCATTGCTCAAACTGGCTCTGATATGATTTTAGCCTCAGAGGAGCTGAAACAACAAAGTATAATGTATTGGTTAAAATCATTTGCGGCAACTTGTGTTTCATGGTCGGCTAGATTTATAATCATTAATTGTATTATTCTTGCATTTTGTCCTTCAGATTTTAGTAATTTTTTATTGTATGCAAGGCAATCCATCATGGGAATTTTGATGTTGGTTACACCAACCCCTGGAGGAGCTGGGTTTGCAGAAGTAGGCTTTATTAATTTTCTAGGAGAATTTATTACCAATCCGGCATTAACTGCAGCATTGGCATTTTTATGGCGATTATTGAGTTCCTATACATATTATTTTATTGGAGCAATTGTTTTACCTATGTGGATAAGACGAGTATATAAGAAAAAATAGTTATTAGTTTTTCGTTATTGGTTATTCGTTAAAAAAAGAAAGTAATTTTACGGTCATAATATAAATTCCAAGCTCCCCTCTCCCTTGGGAGAGGGTTAGGGTGAGGGCTAAAAGCAATTAAATGAAATTCGCAACAAAAGCCATTCATGCAGGTATAGAACCTGATCCAACAACAGGAGCCATTATGACTCCTATTTTTCAAACCTCTACTTATGTACAAGCAGCTCCTGCCCATCATAAGGGATATGAATATTCTCGAACACATAATCCCACCAGAACGGTATTGCAAGATAATTTAGCAGCTCTTGAAAACGGAAAACATGGTTTGTGTTTTAGTACCGGCATGGGCGCCATTGATGCCATAGCCAAATTATTAAATCCCGGTGATGAAGTGGTGGCTACTGATGATTTATATGGCGGAACGTTTAGAATTTTCACCAAAATATTTAGCAAGTACGGAATCAAATTTCATTTTGTTTCTATGGCTGATGTTGCTTCGGTTGAGCAATACGTAAACAAGAACACAAAAATGATTTGGGTTGAAACCCCTACCAATCCCATGCTTAATATTATTGATATTAAAGTCATGGCTGAATTGGCGAAAAAATACAAAGCCTTATTAGTTGTAGACAATACTTTTGCTTCACCCTATTTGCAAACCCCTCTTGCTTTAGGTGCAGATATAGTAACGCATTCTCTCACAAAATATATTTCGGGTCATTCAGATGTAGTGATGGGAGCCATCATTTGTAATGATGATAGCTTATTAGAACGGTTGCTTTTTATTCAAAATAGCTGTGGAGCCACTCCTGGTCCAATGGATTGTTTTTTGGTTTTAAGAGGGATTAAAACCTTGCACCTGCGCATGCAACGCCATTGCGAAAACGGAAAAATTATTGCGGAATTTTTAAGATCACATCCAAAAGTTGATAAAGTATATTGGCCGGGCTTTACAGACCATCCTAATCATGATATTGCAAAAGCACAAATGTGTGGCTTTGGTGGTATGATGTCTTTTAAAATTAAAGGCAACAAAATGGAAGATGCGCTTATGTTTTTATCACGTTTAAAATTATTCTCATTAGCTGAATCATTAGGTGGTGTAGAATCATTAGTGGGCCATCCGGCAACCATGACGCATGCTTCTATACCAAAAGAACAAAGAGAAAAGGTGGGTGTGAGTGATTCATTACTGAGATTAAGTGTAGGGGTTGAAGACGTTGAAGATTTAGTGGAAGACCTAAAGAATGCTTTAAATTAAATTGGTAAGAAAAATAGAAAATTAACCGCATAGATACATAGGGTTTAAGAGTTCATAGAAAATAATTTAACATAGCGGCCAATAAATGAACCTCTATGTAAAGCAAAGCGTCTAATTTTCTATGTATCTATGTGGTTATAATTATTAAGGTAAATGCTAAGCCCCGATATTATAAACCACGCCATCCCTGATTGGATAACAATTATTGTAATCTGCATCCTCATTTGGCTTACCTGGATCAGAAACCTCTATGATTATAAATGGAATGATTTTATCCGCTCCATTTTTTCTGATCGTTATATTGGTAAATTAATGAAAGAAGAAGTACACGTACTTCAAAAACTTTTTTATGCACTGTTTCTTGTATTTATTGTTGCTGCCGGCTTATATATTTATAGAACAATTCAGTTAAAACAAGATGCTAGTCTTTTAGGATATCAGGGAGTTAAACTTTTTATTTGGATATGCCTTGGGATTTTAAGTTTGTATATTCTTAAACTTTTTATTTTAAAAATAATTGGCCTTGTTTTTAATGCACCTAAAGAATTTGATGAATATATAAATGTGGTGTTGCTATATAATAATGTAGCTGGGATATTATTATTACCAGTAGTGGTAATGTTGCTTTGGTCTCCTTATGCTAATGCTATGCTCTATTTTGGCGGAGCAATTATCATATTAACATATCTATATCGTATCGTAAGAGGAATCGGAATTGGTTTAAGTAATAGAAAGCTTTCTAAGATTTATTTATTTTATTATCTTTGCGCACTCGAAATTTGTCCCATGCTAATAGGTATTAAACTCATTAGTAATATTTTTTAAGGACATCGCTATTAAAATTCCTTGATACTCCTCTCCATTGGAGAGGTTAGGATGAGGGTTGAAAAAATTAATAGAGATTTTTTAAGGATAAGACAAAAATCGTGCAACCCCAAAAAAAGCTATTGTCTTGCGAAAACTTAGTGTAAATAGAATATTAGTTTCTCAGCCAAAACCTGAGGACGAGAAAAAAAATCCCTTTTTCGACTTAAAAAATAGATACAATTTTACTTTAGACTTTCGATCCTTTACTCATATTGAAGGCGTAACCGCACTCGATTTTAGAAAAGAGCGAATAGAAATATTAGCACATTCAGCAGTTATTTTAACTAGCCGCAATGCTGTTGATCATTTTTTTAGAATGTGTACCGAAATGCGTGTTACCGTTCCAGAATCAATGAAATATTTTTGTATTTCTGAATCTACAGCCTATTATTTACAGCACCATGTGGCTTTTCGCAAGCGTAAAATTTTTCATGGCGATAAAAAATTCTCAGACCTTATAGATATTTTCAAAAAGCACAAAGACGAGAAGTTCCTTTTACCTTGTTCTGATATTCATAAAGAAGAAATGCCTTCTATATTAGAAGAACTTGATTTAAAATACACCAAAGCCGTTATCTATAAAACCGTTTGTAGCGATTTATCAGATCTTAAAAATATTTTTTACGATATTTTGGTTTTTTATAGCCCACAAGCCATTACTTCATTGTTTAAAAATTTCCCTGACTTTAAACAAAACAATACACGTATTGCAGCATTTGGCTCTACCACTTCACAGGCCATTCGCGATGCAGGACTTATTCTTGATATCGAAGCTCCAATGCCTAATGCTCCATCTATGACAATGGCTATAGAATCATATATTAAATCGGTGAGAGCAAATTAATTTTTGGCTATTAGATAATTGAAACCCTATTCACTATCTAGTCACATAGTATATATTTGGATATTATGCAGTATAAATTATACTTCTCATCTTTCTTTTTTATCATACTTACTTGCTCTTTTTTTACCAATCAAACATCTTATATTGAAATAAAAGATAGGAAAGAACTACCTAAAGAAATTTACGCCTCATTAAAAAATTATAAAGCAATATTAATTGGAGAATTACATGGCAATAATGAGTCTCCTGAATTTGTTCAAGGCATGGTAAATTTGTGGCTTTCTGCTGGAGAAAAAGTACTATTGGGTTTGGAAATTCAACAAGACAACCAAAAGGAAATAGATAATTTTTTATTGAATGGAAATATTGAAATTATAAACAACATGCCCTTTTTTAACAGAACCTATAAAGATGGGAGAAGTAGCATTGCCATGGCAAACTTAATTCTTTCTTTTTATGGAAAGAAAAATCTTAAGATTGTTTGTATGGATATACCTTCATATTCTAATTCTATTGATGAAAATAGAGATAGTTTAATGGCTATTAATCTTAATAATGCATTAAAGCAAAATCAGGGACATGAGCTTATTACATTAAGTGGTGATGCTCATAATAAAATTGATCAGAGTAGTTTTGGTTCAATGGCTTATTGGTTATTCAATGTTCCAAATGCTGTTTTAAAAAGTGATGAAATAATTCCTGTAGATATAAAATACCAATCCGGAAATTCTTGGTGTTGTATTGTAAATGAAGATTGTGGCATTCATCAAATTGGTAGCTCTGCTGGAGAATCAAACATTATCTATGATAATTATTTTATGAATTCAGCGCAAAATAAGGTTTTATTTACGAGATATATTTCTGCTTCTACTCCGATAAACCCATAGGAGATTCTAGGTCTATATTTATTTGCCGCTACATGATAAACTTGTAAATTGTGCCCATTATCATTATTCATGCGCCAGACTTTCAAAAAAGAAGAAAAACTTAATAGCTTAAAAATCATAAACGATTTATTTGTTAATGGTAAGTCTATTATGGTGTTTCCCTTTAAAATTATTTACTACCAACAACCCATTGCTACTTTATTTCCAGCCCAAGTACTCATTAGTGTATCTAAAAGAAAATTTAAAAAAGCTGTTGATCGTAATAAAGTAAAGCGATTAATAAGAGAAGCTTACCGCAAAAACAAGCATATTATTTATGATAATTTAAGAACTGTTGATAAACAATATGCCATTGCAATTATGTATATTGGAGATAAAATTTTGCCTTATAGTTTTGTTGAAGAAAAAATAATGGCATCTTTAAATCGTTTGTGTGAACAGTTTAAAAAGGAGTGAGTCTAAAAATTATCAATTTTCCCTCTCCTTTGGGAGAGGTTAGGTGAGGGCTAAAAAAAATAATTTTTAGAATGATAAAAAAAATTATCAGTAATTTTTTTGTAGGAATAATTAAAGCTTATCAATTAATTATTTCTCCCTTGTATGCGCCTACATGCAGATTTGCGCCTACATGTTCTGAGTATAGTGTTCAGGCTTTTCAAAAACATGGCCCGTTTAAAGGCTCATATTTAACTATAAAACGTATATTGTCGTGTCACCCTTGGGGTAAAAGTGGCTATGATCCTGTACCATAAGAATTACAAATTGAAAAATTAAATATTGAAACATTAGAATTTATATAAAACTAATTCCAAGCCCTCCTCTCCGAGTTTATCCTGAGCCTAGTCGAAGGAGGAGAGGGCTAGGGTGAGGGCATAAAAAATGTAGCATTATGAAGAAATTAAAAAAGTTTAGATGGGTAATAGTTACTATAGTAGTAGGAACAGCCATTTTTATTTCATCTACAGCATTTGTAAATGATTATTTCGAAATATCGAAGAACCTCGACATTTTTGCAACGCTCTATCGTGAAGTAAATATGTATTATGTTGATGATATCAAGCCCGGAGATATTATGAAAACGGGTATTGATGCTATGTTGGAGTCGCTTGATCCTTACACCAATTATATTCCAGAATCGGATATTGAAGATTATCGTTTTATGACTACCGGTCAGTACGGTGGTATTGGAGCTGTTATTCGAAACAAAGACAAAGACATTATTATTGGAGAACCTTACGAAGGTTTTCCGGCACAAAAGGCCGGTTTAATGGCAGGTGATGTTATTCTTGAAATTGATCACCAATCAGTAATTGGTAAAAATACTTCAGATATCAGTAAACTTTTAAAAGGCGAGCCTGGAACCAAAGTTACCATGTTGGTTAAACGAGAAGGAGAAGAAAAAACAATTGAAAAAGAACTTACTCGTGAAGAAATTCAAGTGAGTAGCGTACCTTATTATGGAGTGGTAAACGATTCTATTGGTTATATAAAACTTACCAGTTTTACAGAAAAAGCCAGTAGCGAAGTTAAACGTGCATTGGTTGCTCTTAAAGATAGTGCAAAAGTAAAATCTGTAATTTTCGATTTAAGAGAAAACCCGGGAGGTTTATTACGAGAGGCTATTGATATAGTAAATTTATTTGTAGATAAAGGAAAAGAAATTGTAAGTACTAAAGGCAAGGTAAAAGAATGGGAAAAAGAATACCGTGCACTAAACTTTCCGGTTGATGTAAACATGCCCGTTGCTGTATTGGTGAATAGTGGTTCTGCTTCTGCATCTGAAATTGTTTCGGGTTCATTGCAAGATTTAGATAGAGGTGTAATTATTGGCCAGCTTACGTATGGTAAAGGATTGGTGCAAACAACAAGGCCATTGAGTTATAATACGCAGTTAAAAGTAACAACTGCTAAATATTACATCCCAAGTGGAAGATGTATTCAAGCTCGTGATTATGCACATAGAAACGAAGATGGTAGCGTTGGTAAAGTTCCGGATTCATTAAAAGTTGCTTTTAAAACGCAAAATGGCAGAACTATTTATGATGGAGGAGGAATTGATCCTGACGTGAAACTTGAACCTCGTAAATTAAGCAAGATAGCGATAAGCTTGTTAACTAAAAGTTTAATATTTGATTATGCAACGCAGTACCGTTTAAAACACCCTACTATTGCTTCTCCTAAACAGTTTAAGTTAACCGATAAAGAGTATGATGATTTTGTGGCTTACCTTTCAAATAAAGATTTTGACTATACAACCGAAAGTGAAGAAACATTGAATAAGCTAAAAGAAATTGCAGAAACCGAAAAGTATTACGACAATATTAATGCAGAATACAACAAACTTTTTGATAAACTGAAACACAATAAAAAAGACGATTTATATAAATTCAAAGATGAAATTGAAGAGTTTTTAACAGAAGAAATTATAACGCGTTATTATTATCAAAAAGGCCGTATCGAAAATTCAGTATTTAATGATCCGGAAGTAAATGAAGCCATGGCTGTGTTAAAAGATAAAACGAGGTACACAAAAATTTTAACAACTCTTTCTCCTGAACATAGCAAAACAGATAAACCGGTAGATTCGAAAACTAAAAAATAAATAATTGCTATTCGTTTGTTGCGGTTCCTTAGGGGCAGTTCTAAAAATTATCATTTGTGTCCCTCTCTTCGAGAGGGATTAAGGGAGAGGAAATAAAAAAATATAATTTTTAGAACTCCCCATTAAAATAAATAAATGGAGGCTCAGGTTCTCGAAGCCCTCGTTTTTTTGAATTACAATAAAAAATGACGCAACCTATTATCTATAAAATTAATCATCCTCTTATCGTCTCTCAAGTAGCAGCAGTTTTTGATAATTCCGGAATCAAGCGCCCAACAAATGATTTGCCCCGCATTCAGCAAATGATTGATAAAGCAGATTTAATTGTTACGGCTTGGGATGGAGAAATGTTGGTGGGTATTGCCCGTTCACTTACCGATTTTGTGTATTGTTGTTATTTATCAGATTTGGCTGTACAAGAAGAATACCAACACAAAGGCATTGGCAAAAAATTAATTGAAATTACAAAAGAACAAATTGGCGATCAATCTATGTTGTTACTTCTTTCAGCAGCCCCTGCCATGGAATATTATCCTAAATTAAATTTATTTGAAAAAGTGGATAATGGATTTATTATTAAAAGGAAAAGTTAATTTTAAATATACCCCATTACCTTATAAGTAACAATCCCCACCCATTCATGAATAAGGCCTTCCCAAAGATTTAAAACACCCACATTAGGTATAAAAAGATGATCGGGATAAAATTTTCTTGGGCCGGAATTTCGATCAACAGCATATAAATCGCAATGCAAACCCACTTTCTCAAAACAGGCATTGGCTCTGCGCATGTGCATGCCTGAAGTAACTAATAAATAGTTTCCATTGGGGAATTCTTTTTGTAAAATAGGTACAGAAAAAGCGGCATTTTCTCGGGTATTTCTCGACTCGTTTTCAACCAAAATATCTTGTTCCGGAATTCCAATTAGTTTTAAATACCGTTGAATGAGCAAGGCTTCTTTCATATCCGAATATTCTAAACTTCCCGAACCTCCTACAATCAGCATTTTTTTTACGTGTCCTTTTTTATACAATTCAAGCGCCTGCAAAAAACGGTCACTACCATGATCAAAAGTTAACCTATCAATAGTAGGGTCATAAGTAATCATTCCACCCAAAACAACAGCTACATCATATTGCTTTAAATCTTTGTATTCTACAGCAGGCACTTCCCATTTTCTCAAAATCTCATCCAGTATAAATGAATTACTAAAAAAATACAGGGTAATAAAAGAAGCAATTAAAAAGCACTTTTTCTTTTTCGGGCTTTTTGCCAAGAGCCCAATCAGCAGCAATACAAATACCCAACAAATGGGTTCAATAAGAAAATCAAGTATTTTAGAGAGGTAGAAAAACATAAAGTATAGTTCAATGTTAAAAGTTTGAAAGTTCAAAGTTAGATATAAACTATCAACCATAAATACAAAACTAAAACATTGAATATTGAACCTTCAAACCTTGAACTAAATTTCCCCAACTTTAAACTTTGAACTTTTCAACATTAAACTAAAATATACCGTAAATTTGTCTTTCAAAAAACAGTATCCTTATGGAAATAATTAAACCCTACCAAGCTAAAAATAAAATTCGCATTGTAACTGCGGCCTCATTATTTGATGGACATGATGCATCTATTAATATCATGCGTAGAATTATTCAGGCTTCAGGCGCAGAAGTAATTCATTTAGGTCATGATCGTTCGGCTGAAGAAGTGGTGGATTGCGCCATTCAAGAAGATGCCCAAGCCATTGCTGTTACTTCATACCAAGGTGGCCATGTGGAGTATTTTAAATACATGAAAGACTTACTAAAACATAAGGGTTGCGAACATATTAAATTATTTGGCGGTGGGGGCGGTGTTATACTACCTGAAGAAATAAAAGAACTGCATGAATACGGCATTGAAAAAATCTATTCTCCTGATGATGGTCGCTCAATGGGTTTGCAGGGAATGATTAATGATTTATTAGAAAGAAGTGATTATCCAACAGGCCACCCCTCCTCATTCCTCCCCAAAGGGGAGGAGGTGTCGGATAATGATATTTCAGTGCTAACAAAAAAAAAGAAGCTTCAAATAACTCAAGAAAACACTAAACTTATTGCTAGTTTAATTTCTTGTGCTGAAAATTATCCTGATCAATTTGATACTATTTACGCTGCTATAAAAAGCCCCCTTCCCCCTTCGGGGGAAATGAAGGGGGTAGTTCTTGGAATTACCGGAACCGGAGGTGCAGGAAAATCATCTTTGGTTGATGAATTGGTAAGGCGATTTTTAATTGACTTCAAAGAAAAAACCATTGCTATTATTTCGGTTGATCCCTCGAAACGAAAAACAGGCGGAGCCTTGTTGGGAGATAGAATACGAATGAATGCGATTCGCAATTCGCGCGTGTATATGCGTTCGCTGGCTACACGCCAATCTAATTTGGCTCTTTCTAAATATGTAAAAGAAGCCGTTGATATTGTTAAAGCAGCAGGCTTTGATTTAGTAATTCTCGAAACATCAGGTATTGGCCAATCGGATACCGAAATTATTGAACACTCTGATTTGAGCTTGTATGTTATGACTCCAGAATTCGGAGCAGCATCTCAATTAGAAAAAATTGACATGCTCGATTTTGCTGACCTGGTTTCGATAAACAAATTTGACAAACGCGGAGCGCCCGATGCTTTGCGCGATGTAAAAAAACAATACAAACGCAATCGCAATCAATTTGATTTGGCAGATGAAAATGTTCCTGTTTTTGGCACCATTGCTTCTCAATTTAATGATCCCGGAACCAATAGGCTTTATCGCGCATTGATTGACAAAGTAGTGGAGAAAACAAAAGTAAAATGGAATTCTACATTTGCTATTACCAATGAAATGTCGGAAAAGGTTTTTATCATTCCCCCTGCGAGAACAAGATATTTATCTGAAATTTCTGAAAACAATCGCAATTACGATAAATGGGTAATGGCACAAAAAAACAGTGCACAAAAATTATACAGCATTCAAAAATCTATTGAAGTACTTAAAGAATCTGTTGTTGAAGATAAAGATCGTTTGATTAAAAGTTTGCAAGAAGCATCTGCTAAACTTGAATTAGAATTGGATCCCAAAAATAAAAAACGGATTGATCAATGGCCCGGTATAGTTGAAAAATACCTTGCCCCCGAATTTATTTTTAAAGTAAGAGAGCAAGAATTAAAAATTAAAAATTTTACGGAATCACTTTCGCACACACAAATCCCCAAAATTTCATTGCCTAAATATGAAGCTTGGGGAGATTTGTTACAATGGATGTTGCAAGAAAATGTTCCGGGATATTTTCCATATACAGCCGGAGTTTTTCCGTTTAAACGAGAAGAAGAAGATCCTACCCGTATGTTTGCCGGTGAAGGCGGACCTGAGCGTACCAATGCGCGCTTTCATTATGTATCCATGAACATGCCTGCACGCAGGCTTTCAACGGCTTTTGATTCTGTTACCCTTTATGGAAATGACCCTGATTACAGGCCCGATATTTATGGAAAAATCGGCAATGCCGGTGTTTCTATTTGTTGTTTAGATGATGCCAAAAAATTGTATTCCGGATTTAATTTGGTCGATCCCAAAACTTCCGTTTCTATGACCATTAATGGGCCCTCTTCCATTATCACTGCGTTTTTTATGAATGCCGCTGTTGATCAGCAATGCGAAGTGTACATCAAACAAAATAAATTAGAAGCAGCAATCAATAAAAAAATTGAAGCCATTTATAAAGAAAAAAATGCCGTACAACCCAAGTATTTAGGAAAACTCCCTGAGGGAAATAATGGTTTGGGCTTAATGCTATTGGGTGTAACAGGAGATCAGGTTTTACCAAAAGAGGTATACGAAAAAATTAAAGCCGATACTATTAGCAAGGTAAGAGGAACTGTACAAGCTGATATTTTAAAAGAAGACCAAGCGCAAAATACGTGTATTTTTTCTACAGAATTTTCTTTGCGCCTAATGGGCGATATGCAAGATTATTTTATTCAGAAAAACATCAGAAATTTTTATTCCGTTTCTATTTCAGGTTATCACATTGCTGAAGCTGGAGCCAATCCTATTTCCCAGCTTGCTTTTACATTGGCCAACGGATTTACGTATGTAGAATATTATATGAGTCGTGGTATGGATGTAAATAAATTTGCCCCCAATCTTTCTTTCTTTTTTTCTAATGGCATTGATCCGGAATATTCGGTAATAGGCCGAGTGGCTAGAAGAATTTGGGCAAAGGCCATGAAATTAAAATACGGAGCCGATGAACGTTCTCAAAAATTAAAATACCATATTCAAACTTCTGGCCGTTCATTACACGCACAAGAAATTGATTTTAATGATATCCGTACAACGCTTCAAGCACTGTATGCTATTTATGATAATTGCAATTCTCTTCACACCAATGCTTATGACGAAGCCATTACCACACCAACAGAAGATTCGGTTCGCAGAGCTATGGCCATTCAATTAATTATTAATCGTGAATTGGGTTTAGCAAAAAATCAAAATCCATTGCAAGGTTCTTTTATTATTGAAGAATTAACCGATTTAGTTGAAGCAGCTGTATTAACAGAATTCGATCGCATAACAGAACGTGGTGGCGTTTTAGGCGCGATGGAAACCATGTACCAGCGCGGAAAAATACAAGAAGAGAGTTTGTATTACGAAACCTTAAAACACACAGGAGAATTTCCAATCATTGGTGTAAATACATTTTTAAGCTCAAAAGGTTCGCCTACTATTTTGCCTAAAGAAGTAATTCGTTCAACCAAAGAAGAAAAAGAAGGTCAAATAGAAACACTTAAAAATTTACATCAATTTCATAAAGAGAAAACTGCACAAGAATTAAGCAAACTGCAACAAGCCGCCATTCACAATAAAAATATGTTTGATGTATTAATGGAAACTGTTAAATATTGTTCACTCGGACAAATTACGCATTCACTCTTTGAAGTGGGTGGGCAGTATAGGAGGAATATGTAAGGGCGAATTAAGAATTAGAGTGTATCATGAAAGGAGTATTACATCATATTGAAATTAATGTAAGCGATCTACAAAAATCGATTGAATTTTGGGATTGGCTTTTAAAAGAATTAGGATATGCTCAATTTCAAAATTGGAAATTAGGTAAGAGTTATAAGTTTGATAATACTTACATAGTTTTTGTTCAAACAGAAGAACAATTTTTGGATGTGAGATACCATCGCAAAAGAACCGGATTAAATCATCTAGCATTTTTTGGTGACTCAAAAGAATTTATTGATGGGCTGCTATTCAAACTCAAAGAAAAAAAAGTAAAAGTCTTATACGAAAATAAATATCCATTTGCCGAAAACTACTACGCAATCTATTTTGAAGATCCAGATAGAATAAAAGTTGAAGTAATTGCTTATCCTTATATCTATCAGAATTTATAGGAGAGTAAAAAAAAGAAGAATTAAAAATGATGAAAGACTAAATCCCGAAGGGATGGAATTATTATAGAAAAAAGGAATAAACAAAAAAATAAACCCCGAAGGGGTGAAATTAAACAATGGAAGAATGCCAGGCACTTTTTCTCAAATGTATGTTCAAGTAATTTTTGCTGTAAAAGGCAGAACAAATTTAATTAGCAAAACAAATGAAGAAGAACTGTATAAATATATTGCCGGAATAATAAAAGGCAAAGATCAAAAATCAATTATTGTAAATGGCATGCCGGACCATATACATGCTTTTGTTGGTTTGCGGCCTTCAATGGCTGCTTCTGATTTGGTAAGAGACATAAAAAATAACTCATCCAATTTTATTAATGATCATAAATGGGTAAAAGGAAAATTTTCTTGGCAAGAAGGTTATGGAATATTTACCTATTCACATTCACATATAGAATCGGTTTACAATTACATTTTAAATCAAAAAGAACATCACAAAAAGAAAACATTTCGTGAAGAATACATTGATTTTTTGAAAAAATTTGAAATCAAGTATGATGAGAAATATTTATTTGAATGGATTGAATAATATCACCCCTTCGGGGTTTTAGCAGTATGTTATTGCGTTTGTGCTATAATAATACCATCCCTTCGGGATTGGTTGTTGAGCCCAATTCAAAATAGTAATATAACTACGATTAAAGTGTTGTCCTTATTAGAGAAATAAAACATTAAGAAAGTGTAAAGCCCGAAGGGCTGGCATTATTATAGAATAAATAATCTTGAGGAGTAAAAACTCCGAAGGAGTGATATTTATCCCTTATTTTATTTCAAATATTTTGGCAATGAATTTTTTGTGATCGACCATAAATAGAGGAATATTTAAATTTCGCTTTAAGGCTCAAGAAAAGTTTCCATTTTGGAAACCTTTTTGTACTTTTATACGTATAATATGAGAATAATTGCTAAACGTACTTTAAGAGAATTTTGGGAGAAATACGCTGATGCGGAAACGCCATTAAAAGTGTGGTACAAAAATATTAGCGAGGCTGAATGGAAAAACAACAACGAATTAAAGCGACAATTTAAAAATGTAAGTATTGTTGGAAACGACAGACTCGTTTTTAATATAAAAGGAAACACTTACCGATTAGTTGTTGCTGTTGATTATGAAAAACAAATTGTTTGGATAAAATTTATTGGCTATCACAAAGATTATAATAAAATAAATGTAAAAACCATATAGAACATGAAAATAAAACCCATTTTAACAGAGAAAGATTATCAAGTAGCATTAAAGCGAGTTGAAAAAATTTGGGGCTCAAAATTAGGAACTGCAGAAGGAGATGAACTTGATGTTTTATGTACTTTAATTGAGAAATATGAAGATAAATATTATCCTATTGAAGCTCCTGATCCGGTTGAGGCCATAAAATATGTAATGGAAGAAAAGGGCCTGGAAAGAAAAGATTTGATAAAAATTATTGGAAACAAAAGTAGGGTATCAGATTTACTCAATAAAAAACGTGAGCTTTCAAAAAATATGATAAAAGCACTTCATGAACACTTGGGCATTTCGTATGAAATTTTAATGGCTTGATATTTTACTATGCCAATGATTGTTTGTGTGATTGCATAACTAGAGTAATATTTAAAATCACCATTTACGCTATAATAATGTAATTATTATCACAAAAAATGAACTTATTATATGAACTGTAGGCTTATTTTCCTTTCTTCTTTTTAGCCTCCAACAAATAATTAATTTTCCTGAGTAGTTCGTTTTTCTCTTTTAATTCAACGAGGTCTTTTTTGTATTGTTGAAGTTCTTCTTTTAAGGCAGCCAAATCATTTTTGCTTTGGTAAGCAGCCTGACTCTCTTTTACAACCCAGCTGACATTTTCTAAATAATAATTAAAGAAATCATGCTCTAAAACTTTACATATTTTAAACAGCAAACCCGTATCAATGGTTTTGCGTTCAAAAATATTGTACACAACGGTTCTGCTTTTATTAATTTTTGCAGCAAACTCCGTTACCGGAATTCTTGATTCTTCAAGCACTAATTTGATTTTTTGACCTATGTGTACCATGAATACAAAATTCATGGTTTTGGACTGTTTAATCGATTATTTATAGTCTTTTTAACCGGCAAAAACTTACCTTCATCTAAATAATCTGCAACTTTAATCTTGAAAATACGTATAACAGGCTAAATCATATTTAATATGTACGGAATTGTAAATAAAGCAATACAAGGATTAGTAACCGAAAACTTTGGCAAAGAAAGTTGGGAAAAAGTAAAACAAAAAAGTGGAGTAGAGATAGATTCCTTTCTCAGCCATGAACCTTATCCTGATGAATATACTTTTCAGTTAGCAGGGGCTGCTGCCGAGGTATTAAACATGCCCTTAAAAGATGTGCTTATTGCTTTTGGGGAGTATTGGGTCTTAAAAACAGGTATGCAACATTATGGTTCACTTATGCAAGCAGGTGGAAACAACTTAAAAGAATTTTTAATCAATCTACCTGCCTTTCATAGTAGGGTAATGTTGATTTACCCCAATTTAACTCCTCCTGAATTTAAAATAACAAATATAGATGATAACTCATTGCATGTACATTATTTTTCACAACGCCAAGGCCTAAAAGATTTTGTAGTTGGCTTATTGCAAGGGCTTGGAAAAATGTATCAGGTTAATGCACAAATTTTAATTTCTCAAACAACTGAAAATGGAGCTGATCATGATGTTTTTATAGTAAAATGGTAAATATGGGATAGAACTACGTTACAAAAATATATTTTAAAACATGGACGAATCAAACATTATTGATAATGAGTTGCTGGATAATTTATTTCCTTTCTATTTTGTTGCCGATGAGTCTTTGAAAATTACAAAGGCTGGAAAGGGCCATTTAAAATTGTTTCCTGATATTATAGGACAATCTTTTTCGGCATATTTCTCTTTCAAACGCCCGTCTAGCGTATCGTATCATTTTTCATCCATCATAGAATATTATAATCAAATTTTTATTCTTGATTCTATTCCATTGAAAAATTTATTATTCAGAGGACAAATGATTCATCTCCAGAAATCACAAATGCTCCTTTTTGTGGGATCTCCATGGATTATAAATGTAGATGACCTGAAAAAATATAATTTACTGCTTACCGATTTTGCCTTGCATGATACCATAACTGATATGCTGCAAATAGTAAAAACAAAAGATATCATGATGAATGATATTAAGCATTTAATAGTAGATTTAAATATTCAAAAAAAGGAATTAATAAAAACGAATGCATTAGCTGAGGTATCTAAAAAAGCAAAAGAAAAATTTATTGCAAATATGAGTCATGAGATTAGAACGCCCATGAATGCCATAGCCGGCATGGCAGAATTGCTTATTGAATCCGATTTATTGCAAGAGCAAAAAGAATATGCACAAGCCATTAAACTATCTACTGATAATTTAATGGAAATAATAAATGGGGTTCTTGATTTTTCAAAAATTAATTCAGGAAAAATAGAATTTGCTGAAGTTGCTTTTTATATCAAAGAAATTTTAGATGAAATTATTAAAACGCTTGGCGTAAGTGCTATAAAAAAAAATATTTCTCTTACATATTCTATAACGAATAATGTTCCTAAATTAGTAATTGGCGATTCACATAAGCTTAAACAAATTTTATTAAACCTGGTTGGTAATGCCATAAAGTTTACTGAAAATGGAAGAGTAAAAATTGAGGTTTATTGTACAAGTAAAACAAATGATAATTACGTAATTGAATTTTCTGTTTCAGATACAGGTATCGGTATAGAAGAAGATAAACTTGATATGATATTTGAAAGTTTTAGTCAGGCAAATAATGATACAACTCGAAAATATGGTGGCACAGGCCTTGGTTTATCAATTGCTAAAAAACTTGTTAGTATGCATGGCGGAAATATTTCTGTTAAAAGCAAATTAAATGAAGGCTCTGTGTTTACTATAGTTATTCCATTTAAAGCTCAACATTCATTACAAGAAACATTAAATGATAAAAACTAAAATTATGTCTTTGCATCGATAAAAAATTATTCGGGAATACTATGTTGGCAAACCTTGTTCATCGTAGTTGTGTTGTGAATCAATGATCTTAATGACAAATACAAATGAATGCGATGCCTCCTCACGTTCATCAAGGTCTTGAAATATATGGCTATGTGATTATGGCACTATTTCACTTTAAGAATTGCACTTACCGGATAGTGATCTGATAGTTTTTTATCGATTCTTTCGTAGTATAAACATTCAATATTATCACTATGTAAAATATAATCTATTCTGAAAGAGGGAAACAAACCAATATAGGTATTGCCAATGCCGTTTCCTTTTTCAATAAAGGAATCATTTAGTTTTTCTGAAACGGTATGGTAAGTATATGATCCGGGAGTATCATTAAAATCACCGCATAAAATTACGGGATAGGGTGAATTGTTAATGCTTTCTGCAACCAATTCTGCTTGACTGGCCCTTCTGCTAAAAGCAATTTTTAATTTTCTTAGTATTTTTTTTATCCCCATCCATTGCTTTTCATCGTCAATAGGAGAGTCGTCAATTTTTTCAATGGTTACATAATCTTCCTTGCCAAAACGAATGGATTGAAAATGGGCACAGTATACCCGAATGGTATCTCCCTTTACATCAATATCCGTATACATACAAATGTTATTGGTGCCTTTTCCAAAATCAATTCTACCTTTATTTACTATTGGATAAGAACTAAATGTTGCAATGCCTAATTTGTTTGTTGGATTAAATACGTTGGAATATTCTGCATGAAGTTCATGAGCTTTAAAAGATTGCTGCATGGAGTCTGCAGATATAATATAGCCATCATTGTTATACATAAATTCTTGCATGCAAATAATATCAGCATTAGAATTTTTAATGATGTCAAAAATTTTATTGTCGGTAGTTTTGTCTTTTGAGGAATCATCATAAATGGCAAATAATCTCACATTGTATGAAATTATTTTGAGTGTATGGCAAGCATCATTATTGGGTATTGTATCATTACCCCAATGTGCTTGAAAATGAGATTTGATATGGGTCCAGCCAAGTAAAATTACAATAAGAGATAGTATCATTTGTTTTTTTTGAAACAATGCCCAATAGATCATAAATGCAATATTGAGGATTAAAATAAAAGGATAGGCTAATCCCAAAAAAGAAAGAGGCCAAAATATTTTAGGGCTGATGTAGGATGCAGAATAGCTTGCCACTAATAATAAAGTACAAAGAATATTAACTATAAAAATAATCTTATTGGGCCAAGCTAAATTGTTCATGAAATTTATTTCTCGTCTTTGCTCATTTTAAATAAGAGTTCTTTTTCTTGCTTGCTTAAGCTATCATAACCAGACTTTGATATTTTATCCAATATTTCATCAATAACTTTTTGTTTGTTAAGTTTCACTGCATTGTATACTTCATCAGGTACTGGACGTTTGTGTTCAACTCTGAGTGTTGATTTTTTCTTAAACCAAGAAGATGGATTTACGTTTTTGAATAAATTTTCAAAAAAGAAATTCCCTTTTGATTTTTGAAAATTGAGCATGTAAAAATAGCCGAGTAATGCACCACCTAAATGCACAATTTTTCCACCGGCATTATCTGTAATATTTAATACTGTAGAGATTACAAGAATGCCTAGTGCTACATATTTTAATTTTATTTCTCCAATAAATAAAAGTCGAATGGGATAGTTGGGTAAATTGGTTGCAGTTGCAATTACTACGGCCATTACACCTCCGGAAGCTCCAATTAAATAGGAGTTTTGGGTAATAAAAGATGGAAAGAGTTTTGATATTATTAAAAATAAAATGGCCCCAATTATACCACCTAAGAAATAAATAAAAAGCAAGTGTTTTTGGTGAATGTATTCCATAAATAATTTACCCATCCAGTATAACCAAAGCATATTAAAAAGAATGTGCATTACATCTCCATGAATAAACATATAGGTTATCAAAGTCCAAACTTTATACAAAGCATTAAAATCATAGCTTTTTACAGAGAACCAATTTAGAAAAAATTGATATCCTCCAAAGGGAGAGATGCTTTCTAATATGTTACTAAAAATAAATACGATTACATTTACAATGATAATTTGTGTAATGGCATTATTTTGCTTACTAAAGGCTTGTTTTATATCGTCAGCAATGGTGTTGAACATTTACCAAACTCGGTTTGAGGTTTTTCTCCAGTAATAAAGTAAAATAAATCCAAAAAGCATACCACCTAAATGTGCAAAATGAGCGACATCGTCTCCTTTGCTATTTACAATGCCCATTACCAGTTCAATTAATCCATAGCCAAGCACCAGCCATTTTGCTTTTATGGGAACAGGAATAAAAAAAATATACAGATCAACCATTGGATATAAAACTCCAAAGGCAATTAGTATACCAAAAAGAGCTCCTGATGCACCAACTAAAGGCACATCAGTCATAGACGATAAAATTAAATTGAATATTTCAGTTGATTCCTTAACATATTGCGAAGTGTTGCTCGCATTATTTGTCCATTGAGAAATTACTGAAGTAAGATGATCTTTTACATTTACCGGAACATCATTAATACTTATCATGGCTTCTCTTGGAATGTATTTTTGGGTCATTACATTTAATTGATCGAGGTTGGGGCTATTAATAAAATCAGCCAAGGCATGCTCAAACGGAGCAATGTTAAAATAAGAAATGCACAAGTGAAATATAGCTGCACCAATACCAGTAAAAAGATAGTAGAACATAAATTTTTGAGAGCCAAGAGAGTTTTCAAGAATGGGGCCAAACATCCATAAACCATACATGTTAAAAAGAATATGCATGAGATTAGCATGCATAAACATATAGGTAACAAACTGAAACGGTTTAAAATAATGAGATGTGGGATAATGCAATCCTAATAAATTATCTAAATCCCAATCACCTAAAAAGTATTTTGCAATAAAGAAAATAACATTCAGTAGGATAAGATTTTTAACTACAGGAGGTAAAAAATTGGTTCTTCCGTATAATTGCATCGAATCAGAAAATTTGAAATTTCTCAAACGAAAGTATGAAATTTAGCTGATAAAACGGTATTAGCCTCTCCTAAATCCTCCCGAAAAATTGGGACAGGTACTCCAAGGGAGAGGACTTTTGGTTCTTTAGAACTTGCGAACTATGTATAGTTAATATCGGTTGCTATGAATTTGAACTCCTTTTGGGGGAAGTAGAGGGATCTCTATTTCGTAAACCTTTTTTCCAACTCATCTAAGCTTAACATGCTTAATGTTGGCTTTCCTCCGGCTGTATAATAGGGTATTTCGCAAGCAAATAATTGATCAATAAGGGATGTCATTTCTTCTAACGAGAGTTTTGTTCCTGTTTTAATAGAACCGTATTGAGCCATTGACTGTGCTAAGGCTTCTCTTTTATCTATTTTTAGTTCAGATAGATTGTTTTTATATGTTTCAATAATACCGTTTAACAATTGATAGGGGTCTGTAGCTGCAATATCAGCCGGAAGTCCATCAATAATAAATGCGTTTTTGCCAAATTCTCTTAATTCAAAACCCAATGCAGCAATTTCTGTTTGTAATTCTTTTACCAAATTAGCATCAGCATAATTGAGTTCAATGGTTTGTGGAAATAATTGTCGTTGGCTTATGCCTTTATTGCTTAGCAAAGCATATTTGAATTTTTCGTACAAAATTCTTTCATGTGCATATTGTTGGTGAATAAGCATCATGCCCGATTTTACAGCGGAAATAATGTATTTATTATGTACTTGCGAGATAAACTTTTCATCAGGTTTTTGTTTATTATCCCAATCGGCACTGATTATAGCTTGTTGTGACGTTTTATTTGTTTCAATAGCTAAATTTTGTTCCGCATCTATTTTAGAAGATTCATGGCTTTCGTATAATTTTTGCCAATTCTCTTTATTTGATTTTTCAATTTGTGGCCAAGCAGAAGAGCTTTTTGCATATGTTTTTTGTTCAGTAGTTTTAAAGGGATTAAAATCGGGATTTACTTTTATAGTAGGTGGAACAAGAGGTTTGTTTTCAGGAAAAGAAATATCAAATGTTTGGTCTCTTTCAAAATCGAGAGATGGTGTTAAATTGTGCTTGCCTAATGCTTGTCGAATTGCAGATCGTAAAATAGTATAAATGTGCTTTTCATCTTCAAATTTAATTTCTGTTTTGGTGGGATGAATGTTTACATCGATGGTTTGTGGGGCAATAGTAAAATGCAAAAAGTACGCGGCAAATTCATCTTTTGGAATTAATCCTTCGTATGCCGATTGAATAGCATGCTGAAAATAGGGATGTTTAAAAAAACGTTTGTTTACAAAAAAGAACTGTTCTCCACGTGTTTTTTTAGCAAATTCAGGTTTGCTTATAAAGCCCTCTAGTTCTATAATGGTAGTTTTTTCTTGTACCGGAACCAAGCGTTGGTTGTAATTGCCTCCCATTACCGAAACAATACGCTGCCGCAGATTCTCTTTAGCAAAATGAAATACTTCGGCATTGTTATGATGTAAAGAAAATGCAATAGCAGGATAAGCCAATGCTACTCTTTGAAATTCATCTATAATATGTCTGAATTCTACCGGATCGGCTTTTAAAAATTTTCTACGTGCAGGCACATTAAAAAATAAATTTTTTACTGAAAAAGATGTTCCTTGATTGCACTGGCAACTTTCTTGTGTAACAACTTTCGATCCTTGAATTTCTATTTTTGTGCCTAAATCGTCTTTGGGACGTTTGGTTTTGAGTTCTACATAAGCAATTGCTGCAATAGAAGCTAAAGCTTCACCTCTAAAGCCCATGGTTTGTATTGCAAATAAATCGTCAGCCGATTTTATTTTTGAAGTAGCATGGCGTTCAAAAGATAAGCGAGCATCTGTTTCTGACATGCCCTTTCCATTATCGATTACTTGAATTAAAGTTTTGCCTGCATCTTTTATGATAACTTCAATAGTTGTACTTCCAGCATCAACAGCATTTTCCATTAATTCTTTTATAACCGAAGCTGGACGTTGAATTACTTCTCCAGCGGCTATTTGATTGGCAACAGCATCGGGTAATAATTGAATTATATCGGGCATAAATTAGTTCAAAAGTTTAAAGTTGGAAAGTTCAAAGTTTGGTATGAGCTTTTTGAATGATTTTAACTTATAATGCAAAAATACAGCTTTGTGATTAGAAATTAGTTATTACTTTAAAATTAGTCGTAAATTTGTGCTTTAATCCAAAACGCTATGTTAAAGCAAACCACTTCGAGTGTACTAATGATTAGGCCGGTTGCCTTTACTTTTAACAAAGAAACGGCAAGTTCAAATGCTTTTCAATACCATGCTACTAATTTTACCGAAAAAGAAATTCAGTTAAAGGCTTTGTATGAATTTGAAAATTTTGCTGAAAATCTTACTGCTGCAGGTATTGAAGTAGTGGCTGTTGATGATACACTAAAGCCACATACACCAGATTCAATCTCTCCCAATAACTGGATTACCATGCATCATGATGGTACGGTAGTGCTTTATCCTATGCAAGCAGCAAACAGGAGGTTAGAAAGAAGAAAAGACATTATAGATCTTTTGCAGAAGAAATATAAGTTTACGGTTAAAGAGGTGATAGATCTTTCGCATCATGAAAAAAAAGGAAAATATTTAGAAGGTACGGGAAGTATTGTATTTGACCATCCTAATAAAATAGCGTATGCCAATATATCACCTCGTACAAGTGAAATTGTACTGAAAGAACTTTGCCAAAAATTAAAGTATGATTATTATATTTTTCACGCTTCTGATGCCAAAGGTGTTCCTATTTACCATACCAATGTAATGCTATCATTAGGAGATAAAGTTGCAATAGTATGTTTAGAATCTCTTAAAGAAGCAAGCCAGAGAAATGAAATGGAGAAAAAATTGAAAGCATCTGGTCGTGAAATAATTAACCTTAACTTTCAACAAATTGCATTTTTTGCAGCCAATATTTTACAATTAACCAATCATAAAAAAGAACCTGTATTTGCTATGTCGCACCAAGCTTTTTGTGGTTTTTCTCAGGAGCAAGCGGGCGTGTTAAGTAAGTATGGCAAGCTTGTATATGCACCCATGCCTGCATTTGAGAGAATTGGTGGTGGTAGTGCGCGTTGTATGTTGGCTGAAGTGTTTTTACCGAAGAAGAAATAAATAATTAGCGGATGAGATGATTAGCTAATTAGCTGATAAAATACAATTGGTTGATTGGCTGATTTGATAATTAGCTAATGAGAAAACCTTGAACTAATAAACATTGAACTTTAAACTAAAAATCTCTGCTGTTTCGTATTTAAATACTCTTCCGTTTATATATGCTATTGACAAGTATTTTAAATTACCGTATCAATTAAGTCTTGATTATCCTTCAATTTGTGCAGAAAAATTAAAAACAGGAAGTGTTGATCTAGCTTTGGTTCCTGTTGCTGTTATTCCTGAATTAAAAAATTGTAGTGTTGTTACTTCTTATTGTATTGGAGCAGATGGGGCTGTAGCTTCAGTTATGTTGTATAGCCAGGTTTCATTGGAGCAAATTGATGCTGTTTATTTAGATTACCAATCCATGACTTCGGTTAATTTGCTTAAAGTATTATCAGAAAAATATTGGAATAGTAAGCCCCAATGGTTGCAAGCGGAAAAGGGATATGAAGAAAAAATAAAAAATAATATTGCCGGTGTTATTATTGGAGATAGAGCCATCGAAATGGCAAATCAATTTAAATACCAATATGATTTGGCTGAAGAATGGAAAAAATATACAGGCTTGCCTTTTACATTTGCTTGCTGGGTAGCTCGCGATACTGTAGATGAAAACACCATTCAAGCATTTAATAATGCCTTAAAACAGGGCATTGGAGAAATAGATTCCGTACTTGGGTTATATAAAGGTAAAATTGATAGAGCATTTGCGAAAGACTATCTTACTGAAAATATTAGTTATATTTTTGATGAGAGAAAAAAGGAGGCTATGGAGCGCTTTATAAGTCATATAGGGCATGATGTTAAAGCAAGGATTTTTCCTTAAGATTCCGTAAATTGCAGAAAAATTGTAAAAATGAACTTTAAACAGACACTGTTTATTATTTTATCCCTTATTGTATTTTCTATCTGTTCTAACCCTTCTTTTTGTAACTCTTATGATCAAATACTTGAGGGTAAAGGAGAAGCTGAAAAAGGAGTTTCGTTGGGAGATAAAATAAAATTGATAAAAGGTGAAAATCGTTTGAAGGCCAGTGATAATAAATCGGCTTACAATCTTGTTTATGCTGTATATCAAAAAAACGATAAAAACCCAAAGGTAAATTATTTGTTAGGTCAATGCCTCCTGGCTTCCGAAGATTTTAAAGAAGCTGCTAAGCATCTCGAAATTGCAAGCCAATCTTCAAGTTCACTTTCTCCTAAAACCCATTATTATTTAGGTATTGCATACCATCGTTCAGGGCAAATTGATAAAGCTCTTGCTGAATTTGATAAATACATTACTTTGGTGACCCCTGCTAAAGCAAAAAGTGACGAAGTGGAAACTTATATTGCCCAATGCAATTTAGCCAAAGAACAAATGATGCATCCACAACAAGTAAAAATTGTAAACTTGGGTGGTGGTGTAAATTCAAAATATCCTGATTATTCACCATCCGTTACGGCTGATGGTAAAACACTCATCTTTACTTCTAGAAGGCCCGATACCAAAGGCAAAAAAATGGATGAGAATGATTTTATGTTTTATGAAGATATTTATATGTCGCGTTGGAATGATACCACCCATAATTGGTCGATGGCAAGCAATAATATTGAGGGTTTATTGAATACACAATTTCATGATGCAAATTTGAGTATTACTGCAAATGGCAAACAAATATTAATATACCGTAATGTACCCGGTCAAACTAAAAGTGGCGATATTTATTATTCTGATTTAGGAAATAGTGGAAAATGGTCGGAACCAAAAGCATTTGGGCCAACTATCAATTCAACTTACTTCGAAAGCTCGGCTTGTCTCACACCTGATGGTAAAACTCTTTATTTTGTAAGTGAAAGAAAGGGAGGTTTTGGTCGTGGTGATATTTATGTTTCGCATAAAACTTCAAGCGATTGGAGTGAAGCTGAAAATATTGGAAATATAATTAATACTGTAGGAGATGAGATTTCATTATTTTTACATCCTGATGGAAAAACCTTGTATTTTTCTTCTGATAGCCATAATGGTATTGGAGGGTATGATATTTTTAAAACCACCAACGAAAATGGAAAGTGGTCGGTACCTGTAAATGTTGGATATCCTATAAATACGGTTGGTGATGATTTATCATTTACCATTACATCAGATGATGTAGCTTATTATGTTTCGGATCATGAAAACGGCTTGGGTGCAGAAGATATTTACCAAGTACAATTTTTAAAAGAAAAAGCTGTGCCGGAAGTAAAAAAAGAAATGCCTGTAGTTAATGAGATGAAAGAAAAAATTGCAACAGAAACAGTACTAAAAAAAGAAGAAATACCTGTTGCTGAAAAAACAATGCCTGAGCAAAAAACAACTATTGTTGCACAGCAAGAAATTAAATCACAAGTAGAATCTGTTCCGGTGGTAGAAAAGAAAAAAAGAGTTGTAGCAAGCAATGTAAATTTATTTGAAACAAAATATATTTTATTTGCAGCTAAAAATTCAGACATAAAATTGACTGATCAACAAGAGGGAGAATTAAATGCCATGATTGATTATTTGATAACAAATCCTTCAGCAAAAATTCAAGTGAGTGCAAATGAAAACGGAGATAGCTACCAAAGAGTATTAGCGCAAAACAGATCTTGGAACATTGCTGATTACTTCCGCCAAAATGGCCTTGAATATTCTCATGTATTGATTACTGCAAATGATAAGGGAAGTAATAGAGTAGCGGTGAAGATTGTGAAGTAAATATTTTTCTCCATCCGTAATAATTTATATTGTGCCTTATTAAAAATGCCGTATCTTTGTTGTTGTTAAAACCAAAGCCCTATGCGCTATTTAGATCCCAAAAACGATTTAACATTCAAAAAAATTTTTGGGCAACATCCGCATTTATTGAAGAGTTTTTTAAATGCTTTGATGCCTTTACAAGAGGGTCAAAAAATAGTTAGTTTAGAATATTTACCTGCCGAATTAGTGCCTGAAATTCCCGTGTTAAAACATTCAATTGTTGATGTTCGTTGTGTTGATAATTTTAACCGACAGTTTATTGTGGAAATGCAAATGTTATGGACGGATAGTTTTAAAAGCCGAGTTTTGTTTAATGCTTCAAAAGCTTATGTAAAGCAATTAGAAAAATCGAAAGGATACAAAAGTTTGGATCCTGTATTTTCATTGAGTTTGGTTAACCAAGATTTTGAAAAAGATACCGAAAGTTATTACCATCACTACAATATTGTTCATAGCGAAGATTCAAATAAAAAGAAGGAAGGTTTAGAATTTGTGTTTATAGAATTACCAAAATTTAAAGCAAAGAACCTTACTGAAAAAAAGCTACAAGTTTTATGGTTAAAATTTATAGCTGAAATGGAAACTTATAAAGATGATTTATTGAAAGATTTATCAGCAATACCTGAAATAAAAGAAGCCCTCTTTCTTTTAGAAGAAAGTTCTTACAGTATAACTGAGTTAGAAACCTACGATAAATATTGGGATAGCATACGCTCAGAAAAAACCTTGCTTTTAGATGCAGAAAACAAAGGAGAAATAAAAGGAAAGTTAGCAGAAAAGATAAAAATAGCAGAAAAGCTATTACTACAAAATATGTCTATTGAACAAATTGCTGAAATTACAGATTTGCCTATTGAAGAAATTAGAAAATTAAACCAATAAGCTCACCTACGCATACAATGAATTGCTGACTAGCTTCCCTTTAGGGATTTTTATATTTATAGAAAAATTAACCCGTATTCTATTTCATTTTCCCTTTAGGGAAAAAATACTAACCGCAAACATTTTTATAAAATTCATTGGTTACAGTTCAGGTGTTAAAAAGATATTAACAATCGTAAAGGTAAAAAAAGCGTGGAGTACTGAAAACTAAAAATGAAATAAGGATAGGAAATAAAATAAAAAAGCGGTTGCTTTCGGGAAATGAAAATACCCCAAGGCTACATATTAATAAAGGAAGAAGATTATAAAAATCTTCTTCATCAATTGACGCTTGCCCATCAGAGAATAGAGCAAATGAGTAATACGATATTGGTATTACAAAATGAGGTAAAGGAGTTAAAGCAGCAATTAAACAAGACTAGTAGCAACAGCCATAAGCCACCATCAAGTGACGGATATAAAAAACCAATAGTAAAAAATAATCGAGAAAAAAGTAATAAAAATCAGGGAGCTCAGGTTGGTCATAAAGGCAGTACGCTAGAAATGACTGAGAAGCCTGATAAAATTGAAGTTAAAAGAGTGAATACAAAGTTAAAATGCGAATGTGGAAACTCTTTAAGAAATTCAAAAGAGATAGGATATAACAGCAGACAAGTTATAGATTTGGTGGAGAAGCTTACAGAGGTAACAGAATATCGAATAGAAGTTCGCGAGTGTTCTTGTGGAAAAATACATACAGAAGGCATTGGTCATTTTATCCCTATACAGTATGGTCCAGGAATAAAATCCTTAGCAGTAAATCTTAACCAGTATCAATTTATTCCTTTCGGACGCACACAGGAAATGTTTAAAGATTTGTTTGGGATAGAAATAAGCGATGGATGTTTACAGCAATCAAACGAGCGTTGCTATGACAATTTAGAAGAAACAGAAGGTCAAATAAAAGAACAAATAAAAACAGAACCAGTAATTAGAAATGATGAAACTGGAATGCGTTGTGAAGGTAAGCTACAATGGGTTCATACCAATTCAACGCAAATGTATACGCATTATAGCTTGCAAGAAAAGCGCGGGCAAATAGCCATTGATGCCATTGGTATATTAAAAGACTACCAAGGAACAAGCGTGCATGACAGGTACAGTAGTTATAATTTATACAACTGTAAACACAGTTATTGTAATGCACATCTACTTCGTGATTTAAAATATCTTCATGAAGATGATAATAAACCTTGGGCTGCAAAAATGATTGGAGTATTAATTAAAGCAAAGACTTTGAAAGAAGCAGGCGAATTAACTCAAGAAACTATAAAAAACATAAACGACTGTTATGATAGAGCGGTGAAAAAAGGATTTAAAACAGAGCCTATTGATAAACCGCAAAAAATAAAAAAAAGAGGGAGACAAAAAAAATCTAAATCTATCCGTTTGTTGGAAGTCTTTCGAGACGCAAAAGATCGTGTGTTAAGATTTGTTTATGATCAATTAGTGCCATTTGATAATAATATGGCAGAACGAGATTTGAGAATGATAAAACTCAAACAAAAAATATCCGGCACATTCCGAACAAAAAAAGGCGGTCAAGTATTTTGTAGAATCCGTGGATATATTTCAACCGTTCGTAAGCATGGATACAATATTATGGATGCCATTAAAATGGCTATAATAGGACAACCTATAAATTTTGAAATAATTTAACCTGAACTGTACGTGATATTTATGATCTGTGGTATTTATTGGAGGAGAACGCTATGGATTTAGAAGATCACATGCAGGAGTTTGAGAGCAAATCTATTAATAAAGGGCATGAGCCAAAATTTTTTTTAGAAAAATTTAAGGCAAAAGAAAATACATATAATAGAGATTGGAATCGCAGTCTTAAACCTCAGATACAAGATTTACCGGATTTTAAAGATGTTATTAGAGCATTGAAAAAACATTTTAGAAGATTAAACGATTAAGATTTATACCAAATGGTATTATATCCAAAGGTATAAAATTATACAATTGGTATTTTAAATTTCAATACCAAAACAATACCGAACCGAGTTTACTCAAAGAAAATGCGGTTCAATATAAAACATTAAAAAATGCGGTTGCTAAACAAATACACGATTTACCCCAACAGTTTGATACTTTTAAAAATGAGATTAGGCAGCTTAAAGTAGAATTGGCAAGCGCTAAAACTGAAATAAACTATCTTAAAAGAAATAATTGTATTGATGAAAGAAAAAATAAAAAAATAGATTTTAACTATTTTTGTTTTAAGTATAAACCTAATATTCATTTATAATCCTCCTAAAATTATTAAATTCTTTATCAATGCAATATATGCGTATAGAAAGAACCAACAATGAAATTATTATTCGCCTCCCATCTTATGTCAACATTGATGGCTTCAAATGTTTATTGATTATAGGGTTTATAAAGAAGTAACTGCCAAGTCAAAAGCAAAACAAGCTGCTGTAGATAAACTTGCCAAAGAAGTAAAAAGGGTTGGTGGTCTAAAAACGGAAGTAGGTTTATTAAAGAGAATGCCACAGATTGAGGCCTTTTTTATTAATACCTCAAAACAAAATCCTGCTTCTCAGGCATTTCTCTAAAAAAAACAATTCCTATTTGAAAAAGGTCAATACTCAATGTTACTTGTTTGTGTTGTTTAATTTCACTCCAAGCCTTTTCCATTTCTTTTGACCAATGTATATCATCAAAAATGAAAAATGATTTTTCATTTATATATGAAAGTGATTCATGAAAATATTTTAAGGTAGGTTCTTTTTTGTGATTGCCATCAAAAAACACACAATCAATTTCATTCATTTTTTTTAATGCAATAGAAAGTGTTTGATCAAAATTACCAACTATTGTTTCAATAGTATTAAAATCTAATTTTTCGAAATTTTGCTTTGCCACTTTTGCCGTTTCCGGACATCCTTCTAATGTTATCATCTTTGCTTTTTTACTTGGAGATGCCAAATACAAAGATGAAACACCTAACGAAGTTCCTAATTCTATAATTGTTTTAGGTTTTAAATTATTGATGAGCCTAAATAAGAGTTGTGAATATTTTGGAGTTTTAAGTGCGTACTTTGCAATGTCTTTAATTTTTCGCTGATTCGATTTAAATATTTTAGAACCTGCACCATAATCAGTAACAGCAATAAGTTGATTAGATAGCAAAAGTTCTGCACGTAAATTCTCTATGTCATCAAAAATATAAAATGGAGTTGTATCAGCAATTACTTTTGTATACAAATCAAATACAAAAGGAGAATGCAGATCATACTCCGTTTTTGATTGAAGTAAATATTTTAAATACCGTATAGCTAATAAAAGATTGCTCAAAATTAATTGTATTATAATTTATTTATGGACAGTTCCAAAAATTGTTTTTTTGCTTCCTCTCCCTTAATCCCTCTCAAAGAGAGGGACGCAAATTGTAATTTTTGGAACTGCCCTTATGCTTTATCTATTCCAAACTCCCTTCAATAATTACCGTTCATTTAACCATGCCATGATTCCTCCTTTTAAGTTTAAGAGATTGGTAAACCTATATTTATCTTGTAACAATTGAATGGCCCTTTCACTTCTTTTTCCACTTTGGCAATGTACCACAACTGGAATATCCCTGTTGATTTTCTCAATATTATTTTCTATTGTTGAAAGTGGCATTAATACTCCGCCTATATTTTCTTTTTCAAATTCATCTTGATTACGAACATCTATCAATTGAAAAATCTCTTTGTTTATTTTTTTTTCTTTTAATTCCTCAACCGTAATACTTTTTATCATACCATCTGCCCATTTCAATTGATTAGAGGAATTACAAAAACTTTCATAATTAATCTTACTTATATCCGGGTTTTGTTTTCTAAAATCATCCATTGCCTTTTCATTTCTTTCAAATTTAATTGTTTGCGAGGCAAATGAAAGTGTGTTAATGATAAATAATTTTCCGCTCAATGGCTTTCCTATTTCTGTAATTATTTTAATTACTTCATTGGCCTGCAAAATTCCAATTATGCCCGGCAAAATACCTAATACCCCAATCTCTGAACAATTAGGCACTTCGTCAGCATTAGGAGGCTCTGGAAATAAGCAACGATAAGTTGGCCCATTTTTATAATTAAAAACAGAAATCTGGCCTTCAAATTTAAAAATAGATCCAAATACAAGAGGCTTATTATATAACACACATACATCATTAATTAAGTAACGAGAGGGGAAATTATCTGTACCATCAACTATAATGTCATATTCTTTGATTAGTTGTTGGTTGTTAGTTGTTAGTTGTTCTTTGTGTGCCGTAATAGTAACATGGGGGTTCTGTTTTTGTAATTTTTGTTTCGCCACTTCTACTTTGGGCTTTCCTAAATCTTCTTCCGAAAATAAAATTTGTCTTTGCAAATTTGAAATTGAAACCGCATCATCATCTATAATGCCTATTGTTCCAACCCCAACAGCTGTTAAGTATTGTAATATGGGGCAACCCAAACCTCCTGCTCCAATTACTAAAACCTTTGCTTGTTTTAATTTTTGCTGACCTATGAAACCAATTTCAGGTAAAAGGATATGGCGATTATAGCGTTGTAGTTCTTGTTGTGAAAACATATCACAAAGGTATGGGTAATTTGTAAATTATAAATTCTTTCTACCTTCACATTTCATTTTTTTTAAAATACCATGCAAAATCTATTACATAAGTTTGAAAATAAAAAAGCGGAAGTTGTTTTTGAATGGAAAGATGCAGAAACAGAAGCTGAAGGTTGGATAGTGATTAATTCTCTTCGTGGAGGTGCGGCCGGTGGAGGCACTCGTATGCGTATTGGGCTTGATAGACGCGAAGTAGAATCGCTAGCCAAAACCATGGAGATTAAATTTACCGTTTCAGGCCCTCCCATTGGAGGCGCTAAATCAGGAATTAATTTTGATCCTAAAGATCCTCGTAAAAAAGGAGTATTGGAACGTTGGTATAAAGCTGTAATGCCCATTCTAAAAACATATTACGGAACCGGAGGCGATTTAAACGTGGATGAAATTCATGAAGTAATTCCCATTACTGAAGATTATGGTTTATGGCATCCACAAGAAGGTATTGTAAACGGACATTTACGACCTACACAAAAAAGAAAAATTCATGCTATTGGGCAATTACGTTTGGGTGTTTCTAAAGTATTGGAAGATCTCATGTATACCCCTGATGCAAAAAAAAGATTTGTGGTAGCTGATATGATTACCGGTTATGGCGTTGCCGAATCAGTAAAACATTATTACAGTATTTATAATGGTGAATTAAAAAATAAGCGAGTAATTATTCAAGGATGGGGAAATGTAGCTTCGGCAGCAGCCTATTATTTATCGCAATCAGGTGCAAAAATTATTGGCATTATCGATCGTTCCGGTGGATTAATAAATGAAAAAGGATTTTCATTTGAAGAAATTCGTACACTTTTTTTAAACAAAAATGGCAATGCCTTAAACGCCCCCAATGTATTATCATTTGATAAAATAAATGAAATAATTTGGGCCTCCGGTGCAGAAATATTTATTCCGGCTGCCGCATCTCGTTTGTTAACCAATAAACAAATTGAAACCATGATGGCAAATGGCCTTGAATTAATTGCCTGCGGAGCCAATGTACCTTTTGCAGATCCGGAAATATTTTTTGGTTCTATTGCAAAATATGCCGATTCAAAAATTAGTGTAATACCTGATTTTATTGCCAATTGCGGTATGGCTCGTGTATTTGCTTATTTAATGGAAGATAAAGCAGAAGTTTCTGATCAGGCAATTTTTACCGATGTATCAAAAACTATTTTTAATGCATTGAGTAAAACAAAAAATATGAACAATAGCAAAACGAATATTGTTGCTACTTCATTGGAGATTGCTTTAAAGCAGTTACTATAGATAGCTAGAAGACGGAAGACCGAAGCTGGATGTCTTCCAACTTCGGTCTTCCGTCTCCCGACTTATCAACTAATTATGATTTACCTCCACCAATTTACTAAACCCAACTTCTCCATTTTCTTTTCTCACCAAAACCAAATAA
This sequence comes from Bacteroidota bacterium, assembly GCA_023251875.1. Taxonomy (GTDB): domain Bacteria; phylum Bacteroidota; class Bacteroidia; order JAHEXY01; family JAHEXY01; genus JAHEXY01. Next base: position 118,300 of record JAHEXY010000010.1, read on the forward strand.
GAACCATTGGCTAAATTATCTGTATTAAGAGAAATTAATTTTTCATTCATTCTTCTTGAACTTAATTTTTGTCCAATACTCGAATAAATTTCTACGCTGTAATTTGAATTAGAAAAATTTTCCATTTCAATATTTAATTCTGAAGAGCTTGGATTTGGATAAATTTTTACCTTATTTTCATTGAGAGAAATATCTTTAATGGAAGTATAATCGCATGATGGAGAAATGCCTGTTTCATATAATCCAATAGTGCTATCGTTATAGCAACGCAATTGAAAATATGGCCCCTCATAATAAGAAGGGAAGATTCCGTCACAGCTATCAGCCGCAGTTAAAGGAAATAAATAGTTGGCGGATCCGATCCATTCTATGACAGAATCTGACCCATTCACATAATAATTTGAACCAGCTTCATAATATTGCATACCAAATGTTTTCAAGGTATGTGAATTAATACTAATGGAATCAACACTCTCAACACGAATTTCAACTGTGCTGTCTCCATCACATCTGTCATGAGCGAATTCAGTCCAATGATCCCCAACATTTGCGTTAAAATTATATATAGGATAAAACTGAGCGTACTCGGAATTATAGTGATATACAATAAGGTTGCTATCCATATAAGTATATTCATTACTTTGTTTCATAACCCAATCTGTCCAAAGTATTTTGCAATTTTTTCCTTGTATTATCGTATCTCCTATAGAGATCACTTCAACATAACTTATGTTACCATTAAATAGTTCAGATACTTCATAATGCCATGTAGCCCCCAACGGTGCCCAAACCTGAGCTTTTGCAGAAAACGTAATTGTAATCAAACAAAATAATAGCAATACCTTTTTCATAGATAGAATAAATTAATGGTTAGTAAATAAATCAGGTAGGGCAATAGGGAAGCACAAAGGTAATATATATATATCAAGCATAATATATAGTTTTTTTGATGCAATGGATTAATAAAATATTCCATTGCGTTTTTCCTTGCAAAGGCCAGAGACGCAAAGAAGAATGCCAGTACTTAAATTAAGACACGAATTACACTAATTATCACTAATTTTCTCGTGAAAATTTGTGAAACTCGTGTCTGTTTTTATTTGCCTTTTAAAGCAAATACTAATCATAACTCACCTACAATTTGTGAATTTGTTTGAGTTGTATTTTCAGTTCCGGGAGTTTAGTTTGAATAATTTGCCATACCTCTTTAAAATCAATCCCAAAATAATCATGAGCAATAATGTTTCTGAATGCTTTTATTTTATGCCATTCAATGCTTTTGTTCTGCTCCAAAAATTCAATACTCATTTTTGCGGTCATTTCTCCAATTACAACAAAATTCATTAAACAGGCATCAAAACATTGCTCATCATGCATCCATTGTTCTGCAGATTTATATCTATGAGTATATTGCTCAATTTTTTCAATGGACTCTACAATAGCAATACTATTTAATAAATCTGTTTCATACATAAATGGCATCTTTCAGAATGTAAGATTTTGCATAAGGCTTAATATACTTTTCTCCGCAGATATCAACCTCTCTCTTAAATTTATTTTTTAAGAATTCACGCAACTCCCATTTCAAATCAAAAATATTTTTTGTTCCTTCTTCCATTTCAATTAACAGGTCAATATCACTATCTTGTTTTTCTTCGCCTCTTGCAAATGAACCAAAAATTCCCACTTTTGTTAAATGAAAATGTTTTTGTAAATATTCTTTATTATCACGCAAAAATGATAATATGTCCTGTTTTGTAAGCATTGAAATAAAGTTTGATCAAAGATACAGAAAATATTTTTTTCATCTAATTAAACGATCAACCAACAACTAATTATGACTCACTTCAACAAGCTTCGAAAACCCAACTGCCCCATTTTCTTTCCTCACTAAAACCAAATAAGAACCATTGGCCAAATTATCTGTGCTAAGAGAAATTAATTTTTCATTCATTTTTCTTGAACTTAATTTTTGTCCAATCCTCGAATAAATTTCTACGCTGTAATTTGAATTAGAAAAATTTTCCATTTCAATATTTAATTCTGAAGAGCTTGGATTTGGATAAATTTTTACTAAATTTTCATTAAGAGCAATATCTTTAATACCGGTAATATAATCGCATGAAGACGCAACTCCAGATTCATACAATCCAAATGTGCTATCATAATAGCATCTGAATGTATAATTCCATTCTTCTGTTACAATACCACAATTACCTCCGGCATATTCTGGAAACATATAGCCACTTGTAGTTCCTATTCTTTCAGTTATTGAAGTTCCCAAAAGCCAAACATCACTGTTTGAAAAACTCATTTCTAAAGTTTTTAGACTAAAAGAATTGATAGTGGTAGTAGATGCACTTGCTACTACAGTTTGCGAAACGCTATCACATCCATTTGCAACTGGGATAGAGTTTTCATCACCTGCAATCGTCCAATAATCTGAAGGATTGGCATTAAAATTATAGAGCGTAAAAAACTGTCCAAATCTATAATAGTAAACAACATTATTACTATCAATATAGGTATACTCGTGCCCCCAATTAGTAGTATCAATATTTGGATTAGTTAAAGACAAATCTTCGCCCACAATTGTTTTTGATAATATTTTACATGTTTTACCCAACACAACTGTATCTCCTATAGATTTTATTTCCATATACCCCACAAAACCCCACGCATCATTAATTGTATAGTGCCAAGTAGCCCCTACCGGTGCCCATACCTGAGCTTTTGCAGAAAACATAATTGTAATCAAACAAAATAATAGTAATACTTTTTTCATAAGTAAAATAATTTAATGGTTAGTAAATAAATCAGGTAGGGCAATAGGGAAGCACAAAGGTAATATATATATATATATATATATCAAGCATAGTATATAGTTTTTTTGATGTAATGGATTAATAAAATATTTGTGATTTTTTAGGTTGCTGCAAAATGGCAACTATTTTTAGGATGGTAAAAAACAAAAAATGGGGTTTGTCGGAAAAAATTTAAGAGTATATGATATTGGGTATATGAAAAAATTTAACCACATAGATACATAGGTGTATTCTTTTTATTCCCCCAAAAATCATTTGAGCCCCATTAGATATTTTTGTTAAAAGAGACTGTAATAATCCAGATTGATTTAGTTTCTCATAGCGTAGAAGCGAAGCTTCTACTTCTCTCTGTTTTAAAAATTTATTTTCTATGTCAAACTGTTTCAATCGCAAATGGATGGCACTTGTTAATAGATAAACCTATGTTTCTATGTGGTTTTAAATAATTTGAATTTTAAAACCATATCCCTTCTTTATATTTATACATTAACTTTGCAATATGGAATTCCTCTTTTTCGCCTTCATATTAATGGGTGTAGCTATTTTTCATAAATACACTTTGCAAATTGCATTGGCAGGTTTAGCTATTATTATTGCTTATAAATTATTTTTTGTTGCCCATTTTAATTTAATAGAACATTTAAATTTAGAATGGAAAGGCCTACTAAATTTATTTGGTTTATTATTGGGATTTGCCATTCTTGCCAAGCATTTTCAGGAATCTAAACTACCCGATAAATTGCCTCATTATTTACCTGACGATTGGAAGGGCCCTTTTCTGTTACTCATCATGATCATGTTTATTTCTGCCTTTCTCGATAATATTGCAGCAGCAATAATTGGCGGAAGCATTGCCTTTGTAATATTTAAAGAAAAAGTTCACATTGGGTATTTAGTTGCTATTGTTGCTGCCAGCAATGCCGGTGGCGCGGGCAGTGTGTTAGGCGACACGACAACTACCATGATGTGGATCAATGGCATTAAAGCCACAAGTGTATTACATGCCTATATAGCAGTTATACCAGCCGTACTTATTTTCGGTATCATTGCCTCTTTTCAGCAAGATAAATACCAGCGCATCATGAAAGATAGTTTACCCGGTATTCATATCGACTGGAAAAAATTAGTGGTAGTATTCCTGATTCTTGTTGGTGCCATTCTCAGCAATATTTATTTTAATTTTCCAGCTATTGGCGTTTGGCTTGCTATTTCTATTGGAGCATTTTTCACCAAAACGCATTGGCAAGAAGCAACAAAAGCCATTTCAGGAGCTCTGTTTTTATTGGCATTGGTTTTATGTGCATCCATGATGCCGGTTGATCAATTACCAATAGCATCTTGGCAAACAACATTTGGAATGGGATTTATTTCTGCTGTATTTGATAATATACCGCTTACAAAACTTGCGCTTACACAAGGTGGATTTGATTGGGGAATGCTTGCCTACACCGTTGGTTTTGGCGGTTCTATGATTTGGTTTGGTTCTTCAGCGGGAGTGGCATTAGCAAATATGTATCCCGAAACTAAATCTGTTGGCGCATGGATAAAAAATGGATGGCATGTTGTATTAGCTTATGTAATTGGATTTTTTATTATGCTAGAAGTTCTCGGATGGCATCCTCAATAATATTTGATTGCTTACCTTTGTAAAAAAAATACTCTCACGTTTTATGCAAACGACTTTAGAATCACGTTCAAAAACTCTTGTTCAACTCAAAGAAACGTTTCCTTTTCTAGGAGCTGGTCTGGAATATTCAAAAGGCCCATTGAAAATGTTTCAACGCATTAGTATAGATTATCCTGATTTAGGTATTGTATTTTTTAAGCTTACTAATGTGCCTGTTTGCTATGTTTACAATCCCGATTATATACAACACGTTCTACAACAAAATCATAAAAACTATATAAAACCCTATCAATTCAAGCAATTAAAAATTGTTTTAGGAAATGGATTGGTAACCAGCGAAGGAAGTTTTTGGCTCAAGCAAAGACGCCTGATGCAGCCTGCATTTCACAAACAAAGACTTGCTACTTTTCTCGATACAATGGTTGGTAAAACAAAATTGAGATTAGAAAATTGGGATAAAAATATTGCATCCAATCAAAGTTTTGATGTGTTTCAAGAAATGATGGGCCTCACACTCGAAATAGTTTCTGAATGTTTATTCGGAACAAACGTTAGTGAGCAAACTGAAGTAGTAAGTAAGTCCCTCACTTATTTAATCGAAGAATTAAATAACAGGGTTAAAGGTGTTGCGCCTTTTCCAATGTGGGTGCCTACTTATAAAAATTTGAAAATAAAAAAAGAAAGAACCGTTTTAGATAAAATTGTATTGGATATTATTGCGAATAGAAAAAAATCTACGGAGCGTTATGATGATCTACTAGGTATGATCACAGAAATGCAAGATGCCGATACAGGCGAAAAAATGAGTGACCAACAATTACGAGACGAAGTAATGACATTGTTTATTGCCGGTCATGAAACCACAGCAAACGCCATTACTTGGGCATTGTACCTTTTATCTCAAAACAAAGAAGTAGAAAATAAATTTCACCAAGAATTAAAAACGGTTTTAGATGGCAGAATGCCAACACTAGAAGATTTGCAGAAATTAACCTACACCATGCAAATTGTGCACGAAACTTTGCGTTTATATCCTTCAGCCTGGATGATGGGACGAAAATCAATTAATGATGATGAAATTGGCGGTTATCATGTTCCTGCCGGAACCAATATTTTAATGAGTCAATATGTAATACAACGCAATCCGCAATTTTGGGAAAGTGGAGATGCATTTAATCCCGATAATTTTATAGCTGAAAAAGAAAAAGCCCGACACAAATTTGTTTACTTTCCTTTTGGTGGTGGCCCAAGATTTTGTATCGGAAATAATTTTTCATTAATGGAATTACAAATTATGCTTGCTGTAATGGGGCAACATTATAAATTTTCTCATGATCATTCTCATAAAGTAGCGCTTGATCCGCAAATAACATTAAGACCTCTTGGTGGTATGAAAATGAAATTGGAAAAAAGATAATCGTAAACAGCTATGTCAAATAATCTTACTTTAATTACAGGCTCTACCGGCTTAATAGGGTTTAATATTGCAGAACAATTACTCGCAAAAAACAGAAAAGTGAGAGTATTGGTTCGCAATGTGGAAAAAGCCAAACAGGTTTTACCTTCTGCATGCGAATTTTATCAAGGAGATATTACTGATATTGGCTCTATTGAAAAAGCAATGCAAGATGTAGCTATAATTTATCATTGTGCCGGCCTTCCGGAACAATGGTTAAAATCAAATACCACATTTGATATTATTAATGCCAATGGCACAAAAAATATAGTTGACATTGCATTAAAAAATAAAGTAAATAAATTTATCTACACAAGCACCATTGATGTTTTTAAAGCCGGTAAAGGAGAACAATTTGATGAGAGTATTATTGATGATCAGCCCAAAGGAACGTATTACGAAAGATCGAAACAAAAAGCCGATAAGATTGTAACCGATGCCTTACAAAAAGGCTTACAAGCTATTTTTCTTCATCCGTCAGGAGTATACGGTTATGGACCCAAAAATACCGGAGAAGCAGGACTCAATGGCTTATTAATAAAGTATTATAAAAAAGAATTACCTGCAATTTTACCAGGAGGCATGCCTGTTGTATATTCTACAGATGTTGCCAGTGGCCATATCTTAGCTGAAGAAAAAGCAAAAACAGGAGCAAGATATATTTTAAGCGAAGAATATTATCCCTTAGTTGATATTTTTAAAATTGCAGCTCCCATACTCAATAAAACTTATGTGCCATTTGTAGTGCCACTATCAATTGCAAAAGGCATTTCAAGAATGGGAGAACTAGTAGCAAGTGTGATTAATAAACCGCCTTTGGTTCCTGCCGGACAATTAACGTTTTCGCAATGGCAAGCAAAGCCTATTAATACTAAAGCTAAGAAAGAATTAGGCTGGACATCTCTTTCATTACATGATGGAATAAAAACAACAATCGATTTTTTAAAACAAAGTGGGCAAATTTAAACCTTAAGGGTAGTTCCAAAAATTACAATTTGTGTTCCTCTCTTCGAGAGGGATTAAGGGAGAGGAGGCAAAAAAAATCAATTTTTGGAACTGCCCTTAATGACTATTAAGAATCAGATTCTTTAAACAACAAATTCGTTTCTTCAATATAATTTCTCAATTCATCTTGCCCCAATTTTTTTTCTGCAGAAGTAATAAACATTTGCGGAAGTTCTTCCCAATACTGATATAATGCAGTTTTATAGGCTCCAAGATTTTTGGCCAATTCGTTTCTTGTTAATTTATCTGTTTTAGTAAATACAAGTACAAAGGGAATTTCAGATTCTCCCATCCATCGCATAAATTTATTATCTGCCTCTTGCATAGAAATTCTGCTATCTATCAGCAAAAAAACCACCATTAAATTATTTCGCTTTACTAAATAATCTCTTACCATTTTTTCCCATTTGGCAATAGCCGTTTTTGAAATTTTAGCGAATCCATAACCAGGCAAATCGACTAAATACCAATTGTTATTAATTAAAAAATGATTGATCAATTGCGTTTTACCTGGAGTAGAAGATGTTTTAGCCAATTGCTTGCGTCCAGTAAACATATTTATCAATGATGATTTTCCCACATTTGATCTGCCAATAAAAGCATATTCCGCTTTATCAGGAATTGGGCATTGAGAATAAGAGGTAGAGCTTTTTATAAATTCTGCGGAGGAGATGATCATTAAGCAAACAAGTATTATTTATTTTGTATGTAATTGCTAATCCATAAAGGAAAATTTGTTTGATAATATGTCAAATGATTTCCTTTATATGTTTCTAAAATTAAACTTTGTTGCTTTCCTGAATTATCAAACAAGTAAGCCCTATAAACATTACAAATAGCAAGTGGCAAAAGGTTTAAAGAAGAAAAGTATCGTGATTTTATTTTATCGTCCGAAACATTATGCCCTCCCTTTTTTACTCTACTACTAATTCTATACTGATTAATGGATGGATTATCGGTACAAATAAAGTACAAGTATGTTTTATAGCCTAACGCATTCGCTTCTTCTATCTCTTTTATTTTGGAATCATGGCTCATTACCGTCTCGAAAGAAAATGACAATCCATTTTTTAATAATTGACTCCTAATAAAAGCTGCTGCAAATGCAGCTTCATATGAATGTGTTTTAACAGAAGTCCGTAATAAAAAGTTATCTTTTAAAATAAGATTAATTTTATATCCATCTTTCTTGGCTTTATCTATTAAGGTAGAATTGGCATAAAATTTTTGATATTCTTTTATACCTGGTCTTATCCCAATAGAAGATAAGTCAATTAGTTTTTTCTCAGTTAATTGTTTTTGTATTTCATCCGCATTTATAAAATATCCGGTAGAATAGTTTTTTTTAAATTCTTCAAATAATGTAGACTTCCCAGAACCATTAGGGCCTGCAAATATTCTAATTCTTTTATCTTGCTTTGACATTGATTATTTTTTCTTTTCGAGCTTCTTCTTTTCAACAATCTCTGTTCTTGAACCATCAGGTTTTTCACAATAAAGTTTGCCATTTTCCATATATACTATATCCAAACCAAGCGCCTTTGATTCTCTTATTGCTTGCGCAGAACTATCCCTCGCAATTTTAGCCAGCGGATGCATTCGCCTACTTGCTTTAATAGACTTTTTGATTTTAGCAGTTTTGCCCATATAATGCATTTTTCATTATCAATGTACAAATTTCATTTAAATTAGATTTTCTAACCAAATATATCGCTCCTTTTAATTTATTCCCTTTTGTTTTTTCCAATTTCTAATTTTTGTTCTTGCACTTTTATAAGGTGAAGATGTATTGATATTAATCCATCTCCCTAAAGGCCACTTTTCACCAGTCCAATTATAAATGCCAATACTATATAACTGCGCATTGGAGTTTTCGCTAATAATATTTTCAATTTTTGCTACAACTTCTTCAAATTCTACTAATAATTCTTGGTAGGAATGATTTTGGTAGGTTTCATAAAAATGCTTTGCCAAATCCCCCAACTGATTCCATTTAAAATTTTTATTAGGCATTTCGGGTAATTTCCCTTTTTTCCCTTCTTCATACCATCCTATCAGTAATTCCCCCCAACCAATTTGATAAGCAACAACTTCACAAACAGAAACAGCTCCTTGAACTGTTTTTTCTCTGCTAAAATGATGAGGAATTGAGAGTAATTCTGTTTCTAATTTTAAATATTCCTTCTTTAAAGTTTCCGTTAATTCAGATTTTGAGCTTGGGATGGGCATACTACAATTATCTACTTATTGTTTTTTGAAAGCCACTCCCCCAACACCTTATTAAACTCCTCAGGTTGTTCCATCATGGCTGCATGCCCACATTTATCTATCCAAAACAAATCTGAATTTTTTATGAGGGCATTAAATTCTACTGCTACTTCAGGAGGTGTAATGGTATCTTGCTTTCCCCAAATTAAACAGGTGGGTTGCGTTATTGCATGTAAATCATCTTTCATATTATGGCGAGTGGCAGATTTTGCCAATGCCAATATTCTAAGCAATTTGTTTCTATCTCCAACAATTTCAAATACTTCATCAACCAGTTCTTTTGAGGCATGTTCAGGATTATAAAACGTTAATCCCACTCTTTCTTTTATATAATTATAATCTTCTCTTCTCGGAAAAGAAGATCCAAATGCGCTTTCATATAAGCCTGAACTTCCTGTTAAAACAAGATTTTTTACTTTTTCAGGATGCTTAGTAGTATATACCAAACCCACATGCCCTCCCAATGAATTTCCCAACAGAATTACATCCTTATAATTTTTGTATTCAATAAATTCATGCACAAATTTAGCAAGGCTTTTTACTCCGGTATCTATTAATGAAAGCGAGTAAATGGGAAGTTTAGGTATTACTACTTTATAATTTTTTTCAAAGTGGGAAAACAAGTCTTTAAAATTACTTAAAGCACCAAACAAGCCATGTAATAATATTAAAGTAGGCCCATTTCCATGCTCAATGTATTCAAAACCATTGTCTTCTTTTAATTGATATTCCATTTTCAATATATTATAAAGCCAAAAATACAAAAAAATGCCCAATTGTTTGCATTAGTTTGTCTTATCTAAAACAACATACAACATTCTATTTATCAGAAAAATATAACACCAACAACAGCTTCTCTTCAATGATATTTTCTATCGTATTGTCAATTTACTTCATCATTTGTTAATAAATATACATGGCAAAAGTGGGAGAAAGTGGTAAAATGTGGTAACTTATTTTCTACTTTTGCGTTAATAGGTGTAAATGTGGTAATAAAATGACAAATTTCCTTGGCGAATACGAATGTAAACTCGATGCAAAAGGCAGAGTAATGCTGCCAGCGGGTTTAAAAAAGCAGGTACAACCTGCTGCCCAAGAGAAATTTGTAATAAACCGAGGCTTTGAAAAACATTTGGTTTTATATCCTATGAATGAATGGGAGCAAACAAGTAAAGAGGTAAACAAACTCAATATGTATGTAAAAGAAAACCGAGAGTTTGTTAGAAGATTTTATAACGGAGCCACAGAATTAGAGCTTGATGCTACCGGTCGATTATTACTCCCAAAAAGATTATTAGAATATGCAGGGGTTGACAAAGATTTAATATTTGTTGCTTGTGCTAACAGAATTGAAATATGGAATACAGAAACCTATGATAAGCATATGAGTGATGATACAATAGACTTTGCCGGCTTAGCAGAAAAGGTAATGGGTGTAAATAAAAATGATGATAAACAACAGTAACACATATCACGAACCTGTTTTGTTGCAAGAATCGGTAGATGGATTGAATATTCATGCTGCCGGTATTTATGTTGATGTTACCTATGGCGGTGGTGGCCACACCAATGAAATTGCCAAGCAATTAAAAACCGGAAAAGTTTACGCTTTTGATAGAGATGTTGATGCTGTTGAAAATGAAGTTGGGAATAAAAAAGTAGAAATGATTCATCATGACTATAGATACCTAAAAAACTTTTTGAAATACTATAAAGCGATTCCTGTTGATGGAATATTGGCCGACTTAGGCGTTTCATCTCATCAATTTGATAATGCCGAAAGAGGATTTTCTATTCGTAGCGAAGCTGATTTAGATATGCGCATGGATAAAGACATTGCACTTACTGCAAAAAAAATAGTGAATGAATATTCAGAAGAAAAACTGCAAGATATTTTTTATCACTATGGGGAATTGTTCAATGCTTCAAAAATTGCAAGAGCTATTGTAGCATATCGAGAAGAAAACAGCATTGAAACAACTGAAGAATTAAAAAGAGCCATTGCAAGCTGTACCATTAAAAGCAAAGAACATCAATTTTATGCTCAAGTTTTTCAAGCATTAAGAATAGAAGTAAACGATGAACTGGGCTCTTTAAAAGAAATGTTATTGCAATCTAAAGATGTATTGAAAATTGGAGGAAGACTGGTTATTATCTCTTATCACTCTTTAGAAGATCGTTTGGTAAAAAATTACATCAGCAAAGGTCAATTTGAAGGAGAACCCGAAAAAGATTTGTATGGAAATTATTCTGTTCCTTTTAAAACAATACATAAGAAAGTAATTGTACCAAGTGAAGAAGAAATAAAAAGAAACAACAGAGCAAGAAGTGCCAAATTAAGAATAGCGGAAAGAGTAGTTTAGTTATTCGTTGTTAGAAAAATCAGTTTTAAAAAATAATATTATTTACCATAAATAAAACCTTTAGCTTGAATTTAAAAATTTCTATACGAACAACTAATAACTAACAACCAACAACTAATTGTTGTGAACAAACTAAAAGAACAAAATACAGAAGTAACCGAAAAGCCTACTGAAAAAGTGGTCGAGAAAAAAACGTCCACTAAAAACCCTGCAAAAGAATTGGTAAAGATTTTAAATGGAGAAGTTTTTACTAAAGAAACTATCATGGATTTTTTACCCTTTGTTGCTTTTCTTTCTTTACTAGCAATACTATATATATCAAACACTTTTTATGCTGAAAAAACAATAAGAAAAATTAATAGCCTTACGAATGAATTAAAAGAATTAAAAGCCGAATCTATTACTGCAAGATCTGATCGAATGTTTAAAAGCAAACAATCGGAAGTAGCTAAAGAGGCAGATAAAATTGGATTAAAAGAATCTGTAGAACCACCAATAAAACTAATTGCCGATACCCAATAATGGAAGTAAAAAAAGACATATTGTGGCGCGTTTATTTGCTCTATTTTGGAGTATGCCTAATTGGCTTGGCTATTATTGGTAAAATTGCAAAACTACAATTTGTAGAAGGTGAATACTGGAAACAAAAAGCAGAAGAAAACACAACAGAATTTAAAACCATTGATGCTGCTCGTGGAAACATATATGCTGATGATGCCACTACACTTTTAGCAACCGATCTACCCTTTTATGAAATACACATAGATGTAAATGCCGATGGAATAAATAAAAAAATATTCAATGAAAATATAGATTCGCTCGCCTATTATTTAGCCCAACTTTTTAAAGATAAGTCTGCGAAAGAATACAGAAATGAACTAGTGTCTGCCAGAAAAGACGGAAGCCGTTTCCATTTAATACATCGTAATGTGAGTTATACCGATCTCAAAAAACTACAATCTTTTCCCATTGTTCGTATGGGAAAATACAAAGGTGGATTAATTGTAATGGAAACCAACAAAAGAAAAATGCCATTTCAAATGTTAGCACAAAGAACCATTGGATACAAACTAACAGATGTTAAACCCGTTGGATTAGAAGGTGCATACGATCATGAATTACAAGGCACCGATGGAAAAAGATTGATGCAAAAACTAGCCGGAAATATTTGGATGCCTCTAAATGATGAAAATGAAATAGAGCCACAAGACGGTAAAGATTTAATCACAACTATTGATGTAAATATTCAAGATGTGGCAGAACACGCTCTAGATGCTCAATTAAGAGAACAAGATGCAGATCATGGTTGCGTAATATTAATGGAAGTAAAAACAGGAGAAATAAAAGCCATTGCCAACTTAACAAAAAACAAAGCAGGTAATTATGAAGAAACTTTTAATTACGCGATTGGAGAAAGCGTAGAACCAGGTTCAACATTTAAACTGGCTTCATTAATTGCGGGTATGGAAGATGGCTTAATAGATTTAAATGACAAAATAGATATTGAAGACGGAAGTACAACATTTTACAATCGCACCATGCGAGACTCCCATCATCCGGAACAATCAATTGTAACCGTACAGCGTGTTTTTGAAGTTTCATCTAATGTGGGCGTATCAAAGTTAATTACCAATGCCTATTCAAAAAATCCACAAAAGTATATTGATAGGCTTTATCAATTTCATCTTAACGATACACTCGGTCTTGAAATAGCAGGAGAAGGCCATCCTTTTATAAAAGATACCAAACATAAAAATTGGTCTGGTGTTTCACTGCCGTGGATGTCCATTGGATACGAAATAAGATTAACACCGTTGCAAATTCTTAATTTTTATAATGCTGTTGCCAATGATGGCAAAATGGTTAAACCTCGCTTTGTAAAAGAAATGAGATACAGAGGTCAAGTATTAGAAAAAATGGAGCCCATTATCATTGATCAACAAATTTGCTCAAAAGAAACCATTGCAAAAGCAAAAAAATTAATGGAAGGTGTAGTGGAAAATGGTACTGCACAAAATCTTAAAAACCCATATTATAAAATTGCAGGCAAAACCGGAACTGTACAAAAAGTGGTTGATGGTAAATATGCTAAACATGCTTATGGTGCTTCGTTTGTAGGTTACTTCCCTGCCGACAATCCGGTTTATTCATGTATCGTTGTAATCAGCAATCCCAATAAGGATATTTATTACGGAGGATTGGTTTCTGCTCCTGTATTCAGAGCCATTGCCGATCGTGTGTATGCTACAAATTTTGATATACATAAAGAACCTACAAAAACCAATGACTTAGCATTTCCTTTTGTACAAGAAGGGAATCCAACAGATCTAAAACAAATTTTTTCAAAACTAGATTTACCACAAAACAATGCTGTTATAGCGGCATCAAAATACATTGCAACACCTGTTAAAGAAAATGAAAATACAGTACCTGATGTACAAGGCATGGGCTTACGCGATGCCATATATATATTAGAAAATAAAGGTTTAATAGTAAAATGCCAAGGCAGAGGTGTTGTAAAACAACAATCTGTAATGCCAGGCACATTGGTAACAAAAGGAACAGAAATAATTTTAGAATTAATTTAAAAAAATTCCAAACATCCCTCTCCATTGGGAGAGGGCAAGGGTGAGGGCTAACAAAAAATAAATTCCAAACTTCCCTTCTCCTTTGGAGAGGGGATTAAAGGGGAGAGGCTGTATGAAACTACTAAAAGACATATTGTACAAATCAGGACTTGAAGAAGTCATTGGTTCTACCAATGTGGCTATTTCATCCGTTTGTTTCGATTCAAGAAAAATTCAAAATTATTCTCTCTTTATTGCCACAAAAGGAGAGCAAGTAGACGGACATCAATTTATAAACACAGCCATTGATGCCGGTGCAATAGCCATTGTTTGCCAGCATTTACCACTAATTAAAAAAGAAAATATTGTTTATATCCGTGTAAAAGATTCAACTGTTGCATTAGGAAATATTGCTTCTAATTTTTACGATAATCCTTCTTCTAAATTAAAACTAGTAGGCATTACAGGTACCAATGGAAAAACTACTACAGCAACTTTATTATATACTTTATTCCGTTCAATGGGTAAAAAGGTTGGTTTACTTTCTACCGTTAGAAATAAAATAATTGATGAAACTATTGAAGCTACACATACTACGCCAGATGCCATTCAATTAAATTCTTTACTCAGCCGAATGGTTAAAGAAGAGTGCACACATTGCTTTATGGAGGTAAGCTCGCATGCGGTAGTGCAACATCGTATTACAGGAATTGATTTTATTGGTGGTGTTTTTTGCAACATCACACACGATCATCTCGACTACCACAAAACTTTTGATGAATACATAAAAGCTAAAAAAGGTTTCTTTGATATGTTGTCAGAAGATGCATTTGCATTGATAAATAAAGATGATAAGCATGGCATGGTAATGCTACAAAATACACGCGCTTCAAAAAACACTTTTGCATTAAAATCTTTGGCCGATTATACTGCCAAAATTATTGAAAACCATTTTGCCGGATTACATCTCAATATTGATGGACAAGAAATCTGGAGTAAACTGGTTGGCGAATTCAATGCGTATAATTTGCTTGGCATATATGCAACAGCTCGTTTATTAGGCGAAGACAAATTTGCAGTACTCACACATTTGAGTAGCTTAAATTCTGTTGAGGGAAGATTTGATTGTGTTAGAACCTCAAACAATATTACCGGAATTGTTGATTATGCACACACTCCGGATGCACTAAAAAATGTTTTGAAAACCATTAATGATATTAGAACAGGAAACGAAAAAATAATTAGCATAGTAGGCTGCGGAGGAAATCGCGATGCCGCCAAACGCCCCATTATGGCTCAATTGGCTTGCGAATTAAGCGACAGGGTAATTCTTACTTCTGATAATCCAAGAAATGAAAAGCCCGAAGATATTTTAAGAGAAATGGAAAAAGGTGTTACAGCCTCTAACTATAAAAAAATGCTAACCATTGTTGATAGACGGGAAGCTATTAAAGCTGCTTGTTCATTTGCAGAACCGGGAGATATTATTCTGTTAGCAGGCAAAGGACACGAAAAATACCAAGAAATTAATGGAGTAAAATACCCATTTGACGATAAAGAAATATTAACCGAATCACTCAACTTATTTGTAAAGTAATGCTGTATTACCTCTTTACATATCTACATACACATTTTAACTTTCCGGGAGCGGGAGTGTTTCAGTACATTTCTTTTCGTGCAGCATGCGCGGTGATATGTTCTCTTATCATATCAATGGTTTTAGGAAAAAGAATTATTCGTTACCTGCAAATCAAACAAATAGGAGAAAGTGTAAGAGATCTTGGATTAGAAGGACAGTTACAAAAAAAGGGAACGCCTACAATGGGCGGCATCATTATACTTTCTTCTATTTTAATCCCAACACTTTTATTTGCCAAACTTTGGAATGTGTATATAGTACTCTTGATTGTATCAACCATTTGGCTTGGTTTTATTGGCTTTATAGACGACTATATAAAAGTTTTCAAAAAAGACAAAGAAGGTTTACACGGTCGTTTTAAAATACTGGGGCAAGTTGGATTGGGATTAATTGTTGGCGGCACCTTATATTTTAATCCCAACGTAAAAATTCGTGATCATAGCCAGATTTATTATTATACAGAGCCTGGAGCTTCAATGGAAGCTCCTAATTATAGTCACGTAGAACAGGCAAACGGAAAACAAATTGAAGGAACAACAGGATATGATGGCGAGTATATCATCTCGCATGATGGACCTTCTTTAAAAACAACTATTCCCTTTTTAAAGAATAATGAATTTGACTATTCATCTATTATCACTTCATTATTAGGAAAAAGCTATGCTTGGTTATCATTTCTCATATTCATTCCAATAGTAATATTTATTATTACAGCTGTTTCAAATGGAGCCAATATTACGGATGGTTTAGATGGCCTTGCAACAGGAACCTCTGCAATCATAGGTGTTACACTCGGAATTTTCGCATACGTATCCGGTAATACCATATTCGCAAATTATTTAAACATCATGTACATCCCAAGCATTGGAGAGCTTGCCATTTTCATCAGCGCATTTGTTGGAGCATGTATTGGTTTCTTATGGTACAATTCATATCCCGCACAGGTTTTTATGGGAGATACGGGTAGTTTAGCGCTAGGAGGAATTATTGCAGTATTTGCCATTGCAGTAAGAAAAGAATTGCTCATTCCTATTTTATGTGGAGTATTTCTTGTCGAAAATCTTTCAGTGATGTTACAGGTTGGATATTTCAAATACACCAAAAAGAAATTTGGCGAAGGAAGAAGAATTTTTAAAATGTCGCCATTACATCACCATTACCAAAAACTAGGAATGCCCGAAGCAAAAATTGTTACACGCTTTTGGATAGTAGGATTATTATTAGCAGTTGTAAGTGTGATCACTTTAAAATTGAGATAAGTCACAGAGGGACGAAATCTTTTGACAAAAAAGTCCCGTAGGGGCGAGATATTAAAAAAATAGAACAGAATGAGTAAAGGTTTATTTGTGGTTTTAGGAGCAGGAGAAAGTGGAGTAGGAACAGCAGTTTTAGCAAAGAAGAAAGGATACGAGGTTTTTGTATCTGATCAAGGGAAAATTAAACAAAAATACAAAGACGTTCTTTTACATTTTGATATTCCCTGGGAAGAAGAAAAGCATAGCGTAGATAAAATATTACAAGCTGTTGAAGTGATGAAAAGCCCTGGTATACCGGATAAAGCAGAACTAATAAAACTGCTTTATAAAAAAAGTATACCCGTAATTTCTGAAATAGAATTTGCAGCAAGATATACAAACGCAAAGCTGATTGCCATAAGCGGAAGTAATGGTAAAACAACAACAACATTGCTTACTTATCACATCCTAAAAAAAGCAGGATTAAATGTAGGTTTAGCTGGAAATGTGGGAAAAAGTTTTGCAATGCAAGTAGCAGAAAATAATTACGATTACTATGTGTTAGAACTAAGCAGTTTTCAACTAGATGGTATGTTTAAAACAAAATTAAATATTGCAGTACTTCTCAATATCACACCTGACCATCTTGATAGATATGATTATGAAATGCAAAACTATGTTGATTCGAAAATGAGAATAGTAAATAATCAAACAAAACAAGATGTATTTATTTATAACTGGGATGATGAAATTATTAGAAAAGAAATAGACAAACGGAATATCAAATCAATCATGATTCCTTTTTCATTGAATAATGAATTTAAAGAAGGTGCATTTATAAAAGAAAAAAAAATAGTGTTTAACATCAATAAAACCAACTTCGATATGTCGATAGAAGAACTAGCATTACAAGGTAAAC
Source organism: Bacteroidota bacterium (assembly GCA_023251875.1). Classification (GTDB taxonomy): domain Bacteria; phylum Bacteroidota; class Bacteroidia; order JAHEXY01; family JAHEXY01; genus JAHEXY01. Next base: position 136,204 of record JAHEXY010000010.1, read on the forward strand.
ACAACCAGGCAAATTCAATGGCTGCCGGAATTGTGGGACGAGTAGAAGATCTTAGAAAAGATGTGATACGCGAAAGTCTTTCTGATTTTAAAAATGTTGAACATCGACTAGAATTTGTAGCTAAAATTCATGACGTTATTTACGTGAATGATTCTAAAGCTACCAATGTAAATTCAACATGGTTTGCATTAGAATCTACACATACACCCATTATATGGATTGTAGGTGGCGTTGATAAAGGCAACGATTATGGAATGCTATTGGATTTGGTTAAAGACAAAGTGAAGCTTATTATTTGTCTTGGAAAAGACAATAAGAAAATTCATGCTGCATTTAATTCAATGAACAAAGAAATGATTGATGTAAAATCAGCCGAAGAAGCAGTTGCCATGGCATATCACAAAGCAGAAAAAGGTGATACTGTATTATTATCACCGGCCTGTGCAAGCTTCGATTTATTTGAAAACTATGAAGATCGTGGACATAAATTTAAACAAGCAGTAAAAAGTTTATAAAATAATCAATTAAAAATTCCTTATTCCCCCTCTCTTTTGGGCTAGGGGGCTAGGGGGCTAGGCATGAAAGAAAAAAATTATATATACAAATCCATTTCCGGTTTTATCACAAATTACCTAGAAGGTGATTTGATCATTTGGACTGTTGTATTTTTGCTTTCTATTATTTCAATTCTTGCTGTATATAGTTCAACCGGAACATTAGCATACAAATACCAATCGGGTAATACAGAATACTACATGATTAAACATTTAAGCATTATACTTATGGGTATTGGTTTAATGTATGTAGCTCATTTAGTAAAATACACTTACTATTCTCGCATTGCTCAAATTACTTTATATATTTCTGTTCCCATGCTTTTTTTAACCTTGTTAATGGGAACCAATTTAAATCATGCAAGCAGATGGATTACAGTTCCCGGCTTAGGTATGACTTTTCAAACTTCTGATTTTGCAAAACTTGCATTAATCATGTATGTAGCAAGAATGCTTTCAAAAAATCAAGAAAATATAAAAGATTTAAAAGAAGGTTTTTTACCTATTATGATTCCTGTATTAATTGTATGCGGACTTATTCTTCCTGCAAATTTATCTACATCAGCACTTTTATTTGCAACATGCCTAGTACTCATGTTTATTGGGAGAGTAAATATAAAATATCTCAGTATGCTTGTAGGAAGCGGCATTGTAGCCTTTGCATTGTTTATTCTAATAGCACCCTACTTTACACAATCTTCTAGAATTGCAACCTGGCATCACCGAATCGAAAATTTTATTCATTCAGATAAAACTGAAACGGCAAAAAGTGAAGATGCTAATTACCAAGCAGAACAAGCCAAAATATCCATTGCCACAGGAGGTATATTTGGCAAAGCCCCCGGAAAAAGTGTGCAACGCAATTTTCTTCCTCATCCTTATTCTGATTTTATTTATGCCATTATAATTGAAGAATATGGTTTTATTGGTGGTATTGCAGTAATTCTTTTATACCTCATTTTGCTATATCGATCTATTCGCATTGCCAATAAAACATCCAATACCTTTGGAGCATTATTAGCGGTTGGTTGCTGTTTCAGCCTTATTTTTCAAGCCATGATCAACATGGGTGTAGCAGTTAATTTATTACCTGTAACCGGGCAAGCGCTACCATTAGTAAGTATGGGAGGTACATCAGTATGGTTTACCAGCATAGCAATAGGAATCATTTTAAGTGTAAGTAAAGATATAAATAATGTAAAAACTGTTCCAGATGGGATTGCATAGTATCACATATTTAAGCAAATCACTCAAAGAACAAAAACTTGCAAGAACCAAGCAAAAGCTTGAGATGCAATTATTAGAACTAGAACAAAAGCATAATCTAATTATGAATATAGCTAGCATAGCAAAAGATAGAAAATTTAGGGTGGTGATCAGTGGTGGTGGAACGGGGGGCCATATATTTCCAGCTATTGCTATTGCCAATAGTATAAAAATAAATTATCCTAATACAGAAATTTTATTTGTTGGCGCTCACGGAAGAATGGAAATGCAAAAAGTGCCTGAAGCAGGTTATACAATAAAAGGGCTCAGAATTAGTGGTATGCAACGTGGTTCCTTTTGGAAAAATATTCTTTTCCCCTTTAAGCTAGTGTATAGTATTATACAAGCCTATTTTATCATTTCAAAATTTAAACCCGATGTTGCTGTAGGTGTAGGTGGATATGCAAGTGGACCTTTGTTATATGTAGCAACAAAAAAAAATATTCCCACCTTAATTCAAGAACAAAACTCTTTTCCAGGTATTACCAATAAATTATTGGCAGAAAAAGTAGATAAAATTTGTGTTGCCTATGATGGCATGAAAAAATATTTTCCTTCAAAAAAAATAATGTTAACAGGTAATCCTGTTCGAAATAACATTCAAGATATAAAAATCACAAAAGAACAAGCCTATCAATTTTTCTCGTTGCAAATTAACAAACCCGTTCTTTTAATTATTGGAGGAAGCCTAGGCGCAAAAGCAATTAATAATAGCATACGCGGCAATCTAGAATTACTAATTGAGAATAAAATACAAGTAATCTGGCAAACAGGATCTGAATATTTTGAAAAAGTAAAAAATAAAACAGAGGATTACGCAAAAAATGGAATTCATGTATTTGAATTTATAAAAGACATGGACTATGCATACGCTGCTGCAGATATTATTGTTTCAAGAGCAGGAGCCATTGCATTATCCGAAATAACTTTGGTAGGAAAACCGGCTATTATTGTGCCATCTCCTTATGTTGCAGAAGACCATCAAACAAAAAACGCACACAAACTGGTTGATCAAAATGCGGCTGTATTGGTAAGAGAAAAAGAAGTACAAAATACGCTTGGCCATGTAATTGTAAACTTAATGCACGATTCAGCCAAACAACAACAAATAAGAGACAATTTAAAAAAACTTGCCATTTATGATTCTGCAAAAATTATTGCTGATGAAGTAATGTTGCTAGCTAATAAAGATAAATGAAGAATAAAAAACCACATATTAATGATTTCGATTACTTCTATTTTTTAGGAATAGGTGGTATTGGAATGAGCGCCCTTGCCAGATTCTTTAAAGCAATGGATAAGCAAGTGTGTGGTTACGACAAAACACAAACTTCATTAACCAACGAATTACAGGCAGAAAACATGATCATTCATTACGATGAGGATGTAAAAAAAATTCCTGCTGAAATATTGAATAGTCAAAATAAAACCAAAGTATTAATTGTCCACTCGCCTGCAGTACCTAAAACACATATAGAATATCAATATTTTGAAGACAATAATTTTTGTATAAAGAAACGTGCCGAAGTGCTGGGCATGTTAACCCAAGATCATTTTACTATTGCAGTGGCAGGAACACATGGAAAAACTACCATCACTTCTATGATCACTCATGTATTGCATAGCAATGGCATCGAATGTACTGCTTTTGTGGGAGGCATTACACTTAATTATGCAAGCAATTTAGTTTTATCAAAAAAATCAAAGGCTATTGTGGTAGAAGCAGATGAATACGACCGTTCTTTTCTAAACCTTTATCCTGACATTGCTGTTATTTCTTCAATAGATCCCGATCATCTTGATATTTATAATACAAAATTAGAAATTGAAAATACATATGCTGAGTTTGCCAATCAAATTAAAACAGGCGGAACATTAATTTACAATGCAGATCAAGCTGGCAATTTAGTAAGCCAACATAAAATTAATGCAAGTGCAACATCTTATTCTTTAAATACAGCCGATTGGAAAGCCTCCCACATCAGCTTTTTTGATGACCATTCAGAATACTCAATTACCAATAAGGTTGAAAATATTGAGAAAATAAAATTAGGAATACCCGGAAAACACAATGTGGAAAATTCCCTAGCAGCATTTATTGTTGCCAAACAAATGAATCTTTCAAATGAAAAAATAATAAATGCATTAGGGACCTATAAAGGAGTAAAAAGGCGTTTTGAATACCACATTAAAACCAACAAGTTTATTTATATAGATGACTATGCCCATCATCCAAGAGAAATAGAAGCTTTTGTTAAATCGGTAAAGAATTTGTATCCCAACAAAAAAATTACAGGAATATTTCAGCCCCATTTATTTACACGCACAAGAGATTTTCTTGATCAATTTGCCGCAAGTTTATCCTTGCTTGATGAACTCATGTTGCTTGAAATATATCCGGCTCGTGAATTACCCATTCCTGGAATTAATGCAGAACTATTGCTTAACAAAGTAAAATTGCAAAACAAAAAAATATATACAAAAGAAGAAGTCATTAAAAAAATTAATGAAAAAGAAAATGGTGTTATTCTTACAATTGGGGCAGGAGATATTGATTTACTAATTAAACCCATTACAGAAATATTAAAAACTAAAATATAATAAATTCCAAGCCCCCTCTCCCATGGGAGAGGGTTAGGGTGAGGGCAAAAAAATAAAATGCTTAGAAAAATAGTAATCATATTATTTTGGATTTTGTTACCCGTTTCATTGGTAGCATTAATGGGCTTTGTAAATCAAAAACAACAATGCATATCGTTTACATCAATGGAAATAAATGTTGATTATTCTGATGGCAATTTTTTTATTGATAAAAATGATATTAAATCCATCATCTATAGTAAAGGAGATTCATTAGTAGGAAGCAGATGTAAAAAAATCAACCTTTTTTCTTATGAAAAATTAATTAATCAAAATCCATCGGTACAAAAAGCTCAAATTTATTCTTCCGTTGATGGCAAACTTTTTATCAATGTTGAACAAAGAAAACCCCTTATCAGAATTATGAATAACCTTACCAACGGATTTTATATTGACGAGAATGGCAAATACATGCCCCTATCTAATAATTACGCAGCTCGTGTAATTATTGCAAATGGCATCAGCGATATTTTGCCAAATGATTCGGTCATAAAAGGTTTTGCTGGTGGCATACAATCAGTAAACAATATAGCTCCCGGAAAATCAACCTTAGCAGACTTATTTACACTTGCACAATTTATTGAAGCAGACACTTTATGGAATGCGATGTTTGAACAAATTTATGTAAATGAAAATAACGATATAGAATTAATTCCAAAAGTTGGGAAACATAAAATTGTTATTGGCAATATTCAAAATATAGAACAAAAGTTTGCCAACTTAAAACTGTTTTATATAAAAGGACTTAACCGAAAAGGTTGGGAAAATTATACCGTAATCAATTTAAAGTTTCAAAATCAAGTAGTGTGTACAAAAGCAGCAAATAAACCATTAAAAACCTCAACAATATGAAAGCATCTGAAATAGTAGTTGGCTTAGATATAGGCACAACAAAAATTTGTGCCATCGTTGGCCGTAAAAACGAAAATGGAAAACTTGAAATTCTCGGCATGGGTAAAGCCAATTCAATGGGTGTAATGCGAGGCGTTGTATCCAACATCGAAAAAACGGTGGCTTCAATTAAATTGGCTGTACAAGAAGCTGCCACAAAATCGGGTGTTGAGATTCAAGTAGTAAATGTGGGTATTGCAGGTCAGCATATAAAAAGCCTTCAACACCGTGGTATCAGAACCCGACAAAGTGTTGACGATGAAATTAGCCAAAGCGATATTGATGCATTAATTGAAGACATGCAAAAACTAGTGATGCCTCCGGGAGAAGCCATTATTCATGTATTGCCACAAGAATTTTTGGTTGACAATGAACCTGGAATTAAAGATCCTATTGGCATGTCTGGTGTTCGATTAGAAGCCAATTTCCATATCATAACCGGACAACTTACTGCCGCCAATAACATTAAAAAATGTGTGAACAAAGCAGATTTAGATATTGTAGATCTTATTCTAGAGCCTCTTGCTTCATCTGATGCCGTACTTAGTGAAGAAGAAAAAGAAGCAGGAGTTGTATTGGTAGATATTGGTGGTGGCACTACAGATATTGCCATTTTTAAAGATGGTATTATTCGCCATACTGCTGTTATTCCATTTGGAGGAAATATCATTACTGAAGATATAAAAGAAGGATGCACCATTATTGCCGGCCAAGCAGAATTACTCAAAACAAAATTTGGTTCTTGCCTTGCCAGTGAAGCTCAAGAAAATGAAATTGTTTCTATACCCGGCTTACGCGGACGCGAACCTAAAGAAATTTCGGTAAAAAATTTAGCGCGTATTATTCAAGCTCGTATGGAAGAAATTATTGAGCAAGTATATTACGAAATAAAAAATTCCGGATACGAGAAAAAATTAATCGCAGGTATTGTACTTACAGGTGGAGGTTCAATGCTGAAACACATCACCCAACTTTTTGAATACGTAACAGGCATGGATACAAGAGTAGGGTTTCCAACAGAACATCTTGCAAAAGGATTTAGTGACGAAATTAAAAGTCCCATGTATGCTACTTGTATAGGACTTGTATTAAAAGGATTGGAATCTTATGAAAAACAAATCAGCAAATATCCTAAACAAGAAGAAGAAACACCAATTGCGCAAACCATTAAAACCAAAGGAAGTTTTTTTGAAAAAATATTGGGTAAAACCAAACAATTTTTTGAAGAAGACCACATATCAGAAAACTAATTAAATGCTCATTATTAATTAACTAAACATAGGAGGGAAAACCATGAAACGTATAATGCAATTTGATCTACCTAAAGATGGCCCATCAATCATAAAAGTGATTGGTGTTGGAGGTGGAGGCAGCAATGCTGTTAACCATATGTTCCGTCAAGGAATAAAAGGTGTTGAGTTTATCGTATCCAATACCGATCAACAAGCACTTGAAATTAGTCCTGTACCAACAAAAATTCAATTGGGTGCAGGTTTAACAGAAGGTATGGGCGCAGGTTCAATTCCTGAAGTAGGCCGTAATGCTGCACTCGAAAACATTGAGCAAATTAAAGATGTGCTCGACAGTTCTACCAAAATGGTATTCATTACTGCCGGTATGGGCGGTGGTACCGGAACAGGTGCTGCTCCCGTTATTGCAAGTGTTTCAAAAGAATTAGGAATTCTTACAGTTGGTATTGTAACCATTCCATTTGTTTTTGAAGGCCGCAAACGCAGAGCACAAGCCGAAGAAGGAATTCGTGAAATGCGTAAATATGTTGATACGCTTATCGTAATTTCTAACGACAAATTACGTGATATGTATGGCAATCTTTCTTTAGCAAATGCTTTTGGAAAAGCTGATGACATTCTCACCACAGCCGCCAGAGGTATTGCAGAAATTATTACCGTTACCGGTTACGTGAATGTTGATTTTAAAGATGTAAAAACCGTTATGACAAATGGAGGAACTGCCATTATGGGATCTGCGGTAGCTGAAGGGCAAAATCGTGCTCGTGTTGCTGTTGAAAACGCATTGTCATCACCCTTGTTAAACGACAATAATATTAAAGGCGCTAAATACATTCTTCTCAACATTACTTCTGGTATGGAAGAAGTATTAATGGATGAGATTACAGAAATTACCGACTTTATACAAAATGAAGCCGGTGATAATGCTGAAATTATTTGGGGAACCGGAACAGATGAAACACTAGGAAATCAAGTTTCTATTACCCTTATTGCAACAGGCTTTAACACTAATCCTGATTTAGGTTTAACGGAACCTGCTAAACCTAAAATTATTCTTAACCTGGTAGATGATGTGAATAAACCAATTGTAAAAGAAGAAAAAACAATTACACACACACTACCTAAAAAAGAATTTAAACCTGTTACGTATAATTTATTTACCGACACAGCAAAAGATAGAAAGTTAGAAGATGTAATTCAAAAAGAAGAATTGTTAACACCTCAAGATACTTTCATCCAAAATAGTGAGCCTCTTGAAAATAAAACAGAACTCATTGTAGAAACAAAAATGGAAGAAACTTTTACGGATGAAATAACAATTGTTGATGAACCTTCATTAAAAATTGTAGATCCTAAAGAAGTAACTTTTGAATTTGAAATGGAACAGCCCATTCAAGATGAACCATTATTTGTAGTAGATGAAGAAAATACAACAGAGCCAATAATGGAACAACAAGAATTGGTTACTGAAACTACAAATGAAATAGAAAAAGAAACTGAAACTTACTTTAGTAGTTCTGAAATTACTCCTGATTTACAATTGCAAAAGTCAAAAGAGCGTATTCTTAAATTAAAAGAATTGAGCTTTAAATTAAAAACTTCACCAAGTGCAATTGTTGATTTAGAAAACGAACCAGCTTATAAAAGAAGAAATGTAGAACTTTCAAATGTTGCTCATTCTTCAGAAAGCCAAGTTTCACGTTTTACAGTATCAGAAGGAGAAGACAATAAAACAGAGTTGAAACAAAACAATTCTTTTCTTCATGATAATGTTGATTAATAAAATATTTTCCGAGCTTCTCTCTCCCTTTGGGAGAGAGGTAGAGTGAGGGCAAATAAGAAACATCCTATGTTTAGATGCCATAGCTCTTTTTCCCAGAGCTATGGTTTTTTATTTTAAATTTAAAAAGTCGGTATCAAACTCAAAAGGTTCAATGGAATTCATTTTCACCTTTGAAAATGATGAATGATTCGGATTAATTAAAAAATTAAAATCGCCCTGTACCACTGCTAAAGGAACTTGTAACACAAGAGATTTATTTTCTTTAATAAAAGCATCTCCAATTTTTCGTGTTAATTGAGAATATGGAAAGTTTTTCCAGCTCTTGGGGAATGGCTTCTCTATAATTTGTATTAATGCGTATCAAATAATAATCATCCGGAATAGAAGACAAAGGCAAACTTAATCCTTGGCATTTTGAATAGCCACTAATTCAGAAGTGTTATATACCCTCTTGTATTTTTTCTTTTTAAGACCATTATGAAGCTCTTTATTTATTCTCTAATAAACCTGCTTCTGTTTTTAGACCACCAGCCCTTTTTAACTTCTTTGGCAAGTTTATCTACATCAGCTTGTTTTGCTTTTGATTTAGCAGTTACTTCTTTATAAACCAAATAATCAATAAACTTTTGAAGCCCATCAGTCTTGACATAAGATGGGAGGCGAATAATAATTTCATTATTGGTTCTTTCTATACGCATAAATTACATTTGTAACGAATTTAAGAATTTCTTGGTGGCTATAAAATGAATAGTTGAGGTTTATGCCTCAATAAAAATAGTCTTAAATGCAGCATCTCCTTTTTTACCATTGGATGCAAAAAACAGGCAATATCTAACCAACGAATATTAATGATGTATTTGAGTGGATGGCTTGTTTATCAAGCGGTACAGGAGTAAATGAAAAAGGACAAATTTCCGAAAACGGAGATTTGTCCTTTCAAGTAGCGGGGGCAAGACTCGAACTTGCGACCTTTGGGTTATGAGCCCAACGAGCTACCTCTGCTCTACCCCGCAATATGAATGCAAATGTAGCTTTGTTTATTTAATTTACCAAGCTTTAACAAGTATTCTTTATGTTTTAACGATTAAATGGATTCCAAGGTAATTCGGTTGCCATATGGTCAAAAGCAACTTTTCTGGCAAGCATAAAGAGATAATCTGAAAGGCGATTGAGGTATTGGATGAGCAATGGCTCTAATATAGTTTGCTCTGACAAATGGCTTGCACATCTTTCTGCTCTTCTGCAAACGCATCGTGCAATATGGCAAGTAGAAACTGCAGGATGCCCTCCCGGTAAAATAAAGTTTTTTAAAGGAGGAAGCACTTCATTCATGGCATCTATTTCTTTTTCCAATATTAAAATATCAGTTTCGGTAATATCAGGGAGCTGCATTTTTGATTTACCAGAATCAGCAGCTAATTGGGAGCCTATTGTAAATAATATATTCTGAATTTGAATAAGCATTGCAACTTGATGTTTGTCTCCAAGCTGGTCTCTCAATAAGCCTATATAAGAATTGAGTTCATCAACTGTTCCGTATGCATCAATACGTATGTGGTGTTTAGGTACGCGCGTTCCACCTATTAAAGAAGTTTCTCCTTTGTCGCCTGTTTTTGTATATATCTTCATAGATTATTTTTTAGACACGAATTGCACAAATTAACACGAAAAAATCCAAACTCCCTCTCCTTTGGAGTAGGTTAGGGAGAGGTTTTTAGCTTTTATAAAAATCAAGCATCGCTTCTCCCAACAAATAAATATCTTCAAATGAATTATATAAAGGAACAGGGGAAATTCGCATCACGTCAGGCTCTCGCCAATCTACTATAATACCTTGAGTAGATAATTTTTCTACTAATAATTTCCCCCCCGAACTTACTATGATTGATAACTGACATCCTCTTTCTTGTGGATTTTTGGGTGTAATAATTTCAAATATATTTTTCTTTAACAGAGAATTAATTTCTATTAAAGTAAACTCTAAGTAATCGGTAAGCAATTTACTTTTTTTGCATAATAAATCTATTCCTGCTTCGTCAAATATATCTAAAGCAGCTTTGTGCATAGCCATTGAAAAAATAGGATCATTACTCAATTGCCAACCTTCAGCAGTTTTAATGGGTTTAAAACCCGATTCCATTTTAAATCGGGTTTCTTTATCATAACCAAACCAACCTGCAAAGCGAATTATCTCGGGATTTTTTGTATGCTTTTCATGAACGTAAATTCCTGCAACACATCCCGGGCCTGAATTTAAATATTTGTATCCGCACCAAGCTGCAAAATCAACATTCCAATCATGCATTTGTAATTTTACATTTCCTGCTGCATGTGCTAAATCAAAACCTGCATAAGCGCCAACTTTATGGGCTTCTTTGGTTATGGCTTTTATATCAAATAATTGTCCGGTATAATAGTTTACTCCTCCAAATAAAACTAGAGCCAGTTCATCTTCAATTTCATCTATTTTTGCAACAATATCATCAGTGCGAATAATTTTTTCGTTTTTTCTAGGTTTCATTTCAATTATACAATCATCCGGATTTAATCCGTGAAAGCGAACTTGTGTTTCAAGCATGTATTGATCAGAAGAAAATGGGCGATGTTCACACAAAATTTTTTTTCTTTTTCCATACGGTTTATAAAAAGACACCATTAATAAATGCATATTAACAGTAAGGCTATTCATGGCCACTACTTCATTGGTTTTTGCTCCAATAATTTTGCTTAATGGTTCAGCCAGCATTTCATGGTAAGTGTACCAAGGGTATTTAGCTTTAAAATGACCTTCAACGCCATGAGTAGCCCAATCATCTAATTCCTGACCTAGAGCTTTCTTTGTTTGTTTAGGTTGTAAGCCAAGAGAATTACCACAAAAATAAATTACATTTTTTCCTTTATGTTGGGGGAAAAGAAAAGATGATTTGAAATTTTTTAGCGTATCATTTTCATCTAAGCTTTTAGCAAATTCTTTTGTATGTTGAAATTCCATTGAGAAATAGTTATTAGTTGTTCGTTATTAGTTATTCGATTATATGGTTAATTTTTTTCTAATAACCGATAACGAATAACTAACAACTAAACTGTAAATTTACAAAAACATATAGGTTCATGATGATAGAAAATGTAGAAAATAAAAATTATGATTTTTTAGGTGGTAGTGTTTTGGTTTTAAATAAGCCTTTGCGATGGACTTCTTTCGATGTAGTTCGTCAAGTACGCATCATGATTGCAAGGCATCATAAGATGAATAATAAGAAAATTAAAGTGGGACATGCCGGTACATTAGATCCATTAGCTACAGGCTTATTAATTATTTGTACAGGTAGTATGACAAAACGCATTCATGAGTTTCAAGATCTTGATAAAGTGTATACGGGCACGATTACTCTGGGTACAACTACTCCTTCATTTGATCTGGAAACTGAATTTGATGCTAGTTTTCCAATCGATCATATTTCTCAAGAACAGATTTATGCTGCTGCTGAAAAATTTATTGGTACAATTGCACAAATGCCACCGGTATTTTCTGCAAAAAAAGTAGATGGTAAAAAAGCCTATCTAAAAGCACGGAAAGGAAAACCGATAGCATTAAAGATGTCGGAAATAACCATTAAAAAATTTGAAATTACTGCTATTGAAATGCCTAATATTAAATTTAAAGTGGTTTGTAGTAAGGGCACATATATTCGTTCTTTGGCAAATGATTTTGGAAAAGCCTTGCTTTCGGGCGCTCATCTTTCAGCCCTTTGTAGAGAAAGAATAGGAGAACACACCTTAAATGACGCTATTTCCATTGAAACATTAAAGCAGCTTTTGCCTTTGTAATAATTTAAATTACAGCAATATAAATTTATCTTGATTTTTATTATTTTTAGTCTTTTAAGTGTTAAAATATAAAATGTAATTTCGCCATACATTAACCCCTAATCTTGTTTTGTCTATTTATATATTTTAATTGATGAATCATTGATTGTTTAAAAATGAAAATATTTTTTTTATTTAGCATAAGTGTTATTTCTGCTTCATTTGCTTATGCTCAAAATCTTATTCTCAATCCCGGAAATGAATTGCCATTGGTTGGCGGAGAAATTCAATTTTGGACAGAAGTTGTAGGTACTGCATGGACACAAGCTACAAGTCAAGGTCCGTATGAAGGTAGTTATTATTTTTATGGGGGCGCAAATCCAATTGACGAAGAGTTAAGGCAAGATATTGATGTTTCGAGTTTGGCATGTTCTATTGATAATGGTATACAAGATTTTTCCTTTATAGGATATGTAAAATCGTATAATCAAAGTCCGGCAGATCTTTCACAGGTAGTGATTGAGTTCAGAAATTCTTCTAATACTACTGTTCTTTCAAAATATGATTCGGGGACCAATAATAATGTTACCTGGAAAAAAATTAGTACCAGCAAAACAGCTCCCAGTGGTACGCGTTGGATTAGAATTAGACTTATTTCCACTTGGCAAAATGGTGGTAATAGTGATGATGGTATTTATGATTCACTTTCATTGGTTGCTACTCCGGTAACCGTTCCTTCTCCAATTGAATTGGGAAATGATACCGCACTATGTACAGGAAATACTTTAAAATTGGATGCCACTGTTGCGGGAGCTTCTTATTTATGGTCAGACAATTCAAAAACGGCAACATTAACTACTGCTGCTGCCGGAAAGTATTGGGTGCAAGTAACAGATAATAGCTGTATATTTTCTGATACTATTGATGTTACTTTTAATACTACTCCAACTGTAAGCTTAGGAAACGATACCGATTTATGCCAAGGGCAAAATTATTTGATAAATATTTCAAGTTCCGGAAATCAAAATTATTTGTGGTCAGATAATTCAACGGGTTCTTCTTATACAATAAGTAGTGCTGGAAAATACTGGGTGCAAATTACAGAAAACAATTGCTCAGCTGCCGATACAATCAATGCTACCTATACTGCTCTTCCTGTTTTTAATTTGGGAAATGATACTAATTTATGCGAAAACGAAACGCTTACACTAGATGCAACAACCGTAACAGCCATTTATAATTGGCAAGATAATGCGAGTTTAGCAACCTATACTGTAACTATTGCAGGGAAATACTGGGTAGATGTAAGTGTGAATGGATGTTCTTCTTCTGATTCTATTATAGTTTCATATACAGCATCGCCAAAAGTAAATCTTGGAAACGATACTACTTTATGTGGTACAACTTCTCTTACATTTAATGCTTTTAATGCTAATGCTAGTTATTTGTGGTCTGATAATTCAACACAATCAAGTTTAACAGCAAATACAGCTGGAACTTATTGGGCAATTGCCACGGTTAATAACTGTTCCGATACCGATTCTATTTCGCTTACTTATACTGCTCAACCTAATATTAATATTGGCAATGATACAAGTATCTGTGAAAACACGAATATTACATTAGATGCTACAACAACAAATGCTGCTGCGTATTTATGGTCTGATAACAGCTCTGCTTCTACTATGCAAACAAGTGGTGCTGGACTTTATTGGGTAAAGGTTTCTGTTACACCTTGTGTTGCTTATGATAGTATTTCAATTTCAGAAATTGCTTTGCCAACAGTTGATTTAGGTGATGATAAAATTATTTGTTTGGGTGATTCTGTTACGCTTGATGCAACAACTTCAGGAGCAACTTATTTATGGCCTGATGGTAGCTCCAATCCAACATTTACTGTTGCCGATACGGGAAATTATACCGTTAGTGTAACAACCATTTGCGGTACGGCAACAGATGATATAAATGTGGATACTGTTAGTTGCGAATGTTTTGTTTATGTACCCAATAGTTTTTCACCCAATCATGATCAACTTAATGAAATATTTATTCCCGTTTTTGAATGTAGTTTTTTAGAATATGAATTTTCTATTTACGATAGATTTGGCCAACAAATATTTACTACCAATGAATCTTCTCAAGGCTGGGATGGAAAAATAAATGGCAACTTAGCGGAAGTAGGAATTTATACTTGGCATTTAGATTATAAAGGCAGTGCTCTTCCTAAAAAAGTTTTGAAATCGGAATACGGTTGGGTTTCTTTATTGAGATAATTTGTAATTTGCCATTTATAATTTTTAATTATTTATGGTAGACTATATCGAATTGAATTGTACTGTTAATCCCCTACAACCCGGAACAGAAATACTTACTGCTCAGCTCAGCGAAAATGGTTTTGATAGTTTTGTTGAAACAGAAAAAGGAGTGTTGGCATATATTCCTGCGCATTTATTTTTGCCAGACAATCTTAAAGAAATACTCGATAACACAAATGAATATTCTATTCAATATGCTGCCAATCTTATTAAAGGCAAAAACTGGAACGAAGAATGGGAAAATAATTTTCAACCTGTAAAAGTTGATAATCGTTGTTATATAAGAGCATCCTTTCATCCTGCAGATGTTAATGTAGAATTTGACATTGTGATTGATCCTAAAATGGCTTTTGGTACTGGCCATCATGAAACCACAACATTGGTAGTACAGCAAATGTTATCAACAGATTTTAAAAATAAAACTGTTTTAGATATGGGTTGCGGAACCGGGATACTTGCTATTTTAGCATCTAGGCTTGGAGCTAACTCTGTAACTGCAATTGACAATGATCCTGTAGCAGTTGAAAGTGCCATTGAAAATTCTCAAAAAAACAAAGCTCTAAATGTAAATTCATTATGTGACAATGCATCCTCTCTCATCAATAAAAAATTTGACATTATACTTGCTAATATTAACCGTAATATTTTATTAAATGATCTCTCCACATATTATGCTTCTTTAAATCAAAATGGAATTGTAATTTTAAGCGGTTACCTTACAAATGATGTTGATGCTATTCACAATAAAGCTTTGCAAGTAGGGTTATCATTAATTGATTCTAAAGAAAACCATGATTGGCTTGCTCAAAAATTTGAAAAAAAATGACCTCTCCCCGGCCCTCTCCAAAGGAGAGGGGGGGGCGCTATCTGCCAACTCAATAAATATAGTTTACTGCAACATTATTAAAATAATAAGTTGCTTTTTCATTCTATTATTTTCATTCACCGTTTCAGCCCAAAAGACCAAAAGCTTCTCCGTTCAGCCTGAAGATTTTTATAATCAAATGCATGATTTTTTAAAAGAAACGGATGCAAGCCAGGCTGATAAAATTATGGAAGAGTTTAGGGCTATTTGGGATTTTGGAGAAACGGATGATAAAGCATGGGAAAACATTTATAAAAATGCCAATCAAGATATAATGAATAGGATGGGTAAAAAAGAGGGGAGTAAATTCAAAGGGGAATATAATTCATCAACCAAAAGACTTACGTTAGATCAGAAAAAAACCGTTGCCGAAACAGCTAATAAAATGTTGAATAAAAAAATGAAGGCCATTCCTGATTTTAGCAATTATTTATATGCATTAATGAATTTTGAAGTTACCAATCAATCTAACGAAAGTTTTAAAGGTTTTCAAACCAGTATTGATAAGTTGCTACTTAAACCCAATAAATATTTTGCATCCTTTATAGAAATATGTCTTGATCTTTTTTCGGAAAATTCTATTTACTCTTCTGCTTCTACACGTTGGATTGCCAGTAATAACGATTATTATTTTGATTTTGATAGTTTACCTAAAATTGTATTTAAAGCACTTGATTTAAAATGCTATTCAAAGGCAGATAGTACGGTTATTTATCAAACAAAAGGATTTTTATATCCCACGGAAAAAAAATGGATAGGTTCAACAGGAAAAGTAACATGGCAAAGAGCCGGTTTTGCTGCTGATCAGGTATTTGTTGGCTTAAGAGATTATAAAATTAAATTGATAAGCTCAGAATATACAGCAGATACGGTTGTATTTTATTACAAAGGTTTTTTTGATTTTCCATTGGTAGGCAGGCTTACAGAAAAATTGTTAGCCAACGTAGATACTTCTAATGCCACTTATCCACGCTTTGAATCGTATGATGATAGAATTGAAATCAATAATTTTGCAAAAAGTGTAAAATATATTGGAGGTTTTGCTTTGCATGGCAATAAAATTATTGGAAAGGGCAGTGCTAAACAACCTGCAGAAATAATATTTAATTGGAAAGATAAAACCTTTTTAACAGCGCGCTCTAAGAGCTTTGTTATTACCAAAGAGCGTATTGCCAGTCAAGAAGCATCCGTTACTTTTAAATTGGATTCTGATTCCATTTATCACCCGGGCCTTGAATTAAAATACAATATTGTTTCACGAGAGCTTGCACTTTTGCGCATTACAGATGGTGTTGCGCAAAGCCCGTATTTTGATACCTACCATAAAGTGGATATGGATGTAGAAGGCGTGTATTGGAAAATTGACGATCCAAAAATTGACATGAAAACCGTTTCGATGGGAGGAGAAAGTAAAGCCCATTTTGAATCGTGTGATTATTATACCGAAGATCGTTTTATGTCGTTAAAAGGTATGGATCCCCAACATCCTCTTTTACGAATCAAGAATTTATCTTTGAAATACAATACACGTAATCTTACTTTTGAAGATGTTGCTTCTGCTTTTGGAAGTTCTGTAGATGAAATAAAACCTTTGCTTTTGCAAATGGCTAATATGGGTTTGCTGGTGTATGATATTACAGAAGATCAGGTAATCGTTACAGACCGATTATTTCATTATATCAATGCAAAGTCTCATCAAATCGATCCTAAAACAGGACAAGTAGATTTACGATCGAGTCAAGAAGATTATGATGTGTTAGAATTTAATTCTGTTATTAAGGGCTTGCCTAATGCTACATTAAGCTTGTTAGATAATTGGGATATTACCTTAAGAGGTGTTGGGCAAGTTTTTTTGAGTGATTCACAACGTGTAAATATTTATCCACATGAACAAGAAGTAGTATTAAAGAAAAACAGAAAATTTACTTTCGGTGGAAGAATTTTGGCAGGCCGGTTCGATTTTTTTGGAAAAGAATTTGAGTTCGATTATAAATTATTTAAAATAAAATTAACCAACGTAGATTCATTACGATTAAGTGTGCCGATTAAAGGTGGAGAAACTGATTTTAATGGAAATCCAAAAATGACCATGGTTAAATCAGTAATTGAACATGTAAATGGAGAGCTTTATATTGATCATCCCTACAACAAATCAGGCTTGGCCGATTTTTCTCAATACCCCATTCTTAAAAGTACAGAAGACTCCTACGTATATTATGATAAAAGAGGAAAATATCCAAAATCTTATACTCGAGATAAATTTAAATTTCATTTAAAGCCCTTTGAAATTGATAGTCTTGATAATTTTGTTGCAGCAGGATTGATGTTTGATGGTACATTTAGTTCAGGAAATATTTTCCCTGATTTTGATGAAACACTTCGTGTGCAGGAAGATTATTCTTTAGGATTTAGTAGAGATGCTCCTGCTGAAGGATATCCAACTTATGGAGGAAAAGGTCAGTATTTTGCAAAAGTTAAATTGAGCAATCAGGGACTAGAAGGAGATGGCTCTTTAAATTATCTTACATCCATTACAAAATCAAATAGTTTTATTTTCTTTCCCGATTCAATGAACGCCAAAACGCAATCATTTGTAATTGCGGAACAAACGGAAGGAACTTCTTATCCACAAGCAAGTGCAATGGAAGTAAAAACACATTGGGAACCTAATGCTGATAAAATGTTTATCAATCATATTACAGAACCTATCGCAATGTATCATGATCAAACAAAATTATTTGGAAATCTTTTGTTGCAACCTTCCGGTTTAACCGGAAATGGAATGCTTGATTTTCCTACTGCTCAAATGGATTCAAAATGGTATGATTTTACAGCACAAAATTGCAAAGCTGATACTTCTGCTTTTAGGCTTAAATCAACAGATGCAACAACATTTGCTTTGTCAACAACCAACGTAAAAGGTAATATTGATTTTGTGAAACGTACGGGAGAATTTAAATCCAATACAGGTGGAACTTTTATTGATTTCCCGGTTAATAAATTTATTTGTTACATGGATCAGTTTGTGTGGAATATGGATGCAAGCGAAATTGAGATGACTTCAAGTTCAGGGCCTGATGACGGTACTTCAATTGCCGGTACGGGTTCTCGATTTATATCTACCAGTAAAGAACAAGATTCTTTGCAGTTTAGTGCAGGATCTGCAGTATATAAATTAAGTGAATATACTATTTACGCAAAAGAGGTAAAGAATATTGATATTGCCGATGCACGTATTACTCCTGGCAATGGAAAAGTTACCATTCATAAAAATGCAGATATAGAACCATTAGACAGTGCCTCTGTTCTTGCCAATACAACAACCCAATATCATACCATTAATAATGCACACGTAAAATTATTAGCACGTAAAAATTATATGGCTTCAGGAGATTATACTTATGTGGATGAAACGGGAGACAAGCAGTTAATCCATTTTGATAAGATGACGGTTGATACTACTTACCAATCCTATGCTGAAGGAGATGTAATTGATAGCCTTGGTTTTTCACTTAGTCCCTATTTTGAATATTCAGGCCAGGTAAAATTAACTGCCAATAATCAGTATTTGCATTTTGATGGTTATAGCCGTATTACACATAGTTGCGATAAAATTGCTAAGCCTTGGTTTAAATTTTCGTCTGACATAAATCCCAATGAATTATACATTCCAATTGACAGTGTAATTTATACACATGATCGTGAAAAATTATATGCAGGTATTATGCTCAATAAAGATTCTTCAAAGGTATATGCTGCATTTTTATCGCGTATGGATAATTACAGTGATGTAAAAATCCTAACGGCTAAAGGAGCTGTTTATTATTCAAAAGCAGATAAAGAATACAGAATTTCAAGTTTGGATAAATTAAAAAATACTTCTTTGCCCGGAGATTACCTTGCTTTAAATGTGGATAATTGTACTGTATATGGAGAGGGAAAAATGGATTTAGGTATTGATGTTGGACGAATGAAAATGAGTACGGTTGGAAACGTAACCTATAATTCGTATACCGATTCTACATCGTTTGATGTGCTGTTATCGCTCGATTTTTTATTTTACGACATTGCTTGGTCTATGATGGAAGCTGAAATTGCATCTCATCCTACGCTTGAACCTACAGATTATGCGCGTGCAACGTATGAAAAAGGGTTGGGTGAAATATTAGGAAAAGAAGAGGCCGATAAAATGGTTTCGCAATTAAATTTATACGGTACGTTCAAGAAAGTGCCTAATGAAATGATTCATAATTTCTTTTTAACCGATCTTAAATTAAAATGGAAAAAATCACATACCGCCTATTCTTCTTCTCCTGCTATTGGAATTGGAAGTATTAACAATACGCAGGTTAACAAATTTACGCATGGTTATGTTGAAATGGTTAAAAAACGTACAGGAGATGTACTCACTATTTATTTTGAACCCGATCAAAATTCATGGTATTATTTTTCTTATCAAAGAGGTTTGATGCAGGTACTTTCATCTAATGAAGAATTTAATAAAATGGTTCAGGATTTAAAATCTGATAAACGGCAATTAAAAGCAAGTAAGGGATATGCTCCTTATCAATTTATTTTATCAACCGGAAAGCGTAAGCGAGAATTTGTTGACCGTATGAAAGCAGCTGAATTAGAAGGTGCGGGAGGTGGCGATCATGAAGATAATAACGATAATAAAACTCCTGACGATAAGTGATGGCCATTTTTATTTCTATTCTTTTTGCGTATTTAATTGGTGCTATACCAACAGCAGTTTGGGTAGGGAAAATATTTTATAAAAAAGATGTTCGTGAGTATGGTAGTGGTAATGCGGGTGCTACCAATACATTTAGAGTATTAGGAAAAATACCAGGCACTTTTGTTTTGTTGTTTGATGTTTGTAAAGGTTGGCTTGTTATTAATAATCCGGCTGTAGTTTATTTTCATTTACAATCAAATGCCGATTTGCAAATTGCTTTAGGTATAGTGGCAGTAATTGGTCATATATTTCCTGTATATGTTGGCTTTAGAGGGGGCAAAGGGGTTGCAATATTATTAGGTATTGTGTTTTCATTGCATCCTATTACTGCATTAATTGCTTTAGGTGTTTTTTTAATTTTATTTATTTCTTCAGGATATGTTTCTTTGGGTTCTATTGCAGCATCTTTTGCTTTTCCTATTATTTTATTTTTGATGGAAAAAAATATTGTACCTAGCCATGCAATTTTTGCAATAAGCGTTTCAGTTCTAACATTAATTACGCACAAAAAAAATATTCAAAAGTTATTGAAAGGGGAAGAGAATAGGGTGCAGATTTGGAAATTTAAAACTTAACAGGTCTAATGGAAATTTATTTGCAAAATTTTCGCAAATAACTATCGGCTTGTATATATCCTAGTTCTTTAGCTTTTGACCAATCAAGACAAGCGTCACTATTATCTCCCAATCCATTCTTTGCCATTCCTCTAGTAAAAAAAGCCTTTTTATCATTAATATTCAAATCAATTGCCTTATTGCAATCAACTAATGCACCTTGGTAATCATTCAATGCAATTTTCACTGTTCCTCTAAGTGCAAATACAGACTTTTCATTAGGATCTATTTCAATCGCCTTGGTAAAATCTTCTATTGCTCCCTTCTATTCACCCTTCTTTTCTTTTTCAATACCCTGATTATAATAATCATTGTATTTCTGATTACAACTTTGAAAAAGTTGAGAAACAAAAACGAGCAATAAAAGTATTTTCTTTTGCATTTTGTAAATTATTAGAGCCTGTTTAAAATTTATTTAAAAAAATGATTATATCCTTTTTTTAGGGCTAAAGCCCGTATCTTTGATTGATTTTTAACCCCAGACTTAAGTCTGGGGTTGTAAAATGAGATGTAAAAAGGGGCTTTAGCCATGACAGTAAAATAAAACTATAAAATTTAAACAGGCTCTTAATCTTTGATTTAAAGCGATAAAATAAATACCCTCATATCTCAGAAAGCAAATTAAACAAATCAACATTAAGATAAACTATTTCCTTTCCTATTTTTTGAGGAAGCATAATTTTTAATTTTGTCAGTTGCTCTAAATATTTTTTAGCTGTGTTAATACTTTTAATATTTTTATCAAGAAGTTTTTTAGGGCTTGTATAGGGCTGTTCAAATATTTTTTCAACAACTTCTTTTCTAATTTGCGGAAGCTTTTTACTAACAAGTTCCAAGGTTATTTGAAACAATCGGTCAATTTCATTTATTTTATTTATGGTATAAATTGCTGTTTCTTCAACAGCTTTGAGCATGTATAAAATCCAATCCTTCCAATTTCTGAGAGAACTTACTTTGTTCAAATATTTATAATAATCATCTTTATTGTTAATAATATAGGCACTCAAATAAAGTATAGGAACATCTAATAATTGTTTTTGTATCATCAATAAAATATTAAGAATTCTGCCTGTTCTTCCGTTTCCATCTCTAAAAGGATGAATTGCCTCAAATTGATAATGAGAAATTGCAAGTTTTATGAGAGGATCGTAAGCGTAATTTTTATCATCATTCATGTAATCAATCAAATTATCTAGTTTTTGTTTGATTACTTTTTCTCCTCTCGGAGGCGTATATACAATTGACCCTCCCAGTGAATCACTTCCTCTTTTTTTAATAACGGTTTCGGTCTGTGATGGGCGTATGCCATCATTCATTTGCTGAATAGTTTGATAAAGTTTTATCATTATCTCAGGTGTAAACTTTTCTTTTTCTTTAAGCATTTTAAAACCGATCCATAAAGCTTCACGATAACGCAATACTTTTTTGGCATTTCCTTTTAAGTTAATATCGTTTCCAGAAAGCGCTTTGTATAATTCATCATCTGTAGTAAAAATATTTTCAATTTCCGTACTTGCTTTTGCTTCTCGCAAAGCAATTGTATTTACTAACATAGATTGATTAGGTATTTTTTTAGCAAGCCCTTTTAACTCAGCTAAAGCTTTATTGGCTTTGTTTAAAGCATGCAATATTTCTACAGTTATCACATTTGCATCAGGAGGTGGCAACAATGGCAATTGATTATAAGGCTGGGTGCGATCGTATGGAATTGGTGTTGACATTAAATTAATTGTGTTATTCTATTTTGACAGTAAAATCATCAAGTGTCAAATTAGTGTATTTTTTGACAGATAGAAATTATATACGAGAAAGCTTTTATTTTAGATTTCCATCCAAAGAATTCCCATCTTCATAAGAATGTGTAAGTGATACATCCCCACTGATACTAAATGATTTTAATTTACCGGAAATAGTACTTGGTAAACTAAGAGAAAATCCTTCACTATCTGCCAATTTATATGGATTTACTTTTCCGCTAAATGAAATAGCTTGTGCTTTACCTTCAATATCAAAACTGGTTTTGGAAACAAAGGAATAAGAGGTATTGGAATAGGTGGATCCAAAATCTAAAGTGGAAAAATGTACATTGCCATCATGTAAAAGAAATGAAGCCGATGCTGATTGAGAAAAACTTTTTGAATCTTGATCTGAATATTTTATTGATGAACTTAATTGCAGCATCGCATAGTCATCTCCTACTGAATAATTGAGTGTTGCTGAATTTTGGTTCAAGATATTTTCTCCTTTTTCATTTGCAAAAGCTTGTAATGTTAAAGTGGGTTTTCCTTTATTTACTCCCAAAGATAAATATCCACCATAATTGAGCCCATCAGTTGATGAAGCACTTAATGTTTGTATTGCCATTGGAGATACCGGATCAGTAAGGGCTTTTGATCCATCCGATTCAATGGATTTTCCATAAGACATGGCTAAGCTTTGGGTTTTATCCCATAAACCTAATTTAACTGCTCTATCAAATAATTTTTCTGTAGAAGTTATACTATAAATATTATCATACATAAAATCTCCAATTTTACTGTGAAGTTTCCAGCGCTCATCTCTTAGCCAAGTTTCGAAATCTTTTGCTTCCATGCCATTGGGATCAATTTTATTGATAGAATTATTATCCAGTGCAGAATAAGGTGATTGAGAAGGAAATTTTTCAGCGAGGGGGTCAATAGATAGGGCAAAACAAATAGGATCTCTTGTAAAAGAAAATTTATTTTCGATGCTGCAAAATTTTTGTGATTCACAATTGAATTCAGTATTACCAATAACAATACTATTTTCTGATGCTTCTAATTCTTGTAATTGATTTTCTGAAAGTGTTAAGTATTGTAATTGATTATCTGTTTTATAAAAAGGAAGTACCTCTACCTTTCCCCCCCTAAGAGGAGGGTAGATGGTACTTTGCGAAAAAGCAAGGGGTAATGCTTGCATGTTCACTGGAGTTTGTCGGTAGCCTAGGCTATGTAATTTTAAAAGTGTTTCCTTTATAAGTTCATAGTTAGAATCTTGTTTCTTTATTTCTTTGATTTGCTTTAACTTGTTTTTTTCAATCTTGCCATTTTTTTTTGAATCAAGGAGGTTTCTAAAAACTACCATATTGTTAACTCCCATTTCCCCAAATGTTATATTGGAATTAAAATTGTAGTTTTTAGAAATACCCTTGTTATTAGTATTAGAAAATAAATATTGAATGTTTAATAATGAACCAAGTATAATAAATAAACAATATGGAAATGCAATTGAAATAATGCTTCTATCTAAATAATAAGTACTTCTTAATCTTTGTTTTTTTTCCACAACTTATCTTATTAAAATATATTTTTGAAATGATTGGTTATGTTTTATATAATACAAGCCGGAGGCGAGTGTTGAACAATCTATATATTCATCTGAAGCTTGTCGGTTTTTATGCATTAATAAATATCCTGTTTGATCGTAAATGGATATTTCTTTGTTCTTTAAATCTGTATTGTCAAAATAAATTAATCCATTTCCTGGGTTAGGAAATAATGATGTACTTTCTTTATTCGTATTTTCTATAATGCCATTACTGGGTTCAATTAATGTTGCGTAATCTTTTTCGCAATCGTATGCAAATGCTTGCTGAGATAAATCAGTTTTCCAATAATCAATTATTGCTGACATGGTTTTCCATTCTACTTCTTGTTCAAGAACTAATTTTGAAATGGAATCAGTTAATGAATCAATTAATGGTAATAACCATGGTGAATTCATATCTCCTTCGGCAAATGTGATGATTTGAGGGTAAATAATATTTGATGGTAATAAACCATTTTCAATGGCATTGATTGTGGCTTTTAATTTTGATAATGCAAATTCAACAGTGGAATTTTCATTCAAAGAAATAGAACATCCTGTTCCGCAAATTATAAGGTGGTTGCTTGGTTCATGAATGGTAAATGCAGATAGCGATTTTGGTTTCCATATTCCAAGATAATGAGGATCGTTAACATGATACTGCGTTGCAGGCCCCCACATAATTTCAGGATACCAAGTAAATGATGGAAATGAATCTCCTGTAATGCCATTCTGGTAATCATTCCAACTATTACCATTTTGTAATGAGTCATAAAGAAAACCATTTATAATATTAGTGGGTGTAATTCCTAATTGCATCATAAGATAGGCTACATCGGCATAGTTGTATGCATTTTCGTGAGAATGGGGAGAACACTCAATTCCTTTGTCTTCTTGCATCCACTTAACCAGATTTTTATTATTTGTATTTGCAAGGGTTACTCCGGTATCAAATTGTGCGATAGCCAATAATTCCACATAATCGGCCCCATAATTATAGGCGAGATCTTTATCTTGAACCATCTCGGCTAATTTTTTCATGTTGTTTCTTATAATTATGTAATTATTGTATCCAACGGAATCATTAAAATAATTTGCCTGATCTTCATTGTGGCTATTTAAATAGATATAGATTCTAGGCTGGGCTTGCAATATGCATAAGTGGGTTAACAAAAAAGCAAGCATGATATAAAACAACATATTTCGCATAAGAGAATTATTATATTGGTATTGAAATATTATGCTTGAAAACCTAATCGTTGTAGTAGTATTTCTATTTCAGAAAGAAATGCTTTATCTCTTTTATGAAGTTTAGAAAGTTTATGAATTATAGAAAGGAATTCAGGTGCTTCAGTTTTTTTTCTTTGGCTATTATGAGAAGCCATGTTGTTTGAATTGGTTTGCATAGGGTGCATTTTAAATTTTTATTTCTTTTTTCTTATTCAAGTTATTTGTTTCTGGAAAGATTGTAAAGCCAAGGTTTTTTACATTCGGAGTTTCTGGCGTGTAGGAGGAAATTAAAATTTGTTGTAAAGAATAGATTATCACGTTGTTGTATTTGATTGAGATAAATTTCAAAGAAAAAATAAAGATTAAAAATTACTTGCCGTCTCCTTTAATTATTTGGGCGGGTCCTGTGCTTTGCACATTTGTTCGAAGTGTGGGCGAATAATGTCTTGTCCTGAAATAGGTTTACACTAAATGTGTAAAAATGGAACAAGAAAGTAAAGTTATTTTAGGATTAAAGAAGGGTAAATATTTTACCGATCCAGAGAGACATCAAATTATTCAAG
>JAHEXY010000011.1 GCA_023251875.1 Bacteroidota bacterium
ATGGAAGAACTATTATCTTAAAAAACCTTCAACTGTAAACTTATTACAGGACCAAGAATTATCAGTAAATTTATATCAGGATTAATTTATTAACCTGTAAACTTTTTTTAGGACGAGACATAAAACTGAGTAGTTCCTCCAGGACACATTTCAGTTTGACCGGGTATCCAATCGGGAACTATATCTGCAGCTGTTGATACCAATACTTTAGTTGGTTTTGTTACTTCAAAAGTGCCTAAAAATTGATCTTCCGGAGGAAGGCCTCTATTACCAATATCAGAGCCTGCATCTGAGGCCCAACTTCCGGGAACCGGCTCACCGGTACCATCAACTGCCCCTCCGAATCTATCTACCATTGTACCTTCGGGTAGTTCATCTATATAAACAGGTTGAGAAAAATCAATACCCTTTAAATAACTGGTTAATTTCTCCTCTGTAATACCAGGTTCGGCTCTACGAAAAAAATCTTCTGCAACTTTAATACGAGCTCTTACAGTTGCCATACCATCCATTGCGCCATTTACACTTGGCATAACGGCATTGGTTCCTCCATCAGTTCCTGTGGCCACATCAACGGCAATACCTCCAGCTAACATTGTTGTAGGAGATGCTAAAATTTGTCCTGCCAAAATAGTTGGCGAGCCAGAAGCTGCTGCTGTTGCAAGGCCGGGAGCTTCTGCAACTAAGCCTGCTCCCATTCCACTAAAAACTGCAGCTCCTGTGATAGCTTCTGCAGTTCCAACGGTATATACCACTCCTTCAGCAATTGCGCCTGAATTCGGTTTGTTATCTTCTGTAACAAGGTTTTCAGGAGCCTCACCCGTTATTACCGATTTAATTCTTTGGCCAATATATCCTGCAGCCCATATTGCAAATTCAGCAGATTTACCGCTTGGGTCTACCATGTTTATAGGATCATTATCCATTGCAGAATATGGAGATTCAGAAGGAAATTTTTCGGCTAATGGATCAATGGTTAAAGCAAACGTTATTGGATCTGCTAAGTTTTCATTTGAGTTGATAAAAGAGATTTTTTGAGATTGAATATCAATTTGTGTATTGCCAATAGCGATTAAATTTTCTGATGATTCTAGTTCGGGGAAGAGATTTTCAGAGAGGGAAATATATTGGAGATTATTATCGTGTTCAAAAACCCCTCTCCCAGCCTCTCCCCGAAGGGGAGAGGAGTTGGAGCCATGAGCTTTGGCAAGAAGTGTTTCTTGCATATCTGCCGGCATTTGGCGGTAGCCTAAGTTGGATAATTTTAGAAGTGTTTCTTGTAATGATTTGTAATCATCGCTGAGTAATTTATTTTCGTTTACTTGGGCATATAATATTTGAGAAGCACTATATGCAGAAAATAAAATTATAAATACTAAAATGTTTTTTATTGGAATATGCATTTTTCTATTTTGTTCTGTAATATATTTTTTCATTATGATTATTTAGGATCATCCAAATTTTGTGGATTACTATTTAAGCGTTCGCGTTCATTATTTATGTCTTCATTACCACCACCACCTTCAAAAATAATATCTTGTTTTAATCGTAATGGATACGTATCCTCAACAAAAGGTTTATGAGGTACAGATGGGGCATCTGGTAATGCACCTTCTTCTTTAACCCTAACATTTTGTTTTGGTTTACTAACAATTGGATAAGATGTTGGTGTTATTACTGCTTGAGTAGCGGGATACACCAAATCATCTGGTAAGTCATCAGAAAGAGGTGCACTATTAAGGTCATTTGTAATATCTTCAGTGTTTTTCTTTTCATTATCTAATTTTACTATCTCATCTTCTATTTTTTTCTTTTCTGCTTCATATACTTCTATTTTTTTTCCTTCTGAGTAATAGATGTAATAATATTGTGTTCGTAGACCCATACTTTCCATTGGGTGCTCTCTTGCGCAATTCAGTTGACTCATAGCATTTAAAAATACCGCTTGTTCCCTTTTACTTATATCTATTTTAGTTTCTATTTTAGAAATCTCCATTCTTTTTTGATTAATTTGTATATCTATAGCTGATTCAGATTCTCTTCCATCTAGATCAATCATGTTAATTGGATTATTATCCATTGCATTATATGGGCTCATTGATGGAAATTTCTCAGCCATTGGATCAATAGTTAAAGCAAATGATATTGGATCTGCTGCAACTAATTTTTTAGTTGTATTTATAGTGGAAATTTTTTGAGATTGAATATCAATTGTAGTATTGCCAATAGCTATTAAATTTTCTGATGATTCTAATTCCGGAAAAAGATTTTCAGATAAGGTTAGGTATTGAAGAGTTTGATCTGTGGCAAATAAGCCCTCATCCCCGGCCCTTCTCCCAGGGGAGAAGGGAGTGGAGCCATGAGCAATGTTCAGAAGTAGGTTTTGCATTTCCTCAGGCATTTCTCGGTAACCTAAAGCATATAAATTAAAAAGTGTTGCGTTGAGGTTATTATAATCATTACTTCCTGTTTCTTTGTGTGAGTTGTTTTTAGTTTCTCTTTGAATACGACTTTCTATCGCTTGTGCTTTTAATAACAATGCATTGATGCTTAATGAATCGTATTGTAGAGCTGTTTCTGCGCATTGTATAAAAAAGTCCTCACCCCAAACCCCTTTCCCAAGGGAGAGGGACTTATGCTCGAGTCCCTTTGCCAGGTAAACAAGACACAAAGCTATTTCTTGTTTTTCATCAAGTCTGCGTAATGAAATTCCATTGGTAACGGCATCATGTGTAGTATAGGTATATGTTTTAATGGTTCCACTGCCCGGGAAAGTATGTGTTGTGAGTTCTACATTATAAAAATTTCCGTCAAGGCCTTTGTGTTGGATATAGATGTGTTGTGGTGCAGAAGTTAAATAGGCTTCGCTTTGTAAGCGATCAGAAAATATTTTATACAATACAGCTAATGAAAAACAATTTCCTGTTTTTTTTGTTGGATCAAGTAAAGTTTTTACTTGTGTATTTTCCCAATTGTCTTTTCCATAAGGATCTTCTTTTTGATAGGTCATTGGATAATTGGGCACATATTCATTTCTTTCTTTCCAATAAGTGGTATCTGTCATGTAGGTATAGATGGCCCAGTTGAAAAGCAACCTCTCCCCATCCCTCTCCGAAGGAGAGGGGGTAAGGGGATTTACAGCCTTTGGCATATTTTGTGAAAGTTGGTTTTTATTTGCATTGGCTAATTGTAAAATTCTTTTTGTATGGAAGTTTATGGTATTGGTAAATTCAGTTTTTGATAATTGATTATCATAATACGCATTTTCTATTGTGAATATTGCATTTTCGAAACTACTTGCAGATTTACTACTAAGCATATTATTTAATTTTTCATATGCTTTTTGGTAATTTGAAATGATAAGCGAGTCTGAATTTTCAGAAAAAGAAAATTTGAAAAGAAAAACAAATAACCACAGGGGCAGTGAGGCGAGGAGACTATTTTTTTTCTTTTTTTGCATTTGAATTCGTTATCTAATTACTTCAATTTGTTTTTTTAATATTCTTTTGCGAATTATTAAATTTATGAGCCAATAAATTTCAAGTTCACTTCTCAAATTATTTTTTTGCACTTCCCTACTCCCTCTCCTTTGGAGAGGGCTGGGGAGAGGTCTATTCTTTTAAAAATAGTTCTCTTTTTTCTTTTGCATGAATTCCACTGCTTACTTGTTCTTCTTCTTTTTTCTTATAGCGTTCCATTAGCAAAGCATATTGTTCTTTTGGAATATCTCTGTAACCTAATTCTTTTATTTTAGCTTCAATTTGCAAGTATTCATCTTTTAATTTTTTTAGTTCGGTAATGGAATCAACCTTTGAAATATCTTTTATGCCGTATACATCCATATTTTGATACAAACGATTTACTGCTAGATTACTTTTTATAAACCATGCTTGAATATTGGCTTCGTGTAATGGAAAATAATTTAAAGCTGTGTTAATACAATCGTCAACAAAATTTAAATCGCTACAATTAAACTTTACCATGTACATGCGCGCAAGATCAATAAGGCATGCCGCAATAATTTGCTGTTTACCCAATGTGTCGAGATAGATTCTGTTTTTTTCTGCATCGGCACTGATGAATAAATAATCTTCATACAACTGATCGGTAATAAATAATTTTGAAGCAGGATCGTAATTTTGCATCACGCCTTTGTTATTTTTAAATTTTATGAATGAGTGATAAGGTGCGTAGGATATCCATGCTTTTATTTTCAATTCTTCTGCAAGAATAATATACACAGCAGGCAGGGTTGAACATTGACCTGTGCCTGTAGCAAAGGCTTTGGTAACAAAAGTATTTCTGTAATCGTTTTGGGCTTTGAAGTCGATGTAATCGTAACTGAAAGGAAAATGGGTTGTGGCTTCGACAGGCTCAGCCACCTGTTGTTGGTTGTGAGTTGAGAGTG
Source organism: Bacteroidota bacterium (assembly GCA_023251875.1). Lineage (GTDB taxonomy): Bacteria > Bacteroidota > Bacteroidia > JAHEXY01 > JAHEXY01 > JAHEXY01. The sequence goes on from JAHEXY010000011.1 coordinate 4,409, forward strand.
AAAGATATAATGTATCTCTTAAAAATTTACAAATGCCATAATGCAAATTCATTTGATCATTGGTATCAAGATTTTTTTCTGAAAGCCATGCTTTAATAAATTGAGCTGAAGATTTTATGTAATTGTTATATTCTTCTTTTGAACAGTATACATTGCCCCATGCGCTTTCCATTGTGTAGTAGGCATCTTTAACTGATAGCTCTTTTTTGCTTTGTAGCATTTGTTTTAATGCCTCGGCACTATTGGTAAATTTTTCTTTTGCATTAATATTTTGTGCTTGAGAAAAGCAAACTAAGAATGTCGAATGAAAGAAAATTAAAAATGTAGAATGCAAAATGTAGAATGATGGAATTTTTTTTAAACCTACAAGGTTTTTAAAACCTTGTAGGTTTGGGAAAGAACTTATTTTTTTCATTTGATCTTCTGGTTGAATGATTTATTCTTGTTAAATACCAACCAAGCTTATCTTAATTCTTCTATTTTGGCCCAAACTGATCACATACACCAGGAGCTGCTCCTGAATTATCACAATCTCTTCTTTCACGTTGCCTAATAGCTTCAGCTTCATCGTGTGTTTCAGTAATTTGTTCATTTGATTTACCCTCTTTCCATGCAGGTTGATCTTGGGTAGTTCCACACCTTGGAGCAGGAGCTTGTCCAAACGCTGATGCAAAAGGTGCATAGAAGTAATTTGCCCAAGTATCTGATGTACATTGAACTTTAGTTTCTGCCGCTTCAGGAATATCATTTACATTTGATGAAGTGACTGGATGTTCAGTGTTTCTAATACCTATTTTTGCCTCTACAGAAATTGGTATCTCTTCTGGTAGTGGAATTGGTACTTTTACACTACCTGAAACTGTTTCAGAACCATCTTTTATTTCTTCTGAAATAGATTGTTGACTCGATTTTAATTTTTTAACTGCCCATTGTTGATCTATTGAAAATCCTGATGATCCTTTTTGCTTAATCCCCAAAACTTTTACTTGATATTCTGCTTTAAAATCAATTGTAGTTGTTTTTCCATTAGCAAGGGTATAATTTATAAATGTACCTTGGCTATTAGCAACAACTTCTAAACCTACGATGTCAATTCCACCTCCAACTTTAACCTCCGCTCCCTGACTAAATATTTTAAATTTGACACCAGCAGTAGGTCCGCCTTTTAAAGTTAGTTTCAGAAAAAATTCAGGTTCCTTTCCATCAGGATCTACATAATTAATCGAATTATTTGCCATTGCACTATAAGGGCTTTCAGAGGGAAATTTTTCGGCTTTTGGATCTAAACTTAACCATCTACCCACTCTTGGATCTAAAAATCTTGCGCCAAAATCATACGAGTTACCACCGTCTTTAATTTCATTGTCTTTTTCCATTCCTTGGTAGCCGTAACGGTAATCAGAACTGCTGTAATCAGATTTTGGCATTACCATTCCATAAGGATAATAATCAGATGAAGAAAGTAAATTGGCTCTGTAAGTTCCATCTGAATTTACTTCTTTAGCATCATTTACTACTGCACGCACATTGCCTAAATAGTCTTTTAGTTCGTAATCTTTATTTTTTAATGTACGTGTGTAAAGATGGGTAATAGCAGCATTTTCGTTGATATTCCATGAAATGCTTGTGTTTGGTTTTACCATGCCAATTCTTTCACCGGCATAAATAGGTTCTTCACTCAATTGAGTAGTACCACTTGAGTTGATGGTATAGGTGCTCATTTCTTTTCCATTTGCATCTAAAATATAATTGGTGTTTTCCCAAGTTGATGCCGGTAATGTTCCGGTATAGGATCCTTTTTTATAAGAAGTGGAAACAATTTTTAATACACGGTTGTCTAATGCATCATAGTAAAAAGTAATTTGTTTATGTGTGATAGCTCCTGTATATGTTCCGGATGTAATGGTAGTTTCTTTGGTTACTACTTTTGCTTTTCCTGTTCTTGTCCAAGTAATGGATTGTATGCCTTCAGCAGCATCACCGGTTAATTCACCAATTTCGTCATAAGAATAATTATTAGGATTTTGGTTTTCTAAATCATAAGCGTAGTTATAATCCGTTACCTTATCATTTATCTTTGATAATTTATTGTTGTCGGCAATACCATCTCCATTTTTATCAACGTAGGTGTAAGAAAGCGTATCCATTTTTGTACTGCTTGTAGGGCTTGAACCTGTTGTGCCATTTGCACCGTAACGAGCAAGATGGGTAATGTTGCCCATTAAATCATAAGAATAAGATGTATTGTAATCTGTTAATGGAGCTATAGTGTTTTGCATTGAATTTCGCATCCATTTGCTTCCATCATAATAATCAAAATTACTTTGTGTTAATCTGTACAATTCATCATAGGTATATTTAAAGCCTTTTATTTGTCCATCATATTTTACATTGGCATCTCCACATGCCTGTGTTGCATAGGCCACATTGGTTATGGATCCGTTAAATAGAGGTCGGTAGTTAAATGCTTTGGTATTATCAATTCCTCCATCAATACTTGTAGTGTAACGATCAGCATTATCATAATCCCAAGCCAATTGATTTTTGCCTGTGTAGTAATATTCAGAACTTGTTGTGTTAAATTCAGAGTTAAATGGGGAGCTTGTTTCTCCTGCATCTTTCACCCCATTTTTATTTTTATCGGTGTAGCGTTTAAAATCTCCATTAAAATATCCCAGCGACATGCCAAATGCATCTTGTGCATAGCCGCTTGATGCTGTTCCATCGGCTCCTGGATCATAAGTTGAACTTAGGCTTTGGTGATTGATGGCTTTTAGCCAGCCATTAATTGTGTATACATAATCTAAACCTTGTACATTATCTTCTCCAACCGAAAGTCTTTTCATAGGACCATAAGCATAGTATTGGTATTTAGCATCTACATCCCAGATTACGCCATCTCTAGAAGTTTCTACTGCTATTACTCTATTATCAGAATCATAAGAAAAGCGGTGAAAGAATTGATCTTTCATTCCTTCATTGTATCTTACTTCTTTTACTTTTCCTGTGAGTAAATCATACTTGTAATAAATATATTTCATGGCTAAACCTCCGGGTATGCTATCTCCCATCCATTGCACATTACCATGCGGATCGTAACTGTAATAAGTATAAGCCTCATCTCCATTGTTAGCAATTCCATCAGGATCGTTATAAGCATATTGAATGCGGTTTTCTAAATAAGTTTGTTTGTTTACATTTTTACCCAAATAGCCTTTTAAACCGGTAGTGCTTCCGGTACCGTATACACTAATCATACGATCAGTTAAATTTGTGGTAGGATAATCCATTATATTTTTACTGCTTTTATAAGTAGCATCTGTGATATCTTGACTGCTTAAACCAGCTTCAATTAATCGACCTAGCGCATCATATTTATAATATTCATAAACATTAGCGGCAACTTGTTTTTCGTTTTGCGCAAAACGCAATTGACCAATGCTATTATAAACAAAATGTTTAGTGCCGCCATCAGGAGTGTTTTCATAGGTACGTTGACCAATAGAATTGTATCTGTATTGAGTAGTGAGTGTGTGATTTTTTACATCTTGGCGAGATGGAAAAGCATCATTTACGCCATCATTATTGGTATCGTAATTAAATACATCAACACCTTTGGGTGGTACCACTTCAACTAAATTACCTGCTAGATCATAATAGTAAAGTGTGTATTGGTGGTAATCTACACTATAGCTTACTTTTAATGTGTCATTAATATTTTTAGGAAGAGAACAATGAGTATCATATTCCTCTAAAGATTTTTGCAAACGACAATCTTTAGCCTGATCAAGATTGTAATTTATTTGATCTGTGAGATAAGTTAGATTTCTTGGATCGCATTCTTCTGAAACTACTTTTAAAGCTGTAGGGTTAACAACTTCAGCCATTGTATTACCCCATGTATAAGCAAAACTATTAGTGAGATGAATAGGATCGTCTGTGCCAAAACCGGCAATAGTAAAATCTAATGCATCTCCATTTACATCTGTTAGATTATGTAATGTAATGGTTCCTGCATTAGCAGTAAAAGTTAAACGAGAAGCAGAAGCTTGCCTGCTATATGAGGTATTTGTACTGGTGCTTACATTAGCACTTAATTTTGCAGTCATTTGTGTTTTATCCCAGGCATGGCGATCACAAATTTCATTTACAGCACTTTTTAATTCACTTGTGCTTACATGTTCGCTTGAACGAAATTTATAATTTAATTCTTCGTTCAATATTTCAGAAGTTTTTTTACTTGTTGACGGAACATATTTGTAACCGCTTGGCATATGAGCAATAGAATAATTTGACACAATGGATGTAGGGGTAATTCCATCTACTGTTATCCCTCTATTTCCAAAATCATAAATAGAAGCAAGTTGATCAGAAGTTCCCACTCCTGTGATTTTACTTCCGATTTTTTGTACTGTTAAATCAAAGTCTTTGGTTAATACATCATATAAGGCCAATGCATAATCGCTGGCTTCACTTTGAGAAACACCATCACGTAATTGAATGATATTGGCCACGCCTAACAAACGTTTGTACATTACATCTAATGCTCTTAGTTTAATAAGGGTATCCATTTCATTTATACATTCAGAACCAGGACTATTATCACAATGAGGTAGATCTTCGCTAAGACTATCTGCATATAAATCTAAATCAGAATTTAAACAAGCCTGTAACATGCTCCATGCTTTGCAAGTATCATTTTCATCAAATTCATCGGCTATTCCTTTACCTGTTGCAGGATTGTACCAAGCATAAGTTCCACAAGCCGAAGTGCCCCAATTGTCAGGATTAGCCCATGTATTGATTGTGTTTGTATTTTTAATAGTATTGTCAGTTGCTCCATTAATAATACCGGCAATATCGAGACAGTTTTTTTGTTGATCACTAAGTATACTTGAATAAATAAATGGAAAAGATTTATAAGCATATTCTAAATAACCATATCTTTTGCCATTTGCAGACCTACTATAATCGGAGCTAACATCTATCGTTTCTTTTCCATAAGATTCTTTTGAAAAACCAGTATACCTTTTACCCGTTAGGCTTAAAAAATATTCTAATAAATCAATTCCTGGTCTTGCATTCGGGGCAAATCCTGCATAAAGTGCATCATAATTATTTACAATATCTTGCCAAATAATATAGAGATCGTAGCAATTATAATGATCTGTTTCACTATCATCATCTTTTGCCATAATCATGTGTGTAATCATGCTGTTAAATGCTCCGTTGCCGTAAGGAAAGTCGGTGTCTTCGGTTCTGTAAAATCCATTATCTGTAGCGCTATACATGAGATAGGCATTTAAATAAGTATTTCCATCATCAGTAATTGCAACAGAATGTGTAAGTGAAGTGCCGGTGATACTAAAATCTTGCTCTATTTCAACATACCAAAGCGTACCACTTCCAGTAGCCCTAACTTGATAACCATATGGGGATAATGCAGCATCTAATGCAGAAGCCACGCTTTTTACATAATCTTCGAGATAAGCAAAATTATCGGTAGTATACTTAGTTGTTACATCATGGTCATAAACAACATTAATATCTTGGTCAAATATTTTCGTTCCATTTTCTTTGAAAGTAATATGGGTTTTATCACTAATTTTAGTTGTACCTGAATATTCAGCTAAGTGTGCATGATCATCATCACATGTAAAAACAAGTTTTGCTTCATCTCCAATATTGGCAGGGTATTTATAGTTCCCATTTCTATCGTAAAAATATTTATAGAGTTTGGTACCGTATTGTTTACCTGTATAATCATTGGTTTCGTTTTTCCATTTGTCAATTAAAATGCTTTCAAAATCATAATAACCTCCATGTGCAGAAAATAAATCTGTTTGCCATTTAGCCATATCTGCATCTTTGGTTCCACTTGCTTCCAGGCTTTCTTTAGTCACCCATAAATTATCACATGGACTCCAATCGCATGGGATTTTTGGAATTTGAATTTCTAAACAAGATGAAGCAACCGTATAGGTTCCTTCATAACCTTCTGAAGTTTCTGTTGAGTCATACGATACTACCCAAACATCTTGTGTGTTAGGTTGGCTTGCACTTGATGTTCCATTTGAAGGGATTGAGATATCAGGAGAGCCGGAAGTAACAACATTTTTTGTACTTACACCAGTACCACCAAATGCTTGGTCGATAGAACTTGTAAAGCGATTCGCAAAATCATAATTAGAAATACCACTCTCATCCGTTTCGTCATCACAGGCAGAAGATGTACCATGTGTAATATTATCTAAATAATTATACAATGCCGAAAGGCTTCCTGTAGTATCATTTATCAAACTTAACAGGGTATCAAATTTTGAAGCTTCAATATCTAACAATGCATTGAGAGTATCAGTATGATAATCTCTGTAACGGGCTTCACCATCATATTTAGAATTTACAGTTATTCTTCTCCCTATTCTGTAATTACCCGGATCTGACAACATGATTACAGAAGGATCGCTATCTATATTTTCACCTAAAACTAATTGCGGACAAGATGTATCATACGATGCGGCCATAGATACCGAAGCACTAGTATCATCAGGATTATAAACTAAATTTCCATCGCAATCTCCCGGAGTAATAGTATCTTTATATTCCCATTTAATTTCGTCTGTTTCTTCGCGTATAACATATAAATCAATAATGTAATCGCAGGTTGAGCAATAATTAATGCAGTTGGCTTCAAACTCATCTTTATGCAATATATAATCTACATCTAATTGAATAGTGGGATCGGTAAAAGTGAGTACTTGCTCTTTTACCAAAGTATAGGAATCAGCTTTGCGATTACCTTTAATTAATTTAGTAATAGTATTGTTTGATTCACTAATATCATCTAATAAAGGATGATCACCGGTGTTTACCATACAAGTAGCAATGGTTTTTCCATCGTTAGTTTTGTATTCAACAGTAGGTACTTCATTAGGATCTACTTTTACAATTTTATAAACACCAAGAGAATCAGAAGGCGTTTCGTTACCAAAAACTTTCATTAATTCAGAATCATTTACAGAAGAATAGTAAGTACGAATGGTACGTTGCAAACCTCCCAGCATATATGTTTCGTCATACAAGCCCATGTGGTGTTCTGCGCCAAAGAGTGAAGTTTTTTTAGCCCTGCCTAATTTATCATATACCGTTCTTGAAAATGGATAGTTTTCTGCGTTGGGAATGCTCAAGACTGTGTCTTTGTTTGAGTAATAATCGTTGATTGGGCCAAACATTTCTTGGGCGTTTTCCCAAATAGGTACATCTACATCTGCTCCTGCACATTCAGGATAACGAGGTTTTGTAATTCTACCATCGCTATCAAAATCATCAGGACCATATAAATTTCCATTTTTATCTGTAACCAAGGTGCCAACAAAACCCAATTTAGTTTGATCGATAGGAGCCGTCATGGTTGAAACAGCAGGGCGGCCCACATAATCATATAAGGTTTGATTGGCTAAGATTTGATTTTGTTCTTGTAATTTTCTTTGACTTTGACGGGGTAATCCTAATCCATCAGCAAAAGAAATACCTTCTGAAATTTTTGCATCTTCAGTCATTACACGATTGTAAATCCAGTTTTTATCGGCATCAAATTGATTGTAATAAAACAGGTACTTTGTTTGTGCAAGACTTAAGGTCAGGCTTGAGTTTGTAAGCGTTATTGTATCTCCATTAGCAGGAGATTCAGCATTCCAATTGCCATAATTTTGACTGTTACCAAAACCTCCATCATAATAATTTCCAATGGCTCGTACCCTCCAAATATAATAACCCGAGCCTTCAGTAAGAGAAAGCTTGAACGAAGTTGAATTATCCGGAGTTTGAATTGCAAATGCTTGACTCCAATCAACGGGAGCTTTTATTTTATATCCATTATCTGCATAATCAGTGTTGATATTATACAAACGCAATATTTGAATTTCGTAAGTTGGAATATTTTCAGTACAAGTTGTAGTACTTGTCCAATTTAATGTAATGGGATTATTGCTTACCGGACTGCTTACTGCAGTAGAGTTAATCGCATCTTTATTGGTAACATCAATGCCATAATCAATTGCAAAATATATTTTTAATTGAAGATTGTTTTTTAAACTTGCTAAAAGAGAAGAAGAAGTAGACGTGGTTGTTATTGAACTTATTGTAACATTTGCCTGTGAAAATTCAAGTATTTTTGAAGGGTCTAGTTCAAGCTGGAACAACTGCTCTGGCGAATTTTGGTTAATGCTTAACGAGATGGATTGATTAAGTGAACTTGTGCTTGGGTCTTTTACTGTAATTGTTACGGATGCATTGTAATTGCTTAACGAGCCAAGATTATCAACATCTCCGGTATTTAATACTGCCACTAATTTTAAACTGTTAAGTGATTTTGAAAAGCAAGAACCGGAACTGGTTCCACCGGAGCCAATCAAGCATTTATACATAAAATCGTTATAAAATATCTTTGATGTGGAAGAAGATAATTCATTATATGAATATGAAACTCCCGGAACCTTTTGGTTTTTATCGGTTGCTCTATTATTTAAATTAATATAAACATCAGGCGGGGTAGTAGAAAGTAATGAAGTTGTTTTTGTATAAGTGGTTCCAGTGCTTGATAAGAGATATGAGTAATTACCTGCAACGGTTGCCATTGTTTGAACAATTAAATTGGATGTATTGGATGTTACCGAAGGGCTGCATGTTCCACTTACCACACATTGATAATTATAGCCATTATCGGTGCTGGCGGCAACAAACGAATAGATAGAGCCAGTAGCATCACTTATATTTGCAAAATTGCTACCTCCCGGGCTTGTACTTTTTTTCCATTGGTAGCTGAGTCCACTACCACTTGCTGAAATACTAAGGTTTACTACATTACCACTATATACTATTTGGCTTGGCACAGGTTGAATAGTAATAGTTGGTAAAGTATTTATAGTAAGATTTGCCGCACTTGAGGTTATAGCACTTCCGCATGTACCACTAACTTTACATTGGTAATAAGAATTATTATCTGTAGTACTTGTTTTAAAAGTATAATTGGCACTTTTATCACCTGAACCTGTGCTTACGTTTGAAAAATTTGTACCATCTGTACTTTTTTGCCATTGGTATGTTAGTGTTCCTGTACCACTTGCTGTAACACTAAAAGCTGCACTACTTCCGGCACATACAGTTTGATTAGCAGGTTGAGAAGTAATGGATGTAGCAGTATTAAGACTTAATTTAGCATATGATGATGTAGCAGCACCACAGCTTCCGCTCACAACACATTTATAATAAGTTCCATTGTTTGAAGTAGAGCCTGTAACTGAATACGCTGCATTTGTGGCTCCTGTAATATTAGTGTACGTTCCTGTAGCTCCAGTACTACTTTGCCATTTATAAGTTAAACTACTTCCGGTAGCACCAACACTAAAATTAGCAAGACTTCCGGAACAGACAGATTTATTACTTGGATTAGAAGTTATACTTGTTGATTTGTTTACGGTAATTTTTACTGCAGCTGTATAATATGGCGAAACTACACCAACACAAAGATTACTGACTGTTATTTTACAACGGTAATAAATAGCTGCTGTAAGAGCACGGGGAGTATAAGAGCTTGTTGGCGCAACTGTACCACCTACTGCAACCGCCCATGCGTCTGCTACTCCATTATCGTCAGATTCTTGCCATTCGTAAGCGCTTATTGCATACAAATTAGTACCTGTACAGGTAGCAATTGTAAGTGTTAATGCCGCAGGAGTACTTCCTGAACAAATAGTTTGTGCCGAATTTACTGTTGCACCATTAAATGAAAGGGCTGCGAATAAGTTGTTGGTAGCAAAAAATAAAAATGATGCTATAAATAATGCTCTTGAGAAATTGGGATTAATTTTTTCAGTAGAAAAGTGTGGGAAGTTCGAAGTCGGAAGTAAGTTCGGTCTTCGGTCTTCGGACTTCGGACTTCCAACTTTAATAAGTTTTGTAATAAGTTGCTTCATATTTTCAGGGGTATTTGCTTTTTATACCAATTTAGTTTTGCTTTGAAAGCCATCACAACCAATTATTGGTTATTTCAGAGTCTCTGAGACTTTTTTTCAATTCATCTTACATTGTTACTATATAGATATCAATTACTTGCAATTAAATGCATTCAAATTGCAAGAGTTGTTTTTTAACTTTACTATGCCCTCACCCCTAGCCCCTCTCCCTAGGGAGAGGCGAGTTTGGAATTATTTTAATACTATTTACCTGCCGTATTTGCTGATACCGGCATATTGTATTGTGTTTCTTTAACTGTTTTAATTCCTTCTTCTGTTTCTGATTGAATTCTCATGAGCTTGCCTTCTTTATTGTATTGATAAAATGTTCCGAAATGTTGATCATCAAATTGCGCTACCAATCGTAATGTATTTGGGTCATATACATAAGCACTCATTTTAGAATCTATAGGTTGCATTCTTAAATCATCCATATAAACCGACATTGAAGATGAAGCACTAAATATTATTTCGGCACCAAATGAAGTTTTAGAAGATGAAACCCATTTATCAGGTGTTACTTTGGCTTCAAATAGTTTCCAATGGCCGCTTCTGGCTATTTCTGTAAAAGCAACCATATCAAATAAGCTTGAGCCACTGTTTTCTGCAAGAGTTATACTTGGCCAGGTATTAGCATCGGGTGTTCTAATCCATACTTTAACACTAAAGCCTTTGTCTTTTAACTGTGTATTTTTTGTATGATCACTAAAAATAGGTATGATCATAGATGCGTGGGCTGTATAATCAATTTTAACAGATTTTTCACCGGAATGGGAATAGTTATTTGATAAAGAAGTTACGCTTGTGTTGATCCCCATTTCTTCGAAACATTTATATCCACTTCCCCCACATTTTGAAGCATCATAATCATATTCAAAACCTTCGAACATTACAGATTCATATTCTGCATTGTAAGCCACTAAATAATTTACTTTATTATCATACCCGTATTTAGCAACGCTGTATATATCCATTAGGTTTTTTTCTTCTAAGGGTTTTCCATCTACTCCGCAAAAAGTAGTTTCATTGGTGGTTAACCAATTTGAATTGTGGTTGTAGTTTGTGTTTTCCCAATCAAAAAATCTGAAGTCTTTAAAAATACCTGCCTCGTAACTGTGATCAACATCATCATTCATGCTGGTAATATCCGTTTTGTATTGATGCGTTGATTGGGCAAACCATTTTCCTGATTGACCGGTTTCAAATGGATTATCGGTTCCGCTAATTTCAAAGTTTTGTTCTAATGCACTTGAAATATCATTTTGATTGGAGAAAATAGTTGCACTGGCAGCAATTACATTTCCGGGATCATAAGAATTACAAAATTTAATACAAGACATTACTGTTGCACTACAAGGATTATTAGGGTCTCCATATTTTAATTTCCCGCTTTCATCATCAATAAAAAATTCAGAACCTGTTGTTTTGTGAACTTCATTCATACACGAGTCGGCAAAATCATAGGTATCAAAAATACAAGAAGTGCTTGCAGAAGGAGAACTGTTGCTTGATGTGCCAGTGTTTATTGTTACTGAATTTTCAGAAATATTTTCTGTTATAAGCCTATTGCTATTAAAAACATTTTTGGTTTTAAACTGTGTACCTAAAAATTCAGATATGTTGGTGCCATTAAAATAATAATCTTGCTTCCATTGATTATACAAACTTTTTACCATGCTTGATAAATTATCGGCTTGCAAATAGTCAGATTCTTTACCTGTGGTTCTTTCTGATGAAGGCCCGGAAGTTGTTCCGTCAGGATTGTATCTATCCATAACATCATTTAATGTTGTGGTTAAAAATGCATTTTGCATTGCATTTCCTGTACCCCAATTTAAAAGGCCTTGGTATTCGCTCATGTTGTAGCTCCCAATAGTATTCTCAAGTACATTCGTTACTGTTTTTGTAACACTTGCTGAACTATTATCAGATTCTTCAACCGTACTGCATTGCGTACAATCACCGGTATTGGGATCAATCACAGAAATGTAATTGAAATCATCGGGCATTGATGGCGATTTTCCATTTTCTTTTTTGTTGAGATAATCGGCAAATTCTTTACGGTATTTTAATTCTTTATTCGTAACAATTTCATTGGGTTCATCAAAAGAGCCATACGTTACCAAATTACCATTGCTAACCGTTAATAAATTGGCCCTGTTGCTTTGTAAAATTTCGATACTACATTGGCCATCAGCAAAACCATAATAGCTAAAGTTTGTTGTTGGAATTACATATACTTTACCGCCTGAAATGCTTTGCACATTTACGATATTAGCATTACCCGAACAAGAGGACCCCGAATAAATAGCAATTAAATCACCCGGAGTTAAATTATCCAATACATCACAATAATCGCCACCAAAAGTAATATGGTTAGGATTGGTACTTGAAAAAAAACCTGTTGTTGAATTGTTATAAGATAAACTTAAATCACTGCTGGGTTCTATTTTTAATTTTTCGTGCCCTGATTTTTTTCCCATGTATGGATAATAAGCATGGGCAGGAAAGTTAAAAGAAGTATATTTACCTTGATGCACTTCATTATTATCAAATGCTTGCTGATCAAACAAACCGGATTTTTCTTGCACTATAGGATCTCCCGAAACAGGATCGAAATATTTATTAAGTAGCGTACTAAAAGTACCATCTTTAAAGGTGGTAACACTTTTTGTAACAGCAGGGCAATAAATAATTTTATTTACCAAATAAGTATGTAGATATGTTTCATCTTTGGTTCTAAAATAAGTTGGAAAAGTGTAAGGTATATTTGCAATAAAAGCAATTGCAACTCCTGCATCTACTGTTACTGTTGAGGTAATATATGCTTCACTAATTTTTTTACTTTCAGTTACAACTTCAAGTTCTTTGCCCATTGCTTTAGTCCCAAATTGAAAATTTGAATGCATCACGGGAATTAAATCTCCGGGTTCAAAATAATTATAGCTGGTGCTAGCTAATTCTGTAGCAGAATCAGGAAGATTTATATAATCATATTTTCCATCGTAAGTAGTCATTTTTTTAGGCTGGCCATTCATATTATTGATAACAAACTTAGTGCCTTGGGTAGCCCAACAAGCATAATAGGTTTTGTTATTTAAAAAACCGAAAGAAGGATTGGGATTACTCACTTTCTTGTTTACATCTGTATATTCAACACCAGAGTAGCCATTGCTAGTTGTTCTGTCATAAGGATAATCTTTGCATGTATAGAATTCAGAAGTTGAGAAACCGTCATTGGTAGTGCCATCATATATGTTTTTGGTAACAACACGAGAATAGCCAATAGAAGGTGATGGCAATAAAAATTCCCCGACAGGTCCTTCAAATTGAGATTTGTCTTCACCGGAAACGAGAACTTGTGCTTTTGTTGATTCAGATCGTTTTTTCAGATAACCCACCAATGCATTTTCTTCTCTAAAGGCTGCAGGTTCATTACTAGCTACTCCGCTGCTTTCTCCATCAATGGTTTCATAAACATATTCATATCCGTAAACCGCAGCATCTGCACTACCTGATTCCAGACCTGAAGTATAACGCAAAAGCCTTTTAACTCTTGGGCCGCCACCTTTTTTTGCATGAGGTAATGGAATTCTTAAATAACTTGATGTTACGTCTATTGTTTTGCATGCTGTTGTGGAATTATCACTGTAGTCGCCACTTAATAGATCTACCATTTGAAGCATTACAGATTCTGCATCATCTGATTGAGCAATGGCAGCTTTGCCGCAATCTTGTCCAATATCTAAACCCTTATTGGCTTTAAAATATTCAAGGCAGGCATCGCATGGAGCAGAAAAACCACCATCAACATTACTTTCATTTTCATTGGGATTGCCTAATTGTACATAAATACCATCATCAGTTTTTCCTACAGACATTACATTAGCATAGCCCGTGATGTATTCATAGCCGCATTCCAACACATCGTATTTAAATTTGAAATACATTTTCTGAGGATCACGGCCATCGCCATCAATATATATTTTTTGTATCCAGTCAACAATGGCTTGTTTGTCGTCATCATTATTGGCCCCAATTTCATCTAAATTAAGATTATAAAAAGAGCCATACGTTCCATTTACATCTGTATCTGTAGGATAATTTTGCGCATGAATACTTGTTAAAGGAACCATTGCCAAAGCACGCCTGTCATGTACATATGCATATTCTTTTTGTTCGTATTGTACAAGAATTTCTCCTCCACTAGGCAAGGTAATTCTTTTTAAATTATAAGCGGCAGGATCAAAAGTTGAAGATGGTGTTTGATCATTCCAATCCATCATTTTACTTACCCTGTTTGAACCATCTTCTTGGTAATTACCCCATCCATCTATACCTGCTTCATCATAATTGGGGTTTTGTTTTAAATTAGTACCACCATAATTATCTAATGCATCATATTGTGAAGGCAAATCTATTTTGTTTGTTGAGTTACTCGTTTTCGGATATTCATAAGTAAAGAGGTAAGGTGAAATTCCTGCATTTCTTACATCGCCATATTCAAACCAAAGTTTTTTAAGTGTAAGTTTTCCTTTTTTGTTTGTTGAATCGCTAGCTCCTTTTATTCCACTTGAATTAGGTTGGTCGTCCATTAATGAATAATCATATTCAAAATAAATTCTTTTAATTACATCAGCTTTATTACCGTCTTTATCTTTTGCATATAATATAATTTCATCTAGTTTTTTTAATGTTTTGTTGCCGGCAAGGTTAATAGTACCTGCAGTGCTTGAAGCTGTATTGTCATCTTCAGCTTCTAATCCATCCAATCTATCGCTTCTTTTAAATTCAGCAATATATTTATCTGTTTCAACAGAGCTGAGGTAAGCAATTTCTTTATCACCACTTGAAAAAGAACCCATATCATCATCTTCATTTGAAGTTTGATTTTTGTGGTGTATCAATCCTTTCCAAGGCATTCTCCAATGGTAATAATTAGTATCCTTTGTTCCATTATCTCCATAAATTTTGTCGTAATTAAATTTTGTCCATCCCCCAAAATCATCATTGCTGGGGCCATTCAAGGTTCTGTCGATGTAATTTGGTGTAGTAATTTCTGTCAATAAAAATGATGAAGCATAGCTATTATCAATTTCGTCACCCATTTTAGTAGTTACATCAGCGTCATTAATGCTGTGATAGCACAAATAACTATCACTTGAAGGAACGCTTACGCTAATATTTTTTTCATTTTTTTCATAAATGGGCATGGCATAAACATATTTATTGCCTTGTTTATTGGTAATGGCCAACTCTCCAATTTGATTGTCATCTGTACGATCAACGGCACTTTCTATATCTGATCTTTGGTTATATCTTTTATAGTGTTTGCTATTAGAGTCTTTTAATTTCATGTCGGCATTGGTATGGTAGCCTATATAAGAAGAGCATCCTACAGCTTCTCCATCATTTACAGTTGTTCTAAAAGAAGATCCCAATTGGGGAACATAACCTTCATCTGAATTGGAAATTAAATTGGCTGATTCAGCCCAATCAGAACTTGACATAGAAACATGTCCTCCCATATCTCCGATGAAACGAAAAAAATAAGAATCTGATTTATTTTTTTCAAATAGGTAATCATCGTTTTCGCCATGATCATCCCAACTTGAAATAGAAAAAGAACTACCATTAAAATCTTTCATATTAACTGATTCAGATAGGGAACCGCTAATATTAAGGGGGCCTGCATTAACATGTACTCCCAAGCTAGCGGTTGTAGAAGAATTTGTAATTTCTCTTGGATGAAACTCCCCAATTTTATTACTATACAACCTCAACATACCACTTATACCTTCGCCTACTGCAATAAAGCGATCTGCTCCTGAAAAAGGAGTAGGTAGTATTTCATCTTTAACATTAAAATTATCCGGCCTTTCAACAGAGTAGTCCATCATATCATTGGCAGTAGCGTTGCCGGAATACATATAACCATAATAGGTGGGCTCAATTGTTGCTTTTGTTGTTTGTTCATTGATGGTACCAAAAAGAGATCCCCCGGCACCAACCGGTAAAGGTGTGGGCGTTACATAAATACCGGCACTAAAATCTAAAGTTGATGAGCTTTCATATTCTGTTGCCGTAGTAGGTATTGATTGGTTGTGTAATGTATAAGCACCGTAACGGCTAGAAGAAACTCCTTGACCAGAGGCCATGGTTGCGTATGAACTACCACAAACTTTTTGTAAGGTGGATGAGGGGGTATTCATTATCCCATATTTTACATAATTTGACCATGATGCAAGACTACCTACACTTTGTACAATATCCATCATTACAGATAAAGGACTTGACTTAGAATAAGAATATTTTTTTTCTCCACCATCCCATGAAATGGTAGTTGATTTAGCTCCTAGTTGATAGCCTATATAAGGTATAGATGAAGTAGATAATCCATGGTAACTATTATAGGCAAGAACATCAGTTAATCCTGCTGAGGCAGCTATACCAAAAGCCCTAATTCCTATGCTTCCATTTGTACCGGCAGTAACGCTCCAATTTGTTTTTGTTTTATTGTAGTATTTAACTGTTCCTGCATTAATATCATCAGCAAAACCTTGTTTGTTACGGATAATAGCTCCAGGATTTAATGTCCAACCATAACCCACCCATGAAGGTTCTTCTTCGGCACCAACACCGCTATGGTAAGAAAGCGAGAGCGAGTAACCACCACCATTGCTTCCGGGTATTTCAATTACAGGAATGTTGTAGGTAAAATCTCCGGTAAATTCATTTACCATGTTGTTGGTGTTAACAGATTCGAAGTTTGAAAATTCAGGAGAAGATGGTCCTGAAACGGAAGCATAGAGCCTATTTGGAAATAATGACTGCATAAGCACACTTATACCCGTTATAAAAGAAAGCAGCTTTGTAAATTTATTCATGATGTTTTATTTATCAGTTTAAGGAGCAATTGTTTATGAATCTTATTCTTTATATCGTGTTAAAAAACAAAAGGTTTCAGTTTTATGCAATTATTTTTGTTCTATTCAATTTAAAATGTGTTGTTTCTGTTCTATTTTGTAATGATGACTTTTTTAAAGGTTGCTTCGAGAACCTCAGCAACCGATTTTTCTAAGTATTTATTTCCATGATTTCTTTGGGATTCATTTTTTCAATAGAAAGCTGAGAAACAAATGCCAAATCCGTTTCAACATCCAATAAAATAAACTTGTAATTTTTTACTTGTTCTTTTGATTGTAACATGTTTTTCATTTCCGAAAGGCTTACATATTGAGGTTCATTATTTTTTTTGAGTTCAGAGAGTACGGCTTCCCATTTTTTTATCCAGAAAAAAATAAGCGTATGGCCTACTCCCAACCAATTGGCAATAGAACGATAGGAGTAGCCTTGAATAAATAAAATAAGTGCATGTCTTTTTTTATCTAATTTATTATTGGCCTCTTCATTTATTTCTAGAAATTGAAAATTACAGGCTTTGCAAAGGAAACGTTGTTTATTTCTCGCATTGCCATTTTTAACGCATTCTGGGTTTTTACATTTAGGACATTTCATAGGCTTGGGGGCTTTATAAAAAAATCAGGGTTGCTTGGGTTTGTTTATATCATTTATTAGCAATTTTGGATTACTGAATTACATGCCGGTGTTGTGCATTCAGCATGTGAATTGCAAATGCATCCATTGCCTTGAATTGATTCCATAATAATAATGCTTGTTACGGTAGCTGCTATAGAAACAATTGTTACAGTAATAGCTACTTCGCAAGCAGGAGTAGTACCTCCTTTTACTGTATTTGTTTTTTGGTTTTCTAAAGAGGTAATAAAGCTGTTAACTTTTAAATCGCTTAAACTTAATTTTTGATTTTTCATAATTATAATTTTAGGGGTGTGAAAGAATACTTGTTCAAATATATTTTTACTTGCATGCTTTTAAAAACCTTTTATGCATGGTTTAGGAGCTTCTGAGGCATTGAATCAAGGTGAATTTTAATTGTAAATATCTGACATTCAAACAATAGTTTTGTGTTGATTTAAAATTCAAAGGGGATAAAATCTAAATACACTTATTCAGGAAAGTGATAAAATTGGATTATTTGGAGATGGAAACCAGTGCTTCGGTAAAGCTTTTTTTACTCAATTTGCTTTTTGCCCAAGCCAATAAATTCAGTGATCGGAGATTTCGTTTTTCAAGCTCGTTTTCCCATAAGGGTAGCAAATTGATGTTAATGGTTTCATAAAATTTATGAAACTCTTCAGTAGTATTAAATTTTGGAATAAATTTTAAGCAATCAATAATTGTTTTTTCAAATTTAAGTAATCTGTTTTGCCTTAATAAAAATCGGTAAGTTGAACGGAGGGTATAATTGAGATAGGGATCGTTTAATTCAAACAATAAAATCAATCGTAATAATTTAGCATAAGTTTGAATTTGAATTAGATTTTCTTTGTGTGATTCATTTTCAATTTTATTTATCCATTTAAGGCTTTCTTTGTATTGCCCATTGGCAAACGCAATGTATGCAATGTTGTAAGATACTTCTGTACCCCACATTCTGCTATTGGTGTTTACTTTATATTTTTTTGTATCTAAAAGTGAAATTATTTTATCAAGATTATTTTTAACATAAATATCAGCTTCTGAAAATTGATTATTGGCAATGTATAAATTAAGCATAAAATCACTGGCCATTAGCTGCATAATGCGTCCTTTTTCAGGAGTAATAGAACCGGGATATCGTTGAGGAAGATTTTGGTATTTATTAATCCAAGCATCAAGGTTTTCGGTTTTTAAAAGATGTAATGAACTATTAATATAATTTCGAATGGTTGAAGTGTAAAATGCGAAATTCGTTTTTGTTTTTTCAGGATTATTTTCAAACACCATTAACAAATCATGGCAAAATTCATTTTCTTTTATTGCATTTCCAATAAAGGAAGCTCCGATAATGTGTATGGCATGAAATATTTTTTTGGCTTCAAATGATGCCGGTAAATCTTTTGACTGTAATAAGGGGTGTTGAAGTATTGTAGTCAATTGCTTATTTATTTCTTCTGATCGCACAAGTTTGTTATCCAAATACAATTCATTAATACGGTTAAATAAAATATTGTATTCTGTTTGTTGATCAAGAATGGCAAGTGTGGTTTTATACTTTTCATATATGCTGTTGCTGCGTTCCATATTACTTTTGCCGGACTCGTCAACACTATAGGGTGTCATTTTATTTCTATACACATAAGCTTCTAGTAAGTGATGGTATTTTTCTTCTTGTAAGGTTATTTCTTCTAGTTTATCTAAAATTTCATTGGTTTGCGTATATAAACCTTTGCTGTATAAAATACGAACATCTTTAAGCATGTCTTCAATTTTATCAGAAGCTGAACTGTTGTTGTAACTTTTTAAGCTTTTTAAAATAAGCGTGTGCAAATAAGTTCTGGTAGCCTGCAGATTTGAATCAAAAGAAGTTTTTTTTAATTTCTTTTGTAAATTTTCATTAATATTTTCTAAAGAAGGAAGCTTGTCTATTACATCAAAAAGTGTAACATAATTATTTTCTTCATTTTTTTTTGCAAAGGATGAGAATAATTTAAAATACCGTTTTTCAGAAGGTGTAAGAGATTTTATGAGTTCATAAATATCCTCGGTTCTAATCATGGTTTATTTTTACTTGGCAACAATTATTTTTTTGTTGCATGAATATTTGCCGTTTGTAATTTTTAATAAATATACACCATTACTAAGATTTTCTGTATGGATTTTAAAAGAATTATTATTGAAACGATCCACTTTAACGGCTTGCAATTTTCCAATCACATCGCAAATCTCAAAACTTGTATTGCAATTATTTTCGAGTGACTTTATATTTATCGTAATATAGTTACTGGTGGGATTAGGATAGAGATATGTTTCATTAATTGTAGTATAATTTTCTACAGTTGTAGTAATATCAACATCAGTATTCTCAAATAGTACAGTATAAAATCCAACTGTGGTGCCCACCAATACAGAACCAATTGCAATATCATGCATAATTTCTCCCGGCAAACCCGTTGAGATCAAAATAGAGGAATCGAGGGCAGGAATATATTTATATAAATCATTTTCATTAGCAACATAAACCACACTATCCGGATTTTTAGTATCAATTTCTACAGCTGTATAATAACGTGATGGAGCCATATTAATTTGCGTATAGGTTTGCCCACCATCAGTTGATTTAACAATTGCTTTTTGATAAGCATAACCTGCAGCAATATACAATGTGTCTTTTCCTCTTGTATCAACAGCAATGTCATTGATGGTTAAACCGGTGTTGGAGGCATTTGTATAATCTGAAGGACCAATATTTACGATACTCCAGTTTAATCCTAAATCGGCAGATATCCATAAATATCCGGTTTCAACATTCATTAAACCGCTTCCAACATAAATTACAGTATCTGTTTTCCCGTATCCAACAGCAACTGTAGTACCTGTGCCAAAAGTTGAAGGAGATACATTGCTCCACGAATACCCCCCATCTGAGGATCTCCATATATCACCATAACCTTTATTTGCTTCCACGGATGTTCCTGTAACCGCTATTATAATATCAGAAGTAACAAAGGCAATATCTTGAGTAAATGTCATTCCTAAATAATAGTTGTTAGGATTAATTTTTTTAAAACCATTGGGTCCTGATTTGCTTACAAAAATACAATTGCTGGCTCCTGCAATAACATGAGATGAATCATTAGGATTAATAACTACAGCAGTAACTCCTCCCGGTAAATCAGTAGAATCAATTGGAAAAATTCCGTAAGGAGATTTCCATTTGTCAATGGCAGTAATATTATTATCACTGTATTTAGTTGTATAAGCCAAGCCTGATTCAGTAGCAATGTATAAAACCGTTTTATTTTTGGTTTTATCAATTTTATGAACTAAGATGGCTGCTAATCCACTATCAGCTTGTTGCACCAATGGACCTTTTATTCCTGTTTTACTTAGATAAGTGCCGGGAGTAGCACCTGCAGAAAAAATGCTCGTATCTTTAGGATGCATGGCTAATGAAGATGGAGATTTAAGGCCACTACTTTGTGGAATACCGGCAGATTCAATCCATGTGTTTCCTAAATCTTTTGAAATGTCGGATGAATTATCAATTAACAATAGTCCCTTGCTTAAAGGCATTTGAGGTTCCCAAACGGGGCAATAGTCTGCATCGCTTAATAATTTGGGTCCGTTTTGATTAGGGGTAATATTGGTCCAAGAACTTCCTCCATCAAAAGAGCGAAACGTAATTTGAATGTCGGCAGTGTCGTTTCCTGTAATAAAAATAGTATCACCTGTAGTTGATTGAGGATGATTAAATACTTTAACAACAGCCTTCATAGCAGAGGGGAGTGGTATTTTACTAAAAAATGTTCCATTGTACTTGTATAATTTTCCTGCGGAAGCCGATGAATTAGCAATAATACCTGAATCGATAACAAGATAATAAGGATAACCCGTAGGTTTATTGCTTACAATCATACTTGCAATAAAATTATTAAAACCAAATCCTATCAATTTTGTACTCACATCAAAAACATCAGCACTATCTGTTGATGAAGTATCAATACGGGCAATATATTTATCAAACGTAACATACAAATGAAAGTCTGACATGCAGATGTTTGTTAAAGTACTCGTATCATAGCCAAATGATTCTAGCATATAAGGATCTATTGCAGTATGCCAAGTTCCGGTATCTCCATTTTGAAAACTAATTTCTGCAGAACTTACACCCCCTAATGGTTCTTGTGTATATGTGGCTACCCAATTTTTTTGATTGCTGATAATTCTATTCCCCCCCCCTCCCCATCCGCGTACTCCACATTCATATTCTAACGAGTCAAATGGAAAAGTGGGATACCAGGTACTTCCTGTGTCATCAGAAGTAAACAATGAATACGGTACTCCAACAGAAGCAAATAACCTTCCGGAATTTGTATAACAAAAATCCTGAGGTTTGCCACCATAAATACCTAAATTGGTTCTAGATCCTATTTGTACAGTATCACAATTTTGTGCTGAGAGATTCAAGTGAAGTATAAAGTAAAGAGAAAACAGAAAAAAAAGGGACTTCATATTATTTCATTTTTATGTTGTACGTAATTTAATCATAAGTGTTGCAAAATTTTTAAATTATTACTTATAAACATGCTAATTCGTTCAAATAGGTAATGATTATAGTAATTATTTTTCTATTCTTAACTGGGCATTATCCTTTATAAATAGCTCCTCCAACAGAATCTCGCTGAGCTCCTGTAACAGAGCTCAAACAATTTATTTCTCCGCGTATGCGTAATACCCCTAAAAAAGCAAAAATTAAAGCCTCTTTAAATTCAATTATTTTTTTTTCAGGAATTGCAATTTGTTGTTGGGATAATTTCTTAATTCTTTCAATGAGGTAAGAATTGTAGGCTCCTCCTCCAGTAAACAACATTGAACGTTGAACATTGAACGTTGAACTTCTGTTTAGCACATTGCTAATCTGAATGGCTATATGTTCGTAAAAGGTACAGAGTTTATCTTCTATAGAAATGTTGAAACTATTGATGATGGGAAAAACTTTTTCATCAATCCATTCACGTCCTAATGATTTTGGAAAGGGAAGAAAATAAAAATCAATTGCATTTAATTGATTTAATAATTCAGTATTTATTTTCCCGCTTGCGCCTATTTTCCCAGCATCATCGTATTTTTTTCCAATTGTTTGTGCTAATTCATTTGCCACAATATTTACCGGACAAATATCAAATGCTACTCTTCCCCTCTCCTTTGGAGAGGGGCTAGGGGAGAGGTCTTCAAATGATACATTTGCAATGCCACCTAAGTTTAAACAAGCTGTATATTCACTAAATAAAAGTTGGTCTCCAATAGGTACTAATGGAGCACCTTGCCCTCCTAAAGCAACATCTAAAGTTCTAAAATTACATACTATGGGAATATTGCAATGGCTAGCTATTGCTGCTCCATCCCCAATTTGAGAAGTAATTTTTAATTGGGGTTGATGAAAAATAGTGTGGCCATGTGAAGCAATTAAATCTATTTGTAATTTATATTTCTCAATAAAGTTTTTTGTTAAGCTTCCCAATAAATGTCCGTATTCGATATTGGTTTTTACAAATTCAAAGGCAGTTTGTAGTGAAAGATTTTTTAATCTATTTACCCATGTTTCAGAATAGAAAATTGTTTCGGCTTCTAAAATTTTAAAACTCCATTTGTTATCATGGTATTTAAAACTGCAATGTGCAATATCAAGTCCATCCAGAGAGGTGCCTGACATAAGACCTATAACATTATATTCATGTATATCCATCATTATTCATTTTTGCTTAAACAACAAAATATAAAAATGAGAATTAATTTTGAATAACAACTTTTTTAGTCAATTGCTGGTAGGTATTTCTTATTGTAATATTGTAAATGCCGTTTTTGTAATGCGATAAATCTATTTTCTGATTTAATTTTTCGCCACTATAAGTGAGTTTTAATTTTTCTATACTTTGTCCAATAACATTGCTGATTTCCATTTCAAGATCTTGTTTCTTCAATAATTTTATTTGTACTGAAAACTTTCCATTATTGGGAGAAGGTAAAATGGTAAAGTTAAAGTTTTCATGTGCAAAAGGATTTTTGATACTTGCAGTTGTATCAGCCTTAAATAAGGTTGAATCCACTACAAAGAATGCCCATACATCTTTATTGGTATCATTTTTCTTTGCTGAATGATGACCTAAAACATCTCCATCAGACGATGCCGTAAGTCCCCAAACCATATAACCGGTATCAAAAATTTGGATGTCGTTTGCCGTTTCTCCCCATGAGCCCCCAAATTGTTTGCTCCAGATAGTATTTCTGTTAGAATCTAATCTCATTAACCAAATATCCCCATGACCTAATGTGGATGTAGTACTGTCTATTTTATCTGAACTGTTACCGCTACTACTTGATGATAGAAGTGCTATGTATCCTTTATCCGGCAGAGGCAAAAAACGCATAGCTGTTTGATAGCCACTATCACCTAAATTTAATGTCCATAGTGTATCTCCATTTGCTTGGTTTATTTTTAATATCCAACCATCGTACTGCCCGTGTACATTGTTACAATCTCCTGAGGCGGCAGAATCTTCTCCTGCAACTAAAAAATTGCCATCCCAATCCAATGCTAAACCAAATGCATGTTCCATTCCTGCACCACCGTATAATTTTTTCCAAATGGTATTACCCAGTGAATCTACTTTAACTACCATTACATCTCTTTGTCCGTGGTTTTGAGCAGTAAAATCTGAATCATTACTATAACTGCCGCCATTAAAAGCGTATCCACCATCAAGTGTTTTTATAACAGACCTACATCTATCAGAACCTGACCCACCATAGTTTTTTACCCATTGGGTATTGCCATCCTTATCTACGTTCATTAAATAGGTATCGTACGATCCATAGTTTCCGGCAAAAATGTTTGTAGTTGAAGTAGACCAACCGCAAAGCAAGTAACCAACATCTGTTTGCAACATTGATCTTCCTCCATGTAAGCCTTCCCCATTGTATAATTTTTGATACACCATTTTCCCATTTTCATCTAGCTTTAACAGCCACCATCCGCTATCAGCAGTTCCAACAATTTGTGAGGTATCAATATCTCCATCTTTCAATGAATGTAATGATCCAAATGCCATTGAGCTTCCATCTTCTTTGTTTCCTATTGCATACCTGCATTTATCATATTTAGATCCACCATAGCTCACACTATAAACGGTATCTCTATTTTGATCTATTTTTAAAATCCACCAATCGTAATCTCCATTATTTTTATGTAAATCATCTTCACTCGATTGGCTTAATCCTCCCATTATGATGCCACTATCCGGTGTTGCCTTTGCAGTAAAAATATCGTCATCTTCATAGCCTCCATAGCATTGTGACCAAGTAACACATACCGGAGCACTATTTTGGCAAAGTAAATTTTGAGCTAGAATAATTGCTATAAACGTTAAAACAATATTTAAAATCAAGAATCGTTTCATAAGGGAAAAAAATGCTTTTTATTCTAAATAATGGCTACACAATAAAAAAAATTGAATGAGGGAATATCAAAAATATGAATTATTAAAATGAGATTTGCTTGACATTTTTTCTTCAAAATCATAAAAATGCCCGCCCCCCTAAGTAACAATTTAGGGGAATAATCTTAAAAAGAGGCTAAATATTGTTTTGAATTTTAAAATTATCCATTTGCTTGTAGATTTTTAGCTGAAATGGCTTACTTTTGAACTTTGAAACTTTTAACATTAAACCTAGAAATATGCATTTTCAATTAAGTGAAGAACATTTAATGATACAAAAGGCGGCTCGTGATTTTGCACAAAATGAGTTATTGCCAGGAGTAATTGATCGTGATGAACATCAAAAATTTCCTAAAGAACAAGTAAAAAGAATGGGTGAATTGGGGTTTTTAGGAATGATGGTAGATCCCAAGTATGGTGGCGGAGGTCTTGATGCTATTTCGTATGTGTTGGCTATGGAAGAAATTTCTAAGGTTGATTCAAGCTGTTCGGTAATTATGTCAGTAAATAATTCACTTGTTTGTTGGGGATTAGAACAATATGGAAATGAAGAACAGAAACAAAAATATTTAACCCGTTTAGCAAAAGGCGAAATTATAGGGGCATTTTGTTTATCAGAACCCGAAGCAGGATCTGATGCAACTTCTCAACGCACTACGGCTATTGATAAAGGGGATCATTATTTGTTAAATGGTACAAAAAATTGGATTACCAATGGAGGCTCTGCTTCTGTATACCTTGTGATGGCACAAACTGATGTTGCCAAAGGTCATAAAGGCATTAATTGTTTGATTGTAGAAAAAGGAATGCCGGGTTTTGTGGTAGGCAATAAAGAAAATAAATTAGGCATTCGCGCAAGCGATACGCATTCTCTAATGTTTACGGATGTAAAAGTTCCCAAAGCTAATAGAATTGGTGAAGATGGTTTTGGATTTAAATTCGCCATGAAAACATTGAGTGGAGGAAGAATTGGTATTGCATCTCAAGCATTGGGTATTGCTTCAGGAGCATATGAATTAGCCTTAAAATATTCACAAGAAAGAAAAGCTTTTGGCAAAGAAATTAGCAAGCACCAAGCTATTCAATTTAAATTAGCTGATATGGCCACACAAATTGATGCAGCGCGTTTATTGTGTTTAAAAGCAGCCTGGTTAAAAGATCAGCATAAAAATTACGACATGGCAAGTTCTATGGCAAAATTATATGCTTCAAAAGTAGCCATGGATACTGCAGTAGAGGCTGTTCAAATACATGGAGGTTATGGATATGTGAAAGAATTTCATGTTGAGCGTTTGATGCGTGATGCAAAAATTACTCAGATTTATGAAGGAACATCGGAAGTACAAAAAATTGTAATTTCAAGAGGAGTGTTAAATAACTAAGCCCTCACCCCAACCCGCTCCCAAAGGGAGAGGGAGAACACACAATAAAACTTAAACATGAATAATAAACAAGATAAAATTGTTCCAAAAGAATTAATAAAAGTAGGTATTTCTCAAGGTGATTTTAATGGTATTGGAATTGAAGTAATTCTTAAAACCTTTTCTGATCCAACCATGTTTGAATTGTGTACTCCCGTATTGTATAGTTCAACTCGCGTATTATCCTATCATAAGAAGGCATTAAACAGTAATGTAAATTATAATGTTGCTCGAGGTACGGATAGCTTGGTAAATAATCAATTAAATGTAATTAATTGTTGGCAAGAAGAAACAAGAATTGAATTAGGCACAGCTTCTGAAGATGCCGGTAAATATGCCTTTAAATCTATTGAAGCCGCTGTTAAAGATTTGCAAGAAGGAAAAATTGATGTATTGGTTACAGCTCCTATTTCAAAACATTCCATTAAGCAAGAAGGGTTTAAATTTCCGGGCCATACAGAATATTTTGCAGAAAAATTTAAATCAGAAGATGTATTGATGCTTATGGTTAACGATACGCTTCGTATTGGTACGGTTACCGGACATATTGCATTGAGTCAAGTTGCCTCTAAATTAAATACAGCTTCCATTTTTTCTAAAATTACTGTATTACATAAATCTTTATTAAAAGATTTTGGAAAATCAAAACCTAGGATTGCTGTGCTTGGATTAAATCCACATGCAGGAGAAAATGGCACTATGGGTACTGAAGAAAAGGAAATTATTACACCAGCTATTCAGCAAGCAACAGAAAAGGGTATGATGGTTTTTGGTCCATATCCTGCTGATGGTTTTTTTGGAACAGCTCAGTATACAAAGTTTGATGCCATCTTAGCCATGTATCATGATCAAGGTTTAATACCGTTTAAAACATTGGCTTTTGAAAGTGGGGTAAATTATACTGCAGGTTTATCAGTTATTAGAACTTCGCCTGACCATGGCACAGCCTATGATATTGCCGGAAAAAATGTAGCGTCAGAAAATTCATTTCGTTCGGCTGTTTTTATGGCAATGGATATTTTTAAGAATAGAAAAAGATCTAAATAATTTCAAATTTTTTAACCACATAGATACATAGATTAATATTATTTGATAGATTTCCATAGAATGAGCAATAGTAGAAGCAGTGGTATACATAGAAAATAAATTTTAAAACAGAGAGTAGAAAAGAAGCGTAGCTTCTAATCTATATGAACCTATTGAAACCTAAAAAATATTTTGGAGCTACAATTGTTTCAATAATTTTAGATAAAAATATTTAGATATTAGTTGTTACGGAAAAATAAAATAATGAAACCCTATGTTTCTATGTGGTTACAATAGAATCTAATGGTGTTGAAAACTACAATTCTAAAATGCTGTTTGTATATTCTCCAAAAATAACACCACGCCTTAAATATATCTTTGATCATATTTTTGATGTTGTTCTTGGCATTACCCTTCAATATACAAGCTCAAAAGAAGAGTATATAAATTGTACTACTGAAAAAATTAATTATTCAACTGAAAAAATTTTACCACAAGAATTATTTTTTGAATCTACTCCATTGCTTTTTGAAAAAGGATTAAATTCAATTGAAATTGAAATAACAAAATGGGAAAATAATATTGCTTTTTTTCCTACCAGTAATCAATCTGCTATCCCCTTTGATTTTTTTGCAGCATCTTTTTATTTGATTAGCAGGTATGAAGAGTACTTACCACATAAAAGAGATATTTTTGATCGCTATGAAGCTGCTGAGAGTTTAGCCTATCAACACAATTTTTTACATAAACCGGTTGTAGATTATTGGATACAAAAAATTAAAGAAATTACGCTTCAGCATTTTCCTGAAATTAATTTCAAAGCTAGAAAGTATTCGTTTATTTCTTCCATAGATATTGATCATGCTTATTCTTATTTGGGAAAAGGTATTACAAGAAATGCAGCTGGTTTTTTCAAGTCATTATTAGAATTAAATTCACATGATATACGAGAACGTTTTAAAGTATTATCAGGAATTGAAAAAGATCCCTATGATACTTTTGATAAACAGTTAGAAATCCAGCATAAATACAATCTTTCTTTAATTTATTTTTTCTTGGTGGGAGATTATGATTTGCATGATAAAAATATTTCCATTCACAACAGGCGTTTTCAAAGTTTAATTAAATCAATGGCCGATAATGCTTTAGTTGGTATACATCCTTCTTTTGCATCTAATAAAAATCCGGAAAAAATAAAAATAGAATTACAACGCCTATCTCATTTATTGCATAGAGAAATTCATATTAGTAGACAGCATTTTCTGAAACTAAAATTTCCTGATACTTATAGAAATTTAATTGAATACGAGATAAGAGAAGATTACAGTATGGGTTATGCATCAGATATAGGTTTTAGAGCAGGCACCTCTAATTCTTTTTATTTTTATGATTTAGAAAAGGAGATGGAAACAAGTCTTAAGGTTCACCCTTTTGCAGTGATGGATGCAACGCTGAAATATTATATGAGAGTTCAGCCTAGTAAAGTAATGGAAATAGTACGGCCAATTATTAATGAAATTAAAAATACAAATGGAACTTTTATTTTATTATGGCATAATGAAGCTTTTAGCGGACAAAAACATTGGAAAGGCTGGGAGAACTTATATGAAGATGTTGTAAAAGAAGCGGTAAGTAATTGATGAGATGATTAGCTAATTAGCTAATAGGATGATTGCTTAATGGAAAAGAATTTATTCAATTTAGAAATAATTCCAAGCTCCCCCTCTCCCTTGGGAGAGGGTTGGGGTGAGGGCAAAAATATTGAAATACCTTTTTTGTAAATGCCATTATATCTTCAACATCATGAAATTGACAAACAAAAATGGGATGCCTGTATTGAACAGGCATACAATGGAACTATTTATCCTTATTCGTGGTATTTAGATATTGTTTCTCCCTATTGGGATGGCTTAATTGATGGTGATTATGACAAAGTAATGCCCTTGCCTTTCAAAAAAAAATATGGAATCCCTTATTTATATCCTCCCTTATTTACGCAACAATTAGGGGTGTTTTCTCGAGAACAACTTTCTGATACATCTGTGTCGGATTTTATATTAGCCATTCCTGCCAAATTTAAATTCATAGAGGCAAACATCAATGCTGCCAATAATTTTGTAGATGAAAATTATGAAATTATTAAACGTGTAAATTACGAACTGAACTTAAGTCAAACACATGAGCAAATTATAAAAAACTATAATGGAGATACCAAAAGAAATATAAAATTAGCCATTAAGAATGGGGTCAAAATAATACCCGATGCATCGGTTAAGGAAATTATCAAAATATTTTCAAGCAATAGAGGCAAAGATATTGGCAACATCAAACGTTTAGATTATGTAACATTAGAATCTCTAATTCATTTTCTTCAACAAAAAAATCAGGTAGTGGTATTAGGCGCATTTACTAAAGAAGGAAGTTTGTGTGCAGGAGCATTTTTTATTCATAGTCACAACCGTTATATCTTTATATTTTCAGGAACAAATGATGAAGCAAAAAAAACTGGAGCTATACGTTTGTTAATTGATAGGTTCATTGCAGAACATTGTAATCAAAACCTTATTCTTGATTTTGAAGGATCTGTAATACCCGGTTTAGCTCATTTTTACCAAGGTTTTGGTTCAAAAGAATCAGTATATTTGCGAATCAAAAAAAATAGCTTGCCTTCAATTATTAAGTGGTTTAAAAAATAATTTATTATATCCTATGACCGTTCATATTCTCAACCAACAAACTTCTATCATTAATCAATTCTTATCAGAAATAAGAGATGTTGTTATTCAAAAAGACAGTATGCGCTTTAGAAAAAACATGGAACGCATAGGAGAAATTATGGCTTGTGAAATTAGTAAACAGCTTGATTGGAAAGAAAAAGATGTTACCACGCCTTTAGGTATTGCTAAGGTTCCTGTATTGGCTAGCCAACCCGTATTGGCAACCATTTTAAGAGCCGGACTTCCGCTTCATCAAGGTCTTTTTAATTATTTTGATAAAGCCGAAAATGCATTTATTTCTGCTTACCGCAAACATGCTACCGATGGTTCATTTGATATCCATATTGAATATTTATCGAGCCCATCGCTTAATAATAAAACAGTACTTCTTTCAGATCCCATGCTTGCCAGTGGAGCTTCAATGGTATTGGGTTATCAGGCATTGTTAAAAAAAGGCAATCCCAAACATGTACATATTGTCTCTGTTTTAGGCAGTGCCGAAGGAGTAGAATATGTAAAAAACAATCTTCCATCAAATACTACATTATGGATTGCCGCAGTTGATGCTGAATTGAATTCTCATAAATACATTGTACCTGGTTTAGGCGATGCCGGTGATTTGGCATTTGGGGAGAAAGAATGATAAACAAATTTGCAAAATAATGTCAGCTGAAAAAATCCATAAAATACTTACTTATTGCATATCAATAGTTTGGATTGTAAATGGATTTTTCTGTAAAGTGCTTAATCTTGTTCCAAGACACGAACAAATAGTAGCAAGAATTTTAGGTAATGATTATTCAAGGCCATTAACGTTTTTAATTGGACTTTCTGAAATTGGAATGGCTATTTGGATTTTAAGTGGTATCAAAACACGCTTGAATACCATTGCTCAAATTGTAATTGTGGCTGTAATGAACACGCTCGAATTTATTCTTGTACCTGACTTATTACTTTGGGGTAAATGGAATTCATTTTTTGCTTTTCTTTTTATTCTTGCTGTTTACTACAATGAATTTTATTTGAACAAGAAATTAGTTCAAAAAACATAGTATGCTTTCATTTCTTAAAAATCACCCCTTTGCTGTTGAAGCATTTTTTGAAAGCTCGCTAGTTTTAACATTTGCCATTCCCAAAGAACAACTACAGCATCTCATTCCTGAATGTTTGACTTTAGATACATTTAATGATAAATGGGCATTTATTGCAATTGCAATGGTGCAAACAAAAGGTCTTAGACCAAAAGGTTTTCCCAAATTTATGGGTAATGATTTTTTCTTAATCGGATACCGAATATTTGTAAGATATACCAATACTGCCGGAAAAAATTTAAGAGGATTGTACATTCTTAAATCAGAGACCAACAAAAAGAAAATGGAATTGCTAGGTAATATTTTTACCCATTACAGTTATACAACAACAGATATAATACAAACTGAAGTAGGGAATACAAAAGAAATAAAATCTGTTCAATCAAATTTTAATCTCAAAATTGATAATGCTGAAAGAGAAGTTTTATTGCCCAAGAACTCTCCATTTGCCGATTGGAAAGAAGCAAGAAGATTTGCTGGTCCTTTACCTTTTACATTTACCTATGATTCTTTTACAAAAAGAGTTTTAATTATCGAAGGTGTTCGCCAAAATTGGATACCTAAACCAGTAAAAGTAGTGGATTATAGTTTTTCATTTTTAAGTTTACTAAATATTGAAAATGCTGTTTTAGCAAATGCATTTATTATTAATAATATTCCATATTATTGGAAAAAAGGTAAAATAGAAATCTGGGAAAAATGAGAAAGCCATTTCAAGGAATTGTAAATATTATTCGTTTCAATTGGCATTTTTATTTTCTTTCACTTGGCTTGTCATTGCTTTTAATTTTGATAGCTAATTATTGTCAAAACCAATTAAGATTATATCTATACCTCGTTTGTCTTTTAATTACTGTTCCCATTTTTATTTCATTATTGGTTTCATTTTATATTTACGATTTATCCGGACTTTATAATTTTAATTGGATAGAACAACAAAATATGCAGGGAACAATTGTAAATATTAATGCAGGTTTTGATGAAACAAGCAGTATTATAAAAGACAGATTTAAAAATGCAGAATTAATTGTTCTTGATTTTTATGATCCTTTAAAACATACAGAAATTTCCATTAAAAGAGCAAGAAAAGCATATCCCCCATTTAATGGCACTAAACAGGTTGAAACAAATTATTTGCCTTTTGAAAATGATTCTGTGAATAAAATATTTGTGATATTTTCTGCACATGAAATAAGAAATGAGAATGAGAGAATTGTTTTTTTTAGAGAGTTAAAAAGAATAATAAAACCAACAGGACAAATTTTTATTACAGAACATTTAAGAGATATGGCTAATTTTTTAGCATACAATATTGGAGCCTTTCATTTTTACTCAAAAGAATCTTGGCATAAAACGTTTGAGAAGACGGATCTTAAAATTAAAAACGAAATAAAATTTACTCCATTTATTTCAACCTTTATACTATACAAAAATGGAAATACATTATAAAATAATTGGTTTTTTGTTGATTGCATTATCATGTATTCATGTGGTTTTTCCAAAATATTTTCATTGGAAAAAGGACTTAGACTCATTGAGTTTAATTAACAGAGAAATGATGTATGTGCATACTTTCTTTGTTGCCATTATGGTGTTTTTAATGGGAGTTCTGTGCATCACATCCTCAAAGGAGCTTATTGAAACCGATCTTGGAAAAAACATAGCATTAGGAATGTGCATTTTTTGGACAATCAGATTGCTTATTCAATTCTTTGGTTACTCAGCTGCACTTTGGAAAGGAAAAACATTTGAAACCATCATGCATATTTTGTTTTCATTACTTTGGATATATTTAAGTATTATCTTTGGGGCAACGTATTTCAATCATTAAAAACAGAAATTAAATTCTGTTCTTTTTTCTAAAAAAGGAACAGAGGAATAATAATACTTCAAACTAAATTATTTTCATTAACCATTGTAGAATTCTTTCCTCCCAATAACATCCCCAAAAACATTCCGCCAAAACTACATGTCAATCCAATAATTAAAGGTGGTACTTCGGTATGAAAAACCCATTCAGATAATATCCAAGCCAATAAACCCATTATCATTGAAAGTATTGCACCCAGTGTGTTTGCCGATTTTATATATAGGCCTGCAACAAGCGGAACAAATAAAGAAACCAAACTAAGTGCCGATGATTCTCCAGCCAATTCATAAATATCAGACCTTGATGTTGCCATAGCTGTAGCTAAAATTGTAACTACAATTACTGATAAACGTAACATGCGCAACATCTCTTTATCCGTCATTGTTTTTTTTCTGAGAGGCTTAATTAAATTTTCGGCCATTACAGTTGCCGGAGCTAAAATGGCCCCACTGGCGGTACTTAATATGGCTGAAATTAAGGCTCCAAAAAATAATACCTGCATAAATACACTTGTATGTTTTAAAACTAGAGTAGGAATGAGCTGCTCCCCTTCTTTTAAAATTTCAGGATATAAAATTTTGCCACACAAGGCAATTAGTAAGGGCAAAAATGCAATACTGAGATACAATACCGCACCAATGCTTAGTGCCCTCACTGCATTTTTTTCTGAATTGGCCGACATCACTCTCTGAAAAACATCTTGCTGTGGTATGGAGCCTAAGCCAATAGTAATCCATGCTGCTATGTATTCTAAAATATCCAAAGGTTTTGGATCAGGAAAAAATTTAAAGAATCCATCCGGTGTTTGTTGGTATACGGAAGTTAATCCGCCTGCAGCATTTACAATTTCTACTCCCAAAAAAACTAAGCCAATTATAATGATAATGGTTTGAATAAAATCTGTAACAGAAATAGCCCACATGCCACCAATGTATGTATAGATTAAAACAATGGATGCGCTAATAATAATGCCGGCAATTAAAGGCACTCCCATTACAATATTAAACATGATGCCTAATGCTACTAGCTGAGCTGCAATCCAGCCAAGGTAGGAGGGTACCATTAAAAATCCGGATAAAAGTTCTGCTGAACGCCCAAACTTAATTCTATAAAAATCACAAAAGGTGAGTAATTTCATTCTGTAAAATGGCCGAGCAAAAAATATTCCAATAAGTAATAAACATAATGCGGCCCCAAAGGGTTCTTCAATTACACCATACAAACCCTTTTCAGCAAATTGAGAAGAGGAGCCTAAAACAGTTTCGGCTCCAAACCATTCGGCAAATAATGCAGAGATGCATAAAAACAAGGGTAGTTTTCTTCCAGCTAAAACAAAATCTTCTGAATTTTTTACCAAACGAGAAGTAAGCACTCCAATCAAAACTGTAATGCCAATGTAAATGACAATGCAAATAAATAAAATATGAGATTGAATGTATTGCAATTTCGTTGTTGATTGTTAGTTTTTCGTTATTAGTTTTTTAAATAATAAATGCGAAATTAGTAACAAACAACGAAATTCTTATGCGCGGTATATATACCATTATTCTTCTCGTTCTTTCTAACATTTTTATGACCCTTGCTTGGTATGGCCATTTAGAATTTAAAAAATATGCATGGTTTAATTCATTAGGCTTATTTAGTATTATTTTACTCAGTTGGGGAATAGCGTTTTTTGAATACACCTTGCAGGTGCCTGCCAATAGAATAGGTTATGAAGCAAATGGCGGTCCGTACAATATTTTTCAGTTAAAGGTTATTCAAGAGGGTATATCATTAATTGTTTTCTCATTATTTGCCATAATTGTTTTTAAAACAGAACGCCTTGCATGGAATCATGTAATTGGCTTTGTGTTTATTATGCTTGCAGTGGTTTTTATTTTTAAAAAATGGTGACGTA
Source organism: Bacteroidota bacterium (assembly GCA_023251875.1). Classification (GTDB taxonomy): domain Bacteria; phylum Bacteroidota; class Bacteroidia; order JAHEXY01; family JAHEXY01; genus JAHEXY01. Next base: position 39,506 of record JAHEXY010000011.1, read on the forward strand.
AAAGATTTCATTTTTAACTGATATTTCTTATAAAATATCTACCTATTTGGTCTTTTATTTGCTGACTTCTTCATACATTTGCAGCAAAAATCAATCAAAATCAATCTTAATTACAATGAAAAAATTATTTTACGCATCTATCTTAGGTTTAGCTGTATTTACAGCTTGTGGCCCAAGTGCAGAAGAAAAAGCAGCTAAAGAAAAAGCTACTGCTGATTCATTAGCCGCTGTTGCTACTGCTGATTCATTAAAACAAGCTGAAGCTCAACAAGCTGTTGCTGATTCTCTTAAAAAAGTAGCAGAAGAAGCAAGATTAAAAGCTTTTAATGATTCTGTTGCAACTGCAACTGCTGCAGCTGAAACTTCTAAAGCTAAGCCTAGCAAGAAAAAATAATAAATTCTAATAAGAATTTATTTATGCCTTTCAATCCCGCTTTAGGCGGGATTTTTCTTTTTTATACCCTAGCTCAATACTCTCCAAATAAAAAAGAAGAAGTTTAGAATAATTTTACTAATACCCTTTTATAAGTTATTGGAAAATATAGAGGATGGAATTTTTCTGAGATTATAAGTAAAGGACATTGCTTCTCCATAAGCACCAGCACTTCTTATTGCAAGTAAATCTCCTCGTTTTGTTTCAGGCATTGTAATTGCTTTTCCAAAGCAATCGGTACTTTCGCAAACAGGTCCAACGATATCGTATTTCTTCTTCCCTTTTGTAGAATTAAGATTTTCTATTTTATGATAGGCTTGGTATAAAGCGGGGCGTAACAGATCTGTCATGCCGGCATCTAGAATAACAAAATCAGTAGAACTTCCATTTTTAATATACAATACTTTTGAAATTAGGTTTCCGCATTGGGCAATAATAGAACGGCCTAATTCAAAATGAACCGTTTGATTGGGTTGAAGTTCTAAGAATTCTCCAAAAAGCGTAAAATAATTTTCAAAATCAGGAATAGGGAACTGATCTGGTTCATTATAATTGATACCTAATCCGCCTCCCATATTGATATGCTTAATAGAAACTTGTTTGTCAATAGCCCATTGTTGTATTTCGTTTACACGAATGCATAAATTTTTAAAACTGGATAGATCGGTAATTTGTGAACCAATATGAAAATGCAAACCAATAAGATTGATATTTTGCAAAGGTTTGATAACATTTATTACTTGATCTAATTCCCAAAGGTTAATGCCAAATTTATTTTCTTCTAAGCCTGTTGTAATATGTTTATGGGTATTTGCATTTACATTAGGATTAATGCGTAATGCTATATTGGCAATTTTATTTAATGATTTTGCAATGCCATTAATTACCTGAATTTCTTGAATAGACTCACAATTAAGAGAAAAAATGGATTGTGATAAGGCATATTTTATTTCTTCATCAGATTTGCCTACACCTGCAAATACAACATGATCATTGGTAAATCCTGTTTCTAATGCTCTAGCAACTTCATTGCCACTTACGCAATCTGCCCCTAGGCCATATTCACAAATTAATTTTAATAGAGTGGGGTTAGAATTGGCTTTTAGTGCATAATGCACCATAAAATGATAGGGAGAAGCTGCTTTTTGAACTGATTCTAAGGTTTTTTTTAAAAGTTCTATATCATAGAAATAGAAAGGAGTAACATGTGCTTTAAATTTTCCTATAATTTCAGAACTGAACAAAAGTTTTTTGCGGTTTTAATTTATCCACGAATATAAAGGATATTCATCAAAACTTATTCTACTATTTCAGCAATTTTTGCAGAAGAGTATTTTGCTTGTTTAATTACATCTTTCATTTTAAGCATTGAATTATAAGGCGCATCAACAACTGTGCTATTTGCCAACCAAGCAGGTATACTGCCATTAGGCTCTAAATGCAATTGGTAAACTACTTCTATCATGCCATTGCCTTTTGGAGTAAATTTCCAAAAACCATTTAATTCCTGAACACGAATCCAATCAGCTTTAGCAGCTATATAATTAGGTTCTCCAACGGTTTTAATAGTAACAGATTTATCGCTCATATCTTCATTTACCCAATAATGAATTACCATATCTCTACTATCAAGTGGCCAAGGAACTTTATAAGTCATGTAGTTATAACCTTCTTTAAAAGACAATGTTTTAATCATGTGTGCTTCCGGACATTGAAAAAACCAATTGGGATAATTATCCACATCTTTCATTACAGCCAACAAACAGCTCATGGTTGCTTGAACAGTCATTACGCCTTTAAATTCTTTGTATTCTGATTTGGGATAAGCACGAGTATATACAGTAATACCATTTGAGGTTTTGCCAAGAGTCCAATTGCTATTATCTAATGTGGTAAAAGATGAGCAAAATAGAGCAATAAGAACAAATAACGATAATATAGTTTTTTTCATTTTTAGAAATATTTTTAATCAGGGTACGTAAAATTAGTTCTTATTAATTTTAGTTCAACCTACATTTATTCAATTATATCAGGAAGTTTTACATTAACATATTTGGGCTGTTTAATCATATCCTTCATTTTCATAAAAGTATTAAAGGGTGTATCTACTACAGTGCTATTCGCTAGCCAGGCAGGTATGCTGCCGTTAGGTTCTGCATGTAATTGATACACAACCTCTATATTGCCATTTCCTTTGGGTGTAAACTTCCAAAAACCATTTAAATCATAAATTCGCACCCAGCCGCTTTTTTCTTCTTGATATTTACCTTCCGCAACATTTTTAATGGTAACGGATTTATCACTCATATCTTGTGTTGTCCAATAATGAATAATCATGTCTCTACCATCAAATGGCCACGGCAATTTCTTAGTGATATAATAATAGCCTTCTTTAGGAGATATTATTTTTAGGGTATGAGCTTCAGGGCATTCATGGTACCAAGCAGGATAATTTTCAAAATCATTTTTTAGTGCAATAAGAGAGCTCAGGCTAGATTGTACCGTCATCACGGCTTTAAATTCTTTATAGCTTGATTTAGGATAGGCTCGAGTAAAAATGCTTATTCCATTTTCATTTTTTTCAAGAGTCCAACCGCTATCATCAGTTGTAAATGAGGTAAACGAAAAGCCTATTGTAATACAAAAAACTAAAAATAAATACTTCATAGAAATTAAAAATTAAAATGTTATTTTTTTTCTAGGTGTATGTTTAATTCAGCATATACCTTGCCTAAACCTAAATAAGAAACAGTATTAGAATCATTGTCAGATGTTAATTTTAAATATCCATCACCCAATTCTTCGGCATTAAATGTACCATCTAAATACTGATCAATTTTTATATAAAAAAAATTATATTTTTTCAGTTTCCATTCACCCACAACAAAATAATTGAGTGTATCAAAAGTATAGTAGTTGCCATAAACCGTACCATCATTTTCAAATATTATTTGAAAATAACAACTTGCTGAATCACTGGCATAGTATGGCATTACTTGATTTAAAATATTAAAAGAGCTGTGATTCATATAACCTGATTCTAGTTTCCATTCTCCCGCTATAAGTTTATACTCTTGGGCCTTTTTACACCCACAGAACAAACATAAAGCCAATAAGAATAAACTAGAAATTCTATTCATTGTATTTTTGATTATACAGATAAGATTTAAACAACAGCAATATTAATGAGCTTTTCATTTTTAAGTTTTTCAATGTGGCGATGCATAACATAAAACCATAAAGGTGGAATAAATGACAAGAGTATCATTACTGAATATCCTGAGGGTAATTTAGGAGCATCATCAAAACTTCTTAATATTTGATATTTACGGCTAGCTAAGTAATGATGATCAGAATGGCGTGTAACTTCAAATAATAAGGCACTACTAACAAAGTGATATGAATTCCAGGAATGAGCAGGTAGCACTCTTTCAAATTTGTCTCCATCTATTTTTTTTCTTCTTAATCCATAATGTTCAAGATAATTTACGGTTTCAAATAGTATTATTCCTAAGAATGCGGAACCTAAATAACATAATAAAATTATCGGTCCAAATACAGCAACAATTGCAACAATTAAAGTTACTTGTAATACGGCAAATTGTAGCATCTCATTTTGTAATGACCATACGGAAATATTATTTTTTTTTAATCTGTCAGCCTCTAGCTTTAGAGCAGATAAATAGCTGAATCGAATAGATCGCACCCAAAAAGCATATAAGGTTTCACCATAACGAGCGGATGCAGGATCTTCATCAGTAGCTACTCGTTTATGATGCCCGCGATTGTGTTCAATAATAAAATGCATGTATTGAGAGGTAAGTAAAAGCGCTTTTGCCATATTTTGTTCACTAGCCTTTACTCTATGACCTAGTTCGTGTGCCACATTAATGCCAATGGTTACACATGATAAGCCAAATGTGGTTACACGCCCTAATATTTCATACCATTGTAATCCATCTTGTTGTAATGAAAATAAAAAATAGATGAGGAGAAAATATTGCAGGGGTACTAATGAATATAAAATGTAGTCGTAAAAACGACTTTTCTTTACTTTTTCTTCTTCTTCAGGAGAATAATTTGCTACATCTTGCGGAATAATTAATTCCATAAGAGGAATGGCTACATAGGCATAGATGGGTAAAGCCCATGTCCACCAACCGTGTAAGGTTAATCCAAACATTCCAATTATAGGACCGGTAAAAATGAAGAAATATTTTAACCACTTAAACTTCATAATGCTACTGTTTTAATGAAAATTGAAATGTAATTTTTTTGTTAATAACCTTGGCTCGACTGTCACGCTGAGCGGAGTCGAAGCGTCAGAAAATATATTTCTTAAAAATTAAAACTACATCAAAATTAAGTTTTGATACGCTTAAAAGCAATATTTTCCTTCTGTAATCATTTGCTGTGCAATTTCTCTTCGAAGCTGTTTGGCATTAATATGTTTTACTTTTGCTAATTTTCTTAAAGCAAATAGCAATAAATTGGATTGCATACCACTTGCAAAACTATTGATTGCATCTAAGCCCGATTTTTGTATTTTCATCATGGCTTCATATAAAAATACTTTAGCAATGGCGATTTGTATTTTTAATTGATCTTCAGACATGTTTTTTACTTTATACAATTTCTCAACTCTTAAAATAACAGATTCAGCAACATAAATTTCCATTAAAATATCGGCTAAATTCATTACAATTTCTTGCTCATCAATTAAGTGTTTTTTCAATTTTTGTCCGGCAGTTGCGGTAAGCAAAAGGAAAAGGTGCTTTAAATTGGCAACACAATGTTTTTCATAAGCTAAAAATCCTGAGGGAGCAGGTACAAATAGTTGAGATAGTACTGCTCCGGGAACTTTACCAACTTCAGTTTTTAAATTAATTTGACTTTCGCCTTTTAATACCCGTCTTAGCAGCATGCCAATTGAAAGTAATCTATTAATTTCATTGGTGCCCTCATAAATTCTACTGATACGTGCATCTCTATAGCCTTTTTCTAATGGAAGGTCAGCCGAATAGCCCATACCTCCATGTATTTGTAAAGCTTCATCAACCACATAATCTAATGCTTCAGAACCAAATACTTTTAATAAAGCACATTCAATGGTATATTCTTCTACTGATTTTAATTTTGCTTCTGCTTCAGGTAAGCCACTTTTTTTCAATCTTTGGTATTCGTCATCTACACATTGTCCGGCCCTATAACTGGCTGTTTCGCATGCATAGGTAAGTATGGCCATTTGGGCTAATTTAAATTGAATGGCTCCAAATTCAGTAATTGATTTACCAAATTGTTTTCTTTCTTTGGCATACTGAACAGCTGTTGTAATAGCCATTTTTGCTCCGCCTACTACTGCTGCTGCTAACTTTATCCTTCCAATATTTAAAATATTAAGTGCTATTTTAAAACCGTCTTCGCGTTTTGAAAGCATGTTTTCAACCGGCACTTTGCAATTATTAAAAAATAATTGAACGGTTGATGAACCTTTAATGCCTAATTTCTTTTCTTCTTTCCCAACTGTTATTCCTCCAAAATTTTTCTCAACAATAAATGCCGAAAGATTTTTGTCTTCTCCAATTTTGGCAAACACAATAAAAATATCTGCAAAGCCACCATTGGTAATCCACATTTTTTGGCCGGTAATCAAATAATGCTTGCCATCTTCGGTTAAAACAGCTTTTGTTTTTCCAGAATTGGCGTCTGAACCGGCATTGGGCTCTGTTAAACAATAACAAGTTTTTAGTTTCCCATTGGCTAAGCCAGGTAAGTATTTTAGTTTTTGTTCGTGTGTACCGTAATATACAATGGGTAATGTGCCTATACCTGTATGCGCTCCAAATGCAGTTCCAAATGAAAAGCCCTTTCCTGATTTTTCGGCTAATAACATGGATGTATTAAAGCTTAAGCCAAAGCCTCCATATTCTTCAGGTACGGAAGTGCCCAATAAACCTAAATCTCCCGCCTTCGCAACAATACTAGGCATAAGTGCCGGATTATTCATTGAATCTACTTCATCAAGTCTTGAATGAATTTCTTGCACAATAAATTCTTCTGCAGTAGCAGCAATCATTTTTTGTTCTTCATTCCATTCTTCGGGAATAAATATTGTTGAAGGATCAGCACTTTTAATTAAAAATTCAGCGCCTTTGATTATTTTATTGTCCATAGGTAGTACTTTTTGATTCAGGCAAGATAAGGATAATTTGGTTTCTAGTATAAGGCATTTTTGAAACTTGAAACGACATACGTGAAACTTTTTTTTGATTGTTTTTGATGAACTAATTAGTAATTTGCACAATATGAAGTTGAAATGCATTTCTATTTTTCTATTCATTTTCTATGCATCTATCTCGTTTGCTCAAGATGATGATAAGCAATCGAACATTGACTTATTAAAAAGTAGAAAACAAAATGTAATTAAAACCGGACTATTTTGTCCATTTTGGGGTAGTATTCCATTAACATCGGAGTACAGATTGGTTTACGAAACACCAACTTCAGCGCATACTTCAGTTCAAGTAGGGGCATCGTATTTAGCAAAGAATTTCTGGTTATGGCCCATTATTATGGATACCTTAAAGAAAACAAATGCTCAAGTATCTCAGTATACAATAAAAGGATTTAGAATACAGTTGGCCTTTAAATACTATCCTTTTAAAGACCAGGTTTCTCCTGATGGATTTTATTTTGCTCCCTTTCTTTCTTATTCCACAGCAAGTATGGGAACACAAGACAGTTATTTGCACCAAACCTATTTTAGAATGATTTATATAAACGAAAACTTGGTAATGGGCTACCAGTTCTTTTTAATGAACCAGGCTGCGGTTGATATTTATTTTGGTTTAGGAGTAAAACAAAACTCCTATCTCGAATACCAATATGGAAAACTAACTAAGCGCGATGATCCAGCAGACTTTGAAGTTATTAAAACATCTCTAAAAATTGTATTGGGAATGAATATTGGGTTTGGTTTTTGAAATCCGTTTATAAATTACATCTTAAAATCAAATCCGGTAACAAGCCTAACACAAGAGAAAGAATAATACAAACAAAAATAACCATTTTATACAAACTACTTACTTCAATGGTTTCTTGTTCTGCAGTAGGGCTAAACATATTTACAATTATTCTGAAATAATAGAAAATTCCCACACAAGAATTTAAAACTGCTATTACAACTATCCAATAAAAATGTTCTTTAATGACTGCAGAGAACAAATAAAATTTTGCAAAGAAACCTGCTAATGGCGGTATACCGGCCAAAGAACATAACGCAATAGTTGCCATTACAGCTAAAAAAGGATTGTTTTTTGCCAGGCCTTTAAATGAATCAAGGCTGTGGGATTGTTTTGCTTGATGCACTGTAATCAAAACTGCAAATGAAGCAATAGTTGCCAATGAATAAGCAGTCGCATAATATAAAATTGCTGTGGCTGATAAATTATTAAGTGCCAATAAAGCCAACAACAAATAACCTGCATGCGCAATGCTTGAATAGGCAAGCATGCGTTTAAAAGTGGTTTGATAAAGAGCAGTAATATTGCCAATAGTCATGGTTAAAGCAGCCATTACCCAAATGGTAGTTCTCCAAGAATCTGCTAATGGAATAAAACAAGTATAAAATAATTTGAAGAAAGCTGCTATACCAGCAGTTTTTACAACCGTTGCCATAAAACCTGTAACAAGACTTGGCGAACCTTGGTAAACATCAGGAGCCCAAAAATGAAAGGGCGCTGCTGAAATTTTAAATGCCAAGCCAATCAACATTAAAATAACACCTACTAATAATAAAGTAGATGTATCAGCTGCATGATCTGTTACAAAAGTTTTAATTGTTCCTAAATCAAAAGATCCCGTTGCTCCATAAATAAGTGTTATCCCAAACAATAAAAATCCGGTGGCAAATGAACCCATTAAAAAATATTTCATAGCAGCTTCGTTAGAGGCTGTATTGCTTTTTTTGCTACCTGCTAAAATGTATAAGCTAATGGATAAAATTTCTATGCCAATAAATAACATAACTAAATTGGAATAAGAAACCATTAAATAAGCGCCAAACAAAGTAAAGAGTAGGAGAGAAGTAATTTCAGCAAGTGGTACTTCAACTTTTTCTGAAAAATCTGGAAGGAGGAATAAAATGAATATTGTACTAAATGTCATTATTGTAGTAAAGGCAATTGAATAATTATCGGCAACAACCATGTTGTAGGCATTATGGGCAAGATCCCATCCCATAAAATTAAAACCCAATACCACAGCTAAGCCCACAATACCAAGATAAATAGGCAATTTCTTATCTGAAGAAAAACCAGAGAACAATGTTATTAAACCTAATACTGATAATAAAACTAAAACTGTCATTTAATTAAAAATTGAAAAATTGGAAGATTGAAAAAATTATAAACAATTTATAATCTTCTAATTTTTTATTTATACCAAATTGAAAATTGTAAAATGGAATATTCCAATCTTACAATTTGTAATTTTTCAATTACTTATTTTATTCCAATTAATCCACTACTCCCTGCTATTGACATAATATTTTCAACAGCCGGTCTTGCAAAATGCATAAAAAACTCTGGATTCAATCCCATCCAAATTACCATTATTACAATGGGAACAAGAACTGCTTTTTCATTCATGGTTAAATCTGTTACATCTTTTGTTAAGGCATTGTTTTCTCCCAACATTATTTTTTGATACGAACGCAACATGTATACGGCACCTAAAATTACAGTGAGTCCGCTTATTACACCCAAACAAGCATTGTATTGAAAAACCCCCATAAGCAATAAAAATTCTCCCCAAAAACCATTGGTTAGCGGAAGCGCAATAGTTCCAAACATGATAATAGAAAATAGTATAGCAAATTTTGGAGCTGAATTGATGATACCTCCTAAACTTGAAATGGTATTGGTTTGCGTGCGAGAAAAAATAATATCGGCAATAAAAAATAATCCTACTGCATTTACTCCATGACTAAGCATTTGCATAATACTGCCTTCGATACTTTGTTGAGAAAAAGCAAAAATTCCCGCAGCAATTAAGCCAACGTGAGCAATTGACGAAAATGCAATTAAGCGTTTAAAATCTTTTTGTTGAATGGCAATGATGGATGCATATACAATTCCAATAACAGAAAGTATAATGGCTGTTTTTCCGTAATCTTGTAAACCTAATGGGAGAATTGGAAGCATCCATCGAATAATTCCGTAAATACCCATTTTAAGCATGATGCCGGCAAGTAGCATGGTTCCTGGTGTTGGAGCTTCAGTATACGTATCGGGTTGCCAGGTGTGAAATGGAAAAATGGGAAGCTTGATGGCAAAGGCAACAAAAAATGCCCAAAACAAACAACCTTGTGTAGCGCGATCTAAATGTAAAGTAGAAAATGCTTGCCAAGTAAAAGAATGATCCCCGGGAGTTTGAAAGTAAAGGTATATTAATGCAATAAGCATAAAGAAACTTCCAAAAATGGTATAGATAAAAAACTTAAAGGTTGCAGGAATACTTTTTTTACCTCCCCAAAATGCTGCAATAAAATAAATTGGGATTAAAGCCAATTCCCAGAAGATATAAAATAGCAATCCGTTAAGAGAAATAAATACGCCAATTAAGCCCACTTGCATAAGCATGATAAGTGCATAAAATGCCGAAGGATTTTTATACTCTCTATTTAATGCAGAAAGAATAATTAATGGAGTAAGAAATGTAGTTAGTAAAACCATCATTAAACTGATTCCATCTATACCCATATAAAAATTAATACCTAGAGAAGGAATCCAAGGCTGGTCAATTGCAAATTGAATAGATGAATTGGGAATAAATTGAAATGCAGCAACAGCAGCAACAGCCAGTTCTGCAAGAGAAGCCATTAAGGCAAACTGCCCCGGCTTTTCTTTTACAAAAGGCAGAATGCAAGCTGAAAGTAATGGAATTAATAAAAGTAAAACTATGATCATTAAAATGCAATTTGAAAATTTGAAAATGGTTTAATTTGAAAATAGAATGCTATTAGAAAAAAATTAATTAGCACATTTTCAAATTGCCACATTTTCAAATTATAAAGTTTAAAACCAAAATCATTATTATTCCAAACACCATGGCAAATAAATAAAAACCAATATGCCCGGTTTGTAATTTTCTTAATGTATTGCTACTCCATCCAACAAAACTTCCTGTTCCGTTTACAATTTGATCAATACCGGATACCTCAATAAATTCGTATGTTTTTTCAGAAATCCAATCCAATGGTTTTTGAATGAGAAAGGCATACAATTCATCCACATAAAATTTATTGTAGGATAGTTTTTGTAAGAAAGACATATCTTCTTCTGCAAGATTTTCAGCTTCTTTTTTAGCAAATACATTATTGGTTAACCAGATCAAATAAATTACCACTACTAATGAAACTGCTGCTAAACCGTATTCCAATATTTCATTTCCTTCACTTGAAAATGGAAGCGTATAATTTCTAAAAACAGGCTCTAAAAAATGTTCTAAACCATGAATATTAAATAAAGATGCATTTATCCAACCTCCTACTACAGAAAGTACAGCCAATATCATTAATGGAATAGTCATTATTTGAGGTGATTCATGCAAATGATCCATTTGTTCCTGAGTACCTCTGTATTCACCATAAAAAGTAAGAAAATACAAGCGGAACATATAAAAAGGCGTTAAGAAAAATAGAATGCTGATAGGTAACCACAATAATGGAGAATAAGACAATGCAGCAACAAAAATTTCATCTTTAGAGAAAAATCCTGACAGCAATGGAAATCCAGAAATGGCTAAAGTGGCTATAAAGAAAGTAATGTTGGTAATGGGTAAATGCTTTCTTAATCCTCCCATTTTAAAAATATCTTGTTCTCCACTCATGGCATGTATTACACTCCCTGCGCCTAAGAATAAAAGTGCTTTAAAAAAAGCATGCGTCATTACATGAAAAACAGCTGCATTGTAATTTCCTAAGCCCAATGCAATAAACATGTAACCCAACTGACTCACGGTTGAATAAGCCAATACTTTTTTAATGTCTTTCTGCGTAAGCGCAATAAAAGAACCAAGTAATGCTGTGAAAACTCCAACTACTAAAATTACTTTAAGCGTAGTAGGTGCAAGTGTATACAATACATTTGAACGTGCAATCATGTATATACCCGCAGTTACCATAGTGGCCGCATGTATCAATGCAGATACAGGAGTTGGACCAGCCATTGCATCAGGCAGCCAAGTAAACAAAGGTATTTGAGCACTTTTACCGCAAGCGCCAATGAATAATAAAAGTGTGATGCCTACAATTGCTGTATCGTTGGTGCTAAATGCTTTTGCTTTTTCAAATACTTCAGCAAAGCTTAAGCTTCCAAAATGAGAGAACATTAAAAACATACCGGCTAAGAAACCAAGATCACCAATACGGTTCATAATAAATGCTTTTTTAGCAGCGCTATTGTATTCTTGGTTTTTATACCAAAATCCAATTAAGAGGTAAGAGCATAATCCAACGCCTTCCCAACCTACAAACATCATTACATAATTTGCTCCCAACACTAACATAAGCATGGAGAACATAAATAAATTGAGATATGCAAAGAAACGATTGAAGCCATCATCGTCATGCATATAGCCAGCAGAGTAAATATGAATCAATAAACCAACACCTGTTATGATGAGCATAAAAAGCATGGAAAGGTGATCGACCAAAAATTCAAAAGGAATAGTAAGAGAACCGGCTTTTAACCAAGTACAATATTGAATGGTATGAGAAGCGCTGCTTTCATGAAATGATTGAAGAAAAATTCCAGCTGCAATAGCAAATGAACCCGCAACGGATAAAACTCCAATTGCGGCAGCTAGGTTTTTTGAAATTTTATTATTCAATAGGCCGTTTAATAAAAAGCCTATGAGCGGTAATAAAGGAACTAAGAAAACTAAATTTGTCATTTAAATTTTTTGAGTTTCTCACCACAGAGTCACAGAGACGCAGAGAAATTTTCTCTGTGCCTTTGTGTCTCTGTGGTAAATAATTTATTTTACCATTTTAACGTACTCAACAAATCAATATCTGTTGAATGTTATTCTTTTTGTAAAAGTTCTTCTACTTCTTTTTTTAGTTTTGGTAAATCGTTAATGATAATACTCCAAAGTAATTCATAAGATATGCTATCATAAGAATGAACTACTTTATTTCTCAATCCAATTATTTGTCTTGTATTATTAAGTTTAAAATTTGGATCTGCCTTTAAAATTCTATTAACAGCTTCTCCAATTGTTGTAAACTCTCTTTCAACTGCACTTTTCAATATCTTTTTATTGTTAAAGAAATTGAAATTTTTTGTTTCTCCAACATATTCTTGAATCGAATTAATTGATTCAAATATATGCGATAAGTATAATTTTATTTTATGCTGCGGCATATAGCATTTGCTTTGTCGCTTCTACTTCTTCTATAAAATATGGATTTCGCATTGCCTTTTCTTCAACTAAGTCAATTTTTCTTCCAAAAAGATTTTCTAAAGCATCCATAAAGTCAAAAAAATTGCCTGCGTAATCTAACAACTCAAGTTTATTTTCATCAAAAGTAACCAGAAAATCAATATCACTATTTTCTTTAAAATCATTGGTTAATACAGAGCCGAATACCGAAAGTTTTTTAACCTTGTATTTTAAACAAAGTTGTTTTAATTCAGATAATTTGTTTTCTACAATATTCATATTGCCCTTTCAATTTGCTCAACAATTTATTATTAATATTATTTTTTCACCGCAGAGGCGCGGAGGCGCAAAGAATTTTTCTCTGCGACTCTGAGTCTTTGCGGTAAATATTTTTACCATTTTAATTTACTCAATAAATCAATATCAGTTGAATGATTATTTCTATAAATAACCATCAATATAGCGAGCCCAACTGCAACCTCTGCAGCTGCAACAATCATAATAAAAAACACAAATACTTGCCCGGCTGCATCTCCATGAAAAACTGAAAATGCTGCCAATAATAAATTAACCGCATTGAGCATTAACTCAACCGACATTAAAATTATAATAGCATTTCTGCGAAGCAATACTCCCGCTACTCCAATACAAAAAAGTATGGTGGAGAGAAAAATGTAATGCTCTATGGGAAGCATTTTTAAGTGTTCCATTGTAAATTAGTTGTTAGTTGTTAGTTGTTAGTTGTTAGTTGTTAGAAAACAACATCAAACAGCAACCTGTAATTATTGTGCTTCCTTTTTTGCAAGTACTACCACTCCAACTATTGCCGCTAAAAAAAGTATACTCGATACTTCAAATGGCAGCAAAAATTGCTTGAATAAAACTTGTCCTAAATTTTTTACGAGTCCGATATCTGCTCTTGCAAAATCATTACCGGAAATACTTGTAAGGTTTATATTTTTAAATGAAGCCACCAAAACCAGTAACAATAAACCTCCGGCAATGGTGCCTGCAAATTTTAACAGTGTCGATTTATGGGGTTCTGTTTCTTCATTCATATTTAAAAGCATGATCACAAATAGAAAAAGAACCATAATAGCTCCGGCATATACTATAATGTGTACAGCAGCTAAAAATTGTGCATTAAGCATAATATAATGTCCTGCAATGGCAAAAAAAGTAATGATCAAATAAAGTACACTATGAATAGGATTCTTAGATGCAATAACCATGATACCACTTAGTATGGCTATGGTTGAGAGAAAGTAGAAAATGTAAGATTGTATCATTAATTAGCCCTCACCCTTAATCCCTCTCCCAAAAGGAGAGGGAAGTTTGGAATTTTTTATTTATTATGTTGAAACTCTTTATGCGTTTTAAATTCCTTTACTTGTTTGGTTTGTCTTTTACTCACATCAACCCTTTTATCAATAGGCTCTACTAATTTGTCTTTTCCATACACAAAACCACCTCGCTCAAAATTACTAGGCACAATTTCATCTGTTAAAAATATAGCCTCTTTAGGGCAAGCATCTTCGCAATCGCCACAAAAAATACAGCGCAACATATTTATTTCATAAACAGATGCATATTTTTCTTCGCGGTATTTATTTTCTTCTCCTTTTTTGCGTTCAGCAGATGTCATGGTAATAGCTTCTGCAGGACATGCCAATGCACACAATCCACAAGCGGTACAACGTTCAGCACCTTTATCATCACGCTTTAAAACATGCTTGCCTCTGTATACTTCAGAGAATGGTCGTTTTTGTTCAGGATAATTAAAAGTCGCTTTCTTGGTAAAGAAATGTTTTATCGTTATCCATAAACCGCTAATAATAGCAGGCAGATAGAGCTTTTCCATAAAGCTCATTTCTTTGTTACTTACTACTTTCGATCTATTTGTTAGCATATCACCCCTCCCCGACCCTCCCCTAAGGGGAGGGAGTTTGTTCTAATTATATTTCTAATTAAAGTTATATATAAGCTTCTCCTCTTTCTATTTAGCACCCCTGCTTAATTTTCGCACAGACCTAGTCCTCTCCCCTTAGGGGAGAGTTAGAGAGGGGTTTATATTACTCCTTTTAAATATAGTACAAATCCCGTAACAACAATATTTAAAATTGAAAGTGGGATTAATATCTTCCAACCTAAATTCATTAATTGATCGTAACGGAAACGCGGGATAGTCCAACGAATCCACATATAAAAGAAAATAAAAAATACAATTTTAATAAATAATGCTGCAACGCCTAAAAGCACTATTGCATTGTGCCCAACTCCTGCATCCATTAAAGCTTGCTGGCCAGGAAAATTATAACCACCAAAGTACATGGTTGCAATAATAGCCGATGAAATAAACATGTTAATGTATTCAGCAAAAAGATAAAAGCCTAATTTCATACTACTATACTCTGTATGATAGCCTCCAACCAATTCCGTTTCGCATTCAGGCAAATCGAAAGGGGTACGGTTTGTTTCCGCAAAAGCGCAGATTAAGAAAATTAAAAACCCAAGAGGTTGGTAACATACGTTCCATAAGCCGGTACTTTGTTGAGCAGAAATTTCAGCAACACTTAAAGTGCCTGTAGTCATAATCAATGCAATAACTGCCATGCCCATTGCAATTTCGTAACTAATCATTTGAGAAGAAGCTCTTAATGCTCCAAGTAAAGCATATTTATTATTGGAAGCCCATCCTCCAATCATAATTCCATAAACACCAATAGAAACCACACCAAATAAGTAAAGCACTCCAATATTTACATCGGCAATTTGAAGTGGATAAGAAGTCCCATTAATAATGAGCGATTTTCCCCAAGGAATAACAGCTCCCGTCATACAAGCCGTAAGCATTGCCAAACTAGGGCCGAGAATAAAAAGAAATTTATTGGAGACAGTAGGAATAATTTCTTCCTTCATAAACATCTTAACGCCATCTGCCAAGGGTTGCAAAATCCCAAATGGTCCGGCCCGATTAGGCCCTAAGCGATCTTGTAGAAATGCAGCAACTTTCCTCTCTGCGTATGTCGAATACATTGCCACAAAAAGAGAAATGCCAAATACAACAAGGGCTAAAATTATTTTGTAGAGTAAAAATGAAAACTCCATTCAATATTTTTTTAATTAATGCCAAAGATATTAAAATTCTTTAATGGAAAAAGTGATTGAAAATATTTTCAGTTTTTCATATTATTTTGCAATATAGTTTTCTGAAAATTGTATTGTTAATTTCCTCTCCCTTAATCCCTCTCCAGAGAGGGACAATATTGATAATTTTCAGAAAATCTATAAATGATGCTCCCCATTTTGTTTTTCCCTCATTTGTTAAGACCTTTGTTCTTGAATTTTAAAACCTCCATTTAATTATATGGTTTATATTACAAGAAGAGAATATTTTAATGCTGCACATAAATTGTATAATTCAGCATGGAGCGAAAGTAAAAACCTGGAAGTTTTTGGAAAATGTTCTAATCCTAATTGGCATGGCCATAATTATACTTTGTATGTTACGGTAAAAGGCAATCCTAATCCTGATACTGGTTTTATTGTTAACCTTGTTGATGTGAGTAGAATAACAAAAGAATTGGTGATAGATAAGATGGATCATAGAAATCTTAATCTTGATGTTGATTTTATGAAAAACATAATGCCATCAACAGAAAATGTGGCTATTGCCATTTGGAATCAATTGGAACCTGCCATTAAAAATTTAGGCTCCCAATTACATTGCATCAAAATATGCGAAACTGAAAATAATTTTGTGGAGTACTTTGGATAAAACCATTTTTTATCCGCATTAAATTTCAATATAAATTTTTAAGAAATTATTAAAAATCCCAAACTTCCACTCTCCCTTTGGGAGAGGGTTGGGGTGAGGGCTTAAAATCAAAAACTTTGAAAAAAATAAAAAACAATAGCAAGTCTGTAAAGAAAAAAGATAGCAAAGATGAGCTTTCAGATACTACCCTTTTATCTCTATCTAGTGTGTATTCAAAAGTGCTATCTGAATTAGGAGAAGATCCTAAAAGAGAAGGTTTGTTAAAAACGCCAATACGTGTTGCAAAATCTTTACAGTTTTTAACCAAGGGCTACAATGAAGATCCAGAAGAGATTTTACGTTCGGCCATGTTTAAAGAAGATTACAGAGAAATGGTGATTGTAAAAAATATAGAAATATATTCTTTATGTGAGCACCACATGTTGCCTTTTTTCGGGAAGGCGCATATTGCATACATACCCAATGGATATATTGTGGGATTAAGTAAAATTCCTCGTGTGGTAGATGCTTTTGCCCGTAGACTACAAGTTCAAGAAAGACTTACTACTCAAATTCGTGATTGCATTCATAATACACTTCAGCCTTTGGGTGTAGCTGTTGTTATTGAAGCGCATCACTTGTGTATGCAAATGCGTGGTGTACAAAAACAAAATTCGGTTACCACAACATCTGATTTTACGGGAGAGTTTCAACATTTAACAACTCGTTCTGAATTTATTAAACTAATTACAGCTAAGTTGAGTTAATCCTTTTATCACCCTATCCCTTGGAAGAGGGTTGGGGTGAGGGCTCAAAAAAATCAAACATAACCAATTTTCAATCTTCAATTTTAAATTTTCAATTGATATGAAGGCATATATTTTCCCCGGTCAGGGTTCTCAATTTACAGGAATGGGCAAAGACTTATACGAAACAAATTCTTTAGTAAAAGAACTTTTTCATAAAGCCAATGAAATTTTAGGATACAGCATTACGGATATAATGTTTACAGGTACAGAAGAGGATTTAAAACAAACCAAAATTACTCAACCTGCTATTTTTCTTCATTCAGTAGCTATGGCTTTTGCCATGGGCGAAAATTTTAAACCCGATATGGTAGCAGGTCATTCGCTGGGAGAATTTTCTGCTTTGGTAGCCAATAAAACATTAAACTTTGACGTTGCATTACAATTGGTTTATAAAAGAGCAATGGCTATGCAAAAAGCATGTGAATTACAAGCATCTACAATGGCTGCGATACTGGGCATTGAGGATGCAGTTGTAGAGAAAATATGTGCAGAAATTAATGAAGTAGTTGTTCCCGCTAATTACAATATGCCGGGACAACTGGTGATTTCAGGTTCAGTTGAAGGTGTAAATCTAGCTTGTGAAAAACTGAAGGCAGCAGGAGCAAAACGTGCACTTGTATTGCCGGTGGGAGGTGCTTTTCATTCGCCATTAATGGAACCAGCTAAGCAAGAATTACAAGAAGCTATTATGGCTACTATTTTTAACCAACCTATTTGTCCGGTTTACCAAAATGTAAATGCCTTGCCATTTACAGATCCTGATAAAATAAAACAAAATTTAATTACGCAGTTGACTTCTCCTGTTAGATGGACGCAAACAGTCCAAAATATGGTTAAGGATGGAGCTACCTCGTTTATTGAAGTTGGACCCGGAAAAGTTTTACAGGGTTTGGTGAAAAAGATTTGTAAAGATATTGAAGCTACTGGGGTAGTGCTCTGATTTATTAAACCTCTACGAGGTATAACAAATAAACTACACTTTTTTTACAATAATATATGCTCTACGAGCAATGGGTTTTAATTTTGATATACGCCATAGGCGTTAAAGTATTGTAGAAATATTTTCGCCAATATAAAATATACCGCGTAGCGGTTATAAGATAATGGTATATTAAAACAGTCATACATTGCTATTTTGCTGTTTATATCCTTTAATGTAATTTAACGTGATGCGTGTTTTCAAAAAAATACTTGTAATCATTTTTGGATTTTTTTTGCTTCTGATTTCTGTTGGAGTTGGGCTTGCTTTTTATTTTGAAGATCACGTAAAGCAAATTGTAGTTGACGAGCTCAATAAGCGGTTAAACCAAGATAAAGCTAAGCTGGAGGTTGATGATATTGATTTGTCATTGATCAAAAAGTTTCCTCTAGCTACAATTGATTTTGTAAACGCAACCCTAAAAGTTTCCAATAATTTTAATCGTACTAAACCAGTATTAAAGGATACGCTTCTAAGCTTTGGTCATATTTATCTCGAATTTAATGTTCAAGATTTGTTTAATAAAAAATATGCTATTAAAACCATTGAATTTAATAATGGAATGGTTAATTGGATGGTTGATGAAAATGGAAATTCGCATAATGATATATTCAATACTTCAACGGATAGTTCTTCAAAGGATTTTCGTTTTGCACTTAATAAATTTATTCTCAAAGAATGTAAACTGCAATACAATAATCTTGCAAAGAAACAGGATGCACAATTTGTAGTGCAAAAAATATTTTTAAAAGGTGATTTTTCAAATGAAGATTTTGATGCTACTACCTCTCTTACGGCCCATATTGATTCATATATTGATCAAGAAGTCTCCTACATAAAAAATAGAAATGTAGATGTAGAGTTACGATTGGTAAAAAACAACAATCAGTATGAAATACATGAAGGAAAATTATCTGTGGAAGAACAGCAATTAAATATTGCAGGAAGTATAAATAGAAAAGTTGCAAGAAAAACGAATGATGTTGTTTATGGCTTAAATATTAAAATAAGTGCAAATGAATTTGGTATAGAAAGCTTGTTGGATCAATTGCCCGAACGTTATAAAGAAAAACTCAATGATTATAAAAGCAAGGGAACATTAAGTGTTGTTGCAATGTTAATTGGATCTTATAGCAATACGGAATCTCCTGAAATTACGGCCGGTTTTGAAATTAAAGATGGTGAATTTACCTATGTGCCCAATGCTATTACAATGAATAAAATAAATATTAAGGGGTCTTATACAAATGGGAAGTTAAAAACACCGCAAAGCAATTGTGTTGAGATTACTGAATTTTCATCTCAATTAGGTAATGGGGATATTTCTGGAAAATGCATATTTAAAAACTTCACAAATCCTATTGCATCTTTAACTTTTAACGGAAATTTTTCTTTGGCTGATTGGCAACGTTTTGTCCCGATAGATTCTATTGAAACTCTTAGTGGAAATGCTTCTATTGCCGTTCAAATGACTGCTCAATTTAGAGATTCATTAAAACTATCAGCTCTGGATATGAATAGCTTTAGAGCTTCTGGGAATATCAATGTAGATGGATTTAATCTTCATATCAAAAATAAGAAACTACAGTTTGATGATTGCAAATTGGCATTGGCATTATCAGAAAAAGAATTGCTAATTGATAATTTACAAGGAAAAGTATTGAGTTCCGATATTAAAATGAGTGGCCTTGTGCAAAATCTATTGCCTCATATGATCAATCACGAAAAATATAGCATTGCCGGTATTGTGCAATCTGATTATATCAACCTTAACGAATTGTTAATTACGAATGGTGGTTATGTATTGCGTTTGCCTGATAGTATTTCTGTGGCACTACAAGTAAAAGTAAATAAAGTAGATTTTAGAAAATTTACTGCAACTCAAGTATCAGGGCAATTTGCTTTAGATAATAGAAAGCTTACTGTTAACGATTTAAGCTTACAAGCTTTTGATGGTACAATTCAGGCCTATGGTTCTATTGAAACTAAAGAAGATAACCAACTACTTGTTACTTGTGATGCCGGAACTAGCCAAATAAATATTCAATCACTTTTTTACCAATGCGAAGATTTTAATCAAACCCATATTCAAAGCAAGAATATAAATGGTGTTGCTTCTGCTACTATTCATTTGGCCATGATGTTGCACGATAATCTTAAAGTGGAGCCTGATAAAATTTATTCTAGCATTGACCTTACCATCGAAAGGGGAGAGTTAATTAATTACGAAACCTTAAAAAGTCTTTCAAAATTTATAAGTATGGATGAATTGTTGGACGTTAAATTTTCAACCTTGCACAATACCATTGAGATAAAAAATAAAGCCATTTATATTCCTGAAATGGAGTTAAAATCTTCAGCAATGGATTTGTCATTGAGCGGGGTTCAAACTTTTGATAATGAAATTGAATACCACTTTCGAATTTTATTATCAGAGATTCTCTCAGAGAAGTTTAAAAAGAAACGCAAGAAGAAAAAGGAAAACGAAGAATATTTTGGAGAAATAGAAGATGATGGCTCAGGCAAAGCAAGTCTTTATTTAACCATGACCAAAACAGTTGATGATCCTAAAATGTCGTTTGATAAGAAAGTTGTATTGAAAAAGGCCCAAAAAGATTTAAAGGCTGAAGGTAAAAATCTGAAAACAATTATTAAAGAAGAAACGGGCTGGCGAGGAGGTGATACCATCAATGCCGTAAAAAAATCAAATTCATCAGGCTTGCTTTTTGATTGGGATGGTAAAGACAATGAAAATAATACTGAAACAGAAATGCAAGAAGATACCCTTTCTCACCTTTCCAAAACCCAATTGAAGCGTAAACAAGCTTTGGAGAATTTTAAAAAGAATGTGTTTAAGAAGTAAGGTCTCTCTAATAGATTTTTTTGCGACATGGAATAATCAACATTCCAATACACCTATGGCACGCATCATGCAAGCATATAATGTACTAAATGATATAACGGGTTAATACCTATCGTTTTTTTTTAGTATTATTGCTCTGTAACCTATAAATTGATTTCTTGAATGATCTGTGCACAACTTTGTAAAATCTATTGTTGGATTATTATTTTGTTTGTTGGATCATGCATAGTCTTACATCCATCAAACGCAATAGCGCAATGTACTCCTGTCATCGGCACGAATCCGGCCACACTTAGTGGTTGCGATCCTTTCAGCATACAATTTTTTGATCAAACTCCTTCTAATTGCTTTCATACACTTTCGTGGGATTTTGGTGATGGCAGTACCTCAACTTCTACCAATCCTTTTTATACTTTCGACAGCATAGCCAATGATACAAGCTACACGGTTACTTTAACTATAAAAGACATTTCAAATACTGTTTTTTCTACAACTGTTACTATTACCGTTTATGCAAAACCCCAAACTTTTTTTACCATTGATAAAGACACAGTTTGCGCAGTAAGCGATCAAGCCTGTTTTACCAACACCTCTGCCACCGGAACAGGCTATAGTAACTTTTGGAAATTTGGTGATGGCAATGTTTTTACCGGTTTTGATACCTGCCATAATTATGGCATAGAAGGATTTCAATACGTTTCTTTAACTGTAACCAATAATCATTCATGTGCCAACGAATATGACGATTCGGTATTTGTGAATGAAGTGCCCAGTCCGCAATTTGTTACTGATGTTTCTTCAGGATGCGCTCCACTTGCCGTAACATTTACTAATCTTACCTCTCAAAGCAGCGTTCCCATTACAAATTGGTTATGGGATTTTGGTGATGGCACAACATCTACAAGTTCTATTCCTTCAATACATGATTATGCAAATGCTGATACTTTTTTAATTTCATTAAGCGCCACCAATGCTATTGGCTGTAGCAATACCACCTCTTTTCCTGTTCTTGTTTTAAAAACCCCAACATCCACTTTTACGCGCGACAGCATCATTTGTTTAAACGATAGTTCGCTAATAACCTATACCGGTGATGCCGGTATCACTGCCATATTTGATTGGGATTTAGATACCGGACAAACAGATATTTTTCCTGCCAATTTACCTTTTTATGTTTTTTGGGATAGCTCAGGAACAAAAACAATTACTTTAAATGTTACTGAAAATAGTTGTAGTTCTATAACAAGCCATAATGTTTCAGTTAATCAACTTCCTCAATTTACACTTACATCTGATGATGCCGACAGTATAATTTGCGCGGGAAGCGATGTGAAATTTTCTGTCAGCCCTACCGATTATATGTTGTATGATTTTTATAAAGATGGCGTACTCATGCAAAGTTCAATCTCTCCTTTTTATACAGTAACCAATGCCGCATCTACATTTAGTGTTTATGTAATTGTTCAGGATAGTATTTTATGTTCAAATACAAGTATCCCCATTCAAATAACAGTAAATCCATTACCTGTAACAACCCTTACTTCTGATGCGGCAAATGATACGCTTTGCAAAAAACAAACTGTTGTTTTTACAGCTACTGCAGGATATGATTCCTATGATTTTTATGATAAATTTTTAAAGCTTATAACATCTGCTGCAAATTTTTATGCTGACAATTCTATTCAGGATGGACATTTTTATTATGCCATTGCAACAAATAATGGCTGTACAGGTTTAGCAAGCAATAGTTTTTCGTATACAATGATTGATTCGTTATTACAACCCGTAGTTAATTGCGGAACCACTACCATTAATTCAGTTGAATTTGTTTGGGATACAGTAAATGGAGCCATAGGCTATGAAATAAGTTTAGATGAAGGAGGCTCCTTTATTACACCCAGTTCTGGAGCTATGGGATTTGATCATACAGTAAACGGATTGGCTTCACAAGATACCGTTTCACTTATTGTTCGCGCATTAGGTAATGCACCTTGTGGAAACAGCATACTCTCAGATACTGTTTTTTGTATTGCCCAGCCCTGCACAAAAATTTCTTACAATAAAGTTGCTGACTTTGGTATTTGTGTAGGAGACACAGCTACAAATTATATTTATAATCTTTCTACTCCTTCAAACCAGTTTTATATTAATTGGGAAAATATTTCAATTGCAAAAGACAGTATTTATTTAACTACTCCAACAATAAATACTTCTGTAAAAGTAATTGTGGGAGATTCGTCAGAGCCAACTTGTCCGGCTGTTACCAAGTACATCAATATTAAAGTTGATGCTATTCCTACATTTACCATAAAAACTTTTGGTGATACCATTTGTGAAAATGATTCACTCTATGTTTGGGTTGATGAAGGCGCTTATGATAATTATACCTATCAATTAGATGGAACAACCGTTCAGGATACTATTTATCCTTTTGTAACTTTTCAAAATAATAGTTCAGGGAATCATAGTGTACAACTTACAGTTTCAAATGCCGGTTGTACAAATTCAGCCATTCATAATTTTTACACCAATCCTACACCAATAATTTCTATAATAAGTTCTGATGCCGACAATGCTATTTGCAAGGGAAGCAATGTTGTGTTTACGGCTACAACAAATTTTGATGAATATTTTTTTTACCAAATGGGGTATTTAAAACAAGATTCGGTATTGAATACGTATTCAACTACCAAGCTTCAAAATAACGACAGTGTTTGGGCTATTGCCGTTGATCAATATGGATGCACAAGCAATGCAAGCACAGCCATTACCACGGTGGTTTATAATATTCCTAACGTTTCTATCAGCAGTTCTGACGTTGACCATGTAATTTGCAAAGGAGAAAATATTACCATTTTGGCTTCTCCTGCAACACAGGATAATTATTCTTTTTACAATAATTTTTACAATTTTTACGATGGGGTAAATGCAAGTGTACAAATTTCAGATTTAAAAAACGGACACACTGTTTATGCATACGCCACTAACCAAGGTTGTGTAAGTGCAAAAAGTAATGTGCTCGCATTTACAGTTAAAGATTCTTTAACAACCCCATTTGTTTATTGTGGCAATAGCACCAACAACACCATACAATTTTTATGGGATTCTGTTTTGTATGCAAAAGGCTATGAAATAAGTTTAGATACCGGAAAATCTTTTTTCACACCTTCTTCAGGCATTACAGGACTTAGCCATATTGTTACAGGATTAAATCCCACCGATACACTTTTAGCTATTGTAAGAGCATTGGGTAGCGATCCATGTGGTAATAGCCTGCAATCTGTTTCACAAGT
The DNA here is from genome assembly GCA_023251875.1 of Bacteroidota bacterium. GTDB lineage: Bacteria > Bacteroidota > Bacteroidia > JAHEXY01 > JAHEXY01 > JAHEXY01. The sequence goes on from JAHEXY010000011.1 coordinate 64,087, forward strand.
TTGCTTTGTGCCTTGTTCTCCGGTCGATTTTACAAAAAATCCTTACAGCCAAACAGCCATTTGCATGGGTGATAGCATAACGCTTTCTATTTCCAATATTCAAACACCAACATCGCAATACTCTATTACCTGGGGCAATCAAACTTCGGGCTTAATAAAAAGCATTATTATTTCTCCTAAACAAGATACAAGCATTGCTGTTACAATAATGGATTCATCGGTATTTAGCTGTACGCCCACAACCAAATATTTTTCTATTCTTGTAAACCAGGTGCCTGCTGTTTCGCTTACAGCTACTACCAATACCGTTATTTGCGAAAGTGACAGCATTACTTTTTCTGCTTCACCAACCTATTTTGATAATTATGAATTTTTTGAAGGATTTCTTTCTTTGCAAAATTCTGCTAATCCAACATTAGTGGCAGCAAATATAAAATCAGGGCATAGTATTACTGTTGTTGCAAGCAATGACGGCTGCGCTTCAACCGCAAGTCAACCCATAACAGTTACCGTTTTAAAATCGCTTACCAAACCCGATTTAAATTGTGGTTATTCAAATTTAGACAGTATACAATTTGTTTGGGATTCTGTTCCCAATGCAATTGGATATGAAATTTCGATAAATGGAAGTTCATTTTTTACACCCAGTTCAGGCACTACAGGTCTGCAACATCTTTTAAGTGGATTGAATGCCAATGATACGGTAATTGCTCAAGTGGTTGCTTTAGGAGGCGTTCCTTGTGGAAACAGCATTTTATCCGATACCGTTATCTGTGCTACTGTTCCATGCACTGCCGTTGATTTTACAAAATCTGCTAATCCGCAAATTTGTGAAAATGATGTAACAATACTAAGCATTTCAAATATTATCAGCCCGTCTAATGCTTATGGAATTGTTTGGGATGGAAGCAACGTAATAAACGGTTTATCGTATAGCATTTCGGCATTACAAGATACTACCGTAACAGTAAGCCTCATTGATTCTTCCCAATTGCAATGCTTCCCGGTTACCAAGCATTTTTATATTGACGTAAATAAATATCCAACTGCAAACATAAACTCTACGCTTATCTCAGATTCTATTTGTGATGGCAAAACAATTCAATTTACTTTGTCGCAAGCCGGTTATGACGACTATCAATTTTATTTAAATAATTCGTTGGTGCAAGATTCAACTTATCATAAATACACCAACAATTCTTTTACTATTGGAGATAATCAGTTGTTCTCCATCGTTACTGACTATGGTTGTTCTACAAATAGCGACACCATTTTAATACATAACATTTCCTACCCGGCTTTAACGGTAATAAGTTCTGATGTAAATGATTCAATTTGCCTTGGGGATGCCATTACACTTACAGCTTCATCCGGCTACGACCGATATGATTTTTATTCCACTATTAATTTACTTCAAACATCAGCCGCCAATACACTTCAGTTAGATACACTAACAAAAGCAATTTCTTTATTTACTATTTCATCTAACGAAAGTTTTTGTTTTAGAAATTCTGATACAACTACTATTGAGGTTTTATCAATACCGGCCATTACTTTAACACATACTGCAATCAACGATTCTATTTGCAGTGGTGATTCTATTTTGTTTACCGCTTCACCTACAGGTTTTCAGCAATACAGTTTTTATAACAACGGTATTTTAATGCAAAGTTCTTCTGCCAATATTTTTTCTACAACATCACTTACAAACGGCAATCAAATTACAGCCGTAGCAAAAAATTATGATTGCAATGCATCAGCCATTGACTCTTTTACTATTACAGTTGTTTCCATTCCTACCATTACATTAAATGCCGATAGTTTTGGACTTTGTTATGGAGATAGTGTTGTTATTACTGCATCGGGTGCAACTTCTTACTTATGGAATACGGGAGATATTACTTCCAGCATTTCAAAAATTGCCTTGAACGATACTTTATTTACAGTAATTGGTTTTGAAAATAATTGTGCAAGCGCAGAAGATTCAATTCATGTTTATGTTGATCCGATTACAATCACCAATGCAGATGCGGGCATTGATGTTGTTATTTGTAAGGGGCAATCAACAATGCTTCAAGCATCGGGTGGAGATCACTATTTTTGGTATTCAAACGACTCAACATTGAATGATAGTATTATTTCCAATCCAACTGTAACCCCAATAGATACAAATGCGTATTACGTACGGGTGTATAACCAGTTTTGTTTTGCCATTGATAGTGTTAGTGTTTTAGTTGACCCATGTTATGAAGATGTGAGTGGGCCTATTCCTACAGTGATTTCTCCTAACGGAGATGGTAGCAACGACACTTGGATTATACCCGACATTGATTATTTTGCAAACAATCATGTACTAATTTATAACCAATGGGGAAATATTGTATACGAAAAACAACCTTATGATAATAGTTGGATAGGTACCAACAATAAAGGAAAAAACCTGGCTGATGGAACTTATTATTTTGTAGTTGATTTAGGAAACGGAGTTTCACATACGGGTTATGTGATGATACATAGATAACAAATTAGCTAATTTGATAATGTGATGATTAGCTAATTAAAAAATAAGAATAATGAAAATAAAAAAATTATGTATTTTATTTTATAAGCTTCTACCATCAGCGAGCCACTGTTGGCTTGTATTATTCATTGTTCATTGTTCATTATTCGTTATTCATTCTAAAGCCCAGCAAACTCCCCAATACAGCCTATACAGTTTTAACCGCATATTAATTAACCCTGCTTTTGCAGGAAATAAAAATCAAATTCAAACCACTTTATCCTACCGAAACTATTTAGTTGGCATTGAGGGAGCGCCCGTAACGCAAACCCTTACGGTAAATGCTCCCATTCAATCGAAATATTTGGGTGTTGGGCTTAAGCTAACACATGAATCATTGGGCGCAGTTAATCAACTGAATTTTTTGCCCGTAATATCTTATTATATTGGTTTAGGACAGGGCCGCTTAACTTTTGCATTGGAAGGTGGAATTTTACACGAAAGTGTAAATTGGAATACATTGATAAAAACCAATCCGCTTGATAATGCCATTCCGCAAGGAAGCAACAGTAAAATTTTACCTGATGCCGGATTTGGAATGTTATACAATACTTCCAGGTATTTTATTGGCTTTTCTGTAAACCATCTTGTCAAAGCCAAGTTTGACTATACCGATATAAAAAGCGCCAATCCCGGATTTCTTACCAAACATTATTTTTTAGAAGCCGGATATAATATTGTTGTAGGTTCATTCTTAAATTTAGAACCTTCTATTTTGTTAAAAAAAGCTATTGCATCACCTGCTCAATTTGATATTGGCACAAAAATAAATTTCAAAAATAGTGTAACAGCAGGCGTTTACTGGCGCACGGGCGATGCCTTGTATTTTCCTATCCGATTTTTAATTAACAATCGTTATTCCATTGCTTATGCGTATGACCTGCGAATTTCGCAATTGGCTACTTATAGCCACGGCTCACATGAAATAATGCTAACTTATAATTACCAATTGTTGGAATCCGCAAGAAAAAAATTAATTAACCCAAGATATTATTTCTAATGAAGTTTATTACTATGATAAAAAACAATTCCAAACTTCCCTCTCCCTTGGGAGAGGGGCAGGGTGAGGGCATAAAAAAAGCATTATGGATCATTGCCATTGCATTATGTGCAACCACTTGGTATTTGGTTTTCTCACGCTCAGCCGATTTTCATTCTACAATTACGCAATATAGTCCCACAAAAGAATTTAGGCAAATGGAAAAAATACTGTTTGCCAATGATACCCTTGCTTACGTTTTCTCGGACTATGATAAATTGCTTGAATTGAAGATGCCAAAAATGGAAATTAAAACAGCTATCAAAACGCAAAATTTTAGTTTCTCAGATATTTCAAGTTACTCTTTTAATGGAGAAGTTTTATTTATGACTTTATCAAAACCCGAGAATATATCAGGCTGGGCATGGCTCAATATAAAAACCAATGAATTTGTGAATAGAAATTTTCAATTGGATAGCGCTTATAAAAATTTAATTTGCTCATTTTGGGATAACAAAGAAAATGCATTTGCATTGGTTTTAGAAAAAAAAGAAGGATATGTTTTGCAATATATAAAACTACCTAATGCTGAAGTGTACAAGGAAAAAAACTTTTCAAAACCTTGCAATGTCGGTTATTGTAAATTATTGCAATTTTCAATGATACAAAACCAATTGTACGCAATTAATTATGAAGGAAAACTTTTGAAGTTAAATGAAAATGAAAAAACAAATTTGTTTGAATGGGCCTTTATTGCAACAGATACAACTTATAAGAGATTTCTTTTACCCGGACAAAGGCTTGATTATTGGAATAGGCCCGATGGAATGTATTTTCCAGATCATATTATGCCTTTAAGCTTACCCTATTCCATTCATAAAAATATTTCTTATGGTTTAGACCTTTCCAAATGTTATTATCGGGCCAATAAACAAAATAAATTAATCCCGGCTGTTTATTGGTTTTTAGGAGAGGATGCTCAAGTATTTTATTTAAATTTAAATTTAGATTTAGATTTAGATTTAGATTTAGATTTAGATTTAGATTTAGATTCATCCTATATAATGTTTAAAACTATACAAGATAATACAATGCAACCAGATACCCCATTGGGCACAGATTTTTCTTTGGTTGAAGGTGGTGGAGATGAAGATGCAAAACTTCATTTTGATGAAATCTGGAATAAAGAATTATTATTTGTGAGCGGCAAACAATTAATTGCTTGTGAACCGGGTTTAGGAAGATATGTTCAAATTAATCTGGGATCAGATCATAAAACTTCGTTTTCAGATAGATTTACAAAACAACTTAAACAAACATTTATTGATAATGAGCCTCACTCCATCACTCAAAAAATTGCTTTGGTTTTTGTTTTGTTTTTTCTCATTTTGCTGGTACTTTTAAAACAATTACCAAGAGTAAAAAAGAGTACGCCAAATTTAAATATTAAAAAAGCATTAGTTGCTTATATTTTTATAGCAATTTTAGTTATCATTGATTTAATAAAATAATTTTGAAATCTATGCAAAGCGGAGCTTCTATTAATTTATCTAGCTCAAATCGTCAGCTAATAATTCTGATAGGTTTTAAAAACCTATCAGAATTTATACGACACTATGTGCCTATGTTGTTAACATAACGAATAAAAAAAAAGGAATGTTTCTATTCAAAAAATACAGTCTGGTTTGTTTAGTTTTTTTTATCCTCGCTTGCGATAATGAGCAAGAGCAAATAAAAAACGAAAATACAAAACCAAGCGATGATCAACCTTCCACTCTAATACCAGATGAAGTAATTTATGATATCATTCATTCCATGTCATCGCCCATAGAAACAGCTAATCAGTTAGTGAAAGCTAAAGTTCCTTACAAATCTGAATTTTTAAATGCTCCCGAAAATGCATTGAATTATAATTCTGAACAAAAAATGGCATTAAACCTTGGAATTTTAGGAGCCGACCTTGGCTATGTAAATATGTACCATCAAAAAGCAACATCATTACTTTATATGGGAGCCGTAAAATTACTTGCCGATGGATTAAAACTTGGTAAGTTTTTTGATATTTCAACCCTAAAATCTCTTAATAAAAATTCTGAAAATATTGATACCATCATTTACTACACCAACAAAAGTTTTGAAGAAATAAATCAGTATTTAAAAAATCAGAAAAGACCTGAAGTAAGCAGTGAAATTTTATTGGGGGGATGGTTAGAATCATTGTATTTGGCTACAAAAATGTATCGGCTTTATCCCGGCAAAGAATTAAAAGAAACAATAGGCCAGCAAAAAATAACACTCGATAATATTTATTTAATCTATTCCACTTATCAAAATAAAAAATCATTTAAGGAACTTATTAATAATATCAACGATCTTAAAAAAATATACGATAAAATTAATATCACTTATCAATACCATCCACCTACCTCAAAAGAGGTAAACGGAGTTTTGGTGGTGCAAGATAACAGTAAAAATAGTATTGAAATAACCGATCAACATATATTGGAAATTTCAAGCCTTACTGAAATCATCAGAAATAAAATGATAGAAAAAGAATAATGACAAATCGTTTTTGGACATATAAGACCTCTCCTCCCTCTCCCTTGGGAGAGGGCAGGGGAGAGGGCATTAGAAAAATTATTTTCAAAATAACATTAATCATTTTCGGCTGTATTCTTTTTCATGCTACTACAGTAAATGCCCAATGCGATGACGAAGATTTTATGGATTTATGTGCCGAAAAATTAGGGGACTTTACATTTGTAAAAGCAAACAAAATTAAACTTTCCGGAACCACTAAAGATGGCAAAGCGCCAACTGTTGAATATCCATTTGTATTGAGTAAATCCAGCACCTATGTACTTACGGCATGTTATCCCGGTCCGGGTAATATGATTGTTGAATTATTTGACAGAGACCATAAATTTATCATGAGCAACTACGACAAATCTCAAAAAAAATATTATCCCACCATCAATTTTGTTTGTTCCGCTACCGGAGTCTATTATCTGGTTTATTCTTTTGCAAATACTGAAAATGCTTGTGGCATTGGAATGATAGGGTTTAAGTAAGTTATTATCTTAAAAGAACCTGTATCTTTGTATTGAAATCAAAATGAAAAATGAAAAAATTACCTATTGGCAAGCAAGACCTTGAATCGTTAATTAATGGCGGTTATGTTTATGTTGATAAAACAGAAATAATCCATCGTTTAATTTCAACAGGAAGTGTTTATTTTTTATCACGCCCACGTAGGTTTGGCAAATCATTGTTAGTTTCTACCTTAAAAGAAATATACTCTGGCAATAAAGAATTATTTAAAGGTTTGTGGATATATGATAAACATATATTTAAAAAACATCCTATCATACATATTGATTTTAGTGAAATGGGCATTAAAGAAAAAGGTGCTCAACTGGCTATTACCGATGCTTTAACTAAAATAGCTTTGGAAAATAATATTGTTTTAGGGAGTTCAACTCCCGGCAGTATGTTTAGTGAATTAATACAAAAACTAGCCACACCTGAAGCTAAGGTTGCGATATTAATTGATGAATACGACAAGCCAATTATTGATTACATGAATCAAATGGATATTGCTAAAGAAAATAGGGATATACTCAAAAATTTTTATGCTCCTTTAAAAGGCAATGACGAGCATATTGAATTTTTGTTTTTAACCGGAGTTTCAAAATTTAGCAAGGTTTCTATATTCAGCGATTTAAATCACCTGAACGATATTACATTAAATGATCAATACGCCACAATAGTTGGCTATACAGAGAAGGAATTATATTTATATTTTATGCAACATCTGGCATTGGCCGGCCAAAGATTTGATATAGATAAATTACTCCCAAAGATAAAGCTATGGTACAATGGTTATAGTTGGGATGGGTTAAAATTTGTTTATAACCCGTTTTCGATACTAAATTTTCTTTCTCAACTTAAATTTGGTAATTATTGGTTTGCGACAGGTACACCTACTTTTTTAACTGAGTTAATGCAAAAAAGAAATATAGCTATTGAAGATATTAATAATATATCTGTTAACAGTTCAGTTTTTGATAAATACGAATTAGACAGATTAGAAACTATTGCCCTGTTGTTTCAAACCGGTTATTTAACCATTAAGAGTTATGATATTAATACTGAGCGCTATTTATTAGCGTATCCTAATAAAGAAGTAGAGCATTCATTTGAAGAACATTTGCTTGGCACTTACGTAAATAAAGGTATAGATGCCAATGCGGTATTGGTAAATAGATTATTAAAATCATTAAACGAAAAAAACATTGAATTATTTATAAAGCAAATAAAATCGCTCTATAAAAATATTCCCTACCCAATAATTGATGATGATGAAAAATATTATCATACCGTATTTCATTTGATGCTTAATATGATGTGCGTTAATATAGAATCGGAAGTGCTTACTTCTGATGGTCGTATTGATGCTGTAATAAAAACAGAAAACTATATTTACGTAATTGAGTTTAAAATGGGAAGTGCTAAAAAAGCCATTGAGCAAATTCATAAAAAACATTACCATCTTAAATTTGCCAATGAAGGCAGGCAAGTAATATTGCTGGGTATTGGCTTTGATGAAACAGAAAAAAATATTGGTGAATGGGTGGTTGCCTAATCGTAAATGATTTATATATTGTTTCTTCATTTATAAACCCTGAATGAATAGAATCCAGGCCTATTATTATAAACTTCTACTGCTACTTTTTGTTGGAATTTTTTCAACGCTCTATTCTTTTGCCCAACGAAGTATTGACAAAGCTGATCGTCTTTTCGATTTAAATAAATATGCTGAAGCAATTCCCCTATATGAAAAAGCACTAAGCGGACTTAGTACGGATGAAAAAGACAAAGCCACAGAAAAGTTAGCCGACTGCTACCGCTTAACCGGAAATTTTGAAAAAGCTGAAGATATTTATAAAACTCTCATAAAAAATAAAAAGAAAAGCTCTTCCAGTTTATTCAATTATGGACAAGCTCTCAAAGCCAGTGCAAAATATGCAGAAGCAAAAAAAGCGTTTTTAGATTATGTAAAATTTTGGCCACAAGATTCCAGTGGGCATATTTATGTTGAATCATGCGATTCTGCACAATATTGGCTCGACCATCCTTCTGATTATGAAGTGCGGGATGTTCCCTTTGTAAATACCGAAAAGGCAGAATTCTCGCCTGTTCCATATATGGGAGGACTTCTCATTACTACCAATAGAAATTATGGAGTAAAACCTTTTGTTTCTTTTGAAGGAGACCAAAAAGATCCCTTACTCGATATGTACTATAAAAAAATTAACGCATCTCAGGTAAATGATTCTTCAGCTATAAAATTATTTCCTGAATTAAATTCTTCTCTGCATGAGGGAACTCCAACTTTTACAGCAGATGGAAAACAAATTTATTTTGTTAGAACCATAAAGGGAGTAAGAATAAAAGAGGTTCAGAAAAAAGAATTTACCAAAAAGAAATCTTCAAAAAAATCGAATGAACCCAATGCAGCTGATGAGGTAATTATTCATACGCTTCAAATTTATTCATCTGAACTAAAAGGCAATCTTTGGACTTCCCCTGTAAGCGCGCTCCCATGCAATAGCAATGTATATTCTGTTTTTCATCCCAGTATTTCGGCCGATGGTAAAAAATTATTTTTTGCTTCTGATATGTCCGGAGGTTTTGGAGGAACAGATATTTATGTTTGCTTTAAATCAAAAGATGGATGGAGCAATCCTTACAATCTGGGGCCCGATGTAAATACATCTGAAATGGAAATGTATCCATTTATTCATCCCGATGGACTCACATTGTATTTTTCTTCCAACGGACATCCGGGAATGGGAAAACTAGATATTTTTAAATCCACTTTTGATGAAAACATGGGTTGGACTAATGTTCAAAATTTAAAACCTCCTATTAATTCCATTGGAGACGATTTTGGAATTTGGATAGATGAAAATAAAGAAACCGGCTATTTTTCTTCCAATAGAATTAATGGAAAAGGTGATGATGATGTTTATGCCTTCAATCAAATAAAACCAATTCCTATAGAATTTAACGGCTATGAACTAAAAATTAAAAACAATAGTTTATTCGATGGAATTATAGTTAAAGTAAAAGATGCTTCCGGTGAATCAAAAGAACTGTCGACATACAATGGCTATTTTACTTTATATCCGGCAGCAAATACAAATTACACGCTTAGCTACAGAAAAGAAGGAATGTTGTATAACAAACTAAGTTTCTCTTATGAGATGGATGCACAAAAATTTACGGTTAAAATTAAGTCAGATCTTCGACCCATTTTATTTAACGGAAGTATTAATAAAATGATTGGAAAATACCGGGCTCCATCTGAAGACACGTTTTTGATGGATTCCATTGAAAGAAAACCATCTCTTATCGAAAAAATTACTAAGGGAAAACAAATTGCAAATACCATTTCAATGAAAGAAATTATAACTGATTATGAAACTTCCCTCCTGCCCGATTCAAATAAACTTCAATTGGAAGCTTACAATGGTAAATTAGAAATACAATTATTCAATGATGACGAACTAATAAAAAATATTGAAACCGAAGGTGAAGGTCAATACAAAACAAAACTGAACGAAGCCAACAATTATAAAATAATTTTAAATCCACTGGAACCTTTTTCGCACAAAACAGAAACAAAAAATACTTCCATTGCTCAGCAACTCATCAATACCATTAATACCAATTTGCCAAACGATGTAAAATTTAATTTAGATGGTAAAGAAGTTCCGCTTGAAAAAATTGCAGCCAATACTGATAAAAATATGCTCTTGCTTGAATTTATGAAAACAAAAGATATTCCCATTCAGAATATATTTAATGAAAAAAATAAAGAAGCCCTCAATGAATATCTCAATACAAAAAATATTTCTTTAGAAAAGCTTTTATTTAATGAGGATGGAATAAGCACAACACAAAATGGAGCCACCATTACTCTTGAAGAAGTTGCCTGGACTCCCAAAAAGAAAAAAATTGACATGCAATATGTGGTTTCGGATTCTATTGCTAAAACCATGCCTCTTAGTTCAAGCCCACAAACTGTAATGAAACATATTCTTGAAAAAAAATCAGGAGATAATATTGAATATGTTTTAAACGGAAAAAAAGTAAGTTTAGATGAGCTCTTGACTAATAAACCGGATGAAGAATTAAAACTGTTTTTGGATGATGCCCATCTTACTTTTGCCCAATTATTTTTGGATGAAAACAAAAAATACCTTGAGCTTTATTTATGGCAAAGCGAAAATTCCCTTGAACATTTATTATTTGATGCTAATAAAGACAGTTTAAAAGTATTCAAAGATGGAGAGCAAATTACTCTCGAGGAAGTATTATGGGCACCAAAGAAAAAGAAAACTACTTCTATACAAGATTCAGTTGTTGCAGCTCGACCCACTGAAAATTTAACAGAACAAAAACTTCAGCAGGCTCTTGCTTCAAAACCTGGAGAGGACATTAAATTTTATTTGCATGATAAAGAAATTGATCTGAATGATTTGGTAAAAGACCCTTCAAAAAATCCCTACCTAACAGAGTTTATGAAAACCAGGAATATCCCCATAGCTCAACTCTTTGCCGAAACCAATAAAACGATTATTCAAAAATATGTAAAAGATAAAAATATTACACTTGAGCAATTTTTACTCAATCAGAACACAGGCGATTTAAAAGTAACTGAAAATGGCGCCACTATTACTCTCGAAGAAGTAGTGTGGACGCCTAAAAAGAAACAGGCTCCAAAAACGGAAATGCAATATATAGTTTCAGATTCTGTTGCAAAAACATTACCGCTTACTTCAAGCCCGCAAACTGCGATGAAACATATTCTTGAAAAAAATGCAGGTGCTGATCTTGAATTTGTTTTAAATGGAAAAAAAGTAAGTTTAGATGAGCTCTTGACTAATAAACCTGATGAAGAATTAAAACAATTTCTTGATGAAACGCATTTAACTTTTGAACAATTATTTTTAGAAGACAACAAAAAATACCTTGATCTTTATTTATGGCAAAGCGGCAGTTCTATTGAAGAATTGTTTTTTGATAAGAAGAAAGATGACCTGAAAGTATATAAAGACGGGACACAAATTACGTTGGAAGAAGTATTGTGGACACCCAAAAAGAAAACTGCTCCTAAAATAGAATTGCTTTCAAATACAACAAGCAATTTGCAAGAACTCATACTCGGATACGATCCTGAAAGACTAAAAATAAATTACAAAGGAAAAGAAATCAGTTTTGATGATCTATTAAAAATGCAATCGATTGAAATTCCTTTTCATTTAAAATTTGCAGGAATCTCATTAGAAGATTTATTTTATTCAGGCAATGATGAAAAAATACAACTCTATTTGTGGGATAATGACATTTCTCTTTCGCAAATGTTATTCGAAGCCACTTCATCTGAATTAAATTTTATTGTAGATGGGAAAAACATTTCGATTGAAGAACTCATTTTTAATGAAGCCCATGATCCATTAAAAAAATATGTAAGCGATAACAAGCTTAAACTTGAAGATGTTTTTTATAAAAATTCGCCTATTGCAGATAAGTTAAGCATATCTAACATTACTAAAAAAGCAAAGGGTATCGTTATTGCAAACAATGTTCCTGTAGAAAATGCAAAAATAAAACTCATCAATAACAATACTGTTAGTAAAGAAACTTTAACCAATGCAAATGGAGAATTTGAAGTAAATGTAAATCCCGATCAAACTTATACAATTAATACTGAAAAATATCCTTTTTATGAAAACCACACTCCCTTCGTTTCAGGAAAAGGAAATAGGGAAATCCCATTAATCAAAATTGAGCTTCAGGAAAAGAAAATAATTCATGCAACAGGAATCATAACCAATAACAACCAGCCGCTGGCAGATGCAAAAATAAACCTGTATCACGATCATAAAATAGTTGACCAAACGACTACCAATAGCGATGGACAATATGAAATTAATGTAAGAGGGGATGATAATTTTTCCATCTCCGTTTCAAAAGAAGGAATGTTTAATAAAGAACAAGAAATTTCAACCAAGGGAAAAAATGAATCTGTTATGCCCATGATGTATGATATGACCATGGAAAAAATTAATACAGAAAAAGAAATTAAATTGGTTATACACTACGAATTTGGCAAAGCAAATATAACTCCTGAAGCCGCTTTAGAACTTGATAAATTAGCAAATTTCTTAAAACAAAATCCGGATATAAAATTAATTGAACTTAGTTCACATACCGATGCCTTAGGTGATGAAGAATATAATTTGGCATTATCGCAAAAGCGGGCTGATAATGCAGCTAATTATCTTATTTATAAAGGTATTTCACGATCAACAGTTAAAGCCGTTGGTTATGGAAAATCAAAACTTCTTATTGCGAATGCCGTAACAGAGGAACAAAATCAAATGAACAGAAGAACAGAGTTTAAAATTTTAAAAATTGCAGAAATAGAACCAATAGAAAATTAAATTTTGATTATGCTTGCTCGGCTTTCAGGCTGAGCGTACAATGTCGTTTTTTAAGCCCGAAGGGCTTGAATTTGAATAACCTTCGATGCAATCGGAGGATGCAGAAATATCAAAAGAGCCACAACCCAGAATGGGTTGAATTAATTGGAAAATAGTATTAACCCCCCTTCGGGATTATTTTAAAATCAATTAATTGAGCCTTAACTAAACGACATTGGCTGAGCGCCTGCCTATTTGGTAGGCAGATAGTCGAAGCCTCATAAAAATAAATATATTATAACTCTATCAAAATGAAAACATTTTTCACAAGCCTATTCTCTTTATTCTTTTATTTTTCAGTTATTTCACAAACAACAACTGAATTCTATGCTAGCGGAAATAAAAAAGCCGAAGGCATAAGTATAAAACAAGGTAAATGGATTTTCTATTATGAAGATGGCCAGAAAGAAAGCGAAGGCTATTATAAAAATGGATTAAAAGATAGCAGCTGGACTTGGTGGGATGAAAATGGTAAAATTCAAAAACAAGGATCTTATAAAAATGATGTTGAAGATAAAAAATGGATAACTTATTATCCCAATGGAATAATGAAAGAAAATAGTGAGTTTAAAAATGCTAAAAAAAATGGCATTTGGACTTACTATTATGATACTGGAGAAAAAGAAAGAGAAGAAAATTATGTGGATGATAAAAAAGTGGGGGCATGGAAAATGTGGTACAATACCAAACAATTAAAATCGGAAGGAAATTATGAAAATAATGAGAAAATTGGAAAATGGACAACCTTCCATTGGAATGGAAAAAAAGAATCAGAAGGAGAATATAAGAATGGAAAACAAGATGGCGTATGGACCAAATGGGATGAAAATGGGGAAATTGTTGAGCGTGCCAATTATAATAACGGTAGAAGGCAATAATGCTTATGGCTTTATATTATCGTTAGGTAATGTTTAATTCTTAATAACTAATTACAATTTACAATACTCAGTTGGCCTCTATCTTTTAAATTAATACAATCTCGGAAATTTCTCCCTATTTGTTTCATTCATCATTTCATACACCGTATCAAAAATATCTTCTACACTTGGTTTAGAAAAATAATCGCCATCTGATGCATAAGCAGAACGATGGTCTTTAGCTGAAAGTGTTCTGGGTTCTGAATCTAAATAATAATAGGCTTTTTGTTTTTCTATTACTTGTTGCATCATGTAGGCAGTAGTTCCTCCTGGTACATCTTCATCTACAAATAAAACTTTGTTTGTTTTTTTTATCGATTCAACAATCATGCTGTTAACATCAAAAGGCAATAAAGTTTGCACATCAATTAATTCACAAGAAATACCCATTTCTTGTAATTGTTGAGCCGCTATTTGGCAGAGATTAAAAGTAGATCCATAAGAAACAATAGTAATATCATTGCCTTCACGTACTACTTCAGGTATACCAAGTGGTGTTCTAAATTCCCCAAAATTACTGGGTTGTTTTTCTTTTGCGCGATAAGCATTTAGGGGCTCAATAATAATTCCGGGATCATCACCGGCTAGTAATGTATTATAAAATCCTGCGGCTTTAGTCATGTTACGTGGTACACAAACATAAATACCTCTTAATGCATTTATAATAGTAGCCATGGGCGAACCCGAATGCCATACACCTTCTAAACGATGCCCACGTGTAGAAATAATAAGTGGTGCTTTTTGTCCTCCTTTTGTGCGGTAACGTAAGGTTGCTAAATCATCACTAAGTATTTGAATAGCATATAGCAAATAATCTAAATACTGAATTTCAGCAATGGGTCTTAATCCGCGTAAGGCAAGGCCAATGCCTTGTCCAATAATAGATGCTTCTCTAATACCTGTATCTGAAACTCTAATTTCTCCATATTTTTGTTGCAAACCTTCTAAGCATTGATTTACGCCTCCTAAAAATCCTGAGTCTTCTCCAAAAATTAATACAGCAGGATTGTTTTGTAAAATAGCATCAAAATTTTCTCTGATCACAATTCTTCCATCTACATCTTGTGCATCGTCTGCATAGTTGGCTAGTACTTCTTTTACTTTAATAGCAGCTTCTTCTCCTTCTGAATACACATAAGAATTGTAACGTTCTTCATTGTCAATTTTAGATTGAGTCAACCAATTAATTAATTGATTTTTGGGTGCTAAATTTTCTGAACGTACATAACGCAAAGCTTTTTTGGCTGCTCCAATTACATCCCTTCGCATGGGTTCCGTAAAAGCGGCCAGTTCTTCTTTTACTTTATTAATAAAAATACCGTTGTTGCTTTGTTGTATAAGCACCTCCAGAATATCTAGTACTTCTTTTTGCTCTTTTTTAATAGGTTGTAAATAAGCTTCCCATGCTGCTTTTCTTGCCTCACGAACTGTTTTGATGGCTTCCTTTTCTATGTTGTCAAGTTCTTCTACTGTTGCTATTTTACGAGGAATGCCATTTTCTTTATACTCAAAATTTAAGATCCATTCACGAAATTTAAGATTGCAATCGTATTGAGCTTCCCATTCCATTCGTTCTTTTGATTTGTAACGTTCATGTGAACCAGAAGTTGAATGACCTTGAGGTTGCGTTAATTCTGTAACATGAATAAGCGTGGGGATATGTTCCGCTCTGCAAATAGCAATAGCTTTTTCATAGGTATTACAAAGTGAGGGATAATCCCACCCGTTTACAGTAACAATTTCGTAACCTTTTTTATAAGTATCTCTTTGAAAGCCTTTTAAAACTTCTGAAATGCTATCTTTTGTTGTTTGGTATTTGCGGGGCACAGAAATGCCATAACCATCATCCCAAACAGAAATAGCCATAGGTACTTGCAATACACCTGCCGCATTAAAAGTTTCATAAAATAAACCTTCAGATGTTGAAGCATCGCCAATGGTTCCAAAGGCAACTTCGTTACCGCTACCAAATTGCGCGGCAAAGTTTTTTAATAATTTATTTTCACGGTATACTTTTGACGCTTGTGCTAAACCTAATAAGCGTGGCATTTGACTGGCTGTTGGGGAAATATCGGAAGATGAGTTTTTCTTTTCAGCAATTTTTTTCCAAGAGCCATTGTTATTTAAACTGCGAGTAGCAAAATGACCATTCATTTGCCTTCCGGCAGATGCCGGATCCGCATCTACATCAACGTGGGCATACAATTGTGCAAAGAATTGTTCAAGGGAGAGTTCTCCGATGGCAAACATAAAAGTTTGATCGCGGTAATAGCCCGATCTAAAGTCTCCATTTTGAAATTGCTTTGCCATCGCAATTTGAGCCAATTCTTTTCCATCACCAAAAATGCCAAATTTGGCTTTACCGGTAAGCACTTCTTTACGTCCGGTTAAGCTTGCTTGCCTGCTTTCTTGTGCAATTTTATAATCAGTAAGAATTATTTTTTTGAATTCTTGAATGGATATTTTTTGATCGTTTGCTTCCAAAGTATATTCTTTTGCCATAGTAGATAATCTTTAGCTTATAATTGGCTACAAAGGTACAAAAATACCTCTAAAGATAGTTGAGGATAAGCTTCCCTTATTCTTAATAAAATCTTTTCATTAAGAATTAATTATTATTTTTGCCCCTTAATTTGAAAGAAAGCGTTTGAATGTGTGGAATAGCAGGAATATTTAAGCTTAATGGCAGTAAAGTTGAACGACATCAACTTAAAGTAATGACTGATAGTCTTTATCACCGAGGTCCTGATGGAGATGGATTTTGGGAAAGTGCAACTGAAGATGTCGGTTTTGGCCACAGGCGTTTATCTATACTCGATCTTTCTTCGGCCGGTGAGCAGCCCATGCATTACCGTGATCAGTATACCATTACATTCAATGGCGAAATTTATAATTATTTAGAAATTAAAGCACGTTTAATTGCTCAAGGGCATAAATTTGTTTCTGATACAGATACTGAAGTTTTACTTGTTTTGTATAGCGAAAAAGGGGAGCGTTGCCTTGATGATTTAGATGGTATGTTTGCTTTTTCAATATGGGACAATAAAGAGCAAAAACTTTTTTGTGCTCGAGATAGATTTGGCGAAAAACCTTTTTATTATCATTATTTACCAGATGCATGTTTTATGTTTGCTTCTGAAATGAAAGCTTTATTTGTTGCAGATATTGAAAAAAAAGTAGATCAGCACATGCTGTTTAATTATTTAGCATATGATGTAATTGAAGATCCTTTTGATAAGCAAAAAACGTTTTACGAAAATATTTATAAACTAGAAGCAGCGCATTACATTACCATAAGCAAGAAAAATGGTTTGGTAAAAAAAAGATATTGGAATCATCCGGATTATTTAAATATAGATACTAAAATTTCTTTTCAAGAGGCCAATCAAAAATTAAAAGAGCTGTTTGATCGTTCTGTAAAAAGAAGATTACGTTCTGATGTTACTGTAGGGTCAAGCCTTTCGGGTGGCTTAGATTCATCAGCAATCGTTTGCACCATTGCAAAATTAATTGGCAATTCTTCTCAAGAACTACAAACTTTTTCAGCTCGCTTTTATGATGAAAGTATTGATGAAGGAAGGTATATTGAAAAAGTAATTGCTAAAACACATGCTCGGCCTCATTACATTTGGCCGGAAGTAGATGAAATGGTAAAAGATATTGAAAGGCTCTTTTATCATCAAGAAGAACCTTTTACTACCGCCAGTATTTTTGCCCAATGGGAAGTAATGAAATTGGCCAAAAAAAATAATGTAATTGTATTGTTAGATGGGCAAGGTGCTGATGAAATACTTGCCGGCTATAATCATTATATGCAACCATTTTTAAGAGATCTCTACAAGAACAACAAAGTAGCGTTTAAAGAACAGGTTAAAAAGTATAATGAAATGTTTCATCGAAAATATCCCATTACATTTCGATTTAAAGTAGAGGCTTATTGTCCTGATTTACTTAGAGCATTAGGTAGAATAAGAAGAACATTTACTACCCCGGAATATCTAAAATACTTTCATACTGATTTTGTAAATCATAATAAAACCAAAGAACCCCCATTTAAAAATTTTAATACTTTAAATGAAGTCTTAGGATTTGCTACTTTTGATTACGGACTTGAAAAATTACTGCGTTTTTCCGATAGAAATTCAATGGCCCATTCAAGAGAAGTGAGATTACCATTTTTAAACCATGAATTGGTGGAATTTATTTTTACCTTGCCCGCATCTTTTAAAATACATAACGGTTGGAGAAAAAGAATTTTGCGGACTTCAATGGAAGATGTTTTGCCAAAAGAAATTGCGTGGCGTATAGGTAAAATCGGGTATGAAGCCCCTCAACAAGAATGGATGAAGCATCCTGATTTACTTGAAAGGGTGGAAAGTGCTAAAGATAAGTTGATAAAAGAAAATATTATTGTTGAATCGCAATCGCTTGATCCATGGAAATTACTTATTGCAGATAGGTTACTTTCTGAAACATTTAAAAGATAAGTATGTCTATCGATTTACATTTATATCCTTCCTATTTGCAAAACGAAAGTAGAATTTTAAAAATCACAAAAAGTCTTATTGGGAATAATATTACTAGTAATATTCATGTTGTAGGCATATGGAAAGAAAAATTGAAAGCAGAAGAATTAATTGATGATAAAAGAAAAATAGTTCGTTTAAAGATTCATTTATATCGTTATTTACCATTTTTCAAAACATTTTTTTTTAGATGGGAATGGTATTTCAAAGTGTTTTTTAAATACATCAATAAAGAGGTAAGAGTAATTCAATGCAATAGTATTGAAGACTTGCCTGTGGGAGTGGCCTTGAAAAGATGTAAAAAGGGAGTAAAACTGGTTTATGATGCCCATGAATTGGAAACTGAAAAAAATACAGTTGATGGTTTTCGAAAAAAGATAGTAAAAGTTGTAGAAAAAAGATTGATTAAACATGTAGATAAAGTTTCTGTTGTAAGTAAGTGCATTGCCGATTGGTACCAAAGAGAATATAAAATTCACAAAGTTTATTTAATTAGAAATATTCCGTATAATCATTTTCGTTCTACTTTAAGTGACGAACGGGTTGAGAATATAAAAAACGAAAAAAAAATTAGAAAGAAATTTAATATTACAGATGATGAAATGGTATTTTTATACCAAGGAGGATTAATGACGGGTCGCGCATTATTAGTATGGCTCGAAATTTTTAAAAATTTACCTTCAAAAAATAAACATATTGTTTTTATGGGATATGGTTATTATGAAATAGAAATACAACAATATGCTGATCAATACTCCAATATTCATCTTCATCCGGCAGTTCATCCTGATGAAATTCATGAATATTCTGTTGATGCTGATGTGGGACTTTCTGTTATTGAAAATTCATATTTGAGCTATTATTTTTGCCTGCCCAATAAATTATACGAATATATATTATGTAATGTTCCTGTTTTAGTTAGTGATTTTCCTGAAATGAGCAGGACTTTACATGAATTAAAAAGTGGATGGATAATTAATCCAACTTATGAAGAAATGTATAAATTTATAAATGAAATTACATTATATGATATTAAACAAAAAAAAGCATTGTGTAACAATGTGAAAAATAAAATAGGCTGGCATACTGAGGAAAAAGTTCTTTTAGAAATGTATCAAGGTTTAGGATTAAAATAATTGGATAAACAAAATAACATATATAAAATTTGTAGTCGCTGCATACTTGATACCCATGATGATCCAAGTTTGCTGTTTGATGAACAGGGTGTTTGTTCTACTTGCAAAACGTATGATGAACAAGTAAATACTCGCGTTTATAAAGGTAAAATAGGCAAACAAAAATTAGAACAATTAGTAAGTGAAATTAAACAAGCAGGAAAGAATAAAGAATACGATTGTATTATTGGTGTAAGTGGGGGAGTAGATAGTACCTATGTAGCGTACCTAACTAAAAAACAATTAGGACTTAGGCCGCTTGCTGTGCATTTAGATAATGGATGGAATTCAGAATTAGCGGTGAGCAATATTTCTGAAACATTAAACAGATTACATATAGAACTTTTTACACATGTTATTAATTGGGAGGAATTTAAAGATCTTCAACTTTCATTCATCAAAGCTTCTGTAGTTGATATAGAGCTTACAAGTGATCATGCTATATTTGCTACATTGTATAAATTGGCACAAAAGTATAATGTCAAATACATTCTGCAAGGGGTTAATATTGTTACTGAAGGTTTTTTACCATCACATTGGGTACACAACAAATTCGATTGGTTAAATATAAAATCTATACATAAGCAATTTGGAAAGATTCCCTTAAAAACATTTCCACATATTAGTTTTACCCAACATTTATATTATCAATACGCAACCGGTATTCAGTTTGTACCTATTTTAAATTATGTGCCTTATTCAAAAGAGGAGGCAAAAAAATTAATTACGAATGAACTGGGTTGGCGCGATTATGGAGGAAAACATTATGAATCTATTTTTACACGATTTTATCAAGCCTATATCTTACCTCAAAAATTTGGTGTCGATAAAAGAAAATCGCATTATTCAACATTAATATGTGCAGGTGAATTAAATAGAAATGAGGCGTTGGAATTAATGAAAGAACCAACTTACAATCTTGAAAAATTAGAAATTGATAAAGAATTTGTAATTAAGAAATTTGGACTTAGCCCACAGGAATTTGAAAGCTTAATGCATACTGCACCTCAAAAACATTCCGATTACCCTTCGTACATGAATTATTACAATCAATTGCGGCCAATTTATAAAAAAATAAAACGAATAATAGGTAAATAGTAGGGCTTTCTAAAAATTATCATTTATTTTCCTTCTCCCTTGGGAGAAGGTCAGGATGATGGCATGAGAAATCAATTTTTAGAACTGCCCAGTAAGCTTATCGAGCTTGCTTTATTTTTTTATTAAACCCGACTTGTTTTTTAAACTATTAATGAAATTTAAAATCGGTTTCAATTCTAAAAAATTTAATTTGAATAACATAATTGTATATAGGAATAATAATATCCCCCCCCAAACTATATTATTTACAATTATTATTGAAACAATGCTGCTTATTATATATAAAATAAGGCCACTGATTAGTGGATAACCAACATAGTATTTTTGTTCAGCATAAATAAAAATTAAAATATTTAAAATAAATAATGATACTACCGTTGACCATGCCGATCCATAAATTTCCCAAATAGGAATTGTAATATAATTAAGCAAAAGATTAATTAATGCGGCTATAACAACAAAAAGGGAAAGCATTTTTTGCTTATTGGTGAGCAAGATACCTTTACTTCCAATCACAATTAATGAATTAAAAGACAAGTAAATACCCAGGGGAGCAACGTATTTGTAGGCAATAAAATAAGGCTCTGTAGTTAAAACAAGTAAAACAAATTTGGCTAAGCCGCAAAAAATAATGCAAGCAATAGTAGTAATAGAAATATAATATTTAAATGCACTTTTATATAAAGGCTTAGGGTCAGATTCCCCTGCGGCCTTCATCGCTATAGGTTCCCATGCTAATTGAAATGCAGCTCCTATCATTGTAAGTGGCATAACCACTTTTTCAGCCGTTGAATACAATCCAATTTTATATAAACTATTATCTAATAATAAAGACATAAAATACCTGTCTGACGATCTCATGATAAGAATTGAAAAAGTAATGGGAATAAAAGGCAAGCAAAAAGATATAAATTTAAACAGAAGTGAAAATGAAAAATGTTGTGTAGAAATTTCTTTTCTAACTTTTATGTATGCGTAAATAGTGCATATAAAATTAGCAATAGTTGAAGCTAAAAAAACACTAATGATTCCGTAATGAAAAACAACAATAAAAATTATTGATAATAACGAAGAAAAAAAAACAACACCTATAGTGCTGATAATAAAATCTATTTTTTTAAAATTAATACTTAATATAGATTGAAAATTGGTTGAATTGATTACACATATTGTTTGAAGCAAGACCAATAATATTAAAATAAAATTGTCTTTATCCCCAAGTTTTACAAAACGATGTCCAAACCAATTTGATAATAATAATCCAAATGCAAGCATTACTATGCCGGAAAAAAATAAAGAGGCATAATGAATGGTTGAAAACACTTTTTTCTTTTCATCGGCATCATTTGAAGTTGCATAATACCTGAAAATAGCTTGGCCAAGACCCAAGCTAAATAAATTAAATAAAATCAAATGAAAAATATTGAGCGTTTCAATTATTCCATATTGCTCTACTGAAAAATAACGGGTATAAATAGGGATAAGAAAAATGCTAATAATTGCAGATATAAAACGAGCACTCCCATATACAATAGAATCAGATAATAGTCTTTTAATTGTAAGTGGAGTCTTCGTCATTAAATATGGGATGTTCTATGCAACACGTTCTACCTTAATAGGTAATAAGGTTTTAACACAAAAGTAATTAAAAATTGCTTAAGAATTGGTTTAGTTTTTTTACCGCCATCGCCCTATGCGAATATCTGTTTTTTTCTTCAAAGGCCATTTCAGCATAACTTTTGTTGAACCCATCGGGAACAAAAATAGAATCATATCCAAATCCATTAAGTCCTTTGGGGCTTTCAATAATATTGCCACTAGTAATTCCTTCAAATAAAAATTCACGCTCATTAACGATTAAAGCAATAACGGTTTTAAATTGAGCCTTTCTATTTTGAATCCCATTTAATTCAGTTAAAATTTTTTGAATATTATCTTCTGATGATTTATGTTCTCCTGCATATCGTGCCGAATATACCCCAGGCTTTCCTCCAAGTGATTCAACCTCTAAACCGGTATCATCAGCAAAACAATCAACATGGTATTTCTGGTTTACATACCTGGCTTTTTGTAGCGCATTGCCTTCAATAGTATCTGATGTTTCAGGTATTTCTTCTATACACTTAATGTCTTTTAAGCTTTTTATGGGATGGTTTTTTAATAAGGACTGAACTTCTTCCAATTTATGAAGATTATTAGTGGCGAAAATTAGTTGCATATCAATAATAATCAGATGTTATGAATAAAAAAAAATGTACTTTAGCGTTTTGTAAAATGTTCTGAAAATTATCATTATTGTCCCTCTCTTTGAGAGGGATTGAGGGAGAGGAAATCAATAACACAATTTTCAGAACATTTTTACAAGTAATTTAATTATTAATAAAAGTATGAAAAAATCAGCAATTGTATGTGGAGCAGGTGGCTTTATAGGAAGCCATCTCGTTAAAAGATTAAAAGAAGAAGGATATTGGGTAAGGGCTGTTGATTTAAAAAATCCTGAATATTCTAAAACTTTTGCAGATGAATTTATTATTGGAGATTTAAGAGAACAGGATGTTTGCAGAAAAGTATTAAATAAAAATTTTGATGAAGTATATCAATTAGCTGCAGATATGGGAGGGGCAGGATATATTTTTACAGGAGAAAATGATGCCAATGTAATGCATAATTCCGCTACTATTAATTTAAATATTGTAGAGTTATGTCATAAACATAATGTTGGAAAAGTTTTTTATTCTTCTTCGGCATGTATGTATCCCGATTATAATCAAAAAGACCCTGACAACCCTAAATGTGCTGAAGATACTGCCTATCCTGCCGATCCGGATAGTGAGTATGGATGGGAAAAACTATTTAGTGAACGTTTGTTTTTATCCTATCATAGAAATTTTGGATTACAAGTTAAGGTAGCTCGTTTTCATAATATTTTTGGAGAAGAAGGTACTTGGGTTGGCGGAAAAGAGAAAGCTCCTGCTGCTATTTGCCGTAAAGTGGCAGAAGCCGGTAATGGCGGTTTTATTGAAGTGTGGGGAGATGGAAAACAAACACGTTCGTTTTTATATATTAATGAATGTCTTGAGGGTGTGAGAAGATTAATGCAATCTGATTTTACAGGTCCTGTAAATATTGGCTCAGAAGAAATGGTAAGCATCAACCAATTGGCTCAAAAGGTAATTGCTATTTCAGGAAAAGCAATTGGTATTAAAAATATTCCCGGTCCGCAAGGCGTAAGAGGCAGAAATTCTGATAATAAATTAATCAAATCAAAATTAAACTGGGAACCAACTTTGCCATTAGATGAAGGCCTTGCAAAAACATACCGATGGATTTCAGAGCAGGTTAAAATGTTACAAACGGTTTAACTTCGTCTATTGGGGAGATAAATGAATGTTAAGAAAAAATCTTGATAGGTGTAATTATATATTGCTTCTCATATCCCTATGGTCTGCGTATTTAATTGTAAAAATATTAACCATATTTAGTTTCGTTTTCTCGAAAACAAAAAAAGGAGATGTGATTTTCTTTCCTCATGAACAAATTGGAAGCGATGGATATACCAAACGATTTGAACAGTATTTTCCGTTTTTCAATAAAGATAAAATTGTTTATCATGTGGCTGAACTATTTCCTGATGCTTATATAAAAAGGAATTTATTCGGTTCAAAATCCAGACAATATTACCTTTATCATCGTATTATTTGGAAAAGAATTCCTCAGGTTTTAAGTGCCAGAAAATACAAACATGCCTTTATTCATAGGCGTTTATTTGCCTATTACCCCGATTCAAAAAAAGCACATTTAGAAAAATTATTGAGAAAATTAAATGAGGATATTAGTGTTGATTTTTGGGATTCTGTATGGCTAAAAAGTCCTGAACTTTATGAAGATATTGTTATACATGTTGATAAAATTAGTGTCGTAAATCAATTCGTATATGATCATTTCAAAAAATATCCAACAAAGAAATACTTATTTCCTATTGCAATTGACGAAAGTGCGTATGTAATAAAAAAATCGTTTGCATTTGAAAAAGAAATAAAGTTAGTATGGACAGGTCTTCCTCATAGTGTATTGCAAATTATGGCATTACGAGAAGTGTTTCTGAAAATACTAGAAAAATATCCCATTGCCATTGTTATTATTTCTGCCAAAGAAGTACAAATAGAAGGACTAAAAGTACTATGGAAAAAATGGGAAAAAGAAACATTTGCAAACATTATAGCCTCTTGTGATATTGCTTTGTATCCATTTGAAAATACTGACGAAGGAAAAGGAAAAATGGCCATGAAAGTTATTGAATACATGGCTTGTGGTGTACCAACCATTGGTGCAAACGTAGGGATTACCCCTTATGCAAAAGATAATGAAACTATTTTATTTGCAGAAACACATGAGGAATGGTACAATGCAATTATAAAATTAATTGAAGATGAAGCTTTGAGAATGAAAATTTCTAAAAATGGATTATCTTTGGTGGCTCAATACCATTCAGTGAAATTAAGCTATAACACATTTAAAGAAATTATTTTCTCGAATTAACTTTTTCATGGCCCCATCAATTGTTCAATACTTAATATGCCCCTATTCCAATGAAGAATTGAAATTAATTTCATTAAAAAAAAACATTGATTCTAATGGCGTTGAGGATATAGAATATGGCGTTTTAAAAACGAATGAAGGTATTGTATACCCGATAGTCAGAGGAGTGCCAAGGTTATTTGAGGGGGCCTTGTATATTTTTAAAGATTTTTGTCAACAATGGAAAAAAGAATTAAATGATTTAAACCTTCTTAATGATAAATCGCTTGCTCCTCCCGGAGAATTTTTCATGAATTATATTTATCCAACCATGAAAAGATTTGAGGTAGAATGGGAAAAACATAGTTTAGAAGATAAAACCTGGAATTTAAACCAAGATGAGCGTATTGAAAAATATGTTGATTATATGGGATTAAAGAGAGAGAGTTTTAAAGATAAATTATTTTTGGATGCAGGTGCCGGAACCGGACAATTAGTATGTAGCATTGCACAACAACTCAATTGCGATATTATTGGCTTTGACATTCAGCCTTCTATTGAAAAGGGTTGGTTGCAAAGAAAAAAATATGCAGGCAATAATTACCATAGAGTACATATTATACAAGCCAATGTAATGCATCCGCCTTTTAAAGCTAAAACTTTTGACGGAATTCATTCTTCAGGAGTATTACACCATACACCTAATACTCAAAATGCATTTAATTGTTTGATAAATTTGGTAAAAAATAAAGGAACTCTTTCTGTTTGGCTTTATAGGCAATACAATAAGCTATATGAAAAGTATAAATTTCAGCACGAAATGCTTATCCCTGTTATTCCTTTTGTTTCGAATGATTTTTTTATGTTGAGTGGCCGCAAACTAAGAAAGCATACAACCAAGATGCCTCCTCGTTTATTATATTTTTTAGTGTATGTTTATGTCGTATATATTCAATTATTTTATAAACTAAATGCATTAATAAGAAGAAAAGCCCATCCGCAAAGTATAAAAGAAAGAGTTACCAGTATCTATGATGTATTGGCACCTATTTATTCATGGTATCATGCCCAAGAAGATGTAATTTCTTGGTTTAAAGAAGCCGGTTATGAAGAAATTAGAGAAACCGATTTTGAAAATGAATTTGGTTTTAATTTATCCGGAATACGTAAATTGTAAATCTAATGGAAAAGATAAAATGGGTAAATCATGCATCTTTTATTTTTGAATATAAAGATGTAAAATTAATATGTGACCCATGGTTGGAGGGAGCTGTATTTAACGATGGTTGGAAACATTTGGTTCAATCAGAATTTAGCTATACAGATTTTTCAAACATTACACACATTTGGTTTTCTCACGAACACCCAGATCACTTTTCACCACCTAATATTAAAAAAATTCCTCCTGAAATTAGAGCAAATATTACTGTTTTATATCAGGTTACCCAAGATAAAAAAGTGGTTTCCTTTTGTAAACAGCTTGGTTTTAAATCTGTAGTTGAGCTTATGCCTGAAATTCCGTATTTGCTTGCAAAAGAATTAACACTTATTAATGCCCCTGTTGGAAATGAGAGGGATTCGTGGCTTTGTATTCGCACACCTAATTTCACTTTGTTAAATCTTAATGATTGTGCGTTTGAAAAAACAGAAAAAGAAAATCTTGCCGATCTTCAAAAGATAAAAAAGCAAACGGGTGCGGTTAAAATTGATATCCTCTTTACGCAGTTTTCGTATGCAAGTTGGGCGGGCAATAAAGAAGATGTTGCCTTTAGAAAAAAGTGCGCCCAACACATGTGTAATCAAATTACTTGGGAAATTGCGGTTTTTAATCCCAGCTTTGTTGTTCCCTTTGCCAGTTACGTGTGGTTTTGCCATGAAGATAATTTTTATATGAATGATTATCCCAATAAAATTGATGTAATTCATGATTTCATTAAATCAAGGGGGGCTCAATCTGTTGTTTTATTTCCCGGAGATGAATGGGATATGAAATCTCAATTTAATAGCCAATTTGCCATTGATCGGTATTTAAAATGTTCTACAGAAACAGTAAATCAAAATAACATAATAAAAAAACCTCTAGTAACTATTGATGAATTAAAAAAATCAGCAAAATACTATGCACAAGAGTCACTAAAATTGAATCATGCACCAAGATTATTACAGTTTAATCCATTTTCATTTTTTTTGAACGATCATCAGAAAGCATTTTCCTTTTCTTTTAAAGATGGACTAAAGGAAATCTCTCTAGTAAAAGATTGCTGTGATATTTCGCTTTCTACACAAGCACTTAAATATTGTTTTGATTATTTATGGGGCTTTGATACGCTTCATATTTCAGGCCGTTTTCAAAAACCCCTTAATGGTAATTTTTTAAATTTTCAAGAATACCAGTATTTAAGCACACTCAATAATCAAGGGGGGAGAATTGGCAATAAATTCAATAGCGCTATTAAAAGAATTAAAACAATATTTGTTCGATAAATTTAGGCTATTAAATATGAGAGGGGATTATTAATGTTACAAAAACAAATTGAACGATTTTATTACATGATTTTAATGTTCTCTATTTTTTTAGGGAAATTAATTATTTCGTTTTTTTGTGCTTTTTCTTTTCTGCTTTCACACTCAAAAAAAAAGCAACTTTTAATGTTTCCATATTATCCTGAAAATAATATTGGTGCAATGGTTCGTTTTCAAAATTACCTCCCTTTTTTTGATAACGAAAAAATTAGTTATGATATACACTATATCGGTAATTACCAAACTATTTTTCACACCTTGATGGAGGGTGATAAGCGATACGATCAATATAAGTTATATATAAAAATATTTTGGTCTAGGTTGTTTCAAACATTAAAAACCGGTGGGTATGAAGCAGTATATATTCAAAGAGGGATGTTTCCTTTTTATCCCGATCAAAAAGAAGCTATTTTTGAAAAATTGGTTTATAAATTGAATAAAAATATTACTGTCGATTTTTATGATGCTGATTACATAGTAAATAAATCTATAGTACATTCAACTGTTCAGTATTGTCATAATGTTACAGTGGTAAATGATTTTCTTGCCAACTATTTTCAAAAAATACACCCTAACGTGAAATTATTTCCAATTGCCCTTACACCTGAAAAATATTTACTCAAGCAAATATATAAGTCTTCCGATTCAGTAATTAAAATATTTTGGACAGGTACAGCCGGCAATATTTTTAATTTATTAAGCATTCAATCTGTTCTAAAAAAAATTGCAATAAAAAAACAAATTCAGATTCTTATAGTGTGTAATAAAACCATTCATATAGAAGGGCTAATAGTAGAAAATAATTTGTATGATCCTTCAAATTTTTATACCCTAATGCATTCTGCAGATATAGCTCTTTATCCTGTAAAAGAAGGCAATGATACTCATAAGGGAGCTATGGCTGCAAAAGCTTTAGAATATGCCGCATCAGGCCTTCCCTTTGTTGCATCACCATGGGGCTTATCCCCGTACTTTACAAATAAAGAAGATGTTTTAATTGCAAATAATCTCCAAGAATGGGAAGATTATTTGTTACAATTAATTGAATCAGTAGAATTGAGAAAAACAATTGGCTCTAATGCACGTAAAACATTTATGAAATACCATAGTACAGAAGTTTCTTACCCTTACCTAAACAAACTTCTTTTTCATAATCATAATAATTAGGGGAGTTCTAAAAATTACAATTTATGTCCCTTTCGAAGAGAGGGATTAAGGGAGATGAAACTAAAAAATATAATTTTTAGAATTCCCCATTAAATATAGGACATCTAATCTACCTAATATAATTCAAAGATTGCTGTCTTCTAAAAATAACTATATTTGTCCTTTTTAAGAAAATTGGCATTAGCAATGTTTAAGGACAAAATACTTTTAATAACAGGTGGTACGGGCTCTTTTGGGAATGCTGTTTTAAGTAGATTTCTTTATACAGACATTAAGCAGATACGAATATTCAGCAGAGATGAGAAGAAGCAAAATGATATGCGAAGTTTACTTAAAAATGATAAAGTAAAATTTTATATCGGAGATGTTCGTGATGTAGAAAGCATTAATCAAGCCATGAAAGGAGTTGATTATGTTTTTCATGCTGCTGCATTAAAACAAGTGCCTTCATGCGAATTTTATCCTTTAGAAGCCGTTAATACAAATATATTGGGTGCTCATAATGTACTTCAAGCAGCTGAATTGTATCGAGTAAAAAAAGCCATAGTATTAAGTACCGACAAAGCCGTTTACCCAATAAATGCTATGGGAATTTCAAAAGCAATGATGGAAAAAATTATGGTTGCGAAATCTCGTTTTTTTGATCAATCTACTATTTTTTGCGGAACAAGGTATGGGAATGTAATGGGCTCAAGAGGATCTGTAATTCCTTTATTTATTGAGCAAATACTTAATGGTGAAAATATAACCATTACAGATCCCTCCATGACGCGGTTTATGATGAGTTTAGATGATGCCGTAGATTTAGTATTATTTGCCTATTCTAATGGAAGGCCGGGTGATATTTTTGTTCAAAAATCTCCGTCTGCTACTATTTATGATTTGGCAATGGCATTAAAAAAAATATTCAATGCTAAAAATGAAATCAAGATATTAGGAACAAGACATGGTGAAAAAAAACACGAAACATTATTGACACGAGAAGAAAAATCTCATGCCATTGAAATGGATAACTATTATAAAGTTGAGGCAGATGGGCGCGACTTAAATTATAACAAATATTTCTCAGAGGGCGAAGTGGCTATTGATACGTTTGAAGATTATAATTCTTCAAATACACTTAGGCTTTCAGTTGATCAAGTAATCGAGTTGCTTTTAAAGCAGGAATTTGTCATAAAAGCATTAAATAGTAAAACAGCTAAAACATATTCATACGGAATATAATTTTCTATGTCAAATCAAAACCTTGCGCCTGAAAAAATAAATATCCTTATCACAGGAGCAAATGGATTCATGGGTAAAAATGTGTCATCGTTTTTTGAGAGTAACCCTAAATATAACGTTAGTAAAATTATTAAAACATCTTCTGACGAGGAACTTTTTTTCAAACTGAAATCAACACATTTTATTTTTCATTTGGCCGGGGTTAATCGCCCTGAAACTGCTAGTGACTTTCAAATTTATAATACCCGGTATACCCAAAAAATCATCGACTATTTGATTGCCAATAATTGTAATCCCGTTATCATTTTTGCCTCATCAATTCATGCAGAAGGCAATACTCCATACGGGCTCAGTAAACGTGCTTGTGAAGAATTATTGTATGGCTATTCAAGTTCAGCCAACACATCTGTGTTTAATTATCGCCTTACCAATACTTTTGGTAAATGGGGAAAGCCTAATTATAATTCAGTAGTTGCAACATTTTGTTATAACATAGCGCATGATTTGCCAATTTCAATTAACGATGCAAGTTCTCCCCTTAATCTTGTTTATATAGATGATGTTGTTAAAGAATTCTCTGATATTCTGGAGTGTAAAGAAATCAAATATCATAATAAAGAAGTTTTTCCAAAATATAATATTACCCTTGGAGAATTGGCTAATACCATTAGTTCTTTTAAAGAATTAAGAAGCCAGCGCAAAGTTCCTGATTTCTCAAATACGTTTACTAAAAAACTTTATTCAACATTCTTGTCGTATTTACCTAAAAACAAATTTTCGAATACTATAGAATTACATGCTGATGAAAGAGGAAATTTATTTGAGCTAATTAAATCTGAAAATGCAGGACAAATATTTGTATCAACAACCAAACCCGGAATTACGAGGGGTAATCATTATCACCATACCAAAGTAGAGAAATTTTGTGTGCTAAAAGGAGATGCCATTATTAACTTTAGAAATAGGTATTCGGATGAAGTAATTTCATACCCTGTTTCAGGAGTTAAAATAGAAATTGTTGATATTCCACCAGGTTATACGCATAATATTATTAATGTAGGAACTGAAGAAATGTTAGTTTTATTTTGGTCGAATGAAATTTTTGATAGCAATAAGCCTGATACTTATTTTTTAAAAGTATAATATGAAATATTCATGCACAATAGCTCTCAAAAAGCAATAAAAATTGCAGGAATGTTCTATCTAACCTTTTAAAAACAAATTATTCTCAAATGAAAAAATTAAAAATCGTTTCTATTGTCGGTACCCGTCCTGAACTTATTCGCTTATCAAGAGTATTAGCTAAACTTGATGCAACAAGTTCTATTGAACATATTTTAATACATACAGGGCAAAATTATGATTACGAGTTAAATCAAATTTTCTTTGAAGATCTTAAAATCAGAAAACCTGACTATTTTATAAATGCAGCAGGCAAAACGGCTATTGAAACCATTGGTCAGATTTTAATTAAAGTAGAACCTATATTGGTGCAAGAAAAACCTGATGCCGTATTAATACTTGGTGACACCAATAGTTGTTTATGTGCAATACCTGCAAAAAGGTTGAAAATACCCATTTTTCACATGGAAGCCGGTAATCGCTGTTTTGATCAAAGAGTACCGGAAGAAATAAATAGAAAAATAGTTGATCATATCAGCGATATTAATCTTACCTATAGCCATATTTCGAGGGAATATTTGCTGAGAGAGGGTTTTCCCCCTGAAAGGGTTATAAAAACAGGAAGTCCTATGAAAGAAGTACTTGCCTATAATCTTGAAAATATAAACAAATCTGAAATTCTAAAAAAATTAGGATTAAAAATAAATGAATATTTTGTTGTTAGTTGTCATCGTCAAGAGAATATTGATTCTGATGATAATTTTAATAAATTTCAATTGATATTAAATACATTGGCCGAGAAAATGAATAAGCCAATTATTGTTTCAACTCACCCTCGTACCAGAAAAAAAATTGAAGAAAGACAAGTAGCCCTTCATTCAAATATAACCTTACTAAAGCCCCTTGGCTTTTTCGATTATGTGTGTTTGCAAATGAATTCATTTGTAGTTTTATCAGATAGCGGTACCATAACAGAAGAATCTTCAATATTAAATTTTCCGGCACTGAATATTAGAGAGGCTCATGAAAGACCAGAGGGTATGGAAGAAGCCTCGGTAATGATGACGGGAATGAATTTAGACAGAGTATTACAAGCCATCGATATTTTAATAAATCAAAAACAAAATACATCACGTACTTTGCAAATTGTTAGTGATTATAATGTAGATAATGTTTCTGAAAAAATAGTTAGGCTGATAGTAAGCTATACAGATTATGTAAATAGTGTGGTTTGGAGAAATCATTAATGCAACAAATAGCTTTCCCCAATAATAAAATTTAGAAAAAATATATAATTTTGATGTTTCATAAACCTATAAGTACACCTATACCATGAAAGTTGCGCTAATTACAGGGATAACAGGACAAGACGGGGCCTATTTAACAGATTTACTTTTGAATAAAGGCTATACTGTTCATGGTATTAAAAGAAGAAGTTCATTATTTAATACAGGTAGGATAGATCATATTTACGAAGATCCGCATGAAAAGAAACGAAGATTAATTCTTCACTATGGCGATTTAACTGATGCCGGAAACCTAATTCGAATTATAAAAGAGATTCAACCGGATGAAATTTATAATCTTGGCGCTATGTCGCATGTTCAGGTAAGTTTTGAAATGCCCGAATATACTGCCAATGTAGATGCCTTGGGTACATTAAGAATTCTTGAAGCTATTAGGCTATTGGGCTTATCAAATAAAACAAAATTTTATCAAGCTTCCAGTTCTGAATTGTATGGAATGGTGCAAGAGGTTCCCCAAACCGAAAAAACCCCTTTTTACCCAAGATCTCCTTATGCAATTGCTAAATTATATGCCTATTGGACAACCATTAATTATCGCGAAGCCTATGATATATTTGCAGTAAATGGAATTCTATTTAACCATGAATCACCCATTAGGGGAGAAACCTTTGTTACCCGTAAAATTACTAGAGGTGTTGCGCGTATTGCCTTAGGCCTTCAAGACAAAATATATGTTGGTAATTTGGATGCACAAAGAGATTGGGGGCATGCAAAAGACTATGTAGAAGCCATGTGGCGTATGCTGCAGCATGAAAAAGCAGAAGACTTTGTTATTGCCACAGGAGTAACCACTTCAGTAAGAGATTTTGTTAAAAAGGCATTTAAGGTAATTGGCGCAGAAATAGAATTTAAAGAAAGTGGAGAGAAAGAAATTGGTGTAGTGAAAAAAACAAGTAATAGCGATTATAAACTTAAAGTAGGACAAGTTGTTGTTGCTGTGGATAAGCGCTATTTCAGACCAACTGAAGTTGATCTGTTAATTGGTAACCCTGCCAAGGCAAAACAATTATTAAATTGGTCTCCTCAATATACCCTTAGCCAAATGATAGATGAAATGGTATCTCATGATATAAATCTGTTTAAGCGCGATCAGTTTTTAAAAGAAGCCGGGCATACCATCATGAATTTTTACGAGTAATATTTTATTGATGGAAAAAAATGCTAAGATATATGTTGCCGGACATAAAGGAATGGTTGGCTCAGCAATAGTTAGAAAATTAACTAGCCAAGGGTATTCTAATATTGTTAGTGCTTCATCTAAAGACCTAGATTTAAGAAACCAGCAAGCGGTTCATTTATTTTTTCAAAAAGAAAAACCGGAATATGTTTTTCTTGCTGCTGCTAAAGTGGGGGGGATTTTGGCAAATAATAATCACAAAGCAGATTTTATTTATGATAATATATGTATTCAAACCAATATTATTCATGCAGCCTATAAAAACAATGTAAAAAAACTTCTCTTTCTAGGATCTTCCTGTATTTATCCCAAATTTGCACAACAGCCTATTAAAGAAAGTTATTTTCTTGACGGAAAACTTGAACCTACTAATGATGCTTATGCCATTGCAAAAATTGCAGGTATTAAAATGTGTCAGTCGTATAATCAACAATATGCTTGTAATTTTATATCCATAATGCCTACTAATTTATATGGCCCCAATGACAATTACAATTTAGAAACATCACATGTATTGCCGGCCCTTATAAGAAAATTTCATGAAGCCAAAACCAATGCTAAACCTTTTGTTGAAATTTGGGGAACAGGCGCTCCTATGCGAGAATTTTTACATGTAGACGATTTGGCAGATGCTAGTGTATATTTAATGCAACATTACAATCAATCAGAAATTGTAAATATTGGAACAGGTACAGATATTAGCATTGCAGATCTCGCACTTCTTATTAAAAACACAATAGGTTATAGCGGGGAATTAAGATTCGATCATTCTAAACCCGATGGCACACCAAGAAAATTGTTAGATGTAAGCTACCTTCATAGCCTTGGCTGGAAACATAAAATAAATTTAAAAGACGGTATCGCATCTACCTATGCAATGATTCAATCATTACTCTAGTTTAATGCATAAGTTTTGTAGGAACTGCAACAAAATTGCTTTACATGCTAAAAAACACAAATAAAATCTTTACTTTCGCGCGAGCTAATTGTTAAGACGTTACCTAAAATTCTAAAATCCCTTCTCTCTTGAAAGAGATAAGATTAAGAAAAAGAAATTTACTTTTATGAATAAAGCCGATTCTGTTATTATAAAAAAAGATATTGAAAATCTTGCCGAAATTTTCTCAAAATACAAATCTCATTTTGAAGGAAAATGTTTTTTAATTACCGGTGCCGGTGGCTTTTTAGGTAAGTACATGGTTTTATTATTAAAACATTTGAATGATAAAGTACTCAGTAAGCCCGCTACTGCTATATTGCTGGACAATTATGTTACAGGATACAACTCTAATATTGCCTCTGACGAAAACATTACTTTTATCAAGCATAATGTAATAGAGCCTTTTAGTACCGATAAGCATATTGATTACATTATACATGCAGCGGGAATAGCATCTCCCGTTTATTACACAAGGTTTCCAATTGAAACGATGGATGTAGGTACATTAGGTACCCGCCACATGCTTGAATTGGCGCGTGAAAAAAAAGTGAAGAGTTTTCTGTTTACCAGTTCAAGTGAAGTATACGGAGATCCGGATAATAAATTTGTGCCTACACCTGAAACCTATAACGGAAATGTTTCCATTATAGGCCCACGAGCTTGTTATGATGAGTCAAAGCGTTTTGGCGAAACTATGTGTGTTACCTTTTTTAAAACATATAACATTCCTGTAAAAATTGTGCGCCCATTTAATGTATATGGCCCCGGTATTCGTCAAGATGATTATAGGGTATTGCCTAACTATATCGAACATGCATTAAGGCATGAGGCGCTTCCTGTTCATGGAGATGGAAAAAACACAAGAGCATTTTGCTATATCAATGACTCTATTGAAATGATTTTTAAATTACTTTTTTCTGATGCTAATGGAGAAAGTTTTAATATAGGTAATCCCAATGAAGAAAAATCAGTATTGGATTTAGCAAAATTAGTAGCAGAGTTAATGCCTTTTAAAGTAGAAATTGCATATACAGAGCCTCCTTTGGCTGTTTACGCTAAAAGTGATCCTAAAAGACGATGTCCTGATATATCAAAATTACAGTCGGTTATTGATTTTCAACCCAAGTATAATTTACGAACAGGCATACAGCGTACCATACAATGGTACCAAGAAGAATATAATATAAAATTAGAAGAGCATAATATAAAACTACAATAATCATGGAAAAAGTTACGCATTTGGGGCCGGCCTTTGTTGATGAAAGAGGTCAAATCACTAACATATTTGAAGGCGATATGCAACACATTGCTTTTATTACTTCAAAAGCTGGCTCTGTAAGAGCAAATCATTATCACAAAAAAATTCATCAATATATTTATTTGGTAAGTGGAGAATTTGAATCACATTGCTGTGATTTAAATAACCCTGAAAAAAAACAAATGCTGATCGTAAAACCCGGAGATATTGTTGATACACCGGCAATGATTGCCCATGCTCAACGATTTACAAAAGATTCTGTTTTTATTGCTTTGTCTACAGCTAAAAGACATGAAGGTAAATATGAAGAAGATACTACTGCTTATAAAGTAATAGAAGGTTACATTAATCCAGAACTAGTTAAGTAGTGCCTCATAAAAAAATTGCTATAGTAACAGGCGCAAGCACAGGATTGGGTTTAAGCTTGTCGCTTAAACTTCTTCAAGAAGGTTACCTTGTGCATGGTATTAGTTGCACGCAAACGCATTGGAAAACTGCTCAAAAATCAGTAAATTTTTCTTCTGACTTTCGGTTACATCAATTTGATGTAACTGATGAAAATGAAGTAAAATTGTTTTTTGAGGGTATAAAAAAAACAGGTGAGAACATTCATTTGTTAATCAACAATGCCGGATATGCAAGTGTTCCTATAAAGTTTGAAAACATCACTACCGAAGAATTTAAAAAAAATATTGATGTTAATTTGTACGGCACTTTTTTAATGTGTAAGTACGCTTTGCCTATTATGCAAAATAACAAACAAGGTACCATCATTAATATTTCGTCAATGGCCGGAAAACGTGCTGTGCCGGAATTAAGTATTTACTCAGCTTCAAAATTTGGAGTGCTGGCCTTATCTCAAGCCCTTGCAAAAGAAAATATCCAAAATGGCATAAAGTGCTATACCGTATGTCCGGGCGGAATGCACACAGAAATGCGTGCCAAACTATTTGGAAGTGAAGATGCCTTGCGCCAACAAACAACTGATTATGTAGCCGGAGTAATTATGCAAACTATTTCAGGAGAAATTAATATTGATTCAGGAGGAGATATTGTTATTCGCCACAGCAAGATTTCAGCCATTAATCCAGTACCTTTAGCCTAAAATTATTTTTATTGTATGAGTTTATTTGATCAGTATTTAAAAAAAGAGTGTCGCTATTGTAACAGCAAATTGCCTCATGCTATTTTAGAGCTGGGTATACAACCTTTGGCAAATTCATTTATTAAAAAAGACGAGGCTGAAAATAGTGAATTTACTTGCCCGCTTACTATTACAAGATGTACCCATTGTGGACTTGTGCAATTAACACATATTGTTCCGGCCGATTTAATGTTTTCGCATTATTTATATGTAAGCTCAACTACTAAAACTTTTCAGGTTCATTTTGCTGAATATGCTAAAGATTTAAAAGAAAGGTCTTTTAAAAAAGAAAACCTTTTAGCTGTTGATATTGGCAGTAATGATGGTTTGTTGGTATCCTGTTATATGAAAGAAGGCATGAAAGCTTTAGGCGTTGATCCTGCAAAAAATCTTGCTGAAGATGCCAATAAAAGAGGCATCACAACTATTAATAATTATTTTAACGAAGAAACAGTAGCTCAAATAAAAAGAGAGTACGGCAATGCCGATATCATTAGCGGCAACAATGTTTTTGCTCATATTGATGATATTCAATCGGTATGCAAAAATGTGGCAAACTTACTAAGCGATACAGGAATTTTCGTAATAGAATTTCCATACATGGCAGTAATGCTCGAAGACATGGTTTTTGATATGATCTATCATGAACACGTTTCGTATATCAATATTACTCCATTAAAATATCTGATGAGCCAACATCAGCTCGAAATTTTCGATATCAAAAAAGTAGCTTCTCATGGGGGCTCTCTAAGAGTGTTTATCCAAAAAAAGGCTGGAGTTTATAAAGTTACAGATACGGTTACACGTTATTTAAATGAAGAAGAACAAAAAGGATACAATAAGCAACAGACTTATATTGATTTTTCAGATCGTGTAGCAAATGTAAAAACAACTTTATTGGAATTTGTAAATACGGCAAAAAAAGAAAATAAAACCATTGCAGGTTATGGAGCCCCGGCTAAAGGTAATACCATTATCAATTATTGCAATTTTACGCCTGAGCAAATTAATTTTATTGTTGACGATAATCCCATGAAGCAAAACATGCTAACCCCAGGAGCTAAAATTCCTGTGGTAAATAGTCAATATTTAGCCGAACACCCTACCGATTATGTTATTATTTTTGCATGGAATTTTGCAGAGGAAATAATTAAAAATAATAAACAATTAAAAGAAAAAGGAATAAAGTTTATTGTGCCTTTACCAAAACCTGAAATTATCTAATATTTAAATTCATTTTTGTGACCATTAGTATTATTATACCCGCTTATAACGAAGCTCATTTTTTAGATAAAGCCCTACAAGAGGTTTTAGATATCCAAGAGTTTAATGAAGTAATAGTAATAAATGATGGTTCAAAAGACAATACCAAAACTATTCTTGATGTTTGGGCACAAAAAATTGAATACAGAGATAGGTTGCTTGTTATCAATCATGAAATAAATAAAGGAAAGGGAGGAGCACTACAAACCGGATTTAAAGCGGCAAAAGGAGATTATTTAGCCATTCATGATGCCGATTTAGAATATGATCCCATTGATATTTTACACATGTATAAAGTGGCTTTAAAAGATAATTCTGATTTGGTAATTGGCAGTCGATTTTTAGGAGGAAAACCACAAAGAATAAGCTATTATCTAAATAAGGTAGCGAATAAGCTGCTCACATTTTCGATGAATGTACTCTATAACAAAACTTTTACAGATGTTTATTGTTGTCATAAATTGTTTAAAAAACGTTTGTTAGAAGGCTACACAATAGATACAAGAGGCTTTGAAGTAGATGCCGAGTTTTTGTCGAAAATGATAAAATATCATAATCCAAGAGTGATAGAAGTTCCTTCCTCCTATTTTGGACGAACATACGAAGAAGGAAAAAAAATTAAATGGCTCGATTTTTTTC
This sequence comes from Bacteroidota bacterium, assembly GCA_023251875.1. Lineage (GTDB taxonomy): Bacteria > Bacteroidota > Bacteroidia > JAHEXY01 > JAHEXY01 > JAHEXY01. Next base: position 103,178 of record JAHEXY010000011.1, read on the forward strand.
AAGTGATATTTCAAATGGTTAAAGTAAGAATGTCATCTAAGTAAGATAACCTTATTTAGAGCTACCTAAAATTTATGCTTCAACAACAAGCCCCTACTTATTTTAAAGGATTAAATGGTCTTCGTTTTATAGCAGCAAGTCTTGTGTTAATTGATCATGCGGAATGGATTATTCTCCATAAAAATGGATTAGGATATTATAATTTTATTCACCACTTACTAAGCACAAATGCTCAGAGTGCCGTGATGTTTTTTTTTGTGTTATCGGGCTTTTTAATCACTTTTCTCTTACTTAAAGAATATGAAACTTCACAAACAATAAATATTAAAAATTTCTATCTAAAAAGAGTTGTAAGAATATGGCCACTTTATTATCTATTATTATTTATAGTATTAATAGTTGCTCCTATGTTTTTTTATTTATCTGGTCAGGATTATATACCACTTAACTTATCTGCTATTGGGCTTTATATGTGTTTTTTGCCCAATGTAGTAGACACTTTATCTATAGGAACTAAAATGTCTTTAAAAATTTTATGGTCTATTGGCGTAGAGGAACAATTTTATTTAATATGGGCACCCATAATGAAATTTTTTAAAAGAAGGGTATTGCAAATAATGTTAGGAATAGTAATCTTAAAAATAATGCTACGGATTTTATTTCATTTTTATTCTGGACATTCCTCTTCGATTTTATTTATGATTGATTTTGTAAATCAATTGGCTATTGAAAATATGGCAATTGGAGGCATAGGAGCTTATCTTGTTTATTATTACCGCGAAAAAATTCATTCATCATGGTTATTCAATTATTTGCCACAGATAGTAATATACGCACTCCTATTCTTTAAACTTAGCACAAATGAAGATTATTTAGACTCGGTAGTATGGTTAAAGAATTTGTATCATATACTATTTGCCAATTCACTCTCGCAAATGATTATGTTGCCTGTTCTATTTCTATATCTCATATTAAATGTAAGTTTAAATGCAAAATCAATTATAAAAACAGAAAATAAAGTTTTTGATTATTTAGGTAAAATATCTTATGGATTATATATGTATCATTGGATCGCCATTAGTGTAACGGTTTTTCTATTAAAATATGCGAATGGTGTAGATAAATTTTTGTATAGTTGCCTGTTTTATATATTGGCGTTTGGTATTAATATTGCCATTGCTACGTTATCGTTTGAATATTTTGAAAAGCGGTTTTTAAAATTAAGACCCCACTAACAAAAAAATATTTACTCATACTTAATGAATTTAACATTTAAACACATATTAAAAATAACTACATCTCTTATAGGCCTCCTGCTTTTATTTCAAATTGCATGCACCATTTATTTATTCAGCACTACTTATAACGATTTTATTCTTTTTATATTAAACAAAACAGGCAAACTGCATAAAATTGATGAATTTGAAAATTCATATTTAACAATTTCAAAATTTAATTTCATCAGGTATTTTTCTTTTGCCATAACTATATTATATGGAGCTATAATCTATTTCATCGTTACGCATTCCAATAAAATTCTAAATAGTTTTTATAATGCTTTCTCTGCATTAATTAATTGTGTAAAAAGAAACATATTTAAAATAATTTCATTACAAAAGCATGAAAAAATTATTTTATTATCCACATTAACATTTTTTGTTCTTTACAGGTTATATCAAATAATTGTGTTGCCCATCAGCTATGATGAAGCATGGACATACATGAATTTTTCGAGTAAAAATATAATTGTATCTGCATTGTATTATCCGGCCCCCAATAATCAAATATTATATTCGATGATTACCAATGTTTTTCTCTTATTGCCCATTGATGATAAAATTGCAATCAGGCTTCCCAATCTTTTAATTGGAGTGATTGCTGCATTATTGATATTTATTTTTTTAAAAGATTTCTTTAATAAAAATACTGCTTTAATGGGGTTTATAACATTTTCTTCTTTGTTTCCGGTAAATTTATATTCAATACAGGCAAGAGGTTATATGTTAATAGTACTTTTTAGCATATTGATTACCTATGCTATTTTTAAAATAGTATTTGTACGATCTCGAAAAATATATTGGGCTGTTTTTATTATAGCATCTATTTTGGGATTTTATACCATTCCTACTTTTTTATACCCTTTTGTGTCAGTGAGCTTCTTTGCTTTTATTGCCTTTTTATATGAAAAAAATTATTGGCTTATTAAATATTTAATTTATTCGGGGGTAATAATTACTATAGCTGTAATATTGTTGTATCTGCCTCCTTTTTATATAAGTGGAACGGATGCGTTGTTCAATAATTCAAATATTCAAAATGTTGCAAACAATCCTGAAAAAATAAATATTAAATTAAATCATTTGCAAAGTACAGCAAATTGGCTTTGGGGGATAAACATCGGTGGTACATTATTAATGGCAATAATAATCGTAATTTCTCTCGTAAGTATATTTTTTTTTAAGAACTACAATAACAAGCTCATGATGTTATTTGTATTTATTTCATTGGCATTACCAATAATTTTTGTGTTCATTCAAAATGTTGTTGCCTACCAAAGAACATGGATCCATCTTACGTTTATTCTCATTATTTTCTTGTCCTTAACTCTTTTTCAGTTTATTTCTAACAAAATTTTATCCATGCCAACAAAAATATTTTACCTGTTTCTTCTCCCTATATTTCTATTAACTAATTTTAATTATTTATATCATAAAATTTGCATTACTGATTTTTTAGCTGAAAATTTTACTCAGCAGCATTTGGTTGATTCATCATTTAAAAATATTTATATTAACTATGATTATTACGATACCATTATTACTTATATTTTAACGGTATCTCATAATTCTATTATAATTGACCGACATGACGCTTATGATAAAAATAAACCATACGACTATTTGATCTTAAAAAAATCAAATCAGCAATTTAATCCCAGCTTAGAAGATTTTATCTTGGATTATGAAGATTACTATATAAAAGCCTATAAAAAGATTTAGTTACATACCCCAAGAGGCCGAGCGCCATACTTATTTAAATTCTTCATCTCCATATCGTATCCTCCTCTTTGTTTATAGAAAAGAAAATAGGAATAAGAAGAAATGGGGCTTTTAACCAGCTGCCCAAAAACGATATTCGCATTGCCTATTGCGATAAAAATTAAAATAATACTCATCCACTTTTTTATTTTTAAAATAGTGATTGTTTGATACACGCGAGCAATATATAATACAAATACAATAAATACAGGTTGATATATGCGCGCTATCCAAAATCCTCTCATTTCCCATTTAGCCCAAGAATAAGAAGGAGCAGCCTCATTGAACAAGAATAATAAAACAATAGCAGTTAAGATAGATTTTTCAATTACCGATAATGGAATAAACGAACGATTTTTGATTAATAGAATTAGGGTAGCTATAAATCCGATAGGAAGAAAAATAAATCCACTAAACAAAAAATGATTAATTGCAAATATTGGAACCTTGGCAATTAATACTGCCCATTCTTTAAAATTAGATACATTAAAATAACTTTTTAAAATGATAGGATATACCTCTGTATTTTCATTGGTCCAGGGAATTTGATAAACTTTATAAAAAAATAAACCAACCAAAAATGAAGGTAATAGCATGGCAATAATAGTAAATGGAATTTGTTTGTATTTTTTTTCAAGTATAAACATGAAAAAACATGCGGGGGTAAAATATACCATTAAATCATAACCTGTAAATAATACGCCCATAACAAGCCCCCAAAGTGCACTTGTATATATATTTTGAGTTGCTTTTAGTTTAAACATAATTATTGTTAGCCAAAGGGCGCAGGGCACAATTAGAGTTTGCGCATACGGAAGACCAACCCAATACATTACTCCCGGATTTAATGATAGCAATACAACTCCTGCTATAGCCGCTTTTTCTCCCATTTCTTTTTTTAGAAAAAATACAAAAGAAATAAATGCCAATAAATTGATAATAGCTCCAACAATAAAGCCTCCTATTTCAAATCCCAAGGATTTCATAGCAGGGTATGCAAGTAATGGATATAGAATTCTCCTTAAGTATATACTCATCTCCCATTTCGATTTATCTTGACCATCTATCATATAATAAGTTTCTTTAAAGTCTCCGTGATCTATATTTACTAAATAATTGCATGGGCTTAAAATTTTTGGAGACCAGTGTGTATTAGCATAAGGGCAAAGCGTACCCGATGAGCACCATATACCTGCAGCTAAAATAATTGAACCTACTATCAAGAAAAGAATAAATGTTTTTTTATGGAATAACATACTTATAAACTACTAATTATTATTTGTGCAAATACCAAGCGGTCGGGCGCCATACTTATTTAAATTTTTCATCTCCATATCATACCCTCCTCTTTGTTTATAGAAAAGAAAATACGAATAAGAAGAAACAGGGCTTTTGAATATTTGTCCAAAAACAATATTGGCATTACCAATTGCAATAAAAATTAAAATAATATTCATCCATTTTTTAATTTTTAGAATTGAAACTGCTTCATATACACGAGCCATGTATAATACAAATACAATAAATACAGGCTGGTATATGCGCGCTATCCAAAAACCCCTCATCTGCCAATAGGCATCATAAGGAGGAGCTGCTTCATTAAATAAAAATATTAAAACAACGGCAGTTAATATAGATTTTTCAATTGTAGTTAATGGAATAAAAGAATGATTTTTAATTAATAGCATTAGGGTTGAAGCAAAACCAATAGGGAGAAATATAAAATTACTAAACAAAAAATGATTAAGGGCAAACAAGGGAACCTTAGCAATTAAAATTGCCCATTCTTTTAAATGTGAAAAATCGAAATAGCTATGCAGTACCACAGAATATATATTAGAATTTCTATTACTCCACGGAATTTGGTAAAATTTATAAAGAATTACACTTACCAATAACGAAGGCAATACCATGGCAATAATAGTAAATGGAATTTGTTTGTATTTTTTTTCAAGCCAAAACATAAAAATACAAGCAGGTGCAAAATAGGCTATTAAATCATAACCTGTAAAAAGTATCCCCATAGCAAGCCCCCATAAAGCACTCTTTAAAATATTTTGAGTAGCTTTTAGTTTATGCATAATTATTGTGAGCCAAAGGGTACAGGGCACAATTAAAACATGGGCATAGGGCAACCCCACCCAATACATTACTCCAGGGTTTAACGTTAATATTAAAATACCCGCTATAGCGGCTTTTTCTCCTATTTCTTTTCTCAAAAAAAGGATAAAAGAAATAAATGCCAATAAGTTAATAATGACACTAGCAATAAAACCTCCTGTTTCAAAACCCCAATATTTCATTGCCGGATAGGCAAGTAGTGGAAAAAGCACCCTTCTTAAACCTTCACTCCAGCTCCATTTTCCCCTTTCTTGGCCATCTATCATTTCATATACCGCCTTAAATAGATCATGATCGATATTCACTAAATAATTGCATGGGCTAAGAATTTTTGGCGACCAATGTGTATTTGCATAAGGGCAAAGCGTGCCTGATGAGAGCCACATACCTAAAATTAAAATGATGGCTCCACTAATAAAAAATAAAATAAACTTATTTTTATTGATGATCATAAATTTTTTAGTGACAATTTAAATATCTGAAACCTTTGTAATGGTTATGGTCATGTGCATGGAAAACCATTTTGAAATCGGATTCATTACTTTTTCAAGTCCATTAAAAAATGAATACGTAAAGTTTGGAACTAAGGCCTTCATTGAAACACCTCCACTTAAAATATATTTAATTGGAGTATGGTATTGAATAGATTTGATTTTAAGATTTGGAAAATATTCATTGTATTGCTTGTAATCTCTTTGAAAAACAATCCAAGGTAAAGCTATATTAGCCCCACTTAATGGGCCGGATTGCTTAAAACTCCACCCTTCATTTTCTTCAAATGGCTCATGATGAAAATTTTTATATATAAATCTACCCCAAATACTATTACAGGGTTCAATCATTATCAATTGTCCGTCTTTTTTTAGTACTCTTGATACTTCGGATAAAAATTTTTTTGCATCCGGGATATGGTGAAATGTGTCAACCAAAAATATAGCTCTTACACTGTTATTTTCAAAAGGAATATCCAATGCAGAAAAAGTATAGTCAATAGATTCTAAAGGTAAAATATCTGAAGTGGTAACTTGGGGTAAAACATCTTTTAAAAAACCTCCTCCGGAACCAATTTCTAATAAAATTCCATTTTTAGGAAGGTTGGGAACAGCATTTATAAATGTATTATACCAATCGAGGTATAGCTTTTTAAGAAAAGGTTTTTCAAGAATAATTTTTTTATGCCAAATAGTTCTTTGGGGATCATCAATACTATAGGGTATTTCATATTTTAAAAATCCAAGCATAATTTGTATCTGTTAATTCATCCTAAAAATATAAGCTCCTTATAGAAAATAACTTAATAAAATTTAATTTTTTTTGCTGCAAATAGGCACATGCGTAACAATAAAATACCGTGTTTAAATCTAGAAATATTTGTAGTGCCGTATGTTCTTTCCTGATACCGTATGGGTAATTCTACAATTTTTAAATTTAGTTTATGAGCTCCAAATATGAGATCGTAGTCGCCAAATGGGTCAAACTCTCCAAAGTAGGCTCTGTTTTTAATCAAGTGTAAATAATCTTCTCTAAAAATAACCTTAGTGCCACAAAGGGTATCTTTAAAACTTTGGTCGAGCAGCCAAGTGAACATTATACTAAAAAACTTATTTCCCAATAAATTTAAAAAACGCATGGCATTTTTCTCCATAGGATAAATTAAACGACAGCCATTGATAAAATCGCCCTTTCGTGTTGCAATAGCTTCATAAAATTTAGGTAAATCTTCAGGTGGCACAGTAAGATCAGCATCTAAAATCATTAATATATCGCCCGTTGCCATACTATATCCTTTTCTAACAGCATCTCCCTTTCCTTTCCCCTCTTGTTGACCTATTTTTATGTTATGAGAATGTTTATATTTCTCGGCTATTTCTTGAATTTTTTGCCAAGTATCGTCTGTTGAATTACCTTCAATAAAAATAATTTCCATGGATTTGCCCATCACAGGAAGTCTTTGTATCGCATTTTCAATATTGCCACTTTCATTGCGAGCGGGAATTACAATGGAAATTGAAAATTTATTTTTAGCAGTTTCTTCCGTATCTATTGGGAGGGGTCTTGCAAAACTATAGGTATTAAGATTTAATGATTTTAATAAAGGTAAATGGGCAAGGTATTTATTTAAAAGGGCCGACAAAATGGGTATGTAAAAAGGGAACAACATACGCCTGGTTGTTTTATATACATCAAAGCCTGAAATATAAAGAAGATTACAAATATCGGCCTGTGAAAGCCAATTTTGGTTTGGTGTTTTTGCTTTTAAGCCAATTCCTTCGGCTAATTTTACAAAAGGTTCCCAAAAATAATTGTAATACGTAACTATTATTTTTGTTCCGGGATGAGCTATTTTTTTTAACTCAGAAAATACTTTTTGAACGTCTTCAACAAAACCAATTACATTTGAAATAATAATGAGATCAAAAGTTTCATTAATATTTAAATTTTCAGCATCCATTTCAATAAAATTGATTGCAGGATAATTGCTTTTAGCTTGTTCCAGCATTTTAGAACTAAAATCAATCCCCGTTTTTTTTCTAGCCTTTAAGCCATTAATAAGGTTGCCTGTGCCACAGCCAATTTCTAAAACAGAATAATCTTCGTGAGAATAATAATTACAGTAATTAATAATGTCTTGCCAATAATAAGATCGATTTTTTCTATAACTTGAAAGAGAAGGAGCTATTTTATCAAAATACTCTTTATATCTACCATTTTTATTCTCTAACATTGATAAATTATTTTTCAGCGTAAATAATGTGAGAACCGGCAATTTCTTTAATGAGCGGTAATTGTTCTAAAGCTTTACTTATTTCAGAAACAATATTAATAAGTGGTTTTGGGGTTATGGGATGAAGAAAATCATACGGAAAAACCCTTGCTTTTTTGAATCCTAACTGTTTTAGTAAAGCAACCATTTTCCATCTTACTACGGCAGTTTCATCTGGAGAATCTCCAGCAAGCCGTTTAATAAAAGGAATATTTTTTTGAATAAAAATTTGAGGATTGAGCATGTTAGGTTCTGCAAAAACTATTCTGCCTTGAGGTTTTAATACTCTATATATTTCTTTAAGCGATTTCTCCATATCTAAATGATGTAATACCGAACTTCCATATACGCCATCAAAAAAGTCATCTTTAAATTCAAGATGCATTGCATCTGCCTGTTTAAAGTTTGCTTGTGGTAAAAGATCTCTTGCAATTTCCAATAAATCTTCTGAAATATCTATAGCTGTAATATTGGCTTGTGTAGTGGAATAAACTTTTCTTGTAAAAAGCCCTGTTCCGCATCCAATTTCAAGCAAATTACTCTCTTTATTCCAATTGCCAAGTTGGGCATAATAAGATGCTCTTCTATTGGCTCTTGAAATGCCAACCGGGCTAGACCAACCCCAAATGGATTCAGCATTTGTTTTTAGTTTTTTTCCATGCTCTATTTCGTGTTCTATTCTTGTCATATTGAATTTATTTTACCAAGGAAATTCTAAATCTTTTGGGTTGTATTGATGATTGCGTTCTATAAATAAACCTTTTCCGGTTTTTCTTAATAACAAAACATCTTTATTAAATATTCTTGATAGCAAAGCTATAGGCATTAAGAATAAATAAAAAACAATGGATAGAATAATTCTTGAGCTTACCCAGCCCATTTTTTCTGAAAGTTTAAACCAACCTATTTCGATCCATTGGGCTAATACAGGAAATAGAAGTGAAAGTATGCCAATGCCAAGTCCAATTGCTAAAAAAAATTGTCCTTTAGGCATTAAACCTTTGTTTAAAAAGAAAAAGGCTAATGCAAGAAATCCGCATATAATTACTAATATGTTTTTATAAGTATCTTTTATCATAACAATTTTAAAATAAAGTATAGATAAAAGGAGCTACTGCACTGCCACCTCCAATTACCACTAAAATTCCAATTAATAAAAGTACAATTACAATTGGAATGAGCCACCATTTTTTTCTTTCTTTTAAAAATTGCCATAAATCTGTAAGAAAATCCATATTCTAATAGGTTTTTAATTTAGTCTAAAACAAATTCTTCTTTCCAATTGTTTTTATCGTTCCATTCCGGCTGTTCTTTTTTATCAAAAAGATAATTGCCCACTACCAAATAATCCATTTCTGTTCTCATAAAACAGCGGTAAGCATCATTGGGTACACACACAATAGGTTCTCCTCTTACATTAAAACTGGTATTTACAATTACGCCATATCCGGTTCTTTTTTTAAAGGCATTAATTAATTGCCAATAATTTGGATTGGTTTCTTTATGCACGGTTTGTATGCGAGCAGAAAAATCAATATGTGTGATAGCAGGTATATCGGAACGCAAATGATAAAGTTTATCTTTTAAAGATAAATTTCCATAATCATTTGGTAATTTTTTTCTTCTTTGTTCAACAATGGGTTGTACAAGTAGCATATAGGGAGAACTGCCTTTATGTAAAAAGTACGATGCGCAATCTTCTGCAAGAACAGAAGGAGCAAAGGGTCTAAATGATTCTCGGTATTTTATTTTTAGGTTTAATTTTTTTTGCATTTCGGGATTACGTGCATCTCCTATAATACTTCTTGCTCCTAATGCCCTTGGTCCAAATTCCATACGGCCTTGTATCCAGCCAATCACATGTCCTTCGTCTATGTATTTTGCTACCGTATCACACAAATCTGAAAAATCTTCAAACTTGCAGTATTGTGCTTTGTATTTTTTAGCCATCAATTCAACTTCTAAAGTTGAAAATTCAGGACCAAGATAACTTCCTTTTAAATTATCTGCTTGAGAAGATATCTTTCTATCTTTACCAAAATAGATATGATAAGCAGCCTGTGCAGCTCCTAAAGCCCCTCCTGCATCCCCTGCTGCAGGCTGAATAAATAGATCTTTAAATATTCCGATGTTTAATAATTTTCCATTAGCCACACAGTTAAGCGCAACACCACCTGCCATACATAAATAATCGGCATTGGTTAATCTTTTGGCTTCTTCAGCCATTTTAATTACTACTTCTTCTGTAACATATTGAATGGCTAAGCCCAAATTACAATGCTGTTGAAGCAGTTCATCTTCAGATGCTCTTTTTTTTAACCCAAATAGTTGTTCCCATTTTGAATCAAAAACCATTCGCAGGCCTACCGCATAATTAAAATATTCTTGGTTTAACCATACAGAGCCATCTTCATTTATAGTAACCAGTTTGTCTTTTATAATTTCAATATATTTTTTTACTTCATCATCATTCGGATTACCGTATGGAGCTAGGCCCATCAGTTTATATTCTCCGGAATTAACTTTAAATCCTAAAAAATAGGTAAACGCAGAATAAAGCAAACCCAAAGAATGAGGAAATTTTAATTCTTTTAAAATTGAAATGTTTTTTCCTTCGCCTAAACAAATTGAAGCAGTAGCCCATTCTCCAACACCATCAATAGTTAAAATTGCAGCTCTTTCAAATGAAGATGAATAAAATGCACTAGCAGCATGCGATAAATGATGTTCAGGAAAAAGAAGCTTTAGTTTTTTTTTATTGTAGGGACTTATTTTTTCTAATTCTTCTCGTATCAGTCTTTTTAAAAATAATTTTTCTTTAAGCCATACAGGAATTGCAGTTATAAAGGACTGCAAGCCTCTTGGACTAAATGCATAATAGGTTTCTAATAAGCGTTCAAACTTTAATAAAGGTTTGTCATAAAAAGCAATGGCTTCTATTTCATCAATAGAAACACCGGCATATTCAAGACAAAATTTAACAGCATTATGTGGAAATTCCGGATCGTGCTTTTTACGAGTAAACCTTTCTTCTTGTGCAGCAGCAATTATTTCTCCATCTTGAATAATAGCAGCTGCTGAATCATGATAAAATGCCGAAATGCCTAATATATTCATTGGTAATGAATGGTTTTCAATCTTTTCGGCAAAGATATGGTTTTTTTTATAAAGACGGACTTACAGATAATGCCTACATAAACGCATATCAAATGCGTTCACAAATAAATTTCTTTTCCTCTTTGTTTAATTGATTTTTGGGCGGCTTCTAATATTTGAACAATTTCAAGCCCTATGTTGTGATCAGAAAGAGGATTTTTCTTTTTATTTACAGCAGCTACAAAATCTTCTGCCATTGCTTCAAGAGCTTCTTTAATGGGCACTTTAGGAACAAGAATATCGCCTACCCTATAATCAACTAAAATATTGTTTTTTTCTATTTCTGATGTTAGTTTATAACCACTGTCGTATACCTTAATTTTTTCTGTGGTTTCGAGATCATTAAAAACAATCATTTTTTTATCTCCACCTATTAACATGTGACGTACTTTAACAGGAGATGTCCATGAGCAAGTTAAATGCGCTATTTTATTAGAGGGATAAAATAATGTTAGGTAGCCTATATTTTCGATGTTGTTATTGGTATGAGAAATTCCGGTGGCTTGAACAGCTATAGGTCTTTCTTTTAGTAATATACTGCAAATAGCCAAATCATGAGGAGCTAAATCCCATAATACATTTATATCCGATTGAAATAACCCAAGATTAATTCTTACAGAATCAATATATTGTATTTCTCCAAGGATTCCTTGTTTAACTATGTCTGAAATTATTTTTACTGCCGATGTATACAAATAAGTATGGTCGGGCATTAAAATGGTTTCGTTTTTTTGGGCTAATGCAATTAATTCTTCAGCTTCTTTTCCTAAGGTTGTCATTGGTTTTTCAACAATCACATGTTTTCCGGATAAAAGCGCTTTTTTAGCTAATTGAAAGTGGGTATAAGCTGGAGTGGCAATAATTACAGCATCAATTTTAGGATTGTTTATTAAATCATCAGAAGATGTAGTGGTTTCAATAAAAGGATATTGTTGCACCAGTGTTTTTAATCTTTTTTCATTAAGGTCGGCAACATGGGTAACGCTACACCCTTCCGTTTTACAGAAATTACGAACCAAATTGGGCCCCCAATATCCATATCCTATTACACCTATATTTATCATTATGTTATAAAAAATTAAAATTAGTGTCTCCCCTCATGCAAAATTATTAGCTAATTTACGGATGAAATTGAATATTGTAATACCTTTAATCAGGTTATTCTAAATTTGATATTAAATGCAAAATGGAAAATTTGTTATTTCTCTAGATTTCGAACTGCAATGGGGAGTAAGAGATAAAAAAACAATCCAAGAATATGGGAGTAACATACTTGGAGTTCATAAGGCAATACCTCTTTTGCTTGAAATTTTTACCGAATATAATATTAATGCTACTTTTTCGACCGTAGGTTTTATTTTTTTTGAAAATCGAAAAGAGTTATTAGATAACTTACCTCAACAATTGCCCCAATATCAAAACCAAGTTTTATCTCCTTATATTGAATGTTTTGATAAAGCTGTAGATGATTTTGAAAATGATGCCTATTATTTTGCTCCTAACCTTATTAAACTTATACAGCAATACCCCAATCAAGAAATAGGTACTCATACGTTTTCACATTACTATTGCTTAGAAGAAGGGCAAACCATTAATGATTTTAAAGCTGATATTGAAAAAGCTATAGAAATTGCTGCCAAGTATAATATTCAATTAAATTCTTTAGTTTTTCCAAGAAATCAGTTTAATGATGCTTATTTGAATGTTTGTAGCAACTTAGGAATAAAGTGTTACCGAGGCAATGAACACTCTTGGTTATATACAGCCCGAAATGGGGAAAAAGAAAGTTTGTTTAGGAGATCATTAAGATTAATAGATGCCTATATTAATATTTCGGGGCATAACTGTTATGCTGATGAATACCTGAAAAGCAAATTCCCAATGGATATTCCTTCAAGTAGATTCTTAAGGCCATTTTCTAAAAAACTTAAAATTTTAGATCATTTGCGCCTCAAAAGAATAACAACAGGTATGACTTATGCCGCAAAAAATAATTTAATGTATCATTTGTGGTGGCATCCCCATAATTTTGGGATGAATCAAAATGAAAATTTTGATTTTTTAAAAATGATATTGAACCATTATCAATACTTAAATAAAGAATATAATTTTAAAAGTTATACGATGGCAGCATTGGCAAAATCGTTAATCTAATCTTATAAATGATGAATCAAGATTTTACTTTAAGCAAAATAATACCTGAAGATAAAACTGAGATGAAGAAACTAGCATCTAATAATGGAGGTAATCAAAACTTATCTGAAGCATTTATTGACCATTGGTATTTTAATAATCCTTCAAACTCCAAATCATTATGGAAAGTTGTAATGGATGGCAGTATTGAGGGCTTTGCAACAACTAACAATTTTAAATTTAATATTGATAATAAAGAATGTTTGGTAGCTATGTCTCAAAATGTATTAACTTCTACCAAAGTGAGGGGCAAGGGCCTATTTAATAAATTGTATTTAAAAACTGAAGAAGAAAATATAGAAGAAAATAAAGTAGACTACTTTTTAACAGTTACCAATAAATTAAGCACTCCAATCTTTATCAACAAATTTAACTATGTAAGAGGAAAATGCCCTTTAGTATTGTTAACTTTTTTTAATGTATTCGATTTGTTTTCTAAAATTAAATACAAACGTTTATCAGATATCAATTCTATTGATTTTCCTCATACCCATTACTGTTTTAATAATGCAATGAAAAAAAACAGAGATCATTTTAAATGGAGATACAACAAATATGCGACTGATAAGCTACATGTTATTGCCATCTTAGAACACGCAAAAACGATTGGTTATGCGATTCTAAAATCAGAAAAAAAGAAAGGCGTTAAAATTTTAATTTTAATGGATATTATTTGTGTAAGCGAAGAAAGTATTCCTCTAATAATTGAGGGGTGTTATGTTTATACCACTAAAAATTATTTTTTAGCGATGCTCATGTTTGATATTTATGGTAAATTAAAAAGAAAAAAAAATCAACTTTCTTTTAAAGAAAAATTTAATTTTTTAGTTAAGGGGAAATCTCAAGAAGACACAAAGATGTTAAGCCAAACCAATTTTAATTTATTTTTTGGCGATCTGGATATTGTGTAGCTTCCCATCCCCATTTATATCTTCAGCTATTATTTAGCAATAAATTTTACTTTGTTTGCTAATGGTAATTTTGCTTTTTTTGTTGGTAGATTTTTTTGGTTCAATATTAATAATACCATAATGTAAAAGGGCATAAGAGGTATTCTGTATCTTACAAGAGAGCCAAAATTAGAAGTTGCAAGGCCAACTCCAAATGCAAATAATATAGAAAAAATAAAACAAAAAATGAGCATTGGGTCATCGAAAATAGATGTAAAAAAGCCATATATTTTTCTACGTAATAATATTCTAATTGTAAAATAAAGCAATAAGAAATTTTCAATACCCGAGATCAGCATCATTGGGTTTTTTGCTTCCCAAATAAAGGGCCTAAACAAGCCTGATGGTATGGCTATGTATGCTTTACCTACAGCCCCCTCAAAAGTTGGATCAAAGCCACCTATGTCAAAACTATTACCACCGTAGTGCGCTTGCTTTAAATCATATTGGCTAACAGCGGCTTGTTTGAACACCTGATCCGTTGCATATTGGCCAAGGTATTGATTCATAGAAGAAACCATATTATAACCAATCAATAAGCCTACTGTGGCAAATAAAGGCATGAGAATAGTTTTGATAACCTTATATTTTAAGTTTTTTAATACACTTGTTAACAACCATGTCATAGAGCCGGGCAAAATTGCTACTAGAATATAAACTTTTATCTTATATATAATATAAACACTAATGGCAATTGCTATTATACCTGAAATTGGATTTCGCCTTTTTATAAGGCCAAAATAAAACCCCCACAAATACCAGCCTAAGGCCCCAAGTGTAATAGAATCTTTTAATATGCCGGAACCCCAAAATATAACTGAGGGGATAAATAGAACAGCATAGATAATTTCTTTATGAAAAGCAGGGTAATAATCACATAACACTTTACACAATCTCCAATTTCCGGTAAAGGTTATACAGCCTAAAATTAAGGTAGAAAGGAGGTAACTATGAAAAGTAATAAAACAAATTGGTGAAATTAATTTTACCACAAAAAAAGCATGTATATCCTTTAAATAAGATGGGAATAATGTAGAAAAATCAAAAATTTTATACATCTGTTCAATATTCGGGTCTACACTCATGATATAAAAGAACTTCCCGGGATTAAACATCAATAAATTTGCCATACAAATACTATCTGAAAAATAACCCAATGTATCCCCTCCCTTGTAATAAAAAATATATATAAGACAAACCAATATGCCGCCAAACATTTTCATCATTAATCCGGAAACATAATATTTATAAATTGGATTTCTTTTTTTCTTGTTTGCGACATATTTTGCAATAGAATAAATAACAAATAGCATCAGCGGCACCAATACAAAATCTGTCCATTGCAAATAAGTTGCTCCGTAAAGTTTTACCATATATTATTTCTATCTATTTACAAATTAAGGGCAGTTCTAAAAATTATCTTTTTAATGGTTACTATTTATGGCAAAGGTAGTAAACTGTCAATATGGTTGTCTTTTTTATAGAAACATATTTTGAGATACTACGACAAAGAAGAGCATCGTTATTTCAATTATAGACAGTAATTCAAAAAAATACTACATTTGCCACAAATTAATTTAATACAATGGCTGAATTAAGGGAACTAGATACATTTTCAAATCAAAGAGGGTCATTAACGGTGATTCAAAAACCGGATATTCCATTTGATATAAAACGTATATATTATATCTATGGCGTAGATAATTCTGATCGTGGAGGACATAGGCATAAAATAACAAGGCAGGTTTTAATTTGTTTAGCCGGTAGTTGTGAAATTGTTAATAATAATGGAAAAAAAAGAGAAACATTTTTATTAAATAACCCTCGTCTATCATTAATTGTTGAGCCTGAAGATTGGCATGTGCTCACTAAGTTTTCGCCAGATGCTATGTTGTTGGTGCTGGCATCTGAATTGTATGATGAACAAGATTATATTTACCAAGACTATCCATGATTCCATTCTTAAATCTTAAATTAATTAACCAAGCGCATAGAGAGGAAATTATTCGTTCTCTTATGGATACCTTTGATTCGGGTTGGTATATTTTAGGAGATCGCTTGCGTGAATTTGAAAATTTATTTGCTAAGTATACCCATACAAAACATGCTATTGGAGTAGGTAATGGCTTAGATGCCTTGTCAATTATATTAAAAGCCTATGATTTTAAGCCGCAATCTGAAGTTATAGTTCCTGCCAATACATATATAGCTACCATTTTGGCTATTTCTCAAAATAATCTCAAACCGGTTTTAGTAGAACCCAGAATAGAAGATTACAATATTGATGTTGAAAAAATAGAAGCTTGCATTACGGAAAATACAAAAGCTATTATGTTGGTTCATTTATATGGCAGATGTTGCAATATGGATGGCATAAATGCACTTGCAAAAAAGTATAATCTTAAAATAATTGAAGATTGCGCACAATCTCATGGTGCAACCTATAATGGAATTAAAGCCGGTAACCTTGGAGATGCAGCAGGGTTTAGTTTTTATCCCGGAAAAAATTTGGGTGCATTAGGAGATGCCGGTGGCATTACAACAAATGATGATCAACTGGCAAAAAAAATAATTGCTTTACGAAATTATGGTTCAGAAGAAAAATATGTAAACATATACAAGGGATATAATAGTAGATTAGATGAAATGCAAGCTGCTATACTTTCGGTTAAATTAAAATACCTTGATGCGGATAACTTAGTAAGAAAAAATATTGCCTCTTATTATTTAGAGCATATCAAAAACAATAAAATCATTCTTCCTGAAAAAGGAAATGAAGAAAGCAATGTATGGCATTTGTTTGTAGTGCGCAGCAATGAAAGAAATAAATTTCAGACTTATTTAAAAGAAAATAATATACAAACATTAATTCATTACCCCATTCCCGCTCATTTGCAAGAAGCTTATAAAGAACTTAACCGACATAGTTATCCCATTACAGAAAAAATCTGTAATGAAGTAATAAGCTTGCCAATAAGTCCGGTAATGTCGATGGATGAAGTTCAAAAAGTAGTTGAAGTGGTTAATCAATTTTAAGTTAATGAAGAAATTGAGTATTGTCATACCGGTTTATAATGGAGCTTTAACAATCTCAACACTTGTAGAAGAAGTTTTCAAGGTCATTACAACCTATGAACTTGAAATTATACTTGTGAATGATGGCAGTAAAGATAATAGTGAAGATGTTTGCGAAAAATTAGCTGCTGCAAAAAAAGTTAAATTCATATCGCTCCGAAAAAACTTTGGAGAGCACAATGCTGTAATGTGCGGACTCAATTATTCAACCGGAGATTATGTGGCTATTATTGATGACGATTTTCAAAACCCACCTAATGAAATATTAAATTTAGTTACTGAAGCCGAAAAGGGATTTGATGTCGTATATTCAAAATATAAAATCAAAAATCATCATTTTTTTAGAAATATTGGCAGTAAAATAAACGACTTTGTAGCAACATCTTTATTGAGTAAGCCTAAAAACTTATACCTATCAAGTTTTAAGGTTATTAGAAAAGAAGTGGTAGATGAGATCATAAAATATAGAGGCCCATTTCCCTATATTGACGGACTGCTTTTAAGGGTAACCAGAAATATTTCGAGTGTTTTTGTTGAACACAATGCCCGACAAGAAGGAAAATCAAATTATACTTTTCAAAAATTACTTTCCTTGTATTTTAATATGTTTTTTAATTTCTCAATAAAGCCATTACGAATTTTTACCATTAGCGGAGCCATTATCTTTCTTATAGGGATTTTATTATCTATTTATTTTGCTATTGACCTGATGTTACATCCTAATATACCTGCCGGTTGGACCTCTGTAATTGTTGCTATTTTAACATTTTCCGGTTTTCAAACCATGTTTATTGGTTTATTAGGAGAATACTTAGGTAAACAATACTTAGATCAAAACGGAACCCCTCAATGGGTTGTTAAAAAAGAAATCCTATAATAAGGTTTATATAAGTTAAGGTATTATATACAATTCCAAACGCTCCCTCTCCTTTGGAGAGGGTTGGGGAGAGGTCATGGAAAACAATAGATGTCAACTAACTTATATAATCTCTAATGATGGGATAAATTTTTTATTTACCTGATTTATTAATTCGAATTAAGCAAATTCCAATTCCAAGCCATAATAAAAAATCTATTAATAAAAGGTAAACAGATGCCTGTTTTGTAAAATAGAAGAAGTTTGATCTTTTATGTGAAAAAGAATAACATAAAGAATAAGGGTATACAGTAAAGTATCGGTATAATTTATAAAATACAGAATTATAATTGGGTATATTAAATGGATATGTTATGGTTAACATTGCCTCGGTTTTAAATTGAGTTTGGTCTAATGCATCAACATTTTCATATTTAACTGTTTTTAAAGAATCGTTTTTATAAATCATTGCATACACATGCTCCTTATTTCCGTTGTGCTGCAAAAAAGCCAAATCAATTGTGTTAAGTACTTGGTGATTTTCATTAAATACAAATAATTTATTGGAAGTGAGATCAACAAATGCCCAACGATTTTGTTCTTGAATATAGCTTTCGCAAAAAGCGTGGGCACTCAAACTAATACTGTCCATTTCTCCGCTTGCTCCAACATTTCTTGTTGGTATACCCGCTAGGTTTGCAAAGTATGCAAATATAGTAGCGAAGTTACCGCACCAAACTTCTGATTGATTGTTTACTACACATTTAAATTGTTCCAAGGGCGTGAACGACTCCATTTGGTCAATTGGAATACCCCTGTGATTGTTATAATTATCAAGAATAAACTTGCCTATTTTTTGAATTTTAACTAATGTTGAATCTTCTTTTACAACTTTCATTTGCTCATAAAGCATTTTTGTAGCTTCAATGTTTTGTGAGTTTGGTGCTTGAGAATAATCAAAGGTCCATTCTGTTAAAGAGTGTAATGGATGACTGATAATAGGGACGGAGGTTTTTTCAATAAAATAATTTGTTATGCCTGAATGGTTGCTTTTTGCATATTTTGTCTTTGGCGTTAGAAGAATAAGAAGGTTTATACTATCGTTTTTAACTTCATTATTACTGATTGTATAACAATGTAAACTATCCAAAATCTTCAAAGTAGGGTTTATGCCATTATTCAAATAGGATAATGAGTCGTCTATTGATACCTTCCAAGTATGAGGTTTATTCGTACTGTTGATTTTCAAAAGTAATGTATCATCTCCATGGTTTTCAAATCCGCTAATGTGAGGAGCTTCGTTAACAAAATAGATTTCTGAATAGGTAGCATCTTCAATGTAAATAAGAGCTGCACTCGTATTTCTTTTAATAAAGAAAACAATATTGATTATTGATAAAATAAGCAATATAATCCCTACGCCAATAAATATTTTTTTTAGTTGAATTACCCTCATTTTATTGGGTTTAATAAGCCTTTATTATAATATACAAGTGAATAGAAAAAAATGTACATAAGAGCAGTTCCAAAAACTAGATTTTTTTGCTTCCTCTCCCTTAATCCCTCTCGAAGAGAGGGACACAAATTGTAATTTTGGGAACTGCCCATAAAAGTAATTCTTTATTCCGAATAAATTAAAACTAAGGAGGTAATTTAGAATGCCTTGATGAAAAAAATATTACTTTTGTTTGCGGAAGCAAAGTTCTCATTTTATGACAAAAAAGATAATATATATAGCTGCTAACGATTCCATTTCAAGTAAAAAAGAAAGAGCCAATGTTATTTGCGATGGAAAAAATGATGCACAAATAATTAATGAGGCGATTCAAAGTTTTACTCAAAAAGGTGGCTTGGTATTTCTATTTGCCGGTACTTATATTATTTTAAAAGTGAAAGATACCCATGGGGGCATTATCATTGATAAAAGCAACGTTACAGTGATGGGAGAGGGTGATGCTACTAAGTTGCTCTTACAAAAGTATCAAGATTGCAATGCTATTCAAATAAAGGGAGTGAAAAACGTAAGAATCAATAATTTATTTATAGATGGCAATAGAGAATATCAAGGAGTAAAGAATGGGGAAATTAAAGATGAAATAGAAGAAGACGATAGCCATTTTAGGTCTTTCTCTTTTAATCTTTCCGGTATTAAAGCTGATAAATACAGTGGAGATCATCACTTTCCCCAAAATGTGATAGTAAGCAATTGTACCATTCAAAATTGCAAAGCATTATGCGTTATGCTTAGAGGTAAAAATATGATTGTTGAAAACAACCATTTGGGAGAAGCGCGCGCTGACGTTGTTGAGATTTTAAATGGCCCTGGAATTATTAGGGGAAATATAGTGGTGATAAGTAGTAAAACTTTAAGAACGCATACTGCATTAAGTACCGATCTTGCAAATTTTGTTTCGATAACGGATAATAAGGTATACGTAAAAGAAGGTGCTACTTTACATTTAGGATTCAGAACTTGGCATCATAGTTTTTTTCATAGCATAAAAAGAAATGTTCTGATTGTTGAAAAGAATGCTCATGTGAATGCCGTAGTTGATTCTCGAGGTTTATTTACTTCAATTGAAGACAACTCTTTTGTTAATTACAATATTGAACCTGTATTGTTATCCATAAATGGCTTAAATAATGTTTCAGGAAATAGCTTGACAAATATTAAAATTGGGATTCGCAATTCACATCCTGAATATTCCGAAAAATGGAAACAAATGTGGAGATGTGGTTTTTTAGAAGACATGATGGTTAGAATTAAGAAAAATTTCTTTTATAACTCCAATATTGATAAAGGCTCTCATAAAAATAAAATTGTGGAAGGTGAAAATGTTTGGTTGAATGTAAAATAATGCCCTTGAGCTTAAAATTACATTTAGCACTTGAACGTATTAGAAACCCTAATCATGCTCTTTTATTTGATATTTTTGAAAAATTTAATAACAAAACAACTAACTTTGCTCAATTATAAATCTTTTAAAGAATTAATTAAAACTTAAATTAAGAATACATGGAAATTATAAATACTTGCAAGTCGTGTAATTCGAAAAACCTTCAAATTTTTATAAAAGACGTAAGCAGTTTTGGCTACAAAATGGATGTGGTTGAATGTAAAGATTGCCACTTGAGATTTAGAAATATATTACTCAATGAAAAAGAAATTGAAAGTTTATATGCCAGCTCGTATTTTAATGAAATTCAAAAAGACTATTTTTTCTCAAACCAAGAATTGAAAGAGAAAATATTCAAAAACAGATTACAAATTGTTAATTCTATTGTTTCAAAAAAGGGCACTTTATTAGATGTTGGAAGTGCTATGGGCACTTTTTTAGAGGTTGCTAAAAAAGATGGATGGAAAGAAACCGGAATAGAAGTTTCTGAATATGCTTCTGAAATTGCAAATAAAAATGGGCTAAATAGCATATGCGGCAATACAAGTATGATTATTGGCCAAAATAAAAAGTATGATGTAATCACATTATGGGATATGATAGATCATGCTGAAAAACCACTTACTGTATTAGATGATGTACGGAAATTAATTGGCGAAAATGGCTTTATTTTTGTTGAAACAACCGTAATAGATTCTGCAATGTTTATTATTGCTGAGGTAGTGAATACCCTTTCATTCGGAATCATTAAAAATCCACTTCTAAAAGGCTATCCTGTTCACCACACCAATTATTATTCACAACAAACAATGGCTGCAGATATTGAAAAAGCAGGGTTTAAAGTAGTGAAAGTTATTCGCGAACCTTTTAATCAAGAAATATTTTCCGGTACTAAAATTGAAAAAATATTGTTTGGACTAATTGAATCTTTCTCAAAGTTTATTCATAAAGAAATAGTTTGCACAATAGTTGCAGTACCAAAATAAATAATCAATTTTAATTTCATTTGAAAACATAAATAGAAAATACTGTTACATATCCAATTATCTCTATGAAAATGTTTAATAAAGAAATTAATCTGCTCTATTTTATAATACCGATTGGCTTTCTATTTAGGGCACTCTTTATTATGTTCGGAGCCAAGTTGTATTATGGTACTGAAACTTTTTGGATGGGAGGAGATACTCCAGGATGGGTCGACTCAATAATTAATTTAATTGAGCATGGAACATATACAATCGATTTTAAAAGTGATATTGGCTATTTTTTTCGCCCCCCGGGATATTCTTTTTATATAGGGATATTTTATCTTTTAAGTGGAAAGAATTTGGCACTTATGTATCAATTTATTATTTGGTCACAAGTACTATTAGATACACTGGCAATATATCTTTTATACAAAACAGTTTGTTTTGCTTTTAGCAACACAAAAATAGCTTTGATCACAGCTATCTTATATGCCATTTACCCATTTGTTATTGTTTGGAATGCAGTTGTATATGCAGAGTCAACAAGTGTTTTTTTCTTACTACTAAGTTTGTATTTCTTTTTTCATCCTTCCATTAAGTATAAATATGTTTTGTCTGGTATTTTTATAAGTATAGCCGTATTAATAAGAGTACAGCTAATTTTTATGTTTCCAATTTTAGGCCTCATTATTTTATTTATATACTGGGGAAATACCAAAAATACCATATCAAATTTATTACAATTTGGTCTAATGACAGTTATTGTTTATGGCTCATGGCCTATTAGAAATTATATAAATTATAACAAATGGGTTTTTTCGGAAGAATGGGAAGGCTATCATCATTGGTCAATGGATTATATTCGGTTCTATGAATATATATTCTCAGTTCAAACGGGAGAAGAACCCCAAAACTATCAAATTATTCATGGCGAAAAAGTTACTTTTCCGAAAGATTGTTATGTGGTAAAAGGAGATTCGACAAAATTAGAAAATGTTGTTAAACTGTGTCGTACATGTGGAGAAGGCTTTAGCTATTTTATGAGATCAGCGGGAGTTAGAGAAGATGTTGTTGGAAAAGATGATAATTGTAATGAAGAGATAGAGCGTACTTTTGTAGCCTTAAGAGAAAATCAAAAAAAATACAATTCATTGAATTACTATTTATGGGTACCCTTAAGTAACTTGAAAAAAGCTATTTTTAAGTATACCTTGGCTAAGCCCTCCGAATCAATTGTAGGGAAATTAGCTTCATTATTATTTTTATTTCGAACGCTACTTCTCCTATTGGGTTTTATGGGATTAATTATACTATTAAAGTACAGGCTTGGGGGCTATTTATGCGTAATCAGCTTTTTATATTTCTGTTCATGGTATTTTTTTGATTGTTTTGACTATAGAAGTATGGAAATTCGGTATTTTTTACAAGCAGATATATTGATGTTGATTCCTGCTGCATTTGTATTGTATCTATTACTAACTCGGTTTAGTTTTATGAAGAAATACCTTGCCTGATTTTAATACATTTAACATAAGCCCCATTTTCTAAGCATTAATTTCTGTACAAAATCCACATAGAAATCCTTAAATTTGCAATTGATTTTATTTTAATCTATTATTTAGGGTAAAAGGTTATTGTATTTAAATGTGCAATAAGGGTTTTCTAAAAAAATAAATATGGGAATTCAAGAAGTTAAACAGCGATTTGGTATTATTGGCAATTCTGCTCCCTTAAATAGGGCTATTGAAGTCGCCATGCAGGTGTCGCCTACAGATTTAACTGTGCTCATTACCGGAGAAAGTGGTACAGGAAAAGAAGTTTTTTCTAAAATCATTCATCAGCTTAGTTCTAGAAAACATGGACCCTATATAGCCGTTAACTGCGGTGCCATACCTGAGGGAACAATAGATTCAGAACTTTTTGGCCATGAAAAAGGATCTTTTACCGGAGCTCAGGGAGAAAGAAAAGGCTATTTTGAAGTAGTAAATAATGGCACCATTTTTTTAGATGAAGTAGCTGAATTGCCATTAGGAACCCAAGTGCGTTTATTAAGAGTGTTAGAAACAGGCGAATTTATTCGTGTTGGGTCATCAAAATCAATAAAAACCAATGTTCGTGTAATTGCGGCAACCAATGTAAATATTGGTGAAGCAATAGAAAAAGGAAAATTTAGAGAAGATTTATTTTATAGATTGAATACTGTTCCTATTCTTATTCCCTCATTAAGAGAACGTAAAGAAGATGTTCATTTGCTTTTTAGAAAGTTTGCTTCTGATTGTGCAGAAAAATATAGAATGCCCGCAGTTCGGTTAAGTGTTGATGCCCAAGTTTTGTTAGAAAATTACCGTTGGAGAGGAAATATTAGACAATTAAAAAATACTGCTGAACAAATTTCTGTTATTGAAGAAAATAGAGAAATATCGGCTGAAACCTTAAAAAAATATTTACCTGATATGGATCAATCTTCTTTACCAATGGTATTGGGTGGTAATCGGGGGGCTAATGATTTTTCAGAGCGAGATTTACTCTATAAAATTTTATTTGATGTAAAAAAAGATATGGCAGAAATGAAGGGATTGTTGTACCAATTGGTAAATAATGGATCTCTTAGTTCTGAAAATATTACTGCCGATAAATTTTTACCTGTTATAGAAAACAAACCGATTTATTCTCCAGAGCCAAATGTTCAGCTTCATCATAAAAACCAACCCGTTGTTGAAGACACCCATCATGAAATTATAGAAGAATCTTTATCATTAGGAGAAAAAGAGTTAGAGCTTATAAAAAAAGCACTCGAAAAACATAAAGGAAAACGTAAAGGAGCAGCGCAAGAACTGGGTATTTCTGAACGTACTTTATATAGAAAAATTAAAGAGTATGATATTAAAGAATAGAGGAGAATTATGAATTACAAATTTCGAATTTCGAATAAAAAAAGAAGTTCAGTTAAACAGCATTTTCAATTTTCAATTTTCAATTTTCAATTGCCGGCAAGATTATGCCAAATTTTACTTATAATATCCATAGTTATTTTAACACCAGGTTGTGGTTTCTACTCCTTCACCGGAGCATCTATTGCCCCCGATGTAAAAACCATTTCCGTACAATATTTTCCTAATAATGCATCAATAGTTAATCCTCGTTTAAGTCAATTATTTACAGATGCATTAAAACAAAAATTTTTAAATCAAACCAGTTTGAAATTTTCAAATTCAGGTGGCGATCTTAATTTTGAAGGAGCTATTACCGGCTATACGGTTACTTCTACTGCAGCACAAAGTAATGAAACCTCCGGCCTAACAAAATTAACCGTAACCGTAAATGTAAAATTTACCAATAATAAAGACCCTGATAAGAATTTTGAAAAAGGTTTTTCTCGTGATTATAGCTATGAGAGTACATTAACCCTGGCTCAGGCAGAATCTACTTATTTGTCTCAAATAATAGATGCCATTGTTGATGATATATTTGCTGCTTCTGTTGCAAATTGGTAGAATTTATACTAGTTGTAAGATGTGGCTATTTGTTCCTTTATCATAAACCATTAGTCAAAAAAAGCATACGCTAATAACTAATAACTAATAACTGATAACTGATAACTAATAACTGATAACTGATAACTGATAACTAATAACTGATAACTAATAACTGATAACTAATAACTGATAACTAATAACTGATAACTGATAACTAATAACTAATAACTAATAACTGATAACTAATAACTAATAACTAAATTTGAGTATGAAACATCAAGAATTTATAGATTATTTAACACATCCCCATGTATTAGGTGATACGAGCCTCTTATCGTTAAATAAAGTAGTAGATAAATTTCCGTATTTTCAAACTGCTCATCTTTTATTTGCCAAAAATCTTCATGCTCAAAATAATATCAATTATAATGAACAACTTAAAGTTGCCGCTGTTTATGCTTCTGATAGAACCGTGCTCTATAATTTAATTTATAATTATGAAGAAGTTCAAAGTTTAAAGTTCGAAGTTCAAACCTCTAAAGCCGAAAGCTTGAGCCCGAAGGTTAAAGTTGAAGATAATATTGTAAAAGAAGAAACTAAGAAAGAGTATCCCCTTTCAGATTCAAATAAACTTGAAACTTTAAACTTTGAACCTTCAATTCAAAATACAAAATCAGAAACGAACAACGAACAACCAATAACCAACAAGCAACAACTAATAACTAACACTGAACAACTCTTTTCTGATTGGTTAAAAACAGAAAAAAATAATGTATTGAATACCGAGCTTAACCCAACCGTTGATGCAATAGATAAAAAGGAGTTGAGCAAAAAGGATCTTATTGATGTTTTCATTAAAGCAGAACCTAAAATTATTCCAACAAAAACAGAGTTTTATTCATCAACAACAAGGGCTAAAGAAAGTTTAAAAGAACATGAAGATCTTGTTTCTGAAACTTTGGCTAAAATTTATGCCAAACAAACTAATTATTCCAAAGCCATTAGCATTTATGAAAAATTAATCTTGAAATATCCAGAAAAAAGCACTTACTTTGCAATCCAAATTAAAAAATTGAAAGAGCAGTTCTAAAAATTACGTAATCTCCCTCTCGAGAGAGGGATTTAGGGAGAGGATAAAAAAACAATTTTTAGAACTGCTTACAATATTTGTCAAATACTATAAATTTATCTCATGTTTACATTTGTTCTTATTCTTCTAGTTATAGTTTGTATAGCTTTAGTAGGTATTGTTCTTATTCAAAATCCTAAAGGTGGCGGGCTTGTATCTGAATTTTCTACTGCCAATCAAATTATTGGCGTTCAAAAATCGACAGACGGAGTTGAAAAAGTTACTTGGGGATTGGCTTCTACTCTTTTTGTATTGTGCTTGATTTCAACACTTATGGGTACAAGTCAACAAAAAGAAGGAACTCCTGAAAAAGAATCCTTAATAAAGGATAAAGTAATTGAATTGCCATCTACTCCTCAGGCCCCAATGAATCAACCGGCACAAGATAATGGAGGAACTCAACAAATGCCGGATCAACAAACACCGCCAACTAAGTAATCAAGATTATTTTTTAAGGTATTTCAATGTCAGGTTGTCATAAGATAGCCTGACATTTTTATTTAAAATAATTTATCTATGCACAATTGGCGTATAAAATGAAGGAAATATATTTGGCATAATTTCTGACAGCCACAAAGCCAATATTAAACAAAATCGTTTAACACCTAAATTTAAAATAGCTATGAGCAAAGTAAAAATCAAACCCTTAGCCGACAGAGTGCTTGTTGAAGCAGCTGCAGCTGAAACTAAAACCGCAGGCGGACTTATTATCCCCGATACTGCTAAAGAAAAACCACAAAAAGGTAAAATTGTAGCCGTTGGAACCGGTAAAAAAGATGAACCTCTTACTGTAAAAGTTGGAGATGAAGTTCTTTACGGAAAATATTCAGGAACTGAATTAACAGTTGATGGTAAAGAATATTTGATGATGAGAGAATCAGATATCTACGCAGTTCTTTAACAAATTAAAAATTGAAAAATTGGAATATTAAAAATTTATTGTCTTTGATAAAACCCAATCTTTCAATTTTACAATCTTTCAATTTTACAATTAATCCAAACTTTAAAAATTAAAATGATTATGGCAAAAGATATTAAATTCAACCTAGAAGCTCGTGATGCACTAAAAAGAGGTGTTGATGCTTTAGCGAATGCAGTAAAAGTTACATTAGGTCCTAAAGGCCGTAACGTAGTTATCAATAAGTCTTATGGTGCTCCAGCCATTACTAAAGATGGCGTTACAGTTGCAAAAGAAATTGAATTAAAAGACACTTTAGAAAATATGGGTGCTCAAATGGTAAAAGAAGTAGCTTCTAAAACTGCTGATGTAGCAGGAGATGGAACTACAACAGCTACCGTTCTTGCTCAAGCAATTATTTCAGCAGGTTTAAAAAATGTTGCTTCCGGAGCAAATCCAATGGATTTAAAAAGAGGTATCGACAAAGCTGTTGCTAAAGTAATCGAGAACTTAAAATCACAAAGCAAAAAAATTGGAGATAGCACAGAAAAAATTGAACAAGTAGCAACTATTTCTGCTAACAACGATAGCGCTATTGGTAAGTTAATTGCTGAAGCAATGAACAGAGTTAAAAAAGAAGGCGTTATTACGGTTGAAGAAGCTAAAAATACTGAAACTACAGTTGAAGTGGTTGAAGGTATGCAATTCGACAGAGGTTATATCTCTCCTTATTTTGTAACCAATGCAGATAACATGGAAACGGTTCTCGAAAATCCTTTCATTCTTATTTACGATAAGAAAGTTTCTGCAATGAAAGAATTACTTCCCATCTTAGAAAAAACACACCAAACAGGTCGTCCTTTATTAATTATTGCTGAAGATGTTGATGGCGAAGCATTGGCTACTTTAGTGGTAAATAAATTAAGAGGTTCTTTAAAAATTGCTGCTGTTAAAGCTCCTGGCTTTGGCGATAGAAGAAAAGAAATGCTCGAAGATTTAGCTGTATTAACAGGTGGTACTGTTATTTCTGAAGAAAGAGGATTTAAATTAGAAAATGCAGATATTTCTTACTTAGGAAAAGCTGAAAAAGTAACTATCGATAAAGACAATACAACTTTAGTAAATGGTGCAGGACAGAAAAAAGATATTCTTGCTCGTGTAAACCAAATTAAAGCTCAGATAGAAACTACAACTTCTGATTACGATAAAGAAAAATTACAAGAAAGACTAGCTAAATTAGCCGGAGGAGTTGCTGTATTATATATTGGTGCTGCTACTGAAATGGAAATGAAAGAGAAAAAAGACAGAGTTGATGATGCATTACATGCTACTCGTGCTGCTGTTGAAGAAGGAATCGTTCCTGGTGGTGGTGTTGCTTATATTCGCGCTATTGCTGCTCTTGCAGGCTTTAAAGGCGAAAATGAGGACCAAACAACAGGTATTGCAATTATTAGAAGAGCATTAGAAGAACCACTTCGTCAAATTGTAGAAAATGCAGGCGAAGAAGGTTCAATTGTAATTCAAAAAGTAAAAGAAGGTAAAGCTGATTTTGGATACAATGCCAGAACAGGTGAATACGAAAACCTTCTTAAGTCAGGTGTTATTGATCCTACTAAAGTAACAAGAGTTGCCCTTGAAAATGCAGCTTCTGTTGCAGGTATGCTTTTAACAACTGAATGTACTATTTGCGATATTAAAGAAGAAAATGCTCCAGCTATGAACCCGGGCGCAGGCATGGGTGGCGGTATGGGCGGCATGATGTAATCAATTCTTTTCTTTCTAAAATAAAAACTCCCGTTAGAAGCATTTCTTTCGGGAGTTTTTTTATAAATATACGGTATTGGTTTATAGAATTTTATATCTTTGTTATCCCCATTAAAGCCTCTCCTTTGTTAGTATTGTTTTATACCCTTGATGTTTAATGTTAAAGTTTAATTAATTGTTGTTTAGTTGCTGATTTTTTGTATATTATAATAAAATATAATCTTAAAATTGAATTCAAGAAAAATCGTCTCTTATTTGTGTAGTTTTTTGCTTTCGCTAAACGTGTATGCTGCTCATTTGGTTAAAGTTGATCATAGTTTTCAGTCTTTGCCCTTAGGTCAATACGCTCAATTCTTAAAAGATAATAATGGTCGGCTTACAATAGACAGTCTCCTTTCCGGTAAATACGATCAGCAGTTTTTTACCAATAACCGACAATATCCTGATTTTGGCTTTACCAAAGCATCCTATTGGGTAAAATTAGATGTGATCTTAAATGATAATAAAGAGCAAAATTTATATTTAGAATTAGCTTATCCCTTAATGGATCAAGTAGATTTTTATGAAGTTTTTAAAGACACAGTTACTACAATTAAAACCGGATATAATTTCCCATTTAAAAACAGACCCATTAATCATCGAAATTTTTTATTTGAACTCAATTTACAACCCCAGCAGCAGCAGGTTTATTATTTGCGTTTAAACAGTGGCGATCATCTCAGTATTCCACTCACACTTTGGAATAAAGATAGTTTTAATGAAAATGAAAATAAACGTCATTTGGTTTGGGGGGCATTGTTAGGAATAATGATCATAATGGCATTGTATAATTTCATGCTTTTTCTATCCATTCGAGATCTTTCATTTTTATACTATGTGTGTTATCTCATCTGTTTTGTGTTTTGGCAATCAAGTATTAGTGGGTTTACTTATCAATATTTTTGGCCCGATAATTTTAACAACCACTATTTACATATTGTTGATGCTCTTCTCTTATTTTTTGTAATCAATCTCTCTCGTTCAATATTAAATTCAAAAAGATATTCTCCAAGGCTAGATAAGGTTTTAGCAGTATTAGCACTAGCATTTCTATGTATTATTCCACTTTCTGTTTTATTTGATTATGGTCAAAATATTCAAATCGTAAATGTGTTTCTGCTCATTGCCGTTATTGTATTTTTCTCTTCTGGCATCATTGCAATATCAAACAATTACAAACCTGCTATGTATTTTATGGGAGCCTGGTTTTTATTGGTAATTGCAGCTGTTATTTATATTTTAAAGATTAATGGTCTTATTGCCAGCAATAATTTCACAAATTATGTTTTACAAGTAGGTTCTGCATTTGAAGTAGTGATTATATCATTGGGGCTTGGGGCTCGTTTTAGAACCATGAAAGCCGAAAAAATTAAAATACAACAAGAAGCACTTGACGAACAAACTAAAACAGCAGAGTCTTTTGCTCGTTTTGTACCCAAACAATTTCTTACTTTTTTGAATAAAAAAAGCATACAAGAAGTTGAATTGGGAGATCAAGTAATGAAAAATATGACCATTCTGTTTTCTGATATCAGGGATTTTACCGGTATTTCTGATCAATTATCTCCTCAAGAAAGTTTTAACATGCTTAATTCCTATTTAATGACAATAGGCCCCATTATTAGAAAACACAATGGATTTATTGATAAATACATTGGAGATGCAATTATGGCATTGTTCCCCAATAATTCTGATAGCGCAATACTAGCAGCCATTGATATGGCCAATGAAATAAAGAGAATAAACCTGCAACAAGCTAAGTATGGATTAAATCCCATAAATGTAGGTATAGGCATACATTCAGGAAATTTAATATTAGGAACCATTGGAGAGCAAAACAGAATTGAAACTACAGTAATTTCTGATGCCGTTAATGTTGCTTCTCGCTTAGAAAGATTAACAAAAGATTTGGGAGCCCAGATTATTATGAGTCGTTCGAGTTTCAATACTTCTAAAACTCAAAATTATTGTGTTAAAGATTTAGGTACTGTTTCTATTAAAGGAAAGCAACATTATATTGAAATAGTAGAGATTGTTTCATTGGTGGATTCAGAAAAGCAATTGGTGAATTAGAAATCTGAGATTCCTCTTCCTAAAAAAAATCAAATCATTTTTAAAAGTGTGATGCAAATCACATTTAAAATTTACAATTCCATTTAACATTGCATTGCCAAATTTTATTGGTTGGTCTTTGTTGTGAACTGTAATTTTTTCTTTATGCATATATTTCCTGAAAACATTAGTACTTATGGACAGGAAATTGACAATCTCTTTTGGCTCGTTTTAGTATTTGTAGTCATTGCGCTTGTTATTAGTCTGTTTGTACTTATTTATCCTTTAGTAAATAATCACTATACAAAAGTTAAAAAGGCAACTTACTTTACCGGAGAAAACAAAAAACATTTTCGTTGGATAAGCATTGCATTGGTTTTGCTTGGCATGAGCGATTTTGTAATTCTTTTAGCCGAACACAATACATGGGAAGAAATTGAAAATATTCCCGCTAAGGTAGATGTGCGTATTGGCATTACCGGCAGGCAATGGAATTGGATTTTTACTTATCCAGGGCCCGATGGAAAATTAAATACCGGAGATGATCTTGTGGTGGATGAACAAAATAGCGAATTGCATGTACCCGTAAATAAAAATATTATTTTGGAGTTACGTTCTCGCGATGTGCTTCATAGTTTTTTTGTTGTAAACACTCGATTAAAACAAGATGTAATACCCGGCAGAATGAATACACGTTGGTTTAACTTAACCAAAGAGGGTAAGTATGATATTTCTTGTGCAGAAATTTGTGGTGTACTTCATGCAAAAATGAGAAATTTTCTTGTTGTTGAATCTCAAGATAAATACGAGCAATACCTAAAAACACTTTACGAAAAAAATACTGCTAACCCATAACCATTCATTAAAAAATTATGGAACATCACACGCATCAGCTTAATTTTTGGCAAAAATATTTTTTCTCTACCGATCATAAAACAATAGGTGCTCAATATACAATTGTAGGTTTAATGATGGCCGCAATTGGGGGATTTTTGGCTTATGTATTTAGATATAATTT
The DNA here is from genome assembly GCA_023251875.1 of Bacteroidota bacterium. Classification (GTDB taxonomy): domain Bacteria; phylum Bacteroidota; class Bacteroidia; order JAHEXY01; family JAHEXY01; genus JAHEXY01. The sequence continues at coordinate 135,572 of JAHEXY010000011.1, forward strand.
AGCATTTCCGGGAGAAAACATTCCATTGTATGGATCATTAAGCGCACAGCAATACAATTCATTTATTACATGCCACGGTATGATAATGGTATTTTGGGTGGCCATGCCCATTCTATTGGCGGGGTTTGGAAATTTTTTAATTCCCACCATGATTGGCACAGATGATATGGCCTTTCCGGTTTTAAACATGATGTCGTTTTGGATTTTTCTTTTAAGCGCAATTGTTTTAGTGGCCTCTTTTTTTGTTCCGGGAGGTGCATTTGGTGGTGGTTGGACTATGTATCCCCCGCTTTCGGCAAATGGTTATTTGAATACCGAACCTGATTTTTTGACTGCTTTTTTTTCAGGCTCAAGCTTAATGTTAGTTGCAGTAGCATTAGAATTTATTGCCATGCTTATGGGCGGTATAAATTTTCTGGTAACCACCATTAATAAACGAGCCAAAGGATTAACGCCTTTTAAAATGCCATTGGTAATATGGTTTATAAATCTTGCATCAGTAATTTTTATGTTTTCTGTTGGCCCACTTGTGGCCGGAGCTGTTATGCTTTTGTTTGATATTACATTGGGTACCGGTTTTTATGATCCGGCAAGAGGTGGCGATCCTATCTTATTTCAGCATTTATTTTGGTTTTTTGGCCATCCCGAAGTGTATGTTCTTTTACTCCCTTCTCTTGGCGTATTGGCCGAAATTATTCCTGTGTTTGCACGCAAACCCTTGTTTGCTTATCGAACCATTATTTATCTCGCATTATTTTCTGCTGTAATTTCAGTAGTTGTTTGGGCACACCATCAGTTTATAGCAGGTATCGATCCTAGAATGGCAACTTTTTTTAGCATAGGCACCATTATTATTTCCATTCCTTTTGCAGGTATTTTTCTGTCATTTATGGCCACACTGTGGGGAGGCTCTATTCGTTTGGCAGTGCCCATGATGTGGGCATTGGGTTTTATTGCTCTGTTTTTAATTGGAGGTTTAACCGGATTATTTTTAGGTTCTAATGCTTTTGATATTTATGCACACGATACTTATTTTGTTGTAGCCCATTTTCATTACACCCTCTTTCCTGATATCTTTTTTGGTTTCTTTGCAGCATTTTATTATTGGTTTCCAAAATTTACAGGCAAAAATTTAAATGAAACATTAGGCAAAGTTCATTTTTGGCTTACATTCGTATTTTTTAATTGCACTTTCTTTCTTCTTTTTTTTAATGGATTAGGGGGCCAGCATAGGCGCATTAATGATTATTCGGCATTTAGCAATGTAATGCAAGAACCTTATATTTTATTTGAGAAAATTTCAACCATTAGTGCCATCTTGCTCATCTTAACTCAATTTATTTTTCTCTATAATTTTTTCAGCAGTTTAGCCAAAGGTAAAAAAGCAGATAAAAATTTATGGAGTGCCAATACATTAGAATGGATTGCAGACTCTCCTCCACCTCATGGCAATTTTAAAGAATTTCCGGTTGTGTATAGAGGTCCGTACGATTATAGTTTGCCCGGTATAGAAGAAGATTTTATTCCACAAAATGTACCTGTCTCCGAAAAAGAAAAATTAAATAGGGTTTAATTCATACAATTATGGATAAAAATAAAAAAGAACTTTTGCCTATCAATGCTGTTCCGCAAGGGCGCTTATCAATGTGGCTGCTCATATCAGGTGAACTTGTAATTTTTGGTGGACTTATTTGTTGTTATTTATTATACCGACTTCGATACCCAATTTGGGCTGAACAAGCAGCACATACTTCTACTTTTTTTGGCGCACTAAATACTGTTGTTTTATTGTCGAGCAGTTTTACTGTTGTAAAAGCCCATGAAGCTGCTTTAAAAAAACAATTAAATAAAATAACCATGTGGATGAGTTTATCAATTTTAGGTGGGCTACTTTTTTTAATTAATAAATCAATTGAGTATACACATGAAATTGAACATGGTTTTACTTTTAGCAGTCCGCACTTACAAGAATCGGGTAATTACGTAGGTTCTTTATTTTGGTCGTTTTATTACACCATGACAGGCTTACATGGCGTGCATGTTTTGGTTGGTATGATAATCATGTTTGTTATTATGATGCAAGCACGAAAAGGTAAAAACTTACATCGTGTAGAACTTGCCGGTATGTATTGGCACATGGTTGATCTTATTTGGATATTCTTATTTCCCCTGCTTTATATTGCTAAATAATTTAAAAAAAACAGAAAATGGAAAATATTGATAACAATGATAATATTGTAATTCCGGATGCTGAACACGATTACCATGGACATCCTAATTACATGAAAGTGTTCGTTAGCCTACTTATTCTTTTTTCAATTAGCCTTGTTGTTGGGTTTATGTTTTCGCCCTTTCTTGCCATTACATTAATTTTTGTTACTGCCTTTTGGAAAATGTCATTGGTGGTTAAAAATTTTATGCATCTAAAATATGAACCGGTTTTAGTTTGGATTGCCGTGCTTGCTGTTATTTTTATATTGATAGCATTTTTCTTTGGTATTTATCCTGATATAACTGCCGTTCACCGAGAAGTTACTCCTCCTTAAAACTAAAAAAATGGAAACTACAATTGTATCACCAAACGAAAATCAAAAAATTGCGTCTAATGGAGTAATGGGAATGCTTTTTTTACTTGTTACCGAAATAATGTTTTTTGCCGGTTTAATTAGCGCCTATATTGTGAACAGGGCAGGCAATATGCTTTGGCCTCCATATAATCAGCCCCGTTTGCCTGTTGAAGTTACTGCCATCAATACAGTTATTTTAATGTGCAGCGCATTGGTTTTTTATTTTTTCTTTAAAAAGTTTAATAGCAAAAAAAATGCATTAAGCTTACTAAGCCTTTCTATATTACTTGATGCAACTTTTCTATGTGTTCAGGGTAGTGAATGGATTAAATTAATTCATTACGGACTTACCACCTCTTCGAGTTTATATGGTGCATTTTTTTATACCATTATTGGCATTCATGGTTTACATGTTTTAGTCGGCTTATTTATTCTTTTGTATTTATTTTTCACACTTAAAAACAATACCGTTTCTTTTGAAAATGCCAAAAACAAAATTATTGTAAGCGGCATGTATTTATATTTTGTTGTGGCCATCTGGCCTGTACTTTATTTTTTAGTTTATCTTTTCTAGAAAGCTTTTTATTTTTAATATGCAGAAAAAAAATATTGTTTCTATCCTTGTTTTAGTTGTAATTGTTGCTGCTCCTTTTATTATTAAGGCCTGCCCTTTATGCCAAGGAGGCGGAACAAGCCCTGAAACAATCAGGGCCTATAAGGGCATTACCCTTTTGCTTGCACTATTGCCTGTGCTAGGCGGAGGAATATTATTCTACTGGATTTATACTAAAATAAAAAAGATTGAAAATAATTAAGGCCTAGTAATTATATTTTTTCTTTTAATTCAATAGTAAATTTCTTTATTACCATAGCCATTACCCAAACCACAATCAACAATAAGGCAATTACCATAAACATAATATATTCACCAAAAGAAAATAAAGTAAGTAATGATGTTCGCGACTGAACCTCATTTTCAGAAGATGTTGAAACATTTGTATTTTCTGTAATAGCAATGGTTTGTATGCTTTGTCCTTTTTCTTTAACATAAGAAAACACCAATTTTATTTCATCTTCGCTTAATGATTGATCGGGCATGGGAATACTGTTATTGTCGTTAAAAAGTTGAACAGCATCTTTGTCTCCGGCTTTAACCATTGTTTGAGATGATTTTACCCATTTCAGCAGCCAGGTTTGGTTGTGACGCGTATCAACATCTTTTAAATCGGGGCCAACGAGCTTTCCTTTACCTACAGAGTGGCAAGATGAACAATTAGATTTAAATAATTGTTCTCCCGTTTGAGAATAAGCATTAGCCGCAAGCATCAATACTAAAATAGTTGTGCTGCTATAAAAAATAGATTTGCGCATATTGTTTTGAGAAATTTTAAACTACAATAATAGGATTTGAGTAGAATTAAAACTGTGATGCGCGTCACAGTTTTGTAAACCAATTTGAAAAAATAATTTTCGGAACCATTTAATCAAAAACATTGGCGGTTTTAATAAGCTCTTGAAGCGATATAATTTTTATTTTTTTACCTTTTAATTCAATAATACCATCATCATTTAATTCAAACAAATTACGAATGGCTGTTTCGCGAGTGGTACCTGTTATATTGGCTATTTCTTCACGAGTAACAGATGCATTTATGGTGTATCCATCGTTTTCTAAACCATAGTTTTCTTTCAAGAGCAAAAGGCTTTGCGCTAAGCGTTCTTTAATTGAATTTTGAGCAAAGCTTGTTATTTTTCTTTCAGCATCTTTTAATTCTTTTGAAAATAAATTAATAATTTGCAGAGCCACTCCGGCATTTTTTTCTACCAATGAATAAAAAACATCCTTTGCTATAAAACAAAGTGAAGCATTTTCTAAGGCAAGTGCAGAACAAGAATATTTATCACCACTTAATATTGCTCTATATCCTAGTGTATCCCCTTGTTTAGCTAAATGAATAATTTGTTCTTTTCCATCAACTCCTGTTTGTGTTATTTTTAATTTTCCGCTAAAAACACAATATAATCCCCTTGGGTAAGAGCCTTCTTGAAATACCAATTGACCTTTTTTATAATTAGCGTAATGTTTAAATGAATTTAAAATTGCCAAATCACTATTGCTTAATTCACAAAAAATAGATTTTGAACGCGTATTGCACTTATAACATTGGGGGCACAAAGCAGGGGACATGATTTTATTCTACTAAATAATTAAGATTAAAAAATACTATCAAAATTATAAGCTCTTGTTTAATAGTAAAATGACATTTATCAGGTTCGAAACAGCAGGTAGGCTTTAGAATGGCAGATTTACCTTTTCTTCAATCGATTGAGTCCAGCTTTTGCTTTTGCCTTTATGGCATCTTCATATTCTGCACCATTTATACTCATGCATTTTTTGTAATACAATTCGGCATCGGTATCATTTTTACTTTCTTCATAAATAGTTGCTAGTTGTAATGCGGCATAAGCAGCATAATAATAAGGTTGTTCTTCTCCAAATTTTATAGTAGCCTTATACAAATTAATAGCTTTAGTTGTATTGCCCATTTTATGATGTATGCGGGCTAGGCGATAATAAAATTCCAATTCATCTTTAGGTGGTTTAAAATAGGTATTGGGGCTATTAATCAACATTTGAAATGCTTGCAAATAATAACCGCCATCAAATAGCAACCGACTTTTTAGTAGAATTTTATTTGGAACCAAATGATTTTGTGCTTCCCAAAGAGCCTCCTTGTCTTCACCGATATTGGTATAGCCGGCACTTATTGCATTTTTAATTGTTTTTGAATAAAGTGTTGTATCATTTTTTACAACCCAATAATACCAAGCTAATTTTTGGTAAGAGGCTTTAATGTAGTTCTTTCCTTTAAAATGAGAGAGAAAATTTTGAAAAGGAATGTTAGCTGATGGATCAAGCTTATTCAAAAGAGCTTTGCCTTTCAAATAATCTAAATAGGGAAATGGAAAATATTCTTTTCCGTATGGATAATTAGAAAGTATGGCAATAACATCATCATTTTTCCCTAACTGTGCTGCTATTTTTGCACGAGAATGGTACAATAAGAGATTCGTTTTGTCTAGTGAATTGAGTAATTTGTATTGTTGTTCCAGATCTTGTGTACTCGATTCTAAACTACCCAGTACGTATGAGAGCAAAAAAGCACATTCAGGAACCATCACAACATATTCACTGTCTTTAGAAGCCAAATTAATAGCTATTCTTAATTCTTGTATGCCTTGGCTTACGTTTCCTTCTAAGCCAATAATATCTGCTACCCATTTGTATTGATCGGGAATTGATCCAATCAATACATGTAATAACCCTAAACTTTTTTTATTTGGAATAAAATTGGGAAAGAGGTTTTGATTTTTTTCTAATAAGTGATAAGCACTATTGATATCAGTAGCAGCTGACATATAATTACCAAATTTTACTTTTACAAATGCCCACTGAATATTTATTTCTGCTTGGGCATATAAATAGTAAGGTGATTTTTTATCGCCATTTTCTATCGCAGCTAATCTTGTTTTTTGTGAAGTTTGTAACAAACTATATTGCTTTTCATCTTCCGAAACAAATAGGGATAAAAAATCAATGTAATTTTCAAGCAGCAGAGGAATTAGATTAGAAGGATTGCTTTGTTTTTCTTGTGCAATTTGGGTTTGTCCTGCAATAAATTTTAAAGAAATAATGTTGGAGTAGGCCGTTTTGCAATTGGCATTGAAATTGAAATTGGCGCTTGCAGTATATGTTAGAAAGTAGCAAAGCAGAAAAAGAAAACTGATTCTAACAAACATAAAAAAATGGTAAAAGAAAAGGGGCTGTAAGCCCCTTGGTAATTTTAATCTTCTTCTTTTGTATCAACGTTAACGCTTGAAGCAATATCCGGATCGACCAAGATGCGACCACAATGTTCGCAAACAATCACTTTTTTGCGGCTACGAATATCCAATTGGCGTTGAGGTGGAATTTTAGCAAAACAACCGCCACATGAATCACGTTGAACAGTAACAACGCCTAGACCATTTCTTGCACTGCCTCTAATACGTTTGTATGCAAGCAATAAACGTTCTTCAATTAATTTTTCTGCCTTACCTGATTTTTTGATCAATGATTTTTCTTCTTTGTCTGTTTCAGCAACGATATCATCAAGCTCTGCTTTTTTGTGTGAAAGATCGTCTTTTCTTTCTTTCATCACTTTTTTTGCATCTTTCAACAAATCATTTTTTGTATCAATATGTGCTTTGTGTTCTTTTATTTTTTTCTCAGATAATTGAATCTCTAAATTTTGAAATTCAATTTCTTTAGTCAATGAATCGTATTCACGATTGTTACGAACATTATTTTGCTGGCCTTCGTATTTTTTTATCAAAGCTTGTGCTTCAGTAATAGAAGTTTTTTTGGCTTTAATTTCAGTTTCTGCTTCTTTTAATTCTTCTTCAAGCTTAGCAATACGTGTTTCCATACCGGTAACTTCATCTTCTAAGTCTTGTACTTCAAGAGGCAATTCACCTCTTACAATTCTTATTTTATCAATACTTGAATCAACTTGTTGAAGCAAAAAGAGTGCTCTCATTTTTTCTTCAACTGATGTTTCTGTTTTTGGTGCTGTTGCTGTTGTAGCCATAGCTTTGTTATAGATAATTTATTGGATTCGTATTAATTTCTGATAAACGGACTGCAAAGTTAGGGAATTTTTCTTTAATTAAGTCAAAAATCAAGTCTTTTGTGTATTGTTCACTTTCATAATGGCCAATATCGGCAATTACAATACGGTTATTGGCATCAAAAAATTGGTGGTATTTAAAATCGGCTGTAATAAAGATGTTTGCTTTTTGAGCAATAGCATCTTGCAATAAAAAGCTTCCGGAACCGCCACAAACGGCTACTTTTTTCACTTCTTTATTTAACAAATGGGTATAGCGAATGCCTTTTGTATGAAATTTTTCTTTAATTGTTTTAAGGAAAAATAGTTCATTTACAGGTGTTTGTAACTCTCCAATTATTCCTGCCCCTATATTTTTGTAGGTATTATCTAGTGGAATTATATCATAAGCCACTTCTTCATAGGGATGGACAGCAAGAAGGGTTTTAATAAGTTTAGGCTGAAGATGTGCTGCAAAAATGGTTTCAATTTTTACTTCCGCTTCAGTATGTTGTTGATTGGGTTCTCCCACAAATGGATTTGAATTGGCTAGGCCCCGAAAAGTACCATTGCCAACAGCATTAAAACTACAATTATCATAATTGCCAATATAGCCTGCTCCGGCTTCAAAAAGAGCATTTCTTACTTTATCGGCATGTTCTGTAGGGCAAAAGGCAACAAGCTTTTTTAAAAACCCGGTTTTGGGAGCCAATATTTGGGTATTGATTAAGCCAAGTTTTTCACAAATTTTTGCATTTACGCCATTGTGCACATTATCGAGATTGGTGTGTAAGGCATAAATGGCAATATCATTTTTAATGGCTTTTATAATGGTTCGTTCAATATAATTTTTGCCATTGAGCTTTTTTAATCCAGTAAAAATAATGGGATGATGGGCAATAATAAAATTGCAGTTTTTTTGAATGGCTTCATCAACTATTTCTTCGGTACAATCTAGCGTAATAAGTGCTTGGCTAGTATTTTGATCTAAAGAACCGGTTAACAAGCCCGCATTATCATAATTTTCTTGATAGGAGAGGGGAGCAATGCTTTCTAAATAAGATGTGATGGCTGAAATTTGCATAATGAATATGGATTTATCTTGCCCAAATATTGTATTTTAAAATGCAATACAAGGCCCTTACACCATCTTTCCAATTTATTTTTTTTCCTTCATCGTAAGTTCTGCCGTAATATGAAATTCCTACTTCATATACTTTTACTTTTTTTATGCGCGATACTTTAGCCGTAATTTCAGGTTCAAAACCAAAACGGTTTTCTTTTAATGTTATCTGTTTAATAAATTCTGATCGAAACATTTTAAACCCTACCTCCATATCGGTTAAGTTGAGGTTGGTAAACATGTTTGATAAAAAAGTTAAAAAATTATTGATGAAAGAATGCCAGAAAAATAATATTCGATGAGGTTTTCCTCCAACAAAACGAGAGCCAAATACAACATCGGCATGGCCATCAATAATAGGTTGAAGTAATAAATTATATTCATTAGGATCGTATTCTAAATCGGCATCTTGAATAATAATATAATCTCCTTTTGCATATTGTATTCCTGTTCTAATGGCGGCACCCTTGCCTTGATTATGTGTATGACTTAAATAATTAATTTTTATTTCGGGATGTGCTTGAATAAATTCTTTAATACGAAACTCCGTTTTATCATTTGAAAAGTCGTTGATAATTACAAACTCCTTCTCTATATTTTTGGGAAGTGTTACACTTAATATTTTATTTAAAACAGTAACTATAGTGCGTTCTTCATTATAGGCCGGAATGATAATAGAAAGTACTTGTATCGCCATAATTGAATTTTAAATGACCTTACCCTGCCCCTCTCCCACAGAAGAGGGTAAGCTTGGAATTCATAAATATATAAACTCTATTATGTATTTACCAATTCGTCATTCGCATAATTGGTAATTACATTATACAAAGTATCTCTTTCTATTGGATGGCGGCCAACATTCTTAATAAATGTAACAAGTTCATCTATAGTCATGCCGGGGTTTTGATCTTCGGCACCGGCCATTGAATAAATTTTAGTTGAATCATCAATGGTTCCATCAATATCATCTACACCAAAAGAAAGAGAAAGTTGTGTGGTTGATTTGCCTATCATGGGCCAATAGGCTTTAATATGTGGAATGTTATCTAAAAATATTCTTGAAACAGCATAGTTTTTTAAATCTTCTATGGTAGTAATTTCCGGCACATGTGCCATGTCGTTTTCTTTGTTTCTAAACTTAAGTGGAATGAAGGTGTTAAACATTCCGGTTTTGTCTTGTAGTTCACGCAATAAATTCATGTGATGCACACGGTGGTAATATGTTTCTATATGTCCGTATAGCATGGTCGCGTTTGTGTGCATGCCTAGTTTATGAGCAGCTTCGTGTATTGCGAGCCATTGTTCTGCAGTTGCTTTATCATCACAAATTTTTTCTCTTATCTCGGGATGAAAGATTTCTGCTCCACCTCCAGGTAAAGAATCTAAACCGTAATCTTTTAAAATTTTTAAACCTTCGTCATAGCTTAATTTGGCTTTACGAAACATATACTCTAATTCTACAGCAGTAAAACCTTTAACATGTATTTCTGGTCTTAATTCTTTTATTTTTTTTATAATGTTTCCGTAGTAATGCATATTTCTTTTGGGATGCACACCTCCTACAATATGAACTTCTGTTATTGGTATGCCGTTGTATGATTTTACTTTTTCTATAATTTGTTCTTCGTTTAATTCCCAGCGTTCTTCAGGTGGTAAATGAATTTCTTTAGGCAAACGAGAATAAGAACAAAATGCGCAAGTAAATACACAAATATTGGTGGGTTCAATATGAAAATTGCGATTGAAAAAAGTATGATGCCCATGTTTTTGTTCACGAACAAAATTGGCGAGCATACCTAAATAACTTAATTCGGCAGTATATAGCAGCTCGCATTCTTGAAATGAAATACGTTCTTGATGGAGAACTTTTTCTGCAATAATTAAAAACTCTTTTTTAGTTTTTGATTGTTGTAGTGTTTGAATAATTTCTTGTGCATTCATAATGCACAAAGTTAGCATTATTGCAAAACAATTTTTCTAACCACACTTTCTTTTTCGGTATTTATTTTTAGATAATAAACACCTTTTGCTTGGTTTGATAAATCAATGTAATAATCATCTCCTTTTGTGGGCCCAAGATTGTTGGTATATACAACACTACCCAATGCATTATAAATGCTTAAATTGGTTTGTGTCATTTTCTTGAGGGTAATGTTAATTTCAAAAATTCCATTGGTTGGATTAGGAAAAATAAATAAATCGGTAATACTTGATTTTTCAAATATTGAACTTGAACTAGCCGTGTCGGCTAAAACAGTTATGTATGAGGTTTTGCTTTCCGTATCGTTTTTATTTCCATGGCTTGCGTAAAGGCTCACATTATAAGTTCCGGCAGTTTTATATTTAATGCTAGATGGATTTTGTGAAGTAGAGCTTGATGGGCTAGCTCCTGTAAAAGTCCAAGACCATGCACTTGGGTTGCCTGTTGTTAAATCAGTAAATGTAATGGCATCTCCTTCATAAATGGTAGTTAAGCTGGCAGTAAAATCTGTATATACAGTAATGGTATCTCCGGTAGTATCGGCAAGGTCTGATTCCCATATTCCACGACCATAAGTAGCGGCTCTAATTTTTTTGATACCATCATTAATTTCTAATTCAGAAATAATCACATTCGGTAATCCGGTATTAAAATAAGTCCAATCACTCATTGATTTATTGATGTAATACACACCAAAATCACTTCCTACATAAATTTGATCGTTGCTGTTATCTTGATAGGTTACACAATTAAATGGAATATTAGGTAAAGAGCCAGAGATGTTTGTCCACGAAGTTCCGGCATTATCTGAATAATAAACTTTTTCTCCGCTGCCATAACCTGAAAATGTAATCCATACTTTTTCGGGGTCGGTATGGCTTATTGTAATGCCTGAAATGGAAAGATAAGTAACAGGCAAACCTGATTTAATAGAGGTCCAGGTACTGCCTCCATCTTTTGTTACGTATATTTTAGATAAGGTGGCAAAATAAATATATTTAGTATTGGATTGCGCAACAGCAAGAGAAGTAATAAGACTTGAACCAAGTGACACACTAGCAGAAATAGAATTCCAATTATTACCGGCATTGGTTGTTTTATAAACCTGATCGTAACCACCATAAAGGGTATTATGATTTTTGGGATCCATTACAAATGGAGTTACCCATGCTCCTGTAGCAAATGGCGAAATATCGTAATAATTATTACCTCCATCTGTTGATTGGTATATGCTTCCATAATACAAGGATACATAAGAAATAGTAGGATCTGAATAATCTGCCATGCAATCCATTCCATCACCACCATAAACACTTGTTGTTGTTCCGTTATCGTATTCTAATGAGCCATTGTCTTGTGCTCCCATATAAATAAGATAGGGATCTGTTGCGGCACTTGCAATACTGTACAATTGTGTAATGCCTATTCCTTGACTCAAATCCGTCCAAGCACTTCCTGTATTGGTACTTTTAAAAATGCCACCATCATTTCCTGTATAAATTTCGGTTCCGCTACCCGGTAAAAAAGTTAAGCAATGATGATCGGCATGCGCATATTTAGGAGAAGTTTGTGTATTGCTCCAATGCGACATTTGTGTCCAAGAAGAACCTGAGTTGGTAGATTTATAAATATCCAATCCTCCAATGAAAACCATATTTTCATTAGTGGGGCAAGCCGTTAAAGCCATATCATAATAGCCATAAAAAGTATAATTGTTTGATGGGTTAGATTCTGCTTGAAAAGTGACAGCTTCGTCACTTGATTTGTATAAATAACCATTTTCGAACCAGGCATATAAAACAGAAGAGTTGGCATCGGTTACAGCAAGAGAAACTCTTCCATCGGCAGTTGATGTGGTAGTATAAGTTAATGACCAAGTTTGTCCATAATCAGTTGATTTATAAATAGAGTTTTTATTCGCGGTATAAGAAATAGAAGAATTTCCTGGATTTAATTCTAAATCATAGTAAGTACCGGTTTTAATTTTTGTCCAGTTAGAACCGGAATCGGTACTTCTCCAAATACCATCTGAAGCCACTGCTAAAACTATATTAGGATAATCAGGTATAATAATTACTCGTTGAAAAGTAGTGTACTGAGTTTGTGCGTATGTTAAACTAGTGGCATTCCAAGTTATACCACCATCAGTTGATTTTAGAATACCTGCACTATAAGTACCGCCCCAAAAATTTCCAGTTCCATCATCGTATCCAAATTTATCACCCGTTACTATTAACATGTTTTGAGTATTGGTTGGATCTATTGCAATATCACTTATACCAAGGTTCGTTAGTAAATCCGTATTGGTACTCCATGTGCTACCTGCATCCGTACTTTTCCATAAACCACCATCTGGGGTACCAAGCCATATAGTATTGGAATTGGTAGGATCAAAAACAATGCAATTAATACGACCCGTACCACCGCTAGAACTTGCTGATGGAACAAAGTCAGGTCCAATGAATGACCAATTTCCGGTAAAAGAGGCTGTTTTGTTTTTTTTGTGAATGTTTTTATAAGCATTCCATTCATTCCATAAAATATTGGGATTAGGCATATTTCCACTTGGCAGTGTGCGTTGTTCCATGAAATGAGCCCATCGCTCATATTGTTGCCAACCACCTTCTTCGGCATTGTATTCTTCAACAAGCATGTTAGGCTTTTTATCTTTCCAAAGAGCATTAAACTGCTCGTCAATTTCTAAGAAATTAAGATTTTTTTTTGTTGTATCAGTAAAGGAATTATTGGTTTGAGAAAAGATGGTAGGTAGATGTCCTCCAAAATGGATTAATAAAAAAGAAAGAATAAATTTTTTCATAAAATAAATTTAATGTTTCGTTATATAAATCAAGGGGGAATTATAAAGATAAAAAAAATGCCCCTCTTTTTGTAAAGAAGGGCATTCTAATTATCGCATATTATAAATTTATTCAGCCAAAATTAATTGTTGTACTAAGCAATCTTTATCGGTATTTACTTTTACAAAATAAATACCTTTTGAATGATTGGTCATATCTAATTCGTAATTACCTCCATTTGAATTGCCAACAGACAAAGTTTTTACAATTTCACCTAATGTATTGTATACAGCAATTTCTAATTTACTAGGGGTTTTCAATTCAATATTCACATTTATTTTTCCTGTACTTGGGTTTGGATACAGTAATAAATTAGAGCTATTTTCATTTTCTTGAATAAGGCCTGTTGTTTGATTAGAACAGAAAATGGCATAGATATAATTCGACATATTTACATTCCAATCATCAGAGGCGCTATACGCATGCCAAGTATTATCACTCCATTTATCCCATGCAGTACCAACTGCAGTTTCTCCATCATCATTAGTATAAAGCGCAACTGTATCTCCACCACCTGAGGTATACGTAAATTCAATACCTAAATAATAAGGCGTTGTAATGGTAATGGGTGTAGTAAAAGTAACCAAGCTTAAAGTTTGGTTGGCTACATCAGTAGCAAGAGTAGAAATTTTTACGTTTTGCGTAGCAAGAACAGTTCCTGGAGTACCACTAGTACCTGTATTGTCCCAAACTTTTACAGCAATTTTTTTGGAAGTAGAAGTATATTTTGCAACTCCAAATCCAAGAATAGCTCCTGTAAGTTGAGATCCATTATTAGGATAAGAACTAAAATAATCAGCTTTTGCTAAATCTCCATATCCATTATGGCCAGACATGTATCCACCTTGATCAGTACCATATAACATTACAGAACTGTTCACCGTAATATTGGTAAGGGTATCGCATCCTCCTTGACTTGATTGTAGTTTTGAAACTACTATATAACCGGTTTTGGTTTCTGTATCACTTGTATTGGCATCACTTACTTTTAAGGTAACATCATAAGTGCCGGCAGTACTATAAGTAACGGTAGGGTTTTGAGATGTAGAGCTAGATGGCGATCCTCCAGTAAATGTCCATTTCCAAGAAGTTGGTGTTCCGGTTGATTGATCGGTAAAAGAAACCGAACTACCTTCGTATATAGTTGTTGTATTAGCTGTAAAGGCAGCCGTTAATGTTGTACTTGTTGTGCCTGAACATCCTTTTGAAGTTAAAAGTCCACTTCTATAAGAACTAATCGCTGATTGCATACGTGTACATTGGCCCGCACTAAACATTCCCATACCTTTATCATCGGTATAGTCCATATAATTCATATACATAATACCTGGCGAGGTTGTTGTGCATTTGTCTGTTTTAGGATAGGTTGGAATGGTATAATCTTCGCTACCTTGGTTAGGAGTATCAGAAACATTATCTGATCCTGAACAAGAACCACCATCATCTCCCCAAATGTGATATAGGTTTAGCCAATGGCCCACTTCATGGGTTACTGTTCTGCCTAAATCATATGGAGAAGAAACGGTTCCGGTTGTTCCAAAATATTTATATCCTATAACACATCCATCGGTTGCAGTTGCACCGCCCGGAAATTGAGAATATCCAAGCAATCCACCCCCTAAATTACAAACCCAAATATTCAAATAGCTTTTAGAATCCCAAGCATCATCCCCCCCTTTTGAAGTATATTTAACTTTGTCATCATCTGTAAAAGATGTTGATGAAGTTTGTACTCTAACAATTCCTGTAGTCGTATTTCCATTGGGATCGGTTGTTGCCAAACAAAATTCAATTCCTGCATCTCCCGCTAAACTTTGAAAGGCTGAAGGAACTGCAGTGCTAAAATCAGCATTTAGTTTTCTGTAATCAGCATTCATCACTGTAAATTGCGATTGAATTTGCGCATCGCTAATATTTTGAGAAGATTTATTGTATACAACATGTACAACAACTGGAATTGTAATAACAGATGCCGTTTTTTCACTTTGATGTTTTTCAATCCAAGTTTGCATGTTGGTTTCTATTTCTTGCATTTTAATGGCTATAGATGGATCTTTTTCAATGTCTTTAGCCAATTTTTCCATAGTGCCGCATCGCCTTATTGAAGTAGTTTCGGTATTTTGTGGATATCCTGATAAACTTCCTTTTTGAATTGCAGAACTTTTTCGTGCATTAGAGTTTTGAGCAATTAAAGAACTGAAGGTGAAAAATAATAAAAAACATGAAAGTAGACTTCTTTTCATAATCAAAGGAATTTTTAATTAATATGAATCTTAGTAGGGCCTTTGAAAAAAGAATAAGCGGGGGGCTTATATTTTTTAAAAGGGTTTGCAATTTATAAATTCTTATTTTATTTATCAATCTTTTATTTCATAAATACGCTTATTTTGCTGTATTATAGTGAAATATAATTATTCTCTTGAAAATGTAACCTTTTATATTTTTTTACGTAAAAACCAATAACCGGATCACCCGGATTTAACTAAACATTAATCAATTACACTATGAGAAAAGAAGTGGGTCCATTTTTTGACGGGATAGATTTCCTGTAAGACATTTATTCACAACCAATGGAAAAAACTGAAAAAACCATCTTCCCGTAAGGAGATGGTTTTTCGAGTTTATGGAGCCCTCATCCCATCTTTCTCTCATGGGAGAAGGGGAATTTGGAATTTTTAAATCCATTATAAATTTTCTATTGCTTCTTTTAATAGTTTTTCTTTATCAATAGGTACTACTCCGGCATATTCACAAACAATTCCTCCCGCTAAATTACATAGCATTGCCATTAATTCAGGTTCTACTTTTAATGCTTCGCATAATGCTGCTACGCTAACAACCGTATCTCCCGCTCCTGAAACATCTGAAATATTGCGAATATGGGCAGGAAAAATTTTGTTTACGCTATTATAATTGAGATACAATCCTTTTTCTGATAAAGTAAGAAGTATTCCTTTTATATTTTGCTGTTCTTTTAAAACAGTTGTAGTTTCATTTAATTTTTCAAGTGTAATATTTTCAAAATCATTTTTAGTGCCTTCTCTCAATTCTTTTAAATTGGGTTTAAATAATGTTATTCCTTTATAGTCGCTAAAATTTCTTTTCTTAGGATCAACTATAACGGGAATAGAATTTTTATTTGCAATTGCAACTACTTGTTCTATTAATGATGAACTTATCACACCTTTATCATAATCTTCAAAAATTATTGCATTAACTTTTTCTTGTGTAATAAGGTTTGAAATTTTTTCAATTACTAATTTGGTTCCATTTTCTGAAATAGGGCTTGTTATTTCTTCGTCTACCCTTACATGATGATGACTACCGCTCATGATGCGGGTTTTAACAGTTGTTTTTCTGTCTTTACTTTTTAATATCCCTTGCGCAGTCATTTTAAATTGAAGCAAAAGTTTGTGAAGCGTATCTGCGGCATCATCATTACCAACAACCGAACAAAGTATAGGTGTTGCACCAAGAGCTGCTATATTCATGGCAACATTAGCCGCACCGCCTAAACGGACTTCCTTTTTACTTACACTAACTATTGGTACCGGAGATTCAGGGGAGATGCGTTCTACTTTTCCCCATACATAAGAGTCGAGCATGATGTCACCAATAATTATTATTTTTTGTTGATTAAAATCTTGAAAGAGTTTGCTTAGTTGTTCCGGACTCATTTTTTTATTTAAGATTTAATAAAGCTATTTTAATTCTCTCTACCGCTTTTACTAATTTTTCTTCTGATGTTGCATAAGATATACGAATGCATTTACTATCTCCAAAACCTTCTCCACTTACAAGTGCTACATGAGCAATCTCAAGCAAATATTCACATAAGTCGGAACCTGTTTTAATAAGCTTTCCATTAAATGATTTGCCATAATAAAAACTAACATCAGGGAAAACATAAAAAGCGCCTTGAGGGGTATTTAATTTCATGCCGGGTATATCACTTACTATTTTTAATAATAAATCTCTTCTGGTTTTAAAAATAGCATTCATTTTTTTTGTTTCCGCTAAATCAGAATTAAGGGCGGTAATAGCGGCTATTTGTGTAACTGCATTAGCCCCTGAAGTAAATAAGCCTTGAAGCTTAATGCTTGCTTGTGCAATATGTAAAGGAGAGGCACTGTAGCCTAATCTCCAACCCGTCATGGCAAAGCTTTTTGAAAGTCCGTTTACTACTACGGTTTTATTTTTTATGCTTTCAAATTGAGCAATGCTTACATGTTTATCTACAAAATTAATGTGTTCATAAATTTCATCTGAAATAACATATAAATCATCGTATTGAGAAAATAAATCGGCAATAGCTTTTAATTCATCTTTTGTATATACAGATCCTGATGGATTACATGGAGAACTAAACATCATCAATTTGGTTTTTGATGTGATATGTTTTTTTAATTGTTCAGTAGTAGCTTTAAAATCAGTTTGAATTGTAGTAGGAATTTCAACAGGAATACCGCCTGCGAATTTTACCATTTCAGAATAACTAACCCAATAAGGGGCAGGTAGTAAAACTTCATCTCCGGGATTTACAATAGAAAGTACTGCATTAATTACCGATTGTTTGGCACCTGTAGAAACTACAATTTGATTGGGTTCATAAAGCAATCCGTTTTCACGTTTAAATTTTTCGCAGATGGCTTTACGTAAATCGAGAAAGCCTGCAACCGGAGGGTATTTTGAATAATTATCATCAATGGCTTTTTTAGCCGCTTCTTTAATAAATTGAGGTGTATTAAAATCGGGTTCGCCCAGGCTGAGATTAATGACATCGATACCTTTAGCCGCTAAATCACGACTTTTTTGTGCCATGGCCAATGTAGCCGACTCATTTATTTCAGTGATTCGTTGTGCCACCAATGTTTTTTCAATTGTAAGATTGCTCATAAAGAATTTGTTATGCAGGCAAAGCTACGGAAATTTGAGGTGAAGGACAATTTGTGGTATTGTTGTGATTTGCTTTCAACTCTTTCACGAATACAACAATGTTAAAAATTAAAATAGCATGAGTAAAATGTATCTTTGATTTATTGATAAACACTATGGAGGTAATGGAGAGTGATCCCGAGTTGGTTGTGATTTGCTTTCAAAATGTATCTTTGATTTATTGATAAACACTATTATGGAACTAAGATTAAAAGGAAACACAGTTGTGATTTGCTTTCAAAATGTATCTTTGATTTATTGATAAACACTACAAAAGGGTTTGTAAATACATTTCCTGATGTTGTGATTTGCTTTCAAAATGTATCTTTGATTTATTGATAAACACTATATTGTTTACGCAAGATAAAAATAAATATGTTGTGATTTGCTTTCAAAATGTATCTTTGATTTATTGATAAACACTATTACAAGCTGCTTTTGAATTTCTTCAACTGTTGTGATTTGCTTTCAAAATGTATCTTTGATTTATTGATAAACACTATTTGTTAAATTATGTGGCAATTTTTTTTTGTTGTGATTTGCTTTCAAAATGTATCTTTGATTTATTGATAAACACTAAAATTACCAATAGAAGTACGAGTAAATGGTTGTGATTTGCTTTCAAAATGTATCTTTGATTTATTGATAAACACTAGTAAGTTCGATTCTTACACACGTGCAAATGTTGTGATTTGCTTTCAAAATGTATCTTTGATTTATTGATAAACACTTTTGTTTTACTAAAGCATCTTCTATTTCATGTTGTGATTTGCTTTCAAAATGTATCTTTGATTTATTGATAAACACTATGACTGCAATTACATTAGAACCAGGAGGGGTTGTGATTTGCTTTCAAAATGTATCTTTGATTTATTGATAAACACTTCAACTGGCACAAAAGGGAGTAGTGATATTGTTGTGATTTGCTTTCAAAATGTATCTTTGATTTATTGATAAACACTGATGCCGCCTACGATAGTGGCGGCTTATTTGTTGTGATTTGCTTTCAAAATGTATCTTTGATTTATTGATAAACACTTCGGTAGTATCGGAATCATTGCCACATCTGTTGTGATTTGCTTTCAAAATGTATCTTTGATTTATTGATAAACACTGAAAAGAAATCAATGCCGCAAGTGTTAACAGTTGTGATTTGCTTTCAAAATGTATCTTTGATTTATTGATAAACACTAATGTGTTTAGCATATCATCTAAAGCCTTTGTTGTGATTTGCTTTCAAAATGTATCTTTGATTTATTGATAAACACTCCAAGAAGTTCACATACGACCTTTGATAGGCGTTGTGATTTGCTTTCAAAATGTATCTTTGATTTATTGATAAACACTTTTGGCTAGTTAAATAAGCTCCATTTTTATGTTGTGATTTGCTTTCAAAATGTATCTTTGATTTATTGATAAACACTTCCCTAGCAATTCTTTTTAATTCGTCCTTTGTTGTGATTTGCTTTCAAAATGTATCTTTGATTTATTGATAAACACTTATTTTGAAATTATTGATTTAAGTTTAGCCGTTGTGATTTGCTTTCAAAATGTATCTTTGATTTATTGATAAACACTCGGATCTGCGTCTTCACGCTTACCACTAAAGTTGTGATTTGCTTTCAAAATGTATCTTTGATTTATTGATAAACACTCTTAATGATATTTTTAATTCATTCGGAGATGTTGTGATTTGCTTTCAAAATGTATCTTTGATTTATTGATAAACACTCGTAGAAAAATACAGGGAATATCTTCTAAAGTTGTGATTTGCTTTCAAAATGTATCTTTGATTTATTGATAAACACTAAGATGCAGATACTCCGAACATCAACCAATGTTGTGATTTGCTTTCAAAATGTATCTTTGATTTATTGATAAACACTGCAATAAGGATACTGTTGAAGTTGAAATTAGTTGTGATTTGCTTTCAAAATGTATCTTTGATTTATTGATAAACACTAGTTCAAGATAAAATACAACACAATCAATGCTTTAAGTTAGGTTTGTCAATAAAAAAATGAGGTGTTTATATATTAAAGTCCGGGCTTTGCTTGGACTTTTTTGTTTCTAATCTTTGGTCAAATTTAGTAGAAGACCTGCAAGGTTTTTAAAACCTTGCAGGTCTTCTACTAATAGGCTAAAACAGCTCCAATTGCTGAGGAACATCAGGTAATGCAGCCGGTTTGGTTCCATAAAATAATTCCATATCTCCAAATTGTTTATCGGTAATTCTCAATATACCTACTTTACCAAATTCGGGTAAATTCTTTTTTACACGTTTGCTATGCACATCAGCATTTTCTGAACTGGCACTATGGCGTAAATACATACTAAATTGAAACATGCTAAAGCCATCGTTTAATAATTCTTTTCTAAATTTTGCAGCCGCTTTTCTCTCCTTTTTTGTTTCGGTAGGTAAATCAAACATTACGAGTGTCCACATAATGCGGTAGGCATTTAACCGGTTTGTTGTTATGCTCATGGTTGTGTGTCCTGCGTTACTTTAGGATACAAAGATAAATAGTTCTTAATAAGTAACAAAACTTTGATAGAGATGATAGGCTTTAAAGTCGAACAGAAACGAGCCATACACAGTATTCTGTC
>JAHEXY010000002.1:0-371490 GCA_023251875.1 Bacteroidota bacterium
CTTTTTGCTTGATTGACTCGTAGTCAAATTTCTTTTCGGTTGATTCCATTTTACTGTGTGTTTAAGGTTTATTAATTTAATAAATTTTCCTTTTGACACAGTTTACTTTACACTCTCTTCTTTTCTACTTGAACCGCTACGCGGTATAACTATTAACTGTTGTATTCGTATTTCTACAATAATACAAGGCCTATGGCGTATTTTAAATTGACTGCCCGTAGGGCATAAAGTTTTGTAGAAGCGTTTATCGTTTTGTATTATATTACCTCGTAGAGGTTTAAGCGAAAAATAAAAATCTCCTCTTATCCTTTATATCTGTAATCTTCATACCTTCCTAATACTTCTTCAATATGAATTACTTCATCTGCCTTATCAAAAATAATGGTATCTCCATCTGAAATATAAGCTTTACCACAAGGTTTTCTTAAAAATGAAAACAGCTTTTTCGGAGTAATAATTACTCTTCCATCAACTAACCATACTGTTAATTTACTTTTATCTAAATCAACTTTTTTTATTTCGGGTTTAATGCCCACTATACCTTGTTTCATATGTACATTATTTGTTTTAAAAAAGTCATATGGAATACGCCATTCAACGTTTATCAGCGTTTGTGCACGTTCAGTGCATGGCTATTTCATATTATTTTAATTTAAGTTGTAAAGATTTAATCTTTCCATTCTTTCTGTACGTTTCAATGTGATTTAAAATCAGATCTTTATTTTTCTCTATCAGTTTTACCGACAAATTTAACTCTTCTTTACATGAAATTGTTTTCCCGGTTTAAAATCTGTGGAAATCATACCAATCCGCGTCATCCGCGTTCTATTAATTTCCAAACAAAGAATCAACAAATTCAATTCTATTAAATACTTGCAGGTCTTCCATCTTCTCTCCTACCCCAATATATTTTACAGGAATTTTAAATTGATCAGAAATACCAATTACAACACCTCCTTTTGCAGTTCCATCTAATTTTGTAAGGGCTAATGCATTTACATCAGTAGCTAAAGTAAATTGTTTGGCTTGTTCAATGGCGTTTTGTCCGGTTGAGGCATCAAGCACCAATAGTACTTCATGCGGTGCTTCAGGAATTAATTTTTTCATTACACGGCTTACTTTCGAAAGCTCATTCATCAAGCCTACTTTATTATGCAAACGACCTGCCGTATCTATAATTACAACATCTGCTTTACTTGCAACTCCCGAAGAAAGTGTATCAAATGCTACAGAAGCAGGATCAGCTCCCATACCTTGGCTTACAATAGGCACATCAGCACGTTTGGCCCAAACAATTAATTGATCAACTGCTGCAGCTCTAAAAGTATCTGCCGCACCAATTACCACACTCTTGCCTGCTTTTTTAAATTGATGTGCTAATTTTCCAATGGTAGTTGTTTTACCCACTCCATTTACACCCACCACCATAATTACATAGGGCCGGCCATTTAAATTGGGTAATGAAAATTCGGTTTGATCTTGAGAGTTATTTTCTTTTAAGAGCGTAACAATTTCTTCTTTTAATATGCCATTGAGTTGATCTGTTCCTACATATTTATCTCTAGCAACACGTTCTTCTATCCGTTTAATAATTTTTAGTGTAGTTTCAACACCAACATCAGAAGTAATAAGCACTTCTTCTAAATTATCCAATACTTCATCATCAACTTTACTTTTTCCAACAACGGCTTTGGTAATTTTTGTAAAAAAACTATCCTTGGTTTTTGCTAAGCCCTGATCTAAACTCTCTTTTTTTTCTTTCGAAAATAATTTTCCTAACCAGCTCATAATTTCGTTGTTTGTTGTCAGTTATTCGTTGTTAGTATTGATTAGCAATAGATTTTGCGCACAATCAACAACAGACAACTAACAATTAAATTAAAAAAGCTTCAATCTTATGCAGACCAAAGCTCTTCAATAAATTTTTGTAAGAAAAAAATTATTTTTTCTCTTTAAAGAAATCTTCAATATGATCTTTGTGAACAATTTCTTCTTTAAAAGAATACGCTCCTGATTTAGGAGATTTTACCATTTTAATCACTTTAGTAAAGTCTTTACCTTTTCCTGTTTTGAGTGTTGCAACTACCTTCTTTGCCATAGTAATAAATTTTAATTCCTTTTACCTCCCTCTCCTTCGGAGAGGGTTGGGGAGAGGTTATTATTTAATCTCTTTGTGTAACGTTACTTTTTTAAGAATAGGATTATACTTTTTAAGTTCAACGCGATCAGGCGTATTTTTTCTATTCTTTGTGGTAATGTATCTCGACATACCAGGCTGTCCGCTGGTTTTATGCTCAGTGCATTCAAGAATTACTTGAATTCTGCTACCTTTCTTTGCCATTGTGTAAAATTTTTCTAATTATTATTTCAATAACGGGCTGCAAATTTAAGGAATATTCATATATTAACCTAATTGAAAGCCTAAAATTCAAAATTTTAGATTCTTTATAAAATAATTCGTATTATGTTGCGGTTGATTAACTAATTATAGATCAGTTGAAAATGGCAAAAAAGAAAGAAAAAATACAAAAAGAGAAAATACAGCTCGAATATGAAGTAAAAGTATCCCCCAAGATGCTATATAACCGTTTAAGTACACCTAGTGGGCTTTCAGAATGGTTTTGTGACGATGTAAATATTCGTCTCAGTATTTATTCATTTAAGTGGGACAACAATGTTCAACAGGCAAAATTAATAAGCAAAAAAGAAGAAAAATTTATTCGCTTTCAATGGCTTGAAGAACCCGATGACACTTATTTTGAATTTCGTATTGAGATTGATGATCTTACTGGAGACGTTGCTCTTGTAATTACTGATTTTTGTGATAAAGACGAGAAAAAAGAAACTACCAAACTTTGGAACAGTCAAATTGATGAATTGAGGCGCGTTTTGGGTTCTTTTTAGGTTCAATTTTTATTGCTCCCCCATTATTATCAGCTCATTGTAATTACTAATTAGTAATTTTGTTATTTGAACGCATTGCCAATTAAAATAATTGCAAATTTTCAAATTTGAAAAAACTAGATCTCTTCATTCTAAAATCCTTTATTGGTCCATTTGTTATTACATTTTTTGTTAGCCAGTTTATTCTGGTAATGCAATTTCTTTTCGTTTACATTGATGATATAATGGGTAAAGGCCTCGAATGGCATGTTATTGCTCGTTTGCTTTTTTATACATCTCTTAATCTTGTTCCTAAAGCCTTACCGCTGGCCATTTTACTATCGTCCATTATGACGTTGGGGAGTTTAGGAGAACATTATGAATTAGCTGCAATAAAAGCCTCGGGAATTTCACTGCAAAGAGTTTCATTGCCCTTATTTATTCTTATTGGAATTATTGGAATTGCTTCATTTTTTTTTTCCAACAACATCTTACCTTATACCAATCTTAAATACGGAACTTTATTGCATTCCGTACGCCAACAAAAACCGGCCTTTGATATTAAAGAAGGTGTATTTTCTTCTATTATAGAAGGCTATTCTATTAGAATAGGCAAAAAGCAAGATGATGGATTGTTAAGAAATATTATGGTGTATGACCATACCGATCAAGAAGAAAATTATCGTATTGTATTGGCAGATTCTGGTCGTATGTTTATTACGGATAACAATGCATACCTGATTTTAAATTTATATTCGGGCAAAAGTTATGAGGAGCACAATAATAGAACGCAGCCAAATAAAACACAATCGAATAAAGTACAAATAAAACAGCCCCCTATACCTAATAAGCCTCCTTCACCTCCCGGGTTTTTAAAAGATAGAAAACCTACTCCTATGGTAAATACACATCCCTTAACCCGAACCGAATTTAAAGAACGCAGTATCCGATTTAGTCTTTTAGATTTTGCCTTTAGCCAAGCTTCTGAAGATATCTATAAAGACAATTATATGATGATGAATGTTTCTCAATTAAAATCAAGTGAAGATACCTTGCAGAAAGAAATGAACGAAAAGGCAAAGGCTTTGTATGATGGACTTATGATGAACTACTATTTTACTTCTTCAAAAAAATTGTTACCTAAAGATTCTTCTACACAAAAAACAATTGTAATACCTTCAGTTTTATCAAAAGTAGATACCATTAAAGTTGATAGCATAAAACTTTATGATACGGCTTTAGAACAAGCTCGCAGAGCCAAGCAACAAGTTATTGCTATTAAAGAAACGATTTCATCGAAAGAAAAATCTGTTGCTAAATACGAAATTGAGTGGGAGAAAAAATTTACTTTACCCTTTGCTTGTCTTATTCTATTCTTAATTGGCGCCCCCCTTGGTGCTATTATTAGAAAAGGAGGACTTGGCGCCCCCGTTTTATTTGCCATTCTCTTTTTCTTGATTTATCACATTATTTCTATTACAGGTGAAAAATTTGCCAGAGAACTGGTAATATCGCCTTTTATTGGAATTTGGATGTCGCTTTTTATTCTTGCCCCCATTGGAATATTTCTTATACGTAAAGCTACTTCCGACTCTTCCTTGTTTGATATTACAGTCTATACACGTTTTTTTAAAAGGTTTAGCAAAAAACAGATTTTCAAATAAAAAATACAGACACGAATTTTACATATTATCATTAAAAAATAGCCTTGCTTCAACATAAGCAAAGCGGTAATTTTTAAGTATCTTTGCGGTAAACTACGGTTGTTTGTTACTCGTTATTAATTGTTAGTGAAAAATCCATTCGCATATAATAACCAACAACTAACAACTAACAACCAATTCACATGTTAAATACAATAGAAGAAGCAATAGCCGACATTAAAAATGGAAAGCTAATAATTGTGGTAGATGATGAAAACCGTGAAAATGAAGGCGATCTGATTACTGCGGCTCGCAATGTAACACCTGAAATTATCAATTTTATGGCCATGCATGGGCGCGGACTTATCTGTGCCCCCATTACAGAAAGCCGATGTGAAGAACTAGGTTTAACCATGATGGTAAATCAAAATACAGCTTTGCACCAAACGCCTTTTACTGTTTCTATAGATTTAATTGGCCATGGCTGTACAACGGGAATATCAGCATCTGACAGAGCTAAAACAGTACAAGCATTAATTAATCCTAATACAAAGGCCTCTGATCTTGGAAGGCCAGGACATATTTTCCCCTTACGAGCTAGAGATGGAGGAGTGCTTAGAAGAGCAGGGCATACAGAAGCAGTTGTTGACTTTTCTCGATTAGCGGGTTTTGAATCAGCAGGTGTATTGGTTGAAATTATTAAAGATGATGGAACCATGGCTCGCCTACCTGATTTATTAGAGTATGCTAAGAAATTTGATTTAAAAATTGTTTCTATTCAAGATCTTATCTCCTACCGCTTAAAAACAGAAAGTTTAATTGTAAAAGAAGTAAGCGTAAAATTACCAACCACTTGGGGTGATTTTAATTTGGTTATGTATAACCAACCTTCAACGGGTCAAGAACATTTGGTGTTAACTAAAGGCGAATGGAAAAAAGACGAACCTATTATGGTACGCGTACACTCATCTTGCCTTACAGGAGATATTTTTGGATCATGTCGTTGCGATTGTGGACCTCAATTGCACAAAGCCATGGAAATGATTGAAAAAGAAGGAAAAGGAGTAATTGTTTATATGAATCAAGAAGGCCGCGGTATAGGATTGCTTAATAAATTAAAAGCATATAGTCTTCAAGAACAAGGTTTGGATACTGTAGAAGCCAATGAGAAATTGGGCTTTAAAATGGATGAAAGAGATTATGGAATTGGAGCGCAAATTTTAAGAAGCTTGAATGTGAGTAAGATGAAATTGCTTTCTAATAATCCTAAAAAACGCGCAGGCCTTATGGGATATGGACTTGAAACAGTAGAGGTACTTCCCATTGAAATTAAATCGAATGAGCATAATAAATTTTATCTCGAAACAAAGAGAGATAAGATGGGGCATACCTTAAAATTGAATGATTAAAATTACAAGTGGTTACAATCACAAACCTCAATTGATTTATTAAAAATGTTTCTTGTAAAGAATTTTATTTACACAGATAAGGAAATCATTAATGGTCTTTTAGCCGGCAAGCAAGAAGAAGATCGTTGCCTTACTTATTTGTATAAACAAAATATCAGAAGCATTACCAATATGATTAAAGAAAATAATGGTAATGAAGATGAAGCAAAAGATATTTTTCAGGATGCAGTAGTTGTTTTTTATGAACAAGTTAAAACAGGTAAGTTTCAACTTGAAGCCAAGATTAGCACTTTTTTGTATAGTGTTGCAAAAAATATGTGGCTAAACAAATTGAAACGATCTAAACTTGAAATAGCCTATAGAAATACCCAAGATACAGACACTGCAGATGATGTATACGAAGGTGTTTTAGAAAAAGAAAAACAAGAAATTATTCATCATGTTATGAATCAACTTAAGAATGATTGCAAACAGGTATTGGTTTATACCATTTATGAAAACAAAGCGATGAAAGAAGTTTGTGATTTAATGGGTTTTCAGAACGAGCAAGTAGCTCGAAATAAAAAATCAAAATGTTTAAATTATTTAAAAAATATAATACGTAACTCAAGCTCCCTAAACCAACAAATTCAAGAAATATTATGAATGCCCCAAATCCCTCTCATTCATTAATTAGAAAATGGCTCCACCAGAGACTTAACACATCTGAAGAAGAAGCTATGAAAACTCTATTGAACGAAAATGATCAATTTACTGAAGAAACAGCAAATGAAGTGGTAAAAGAATACGGACGAATTGAATTAAAAAACAGATTAAATAAAATACATGTTGAAACAATAAATGAGCCTGATGAAAGATCAGATTCAGGATGGAATTTAGGATACTGGGCCATAGCAGCTACTATTATTGTTGCAGTACCATTAGGGTATTGGTTTTTTTATACTGCACCTACTCCAGAAAAATTATTTGCTCAAAACTTCCAGCCCTATCAAGTAGTGAACACGTTTAGAGGAGAAGAACAGCCTATTGACAAGGGTATGGATTTATATGCCAGCGGAAGATATGCTGAAGCTATTAAAGCGATGGAAAACGCTCTTGCCAATGATGCTTATAACTTACCTCAATATTATTTTTATTTAGGTATAAGCTGTTTGGCCAATAACAATCCTGATAAAGCCATCAACTATCTTCAAAAAACACTTTCTACTGATAATGACTTTATGCAACAAGCCAATTGGTACATTGCCTTAGCTTATCTAAAAAAGAACGACAAACTACAAGCACAAAAAGTATTACAAGAAATTTCTACTACTCAAGGTGCATTTAAACAACAAGAAGCAATAGCAATATTAAAGTGCCTATAAAAGTGAACGAAAATCAACCTGTATTATTGAATGGAGAATTTATACTCATCGCAAAAACTTCGTTTGGCCTTGAGAATGTTTTAAAAGATGAATTAATTGCACTTGGAGCAAAAGATGTAAAAGCAATAACAAGAGCTGTTACATTTACAGCCAATCAAGAATTATTATACAAAGCCAATCTCTGGCTCAGGACTGCGCTTAAAATTATTAAGCCCTTTCATCATTTTACTGCTAAAAACGAGCATGAATTATATAAAAAAATTAAGGCTTATGATTGGCAACAGCATCTTTCTGTAAACACAACATTTGCCATTGAAACGGTTGTGAACTCCATGTACTTTAACCATTCTCAATTTGTTGCTTTAAAAACAAAAGATGCCATTGTAGATCAGTTTCGGGAAAGAGAAGGCATGCGTCCTAATGTTGACATACAAAATCCGGATATAAAAATTCATTTACACATTCATGAAGAAGAATGTTCATTAGCTTTAGATAGTTCAGGCGAAGTATTGTATAAAAGAGGATGGCGTGTAGCACAAAACGATGCTCCTTTAAATGAAGTACTCGCAGCAGGTATGGTTTTACTTTCAGGCTGGGATAAACAATCTCCATTTTATGATTTCATGTGTGGGTCAGGAACTTTATTAATTGAAGCCGCTCTTATGGCCAGCAACAGTGCTCCCGGAATTTTGCGCAAGCATTATGGCTTTATGAATTGGAAAGATTTTGATAAAACACTTTGGGAAAAAATATACAATGAAGCTTTAGTATTAAAAAGAAGAAAAATAGCGATTCCCATTATTGGTTCAGATATGTCGGGGCAAAGTGTTGAAATGGCCAGAAAAAATATTGCGCAAGCCGGTTTAACGGGAATTGTTAAAATTGAAAAAAGACCTTTTGAAGAAGCGCTTCCTTTAGAAGAAAAGGGAACCATCATTATTAATCCGCCATATGGAGAAAGAATGCGCCCCATGGACATTTTAAGTTTATACCAAAGTATTGGCGATCATTTAAAGAAAAATTGTGGTGGTCACCAGGCTTGGATATTAAGTTCCAATACAGATGCTCTTAAACATATTGGACTGCGCCCTTCTAGAAAAATTACATTGTTTAACGGTTCATTAGAATGCAAATTCCAAAAATTTGAAATGTATGCCGGAACAAAAAAAATTCACAAACTGCAAAACGAAAACTGAATAACAAGTTTCTAGTTTTTATTTGGTCAACTCCAAAATAATATCTTCAACAGCAATATTATCGGCTTCTGCTTTGTAGTTGCGCACAATTCTGTGTCGTAAAATGGCTTGACTTACAGCCTGCACATCCACAATATCGGGAGAGTATTTTCCATTAATCATAGCATGACACTTTGCTCCTAACACTAAGTTTTGAGACGCTCTTGGGCCTGCTCCCCATGATAAATATTCATTTGCCATTTTATGAGCATGCTCTTTTGTAGGTCTTGTTTTTGCAGCTAATTTTACTGCATATTCAATAACATTATCGCTCACAGGAATGCGTCTTACTAAATCTTGAAAAAATAAAATTTCTTCTCGATTTAAAATTACTTGCGGTTTATAGCTGTGATCAGATGTTGTATTTTTTATCACATTTACCTCTTCTGAAAATGAAGGATAATCGAGCCATACATTAAACATAAAACGATCGAGCTGCGCCTCAGGTAGTGGATAGGTTCCTTCTTGTTCAATTGGATTTTGAGTAGCCAATACAAAAAATGGTTCTTCTAATTCGTAACGTTTTCCGGCTGCGGTAATAGAATGTTCTTGCATGGCTTCGAGCAATGCAGATTGTGTTTTAGGTGGGGTTCTATTAATTTCATCAGCCAAT
This sequence comes from Bacteroidota bacterium, assembly GCA_023251875.1. Taxonomy (GTDB): domain Bacteria; phylum Bacteroidota; class Bacteroidia; order JAHEXY01; family JAHEXY01; genus JAHEXY01. The sequence goes on from JAHEXY010000002.1 coordinate 9,148, forward strand.
ATAATATTAGCAAAAATAGGCCCTTTTATAAATTTAAAATGTCTGTCTTCTCCCAATATTTCAGAACCTATAATATCGGATGGCATCAAATCGGGCGTAAACTGAATACGGCTGTATTTTAATCCCAATACTTGTGACAAGGTATTTACCAACAACGTTTTTGCCAAACCGGGAACGCCTACTAACAAACAATGGCCTTTGCAAAAAATAGAGATAAGAACATCTTTAATTACATCATTTTGTCCAACAATAACTTTATTAATTTCTTTTGTAAGGGTCGTATATTTTTTTACAAAATCATCAATGGCTTCAACATCGTTTTTATAAGTTGGCATATTTTATTTTAATTATGGGTTGTTAGTTGTGCAGTTTTAGTAATAACCTGAGCATTCCATTTGTGATCGAATGCACAATTTAGATATTCTGTTTTGATATCAACATAAATGGATGGTATTTTTTTCTTTATCCATTCATCTATTACGGTTTGTTGTTTTTCTTGAGTGGCTTTATTTTGAATAAATAAATAATCGTCTTTAAGATTGGCTTTGTGAGGCTCTGATTTTGATTTTAATTTTACCAAACGGTAGGCATCTTTACTTTTGTCGGTTTGCATTTTAACTACAGGAGATACTTGTCCCACACTTAATTTATCAAGGGCATAAAAAAGAGTAGGATCAATTTGACTCATTTCAAATTTGGTTGTTCCGGTTTGTGGATTAATCATAATACCGCTGTTGTTACGACTTTCAGCATCGTCAGAAAATTTCACAGCTGCTTGTTCAAAAGTAAGAGAATCCTTTTTAATAAGAGTGGCGACTGAATCCAATACATTTCTTGCTTTTTCAAGATCGCTAAGGGATGGCTTGGGCGACATTAAAATATGGCGCACATTTACTTGATCGCCCCTTCTTTCAATTAATTGCATAAAATGATAACCGTATTCCGTTTCTATTATTTCAGAAATATCTCCTTCTTTAATTGAAAAAGCTATGGCTTCAAATTCAGGAACAAGATCACCTCTATTTACAAATCCCAGTTCGCCTCCATTTTTAGATGAACCCGGATCTTCAGAATAAAGAATAGCCATGGTAGAAAATTTTTCTCCACTCATTATTCTTTGGCGCAATTGCTCCAGTTTATTTTTTACTTCTTTTTTTTCTGCTTGACTCACTTTAGGGGCTTTAACAATTTCGCTAATCTCAACTTCGGTATTAATAAGTGGAATGCTATCTTTGGGCATATTTCTGTAATATGTTTTTACTTCGGCCGGACTTACTTTTACATCTTTGGTAATGGTAGACTGTACTTGTTGAATGAGTAATTGTTCTTTTACCGTTGGGCGAAATTCTTCTTTTATTTGAAGCATGGATTTTCCATAATATTCTTCCAATTTTTCTTTTGATCCAATTTGATTAACAAAATACCGCAACCTTCTATCTAACTCCGATTCAACCTGGTTATCACTAACTGTTAAGCTATCTACTTCTGCTTGAGTAAGCAGTAATTTTTGAAATAATAAATCTTCTAAAATTTTACATTTGGTTTCGGCTGCATTAGTAAGCTTTGCTTGTGCTGTATATTGCATGTATTGACTCTCAATATCAGATTTTAAAATGATACTCTTCCCCACTACAGCAGCGACTTCATCAACTATTACTTTTTCTTGGGCAAATACTGAATATGAAAATAATAGACGAATGAGTAATGGATAAAAGATAATAGATAATTTATATTTATTAATTTGAAAATTTGAAAATTTGAAAGTTATAGGATAACCAAACTTTAAACTTTGAACCTTGAACTTTGAACTTTTTCTCATTATCAAATTATTAATTTATGATTTTAATATACCTGAAACTCTCCATTTGCCAATGCTGTTTTATAGAGAGAATTTTCTAAGCCCTCAATTAATTTTAGCTTTCTTTTATTAATAACAATATTACGGATATTTTCCGTTTCAAAGTTAAGTGGAGATATGCTATTCTTGACCTTATAATTGTTAACTCTTATTAAATAATGGGCTAGAGAGTCTGTAGCTTCAATAATGGCATCGTTTTTTGTTAAGCTTTCTTCAACAATTACAGGAATTGTTTTTGTAAGAACATCGAAGGACATCCAATTTTCTTTTTTCAAAGAAAAATCGAGTGCATTGTTGTATGAAAAATCTTCGAGTGCAAGTCGGTCTTCATCTTTATCAGAGCTTAGCAATTTTTTAGGTTTATCCAATTTAAGTACTGTTTTCTTGAGCTTAACGTAAGCCACATCATAAATGTTATCTTTTAAAACAAAATCTTGCTTGTGATCATTATAGTAATGTTCTATCTCATCCATTGAAACTACAGTATCTAAATGTTGATGTATGTATTCTTTTTCATAAGTAAAAATAATAAGGGAAGTACGGTATTCTTCTAATTGTTTATCAACGTCTTTTTGATCTTTAGTAAGATTTAATTCTGCTTTTTCAATAAGTAAGTTTTTTCTAATCCAGGCTTGGGTATAATTTTGAACTACCTGTATACTATCAGCCTCACTGGTACCAGGCGGAATCATGCTCGCAATTTCAGTAGGGTATAAAAATTTATCGCCTATTTTGGCAATGGCTTTTTCTTCTGTTTTTTTTTGAAAGAAGGAACATGAAGATACGGCAATGAAGAAAACAATAACTAAGAATGGTACACTAAAAGGCTTCAATGCTACTGGCGTTAAATTGTTAAATGGCTAAATTGTTAAATGGAACATTTTTTTTATTACCTCAACAATTTAACCATTTAACAGTTTTTTAGCTTTTATGCCCTCACCCTGCCCCTCTCCCTTTGGAGAGGGATAGCTTGGAATTTTTGATAAATTCTATTATTGAATAGTGCTCAATACATCTTTTTGTATTGCAACAGCATATTTCTTTTTAAGATCTTCTATCCATTGTTTTTCAAGACTGTCTTGATAGTCGGCAGTAACTAAACCTTTAGCTTCTGACAATGATTTTGGTGTTGGCGCAATTTTTTGATTTACCTGAACAAAAACAATTGAATTGCCTTTTTTAATATCGGCAGTAATACCAGGCTCCCATTTAATAGAATCAATTAAAGCATCATCACCTCGTAAAAAGGTATCGTGTTTAATTGAAAGGTTGAGTTGAGAGTCTTTATTGATTGCATTTAATATATCATCTGATGTTAGCGCTTTTTTAGTTTTGCCATTTAATAATTTTCTCGTAGCCTTATCCACATCGGCATTAGCACATGTGTAAATAGTAGCTTCTACACGATCTTCCCACATGTATTTGTTTTTATTTTTTTCGTAGTAGTCTTTTAAACCCACTGTATCTTTCACTGCTTTAGACCAAACTTTTTGATCGGTTAAATCAAATAACAATATTCCATCTCTGTATTCGCGAAGAAGTGCTTTGTATTCAGGAAAATTATCTTCAAGGTGGCTTTCTTCATAAGCTACTATGTTTTGATCAACAAATTGTTTGTATAACTCATTCACCAGAACTTTAAAATCAGCTTTACTTCTCTTGGTTTGATTTTTATCTATAAATTTAGCAAAGTCTTGTTGTGTATATGTTTTATTACCAATGGTAAACATTGGTTTAGTAAAAGCTTTTGCTTTGTCGGCATTCCATTTTCCGGCAAAAATGGTTGTATCCATTACTTTTACAAAATCGTCTGTAGTTTTTGGAAACTCTTTGAAATTATTTTTTTGTTTTACTTTAGCAATTAAAGACTCTCTTCCTTTTGAAGCACGTGAATCTCTTTCTACCTTAGATTTTAATTCGGCTTTGAGGTCATCAAAAGAGCCTATATCTTTTTTATCAAGTCTTTTAATAATGTGCCAACCATAAGAAGTTTTTATTGGCTTTGTATAATCATTATTATTTTGAAGTGAAAAGGCTGAAGTTTCAAATTCGGCAACCATGCGACCTGTACCAAACCAAGGTAATGCGCCTCCTTTTTTAGCAGAATTTTTATCATCCGAAAACTTATCTGCTAAATCTTCAAATTTTTGCCCTGCTTGAAGATTTTTATAAATTTCATCTATTTTATTTTTAGCTTTTATAGAATCTTCTGCAGCCATGCCTTTTGGAGCTTTCACCATTATATGTGCCACCTTAATTTGACCTAAAGCTTTTCTTTTATCGTGTACCAATATTAAATGGTATCCGTATTTTGTACGTACAGGCATAGATACTTGACCATTAGGATTGGTATAAACAGCAGTTTCGAAAGGATAAACCATTTGCATAGCAGTAAAATAACCCAAGCTGCCTCCATTTTCTTTTGCTGAAGGATCATCGGAATATTGTGCTGCTAATTTTTCAAAGTTTTCGCCTTTTAACAATCGATCCCGAATTTTCATTGCTTTAGCATAAGCCTCTAAGGTATCTTTAGGCAAAGCATATTGGTCTACTTTTATAAGAATATGACTAGCGCTTACATCGTATTGAAGTCTATCATAGGCTTCTTTTAATAAACTTTCGGTTACTTCTCTATCTGTTAAATAAGGTTGGGCTAGTTGTTTTCTATATCCTTCTAATTCAGTTTTAAATTTAGAACTGGTATCTAAGCCTAAAGCTTCTGCTTCTCTAACTTTTAACTTAAAATTGACGAATAGGTTCATGTATTCATCTAGATTTTCTTTACTGTGTTCTTTTTGTGTATTGTTTTTATTATACACGTATTCAAACTCTGATTTGTGTATATCTTGTCCACCAACGGTAAGAAGAACGGGATCATTAGATTGAGCAAATAAGTTTGATGCTATAAATATTGTAACAAAACCTGTAATCCATTTATTGATCATAAGAAATAATATTTAATTGAGGGCTCAAAATTAAGAAAAAAACACTTGATTACCGCCTTGTTATAAAGAAAGAGTATAAAACTAAAAGAATAGATAACATTTTTTAACAAAGTAAGAAGACAGAAGTCGGCAGCACATTGGCCTTCCTTCTTCCTTATTTTTTAGTAAGGCCATCTGTATTTAAAAATCCAACTAAAATAGAAACACAACCTGTTTTAAGATCTTTGGCTTCATCATTTAGTTTTAACACAGCTACTTCAATAATTACTTGTTGAGTAGAATTAGCAATAAAATCCCATGTTAAGGAATATCCATGGTCTTGATTGTCATACAATACTTTTCTATTATGATCTAAAAGACGCACTCTTACTTTGGTACTATCCAATTCATCTCCGCTGCAAACTAATACTCTATAGTCTTGACCTTCATAAAAGGTTTTGTATAATTCAACCGATTCGCCTTCTGAAATTAAAGTTGAATTAATTTGGCCATCATGGATATAGGGTTCCATTTCAGGAATGCACTTCTTTTTTGCAAATGTTTTACATTGGGCTGAGGCTTGTTGAAAAGACATGAGCAAAGCTATACTAAGAGTAAATAAAAAAAGATGTAATTTCTTCATTCGCATATATTTTTATCAAATTAAAAACTATTTTATTAATTAGGATACTTGAGTATATTTATTTCGTAATTCTTTTACTTTATCACTAATTGCTTTAATATCTTCTGTACTAATGGTAACCTGTGTTGATGAGGTTAAAGTAGTTTTATGGATTCCTTTATCTTCTTTAGGGGCACCTGATTGCAATGTTATTTGAACTTTTTCGTAAAGCTTATTTAATTCTGTCATATCTTTTCTAATTTCTGTTAAATCAACACCACTTTCGTCTTGATATACTTCAATTAACTTTAATATATTTTCTAGGGAAATTTTTTGTTCGCCAATTAGGGACGAAAAATTAGGACTCATGTTTTTTGAGCCATTTGTTTGTGTAGCAATATATAAACCTTCTATCCAACCACCGGAAAGCACAAGCAAAGAAATACCCACTCTGTAATTATCTTTTAAGTAGGCATCGGTATTTGACAAACACTCTGAAATAATTTTCAATAATGAATCTTTTTGATTGATATTATCTTGAATGCGGTTGAGAGCTCCAGCTTCATAAGCATCTGTAATGCCTAAACCATCTGCTAATTTTTTGGAGGCTTCAAAGGCTTTTAAGGTTGCCTGAAACTGGCTAAAAAGGCTGCAATAGGTTAGATCAGCCGCATATATACCAAGATTTACTGCTTGTTTGTTTGCAGTAGTATATTTTGCAACATTATCGGTAGGATTTAAAACAGATTCGTCATAAAACAAACCCATTTGGTTCATGAGTGCTACTAACTCAATAGGAGTAGTAAGGGAATAAAATATTTTTTGTTTCTCTAGTTTTTGCGTTTGTTCCGTTAACTGCTGGTCTTTTGCCTCTTCGTCTTGGCTATTATTACAGCTAGTGCTTACGAACAAAAGGAAAGCGATGCTTAGAAGTGATAATTTTTGATGTATGTTTAAATTCATATTTAGTGCATTGATGAGATTAATAAAACAAAATTAACATTATCTGTTAATAATCAAATAGTCGTACTCAGTTTTATTTAAGTGCTTTCTAAAAATGGAATTAATTTGTATTCTCTCCCTTAATCCTTCAAAAAAGAAAGAGACAAAATGCTAATTTCAGAAACTCTTAATGGGCCTCAAGCCAATTTTCTCCAATACCTAATTCCACTTCAAGGGGCACTCTTAATTTTATAGCATCTGTCATTTGTTTTTTTACCAATTGTTTTATTTGTTCCAGTTCTGGTTTGTATACATCAAAAACCAATTCGTCATGTACTTGCAATACCATTTTTGATTGGTATTGTTTCTTTTTCATTTCATCATGAATACAAATCATTGCCATTTTAATAATATCAGCTGCAGATCCTTGAATGGGAGCATTTATCGCATTTCGCTCGGCATATCCTCTTACGGCAGCATTGGCAGAGTTAATATCACTTAAATAGCGTCTACGCCCCATAATGGTTTCAACATATCCTTGTTTGCGTGCTTTTTCAATATTTTGATCCATGTAAATTTTAATGCGTGGATATTTTTCGAAATATTGATCAATAATTTGTTTGGCCTCTGTTCTTGATATGCCTAAGCGTTGTGCTAAGCCAAAAGCAGAAATACCATAAATAATTCCAAAATTTACCATTTTTGCATTTCTGCGCATATCCGAACTTACTTCTGTTAAGGCCACATCGTATACTTTAGCTGCGGTTGCAGCATGAATATCTTGTCCCTGACTAAAGGCCTCTATCATTCCTTCGTCTTCGCTAAGTGCTGCCATAATTCTCAATTCAACTTGGGAATAATCGGCAGAAAGAATAATATAGTCATTGTTTCTTGCCAAAAATGCTTTTCTGATTTCCTTTCCTTTATCGGTACGAATGGGAATATTTTGAAGATTAGGATTAATGGAACTTAAACGGCCTGTTGCTGCGATAGCTTGGTTATAGGTAGTATGAATACGTTCGGTTTTTTTATTTACCAGCTCAGGTAAAGCATCAACATAGGTTGATTTCAGTTTATTGAGTTGGCGGTAATCCAGAATTTTTTGAATAATGGGATGTTTATTTACTAAGGTTTGCAACACTTCCTCACCAGTAGCATATTGCCCTGTTTTTGTTTTTTTTGGCTTTTCTTCCACTTTTAATTCTAAATACAAGAGATCTCCCAATTGTTTGGGCGAATCTATGTTAATATCTCTTCCGGCAATTTGTTTAATTTCATTTTCAATAGCCTCAATTTCTCTTCCCAATTCTATTGATATTTCTTTTAAAACATGAATGTCAAGCCTAACTCCTTCTGCTTCCATAGCAGCTAAAACAGGCACTAAAGGAATTTCAATTTCTTCAAATAATTTTTCTGTTCCTGTTTCTTTTAATTGTGGTTGTAATATTTTTTTTAGCTGATAGGTAATATCTGCATCTTCCGCAGCATATTCTTTTATTTTTTCTATCGGCACATCACGCATGTTAAGTTGATTCTTCCCTTTTTTACCGATTAATGTTTCGATAGAAACGGGAGAATAATTTAAATAGGTTTCTGCCATTATATCCATGTTATGGCGCATATCAGGTTGCAACAAATAATGCGCAAGCATGGTGTCGAATAATTTTCCTTTTACTTCAATACCGTAATTTTTAAGAATGGCCATATCGTATTTTATATTTTGGCCAATCTTTATAATATGTTCGGTTTCAAAAACAGGGCGAAACGCTGAAGTAATTTCTTTAGCCTCTTGTTGATCATTAGGAACTGGAATATAAAATGCTTTTTCTTTTTCAAAAGAGAATGACATACCCACTAATTCAGAAGTAAGGGTATCCAACCCGGTGGTTTCGGTGTCAAAACAAAACTCTGTTTGAGAAAGCAATAATTGAATGAGGTTTTGCCTTTTTTCAGCAGTATCGATCAATTCATATTCATGAGCCGTATTATCTATGGTATTAAAATTTTTTGCAACAGTTTCTTCTTCAATTGCAGTTGCAAATAAATCTATTTGGGTTGATTGGGAATTTTTCTTTTTTTCTTCTGTTTGTATTGGGGCATCTCCCAAAACAGTTTCTCCAAATATTCTTTCGGCAAGTCGCCTGAATTCGAGCTCTCCAAAAAGCTGTGTTATTTTTTCTTTATTGGGCTCTTTCACTCTCAAAGCTTCTTCATCTAAATCAACAGGGGCATCTAAAAGAATAGTTGCCAATCGTTTTGAAAGCAATGCTTGCTCGGCATGGCTCTTAACATTTTCTTGTAATTTTCCTTTTAACTCATGAGCATTTTGAATAACATTTTCTACACTTCCATATTGTTTGATAAGTATTTTGGCCGTTTTTTCTCCAATGCCCGGCACCCCAGGAATGTTATCTACAGCATCTCCCCAAAGGCCCAATACATCTGCTACCTGCATAGGAGTATTGATTTCAAATTTTTCACAAATTTCTTTTATGCCTAATATCTCAACACCATTTCCCATGCGTGCAGGTTTGTATAAAAAAATGTGTTCATCAATAAGTTGCCCTAAATCTTTATCTGGCGACATCATATAAACAGAATAACCTTCTTTCTCGGCCTTTTTTGCTATGGTTCCAATTACATCATCCGCTTCATAACCATCAGCCAACAGAATGGGAATATTAAAACCCTCAATCACTTCTTTGATATAGGGTATCGAAGCGCGAATATCTTCAGGCATGGCTTCTCGGTGCGCTTTGTATTCAGAATATTCGACTTCACGAGAGGTAGTAGTAGGAGCATCAAATACGACAGCAATATGACTGGGTTTTTCTTTATTGAGAATTTCTAGCAATGTATTGGTAAAACCAAAAATAGCAGAAGTATTAAAGCCTTTTGAATTAATACGCGGATTTTTACTAAATGCAAAATAAGCACGATAAATTAAAGCAAATGCATCAAGTAAGAAAAGTTTTTTGGTAGACATAGAATGATTGGGATATTTTTATTCGGACAAAGATATTATCTTTGTGTTTAATATACCCTTACCCTTAGATTAATAATTAAAACTTAATTTATACCAACCATGAAAAAAATTAAAAATCTACTTCTAGTATTAGTGGTAACAACTTTTGCCCTTTCGGGCTGTAAAAAATATGAAGACGGCCCTTCTTTTACACTAAAATCAGCCAAAGCAAGAATGGTAAATGATTGGAAATTGGATAAAGTATATTCTATTGATGGAACAACTGATTACACTTTGTTTTTTTCATCTTCTTCATGGGAACTTGATTTAAGTAGTGATTATAGCATGACCCAAACTGTAGATGGCGTAACTTATACTGGTACTTGGGCTTTTTCAGATGAAAAAGATTCATTAAAGCTTACTTATTCCGGGAGTACTTTCAGCGCCTATATTCTTAAACTTGAGAGTAATGATTTATGGTTAAAGGACGATGACGATGATATACAACTTCATTTTATAAGTAAATAGCTATTTTTAAAGATCATACTGATAAACCTTAATTTATTTTTTAGAAGTTGGGGTTTATTATTTTAGAAGAATGATAAATGCATTATTGATATTTTTGGGAGGAGGCTTAGGAAGTCTGGTTCGTTATGGTGTTTCAAAAAGTGTAATAGCCAATTTTCAAACCCATTTTCCATTAGCAACTTTTCTATCCAATAGCATCAGTTGTATTATTCTTGCTCTTACCGTTTATTATTTTCAATCGAAATACGCTTTAAGTAACAATTTAAAAATTTTTATTGTAACCGGATTTTGTGGAGGATTTAGCACCTTTTCAACTTTTAGTTATGAAACTTTTGAGTTATTTAAAATGGGATATGCTTGGATGGCTGTGGGAAATATATTTATAAGCGTAGTAAGTTGCTTATTGGTAATGTTTTTTTTGTACAACAAGTAGAGACTAATCATGAATTAGAAATTATGAATGATTTTCTAATTTGTAATTCCTCATTCATAATTAAAATTGATAGCCCATCCCCCATTCAATACAATCTGCCTTAGCAAAGTGTGTGCGCAAACTAAGATTGGCAACAAAATGTTTGTTGACATTGTATCGAAATCCAAAACGGTGGTAAAAATCTTCCCCCTCATTGTATTTTCTTAAAATATAAATGCCCATTTGTATACTCACTTGTAATCTCCCAATAATGAGAGCTTCATAAATAGTAAGGCCTGCTTTAAAATTAAGGCTATTGTTCAAAACTCCATTGTAAGTAGTATCAATACCAGCCCTTGGTAAAAGAGACTGGTCATACATCCAATCTGTTCCAATACCCAAACGCCTTTTTTTTGTAATTTGATATGCCGCTTCAATGGATAAAGTATAAGCAGGATAAATGGATGATCCAGGAGGATAAACGGCCTTGAGAGAATAAGAGCCAATTACCAATGCATATATTTTTTTTGAAAGTAATTGTGTTGTTGAATCGGAAGGTATAATTATAGTCTTTTTTTTTCCGAATTGATAATAGGCTCCAATACCTATTGAAGGAATATTAATCCCCAGATTTGGCTTTTGAAAATTAGCATTAGAAAAATGTGAAAAACCAATTCCGGTTGAGAGTTTAAATTTTTCGCTTAGTTTAAAATGAAAATCAAAAAGTATATTGGCTGCTATATTAAATGCAGAGCCCATTGCAATATTTTGCGTGTTCTCTATTCTATCAAAGTGTTTGCTTAAATAGGCCATGCCTAATGCAATTCTATAATTCCATTCAAAATATTTTGTTTTAATAATAGGCAATTGTAAATAAGGCATAATGGCATTTGCAGTTCCCGTTACTTCCGGATTGCCAAGATCTGCATATGTATAGGCAATACCCATAGTTGGATAACGATACAATTTATGCCAATATTTTTCTCCTTTAGTAGGAATATTAAAATCAATTTCAATGATGGGCACATGGGCTTGTAGTTGCCCCATACCCTGACGATGGCTCATAATAAATCCGTACTCTGTTTTTACTCCAATTATTTTTTCAGCATTTTTTAGTTCAGCAATAGTTTGTGAAAATAAATTTGAGAAAGAAAATATTGAAAATAAAAAAATATTGAAAACTAGTTTTATAACCGTTATAAAAATTGATTTTTTCGCAACCTCAGCCTGAACTATCCCAAATGAGAGAGGAATCCAAAGGTAATTGTTAGAACTGTCCTTTAGTTTTTTACAATAAAGTAGAATTTTATTTGAGGATAAATTTTTCAATCTTGTTTTATAAACCTCACCCCATCCCTCTCCTATAAAAAGGAGAGGGAGAGTTTGGAATTATTGTTAAATTAGCCTCACAAAGATAATTACAATTATGGATGAAAAACTAAAAGCATTTGAGCGTTTACTTAATATCATGGACGAATTAAGGGCAAAATGCCCTTGGGATAAGAAGCAAACTATAGAGAGTCTCAGACAGCTTACCATTGAAGAGACCTACGAACTAGCAGATGCTATCTTAGAAAAAGACATGCAAGAACTCAAAAAAGAATTGGGTGATATTATGTTACATATTGTATTTTATTCAAAAATTGCATCCGAGAAAAATGAATTTGAAATCACAGATGTATTGAATGGAATTTGCGAAAAATTAATTTACCGACATCCTCATATTTTCGGAGACGTAAAAGCAGAAACAGATGAAGATGTAAAACGAAATTGGGAAGCACTTAAACTTAAAGAAGGTAAAAAATCAATCATGTCCGGAGTTCCAGGATCTTTGCCTGCAATGGTAAAAGCCATGCGAATACAAGAAAAAGCAAAAGCCGTGGGTTTTGAGTGGAAAGAAAAAGAACCTGTTTGGGATAAAGTGCAAGAAGAATTACAAGAATTAAAAGTTGAGGTTGAAAATAAAGCAGCTCATCATTTAATTGAAGGAGAAATGGGAGATATTTTATTTGCACTGGTAAATTATGCTCGTTTTATTGGTGTAGATCCCGAAATGGCATTAGAAAAAACAAACAAAAAATTTATTAAACGATTTACCTATATAGAAGAATCGGCACAAAAAGAAAACAGACAATTGACAGAAATGACATTGGAAGAAATGGATAAATACTGGAATGAAAGTAAGAAACCTCACCCTTAATCCCTCTCCTTTAGGAGAGGGTAGCATTGTTACCTCACTAGATTTACATTTCCCTCATAATAATATTGCTTATGCAAAATGCTACTTACATTTATTTTATAAATATAAACATCAATCTGAGCTAAATTATTTCCTGTAGCAACTTTTCCATCCCAAGGTTTATTGATATCTGTAGTTTCATAAATTAAAAGCCCCCAACGATCAAAAATATCCATTTTATAATCAGCAATGCCCACTCCTTTTCCTGAGAAAGTATCATTTTTTTTTATCGCCATTGGGGGTAAAGGTATTGGGGATAAAAAATGCAAATTCTGCATCAATAATAATGGTACTATAGGTTGTATCCATACAACCGTTTTGATCGGTAGCTATTTGCATAACCCTATAGGTTCCCGTATCAGAATAAACATGGTAAGGATCACTTAAATTTGATGAATAACCATCTCCAAAGTCCCAATAAATGGATTGCGCATTACTTGACTGATTAAAAAAAGTAACGGTTGTATTTAAGTCGCTCGTAGTGCTTTGTTGATCAAAAATAAAATTAGAAGTAACTAATATAGGAGAACTATTTACTACAACAGAACCACTGGCTATACAATTTCCATCATCAACAATTACAGAATAATTTCCTGCAGACAAGTTAGAAGCTGTTGCATTTGTTTGTGCTGGTATTGTATTCCACAAATAAGAATAGATACCCGAACCTCCAGTGGCAAGTACGGTTGCAGTTCCATCAAATGAAGCACAATGTTCTTCGGTAGCGCTCAACGTTATCGTTGGCGCAGGAATATTATTTATAAATACAGAATCAATAATCTGACAATTTCCATCATCAACCATAACATAGTTCCAGCCTGAAGATAAGTTGTTAATACTTGAGTTCGTTTGCGTAATGGTATTATTCCAGAGATATGAATAAATTCCGCTTCCTCCAACAACAGAAACAGAAGCTAACCCTACTGCATTGTTGCAACTATCCGGAGTAGATGTTAAAGTTAAATGAGGTGTGCTTGATGCATTGATTATTAAGGAAGTTGTAGTTGTACAGCCATTGACATCAATAACTGTTACTGAATAATTTCCGCTTGCTAAATTGCCCGCTGTTGCTGTTGTTTGTCCATCACTCCATAAATAAATATAGGGAGCTGTACCACCCGTTGCTGTTACTGTTGCTGAGCCATTGTTTTGCCCGCAAGTAGCATCTATTGTTGTTGTAGCTAATGTTGATGCACCTGTATTATTAATGTTGACTGTTGCTGTTGCAGAACAACCATTGGCATCTGTTACTGTAACAGAAAAACTTCCGCTTGCTAAATTGCCTGCTGTTGCTGTTGTTTGTCCATCACTCCATAGATAAGTATAAGGAGAAGTTCCTCCTGTTACCGTTACCGTTGCAGAACCATTGCTTTGTCCACAAGTAGCATCAATAGTTGTTGTTGTTGCAGTCGCTCCACCTGTATTATTAATAGTTGCTGTTGCTGTTGCAGAACAGCCATTCGCATCCGTTAGAGTTACTGTATAAGATCCTGTAGCAAGGTTGGTAGCTGAGCTTGTCGAAGCTCCATTGCTCCACAAATAAGTGTAAGGAGAAGTTCCTCCTGTTACTGTTACTGTTGCAGATCCATTGCTTTGTCCACAAGTAGCATCAATAGTTGTTGTTATTGCAGTCGCTCCACCTGTATTATTAATAGTTGCTGTTGCTGTTGCAGAACATCCATTAGCATCCGTAACCGTTATTGTATAAGATCCACTTGCAAGGTTGCTTGCAGTTGTAGTAGTTTGTCCATCACTCCACAAATAAGTGTAAGGAGAAGTTCCTCCTGTTACTGTTACTGTTGCAGACCCATTGCTTTGTCCACAGGTGGCATCAACGGTTGTAGTTGTTGCACTTGTACTTCCATTATCTAAAATGGTAAGGGTATCATTGGCTGAACATCCATTGGCATCCATAACTATTACAGAATAATTACCTGCTAAAAGATTATTAATACTTGCACTTGTTTGTGCATTGCTCCATAAATAAGAGTAGGGAGATGTTCCTCCACTGGCACTTGTTGTTGCACTTCCATTGGCTTGCCCGCATGCAGCATCTGTTGTTGTGCTTGTTAAAGAAATATTGCCTTGATCATTTATTACAATTGTTGAGGAGGCATTGCAATTATTGGCATCGGTTACGGTAAGGGTATAGCTTCCGGCTGCAAGATTGGTAGCTGAGCTTGTCGAAGCTCCATTGCTCCAAGAATAAGTATAAGGAGAACTTCCTCCACTCACACTTATAGATGCACTGCCATTACTTTGGCCACATGTTGCATCTATTGAAGTTGGAGTAAGTGTTGGACCTCCATTATTATTAATATTAACAGTTGATGTGCTTACGCAGGAATTTTTATCGGTAACAGTAAGGGTATAAGATCCTGAACTTACATTGGAAATGGAAGCACTTGTGGCTCCATTGCTCCAAGAATAAGTATAGGGGCTTGTACCTCCGCTTACAGTAATACTGGCTGCTCCATCATTTTGTCCGCAGCTGGCATCGGTTACAGAAGATGTTATTGCCGGTGCAGTAGTACTATTGATAGTTACACTGGAAGTAGCTGTACATCCATTGGCATCTGTTACCGTTAAAGAATAAGTTCCCGAAGAAAGTTTAGTGATGGAAGATGTTTTTTTACCATTGCTCCACAAATAGGTGTAAGGTGATTTGCCTCCGGAAATAGAAGCTGTAGCGGAACCATTGTTATTGCCACAGCTTGCATCTACAGCGGTAATAGTAATGCTGGGTGCTGCTGTATTATTGATGGTTGCACTTGCGGTTGTTGTGCAACCGTTTTTATCGGTAACAGTAACCGTATAAGATCCAGCAGCTACATTGGTAATAGAAGCTGTAGTTTTACCGTTGCTCCAAGAGTAGGTGTAAGGCGATGTTCCACCTGTAGCTGTTACAGTAGCAGAGCCATTGCTATTGCCACAAGAAGCATCAACAACACTTGTTGTGGCTGTTGCACCTCCGGTATTATTAATAGTTGCGGTTGCGGTTGTTGTACAGCCATTTTTATCGGTTACCGTTATAGTATAAGATCCAGCTGCAAGGTTGGTAGCTGAGCTTGTCGAAGCTCCATTGCTCCATGAATAAGTATATGGCGAAGTGCCACCTGTAGCAGTTACTGTTGCCGAACCATTGCTGTTGCCGCAGCTGGCATCTACAGGAGTTGTTGTTAATGTTGGGCCGCTTGAATTATTCACAGTAGCAAAGGCAGTAGCAGTACATCCATTATCATCAGTAACAGTAATAGAATATGATCCTGCCGCTAAATTTGAAATAGAAGCTGTAGTTTTTCCATTGCTCCATGAATAGGTATATGGTAAAGTACCGCCACTAATTGCAACACTGGCTGTACCAGTATTACTTCCACAAGACGCATCAGTTGAACTTGTTGTTAAACTAGGTCCATTATTGCTACTAATAGTCACAGAAGCATTATCCGTACATCCATTTGCATCAGTAACAGTAAGAGAATAAGTTCCTGCTGAAAGGTTTGAAATAGAAGCTGTAGTTTTTCCATTGCTCCATGAATAGGTATATGGTGATACGCCCGAAGAAACAGATGCAGATGCCATTCCATTGTTGTTTCCGCATGATGCATCAATTGGGGAAATACTAACCGAAGGACCATTTGTACTATTTATTGTAGCATTTGCAGAAACAGTACATCCATTTTTATCCGTAACGGTAAGGGTATACGATCCGGATGATACATTTGTAATGGACGATGTGGTTTTTCCATTGCTCCATGAATAGGTATAAGGAGAAGTTCCTCCACTTACGTTAGTAGTAGCCGATCCATTAGTATTGCCACAACTGGCATCAGTAGCATTAACAGTAACCGTAGGGCCACTAGTATTTGAAATCGTTACATTATCTGTAGTTGTACATCCGCTCTTATCTGTAACCGTTAAAGAATAAGTTCCGGCAGCAAGATTTGAAATGGAAGATGTCGTTTTTCCATTACTCCATGAATAAGTGTATGGAGATGTTCCTCCGCTTACATTCGTAGTAGCCGATCCATTGTTGTCACCACAACTTTCATCATTTCCTGTAATAACAACTGTGGGGCCAGCACTGTTGTTAATGGTCACACTAGCATTATCCGTGCAACCATTAGCATCTGTTACAGTAACAGTATAGCTTCCGGCTGCAAGATTTGAAATAGAAGAAGTAGTTTTTCCATTGCTCCAACTATAGGTATATGGACTTGTACCGCCCGTTACAGTAGCGGAAACTAATCCATCTTTATTTCCACAAGATTCGTCTGTTGATGTGAGCGTTGCAGCAATAGGAATGAGCACTTGGCAATTATTATTCATCGAAGATATCCAACTAGCATTAGCATTATTATTAGGCTGTCCGGGAGTTTCATCTGATGGTGATGAGCCCGAAGTCCAATTGCTTTGTTTTGTGGGATCATCGCTAGATGAATTAGTCATGTATAATACCGTTGCTGAAACACTAATTCCAAAATAGATTACAGTACTACTTGTATTATTTCCCCAACTTACAGAAAAGTCAGATTTACTAAGATTAGTTGGATCTATTAATTGAAAAGAGTCATTATCATTTGCCATTGAAATTACGCTCCATAAACCACCTGAAGAAAAACCCGAAGTAGGATAGGATGATGAACTTACATCCGGAGACAATTCATTTCTTTCAAAAAGAGTAGAACTTATTGGAATAACATATATGCAATCTTTATTATTATCCGTTTCATCATCAGCCGGAACACTACTATTTTTATCTAGATCATTATAAATTAAAATGAGTGTACCAATTTTAACATTGGCCCATTGCGCACTTTGACTAAAGCGAACACAACCTGTTGCAATACCGGTACCTGATCCATTTGCATGAAAGCCATTATTATCATCAATATACCATCCTCTTAAATCGACTGTGGGAATAGAACTACAAGTTGGCGTTCCTGTTAC
Source organism: Bacteroidota bacterium (assembly GCA_023251875.1). Taxonomy (GTDB): domain Bacteria; phylum Bacteroidota; class Bacteroidia; order JAHEXY01; family JAHEXY01; genus JAHEXY01. The sequence goes on from JAHEXY010000002.1 coordinate 26,588, forward strand.
CAACAATTCAATATACTCTTGATTTCCAGAAGGGCCTTGCGAAACTTCATTAATTACTAATTGTGCACTTGCTACATTTATGTGAACACAAAGTAGAGAAAACCACAAAAACCCCATCCCAAAAAGATGGCCTAAACGGTAATTTAGAAAGGATAAGAACCTTTCGTTTGGTACAACATGCATTGTAGTATCCAGGTTCGATTAAATTAGGGGTACTTGGTTTGCAAAGGTAGGGTTTAATACCCCATTAAGCAAGCCTAAAGATTACTATTCTATTAATTTTATATCTTAGCAAAATGTGGAAAAAATTCCTATTTACCAGTACTTTATTTCTATATATAAACTGCATTCATGCAGAAAATAGCATTAATGATACTTCTATTTGCAAACTGCATCTTAAAAGCTATTGCAAATCTTATGCTCTTGATGCAAAAGACATTGCCCTTGCTCCTTTTCATTGGAAAGCTTCTCAATGGACATTAGTGGGAGGAACAGCTCTATTAGCGGGTATTGCATTTACACAAGATGAGAGAATAAATCAATTTACGCTAGATCATAAGAATACCATTGCTACTGCTATGGGCGATTACATTGGAGAACCATGGGGGCATGGGGAATATGCTGCAGCCATAATGGGGTCTTTGTTTTTATATGGTACATTTTCTCATCAATCAAAATACCAATACATCGCTATGGATGGAGTTAAAACCTTTATTCTTGCCGCTATTGTAGTTTCTATTCCTAAATATGCTTTTCAGCGACACAGACCATTTGAAAATAATCCTCCCGATAATTCTATTTTTGCAGGGCCATTAGGGGGATTTGTTCATACCTCTTTTCCATCAGGTCACACCACAGAAGCCTTTGCCATGTCTACTTTTTTAGCTTTACAATTTAAACAAACCAAATGGGTAGCTCCGGTAGTATATTCATTAGCGATACTAACCGCTATGCAACGCGTATATGATAACCGCCATTGGACTTCTGATGTTGTAGTTGGAGCTGCTTTAGGTTATGGTATTGCAAAAATAATTTGCAATAAGAAAAATTGGGATGTTGCTATTATACCTTCTTTTAATGGCCAAGAAAAACAATTGGGATTTAATATCTCAAAACAGTTTTAAACGACCGAATGTAAAATTATTTCATTGATATTTTTTTTATCGTGTTAAAACAATAAATCTTGTTAACAAGCAACTTACAACTTATACTAAGCTAACACAGGCCTTAATTTGAATAATATATACATCCATTTGTACCCCTTATAAATCAATATTAATTGTTAAATTATTATTTATAATTGCAATTGGAATCGCTCGTGAACTTAAAAAAAACAATCTTTTTTCTTATCCTATTTTTTTTGTCGTTTATTAAACTAAATGCCCAAAATGAATGCGCTACGATTCTTACTAGTGAAGAAGAAGAATATTTAAGCGCTGCTAAAGTATTACGACAAGCATTTTATTCTTCGAATAAAACCAATGCTGATATTATTTATATCCCTGTACAAAATCATGTGTTTCATTCGTCAAATGGAACAGGAGGGCTTCTTGAAAATGATATTACAACTGTTATAGCCACGCTTAATTATTATTATAAAAATTCTCATATTGTTTTTTATGAATGCTCCCCAACTGACAATATTAATAGCGATACCTATTATGATTTTGATAATACTCAAGAAAGTTCTGTAGCCTCCTTATATGATATATCTAATGTTCTAAATATATATTATTGCAACAGTGTTTATTCAAGTGGTACGAGTGTTTGTGGTTACGCTCATTTTCCTTCGAGCACTCCCAAGGATAGAATATTTTTAAAAAACAGTTGCGCTACAAATGGCTCAAGTATAGTTCATGAAGTAGGACATTATTTTTCTTTGTATCACACGCATGGCAGTAGCAATAACGGCACAACAACAGAATTAGTGAATGGATCAAATTGCTATACTGATGGAGATGAATTATGCGATACTCCTGCCGATCCCAATATAGATGGATTAGTGGATGCCAACTGCCAATATACAGGAAACGCCACAGATGCAAATGGAGATTTTTATTCTCCTTTAACGGACAACATTATGAGTTATTCAAGCAAATCATGTAGAGATTCTTTAACTCCTGATCAATATTCCAGAGCCAATTATAGTGCTATATATGATAGAGCCTATTTAAGTTGTTCTTCCTTGGCTTCCTATTATTGTGGATCATTAGGCACCGTATGGGCAGTAAAATATTGTGATGCAAATTCAAATAATGGCGCAATTGGAATAACAGTAAGTGGAGGAAAACAGCCTTATCAATACCTTTGGTCGAATGGAGATACCGTTGAAGATATAAGCAATCTTTCAGGTGGCACCTATATACTTATAATTAGTGATGCTGCAGGATGTATCATTTCTGATACGATAACAGTTCTATGTTATACATCATCTATTAAAGAAAAAGAAATCAATACTTCTTTTATTCCCTATTGCATAAATGGAAAACTTGAAATAAAATACACCGGAAATTATTCTTTTCGAACAAACGTTACGATCGTTGATATTTTAGGAAATGTATTATTTTCAGATCAGGTTTTATTTTCTCCGCAAACAGAAAATGTAATTCCTATTGAGAAACTGAATTCAGGAATGTATTGCATTACAATCTCCAATCAAACTTATAAAGTGATTTATGTCAACTGATGTGATTTAAACTTTTCCCCTCTCCAAAATAGAAAAACAAAAAAGCAGCCATTTAAATCTTAATCCTCCGCCAAAACAATAATTTTATCGTTTTCTGAAAAAGCAAGTTTATCCGATTTTTTAGGATTTACTTTTACCCCGTATGCTTTTTCAGGGTTGCTAGCATCGGCTTGTATTCTATAGCCAATTGCTGTTTCTCCTTTTTTAGCTGCTGATTCAAGCACAGTATAAAAATTTACAGCCTCATTTGGCTTAATATAATCGGTAGCAGGTTTTAAATAAATCTCCGATCCTTCTGCTTCAAATAGCCTATCAAATACTTTTTTCAAATGTTTGTTTTCCGATAATTGAGAAAGCATTAAACTTATCAATTTATCGCTTACAATAAAGTCATCCGCTTTGGTAACTTCTGCTAATTCTCTATTTCTAATATCAAGCATTTCGCTCACAATACTAAAATCATGATTGCCTTGATCTGCCATGGAACGTAAATGCAATAAAGCAATTAATGTTTTGGCATCTGCTTCTTGTACTTCCAACTCAGGATAACACAAAATAATGATGTAATCGTAAGACGGAATATTAATACTATTTAATAAAGCTCTTTCATTTATGTTTCCTTTTTTGAATTCTAATTTCTGCTTTTTAAGTTCTGTATTTAAAGATTTTGCCGCATCTTCAGCTGCAGAAGTTTCTGCAACAATAAGTATTTCTGAACCGGCCGCAACATAATTATCCAATTCTTTTACAATAGTAATACCCCTATCGTTCCAACCCATAATTAATGTTTTCTCTTTCTTTATTTCTCTCACCTTAGATTCTGTAATGGAATTGGTTGAAATAGAAAACTCTTTCATATTCGAAGCAATTAAACTATCATCATCTTCTGATATAGCAATTACCTGATCTCCTTTTTTTAATACTGTTTCCATAGGCGGATTAATAGAAACACTGCCATCAGTCGTATGAAACAAACCCATTACAGCTGATTCTTCAAATGCAAAGCAGGCTTCTTTGTATGTTTTATTGATTAATGCTCCCTCTTCTTTAAAATAAATTTCTGCTCCATCAAAATCTAACAGTTCGGTATACACAACACTTAAGCCTGATTGTCGGCAGGTTTGCGCAGTTACCCTTGCAATTAAATCTCCCGACAATACAAGCACAGCCTCATCTCCCCCAACTAACGTTCCCGCTTCTAAATTTGCTTCATCTTTTATTTCTGCAACTATATGGTATTTATCTTGCTTGCGATTGGGATTATTGGTGATAGCCATAATCGATTTAATAACATGGGTATCGGCATTGCCTTCTTCAGGTGATAAAATAACAATTGATTTGGCCTCATGTGGACTCACTACTTCCAAATCATATAAATCAAGCGGACTTCCTGTACGGCAAATTATTTTAGTATTTTTTGTGTTGGGAAATTTAGAACGAATTTCATCTTCCATTTCAACTTTATCCTTATCAGCCATAATTACAATTCTTGGTTTTTTCTGGCTTGCATTAGCAATAAGCAATTCAGATATAATAGAAAATATTTTTGGCGACCAACCCAATATAAGCGTATGATTACTTTCAAGCACTCTTGAACGGCCTTTTCTTAATTCTTCTAAAGTGCCTTCAATACCCGAAGTAAGGGTACCAATTAAAATACTGATAATAAAAATACCACCCAAGGTTACCGTTAACATAACCGCTCTAATTGGCCAACCTAAATCTCCCGCTAAATTACCGGCATCAAGTGTACGCATTAAACTTTGCCAAGCAGCCTCTACAAAATTCATTTGGTCCCCATCATCAGGTTTTATTCCTGTTAAAGCAATAATTGTTGCAGCAATTGACACAATAAATAGCGATACTAAAGCCAGCCATCCTATAATAGCAACAGTGCCTTTAGACAATGTATTTTCAAAACTATATCTTAATTTGTCTTTTAAAGAATATCTCTTTGCAGCCATAATGAATTGATTATTATATGTTAATTCAAGGGGATTGTAAAACTATAGAAAAAAAGCAGAAAGAGAAAATATCAATATCTTTGTGTTAATCAATGTGAATTTGAAAAATGGAAAGAAGCAACTGTATTAAAAATATTTTATGGGATATTAATATAACCGTTGATGAGGCAGAAGAATTATTGCAATTGAAAAAAGATAACATTAAAGGAATTACTGCAGACCATTTATACCTACGTATACTTACAAGTTTTAATTGACATACGTTATTAAAAATATTGAATAAAGAACAGTTAAAAAACATATTGTCTGATTAATTTTTAAGTAAACTAAAATCTGCCTCCCTCAAAGAAAAATATCGCTATGCCAGAACATTTTTATAAAGAATTATCTCATGGAATAAAAAAAATTGCTGAAGATATTATACTTGGAAAAAACAATTCATTATTTTCAATTACTTAAATACTATGGACAATCAAGAACAAAAAATATATTCGAGCAAAGCGCCAGAGCCTGTGGGCTTATATCCGCATGCACGTAAAGTAGGCAATTTGTTGTTTTTATCAGGTGTTGGCCCAAGAGAAAAAGGCACTAAAAAAATACCCGGAGTTGAATTAGACGAAAAAGGGACTATAGTTTCTTATGACATAGAAAAACAGTGTCGCAGTGTTTTTCAAAATGTAAAATATATTTTAGAAGATGCCGGTAGTAGCTGGGAAAAAATTGTAGATGTAACCGTTTTTTTAACCAACATGAAAAACGATTTTCCTATTTACAACAAACTTTGGGCAGAATATTTTAAAGACAATTTGCCTTGCAGAACTACTCTTGAAATTAATTGCCTACCAACACCTATTGCCATTGAATTAAAAGTAATAGCAACTATTTAATATGCCAAGCAACTATTTCTTTGTATTTCTTTTATCATTATTTTTTCTAAACTGCAATACGCAAGAAGAAATTAAAGTTGTAGTGCCCGATACTATCATAAGCGAAAGTGAAATGGCATTAATACTTGCCGATATTCATTTGGCAGAAGCAAAAACCAAATTTTTAAAACGACAACAAGGTACTCAAATTAAAGAAGCCGATGATTTATCATTCAAGGAAAATGTTTTTAAAAACCATCACATCGAAAAAAAACAATTTGAAGAAAGTTTAAATTTTTATTCACAACATCCTCAACTTTTTGAATTGGTATACGAAAAAACAATTACCACTTTAGAAGAAGGTAAAATAAAAGCAGATACTATTAAAACTCAATAGTTCGATAAATTTTCATCTGCATTTCAGTAAATATTACGGTTCTTAATTATCTTAAGAAATTCTTCAATCAATAAACCTTAGTATGTATACTTTCAACGATTAATAAATACTTCTCAACAAAAAATACAACAAGAAAAATTAAATCACTATAATTTTATCGCATTAAAACAAGTAATCACTCTCACTTTTATTGCGCTAGAATAATCTTTAGTAAATTGCAGCCTTGAAAATAATCATGCATACTATGAAAAATAATCCATACCAACCTATTATTATTTGGCTACTCTGTGGCTGTTTTTTGATTATAGGTATGGTTATCATTGGTGGCATTACTCGTTTAACAGGCTCTGGCTTATCAATGGTTGAATGGAATGTGGTAATGGGTGCTATACCTCCACTTAATGATCAGCAATGGCAAGAGGCTTTTGATAAGTATAAACATTATCCGGAGTATCTCAATATTAATTATGATTTTTCCATTAGTAATTTTAAACACATCTTTTTTTGGGAATACCTTCACCGCTTAATTGGACGCTTAATTGGCATTGTATTTATGGTCCCTTTTATTTATTTCTGGATAAAAAAGAAGTTTGATATGCCTCTGTTATTAAAACTATTTATCATTCTTGTTTTAGGCGGATTTCAAGGTGTACTAGGCTGGTATATGGTACAGAGTGGATTGATTGATAATCCTGATGTGAGCCATTATAGATTGGCAGCTCATTTAATTTCTGCATTTACAGTATATGCCTATACATTTTGGGTAACATTGGATCTTATTTATCATACCTTTTCTCTCCTTGGGAGAGGGGTTGGGGGAGAGGTTTCATCTATTCGAAAAGGGGTAATTGCCTTGTTTGCTCTGGTTATTCTTCAAATTATTTATGGAGCTTTTGTTGCCGGCCTTGATGCCGGAAAACTATACAATACTTTTCCTAAAATGGGAGATGAATGGATTGCACAAAGCGTAACGGCTATGAAACCCTTTTACCTTAATTTTCTAGAATCGCGTGGCGGAATTCAATTTGTTCATAGATGCATTGCTTATGTAGTATTTACATTTACCATTGTTTTATGGTACAAGAGCCGATCCCTTGCTTTATCTCCTCAACAAAAATTAGGGTTTAATTTGCTGTTTTTAGCGGTTTGTATACAAGTAACATTGGGTATTTTTACTTTACTGTATTCTGTTCCTATTGTGCTGGGGGTATTGCATCAGTTAGGAGCACTTGTGTTGTTTACCACTATCATTTATTTGCTTCACCAACTAAAGTTCTCTCCCATACAAAAGGAACATGTGCTATAAATAATTGAGCTGTAAAATACGTTAACCATATGGCCATTGAAGACCAAAGTGGGGCATTATTTCCATCCATCAAAAAATAACCGAAAATACTATCGGAGGATAGAAAAATAACACAGCCCAATGCTGGAATAAGTCCATTTTTACCTGTTGCATTATATAACCAAACAGAGCTTAAGGCCATTAAACAAACCATAAAGGCATAAGCAAACGATAAGTATTTGATTAATGCCGGGGCCGCATCGCTTACCAGTATTTTCCATAATAAAACAGATAGAATGGGCCAAACAACCAAGGTGATTTTTCTAAGTTTTTGCATGGGATAAAATACATGCCGGTTTAGGGTAGCGTACTTTTCACTGATAATATAATTGGAACGTATGTATAAAATATGAGCGATAGAAAATGGCAAAGCAGAAAGAATAGATTGTGTTTTAATGATACATGTTAAATCAATTAAATAGCTATTGATTAGATCTCCAATAATGGAAAATAGAAGTCCAGTAGTAATCAGGTTAAATAGAGTTGTACTTAAATCGTTTTTAGAGTTATAGATTTCTTTTTTTTGAATGAGCATGATTACAATTAAACTGAGCATTTCAAAAAGATGTATTATCTTCCAATAGCTTTTGTGTGTTACAGTAAAGTAGGGCTGGGTAAAATAAACAATACTTTCAAAAATGATTAAAAACAGGAATAGAAATAAAAAAGGTTTTCTCATTTGGGTTCTTTTAAACAAGGTTTAATTTAGTAAATTAACACGTTTAATTATTGAAATCAATTACATTGAGTAATAAATTATTTCAAAATAAAGTTTTTCTTCTCTCATTAGCAATTCTATTAATTGCCCTTTCATTTTTTATTGATAAAAGAAATAATGCAATAAGCCAATTGTCTTCTACTGCATCTTTACTGGAGAAAGAAATTAAAAAGAAAGAAAATAAACTAGATGCATTAATAAGTGGGTTTGAAAATGAATATACTAAAAGCGTATGTTGGAACGATCAGTTTGAAAGCGGTATAGATTGGGAAGGACTTTACAAAAAAGAAGGCCTGGCATTATTTATATATCAAAATAATAATTTGTTTTTTTGGTCGGTAAACGATGTAGAAGTACCCATTTCAATTGTTGATTTATTTGTATCGGATACGGTGTTGCAGCTGAAAAATGCTTGGTATTATATTTCAAAGGAAAAAGTTTTAAACCAAAACAAACAATCCATTACCATTTTAAAATTAATACTCATTAAGCAAGAGTATTCGTATGAAAATAAATACTTAACCAATCAATTTCATCCGAGTTTTGGAATTACAGCTAAAATAAAGATAAGCCAAGACTCAACTAATAAAACAACAAGTCCGGTATATTCTACACAACATAAATATTTGTTTTCTATAGAAAATAATGGAGATGCAGCTTTTAGTGGACACCAGCCAATTTCAGCAATTTTATTTTGTATAGCACTATTCTTACTTATTTACGCTTTATGGATATTTTTAAAAAAGAATTTAAAACACCGTTTTAGTACTGAATTTATTTTTATTGGTCATGTTGCACAGCTAATCACAATACGTTATTTAATGTTGCATTACCAGCTTCCTAATCTATTATATAAAACACCTCTTTTTAATCCGGCTATTTATGCCGATTCTGTTTTTATCCCTTCTCTTGGAGATTTGTTGTTACATGCATTGTTCATTTTTTATACATGCTATTTGTTTTTCAAACACTTCAATTTATTCAATCTTTTATCCGGCATCAATAATCTAAAAAAAATATGGATCATCAGTTTTGTACTACTTCATGCGCTTGTTGCATGTTTTATAGTCTCAATTTATGTAACAAAAAGTTTAGTGCTTAATTCAACTATATCCCTCAATCCCGATAATATTATCAACTTCTCAACCTATAGTGTAATTGCGTTAATAACAATTGGGATCTTGACTTTTTCAGTTTTTTTAATGAGTGATAAAATATTGCGCCCCATTACAAGAATCATATACAATAAAACTCCACTTATTCTTTTATTTTCGAGCATTGCTATTTGGTTTGTTATTCCTGAACATCACTTTTTTAAAATATCATGCATATTTATCATCCTTATTACCATTGCATATATTAAAATTGATCCATACAAATCTTATTCTCTTGCCAAGAGCCTCTTTCTTATTATTTTATTTTCCATACTATTTTCTCGCATTTTATTTATAACAAATACGCATAAAGAAAAGGAACAGCGATTATATCTAGCACAACAACTTATTATAGAAAGAGATTACCATGCAGAATTTTTATTTAATGAGATTAATAATTTGCTTGTAAAAGATACTCTCATACATCAGTTTCTCTTGAATCCGGCAGAAAATGCCAATGCAATACAGAAATACATATCAAAAAAATATTTTAGTGATTATTGGAAAAAGTATGAAGTGCAAATAACTGCTTGTCATACCATAGATACTTTGGTTATACAACCTGATAATATTAAAAAAGGCTGTTTGGATTATTTTACAGAACAAGCAAAAATATTTGGCACAGCATCTTCTTGCCCTAATCTGTATTTCTTAAATACGGAAAGAGGGAGGATAAGCTATCTGGGCATTATACCTATTAATATATCCGGATTATCCGTTCTTCCGCATTTGTTTATTGAAATAGATTCTAAATTTATTCCGCAAGGCTTGGGTTATCCTGAATTGCTATTGGATTTTGAAACCAAAGGAAAAATAGATAATTCTATTTATTCTTATGCTCGCTATTTTCATGATACCTTATCCAACCATTCAGGAAAATATTCTTATAATGAATCAATTCCCGATTGGGCTAAAATCAATACTCAAAATAGTTTTTCTTCTCAAAATAACTATAGCCATCTTGTTTTTAAATTGCCCGATTCATCTATTATTATGCTAAGTAAAAAAGAAAATACAGTACTTAATTTTATTACTTATTTTTCTTTTACCCTGGTATTCTTTTCGCTTATTCTTTGTATTCTTTTGGCTATTTATTATTTGCCCAATATTAAGAGCAATTATACACTTGATTTGCAAAGCCGTGTTCAAATTTCAATGAGTGCTGTACTTATTCTTTCTTTGTTTTTTTTAGGAGGAGGAGCCATTACATACATTACAAGAATTTATAATAATAGAAATACAGATATTTTAACGGAGAAAACACATTCTGTATTGGCTGAATTAGAACAAAAAATGGGAAAACAAAATTATTTGGCAAACGATCAACAAGAATATTTATCTTATTATTTAGAAAAATTTTCAAACATATTTTTTACAGATATTAATTTGTACAATCTAAATGGAGATTTAATGGCATCTTCTCGGCCTAAGATTTTTGATGAAGGCCTTACAGGATCTAAAATAAATCCTGATGCATTTCAAAAGTTGGCTATTGATCATAAAAACTTTTTCATTCATGAAGAAAATATTGGCTCAATGAGATATTTATCTGCATATGTTCAGTTTTTAAATTATAATAATAAACCCATTGCCTATTTGAACTTGCCCTACTTTGCCAAACAAACTGAAATGCAAAATGAAGTATTGGGTTTTGTTGTAGCGGTAATTAATGCTATTGTTTTACTTATTGTATTCTCAATAATAGTGGCATTATTTATTGCAAACAGGCTTACTAGACCATTGAGTATTCTGCAAGAGAAGATGAAAATGGTTCAATTAGGCAAAAGCAATAGTTTTATTGAATGGCATAGAGATGATGAAATTGGCAAACTGGTAAATGCCTATAATAATATGATTACAGAATTAGCAAGAAGTGCTGAATTGTTAGCAAAATCAGAAAGAGAAAGCGCATGGAAAGAGATGGCTAAGCAAGTGGCGCATGAAATTAAAAATCCGCTTACGCCAATGAAATTAAGTGTGCAACAATTGCAAAGGGCATGGAATGATCAATCATCGGATTGGGATGAGCGTATTAAAAGATTTACAACAACTATGATTGAACAAATTGATTCATTATCATCTATTGCCACCGCATTTTCAAATTTTGCTAAAATGCCCCTTGCAAATTTAGAAGAGGTTAATCTTTTACAGATTTTAGAAAATACAAGTACCTTGTATAAAAGCGAAAAAAATATTGAAATTTCCATTGTTACTACCATTAAAGAAAATGCTTTTGTTTATGTAGATAAGGAACAAGTGGCGAGAGTATTTAGTAATCTTATAAAGAATGGCATTCAGGCAATAGTAGATGAAAGAAGGGGATTTATTAAAATAAATTTATATGAGGAACAAGGCTTTTACGTTGTTTCAATTGAAGATAATGGAATAGGTATTGCAGAGGACAAACAAACGAAAATATTCGAACCCAATTTTACTACTAAATCAGGGGGGACTGGTTTGGGCTTAGCCATGTCGAAAAATAGTATTGAAAGCTTTAATGGCACTATTTCCTTTACATCAGTAGTTGGAAAAGGTAGTACATTTTTTGTTTCATTACCTCGGCATACGAATAATCCTTCCTAAACAAAAAAACCTCACTGATTTTAAAATCAATGAGGTTTGAAATTGTATTCTAAAAATATTTTTAAAACTTAAGTGCGTATTGAATAGTAAAGGTTCTAAAAGGTTGAAAAAATGCAGGACGTTCAGTATACTCAACATTTGTTGCATTGTTTACAATGAGCGAAACTTTTGATGAAGTTGCTATTTGAACTGCAGCCCTAAAATCCATAATTCCAACACCGGTATTATGCTCTGCTCTATAAGAAGCAACATCGGGAATAACAGATTCAAATACTTTATCAATATTAACCATAAAGCTTGTGTAGCGATAGCTCATACCTAAGCTAAATATTTTGTATCCCAATTCAACATCAAATTTTCCTTGATGGTGGTAATGGTATTTTAATATTTTATCAGTTTCTGAAATGGTAGTGTCATTTGGATCAAAATTTAAATCGATTGGATCCATATAGGTGTATCCTCCCATGAAAGCAACATTAATCGGTCCTATTTTTCCATCTCCAACCAAAGAAATATCTATTCCATTAATACGTGCATTGCCATTATTTTGGGATTGAAATCCTAATTTTCCACCAATGGCGGTAAATGTAAATTCCATCATGCTATTATAGGTAGTCCAAAAACCGGCAACATCAAGATATCCTTTCCAATTGAATATTTTCACCCCTTGTTTTACCCCAATTTCTGCACTCCAACCGGTTTCGGGCAATAAATCATGATTAGGGAATATTTGTATACCTCCGGCATTGGTTTCAATATATTTTTCACTAATGGAGGGATAGCGATAACCTTGTCCGTATGAAGCTCTCAAATAGGTATATTCAAATAATTGGTAATTGATTCCGCTTCTTAACATAACCGGCATCATCATAACAGTATCATTAACATAAGGTTTTACATAAACAAAGTTTGACAGCGTAGTAGTAGAATCTAATTTAAAATATTCACTTCTTGCTCCAAATGATAAAGTAATTCTATTCCATTTTTTATCTACCTGCCCGTAAATAGCATAATTGTATTGTTTGTGATCACCAAAAAGAACCGCTTTAACAAAAGTAAAATTTGACATTGCTCCTAATGTCAATACTAATTTTTTATTAAATTCTTTTTGAAATTGGTACTCAGCATAAATTTGATCGCCCCCAAAACCTTGTTGGGTATTGTTTACATCATAGGTTCTAAAATACCTTGTTCTTAAACTATGTTTACATCCATTGGGTGTAAAATAAGTAACAAAGGGATCAAAAGTAGTTTTATAATACGTAAAATCAGATAATGTACCAGCAGCAGGTTTTAATCCTCCGGAGTCAGAATTGAGCCAATACAACACATTGCCACCTCCGTTTACTTGCGTATTAAAATTAATACCGGCAGAGAGGCCTTCAATTTTTTTAGATCTCCAACGTGTGTTTACATTAAATCTTGATCGCTTACCAAATGCCCCTTGTATATATCCATCATCATCAAAATAATTACCTCCCGTTATTAAATCTACATTATCTAATTTAACGGAGTGCGAAAAACTAATTCCTCTAATTAATTGTAAGGTATCGCCCCACCATTTCATATCTTTATTAGCAGGAGAATCATAATAAGTCATGAAAGTTGTGATTTTTGTTTCAGGCTTATCTGTTGGATAAGCGGTACGCATGTGAATTACTCCATTAAGCGCAGAAGAACCAAATAAAGCAGATGATGCTCCTTTTATTACCTCCACTTGTGAAAGGTTTTCTACAGGAATAAAATTCCATTGAACATCCGAAACGCCTGCAGTAAGCAATGGTAAATCGTCAACTAAAACCAACACACGAGACCCTGCTCCATAAGTCCATCCGCTACCACCTCTAATATTGGCACTACCGTCTACTACTTCCACTCCAGGAATTTGATCAATAGCATTATCAATTTGAGTAGTATTTTTATTGTTGATCAATGCAGGTTTTAATACCTCCATTGATACGGTTACTTCACCAATGTTTTGTTCAAATTTACCTGCCGAAACTACCACTTCGTCAATTACAGCATCTTCAGATGTTAAAGACGCATCTATTTTCATTGTTTCCCCGTCTTTTACATTTACGGTTCTCAAAAATGATTTATAACCTAAAAACTTATATTCAAGTTTATGAATTTGACTTGCACTCAATTTTAATTCATAATTGCCATCTAAATCTGTTGAAGTGCCACCATTAGCATCAACAAAAATACTTACTCCCGGAAGTGCTTCGTGAGAAACAGCATCTGTAACTTTTCCTTTTACAGTAGCATTTTGAGCATTTAAGATTATTGAAAAAATAAATAAGGCAAAAGTTGAAAATATTCTCATAGATTTAATTTTAAGTGTCATTTTTTATTATTTCTAAAACAATTAGGGCCATTCATTTGCCTCGCAAGATAAAAAAACTTCAATAAACACTTAGGGAGGAACATTTAATTAATTTTTTAGCAAAAATATTTCTATTAAGTAGCATTCGCAAAGGTCATATTTGTATTTTTATCAGTTAAATATAAGACAAACATTTTGAGAAAGATTCATATACAACTCATTTAAAGAGTTTTAGTTAACGAATGTTTGTTTTTTAAAATCAGATCGACACCAGTATCAATACCTATGTTTATGAATGAAAAAAATATCTTAATAAAAAAAATTGCGATTACATTAATCCCTGGTATTGGTACTATTATTGCCAAGAAACTAATAGCATACAGTGGTAGTATTGAAGCAATATTTGAAGAGAAAAAAATAAACCTGCAAAAAATACCCGGAGTGGGTGAAATTTTAACCCATGCCATTATAAAAAACAAAGATGCTGCATTAAAGAGAGCAGAAGATGAATTAAAATTTATTGAAAAGAAAAAAATACAAGCCCTTTTTTATTTAGATAAAGATTATCCTTCTAGATTGAAACAATGTGATGATGCTCCCATTATTTTATATGCAAAAGGAAATTTTGAGTTTAATACAGAAAAGGTAATCAGTATTGTTGGAACCAGAAATGCAAGTGAATACGGAAAAAGCATTTGCGAAGAATGGATGAAAGCATTGGCCAAACACAATATTCTTGTAGTTAGTGGACTGGCTTACGGCATTGATATTTGTGCGCATAAAGCTGCCCTAAAAGAAACCATACAAACAGTTGGGGTTCTTGCTCATGGTTTAGACACCTTGTATCCATCGGCCCATAAACAAACAGCCATTGCCATGTTAGAAAAAGGAGGAGTACTAACAGAATTTATCAGTGGCACCAAGCCCGATAAAGAGAATTTCCCAAAACGAAACCGAATAATTGCAGGTATGGCCGATGCTACGTTTGTTGTAGAAGCCGGAATTAAAGGAGGGGCTTTGATTACCGCTGAGCTTGCCCATGGATACAACAGAGATGTATTTGCTTTGCCCGGACGTATTGGAGATACGTATTCAGAAGGATGTAACCATTTAATAAAAATAAACAAAGCAGCTCTTGTTACCGGTATAAAAGATATTGAGTATTTAATGGGATGGGATTTGCCTCAAAAAAAAGAAAGTAAGAAAATAATTCAATCGCAGCTTTTTAGCAATTTTAGTGTAGAAGAAAAAACCATTGTAGATATTTTAACTGCAAGTAATAGTATTTCTATTGATGAAATTTGTTTTCGTTCCAATATGCCCATGAGCAAAGTTTCTTTTAATTTGCTTAATCTTGAATTTGGCGGGCATGTTAAATCACTCCCTGGGAAAGTTTATCAACTTTTATGAGGATTGGTTTTTGTACTGGTTACTTTCCGATACAAAACCGAGAAAAGATAGATTCAAGTAGGTCGTTTGTGCTAACTTCACCTGTGATCAAACCTAAATGATAAAGCGCAGCTTTAATATCAATGGATAATAAATCCCCTGTGAGCTTAGCATCTAAACCTACTACTATTTTATCAAAAGCTTCATTGGCATTTTTTAGGGCTTCATAGTGTCGCATATTGGAAACAATGCCCCCGCTCTCTGTTAATTTTGTATCTCCCATTACAGATTGATACATATTCTCTTTTAATACGTTTATGTAGTCTTTTGTTTTGGCAGAAATTAATAAATGATCTTTGGGTAGGCTATCCAATAAATGCTCCATGAGGTTATCATGTAATTCATACGCCTTATCTTTTTTGTTGCCTACCACTAAAATTTTTAAACCTGTTTTATCTAATGATTGAATATCTTTTTTTACTTCTTCTTGGTTAATTTCTGTGATGTCATATACATAAACGAGCAAAGCAGATTGTGCAGCCTTTTCAAATGTTTTTTGCACGCCCATTATTTCTATTGTATCTGTAGCTTCACGAATTCCTGCGGTATCAATTAATCGAAATAATACGCCATTAATGGTTAGAGTTTCTTCAATGGTATCGCGTGTGGTTCCGGCAATTTCAGAAACAATGGCTCTTTCTTCATTTAATAAAGCATTGAGCAAAGTTGATTTTCCGGCATTGGGCCTGCCTGCAATAACAGTGCTGATTCCGGTTTTAATTACATTTCCCAATTTAAAAGAACTAAGTAATTGAAAAATAAATTTTTGAATATCAATAACCAATTTTTTTAATTCATCGCGTTTTGCAAATTCTACATCTTCTTCACTAAAATCTAATTCCAGTTCTATCATTGAGGCAAAATGAATTAAATCATCTCGCAATTTTTTTAATTGCGAAACAAATCCTCCTCGCATTTGTTGAATGGCCACTTGATGCGATGCTTCAGATTCAGATGCAATTAAATCAGCCACAGCTTCAGCTTGTGATAAATCTAATTTTTTATTTAAAAAAGCGCGTAATGTAAATTCTCCCGGGTTTGCCATTCGGGCTCCATTCTTGATTAACACTTCTAAGATGAGTTGTTGAATGTAAGGTGAACCGTGGCATGAAAACTCAATGGTATCTTCTCCCGTATAAGAATGTGGATTTTTAAAAAGGCTTGCGAGTACTTCATCAACAATTATTTCTTCATCTTTTATAATTCCAAAATGAATGGTGTGCGAAGCTTGCGCAGAAAGTTTTTTATTTTTTGATTTTGAAGAAAATACTTTATCTCCAATTTCAAATGTTTTGTTTCCGGAAATGCGAATAACAGCTATTGCTCCTAAGCCTTGTGGTGTGGCAAGCGCACAGATTGTATCATTGTTGTAAAAGTTCAAATGTTATAAGGTTTGAAAGTTTAATGTTTAAATTTAATTTCTCTGCGTCTCTGTGGTTAATTATTTCTCAAAATCACTTTCCCTTTGGGAATAGTTAAATACATGCCTCTGTCGAAAATTCTTTCTCCGCCTAAATAGGTTTGTTTTACAACTCCTTTTAATTGATGATTGAGATAAGGCGTTATTTTATGCTTATGCTGAATCATAAATTCGGTAACAACAAAACTTAATTCAGGACCCCAAACAACTAAATCGGCATCATAGCCTTTTTCTATTTTTCCTTTATGGTTTTCTATTCCTAAAAACTGGGCAATGTTGTACGACATTAATTTATTTACATCAGCAATGGTAAATCCTTTTTCTTTGGCTTTGGTCCAAAAAGCAGGTAATGCAAATTGCAATCCTGCAATGCCACCCCAGGCCTTTACTAAACTTCCAGAATGTAATTCTTTTAAATCAGGCGTGGCGGGAGAATGATCAGTGGCAATAAAATCAATTAATCCATCTTTTAATGCTTGCCACAATTTTTCATTGTTTTCTTTTTCGCGTATGGGTGGAGCGCATTTATAACGCGTATCTGCATCAGGAATGTCTTCCGCATTAAAAAATAAATAATGCTGAGCTGTTTCAACAGTAATAGGCAATCCTCTTTTTTTTGCTTCTGCAATTTGTTGTAATGAATTGGCGGAGGAAAGATGAACAATGTGTGTTCTGCATTTTGTTTCTTCACACAAACGAATGAGCACTTCAATGGCTTTGTCTTCCCACTCTTTTGGCCTCGATGCTAAATATGATTTATACGAAGTAGGATTTTTTTTCAATTCTTCTATTCCTTCATTTGGTCCATCTAATTCAGCATGAACTAAAATCAGCGGGCACTCCCTCCCCTTCGGGGAGGGCTGGGGAGGGGTCATTGCCTTTCTCAACTCCTCTTCCTCCACATTTGGAAATTCATCAATACCTGAATGCGTCATAAAAGCTTTTAATCCCCAAACACCGGCATGCAATAAATTCTCTATTTCGTTCTCATTGTTAGGAATTAAACCTCCCCAAAATCCACAATCAACATGTAATTTTCCTTTGCTTGCATTTATTTTTTCTTCTAATGCTGCCACCGTTGTAGTAACCGGACTCGCATTTAGCGGCATTTCAATTAATGTTGTAATTCCGCTTGCTGCGGCAGCTTTGGTAGCAGTTTCAAAACCTTCCCAGGCAGTACGCCCAGGTTCGTTAATGTGAACATGGGGGTCAATAAGCCCCGACATTATAACATCGTCTCCAAAATCTTCAAGCTTATAATTCTCATTTTCATATTTGCCAATGATCACATCTTCTATCTTGCCATCATAAATTAAAATGGTAGCTTCCTTTAACTCACTAGAAATTAAAACACGCTTGCTATAAATAGATTTTTTCATAATGTAAAGTTATGAAATAGCCATGCACAGAACAAGCGTCAAACACGGATGAACATTGAATGGCGTATGCCATAGGACTTTTAAAAACAAATAATGTACATATGAACGATTTTGAGTAGAAATTATAAATGTAAATTGGACTACAAATTTGTATATTTCTAAAAAAAACAGAACGCTGATGACGCGGATGAGTAAGATAAAATATGATTTAGAAAAGATGGAAGTCGGGAGATGTGAAAGGGAAGCAACTTCTGTCTCCTGTCTTCCATCTTCTGACTTCCTCAAATTTATTTTCTGTTGTTTCTTTATCTCGCTTCATCTCGCTTCCTATTCTCAACAAAGCAAAATAGATTCTCTTATTACATTAATAAAAAATGATAGAGCGGATACAAATAAAGTAAATCACCTAAATATACTTGGCCGCACATTAATTTTTAGCAAGCCTGATACTGTTATTATTTTGAGTAAGCAAGCTATTGCAATTGCAGAGCTACTTGTAAATAAAAAAAGAGAGGGCATGCAATATAATATTAACAGAAGCATTTCTTATGCCTATAATTTATTAGGGACAGCCTATAAGGTAGAAGGAAATTATTTTAATGCGATAGATTATTATTCTAAAGCTCTTAGTATTGACGAAGAAATAAAAGATAAAATAGGTGAGAGTAAACGTTTAGGTAATATTGGAACTATATATCAAGAGCAAGCTAATTATCCTAAGGCAATAGATTATTATTTAAGAGCATTAAAAATAGGAGAGGAATTAAACAATAAAGACGAAATTGCCAGGCATCTTAGTAATATTGGAGGCGCATTTTGGTATAAGGGAGATACGCATAAGGCAATGGATTATTATTTAAAAGCATTAAAAATAAATGAAGAGGGAGAAGATAAAAACACAATGGCCAATACACTTGGTAATATTGGTCTCATCTATCAACAACAAGCCAATTATGCTATGGCATTTGATTATTTATTTAAGGCCTTAAAGATAAGTAGAGAAACACAAGATAAAACATCTGTCGCAAGGCAACTAAACAATATTGCATTAACATTTAATTTGCAAGCAAGAACAACGAGCGATTCTATTAATAAATTAGAGCTGTATAATCAAGCTTTAGATGGATATTTTAGTACACTTAAAATTTATCGAGAAATTGGATTTGAAGAAGGAATCGCTTCTTGTCTTCAAAATATTGGGGAGGTATATATGTCTATCGGTAATCAATTAGAAGCTGAAAAAAATTTAATACAAGCACTTGAAATTGCCGATAGTAATGGATTCTTGAATGTGAAACTACTTTCAGAAGAAACAATCTATAAACTTTACCATGCAAGAGGGAAATACCAACTAGCCTACCAACATTATAAACAATACTCCCAAACCAAAGACTCTATTTTTAGCATAGAAAAAGTCAAAGACATTACCCGCAAAGAAATGAATTATGAATTTGATAAAAAAGAAGCAGCCACCAAAGCCGAAAACGAAAAACAAATAGCTCTTGCTGAAATTGCTAAAAAAAGAAAACGAATTGTTATTTGGGCCATTATTGCAGGTATAATTTTGCTATCGTTTATTATTGTGGCTGTTGTTCGTTCGTTGCAAATAACACGTAAACAAAAGCTGGTAATTGAAAAACAAAAAACAATTGTTGATGAACAAAGAAAATTAGTTGAAAAACAAAAACATGCTATTGAGGAAAAGCAAAAAGAAATAATGGACTCTATTCATTATGCTAAACATATACAAAAAGCCGTAATGAAGGGAGAAAAACATATTAAAACTCTTTTGAATAGCGAGCATTTCATTTTTTTTAAACCCAAGGATATTGTAAGTGGCGATTTTTATTGGCTGAGTAAACGTGAAGATAAAATTTTAATTGCTGTGGCAGATTGCACGGGACATGGTGTTTCCGGTGGTTTTATGTCGATGTTTGGGATGTTATTTTTATCTGAAATAGTTGAAAAAAAGGGCTTACTTAATCCGGCTGAAATTTTAACTGAAATGCATAAATCTGTTTTAGCCTCATTAAACCAAACAGAAGCCGATGTGCAAGATGGAATGGAAATGGTGTTGTGCAGTATTGATATTAAAAACAAAACTTTAGAATTTTCTGGAGCTATGAGTTCTTTATACTTAATTCAAAATCATAAACTCAAAGAAATAGAAGGTGATTATTTTTCAATTGGAGGCAAATCGTTATTTGGTGGTGATAATAAAGCCAAGTTTACAAATAAAACTATTTCCTTAGAAAAAGATACTGTATTATATCTTTTTACAGATGGTTATATGGATCAATTTGGAGGAGAAAGAAAAGAGAAATTTAATTTACCCAGGTTTGAAGAATTACTTTTGTCTATTAATAAAGAAAGCATGGCTTTCCAACAACAAAAATTAAATGACACATTTGAAAATTGGATAAAGCCATCGGCTAAACAAACAAGGGCCTACTCTCAAACAGATGATGTATTGGTAATGGGGATTAAAATTTAGTAAAAGTATTTTAAATTAAATGATGAAAGGGATAAATTACCATAAGGTTATAGGGTTGGAAGTTGGAAGACCGAAGTCAGAAGCTACTTCCGTTTCCCGACTCCCGACTCCCGACTTCTGTCTTCCAACTTCCAGCTTTCTAAAACGTATTCTCTACTGTTTTTTTATCTCGCTTCATCTTTCATCTTTTTCTCAACAGAATAAAATAGATTCATTACTCACCCTGATAAAAAAGGATAAAGAGGATACTACCAAAGTAAATCATCTTCTAGATATTGGCGATCGCTTAGTAAAAAGCAGGCCTGATACAGTAATGGTTTTAGCAAACGAGGCCCTTTTGCTTTCTAAAAATCTTATTGAAAATACCAACGAGGGAGGTGATTTATGGATGATCGCTCAACTAGATAAAGCAAATGCCTTAATTCAAATAGGCGAAGCGTATTACTACCAAAATAATTATCCTCTTGCTTTGGAGACCTATAAGCATGAACAAAATGAATTAGAAGAAATTGAAGATCTCATTCCTAAAAATAAATTACAGAAAGCAAAAAGTACAGAAGCAAAAATTTTACATAAAATAGGCTTGACGTATTATAGCCAAAGCAATTATGCTGATGCATTAGATGCTTACTCAAATGCATTACTAATAGAAGAACGAATAGAGGATAAAGATCTTATTTCATCTAGTTCAACTCAATGTGGTGTAATCTATAAAGTATTAGGTAATTATTCAAAAGCGTTGGAATATTATTTAAAGGCTTTAAAAATGGAAGAAGACTTAGGTAACCAAAATGATGTTGCAAGGCTTCTAGGAAATATAGGGGGGGTGTATTATCAATCTGCAGATTATACCAAAGCATTGGATTATGTTTTTAGAGCCTTTCAAATTCATGAAAAATTAGGCAACAAACGCCAGTCGGCTTTGTGTTTGGGCAATATGGGAAATATTTATGCTGAACAAGGAGATTATCAAAACGCATTGGATTATAAATTTAAAGAATTAAAAAAGTATGAAGAATTAGGACAAAAACAAGGCATAGTAGAAAGTTTAGGTGGTATTGGTTCTATTTATTTGAAACAAGCAGATTACAATAAAGCCTTACAATATTATTTACAATCAGTTGAAAAAGCCAAGGGCGGAAATAAAGCTGTTCTGGCTCTTGAGCTTGGCGGCTTGGGCTTATCGTATGTAGCATTACACAAAAACCAAGAAGCCGAAACTTGTTTTAGAGAAGCAATTGTATTGAGTGATAGCCTTGGACTTTTAGATCATAAAATGCAAATTGAAAAAGCTCTTTCTGAACTTTATAGCAAATCCGGAAAAGATAAATTTGCGTATGAGCACTACAAAATATACGATGAAACAAAAGATTCTCTTTATAGTATTGAAAAAAATAAAGACCTCACCCGAAAAGAACTCAATTATGAATTTGATAAAACGGAAGCAGCTACTAAAGCTGAACATGAGAAACAAATAGCAGTAGAAGAAGCTTACAAGAAAAAACAATTGATTGTTATTTGGTCGGTAATTGGAGGTATGTTGTTGCTGGCCATTATTTTGATTGTAATTATTCGTTCCTTAAAAATTACACGTAAACAAAAAGCCGAGATAGAAAAACAAAAAGAAATTTCGGAGAGTCAAAAAATAATTGTTGAAGAACAAAAATTAGTAATTGAAGGCAAGCAAAAAGAAATAGTGAGTTCAATACATTATGCCAAGCGCATACAAAAAGCAGTAATTACTTCTCCGGCATACATCAAACAGCATTTAAACAGAGATCATTTTATTTTATTCGAACCCAAGGATATTGTGAGTGGCGATTTTTATTGGGCATTGCAACACAAAAACAAATTTTATATTGCTACTTCAGATTGTACGGGCCATGGTGTTCCGGGGGCATTTATGAGCTTGCTTAATATTTCGTTTTTAAATGAAGCTATTCTCAAACGAGGCATTGTAGAGCCACATGAAATTTTAAATTACATACGAGATGAAATCATTAAAGCACTTAACCAAGAAGAAGCTGAAAGGGATCAAAAAGATGGTATGGATGCCATTTTATGTTGCTATGATTTTGGGGAAATGAAATTGCATTTTGCCGCTGCTAACAATCCTTTGTGGCTATTGCGCAATGGAGAAATAACAGAATACAAAGCGGATAAAATGCCGGTTGGGAAATTCAATGAAGCAATAAAATCATTTACACTTCAAAAAATTGATCTTCAAAAAGAGGATATTATTTTTACCAGTACTGATGGATACGGAGATCAGTTTGGTGGACCTAATAACAAAAAAATAGGTAAGAAAACATTGAAAAATATTTTAATTGCCAATAGCACAAAATCCATGCATGAACAAAAGGCAATACTGTTCAAAACCTTTAATGATTGGAAAGAAAATGAAGAACAGATTGATGATGTAAGTGTAATTGGGCTTAAGATATAGCTGGGTAATTGACCCTATACCTCATCTGCCATCCCTTTTTCTATAAAATAAACCGG
This sequence comes from Bacteroidota bacterium, assembly GCA_023251875.1. Lineage (GTDB taxonomy): Bacteria > Bacteroidota > Bacteroidia > JAHEXY01 > JAHEXY01 > JAHEXY01. The sequence continues at coordinate 49,871 of JAHEXY010000002.1, forward strand.
AATATTTATAATGGAATCTATTTTTTTATAGTCATGAAGGCTTGTGATATATCCAACTTGACATTTATAGTCTTCCATAAATATTTTTAAACTACGCAAATTTGATTTTTGAATATTTTCCGTAAACTTTACTTCAATGAAAACTATCTCTTTTTGTGTATTGATAACAAAATCAACCTCCATTTTATCCTTGGTTCTATAAAAATAATAGTCGAAGTAATAGTAATTTTTCAAAAAAATTATTAGGGTGTCCCAACTCTAAAAACAGGTGCGCCTTTGTGGTAAAAATTACTCCTCCTTTCCCAATCGATGCACAGCATATCCCCTCCATTTTTCAATAGCCTCTTTCATATCAGTTGGTAATTCAGAATCAAAAAGCATTTCTTTTTTTGTGGTAGGATGAACAAAGCCCAATGATTTTGCGTGGAGGCAATGCCGAGGAACTGTTTCAAAACAATTTTCAACAAACTGCTTGTATTTAGTGAAAGTAGTGCCTCTTAAAATTTTATCACCTCCATATGTGTCATCATTAAAAATAGGATGACCAATATGTTTAAAATGTACACGAATTTGGTGTGTACGACCGGTTTCTAATTTGCATTCAACCAAAGTAACATAACCAAATCTTTCAAGCACTTTGTAATGTGTTACAGCATGTTTTCCATAGTCGCCCTCCGGGAAAACACGAAATATTTTTCGGTCTTGCAAGCTTCTTCCAATATTACCTGTAATTGTTCCGCTATTTTCCTTAAAATCTCCCCAAACCAAGGCTAAATAAGTTCGTTTTGTAGTGCGATCAAAAAATTGCTTAGCTAGGCTAGTCATGGCTAATTCGCTTTTGCCTATAACAATAATACCGGAAGTATTTAAATCAATGCGGTGTACCAAGCCTGGTCTAATATCATCACGGCCTTTGCTTGGCAAATTCTCAAAATGGTAAAGCAAGGCATTTACAAGTGTTCCAGATTGATGCCCAAGCCCAGGATGTACAATCAAACCAGCTTGTTTATTTACCACAATCAAATCATCGTCTTCATAAACTATATTTAATGGAATATTTTCAGGTATAAGTTTAAATTCTTTTGGCGGATTAGGTAATACTATGGAAATAACATCATTAGGCTTAATCTTGTAGCTCGATTTTACTGCCTTATTGTTAACTAAAACACTATTTGCATCGGCAGCAGCCTGGATTCGATTGCGAGAGATATAAGAAAACTTTCCGGAAAGAAACTTATCTATCCTCATTGTTCCCTGGCCCTTATCTACATTTATTCGATAATGCTCATACAATTCTTGCTCTTCTTCGTGCGGCTCAATTTCGGGTTCCATAGTTTGTAAAAATTGTTAATAACTTTTGATTAAATGTAACATTTTTGAAAAAAAAACGTATACTGCATGAAACAAATACGTTGATTACAAAGATGGTATTATTCTACTCTTGTTGATTTATTTCAATAATAAGCCTGATTAAAATCATTATTAGCTCGTAGGGCTATTACTAAATTAGATTCAATGTTACTCGATCAATATATACAATATATAAGCAATCAAAAGAGGTACTCTGCCCATTCTGTTACTGCGTATCATAATGATATTTTACAATTTTGCCAGTTTATTCAAACTACTTATAATTCAAATGAATTATCAGAAATTACTTATTCGATGATGCGCTCATGGATTGCACAATTGGTAAATGAACAATATTCTTCAACATCAGTAAATAGAAAATTATCTGCAGTTAAATCATTTTACAAATATCTGCTTATTATTAAGCAAATAAAAATTAATCCGGCAACACGCCTTCGTGCTTTAAAAACACCCAAACGATTACCCGTTTTTATAGATGAGGATAAAATGCAACTATTATGTAACAGTTTTATTTGCAATAATAGCGACATTGACACTAGTTTTCAGCAAAAGAGAGATCAATTATTAATTGAAATGTTTTATTTAACAGGTATTCGATTAAGTGAATTGGTAAATATTAAAGCAAATGATATTGATTTTGAAAGAAACGAAATAAAAATACTGGGAAAAAGAAACAAAGAACGAATTGTTCCAATGGTACAATCACTAAAAATCCTAGTTAAAGAATTTATTGATATAAGAAAGCAACAATTTAAAATTCTCCCCAATCATCTTTTTATTACAAATAAAGGAGAAAAAATATATCCGAAACTTGCTTATAGAATTGTAAATTTTTATCTTGAAAATTCAACAAGCTTAAAAAAGAAAAGTCCACATGTACTACGCCACACTTTTGCTACACATTTGCTCAATAACGGGGCCGATTTAAATGCAATAAAGGAATTACTAGGTCATGCAAACTTATCATCAACACAAGTATACACACACAATTCGATAACACAATTAACAAATATTTATAAACAAGCCCATCCAAGGGCATAAATTCTAAGATTATGAGAGCACAAGTTCATTCTATCGACTTTTCGGCATCTGACCGATTACTTGATTTTGTACAACAAAAAGTAGATAAACTCGATCATTTTTATGACAGAATTGTTGGCAAAGAAATTTTTTTACGATTGGTGAAATCTCAAGATACAGCCAATAAAGTTGCAGAATTAAAATTAAATATTCCGGGCAAAGAATTGTTTGCAAAAAAACAATGCAAAACATTTGAAGAAGCAACCGATAATGCAGTAGAAGCTATACGTAAACAACTTACCAAACACAAAGGAAAAATTCTTAAAAATGCTGCTTAAATAGCATCACTTCACTTATAGCCTATAAAAATTATAGGTAAATATCTTTGTTAAAACAAATAAAACTTTATACATTTGCAGACCCTAAAAAGGGGTCTGCATTTATATTTATTATAACAGACTAAAAATCAACGGGTTTGCCGGTGTAGCTCAGTTGGCCAGAGCAGCTGATTTGTAATCAGCTGGTCGGGGGTTCGAATCCCTCCACCGGCTCAGTTCTTATACAAAGTGCGGAGGGGCGATACCAGAGTGGCCAAATGGGGCAGACTGTAAATCTGCTGGTTTTACCTTCGGTGGTTCGAATCCATCTCGCCCCACTAATTGCCAATTGAATGTTGAGCTAAGGAAAAGTAAAGAAATTTTCTAAACTATCCTTAGCCTAAAAATATAAAGGAACCAAATAAGCGGGAGTAGCTCAGTTGGTAGAGCATCAGCCTTCCAAGCTGAGGGTCGCGGGTTCGAGTCTCGTCTCCCGCTCTAAGTGTAAAGTAAAATTGATGCATTCATAGTTTTTTTGAAAGTGTCAAGGTTGTTTTTCGCTCAGAGGCAGATGGTAAAAAGTGTCAATTGCCTTACCAGGAAAGGCCGATGTAGCTCAGCTGGTAGAGTGTTTCCTTGGTAAGGAAGAGGTCACGGGTTCAAGTCCCGTCATTGGCTCTAAATATTTATAATTTTTATTAACAACCTATTTAAAAAGTTTATTTAATCTAAAAAAGAAGCAACCATGGCTAAAGAAAAATTTGAGCGCACCAAGCCTCACGTAAACATCGGTACAATTGGTCACGTTGACCACGGTAAAACTACATTAACTGCGGCTATTACAACTGTATTGGCAGGAAAAGGTTTTGCAGAAAAAAGATCTTTCGATTCTATCGATAATGCTCCTGAAGAAAAAGAAAGGGGTATTACTATCAATACATCTCATGTTGAGTATCAAACAGAAGCTAGACATTATGCTCACGTTGACTGTCCGGGCCATGCTGACTATGTAAAAAACATGGTTACAGGTGCTGCACAAATGGATGGCGCTATTCTAGTGGTAGCTGCTACTGATGGCCCAATGCCTCAAACAAGAGAACATATTCTTCTTGCTCGTCAGGTTGGTGTACCTAAACTTGTTGTTTTTATGAACAAAGTTGACATGGTTGATGATGCTGAAATGATTGAACTAGTTGAAATTGAAATCAGAGAATTATTAACATTCTATCAATTTGATGGTGCTAATACTCCAATTATAAAAGGTTCTGCTCTTGGTGGATTAAATGGAGATCCAAAATGGGTAGCTACCATTGAAGAATTAATGAATGCTGTTGATACATTTATTCCGGTTCCTGTAAGAGAGGTTGAAAAACCATTCTTAATGCCAGTTGAAGATGTATTTTCAATTACTGGTCGTGGTACTGTTGCTACTGGTAGAATTGAAACCGGTGTTACCAATGTTGGTGATGAGGTTGAAATTATTGGTATGGGTTCTGACAAAAAGAAATCTATTGTAACTGGCGTTGAAATGTTCCGTAAACTTCTTGATAGAGGTGAGGCAGGTGATAACGTAGGATTGCTTTTAAGAGGTGTTGAAAAAGATGATATTTGTAGAGGTATGGTAATTGCTAAGCCTGGATCAATTACTCCTCATACTGAATTCAAAGCTGAAGTTTATATTCTTAAAAAAGAAGAAGGTGGACGTCATACTCCATTTCAAAATAAATACCGTCCTCAGTTCTACTTAAGAACAACAGACGTAACTGGAGAAATTGAACTTCCTGCAGGTAGAGAAATGGTAATGCCGGGTGATAACCTTACTATTACTGTTAAACTTATTACAACTGTAGCAATGAATAAAGGATTACGTTTTGCTATCCGTGAAGGTGGTAGAACTGTTGGCGCGGGTCAAATTACAGAAATTTTAAAATAACAAACATTAAAAGTAGGTGTGATATAAATTACACCTACTTTTTTTATCGAACTTAATTTACGGGTGTAGCTCAATTGGCAGAGTAGTAGTCTCCAAAACTATTGGTTGTAGGTTCGATTCCTGCCACCCGTGCAGAAAAAGAAAAATATGTCAAAAGTATCAGAATATATAAATGAAGCCTATTCAGAGCTAGTTACTAAAGTAACTTGGCCAAACTGGAAAGAACTACAAGATAGTGCGGTAATTGTTGCAATTGCTTGTATTATTTTTGCTCTTGTTGTTTTTATGATGGACTTTTTTACCGGTGCAAATACAACCCAATATTGGAAAGGTTTGCTAGGTATGTATTATGAATATGTTGTAAAGGGTTAAACCTGCTTTAAAATAAAGAAGAATTAATGGTTATGAGTGAAACAAAGCAAGAAAAGAAAGAGAATGTAAGGCAGTGGTATGTTGTTAAGGCAGTAAGTGGACAGGAGAAGAAGGTAAAAACATACATTGAAAATGAAATTACCCGACATGGATTGGGTGAATATGTTTCTCAAGTTCTTGTTCCTACTGAAAAAGTGTATCAAATAAAAAATGGAAAAAAAGTTAGTAGAGAAAAATTTTATTTTCCTGGATATATTGTAATTGAAGCTATTTTGGTTGGAGAAGTGCCTCATGTTATAAAAAGTGTAACAGGTGTATTAGGGTTTTTGGGAGAAAAGAGTGGAAAGGGAATGCCTGAGCCCTTAAGACAGTCAGAAGTAAATAGAATATTAGGTAAAGTTGATGAACTTTCTGAAACGCAAAGCGAAATGAATGTTCCTTTTATTGTTGGAGAAACGGTGAAAGTTGTGGATGGACCATTTAATAGTTTTACAGGAGTAATTGAAAATATAAATGAAGAAAAGAAAAAATTGAAAGTAATGGTGAAAATTTTTGGAAGAAAAACTCCATTAGAATTAAGTTATATGCAAGTTGCAAAAGAATAAAATTAGTAGATAGATTTTAAATTGTTTGATAAAATAAAACGTTTCAATAATGGCAAAAGTAGTATCAGGTTTAATTAAGTTACAAATAAAAGGTGGTGCAGCAAATCCAGCTCCTCCAATTGGACCGGCATTAGGTTCAAAAGGTGTAAACATTATGGAATTTTGCAAACAATTTAATGCAAAAACTCAAGATAGGGCAGGCAAAGTATTGCCTGTAATCATTACCGTGTATAATGATAAATCTTTTGATTTTATTGTTAAAACGCCTCCGGTTGCTATACAATTATTAGAAGTAACAAAACAAAAATTAGGATCTGCTGAACCTAATAGAAAAAAAATTGCTAGTGTTACTAAAGAGCAAGTAAGAAAAATTGCACAAGAAAAAATGCCCGATCTTAATTGTTTTACAATTGAATCCGCCATGTCAATGGTTGAGGGTACGGCAAAAAGTATGGGAATTACAGTAAAATAAATTTATAAAAATGGCTACTATTTCTAAAAAAAGAAAACAGGTTCTTGCTAAGTATGACAAAACAAAATCATACACTATTGCCGAAGCTGCTAAAATTGTAAAAGAAGTTACATTCACCAAGTTTGATTCTTCTGTTGATGTTGATGTGCGTTTAGGTATCGATCCTAAAAAAGCCAATCAAATGGTAAGAGGTATTGTAACATTGCCTCATGGCTCTGGTAAAGTAACAAGAGTATTGGTTCTTTGTACTCCTGATAAAGAAAAGGAAGCAAAAGAAGCGGGTGCTGATCACGTAGGATTAGATGAATTTATTGAAAAAATAAAAGGCGGTTGGACAGATGTTGATGTTATTATTACAATGCCAAGTGTAATGGCCAAGGTTGGGGCCTTAGGAAAAGTATTAGGTCCACGTGGATTAATGCCAAATCCTAAATCAGGAACTGTAACCATGGAAGTTGGTAAAGCTGTTAAAGAAGTAAAAGCCGGTAAAATAGATTTTAAAGTTGACAAAGCAGGTATTGTGCATGCTTCCATTGGTAAAGTATCATTTTCAAGTGATAAAATTGCCGATAATGCCAATGAATTGCTTCAAACCATTATAAAATTGAAACCTGCTTCTGCAAAAGGGGATTATATTAAAAGTGTACATCTTTCTAGCACAATGAGTCCATCAATTCAAGTAGATGCTAAAACGGTACATGCTGGCTAACATTTAATAAGCACAAAAATGAACAAAGAAGAAAAAAATGTAATGATTGACGAAATATTAACTGATGTTAATACATTTAGTCATTTATATATTACTGATATTGGTGGTCTAACAGTTGAAGACACTAATAAATTAAGAAGATTGTGTTTTGATAAAAACATTAAACTAAAAGTGGTAAAAAATGCTTTATTAAAAAAAGCATTTGAAAAAAGTGGTAACACTACTTTAGGTGAACTTTCTGATACTTTAGCCGGACCAACAGCCGTTATGTTTTGCGATATATCAAATGTACCTGCAAAAGTAATTGAAACATTCAGAAAAAAATCTCCTAAGCCTCTATTAAAAGCTGCTTATGTTGAAGAATCAGTTTATAAAGGAGATAACCAAGTTGCTTTTCTAGTTAGTCTTAAGTCTAAGAATGAATTAATTGGCGATGTGATTGCATTACTTCAATCACCAGCTAAAAATGTTGTTTCTCAACTTAAATCAAGCGGTAGTAAATTGGCAGGAATACTTAAAACTTTGGAAGAAAGAGGTGCATAAAAAGCTTCCTTATGGAGCCTCTCTTTATATTTAATTAAACATTTTAAACTTTATAACAATGGCGGATTTAAGCGCATTTGCTGAACAACTAGTTAGTTTAACAGTAAAAGAAGTTCAAGAATTATCAACAATTTTAAAAGACAAATACGGTATTGAGCCGGCTGCTGCTGCTGTTGCCGTTGCTGCAGGTGGAGCTGCTGCAGGTGGAGCTGCTGTAGAAGAAAAAACAGAATTTACTGTTGTTCTTAAAAATGCAGGAGCAAACAAACTTAACATCGTTAAATTGGTGAAAGAGTTAACAGGCTTAGGATTAAAAGAAGCTAAAGATATCGTTGACAAAGCTCCAGCTCCAGTTAAAGAAGGAGTGAATAAAGATCAGGCTCAATCGTTGAAAAAACAACTTGAAGAAGCTGGTGCAGAAGTTGAGCTTAAGTAAGCAAAACTACCACACAATTTTTTACGTTTAGTCCCGCCTTTTTTATGGCGGGATCTAAGCGTTATTTTTATTTATCATTCTTTGGTTTATTCTTTTAACTTAATTTAATTACCTATGCCATCGGCAAAAACTGCAAACTCAAACGAAAGAATCAATTTCTCATCCATTCAGTACAAAGTTAGTTATCCCGATTTCCTCGAAATTCAACTTCAATCTTTTCAAGATTTTTTTCAATTAGAAACGAATCCTGATAACCGTCACGTTGAAGGACTTTTTAGAGTTTTTAGTGAAAACTTTCCTATATCTGATGCGAGAAACCAATTTGTATTAGAGTTCTTGGACTATTTTATCGATCCACCAAGATATTCTCTTGACGAATGTATTGAACGCGGACTTACATACAGCGTTCCATTAAAAGCAAAATTGAAATTATATTGTACCGATCCTGAACATGAAGATTTTGAAACCATTGTTCAAGATGTGTATTTGGGTACAATTCCTTATATGTCGCCAAAGGGTACATTTATCATCAATGGAGCAGAAAGGGTTGTGGTATCACAATTACATCGTTCTCCAGGTGTATTTTTTGGACAAACAAGACATGCCAATGGAACCAAGCTGTACTCAGCTAGGGTTATTCCATTTAAAGGAGCGTGGATTGAATTTTCTACCGATATCAATAATGTAATGTATGCGTATATCGATCGTAAGAAAAAATTACCTGTTACTACTTTACTTCGTGCTATCGGATTTGAAAGTGATAAACAAATTCTTGAACTTTTTAATCTTGCTGAAGAAATTGAAGTAAGTAACAGAAAAAAATTAGAAAAGATTATTGGTAGAAAATTAGCTGCAAGGGTTCTTCGCTCATGGGTTGAAGATTTTGTGGATGAGGATACCGGTGAAGTTGTTTCTATTGAAAGAAATGAAGTAATGATTGATCGTGAAACTTTAATTGAAGAAGCACAGCTTGATCAAATTATTGAATCAGGATCGAAATCAATTTTATTACACAAAGAAGATATCAATACTTCCGAGTATGCAATTATCTATAATACCTTACAAAAAGATCCTTGTAACTCTGAAAAAGAAGCCGTAGAACATATCTACCGCCAATTAAGAAATGCTGAACCACCTGATCAAGAAACGGCAAGAGGTGTTATTGATAAATTATTCTTCTCAGATAAACGTTATGATCTTGGTGAAGTAGGACGTTTTAGGATCAATAAAAAATTGAATCTTGATACTCCGGCCGATCAAAAAGTATTGACAAGACCTGATATTATTTCAATTATTAAACACTTAATTGAATTAGTAAATTCTAAAACAGATGTGGATGATATTGACCACTTAAGTAATAGAAGGGTAAGAACCGTTGGGGAGCAATTATATAGCCAGTTTGGTGTGGGTCTTGCTCGTATGGCACGTACCATTAGAGAAAGAATGAACGTTAGAGACAATGAAGTATTTACGCCAATTGATTTGATCAATGCTAAAACACTTTCTTCTGTTATCAATTCATTTTTTGGAACCAATGCACTTTCTCAGTTCATGGATCAAACCAATCCATTATCTGAAATTACGCATAAAAGAAGATTATCGGCACTCGGGCCTGGTGGTTTATCGAGAGAGCGTGCCGGATTTGAGGTTCGTGACGTTCACTATACGCACTACGGAAGATTATGTACCATTGAAACTCCGGAAGGACCAAACATTGGTTTGATTTCTTCACTTTGTGTATATGCAAAAATTAATCGTTTAGGATTTATCGAAACTCCATATAGAATTGTAAATAATGGAAAAGTAGATCTTAAAAAAGGCGTTACTTATTTAACTGCTGAAGAAGAAGAAAATAAAACGATTGCGCAAGCCAATGCGCAAATTAACCCTGATGGATCATTTGTTGTTCCAAAAGTAAAAGCTCGTTACGAAGGAGATTTTCCTGAGATTGAGCCTACAAAATTGGATATGATTGATGTTGCTCCAAATCAAATTGCCTCTATTGCTGCATCGCTTATTCCATTCTTAGAACATGATGATGCTAACCGTGCATTGATGGGATCAAACATGATGCGTCAATCTGTGCCGCTTATGCATGCCGAGTCTCCAATTGTTGGAACAGGCATTGAAGGTACTGTGGTTAGAGATTCTCGCGTTCTTGTTAATGCTGAAGGTGATGGAGTAGTTGAGTATGTTGATGCAAATGAAATAGTAATTCGTTATTCCTATACTGAAGAAGAAAAGTTAGTAAGTTTTGATAGTGAAGTAAAATCATACAAACTTATTAAGTATAGAAAAACCAATCAAAATACTTGTATCAACCTTAAACCAATTGTTGCCAAAGGTGATAAAGTTAAGAAAGGTCAAGTGCTTTGCGAAGGTTATGCAACTCAAAAAGGAGAACTTGCTTTAGGTCGAAATCTTAAAGTAGCTTTCATGCCTTGGAAAGGAAATAACTTTGAAGATGCTATTGTAATTTCTGAGCGCGTTGTTCGTGATGATGTATTTACATCCATTCATATCGAAGAATATGCTCTCGAAGTTAGAGATACAAAAAGAGGACTTGAAGAATTAACGGCTGATATTCCAAACGTAAGTGAAGAAGCTACAAAAGATCTTGATGAAAATGGAATTATTAGAGTAGGTGCTGAAGTTAAATCAGGTGACATATTAATTGGAAAAATTACTCCTAAAGGAGAAACAGATCCATCTCCTGAAGAAAAATTGTTAAGAGCAATTTTTGGCGACAAAGCCGGTGATGTTAAAGATGCTTCATTGCGTGTTCCACCTGCATTTAGAGGAATTGTAATTGATAAAAAACTTTTCTCACGTGCTATTAAAGATCGTAAAGCAAAAGTTGATGAAAAGAGCCTTGTAACTGCACTTGAAGATGAACACCACCAAGAAACGGCTGAACTAAAAGCTAAATTGGTTGACAAACTTTATGTGTTGGTTAGCGGTAAAAAATCAAACGGTATCTTAAATATCTTTAAAGAAGTTGTAGTTGAAAAAGGAATTAAATTCACGCAAAAAATTCTTGAAAAGATAGATTACGCAAATGTTAATCCAAACGATTGGACAGGCGAAAAAGATAAAGATGATTTAATCAAAAGATTGGTTCATAATTTCCATATCAAACACAATGATAAAGTTGGGGTATACAAGCGTAAGAAATTTGCTGTAATGGTTGGAGATGAATTACCAACAGGTATTGTTCAATTGGCTAAAGTTTATGTTGCTCAAAAACGCAAATTAAAAGTGGGTGATAAAATGGCCGGTCGTCATGGAAATAAGGGTATTGTTGCTCGTATTGTTCGTGATGAAGATATGCCATTCTTAGAAGATGGAACTCCTGTTGATATAGTTCTTAACCCTCTTGGGGTACCTTCGAGGATGAACTTGGGGCAAATTTATGAAACAGTGCTTGGATGGGCGGGAAAAGAATTAGGCCTTAAATTCTCTACACCTATTTTTGATGGAGCTACTCTTGATGAAATTAATGAGTATACTGAAAAAGCCGGTGTTCCTAAATTCGGACAAACCTATTTGTATGATGGAGGAACAGGAGATCGATTTGACCAAACAGCTACTGTTGGTATAATCTACATGCTTAAACTTCACCACATGGTTGATGATAAAATGCATGCACGTTCTATCGGACCATACTCACTCATTACACAACAACCTCTTGGTGGTAAAGCACAATTTGGTGGACAGCGTTTTGGAGAGATGGAGGTTTGGGCACTCGAAGCATTTGGTGCAGCAAACATTTTGCAAGAAATGTTAACCATTAAATCTGATGACGTAACCGGTAGAGCAAAAGCATATGAGTCTATAGTAAAAGGCGAAGTTGTTCATCAAACCGGAATCCCTGAATCATTCAATGTATTAATGCATGAATTAAGAGGATTGGCATTAGATATTAGATTAGACTAAAGTGCGTTCAACTCCGCTCAATATGACATTCTGCTCATGCTGAGCGGAGTTGAAGCATCTTAAAACTATTAAAATAATAAGTTAATAAATATTCATACACAACATGGTTAAAAAGGACAATAAAACCAAAACTGATTTTAGCCGCATTACTATCACATTAGCTTCTCCTGAAGTTATTTTAGATAGATCAAGCGGTGAAGTGTTGAAACCGGAAACAATTAATTACAGAACCTATAAACCAGAAAGAGATGGTTTATTTTGTGAAAGAATTTTTGGGCCGGTTAAAGATTGGGAATGCCATTGCGGTAAATACAAAAGAATTAGATACAAAGGAATTGTTTGCGATAGATGTGGTGTTGAAGTAACTGAAAAGAAAGTGCGTAGAGAAAGAATGGGGCATATTAACCTCGTTGTTCCTGTTGCACATATTTGGTATTTCAGATCGCTTCCAAACAAAATTGGTTATCTTCTTGGATTACCTTCTAAAAAATTAGATGCAATTATCTACTATGAAAGATATGTTGTAATTAATGCTGGTATCAAAGGGCCTGAAGGTATTAATTATCTTGATTTCTTAACTGAAGAAGAATACTTAGATATTATTGATGCATTACCCAAAGAAAATCAATTGTTAGATGATAACCATCCTGATAAATTTATTGCAGGTATGGGTGCTGAAGCGCTTAACAAATTGTTGTCACGTATCAATTTAGATGAGCTTTCTTTTGCATTACGTCATCAAGCCAATACTGAAACGTCTCAACAAAGAAAAAATGAAGCGCTTAAGCGTTTGCAAGTTGTTGAAGCTTTTAGAGAAGCCAATCGTAGATTAGAAAATAAACCGGAGTGGATGATTATTAAAGTTGTTCCGGTTATCCCACCTGAATTACGTCCACTTGTACCTCTTGATGGAGGTCGTTTTGCAACATCAGATTTAAATGACCTTTATAGAAGAGTTATAATAAGAAACAATCGTTTAAAACGTTTAATTGAGATTAAAGCTCCCGAAGTAATCTTGCGTAACGAAAAACGTATGCTACAAGAAGCGGTTGATTCCTTATTTGATAATACACGTAAAGCAAGTGCTGTTAAAACAGAATCAAATCGCCCGCTTAAATCACTTTCTGATTCATTGAAAGGAAAACAAGGTCGTTTCCGTCAAAACTTATTAGGAAAACGTGTTGATTATTCTGCTCGTTCAGTAATTGTTGTAGGACCAGAAATGAAATTGCATGAATGCGGTCTTCCAAAAGATATGGCTGCTGAGCTTTTTAAACCATTCATCATTCGTAAATTAATCGAAAGAGGAATTGTTAAAACAGTTAAATCTGCAAAGAAAATTATTGATAGAAGAGATGCCGTTATTTGGGACATCTTAGAAAATATATTAAAAGGACATCCTGTATTATTAAACCGTGCTCCAACATTGCACCGTTTGGGTATTCAGGCTTTCCAACCAAAATTGATTGAAGGAAAAGCCATTCAACTTCATCCTCTTGTTTGTACTGCATTCAATGCTGACTTTGATGGTGACCAAATGGCTGTTCACGTTCCGCTTGGCAATGCTGCAATATTAGAAGCTCAGCTATTAATGCTTGCTTCTCATAATATTCTCAATCCTGCAAATGGAGCTCCAATTGCAGTACCTTCACAAGACATGGTACTTGGTCTTTACTACATTACAAAAAGTAAATTAAGCACTAAGGAAGTAAAAGTAAAAGGAGAAGGAGCCGTATTTTATTCACCAGAAGAAGTAATTGTTGCATACAACGAGAAAAAAGTTGAATTGCATGCTAACATCAGAGTAAAAGTTGATGTAAGAGAAAATGGTGTATTGAAAAACAAATTAACAGAAACAACCGTTGGTCGTGTTATCTTTAACCAAGTTGTTCCTAAAGATGCCGGTTATATCAACAAATTGCTTACTAAAAAAGAATTACGAGATATTATTGGTGAAATTATCAAAACATGTGGGGTGCCTGCATCTGCTAAATTCTTGGATGATATTAAAGATTTAGGATTTACAATGGCATTTAAAGGAGGTCTTTCATTTAACCTTGGTGATATTATTATCCCTGAACAAAAGAAACCTTTACTTGAAAAAGCCTATACTGAAGTGGATGAGGTGTTGAGTAATTACAACATGGGATTCATTACCAATAATGAAAGATACAATCAGATTATTGATATTTGGACGCATACGAATTCTCGTTTGACTAAAATATTGATGGATCAAATTTCTACTGATAAGCAAGGATTTAATTCTGTATACATGATGCTTGATTCTGGAGCTCGTGGATCTAAAGAACAAATTCGTCAGCTTTGCGGTATGAGAGGTTTGATGGCTAAACCACAAAAATCAGGTGCAGGTGGTGGAGAAATTATCGAGAATCCAATTCTTTCAAACTTTAAAGAAGGTCTTTCAATTCTTGAATACTTTATCTCTACGCATGGTGCTCGTAAAGGTCTTGCGGATACAGCATTAAAAACTGCTGATGCCGGTTATTTAACAAGACGTTTGGTTGACGTATCTCAAGATGTAATTATTGATGATTTTGATTGCGGTACATTAAGAGGATTAACTTCAACTGCACTTAAAAATAACAATGAAATTGTTGAATCATTATACGATAGAATTTTAGGACGTGTATCGCTTCATGATGTTTACCATCCGCAAACAAGTGAATTACTTGTTAGTTCAGGTGAAGAAATTACTGAAGAAATTGCTACTAAAGTTCAAAATTCACCTATTGAATCGGTTGAAATTCGTTCTGTACTTACTTGCGAAGCACCAAAAGGTGTTTGTGCTAAGTGTTATGGACGTAACCTTGCAACTGCTAAAATGGTTCAAAAAGGAGAAGCCGTTGGTGTTATTGCAGCGCAATCAATTGGTGAGCCTGGAACTCAGCTTACTTTACGTACATTCCACGTGGGTGGTACAGCGTCTAATGTTGCTGCCGAATCAAAAATTGAAGCAAAATATGACGGTATTCTTGAATTTGACGAACTAAAAATTGTAAAAGGTTTAGATGCGGATAATAAAGGAGTATCAATTATTGTGGGACGTTCTGCAGAAGTAAAAATTGTAGATAAAAATACAAGAATTGTGCTTTCTGCCAGCAACATTCCTTATGGTGCTAAATTAAATTTAAAAGAAGGAGATACGGTTAAAAAAGGTGATGTAATTTGCGAATGGGATCCTTATAATGCCTTGATCATTTCTGAATTTGCGGGTAAATTAAGTTTCGAAAATATTATCGAAGGTCTTACTTTCCGTTTAGAATCTGATGAACAAACAGGATTCCAAGAAATGGTAATTATTGAAAGTCGTGATAAAACAAGAATTCCTGTTATTAAAGTAATGGGGTCTGATAGTCAAGTATTGCGTAACTACAATATTCCGGTAGGATCACACATAGTAGTAAAAGAAAACCAAACTATTAAAGCCGGTCAAATTATTGTTAAAATACCTAGAGCAACTGGTAAATCTGGTGACATTACGGGTGGTTTACCAAGAGTAACCGAGTTATTTGAGGCACGTAATCCATCTAACCCTGCTGTGGTTTCTGAAATTGATGGTATTGTATCTTTCGGAAAAATCAAGCGTGGTAATAGAGAGGTTATTGTTGAATCAAAAACCGGTGAGGTTAAAAAATACTTGATCAATCTTTCTAAACACATTCTTGTTCAAGAAAATGATTACGTAAAAGCCGGTACACCATTATCTGATGGGGCAATTACACCTTCTGATATTCTTTCAATTCAAGGGCCAACCAGAGTTCAAGAATATTTGGTGAATGAAATTCAAGAAGTTTACCGTATGCAAGGTGTGAAAATTAATGATAAACACTTTGAGGTAATTGTTCGCCAAATGATGCGTAAGGTATTTATTGAAGATCCGGGAGATACTAAATTCCTAGAAAAACAAATTACCAACCGTGCAGAATTTATGGAAGAAAACGATTGGATATTTGGTAAAAAAGTAGTTGAAGAATCTGGAGATTCTCAAACTTTTAAACCAGGTCAAATTGTTACTGCTCGTAAATTACGCGATGAAAATTCAATGCTAAAACGTAAAGATATGAAACCGGTTATAGCACGTGAAGCAATTCCGGCTACAGCAAGTTCAATCTTACAAGGTATAACAAGAGCATCTCTTCAAACGGATAGCTGGATTTCTGCTGCTTCGTTCCAAGAAACAACTAAAGTTCTTAATGAAGCCGCTGTAAATGGTAAAGTTGATGACTTAAGTGGATTAAAAGAAAACGTAATTGTTGGACATTTAATCCCTGCAGGAACCGGAACAAGAGCTTTCCAAAAAGTAGTAGTGGGTAGTAAAGAAGAATTTGAACTACTTATGAAAAGTAAGAAAACGGTAACTGAAGAAGAAGTTGCAATGGAAGAAAAATAAAATAGCCTATCCCCCAGCCCCTTTCCAAAGGAAAGGGGAGCTGGAGGAAATAGCTAAGCAAGCATTTTAATTTATATGCTGTAATTTTTCAAATAAAGTTCTTAAGCAAAAAATAATGGCAGACGATAAAAATCAAAACCAATTAAATATTGAATTGAGTGAAGAAATTGCAGATGGAATTTATTCTAATCTTGCAATTATCACACATTCTAATTCTGAATTTGTTTTTGATTTTATTAAAGTAATGCCGGGTATGCCTAAAGCCAGAGTAAAGTCTCGTATTTTAATGACACCTCAACATGCCAAACGCTTAATGCAAGCATTAAAAGATAACATCATAAAATTTGAAGCAGCACATGGTTCTATTAAAGTTGATAATGGTCCTGTATTGCCCATGAATTTTGGCGGACCTCCTGCACAAGCATAAATCTTTGCTATCATCAATCAATTAAAAATAAACAATCCTTTTAGGTTTTACTTAGAAAGGATTTTTTATTTTTAATTAGGGAATGTCGCCAAAATTAGGCGTTATTGATATTGGGGGTACTACCTTTACATGGACAGAAAAATTAAGATGTACTACTTATAAATCTTAACTTTAAACATGATGAAAGCAGTAAAAAAGTATTACAGCAAAGCATTTTATTAAAATACTCATTTGTGAAAATAGAAACCATTTACGATTTATATAACAAGCTCCGAAAAGATAATATTAGCTTTTTATATCGTGGGCTCTATAATAATAATATTGCTGAAAAAATTAAAAGCTTCAGTGAGTTTTATACGGCTAAAGCAAGTAAAGATGATGGCTTTAAAACAAAAGTAGGCAATTTGGTTATCGAGTCCTTTAAAACAATTTTACAACCCGATTCCGCTTATAGCGATCCTTATTTTTTTTCTGTTCGCTCGTATGACGCCAATTATTTTTTTGCAAGTGCTCAGTATCTTTCAAATGAACATACAGAATTTGTAAAGGCAATGCTTTTGCAAATTGAACAATTAAGTCCCCAAAAACTCAAGCTCCATTTTTTAGAAATTGTAAAACAAATTGAACAAAAAAAAATTAACGGGCTAGAATTACTGGGCTTGGCTCAAAAGTCGGGAGAAAAACCTGATTTTAGTTTTAAGCAATTAAACGATAAAGATGTACTATTTTCTTTACAGGTTAAAACAAGGAGTATTTTAGATGCCATGATTAATGAAAATGAAGACCCCTTGACTTTAATGGGTTTTGATGCAGAAGAAACAGTTGCAGCTCCTGATGAGCCTATTTCTTTTTCTGAAGAATTATATGAGTTGATGTTGAAAGAAAATGCCCAAATCATTTTTCATGGCGATTTCTCGCAAAATGCAATACTTCATATTTTAAAAATGATTGAAGAAAATATTGTGCAAACCAAAGGAGACATTAACCATGCTAAAAAAGTTATTCTAGTATTGATTGAATTGCTTCAAAATATAAGTAAACATGGAGAAAAATATTTAGGAAACAAAGAAGGTATTTTTATTTTGAGCAAAAAAGACAATCACTTTGTAATAAGTGCCGGCAATTGGGTAGCTACAGCTACGGTAAAAAAATGGTTACCGCATATTGAAAATATCAATAACCTTAATGAATCTCAACTAAGCACATTGTATGCTCAAACTTTAATGGATGGCCCCGGTTCAGAAAAAGGAGGGGCGGGTATTGGATTAATAGATGTAGCTTTAATGACTGAAGGAAAAATAGAATTTCAAGTTTTTAGAAAAGATAGTCTGTATTCATTTTTTGGATTAAGCGTTACCATATAAATTATGACAGCATTAAAACCCATACAAATAAAAGCCACTGAAGACACTCCTTACGTTAATTTAGATAAGGATAATAACAAATTTGAGATTTCAGGTAAATCTTTTCCTGAAGATCCAACCGTATTTTATTCTCAAATTTTACAATGGCTAGAAACATATATACAAGAGCCTAGTCCCTTTACCATTTTTGAAATAAAATTTAGTTATTTTAATTCAGCCAGCGCAAAACAATTATTAAAAATATTTGTTGCATTAAGTAAAATATCCAATACATTTTCTACAACTATAATTTGGTATTACGAAGCGGGAGATAAAATTATGCGCATAAAGGGCGAGGGCTATAAAAATATGGTGCCCATAGCATTTGAGATAAAAGAAATTGTAGCAATATAAAATATCATATACAGATGAAATTAATTTACTCTTGTGCATTTTTACTTTTTTGTTTCTGTAGTGCATTTGCTCAGGCGCCTGATTTTTCTTGGATAAAAACCAATTATGAAGCTATTTTTCCGTTAACAACTGCTGTTGATTCGTTTGGAAATTTATATGTAGCTGGATATTTTACCCAAGGCTCAGCAACCTTTGGTAACACAACCCTAAATGGAGTAAAATCTTTTGATTATCCATTTATAGTAAAATATAATTTTAAAGGCGATGTTATTTGGGCCTTTGGTAATTCTTACAGTAATTGTGATGGTCGATTTAATAAAATAGCCATTGATGTTGATGGAAATATATATGTTACGGGGTATTACAGTTCAAGTTCAATAAAATTTGGCAATTACAACTTAACTCTTAATGGAAATTCCGATTCATTTATTATAAAATATGACGCTGGAGGTAATGTAATGTGGGCGAATAATATAGGGGGGAGCGATTTTGATTATGTGAAAGGAATAGTTGTGGATGATGGTAATGTATATTGTGTTGGCCAATTCAAAAGCAATAATTTGTTTGTAGATGCTATTATTAATGGCAATAGTATAAATGACACCACATTAATCAATAAAAACAATCTAAAAAATGATGCATTTATTGTAAAATACAACGGTGCCGGAAGTTTAAAATGGGCTTTAAGTTTTGGAGACAGTATAAGTGAAGATTGCGCTACAGAAGTTAGTGTAGCATTAGATCACTCTATTTATATATCCGGATATTGGAATGCTGCGGCAAGTGCTTCAATACATATTGGTCCATCTACCATTACTGAAAAATCAGGAAATGATGCTCTTATTGTAAAAATAAACAATAATGGCTCTATTGGTTGGGCTAAGTCATTTGGAGGCTATTCAAGCGATCAGGGAAGTTTTATTGAAGTCAAAAATTCAATTTATATGGCTGGTCTTTTTTACAGTTCAAGTCAATTTGATACCATTAGCTTAACTTCTACCGGATATAGTGATATTTTTTTGGTAAAAATGGATACTGCAGGTAACATTAATTGGGCAAAACAAATGGGATGTGCACAATATGATGATATCTATGGAATGGCTCTAGATGCAGATGAAAACGTATATTTATCTGGACGTTATGGCCAAAACTCAAACTTTATTGCTGATTCCATTACACTAACTAATAATGGAAAATACGATGCATACTATGTTAAATATAATTCTAGTGGAAAAGTTTCTTGGGCATTTGGTTATGGGGGCACTCAAAATGATTACGGCTATGATATAACAACAGATAACCAAAGTAATTTATTTATAAGCGGAACCTTTACAAGCTCCTCGATTGTTTTATCAAATGACACGCTAGCAAATGCAGGTAATGCAGGCGATTATAATTCGATTATTGCAACTTTGGTAGATTACAGCGATACCGTAAGCATAATAGATACTACTCATATTTATTTTCCTCGTAATGGAGGTTTGTATGGAGGTGGCAGTGCAGATTTAGCGTATTCAAAAACCGGCACTCGTTTATTTTCAGGTATGCAAACTCCTGCATCATTATTTATTTCAGATGATGGGGCATCAACATGGTATCAAGCTTTTAATAAAGATTCTCTTGAATATTCAGTTAATGGAATAGTAAGAGGCTGGAGCGGCAAAGCAACAAAAATTTTAACAAACCAAAACAATTGGGTGGCTGTGCAAACCAATCATCCAAAAGGGAGATACTCTTCTGCAGTTATTAGTTATAGCAATGGAGATACCAATACATGGAAAACCGTGGCAGACCCTGAACAGCTTACCCAATGGGGCTTTGCATCTCATCATGTATCTGCTATTGCACTATCTGATTATTATTTAATGGTAGCATTAGGTCCATTTATTGTTAAAAAGGGAAGTGGAGCCATTAATCCCTCAACAGACATTACAAATAGTATTTCAAGTGTTGGTGGCTTGCCATTAAAGTCTACTATTAATAGTATTGCTATTGCAAATAATGCAAATGCCTATCCGTATTACATTGCTATTGATACAAACGGATTTACAAATGGATACAATCGTTTACTATATAAATTTGATGGGTCTATTTATTCAAAAATTAATTTACCCTCTAACTTAAATAGTATATGGGCAGTATTTACACATCCTAAACAAATTAGTGGCGATACTATTTTTATTACTGCAAAAGACACCAATACAAATGCATTTAAAATTTATAAATCTTATGATGCAGGTGCAAATTGGGTAGATATTTCTTATTCGTCCGCCACAGATTTTTTAAGTGATGTTGATTACAGTGCTAATTGGAATTTAAGTGCGAGCAATAATATTATTTTAATTATTCCGGGCAATGCCATTTCAAAAGATTTAGGAACGAGTTGGGAAGTATTAAGTGATACTGCTCATACTGCTAATACAATAAACCCTGATAATATCAATACAATTGTTGGCTCTGATAAAACTATTGAAATAAGTACTACCGGCACAACGGGCACATTTAGCAGAACGCAAAGTGATGGATTAGAAGCCCTAAACGTAAATAAAATTGCCCGCACAGCAAGTGAAAAGCTATTTTATATTGCCACTAAAACCGGATTGGGTTATACAAAAGAGTATCTAAATGATACGCTTACCGAAGCAGAAAAATGGCAATCGCCCCATGGAGCATTTCCGCTTATTTCAGATTCTATTAATTTTGGAGCAGTAGCCATAGATCCTACAGATTCATTGCATGTAATTGCAGGTTCTCCCTATGGTTTTTATACAACAACAACAGGGGAAATGGGGTTTTCAAAAATAACCCCAACAAATTTCACAACAAATAATCCTCAAGTAAAAGATATTTTATTTGTCAATCATAATACGGCCATTGCAGTAACCGGAGGCGATAGCGCCATTGATGCAGGTAAAGGAAATATTTGGAAAACGATAGATGGGGGGGGAAATTGGACCAATGTTTCGCCTTCTGGATTTAAAAGTGGAAACACCATTGCAACAGGTAACATAGGTGCAGATACAGTAATTTATGTAGGCACAGGATTACTAAATATCGACACTGGTTTTATATGGAAGTCAAACGATATAGGCCAAACCTGGGCGCAAATAAAAAATGGCCCAACCTCATTAGCCGGAACAAGTGTATTGGGTTTGCCCATCAATGATATTGCCGTTGATCCTCGTGGACGAGATACCCTATACATTGCAGCAGGTTATGAAGAGGAGTATGCATTTGTGCTTTCGTTTGACGGAGCAGAAACATATACTTATTTAAATTCTTATGCACAAAAACCATACACTTCAATTGGTATTCACAAACAATTTCCCGATACAGTTTATTTAGCAACAGGCAGAGAAATTTATTTATATGATTTAGCCCATAATAATTTCAGATTTATGTATCGTAGTTTACCTGATGTTCAAATTCCGGATATTATGACAGGTTCCATCATTGTTGCCACCTCAACAGGACTGTATACCTACCGCCCCACATGGGAAGATGATCTTGATTCAGGCATTATTGTAAACAATTCTTTAAAGATGATTGATAATAATGAACTAAATGTATTTCCCAATCCATTTACCGATGAAGCAACAATAAAATTGTATGTGAAAGAAAATAGCAAAGTAAGTATTGAAATGTATGATCTAATGGGACAAAAAATAGAATCTATTTATATTGGCTCTTGTAAGCAAGGTTATACCAATTATGAAATTTCTCCTAACAATTTATCATCAGGAAGTTATTTGCTTTATGCAAATGTTAATGGGTTACCGTATAGAAAGTTATTGTATCATGTGAGGTGAGTTCTGGCGCCTCAGTTGCTGTGCTTTGAAAATTTTCAGTTTCCCCCAAAAATCACCTCAACCCCTAAGCATTTTTTAGTTTTCTTATTTCTTCAACAGTTAAATCTGTAATTTCAGCAATTTGCTCAATAGGCATGTTTTTTCTCAGTAGTTTTTTTGCTATTTCAATGTTTCTTTCTTTTTTTCCTTTTATCTCTCCTTTTATTATTCCTTTCGCTATTCCTTTATTTTCAACATCTATAAGCAAGGTTTTTTCGGATCGTATACTATCCCAATATTTGTCGTATGTTTCTAATTCTGTTACACTGTATGAACTTTCTTCAAGAAGAAGCAGGGCTTCTTTTATTTCAGGTATTTCCGATAAATCTTTCAGCAAATCGTCTTTATAGCTTTCCATTTCGGCTATAAACTTTAGCCATAGCACCTGCAATTTTTTTTCAGTAAGGTTCTTTGCTTTAAATTTGGGTAATTCAATAAATACAAATTCCAAGCCTTCCATTTTTTTGTTCGAATTCTCTGTATGAACAATATTATAGTGATGGTAGTAGCTTTCAGTATCCTTATCAAAATCTTGATTAACCAAACTTAAAGAAAAAACAGGATCGAGGCTTTTATAGCCTTTCGATTTTTCTAATTGCTTTACATAAGCTTTTGAGGCGTTAAACAAAACCCGGCTTTTAAAACTATCTGTCCATAGCATTTGCATTTCCACAATAAACTGTCGGCTATAATTATCAACACAACGAACATCTACAATTGAATGTTTTAACACAGGAATTTCAGGTACTAATTCGGCAGGTAAATATTCTAAGCTAACAATTTGTTGGCCTTCTTGTAAAGGCATTAAGGCATTCAAAAAACTTTTTAACAAATGCGGATGTTGCCCAAAAATTTTTTTGAATGTTAAATCATTTTTGGGATCAAGATAGCGCATAATTTTTTCAGGTTTACCATCAAAGATACAGCATTTTATCGTAATTTCAGCGAGAATTAGATCTTCACTTCAACTAAAAACCCATGAAAAAGATCATACGTATTTTCTTTGCTTTTTTATTGCTGCACCCAAATATAAATTTTGCCCAAAATCCAAGTTACGAATGGAGCAAAAGCGTAAATTATAATTCTGGAGTAACTCCCAATAGAATGGCTATAGATTCTTATGGCGGGCTATATACATGTGGTCATTTTGTAGGGTCATCTACTAATAGCGTTGAGTTTGAAAATACATCTCTTTCAGGTTCAAATGTAGGTTATGACAATTCGTACCTTGCCAAATATAATTCGAATGGATATCTAGCTTGGGCGGTTCAGCCGTTAAAGGGTTCAACCCTAAGTTCTAGCTACGATTATATCAATGGCATTGCTGTTGATCTTACCGGCAATAGTTATGTTACAGGATTGTTTTTTTCAGAGCATTTAATTTTTCATTTCGATACATTAAAAAACTCCACTTCTTCAGATGATATATTTCTAGCTAAATATGATGCAGGTGGGAATGCATTATGGGCACTGAGCCTTCAAAATATGGGAGGTACATCCGGACAAGAATGTACAGCTATTGCAATTGATAATGAAGGCTACATTTATTGTAGCGGTAATTTTTATAATGATTCTCTTCTAATTCATTATAAACATAATAATTCCATTAGTGACACTATTATACCCAATAGTGGGAATGGAGTACAAAATAATAATGCTGATATATTTTTGATTAAATATACAGCTGATGGAGATTTGGTATGGGCAAATAAATATGGTGGGGCAGATGTAACGGAATCATCATCATGTATGGCTATTGATGCAAATAACAATATTCTTATTGGAGGGTATATGATGAGTGGAACAGCAATTTTAGGAATTGATTCTCTTACTTCCAAAGGTAAAACGGATGGTATTATAATGAAATTGGATCCAAATGGTAATGTATTATGGGCTAATCAAGTTGGGTCTACGAATGAAGATCGAATATATGCTGTAAAAGCGAATAACAATATATATTTGACCGGCTATTTTACGGCCGACCTTAGCTGTGGAAAAGATACGCTGACCAATAATAATAGCAGTCAAGATATTTTTTTAATTAAGTTAGACAGTTTAGGCAGTATTATATGGGCTAAATCTTTTGCCGGCAATGGTGACGATTATCCTTTTGAACTTTCTTTAGATAATAACAATGAAGGTATACTTTTGTCCGGACTCTATTTATCATCTTCTATTGTGATTGGTAATGATACTTTACAAAATAATGGAAGTTATGGCACTCGCGATATATTTTTAGCAAAAATAGATTCTATAGGAAATGAAAAATGGGCAGTTCCGATAGGAGGTAATGACTATGAAGATTTACCTTCCATTGCATACGGAAGTGGTCAACATTTTTATTTGACAGGTAGCTTTAATAGTCAGTCAATGGTTTTGGGTTCAAACACCTTGGTTAATAGTAATTCTATATTTAACCTGTTTATAACAGCGCTTATTGACAATGACACTACTGGCAATATAAGTGAAGATACTACTTCTACAACTTTGGTTTATGAATTAAATAATGGCGGCTTATACGGAGGCTCCAGTGCTGATTTAACTTATTCACAAACCGGCAATCGCCTGTTTTCAGGAATTGAAACACCGGCTTCTTTGTTTATTTCAGACGACAATGCTACAACATGGTACCAGGCATTTGACAATGATTCATTGGAAGATGCAAGCGAAAGCAAAGGCTGGAGCGGAAAAGCAACAAGAATTGTAGGCAATCAAAAAGGCTGGGTAGCCGTGCAAACCAACCATCCTAAATTAAAATATTCTTCAGCTGTTATCAGCTATAGTAATGGGGATACCAATACATGGCAAACGGTTGTAGATCCGGTAAGGCTTACTGAATGGGGCTTTGCTTCTCATCATGTATCAGCCATTGCTTTGTCTGATTATTATTTAATGGCGGCACTTGGCCCTTTTATCGTAAAAAAAGATAGTGGAAAAATTAATCCTTTAACAGATGTGATGAGCATTCTTACAACTACTTTCAATTTTCCTCTTACTTCAACTATTAATTCCATTGCGTTATCAAATAATGCAAATGCCTATCCTTTTTATATTGCCATTGATGAAAGCGGAGATGAAAATGGATACAACAGAAGATTATTAAAATACGATGGAACTAATTTTACGGAATTAACCTTGCCTTCTTCACTCAATGGCATTCGTGCTGTATTTACACATCCTGCCCAAACAACAGCAGATACTTTATTTATTACAGCTATGGATGTAAATACAAATGCATATAAAATTTATAAATCGTTTGATGCAGGAAATAATTGGACAGATATTTCCTATTCATCCGCAACTGATTTTTTAAGCGATGTAGATTACAGTGCAAATTGGAATTTAAGTGCAAGCAATAATTCAATTTTAATTATTCCGGGCAATGCCATTTCAAAAGATATGGGTAGTACTTGGGATACATTAGGAACTGATCATACTGCAAATGCAATTGATCCTGCTAATGTGAACACAATTGTAGGATCAGGAAAATCAATTGAAATAAGTACAGGAACTACACTAAGTTTTACTAAAACAACAAGCTATGGACTAGCAGCATTAGAAGTAAATAAAATTGCACGCACAGAAAATAAATCTGTTTTTTACATTGCTACAAAAACCGGCCTAGGTTATACTACCGCTTATCTTGATACCAATTTAACAGCCGGTCAAAAATGGGAAACTCCTTATGGTGTTTTTCCTTTGATAACTGATACCATTAATTTTGGCTCCGTAGCCATTGATCCTACAGATTCATTACACGTAATTGCAGGTAGCCCTTATGGATTCTACACAACAAAAACAGGATACAATGGATTTTCTGCGATCACACCTTCAAATTTTTCAACTAACAATCCACAAGTAAAAGACATTGCTATACTAAATAATAACATTGCCATAGCTGTAAGCGGAGGAGACAGTACCTATGATGCAGGCAAAGGAAAAATATGGAGAACCTCTGATGGCGGCCTTACTTGGACAGATATTTATTCACCAACTAATTTTAGCAATGGTAACAGCATTGCTTTAGGCTATGGAAAAGATACGGTGATTTATATTGGAAGCGGATTAATGAATGTTGACAAAGGTTATTTGTGGAAATCGAATGATAAAGGCATTACATGGAATAAAATAAACAATGGACCCACTTCAATGGCAGGCACCAGCATACAGGGGCTTCCCATAAATGATATTGAAGTTGACCCAAGAGGAACAGATACATTATATATTGCTGCGGGTTATGAAAACGAATATGCTTTTATTTTGTCTATGGACGGAGGTAGTTCCTATATTTATATAAACAACTTTAGCGGAAATCCTTTTACCTCAATTGCAATCAATAATGACAATCCTGATACTGTATATGAAGCATCCGGAAGAGAGATATATTTATATGATTTGGCCAATAACAATTCCCGTTTTATGTTCAGGCTTTTGCCCGATGAACGCATCCCTGATTTAATGAGTGGATCTATTATAGCAGCTACCACAACCGGATTATACACCTATCGCCCCACTTGGGAAGATGATCTTGATTCAGGCATTATTGTAAATAATGCTATAAAAATGGTGAACAATAATGAAATGACAGTATTTCCTAATCCATTTACCGATGAGGCAACAATAAAATTGTATTTGAAAGAAAATAGCAAAGTAAGTATCGAAATGTATGATCTAATGGGACAAAAAATAGAATCTATTTTTAGTGGTTCTTGTAAGCAAGGTTATAGCAATTATCAAATTGCTTCTCATAATTTACCCTCAGGAAGCTATCTACTTTATGCCAATGTAAATGACTTGCCATATAGAAAATTGTTGTATCACGTGAGGTGAGTTCTGGCGCCTCAGTTGCTGTGCTTTGAAAATTTTCAGTTTCCCACAAAAATCACCTCAACCCCTAAGCATTTTTTAGTTTTCTTATTTCTTCAACAGTTAAATCTGTGATTTCAGCAATTTGATCAATAGGCATGTTTTTTCTCAGTAATTTTTTTACTATTTCAATGTTTCTTTCTTTTTTTCCTTTTATCTCTCCTTTTATTATTCCTTTCGCTATTCCTTTATTTTCGGCATCTATAAGCAGGGTTTTTTCGGAACGTATGCTATCCCAGTATTTGTCGTATGCTTCTAATTCCGTTGTACTGTATGAACTTTCTTCAAGAAGAAGCAGGGCTTCTTTTATTTCAGGTATTTCCGACAAATCTTTCAGCAAATCCTCTTTATAGCTTTCCATTTCTGCTATAAACTTTAGCCATAGCACCTGCAATTTTTTTTCAGTAAGATTCTTTGCTTTAAATTTGGGTAATTCTATAAACACAAATTCCAAGCCTTCCATTTTTTTGTTCGAATCCTCTGTATGAACAATATTATAGTGATGGTAGTAGCTTTCAGTATCCTTATCAAAATCTTGATTAACCAAGCTTAAAGAAAATACCGGATCGAGGCTTTTGTAGCCTTTCGATTTTTCTAATTGTTTTACATAAGCTTTTGAAGCATTAAACAGTACCCTGCTTTTAAAACTATCTGTCCATAGCATTTGCATTTCCACAATAAACTGTCGGCTATAATTATCAACACAACGAACATCTACAATTGAATGTTTTAACACAGGAATTTCAGGTACTAATTCGGCAGGTAAATATTCCAAGCTAACTATTTTTTGACCTTCTTCTAAAGGCATTAAGGCATTTAAAAAACTTTTTAACAAATGCGGATGTTGCCCGAAAATTTTTTTGAATGTTAAATCATTTTTGGGATCAAGATAACGCATGATGTTCTAAATTTGCCAACAAAGATACAGCATTTTATCGTAAATTCAGCGAGAATTGGTTCATCGCTTCAACTAAAAACCCATGAAAAAATATTTACTTTTTTTACTCATCCTATTAAGCTCTGCCAAAGGCTATGCACAATGTAATATTGAATTTGTAGCCGATACCAATCCTATTTCTGACCCATTTAATGTGGTAGATGTGGGTACTAATTCTACTCCCACATTTACAGATATAGATAATGATGGAGATCTGGATGCTTTTATTGGCGAGTATTATGGACATATTTATTATTACCAAAATACTGGATCTTTATCAAGCCCTGTATTTATCCTGCAAACTGGAAGTACGGATCCATTTAATGGAATTCAAGTGGCCAGTATGTCTACTCCCTCTTTTGCAGATATAGACAATGATGGGGATATGGATGCTTTTATTGGGGAGGAATTTGGAGATATTCATTATTACCAAAATACTGGATCTTCATCAAGCCCTGTATTTGCTTTGCAAACCGGGGCTACAGATCCATTTAATGGAGTGGATGTTGGTTATAATGCTACTCCCTCTTTTGCAGATATAGACAATGATGGGGATATGGATCCTTTTATTGGGGAGAGTAATGGAAATATTAATTATTACCAGAATACTGGATCTTCATCAAGCCCTGTATTTGCCCTGCAAACCGGAAGTGCGGATCCATTTAATGGAGTGAATGCGTTGTCTTATTCTGCTCTCTCATTTGTAGATATAGACAATGATGGGGATATGGATGCTTTTATTGGGGAGGCATATGGAAATATTTATTATTACCAAAATACTGGATCTTCCTCAAACCCTGTATTTGCCCTGCAAACTGGAACTGCAAATCCTTTTAATGGGGTGGATGTGGGCTTTTATTCTGCCCCCTCATTTGCAGATATAGACAATGATGGAGATATGGATGCTTTTATTGGGGAGAGTAATGGAAATATTAATTATTATTATAATTCAAGCTCAAATGGACTTGGATTGGTAGCAAACATTGTTGATGAAGTAGGCATAAATGATGGGGCTGTTGATGTAACAACAAATGGAGGTTTAGCGCCCTACCTATACGATTGGGATAACGATGGAACAGGCGATTATGATGACAATGAAGATATTTCGGGCCTGGCTGCCGCAACCTATACGCTTGTAGTTATAGATGCCAACGCATGTTCAGATACAATAACAGTTGTAATAAACAAAACTTCGACAGAAGAAATTATCATGCCTGATAATGGAGGGCTATACGGAGGCAGCAGTGCCGATTTAACTTTTTCACAAACCGGCAATCGCCTGTTTTCAGGAATTGAAACACCGGCTTCTTTGTTTATTTCAGACGACAATGCTACAACATGGTACCAGGCATTTGACAATGATTCATTGGAAGATGCAAGCGAAAGCAGGGGCTGGAGCGGAAAAGCAACAAGAATTGTAGGCAATCAAAAAGGCTGGGTAGCCGTGCAAACCAATCATCCCAAATTAAAATATTCTTCAGCTGTTATCAGCTATAGCAATGGTGACACCAATACCTGGCAAACAGTTGTAGATCCGGCAAGGCTTACTGAATGGGGCTTTGCTTCACATCATGTATCAGCTATTGCCTTATCAGATTATTATTTGATGGCGGCACTTGGCCCTTTTATCGTAAAAAAAGATAGTGGAAAAATTAATCCCTTAACAGATGTGATAAGCATTCTTACCACAATCTTCAATTTTCCTCTTACTTCAACTATTAATTCCATTGCGCTATCAAATAATACAAATGCTTATCCTTATTATATTGCGGTAGATGAAAGCGGAGATGAAAATGGATACAATAGAAGATTATTAAAATACGATGGAACAAATTTTACGGAATTAACCTTGCCTTCTACACTCAATGGCATTCGTGCTGTATTCACACATCCTGCACAAACAACAGCAGATACTTTATTTATTACCGGCATGGATGTAAATACAAATGCATATAAAATTTATAAATCGTTTGATGCAGGAAATAATTGGACAGATATTTCCTATTCATCCGCAACTGATTTTTTAAGCGATATTGATTACAGTACCAATTGGAATTTAAGTGCCAGCAATAATTCAATTTTAATTATTCCCGGAAATGCAATTTCAAAAGACATGGGCAGCACTTGGGAAACATTAGGAACTGATCATACTGCAAACGCAATTGATCCTACCAACGTGAATACAATTGTAGGATCAGGCAAATCAATTGAAATAAGTACAACCGGAACTACTGGAAGTTTTACTAAAACAACAAGCTATGGACTAGCGGCATTGGAAGTAAATAAAATTGCCCGCACAGAAAATAAATCTATTTTTTACATTGCCACCAAAACCGGATTAGGATATACTACAGCTTATCTCGACACCACTATTTCAGCCGGACAAAAATGGGAAACACCCTATGGGCAATTTCCATTGATATCTGATACCATTAATTTTGGAGCCGTAGCTATTGATCCTGCAGATTCATTACACGTAATTGCGGGTAGTCCTTATGGATTTTACACAACAAAAACAGGAACTAATGGATTTTCTTTAATAACACCCTCAAACTTTACAACTAATAATCCACAGGTTAACGACATCGTTTTTATAAATCACGACACAGCTATTGCGGTAACAGGAGGAGATAGTGCTTATGATTCAGGCAAAGGCAATATCTGGAAAACAACTGATGGCGGATTAAGCTGGGACAGTATTTCGCCATTGGGATTTTCGAGTGGCAATACCATTGCCAAAGGAATTTTAGGGGCAGATACGGTAATTTATGTTGGAACCGGACTACTAAATGTTGACAAAGGTGTTGTTTGGAAATCGTTTGACTTAGGGCAAACCTGGAAGAAGATGATAACGGATATTAATTCAATGGCAGTAACAAATGTACAGGGTTTGCCTATCAATGATATTGCAGTTGACCCAAGAGGGAGAGACACCTTGTACCTAGCTGCGGGGTACGAAAATAATTATGCATTTGTATTGTCGTTAAATGGAGCCAAGACAATTAATTATCTTAATTCCTACTCAGATAAAACATATTCATCTATTGCTGTAAATGAAAAAAATCCTGATACAGTGTACGTATCTACCGGCAGAGAAATATATTTATATGATTTGGCAAATAACAATTCCCGTTTTATGTTCAGGCTTTTGCCCGATGAACGCATCCCTGATTTAATGAGTGGATCTATTATAGCAGCTACTTCAACCGGATTATACACCTATCGCCCTACTTGGGAAGATGATCTTGATTCAGGCATTATTGTAAATAATGCTATAAAAATGGTGAACAATAATGAAATGACAGTATTTCCTAATCCATTTACCGATGAGGCAACAATAAAATTGTATGTGAAAGAAAATAGCAAAGTAAGTATCGAAATGTATGATTTAATGGGACAAAAAATAGAATCTATTTTTAGTGGTTCTTGTAAGCAAGGTTATAGCAATTATCAAATTGCTTCTCATAATTTACCCTCAGGAAGCTATCTACTTTATGCCAATGTAAATGACTTGCCATATAGAAAATTGTTGTATCACGTGAGGTGAGTTCTAGTGTCCAAGTTGCCGTGCTTCGAAAACTTTCAGTTTACCCAAAAAATCAGATCAACGTAGTTTGAAAATTTTTCCTTCTAAACCAAATTTTTCAACAACTTCTATTTTCAATTTAGTTTGAAGCAACCAGTCTATCGTATAATCCCTTAGTCTTTCAAGTAGTTTTGATTTTTCTGTTTCGGAAAATAAATTCATAGTTATTCTTTTTTTAAGATATTAACTATTTAGTCAATTTGTTTTTAAAAGAACGCATGCATTATAAAAAATGCAATACGTTCTTCCATCCTAACAAACAATAAAATTTTAATTTATATTTCTATTTTGTTTTTGCAATTTTTGCGGATTTCCACATCAATTTTATAGCATCACTTGGATAGTCGGTAAAAAGATAAAACGATCTATTCTATTTTACCGGAAATATTTTTTACGAGCATGCTATATTGTTTATTGGCACCACATGAGCAGTAACTGTAATCAAGTTTACCTCCATTAATATTGTCTTTTACAACATAAGAGTACAATACATTTGCTTTTTCAGGATTATCATTGTCGGCTACAACAAGTGCAACATTAAGAAAAGAATTGTCATAGTTTTTTCCTCCATTGTCCCAATCAATACCTGTTTTTTTGTTCCATTGCTCTTCTAAAAAATAAACCTTTATTATTTTCCCGGATCTACAATTACTCCAACTCGTAGATTCATTATAGGTTTTAATAATTTCTGCTCTGTGTTTTTCTTTGTCGGCACCTTTGTATTTTTCAACAGGAGCAAGTTCTTTTGCTAATTCTTCACGTTCAACGTTAATAATAATTTCTTTTACTTTTTTTGTGGCAGCATTGTATTTAGTTAAATTCTCTGTTACTACAGGATCATTCATTCCTTTCGACTTGGCTAATACAATCATATAATTAGCAGCAGAAGCATATTGTGATTTAAATTGATAATATCGATTTTGTCCGTTCTCATCTTTTACCGAATGACTCGCATTGCATTGCATATATAGCTGATCCGCTCCATTTGAATAAGATTGTATATAGTTTGGTGCTTTTGCAACCAGATCATCAATAGTTGTTTGGTGGGCTTTAACAACTTTATTGATGTAATAATAATAATGATAAAGTTGGTCTTCAGGTGTTTTTTTGTAATCGTAATATACAGCCCAATATTCACTATAAGTAGCTTTGATAACTTCAAGCCGTTTATTGATAATGGTAAGAGAGTCCATTACTGTTTTTAAACCAACAGTATCATATTGCAGGTTCGTAATATTTTTTAACATGTTATAATTAGTATATACATAATTATAATCTGCATTATAATTAGGATAATTAGTCATGGTTAATATTTTATTTACCTCCTCTTCTGTATATTTCTTTTTTTGTTGGTTATTTTCATTTGAAGTGCTGCTTTCTTCATTTGTATTTGTTTCTGAAGTATTACTTTTTTTTGCTCCCATTTTTGGGACTTTAACTCCGCCAAGATTCAATTGGGCGTTTGCATTAAAATGGAGTAATAGGCCTAATGCTATTACGGTGCTCATTATTACATTTTTTGTTTTCATTGTTGGGAGGTTTAAATTGATTAATTAATTTTGAATTTATTTTTGTTTTAGATATGTTATTTATTCCTGATATTTATTATCTATTTCCATAATTTTTAACCATCATTACTTCAATAATTTTTTTTGCTAATTCTTCGTAAACATTTAATTCATTTTTTAAATGTTCAATAAGGGATTGTTCCTTTTTGGTAATATTTCCTTTTATAAATACCATTTCAACACAAACTGCAAAAAGAGTATTTTTGTTTTCGGGTTTAATAAACTTGGCACATTCTGATATAGCTTGGGTAAGGCTAGTATATGTTTTTACATTGTGTATACTTTGTTTTAGTAATTCATTTAGATCATCAACTTCACTGAATATTTTTTTTTGAAAGAGCGTATCATAAATACTATCCCATTCTTCACCCTCTATATCTTTATCTGCGCATGCGGAGGCAACAACAATTGTTAAAAAAGCTTCCTTTTCATCATTTACATTTGGTTCCTCACTTAAAGTATTTAATAAACAATCAGAAAAAATAGCATCGATAAATTTCATGGTAATGTTTTAAAATAATTGATTCGTTTTCTACGATTGAATTATTACTCATTCAATTTGTGGTACAAAACTAATGGCTTATGAAAACAGAGGAAAAACAAAATTTTGAGTTTTGTATACTTCAGGGCTACATTTTAAATTTTACCTATGTTTATATCTGCCTGTATTTTAATATATTTGCATAAATAAAGACGGTATTTACATGAAGGAATCTGACGATCTTTTTTCATTAATTAAATCTCTTTCTCCATCGGAAAAAAGGTATTTTAAAATTTTTGCTTCACAATCAAATAAAAAAGAAGAAAATAATTATGTTTTACTTTTTGATATAATTGACAGGTTCAACGACCATAATTATAATGAGGATATATTAAAATACCGTTTACGAAAACACAGTTTTGTAAAACAATTACACGTAACAAAAAATTATCTGTATAATCTTATTTTAAGAAGTCTTCGCAATTATTACGGTGATTCATCTGTAGAAAGTAAATTGCAAGAATTTTTAAAAAGCAGTGATATCTTATACAAAAAGAATTTGCATCAACAATCCTATAAAACCTTACTTAAGGCTGAAAAATATGCGCTTGAGAACGAAAAATATTTATATCTATTAGAAATTTATGCTCATATAGAGAAACAACTCGTTCATTTATTTGTTAATACCAACGAAATTACCTCAGTATTATCTGAGATGGAATACAAAAGAAGGGAAATACAGAAATATATTTTTAATAGTAATGAATATACCAACC
This sequence comes from Bacteroidota bacterium, assembly GCA_023251875.1. GTDB lineage: Bacteria > Bacteroidota > Bacteroidia > JAHEXY01 > JAHEXY01 > JAHEXY01. The sequence continues at coordinate 84,242 of JAHEXY010000002.1, forward strand.
TGTGGAATAAATTGTATTCATTAGTTAAAAATACTGATTTGCAACTTAGATATGATGATACTAAAGTGCAATTAAATGAAATCATTTCAAATCCACTTTTATCAAATATTGATAAGGCATTAACCTTTCATAGTAAGCGCTATTTTTATATGATATATAGCATTTACTACATGTTTGCGGTGGATATGAAAAAAATTTATGAATATAATAAAGCGTTTTTAGGATTATATACGATTTTCCCAAATAGGATTGAAGATGATTTAAGATATTACATTGCTGCATTGTGTAATTTTAATCTATACTGTATCTATTTAAATAAGGACGATGAATGGCAAGACAGTTTAGATAAATTGAAGCATATCTTAATTACCTATAATCATGTAGTGGGAGATAAAAGGAAACTTGATATTAAAGCTTGGTGTTTACGATTAGAAATGACTTACTATTCTCTTCGTAAAAAATATAAAGAGAATGAAAAATTAATTGCTAAAAATGAATCATTAATACAAGAAATTAATTTATTACAAAATAAAGAACATCCCATTTGTATCACCTATTTTGTAGCGTATCATTCTTTTATAATGGGGGATTTAAAAAAATCATTACAAATGGTAAATGAAATTATAAATGTTTACCATGAAGATAGTCATCCACAAATTCAGAGTCTTGCTAGAATGTTAAAGCTTATTCTCTATTTTGAATTGGGTCATTTTGATATGCTCAGCTATATTATTAAATCTAACTATCGTTTTTTGCGTAAGAAAAAGAGATTATGTGCTATTGAAAATGTTATTTTAAATAGCTTATTAAGTTTGCCAAATATAACAAGCAAAACAGAAATGACTCATTTCTTTGTTTTACTAAAGGAAAATTTATTACCACTTACATTAGATATATATGAACAAAGATTATTTGATTTGCTAGATCTTATTTCTTGGGCAGATAGTAAGATTAATAATATATCTTTTGAAAAAGCTTTAGAAGCTGCCGGTCCGTATTACCAAATATATACTTGATTTTTATTTAAGGGCCTTTCATTTTTTTTCCAAACAAAATCTTTTAAAACCACATCTTCTTTTTTAGCATCTTTCATAGGATAAAAAGTAGCTGTAGGGGCACTTAAAAAGGAAATTCTATCGAAAGTTTTTTCTTTAATAAAGATAAGCATGGCACTTGCTAAGGCTTTATTTACACCAACAAAAGCATGGTTATCATCTTGTGCAAAATACACCGTTTCACTATTGCCATCAACGGTTACTTTATACAAATCGTTATCATGAAAATAACCAATCATCATTTTTCCTTTTATTTGATTAAAACGAATGGTGTCTAGACTATCAACAGAAGAAATTATAAATGCGGTATTGTTTAAATGCATGGAATATATTTTCCCGTTTCCGGTTTTTAAATGTATGGTATCTGCTGTGAGTTGATTGCCATCAGACCATAAAATGGGATTATGAAACAAATGAATAATAGAATCTTTAAAAGAATAAACCAGAGAATCACATTTGCCTTGTAAATCTTGTTTAAATAATTTTACATGATGGTAGGCGTAAATTAATTTGTGTTTTTCTAAAGTGGTATCAGTAGTTGCAAAAAGTGTATCGGCATGCATAAATAAAGTGTCTTTATCCATCATTTGCATCAACAGTACGCTATCCGTAATCATCGATTGATCAGAATTTTCATAGTAATAACCATAATTCCCTTTTATGGTTATGTTCTCAACAGTATCAAGTACCACCACATTTTTAAAGGCCTGTCCGTATCCTTTTTTTCTATCGTAACACAAACTATCTCCACTTAATTTTTGATTTTTCGATTGTAAATACGAGTTCTTATTAAACTGCGAAAAATCATTTTTTGTATCGTACCATCCATTTTCGCAATAAATAAAATTGGTATCACTTGTTATGGTGGTTGGGCCAAAGAAATAAGAAATTTCAGTTTCGGTATTGTATTTTAAGGTATCTGATTTTAACACATATTTTGGGTTGGTAAGTGTAACCTGATCTTTAAAAAAGAATTGTTTTCGTACTTCGTAATAAAAACCAATTTTACTAACCAATGTATTATTGGTATCAACAATGGTTCCCCAATTAGTATATACAGCAGTTTGCGCATTCATATCGTAATCTAAATGGGGCGTGGTTAGGGTAATGGTATTGTCAATCATCTTTACATTACCATCTAATTGGGCAAATCTTTTATTACCATCGTATTTTAAAAGATCGCCATAAATGGTTACCGAATCTCCTTGAACTATTTTAATATTTCCAAAGGCATCGAGACTATTTTTAGAACCATATAAATAAGCGCTATCGCAATACATATACACGCTATCATGCTTAAAAGCAACATTCCCAATTAAGCGCCTTACATCAGAACCTCTATTTTCGTCATATTCAAGTGTATTGGCATTTAGTAATTCTACTTTTTGAATTTTTTGGGCGTAGGTATTACTTAACCACAGAGGCGCGGAGACACAGAGGAAAAGAAAGACCTCTCTCCCGACCTCTCTCCGAAGGAGAGAGGGGAAAAAGCATTTTATAGTTACTGAGAGTGAGTATTTACACTTGAGCAGTAATAAATAGAGTTTATATTTTTTAGTCGTCAATTAAAATCCTTTAGATAACAAATTTACCGCTATTATTGTGTAAGTACAAAGAGTGAACCCTGGGCTTAACATTTTTTTTTGAATTGTGAAGATTGTTTATTCCTACAATTCTTTAAAACTTCATTAAACCGGAAGCAAATCCTATTCGAAGGCCAAATGATTGGTATTTAAAATTATTAAAGGAAGAAACGAGTTCTAAACGAAACAATCGAAAAATTTTATCGAGGCCATAGCCAACTTCAATGTAGTTGTTTGAAGATGGTGTGTATAAATAATTCAAAAAGATATTTTCTTTTAAACCTAACATTCTTGAATATACAAACTGGGTAATCACTAATTTGGGTGTTTGAAAATGAAAAAATCCTTCTGCAAAATAATTAGCAGTTGAATAATTATAATAATCAAGCAAACGATATCCGGTAACAGATTCTTGTATAAAAATTCTGTTGCCATCAAAATGTTTATAGTCCATAAAATACAGTTTATTGTTATTGATAAAGCCTCCACAATTAATTTCAGTATTGAGTATTGCCCTAGCTCTTAATTTATATTGGTATTTTATACCCAGCTCCATATAATCGAAATCTATGTCACTATTGAATACATTTTTCCATCCCTTTTTATAATTTAATTTTAACTCGGGATAAGAGTCTTCAATTTCTGTTTTTATTCCATTTTCAATGCTATACTTTTTCCATAAAAAATATTTCAATGCAAGCTCTGTTACTAATGCTCTATTATTAGAGAAATTCGTTGAGGTAGTTTCATTGTTTACCGGTGTATTAGAAGTAAACGCATATTGTTTCCAATTAATCCATGGTCTTGCATTTGGAGAATTTGTCAACATGGTTCGATTAGAGAATTCTCCATTTGCTGTAATAAATAATTGATCCGTTATTTTTTTAGAGAATGCTAATTTGAAATATTCTTTTTCATAAATTTTCATGAAATTACTTTCGAATAAAAGGGTGGCAATACCATTAAAAAAATAATGAATGGGATCGTTTGAATTAAACTGGCTAATATCTTTTCCGCCTTCTAATAAAATACTTCCGGCATCTTCATCTTTGCTAAATTGATAATTTAATTTCCCCTTTGCGTAAAACAAATTCCTTGCCTGAGAATATTTTGCAATAGGAGAAATTTTTAATTCGTTTTTATTTTTAAAATTTTTATCATAAACTAAACTTGTGCTAAAAATAAATCGATCAACAGTATTATAATTAATGCTTGTAATGGGGGCTTGCCATTTTAATGTACTGCTCGAGTCAAATTTAAATTCATATCCCGAAAAAAGAAGACTTCCTATGCCGGATATAATTTTGGATGATATTTTATCTTTTGAAGAATCTATTTCTGCCTTCTTATTTTTTTCAATTGCAACCAAACTGTCGTTAAGTTTATAACTTTTTTCTTCTTCATTTGTTAATGGAATAACCCTTTCATTTTGCCAAAAAGTACTGTCTCTCCTATAAGCCATCGAATCAATTTCCATAGTTTCATTTGAAACTACTTCAGGGGCTTCTTCCTTTTTAGCCTCATCTTTTTCGTACATCTTCATTAGTTTGCGGAAATCTTTTTGAGTGATCTTTTTATCTCCCTGCTGTAAAAGTGAATCGAGGCTTTGATCGTCTCTTCTTCTCACGTGCGTAACATTAGCAAGTTCATCTTTCTCCGTTTTTTGGTCAATCACTTCTGTAGGAGGCAGTAATTTATCATTGATTTTTATTTTATAATTATTACATGTTGCTTGATATTTTGCATTAAAACTAAGTCCGAGAACACTTCCATATATCACATAGCTTTGCATTAATGGCATCCAAACTTTATTCTGCACTTCACTGTATAATTGTGTAATAACGGTTGTGATTCCTTCATTAACAACAGATAGACTAACACTATGAATACACCATAAATTTTCGACAATATAAATGGTGCCTTCAAACACGCCATCTCCTTTTGAACGGGGTGTAACTTTTATTTTATTAATCTGGTGTTCTCCATCATAAAAAGAACCCTCAAATACAAACGTGTAATACGAAAGTGCTTTAGGAGATAAGGGAGAAACATTTTCATTAATAGTAGGATAATAAAAACTCCCTTTTATATAATTTACAGGACTTGGTAAAGAATCTTGCATGTTTGTACGAACAGAAATAACTTTTTCACTATAAGCATTGGGTTGTTTAAAATTTAATTCCGTAACATTTTCTACTAAAAATATTTTACCTGTATCAACACCGCTTTCTTTCAATTCTTTTTCAGAAACTATTTTACGAACGAGCCAAGGAATCTTTTCCAATTTCGCTACTCCTTTTGTATAAACTCTAGTGGAATATTCCTGAACTTGATATTGATAAAATGTAGCCATGGAAATGGCTTTTCGCATAATAGCATAGGCGGGATCTTCATCTTTTACACCAACAGTTACTTCTCCAAGAGAATAGGTTGCCGATTTTAGTATGAGGTTTAATTCTACCCAATTATTTTCAACTTTCACTATTTGCTGTTCGGTTTGATAACCTAAAGATTGAACCACAAGAGTATATTCTCCGGGACCCAACTTAATTTCAAATTTTGCATTGAGATTACTTGAGGTTCCTGAATTTATATTTTTAACATAAATTCCTACAAAAGGCAATGGCTCACCTTTATCAGACAATGTAGTACCTCTAATTCCTCCTGTTTGAGCAATGGCATGAAAAGAGAATTGCAAAATACAAACAAAATATACCGCAGTTTTAATCCAAGATAGAACTTGAATTAGAGTTGCCTTTGTCCCCTCTCCTCCTTCGACTTCGCTCAGGACAAGTTTGGAGAGGGCTAGGGAGAGGTGTTTTTTAGTTTTCAATTACAATCCTTTGGATTGCAAATTTACCGTTATTATCATTTAGGTACAAGGCATAAATGCCCGGCTTAACATTTTTTGTTTGAATGGTATATTTTGTTTGGCTAGTGTTTAGATGAGTACGATACACTTCTTCTCCTAACATATTTACCATAACAATTGCTGAAGCCTCTGCTGTTATTGGGTTTTGAATACTCAGCGTAAATTCTCCTTTATTGGGATTAGGGAAAATTTGTATTGTTTGATTTAATTCAATCATATTAATATTTGAAACAACGGAACTTACCACCATTACTAATGAATTTGCAGAACATCCATTTTTATCAATAGCTTTTACATAATAATTTCCAACTGTAGTGGGCACACAATAATTTCCTGATGCATTTGAAACAGGTTTGCCATTACAATACCAAAAATAGTTTGCATAACCCGATTGTGTATATAGGGTATCATTTTTTTGTGTAAGGCTTGGAACAACTGGAGCAGGATGTACAAATACTGTGATGCTATCAGTCCCTTGACAACCATTAGCATCAGTGCCCACAACGGTATAAGTTGTAGTTGTTGCTGCAAAAGAATAGGGTTCTTGTGTATTAGAATAAATAAGTGTACTGGATGGAGACCAAGAATAACTTACTCCTCCACTTGCTGTAAGACCTAATGTATCGCCTGGACAAATGGTATCTAATCCGCTTACAGTATTGTAAGATGCAATAATTGCAGGATTGCTGTTAGATGAAATTGTAAACGTTTTTGAAGCACTACTGCAAGATTGCGATCCGGGCTGATCACCCAATACTACTACATCATCAACTGCAAATGCAGGGTCTTTACCACTACCATCATTATTATTTCTCCATCTAAAAGCCAATTTTAAATTAGAGATGTTTTCACAAGCAGCAGGCAATACTACTGTTTCGCAAGCCCAGTTAGTTTGTAATTGATATTTAGTAGTTAAATCTGTCCAAGTTGTGCCGCCATCAGTACTGTAACGAATAGAGCCATAATCCTTATTATTTTGTCCGTAACAACGGTAAGCAAATTTTAAATTGATATTAGTATATCCAACCGTATTGATATTGGATGCTGTATAGGAATACACATCGGCAGTGGTTTTAGTGAGCAAACCTCCTGCATCATAAATAGCTCCTGTGCCAATTAAGCTACAATAAGAACTATTACAATAGATGTGAAGTGTTTTGTCTCCGGCAGTAACTAAATTGCCTGATCCGCAAACACCATCCCATGATTCATAATCGTCAATTACCCATTTATTGGCTTGGGCATCATTGGTGCCCGAACTTGTATTCAAAGTCCATTTGCTGCTGCCATCAAAATTGTCTTGAAAAAGCGTATCGGTACTTGCTGTGCCTGAGCCGCTTTTATCACTTACTGTAACATTATAAGTGCCGGGAGCAAGATTACTAGCGGTATTAGTAGAACTCACATTCGGATTCCAGGTATAAGTATAATTGCCGGAACAACCACTTGCGGTAACTGTTGCACTGCCATTGGTAGAATTGCTACAATTTGCATTTTGCGTGGCGACACTAATGGTAATGGATTGACTAAAATTGTTGAATGCAATGCTTAAAAATAAAGCAATAAATAGTAAAGACGTCCTCATAGAGTAGTTAAAAAATTAAAAATTATACAATTTTATTTCTAAGGGATAAGCTTGGGAGCTTTGTTTATCCGGCTTGCAAAACAGATGTTCTATTCAAAATCTGAGTTCTATCCGGACCAACGGAAACAAAGGTAATAGGAATTTTTAATTCCTTCTCTATGAATTTGATATAATTATTCAATTCAAGAGGAATATCTTCGATATTGCTGAGCTTTGTAAGGTCTTTTTTCCAGCTTTTCATTTCTACATATACAGGTTCAACAGTATTATCGGCCACATCATACGGAACATAATCGATGGTTTTGCCTTTGTGCTTGTAATGCGTACAAATTTTAATGGTATCAATTACATTTAAAACATCAGCTTTTGTCATGATAATTTCTGTAACCCCACTAAGCATTATAGTATAACGAAGACTAGGCAAATCGAGCCATCCGCATCTGCGTGGGCGACCGGTAGTAGAACCAAATTCATTACCGGCTTTACGTAATAATTCTCCTGTTTCATTTAATAATTCCGTTGGAAATGGACCACTACCAACACGAGTACTGTATGCTTTTACAATTCCATAAACATTGCCAATTTTACTTGGCGGCAAGCCTAATCCTATACATGCTCCTGAACATAAAGTGTTCGAAGATGTAACAAAAGGATAAGATCCGAATTCAATATCTAAAAGAGAGCCTTGCGCTCCTTCGGCCAATACCGTTTTGCCTTGGGCTAGATATTGGTTTAAAAGATACTCAGTGTTGGTACGCTGAAAAGTTTTAAGTAGTTCAATGCCTTCGAACCAAGTAGGTTCTAATTCTTGCAAATTATATTCATATTGGTGAAACTTAAGCAATTGAGCATGTTTATTAACAAGTGCAAGATACTTTTCTTTAAAATCAGGACTATCAATATCTCCAATACGCAAACCATTACGGCCTGTTTTATCCATATACGTTGGGCCAATTCCTTTTAGTGTAGAACCAATTTTGTTTTTTCCCTTTGAGGCTTCTGAAGCCGCATCAATTAAGCGATGTGTAGGTAAAATAAGATGTGCTCTTTCAGAAATAATTAAATTTTTATGTACGTCAACACCTCTTGCTTTTAGAGAATCTACTTCTTTTTTAAAAATTCCCGGATCAATCACTACTCCATTGCCAATAATATTGATAGCATCAGGCCTAAATATTCCGGAAGGAATGGTATGCAATACATGTTTAATTCCATTAAATTCTAAGGTATGACCGGCATTGGGCCCTCCTTGAAAACGAGCAATTACATCGTATTGTGGAGTAAGTACGTCAACTACTTTTCCTTTACCTTCATCTCCCCATTGGAGGCCTAAGAGTACATCTGCTTTCATTTAATTATAAGTTCAAGGTTTAAAAGTTTAATGTTCAAGGTTTCGTTAAAAGAATTTTTTAAAGAAAAATGAAACAAACTACGAAGATACGGAATTTGGTTTTATAATGTTGTCTTGGGAGCTAGAAGTCTGAAGATGGAAGTTCGAAGAACATCCATTTTCGGTTCATATAAAATGGTTTAATAAAGGTTTGGGTGGGTAAAAGTTGAGATTTTTATTTATAGGATATCTCGTGTGAAAGCAATGGACGATTTGGAGTGGCAGCTTTTGCGGGCTGTCGGGATGGTTGCAATCAAATTGAAATAAATATTTTGCATCAATGTTGTTTATCAATTAAAAACGCAATAACAAAATACACCGTAGGTGTTATATTGTTGTAGATAAAACTATCACATACAGAATTAATACCGCGTAGCGGTTTGAAGAGATAAAATCTATATCATCTTGTTATTTTTGCAATAACAATTACTATGTTGTCTTCCCACCCTTTTTGTGCTAAATTTTTAATGGTTTGTTTTATGTCGGTTGAAAGAACTTTTTGATTTTAAATTGCCAAATAAAAAGTAGACTTAAATTTATTGTAGAAAAACTGAAGCAGGATCTAGAGCCCAATTTTCTTAAAAACCTTATCCAGATTATTCAAGTTATCGATAATGGCTCTTTGCTGATCAGGAGCAATTTTAAGTAAGGTTGGTGTAACAACAATTTTACGCCTCAATGCCCAACGTTTGTCTTCATTTACATCGGCAATTTTTAATTCGTATTTATTGGTTGTATTATTTTCGAGCCAAGTTGTAACGGCTTGTATGGTAGCTTTAGATTTTTCAGCATTAACATTATCAATAAAAAGTTCCAATACAGTAGTAACTTCTTTCTCATTCCAAGGTGCCGGATTATTAAGAATGTGATTGATTTTAAGGAATAAAAAATCGAGCTCTTCGGCTTTATATACATAATCAGTTGCGCCTACCGACAAATATTTTTCTCTGTCTTTTAAATCATACTTTGTGCTTACAGCCAATACGGGCACATTTTTATATGCATCTCTTGTTTTTAAAGTACGTATCATTTCAAAAGCATTAACGCCAGTGGTATTTACATCCAACACAATTAAATCAATTTGGTTAATCTGTTCTAATTTTGTGAAAGCCTCTAAACAATTGGTTGATATATAGGAATTAGCTTCGTAAGCATTTAAATAGCTTGATAGTCCGTACACATCATTGCTACCATCTATTAAAAAAATATTTTTATTGTTTAAAAATACCTTTGGGCTGGTAATGCTTTTAAGCATTGTAGACGATGTTGTAGTCATGGCAAGTGGTTTTAATGTTACTTGTATTATACGCTCAAAACCCACAAGGGTTACAATTATTCGTACTTTTTTAACAAATACTCATTTAATATCATGGCCGCCTTTTTATGCCCGTTTGCATTCCAGTGTTCGTCAAGCACATAGTAGTCTTTATAGCCCATTCTGTTACTAAAATCAACCAAGTCGAAATTATATGCCGACATCATGTATTTAAGAAAAAAGTACTCTCTAGAATACCTTACCTTCTTAAGATAAGGCGAATAGGGAATATATGCTATAATTATTTTACAATTATTGGTTTGGCTGATAAAATTGAGCTTTTCTAAAATCATGCTAAAAATTCTTGTTTCAGACCCGGTTAAATAATCTGGATTGATGGTATGTATCTGTTCTTTTGCTTTCCCAAAGGTTCTTAATATTGAATATGCGTTTCTTAAATAGAATATCGTGTAGAAATTTTTAGCCAATTGCATAGATGTATTTGTAATGGCTCCGGCAATCCAATTATTATAAGAAGCCATAGAAACAGCATTTATTTTAATGCACGTTTCTGTTTTATCAATACTTGGGTTTACACCTGTGGTGCCAATATTGTCGAGCATATCATTTACATAATACATCAAAATGATGGTTTTATTTTTTAGAGAATAGGTTTGCTCCCATTGATCAAGCAATGCCAATTCTTGCACATTATTATAGCCCGATACAGACATGTTTAAGATTTTCAATTTGCTTTTTTGTTCTAAAATAGATTCAAAGCATTCATCCTTTTCTACTCCCCAGCCAAAGCCAAACGAATCGCCTAAAACTAGCACATCAGGATCTTGGCATGAATTTTCATCGTCTCTAAAGCCTAATGAATTGGTTTGAATGTTGGTTGTAAATTCTTTATTTGAAAATGGAATATCTAGATTCGGTTTGGTTAAATATCCACTATTGGCATTAAATTGAACATGATCTTTATTGTATTGAAAAACATCTCGTGTTTGATTGTAAATAATTCTTTTTTTTTCTGTTGGCAGAAAACATCTTAATAAGCCCTCAGCCAATACCAATCCTATTAGTAAAGAAACAATAACAAGACCGATGTTAATAAGCCACTGTTTAATCATTTGCCAATAGTAGTGTTTTAAGTTTCTTGTATTTTAAATAACTACCATAGGCCGAAATGCGTGCAATTATAAAACCATAATAGCCATCCAAGAACCCTAATCTAAAAAAATATACGGTTAAAAATTTACCTATCGCACTTGTGAGTGGCTGATACCAAGAAAATTTTTTCTTATCTAAAAGCATTTGTTTTACACTCAGTTCAGCATATTTTTCAATTTTTTTATAGTGTTCCCGAATGGTATAATATGAATAGTGATAAAGATCTCCTGGTAAATATTGCTCTTTTATTTTTTCAAGTATTACAATTTCTTCATGAATAAATGCTCCTTGCCAGGTTACTTTACTTTTAGGAAAAATTCTGATTTTTTTATCAGGATACCAGCCACAATGATGAATCCATTTACCGCAATAGTTGGTTAGGCGATTAAAACTGTATACTCCTGATAAATTATTTTTTATGGAAAGAATAGATTTTTTTAATTCATCAGACAAAGCCTCATCAGCATCAATAGAAAGTACGTATTCATATTGGGTTTGACTGTTCGCAAAATTTTTAGTTTGGGCATATCCCATCCACCTTTCCCGGATAACTTTAGCTCCTTTTTGTTTGCAAATTTCTACCGTATTATCTGTAGAAAAAGAATCGATTACCACAATTTCATCCACCAGGCCAAGTAATGAATCGAGACAGCGCTCAATATTTCTTGCTTCGTTATAGGTGATAATAGTGGCGGAAATTTTACTCATTGGGTATATGGCTTATGGACAGTTCTAAAAATTCATTTTTTACGACCTCACCCCTACCCCTCTCCCAAGAGAGAGGGGAGCAGAAAAGTAATTTTTAGAACTGCCCTTATGAGTAAATGTAAAAAAGAAAACACAAATGAAAAAAAGCTTCGTCTATATTTGGACGAAGCTCTTTATTATAGAATTCAATTTTAGGATTGAATTCTAAACCTCTTAATTCTTCAATTTATAATGGTATTCATTGTTGCTATTGTCTTTTAACCACAGCTCCATATCATCTAGTTTAAGATTCATTGAACTGTATTTTGTGCTTCCAAAATCAACATAAATTTCTGTTAAATCTTTTGAAATACCCCATGTTCCATTTTCTGTAGTAGTAGTAGAATCATTGTATGTTACCATATTTGCAGTGCCGTCCTTTTCAATGTTTAAATTTTTAGAAGAAGTATTGGAGCTCAAGTAATTTCCGGTTATATCGTTTCCGGTTGAATCATATACTAAATCTAATTGCCATGATTTAGATACGCTTGTACCAATAGATAATTCTAATGGGGGAATACTAGTTAGTATTTCACTTTTGGTACAGCTTGTAAAAGAACTGGCAGCTATAAAGCAGATAAAAAATAATTGTGTTAGATTTTTAATCGTTTTCATAATGTTTTTTTTAATTGTTTATTAATTTATATTATCAAAGTAACAGTAAAATCCTTAATCATGAAATAGTTGGTTTGCTCAGTGCTGCTTTTGGTTTGTGAACTGCGCTTAAACCTTATCTATGAAACCTGCTTAGGAGTTTTTCTTTTGAATTTATGTAATAGATCCATCACTAGTTCTTACTAGCGTTAGTATTTAAAATCTACTCCTGTTGTATCTTGCATCGAACAATAAACCTTAAAAACATTCGTATTAATATTTGAATGAAATGCGAATGGTCCAACATCATCAACGTCAAAAAAAATTGTTGTATCAGAGATGCCTTGAGAATTTTGAACCTCTTTCATAATACCGTTTCCATATATTTTGATCCAAGTCAAAGTATCAGTATGATTCATATTTTCAATATTTAATTTAAGAATTGTAGGTCTAACACCAACATAGTTTATTACCCAGTCTTTTATCGTGATATCTGTTGTTGGATCATCGACAGGAAACTCTCCATACAATTGCCCACTGTCTTTCGCATAAATTTTTAAATAAGGATCTTTTCCATAAAGGTCATAACTAAATTCAAAGTTGCCATTTTGATCTGTCATAGTTGAATCATACCAAGAGTATTCTGTGTGAGGAGAACCTATCAACTTAACACCCCTCCATCCACTTTCAATGGAATCTGCATCCTTAGCATAGCTCGATCGAGGAATTACATAATCTAATGTTTGAACAACATATATTTTTATATTAGCTATTGGCATACTATCCTCTCCAATTACATTTCCCGATATTTTTGCAAATTCAGATGATTTTTTACAAGCAGTAATAACCAAAAGAAAGAGTATGAGTGTTATAAATTGATTCTTCATAGCTTTAATTTTTATCCCCATTGTTAGATGTTTTTAAACTGATTGATTGAGACTATTACCCAGTGTTAATTTGGGCTTGTGAACTGCGCGTAAACTTTATTTCGCACCTTTACAAACTTAACTTAGATAAACTATAATGGAATTAGTGAATTATATTTTTATCGCCAAGCCCCCTTGTATTAAAGATTTGGTTAATCCCACTTCAGTAAAAAAACCAATATTAGGACTAACATATACTCTAAGCCCTAAACTCATTTCAAAACCAACCGGTATTATTGCAGCGGTTGCAGTAGGAATATAAGATGGATCATTTGAGTAATATTCAATTTTAGCATTTCTATATCCCACTCCAAAACCAACATAAGGATCTAGAATTTTTGAAGTAGCAAAATGAATATTCATTCTTCCCAACACGCTTAAAGAACTATAATTTTCACCTTCGGTATAGCTACTCGCATAACTTTGTCCGTAATAACTATAATAATTGGTCCATTCTCTATGAGCACTTACATAATTTACACTTAATCCCAAGCTTACAATATCAGAAAGGGCATACTCTGCTTTAAAATGTACGGGACCCAAACCTGTTACCTTATAATTAGCCAATAAACTTTCTCCGGTATAATAATCATAATTATAAATGGAATTATTTGCCCATTCATACTTCCAAAAATTAAGTGCTCCATAACCTAAGGAGATAATAACGTTTCCTGTTTTATAAGCATTAGGGCCTCTATGGTTTCCCCCTCCCCGATTTAAATGACTTAAAGAGGAATTTTTTTTCATTCCCATTTCAGTATTTGATAATAAAAAATTTGAATTAAATTCTGCTTTGCTTGAAAGCGAAAATAAGATTAGAAAAAATAATGATGTGATTTTAGTTTTCATTTTGATAAGGTTTTTTTTAGTTTTAAATGTTCAGTTTTAATAAAATCTCTTAATGCTATTTATGGTTGTTTAAATTTATTTTCAAATCAATATTTCATTATTAAGTTATTGTCCCTCCTCTGCCATACAATCACAAGAGTCGCATTCTAGTAAATTGAAAGTTGATCTTTAAAAAGAGAAAACACGCATAATTCTATTGACTTTAAGCGACTTGCGTTTAACAAAAGTCATTTCAAATAAGGATGCGATATTTATTTGTTGTTAATATTGAGCAAAGAAATATCAATACGCCAAATGTTGAAATAGTAAACTAATGAGGTGCGGCTTAGAGCTTATGAACTACTCCTTTACGAAACCTGCTTAGGTGTTTTTCTCTTGAATTTGTGTAATAGATCCATCACGGGTTTTACTTTTTCTTTCACATCTATTTTCTCACTCACATTAACTTGATTGAATGTTTTATGAAAATATTGTCCGCTTTTGATATTGCCATTTATTGAAAGATTTAGCTCTTTGGTTTGAACAGTAGCAATAGCCTTAGGAATGTCTACTAATCCTAAATGAGAAAAGCTTGGTTTTACTTCTATAATTTCTTGCACAGAAGAATTGGCAGGAATAACAGTAGCATGCATAGTTGCTTTGCCCAATTGAATGTCATTAATGGATACTCCTAAACGAGAGCGAAAAACTTTTACATCAACCGGATTGGGATTTGTAATGGTAACAGGAATACCCGCCTTAATTCCACCTAATGAAATTTTAGTAATTTTCATGTCTTTCATTTCAGTTGTTGTTAAGGGTTGTAATTGCATTACTTTACAAGAGTTTAATAAAACAGAACTTGTAAGCAGAATAATGGCCATCATTTTTTGTATCGTTTTCATAATTAATATTTTTTAATTGTTAGTAATCTTGAAACAAAGAAATAGCAATAAATTCAATACTGAAATGGTGAACTAAGGAACTGCTGCTTTGGGTTTGTGAAGTGTAGGTTTCCTTTCTTTCTTTTGCATGCCCAAAAGAAAGAAACAAAGAAAAAGGCACCACGAAAACCAACCATAAGCTTTTGCTTGTCGCACAAACAACCCTACTAAGCCGCAAAACTTACGGTTCGCTCTTTTAGTGGACATCTCCGCACTCGTCTAAAAATATTTATCAATGATTTTATACTGAATTTTTATTTGGGAATATATTTCGTGCGAAAGGAATAATTATTCAAAACTAAATTACCCATACAAAACATTATAGAACCTGAAATTTATTATTTAAAAATATTTTTGAGTAGTGCAGAGAACTCTGCTTTTACGGTACGAGAAACTTCTACATGAACACCATCAGCCATTTCGCAAGAGCCTCCGTCTTTTAAGGGAGAATATTTTTTTATGTGTTCTAGATTTACGAGATGAGATTTATGGGTTCGAAAAAAACTTTCTCCTTCAAGGGCTGTTTGCATTTCTTTTAGGTTACGAGAAATCAATCTGTTTTTTCCATCTGTTGTTATTACTTTGCAATAACTTCCATCGGCTTCAATACGGATAATATCAGAAATTTTTATGTACTCAGTGCCTGCAGAAAAAGGTAATCCTACTTTTCCTGATAAGGCTGCTTTAATTTTTTCAAGTTTATCTTGTGCTGATATATTACCGTTAGCTCGGCTTTCGCTTACTTTATGCACCGCTTTAATAAGTTCAGGGATACTCACAGGTTTTAGCAAATAATCAATGGCATTTAGTTTAAATGCTTTTATTGCAAACCCATTGTGAGCTGTAATAAAAATGACATCAAAATTACGATTGCCCATTTGTTCTATTAATTCAATGCCGGTCATGTGGGGCATTTGAATATCAAGGAAAACCAAATCAGGATTTTTTGATTGAATTTCCTTTATCCCATCTATGGCTTTATTGGCGGAGCCTACCACTTCTACTCCCGGGCAATATTCTTTTAATGCCAATTCAATTGAAGTGATGGCACTTTTTTCATCGTCTATTATTACTGCTTTTATCATAGGCCTCATTCTTAATCCTTCTCCATAAGGGAGAAGGAACGTTTGGAATTATTTGTATAAAATATTATTAGAGACAAAGTATAACTAAATTAATCTGTTTTGCTTGATCCCGATACGTTTCACTATCGGAATTAGTTCGACTAACAATTTTTGTTTCGCAATAAGGCTCACAAAAATAGAGTCTCACTAATACGCTTCTATTATGGGAATAATCAATTCAACTTTTGTTCCGGATGCTAACCCATTTTGATCTTTAAGATCAAAATATTGAACCGTCATTCCAATTTTATTTAATGAATTTAATAGATCCATTCTTTTTTGTGTAATCTTAGTTCCTAATGATTCGTGATTTTTTTCTTTTTCTTTATTCATGGCCATGGTAGCCTCTCTGCCAATTCCGTTATCTTGGATGGTACAAGTAATATGGGTTTCGTTTTTTGTTATGCCAATAGTCAACACTTTTTCTCCTTCTTTATGAAGCAGTCCATGCCAAATGGCATTTTCTACATAGGGTTGCATAATCAGCGGAGGAATTTTATATTCAGTAAGGTCTAGATCGTTTTCAATATCCCATATACAATTAAACTTGTTATCAAATCTTTGCTCTTCTAACTCAATGTATAATTTCAATACTTCTAATTCCTTTTCAAAAGTGATTAATTGGTGTTGTGAATTTTCAAGCACTTTGCGCATAAGGCCTGCAAATTTTGATAAATAGATATTAGCTTTTAATTTATCATTTTGCAAAACAAAACTTTGTATTGAATTTAATGCATTAAAAATAAAGTGAGGATTCATTTGTTTGCGCAATGCGAGTTGCATATAATGATCTAAATCTTCTTTTAATGCTTCCTGTAATTGTTTTGTATAAAGCAAGCTGGCTTCAAGCTCTTTTTTTTGGCTCTCTATTTTTGTGTTTTGACTTAGCAATATTTCATTTGTTTTTTTCTTGGCTCTGTATTGTTTAAAAAGTGTGAGCAATAAAAAAACGGCAAGTATTAAAGTAATAGCTATAAGTATAATATATTGCTTTTGTTTTTCTATATAGGCTAAGGTTTTTTGAATTTGAGTTCTTTTTTCCTCATCATCAGTAATGAGAGTTTGTATTTCTCCTTGTTTTTTTTCTAATTCATATTTTGCTTGCAGTTGATTCATTACCATGTTTGTTTTTAATGAGGCCATTGAATCTTGCATTTCAACATATTGTTTATAATAAAGAGAAGCTTTTTGTATATCTTGTGTTTGCGCATAAGCACGTGCAAGTCCTTTTAATGCATACTCAATCATTTGTGGCGATTGGGCTTCTTTAGCAACACGCAATCCTTTTTCATAATAATAGGCCGCTTTAGTGGCATTGTTTAAATTCATATACATAGCACCATAGTTAATATATTCAATGGCCATTTTTTCTGTAGCACTTCTCTTTTCAACATTATCGAGTTCAGTTTGTAATTGCATTTTAGAAACACTATCTGCATTACCTTTTGGATAAGATGTATTTGATCGAGATACAATGCTATCCGTGGATGTTTTACCCGAAATAACAGTAGTTGCCTGTTGAATGTCATTGTTTACTTCCGTTTTTTTAATGGAATCAGGATTGGATATCATTCCTTTTTCCGGATTTTCTTTCCCTACTTTAGAATTATATTTAGAGATATATTTTTGAGCTGTTTTAGAATTTTCAAGCTTTTTATAATTATTACCAATTACAGATTTTATTTTTGAAATATTGGATGGGGTATTTTTAATTGAATTTAAGGTATCTGGTTTTTGCTGGGCAAATCCAAATAAAATTATTTGACTAATAAATATAATAAGCAAGCATTTTTTCATGTAATGCAATATTCATAATTATCTTGCGATATTACAATCTTTCAATCTTTAATATACTTCATCAATTCATCTGCAATTTTTCTATCGTTTGATAGGCGAGGAATTTTATTTTGTCCGCCCAATTTGCCTTGTGATTTCATGAATTCTATAAACCCATTTTTCTTGATCTTTCGTATTATGAGTGATTGTAAAACATTCCCTTTAATTAAATCGCGATAGTAAATATTTTTTTTTTGCATGGCTGCATCCAAATCATTTCTAAAACTTTCTATATTGGGATACTCTTGAGAAAATTCAATAAACCATTCGTGATAAGGCAAACCTTGTTTTGGATTTACTTGTGGTGCCAAAGTAAATTCGGTTACTTCAATATTATTTTTATTTGCAACTTCAACCATTGCTGATTCTACTTCTTCGGCAATTATGTGTTCCCCAAATGCTGAAGTATAATGACTAATCCTACCTGTTACTTCAATACGATAAGGGTTTTTAGAAACAAATTTAATTGTGTCGCCAATTGAATAGCTCCACAAACCTGCATTGGTATTGAGAATAATGGCATAGTTTACTCCCAGCTCAACATCTTTAAGAGAAATTCTTGTAGGATTAGAATTAAAATATTCATTGGATGGAATAAATTCATAAAACATTCCTGAATTTAATAATAGCAATAATCCTTTTTCTCTTTCCACATCTTGATAGGCAATAAAACCTTCTGAGGCAGGATATAATTCAATACTATCAATTTTATCTCCAATTGTTTTTTCAAACTTGGCACGATAGGGTTCAAATTGCACACCACCATAAATGAATAAAGAAAAGTTTGGAAATATTTCTTTGATGGTTTTCTTTCCCGCTTTTTGAAGCGCCTTATCAAAATACATTTGTACCCAAGAAGGAATACCGCTTATAAGAGCCATATCTTCTTTTATAGTTTCTCCAGCAATAGCATCTACTTTTGTTTCCCAATCTTCAATACAATTGGTTTTGTAAGATGGCATTTGATTTTTTCTCAAATATTGTGGCACATGATGGTTTACAATTCCAGACAACCTTCCCAAATGTATATTTCCAACTTTACTCAATTCCGGACTACCCGAAAGAAAAATCATTTTACCGTTAATGAAATCTGTTTTTCCGGTTCTATGGATATACATTAAAATGGCATTGCGCGCTCCATTAATATGATGCGGAATAGATTCTTTTGTAATGGGAATATATTTTGCTCCTGAAGTTGTTCCTGAAGTTTTGCAAAAATAAAGTGGGACATCTTTCCACAACACATTTTTTTCTCCGGCAATAATTTTTTCTATGTAAGGTTTGTGAC
This sequence comes from Bacteroidota bacterium, assembly GCA_023251875.1. Classification (GTDB taxonomy): domain Bacteria; phylum Bacteroidota; class Bacteroidia; order JAHEXY01; family JAHEXY01; genus JAHEXY01. Next base: position 103,442 of record JAHEXY010000002.1, read on the forward strand.
CTTCATAATCTCTAATAGGAACTTGTTTTTTAAAATCTTCGTAAGAATTGATTTTATCAAATTGATGATCTTTTCCAAATAGCGTTTGTTTAGCGGTGTTCACTAAATCCCAGAAAACTTTTTCTTGGGTTTCAATAGGCTTGCTACTCCACTTGTGAATGCTACGGGCGACTATATGTGCGAAGGGTTTGCTGAGTGCGGCTTTAATTCCCATGTTTTCTTTAGTTCAAAGGTTGAAAAGTTAGAATGTTTAAAAGTTAGGGGAGCTACTACTCAGTTCTATCATTTTGCTGACATCAGCAAAATGATCAGAAACGTGCTCTCCTGCATTTTCACAGGCTTCTTTCGCCTTCTCAATAGCATTTACAAAATTTCGCCATTGGCTGTATCCAAGAATTTCCTGAAGCTCTCTGGCACTCCAACATTCTATTCCTTTGTATTCATAAGCTGCTTGTTCAAATTTTTGCAGCAATTCTGTTATTAATTCTTTTTTCATAATTTTTTAGTTTTGTTTTTCGCTCGCTTAAAAATTATCAATCCTTAACACAACGGACAGACAAACCATAACTGTTAGAAAAATAATAGCTATTTAAAGTATCACTATTATAATCTAGACCATAATAACTAGTCATAATAATACCGCTGTTATCATCTTGATCATGATGTATAGCTGTATCGATTGCTTTCCCTGAAATCCACCACCAAACTCCAGTATTACCAATTCCGCTAAACTCTTCAAAAAAACTACCATGAAATCCGCCAGGCAAACCAGCCAAACCGCTTTCATTACTACCATTGCCATTTTGTCCTTCATAGCTATTCCAACCACTTTCGTTTTTCATTTTTTTACCTGCAACATCATCTCCTCCTAAATAACTAATCAGCAATCCCCACTCTGAATTATTAGGTATATGCCAGCCTTTAGGGGCTAATCCTCTTGGGTCATTTACCGCATACCAATTATAAAGTTTGCCGTATTTTTTTCCTTTTTCAGGGTCATTATCGTAATAGCACCAAGCCGACTTTCCTTCCTCTACTGCTTTTTTCCATTCTTCATTTGTTTTTGCTTCTGGTATTGTATCTCCGTTTCTAAAAGTGCTTACATCTAAGTTTTTTTCCTCCCAAGTCTGCAAGCCTATTCTTACTCCTTTTATATTAATGGTTGTATTATCTTTTTGCATATTAACAACATCTCCCGAATTGCTCCCGCAAGAAAATAAAAACACACAAGCAGCTATTAGTAATATAATTAGTTTTTCTTTTCTCATGTTCTTTCTTTTTTGATGGTTATTATTGTAATTGTTTTTTCACACTTCTATTTGGTAAAAATTTCTCTCTTTCTCATCTTGTATTTTCATAAGATGGATGTAATGAGTCCAGCTTAGTTGAAAGGAAATATCTGATTTCCGCATCAGTGGTTGGGATTTTGCCTTTGAAGTATTTGGTGATTTCCCAATCAGTGATTGGGATTTTGTTAGTCCAGTCTTTACGGGTATACGTAAATTATATAGCAAATAAAAATTGCGCATGTATTCAAGATTTGATCTTGAATAACCCTTTCCAAATTCTTTCGACAAATAAATGCTAATACTCTTAAGTGTTTCTTTTGCGTACTCAGCTCTTTGTTTCCCTTTTTGCTCATGCTCAACAATCATTCTTCCAATCTCAAAATAGGTAATGAGCATGGTGGTATTAACATTACGCACCACTTGTGCTTGCGCTTGTTGAATAAGCTGTTTAATATTTTGGAGAAGTATTTTACGTTGAAAAGGTTTGCGCATATCTCTTGAAATCATTTATAATTAGCAATTCGTCATTAGTAATTTTTTCTTAGTAAGTACTTCAGCAACTTCATTAAGATGTTTCGCATTAAAAGTCATATCAGCAATAAGCGCACCTTTTCTTGCAGCACAAACGCCATAATACATATCGCCATAACCTTCTTTGCTATGCGCATCAGGGTTAATGGAAATCATAACCCCTTTTTCTAATGCATAAGGAATCCATCGCCAATCAATATCTAAACGATAAGGGTGTGCATTCAATTCAATAATTACATTGTTGGCTGCACAGGCATCGATTATTTTTTTTGTGTCGAGCGGATAGCCTTCTCGCGAAAGCAATAATCTCCCTGTCATGTGCCCAAGTATAGTTGTATATGGATTTTCAATAGCTTTGAGCAAACGAGCAGTTGCTTTTTCTTCGTTCATTTTAAGGTTTTGATGCACAGAAGCAATTACAAAATCAAATTGTTTTAAAATTTCTTCTTCATAATCCAAAGAACCATCTCCTAAAATATCGGATTCTATCCCTTTGAAGATTTTGAAGGGAGCGAGCTCTTGATTAAGTTTATCTATTTCAGCAAATTGTTCAAAAACTCTTTCTGGCTTTAAGCCTTTAGCATACACTGCAGTTTGTGAGTGATCACTAATTCCCAAATATTCATAACCCAACTCTTTACAATGTTTGGCCATTTCTTCTAAACTATGTTTGCCATCACTGTATTTTGTATGAACGTGAAAAATACCTTTAAGGTCTTTTAATTCAATTAAAGAAATCCTCTCTCCTACTTGTTTAGTGGCAGCAGTTTCTCTTAATTCAGGCTCAATGTAATTTAAATTATTCTTCAAATAAATTTCTTCTTCACTTGAACATTCTTCTAAACCCTTAGTATTTATTTGGGCAATATGCTCGGCACTTCCCGTCAATAAAAATAATTGATGATAAAAATTCTTTCTTTCGCAAATAAAAATTTCATACGGAATTCCGTTTGCAGTTTTACCTACTAAAGGAACTATGAAATCACTTCCCCTCTCCTTCGGAGAGGGGCTAGGGGAGAGGTGTATCTCAATTTTTTCAATGACCTCACATTTTCTTCTCAATGCTCCACAAAATGAAATAAGTGCCTCAGGATATTTTTCTTTGATGGATTTTATTAATTCATTTCCGGCAAACTCAGCCGTGGCATAATGAAATTTATTTTTACTTGCCAGTAAAAATTCAATGGCTTGTTTAATTAGCTGTTGTGTTTTTTCTCCAAAACCTTTTATATCAACCAAGCGGTTTTCGTTACAGGCATAATACAATTCTCCAATTGATTCTATACCTGCTTCCAGCCAAAGCATTCTTCCTTTTTTAGGACCAATGCCTTTTATACCCAATATTTCAATTACGCCTGCCGGGGTTTTTTCAATCAATTGGTTTAATTCAGTCAATTGACCTGTTGCAATAAGCTCATGAATTTTTGTGGCAATACTTTTTCCAACACCTTGTATGGCTTCAATTTCCTGTTGTGAAAGAGTTGAAAGCTCTTTTTCGTATTTGTCTAATTTAAATGAAGCATTATTATACGAACCTACTTTAAAAGCATTTTCGCCATGTAGTTCCATCAACTTGGCTGTGAATTTTAATGTGTCGGCAATGTCTTCGTTGGTCATAATCGTAAATTTTATTCAGAAAGTTTTCAGCTTAAAAACGCTCTAACTTTTAGTTGTAAAAATTTCTTAATTTCTTTCCAGGTTTGCCCTTGTAAACTAAGGGGCTCTTCACTTTCTTCAGCATCTTCAAAATAGATAAGTGCATTGGGTATAGAAATCATGAGCATTTGAGATGGAAACTTTTGTTTGTGAAATTCTAGTATTTCATCAAGCGTAAATTCTTTTAGCAGCTCAACTAAATCCCAAAAATCTTTTTTTACTCCCCTGCCAAGTATTGCATTTATTTTCATGGCTGCAATATCTTTATTGCTATACATGGCAATATTATCAATAACCTCTAAGGGCGCAATTAATGGATGAGGATAATGTATAATATCAACTTTAATATTTTGTATTGTACAAAATACGCCAAATTTTATATGTGGATTTTTGTAAGAAAATTCTTGACCAAATTCTTTCTCTAAAATACTTGCGATTTGTTGGTTGTCGAATTTTTCATGAGTAAAAAAATCAAGATCAATAGATTTTCTATGTCCATACTTTAAAGCTAGAGCAGTACCACCAACTAAGGAAAACGATTTTAGTTCTGGTAATGCGCTAAGTCTTTTTAGTAAGGATAGCGTGTTGGGTTCGATTGCCTCTCTATGTAACATCTAAAATTTTGAATAGGTTCATCAATAACAGCCGCAGCTAAATACAATCCATTAAGCATAATATATTTTGCTTCAAGTAAGGCTTTCTTTACCAAATCTTCACTATAATATCTTCTACATTGTCTAATATCTTCAATATCTCCGCGTTCAAATACACGCACAATTACAAAATGCGCTTTTGTATCGTAATCGATATTTTCGAAATTTACATCCCAAAAAATACGCTTGTCGAATATTGGTTTATTACGCATCATTTCGCTTTTTATGGTAAAACAAATGTAAGCTATTTTAAGATTAATTTAAATGACTAAATTTGATTCTATGATTGTTATAACCGGTGTCGCAGGTTTTATTGCTAGTTGTTTGGTTCGTCAACTAAATGATGAAGGGATGAATGACCTTATTGTTGTGGATGATTTTTCGAGACCCGATAAAAAATTAAATCTCGAACACAAACAAATAAAACAATTCATTCATCGTAATACTTTTATCAAATGGCTCGATCAAAATTATATGGATGTTGAATTAATTATTCACCTTGGAGCCAGAACAGACACTACAGAATTTAACAAAGCCATTTTTGACGAACTCAATGTAAATTATTCAAAAGCCATTTGGAAAAGTTGTACCCAATATGCAATTCCGCTTATTTATGCTTCTTCAGCTGCTACTTATGGTTTGGGAGAATTGAGTTATAAAGACGATCATTCCCTTATTGAAAAACTAAAGCCTCTTAACCCTTATGGAGAATCAAAAAACGAATTTGATAAATGGGTTTTAAATCAAAGAACTACTCCCCCATTTTGGGCAGGGCTCAAATTTTTTAATGTATACGGCCCTAATGAATATCATAAAGCCAGAATGGCTTCAGTAGTATTTCATGCATTCAATCAAATTGAATCAAATGGAAAAGTAAAACTCTTTAAATCTCACAAACATGAATTTGAAGATGGAAAACAATTGCGAGATTTTATTTATGTAAAAGATGTGGCTGATGTAATTTTGTTTTTGATGCAAAACCAAAATCATTCTGGCATTTATAATCTTGGAACAGGTAAGGCTCGTACATTTTTAGATCTAACCAACAGTGTTTTTACAGCATTAAAAAAAGAATCGAATATTGAGTTTATTGATACACCAATGGATATTCGGGATACATACCAATACTTTACTGAAGCAGATATGAACAAACTTAAAAATATTGGCTATACCAAACCATTTACTTCACTAGAGAATGGTATTTATGAGTATGTAAACCACTACCTTATTTTAAAGAATTATTTTTAAGCTTCATTTTGCTAAGTGCTACAGAGTACTTAAATTCGTTTTATAAACCATCAATTATGAAGAACTTATATATTTTTCTTTTTTTAGCATTTATTTCTCTTCCAATTGCTATTGCACAAAATGAAGCTGCCAAGCCTCATTATGATAAAGCGGTAACACTACACCGACAAGGTAAAACGGAAGAAGCCATTAAAGAATTAGATGAGGCTGTTCATTCAGATAAAGAAAATATTGATGCTCTTTTTGAGAGAGGCGTTTGCAAATTTGATTTAGGAGATTTTAGAGGATCAGAAGTAGACATGTTAAAATGCCTAAAGATTAATGATCACCATGCAAAATCGTATTTTTATATAGGTCTTTGTTATTTAAAGGCTGAATATCCTACCGTTGCAACGGAATACTTTAGTAATGCTATTAAATGCGATCCGTCTGATTATATTTATTTTTATTATAGAGGAGTTGCCATTTGCGAGCTTAAAAGTGACTACAAATTTGCTCAAGCAGACTTTGAAAAAGCAGTTGAATTAAATCCCAATCATACTGATTCGTATGTTTATTTAGGAAATATTGCTTTTAAATTTAAAGATTACCAAAAAGCTTTAAGTAATGATAATAAAGTGCTAGATCTAGATCCCAATTATGCTTTGGCTTATTTTAATTTAGGAATGGCTTATGATGCTTTAAAAGATTATACCAATGCCTGCAGATCCTTTAACTCCGCTTTAAAATTAGGCTATGCTACCGCAACTGAATTTGCAGATAAGGCCTGTAAAAAAGCATCTGAAAATTAAATGCGTTTTTTAGTAATTTTAATTCTATTATTATTGCCATTTTTTGGTTTTTGCCAAGTAATTAATGTTAATACGATTGACAAAATTTACATTGAGCAACTCATTAAAACCAAAATCGATAGTGTGCGAATAAAAAATAAGAGAACTGTTTTAGTAAACGATTCTATTTTATATTTAACGGCAAGCTATCATGCCAATTATCTCTTGGAAAATAATATTCTCTCCCATACCGAGAAAAAAGCAAAAATGAAAACGCCCCAAACACGAGCTGAATTTTTTGGTGCTAAAAATTATCTGGTAGGAGAAAATATTGCTTTTACTTATCTAAACGAATTGGTAATTGAAAAAAATAAAAAGCATACCAATAAAACCTATGAAGATTTAGCCAATGATTTTGTAGATATGTGGGTACATTCTTCTGGCCATTTTGCCAATATCATTAACAAAGATTATACGCTTACGGCTCTTTCCATTAGTTTTGATGAAAAAACCAATAAGGTGTATGCTGTGCAAAATTTTGCCTGTAAAAAATAAAAGCCCCCTCCAACTCCCCCAAGCGGGGAGAATGTTCTGTCATAATTAATTTACATTTCTATTTTACTCAAATGATTCTTGCATCAATCTCCTCCCCTTTGAGGAGGCAGGGATGGTTTATAGGGGTAATTTTATTTTCATGTGTATTACCTATGAAGCGCTCATAAAATAATGTTAAACTCAAAAAATAAACAATTATGATAACCATCAATCGTAAAGCTCTACTCGCAGGAATACTACTTAATGTTTTCTTCCTCTCCTTTCAAAGTTGTAAAAAAGAAGTAAGCACTTCTGATAACAACATTATGCCGGAATCATTTAGTGTTGAAATTCCTGCATCCATGAGTCAGCCTTATACTGCACAAAAAATGAAAACGGCCTCTGATGATACAATAAATGGAGGAGATATTTATGCGAACCTGGGTAATTTTATCAATTTAGGAAAAGGTTCTGCTGAAATTGTGCAAGCCATTGTTACAACTATACATGCTTATAAACTTAGTCAGGCATGTGCATTTTCTTATGTGAGTGCCGATGATGGCAGATCTAAGAATGTAAATATAATAGCCAGCTCAGATTTTGAAAATGTAAATTGGGAATATGAAATGACTATTACTGATGCGCAATCTGAATCAAGTGCAGATAGCGGTAAAGCATTGCAAATTTTTTGGAACAAGAATCCAGTAAAAGGCATTGCCATACTTAAGCCGTATAATATTAATCGTGCTACAAGTTCTCTTTATCCCGATGCTATGTTCCGTATCGATTATAGCGAAGCTGGCGAACTAGGGTATGACAAACACATGATAGTTTCTATTGCAGGCTTACCTCTTGCTAGTCCATTAATTGATCCGTATTCTGTAAATAGCCTTAAAATGTTTGCCGGAAAAACGGGAGATGTTGTAGATATGTATGGAAATTCAAATCATCCCAATGCCATTTTCTTTACTACCAATACCGGTTTTGATTGGGCATTTGCAGCATCGGGAGATCTAAAAGCTGATATTGGTGTTGCAGAAGTGGGTTTGCCTCCGTATCAATTAAACGAAACCAGCAGAAAAGTATTGCTCGAAGATTATTCAATAAGAAATGTTTTTGAAGAACAAATTTATGCCCTTTGGCCAACTATTGACAGTGTAAGTGTAAATGGTTATTTGCATAATACACAAGCACCCGGTTATTTTAATAATGGCGGTTTTGTTCAAGGTGGTACTGCTCCCAATTCAAGTTATGCTACTATTGAGGGGAGAATAAAAAATCTGAGTCCGTATAATCCTAAAGATATTTCAGAACAAGTTTTAAATTTTAAGTAAAATCCATTTAGTTTTTGTCAAGTAGGCCGACTGCATTTTTTGTAGTTGGCTTACTTGTTTTTAAAAATTCTCAAATACCCCCAATCCAAATAAAGCAAAATCATATTTAACAGGATCCGTTTGATCTAAACTTTTTAATTGTGTTGTTAGTTCTTCAACGGCTTTCCAATCGTTTTGTTTACGATTTAATAAACCTAGTTTTCGAGCTACATTTCCTGAATGCACATCTAAAGGACAATATAATTGAGAAGCCTTTATGTTTTTCCATATTCCAAAATCAACACCCTTCTTATCGTTTCTAACCATCCAACGTAGGTACATATTAATTCTTTTTGCAGCAGAATTTTCTTCAGGATTGGAAATGTGTTTGGCTACACGCAAAGGATAAGGCATTTCAAAAAATAATTTACGAAAATGAATAATTTTATTTTTTACCTCATCACTATCTTTACTAAATACATCTTCAAGATTATAATGATTGATGTAAATATTTTTTAGCGACTGAAGAAAATAAACACAGTCAATTCCATTAAATGTGCGGTGTACAAATTTTTTAAATGGTTTTAAATCTTGTTCTTTAAAATTTACGATAAATTCGTGGGGCCTGTAATCCATCCACTGCATTAATTTCTTTGCATTATTAATAATGGTTTTTCTTTGCCCCCATGCAATAGTTGCAGTTAAAAAACCAGCTATTTCAATATCTTCTTTTTTGCTAAAAAGATGCGGAATACAAATAGGATCTGATTCAATAAATAAGGGCATATTGTATTGTTCAACTTTACTATCAAGAAATTCTTTGAGATGATCCGGTATCATTTTTATACAAACAATTTATTTTATTTCTCTCTTAGGAAAATTAAAAAGTAATGAACTTAACAGCGGAATAAAAAATATAGAAACTGTTATTAAGGAAGTAAGCCAATCTGCCATATGGCTTGATAAAAATTGACTAAGACTAGTTTGTGGATAATAATGTTCGTATAAGGATAGAACTAGTTTTAATCCTAAAACTGCTATTACAACAAATGCAGCAGTTTCAAGAAAGGAATGTTTTTCCATAAGCTTAACAAAGGCTTGTGCAACAAAACGCATGGCAAGTATGCCAATAAAAACACCCATGCAAATGAGAATAATATTTTCAGAAAAGGCAACGGCAGCAAATACATTATCAATTGAGAAGGCTAAATCCATTACTTCAACCAATATAATGGTTGCAATAAATTTTCCAAATATTCCAATGGTATTTTTATAAAACCAATTTTCTTCTTTGTTTAATAAATCATCTTGAACACTTTTTGTGTTCTTGGTTTTAAAATAATCAAATGATAAATACAATAAATAAATACCACCAATTGATTTTAGCCACCAAATTTTGATAAGAAAAGTAGCAAACAAGAGGCACAATCCTCTAAATAGATAGGCTCCTATAATTCCATATTTAAGGGCTTTATTTCTTTGGCCTTTGGGTAAGTCTAATACCATTGTTGCCAATACAGCAGCATTATCAATAGACAAAAGACTTTCTATAATAATCAAATTAGCAATCACTATTAATGAAGCAAGAGGATTATCAATAATTTGCTGAAAAAGCGCTTGCATTGATGAGTACTAAAATGATTTATTGCAAAGGTGATACAATTTTGTAAATAACAAAATGAGATTGAAAAATACAGTAATAAACTCAAAATTCTTTTGTTTATCCTATGGTAGGGCTATGTATTTTTAGAATTTATTGAAATAAAAAACGGGACAATTTCAAAAATGAATTGTCCCATTTAATGTACCCGGGGCGGGACTTGAACCCGCACGACATTTGCGTGTCACAGGATTTTAAGTCCTGCGTGTCTACCAATTCCACCACCTGGGCGTAAAAACTCGTTCAATGTTTCAAGTTTGAAAGTTCAAAGTTGAAGTAAATATCCATTCTTGTGTAAGGGATATATTGAAGCAATTTGGAGCGAGAAACGGGACTCGGACCCGCGACCCCAACCTTGGCAAGGTTGTGCTCTACCAACTGAGCTACTCTCGCTTATTAATTTTGTGTGGGAGCTACAGGGATCGAACCTGTGACCCCCTGCTTGTAAGGCAGGTGCTCTAAACCAGCTGAGCTAAGCTCCCAAAATCAACATTCCTATTCTTATTTCTAAAAACGGGAGTGCAAATATAGGGTTTTATTATTCTTTACAAAAATTATTTTGCACTAACATAAGTAATATATGAAACACCGCCTAAAGAATCTATTCCTGCTTCTGCTAAGGGATAGCCTATTTCTTGGGCATACCAAATGTATTTTTTAGTAGTAAATGTTTGCGGATTGGCATATTCAAAATACCCTTGTATGTATGGAACTAGCATCCATCCCCCAAAAAGAAAATGAGCAAAAATACTATCTGTTATTACTTCTTCTCTATATTCTCGTATTGCTTTGTATGTACCAAGAGGAATAGTAATGCTACCTTCTGCATCTACATTGGTAGATAAAATATTTTGTTGTTTAATTCTAAATGAATCGGCTATAGCATCTAAACCTAAAGCCACCAATTCAGGAACCTCTTTAACTGCCATGGTTGTTTCAAATCCTGAAGTATTATCATAAGAATCATCATAAGTAAATGGAAAATTATATACTAATTGACTTGGATTATAATTTACTCCTACAATAAATCCTTGGCCGGTTAAATCACCATACATACCCACTATTTCTGAGCGCTCAGAAGATTTATTCACAAAAACAGCAATTCCATTGCCTTGATCGTATGCAAGATTAGCATCTGGAAAATCAGATCCATACGAATACGATGATGGCGATTTATAAATAATAGTTTGTTCTGTTTCAATAGTAAGATTTGAAAAATCCCAAGTTTGATCTTTTCCTTCGGAACCAACAGAATCATTAGGAACAGAATCTGTAGCCAAATAAACAGTATCTCCTGCTTCGGCAAAATCTCCCGAACTCATCTTATAGGGATCTGTTGTAGTAGTTGTATTATTATTGTTATTATTATCATCTGAAGTGTCTTTTTTTTTACAGCCCGTTAGTAGAATAGATCCAATAATAGCAATCGAAAAGATTTTTTTAATCATATCAATAAGTTGTTTTTTAATAATAAATAAAAGCAGAAACAAAAAGGAATAGCAGCCCAAGTTACAAAATAAGCCCTAAAAGAAAAATACAGATAAACTAAAAAAGCGGCTATTTTAGAGCCGCTTTTTTGTATAATTATTTGTTTTAAAATTCTTAATGAATCACATTAAATTTACCTTTTTGAATACTATTGCCTTTCAAATCAGTTATGTGGTATATATAAACTCCATTTGAATATTGGGCAGTATTAAGATTGCAAGTACCATTATTCATTTCAATATTTGTGCTATTTAATTCTTTTCCGGCAATATCAAATACCGTTAATTGGCTAGCATTTGAAGATAAATTTGAAAACTTTATTTGATTTGAAGCCGGATTAGGAAATAAAGAAATACTTTCTTGATCAAAATCTATCCCTGCAATTGAAGTAACAATTGGATTGGTAGATGAAACATATTGAACTTCTCCTTTAATTTTTCCTTTATTCGGATTGTACTTGCATTCAGCTAATGCATAACCCACTCCATTTGCCCACCAACGCAATCTATTAGTTGTATAGTTTGTTGCATCAGCAAGAATCCAGCCCATAGTTTGAATATATACAAATTGAGAATCAATTTCTGTTTCTGCATTTTTTTGTCTTAATGCATCGTATGTATTTCCATTGGGCATTTTTACGGTACCCCATCCATCTATTTCACTTGAAACTGTATAGGTATATTTAGCATATACAGAATCAATTAAAACCGGAAATTTAATATTACTAATAACGATTGTATCCATTTGTCCATAATACTCTCTTGTAGTTGCTACATAAGGAGCATTAAAAGTGCTTTGATATGTGCTGGGAAATTCAATTAAAGTTTGACCAGGGCTTAAAAATGCTTTAATGTCCATTCCTTTATCAAGCAAGTCTCCAACTAAGCCCGTCATAACAAAACCGGAACTTGAGTTTGTAAAATAAGCATTGTATCCTGTAGACTGAGTAATGGCACATAAATTTGCTGTTGGATAGTATGATCCATAAGTAGTAGAGGATGGAGTAACAAAATCTATCTTATCACTAACATGGCTATGTAGAGCAGAAAAATCCCAACTTACATTGGCTCCATTTTTCATAGCTTCAGTACTAATACTAGACAGGGCAGCTGTATCACTCACCAAGTAAGCAGTATTGCCAACTGCAATAATATCATTTTCAGTAAGGGTAATTGCACTTTGCGCATTAGCATTAGCTAAAGCTCCAATAGTAATAGACAAAATGGGTAAAAATTTCTTCAACATGTTTTGAAATTTAAATGGGGTTAATAAATTTTTGCGACAAAGGTAAGGTAAATCTTTTTATCAATTTACATCATCTATTAATAATTCATAGTGCAAAATTATATCTGTTTATTAGAGAATAGAAATACTTTTTTTAGCATAAATCTTTATAAAGTAATTTATTTGCGGCATTATACATCCAAAATAACAGGCAAAAAATTGAATATCAATACTTTTAAAAGAAACATTTTTCAATCGGAATTAGATGAAATACATATATTGGAAATTTGAAATAATGAATGGGTATGTAGCGATGTTATTTATAATAATACCTTCATCGATTTACGTTGGCGTTTACTCTCTGCCCAAAGTATAAAATCGAAGTATTCAAACTTTAGTTTTTCGGTAGCATTTTGTTTTGTTTTTTTCAATTCAGAAATCAATATATCGTATAGTTGATTGGCTTGTTTTGAATCAGAAATTTTTAAAATTTCTTTAAAATGCAATAAGAGTATGTTTTCTAAAATAGGTTTTTGATCAAGTGGTTTTAATATACGCTCCATCGACTCTATTTCATACAATATATTAGATTCATTACCCAATTCGAAATGGGTTATTAAACTAAGCATACGCGCTAAAATACCCCAAAAGGCAATGGCATTGTATTTTTGATTTACCAATTGATTAATAAAATGCAATGCCATTTTATAATCCCCGGCTAAAAAGAATATTCTAAAACAGGAGTTATATATAGCTTCTCTAAAATTATTTTTAACATGTTTACCTAATAAAAATTGATCACTTTCTATTTTATTAATACGTACAATTGCTTCATCAAATTTTTTAATGCAATACAGATAATCGAGTATGTTACGGTAATAATATTGCTTTGCCAATACTTTATACTCAACTTTAATTTTTAATTGTTCAAACTCTTGTAGTTTTTGAAAGTAGTGATCTGCATGTTCAAATTGTTTTGCATGAATAGCCGAAATTAAAAAATTATTGATCCGCATTAAATAAACATGAGGGGTTTCGTATAATTCCTTTTCAAACATTTTTTCATAGTGCAAGAGCGACCGGTAAGCATAGTAATACTGTTTTGCATAATCTCCCTCTATGCCATGCTTTAAAATTTGTAAAAAATAAAAAACATTTTTTGAGCGCATTGAAATGGCCCTACTTTCGTCTTGCAGTAGGGCATTGTTCCATAATTCATTTAATTCGGGCACTTGTGTGGTAGATGTAATTAATGCGGCTTCTATTTTTTTCTGCAACTTTTCATAGGCAAGAAAATTGGTATAGTAATCGATTATTTTTTCATATTCGGCAGTAACAATGTTGGTATCGGAATAAGACCGGCCCACTATTTTTCGTTTTACTTTATCTTCTATTCTGTTGAGGCTTATTAATTCAGGAAAATATTCGTGCCGCCATGCTAATTTTTTTGCTCTTTGGATATGATCTAAACAAATAGAAAAAACCTCTCTACTTTCCAACACTTCAATTTGCTTTAAGGTTTCTTGCAATTTGTATTTTACAGTATCGTATGAAGTGTAGTTGATGAGGGTTTCTATCAATACATCAAACAAGTATTTTTTTGTAATTGCATAACGTTCTTGTACACCTTTTTTACTCAGTTTTTGTTTCGCGTCTTCTTCGTTATACTCTTTTTGGCTATCAATTATTTCAAATAGTTTGAGGTAATTTTTATTACCATCTATTTTAGCAGCATTAATGGTAAAATACCGCTTCTCCGATTTGGTAAGCGATTTAATGAGTTTATGAAGTTCGTCTTGTTTGTGCATTCATATCATAATTAAATTATATGGCAGAAACATGGATAATTTTTCCTACAGAATATTTCTCCAACATTAAAACGTAATCGTCTTACAAGTCAAGGGTTAATCTGAGTCGCCCACCAAGTCCTTCTCTAATAATTCTAATAAGAGTTGAAAGCCTTATGTCGCTTGTATTATTCTCTAGTTGTGAAATATAATTTTTTGTTGTTCCTGCTTTTAAAGCTAAGTCCTCTTGTGTTAGGTGCTTTTGTTTACGAGCTTCTTGAATTAGAACACCAATTTTAAAGGCTTCAAATTCTTCTTCATATTTATCGCGAGTAGATGTGCCAACTTTACCATATTTCTTGTCTAAGTGATCGTTCCACGAAATAAGATTATTTTTTGCTTTGGTCTTCATAATATTTTTGTTTTAATTGTTCTGCTTTTTCAATTTCATTCTTTGGTGTTTTATCGGTCTTTTTCTGAAAACCGTTGAGCAGAATTATCAGATTTCCTTTATCGAAAAAGCAAAAAATTCGATAAATATTACTGCCTACTTTTATTCTCATTTCAAAAAGACCATCAGTTCCTTGAAGGTGCTTGAAAAACTTTTCAGGCACCATTGGTAGCGTTCTTACTAACCCAATCACCCAGTCAATTTTGTCTTGAATAGGCTTTTTTTGAGCATCATAGAAATTCCAAAATTCGTTTCCGTAAACGTAAGTTGTCCGCATAAATCTTTCTACAATGATTTTATTGCAGTCAAAAAACTAAGGTTTAAATCAGATACCTTTAATATAAATACTGTTTCCATTTTATTTGGCTATTGTTTATTAATTCAAATATACTAAACCAGCCTTAAAACTCAAACAACTGAATAAATTACTACTCATGAATGCTGTTTTCTTTAGCATCACAAATGCTATGTTATATGATTTGGATTTCCTTACACACAATACCATCACACTAAATACAAACCAACGGCTATCGCACATCTAAGCCGTCTGGAATTTTATTTACCAATTCGATATAAATATTCCGGAGCTAAATCAGCTCCATTGGGCCATTCGATTGTATTAAACTTGATGTAGAATTGTTTGAAAATATTGATGTCATGTAATGGTTCAAATACCTTACCTTCTAACTTATTTTTTAAATCAACGGTTTTCGTTTCTCCATTATTGAAATAAAGTTGCAATTTATACCCTTCTAAATACTTGGCATTCTGAATTTCAAGAAACATAATTTCATTTATTTTAAGGGTTCAATATAATTTAATGTATCACCTTTTTGTGCCAATTCCCAATCCTTTAATAAATCTTCTTTATGCTCTTCAAGCCATTCAAATATCATTCTGGGAATCTATTCTTCATTAAGTGCATCATTAATTTTTTGCTCCCATTGTTGCTCAATTAATTTATTGGCTCTATCAGTTGCACTACCTCCTGTATTTTGTGAACCTGAATTATAATCGTCTAATGTATAAGTTGGCGACCCTTTCCAATATTTAGCCATGGGAGATGGTTTTTCATATACATCATATACTTTTAATGAGCCCCCAACTAATGGTTTAGGTTTTGGACTAGATGGTGTTTTAATTTTAATATCAGTAACACCTAAGTCAAATACTTCTTGAGAAGGTTTTTGTAAAACTATAATTTCATCTGGAAATGTAAGACCGTTTTGCTTTTCAGGAGTATTATTGTTTTTGGAGTTTTTGGTATCTTGTATTACATCTGCAACTGCACTTATAGGTCCTTCAATATTGTGTGTTGGAGCGTAGCCTTCTTCAGATTTTACTCTATTAGAATATAAAAATGATACCCAAATTGCATGCTTCCATGCATCTCTAGTTCCAGCACTTTCCATTTCCTCTAAAGAAGTATAGGTTGTAATTGTTGTTGTACGTTGAGGCTCCCCATTATCATCTGTATTATTGTCTTGAATTATTGTTAACTCATATATATCTGAACCTCCAGCTTTATCTACACCTTCTAAAGTTCTATGAAAAACAGGATTTCTGCCTTGGCTTTGAGTATAGTGATACACATCTCTCCCATCCGGATCCACAAAGTTTATTGGATTATCAATCGCAAAATTATACGGGCTCCAAGAAACATATTTTGCCTGCATTGGATCTAAACTCAGCCACCTGCCCACTCTAGGGTCATAAATACGGGCGCCAAAATCATATTCTATTCCCTCGCCTTCCATTTCATTCATTTTTTCTTTGCCATTAAAACCAAAGCGGCTTGTAGTAGTGCTATAATTATTGCCCACCATTTGCATACCATAAGCATAATAATTATTTAGGCTTGTTACATCGGCTGTATAATTGCCTGGTTTTTTTGCAGCATCAAGTGTTGAAAGTTTTACATCACTAATGGTTACACGTATATTGCCTAAGTGATCGACTATTTCGTATTGCTTTTGGTTCAATTTACGCTTAAAGCCATCTGTTGGTGCCAGGTAGGCATTATCTGTAGTTTTGCCCGCTGAGCGTATGGTTATGCTACTTGGTTTGTATTCGCCAATGCGTTGGTTTCCTTTAATGGGTTCTTCTTTTAATTTTAATGTTTTGGTAGTGCCTGAACCGGTTTCTTCATAAATGGCTTGTATGCCCCCCTTGGTATCTAATGCATAATAAGTAGTGGTGACGGTTAGCCCATCGGCAGCAGTATATTTTTTAGAAATTTTATTACCCATAGGGTCGTATTTAAATTCTATAATTTCTTTAGTGGTTTTAGTAACTTTAGTTGGTTTGTTTTGCACATTCCATTCTATACTGCTTATTTTACCGCCTACATCTTTGGTTAAATTGCCTATTGCATCGTAAGTATAATTACCTGCAGCTTGGTTATCAATATCTGTTGTGTAATTAGTTGCAGCAACGGCATCTGTTACATAAGCTAATTTATTGGTGTTGGCTGTATAATTATAAGTAAGGTTATCCATACTTAAAGAAGTAGTTTTAGCCGCATTCTCGTATCCATTTCGCTTGAAAGCTGTAATATTACCATTATCATCATAGCTTAGATCCATTGAATAGTTAAGGGAATTTGCAAATGCAGAACCGTTATATGCATATAAAGCAGCACTTGTTAATCTGTTTAACTTGTCATAGCGATATAAATATCCCCATGCATCATTATAAGTTAAGCCTGTAGCGGCTGTAGGCAAAGCGGCTTTACTTACTTCAGTAGTAATTATGCCATTGTATTTTGAAAAAGAATCATATATCATGCTATATTTATTATTTTTATCAGTATTAAATGCGGATCCCTTTCTATAAAAATCGCCATAATAATAACCAAGCATACTGGCAAATGCATCGGGTGCAAAAATCTGAGAACTTGAATTATCTAAACCAGGATCGAGTGTTTTATCTAATGACGAATGATTGATTCCTTTAAGCCAACCTTGCAGGGTATACATATAATCGACACCTTGTAAATGATCTTCCCCAATTTCGGTTCTTTTTAATGGGCCATGTTTGTAAAAAGAATAAGCCGCATCGGTTTCGTAAAATTTATCATCAATAGATGTTTCTACTTTTGTTAAACGACTATTGGCATCATAAGTAAAGCGGTGGTAAAACTGATCTAATTGCCCGGCATTAAATTTTTCTTTTGTTACTAAATTGCTGAGTAAATCATATTCATATTCTGTAATGTGCACACTGGTTGATGACGCATCTAAACCCGGAACATAAGTATACAATTTAGCAACATTGCCATGGGCATCATACGAATAAGCAATGTAAGCGCCATCATCATTTTTTACATAACTGATTCTATTGCGTAAATATTTTTGTGTATTGGCACTTGAAAGAGATGGGCAAACTGTAGTATACACAGTGTAAGTTCTGCTACTGCCTGTTGTTGGGCTTGTAGTAACATCAACATAATTTGAAAGTGTGCTGTAGTTTTCTTTACTTTCACCGGTTTCTATAATTCTGCCAAGAGCATCATATTTAATATAGGAATAGGATGTACTTGCTTTTTGTTTGTCGTTAACACTAAAACGCAAGCGTTTTTTGCTATCGTAATAATATGTAATTTCTCCTCCATCTGTTGTTTTTTTGCGAACCACTTGGCCTAAAAAATTATAATCGTATTCTGTTTCATAACTATGTGAGGGATGGTTTTTAGCACGATCTGTTGAGGTTGTTACAACTCCTTTAGGAGCAACAGTGCGCACTAAATTACCGGCACGATCGTAATAAAACAGGGTGTAATTACTCAATGCTCCAGAACTTTCAATACAATTGGCAATTACTTGCCCATTAAAATTAACTAAGCTCACTGTTTTGATCCCATCTGCATCAGTTGTAGTTACTTTATATACTTTATTAGCATTGGGAGCTTCGTCTCCAAATATTTTAATTAATTCGGCATCAGTTATGGTGGTATATGTTGTTTTTACAGTATGTGAACTACCCAGTTTAAATGATTTGCCCACCATAGAATTTTCTTCAGGCCTGCCACTGCCGTCTTTTTTATAAAGTACAGCACTAAATGGGAAGCCTTGCGCAGAGGCAATGGTTTTATCGGTATTATTATCAGAATAATAACTAAAATAACTTGATGAGTCAACTGGGCTTGGATTATTATAGGTATCGTCATCTGCAAAATCTTCATCTCTATATAAAGAACCAGATGCATTTTTCATAAAATTATCTACATAAGCAAAAGTTGATTTTGTGGTAATAGGAACAGCCATACTTCCAAGAGCCGGGCTTCCTATATAATCATAAACAGTTTGAGCAGTAACCACAAAGCCTTCTGTTTGGTTAAGTGCTTGATTTTGTTTCACCATACATAAGCCATTGGCATAAGTTTTAGTTTCGTATTGTTTTATTGATGAAGTGGCATCTCCCTCAGAAAATGCACGGCTATAAATCCAGTTCAAATCTTTATCAGGATCTGTAAACCAAAATACATAATCGTACCCAAGATATGTAGCTCCTGTTAGATATAGAGAACTTGTGCTAAAGTTACTCCAACCACTTTCACTATAATTCCAACTATTTGCAATGCCGCCTTCATCTTCTGAATTGCCAATTGGCCTAACTCGCCAAACATAATAACCTGTTCCTTCTCCAATATTTAGTGTAAGACTTTGCTTGGTACTTTCCAGATACAAATTAAGTGCATTGTTCCAATTAATTTCTTGAGATGTAATTTCATCTGAACCGTTTGTAGTAGCTTCATCTGTATTATTTAAACGCAACAACTGAAACTGCCAATAGGGTACATCAGTAACCGCCACCGGTGATGGCATTGTTGTGTGATCAGTAGAAGAAGGTAGTGGGGTATGCGTACAACTCCATGAAAAAACCTGTGGATTTGAAGCGGTATAAATTTTATTAATGGTTGTTGTAATATTAGATACGTCAAGTTTATATTCTATTTCGTGGGTTAAAGTAAGTGATAGATATGATTGCACATAAGAGTCGGCATTGAGGTAGGTTTTTCCAGTAACATTTTTTAGGGGAAGAATATAAAACATATTTACTTCATCTTTTTTAGATGCATCCGTAAACCAGTCATCTATATCTAATTCATAATATAATTCAGGGCTTGATGAGTTTAATTGAAGGGCAACTGTTTTTCCGGCTATGCCATCTTTGGTATAGTTACTATAATTGGTAACAACACCAGATGCTTCTTTCCACGCTGTAATATTAAGCGTAATAAGTGCGGTAGCACTGTTTTTCCCAAAAATATAATCTTTCCCAAAATCAAGATAAATGCGAAGCTTGGAGTCTTTATTGGTTCGCGTTAGTCCATCATTGGGTTTTACGGCAAATACTTTAAAGGCTGTATTAGCGGTGGCAGCAGTACTTATTTGACTATAGGTATATTTTAAGGTTTTGCTTGCAGATAGAGCGAATCCTTTTAGAGATATAAATAACAGCAATAACACTAAGGCTGTGTTTTTATTTTGTAGGAGTTTTTGCATATCAATTTATTTTTTCTTTACAGTTTTTACGATTTTCTAATTTTTCAATTCAAAATTTATCTTGATTCTGTTGCTGTATTATAGTGGGTTTCTTTAATTGTTCGTTTACCCTTTTCGGTTTCAGCTATTTTTCTGATTAGCTTACCTTCGGCATTGTATTGATAAAACAAGCCAAAATGTTGGCTGTCAAATGCAGTTAATAATCTAAGCGTTACGGGATCATATACAAAACAATTCATTTCTGACGAAGAAGGCTGTACCCGAATATCATCAATGTATAATTTAGCCGTTGCGCTGGTTATTTCTGCGAACTTAATAAGGGGGGTAAATGAAACGCCCTCACTCATAAAACGCCAATTGGTTATTTCAGCTTCGTAAAGCGACCATTCGCCTACTCGTGCAATTTTAGAACAGCTTACTTCCGGAAATAAGAGTCCTGTAGTCTCAGCCAACTTAAGCTTATATGAAATATCTTTATTTTCTTGCTTTAGCCAAAAGCGAACCAACATTCCATCTTTTTTCAATTGGCTTGACAAAGTCATTTCATTTAAATTTAATGAGGCCGAATTGACTGATGATATTGAATTGATTTTAAGTTGAAAGGAATTACTCCCTGAATGAGCATTTGTAGTACGTACATCTCCATAAAGTGTTGATGATATATAGTTTTCTTCCATGGTATAATATCCAATATAGGAAGTGTAGTATGGCAATGTAAAATAGGTGTAGTTTTCAAAGCCTTCAAAATGCACAGATTTATAATCCGCATTTGCAGCTGTTAGGCAAGGAACAGAAAAGTCATATCCAAATTTAGCTGTACTATAAATCCCCAATGCATCCTTTTCTTCTAATGCATCTCCATTAGGTGAATAAGAAGTTACTTCATTCATCATGCTCCAGTTTGCATATTCAGTTTCAGCAGACCAGTCAAATAAATAAAATTTATCGGCAGTACCCGCTGTGTAAATACGTTGTGTGGCATCTTGACTTCCACCCTTAATAGTTGTATTATAAATATAGTTTGATACCGGCCTCCATTTCCCTTTTGCACCTTTAATGTATTCATCATTCTCGGTAATGCCATATATACCATTAAGATCATCGCTCATTGCCCAGTCATCGGTATATTTTACCGCAGATGCGCTTAACACAGAACCATTATACTTTTCAAAATCTTCAATATTGGTAACCTTCCATGAGGTTGCGACATCTATTGTTAATTGAACAATACCATTATTTACACACTCTAACTTACCTGCATCTCCCACACGCCATACAGAAGTATTTGGAAAAGTAGTTGCCATAAAATTTATTTTCCCTCCAGTATTTGCTATTAGATATAAATAGTTATCCTTACTTGCCTTATATAATCGTAATCCTAAGTATTTAAATGTTATGCTTGATGAACCTGTATAACCCGAAGCATAAGTAATATTACCTGAATAGGAATAAACTTTTGTAACATCTTCACTAATACTTGGCGCATCTTGGTTTAATTGTTTAGCAAGTGAAGATAAGCTAGCAAAGGTTTCTTGTTCCTTACTTGTGTTAGAACTTAATGTAACGCCAGCAGCCGACCAAGCTTTAGTTACATTGGCGGCTAAAACGCCTTGACTAGAAGCACTTGCTGCAACATCAGAGCCATAAGTAGTTATAGTGCCTGCTATTTCATTTAATTGGTTGGTACGGGCAGATTGTAATACTTCCATAGAAACACTTTCGGTAATTTTTGGTTCACCCTGATCTTGGTTGATGGGGACAACGGTTACTCTATTGTCATCATAATTTTTATCTGTAATGTGATAGTAAAGTGTTTGATAAACCTTACCTCCGGTACTTGGGATGTAATAACCTCTTACTACTATTAAATCGCCATTGTTTAACATATCTAATATTTCAGTGGCATTAGCATCTGAAGTCGTTTCTACAAATTTTACAAACGTACTAATATCAAAGACATCGTTATACGGCTGAATTTTTATGCCATAATTATTGCTTGCTTCGATACGAAAACCTTCATTATATGCCTTAGGCCCCATCATATCATACTCATAAGAGGCAGGGTTAAGATAATTAGTATAGGTTCCGTTATGAGCTGTTGATAAAATTAAGTTTAAGCCATTAAATTCATCAGTTGACATACTAACCAAAGGCTTACCAGTATGTTTATTAAAGGCATAATAAGTTTCAGCTGAATTCATACCATTGGCATAAGAGTATTTAGCTTTTACAATGGATGGTTCGTGAATTATTTTAGTAGTAATGTGTGTACAAAGTTCCTGAATAGAATTAGCTGTTGTTGTTTTTTCAGGAATTATTCCCATTACAGTTTCTAATTTTTCAGCCTTTATTGATTGGGTTGAATACGTTTTAATATCTTTTGATTCCATTACAACTTCCTGCACTTTTCCGATATCATACCAATCGTCATAATCGTTAGGAAATTGATTTAAAATTTTATGATCACTGTCGCCTGATTTTATGTATTCGAAAGATTCGCCATTTACAGGCGTTAAGCTTTTTACGTTATTTGTATTGTCATAGCTGCTCTCATAAGTATAAATTTGTTTTGGCTGGCCATGCATACTATTTAAAACTACGCTATAGCCCTGTGTGGCCCATTCTTTATTAATGTATTCTTCTTTAATTGTGCCCGCTAATGCCTTTAATGCATCATCCACTTCTCCTCCAAATTGTTTGCAAAACTTAAATATGTTCTTTACCTCGCGTTCAGCTTCTTCCGGCCCAATTTCAAGCATTTTTGCAGCAGCTTCTGTTCCGCCAACTACGGTACATGCAGTAAAATCAACTGGTATTTTAACTCCAACATAATATGCTGTTTCAGCCACATCTAACTTACCTGAATCTAATTTGATTATATCCTTGATAAAATCATCGCAATATTGAAGTATGAGTTCAATAATTTCAACTATGTCTAATATGGTATTAAATAAAGTTGTAAGGGGAGAAAGTGCCAATCTTATATGTGAATCAAGATCTTCTAGCTTATTGAACAAATCAAGATAGTCGCCTACATATGTTTTAAAACTGCTTATACTGTTAAACGAACCTGCAGAAAAATCAGCTAATATTTTACCTATTTTATCAATTACTTCTGCTATTTGCGTAATACCATAGTGCGTCATCGATCTTCCTAAAAGAGATTCGAGATTATTCAAAAAATTACCTTCTCCAGGGTCTGGCGTATAATATCCAATGGTATTGTCTTTGTACGATAAATCAGTATACGACACTTCGACCGGATAGTCATAGGCTGTATAAAATTGCTTAATGGTAAAACCAGGATTTGTTTCTCCCGAGTGAATGTTTTTTATTACAACCCGACTATGGCCCACAGAAGCACCAGGATACAAACTTTCGCCCAATGGACCTGAAACCTGACGTTTTTCAGGCTGTAAAACTTCTTCTAAGTCTCCCTGATCTTCAGCTATTTTTAAGAGTTGCACCAAGCCATTTTCTTCTCTTATACTTGCAGGTTCATTTGTAGCCACTCCACTACTTTTTCCGTCTTCTTTTTGGTATACATATTCATTACCATATAAAGCGACATCAGCTGTATTGCCTGCCATACCGGAATCATACATAAGTAAACGTTTTACTCTAATGCCTCCGCCTTTTTTTGCTTGGTTTAATGGAATGCGCAAATAAGAATAAATTCTATTGATATATTCACAATGATTTTCTGTACAACTCGAAAGATCCATTTTTGTATTGTTCCACATACAAGTAGTAGTATTACACATTTGGAGTTTATCAAAATACCATTTTACCATGTTGCCGGTCGCTACATCAACAAACAATTGAAAGTCTTCTTGAAAATTAGCCCCACTACAACCTAAAAACTGGTCTATAACGGCACCATCTACTGAAGTTGCTTTATAAATTGATTTAAGGGCCTTTGGATCGGTAATATTACCAAGACTATCTTTTAAATCTGTAAAACCATACTTCCCAAAACAATCGCTACTGTTTATGCCCATTCTATTTGTTTTTACAAAATCATGAGCAATATCTTTCATAGTTTTATCAAAATCTGTTTTTCCAAGATCGAGGTAAAGGCCATGCTCATCAATATCAACATCATTTACGTACACAAAGCCAGTTACATATTCTGAATTACAATCATCAATATCAGGGGTGTTGCCACTTATGGCGTACAAAAATTTAGCATAAATCATGTTTTTCCCTTTTTCGTTTGCATACTCAGGGTCATTTCCAACACCATCAGCGCGGTATGTGTCTTTTACCCGAAAATAGTCATATAGATAATCCCGTAGATCGTCCAATTTAGAATTATGTAAGGGATCTGAATCGCTAATGCCTAAATCAGAAACATCTAAATAGTAGATATGATTAGGATATGTTTTTCCATCTTCTTCTGCAGCATATTCCCGCTGTATTTGTTTTCCATCAACCATCTTTAATTTTACCATTCCAAATGCAGGATAATTCTGCACGTATTGGTAGTCTTTTTGTTCATATTGCACTAAAATTTCGCCTCCTGATGGCAATTTAATTTGCTTTAATTGCCAAGCGGCAGGGTCAAAAGTTTCATTGGGGCGTTGATCAAGCCAGTTTTGCATAATCTCCGTACGAGAAGATCCATTATCTTGGTAATTGCCCCATGCATCTATATTGCATACATTATAATCGGGTTTTTGATCTAAGCCATTACCATATTCTGCTATTGCACCATAATTGCTTTCTTGAATATGAGTAGCAAATTCTGATGCTTTTTTATATTCATATGTAAATTCATATGGGCTAATTTTGGCTGGATAAATGCCTTGATAATCTGTCCATATTTTTTTTAAAGTAAGTTTTCCCGCTTTTTTTAAAGGATCTGTAGAGCCTTTTATTCCCTTGCTATTTGGCAATCCATCCCAAGCCGAATAATCGTATTCAAAGTGTGTAGTTTGTAATAATTTATCAGGATTACCATTAGCATCTTTTGTGTATAGTTCAATTTTATTCAAATATCGTAATCCAATTGACCCTTTTGCTGTTTTAGAATTAGCAGCAGTACTATTAACCGCGGCCTCAATTCCATCATTTCTTGAGTAAGACAAATCAAATACGGCAATATGGGTTTTAGTTTCAATGGTAGAGAGATAATAAATTTCCTTTTCTCCAAAAGTAACAAAGCCGGCATCATCTAAATGAATAGATTGTTCACCCCTATCATATAACAATCCATTATAAGGTATTCTCCAATTGTACCAATAAGAACTTTCGCTCCCTTTTTTTGAGATATCACTGCCCCCCCATCTGGAATAGTTAAATTTAGTGTATCCACCAAAATCATCATCACTTGGGCCATTGAGTGTGCGGTCTATAAAATCATTCGTAGTTATATCTGTAAGAAGGTAATTTGTAGCATAGGGAGTTGAATTTACTTCTCCTACTTTCATATCAACATCGCCAATATCTATCTTATCCTTATATACAAGATAATTATCTTCTATTCTTGATGCATCGCTTTTACTTAAGCCATAACGCATATTTACTTCATTTCTTGCATATACCGGTAGTCCATAATTATATCGTAAGCCATTTTCATTATACGTAACTATTTCACCAATTTGATCTGCAATAGCACTTTCACTCCGATCAATATACTTATCTAAATCCATATGATAATCACTACTGGTTTTTATTCCGTCAGTTAGATTGTAGGCTTTACCTTCACTAATTTGTTTATTGGTATGATAGCCTATATATGAAGATCGATTCACTCTTCCATACTCATTTGATTCTACACTTTGGGGTATACTACTGTTAGCTTTATATGCTTTGCCTTCTCCAAAAGAAGTTTCTGCCATATAATTATCAAGGTCATTATCTGTTCCTTTTGAACGAGAAAGCGTAGAGGCTTCTGCTTTGTCACTACAACCATAAGAAATACCTCCTCCTAAATCATTATCAAAACGAGCATAGTAAGCTTCATCACCATCAGCTTTGAAACTATATTCAGGAGCTTTTGACCATTCACTTAGTGTATAAGTAGCCTTGCCCGTACCTGTAGAAACGGTTAAAGGATCTCCACCGATATTAACAGCAGTAGCTGTATTGTAAATATTAGTTGTGCTCTCTGAAAAGGCAGGTCTAAAAGTTCCCACGTTTTTATTATAAAACCTAAATCCTCCACTTATACCTTCTCCAGTAGCTATAAACATATCTGCATTACTAACAGGCATACCTAAATACCTATTGTCTTTTTGAAATGGCAATGCTTTTTCAGTATAATAATCCATTACATCATCTTCATTTGACGCATTATGTGAATATAAATAACCAAAAACATTACGGGTTGTGGTTTCTTTATTTTCTTGATAGTTATATGACGAGGTATGGCCGGCTCCCCATGACCAGCCAAATAAAGATGCAGATAAATTAAAAGTATATTGTTGAGCAAAACCTACATACTCATTTGCAATAACAGGGTAACTAATAAATTCTGTACCAAAAATGCCATAGCTACTGCTAAATTTCATAGTTGCATACGACATTAATTCTCCCTTCCATTGACTTTTAGCACCATCAATTAATCCATTAAATATTTTTGGAATAGTAGATTTTGATTGAGAATTTTTACTTTGGCTACATGCCGCACCAATAAAGGCAGAAACAATATTAGCAGGATTAATACTTACGGAGAAAGAACTGGTTCCATCACTCATTTCATAATTATATCCCATACCTACTCCATATACATCTCCTCCAATACCAACACCACTTGCAAAACCTTTGTAATTATTATATCTCGTAGTATAACCTGCATTTATTCCAATACCTGAGTAACCTACATTAGTAAACACTCCCAATCCTGTAGTGAAATTTCGCTTCATTTTATTGTAATACGTTACATCTGCACCATTGGCATCATCTGCAAAACCTCTTTTTTGCCTATTAATAGCACCCGGGTTTAATGTCCAGCCGTAACCAACCCATGAAGCTTCTTCTTCGGGGGTGGTGCCGGCATGGTATGAAAGTGAAATAGCATAACCGCTGCCATGTGGGCCGGGAACATTTAATACAGGTAAATTATAAACAAAATCACCTGTAAATTCATTTACCATATCGGTAGTAACCACAGGTTCAAAGCTAGAAAATTCAGGTGATGATGGGCCGGATGTTAATGCATAGGTAGCCGTTGGAAATACAATTTGGCCAACAATATTCATGCAAATGTAAACGGCAATAATTCTGATTAATTTTTGCTTCATAACAAATTGATTTAAAAAGAGATTAAGGGTATGTACGGTAACATATTAAAAAGGTTTCAAAAGGCAATACTTATTTAAAAAATTAAATGTGTGTTTTGGTACTTTGGTAATGGTGTTATACTGCTCACATGATAGATTTCTGCATTATTTTTTGTCCGAAGACCGAAGTCGGAAGCTGGAAGTACTTCCGTCTTCGGTCTTCCAACTTCTAGCCTTTTTGTTTAATTATGCAACAATTTATCCCATTTTTAGTATAAGTTTAAGGGAATTACCTAACCAATCATTGCTACTCCGGTTTCTAAATCAATTAGCAAAAGTTTATAATTATTGAGTTTTTGTTTGGCTTGTATAAAACTGAGCATTTCCTTTTTTTCTATAATTTCTATGGCGTTTTCTTTTTGTAATGCGGAGATATTTTGCCAGTTTTTTGCCCAACGACTTACGCTTACATGTGTGCTGCCAATTAATGATGCTATGCTTCTATAGCTACATGATTGCAAATACAAAATAAGGGCATGGCGTTTTTGCATTTGTTCATATGCCGAAGCCTCTTCGGCTTGTACAAATTGACTGTTGCAAGCTTTACATATATAGCGTTGCTTGTTACGGGTAGTTCCGTATCTAATTACTTTTGCTGATTTACATTGGGGGCAATGCATTTTCTTTCAAGTTTAGGGTTTGAAATCTTTTAATAATCCAATATATAAGGCGAGATGTAGTAATGGAAGTGAAAAAAATGGGAGTATCGGGTTTCTAAGAAAAAACAGAAGCAATCATATTAATGATTAGCATCAATAGTTCGGTAGTTTTTTTCTTGTTTGGGCTAAAGCCCTTGATAATAAAGGATTCTGTTTAACCCCAACCTTAAGGTTGGGGTTGTTAAAAGGCTTGATATTGCTAGGCTTCAGCCATGATTTTTTAAAAACCATCAAACTATTGAGTGTTTGATATTCAGAGTATTGCAATTATTGGATAGTATAGTAAAATAGCAAAACGATCAGGTTTCTATTATCTAGATATAATCAATTTTCCATTATAATTGATGTTATTGGCTGCATACGAAAGCAAATACACACCTACTTTAAATGATTTTACATCAATAGAAAATGCATTGGCTTCGCAAGTATATTCTTTTTCTAATTGCCCAAATAAGTTGTACACTTTAAGTTTACTTGCGCTGTTAACTGCTCCTTTAATTTCAATTTTTACAATATCATTTGCAGGGTTTGGGAAAACATGAAAATACTCACTTGTATTATTTTCTTCTTCTGTTATGGTAAAAATATTATCATCTAAATTTTCGAGATTTAAAGTATAAAAACCCGTTGTACTGCCTACCAATATAGAACCATGTTCTATGTCATAAATATCATCAGCGTGCAAGCCGGTATAGGTATCATAAATAAAATTAGAATCGGCATTATACAACCTAAGTTTATTATCCATTGCAATAAATACACTATCGTGGTTTGAATGATCTATAAGCAAGGCATGAGGATGCCCATCCATGTTTTGAATATTGGTAAAACTTAGGCCCCCATCATTAGATTTAGAAAATAACATGCCCGGATATCCAAGGCCTACATCAGTACCATAAGTGAGCACATACAAGGTATCTGTTGTTCCGGGCACCACTTCAATGTCTGCCATTTGATTTTTTCCTAAACTGTTAGTAGAAGACGGTGCTACATGTATTTTAACCCATGTAAGGCCTAAGTCTGTCGATTTCCAAATATAAGCTGTATCGGGAGAGTTGGCGCGTCCGCTTATTGCATAAATTACTGTATCTATTCCATCAATTCCTACAGCAAGCGCATTGCCGCTCACTTGGTTTATATTATTCCAATTTGCGCCACCATCAAATGATCGCCATATTGCTCCTCCTGAATTATTATTTTCAGTACCTGTAATGGCAATGATAATATTAGAATTTATAAATTCGATATCGTTTATATTTATTCCAGGCCAAGTTATAGGATATGAAGCTGCCTGAAAACCCAAGCTACCTGTTTTACTTACACAAAAACCCAAGCCCCCACCAACAATCACATGTGAAGAATCATTGGGGTCTACGGCAACGCATGTTATGCTATTATCTATCGTTCCATTTACTGCGAGTGGAAAATCTCCATAAGGCGCCTTCCATTTATCAACATAATCAACACTTGTATCTAAATAAGCGGTAGTATATGCCAAGCCCGATTCGGTAGCCAGATAAAAAATATGTTTTTCGCTTGAGCGGGCTATTTTTTTTATTTGAACGGCAGAAAGACCATCGTTTTTTTGCAAATCAGGCATCGCCATTGACAAACTATCAGCCAATCTAACGCCATTCGGACTGGAGGAAATATAATGGCCGAATGTATCAGGCAAAATTGCATAAGGATAACTTCCTCCAAGACCAGTCCAAGTAGAACCAAAATCTTTAGAGTAATATGCATTATCAGAATATAAAATTGCTCCATTACTTATTGGGGCATCAGCTAACCAGTTTGGATTGTATTCAATTTCAAAAAGGCCGGGGTATATGCCATTAATGATTGGCATTGTAACATCAGTCCAAGTGCTGCCCGCATTTTTTGACAGGTATAATTTTTGATGATTGCTATCCGTTGAATCGGTAATTTGTATAAATAAAGTATCTCCGGTAATGCTGGCAGGATGCACCATAATTTTGTTGAGGGAACAATGGGCAACAGGCAATGTAAGTTGAGTGGATGTTAAGCCATTGTAACGATAGAGTTCTCCCGCCAAAGCTTCTCCATCATAAGTAATGCCTAAATAAATCGGGAATTTTAATCCATTATTTGCTGAAGAAATACTTGCACAGCTTGGATTGTTTGTTCCAGCTACAAGAATTTGAGTACCTATGGCATATATACTAAAAGTTGTAAATGGAATTGTATCACTAATAATAACATATTTTCCAAAAACAACATATATAAAATGATCTGTAATACTAAAATCGCTAATATTACTTCCGGTTATATTTAAAACAGAGTCCATATAATATTGATTAATAGCTGTGTGCCAAGAGCCTTTATCTCCACCATTAAAACTAATCATGAAGCTTTCTAAAGTTGAAGCAGCCACCCAATTTTTAGTATTGGTCATTAATTTACGGGTATATCCTCCCCAGCCTCTATTGGTACATACATTCCATAATGAATCGATGGGGTAAGATGCCATCCAAGTATTTCCGGTATCATCTGATTGAAAAAGCCCATAAGGAGATTCCGTGCCTGCAAAAAGTCGCTTATTATTTACAGAATGAACGAGGTAGGTTATATGCCCTCCATACAAGCCAAGATTGGTAATATTAGTATCCGGTTGGGGGCATATATTCACAACTTGAGCCTTAGAGGATTGGATGTAACAGAGGTTACAGATAAAGAATAAAAAGATAATGATACGTCTCATAAAAAATACTTTTAGGTTTTATACATACAGATCAACAATAAGGTTACAAAAATCTTTTGGTTTTGGTATATAAGCGAATGGTAAATCTTGGCATAAATATGTAGTTTTATTAGATTAAATAAATCAAAATGACCAAAGAAGAACGCTTCAAGCTTTTTATAGATTATTTCAGCAAACACCAGCCCAATGCGCAAACAGAATTGCATTATTCAACACCCTATGAATTATTAGTTGCTGTAATACTCTCGGCTCAGTGTACTGATAAGCGCGTAAATACGATTACTCCTGCATTGTTTAATACTTTTCCTTCGGTTGAACATTTAGCAACAGCTAAAGCTGAAGATATTTTCCCTTACATTAAAAGCATTAGCTATCCCAATAACAAAGCAAAAAGTTTAGCCGGAATGGCACAAACAGTTGTAAATAATTTTAAAAGTGAAATTCCTTCTGATATTGATGAATTACAAACCATACCCGGAGTAGGAAGAAAAACAGCGAATGTAATTGCTTCTGTTATTTACAATAAACCTACTATGGCAGTAGATACCCATGTTTTTAGGGTTTCTGCCAGAATTGGATTAACTACCCATGCAAAAAATCCATTACAAACAGAAAAGCAATTGGTAAAATACATTCCTGAAGATAAAATTCCTTTGGCGCACCACTGGCTTATCCTGCATGGGCGTTATGTATGCATAGCAAGAAAACCTAAATGCATGGAATGTAAAATTAATTTTTTATGTAAATATTATGCAACTAACCCTTCTGCCAATAAAGCCATCCAGGCTTCTTGAATTTTATTTTTATCAAGCAAATGTTGCGCAAATTTGTGAATAGCCTCTGTTCCATTTAGATTTTTAAACTCGGGGGCATTCTTAAAAATATTTATTTCATCTTGAGAAGGTAGTTTTTCAACATTGCCTAATTGGCCTAAATTATTTCCGGTTAAAATTTTACTCAAGCGAATATGTTGTGGAATTTGATCTACTCCAATTCCTAAAGTGCTTAATGGTTTTTCTACTTCAAATACGCTTGCTCCAGATGCTCTGCAATACCAATCTGCACCCATGCGAGCCACTAAATCTATTTTTTGAGGATCGATTTTGCCTTTGTCGTCTAAAATGGTTTCATCGATATGCAATAATAGTATTTCACAGATTACTAAATTTCCTGCTCCCGCTTTATCGCCAAGAGCAATTACTTCCTTCACTTTACACTCCATTTGAACAGGCGATTCTTTTACTCTAAATGGTTTCACCGACTCTGATGCAATAGGCGTAAAACCTGACTTAACAAACTCATCTACTCCTTTTGGATATTCAGTACTTGAAAGCGATGATTGATGCACCATATTGTAATTGACTACTTGGATTACTACTTCTGGCACTTCTTTTATATTTTCAAGCGTGTGTTTTATTGAATTATCTCTCACCCTACGTGCAGGAGAAAATATAGCAATTGGAGGATTGGCACTAAACACATTAAAAAAACTAAATGGACTAAGATTAGAATTACCGTCTTTGTCAATTGTGCTTACAAAAGCAATGGGTCTTGGAGCAACAGCTCCTAACAACAGACCATGCAGAGCCGGTATTGGTATTTCACTACATTTTATCGTACGCATACAATATGTTTTAGAATGTCAAAGGTAGGAAATTTTGAAGGTGATTTTAATTTGAAAAAAGCCTATTTAATAATAATTAATGTGCGGTTAAAATATGTTAAGCCTTATGCTTTGTATGATATGAAAGTTAAATTTGTGTAATGCTTGTTATTATACCGATTATACATCCGTAATAGTCTCCCGAAAAATCGGGATCCTAAACGGCTGTTATATCGGCATTATACCAAAAGCTTTTGATATAAATTATAAATCAATTTGGTATCATATCATAAACGAAGGTGCAGAAACGAAAAATTATTTTTATAACATTTTTAATTAGCACATCTCTAATTGGCTTGGTTGCTATACAGTTGTATTGGATAAATAGTGCTATTGAGCTTAAGGAGCAAGAGTTTCAAAATAATGTTTATACGGCTTTGCAAAATGTGGTTTCAAAACTCGAAAGAGTAGAAGCATTAAGCCATCTTCAGAAAGTTCAAAAATATTCACCAAATTATTTAAATACAGATTCTATTAGCCATTTTATTACTTCACAAACAGAAGCAATGGTAAAAGAATTTGATAAATTTTTCGAATATCCAAACAATAAAAGTGATAATTCGATCACAGATTCGGTTACCCAAAAGGAAATTTCGAACAGCGTAAAAAAAATCATTACGAATCAACACTCTAATATTACTATAGAAATAGCGAAAGATAGCATTCCTCAAAAACCAAGTTTTTTATCTGATTACCAGAAAAACTCTGATACCATTAATGCTCAAATTAACCAATGGATAAAAAAATCAAATCTGGTACATGAAATTGTAAGAGATATTGCTACTATGAATATGTCTACCAATATTGAAGAACGTATTAACGCCACGCAATTGGATACTTTGCTAAAGGAAGAGCTTAATAAAGAACATGTTTCCACTTCATTTCAATACAACATTTATGATCCCATTAAGCAAAGGCTTTTATTAAATAACAACGACAATATTTTTAATCCCGGAGAACTTTTAAAAACTCCTTATCGTGTCGATTTATTTCCAAACGATATTTTCAAAAAACCATCCTATTTGCTTGTCTATTTCCCTAATAAAAAACAATTTTTATTGGGTCAAATGTGGGTATTACTTTCCGTATCTACTGCAATTGTTTTGATTATTATTTTTAGTTTTTTGTTTGTTATTCTTTCTTTAATTAAACAAAAAAAATTATCAAACATTAAAAATGATTTTATTAACAATATGACGCATGAACTTAAAACACCTATTGCTACTATTTCGTTAGCATGTGAAGCCTTGAGCGATTCTGATGTAGTAAAAAATAAAAGTATGGTAGATAATTACATTAGCGTAATTGATCAAGAAAATAAGAGATTGGCGAAATTGGTTGAAAATGTATTACAAACTGCCGTAATTGAAAAGGGAGAGTACCAATTGCAATATTATGAAATTGATGTACATACTTTAATTGCAGAAGCAATAAAGAACATGTCGGTACAAATTCAAAAAAGAAAAGGTATTTTAACTACAAAATTAGAAGCCGATTCCAGCATTATTCATGGAGATAAATTTCATCTTATTAATGTGCTTTATAATTTAATTGATAATGCCATTAAATATTCAAATGAGCAGCTATTGATAGAAATTGAAACGCGCAATTATGCTGAAGGAATTGTGTTTAGCATTCGCGATAATGGCATTGGCATGAGCAAAGAAACCCAGAAAAAAATATTCGACAAATTTTATCGAGCCACAAGTGGAAATGTGCATGATGTAAAAGGGTTTGGTCTTGGATTAAATTATGTAAAGGCCATTGTTGAAATGCATGGAGGAAAAATTGAATTGGAAAGCAGCCCGGGTTCAGGAAGTAAATTTGAAATCTATCTGCCTTTTTTTACTAATCAAGAAACAATTAATAAATCTTAATATTTTATGGAAAACAAACAATCAATTTTACTGGTAGAAGACGATCCAAATTTTGGAATGATCTTGAAAAATTATCTTGAACTTAAAAAATTTAAAGTTGAATTAGCGATTAATGGACAAGAGGGCCTAAAACAATATAAAGATGGAGTTTACGATTTGCTTATTCTTGATGTAATGATGCCCGTAATGGATGGTTTTACATTGGCAAAAAACATTCGTAAACAAAATTCAGAAGTACCCATCATTTTTTTAACTGCAAAATCGATGGAGCATGATAAGCTCGAAGGTTTTCAGGTTGGAGCTGATGATTATATGACCAAACCATTTAGTATGGACGAGCTGCTAATGCGCGTAAATGCAATCATGCGTAGAGCTGGTGCGGGTAAAGAAAAATTTGAAATTCAACAATTCACTATTGGTAAATACAAATTTGATTATCAAAAACAAGTATTAGATTTTAATGGTCAACAACAAAAACTGACCTCAAAAGAAGGAGATCTTTTAAAACTGCTTTGCATAAAAATGAATGATGTGCTTGAAAGAACCTACGCGCTCAAACTTATTTGGGGTAACGATAGTTATTTTAATGCCCGAAGCATGGATGTATACATAACTAAACTTAGAAAATTTTTAAGCCAAGATCCTAAACTAGAAATCATTAATGTACATGGAAAAGGATTTAAGCTATTAGTAAATAGTTAAACCTTTTCAATTACCTTACTTACTTTAAAATAATCTGAATCTTTTTCAGGAGCATTCAAAAGTGCTTCCTTTTGAGAGATATGGTGAAATACTTCATCTTTTCTGAAAATATTTCTTTCTTCTGACATGTATATTAATGAAGAAACATTACTGGTATCAATTTGATTTAATTGATCAACAAAATCAATAATCTGATTCAATTCTTCTTGAATTTGCCTGTTTTCTTCTTGTGTAAAATCTAAACGTGATAAATGCGCAATGTGATTAACAATATTGTGGTCTATTTTCATATATAAGAAATTTTATAATTCAATTAATGAAAGTACTCTGGAAGTTTTTGCCTTGCCTTGGGGACAGTAGAAAAACAATTGTTTACAAAATTAAAAAATTAAATCAATTTATACATAATAAAAACCTCAACACATAAATTGAATTATCAGAAAAAGAGACGACTTCTGCTATGCATGTTAATACATATAAACTTCGTACCTTTGCACTCCCATAACGCTGAGGCATGTTGAGAACATATCTACATAAAAAATTAGTTTTTAATCTACTGCTTCTGTTTTTAATTTTTTTCAAACCATTTTCTCTTTTAGCATCTGATTTAGATTCTTCGTATACCAAAACAAAATCTAATATTCTAAAAAACGTATCTTTTAATGGGTCTTTATCTTTCAATAATATTTTTTATGCCAGTAATTCATCATCGCCACAGCGCGTACCCTATTCGTATCAAATATTTGGCTCAGCTACTGTAAGGGCATATGGCGTTTCTCTTCCCTTTAGTTTTATTTATAGTGAACAAGAAAGGAGTTTTTCTCAGCCTTTTAATAAGTTTGGTATTAGTCCGCAGTATAAATGGATTAAATTACATATTGGTTATCGCAATCTCACTTATTCTCCTTTTACTTTAGGAGGCTATAGTTTTTTAGGAGTAGGGGCTGATTTAACTCCGGGTAAATTCAGACTTAGTTTTATGAAGGGTCAGTTTATGCGAGCCATTTCCAGCTATACAGATACACTTGGATATCCTATTAGTTATAAACGTAAAGGATTTGCCGGAAAAATTGGGTGGGGAACCAATGCCAACCATATTGATTTAATTTTTTTACGTGTAAAGGATGATTATTCCGGACAGCCTGTAGATAGTCTTACAGGAAGTGTTACTCCCGGAGAGAATTCTGTTCTTGGAGCTTCTTTTAATTTTATGTTGTGGAAATATTTTACACTTTCCGGAGATTACGCTACAAGTTTGTATACACAAAATATTTTGGCGGCAGATTATCTGGGCTATTATGATACACTTAAAAATTATGTAGGCGGTGGAATAGCAGGTTTATTTGATGTTAATTCAACAACCAGAGTTTACAATGCATTTCAAACTACTATTGCATACGATAAAAAAATATACGGACTAAGATTTACAGGACGCAGAATTGATCCTGGATATTTATCATTTGGTACTTATTATTTTCAGGACGATATTTTATCTGCAACCATAAATCCTTTTTTTCAATTATTTAAAAGTAGAGTAATTGTTGATGGGAGTGTAGGTTTGCAACAAGATAATTTAAGTCATCAAAAAACTTCAACTACCAATCGTATTATTGGCTCGGTAAATTTAAATATAGTACCCAAACCCAATTATGGAATCACCATTCAATACATCAATTATACTACAGGTCAGCGCTCAACAGTAGTGCAGGCAAAAGATACTTTGTATCAAGGTTATGTTTCAGAAAATATTTCTGTAATGCCGCGCTATTCGATCATAAAACAAAAAATGAGTCATAATTTTTTTGTGTTGTATTCCTACCAACAATTATTTGATCAAAATATTTACACTGCCCAATACACCAACTTTGGAAACAATATAATTAGCGCTTCTTATAATTTATCATTGAGTGAAAAAAAATCGGGGTATACATTTACACTGCAAGAAGTAAATAGCAAATCAAGCGCTACAGCATATAGCATGAAAGGTTTTACATTGGCTTACACAAAATCGTTTTGGAAAGGCAAAGCTAATTCTTATTCTTCTGTTTCAGATAATTTCAACTATCTAAACAATAGTTATGCATACAATACCATTATGCTTAATTCTACTTTAGGAATGCGAGTATACAAAGGCCATCAATTAAATATTACAGGATATTACATTTTTAATAACAGTAAAACTAGTGCTATGAGTACCAATTACCAATTGAGTATACAAGTAGGTTATACTTATGTTTTTTAAAATAATTTAGGATAATGTTTTTAACCACATAGATACATAGTTTAAAAAAATCATAAATGATAACGCAAAAATATTTGGATGAGTTAACTTACGAAGTAGTTGGTTCTGCCATTGAAGTGCATAAAATTATGGGCAGAGGATTACTTGAAAGTGTTTATCATGAATGTTTAAAAGAAGAGTTGACACATAGAAAAATAAATTTTTTAACAGGGATGGAAATACCTGTTATATATAAAAACAAAGAACTAGAAATAGATTTTAGGTGCGACTTATTTATTGAACAATGTTTGGTTGTTGAGTTAAAGGCTGTTCAGGAAATAACTAATGTTTTTGAAGCGCAGCTTCTAACCTATATGAAACTTTTAAAATCGCCAAAGGGTATTTTGATAAACTTCAACTGCCTCAACATTTTTAAACAAGGACAAAAAACATATATTAACGAATACTTTAATCAATTACCTAAAAAATAAATAACTCCTATGTTTCTATGTGGTTAATAAATTAATTATATAAAAAATATTTTATGCGAAATATAAAATCATTACTTCTATTATTATTACTAGCAAATATTTCATTTGCGCAGTTGAATGTTACAGTTCAAATGCTTCCCCCTTATTCAGTTTATTTTGTTGATTATTTAAATTATCCCAATAAAACTTTAATAACCGTTCAAAATACAACAGGGAGCGATTACAACTATTATTTTCAAGGAACCATAACCGGAGACAACGGAGTAGAAGTTGCCACCAATGCGTCTTATAAGCCTCCTCAAGCATTGTTTATTCCTGCTTTTGGAGTAGTAACATTAAGCCTTAATTCACTTAATAATCAGTTTAATTCTGCTGCTTCAGTACAATTAAAAGGTGTTACTTATTCTTATTTATATACCAAGCAAGCTTTGCCCGAAGGCAATTATACTGTTTGTTTAGAAGCTTATGATTATGCCACGCAATTGCCTATTTCTGCAACAGCACCATCCGGTTGCAGCAATATTTTTTCTGTAAAATACATTCAACCGCCTGTTATTACTTATCCTGTATGTGGATCTACTGTAACTGGGTTTTCTGTTCCCAATACAACGTTTAGTTGGCTGCCGGCAACCGGAATGGCAATGGGCCTTCAATACAAATTAAAAATAGTTGAAGTTGTGCCATCAACAAGGGATATTAATGAAGCCATGAATTCGGCTACTACTCCAGTATTTTTTGAGCAAACGGTAAGTGGCTACTCATTTATTTATGGGTCGGGGTATTTGCCTTTTGAAAATGGAAAAAAATATGCATTTCAAGTTACAGCTGTTGATCCTACTGGAACGTATTATTTAGTGAACGAAGGAAAAAGTGAAGTTTGCTCTTTTACATATCAAGCATACTCTACCTATTCTTTAACTACCGAAACTACTACTACACCAACAAGTTCAACTGTAATTACACCTATTGCCACGGTTATTGATTTAAATACTAAAGTACAAGGGAATTTAAATTATTATTACCAATCGTTTAAGCCTGAAGAACATTTTGCTCTAGCCAACACAAAAGTAAAATTAGTTACACAATACAAATTAGTAAAACCAGGTGGAGAGTCAGTAATTCTCTCTCCGTATTTTTTAACAGAATATACCGATGTTGGTAAAGTAGTGGCAACAACAACAACTGATGCAAGTGGAAATTTCGC
This sequence comes from Bacteroidota bacterium, assembly GCA_023251875.1. GTDB lineage: Bacteria > Bacteroidota > Bacteroidia > JAHEXY01 > JAHEXY01 > JAHEXY01. Next base: position 142,378 of record JAHEXY010000002.1, read on the forward strand.
TTTTAATCTTCTTTCTACCAATAATCCTGGTCTTGTGAATAAGGCTAAATCAATCTTTTTAAGTACCTCAGGAGAAACTAAAACAACAACGGGTGTTCTCTATAGAGTATGGCAAGTTCAGGTTGATGATGATCATTATTGCAATCCAACAGAAAGTATAGATGCAATGCCTAGTTCAGGAAATGTTATCAATGCCGGAAATTTACTTTCTCGTACAAGAGATTTTAATTTAGTTTTCTCTTTGGGAGATGGAAGCGCATCTTCAACACCAAGTTCATCTTCATCCGGTAGTCCTGGAAAACCATATTATATCTCTGCACCATCTTCTTCTGTTCTTGCTACCGGATCTTCAGGTTCAGAATCATCTTATTCATCTTCATCGGTGAGTTCTACTTTTTCTGCTGCGTCATCATCTTCTTTCTCCAGTTCATCTTCGAGTACAGGAACCTATGAATTATTTGGTTCTTATCCCAATATGGGAACTTATTATTATTATGGAGATGAAAGTTCGAATCTTTACGAAGCAGCGCCCGCACTTAATTTTTTCTCAGCAGATCAAGAATATGAAATAAAAGTGTACAAGAGTTCTAGCTCTTCAACATATGATGGTTATTCTATTATGGGCACAGACTATAGCGATATGATTGAAATTGCTTCCGGAAATACCTTTAAAGGAAATCTTACACTTCACAGATTAATTAAAAATATAGGAAGTGAAGATTATTATACGGTAACCATTAAACCTATTACAGCACTTGGATCAAGCGCCATTATTAAATATGAATTTCAGTTTAAATATGAGTCAGGAGAATATGTTGGATCAGATGGGGATTGCCCTGATAAAACGGATTTTGCTATATACAATTCAGAATATACCACTCCAGATGTACCTTTCTCTTGCTTAGGAAAAGAAATTATAATGGCAACTTCTCAGATAAGTGGAAAAATGCAATATCAGTTTCCCGGATATGCTAATAAAAAAGCATATGCAAATAAAACACTCACATTGCAAATTCAGTATGTAGTAAAAAATGGAGGAGAAGACGAATATGTTTCCGGATATAGTTCAGAGTTTCCTGATAATGGAACTGTGCTGGGAGTAACTACAACCGATAAAAATGGAAATTTTAGTTTTGACGAATATGATACAGAAGATTTTGGTTTGGTAAAAGCAAATTTTAATTATGGATACGATAAAATAGATGGCGTCCCACATGCATTTTACAAAGGAGATTTATATAGACTATTAAGCATAAAAGTAAATAGTGCGTATTATACCAATCCTAAAAATAGTTTTAGTGTAAAAGCGGGTGAATACAAAGCACTTGATCCGTTAACTGCCAATGTTCGTTCCTATAATTTGAAAGTTCATTTGAAATCCGACCCATATGAAAAAGTTCAATTTATTCCTCCGGGACAAGGCGTAAAACAAATGACCGTAATTTTGTTAAGAATCAATCGCCCAACGGAAGTGCCCGATAATGAAGTAAGCGCAACTGAAGACGATGAATATTTTTTCTCGGCAGAGATTATTGGAAAAACAATTACCGATGAATATGGTGATGCCTATTTTAGTAACCTCGTTAAAAATATTGGCAGTAATGATAACTACTCTGTTTATGCCTATCCATCAGAAAGTGGAGAAACCAATTACTATACTTACACGCAAGATTTTAAATACAATTGTGGCACAAGTTCTGGTGGACTAACTATTCCTGATAATGCCTATTATAACGAACAATTTTATATACAAACATTTTATAAAGAAATGCTTGTATATCCTGCTCAACCCGTAATAAAAGGAAAGGTAGCAAGAATAGACAATCCTTCTTCTTATTTAAAAGATGTAAAAGTTGAATCATTTGTATTGCCTATTATTCCATTTCCATTAAAAGAAGGAGAAGAGTATACCAATTCAAAAGGAGAATTTAGAATTGTTTCTTACAGTAACCAATATGATAAGGATGGCAATCTCATTAGCCTGGGAAGATTTCTTAAACTCGATCTTTATGGATTCGATTTAAAACAGGTAAATAACTTAGGTGTTTTAAAAAAGGGCCAACAACAAGATGTGGGTTTAGTTTTACTTAATCCAAGCGGGCATGTTACCGGGAAAATATTGGGAGATGATGGTATGCCTGTTAAATCTTATGTTACAATAGGCAATGGGGCAACAGTTGAATCGGATTATGGAACCTTTGTTCCTGATCTATTAAGTGGAATGTTTTCAACCAAACCCGCTAAATTTGAATGTGATGCAGCATTTGGTTCTCAATCTATTTTACTTGAACCACAAAGCACTAATTACTTTTCTGAATCATCAACCGTAAACGTTACTTCTAAAACGCAAGACCTGGGAACTTTTACTGTATATGAAAAATTGCATCGCATGAAAATTCATGTAAAGCCACCCCTCGTAAAAGCTACCGGTGATGAAACTTTTTATTCTTTGGGTACAAAATTCTTACAAAATGCAAAAGTAAAAATTGTGGATGTTGGCGATACTGTACTTACCGACAAATTTGGAAATGCAGAGTTTAAATTCTCAAATGCGTCTGACAATTATCAAATTTACATTCAAGGACCTGATGGGTATGATTATGAAGCAAAAACCATTAGTGTATACAATGACGAATCGAAATTTACACAAGTAATAGAAGTTGAACTAACACCTGCAGCAAAAATTGTAGGTCGTGTTACGGTTGGCCACTCTCCTATTCCTAATGCAAGGGTATTTGTTGAGTTTGGAAGCCCCAATTTAATTCAAACATTTACAAATAGCAGTGGATATTACACTTTGCACAATGTTCCAAAAAAAGATTACATAGTTGTGAAAGCCGTAAAATCAAGCTCAAATTATATTGGTGCAACCGCAACAGTAAATACAAATACCAATAAAGATTCTGTAAATCTTGTTCTAAAAGTGTACGACAAATACGATATCACTCAACTGTGGAACATCCCAATAGAAGTAGAAGAGTTAAATGAAATTGGAAGCACGGTTCTTTTGACAGGAGCCTTTGTTGATATTCCGGCAAATTCTCAATTTAAATTAACAAGCAGTACCGACCGATTAAAATTTTCGGGTGTTAGTGTTAAAGAGGGCGTAAATAAAAATGCGGCAGGAATTCCTTATGCTGTCCCTATCGTAAATGCTATAACGATATCAGAAAAAAATTATGCTGATGTAACCGTTTACAATAAATTTAAAGCTTCTCAAGGTGATGCCGTAACAGGTGTGCAAATGGTAAATGCCAATGCAGAAAAAGGTGGCCTAAAAGGAAAGGTTTGGGTGAAAGATGCTTCATTTACAACATCTGATATTGATTTTAATGAAGATGGATTTTATTTGAAACTACCTAATGAAATTTTAGCTACAGATAAAGCTAACATAATTAGTTTGTATGCAGGAGGAAGCGATTTTTATACTGCACCAAAAGGATTTTTATGTGTAAACAAATCTCTGGGTAATATTGGATTTACAGTGTATGCATTAAATGCAGAAGCTTCTTCAGCTTCATCTTATTTAAAGAAAGATACATTGAAATTAAATACCATACTTCATACCAATATTAGTTCACTTACAAATCCTGATATTAATTTAGCTATTGGAAATCTAAATGTTCTTACCAATAAAATTTGTACAGTTGTTGGAACAAACACCATAAATATTGCCATGGATAAATGGAAATTAATTTCTACAGATTGGACATTAGGAAAAGATGGTTTACAACTAAAAACCGGAAAATTAAATGCCATTACGGTTGATGTTCCGTTTAATAATATTTATGTAAAAAATGATAAACTTACCTACACCACTAGCGGAACTTTTGATCTAACAAGTATTAAACTACTCGATTTAATTACTGTTAATTCCGTTGGCAATTGCACATTTGGCAATACAGGTACAAATTGGCAACTAACAATTGTTCCCAAATCGGGAATGACTTACTGTGCAGAAATGAAAAACATACCCGATATAGGCGGTAAAATTGTATTGCTCGATAATTTTTATTTGAGCAGTAATGGCATTAATAGTTTTAAACTAAAAGCAAATTCTTTTAAGGTTGATAATCTTGTTGATTTCACTACTAACAATACAACAATGGGAGTTTATGCCGATTATATTTCTTTGCCGGGCTTAATTGCAATTGGAGTTCCTCTTGTAACCCCACAACCTACTTCTGTTACTGTGAAAAAGATTTCAGCTTCTACTTTACAAACTTCACTTTCAACTTTTGGTTTTGAATTTACCGTAAACGGATTGCATGCAGATTTTATGAGTGGAAAAACATCTATTACATCATCAGGTTTTATTGCTGAAGGAACATTATCTGAACCGGGATTGTTTACGCATAATGTAAAATTATACAAAACGCCAGATAGTACAGTTGTGTGCACTACAGCCGGACAATCGTTCAACTATACCGGAGGAAGCCAGAAATTAAGCAACATTTGGGGACGAATGTATCCTACTGCATCATCTTGGAGCATGTATAAATTTTCAGGAAAAGTTGAGGGAGCATCTAGCATTTCGGGCGGTCTTACTTTTAATGTATACGGAAATATTTCAGCTTCAGATCAAAAAGTATCGATGGATAATTTTGCTACCCCATTTGGTAATTTATCATTAACGTATGATTATGCTCAAAGTCGTTTAGTTGGCAATTTAGATGTTAACCAAGATATGGGAACAGGAGGAAGCGTTCATGCCAATGTTGAATGTTTGTTTGATAATCAAGGTTGGTATTTTGTTGCAGGTGGCACTATTACCATGCCCAATAATCCTTATATAAAATCGGCAAATTCAGCGGTACTATTTGGAAACTATCCCAACACCGCAAGCATACCAAGTATCAATACAGTATTTACAAACTATGCATATACACATGCTGTCCCAAGCGAATTCAATAATTTAAAAGGATTTGTTACCAATTGTGTTTCTACTTTTCCTCCGCCAGATATACCAAGTTTCGATCTTGATTTGGTTGTTGTATCCGGATCATTATCTGTTGATGTAACTGCAGGCTTTCAATCGGGATTAAATTTTACTCCCGATAAAGATTTTGTTTTCACTGTTGGTAATTTATACGGTGTACATGCACATGCGGGCGTGGGAGGCTCCGTTGGTTTGGTGTGTGCCGGAGCTTCATTAGATGTTACATCAACATTCTCTACTGCTGGAACACTTTCAACAAGTGGTGCATGGGAAGTAATGGGAAATGCATCTTTAGCCTTAACAGGAAGCGCCTATGCAGGCGGAGGTTGTTGCGATAGCGATTGTGATGATTGCTGTAGTTTTTGTGTTATCACCCATTGCTTTACCGATGATTGGTCGGGAACCATAGGTGTAGGGGCAGAAGCGCACATGGATAGCAATGGAAATAATTATTTAAAATTCACCTACTAAAACATTTTATGCTAGTATCTAAGATAGACACTTGTCACGCTGAGCGGAGTCGAAGCGTCTTAAAAAATAAATCCATACTTTTTTTCCTTGGGCTAATTTTTTCTTTCACTCAAATTTTTGCCCAGCAACAACAAGGTCAATTAGCACATGCTTCGCAACACGGTATTTTTATTTCGTTGGGCATTAAAACCAGCAAAGGAATTGATAAAAAAGAACCTGAATTTTCTATCGAACGAAAAGCAGAAAATGAGACCGATTGGAAAAAAATAACAACAGTAAAAAGACCCGAATCACTCGATCAATTTAAAACCAATCTTATCAAAGCATCGGCATACATGCCGGAACCTTTTGCTTTGCGCGATATTCCCTATGAAAAAATTTGGAAAAGAGTTACAGAAAAAAATGTTGATTCCCTTGGCTTATGGGCGAATGTACTTTCTGTTAAATGCGCATTGGGCTTGTTGTATTTTGATAGTACTGCAAAAGCAAATATCAATTACACGTATAGAATTACCAATAAAGATAATCCAAATGACTTTTTTGAATCCCTGCCTAAAAAATTTCCTGAAGTAGCCAAAGTAGGAGAGATTAAAAATCTAGCTCATGAATATGATGGTAGAAGTATAAAAATCACTTGGGTAGTAAAAAATAAAAAACCATCCTTTGTTCGCTTGTTTAGAAAAGATGAACTAGGTGGAAACTTTATTCCCATAAAAGCAAAACGAGTTGTATTTACAAAAAGCGATTCTACTTTTTTAGTTACTACAGATACAGTTACTATCGAAAATTTATTTTATAAATATTATGTAATCCCTATGGACGAATATGGTAACTGGGGAAATCCATCAGACACAATTTCAGCAGCCGCTTTTGATCCAAAACAAATTAATATCCCAACTCATTTTAAAACCATTGACGATAGTGTAAATACAGGTATTGTATTACAATGGAGAGTGACCAAAACAACCAATATCATGAAATATGAATTGTATCGCTCCACTTCATTTGATGGAAAATATGAAATGATAAAAGAAATTCCAGGTCATGCATCTCAATACATTGATGAAAATGCAGAGCCCATGAAAACCTATTTTTATTATTTAAGAGTAGTTGCTGTTGACGGTACAAAACTGCCTGCAAGTGCGCGCATTTCGGGTATTTTTAAAAATGAAGCTGCGCCATTTCCTCCAACTATAGTTTCTGCAATCGGGGTAAAAAATGGAGTGTCGCTTACCATCATGAACGGGCAAATGAATGTTATTGGATTTCGTTTGTATAGGGCAGTAGTAGGCGATTCTGTTTATACACAAGTATCAGATTTAATTCCGGTGAGGGAAGAAAAAATGATGTATACAGATACGTTTAGTCTTTCAGGAAAAAGGTTTTACAATTACCGTGCTCAGATAGAAAATACAAGTCATCAAACAAGTGGACTTTCCAACATTGTTTCTGCAAGGCCATTAATTGCTACCACACCTCCTGTTCCCATAAATGTAAATGCAAAATTAGAAGAAGGAAAAATTTATTTAAACTGGTTCGATATGCATCAAATAGAAGAAAGTGTTGTGGCTTATGTTGTGTATCGCTGTCAATACGATTCGGTTGCTAAAAAATATTCCGATTACAAATCGTTAACGCTAACACCTCTTTCTTCTACTCAAAATTCTTATAAAGACTCAAGTATTGTAAAAGGAAATAAATATAAATACGCTATAAAAACTGCTGATTATTTTGGAGGGATTTCTGAGTATAGTTCGTCTGTAGTTATTGCGTATGAATTTGCTAAGCCCATTGCTCCAGCTTGTCCAAAATTATTTGCCGAAAGCAATGGTGTTACTATTGAATGGGGAGAAATAATGCATCCCGACATAAGAGAATGCAGATTGTATAGATACGAAAGAGGAACTGAACCAAAAGCAATTTACAAATGTTCATTAGCTGAACATGCTTATACTGATGCGAGTGTTCAGAAAGGACATGAATATTTTTATTTTCTCACCACTGTTTCAAAAGCAGGTGTTGAAAGTAAAAGAGGTGATGAAACAGGATTGAAATATTAACAGATTGAATGCTTAGAGAAGCGATTGAATGAGCGAGGCTGTTCTTTCCGGCTCTTCTAGAGGAAACATGTGGCCCGCCTTAAAATCGATTAATTCAATTTGAGGAAATTTTTTCTTGTACCACTTTAAATCTTCAATAGAAACTATATTTCTTGAATAAATTAAATAGATAGGAATATTAATTGTAGAAGAAAACGGATATATATCCGGTGAAGAACAAAAAATATCATATTCTATATCCGCTGAAAAAGCAAGTTCATACTCATCTTTACTAGCATTATACTCAAGGCCGTGTTCAACATAATCGGCCAAACAAGAAGGATGAAATAATTGAAACAATTTTTTAGTCTTGAAATATTCTAATGCTTCTTGTTTTGAATGAAATTGCCGCTTTCTGTTTTTTGCTTTCTTTGCTATTGGTAAAAGATGCCCAACCAATCCCAACACTTTGGTGAGGAGTAATAAATATCTTTTATAACTACCTGCTACAAGAGGGGGATCTAATAAAATAATTTTACTAAATACGTCTTTCCGTTTTGCGGCTGCATATAAAGTTGCAACACCTCCCACAGAATGCCCAATACCAATAATAGGTTTTTCAAATTTTTCAGCAAATTCAATTAATTCATCAGCCAAAGGTTGCCAGTCTTTTTTTACTTTATAATTACCGTGCCCAAGCTTGTTAAGATAATGGATAGTATGGGGAGATAGAAGATCAAATAAATAGGAATAGCTCTTTGCCGGGAATCCATTAGCGTGAGAAAAAATAATGTTGTTCATAACTTGTTTTCTTTAAATTTAAAATAGTCAAAGAGTATTTGCATTAACGGATTAGTTGATGGATTAGGAACTTCGTCATTTTTAATTTCCCATAACTTGCCATGTTGAGCATTTTTTATTTCTGTTTCAAAAAATGTTTTTTTCTGGTCGTTGGTAAATTGACAGGCTAATCTTTTCTGAATATCATTTTCAGAATAGCCTCTTCGTATCAACCTTTGAGATTGAATATTCTTTTTAGCAGATACTAATATAATATGATTATTACAAAACATACCTAGCGCAGATTCTGCCAACAAAGCTGAATCTAGCAATATTAATCCCCTTTTGTTATAAATTTCCTGCCGAACTTTTAAAAACAATGGCTTTTTAATAAGTTGATTAAAGGCCTTGAGTTTATTTAAATCAGAGAAGAGTAGGCTTGCTAGTTGCGTTCTATTAATTATATTCGAATTTTCAAAAATAGAACTTCCAATTAGATTAACAATATTCCTTCTTAGTTGTAAATAAATAGGGGTAGAGGTATTATCAAGAATTTCATGTGCTAATTTATCAATATTAATATGATGTACTTGAATGTTTTTCTTTTTGCCTTCAACAACTAATTGTTCACAAATAAATGTTTTTCCACATCCCATCTCACCTGTAACACCAATAATATATTGTCCGGATATTTTTTCTTCAAGTGCTTGTTTAACTTGAATAGGAACATACTCATAGGTAATACCTTGCTCGAGCTGAATTGCTTTTGCTGCCCCCGAACTAATATGAATGCAGTCTGGATTCGCGGGAAGAAAAAATGTTTCCAATTCTTTATCCAAGCTTTTACATATTTGAAATAAGGATAATTCATATGAAGCATCTTCATTATTTCTTACTCCTCTAATAAGGACAGAAATATTATTTTCATAGGCAAAGTCCGTAACGAGACCTTTATATGGCATCACCTCAATATTGGAAAATTTTTGCAAAGTTTTTTTAGTTAAATTGATTTTCTCTTCAACCGAAAAAAGTTGTTTCTTTTCAGGATTAAGACCAATGCCAACAATTAATCTGTCAAATATTTTTGAGGCTCGTGATATAATATCAATATGTCCTAATGTAATAGGATCAGCTGAAAAAGGATAAATAGCAGTTGTCATAACTAATGTGTTAGGAGATTAATTTCAAATTCAAGGTTTTTTCTAGCTTGAAGTTCATAGCGTTCTCTTAGTATTTTCGTTTTGAATATTGATTCTGTTCCAATAAATAACTTTAATACTTTAAGGCGGGCTTTTTTATAAATAAAATTTGGTATATATCTGTACTCTTTTCTAACATTGTTCATATAATTGACATAGAGAGATTGTTCCGCTCCAAGAATTAACAGATCACAATCTATAAATAACCTACAATCAAAAGATTCTTCAATTGAAACCATTACATGGTCTTTTGTTTTAAGTATTAAATGAGACACATCAGTAATTAGGGTTTCATTAACTTTCATTTTTCTTAAAATCGTCTTTGCACATTCAGCGCTCTTTTCTTCATTATCCTTTCTAAAAGAATTGTAAATGATATCATGGAACCAGGTTGCAAATAAAATAGTATCCAATTTATTTATCGATGCTTCATGCTTATCAATTTCTTTTAAAATAGTATGGATATGATTAAGGTTGTGGTAAAATCTTGTTTTCTCATTGTACCGTTTGCATATTTCATTATATATACTTTCAATAAGTATTTGATCTTTACAATATCTTGCTGCTAATTTTTGCCATCTTAGATATAACTCCTCCTTATTTTGCATAATCTTATTCATTTATGAAGTAAATGTACATTAACAAAAAAAGAATTGCATTGATGTATGGTAAGAAATGAATGGGGCACTATTTTTTAGTGCCTTTACTTACTAATTGTTTACGTAATCTGCTAAGCGATTCAGGAGTTATGCCCAGATAAGAAGCAATATAATGCTGTGGAATAAAATTTACTGATGAATGATATTTCTTCAATAAATCAATATATCTATCTCGAGCAGATTTGTGTTGATAATCATATATTCTCCTTATGGAAGCCACATAGTTTTGTTCTACAGTTAATCTCCCGAGTTTTTGAAAAGAGGCTGAAGTTTCATATAAATTCTGCAGCGCTTCGTATGATATTATAAAGATTTCACAATCTGTAATGGCTTGTATAATTTCATAAGAAGGTTTTCTTGAGATAAAGCTCGAGAAGGCACAAATAATTTGATTTCTTTCTTGGGTATTAAAATAAGAGGTATACTCTTTTCCTTCGGCTATATAATAAACACGAGCAATTCCTTTTTGTAGAAACCCCATCTTATTACAAATTGTAGCATTGCCTACAAATAGGTCTCCTTTATTAAGGTGAATTAAATTAATGCTATTCTTAATTAGACTCCATTCTTTCTCAGAAAGTTGAACTACAGAATTTATGATTGATATTAATTTGTCCATTATTGACTAAACCTAATAACAAAAGTTAAATTAAAAATTGCTTTTTTGCTTTTTGAACAACATCTTCAGGAAATTTGCATGCTTTACGTAAACGGGTATCAATAAATAATCCTAATATCTCTGTTTCTGCAACCATTTCATTCGTTTCAATATTATACATTTCATGAACAAAACGAAATTTCTTTTCTTCAATTTGTAGAATTTTTGTTTTGATAAAGATGGCATCACCCGCAACTAATTCTTTTTTATATTTTATTTGCTGTTCTAAAGCAACTCCCCCTCTATTGTTTAATTTCATAAATGTTGTATCATACCCAAAAATGCAAACAACTGCCAAGTAGCCTCATCAAATTTACCAACATAATATTGAACATTCATGTGACCCATATGATCACAGTTCCAAGGATAAATTACTCCTCTATAAGTTTCTATCATTGTAATTATTTTTTAAAATCCAGGATCAGTAATCGGTCGATATTTAGGGTTCTTATAGCGCTGAATTTTTTTCAATAATTTCTTTCCCAATTTAACAGCCGAAAACGGATTTTGCCCTGTAATCAATTCCCGATCTTCAACCACTTTTGATCCCATTAAAAAAGGAGTTTGTTTTATAATTCCTCCTTTTTGTTTTAAAATGTCTGTTGGATAAGCAAGCATTTTTCCACCCATTGCTTTCTCTCCCATCTTATCAGCACGATTACTGATACATGTCATTTTGTATCCGTCATACATCCATTTTCCATTTCCATAAGGGTCTCCCACAGCTGCAAGTGCTCCGGGGCCATGGCAAATTAAAGCTGTTGGTTTATGGGCTCCATGAAAATATTGGAGCAATTTTCCGGTTTCTTCATTTACATCATTTCCCTTTAACCAATTTTTATACAAAACATCTGTCATGGGGGCATGCCCTCCAGGAACAAATAATACGTCAAAAGAAGTTAATAGATTTTCATCTGCTAAAACCTCACTTATTTTTTTGGGATGATCCAATCCCATTTTTTTTAATTCTTCATAAAATGCTTGTGCTTTTTTTAATCTTTTTTTCGAAAATTTAAATGCAATTGGTTTTAATGAATTTGCATCTATTGTCGGAATATTGCCATCAGGTGTAGCAAAAACCAATTCATAGTTTTCTTTTACTAATGGCATAAGTGGTTCTGTAAGTTCTCCTAAAAAAACACCTACAGTTGCTGTCTTTCCATTATCAAGTGGAATAGAAGTTGCAGAAGAAACATAGACTAATATTTTAACTTTTGATGTTTGAGCGAAAAGCAATGCCCCTAACAGTGTTAATGATAGTGCTAGTGTAAAGATTTTCATTTCAATTAAGGTTTATTGTAAATAATCAATTGAGTGCAACGAAACAAAGCCATCGTTTTATGGGTCTCTTTGTGCTTTACTGTTACATCCCAAAGTTGAGTTGTTTTTCCTAAATGTAATGGGATTGCTTCACAAATCATAGTGCCGGTTTTAGCCGAAGAAAGAAAATTCGATTTTAATTCTATGGTAGTAAAACTTTTTCCATTTTCAGGCAGATGCGCAATACAACCATAGCCTGCAGTTGTATCAGCAAGCGCAACAACAGCTGCAGCATGTATGTATCCATTGGGAGCAAAATGCGAATTGGTAATTTCTATTTCAGCTGCAATACAATTTTCTTTCAATTCTGTAATCACAATACCGAGTAAACCCGGTAAGCAATTTTTTCCAATATGATTAAAACTTTCCTTTGTTAGTTGATGGTTAAATGGCATACTCATTAAATGTTAGGCATAGTTAATAATTCTTTTTCGGCACTGTACATATCGGCTACTGCTTTGGGCATAGGTGGTGGAGGCGGAGGGTTTTCAACTCCTAATATTTTAAATGTTTCGCTCGTATGAGGAATTCCATTAGGTCCTAAAAAACAAGCTTTAACAATTGCACTTGCAATTAATTTTCCATCTTTCTCAAAAATATAATGTTGGAAAATATATTTATCATCCCAATAGATTAATTTAGAGGTAAGCTTAAATTTTTGAAATCGTTTTAAAGGCCGCTTATATCGTATTACCTGAATAGATGTAATGGGTTGCCATTTTAATTTAATCATGGTAAAAAACAATCCCATGCCCACAAAGTGACGCATTTTAGAAAGTTCAGTAAAATTAAAATACCGAGCATTGTTCATAATGCCCATATCTGCTTCTGTAAACCAAACCCTGAATTCCTGAACAACATCTTCGTTCCATTTCATTTTTCTTTGAAAGAAAGCTTTGCTTACCGTAAGCAAAAATCGCAGCCAATAGGTCATAACTATTTATTTAAAATTGTTTCTACTGTTTTAGGATGATGTAAAACCGTTTCTGCATCTATTACCAATTCCTTATCTAGGCTGTTCATCTCTTGTACAATTTTTGGCATGGGAGGCGCAATAGGCACCTCATTCATTCCCATTAGTTTAAAAAAATCAGCAATGGGCACAACACCGCCTTTTCTTCCAAAACATGCTTTTACCACCAAACTTGCCATTAATTTTTTGTCCTTTTCAAAAATGTAATGCTGATAAACAAACTTATCATCCCAATAAATCAAGTTTGAACGGAGGGTAAACTTTTCAAAACGTTTCAATGCTTTTTTATATCGAATAATATGAACCGAAGCCAATGGGGTCCATTTTAGTTTAACAATTTTTCCGAATATGCCCAGCCCAATCATTTGTCGTATTTTAGAAAGCTCCTGAAAATTTAAATAGCGAGAATTGTTCATAATAGCCATGTCTGCCTCACTAAACCATACCCTAAATTCCTGAACAACCTCATCATTCCATTTCAGTTTTTTTTGAAAAAAAGCTTTGCAAACTGTTAATAAAAAACGCAGCCAATTGGTCATAAATGTATTTTTATGTTAAAACAAGAAACGAGTGATCTTGCTAAGAGGTAGGACAAAGTAACAAAAATAAAAATTACTATGCAAGCATTGTATTTTTAAAATGTTTAGTATCTTGTTATTTATTGGTGTTATTCACCGTTCATAAAAATATATTTACGAAATTGCGTTTCTCGATAAAATAAACAATAAAAAATCAATTTCATGAGACCCGAAGAAACCGTTTGTTTTAATATAAAAAGTTCTTGGCATGCTATATCAAAAATGTATAACATGTTGGGATTAGACCACGAACTTAGTTCAGCAGTAGGATTTGTGTTGTTAAACATTGATCCAAAAGAGGGAACCCCTGCAACAAAAATAGCTCCCATAATGGGCATGGAAGCAGGCAGCCTTTCTCGCATTTTAAAAAGTTTAGAAGAAAGAGGTTGGATAAAACGCATTGCTGATAAACTCGACAAACGCATGGTTCGTATCATGCTTACCAAACTTGGATTAGAAAAAAGGGAGCTTTCAAAAAAAGTAGTTGTATATTTCAACCTTTTTGTAAAAGAAGAAATTGGTAAAGAAAAACTAAACATATTTTTTGAAGTAATTGACAAAATAAATAACGTAGCCAAAGATCAAAAACAAATGCTAGTAAAGAATTTGGCGAAATATGAAAACCTAAAATAATTAGATGATTAGCTAATTAGCAGATGAAAAAATATTTCTCAAACTTTAAACATTGAACTCTCAAACTTTAAACTAAAATAGAAATGAATCGAACCATTAAAAAAGTTGCAGTACTTGGCTCAGGTGTAATGGGCTCTCAAATTGCGTGTCACTTTGCCAATATTGGCATTCAAGTATTATTGCTTGATATTGTACCAAGAGAATTAACTGAAAAAGAAAAAGCTTCAAAGCTTACTTTAGAATTTCCTGCAGTACGTAACAGAATTGTAAATGATGCTTTGCAAGCTGCAGTAAAAATGAAACCGGCTCCCTTGTATAGAACCTCATTTGCAAATCGTATTAAAACCGGAAACTTTGATGACAACATGAAAGATATTGCATCTTGCGATTGGGTTATTGAAGTAGTTGTTGAAAGACTCGACATTAAAAAATTAATTTTTGATCAAGTAGAAAAATTCCGTAAACCGGGAACATTGATCACTTCTAATACTTCAGGCATTCCCATCAACATGATGGCCGAGGGAAGAAGCGAAGATTTTCAACAACACTTTTGTGGAACACACTTTTTTAATCCTCCGCGCTATTTAAGATTATTAGAAATTATTCCGGGTAAAAATACCAAACAAGATGTACTTGATTTCTTAATGCATTACGGAGATTTGTACTTAGGAAAAGCCACTGTATTGTGTAAAGATACTCCTGCATTTATTGCAAACCGTGTGGGTGTGTATTCCATTTCTGCTATTCTTCATTTAACTGAAAAGTTAGGATTAACGGTTGAAGAAGTAGATAAATTAACCGGTCCTGTAATTGGAGGAGCAAAATCTGCCACCTATAGAACGGCTGATGTTGTGGGATTAGATACACTGGTACATGTTGTAAAAGGCATTTACGATAATTGCCCAAATGACGAAGCGCGCGCAACATTTACTTTACCGGCTTATGTAAACAAAATGCTCGAAAATAAATGGTTGGGGTCAAAAACCAAACAAGGTTTTTCTAAAAAAGTAGGTAAGGATATTTTATCACTCGATTTAAAAACACTGGAATACGTTCCTTCTCAAAAACCAAAATTTGCGACACTCGAAGCAAGTAAATCTATTGATAAATTAAAAGATCGTTTTAAAGTTCTATTGGCAGGCAAAGATAAAGCAGGAGAATTTTATCGCAATTATTTCTTTGGATTATTTTCTTATGTTTCAAATCGTATTCCTGAAATTTCAGAAGAAATTTATAAAGTTGATGATGCCATGCGTGCAGGTTTTGGTTGGGAAATGGGTCCGTTTGAAGTATGGAATACATTGGGCAGTGTTGCAGATAGCGTTAAAGCCATGGAAACAGCAGGATTTAAACCCGCAGCTTGGGTATATGATATGGTTAAATCCGGAGCAAGCTCTTTTTATAAAATAGAAAACGAAAAGAAAAAATATTATTCCTTTAAATCTCCCTCTCCTTCGGGGAGGGCCGGGGAGGGGTCTTTTACAACCATTCCCGGAACAGAAAGTTTTATCATTCTTGATAACCTACGAGAAACAAAAACAGTTTGGAAAAACGCAGGTACCACCTTATTCGATATTGGAGATGGTGTATTGAATCTTGAATTTCAAACCAAAATGAATACCATTGGAGGAGAAGTGCTGGAAGGAATTAATCATGCCATCGCCCTTGCTGAAAAAGGATACAAAGGATTGGTGGTAGGAAGTGATGGACCTAATTTTTCTGCAGGCGCCAACCTAGGAATGATTTTCGCGCTTGCTGTGGAACAAGAATACGATGAATTGGATTTTGCTATTCGTCATTTTCAAAATACCATGATGCGTGTGCGTTATTCGGGCATACCTGTTGTAGCCGCTCCGCACGGACTTGCCTTAGGCGGAGGATGCGAATTGTGTTTACATGCCGATATGGTACAAGCGCATGCTGAAACCTATATTGGTTTAGTGGAAATGGGCGTAGGCGTAATTCCTGCCGGTGGAGGAACAAAAGAATATGCCTTAAGAGCTAACGATACATTTCATTTAGAAGATACCGAATTACCTGTTTTAAAAGATAAATTTTTAGGCATTGGTACAGCTAAAGTTTCTACTTCTGCTTACGAAGCATTTGATTTAGGAATTTTAGTAAGGGGTCGTGATCGTATTACTATGAATCGCTCCCGCTTAATTGCGGATGCAAAAGAAGCTGTGCTTGAATTGGCTGCTGCAGGTTACACGCAAGCTGCAAAACGCAAAGACATAAAAGTATTGGGCAAAGCCGCACTTGGAATGTTTTTAGCCGGAGCCGATGCTATGATGGCCGGAGGTTACATTACAGCCCATGAGAAAAAAGTAGCTGAGAAATTAGGATATGTATTGGCCGGTGGAGATTTATCAGCACCTACACTTGTTTCAGAACAATATCTTTTAGATCTCGAACGCGAAGCCTTTATGAAACTTTGTACCGAACGTAAAACATTAGAGAGAATGCAGTCGGTAATTAAAACAGGGAAGCCGATGAGAAATTAATTAGCTAATGTGATTATTAGCTGATATGCTGATGAAGAAAAATTTAAAATATATTTCATCAGCTAATTTGCTAATCAACCAATCAGCTAATCTTATATTTAATAAACATAAACTTAAAATAATAAAAAAGTATGGAAGCATATATAGTTAAAGGATACCGTACCGCAGTAGGCAAAGCCCCACGTGGTAAATTTCGTTTCACTCGCCCCGATGATTTAGGAGCAGAAGTGATTAAACACTTAATGAAAAACATTCCCAACTTGGATAAAAATTTAGTTGATGATGTTATTGTGGGTAATGCAATGCCCGAGGCAGAGCAAGGCCTTAACGTGGCCCG
Source organism: Bacteroidota bacterium (assembly GCA_023251875.1). Lineage (GTDB taxonomy): Bacteria > Bacteroidota > Bacteroidia > JAHEXY01 > JAHEXY01 > JAHEXY01. Next base: position 159,468 of record JAHEXY010000002.1, read on the forward strand.
ATTTATTTCACTCTTAGGTTTGGATACAGAAAAAGTTCCCGGCATGACGGTGAATCGTTATTGTTCTTCAGGAGTAGAAACATTGGCCATTGCATCAGCAAAAATTCGTTCGGGTATGGCCGATTGTATTATTGCCGGTGGAGCAGAATCAATGAGTGCCATTCCTTTTGGCGGTTGGAAAGTTACACCTAATTATGGTACAGTAAAAAATCATGCCGATTGGTATTGGGGAATGGGCTTAACAGCAGAAGCAGTTGCAGAGCAATATAAAATTTCTCGCGAAGACCAAGATTTGTTTTCATACAACTCACATCAAAAAGCTATCAAAGCTTTAAAGAGCGGTTTGTTTAAAGATGATATCGTTCCCATTGAATTAGAAGAAATTTATTTGGATGAAAACGAAAAAAAGAAAACGAAAAAATATATTGTTGATACGGATGAAGGCCCACGTGCTGATACTTCTGTTGAAGCATTAAATAAATTAAAACCGGTATTTAAAGAAAAGGGAACCGTTACCGCAGGTAATTCTTCTCAAACTTCTGATGGTGCAGCATTTTTAATGATCATGTCGGAAAAAATGGTGAAGGATTTAAATCTTACACCTATTGGTCGTTTGGTTTCTTACGGTGTTGCAGGTATTGAGCCGCGCATTATGGGGGTAGGGCCAATTTGGGCTATACCCAAAGCATTAAAAATGGCAAATCTTACCATTAATGATATTGATTTATTTGAATTGAACGAAGCTTTTGCATCGCAATCATTAGCCGTAGTAAGAGAATTAGGAATAGATCCAGAAAGAGTAAATGTAAATGGAGGAGCCATTGCACTAGGCCATCCACTAGGTTGTACAGGTGCAAAATTAACTGTACAAGTTCTTAACGAATTGGGAAGACGCAAGAAAAAATACGGAGTTGTTACCATGTGCGTAGGTACCGGACAAGGCGCTGCTGCTGTGTTTGAGAAATTGAATTAGAATAAAAAATAAAACAATTTAAGACTTCGCTTATGCTACTATTGGAGTGGGGATAAGCGAAGTTTTTATTTAGAAATGTTTTTGAGAAACGGGCTCATCTTCCGACCGTGTGAGAATTAAAGCAGGACAATTAATTAAAACAGCACCATGGAAAACAAAAAGAAGAAAGTTTGGCGCAAAGTAAAATTGTTTTCATTTGGGCTTATTGCTCTTGCAGTTTCAATATTAGTTCCACTTCCTTTAAGAATTTTATTAACAGGCATTTTACCCTATTACTTCAATCATACACTATACATCCTTCTTTTGGCAACTATCGGAATTACTATCTATACAAAACAAGAGGGTTCGACTTTTTATGAAAGAAAATTATGAAGACCCTAAAGCACAAGAAGAAAAAGAAAAATTAAACGAATGGATTAAACGAGATAACGAAAGATGGGAAGAGTATATTAAAAATGACGAAGAAATGATTCAACAACATTTGGAAAATAAAATTCCATTCCAAACCATTGATTGGGCAAACATTGAAAAAACAACTCACTTGGGAGAAACAGGAACTGCATTTTGGCAAACCATTCAATTTGTGGGATTACGAGTTCGCGTGGTAGAATATTCATCAGGATATTTGGCTGACCATTGGTGTAAGAAAGGACATCTTGTACATTGCTTAGAAGGTGAATTTACAAGCGAGCTTGAAGATGGAACAACATTTTATTTAACAAAAGGAATGAGCTATATTGTTTCTGATAATGCAAGCTCTCATCGCTCCATTTCAAAAAATGGGGTTAAATTATTAATTGTTGATGGAGATTTTTTAAAATAAGCATTGCTTGCTATATGGTATTTATTATCTCATTACAACAAACTTAACATACTCACATTGATTATTAATAGTAGTTTTTACGAAATAAGTACCACAAGAAAAGTTTTTAATATCAATAGCAATTGTATTAGATTTATTGCCGCATAGCTCTTCTTTTATAAGTTTTCCGAAAATGTCATAAATTTCAAACAAAGCTGAAGACGATTTTGGTAATTTTATTTTTACAAAATCTGAACTAGGGTTGGGATATAATTGCAAACCTAAAATTGATTTTTCATTTTCTTTTACCTGAGTATATGTGGTATCAATTGTAAGATCATCTTCTGCATCGTATAATATTCCATAAAATCCTGTTGTTGAAGCCATAAGTATAGAGCCCTGTTGTAAATCAAGAATGTTTTCTCCCGGATATCCTCTAAATAAAAACAGGATCGAGTCTATTGCCGGATTATATTTATATACTTCTCTTTTAAAAGCAACATACACATCGCTATCCGGATTTTCTGCATTTATCATAATGGCATTTGCATTTCCCTCTCCGGATATAACAGGATAATGATAGGTTATTCCTCCATCTGTTGATCTTACAAAAGCATGATCTGTATTTTGGCCACATGCCAGGTATAGCGTATCTTTTTTTCCGGGATGTACTGCAATATCTAATATTGCTAATCCGGTTGTAATAGTATCTGTAAGGGAGCCATGAGGGCCTTTGTTAACCAAGCTCCAAGTAAGCCCATTGTCATTAGAGCTAAATAATTTACCATTATATAATGTTTGTGTACTGTTTGTGCCCGCTCCAACATAAACCAAAGTATCCGTAGGCGTTTTAGCAACAGCAACTGTATTGCCACAACAAAAACCTGATGGAGACACATTTTGCCAATTTAATCCACCATCTGGCGATCTCCAAATGTTACCCGCAGTTCCATCTACATTACCTCCCGATACTGCCACAATTGTTGTGGAATTAATGAATGCAATATCCCTAATATCAGGATCGTTATTTAGGCCAATAGCTCCGAAAGGTAGAAAACCAGTAGGGCCTGTAGTTGTAGTATAAAAAATTTGAGAAGCTCCTCCTGCAATAACATGTAAGGAATCTGTTGGATCTATTGCAACGGCAGCAAGAGATTCTCCTCCATTATTGAAAATACTGGCTACAGGAAATTCTCCATTGGGACTTTGCCATTTTTGAGTAACCGGAATAATAGAATCTAAATATTTAGTTGTATAAGCCAGCCCAAATTGAGTGGCGATATAAAAGATTGTTTTATTTGCATTCCGGGCAATTTTATTAATCTGTATGGCTTCGAGCCCCTGATTTGTTGCAAGAGAAAAAGTTCCGCTTACGCCTCCATAACCCACTTGTTCTCCTAAATGATTTGCACATACCAACATTTGTTCGTTATTAGGATTCATTCCCAATCTAGATGATTGAATTACATTGATTGTATCCCATGTATCACCCAGGTCTTTTGACAATGCAGTACCGTCACCTGCAATTAAAGCCAATCCATTACTTAAGGGCATTGTACTTATCCAGGCACTGCTGTAATCAGCGTCTCCTAAAATGCTGCCGCTATATGAAATATCGGTCCAAGAATTTCCGCTATCATAAGAACGATAGGTTTTACGAAGAGAAGATGTGTAGCCTGTAATAAAAAGAGTATCATAATTAGGGTGTACGAACACTGCTTGAGGATCTGTTAATGCAGATGGCATATTAATTTGTGTAAAATTACTTCCATCGTATTTGTATAAAAGCCTAGTGCCATTTCCCTGATTATTATATGTTTTATCAGAAGTATCTATTAAAGCATAAAATGGAAAGCCCAATGAATCATTGAATGGAGCAATAGCAATAACAGAAGCGAAAGAATTAATGCCTGAAATTTTAGTTGTAATATCAATTACATCTGTTGAATAATTAAATTGGGAAGTATCTATTAAACAAATATATTTCCCCAAGCATGAATACATATAATAGTTAGACAAACCAATACAAGCAACTGTTCTACTATCAGAGCTGTACTGTTTAAATAAAAATTCATCCATTGCAGTTTTATAGGTACCCGAATCGCCATTATTAAAACTAATAATGGTAGAGCCATAGTTATCGGTTTTAGTTTGAACAGCTATCCAGCCTTTGGCATTTGCAAATACTCTTTGTCCTGCACCTCCCCATCCTCTAAAACCACATTCATATTCTAATGAATCATAAGGAAAACTATGATGCCAAGTTTGGCAACTATCATCGGAATAAAAAAGTGAGAGAGGAGATTGCATGGCAGCAAATATTCTACCCTTGTTATTTATTGCAAGATCATTGGTAATACCACCATAAATACCTAAAGAAGCAATAGAGTCATGTAGTACTATATTGTTGCATCCTTTAGTGGAATCAACTTTTAAGCTTAGGGTAGTAAATTTTTGGGCATTTAATTTTTGGAATAAGAAAAGAAGGGTAATGAATACAAAAATATGTTTCCACATAATAAATTTTTTAGAATTGGATTTTGTTCTGTTATACTCGATAAGGTATTAAAAAGTTTCAAGTGTTTTATGGTTAAGGCATTTTGATGATATAACGCTGGTATTTATTTATTTAATGCCGGCAATCAATTAGAATTCGCATGATGCTGTTTGGCTTTTTCTTTCACCACTGAAGCAAAAGAAATATTTCTTGACTTGCTTTCTGTCCATGATATAACATCAAAATACCTTAAAACAGAAAATGATGAAGCTGAATCTGATAAATGAATTAAATCCTTATTGAAGTAATTAAATTGTTGTAAAACGTCTTTCTTCTCCATTGCTTTAATTATTTTTTTCAGGTGTTTCAAAAATAATTTTTCTCCTTCTGTATTATTTAAAACGGCTATATTTCTATCAATAGAAAGTATTTCGTTTTCAAGTTGGTCTATATGGCCTAATTCATATTGGCAAACTAAACCAATCAGTTTTGAAGCTCTTTTTATTACGGGGATAATATTTTCGTTAGTGGTAAGAAAAGTATTAATAAGTTTTAAAGCCTCTTTATATTGTTCATTTCCGATAAATGCCACACATTCATGATAAAGAATAATAATTCTAATTTTGGCAGGCACCAAAGTGTTTTGAACAACATCAAGCTCTATTTTTTCTATTACATCCACTATTTCTTTAAATAATCCATATTCAACATTTCTTATAAAAAGATTTACATAATACAATCCTTTAATAAAATTTTTATTCTCTGAAGATATTTTTAACTCCAATAGATTTTCTAGTACTCCGAGGTAATGATTGAAATGTTCAAACTTTTTTGCATCAAAAGTTGATTGTAAGTAGCCGTTGATTGCTCTTGCATATTTAAGAGGGTATTCTTGTAATAAACCGGGTTTACTTTCGTATGTTTTTAAAAGATTAAACATATAGGTACTGGCCATTTTCATATCTCCCATATACTCGCATACCCTGCTATGAATAATGAAGTACAACTCATTGGCCCTAACGGATAAGGCCATATCCGGTTTCATTAAAAGAGGAAGGTGCAATACATTTTGAATTTCGGGAGATTCTATTGGCAAGTTTTGCCTGTATAGAAAATCATTAATATCGGAATGCAATTGTGTGTACTGGCAAAAATTATAATATTTTTCAACACTTAACTTTAGTTCAGCTTGAATTTCTTTTCGTTCGCTAAATAAACGAGATGAATTTTTAATTGAAATTTGATATTGAATTTCTAATAGCTTAATCAGATCAGGAAAGCATTCGTGATCTTCTGCAATTTTTTTTGCTTTTTCAATATATTTAATGCATAAATCAATAAGCCCCTTTTGATATAAAACAGCTATCTTTTTTAAAAGCTCTTCAATTTTATATTGAGCGGTATCGTATTTTGAAAATTCGTGAAGGCTATCAATTATAGCATTGAACAAATAATTTTTTACAACGGGAATGTGTTTAATAAAATCTCTGGTTTTAAAAGACTCTTTTAGTTTGGTTTCGTCATATTTTTTTTGCTTATCAATAAAGTCAAATAAGTCTAAATAATCCTTTTTACCCTCTTGCTTGTTTGCATGGAGTTTAAAATACCTTTTCTCTGTACCGCTTAAGGTTTTAATAAGTTGATATAATGGATCGTTACTTTTCATCTGAAAATAATTTGTTTTAAAAGTTCAGATGGGATATGCATGCTATTTTCATCGCTCTTTATGAACTATTATGCCTGATTGTTTCAATTTTTATAATTGTTTTGCCAATATACAATTTTACAATAGCATCAGAAACTTAATTTTTGTATACCATACTTATTGAAATTAATTTACAATTAACTGATTTTCAATTGCATTTTTTTTGCAAGTATCGTTTAATTTATAAAAAGACGCCTTATTGCTTGCTCCTATTTATTATTTACCTGTTTAACGGTGGTATAACTTTGCTGTAAGATTACTAATAAGCCCCCATTGTATTATGAATGAATCAACACTTCTGCCGTCTCATGAAATAAATAAAAAAATCTTAGCATCTTTTTATGATGTATATAAAGGAATTATTTATGAAAATAAAAAAATTACACTTTCTACAAATGATGGGGTGTTAATTGCGCGAGTAAAAGAGATTGTGCGAATGGAAGGGGACAGCAATTACACTAAAATATTTTTTAAAAAAGGAGATTCGTTATTTATTTCTAAAACACTTAAAGATTTTGAAAATCAATTAATGGATTATCAATTTGAACGTATTCATAAATCGCATTTAATCAATCTCAATTACGTTACTAAATACTATAAAAATGACGGAGGTAGAGTTCTTATGGAAGACGGGGCCATTATTGCTGTTTCAACACGTAAAAAAGAAAAATTATTGGCTCGGTTAATGTTGCTTTAGAGGTAACTATAGAATGGGAGCTTATTCTGCATAGGATATTCATTTTTTGAAAATTAAAACAGGTGAAGACGAATCTCTTTATAAACTTGTAAAAAAAATTCTGTATTAGTATGTGTCAGGTATGCGGAGAACAAGTCTTTTTTTAGTTTAATGCAGTATAAACACAAAAGTAATACTTCCTTTTTGTTCGGTAGTTTCTGCAGCAGCATTAAATTGAGCTTTTAATGCTGCTTGCCTTGCTTTTGCGTACAGCACACTGCTTGTTGTGGTGGAGCCTCTGCCTCCGGGAGAAGCCTGAATTACTTTACCAGTAGCATCAACGGTAATTTCAACTACTACTTTTCCTTCTTCTTGAGAGTCATCAACCAATTGTGGAACTTTTAGCATTTTACGGCCTCTCAAATCCCATTTTGGTCCATTACCTGGTCCCATGCCAGTACCATTTCCCCCACCGCCCCCATCACCACCATTAGGAGAACCATTTAAATCTCCCTGCTGGCCAGCAATTTGAGATGTACCATATCCACCTTTTTCATTTGATTTATGATTTTTTAAACTACCCAATGCATTGGCCAATTCATTACTTGGTTTTTTCTCCTCAATTTTCTTTTCCTCTATTTTTTCAATAGGAGTTGTAGTTTTTTGCTTTTTATCTTTTTTCTTTTTATCGGCTAGGCTAATACTTTCTTCAGCATCCGACTTGGCTATATCATCGTTCTTTGAACTCACTTCAACTTTTTTTACCTGTGGTTGTTTGTCTTCTTTTTCTGCTTGTACACTACCCATATCATTAGCTTCTACATTGCCCATGCCTTGTGAAGAAGTGCCAAAATTAATTTCAATACCCAAACTTCCTCCTGTAGGAGGAAAGGGGGGATTAGGAATGGTGAAACCAATTAAGAAAAATAAAAGAAGCAGGATAGCATGCGCAATGATAGCCCCCAACAAGGCCTGGCTGCGTTTTTTATTATCGCTACTTTGCATGTACTGATTAGCCATTGGATGTTTTGGTTGCCAAAATCATTTTTACTTTTAATCGATCGCCAATTTGTAACACATCAACTAAATCTTGCACACTTAAAGAATTATCAAATCGTAATACAACAGGAGCTTCTTTATTACTCGCTACCGCCATTGACAATGCATTTTCAAGTTCTCCGAAAGAAATAGGTTTATTATTCAAAAAATACTGAAGATCGTTGGTTACTGTAATGGTTATAGTTGTTTTGTTAACTGTTGATGATTTTTTTGAATTAGGCAAAGTAAGCTTAATCACATTTGGATTAACGAGTGTAGAAATAATAAGAAAAAACAGAAGCAAAAAAAACATGATATCGTTAAGAGACCCTGTTGCTACTTCTGCGGCATGCCGTTTTCTTCTTTTGATGTTCATAGCCTTAATCTATATAACCCCTCTCCTTTGGAGAGGGGCAGGGGTGAGGTGTTACTTTTTTATTCCTTGAATGGTTTCAATAAAATCAACCGAATTACTTTCTACATTATTCAACAAACGATCAATCATAATATTAATCCAATGATAAAAAACAAAGGCCAATACCCCAACAACCAAGCCTGATGCAGAGGTTACCATTTTTTCATATAAGCCCCCGGAAATTACCTTAATGCTAATATCGTCTGTTAAAGAAATGGTATAAAATATTTTAATTACCCCTAATATGGTTCCAATAAAACCAAACATGGGCGCAATACCTGCAACTATACTTAATATGCTTACATTTTTCTCTAACCTATTACTTTCAAGCTTTCCGGCACTTTCCATTGCTTCTTCAATTTCTTTGTAAGGCCTTCCCATTCTGGAAATGCCTTTAGCAATTACACGCGCTTGGGAACTTTCAGCATTTTTACAAAGCGTATATGCCGCTTCCGTATTTCCGTTATGAATAAGATCTTTAATGTTATTCATAAAATTGGCATCAATTTTTGAAGCCGCCTTTATCACTAAAAAACGTTCAATAAAAACATATACGGCAATAAATGATAAAATAACAATTGGAATCATAATGGGGCCGCCTTTTAAAAGCATATCCCATAACGAAAGTGTATTTTCTGTTGCTGATGTTGACATGTCTGCGGCTTGTTTGCTGGTATCAGCAGCAACTTGAAAAGCTTGTAAAAAAATGGTATTGATCATAGTGAAAATGTATTTACTCTAGTATAAGACTAAATTACTGGCAAAATTCCATAAAAAGAGGAAAAGAAAATTGCATTTGTTAACAAACGCATGTTCAATAACTGCAATAATTGATGTTTTAGTATGTAGAAAACATATCTATACTAAAAATGGGATGAATTGTTGCATGGGTAAACAAAAGGTCAGACAAAAAAATAATGTAGGAATTTAACCCATGAGTAGTATAACAACAAATAACCAACAATAAAACTATGGTAAAAACCGTCCCATCATACGCGGAAATGGAATAGATTCACGAACGTGTTGTAATTTGCAAATCCAACAAATTAAACGCTCTAATCCCAAACCAAAGCCTGAATGTGGTACAGAACCAAAGCGTCTTAAATCTAAATACCATTCAAAAGCTTCCATAGGGAGTTTATGTTCTTTTATTTTTTCAACCAACCATTCTTTATTGGTTTCTCGTTCACCACCTCCCACAATTTCGCCATAACCTTCTGGAGCAAGAACATCAACACCTTTTGCAAGGCGAGGATCTTGTTCGTCTCGTTTCATGTAAAAGGCTTTTACTTCATGTGGCCAATTGTACACCATAACAGGAGTATCAAACAAACGTGTAATAACAGTTTCATCTGAACCGCCTAAATCATTTCCAAACTCAAAGTTTTTAGCCGATAACAACCATTGCGGAATATTGCGTGCCTGTTCTTCTAAATCTTTAATATCGTTTTTTAGTTGATCGGCTTTATTACGGTTAAAATTCTTTTCTCCCTTTTTTAGATTAGGATCATTTGCTTTGGCTTCTCGCTCTTCAATTTCTTTTTGAACAGCCACTATTTTTTCTTGCACGGCTTTCAAATCTTCTTCTAAAGTGGTAATGGCATTTTTACCGTTTATTTCCTTTTCTCCTTTAATAACGGCTACTGCTTCGGTATACGTAAGTTTTGTAAAAGGTATATTAGCTGCGTTTTCTAACATTTTAGTATCACGTTCTAGAATTTCAAATTCTGTTTTGCAATCAGCAAGCACGCGTTTTAAAACACTCTTTAAAAATTGCTCGATTAAATCCATGTTTTGAGCCAAATCATAAAATGCCATTTCAGGCTCTATCATCCAAAATTCAGAAAGATGCCTGCGTGTTTTTGATTTCTCTGCTCTAAATGTTGGGCCAAACGTATATATTTTTCCCATTGCCATTGCCATTGCTTCTCCATACAATTGGCCTGATTGCGATAAGTATGCAGGTTTTTCATAAAAGTCGGTTTCAAATAATGTTGAAGTTCCTTCGCAAGCATTGCCGGTAATAATTGGAGCATCCATTTCAACAAAACCATTTTCTTGAAAAAATTGATGTATTGCAAAAATAATTCTATTACGTATGCGCATTATTGCCCACTGGCGTTTTGAGCGCAACCATAAATGTCGGTTATCCATTAAAAAATCAACACCGTGTTCTTTATTGGTAATGGGATATTCTTCTGCTTTTGTAATGATATTAAAATCACTTACCTGTAATTCATAGCCTCCAATTTGGCGTTCGTCTTTTACTACTTTACCAATAAGTTCAATAGAACTTTCTTGCGGAAGCGTATCTGCAATTTTCAGCTTCTCCTCCCCTACTACTTTCTCATCAATAATACATTGGGCAAAGCCACTTCCATCTCTCAATACCAAAAAAACCAAGCCTTTTGAAGAGCGCCTGTTGGTTAACCAGCCTTTAATAGTTACTGTTTGATCAATGTGTTTACTAAAATCTTGAATTTGCATACAACTATGTTTATTATATTTGCATGCAAATTTACAATTTAAGAATTACGAATTACGAATATGGTGACAATAAATAATCAATAATGCTTAAACAACGACTACAACATAAACTCTTACAAAAATTATCGCCACAGCAAATTCAGCTGATGAAGTTGATTCAAGTTCCTATTGCTGAGCTAGAACAAAGAATAAAGGAGGAATTAGAATCGAATCCAGCCTTGGAAGAAATGAATAATGAGAGTACGGACTCTTTTGAAAGTGCTGCGGAAGAAACCAATGCCAATGATACCGATGAAAGTAATCAAGAATTTGAGGAAGACTTTTCGGCCAATGCCGAAGATTTAGATTTATCAGACTATGATTCTCAAGAAGACGATGCCTATTATAAATATGCTGCTAATAATACCAGTGCTGATGATGAAGAAAGAGAAAGTCCCTATTCGGCTGGGGTGAGTTTTCAAGAATATTTAATTGACCAAATAGGTTTAAAAAACTTAAGCGAGAAACAAAAAAAAGTAGCCTTATACATTATCGGAAATATTGATGATGATGGTTATTTGCGTAGAGAACTTTCTGCCATTTCTGATGATTTGGCATTTCATGTAAACATTAGTTTTTCAGAACAAGAATTATTGGCTCTCTTAAAAGTAATTCAAACATTCGATCCTCCTGGTGTAGGTTGTAGAGATTTACAAGAATGTTTATACCTGCAATTGCTTCGTAAGCCTGTAAATCCTACCACAAAAATTGCCATTGAAATTATCCAACATCAAATGGACGAGTTCACAAAAAAACATTACGATAAGATTACTAAAAAACTAAACATAAGTGATGCCGAATTAAGAAAAGCATTGGATGAAATTCTAAAATTAAATCCTAAACCAGGTGGTGCATTTAGCGATACGCAAAAACCGGTTGAACAAATTATCCCCGATTTTTTATTGCAAGTACAAGACGGAGAACTTGAACTTACCTTAAATAATTATAATACGCCTGAACTAAAAATAAACCGCGACTATGCTGAAATGATTGATACCTACAGCAAGGGGAAAAGCAAATTAAATAAAAACCAAAAAGAAGAAGTATTATTCATTAAGCAAAAATTAGATGGGGCAAAATGGTTTATTGACGCTATTCGCCAACGCCACGAAACATTGCTGGGTACCATGGGAGCAATAGTAAATTACCAGAAAGATTATTTTTTAAGTGGTGACGAAAGAAAACTAAAGCCCATGATTTTAAAAGACATTGCTGAAATTGTAGGTATGGATATTTCTACCATTTCGCGTGTAGCCAATAGCAAATACATTCAAACACCATACGGGACATTTTTACTGAAATCATTTTTCTCTGAATCATTATCAACAGATAGCGGAGAAGAAGTTTCAACACGTGAGGTAAAAAAGATTTTGCAAGAATGTATTGATGCCGAAGACAAAAAGAAACCCCTTACTGATGATGAATTAACCTCCATCTTAAAAGAAAAAAGTTACAACATTGCTCGCAGAACCGTTGCTAAATACCGCGAACAATTAGATATTCCGGTGGCGCGTTTAAGGAAGCAATTATAATTTTATCATTTTTATAAAGTGTCTTTGACACATTTTTTTATCACTCCCATAAGATAATTCAATTTTATGTAACCTTCTTTCCTAAATTTCTGTATAAGGTTTGTATAAACCCTTTAAAATGATTGTTGTTAAATACATAGTATGTGTAATATTATTAATCTCCAGCCTTTTTTTTGTTGCGCCTACCAATGCTCAAATTATTATGGATTGTTCTTCCGTTGATACAAACAGAACCAATTTAGGTTTATACGGTGGGTATATTATTGGCTTGGCGCATTCCGTAAATAACAAGCGACTCTTTGCTGCCACCGAATCTCCTTATGGTCTTTTTCAATCTGATGATACCGGTAATACTTGGATGACCTCTTACCCATTAGATTCTTTATTTTATGACTGTGGTAACAGAGGTTGGGGAGGTTATAGCCGCAAACTTATGTCAAACACTCATAATTGGGTGGCTGCGTCTAATCAAACAAGTTGTATGATTAGTTTTAAGGGAGGAGACAATGGATCATGGCACACAGCCATTGATAAATACTATATGGATTCTGTTTTAAATAAGCCTGCAACTAACATTGAAGATTTTAGCATTACCGATCATTATATATATGTTTCTTTCGGAACCAATGTACTTATTAACGATACCATTCCATTTGCCACATCCGATGTATACACGATTGGCTCTCAAATTTTGGTGAATGGAAATAATAACCCTCGCTGTGACAATATTTCTGCAGCTAATAGTTCATCCGGATTTCCCGTTTACTTAGGCATATATTACAATTCACAAGAAGAAGATGCAGAATTGTATAGTTTTAATGGCTCATTATCTACTAAAATCAACTTGCCCATTACCCATTGTTCTGTTAATAAAATTATGGTTCATCCGGCAAGTAGTACAGGAGATACTTTATTTATTCAAATAACCGATTCTACTGATAATGATAGGCAAAAATTATACCTGTCGAAAAATGGGGGGAGCACCTGGGTTGATGTAACAACTCCCATCATTAATAATGGACATTATCCAATGCAATTTTCCATCGACTATAGCCCAAACTGGCTAACCATTACCCCCTTGGGGAATGGCGCAGTTTTATATGCCGATAATCAATATTATTCCAAAGATTTAGGCTCAACTTGGATTAGTCTTGCAGGAGATTTTCCATACACAATTTTACCAGATACAATAGAGGCTTACCTTTCTTCTTCTGCATACGGTGTAGTCTTTGGTATAAACGTAACAAGCACGAATCTCAGTTTGCAAAAAAACAAAAATCTATCTGCTATTCAAATAAAAAAAATAGCACGATCAAAAGGCAAACATGTTTTTTATTTGGCTACAGAATCAGGCTTAGCTTATACATCAGCTTATGTAGACTCAAATGTTGCTTATGTTGATAAATGGAAAGCTCCTTATGGGGATTTTCCAATTACTATTAATGGCTCTTTGGATAATAGCGTAACCTGTGTTGCTGTTGACCTCAATGATTCTCTGCATGTGATCACCGGTAACAGGCATGGCTTGTGCGTGAGCACAACGGGGCCTAATGGGTTTCAGGCAGCTGCTTATCCGGGAGCTTGGTCAGAAAAAGATGTGTATGACATTGAATTTATAAATTCCAATATTATTATTGCCATTACAGGTTCTGAAAACAATAATTCAGGAGGTGAGATATGGCGCAGCACTGATGCCGGTGCTAATTGGAGTATTGTAGTGCCATTCGGTTTTGATGGAGGCAATGCCCTTGCTGTAGGTAAAAATGCAACAGATACCATTGCTTATGCCATAAGCGGAAGAATTCCCTCTAATGACACTTCTTACATTTGGCAATCGACCGATTTAGGCCAAAACTGGACTGCCATCAATACCGCACCTTCTTATACCAGTAGTTTTGGGAAAAATCAAATGGTCGATATTGATGTTGTGCCAGGAACAACAGATTCACTTTATATACTTACTTATGGCCTTGATGTGGGCATTGGAACGGCTGCAAGTTTACTTTCAACATCGGGTGGTGGGGGAATAAGTTTTACAAATATTCAATCCATTAATGGGCGTGGCTATGCCCTAATGATTGATCAATCGGGTAATGACAGTGTATACATCGCCATAGACAATAAATTAAAAATGTATGAACAAGACTCTAATGATATTTCAGATGAATACATTGGCTTAAATGGAGATAACATTTATGATATAGAACATGGCTCTATATTGGTAGGTTCAACAACCGGTTTTTATAGCGTAGAACTTGCCGGCTTTGACGATCTCATTTTGGGAACCAATAACAACAGCTCAATTTTCGATAATAATTTATTTGCTATTTACCCTAACCCTGCTGATAACAATTTATTTATTGAACCCCTTTCAAACAAACAAACTGATATGAACATCGAATTATATGATTTATTAGGCAATAAAATAAACGCCTTAAATAAACCCAATATACGCATGCATGAAATTATTGAAACAGATGTGAGTGATCTTTCTTCAGGCATATATGTGCTAAAAATTAAATGTGATAAAAAAACAGATACTTTTAAATTGATGATAAAATAGATGAAACCTCAAGACAAATTATTCTCCCTCATAAAAAGCTTATCAATTGCTGAGAAAATTCAGTTTAAAAAATATGTTAACAAACTGGGCGATGGAAGCGACAAACAATACATCACGCTATTTACTCAAATTGACAAACAAAAAGAATTTAATGAAAGTGCATTAGCCTTAGAAAATATCAAAAGCCTCTCCTACACCAAACATTATTTATACAATGCACTTTTAGATTTTTTAGAATCTTATGATGATACCGATTCTATTAATGATTTATTAAATAAACACATAAAAAAAATAAAAATACTTTATGCAAAAGGCATGTACCATGAAAGCAAAGATTTACTGAACGAAGCAAAAGAGAAGGCTGAGGCTTATGAACTCTTCTTAAAAATTATTGAATTATGCGATTTGGAGCTTCAACTTATTTCAAAAATTCATACCAAAAACCTTCAGCAATATTTCGAAAAAATTATTCGCGATAAAAAAACTGCTCAAGAAAAAAATAAAAATCAAACCGAATACTTCAGTATTTTTTCAGAGCTCAACAATTTTTATAATCAATACCTTTTGCTTAGAAATGAAGATAGCTTAAAGGATCTCGAAAATTTAATGAACACACCCATAATGCGCGACTATACTTTGGCGCAATCTTTTTTTGCTCAGTTTTATTATTACGCTTCGCATCAATTGTATTGTGGTATCATTAAAAAAGATTCGTTTGAGCTCATTCAACAACATGTGCAATTATGGAAAACCAATCTACTAATGGCCCAAAAAAATTCAGCTACTTATTTTAATGTGCTTTCAACCTATATGCTGGCTTGTTATCAAAAACAAGATTACAAAGAGTTATCATGTATTTTAAAACTCGCAGAAGCAATTGTTCCTTTATCAGAAAACGACAAAATAAATTTTGCTTACCGATTGTATAAACACAAATTTGATATTCTGTTAAAAAAGGGAGAGATTACCCAGCTTTGCTATATTGGAGAAGAGGCATCTAAAAAATTACATCTTATATATAAAATGCCGGTATTTTATTCTCGCTTGTACATAGGTATGGAATTTTCGTTAGCCACGTCTTATTTTTTAGCTCATGAAAATAAAAAAGCCATCAAGCACATCATTGCTATTATTAATAACGTACAAGCAGAACAAGAACGTTGGCAATACATGTATTATGCTTCTAAAATGTTTCAATTGCTTATTGTGTATGAAATGGGCGATCATCATTACTTAGCCGATCTCATTGATGCTTGCAAAAAATATTTTAAACGCCACGAATTATTAAGCCCCTTGCATAATTTATTTTTGAATCACTTTAAAAGCCTAGTAAATGCTTTTGATAAAGCAGATGAATTGGCTGCATTTAAAATTCTAAAAACAAATATCGCTGCACATATTAATTCTTCGCAGTTATTTGCCCTATTTAATTTCGACATCAGCATTTGGATAGATAGTAAAATAGAAAATACCCCCATGTCGCAAATTATTAGCAAGCGAAGCCGAGCAGAATGCCCAGAAATATTTGAAGTGGATATAAAGCAGGGTATGGGTTAATACTCCAAAAACAATCAAACACTCGACATATTGCAAACAGCTGATTAGCATTTTATTAATGAAAATCTAGTTCTATAAACTTAGCTACAGTCTTCCAAAAATACCACTACAAACAGTCTTGTTACACATCTGTTTTTGCAATAATTTAAGATTAATCATTACCCCTAACCATTAAACCTTATTATTATGAAACCCCTACAAGAATTACAACTCGCCAATTTTACACGGGTTAACAACCATACCCTTTACGGCATTTATCAAGAAAACTACATTGAAATAGATGTGAAAAACAAATTGAATGTGGCTGATACAATAGCCATGCGTATTACATTATATCTTAAATCAGATGCAAAATTGTTGCTAAAAAGAATCTGTAACAAATATAAAATCTCAAACATTGGCAGGTATTGGTGGATCAAAAATGACATCAATATTGTTCCTGAAAAAGAAAATATTGAAGCCATTATTAAAAGCATGATAGAAGATATCAAGCCATTTTCAAAACGCATTATTCCCATGGTTGTTACCGGTGCAAATAAAGACCATGTAATTGGCATGCAGTACAAAAAATCATAATGTCCATTTACTCTAACAACCAACCATTAACAAAAACTAGCAAACATGATCTGCCCCCAATGTAAATCAACTGAAACCGTAAAAAGCGGAATAGTAAAACAAAAACAGCGTTTTTTATGTAAAAACTGCAATCACCAGTTTTTAGATTATCAAACCACTAGCACATTTAATATTAAAAACACCCATAGGCGAATAGCCTTACATTTATTTCTCGAGGGGCTTGGAACAAGAGAAATTGCCCGCATTTTACAAATGGCTCCCACAACACTTTCTAATTGGAAAAAAGAATGGAGCTGTATTCATCTTGATTCCATAAGCAAAACTTCAAAACCTGAGCATTTAAATTACACCCATTCTATCGAGTATATAAATGCAAGAAAAAATGCTTCAAATTATACCATACTGTGGCTCGATTTAGAAATAGATGTTTCATTCATCGCCAACTTTAAAACTTTATAGTTTTAAACTTGTGTTATCGTTACCAAATGGAACAAAAACCAAGATTTTTTTAAAAAAATATAACCTTTAAAAGAGGTAATTAGTATAATGTAATTAGTAATAGAAATAAAATTTAGATTCACCAAAAAAAATTGAACCTTAAACTTTAAACCATGCAAATATTGCGTAAACCCTTAGCTTTACTAACCGCTATTAGCCTGCTAGTACAAAATCTTATTCCAATAAAATCATTTGCATTAACAGGCGGCCCACAATCACCTGAGTTTTCAAATTTCGAATCGGTAAGCACCTCTCAAATGGTCGATCCTTTTACAGGAGATTTTACCTATAATTTGCCTTTGCTCGATGTGCCAGGCCCTAATGGCGGAGGCTATCCCATTTCTCTTTCATACCATAGTGGTTCATCACCTGAAGAAGAAGCTTCTTGGGTAGGTTATGGTTGGACCTTGAATCCGGGTGCAGTACTTCGCAACAAACAAGCCTATCCTGATGATGCCAATGGTGATGAAGCTATTTATTTCAATAGAATTGGCACCAACTCAACTATTATGGCAGGTACAGAATCATATTTAAAGCTGTTTGAAATTCCGGGTATTTCAGATATGTTAAATGCCGTTGCAAACGTAAATGTACAATTGGGTTTTTCGTATCAAGCTGCTTATAATAATAGAACCGGCTTATCCATGCAATATGTTCCCTATCTAAATGCAAGCGTGGCCTGTGTTTCTGCCAATACTTCTCTTACTGATGGAGAAGCTCGCTTTACCTATGATGTAGACCCAGGATCATGGATTGAGGGAATGTTAACAGTTGCCGCAAGCCCTACCGGCAAAAGAGATGATTCTCCACTTGCACATGGAGTAACAGGCATAATTTCCGATTTCGTCAATTCAAGCTGTTCATCTATTCTTAATAAAAGTTCCTGGGCTAATAATCATATGGCCGGAAACAATAAAACTTACACCTTATACAACAATTCTGCCCCAACAGTATTACAAGATTACCAAGGAGTGAGCATGGATTTGCGTTTTGGAGCATTTGTAAACCCAACACCCATACCTATTGGTTATGGCGGTGCTGTGTTTGGTAGTGGCACTTTTCAATGGCCGGCAAACAAGGGGTTTTCTTTAAAAAGATATTATGGGTATTTACATTCATACAATGCTATTAATGTTGGAGAAGATGAATTGATGGATTATACCGTAGAAAAACAAGATGTATATAATTTACGCGATAATTATTTGCCCATTCCACATTCTGGTGCCGATATGTATTCAGTAATTAGCGAAGGTTTATCGGGTACTTTTAGGGCTTATAGCAGCACCATTGGGCATTTTAGACCTAATGAACAAGACTCTCATACTGATAAATTTACTGGTAGCCTTGAATTTGGTGCAGGTTTAGAAAATTCAGTTACTACTTCTGTTACCGTAAGTGCAGGAGAAGGTGGCAATGATCAGGTATCAGAAGAATCAAAAGATGTACTTGAGGCAATTGTAGGCGGTGGGCACGATTTAAAAGTTGGTATTTGGCACACACCTACGGGATATGAATTTCCCGAAAATACTCAAAATGATAATTACTACTTTAGAATGATTGGAGATATGGGTGGGCAGGCTGAATTCAATAATGTAGATGATGAAGTAGTAAGCGCACACTTAAATGCTTATTATCCTGCCTATAGTTCATCACTTGAAAAAACGGTTAATAATGGCGATGGCGTAACACGCGCTGTAAATATTGGCTTTCATACCAATGCCCAAATGGCGGAAACGGAAAGTTCAGGCAGTAAATACAATCGCTATTCATACCGCCACGATAAAGACCTAGAAAGCTCTTTTACAAGAGCCAAAGATGATGGCATTGGAGAATTCTCCATTACCAATACAAATGGAACACAATATATATATGCCCTGCCTGTATATGCAAAAAAAGAAGCCGAACTAAGTGTTGATGTTACAAGAAACAGTAACAATGACCCTATTGTTTACAAAGATATTACCGATTATATGAGTACCGCTAATAATGTTGTTGAAAAGTTTACTAATAATGCAACCTATACAGTTACAGACGATGATATAAAAATAGGTGAGGAAGAAAAATTGGTGGGCGTGGCAAGAAGCGACAGATATGCCACTAGTCATTTGCTTACGCAAATAACACAAGCCAATTATATTGATGTTACCAATGATGGCCCAAGCTCTGACGATATTGGAGCTTGGACAAAATTTAATTACACCAAATTGAGTAATGATTACCACTGGAGAATGCCATATAAAGGCTTGTATTACAATCCCGGCAACATGGCCGATAGCAAAGACGATATGGGTAGTTTCCGTTATGGGGATAAAGAAGTGTATTATTTAAAGTCTATTGAAACCGCTACGCATATTGCAGAATTCGAAACCAGCAACAGAGCTGATGGCATTCAAGCTCCTGATGATATCACACCTAAAAAAGGCACAACAGCAGGTACAGAAGATGCCCAAGTTGATGCAAATGCAACAAGCCCATTACAAAAACTCGATCAAATAACATTGTATGCAAAAAATATAGATGGCTCAAAAGGTAAAGTAATAAAACGCATTTATTTAAAATATGATTATTCGGCATGGCAGGGTATTCCCAATTTCGATTCGTCTGTTGATGCGCATTATGAAATTGAAGGAGGATCTTCTGATGATAACAAAGGCAAACTTACCCTTAAAAAAGTATGGACAGAATATGGTGATGTAAGCAATGCCACCATTTCTCCTTTTGAGTTTGCATATAAATACCCAACTACTGATTATCCAACTAAGCCAAAATACGAAAAACAAGATACCAATGGTGATGAAAAAATTAATGATGATGATGAATGGATAATGACCAACCCTGATGAATATGCCGATTTAGAAAATTTTGGAAATGGCTTAGATGAAGAACCTCAATATTCAAGTAATTGTACCGATCGTTGGGGATATTACCGCTCAAATGGAGACGAATTAGTAAAAAATATGTTTGCTTGGGTAGATCAAACACCTGATGCAGATTGGGATGGCAACGCAATCACAAGCAAAAAATTTGACCCTGCAGCTTGGCAACTCAAACAAATAAAATTGCCTACAGGGGCCGAAATACATGTGCAATACGAACAAGATGATTATTGTTTTGTGCAAAACAGAAAAGCAATGGCAATGGTTTCACTCGACAATTATGTTACCCCAAAAGTAACAGCCGAAAAAGAATACGGAAATACAAACAATACAATTTATCTCGACTTAAGTAAGCTCGGCATCGAAAACGATAATGTTGCCATAGAAAAAATGAAAGACTATATTCAAAAAAATTTAATTGATGAATCTAAAAAAGCTTACTTTAATTTTCTATACAGTTTAAATACAGATGCAGCAGATGTTAATGCTTGTAATTCTGCTTACGTGGGAGGCTTTATTAATGTGTCAAAAGTTGGTGTAGATAAAGATGCTGATGGTAAAGATCATCTTTATGTTCAAATGGGAGGAGATGATGATGAATCTGATTGGCAAAAACCTTATGATGCTTGTATAGAAATGTATAAGTCTTCTTTCGGAAATCAGGAAATCATCAATTCTGCTACTTGCGAAAACTCTTCTCTGCTCGATATGACAGGCTTATTAGTAGAAGGCGATGCTCAGCCTGAAAAAATTGGAACTATTGTTTATGAAATTGTAGATCATTATGCAGCTTCTCTTACCGGACAACCCAGCACAGTTTGTACCCATATCGATCTTTCTCACTCCTACATTCGCTTACCATTGCCTTATGAAAAAAAGGGTGGGGGCTTACGCGTAAAACGTTTGCTAACGTATGATGCCGGCTTAGAAGATAAAGATAACATGGTGTATGGCCACGAATACCATTACATTGGTTACGATGGTTTGTCAAGTGGTGTAGCAACTAACGAGCCCCTTGAAGGCGGAGAAGAAAATGCATTGATAGGCTATCTTGCAAAAAGAGATGAATCGTCAGATGAACAGGTAATGGCAGCCGGTTATGATAAATCTCAATTTCGTGGCCCCATTGGAGAAAATATTTTACCCGGCCCTTCCGTAGGTTATTCAAGAGTAGTAACCCGAAATATTCATTCGGCTCCTACGCATGATGGTTTTACAGCCTATGAATTTTATACTACCAAAGATTATCCCTTCGATAAAAAATACAGCTATACCGATGCTAGCGGAGCTACAAAAGAATACCGAGGAACCGATCATTCTGATCTTGATGTAACCATACCTGACGATCACGGATTTTACGCTGTACTGGTAGTAGAAAACAAACTAGATGCCTATGCTTTTCAGGGCTACAAATTTATTCTCAATGGCATGAACGGCCAGCCTAAAAAACAAACAGAATATTCCGGATTATGGAATAATTATAACAATCCGGATAGTCTTCAAGAAGTGAGCAGCGTACGTTACAATTATTGCGAACCTGGTGAATCAGTAAATGCTTTGGATAAAGATGGAATTACTCCAGGAAAAGCATCTGAGATTATTGCCGAAACCAAAGAAGTGTCTGACGAAACAGGAACCAACACGTTTTCTCTTCATATAGGCGAGGGCACATGCGGAACTTTTATTATTCCATGGATTCTCCCTATACCTGTTCACACAACAGACCAAACACATTTTTATTCTCACGTTACTACTCAAACAGATTATTACCCTCCCATTTTAAAAAGTGTTACTAAGTATCAAGATGGAACCTATTCAACCGTAAATAATTTATTCTACAATGCCTTAAACGGAGAACCCATTGTTACATCGGCATCGGGCATTCACGATCAAATGAAATACAGTACTGATGGAACAACAGAACTTACCAACGAAGGCAAATATTTTTCATATAAAATACCTGCTACTGAATATTATGATGGCATGGGGCAAAAAGCCGGTTCCGAAGGATTTTACTTCGATACTGAAAGTAGTGCATATTCCGGAAAACTAAGCTTTACACAAATGATAAGAACCATCGACAAAAAAGATTTTATTGAATTAAAGGGCACTGAATATGAAAATGTTCTTGCAAAATTTAGCGTAGGCGATTTAATTTCTATTAACAAAAATTCAATTACTGAAATAGCTAATGTAACAGCAATTGAAGGCAAAGATGTATTCTTAAGCTCAGCCGAAGGTTTTGATTTTAGTGCTGCATATAATCAAAAAATTAACGCTATTCGTATTCTCAAAAGCGGTAAAGCCAATCTGCTTTCTATTGGTGCAGAAACCGTTGTGAGTTATGGAAAAGAATTTGATATTGCTTCTACCGATAATATTGTTTCAGCATCGGCCAATACTTTTACCAATACATACTCCATTAATGATGCTGTAAAAACCAATTACGGAGTAGATAAAACAACAAACACCGTTGAAAGCGGTGAAGCAGGAAAATGGACATTGGATGCTTCATACATTTATAAAACCAATTTACAAACCAATGATCTTAGTTTTAAATCAGGCTTGTTTTCTGATTTTGAATATTTCAAATATGATAATCCTTCTGCCGCTTCTGCAAAATGGATTCAAACCAACACTTCAACCGCATTTGCCCCTGATGGTAATTTACTCGAAGAAAAAAATGCTTTAGGTATTTACAGTTCAACTAAATTTGGCTATAACAATACCCTGCCATTTCTTGTAGCCAATAATGCAGAATATGAGTCTGTGTATTTTGATAGTTTCGAAAATTTGTGTACCGATGGAACTTGCAGCAGCGAAACTTCTTCTCTATGCTTTGATGATTTTAAAATGGAAAAAGATTTTTGTACACTAAGCACAACACAATCCCATTCCGGTAGTAATTCTATTAAAGTAAGCCTATCAACAAGTGATGATAAGCCCAATTACGCTTCCGGATCTTTTTACTTACACAACTTTAATCCTAATGCCGATGCAAATGCCGATTGGACTGTGAATACCCAAATGATCGAGAATGGCTATTCCATTAAAATGTGGGTAAAATCAAACACCGGCAGTTTTCCTGATTTCACTCTTAATGGAAAAACATCGAGTGCCGATGCTGCTTTTGCTACCAAAACAACTACAACTACGTCAACCGGTATGCTAAAAGAAGTATGGACAAACGGTGTTTCTTTCAGTCAAATTGCACAAACAGGCGAATGGGCTTTGTACGAAGCAAAAATTAATCCTGAAAATTGGAGAAGCACTGTAAAATCTTCATTAGCAACAAGCCTTTACATAAGTATGACCTATACCGGTAACGAAAAACCAACCTTATATATTGATGACATACGCATGCAACCACTCGATGCACAAGTAGCGTGCTACGTATACGATCCTGCTACTTACAAATTATTAACATCTTTTGATGATGATCACTTCGGACTTATTTATCAATACAACGAAGAAGGTAAACTCATCCGAAAACAAAAAGAAACCGAACGAGGTATTAAAACAATAGTAGAAACACAATACAACATACCAACAGAAAGTCGCTAATTAGCTGATGAAAAAATAATGGAGGCAGAGGTAACTGAGGCTCTCGAAGTTCCGAAGCCAATGATTGAAAAGATTAAAAAAATTATAAAAACATTACGATATGAAACAATATTATTTTAAAAATTTCCAAACTTCCCTTCTAAAAAGAGGGGCTAGGGGCGTGTTCTTCATCACCCTATTTCTACTTCTCGCAAATATTAATGCATTTGCAGCCGCTTCTTTTAACGGAGCAACAGTAAATTCAGCGCAAACAATATGCTTTGGCAGCATACCCACTAAATTAACGCTTACTATTGCTACTTGTCCTGGCGCGTTATCTGCGTATTCAATTAGTGCATACGAATGGCAATCATCAAGTGATAACAGCACCTGGGCAAAAGTTACTGTTGGTACCGGAGCCACAACAAATGCTTATGCTCCCCCAGCTTTAACAACAAGCAAATATTACCGCTGCAAAATAACTGTTACCGGTATGTGCAGTACGTTTATTACATCGCCCTATTATACAGCTTCTGTAAAAATAACTGTAAATAGCGCAACAAGTATAACCATTAATCCAAGTAACCAAATAGTTTGTTTAGGCAGCACTGCCACTTTTAGTGTTGTGGCAAGCGGAACCAGTTTAACCTATCAATGGCAATCATGCAAAACCCCAACCGGAACGTATGCCAATATATCCGGAGCTACATCAGCAACTTATTCTATAACAGCTAGCACTACAAACAATGGATGGTTTTATAAATGTATAGTAGGTGGATCATGCGGAACAAGCCAACCATCGAGCTATGCCAAACTCACATTAAACACCACAACAACCAGCATTACTACACCTCCAAGTAATCAAATCGTATGTTTAGGCAGTGCTGCAACTTTTACTGTGGCAGCAACAGGTAGTGGTTTAACGTATCAATGGCAATCTGCACCTAAATCGACAGGAACATTCACAAATATTTTAGGCGAAACAAGCGCTACCTATGCTGTTAATGGTTCAAGTTCAAATAATGGCTTTTATTATACCTGTGTAGTTACAGGTGCTTGCGCCTCATCTAAAACCTCTACTGCTGCAAGCATTACAGTAAATGAATTAACTAACATTACAACAAATCCTAGTGATCAAACCGTGTGCGATGGAAGCACTGCAACATTTAGTGTAGTTGCTGTAGGTACTGGTTTAACTTATCAATGGCAGTCTTGTACAACAGAAAAAGGCACATATAGCAACATTAATAGCAATGCCACCAGTGCTAAGTATAACGTTAATGCAAATGCATTAAATAATGGAACCTATTATAAATGCATAGTAAGCGGCACTTGTGGCAGCCAAACTTCATCTGTTGCTAAATTATCATTGTACGAATCTGCAAGCATCACCACCCAGCCATCTTCAACAACTGTGTTACAAGGCAAAACAGCCAATTTTTTTGTAGTTGCCACCGGAAGCGGATTAACCTACCAATGGCAAAAATGTGCAACTTCAACCGGTATTTTTAAAAGTGTTGGAGGATCAACCGGATCAAGCAATTCATACGCTCTTACTACAGCTTTAACTGATGATGGTTATTATTACCGTTGTATAGTTAGCGGTACTTGCAATCAAATAACCTCTGATGTTGTACAATTAACGGTTGGGAAAGCCTTCTCGGATACTCTTACACTTACACAATCTAATTTAAGCACTTCTCCTATTCGATTTTATGATAGAACCGATTATTCCGGTTTAACCTACAGCTTACAAAAAGCAACACTAAATGTATTAATGGATTTAGGTGACGATTATTCACTGGGTATTGCCCCATCTTACAGTGCATCATTAACAGTAAGTGTACAAGGCTACGATTCAAACGGTACAGCAATTGCTTCTTCAAAATCAAAAACCATTACCCTTAGTGGCAGCAGTGCAAGTATTGAAGCAGAAAAATTAACCATTGTTGATCTTAATCCATTGATTACCTCCAATCCTTTTACTCCCGAAAAACCTATTACCAAAACACCTTATGCTGATGTTGATTATTACAGCATCTCTTATGTATTAGCATCAGGAGCTCCATCTCAATTACGTGTTAAAACTTGGGTTGACGAAGATTATACCGTAAACGTAAATTCGGGGACTTATAAAACAGCATCTCTTATTACCCTCAATGAAGTAAGTCTTGAAAATAATACCGCAAATTTTTCTTGGTCGCCTGCCATTGCAGATTATGTTGACGATTATCAAATACAAGTATTGAGGTTATACAACCAAGATGATGCAAATAAAAAAAGTACCAGCCTTACGGTAAATTCTATTGATTGGGATAAAGCCTTAACACTTGAAGTAGAAGGTAAAACATCTCTTTCTCTCGAAATGGTTGAAGGCACAGGATATTATGCTTGGCGCATTCGCCCCATTGGCGATTATTTTGAAGGAGGCATTGCTAACAGCCTCAACTGGGGCGTATGGAGTACGCACACACTGGTAGCTCAAAAAGCTTCTTATTCAGTAAGCGCGGTAAGTGGTTTACCCAACTATATTTTTTATAACAAACAATTAGACCAAGATAAAAACTGGATTTACAACAGAACCTTTACCGAAGACAACAGCATTGCACAAGGCATTAGCTATGCCACAGGCCTTGGACAGGTAAAACAAAGCCAGCGCTTGTTAATGGAGCAAGCTTCTATTTTAGCCAACCAAAAAGCCTATGATTATTGTGGCCGACCTGCTATTCAAACTTTAACAGCTCCCATTAATCAAGCCCATCTTGGTTATGTAGAATCATTAATCAAAGACTCAACAGGCAATTTGTATGGCCCAGATGATTTTGATACCGAACAAAGAGTGCATTATGCCGATGATTTAGGTAAAGTACCTGTTTGGGAAAATCCTAAACCTGTTTTTGGAGCCATCAATCAATTTTATTCCGATACCAATCCCGATTTAGGTGTGCCCAATGCAGGTAATTTCCCTTATGCACGTACACTTTACCACCAAGATGGGCGTGTAAAAAAACAATCACTCTTTGGCGATGAACACCGCCTAGGGCTTTATGATAAAACGTATGATGAGGCTGGCTTGCAACGTACCATTCGCACCTATTACTCTGCCGTTTCTGATTCTGAATTGTTAAAAGTTTTTGGTAACGAAACGCCACATGATACCAATATTTACAAAGTAATTACTGTTGACCCTAACGATCGCCCCTTTGTTGAATACAAAACCATTGATGGCAATACCATTGCTACTGCATATATTAATACAGGTCAACATCCTTTGCTCGATGATGTATGGGCTGACCCTAAAGTAAGAACAAAAAAATTGATCGAAGGTGAAGTAATGGCAGATCCTACCACAATAGTAAGGGAGCAATCCATTGCATTTGCAGAACCAAAAATTCAGATTAAACTCCAATACAAACTCGATCCATCAGAAGATTTTTTTAATGCCAATTGCATTAGCTATTGCAGAACCTGCGATTATTCTGTTTATCTCTATGTTATTCGTGAAGAAACCGATGAATTAAAATGGAAAAAAGAATTTACCATTGGTGGAGATGTATGCGGCAAAGCAGCAGACACCACATACACAGATTCCTTTACCCTGGACGACCCTGGCGTGTACCGCTTTGGCCGAAAAATTACCGTAAACAATATAAAAGAAGGTGAAACCCATTTTTCTGATTATTACGAAACCGCCATTGGTGAGAAAATGGATGAAAAAGTATTGAGCAAGTTTGATAAACTAAAAAACTACCTCAGCGGAACATTAACGGACGAAAACGGAGATGCACTTGCCCCTGATCTTGATAAATTAAATCGTTATTTAAATAAGCTGGCAGGTGTATCAACCTCCAGTGCTGCTACAAAAGTTACATCTGCTACAACAGCCTTTACCGATCTCTCACTTTTTGACAATGATGATGATATAACGGTAAGCTATGATTCAAAAGCCGATGAATACACACTAAAAACCCATTGTACCAGCATTACCATACCCAAAATTTCTTGTGGCGAAGATATTTGTGCCGACTACTGGATGCCTTATGACGATAAGGGCGATGCCGATGGAGATATTGATGACGATGGTACTATTGATTACCCTCATTACAATTCAATTGTTGCAAATCTTTTTAAAGAAGATGGTGGTTATTATGATTTTGAAAATATTTTATACAACAAAGCCAAAGATGAAGAATGGGAAGATGCAAACGGAAATGCTTTGAGCAATAAACTTTACAAATATTTTTATGATAAAGATGGAGAATACCTTTATCCAACAGGTAATAAGTATTCATATACAAGTGTTATAAAAATTTCACCCGACAACTCACAAGATAATTTTGTTGATGGAAATGATGAGTTAATCTGGGCTACACCATACACATACGTTAAGGATAACAATGATATACAAACTATTGCATATTCTTGTAATACCCTAAAGAGTGGTTCTGATCTTACCACAGAAGAAATACCTTATTTATCTGTTTCGCTTTCTATTAATGGAACTGAAATTCTCTCATCAAGCACTATGCTTGATCCTGCAAGGCTTACAACAATAGAAGATAGGCACGATGAGAGTAAAACAGCCTCTAATAATGGATTAACATCACATTACGAAGCATGCTCCATTAGCTTATCTGATTATGCTGACGCTTTGAAAGATTACTTGCAAACGCTGCTTGCTCCTTACCAAGATATTTATGATATAGATATTGACGTAAGTGCCGTACATCAAAAAGCCACTGACAAAGAGGATGCCGTGTCTAAACTAGAAATTACAATAAGCTCTGATGTTGTTCTCAAGCTTTCTTTAGACCTGGGAGCCTCTGTTCATTTAAACGCAAGTGTTACCGATTTTCATTCAAGTACAAGTGCCACCAACAGCTTCCCTAATGCTACAGGCGCCCTCAATGCCATGCTCAACCACATGATACTGGATGAACAAGGCGATAAAGCTTATGATTGCATGGACGTTTTAATGGCAGTTGAAAAATTTACAGATGATTGGGATGGTTTATATGCCAGCAAGGGCAGTAGTACTGCGCCCGGCACAAATTTTATGGATTATCTGCTAAACCTTATTGGTAGCAATGAATCCGCTGATACAACTCAATTAGATGGTAAACAATATAGCGGATTTTCAAACCACCCTTATGGCAATGGCGATGCCGATTTCCCTTCTCTGCTTGCACCAAGCCAAGACTATGGCCTTGGTTATTTAGAATATGCCTATAAATCGTTTAATTTAGATGTTGATATTATAGTATTGGATGCTTCTATCGATCCATTATTTGTGCTTACCAATAATCAAGAATCTTGCTTTAACCAGTATGGTATTGACATTTCAAAAAATCCTTCTGATTGGAGTACTCCAAGCGGAGAATCATTAGATGATAGCACTAAAGTTTGGGATGTAGCAACATGTGGCAGTGCGGCCTGGTGGGATGCTTCTACTTCTAGCATTATTGCCGATGACCGCTCCGAAAGCCAACAATGTAAAATATGGGATCAACTTTACACCTGCATACAGAGCGATGAAGATCAGGCAGAAGCTTATTTAAGCAGCAAAATTATTGACAATAGTACTTACATTGGTAGTGGTGCTTATAATATTTCAGCTAATGCTCAATTTTCAGGAAATAGCACTACCATAAACAAGCTTATTGATACCAAAATTGATAAAGCCGTAGACCTCCGTTTGCCCTCTGTAAAAATAGCCATTGAAAAAGCTGATGTAAAATCAAAACTTAGCAGTTATTTGCCATCTCTTAATGCCACACCGGTTCATGCACTCAAATACCAACTTCGCGATGAGCTTAAAAACAAACATGGTAAATTAAGTGAATTAAGTGCTGCTGCTAAAACCAAAGCCGATTCATTAACAGTATATAAAAATGCTCAAAAATTAGTAGCCGGTTTTATTGATGTAACTTTTGATCAAACACTAAATGACAAGGTAACACTCAATATTACACCAAGCGGATATACTTTTCTTGACCCCATTAAAACTTCCAAATCAGAGATTTTAAAGAGCGAACTTAATCAGTGTGTTAAAAAATATGGTAATGCCCCAAGCCGTTCAGAAATAAACAATTGGATAGATTCCATTGCCGATGCGTATGAAATAAATATTAATCCCCTCAGCACATTTAAACTGGTTAAAAGTTCAGGCTTTTTTGCAGACTCAACAAGCTTTAGTAATAAAGACGCAGTATTTTCTGTAAATGCCGGCCAAATTAAATTTTTTGATGGCAAAAAAACAGAAACGTTAATGAACATTAACAACACCTTAGGAGGTGACGAAAGCTATGAAGCCCCTGCAATGGGTTATAAATTATCCGATCGTAGTTCCATTACAGCCACCTTATCGGCACAAAAACAAAAAAAGAAAGCTTGCAACCAAGATAATATCGATTATGTGCTTTTTATTTTAGAATCAGAACTGGAACAAAGCCGCAAAAATGAAGTAGAAGCCTCTCTCGATAATTATTATACAGCTTGTACCCTGCCCGATAACATTGTTGATACATTCATGGTCGAATACGGAATCGACTATGTTCACTTCACACTTTTTTATTACGATGTAAATGGCAATTTAATTAAAACAGTTCCGCCAAAAGGAGTGGATATGTTTGAATATACCGTAAATGAAGATGGAGAAGTAATTGGTGATCGTCCTTCACGTATGGATGTAAAAAACCACACGCTTACTACCGAATACCAATACAATTCACTGGGTCAAAAAACCTACGAAAAAACACCCGATGGTGGCATTACACAATTTTGGTACAACAACATTGGGCAATTACGCTTTTCGCAAAATGCTGCACAATTTAAAAAACCAGTGTATTCTTATATTAAATACGATCATTTAGGTCGCCCAACAGAATCGGGCCAAAGCAGCCTACAAGGTAGCAGCCAAGCATTTGCTGCCAATGTTGATGACGATGATTTTCCTGCATCAAACAATACCGATAAAACCATTAGTGTGTATAATGATGCGGTAAGCGGACTCTCTTATATAAGTGGAGAAACATTAGAGCAAGAATTTTTAGAAAACCGCGTGAGCTATTCTTATTCCGATGCCGATGGAACAGATGCTTCGGGCGATGAAATATATACTTACTACAGCTATAGCCCTCATGGCATGGTAGAGTGGATGCTGCAAAGCATACCCGGAATTGACAATAAATACATCGAATACCAATACGATTTAATAAGCGGTAAAATAACACAGATCAGTTATAACCCCGGCAAAGTCGATCAGTTTTTTCATAAATATGTTTATGATTCTGATAACAGAATTGAAAAAACACAAAGCTCGCGCGATGGCTATTTGTGGGATACCGATGCCCAATACAAATACTACGCTTATGGCCCTTTAAAGCGCCTTTCTATTGGTGAAGACAAAGTACAAGGCCTCGATTATGTGTATACCATTAACGGTTGGCTCAAAGCTGTAAACCACCAAAGCCTTAGTGCTACTTACGATCCCGGAAATGACGGAGGCCCCGATTCTAAATTTGCTACCGATGCATTTGGTTACACATTGGGGTATTTTGAAGGAGATTTTAAAAGAGGCATTGATACAACTGGCGATGGAAAGCTGGATGATTTCTCTCCTTTTAATTCTGAGTTTTCTGACGCCACTTCTAACTATTACAGTACCGGTATTAACCAATTAGACTGGTACCGAGATGGGGGAAGCCAAAAAAATAATTACAAACCCCTTTTCGATGGCAGCATTACCAATATGGCATACAATGTAAAAGATCCATCGGGCAGTATGAACCACACCGGGCTAGCACAAGGCTTTATGTTTAATTACGATGAGCTCAACCGCCTTACCAAAGCCAGTTACGATTATAGCAGTGGTACAGGAAACACAGCTACTTTTAGCCAAACTACCACAAAAGAATACCTCTCTACTTTTAGTTATGACGAAAACGGAAATATCGATACCCTTTCTCGTTATGCAAGCTATGATAAAACAGCCAAAGCAGTTACTAAAATGGATAGTTTGATTTACAACTATAATGCAAGCTGCAACCAAATCAACCATGTTGACGATGCTTTTGCTGCAACATCATCTATTACTACTGATATAGAAGACCAAAGCAAAGGCAATTACGATTACGATGCCATTGGCCAGCTTATACAAGATAATGCCGAAGGCATTGAAAACATTAAATGGACACCAGCCCACAAAGTAGAAAAAGTAACGTATACCAGTGGCAAAACCATTAGTTTTACCTATAACAGCCTTGGCTACAGAAGCAGCAAAATAGTTTCTGAACCCACAACACTTACTTCTGCAGGGCCCACTAAGCTGCCTACTACGCATACCCTAACTACCACCTATTACGTAACTGATGTAAATGGCAATGTAATGGCTATATATACCAGCCCAAGCTCAGGTACTGATGCTACATTAAGCGAACTACCCATTTATGGTACTAGCCGTATGGGTGAATACAAATCAGCAGCTGGTATTGACCCAGATGCCACAATAAGTTCAGATGAATTTACACGCACTGTAGGCAATAAATATTATGAATTAAGTGATCATTTGGGCAATGTACGTGCAGTAGTAGAAGACGTAAAAGCAAGTGATGGCAGTGCTACTGTAGTAAGCGCCACCGACTACTACCCTTACGGTATGGAAATGCCTGGCCGTACCTATAGCAGCAGCGATTACCGCTACGGCTACCAAGGCAAAGAAAAAGACGATGATGTAAAAAGCAATGGCAACTCTTATGACTTTGGCGCCCGCTTTTACGACCCTAGGTTGGGCAGGTGGTTGAGTAGAGACCCATTAGCTGAGAAGTATGCTGATATGAGCCCATACAATGCTTTTGCAAATAATCCTATAAATATGGTGGATCCGGATGGGAAAGAGTATCATGCAGTAGTACTTTCTGGTCAAGCAGTGGTTGCTATTGCAGCTTCAATGGGCATACAATTAAGTCATTCCGAATCTGTAGGATATATTGCTGTTATCACAAGTAGTAATATATATATATTTGAAGTTTCTTCTAGAACAGATGCTGTTGGAGTAGGATTAACGGAAGGGGCATCTGGTGGTGCTGGAGGAGGGGCTAATATTGGGTATATTAATTCTTCAAAACCTATTGATGAATCCGTGGCAAAAGATGCAATGGGGGGGAAAGATGTGGGAGCCTCTACTCAACTTAGAGGAGTTGCAGTTTTGGGTGCTAGTTGTTCTCTGGGCGCAAGTCAATCAGCAACTTCAAATGAAAATCTTTCTAGTGGCTCTATTGGATTAGAGTGTACTGGCGAAGCCGGTGAAGGAGCAGGGGTCGGTTTGAATGTTACTGAATCAACTACAACTATTCGTTCCTCTACTAGTTTATTTGAAGAGCCGGCCCCCTCACATAAAAAAATAGTGCCTTGGGCAATACGAGAAGTTAAATTAGCTGATGGAACATATCAAATATGGATGTCTGATGGTTCAGTTGTATTTAAATATCCTGATGGTAGTGCGGTTAGATACACTTGTAAAAATGGTAAAGTCGAAAGTATTCAAGTGCGAGGTCCTTTTGAGTTCCCTAATAAACCTGGAACTGTTACGTATAATAATAATTTTTTGTTTCCTAACAAGCCAGGAACTGTTACGTTTGAAAATAATTCAGACCCTTCTAATTTTGAATTCCCAAATAAACCGGGAACTATTACATTTGAAAAAGATGCTGAATCTCCGGAAGACAAACAAGTTGTTGGAAGGCGTGGTACGCGTGTAGAATAACCCGGCTGGCGAGGAGTGCGTCAAGAAGAAATAGAAGCAATTTTTATTTCATGTTGTATCAAAGATGAAGGTAGGTCCTTCACAGGCGCTGTTCAGGCAGAGCCTGTAAACTACTCTAAGCTGCTGTAGAGAAAAGCTATGGTAGTGAGCGTTAGAGAAAAGGTGGTCTATGAACCATCAGGTACGTTTAGAGGAGATGAATGTAAATGAACCTTTGAAGAAGTGTCGAAACAGCGATTAAATGTCATCAAAACTGCACGTTTTCCTTAGCGACAGGAAGAGCATAGCAGCAACCTGATTACGGGCTATGCGATGACCGGCATAAAGAAGGCATGACCTCTATACAGGCTTTGATACGGAACTTGAGAATCTGAAATACTGATGTGCGGAAAGCTGCAACAGTCGAATGTCCATAACATGTAAGGTGGTGGAAAGATAATTGTTGTCAAGGGAGGAAAAAAAAAAAAAAAAAAAAAAAAAAAAAAATCCTTACCAAAACAGTATTCAGAGGCGGACTGAGTTGTAGTAGTGATGATAGCTCGTGAAAACGAGAAGGAGCAAAGGACTCAGGTCATTTATGTAAAATTTGAAAATAACAACCTGTAAAGGAATGATTACATCGAATCAAACAAAATCACAAGCAGTAAGTAAACAGATGGTATGGGCAGCCTATAAAAAGGTAAAAGCCAATGGAGGCAGTGCAGGAATAGATGAAATGAGTATACTGGCATTTGATCAAAATATATCAAAGCACTTATACAAAATTTGGAATCGCATGGCATCAGGCAGCTATTTCCCACCAGCGGTAAAGACAGTTGAAATACCCAAGAAGCCAACAGGAAAAAGAAAGCTTGGTATACCAACGGTATCAGATCGTATAGCCCAAACAGTAGTTAAAAATTATCTAGAGCCACAAATAGACAAACAATTTAGTAAAAGCTCCTACGGTTATAGAGTGGGCAAGAATGCACATCAAGCCGTAGAGCAAGCGATAAATAATTGTCGAAATCGGGCATGGGTAATTGATTTAGATATTAAAGGATTCTTTGATAATTTGAATCATACCATCATGATGGAACTACTGAAGCAACATACGGAAGAGAAGTGGATAATCATGTATACCGAAAGATGGCTGAAAGCCTCTGTGGAAAAAGATGGAGAAACAAAAACGAGAGAGAAAGGAACTCCACAAGGCGGAGTAATTAGCCCATTACTGGCAAACATTTATCTACATCATGCGTTTGATAGTTGGATGGAAGAAAATTATCATTACATAACTTATGAACGGTATGCAGATGATATAATAGTCCATTGCAGTACAAAAGATCAAGCAGAAAATCTATTGGAACAAATCAGGCAGAGGCTAAAGGAATACGAACTTGATCTGCATCCTGAAAAGACGAAGATAGTATACTGCAAAAACTACCGAAGAAAAGAAGAATACGAAAAAGTGCAATTCACATTTTTGGGATTCAGTTTTCAACCGAGAAGTTACCGTTCAAAACAACAACACGGAGAATTTCTTGGTTATGGAGCAGCGATCAGTGCAGCTGCGCAAAAAGCAATCAACGAGAAGATAAAGGAAACAAACTTTCATAGATGGTCGGAGGATGTAATAGAAGAAATAGCCAAACAGCTAAATCCAAAATTACGAGGATGGCTGAATTACTACGGAAAATTTGGGAAGTGGGAGATGAACAAATTGCTAGATCATTTGAATATGCGATTGGTAAAATGGGTACAAAACAAGTATAAACTTACAGGACTAAAAGCAGGAATAGCAAAACTCGATAGCATATACACGGCACAGCCGAAACTATTTGCACATTGGGCGTATGGTTTTAGACCGTGATAAATGACAAGAGCCGTATGATGCGAGAGTATCAAGTACGGTTCTGTGAGAGGTTCGGGGTGAAATTCCCCCTACCTACTCGACTGTTCGCGTAGCTGGTGGGGATTTGTGTGAAGCCTTGTGAGCAGGCTAATCCCAACCACATAAAATCGGATTTGCAATCCTTATATTTGCCCCCAAAAAGCAAAATGGGATTTCATTATAAAATTGCCCCGGCTGGCTTAGATGTTCGCGTACGCTGGTTGGTGATTTTGCGTGATGGCAGGTGTGTAAGGTAATCCCAACCATATAAAATTGCATTTGTAATGCTAAAAAAATGCAAAACTTTATTTTGTAACTTTGTAGAAAAGTAAAACTACATTAATAGAAATTATATTAAACTATATAATGCAAAAACGAATACAAAATGAGTTGAATTTTGGTAAGTGGATAGAAACTGATACGAGAGGAAGAATTTATTTTTTTGAGATAAAAGGAAAATTAGGTTGGAAAGCAAAATATTTAAAAGAAGTAGATAAAGACGAGATTACAATAAAATTTTGGCAAGAAATATACAATGAAAAAGATTTATTGGTGGAAATACATGAGAAATATCCTATAGATAAAGGACATATAAAACTATTATAGCATGATAATCACAAAACAAATAGTCGCAGTACAATTACTTCAATATTTGCAACATAAAACTAGTTTAAACGAACTCATTACTTGGGCAGAAGACATGTTAGTGGAAGGTCATTTTCAGGAAACTGAAACTGAAATCATAAGAAATGTATTGGGGGAAATAGGTCTCGCTAACGTTAGAAATTTCGGTTTATCTTGGGAAGATTGCGTTTCTATTATGCAAAGACTTGGCTATACTATACACATCGAAGCCACTTTGGCCGCCTAAGCCAGTTGGTGCGGATATTCCGCATACGCGGTTGGCGATTTTGTGTGATGGCCGGTATGTAAACTAGTCCGGTCAAAAACAAATTTTATAAAATATGACAAAACAAATTTTAATTTTTTGCATATCCATAATGGTAGCAATAGCATCTTGCAAAAATACCCATGAGGTAACAAATGTTAAAGCAGGTAAAAATTCGACAATTACATTTTCAAATGATACAAGTATAAAAGTAGTTTACTTGCATAATGGCAACGATAGTTTAAACGCATCATTTGTTATAAGTGATTCTTTACGCTTGGTTTCTCAAAGATTCTTAGATTCTTTAAATACAAACGCTAAAGATAGCGGAACATGCAAAGTTATTTGGATGAAAAATTAATAATTCTCCATTTGTTTGTTTAGTATTCTCATAGGCTGGTTGGAGGTTTGTGTAATAGCATTGTGTATATGGTAATCCCCATCTCTACAATCGATACATTATTTTAAAATGTGCAAACACAGCATTGCAATATGATTCATTATGCTTAAGTGCCATGCTATTAAAAAAACAGGTTCTTGAAAATAGGTTATAGAAAGAAATATAATTTTGTATCTTCATTTTCAATTATCCATTTTTTAATTCTTAATAGCATTTCAATGGAAGAACGTTTTGCAAAAATTATTTCCTATATTTTTCATCCCCTTATAATGCCTACTATTGGTATTTGGCTTGTATTAAATACGAACACGTATATAAGTTACGCCACATCCGATCCTACTAAATGGTTTACTACCCTAGTAATTTTTATGAGCACATTTATGTTGCCGGCACTAATTGCCGCATACTTATTATATGCAGGGCTTATTTCTAGCTTTCACATGCCTACATCTGAAGAAAGGCGATTACCCTTTTTACTTACAGCAATTATCTATTATTTCACTTATTATGCAATCAAGCAATTGCCTATAATAGTTTCAGAATTCTCGCTACCATCCATTATTTATGTAATTATTTTAGGAGCTACCTTTTCTATCCTTTTAGCACTTATTATAAACTTTAAATGGAAGATAAGTGTTCACATGATTGGTATTGGAGGTTTAGTTGGGACTTTAATTGGAGTATCATTAAGATATTCCAGCGATTTTAAATCAATTATTTGTACAGCACTTATTATAGCTGGCTTCATAGGCTTTTCTCGCCTTAAATTAAAAGCACACCGCTTATCACAAGTTTATGCCGGCTTTTTATTGGGGGTAGCATGTGAACTGGTGTTTATTCTTAGCGCATGAGAGTCGCCATAAACCCCAATTTGGAGACATCAATAAATAAAGATTGATATTGCTTAACTTATTATTACGTATCGGTTTTATGGGTATATCTTATGTTCTTCATAAAGAGATTTTTCTTAACTTTGCACTAAGTAATTAAGAATAATGCTTATGAAACAATTGCCAGTACAATTTGTAGTTGATAGAAATGGGGCTGCTACTTCTGTAATAGTTTCAGTTACTGATTGGAAATCATTAAATGAAAAATATGAGAAGTTGCAAAAAAAACTTAAAGTATTATTAGGGATTCAAGAAGGCATAATGGAAGTAAAGAGTAATCGAAATTCGGTAAAAAAACTTCCTACTTTAATCGAATTTTTGGATGAAGCAAAAGCCTGAAATACGAGTAACTAGAAATTTTGCAAGAGACGCAAAGCCATTGTTAAAAAAATATCCTTCGCTCGATAAAGAATTACGTTTATTGTATGATGAATTAAAAAAGAATCCTGACTTAGGTCAACCGTTAGGCAATAATGCATATAAAATTAGACTTGCCATTAAGAGCAAAGGAAAAGGAAAAAGTGGTGGTGCTCGCATAATAACTTATCTTGAAACTGAAATTATTGGCTATTTTGAAACTGATAAAACACAAAATATTACAGTTAATTTGATTACCATTTACGATAAATCAGAAGTCTGTTCCATATCATTAAAAGAAATAAAAGAACTCATCCAGAAGATTGAATTAATAAATTAAAATATACGCCCACTACAACCATGCTAAAAAGAGAGCTTCTACTTTGTTTATGCACACTACTTTCAATTGTTTTTTATTCATGTAAAAAAGATGAAGCAGCTTCCTATGTGGGAATATATTCTGGTAATTACTATGGTAAATATTATGAAGTTGGATCGTATCGAGAAGAATATGCTGATCTTTTGATTCTTGTCGTTACAAAGGATGAATCAATGCTTTATTTTAATCTAATTGCTTTGGATTCTAACTATACAAAAATGAGATATGACAACAATACCTATATAACTGATACCACAAT
Source organism: Bacteroidota bacterium (assembly GCA_023251875.1). Classification (GTDB taxonomy): domain Bacteria; phylum Bacteroidota; class Bacteroidia; order JAHEXY01; family JAHEXY01; genus JAHEXY01. Next base: position 198,055 of record JAHEXY010000002.1, read on the forward strand.
AGAAAAATATACTAACTTACCTGATACTGTTTTTAGTGGAAGCGTAAAAATAGATCTAATTGAATCCTCAGGCTACTACACCCATTCAGAAAGTACAAATGGAGGAGAAGACGGTAATGATTTAACGATAACGTTTAAAAATGACTCTCTATCTTATTCGAATGATTCATATACTGCAGATCATGGTAATGTTGTTATGTTTTACGGTAAAAAGCAATAGATAAACCCTTGCTACTTCGCAATACTGTATTTATTCATAACTTTGCAGTTTAGTTTTTCATGGTTATGGATATTGCTATTTCCTTTAATAAAATTCCTATTAGACTTACCGCTGAAAGATGGCAACACATAACAACAGGCCATCCGGAAATTGCTGCATATTATTATGAAATTCTTGACACAATTGAAAACCCTGAAATAGTTTATGAGGGAAATTATAATGCATTTATTGCTTGTAAAGATATTCTTCTGACTGAAAATAAATTTATAGTCGTTATCTTTAAGGAATCTTCTAATAAAGATGGCTTTGTTATTACAGCATACATTTCAAATAAAAAACAAGAATTTCAAAAAAAGAAAATATTATGGGAAAAACAGAAATGAAAGAGTTGCAAACTTTGCTCCCCTATTTTATTAAACACCCTACCGTTTGGTCAAATTACGATAAAGAAGCTGATGCGGTTTATTTACACTTTAAAAAACCAAATCATGCTGATCATTCAGAAATGACCGATGATGAAATTATTGTTCGTTATGAAAAAAATGAAGTAGTAGGCTTAACCATTTTAAATGCCAGTAAACGAAATTTAAATTTTTAATATCAAATAGATTTATGCCAACCACAACCATGTTAAAATACCCCGAAGTAAAAAATTATATAAACGGAAAATTTGAACCTACTTACCAAAAAACATTAGATGTAATTTGTCCATTAGATGGAAATGTAATTTCTACCGTTCCACTTTCGAGTGCGGCTGATTTGGACAAAGCTGTGCAAGCGGCTAAAACTGCATTTACAACTTGGTCAAAAACACCTATTAAAGATAGAGTGCAAATATTTTATCGTTATAAAACCCTTTTAGAAAAAAACCTAAGAGAATTAGCCCATCTAGTTCATATAGAAAATGGAAAAACCTTAGATGAAGCTACTGCCGAAGTAGAAAAATGTATTGAGCTTACTGAATTTGCTTGTTCAATGCCCCAATTGGTGCAAGGTGAATTAATGGAAGTAAGCAAAGGTGTAGAGTGCAGAACTGAACGCATGCCTATTGGTGTGGTGGCAAGCATTGTTCCTTTTAATTTTCCGGTTATGGTTCCACATTGGACGGTTCCTAATGCCATTGCACTCGGAAATTGTGTGATCTTAAAAGCATCGGAACAAGTGCCTCTTGGAGCAAACCGTATGGCTGAATTATTAAAAGAAGCCGGTTTGCCTGATGGCGTTTTTAACGTAATTAATGGAGATAAGGATATTGTTGAAGCTATTTGTGATCATCCCGGAATTGAAGCTGTAACTTTTGTAGGTTCTACCAAGGTGGCAAAAATTGTTTACCGCAGAGCAACATCTAATCTTAAGAGATGCGTTGCATTGGGCGGAGCAAAAAATCATTTAATTGTATTACCTGATGCGCATCCAGATATGACGGCTTCAAATGTTGCGGCATCTATGTCAGGCTGCGCAGGACAACGTTGCATGGCTGCTTCTGTAATGGTAGGCGTAAGCAATGTTGATCATATTGTTGCTAAACTTTGCGAAGAAGCCAAGAAAATTGTTCCGGGAAAAAATTTAGGTTCCGTTATTTCAAAACAAGCCAAAGAAAGAATTGAAAAATACATTACCGAAGCCGAACAAAAAGGAGCCAAAGTTTTGGTTGACGGAAGAAATTACAAAGTGGAAGGAAAAGAAAATGGTTTCTATGTTGGCCCAACCGTAATTGATTATGTAAGCCCTGATATGGCTATTGCCAAAGAAGAAGTATTTGGCCCCGTAATAGCCATTGTAAGAACAAAAACTTTGGATGAAGCCATTGCTGTTGAAAATGCTTCTGAGTATGGCAATGCTGCTTCCGTATTTACACAAAGCGGGGGCCTCGCTCGTTTAGTAATGGAAAAAGCAAGTGCAGGTATGATTGGTGTAAATATTGGTGTTCCTGTACCTCGTGAGCCATTTTCTTTTGGAGGCTGGAACGAATCAAAATTTGGAACTTGTGATATTACAGGGAAAAGCTCTATTGAGTTTCTTACGCAATTAAAAAAGACTACTACTAAATGGAATGCTGAAGCTAAAACAAATTGGATGAGTTAGGATGTAATTATATTAGCTGAGGCAATTGGTTGAAAAGCCTTCAATATTTGATGAGAGGAAAGGAAAGCATAAAAAAGTGGTTACATTATTCTGACCTAGTTTATTATCGTAAATTTATTACCATTCTCTTTACGATTTATGACAAAAATTAACATTAGAAAAAAAGCCTTTATTGCTTTCTTAGCTATTTTATTTTTCATTTTTTCATTTCTCTTTATATTTCTTTTGGCAATTGGATTTGCCATTTTTTGTGCCTTAGGAGGCATTGCTATTATTGCCATTAGACCTATGATTATAACAATTATGTTAGGTCTTGGCTTTATGAGTATGGGAATATTGGTTTTAGTATTCTTACTAAAATTTATTTTCAAAAAGCATAAAATTGATCGTTCAAGAATGATTGAAATTTTTGAAAGTGACGAACCTGAACTATTTAAGTTAGTGCGCGAATTAACAAATGAAATAAAAACAGATTTCCCTAAAAAGATATATTTAACTCAGGAGGTAAATGCATCTGTATTTTATGATTCTAGCTTTTGGAGTATGTTTATGCCAATCAGAAAGAATCTGCAAATTGGTTTGGGGTTGGTAAACTCTATTACTGATTTAGAATTTAAGGCCATACTTGCACACGAATTTGGGCATTTTAGTCAAAAAAGCATGAAAATTGGGAGCTACGTGTACAATTTGAATCAAATTATTTATAATCTCTTATATGATAATCAATCATACAATTCGATTATTACCGGTTGGGCAAGAACGAGTGGATATTTTGCTTTATTTACAAAAGTTGTAGTGGAACTAGTGGAAGGAATCCGAATATTATTAAGAAAACTATATAAAATTATTAATCTAAGTTATTTAGACCTATCTAGAGAAATGGAATTTCATGCAGATGAAGTAGCCGCATCTGTTGCAGGGTCTGCATCATTAGCAAATGCATTAATGCGCTTAGACTTTGCCGATGTGGCATATAACAAGGTTTTAGATTTCTATGATTTAAAAATTTCTGAAAATATAAAAACGGCTAATATTTATCCTCAACATTTGGCAACAATGGAATATATGGCGAAGTGCTATCAACTGCAAATGGAATATTCATTGCCACAAATTAGAGAAGAAGATATAGGTAAAGCAAATAAAGCATTGTTGGTCATTCAAAATCAATGGGCATCTCATCCAAGCATAAAAGAAAGAGTAAATAGATTGAAGGAGTTAAATTATAAAACGCAGCTATCAAATAACTATGGATGGATGTTTTTTAAGGATCGAGAAAACGTACAAAAAAAAATAACTCAAAAAATATTTGATCCTGTAAAATATAAAGGTCAAACTGTAGATTTAAGCCTTGAAAATTATTGCTTAAAATTAAATGAACAAGAAAACATCTATTCATTTGATCCTAGGTATAAAAGATTCTATGATGCAAGAAACATTCACAAATTTGATTTATGGTCTACTATTTTAGAAGCAAATAAAGAAAATACATTTACTCTAGAAGAAATTTTTAATATAAGCACTATTGACCTATTGAATACCCAAAGAGGAATGTCAAGTGACATTCATTTGCTTACCCAAATTGCCTCTGATAAAATAAAAATAAACACATTTGATTATGATGGAAAAAAATATAAAAAAGAAGAATCACAAGAATTATTGAATAAATTAAAAAAGAGAAAAGAAAATTTAGATAAAGAGATAAACTCCATTGATAAAAAATCATTTTCATATTTCTATCATTTGGCAAAAGAAAAAGGAAATGAAAACATATTGAAGGAAAAATATGAAACTTATTTTTCAGCTCAGGAAACTTTTTCAAAGGATATTGATCTCTATAACAAAATGCTAAGTGCTAAAGTTTTTTTAACGCAGAAAACAGCCTATGAAAAAATCAAGCAAAATATGATTGGGCTTAAAACGGTTGAAAATGAGCTCAAAGAACGTCTGTCATTATTATATTCAAATTCAGAATTAAAAGAAAACTTAGATGATAATACAAGTAAACAAATAGAAGAATATTTAGGTAAAGATTGGATTTATTTTACCGAACCTCATTACGATAATAATGCTTTACGCTTTTTTAATACCGGTATTAGTACATTTTATTCCATGGCATATCAGAATTTCTTTTTTGCAAAGAAAGCTTTATTAATCTTTCAGATGCAGCAATTATAATTTTTAAAAATGGGTGTTCTTGAAATAGAGCGCCCATATGAAGCAAAATCTGCCACATAGTGGCAGAATATTTGTAGAAAAGCCAATAAATAATTCTATAGCCCCATAGGGGCGATATATTAAAGTTCCAGATACCACACGGTTTAAAATATTCAAAAAATTTATAATCCTAGGCCCCTACGAAATAAAATCCAAATTCAAACATCAAACAATCTTTGGTTTTCAGCAAAAAACATTTTTGCATACTCAAGGCTTTTGATTTTTAGCTACATAGGTAATTATCAACAAAATTTGTTGATAATTACATCGCTATAAAAACAAAACTAGGTTGACTTTAAAAGGTATTTTTGCAATGTTTGTATAGAAGCGTTTTCTAAAAAATTACAATTTGTGTCCCTCTCATTGAGAGGGCAGGGAGAGGATTAAAAAACATAAATTTTTTAGAAAATCGATAAGCCTATTTCCAAAAAATATTTTTTCAGTATTGTATTAATAAAATTAAAATAGTATATTATTTAAACCGCCTAAGCCTATGACAAAAGCCCTAACCCAAGAGCCTATTTTAACTGAAAATAAAGACCGCTTTGTGATTTTCCCTATTCGCTTTCATGATATTTGGGAAATGTATAAAAAGGCTCAGGCTAGCTTTTGGACTGCTGAAGAAATTGACCTATCTGCCGATCAAACCGATTGGGATAAAAAATTAAACAATGACGAAAAACATTTTGTAAAACATGTACTTGCTTTTTTTGCTGCAAGTGATGGTATTGTAAATGAAAACTTAGCAGAAAATTTCTTAAAAGAAGTTCAATATACCGAAGCCCGCTTTTTTTACGGCTACCAAATAATGATGGAGAACATCCATTCAGAAACCTACTCGCTTTTAATCGACACCTATATTAAAGATAACACTGAAAAAGATAAATTATTTCACGCTATTGATACTTTAGATTGTGTAAAGAAAAAAGCTGAATGGGCTTTAAACTGGATTCAAAAAGGAAGCTTTGCAGAAAGATTAATTGCATTTGCCGCTGTTGAAGGCATTTTCTTTTCAGGAAGCTTTTGCTCTATTTTTTGGCTTAAAAAAAGAGGCCTTATGCCAGGTTTAACTTTTTCAAATGAATTAATCTCTCGTGACGAAGGTCTGCATTGTGATTTTGCCTGTTTACTGTATGCAAAACACATGGTAAATAAATTACCAAAAGAAACCGTTCAAAAAATTATTACCGATGCAGTAGCCATTGAAAAAGAATTTGTTTGCGATGCCCTACCGGTAAAACTTATTGGCATGAATGCTCAACTCATGAGCCAGTATATAGAATTTGTTGCTGATCGATTATTAGTAGAATTAGGCAACCCAAGAGTATACAATGTGAGCAATCCATTTGATTTTATGGAATTGATTTCGCTACAAGGGAAAACAAATTTCTTTGAAAAACGCGTGGCCGAATACCAAAAATCAGGTGTGATGAATACCAATAAAGAAGAAAATGTTTTTAGCCTTGACGAAGATTTTTAATAAATAAATTCCGCTTCCATCCCCCTCTCCGAGTTTATCCTGAGCGAAGTCGAAGGAGGAGAGGGCCGGGGTGAGGGCTACCCAAAGAAATATAAACGAATAAAAAAACTCAACCTATGGCAATGTATGTACACAAGCGCGATGGTCGCAAAGAGTCGGTTAAATTTGACAAGATAACCGCTCGCATTGAAAAATTATGTTACGGCCTTGATCAAAATTTTGTTGATCCTGTAGCGGTAGCAATGAAAGTAATTGAAGGACTCTATGATGGTATTACCACAACCGAATTGGATAATTTAGCGGCAGAAATTTCTGCTTCTTTCACAACCAAGCATCCTGATTATGCTAAATTAGCTTCGAGAATAGCCATTTCTAATCTTCATAAGATTACAAAAAAATCTTTTTCTGAAACAATGGGCTTGCTCTACAATTATGTAGATCCTAAAACAAATCAAAAAGCTCCGCTTCTTTCAGAAGATACCTATAGAATCATTAAAGAAAATGCCGAAACATTAGATTCAAATATTATTTATGATCGTGATTTTGGGTTCGATTATTTTGGATTTAAAACCTTAGAACGTTCTTATCTTCTAAAATTAGATGGAGAAGTTGCTGAACGTCCTCAACACATGTACATGCGTGTGGCTGTAGGTATCCATGGCGATGATATTGAATCAGCCATTGAAACCTACAACCTAATGTCAGAACGTTGGTTTACACACGCTACACCAACATTATTTAATGCAGGTACGCCAAGTCCGCAAATGTCGTCATGCTTTTTATTAACCATGAAAGACGATAGCATTGAAGGTATTTACGATACACTTAAACAGTGTGCTAAAATTTCTCAGTCGGCTGGCGGTATTGGATTAAGCATTCATAATATTCGTGCAAAAGGCTCCTATATTAAAGGAACCAATGGAACATCAAACGGAATTGTTCCTATGTTAAGAGTATTTAATGATACTGCTCGTTATGTTGATCAAGGTGGTGGTAAAAGAAAAGGCTCTTTTGCAATATACATTGAACCATGGCACGATGATATTTTTGAGTTCTTAGATCTTAGAAAAAATACCGGAAAAGAAGAAATGCGTGCTCGTGATTTATTTTTAGCACTTTGGATTTCTGACTTATTTATGAAACGTGTTGAAGAAAATGGAGATTGGTCATTATTCTGCCCTAATGAAGCTCCCGGCTTGGCAGATGTATATGGAGAAAAATTTGAAGAATTGTATGAAAGATACGAAGCCGAAGGCAGAGCACGCAGAACTGTAAAAGCGCAAGAATTGTGGTTTAAAGTATTAGAATCTCAAATTGAAACCGGAACTCCTTACATTTTGTATAAAGATGCTTGTAACGGAAAATCAAATCAAAAAAATCTAGGTACAATTAAGTCTAGTAATCTTTGTACTGAAATTATAGAATATACCGCCCATGATGAAGTAGCTGTTTGTAACTTAGCTTCAATTGCCCTTCCTAAGTTTATTACAGACGGAGAATTTGATCATAAGAAATTATTTGATGTTACGTATGCAGTAACAAAAAATCTAAATAAAATCATTGATAAAAATTATTATCCTGTTCCCGAAGCGCGCAGATCCAACTTGCGTCACCGCCCAATTGGTATGGGAATTCAAGGCTTGGCTGATACTTTTATTTTATTGAGAATGCCATTTGAAAGTGAAGCAGCAGCAAAATTGAATAAAGAGATTTTTGAAACCATTTATTTTGCAGGCTTAACAGCATCTAAAGATTTAGCAATGAAATTTGGTCCTTATGAATCTTTCCCTGGTTCACCTATTTCACAAGGTATTTTTCAGTTTGATATGTGGAATGTTACACCAAGCAAACGTTGGGAGTGGGATGTATTAAGAGAAGATGTTAAAAAACATGGTGTAAGAAATTCACTTTTATTAGCGCCAATGCCAACGGCTTCTACTTCTCAAATTTTGGGAAATAACGAATGTTTTGAACCCTACACTTCAAATATTTATTCGAGAAGGGTATTATCAGGAGAATTTGTTGTAGTAAACAAACACTTATTAAGTGATCTTGTTGACCTCGGCTTATGGAATGAAACCATTAAAAATAAAATTATTAGAGCCAATGGATCTGTGCAACAAATAGAAGAAATTCCACAAAATATCAAAGATCTTTACCGTACAGCTTGGGAAATTAAGCAACGTACATTAATTGATATGGCAGCTGATCGCGGAGCGTATATTGATCAATCACAATCATTAAATCTATTTGTTGAAAATGCCAATTTTGCAAAATTAACTTCCATGCATTTTTATGCTTGGAAAAAAGGACTCAAAACCGGTATGTATTATTTAAGAACAAAAGCGGCTGCTGATGCCATTAAGTTTACACTTGAAAAACAAGCTGAAGCTCAAATAGAACCTGTAACGCAAACCGTAGATGCCGAAAAAGGATTTGAGGAAATTGCTTGTTCACTTGATAATCCTGATGCTTGCGAAGCATGCAGTTCTTAAAAAAATGAATAGATCCTAAATATCACAAAAGCCCAAGGTTCAAAAATTGAATCTTGGGCTTTTTTAATAGTATTTATTCTCATTTATATAAATTAATCCAATACATATTGCAAATTGGATTAATACAAATTCATTCTTTTAGTCATTCTATATTCCCCACAAACAAGAGAATAATAATAAATTCCGGGACTTAAATGCATTGCTTTAGCATTAAGAATATAATTATGACCGCCACTATCATAATACACATCTTCAAAAAGAGTATCTATCATTTCTCCTAAAGTATTATACAAATACAAACTAATATGTTCTTTCTTTTTTAAACTAAAACTTAAAAGAGTTGACTCATTAAAAGGGTTTGGAGAATTTTGCAAGAGTTCAAGTGGAGAATAGGCATTGAGAGAAGGGGATTCGATCCCAAGCATAGCATCATCAACAATGGCCGTCCATGTGCTTAATGAATTGCCATCATAGGCCATCCAAATGGGACGAATAATTCCGTTATAAGTTGAGATATTGATGTAATCGCCAAAAAATACATTTGCATCCGGAAGAATTAAATTTTCATTTATTTTATAATTTACAAAAGTATTCCCCCCATCTGTTGATCGAGCCAGGTACACATCTGTTGAATCCCCTCCATTGTAATTTCTTCTGTCATAAAAAACAAAATAGAGATAACCATTACTTTGGTCAATACTCATCCATGTAAAGAATTGTTGTTTGTTGCCTGTATCGTTATTTACACGAACAGGAGTAGTCCAAGTATCACCGCCATCTATCGATTTTGCAAGCCACACATCCGTATTGTCAGAGCCATTGCGTTGATCGCTCCAATTCACATAGATTGTTCCTCTGTTAGGTCCATTACTTACATCACAACTTGTAATGGGTAGTCCATTGCTACGTTCTAAACCGGAAATATTATAATCCCATCCTCCGGGAAAATCTGAAACCAAAATTTCTTTATTTAACCACGTATCACCATCATCAGTAGACTTATTAAAAACCAAACCATCGGGCCCTGCCCAAGCCACATAAATTTCTCCATTAGGTCCAACTGAGGGAACAGCCCCTTCATCCGTACTGTCTGAATCCACACAATTTCCCGCCTTAGCACTTATCCGTTTCGCTTGCGACCAAGTAGCCCCTTCATCAGTTGATTTCGAAAAAAGAATTACTGAACTATCCTTTGGGTTTGAAGTTCCGTATTCATCAAACTGTGTCCAAGTAATATAAATCTCATTATTAGCAGGATTAACTGCAGCCCAGGCTTTGTCTTGCGCAGCTGTTCCATTTAATCCGGTATAGGTTCCTCCGGTCCAAACAGAACCTCCATTGGTCGATTTCTGAACAACAATTCTATCGATCCAATTTCCATTGTATGGATACGATAAATGAATAAAATAAAAATTACCTGCCGTATCGGCAATTATGCATGGATCGCCCCACACGCCATATTTTTGAGAAGATAATATTCCAGAGTGCCATGTTAATCCTGCATCTGAAGAATAGTAGTAATTATCAATATTAGCACCGGCAACAATTTGATTGGTATTTTTGGGATTAATAAAAATGGAAACTTCTTCTGGATTATTATCGCTTCCAATCAATACATTTTGAAATTGGGCAAATGCAGTAATTCCATTTAAAGAAAAATAAACTACTATTGAACATAAATAAAATTTCATGAGGCAATCTTTAAACAAAGATAAAGAAAGCTTCATAAAATTATTTACAATTTGTTTTTATTGTATTAGCAGCAGCTTTCTGCACCCACTTCACATTTTTTAAGCAAATACTTGATCACATCAGTAGTAGTTACAATGCCAACTAATTTTTCTCCATCCAATACAGGCAAAGCATGAAATTCCTCTTTAGTAAGCATTTGAGCAACCTCTTTAATACTTTGGTTTTTTTGAACTGTATGAGGGCTTTTCTTCATCACTTGTTCAATGGTCATCATTTCAAAAATAGCAGTATTTACCATTTCAGGATCTCCACCAAAAGCTCCACCAATACTTATTCTTTGCAAATCGGTAAAGCTTAAAATGCCAATCAATTTTTGAGCATCATCCAATACAGGTATGTGTCGAATTCTATTTTTCTTAAAAAGAGCATCCACCTCAAAAAGTGTATTCTTAAGATTAACTGTAATAAGCGATTTTGTTGTTATTTCAAAAACGACTTCGGTAGTATTCATAAAAAAAAGTTTTGATTACTAGCAAAGAAACCTTAAAATCCGATAAATAATCGTGATTTTAATCATATCCGATTATGATGCTTATTATAAGCCTAAGCTTTTTTATCTTTGTAAAATAATAAGACCCAAATTATGCATGTTACAATACAAGAGAAAATAAAATCTCCAGCTACGTTTACAACTTATATCGATTTAGCTCAAGAAAAACTGGGAGGAAAAACACTGTTGGCAAGTGATGATTTTTTTGCAGAAAAAGAGAATTTACTTAAGCCCGGCAGAGGAATTTTTATTGCAGATAAATATACTGATAGGGGAAAGTGGATGGATGGATGGGAAAGCCGCAGAAAACGTGTTCCGGGTTATGATTGGTGTATTATTAAATTAGCAACTTCGGGCCTTATAAAAGGTTTTGATATTGATACCCATTATTTTTTAGGAAACCACCCTCCTTTTGCCTCTGTGGATGCTTGCTGTTGGGATAACGATCCTGCAACAGAGTTTTTACAATCAGAAAAAGCAAATTGGGTAGAAATTCTACCTAAATCTCCTTTAGATGCGGGAAGTCAGAATTTTTTTGAAATAAAAAATAATGAACGTTGGACGCATCTGAGATTAAATATTTATCCGGATGGAGGAGTAGCGAGATTGAAAGTTTATGGAGACGTTGTAAAAGATTGGACTAAAATAAAAAATAATGAAACTATAGATTTAGCAGCCGCTATTAATGGAGCAAAAGCCATTGCTTGTAATGATATGTTTTTTAGTTCAAAAGACAATTTAATTATGCCGGGCCGTGGTGTAAATATGGGTGACGGTTGGGAAACCAAGAGGAACCGAACTCCTAATAATAAAGATTGGCTTATTTTACGATTGGCACATGAAGGATTTATTAAGAAAATAGTAGTAGATACTTGTCATTTTAAAGGGAATTATCCGGATAGATGTTCAATAGAAGGATTGGCCTATCCCCTCTCGCTTTCCCAAAAGGAAGGGGAAGAATCCGAGCAAATGACAGATGCTTCATTAAAATGGGTAAGTATTTTACCTCAGGTAAAATTACAAGCAAACCATGAACACTTTTTTGAAAAGGAAATTGAAAATGCAGGTCCTTTTACCCATGTTCGCTTAAATATTTTTCCAGATGGAGGCGTGAGTCGTTTGCGATTGTTTGGAAATATAACCTCACCCCACCCCCTCTCCAAAGGAGAGGGACTAAAGAAATAATAGCATGAGTATAGCTGAAATAAATAATACTGACCACAATACTGTTAAAGATCAATTCTCCAAATGTTGTGGATCTTCTGTTTGGCAAGAAAAAATGCTAGAGAACATGCCTTTTAAAAATGAAGAAGAAATTTTTTCTTGTTCTGAAAAAATATGGCTTCAGCAATGCAAAGAAAAAGATTGGCTAGAGGCATTTACACATCACCCAAAAATTGGTGATTTAAAAAGTTTAGAAAAGAAGTTTGCCAATACAAAAGGCTGGGCATCTAATGAACAAGCAGGTGTAAATAATGCAAATCAAAAAATTTTGCAAGAATTAAGCAATTTAAATGATCTATATGAGAACAAATTTGGATATATCTTTATAGTATGCGCTACCGGAAAAAGTGCAGATGAAATGTTACAAATATTAAAAAGCCGAATTAACAATACTGTAGAACAAGAAATAAAAATTGCAATGCAAGAACAAAATAAGATTACTAAAATAAGATTAGAAAAATTGTTGAAAGGATAAATTGCAATTAGATTTAAACGCGTTCACAGAAACAAAGCTTTTAACAATATAATAGCCTAACAACCTTTGAACTTTCAAACTTTTCAACATTCAAACTAAAACTAAAGCATGAGTCAAATCACCACACACGTTCTCGATACTTCTAAAGGCATGCCGGCCGAGGGGCTACATGTTATTCTTGAAAGAAGCAAGGACCAACATTCCTGGCATGAAATTGCAAGAGGAATTACCAATCAAGATGGAAGAATTTCAAATTTGCTTCCGGAGAGTATTGTACTTGAACCCGGCACATACAAATTAATTTTTTATACAGGAGAATATTATAAAGCACATCATGCTCGCACATTTTATCCTTTTGTAAATATTATTTTTGAAACACATGATACAGCGCATTATCATGTTCCTTTATTATTGAATCCTTATGGATATTCTACTTATAGAGGAAGTTAATACAATTAGCTAATGTGATGAAGAGGTAATGAGCTGATGAAAATTGATAACCCTTTGAACCTTGAACTATTAAACTTTGAACTAAAGCATATGAAACTATCCATACCTACTAACGACAAAAATATAATCTTCCAACATTTGCATGCCCCTAATGTTGCCTTTAATAATATTTATAAAGGCGATTCTCATGATCGTCAGCCGGTGCATAGTGTGTATGGAGGGGCTCATTTATTTAAAGCGGATTCACTGGCAAAGATGGGAGACATTGCTTTAAAACATTTGCAAACCTATGCCCCCAATTTTGTTGTATTTGCAAAGGTGTTGGGTATAAATGGACATGAAAAATTTCCTCAAAACGAAAAAGAGATAAATGTATTAGTTGAAAAAATGAATGCATTATCTGAAAATGAAAGAAAAAAAGAGTCGACTTGGTTGGCGTACACGGTATACAATAAAGTTATTGAAAAATTAAAAAGAGAAGCTGTAGAAGATTTTCATATTGATTTTGAAGATGGTTTTGGAAATCGTTCGGATGAGGAGGAAGATGCTGCTGCTATGAATGCGGCTATTGAAGTAGCAAAAGCAATGCAACAAAATACACTTCCGTTTGTTATTGGCATTCGAATTAAACCTTTGGAGGAGGCTTTAAAAGAACGCTCTATTCGTACGCTTGATATCTTTCTTTCTACATTACTTGAAAAAACAGGAGGAAAACTGCCTAATAATTTTGTTGTAACACTTCCTAAAGTCACCATTGCAGAACAAGTAAGCGCACTAAAAGATGTTTTTGAGATACTCGAATTACATCTACACCTTGAACCTGGGCAACTAAAAATGGAAATAATGGTAGAGGTTTTTCAAGCCATTATTGGCCCTGATGGAAAATGCCCTCTCCGATCATTTATACAAGCTGCAGAAGGCAGATGCATTGGAGCTCACTTTGGAACCTATGATTACACAGCATCTAGCAATATTATTGCTCGCTACCAAGCCATGGATCATGGGGTGTGCGATTTTGCTCATTACATGATGAAGGTTGCCATTGGCGGAACAGGAATATTTTTATCAGATGGCGCAACTAACGTAATGCCTATTGGCCCAAATAAGGGAGCAAATTTAAGTGCAGAACAAATCAAGGAAAATCAACAAGTAGTATATGCCGCTTGGAAATTGCAATACGATCATATTTCGCATTCCTTATGGAAAGGTCTTTACCAAGGGTGGGATTTACATCCTACTCAATTCCCAATTCGTTATGCAGCTGTTTACGCATTTTTTTTAGAAGGATTTCAAGCCACCTCCTTGCGATTGAAAAATTTTGTTGAACGTGCAGCCCAAGCAACCTTATTGGGCGATGTTTTTGATGATGCCGCAACAGGACAAGGCTTGCTCAATTATTTTTTACGTGCAATGAATTGTGGTGCTATTGGCGAAAAAGAAATAATAGAAACCGGTTTAACCATGGATGAAATTCGTACACGCTCTTTTTATAAAATATTAGAGGGCAGAAAATAATAATAATAATATCAGCTCTCCAAAGGAGAGGAAATATTTTAGTTTTTCTCTAACAACCCATAACGAACAAGTATCAACTAAAAAAATGGCAATAATAGACCCTCTTATTAATATTATCTCAACTTGGGTTATGCAAAAACGCATGCACCAAATTGATTTGTTTGTTAAATATCCACATCAAGTGCAGGAAGAGTGTTTTAAAAAATTATTATACTCGGCAAGTAAAACGGAATGGGGAAAGAGGTTTGAATACTCATCCATAAAAACAGTTGATGAATACCGAAATAGAATCCCCATTCAAGATTACGAAACGCTAAAAGAATACATTGTTCGCACTCGAAACGGAGAACAAAATATTTTATGGCCCACAGAAATAAAATGGTTCGCAAAATCATCGGGTACTACCAGTGATAAAAGTAAATTTATTCCGGTATCTCGTGAATCTTTAGAAGAATGTCATTTTAAAGGGGGCAAAGACATGCTTTCCATTTATTGCCATAATTATCCAAATACAAAATTATTTTCGGGAAAAGGATTAATGATTGGCGGAAGCAGAAAAATAGATCCCATCAATGAAGATTCTTATTCGGGAGATCTTTCTGCTATTTTAATTAATGAACTTCCTCTTTGGACACAATGGTTTCGCACTCCTGATTTATCAGTAGCACTAATGGATGAGTGGGAAGCTAAGATTGAAAAAATTGCAGAGTCAACCATTTCTGAAGACGTTACCAATATTTTTGGTGTTCCATCTTGGACATTGGTTTTAATAAAATACATCCTCGAAAAAACAGGAAAAAATAACCTACTTGAAGTTTGGCCCAATTTAGAATTGTTCATGCATGGGGGGGTAAGTTTTGTTCCTTACCGTGAACAATTCAAAAAACTAATTCCATCTGATCAAATGCATTATGTTGAAACGTATAATGCATCAGAAGGTTTTTTTGGAATACAAGATAGTAGTGATAATCTAGGAATGCTACTCATGCTCGATTACGGAATATTTTATGAATTTATTCCCATGGAAGAAATCGATAAAAAATTCCCAAAAACCCTTACTTTATCCGAAGTACAAACGCAAACAGATTATGCAATGGTCATTTCTACCAATGGCGGATTGTGGCGCTATACTACAGGAGATACTATTCAATTTACAACGCTGCAACCCTACAGAATTAAAGTAAGTGGAAGAACTCAATGTTTTATAAACGCATTTGGAGAAGAATTAATGGTACACAATGCCGATAAAGCTATTGAAGAAGCCTCCGTAAAAACAAATGCTCTAGTAAAAGATTATACTGCCGCTCCACTTTTTATTTCAGAACAAGAAGCCGGTGCACATGAATGGTTTATTGAGTTTGAAAAAGAACCCGATAACATGGAATTATTTTCTCAGGTTCTTGATGAATCATTAAAAAAGATAAATTCTGATTATGAAGCAAAGCGGCATAAAGATATGGCCTTAAAAGCTCCCCTTGTTAAAGCAATCCCTCATGGCACATTTTACAATTGGTTTAAATCAAAAGGTAAATTGGGCGGTCAAAATAAAATCCCTCGCCTATCCAACGACAGAAAAATCGCAGATGAGATTATTCAATTACTTGCGAAACAGAAATTCTGAAGGTTTTCAAAACAATTTGATTAGTAAGAATAATTCTCTTGAATTAACAAAAATTACATCCTAATGGAAATTTGCCGTACACCTGTTTTTGTTGTACCTTTGCGGAATGGAAAAAATTAGAAATTTTTGCATTATTGCCCATATAGATCATGGGAAAAGCACATTAGCGGATAGGTTACTTGAATTTACAAAAACAGTATCTGCGCGTGAAGCACAAGCCCAGGTTTTAGATGATATGGATTTAGAACGCGAAAGAGGCATTACTATTAAGAGCCATGCCATTCAAATGAATTATGTTTATAAAGGAGAAAATTATGTGTTGAACTTAATTGATACTCCGGGGCATGTTGATTTTTCTTATGAAGTATCTCGTTCTATTGCAGCATGTGAAGGAGCTTTATTAATTGTTGATGCAGCACAGGGTATTCAAGCACAAACCATTTCTAACCTTTATTTAGCCATTGATAATGGCTTGGAGATTATTCCTGTTCTCAATAAAATGGATTTGCCGAGTGCACAGCCCGAAGAAGTAAAAGATCAAATTGAAGATTTAACAGGTTGCAAACGTGAGGAAATTATTCCTGCCAGCGGCAAAACCGGTTTGGGAATTAGTGAAATATTAGAAGCTATTATTACAAAAGTTCCGCATCCAAAAGGCGATCCCAAAGCGCCTTTACAGGCACTCATTTTTGATTCGGTATTTAATTCGTTTAGAGGAATTATCGCCTATTATAAAATTGTGAATGGAGAAATAAAAAAAGGCGATCATGTAAAATTTGTAAACGTAGGAGGTGATTACCATGCTGATGAAATTGGAATTTTAAGATTGGATAAAGAGCCTCGTTCAGTAGTAAAAACAGGTGATGTGGGATATATTATTTCGGGTATTAAATCGGCTAAAGAAGTAAAAGTAGGAGATACTATTACTCATGTGGCTAATCCATGTCTTGAGGCTGTGGGCGGATTTGAAGATGTAAAACCCATGGTATTTGCCGGTATTTATCCGGTAGAAACAGATGATTACGAAGAGTTGAGAACCTCTATGGAAAAACTACAACTCAACGATGCTTCTCTTACGTTTGAACCGGAGGCATCCGCTGCCCTTGGCTTTGGTTTTAGATGTGGCTTTTTAGGCATGCTTCACATGGAAATTGTGCAAGAACGATTAGAGCGAGAATTTAACATGACTGTAATTACTACAGTCCCCAACGTTTCTTATTTTGCTTATACTACCAAAGGAGAAAAATTACATATTAACAATCCATCAGATTTACCTGAGGTAAGCCATATCGATTATATTGAAGAGCCCTATATAAAAGCTCAAATTATTACCAAGGCAGAATACATTGGAGCCATATTGAATTTGTGTATTGAAAAGCGAGGCTTTTTTAAAAACCAAACCTATTTAACTACTGATAGAGCCGAGCTTATTTTTGAAATGCCATTAGCCGAAATTGTTTTTGATTTTTATGATCGTTTAAAAACAGTATCTAAAGGTTATGCCTCGTTTGATTATTCGCCTATTGATTACCGAGCTTCTAAATTGGTAAGGCTTGATATTTTAATCAATAAAGATCAGTTAGATGCGCTATCTGCTCTTATACATGCCGATAGAGCTTATGACTTGGGTAAAAAAATGTGTGAAAAATTAAAAGAGCTTATCCCTCGCCAGCAATTTGAAATTGCCATACAAGCTGCCATTGGTGCAAAAATTATTGCAAGAGAAAGTGTAAAAGCGTTGCGTAAAGATGTAACATCTAAATGTTATGGGGGAGATATTAGCCGTAAACGTAAATTACTTGAAAAACAAAAAGAAGGTAAAAAACGTATGCGTCAAGTAGGATCTGTTGAAATTCCTCAACAGGCATTTATGGCAGTATTAAAACTAAATTCATAAACCACAATAAATCTTCAGGTAGCCTGTAAAAAATATATGATTAAAACTGTAATCATTGACGATCAGGAAAATTCTCGTAATGCAATAAAAAATTTGTTGCTAAAATATTGCCCGGATATAGAATTAATGGGCGAGGCTGATGGTGTAAAAAATGGATTAGACCTCATTGCAAAAAAACAACCTCAATTGGTATTTTTAGATGTTCAAATGATTGACGGCACAGGATTTTCATTGCTTGAGCAAATAAAAGAATATTCATTTAAAGTTATTTTTACTACGGCATTTGATCGTTATGCAGTACAAGCCATTCGTTTTAGTGCTCTCGATTACTTATTAAAACCCGTTGATCCGGATGAATTAATTAATGCAGTGGCTAGATATAAAGAACCCGGTATTAACCTCAATATTAAACTTAACTTTGATGTCTTACTCGAAAATGTAAAAAAAACAAATGCGCCATCTAAAAAAATTGTTCTTTCAACAGTAGATAAAGTGCATATACTTAAAGTTGAAGACGTGATTAGATGTGAATCACTCGAAAATTATACTCAGTTTTCAATTATTAATGATGCTAGAATTGTAATGGCAAAAACCTTAAAAGAATACGAAGAGTTACTTACCGAATATTTTTTTATGCGTGTGCATAAATCTCATTTAGTAAATTTAAATCACGTTGTTAATTTTATTAAAGGAGATGGAGGTTATTTAACCATGTCTGATGGAAAACAAGTTCCCGTATCGGATAGAAAAAAAGATGAATTATTTGAACGATTACAAAAATTATAATGGTACAGATTTTAAAATAAATCGAACTATCAATTAATGTTGAAAATGCGCTTACATTATAATGCCCCTGTTGTTTTAACTTTCACTTTAATGTGTACTGCTGTTAGACTTTTGGCTGATGTAAGCGGAGGAAGAATTCTACCTTATTTTACTATTTATCCACATAGCGATCCTTTTACAGTAATGTATTACCTCCGCTATTTTACGTATGCAATGGGTCATATAGATTGGCAGCATTTATTGGGGAACATGTCATTTATATTATTGCTTGGCCCTATGCTTGAAGAAAAGTATGGGCCCAGAAAAATGGTATTGATGATTTTAGTTACAACACTTACTACCGGTTTGTTAAATAATTTGTTGTTTAACTCTTCGTTAATGGGTGCCAGCGGAATTGTATTTATGTTTATTATTCTGTCTTCCTTTGCCAATGTAAAAGACAAAGAAATTCCCCTCTCCTTTATTTTAGTTGTAGTTTTATTTATTGGAAACGAGGTTTATACTGCCATTAAAGATGTTGATAATATTTCTCAATTTGCTCATGTGTTAGGAGGTATCTGCGGCAGTTTATTTGGGTTTAGTTTTAAAGGAAAAAAATTAAATACAGAATAGAAAATTTAAATCTGCTTATAAATTTTTCTTGAGTTTATATACATTTACTCCAATAGCATAACCATATAATTCACCATTAGGTTTTTTAATAATTCTTATTTTATTACAAGCCATTCCTAAATCTGTTTTTTGCCATGATTTACCACCGTCTTTTGTTTCGTATCCGCTATACCTCGTTCCAATAAAACCATGGTTATCATCTATAAATCCAACTCCAAATGATCGAGCCTTATAATCATTACATAATTCATACTCCTTCCATTTCTTACCTCCATTGGTTGATTTTATAAAATGTTGTATACTAACAGTTGAATCAGGATTATAATTTTGTATAGTAGCATAACCAATTTCTCGGTTAGGGAAAAATAATTTCCATGAATTTTCATACGGCCTTTTTGATTCATATACTCTTTTCCAAGTATTGCCCCCGTTGGCGGTATATAAAATAGAAGCATGGCTTTTTTCAATATCTTCCGATACTGATGCACATACAAAACCTTCTCTTTTGTTGAACATTTTTATATCGTACATAGCACTACAATATTTTTCCATACTCATACTAGTAAATGAAATTCCATTATCATGACTCACCATAAAATTTGCCGGACTGCCTACCCTCCCTACTCCATATACATGATATTTATATCCTATTTCGCCATGGTTAATAAATTCTTCTTTCACAATATCGAGTGCACATAATCCCTTTACATATTTTCCGGAGTAATTAACCGGCAACCAATTTTTACCACCATCTGTAGTTTTATATAAGGGCACAGAATCGGTAACATTCGGAAAATAATCTGTGCCAACGGTTCCCACAAATCCGGTAAGGCTATCAATAAAAGCAACACATCTAAAAAAAGTTCCTTTTTTCTCCAGCTGCAATATCCATGATTCGCCTCCGTTTATGGTGTGATAAATTTTACCATATCCATTAATATACCATCCACAATTTTCATTAATAAAATAAATATCATCTTGTTTGCCGGGATAGGCTTCTGTATTTAATTTTTCCCAATTGTATTGTTGCGCATAAATTGTATTGCAAATTATTGCAAGAAAAAAAGAAACAAACAAAATTTTATCTTTCATAAAAAAACTGTTTTACATTTTAAAAATTTCCTCCAAAATCGAAAATGGCAAAGGACCATTATTTAGTATTTTATCGTGAAAGTTGGTAATACTAAATTGAGAGCCTTCTAATTTTTCTTCTTTTTGTTTCATTTGCATAATTTCCCAAGCTCCATATTTGTAGGTAATGGCCTGTACCGGCCAGCGTCTTACCCTTTTAATTTCGCGCATAGCAATATCATCTTGATTTTTGATGTTGCGTTGCCAAGATTGTTATTGCAATTTATCAAATGATTAACGATTAATGATAAAAATTATGCCATTGCCATCTATTGTTTATTTAATGAGAGAAATGATTTATTAAATGATGCTAATTCTTTGCAAAGTTTATTACTTCGTAGAAAATAAAAAAACAAGGCCATATAAATACAGCCTTGTTAAAAATGCAACTAATCAAATTATTTTACTAAAGCTAATTCTTCTATTTTTTTAAGCTCTACCAAAACTTGTTCTCCAACTTTGCGTGCTGATGCAGGATTTTGTCCCGTAATTAAACGTTGATCAACGGCAACGTGTTCTTGCCATAATCCGGATTTCTCAAATTTTGCACCTCTTTCAATCAATTTACTTTCTAACATAAAGGGAACTACATTTTGTAAATTGATGGCTATTTCTTCTTCATTTGAAAATGCATTTACTCTTTTTCCGTCAACCAAGTATTTTCCATTGCTTAATTTAATATTAACCAATCCTGCAGGTCCGTGACAAACGGCACTTACAATGCCTCCATTTTCATAAATTGCAGATGCTATTTGAGCTAGTGCTACGTTGTCTGCAAGATCCCACATGGTACCATGGCCACCTGCATAAAATATAGCTGTATAATCGTTGGTATTTACTTCTGAAGGTTTTAATGTATTTTCAATTTTGGTTCTGTAAAAATCATTTTCCCAAAAAGCTTTGTTCGTAACATCATCAAGATTAAACCCATCAATAGGGGCCTTACCTCCTTGTGGACTAACAAAATCAATTTCATATCCGGCATTTACCAATACTTGCCAAGTGTATGAAACTTCACTTAAATAATAACCTGTAGCTTCTCCTGTATTTCCTTTTTTGCTGTGGCTCGTAACCACAAATAAAATTTTCTTTTTCATTTTGATTTAATTTTTATGATTGATAATTAGATTGATTTAACGATACAAAGTTGGGGATAAACCAGGCCCTGGCATAGGAAGTAAGTCACAAGTTTTATGTGATGTAGATCACATATTATTTATTAGATGCATTTAAACGGCTAAGTGTTTCTCTGGAAACACCAAGATATGCAGCAAGTAATTGTTTGGGTACTCTTTGAAATAATTGAGGATAGAGTTTGAGCAATTGCTCGTATTTTTCTTTTGCGCTACTATTTAATAATGATAATATTCTTTGTTGCAAAGCAACATACCCGGCATTTGATTTTTTTCTAAAAAAGTGTTCTATCTTATGCATTTCAGAGCAAAGCTTTTCTCTATTATGAAGGGATAATGTTAGTAATTCACAATCTTCAATACAGTCTATGTGAATGGTAGCCTTGCTCTGTTTAAAATAGGCTTGGTAGTCTGTTACCCACCAATCTTCCATAGCAAACTGAAGAATATGCTCTTTTCCATCCTTAGCAAGGTGATAGGCCTTTAAACATCCTTTCAAAACAAAATGGTCATGCGTAACCAATTCGCCTTCTTGAATTACATATTGATGTTTGCGTAATTTTTTTGATGTAAAATGCGATAGAATGTATTCAAATTCCTTATCACTAATGGGAGTGATTTTTTCTATATGTTGTTTTAGTTGATGCATAATAAATAGATGGAATTGATTGCTCTATTCATTAGTCTTATCTCTTCTCTAGTCTTAACCCGGCATCTAAAATATCTTCGAGCGTATCCATTCGCATGGCTTGTTCAATTTCAAAAATATACTTGCCAGTTTGAGGGAAGCGGACACTTTGCTTATAAGGGATTTTATTATCCCAAATATCCCCTAGGCCACTCCCTGTCCACTGCCCATTTACGTCAGCCAAACGGCCTTCAACAGTATCTCTATAAATTTTGCCATTGGGGAAAGTAATATCAACAAACATATAAATATTACTAAATTGATAATTACTGGAATTTCTTATGTTAATAAATAAATTACAAGGAGTAATGGTATCCGTAATAGCTACCTCAAATTTTAATTTATTTGCTTTTTCCCATGCAGCACGAGGAATATCAATATTCTCCTCAAAAATTCTGTTTTGATCACAAGAAGAAAAGGACAATGTAAATAATAGTATTATGCTAAGAATAGTATTTCTCTTAATATGCATATATCTAGAAGTCGGAAGTCGGAAGTCGGAAGAAAAAAAGCTTCGGTCTCCCGTCTTCCGTCTTCTGTCTTCCGTCTCCCGTCTCCCGTCTCCCGTCTTCCGTCTTCTATCTCCCGTCTTCCGTCTCCCGTCTCCCGTCTCCCGTCTTCTATCTCCCGTCTTCCGTCTCCCGTCTTCTATCTCCCGTCTTCTGTCTTCTGTCTTTCTCATTTGTCATTCTTATTTTTTGAATCGTTTTTTTTCGGAAAGGGTTTTGTGTGATTGGAATCTTTTTTATTGTCTTTTCTTCTGTTTTGATGTTGCGGGCGATTGCGTTGAGCTTGTTGTTTTTGATTATTTTTGCCCTTGCTAAACCTATCAACGGCATCTTGGCCTACTACATTTTCGTAATCATTTTTATCTTCTTTTTCTTCCTCAACAGGTTGAATAATAAAATTCATTAATTCAACAGGCTTGCCTTGTGTGTTTAGCTGAATAGCTTCTTGAACTTTTTCAACTGTAAAGGGAAAAAATTGTGATGAATCTTTATCTATTGTATACCAAATGATTCGTTTAAAAATATCTGTTTTTTGATGAAACAGCATTCCTTTATCGGTTTTTATTTTTATTTCTTGATCCGGAAATTCTTTTAACGCTGCCATATAAGTATCTAACTCATAATTTAAGCAACATTTAAGTTTTCCACATTGTCCCGCTAGTTTAGTTGGATTAAGCGATAGCTGTTGATAGCGAGCCGCACTTGTTGAAACAGTTCTAAAATCAGTAAGCCAGGTTGAACAACATAATTCTCTTCCGCATGAACCAATCCCGCCTAGTTTAGCCGCTTCTTGACGGTAACCAATTTGGCGCATCTCTATTCTTACTCTAAACGTTTCGGCATATCGTTTAATCAATTCACGAAAATCAACTCGGTCTTCGGCAGTATAATAAAAGGTTGCTTTTGATTTATCTCCCTGGTATTCTACATCAGAAATTTTCATTTCCAACTTCAATAAAATAGCTAATTCTCTAGCTTTTTTCTGAGTTGCTTGTTCTAAATTAATAGCCTCTTTCCATTTATCAATATCAGCCGGTCGGGCTTTTCTAAATATTTTTTTTATCTCTTCAGATTGCGGATTGATGTTTTTCTTCTTCATCTGCAATTTTACCAATTCACCTGAAAGAGAAACAATCCCAATATCATGGCCGGTTCCTGCTTCAACAGCTATCGTATCTCCCGTTACTAATGAGAGATTGTTCACATTTTTATAAAACTCTTTTCTGCTGTTTTTAAATCTTACTTCTACAATATCATAAGGCACTTGACCTTCTGGTAAACTTATATCAGCTAACCAATCAAACACATTTAATACATTGCAGCCGCCAACACCACAGGCTCCGTTATTTTTGCAACCAGCAGGCAAGCCTTGTGTTCCGGTTCCACAGCCTCTGCCACTTGAACATCCTCCACATCCCATATGTTTTTTTGTTTTTATTCGTTATTAGAAAAATGTTTCATTCAGTTTCTTGTTTTTCTACAGTATCATAATGCCTTTAGCATATATTAAACATTGCCCGTAGGGCATAAAATATTGTAGAAAATAGAAGCATTCATATTTTATACCTCGTAGAGGTTCCACAAAATACATGACCTATGTCTTTATAAAAGTAACAATTATTTTTTAGGGTATGATAAATGTTATAAGCCTGAAATTATTTTCTATTTTTGGCAATATCCAATTTAAACATATATGAAGAAATTTCTTATTGGTATTTTATCTATCCTTATTATCATAAATCTTGCTATCATTTTTACGGGTAATACTTATTTATATAATGTAATACGATATGCCCATCCTGATATTGATGATTATAAGATTTTTGAAAATCGTGAAGTAAAAACGGCTCAAGCACAGCCTTGGTCTTTATCAAAGAAATACAATCAGCTTGTATTGTCAGATAGTATTCAACAGGCATTTACGCAATATGAAACATCTGCCTTTTTAGTAATTCAAAACGACTCTATTGTGTATGAGCATTATTGGGATGGCTATGATAGCACTACTATTTCAGGCTCTTTTTCTGTTGCCAAAACAATTGTTGGAATTTTAATTGGAGCAGCCATTGATGATGGTAAGATTGCATCTGTAGATGAAGCCGTAGGAGATTTTTTGCCCGAGTTTAAACAAGGCGAAAATGCTAAACTTACTATTAAGCACTTGCTGATGATGAGTGCAGAATTAGATTGGGATGAAAGTTATGATAGTCCTTTTGCATCTACCACTCAAACCTATTATGGCAATAATATTACCAAGCCTGTGTTAGCTGTAAAAGTTGTAGGAGAACTCGGAAAGAGATTTCATTATCAAAGTTGTAATACAGAATTGCTTGCACTGATTATAGAGAAAGCCACAGGAAAAACATTAAGTGATTATGCCTCAGAAAAATTATGGCAACCCATAGGGGCCGAACATCCGGCATTATGGAGCCTTGATTGTAAAAATGGGCATGAAAAAGCCTATTGTTGTTTTAATTCAACGGCTCGTGATTTTGCCCGAATAGGTGAATTGTATTTGAAAAACGGAAACTGGAAAGGCAAGCAATTAATTGCTGAACAATATGTAAAAGAGTCTGTTTCTCCAGCCCCCGTTTTAAATGAAGAGGGTTCTAAGCCTTGTGATTTTTATGGATACCATTGGTGGCTTGCCAATAGAAAAGGCCACCCAATTTTTTATGCAAGAGGCATTCTTGGGCAATACATTATTGTTATTCCGGATAAAAATATTATTATTGTTAGACTAGGAAAAAAACGAGGAGATAAGCCGGAAGGAGATGTGCACTGCAACGATTTTTATGCTTATGTTGATGGAGTAATTGATCATATTTAATAGTATGAAGGCTGATATTCATTATCCGGAAGTGCAAGGTGTTGCCATTGCAATTATACAAGAAGACAAAAAAGATTCTTTTTGGGATGTTTATCTAATTAATCTAAGAGAAGAAGCCTTAAAAAATGTTTTAATTTCTTCAAAAGGATACGGGATAGATAAAGGTGAAGATGTAAAAACATCCATTTTGCGTCATTATTTTCCTAATGTAGAACCCAAGAATTTTGTGAAAATTGAACCTATCGATCCCTTACTTTTTAAACTCAGTAATGAGTATTGGGTAAGTTTTTATGTGGGCCAAGAAATTTATGATAAAAAATATATTTTTTTACCTGAAAGTATTATTCCGGATCATTTAATTGATGTTCCTCTGATTGGCAAAAGAGGCGTAATGATTCGCTAAAAAATAAAATCAATTCCCAATACCTCTTTCTCAAAGTTTATCCTGAGCATAGTGGAATAAGGAGAAGAATGGGATAAGGCATAAAATAAATCTTATACACATGAAAAAAACTTTAATCATAATACTATTAATCTTTTCAGCCATTGCCGTATGCTGGACATTTTATTTTCTCTATGCCAAATCGAAAGAAAAGCCAATTGTTTATAAAACCAGCTCTCCCTTTATAACAGACATTGTAAAAAAAACAGTGGCTTCGGGCTCTATTGTACCACGAAAAGAGATTGAAATAAAACCTCAAGTTTCAGGAATTATAGAAAAAATTTATGTTGAACCGGGCGATAAAGTTAAAAACGGAGATGTTATTGCGTACGTAAAAATTATTCCAAACATGGTTAATTTAAACAATGCCGAAAGTCGGGTGAATTTAGCCGATATTGCAGTAAGCAATGCACAAACTGTTTTCGATAGACAAAAACAGCTTTTCCAAAAAGAATTAATTACCCTCTCTGAATACCAACAATACGAATTACAATTAAAAAATACCAAGGAAGAGCTAGATGCCGCAAAAAACAATTTGCAATTGGTAAAAGAAGGCGCATTGCAACAATCAGGGGCAAGCAGCAATACCATTATTCATTCAACCATTTCAGGTATGGTACTCGATGTTCCTGTTAAAGAAGGAAATTCGGTTATTGAAAGCAACACATTTAATGACGGTACTACCATAGCGAAAGTTGCCGACATGGGAGAAATGATTTTTGAAGGAAAAGTAGATGAGTCGGAAGTAGGTAAACTAAAAGAGGGGATGGATTTACTCATTACTATAGGCGCTATTGAAAATGAAACTTTTCATGCTAAGCTAGAATACATTGCCCCAAAAGGGGTAGAAGAAAACGGAGCTATTCAATTTCAAATTAAAGCGGTGGTTGAATTGAGAGACAATCAATTCATACGTGCCGGTTATAGCGCCAATGCAGATATTGTTCTTGAACATAAAGATAAAATAATGGCTATTGAAGAAAGTCTTCTCCAATTTAGTGGCGACTCTATTTTTGTTGAAGTTGAAACAAAACCCCAACGATTCGAAAAAACACTTGTAAAAACAGGCCTTTCCGATGGCATTAACATTGAAATTCTTTCCGGACTTAAGATGAATGATAAAATAAAAATTGCAGAAACTTATGGCGTAGTTACCGAAGAAGATGAAAAAAACGCATCAAATTCCCATAAAAAATATTAATTTAGTTATTCGTTGTTCGTTGATTGTTGTTAGGCCCCTCCTCATTAAATACTTCTAGAAATTAATTTAATGCCTCCTAAACAACTGTTTTTTTTACGAACAACAAATAACCAACAAAAACAACCAAATTATGTTCTGGAACAAAAATAACGACAACGATAAAAAAGACGAAAATAAGGATAACAAAAAACCAAGCAATTTTTCTCCTTATAAATTTAAGGAACTAAAAATATATTCATCTACCGAATGGATTGCCGGTAGCCAAAAAAAATACCGAAGGGTTTTTGAACGCATGGAAACTACTTACCTCTATGCCGAATTATCTGTCTACAATAAATTTTTTGACGAAGAAGATTGGGACGTAAAAGTAAATTTTAAATGCTTTGAAATTCCTCTTGGAGGCGTTAGAAAAGAACTTTGCAACGTTGAGAAGAAACGCAAAGTAACAAAGGATGAAAATATTGCCTATTTCCGCGAAGGCTGGGGAAACGCTACCGCAGGCTCTTTTTGGAAACAGGGAGATTATGTTTGGGAAGCTTATGTAAATGATGTCATGTTGGGTTCTCAATATATTTATATTGAATCTGCCGGATTAATTACTGAAAGTTTCAATCCTTACTTAGATATTGAAAGCATTCAGTTTTTTGAAGGAGGATATGATTTGCCTCTTGCAAAAGATCGAAAGTATTTTAACAAATTTAAGGCTGATGATATTCGCTATTTATGGGTGGAGTTAACTTTTAAAAGTAAAATCTCTGCCGATTGGTATTGTGAACTCATGTTTAAATTTTACGATGATTCTGCTCAATTAAAGGGAAATACTACCGAGTTAAAATTAATTAAAGCCACAGAAAAAGATCAAAGTGTTAAAGTATACACTGGCTGGGGAAACACAGATAAAGGCTCTTGGTTTAAGGGGCTTTATTCTCTTGACGTAGTCTTTATGGACCATCTTATTGCGGTGGCTCCTTTTGAAATGGGAGATGTATTTGAAGAAGGTGAAATAAAAATAAATCAAACTGCCGGAGGGGTTCTTTCTTCTAATATTGGATCAAGCACCAATGCTCCAACAGAAACGTTGGAAACAGTTATGAAAGGCCTTGATGATCTCATTGGTTTAGCTGATATCAAAAATAGAATTAGAGATTATGTAAAATACCTCGACTTCCTAAAAATTCGTCAAGAAAAAGGATTTAAAGAAAGTGGAAAAATTAGCCTTCACTCCGTTTTTACCGGCAATCCGGGAACCGGAAAAACTACCGTTGCCATGTTGCTTGGAAAAATATACAAGCAAATGGGCTTGTTGAGTAAGGGTCATGTGCATGAAGTTGACCGAGCTGACTTGATAGGGGAATACATTGGCCAAACAGCGCCTAAAGTAAAAGAGGCCATTCGTAAAGCCAAAGGAGGAATTTTATTTATTGACGAAGCCTATTCACTAGCTCGCTCTGCAGAATCATCAAACGATTATGGAAAAGAAGTAGTAGAAATTTTATTAAAAGAAATGAGTGATGGCACAGGAGATATTGCCATTATTGTTGCCGGCTATCCTAATGAGATGGAAATATTTTTAGAATCCAATCCCGGCTTAAAATCTCGCTTTAATGCCTATTATCCTTTTCCCGATTATTTACCACAAGAATTAAATCAAATTTTAGATAAAGGATATGAAAAACGTTCTCTTGAAGTTGAACCGCCAGCAAGGGAATATTTAGCTAAAAAATTAACAGACGCTTATCGCGACAGAGATAAAAATTTTGGAAATGCTCGCTTTGTATTATCCATTGTTGACGAATCGAAATTAAATTTAGGTTTGCGTTTAATGAAACATGCCGATCCTAAATCCCTATCTGAAAAAGAACTGGCAACTATTATTCTTTCTGATGTTCAAAAAATATTTTCAGGAAAAGAAAAACGCAGCCCCGATATTCAAATTGACGATCAAATGCTTAAAGAAGCTTTGGCCGAGCTTAACAATCTTGTTGGCATGAATAATATCAAACAAGAAATTACTGAGTTGGTAAAATTGGTTAGGTATTATAAAGAAATTGGTAAAGATGTGCTCAATAAATTTGTACTCCATACCGTATTTGTTGGTAATCCAGGAACCGGTAAAACTACTGTTGCACGAATTATGGCACGCATATTCCGTTCATTGGGAATTTTAGAAAAAGGGCATTTGGTTGAAGTAGATAGAGAAGGATTAATTGCAGGTTATGTGGGACAAACAGCTACAAAAACAGCTCAAAAAATTGAAGAGGCAATGGGCGGTGTTCTTTTTATTGACGAAGCCTATTCGCTTACCGAAGGTAAAGGATCTCAATATGATTTTGGTGCAGAAGCAATCAGTACCTTATTAAAACGAATGGAAGATAACCGAGAAGACTTTGTTGTAATAGTTGCAGGCTATACCGATCCCATGGCGGAGTTTTTAAAATCCAATCCAGGACTAAAATCCAGGTTCGATCGAACCTTAACTTTTGGAGATTACAATACCGATGAGCTTATGAGCATAGCTCTTTCTATTTTAGAAACAGAAAACCTAAAACCTGATGAGGGGGCAAAAGATCATCTAAAAAAATATTTAGAATTCTTATATCAAAACCGCGATAAATCTTTTGGTAATGCCCGTGAAGTACGAAAAATAATTCAAGAGGCCGTAAAAAATCAAAATTTAAGAATGGCATCCATATCCAGTACAGAACGAACAAGGTTAATGATCGAAACATTAACCTATTCAGATGTAGAGGAATTTAAATTAGATGCGGAAAGCTTAGGATTACAGAAAAAGAAATTAGGATTTTAGCTAAATCAAAAGGCAATCGGAGCTTTCAGTAACAAGGAACAAAAAAATGTTCTATGCTTAAAGATTATCAATACACAGCAGATGAATTGAAACAGTAACTTACCTATTGTTTTGAAAAATAAAGTGTATTATAGAAGACCATACAACATGACACAGAATTTTTTATTTTGTTCTTTCAAGCGAACAGATTTAAGCAATTAAAATCCTAAATTTACCGCGTGAAAAATATTTTTGCATTCTTATTTAGTTTTTACATTCTAACTTTGTCACTAATGCCATGTAGCGACAAAGGTCATTGCAAATATCCTAATACAAAACAATCTTTACTACTTGCAACCACAGACAACAGTAATCACGATAAAGATACCGAAAGGTGTTCTCCCTTTTGTATGTGTGCCTGTTGTGGACAAACATACAGCTACGAACACTTTGTGACCTACTTAGATTTTAATTTTTCAGTTTCCGAACAGAAACTTTCAGTTTATCAAGCATCTTCCGTTTCAGAAGTTTGCTTCTCCATTTGGCAACCGCCAAAAATCAGTTAATGAATTTATGATGTCCGCAAGCGGACAAAAAAAATGCTGACTGCCGTAAACGGCAACCAGGTTTCATTCATTTCATTAACATCAAAATCATGCTCAATAAAATAATTGTGTTCTCTATAAAGAACAAACTCATCATCGGGCTTTTTATTTTAGCCCTCATTGGTTACGGGCTTTACCAGTTCACAAAACTGCCAATTGATGCCGTGCCTGACATCACAGACAATCAGGTGCAGGTAATCACAACCGCACCTTCGTTGGGTGCACCTGACATTGAACGGCTCATAACTTTTCCGATTGAACAAGCCAACAGCAACATTCCCGGACTAAAAGAAATCCGCAGTTTCTCACGGTTCGGACTTTCGCTTATCACAATTGTTTTTGATGATGATGTGGATGTGTATTGGGCAAGGCAACAAGTAACGGAGAGATTAAAGTTAGCCGAACAGCAAATTCCGAAAGGACTTGGTTCGCCAGAATTAGCACCAGTTACAACGGGCTTGGGAGAAATTTATCAGTATGTAATTCGTGCCAAACACGGCTACGAAACAAAGTATGATGCAACCGAATTGCGGACAATTCAAGATTGGATTGTTCGCAGGCAATTGTTGGGTGTGAAAGGTGTTGCAGATGTGAGCAGCTTTGGCGGAAAGTTGAAGCAATATGAAATTGCTGTTGATGCAAACAAATTAAAATCATACAATATCAACATCAACGATGTGTTCACCGCTTTGGAAAACAACAATGAAAATACAGGCGGTGCATACCTTGAAAAAAAAACAACCGTGCTGTATATCCGAAGCGAAGGTTTGATTGGAAACATTGATGATATAAAAAACATTGTGGTAAAAAATACAAGCAACGGAACACCGCTTTTAATCAATGATGTAGCAGAAGTAAAAATTGGAAACGCCATTCGTTACGGTGCCATGACTTACAACGATGAAGGCGAAGCAGCAGGTGCAGTAGTGATGATGTTGAAAGGCAGCAACAGCAGTGAGGTAATTGAAAATGTAAAAGAACGCATCAAACAAATTGAAAAAACTTTACCCGAAGGTGTGGAGATAGAACCATTCCTTGACAGAACAAAAATGGTGAACAGCGCAATCGGAACAGTATCAAAAAATTTATTGGAGGGTGCATTGATTGTAATTTTTGTTTTGGTTTTGTTCTTAGGAAATTTCAGAGCAGGACTTTTAGTGGCTTCCGTAATCCCTTTGGCGATGCTATTTGCAGTGATTATGATGAATCTGTTTGGTGTAAGCGGAAACCTAATGAGCTTAGGTGCTTTAGATTTTGGGGTGATTGTGGATGGTGCAGTAATTATTGTAGAAGCGGTAATGCACAGTTTAGCTCATAGCAAAAAATTAGAAAGCATTGCAAGAATAAATCAAAACGAAATGGATACAGAGGTAAATTCTTCTGCAAGCAGAATGATGAACAGTGCAGTGTTCGGACAAATAATTATTCTAATTGTGTATCTCCCAATTTTTACGCTTGAAGGAATTGAAGGAAAAATGTTTAAGCCAATGGCACAAACAGTTGCCTTCGCTTTGTTGGGTGCGTTCATTCTTTCACTCACTTACATTCCAATGATGAGCGCTTTGTTTCTGAACAGAACTATTTCTCACAAAAAAAATATCAGTGATAGAATAATGGACTTCTTTATCAATGTTCATCAAAATTATTTGCAGAGAGTTTTAAATTTTCCGAAAACAGTAATCGGAATTTCTGTTTCGCTTTTAGTAATTGCAATCTTTATTTTCTCACGAATGGGGGGGGAATTTATTCCTGAATTACCCGAAGGAGATTTTGCAGCGGAAACAAGAGTGCTGACAGGAAGCAACATCACAACAACAACCGATGCTTGCATGAAAGCGGCTCACATCTTAAAAAAGAAATTTCCCGAAGTGGAAAAAGTAATTGGTAAAGTTGGAAGCGGAGAAATTCCAACCGACCCAATGCCAATGGAAGCAGCCGACTTGATGATTATTTTGAAAGATAAATCGGAATGGATATCTGCAAAAACTTGGGACGAACTTTCAGAGAAAATGAGTAAGGCATTGCAAGATGTTCCAGGCGTTACTTACAGTTTTCAATATCCAGTTGCTATGCGATTTAATGAATTGATGACAGGTGCAAAGCAAGATGTGGTTTGCAAAATCTTTGGGGAGAACTTAGACACACTTTCAAAATATTCAAAGTTGTTGGGTGATGTTGCAAGTAAAATTGACGGTGCAGAAAATATTTATGTTGAACCGATTGACGGTTTGCCCCAACTCATTATTCATTACAAACGCAACATCATTGCCCAATATGGAATGAATATTTCCGACATCAATCGTGTAGTGAACATAGCATTTGCAGGGCAAAGCAGCGGACAAGTTTTTGAAGATGAAAAGCGTTTTGATTTGGTGGTTCGCCTTGCAGGTGATAAGCGGCAAGAGTTAGAAGATGTGCAAAATCTTTTAATCCCAACTTCAAACGGCAATCAAATTCCGCTTTATCAAGTTGCCGATGTTGCCATTGAAGAAAGTGTAAATCAAATTCAAAGAGATGATGCAAAGCGGAGAATTATTATCGGCTTTAATGTAAAAGGCAGAGATGTGCAGAGCATTGTAAAAGATTTGCAAACACAAATTGAAAAACAAATAAAATTTCCAAGCGGCTACTATGTTACTTATGGCGGAGCATTTGAAAATTTAATTGCAGCAAAAAAACGATTAGGTTTTGCAATTCCGCTTTCATTGTGTTTAATTTTTCTTCTACTCTATTTTGCTTTTGGTTCAGTAAAACAAGGTTTGCTGATTTATTCAGCAATTCCACTTTCTGCAATTGGAGGAATTTTATTTTTAGCGTTGAGAGGAATGCCTTTCAGCATTAGTGCAGGAGTTGGTTTCATTGCATTGTTTGGTGTAGCAGTGTTGAATGGAATTGTTTTGTTGGCCGAGTTTAACCGAATAAAAAATACAGGAGAAACCGACACAAAGAGAATTGTTTTGGAAGGAACAAAAATTCGTTTGCGACCAGTGCTAATGACTGCATTTGTTGCGTCCTTAGGATTTTTGCCAATGGCAATTAGCACAGGTGCAGGTTCAGAAGTGCAAAGACCTCTGGCAACCGTTGTAATCGGTGGACTTTTGATTGCAACATTTCTCACACTTTTTGTTTTGCCAATCCTCTATATTTTGTTTGAGAAAATTGGAAAGAGAAAATCTGCAAGCGGTAACACAACAATCATTGCAACAATTTTATTGCTCACCGTTTTTAGTTTTCAAAATGCAAATGCTCAAACACAAATCAATTTGCAAACTGCAATTGATACCGCATTGAAAAATAATTTGAGTGTAAAGAATGAAAAGCTAAATGCAGAGTATCAAAAGAAACTAAAAGCCGCAGCCGTTGACATTCCGCAAACAAACCTCACAGGCGAATACGGACAAACCAATTCGTTTTACAAAGACACCAAGTTTGGAATTTCACAATCAATTAGTTTCCCTACTGTTTATGCAAAACAAAAATCATTGCAAAATGAAACTTACAAAAGCAGTGTGTTGAACATTGCAGTAAAGGAAGCAGCGTTAAAAAAGCAAGTGAGTGAAGTTTTTTATTTGCTGATTTACTTAGAGCAGAAGAAAAATATTTTGTTGAAGAACGACAGTGTGTATGCTTCGTTTTTAGAAAAAGCAAACTTGCGTTTTGCTAAAGGTGAAACAAATGTGTTGGAAAAAGCAACAGCCGAAACACAACGGGGACAAATTGCAATTCAGTTGAACCAACTGAAAAACGATATTGAAATTTTGCAAAGCAAATTTCAATTGTTGCTGAACACACAAATGGTTTTCATTCCTTCAAATGAAAATCAAAAACTTGTTTTCACTGCAACACTTGACACATCAGCCGTGAGTAATCATCCACAAATAAAAGTTTTGCAGCAACAAAAAAATATTTCGTTGGTGAATACGCAATTGGAAAAACAAAAACTTCTACCTGAATTAAATTTAGGTTACAGCAACCAAAGCATACAAGGCACTGGAGCAGATAATATATTGTATGCAAAAAGTTATCGTTTCAATTCCGTGCAGTTTGGTGTTGGGGTGCCTTTGTTTTTCGGTTCACAGAAAGGAAAAATAAATTCAGCAAAAATATTGGAGATGATTTCGGAAAATAATTATCAAATCGGTTTGCAAAATTTGAAAGCAGAATATGAAATGGCTTTAAAAAATTATCAAACACAACTACAAACCGTAAAATATTTTGAGGACACCGCTTTGCAAAATGCAAGCACAATTACCAGAACAGCCAACCTTCAATTCACA
Organism: Bacteroidota bacterium; assembly: GCA_023251875.1. Lineage (GTDB taxonomy): Bacteria > Bacteroidota > Bacteroidia > JAHEXY01 > JAHEXY01 > JAHEXY01. The sequence continues at coordinate 232,972 of JAHEXY010000002.1, forward strand.
AATGGCGACATCAATTATTTGGAATGGACAATGCTAATCAACAACGCAGTTTCAATTCAAAGCAGTTACACCGATGCAGTGAAAGAACTAAATCAAACAATCATTCAACTCAATTTCTTAACTTCTAATTAAATTTAAATCATGACAAAATATATCATCATAGCAATACTATTTGCAACGTTAACAGCTTGCAACAGCAAAAAAACAGCAGAAGAAAAAACGGAAGAAACGCCAAGCGAAACAACCGTTGAACTCACCGATGTACAATTAAAAAATTCTGAAATCACAACAGGAAAAATTGAGCAACGCAATATTTCTTCTCTCTTAAAAGTGAACGGTAAAATTGAAGTGCCACCGCAAAACATGGTTTCAGTAAGTGTGCCGATGGGTGGTTATTTGAAGTCAACCAAGTTGCTTGCCGGTATGCACATCAGCAAAGGCGAAGTAATTGCAATAATGGAAGACCAACAATACATTGAACTGCAAGAAAATTATTTGACTGCAAAAGCGCACTTCACTTCCATTGAAGCAGAATACAACCGCCAAAAAGAATTGAACCAAAGCAAAGCCAGCAGCGACAAAGTTTTTCAGGCAGCACAAACCGAATATCTCTCACAAAAGATTTTGATTAAATCGTTAGCAGAGAAATTAAAATTGATCGGTGTTAATCCTGACAACCTAAATGAAAATACCATTTCAAAAAGCATCAACATCGTTTCTCCCATTGACGGTTTTGTTTCGCAAGTAAAAATGAATATCGGAAAATATGCAAGGCCAACCGATGTGTTGTTTGAATTGGTAAACCCAGATGACATTCATTTAACGCTGACCATTTTTGAAAAGGATTTGTATAAACTTTCCATCGGACAGAAAATATTTGCTTACAACAACACCAACCCAAACAAAAAATATACTTGCGAAATTATTTTGATTGGCAAAGATGTTACACCCGAAAGAACCATTCAGGTGCAAAGCCACTTTGAACAATACGACAAAAGTTTAATTCCCGGAATGTATATGAATGCAGAAGTTGAAGTTTCAACCAACAACGCATTTGTAATTCCCAATGATGGCATAGTTCGCTTTGAAGGAAAGCAATATGTGTTCACTCAATCCGACAAAAATAAATTTGATATGCAAGCTGTAACCACAGAAAACACGGAGTTGGGTTTCACTCAAATCACCTTTTCCGACAGCACAGAAATGAGAAACAAAAATTTCGTAACCAAAGGAGCTTACACTTTGCTAATGAAAATGAAAAATGCAGCAGAGGAAGAATAGGTATAAGAACCTGTATAACATGGCGTCCCGATCAATTGGGATGACATTTAAAAATCAAATTATATACATATGAAATAAATTACAATCCAAATAAACTAATAATATTCTGATATTCAGTAAATTACAATAATTTTGTTTCACGTGGAACAAAACAGATTATTTTTTAGCAAATTTCTCATGATTAAATGATTCTGATTTGCCTTTGGGGATTGACAAGCTTTTCCAGTTTTCATGGGTTATCATTTTTCCAATAAACACAATTTGTCCAATATGATAGGGATAATGAGCAAGTTGGCGATTGATGGCTTCTATAACAGTATGTTTTTCATTTCGGATTAAAATAGTTTTCTGAAGATCTTCTTCTTTTAAACTATCCAGAGCTAAGGAAAAACATTGCCAACCCCTCTCCCATTTATCTAATAACTCCTGTTTGCATTTAATAATAGTTTCAAATTCTTGATCACGATTTCTCCAAGGTTTTTCTCCATCTGAATTCAAAAAATCTGTCCAACGAGAAAGCATATTGCCGCTTAGGTGAGATACTATTATAGCTATGCTATTTGATTCCGAATTGTATTGCCAAAACAAAGCTTCATTTGGTAATTGTGCAAATGTTTTTTCGCTCAATTGCTTGTAGTAAGAAAATTGCTTTTTGATGCTTTGTAAATAGTCTTGAAGTTCTGTCATATTTTATTTATTTAACTAAGAATTATCGAATGTTGGTTTCGGGAACCTCAACCAACAAAAAAATGAACGATTACTTATAAAAGGTGGCTGAGGCTCCCGAAGCCACCTAAATCAGAATTTAATTTTTAGGCTCAATCAAATCCCAAAGATTTCCATAAAGGTCTTTAAAAACAGCTACAATCCCCCATTTTTCCTCAACTGGTTCTCTCACAAAAATAATTTCTTTTGATTTCATGGTATTGTAATCTCTCCAAAAATTATCTGTGTACAAAAATAAAAAGACCCTCCCTCCTGTTTGATTGCCTATTCTTGTTTTCTGTTCTTCATTAGCAGCTTTTGCAAGTAGCAAACAACAGCCATTTATACTACCCGGAGGTTGAACCAAAACCCATCTCTTGGTTTCACTTAAAACGGTATCCTCAACAAGTGTAAAATTTAGTTTTTGAGTGTAGAAATGTATAGCATTGTCATAGTCTTCCACTACAATAGCTATATGGGCGAGATGTTGTTTCATGTCTTTATAAAAAAAATAGTGCGAATTCGTGTAATCAGTGTCATAAATAAAATTTATGAGTATGGGTAAAAGCTATCTCCCCAAATGCACAAGAAGAACTGAAATGTCAGAAGGGGAAATGCCACTTATTCTTGCAGCCTGACCAATTGTTTGGGGTTTTATTTTGATAAATTTTTGTCGAGCTTCTAAAGATAAAGAGGGGAGAGAAGCATAATCAATTTGATCGTAAATTTTAATATTTTCTAAGCGAGATTGTTTTTCGGCCATTTCTTTTTCTTTGCCAATATAAACTTCGTATTTAGAAGTAATCTCCACTTGCTCTACAATTTCAGTTTTTACTTTAGGATTCAATTTTTCTACCTCTTCTTTTAAGAATGGTAGGCGCTCAATTAAATCAACAATATTTACCTGAGGTCGGTTTATTAATTTAATAAGTTTTGTTTTTTGAGTAATTTCAGGAGTTCCTGCAGCAATTAAATATTGATTGATTTCTCCTGGTTCTACACTCTTATCATTCAAAAAATGAATCAATCGGGCAACTTCTGTTTGTTTTTCATTTACCCTATCGATTCTTTCTTGAGAAGCCAAACCAATTTCAAATCCTCTTTGAGTCAATCTAAAGTCTGCATTATCTTGTCTTAGTAAGGTTCTAAACTCAGCACGGGAAGTAAACATGCGATAAGGTTCGTCAGTTCCTTTTGTAATTAGGTCGTCAATCAATACGCCAATATAGGCATCAGAACGTGTTAAAATAAATTCAGGCTTTTCATGCGCACAATTATGCGCACCAATACCTGCCATTAAACCTTGGCAAGCGGCTTCTTCATATCCGGTTGTTCCATTAATTTGCCCGGCAAAGAAAAGATTTTTTACCAATTTAGTTTCAAGAGTATGTTTTAATTGCTCCGGTGGAAAATAATCATATTCTATTGCATAGCCCGGCCTAAACATTTTTACATTTTCAAAACCTTGAATTTGTTTCAGTGCTTTAAATTGAACTTCTTCAGGCAAAGAACTTGAAAATCCATTTACATAAACTTCAACGGTATTCCATCCTTCAGGCTCAATAAAAAGCTGATGGCGATCTCTTTCTGCAAAGCGATTTATTTTATCTTCAATAGAAGGGCAATATCTTGGTCCTAGGCCTTGAATTCTTCCTTGAAACATGGGAGATTTTTCAAAGCCTGTTTTTAATATTTCGTGTACTTTGGTATTGGTATAAGTTATATGACAAGAACGTTGAATTTTTAAAACTTCGGTATCCGTAAAAGAAAATTTGCTCGCGGGCTCATCTCCTTTTTGTTCTTCCATAATGGAATAATTCAAAGAACGACCATCGATACGAGGAGGTGTTCCGGTTTTCATTCTTCCACTTCTAAAACCCAATTGAACCAATTGTTCAGTAATTCCTGTTGCTGCTTTTTCTCCAGTTCTCCCTCCTCCAAATTGTTTTTCCCCAATATGAATTACCCCATTTAAAAAAGTGCCATTGGTTAATACAACTGATTTAGATTTTATTTTAATTCCCATTGAAGTTATAACTCCGGAAGCCTTTCCATTCTCAACTATAATTCCACTGGCCATATCTTGCCAAAAATCAACATTGGGAGTTTGTTCAAGCATTAACCTCCATTTTTCAGCAAAGCGCATACGATCACTTTGACAACGTGGGCTCCACATGGCAGGTCCTTTTGAGCGATTGAGCATTCTAAACTGAATCATGGTCTCGTCAGAAACAATTCCAGAATAACCGCCCAAGGCATCAATCTCTCTCACAATTTGCCCTTTAGCAACACCACCCATTGCCGGATTACAGGACATTTGGGCTATGGTTTGCATATTCATTGTTACAAGCAAAACCTTTGACCCCATATTTGCAGCAGCAGCAGCAGCTTCACAGCCCGCATGGCCTGCCCCAACAACTATTACATCATATTCTATAAACATGGATTTATGGTTTCACGTGAAACAAAAAATGAATCATTTTACAATTAATTGATTGTCATTATATTATAAAATAATCGAATATTTAACAAACAAGAGAACACAAAGTTAAGGAATTTAAAACTGGAAAGGAATAGGGTAGGAGAGAATGATGCTAAACTTACAGTCCGCAATTGCAGTTGGCAACAGAATCAATTTTTAAATCAATTAAAGTAGCGGCTAAAGTATCCCCAACTTCAATTTTCAATTGCGTTTTAAGATTACCATTTATAATACCATTAAAATAATAAATAGGCCAAGGCTTTTTAGTTTTTTCACTTGCTTTATAGTCAACATCTTTTTCTTTAATAAGATTCAATAATTCTTCATCGGTAATATTGTAGCAAGCTACTAGGCATTGGGCTTTTTCAGATTTATTTAGAGGAAACTTATTTATTCTATCAACTAAAATACTTGCAGGCAACCATGATGGAATAGGAACATCGGGCTTAAAGTACACCCAAGAAAAAACAAGAAGAATAGTTCCTATTAGGCAGCCCCACAAATACAGCATTACTTTTCTTGCCCAGGTCATAATAGTTAAAATGCAGCCATTAATAGATCAATATCTTTATAAGGCAAATGAAAATAATTACCCAAATATTTATTAGTAAGAATGCCTTTGTACATATATACTCCATTTCTTACCCCTTGATCTTGACGCAACATATTTTCAATACCTCCTGCTTCTCCAACATTGAGCAAAATAGGAGTAAATATATTACTTAAAGCATAGGAAGCTGTACGAGAAACCCTTGATGCAATATTGGGCACACAATAATGAACCACACTATATTTCTTAAAAACAGGTTGTTCGTGATTGGTAATACGAGATGTTTCGAAACAACCTCCTTGATCAATACTTACATCAATAATTATGGCGCCAAATTTCATTTCGCTTACCATTTCTTCTGTTACTACACAGGGAGTTCTTCCCTCAGTAGCTAATATGGCTCCCACTACAACATCTGCCGCACTAAGTGCTTTTCGCAATACTTTAGGTTGTATAATAGAAGTAAATACTCTAATACCTAAATTATTTTGAAGCCTACGCAATTTATACAATGAATTATCAAAAACTTTTACTGAAGCACCCAAACCAAATGCAGCTCTAGCCGCATATTCACCAACGGTTCCTGCCCCTAAAATAACTACTTCTGTTGGAGAAACTCCTGTAGTACCACCCAACATGGTTCCATTACCATCATTAACATTACTTAAATACTCCGCAGCAATAAGTATTGAAGTTCCTCCCGCAATCTCACTCATAGCTCTTACAATAGGATAAATACCTATTTTATCTCTGATATAATCAAATGCAATGGCTGAAATTTTTTTGGCAGAAAGTCTTTTTAAAAAATCTTCCGGCTGAACTGTAATTTGAATAGATGAAATTAATGTTTGCCGAGGCTGCATCAATTCTATTTCATCCATTGATGGAGGTGCAACTTTTAAAATAATATCTGATTTATAAACTTCTTCAGGAGTATATACAATTTGAGCTCCCGCTTCACTATAATCTTTATCTTGGAAATTGGCCGCTTTACCGGCATTGCTTTCTATCATTACCTGATGGCCGTTATTTACCAATAAAGCAACAGCATCGGGCACCAAGGTTATTCGATTTTCTTGAAACGAAGTTTCTTTAGGGATGCCAATATAAAGGGCTCCTTTTTTCTTATTTACTTCCAAACGTTCTTCTTGAGTCATTAAGCCAATTGACTTGGCTAAAAGCTGAAAATCTTCTTTTGATGAAACCATATTTTAGGCTGTAGAAGGGTTAATCGCCACAAATATAGTTCTTTTAATGCGTCAATTCAATAGTGAATGATTCGTTCTTGATTATTTACTTCAATTTTTACCCAAACAACATCTTGCGGAAGCAGACCTTTAATTTTTTCAGGCCATTCGATAAAACAATAGGCATCTTCGGCAAAATAATCTTCATAGCCCATATCATAAGCCTCTTGCTCATTTTTTATTCTATAAAAATCGAAATGATAAATAAGAACATTGCTTGAGGTAGCATATTGATTTACGATTGAAAAAGTAGGGCTTGATATATTTTTATTGCTTCCCAAAAATTTACAAATTTCTTTAATGAATGTTGTTTTACCCGCCCCCATTTCTCCTTCAAATGCAAAATGTTTTTTATTTGCATGAAATTGAAGTAGTTTTTGGGCAGCTACATACAATTGGCTTCGATTGCTTATAGTAATAGATTGCGACATCTTGATTCAAATAAAATCTCATTTTTTTTAAAAGTAAGAAAATATGATTGCGCAGAAAAATAATGTAAGATTAGTTGTAAGTACCTCTAATGCATTAGTGCATTAAGGCTCTTTTCCTTACCTTTGCATGCGTAAATAAGTTGTCAATTATTAATGAATAATTACTCATGTTAATCTTCTAACAACTAATAACGATCAAAAACAACGTAAACTATATGGGAATAAAAAGTCGTTTAACTGTATTAAATTTTTTACAGTTTTTTATTTGGGGATCTTGGTTAATATCAATTGGAAATTATTTAGGGGGCACATTGCATTTTGGCGGAGCACAAATTGGAGCTGTGTTTTCTACTTTGGGTATTGCATCTTTATTTATGCCTACCGTAATGGGTATTATTGCCGATAAGTGGGTAAATGCAGAAAGGGTTTTGGGCTTTTGTCATATCGTGGGCGCAGGACTTTTATTTTACGCATCTAAGGTTACTGATCCCAATACATTTTTTTGGATTATGTTACTTAACTCCATGTTTTACATGCCCACCATTGCACTCAACAATAGTGTTTCGTATGTAATACTTGAACAAAAAGGATTTGATATAGTAAAAGATTTTCCCCCTATAAGAGTTTGGGGAACTATTGGTTTTATTGCTGCAATGTGGGTAGTTGATTTGTGTGGCTGGACTTCCAATTCTATACAGCTGGTTTTTAGTTCCATTTCAGCATTGGTATTGGGCGTTTATGCTTTTACAATGCCACAATGCCTACCGACTCAATCTAAAAAAGATGCTTCATTTTTATCTTCAGTGGGGCTTGATGCATTTGTATTATTCAAACAAAGAAAAATGTTTATTTTCTTTTTATTTGCTATGTTTTTAGGAGCTGCTTTGCAAATTACCAATGCTTTTGGCGGATCATTTTTAGAAAGTTTTAAAACAACATTGCCAGATTCCTTTGGAGTAAAACATTCAAACCTTTTGCTTTCTATTTCTCAAATTTCAGAAACGCTTTTTATTCTCACCATTCCTTTCTTCCTTAAAAAGTTTGGAATAAAAAAAGTAATGCTAATAAGTATGTTTGCTTGGGTTTTTCGATTTGGATTATTTGCTATTGGCAATCCAGGTGATGGTTTATCTTTATTGGTACTTTCGATGATCATCTATGGTATGGCTTTCGATTTTTTCAATATCTCGGGCTCATTATTTGTAGAAAAAGAAACACCATCCAATATGAGAGCGAGCGCTCAAGGCTTATTCATGTTTATGACTAATGGTATTGGGGCTATGATAGGTGGCTATTGTAGTGGTTTAGTTGTAGACTTTTATACAACTAATGATGTAAGAGATTGGCAAAGTATTTGGCTTGTATTCGCAAGCTATGTACTTTTTTTAGGGCTTATATTTCCATTTGTTTTCAAATACAAACATGACCCAAATGCAGTAGAAAATTTCCAGCACTAAAATATTGAAAGCAGATTCACAAAGAAATTTATTTACAATATTCCATTTTGTGCCCTGACGCCTTTGCGAGAAAAATGAAGCAAACAAAAAAAGACATACGATTGCTTTCAAGAGAAGAACTTCAAAATTTTCTTGTTACTCAAAACGAAAAACCATTTCGCGCTAAGCAAATCGAAGAATGGATTTGGCAAAAATCGGTTACTTCATTTGAGCAAATGACGAATCTTTCTACTTCATTAAGAAAATTATTGGAAGAAAACTTTTCTTTTTATCCTGTTCAAACAAAAATTTTTCAAACGAGTAAAGATCGCACCATTAAGTTTGCACTTACCTTGCATGATGCGCATATTATTGAAGCCGTTTTAATTCCTACCAAAACAAGAATGACCGTTTGTGTGTCTTCGCAAGTAGGTTGCAGTTTAAGTTGCAGTTTTTGTGCTACAGGCAAAATGGAAAGAAAACGCAATCTCGATTATCCGGAAATATACGATCAAGTAGTTATTGTAAATAAAATGGCTATTGAAAAATATGGAATTCCCTTAAGCAATATTGTTTTTATGGGAATGGGTGAACCCTTATTAAATTATAGTAATGTAATTGCCTCTATAGAAAAAATTACTTCTCCTGAAGGTTTAAATATGTCGCCAAAGCGAATTACGGTTTCTACTGCGGGCATTGCAAAAATGATTAAGAAATTGGGTGATGATGGTGTGAAATTTAATTTAGCACTTTCACTCCATGCCCCAAATGATGAGAAACGAAATAAAATTATGGCTTTTAATGAACACAATACTTTAGAAGTATTGGCCGAGGCATTAAAATATTTTTACGAAAAAACTCAAAACGAAATAACTTTTGAATACTGCGTATTTAAAAATTACAATGATAGTTTACAAGATGCCGCAGAACTTGCTCAGTTTTGCATGCATGTTCCTGCCAAAGTGAATTTGATTGAGTACAACCCCATTGATGGCGGAAAATTTGTAAATACTGATGAGGACAAAGTAGAAGCCTTTAAAAACTTTTTAGAGAAAAGAGAAATTATTACCAATATTCGCAGAAGTCGCGGTAAGGATATTGATGCTGCTTGCGGACAATTGGCAAATAAGAGCCTCTCCCCACCCCTCTCCAAAGGAGAGGGAGAAAACACTCCTTCTTAAGTATTTGCTGTTTTAAGAGATCTTTAATGAACGCATAGAGATAGATCCCATTGTAGTTTTCTCTGCAAAAAAAGAAACACTCTCATTTTTACGCTGTAATGCCAAAGTATAAAGTAATGGAAGAAAATGTTCATTCGTTGGAATGGCTAATTGGGCTGATTTACCAAGTGCTTTATAATTAATAATATCAGAATGATTAAAATCTATAATCAATTTTTTGATGATTTCATCAAACTCAATCGCCCAATCATAAGCTTTTTCTGACCATTGCACCATTCCTAAATTATGGACAATATTTCCGCTACCCATAATCAACACGCCCCTTTTTCTTAACGCTTGTAATTCTTGCGCAAGCTCGTAATGATATTGCGGAGACTTTGAATAATCAAGACTTAATTGAAATACCGGAATATTTGCATTAGGAAACATCGGTAATAAAATGCTCCAACAACCGTGGTCTAATCCCCATGAAAAATCTAGTTTAACATTTGTTTTATGAATGATTTTTTTTGTTTCTTCTGCTAATTCAGGAGACCCTGGGGCTTGGTATGCTATATTAAATAATTCGGGGGGAAAGCCTGAAAAATCATGAATCGTTTTTGGTTTAGGCATGGCCGTTACTTGGGTTCCCCGAGTTTGCCAATGTGCCGAGATGCATAAAATTGCTTGAGGTTGTCGAATGTTATTTGCAATAGAGCTCCATGCCGTGGTATATTCATTCTTTTCAATTGCATTCATTGGATTTCCATGTCCAATAAATAAGACGGGCATTATAGTATCTGTTCGATTTAATTTCTCCTTCTGATTTAAAAACGATTTGAGGTTATTCATTTGGTTACAGTAATATCGGAAGTAGTAATGGTGTTACTATCATTGCCCGCTCTATCTCTTATATAAACAGAATAGTGTAGCGTTTCTGTAGCATTTGCATCATCAATTATGGCAGTATTGGCAAGCACAATATTTAAATTCCCTTGTATGGATATATCCGAATTGTCGGGCGAGAGCTGTTTGATCCTGTATTGATAGGTAACATTATTTCTTGAATCAGTAACAAATAAGTTTTTTACTGATGCATCATTTTCCCCTAAATCGCCATTGGCATCCTTATAAGAAATGGTAATGGTAATACTATCTTGATATTCTATAACTGAACTTGGGCTAATACTCACAAATTCTATCACAGGAGCATCATCAGTAATTAACTCATCTTTTTTGCATGAAGCAAAAACCAAAAGAACTAAAAATATTTTATAAGAATTTCGCATTTTATTTTTTAAAATTCCAACTAAAAAATATCGTTTTTTTTCTCCCAATCCTTTGAAAATGGCTGGGGAGAGGCCTACTGTACATAAAACGACCAATAAAGATAATAGTACAACTCATCATCATCCTTGGGCATTTCAACGTCTTCAGTATGTTTGCCATCATTGGTATAATAACGCATGTAAACAGTATCGCCAGGCGAGTATGCTGCTGTAGATACATAAGCATACCAATAAGCATCCGTTCCTAAAGTAATATAAGAAGCATTACAAACAGTTGCATTCGAAAAATCTGTTTCGCTTTTTGAAAGCTTTAATTTATTATTAGTCATTTTACTCAATGCTGTGCTATCATCCGTAATGCTAACCATAATGTAAAAACCAGAGTCTGGCTCTGTTAAAAAAGGATTGTACATAACATTATTCAATCTATTATATGAGATAACAATAGAATTAAATGAAATCTCATTAAGGGCAAAATAATATTCAATGTTAGGTTGCACATCAGGATAAACTGCATTATTTCCATTTACGTCTTTGGCTCCATCCATAATCCATGTATTAATTCTATCCATTTCAGTTTGCGATAAATGATTGGCATACAAAGGCATCCGGCCCAGTGTTTGATCGTCAGTAGTTAAACGCTCATGCAACCAAGAACGAGAGGTGTCATAGGGATGAACTCGATAAAGAAAATATCCTGTTGAATCTGTTTTTACCAATGTTTGATATACCAGTGTTGAGTAGGTTGATTGTACCGTTAAAAAATTAGGTTCAAAGTTTCCATCATGGCATCCGGGAGTTGCACATTTTGGAAAAAATATATCACGATGCAATGCCGTAATTGAATTGGGATCTAATGTATCTTCAGTTGTGGTTGTGGTGCCATAATCCACTTCATCATAAGGATTATCGGGCTGCGCAACTTCTTTTTTACAACTCACAACAATCAATATTGCCATAATTGTAAACAAAAAAAGAAGTTCTGTTTTTTTGTAATTCATTTCAATCATATCTTCATCTAAGAATTTATTATTTTAAACAAAAACCTCATCCAAAACTTTACCATCTAAAATACCTGAAGGAATATCGGTATCAAATCCCAAAATATTTGCAATCGTAGGTACAATATCAATGCTCTCTCCATACACTGAACTTACTTCCTTATTTTGATTGACCACCCCACTTGGACCGCATACCATTGCAAAAATTTCTCTCGAAGTATCGTCATTGGTATGATCCAATGCTTTTCTTCCGTATGCATCAACAATGGCATTGGGATTGAGATTACGGCCATGTTCTGGAGCAATAATCATGATGGTATCTTCCATACCCGGGATATTTTGAATCGTATTCCATAAGTGAGACACCGACCAATCTGCTAAACGAAGATTATTGCAATAGCCGGTAAAATCATCATGGCAAACATCTACTCCCGTTAAATTCACAACCAACAATTCTGGCTGAAATTGATTTAAAACTTTTTCGGCAAAAAACACATTATACATATCATTATTCATTAAACTTCCCATTCCCCAAGGATCGTCATAATATCCATTTATGGCTTCAGTATATAGTGTATCAAAAAAACTTAAAATTTGATCTGCATCGTCTGAAGTATTTGTAATTCCGGCATCTCCTTGAGCAATACTTTTATTAAAATTCTTGTTAGCAAAATCTCTTATTTTAGCAGCTGAAGCATATTCGTCAGTGGTAAAATTTTTAGGATTTCCAATAGCATTATATCCCGTTTCTGTTATTAGAGTTGTGGGTTGAATATAATTTGCACCATAAGTGGCACCATAGCCTTCATAATTACTATAATTCAAAACAGTATTTGAACCAAGTGTATTGCAAACCCACCAACTGTTTAATGCACTTTTGCTGGGCGTTGTATGTTTACGATAATATTCAAAAATGGTAGGGTAATCGGGGCGTTTACGCAAATTAAGTGCTTCAGAAGTATACTTGCCTGTTATTGCGGTTGTATGTCCGTTAAAATGACCAGTAGGCCCATCTGCATATCTGAACTCTTTTAATAAAGTTCCATATTCTTGTAATTTTTTACTGCCCAAAGATGATGAAGGTAATGTTGCATCAATACCTGATTGAGCAACAAAATTTCCTTTTAAAATAGTTTCCATCAAATTACTTTCTTGCTGCTTTACCGATTCAATATTTCTAATGCCACCGGCAAATAAACAAAACACTACATGATTTGCTTTACGCGTTCCAGAGGCAGCAAATAATCTACCCGAAGGTAAAATATAAGGAGCCGCAAATGCCCCCGCTGCTGCAAGACCCATTGTTTTTATAAAATCTCTACGTTTTGTCATAATCAAATTTTAGCCCTCACCTAATTCCTCTCCCTTTGAGAGAAGAAAGCTTGGAGTGTTTTTATTTGTTTTATATCCCGATACGCTCGTTCCTTGCTATCGGGATTAGTTCGACTTACAATTTTTGCTGCCAAAAAACGCAAAAATTGAGTCTCACTAATATGTTCTGTATTCATCAGAAGTTAAAATGCCATAATACACCAATTCTGCTGTTATACTGGTATCTTCATTAATTTCATTGGTCAAATACCAAATTTCAAATTCATTCGGATCACGATTTAATAATTTATGATAGGTGTCTTTAATAAAAGTATTTACATCAGCCCTCATTTCTTGATCACTTGGAATTGTATTGGTTTGATTTAAAAAATTCCGAACAATTAAATCTTCCATTAATTTTAAATCCCCAAACGAATCATACATGTTTGATAAATTCTCTAAATCAGTTTGCGAAATGGTAGTTCCAAAAATGTCGGAATATGCAATAGAAATAAATTCAATAACAGATTTTGTGTTTTCTTTATTTACATCCGTTTGAGAAACGGTAACATCATTTACCTGATACACGTATGATGTTTCTTTTTTACAGGAAGAAATAGAAATACAAACTAGGACAAACGGTAAAATTATTTTTTTCATAAATTATTTAATTATAAGATACTCCAACATATTCATCCGTAACAAGAATCGCCTTTTGCAAAGCTTTGTAATCGCCAGAGGTTTTATATGCAACCGCAAGTGAAGTCATTTCTTCAGATGTAGGTTCTCGATACAAATAACGTTCATACAAAGCTCTAACTTGCCCTTCATAATATTCGTCATAACTAAAAAATATATCTATAAAATCATTTTTTGAGTCACCTTCTTGATAAAAAATAACAGAACTACCTCCATCTACCATTGTTGTTGCGTACGACAATTCTTCATCCGTAGGATAGCGAACCAGAAAATATTGAAACACAGAAACAATAAAATTTTCTGTTCCCATATTTAATTCGTCATAAGGTTCATTATTTACCAATCTCATATACATGCCTGCAATGCTAAGACTATCTGCTTTTAAATCTTTTAAAATATCACGAACCTCTTCTTCTCTTATTATTTCTGTTTCAAACAACTCAATATATACTGAATCGGTAGTGGATTTAATTAGTTTGTTGTATTCTGATATTAGAAATGAAAAATAAGCAGTATCAACAGAAGGCAGTAATTCATTAAATGCAATTTCATAAGTTCTATTCAAGTATTCTTCTTCACTAAAAACCAGATTTACCAATTCCTCTCTGTTTGCTGTAGAAACATTATTTTGATCTAGAATAGTAATGCCATCTGAGAGTTCTTGATCACTAGGTTTCCGCCCCAATAAACTAATATATAATTTGTTTACATAGGTTTCTATTACTACAGATTCAATGGTAGAATCGGGTGGGGCGGTATTGTTCTCAACTACTATAACTTCTGTTTTTGTGCAAGCAGAAAAAAGAAAGGCAATAAAAAAGCCGAATAAAAATAATTTGAGTAAATTTTTTATCATGCTGATAAACTCAATGAATAAATAAATTTTTAGAATAAAACGAAGTACGTAGGGATAGCTTGGATTAGTAAGATACAGTATATAATTTATTTTTCAAAAGCATTTCACAAAAACTTTTTGAACTACTTCGCATTGTATTTAATTTCTTAAATTTACATAAGGATCTCATCTATCTTAAAATCACATATTTCATTATCGAAAAACATTTATGGAATTAATTGCAGAAAAGCCCCTCACTTCCTATTTAAAAAAATATTTCGGATTTGACTCCTTTAAAGGAGAACAAGAAAAAATTATTGAAAGTATTATGTTGGGACAAGATACATTTGTTATCATGCCCACAGGTGGAGGTAAGTCGCTATGTTATCAATTACCAGCCCTAATAAAAGATGGTACGGCCATTATTATTTCTCCCCTTATTGCATTAATGAAAAACCAAGTTGATTCTATTCGTAGTTTTTGTGCCGAAGACGGTATTGCACACGTTTTGAATTCATCTCTTACCAAAGCAGAAATTGCCATGGTAAAAAATGATATTACTGCCAGAAAAACAAAATTGTTATTTGTTGCCCCAGAATCACTCACAAAACAAGAAAATGTTGATTTTTTAAAAAATATTCCTGTTTCCTTTTACGCCATTGATGAGGCTCATTGTATTTCTGAGTGGGGTCATGATTTTAGACCTGAGTATAGGCGAATTCGTCCTATCATTAATCAAATTGGCCATGCAGTTCCGGTAATTGCATTAACTGCTACAGCTACTCCTAAAGTACAACAGGATATTCAAAAAAGCTTAGGCATGTTAAATGCCAACACGTTTAAAGCCTCTTTTAATCGCCCCAATTTGTATTACGAACTAAGACCAAAAGTAAATGCGGTAAAAGAAATTATAAAAATTGTGAGGTCATTTGCCGGTAAATCCGGAATTATTTATTGCCTCAGCAGAAAAAAAGTTGAGGAATTAGCCAATACATTAAAAATAAATGGAATTAAAGCTGCCCCTTATCATGCAGGTTTGGATGCAGGTACTCGCTCTAAGCATCAAGATCAATTTTTAATGGAAGATGCAGAAGTAATTGTCGCTACCATTGCATTTGGAATGGGTATAGATAAACCGGATGTGCGATTTGTGATTCATTACGATATTCCTAAAAGTATTGAGGGTTATTACCAGGAAACCGGTCGCGGTGGACGTGATGGTGGAGAAGGAAAATGCATTGCATTTTATAGTTACAATGATATTGTTAAGCTTGAAAAGTTCTTCCAAGGCAAACCTGTTTCAGAACAAGAAATTGGTCGCCATTTATTAGGCGAAGTAGTTTCTTATGCTGAATCTTCAGTATGTAGAAGAAAACACATTCTGCATTATTTTGGAGAAGAATACCAAACTGAAAATTGTGAAAATTGCGATAATTGTGTTCATCCTAAACTAAGCTTTGAAGGACAAGAATATGTTGAACAATTGCTCGATGCTGTTATGGCCGTTAAAGAACAATTTAAAGACAAGCATATTATTCATGTGTTAACAGGAAATACCAATAGTTCTATTAAATCGTATAAACATGATGAGCTTGAAATTTTTGGACAAGGCGCTGAAAAAGATGATAAATTTTGGATGGCTGTTATTCGCCAATCGTTAATTGCCGGATTGTTACAAAAAGATATTGAGAACTTTGGTTTATTAAAATTAACTGAAGCGGGGAAAGCATTTTTAGAAAATCCAACATCTATAATGCTTACCGAAGATCATAATTACGAAGAAGAAAGTGATGATGCTGAAATAGCTGTTGATTCTGCAAAAGGAGGCACAGCCGATCCCTTATTATTTTCGATGCTAAAAGATTTGTGTAAGAAAATTTCGAGAGAAAAAAATCTTCCCCCATTTGTAATATTTCAAGATCCATCACTCGATGATATGGCTACGCAATATCCGCTTACTATGGATGAATTAAAGCAAATTGTTGGTGTGGGCGCAGGAAAAGCCTTGAAATTTGGCGCTCCATTTATTGCGCTTATTAAAAAATATGTTACCGAAAATGAAATAGAACGCCCAATGGATATGGTGGTAAAATCTATTGCCAATAAATCTGCATTAAAAGTTTCTATTATTCAAAGTATCGACCGCCATGTGCCGTTTGAAGATATTGCTGCTGCAAAAAATGTAAAGTATGATGCCATTGTTTCAGAAATTGAAGCCATTGTTGCATCGGGCACAAAACTCAATATCGATTATTACTTAGAAGAAGTAATGGACGAAGAAAGAGTAGAAGAAATTCACGAATATTTTTTACAAGCCGAAACAGATTCCATTCAAACCGCTCTCGAAGAACTAGGCAAAGATCAATTTACCGAAGATGATTTGCGTTTGGTGAGAATTAAATTTATGAGTGAGGTGGGGAATTAAAAGTGGTAGGCATTATGAAGACTTACAAAGAACATCAATGTATAGATGAGAACAAGCTTATAGTTGACATTAAAAAATTTGGTTGGGCAGTTCTTATTATTGAAAAAACAGACTATTTGCCACGTTTTGCTTATACAATTGGACTTTGGAAGAACTTTAATCAACCCGAACTTATCTCTTTTGGACTAACATCTAGAACACTTCATTCCATTCTTAATATTGGTGGAGAATTAGCAAAATCTGGTCAAAGACTTATCCCAAATAAAGAATATCTTGATTTTTTTGAAAATAATTCTACTCGATTTTTAGAAGTAGATGAAAGAAACATTTCAGACTATTTTGGTTATGCAATTTGGTTTAATGGACTAGAAAAATTTCCTTCACTTCAGCTTGTATGGACGGACCGAAACAATAAATTTCCTTGGGACAATAATTATGAAAAAGAGTTTAAATTTAAACAACCTCTTCTCGATAGAAATGCTCATTTTAAGTTTCTGGAATTAAAAAATACAGCTATATGTACAACAAGACAATGGCTATACGATAAAAAAGAAATCCTTCATGTTGTTCATAATCAAAATGGAGACTGGCAGTTTTTGACTGGAGATCAAACAGTTAATGACATAAAAATTGTTAGCTTAGAACAACTCATATTAAGAGATCAAACACTTAATGAAATATTTAATCTTGATTTTGGAGAAGAAGCAAAACGAGAGAAAATTGGAGGCAATTGGATACGTTCAAAAATCCTCCTAGACGATGATCTATAAAAGGACTACGCCTATTTATTATTTTTTTGCTGAATCATGCCCACCAATATAAATACAACATGGCTATTCCGTATTATTCCAATTCAAAATCTGGAGTGTATTTTGCGTGATGGATTGTATTGTAAAAATGCGAGCAAAGAGAATCCCGGATTTATTTCAATTGGTAGTAAAGAAATTATTGCTGAAAGAGATAATAGAATTGTAAAATGTTTTCCTGATTTGGTAGTTAACGATTATGTTCCGTTTTATTTTTCTGTGCGAACTCCCATGCTTTATAATATTATAACAGGACATGGTGTACCTAAATTACCACAAGAGGATATTATTTATATTTGTTGTAAGTTAAGCGAATTAGCGAGCAATAATTTTCAATGGTGTTTTACAGATGGCAATGCAGCAAAGAAAATAACAAGGTATTTTAATGATTTAGTTCATATTGATCGATTAGATTGGAATTCAATTAAAACAACTGATTTTCGTGACGAAAACGCAGATGGGGATGAAGATAGGCTAAGAAAGAAACACGCAGAATTTTTAGTAAAAGATCATGTGCCAATTAAATACATAAAAGGGATAGCTGTATTGAATAAGGAGAAAGAAAATGAAGTGAGGGCTATTTTAGAAAAATTAAAACTGGCAATTGACATAAAAATCAAACAAAATTATTATTTCTTATGAACTACATAACAGGCAACTTACTTGAGGCTGATACACAAGCCTTAGTAAATACGGTAAATACTGTAGGTGTAATGGGAAAGGGAATTGCCCTACAATTTAAAGAACGCTTTCGCCTGAACTTTAAAATTTATGCAGATGCCTGCAAAAAGGGTGAAGTGCAAATTGGAAAAATGCTTGTAGTAAAAGAAAATACGCTGAATGGAGAAAAAATTGTCATCAACTTCCCCACAAAAAAAGAGTGGTTTAAAAAATCGCAATACGATTATATTGAAGAAGGCTTGAAAGATTTAGTAAGAGTTATTGATGAATATAAAATTAAGAGCATTGCTATTCCGCCTTTGGGTTGTGGTAATGGGGGATTAAGGTGGGATAAAGTAAAATTACTATTAGATAAATATCTTGGTCACTTATCACATATCAATATAAAAATCTATGAACCCAATGAAGCTGTAAAAGAAATTTTGCAAAAAGAGAAAGCCAAAAAAGAGGTGGAACTTACTGCGGCAAGAGCCATGTTGCTTTATGCGCTTTATAAGTATGAAAAATTAGGCGAAGTTGCATCCATTTTTGCGGCAAATAAACTAGCCTACTTTCTTCAAAAAAGTGGAGAACCAATGCAATTGCAATTTGTTGCTTATAAATATGGGCCTTACGCGCAAGCGATAGAAAAGGTTTTATATGCCATGAACGGAAAATACCTAAAAGGCATGGAGCAAATGCAAGCAAGAGCATTTGAAGCTTTGCAATTAAATTATGAAAGGTATGAAGAGGTAGAAGCCTTTATCAACTCAAAACTGAATTCAAATCAGAAAAAGCGTTTAAATAATTTATTTACTGTAATTGAAGGATTTGAAACAACGCTTTCATTGGAAATACTTTCTTCAACACATTTTTTAATCAGCCAAAATCCAAATTTAACGGAAGATGAAGTATTTGAAAAAATTCAGAGTTGGAACGAGAGAAAGAAAAACATAATTACCAAAGAATATATAAACATAGCTTTAAGCCATCTTAATAATTATAGTAGTAAACTAAATATTACTTAATTTTTGCTTATTGTGATGGAACAGCAATATTCCCAGTATCTGACCAATATCATAACCATACCTCTAATTTTTTGAGTAAATTTGCAAGCACGAAAAAGATTCAAAAAATCAGCGAATGGAACTCACACCGGAAATTATAGATAAAATTACCCGACTAAAAGAAAAGTACGATACCATGGGGCAAGACATCAACAGCTATCTTGATGGATTGTTACTTTCAAATTACCTGCCTTATTGGGAATACATTCATTTAGATACTTTATTATCGCTACAAAATCCAAAAACTGATTTTCCGGATGAATCTATTTTCATCATGTACCATCAAATTACTGAACTCTATTTTAAATTGGCCTTACATGAGTTTGATCAAATTGCCAATAATGGTAAAATTATTAAGCCCAATGGAGAAGATGCCGGATGGAAAGAAAAAATAGAAGTGAATTTTTTTATTGAAAGAGTCAATCGCATCAATTGCTATTTTGAAGCACTAACAAAATCTTTTGCCATTATGGTTGATGGTATGGAGAAAGAACAATTTTTGCGTTTTAGAATGGCTTTACTTCCGGCTAGCGGATTTCAATCGGCCCAATACAGAATGATTGAAATTTGTTCCACCGATTTTAAAAATTTAATAGATAAAGATTTTCAAACGCAATACAAAAATAGTGCTGCGTCTATTGAAGAAATGTTTGAAAATATTTATTGGAAAAAAGGAGCAACAGAATTAGCTACAGGAAAAAAAACATTAACACTAAAACAGTTTGAGAAAAAATATTCAAAAAAATTGATTGCTTTAGCAAATGAATACAACACTAAAAATTTATGGGTAAAATACATTTCACTTTCTGAAACGGATAAAAAAAATCCCAAATTAATTGGAGCTTTAAAGCAGTTGGATGTAAATGTAAATGTGAATTGGCCATTGGTTCATTACAAATCTGCTGTGAGATATTTACATAAAAATCCGGAAGATGTTGCCGCAACCGGAGGCACAAATTGGCAAAAATATTTGCCCCCTCGGTTTCAAAAACGTATCTTTTACCCTGAACTATGGACAAAAGAAGAAATTGATAATTGGGGAAAGAGCTGGGTAGATTCAGTTACTGCTTCTCCGCAACATATTTAATAAATGAAACAACATCTACAAACCTTATTGCAATTCATCAATAAGAACAAAATTGCAATGGGCATTATTTCAATTTTTGTATTGTTCTTTGCAATAGAATACAATCATAAAAAAACAACTTCACAAAATACAATTTCAAGTAATCGTATTGCTACTATTGTTCCTAAAGATAGTGTAACAGAATATGGCCTTTCTCATGATAAATTTAAAGTGATAAAAGCAGCGTTTAAACAAAATGAAAATCTGGGATCTATTTTATTTAATTATCATATTACCTATGCCGAGATAGATGAATTGGTAAAAAAAGCATCTAAAATTTTTAGCTTCAAAAACTTTTCTTTCGGAAAAAAATACACTTTGTTTTGCTCCAAAGATTCCGTTGCAAAAGCCCAGTGCTTTGTTTACGAAACATCGCCTACTGAGTATGTTTTTTTCGATTTTAGAAATGGAATAGCTGTTTATAAAAAAGAAAAAGAATCGGAACAATGTGTTGAGACTGCTAGTGCCGTTATAGAAGGTTCATTATACGAAACACTTGATCGTTTGGATTTAAGTGCTGAGCTTGCCACTAAACTTGCAGATGTGTATGCTTGGACAATCGATTTTTATAAAATACAAAAAGGTGATCATTTTAAAGTGGTGTATGAACAAACCTATGTTGAAGGAAAACCTGTTGATGTAGGCAGAATTTTAGGAACCGAGTTTACACATAACAAAGAAGATTTTTACGCCATTTATTTTGATGCCAATAATGATGGCAAAGGAAATTATTATGATGACAAAGGAAATGGAATGAAAAAAGCTTTTTTAAAAGCGCCCCTAAAATTTAGCCGAATCTCCTCTAAATACTCTCTTAATAGATTTCATCCCGTACAAAAAATTAACAAACCTCACTTAGGAACTGATTATGCAGCTGCAGCAGGAACTCCTATTATGAGTGTGGCGGATGGCATCGTTCTAGATGCTAAATTTGGCGTTTATAATGGAAATTATGTGAAAGTAAAACACAATCAAACATACACAACGCAATACTTACATATGTCGAAAATCGCTAATGGAATGAGGCCTGGTAAACATATTAAACAAGGAGATGTAATTGGTTATGTGGGTAGCACAGGTCTTGCCACAGGTCCGCATTTGTGTTTCAGATTTTGGAAAAACGGAAAACAAGTTGATCCTTTAAAAGAAAAATTGCCCATGTCTGAACCTATTGATTCTAAATATAAATTGCAATACAACAAAGTAAGGGACGAAATGATGTTGAAAATAAAAAATGAAAATACGCCTACTTCACCTAATGTTTAATTATACAAGAAGATTTTAAAACGAAATAAAATTTTAAAACCACATAGGTGCATAGGCATTTTTTCGGGTGGCTTTATTAGAAATTTGAAACAAGTTATACATAGAAAATAAATTTAAACATAGTTTATGAAGCGAAGCTTCTGCTCTATGTAAAACTATTGAAGCCTGAAGTATATTTTAGTAAATGTGATAGATAAATGAGATATAAAATAAAACCCATTATGATGAATATATATACCGTCTTAAACCCTATATCTCTATGTGGTTAAAAAAATTTAATGCAAAAAAAAATCTAATTTTATTTTTTTGTTTCACAACCATTTTTGCAGCCTGCAAAAAATATGAAGATGGCCCCTCTTTTACCTTAAAATCCGCCACTTCAAGACTTGCCGGAACCTGGCTTCTTACTGGAGGAACTTGGCTTGAAAATGAAACTACAAATGGAAATGTCTTTACAAATTATACTCAAGAATTTTCAAAAGACAATCTCTATGAGCTCAGCAAAGATTGGATAACAAACAATCTTTCTTATAGCTCAACGGTAACCGGTTCTTGGGAATGGACAGAAAATAAAGATGGAATTAAAATTACTAATAATGATAGCACATCTTTTTCCATTTCTATTCAAAAATTAACCGGCTCAGAATTTCATTATACCGATGAAGATGGTTTTACTTATGAACTAAGTAAACAAGAGTAATAAATAGATTTTGAAAATTATCCATTTTGTCCCTCTTTAGAGAGGGATTAAGGGAGAGGAAAGGAAAAAATTAATTTTCGAAATTTACTTACGTACTGAAAATCTTGTCTTTCTGAATAGAAAAACGTATCTTAGTGTTTTACCAAAACCTACAACACATGGCCGTAGTTTCTTTATTTATCATTTTGTATTTCACTTATGTGATTACATTTGTAACTCTACCTCGCTGGCTTAAAAAAGTTGGTTTGATTAAAGTATATGTTAACCCTACAAAGGGATCTAAACAAATGGCATGATTGTTATCGAAGAAAAAGTTACCAGTATGGTATCTGTAGCTAATTGTATTTCTGACCAAAGAAAATTTTTCAAAAGCGGAAAAACTCTAAATGTTGGATTTAGAATTGAGCAATTAAAAAAACTTCGGAAAGCCATTCTTGATAATGAAGAAAAAATATCGCAAGCATTACACAATGACTTACGCAAGTCAAAATTTGAAGCCTATTCTACAGAAATTGGTATCGTATTAGCCGAAATAGATGATGCGCTAGCGCATATTCGTTCTTGGGTAAAACCTCAAAAAGTAAGTACACCTCTTATTCATTTTAAAGCCTCCAGTGCAGTTTATTCTGATCCATACGGAGTAGTGTTAATTATTTCTCCTTGGAACTATCCTTTTCAATTACTCTTAGCGCCTTTAGTGGGTGCTATCGCTGCCGGAAATTGTAGCGTTTTAAAACCATCAGAAGTTGCTTCCTTTACTTCAACTGCTATTACAGAAATTATTGCTCAAACATTTGATCCTGCATACATTGTTTCTATAGAGGGTGATGCTCAAACAACACAAGAATTACTAAAACATAAATTTGATTACCTCTTTTTTACCGGAGGAACAGAAGTAGGAAGAATTATTTACCAAGCAGCAGCCAAATTTTTAACCCCGGTTACACTTGAATTGGGAGGCAAAAGTCCTTGTATAGTTGATGAAGACATTCACCTTGAATATGCCGCCAAACGTATTACTTGGGGTAAATTTGTTAATTGCGGACAAACCTGCATTGCTCCCGATTACTTATTAGTGAACAAAAAAGTAAAACCCAAACTAATTGCTGCCATTCAAAAAGCCATTAAAGAGTTTTATGGAGAAGATCCTTCAAAGAGTATCGATTTTCCTAGAATTATTAACCAAAGACATTTTAATAGATTAAAAAATTATTTAGGTAGTGGGAAAATTGTGACCGGAGGGGAAACAAATGAAGCGGATAAATATATTGCACCTACAATTTTAGATAATGTTACAGCTGATAGCCTAATAATGCAAGAAGAAATATTTGGTCCTATTTTACCCATTCTTGAATACAATACAATTGAAGAAGCCATTCAATTTATTAATGAACGACCTAAACCATTGGCATTATATGTTTTTTCAAAGAATAATGCGATTGTTGAACAAGTGCTTACCCAAACCTCATCGGGAGGTAGTTGTGTAAACGATACTGTAATGCACATTGCCAATTCTCAATTGCGTTTTGGTGGTGTAGGTGATAGTGGTGTGGGTAGCTACCACGGTCAATTTTCATTCGATACTTTTTCTCATCGTAAAAGTGTATTTATCAAATCCAACCTCATCGATATCCCCTTAAAATATCCTCCCTACTCAGGAGAAACCAAATTTAAGCTTATAAAATGGCTGATGGAGTGGTTTATGTAAATACAGATGCGCTATATAAAATAAACAAGTCATTCTTAATCATAAAAACAAGAATGACTTGTTTATTCTATGCTCTATTAAAAAAGTAAAATTTACTCTCCATAAAAATTAACACTAAAGATTCTATTAATTGGCAGAGAGGTTCCACCTTTTAATGTAATATGGGTATCACAGGTTGACCAAATTGTTGTTGTTACCATTTTTAATCCCCATTCATCTTGAAAAACAATGGAAATTTTTTGCTGATCAATATTACCTAATGTAGTAGCCAACTGCAATAGTTTAAATCTATTAACAATAGCATTCTTATCCCTAAGTACTTCTTGATTAGGAAAACTAAACTGGCCAATCTCTTCTTTTTGTACCATTACAGGTACAGCTTGATGTAAAAATGTAGAATTAATTACAATACTCATACGCTTGGGGGTTTATGGGTTAATAAATGGTTTCAGACTCAAATATTGTTTTGAATTCTTTCTTATACGTTAAAATGCACAAAAAGTTACACTTATAAAGTGTTTAATAAAGTAATGATTTAATATACAGGAAGAAAAAATTGGATACAATAATGTAAAAAACTCAATATTATTGGTACAAAAACAGAGCATTACATTTTAGGGGAGTTCTAAAAATTACAATTTATGTCCCTCTATTTGAGAGGGATTAAGGGAGAGGAAACAAAAAATAAATTTTTAGAACTCCGCATTAATAATACGAAACAAGAAAAATACTAATGATTAACTACTACTTTTTGGCTGTAATAAAAATCTGATGAAGTTAATTGTACTAAATACATTCCATTGAGTATTTTACTTACTGGTATATTTATCAATCCGGTAGCATTATTAAAGCTTTTGTTATATATTAATTGTCCACTTATTGAATAAACAGCAATCGTTAATTGAGGTAATAAAGAAAAAAGCTGAACATCGATTGAATTATTAATTGAATTAGCATCTATTTTTACTATATTTTTTGGCGAAAGCCATTTTTTAATCCCACTTGGAGCCGTTACATCAAAAACCAAATTTATTGATACCGTATCGTCAATTTCGTCTTCATTCGAAAATAAAAATGTAGCCGTGCTAATGCCCGCTTCTCCATTAGGCATTACATGTGCCGTAAAACTAAAGTTTGAGTCTAACGCATTAATCTTTATTGCTCCGGAACTACTACTGGTTGTTGGAGGATAACATTGTTCCCAACAGAAATATGTTTCTTGTGCTCCAGATAAAACTTCATTTACTCTATCTACTCTTACATGAATAAGATTGGATGAAATATTTTTTACTTGTACAGTTGCATATCCCTCAGATTTATCTGATGTAGTATAAATAGTATCACTAGATATTAATAATTGTATACTTTGAGAATGGCTTTGCGTAATAAATAAACACAGAACAATTACTACAAGGGGTAGATATTTATACATAAGAGATCATTTAATTTTTAATGCGAAACAGAAATTTTAATTGTTTTCTTATAGCCTTTTGCTTCTACCGCTAACATGTATGTTCCAGAAGCAATGTCAGATGCATTAAATGCAATAATATTTTTGCCACTATTATAGGTTTTAGCCGAAGCAATTGGTTTAACTAAAGCTCCTGCTGTATTGTATAAATTAAGTGCAAGACTAGCAGGCTTATTTAACGTTAATGCAATTGTTGCTTCTGTATTAACGGGAACAGGCACAACAGTAATACCTACTTCAATTGTAATTCCAATAATACTCGAAGCAGACGTATCAACTGTAGTTGGCTCAAGCGAAGCAAGAGTAGCTTCATTGGTATTTAATACCTCTCTATGATTTATGCCATTGTTTTCAGAAACAAAAGCAACAAGTTTTAAATATTTGCTATCATAAGAGGATGGCACAGTATAATTAAAAGTATAGGAATATTTGTCTCCTGGATTTACATACGCAGGAATAACACCTTCAATACCCCAATCATTTGCCAAATTATCCCTCATTAAATGATGATGCGCATAACTAGGCATAGGATTTCCCAATCCATACCAAGGGCTACCCACAGTATTGTTAAATGCATTGGCTTGCTCTGCAATAACGCTATCCTCTGTTAAATATAAATTGATGCGCATATCTCCCATTGCATAGTCTGAATAATCTGCATTTACAGTTGCCTCTAATTGTCTTGTTGTATCATTATAAGATCCACTAATAGAAACAGCAAGTGGAGAAAAATGGTCATAGCAATCTACAGCATAATCATCCCAATCATCATAAGAATTGATAGATTCACGTGGTCGACCTTCCCAATAATAACGATCAATTACTGCATCAGGATATCCGCTAAAGAAAAAAGCAGATTGCCAAGTAGGCATAAAAGCAGCATCTAGATTATCGCCTGCAGAAAATGTAACAATACTCGTATTAGGATAGTACTCTTTTAAGGTATCTAATAAAGCATGCCCTTCAGGACATTTTTGGCAGCCGGTACTCGTATATTCTTCAACCAACACATGTTTTGTTGAAGGTGTATTTCTAATGGTAAGAACCATTGTTTCAAGAACATCATTACAGTTTACCGCATCTTTATTGCTTCCATTTAAATTACTCGCCCATACTCTTAGAGTATCAATTTCTCCAGCAGTACTAAACGAAGTAGCATTGCTTAATGTAAATGTATATGTTTTACCAGAGGCTATTGAAGATGTACTTACTGTTTCTGTTACGGTTGAGCCACTATTAATGGAATAATTTAAATCAAAAGAAGTAATGCTTGTTGCTCCGTTATTTAAAAATGTACCTGAAAGATTTACATTTCCTGTTGGAACATTCTTATCCAAATTTAAATCTGTAATAGTGGCATCATAATTTTCTTGTTTGGTATTATAAAACGTGTACACTTTGTCATCCGTATTCATTGAATTTAAATTGTATGAAAGAGCTGGGCTGCTAGTAACTATTGTATAATCCGAAGCATTATCGTTTACACAACCTACTGTTCCACTAAATCCACCTGAACTATAATTTTGAACAATATCAAAACCTCCACACTCATACAAACGAATGGCAAAATCACACATTTGGGTTGATGCCGTTGGATTTCTCATGCTTCTCCATTGTATTACATGAACCCTATTTGGAGCTTCTCCATAATTATTAGTTTCCATAAATCCTCCTACAAGTCCTAAATCGTCCCAAAAAGCATAAATAGCATTTAATGGCCCTGTTGATGGGGGCAGGCTTGTATTATCATCATAAACCGTTGTATTACTTGTATTAAAAGAAATATACCCACTTGTGTAAATTCTATATTCTGTAACCAAATTACCATAGAAATACCAATCAAAAGGAATAGCAATAGGATCGGTTACATAGTTTTCAGTATTATCACTCGCATTATTTAAGTTATAACGGTTGGCCTGTTGAACATTTTCACCTTCACTTTCATCATAGGGCCAAGATGTTCCTGTAGATGATGTATAAATGTACGTTTGTGCTTGTGTAGAAATATAAAATGCAAGGAAAAAAAACGGGAGTAAATATTTTTTCATTATAAGTGGGTTTTAAGGTAAATCAAGTTAAACAATAAGCCTAAAGCCAGAAAAAACAAATTTATAAAATTATCAAGCAAAACAAAGATGTATGAGTGATTATAAGTAATTGCCTGATAGAAATTTCAGTTTATTGAAAAATAAATTTGAGTGGTATAAAATCAACTATTACTAGTCTCTGAATGTATGTTTAAACTACTGCTGTTTGCAAATATTTCTTTATTAAAAACGATAAGTAGAAATACTCCAATAGTAATTGAGGCATCGGCAATATTAAAAATATCTCCAAAAAATAAGAAAGGTTCATTAGCCCATAGCGGAAACCAAGACGGAAAATGGCCTTGTATTAAAGGAAAATAAAGCATATCCACTACTCTGCCGTGCAGCCAAGTACCATAGCCTTGATCGGGCATAAATTGAGCCAATTGATTGCTACTATCCGAAAACAGTTCAGCATAACAAACGCTATCAATAATATTACCAATGGCTCCTGCAAAAACCAGAGAAAAACTAATAATGGCAATAGATGGGGCATTCTCTTTTACCAGTTTTAATAAATACCAACCTATGCCCAATACCGCAATAATTCTAAAAACACTTAAAAATAATTTCCCCCATTGCCCCCCTCCAAACTGAAGGCCAAATGCCATTCCATTATTTTCAGTAAAATGAATAATAAACCAATGACCAAATATAGGAATCTCTTGTTCTAAATACATATTGGTTTTTACCCAAATTTTTGAGGCTTGATCGAGAAATAAAACTAAGAATATGATGAAGGCGGCTTTTTTCAATGCTGCGTTTTTATAATTGGTTTACGAAGGTAGAAATTTCTTGCAAAACTTGCTCCAATTTATTGGAAGATGCAAAGACACTTATCTTCTTAAGCTATGACTTTTGAAACCTTTTTAAATTTTTTGCGTTTATTAGAAGCATATATACTTAAAAGATATCGAATGCGCTATTTTTTTCCAATACTATTACTATTCATTTCTTCTCAATGCTTTTATGTTTGTGGCCAAACCGCAACGCAATTAGAAATTGCCATGGTTCCCTCTCTTGAAACCCACTACACACAAATCCCTTATTATGTAAGAATTATTGCTACAGATAGTAGTCACAACATTGATTCTACTTATTCCGGTAATTGTACTGTTGAATTAATAATGGGCCCTAATTCTATACACGGCACAACAACAATTTCTATTACAAATGGTATTGGAGAGTTTACTGATATTTACTTTAGTATTAGCGGTATTTACAAATTTAAATTTATATCAAATAGTTTAAATATTGTTGTTGTAGATTCTCTTGAAATAAAATCTTCCAAAAGAGGAAGCATTGCTGCATCACAATTGTATTTTTTTGATGACGATCAAGATAGTATTTATAAAGATGTGGATATTCTTAAATATGTTGCTGCTATTGGGGGCAATAAAATAGACACAAACTATAACAACCAAGTAAAAATAAGTTCAATCGGAACAGGAAGCGATTCTATTCTAGGAAACACCGCCCTAAATTTTGTAAAAGGTATTGCCATTTTTAGCAATTTATATTTTACAAGCGGGGGTGATTACAAGATTGTATGTAACAGCAATGGCTTAAGTGCCGACACAAGTGATATTTATATTATTGACACAAGCACAACACAAATTGTTTCTTGCGACAGCTCTACTTTTGGAAACAGAACCAATCTTGGTTTGTATGGCGGAAATTTTAATGATTTAGCTTTTAGCAAAACTACAGGGCGCTTATTTGCCGGACTTGAAACCCCATTTTCTGTATTCTATTCAGATGATACTGCACATACCTGGCATGCGGCCTTTCCTGAAGATTCATTGGAATTTGCCTGTGGCAATAGAGGTTGGGGAGGCGGTTGTAAAAGAGTACTCACGAATAACATTGGCTGGGTAGCAGCTTATACTAGCGAATCGGGTGGCATAAATTCAAGCATTATTAGTTTCTCAAATGGTGACAGCGGAACATGGAAAACAGCAGCTGATCCATTTATGCTAAAAAATTGGGGTATAGGTCTATCTCCAACAAAAAATATTGGCTTAAGCGATTATTATATGTATTCTTTGCTGGGCACTACTATTGTTAGGCAAAATGCTTCAGGCATTAACCTTGCATCAGATATTATTGATGCGAGCAATGGCGGCACAATACAAGGTATTTACGTTACAGGCATTGCTATTGCTAACACCTCAAGCGGTTATCCATTTTATTTTGTAATGGATACGACTGGTACCGCAAACCCTTGCGGTAAACTTTATAAATATGATGGGACTACATTTTCCGATATAAATCTTCCCACAGGATTTACCGGTATTAACAATGTATTTATGATACCCGGTTCGGTTACAGGAGACACCTTGTTTATTACCTTATATGACAGTTCCAAAATGGGTAAAATATTTCGTTCATTTGACGGATGTACTACTTGGACGGATATTTCTGTTAAAAACTCAAATGCCCTTCTTGCAGATGTTGAGTATAGTAATTTATGGGGGAGTTGGAAAACTTCTGCTTTAATAACGACTCACGGATCCACATCATTTAATTTGGGTGTTTCGTGGGAAGGAATATCCGTAAATGGGCCTGGGCTTCATCAGCCCACTAGTTATTATCCTAACAATGCTAATATTGTAATGAACGCAACTAGCATGACGATACGAAAAGGAAGCAATGGAGTAAGCGGTTCATTTGAAAAAACAGCAAATTATGGACTGGAGGCCATACAAATTAATAAAATTGTAAGATCAGAACACGAAGGAATGTTTTATTTAGCAACAAATGCAGGGCTTGCATACACTACCGCATATCTAGACACTTCTGTTGACGCATTTAACAAATGGAATACCCCTTATGGAGAATTTCCGGTAAGTACTATGAATGACACTTTGCCTATTCTCTCTGTAGCAATAGATCCAATTGATTCTTTACACGTAATTGCAGCAAATGAGCAGGGATTTTATGTTACCAATTCAGGAATTTCCGGATTTCAACAAATTATTCCAAGCGGATTTTCTACATCTTCCTCGCTTTTAAATATGGATATTGCTTTTATTACTTCTGATACCGTTTTAGCAACTACATCTAGAAAAGCTAATGGTGAAATATGGAGATCGGTAGATGGTGGATTAAGTTGGAACATAGTCTCCCCTTCAAATTTTTGTTATGGAAATACAGTAGCCGTTGGTTATGGAAAAAATGACACCGTTATATACGTAGGAACAGGCAGGCTTGATATAATAACGGTTCCAGGTTTTTTATGGAAATCAATTGATATGGGAAGCACATGGAGCATTGTTTCTGCCGGCCCTAATAGTGATAACTATGATTCGCTCTGCATACGTGATATTGCCGTTGATCCAAGAGGTACTGATACGCTTTATATTGCAGCAGGAGTACAACCAGAAAAAGCATTTGTGGTATCGCATGATGGTGGGCAATCCTATTCTTATATCAACGTCTTAGAAAAAAATGGTTACTGTAGTGCTGTTGCGATAGACAAAAACAATCCCGATAGCAATGTATATGTGTCTGTAGATAGAAGTTTGATAGAATATAATCCGGCAGAAAATAAATCTGAGTTATTATTAAGAGGTTTGCCCGGAGAAATAATGTATGATATTTGCATAGGCTCCATCTTAGTAGGAACCACAACAGGATTTTATACCTTCCATCCTGCTTATGAAGATAAGATAGATTCAACAATTATTACCCATCAATTAGAGAATGAGCAAAATAAATTTTCAGTAAATGTATATCCAAACCCCTTTGCTGATGAAGCCATAATAAAATTAACAATAAAAGAAAATGCATCTGTGGCGATAGATTTATATGATCTTACGGGCAGAAAAATACAGAGTATTTACAAGGGGAGATCTGAAAAAGGAAGTACTAATTATAATTTCACTGCAAATAATTTAGCATCGGGTACTTATCTCATCAATATAAAAGTTAATGAGATAATAAGTAGAAGGTTGTTGTATCATGTAAGGTGATTTCGAGAGCCTTAATGTTGTTTTTTGTGCCTCTGTGATTAAATCGTTTGTGTAAAAAATTGTTTCTGAAAAATGAGAATCAAAAATACGCCAATAGTAATGGCCGCATCCGCTAAATTAAATACAGGGCGAAAAAAAATGAACTCTTCAGAAGCCCATAAAGGAAACCAAGATGGAAAATGGCCTTGTATAATAGGAAAATACAACATGTCTACCACCCTACCGTGCAACAAACTTGCATACCCTTGTTCCGGCATAAATGTAGCAATTTGGTTATAGCTATCGTTAAAAATTATGCCATAACAAATGCTATCTATAATATTACCAATGGCTCCGGCAAAAATGAGAGAGAGCGTTATAATAACGATAGTAGGCGTGTTTTCTTTTATTAATTTCAATAAATACCAACCTATACCTAAAACGGCCACAATTCTAAAAACACTTAAAAACAATTTCCCTAATTGGCCACCAAACTGGAAGCCAAAAGCCATTCCATTATTTTCAGTAAAATGGATGATGAAATAATTTCCAAGAATATGAATTTCTTCTCCAATTAATAAATGGGTTTTCACCCAAATTTTTAGTGCCTGATCAGCAATAAGCACCAGAAGAATTGTTAATACAGCTTTTTTCAAATTTCTATTTTCTGTTGGTTTTAAAATGGAGAAATGCATGCAAACAAAAACCCTCCACTTTTTAGCAGAGGGTTTCGTTCAAATAAAGTATTTGTTTAATGTTATTCTTGAGGAGCTTCACTCATTTTTGCTTCAACAGTTGTTGTAGCATGAGGAACACTTCTTAATCTTTCTTTAGGAATAAGCTTTCCCGTAACCCTGCAGATTCCATACGTTTTATTTTCAATGCGAAACAATGCATTTTCTAAATGTTGAATTATTTTTTTCTGACGAGTTGCCAATTGCGCTACTTCTTCTTTGGTCATCACATCCGATCCATCTTCCATTGGTTTAAATGTGTGAGCTGTATCTTCCGTACCATGATCATCGGTTCTGTCAATGGTTCCTTTTAACATTTCAAAGTCTTTTCTTTTTTCTTCTAATTTTAGTAAAATAAGATCTTTAAATTCCGCTAACTCAGTATCTGAGTATCTTGTTTTTTCTCCGGCCATATCTGTTTTTTTTATCTGGGTTGAATTTACTGTTGTTTGTGCTTTATTTACTTGATGTAAAGCTTGGGGTTTTACGTAACCATTGTTAATAGGTTTCACTATTTGTGAGAAATTTTTATTAACATTAAACGCTTTAGTATCAATGGCAGTATTAACAGTAGGCTTGGCCACTTTATTGTTTTTTGTAGGAATTGATTTTACCGATGAAAGCGGTGTTGCTGTTTTACCATTACTATGAACAGACTTATTAATTACAGGTTTCGCTTCTGTTTTTTTAATTGGAGCAGCTACTTTTTTTGCAACTACCACTTTTTTAATTTCTTGTTTTACCGGTTTCACAGTTTTTTTAACTACAACTTTAGCAGCTTTTTTAGTTTTAGATACAAACACTTTTTTTGCAACTGCCTTTTTTGAAACAATAGCCTTGGTCTTTTTTGATGCAGATGGTTTTGTTTTGCTTACCACTTTTATATTAGGTTTTGCCTTTTTTGCTACAACTTTTTTTGCTTTAGCTGGAGCTTTTACAACTTTCTTCTTAACTGCAACTGCTTTTTTTGCTTGAGGAGCTTTTTTAAGCTTTGCTTTTTTTGCGATAATTTTTTTTGCCATAAAATTTTAT
Organism: Bacteroidota bacterium; assembly: GCA_023251875.1. Taxonomy (GTDB): domain Bacteria; phylum Bacteroidota; class Bacteroidia; order JAHEXY01; family JAHEXY01; genus JAHEXY01. The sequence goes on from JAHEXY010000002.1 coordinate 266,434, forward strand.
ATTAATTGAGTTTGCGTATAGAGACTACGGTTTCTACAGCATCATCTACCTCTACTTTTACACTATTATCTATTTCAAGCTCATTTACAAGCTCTAATGAAGAAGCCAATGTCTCTGAGCAAATATAATTTAAATTATTTTGAATTGCCGAATTAATTGCATCATGTTTTTGAATTTTTACCGAAATCTTATCAATCACATCAAAATCTCTTTCTTTTCTGAGGGTTTGAATTTTGTTCACAAACTCTCTGGCTATACCCTCTTCCTTAAGATGAGTAGTAATGGTAATGTCTAACGCAACCGTTACCTTGTCATTATAGGCAACTTGCCAACCCGGTATATCTTGTGTGGTAATCTCTACATCTTGAATAGAAAGGGTTAAAGACTCTCCTTCTACCCCTATAGCAAGCTCCTTTTCTTGTTCAATTTGCCGTATTTGTTCAGGCGTAAATTTATTCACTTCCGCAGCAATGGCTTTCATTTTCTTACCAAACTTAGGGCCTAATTCTTTAAAATTGGCTTTTATATTTTTAACCAAAATGCCGGACGTATCATTCAAATATTCTAATTGCTTTACATTTACTTCGGCTAAAATCAAATCTTTAACAGCCTCAATATGTTGCTGAACATCTTTATTAGCAGGCGATACAAGTATTTTATTTAAGGGCTGGCGTACCTTTATATTTACTTTTTTTCTCAATGAAAGAACCATTGAAGAAACATCTTGCGCCATTTTCATTCTCAATTCTAATGCTGAATTAATAAGTAAGCTATCTGCTTTAGGAAAGAAAGATAAATGAACGGACTCTGTTTTTTGCCTACCGGTAATCTTATTTAAATCTCCCAAAAGCCGTTCGGCAAAGAAGGGAGAGATAGGCGCCATCAATTGAGAAATTACTTCAAGGCATCGATATAAGGTTTGATAGGCAGCTATTTTATCTTGAGAATATTCTCCCTTCCAAAACCTTCTCCTGCATAAACGCACATACCAATTACTCAAATTTTCTGTCACAAACTCTTGAATAGCTCGTCCTGCTTTAGTAGGCTCATAGTCTTCATAGCTTTCCTTTACTTCTTTTATCAAGGTATTAAGAAGCGATAAAACCCATTGGTCAATTTCGGGCCTTTTATTTATAGGCACCTCAGGTTCAGCATAGGTAAATCCATCAACGTTGGCATAAAGGGCAAAAAAAGCATAGGTATTATGAAGCGTTCCAAAAAATTTACGTTTAGCTTCTTCTATTCCATCAGCATTAAATTTTAAATTATCCCAAGGTTGTGCATTAGTAACCAAATACCAGCGCGTAGCATCGGGGCCATATTGTTCAATGATTTTAAACGGATCAACCACATTACCCAAGCGCTTCGACATTTTATTACCATTCTTATCCAGTACCAAACCGTTTGATATTACATTCTTAAAAGCAATGGAATCAAAAAGCATTACCCCAATGGCATGTAAAGTAAAGAACCAGCCACGTGTTTGATCAACGCCTTCGGCTATGAAATCAGCAGGAAACACCCCTCTCCCGACCTCTCCCCGAAGGGGAGAGGAGGGATAAAGTTCTTTATTTTGGAATGGGAAATGATTTTGCGCATACGGCATTGCCCCTGAATCAAACCAAACATCAATTAAGTCTGATTCTCTTTGCATTTTTTTGCCTGAAGGAGAGACTAAAACGACATCATCAACATAAGGCTTGTGAAGATCAAAAAGAGAATAATTTTTTTCTGAAAAGTCTTGAGCACTAAAATTTGCCAAAGGATTGTTTTCCATAAAACCAGCCTTTACTGATTTATCTAGTTCCTCTTTTAATTGTTGTATAGATGAAATGCAAAGTCTTTCGGTTTTGTCTTCGCTCGTCCATATAGGAATAGGGATGCCCCAAAAACGAGAACGAGAAAGATTCCAATCTTGTAAATTTTCCAACCAATTTCCAAAACGCCCGGTTCCGGTATGAGATGGTTTCCAGTTAATGGTTTTATTTAGTTCAACCATTCTGTCTTTTAAAGCAGTAGTTTTAATAAACCACGAATCAAGTGGATAATACAAAACGGGCTTATCTGTTCTCCAACAATGAGGATATGAGTGTTCGTACTTTTCTATTTTAAAGGCTTTATTTTCTAATTTTAATTTTAGTGCAATTAATTCGTCAACGCTTAAATATTTTTCAAGTTTGGGGATAATGGCTTTTAATTTCTCTTGCTGTTCTTTTAGTTCCTGCTCTTTTTCTGCATCAGCATAATAAGCTTCTTTAACGAATTTTCCTCCTAGTGGAAATAAATTATCTTTTATTTCTGCAATAAAACGTCCGGTTTTATCAACCAGCGTTAACGATCCTATTCCGTTTTGTTTGGCAACCCTAAAATCATCTGCACCAAAACTTGGCGCAATATGAACAATTCCCGTTCCATCTACAGTAGTAACAAAATCTCCAATTACAACTTTAAATGCCTCTCCGTCTGTAGGCTGCACGTAGGACATTAATTGTTCGTACTGTATACCCACTAAATCACGTCCTTTACATTCTCCAATAAGTTTGTATGGAATTTGCTTATCCCCCTCTTTGTAGTCTTCTAATTTTAGTTCTGCATTTTTTTCCGGAAAATATTTGCCCATTAAATCCTTAGCAAGAATTACTGTAAGGGCTTTAAATGTATAAGGATTAAAAGTTTGTACGGCAACATAGCTAATGTTTTTTCCAACTGCTAAGGCTGTATTTGAAGGTAATGTCCATGGAGTAGTTGTCCAAGCAAGAAAGAAAGCGGCCCCCCTCCTAACCTCTCCCCAAAAGGGAGAGGAACTGAAAATGCCAGCTTCGTCAAAAACTTGATCCGCTTGTATTTTAAACTGTGCTACAATAGTAGTGTCTTTAACATTGACATAACATCCAGGCATATTGAGTTCATGAGAACTTAAACCCGTTCCTGCAGCAGGTGAGTAAGGTTGAATGGTATATCCTTTATACAAGAGATTTTTTTCATACAGCATGCCTAATAAATACCAAACAGACTCAATATATTTATTGTCGAACGTAAAGTATGGATCTTTTAAATCTACCCAATAGCCCATCTTTAAAGTAAGGTCATTCCATATATCGGTATACTTTAAAACTTCTTTTCTACAAGCCTTGTTATAATCTTCTACAGAAATTTTTTTTCCGATATCTTCTTTTGTAATACCCAACGTTTTTTCAACACCTAACTCAACTGGCAATCCATGTGTGTCCCAACCCGCTTTACGTTTTACCTGAAAACCCTGCATGGTTTTGAAACGGCAAAACAAATCTTTAAATGTTCTTGATATTACATGATGAATTCCGGGAAGTCCGTTTGCTGAAGGGGGGCCATCATAAAATGTATATGAAGGAGCCCCATCCCTTTCTTGTATACTTTTTTCAAATATTTCGTTTGTATTCCACCATGTTAATACATCTTTACCAATAGCTGATAGATCAAGACTTTTATATTCTGTATATTTTTTCGACATGGTATTTTATTTTAAGTAAAGACACCAATTTCACGAATTTGCACTAAGGCAAAACATTATCACTAAAAAAGTATTTTAGCCTATTAATTTAAATTCGTACTAATTAGCGTAATTCGTGTCTTGTTTTTTAATGTGCAAAGGTAGGCAAGATTTCTATTTTAATAGATATTTATGGAGGTGAATCTAGAAGGCTAGAATATTTTTTTAAAACAATTTAGCTCCCCAAGCTACAGAAGCGGGATGTTGCTCAATGGTTTCGTCAAATAATTCAATAAATAAAGCCCCATTGTCTACTGCATTTTGAATAGTTTGTGCAACCCATAAATCTGTTTTGTTATCAATATAGTCTTGCTCTTGAAAAGCCACATTGGTACCTAATTGCTTGGCATAATCAATAATGGGAAGATTGGGTGTAGAATCATTAATAGCATTGTATTGAACAATCATTCTGCTTCCATATGCCGAAGCAGCAGTTTTAACTAAATCAGCGGTAGTAGTATTAAAGAGACCGGGAATAATTGTTCCATTATCACTAATAGAAGGAAATCCATTGGGGTCGGGGATGATGGCAATGTCTAATGGTTTATCTTTAAATTTTTTATAACAGGCATTTGCAATAGTTTGCCAAGCTGAAAGAACTTTAGTTGGTGTATAGCCATTTGCCAGCCATATTTGAGCGGCATTGCTGGCGGTATCTGTGCCGCTTACGTAAGTTGAATCTTCATAAGGCAACCTTGTTTCGGCAGTTTCTTGATTAATACCACATATTTTTATTAGTGAAATAGCAGCGTAACGAGAGGAATTTGATTTTAAATGGTCTTTGAAATCACTTATCAAATCAGAATAGGCATTTATAAAAACGGTTTCCCAAGGTAGGGGAATATCTACCCAATGTGCATTATTTCCTGAACCATCATGTGGTATTATTTTAAAATGAAGAAAGGTAAATCCTCCTTTTTTGATCCAATGAGGAGAATAATCTCCCGCAATAAAAGCAATAGAAACCTTTTTGCCATATGCTATAGCATTATCAATTTCGCTATCTACAAACGACCAGTCGTAATTATCTTCTATTGCTTCTACAGAATTCCAACCAACACGAATAAAAATTCCACTTACATCTGTGTTTTTCAAAACATCAACATCATGAGCTTTATCAATATTAGAAACCGCATAAATACCTCTTGGTAATGGAAAGGCAATTTTGTAATCCATTTCATCTTTTTGGCAAGCACCAAAAAACAAAACCAACAAAATTAATATAGGTAAAAAATGAACACGCATTTTGTATATCTTTATTCGCTAATTTTAGGTAGGTGAAAAAAATTCTATTTTTCAAGATATAAAAGTAGAACCAAATTATCAAGTGTTTGTCATTATTTCTCTAAAAACATGAGAGATAAATTTTTTATTTTATTTTTCTATTACTTCGTTTTCCAATGATTCATTTACAAAACATTCATAAAACATATTATATAGGCAATAATGCTCTGCATGTATTAAAAGGAATAGATCTTGAAATTAAAGAAGGGGAATTGGTTTCTATTATGGGATCTTCCGGCTCAGGAAAATCAACCCTTTTAAACATTTTAGGGATTTTAGATTCGTATGATGCCGGAAATTATTATCTCAATAAAACATTAATAAAAAAATTATCGGAAAGGCAAGCAGCAAACTATCGCAACAAGTTTATTGGTTTTGTTTTTCAATCATTCAATTTAATTGCATTTAAAAATGCAATGGAGAATGTTGCGCTACCCTTGTATTATCAAAATATAAGTAGAAAAGAAAGAAATAAATTAGCGCTGGAATACCTTGATAAAGTTGGATTAAAACAATGGGCTGAACATTTGCCTTCTGAACTTTCGGGCGGACAGAAACAGCGAGTTGCCATTGCGCGAGCATTGGTTACAAACCCAAAAGTAATTCTTGCCGATGAACCTACAGGTGCATTAGATTCAAAAACATCTTCGGAGATTATGGATATTTTTAAAGATGTAAACAAACAAGGCATGACGGTTATTATAGTAACGCATGAAAACGACATAGCGGCAAACACAAATAGAATTATTAAACTAAAAGACGGCTTGATAGATAATGGACAGATGGCTTGAAATATTTAGCACCATTCGCCAGAATAAGTTAAGAACTGCCCTCACTGCTTTTAGTGTGGCTTGGGGAATTTTTATGCTTATTATTTTATTGGGTGCCGGTAAAGGATTAGAAAATGGTTTTAAATTTCGGTTTAAAGACGATGCTGTTAACAGTATTAGAGTGGGATCCGGACAAACCAGCATTGCTTATGGTGGTTTACAATCCGGTAGGCAAATTCAATTTACATTGAAAGATTATGAAGCTGTTAAAAATGCTATAAAAGATATTGATCATATCTCTGCACGCTATCCAATAAAAGGAAGCCAAGTAGTAAATTATAAAACAAAAAATGGGGTATATGATTTAACGCCCATACACCCTGATTTTCGTTTTATAGAAATTACCAATGTATTACAAGGTCGATTTATAAATCCTCTCGATATTTCTCAGTGCCGTAAAGTTGCTGTGATAAGTGATGCAATAGAAAAGGAACTTTTCGAAAATGATTCTGCCATGGAAAAATACATTCAAATAAGTAGTATTTCATTTAAAGTGGTGGGGATATATAAAGATAACGGAGGCGAAAATCAATCAAAAACAATTTATTTACCCATTACTACTGCTCAAAAAGTGTTTAACGGACAAGATAAAATTGGTAGAATTTTGTTTACCATTGGCAATGCTTCGGTTGAAGAAAGCAAACAAATTTCAGATGAAACCTTGAATCTACTTTCAAAGCGGCTCAATTTTTCTAAAGAAGACGACAGAGCTGTTTTTATTCATAATAGCATCGAAGATTTTGAACGTGTAATGTCTGTTTTAACCGGAATAAATGGCTTTATTTGGATAGTGGGAATAGGAACCATTATTGCAGGCATAGTTGGCGTAAGCAACATCATGCTCATTGTTGTAAAAGAAAGAACAAAAGAAATTGGAATAAAAAAAGCTTTGGGTGCAACTCCTTTTAATATTGTAAGTCAAATTGTGCAAGAAGCTGTTTTTATTACTGCACTCTCAGGTTATATTGGACTTGTGTTGGGAATAGGATTACTTGAGTTACTTGCAAAATTTATTCCTTCAAATGAAATGTTCTCAAATCCAACGGTAGATTTAAGAATAGCTATTAGTGCAACTGTATTGTTAATTATTGCCGGAGCCTTAGCTGGATTATTTCCGGCTATGAGAGCCGCAAGTATTAAACCGGTTGAGGCATTGAGAGATGAATAAAATTAGTTCCATGTTGGATAGTTCAGAGTTTAAAGTTTTTATGACTACCCAACTTTAAACTAAATAACTTTGAACATTGAACTTTTAAACTTTGAACTAAAATATGTTCGAAATAGAAAGATGGCGAGAAGTATTTCATGTATTAGGGCGAAATAAAATTCGTACTGCACTTACTGCATTTGGTGTATTTTGGGGCATTTTTATGTTGGTAATTATGCAAGGTGCCGGTAATGGTTTAGAAACAGGTGTTCATAAAATGTTTGGCGGTTTTGCAACCAATAGTTGTTTTGTATGGACTCAAAAAACCGACAAACCTTATAAAGGATTTAAAATTGGCAGAAGCTTTTCTCTAGAAAATGCAGATATAGATGCCCTGCGAAAAAATATTCCTGAAATAAATATTCTTGCTCCTCGCGCTCAATTAGGTGGCTACATGGGTGGAAATAATGTAACAAGAGGATTAAAATCCGGAGCATTTTCTGTTAATGGAGATTACCCCAATTACAGAAAAATTGTTGCCATTGATATTAACCAAGGTCGTTTTATTAATGAAATTGATATAAAGGATCAACGCAAAATTGCTGTGATAGGAAATAGGGTACAGGAAATACTTTATGGAAATGATGAAAATCCTATTGGGACTTATATTCAAATTAATGGCGTAAATTTTATGGTGGTAGGCACATTCGGCACCAATCGTTCAGGCAAAATGGGCGAACAAGATGCTCAAACCGTTTATATACCCTTTACTACTTTTCAACATGCATTTAATTTTCAAAATAAATTGGGCTGGTTTGCCGTTACATCTCCCAATAACATTCCAGTAACCATTGCAGAAGGTAAAATATTAGATCTCTTAAAAAAACGACATCAAATTAACCCTGATGATGGACATGCTTTTGGGCATTTTAACGCAGCCGAAGAATTTGGAAAAGTAAGTAGCTTGTTTATTGGTATCAAAGGCTTATCATGGTTTGTGGGCATTCTCACATTATTAGCAGGCGCCATTGGCGTAAGCAATATTATGCTCGTAATTGTAAAAGAAAGAACAAAAGAAATTGGAGTAAGAAGGGCTATTGGAGCGCAACCCATTCACATCATTACACAAATTATGTTAGAGTCTGTTTTTTTAACCACTCTTGCCGGTTATCTTGGTTTGATTTCAGGAATAGGTTTATTAGAGCTCATTTCTTTTATCATGAATAAATTTCAAATTGAAAGTACATTCTTTTCCAATCCATTTATTAACATTCAAACCGGCTTAACAGCTTTGGTAATATTAATTTTTTCCGGAATTTTGGCAGGCTTTATTCCTGCTTACCGAGCAATTTCAATAAAAGCTGTTGATGCATTGAGAAGTGAATAAGCCATCCCAGCTTATACTGGATTTAAAATTAAAGGGAAGTTCTAAACATTACAATTTATATCTCTCTCTTTGAGAGGGATTAAGGGAGAGGAAACAAAAAATATAATTTTTAGAACTCTCCTTAAAAATAATTATTAAAAAAAATGTCCTGAAATTTTGATTACAACATAAAAGGCATAAAAAATATAAATCTCCATGTTAGAAAACATTCCTACTTCAACTATTCTTTTTCTCGATATAGAAACAGTTCCTCAATACCCAACATACAATCATTTGCCCGAGCATTTTAAAAAATTATGGAATAAAAAAGCTACCCATCTTGTTAAAGATGATCAAACAGCTTTTGATGTATATCCACGAGCAGGTATATATGCAGAGTTCGGAAAAATAATCTGTATCTCTGTTGGTTATATTGCTGCTAAAGATTCTCATTTAAGAATCAAATCATTTTATGGCGATGAAGAAGGTGTCGTGTTAACGCAATTTGCAGAATTGCTCAATAGTCATTACAATAAATCACATCACGTGCTTTGTGCGCATAATGGAAAAGAATTTGATTTTCCATACATAGCAAGGCGCATGCTTATTAATGGAATTAAACTACCTGCAATTTTACAAATGGCAGGTAAAAAGCCTTGGGAAATTTCCCATATTGATACGCTCGAATTATGGAAATTTGGCGACTATAAAAACTATACTTCTCTTGAATTAATGGCAACTATATTTAATATTCCTACTCCCAAAGACGATATTGATGGAAGCCAGGTATATGGAGTATATTATGAAGAAAAAAACCTACAACGCATTGTTGAATATTGCCAAAAAGATGTGCTTACACTTGCGCGCCTTTTAATGAAATTTAAAGGAGAAGCATATATAGAAGATGAACAGATGAGTATTGTTTAGACCTCTCCCCTATTGTTTTTCGAAAAATCATTTCTATCTTTTCTAACAACTAATAACCAACAACGAACAACTAATCTCAATGGCCGAAATTTTATTAGAAGTTAAGAACCTGATTACCGAATTTTCTATTGAGGGGCAATCTGTAAAAGCGGTAAATGACATTTCATTCTCATTAGCTAAAGGTGAAACTATTGGAATTGTTGGAGAATCGGGTTCCGGAAAATCAGTTACCTCTCTATCTATGATGAGGCTTATTCCAAATCCTCCTGGTAAAATTACCGGAGGTGAAATCATTTTTCACGATGAAAAAGGCTCCGTTAATCTGCTTACTCTTTCTGAAAAAGAAATGCAAAAATACCGTGGAAATAAAATTGCCATGATATTTCAAGAGCCCATGACTTCATTAAATCCGGTATTTACATGTGGCGATCAGGTGATGGAAGCTATCATGTTGCATCAGAAAGCTTCCAGAAAATGGGCAAAAAAAGAAACCATTGAATTGTTTGAACAAGTACTATTACCAAGACCTGAGTCTATATTTAACTCCTATCCTCATCAGCTATCCGGTGGGCAAAAACAAAGAGTGATGATTGCCATGGCTATGTCGTGCCAACCCGCTATTATGATTGCTGATGAACCCACTACTGCATTAGATGTTACGGTTCAAAAAACAATTCTTGAATTGATGAATGAACTGCAGATTAAACAAAACATGGGTATTGTTTTTATTACGCATGATCTAGGAGTAATTGCTGAATTGGCTGATAGGGTATTGGTGATGCATAAAGGAAAAATTGTAGAACAAGGAAATGTATTAGATGTTTTTTCAAACCCTAAACATCCTTACACAAAGGGCTTGTTGGCTTGTCGGCCAACCTTGGAGAAGAGATTGAGAAAACTTCCAACGGTTTCTGATTTTATGGAGATCAACGCTGATGGAGAAATACAAGAAAAAGCAGCTTCAATTGCTGATTTAACCAATAGCCTTATTCTTACCTCAGAAGACAGAAAAAAAGATCATGAAAAATTATATGTTCAAGAACCCATTTTAAAAGTAAAAAACCTCAAAACGTATTTTACTAAAAAAGGATTTTTTGGTAAGGTTAAAGAACAAGTTACTGCTGTTAATGATGTTAGTTTTGAAGTGTTTCCGGGAGAAACGTTGGGTCTTGTTGGCGAATCGGGTTGTGGAAAAACCACTTTAGGCAGAACCCTGCTCCGATTAATTGAGGCAAGTGCTGGCGAAGTATATTACAAAGGCCAAAATTTATTACTTCTTGAAAAAGAACAATTAAGGGCCTTGCGAAAAGAAATCCAAATTATTTTTCAAGATCCCTATTCCTCACTTAATCCTCGCATGACTATTGGAGATGCCATTACAGAACCCATGATGGTTCATAAACTCTACGGTAATGAAAAGGGGCGTAAAGAAAAAGCATTAGAATTGCTTAAAAAAGTAAACATGGATGAATCGCATTACAATCGCTATCCGCATGAATTTTCAGGTGGTCAACGCCAACGAATATGCATTGCCAGGGCTTTAGCCGTAAACCCTCAATTTATTGTTTGTGATGAATCTGTTTCCGCTCTTGATGTTTCAGTACAGGCACAGGTATTAAATTTATTAAATGAATTAAAACGAGAATTTGGGTTTACGTATATCTTTATTTCACATGATTTATCGGTAGTAAAATTTATGTGTGATAGAATGATTGTAATGAATAGAGGTAAAATAGAAGAGATGGGTGATGCCGATTTAATTTATGCTTATCCTCAATCTCCTTATACTCAAAATTTGATTAATGCTATTCCGCAAGGAAGATTGGATGATATTAAACTAGCAATAGAAAAACGTAAAAGCCGAAAAGAATTAGAAGCATGAACATTGTAGATCTTGTTATTATTGCAATTGCAGCCTTAGGAGCTTTTAATGGGTATAGAAATGGTTTAATTGTAGAATTGGCTTCTCTTTTAGGGTTTTTATTGGGTATTTATTGCGCTTTGCATTATACCGATTTACTTGTGTTAGCGCTTCCTGCTTGGAACATAAGTAAAAATACCCTGCACCTTATTTGTTTCGTTTTTTTATTTCTTGCTGTAACCGGTATTATTTATGGCATTGGAAAATTAATTGAAAAATTTGTTTCGGTAGTAATGCTTGGGAAATTAAATCAAATATTGGGAATTTTATTTGGCATCTTTAAAACTGCATTTATACTAAGTGCAGTACTTGTTTTATTTAATGTATTTGATGATGAGCCTAATTTTATTCCTAAACAAGCCAGAGAAGAATCGAAATTATACAAGCCATTATCACTGCTTACCCCAACTCTTTTTCCCTTGATTGAAAATGCAATCAATAAAGAAGCTACGGAAATGAAATAGAGTATTTAGAGCCACTTTAAATTTCATTAACTTATATGTATATATTGCCATCCCTCTCGCAATGTCATTAAGATAACCCTATAACGGAAGCTATTGTCTATTAGCAAATATTTGGGAGAATAAGACTTGTCGGTTTCTGGTGTTGAGAAAATCAATTCAACTTTTCAAAGTTACCACTTAAAACTTGCCGATGCTTTGTATAGATTTTATACAGGCACAATCCGTTTTTAAACTTTGATAAATCAACTGATGTGATTTTAATATTGTTTAAATCTTTTTTCAAAATTAAATTTCCAAGCACATCAAAAATTTCAAGTGATTGCATGCAATCATTTCCTTCTAAATTAAATGAAACACTATTTTGCGCAGCATCAGAAAATACACTTAGATTACTTGTAATTTTATTATACGGCATTGCAATTCCTGAATAACCCAATAAGCTATCAATATCTGCCGACATATTATAGGGCGCTTTATTAAACCAGCCTTGCTTTGTAAACACCACTCCATCTTTTGTAATTAAATAGGCAATATTGGGAGCAGGCCCAAAAGTTAACCACCACTCATTACAGGGCCCATCAATCATAATAGGGGCATCAATGGCGGTATAATTAGTAATCATATCGGTAAGTATGGCTTTTCTTTCTCCATAAGTACGAGGTTGACGGTATAAAATATTCTCGGAATAATTTTCGCTGCTTGTCCATACAGATCCGGAATAGGGAGAAACATCAGTATCCGGATGCGCTTCTATAACATAAACAATTCCCATGGCAATTGTTCCGGAATATGCAGCAGCAATGGTATTGATATCAGGTATTCTTTGTCTAAAAACGGGGCAAGTATAATTTCCGGCAATTAATAAGATCGGTTTTCCTTTATCAAAAGCCGTTTGCATTTCCATTGAGTCGCCATACAAATCATAAAGCTTAAAATCTGGCACGGTATCTCCAATTTTAAACCCGGCATTATCAAAATTAGCTGCCATTACAGTATCAATAAACGGATCCGGAGAAATAGGATAATCACAAATCGAATCTCCATCGGCCGGAATATGGCTCAAAAATAATTGTGCGTTTGCATTAAAAAATGGAAATAAAAAAAACAAGACAAATCGTAGTATTCTCATAATAAAAAAATTAATTTGTTAAATTTTGGGGCAGGTGGGAATACAAATTTATTGAATATACGACACAAAATCAAATAAATATGAAGCGTACATCCTTTTTAATTTTACTATTCATTTTTAAAGTTGCGCCTTTACTACATGCACAAAATTTCAATTTTAGCTTGGTAAACGACAGTGTAGTTATTGGAAAGCCCGGAAAAGAACTTGTAGTATATGGAACAATTACAAATTTATCTGCTTCTGATATTGAAATATATGTTGTGAGGAAAGAAGAAAATTTACCCCTCAATTGGTCTACTTCATTGTGTACAGATATTTGTTTACCACCCAATATGGATAGCACTTCAGTCTATATTTATAAAGGGCAATCACAATCATTCACGTTTCATTTTTATACTGGCACAACCAATGATAGCGGAAACGCATTGGCAAGCTTTAGAAATGCAAATAATTTATCTGAAGTGTACCAACAATATTTTTATGGAATAACGGATAGTACTGCAAAAATAAATGAACATTATTTTAACGAGAAAGCGATATTGATTTATCCCAATCCTTGTAGTTTAATCTTAAATATTGATTGTGGTAAAAGCATTTTAAATGATGCCATAATTTCAATAAATAATGTTTCTGGTAAAAATGTAATGAATAGTATTTCTTCAGAAATCAATTGTATTGATGTTTCTCAATTAAGTAATGGTTATTATTTTTTAGATATTGAAAAAAATAATAGCGTATACAGGCAATTGTTTTTGGTGAAGCATTAGGCTATTCTGTAAATAAACAGTTTTTGAACCAATAAAGCTGTTAATGAGCGTTTTTTTATTTGAGTTTCTTTGCCATTTTTAAAGTATGCTTCAATGATTTTGTACTTGTCCAGTCGTCATGGCCTGTAATAATATATTTGGGTCTTTTACATTTTTCTTGAACATTTTTTATTGTTGTGGCATATTCTTTAATGTTAGCATCCGCTAAATTACCAAGATTGCTATCCTCAACACTTTTTATTAGGCAGCCGGCATAAAGTATTCTTTCCTTCTCAAACCAAATTACAATGTTATCGGGAGCATGACCTTGCCCAGGAAAAAAAGTTTGAAATGAATATTGCTCAATTTTAAAAACGGTATCCTTATCTATTAAAAACTCAGCTCTTTTCATGCTTCTCTTCTTGCTTAGTTCGTCCGTTTGTTTAGTAGTATATGTTTTAATGCCTTGTTGCTTATAATATTCAAGACCTCCGGTTCTGTCTTCGTGAAAATGTGTAGCAATACACATTATTACACTTTTATTGTGCCTTACTTTTATACTATCCAATAATGGTTGAAATTGCGTTGTGTCCCATGGAGAATCAAACATAATTACGCCATTGCTTGTTAAAAGATACATTCCGTTTGCCGATATCCGATTTCCTTTATAATAATTATAGCTTGTAAAAATATAGAAGTCGCCATTTAGATGAGAAATTTTTAAACTACCATCAGAATTTTGTGCAAAGATATTTCCTAAAATAGAAAAGCAGATTATTATTGTTGGTATTGTTCGCATGATGGTGTTAGTTAAAATTGCTACCAACTAGTGGTGGCAAAAATATTCAATGGCAGTATTTATTTAATGTCTCTTCTATCGTTAAAGATCCTAATTCCTTTGCTTTGTACCAATCCAGACAAGCTTCATTCGTATTTCCTTGATTAAATTTTGCAAATCCTCTATATTCATAAGCATCTGCATATTGAGGATTAACCTCTATTGATTTGGAGAAATCTCGAATAGCACCTTTTAAATTATACATTTTCATCTTTACATTTCCTCGATACAAATATGGAATTTCATTTTCTTGGCCAATAGATATAGCTTTGGTATATTCTTTTATTGCTCCTTTAAAATTGTTTAAAGAATATTTTGCAAACCCCATCATAAGATAAGCCTTTCCTAGTTTTGGATTAATTTTAATGACTTTAGAACAATCTTCTATAGTTGTTAAAAAATTATTTAGAGCAATATTAGCCTCTCCTCGTTCTAGATAAGCATTTTCATTTTTAGGATTAATTTCTATGGCCTTAGAAAAATCTTCGATTGCTCCATTTAAATCTTTAAAGTGCAATTTTGCTAAACCTCTGTTATAAAATTCATCTCCATTTTTAGGGCCTAATTCAATTACCTTAGAATAATCTTTAATTGCAGCCGAATAATTTTTTATTTCATCATTAGCAAGTGCCCTATAATAATATAAATCTTCGTTTGGTTCAATTTCTATAGCTTTAGAAAAGTCACTTACAGCATTTGAAAAGTATAGCCCTTCGTAATTGGCTAGTCCACTATTATAATAAACATCTTTATTATTTGGATCTTTTTTATTGTATGGATCAATCTCAATAGATTTGGCATAATCCTTAATAGCATCAGAATAATTTTTTAGTTCGAAATTTACAAGCCCTCTATTATAATAAGCGCTTTTATCTCTTGGAGATATTTCAATACTTTTTGAATAATCGCCCTTGGCCGCAGTATAATTGTTTAGTTCATAATTTGCATTGCCCCTAATTATATACGCGTTATTGTCCATAGAGTCTATCTTAATTGCTCTCGAACAATCATTAATTGCGCCCTTTAAATCATTCGTATTATATTCCGCTAAACCTCTACTATAAAATGCATCATCATTATTAGAATCAAGTTCTATGGTTTTAGAAAAATCACTTATGGCAGATAGGTAATTTTCCAAATCAAAGTATGTTTGCCCTCTTGCAAAATAAGCATCTAAATATTTCGGGTTTATTTTTATTGCTGCAGAATAGTCTGCTATAGCAGTAGCCCATTTTTGCATGCCAAAATTTTCAGAATATTCCGCTAATCCCATATAATAATAAGCAGTATCATTTTTTTCATTTAATTTTATGGCATTTCCAAAGTCTTGAATTGCACCACTCATATCCTGTAGTTTATACTTTGCAAGCCCTCTATTAAAGTAAGCCCTCTCATCTCTCTCATCTATTTCTATTCTTTCAGAATATTGCTTGGAAAATTTATCTTGGTAATCGATTTCAATAGCTTTAGAAAAATCTAAAATGGCTTCCTGGTTGTTATTGATATCAAGCTTTACTTTGCCTAAAATATAATATGAAGCGGCATCGTTGCTATTAATTGAGATCGCTTTAATACAACTATCTATAATTGCTTGGTATTTTGCAGTAGAGTCTTGGAGAGTTTTCGGTGTGGCTATTTCATTCCTGCTTTGAGAAAAAGCCAAAGAAAATTGAAACAATATAAATACAATTATAAATACAGATTTTCTCATTGGGAATAACCTAAACAAAATTCGCTTTCCTTTTTTCAATAAATGCTGTTGTGCCTTCTTTAAAATCAGGGCTATCAAAACAAGCCGCAAATTCATTTACTTCTGTAACAAAGCCATCAACTCCTTCTTTAAAATGTGCATTCACACAATTTACTACATGACGAATAGCAGAAGGGGATTTTGTTTTTATTTTCTCTAGAATTTCTTTGCATTTAGGCAAAAGCTCTTCTCGTGTAGTTACATAATTTACCAAGCCCAATTGCAATGCTTCTTGTGCGCCTATCATATCTGCAGTCATGAGTAATTCAAATGCTTTTCCTTTACCAATTAATTGAATCAATCTTTGCGTACCTCCGTATCCGGGAATAATACCAAGGTTTACCTCTGGCTGGCCAAATTTTGCATTATCAGAAGCTACTCTTAAATGGCAAGCCATAGCAAACTCACATCCTCCTCCCAAAGCAAAACCATTAACAGCTGCAATTACAGGTTTAGGACAATTTTCAATCATATTAAAAATAACATGTCCGTTTTTTGCCAATTGCAATCCTTCTGCTTTTGAAAAAGCAGAAAACTCAGTTATGTCTGCACCGGCAACAAATGCTTTTTCTCCTGCTCCGGTAATTATAACACCACGAATATTTTTATCCGCATACACAATTTCAAAAGCTGCTTTAATATCAACAAATGTTGCTCTGTTCAGCGCATTTAATCTTTGTGGATTATTTACAGTAATGGTAAAGATTCCATTATCTAATTGGGTGAGTAGGTTTTCAAATTTCATGGGCTTAATTTTGTTGTTGGTTATCAGTTGTTGGTTGTTCGAAAAAATATGCCTCAATCAAATTGGCATTATCCTTAATCAAGGCATTCCCCTCTCCTTCGGAGAGGGGCTAGGGGAGAGGTCTTACTGATTTTCTAATATACTCCACAATTTCCTTTGTATCTGTTCCCGGAGCAAAAAGTTTTCCCACGCCCATTTTATTTAATTCACTCATATCTTTTTCAGGAATAATTCCTCCTCCTGTAAGCAGTACGTCATTCATGTTTTTTTCTTGTAATAATTTTACAAGTTTACCAAATACTGTCATGTGTGCTCCTGATAAAATACTTATCCCAATTACATCAACATCTTCTTGCAAAGCAGCATTTACAACCATTTCTGGAGTTTGTCGCAAGCCAGTATAAATTACTTCCATGCCTGCATCTTTTAAAAATGAAGCAATTACTTTTGCACCTCTGTCGTGACCATCTAATCCAACTTTAGCAACTAAAACTCGTATTGGTCGATTTTTCATTTAATAAAATTACTAATTTTTCATTTGAAAATAATTTATTGAGACTACATAACGATTTTTATGGATAAATTATTAACCACATAGATGCATAGGGTGTAATTATTTAATTGTGGGGCATGAATTTCTTAAAAACATGAAAGCGCATTTACTGCATTAACAAGATTTCAATAGGTTCATATAGCATAGAAGCTACGCTTCTCCCCTATGTTTAAAAATTTATTTTTCTTTATGTAACCCTTCCTTTAATGATTTACTATTTCTATGAAAATCCATACCATTGAAATAAAACTATGTGTCTATGTGGTTTTTTAGAAATTAAAATATCCAAAGTATCCCTTATAGTTTAAGATATTAAATGGAACATTCATGCCATTTCTCTACCCATTGAAAACTTTTTTGTATAAATATTTCAATTTGATAAAGTAAATAACTATCGCTATCTAAAAAATTATTACCTTCTTTACTTAAAATTAGTTGTTAGTTGATCGTTATTAGTTATTCGGGAAGCAAAATAGATCTTGTAGAAATAAAATCCCTTCTAATAACTAACAACTAATAACGAATAACTAAATCAAAATATGTCGAAAAAAAACAAAGGAAATAACCTCAAGCCACGCCTTACAGATGCAATATTGCAGATGTTTCAAGAATATCCATCGCAACAATTCAATTACAAACAAGTAGCAAAAAAAGTGGGTGCTGAAGATTCAAATGCTCGCCAATTAGTGAATCAGATTTTGAGAGAACTGAGTATTAGCGGACAATTAACTGAAATGCAAGCCGGAAAATATAAATTAAAAAGTACAGCCTTATTTGTTCAAGGCAAAGTGGATATGATTTCGGGAGGAGCTGCTTATGTAATTTCAGAGCAAACGGAAGACGATATTTACATTCCTCAACACAAAACAAATCATGCTTTTCATGGAGATATTGTTAAGGTGAATGTTTTTTCGCGCAAAAAAACTAAAAAACCAGAGGGAGAAATTATTGAAATTGTTTCGAGAAATAGAACTGAATTTGTTGGCCGTGTTGAAATATCAAAAAGCTTTGCTTTTGTGATGCCCGATAGTAATAAAATACATGCCGATTTTTATGTTTCCTTAAATAATTTAAATGGTGCACAACATGGCGATAAAGTAATTGTTGAAATGACGGATTGGCCTAAAGATTCAAAAAATCCTTATGGTAAAGTAAAAACTGTTCTTGGAAAAAGCGGAGATAACAATGTTGAAATGCATACCATTTTATTTGAGTATGGCTTTCCTTTGGAATTTCCTGCAGAAGTAGAACAAGAGGCTGAAAAAATTCCTTTCGAAATTTCTCAAGAAGAAATTAAAAAACGTAGAGATTTTAGAAAAGTAACAACAGTAACCATTGATCCTGTTGATGCCAAAGATTTTGATGATGCCATTTCTGTTCAAAAACTAGAAAATGGTAATTGGGAAATTGGAGTGCATATTGCTGATGTTTCGCATTACGTTCACCCCAATTCTCAATTAGAAAAAGAGGCCAGAAAAAGAGCTACTTCAGTTTATTTAGTCGATCGTGTTGTGCCTATGTTACCGGAACGTTTATCCAATGGAGTATGCTCGCTAAGGCCTAATGAAGAAAAACTATGTTTCTCGGCTGTTTTTGAAATGGACAAAAATGCCAATATAGAAAACCAATGGTTTGGCAGAACGATCATTTGTTCTGATAGAAGATTTGCTTATGAAGAAGCGCAAGCCATTATTGAAACCGGAAAGGGAGATTTTAAAGACGAAATTCTATTACTGAATAGTTTGGCAAAATGCCTTAAGAAAAAAAGATTTGAAAAAGGAGCCATTGCATTTAACAAAGTAGAAGTACGATTTAAAATTGATGAAAAAGGATTTCCAATTGGAGTTTATATAAAAGAACAAAAAGAAGCCAACCATTTGGTTGAAGATTTTATGTTGCTTGCCAATCGTAGTGTTGCCGAATTGGTTGGCAAATCGAAATACAAAGAACAAACAAGACCATTTGTTTACCGTATACATGATACGCCAGCGCCTGAAAGATTACAAGAATTTGGAGAATTTATTGTTCGCTTTGGCTATAAGTTAAAATTGAATACCCCTAAAGAAATTAGTTCATCAATAAATAAATTGATGGACGATATAAAAGGCAAGGGAGAAGAGAATTTAATTGAAACTCTTGCTATACGTTCAATGGCAAAGGCTATTTATACAACAGAAAATATTGGCCATTATGGACTGGCATTTGAATACTATACTCATTTTACTTCTCCGATAAGAAGGTATCCTGATGTAATGGTGCATCGCTTACTCGAGGACTATTTACAAAATCAGCCAGCGGCAAATGCAGAATCATTAGAAAAAGCCTGTGTACATTCAACCGAAATGGAAATAAAAGCCGCCAGCGCAGAACGAGAGTCAATAAAATATAAGCAAGTAGAATACTTGATGAACAGAAAAGGAGAAATTTTTGATGGCGTTATTTCTGGCGTTACCGATTGGGGTTTGTTTGTTGAATTAACCGAAACCAAAAGCGAGGGCCTTATTCGCATTGCCGAAATTGCTGACGATGATTATTATACTTATAGTGAAAAAGAATATGCCATTATAGGTCGAGAAACCGGTCGTAGATTTCAATTAGGCGACAAAGTAAAGGTATTACTAAAAAAAGCCGACTTAGAAAGAAAGCAATTGGATTTTATGTTATGGTATGAGTAGAAAGAAACGCAGATACCACATAAAACTGTTCTTTTTATTGTCCTGATTTTATAAGGTGCGTAACATGTGCTGAAATTCCCCTCCTCTTACCTGAAAACAAAAGGGTTCTTCAATATTTTTATTTAAAAATGTGATCTATTATAACTGATATTTTTAAATAAATGTTCTTATTTCAGTATTAATTTTTCTGTTTATTAGAAAAAACCTAAGTATAAATCCTGATAGAACGTAAAAAAGAGCCCTTCTATGAAAGAAAGATCTATCTGTATTGCTATTTTTTTGCTTGTATTGCAAGCATCTCATGCTACCAAATATACTTGGAATGGAAGTTCAAGTAGCAATTGGAATACTGCCGCAAATTGGACTCCATCAAGTGCAGTTCCTACTTCATCAGATTCAGTTTATTTAAATTCATCGGGGACAAGTCCTTTATTAGATCAAAATCGTTCTATAAAAGCATTGTATACCACTAGTGGTAGTTTAAATTTGAATGGCTTTACACTCACTATAACTGCTACAACTAAAATAAAGAGCTCTACTATTACAAATGGTAGCATAAGTGCATCAGGAGATAGTACATACTTTTATTTTGCTACCGTATCAGCAAAAATTACAGGCATTACAAAAACTATTTTAACCCAATCTTCTACTTTTAGCAACACCCTTTACCTTGAAAAAACCGGAACTACTTCTAATGCATGTGTTGGAGGTAATACATTTAATAGCAAAGCTACTTTTGTAAATAGTGGATCAAGCACACTGTATTTAGCATACACCACTAAAGATATATTTAATGATACATCCGTTTTTATCTCTTCCGGTAGCGGAAGTATTTTAGCAGCCTATCTAGACTCATCAAATTTTAATGGAAACATCTATGTTTCTTCAACCGGAACAAGTACGGGAGTTTCTTTTGGAGGCTCATCGGGAAAACTTTCTATCGCATCCGGAAAAAAAATATACATTCATTCGAGTGGCTTTACTATAGGGGATTTATTGTTTAATAAATTATATGAAATTGGTACCGATACCATCAACTTAACTTTAACCGGCACCTCTACATTCAGGCTTCAATATTGCAACATTAATGGATATGTGAATATTAATGCCGCTAATTTATCTCTACAAAAATGCACATTTAACAAAGCCTGTGTATTCACAAAAACCGGTAGTGCTTATAACAATTGCTATGGAGGAAATACGTTTAACAAAACGCTTACTATTCACAATAACGGAACCAACGGATTAAAATTTGCCAATAACGAAGGTGATGTTTTTAATGATACCGTTCGTATCTATGGAGATAATAATGGTGTTGACATGGCCTGGAGAGGCGCTTCATATTTTAATGGAAATGCAGTATATGTAAACTCTACTAAAGCAGGTATTACTTTTGGAAATGATACAGGCAGAACGTATTTTTCAAGTGCTACTAAATTAAAAATTGGAGATGCCGGATTTCATAAAGGCACTTTAGGCTTTAGACATTTTACTCAATTAGGAAGTGACTCTATAACTTTAACCCTACTTGATTCAAGCCGTTTAAAGGTAGATACAGGATGTGTATTCAATGGTATTTTTTACGGACAAGCACCCAATATTAAATTATACAAAGCCACTTACAACAAAAAAACAACCTTTATTAAAACAGGTTATGAAAGTGATGTGTGCAATGGGGATAATGTATTTACCGATACCCTTATTTTAACCAATAGCGGAACCAACAGTATTCGATTTGCGGCAGTATCCAGAGATACATATAATTCTGCTGTGTATATAAAAAATACGGGAAGCTCATATATTGAAATTGCTTATAAAGGAACTTCCGGTTCTCCCAATTTATTTAATGGAGATGTTTATGTAAGTTCAACTGCCGGTTCAGGAATTAGAATTGGATATGGAACCGGCTATTCAACATTAGCCTCGGGTAAGGCAATTAAAATTGGATCAAGCGGATTTAGCGCAGGTGATTTATACATACTTTATTTAACACAAAACGGAACTACAACCTCAACCATTACCATGACGGGTACTGGCTTATTAAGTTATCAATATTCAACATTTAGCGGAAGTATGAATATTACTGCTACCAATGTATTTTTAAAATATTGCACCTTTAATTCAGCTTCTAGCTTTACCAAAACAGGATCATCTTCCAATAGTGATTATGGAGGCAATATTTTTAATGCAGCCGCAACATTTACCAATACAGGTTCAAGTTTTTTAAGATTGGCTAATACTGTAGAAGATAAATTTTATGCCGATGCAACTTTTACAAGTACAGGCTCAAGTTATATTGATGTGGCGTATATTGGTCCTACTATTTTTAATGGAAACATTACTGTAAATTCAACAGGTTCCAGTACTGGAATTAAATTTTGTCAGAATCAAGGAACGGCTTCTTTAGCTAGTGGTAAATTAATTCAAGTAGGAGTAAGTGGATTTACTGCCGGTAGTTTATACTTGCAAAATTTTACGCAAAGTGGAAGCACTGCTCAAGCCATTTCATTAGGAAGTAGTGCAAGTGTTTATTTACAAGACGGAACTTCTTTTTCAGGAGCTTTAACAATAAGTACCGGAAATATTTATCTTACAGGAAGCACTTTTAGCAATGCTCTTTCTATAACTAAAACCAGTAACAGTAACAATTATTCTACAGGCGGCAATATTTTTAATGCTGCACTTTCGTTGACCAATAGCGGTACAGGAACACTTCGCATGGCAGCAACTTTAGCAGATGATTACAATGGCAATGTAAGTTTTATAAACTCTTCTTCAGGAAGCATAGAACCTGCCTATGCAGGAAGCAATACATTCTCCGGGGATATTAGTATTACCTCTTCATCAGCCATGAATTTTGGTTCAGGCACAGGAACTGTTGTATTGGATAAATCAGGTACTCAACTTTTAGATGGTAATACAACTTATAATTTTTACCACCTCAATATTTCAGGTGGAACAGGTATGGTAACTACTAACAGAGATATTAATTTAAACAATGCCGCAAGTATATTTACCATTGGAGCAAGAGCATTTGATATTAATAGCAAAACATTAACAATAGAGAATACTGCAACATCTGCCATTTCATATACTACTGGTTATATTGTAAGCGAAGATGCAGATAACTCAAGCAAAATAAAATGGAAGATCAGTACTACAACCGGAAGTCATGTTTTCCCTTTTGGAAAATCAGACGCTACTCAAGTTCCATTTACTTTTAATTTAACATCAGGAGATGCAGGATATTTAACAGTTTCTACTTTTCCTACAGCAAGCAACAATACTCCACTTCCCACTTCTCCCATTAATGTTACAAATATTAATGATGGATATGGCAATAATATCAGCAGTGATGCAGTTGATCGTTTTTGGCAAATTGACGAAACAGGCACAACCGCTACTGCAACTATTATATTTACTTATGCCAATTCAGAAGTGCCCGCAACAGGTGAATCGAGCCTTAAACCTGCCAGATACAATTCAAGTACTAATCTATGGAAAAATACGGGTTTCTCTTATTCAAATAATGCAAGTGCCAATACGCTAACAGTTACAGGTGTAAATCAATTTTCTCCTTGGACAATTGTAAATTCTTCAACACCATTACCGGTCGAATTTATTTCTTTTGATGGAAAACAAAAAGACAATGGCGTACAATTGAATTGGAAAACCGCTTCGGAAATTAATAACGATTATTTTACTATTGAAAGAAGTATAGATGGAATAACTTATGAAGCACTTGAAAATATTGCCGGTGTAGGAAATAGCAATATCGTGTTATCATACGATTATTTTGATGCTCAGCCATTGAATGGAATAAATTATTACAGAATAAAACAAACTGACTACAACGGAGCTTTTGATTATACCAATGTAATTGCTGTTAATTATTTTGCAAACGGAGATGATAAAACCCAAATTATTTCAACTGTTTTTATTCAAGGCCAAATTCAAATTTCAGCTTATGCAACACAATCGCAATATGTAAATATTGGATTGTATGATATAAGCGGTCGTCAACTATTTTTTAAACAAGCGCTATTATCGGCAGGTAATAATTCATTTTCTGTTGCAGCCAATCTAAATCAAAACGGAATAAACATTCTTTTTATTTCTGAATTAGACGGGAATAAATTATTTGTTGAAAAAATAGCCGGAATTAATTAAGTTAGGCGATTAAGAATACTTACCCATTTAATCCTGCCAGGTTTTAAAAACCCGACAGGATTTTTTATGGAAAATTATTTTTTAAACATCTGCAATAATGCCGTAAAGGCAGCAGCCGCTTTATATACAGCCCCTTCATCCGTAATAGGAATTTTTAAATTCACCTGCCCTGTATTTTCATCCTTCTCCATACAACTTGAAATAACAGCCTGCATTTTTTCGGGATGCGAAATTGCGTTTGTCAATTGATCGAAAAACGAAGCGCCTGTTTTCCATAATTCAGCTACTTCATTTTTTATTGGAGTGTTGTCATTTTGAATTTTTGACGATTCAATATTTTCTTTAAAATTTACAGATGCGTAAGACGGCTCTTGAGCTAATAATTGGGGCTTATATTCGCTTACATAATCAGCTTGATTTTCTGCAACACTTATTTCTTTTTGATCTTGTAGTTCTGCATACTCTTGTGTTTCATTTTCGGTATTTGTAATTGGCGCTGTTGCAGAAGTTAATTTATCAACCGTTTCCATAAATTGCTTCATCTTGCTTTCGCCCATAAATACAGTGCTTTCTCCTCCATCTAAAACACCTTCAAATAATTTTTTCTTGAATGAGATAAGCTCCAGTAGCCTTTCTTCAATAGTACCTTTGGCAATAAGATTAATAATGGTTACCGGCTTTTGTTGGCCCAAACGATGAATACGCGCAATGCGCTGTTCCAACACCGCAGGATTCCACGGACAATCGAGGTTAACAAGTACCGATGCGCTTTGTAAATTCAATCCCACACCTCCGGCATCGGTTGAAAGAAACACTTTGCTTTCCGGATCATTTCTAAAATTATCCAATAAATCTTTTCTGTCTGCCGAAGGAACGCCACCATGCAAATATTCAAATTTCACTTTTCGTTTTTCAAGTTCCCATGATACCAATCTGGTCATGCGCTCCCATTGGCTAAACACCACAATTTTTTCTTCTTTGTTTTGCAGCACCTCATCTAAAATAACCATGAGTTCATCAACCTTTGTATCGTGACGTGTTTGCTGATCTAATATGTAGGTGCTATTGCTCACCATACGCATGCAGTTAAGCCCAAGTAATAAACGCTGACGGTCTGCTTCGTTTAAAAATTTACACCGTCTCCATTTATTCACCAAGCGACAAACAATTTCATAATATTCTTCATGTATTGTAGCCTGCTCATTTGTAACACCCACCATTAAAATTTTATCAATACGTTCGGGCAATTGTTTAAGCACTTCTTTTTTTGTTCTGCGAATACAAATAGACGAAATTGATTTGCCAATGGTATGCAAATCTTTATAGCCAATAACTTTTCCGGTGTTTTCTTCTATAATTTGATGATCGTACAAGAATTTGGATAATAGACCCAATTTATATTTATCAACAAATTCTACCAGCGAGTGCAATTCTTCTAATTTATTTTCGAGCGGTGTTCCGGTAAGTACTAAAGAGTATTGCGATTGTAATTTTTTTATGGCTTGGGCCGTTTTTGTTTTCCAATTTTTAATACGTTGGGCTTCATCCAAGATAATTAAATCAGGTCCGGCTCCATTTATACTCTCAATATCTTTTACAGCAGCATGGTATGATACAATTTTGTAGAAAGCCTGCTCTTTGTATTGATCGGCTCTTTTATCAAACAGGCCTTCAATTACGGCTACTGCATTGTTGGTAAACTTTTCTATTTCGGTTTTCCATTGGTATTTTAAGGAAGTGGGGCAAACAATCAAAACGCTTTGAATGCCAAATAATTTTTTCATGAGCTCGGCAATAGCAATAGATTGTATGGTTTTTCCGAGTCCCATATCATCGGCAATAATATACCGGCCTGCACTTGCGGCAGCTAAAACAGATTCTTTTTGATATGGAAATAATTTTGCTTTTATGAGTGCGTCCAACTCTTTGCTCTCATGCCCTTTGGTAAAATAATTACTCACTAATTTCTGTCTTCTTCTATTTTCGCGTTCCGTAATAATAAAATCCAATGCATCGGGATAGCATCTAAAATCGGCATCAAGTTTTTGAATTTTTTCTAAAAACTTGTCAAAGGTTTCGTAAGCATCTTCTTTTAAAATTCCATTGCCATCAAAATAAGTTGATACCAGTTTTTCAATTTCTTTATTTACTGCGGTTCCCAATCGAACAGCAATTTTTCTTTTGAAACCATATTTTAATGATACGGACGAATAGGTTTGTTGATAGCCAAGTTCAAGTATTTTAGTAAACCCTTTTTGTTTGCTGAGATAATTGAATACATATTCAATGTGCTTGCAAGTGCCCAGGTTATTACCTTTAAAATCGGGGCAATTGCAAAAATTGAGCCCGATGTTTTTACTTCTGATAGCCACTTTATATGTTTTTTCGCTCTGTGGGTTTTGCACAGAAAAATCAGAAAACAGTTTATGGCCGCCAATGTTTTTAACTATAAATTTTTGCTCTAATGCAAATTGTCTGCGCAACGCAATTTGCCATTCTTCAAAAGAAACTTTATCGGGCTTGTAGGTATTCGAATATTTAATGGTTTTGGTAGTTTTCTTTTTAGTGGCAGTGGCTTTCATAAAAAATATGATTTAGAAAATTAAATGGGAAAGCAAAAATAATTATTGATCAGTTAATTATGTTAAAATAGGGGCGGGGAGTTATTAACAAAATGAAGTGCTGAGGCTCATATTGAGGTCTGCGGCCAATTGTTCTCGTGTACTATTTTTTAATTTGCGAAATTTTTTAATGTTATCGCCTATATTGTTCATGTTATTGCAATCGTTTTGCAAAAAAATGAGGTATTCAATTATTTTATTTCAATTATCAGGTTCTCAATTTGCGCTTTCAATATTGGCAAATCTTGTTTAATTGTTTGATAAATTGTTACAGCAGAAACGCCAAAATATTCATGAATTAGTTTATTGCGCATATCTTTCATTAAGCCCCATTCTATTTGGTTGGCTTGGTTTTTTAATTTATTACTAATTTTTGAGGCCGCTTCTCCAATAATTTCAAACCGCCTAATAATAGCGTCATGCACTAACAAATTAGATGAAAACTCAGCTTCCGTTAAATTGCCAATAAAATTTTCTATTATACTGATAGATTCTAATATATCATTCAGGTACACTTTGTCGTCTCTTCTTTTCATAAAAGGGGTATGGCTTCTCTCAATATATTCTGTTTGATAGATTGTTTTATGGCAGAATACTCCACAATGTCTATTTTTCTTTTGGTAATTAGCCCTAACTCTTTCTCCATTCTTAGAATCACAAATATTGAAACCGGCTTGCTTGTTTCAATTAAAATATCAATATCGCTGTTTTTATCTTCTTCTCCTCTGGCAAACGAACCAAATATAGCAGCTCTAGAAACCGGGTAATTGTTTAAAATACCCATTATTTGTTTTTTTAAGGTATCCAATAACATATCGCGTATTTTAAAATTTATTGTTTTTGAAATCTGTTCTATAAATTTAGGCAAAACGATTTTAAACAATGATTAATTATTAGTGTACCAACAATTTTTATCTCCCCTTACTTCTGCGTAGCCAACTTTTTTAACCTCTCATTTTCTTTCTCCAATAATTGAATATACTTTTCTTTGTAATCATCAGAATGAAAATGCATGTTTTCGGCTCTTGCCCCCAAGTCTTGGGCCAGTTTATTGTTAGATACATTAAATACTTGTGAAGCATTAAAATTTAGCATTTGAGACACATCAACGCCCAGCACTTTTGAAATTAGATAGCCGCTTCATACAAATTCTTTTCTTGTATTCATAACACTTGCATTTTTTAAATGAGAATTTATTGGAGATTTTAATTTATATGGCCTGTTAAAAAGTTCTTGGTATACTTTGAAATACATTGAAAGATTGCGAATAATTTCTTTTGATAAGCCTTTTTTATAACGCAAAATATCAGATATATACCCCTTGCTTACCTTAAGTATTTTCGCAAGGTCATTCTCCTTTAATTTATGATCTTCCATAAAAGAATGTAATATTTCAATAGGGTCAACATCATTAAATATACTATGTTCTTCATCCCATTTTTTAATGAGGTAAGTAAGTAAATCTATTTCATCGCTAATGGCTTTATTTTTTGAAGGCAACTCAACTAGTGTCTCAAGTACCTGACAATACTCTTTATATTGAGACTTCGATTTAATGATTGTATATTTTAGTGTTTTCATACTTAGTAAACATTAATTGTATATTGCAAATTTTCACTACAAAGCTTGTCATATCCGGCATGTGTTCCTATCCAACATACAAATAAGTGCACCTCTTTTGTTCCAAATACATATTTACAAATCATTCGATATTTATTACCTCCGATATCAAATATAACTCTATTACTACCTCTACCAAGTATATCCGCAGAATTATAAGTTAATTTAATATCACCCGGTTGTTGCCAATTTGCATTTTTTAATTTTATAATCCATTTCTGAAAAGAGACTAAACTTGTCGGATGATTAATGCTAAATATTTTTAGCGTTTCCTCTTTTATTAAATGGACTCTCATGATTATACAAAAAGGTCACACACACACAAATTTGTTCTATATGTACGCAAAATTCGTAAAAATGTTTCAGTGATGCAATATCGAGCTCTGATAATGAAGATATTTACGATTTAAACAATCTGATTTTATCTATAAAGGGGCACTTATTTCTGCACAGCCAATTTCTTTAACCTCTCGTTTTCTTTCTCTAATAACTGAATATACTTTTCTTTGTAATCATCATTATGGAAATGCATATTTTCAGCTCTTGCGCCTAATCCTTGCGCCAGTTTATTATTTGAAACATTAAATACCTGCGATACATCAAAATTCAACATTTGCGAAATATCTACTCCAAGCACTTTTGAAATTTGTTCTATCCTTGAAAGTGTTAAATCAATTTCACCTCTTTCAATTTTGCTGTAACCGCTAAGGCTCATATTGAGGTCTGCGGCCAATTGTTCTCGTGTAATATTTTTTAATTCACGAAATTTTTTAATGTTGTCGCCTATGTTGTTCATGTCCGCTAAAGTAGCAAAATAATGTTTACGGTGGCAATATAATATCAAAAAAAATGATTTTTGTTTTGGGGAATGGTTTTATTTGTTGAATCGAATTAAGAAAACTTAAGCCCCTTTACTATGATAAAATATTCCTTTCTTTTTGCAGCGGTTTTATTTGTTTCTGCATCTATTAATGTAAATTACATTTATGCTCAAGCCCCAGACTGCGCTTGGGCAAAAAGCGCAGGGGGCAATGATGATGATAACGCTTATTCTGTTACTACTGATGCAAGCGGCAATATAATAGTTGTAGGATATTTTAGTAGCCCCACAATAACCTTTGGCTCCACAACCTTGACTAACACCTCCTCCTCCTTTGATATGTTTATCGTGAAATACGACCCTAGCGGAAATGTTCTTTGGGCAAAAAGTGCAGGAGGGAACGACACTGATTGGGCAAGTTCTATTACTACTGATGCAAGCGGCAATATAATAGTTGTAGGCGTTTTTAGTAGCCCAATAACCTTTGGCTCCACAACCTTGACTAGCCCCACCACCTCCTTTGATATGTTTATCGTGAAATATGATACAGATGGCAATGTTCTTTGGGCGAAAAGCGCAGGAGGCAACTCTTTGAATCTAGCAACTTATGTTGATGTTGATGCCAGCGGAAATATTCTCATATCAGGATATTTTTTTAGTGGAACAGGAACAATTATCTTTGGAAATACTACTCTGACCGGAACAAGCCTTAGTGATGATATATTTATTGTAAAATACGATGCCAATGGAAATGTTCTCTGGGCAAAAAGTGCAGGCGGGGGTTTTAGCGATGAAGCATATTCTGTTGTTATAGATGCCAACGAAAATATTTTCATAACAGGCGATTTTAATAGCCCCTCAATTGTCTTTGGTAATACTATCTTATTTAATACCGATAATACAGGAAATACATCTGATGTATTTATTGCCAAATATGATAAAAATGGAAATGTTCTCTGGGCAAAAAGTGTAGGAGGAGGCAATGGGGATGGGGCTAATTCTGTTACTGCAGACGCAAGTGGAAACATCATAGTAGCTGGATATTTTGATAGTCCCACAATAACTTTTGGTGCGATTTCCTGTGTTAATGCCATTAACACAGGAAATATATCTGATATATTTATTGCCAAATATGATGGGAGCGGAAACCCTATATGGGCAAAAAGTGCAGGAGGAAGCGATTGGGATGCAGCGTATTCTGTTACTGCTGATGCCTCCGGAAATATTCTTATAACGGGAGTTTATTTCAGCTCTTCCATTACTTTAGGATCCGTTACCTTAACTAATGCTGGTAATGACGACATGTTTCTTGTCGAATATGATACAAGTGGCAATGTCCTCTGGGCAAAAAGTACGGGTGGGGCTTATGAGGATTACGGAAGCTCCGTTACTACCGATATAAATAAAAATATCGTAGTGGCTGGAGTTTTTAGTGACTTCACAATAACTTTCGACTCCATCACCTTGACTAACACTCATGCTGGATATAGAGATGTGTTTATTACCAAATATGACAACGGAAACATTACAGAAGTTAGTGATGAAAAAAACGAAGAGTTATTCTCTATTTACCCCAACCCATCTAGAGGGATATTTAACATACAGCCTTCAAAATTAACCGAAACTGCGAATCTGAAAATTTATACTGCATTGGGAGATGAAATTTACTCCTCTCTCATTAATGATTACAGAGCGCCAATTTCAATTGATCTTTCTCAACAACCAAACGGTATTTATTTAATTATTGCAAAAACAGAAGAGGGAGTAATGAACAAAAAAATAATTATTCAGAAATAAATGCCGTTTGCTCGAGAAGATCATGTGTCCTTAATTTAAACAAGCAACGCATTTTTATTTTCTGGCAACAATGTTTAAAAATAATAGTGTATATAAAAATCTAAAATTATGGATAATAAATTAGATGAGTTACTTGCAAAACACAAACAAAGTGTTGTTAATCAAAAAGAACAAATGAAAAATGCTTCTAAAGAGCGAGGTGAACAAATAAACAATTTTAAAGAGCAGTTCGCAACTCTGCTAAATACGACAATCAGAAATAAAATGAAAAATATTACTGATCGTCTAACAAAAAATGGACATAAAGTTGATATACCCGAAGAAAATAAAGAGCGCGAAATAGCTCATCCACATTTATCATATACTATAAAAATTGACGGTAGGGCACAGAACTTTGTAAAAGTAATTTTCGTTGGAAACTATGATCATAAAGAAGTTTTAATAAGAACGATTGTTTCAAAACAAGGTATTAAGGAAACAAAAAATTCTTATGACATCATTGCTGTTACAGATGACTTGATAGAACAAGCAATTTTTAACTGTTTTAGTAAGGCTTTAGAATATTAAGCAGGGACAAAAAAGTAATAGCTACTAATGCATACTTGCGGAAGAGGCGGACTCTAATTCAATTAACAATAGCCCCCATTTACAATCAAACTAAATTAAATATGGAAAAGAAACTAAATCGTATTATGAAAGTAAAATCAGCTGACATAGTATTAAATGAAACTGAATTAAATATTTCAATTGTTCTAGATATCTTTTCAAAAGAAAATTCAAAAATGCTGAAGGAGCTATTTAATGCATCAGGGCAGAGTATTACAATGGCTATTCATTATTCTATTGAAAAAGAGAATGAGAAAAAAGAAGTGAAAAAGAAAAAATTGGAAGTGGCATCAGGACCCAAAGTAACAAGGCCATTAAAATAAAATTGGTTCGTAATTTTATTATACCCAAAAAAATGAAACGAGGATAAATGAAATTTCATGATTAATATTTAAATCCAAAAAACAATGAAAAAAATCTTAGCCATTGCCCTAACAGCATTATCAATTAATGCTTTTGCACAAATACCAACAACAGGCCTGGTTGGATATTACCAACTCAATGGCAGTGCTAGTGATGGCAGCGGCAACAGCAATGATGGCACAATGACAAATGGTGCAACATTTACCACCGATAGGTTTGGCAATGCCAATAGTGCCGCATTGCTTGATGGTACTAACGATTACATTGCTTTGCCATCGGGCAGTTCAACTTCATTAAACATTACCGGAGATTTTACGGTTTCTTATTGGATAAAAACTACCGACTTGGCTGCGATTATTACAACGCTTGGCAATAGTGTTTACGCGAATTCCGGTGGGTATTTAACCGGCTTGGGGCTGGGTAATGTGGGCAGCGGAAAGGTAACTGCCGCTACACAAGGCATTAATTGGACTGGCTCAAACTCAAATGCAATACCCGACAACACTTGGCATCATGTTACCGTGCTTTTAAAATCAGATACATTAAAATATTACATAGATGATGTATTGGATAATCAAGTAACAGGCATTCTTTCTCCTTTATCATGGAATGGAAACAGAGTACTTGGTTGCCGTGATGATTTGTATATGACCGCAGGCGCAAATTATGCAGGCGCACTTGACGATTTAAGAATTTATAATGTAGCGCTTACATCTACCGAAGTGAGTTCGCTTTTTACCGAAGGAATGTGTTATCAAACAACATACGATACGGTTACTGTAGCTATTTATGACACAAATTACGTAACCCTAACAGACACCAATTATGTTACCATTACGGATACAAATTATGTTACAGATACGAGCTATGTAACTATTACGGACACAAATTATATTTCAGTAAGCGATACTTTAGTAATTAATGTAGTGTTGAGCGGTATTAATAACACCAACAACACAAACATTATTAAAATTTATCCAAACCCTGCTGCAACACATATCTATATTGATAATGGAGATTATTCAACAATGAATGGATACACTTTAAGAATTGACAATAGTTTAAACCAAACCGTATTTACCTCCCCAATAAACCAGCAACAATTTTATGTTGATCTTTCAACATGGTCGGGCAAGGGAATTTATTTTGTATATGTAATTGATAATTTAAGCAATACCCTTGATGTGCGAAAAATTATTTTGCAGTAAGCCGAAATGCAATGAAGGAATTAATTGAGATGCGATTGTTCATGAGCCTTTAGGCTCAGTATATTTATAGAAAAGTAAACGAGAGATATTTGTGTGTGCCTTTAGGCACAATATGAATCATTTGCTTTTCCATAAATTCATGTACCAAAATTTACATTCAAATTATCTATAAAAATAGTTGCCCGATGGTATTGTCCCTAAAGGGACAATGCAATAGAATGCTGGCTATGGTTTTCTATAAATATTAAAATCCCTAAAGGGATGTTGGTCAACCTCGCATAGCTTGGCTATACGCGCAAGCAGATAGTCTGAATTTAGGCAAGGCATTTGTGTCGCCTAATCTATAATAATAATTTTACCCCAAACCGTATACACCTCTCCCATAAACCAGCAACAATTTTATATTGATCTTTCAACATGGTCGGGCAAGGGAATTTATTTTGTGTACATAATTGATAATTTAAGCAACACTATTGATGTGCGAAAAATTGTTTTGCAGTAAGCCGAAATGCAATGAAGGAATTAATTGAGATGCGATTGTTCATGAGCCTTTAGGCTCAGTATATTTATAGAAAAGTAAACGAGAGATATTTGTGTGTGCCTTTAGGCACAATATGAATCATTTGCTTTTCCATAAATTCATGTACCAAAATTTACATTCAAATTATCTATAAAAATAGTTGCCCGATGGTATTGTCCCTAAAGGGACAATGCAATAGAATGCTGGCTATGGTTTTCTATAAATATTAAAATCCCTAAAGGGATGTTGGTCAACCTCGCATAGCTTGGCTATACGCGCAAGCAGATAGTCTGAATTTAGGCAAGGCATTTGTGTCGCCTAATCTATAATAATAATTTTACCCCAAACCGTATACACCTCTCCCATAAACCAACAACAATTTTATATTGATCTTTCAACATGGTCGGGCAAGGGAATTTATTTTGTGTACGTAATTGATAATTTAAGCAATACCCTTGATGTGCGAAAAATTATTTTGCAGTAAATATAGCGGATGCCTCAAAAGTAGCAACACCGCCATTTTGTTAAGCTAACATACGTTTTGTATGCTTGGCAAAAACATTTATCTTGCGGTCTGTTTTATTTCAAAAAATAATGTACTTGCTATGAGATTACAAATAATACAAGATGGACAAGGAAAAAATTCAGGTGTTTTTATTCCTATCGAGGATTGGACTTTAATAAAAATAAACTATCCGGATATTGATACATTAGACAGCAATATTCCAAATTGGCAAAAGAAATTATTGGATACAAGATTAAAAGCCATTACGAAAAACCCGATGAGTATAAAGCCTATTGATGAACTTTTTAATGAATTGGACAAAAGTATTTAATTTATGCCTTATACTTTATCATACTTTAAGGATGTTAAATTAGATGTAAAAGACGCCAAGGTCTGGTATAAAAAGCAACAAGTAGGATTAGAAAATCGCTTTGCCGATTCTATAAAAAACGCCCTTGTTAGGTTGCAACAAAACCCATTTGTATTTGCTGTTCGATATAAAAATATTCGCATTGCACACCCAAAGGTTTTTCCATATAGTATTCATTTTTTTGTTGATGATGACAAACAACAAATTGTAATTATTGCCATTGTCCATAACAAACGAAAGCCTGCTGTTGCTAAAAAAAGGATTCGCTAAATATTTAAATTCAGAGAATTATCGACTTATACTCGCCAATATGTGGTTCTCGGAATTTTCATAAGGAATTTGCGTAAGTTAATCTCTCAATGCAAGTTTAAACCCAAACCGTATTTACCTCCCCCATAAACCAGCAACAATTTTATGTTGATCTTTCAACATGGTCGGGCAAGGGAATTTATTTTGTGTATGTAATCGATAATTTAAGCAACACCCTTGATGTGCGAAAAATTGTTTTGCAGTAAAACAAAATGCAATGAAGAAATTAACTGTAAAGCGCTTATTCTATGGACCTTTTGTCTCAGCATATTTATAGATTCGCAGTTACGCTTTCCTTTGAAGATTCTCTGTTATAAAAGCTTTCCATCCTGAATATTTCTTTCCTACACTGTTATTTCCATTTTGAAAGTGATGGCACACGGCCGCAGCCAAACCATCTGTTGCATCTAAATTATTGGGCAATTCTTTTATGCTTAGTAATTGCTGAAGCATTTTGGCCACTTGTTCTTTTGAAGCATTTCCATTTCCGGTTATTGATTGTTTAATTTTTCGGGGCGCATATTCATGAATGGGTAAATCACGATAAAGGGCTGCTGCAATAGCAACACCTTGAGCCCTTCCCAACTTTAACATCGATTGAATATTTTTTCCAAAAAAAGGAGCTTCAATGGCTAGTTGATGCGGATGAAATTCATCAATAAGGGAAAGTGTTCTCGCAAAAATTTTCTTTAGCTTTTCAGAGTGCCCTTCTATTTTTGCAAGATCCAACACCCCTAGAGCAATCAATTTCATTTTTGAACCGGAAATTTGAATGAGCCCATATCCCATCAACACAGTTCCAGGATCTATTCCCAAAATAATTCTTTCATTACTTGCGGTATCATTACTCATATACGTACTTTTCTATTATCTTCGGTTTTATTAGTGAGGCTCAGATTTTAGGAGCGATAGCGAACTAGAATCTGCCAGTCGAACTAATCCCGCTTTTTTAGCGGGATTTAAGATTAATACTTTTTTACAAATTAATGTCGGCAATAAAAAAATATATCTTCCTTACTAAATTAGCAGTTATCTCACTTGCCTTTATTTTTATTTATAAACAAATTTACCACCATCAAGAATCCTTTTCGAATCAACTAATACAAGCTTTAGCAAAAGCAAACAACGTAAATAACCTTATCATTTGTTTAGTCCTCGTATTTATCAATTGGGGGCTTGAAGCCTTTAAATGGCAAATGATGATTGCTAAAGTAGAACAAATTTCTTTTGTAAATGCATTTAAAGCGGTGCTATCTGGTGTAACAACGAGTATTTTTACGCCTAATAGGGTAGGGGAGTTTGGGGGAAGAATTGTTTACCTCGACCGTGCAGATTGGATAAAAGCATCTCTTATTTCTGTATTAACCGGAATTGGTCAATTACTTATTACTATCATTGTGGGTATTTGCGGTTTTCTATTTTTTTTTCCCACTTATTTTGCAATCAATACCTATCTCTATTTATTAATAGCATTTATTTCTTCCACTTTATTGGTATCACTTTTATTTATGTTTTTAAATATTGCCATTCTTGAATCCATTGTAATGAAATTTAATATTTTTCTTATTGATAAAATGCATATTAAATGGCTTAAAAAGATGAATGACTACATAGAAGTATTTTCTTACTATAATTTACGTGAATTAGCAAATCTTTTAAGTATCAGTTTTATACGATACATCGTATTCTCAATACAATTTTGGCTTATGTTAAAAATATTTGGTATTCCCTTGGAATTTGCCAGCGGCATGGTTCTCATTTCTGTTGTATTCTTTTGCATGACTATTATACCCACTTTTGCCATTACCGAAGTGGGTGTTCGAACATCAGTAGCCGTATTTATTATTGGTTCGTATTATTTAAATCAAAATTTTCCCTTAACACCTATCGAAAACCTAGATACCGTTAACCCGGGATTTAGTACAGCTGTTATTCTGTCGTCATTTTCACTTTGGCTTATTAATTTAGCACTTCCGGCATTAATTGGTTCGTTTTTTATCTTACGGCTTCGTTTAAAAAATTTCAAATAATGAGTGAGGCTATTTATTTTTCTTTTTTTGCATTTGCCCTTCTAGCATCTATTGCTTATGCACTACTGATTTTGATTTATTACAAGGGCTGGAGAAATCTTACATCTATTATTCCGGCTAAGCATAATTATAAAACTAAAATATCGGTAATAGTTCCTGCACGTAATGAAGAAAATCATATTAAAAATTGTATTGAAGGGGTATTGCAACAGGATTATCCTAAAATATTATTTGAACTCATTATTGTTGACGACCATTCAACAGACCACACCTTTTCCATTGCTTCGCAATACGAAAACGACAAATGTAAGGTTATTCAATGCAAGGCTACTCAGCACACAATTGCATATAAAAAGCAAGCTATTCAAGAGGCCATAGAAATTGCCAGTGGCGAATTAATTGTTACTACCGATGCTGATTGCCGAATGAATAAAAGTTGGCTTTCGTCAATTGCAACTTTATATGAAAAGGAAAAACCTAAAATGATTGTTGGGCCGGTTTGCTTTAGCGAAGAAAATACCTATTTCGAAAAAATGCAATCACTCGAATTTATAAGCCTTATTGGATCAACGGGATCATCTTTATTTTATAAAAAACCCCTCATGTGCAATGGTGCTAATCTTGCATACGAAAGAAAAACTTTTTTAGAAGTAAATGGATTTGAAGCACATAAAAATATTGCTACAGGCGATGATATGCTACTTATGCTGCATATCAACAAAGCATTTCCTAATAGTATTGCTTATTTAAAATCATACGAAGCAGTGGTATACACACATGCCAAAAAATCATTGCAATTGTTTTGGGAGCAAAGAAAAAGATGGGTTTCCAAGAGCAAATATTATAATGATGTATACGTCATTTTAATTTCTCTTTTGGTTTATGCAAATAATTTTATTCCACTAGCAAGTCTTTTCTTTTCATTTGCCTATCCTAAACTTATATTTGTTTTTTTGGTTACTTTTAGTTTTAAGTCAATGGTGGATTATTTCTTCCTTAGAGAAATTAGTTTATTTTTTAAAAAAGATGATTTAATGAAGTTATTTATTCCCGTACAGCTAAGTTATTTATTGTATGTAGCTGTTATTGGCTTTGTAAGTAACTTTGGTTCTTATAAATGGAAAGACAGAAAATATTAACGAGACCTTGAATAAAGATAAACTACATATTTCACGCTCTCTCTATGCACTGGCCTGGTTAAGGTTTTTGAAAAATAAACTGGCCATTATTAGCCTAGCCATTGTTGCATTATTTGTACTCATTGCAATTTTAGGCCCCCTCATTCGGCCCGATCACACACCGTATGCCAATGACCAAATACTAGAACTCTCTTTAAAAAAACCGGGCACAACAGTACAGCTATTAAAAATTTGCAAAAATGCTCCTACTAAAAATAGAGGCTGGTTTCAAAAAATGCTCTTTGGCCAAGAAGCTGATTATATATACATCCCCATTCAACATTATAGCATTGAGCAAACAGAATTATTAGTTGAAGAATATTCCGGCCTTGAACACAAGAGAGGAAAAGACCTGCATTACAATATTGCCGATATTGTTTTTCCCTTATCGCCCAATAACACTACCATTAGTTTCTCAAATGGCTATTTCACTTTTATAGACAATCATGAAAAAAAGCAAACCGTTTTGAGAGATGTAATTTTAGATAAATTGGTTAATGAAAACATTATCAAAAAAACTTTTTGGTTGGGAACAGATCGATTTGGACGTGATATGCTAAGCCGCTTAATGGCAGGCACAAGAATATCACTTGCTGTTGGATTTATTTCTGTGCTTATTTCTCTTTTAATTGGAATAACATTAGGATCAATAGCCGGCTATTTTAGAGGTAGAATTGATGAAATGATTATGTGGCTCATTAATGTGGTATGGTCAATACCCACCCTTTTATTAGTAATTGCAATAACAATGGCACTGGGTAAAGGATTTTGGCAAGTTTTTGTAGCTGTTGGATTAACCATGTGGGTTGAAGTAGCACGTATGGTACGCGGGCAAGTTATCAGTCTAAGAGAAAATGAATACATTGAAGCCGGTAAAGCTTTGGGCTATTCTAATACACGAATTATTATTCGACATATTTTACCTAATATAATGGGGCCTGTAATTGTAATTTCGGCTGCTAATTTTGCTTCCTCAATTTTAGTTGAAGCCGGTTTAAGTTTTTTAGGCATCGGTACACAACCTCCTATGACATCATGGGGAACGATGATAAAAGACCATTATGGCTATATAATTGTGGATGCAGCTTATTTAGCTATTTTACCCGGCCTAACGATTATGATGCTAGTACTTGCCTTTATTTTATTAGGAAATGGATTGCGAGATGCCTTTGATGTAAAGGGCGGAATAAGGGACTAAAAACAAAATCCCGTTTATCAAAAAGATAAACAGGATTGTAAATTTATTTAAAGTTTTATTTTTCTATTAAAACCCTAGAATACCTGAGGATACATAAATATCTTTTCTAGGATTTACACACATTACCGGAATCTGATATTTATTGTTGATCATTTTTTCTTCAAAGGGTCCAATAAAAAAATCTGATAGTTCTTTATTTTCACTCGTCATAGCCATAATTAAATTGGCATTAATATGAGTAGCATATTCCATTGTTTGTTCAGCAAAATCTTTGTTATCAACTATCTTTAAAGAATATAAAATTCCATTTTCAAGTAATTCTCTTTTTGCAAATGCTAAATTAGCTTCTAATTTCTTTTTTAGAAACTCATCTTTTTCTTGTGTGGTAATCAAATGCATTTTAGAATTGAATTTTTTAGCCAAATGCACGGCCCAACCCAATTGTTGTTTTGATTCTTTTGTAAAATTAAGGGGCAGCACTATATCTTTAAATCCATTAACAATGGTTTGTTGCAGTTTCTTTTGTACTATTACAAATGGCACTGTTGAATTGGTAATTACCTTAAGCGCACGGCTTCCAAATACTTTTTGTAAACCAACTGTTCCGTGAGTGCCCATAACTATTAGATATGCATCAATCTCTTTTGCTACTGCACCAATATCTTCAAATATATTACCTTCTCTTACTATCGCACTTATTTTAATATTACTATCTCCTTTGGCTTCATCACCCATTTTAAGTAAATCCTTTTGGATGAGCGTATCCGTATAGGTAGCTAATCGTCTTTCATAATAGTCTCCACTTACAATATGAAGTAGACATATTTCATGTTTAAGAAGTCTTGCTAAAGCAACTGCATGGTCTAATGCACATTTTGTTACCGGAGTAAAATCAATGGGTACGAGGATAATGTTTTTTGGCGCTTTCATAAATAAAGGGTTAAATAGTTTTATTTAGCCATGATTTACGTGAAAAGGAGAAAAAAGTTTCATTTTTTAAGTACATCTTTTCCTTATTCATTACAACCAACTGATTTACAAACATTAAAAAATCAGCTTGCCCTTTCGATAATTTGAGCCACATCCAAATCTTTTCTTGGATTTACGCACATTACAGGGATTTGGTATTCATTATTAATGAGCTTTTCTTCAAAAGAACCAATTAAAAACTCCCTTAATTCCTTATCCTCATTTGTCATTACCACAATGAGATTGGCATTTATATGATGGGCGTGTTCAATTGTTTGATCAGAGAATCCTTTTGTTTTTTTATCTGCCACTTTTACAGAATAGAGTATTCCATTCTCTAATAAGAGGCGTTTTGCTAAGTTTAAATTTGCTTTGGTTTTGCTTAATAAAAAACCTTCCGTTTCATGAGTAGTAATAATATTAATAGTAGAGCCAAACATTTTAGCTATATATATAGCCCATCCTAACTTCTGCTTTGAATCTTTTGATAAGTTAAGTGGTAAAACGATATTTTTAAAACCATGAGAAATGGTAGTTTGCATTTTCTTTTGTACTACTACAAAAGGAACTATTGAATTGGTAATTACTTTTAGTGCACGACTTCCAAAAACAGATTGCAAACCTTGTGTACCATGCGTACCCATTATTATTAAATAGGCATTAATTTCTTTTGCTACAGAACCAATATCGGCAAAAATGGTTCCTTTTTTTACAATGCCATCTATTTTAAGGCCTGTACTTTCTTTAACTTCATTGGCTAGCTTATCTAATAATTCTTGGGCTTTCTGCACTTGCTGATCAGTTGAAGTAAATTCGACTATATGAAGCATGCATATCTCATGCTTTAGTAATTTGCTTAATTCAATTGCATGATCAAGGGCGCAACGAGTTACTTCGGTAAAATCTATTGGGACTAAGATTATATTTTTTTCATACTGGCTCATGACAGGAAATTAAGAATAAAATTTCTATTGCAAAAATTAGGGCTTAATATATAAACTTAATTGTTATTTTCTAATTTTTCAATATTTTCTTTAAATGCCAAGATAGGAGATTTACTATATAACTCTTTAAATAATTCAAGAGATTTTTGTCGATGTAATTCTGCGTTTATTGCTTCATATTTAATTTTTAAAGCCATTCTCCAAATTTCTAAATTAAGATAAGCCAATTCATGAGGCGTTTTAGTTGCTTTTAATAAGATTCTTAGGTGGTGAATAATCTTAGGATCTTCCGTAATTGCAAACCTGCTTTTAGATAACATAATGATGGCTTCTGTGGTAATATCTTTTTGATTTATTTCTTCAGCTAAATCATTACACTTCTGCGCATACTTTTCGGCTTCAATATAATCGTGACTTTCATAATAGCAATAAGCCATTCCATAATAGTTACGAGGAATTTGCACTTTAAATCCAATATCTCTAAACTCTTTAATAGCCAATTCATATTGCGCAATAGCATTATTCCACTCTTTTTTTATAAGATAAACACCGGCAATATTTCCCAAAAGAATAGACTTTAATTTTCTGTCTTTAATTTGTTGTGCAATATCTAATGCTTCGTTATAAATTTGCATAGCATTATCTAATTCTCCTATTCTAAATTTAGCTAAACCTAAACTTAATAAAGTTTGACAGGTTTCTTTCTTGTATCCATTTTTCTTAAATATTTCAAGTTGTTCCGCTAAAAATTCAATGGCTGTTTTTTCATCAAAAGCATTTATTTTTACTACTGCCAGGTTACATATTGCTTTTGCCAAGCCTATTTCGTCACCCACATCTTTCCAAAGTGAAACTGCTTTATAGGTATAAACCTCAAAAGAATCTGCATCGCCTAATAAGGCATAATTCCAACCTAGGCGTGTATAAATATGCGCCAGTTGTTTTTTATTATCCTGGTCCATTGCTAATTTTTCAGCTTCAAAATATCTGGTTTCAGCAACTTTATATTGACTAATAAATTGCATGATATCGGCATATTTAACCAATACATCTATTTTTTGTATGTTTTGTGTTTTAGCTAATGAAAAACGGTTTATTAATTTTTCTAAGAAGCCAATTGCTTCATTATTGGCATATTCATCTGCTGCTTTATTGCCGGCTTCGAATAAATAGTGAATGGCTTTTTCATTTTCATCTGTACGATCATAGTGAAATGCTAAATCATAATACTGTTGATTTAAATTTTGACTATTTGCTTCTTCAATAACTTCGGCAATTAATTTGTGTAGTAATTTTTTATTGGATTCAAGTAATGTATTATAGGATACTTCTTGTATTAATATATGTTTGAACTGGAATTGATCGTGGTCATTTATCGATTGTATAAAATCATTCTCACTTAAATACTTTACTCCCGGTAAAATATCCACAGTATTACCCATTTTAGTTTCTACTTGAGAAAGAACGCTCACACTAAATTTACGGCCTATAACAGCTGACTTTTGTAACAAAAGTTTATTTTGAGTTTGTAAATGATCTATTCTTGAAAGAATTAATGCATTTAAGTTTCCGGGTATGGGTATTTCTACATTTTTTAAGAACTTTTTTCTTTTAAAATCAATAAAAGTTTCATTATTAATCATGGCAATCCATTCTTCAATATAAAAGGGATTACCTTCTGATTTTTCGAGTAGTAAATTTTTTATATTTTCCGGAATTTCAACTCTACCCAATATTGATTTTATGAGTAATAATGCATATTCACTGGTTAATGATTTTAATTCAATTTCTTTTATTGTTGAATTTTTTTCTATTTCTGTTTGAATTTTGTAATCTGTTCTACTTGTAAATAAAAATAACAATTGAATTGCTTTTCCTTTATCATTAACATCAATTAAACTAATGGTTCTAAAAAGAAAATTTAAAAATTCACTTGAGTTTTGGTCGTTCCATTGTAAATCTTCAAGAATAATCACCAGGGGATAACCTTGCTTATTTACTTTTTTAGCCAAAGCAAAAATGAAAGTTTTAAGCGCATGTTGAATGTGTAATTGTAAATCTTGTCCTTTTAGTGTAAGCCTATTATCAGTATATTTTATACCTAATAAAAAACCTAAAACAGGAATGGTTTCAAGAAGATCTGTTTTTTCTTCTTCATCAACAGTAAATTTTGAAAGGTTTCGTATAACAATCTCTAATTTATTTTTTGTTTGTTCAATAGTTTCAAAAGATAAAACTTGTAAGTATCTTTTTAAAATATCAATAAATAAGTAATAGGTAATTTGAGAAAGATTGGTAGCGGATCCATGTAAAAAAACAATTGAATCACCTTCATCGTATAATCGATTTTGAATAAATTCATTTAAAAACCTAGTTTTTCCTATACCCGCAACTCCTTTTATACTAATAATGGTTGGCCTAATGATTTGTTCAGATTGGCTTGATTTTAATTTTAATATTCCTTCGTTGTAATAATTTATAACATGATCGAGCTCATAATCTCTTCCAATAAATTTTGTTTTTGATGTTTCAATAGCGTAAGATTCATTTTTACCCTTAACTAAATAAACATTTATAGGATTAGCTTTTCCTTTTACTACAATTTCTCCACGGCTTTCAAAAATAAAATCACTTTCAACTAACATCATGGTTTCTTCAGGAATCATAATGCCATTAATAGGTGCATTTGATTCCATTCTTGAAGCTACATTTACCGCATCACCATAAACAGTAAAATCTCCTTCTCTTTCTTCTCCTACTTTACCCGTTACTACTAAACCTGTATTGATTCCTATTCTTACTCCTAAGTCAATATATTTATCTTTAAATTGGGGTTTAGATAATAAATAAGCATTAAACTTTTTTAATTGCTCTAGCATTTCTAGTCCACAATAAATAGCACGTTTAGTATCTCTTTCAGAAGCTTTTTTTGCTCCAAAAAGTGCCATTACTAAATCTCCTTCATATTTATCAACATAACCTCCATATTTGTTAATACAATAGGTAAAAGCTTTTAAAAGCGTATCTAATAAATTTTGTACTTGTTCAGAGTCTAGGGTTTCGGAGAGTGCAGTAAAACCTTTTACGTCAGCAAATAGAACAGAGACATTTCTTCTTTCTCCTTCTTTTAATTTAATAACCTCTATTGCCTTACTAAGCTTTTTGTCTTCAAAAACATTTTCTATTAAAAAATCTTCAAACATAGTATTGACGAACTTATATGGCTATTTATTAAAAATTATTGTTCTTGTTGATCAATTTGGCTAATATCAGGTTTTAATTTTATCCCATCGTATTTTTTTTCTATATCGTTTTCATAATCAATATCCATAAAAATAGTACCATCTTGATTGTATTTTCTCCACATTCCTTCACGTTTTCCCATAGAATAATTTTGTTCTTCCTTTAATTTACCTGTTTCATCGTAATATTTATGTTTTCCATCAGGATTACCATCTATGTAATTGCCTTCATAATTTACTTTTCCGGTTTTAAAATAATAATAAGTCCAAATACTATCTCGTAAATCTGCTTTATAATTTCCAATTTCTTTATGATCTGCAATTTGATAGATCCATCTTCCTTCTTTTAATCCATCAATGTATTCTCCTTCAGCAATAACAGTTCCTGTATCACTGTATTCTTTCATATATCCATTTTCCTTACCCGCTGTATATATTTCTTCTCTTAATAAGTTACCACTTTCATAATACCATTTCCAGTTTCCATCCGGTTTACCTGAATCGTTATAATGTCCTTCTTGTTCTGTTTTTCCATTTTTGTGATAAAACTTCCAATCTCCTATACGTTTCCCATTTTTATATTTTCCTTTACTTTTTAATTCACCTGTATCATATT
The DNA here is from genome assembly GCA_023251875.1 of Bacteroidota bacterium. GTDB lineage: Bacteria > Bacteroidota > Bacteroidia > JAHEXY01 > JAHEXY01 > JAHEXY01. The sequence continues at coordinate 311,424 of JAHEXY010000002.1, forward strand.
TATCAATCCATGAGCCTTGTTTCAAACCAGATTCATCAATAATTCCTTCTGACATTACTTGCCCTTCGGCATATATTTTTGACGCTGTAATTTTTCCAATGGTATCATATTCTCTAAAAACTCCTTCAGGAACTCCATTTTTATAACTTCCTACTGATTTAACTTTAGCATCATCATAAAATTCAGTTTTAACTTCCAATTTTGGTAATTCTTCTGCATTTTGTATCAATTCTCCATTGACATATTTTAAAGCTTTTACCAATGCTCCCGTTGTATCGTATTCTCTAAAATATCCATTTTTAAGATCATCCGTATAGGTTCCCTCAAGTTTAGAATTTCCATTTTCATAAAATTCTACCCAATCACCTTGTTTTAAATTCTTATAATCTAATTTATTGATTTTCTTTTTCTTTAAAAGATATCCTGTTTTATATTCAATTAAGGTAATAACTCTACCATCATTAGCATATTCAAATCCTTTTCCATTTTCCTTTCCTTTACTGTACTGAATTTTCTTACTTATTTTTCCATCAGGATAATAAAATAAAGCTAAACTATCTTTGATATCGTTCACATAAAATTCTTGAGATTGCAAAATTCCTTCATCGGAATAGTTTTTTTTAGATCCATTCTTCTTTCCATCTGTATAATTTACTTCAAGCGTTAAAAATCCTTTTTCATTATAAAATTTCCAAATACTATCTAATTCAAAGTTTTTTCGGTTTCCTTCTGATTTTAAGATGCCGGACTCATAATAGGTTTTCCAATAATCTTCCGGTTTTCCATCTTTCATATTTCCTTCACTTGAAATTTTACCACTTTGATAATAAAAAACAGTATAGCCATTAGAATTAGATTTATCCTGTGCATAAGAAACGAAAAACGAAAATAAAATACCTAGAATTAAAATAAGCTTCATATTTAAATTTTGATTCGGCAAAGTTACATTACTCTAAATTAAGAATGACATTTTATTAATACACATTATATAATACTATATATTATTTATATTTTAAATTAAATTATGTAATATATATTAGGGTGTTAGTATTGTTTAAAAGTAAAAATAGTTTTTTTTGGTAAAGTTGATATTACAAGTCTATACTTGCTCAGCTAACAATTTAATAACATTATTTTATACTGTTTATCAATCAAATATAAGGTTACCAACAGATGTTAATAATAACAGATGTCTAACAAGTAATTTATTATTAACATGATTTTTTATGTTTAAAACATTTTAATCTTAAATTAAATTATGCTGCTAAAATATTTTGCAGTCATGAAATAATGTTTAGGAAACTGCATTATAAACATTCCTATTTATTTTAATAAAAAGTTTATAACAATCATTTCTTAAAATTGACAATTAACCTGTGTATAAATCATTTATTAATGAATTGAATTACAAGTTACTATTTTACTTACATTTTTTTGAATGTTAATAATAAATAGTTATTATTCGGAAATCAAGATAATAGTTTCTAACGATATATTTATTTAAGTAGTATGGAAATAAAAAAAGTTGCTATAGGTTGTGATCATGCTGGGTTTAAGCATAAAGAAGTTATTAAGCTTTCTTTAATTGAAAAGGGAATTGAAGTGAAAGATTATGGCGCTTTTTCTACAGAAAGTGTTGATTATCCTGATTTTGGACATAAAGTAGCAGAGGCTGTTGTAAATGGAGTAGTAGATAGGGGTATTGTAATCTGTGGAAGTGGAAATGGGATTAATATAACGGTTAATAAACATGCAGGTATACGTTCTGCTTTGTGTTGGAACGAAGAAGTAGTAAAATTGGCCAGGCAACATAATGATGCTAACATTATTGCTCTTCCGGCTAGGTTTATTGATGAAGAAAAGGCTATACGAATGGTAAAAATATTTTTAGAAGAAAAATTTGATGGAGGAAGACATCAACAACGCCTTAATAAAATTAACTTATCGCAACATTGCTAAAAAATAGTATAACATTTATATTCATTATTTTTGGAACTGTAAGTGGTTTATATTCACAAACAGACTCTTTATTAACAAATTATGCTAATACAATAAATAGCGATGATTTATACAAGGAACTAAAAATAATAGCTAGTAAAGAATTTGAAGGAAGAGAAACCGGAAAACCGGGACAAAAAAAAGCAGCCCAGTATATTGCCGATAACTTTAAATCAAATGGTTTAGTAGCGTTTAATAATGAAGGTTATTTGCAACAATTTCCTGCAATTGTTCAGAATCCATTTAATGTAAAATTTACAGTAAACGGCAAAAATTTTGAGTTGTTTAAAGACTTTTATTTCTTTCCTGAATTTAGTGATACCACAATACATCTTGATTCAATCTTATTTGTTGGCTATGGAATAAATGATAGTTTGTATTGTGATTACAGTAACAAAAGTATTTGCAGAAATAAAGTGGCTATCATTTTATCAGGCGAACCTATCGATAAAAAGAAAAAATCATACTTATCTAAAACAGAATATATGTCAGCATGGACTTATAACTGGAAGCAAAAATTAACTACGGCTAAAGCCATGGGAATACAAGCTTTATTAGTTGCAGATGATGAGTTTGATTTTAAAAAGGACATGATTAAACAAATCACGAAACAAAAAATGATTTTAGATATTGATGATAACAATGATATAAACTTGCCTGTATTTTATATTTCTAGTCAATTGGCAAATGAATTATTAAAAAATAACCGCACCTATAATAAAATTAAAAAGGCTAGAAAAAAAATAAATTCAAGCGGAAAATCAGTTTCGTTTATTACCAAATCTAAAATTGATATAGATGTAAATATTAGGGGGGAGAAAATACAATCGGAAAATGTAATAGGTTATATTGAAGGAAGTGACTTAAAAGATCAGATTTTAGTTATTTCGGCACATTACGATCATTTAGGAAAAAAGGATTCGGTTATTTATTACGGGGCAGATGATGATGGTTCCGGAACATCGGCTTTATTAGAATTGGCTCAGGCTTTTTCTGAGGCTAAGAAAGATGGGAATGGGCCTAGAAGAAGTATTTTATTTATTGCTTTTGCAGGAGAAGAAAAAGGTTTATTAGGATCTAAGTATTACACAAGGTTTCCTCTCTTTTCATTAGATAGTACGGTTGCAGATTTGAACATTGATATGATTGGGAGAATTGATACAGCCCATCACGGTAATCCTGATTATGTGTATGTTATTGGGTCTGATAAATTGAGTTCTGATTTGCATAAAATAAATGAAGAAAAAAATAATACTTATACTCATTTACAATTAGATTATAAGTATGACGATGTTAATGACCCTAATCATTTTTATTACAGATCAGATCATTATAATTTTGCAAAAAATAATGTACCTGTAATTTTTTATTTTAATGGCGTGCATGCCGATTATCATAAACCAACAGATACTATAGACAAGATAAATTTTGATAAGATTGAAAAAATAAGTCGGTTGGTATTTTATACCGCTTGGGAATTAGCCAATAGAGATGAAAGGATAAAAGTGGATTCGAATAAGCCATAAAATTTTATATTAATAACTTAGCTTTTTCTAATAACCAATTTTTATCTGCTATTTGTGGGGTTTCATAAAGATCCTTTAGTATTTGATCTGTTATTTTAGATTTATCTAATTGTAACTTGCAAAATAGCCTAGTAAACTTAATAAAATTAGAATAATTGGTTCTGTGGTTTTCTGCGATAAACTTGTCTCTTCTTAAAAATTGAGAGAAGCTATTAAAAACATAGTCGATTGTAATCCAATCTTGCATCTCATAATATGTTTTTATTAAAAGAGCCCTAGCGTCTAGGCTGTAAAATATGTCATCAAATTCAACGCCCTGCAACATCGTAAGTACATTTTTATATTCTCTCTTCTCAAATAATAATCGCGAATAATTATATGTATAGGCGTTTATTCTGTGCTTAATCGGGAGTGTATTCTTATAATTATTGATAAAATTTTCTGTCCATTCAAATTCCTTTAATCTAAGAGCGGTTACTACCATGTTCTTATAATCCCAAGGAGATAGCCATCCATCTTCGAAAATTAATTTATTTTCTAAAGTAATTTGATAAAGACCAAAGAGTTCTGTTAAAAAAATAAGATCGCCTTTATTAATTTTTCGAATGCAATAATTAAAAAGATAACTATAAAATACTTTGCCTTCGCTTAAGCTAAAAAGCCTTATGTTTTTTTGCAATACAGTTTTTAATTCATAGAAATACGGTTTATCAGTATTTAAAAAAGTTTTAGCAATTAAATAGTAGATATGAATTGCGGGAATATTGAGATATGATTTTTCTTCTACTAATTTTATTATTTCATCAATTTGAGAAAGTTTATATTGAACATTTATGACGCTTTGCGAATTAAGCATCTCGCAATACATTTTTAATTTATTGATGATGTAAAATGTGTTTAAAGATTCGTCAGCTTCTGCATATTCAATAGTTGATTTGCGGTGAAGCTGTTTAATTTGAAATGAGTTTGATAAAAATTTGAAACGATATAAGTTTAGATAGAATTCATCGTTACGTAATGGATGTTTTTCAATGATTTCTTGCGCCAATCTTTCAGCTTGGGTAAAATATTTATCTAAACCCATTTCATAATAAGCAAGCATAGTATTATTTTCTGTTTCCAGCGGATTGTTCTGATATTTTTCAAAGGCTAAAAAGGCTTCAATAAGAGCAGAGAGGTCGGATATTATGCGTCTAAATTTAACATCATTAAATTGCTTGTTGCCTACTGCGCTTTTCCATAATTTTTCCGGATCAATTCCTTTCGATTTTATTCTATATAATTTAATATCTACAAAGGCTTCAAATAACTTACATAAAATCTGACTGTTATTAAATAGTTTGCAATTAATATATTGATGAAACGCATGTAATTGAGCAGAACTAAATAATCGCAGTACATTAATAGCTTTCATTTTTATTTTATAATTATGTACAAATATTTTACAATATATAATATATTATATTTGTAATCAATTAATTAATATAATTAATATAATATTATAATTTTAAAATTAATGTACTAATTGTATAATATGTACTTGAGTATTGGAATAAGGTATTGTAAGTTTGTTTATATATAAAAACACCAATAGTATGAAAAAGCAAATAATTAAAAGATTGAAATGGATAATTCTCTTAGCCTTATGCGGCTTGTTAAGTATATCCTATTCTCAATGGGTAGTTACCTGGTTACCTGGCGATTTTACAGAAGTCTTCTTCTTAGATGAAGATACCGGTTTTATTGCCGGATATAGCTATGTAGGATATGATGCACGAGGCATTATATTAAGAACATCAAATGGAGGAACAAGCTGGGACACTTGTTTAAAAGACTATAGCTACACCAATTGGAATTTTAAGTTTTTAAATAATGATACTGGATATGTAATAGGATGGCACACTAAATATCCTAATTCAGATACTTGTGGTCTGTATAAAACAATTGATGCCGGTAATTCATGGAATGAGATTTATACAACAACAGATACCATGCGTGATGTTTATTTTATTAATAATGACACAGGCTATGTTGTTGGAGGGGGAAGTTATAATATTTATCAATCATTAGATGGAGGTGTGAGTTGGTCCGGTAAACTTAAAGTTAGCGACCTACAATATCTTTCGAGAATAGATTTTCCTACTGTTGATACCGGTTATGCAATTGGTAATGGTGCCGGAAAAACAGAGAGTATTTATAGAACAATTGATAGGGGTAATTCATGGGTAAGCCTTGGAGCAATATATGCGTACGATTTAGTTGATATGCATTTTTTTAATGGACATGAAGGGATTATTATTGGAAAGAATGACACAACCTACACCTCTATTGCGCTCTATACAAGTAATGCGGGCGCTTCATTTACATTGCAAAACACATTATTTCCATACTCAAAAATAAATGCATTTGATTTTTCGTCATTAAGTTCAGGAAAAGGGCTTGTTTATGCTACAGATGGCTATCAATTATTAACATCATATCAAAATGGAAGCGCAACAACACCCTTGTCATTTGCAAAAGAAAATATTAAAGATTTTTATGCAAACAATGTTTGTATTAAGGGAAAAACAGCCTATGCAGTTGGGTATACAGGATATTTTGGTAAAAACACTAATTTATCAATCGACTCTGTTTGGCCAGGCGATGCTAACTATGATAATATTGCAAATGTTGATGATGTATTAAATGTTGGTGTTGCTTATGCCGACCAAGGCCCAATACGTACCGGAGCAAGTGCGTCATGGGTAGGGCAGGCTTGTGATGATTGGACAAATAGTTTTAGTAATAGCGTAAACCATAAACATGCCGATTGTGATGGAAATGGGATAATAGATTCCTTAGATATTATTCCTATTTATTCAAATTATGGATTAAGCCATTATAAAACTTTTATGGTAGGAGCTACTTCAGCTTCAAACCCTGATTTGTATATTGAGAGTAGTGTAGATACAACAGGAATATCAACAGTATTTACTGCAAAGATAAAGTTAGGAACAAGTTCATTGCCTGTATCAAATGTGTATGGCTTTGCTTTGTCGATAAATTACAATTCTTTATTAATTGATAGCGGTAGTTTAAAAGTAAATTTTAATAATTCATGGGTTGCTTCAAAGCCCGGCTATGTGAGTTTGGTAAAAGATTTCTATAATTCAGGACAGATTGATATTGGCTTTTCTAAAATTGATCAAATTGCATCAAGTGGTTATGGAGAGATTGGGGAATTATCTTGTATTATTACCGATAATATTGATGGAAAAGATATGATTTATAAAACCCTTCATTTTGATTTTCTAAACGCTAAAATAATTGATCCTACAGAAAATAACCTTGAATTTAATGCCTTTGGAGATTCTGTTGTAGTATCTCAAATTGCAACAAGTGGTATTAATTCTGTAAAACAAGATGCAAACCAATTGCTGATATACCCATCGCCATTTACAAATATTTTTACTGTAAGTTCAGGTAATGGTTTAATAATATATGATGTTATTATTTTTGATGCTATCGGGCAAATGGTATATCATGAACCTTTAAAATTGTCGGCTAATAAATATTTATGTAGTCCTAAAATACCAAGCGGAATCTATTTTATTCGAGCAAAAACAAATACTGGGTTTGTAGTTAAAAAAATAAGAAAATTGTAAATAAAAAATTACTGAGCCATGCATTGTTCTATTATATTAGAATAATGCATGTGCTCTAATTCTCTTACTTTTTGCGAAAGACTTTCGGCTGTTTCTCCAACTTCAACATTACATTTTTCCTGAAAAATAATATTGCCCTTATCTACTTCTTCATTTACATAATGAATGGTAATACCCGATTCTTTTTCTCCGGCTTTTATCACAGCTTCGTGTACGTGTATGCCATACATGCCCTTACCTCCAAATTTTGGTAAAAGCGCGGGATGGATATTAATAATTTGATTAGAGTAGGCCTGAATTAATGAGGCAGGAATTTTTAATAAAAAACCCGCTAAAACAATAAAGTTAATTTGATGGTATTGCAATAGCGATACGATAGATGGTTCAGAAAAAAATTCTTCTTTGTTGGTGAGATGAAATGGAATACCACTTTGTTGGGCTAATTCAATAATTTTTGCCTTAGGATTATTGGTAACAATAAGAGAAATCTTAATAAAAGCATGATGATTAAAATGCTCAATAATTTTTGCTGCATTTGAACCTTGGCCCGAGGCAAAAATAGCGATGTGCTTTAAATTCATTTTTTTTGTAGGGTTCTGTTTTTCGAGTACAAGATAAAATTTATTTTTATGCTCTCATCCTTTCCCCGAAGTACAGCTTTTATAAGGTTTTAAAACTTTGCAAAAGCTTTTGCTAAAAAAATCTCTGCGTCTTTGCGCCTCTGCGGTAAAAAATCTACAATGGCTTCTCTATGGTCTTAACGTTATCATCCGGATGCCTATCAATTAATTTATTGTAAGGATCAATACCGGCACTTACAGGAATTTTATCTACAACAACTTTTATTTCTTTAGTATTTGCAGAAATTTTATGCTTCTTAAAATAAAGCTCTTTGCCTTTTGCATCTTTTTCTGTAAAAACACCCACATCTATCCAATCATTAAATAGAATTTCTTTTTCATTACCCAAACTATCTGCACGCAACTTTTTGCTTTCAAAATTTAAGGTTATTTCATATTTGCCATTATCTAATTTTTTATAGGTAACATCATTTACTTTATTTTCATAAAGAGTGATGGTTTTAAATAAATCTTCTATTATGTATTTGAGAGAATCGGGAGTGGCTTTCTCAATATAGCTTAACATCTCTAGACTAGTAGTATAAGGAGGTTTTTGATATGCTACTTTTTGAATATACTTTCTTAAGGCAGCATTTAAGCTATCTTCTCCAATATAATCTTGCAGTGCATACATGGCTACACTGCCTTTGTTATAATGAATGTATTGTTGGTTTTCGACTAAATATAAAGGCATTTCTTTTTTCTTCTCTTCTGCTCTGCCTTGTAAATAATTATTCATCTCATATTTCAAGAATTTTTTCATTTGTTCTTTACCAAATTCTTTTTTCATAATCATCAATGCAGAATATTGGGCCATTGTTTCATCCGTCATGGTACAGCCTTGTACTTTTGCTCCATACACTTGATGGGCCCACCATTGATGGCCTACTTCATGGGCAGTAACATAGAGTGGATAGTCAACATCTTTTTCATCTGTTGAATCTACTTTAGCAATAAAGCCAATACCTTCTGAAAAAGGGATGGTACTGGCAAATGATTGTGCAAAACTTGCATAACGAGGAAACTCAACAATACGAACTTGTTTATAAGGGTAGTGGCTAAAATTAACGGTATAATAATCTAATGATTTTTTTATAGCATTAACCATAGTGCTTACATTGTATTCATGGCCTTTATGGTAATAAACTTCAATGGCAACATTATGTTGGCTTGAATCCGTTGATTTCCATTCATCTTTTTTTATTTCATAATTAGCAGAAAGAAAAGCATAAAAATTTAACATGGGTGCATCCATTTTGTAATGAAAATAATGACGACCGTTTTCTTTCCAATCTTTAACAAGAGTACCGGGAGCAATAGCAATTTGATCATCACTTGTACTAACAGTTGCTTCAAATCTTACCCAAGCATCATGACCAAGTAAGCCGGTATGCAATGCAAGAAAATCATTTATTGAAGGCATTCTTTCTTTTGAAGCTAAACCATTTTTTTTCCGCGTATCGTCATTTTCAATCTCACTTTCATCGGGATAACCAAATGATGGAAATATTCCCGACTCTGTACTAAGAAAGGTTCCATTAAAATTGATACGACTAAATTTATCATCATTCAAAAAGCCCTTTGTTTTGTATTCAATAGAACAGCTTAATAAAAAACTATCTCCTGGCATTAATGGCTGATCTAGTTTTAATAATTGAATACCATTAACAGTATCATTTAAAACTATTTTATTGTTTTTGTTTATGGAAAGACTATTTATTTTTTCATCTGTTGAATAGTTAAGAAAAAGTGTATCCAATGGTTTGTTATAAGTATTTACGTACCATACTTTTTCAGATGCATCATAATTTCTTTCCTGAGGAAATAAGTTAATATCAATTTTTACATCAGTAGCAGATGGAGATAAAAGATGCTCATACTTTTCATACGTTTTTTCAAGATCTACACTTTGTTTTTCATTTTCCGCCTCAGTAGCATATTTATTTAGTACATGTGTATTGTAATAAATATAACAGCCGGTTGAAAAAAATAATAAAGAGCAAACTGCGGAAAAGGCTAATACTGGTTTAGAGAATCTAGATTTAGCTATTAAGCTCCTGATTTTAAAATTAGCCTCTGTTCCTCTAATCCAATATAAATAAGAAACAACACAAAGTAATAGAGCAAAAAATAGCCAATACATTTTAAACCAAAGAAAAGACTCGGTAAAATGACCAAATTTATTCATGTCAGAATAAACTACATCCGGAGATGAATTGATTAAAAACAAATGATTGTTCCATCCCATCATGCTATACAATATATTTAACATGAAATAAAGTACCATTAAAAAGTTTCCTAAATATCTATTATTTACAAGGGTTTGTATAAACATGCCCACTACAGCAATAAGTAAAAAACTTAGTAATTGAAATCCCATTAAATATTGAAGGTACAATCCAATTTCAAAATGAGTATACCCTTTTGATTGTTGGGTCAATATTCCCCCTATCATGAGAAATATAAACACAACAATATTCATAAAGAATATGGCAAATAGTTTTGAGAGAAAAGAAACCCAGTTGGGCATAGGCAGAGCATCATAAATTTGATTTATTTTAACGGTACGTTCTCTCCATATTGCCTCACCTGAGAATACCGCAATCATAATAATAAAGAATAAGCCGAAAGAACTAATTACTGTTCGTATAATAGCATACGTAACCGGATAAATGTTTGTTCCATACATTTCGCCAACATGTATTAAATTCACAAACAGCATAATTAAACCACAAGCTACAATGGCTCTAAATTGTATTGATTTAACTACAGAACTAAATTCAAGTTTGGTAAGTGCTATTAATTGTAGTAAAGCCGATTTTAATCCATATGCTTGATGTGTTTGTGGGATATCTGAAACGCTGATATTTTGAGATACAATATTTTCAATTATTTTTTTCTTGCTTTTATTATTGGTATTCAATTGAAAAACAAAGTTGAATTTTAAATAGGTGAAAAGAAGTAGAGCAATTCCTATGCTCATCCATATCATTCTATTGTACATTATCATTGATGAGAATGGAACTAATAAAGTATTCTTTTCTGCCGAAGTCCAATATTCAGTTAAATCTCCTTGCGCGCTCATTCCTAACGGATCTATTAATGATGCTAATGTTTTGCTATCTAAATCACGGGTCATGTCTGTTGCTACCATATAAAGGACAACAAACAGAACCCCTCCAATGTTAGTAATACTACTATTGCGAGTAAGTGCGCCCAACATAAAAAATATGCTGCTAGAGAAAAATAAATTGGGTATTACATTTACTAAAAAGGGATATAAATAATAACTGATATGGTTGGCTCCTAATGTGTCCATATTTACAGTTGGCATTTGAGTGGCTATAAAAGTGCCAACTATTATTCCGGAAAAAACAATTAGGCTTAAAATAAAAGAACCAATATATCTACCACCTAAATATTGAAATTTAGTAATGGGTTTTGTAAAATAGAGCGTATGAATTTCTGCTTCATAATCTTTATATACTGTTCGTCCCATAATGGCCGCAATTATAGAAGTTGAAAAACAAGCTATGTAAGAAATTATAAAATGAAGATTATAAGGAGAATTTGCTAATACTTTTGACCCTTCTCCACCACCGCCTGTTACAGAAATTACTCCATCGCCTATACCACCCGCCATACTTAACATGGCTAAGAAGGAAATGGCAGCTAAAATAAACCAAAAGATATAAGGAGAAAATTCTCTTAGGCGAGATCGTACTTCAAAAAGAGCAATTGATAATAACATATATTTAGTTGTTCGTTATTGGTTGTTAGAAAATATTATCAAAGTTTTAAACTTTGGTAAAGTTTCTAAGCGCTTACAATTTTAGTAACGGTTGAATTTGTAATATTTGAAAAATATACATCTTCTAAATTGGGCTCTACAGATGTAAAGCTGGCGTCAGGCCGAAGATCGCTGTTTACACGTATGTTGAGTTTACCTGCATGTAGACGTGTAGAAATTACGTACAAATTATTTTGATAATCGGCTAATTCAGTCTTGTTGATAAGCTTTTGCCAAATTTGCCCTTTCATTTCTGCAACCAACTCAAGAGGATTGCCGGCAGCTAATACCTCGCCTTTATTAATAATGGCCATGTTAGAGCAAAGGTCGCTTACATCTTCAACAATATGGGTTGAAAGAATTACAATTACATGTTCCCCAATTTCACTTAATAAATTATGAAAACGATTACGCTCTGCAGGATCTAAGCCTGCGGTAGGTTCATCAACAATTATTAAATGAGGATTACCAAGTAAAGCTTGTGCAATGCCAAAACGTTGTTTCATTCCTCCTGAATAGCCTCCTAAGTTCTTTTTTCTATGCTCCCATAAATTGGTTTGTTGCAATAATGCTTCAACAACAGCCTTTCTTTCTTTACTATTGGAGATTCCTTTTAGTACTGCAAAATGATCTAACAAAGTTTCAGCAGAAATTTTTGGATACACGCCAAATTCTTGGGGCAAATAACCCAATACTTTTCTTACTTCGTCTTTTTGCCTAAGTACATCTAAATTATCAAGAAAAATGCTTCCGCTATCTGCATCTTGCAAAGTAGCAATGGTTCTCATAAGAGTTGATTTACCTGCGCCATTGGGGCCAAGCAAACCAAACATGCCTGTTGCAATTTCTAAGGATACATTTTTTAATGCTTGCGTTCCGTTAGCATAGGTTTTTGAGAGATTCTTAATAGATAATTTCATGGTATAATAAATTAGAAATATAAAGACAATTAGAATACATTAAATCGTTGGGAGAAGGGTGCGCAAAATTACGCCTTGCGTTAGTATTTAGTAAATACATTTTTTAAGCATTATAAAGTAGAATAATGTGATTATTGGCTTGAAAAAGAACCAATATATATATATCAGCCATTTGAAATAAAACGTTTTTTGTTTAAACATAATAATTACGCTTTTCTTTAAACCTTTGCCAAAGGCTTAATCACTTGTGTTGATTTCGATTTTATTTTCATCAATTTTGTTACTTCTTATCATAATCCCTTTAGGGATTTAATAGTTATAGAAAAACGAAATGCAAAATATATTGCGTCCCTATAGGGACGCCACATCCATAATGTTTACCCATTCTATAAATATTTAGTCGCTATGCGACAAAGAGTTTACGTTAATTTATTTTCTTACTTCAATTTTGAATCAAATATATTACACAAATAAAATGAATAGAACACTTTTCTGACGAATGAGGGGTTTTATTAGATGAATAGGGAGATTTGTGAAAATTTGTGTAATTCGTGTCTTATTAAAAACTAGTAAGTGCGAAGCCTCATTTCTTAAATCTCAAAAATGTTCCCAATGGAAGATGATATCCTGTTTTAGATGGAAGATACAATTCTCCCATTTCAGAATTGGTTAAAGGAAAATAATTGTTGATAAGGTTTTGTAAAATTTGAGCTGATAAGCCCATCGAATAAAGATTGATAATAAAAAAGGAATTTTCGGGTATAAAAATTTCAGAACAAAGTTTTACCAATTCGTTTATTCCGGTTTCAAGCACCCATTTTTCTCCATCCGGTCCACGCCCATAGGCGGGAGGATCTAGAATAATTCCCGAATATTTATTTCCTCTTTTAGCTTCTCTTCGTACAAATTTCATTGCATCTTCAATTACCCAACGTATGCCATCTAAACGGCTGGCCTCTTTATTTACATTACTCCAATTAACGGTTTGTTTTACGGAATCAACATGTACCACTTCTGCTCCTGCGCTACATGCGGCTAATGAAGCTCCTCCTGTATAAGCAAATAAATTAAGCACTCTAGGCTTTTGATTTTTATTTGGCAATAGGCAATCGTAAATATAATCCCAGTTTTCAGCTTGTTCAGGGAAAACTCCAATATGCCCAAATGAAGTTAATGCCAAACGAAACTGTAAATTCATTTCTTTGTATTGGTAAGAGATAAACCAATTTTCAGGCATGTTTGGTTTGGTAATCCACCTCCCCTTTTCGATATTTAATAAAATACCATCCTTACCTTTTTCACGAATATATTTTGCGTTATGTAATTTTTCCCATTCAGCTTCAGTCATTTTTTTATTCCATAAAGCTTGTGGCTCTGGTCGTGCTAAAACATATTTTCCAAATCGCTCTAATTTTTCAAAATTACCGCAGTCGATTAATTCGTAATCTTTCCAATGTTGAGGAGTAAGAAGTAGCATAAGAAACCCAAGATAATTAATTAGTTTTGTTGTAAAGATAATCATCATGCTCAACATCACCAGCATAAAAAATTCTCGAATCATTAATTTGCAAAAATTAGAAAAGGCTCGTGAGCGAAAACTTCAAAACCTTTTTGTGATAGAGGGTTTAAAAGAATTGTCAATAGCTGTTGTTGGGGGATATGAAGTAAAAAGTATTTTCTTTTGTTCTTCCATTATTACTGAGAATGAAATAATAAATATTATTAATGGAAATAGACAAATAGAATTGATAGAAATTTCAGAAGAAGTATTTCAAAAACTTGCTTACAGAGAAGGTTCGGGAGGCTTAATCGTTACTGCCGTGCCGCAAAAACATTCGCTTAATTCACTAATATTATCATCTAATCCACTTGTAATAATTCTTGAATCAGTTGAAAAGCCGGGTAATTTAGGAGCTATACTTCGTACGGCTGATGCCGCCAATATTGATGCTGTGATAGTTTGTGATGGACAAACGGATGTATACAATCCGAATGTTATTCGTTCAAGTTTAGGATGTGTTTTTACAACACCTGTTGCTATTGCCTCTTCTCAAGAAACAATTGACTGGGTAAAAAAGAATAATATAAAAATCTATGCTACTGCATTAAGTGCCTCTAAGGCTTATCACACTATAGATTATACAGAGCCATCTGCCATTGTAATGGGAACAGAATCAACCGGACTTTCTGATATCTGGTTAAAAAATGCTACACAAAATATTATCATTCCTATGGGAGGTAAAATAGATTCCATGAATGTTTCTAATGCAAGTGCGATAGTTGTTTTTGAAGCCAAGAGACAGAGGGGGTTTTAAAAAATATTATTGTTGAATAAGAAACTATTTTTGATACAGCTTCTCAAGAGCAGCTTCAATCTCTAATTTCTTTTTTTCTTCAGCAATTACATGTGCGGGAGCAACACGTTCTTTACAATTTGTTAGAGAGCAGCGTTCACAAGTAACACCCACTTGTTTCGTTGTTATTTGAGCATCGTTCCAGAAATTTACTTTTTTCTTGAATTCATTGTTCATTAAAAAGCCAATGGTAACACAAGCGTGTTTATCCTCATTAACCGGTCCGGCAAAGGCAATACAGAAGTATTCGTTCTCAGAATCTACGTATTTTGATAGTTGCACACCAACAACTGAATCTGTAGTTTTTCTACTTTCTACTTTTTTCTGTAGCATTTCCATTAAGCGAACCGAAATCCACCTGCGGCAATAGTGTTCATTTAAGAGATTGGCATGCGGATTATGCTTTTTTCCTAAATGCATTTCTTTATTAATTACATATTGGTGCGGATTGTTATTTTCATTCACCAATCGCAAGAAGAAAAGATTATTAATATTAAAGTAGGAGGGAAGTAGATTGGTAAGTCGATGCATAAAAGTTTCAGGAGAGCTATTGTATTGATTCATCAACGATCTAAATACGTTTGCATCCCAATTGTTTTTACTAAAAAGAGTTTCAAATTCCGGAACGATCTTTTTTCTATTAATTAATAAAGCCCCTGCAAAATAAGATGCTTTGTAATTATTAAGGGTTTGTTCAAATGAATTTACTTTCAGCCAGGTAAAGGTGTAAACCCTTTCTTTATAATCTAAATATTGATATCCTAATTCTCGTGCAAGAATAAATACTTTCTGGCTTTCGTTTAAATTTTTATTTATGAGTAAAACATTCGGTTTTCCGGGAATCATTACCGAACGAAAATCTGAAAGTTCATTATGTTTTTCAAGCTCATCATCCTTAATTACATATTTGTATTGAGAGGTGAGTATACCTGAAAGATCTTTAGAAGTAACAAACGTTTTATCTTCTAATTTGTTTTCGTGTATAAATTCATCGGCTTGGGTTTCTAAATCTTCGAAATAATTATCATGTAATTCTTGGTAGGATCGAAGAATGGCAAAATAAAATTGCTCTTTGCTCATTTCGTAATTACGAGCAATTTCTATAAGCGCACCAATAAACGCATTTACTTTAATAGGGGCATTAGAAAACAACTCTACTAACTTTGATGATTCAATTCCAAAAAGTTCTAATGGTACTTCTCCTAAAAAACTACTGTTTAATAATTCGGCAATAGGAGCCAATTTTTTGTTCAGCTTTAACGAAACCAAACTATCGTAAGGCGTATTTAAAGCCAACGAAAGAGATGCTATTTTATCTGCTTTGGGGTATTTTTTTCCTTTTTCAATTTCATTCAAATAAGAAATGGATAAGCCGCTCTCTTGAGATAAGTCAGATAAGGACAATTTTTTTTCTTGCCTAAGCTGTTTGAGTTTAAGGCCAAAAATGAGTTTTATGTTTTCTTCTTTGAGTTTCAATCGTAAATAATTTTAAATATAAGAATACTGATGACGCAGATTTGTATGATAAAATATGATTTAGAATCTATTTAGAGAATCTGCGCTAATCATAACAATCAGCGTCATCTGCGTTCAATTGCAGGCTCAAAAATACATAATAATACCCATCAGCGAAAATAAAAATTCAAGTATTTATCATTTTTAGCGAAATTTCGCTTGTTTGATTAAAAATAATATTTAATTTTGCTGCAAATCTTATTCCTCCCTCTCCCTTGGGAGAGGGTTGGGGTGAGGGCATAAAATCAAATTACATGACAACTGAAAGCCCATACTTGGTACAAGGATTAGAAATAAAAGCCCTTATTACGCCTGAATTTGAAGGCGTCTTAACACCGGAAGCCTTAAGTTTTGTAACTACTCTTCAGCGTAAATTCAATACTAGGAGATTGGAGCTTTTGCAAAAGCGTGTTGAAAGACAAAAACAAATTGATGCAGGTGTATTGCCTAATTTTTTACCGGAAACAAAACAAATTCGTGATGGAAATTGGACAGTTAATCCATTGCCCTCCGATTTATTAGATAGAAGAGTTGAAATTACCGGACCGGTTGACCGTAAAATGGTCATTAATGCGCTTAATTCAGGTGCCAATGTTTTTATGGCTGATTTTGAAGATTCAAATTCTCCAACTTGGAATAATACTATTCAAGGTCAAATTAACATGCGTGATGCCATTAATGGTACAATAGCATTTTCAACGCCTGAAGGAAAATCATATAAATTAAATGAAAAGATTGCTACTCTGATGGTTCGTCCAAGAGGTTGGCATTTAAACGAAAAACACATTGTAATAGATGGGACAATAATGTCGGGCTCATTGTTTGATTTTGGATTGTACTTTTTTCATAACGTAAAAAAATTATTAGCAAAAGGCACTGGCCCTTATTTCTATTTACCTAAAATGGAAAGCCATTTAGAAGCACGTTTATGGAATGATGTATTTGTATTTGCGCAACAAGAATTGGGAATACCTACAGGAACCATAAAAGCAACCGTTTTAATAGAAACCATTTTGGCCTCTTTTGAAATGGATGAAATATTATATGAATTAAAAGAACATTCTGCAGGATTAAATTGTGGTCGCTGGGATTATATTTTCAGTTTCATTAAAAAATTTAGTAAAAACCCTGAATTTATTTTACCTGATAGAGCTCAAGTAACAATGGCTACTCATTTCTTAAGTTCATATTCTCAGCTTTTAATTAAAACTTGTCATAAGCGTAATGTACATGCTATGGGCGGTATGGCTGCTTTTATTCCCATTAAAAATGATATAAAAGCAAATGAAGCAGCCTTAGAAAAAGTAAGAACAGATAAAGAACGCGAAGCAAAAAATGGACATGATGGTACCTGGGTGGCGCATCCAGGTTTGATTCCAATTGCAAAAGAAATTTTTGATACTTACATGCCTGCACAAAATCAAATTCAAAATAAAAGAGAAGATGTAAATATTACCGCTCATGATTTATTAACTATTCCTTACGGGCAAATTACAGAACAAGGTTTGCGGATGAATATTGATGTGGGTATACAATATGTTGAGGCTTGGCTAAACGGTTCCGGTTGCGTACCTATTTATAACTTAATGGAAGATGCTGCTACTGCTGAAATTTCAAGAACACAAGTTTGGCAATGGATTCATAACGCAAAAGGAGTTTTGGCTGATGGAAGAAAAGTAACAAAAGAATTGTACTTACACTTATTGCCAAGTGTTTTAAATGATATAAAATCTTTGGTTGGCGAAGAGCGTTTTGCAAAAGGAAAATACAAACAAGCAGTAGATTTATTTTCTCAAATGATAGAGAATGATTCTTTGCCTGAATTTTTAACACTCGAAGCATACAAATTAATTTAAAAAATATAGTTGTTAGTTGTTTGATATAGGTTGTTCGTAAAAAACAATTAATTAAATTCTTCTAATAACTAACAACGAAAAACTAATAACTATTTACTAATTATTAACCCTGTTATACATTAACCATTATGATGACTAAACAAGAACAAATCAGTGAACTAATTGCGCTTTGGGCAAACGAAAAACGTTGGAAAGGTATTGAAAGACCATACTCAGCAGAAGATGTAGTAAATCTTCGTGGATCTTTTAAAATTGAATATTCTCTTGCTCGTATGGGCGCTGAACGTTTTTGGAATCTTTTAAATACGGATGAATTTGTTGCCGGTTTAGGAGCTATGTCAGGCAATCAAGCCATTCAAGAGGTTCAAGCAGGGTTAAAAACAATTTATTGCAGCGGATGGCAGGTTGCTGCTGACGCTAACTTAGGAGAAACCATGTATCCGGATCAAAGTTTGTATCCTGCAAATAGCGTTCCTGCATTAGTAAGGAGATTAAATAATGCATTATTAAGAGCAGATCAAATTGCTTGGCTTGAAGGTAGTGTTGATCGTAATTGGTTAGCCCCCATTATTGCTGATGCAGAAGCTGGTTTTGGTGGAAATTTAAATGCTTTTGAATTGATGAAAAGCATGATTGAAGCCGGTGCTGCTGCTGTGCATTTTGAAGACCAACTTTCTTCTGCAAAAAAATGTGGCCATCTTGGTGGAAAAGTGTTGGTTCCTACTCAAGAAGCCATTGCTAAATTAGTTGCTGCTCGTTTGGCGGCCGATGTAATGGGTGTTCCAACAGTATTGATTGCTCGTACTGATGCTGATGCTGCTAATTTAATTACAAGCGATGTTGATGCAAGAGACACAAAGTTTATTACCGGAGAAAGAACTGTTGAAGGATTTTTTCATGTAAGAAATGGTGTTGAACAAGCGATTGACCGTGGTCTTTCTTATGCTCCGTTTGCTGATTTAATTTGGTGTGAAACTTCTAAACCTTCAATTGCAGAAGCTAAAAAATTTGCTGATGGTATTCATGCAAAATTTCCCGGAAAAATGTTGGCATACAATTGTTCTCCTTCATTTAACTGGAAGAAAAATTTAGACGAAAAAACAATGAAAACTTTCCGTGAGCAATTAGCTGCTATGGGATATAAATTTCAATTTATTACACTTGCCGGATTTCATGCATTAAATACAAGCATGTTTGAATTAGCAAAAGAATATAAAAAGAGCGGAATGTGGGCCTATTCTCAATTACAAGAAAAAGAATTCGCTTACCAAGCAGAAGGCTTTAAAGCGATCAAACACCAAGCTTTTGTTGGAACAGGATATTTTGATGCTGTTCAAAATACCGTAACACAAGGACAAGTTTCTACTGCGGCTTTAAAAGGCTCAACAGAAGAAGAGCAGTTTCATGGATAATGTAATAAGTTAAAAACAAAAAATGCCCATTTCATTTTCTTGAGATGGGCATTTTTTGTTTTAAATAAAAGAGCTATTAGTTATTCCCCTCATAGCTTTCTTTATTATTATTATTTAAGCCAGTTTTCAAATAAGTTTACCAATATTAACAACAGAAACACATTGCTTGTTAATGCTGGGCACTTACAAAATTATATGCTGCAAAAAATAGCTCTGCGTAAAAACTATAAGATTTTGTTAATGGATTGCGAAACGGGCATAAGTTTATTCAATACCTAACATTACTTTTCGAACAAAAAATAAACTAATGTTTTGATTTGTAACCTTTTTAGTTATTTTGCGTAACTAGCATTAATTCAAATACAAACGATATGAAGCATCCCCTACTCAAACAATACATTAACAAATGTATTGCACTTGTTACTGCTATTTCTCTTTTAGTTCAAATGGTATTTCCAATTAAACTTAGCGCTATGAGTGGGCCTGCTCAGCCTGAGTATTCGAGTTTTCAGCCGGTAAACAGTTCGGGATTAGTAAGTGATTTTACGGGGGAGTTTAAATACAATGTTCCTTTATTAGATATTCCGGGAACTGATGGAGGAGGATATGCGCTTGGTTTATCGTACCAAAGTGGAACCAATCCTGAAGATGATGGTTCATGGGTTGGCTATGGATGGACGCTTAACCCCGGTGCAATTGTTCGTAACAAAAGAGGCTTTGCCGATGATATTAAGGATGGGTCATTAGTAAGATATAACTATAATGAAACTCCAAATTTCACCATTACGCTAGGTCAAAATGGTGCTAGCGCAGAAGCATTTGGCGCTTCTGTTTCAGGGGGTGTTAATCAAGTATTGTCATACAATAGCTATTCCGGACTTTCATACCAAGCCTTACCTTTTGTTGGAACAAATTTAGGCTTGGTTTCATTAGAAGCTCAAAGTACAAAAGAAGGGGTTAATGTTGATTTTTCAATTTCTCCTGCCGGATTAATTTCAAGTGTAATGAAATGCGTTAGCAGTATTGCAAGTGTAACAGGTACAAAAGGAGGCCAAACCATGACCCCAATGAAATGCGTAACAACTAATTTAATTGCTAATGGAAATGCATTAATAAGAGGGGGGCATCAAGTCAATTTGCGGCATATACACTACACAACAATAATTATCAAACCAATTTTCCAAAATATACTGCTTATAATTATGCAATAAATGTAGGTACTCAGTATGAGCTATCTGCATTTCCGGTTGGATTTGGGGCAGAATTTTATGGTACATTTTCATTGCAGTCATCTGAACAAAAAGAAGATCTTACTTATGATGGGTACCTGTATTCGTATCACGCCTTAGAAGAAGGTGAAGAGAGCACATTAATGGACTATTGGACAGAACATGATACTCCATTTAATTTAAGAGATTACAATTTAGGCACCCCATTTAGCAATGCGGATATGTTTTCGGTAACAGGAGAAGGTCCCGTGGGGACATTTCGGGCATATAGCAAAACTGTTGGCCAGTTTAGGCCTGAGTATAAGAGAAGTGAAACAGATATGTATAACCAAGGCGTGGATATAATGCTGGGGGCGGATAACGGTGGAGGTGGACGAAGCGGTATAATGGATAATGGAATGTCAGGCAAACAAAGTTTAACCATTCAGCAATGGAATGATAATGGCAGTAATAGCGCTTATGCGTTTTCCAATTCCGGAGACGAACCTATGTGGTTCAATTTTATAGGTGATCAAGGTGGGGCATTTGATTTTGGCAACGATGATGCACAAGCCGCTACCATTACAGAAGATGGTAATTGGCCTCCGGGATTTAAACAATATTATCCTGTTGTGCCTTCAACATTATCTTCAACTGTAAATCCTTTGGGCCATTCACTAACCGGCCGTGCTACACGATCATCATTTATTGGATATCATTTAGGTCAAGACATGACTTATACAACCAATGCTGATGGTTCAAGTAATATAATTTACAAAAAGTATGATAGGTCAACCTCAACATCTTCATCCGGTAGTAAAATTGGAGAATTTGCCGTTTATAATAATTCAGGATCTCAATATGTTTATGGCCTTCCGGTTTATTCATCAAATGAAAAAAATCTTTCATTTGATATTGACGCAGGTCAAAAAAATTACATCGTATATTCTGAAATTACAAATCCGGAAACTGATATTACTAGCAATAAAAGAGTAGCCGGAGAAACTTGCTCAGATCAATATGCGAATGCTTGGCTTTTAACAGAAATACATGCGCCAAGCTATGTTGATAGAACAATGAATGGCCCCAGCAATGATGATTTTGGTGGTTGGACAAAATTGAGCTATACAAAACTTTATGACGATTACCATTGGAGAATTCCTCATACAGGTCTTTTTAATTACACGGGTCGTTTAGCTGACGACAAAGATGATATGGGCGGTTTTTCAAGTGGTAACAAACAAATTTATTATGTAAATACCATTGAAACCAAAACCCATATTGCCGTATTTAATACGCTCGATCGCCTTGATGGTTTAGAAGCAGGTGATGATTATACTGCTGCAAATAGTAGTGGAACGCATGGCGCTAGACACACAAAAAAACTAGATAATATAGTATTGTATGCAAAAGATGGGGATAATACTAATTTAAGTGATAACCCCATTATTGAAACCATACATTTTCAGTATGATTATTCTGTAATGCAAAACTTACCCAATTCATCGGGTACTTATGCTGATCCTAAAACGGCAACCGATTTTTCAAACGCCAATGGAAAACTAACATTAAAAAGAGTTTGGGTAGAATATACCAATGTAAAAAATGCCGGTGTTTCAACTTATGATTTTAGATATACCTATCCTTCCGGAAAATATCCTTCTAAATATTCAAGCCTGGATGATTATAACGGATTGGCTACTGCAACAACAAATGCTATTGCAACTAACGATACCGATCCACAAAACCCTACTTATAATGCAAATAATATTGATCGTTGGGGGTTTTACCAAGTTGATGGAGAAGCAAGGCATAATAGAATGAACCCTTGGGTAGATCAAACACCTTCAACCGGAATGGATGGTAGCGCTAAAACTTTTGATCCTGCAGCATGGCAATTAAAGCAAATTAAATTACCAAGCGGTGGCGAAATTCATGTGCAATACGAACAACATGAATATGCTTATGTGCAAGATAGAAAAGCAACTGCAATGGTTTCAATTTCATCCATTACTTCAAGTGATGGAAAAGAAACTAATAGGGGCGATGAATATTATTTAAACCTCGATGATCTTGGAATAGCTGCAGGAAGTACTGATGCAACAGACCTTGCGGCTTATATTCGGCAACAATATATAAATGGAGAAAATGGAAAAGATCCTGAAAAAATTTATTTCAAGTTTCTATATAGTTTAGCAACAGGAAGCGCAGCGCTTGATGCATGCGATGCGGAATGGATAGACGGATATGTAAATGTAAAAGATGTTCAGAGTACCTCAAGCGGAGTTTATTTATTACTTGAAGATAATAGCAGCCATGATGACGATTTTGATATCCCACGCCAAGTTTGTGTAGATTATCACAATAGTGTTCGCAAAGGAATGGTTGATTTGTCTGATTTCTGTCCAATTAGCGATCTTTTAACATTTAGTAACGAGCAGCCTACATTTTCGAGTATAATGCAAACTATTTATGGAGTACTTTCATTTATTCCCCGATTAGCATCTACCGCTGCAGAAACAAGCGTATGTATGGATATAGATGAAGCAAATTCATATATAAGAGTCCCTATTCCCGTAGCAAAAAAAGGTGGTGGCATTCGAGTAAAAAGAGTATTGATGTATGATGCCGGATTAGAATCGAGCAACCAAGATAAAACATTGGTAGGAACAGAATATGTGTATCAAAATATAAATGGCAAATCAAGCGGTGTAGCAAGCAACGAACCCTCAGAAGGACAAGATGAAAATCCATTAATTACCTATATCAATAAACATACTGAAACTACCTGGGTGCAAAAAGCAATTTCAGGAAAAGACCGTGAACAATTTGAAGGCCCAATTGGCGCAGGTGTCTTGCCCGGTGCATCTGTAGGTTATTCAAGAATAGTTTCTAAAAATATTTTTAGTGGAATTACAGGAGGTGCTAACAATACCGGATTTGTAATAAAAGAATTTTACACTACTAAAGATTATCCTTTTGATGGAACATACTCCTATCAAAACTCAAGTGGAAGTACAGTTACAACAAATGCTGTGGAGTATACTACTCTCAGTAAAGAAAAAGACGACCCTTGGTATATTACACTCTTGTATCCAAAAACCGTAAACAATGCTTGGGCAAGTCAAGGCTATCGTTTTATTATTAATGGTATGAATGGGCAACCGAAAACAGTTTCAACTTGGTCGGGAGATTATAGTGATGTAGATAATCTTGACAAAGCGCATTTAAGCAGTAAAAAAGAATATGAGTATTACCAACCGGGAGAGCCCTTAAATGCTGTTGATAAATGGAAATGGCAAACAGAAGGTGTAGATTATGATCAAATTGCATTGGGCAAACAAACAGAAGTAGTAATGGAATCTCGTGTAGTTGCTGATACAACAAAATCTTCATCACTTGAACTTGATTTTAGCATAGGAGTAACACCTACTACACCGCCCATTACCATTCCTTGGCCAACCGCGGTACCTTATTTTAGTGCTAATATTGCCAATATATTTACCCATGTTATTACAAAAGTAATTTCATATCCGGCCATTGTAAAAAGTGTAAAAAGTTTTCAAGATGGTGTTTATAATACATCTTCATGCCTTGATTTTGATGAGCATACGGGCGCTCCTATGGTAAATAAATCTTATGATGGATTTAACGGCTTAACACTTGGCACATCTACCACAGCACAAAATGGATCCATTATCTCTTATAATTTTCCCGGAACGCATTATTACTCGGAGCTTGATCGCAAATCTTTAGCCGAAGGTGCTGTATTAGGCAATGATGGCGCATGTTCTTTTACAAAGAGTGGGTATACCTTAAACGTATCAGGAGATGATCCATGCCGTTGTGCAAGTTATTTTTCTCCCGGAGATTTAATTGCGGTTACGCCATCAAGCGAAGGAAGTGTAGAAGTATACAATGTAGAAAGTGTGAATGGCTTAAGTATTCCATTATTAACTACCGGAGATTTTTATAGCCACTCTACAAGTCCGGAAGAAGCTGTTACAGTTGACATTCTCAATAGCGGAAGAAAAAATGAATTAGGAACAAATGTGGGCAGCCTCGCCTCTTATGGTGCCTCACCAACTGTTACTGAATATCCGGTTGATTATTCTGATAGAACAAGCCAAGTTGTAAATGTATTAAATGCCTTATTACCGCTAACATTTAATTCTTCAAAATCAACTACGCTTAGTACCAGTTCTGTTAAAATTAGTGACGGAACAAATTGCAATAAAATTTCCGGCATGAATGTATCAATGTCGTATTATGAAGAAAATGTGATTACAGTTGTTTTAGGCGATAATTGTTCAGAACGTTTTTATTATGACGGCAATCAAAATTTCTACATCAACGATGAATCGGGAGAATTAATGTTTGGTAATTATACAGATTTAGATTGCAGTTCAGGAGTAACAGGATGCTTTGATTTTTGCCCCGACCAATATCCATACACAAAACTCAGCAATATTATTGCCGCATCTGCTGCTACATTAAGCGATGCGTATGAATTGCCATCTGATATAGCTGCAGCATACAATGCCAATTATACCTCTACAACAGATTATGATGTAAATGTATACGAGTATGCAAAAAAAGGCAAATGGAATATTAATTCAACTGATGCTTATAGTACAGATATAAGTGGCATAAATGATAATTCGAGCAGCAGGGTTACCAATGCCGGTATTTATAGTGATTATACCGTTTTTAATTGGGAATATCCTGTAGCCAATGAATCATTTACCGCATGGAAAACAACAGATACCATTACAAAATATTCTCCCAATAGCTCGCCAATTGAAGAACAAAATATTATTGGAGTAAAAAGTGTTGCAAAATATTTACAAAACTATTCTATTCCATATTTAATGGGAAGCAATACAGATTATGAAACGGTAATGTATGATAGTTATGAAACCATTGATGATACACATGCCGAAGATAATTATACACGATCAGGTGGAACACGAACATCGGGAATTTCACATTCAGGTAATTATTCCTATCAAATTACTTCGTCAAGCAATTTTTCATTAAAAACCATTCCCTTTAAAAACCAAATTAAAAATTATGGCTTAGTATCTAAGTTATGGCTTAAAGAAACCGGAAGTAGCACTGATCCTGTTTTAACACTTCATTTTAATCATCCCACAACATCATCCTATAACCGTACACAAACATTTACGAAAGTGGCAAGGGTTGGCGAATGGACTTTATTTGAAGCCCAGTTATCAGCTTTTTCTAGTTCTTGGTCGTCCGTAACAGAATCGACTAATATTACACCATACATTACGGTAACCTATAGCAGTGGAGCAACAGTTTACGTGGATGATGTACGCATGCAGCCATTAAATGCTCAGGTAACAACTTATGTGTATGACTTAACCAATATGAGATTAACTGCACAGTTCGATGATCAAAATTTTGGATTGTTTTATCAATACAACGATGAGGGTAAATTAACCAGAAAAATGGTTGAAACACAAAATGGCATAAAAACAGTAACTGAAACACAATACAACATGCCAACTGTAACAAGATAAAATAGCATTATAAAAAGTAAAAAATTAAGCGATATGAAATCAACATCTATCAAATCATTATTGGGCGGTTCTGAAAATTACAGTTTGTGTCCCTCTCTTCGAGAGGGATTAAGGGAGAGGAAACAAAAAAATACAATTTTTGGAACCGCCTTTATACAAATTTTTATAATACTTGTTGGGTTTTATTATGCCAATTATGCAAATGCTACTTCAACTTACAGAACGGTAACAACAGGTTCCGGAAATCCGGTTCATTATCTTAATCCTTATGGCACCTATAATAATGAGTCAGATGATGCAACTTCAGGCTGGACCGCCATTCGCAATTCTGCCAATACAAGTGATTTTCTTGCTAGCACATCTACCAATGCTTGGTCGGGAGCCGTTACGCTTTCTAGTATAGATGCAAGTGACGCTTCTCATCCGTTTACCTTTTCTTTATTTGGAGGTACAGTATCCTATTTTAAGGTAAGCGGTAATGGAATGTTAGAGTTCGTGCCCACTACTTCTTCTACACCAACCGACCCTTCTTTAACTATTGATAATGCCGATATATCTTCTACTACTTGTACCTCTGCAACAATAGCTGCTTTTTGGGATAGATTTGCGTCTTATTATAAAAGCACAACCAGCAATGGAAAAACTACATATACCGTTACCAATTGCTCTACCGGATCTAATGATAAAGTATATACCAAAGTTTTTGGCACTTACCCTTACAGACAAGTATGGATAAAATGGTACGATTTTAAAATGGGTTATTATTCTACTGCATCTTCATCTGATAAATGCAGTAGCGTGCCCGATCAATTGTACTTTGCCATTGTGCTTGAAGAAACTACCAATAGGGTGATGATCGTTGATATGTATAAAGGCACTTCCAGTATCAGTTCAACCATTGCATTAAAAAATGGTTCAGCCTCCACCTACGTTCAATATTCTTCAACATCAAATACTTTAAATTCTGCATCAAAAGCCAATAGCGATAATACGTATTATTTATTTACGCCTTATAATTCAGAAAGCTATACTGCTGCCAGCACTATTACTTTTTCATCTTCTGAATTATCATCTGCTACTTCAACATCCGGTAGTACCAAATCAACAACACTACCAAGTACCACTTGTTTAACCAAAACTATAAGCAGCGCAAAATTATATGTAAAATTTAATACCGGTGATGATTATGAAAAATGGCCTTCTAGTGGCTCTGCAACTTCATCATATAAGTCTAATGTAACCATTAAAATAACAGATAATGCCGGCAAGTATTATAGTTCGAGTGGGCAATCGAGTAGCGCCACAAGCCAAATTTTAACCATTAATGAAACTACTCCTGAGCAGGTTTATGTGATCAACCTTACAAGTTATTATTCGGGTATAACATCATTAAATGTAAATGCTTCTTCTTTTTCAAATGCTTGGACCGGAATGAGTACACCTCAAGTGCAAGCTTGGGTAGAAGAATCATATAGTGTTGATGTAAACACAGCTCCGTATAATGTGATGCCTTTTGTAACATTATCAACTGTGGCAGTTGCAAATAATGTTGCCACTTTTAGTTGGACGCCCGATTGCCATTACATCAACGATTACCAATTGCAGCTACTGCGTTTATACAATCAAAATGCAGATGTTAATGGAGATGGTACGAATGATTATAGTACATTAAATGTAAAGTGTACTGTTGATTGGACAAAAGCCCTAACCATTGATGTAAATGGAGGGGCTACTTCATTAAGTTTAACCCTTGCCCAGGGAAGCGGTTACTATGCATGGAGAGTACGCCCTATTGGCACTGCCAATTCAGGCGGTGTTGGCAATAGCCTTAATTGGGGCGCTTGGAGTGATTATACCCAATTAATGGATAACGAAGCTTATTATACTTCTTCAGGCGGCTTGCCTAATTATGTATTTTATTATACCCAAACTGATGTTGACAAAAATTGGATTTTTGCCCGCTCATTTACTGAAAATAATCTTAATGCTGAAAAAATAAGTTTTGCTGATGGATTGCAAAATGTGAAACAAAGTCAAGTGCACATGCAAACAGATAATAAAGTTATTGTTACCGCACCTTTATACGATTTTTCAGGAAGAAATGCAGGTTCAATTTTACCTACCCCCATTAGCCAAGATTATTTAAAATACAAGAGCTCATTTATTACAGCAAGTGATGGTACATTTTATAATGCAAAAAATTTTGATGATAATTCCAATTATAGCAGCCCAAGTTCTATTGCCGGTGGAGATGCAGTTACCTATTATAATAGCAGCTATTCCGATCAAGGTGTTCCATCGGCCAATGGCTATCCTTTTACACGCGTATTATATAAAAATGATGGCACCAATAGGCCTAAAGAAGCCGGTGGTGCAGGTAGTATTTATAGAATTGGAGGCGGAAATACAGATGGCGTTGCCAGAACAGTTACCACAGTTTATTCTGCTGTTGATGCAGGAGAATTAATTCCATTATTTGGTGATGAAACCCCTGCAGATACTTCTGTAATTAAATCTACAACTACCAATCAAGATAAAGTTACAACCATAAGCTATAATACCCTTGATGGAAAAACCATTGCTACCTGCCTTTCAGGCGATGGCGCATCAACATTAAGCCATTTTACAAACTATTCAAGACAAACTATTTCGGGTAGCGTAAGCGGTAACACGCAAATTGATCCCAATACCATTGAAGGTTCAAAATTAGTAAGTTTCGACCAAGCCCAACCCCTAACTATTTCATACAATTTAACGCCATCGCAATTTCAGGCCGAATGTGGCAATTATTGTTACAGTTGTGATTATACTATTGAACTGTATATAAAAAGCGATGGCTCTACCACCAATTTATTTTCGCATTCATTAACTTATAATCCTACAGCCTGCGCTTCAATGAGTAGTGCAAGTTATCCATCTTACAGCACTTCTGTAAGCATTCCATCTGCCGGAAATTATATTATTGGAAAACGAATTACGCTTAATAATACCAACGCAAGCACCGGCAACCAATATCTAAGCGAACATTTAGATAATGTTGCAAGCAATGTTGACAATAATAATGATGCTAATTTTTCTGTATTGCTTGATAAAATAGATGCTGGAGATTTAGATGATGTAAATACTTATCTCAATACTTTTGCAACTACAAGCGGACAAACAGAAGTTACCATACCTTCTGCCAGTACCAGCAGTTGCTGTAGCCTTACCCTTCCCATACTTAATTGCGATGACCAGATAGGTGATTTTGAAGCATTGCTTTTTGATACATGGAGCAGTAAAGGATTTGGCTATTACCTTACCAATTATTTTTTCAACTATGCTACCTATACTCCAACTGCAGGAGACAAACTTTATGATGATGGTGTTTCATGCAGCCCTAGTTATATAACGTTTACAGGAAATGATAATACAGATAATGATTGTAAAATTACAGTATATGTTAATTCTGTAAAAATTATCGATAATGTATCAATAGGCAATGGGAAAACTGGCTTGGGTACTTATGCAAGTAATTTAAAAACAGTGCTTGAATCATATCAAGGCAGCAATTACTTTCCGTATAATATAAGCAAATCAGGTAACTCAGTAGGCCTTGAGCCTAATATTGATGAGGGTGCCCAATTAACGGGCTATTGGATGGTAATGAATAACAATGGTTCTGAAAATGATCATTTTTATACCAATACCTCGGCAAACTCAGCGGAGTCGTCCGGAAGTTTTACAGATATGATAACTTATGATGCTGCAAATACGGCTAAAATTATTGGCAAAGCCGGTATGTTTAACAGCTTAATTGCAAACATGGCAAAGTCGGCTGCTGATGGAGGAGGAGGTTATGACCCAAATACTTTATGGCAAGTTTGGAAACAATGCGTTGCCGCTTATCCCGAATTACAATATGAAAATGGAGATAGAACAGGAACAAAAAAATCTTTCGATTTATTACAGTATTTTTTAACACAGGTAGGGCGTGAAATTGGAGGCGTTTCTTCCAATGATGATACGTATCGAATGTATGCTTATAAATACATCTGTATTGGAGATTGGATAGCCTGTACCACTACCACATACGCTAGCTGCGCAACAGAATTTGGAATAGACGCCTCTGGTAAAGCAACTGCAGCAACTTCGGCAGGAGGAGGCTTACTTATACAAGGCGCAGATCAATTAACAGAAGATTATAGCACTAAATATTGGGAACAATTTTACAATTGTATTTTAGGTCAAGAAGATTTTTCATCAACAGATGAAGTTCAAAATGCATTAGGTTGGGCAGGATTAAGCTGCTCTGCCGCTGATGTAACTTGTATCAATTCAATGGTACAATTACTCGAAGATTCATGTACTACCTATTGCGATTATCGAAATTTCGATCAATTAATTCGCGATTTGTATGCACAAAATAATGTAACCGCAACTGAAAAACAAATTTGGTGCTTGGGTTATATTATGCGTGAAAAGTGCGAAACAGATTGCCAACTCACGGTTACCACCGCAACATCGGGCAGCACCACTTATGTTTCTCAAGTAGGTACTGATGATGAAAAAACAAAATTTCAGAGAGTTTTTACCGGATATCCTGAAGTTGAAATTGCCGGCACCACTGCTTGCACCGGAGACTATACAACCGTTACCGAAACAAAATATTATCAAGATGAACTTACCGAAGAGTTAAATGAATGGCTGGCAGATACAATTTCATCTGCGTCTTCTCTTCCTTTTAATCTTGATAAAACGGATATTCAAACAGAAATTAATGCTATTTATGCTGAACACAGTTCTCAATGGGAAGGCAAGTCTCCATGTGATATAACCGGTACTGCTGCTTCATATAAAATGAATACCAATAGTGTATTTTATTTATCTGGTACTAAATTACAATTGTATACCTATGTTTCAAGCTCCAGCACATATACCTATAAAGATGTAATAAGTAATATAACTTCTTGCAGTGGTTCTTATTCTTGTACTGTTTGCTACAGATGGACAGACTTTCCTACGCTTACACCAGACGTTACAACCACATTAAAAACATGCGAGCAAACCAATTTAGAATATTTAAGAAACCTTGTAAATGCACAACTAGCATCCTGCAAACAACAACAATTAAATGATGCTACCATTGCCTATCAATCTTCATGCGAAAAAATATCGGCTATTCATGATGCATATACCTATAGCTATACCCAAGGCACACATTTTTACACCTTGTATTATTATGATCGTGTAGGAAATCTTGTAAAAACAGTACCACCTAAAGGTGTTGTAACCGTAAGTAGTCGCACACAACATCCTGCCCATACTTTTGTAACAACTTACGATTATAATTCATTAGGGCAAATGGTAAGTACTACCACTCCCGATGGCGGTACAAAAAATGTTAGTTATAATTCCGTTGGCCTGGTTCGTTTCTCACAAGATGCACAACAAACAACAGATGGCACATTCACCTATATCAAGCATGATGCATTTGGTCGCATAATTGAATGCGGAAAAGGACATGCTACAGATTTTGCTTCTCATGTTGACGATGAATCATACCCTTCTTTAGGCACTGAAGAAGAAAAAACATTTACATACTATACTACTGCAAGTAGTGATGGTATTTATACTGATGGAACTACTACTTCTTCTCAGCGTTATTTGCTCAACAGAGTGAGCTACACAAAAGCCGAAAATCAATCGGGAACAACTGATGATGTATATACCTATTACAGTTACGACCCACATGGCAATGTTGAATGGCTTATACAAAACTTGCCTGACATAGGTAAACAATACATACGCTTTGAATATGATTTAATAAGTAACAAAGTAACTAAAGTAATTTATAACGAAGGCCAGGGAGATCAGTTTCGCCATTGGTACCAATATGATGATGACAATAGATTAATTTCCGCAAAAACTTCAAGAGATGGTGTAATATGGGATACCGATGCATTGTATTCTTATTATGCACATGGCCCTCTCAAGCGTTCGCAATTAGGCGAGGATAAAGTGCAGGGTTTAGATTATGTGTACACGCTTAATGGATGGTTAAAAGCAATTAACAATCCCGCCATGTCAGCCTCAACCGATCCCGGTTATGATGGCAATACTTCCGGTACTACCACCAATCAAAAAGTTGCCAAAGATGCCTTTGCCGAAATTTTAAATTACCATACCTATGATTTTGTTCATACCGGTTCACCATTTGAATATGCAAGCGCAAATACCAATACCATGAGTATTGCCTATTCAGGCGATTTTAAATCATATTACAGCGGATTAATTAGTGACCAAATTTGGAATACTTCTACCATAAGCGGAGTAACAAGTACAACGTATTACAAAAATACTACACCCTTAACTGCCCAATATTCTTATGATGATATTGGCAGGTTAATTAGTTCTTCCTTAAAATATTTTACTTCAGGCTCAGGTTATACGGCAGTGGCCAGTTCCGGTTATTCCGAAACTTTTTCTTATGATGATAATGGAAATATTTTAACTGCTTCCAGGTATGGCTCTGCCAGCAAAGGTAAAATGGATGGCTTGACATATTCCTATCCATCCACTACAAATCGTTTGAGTTATATTGATGATAATGTTTCTTCAAGCACTTATGATACCGATCTTGATGATCAATCTTCAGGCAACTACAGTTATGATAATGCAGGTAGATTAACTAAAGACACGCAAAACGGGCTAACAAGTATTACTTGGTATGCCAATGGAAAAGTT
The DNA here is from genome assembly GCA_023251875.1 of Bacteroidota bacterium. Lineage (GTDB taxonomy): Bacteria > Bacteroidota > Bacteroidia > JAHEXY01 > JAHEXY01 > JAHEXY01. The sequence continues at coordinate 344,539 of JAHEXY010000002.1, forward strand.
AAAACTGCCAGCCGTTCTGATAAAACCATTAATTTTTATTACGATGCACTGGGTAATAGAATCATGAAAAAAGTACATCCAACAAGTGGGTCCGATTCAAAATATTATTATTTAAAGGATGCATCTGGAGGACAATTAGTAATGTATAGTAATACAGATGGAGCCAACACCTATTTATCAGAATGTTCAATTAATGGAACAGAGAGATTAGGCATGTACAAACCAAGCAGTGTTTTGTATACTACTGCGGCTACCAGTAGCGTATTCAGCAGAACGGTTAACAGCAAGTATTACGAATTAAAAGACCATTTAGGCAATGCCCGTGTTGTTATTACTGATGTTAAAACAGCATCAAGCAGTGTATTCACAGCCAATATTTATGCAGCTACTGATCATTATGCTTTTGGTGCCACAATGCCATTGCGTACAGTTACACCTACAAGCAACTACCGCTATGGCTTTCAAGACAAAGAAAAAGACGATGAATTAAAAGGGAATAACAATAGTTATGATTTTGATGCCCGTATTTATGACCCTTTAGTGGGTAGATGGTTAAGTGGAGATCCCTTAGAAAATAAATATCCGTCCCTATCAACATATAATTTCTGCAATAATAATCCGGTTATGTATGTTGATCATACCGGTAAAAGTTGGGTGTTAGGGGCTATGCTTTGGAACTATGTTGCTCAAGGATTGGATCCAACTACCCCTCCTGCGGTTAATGCAGACGGATCTCCTAATGTTGTTGGCTTAGTAAGTGGCGCAGTAACAGGAACTGCAGGAGGTTTAATAATTATGGGAGGAGGAGAAATTGGATTGGCTTATCTTGGCTATGGAGGTGATTTGATAGCTGGGAATTCTTTAGCTGCCGCTGGTGGTGGATTACTAACAGGGGAAGACAATTTTAATATTGGCTTATCATCAGGAAGCCAAGTAGAGGCTGCAGTTGCCAATGTAGTTGAAGAAGTTGCATCATCTTCGAATTCAAACACGATAATTGTTCAGCCTGGTGATGGTACTTTGGCAACAGCAAATAGGGTTAATCCCACAGCCGCAAATGCTCCTCATACGAATCCGGCAAAAGGATGGGACCCTCCATACGATACTAACAGTGAGGTATGGGATATTACTCTTAAGAAGGATGTAACTCTGCCGAGAGGTACTGAGCCCGGTAATCCAACCACAGGGGCTAGGCCAACAGGTGCTTGGCTTGCAGATCCTGATGAAGTAGCTGGTAAGAGTGGAGCTGAATTGCAACAGGGCTTGGCTACAAATAGAGCACCGACACATATTGTGCCTGTTACAGTGCCAGCTGGCGCTACTCTAAGAACGGGAGTTGCAGCCGCACGGCCAGCCGTAAATGCACCAGGAGGTATGACTCAGTATGAACTACCTAATGGTCAGGTTGGGGCAGGGGCTACAGTTGGCACGCCACAACCAATTAAATAGCCCCGCTAGTTCGTATGTTCGTTTGGATGAAGGGTGAGCATGCGTAATGGAGGTTGGTTTGGTTTTGTAAACCAAACCTATTCATATAGGATTTGTAATCCTAAAAAAATTAAAAATAGTTTATAATGAAAGCAATTACCATCATCATATTTCTTTGTGTATTTAATATGTTTTGTTTTTCACAAACTCCCTACTGGGAATGGGTAATGAGCGGAGGAGGAAATGACAAAGAATTTGCTGTAAGCACAGCTTCCGACCCTTTTGGAAATACCTACCTTACCGGATATTTTGCAAGCCCTTCAATTACATTTGGAAGTATAACATTAAACAATAATTCTGTATTTGGCACATTCGATATTTTTTTAATTAAATATGATGTAAATGGTAAAGTAATTTGGGGCAAAAGTTTTGGTGGAACTGATTCAGAATATGCCGAAGGGGTTTGTACTGATATCTATGGAAATATTTATGTTGTAGGGGAATTTAGCAGTAATAACTTTCAAATTGATGGCAATTTATATTACTATAATGGAGGAAAAGATGTTTACCTGGCTAAATTAGATTCATCAGGAAAATATCAATGGGGAGCAGTTGTGGGAGGCACCGGAGATGACTACTGCAAAGGTGTTGTGGTTGATACTCTATTTCAAAATGAACTGGTATATATTGCCGGATATTATGACAGTGATACGCTGCTATTTGATTGGTATAATTATACATTTAATAACAGCTCTGCCAATGATATTTTTATTGTGAATTATTATGCAGGTATTCTTAACAATTATCTGCCGGGAGGAGGAAGTAATGATGACCTGATTGAATCTATAGATTTAGATAAAAATGGAAATATTTATGTAAGCGGTGAATTTAATAGTACAGATTTTAATTTTGGAGGAAAAAGTTTAAGTACATCAGGTAGTAATGATGCCTTTACAATTAAAGTAGCCCCTTATCTTACATCTTCTTTATGGGCCAAATCTATTGGTGGCAGCGGAAATGATATAAGCGAAGGCCTTAGTGTCGCAGATAATGGAGAAGTATATGTATCCGGTTATTATTCAAATAGCTTATCTGTTAACAATCAAATTTTAACCAGTAATGGCAATAGGGATATATTGCTTGTAAAATATGATTCAAGTGGAAATGAGGTATGGGGAAAAAGTTGGGGAGGTACATCCTATGATGGAGCAGAGTCCATTGTTGTTGATGCATATAACAATGTATATTTAGCCGGTTATTTTCAAACTACAAATTTAAGTATAGGAAATTTTAGTATGGCCAATCAAGGATTAAATGACATTTTTTTAATGAAACTTGATTCTGGCGGAAATGAATTATGGGCACTAAGTGAAGGAGGAAGCTTAAATGATTATGCATTTGATATTAATGCAGATGCTTTTGGAAATGTATATATATGTGGATCTTTTAGTAGTAACAGCATTCAATGGGATAATTTTACTATCCAAAACTCCGGAAGCAATGATGCTTATTTGGCTAAAATAAATGATGCTATTGCAACAAGCATCATTGAAAATAAATTAACTCAAAAAACAAATGATTTGTTTTATAATAGTATAACCAAAGAATTAACAATTAACCTTAATGCAATAAATCCAACTGCTGTTTATTTAATAAATTCTTTAGGTCAAATATATATTTTAGAAAATGATTGGGAAAATAGTTCCGATAACTATCGGAGTATTATCAAAACATATAACTTATCTTATTTAAATCTGTCAAGAGGGGTTTATCATGTTCTATTTCCAGGAAAAGATAAGATAAGCAGTTCAATTTATATAGACTAACCCCTAGCTAGTTCGCATGTTCATTTGCACAAAGGGTGATCATGCGTAATGGAGGCGGCTGATTTGGTTTTGTAAACCAAACCTAATAAAATAAGATTTGTAATCTTATTATAAATTCCAAACAGCTATGGGTGTTATGCTTATTCTGTTTTGCTTTTATAGCGTGTTTTAGTACTTTTGAAACAATAATTTGAAAATAGCTAAATCAAATGGAGACAGTATTTATATTAAAAGCATCTGATTTAAACCTTAGCTTTTTGAATGCAATAAAATCATTGTTTAAAAAGAATCAGGAAATAAAAGTGCAAATAACTTCTAACAGAATTCCCAGTGTACTTCAAGACGAATCCAAAAATGATGCTAATTCAAGAATTGAAAAGTCGTATAAAAATCTAAAGGGAAATCGAAATACAGTAAATTTTACTGGTAAAGAATTTGAAGCTCTTATGCAAAAATTCCATCATAAATGAGAAATGTTATTTTTGATGGAAAAGCATACCAACAATATACCGAATGGGCAATTGCAGATATTAAAATTTTCAATAGAATAAATGAATTTATTAAAGATATTGACAGAACACTTGACGCTCATTTTCTTATCCAGCCAGCGTAAAACTTTAAAAATAAATGTACCTTTGCCAGCCTAAATACTCTGCACTATGGTAGTAACAATAGACCACGTAAAGAATTTCGTGGAGCGCAAAGATGCGTTGAGGAGGTATCTTTGACATCGACCGCAAATTAATAGAAATCTCAGAAGAAGAACAAAAAACGCGCGATCCTCAATTTTGGGACGATCCTAAAAAAGCGCAATTACTGCTTAAGCAAATTAAAACTAAAAAAAGCTGGACAGAATTATTCACTAAATTAAATTCTAGTGTGGATGATTTTTCTGTGATGTTCGATTTTTATAAAGCCGGTGATGCCTCCGAAAAAGAATTAGAAGACCAATACAACATTACGTTAAAATTGCTTGAAGATTTAGAGTTTAAAAATATGCTCAGTGCCGAAGGCGATGAACTGAGTGCAGTAATTCAAATAACCCCCGGAGCGGGCGGTACCGAAAGCCAAGATTGGGCAGCCATGCTCATGCGCATGTACATTATGTGGGCACAAAAACAAGGCTTTAAAATTAGAGAAATTGATTTTCAAGATGGAGAAACTGCAGGCATAAAATCTGTAACCCTTGAGTTTGAAGGAGAATTCGCCTTTGGGTATTTAAAGGGGGAAAATGGCGTTCATCGTTTAGTTAGACTTTCTCCATTTGATGCAGCAAATAAACGCCATACGTCTTTTGCTTCTGTTTATGTTTACCCCCTAGTTGATGAATCCATCACTATTGAAATTAATCCGGCCGATATCAGTTGGGATACTTTTCGCTCGGGAGGTAAGGGTGGACAAAATGTAAACAAAGTAGAAACCGGAGTACGTGTACACCATGCACCAACCGGCATTGCCATTGAAAATACAGAAAGTCGCTCTCAACTACAGAACAAAGAAAAAGCCTTACAATTATTAAAATCTCGCTTGTATGAATTAGAGATGAAAAAAAAGATGGCTGCCCGTGAAGAAATCGAAAAAGGAAAAATGAAAATTGAATGGGGCTCGCAAATCAGAAATTATGTACTACATCCTTATAAATTAGTAAAAGACAATCGTACAGATTTTGAAACCTCTAATGCTCAAACTGTGCTCGATGGCGGTATTGATGAATTTTTAAAAGCATTTTTAATGCAATATGGGGGCAATAGTTAATGGGGTAATGAGCTGATGAGATAATTAGCTAATGTGCTTACGCATTCATATTCAAACTTCAATAATATTCTTGTAAATTTGCAGTCTATTGTCATGCTGAGCGTAGTCGAAGCATCATAAAACATGATCTCCATACTATGGAAACTGCAATTACAGATAAAAATAAATACTGCAATAATCTATTTGATTACTCTCGATTTTTAACAAGAGTAGTCAATATTGGAAATGTCCCACTTGGAGGAGATTACCCCATTCGCGTACAATCCATGACTACTACAGATACAATGGATACCCTAGCTACCGTGGAGCAATCTATTCGGATGATTGAAGCCGGTTGTGAATACGTGCGTATAACAGCTCCAAGTTTAAAAGAAGCACAAAATCTCGAAAACATAAAAAAAGAATTAAAGAAAAGAGGCTATACAACACCCTTAATTGCCGATATACATTATACTCCTAATGCAGCTGAATTAGCTGCACGCATTGTTGAAAAGGTGAGAGTGAATCCAGGAAATTATGCCGATAAGAAAAAATTTGAAACCATTGAATATACTGATGTAACTTATAATGCAGAATTAGAAAGAATACGTGAACGTTTTTTGCCATTAGTAAAAATTTGCAAGCAATACGGTACTGCTATGCGTATCGGCACCAATCACGGTTCATTGTCAGATCGTATTATGAGTAGGTATGGCGATTCTCCATTAGGAATGGTGGAATCGGCATTGGAATTTTTACGTATCTGCGAAGATGAAAACTATTTCAACATTGTACTTTCAATGAAAGCCAGTAATCCACAAGTAATGATTCAGGCTTACCGTTTGTTAGTAAATAAAATGATTGATACCAATAGAAATTACCCTTTGCATTTAGGGGTTACAGAAGCAGGGGATGGTGAAGATGGAAGAATAAAATCGGCCATTGGCATTGGAACCTTATTAGAAGATGGATTGGGAGACACCGTTAGAGTTTCTCTTACAGAAGATCCGGAATTTGAAATTCCGGTAGCGAAAGCCTTAGTTGGGAGATATAAAAATAGAATTACGAATTACGAATTACAAATTACGAATACGGTTGATGTTAAGGCTGGGTTGTATACTCCTTTTGAGTACAATAAAAGAGAGGCAATTACTGTACAAAATATAGGTGGAAAAAATGTTCCTCGTGTAATAATTGATTATAGTAATGCAGCAATTAAGACCCCGGCAGATCTATTGCCTATTGGATATAAGTATGCCCCAACTCTTGATAAATGGAATTTATCAGATATGGCTTGTGATTATATTTACTTAGGAAAACGAAAAATTGATTTTGAAATTCCGGGAACATTAAATATAATTTCAGATGCTGAATATTGGGATGCGGATAATAAATCGAGTTTCCCACTCTTTACTGCTAAAGAATATTTGAATCAAACTAAAAAATCACTACACAAAAATTTTATTCAAGTTACTATTGATGGTTTAAATGAGGCATTCATTCAATGCGTCAAAAAAGATAACACAGCTGTTTTAATTTTTGAAACAGAAAGTGTTTGTGCGATGACAGAGCTTCGATCTATGTTCTTCCATTTGTTGCAATCTCAATGCAGTTGCCCTGTAATTGTAAAAAGAAATTATCAAAATATTGACGAATCAAATTTTCAATTATACAGCGCAACAGATATTGGCGGATTATTAATAGATGGATTTGGAGATGGTATTTGGATTGCTGATTCTCCAAAAGAAAATATAGAACTCAATAATAAAACCGCGTTTAACATTTTACAAGCAACACGTACTAGAATTTCTAAAACAGAATATATTTCATGCCCCTCATGTGGGAGAACTTTATTTGATCTTCAAGAAACTACCGCAAAAATTCGCAATAGAACATCTCATCTTAAAGGGGTAAAAATTGGTATAATGGGATGTATTGTAAATGGTCCCGGTGAAATGGCCGATGCCGATTACGGATATGTGGGTGTGGGTATTGGAAAAATTACTCTGTACAAGGGCAAACAAGTTGTTAAACGCAGTATCCCCTCTGAACAAGCTGTAGATTCTCTTATTGAACTTATCAAAGAATATGGAGATTGGGTCGAGCCTCAATTATAGAGCCAATAGTAGTCAAAAAAATGTCTTAGCCATAAGAATACTAGGCATATAAATTTTTAGTATATTCGCCTTCTCAAAATTCGTTGTTGGTTATCAGTTGTTTGTTGTTAGTTAAAAACAATAAATTTATCGGTAATTTCAACGAATAACGAACAACTAAAAACTAACAACTAGAGTATGGCGATTATTGGAAATATAAGGAATAGAATGGGGCTTATGATTACTGTTATTGTAGGGCTTGCCTTATTATCATTTATTCTTCAAGATTTATTGAGTTCAAAATATTCTCTTAAAGGAGGGCCTCAAACTAATATTGCAGAAGTAGGTGGTGAAGAAGTAGGGTATAAAGAATTTGAGCAAAAATTTCAAGAAAACCTCACCAATGCAAGAAGTCGACAAAGAGATGGACAAGTTGACGAAGATAAAATGCGTGAAGATACATGGCAGCAAATGTTGAATGAGAGAATCATGAAGAAGGAATATGGCAGTTTGGGGCTTACAGTTACCGATGACGAGTTATTGGATATGGTTCAAGGAAATAACATTCATCAAGTAATTACATCCAATTTTACCGATCCCAAAACCAATGTATTTAACAAAGGTGCTCTTATTAAATTTTTACAAAACTTTGATAACCTTACCGAAGAACAAAGAAACGCTTGGTTAGAAATTGAAGATTACATTTTAAAAGATCGTGCCAGCCAAAAATACAACAATCTTATTACAAAAGGCCTTTACGTAACACAAGCAGAAGCAAAACGAGCTTATAATGATCAACAAAAAGAAGTAAAATTTGCTTACGTGGTTAAACGGTATGCCGATATTCCTGATTCAACTTTACAAGTAAGCGAAAGCGAAATAAAAGAGTATTACGAAAAACACAAAGATCAAAACTATAAAAAAGAAGATCCTTCTAGAAAGCTTGAATACATTAGTTTTGATATCTTTCCATCTGCAAAAGATTCTGAAAACATACAAAAAAAGGTTACCGCCTTACTTACTGAATTTCAACAAACCAAAGAGGATTCTTTATTTGTAAGCCTTAACTCAGAAACTCCTTTTGATGATGTATACCATACCCAAGGTAATTTGCCTCACGTAATAGATTCTACTTTATTTAAAGCTGCAGTGGGAACCGTTTATGGCCCCTATACTGAAGATGGTGCTTACAAATTAGCAAAATTAGTAGCTCGCTCCACTCGTCCTGATTCTGTGCAAGCACGCCATATTTTAATAAAGGCTGAAAATGGAGATTACAAAGCCGCAACAGCTAAAATTGACAGTATTAAAAAGGCAATTGAAGCCGGAGCTAAATTTGAAGACATGGCTCGTCAGTTTGGTTCTGATGGCACAAAAGAAAAAGGCGGAGATTTAGGAACATTTGCCGAAGGCCAAATGGTTAAACCTTTTAACGATGCCTGCTTTACTGCAAAAAAAGGACAGCTTATGGTAGTAAATACGCAGTTTGGTGTTCATTTAATTGAAGTAACAAAAATTGGAACGCCTAAAGAAAAAATAAAAGTAGGAGTATTAGAAACAAAAATAGAAGCCAGTTCAGCAACAAGAAATGAAGCTTATACCAAAGCAACCAAATTTGCCGCAGAAAATAATTCAGGCGATGCTTTTGATAAAGCTGTAGGAGAACAAGGTTTAAATAAACGAGTAGCTGATAACTTAAAGAAAAGCGATCGTTCTATTCCCGGATTAGAAACACCGAGAGAACTTGTTCGTTGGGCTTGGAGTGCAAGCGTAGGAGATATTACACCTACTCCATTTGAATTTGGCAATAAAATAGTTGTTGCTCATTTAGTAGCCACTTATGATGATGGATATGTTGCCATTGATGAATTAAAAGAAGAAATAGAAGTGGCTGTTAAAAAAGATAAAAAAGCAGAAAAAATAATAAGCGATCTTACTGCAGATATTAGTGCTGCCGGCTCATTACAAGCATTAGCAACAAAACTTACCACCCAAGTTGACACTTTAGATCACATTAAATTTACAGCTCGTGGTTTACCGGGTTTAGGTAGAGAATTAGATTTAATAGGCAGCGTATTTGCAATGCCTACCGGAAAAATGTCAACGCCAATAAAAGGAGAGCAAGGTGTGTATGTAGTAGAAGTTGAAACAGCAAGTGAGGTAACTGCTCCGGCAGATTACAAACAAAACATCGATTTTTTATCGAAAAATATGCAAGCAAGAGTTGGTTATGAAGTATACAAAGCACTTGAAAAAAATGCAAATGTTGTAGATAATAGGGCTAGTTTTTATTAATCTCTTTTATCATTCTTATCGTGCAAGCAAAATGGCCTGTATTTCCTAGAGCTTGAGATAAATTTTTAAAACCCAACTGCTGATATATTTTAACAGCACTTTGCAATTCAGGCATGGTTTCCAGGTATATATTTTTGTATCCTTTTTCTTTTGCAAATGCCATACATTTTGTGATAAGTTCTCTCCCCAAACCTAAACCCCTAGCCTTAGGCAAAAGATACATTTTAACCAATTCGCAAGTATCATGTGGCAAACCATCAGTAGGAAAAATTCCTGCTCCACCAATAATTTCATTATTGACTAGGGCAATAAAATAGATGCTTTTTGGTGTTGTATACGACTCATATAAATGTTTTAAACTTTCATCGTAAAAAGCAGTGCCCGGGCGATTCACTCCAAATTCGGTAAGTACAGTTCTAATTACATTTTCAATGATCAAATTGTCTTCCTTTTGTATTTCTCGAATACTAATTGACATACTAATTTTTTTATTTTGCCTCTTTGATATTTAACAACCCTTAAGTTTTACAAATATAAATACTCATAGCACAGTATTACAACCGAAAACTTGTCAAGTAATTATTTTTTCAAGAAAATACCTAGTATTTTTGCAACACAAATTATAAAACACATCCACACATGAAAAAATTTACAATCTTATCTACGTTTATATTTTTAACCACCATTGCTTTTGCACAAACAGATATTGTAATTACCGAGATCATGTATAATTCTCCTGAGAGCGATACAGATTCTTTGGAATTTATTGAGCTTTATAATAAAGGACAAGGTACGATTGATATTAGTGGGTATTATTTTACTTCGGGAATTATAGATACTTTATCTAACGGAACTAGTATTGCCGCTGGCGCGTATTACATTTTGTGTGTTGATTCAGAAGCTCTTTATAAAACTTTTGGAATCTCTGCACATCAATGGAATAGTGGAGCCTTAAATAATAGCGGAGAAGCCATTACCATTCGCGATGCTAATGGCTCAATCGTAGATTCGGTTAGCTTTACTGATAAAAGCCCTTGGCCTACAGAAGCTGATGGAGATGGATCTTCGCTGACCTTGTGCGATCCTACATTAGATAATGTTGACAATACCAATTGGACTGCCTCAACAACCACAACATGGATTACAGTAAATGGAATAGAGGTATTAGCAACTATTGGAACGGGATGCACGGGCTCTAGCAGTGTAAAAAATCTTACCCATGATTCACAAAATCTTACATTTTATCCCAATCCGGTAATTGACCATACTATTTATTTTAATGTAGCTGTTGATGGAGCTATTTACAGTATTGATGGAAAAAAAATAATAAGCTTCGTTAATCAAGAAACTATTGATATTAAAAATTTTGAAACCGGATTTTACATATTAAAACCCAATAATGGCGAATCGCATAAGTTTTTAATTACTTGTAAATAACATTTAATTTTAATAGTGAAAGCTTATTGACTAAACCTTAGTCGATAGGCTTTTTTGTTGTGGCACTTGTAATATTTTTCCCATTCATCCCCTCCAAATACCCATTCGTCAGAAATTTATTCTTTCTCTATAGCATCAGCAATATCTTTGATGCATCAAATTATCAATAACAATTAATCAATACCAAAATGAAAACTTTATCAATGTACCAAGTAAAAAGATTAGCCGTTAAAAGTAAACTTGCATTACAAACAAAAGAATTATTGGTTTGGGGAACAGCCCTATTTGTTTTATTTGTAGGCTCAGAAGTAGCGATGTTAGTAATGTTGGGTAATTTATAGTATGAAAAGAAGAATGTTTCGCAAATTTGCAAAAGTAATGGCTATTAGTATAACTATAACCTGGGGAAAATAAAATGTTTAAATATTTTTTGGAGAAAATTTTAGATAAGCGATTAGGGAAAGGTTGGTTGAGGTTTAATATTCAGGCTGCATTTATGTCTATTGCAATAGCTGCATTTATTACTATTGCATATACTATTGATGCAAAAACCAATCAAAAGCATTTAAATATAAATGATTTTCTAATTACACTACTTTATAGTACTTGTATTAGTTTTAGTATTGGAAACTCAATAAAACTAACATATGTAATTACTTCATTAAAAAAACAAAAACCCATTATTGAAAACATCATTGTTTTGAGCATAATGGCTTTTGGAATGTTTTTTGGATTTACTATTGCAAGTTTTTTTCATGCTCTTATAGAGCATAGAGCATATTATTTTATTGAAACTTTCAAAAGTATAAATTACTTTCCATTTATTATCGGTCTTGCAATAGGATTTGTTTCTATGCGGTATAATTCTCTAAAAGAAGAAATGAGCACTAAACTCAAAGAAAAAGAAATTCAAATTGTAAAACTTAACGAACAAAATACCCAATCGCAATTGCAAAGTTTGCAAGCAAAAATAAATCCTCATTTTTTATATAACGCACTAAATTCTATTGCCAGCCTCATTCATGAAGATCAAGACAGGGCTGAAGAAATGACGCTCAATCTTTCTAAATTTTTTAGGTACAGCATTAACCGTAGTGATGAACAATGGGCCACTCTAAGGGATGAAATAGAGATGGTGAATACCTATTTAAATATTGAAAAATTAAGATTTGAAGATCGCTTACAAATAAAAGTGCATGTACTTTCGCATTTAGAAGATGTTTCTATTCCACGCTTTTTATTGCAACCCTTGGTTGAAAATTCTATTAAACATGGAATTTCAAAAATTACCGAACAAGCCATCATTCGCATTTCTGTAAAAGACAAAGGCAATCATATAGAAATTACTGTGCATGATAATGGCCCCCTATTTCCAAAAGATATTCAAATGGGTTATGGCATAAAAAGTTTACATGATAAATTGCATTTGCTGTATGCAACAGGTTATGAAATTGAAATTATGAACAAACCCAATAAAGAAATTCGATTACTTTTACCAAAGGAAAAGCTATCGGCCAATAGCTAAAAGCTAATAGCTCTTTTTTTTAAAAAACTTAAAACTATACAACCTTGAACTTTCAAACTATTTTAATTGACGATGAGCCACTAGCTCGTAAGCGCCTTTCTCGCCTACTTTCTAAATACGAAGGTGTTTTTGAAATCATTGCCGAAGCAGGCAATGGAAAAGAAGGCTTAGAAAAAATTGAGCAGCACAAACCCGATTTAATTTTTTTAGATATCGAAATGCCTCTAATGAACGGTTTCCAAATGCTTCAAAATTTAAAGCACATGCCAATTGTAGTGTTTTCGACTGCGTATGATCAATTTGCGATAAAAGCATTTGAACAAAATTCTATTGATTATTTATTAAAGCCTGTTGAACAAAGCCGTTTAGATATAACGGTAAATAAATTAAAGCAGTTTAATAAAGTCTCCTCTTCATCTCCTGTTCTCGATGTAAATAATTTAATGAGCCTAATTGATAGTCTTAAACCTAAAAAAGAAATAACCGCCATTCCCGTAAAAATTGGAGATAGAATTGTAATCGTAAATTTTAATGAAATTGCTTATTTCGAAGCCAAAGAAAAATATGTTTTTATTTACACCACCCAAGGCAAAGAATATTTAATTGACGATTCATTAAATACATTAGAAGAAAAACTTCCTGCCAATTTTATTCGCATACACCGCGCCTATATGATTAACAAAAACAAAGTAAAAGAACTTCGCAAAAGTTTTAAAGGCAATTTGGTAGTATACATGGATGATGTAAATCAAACCAAACTTACTTCCGGAGTAACGCATACTGCGGAATTAAAAGAAAAACTGGGTTTGTAAAGTTGAATTAGTATAAGAACTGCTATATTACCTTTCATCTTATTAACACTTCTTTTTAATATAGGGGGCTATGATTATATTTACGCATATTTCACTATATGCAAAAACGCTGGGTACAAAAAAAACAATCCGATTCTCCTGCTGTTGGGCAATTGGCAAAAGCATTAAATATTGATCACGTTTTAGCCTCTATGCTTGTGCAAAGAGGGGTTTCAAATTTTGAAGAAGCTAAGATTTTTTTTCGTCCCGATTTAGCCTATTTACACGATCCTTTTTTAATGAAGGATATGGATGTTGCTGTTGAACGAATTGATTTGGCCATTTCAAAAGGTGAAAAAATATTGGTGTATGGAGATTATGATGTAGATGGCACAACCTCAGTTGCGCTTATGTATCAATTCTTAAAAGCAAGATACGATAGAGTTGAATACTACATTCCGGACCGCTATAAAGAAGGATATGGAATTTCATTTATTGGTATTGATTATGCTGCAGCAAATAATTTTTCATTAATTATTAGTCTTGATTGTGGAATAAAAGCAAACGACAAAATTTTATATGCCTGCGAGCGTAAAGTAGATTTTATTATTTGCGATCATCATTTGCCAGGGGAAATACTTCCTGCTGCTGTTGCCGTTTTAGATCCTAAAAGAAACGATTGCAAGTATCCCTTTAAGGAATTAAGTGGTTGTGGCGTTGGCTTTAAATTAGCACAGGCCTATTGCATGAAACACAACATTGATTTAAAAGAATTATTTCAATATTTAGATTTAGTTGCCGTAAGTATTGCCGCAGATATTGTTCCCATTATCGGAGAAAACAGAACATTGGCTCATTTTGGTATACAAAAATTGAGAGATAATCCATGCATGGGTATTAAAACCATTATGCAACTCAATAACATTAAAAGAAATCTTACCATAACGGATATTGTATTTGTTATTGGGCCAAGAATTAATGCTGCAGGCAGAATGGACGATGCTAAAAACGCAGTAAAGCTTTTAATTGCCACAGAGGAAGAAGAAGCACATGCTGCTGCACAAAAAATAACTTCAAACAATACCCAACGGCAAAATTTAGATACCAATACCACACAACAAGCTGTACAAATGATTCAAGAAAGTACAGTCCTACAGAATAAAAAAACTACAGTGCTTTTTAACCCCGAATGGCATAAAGGGGTTATTGGTATTGTTGCATCTAGGCTTATCGACAAATATTTTTATCGACCTACTATTATTTTTACTGAATCAAATGGCAAAGCAACAGGCTCTGCTCGTACCGTAAAAGATTTTGATATTTACCGTGCCATTGATTCTTGCAGTGATTTGCTTGAGCAATTCGGTGGTCACACGCATGCCGCAGGTTTAACCATGAGCCTTTCTAATTTAAACACATTTACAGAGCGCTTTGAACAAATAGTTGCCGATACGATTACTGATGACGAACTCATTCCGGATGTAGAATATGAAACCCTACTTCCTTTTCATGAAATTACTCCAAAATTCATACGTGTACTTAAACAATTTGCTCCTTTTGGCCCTGGTAATATGGTTCCGGTTTTTATGGCAGAAGGCGTTCAAGACGTAGGTAATATTAGAATTGTGGGGAGAGACCATTTAAAACTAGATCTTACTCATGAAAATTTTAAAGGACAATTTTTTGCTGCCATTGCTTTTCAACAATCCGCTAAATACAATGTAATATCAAAAGGAATTCCATTTAATATTTGTTATTCTCTCGAGGAAAACGAATGGAAGGGAGAAACTAAAGTGCAGTTGAATGTAAAAGACATAAACTTCTAAATTTTCCGTACTTTTGCATTCTTAAATCAATTGATAAGTAACATTGAGCGAAATATTTACATTTTCTGCATTACTGAGAAACAAAATAACCGACACTTTAAATCAAAAAAAATTTGATGTTTTAGTGATTGGTGGTGGCATTACCGGTGCCGGCATTGCTTTAGATGCTGTATCACGTGGATTAAGTGTTGCACTTATTGAAAAACAAGATTTTAGTCAAGGCACTAGCAGCCGCTCTACCAAACTCATTCATGGCGGATTGCGCTATTTAAAACAATTTGAATTTGGTTTGGTAAAAGAAGTAGGACAAGAACGCGCCATTGTTTATAAAAATGCCCCTCATCTTGTTGTGCCTGAAAAAATGCTACTGCCCATCATTAAAAAAGGATCATTGGGTTATTACTCTTCTTCAATAGGCTTATGGCTTTACGATTGGTTGGCAGGTGTTGCTATTGATGAAAGGCGACAAATGTTTAACAAACGAAAAGCCGAAGCCCTAGAACCATTATTAAAACCAGAAGTTCTTTTAGGTTGTGCCTTATATATTGAATATAGAACGGATGATGCTCGCCTTGTTGCTGAAACCATGAAAACAGCCGCTGAAAGAGGAGCTGTATGCATAAATTATACTGAAGCAATTGATTTTATTTACGAAAATGGGAAAGTCACAGGCGTAAAAGCTATAGATAATTTAAGTAAGAAACCTTTAGACATTTTTGCAAAAAAAATTATCAATGCCACGGGCCCCTGGGTTGATACACTTAGAAAGAAAGATAATTCGTTAAAGAAAAAACATTTACACCTAACAAAAGGAGTTCATATTGTTGTGCCTTATAAACGGTTTCCTTTGCATCAATCTGTATATTTTGATGTACGTGGAGGAAGAATGATTTTTGCTATTCCAAGAGGAAAATCAACTTATATAGGCACTACAGATACTGATTATGTGGGTGAAATTGACAATCCAAATGTAAAGCAAGTTGATAAAGAATACCTGCTTACTGCAGTAAATGAACTTTTTCCTTCTGTAAAATTAACGGATGCTGATATTACTTCTAGTTGGAGTGGTTTAAGGCCATTAATTCATCAAGAAGGCAAATCACCTTCTGAACTTTCGAGAAAAGATGAAATATTTATTTCTCCTTCAGGCGTTTTAGCAATTGCAGGAGGAAAACTTACCGGATATCGTAAAATGGCAGAACGAATAGTTGATCTCGTATTTAAGCAATTAGGGAAAGAAGAAAAACTAGTTTTTAAATCTTGTTCAACAGATTCCATAACATTAAATGGGGGTGATTTTGCTTCGCCAACAGAAATTCCTAGTTACATTGAGAAACTAGCCAAGGAAGCGAAAATGCTCGAAGCAGATTTAGGGCAAGTAAAATCTTTAGTATACAAATACGGAACACATACCGAGAAAATTATTGAAAAAGCACGGGCATTACAAGCTGAGCGTAAACTTACCGATCCGTATCAAATATTACTTTTAGCTGAAGTATGGTATGCTGTAAATTACGAAATGGTAAACACATTAAACGATTTCTTAATCAGACGCACAGGCCGCTTGTATTTTGAAAGAAAATCCCTTGATCTCGTTTATCCACAAGTAGCAAAAGAAATGGCAGAAATATTAGGATGGACAGAAGAACAAAAGCAACGTAATGTAGATGAATTCCACAAAGAATATTTGGCTGCCGTTACATTTGAATAAGACCTTACTTAAAGATTTCAGACACGAATTTCACAGGCTGTCAAAAAAAACAATCATAGAGATTGGCCGTAGGCCATACAGTATTGTAGAAATAAAAAATGTGATATAAATGAATACCGCGTAGCGGTTATATAAAGAATGCTAAATAATATAAACCATCTATTGATAAAAATCTATCGTCACCACCATTTAATAAAAATTAGTATTCTCGTATTTATTTTTCTTTCTTGCAACCAACCCAAAACCAATATTCTCTTTTGCGATGCTGAAACTGTAATAGAAAACCGTAATCAAAAACTATTTCAAACTTCAGATAATACTTTCTTAAACGGCCAAACACAAAGCAGTGACGAATCTTTTTCCGGAAAATATTCATCAAAGCTTACTAGCGAAAATAGAAATGGAATGACCTATATTTTTGAGAATCTTCATGCTGGAGATGAATTAAAAATGAGTGTATGGATATACGGTAACAAACAAAACAGTACTATTTTAGTTGATGGCGATTGGGGAGGAAAAGTGTTTATTAATGATTCTACCGAATCAAAAAAGGGTTGGTATCATTTAAAAGGAGATTATACCATTGGAGGAAATGACGAAAGTATTTCTGTTTGCCCCTATTTAAAAAAGAAATCCGATAGTATTTATGTTGACGATTTTCAAATCAATTTTATTGCTGCAAAAGACCATCCAAAGCCAAGTACTCCTGCCAATGTAAAGGCATTAAATATTTTGATGGATGAAAAAGCAATGAAAAAAATACAAAAACAGCGAGAAGATGCATTAAAAAAGGGAGTACTAGAAAATGAAAATTGGGTAAACGCAAAAATAGTATATATAGAAGATACCCTTTCAGCAAAATTACGTTTAAAAGGAGATTGGACAGATCATTTAAAAGGCAATAAATGGTCGTACCGAATTAAATTAAAAAATAATAAAAGTATTAATGGGATGAATATTTTCTCCATTCAAAATCCTAAAATACGATCCAATTTAAATGAATGGCTATTGCATAAACTCCTTGAAAAAGAAAACATACTTACTACCCAATATGATTTTCTATATGTAAAACAAAATAATCAATCAATGGGATTATATGCCCTTGAAGAACATTTTACACAAGAAATGCTTGGGAAAAAGCATAAGAATGGAGGACTAATAGTTTGCTTTTCTGAAGATGCCCTATGGAATGACCGATTAAACAATGGAGGAAACGACAAAGCAAATGTTCCCTATTTGGGAGGGGCAGATATTAAAACATTTTCTGATGAAGAAGTAAATAAAACTCCTGAATTATCTAAAAATTTCGAAGAGGCCAACCTCTTAATGAATCTATATAGATACCATTTAAAACCCATTTCAGAAATTTTTAACGTAGATCAGCTCGCTAAATATTTAGCTTTGATTGATATTTGTGGCTCTCAACACGGACTCATTTGGCATAACCAACGCATGTATTTTAATCCTCAAACTAATTTATTAGAACCTATAGGATTTGATGCCTATACCAGTAATGGGGCATTTTCATTATCCAACCAAGCATTTTGGGGTGCTTACGGAATTAATGCCTTAGATGGATCAAATCAATTTCAATATTTAATCTTTACAGATGAAATTTTCTACAAAAAATATATTGAGTATTTAGAAAAATATAGTTCAAAAGAATTTTTAGATTCGTTTATAAAAACCATTTCAGATGATCTAATAAAATACAAAAACTATTTACAAGCAGAAGATGCAGATTATAATTTTAACACCGATTATTTATTTACCAATGCAGTAAACATTCAAAAAGCTTTGGTATATTTCAAACAACATAATGTAATGCAGAAAAACATTGAGTATTTAAACGATAAAGCAAGCCATATTACTTTTGACTGCGCATATTAAAATAGATAAAATAACTTATGAAATAGATTTATCTCAACCCATTGATATTTCTATTCCTTTAAGAGCGGGCAAAGAAAATGCAAATGCATTTTATGCGGATGAAATTAGAATAGAACCATATCGTTCAGGAAATTTTGTGGGAGATGTGTTGCAAGGCGGAAGTGTAAATTATAAAAACATATTTTTTAATCCGCATGGCAATGGCACGCATACTGAATGTGTTGGGCATATTAGCAAAGAACCCTATTCAATTAATCAATGCTTAAAACAATTTTGGTTTTTAGCAAGATTGATTAGTGTTGAGCCTATTGGGCAAACAAACGGAGATAAAATAATTACAGAAGATTTAATTACTCATAGATTAGAACTGAATGACAAAGATAAAATGTTCAACATGTCTCCCCAATCTTTAATTGTACGAACAATACCAAATAATAATTCAAAACTTCATCAACAATACTCCGGAACCAATCCCGCCTACTTTCATCATAAAGCCATTGAAAAAATTGTTGATGCAGGAATAGAACATGTATTAACAGATTTGCCTTCGGTAGATAAAGAGCAAGATGATGGAATATTATTGGCTCATAAAGCCTTTTGGAATTATCCTCAAAATCCGCAATTGCATAAAACCATTACTGAAATGATTTATGTTGATGATACGATAAAAGATGGTTGGTATTTTCTCAATTTACAAATAGCTTCTTTTGAAAACGATGCCAGTCCGAGCAAACCTGTTTTGTATAAGATATTATAAAATGTTCCCATAAAAGCGAAAACACAGTTTAATACATAAATATTATTTTTTTGTATTAAAAATTACTATTCAATAATTGATACAATTCGTCTAGTTTCGGGCTCAAAATAATTTCAATACGTCTGTTTTTCTTTTTTGCTTCAGGAGTATCCGCTGCATCTATGGGTGCGTATTCTCCGCGACCAGAAGCCGTAACTCGTTTTGAATCTAATTTGCCTTCTCCAGTTAAAATACGAACCACTTGTGTTGATCGCATTACACTTAAATCCCAATTGTCTTTATAGGGAGAGCCGGTCATAACTTTATCAATATCTGTATGGCCTTCAATTAAAATATTAATGTCTTTATTTTTTTCTAACACCTTCGATAAATTAAGCAATGCTAATTTTCCTTTTTTATCAACCTCTGTACTACCTGAGGGAAATAACAATTGAGACTCTAGCGACACGTATACTTTTCCATTTTTTTGTGTAACCGTTAATCCACTATCTTTAAAACCAATTAAAGCATCGGCCACCGAATTTTTTAATGCAGTTACCACGGAGTCTTTTTTATGAATCAATCGTTCTAATTCATTTACTCTTTTTTCACGATCCTGCAAATCTCTTGTAAGCACTTTCATTTCATCCTCTCTTTGCAATAAATTGGCTTGTGTTTCCTGCAACTCACTAATTAATTTTTTCGTTTCTGTTTCGTTTCCCTTTAACAGAGATGAATATTTACTTAGTAATTCATCATTCAATTTATTTATTTCATCGTACTGTTGGTTCATTTTCCTAAGCGCAGCATTATTTTGTATTGTGTCATTTATAAAGTCGCTTAAGCGTTTTAAATCTTCATCCAATGTGGCAGACATTTCTGTGTTACGAGCAGATAGATCTGAATTTTCCTTCTTTAGAAACTCCATATCTTCTGCTAGCTTTTTATGTTGTGCATCTAGCTCTTTAAATTTTCTTGTAGGCACACAAGAACTTATAATTGTAACGAAAAGAAGCAAATGCAATATGTTTATTTTTCGTAATATCATAGATTTGTAGTTTTTATAAGGTATTGCAAATAAAATAAATTTTCGTAAATTAAAAAGAATAGGTAACTATTTGCCCAAATTTACGTATAAATAGTTAATCATATTTTATTTTTCACTAACAACAAATAAATATGTTAAACAAAAACTGGCTTACCGATTCGCATATTGATCTAGAATACAAACAATACATATTGCTTGCCTATTTGGAGGAAGTGAAACAAAATTTTCGTGCAACCAAATTATACCCTGCTTTTGCAGATTTAATTGAGCATTACCAAGAGCTCATTCGACTAAAAGAAAATACGCTTCATCTTTTCGAAAAATTTCCTGAACGTATGGCAGGTATTGATAATGAATCGTTACGATTGGTGTATCAAAAAATAGTGGAGAATGATGAGATAATGGCAGAGCTTCAAAAGATAATCGATTATTCCATTCCAAAACTCAAACAACATCTCGAAGAAGGTAAAAAAATATATGAATTGGTAGAAGAAAAAATAATAATACAGCCCGTTGGAATTACACCCTTAAATTCTAGCGAAGGTTATTTGTTACTTAAAATGACTGATGATAAAAGCACTTCGGCATACCAATATAAAATCACCATTTTCGAAAGCCCCACAGAAAAATACAGGGGTATTAATTTAGAATATGTAAAATCGTACGAAAAAAGTTATTACAATACTTACGAAAATATAAAAATTGATCTCATCACTTCTATATCTACATTACCCAATCCTGCTACATTTGCTATAGAAACGGAAATGGCATTACCTGTTCAAGAAACTTATTTACCTATTGCAAAAAGAACTTTGGTGAAGTATGTTTCAACGCAAACAATATAAAAATTGCAAGAGAATCGAAGTGTACTAACTTAAGGGGAGTTCTAAAAATTACAATTTATGTCCCTCTCTTTGAGAGAGATTAAGGGAGAGAAAACAAAAAAATATAATTTTTAGAACTCCCCTTAAGTTTTTAAGATCAACATTTTACCTTTTTGTATTTACAAATTTAAAATGACCTACAAACAAACGCTCAATTTGTTATACCAACAGCTTCCCGTATTTCAGCGTATTGGCCCGGCTGCATACAAAGCTGATTTAAACAATACCCTTGCCATTTGTAATTTACTCAACCAACCTCATCAAAAATTTAAAAGCATTCATATTGCAGGTACTAATGGAAAAGGTTCTACTTCTCACATGCTGGCTTCTATTTTACAATCGGCAGGATATACAACCGGATTGTATACTTCTCCGCACTTAAAAGATTTTAGGGAAAGGATTAGAATTAATGGAAAGAAAATTCCTAAAAAGGTAGTAGTTGAATTTATAAAAAAATATTGGTCACAAATAAAAAATATCAATCCTTCTTTTTTTGAAATGACGGTTGGTTTGTGTTTTGATTATTTTGCAAATGAAAAAGTAGAAGTAGCTGTTATTGAAACCGGCTTAGGGGGAAGATTAGATTCTACCAATGTTATTAGTCCTGAAATATCAATTATTACCAATATTGGATACGATCATGTTAATTTGTTAGGGGATACTTTACAAAAAATTGCATTTGAAAAAGCAGGAATTATTAAACCCAATATTCCTGTTGTAATTGGAGAAATTCAAGTAGAAATTAAAGATGTGTTTATTGAAAAAGCGAAGGAGTGCGGTACCGAAATATTGTTTGCAGACAAAAGCCTATCCCCAGCTCATTCCGAACCTGTCCTGAGCGAAGTAGAAGAAAGAAAGGGAGTATCATTCCATAGCCAAGTAATTGACATATTGAAAAATGGCAAACTAGTTTTTAAAAATTTAAAACTTGATTTGTTGGGAAAATACCAACTAAAAAATATTCTCACCGTTTTACAATCGGTAGAAATTTTAAAAGAAAAAGGATTTAACATTTCTGAACAAGCCATTAGAAAAGGAGTTGCGAACACCATTAAACAAACGGGTTTATTGGGTCGTTGGCAAATACTTTCTAAAAAACCCATTACTATTTGTGATACCGGCCATAATATAGATGGAATAAAAGAGGTAGTAGAGCAATTAGAATTATATCAGTATAAAAAATTACATTTTGTATTGGGAGTGGTAAACGATAAAAATCCCCAACCGGTTTTAGAATTGCTTCCTAAAAATGCCACATATTATTTCTGCAAAGCAAATATTCCGCGTGGCATGGAAGCAAATGAACTTCAACAAAAAGCAAATAAAATTGGATTAAAGGGAGAAGCGTATTTTTCAGTTCAAGAAGCTTATGCTAAGGCGAAAAATGCGGCCTCAAAAAATGATTTAATTTTTATTGGGGGGAGTACTTTTGTAGTTGCTGAGGTTTTATAGATTATTTGGGTTCAGGAGTTAATTTCAAGTTTAGAAACTGGTCTGTAGCTTTTTTGCCACTTTCAATTAGGGCCAATCGTTGTTCTTGAGATAATTTTTTGGTGTTCGCTTTTATTCCAATCGTATTAATAGATATAGTTCTTCTCCAATCGTTTTCTGTAAGTGCAATACGATTGGTGTTCTCAAGCAAAATATAAAATAGAGCAGCTAAATAATCTTTAAAAACATTGATGTCATAAGGCGCTAAACTTCGTATTCCTTTTTTGTCATATTCAATTTGTTCAGCATTATCGAGTCTGAGTCCAATGGTTTTTTCATTTACAGCGTACATATTATTTTGAGAAGAAGTATTAGGAGAAATGTATTTTGTGCTGTCAAAAAGAAAAATAGGATAGTTGGCAAGTAAACCACCATCAACCATTACATCTAAATCCAGATACTTATAATAGCGCTTATAAGTAATGCCATCCTTATCCATAAAAATGGCTTTTAAGAATAAAGGAATAGAGCCGGAAATTCTCACGGCATCTTTTATTTTCATTTTAGGATAGGTTTCATAAGAAAATACTTCATGCCTTTGTTTAGAAAGGTTGGTACCTACCACATAAAGTTCTTTATAAGCAGAATCTTTTACAACCAATTGATGAAAACCTTCGAAAGTAATATTGGGGTCTAAGCCTTTTTGACTGATGCGTTCTTCTAAAAATTTATAAAACTCTCTTCCTTCGTTCCATCCAAATTTTTTTATTAATCTGAATATTCCATTTCCAAGCAAATAATGGCCATCGCTAAATTTGTAAAATTTTAAATCACTAATAATTTGTTGAACTTCGTTGGGTTTATAACCAATAGCAAGTAACATAGCTTGTATAGATCCGGCAGAAGTGCCTCCCACTCTTTGTATTTTATTTAAAATACAAAGACTATCGAGCTGTTGCAATGCCCCGGTGTAGGCAACCCCGCGTATGGCGCCACCCTCAATCACTAAATTTTCATAACTATATTGTGCAAATGAAATTTGAGATAGGAAAGAAAGAAAAATGAAAGATGAAAAATGACGCATGATTAATTTAAGGAGAAGAAAATTTATTTTTGATCTGAATTATTATTTTGTTGGTTATTGATTTGCAGTTTTAAATCTTGAATTTGTTTTTCGAGATCAGAAATTTTAGTGTCGTAATCGTTTTTCATTTCTTTTATGGCTTCTACAATAATTGGAGTAAGTTCAGTGTAATTAATGCCTTTATAGTCAATAAAATTCTCATTTGCACCTGTTCCATCTTCATTTGATATTGAAGATCCAGGAATTGATTGTTTTTCTGCTGACACTAAATCCGGCAATACAACTTCTATTTCTTGTGCAATAAACCCATATTGCTTCTTAGAAGAAAACCCCATGTATGGAAATTCTTCTGTTTTAAATAAATAACTTTTACCATTTAATTTTGTAATAATATTTAATGCCCCATTTATCTCCTCTATATTGGTTTTGAATTTTTGATCTGAAGTATAAATAGTGCCATTTGCATTTATGCTACCGGATACATGTAACACTTGAGTGGGGGAAGTATTTCCAATACCAACATTTCCATTTGGATCAATTACCATACGAGTTGTACTACCTTCATCAAAGATATAGGGATTTACTGTGCCCCCTCCATTAACGATAAAACGCATATCATATGCATTGCCAGAACCAAATGACATGCGGCCAGTGGAGCTATATTTTGTAATATAGGCATCTCCACTTGAAGGCGTTTTTAATGTAAGATTAGAGGTGCCCGAACTGTTTGCTGTTTCAGCTATTATATTAGGAGAAGAAGACGAATAAATGTGCATCTGAGAAGATGGAGAAGATGTTCCTATTCCAACATTCCCATCATAAGTTATCCTCATTAATTCTGTTAATTGCTGATAAAAACTAAAATAAGCTGAACTACTATTGGCTATTGTAAATTTCATTGGATAAGCTCCATTTAAATTCGAAATATTTAACATCCCATTAGCATCCTTAATAATTGAACTTGCTGTTTTACCAGAAACACTAAAATTTAATTCACTAAAATCGGTGCCATAAGTAGAACCTGATGTTTCAATATTTAAAATAGATCCCCCAGAATCATAAATATGCATGGTTGAAGTTGGTGCATTGGTACCAATACCAACATTTCCTGTAGAAGCTAAAATCCTCATTTTTTCTGTACCACTCGTTTTAATAACTAAATCTACGGCATCTGTTGTTCCTAAGAAATTAGCACTTGCACTTAATCCACTATTACCAAGTGTTGTCCAGCCTAAAGAAGATAAGCTTGCTAAACTAACCCAGTCTGTACCAGTAGCTGTAGAAGTAAGTATATCTGTTAAAGATCCTGGGCTATTATTGCTATCATAATAAGCTCCTTTTATATAGGCATTACCATTAACATGTAATAATTGGGAAGGTGTAGTTGTTCCAATACCAACATTGGTACTAAAATACCCCTTTCCAATAAAGTAGCCAGCCCATCCTGTTGAATAACCACTTAAATCAGAATAAACACCATAATGAGTCCCAGTCCCAGAATTACTCATATTTACCAATACCCCATAATGTGTTCCTGATCCGCTCGAGGTAATGTTGGCATAATAACCATATACGCTACTTGAATGAGAAGATGACATAGCAATGTTAGTTTTATAAGCAGTAATTGTATTGTTGCTAGTTGAATTTCCAGGAAAAAATGTAAAAATTCCGGTTTCTGAGCCTCCGGATCCTGTTCCATCTCTCATGTCATTATACATTCCAAATACATTTGTGGAACCTTCTGTTTCTACGTAATTATAAAATGCAGTACGCATGCCGGCTCCTGTGGCTGACATGTTATTGTATAATCCATAATTTTGACTACTTCCAGAATAGGTTGATTTAATGTATGCCGTTGTAGTACTTGATGAATTAAGTAAATCGAAAGGATAAATGGGTGATGTACTTCCAATTCCAACATTGCCTCCGGAACTTATTCTCATGCGTTCTGTATTATTTGTTTTAAATACAAAATCTTTAGCATCTGTTGTTCCAATAAAATTAGTGCCCGCAGTAGTGCCGGCATTACCCGTTAATGCCCATGCAGAAATTAAACTACTTGCACTTATCCAATCTGTACCGGTTATTGTAGACGATAAGATTTCACCGCTGGCCCCTTGATTATTATTGCTATCATAATAAGCACCTGTTACATAAACATTGCCATTTACATGTAATAATTGCGAGGGAGCTGTAGTTCCGATACCTAAGTTGCCTGAAGCAAATCTCATTTTTTCAATTGAATTTTCATAAAAAGTAAAACGTTCTCCTGACCCTGATGCACTATTTGAGAAGCGCATTTCATAGGCCCCTCCGCTTTCTATTGAAAATAATCCGGAAGTATTAGTTGATCCGTTTTTTTGAACATAACCTGTGCCACTACCGTTTCCAATTAATTCTAATTTTGCATATCCTGAAGCTGAAGTTCCTTCAATTCTTAGTGCGGGTTGAGTACTATAAATATGCATTTTTGTTCCAGGAGAAGTTGTTCCTATTCCTACAGAACCCCCACTAGATACTCGCATACTTTCTGCATTATTTGTTTTAACAACAAAATCTTTAGCATCAGTTGTTCCAATAAAATTAGTGCCTGCAGTAGTCCCTGAATTTCCTGTAAGAGCCCATGCATTTAGTGCGCCATCTGCACCACTTGCGCCTGTGGCGCCAGTACTTCCATTCGTTCCCGTTATCCCTTGTGCGCCCGTAGCGCCTGTTACCCCTTGTGCACCTGTACTACCTGTCGCTCCTATATTTCCTGTTGGTCCTGTTGGTCCTTGTGCTCCTGTAGCACCATTTATTCCGTTTATTCCATCAGCCCCACTTGGTCCAGTAGCACCTGTAACACCATTAGTTCCGGAAGGTCCTTGAGAACCTGTGGTCCCCGTGCTTCCATTTGTTCCGGTTACCCCCGTTACCCCTTGTGCACCTGTACTACCTGTCGCTCCTATATTTCCTGTTGGTCCTGTTGGTCCTTGTACTCCTGTAGCACCATTTATTCCGTTTATTCCATCAGCCCCACTTGGTCCAGTAGCACCTGTAACACCATTAGTTCCGGAAGGTCCTTGAGAACCTGTGGCCCCCGTGCTTCCATTTGTTCCGGTTACCCCCGTTACCCCTTGTGCACCTGTACTACCTGTCGCTCCTATATTTCCTGTTGGTCCTGTTGGTCCTTGTACTCCTGTAGCACCATTTATTCCGTTTATTCCATCA
>JAHEXY010000002.1:371590-579048 GCA_023251875.1 Bacteroidota bacterium
CCTTGAGCGCCTGTAGCCCCAGTAGCTCCGTTTATACCATCTATCCCTGCAGCACCTGTGGGACCAGTAGCACCATCGCTACCGTTTGTGCCTGTAGGTCCTTGTAAACCATCAGCTCCTGTAGGTCCTGTAAGACCATTTATTCCGTTAATTCCATCAATACCACTAGGACCTTGAGCGCCTGTAGCCCCAGTAGCTCCGTTTATACCATCTATCCCTGCAGCACCTGTGGGACCAGTAGCACCATCGTTACCGTTTGTGCCTGTAGGTCCTGTTGAGCCTTTTGTTCCATTAGTTCCTGTTGCACCTGTGCTTCCTGTTTTTCCAGTACTACCTTGTAAACCTGTAGAACCAATTGTGCCATTGGATCCGTTAAGTCCTGTTGGACCTGTAACACCACTTGGGCCAACTCCTACTTGAGCTTGGCCTGCATACAAAGCATACGGAACCGACCATAGTTGGGTTGTTCCCATTTTAATGTATCCATTTCCTTGATCCATTTCCACCATTACAAACATGAAAGAGTTGCTCCAAGGAATGTTTGAAAAGCTTGTAGAAAGTCCTTTTCCTGTAGTTTGTCCTTTTCCAATAATAAGCGTAAATAATCCAAATTCATTTGTAGTTATCTGACTATGTATTTCTTGCCATTGTATAATTTTCGAAATAGTATCTGATAATATGGTTATTTTAATATTTAAATTAATATTTGCTAAAGGAACACCTGTTGAGGTACGTGCAATTGCTTGGTAAGTAAATCCTTGAGGTGGTGCTTGGGAATACATTTGCAATGGTAAAAAAAAGGGTAAGAGCAAAAGAAACGAGAAAAACAGATATCGAGAATAAGAATGCTTCATTGGTATAAAATTTCCTTTAGTTTTTGTGAAATAGCCACGCACTGAACCAGTACACAAATTTTGATAAACATTACATGGCGTATACCATATGACTTTAAAAAAAATGATGTACATATGAAATGGAATATGCAAAAGCATCTAATTCACAATTTTTTCTTCTAAATCAAGGTTATTTAAGGATACAACCTAATGCTTTAGAATAAGCTACTAGTTGTGTACGCACAAATATCTAAATAGTTTCAATTTTAGCAATAAAAAATCGCCTTATTTATAATATAAGAAATATATTTTAAAAAGAGAAGCTTAAAAAGGAGTTCTATTAAGAAGAATAGACTTTGAGGTTTTATTAAAAGAAGATATTACTCTTAATATGTAAACTCCCATAGTTAAATTTTCAGTATTAATTTTGTATTTATTTTTGGTACCATAATATTCAACTGTTAGAGGTGTTATACATTCTTGTCCAAGTGTATTGTATAGTTCAAAAGTAAAATTATCATAAAAAGGATATTCTAAAAGATCGATATATAAATAATTTGAAAATGGATTGGGGTATACATTTATAGAGAATATAGATTCAATACTACTAATACTATTTTTACTGGAATCTTGAGTTAAAACTAAAGTATCAACAGGTTGTTGAAAGCCTTGAGTTAAAATATTTTTGGCGCTATAAAGTGTTTGAATCATGGGTTCTCCAATAGTATAGGAGAGGGATGAATTTCCATTTACTGCATAATTACCAGAAGCTGCAATTACATGTTGAGAAATAGATTGCCCTTTACATTCGGGATAGAATCCTAGAAGTCCTATTGCAGATGCCAATAGAAACAAGTTATTTATTTTAAATCTCTTTTTTAATAGCATTTTAGTAAAAAACAGAAATTTCAGAGATTATTTAGCGCATAAGTAAGATGGTTCCCATTCGAGAATGATTATATCCGTTCTTATCAATAATTTGAAAAGCAAAAGTATATATTCCTTCGGAACATTTATCTCCATTTATGTTATTTCCATTCCAAGCATTATTGATGTTATTGGATTGATACAAAAGCTTACCCCATCTATCAAAAATTTGCATGTGGTATTCAAGAGAAGCTGTAACTGTGGCCCCAAATAAATCATTAATGTTGTCGTCATTTGGCGAAAATGAATTGGGAATAAATACATTGAATTCCGGTTGTACAATAACAATTTGGCTAATGGTATCGATACATCCGAGTTGATTTTGAACTAACATTTGCACATTGTATGTTCCTGTATCAGGAAAGGTATAAGTTGGATTAGGATCGTATGAAAAATCTCCTGTGCCAAAATCCCAGGCAATTACAGTTCCGTTTGAAGTAAGATTTGTAAAGTTTACATCAAAATTAGAAACAAATGAAAATGAAAATGAAGGAACAAAAACAAGTGCTGTTACATTAATGGTATCGGAGGCTGATAATCCACAGCTATCAGAAACGGTAACAATAAAAGTTTGCATACTATCGGGTTGAGCGAGTACAGAATCTGAGGTATTGGTTAATCCTTCCCAAGAAAAAACATATTGGGCTTTTCCTCCGGTTACGCTTGCTTTAATCCAAGTACTTTGATGTGAACACAAGTTCGTATCATTAGGTAATGAAATTCCTAATTTACTATAGTTTTTTATGGTTATGGTTGTACTATCTTTTGCAGCAATACCACATTGATCATAAGCAGTTACTCTATATGTATTTGTATTTTGAGCAGATACATAAATTGATGCAGATGAATCTCCATTTTCCCAAACATAAGTAAATGTTCCGGCTCCGCCACTTGCACTTACATTAACCAAGATACTATCTGTTGGACATTGAATAATAGTATCATTGCTTGTGGTTGTAATAATATTAGGATGATCAAGTATGGTAAGATTAATATTACCAAGATTTGTTGCGCAAGAGCCTCCACTTACTTCTATACTTACAGTTTCAGTGCCTTCTGCAATAGCATCGTTCAAGGGTGCTAAGATTAAAGAAACAGAATCTTGTCCGGAAGTAAATACAATACTATCGGGCAGTAATACATAATCTATTCCATTGCTTGCACTTCCTGAATAAGTTAAATAATAGGTAGATAATGATGAAGAGGTATCAGACTTTGTAAAATACAATGTTGAATAACCACAGCCTTCGTATAAAGAAGAATCGGGTAATAAAGAATTAACGGATGGTTGTGCAGAAATGCTTACTCCTGAATTAAAACTTTGTGCTTCTAAAAATACACCGGAATCATAGTTAGCGTCAGCAAAATCTGCAATTACCAATTTAATATGATATGTTTTGCAGGGTTCAATTACAGACGTAGCTTCAAGCACAGTAGTAAAAGCATTAAAAGCAATGGTAGTTCCGGATGTATTGTCAACATAATATTGCGCATTAACAGCAGTACAACTTGAAGTTGCCCCATGAATGTTATTTATTGATACAGGTATACTTGTTCCGGGAACCAAAGCAATATTTTGTTTTCCTGTAATACCCGGACCACTAATAAAAAAACCAAAGGCATCATTAAAACTAGGATTACATGAATAATTGGGATATTCTTCAGATCCAAAAACATATTTAAAAGATACTTTGTTTGAAAAGGTATAGAAATCAAACTCTATAATAGCAGCATCTTGTGATTTAGTTGAAGAAACAAGATTCTCTAAATCGGCATCACCATTGGTTTTATTACTGGTACTAATAAATGTTGAGCCTGTATTAGCAATTTTTGTAACATCGCCAGTAGAAAATACAATGCCGCTATCAATACCTAAATTGGTGTTTTTTCCATTAAAATAGCCAAGTGCAGTTGAACTTCCGGTATAGGTAATATTGCTTGCATATACCCCGGCACCTAATAAATAATTTTGAACTAAGGTTTGAACCGTATACGTATTGTTGACACTTAGTTGTGCGATAGCGCCATTATTAAAGAACAATAAAAATAAACCTAAAGCAAAGTGCCTTAATACAAAACTCATTATTAAATGATATTGTTTATTTGAATACATTTTTATAAGACTTTTATAGGGAGATTGTCTTTTAATTTAATGGACATTAGAACAAATGAAAATTACTTTTAGATTATATTATCAGCCAATAAGGTCAGTCGCTTAGACCGAAAAGATTATCAATAACGTGACTTTCAGTTGTATATACTTTATTGGAAAGGGGGATTTCTACAAAGGTATATATTAATATTTTAATTTCTAATAAGATTTATGCTTCCATTACCTGAAAAATCATTAAATGGAGAGATGGCAGTTAAAACATAAAAATAAGTTCCGGCCTCAACCTGATTACCTGATTTTGTTTTTCCATCCCATGATTGAGTAGGATCGGTTGACTCAAAAAGTAATTTTCCCCATCTGTTATAAATCATCAAAGAATAGGTTTTTAGCCCAATATTAGGAATACTAAAACTGTCATTTATGTTATCGCCATTAGGTGTAAATGTATTTGCAATTTGAAAATTTTCATATATATCAATTGTGGTATAAGATGTGTCAAGGCATCCAAGAGAATTTTCTACTACTACCGTTACTTTATAACTTCCGGGTTTTTGATATTCATGTGTAGGATTACTTTCTGTAGAAGTACTTCCATCTCCAAAATCCCAAGATACTACAGTTCCATTAACAGAATTAAAATTAATTTGGTTTAATGATTCATAGGCAACCGAAAGACCAGATACAAAATTTAGAGAGCTAATATTAGCAGTATCAGTTGTTTTATTTCCGCAACCATCAGATACATGAACAATATAGTTTCCTAAGTTTTCATATAAAATATATTCACTGCTATCAGGAAGATTGTCCCAAAGTAATTGGTAATTACCCGAGCCTCCCGAGATATTAACATTTAACAATACACTATCTCCTTTACAAATGTTATAATCAGAAGCATTGGCAACTAACATTTCTATATCTTTAATTTCTAAGGTAAAATTTGTAACAACCGAATCTCCACATAATATTTCAATTGCTTTAACAGTAAGGAATTCTGTTCCTTCAGTTATATTATCGCTAAATGATGAAAAATCAAAGCTTAGGCTATCTTGTCCCGGAGCAAAATATAAACTATCTATAATACTTGCATAGTCAATCCCGCTCAAGGCATCTCCGCCAATAGAAAGATAAACTACTTCTGCAGAATCAATAATTCCCGGACGAACAAAAGTTAATTTTCCTTGTCCACATCCTTCATTCACTACAACTGAAGATGTATATGCAATAGAATCTTGTATACCGGAGTCTACACTTGCAGCTAGGTATGAAATTGTAATTCCACTCGAAAAGCTTTTTGCTTCTAAAAATACTCCCGAATCATAAGCATAATCACCAGCATCTGCAATTGCTAATTTAATATGGTAAGTTTGGCAAGGAATAACACTAAAAACAGCTTCTAATGGTGTAGTAAATCCATCATATTGAACAGTTAAACCGGTTGGATTTTCATTGTCAACATAGTAGGTTCCATTATTATAAAGATTAACACTGGATATAGTTACGGGGAGGCTTGTATTTGGGATAAGGGCAACATTCTGCGTTCCATTAATACCTGGGCCGCTTACAAAAAAGCCAAACGCATCATTTATGCTTCCTACATATTCCATATACTCATCAGAACCAAATACGTAGGTGAATTTTACTTGATTTGACGAAGTATAAAAATCAAATTCTAAGATGGCTGCATCATAAGTGTCTGTTCCGGCAAGTCCTGTTAAATCTTGATCTCCCTGCAAGCCATTTGAAGTTCCTGCACTACTAGAATTATTAGGTCCTGGAACATTGACAATGTTTCCGCTTGTAAGTACTAGTCCACTATCAATACCAATATTTGAATTAGAGCCATTAAAAAACCCAATTGCGCCTTTAGCTCCCATAAAAGTAATGTTACTAGCCGTTACACCAGGGCCAAGCAACACATCCTGAACCAATTGCTGGGTAGTTTTTGTTCCATCTACTACAACTTGAGAAAAAGCTGTTGAAGCTTCTAATACAATAACAAAAAATAAAGCTTGAAAATAAATAATATGTTTTTTAATACTCATTTAGCTTTGGGGTTGTAGTGCAAAAATACAGAGACTAGAAGTAGCTCCAAACGACATTTTGCAAGCAATATCAGCATTTTTGATACAGTTTATAATTTCTTAATTCATTCAAGGAGAGATACTTTATTTTACGTATAAAGATTCTTTAATACATTGTATTACACGATTTTTTGTTGGTAAAAAAGCCTCTATGAGTGTAGGAGCATAAGGCATTGGAACATCTTTGGTAGTTACCCTAATAATTGGAGCATCTAAATAATCAAAAGCATTTTTTTGAATGTGAAAGGTCAATTCACTTGAAATAGAAGCCAATGGCCATGCTTCTTCAACAATTACCAAACGATTGGTTTTTTTTACTGAATTAATAATGGGAGCATAATCAATGGGTCTTACGGTACGCAAATCTATAATTTCGCAAGTAATTCCATCTTTAGCTAGTTCATCAGCTGCTGCTTGTGCAACTTTAATAATTTTCCCAAAAGAAACTATTGTTACATCAGAGCCTTCTCTATCAACACGAGAAACGCCAATAGGAATTAAATATTCTCCTTCAGGCACACCTCCTTTTTCTCCATACATCACTTCCGATTCCATAAAAATTACCGGATCATTATCTCTAATAGCAGATTTTAACAACCCTTTTGCATCAGCCGGATTTGAAGGCACAACTACTTTTAACCCCGGGCAGTTGGCATACCAGTTTTCAAAACTTTGTGAATGTTGCGCACCTAATTGGCCAGCATTGCCCGTTGGCCCGCGAAATACCATGGGGATATTAAATTGCCCACCAGACATGGATAGCATTTTAGCAGCAGAATTAATTACCTGATCAATGGCAACAAGAGAAAAATTAAAAGTCATAAATTCTATAATAGGCCGTAATCCATTCATTGCTGCGCCCACGCCAATACCGGCAAAACCAAGTTCTGCAATTGGGGTGTCAATTATTCTTTTAGGTCCAAATTCATCAAGCATGCCTTGGCTTACTTTATAAGCGCCATTGTACTGCGCTACTTCTTCGCCCATTAAAAAAACGTTGGCATCTCTGCGCATTTCTTCTGTCATGGCTTCGCGTAAAGCTTCACGAAATTGAATTTGTCTCATATATTTTTAGTTATTAGTTGTTCGTTATTGGTTGTTCGCAAAAAGGCAATAAAAATTTCTTGTCCAAAGTTATAAAAAGCTTGCTTAAGATTTTGAAAATAATGTTTATTATTGCTGCGGTTAGAAGATTGAACTTTCTAACCTTAAACTTTGAACTAATAAACCTTGAACTAATAATGATAACTCGTGCATTTAATTTTAAAAAGTGGATTGATGAAAATCGTCACTTGCTTAAACCTCCAGTTGGCAACCAATGTGTATACAAAGAAGCTGAAAATATTATTGTAATGGTGGTAGGAGGCCCTAATGCTCGTAAAGATTATCATTACAATGAAACGGAAGAATTTTTTTATCAACTAGAAGGAGACATTGTAGTAAGAATTCAGGAAGATGGTAAAGCTGTTGACGTGCCCATAAAAGAGGGGGAAATATTTTTGCTTCCGGCAAAAACACCCCACTCTCCTGCCAGACCTACAAATACGGTAGGATTGGTAATTGAAACCAAGCGAAACGAAATCGAAAACGATGGCCTGCTTTGGTTTTGCGAAAAATGCAACAACAAACTTTTCGAAAAATATTTTAAACTCACCAATATTGAAAAAGATTTTTTGCCTGTGTTTAAAGAATTTTATGGTTCTTTAGAACATAGAACTTGTAAAAAATGTAATCATGTAATGGAAGCAGATAGTAAATATGTTTAATAAAATAACATGTCCAATTTTTTTACCGTAGATATCCACACGCATATTATACCCAAGCACATGCCCGACTTTGATAAAAAGTTTGGCTACAATGGCTTTGTAAAATTAGAACATCACAAACCTTGTTGTGCAAAAATGATTATTGAAGATGAACCTTTTCGTGAAATTCATGATAATTGTTGGGAGCCCGATACGCGCATAAAAGAGTGCGACCATCATGGTGTGCATGTGCAGGTAATTTCAACCATTCCGGTTATGTTTTCTTATTGGGCAAAGGCGCAACATGCCTTAGAAGTTTCAATGTATATCAATGATCACATTGCAGAAGTTGTTGCCAAACATCCTAAAAGATTTATTGGTTTGGGAAATTTGCCCATGCAAGATGCTAAACTTTCTATTCCCGAGTTAGAGCGTTGCAAAAAAATTGGATTAAAAGGAATTCAAATTGGTTCCCATATTAATAATTGGAATTTAGATGCCCCAGAACTTTTTCCAATTTTTCAGGCTTGCCAAGATTTAGATATGGCTGTATTTGTTCACCCTTGGTGGTGGATGGCAAAAGCAAAAATGCCAAAATATTGGCTTTCGTGGTTGGTGGGTATGCCTTATGAAACTTCACTTGCTATTTGTTCCATGATTTTTGGAGGCGTATTTGAGCGTTTACCCAACCTACGTGTTGCCTTTGCACATGGAGGAGGTTCTTTTCCTTCTACTATTGGCCGTATTGAACATGGTTTTTTAGCACGCCCCGATTTGTGTGCTATAGATAATACTATCAATCCAAGACATTACTTAGGTAAATTTTATTTAGACGCATTGGTGCATGACCCAAAAATGCTAGAATACATTGTTGAATTAATGGGTGCCAACCGTATTGCCATGGGTACTGATTATCCTTTTCCGCTGGGAGAACAAGAGCCAGGAGCCTTAATTCGTTCTATGCCATTTCCTGATAATGTAAAAGAACAATTGCTTGGCTTAACAGCTATGGAATGGTTAAAGATGGAGAAGGGACAGTTTGTATAGTATTATTCGGTTTTAATACCAATCAGAATCTTTATCTTTGTGTTGTTGAAATAAAACCATGAGCGAAAATATACACCACGAATGCGGTATAGCCCTTATTAGGCTTTTAAAGCCGATTGAACATTACCAAAAAAAATACGGCTCATCATTATATGGCTTAAATAAACTGTATTTGATGTTAGAGAAACAGCATAACCGTGGACAAGATGGAGCCGGTATTGCCTGTGTAAAATTTGATACCAAACCCGGGCAGAAATTTATTAATCGTTATCGTTCCAATAGCAACCAACCTATACTTGATATTTTTGAAAATGTAAACAAACAGTTTCTGCCTTTACAGCAACACAATCCTGAATTATTAAATAATCCGCAATGGCTAAAAGATAATTGTGAATTTGTTGGAGAATTGTATTTGGGGCATTTACGTTATGGCACTTATGGTGGAAATAGTATTGATAGTTGCCACCCTTTTGTGCGCCACAACAACTGGAAAACCAGAAATCTTGTTGTTGCCGGAAATTTTAATCTCACCAACGTTGATGAGCTTTTTAATTTTTTAGTGTCTATTGGTCAGCATCCCATTGAAGTTTCGGATACAGTAACCGTGATGGAAAAAATTGGTCATTTTTTGGATGAAGAAAATGAAACTCAGTTTGAAAAATTTAGAGCACAAGGTAAAAGCTATAAACAAATTTCACCTCTTATTGCAGAACATTTAGATGTGCAACGCATTTTGCAAAATGCGTCTGACCAATGGGACGGAGGCTATGTAATGGCTGGTTTAATGGGTCATGGAGATAGTTTTGTGTTGAGAGATCCAAGTGGTATTCGTCCTGCATTTTATTATGCTGATGACGAGGTAGTGGTAGTAGCATCGGAAAGGCCAGTTATCCAAACAGCATTTAAAGTTGCCGCTCGTACAGTACAAGAAATAAAACCTGGCCATGCCTTGGTTATAAAAAAGAATGGAAGTGTAGAGGAATTGATGGTGCGTGAGCCATTAGAAAAAAAATCATGTAGTTTCGAACGTATTTATTTTTCTCGAGGAAGCGACAGAGAAATTTATAAAGAAAGAAAAATGCTTGGAAAATTATTGACTCCAACAATTTTAGAAAGCGTAAAACATGATTTCGAAAACACTATTTTTTCTTTTATTCCCAATACTGCTGAGGTTGCATTTTATGGTATGGTTGAAGGTATTCACGAACATTTAAATAATGTAAAGAAAGAAAAGATAAAAGCCTTAGGGACTAAAATTACAGATGATAAAATTGATGAAATACTTTCAGTAAAACCAAGAATAGAAAAACTAGCTATTAAAGATGCGAAGCTTCGCACATTTATTGCGCAAGATGTTGTACGCAATGATATGGTGGCTCATGTGTATGATGTAACTTATGGATGTGTAACAAACGATAAGGATACCATTGTAGTAATAGATGATTCAATTGTACGCGGAACAACATTAAAACAAAGTATTTTTAAAATGCTCGATCGTTTGCATGCCAAAAGAATTGTTATTGTTTCTTCTGCGCCTCAAATTCGTTATCCCGATTGTTATGGGATTGACATGGCTCGTTTAGATAATTTTATTGCCTTTACTGCTGCCATAGAATTATTAAAAGAATCAAAACAAGAAAATGTTATTGATGAGGTTTATAAAAAATGCAAGGCACAGGAAAAATATCCAAAGGAAAAAATACTCAATCATGTAAAAGAAATTTACAAACCTTTTACTGCCCAAGAAATTTCAAAAAAAATAGGCCAACTCCTGAGGCCAAATGATATAAAAGCCGAGGTGGAAATAATTTATCAAACCTTAGAAAATTTGCACTTAGCCTGCCCGAACCACAAAGGCGATTGGTATTTTTCTGGCGATTACCCAACTCCTGGAGGAAATAAAGTAGTGAATAAAGCTTTTATTAATTATGTGGAAGGTAATAAAGACAGAGCGTATTAAAAGTCCCACCTAGTCTCTAAAATATTTTGGTCATTTTCATTTATCTATGTAAGCATTTATTTTTTTTCAAAAACCCAATACCTTATTATAGCTTATCCGATTAATTTTTTTCCTTTTTTCAAACCTTTACCCCGCATTTTATCAACTAGTTGCATTTAGCTTCTTGTCGCATATCACCCTTTTTAGTATTAATAAGATGTATAAAATCAGTACGATCTTTGGGTAAAAGAAACCGAATTTTGCTTATTGATTTTAAAACCTCATAAAAAATGAAGACAAAAATTAAAAAAAATTTATGCATAACAGCCTTGGCATTATTTGCATTTACCAAAAGTCAAGCACAAACCAATGCACTTACGGGTATAGGTGCAGGTACTTCTCTTACAACTGGTATAGAAAATACATGCAATGGTTATTATGCTGGCAACAAAACTACAACAGGAGCTCAAAACTGCTTTTTCGGAAATTATGCAGGATTTAATAATACTGAAGGATCGGACAATACATTTATTGGGAGTTATTCAGGTTATTCAAGTAGTACAAATACAACGAATGGAGCACTTATTTATAAAATATCTGCTATAAAAAATACATTCGTTGGATCATCATCAGGCTATTCAAATACCAGTGGAACATATAACACATTCGTAGGAAACGGTTCTGGATATAGTAATACTATTGCGAGTGAGAATACATTTATAGGAAATAGCGCAGGTAGTCAAAATACTATTGGAAGATGTAATTTAATGTTGGGAGCTTGGACTGGATATTATAATACTACAGGAAATTTTAACTCTTTTATTGGGGAGCATGCTGGATATAATAATAAAACTGGTGAAAATAACCTATTTAACGGATGCCGTTCTGGGTATAAAAATACTACTGGACAAAACAATACATTTACAGGATATTGTTCTGGATATTCCAATACAACAGGTTCAAATAATTTATATTTGGGTTATAAGGCTGCATATAATAATGCAACTGGGCAACAAAATGTAATTATTGGCAATGAGGCTGGTTATAATTTAACAACGGCAAATGAAAGTGTTTTTACAGGATATCAAAGTGGTTATAGCACTACTACGGGTGCCTACAATACTTTTTCAGGTTATCTTGCCGGATATGCTAATACAACAGGTAACTTCAATTTATGTTTAGGTGTTTTGGCAGATGTTAGCTCTGGCTCATTAACAAACGCTTCTGCAATTGGCTACAATGCAAAAGTTTCTGCTAGTAATGCAATGGTGCTTGGTAATAACGCCAATGTTGGCATTGGCACTTCTGCACCAGCTTATCAATTACAAATAAGTACTAATGCTGCTGCAAAAGCGGGTTCTGCTACTTGGATAGTTGCTTCTGACCAACGCCTTAAGAAAGATATTGCAGATTTTACTGATGGCCTAAGTATACTTGAAAAAATACATCCTGTTTGGTTTAGCTATACTGGTGAAGCAGGCATGCCAACCAACAAAAAATTTGTTGGAGTAATTGCACAAGAGATGAAAGAAATTGCACCTTATACGGTTGGTAAATTTACATCTCAAGATACCTTAGGAAATAAAACCGAGTATTTAGATTACGATGCCAATTCACTTTTTTATATTCTAGTAAATTCTGTTAAAGAACAGCAAAAAAATATTGAAGAAAAAGACTCTGTAATCTCAACTTTAATTTCTGCTAATGAATCTTTAAATGATCGATTGGCAAGACTAGAACAATTAATCGGAAATAATTCAAATACTAATTCCACTTCTTCAATCCAGAATATTTCTGAATGTTGTGATGCTTCATTAGAACAAAATTATCCAAACCCATTTAATGAAAACACTACAATTAAATACATAATAAATAATGATGCAAAAAATGCTCTTATTGTAATTACTTCGCTTGAAGGTAGAGAAATAAGTAGATATGCAATAAGTTCAAAAGGAAATGGGCTAATTACTATACCAGCCAATAGCCTTTCGGCAGGCACTTACTTTTACCAATTAGAAATTGATGGCAAACAAGTTGATGTAAAACAAATGGAGATTGTAAAATAATTCTTACTACTAGAAAAGGACGAATATAAAAATGAATGGACAATTAAAAAAGATTAATTGCCCATTGTATGTTTTCAATAGTATGCATTTTACAAATAGGTTCTCAATACCATCGATCTAGAAGAATATCTTATTTTTCTCAAAGCACGTTCTTTAATCTGTCTAATTCTTTCACGAGTTAAATCCATAGTTTCTCCAATTTCTTCGAGTTTCATGGCAGAATTACCATCTAAGCCATAAAATAACTTTAATACTTTGGCTTCGGTATTTCTAAGGTGTTTTAATGCTTTTGTAATTTCAATTTGCAATGCTTCCTTCATCATATGATTAGTAGGGTCAGGAGAATTCTCATTGGCAATTACATCTAAAAGAGAATCTTCTTCTCCTCCGTTTGAATCAATAGGTGCATCAACAGAAACTTGTCTCATAAATTGCTCTAGTGACTCACTTACTTCGTCAGAAGTAATGGCTAAAAACTCGGAAATTTCATCGTATGTGGGATCTCGCTCCAATTTTTGCTCAAGCATTAATGAAGCACTAATAATTCTATTAATATTGTTAACCTTATTTAAGGGCAGCTTTATTGTTCTCGATTTTTCGGCAAGAGCATGTAAGATGCTTTGGCGAATCCACCATACAGCATAAGAAATAAACTTAAATCCTTTTGAGGGGTCAAACTTTCGGGCCGCTTTTATTAAGCCCATATTGCCTTCGTTAATTAAATCTTCGAGCTTTAGGTTACGGTTTTGGTATTGCTTGGCCACACTTACCACAAATCGCAAGTTTGATCTAATAAGCTTGTTTAATGCATTGGCATTGCCCTCCTTTACCGCATTTGCTAATTCTAATTCCTGCTCTGAAGTTAACAAAGGCTCTTTTGAAATTTCACGAAGATAAGTGTCCAGTGCTTTACTGTCTTTATTAGTGATTTGCTGAGTAATCTTTAATTGGCGCATATTGATGTCTTTTAATACGGTTATCGTTTTTTATCTTTTATAGGGATGTGTACGTAAAAAATAAAATTTAGTTTCATTTTAAAGCATATATTTTTATCCGATGATTTTGGTTTTTTTGTGGTAATTTTAGGGATGATAAAAATGCAGCCTATTATTGATTCTCAAAATGGTCAAAAAAGTAACTTCTTTACCAATATGGGAGAGGTAAGGTTTAATGGACATTTTATTCTTGTAATTACCTTTTTTTTAATTTTTTGCGGTTATAGGCCCATTCAAAAAGCTAGGGCAGCAGAAACAGCAGAGGACGTAATTCAAAAAACCATCTCATCGGCAGAAGCCATTAAAACACTTACGTATAAACTTACTAATACAGAAAGAATTGAGAATAAGTTATTAACAGGAGAACAATTAGTAAAATTGAGTACTCAACCCTTTCAATGTTATATGTATTTTCTTCACCCATCAGAAGGGGCTGAAGTGTTATACATTCAAAATAAGAATGACGATCAATTGATTTATTCGCCTAACAGTTTTCCGTATATCAATATAAATTTAGATCCTAATGGCGATTTAGCTAGAAAAAATAACCACCACAGTATTTTTGAGGTTGGCTTTAATTACATAGTAAGTATTTTTAAAAATATAAACAGTTTACCTAATACAACTATTAGTTTAGAAGCGGATGTAATTTGGGAAACCCAATCTTGCTACAAATTGGTAATTGATAATGCTAATTATGGATATACTTCTTATTTGGTTAAAAGAGGAGAAACAGTTCTTAGTATTGCTCGCAAATTATACTTGAGTGAGTATGCTATTATGCAGATCAATAATAATATTGATGATTTTGATGATGTAAACGAAGGCGATATGATTAAAATACCAAATGTATATGCCAAGAGAATGGAATTGTATATCAACAAACAAAATTATTTGCCACTTGTTCAAAAAATATATGATGACAAAGGTTTGTATGAACAATATGAATATCATGATTTGGTTGTTAATCCCTCTATCGCAGCTCAAGTTTTTACCGAAGATTATTTAGGAAAAAAATAAAACCCGTTTTATGGCATTTGCAGTTAAATTATTTAAACGATTTGTAAAAATTAATGAATCTATTAAAAATACCTATAAACCAAGCGGATTCTCCTTACAAGCAAAAACCCTAAAGAAATTATTAGATACAGCCAAAAACACCCAATTTGGCAAGCAATACGACTTTACTCAAATATTAAAATCTAAAAATAAAATTAAGGCGTATCATCAAGCTGTTCCTATTTACGATTATGACTCACTCTATAAAGACTGGTGGCACAAAACCATAAATGGAGAAGAAGACGTTTGTTGGCCGGGCAAGGTAAAATATTTTGCATTGAGCTCAGGTACATCAGGCTCTCCTAGTAAGCAAATTCCGGTAACAAAAGATACCCTTAGGGCAATGCGCAAAGCAGCATACAAACAATCAAAAAGTTTGGTGCATTATGATTTGCCCGAAGATTTTTTTGAAAAGAATATTTTAATGCTGGGAGGCACTACTAATCTTACGCCTATTAATAAGGCTTTGCAAGGAGATTTAAGTGGCATATTAATGAAAAATATTCCTTTATGGATGTACCGTTTTTATAGACCGGGCCGTAAAATTGCCAATATTCCCAATTGGACAGAAAAGCTTGAAGAAATTACCTTAAATGCCAAAGATTGGGATATTGGTATTATTGCAGGCGTCCCTGCATGGTCTCAAATTCTTATCGAAAATATAATTAAACATTACAGGCTTGAACATATTCATGAAATATGGCCCAATTTTAAATTTCTTGTACATGGAGGAGTAGCATTTGAGCCTTACCGTAAAAGTTTTGAAAAACTATTAGGAAAAGAAGTGTATTACATGGAAACTTATCTTGCTTCTGAAGGTTTTATGGCATTGCAAAATGGTGCTTATAAAAAGTCGATGCAGCTATTGCTCGATAATGGAATCTTTTTTGAATTTATTCCATTTAATGATGCCAATTTTAATAGTGATGGTAGTCCAAAACAAAACATTGTTCCGCTCGTAATTAATCAGGTAAAAGAAAATATTGATTATGCGATACTTATTTCTACCTGCTCGGGCAATTGGCGGTATTTAATTGGCGACACCATTCGCTTTACTTCTCTTAAGGATTTTGAAATTGTTATTACAGGCCGAACCAAGCATTTTTTAAGCCTCTGCGGAGAGCATCTTTCGGTAGATAATATGAATCACGCAATACAAACTGTTGCAGAAAAATTCTCAATTGATATAAAAGAATTTACTGTTGCAGGCTTTTCTAAAGAAAACTATTTTGCTCACCATTGGTATATTGGCACCAATGATGGTGTAGATGCTGAACAAATAAAATTGTTACTTGACCAAACCCTAAAAAAATTAAATGATGATTATGCCGTTGAGCGACAATCTGCCCTAAAAGAAATTATTGTAGATGTATTACCTGTTGCAACATTTTATGAGTGGATGAAACAGCGTGGTAAAGAGGGTGGGCAAAATAAATTTCCTCGGGTATTAAAAAAT
The DNA here is from genome assembly GCA_023251875.1 of Bacteroidota bacterium. Taxonomy (GTDB): domain Bacteria; phylum Bacteroidota; class Bacteroidia; order JAHEXY01; family JAHEXY01; genus JAHEXY01. The sequence continues at coordinate 387,852 of JAHEXY010000002.1, forward strand.
AAATTGTATGATGACTGGCAACTATTTGTTGAATCCCAATTAAAAATGATATAAATGTTTCAGGCTGTTTTTCAAGGAATATTACTTGGCGTATTACTTAGCATTTTAATAGGACCGGTGTTTTTTTTGCTTATTCAAACTAGTATTACCAGAGGGTTTAGACCTGCACTTTTTTTAAATATAGGTGTTTTTTGTAGTGATCTTTTTTGTGTGTTATTGGCCCATTCATTTGCCAGTTTAATTGCCAAGCAAATTCATGGGCATATGGAAGTGTATCTTATTGGAGGAATTGCACTCTTTGTTTTTGGCCTGTTTAAATTTTTTAAACGCAAACAAGACAAAGAGCTTTCGGAAGTAAAAGAAACCGTCCCTCACTTATTAATGCTAAAAGGATTTTTTCTCAACATCATCAATCCCTCACTGGTAATGTTTTGGATTGGAGCTTCTACTTTTGCCATTTCTACTTTCGAAAACAATACATTAATAGCAGCCTATTTTATTAGTGCATTAACTGTAGTGATAACAGTTGATATCAGTAAAATCTATCTAGCCCATTCTTTTAAACATACGTTTACTGAAAAGCGAATGAAGTATCTCAATTTTGTAACAGCCAGTTTTTTGGTAATTGTTGGATGTTACTTGGGCTACATCTATTTATCATCACTTATTGGAGATGCTATTTCTCAATATCTGATAAGCATATTTACATCAAATCATTAGCCAAACATCATTCATAAACACTTCTTGCAGTGGCTTTGCTTAATGATGCTTGAATTATTACATTTGCATGATAGGAAATTAAAAAATGAAAGCAAGGGAAATTATTAAACTAATAGAGAATGATGGCTGGTATATTGTTAGGCAGAAGGGGAGTCATAAGCAATTTAAACTCCCAACTAAAAAAGGATTAGTAACCATTGCGGTTCATAAAATGTCAGATGACATTGCAATAGGAACTTTAAATAGCATTTGTAAACAAGCACAAATAGATTTATAATGAGAAAGTATGTTATTGTAATAGAAAAGACCAAAACAGGTTATAGTGTTTATGTACCTGATTTACCAGGATGCATTGCAACTGGTAAAACCAAGGAATTAGCAGAAAAAAATATTTACGAAGCAATTCAATTTCATTTGGAAGGCTTAAAAGAAGCCCATTTAAATATACCTAAAAGTTATACCGAAGTAGGCACATTATATTTGCAAATGAATCCCGCTTTTGCACGAAGAAGCCGTTAATAAACTACAACAAGTCATTAGCCAAATTAGCCAAGGCCGACCTTTCTCCTTTTTCAAGGGTAATATGTGAAAATAAAGAGTTTCCTTTTAAACGATCTATTAAATAAGAAAGCCCATTTGATTCAGAATCAAGATAGGGAGTGTCTATTTGATAAATATCTCCCGTAAAAATTATTTTGGTGTTTTCTCCTGCACGCGTAATAATGGTTTTTACTTCATGTGGCGTAAGATTTTGAGCTTCATCAACAATAAAAATAATGTTAGAAAGGCTTCTTCCTCTAATATAAGCAAGAGGAGTAATCATCAGCTTTTCTTTTTTTACCATTTCCTCAATGCGCTTGTAATTCTTATCGTTTTCGCTAAATTGATTTTTAATGTATTTTAAATTATCCCATAAAGGTTCCATATAAGGATTAATCTTCGACTTAATATCTCCAGGCAAAAAGCCAATGTCTTTATTGCTTAAAGGAACAATGGGCCTTGCAAGATATATTTGATCAAAGTTTTTAGATTGTTCAATGGCTCCTGCCAATGCAAGGAGTGTTTTTCCTGTACCTGCAACACCTTGAATGGTTACCAGTTTTATATCCGGATTAAGAATGGCATGCATGGCAAACGTTTGCTCGGCATTTCGCGGTTTTATTCCATACGTAAAAATTTTCTTTACCAATTCCACCATATTATTGGTAGGGTTATAATATGATAAAGCTGAATTTTTTCCATTTCTTAAAATATAAAAATGATTATTAATGGGTTTCGTTTTAAAAACTTCTCCTGCATCAATAGATCCTGAAATAAATATTTTTCGAATAATTTCACCGTCTATTCCATCGTCTGTGGTTAAACCTGTATAGAGATTATTAACATCTTTGATTTTACCCGTTTCATAATCCTCTGCAGGAATGTTAAGGGCTTTGGCTTTTAACCTTAGGTTAATATCTTTTGTTACAAGTACTACTTTTTTATCGTCACTTTTTTCTTGCTCAGATAATGCACAATTTAAAATTTTATGGTCCGCTTTAGCCTCGCCAAATACTTTTTCGGCATTCACTTTACTATGGGTATCCATAATTACCTTAAAGCGTCCCTTTCCTTTTCCTGTAAGAGGTATCCATTCTTGTAAGGATGTATTACCGGATAAATTATCTATAAAGCGAATAAACTGGCGTGCAGCAAAGTTTTTGGTATCATTACCCTTTTTAAAATTATCCAGCTCTTCGAGAACTGTTATCGGTATGGCCACATCATGCTCTTCAAAACTATTAACAGCATCATGATCATATAATATTACTGAGGTATCTAGAACAAATATTTTTTTTCCTTTAATTGGTAATACGTTGGTTTTCTTTGACATATAATCAAGTTACGTGTGGTACAAAACCTAATGTACAATTATTTGCTTTTCAACAATCAATATTTTAAAAATATAATTGACAATTAATGGTTAATAACTAAGTAAAATGAACGTATAATAAGAATACTTGATTTTGAACAGAGAAAATGGAAATGTTGTAAAAAATGCAATTTGCATATTATCAGTTTTTTACATACCTTGTGCGAGCTTTTTATATTTTACTAACAATAAAATTATAGCCGAATAGTTTATAAAGATGTACTAGAAGTGTTTTAGTATAAAAAGATAGTTTAGAATTAACCTTAACATCTAAATTAAATGTATACAAAAGAAACAATAAGTGATATAAAATTAAGCTCTAAAAAAGCAGAAAAAAAGCTTCATAAAACAGCAGTTAATGGGGAGCGTATGCTTACTAGTTCAGAAGCTGAAGATATACTTAATAAAATACTGTCGGAATATCTTTTTCAAGTCAATTTGAATTGATTATAATTCTATCAACTTAAACGTTTTATCCAGTTTTATTCCTTTATCTGTTTTTTGAACGGTACAGCATTCGTTCATCGAGTCATGTTCAAAGAATAAAACGTAGCTTTTTTCGCCAGCCTCATTCATAAATTTTTCTTTTTCATCAAGGGTTAATAAGGGTCTTGTATCATAGCTCATTATATAAGGAATAGGAATATGACCGATTGAAGGCAATAAATCTGCCACATAAACAAGTGTCTTTTCTTTATACTTTATATGCGGAATCATCATGGCATCCGTATGTCCGCTTACAAATAAAACCGAAAATCCGGGAAATAATTCTCCTTCCTTTTCTACAAATTTAAGTTGACCGCTTTCTTGAATGGGCATTATATTTTCTTTTAAGAAAGAAGCTTTTTCTCTTTTATTGGGTTTTGTAGCCCATTCCCAATGCCTGGCATTTGACCAATAGGTAGCATTTTTAAATGCAGGTTCATGACCTGTTTTGTCTTTATTCCATTTAATGCTTCCTCCACAATGATCAAAATGCAAATGCGTTAAAAAGACATCTGTTATATCATCAAATGAAAATCCATGGGCATGTAATGATTTTTGAAGGTTATCAGTGCCATGTAAAAAATAATAACCAAAAAATTTGGCATCTTGTTTGTCTCCAAGTCCATTATCAATTAATATTAGGCGATTACCATCTTGTACTAACAAGCATCGCAATGCCCAAGAGCACATATTATTTGGATCAGCAGGATTGGTTTTTTGCCAAATGGATTTGGGAACAACTCCAAACATAGCACCACCATCAAGTTTAAAATAACCGGTATTAATAGAATATAATTGCATAAGAAGATTTTTATAAATTACAAATATAACAACAAGCACAATTCATCATTAGTAATTAGTAATTTTAAATAGTGAAGAAGGCTCTAAAAATAATATCCTATATTTTATTGGCAATAATAATATTGCTTACTTCATGCTATTTTCTACTGCGTACACCCAAAGTACAAACCTATCTTACGCAAACCATAGCGTCTTATTTATCCAAGAAATTACATGCAAAAATTACTGTAGGTGGAGTAAATATTAAATTTATAAAGAAAGTAGTGTTGGAAAAGGTGTATGTTGAAGACCAACATCAAGACACTCTTCTATATGTTGGAGAATTAAAAGGAGATATAGCTGCATTCAATACAACAACACAAGAAATATATCTTAATAAAATAATAGTAGAAGAATGTAAATTTCATTTGATACAATATGAAAACGACAGTGTATTGAATTTGCAATTTATTATTGATGCGCTTAGTTCTAATTCTAATGATACTACTACCGGAAAGCCATGGAAAATTAAATGTGAAGGTATAGAAGTAATTGCCTCTGAATTTATTTATAAAAATTATATTTCTTTAAAAGAAGATTCGACTTTTAAATACGGTTTCTTGCGATTTGAAAATGTAAATACTTCTATCAATCAAATATCAATCGTTAACGATACTATTAATGCTCATATACAAGAAATGGCCTTAGTAGAAGGAGGTGATTTTTTCCTTACTCATCTTTCAACCTATGCAAAAGTTTCGCCTGTGAATATTGTTGCTGATAGGCTTGAGCTTACTACCCCATTTAGTAATATAAAATTAAATGCGAGTTTAAATTATAATGGTTATGGAGCTTTGTCCGACTTTATTCATAGCGTTATTATTGATGCAACATTTGATACTTCAAAAGTATATCTCGGAGATGTTGCTCACTTTGCTCCTGCTATTAAAGGATTTGATGAATATGGCCAAATTGCAGGAAAAATAAGGGGAACAGTAGATAAATTCAAAGCTAAAAATTTAGACTTTCGATATAGAACACACACACACTTAAATGGCAATTTTAGTTTTACGGGTTTGCCTGATATTGATGAAACTTTTATGGAGTTTAAAATAAAAACCTTAACTACTACGGCAGATGAGCTAAGAACAATTCCTTTATTTCCATTTACAAAGGGGAAAAATATTACGATACCGAATAATATTGATCAAATGGGATTGATACTTTTTCAGGGAGAGTTTACCGGTTTTTATAACGACTTTGTTGCATACGGAAATTTTAATAGTGCTTTAGGAAATGTACATTCAGATGTATCGCTTAATCACAATAAAAATAATTTGGTTAAATACCATGGAAAGATTGAAACGACCAATTTTGCTCTTGGTACATTATTAGGTGCTGATAGTTTATTAGGGAAAGTGAGCATAAATGCAGATATCAATGGTAAGGGACTTGAAAGAGATGATGCTGTGGTTGAATTAAAGGGTATCGTAAATACTATGGAGTTTAATAAATATACCTATCAAAATGTTGATATCTCCGGAGAATTATCGCGAAGTAAATTTATGGGAGCTTTTACACTAAATGATCCTAATGCCAATATAGACTTTTCCGGTAGTATTGATTTTTCTTCTGAAATCCCTGAATTTCATTTTTCATCAACACTTCAAAATGTAAATTTAGTTCGATTAAATTTAATTAATAGAGATAACAGCTCTTTGTTAAGTGCAAATCTTGATATTAACTTTAAAGGAAATAATGCGGATAATTTATTTGGGAAAATAAATCTTACCGATATTACATATAAAGAAAAATCCGAAAAAATCTACTTGCCGTCTTTTACGCTCACCTCTGTTGAAGAGGCCGGAGAGAAAAAAATTAATATTCGTTCTGAAATGTTTAATGCCGATATAAATGGCATTTTTACTTTTGTGGGAATTAAGTCAACCGGAAAATATTTTTTAACACCTTACTTACCAACAATAGCAGCAAAACTACCTTCAATAGAAAATACAAGCAATCAAACTTTTAAATATAAAATTTGGTTTGGAGAAAAAATAACGGCCTTTTCAAAAATATTTACTCCTGATGTAAGTATTCATCCTCAAACAACATTAAATGGCAGTTATACTTCCTCTAATCGTGCTTTGGCAATGAATATTATTTCACCTGAGGTTTCTGTTTTTGGAAATAAAATGAGTAAAGTAAATATTTGGAGTGTTACCTATAATGATACATTGCGTTTTAATCTTACTCTTGATAGATTATCATTCACGAAAGATATTGGTCTTCAAAATGTGAATATTCAAACCACGGCAAAGAAAGATTCAATAGGCTATTCTATTTCATGGGATAATAAAAAAGATACACTTTATAAAGGCCAATTAGAAGGCTTAATTACATTAGATTCTATACGGGTAAATCTCAACACCTCTCCATCTACAATTGTAATAGCTGATTCTGTTTGGACAATCAATAATTTTTTAGCTTCTATTGATAGTAATCGTATAGTAGTTGATAATTTGAAATTCTATAAAAATGAAGAAATTGCACAATTTAATGGAATACTTTCTGATAATCATGATGAAGCAGGTATACTTACTTTGTCCAATTTCGATATTCAGAACGTAAATTTTTTACTGGGAAAAGATGGCGTTAAGTTAAAAGGCAAGGTAAATGGATTAACATCTGTTCAAAGTGCATTAGGCCGCCCTGATATATCTTCGAGTATTGTAGTAAAAGATTTTACTGTTGATAATGATAATTTGGGAGATATTCAATTACGAACCAATTGGGACAATGAAAATAAAATTATTGGAATAGATGGGGATTTGAGTAGAGGGTCAATTAAAGCTTTTGCAATAAATGGTAAATATTTTGTCGCCAGAAAAGATAATTATTTAGATTTTGCAATTTCTTTAAATAAATTTAAACTCGACTATCTTTCTCGTTTTACTACAGATATCTTTAGTGACATTAAAGGACGTGCCAGTGGAGAACTTAAGTTAACAGGCGATTTTGACAAACCTGAATTGAATGGAAAACTGCAATTACAAAAAACAAGTTTTAGGGTTGATTATACCAATGAAATTTATAGTTTATCTGATAGTGTTTCGTTTTTTAAAGATGCAATTGTTCTCGATAGTATTCGGATAAATGATTCAAATGGTAATTCGGCTGTTGCCAGCGGAGAAATTACACACAACTATTTTAGAGACTTTGCTTTTAATCTTCATTTTGTACTTAACAATTTCGAATGTTTAAATACAACATACGCCCTTAATAATTCTTTTTATGGAACTGCTTTTGCCAGTGGCATAATGGATATAACCGGTACACCCGAAAATCTTGTTTTTGACGTAAAGGCCAAAATAGATAAAGGTGTAAAAAATAAAACTACTAAAATAGCTGTACCTATTGAAGATAAAGAAGAAATTGAAGAATCGAATTTTGTAACTTTTATTAATAAAACGAATAAAGCAGCCATACAGGAATACAAAGTAGATTTATCCGGACTGCAATTAAATTTTGATCTTGAAGTAAATCCTGATGCCCAAGTTCAAATTATTTTTGATGCAAGTACTGGAGATATTATAACTGCAACGGGAAGTGGCAAAATTAAAATGGAGATCAATACACTTGGAGATTTTAATATGTATGGTGATTATGTTATTGAAGATGGATCGTATAAACTAACCTTGAAAGAAGTTATTAGTAGGGATTTTAAAATTGAAAAAGGTGGAAATATAACGTGGAATGGAGATCCGTACGAGGCGCTCATGGATATAACGGCCATCTATCGTTTAAGAGCCTCTTTATATGACTTAAATCAGGTAGAGTTTGAAACCAAGACTGAAAAGATTCCAATTAATTGCAACCTAATGCTCCAGGGAAAATTATTGAATCCGAATATTACGTTCGGAATTGATTTTCCCGGTCTTGAAGAAGATATTAAATCAAGAGCCATGTCCTACTTAGCAACGGAGCAAGCAATCAATAAACATGTTTTTTCATTGTTGGCATTTGGTCAGTTTTTGCCCGAAAATATAGGAGCATCTTATGCTACGGGCGCAGCAACTACAACCAGTACTGATATTGTATCAAAAAACGTAAGTAGTATTTTGAGCAGCGCACTATCAGGAGTGGTAGAAGGTTTAGATGTTAATTACAGTGCCGGAAATGAAAATAAAGTGGGAGAGTTACGGGTTGCTTTTTCAAGGCAATTATTAAACGATAGGGTGTCTATTCAGGTAAATGGGGGAAATGCCAATACAATTTCATCATCAGGCGCCAGTACCAATAAAATTGTTGGAGATTTTACGGGAGAAATAAAAATTACAAAAGATGGGCGCTTTAAGGGAAAAGTGTATAACAAATCTGAGGATCAAGATTTGTTGTATGGAAATACCAGTTATACGCAGGGGATAGGTCTTTTTTACAGAAAAGAATTTGATTCTCTTTCGGAATTGTTTAAAAAATCTGCAACAAAGCAGTAATACTAATTGTTTAAATCATTGGGGTTTGAATTTGTAACATTCTTGACCCTACTTCTTGTCATTTTTTAAATTCTTTCGGTAAATCTTTTGGCTCAATAGTAATATTAATAGTAGAAAATATTTCTTTAGGACTTATAATTCCATCCTTTCCTTTTGCCGCAATTTTACCATATCATAAGAATAAAGATTATATAAGTCAAGCAACATGTCAATAAATATTATTTTTTCTATGCCCTCACCCTGCCTATGCGAAACAAGTTCGGGACAGGCTCTCTCCCAAAGGAGAGGGTAAGTTTGGAATTTTTAATAATCTCTTAACTTATATAAACGCTAATGAATTAAATTATTTTTCGAATAAATTATTTGGCGAAAATAAAAGGCGCGTTCGTCAAAACCAGTTAATGAAGTTTTTAAATATATTTTCTGAAATCGCTTAACCGGTTTTTGGTGTCGAATATGTTGTCATAAATATTTTTTCTATGTTGAGCAAATGGGTATCTTTACATGCAAATAAGTGCAAAGAGTTCTTTATAAATTTTTACAAAGCTAAAATAGTTAGTGGGTTAATCGTTGGACATTAAAAAACTACACTTACAATAGATTGATATGTATTTGAATACGAAGCAGTTTCAAATCCTTCTCTTACAGCAATAAAATAACTATGCGTAATGTAAAAAACGAAAAGCTTTGATAAATCAGGGCTTTTGTGTTTCATCAATCAAGAATCATTGTGACTAAATTATAAATCGTTTTTGCATTACATCGAACTAATATTCAAACACACTAAATTTTGCCCATGAATCTGAACCGTTCATTACTGGAGTTAATTTTCTTTTTCTTACTTTCTCTTTGCTAAATTTGTTTTAAAATATTCATCGGTGAAAGATTTACTAAGGGCTTTAGTACTCATTTTTTTATTTCCTATTTTTTCTTTTTCTCAAGAGAGTAAGGATTCAACTAATATTTCTAATAATAAACTTGATAGCATATTTGTTCCTGCAAGGTACTGTTGGTGGAGTGAAAATTATATTAGTGTTGATTCGAGCTTGAATAGCTATAATGAGAATTCTGATTTTATTCGTGTAAACTTTCCATTTCTTGGAAATACAGGAAATGTTGGCTCTGCAACTAATTCTATTAAGTTTTCTTCGGATTCACTGTTTTTAATTACTCCGTATTTAAATGCTTTAGAAAATAGTTATACAATAACTCAATTGAAAGGAGTTTTTAACCAAACATATCCTTATACACATGCAATGTTTGTAAGCGGACCTCAAAATGAACAAGATTTGTATGCTGAATACGGCATTCAATTGAAAAAGATGTTTAGGCTTGGAGCAAAATATGTGGGAACTGGAGGCGATGGTATTTATGAGAATTCTACAAATAAATTTTCAAATATTGATTTATATGCCGGATTTACTACTCAAAATAGATTGTACAATTGTGTTTTAACCGGAGCGATAGGTAAAAATAAAGTTTCGGAAAATGGTGGTGTAACTGAAGATACAAGTGATGTTCCGCCCGTTAATTTACACTATGCACAAAATTATTTTAAAAATAAAAGTATTGCCTTACATCAAGAACTTAATTTGAAATTTGATAGCCTTGCCGTTTTAAATAATAGTATGGGGGAGGAAAAAAATGAATTTCCTCTTTTGGAAATTACGCATTCAATAACTTACAAAACAAAAGCCAATACATTTACTGATGATTTAATTAGCGGAGATAATGTAAACTACAATCATTTTTATATTGATTCGGCAACAACAAAAGATAGTACCCACATTGCTGATTTAACAAACACCCTAAATGTTTTTTATCGAAAATTAAATGATAAAAAGGATGGAGGGCTGCAATTTAGTGTTGGCGGTATTCATCAATTAATTAATTTATATCAAGATAGCCTCATTCAAAAATCGTATTCAAATATTGCTTCTTCCATTTCGGTAAAGGTATTTTCTTTAAGGGAAACGGTTGCGATAAGCTCTGCTTATACAATAAATGGATACAATTCGGGAGATTATTATATTAATTTAAATTATATTCATTTGTGGGGAGATACTGCAAAAAAGACCAAGACTTCTTTTTATAGTACTCTTTCATTCCAAAATAGTACTCCTTCTTATTTCTATCAAAATTATTATTCCAATCACTTTAAGTGGGAAAATGATTTTAATGATATGAAAATTATAAAATTAAATTTCAGACTTGAGTTTAAAAAACCAAGATTTAAAATCGAATTATCCGCCTATAACCTAAAAAATTACATTTATTATGGCCTTAATGTTAATCCTGTTCAAATTTCATATCCATTAAATATTTTTATTGGACAGGTAAGTAAAGATATTTCAATTGGTAAATTTCATTTAAACTCTTTAGCTCTTATTCAAAAATCTAGTAATGAAAAAGCCGTTCATGTGCCATTATTATACTTGAAACAATCACTCTATCTTGAAAGTATGTTATTTAAAAAAGCTATGCAGCTTCAATTGGGCATGGCATTAAATTATTTCACAAACTATGAAGGAAATTATTATATGCCGGCATTGGGACAATTTTATTTACAAGATAGTACTTCTGTAGGAAATTATCCTTTTATTGATGTTTTTGCTGCTGGAAAAATAAAACGAGTTAGGCTGTTTATTAAGTTACAAAATATAACATCCGGTTTGGTTAATGGATCGGAATACACGGTGCCCTTTTATCCTGTTGCGCCAAGAATGTTAAAATGGGGTGTTTCTTGGATGTTTTTTGACTAAATTCCCATATGAAATAGCTATGCACCGAACCAGCGCACAAATACTGACGAACATTGAATGGCGTATACCATATGACATTTAAAAAACAAATAATGTACATATGAAATCTTTTTTTCTATTATTTATAGCAATTTTCGCAATCTCTTTTGGCTATTCTCAAAAATATACCATTAGTGGCTATATTCAAGATGCTAAAACAGGAGAAAAATTGATTGGGGCAGGAATGTACGATCAAAAACATAAAGTTGGAGCAACTGCAAATGACTATGGTTTTTTTAGTCTTACACTACCAAAAGATTCTGTTGTTTTATTAATTAGTTATGTTGGATATAATGCTGAAATACGAAAATTTTATCTCGACAAAGACATTCAGTTTAATATTGACATGCAATCGAGTGTAGAATTAGAAGCCGTAGAAATTGTTGCAGATAAAACTGAACACATTGAACAATCCACTCAAATGAGTGCGATTAGTATTCCCATTCAACAAATAAAATCGACACCTGCATTGTTGGGAGAAGTTGATGTTTTAAAGGTTATTCAATTATTACCGGGAGTACATTCGGGAGGAGAAGGCTCAAGTGGTTTTTATGTACGAGGAGGAAGTGCCGATCAGAATTTAATTTTATTGGATGGAACTCCTGTATATAATGCATCGCATCTATTTGGTTTTTTTTCTGTATTTAATGCTGATGCAATCAATAATATTGAATTAATTAAGGGAGGTTTTCCGGCTCATTATGGAGGGCGCTTGTCTTCTGTTCTTGATATAAGCATGAAAGAAGGAAATTTAAAAGAATACCATGCCGATGCTTCGATCGGAATTATTTCTTCGAAATTAATGATTGAAGGGCCGATAGTTAAAAACAAAGCTTCCTTTATCGTATCAGGAAGAAGAACGTATATAGATCTTTTAATGCAGCCTTTTGTTAAGCTAATAAGTGGTAGTGAAAATAAATTGGGCTATTATTTTTATGATGTAAATGCGAAGATTAATTATAAGATAAATGATTTTAACAGAATTTATTTAAGTGTTTATGGGGGCAATGATAAATTTTATTTTCATAAAGAGCCGGATGAATATGCAGATAATGGCCTTACCTATACTGATAAAAGTGATTTAGGTATTGGTTGGGGTAATATTACATCGGCATTGCGCTGGAATCATCAATATAACAGCAAACTTTTTGGCAATACAACATTAACGTACAGTCAGTACAAATTTTATATTAATGAAAATCAATCTCAGGTTATTCAAAATGATACTTTCTCTTTCACAAATAACTATTCTTTGAATTATGTTTCCGGAATAAATGATTGGTCCGGAAAATTAGATTTTGATTATATGCCTAGTCCAAATCACTTTATTAAATTTGGGGCTAATTATATATACCACACATTTACTCCAGGAGTTTCTACCTATCAAATATCACTTGCAGGGTTTAACGATCTTGATAGTTCATTTGGCTCCAATATTGTTTATGCACATGAATTGGCTTCGTATATAGAAGATGACATTACTATTTCTAAAAAAATAAAAACCAATGTAGGGCTTCATTGGTCGGGTTTTGCAGTAGGCCATAAATTTTACCAATCTCTTGAACCAAGAATTGCGCTGCGATATTTATTTAACAAAGGTTGGTCGATAAAATTGGCCTATTCTTATATGCAGCAATATTTACATTTATTATCGAACAGTAATATTGGTTTGCCAACTGATTTATGGGTTCCCACAACAGATTCTATACCTCCTCAAAATTCACATCAAATAGCAGGAGGTGTTGCAAAAACTCTTTTTGAAAATTATTTGTTTAGCATTGAGGCTTATTACAAAATCATGAATAATTTAATTGAATATAAAGATGGGGCTTCGTTTTATGATTCAGGTTCTGATTGGCAGAGTTTGGTTGAAGTTGGAAAAGGATGGGCCTATGGTGCGGAATTTTTTGCACAGAAGAAAACAGGAAAATTCACCGGTTGGGTAGGCTATACCCTTTCATGGGCCTACAGGCAATTTGATAACATCAATTTTGGAGAACCCTATTTTGACAGATATGATAGAAGGAATGATATATCTATTGTGGGTAGTTATAAGCTCAATGAAAAATTTGATTTTTCAGCTACATGGGTATATGGAACAGGAAATTCAGTAACCATGCCCACTGTTCGCTTTATGGGACTTAATGAGTATGGATCAAGTGTATGGTATGTAAACACAATAGATTATTTTGATAAAAAAAATAATTTTAAAATGGCCGATTACCATCGCTTGGATTTAGGAATGCAATACCATAAGAATCACAAGCATTTTAAGTCTACTTTATGTGTTGGAATTTATAATGTTTACAATAGAAAGAATCCCTATTTCTATTATTTTGGGCACGATGAAAATAACGACAGGGTTTTGGTTCGTGTAAGTTTATTTCAGGTTATACCGTCTGTAGCTTATAATATTTCTTTCTAATAGAAAATAAAAAAATGATCCATAAAAAATCAATATTATTTTTATTTGCAATAGCAGTAATTTGCTCTTGTAAAAAGACAGAAGATATTACAGACTTTCCAACGGAACCTTCAAGGTTAGTTGTAAATTGCTTGTTTAATCCTGATAGTGTTTGGGATTTTCAAGTAAGCAAAAGTTTATCTGAACTAGATAATTCAGAAGCCTTATATTATATAGATAATGCTACCGTAAAATTATTTGAAGATGGAAATTTATTAGAAACTCTTACATCTACAATTAATGCTTCTGGAATAATAGAATACCGTTCAGTAACGAATAAACCTATATATGGCAAAACATATTCTATATCGGTGGGAGCTAGTGGATTTCCCACAATAGAAGCGGGGGGGCAGTTTCCTATCTTAAAATCGACATTTGAAACGGAACATTTTATTATTGCGGATTCAACATTTGATCCCATTACAAACATTATGGATATGAGGGCAAAACTAAGTATCTCAATTAATGATCCTATAGGAGAAAATAATTACTATGAATTGTATGTGATTTATTTTGATACCCTTTATTCTGTAGCAGATACAAGCATTACTAAAAAATATGCTACTGTAACAAGTTCAGATCCTTCCATTGAAGGTAGTGATGATAATATTGGCTCTGTGTTTTTTACTGATCAATTGTTTAATGGGCAGGATCATTCTATTTCTTTCAATGTTAGTGAAAGCTTTCATTTGTATACTACCGAAAAATTCTATATTATCTTAAGAGAACACTCCAAAGAAAGTTATTTATACAAAAAATCCTTCTCCTTGTTTCAGCAAAACACATTTGATTTTTTTTCAGAGCCCGTTCAAGTGTATAACAATATAATAGATGGTTATGGAATTTTTGGTGGATATATTGCTTTAAAAGACTCTGTGGTGTTGTTTTAAGAAAAGGAATTATTACATGTTTAAGAGTTTCCTTTTTTCTAAAGCTCAATTTATCTTTACTTTGAAAAAGCTAGGCGGTATTTTTCTGATAACAGAATATAAATGTTACTAAGAAGAAATAATAAAAGAATCGACCTTTGCGTTCCCCTTTTATGTGTATTTTGTATAAGTAACAATAATCAATCACATGAAATTTTCTCCAATCCTATTTCTATTTATAGCAATTTTTTTAATTTTTAGTCATTGTGTTTATTCTCAAAAATATACCATTAGCGGCTATATACAAGATGCCAAAACAGGTGAAAAACTAATTGGGGCAGGCTTGTATGACAAAGCCCACCAAGCCGGTACGGTTGCTAATACGTATGGATTTTACAGTATTTCTCTTCCTAAAGATTCTATTACTCTTCTTATTTCATATATAGGATATAATGTGGAAGTAAGAAAATTTTATTTAGATAAAGACATCCAACTAAATATTGAAATGCAGTCTTCTACTGAATTACAAGAAGTAGAAATTGTGGCCGATAAAGTTGAACATATAGAGCAATCGACACAAATGAGTGCTATTAGTATTCCTATTTCTCAAATAAAATCAATACCGGCTTTAATGGGAGAAGTTGATGTATTAAAAGTAATTCAATTATTACCGGGCGTGCATTCGGGAGGAGAGGGGACTAGTGGGTTTTATGTGCGTGGAGGCGGACCTGATCAAAATTTGATTTTACTCGATGGCACACCAGTTTATAATGCTTCGCATTTATTTGGTTTTTTTTCAGTATTTAATGCCGATGCAATTAACAACATTGAATTAATAAAAGGAGGGTTTCCTGCTCGTTATGGGGGGCGTTTATCTTCGGTACTTGATATTAGTATGAAAGAAGGAAACCTAAAAGAATTTCATGCTGATGCCTCTATTGGTCTAATTTCATCTAAGCTTACGCTCGAAGCGCCTATTATTAAAGATAAGAGCTCTTTTATTATTTCGGCACGTAGAACTTATATTGATATATTGGCACGTCCAATTATTCAAGCAGCAAGTGAAAGTGATGATAAAATCGGCTATTATTTTTATGACCTCAATGCCAAATTAAATTACAAACTGAGTGATAAGGATAGAATTTATTTGAGTGCATATCTTGGTCAGGATAAGTTTTATTACAAAATGGCACCTGAGAGTTATTTGTATAATGGTACAACCCAGACTTATGAAAGTGAATCGGGTTTGGGTTGGGGAAATATAACTTCTGCCTTTAGGTGGAATCACCAATACAGCAGCAAACTTTTTGGGAATACTTCATTTACTTATAGCCGGTATCAATTTTATGTAAACGATTCAGAATCTTCTAATACAAAAAATGATACAACAGATTATACTGATGTGTATAAATTAGAATATGTATCGGGTATTAATGATTGGTCAGGGAAATTAGATTTTGATTATATGCCCAATCCCAATAATTTTATAAAATTTGGCGCCAATTATATTTACCACACATTTACTCCCGGAGTTTCTTCCTATCAAATTACAAGCTCTGGTAACAATGATTTAGATAGCACATTGGGTTCAAATATTGTTTATGCGCACGAAATGGCAGCTTATGCCGAAGACGATATTAATGTAACAGAACATCTGAAATCGAATATTGGGCTTCATTGGTCGGGCTTTGATGTAAATGGAAAATTTTACCAATCTGTTGAACCAAGAATTTCGTTACGCTATTTATTTAAAAACAATTGGTCGGTAAAAGTAGCTTATTCATACATGCAGCAATATTTACATTTACTTTCAAACAGTAATATTGGTTTGCCAACTGATTTGTGGGTGCCTACAACCGATTCTATTCCTCCGCAAAGCTCGCATCAAATTGCAAGTGGCCTTGCAAAAACATTATTTGATGATTATTTAGTTAGCGTAGAAGGCTATTATAAAACCATGAGCAATTTAATTGAATACAAAGAAGGAGCTTCGTTTTTTAATACCGATGCTGATTGGGAAAACATAGTTGAAATTGGAAAAGGCTGGGCTTATGGGGCAGAAGTTTTTGTACAAAAAAAATCCGGAAAATTTACCGGTTGGATTGGCTATACCTTATCATGGTCGTATCGCCAATTTGATAATCTTAATTTTGGAGAAGCTTATTTCGACAGGTATGATAGAAGGCATGATATTTCAATTGTTGCAAGCTATAAACTAAATGAAAAATTTGATTTCTCTGCTACCTGGGTATATGGAAGTGGCAACAACGTAACTTTGCCTACGGTTAAGTACATGTTATATGATGGTGGAATAGGTAGTATGTATGATAGTTGGTCTGGTAGTTGGGTTGGAGCTTATGAAATTGAAAATTATACGCATAAAAATAATTTTAAAGAGGCAGCCTACCATCGCTTAGATTTGGGAATGCAATACCATAAGAAACACAAGCATTTTAATTCAGTTTTGAGTGTTGGCGTTTATAATGCATACAACAGAAAAAACCCTTATTTCTATTATTTTGGTGAAGATGCCAACGGAAATAGTGGCTTGATTAGGGTGAGTTTATTTCAGTTTATTCCGTCTATTGCGTATAGTGTTTCTTTTTAGCCATTATCCCATCCTTCTCCCATGGGAGAAGGAGAGTTTGGAATTTTGTTAAAATCATAAAGTAAATTAAAATAGGACACCAATGAAAAAAAAATATTTTTTACAAATCATATTGTTAGGATTCATTTTTTCTTCTTGTACAAAGCTCGAAGATGTAAGTGATTTTCCAACAGAAGATCCAAAACTTGTAGTAAATAGCGTATTTACACCTGATAGTTTTTGGTATTTTGAAGTAAGCAAAAGCCTTTCTGTGTTAGATCAAGCCAATTTAAATTATATTGACGATGCTACAATAAAATTGTATGAAAATGGAATATTATTAGAAACGCTTTCTACTCCTACTACTTATAATGACGGTAGAATTGCCTTTCATTCTTCAACCAATAAACCTATTGTTGGAAAAAATTATTCAATTAAAGTGAGTGCATCCGGGTTCGAAGATGTATCATCTGAAGGCTCCCTACCTAATTCTATTGTTGCACTTGATGTTTCTAAACTAAGCATTATCTCAAAAACGATTGAAGTTTATGATTCTTCTACTTACGATATTAATGCAAAAATGACAATTACATTAATGGATCCTGTAAATGAAGATAATTATTATGAATTATATCTTTTTAGTATTGATACCTTTTATTGGGATTGGACAGATTCTTCAGTATACGATTTAACAACCTATATGGAATACTTATACAGCGAAGATCCATCTGTTGAAGGCTATAATCATTATAATTTGGGATCAGTTTTATTTACCGATCATTTGTTTGATGGGGAAACTCATGAAATGACTTTTGATATTTATACATATACTCATACTTATAGCCCTTCAAAAAAATTCTATGCAATGCTTAGAACACATTCAAGAGATAGTTATTTGTATGAAAAATCATCTTCCTTGTATATGAGTGGTAGCGATAATTTTTTTGCCGAACCGGTGCAGGTTTACAATAATATTGATAATGGCTATGGCATTTTTGGAGGCTATGTTACTTCAAAAGATTCAATAGTGCTTCAATAACATTATTAAAATTGAAATGATCAGGCATGTTTTTTCATTTTCGTGCTCATTTGTGCAATTCCTGCCTGATTATAAATTTTTCACACATCGAACAGACATTCCTCCGTTTCGTTTATTGTTTATTGTTCTCACAATGCATTTATTATTGTAGCTTAAAATACGAGGCCAGGCATCAGTAGCGCCTTTTGTTTTACCTGTCCACCAGTAGCCAAATTTACCTAGGTAATCAAATGACCCAACAGAATCATAAGATCCATTTGTTAATCGGTAACCTCCTGCTAGTGCAGTAAAACCACTTGTGTTTTTTCCATTTCCTTTATTGTCCCATCCTGTATTTGATTTGAGTTTTTCTCCAACTATAGTATCACTTCCTAAATAATGTGCTAATTCTGTCCACTCTGAATCACTTGCAATATGCCATCCTTCAGGCGCTAAGCCGCGTTTATCATTTACTGCAAAAAAGTTATACAGCTTACCATATATTACACCATTTTCGGTTTTATTTTCATAATAACACCAGGCCCCAGTTTTTAAATTACTCCATTCAAATGCATCTTGCACTTCGGGTATGGTATCGCCATTTCGATAGGTGCTTACATTTAAGTTTTCTGCCATCCAAATTTGATTGCCAATACTAACCGTTTTTATTTGATCCGGCTTCTTTTTTATTGAAACAGGTTTAGGTTTGGTTTGACCATAGCCATAATTAATGCCAACAGATAGGGAAACTACATATAATGCAATTATCCCAAAAGCAAGTTTCAATTTCATAATGATCTAGAAGTAATTATT
This sequence comes from Bacteroidota bacterium, assembly GCA_023251875.1. Classification (GTDB taxonomy): domain Bacteria; phylum Bacteroidota; class Bacteroidia; order JAHEXY01; family JAHEXY01; genus JAHEXY01. The sequence goes on from JAHEXY010000002.1 coordinate 406,798, forward strand.
ATAATGCATGCATCATTAATATACTTAAAATTTTAGAAATAAAAAAAGACACATTTTTGGAATTATCTGCCCCCAAGCCTATTAGCAGTAAACAACAATAATTATTAATGTAAAGGTACTTAATTTCATAAACTTAAATCACGTTTAAATATTTAATCAAATCTAAAAAATAGTTGGAGGACCATATTTCTATTGCCTTTTGATTGGGAATAAATCTGATAACGTCTTCTTTTATTTGTTCAAAATTTACTTGTTCAATTTTATGTATTAATAGTTTCATTAATGCTTCTTTATTTATTTGCTTTTTTAATAGCCAATCTTTGCTTTGCACTGCCCTAATTGTTAAATGCTTTGAATTTATTGAAATTCCTTGTTTTATGTACCATTCTAAATCAAACCAATCTCTGCCCTTAACACGGTTTTTCCATTTTCTGAATAATAACGCATGCATTTTGCCTGCAAATAAATCAGGAGCTGAAAAACACTTTATGTAGCATGAAAATGGTTTCAGTAAAAGTTTTTCTTCTGTTACAAAACCTAAAGGAGGATTTGTATCTACCTCTAATTTTATTTTTATACTTACTTTCTCTCCTTGCCAATTAGGAGTGACAATTTCTTCGAGTATAAGTTCTCTCCAAAAGGTTTCTGTTTTTAAAAAAGTAGAATCTATTGCGGTAGTAATTTTTTTTTCTTTAGCCTTTACACTCACTTTCATGCCCAATGATTCAAATTCTAATAAAACAGAATCTAAGTAATGAGTCATTTCAAAATTAAGATCAGTTGTGAGTAAAGAAAAATCTAAATCTTCTGAATATCTATTTAAGCCATAAAATATGCGCAGTGCTGTACCTCCATAAAATGCAGCTTTTTCAAAGAAATTAGACCTATATAATCCAGTCAGTGCTATTTCTTGCATTATTTCTCTAAGTGCCTGCTGGGCGTCATTTTTAGTTGAAGGTTTATAGCTATTTAACCATTGTTTAATCATAAGGTGAATATTGCTTTTATTAAAAAGTGAATGCTATTTTTTTTAGGTGCATGCGGCAACCATTTTTCTATGAGAGCGGTGTCTAATTTTTTTAATGCATCAGCATCTATGCGTAAATCATCAATTAAAAAATGATAGGCATCTTGTTTACTCCTAAGTTGTACATTTTTTGTACAAATAATTTTATCACAAATTGCTTTTTCTACAGATGCCATTACAGCATATTGATTAGAAGAAATAAGCAATTGGGACAGGCCAAAACTATAATATGGCAAAGGTAAATGTGTATAAGTAAATATACCCAAAGGAGTTTTAAATTTCTTTGAGGGTTTAACAGTTACAGATGAAACCTCAAAAACTTTTTCTGGGATAAGTCCATAAAAAGAAAGTGCGTAGTCTAATGAAATATAGCTTGGCCCCATTAAATGATTTGCAATAAGTTCACTACTTTGTTGGCCTCCTTTTATTAAAGGCCCTGTAACATATAGTCCTTTTTTTAAGGATATAATTTCTTTTTTGGTAAGTAAATCGTGAATTTTATCGTTAGGCCTTTTGTAATCCTTTAGTAAAGAAAGCAATACTTGATGTGGTATTGGATAAGAGGCATAATTTGAAAATTGCTTAAAAAGGCTCATGTAACAAATGTAATTATTTGATATGATAAACGGAAATAAACCGATTATCTATATTTAAATTTACATATTATTCGTGAAATGATACTATTAATGAACCTATTTACCCAGCCCAACCCTCTCTATCCAAACTTCTATACTGAATAGCTTCAGCTAAATGATTGGTTTCGATATTGGCGCTTGAATCTAAATCAGCGATGGTGCGGGCAACTTTTAAAATTCGATCGTAAGCACGGGCAGATAAACCCAATTTATTCATGGCGGTTTTAAGCATGTTAGTTCCCGCATCTGTAAGCTTACAAATTGAACGCAATTGTTTAGATGACATTTGTGCATTGCAATGCACGCCACTTTCTCCAAAGCGCTTGTGCTGAATTTCTCTTGCCTTTATTACACGAGCGCGAATGCTTTCGCTTTTTTCTGAACTACGATCAGAAGACAAATCATTAATAGAAACGGGAATAACTTCTACATGCAAATCAATTCTATCTAAAAGTGGCCCTGAAATTTTATTCAAATATTTTTGTACAATACCCGGAGCGCAAACGCATTCCTTCTCAGGATGATTATAGTATCCGCATGGGCATGGATTCATAGAAGCCACCAACATAAAACTGGCAGGATATTCAATACTAAATTTTGCGCGAGAAATAGTAACAACACGATCTTCCAATGGTTGTCGCATTACTTCCAATACAGTTCTTTTAAATTCAGGCAATTCATCTAAAAATAAAACACCATTGTGTGCTAATGAAATTTCTCCCGGTTGCGGAAATCCACCGCCCCCGACTAACGCCACATCTGAAATGGTGTGGTGTGGAGAACGAAATGGTCGAGTGGTTACCAAGGAAGTACTCTTGCCAAGCTTGCCTGCCACAGAATGTATTTTTGTTGTTTCTAATGCTTCTTGCATTGCAAGTGGAGGAAGAATAGTGGGAAGCCTTTTTGCCAACATGGTTTTTCCTGCTCCTGGAGGTCCAATTAAAATAGCATTGTGCCCACCTGCGGCTGCAATTTCTAAAGCACGTTTAATATTTTCTTGCCCTTTTACATCGGCAAAATCAAATTCTGTGTTGTTTAGATTCGAATAAAATTCTGCTTCAATATTTATTTCTGTTTTTTCAAGAATGCCATCTTCATTAAAAAAATCAATTACTTGTTTTATATTTTCAGCAGCCAATACTTCAAGGCCAGTAACAACAGCAGCTTCTCTTGCATTTTGTTTGGGTATAATAATTCCTTTAAATCCGGCCTGTTTGGCATTTAATGCAATAGGTAGCGCCCCTTTAATCGCTTGTAAATTACCATCCAGCGAAAGCTCTCCCATTATAATATAGTCACCAACCTTTTCTGATTTTATTTGTTCTGATGCGGCTAAAATTCCTACAGCCAAAGGCAAATCATAAGCAGATCCTTCTTTTCGAATATCGGCCGGAGCCATATTAATTACAATTTTTTTTCCTGGAATTTTATAACCATTGTTTTTTAATGCCGCATCTATACGTTGTTGACTTTCTTTCACTGCACTATCCGGTAAACCCACCAAAAAAAAGTTTACGCCTTGACTAATGTTTACTTCAATAGTGATTGTGGTAGCATTAATGCCATAAACTGCACTGCCGTATGTTTTGACTAACATGTATCTTTAATTGGTTTGCAAAAATAACTATTTTATTATCAATAAATAGACCTCCTTTAAAACATTAAAAGAGGAATGTATTTATCAACATAAATTTTCAACTAAAAAACAAGCAACACTATCTATTTTTTGAATAGATCGAAAACAGGTAAAATAGGAATCGGTAGAAATTCCAAGATGAGAATGCTTAAATTATGGATGTTTTATTTACAATGCTCCTCCTCCGTCCTTTGAGAGAAGACTACCACCACTACACCATCACTTTCTTCAATACGGCAGCCATTGTTTTTCCAATTACCGCAGGAGATTCAACAACGTGAATGCCGCATTCTTTCATGATTTTCATTTTTGCTTCTGCCACTTATTTTTCAGTTTTCTTATCTCTTTATCAAAATCTGATTCCATTAATTTATCTTGAATAATACGGTATTTTTCATACTCATTTTCTGCAAGAGTTATTGCAACTTCATGTGAAACTTTGCCTTGGTGTTTCAAAATGGCTTCTTCGTTAAATTGTAAAAATGCATCTAGTTTTTGTATCCAATCTTTCATGAACATTACTACTCCTTTGAGCGCTTGGTTCTCTGCATAGTCAATATACATGTTCACAATTCTGTTTAATCCATCCAGTTCTTTTTCGTTTAAATAATTTTTGGCAATGCCAATGTCTGTTTTTCTTATACTTCCTTTAGGTGCATTCTTCCAGTTGCTTAAGCCCATATTTTCTTTAGACGCATCAACTCGTGCTGCTATTATTTCAGCAGCGGTTTGACCTGTTATTGCCCAATGCAATTTGTTTTGAACTGTGGCAAAAAAATCTTTAGTAGTTTGGGCATTTACATTGTAATCAGTACTGCATTGTGAATAGATGTCTGTAATTTTTTGATAAAACCGCCTCTCACTTGAGCGGATATCACGAATGCGAGCCAGTTGCTCCTCAAAATAATCTTTACCAAAAATATTATTGGGGTTCTTTAGGCGCTCATCGTCCATAGTAAAACCTTTGATGATGTATTCTTTTAAAACTTGTGTTGCCCAAATACGAAATGCAGTTGCCTGGCTGCTATTTACTCTATAGCCTACGGATATAACAACATCTAAATTATAAAAATCAATATCTCTTGAAACCTCTCGCTTTCCTTCTGTTCGAACTGCTCGAATTTTTCGAGTAGTTGATAGTTCTATTAATTCGCCACTATTAAAAATTTCCTTTAAATGATACGTGATGGTATGCTCTTTAACGCCAAAAAGTTCAGCCATCATTTTTTGTGTTAGCCAAAGTGTTTCATCTTGGATAAATACTTCAAGCTTTACTTTACCATTGGGTGTGGTGTAAAGTAAAATTTCGTTGAAACCTTCTTTTGGAGGTATTTGTTTTTTGGGCATTGCTTATTTTTCTAAGATTAACGGGTGCAATATAAATTGCTAATAATCTTTAAATTCTGCTTTGTCATCAACCTTAATGAACTCGTGATTTAAATAAGCTCGAGCACCAAACATACAGACAAAAGATACGTCTGCTTCCATTTTTACACTTCTATCACCAAAGGTTATTTTAATAACACATTCATCTTCATCTTCTGATAAAGCTTCTCGATATTCATATATACTATCCTTTTTTATAGCAATTCCTTCGGCATAGGCTATATGATAGGTGGGACCACAAACTACCATTACTTGAAAATTAATTGAGTCTTGGCTTAATTCTTTTATAACAACGGAACCTCCATTAGATGCAATTTCAATTTGAGGATTATTTTTCTCGAAAAAATAATCATTAATATAATACAATTCACTTTCATAAGTGCCAGAAAAGCTTTTTGATGTTTTTTCTGCATAATCTTTAAGGCTTTTAGCCGAGAGCAGATTTTTATCTCCGGACTTTATGCTTAAACTTACATCATAAGAAGTAGCGTCGGACACCCATTTCCCTGAAAAATTATCACCTATTCTTTCAAGGTAAAATGTGCCAGTATTTTCTTCGTTATAAAATTCTTCAATTTCAACGCATGGAGAAAAGATTTCTCCTTTGATTGATAGGGACTCTTTTTTATTTTTATAATGGTATTTCCCTTCAAAAGTCCCTTCTTCCCAATTGTTATTTGATATAATTATTTCTATTGGAAACTTTCCAATAGTTCCTTCTAATTTTAACTCGTTTTGATTTGCAAAGGTTTTATATGTTAATAATGTAATAAATAAGAAAATGCATTGACTGATAAATTTTCTGCCGTTTATCATGCTCTAAATTTATTGTAAAATAAAAATTGTTGACTGCATAGAAAGATATCCTACACCATCACCTTCTTCAACACGGCAGCCATTGTTTTTCCAATTACAGCAGGAGATTCAACAACGTGAATGCCGCATTCTTTCATGATTTTCATTTTTGCATCTGCAGTATCTTCGGCTCCGCCAACAATGGCTCCGGCATGGCCCATGGTACGGCCTTTTGGAGCAGTACGGCCGGCAATAAATCCTACAACAGGTTTGGTTCCATTTTCTTTTACCCAACGTGCAGTATCAGCTTCCATGCTTCCTCCAATTTCTCCAATCATAACTATACCTTCAGTTTCAGGATCGTTCATTAATAATTCTACCGCTTCTTTCATCGAGGTTCCAATAATGGGATCTCCTCCAATACCAATAGCCGTAGTAATTCCTAAACCGGCTTTTACAACTTGGTCAGCCGCTTCGTAAGTAAGTGTTCCTGATTTTGAAACTACTCCTATGCTTCCTTTTTTAAATACAAAGCCCGGCATAATGCCTACTTTGCATTCATCGGCAGTAATAATTCCCGGGCAATTTGGCCCAATCATTCTGCAAGCTTTTCCTTTTAAATATTCTTTCACCTTTACCATATCCTTTACAGGAATACCTTCAGTAATGGTTACAATCACTTTTATTCCTGCTTCGGCAGCTTCCATAATAGCATCGGCTGCAAATGCAGGTGGTACAAATATGATGGAAACTTCAGCGCCTGCTTTTTGAACAGCATCGTAAACGGTATTAAATACAGGTTTTCCTAAATGCGTTTCTCCCCCTTTGCCCGGTGTTACACCTCCTACTACATTGGTTCCGTAGGCAATCATTTGTTCTGCATGAAAAGAACCTTCTTTACCTGTAAAGCCTTGTACAATTACTTTCGATTTTTTGTTTACCAGTACACTCATAGTTTAGTTGTTGGTTGTTCGTTGTTCGTTATTAGTTATAAGTTATTAGTTGTTAGTTGTTAGTTGTTAGTTGTTAGTTGTTAGTTGTTTTGAAATTTGCAAGCAAAAAAATAATCTAGGAAATTACTACTCCTGAAGATAACATCAAATATTTTGCTAGACTATATTTTATTTTTTCAGCCATTATGCAGCAATGGGTAAATAAATAGTTTGATTTATTCTTTGAAACTCTTTTTCTCTAACAACAGAACTTAAATATTTATTTTCTGCAAGCATGTGGTCCAAAAACGGTTGTTGGTACTTAATCGTTTTTCCTTTCCCGCTCAATTTACAACCTAAATTTTTAAGTACGCTCTTAAGCGTTGCTTTATTTAAAGTATACTGCAAAAACGCTTCTAATGCAATGTTAAACGATTCTTTTGCTTCACGATTATTTTTTCCATAACCACTCAAATCAAGAGCAGGCGAATAATAAATAATTACGCCATCTTCTTCAAAAGTTAACAATGATAATTGCACCTCAATTTGAGAAGTATTGCTTCTAAATGTACCGCCATACTGAACTTTTGCCATATAATAAATTTATATTGTAAGTAATCTATTGTTTTTAATTAAAGTGTGAATCATTATGCCTTTACATTGGCTCTAATAATATTTAATGCGCCACCCGCTTTAAACCATTCAATTTGTTGTTCGTTATAAGTATGGTTGGCTTTGATTTCATCTTTGCTTCCATCGGCATGGTTAAATACCAATGTTAAAGGAATGCCTGGTGCAAAAGAATTTAATCCAACAATATCAATCGTATCGTCTTCTTTTATTTTTTCGTAATCAGCTTTGTTAGCAAAGGTAAGTCCTAACATACCTTGTTTTTTTAAATTGGTTTCGTGAATACGAGCAAATGATTTTACCAATACCGCACGTACACCTAAATGGCGTGGCTCCATAGCAGCATGCTCACGTGAAGAGCCTTCTCCGTAATTTTCATCTCCTACTACAATTGAACCAATATGTTTGGCTTTGTATGCACGTTGTACTTTGGGTACAGATTCATAAGCACCGGTTAATTGATTTTTTACGCTGTCGGTTTTTTCATTGAAAGAGTTTACGGCACCAATCAACATATTATTAGAGATATTATCTAAATGTCCACGGTATTTTAACCATGGGCCAGCCATTGAAATATGATCTGTTGTACATTTTCCTTTGGCTTTAATCAATAATTTTAATCCTTTTAAGTCGATGCCTTCCCATGCAGCAAAAGGATCGAGTAATTGCAAACGATCTGATGTTGGAGAAACTTTTACTTCTACTTTGCTGCCATCGGCAGCCGGGGCTTGAAATCCTGCATCTTCAACAGCAAATCCTTTTTTAGGTAATTCATCTCCTGTTGGAGCATCTAATTTTACTTTTTCTCCTTTTTCGTTGGTTAAATAATCAGTAAGCGGGTTAAAAGTTAAATCTCCTGCAATGGCCATTGCCGTTACCATTTCAGGCGATGCAACAAATGCATACGTATTAGGATTTCCGTCTGCACGTTTGGCAAAATTTCTATTGAACGAATGAATAATGGTATTTTTTTCTTGTTTTTCAGCCCCCATTCTATCCCACATTCCAATGCAAGGCCCACAAGCATTGGTGAACACTTTCGCTCCAATTTGATCAAACACATCTAAAAAACCATCACGTTTAATAGTATAGCGAATTTGTTCTGAACCTGGATTAATTAAATATTCGGCTTTTGCTTTTAAATTTTTTGATGCTACTTGTTTTGCCAAACTTACTGCGCGAGAAATATCCTCATAAGAGGAGTTGGTACAAGAACCTAGTAAACCAACAGATATTTTTAATGGCCATCCGTTTTTAGTAGCAACCTCCTTTAATTTAGAAATTGGAGTAGCTAAATCAGGCGTAAATGGTCCATTTACATGTGGTTCTAATTCTGATAAATTAATTTCAATTACTTGATCAAAATATTTTTCAGGATTTGCATATACATCAGCATCTCCAGTTAAATGTTCTTTTACAGTATTTGCTAATTCAGCTACATCAGCCCTACCGGTAGCTTTTAAATAACGTTCCATCGAAGCATCGTAGCCAAATGTAGAAGTAGTAGCACCAATTTCTGCACCCATATTACAAATGGTTCCTTTACCTGTACAGCTCATAGAAGTTGCACCTTCGCCAAAATATTCTACAACTGCATCGGTTCCGCCTTTTACAGTTAAGATGCCTGCTACTTTTAATATTACATCTTTAGGAGCTGTCCAACCATTTAATTTACCTGTCAGTTTTACGCCAATTAATTTTGGCATTTTTAATTCCCAAGCCAAGCCTGCCATTACATCGCAAGCATCAGCTCCACCAACACCAATAGCAATCATTCCCAAACCGCCTGCATTTACGGTATGCGAATCGGTGCCAATCATCATTCCTCCAGGAAATGCATAATTTTCTAACACTACTTGATGAATAATGCCTGCGCCCGGTTTCCAAAAACCAATACCGTATTTATTAGAAACACTTCCTAAAAAATCAAATACTTCTTTGCTTTCTTTTGTTGCAAAAGCTAAATCAGTTGCAGCACCTTCTTTTGCTGTAATTAAGTGGTCGCAATGAACGGTTGAAGGAACAGCTACTTTAGAACGGCCTGATTGCATAAATTGCAATAATGCCATTTGAGCAGTTGCATCTTGCATGGCAACACGATCAGGAGCAAAATCAACATAAGATTTTCCTCTTTGAAAATTTTCTAATTTTTGATCGATATGTAAATGGGAGTAAAGAATTTTTTCTGTTAGAGTAAGAGGGCGATTTAAAAGTTTTCGTGCATTACTTATGCGTGAAGGCATATTTGCGTATAACGCTTTAATCATTTCAATATCAAAAGCCATAATAAATGAAGTTTAAAGTAAGGTTTGTAATTCGATTGCAATGTAAACATTTTTGAAAGCCTTTGAAAAGGAGAGACTATATTTTTTCGTTACAAATAGGCCTTCTTAGGTATTCGAATTTTATCATCTCATTGCTTTTGTAGTTTGTATTAAATGCGTATCTTTGCACCGCGAAATAAATTTTGTATCGAAAACGAATGAAATCTACCAATCTTTATAAGGCGATAACCTGCATAATTCTTACTGTTTTAAGCTTTAGTCGTCCTGTTTTTTCATATGCTGATGATCCTGAAAGTGCTGCTCATGTTAATATGGATAGTTTAGCGGAAGCTGCAAAAGTAAGTATTGAAAAGAAAAGCTTTGATGCCGGTAAAATGATTATTGGCCACGTAATAGATGCGCATGAGATTCATTTTTTTACTTTAAATGAGAATACTCCAGATGAACATAATGTTGTTCTCTTTTTACCGGTTATTATTTACTCAGAAAAAGGCTTAGATGTTTTTAGTTCTTCAAATTTTGAGAATGAATTTACGCATGAAGAGCAAGCGTATACTAGTGAAAAAACAGGTTTGACATACAAAATGGAAGAGGGACATATTCTTGCAGAAGATGGTACCAAGCTTTATGATATTTCTATTACCAAAACTGTAGCAGGAATGTTTTTAGGCATATTTATTATGTTCCTTGTGTTTTTGAGCATTGCAAAAGCATATAAAAATGGCGTTGGAAAAGCTCCAAAAGGTTTGCAATCTTTGGTTGAGCCTTTAATTTTATTTGTTCGTGATGAGGTTGCAAAGCCATCTATTGGCCCTAAATATGAAAAATATGTTCCGTATTTATTGTCCATTTTCTTTTTCATACTTATTAATAATTTATTAGGGCTTATACCTTTTATCGGAGGCTTAAATATTACAGGAAATATTGCAGTTACAATGGTATTAGCAGTGTTTACTTTTATTATAACAACCTTTACTGCCAATGGAAATTATTGGAAACATATTGTTGCAACTCCGGGAGCTCCTGTATGGTTACTTCCCTTATTAATTCCTATAGAAATTATGGGCGTTTTTCTTAAGCCTTTTATTTTAATGCTGCGTCTTTTTGCAAACATAACAGCAGGACACATAATTATTCTTGCATTCTTTAGTCTCATTTTTATTTTCGCCAATTTATATGGCCCAATTGCAGGGTATGGTGTTTCTGTACTTTCATTAGCTTTTACCATATTCATGAATTGCTTGGAATTGCTCGTGGCTTTTTTACAGGCGTATGTATTTACACTTTTATCTGCTTTGTATTTTGGTTCAGCAATAGAGGAACATCATCATGCAGCAGAGCATCATTAATGGATTTTATTAATTTTTTATAACTCAATTTTATGCAACTATTATCTATCTTATTGGATGCTGCTTTCGCTAACATGGGAGCTGGCATTGGTGCAGGATTAGCCGCTATTGGTGCCGGTATTGGCGTTGGTAGAATTGGTGGTTCTGCTCTTGAAGCTATGGCTCGTCAACCTGAAATGGCTGGTGATCTTAGAGCAAACATGATTGTAGCTGCTGCACTTGTTGAAGGTGCAGTTTTCTTTGCAATCGTAGTTTGTATGCTTATTATGTTTCTTACTAAATAAGCAAGCAAGACAAAAAAATATATCTCAGCGGTTGGCTGAGGTATATTTTAAAATACCTCTCCCCAACCCTCTCCAAAGGAGAGGGAGGAAAGGCGTCAAAAAAACAAAATAATTACTCATAATAAAAAATAAATATTATGGATTTAATAGTACCTGGTTTTGGTTTAGTTGTTTGGTCAACCATTTCATTTTTAGCTGTATTTTTCTTACTAAAAGCATTTGCTTGGGGACCTATTCTTACATCTATTAAAGAAAGAGAAACCTCCATTGAAACAGCTTTGGCTTCGGCTGAAAAAGCAAAACAAGAAATGGCTGCGCTTACCGCAGGTAACGAAAAATTATTGCAACAAGCAAAAATTGAACGCGATGCTATTTTAAAAGAAGCTCGTGAAGCAAAAGATGCCATTATTGCCGAAGCTAAAAACAAAGCAAGTGTTGAAGCTAATAAATTAGTTACAACAGCTAGAGAAACCATTAAGAATGAAACATTGGCTGCCGTTACGGAATTGAAAAACCAAGCTGCCGGTTTAGCAATTGAAATAAGTGAAAAATTCTTGAGAGGGAAATTAAAAGAAGAAGAGAGACAAAAAGTGTTGATGGGAGAATTACTTGATGAAATAAGTGCAAATTAAGACCTCTCCCCAGCCCTCTCCGAAGGAGAGGGAGAAAGCAGAGAGTAAAGCGAAGTAGAAATTTTATAATGAAAATTGAAAAAGTTTGGTAGTTGGTTTTTCTAACAACGAGCAACTAGCAACGAACAACTAACGAAAATGAAAGGTACAATATTAGCATCAAGATACGCAAAGTCGCTTTTAACACTATCTATTCAAAATAATATTTTGGAAGAAGTGAATAGTGATATGAAAATGATTTATGATGTTTGCCAAGCTAATAGAGATTTGCAATTGTTGCTTAATAGTCCAATCATTAATATAGACAAGAAACAATCTATTTTAAAGGAATTATTTGGATCGCAAATTAGTAAAGTAACTTTAGCTTTTTTGAATATTATTACGTTTAAAAGAAGAGAACATTACTTGGAAGAAATTGCTCGCCAATTTGTAATTCAATACAATGTTCATAAAGAAATTGAAGTAGCCGTTGTTACTACTGCATTTAAAATTGATGATAAATTGCGTCAGCAAATATTAAAATTAGTAAAAGGCGCAACAGAATATTCTACAATTGAATTGGTAGAAAAAATCGACAAAAATGTAATAGGAGGCTTTGTATTAACTGTTGGTGATAAAGAATATGACGCAAGTATTGCTAGTAAGATAAGAGAACTAAAACAAGAATTTGCGAAGAATTTATATGTAAGGGATTATTAATAATTGAAAGATTAAAAATTAGAAAATTGAAAAATTAGATTTTTCAATCAAATAAGTATAACTAATATCAAATAAAGAAATTATTAAAATGAAAAGAATTGTTATAGTATTTAATTTTACAATCTTTCAATTTTAAAATTTTACAATTAAACAACTAAACATATGGCTGAAGTTAAACCCGCTGAAGTGTCTGCAATTTTAAGGCAACAACTTTCAGGTTTTAGAACAGAAACTGAACTCCAAGAAGTAGGAGTTGTATTGCAAGTAGGTGATGGGATTGCCCGCATCTTTGGACTTGACAATGCTCAAGCAGGAGAATTAATTGAGTTCGATAATGGACTACAAGGTATGGTGATGAATCTTGAAGAAGATAACGTTGGAGCTGTACTATTGGGTTCGTCTAACGAGCTTAAAGAAGGAGATAGGGTTCGCAGAACCGGAAAAATTGCGTCTATTAAAGTAGGAGAAGGAATGTTGGGTCGTGTTGTAAATACAATGGGCCAACCAATAGATGGAAAAGGTCCTATTAAAGGAGATGTTTATGAAATGCCATTGGAAAGAAAAGCTCCAGGAGTAATTTATAGAGAGCCGGTAAAAGAACCCATGCAAACCGGAATAAAAGCAATTGATGCAATGATTCCTATTGGTCGTGGACAACGTGAGTTAATTATCGGTGACCGTCAAACAGGAAAAACTGCTGTTGCTATTGATACCATTATCAATCAGAAAGAATTTTTTGAAAAAGGCCAACCGGTATTTTGTATTTATGTAGCTATTGGTCAAAAAGGTTCTACCATTGCTAACATTGTTAGAACGCTTGAAGAACATGGTGCTTTACCGTATACTGTTGTAGTTGCTGCTACTGCATCTGATCCGGCTGCAATGCAATTTTATGCTCCATTTGCCGGTGCTGCTATCGGAGAATTTTTCCGTGATTTAGGCAAGCCAGCACTGATTGTATACGATGATTTATCAAAACAAGCTGTTGCATACCGTGAAGTTTCTCTTTTATTAAGAAGACCTCCAGGACGTGAAGCATATCCCGGTGACGTGTTTTATTTGCACTCTCGTTTGCTAGAAAGAGCTGCAAAAGTAAACGGCTCTGATGAGGTAGCTAGAAACATGAATGATTTACCTGATTCAATTAAGCATTTGGTAAAAGGTGGTGGTTCATTAACGGCATTGCCAATTATTGAAACGCAAGCGGGTGACGTTTCTGCCTATATTCCAACAAACGTAATTTCTATTACTGACGGACAAATATTCCTTGAAGCAAATTTATTTAACTCTGGTGTGCGTCCTGCCATTAACGTGGGTATATCTGTATCACGTGTGGGTGGTAATGCTCAAATTAAATCGATGAAAAAAGTTGCCGGTACATTAAAGCTTGATCAAGCTCAGTATCGCGAATTGGAAGCATTTGCTAAATTTGGTTCTGATCTTGATGCAGCTACTAAATCGGTTCTTGATAAAGGCTCTCGTAACGTTGAAATATTAAAACAAAAACAATTTTCTCCTTTTTCGGTAGAAAAACAAGTTGCTATTATTTATTGCGGAACAAAAGGTTTGTTACGTTCGGTACCTGTAAATAAAATAAAAGAATTTGAAGCAGATTTTATATCTCTACTGGAAGTGAAATATAAAAATGTATTATCCGATTTAGGAGCAGGTAAAATCAATGATGAAATTACCAACACACTTGAAAAGGTAGCAGCAGAAGTTGCGTTAAAATTTAAAAGTTAGTTATTCGTTATTTGTTGTTAGTTATTAGTAGATCGCCTCAAATCGAACAACTAATAACTAACAACTAACAACTAAAATATATGGCCAATTTAAAAGAAATACGTGTTCGTATTGCTTCGGTTAATTCAACCAAGCAAATTACAAGTGCAATGAAAATGGTTTCTGCAGCAAAATTGCGTAGAGCACAAGATGCTATTGTACGTATGAGGCCTTATGCTCAAAAGTTGAGAGAAATTTTAGATAATGTAAGTGCTTCTGTTGATAGTTCCGAAGGTAATTCGTATTCTGTTAGCCGACCGGTAAAAAATGTATTGATTATTGCTGTTACCTCTAACAGAGGTTTGTGTGGAGGCTTTAACAGCAACGTGATGAAAGCTACTCGTAATTTAATTGCTACGAAATATGCTGATCAAAATATTGCAGGCAACGTAAAAATAATTACCATTGGCCGTAAAGCATTTGAATATTTTAAGAATAATAATTACAAGGTTGTTGCGAATCACTCTGATGTTTACGATAATATTCAATTTGCATCTGTTGCTGCTATTGCAGAAAAAATAATGCAAGATTTTTCTAAAAAAGAATACGATAAAGTTGAATTGATTTACAACCAATTTAAAAATGCAGCAGTACAAATTTTAAAAGTAGAGCCGTATTTACCGGTAATTTCATCTCAATCTTCTGCAGTTGTTGATAAAACAGGTGGGCATGTGGGCCAAGCGGTTTCTCCCCTTCGGGGAGACGGAAGAGGGGTAGATTATATTTTTGAACCCAGTACCGAATACATTGTACAAGATTTAATTCCTCGCTCATTAAAAGTGCAACTCTACAAAGCTGTGCTCGACTCCAACGCTGCTGAACATGGCGCCCGTATGACGGCCATGCACAAAGCAACCGACAATGCCACCGATATGGTGAAGCAATTGAAACTCCATTACAACAAAGCCCGCCAAGCCGCCATTACAAAAGAAATTTTAGAAATTGTGGGTGGTGCTGAGGCCTTGAATGGGTAGAATTTTCTTATAAACTATTTTCATAGAGCTTTTCTACTAAAGGGCAAGTAATCCATAATACAATACTTGCGTCTTTGGGCAATAATTCTTGATCTAATACATCAAGTAAATGAATGGTATGAGTGGGATCTAAATAGAAATTAGTTTTTTCGTAAAATAATTTTGCCTTTTCTGTATATGTTTTATATGAGTATTCTAATGGTTTATAAAGAGAGAGATTTTTATTGGAACCATATTTAAAATTGAGATACGAAAAAGTACGCTTGCCTCCTGTAGTTACTCCTGCTAAATAATGTTTCTGATCCTCTTTAGGGATAAGGGCTAAAAAACAATCTGCCATATTTCCGGAAGCAATTGGAAAAAGATGTATCACTTGCCTTTCTTCCTCTCTCCTTTGGGGAGAGGTTAGGAGAGGGGTTTGCTCAATACATTCCTTAAAAACAGATTCATAAGGATTCGAATTTTTTAAATCAATATGCCCTCCTATTCCAATAGTTGTGTATTGGCTTCCACCAAAATATTTGTAATACAAAAATTGTAGCAACAGTTTCCAAAACGGAGCCTGAATTACTTTTATACCTTCTTTGTTAAGGTATAAATTCCTCCTCGCCTCAGTATAAGGATTGGTAGGCATTTCTTGTTCTAGAAAAAGAAATTTAATATCCCCTTCTCCCACGGGAGAAGGGCTAGGGATGAGGGCTTGTAAAATATGAAAAGTATGTGCTCCTGGGTTAGACAGTGCAACAAGCGTTTTTATATTTTTATGTTCCTTAAAAAATTGTTGAAAACGAAATACTTTATTACCTCCTCCAGGTTTTATTAAATCGAGTCGTTTGGCAAATACGTTTTGGTATTTACCATATCCATTAGGTATTTGCTGTAGAGGACAAATCATTTCTTATTTTTTTAATTCTCTAAAATCATTTCCCGTTGGGTCTTGAAATACCTTTAAATCAAAATAAGGAACAATGGCGAGTATGTGATCAAAAATATCGGATTGTACAGCTTCGTATTCTTCCCACTTAATTACTTTTGAAAAAAAATAAATTTCAATGGGTAAGCCATTTTTATTGGGCGCTAATTGTCTTACCGCATGCCGCATTTCTAGATTAATATCCGGAAGGCTTTTCATGTATTCTTCAACGTAAACCCTAAAGCAACCAATATTGGTTAAACGAACTCCATTTACAGGAATTGATAGATCAACAAATTGTTCTTTATTTCTTTGGTCGAATTCTTTTTTAATGGTTTTTATATAATCAGCAATGAGATGAATTTTTTGAAAACGATTGAGCATTTCTTCATTGCAAAATTTTATGGTGCTTAAATCAATATCTACCGATCGTTTTATTCTTCTTCCTCCCGATTCTTCCATTCCCCTCCAATTTTTAAATGAATCGGAAACAAAAGCATAAGTAGGAATGGTGGAAATGGTTTTGTCCCAATTTTGGATTTTTACAGTAGTAATATTTATTTCTGTTACCTCTCCATCTGCACCATACTTGCTCATTTCAATCCAATCGCCAATACGCAACATGTCATTTGCTGAAAGCTGAATGCCTGATGCTAAGCCTAATATAGGATCTTTAAAAATTAATAAAAGCAATGCGGTTAATGCGCCTAAGCCACCTAAAATATAAAGCGGAGATTTATTAAGTGCAATAGAAACAATTAAAATACCCCCTGCAAAATAGCTTAGAATTTTAGCAACTTGTATATACCCTTTTACCGGAGTTTGTTTTGTGTGGCTTATTGAAAAATGAATTGCATCAAGTGTGTTGAGAATAGCGTTAATCACCAAAAGGCTCACAAACACTACATAAATTAAACAAGCTGTTTTTGCAAAGCCCAATAAATGGGGGTATTCAACCAATACCAATGAAGATATTTGATAAACAACAATAGCACCTATGTAAAATGATATGCGTCTGAAAAAGCGTTGTTCAAGCAATACATCATCCCAAGTAACTTTACTTTTTTTAACCACTTTGGTGGCTATTCTTACAACAACTTCCTTAGAAATAAAATTGACAACAAAACCTAACAATAGCAATAAAATCAAAATGAATATGGGGAGTAAAAATGTCATAAACTTTTCTACTACTCCAAAGTGAAAGAGAATATCTTTTAAAAAATCTATTATTTTATGACGCATATTTAGACACGAATTACACGGATTAACACGAATTATTTTTTAGTATTTAATACAAACATTTTTAATTTCGGTAAAAAACTTCAAGGCCTCCCAACCACCTTCTCGCCCTACTCCTGAATTTTTTACACCTCCAAAGGGTGTTCTTAAATCACGAACGAGCCAACAATTAATCCACACAATTCCGCTTTTAATTTTGTCGGCCATTCTGTGTGCACGCGAAATATCTTGTGTCCATAGCGTAGAAGAAAGTCCATAGGGTGTGCTATTAGCGAAGAAGAGTGCTTCTTCTTCTGTTGCAAATGGAGTAAGAGTAACAACCGGGCCAAATATTTCTTCTTGATTGGTTCTGCAGGTATGAGAAAGGCCTTCAATAACAGTAGGCTCAAGAAACCATCCGTTTTCACATTCGCCTTTTAGAATTACTTGATTGCCTCCGCACAGAATTTTTCCACCTTCTTGTTTGGCCAATTCTATGTAGCTAAGAATTTTTTTCATGTGTTGCTGTGAAACTATTGCCCCTAAATTACTGGTGTCGTCTTTAGGATTTCCAACTTTCAGTTTTTTGACTCTTTCAACAAATGCATTTTTAAATTTATCGTATATCGATTTTTCAATAAAAATTCTTGATCCGCATAAACAAATTTGGCCTTGATTGGTGAAGGATGAACGAACTGTAGTTTCCAGCATGGCATTAAAATCACAATCAGCAAAAATAATATTGGGATTTTTGCCTCCTAATTCAAGCGATAGTTTTTTAAACATTGGCGCAGCTGTGGCCGCAATTGTTTTTCCGGTTTGTGTACCGCCTGTAAAAGAAATTAAAGGAATATCAGGATGGGAAGTAATGGCATTTCCTACTTTATTTCCTAAGCCATGTACAATATTTAAAACTCCTTTGGGTAAGCCTGCTTCAACACAAATTTCTGACAATAAATAGGCTGTCATGGGAGTAATTTCAGATGATTTGGCTACAACACAATTGCCGGCAGCAAGGGCAGGAGCTATTTTCCATGAAAACAAATACAATGGCAAATTCCAAGGAGAAATACAGCCTGCAATGCCAATTGGCGAACGTAGTGTGTAATTAATACCTACATTTTCCATGCTATGTGATTCAGAAGCAAAATGCAAAATAGCGGTTCCAAAAAATTGAAAGTTACTGGCAGCTCTTGTAATATCCATTTTCTTGGCTAGCCAAAGTGGCTTGCCATTATCAATTGATTCTGCTTCAGCAAGCACGTCTATTTTTTCTTCTATAAGCTGAGCTATTTTTAATAAATGGTTGGAGCGTTCTTCTTTAGGTAAAACAGACCAAGACGAAAATGCATTTTTAGCAGCATCAACAGCTACTTGTACATCTCTTTCATCCGAATCCGGAATAAGAGAATATATTGTTCCTGTAGCAGGATTGTAATTATCTAAATATTGTTTGCTTACTGGTTCAGCAAAACTCCCGTTAATATAGTTGCTAATTTTTAGCATTGGACGATTATTATTCACTTACAAAGGTACAGGAAATAAATTCGAGGTAAAAACAGAAATTTGTATATAAATTATATCTAATTTAGTGCAAACATTAAAATCTAAAAACTATGAAGAAATTAATACTCTTATTAAATGTATTGCTTATAGTATTTACTATAAATGCGCAACAAAAACAAGCCAATTGGTTTGAAAAACAGAAGCCCAATAAATTTGTAGATTCTCAACAAACCATTCATCAAGAAAATGAAAAGCCTACTTGTAATTGTAATAAATTCCCTATACAGCTTGCCAACGGAGCTACAATAGACAGTGCCATTTGTCAAGAATACGATAGCGCAAGCAGTGGTCTAGTTAATACAGGAATGTATGTTACAACTATTGATGCCAATGGAAAACAAACTGAAGAAATAGATTATGACTGGGATGGCAGCGCATGGGTGTATGCTTATAAAAGCACCTATACTTATGATAGCAATGGAAATCAAACCGAGCAAGCAAGTTTTAATTGGGATGGCTCTAGTTGGGTAAATAGTGATCTTTCTTTATATGTGTATGATGCAAATGGCAACGAAATTGTTTTTACTTCGTATGGTTCTTGGACAGGGACAGAGTGGGGATATGGATATAAAGATTCAAGCATATTTGATACAAACAATTTACTAACCGAAAATTATAATTATAGTTGGGACCCCATTAACGGATGGGCTTATACAGGCAAAAATTCTTATACATACGATTCAAATAATAATCAAACACAAATAATGAGTTACTATTGGGATGGTTCTAATTGGAATGAGTCATCTAAAGTTGAAAACTCTTTTGATTCAAACGGAAATCTTATAGAGGCAATATCAAGTTATTGGGATGGATCAAATTGGAAAAATAATTATAAATATACTTATACCTATGATTCAAATAACAATCAAACTTCATATTCATCATATTATTGGGATGGCTTTTCATGGGGGCTTAGCTATCAGCAAAATAGCACTTTTGATAGCAATGGTAATGTTTTGAGCGAAACATTTTATTATTCATGGAATGGTACTAGTTGGGATGGAGGCTATATGAGTTCAAGTTCATATGATAGTTACGGAAACATGACCGACCAATATAATTTTGATTGGAATGGCACTTCGTGGGATAGTACCGGTTATAACCATGCTGTTTATTCAAATGGAGGTATAGCGTATTACGGTTATGAATGGGATGGTAGCGTATGGGTATTGGTTCAATATTGCACAGCTAATTACAATCCATTTGCAGGTATAAGTGAAAGTGAAAATAATGCTTCTATAAGTTTATTTCCAAACCCAATGAATACTGAAACATCATTACACATTGCCAATTACAATGGAGAAACATATAGCTTAGTATTGTTTGATGCACAAGGCAAAAGAGCAAATGAAGTAAAAGTAAATTCAGAATATACTTTAATGTCAAAAGGCAATCTTAATGCAGGATTGTATTTTTATCAATTAAAAAATAGTACACAAAATATTACTACCGGAAAATTAGTTATTGAATAATTCCAAACTACCCTCTCCTTTGGGAGAGGGGCAGGGTGATGGCGTAAAAAATGAAATTTATAAATTATGTCGTTTATCCAATTAAAAAGATGAGGTCATTTTTAAACAGCTCCATTTGGGGCTGTTTTTTTTTGCCAAGTTCTTAGCTACCTTTGCTACGCAATAAAGAAACGGCAATATGTATTATAATAATATTCTTGAAACCATTGGCAATACGCCTATGGTTAAGCTTAATAAAGTAGTGAGAGATATCAATGCTACTGTATTGGCTAAGGTTGAAACTTTTAATCCTGGCAACTCCGTTAAAGATAGAATGGCGCTTAAAATGATTGAAGATGCTGAGAAATCTGGAAAATTAAAACCGGGAGGAACCATTATTGAAGGCACATCAGGCAATACCGGAATGGGGCTTGCTCTGGCTGCCGTTGTAAAAGGATACAAATGTATTTTTGCTACTACCGATAAACAGTCGAAAGAAAAAGCAGATATGATGAAAGCCTTGGGAGCAGAGGTTGTTGTTTGTCCAACGAATGTTTTACCTGAAGATCCTAAAAGTTATTACTCTGTTTCAAAACGATTGGCGCAAGAAACCCCTAATTCTTTTTATTGCAATCAGTATGATAATTTATCAAACCGTCAGGCACATTATGAAAGTACAGGGCCAGAAATTTGGAAACAAACCGAAGGAAAAATTACGCATTTGGTTTGCACAGCCGGAACAGGAGGTACTATTACCGGAACAGCCATGTATTTAAAAGAAAAAAATCCAAATATTCAAGTATGGGCAATTGATGTATACGGTTCATTGCTTACCAAATATTATAGAACCGGTGAAATTGATATGAAAGAAGTGCATCCCTATATTTCAGAAGGTTTTGGAGAAGACTTTGTACCACAAAATTATAACATGAGTGTGATAGACCATTTTGAACAAGTTACCGATAAAGATGGAGCAGTAATGGCAAGAAGATTAACCAGAGAAGATGGCATTTTTTGCGGATATAGTGCAGGATCATGCTTGCAAGGCTTAATGCAATTAAAAGACAGATTAAAAAAAGAAGATGTAGTAGTTTGTATTTTTCATGATCATGGAAGCAGGTATGTTGGAAAAATATTTAACGATGATTGGATGCGTGAACGTGGTTTTTTAGAAAATCCGAAAGTAACCATGAGAACCGTTATTGAAAAGCGAAATAAGTCAATAAAATTAATTTCTGTTGATGCCAGTCAAACAATTGCTGAAGCAGCACACATTCTCACCAAAGAAAATATTTCTCAAATGCCTGTTATGAATGGGGAGCAAATTGTGGGTTCAATAAGTGAATCTCATTTATTTGCCATGTTAATGGATAAGCCCGGTATAAAAAATAAACCTGTAAGAGATGTAATGCAAGAAGCATTTCCCATTATTCAGCCTGGCATGCCGGTAGATGAAATTTCTTCTAAACTTACCAAAACAGTGGGTGCCGTTTTAGTGAGTGATAATGGAAAAATGCAAATTGTTACCAAGCACGATATTTTGCAGGCTTTAACGAATTAAATATAGATTGCTTCATTCGTACCTCATTCGCAATGACGGTAATAATTAGCGTCATTGTAAGCAAAGCGAAGCAATCTAATGTCAAATAGAGAATATAGTGAACAAACAAATATTAGAAGTAAACTAAATACAAAATGAAAAGCAAAGAAGACATTGTTTCAAATTGGCTTCCCCGATATACCGGTCGCGAGTTAAAAGATTTTGGTGAATATATTTTGTTAACTAATTTTCAAAATTATGTTACGCAGTTTGCAAAACAACATAATGTTGAAGTGGTAGGAGCAGATAAGCCCATGCCTAGTGCATCTGCAAATGGAATTACTATTATTAATTTTAGTATGGGTAGTGCCAATGCAGCTACTATTATGGATTTGCTTTCTGCTATTCATCCTAAAGCATGTTTGTTTTTGGGTAAATGTGGAGGATTAAAAAAGAAAAACGAAGTAGGCGATTTAATTTTACCAATTGCAGCTATTAGAGGTGATGGAACTTCTGATGATTATTTTCCGGTCGAGGTTCCGGCATTGCCTGCATTTAATTTGCAAAAAGCAGTTTCAACAACCATTCGTAATAATAATCTAGATTATTGGACAGGCACTGTATATACTACCAATCGAAGGGTATGGGAACATGATGAAGAATTTAAAGAATATTTAAGAAAGCTGCGTTGCATGGCCATTGATATGGAAACTGCGACTATTTTCAGTGTTGGTTTTCATAATCACATTCCAACAGGCGCATTGTTATTGGTTTCTGATCAACCCATGATTTCAACAGGTGTAAAAACATCGGAAAGCGACAAAGTAGTTACTACTAATTTTGTTGAAAGGCATTTAAAAATAGGAGTTGAATCTTTAGAAGAATTAATTAATAATGGATTAACGGTTAAACATTTGAGGTTTGAATGAGCTTACGCGCTATAAAGCAATATCAGTTAGAAGTAGAAAAGATTATTCAGTTTGGCGACACAAAAAAGAAAACGGCCATTTGGAATGCTTTTTATAGCCGGCTTAACGAATATACCCAACTATTGCAGAAAAATGTGACACCTATTCATTTTGCAGATTATTAACAACAGGTAATTGATTTACTGAAAAGAGTTTGTACAGTGAGTGTTAAAACAATGAAAATTATTGGTGAACGGGAAATAATTACCTATTTAAAAACTTTCTAAACTATCAATTCTCATTGTACATTTAGTAAAATTTCGTAAACTTGCAGCCTGTTTTTAAAGGATAAACAAACCGTATCAAAATAAAAATTTGCTCAGCCCATTAACATATACTGCTGATAAAGAATTTTCTTTAGCTATTAAGCTAAAAGATTACGTAATGCTTACCAAATTCCGCTTAACCACAACTGTTGTTCTTTCGGCTGTATTGGGCTATTCTATTGCAGCTCGTGAAATCAATTGGATTACATTGTTATGTTTGGCATTAGGCGGTTTTATGACAACTGCATCGGCTAACACCTTTAATCAAATTATAGAAAAAGATATTGATAAATTAATGAGCAGAACTGCTAATAGACCTTTACCCACAGGAAGAATGTCTGTAACAGAGGCCCTGATTTTTGCTCTAATTATGGCTATAGGCGGTTTTTTTATCCTTACATATTTTGTTAATTTATTTAGCGGAATAATGAGTATCACATCCCTTCTTCTTTATGTTCTTGCTTATACACCTCTAAAAAGAATTTCATCTGTATCTGTATTGGTTGGTGCAATTCCTGGAGCAATGCCTCCATTGATTGGTTGGGTTGCGGCTACTAACAATCTTGCATTTGAAGCTTGGATATTATTTGCCATTCAATTTATTTGGCAGTTTCCTCATTTTTGGTCCATAGCTTGGGTATTGAATGATGATTATCAAAAGGCTGGATTTAAAATGTTGCCATCAAGTGGAGGAAAAAATCAAGCAACAGCATTTCAAATCATGGCCTATACGCTGGGTTTAATTCCATTAAGCTTATTGCCCTTTATGTTTAAAATGTCAGGAGGCTTGTCGGCTACTTTTATATTAATTGCAGGTATTGTTTTTTCTGTTTTTTCAATACGGTTGTTTAGAAAATGTACAGATGATTTAGCAAAAAAAATTATGTTTTTTTCATTTATTTATTTGCCAATTGTGCAATTACTATTGGTGTTAAATAAATTATAACCTCTCCCCAACCCTCTCCAAAGGAGAGGGAGGAAATCAAAGTTGGGAACATTCATTAAATAAATGGAATCATTGAGCTTACAAGAAGAAAATTTAGCAGAAAGAAATAGCGCTTCTAAAAAATTATTGCTTTGGGTTGGCATTGGTAGCATGGTGATGTTATTTGCCGGATTAACCAGTGCCTATATTGTTCGTAAAATGGAAGGTGAGTGGAAACCATTTAATCTTCCTCTTGCATTTTATTTTAGTACAGCCATTATTATTTTAAGTAGTGTAACCATTAACATGGCATTATCGTATGCAAGAAAAGATAAATTGGTTCAATCAAAACAATTTTTGTTTTTAACATTTTTATTGGGATGTGGATTTGTTTTTTCCCAAGTAATGGGCTGGGGAGCATTAGTAGGACAAGGTATTTATTTGGTTGGTAATCCATCAGGCTCATTTTTATTTGTTTTAACGGGCTTACATATTGTGCATCTTGTTGGAGGTATTATTGCATTAATTGTTGTAAATATAAGAGCAGTAATGAATAAATATAATTCTCAAAATACTTTAGGTATTGAACTATCGGCATCCTATTGGCATTTTTTGGATTTATTATGGATATATTTATTCCTTTTTTTATTTTTTATTCATTAAACTTGTAACCAAAATTATTCACAACACATAAAAATAATTTACAACTAAATAAATATGGCAGGACATTCAACAGCAACAAAAGAAAATTGGAGTGGAGGAACTTCACCTTTTGGCATTAGCTATGGCAAAATGATGATGTGGTTCTTTTTAATTTCTGATGCATTAACATTTGGCGGTTTACTAACAGCTTATGGCTTTATGCGCCATAAACATGCTGATGTATGGCCTAAAGCAGAAGATGTATTTACACATTTTCCGTTTTACGAAGGTCATATTAAATTAGCCTATGTTGGTTTTATGACTTTTGTTCTTATTGTAAGTTCTTATACCATGGTACGAGCTGTTGAAGCCGGACATCGTTTGAATAAAAAAGGAGTTCTCATATGGATGTTTTTTACTATTATTGGAGGTTTAATATTTGTAGGATCTCAAGCTTGGGAGTGGTATCATTTTATTGAAGGTACAGAGGCTGGTGTATGGAAAAATGTTATTGAAAACGGACAAGTAGTTCATAAATTAGTTCACGGAGCAAATTTACATTATAATGAATATGGTGATACTCCTTTATTTGCCGATTTCTTTTTCTTTATAACAGGCTTTCACGGTTTTCACGTATTTAGTGGTGTAGTAATTAATTTTATTATCTTTTTAAATGTATTGAAAGGTACTTATGATAAAACAGGACATTATGAAATGGTTGAAAAATCAGGTTTGTATTGGCACTTTGTAGATTTAGTGTGGGTATTTGTTTTTACTTTCTTTTATTTACTTTAATAAAATGAACTGTGTGGCTTCGACAAACTCAGCCACCCAACAAAATAAAAACACTTTAAACTTGGAACTTTAAAACTTTAAACTAAAAATATATGGAAAGAGATGATTGTTACGAATATTCTTTAGACCACATACATGGCGAAGAAGAAGGCAAAAAAATAGTAAGCTGGTTTAATAAAGTTATTCTTATTTTAACAGCTATAACAATATTTGAATTGTTTTTAGGATTTCAAGTACCTAAAACTTCAGAACATTGGTGGATGGTAAAGTTGGCCTTTCTTGTTCTTACTATTTTAAAAGCTGCATTTATTGTATTGGAATTTATGCACCTTAGGGATGAGAAAATGCAGCTTAGGTTGATTATCCTAATTCCATATATGTCTTTTATAGCTTATCTGGTTTATATTTGCCTTAATGAGTCCACATCAATGTTTGATACCAACGTTTTGCTAGGGCACTTTTAAATAAGTGTAGATTATCAATTGTAAATTATTAATTATTTTTTGGGCAAGTACAACAAATCATTTATTCTTTTTACTGTTTTAGCACTCCCTGCTATATTGTATTATGTTTTTTCTACAACCAGCAAAAATAATTTAATGCCTTTGCCCATTTTTGGACCTAGAGAAATTGCAGAAGATTCAAAAGACACCATTTATCATACCATACCTACATTTAAGTTTATTGATCAAAAAGGAGATTCTGTTTCTAATAAAGATTTTTTAGGCAATGTTACAGTAGTAGATTATTTTTTTACTTCTTGCGAAGGTATTTGCCCCAAATTAAGCTATCAATTACAGAGGGTTCAAAATGCAGAGAAATTTAGAAAAGATTTTAGAATTTTATCGCATACCGTAAATCCTGAAAAAGATTCCGTTTCGGTTTTAGCAGCATATGCAAAACAATTTGGCGCCAATGATAGTATTTGGCATTTGGTTACAGGAGATAAACAACAATTGTATGATGTAGCTAGAAATGGATATTATTTAGTAGCAGATAAAGGTGATGGTGGTCCCCAAGATTTTATTCATTCCGAAAAATTTGTTCTAATAGATAAGCAAGGCCGTATTCGTGGTTATTATGATGGTACAAGTGAAGCTCAGGTTGATACCCTAATTACAGAGATTTATGTTTTGTATAAGGAATACCAAAAATGAAATCTAAAGATTCAACATACCTTCCCATTATTACTGCACTTTCAATTGCAATTCCTTTTGTAGTTGCATTGCTCATGTTATTACCTGATAAATTGAATTTGGGTGAAAATGTGAAAAACCTTCCCTTATTTCATGCTATGTTAAATGGAGCTACCGCAATAGCTTTATTGTTTGGTTTTTATTTTATCAAGAATAAAAAAATTACATATCATAGAACAAGTATGCTTACTGCGTTTTGTTTTTCAAGTGTGTTTTTAGTTTCATATGTAACCTATCATATATCTGTACCGGCATCAAAATTTGGTGGAGAAGGAAACATCAGATATTTTTATTTTTTCATACTCATTACTCATATTGTTTTAGCTGCAACAATAGTTCCTTTGGCTTTACTTTCTATTTATAGAGGATTAACCGGTGAAATTCAAAAACACCGTAAAATAGCTACGATTACCTTCCCTATATGGTTATATGTAGCCATTACCGGAGTATTGGTGTATTTATTTATGCAGCCGTATTATTAAATTGAACTACAGAATTATTACTAATAGCGCAAGCCACTATAATGACCGCCCAACAAATCATATCCGACTTAAAAAAGAAAAACTACAAACCTATTTATTTTTTAATGGGAGACGAGCCTTATTTTATTGATGAAATTGCAGATTATGTTTCTGAAAATGTTTTGGCAGAACATGAGCGTGATTTTAATCAAACCATTTTATATGGTAAAGAGGCCGATCCAATGCGGATTATGAGTGAAGCCAAACGTTATCCCATGATGGCTGAACGCCAAGTGGTAATTGTTAAAGAAGCGCAAAATATAAATGATATAGATAAACTTGCTTTGTATGTTGAAAATCCTCAACCCACAACTGTTTTAGTTATTTGCTACAAATACAAAACACTTGATAAACGAAAAGCATTCGCCAAGCAAATTGATAAACATGCCGTTTTATTTGATTCAAAAAAATTATACGACAACCAAATCCCTGATTGGATAGCAGGATATTTAAGAGAAAGAGGATATCAAATTCAAGTAAAGGCATTGGTTATGCTAGTTGAGTTTTTAGGCAATGATTTGAGTAAAATTACCAATGAGCTGAGCAAGCTCATGATTATTGTGCCTAAAGAAAAGGAAATTACTGCCGATGATATTGAAAGAAATATTGGTATAAGTAAAGAGTACAATATTTTTGAATTGCAAAAAGCCTTGGGAGCAAAAAATATTTTAAAGGCCAATCAGATTGTACATTATTTTGGAGCCAATGCAAAAGAGAATCCATTGGTAATGGTTGTCTCCTCTTTGTATTCGTATTACAGCAAAATATTGGTAATGCATTATGCCGAAGATAAAAGTGCTGCCGGATTAGCCTCTGCGTTAAAAGTAAATCCTTTTTTTGTAAAAGATTACCAACAAGCCGCTCGCAATTATTCTATCAATAAATTAAGAGACATTTTTTCTTACCTACGCGAAACGGATATGCGATCAAAAGGAGTAGATAATGTTTCTGCTACTGATGGAGAGTTATTGAAAGAATTGGTATTTAAAATTTTGCATTAATATATTACTTCACCCCATACACTAAAGAAACATACCCCATTCTGCCAATATAGGGGTCTCCGTATGTTTGATATTGCATATTGTTTAAAAGATTTGAGACTCCAACTTTTACAGTTGGGTTAATACATTTGCCATATAATTAAAATATGCCCTATTTAATAATTATATGTTTTGGTTTTTATAAACATATAATTAACTTTGCCAACCCATTTTTCTATACCCTTTCCAAGAAACCTCTCAAGCTTTATTATGTTATTAACCATTTAATCTATTTTACTATGAGAGTATCTGTTTTGTCATTGTCCTTATGTTTATTTGTTAGCGTTATTCTATTGTCTTCTTGCAGAAAATATGAAACCTGTACCTATACCGGTTATGATCTTAATGGAGACTATGTAAGTTATACATATCAAAAGGAGTATAAGGCATATTGGAAAAGAATTAATAAAGAAGAGTGCCAATACAATGCTGAAACACTTACTGAAGGAAATTGCGAATGTGTAGAAGAATAATTTTAATACTCATAATAAGCTGTTTAAACTTTTATTATCATACATGAAAGTTTATTTTTTCTTGGAAAGAATAAACTCTCATGTTGCTAATTTTATTTCAACTCATATACCAAAGAAAGATAGCCCATTCTACCAATATAAGGGCCTCCATACGTTTGGTATTGCAAATTGTTTAGCACATTTGAAGCCCCAACCTTTACCGTTAAGTTAATTTTTTTAATCATATAATTAACTTGAGCGTCAAGTAAGGAGTAAGTAGGGATATAGCCTGTAAATTGAGGTGAGCCTTCAAATTCAAATCCTTGTATCCATTTATAATTAATATTGAATCCAAGATTACGGATAGCATGAGAACCTAGTTTAATTACCATATCTCGCCCATTTAAGCCAATGTTAAATTTGTGTTGTGGCGTGTTAAATGCGGGAATCAATGGATCTAAAGAATCTTGTTTGTTCAAAATATTCCAAGAATAATTTCCTGTTATAGCATAATAATCTAAGAAATAATAATTTATACCTACCGAAACCCCTTGTGTAGTAACTTGAGATTTTGCATTTGCTGAAACCCTATAAATTTCAAGAGCAGCTACAGGTTGTCCGTTTGCATCAACCGGTGGAGTAGCAACAATTTGGTAACCAATAAAATCTTTATACCAACTGTAATAATAGCTTACATCAAAAAACAAATTGTTCAATATTGTACCCTTGTACCCTACTTCAACTGATTTTACTTTTTCTGGTCGTATTGGATCAATATTGATGTATTCTAGATTTGAAACACTATAAGGATAAGTACCGTAATATTTATATACACTTTCTAAAGTTACAACAGAATCTAAACCGTATAAATTACCTAATAATGTTGCAGGGCCAACGTCATAAAATAAATACTGATCGAGCAAGGTAGGATTACGAACAGCAGAAGAAAATGATAAACGGAATATGTGTTTGTCTTTTAATTTAAATACCGCAGAAGCAGCAGGAGAAACCAATACATTAAAGTTTTGGTTTTTATCAACCCTTGTGGTAGCATTTATAATTAAATTTTCTTGAAACAATCGTTTTTCTAAATTGAGGTAACTTCCCACTTCTGAATTTACTATTCTTACTCCATTGGTGTCACTAAAAATATTTCCATCTGAATTAGGGCGATATTGCCTGAAACTTCCACCTATGGTAATGTTAATAAACTTAGGTGTGAATTTATATTCTCCCTGAACATGTATTAAGCCTGATTTATCAAATAGTTTTGATCCTCCATCGGCAATACTTTTTCCTGTAATTGAATCAACAGCGGTTTCATAACCTGCGGTACCGGGTATATAACGTGCTTTACCATAAGTAGAAATAGAAGCATCCGTATACGTTCTACATTCCTTATGCCATTGTGTTAATGAATCACCGTAAATAGCCAAAACCGAATCTGCCTTGGCTTGAGAAATTGCTCCTGAGGCTCCATCTGCAAACCATGTATCTTGATCCGGAAATCCGGGTAATGCCCATACTTTTTTATCGTAATTGGTTTTCCAGTACGTTAAATATTCTTTACTCCAACTGGCATCTGGCTTTACTGCTTCTTCTAAAAGTTTAGCAGTAAGAACGGCATCGTATGAATCTCCGGCATCTTCCCATGTAGTATAGGCGCGAATAAAAAATTTATCAGGTTTTGCTATTTGAAATTTATGTTGCTGAAAAAAAATGTTTTTTAAACTATACCTGTTTTCTCCTTGATATACGGTTGTTCCGGTTCCTAGAAAATAACCGTATTGCATTTCAACATCATGAGCAAGCATGTAATGCAAAGAGCCGCTAATTTTCATGTTTTGCGTATTGTAATCAACCAAATCAACTTCTTTGTAGCCAGTTCTATAATAAATTCCCAGGCCGGGTAAATTTCTGTGCCAATAAGAACTCGAATAATTATTGGTTCCATTGGTTTGGTTTTCATCACCATAAATATTTACAGCATCATAACCTCCAGGATTGCTTGGCGCCACAAGTGATTGAGAAGCAGAATCGTAATTAGTAGCTTGCCAATCGTTGGCTCTCATTATAAAGCCATTTACTTTAAAAGCAAATTTGTCATCACCGGCTTTGTTTTTAAATGCTTTGGCATAACGCACCGCTGTTTCTAAAAGCCCTCTTTCGCCACCCTTAGCACTTACACTTAAACCTTGAAAAATAAAAGGGCTTTTTGTGCTCATGCTAATTACTCCATTAAAAGCATTGGGGCCATATTTAGCTCCATTAGCTCCCACAATTAATTCTACACTTTTTACATCTAATTCTGAAGCACCTAAAAAATTGCCCAATGAAAAATTGAGTCCAGGAGCTTGATTGTCCACTCCATCAATTAATTGCAATGTTCTTACGGGACTTGTACTATTAAATCCTCTTGTATTTACAATAGTAAAACCAAGGCTTGCTGTAGTTAAATCAACTCCTTTTAAATTCCCTAAACCTTCATAAAATGAAGCTGATGGTGTAGATTTAATGGCAATAATATCCATCGATTCAACTGTTACCGGAGATTCTTTTTGTTTTTCAGTAATTCTTGAACCCACAATTTCAACTCCGCTTAAATCAACTTCGTTCGATTTTATTTTAATCTTTATTTTATCGGATAATGATTTTACTTCTGTTTCTGAAGGTGCATAACCTAAAAAAGAAACCACTAATGTAAAAGGAGCTTGTTGATTGGTATTTAACTCAAATTTACCGTCAAAATCAGTAGAGCCGGCAATCTTAGTCCCCTTAATCCCAACAGAAGCTCCAACAATAGGCTCCCCGGTTTGTTGATCAAGTATATATCCCGAAACCGATTGCGAATACAATTGGCTAGAAATTAAAATGCCGAATAGAAAGAGGGTGTATTTCATAATAATAAGGAATTGTAAATAATTAATTTTTCTTCTAGGGATTTCTAAAAATTATATTCTTTTTCCTCTCCCTACCCTCTCAAAGAGAGGTACCCAAATGATATTTTTTAGAAATTCAGAAAGAACCGCAAAGGTAAGAATTTTTTGAAGTTAATCTTGTTGTATACATTTGCAATGAATGTAACATATTGATGATTATTTACGTTAAGAGGAATTGATGCTACAAAAAAATCTTATATATTTTAATAGAAGTACTAGAAGGAGTGTTTTTTTCATCCTTTTATCTATGCCTATTTGGGGAATTGCCCAGCAGAAATACAAAAGCCAAGATTTAGGAATTTATTTGGGAGCATCTTATTATTTGGGAGATATTAACCCTCAAGGGCATTTTAAATTTAGCGAACCATCGGCCGGACTTATTTATAGAAAAAACTATAGCCGCAGATGGGCATTTAAAAGTGATGTAATTATAGGTTGGGCGAGAGCGCAAGACAGTAAAGCTAATAACAATTGGCAAATAGATCGCAATCTTAGTTTCAAATCTATTATAGGAGAATTTTCAGGACAATTTGAATTTAATTTTTTTCAGTATGAAACGGGTAACGACCAGTACCGTTATTCGCCTTATGTTTTTGCAGGCTTATCTGTTTTTTATTTTAATCCAACAACAATAGATGATAAGGGCTATACTATTGATCTCTCACAAATAAAAACAGAAAATAAAAAATACAGTTTGGTTCAACCTTCGTTTCCCTTTGGAGTAGGGTATAAATGGAATATTATAGGAAAAGCCACATTGGCTTTTGAATGGGGATTTAGAAAAACGTTTACGGATTATTTAGATGATGTAAGTACAGTGTATATAAATCCTGTATCGCTTACTCAACAAAACGGATCTACTTCGGCAACCTTATCCAATAGAACTCCGGAGGCAAAACTGGCTAATTTTATTTTTTCCCCTTTTCAGAGAGGTGATACCAATCATAAAGACTGGTATTCATTTGCCGGTATTGTATTTACAATTACGATAAATTCAAAATCAAGTTGTCCTGTATATAATTAGAATCTCATCCCATTTTTTTCCAAAAAATTATCTAAGTACAGTTATCATTCCTATGTATGTGTATTCTTTATTCAGAACATCTTTTATTCTAACCTTATAAGAATAGGCTCCTTCAACAATTTTATTGCCATTTACTCTTCCATTCCAGCCTTCAGTTAAATTATTGGTATTAAAGACTTGTGCGCCCCATCTGTCACAAATAATAAAAGAGTAATCTTTGTCTACAGCTCCATCCACTAATGGTAAGAATCTATCGTTTAATCCATCTCCATTAGGGGTAAATACAGTAGGAAACTGAATACTTAAGCGACTATCTGTTACTACAATTGTTTTGTAAGCCGTATCAGAACAACCATCAGTATGATATACAATTTGTTCAACTGTATAATTACCTGCTGCGGTAAATGTATAATTGGGATTTTGTATGGATGCAAATAGATTTCCATTTAAAAACCATTCCCATGCGCTTGCTAATTGTGAACTATCTGAAAATCCACAATCCGGGTTTTGCAATGTTACCGGATCAGGATCATACCCAAATCCTGCAAGAGGAGCATCATTGACCATAACAGTGCTTGATGTAGAAGCAGAGGAGCATCCATTTATATCACTAACGATAAGAGAAAATGTTGTAGTGATGGAAGGATAAACAATAGCGGTATTCGTATCTCCAATTAATGAGGTATTCCAAGTATATAAATAGGGCGCGTTTCCTCCGGATACGTTTGCCAATAAACTTACACTTGAATTTGCGCAGATATCAATAGTATCTGTAAGATCAATACGAATAGAATCGGGTTCGTTCAATATTGTATCTGCAACAGCAATACAGCCTACTCCATCAGTAACTTCAACATAATAATAACCTGCGGTTAAATTTTGGGCGGTATCGGTTTGTTGCGATAATGGATCACTCCATAAATACGTATAGGAAGGCGTACCTGACACAACGGTAACGCCAATAAAACCGTTTGCATCTCCGTGGCATAAGGGTTCTTTATAAGATGAAATGTTGAGAATTGGAGCGTTTTTGTCTTGTACAAGAATAGATTCTTCTGCTTTACATCCATACATATCAGTTACAGTTATAGAGTATGAACCTGCAGAAAGATTATTGATTGAATTTGTTGTTTCTCCATTGGGTTGCCATAAATAGGTATAAGGAGATATGCCTCCGGAAACAGAAGTTATAATACTACCGGTAGAGGCCTTGCAATCAGACGCTGTTACACCAGATGCAATAATGATTGAATCAACAGTAAATGGTAATGTATCAGGATAAATGCCCACATTTCCACAGAAATCTACAATAGTATCTTGAAGAATAAAATAAAAATCGCCTGAACTTGTTAGAGAAGGAGAAATAGTAAATGAATAATACTTGTCATAATCTGCTCCTATATCACAACCCTCAGATGAAAAACCTGTAATAGTATACGATCCTCCCGGACCAATTAATTTAAAATCTGATACACTTACAGAATTACACATTACATTATCTGTAAATTTAATTTTTAATGTACTACTATTACAAATTGGGAGAGAATCAATAGATAAAAATTGAGGCCCAATCGTATCGTATAATTGAGATGTTGAGGAAGAAAAATCGAGTGTATAGCCCGATTGCGTAGGCCAATAATTACTTACTTCAATCACATAAATATCCCCTTTTACTACAGGAATAATTGCATTGTATTGGCTGCCTGATTGTCCGTTTGCTCCTGTACTACCGGCATTACCGCTTGCATTACAACTAATTTCAAGAGATGCATTACTGTATATTTGATCACAACCGGTATTGGTAATATTAAAAACTGCCCAATCATAATCGTCTGTCGGACTATTGGGATTAATTGTAAAACTTAAATCACCCGTAGTTTGTTCCTGTAAAACATACCAAACACTATTTATTTCTCCACTTGATAAGCATGATGCTGAAGAATTAATTTCATTTGGCACATTGCCAGTTCCCGAATATGAATTGGATTGAATGTAGGTATCTGAACAAACCGGAATAGCGCCACTGCAATCTTGTTCGTTGGGCATCTCTTTTCCTGGTAAAGAAACAGAAAAGTCGTAAGATGGAATACAAGTTGTAGACGACCATCTATCAATTAAAATTGTGTAATAAATGCCCGCACTGGCATTAAATCCTATTGCATTAGTTGTTGAATATGACGTATTAGAAGCAACGCATATGCCATTATCAGGGCATCCTTGAAATAAAAAAATACCTGTTTGAACCTGTGATGAAGAAAAATTCATCAAAATATAGCCACTTGTGCTGGGTGTAAAACCATACAATACATCTTCTCCCGACATAAAATCGGCATTGCCACAACTTACCGTATTTAAAGAATCATAATCATTATTTTGTCCACAAGTAGTTTGGCCACTTGCTGTATAAGGTAAATTTATGGCAATAGCTGTATTGCATATTTGTGAGTATGCAATTTTGTAAAAGGCATTTAGCAACAATAAAATAAAAAGAAAAAAAATTTTCTTCATCAATCTATGTCCATTTTAATTAGAAGCCGAATTTATAATATACTCTTTTTAGGCTATAAATCCTAGCTGTTTTTAACCTCATTCCATCTGTATGTATTGAGTTCTAGTCCTGCTAAATCAATGCATCTGTCTACAACTGTAGAGGCAAGCTCTTCAAAGTTTTTTGGTTTACTATAAAATGAGGGGCTAGCCGGGCAAATAATGCCTCCTGCTTCGGTAAGGGTTTTCATATTATTAATATGAATAAGGTTAAGGGGAGTATCTCTAGTAAGTAAAACCAATTTTCTTCTTTCTTTTAAAATAACATCAGCAGCACGGGTAATAAGGCTATCCGAAATTCCGTTGGCAATGCGCCCCATCGTTCCCATCGAACAAGGGCAAACAATCATTACCGTGTATTTTGCAGAGCCTGATGCAAAAGGAGCATTGTAGTCTTTGTTACTGTATTGTTTAAAGCCTATTTGTTCATAATTTCTATTTCCTAGCTCATGTTCCCAAACCTGGCAAGCATTATCTGTCATTACCAATGCAACATCTTGTAATTGAGAGGAGAGTGGTTTTAATTTATCTAAAAGCACTTTAGCATAAATGGCACCACTGGCTCCGGTAATAGCAAGAACTAATTTTATTTTGGGCATAATTCAAGTAGCATATGTAAGCTATAAATATAGCTACTTTTTACATGCCGATTGTTTAAAACAAAAAATCCTCGCAACAGTAGTTGAATATTACTAATGTTACGTTAACGATAAAATGACGCAGTATATTTTTCTAGGTGCTATAGTAAGCTTTAATTAACACTAGTCTAATTTTTTTCTACTCTTTAATTAGCCTTTTTGACTGGTAAAAGAGGTGTTATTTATTGTTTGTAACAATAAATGATATGCGATTACTTGAATAAAACCATACTATAACTTAGATAACATCCAGCATGCAATGCATTAAATACAAAAGTGAGCAAATTATAAAAAATGATATTCTTTTAAATAAGTTTCTAAATCATAAATTAAGTAACTCCATTGATATAAAGTGATGTAAGTGTTTTATAAACACATAGCCATCATTAAAGTGGAACAAAAAGAAAGATTTTTTAAACGATTTTTGGAAAAAACTGTAACCTTTTGTATTATGTGCCCGTTAAGTAGGTAAAATAACCCTACCCAACAAAAGCCCTCTTATTAGAATTGAAAAATTAGATTATTGTAACGTTGAAAAGTTATAAAGTTGTAATGTTTTTGATTAAAAAAATTACACCTCAACTATTGTTCTTCTTAACTTTCAAACTTTTAAACTAAAGTACATGAAACAATTTTTACGCAAGTGCCTAGCCTTACTTACTGCAATAAGCTTATTGGCACAAAATTTTATTCCACAAAAAACTTACGCCCTCACGGGAGGACCTAATGCACCGGAGTTCTCTAATTTTGAATCGGTGAGCACAAGCAATATGGTTGATCCCTTTACAGGAGATTTCACTTATAATATTCCCATTCTTGAAGTGCCAGGCCCTAATGGTGGTGGCTATCCTGTTTCCCTTTCTTATCACTCAGGCTTAGGGCCCGAAGAAGAAGCTTCTTGGGTAGGCTTTGGTTGGACATTAAATGCAGGGGCAATTTCAAGAAATAAAAATGGTTTCCCCGATGATGCAGATGGTGACAAACAAATAAGTATTAATAAAGTGGAGAAAAACAGTACATGGACAGCATCTACTGATCTTGGGGCATCAATGGCATTTAATATTGGAAGCGCATTAAAAGCCAGTCATAATACTCAAAAAGGTATAGATGCACTTACCAATCTTAAAATAGGAGGAGGGCTTGATGTAATATGGTCACACAATAACCATTCTGGCTCGTCTTTTAAAATATCTCCTTATGGTTATGCCTCTGCAGCCGCTTTTAGCTGCAATATTAGCATGGAAGATGGAGAAGAACGTTACACACAAAAAATTGATCCTGCCTATTGGGTGAGTAGTATATGTAGAATTTACACCGATGGGCAAGGGAATGGGTTAGGCTTTCAATCTATTAGTGATGGTATTAATGTGGGTATTTCTAAAATCTTTAATAAGTATTCATCTGCATCTTATTCTCCTTTTTCAAACAAAGCCTATACGCTTTATAATAATTCAATGCCATCTGTTTTACAAGATTATACCGGTTGCAGTTGGTCTGTTAATGTTGGTGCTCGTTTATATTATGGGGTAATTGTTCCGGTTGGTGTGTCTCTTGCCGAAACCATCACCCATACTTTTCAAAAACCGGCCAATGATGGTATTAGTGCTCACGATTATTATGGCTATATGCATTCTGCAAATGCAACAGGTAAAGATGATTTAATGGATTATACCATAGAAAAAAATGATCCCTATAATATGAGAGATCAATTTTTACCCATTCCTTATAGCGCAGCTGATCAATTTAGTGTTTCAGGAGAAGGTGTTGGAGGAGTATTCAAAGCAAATTGTTCATCAGTAGGATTTTTTAGACCCAATCAACAAAATTCACACACAACTATAGCTTCTATTGGTGCTGAATTAGCGGGCCCTGCACCTCTTTCTTTTACTGCAAGTGCATCAATTGGTACAAACGTAGATGATGATGATGCACCTACCGACCCTGAGGCATATGGCGAATCTGCAGCTGAGGCGATTATTGGAGGAGGCCATACTCTTTCAGTAAAATCATGGACAGATGCTGAAAGTGCAGACTATAATTTTAGCGCTGCAAACAACAATGCAGAACCTTTTTATTTTAGATTTTTAGGAGATATGGGCGGCAGCTCATCTTATCATGACGATGATAATTTATTTTCTAAAGATGTGTGTACTGCAAAATTAAAAAATACCGGCAATAATGAGTATACCCCCTATTATGCAAGTAACACAAACTTATATGCAAAAGTTAATAATACGGGAGAGGTAAAAAGAGCTTCTTATATAGGATATCATACCAATCAAGAAATGTCAGATGCTTATAATAGGTATTCATTTAGAAATGATGATAGTTTGGCTTCTGGCTTTACAAGAAGCACAGGCACTAAAATTGGCGAGTTTGAAGTAACCAATACCAATGGAGCTAAATATTTATATTCTTTACCTGTATATGCTCAAAATGAAAAAGAAATTGCCATTGGTATTTCAACCACAGAAAGGCCTCCCGATAATTTTTTTGTTGAAAAAGATTTAAGTGCTTTAGATGACTATTTCAATGATATTACGGCAGATAATGATCAAGACAATACTCCACCGTCTTACAATATTGTAGGCAGTATAAGAGATACAAAATACCCAGCATCCTATTTACTTACCCAAGTAACACAACCTAATTACATTGATGTTGATAATGATGGACCAGATAAGGATGATATTGGAGGTTGGACAACATTTAACTACGAAAAATATAAAGATGCTTTTAAATGGCGTTCACCCTATTACGGCTTGCTGTTTAACCCGGGAAAATTATCAGATCCGCTTGATGATATTGGAAGTTTTTCGTGTGGTGAAAAAGAAATTTATTATTTAAACACAATTGAAACTGCTACGCATATTGCAGTATTTACAACGTCTGAAAGAGAAGATGGGGTGGCAGCAGAATCTTATGAAAAAGCAGGAAAACAATATAGCACTTCCAGTTTAACTAAACTTAAAAAGCTAGATCAAATTACCCTATATGCAAAAGACTCAGATGGAAATAAAGGTGAAGTAATAAAACGCATTTATTTTAAATACGATTATTCTGCATGGCCTGGTGTTACTAACAATATAAATGCATCAACAAGTGATGCTGATAAAACAACTACAGGAAAATTAACCCTCAAAAAAATATATGTAGAATATGAAAATGTAAGCAATGCTACCATTTCTCCGTATACATTTGAATATACTTATCCCCAAACAGATTATCCTACCAATACTGAATATGCAAAAAATACAAGTGGAGCTTGGGTTGCAACAGGCAATGATATTTATAGTTCTTTAGAAGATGTTCAAAAATTGAGTAATGAACCTAATTATGAAATGTATGCTAGTGATCGTTGGGGTTCGTACAGAGAAAATGGTTCTACTTTAAGTACCAATATGTTTCCATGGGTCGATCAAACACCCTCAACAACTTTTGACCCTGCAGCCTGGCAATTAAAACAAATTACTTTACCAACAGGAGGAGAAATTCATGTGCAATATGAGCAAGATGATTACCAATATGTGCAAGACAGAAAAGCCATGGCAATGGTAAAATTATCAGGCTCAACTTCAGACTATGATATCTCCAGCTCTTCTGATTATTCAAATGATGCAAAAATGAAATATTATGTTGACCTATCAACATTGGGAATTGAAAGTGACGAGACTTCCGTAAAAAAAATGCAAGACTATATTCAAAAAATTATGATTGATGGCTATAATGGCCGAAAACCTGAACTGGCTTATTTTAAATTTTTATACAACATTACAGCCAGTAGCGCTTTAGCTCTGGATAATTACAACAATGAATTTATTGATGGATATGTAAGAGTAACATCCGTTAATAAAGAAGGACCTGATGCAAGTGGAAAATATAAACTCTCGGTTAATTTGGGTTATAAATCAGGTGAAAGCCTTGCAGGAGCAAATGAAGGCGAATGGGTATTTCCACGCGAAGCCTGTACTGAATTTTTTCAAAACAATAGAGGCAACACTTCTCTTTATACTGATGCAGGTGGCAATATTGACGAATTAAATGTTGATAATACAGATGAAAATACAACAGCATGGGATATTGTTTCTGAAGGGTATGAAATTGTTTCCCAAGCATTAAAATCTCAAACAGAAGGATATTATGGTACCGTATGCAAGGTAATGGATCCGGATAATTCTTATTTGCGTTTACCATTGCCCTATGAAAAAAAGGGTGGAGGATTACGAGTAAAACGATTAATAACTTACGATCCTGGAATTGAGGATAATGATAGTGATGGTAAAAATGATGACGCAGCAGTTTATGGGCATGAATATTTATATATTGATTATGATGGAAATTCAAGTGGGGTAGCCACAAATGAACCTAGCACCGGCCGTATCGAAAATGCATTAATTGGCTATTTACATAAACGAGAAGAATCAAGTGATCAACAAAAAATGGCAGCCGGAGAAGATCGTTCTCAATTTGAAGGCCCATTAGGAGAATATACATTATCTGCTCCTTCTGTAGGCTATTCAAGAGTATTGGTGCGTAATATTTATAGTGGCACCACTCATGATGGTATTAATACTTTCGAATATTATACCACAAAAGATTATCCTTTTGATAAAACATACAAATTCACCGATCCGGAATCGAACGAAACTGTTAAATACAAAGGCGCATCCCATTCTAACCTTAATTACGAAAC
Organism: Bacteroidota bacterium; assembly: GCA_023251875.1. Lineage (GTDB taxonomy): Bacteria > Bacteroidota > Bacteroidia > JAHEXY01 > JAHEXY01 > JAHEXY01. Next base: position 447,178 of record JAHEXY010000002.1, read on the forward strand.
AGCAAGCCCATGTTCTTGGTTGTTTGTTGTGATAAATAGTGATGTAGATGCATGGGCTACACAAGGCTATAGATTTATTCTCAACTCTATGAATGGTCAAATGAAAAAACAAACCATGTATTCCGGTAAATGGGAAAACTACAATCATCCTGATAGCTTACAAGAAGTGAGCAGTTCCACCTATCAATATTTTGAACCCGGAGAACCTGTTCCTGCATTAGATAAAGATGGTGGTGTTTCATACATACATCCAGGAGCTTCATCCGAAGTAGTAATAGAGGAAAAAGAAATTGCTGATGAAAGTGCCGTTACCTATTTAAGTATTGAAATTGGAACCACTACAACCGTACCTCCAATTCCATTTGTAATACCCATGGTCTATCAAATGGATAATAATAATTATATCTATACTCATGTAACAACACAAACAGATTATTATCCACCTATTGTAAAAAGTGTAAAAACGTATCAAGATGGAGCTTATTCAACAGTAAGTAATTTGTATTATGATGCAACTTCTGGCAATCCTATCGTTACCTCAAGAGCCGGTATTTATGATAATATGGCTTATGCTACCGATGGTGGCACAACGGCAAACCAAACATATCACGACAAATGTTATTCATACAACATACCTGCCACATATTATTATGATGAGATGGGGCAAAAAGCCGGTTGTGAAGGCTATTCTTTTTCAGGCGGAACCGTTACAGCTACAAAATATACTTCAGGAGATCATTATACAGTTCTTTTTACAGGAAGCGGCTATCAAGATGTGTTAAATTATTTTAGCGCAGGAGATCTTATTGTATTGAATAAAGAAGGTAGTTCAACAAAAGAAATCTATAATGTAGGCTCTGTTAGTTCTATTGGAATTAATATCTATCCATCAACCAACTTTTCATATAGTACCAGCAGTAGTTATGAAGTTGAAATAGAAATTTTACAAAGTGGCAGAGCAAACATGTTAGGTTTAAGTGCCGGAAATATAACCAGTATTGGAGATGCATTTGAAGGCCTTTCCGATTCAAGCTGGGATCATGTTTTAGGCGCTACCGCTAATACCTATAAAAATACTGCTGATATTTCAGATGATATAAAAGACAAATACAATATTAGCACAATCTCCAATATAGTGGAAACAGGTGAGGCGGGCAAATGGGCATTAAATGCTAATTATGTTTATAAAACAGATTTGGTAAATGATGATATGGCACTATTATCCGGGGAATTAGAAGACTTTTCTGAATTTGATTGGGATGATGTAACAAGCATTTCCAACAAATGGCTTAGAACAGATTCAATTGATCAATATGCTCCTGATGGTAACGCATTAGAAAGTGAAAATATTTTAGGTATACACAGTGCTGTTAAATTTGGGTATGGTAATTCATTGCCTTATTTAACAGCTGCTAATGCCAATTATGGCTCAGTTCATTTTGAAGGTTTTGAATATCAAAATAGCGGTGGCTGTGGGGAAGATTATTGTTTTGAAGAAATGGGAGTGAGCGAACATTTTCCAACAACAGATTTTGCTCATACAGGCCTATACGCTTTACAATTATATTTTAGTACTACAACTACTTCAGATGGAGGTAGAGTTCCTATATATACCCATACCCACAATTCTGAATTAAACATTTCAGATTTTAAAACGCGTACCGATCAAGAAAAAGAAAATGGTATTTCTGTTAAAATTTGGGTTAAATCTAGCGATTTTGAAAATCAAACCTATACACTAAGAGATGGAAGTGCATACGATGCTATGAGTAATATTAATGGTGATGTAGTTGAAAAAAGTACAGCAACAGCATTTTCTGATGTTAGCTTTACACAGGTTGCCCGTACTGGGGAATGGGCATTGTATGAAGCCAAAATAACAGGTTGGACTATGAGTGCTGCCACAGATCCTACCTATAGCCTTGAAATTACAGTAACGTCTAGCAGTACTTCTGGTTCTGCAACAGCCACAGCAACTAGCCCAACAGTATATGTTGACGATATTCGCATTCAGCCTTTAGATACAAAAATGAATTGCTATGTATACGATCCAGCTACTTATAAAGTTGTGGCATCATTAGACGATCAAAACTTTGCACTCATTTACCAATACAACGATGAAGGCAAACTCATTCGAAAACAAAAAGAAACCATACGTGGTGTAAAAACATTAGTTGAAACACAATATAATATTCCAACACAAAGTAGATAATTTAATTAGTTAATGAGACGATTAGCTAGTGAACAAATTTTAAAACTAATTTTATGAAACATATTTATTCAACAAAACAATACCAAACTTCCCCTCAAAAAAGAGGGCGTAGGGGTGTGTTATTCTTGGTTGTGGCAATTTTATTTTTTGCAAGTAATGGACTATATGCGGCAACTGTAACTGCATTTAACGGTGTTACATTAAGTGGCAACCAAACCATTTGCTCAGGTGTTACCCCAACTGCATTAAGTGCTACTGTTTTAACGACTACCATTAGTAGCACTAGCTCTGCTTACGTTTATGTGAGTTGTCAGTGGTATTCTGGTACTTCTACTTCAACTATTACAACTTTAATATCTGGAGCAACCAGTTTATCTTATACACCTTTGGCATTAACCACCACTACAACCACTACTACATATTATCAATGTCGCATAAAATTTACGGGTGCTAAGGCTACTGGTCTTGCAGGAACATTTACTTCAACAAGCCCTTATGTTTATACTCCTGCCAACACTAATTATGTCTCTGTTGCCATAACAGGGGTAACAGCTCCGACATCAACAACAGCACCTACCTACACAGGCGGTTGCATTGGTAGTGCATTAGTATTAACAGCTGGCGCTACTTCAAGCACCTATACTTATCAATGGCAAAGCGCAGCTAAAGGCAGTGCAACTTTTAACACATTAAACGGAGCAATAGGCTCTACCTATACAATACCATCAGCGCAATCTACAGATGATGGAACCCAATATAAATCTGTGCTTACCAATTGGAATGGCTCCTGCTCTTCTGCCAGTATTACCTCAACTGCAAAAACATTATCCGTTTCAGGCCCTACAGTTACAGGTCCAAGCAATGTTACAGTATGTTCTGGCGAACCAGCAACTTTTACTGTAACCAATGTGAGTGGCTATACCTATCAATGGCAAAAGAGCACAACAGCTGGCGGAAGTTCTTATTCAAATGTGCCTACAACTTCAGTTCCTAGCACATCTGGCACCTCTTATAGTTATACAACACCTAATACTGCCAGCAGTGATAACGGATATACATATCAGTGCATAGTTACAAGCAGTGGTTGTCAAACAATTGCCGGTCCAGCAACATTAACAGTGAGTGCTCCGACAAGTATTACTACTCAACCTTCAGCCCAAACTGTATGTTCTGGTAGTCCGGCTACTTTTACCGTAGTTGCTGCAGGCGATAACCCAACTTATAAATGGCAATCAAAAGGTACGGGAGCTACCGATCTTTGGGGAGACATAAGCGGAGCTACTAGCGCAAATTATAGCCCTACTGCATCTAGTAGTAATAACGGTTATTCTTATCAATGTATTGTAACCGGCAGTTGTGGTGCAGCTGTTACTTCCGATGCAGTTAAATTAAATTTGTCTACCGCTGCGAGTATTACTACACAACCTTCTGATGCAACAACCTGCTCAGGAAGTGCAACTACTTTTACCATAGTGGCTGAAGGCACCAGCCCAACGTATCAATGGCAAAATTGTAAAACTCCAACAGGAGTATTTGCAAACGTAAGCGGATCTTCAACCAATGCCAGCCTTAGTATTACAGGAGGCACCGCAAATAATGGTTATTATTATCATTGCAAAGCAACCGTATGCGGAACATCAGCAACTTCAAATAATGCTAAACTTACAGTAAGCAGCACTCCAACTATAAGCACTCAGCCTACTGCCCAAAGTGTATGTTCGGGAAATAATGCTCTTTTTAGTGTAGTTGCCAGTGGTACGGGCCTTACCTACCAATGGCAATCTAAAACAAGCAGTTCTGCTAGTGATAATAGCTACACAACTGTTCAGGGAGCAACATCATCTACGTATTCAGTAAGTGGCACCTCTTCTAACAATGGTTATTATTACAGATGTAAAGTTTCTACCTCTTGCACTTCGGGCACTACTTATGCTTATTCAAGTGGAGTGCCACTTACCTTATATAGTTCTCCTTCAGTTACTACATCTCCTTCAAATATGAATTTAGCTTGTGTTGGGGATCAAGCCATATTCACTGTAACAGCAAGTGGTAGCGGTTTAAGTTTTCAATGGCAAAAAGTAAAAGCCGGAGTAATTACTAATATTACAGCTTCAAGTACAATAACAATTACCAACACCTCTACCACTTCAGTTCTTGCTTTTACATCAGCTAGCGGTGATAATGATTATACTTACCAGTGCCTTGTTACCAACAGTAGCGGTTGTACTGCAACTTCAAACCCTGCTACACTTACAATGACATCAGCAACAGCATCCATTACCATAAATTCAACAGGAACAACAACTAAACAAGAAGTTGCAGATGGTTCTACGGCAACTTTTAGTGTTAATGCTACTAATAGCGGAACGGGTACAATTACCTACCAATGGCAAAAAAGCACAGCAGTTGCAGGAACTACTTATGCAGACGTAAGTGGAGGCACTAGTGCAACTTATTCTTTTATCCCAACCAGTGCCGATAGTGGCTATAATTATCGATGCAAAATGGGTATTTATCTTACTACAGCATGTGCGGTTTATAGTACTGCTGCGCCTTTAACAGTACATGCTAGTTTTACTGGTACCATCAGCCTTAAAGCATCAGAAATTAGTTCATCAACTACAAAATATTTTGCAAGAGCAGATTATCCTTGCAGTTTAACAGCTGAGCTAGATACAGCTCGTTTTTTTGTGCAACTCGACTTGGGCGATGAATATAAATTAGGTGGCTCTGCATCCTATAAGTTTTCTGAAAGTCTAACTTTAACACCATACTATTCCGATGGTACTCCAGCTACTGCTGTAAGCATTCCAACTCTTTCTCTCGATTTAACCAGCGCAACACCACAAACAAGACAATTGTATTATGTTGATCTGGGCTTAACCGATTTTATTAAATACAGTTATTATCAAATAACTTTTTCTCCATTTATAGCTACAACAGGTACGGTTCCTACAGATGCAAGAGTACTAGCATGGTTTGATGTAGATTATAAAGTAGATGTAAAATCTGGCTCTTATACCAGTACTCCTCTTATAAGCCTCAATGCTGTGGATAGTAGTAGCAACAGAGTCTCTTTTTCTTGGTCGCCCGCTTGCAGCAGCGATGTCAATCTCTATCAAATTGAAATTTTAAGAATTTACAATGAAAGTTCAAGCACTACGTCTGCAACACAGGTAACAGCAGGAGCCATTGATTGGAATAAAGCCTTACACTTAGATGTAGAAAATGAAACCTCTATTAGCCTCGAACTAAATGAAGGTACAGGTTATTACGCTTGGCGTGTACGCCCAATAAGCGATTATTATGGTGATGGAAGTGTAGCCGATAGCCGCAATTGGGGCGTTTGGAGTACTTGCACAAATTCAGCAAGCACCTGCACTATTTCTGATGCATCTACAATAATAACATCAACATCCGGTTTGCCTAATTTTGTTTTTTATTTTAGCCAACAAGATGCAAGCATCAATTCTATTTACAATAGAAGCTTTACAGAAGGTAACCGCATTTCAGAAGGTAAAATTTTTGCAAATGGACTTGGTATGGCAAAACAATCTCAAAGAAAATTATCTGAATTAACAGACACCATTTTAATGAATGGCACCACCTATGATTTTGTAGGCAGGCCAGCCATACAAAGTATGACGGCTCCTGTTACCCAAGAAAATCTTCTTTACAAAAAATTATTGTTACAAGATAGTAGTAAGAAATTATACAGCACAAAAGATTTTGATACAGAAGAACGTACTGACGATTTTAAATATTCAAATGGAGGAGACGATTTAGATGTTGTGCCAATTTGGGAAAACCCTTTAAAAATGAGTGGGCCTATTGCCGATTACTATTCTGATCAAAATTCAGATATAGCCATTCCCAATGCCGGTAGCTTCCCTTTTGCAAGAACGCTTTATCACCAAGATGGGCGAGTAAAAAAACAATCGCTTTTTGGAGACGAACATCGTATGGGTCTTTATGATACAACTTATAATGGAGGTGGATTACAACGTACCATTCGTACGTATTACTCTGCTGTTTCTGATACCGAAATTATGACAGTATTTGGTAATGAAACTCCTTTTAGTACCGGCATCTATAAAATTATACGTGTTGACCCTAATGAAGTGCCCACAGTTGAATACAAAACCATTGATGGGCTTACCATTGCTACCGCCCAACTTAATACAGGGCCACACCCTCTCTTAGATGATATTTGGCCTAACCCAACAGATACCATTAGAAAAAAAATAGATGGATTTTCAATGCCCGATCCTTATACCATTGTGAAGGAACAATCTGTTTCTTTTGTAGAACCTACTGTAATGGTAAGTCTTCATTACTTTTTAGATGCAAATACTTTTAATGCCTATTGTGTTGATTACTGCAGCAGTTGTGATTATACAGTATATCTCTATATCATTCGCGAAGAAACGGACGAGTTAAAATGGAGTAAAACATTTACAATAGGTGCAGATGCTTGCAGCGTAAACAATGATATTATTACAGATAATTTAGGCGCAGATGCTCCTTTATGGATAATGCTTTCTGATCCGGGCTCCTACCGATTTGGAAGAAGAATATCGGTAAATAATATTCACGAAGGCGAAGAACATTATGCCGATTACCATGCCGATTCTATAGGTACAATAATGGATAGCACCCAACTCAATTTATACGATCAATTTAATGCTTATTTAGATGGAACTGTGCTTGATGACAACGGAGATACCCTTGCGGCTAATTTAGATTCTTTAAATGCATATTTAGATGATTTGGCTGAATCAACAGGTGCAATATCCGGAAATAGTGGATTAGTGAAAAGCGGAGGCTTGGGTGTAGCAACAAACCTAAGTGCATCTGTAAATATTAGCAATATTACCAGTAACCTTTTTTCAAATACAGATGATGTAACAGTTACTTATACCGAAGGAACAGGCGATGATCCTGAAGACGATGATTTTTATACCATCGAAACCTCATGCTGCTCTGTAAACATACCCAAAGTTACCTGTAATGAAGATTTGTGTGATGATTATTGGATAACAAGGGATACGCTTGTAGCTAAAGGAATAAGTACTTTTCAAGACTGGGAAACTGCAGCCTTTGCTGATCACGGTGGTTATTATGATTTTGAAAACAAAATGCTATATGACACCTGGGGCAGTAAATATGGCAATACACTAGATAAATATTTTTATGATAAATATGGAAACAGTATATATACTCAAAGCTATTCAGCTAGTATTACGATAAGTGGAGAATATGGAGAGAATATGCACTATTCAATGTTAAGTAAATGTAATGATTCAGGTAAAGATCAAGAAAAAATAACCATTAAAGTTTCTTCTACTTCAGCAAAAACCGGAGATATAGCAAGCATTACCAATCTTTCGCCTACTTATAATACTTGTCCTACTGGAGAATGCAGTTGTGGAGGGTCTTACACCTATCAAAATGCAACAGTTACTGATTTTGCTAAAACTATTGTAAATAAACTCAATTCCGAGTTTCAGGCAAACGGATATGGGAGCTATTTTGAGGCAGTAAGTTCTGGAGGAGTAGTAACGATTCAACCAAAATCAAGGCTTTTAGGAAGTGCATATTACTTAAGTGTTACATTTACCAACTTTACAACTAATGCAACAGAACAGCTATCAAAGGCTACTGACTTTCCATCTATTTCAACTTCAACCTTTCCATTTGCTACCGGTGCGCTTAATGCTATGCTTAACCACATGATGCAAGATGAAACGGGTAGTAAGGTTTATTCTTGTACCGATGTATTATTGGGCATGCAGCAATTTACAGATCAATTTGAAGATTTGTATGAAACAAAAGGTACTGCAAGTGCTCCCGGTGTTGATTTTCTCGATTATTTACTTGAACTCTGCGGAGGTAAACAATACTCTGGTTATGCTGATCACGAGTACGGAACTGGTGATGCAAATGCTTATTTAATCTCTTCTTCCGGAATAAGCGCTTATTCAAGTACCTCTAGTTCTTCAAGAGATTATGGATATGGCTATCTCGAATATGCTTACAAGTCATTTTTATTAGATCCCTACAAAAAACTTGATGATAAAAATGCTGGTACTATTACTTCTGATCAATACGATGCCTATACCACTTGTATAAAAAACAGCATTGGTAATAGCAATAGTGGCAAAGCGTACGAAAAATCCATTTCAACATGGTCAAACCCTAACACAACTGATAATTCCGCTTCGGCTGATAGCGTTTGGAACGACTCCTGTAGTACTAGTGGTGAGGCTTGGTACTATGGAGATGCTGTTATCCCCGACTATAGAGATGAATATGTTGGCTGCAAAGCTTGGGAAAGGTTATACACCTGTGTGAATACAGATATAGTAGCTGATTTAAATTATTCGCAAGAATTCAAAGCCGATGGAGTTACCACAGCCACAGCTTGTAGTACGGCAGTTCAAGATAAATTTTTATCAAATTTAGGGCAAATTGTTGATATGCAAGAAAACCGTTACAAGCATATACTTTCAAATAATGTTACATCATTAACCATTTCGCCTGCTGCAACTACCATTTATACTACACCCAATGCAATTGGAGCCAGGTATTTAAAAAACAATATCAAAACCTCCTATGTAGTATCTTCTGCTTTTGATGGCACCGCAAGTACAAGTTTGTATAATGGCACCAGCTACAGTACAACAACAGTAGATAAATTTAAAGACATTATGAATCTTATCGCTGGTGATATTGAAGTTGCTACAACAAATTCTTCTGCGGCATACACACATTATACAGATAATTTCTCAGGCACACTTGCTGAATTTGTCGCTAAATGCGCAAACGATAGTGTAAGCACAAGCACAACTTATGATGAACTTAATACCTATCTCAATAATATTGCCGCTGATTTTAGTATAACAGCTATTACTAGTGCAATGGACCCTGTCGCAGTTTCATCTGCATATTTAACATTTACAAAGGGCGTGAGTCTTACGGCTGCTATAGGCGTTGTAGGTTGTACTAGAAATACTATTAGCGCATCGGGTAGTAAAATACAATTAAACAGTACTAAATTTGGATCTACCACTACTACAGATATACTTGATTTGGGTGCTGATGGAAGTTCTACCATAACTGTACCTACTATTTATTACAAGCCTAAAAGCATTTCGCAAAAAACAATTGGCATACTGGCAAAACATGCACATGATTGTAACCAAGATAATATTGATTATGTATCAGCCATACTGCAATCACAATTGGCTCTTTGTAGGCAAAATGAAATAGATAGTTCTTTAGTACGCTATAATAACCATTGTACCATGCCCGATAGTATTAAAGATAGTTTGTATATCGATTATGGTGTATCGTACGAACATTTTACTTTATTCTATTATGATAAAAAGGGCAATCTTGTAAAAACTGTACCTCCTGCAGGTGTTGATAGGTTTGATTATGCTTACGATAGCAATGGCAAAAAAACAAATCACCCCTCTCGTACTGATGTTAAAAAACACCAACTAGCTACTGAATATCGTTACAATTCACTTGGGCAACGCACTTATGAAAGCACTCCGGATGGTGGCGTAAAACAATTTTGGTATAATAGTGTTGGGCAATTGCGTTTTAGCCAAAATGCCAAGCAAGCGACAGATGTCAGTTATTCGTATTTAAAATATGATGCATTGGGTCGTATTACAGAATCTGGTCTTAGTTATTATGATGCTTTATCGCAATCGTTTGCTAGCAATGTTGATGACGATACCTATCCACCTTCTTACTCAGCTTACCGAACAGTTACAGTATATGATGATGAGGTAAGTGGCTTAAGCTATAAAACTGATGGCAGTACATTAACACAACATTATTTGCAAAACCGCATCAGCTATGCCTATTCCGATCCTGATGGCACGGATAAAAATGGCGATGAAAATTACACCTATTACAGTTATGATCCGCATGGCAATGTAGAGTGGATGCTTCAAAGCATTGATGGCTTAGGCAATAACAAATACCTGGCTTATGAATATGATTTAATAAGCGGAAAAATTACCAAAGTAAAATACAACGAAGGCATGAACGATCAATTCTTTTATCGTTACACCTATGATTCTGATAACAGAATAGAAAAAATCGAAACCTCTCGCGATAATTATCTTTGGGATAAAGATGCCCAGTATCAATACTATGCTTATGGCCCTCTTAAGCGTCTTTCAATAGGTGAAGATAAAATACAGGGTCTCGATTATGTGTATACAATAAATGGATGGTTAAAATCCATTAACCATCCAAGCTTAAGTTCTGCCTATGATCCTGGTAAAGATGGCTCTTCAACAGCAACCTACCCTGCAGATGTATTTGGTATGACCATGGGATATTTTGATGGAGATTTTAAACGTAAATACGGAAGCACCCAATCTCCATTTAATTCAACTTATGCAAGCTGTAGTTATACTGATAATAGTGCCTATACCAGCGATACTAAATATAACCATGAATGGTATGTATTTGGATGTGGAAAAAACGAAAATAGTTTAGATGCAAACGGAAACGCTACAATAGCTGTAGATGCCAACAAAGTCAACTACCGCCCATTGTTTAATGGATCTATTACTAATATTACTTATAACCAAACACAAGCAGGAGCTACTATGCAATTGGGAGGATACATATCAAGCTTTATGTATAACTATGATGAGCTGTATCGTTTAACCAATGCCAGTTTCGATTATTATGATGCCAATGCAAGTAAAAATAAATGGCATAGAGATGATATAAGTACGGCTTACAATGCATATAAATCGAACTATAGTTATGACGAAAACGGCAACATAAAAACGTTGGATAGATATACATTTACATCCAGTGGTGTTCAAATTGATGGACTAACATATAACTATAGAGATGCCAATGGAGATGGGGTTATTGATAATAACAAACTTAATTCTATTGACGATAGTAAAACAAGTGCATCTTTAACAAGTGACTTAGAAGACCAGTCTGCCAACAATTATCAATATGATGATATAGGCCAGCTTATTAGTGATGCAGCAGAAGGTATTTCAACAATTGAGTGGGCGCCTTCAGGTAAAATTGCAAGGGTAATTTATTCTCAACAACATATAATTACTTTTACCTACGATGCTTTAGGTAACCGCGTTAGCAAAACTGTATTAGCAAATGGGGCTACCACCAACACCTATTACGTACCCAATGCCACAGGAGCCACAATGGCTATTTACACTACATCAAGTACAAGCACCGATGCTGAATTAAGCGAAATACCATTATATGGTACCAGCCGTATTGGAGAATTTGCCCCAGGTAATGCTATAAATGATGATAATAATGATCTTGTAAATGGCATTACAACTTTTACTCGCATAGCAGGCAATAAAAAATATGAACTAGATGATTACCTAGGTAACGTGCGAGCAGTAGTAAGCGATTTAAAAACACCAAGCGGAACCACCTATACAACCAATGCAACAGTATCAAATGATTATTACCCATTTGGTATGTTACTGCCAAGTCGCAACACAGGAGAAACGGCCTACCGCTTCGGCTACCAAGGCAAAGAACACGATGATGAACTTAAAAGCACTGCAAACTCCTACGATTTTGGCGCCCGTATGTACGACCCACGTGTGGGTAGGTGGTTGAGTATGGATCCGCTACAAGCTAAATACCCTGACCTGTCACCTTATAATTTTTGTGCGAATGATCCCGTTAATTTAATGGACCCAGATGGAAATGAGATTCATGCTGCTTATATACAAGATCGATGGGGTAGAAATAAATATGTTATTGTAACAAGTGATGTTTTAGATCATCAATATGTATATAATAGATTAACTAAACAATGGACTGTTGTGGATACTAAGGGCAGTGGCACTGTACTTAAAGATAGGGAAGCCGTAAGGAGTGAATTAGCCCATATGGTAAAAGTCCGAGATGCTTCAGGAGGATGTCGTTTTACAGACTCAGAAAAATCTGAAATCAATAATGTAATGGGGTTTATTAATGAAGATTCTAATGGCGGGGAAAATAGTCTAGTTAAATCAATGGATAAAGAATTATCTTCACATTTCTCGATTTGGGCTGGTATTACTTTATCAATTAAAGGAGTAATTTCAGTAAAAGCAGGGACCAAAGGAACCTCTGTTTCTATAACCTTATTTAAGGAAAAGGACGGTGAAACGGATTACAAAGGTTCTGCAAGTGATGATTTAGGGAAAGGCGGCTATATAGATAAAGGTAAAGTATCTGTAAGTAACGGTTGGCTTGAAGGATCTGTTTCTACAGACGGTAAAATTGGAATCGCAATTGGACCAAGCACCCCAGAAAGTATTGAAAAAGCAACTGGCATGAAAGCAAAAGGTCAAGTTGGAATGGATGTTGATTTAGGAGGAATGTTAGAAGATACTTATGGAGAATTTCATGATAAATCTTCTATTGATCAAGAAAGGGCTGGAACTCAGAATGGATACTTAAATGGTCGTAGACAAGATGTTAAAGGGAACGAATAACCACCCGCAGAAGTGAGGGTGTAATGCTGGTGCGAGGCTCTGCCTCGTACCTACTCCCCAGTTAATCGAAGCAAAAACCGTTAAGCGTATGGCTCTGCCTACGCTTTTGTATGTTAGGCCTCTGGCCGCATTAAAAATGATGATTGAGGATTTGTGTATAGTAAGGAGTAAAAAACTAAAAAAGCAGTTTTCTTAGTTTCACTACATAAATATCTCAACCACTTCAAAGGCTACTGAACCTGCAGGAACTTTAATTTCTACAGTATCGCCCACTCTTTTGCCTAATAAGCCTTGAGCAATGGGAGAATTAGAAGAAATTTTTCCGGATTTTAAATCGGCTTCTTTTTCGTTTACAATGGAGTAAACTACTTCTGCTTTGTTTTTAAGATTACGAATTTTAACATTGGCAAATACCGACACTTTTGAAAGATCTAATTTTTTGGTATCAATAACGCGAGCATTGTTTAATATATCTTCGAGTTTAGATATTTTTAGTTCTAATAATCCTTGTGCTTCTTTTGCTGCATCGTATTCTGCATTTTCAGATAAATCTCCTTTATCACGCGCTTCAGCAATTTGTTTAGATATGCTTGGCCTTTCAAATGTTTTTAAATGATTAATTTCTGCTGCTAATTTTTTTAAGCCTTCCTCCGTATAATAAGATACCTCTGCCATACATTCAATGTTTAGTAAAATGATTAAAATAAAAGAAGACCCTAATAGTAGGGCCTTCAGTAATCGAGAAATCAAAGATACAAAAGCTAACATTAAAATGCAATACGCTTTTATTCAGATAATAAAAGGTATTAATCTCCAAAGTAAAACTTTTGAAACAACATAATAAAACGGAGCCGAGCCATTTTCCCTAATTATTAATATACTTTTGTTTCAAATAACAAATTAATACTTCCAAAAATGCCCAACTACCTCATCCACGAATCCTCCCCCTATCTTTTACAACATGCTCACAACCCTGTAAATTGGTTGCCTTGGGGAGAAGTTGCATTAAAAAAAGCAAAAGAAGAAGACAAATTAATGCTTATTAGCATTGGGTACTCAGCCTGCCATTGGTGCCACGTTATGGAAAAAGAAAATTTTGAAAATGATGCTGTGGCCAACATAATGAACGAACATTTTGTTTGCATAAAGGTAGACAGAGAAGAATTACCCAATATTGATCAGGTGTATATGCAGGCTGTTCAATTGATGAGTGGCCGTGGAGGTTGGCCGCTTAATTGTTTTACTTTGCCCGATGGTAGGCCGGTTTATGGTGGAACGTATTTCCCCAAAGAGCATTGGACAAAAATTTTGATTAACGTAAATGAGTTGTATAAAAATGAAAAAGAGAAAGTATTGGATTATGCAGAGCGGCTTACACAAGGCATTCGACAATCTGATTTAATAAAAGTAAATACGGAAATACCTGCGTTTTCAAAAAATGATTTAGAAAAAATGATTGGAAACTGGGCTAAACATTTTGATGTTGTTGAGGGAGGCCCTGATCATTCACCTAAGTTTCCTTTGCCCAATAATTATGAATTTTTATTGAGGTATGGGGTTTTATCTCAGCAAAAAAATATTGTAGATCATGTAAATCTCACCTTAACCAAAATGGTTTATGGTGGTATTTATGATCAAATAGGTGGTGGCTTTGCGCGTTATTCAACGGATGAATTATGGAAAGTCCCGCATTTTGAAAAAATGTTGTACGATAATGCACAATTGGTAAGTCTTTATGCAGAAGCTTTTCAAGTTACACAACATCCATTGTACAAACAAGTGGTATATGAAACGCTTGAATTTATAAAAAGAGAACTTACTTCATCTGAAGGATTTTTTTATTCCGCTCTTGATGCCGATAGTGAAGGTATTGAAGGCAAATATTACGTGTGGACAAAATCAGAATTAGAAAGTTTACTTGGAGCATCATTTAACTTAATTACCGATTACTACAACATTAACCATGAAGGTTATTGGGAAGATGGAAATTATATTCTACTAAGAAAATTAAATGATGAGGATATTTGTAAGAAACATGAAATTTCTCTTTCAGCATTAAATAAAAAGGTGGCTGAGGCAAAACAAATTTTATTGCAAGCTCGATCAAAACGTGTGAAACCGGGCTTAGATGATAAAATTCTTACTTCATGGAATGCATTAATGATAAAGGCTTATATAGATGCCTATAATATATTGGGGGAAAAAGATTTTTTGAATATTGCCATAAAAGTAAGTGAAGGAATATTACAGAAAATAAAACGAACAGATGGTGGACTTTGGCACAGCTATAAAAATGGAAAGGCAAGCATAAATGGATTTTTAGAAGATTACTGTTTTATGATTGAAGCTTTCATTTCTATTTATCAAGCTACATTTAATGAAAAATGGTTGCATGAAGCTCATGCATTAATGCAATATGTAATGGAACATTTTTTTGATGCAAGTTCTTCTCTATTTTATTTTACTTCAAATTTGGATGAGGCATTAATTGCCAGAAAAAAAGAAATTCAAGACAATGTTATTCCGGCTTCAAATTCGAGTATAGCAAAATCATTGTTTATGCTTTCGCACTATTTTGATGAACCTAATTACAATGCAATAGCCATACAAATGCTTCATACTATTAAAAACAGTATGGCTGCTTATGGTTCTGCCTATTCTAATTGGGGAAACTTACTACTCAATTTTGTTTATCCCTATTATCAAATAGCAATTGTAGGAAAGGAGGCCTTAGAAAAGAAAGAAGAATTAAACAAAAAATATATTCCGAATAAACTATTAATAGGCTCAGAAATTTCATCGCAATTGCCATTATTAAAAAATAAATTTGTTGAAGATGAAACGTTAATTTATGTGTGCCATAATAAAACTTGTAATTTACCTGTTAAAAGCATTGATCAAATAACATTAAACATCTAACTTTGAACCTTACACTTTATAACCTTAAACTAAAATTTAAGTGGACCCAATAGAACAAAAATATACGCGCAGGAGATTAAACTCATCGTATCTAACAACTATCATAAGTATTACATTGGTACTTTTTATGTTGGGCTTAATTGGTATGATTGTTTTACATGCGCATTACCTTTCTAATTATGTAAAAGAGAATATTGGCTTTACGGTAATGATAAAAGAAAATGTAAAAGAAGCCGATATTCTTAAATTTCAACAAACATTAAATACTAAAGTATTTGTTAAGTCAACTCAATACATAACTAAAGAAGTTGCTGCAGAAGCATTAAAAAAGGATTTAGGCGAAGATTTTATTGGCTTTTTAGATTACAATCCTCTATTGCCTTCTATTGAAGTAAAATTTAAAGCTGATTATGCAGTAACCGATAGTTTATCAACTATTGAAAAAGAAATTGCAGCAGATAAAAATGTAAAGGAGGTGCTGTATCAAAAATCATTGGTAAGCCTCATTAATGAAAATGTAAGAAGAATTACTCTGGTTTTACTTGGTTTTTGTGGACTCCTTTTCGTTATAGCCATTGCATTAATCAATAATACCATTCGACTTTCGGTTTATTCAAAACGATTTTTAATTAAAACCATGCAATTGGTGGGGGCCACACAATCATTTATTCAAAAACCATTTTTGGGTAAGAGTTTTTTACATGGCATTGTAAGCGGTATTTTAGCTATAGGTTTATTGTTACTCATTATGTATTGGGCTAAACAACAATTACCTGAATTATTTATTCTCACCGACTTTAAAATTTTAGGAATTTTATTCTTATCAATTATAGCAATGGGAATATTTATTTCTGCTGTTTCAACTTGGTTTGCTGTGAGAAAACACTTACGCCAAACAACCGATGAACTTTATTACTAGTTTTTTCCTACTTTTGTAATCAAATAACAATGCCATGAGCAAACCAACTACTGAATTTTTATTTAAAAAAGATAATTACATTTTATTACTTACCTCTATAGCTTTTATTGTTGTAGGATTTATTCTAATGTCGGGTGGAGGATCTGATGACCCAACCAAATATAGCGAAGCTATTTTTAGTAGTACTCGTATTACAGTAGCTCCAATTGTTGTGCTTATTGGTTTTACAATTGGGTTTTATGCCATTATGAAAAAGCCAAAGGCTTAAATTTTATTCCGTTAGTTTCCAATCAACATCAATATCCCAATTGGCTCTTATAGAGAGTGGAGTTGGATTTGAGAGTACTTTTTCCGGTAAAAGATGTTTATCAAAGTTTCCGGTATCCCATTTCTTATTTTTGTTCGTATCTCTAATAGCTTTTAAATAATAACTACCCGCATCCATGTAGTTGTATGTAATTTTTCCCGATTTACTCATATAATTTTCTCGTAATACATTTCCTTTTTCATTTAAAAGTTGAATAATAAAATTATTTTGAATAGAATCTGCAAAAGAAACATTTAGCACAGCTGTTCCGTATTGTTTTAGTGATTTGGTTTTAAAAGCATATTTAAGTGTATCGTTACATAAATTAAAAATATCAGTAAATGTAGAATCTAAAATAAAAAGTGAATACGACTTTTCTTCTTTCCATCTGTATTTAATTGATAAATGCCTGTGCAAACTATCACAAAATGTAATAGAAGGTTTCAATGTATCAGAATCTGAGACCAAAATAATAGTTGAAAAATTGGATGTTTTAATGGGATGAGAAAAATGAATCGAAATATCTTTGTTCAAGTCAAATGCTGCTGAATTAATATTTGAGGCAATACTCAACTTAAATGGCTTGGTTCTTCTGTTTTTTTTGTTTGAATTGCTATTCAATACTGGCTTTTGAACCAATGCAATATAAGCAGTATCAATAATGGTATCCGTTACAATTTGAAGTTTTAGGGTGTCAATAACTGAATCGGGCAACCAATAAGTAAGTGAATCATGCTTGGCCGACCATTCTTCAATTTTCCAATTGGTAGGTAAATTTTTATTTAAAGGAGTTATGTGAGCACTATCTGCAGGCAAATTAAATACAAATAATAATTTCCCATACTCATCATTACTTATTTTATTTTTGTGTAATCGGGCATTTTCTTCTTGAAATAAATAAAGGGATATAGAATCTGATTTTCCTGCAATAACCATACTATCACTAAATGCAATTTTTTCCGTTCCTAAATCAAACATATAATTGCTATTGGCATCAACCAATGCAAATATTTGATATTTACCTTCTTTAACATGCGTTAAAGTAAAAGAGCCATCATCATTTGATTTTGTATAATAATTAGGGATTGTTTTCTTAGGTGCTGAGTCGTTTAAATTTTTGAATAGCATTATGGCAATGTCTTTTTCAGGCTTGAGATCAAATGCGTTTTTAATTTTTCCTGACAATTTTAATGAATCAATAGAAGGACCTGTTGAAAATGCAAATTGATAATTTTTTAATGTATTGCCTTCTGTAATATCCTGTATTGAATTTCCAAAATCTAAAATGTAGGTTGTGCTATCAATAAGTGGGTTGTCAATTTTTAAGACGATAGATTTTCTTTTAATATGATAATCAGGCAATGTTTTCAGTGGAGGAGATGAAATAAATTCCGTTTGAAAATTATTGAGTTTTACATATTCGTCAAATTTTAAAACAATTGAATTTGCTTTATAATTAATCGCTCCCGTATTAGGGAAAGTAAATTCAATTTTAGGAGGTGTTTCATCCTTTACACCTCCAGATATGGCAACTTTATTGGCACAGCTTGATATAAGGAAAAATAAAATTCCCATCCCAACCTTCCCCAAAAGGGAAGGAGAATTGGAATTTTTAATATTGTTAATGATGCTATTTAAGCACTTTGTAAAATTAGAACGCAATCCCCCTTTCCTAAGGAAAGCGGTTAGGGGATAGGCTTGTATATTTCTTTTCAATCAGTATAGTTATTTCTTCTAGATAGTAAACATCTGTTTCGTCAAAATTATTCAATTTATCGCTGTCTACATCAAGTACCATCCAAACTTTTGCATCTTTTAATACAGGAATCACAATTTCTGATTGCGATTGGGCATTACAAGCAATGTGTCCTTCAAATTGGTGCACGTCCGGAACTATAATAGTTTCTTGTTTTTTCCATGCGGTTCCGCATACGCCTTTTCCATAAGCAATGCGCGTACATGCAATAGGGCCTTGAAAAGGGCCTAATACTAATTCCTGCTTTTCTTCCAGTTTATCTTCTTGCTTTTTTTCAAGGAGAAAGCCTGAGGGTTTAACAAAATAAAATCCCACCCAAAAAAAATCCAATTCATATTTCAATACTGCAACAAGATTAGCAAGATTAGCAATCAAATCAGACTCTGATTCAATCAATGCTTTTATTTGTGGTACAAGTTCTATGTATTTTTCTTGTTTGGTCATCTATTTTAATCTTCTGTCACGGGCACATCCACATCCGTTTCTCCATCTTCATCTGCTTTCTTTATCTCAACAGGAATGCCTCCTTTAACCGTTTGTGCAATTGCACTATCGTAACCAACTGCATATAAATAGTAATCTCCGCGATTTAGATCATGAAAATGAGTATGAGCTTCTTCTTCCCCTGTTGTTCCGCAAACTTCTGAATCATCATAAAGTGAAACATCATCACCCGGAAATTCTTTTGCACTGTATTTTATATAAACGGTGGCTCCCGGAATAAGTTTATCGTGGTGTTTAACCCAAAGTGCAATTTTAGCATTGCCACCAGTACCTTCTTTTACACATGAAGTAAAGGAGAAAATAATAACTAAAAAAATAGCAGCTAATACATTTTTCATAGTAAAAATTTGAAAATTTTTATTAAAAAAATAAGGGAACCGCATTGCTGCAATTCCCTTTTTCAAAATGTTTATTTATGCTTTTATTAAGATAATCTTACATTAACTGCATTTAAACCTTTTTTACCTTCTTGAACTTCAAAAGTTACTTTGTCGTTCTCACGGATTTCTTCTTTAAGACCTGATACATGAACAAAAATATCTTGTCCAGTTTTTTCAGTTTTGATAAATCCGAATCCTTTTGATTCATTAAAAAATTTTACTACTCCAGTTTCCATTATAATATTAATTATTGTTTTTTTCCCTTTAGATTTAAATAAGATGTCTTAAGAAAGGGAGGTGACTTACCACATCTTCAATTTTTTCGGAAGATGTAGAATTGTTGAGGTAATTAATAATTACTTAAGCAAAAGAAATACAATCTTCTAAAAGAATTACCGTAAAGATAGTAAAAAAGCATTGATAAACAAATTGATAAATGCCAAAACTCGTAAAAACGAGAGGTTTTCTGATAAAAATAGGCTAAATTTGCAGGCAATTATAAGGGTTTTGTTTTCAAAAGATATCCTGATAAATAAAATGGTTTCGTAGTTCAACGGATAGAATAGAAGTTTCCTAAACTTTTGATCCCAGTTCGATTCTGGGCGAGACTACCATAAATACTTACTAATAAAATCTATCCTATGTTTAGTAGAATCAATTCATTTGAAGAATATCAAATAGAGTATAAAAAAAGCATTGAAACCCCTGAGGCATTTTGGGCCGAAAAGGCAGAAGCTTTTACATGGAAAAAAAAATGGGACAAAGTTCTCGAATGGAATTTTGATGAACCTAATGTAAAATGGTTTAGCGGGGGTAAATTAAATATTACAGAAAATTGTCTCGACCGTCATTTGGCTACTAGAGCCAATCAAACAGCCATTATTTGGGAGCCCAATAATCCAAATGAAGCGGTAAGAAAATTAACGTATAAAGAATTGCATGCCGAGGTTTGCAAATTTGCTAATGTTTTAAAGAATAATGGAGCTACAAAAGGAGATAGAATTTGTATTTATATGCCCATGGTTCCGGAATTAGCAATTGCCGTTTTAGCTTGCGCAAGAATTGGCGCCATACATTCTGTCGTGTTTGGTGGCTTTTCATTTAAATCGCTTTCAGATAGAATTCATGATGCCGATTGCAATATTGTAATAACAGCAGATGGCGGTTTCCGTGGCGCAAAAGATATTCAATTAAAAGCTGTAGTGGATGAAGCTTTACAGACTTGCCCTTCGGTAAAAAAAGTTGTTGTTTTAAACAGAACAAATACAAATGTGCAAATGATTAATGGGAGAGATGTATGGTGGCATGAGGAAATGGCAAAACTCTCAAGTGATAAAGCATTTTGTGAAGCAGAAGAAATGGATGCTGAAGACATGCTCTTTATATTATACACTTCAGGCTCTACCGGAAAACCAAAAGGTGTAGTACATACCACCGCAGGCTACATGGTTTATGTAGATTACACCTTCCGAAACGTATTTCAGTACGACTCATCTCCCCTTGGGGGAGAGGCCGATGTATATTGGTGTACCGCTGATGTAGGCTGGATTACAGGACATTCTTATTTGGTATATGGCCCATTATTGGCTGGGGCTACAACATTAATGTTTGAAGGCATTCCTACTTATCCTGATGCAGGAAGATTTTGGCAAGTGATAGACAAACATCAAGTAAATATTTTTTATACTGCGCCTACTGCAATTCGATCGCTAGAAGCAGCCGGATTGGAATTTGTTGCCCCATATAAACTAGATTCATTAAAAATATTGGGCTCTGTTGGAGAACCCATAAATGAAGAAGCATGGATGTGGTATCATAAAAATATTGGAAAAGAAAAATGCCCGATTGTTGATACTTGGTGGCAAACAGAAACAGGAGGCATTATGATTTCTCCCCTTGCAGGCATTACCAAAACAAAACCAAGTTATGCTACCTTGCCATTACCCGGAATACAACCGGTATTACTCGATGAAAATGGAAAAGAATTATTGGGAAACAATGTAGAAGGAAGATTGTGCATGAAATTTCCTTGGCCATCTATTATTCGCACCACTTACAAAAATCACGATCGTTGTAAAGAAGCTTACTTTTCAACTTTTAAAGGCTATTATTTTACAGGTGATGGATGCAAACGTGATGAAGAGGGTTATTATAAAATAACAGGAAGGGTTGATGATGTAATAAAAGTTTCTGGTCACTTATTAGGCACTGCCGAAATTGAAAATGCGATTAACCAACATCCCGATCTGGTAGAAAGTGCTGTAGTTGGCTTTCCACATGATATTAAAGGATGGGGCATATATGCCTATGTGATTTGCAGGCATGAAAGAAAAGACACAGAGAATTTTAAAAAAGAAATTATGGCTACCGTTACCAAATTTATGGGAGCTATTGCCAAGCCTGATAAAATTCAAATTGTAAGCGGATTGCCTAAAACGCGTTCAGGAAAAATTATGCGTAGAATATTGCGCAAAGTTGCCGAAGGTGATTTAAATAATTTAGGAGATACTTCTACATTGCTCGATCCTGCTGTGGTTGAAGAAATAAAAAAAGGGGCGCTTACAGATCCCATTGTTGCTTAAGGGTAGTTTTAAAAATTATCTTTATTTTCCCTTCTCCCTTGGGAGAAGGTTAGGATGAGGGCATAAAAAATTAATTTTTAGAACTGCCCTTGAGCTAATTGTTTTTTAAAAACCGCATAGAAACATAGTTTGATGTTGCAGATAATGCCGGAAAATCTGCCCAAAAATCATATCAAATGAGTAGCGCCAAAATATCCATACGTTTTTTTAAAGATCGCGAAGTGCGGGCGGTTTGGGACGAGCAAAACGTCAAATGGTGGTTTTCGGTCTTGGATATTGTAGGTGTTTTAAATGAAGAAAACGACTACTCCAAAATTCGTAATTATTGGAAATACCTAAAAGCCAAACTCAAAAAGGAGAACAATGAGTTGGTTAGTGCCACTACCCAACTGAAACTTTTGGCTGCAGACGGCAAAAAATATAAAACCGATATGTTGGACAGCGAAGGCGTAACTGCACTTGCCAAAAATTTTCCTAACAACAGGGCAATGAAATTTTTGGATTGGTTTTTATATAGCGACAACAGCATTGATGGGCAAAGCAAGAAAAAAGCATACACACTTTTTGAAAGTAATTTGCTTGACAAAATTGAAGTGGGTACAGCCAAAGGCTTACAACAAATACACGCTTATTTGTTTGGCGGATTGTATGATTTTGCGGGACAAATCCGTCAAAAGAACATTTCAAAAGGTGGTTTTCAATTTGCTGTATCACACTTTTTGGGCAAAACCCTAAAACAAATAGAAGAAATGCCCGAAACTACATTTGACGAAATTGTAAACAAATATGTAGAAATGAACATTGCCCACCCGTTTATGGAAGGCAACGGCAGAAGCTCCCGAATTTGGCTGGACTTGATATTGAAAAAACGCCTCAAAAAGTGTGTTGATTGGAGCAAGATAAGCAAACAGCATTATATGAATGCAATGATGCTAAGCCCGACAAAAAGTAATGTGTTGAAAACACTTTTAAAAAATGCTTTGATAACAAAAATCAACGACCGCGAAATGTTTATGAAAGGCATTGACTATTCGTATTACTATGAAGAAAACGACTAAGAAAAAGAAAAGATTAAAACCTATGTGGTTAATGATTTCCCCAAACAAAATATTACAAACCCAATGAAAATTTTTGTTAATCGTTGGCTGGTATTATTTTTTGTACTGATAGTTTTTTGTGCTGGATTTTTCTTTGGCCATTACTACTCTTCTTTGTGCAATAGAGTTATACAGATTACTGAGCGCATTAAAGTAAAATTCAATACCCACAATACAGATCTCTCTGATGTTCCTGTTTTTAAAATTTCTATTCCCGAAAAATCATTTGAGAAATTAAAACAAAAAAGAGATGAAGCCTTAAAAAGTGGATTCTTAATAAAGGACGATGATGATTTTACTGCCGCTGAAATAAAATACAAAAACAATTCTTTTCCTATTAAGATAAGATTAAAAGGTGATTGGGCCGACCATTTTAAAACAGATAAATGGTCGTTAAGAATAAAATCAGAATCTCCCATTATGGGGATGAAAAAAATTTCCCTACAACATCCTATGACAAGGGAATATTTATCAGAATGGTTTTTTCATAAAGCATTGCAACATGAAGGTTTTATTTCTCTTCAATATTTTTTTGTAAAAGTTGAAATTAATGGCCAAGATAATGGACTATATGCTTTAGAAGAATTTTTTGATGATGATATGTTAAAAGCAAACGGTTGTGAACCTGCTCCCATCATTAAATTAAGCGAAGAAAATATTTGGACAGAAATGGCGCAATATGTAGATAGTGGAATTTCAAAAGGAGATATGTACAATAATTTTTTATTTCAATCCATTGATAAAACAAATATAGATGCATTTAACCTAGATAAAATAATTAAAGATTCTACTTCGTATTCTCAATTAAAATGTGGCAAAGATCTTTTCTATAATTTTTTAGATAGTGTATTGCCTGCATCAAAAGTTTTTGATGTTGATAAATCATCTCGTTTATTGGCTTTAATTGAATTGCTGGAGGCAGAACATTCTGTTCATTGGAATAATCTTAGATTTTATTTTAACCCCAATACAAAACTATTAGAGCCCATAAGTTTCGATGCTGATATTAACCGCCATTACGAAACCTTAACAAAAAACTTTTTTCAAAATGGTTATCACGATCAAAAGTACATTCGCCTTTTATTAGGCGATTCTATCTTTACCAAAAAATATATGTATTGGCTCAATTACTATACGCAAAGTAATTTTTTAAATGATCTTCAATTAAGCTTAAAAGATTCTATTCAAAGAAATCTTGACATACTACACACCGAATGGCCAGAAGTGCAATTACCAACAGAAATTTGGGAGGAAAACAGAAAACTCATTCAACTTTCATTACATCCTCCAACCGTTTTTTATGCGTATTTTAAAAAAGTATCCAATGAAAAAATTGAAATTGAAATTGATAATATTACCGGTTTGCCAGTTGAAATTACCGGCTTGCAAATAAACGACTCAACACTAATACCTCCTCTTAATAAAACAATATTGCTGAGATATCCTCAGCGTACAACTATACTGTTTCAAACAAATCAGCTAATCAACAAATCAGCTAATCAGCTAATCAGATTTCATCTTTTAGGTTTTAATGAAATCTTGACTCAAAAAATAATTCCCTTTTCACGTTCAACAGAATCTGCTATTAGCAAACAATAATTTTAAATGACAAAACGATTCTTACTCATATCTCTTTTGCTTCTTGCTGGTTTTGTAATGGGTCGTTATTCATCGGCATTACTTCATAAGTCAGAAGATTTAGTAAAATGTTTCAAATTAAAATTGCAGTATACTTTTACAACATCCCCATCTATTCCTATTATTAATATTACGCTTAGTAAAGATGCTCTTGAAAAATTAGATGTGCAAAAAAAAGAAGCATTAAAAAGAGAAGTGCTATTAAAAAATGCTGATGATTATGTTAATGCATCTATATCTTTCAAAAACCAAACATCTACCATTAAGCTTCGTTTAAAGGGAGATTGGGCTGATCATTTAAATACCAATAAATGGTCGATGAGAATTAAATCAGATGTTCCTATTTTAGGAATGAAAAAATTTTCATTGCAAAATCCATCAACCAGAAATTATTTATCTGAATGGGTTTTTTATCGAGCATTGCATCATGAAGGATTGATTGCCCTCCAATATTTTTTTGTAAAAGTTGTAATCAATAATGAAGACCATGGTATATATGCAATGGAAGAATTTTTTGACGATCATTTTTTTACTAGAAATCATTTACCTCTTTCTCCCATTATAAAATTTAATGAAGACAATACTTGGAAAGAACTTGTTCAATACATTGACGCAGGGATAAATAAAAATGAAATGTATGATCATCTTTGTTTTCAAACTGTAAATACGGCTTTAATAGATGCATTCGACATGAAAAATCTATTAAAAGATTCTATTGCTTCTAAACAATTTTCATGTGCAAAAAATCTTTTATATGGGTTCTTAGATAGTCTTCTTCCCGCTTCAAAAGTTTTTGATAATGAAAAAATGCCAAAGTTTGTAGCGCTTTGCGAAGCCATGGGCGCGGAACATGCATTGCTCTGGCACAATTTGCGATTCTATTACAATAGCAATACAAAATTGTTAGAGCCTATTGGGTATGATGCAGAATTAGATAGTTGCCCGGCTAAAAACAATGGCTATTATTTTAGGTCTACCTACCACACTGATATTTTTCTACGACTATTATTAAACGACTCTGTTTTTACTGCTCAATACATCTATTGGCTAAATTATTATTCTCAACCAGAATTTTTAAATCAATTACAAAATGAGCTAAAAGATTCCATTCAAAAAAATCTTGATGTGTTACATACAGAATGGTCTGAAATTGATTTACCTAATACCATTTGGGAAAAAGACAGAAAGTTAATTCAATTGGCATTATCTCCTATAGTTCCGTTTTATGCTTATTTAAAAGACACAATCAATCAAAAAATAAATATTGAAATAGATAACATTACAGGCTTACCCATTGAAATTATTGGATTAGAAATAAATGATTCAACATTAATTTATCCAACAAACAAGCATATACTACTGAGATACCCACAAAGAAATACAATATGCTTTCAGGGCAATTTTCAAACTTTCAAACTCTCAAACTTTCAACTTAAATATCGTATTTTAGGTCTCTCAAAAATTAAAACAGAAAAAGTAATTCCCTATGCTAGAAGATAAAAAAAAATTCATGCTAGAAGCCATTAAGCTTTCTATCGATAATGTAAAATCAGGAAAGGGAGGCCCATTTGGTGCTGTTGTGGTTAAGGATGGAAAAATTATTGCCACCGGTGTTAATGGTGTTACAACAAGCAATGATCCTACTGCACATGCCGAAGTGGTGGCTATTCGTAATGCTTGTAAGGCTTTAAATAGTTTTCAATTAACAGGCTGTGAAATTTATACTTCTTGTGAACCATGCCCTATGTGTTTAGGGGCCATATACTGGGCCCGACCGGATAAATGGTATTATGGAAACTCCAAAACCGATGCAGCCGCAATTAATTTTGACGATTCTTTTATTTATGATGAATTAGTAATTCCGCATGATGAAAGAAAAATTCCGGCTATTCAATTAATGCAGGAAGAGGCGCAAGAAGCATTTAAATTATGGGCAAAATCTGAAATTAAAATAGAGTATTAGCTATGTCAAAAACCTGGACCTCTTATAAACGAAACCCCATCACAGAAAAATATGATGCCATTATTATTGGCTCTGGATTGGGAGGCTTAAGTACTGCAGCATTTTTAGCCAAAGAAGGAAAGAAAGTATTGGTACTGGAAAAACATTACGTTGCAGGGGGCTTTACCCACGTATTTAAGCGTAAAGGATACGAGTGGGATGTGGGCTTACATTATGTGGGTGAAGTAAATAGAAAAAAAACATTTTTGTATCAACTGTTTTCTTTTGTAACAGAAGGACAATTACATTGGGCAGAAATGGATGATGTATACGATAAAATTATTATTGGTAATGAGCAATTTGATTATGTAAAAGGCAGAAAGGCTTTTGCAGAAAAAATGAAATCGTATTTTCCTGCTGAGGAAAAAGCAATCGAAAAATATTTAGATCTTATTCACGAAGCGGCTCATGCAGCTACCGGATTTTTTAGTGAAAAGGCAATGCCTCCACTATTAGGAAAAATTGCAGGCTTGTTTATGAAAAAAGATTTTTATAAATATTCTAAAAAAACAACCTTAGAAGTTTTACAAAGTTTAACCTCAAATAAAAAATTAATTGCAGTGCTTACCGCACAATATGGAGATTATGGTATGCCGCCATCAACCAGCAGTTTTTCAATTCATGCAATGGTTGCCAAACATTATTTAAATGGGGGAGCTTATCCTGTTGGAGGCTCGCAACGTATTGCCGAAACAGTTTATCCTATAATAAAAAATGCGGGGGGAGAAGTTTTGGTAAATGCAGGCGTAAAACAAATCATTGTAAAAGATAATAAAGCTGTTGGCGTAAAAATGGAAGACGATAGTGAAATTTTTGCTCCCATTGTTATCAGTAATGCCGGTATAGAAAATACATTTAAGCATTTGGTAGAGGAGTCCGTTGCTGTGCAACATGGATTCAACAACAAACTCGAAACACTACAAGCATCATCGGCACATGTGTGTCTTTATATTGGCATAAATAAAAATTGGAAAGAATTGGGTTTAGGCAATGCTAATTTGTGGATCTATCCGCATGATGATCATGATAAAGCTATTAACGATTTTAAAAAAGATCACAACGCTCCTTTACCTGTTGTTTATATTTCTTTTCCATCAGCCAAAGATCCGGACTGGGATAATCGTTATCCCAATAAATCAACTGTAGAAATTATTACTGTTGCAGAATACGATTGGTTTAAAAAATGGGAAGATGATAGATGGAAGAAACGGGGAGAAGAATATGAAAAATTGAAAGAAGCATTTTCACAACGTCTTTTAGAACAATTGTATATTCATGTTCCTCAATTAAAAGGCAATATTGATTTTTATGAGTTGTCTTCTCCTTTATCAACCAAACATTTTACTTCATATTCTTCGGGTGAAATATATGGTATGGATCACACAGTAGAACGTTTTAACCAGAGTTTTTTACGTGCACACACGCCCATTAAAAATCTTTTTTTAACCGGTCAAGATGTTGTAACCGTTGGAATAGGAGGTGCAATTTTTTCGGGCCTTATTACTGCTTCCGCCATTTTAAAAAAGAATTTGGTAAATGAAATTAAAAATCAAAAACAATCTTAATTTCCGATTTTAATTCACCTTTTGTTGGGCGCAACAAGCTGGCTATAAGAAAACAACGATATTTTAAACATCTTGATTTATTGTTTTCATATTGAGAACATCTTTTTTTTGTATTATACATCCTTCTGAATTAAAACTAATTTTGCCCCCGTTACCCCCTTAGTATCTAACCTTCCATTTTTTTACTAGTTCTTTATTCTTATCTATTTAAAATTTCTATTATGAAAAAAAATGTTACGCTTATTTTAGTGGGCAAATTTTTATTTGCTTTTAGTTTACTAACCCAATTGGTATTTGCAGGTAATAGCGGCAATGGTAATGCCGTATTGGTAGATTCTGTTAATGCAGAGTTTTCGGCTAGCGCCCTTACCATTACCGAAGGTGATAGTGTATCTTTTAAAGATTTATCAACCGGTACTCCAACATCATGGAAATGGACTTTTTATGGTGGCACACAACCTGTAGCCACAACACAAAAACCGCCTTATGTTCATTATTATAAAGCTGGTAAATTTGCAGTAAAACTTGTTGTATCCAATGCAACTACTACTGATAGCCTTACTAAAAATATGTACATTATTGTAAGCCCTGATTCAGGAAAAGTTGCTCCTAATTTTGTTGCCAATAAAAATAAAGTACATACTGGCGAACAAGTAGATTTTCAAGATATGAGTGTTGGAAATCCTACAAGCTGGAAATGGACATTTCAAGGCGGTAGCCCATCAAATTCGTCTCTGCAAAATGCTTCTACCACTTATAGTTTAGCCGGTAAATATATGGTAAAACTTGTTGTTTCTAATGGAACGTATACTGATTCAATAGCAAAAACAAATTATATAGAAGTAGTGCAAGATTCCTTCGCTTTAAATGCAAATTTCATGTCAGATAAAAATGTCGCATTTGTGGGTGATACCGTTTTATATACAGACATATCAACAGGAAAAGTAAAAACCAGAGAATGGACTTTTGTTGGTGCAATGCCCAATAAATCACCGCAAAAAAATGTGAAAGTTGTTTATAATACTCCTGGAAAATATCCGGTAAGTTTAGTAGTTACAGATTCAATTTCTTTTGACACTTTAACAGTAAATGATTATATAACCATATTAGAAGACAGCATTGTTACAACTTCATCTTGTGATACATTTTCAAATGTGATTTCTAATGATACTGCTGTAGTATATGTGGATCCAAATGGTGGTTATATGTCAGGCAATAATGCTTCAGGAGATTTTGCTTCTGCAGAATATTTTTCATCTTATACTTCAGGTGCTAAGCTTAACAATATATTTTTGAAATTTGGCATTGCCAAATATACATCTCCTAATGATAAGGTAAGAGTATGTGTATGGGATAATACAGGCGTAAATGGCACTCCTGGAACTATTCTTGCCTACATGGATGTGAAAATTTCAAACATTGCAACTGAGATTGCTGCAAAGAAACAAACTTTTATAACCTTTATGAATGCTCCTGTAATTAATACCCCATTTTATGTTGGTGTTAAATACAAATATGCCGCTGGAGATACCGTTGCGCTATTTACAAATACAGGACTTAATAACCCAATAGGAAATGCATGGCAATTGTATAGCGATAGCACATGGCATGATTTTGTATCGGAATGGGGAGTATCAACGGATCTTTATATAACCCCCATTTTATGTGCTGATTTAGTAACTGGTATTGATCCTGTTGCAAATAACTCTGATGAGAATATTATTTCTTATCCAAATCCATGTAATGGAACTGTAAATATTGGTATGTCATATGCTAAAGAAAGTAATGTTACTATTTCAGTTTTTAATAGTATGGGACAGGCAGTATATTCAAATAATGTATACAATGTAATATCAACAGTTCATACAATTGATTTAGGAAAACATTCAAGTGGAATGTATATTGTTAAAATAAAATCTGATTCAGGTGTTGTTACAAAAAATGTAATGCTATCTAAGTAATGCTAAAAAAAGCAAACTAAACACGAAAAAAACGAGATTCACGCAAAGTGGTCTCGTTTTTTTAATATAATAAAACGGGTCGGAGCTACGTTACATTAACCTGTATTCCGATACGCTCGTTCCTCCTCTCGATAGCTATCGGGAGGATAAGTTCGAATACAGTTTTTTTTCGCTATCACTCCTAAAATTTGAGTCTCACTAATACGAATCTAAATCAACAGGCCTCATCACACCCAACCAATTTACATTTCCTTCTCCAATACCTTCGGCAGAAATATGAATGATGTACATACCACCTGATACAGATATATTGGCTGAATTTTTTAAATCCCAATCGAGATACGTATCGGTATTGTCTTTCTTCAATGTTCGAATAATGCGTCCCCCACTTGTCATAATTGTAATGGTACACTTCTCCGGCAAATTGGTAATTTTTACCCTGTTATCAAGTTGCGTAGTTTCATAATCAGAATACGCATAATAAGGATTAGGCACAACTCGTATACTATCCAATGCTGATTGAGCAGCAGTAAGATTTTCTTTTATAGTATAAATATCATTTGTATTAAAAGTATACAGCGGATAATTATTATTTTCAGGATTATCTGCACAATCGTCTTTTACATCGGTATAACAGGTAGTATAGGATTTTGAAACACGTAATTTTATTTTCACATCACTTGACAACCATTCTTGCCCATCAATTTTTAGTGGCAACCAAACCCACATAGCTTCTTTTAACATATTTACAGGACCATTTATATCGTCTGCTTTGATATTTGTCATGTAAGTATCATCTTCATCATACCTTGAATTCATCACGTATACATAATGCTCTCCACCCAGTAATAGATCAGATTGTGTTCCAGTTAAAATATTGGCACTTGGATTCCAAATCATGTCTCCACCATTATCTCCCGTAAACCACGAATTTTCTCCAAAAATAATATTCAAGCGTTCCCCTGTTTCTAAATTTATAGCATAGCCGGGAAACCATCCCATGCCGGTTCCGCTATTATCAATATTTCCATTTACATCAACAGAAGAACCACTTCTTGGTCGAAATTTTTTAATTCCTCCTTCTGATAGAATGGGATCATCACACATTTCCATTACCATACATCTTGTCCATTTGGATGGATCGGACGTTAAAACAATATTAACACTTGCTAATGCAGAAAGTTTATTACTGTTTATACTTGTACTATAAGCCGGCCCATATACTTCTTTTGAGCATAAACGATACGGAGCAATCGTTTTCCCTAATAAATTTTCATACGCTTCAGTAGGATCTAAAAAAGTAGGGGTTTTATAAGATCCCGAAAACCAATCGTCCCAAGTAAAATCAATGCCGTTTTTATCGTTATACAAACCCGATCGAATCCAGTTTAAATAGGTTTGTCCATCTTCATCAGGCACTCCCGTAATCCATGGTGTAGCACCATTTGCAAATTCCATCGAAGCACTAATAAAGCCATTACTCAGTTCAGGTTCATCACCGGGATTAACCGTTTGTGTTGCATTTATAGATAAGCCCCAATTTTCAATTACTTGTTCATTGCTTACACTAATACTTGTATCTGCATCAATGGCTGTTTCATTTTCATAAGCAATATGCCATTTTGATGTATCTGAAATGCCATCTAAATAAACTGTGAAATTTCCTTTAGGCACATTTAATGGATCAATTACTTTTATATCCATGGGCCCCGCGCCATTATCATAAACAGGATTTAAAGACCTCCATGGATCTCCACTCATAATTTCATCAACAGTTTCTTGAGCAAAATCAAGTGCAAGATTTCCGTTTCCATGACCTTCAATTCTTTTTAATTTTGGTCCGGTGCCATAATTTGCCTGAACAATGGTTCCATTATTTTCGGGAGAGCTTTTATGAGGAATGCCGGTATACACTTCTATATTTTTTCTTCCGGCTAAATAAGGCTCATATACTCCGGAGTCTCTTGAAAAAGCATACGACACAACCATAAAATGGTATTGTTTAAAATTTACCAATGTGTTATTGCCTTGCGCAAATTGGTCTGTAGTAATACTAAATGAATGTTTAATACCCACATTTTCTCCATTTACTTCTTCAACATAATTGTATTGATTTACTACAGGATCAAAATATCCATTTACAATTTGCGAAACATCATCTTCTTCATCTACCTGATCAATTAAAACCGCTTTGTCAGGATTATCAAGCTCAGAAGCAGATACGGAAGCATCTACTAATTGATAAATCTGGTATCCCTGATACGCATAATGAATGGTATTGTTATCTGCATCTTTTGCAGAATCAACATATTCTTCCACATCTTTGGTATTTTGTAAAATAAGAACCAATTGCTGGTCTAGCTCTACTATTTTTGCATCAGGCGCATCAGGTCCGTCAATTAATTTAAAATTATTATTGAATAAGGTTTGCGCTTTATCATCGGCCAATAATAATTGATTAACCGAAGCAAATGGCCCCCCTTGACTGGCTTGCGCCCAAACTACACCTACGGTAATAGTATTAATGGCCCCGGGCTCTAATGTAAATGGGCCGGCCGATTGCAAAAATCTTCTATCTCCAGCTTTATTGCCTGAAGTTTGTTCGGTCCATGTATCAGCAAAGCTAGTATCTGTTTCTCCCGGAAACATAAAATTGCAATTAGTTCCTGTTCCCATTCCATCACTGCCATAAGTCATTTGGGATCCATTTCTCCAAACACCTTTTAAATAATTATAATAATCTTTGGTTGCTCGAGGGTTTCCATTATCATTATCGTCATTGTTGTAATACACAAATTTCGACATGATAATATCTTCTCCTTCTTCATCCATTTCGCCATCTCTATCATTATCTATACCATCGTTGGCATCTGCAATTGGGCCTTGAAAAAAATCAACACCAACAGCAGGAGGATTTAATCCGTATCCATAAACGCCATCGTCATTATTATCCCCATTATAACAATAGCCCAATCCTCTTTTTACATCACAACCCACATAATCATCTAAATAGTTTCCCAAATCAGGATCGACCCATTGGCCAAAATAGGTGCTATCTAAAGTGCTTGTTCCTCTATTAATAATGGTGTATTGGTAAAAAGTCATGTTGTTTACCTGGTCATTGGTGGTAAAAGCAAAAGCTTGGGCATGAATTTCTAAACCAATTGGCTCACCTCCAGTTTCACTATGAATGTTTCCATTATCATTAAATATCCAGTATAAATTTTGATCTCCAAACAATTCTCCTTGTTTAGCATTGGCATCTCCCCCTAAATCAAAACCGGGATAATCACCATCTAATGGATCATAATACGTATCGCCATTAGCATCATAAAATGGCGCGAGATAATGCATAGCTCCATCATGCCCTGTAGCAGGCCAAGAAGAAACAGCCTCCGGCATTGCGGCTTTTCCGGCCAACCAATCTTCAACATCAGATCGATTGAGTTTCCAATGCCTATCGTATTCAGAACATATGGTACTAGATGTAGATGCAGTTGCCGTATCTAATGGCCCGGGCCAAAAATCATTACCGGTTTGGCGGTAGGTCATAGCTGCGACTTTTAAATTTTGCCCTTTATCTATTCCGCCTATCCACAATGCTCCTGAAAATAATGATGTTTTTCCTGAGCCTTTTGGAATTTCATATTGCGCAGAAAGCAAATCCCACCACATATCGCCACCGGCTAAAATAGTGGCGCGTACATTATTAATTTCAAGATCTGTTTGAGATGTTGCCGGAGAACAAGAGCTAGCCGCAGTTTTTAATACTGTACTTGTTTTTTGCTTTTGCTGATTTACATTTTCTTTTGCCCATATGCCTTTAGAAAGCATGAGAATTAATAGCAAAAATGAGAGTCGCTTTTGTATCATAATAAATTATTTTAAGCAAATAGTATATCCCCTGGAACCTATCCAAGAATCTCGTTTATTTTTTATAAATCTTATCCATTCAATTCTGAAACCAAGCCTGGTTTCTTTTTGAATAGTAGTTGCATTAAAAGACAAACATAAAAAAGGTCTATGGAATATTCTTTTAAACATATATGGTAAATATGGAACAAATTAAGCTGTATGTAAAACACAATTTTTGGGAATTGCCGACTAACTAACTACTAAAACAAAGCATTATTTAAAAGAGAGGGTAATTCGTAAGTAACTGACAAAAAGCACTATAAAAAACACATAGAGAATAAAAATGAAAAACAAGAAATAGTACTTGTCGAAATTTCTATAAAGAATCAGGAGAAAAATACACAATAGAAAAATCTCTGTATTCCATTGCATTAGAAGGGAAATTACGAATATTAAGCCTAATGAGGCGGCAATTTTCATCATAATAAAGAGGCATATAAGCAGCATCTTCTAATGCAATTTGGTCGGCTTGCTTTAATAACTCAAATCTTTTGGGTCTGTTATTTTCTTTTAATGCTATAGAAAATAAAGAGTCAAAAACCATGCTCTTGTATCGTACTGTATTGATGTATGATTTATCATTGGGGTTTGCCGGTAAATTATGGCTATAAAATAAATTCAAAAAATTTTCCGGATCCGGATAATCGGCAATCCAAGATTGTCGCCAAAAAAGTGCATTGCCCGATTCTAATAAATTTAAATGTTGCGGAAAAGGCATAATATTTAATGCCACTTTAATATTTAAATTTTCACTTAGCATTTTTTGAACAATTTCGGCCACTCTAATATTAGGAGAATTAGGCCCTCCGTTATTGTTTAAATTTAAACTGATTTCCGGAAAGCCTTCGCCATTTGGATATCCGGCTTGGATTAAAAGTTTTCTGGCTTTATCAGGTTCGTAATGGTAACCGTGTATGGATTCAAAGTCGTAATCTTCAAATGAAGGGGGGACAAAACCATAAGATGCTGCTATTCCTTCTCCTTTGAGAACATAGCTTACTATTTTTTCGCGATCAATAGCGTAGTTAAATGCTTTACGAACGAATTTATTTTTAAAAATTTCGCTGCTATTTAAAAAGCCATAATACTGAACATTGAGTGCCGGAGTAAATTGAATATCATAATCGAGTTTTTTGTCTTTGCTCTCCATCTCTGCCATAATCTCATCAATCATTTCAACAGGTAAACGATAAACCATATCTAAGTTTTTCTTTTTAAACTCAATTAGCTCAGCTTGTTTGTCATTAATAAAAGTTATTTTTATTCCATCAAGATAAGGTAATTGATTACCAAGAGAATCTTTTTTCCAATAATTGGGATTACGAGATAAATACACAACCTCTCCTTCATTAATAGTAGCCAATTTAAAAGGACCGGTTCCTACCGCTTTTATTCTTATATCTGCACCATATTTATCAATGGCTTCATGTGGAAAAACAGAACAATACGGAGTACATAACACATTATAAAAACTGGCATAAGGATAATTAAGATCTATTCGTATCACATAATCATCCAATACTTTTACTCCTTTTACCCCGCCCGGCAAAGGATGGTTTTGTTTGGTTGATTCATAATATTCATTAGCACCTATTACTTTATCTTTAAAAACCCAATAACCATTGTAATCTGGATTGGCTTCGCAAATTTTATCAAAACAATATTTAAAATCATAAGCAGTAACTTCTCTGCCTTTTCCATTTTTAAAACACGGATCGTCATGAAATTTTACGCCTTTACGTAGGTAAAAAGTAAAGGATGTTGCCGTTTCATTTACCTCCCATTTTTCAGCAATATTGGGAGTAACCGATAAATCTTGAGGAGAGAACTTAAGCAAGCCCTCATAAATTTGAGAAAATATTCTATAGCTAATTACATCGGTTGTATTAAGAGGAAAAAGGCTTTTAAAGCCTGAAACTTCATTAATTCTAAACACACCTCCATAATGAATGGTTTCCTTTTTTTTATCAGAACCAATTATGTCTTGTGAATTATTTTGACAAGAAGAAACAGATAACAATGTTGTTAGAGCAGCACAATACGCAAATAATAATATACTGCTTTTTTTCATGTGTATATAATTGTTTTTTTAATTGTCACATGGAATTCGCCATTATATTTATTCTCGATTTGTATCAAGAATTGTTATGGCTCATTTCATGAGGGATTTCTTCGTTTTTTCTTTTGCCGTAAATATAGGTTATAAGGCGTAAATCTAAAAGTCAATTTCAATTAAGCTTGGGCAATGGTCTGAATGTTTTGCTTCAGGTAAAATTTTTGCTTCTCTTAAATTCTTTTTCAAACCTTCACTTACCATTTGGTAATCAATACGCCAACCTAAATTTTTTGCTCGCGAATTAGCCCGTTGGCTCCACCAAGTATAATGATGAGGTTCTTTATTAAAATGCCTAAACGAATCTATAAAACCGCTGTCTATAAATTTTCCTATCCATTCTCTTTCTTCGGGCAAAAAACCCGAACTGTTTTTATTGCTTATGGGGTTGTGTATATCTATTGGTTGATGACAAATATTATAATCACCACAAATAATTAGATTCGGGTTTTGCTTTTTTAGTTTTGCTATATAAATATCAAAATCTGCTAAACATTCCATTTTAAACGCTTGACGTTCATCTCCCGTTGTGCCTGATGGCAAATAAACCGACATAATGGAAGTATTGCCAATATCGGCTCGAATGATTCTTCCTTCATCGTCATATTTTTTATTTCCACAACCTATTTCAACATGATCTGGTTTTTGCTTTGATAAGATGGCAACACCGCTATATCCCTTTTTTTGAGCTGCATGCCAATAATGATGATACCCTAATGCTTCAAAGGCCTGAACATTTATTTGATCAGGTTGGGCTTTTAATTCTTGCAAACAAACTACATCGGGCTTGCAAGCTTTAAGCCAATCAACAAAACCTTTATTCATGGCCGAGCGTATGCCATTTAAATTATAAGTTACTATTCGCATAAGATTTTTTTTATGGATAAAAATACAAAAAGATTTAACCGGAGCGTTAG
The DNA here is from genome assembly GCA_023251875.1 of Bacteroidota bacterium. Classification (GTDB taxonomy): domain Bacteria; phylum Bacteroidota; class Bacteroidia; order JAHEXY01; family JAHEXY01; genus JAHEXY01. Next base: position 484,479 of record JAHEXY010000002.1, read on the forward strand.
TGAGCTGGTTTAAAAAACTTATTTTTAACTTGCTACTGACTCATGCTTTCTGATATTGCTAGTAGCACTGTCCCTGTCCCCCGCTGGCGGGGGTAGGGGGTGGATAAATAAAAAATAAAATATGTACGCTGACAACACAAATAATTATGCTTACAACAAAAGATTACAACCTTTTGCTAATAAGCTTCGCAAAGAAATGACCAAGGCAGAAGCCTGCTTATGGAAGTATGCATTACGAGCAAGCATGATGAAGGGATATCAATTTAGAAGACAACGTCCCGTTTTAACATACATTGCAGATTTTATGTGTAAAGAATTAAAATTAATTATAGAGGTAGATGGCATTACGCATCATTGGGAGGAAACTTATAATAAAGATGTGAAAAAAGAAAACGCATTACAAGAAGCTGGTTTTACTGTTTTAAGATTTACAGATGATGAAGTATTAAAGGGGATGAATAATGTGATTAGAGTAATAGAGATTACAATTGATGAATTAAAATTAAATCCACCCCCTGCCCCCGCCAGCGGAGGACATTCGTGCGCAGATGCAGAGTAGGTATAATAATAACATAGGTTCTACATTACTTGCTAAGTTAAAATTTGGCCTTGTATTTTTATTTGTTGGTTTTAGTTTTTTTACTGCACATTCTCAGCAACTCTCCAATCAAAAACAAAAAACATTTTTATTCGAGAACGACACCATACAGCTCGATAGCTTAAGTATTATTCCTGGTTCTTTTGTAATTCAAGATAAAACTGAAAAAAATATAGATACCAGTTTTTACTCCGTTGATTACATCAAGTCGTTTCTAATTCTTAAAAAACAAGATTCCGCATTCTCGGATAGTTTAAAAATTTCTTATAAAGTATTTCCCTATAATTTTGGCAGTGTATATAGTCATAAGGATAATAATTTGATGGTAAGTGGAACTAAAGGAAAATCAAACCCATTTAGGCCAATAGCAAAATCATCGGCCGATGATATTTTCACTTTTCAAGGATTAAAAAAAGATGGAAGTATTTCAAGGGGCATTACCATTGGCAGTAATCAAGATGCAACAGTAAGCTCCAATCTCGATTTACAACTTTCAGGAAAAATACAAGATGATGTGGAGATATCTGCAGTAATTTCTGACAATAATATTCCCATCCAACCTGAAGGAAATACACAACAATTACAGGAATTCGACAAAGTATTTATTCAATTGTTGCGCAAAAATGTAAAATTAATTGCCGGTGATTTTTTTATTCAAAAACCTACAGGAGAATTTATGGTATTTAATAAAAAGGCTCAGGGTTTAAGCTCGTCTTCTATATGGAGTATAAAAACTAAGAATACAAAAGATACTGTAGGTATATTTAAAACACAATTGAGCATAGCGCGCTCGAAAGGAAAATTTGCCAGAAATGAAATACAAGGTATTGAAGGTAATCAAGGTCCATACAAACTAAAAGGCAATGATAACGAATCATACATTGTTGTTTTATCAGGAACGGAAGTAGTATACATTGATGGAAAGCAATTAACACGTGGGCAAAAAAATGATTACGTGATTGATTATAATACAGGAGAACTTTCTTTTACTCCCAATATTCTTATCACTAAAGATTCTAGAATTATTGTTGAATTTCAATATTCCATAAACAATTATGCTCGTACTTTATTTGCTAATTCAAACGAATGGGATGGCAAAAAAACAAAATTGTATTTGAATATTTATTCTGAACAAGATATGAAAAATCAAGCTCTACAAGGAGATTTATCTGATGAACAAAAACAAGTATTGGCAAATGTGGGCGACAGCATTCAAAATGCATATGTATCGGGTATTGATACTTCAGAATTTTCTACCGACAAGGTAATGTATAAAATGGTGGACACATTAAGCTATGATTCCGTACTTGTTTATTCTACTAATACTGATAGTGCCTTTTATACTGCAACATTTGCATTGGTGGGTGCAGGAAAAGGAAATTACAATCATGTGAGTAGTTCTGCAAACGGAAAAGTATACGAATGGGTGGAGCCCATTAGTGGAGTTCCCCAAGGAAGTTATGAGCCTATTCTAGTTTTAATTGCACCCAATAAAACTCAAATGATCAGTTTGGGAGGAGAAATAAAAATCAATAAAAACTCTTTGCTTCAAACCGAAGTTGCCATGAGCAATAAAAACAATAATGAGTTTTCTACTTTAAATAAAGAAGATGATAAAGGATATGCTCTAAAAACCAGTTTCCAAAATATAAAAAAACTAAATAAAGATACACTTGCACCATGGATATTATCGTCTTCAATGGGATATGAATTATTCGGAAAAACTTTTTCACCCATTGAGCGTGTTTTAAGCACCGAATTTGAACGCGATTGGAATATTACCAATACCAATTACCACCAAAACCAACACATCGCAAATATTGGAGTACTGCTTTCGAAAAAAAAATTAGGAAGTTTTAATTATCAATTTAAAGGAATGTTATTTGAAAATGCCTATCAAGGTTTACAACATTATGTGAACTCCAATTTTACTAAAAAAGGATTTACTTTAAATTTTAAAGGCAGCTTCATGCAATCAAAAGACAGCATGAATACTACACAATTTTTAAAGTTGAATACTGATTTTTCTAAAAGTATTAAACAAGCTGTAACTATTGGTATTGCAGAACAAACAGAGCATAATAGTTTTGTAAATATTAGTGCTGATTCATTATTGGGCAGCAGTTTTTATTTTAATCAATGGCAAGCCTATCTTAAAACGCCTGATGAAAAAAGTAATAATTGCGCACTTAAATTTATTCAACGTACGGACTATGCGCCTTATGGGTCTTATTTTAAAGCAAAAGAATTGGCCCAGAATATTAATTTAGAAGGGAATTTAGCAAAAAATAAAAATCAAACCTTAAGTGGAAGTATTACTTATAGAAAGCTCACCATTCTCGATACAACACTTTCATCTCAAAATGCAGATTTTTCTTTATTGAGCAGATTAGATCACGGATTAAAATTATGTAAAGGAGCACTTACTTCTAAAGCGTATTATGAAATTGGTTCAGGCATGGAAGCCAAACTTGAATTTTCTTATGTTGAGGTTGCGGCTGGAACAGGTTCTTATACTTGGAACGATTATAACGACAATGGCATTCAAGAATTAAATGAATTTGAAGTAGCCATATTTCAAGATCAGGCAAATTATATAAAAGTATATACTCCCACTACTGAATACATAAAAACGTTTAAAAACCTTTTTAGTGAAGTACTTTCTATTACACCATCAGCAATATGGCATGATCAAAAAGGAATAAAAAAATTGATAGGACGATTTTCTAACCAAACAACTTTTAGAATCGACAGAAAAACGAATCGAGAAAGTCTTTTATCTGCATACGATCCATTTTTAACCAATATTGCCGATAGTAATTTAATGGCACTCAATTCATCTTTCAGAAATGTATTTTATTTCAATCGTTCTAATTCAAAATTTGAATCTAGTTTTAGTTATACGGATAATAGAAATAAAACACTTCTCTCAAACGGATTTGATTCAAAATTATTAATTGAAAAAGAATTACGCTTGCGTTGGAATATAACCCATACTTTTTCTTTAAACTTGTCTGGCATATTGGGGCAAAAAGGAAAATTTTCAGAATATTTTAGTACACAAGATTATGACCTTACTTATTACCAAGCTAATCCTCAATTGAGTTTTCAGCCGGGAGTAAAATTTAGAGCCAGTTTAATTTATAAATACCAACAAAAACAAAATGATCCCAAATACGGCACTCAACTAGCTGTTGTAAATGATTTGGGAATTGAATTGCGATACAATGTAGTTACAAAAGGGAATTTATTGTTGAAAGTAAATTACATAAACATTCAATACAATGATGCAGAAAATTCTTCACTTGCATTTGAAATGCTTAATGGATTAAACATTGGTAAAAATGCAACTTGGAGCCTCGGTTACCAACGTACAATTATGGAAAACATGCAATTGAATTTATTGTATGATGGCCGTACTTCAGAAACAGGAAAAATTGTACATACGGGCAGCATGCAAATGAGGGCGTATTTTTAGAGGCCTCTCCTAAAGAGGCTGTCTCAAATTCATAATTTAAAAGAAATGTCACATCGAGCGTAGTCGAGATGCATTCATACTCAAATATTTCAGTTCTTCCCAATTGTTATCGCATTGGCGTCAAGCTAAGAGTTTTTCATTTTCAATAAACAATTTATTAATCAAGTTATTTGTGGGACTAAAGTCCCTTATTATTTCTTCATCATATACCACGACCTGAAGGTCGTGGCTATTACATTTGCTCTAAGCAACTACTTTTTTTGAAAGAACCATAATAGCCCCGACATTTATGTCGGGGGTAATGAATTCTTTGCCTGTATTGGGCTTTAGCCAAAAAAGATAATTTTTAGCTTGACGCCTATGCGATTGTTATCGGGACTCGAACTGACATCAAATTTTGAATTTGAGGCAGCCTCCTTGCAACGCACAAAAACCCATATTCACTTTTGCGATTATTTAATATACTCTTGATAGCAATCTTCAACTGCTAAAACCAAATCATACTCATTTGCATTCAGCACAAATTCTTCAGGTAGGCAGCAATATTCCATTAATGATGCTGCTTGGTCATCATCTTTTATTCCGGTTACATTTTTCACAAATGCTACATTGTATTTTAATGCTACCATTTTTTCGTTTGCGTCTTTTACCAATAGTTCTCTATAGGCTGTTCTTTCTCTTCCTGCTTTGCTATATTGTTCATATAACTTTGTAAAGGGACCTTCTCGCACCATAGTTAATTTAGCATCTTTAATAAAAACTTTTGCGCCACCAAGATGTATTGTAGGAACCGAATCAACTTTTACTTCAGGTAAATTAAGTTCTACTCTATCATCGGGTAATTGCAATTCTTTAAACGCCTTTTTAAATTCATCTTTATTGGCATAAGGCCAAATGGTAACTTCTTTTAAATTGTAAGTTGCTTCTGTAAGGTAGATGTTAAGATTATTGGAATTATTTTCTTTAAAACTCAAAATATAATTATCAAAACCCATTGCTGTAAAACAAAGCGAATCTCCTTTTGCGATTGTGATTTCAAAATAACCTTTACTCGTACAAATTACCCCATCTAAGGTTCGGTAATTCATGATTGAAACTTTGGGTATGGGAAAAGAATCTTTTTTATTGAAAACAGTTCCACTTAAAGTAATAGTATTGTTTTCGGTTTGAGCATAATTATTGAATGGTAAAATAAAAAAACAAATGATGAGATAATATTTATGCATCTTCTTAAAGAAATAATCTTTCAAAGATAAAGCATCTACAAAGAGGATTTTAAATTTTAAGATTTGTTATGAGTTTATTTTTTCTTTTTATACCATGTTTTATCAAGGCCAAAAACAAATTTTGGCTCAATAGTTAATTCTTTTGTAATAAAATTATAATTAGCTTATTCAGGCATCCGGCAATCAGTTCTTTTTCCAAGAGATATCAATTATCTAATCTTTCAAACGTTTTTTAGGGGGTTTATTATAAAGTGGGATTTAAAAACAAAAAGGTTGTATGGGGAATTATAAAAAATCCAATTACAAATGTAATCCGCTAATAATTAGGAATATAATTTTTGTCGAATCCATAAACTTGCATTATTTAAAATCTTCCGCAATAGGATATATTTCCGGTTTATCAACTTTCAAAAAAGTACTTGAGGAAGAAAAGAGAAAAGATTCTAATGCTAATTGTTCCCACCAAGTGCTCATGGTATAGCATACAGAAAAATAACCTTTCACCATTTTATTAATATTTAATTCATTTATATATGGCTTTATAGATGAGGCTAAATGCGCTTCATGGCCTATTTCAAAATCTTTGTGTCCATCAATATACAATCGTGTTAAAGAGACTTTGTCATTTTGAGGCGCAACGTTTCTTTTCTTGTTGTATTCCTTAACAATTTGATCAAGAATGTAAAACTCCGGAATTGCTGACCCTTCAAAGGCAAGAAGGGCCCCTGCAGAAAAAGCATTATCATTATGATTAAAGATTCGTTTCATTTTTTTTACAAAAAATAAAGTCAGGTCAGTAAATTCTACATTATCAGTTTCTATTCCAAGGTCAATTTTATAGCCTTGCCGCATCATCTCTAAATGAGGAATCCCTTTTGTTTCTTGTCCTTTTTCTTCATCAATATTTCTTTGCAGTTCAAGAAAGAGCTCCTTCCAATCATGGTTTCTGATCATTGCGTCTAAAAGCATGTGAATGGCTTCTTGCGAAAAACAGGAATATTCTTTAATAATAAAAGCAATTTGTTCTGTCGGTATATCTTTAAGATTTCTTACAATAGGATTGTTTTCCGGAAGTAGGCTCGGAAAAATAGTTTTGAGTGAATACTTTAAACTCTCATGACATTCTTCAAAGAGAGAGGGATGTTTTTCGAGAAATTCGCTTATTAATTTTGTTTGTACAGCTTGATTGATAGAACTCATAAAAAAAATTATTTAATGCAAATAACATTCTTTTTATCCCCTTCTTCAAATAAAAGATAAATTTTTTCGATGGTTACGTTATTGTTTTTTATTTTATTATATATTTACTGTTCACTTTTGTGCTTTTACTTAATTTTGAGTTTCTTGTATTTTATAGTGTAACATAATTAACAGAAAAAATGTTTAATCTTAAGAATATCAAATCGCTTTTTGTTGTTGAAGATACTAATCCGGTAGAAAACAATAAAGAACTTCCTACAACAGAAGAAAAAAATATTGCCAATACTGTACAGCCAAAAATTATCGAAACACCTCAAATTAGCAATACAATTGGAGGAGGATATGTAGATGATCGCATCTTAGAATCTTTGCTAAAAGCATTAGAAGATAACAACATTGAAGGCTTTGATTTTTTAGAATACAAAAACTCTATCAAGGCTCTTAGTCAGATGCCAATGGATGAGGCTACAAGATACAGATCGGCATATGCTACTGCAGCTACCTTGGGCGTTACGCTTGATAAACTTTGCCAAAGTGCAGAATTTTATAAAACTGTTTTACAAAAAGAGAATGAAAAGTTTAAAGCGGCTTTGTCAAATCAAATTAATTCTAGTGTAATATCTAAAGAAAAACAAGCCCAAGAACTTTCTAATGAAATATTGAAAAAGTCAGAGCTAATTAAAAAATTAACAGAGGAAATAACCTCTCATCAAACAGAACTGGGTAAGATTAAAGACCAAGTGTTAGAGGCCAATATAAAAATTGAAAAAACAAAGGCGAATTTTCAATCAACTTTTGAGGCCTTGTTGCTTCAAATCAATGATGATATTACAAAAATGAAAGCCTATCTAAAATAAATAAATTCTATGGAAGAAATTAAACCTAAATCGTTTTGGGAGAAACCGGAAGGCATGACCGGCATGATTACACTTGCAATGCTTATTGTTGGTGGGGGATTTCTCTTATATAAAATACTGCCCTATATCGTATCTATTTTACATAATACTTTATATGCTGTTTTGTTGTTTTTAGCATTAGGGGCCATTTTTTATGTATTATTAGATCCTAAATTTAGAAATTTAGTATGGTACATTTATAAGAGTATTATGCGAGCTGTAACAGGGGTGTTTGTTATGATTGATCCTATTGGTATTATTGAAACGTATATAGAATCATTGGAGAAAAATCGCCAAAAAATGAGCGAACAAATTACCAATCTGCGTGGACAAATGCGAAAATTAAAAGATATTATTGATAATAATATTCGTTCTATGAACGATAATCTTTCCCTCGCAAATAAAGCCAAAGAAATAGGAAAGCAAACTATAATGGTATTAAAATCAAGAAAAGCCGGTCGATTACAAGATTCAAATATGAAATTACAAGATCTATATAAGAAAATGGAAATTTTATATAGAGTATTATCTAAAATGCATGAAAATTCAGAGGTATTACTTGAAGATATTAGAGATCAGGTAGAAGTAAAAAAGATGGAACGAGAAGCTATTCGCACTAGCCATTCTGCTATGAAATCAGCTCTAAGTATAATAAGTGGAGACAAAGACAAACGTCTATTGTTTGATCAAGCAATGGATGCAATTGCTGATGATGTAAGCCGAAAAGTGGGAGAAATGGAAAGGTTTATGGAAGTATCTGCTAGCTTTATGGAATCTATTGATTTGCAAAATGGGGTATATGAAGAAAAAGGCCTTGAAATGTTAGATCAATGGGAAAAAGAAGGAGTTTCTTTTTTATTAGGAGATGATAAGCAACAATTAATTGATCAAGGTAATATGAATACCATGCTTCTTGATCCGGAAACTGAATTGTATAAAAAGCCTACAAAACCAAGAGATAACCAATACAAAGATTTATTTAACCTATAAACACATACACACAATGGGAAAACTTACTACTTTTTCAAAATTCTTGATCACTTTAGTAATTGTAGGTGGTGGTGGATTTTTACTATATTATCTTGCTAATAATACTGATATATTAAATAAAATTGCGCCTAAACAAAAGGGTAGTCAAGATATTCCTGAAAATGCCTTTGGCGAAGATAAAGTTATTAAAGTTGGAGTTGTGACTTGGGGCGGATATGCCGGAGGTGAATATTTTAATGGAGGTTTTAAAGCCAGTAAAGAATCTAGGTTTTATAAAGAAAATGGAGTTTTAGTTGAATTCGTTTTAAATGATGATTTTGTTTCTTCACGTGAAGCATGGAAAGCAGGAAAGGTAGATGTATTATGGACAACCATTGATGCATTTCCTACAGAAGTTGCCAGCCTTTCGGAATATGAACCGCAAGTTATTTTACAAGCAGATTGGTCAAGAGGAGGAGATGCTATTGTGGTAAGAAGGGGGATCAATACGGTTGCTGATTTAAAAGGGAAAAAAGTTGCTGTTGCGCCCATGACACCTTCTCATACTTTTCTATTGTGGCTTTTGGATGCAGGAGATCTTAAGTATAGCGACATTCAAGTAGTAGAGGCGCCTAATGCAATTGATGCCGCTGCTTATTTTAAAGCAGGTAAAGTTGATGCTGCTGTAGTGTGGAGTCCGGATGATCAAGATTGTGTAACTAATGTAAAAGGAGCCTCCATTCTAAAAAATACTAAAACAGCTTCTAATATTATTGCCGATGTATTCTTTACCAAAAAGAAATTTCTAGAAGAAAATGAACAAGCCCTAAAAGGACTTGTTGAGGGTTGGCTTAAAGGTTCTGCAGAAATTAATTCATATGAGTCTGCGAAAAAAGAAGCTGCAAAAATACTTTCTGTAGGATTAAATGTATCGGAAGATTTTGCTTTTAACGCAATTAATAATGCAAGATTGTGTACTTATGGTGATGAAGTAAATTTCTTTAATCTTAATGGTGATTATGCCGGAGTTAAAGGAGAAGATTTATATACTAAAATGGGTGTGATATATAATAAACTTAATTATGCCCCGGCTACAATTCCTGCTTGGAGATCAATTGCAAATCCTTCTCTTATAAAGCAAATATCTCTTCAGGGCGAGCAGCATTTAGCAGAAGGTAAAAAGGAGTTTTCTCCAGTTACTAAAGATGAAGCACAAGCTAGTGCCTTTTCTACAAAGGCTGTTACTATTACGTTTGCTACAGGCTCTGCAGTATTAGATGAGAATGCCAAATATATTATTGATATGAAATTAAGCGATCTTGCAAAAATGTTTGGCAATGCTAGAATAAGAATAGAGGGCAATACAGATAATGTTGGCGATACAAAAAAGAATAAAGAGCTTTCCTTAAAACGCGCACAAGCAGTTGCTGATCACTTGCAAAAAGAATATGGTTTCTCTGAAAATCGTTTTGTTATTGTTGGTAATGGGTCGGATAAACCTGTAGCAGACAATGCCAGTGATGAAGGAAAGGCTAAAAATAGACGCACAGAATTTCAATTGTTAAATTAGAAAAATTGTGATTAATCAACTTCTTAAATTAAGAGGAAACACTTCTGGCAAGTTCTTTACAATCATTGAACTTATTGGCATAGGTTTATTAATAGGGATTTGGAGTTTGATATCTTATTTTGAACTTATTCCCGCTTCTTTATTTCCTCCGCCATGGAGAGTGATTGGCGCATTTAAAGAATTACATGTTGATGATGCTTTGGTAAGAAATACTATTTTTTCAATCAGGTTAAATTTTATAGGATATCTGGAAGCTGTATTAATTGCTCTTCCTTTAGGTTTCATTATTGGATTATTTCCAATTTTCAGAGGACTTTTTAATAGAAGTATCAATGCTTTGCGATATGTTCCATTAACTGCAGTTACAGGTCTTTTTATTGCTTGGTTTGGCATTGAAACCAATATGAAAGTACAATTTCTTGCTTTCGGAATTTTGGTTTATCTATTGCCTGTTGTTATTCAACGAATAGATGAAGTAGAGGATGTTTATTTACAAACGGTATTTACACTTGGTGCATCTAAGTGGCAAACTATTAGAACAGTGTTTATCCCATCTGTAATATCCAGAATTTCCGATGATATAAGAGTTTTAGTCGCCATCTCCTGGACTTATATTATTGTAGCAGAAATGGTAAATAAAACCGGTGGTATTGGTGCAATGGCCTATACTGCAGCGCGCCAAAGTAGAATAGATAAAGTATTTGCTATTTTAGTTGTGATTATATTAATCGGTTTCATTCAAGATAGATTGTTTGTATGGATTGATAAAAAAATGTTTCCATACAAATACACCTAATTTACTTTTCAAATTTCTATGGTCGATTTTGTAAACACTCCTTTAGCCGATATTATTGAATTAAAAAATATCAGGCAAACCTATGATGAGGGTAAAACACATGTTATCGACAAGTTTAATTTTTTAATTGAAGACAAGCCCATGCAAGGGCAATTTGTTATTTTATTAGGCGCCTCCGGTTGCGGAAAATCTACTATTTTAAGATATATCTGCGGACTTCAAAAACCTACTTCCGGTGAGGTATTGGTGAATGGAAAGCCCTTAACAGATGACGTAAGGATAAGCATGGTATTCCAAAAATATTCTTCTCTTCCCTGGATGACTGTTTTAGATAATGTGGCATTAGGATTAACGTATAAAGGTGTTGCAAAAAAGGAGCGTTATGAAAAGGCAATGGAAATGATTGAATTGGTTGGATTAACCGGACATGAAAAAAAATATGCTAAATATCCTGCTTTATCAGGCGGTCAACTTCAGCGTGTGGCTATTGCAAGAAGTCTTATCGCTAATCCCAATATATTATTAATGGATGAACCATTTGGAGCTTTAGATGTAAATACAAGATTAAAAATGCAGGATATGTTGGCTTCAATTTGGCGCAAATTTAATCCCACCATAATATTTGTAACACATGATATTTCTGAAGCCGTTTATTTAGGTGATGATATTTATATTATGAAAGCCAATCCCGGGCAAATTGTAAAACATGTACATGTTGATCTTCCTCTTGATCGCAATCGAGAACTTAAGCGAAACCCTAAATTTATAGATATGATTTATAAAATTGAAGATATGATGGTAGAAATGGAAATTGAAAAGAAAAAATAAAAATTCTATTTTACTTCCTCTACCCGATCAACAAAATACTTTGTGTCTCCAGCCCAAAAAAAACGAAAGAATTTTTCATGGTAATGCAGTTTTACTCTTTTACCACTGAGCATGGCATCATCTAAAGCTTTTACTACTTGCTCATCACTTGCAGGAACAGAAAAATCCCACATCTGAGTATTGTTTGCTGCAGCGTTATTGCTAACAATCATCCCTTGATTTAATTCTCCTTCATAGGTTTTAAATATCCAGCCCTTTTGACTGAGTTTAATAATAGTACCGGCTCTATCTCCTATACTATAGGTTCCAAATATCAAGTATGCGCCAATGCCAATAAAGATTAGAAGAATTACAACAAGAAATATTTTGAATTTTTTCATATGGATTTTTCGTTTCACAAAATTAACAAAATTTTACATGCTATCTTTCGTTAAAATAAGTAAATTACCGTTTATCCAAATTCCCTCCCAATGGGGAGGGTTAGGGAGGGGTCATGAACAACTATAACATACTCATACAAAAATTAGACGAATTCACTCGGAAGTATTATAAAAACCAACTCCTGAGAGGCCTAATCTATAGTGCAAGCATATTGCTGGTTTTTTATCTTTTGATAACCGCCTTAGAATATGTTGGGCATTTTGATACCTTAATTCGTACTATTTTATTTTATGGATTTTTATTGGCTAATGGATTTATTTTAGTCCGACTTGTTTTTACTCCCCTATTCAAAATCTATAATCTCGGTAAAGTAATTTCTCATGAACAGGCTGCTGAAATAATTGGTCAGCATTTTAGAGAAGTAAAAGACAAATTATTAAATACGCTTCAATTACAGCATCAACTTAGCTCCAATCAAAATCAAGCATTGTTGCTACAAGCAAGTATCGATCAAAAAATTGTAGAGCTTAAGCCTGTTCCCTTTTCTACAGCAATAGATTTAAGTGAAAATAGAAAATACCTAAGATTTTTAATTGTCCCTCTTGGCATTATTTTATTATTAGCCATTGTGTTTCCTCGTATTCTTACAGAAAGTACGAGCAGGCTTATTCATAACAGAACTTATTTCGAAACTTTAGCTCCTTTTCAATTCCAAATTTTAAATTCAAACTTAGTTGTTGAGCAATACAACGACTTTGAGTTAAATGTTAAGCTTGCCGGTGATCAAGTGCCTGACGAAGCTTATATTGAAGTTGAAGGCAATCAATACAAACTTGAAAAAGAAAATACCATTTCATTCAAACATTTATTTAAAAACGTTCAGGCTAATGAAAAATTTAGATTCATTGCTGCCGGATTTAAATCTGCAGAATATGAATTAAAAGCCTTGCCCAAACCCGTGATTTTAAATTTTGATATTGCATTGGAATATCCAAAATACATTCATAAAAAAGATGAACTAATAAAAAATACCGGAGACTTGGTAATACCAATGGGAACCAAAGTTATTTGGAATTTTTTTACCCAACATACCAATGCGCTTCAGTTTGCTTTGGGAGATTCTGCCATTCACCTTTCGCCTATTGAAGAAAATAAATACCAATTTTCTAAATTATTTTTACAAAACTCAGCATATTATATTACAAGTTCAAACGAGTTTTTAAAAAATAATGATTCCATTGCTTACACTGTAAGTGTAATTCCGGATCTCTATCCCACCATAAAAGTTGAAGAGCAAAAAGATTCCTTGAGTGACAAGCATTTTTATTATCGCGGTATGATTTCAGATGATTACGGATTTACCAAACTCACTTTCAATTACCATTTTCTTCAAACAGATTCTAATGCTGTAGATGAAAAGAAAATTATTTCTGAACCTATTGTTTTTAATAAAGCTAATTTACAAGACATCTTCTTTCATTCTTTCGATTTAGCCTCTATAGATATTAAACCGGGACAAGCCATTGAATACTTCTTTGAAGTATGGGATAATGATGGCATTAATGGAGCCAAGGCAACGCAAAGTGAAAAGAAAACCTATAAAGCTCCTACACTGCAAGAATTAGCCCAACAGACCGAAAATACCAACTCCGGAATTAAACAAGATTTACAAGAAAGTATTAAAGAAGCCCATAAAATTCAACATCAAATTGATGATTTGAATAAGAAAATGATGGACGATAATAAACTCAGTTGGGAAGATAAAAAGAAACTGAAAGATTTATTGGCTCGTCAAAATGATCTTATCCAAAAAGTAGAAGACATCAAAAAACAAAATTCTCAAAATCAAGCCCAGCAACAAGAATATAAAAAAGTGGATGAAGACATTATGAAAAAACAAGAGGAGCTGCAAAAACTTTTTGATGAAGTAATGACGGACGACATGAAAAAAATGTATAAAGAACTAGAGGAGATGTTGGATAAAATGGATATGGACAAAACCAAAGATATGCTTGATAAAATGAAGCTTTCTAATGAAGATATTTCAAAAGAATTGGATAGATCATTAGAAGTTTTTAAGCAATTGGAGTTTCAACAAAAATTGCAAGAAAGTACAGAGAAATTAAAAGAACTTTCAAAAGAGCAGGATGAACTTTCAGATAAAGCAAGGGATGGAAAAGAAAGCAAAGAGGCCTTACAAAAAGAACAAGAAGAGTTGAATAAAAAATTTGACGAGTTTGCAAAAGACATGCAAGATGTGGATAAGAAAAATGAAGCATTAGAAAATAAGCATGACATGGAAGACACCAAAACCGATCAACAGGATATTAAAAAAGACATGGAACAAAGCTCAGATCAATTGAGCGACAATAAAAGTAAAAAAGCATCGGAATCTCAAAAAAGTGCTGCACAAAAAATGGATCAATTAGCACAAAAGCTCAATAAAATGCAACAAGAAATGCAGCAGCAAGAATCGCAAGAAGACATGGCCGCCTTACGGCAGATTTTAGAAAACCTCTTGAAAGTATCTTTTGATCAAGAAAATTTAATGACAGAATTAAAAGATGTAAATAGAAACGATCCACAATATGTAAAGCTTACGCAAGATCAAAAACGCTTGCAAGATGATGTTAAAATTATAGAGGATTCTCTGCTTGCTTTAAGCAAGAGAGTGGTACAAATTCAATCACAAATCAATAAAGAACTAAATGCCTTAGATGATAATATGGGCAAAACCATTGAATACATGGCTGAAAGAAATATTTCTCAAGCTGTTTCTCGCCAGCAGTATTCAATGACCTCAATTAATAATCTTGCGCTCCTGCTTAGTGAGGTTTTAAATGCTATGCAACAACAGGCTTCTTCGGCTATGTCGGGTAATGGACAATGCAATAAGCCCGGAGGTAAAGGCGCTTCTATGCAAAGTTTAAAAGAAATGCAGCAGCAATTGAGCCAGCAGTTGGAACAAATGAAAAATGGGCAAGGCCAGCGTCCTCAAGGCGAAAGCAAATCAGGCAATAAACCCGGAGAAGGAGAGGGCGGCACTAGCGAACAGTTAGCAAAAATGGCGGCTAAACAAGCTGCTATTCGCGATGCCATTCAAAAAATGAGTGAAAAAATGGGTAATAATGGTAGTGGCGAAAGCAAAAACTTAGAGAAAATGCAGCAATTAATGGATCAAACAGAAACGGATATTGTAAATAAAAAAATTACCCAAGAAACCATTAACCGCCAAAAAGAAATCATGACCCGCTTGTTAGAATCTGAAAAAGCCCAACGCCAGCAAGAGCAAGATGACAAACGAGAATCTCATGAAAATAAGAAAGACCTCATCTGTAATCCAAAGGATTATTTTGAATATACCCGACAAAAAATGAATGAAACGGAATTGCTTAAAACAATACCTCCGGCATTAAATCCGTTTTACAGAGAAAGAGTTAACAAATATTTTAATACATTTGCTAATTAGTGCTTTAGCGCCATCAATTATCCTATTATGGAACAAAGAAAATTAACATTTGAATCACGTCCTGAAAACTTGATATTGGCTGAAAAGCTGGTTGATGAAGTTTGTACTATATATAAAGTAAGTGAAGATTATTATGGCAATATTCTTATTGCCGTTACCGAGGCTGTAAACAATGCCATTAACCATGGCAATAAAGCAGATGAAAAAAAACAAGTAGATGTTGTTTTCGAAAAAATAAATCTCAATACCATTACTTTTACTATTCGTGATCAAGGCCCCGGCTTTGATCCTGATTCCATCCCCGATCCTACTGCACCCGAAAATATCGAAAAGCCAAATGGCCGTGGTATTTTTTTAATGAAACAACTTTCCGACACCGTAAAATTTAACGACAAAGGCCGAGAGGTTGTGTTGTTCTTCAATATTGGGAAGAATTAAAAATCGCATTGACTTATGATGGTATTAAAAATTGTATTGGTAACAATACTTGTTCTATCTATAGTCATATGGAATATGTGTATCATGGCGTTGCCACGAAAACATAAATTCCCTACCTTTATGCTTTACTTAAATTAATTGCTATGCAAACAATAAATATTGTAGCACATACAAATGATGTTTCTCAAATAGAAGCTATTAAAGCAGTGATGAAAGCATTAAAAATAAAATTTGAGATCTATAAAAATAAAACCAAAGACAAGCCATATAATCCTGAATTTGTAGCTAAAATTGAAAAAAGCATAGCACAAGCTAAAAAAGGCGATACTTACAAGATTGACCTTGACGATATATGGAAATGATTGAATATACTCGCGAAGCCAAAGAGGATATTGCTTATTGGAAGAGCACTAATAATCAGAAAATTTTACAACGTATCCGTGAATTATTAGAAAATATAGAAAAAACTCCAATAACTGGTATTGGAAAGCCGGAAAAGTTAAAACATAATTTCTCGGGATTATGGTCTCGTAGAATTACCAAAGAACATCGTTTAGTTTATGAAGTGCTAAAAGATAAAATTTTGATTCATTCGCTTAAAGGGCACTACTAAATATTGTATATACTTTGGTTCATCTATTATCGATTTTCCCCTAATGCTTCACTTCCACTTTCAAGACATAAAAAAAATAAAACTTAAACAAGCTATTATTAAGCAATGGCTAAAATCTGTTGCCGCAAAAGAGAAATTTAATATAGGAGAAATCAACTACATTTTTTGTTCAGATGAATATTTGCTTTCTATCAATCAGCAATATTTAAAGCATAATACTTATACTGATATTATCACTTTTGACTACTCTAATAAAGAAGAAAATATAATTTCCGGAGATATTTTTATAAGCCTTGAACGCGTGAAAGAAAATGCAGAAAAATTTAAAGTTTCCTTTGAAAAAGAATTATTCCGCGTATTAGTTCATGGCATTTTGCATTTAATGGGGTATAAAGACAAAACTTCAAAAGATGCAAAATTAATGAGGGCTAAGGAATATGAAGCTCTTGAATTTTCCCCTAATTCATTTTAATTACAATTTTACCTTTAGCTCTCCCCGCTCTTTGCCCCCATAGCTTTTGCATATTAATATAACGCTAAGTGGGGGATTCCGTTTACATAAATTGTTTTAGCCACTCAATTGCTTTTTCTTTATCATCAAATAATCTTGAGGGTACTTTAGGTGTATTAATGGCAAGAAAAAAATTACCCAAGGTTTTAGCAAGAAAAGAATTGGTTAATAATGCACCGGCTGTTACATACTGAGAACCTTCTTTGCCCATGTATTCTCTGGCTTCTTTGCTAATAGACCGTATTCCTCTTAAATCTATTACAAAAGGATAGGCGGTATGTTTGCAAAAATTAATTCTGGTTTCAACGCAGTGTTTTGCAAT
Organism: Bacteroidota bacterium; assembly: GCA_023251875.1. Lineage (GTDB taxonomy): Bacteria > Bacteroidota > Bacteroidia > JAHEXY01 > JAHEXY01 > JAHEXY01. The sequence goes on from JAHEXY010000002.1 coordinate 501,774, forward strand.
GTCAAGATTCATGTGAATGTTTGGTGCGAACTGGCCAAATAAAATACCATTTTCGAGGCGGAGTCTTACATATTGAGTTTCTATTTGCATGTGAGGTATGGGGTAAGTTGAGGCTAATACCATATAGTGAATTTAAGATTTATTATTTTTTTCTTTATATCATTTTTTTGTTATGCTTTAAAAAATATCCCGCCTCATAGAAGTAAAATTGAGGCGGAATATTTAACCCATTGCCTATATTATTTATTCAGTTATCAACTCCTATCACCATCCATGTTTTTATCTGAGTCAATATTTTTATCGCTATCTATAATAAACGCTATGCTTTTATCTCCATCACTTATTTTATCCCCATCCATATTTTTATCACTATCAATTACCCAAGCAATACTTTTATCTCCGTCAGTTGTTTTATCACCATCCATTGCCTGATCTTTGAGACTTTTAAATTTAAAAGCATTTTGAAATAAAAACACCATGCTAATATAAAGTACAATAAAGCCCCAGTTTAAATAACGCATCAAGCTATTTTGTTTTTTTAATTTTTCGTTCATTTCTATTTCCATTGCTATGTGCCTAACAATACTTTTTATTTTACTGTATGAATTAATTCCTTTTGACACATAATCATGGGCATTATTTTTAATGCTTAGCAAAGCAATGTCTATATTGTTTTGAGAAGATAGCATAATCACTTTTGCATCTGGGCATATATATTTAAATCTTCTCAATGCCATTGATCCATTCATGGCTGCATTGTTATGGCCATCTAAATAATAATCTAATATGATGATGGATGGTTGCAATAATTTCGATTCTTCAATACAGGCTTCGGCACTTGTAAATGTTTTAATTTCTATGCGTTCATGATGCATGGATGTTAATGTATGTTGCAGGGTGTGCAATAAAATCCTGTCATCATCAACTAAATAAATTAAAATTTTGTTTGTGCTTGTGTCTTTAATATCACGGTTAATCTGTCTAGAAATTTTATTAATTGACCTTGAATTATTTTTCACACTGCTCTGTGCATCGACAAGAACCGGTGTATTTAAAATTTCTGTTTTCATAGCCTTAGTTTTTGGGTTAGTGTATAAGTAGTTTTTTTATTTACTTACTTATACGCTCATTTTTATCTTTTATTGATAAAAATTAGATGAACACCATTATTTACCTGTTAAAGATTAATGAAAACATAAAAAGAAAAGCAAGTAATAAAATAATTACAACATTAATTATTACATAATTTCTTTTTTCATTTATAATAGCTTTATTGGTTTTTATATCCCCTACTAAATGTTCAACAATATTTTTAATTCGCATAAAAGCGTTTTCGTTTTTTGATACATAATCATACGCTTTGTATTTTATGGTATCTAATGCAACATCAACATTGGTTTGCCCGGATAAAATAATTACTTTGATATTGGGATGGGTTTGTTTAATTTTTTTCAACACTTTTATTCCATTCATGGCGTCATAATATTTACCATCGAGATAATAATCGAGAATTATTATTGAGGGATTTAATGGAAGGTTGGCAATACATTCTTCCCCAGTGGCAAATATTTTAATTTCAGTTTGTTTATGGCTTTTACTATCTGATATGGCGTGCGACAATGCTTTTGAAAAGATAGGATCATCATCTACCACAAAAATTACAATTTTATCTCTTAAATAATTTTTGTTAGCGGAATCAGAAGAGTTAATACTTTTAGGAATTGACCATTTGTAATTTTGCATTGCCCAGTGCTCTCCATCAGAAACAAATGCATTGATTATTCCTTCGCTCATAGTGTTTTATTTTAGGTTAAAAACCATATAGGCTCTTAATCTTTATACGTAAAAAAAACGATGCTATTAGGGTAAACTCGGTGAAAGCGACTTTTTGCCGGTTAAAAATGAGAAAACGGGATACGAAAATAGATTCTTAAGGGCAGTTCCCAAAATTGATTTTTTTGCTTCCTCTTCCTTAATCTCCCGAATCGAGTTCGGGACATGCTCTCTCTAAGAGTGGGACACAAATTGTAATTTTGGGAACCGCCCTTAAATCATATTTAATTGTTTATATAGCGCATCTTTATATTTAGGGCCAATGGGTATGGAAGTATCTTTTAATGAAATGGCCATATCGTCTATCGCTTGAATTTTATCAATTCTAACAATGTACGACCTATGCGCGCGAGCATAGGCGTGAGGAAACAATTTTTCTTCTATAGCTGTTAATGTAGCGTAAATGGTATGGGTATTTGATTGAGTATAAATGCTTACATAATCACCTTCTGCTTTTAAATAAATAATATCAGGCCCATTAATTTTAATTCTTTGCGATCCTTCTTTTATAAATAAAACATCTTCATGTTGTAATGGTGGGATATTTATTAACTCTTGAACTTTTTGAATGGCTTTATAAAAGCGAGGATAAGTAAGCGGTTTTACCAGATAATCCAATACATGGTTTTCAAATGCTTCTGTGGCAAAATCTTTATGAGAGGTAGTAAGTATGATTGCCTTTATTTTATTTTGCAGTGATTGTATGAGTTCTATTCCGTTCATGTCAGGCATTTCTATATCTACAAATAAAATATCAATAGGCACATTGCTTTTATTTATAATATTTAAAGCTTCTATGGGAGATGAAAATGTATGGAGCAAATTCAATCCGCTTGTTTTGCGAATAAACTCTTCCGTGATTCTTTGACAAGGTGTATCATCATCTATTATTACACAATTGAAATTCATATGTAGATAATTTATTTTTGTTTTAAACATTAATGCTCCTATAAATATTCACTTTTTAGTTCTAGCAAAGCCTGTTGGCATGTGTCAATTACTTTATTTACCAAACCTGGTATTTGCTCGAGATTGGTTTGTTCTAAAGAAAAATTTTCAATATTTCTAATATCTTCATAAATGCTGTTTATACCCAACATTTCAAAATGAGGTTTTAGTTTATGAGCAATTCGGTTTAAGCGATGCCAATTTTTTTCTTGCAACGTTGTTTGAATTTCGTCAAGCAAGGAGGGTATTTCCGCACGTAGCATCTGAAGCATTTCTTTCACAAATGCATCATTACCATCGGCAATGGTGTTAAGGTAATTAAGATTGATATGCTTAGTAGTTTCCATAGTATTGAAGTTTGTGTTTTTATCCCCCCCCCCCATTTTTTATATTATTTACTTTCAGCATGTTACACATTTTTTCGTATAACATTTTTTTATTAAATGGTTTGGATATATAATCGTTCATACCGGCAGATTTACATTTATCTATTTCTCCTTCCATAGCATGTGCCGTCATGGCAATAATAGGAACAGATGTCATTGGGGTTTGCATTTTTCTAATTTCACGAGCGGCATCATAGCCATCCAGTTCGGGCATTTGAATATCCATTAAAATAATATCGAATATTTCGTTTGATACTTTTTCAACTGCTATGCGTCCGTTTTCAGCAAAATGTATATTGCAATCCCATTTGTTTAATACGGTTTGAGCTAAGAATCTATTAATGGCATTGTCTTCGACCAAAAGAACATTTATATTTTTTAATTTATTTTGAAAATCTGTTTTCTGTTCTTCATTTATTTCATGTATTGCATCACCTTTTTTAAAAGGTAAATGAAAGGTAAAGGTAGTGCCTTCATTTAATTTGCTTTGTAGGGCTATTTTCCCTCCTTGTAATTCTACCAAACTTTTAACAATGGTTAAACCTAAGCCGGTGCCTCCATATTTACGTGTTGTATCATTAGTTGCCTGCGTAAAACTTTCAAAAATGGTGTCAATTTTATTTTCCGGAATACCTATGCCGGTATCTGATATTGAAAACTCAAGTAAATAATCATCTTGATTTAATGCCTGAGAAAAAATTTCAATTTTTATTCTTCCGCTTTCAGTAAACTTAATTGAGTTGCTAGCCAGATTAATTAGTATTTGCCGTAGTTTAGTTACGTCTCCAACTAGTAGAACGGGGGTATTATTTGATATGGAATAAGTAAGTGAAAGATTTTTGCTATTTGCAGTAAATTGCAAGGTTTGAATAATATTTTCAAGAGTTTCTTCCAGATGAAAAGGGGTTTTTTCAAAGGTTATTTTCCCCGCCTCTATTTTAGAAAAATCAAGCACCTCATTTATGATGGTTAATAAATTGTCGGCTGATATTTTTATAGCCTCTATACATTTTTTCTGATCCGGATTGAGTTGTTGATCCAACAAAATATCCGTCATCCCTACAATGGCATTCATGGGTGTTCTAATTTCATGACTCATATTGGCTAAAAATTGTTCTTTTATTTTTTTTGCCAATTCAGCTTGTTCCTTAGCTTTTTTCATTTCTTTATTGGCAGCCTCTAATTCTTTTCGCGATTTTATTTCATCAATCATCATATTTATACCCATTGCCAATGCATCAAACTCATCATTATCTCCGGTTAAGGGTACTTCAACATCATAGTTGCCCTTTGCAACTTCCATTACAACATTTAATACCCCTTCTATATAAATTGCAGATAGCATATTGGTCATATTTTTTCTTTAAGCCATTTCATGGCTGCATCTTTTGTGCTAAAAAATTTACATTTTTTGTTTCCCGAAAGTCCAATATAAAAAGAAGCCAATAGCTTAGCAACGGGATGTAAGCCCCATAAAGCAACTCTTACCGGCCTTTCACCCTGATTACATAAATCAGTCCATACGTTTCTGGCCAATGTAGTTTGTTTTCCGGCTTTATTTAAATCAACCAAAACGCGAATAGGACCATCGAACTTTGCATAAAGGCACAATGATTTTTCTTTAAACTGTACTGCCATTTCATCATCAATAGCCCCAATGGTATTAGCATAAATTATATTGTCGTCAGCTAAATAGTGATGGTGCTGGCCAACATAAAATTCATGAATAATAGTTTGTTTCATGTGTATAGGGTTTATTTTAGATTTTTAGGGTTCTATTTTTTCTTTAAGCCAACTTAAAGCCTTTTCTTTATCACTAAAAAACTTGCTTTTTTTATTATCCGTTATACCGGCAAAAAAAGAAGCTATTATTCTTGCTACCGGATGCAAACCCCAAAGAGCAACTTTTACCGGCCTTGCACCTAAATCTGTTAATTCTGCAAATACTTTTCTTGCTTCGGCCGATTGTTTACCTGCTTTATTAAGATCAACCAATACACGTTTGGGCCCTTCAAACATGGTATGCAGTTTTGTAGAAACAGCTTTGCATCGCAATGCTTGTTCATAATCGACTTCACCATTGAGCGTTACACAAATGATATAATCGTCAGTTAAGCAATAATGATGACGATCAACGTAATATTCTTGAATGATGGTTTGTGTGCCCATAATGGTTTTAGTCTGTTATACGTATTTTTAAGACTAAAGTTGTATTTTTTCTAGACAAAGTGCCTGTTTTGTTCGTTAAAAATTAAGGGATGAGGGATGAAAAGTTAATTTTCTCATGGCCTTACGTCCTAAAATAAAATAACATCTGATTTTTCTTTAAAACCATCATTGAATTTTTAAATCATAAACTATATCTTGGGCCAAATTATATGGCATGATTATTTCTGTGCCCTTCATTATTTATTATAAATTAAGAACCATGATTAAAAATATTTTATCATTATTATTTATTTGCCAATTATCCATAACCGCATTAGCGCAAGAAAAAAATCATAAACTCCCGGCTGTTGATGTAAAAACATTAGACGGTAAAACTTTCAATACAGCTAATTTTGACAATGGGGGCAAGCCTATTATAATTGATTTTTGGGCAACCTGGTGTAAACCTTGTGTAAAAGAATTGAATGCTATTGCCGAAGTTTATGAAGAATGGGAAAAAGAAACAGGAGTAAAAGTAATTGCTATTTCTATTGATGATGCTCGAAACATGGCAAAAGTGGGCCCATTTGTAAATGGAGAAAGTTGGGATTATGATGTATATATTGATTCTAATGGAGATTTTAAACGAGCCATGAATGTAAACAATGTGCCTCATACATTCTTATTAAACGGTAATAAAGAAATTGTTTGGCAACACAATTCCTATTCCGAAGGAGATGAAAAAGAGTTGCTGGCAGAATTAAAGAAATTAAAAGCAGTGAAGAAGAATTAGCTAATTAGCGGATGTGATGATTAGCTGATGAAAAAAATTAATTAATGTGAAGATGTGCCGATATACCAATGGAGGAATTTAAAATAAATTCAATTGCAAAGGTTTTTAATCAAAGAGTTGAGCCCATTGATGATAATTGGGGCAGCATTATTTCTGAAATAAAATTAAAAGAACATATTCCTACTGAAGCTATTGATGGCATTGAACAGTTTTCTCATCTCGAAATATTCTATATCTTTCATTTAGCCTATCAAAAAAATAATCCTATTTTGGGAAGCGGACATCCGAGAGAAAATCCTGCATATCCTAAAACAGGTATTTTTGCTCAAAGAAAAAAAGATAGACCTAATTTTATTGGATCAACCATTGTGAAATTAATCAGGAAAGAAAATAGAAGCTTATTTGTGCAATATTTAGATGCTATAAATGAAACGCCTATTATTGATATAAAGCCGGTGGTAAAAGAATTTTTACCTAATGAAGAAACCAAGCAGCCTAATTGGATGGGAGACTTAATGAAAAATTATTATACTAAATTAGCTGATTAGTTAATGAGATGATTAGCTAATTAGCTGATGAGGTAATTAGCTAATTAAAATGCAATTGATAAAAAAATAATTTTTAATAAAATAATGGTGAAAAAATTATTACAAAAGAAAATTCTTATGCACCAAATTGGTTTAATCTCTAAACCTTCCAATCTTTCAATCTTTCAATCTTTCAATTTTCTAATTAATTTATTGTTCTCTGTTCTCTGTTCTCTGTTCATTAATTATTCGTCTGCACAAAACTTAAATCTTGGTGAAATTCATGGTAACTTTCAAACAGATGTTCAATTTTATAATCCCGATTCGGCAATTGGCGCTGCGCCTGTTCCTCAAAAAATGTTAGAAAATAGTTTTTTGAATGTAGTGTACACAAATGGCAAATTTTCTGCAGGTCTTAGATACGAAAGTTATTTAAATGTAATGCAAGGTTTCGATCCGCGTTACAAAGGCAATGGCCTTCCATATCGTTTTGCATCGTTTAAAAATGAAAAATTAGAAGTTACTGTAGGTAATTTTTATGAGCAATTTGGTACCGGAATGATTTTTCGTACTTATGAAAATTGGGGATTGGGATATGATAATTCATTAGAAGGAATAAAAATTAAACTTACTCCGCATAAAGGAATTACTTTAAAAGGTGTGATTGGAAAACAAAGATATTTTTTTGATTATGGAGATGGTATTGTGCGTGGGGCAGACGGTGAAATTAATTTAAACGAAACCTTTGTAAAATTAGCTGAAAAGAAAACTCAAATTATTTTAGGTGGAAGTTTTGTAAGCAAATACCAGGCAGATAATGACCCCATTTATATTCTTCCTGAAAATGTGGGCGCCATGGCCGGTAGGTTAAATATTATCCGAGGCAAAATAAATTTTTATTCTGAGTATGCGTATAAAATAAATGACCCATCTACCATTAATAGTTTTATTTACAAGCCCGGGCAGTCTTTACTAGTACAAACTTCTTATTCTCAAAAAGGCTTAGGTATTACTCTTGCTGCAAAGCGAATTGATAACATGTCGTTTAAATCTGATAGAACTGCAACGGGCATTTTTCTCGATATCAATTATCTTTCTTCCTTAACAAGACAACAAACATACAACCTTGCAAGTATGTATTCTTATGCTACGCAAGCTAATGGAGAAATGGGGTTAATGGGAGAAATTATGTACAAAATAAAAAAAGATTCTAAACTGGGTGGTAAATATGGAATGCTTATTACATTCAATTATTCTCGTACAAATGAATTAAATAAAACACTTTTGCCTGATAGTACTTATATGGGTTATGAATCGAATTTTTTTAAAGTAGGAAAAGAAACGTATTCTCAAGAATGTAATCTAGAAATCAATAAAAAATTCAGCTCAAAAGTAAAAGCAACTTTCGCTTACCTCTATCAAGAATACAATAAAGCAGTTGTTCAGTCAGCCGCCAACGTGGGCATTATTTATTCACATATTGGAATTCTTGATTTATCATATAAAATAAATGATGAAAATACGATTAGAACGGAGCTGCAACATTTGTATACAAAGCAAGACAATGGATCTTGGGCAATGGGATTGCTTGAATATACTATTGCTCCCAACTATTTTGCTGCTGTATCTGATTTATACAATTACGGAAATGAAAATGAGGATAAACGTTTGCACTATTATTCGATTTCTGCAGGGTATATGAAAGATGCCTTGAGAATTTCATTGTCATACGGCCGTCAACGTGCAGGCGTGTTTTGCGTGGGAGGTGTGTGTAGAAATGTTCCTGCATCAAATGGATTGCTAGTTACAATCACGGATAGTTTTTAAGACCTCTCCCCAGCCTTCTCCGAACATGTCCTGAGCGAAGTCGAAGGAGGAGAGGGAGGACTGAAATAAACGAGTTCATCAATAAATTATAAAAATATGTCGAAGTTTAATTATAGAGCAGTTCCCAAAATTACAATTTGCGTCCCTCTCTTTGAGAGGGATAAAGGGAGAGGAAATAAAAAAATACAATTTTTGGAACTGCTCTATATATTTTTGGGTTTGGGAATTTTATTTTTTAGCTCTTGCGACAAAATAACAGGCCCTTATGTTGAAGAACAAAACCAAAATGCGGTTGATACAGTAAAATGCCCTGTTCCTGATTTTACTCCCTATTCTAGCCCAATTAGAAAAATTTTATTGGAAGATTTTACGGGCCATAAATGTGTGAATTGTCCGGCTGCGCATGATATTGCTACAGATTTAAAAAATACTTACGGAGATCAATTGGTAATTCTTGCCATTCATGCAGGTTTTTTTGCAAAAACAGACAATGACAAATACACCTATGATTTTAATACAGATGCAGGAGCAGAGCTCAATACTTATTTTCAAACCAATGATGTTTTTCCAACAGGTATGATTAATCGCATTGAAACAAATAGTTCGTATTTGATTACTAAAGATAATTGGGCTGCAACAGTTGACACATTAGTAAATAAAACGCCTACTGCATATATTCAAATGGTAAATGATTTTGATACTACTGAACGAAGATTATGCACGCATGTAAATACTGAGTTTTTATCTAGTTTGAATGGCACTTATCACCTTTGTGTTTTTATAATAGAAGACAGTATTGTGGCTACTCAAGAAAATTATGTAAATAGTGTTGCTACAGATGTAGAAGATTATGTTCATTATCATGTATTGCGCGATGCCATTAATGGAACCTGGGGAGATACTGTTGCAACAGGAGCAATTACAACAGGCTATGCGAAAACATTAAGTTATACTTATACAGTAAATGATGCTTGGGAGGCACAACATTGTTCTATTATAGCATTTGTTTATAATGATGCTACAAAAGAAATTTTACAAGTAGAACAGGAAAAAATTATAGAATAGCGTTTTTATCGCAGAGGCACGAAGACACAGAGAAAATAAATCCATGCAAATATTTCAGTTAAATATTTTGAATAATAAGCCTCTCTGCGCCTCTGCGTCTCTGCGGTTAATTTTTTTCTCTTGAAGCTATCTTTCTCTCCATACACCCTCCAACTCCGCTATCCATTTGCATTAGCAACCGGAACACGTACAACCACACCTGCAATACTTGTACAAATACATCACGAAAATTTAATTGGATATGGAGAAGCCAGTCTTCCTCCCTATTTAGAAGAATCAGCTGAGGAGGCAATCCTGTTTTTATCGAAACTTAAAATCGAAAAATTTAATCCACTAAATATTGCTGAAATTTTAAAATACGTTGATGAGGTAGAAGTAGGGCACAATGCAGCAAAAGCATCAATTGATATTGCCCTACACGATTTAGTTGGAAAAATATTAAATAAGCCTTGTTATGAAATGTTAGGGATTGAGCCAATAAATATTCCGTATTCTTCATACACCATTAGTATTGATGCTAAGGAAGTAATAAAAGAAAAGCTAGAAAAATTTAATCAGTTTAAAATTTTAAAAATAAAATTAGGCAAGGGAAACGATAAAGAATTAATTACTACCGTAAAATCTTTTTCCAATAAAATATTTTCTGTTGATGCTAATCAAGGTTGGATTGACAAACACTATGCCTTAGATATGGCATATTGGCTAAAAGAACAAGGCGCATTGTTTATTGAACAACCTTTCTCCAAAAATAATTTTGAAGATACCGCTTGGCTTACTGAAAAAAGTCCATTACCTATTATTGCTGATGAATCAATCAAAAGATTAGAAGATGTAAAAAAAGCAAAAGGAGTTTTTCATGGTATTAATATTAAACTCATGAAAAGCACAGGCATTCACGAAGCTTTAAAAATGATTGCGCTTGCGCGAGAATTAAATTTAAAAATAATGATAGGTTGTATGACAGAAACTTCATGTGCAGTTTCTGCAGCAGCGCAATTAGCGCCACTTGCCGATTGGTGCGATTTAGATGGTGTTTATCTTATCAATAATGATCCCTTCTCAGGAAACAAAGTAAAAGAAGATGGAGAGATTGTTTTAGGAGAATGGCCTGGATTGGGAATAGCCTCTTTCAATTCTATAAGTAATTGACTATCTTTGCATAGAAATACTTCAATACCATATGCAAAACAAGATCTACTTGTTTTTATTCTTCTTGCTTTCTGGTATCCCAACTTTTGCTACACATATTGTAGGTGGTGAATTGTATTATCATGATTTAGGAAGTGGTCAATACCAAATTACGCTCAAATTATATAGAGATTGTTACAATGGCTTGGCTCCATTTGATGATCCGGCATCTTTATTTATTTATAATGCGAGTGGCACTTTGGTGCAAACAATAGCAATGTATAGTCCTGTTGTTACTTCAATTCCGCTTACTTCTAATGATCCTTGTTTGGTGGCGCCTACCAATATTTGTGTTGAAGAAGGTGTATACCAAGAAACGGTTAATCTTCCTCCCATTGTTGGAGGATACGATTTAATTTACCAACGCTGTTGCAGAAACAATACGATTATCAATTTGAAAAATCCAAATTTAACAGGCGCAACAGATGTGGCGCACATTCCAGGTTCAGAAGTAGTGAACAAAAATTCAAGCCCTAATTTTAATAATTTTCCACCCATATTTTTATGCATTTATAACGATATTGATTTTGATCATTCTGCAACCGATTTAGATGGAGACTCATTGGTGTATGAATTGTGCGATCCTTATTTAGGTGCAGATTCTGCTTGCCCAATGCCTGGGCCTAACTCAACATTATGTCCTACACCAACTCTTCCGAATACTTATGTAAATTGGGCGAGTGGCTATTCGGGCTCATATCCGCTAAATTCATCTCCGGCAATTTCAATTAATTCTAAAACAGGCTTATTAACTGGTAAGCCAACAATGCTAGGCCAGTTTGTAGTAGGAGTTTGTGTTTCTGAGTATAGAAATGGTGTATTATTAAGTACAACCAAGCGCGATTTTCAGTTTAACATCATTGATTGCGATAATATTTTTGCAACTATTCCCGCACAACAACAATTTTGCAATGGCTATACTTATAGTTTTTCAAACACGAATACAAAGGCAGTAAAATATTTTTGGAATTTTGGAGACCCAAAATCTACATCAGATACTGCCATAACATCAAATCCAACTTATACCTATTCCGATTCGGGCACCTATACGGTTATGCATGTAGCTTGGAATAATCAAGGTTGTGCAGATACTGCTTATACAACCGTTTCTATTTATCCAAAATTTGATCCTACCATAAAATCAATAGATGGGCAATGTATCACTGGCAATAATTTTGATTTTTTTGCTGATGGATTATTTGAAACCTATGCTCAGTTCAATTGGAATTTTGGGTTAGATGCAACCCCTCAAACATCAAGCAATCAAAATCCGCAGAATGTTTCTTATTCAAGTGTAGGCAAGCATTCTATTTCTTTAACAATTACCGAAAATGGCTGTAGCAAAACAATTGTTGATACTGCTGAAGTATATCCTTTGCCGGTAGCTGATTTTAGCTCCATACCTCAAACTGGATGTGAACCTTTTAGCGTTCAATTTACAGATAGTTCCATTAGTGGTACAACGCTTTCTTATTTATGGAATTTTGGTGATGGCTTTACTTCTACGGAAGCAAATCCGATTCATATTTATACACAGGCTGGCATATACGATGTGTCACTTACAATTAGTTCTACAAATGGATGTATTAATACCAGTACTTTTTTTCAGAGTAGTTTAATAGCAGTATTAGAATCTCCAATAGCAGGTATTGCTACAGATACACTTGAAAAATCTATTTTTGATCCTTCTTTTGATTTTACCGATTTATCGAGTGGTGCTACTTCTTGCAGTATTGAAATGGGCGATGGATCAAATGAAAGCGATTGTGGAAATTTTTCGTATCAATTTGCTGATACCGGAAATTATCAAATCACACAAATTGTTTACAATGCTATTGGTTGTACAGATACCGCTGTACTAACAATACGTGTAAATCCCGAATACCGATTTTTTATTCCCAATACGTTTACACCCAGCGGAGATCATTTAAATGAAACATTTATCCCAATTACAATGGGTGTAAATGTGCAAGATTATTCTTTTGAAATTTTTAATCGTTGGGGGCAGTTGGTTTTTGAAACGCATGATTCAACATTGGGTTGGAATGGAAGATTAAATAATACAGGAGCCCTTTCTCCTGATGATGTTTACATTTATCGTATTCGTTTGGGAAATGTATTTAAGAAAACCTTTCAATTTAACGGTATTGTTACTTTGCTGAAATAATTATTGGCTATTTTATAGGCTTTCTAAAAATTACAATTTATGTCCCTCTTTTCGAGAGGGATTAAGGGAGAGGATGCAAAAAATCAATTTTTAGAAAGCCCTTATTTTACAACATGATTCTTTACCATGCTCAATTGATATTTTGCCGTAAGATCTTTGGTGTTAAAATGACCATAAGGATAGGATGAAAAATATTTTTCTCCATCTTGTTTTGCAATTTCACAGGTATTACGACCATAAACAATACAGCTATATCCAATTACTTCATCTACGCTGCTCCAAATAGAATAAACATAATTACCTTCATAATGTGATGATGAATTTAAATCTTCTAAAAAATCAGAATAATTGCTTGAGCTATATCCCGGAAAAAAACCGTTGGTTTGATCACAGGTAAGTGTGTTAGAAAATTCGCAACTCACCAAACCATAATTGGCACCTGCAATACCAACAAAAGTATCGATGTATTTTGTTAGGGCGCTGCCTAAAGAATAATTGCCTCCTGCATTTTGATCATAAGCATTACCACCTTTAATGGCTTTTCTGCAAAGCGTAACGCCCATTGAATGGCATACAATATCAACTTTGCTTGCACCCGTGTATTCCAATACAGCTTTAATAAACATTCTTATTCGGGTAAGGTATTCTCTTGAATGGTATTGATTGGCTGCTTGTGCTGCATCAGCAGGTCCCCAGGTAATGGCATACAATTCTGATTCTTTATATCCGTTAGCCAGAAAATATTTGATGGAACTCGTCCAACCGGTTTGGCCTGTTACAGTACCTAATGCTTTATCAGAATTGCCATGAATAAAAATTACAGGTTCATTTACGAGGATATCATTATCATTTTGTTTACCGCCAAAGCTTCCTCCATTTAAACTGTATTGAGCAAAATCATAAGCTGCATATCCATGATCATTTAACCATTGGTTAAAATTTGAAGTAATGCCCGATTGTATGCTTATTTTTTCTGTGCTACTATTTTGAGAAGGAAAAATATCTTCGAGTTTTTGACAGGAAGAAATTGTGAGAAATACTGCAAGGGTTATAAGTATATTCTTCATAATTTAAAATATAGCATATAATAAAGACAAGATTAAAAAGAAGGCCACAGTAATGCTATAGATAACACCAATAAAAAATGTTTTAATAAGGGAATAAAACCACGAAAGATCATAAACATTTTTTAATGCGAACCACAGGTAAAGTAAAATTCCAATAATTTCTATTGTGTTAATAGGAAATGAACTTGGGAGAATGAGTTTGAAAATAGCTGCTAAAAGCATTATTACAAATACCAAACTATGAAAATGAAGAGAGAAATTGAGATGCCTTACGTAAAACAATTTTTTTCTATAGTTAAATAATAAAAGATATAAAGCAAAAACCGGCATTAACAAAAACATGATGATTGAAATCCCTTTGTAAATTCGATGAAAAAACTCTCCAAATGTTATTGATTTTTTTATACCGGTTTCAATCATGTGGATATATATTTTTCTAAAAAACCAATTGGGCTCATGACCTCCAACCATAATCAATGAATCTATTCTTTTATCACTTATTTCCATTTTTGCTATTTTATCATAGTCTGCATCATTAACGCCCTTAAGGCTATACCTAATTGGAGCATCTTCATTTTCAATTTTCTTCCCATTTACATTAAGCCCAACATAATTTTTAGGTAGTAATGCAATTACTCCAAAAAACAAAACACTAATAAAAATATAAAGCCTGATAGGGGGCACATATTTAGCTCTTATATTATTATTAAATTCTTTTGTAAGCTGACCAGGTTTTAAAAGTAATAATTTAAAAGTTTGTAAAATTTTAGTGTCAAAATGTAAAGTACTTTCTAAAAATTCAATAATGTAATGTTTGAGTGGTAAATTATGCGAATGATTATCCTGTCCGCAATTGGGGCAAAAATTTTCAATTTCCTTAAATGTATAATCACAATTAGGGCAATGGGTGTTTTTTATTTTTTGTTTTCTGCGGCTCATTTTTGTAAAGAGAAAATCTATTTGGCTTAATATTTCATCTTTTTAGGGTTTTTTCGGTTATCCCAAAATGAAATCAATTCTATTTCTTTTTTGATGGGTTTAACTCTGTATATTAAAGTTGTTTGACGTGTAATAACTGTTCTGTGAACATTCTTTTTCTAAATAATTAATAATATTATCAAAGGTTGTAATAGACTGAGGTGTCCACCCTATTTTGTAAGCCATTTTTTATATTTTTTCATTACTTGTTCATGTGGAACCAATTCTCCTTTATCAGCTTGGGCAAGGCCTTTTTCTATAGATTTTTTTTCCGCATCACTAATTTCATCCCACCAATCACTTTTTAAATCTCCCTCTAATAAAAGATAAACCATGTGCAACACATGCGCATCTGCCGATTCTACCAGCTTTTTTATTTTAGTTTTTTTTTCGTTTAATGTCATACTTCAATTTTTTTGTGATTTACTAATATACAAATACTAACAATAATTTATTGCGACTAATATTATTAAATATAGGCTTTCCCAAAATTAATTTTTTTGCTTCCTCTCCCTTAATCCCTCTCTTCGAGAGGGACACAAATTGTGATTTTTGGAAAGCCATTACTTCATCGACTTATAGCTAGCCGGTATTTTAAACGGAAATTCTAATGCTTTATCTGTTTCCATTCTATCAAAACTAAGAGATATTAATATGTCTTCTTTTGCTTTTGATTCTACGTTCTCAAAATATTTTATTGTCATGCTTAATGGCAATAAAGACTCTGTATTGGTTTTTGTATCGGAATACAAATATTCAACCAATAGGCTTTTTCCCATTTCATAAAAATACAAGGATGCAATACGGCAATTTTCGTTCAAAAAATTAATATTCAAACTGGGTGGGTCATTCTCAGGTTTTGTTGATTGATCTCGGCCGGGAAAATAAATAGAGAGTTTATTTTTCTCATTCTTATTTTTAGTTACAAAAGAATAAGGAATGCGATCAAACCATGAGGTAGAATCTTTATAGGTTGTTAAAATGAATGTAGAATCTGTTTGGTTGGTTTCTTTTATTTGATTTTTAATAGAGTCATTTAAGTAATAGGCGAGATTGGTAGTTAATACAGCTTGCGCTAGATAGAAATTTATTCTGGCATGAAATATATTTTCTATTTCAGCATAAGTGCCTACATAAAAAGTATTGTGGAGCCTATCCATAAATTTTATACTATCAGGAGAGAGTAATACACGAGCTCCTTCAATAGCAGATATACCTGCTGAAATCCAAATTAAACTATCTTTTCGTATTCTAAAATGGGTAGTAAAAGAATTGCTTTCTCCATTAACAGAAGCAGCAGTAGAAGCCTTAGCCGAAAGCCATTGAAATTGCGGATAATGATCTACCGTATTTTTTACTGTAGTTAAAATACTATCTGAAGCTTCAGATGGTTTACAACTAACATTATTTTGGTTTTGGATGCTTTTAGTATACCTAAAGATAGAACAGGATGAAAGTAATAATAAAAGGAAGAGTAAATAAAAGCGACTTAAAAGTACTCCTCCCCTTTGGGGAGGTTGGGAG
Organism: Bacteroidota bacterium; assembly: GCA_023251875.1. Classification (GTDB taxonomy): domain Bacteria; phylum Bacteroidota; class Bacteroidia; order JAHEXY01; family JAHEXY01; genus JAHEXY01. The sequence goes on from JAHEXY010000002.1 coordinate 518,225, forward strand.
GGGTAATTATTCATACAATTTTTGCTCAGCAATTTTCTTATCAAGTAAAGGAGAACCCTCTCCGGTTTCTTTAGCTTTTTTCCATAATTCTAAAGCTTTTGGAGCTTCGCCTAAGCGGTAGTTGATATCACCTAAATGTTCAATAATAGTTCCACTTTTACTACCTCCATTATCAAATGCTTTTTCAATCCAAACTTTTGCATTCGCATAATCTCCCTTTTTGTAAAAAATCCATCCATAGGTGTCAAGAAAAGAAGAATTATTTTTTTCTATATCATTTGATTTTTTCGACATCTCCAATGCTTTATCCAAATTAACGCCACGCTCTGATAGATAATAACTATAATTATTCAACACATAAGCATTTTGTGGGTCTAGGCTTAGTGTTTTGTTATAATACATATCAGATAGAGAATCTTTCTTTAGTTCATGATACGAATCTCCTAGGTAAGAATAAAATTGAGCAGAAAGTAAACTATCATCAGCAATTATTTCAACCCCATTTTTCAACACAGTAACCGCTTCGTCATATTTTTTTCTTTGCATACATGCAACGCCATTAAAAATGTATACTGTGGGTTGAGTAGGAAAAAGATCCAAAGCTCGTTTGGTTTCTACATATAAAGAATCAAAATTTGTAAGTTGCGATTCGAGAATAAACAATTGATTCCAGATAATGAATTTACTTTTATCCAATGCAATTACTTTTTTGTAAGCATCGCGGGCTTCTTTTAATTTGTTATCACGAAATAAAAAATCTGCTTGAATAGAAAAAGCTTTAGGTTCATCCGGATGAACAACTACTAATGTGTCAACCAATTGAAATGCTTGTCCTTTTAGTTCCTCAAATTTTTCTGTTATGGCATAATAAGAAAGAAGAATTTTAATTTTTGTATCAATATCCATCAAAGGATTAGAAAATGCTTTTAAAATTTCGGCAAAAGATTTTTCTTTGTTTCCGGTATTCCGGTAATATTCTGCAAGTGCTAAATGAATTTCAGGATTATTGGGTTCCATTTCTAAAATCTTATTGTAGGCTTCCATGGCTTTATCATTCATATCATTTGCCATATATAATTCACCGAGCATACCATAATATTTTGTTTCTCGCGGATTTTGGTGAATTAATTTTTGGATTTCTTCTACAGCCTTTTCAATATTTCCGGTTTTAATATAAATGCGTTCTTTTTGTAAACACAAATCTTCTGATACCCCTGTTTTAAATTCAATAAGGTCAAATGTTTTTATGGCATCTTCTAAATCGCCTGCCGACATTTGTGTTGAGGCCAATTGATAATAAAATTCAATATAGTGTGGATAATCATTTACCAGTTGTTGGTATACTTGAATGGCATCTTTATAGTCGCTTGTTTTTTGGTATAAGCTTGCTAGTTGTAATTGGTACCATTTGTTTTTAGGTTCAAGCTTGGCTGCTTTTTTTGATAAAAATAAAGCGTCTTTGGTATTTCCGGTAACGTCATAAATATCGGCTAGTTCATACATTACGGCATCGCTGCTCGGATCTATTTTTAAACATTGAAATAATAAGTCTGCTGCATTTTTATAATTACCCAGCATCTTTTCTTTTTCGGCATTGTGGTAATAAAAAACGAAATCGAGTTGATCTTGTTCTGTTAATTCTTTTTTAGAAAGTTTATCATCTGAATCACTTAATGCAGTTTTTTTTACTGAACTACACGAGCTAAAAAAGATAACGAAGGCAAGCAAAAAAAGTACTACAAAATTTCGTTTGATTAACATTTGCATTGGGTTTATGCTGATAATATAGGTAAAATAATTTATACGGTAATTACATTGTAGTCGCCAATGCTATAATCATCGGCTTTTCCTCTTAATTCAGCAAAATTGCCAATCATTGAATTCGTAATAGTAGCAAAGGATACTTTTGTGTTAGTTTGAATAATTGAATTGGAAACAATGGAATTTTTTACCGTGGTATTACTTCCCAATGAAACATGTGGTCCAACAACAGCATTCTCAATAATTACATTTTCTCCAATATAGCAAGGTTCAATAACGGTAGCATTAATAGTTTTATAAGTATTGGATTTTAATTCTTTTGAATCCTTTTTTAATTCAAGCACTCTTTTATTGGTATAAACTGTTGCATCTTTGTTTCCGCAATCGAGCCATTCTTGTACTTTTCCAGGAGTAAATTGTGTGCCCTTGGTTTTCATGTTTTCAAGAGCATTGGTAAGCTGGTATTCCCCTTTATCTCTTATATTATTATCAATTAAATATTGCAACTCTTGGGATAGGTATAATCCATCTTTAAAATAATAAATACCAATAATGGCAAGATCAGAAACAAATGTTTGAGGTTTTTCAACAAAATCAGTAATCTTATTTTGTTCATTTACTTTAACAACGCCAAAAGCCCTTGGGTCTTCAATTTTTTGAACCCAAATAATACCATCTTTCGAATCGTCTAGTTTAAAATCGGCAACAAATAAAGTATCGGCAAAAGCTACAATAATTTTTTCTTTCAATGTGGGTTTGGCACATAAAATAGCATGTGCAGTTCCAAGAGCCTCATCTTGATAATAGATGGAACATTTTGCTCCAATACGTTCTGCTATTTTTTTGAGATTGTTTTCAGCTTCTTGTCCAAACCTGCCAATTACAAATGCTACTTCTTCTATAGGTTCAGCACATACTTTAGCAAGTTCTTCAACCAAATGCTGTACAATAGGTTTTCCTGCAACAGGCAATAATGGCTTTGGAACTGTGAGGGTATGTGGGCGCATTCGTTTGCCCATGCCTGCCATTGGAATGATTATTCTCATAATTTAGAGTTCAATGTTTTAATGTTCAAAGTTCAATGTTTAAAATTACTAAGAACAATATGGTAAACAATTTATAAAAATAGAAAAAATGTTAAGGCCGTTCTGAAAATTGCATTTTTATTTCCTCTCCCTGCCCTCTCAGAGAAAGGGACAAGATGTAATTTTTAGAAAACTTTAAACGTTTGTTTTAACAATTTGCAGATTGTGAATCATATCAGCAGTCATTTTTCTAAGATCGTATTCGGGTTTCCAATTCCAATCTTTTCTTGCATGCGTATCATCAATCGATTGAGGCCAACCTTCTGCTAATTGTTGACGAAAATCTGCTTGATAAGTGCATGAAAAATCAGGAATGTATTTAGCTATTTCATCTGCTAATTGTACAGGAGAAAAACTCATTCCGGCTAAATTGTAACTCGATCTTATTTTAATAGTTGAGGCAGCTGATTCAGTAATTTCTATGGTTGCCCTTATGGCATCAGGCATATACATCATGGGCAAGGTTGTATTTTCTTTAAGAAAGCAACTGTATCTGCCCTGTTCTAAGGCTTCATGAAATATATCAACAGCATAATCAGTAGTGCCGCCTCCTGGTTTTGATTTATAACCTATTAATCCCGGATAGCGTATGCTTCTTACATCTACATCATATTTATTATGGTAATATTCACACCAACGTTCCCCGGCCTGTTTGCTTATTCCATAAATGGTATTGGGTTCCATAATGGTGTATTGGGGAGTTAATTTTTTAGGCGTGTTAGAGCCAAATACAGCTATAGTGCTTGGCCAAAATATTTTTGAAATATGTTTTTCTTTAGCAAGATTCAATACATTAAACAATCCATTTATATTTAAATCCCAGGCCAGATCAGGTTTTTTTTCGGCTGTGGCCGATAAAAGAGCGGCTAAGTGGTAAACAGTAGTTATTTTATGTTTTTTTACAATATCAAATAATCGACTTTTGTCTAAAACATTTAATTGCTCGTAGACGCCTTCATAAATTATATCTTCGTGGGCTTTAACATCACTGGCAATTACGTTTTCTTCGGAAAAAATTTCTCGAAGTTTCATAACAAGTTCTGTGCCTACCTGACCTAATGAACCTATAACTAGAATTTTTTGTTGCATTTATGTTTCATTTTCAATTGGTAAAGGACAAATTACTGAGTCGTAAAATTTACCCATTTACTAATTTAGTAAGTAAACGACAAAGGTAAGGCTTTTTAGGAAACGATTAGTGGTTTTGGAGTTGTGCTCATTACTTTACGGCCATTTACAAAATAAATGGGAATGAGATTTTTTCCTTTAGCTTGTATTTCGCCCCTATAAGTACAATTAAATTCATGTTTTATTAATTCATAAGTCATTTCAGAAATGGTTACTTTGCCAACCTCGCTATGTGATTCAAGATAAGACGCAATGTTTACCGTTTCTCCCCATATATCATACGAGAATTTCTTTAAGCCTACTATTCCGGCCACAATAGGACCTGTATGAACACCAATTCGTACTTCAAATTTAATGTCGGCATCAAATTTTAATTCTTTCATAAACTCCTGAATTTCCATAGCCGCATTCACTACATCTATCGGATTGCTTTGATTAATAGAGGGAATGCCTCCTGCACACATATAGGCATCGCCAATTGTTTTAATTTTTTCGATATTGTATTTTTCAATAATCTTATCAAATTCAGTAAAACAGTGATTGATATACATTACTAAATCTTCCGGATTTAATTGTTCTGAGATATGACTAAAATTTTTAAAGTCGGCAAATAATACGCTTACCAATTCATAACGTTTGGCTTTTGTTTTGCCAAAACGTTTTAATTCATCGGCAGTTTTTGCAGGCAAAATATTGAGCAAAAGTTTTTCAGATTTTATTCTTTCTCTATCAATAATTTCTTTTTGAGCTTCAATTTCTAATGTTCTGCGTTTTATTTTAAGCATTAAACTTGTTTTGCCTGATTCATATACTAATGTTACGGCATAAACAATGAGTAACAATCCTAAATGAGTGGTAAAAGTAAAAATATGTATCCATTCCTGATTAAATTTCATAGGATATACATAGCCTAAAAATCCTGCTATGGCACATATACTTACCAAAATAGTGCAAATAACAGCCCATATCCATCCACTTTTTTTACCTACTAAAAGTGTTGCTGTAACAGGAGGCACAATAAACCAAGGGGCAATGTTTGATTTCATGCCTCCGGAATAATATACTACTAATGAAATAGCTATTGTTCCTGCAATTAAGTATAGGTTTCCGAATATTTCAACCTTGCCTAAAATTCTAAAAAGAAACAGCAGCACAATAAAAATAATGCTGCAAATTCCCATAGTAATAATACCCGGAGTAAAATCAATGAAACAACTTATTGAAGAATATAAAATTGAAAAAAATATGGTAATGAGAATAAAATTCACAAAGAGTTGCGAACGATGGTAAATATCTTCGTCATGCCTTGAAATGGATGCAGGAATAAAATAATCTATTAATCCTTTTATCATGGAATGCTTATTTTTCTTTAATTAAGCTTCTTGGGGGAGGCAAAATTGGCTGATAAGATAAAAAATGTGTAGCAATATAATGTATTGAAGATGAAAAATAAAATAGAAATCGATTTTAAACGCTTTTATTATGACTTTGCTCATTTATGTTTTTCTCTTTTTATAGTATCTTTATTTTTCTATTAATTTGATTAAAAAATTAAACTTAAAAAAATGCCATTTTATCATACCCTTGGTCAAATTCCGCAAAAGCGACATACCGTTTATAAAAAAACGGATGGTGGAATTTATTACGAACAGCTTTTTGGCACACTAGGGTTTTCAGGAATGTCGTCATTGTTATACCATACTCATAGGCCAACAATGGTAAAAGAAGTAGGCACTCCTTATTCCGTTGAACCTAAAATTGCCTTTGAAAAAACTTTAAAATCATATAGTCTTAAAACATTTTCTGTTCCTGCTCAAGATGATTTTTTAGAAAGTCGTACGCCATTACTTGTCAATAATGATGTTTTGATTGGAGTTGCCGCTCCTCGCAAATCAATGACAGATTATTTTTACAAAAATACCGATGCCGATGAAATGCTTTTTATTCACAAAGGAACAGGTACATTAAGAACCCTGTTGGGCAATATCCCTTTTGAATTTGGAGATTATTTAATTATTCCCCGCGGAATGATTTATCAAATTGAATTTAATACTGAAGACAATCGCATTTTATACCTAGAATCTTATCATCCTATTTATACACCTAAACGTTACCGTAATCACTTTGGGCAATTGCTTGAACATTCACCGTTTTGCGAAAGAGATATCAAGCGACCCTTAACATTAGACACTTACGACAAAAAAGGAGACTTTCTTATTAAAATAAAAAAACAAGGTTTAATGTATCCATACATATATGCTTCGCATCCTTTTGATGTGATTGGCTGGGATGGCTACAATTATCCTTATGGATTTTCTATTCATAATTTTGAACCCATAACCGGTCGCGTGCATCAGCCACCACCTGTTCATCAAACTTTTGAAACGGATGCTTTTGTGGTTTGTTCATTTTGTCCGCGTTTGTATGATTACCATCCGCTTTCTATTCCTGCCCCATATAACCATAGCAATATTGATTCAGATGAAATGCTGTATTATGTAGAAGGCGAATTTATGAGCAGAAATGATGTGGAGCAAGGTTTAATTTCATTACACCCTGCCGGCATACCACATGGTCCTCACCCGGGAGCAACAGAAAGAAGCATTGGCCAAAAAGAAACCAAAGAATTAGCCGTTATGGTTGACACTTTTAAGCCTTTAAAAATTACTGAAGATGCAATGAAGATTGCAAATATGAATTACTTTAAATCATGGAATGAATAAAATAATTAGCTGATGAGATGATTAGCTAATTAGCAGATGAAGGAATTAAATATAAATTAAAAAACTATGCGGAATGACAATCCTAAATACAAAGATAATTTGATTGTAAATTTAACTTTTGAATTTTCTATTGACATTGTTGAGTTTTGTGAAATGTTGGAAGAAAAAAGAAAATATTCTATTGCAAGACAATTATTAAAATCAGGAACTTCAATTGGAGCTAATGTACGAGAAGCTCAAAATGCGGAAAGCAAGAATGATTTTATTCATAAAATAAAAATAGCCGCCAAAGAAGCCGATGAAACTATGTACTGGCTTCTAATCTGCGAACGAGCTAAGAATTATGAGAATCCCGATAAGCTTTTTGATAAACTTGAATCCATTAATAAAGTATTAAACAGTATCATTTCAACATCTAAAAATATTAACAAAATTTCATCCACCAATTAGCTAATCATCAAATTAGCTAATTAGCTAATCTTTATTATATGAAACCAGAAACATTATCACAGCCAACCAACACAAATTCAATAACTGATTTTTTACCCATAAACGGAACCGACTACGTAGAATTTTATGTAGGCAATGCCAAGCAAGCGGCACATTTTTATAAAACAGCTTTTGGCTTTCAGTCGTATGCTTATGCCGGTTTAGAAACCGGATTAAAAGACCGTACTTCTTATGTACTCAAACAAGATAAAATAACTTTGGTATTAACTACGCCTCTCATACCTGAATCGGAAATCAACACCCATTTAGCTAAACATGGAGATGGCGTAAAAGTAGTGGCATTATGGGTTGACGATGCTGAAAAATCTTTTATAGAAACAACCAAACGTGGAGCAAAAGCGTATATGCAGCCAACGGTTAAAAAAGACGAACATGGTGAAGTGAAACTTTCGGGTATACATACCTATGGTGAAACAGTACATGTTTTTGTAGAACGAAAAAATTACAAAGGCCTTTTTATGCCGGGTTTTAAAAAATGGGAAAGCACCTATAATCCAACTGAAATAGGATTGAAATATGTTGATCACATGGTAGGCAATGTAGGTTGGGGAGAAATGAATACATGGGTTGAGTTTTATGCAAAAGTAATGGGCTTTACTCAGCTTGTTTCTTTTGATGACAAAGATATTTCTACCGAATACACTGCTTTAATGAGTAAGGTAATGAGCAATGGAAATGGAAGAATAAAATTTCCCATAAATGAACCTGCTAAAGGCCGCAAAAAATCTCAAATAGAAGAATACATTGATTTTTATGGTGGTGCCGGTGTGCAACATATTGCAGTGGCTACTGATAATATTATTGATACGGTAACACAATTGCGTGATCGCGGTATTGAGTTTTTGCATGTACCCGATTCTTATTATGATGATCTTTCTCGTGTAGGAAAAATAGATGAGAGCATTGCCGAATTAAAAAAGCACCGCATTTTAGTTGATCGTGATGATGAAGGTTATTTATTACAACTTTTCACCAAACCGGTTGAAGACCGCCCAACGGTTTTCTTTGAAATTATTCAACGCAAAGGAGCCAAATCGTTTGGCAAAGGAAATTTTAAAGCCCTTTTTGAAGCAATAGAATTAGAGCAGGAGAGAAGAGGAACCTTGTAATTTAGATTTACGATTTTTGATTTAAGAATAGAATGCGAAATTTCATGAGAGATTTCGCATTTTGTGTTTTAGTGTTAATTAGTGCCAATTCGTGTCTTAAGATCTTTTGCTCTTTACTTAAAATTTGTGAAATTCGTGTCGTTATTCATCTAAATTAAATTGCATTGACACCTCAAGAAGCACTCAAAAAAATAATGCATTATTGTGCTTACCAAGATCGTTGCACACATGAGGTAACAAGCAAGCTCAAAGAATTTGAACTTTCATCTCAAACTATTCAAGAAATAATTGATCAGTTAATAGAAGACAATTTTATAAATGACGAACGCTTTTGTAAACTTTATTCCATTAGCAAATTCAAGCATTTAAAATGGGGGAGGTTAAAAATAGAAATGGCATTAAAACAAAAAATGCTGCCTCATCACTTAATAGAAATAGGCCTTGCCGAAATTGATGAAGAGGATTATAAAAAAACAATTCTCGATTTATTTCATGCCAAAACAAAAAACGAAACTATTTCTTACGAAGAAAAATTAAAGGCAATGCAATACATCGCCTCAAAAGGCTTTGAAAAGGATTTGATCTTAACATGTATTAACAAGGCATTACATAAATAAATTGTTATTTTTAAAGTTTAACTAAATGGCTTTCTGAAAATTATTCATTTATGTCCCTCTCTAGAGAGGGATTAAGGGAGAGGAAATAAAATAATTCAATTTTTAGAAAGCCTTAAATATCTTTATGCTTATGCGATTTAAAATTATCAGTATTCTTCAATTTTTTTTATTTTCTTTTGGTTTAACATTTGCGCAACAACAACCCCTTTCCCCAACGCTACAATCTCCTAAGCTTTCACCACAAGATAAATTTGGTGCTGCTATCGACTTAATTAATAAATATTATGTTGATACTGTAAATACGCAGAAGCTTACTGAATATGCTATTATTGGAATGCTCAAAGAGCTCGATCCTCATTCAGCATACATGACTGAAGAAGAAATGAAAAAAATGGACGAGCCACTTCAGGGTAATTTTGAAGGAATAGGAGTTCAGTTCAATATTTTAAACGATACTATCGAAGTGATGTCGCCCATTAGTGGAGGCCCTTCTGAAAAACTAGGAATTTTAGCGGGAGATAAAATTGTAAAAATAGAAGGGAAAGATGCTGCCGGAGTTAAAATTACCAATGAAGATGTATTAAAAAAGCTAAGAGGAAATAAAGGAACGGTTGTTAATATTAGCATATTAAGAAGGGGTGTAAAAAACTTGATTGATTTTAGCATTGTAAGAGATAAAATTCCAATATATACTTTAGATGCAGCCTATATGGCTACTCCAGAAATTGGGTATATTAAAATCAATCGTTTTGGCGCTACTTCAGATACTGAATTTAAAGAAGGTTTGAGTAAGCTTAAGCAAAAAGGAATGAAAAGCCTCATTCTCGATTTAAGAGGCAATCCGGGAGGGTATTTAAATTCAGCTATTGAGCTGGCTAATGAATTTTTACAAGAGAATAAATTAATTGTATATACACAAGGTCTCACAAGCCCTAAAAATGAATCTTTTTCTACCTACGGTGGAGAATTTAAAGAAGGTAAATTGGCCATATTGATTGATAGAGGCTCTGCTTCTGCCAGTGAAATTGTATCCGGAGCTATGCAAGATTGGGATAGGGCAATTGTAATTGGCCAGCGTTCATTTGGTAAAGGTTTGGTTCAAAAACCATTTCGATTATCTGATGGATCTACATTAAAAATAACCATTGCTCGCTATTATACACCTTCGGGCCGATGTATTCAAATACCTTATAGTGAAGGTGTAGAAAAATATTACAAAGCTCTTTCAGATCGTTTGGCTACAGGAGAATTGTTTCATGCAGATAGTATTCACTTTCCTGATTCTTTAAAGTCTTTCACAATGATCAACAAACGTACTGTTTATGGAGGTGGTGGCATTATGCCCGACATTTTTGTTCCTGTTGATACAACCAAAAATACGCCCTACTATTTTGATCTTTTTGCAAAAGGAGTTTTCAATACTTTTAGTTTAGAATATGTTGATAAAAATAGAGAACAGATTAAAAAAGACTATCCCGATTTTGAAACCTTTAAAACAAAGTTTATTGTGGATAAAAAATTCCTAAGCACTTTTCTGGATTATGCAGAGAAAAAAGGCGTCAAGAAAAATAAAAAGGAAATAAAAATTTCTCAAGACCTTATTACCAATCAAATTAGGGCATGGATTACACGTCAGATATGGGTAAATGGAGAGTATTTGCAAATTGTAAATGAAATCAACCCTGAATACAAAAAAGCCATTGAGGCAATTCAAGGTGATACTTTTACTAAAATGAATATTAAGTATAAATAGGTTTAGACACGAATTTCACGAATTAACACGAAAGTATTTTATTGCTCTGCCAAAGTTTAAAACTTTGGCAGAGCTTATTCTACAAACCTAAAAATACACTCCAAAAACTCCTGTGGTTTTTCTGCATGTAGCCAATGTCCTGCATCAGGTATCGTTTTTATATGCGCTTGCGGAAATAAATTTTTAATCAATTTTTCATCTTCATTTGAAATATATTTTGACTTTTCTCCTCTAATAAACAAAGAGGGCTTATTGAAAGCTTTTGAAACAAATGCTTCTTGTCCCTGGCACATTTCTTCAATGTTGTTACTAATAGCATCAATATTTAGCCTCCAGGCCAGGCGATCGTTTTCATTCCAATATAAATTCTTAAGTAGCAATTGTCTTTCGCCAATATCCGATACACGTTCTGTAAAATGTTGCTCTACCTCCTTTCGTGAAGTAACTGTATCTAAATTAATAGAATGAAATGCGTCAATATATTTTTGATGATGAGGAGGATAATATTTAGGAGCAATATCTACGATAATAAGTTTATTAATTCTTTCTTGATGTTGCAAGGCATAAGTCATGGCAACTTTACCTCCCATGGAATGACCCATAAGAATGATAGTATCTAAATTTTTTTCGAGAATCAATTCTTCTATATCATTACTCATAGCTGAATAGTTAAATTCAGGAGAATGAAAAGAACGTCCGTGATTTCTCAAATCAATTAAAAAAACTTCAAATTGTTGGCTTAAAGTATTTCCAATGGTTTTCCAATTATCCGATGAGCCAAATAATCCGTGTAGAATAATAAAAGCAGGACCCTTGCCAAATTGTTGGTAAAACAAGTTCATATAAAGAGGTTACTTTTTACCATTCTTTTTATGATGGTTCAAGCATTGCTTATACATGTGAATGGTTTTTTCCAATCCAAAATAAAGGGCATCACTGATTAAAGCATGTCCGATTGAGACTTCGGCTAAACTAGGGATTTCTTTATGAAAGTATTCTAAATTATCGAGATTTAGATCATGCCCGGCATGCAATTCAAAGCCTAAATCTTTAGCACATTTAGCAGCTTTTACATAAGGAACAATAGCCGCTTCTTTATCTTTATGATACTGTTTTGCATAGTCTTCTGTATACAATTCAATGCAATCAGTACCTGTTTTAACGGCAGCTTCAATGGCTTTTAAATTCGTTTCCATAAATATGGAAGTTCTCATGCCATTGTCTTTTAATTTATGAATCACATCTTTTAAAAATTCTTTATTGGCAACCGTATCCCAACCCTGGTTCGATGTTAAAACATTGGGCAAATCGGGCACCAAGGTTACTTGCTCGGGCCTTATTCTCAATACCAATTCTATAAATTTATGTGAGGGGTAACCTTCAATATTAAATTCTGCTTTTAAAAGCGGTTTTAATGCATGGGCATCTGTATATCTAATATGTCTTTCATCTGGCCGGGGATGAATGGTAATACCTTCGGCACCAAATTTTTCACAATCACATGCTACAGTAAGTAAGTTGGGTAAATTGCCTCCTCTTGAATTTCTAAGAGTAGCAATTTTGTTGATGTTTACACTTAATCGGGTCATAATTCTAGGGGTTAATCTTATACTCAAATTTATTTTAGTAAGTTTGTACAACAACCTATTTAACCAAGTATACAAAAAATATCAAATAAAAAAGAATTTTGGTCAGACTCTGCTTTTTAAAAGAAAAGAGATTTAAAAAATAGATGTTGAGTAATACTATAAAAAGTAGTGGTGTTTTATAATTAACAAAATGATTGCAAGAGAATTAATATCAAATGATTTACCATTAGTTAAAACCTCTTACACAGGTCTTAAAACACTCAATCTTATGGATGAGTTTAGGGTAAGCCATTTGCCTATCGTTAACAATGTTGAATTTTTAGGATTAATTTCAGATGCCGATATATATGATCTAAGTTTATTTGATGAACCAATAGGCAATCATGAACTTAAATTAATTCGCCCATTTGTTAGAGCTGAACAACATATATATGAAGTTATTAAAATGGTGGGGAGTATGGATTTAACCATTGTACCCGTTTTAGATAACGACAATAATTATATTGGCTCTATTACCTTACACGATTTAGCACAGCAGTTTTCAAAAATAATAGCTACTACCGATTTGCTATCCGTATTGGTATTAGAAGTAAATACAAGCAATTATTCTCTTTCTGAAATAGCCTATATAGTTGAAGCCAATGGAGCAAAAGTAGTGAGCGCGTATTTAAGCTCAAATCCTGATTCTACAAAAATGGAAGTAACACTTAATATCAATAGACAGGATTTAAGTGCCATTATGCAATCCTTCTATAGAAAAAACTATACAGTAGTGGCTTCATTTCATCAAAGTGAATTTGGAGACGACATGAAAAAAAGATATGATGCATTAATGAAGTATCTTAATATATAATTTCTTTCATTGTTACGGGCGTATTACACATCAATAGTTTTAGTTGCTTTCTTATTCCTCTTGCTCTCTAATCAGTCTCATTCTAATCCTTTTTCGCCATTTGTTGTTATTGATAGCATTCAAGTAAAAGGCAATCAAATAACAAAACGCAATATCATTTTAAGAGAACTCATGTTTCATGAAAAGGATACCCTTGTTCTTTCGGATTTAGCTGAGAATATAAGTAAGAGCCGCGAAAATCTATTAAACACTTCTCTGTTTAATTTTGTAACCATTGATACGGTTAGAAAAGATTCCTTAAACATGAATGTTAAAATAACAGTGGTTGAACGCTGGTATATATGGCCCTTTCCAATTTTTGAATTGGCCGACAGAAATTTTAATGTATGGTGGAAAACCAAAGACTTTTCACGAACAGATTATGGCGTATATATTGTGAAAGACAATTTTAGAGGGAGAAGAGAATCGTTGAAATTTAAATTTCAAATGGGATACAATGAAGACATGGCATTTTCATATACCATTCCATACATCAATAAAAAACAAACGGTAGGCATGGGCATTGTAGCCGATTTTAATAGAAATCATGAAACCACTTATGCTACTGCTAATAACGAGCAAGTTTATTATAAAGAAGAAAATACTTACACAAGAGAAAGATTTTCTCAAGGCATTCGCCTTACCTATCGTAAAAATTTAAGGGCCATGCATTATTGGGAAGTAAAATATAATTTTGCATCTGTAAGTACTCCAATTGTAAGCTATAATCCGGATTATTTTCTTAATAGTGCATCGGTATTTAAATATTTTTCAGTCTATTATAAATTTGAATACGATCAACGGGATTCTAAGTATTACCCAATGTTGGGCTATTATGTTGCTCTTGATGCAATGAAAAATGGCTTGGGAATTATCGGAGATTACCATCTCAATGCTGATTATATTTTATTAAATGGTAAATATTACTCAAAAATTAACAAGCGATTTTATACTGCCTGGGGAATAAAAGGAAAAATTTCTGTTCCGGGAAAGCCGTCTTATTTTTTGCAAAGAGCCCTGGGTTATAGTGATTATGTACGAGGCTATGATTATTATGTAATAGATGGTCAACATTATGCTTTAGCAAAATCTGAATTGAGGTTTGTTTTAGTGCCTACGCAGGTTACTAAAATCCCGTTTATAAAAACCGAAAAATTTAAAAAAATACATTATACGATTTACCTCAATGGATATGTTGATGCCGGATATGTTTGTGATAAATATTATTACGTTGGAAATTCTTTAACCAATACTTTTTTGCTTGGAGCAGGCATTTCGTTAAATTACGTTACCTATTATGATAAAGTATTGGGAATAGATTATTCTATCAATAAAATGAAAGAAACAGGAATATTTTTACACTATATAGCACCTATATAAAAAAGTATATTAATGAAAACAGCCATATACGGTAGGCAGTTTGATGCTGCAGTTACGCCATACGTTCAAAAGTTTATCAGCCTTTTAGAAGAGAAAAGATTTCCCTTGCTCATTTATGATAAATTTTATGAGCAATTAAAAATAGCCGGTATTCAATTTACCTCTAAACCTAAAGTTTTTAATGATCATAAAGGATTGCAAAAATCTACAGATTATTTGTTTAGCATAGGAGGGGATGGAACTTTACTCGATACTATTACACTTGTAAGAGATTCTCAAATACCCGTAATGGGAATAAATGTGGGAAGATTGGGCTTTTTGTCAAGCATTTCAAAAGAAGCTATTGAAATGGCAATTAATAACATTGTCGAAAAAAATTTTTTACTCGACCCCAGAACTTTAGTTAAACTGGATACCGAAAAGGGATTATTTGGCGAAACCAATTATGCTTTAAATGAAATAACCATTCATAAAAAAGATACAGCTTCTATGATTGTTATTCATACATACATAGATGGAGAATATTTAAACTCCTATTGGGCCGATGGTTTAATAATAAGTACACCTACCGGATCTACGGGCTATTCCTTAAGTTGTGGAGGGCCTATTGTTGTGCCCGGAACCGAAAATTTTGTATTAACACCCATTGCTCCTCATAATTTAAATGTAAGACCCATAGTAGTTCCCGATACATCTACCATAAAACTTAAAGTGGAAGGTAGAAATCAATTTTTTCTAGTCACACTCGATTCAAGGTCTGAAACCATCGATTCGTCTACAGAAATGATTATTTCACGGTCAAGTTTTAAAATTAATTTGATCAAATCTCATGATCAAAATTTCTTTAAAACTATTAGAAATAAATTAATGTGGGGAATTGATAAAAGAAACTGAAACTTTTTCGATAATTTTGAGTATAATTGCTTGATTATACATTTTTAAATGTAAAAATTATGATAAAACATATTCTCCTCATTGTATTGAGCATACTCGTAATGAGTAGCGCAAGTTATTCTCAACGTTGGAAAAAGGAACGTTTTCAAATAGCTTATGGCTTAGGCGCGGCTAATTTTTTAGGTGAATTAGGAGGAGCTAATGATGTAGGTAGTAATTTTGCCCGAGATTTAGAATTTGCAGCCACTCGTCCAAGCACTTCAATTTTATTACGTTACAGACTTACACAAAAAATAGCATTAAGAGGTAGTTTTGCCTTAGGTTATGTTAGTGGAGCAGATTCTCTTACTAAAGAATATTTTCGTAGTCATAGAAATCTTAGTTTCAGATCACCAATATTAGAATTATCAGGCCAGGTGGAATATAATATAATTAAAGAAAAAGATGCCCGAAGATATCGTTTGAGGGGCATGCGTGGAGGAGGTGCATTTACTCCCAACCTATATGTGTTTGCTGGTTTTGGGGGATTTTATTTTAATCCACAGGCAAAATATAATGGTAAATGGTATAATTTACATTCTTATGGAACAGAAGGGCAAAAATTAGGACCTTTGGCTCCAACTCGTACACCATATTCTAGATTAGCAGTAGCTATACCATTTGGTTTGGGCATGCGTGTTCCTGTTAATAGAACATTTTCTATAGGACTAGAATTTGGAATCAGAAAAACGTTTACTGATTATATTGACGATGTAAGTACTACTTATGTTGATAATGCAACATTAGAAATAACCGGTGGACCAATAGCAGCTGCCCTTGCCGATAAAAGTGAAGAAATAAATGCGGGTTATACCCAAAGAGGAGACCCTACTAATAAAGATACCTACATGTTTTTGTTCGTTTCGCTTTATTATAAGATAAGAACCGGAAGAAGAAACCTTCCAAGTTTCTAAAATTTATTAAGCTTACAATAAATAAAAGCCCGCTAGATGGAATATCTCAGCGGGTTTTTTATTTGAAATATTATTACCTTGTAAATCTTATGGGGAGTTCTAAAAATTACAATTTATGTCCCTCTCTTTGAGAGGGATTAAGGGAGAGGAAACAAAAAATATAATTTTTAGAACTCTCCTTATGTATTTTATAAAATAGCTGTTAATTAAATAAAAATGTTACATTTTTCTTTCTAGTCTTGGTATTAACTTGCATTTGGTTTATAAATATTTAATTAGATATGTTTAAATATACTTTAGCTGTAGTTTTTAGTGCTTTCATAATCGTTCCTCATTTAACCTATTCTCAAAAATTAGATTGGTGTGGAACTGCCCAAGCAATGGAGCAAGAAATGAAATTAGATCCTGAATATGCTAAAAAACAGGAGGCACTTAATAATTACTATAAACAATATGAGAGCACGCATTATAAAGTTGCTTCAGGTACTGTATATACAATACCAATGGTATTTCATATTATTCACAATTATGGAGCTGAGAATATTTCAGATGACCAGATTATTGATGCTGTTAAAGTAATTAATACAGATTACCGAAAACTAAATGATGATACGAGCGATATTGTTTCTTCGTTTAAAAGTATAGCTGCTGATATAGGAATTCAATTTAAACTGGCCACTATTGATCCTAATGGAAATTGTACAAATGGAATAACAAGATATGTTTCGGATCAAACATTTAGTGCAGATGATGATGTGAAAAAATTAGTGGATTGGGATCCCTCTAAATATTTAAATGTATGGGTAGTTGATGTAATTGAATCCGGAGCCGGTGGGTATTCTTATTTGCCTGGCGTTTCTTCATGGAAAGACGGTATTGTAATTTTAAATAGTCAATTAGGAAGCATAGGCACCTCTTGTGGGAGTGATTTATGTGTTGGATCTTTAACACATGAAATTGGCCACTATCTTAATCTTAAACATACCTGGGGAAGTACAAATACTCCTGGCGTTTCGTCAAATTGTAGTGATGATGATGATGTAACGGATACTCCTAATTGTATTGGATCTACTTCTTGTGATTTAACAGAAAGTTCATGCGGTACTTTGGCCAATGTTCAAAATTATATGGATTATGCCGGTTGTTTGTGCATGTTTACAGAAGGTCAAAAATCTCGCATGTTGGCGGCTTTAACTTCTTCAACAAATGATAGGGATAATTTATGGACAACAACTAATTTAAAAGCTACAGGAACGTATTCAACCAGTACAGTTGATTTGTGCACTGCTGATTTTACGTATGATAATGCTTACATATGTCCGGGAGGCTCCGTAAAATTTACTGAAGATTCATGGAATGGAGATCCTACTTCTTGGGCTTGGACTTTTACGGGTGGAACTCCCAGTTCCTCTACCGATTCTACTCCTACTATTGTGTACAATACTGTAGGAGAGTATGCAGTTTCTCTTACTGTGAGTAATGCAAGCGGCTCTGCAAGTACTACACAAACAAGCATTATACATGTAGGTAGTACAACACCTGAATACGGTCCTGATTATACAGAAGATTTTGAAAGTTCAAGCAAATTTAGCAGTGACTGGGAAATTATTAATATTGATGGCGGTAAAACTTGGTCACGCTCTTCTTCAGCATCTTATCAGGGGTCTTATTCATTAGAGCTGAATAATTTTGGCAATTCTCTTAAATCTGTTGATGAAATTATTAGTCCCTCAATAGATCTATCATACATTACCAGTCCGAAACTTAATTTTAAAATTGCTTATGCCCAACAAACTACAGATGATGGTGACGGATTAAAAATTTCTGTTTCTACAGATTGTGGTAAAACATGGTCGCTTCGCTATAGCAAACAAGGAGCTTCATTAACATCAACGTCAACGTTGTATACTTCATCATTTACGCCTAAATCATCAGAGTGGGAAGATGGGTACATTTCATTTACCAGTTCTATGTTAACCTCAAATGCAAGGGTTAAATTTGAGTTTACAAATGATGGGGGAAATAATCTTTATTTAGACGACCTTAATATTAGTGGTACTATTAATGGTATAGAAACTATTATTCCACTTGATGTAAAATTTGATGTATTACCTAATCCGATTGAAAACAATAGCGTAGTTAAATTTTATTTGGTAAATAATGCTACCTGCAGTTTATCTATTTGTGATGTGTTGGGAAGAGAAACTAAAATTATGGAGTCTAAAAAAATGCTTGAAGGAGAACAATCATTTTTGATATCAAATTATATAAAACAGCAAGGGGTTTATTTTATTAAACTTCAAGTAGGAGATAGGAAATTTGTAAAATCAGTTGTAAAATGATATTTAGGTGGATTTGTGTTTAATCCATTAATTATACTTTTCGTTTATTCTGTTTATATAGGTAGTAGATTCCAGGCACTCGTAATGACGAATTAATGGACTTTTGAGATAATAGCCTCTGGTCCTTATTCTACCGTAACAGATTTAGCTAAATTTCTGGGCTGATCAACATTGCATCCCCTCATTACAGCAATATGGTATGATAATAATTGCAAAGGTACAGCTGCTAATATTGGGGTTAAGCAATCGTGTACATCTGGTATTTCAATAGTATAATCAGCAGTTTTAGAGACTAAAGTGTCTCCTTCTGTTACAATAGCAATTATTTTACCCCTGCGTGCCTTTACTTCTTGAATGTTGCTTAATACTTTTTCGTAAATACTATTTTTAGTAGCAATTACTACAACGGGCATTTCTTCGTCAATAAGTGCTATAGGACCGTGTTTCATTTCAGCTGCCGGGTACCCTTCGGCATGTATGTAGGAAATTTCTTTTAATTTTAAAGCTCCTTCAAGTGCTACCGGAAAGCAATAGCCGCGGCCTAAGTATAAAAAGTTGGTTGCGTCTTTAAATAAATCAGCAATGTATTTTATTTTGGCATTTGTTTTTAATACTCGTTCTACTTTTTCAGGTAAAGCTTCAAGTTCAACCATAATTTGTCTGAATGTAGATTCAGATAAAGTTTGTTTCATTCGAGCAATTGACAAGGCCATTAATGTAAGTACGGTTACCTGGGCAGTAAAGGCTTTTGTTGATGCTACTCCTATTTCAGGGCCTGCATGGGTATAGGACCCTGCATGAGTAGCACGTGCAATAGAAGATCCTACAACATTGCATATTCCTAAAATGGTTGCACCTTTTGCTTTGGCCAATTCAATAGCTGCAAGTGTATCTGCTGTTTCGCCCGATTGAGAGATGGCCAATATTACATCGCCTTCATTAATAATGGGATTTCTGTATCTAAATTCAGAAGCATATTCAACTTCAACAGGAATTCTGGCTAAGTCTTCAAATAAATATTCTCCTACTAAACCGGCATGCCATGATGTTCCGCATCCTAAAATGATGATACGGTTGGCCTCCATTAATTTTTTTTCATAATCTTTAATTCCACCAACAGCTACAATTCCCTTATTGGAATCAATACGGCCTCGCATACTATCTTTAATAGACCTTGGTTGCTCATATATTTCTTTGAGCATAAAATGATCATATCCCCCTTTTTCAAGCATTTCAAGCTGAAGCTCTAATTCTTGTACATAAGGAGTTTTAACTTGATTTTTAATGGTTTTTACTTGTACCCCGCTTCTTTCTATAACTGCAATTTCTTCGTCTTCTAAATAAATTACATTTCTGGTATATTCTACAATTGGAGTTGCGTCAGAGGCAACAAAATATTCTCCTTTTCCCATTCCAATCACAAGCGGACTTCCTTTTTTTGCAGCAATAAGCTGGTTGATATTATCTTTATTAATAATAACAATGGCGTAAGCTCCAATTACCTGATTTAATGCTATGCGTACAGCCGTAGCAGTATCCACATTTTCATTTTTTTGAATGTCTTCAATTAAATGAATAAGTACTTCTGTATCGGTATCGCTTCTAAATTTATGACCTCTTTTTTGCAATTCTTCCTTTAAAGGACTATAATTTTCGATAATACCATTATGAATAATGGCCAATCTTTCATTTTCAGAATAATGTGGATGGGCATTTTTATCATTTGGTTCTCCATGTGTAGCCCATCGGGTATGGCCAATACCTACTTTTCCATCGGGCTGAATAGCATTTTTTTGAATGTAGTTTTCTAAATCTGCAACTTTTCCTTTGCATTTATAAACTTTTAATTCTCCATTTAGTAAAGCAACTCCAGCACTATCATAACCTCTATATTCGAGGCGTTTTAATCCTTTAATAAGAATAGGATAGGCTTCTTTTTCTCCAATGTATGCTACAATTCCACACATGATGATTATAATTTAGTATAGGTTAATTTTAATTTAATACCTGACGATGCATTCAAATAGCCGCCAAGCACACTTCTATAAGCATTTTCGTAGGCATTTGAAGAAATCAAATATAGGGGATAATCGGCCGATGTTTTACCTGAAATAACATCTTGAATATACAAAGAGATATTAAAAGTAAAAGTATTGTTACTCTCGTCATAAGTGCCGTCAAATTCATATCCATCGGTAAATGATTCATCGGGAAGGTTATTGAATGTTCCTAAGCTATCAAGCAATAATTGCAATTGGGGATGGGGTAAATAACTACTATATGAATCACTATCTGGAGTAAAAATAAGTTCAGCTTTGTTAATTGCAATGGAACTGTTTTGCGACCAATCCTTGATATAAGGAAAAGTAATAGCTGCTTTTGTGCCGCTCATTGCTTGAACATAAATTTTGTTTTTTCCGGAAGTGGTATCTAACAAACTTGTTTCAACTTCTGTATTTGCATAATTGTGAGAAAAAGTAGAATGAATAACGTGTGTGTCTGAAAAAGGAAAACTAAAAGAAAGTGAATCATTATCGATGTTACTATAATACAACGTTACCTTTGAGTTTTCATTTAATAAATTAAAATAAAAAAGTAATCCTTGATCGGCTGAGCTGGCAATAGTTGAAAAAGAAATATGTAAGCCTTTAAAATAGGCTATAAAAGCATCGTCATCAACCAACGATGATTGACCTGATAAATCTAATAAGCGTTGACCAAAAGAATCGTTTAAACGAATTCTTAATTGTGGAGAAAGCGTATCTCCATTTTTTAGCATTATACTTGAATTAAAATCAGGAGTAAAAGTTTTAGTACCTAATGCAACATTGTCATATAAATGATTGCTGTTTGAGTAATAAGAACTATCTGTATATAAATCTTCACTTAGTTCGTATATATTTATTGTATAGGATGAAGAGGTGTCAATACCATAGTAGCCATCATAATTTAAAGAAAGCACAACTGAATCAAGATGTAAGTTTGATCCAAAATTAACATTGTTAGAAGACAAACCCATTTGCGCATAGATAGACGCTTCGGCATAACCAAAAGTAGGGTCCATATAATTACCTGCTAAATAAAGTGAAGTAGAGGATGCTAAGCTATAACTATAAGTAAGTATAGAATCTTCTTTTACAGTATATGAAAATATACCTGAGGTGTCAGAATAACTTACAGAAAGCACATCGCCTGTAGGAGAATAAGTAATGGCTTCATCTTGTTTTTTACATGCATTAAATAGCGTAATACACCATATTAATGCAAGTACAGATAATAGATTTATTGTCCTACTATAAAAAAAAATCGAGGAAATTACTGCTAATTTCCTCTTTAAAATAGTTACACTTTTTTGTAATGTTAACATTTACAGTTTATTCGGCTAAAACATGATCATTCAAAAAAATTTCGTCATAAAGTGCTGAATAAGCATCAGCATACTCTGTTTCGTCTTTATAACCCAGTTTTGGCGTATTTATTTTCTTAACATACTTTTCAAGATCGGCATTTACTTTTTCGCTTCCCTGAATAACAGCATCTGCCATTTTAATACCCATTTTATTAACATTAATAAAATTAGGTTCAAGGTAAAGTTCTACTTCTTTTGGTCTAAGCCCATCAAATACTAACTTATCGGCTAATTTTTTATCTAAATTTCCTTTAAACTCATCATCGTAATAAGAGTATACTACTTTAGTATGAGCATAAACAGGATCCTCTTTATATATTGTTTTTAAATAGAGCGGAAGAAAACTTGTCATCCAACCATGGCAATGTATAATATCGGGAATCCAACCTAATTTTTTAATTGTTTCAAGTACTCCTCTACAAAAGAAAATAGATCTTTCATCATTATCAGTAAAAAACTTTCCATTTTCATCAGCTAAGATATTTTTTCTTTGAAAATATTCTTCATTGTCAATAAAGTAAACTTGCATGCGAGCAGCTTGTATGGATGCAACTTTTATGATAAGCGGATGATCAACATCATTTACTACAATATTCATCCCGGATAATCGAATGACTTCATGCAATTGATGACGTCTTTCATTAATACTTCCATAACGAGGCATAAAAATGCGAACCTCTTTTCCTTTTTCTTGAATGGCTTGCGGTAAGTATCTACTTACTTTGCTCATAGGGGTTTCCGGAAGGTAGGGAAGCATTTGATTAGTTACATAAAGCACTCTAGCTTTCTTCATAAGAGGTGAGGTTAGAAATTAGACGGTACAAAAATACATAAAAATCAATTCAATATCAACATTATATTTTATTTAAGTGTTAATTTTGAGGGACTTAGTGCTGATTGTAGATGTGTAATAATAAGATAATCAGCGTGTTTAATAAAAAAATCAAATATTTTATTATTTTAATTAACATAATAAGCATATTGTGAACATCTTTCTATTTTTGCATACCATCTAAAAAAACGCTCATGGAAGTATATAAAACCAAAGCCGAATTAGCTTTATTTAGCACTAACGCTAAAAAGAAAAAGGAGACTGTTGGTTTTGTTCCAACCATGGGCGCTTTGCATGATGGGCACATGTCTTTAATTAGAAAATCTGTTTCTGAAAATAACTATACGGTATGTAGTATTTTTGTAAACCCAACTCAGTTTAATAATAAAAAAGATTTTGAGCGCTATCCTATTACTATTGATGAGGATTTAAAAAAACTTGAAACGGAAAAATGTGATGTAGTTTTTTTGCCTTCAGTAAATGAAATGTATCCGGATCCGGATAATACACAATATGATTTAGGAGGAATAGACAAACCCATGGAAGGTGTTTTTAGGCCCGGCCATTTTAATGGCATGGCTATGATTGTACTAAAATTGTTTGCAGCCGCAAATGCAGATGTGGCTTATTTTGGAGAAAAGGATTTTCAGCAATTGGCAATAATAAAATACATAACTAAGCGCTATAATGTTCCAATAAAAATTGTAGGCTGTTCTACTTTACGTGATGAGGATGGATTGGCAATGAGTTCGAGAAATTTGTTGTTAAATGCAGATCAAAGAAAAAATGCATTGGCAATTTCGCAAACACTTTTTGGAACTAAACAAAAGGTAAATAAAGACTCTGTTGAAAATGTAAAAGCTTGGGCTAAGAATTTTATTTCTCAAACATCGAATCTCAAGCTGGAATATTTTGAAATAGTAAACAGCGAAACTTTAGAAAGTATTCTAGATTGGAGTGATGCTGAAAATATTAATGCCTGCGTGGCTGCTTATGCAGGAGAGGTTAGATTAATTGATAATGTAAAATTGAAATAGATTTTACAAAGTTATTTAGGTTGTTGTAAATTTTCTTTTTTTTCAGTTTTTAAACAAGTACCTTTGTATCTACATACAAATTATTAAAATTCATTCAAATGAAAATCACATCATCACTTTTAGTTTTAACATTAGCAATCTCTTCATTTTTTATTACATCATGCAAAAATGGCTCACAAGAAGAAAAGAAAACAACTGATTCTACTGCAACAAGCATGAATACAACCGAAACTACGCCTGCAGTTGCTCAAGCAAGTATTAATCTTTCTATCGAAGGCATGAGTTGTGAGAATTGTGCTAATGCATTAAAAACAGGTCTTACTTCATTAGCTGGTGTAACCGCTTGTGATGTGAATTTAGAGAGTAAAACAGCAAAAGTTGATTTTGATAATACCCAAACAACTGAAGAAGCAATTATTGCCCAAGTTGCAACGGTGCATGACGGTAAATTTAAAGCAACTAAAACAACTGATGGCACTGCAGAGGCCGGAACAGAAACTAAAAAATGTGAGAAAGATTGTACTAAACCATGTTGTAAGGGAAAAGAAGCAGAAATAAAAACATGTACCAGCACATCAAAAGAATGTTGCAAAAAAGATGCAAAAACATGCGATCATAAAGATGGGAAATAATCTATTTTAGCAAGGTTATCGTTCCTGTTTTTATCGTTCCATCGGTAAATTCCAGAATATAATAGTAGGTTCCTCCTGTTAATTTAGCTCCATCCCAATCATTTTTATAATTATCGCTCTGGTACACTCTTCTTCCCCAACGATTATAAATATTTAATTGAGTATTCTTATACTGTTCTAGATTGTCGAATTCAAGAAAATCATTTTTACCATCACCATTAGGAGAAAATACATTTGGAATAACCACTTTATATAAAGGAACATTATACTCGCACCAGTTTGATTCTGAAATTAGGCTTTCACTAGAATTAAGTTGATAAGAGGTAGTTACTTTTACTTTGTAATCATTTGCATCAACAGGTTTGTCAAAAGAATAATTTGTATTATTAGTTATTCCCATTAGAGTCCATGAGCCATTTGTTGTAGCATGGTATATTTCATAAGTAGGACTCGTCCATCCCCAATATTCAGTCCATGCTAAATCAATTTTAGTAGAGTCAATTGTATTTTGCCCGCAAGTTAAAAGAATGCTTTGAATACTATCTGATGAAGGTGAAGTATATTTATTGCTTAATTCAACTTTTATATTGTAGTCATAAGCGGTTGTTTGTACATCAACAGTATTATCTGTAAATGCAGTATCGTTAATGCCATAAGTAGATCCTAAATAACTATAAAATCCATTAGGTAAAAGGCTTCTGTAAATATTGTATTGTTTAAAAATTACTGTCCAATCAACCATAGGATATGCATTCGTGGGAAGATTCCATTTCATGGCAATACTATCATTGTTTACAACGGTTACATTTCGCAAATCAATTTTTAAATCAGGGCAACTATCAACATATATAGTAAGTGTATCAAATTCCGCTAATTGAAATCCGCAAAAAGTAATTAATGAATTTTGATCGTATCCCTTTTTAGTCCAAATGTAATAGGTTCCATTTTGATTCATGGGTGAAGCAAGATGCAATTGAATTTCATTGGTATATCCTGCGTAGCAATTTACAGCATTGGCAGCAACAACCGGTATAGGATAACCGTTAGGATTTAACATCCTAAAATCAGAGCCATCAGTAGCAATAGAGCCACATTGAACCGAGTCGCTTGTATAAATAGTTATTAATGTATCCATACAAGCTGCTTCTACAAGGGAGTCTGGATTATTAGGGTCGGGAGAAACCGTTAAATAATATTGTTTAGAATCATCAAGGCAATCACCAATAATAATCATTTCCATATCACGTTTGATACTGCCTATTTTTTCCCAAACAAGGCTTACGGTATCAAACCGAAATTCTTCTACCAAAATGCATGCTACGGCCATTTGTTCAAGGTTGGGTGTAAATGCAAGATTGCCATTTGTGGAATCAATTGTAAAGCCAGAACTAGAAGAAATGGGATAATCAGGAGTGTAAGGAGAAATATAGCTGGAAAGTAAGGATACTCCAGGGTATGGACCTCCTTCAGCCTCCATTAATGTGTATCTTAATGAATCGCCATCTTTTTCTGCTGCCATTTGGCTTAAATCATAATGATTGCCGGCACAAAGCTGAGGAACGGGTAATGCTTGAAAATAGGGAGAACTATTTTCAGGTGCATCCGTATTATTGATTAAAGCACTCACATAAAAATCTTGTGAACTAGGATTGGTAAGGGTAGAAAGGGCTGCATTTCTACAACAGCTGGTATAGCTAATTACCCAGTCTGTACTTTTTGAAGGAAGAGTAAGGGTGCCCTCATATACATATTCATAAATTCCTATATAAGGGCTATTGGGGTCTTGGCAATTGGTGGGACCTGGTAAACAAGGCTGGTCAACTTCCAAGGGGCCGCTAATTAGGCTTAATGATAAAGTTCCACTAGAACCTTTTAAATCGGAATCGTAATCAATAGTTAATGTAGATCCCAGGCTGGTAGAACTTGTACAATCATAATAAAATTTGAGAGATACTTTATATTCATTTGGGGTTCCGGTATATTCATAAATTAAATCTAAAGCGGCATTGTGTGACGCTTTTACAGTATTAAAACTCAAGATAGAAAGTAGAATAAAAAAAATAGGTAAGCGCAATACCGAGTATATTTTTATCATAATAAATTTTAATATTTAAAGATGCATTTTAGCAAAAATAGGGTAAAAAAGCTAAATAAAGAATTACAGGTTTTTGCAATATCACATAAACTCGCAAGACAATATTTGAAAAATACTCACTTTTGAAATCTGCCTACAAGCTAATATTTTAATTCTTCTCATCTGGCTTTAAACTACAAAAGCCCTAATTTTTAGGGCTTTTGTAGTTTACAAATTGGTTTTCTTTTTACCAAAGTAGATTAAAAAACTGTGCAATAAACTAAAAACAATATTTGTTTTCTGAAATTACTGCAGCAGCAATACGTCTGCGTGATGCAACCGTATCATAAGGTTTTATTTTTGTAAAACGCTTTAAGCCCATCATCATCATCCGATGTTCATCACCTTCTGAAAAATGGTTTAATGCTACCTTACCATTTATATAGGCTCTATCAGCCGCTTCGTTAATAAAAGTATTGGTAATATCAATTAATAGAGCACAAGCTTTTTCGCCTTTAATGCCTACCAATTTTTCAACACGCAATAAAGTGGATTCAGCAACATAAATATCAATCATCATGTCGGCAATACGCATTAACAACTCTTGTTCTTTTTGTAATTGAGCGGCCAATTTCTGAACTGCTCCTCCGGCAACCATTAGCACTGCTTTTTTAAGATTTTGTAAAGCTGTTTTAGCTTCGCTAAAAGTTGTGGCCTCATCTTCATTAAAATCAGGAATTGACAAAAGCTCTTCTGCTACTTTTTTAGCTGGGCCCATAAGATCTAATTCTCCTTTTAATGCTCTTTTTAAAACCATATCAACCGTTAACAAACGATTAATTTCATTGGTTCCTTCAAAAATTCTGTTGATACGTGAATCACGGTAAGAACGATCCATAGGAGCATCGGCAGAAAATCCCATTCCTCCATAAATTTGTACGCCCTCATCAGCACAAAAATCCAATACTTCAGATCCGTATACTTTTAAAATAGCACATTCAATAGCAAATTGCTCAACACCTTTTAGTTTTGCTTCTGTTTCTGATTTGCCTTGTGCTTTAAGTGATTCAATTGCATCGTCAATATTTTGACCCATGCGATAAATAGCAGATTCGCAAGTAAATGTTTGAATAGCCTGCTCTGCTAATTTATGACGAATGGCGCCAAATTTAGAAATGGGCATTCCAAATTGTTCACGGGTATTGGCATATTGAACTGATTTGTTTATAATTTCTTTACACGCTCCCATTGCACCTGCACCTAAACGAGCACGACCAATATTAAGAATGTTAACGGCAATTTTAAACCCTCCTTCTCTTTCTCCCAATAAATTTTCAGCCGGAACTTTGCAATTATTAAAAAATACCTGACGGGTTGAAGATCCTTTAATACCCATTTTCTTTTCTTCTTCATTTAATGTAATGCCTCCAAAAGTTTTTTCAACGATGAAGCCTGTTAAGTTTTTATCGTCAGCAATTTTAGCAAACACCACAAATATATCAGCAAAACCGGCATTGGTAATCCACATTTTTTGACCTGTGATTGAATAATACTTGCCATCTTCAGAAAGTGTTGCTTTTGTTTTTCCAGAATTGGCATCAGATCCTGATCCCGGTTCCGTTAAGCAATAAGAAGCTTTCCATTTTCCGGAAGCTAAATTGGGTAAATATTTTTTCTTTTGCGCTTCATTACCATAATAAAGAATAGGTAATGTGCCAATACCTGCATGTGCAGCCATTGCAACCATAAAAGAATGAGATGTCCCCATTGCTTCAGTTACCAATAATGAAGTATTAAAATTTTGTCCTAATCCTCCATAAGTTTCAGGAATTGACACTCCAAGTAAACCTAATTCACCTGCTTTTTCAAGTAACGAAGGTACCAACCCGGGTTCTTGATGATCTATTTTTTCCAGATTGGGCCATATTTCTTGTGTAACAAAGTCTTTACAAGTTTGCGACATCATGCGCTGCTCTTCCGTAAATTCTTCGGGAATAAATACATCTTGACAATTGGTTTCTTTTACAAGAAATTCGCCTCCTTTAAGGCTAGTTTTGGTTTTTGTTGTGGTTTCCATACAATATGAAGGTTTAATTTTTTAATTGATAAAACTCAATGTAACAATTTATCTGATAAAGAAAAGAAATAAATATTTATTATGCAAGCATTGCATTTGTTTGCTTTACTTAATTCTATAAATGCTAAATAAAAGAGTAATACGTAAAGAAATAGGAAAAGGTTTATAAATGGTATGATTATTTTTAAATTCTGATTTTATAGACTCGGTTTTTATTTTTCTTATTTTGTGAAAAACTAAATTCTCTTTAACATGAATCAGGTCTATCGTATTTGTATGCATGCAACACTTGCAACAATGGTAATAAGTTGCAATTCTTCTAATAAAGACAATGAAAATACTACAGATTCTAACATTGCAGTAACAAGCGATACTTTAAATAAAGCTGCTGAAATAATACCGGTGGCCGAAGAAAATAAACTAGCTCCTAATGAAATTAGCCTTACCCAAGCAGATTTCCCTGTTGTAGTTACTGTGCCTGAAGGCATGGATACTAAAAAGGTTAAAGTTGAAGCACAAACTTGGGGGGGGATTGAAATAACAGCAGGAGATAACTTTCAAGTTCAAATTGCTTCAGGGCAAGGAGATATTGCTAGCAAAAAAACTGATTTAGGAAATGACGATGTTTATAAAGTAGAATATTTAGTTGATGAAAAAAATGCACTGGTTTACAAAAAGTACATTCCGGATACCGATATACAAGAATTTCATTTTTATCTTATTGCTAAAACTACCAGCGGTTACTATGAAGTGGAAGATATACCCGGAAATCAATTTACAAAAACTGCCATTATGAAAATGTATGATGCTGCAAAAAAATTGAAGAGTATAAAAGGATAGAAATATTTTATAGGGAGTTCTGAAAATTACAATTTATGTCCCTCTCTTTGAGAGGGATTAAGGGAGAGGAAGCAAAAAAGTAATTTTTAGAACTCCTCTTATGAAAATCATTGATATCACATGCATCAAAAAACAGAACGATTAATCCAATTAAAAAAATTGTTGAAAATTGAGCGAGATGAAGATTTTAATCAATACCAACAAAGTTTTGCCCGTAATAATATTAATTATAGAAAAGAGAATGGCGTTACTTGGTATCCCATTATTATTACCCATACAGAAATTGGATTAGGAGAATATATTGCAATAGATATTGAGCGCACAACAAATTTGAATGAAGCTCATCAGTTTTCGGGAGGTAAATTAGCTGCTCTTTTTTCAAACACACATCAGGATGCTGAACCTATAAACGGGACTATTAAAGTAATTCATCCCAATAAAATTCGTTTGTCTCTTACAATAGATGAATTACCCGATTGGTGCGATGATGGTAAGCTAGGTATCAATTTATTATTTGACGAAGCCAGTTACAGAGAAATGGATTTTGCTTTAGACAAAGTAATCAATGCTTCGCATTCTCGCTTGGCTGAACTAAGAGATGTATTATATGAAATTAAATCGCCTAATTTTGAAAAAATAGATGAACCCATACAAATTAATGGCTTAAATGCTTCACAAAATGAGGCGGTACAAAAAATTATTGCTGCACATGATATTGCTATTATTCATGGCCCTCCCGGAACAGGTAAAACAACCACACTTGTAAAAGCAATTATTGAAACCTTAAAAACAGAAAAACAAGTTTTGGTTTGCAGTTCAAGCAATACGGCTGTTGATTTACTTACAGAAAAATTACATAGAGAAGGTGTGAATGTGTTGCGATTGGGAAATCCCGCTCGTATTTCAGAAGAAGTATTGAGCAATACCTTGGATGCAAAAATTGCAGCCCATCAATCATTCAAAGACTTAAAAAATTACAGAAAAACGGCTGAAGAATATTTTAGAATGGCAGGAAAATACAAAAGAACTTTTGGTAGAGAGGAGCGCGAACAAAGGCAATTGTTTTACCAAGAGGCAAAAAAAATATTAAAAGAGGCAAATGTTCTAGAAAATTATATTTTAAGTGAACAGTTTGATAAGGCCCAAGTAATTGCCTGCACTCCGGTAGTATCTGCCGGAAGGCTTATGCGAGACAAAGAATTTACAACCTTATTTATTGATGAAGCCGCACAAGCATTAGAGCCCATGAGTTGGATTCCGATAACAAGAAGCCAGCGTGTAATATTTGCAGGAGACCATTTTCAATTGCCTCCAACCGTTAAATCTAAAAAAGCAGAAAAAGAAGGTTTGGCTGAAACATTATTTGAACGTTGTGTGCAAATTAAAAATGTTGCTGTAATGTTAAATGTTCAATACCGCATGCATGAATACATCATGAATTTCTCCAATCAAAAATTTTACAAGGAAAATTTAAAAGCAGATGAAACTGTAAAAAATGCATTGTTGAGTTTTGATACTGACGAAGTATTACTAAACAAGCCTTTTGAATTTGTAGATACTGCCGGTTGTGGTTATACTGAAATCACGAATCCTGAGAGTCTAAGTATTTCAAACCCTGAAGAAGCCCATTTACTTATTAAACATTTAAAACTGTTACTTGAACAATACCTGCAAAAAAACAGGTCGGAAAATAAAATTAACATGGGCATTATTTCTCCCTATAAAGAGCAAGTGCAATACCTCACAACAAAAATAAATGAGGATGAAGAACTAAAAATGTACTTGCCACAAATTGCAATTAAAACAGTTGATGGATTTCAAGGCCAAGAAAAAGATGTAATTTATATTAGCCTTGTAAGAAGCAATGAAAATAAAGAGATCGGTTTTTTAAATGACATCCGTAGAATGAATGTAGCACTAACACGTGCGAAAAAGAAATTAGTGATAATGGGAGATAGTGCAACTTTATCAAATCACACTTTTTATAAAGATTTTTTAGATTATGCCGAATCTATTGGAGCTTATCAATCGGCATGGGAGTTTTTGTATTAGGGTCAGTTCTAAAAATAGAAACCTAATTAATCATTTTTTTCTTTATTGCTCCTTTAACGGCTACAGCAGTAAACGGATCTTCGGGCCAGGAATGTTTTTTGTAACGGATTCGCAATTCTTTCCGAACTTCTTGATAGGTATTTGTCCAGAAACTTTTTAAATCTTGAGTTACTTGCACGGGCCTATAGGCAGGAGAAAGCAAATGCAATAGAATTTTTGTACGGCCTTCGTTTACAGTAGGTGTTTCAAACAATCCAAAAACTTCTTGTAGGCGTACTGGCATTTCAGGTGTACTACCATCCATAAAATATTTTAATACAATCATTGAACCGCTTGGCACTTTTAATTGGGCAGGAGCCAATTTTTCTAATTGCTGATTTAAATCCCAAGTCATGCAATTTGTTACACTATTTTCTACATCCAAGGCAAATAATTCAGCTCTTTTTCTTTTACCTATTAAATACGGAGCAAGCCATTCTTCAAGGGTTTCTAATAATTTTTGATCGCTTACATCAGGCCAATCTTCGTTGGGCCTCCATAATTTTAAACTTGTTACTCGGGCTTGCCATTGAATAATGGTTTCATTCCAATTCAATATTTTTAATCCATATTCTCTAATAACATGGCAAAGAATTCGAACAGATTCCTCATCAGAAATTTTTTCTAAAGGAGCATGGGATACTGTTATATTTTCAATGTATTTTTCTTTCATCGCCTCTATCTTTCCCATCTCATTATTCCATTCTATTTTATTTCTCTCTTTAGCTAAGTGAATAATATCTTTTACAGCCAGTGGGGCTGCAAGAAATATTTTTCCTTCATTGTTTTTAGCATCCATATGAGCAATTGCTAACCATTCTTCTTTGGCTAAAGAATCATGAGAAAGTATTTGTGCCATGCGTCCATTTGCCAACCGGTATCGATTGCTGTTTTTATTTATTTGCTTAGCTATGCGTTCAGGATAAGCGGCTGCAATTAATTTACCTACAGCATGCGTTTCCGGAAATTTATTATCTACTTCAACTTTAAATATACTTCTTAATGAAGCTGCTTGTTTTTCAATTTGGCCAAGCCTGTTGTAATTTGAATTTTTATTTTCTCTATTCCTCCATCTGCGTAAAGCTTCAATTCTTAAAACAAAATCGGCTCCTGCTTCTTGCTCCAATACATCTCTTTCATCCAGCAGTGCAGCAATATCTATAGCAAGACAAAGATCATTTGCTTCAATAAGCATGTGAGCCATTCTGGGATGTGTTGGTAATTGTACCATTTCTTTCCCTCTTTTAGTGATTACATTATTCTCAACAGCTCCTAATTGTTCTAATAAATCAACTGCATATTGTATTGCAGTTGGAGAAGGACTTGTGATCCATAAAAGGTCATTTATATTTTTTACTCCCCATGCAAATAATTCCAGCATTAATGGGGTAAGATCTGCATCTGTTATTTCAGGCTTTCTGTTTTCTTTCAAATACTGTTGCGTCTCTTTTGTCCATAATCGGTAACAATACCCAGGGCCTAATCTACCGGCTCTGCCTGCTCTTTGATCAGCTGTATCTTTTGTAATTCTTTGTGTTTCTAATCGGCTTAGGCCAATGCCGTATTCAAAACGAGGTAGGCGAACATAGCCACAATCAATTACAATTAAGATGCCTTCTATAGTTAAAGACGTTTCTGCAATAGAAGTAGCTAAAACAATTTTTCTTTTTCCATCTGGATCAGGTAAAATAGCTTCTTGCTGTTTTTGCATGCTGAGGTCTCCAAACAAAGGATAAATACTTGCGGTTACATGATCGTCTTCTAATAGTTGCTGAACGCGTTTTATTTCTCCTGTTCCGGGAAGAAAAACCAATACATCTCCTTCTTGTTCTACTATTGCTTTTTTAATTGCCTTTGCAGTAAAAATAGGAATGGGCTCTTTTGAATCAATTGAAGAGTAATGAATATGAACGGGATATTGTCTTCCCTCGCAACTTACTATTGGAGCATTATTAAGTAATTGAGAAAGATGGTTTACATCCATAGTTGCCGACATAATTAAAATTTTTAAATCGCCACTTAAAATCTGTTGCACTTGCCGACACAAAACCAAAGCAAGATCGGCATGCAAACTCCTTTCATGAAATTCGTCAAAAATAATAAGCCCTACGTTTTCTAGCGCATTGTCTTGCTGTAACATTCTGGTAAGAATACCTTCGGTAACAACTTCAATTTTAGTTTTGCGGCTAACACAATTTTCAAAACGAATACGATAACCTATCGTTTCGCCAATGGCTTCATGTAGCAAATCTGCCATGCGATTGGCTACTGAACGAGTGGCTAATCTTCTTGGTTCAAGCAATATTATTTTTTTGTTGCCGAGCCAAGGCTCTTGTATCAATTGAATGGGAAGCAGGGTTGATTTTCCTGCCCCCGGTGGAGCTTGAAGAATAAGTATAGAATGCTGTAAAAGTTTCTCCTTTACATCCGGAATAATATCGATTATAGGTAAATCAGCAGCCAAATCAATTAAGAATAGGTAAACGAAGGTACATTGATTTTATGAATGAAAAATTGATTTTAATAATAAAGAAGGCTATTAGATATGTTTTTTCTCGTTTTTTTTAGTATTAGTTTGTATCTTAGGAATCCCAAGTTTTACCTTTTTAATAATTTAAAAAACATCTCAATGAAAATTTTAAAATTTATCCTTGTTTTTCTGTTTACCCTACTTGTTGCCCGTTCTTACTCTCAAAGTACATGGGCTTATGTTTACGCGTTGCTACAGCAAAATGGTTGTACGGGAAGTTGCCATAATGGAAGCGGCAGTTCTACATTAAATTTAGATGAAGCCGGTGATATGGCCAAAGTTTATGATAATATCATTAGTATTGACCCTACCAATCCAACAGCAAAAGCTGGGCATAATAAATTAATTTATCCCGGAATTCCTGAACTAAGTTTTTTACTAAGAAAAATAAATTGTGGTTTTGATGAAAACCTTGCTATTGAAACAGCAGAAGGTGATAACATGCCTGTAAATATTTCTCCTATGAGTAATAGGGACATTGAAGTAGTTAGACAATGGATTTTATATGGAGCCAAAGAAACCGGTAATATTATTGATACTGCCATTATTTCAAATTATTACAACACGTATGGAAATAGTCCATACAAAGCAGGAAAACGTCAAACAAAACCATCGGCTCCAAATGTAGGCGAAGGTTTTCAAATGCATTTTGGTCCTGTTTTTTTAAATCCACAAACAGAAACAGAAGTGAACATTAAGATTCCTCTTTTTTTAGATCAAAGTGTAGATGTTACAAAAATAGAAGAATACCAAAACTATTATTCCCATCATTTCATTTTATATAAATATTCTTCGTCTGCAAGTAGCGTTGCAAGTGGAATTAGAACAGTTACTGATTTTTCGGATGTGAGTAATGGATCTATGGTATCAGCATGGTCTTATACAAGAACAGTAGAATTACCTCATGGTGCGGCTTATAAATGGGGTACTACATCCTATTTTGATTTTAATTACCATATTCCCAATCATGATGCCGATTCTATTATGGCTGCAGAAGTTTATTTAAACATTGGCGCTTCTCCTCAAAGTTCAAGTCGTCAACAAATGTATTCTACATTGATTAATTACGGTATGGGAGGAGCTTACCCATTTATGTTATACTTACCTAATTTAAATGTTGACGATACACTTACTGATGCCACTTATGATTCTAATACTTTAGATTCTCTTTATATATGGCTGCTTAGTTCTCATACACATAAATATGGTAAAGACTATGATATTTATAAGCGTAATTCAGATGGTACGCGAGGAGAACAATTGTATGAGGGATTTTATAATGAAGACTATACTTTTAATCAGGGATATTATGATTGGCAACATCCTGCTGTACGATATTTTGAGCCATCAGTAGCAGTTTCTCAAAAAGATGGCTTAATACATGAAGCTATCTTTAATAATACAGGCTCATCTGCAGTAGGATATGGTTTAACTACAGACGATGAAATGATGTTGTTTTTTATGCAATATACATTAGCCCCAATTGATACTAGCTCATCTTCTGAAATAATTAATGTAAACAAGCCTTCTTTTGATTTTACTTTTTCTCCAAACCCTGCTAATGAAAAAGCAATTGTAGCTTATGCATTGGATCAGGATGCTCAAATTAAATTGGAGCTATTTGATGCTTTAGGGAAATCTAATACGGTATTAATGAATAAGAATCAAGCAAAGGGTAATTATAAATTTTCATTGGATAATGTAAAACTTGCTTCCGGCATTTATACTATTAAACTAAGCGTTGACGGTAATTCAATAAGTAAGAAGTTAATTTATACAAGTACTAAATAAAATTTATTTAGCATTGTAAGCATAGTAGTTTTTTAAAGACTCTTGAAGCAGACCTAATTGGGTCTGCTTTTTTTGTTCTCTTAGTTTTATTGATGATTGAGTATAAAATTCATGTTTAGCCAGAAATCCAATTTGAAACTCATACCATTCTTTTAGAGACATGATTAATCCATATTCCATCAGTTCTTTTTGCAATTGTCCTGATAGTTGGTAATAATCATCGCGACCCAAATAATCAAGATCGGCATCACACATGATTTTTTCTAAATGCGTTTGAGGATTTCTTGGAAGGCCTGTGGCAAGAATAATTTCCGAAATGGTTTTTATTTGTTCTTGATTGTAACCAAAATTAGGCAAGGCTTGTTGTGCAATATGTGCCCCAAGAGGTTCATTATTTAAATAACGAACAATAAAGCCCGAATCATGAAATAAAGCTGCCGTTTTTACAATGATAAAATCTTCTTCACTCACTTTTTCGCTTTTAGCTATTGCATCAGCAGCATTTACTACATCATACGTATGGTTAATATCATGGTAATAAAGATTAGAAGGAAGTTCATTCTTTAATCGCTGAAAAATATAATCTTCGGCTTTTTTATAATCCATGCAAAGAGAGCGTATTAAAATTCATGCATTGCAAATATAAGCAGTGATAGGCCCTTAAGTAAACATTATTTTTTTTCTTTTGCAAATACATTGTCTATCTCCTTCGCTTAAGTATGTAATAAACCGGAATCCCCAGCGCAACAATAAATAAACCGGGCCAAGTATAATCAGGCTTATAGATAAGTAAAATGATGCAGATAAAGGCAATCAGTAAAATATACAGACTTGGAATAATAGGATAGCCAAATGCTTTGTAAGGTCTTTCAGCATCAGGTAGTTTTTTTCGTAATATAAAAATGCCTGCAATGGTAAATATGTAAAAAATTAAAACTGCAAAAATAACGTAATCTAATAAATTTCCATAGGTACCTGATAAACAAAGCAACGATGCCCATATGGCTTGAACAATTAATGCAATAGCAGGCACTCCATTACTATTGAGTTTACTCATGCTGTTAAAGAACAATTTATCTTCAGCCATTTTATAATATACGCGCGCGCCTGAAAGAATACAACCATTTAAACAACTAAACGTAGAAACAATAATGAGTAAACTTATTAAGCTAACAGCAATATGTCCGGCCATGGATTCTGCTGCTGCTACAGCAACTCTATCATTAATGGCAAATTGAATTCCTTTTGAAAAAACATCAGTTCCTGATGGATCTCCTTGAAGTGGAAGATTGGTAAGATAAACGCAATTCAATAAAATATAAATGAGAGAAACCAGTGCCGTGCCAATGCCCATGCTTAATCCAATGGTTCTTCTGGCATTTACTACCTCTTCTCCTGCAAATGTAATATTGTTCCAAGCATCCATAGAGAACATGCTGCCCACCATTGATGTGCCAATGGCAACTATTAATGGCCAACCTACAAGTAAATCCCTTCGCACAATCTGTCCGGTCTCGTTCAATACAACTTTATGAGCTTCCCACATATTGGTAAAATTGGCTATCGCAACATCTGCATGGTACACAAAAAAACCGATACCAATTAAGGCTAGTAAAGCTAAAATTTTTGTACTGCCCAATACAGTTTGTATCCATTTGCCAATTTTAACGCCCATGGTATTGAGCCAGGTAAGAAATGCAATTACAGCAATTGCTAATAGTTGTTGTGTACTAATATTGAGAGATCCAATATGCGCAATAACATGTTGCGGACTAAAAAAGGGAATAAATACGCCTGTAAATTTTGCAAATGCAACGGCAACGGCAGCTATGGTGCCGGTTTGAATAACTAAAAATACTGTCCAACCGTATAAAAAAGAAATTAGGGGATTATAAGCTTCTTTAAGAAAAATATATTGACCTCCTGCTTTAGGGAACATGCCTGTTAATTCACTATAACTTAAAGCAGCCATTATTGTAAGCAAACCAGAAAGTGCCCATACCAGTAATAAATAGCCTGATGAGCCTAGGGTTCTGGCAATATCAGCACTAACAATAAAAATGCCGGAGCCAATCATGGTTCCGGCAACCAGCATTATTCCGTCTAAAAGTTTAATTTCTTTTTTAAAGCTCATTATCGATTATATAAGTTATGGAACTGTATCTTTTTTATTACCTCATCCCATCCTTCTCTTCCTTCGACTACGCTCAGGATAAACTTGGAGAAGGGGAGTCTGGAATTATAAATAACTGCTTATATAATGCTATCTCAATTATTATTCCTTTACTCTTTCAGAGTATGAATATTCAGTTGTGCTAACTTTAATTTTATCTCCAATATTAATAAACAATGGAACCTGAACAATAGCACCTGTTTCAACAGTGGCTTTTTTTAATGAACGTGTTGCGGTATCCCCTTTTATTCCAGGCTCAGTATAGGTAATGGTTAATTCTACATAAGAGGGAAGTTCACACATTAATGGTCTTTCATCTTCGGCATGAACCGTAATTTCAACGTACTGACCTTCTTTCATTAAATCTGGAGCGTTGATAAGGCGCTCTTCAATATTCATTTGCTCAAATGTTTCTTGATGCATGAAATTGTATCCCGTTTCATCTTTATATAAAAACTGATACGGTCTTCTTTCAACACGAACGGTATTTATTTTTACTCCTGAAGAAAATGTATTATCAAGCACTTTGCCCGATGTAAGGCTTTTTAATTTGGTACGTACAAATGCCGGGCCTTTGCCTGGTTTTACGTGCTGAAATTCGACAATGGTAAAAATGTCATTGTTAAACTCCATACACAATCCGTTTTTAAAATCTGCTGTTGTTGCCATTCAATTCTAGTTATTAGTTATTCGTTGTTCGTTATTAGTTGTTCGTGGCTTCGGGAACCTCAGCCACCGAGGCTATCTATAATCCTCAATATTTATTTCCTGAGTACAAAAATAATATTCTTCTTGATTATCATTAGAACAAACTATAACTAATTTATCTTTTGTGTAATCTTTTATAAGTTGTTGGTACCATTTAATGATATTTTTATCAAGGTTTGAGGTAGGTTCATCTAATAACAGAATGGGAGCATCACATAAAATAGCCAAAGCCAATTTTACTCTTTGCTTCATCCCTGTTGAAAACTGTTTTAGGGTTTTGTCTTGGGCATTTTCGAGATTAAGGATAGTAATAATTTCTTGAGTGCTAAGATTATTTTTAAAAGGTTTAAAAGATGCTTGAAAATTGATCGTTTCTATTAAAGTATATTCTTCATACAATTCAATATAAGGCGAGGCATAAGAAACATAGTTGAAAACATCTTCAATAAAAATATTTTCTCCATTTATGTTGTATGAAATTTCACCTTTACTTTGTTGAAGATTACCGGAAATTAATTGAAGTAATGTTGTTTTGCCCGAGCCGTTTTGCCCTTTTATTACATAAGCAGCCGGACCATTAAAAGTAAAAGAGATATCTTTAAATATCCATTGCTTGTTGTAGCGTTTGCTGATGTTTTTTAGGTCAATTACTAAACTCATAAACAGGTTTATTCTCAAATTTACGATTTGTAGTGCATAAGTCCGAAGGACTTAAATATGAATAACCTTGAGTGCAACTCAAGGTAGAAGAATCAAAGATGGTAAGCCAAGCCCAAAGGGCTTGAATGTATTTATTAAAATTAATGTTAAGCGAAAATAATTTCATTTTCAAAAAAATAAGCAGATTCAACCCTTTCAGGGTTGTTAATAGTTGATCTATTTCTATACCACCGATTGCATCGATGGTTATTTATTTTAAACCCCTAATCGGGGTTTGTTGTTTATTCGACTCTTATCTTACTTCAACAGTTTTATCCTTTACTTCAACATCAATATTTTTATAAAAAAATTTCACGTAAGGATCTCGTGTAAATAAATAAGGAACATGCCTGTACCACCACCCATTCTCATAAACCTTTGCTTGCCTAGTGAGTTCAGCTTTCAAACTATCTCTTCTTTGATGGTATATTATTTGCCCCTTTTGTCTTAAAATAACAATATCAGATGGAAAATTATATATAATATCAGATGAGCAATCTCCGCATGATTGTACTGATGAAATAAAAGTATCAGATGGACATATTGAAAATATTCTGTCACCTATTCCACAAGGAGTATAATACATTTTTCCTTTAATTATCACTAAAGTGTCACTCATGGAGGAGAGGGGTTTGGGAATCTTCACAAATGGATAACCTACATAAATTGAATCCGAATTATTAATTAAGATTAAAGATAATGTATCAGATGAATTATTTATAATATTAAAAGGACCAGCGCCACACGAAGAAAATAATACACAAATTAATAAGGGAAATAAGAATCCAAACTTATTTTCAAATGGTATCACAACTTGATTATTAATCATAAATATTGCGAGGTGTAGTTCCTCCCTCTCCTTTGGAGAGGGCTGGGGAGAGGTCTTAATTTTTATCATTCCCATTATAGCCCTTCATAATACCTCTTGTAGATTGGCTAACAAAAAGCATAATTTCATCTCTTTCTTTAGATGCAGGCAAATCAGTTTCAATAATTTCTAATGCTTTAGAAACATTGTATCCTTTTAAGTAGATGGTTCTAAAAATTTCTTGTATTTCATTTATTCTATCCGGAGCAAAGCCTCTTCTGCGTAAGCCAATTGAATTTACACCCACATAAGAAAGTGGTTCACGGGCAGCTTTTACAAATGGAGGCACATCTTTACGTACCAATGATCCTCCGGATATCATAGCATGAGCTCCAATATTTACAAATTGATGTACTGCAGTCATACCGCCTAAAATGGCAAAATCTCCAATAGTAACATGGCCAGCCAATGTAGCAACGTTTGCTAAAATACAATCGTTACCAATATGGCAATCATGAGCAATATGGCTGTAGGCCATTATTAAGCAATTGTCTCCAACGGTAGTTTCATAACTTGCTTTTGTACCGCGATTAATAGTAACACATTCTCTAATTACAGTATTGTTGCCTATTACTACTTTTGTTTCTTCTCCTCCAAATTTTAAATCTTGTGGAATGGCAGAAATAACGGCTCCCGGAAAAATTTTACAGTTTTTGCCTATTATTGCACCATCCATAATAGTAACGTTAGGGCCTATCCAGGTGCCTTCTCCAATAGAAACATTTTTGTGAATCGTAACAAAAGGTTCTATTACCACATTTTCAGAGATCTTTGCCTGAGGATGGATGTATGCAAGCGGCTGATTCATTATTTATTTTTTTGTTTTTACAATTTGGGCCAATAATTCACCTTCCATTACCATTTTATCTCCCACATAAGCTTCGCCTTTCATGTGGCAAATGCCTCTTCTAATTGGAGTAAGTAATTCAAGTTTAAATACCAATGTATCTCCAGGCAATACTTTTTGTTTAAAGCGAGTATTGTCTATTTTAAGAAAATAGGTAACATAGTTTTCGGGATCTTTAACAGTATTCAAAGCAAATATTCCGCCTACTTGTGCCATTGCCTCAACCTGTAATACCCCAGGCATTACAGGATCTCCAGGGAAATGGCCTTCGAAGAAAGGCTCATTCATAGTTACATTTTTTATGCCTACAACATGTTTATCGCTCATCTCCATAATACGATCAATAAGTAAAAACGGAGGGCGATGGGGCAATATTTTTATGATTTGATTAATATCATAAAGTGGAGTAGCATTAAGATCAATACTAGGAGCTTTTGAGAAAGTTTTTTCAGCTTTTATTTGCTGGCGAATTTTTTTTGCAAAATTTACATTAGAAGCATGTCCAGGCCTACGGGCAATAACATGGCCTTTAATGGGCATACCTACTAAAGCTAAATCGCCAATTACATCAAGCAATTTGTGACGAGCTAATTCATTGTTGTATTGTAAATCTAAATTATTTAAAATGCCTTCTTTTTTAACTTCAACTTTTGGTTTATTAAATAATTGGGCAAGACCATCCAATTCATTTTGACTAATTATTTTATCAACTACAACAATAGCATTACTTAAATCTCCTCCTTTAATTAAATTTTGAGCAAGCAAATGTTCTAATTCATGTAAAAAACAAAAGGTTCTGCACGAAGAAATTTCATCTGCAAATTGTTTTAAGTCATTTAATTCAGCATGCTGGTTACCTAGTAAAGGAGAGTTAGCATATTCAACAAGTACAGTAATACGGTATTTATCACAAGGCAAAACCGTAAGTTCTACTTTATTTTGAGCATCAACGTATGTAATAGGTTCTTTTACTTCAAAATATTTTTTCTCTGCTTTTTGCGTTTGAATTCCGGCATTTTGAAGTGCTTCAACAAAATTTTTGGCACTGCCATCCATAATGGGCACTTCAGGGCCATCTATTTCTATAAGTAAATTATCTATTTCTAAACCAACAGCAGCAGCAATTGCATGTTCAATAGTACTAATTTTAACGCCATTCTTTTCTAAGGTAGTTCCCCTTGATACATCGGTTACATTTTCTGCCAATACCTCTATAATAGGTTTTGAGTCTAAATCAATTCTTTGAAATTTATATCCAAAATTTTCAGGAGCAGCTTTAAATGTTACTGTAACTTGTTTGCCCGTATGCAGGCCAACACCAGATACTGAAATAGCAGACTTAATGGTTTTTTGTTGTTCACTCATTATTCAATAGGTAAAGACTGCTTTAGTTTTTCCAATTCCTTTTCGAGTTGGTATATTTTGGTATTTAATTCAGGAAGCTTACGGTAAACGGCATAGGATTTAGAATAACTCATTTTACCAAAAGCAGGAGAGCCTTGCACCACTTCTCCTTCATTTACAATACTTGTCATTATTCCCGATTGTGCAGCTATTTTTACTTTGTCAGCAATAGTAATATGCCCCACTATGCCAACTTGCCCTCCTATCATACAATCACGGCCAATTTTGCTTGTTCCGGCAATACCTGTTTGAGCAGCTATTACCGTATTTTCTCCTATTTCCACATTGTGAGCAATTTGAATCAGATTATCCAACTTCACTCCTTTTCTTATAATTGTCGACCCCATAGTAGCCCGATCAATAGTGGTATTCGCTCCAATTTCTACAAAATCTTCAATAACAACATTACCCGTTTGAGGCACTTTTGAATAAACGTTTCCATTTTGCGGTGCAAATCCAAACCCATCACTTCCAATTACTACTCCTGCATGCAGTACAACTTTATTTCCTATTTTGCAATTTGCCATTATTTTTACTCCGGGATAAAGCATTACATCGTTTCCAATTTCAACATGATCTCCTATATACACATGGGAACATATTTTACCCCCATAACCAATCAAAACATTTTTGCCAATGGATGAAAAAGGGCCAACATACACATTTTTGCCAATAACAGCGGTTTTATCTATATGAGATTGTGTAGAGATACCTTCTCCTTCAATCTTATTTTGATTATAAATTTCTAAAACACGAGCAAAGCTCTGATAGGCATCTTTTACTTTAATAAGGGTACAGCTTATTGCTTGACTGGGAACAAAATCAGAATTAACAACTACAGCAGAGGATTTAGTAGTATATAAATACGGTATATATGCAGGGTTTGCCAAAAAGGAAAGAGAATTTTCAGATCCTTCTTCAATTTTTGAAACCTTGTTAATAGTTAATGCAGCATTGCCCTCTATCTTGCCATCAAGCAAAATGGCTATTTCAGCAACTGTATAATTCACCAAGACTTAATAAAACGTTAATACTTATCTTGCAAATAAAATCATAATTTTTCTATGATCGATATTTTGCGCTGCAAATGTACAAATATTAACTAAAAAATAGGTAGGCGTATGTATTTCAAAAAACACTACTTATCAGAAATAATTTTTGCAACAAGTGAATTTTAACGGAAGTCTTTTTACATTAGCACAATACAATGTAAAAATTTGAGTTATTTTTGCATTCACAAAGATTTTTTATGTACAGATTATTACTTTTAGCGTTTGGCGTATTTTCAATAACCCTATCTGCATGCACAAAATGTGTTACTTGTTCAGCTACTTGGACCGACCCTTTGGATTCTACCAATACTCAGCTTATTAATTCATATGAATATTGTGGAAAAAACAAAGATGTAAGCAACTTTGAAGCTGAATGGCAGAACCAATTTAGTAACGACACTATATATAGTAATGTAGTTTGTGAATAGAATTAAAATTAACCTGCAACCAAATCCAAAGTAGCTATCCTTCAAAAGTATAACACAAAAAATGTTTTATAATCTCCTTTTTTAATACCTGAATATTTAATTGGTCAGTCGCTTT
The DNA here is from genome assembly GCA_023251875.1 of Bacteroidota bacterium. Lineage (GTDB taxonomy): Bacteria > Bacteroidota > Bacteroidia > JAHEXY01 > JAHEXY01 > JAHEXY01. The sequence goes on from JAHEXY010000002.1 coordinate 562,568, forward strand.
TGCAAAATCAATAAGTTTCCCCCCTTTTTGTAAAATGTATATTTTATCGCTATCCAGATTGTATACCTTATTACTAATACTTCCGGTAAACGCCAAATAAGAAGCCTCTTTTTCACTTAACCCGTATTGCTTACGATAAATATTTAATTGAGCTTTAAGCTCATTTTTTGTAAATGGAGTATTTGACAATGTAATTTTATACAAACGCCTGTTGATCATCATTGAGGCTAGTCTAGATAAAATAAAATCAGGATGGTGTACCCATACTTTTACCGAAGCCATTATATCAACATCATCAAGAGCTGTAAATTTTTTAATTATTGTTGCATTTTTAAAAGAACTACTGGTATGGTTATTTTTTAGAAACTCAGCAAAACTTGGTGTGGCAAATAAATCTTCTCCTTTTGCCGAAAGTTCTTTGGCTCGTTTTAAAATATTGATCATTAAGTTTTCTGCTGCCAGTACCGTTTTGTGAAGATAAACCTGCCAATACATAAGCCTGCGCGAGATTAAAAAACTCTCAATAGAATAAATGGCTTTTTCTTCAATCACTAACCTGTCATCTACCACGTTTAACATTTTTATAATCCTATCATAGCCAACAATACCTTCAGATACTCCTGTAAAGAAGCTATCTCTACTCAAATAATCAAGCCTATCCATATCCAACTGCCCAGATACCAATTGATGTAAAAAACGTTTTGGATACTGATCTTTAAAAATTTTAATAGCAATAGACAATTCTCCTTTAAATTGTGTATTCAAATTATTCATCAGCAAACTTGAAATATCTTCATGTGTTATTCCGTGCACAATAGAGTTCTCTAAAGCGTGAGAAAAAGGACCGTGCCCAATATCATGAAGTAAAATGGCAATGGTAACACCTTTGGCTTCTTCTTCAGTTATTTTTATTCCTTTTGAACGAATTACTTCTATTGCCCTACCCATTAAATGCATGGCACCTAAAGCATGGTGAAATCGGGTATGCAATGCACCTGGATATACCAAATACGACATCCCCAACTGACGTATACGTGATAAACGTTGAAAGTAGGGGTGTTCAATCAAATCAAAGACTATTTCATAGGGTATTGTAATAAACCCGTAAATAGGATCGTTAAAGATTTTCTTTTTATTAAAGGATGGGATAGTTTTAATTAACATAATTTTTGATCTCTAAAAGAATTATCTTGGTAAAAATGAATAGCTTTAAATCTGAAACAAATTTAAACGAAACAATTTAACACCAATCATAATGGAAAAAATAAATATTCTTTGGGCCGATGATGAAATAGATCTTTTAAAACCACATGTTTTATTTTTAGAAGAAAAAGGATATAAAGTTGAAACTACTAATAATGGCGCAGAGGCTATTGATATGATTAAACAACATCACTATGATATTGTTTTTTTAGATGAGAACATGCCAGGCCTATCAGGTCTTGAAACCTTAAGTCAAATAAAAAACATTAAATCTACTTTGCCGGTAATAATGATTACTAAAAGTGAAGAAGAAGGCATTATGGAAGATGCTATTGGCTCAAAAATTTCAGATTATTTAATTAAGCCTGTAAATCCGAAGCAGATATTACTTGCACTAAAAAAGAATTTAGAAGCCAAACACTTAATAAGTGAAAAAACCACATCGGCCTACCAACAAGAATTTAGAAATATTGGCATGACTATTTCTGACCGATTATCTTATGCCGAATGGGTGGAGCTGTACAAAAAAATGATTTATTGGGAATTGGCTTTGGAAAAAACCAATGACCCCGGCATGGCCGATATTTTAAAAATGCAAAAAGAAGAAGCTAACAATAGCTATTTTAAATTTATTCAAAACAATTATTTGAATTGGTTGAATAAACCAAACGAAAATACACCTATTCTTTCACACAATGTTTTTCAGAAATTAATTGCTCCCTTGCTTGACAAAGACAAACCTGTTTTTGTTTTGCTAATAGATAACATGCGTTTTGACCAATGGAAAGTATTACAATCAAAATTTGAAGAATATTTTAGATTAGAAGACGAAAAAACGTATTCAGCCATACTGCCAACGGCTACACATTATGCACGCAATTCATTTTTTGCAGGCCTCATGCCTTCTGAAATTCAAAAACGTTTTCCGCAACTATGGGTTGATGAAATTGCCGAAGAAGGTAAAAATAACCATGAAAAAGAATTGCTCGAACAATTGCTTATTCGCTTAGGCAAAAGAGAAATGAAATTTTCTTATAATAAAATCACTAATCTTACTGCCGGAAAAAAATTAGCAGAAAACCTTTCAAATTTAATGACTAATAAGCTCAATGTAATTGTATATAATTTTGTGGATATGCTCTCCCATTCGCGTACCGATATGGAAGTAATTCGTGAATTGGCCGATACGGACTCTGCATACCGATCATTAACCTTATCATGGTTTGAGCATTCTCCATTACTGGATATTGTAAAACAATTGGCCGAAAAAAATGTGCGCTTAGTTATTACTACCGACCATGGAACCATTAACGTTACAGAACCAAGCAAAGTGGTGGGCGATAAAAATACCAATAGCAATTTGCGATATAAACTAGGCAAGGCATTGCAATACGAGAAAAAAGATGTGTTAGAAGTGCATAATCCGGCTGATGCTCATTTGCCAAAAGTAAACGTGAGCACATCATACATATTTGCCAAAACAGATCGCTTTTTTGCTTATCCCAATAATTACAATTACTACGTAAGCTATTACAAAAACACATTTCAACATGGAGGAATTTCTTTAGAAGAAATGATTATTCCGCTTGTAGTAATGGGGCCGAAGTAGATTTTAAATGACTTCTGAAAGATATTAATAGAATTATTTTTTTGTCCCTTTTTTAGAAAAAGGAACGAAAAAATCGGGCGATTTAATTTTTCGCTTCGATGGTTGTTTTACACACAGGCTTTGCTTCTAGGCTACAACCATCCCCAAACGCTCAAAAGCTGCCGCTCCAAATCGCCCATTCCTTTCACACGAGATATACTCTAAATAAAAATCAGCATAAAATCATTGATAAATATTTTTAGAATAGCGCGGAGATGTCCACGAAAGGAGCGAACTTGAAACTGCATGGCTTAGAGGCGTTGGCTTGTGTGACAAATGCAGTTGAAAGTTGGCTTTCGTGGTGCCTTTTTCTTTTGTTACTTTTCTTTTGGGCAAGCAAAAGAAAAGTACATGAATCCTGTTAATCTTTAAATTACCTAGACCAAAGGTTATAGAACCAAATAAAAGATTCATCTCCTTTCAACAGGAAATTTTTCATCTAAATGAATGTCGGTGATAAAAGCGATTGTCTTCACAAATAAGAATTATTCTTTCATTAATTTATAAATAGTAGATTCTCCACCAACATTCATCTCTAACAAATAAATCCCCGTAGCCAAATTAGTAGTTTGATTGATTTCTAAAGAATGAGTTCCTGCATTTTGGTTTTGAGAAGATGAAGTGTAAATAATTCTACCCGTAACATCCATTAGTTTTATGTAAACAGTTGCCGTTTCATTTAGGTGATAAGTAATATTTATTTTATCACTAAACGGGTTAGGATAAACAGATAATGCATAAGCACTGTTAGTAGTAGTAGCAATAGTGGTAACTAAGTTGGGATCGATATACATAAAGCCATCTGAAATAGTTGAAGTAGATTCAAGTCCTGCGCCATTAGTAGCTTTTACAGAGAAAAAATATTGCTGCCCAAGGCTTAATTTACTGGTAGAAACAGAAACATATTTCTTTTTGTTATTATTCGTCCAAGCAATAATATCATCATTACCGGGTGTTGAACCCAAGGCATAAGAATAGCTCGAAATATCTGAATTAGCATCGGAACTTGCCGTCCAACTAGAACTTATTTTAGTAGCTATGTAAATAGTGTCTTTATCTATACTTAAACTATCTGTAACTACACTTACTGCAGATGGATCAGTCCAATCAATATTAGCATAAGCTTGTTTTTCAGTAGAGAAATTGCCTGTTCCATCTTTTACAACAGATACTATTTTACAAGAAGGTGTTGACGAATTTGGGTTTTGATACCTTACATCATCATTCGTATTTCCGCCTATGGTAATGGTTTCAGAATTTCCGCGAGATTTATAAACTTTGACATTATCAAAATTTACAAGGGCATCTCCAGTACGTAATGAAAGGTAATCTCCAGAAGTAAATGGAGAAGCATCTGTCCAAGTAAGCATTAATTCATCATCAATGTATACTTCCATTTCTCCTGTGTTTGAATTAAAAATTACTTTGTAATTGTACCAATTACCTGCACTAAGATTAATACTGGTATATGTTTCTAGCGTTAAAACATCGTTGGTAACTTTGTAAATATGCAATTGTTCATCATCTAATCTAGGCCATATCAAATAAGAGTTTCCTCGATTGCTTGTAGTCGGATCATCAACAAAAATATGTATGCCCGATCTTCTGTTGCTGCCGCTTCCATCCATCATAGCATCCCAAGAATAAAAATAAGTATCTCCACCGCCTTGTGTTAATTTTGTATAGAGATTGGTATTGGTAACACTTTCGTCTGATTGATACAATGAAGATGCATTTACATTCCATATACCTGTTAAAGATGTCCACTCAGAGCTTAAAGAAGATGCACTAAAATCATCATACAAAAAGCTGTTATTGGTATTGGCTCTCCAATCGCTTCCATTAAAATCTGAAACCAAATAAAACTGTTTGTCAATGCCTGTTCCATTGCTATTATCGGCATCTGTAAAAGTGGCTTTAAAGTCCGTTGTTTTCCAACTATTGGCAATACTTATTGTTGTTGTTGGATTAGTAGTGTCTGATGTGCATGTCCATGTAGCTTTCCAACCTGTACTAATAGTTGCAACATCAGAAGTAAACCTAAAAGTTAAAGCACCTGTTGCACTATAAATAGTACCCGGAGAAGTAGTGCTGGTATATTTTCCCAAGTAAGTTCCGCTTGTACTAGTGCCATCGTACACATATAAATAATCATAATTGCTTTCTACATTAAATTCTGTGAACGTTACAGATAATGCAATAGCTCCACTTGGAGCAATGGTATAAGTATAATCTTCGTAATTGGTATAACCTCCATCTTCTCCACCTGAATCATAAAAAGTTCCTGTACATGCATCAGTAGTTTTAGATGTTGGAGAAATAGTGTTTAATAAAGCTCCAAGAAATGCTGATGTATCACCACTACCACAATAGGCAGCAACTTGCCAATAATAAATTGCATTGCTTGCAAGTGCAGAAATATCATAAGAGGTACTTGTTGTTGTATAAGTTAACCAGCTAGATTCTATCGATCGTTTTACTTTTACAATGTATTTACTTGCTCCGCTAACTCCCGTCCAACTTAATGTTGCAGCATCCATGCTTATGCTCGAAGAATTTAAATTAGAAGGCACTCCACAGGAAGCAGAAGTTGTAGAACAATTCCAAGAAGCTGCCCAACCGGTTCCTGTTGTAGCACAATCCGATTTAAAAACCACAAACAGCTTTCCGCTCGATGCTGTAATAGAGGATGGCTTTGTGCTTCCTGTATAGCTACCAATTAAAGATCCGTACTCATTATCGCCATCGTATACATACAAATAATCATAACCATTTTCTAAATCAAAACTCGAAAAACTTAATGTTACAGCACTTGCTCCCGTTGGTTCTATTAACCAATAATTTCTGTCCCAATCATTATAATTGCTACTTCCCCCGGGATCTTTAAATGTTCCTGAGCAAGAAGTATAAGTAGTAACGGAAGGACTGCCATTTATCAATTCAAAAAATCTTGGCCAATCCCAATATTCTCCCGGATCAGTATGTGTTTGATTCGTAAAATGCTGATGGCCTTTTATTGAATAGCAAGTACTCAACACATCTGTAGTAACTGATGAAGGACCATCATAAGTAGATAAAGCTTCAATTCCATATCCACTGGCAACAATATCTTTTACAATATTTGCAGAGCTTTGATACAATGCATTGGTATACCAAGAGGGATCATCAACATAACCTTCTTGCTCAATTCCTATTGTGTATGGATTTTCTGAGCCTACATGCCAGGCTTTATCAGCTTCGCAAACCATTTGTGTTACTTGTCCATCATACGAGCGTACCACGTAATGCGCAGATACACTTGCAGAAGAATTTTGAAACCATGAAATAGTTCCGGAATAAGAACCAACCGTTGTATGCATTACTACAGCTGAAATTGCAGTTCCACTTCTTGAAGAGTAATTAGACGAGCTTGCAGCAGCCCATGTCGCACTTGGATAATCTAAACAAGATTGAACTTGATTTGAAGAATATGCAACATTCCCATCTCCAATAATTTTCTTTTGAGATTGATTGATGCTTACATTTTTAGAAGAAAGAACCTTAAAATTTTCTTCTCCAAAAACAGATTGCATGTCAATAGTAAATATAGAATACCCAAACTGACTCATAAATTGATTATCAGAAAGCAAAAGCATAATCAAATAGATTTCGCTATCCAATGCATACAATTGTTGATCTGTACCAGAAGGAAGTTCACTTAATTTTTGAAGAATTTTATAATAGTATTCTATTTTTTCTGAAGTAATTCCTAGGCTATTTTGAATTTGAAAAAAAGCTTCAGCGTATGCTAAGATATTTTTTTCTGGACTCTCAATAATTTCCGCTTCTGTGTAAGCAGAATATTCATCAACCAATGCAAGCGTATGATTAAAATATCCTTTACCATCTTTTATCAATCCCATTACTCCATAATAGGAGGGGAGCCCCATGCAAGAAGCTTCTATTGTTGTGGGATCAATATGCTTGATATGTGTTTTTGAATATGCAACAGCTTCTAATATTCCCTTAGGGATTAAAGGATATTTATCATAAGCTTCTTTAAAATATACTAAATAGTTATTGGTATTTCCTTCTGAACTTAAAAATAAATTTGCTGTCCCTGTCTTTGTTCCCTCTCCTTTGGAGAGGGCTAGGGAGAGGTGTGGAAAAAATAAAACTATTAAAACAAATAGCTTTAATAAGCGTAAAATTATATTCATAAGCCACTAATAAATAAAACAAAATATTAGATCAGGTTTCCAGGGGGAGTGCAAGATAAGAATTTAAAAAGAAAAATAAATCATTATAAACCAATTATTATACCACATCTAATTATTGGATTTGTATAAGGAGAGTCGTAAGTGTTATTAAAATTCCATAACATAGCAAGATTAAAATAAGTTCTTCCGGATATTAGTTGTCTGTACCCTGCCCCTATTAATATACTTGTCATATTATATCTTCCAATTTGATATCCCCAATCTCCATTTAAAACTTCATATTCTCCATGTAAATAAACATCTCTCCAAACCGTATATTCAACAAATGCCCTTCCGCCATAAGTATTCGAAATATAATTGGCATTATACACAACATCGTGATATTTAAAATACAAATAACTAGCACCTACACCCACAGCAGCATTTTTAGTAAGTTTAAATCCAATCAAAGGAGAACCGTCAATCATAGTTGGGTTTCCAACTTGCAATCCAATATTACCACCGGTAAAAAATCTATCTGTTAATGATATTTTTTGTTTCACATCTTCTTGCGCAAATAAAAATGTGCTCGTAAATAAAAATATAATAATGAGATTTCTTAAAATCATTTTGTTTATGAAAATATAATCTGTCAATGGTGTACTGAATATTTGTCTTACAAATTAATAAGATTTATCCGATAATAATATTGCCACAAATTTTTTAACCTCTCAATTTTTCCAATCTTTTAATTTGGGCCATGATTTTAATCACAACAATAGTCTGCTAATGTTTTGTATTGGTAATTTAGTTTTGAATAATTATTCTTTCACACGAGATATGCTTTAAAATAAAAATTCAATATAAAATCATTGGTAAATATTTCTAGAAGAGCGCGGAGATGTCCACGAAAGGTGTGAACTTGGAGCTGCATGGCTTAGAGGCGTTGGTTTGTGCACCAAATGCAGCGTAAAGTTGGCTTTCGTGGTGCCTTTTTCTTTTGTTACTTTTCTTTTGGGCATGCAAAAGAAAAGTAAATGAAATTTAATGCTCAAAATTTTATTATATTTTTGCATGAACTAGCCGCCTTGTTGGAAGTATCAATAAATAAAAAACATGAAAAAAGTAAATACAATTATCACTTTAATGTGCACTTGCATACTTTTATTTTCTTGCAGAAATAATGTAAGTGGAGGCCCAAATTCAGAGAATTTAGCAGAAATAAAAATAGGCACTCAAACCTGGGCAACAAAAAATTTAGATGTAAGCGTATTTAGAAATGGCGATACAATACCAGAAGCAAAAACAAATGAAGAATGGATAAAAGCAGGAGAAGAAGGCAAACCCGCTTGGTGCTATTATAATAATGATCCAGAAAATGGAAAAAAATATGGCAAACTATATAACTGGTATACAGTAAACGACCCAAGAGGATTGGCGCCAAAAGGTTGGCATGTGCCTATTGATTCTGAATGGACAACGCTTATCAATTATTTAGGAGGAGATTCTGTTGCTGGCATAAAAATGAAAAGCACAAGCGGATGGAACGATTATAATGGAGCAACGGGCAATGGCACTAACACAAGCGGCTTTGCAGGCTCTCCTGGTGGCTACCTTTCGGGTGGCTACCTTGATCCCAATGGGAGATTCAATTCTATTGGTATAGCAGGTGTTTGGTGGAGTTCTTCAGAGGGCACTCCTGACTATGCTTGGTCCCGCGCCCTTTACTATGATAATGGTCCTGCAAGTAGAGGCCTTGACTCTAAGTTTCACGGCTACTCTGTTCGTGTACTGAGGGATTGACAATTTTCCTATTTCCCCATTTTATTATAGCCGCGGTTGTACTGAGCATTAGCCGAAGTAAGCGGTCGAATTTTTTTAAACCGTGAGATTACATTCCGCACTCAACTAAATCTTTCCAATTTTTCCAATCTTTTAACCTTTCAATTTTTTAAATCATATTTAATCGTACCAATCTGCATCATCCGTGTTCCTATTTAATTTTTCTAATCTTAATTCTTAATCTTTTCAACTTTTCAACCTTCAAACCTTACAACCTTTTAATATCTCAACTGATTTTAATCACATCAATAGTCTGCAATTTTTTATAATTTTAAATCTTTACAAAATAAAAAATATGGAAACCAATCCAATTATCGAAAATCTTCCAAAGCATCTTAAACAATATATTGTTGATCAAAATTATGACAATTATACTCCAATAGATCATGCTGTATGGCGTTATGTAATGCGACAAAATTTTAATTACCTCAGTAAAGTGGCGCATCCCGCTTATATAGAAGGCCTGGAAAAAACAGGTATTACAATAGATCGTATTCCCAATGTTACAGGAGCAAATAGAATTTTAAGAAAAATTGGTTGGGCAGCAGTTAATGTAGATGGTTTTATTCCACCCTCTGCATTTATGGAATTTCAGAAATATAAAGTATTAGTCATTGCCGCAGATATTCGCCAATTAAAACATATTGAATATACCCCCGCCCCGGATATCATTCATGAAGCTGCTGGACATGCTCCTTTTATTGCTGTTCCTGAATATTCCAACTATTTAGTTGAGTTTGGTAATATTGGTAGCAAAGCCTTTTCTTCTGCCAAAGATTACGAATTGTATGAAGCCATTCGGCATTTGTCTATTATCAAGGAATATCCATATACCCCAAAAAACGAAATAGAAGAGGGGGAAAAAAGAATTGAAGAAATCCAATCCAATATGGGGGAACCTTCTGAAATGGCTCTTATTCGCAGGCTCCATTGGTGGACGGTTGAATACGGCCTCATAGGCACATTACAAAAACCAATGATTTACGGAGCGGGCCTTTTATCCTCTATTGGAGAAAGCTCTTCATGTATGAAAGACGATGTAAAAAAAATTCCCTATACCATCCATGCAATGAATGTTGAATTTGATATCACCAAACCTCAACCCCAATTATTTGTTACGCCAAGCTTCGAATATTTAAAAGAAGTCCTGAATCAATTTGCCAACACAATGGCTTTAAGTAAAGGAGGATTAGAAGGAATTGAAAAAGCCATTAATTCTAAAAATATTGCTACTATAGTATATAGCTCCGGCCTTCAAGTTTCAGGATTGTTTACAGAAGTAATAACAGATGCTAAAAGCGAACCTATCTATTTTAAAACAACAGGTCCAACTAATTTAGCGTATAACAACAAAGAATTACCTGGTCACAATAAGTCATATCACCAGCACGGATTTAGTTCTCCCATCGGGCTTTTAGTAAATACAAATAAACCATTAGAACTATTTACAGATGCTGATTTAACTGAAATAAATATTCGAATAGGAAAAGAAGCACAACTAAATTTTCAATCTGGGGTAGTCATAAAAGGCCAAGTAGAAAAAATAACGCGTAATCAAGAAAGCAAAATAATGCTCATTACGTTTAGTAATTGCGAAGTAAGTTATCAAAACAAAAAATTATTTGATCCCTCTTGGGGAATTTTCGATATGGCTGTTGGCGAAAAAATTATTTCAGCTTTTTCTGGTGCTGCCGATAAAGAGGCCTTTGACGAACAATATGCCGTTCCAACTGAACATACAAAAAAAGTAGAGTATGACGAACAAACTAAAAATCTTCAAGCTTTATATAAAGAAGTAAGAAAAATTAGAGAAACAAATACTGATCAAGAAAAAATTTCTCAAATTTGGAATACTATAAAGGTCAATTATAATTCTGACTGGCTATTACCTATTGAAATATTAGAAATAACGGAAAAGGGAAAATATAATTCAGAATTAAATACTGAACTAAAACAATACTTAAATAAATTGAAAATACAGAATGCTAGCTTATCAAAATTAATTTTAGATGGCTTTAATTTAATATCTAATTAATTTTATAAAATGAACATTATTGTAACAGGAGCTAGCCAAGGTATAGGACATGAGGTAGTAAAACAATTAGCCCTCAGTGGTAAGCATAATATTTTGGCGATTGCTAGAAACAAAACAAAACTAGAAAAACTTAAAACTCAAATAGAAGCACTAAATGCGAAATCTATTATTCATATTTTGGCTTTAGATATTTCAGAAGAATACTCTGTTCAGTTGGTTTATAAATATGCACAACAATTTTCTACAGTAGATATTCTTATTAATAATGCCGGATATTTAATTAACAAACCCTTTGCTGCCGTTTCTAAAAAAGAAGTTCAGCAAGTATTCAATGTCAATTTATTTAGTGTTATTAATTTAATTCAAGAAATGTTACCAATAATGGGAAAGCCTCAAACACATATTGTAAATATTGGTAGCATGGGAGGTTTTCAAGGAAGTCCAAAGTTTCCGGGATTATCTGTATACAGTGCAAGTAAAGCAGCATTGGCAAACTTAACGGAATGTTTAGCCGAAGAATTAAAATCACAAAATATTTATTTCAATTGTTTAGCACTGGGAGCTGTGCAAACGGAAATGCTAAATAGCGCCTTTCCCGGATACGCTGCTCCCATTTCTGCAGCAGAAATAGCAACATTTATTGCAAATTTTAGTTTAAATGGAAATAAATATATCAATGGAAAAACTATTCCTGTTTCATTATCAACACCTTGAAGCGATATACAAAAAAAACTTTCCAAATATTTTGCAAGAATAAAAAATCCATCTACATTTGCGACCCCTTTATTAACAAAGAGGACAAGTTCTTAACATATTGAAAAAGAGTTGCTGGTTTTTTCGAAAAAGAAACTTTAATAATTTCTTAAATAAACTTTAAGTTTTATTTGCAACTAATAAAATATGTAGTATATTTGCACTCCCAAATTTTACGGGTTTAAAAAATAAATAGTTCTTTGAATGTATTGAAGTAAGTCAGAAAGCAACAAAAAACATCCCTGAAAGTCAAATTTCAATGAGTAACAAGTCATAATCAAATCACAATTACAATGGAGAGTTTGATTCTGGCTCAGGATGAACGCTAGCGGCAGGCCTAATACATGCAAGTCGTGGGGCAGCGAGATGTAGCAATACATTGTCGGCGACCGGCGCACGGGTGCGTAACGCGTATGCAATCTACCTTTAACTGGAAAATAGCTCAGAGAAATCTGAATTAATATTCCATAGTATTATGATGTGGCATCACATTATAATTAAAGCTCCGGCGGTTAAAGATGAGCATGCGTTCGATTAGCTAGTTGGTGAGGTAATGGCTCACCAAGGCTACGATCGATAGGGGGTCTGAGAGGATGATCCCCCACACTGGTACTGAGACACGGACCAGACTCCTACGGGAGGCAGCAGTAAGGAATATTGGACAATGGAGGAAACTCTGATCCAGCCATGCCGCGTGCAGGAAGAAGGCGCTATGCGTTGTAAACTGCTTTTGTACGGGAAAAACCCCTTGGTCGTGTATCGAGGCTGATTGTACCGTAAGAATAAGGATCGGCTAACTCCGTGCCAGCAGCCGCGGTAATACGGAGGATCCAAGCGTTATCCGGATTTATTGGGTTTAAAGGGTGCGTAGGCGGACTTATAAGTCAGTGGTGAAAGCCTGCAGCTTAACTGCAGAATTGCCATTGATACTGTTAGTCTTGAGTATAGTTGATGTGGGCGGAATGTGTGGTGTAGCGGTGAAATGCATAGATATTACACAGAACTCCGATAGCGAAGGCAGCTCACAAAACTATAACTGACGCTGAGGCACGAAAGTGTGGGGAGCAAACAGGATTAGATACCCTGGTAGTCCACACTGTAAACGATGATCACTCGATGTTGGCGATACACTGTCAGCGTCTAAGCAAAAGCATTAAGTGATCCACCTGGGAAGTACGCCCGCAAGGGTGAAACTCAAAGAAATTGACGGGGGCCCGCACAAGCGGTGGAGCATGTGGTTTAATTCGATGGTACGCGAGGAACCTTACCAGGGCTCGAACGCAAGTTGACAGATTGGGAAACCAGTTCTTCTTCGGACAATTTGCGAGGTGCTGCATGGCTGTCGTCAGCTCGTGCCGTGAGGTGTCGGGTTAAGTCCCTTAACGAGCGCAACCCTTATCTTTAGTTGCCAGCGGGTAATGCCGGGAACTCTAAAGAAACTGCCCGCGTAAGCGGGAGGAAGGTGGGGATGACGTCAAGTCAGCACGGCCCTTACGTCCTGGGCTACACACGTGCTACAATGGCAAGTACAAAGGGTCGCTACACGGTAACGTGATGCTAATCTCTAAAGCTTGTCTCAGTTCGGATTGAGGTCTGCAACCCGACCTCATGAAGCTGGAATCGCTAGTAATCGGGTATCAGCAACGATCCGGTGAATACGTTCCCGGGCCTTGTACACACCGCCCGTCAAACAATGGAAGCTGAGGGTACCTGAAGTCGATAACCGCAAGGAGTCGCCTAGGGTAAAATCGGTAACTGGTGTTAAGTCGTAACAAGGTAGCCGTACCGGAAGGTGCGGCTGGAACACCTCCTTTCTAGAGTCTTATTACTTATTTTTTCGCCTCAAAAACGAGAAAGGGATGTAATGCTTTCTTGACACTTCATTATTATATAACTTATTGTTCCCTATTTTGTCATTTCTATATAATTTATTTATTATATAGAATGTCCCGTAAAGTCCCGTAGCTCAGTTGGTTAGAGCACTACACTGATAATGTAGGGGTCAGCAGTTCAAATCTGCTCGGGACTACCAAGATAAAATACGGGGAATTAGCTCAGCTGGCTAGAGCACCTGCCTTGCACGCAGGGGGTCATCGGTTCGAATCCGTTATTCTCCACACTATCCCAATTTATTGGGAAATAAGTTCTTTGACATGTTGATTGAAAATACCAAAGTTAATTTAAGAATTAAAGAGTATAATCGTATTGAAGAAAATAATTAAGGGCGTATGGGGGATGCCTTGGCTCTCAAAGGCGATGAAGGACGTGATAAGCTGCGATAAGCTACGGGGAGGAGCAAATATCCTTTAATCCGTAGATTTCCGAATGGGGAAACCCATCATACTGAAGGTATGATATTCCGATGCAAATCGGAATGCTAACCCAGGGAACTGAAACATCTAAGTACCTGGTGGAAGAGAAAACAATAGTGATTCCCTAAGTAGCGGCGAGCGAAATGGGAATAGCCCAAACCAATTTTGTTTCGGCAAAATTGGGGTTATAGGACTATAATATAAATAATAATATCTAGTGGAAGTTTTCTGGAAAGTTATGCAATATAGGGTGATAGCCCCGTACACGACAGATTTTTATTATTTTAGTAGTATCCTGAGTACTGCGGGACATGTGTAATCCTGTAGGAATTCGCCAGAACCATCTGGTAAGGCTAAATACTTTTGAGAGACCGATAGCGAACTAGTACTGTGAAGGAAAGGTGAAAAGAACCGTGAACAACGGAGTGAAATAGACCCTGAAACCATACGCTTACAAGCGGTAGGAGTCCTTCGGGATGACTGCGTGCCTTTTGCATAATGAGCCTACGAGTTACTCCTCTCTGGCAAGGTTAAAGATTTAAGATCTGTATCCGAAGCGAAAGCAAGTCTGAATAGGGCGTTAAGTCAGAGGGGGTAGACGCGAAACTTTGTGATCTACCCATGACCAGGTTGAAGTTCCGGTAACACGGAATGGAGGACCGAACTGGTGAGCGTTGAAAAGCTCTCGGATGAGTTGTGGGTAGGGGTGAAAGGCTAATCAAACTGAGAGATAGCTCGTACTCCCCGAAATGTATTTAGGTACAGCCTCGAGGTTGAGTGTCATAGAGGTAGAGCTACTGATTGGGCTAGGGGGCTTCACCGCCTACCAATCCCAGATAAACTCCGAATGCTATGACATATACTCGGGAGTGAGCCCATGGGTGCTAAGGTCCGTGGGCGAGAGAGAAAGAACTCAGACCATCAGCTAAGGTCCCTAAATGTATGCTAAGTTGATTAAACGTGGTCCGATTGCTTTGACAGCTAGGATGTTAGCTTGGAAGCAGCTATCATTTAAAGAGTGCGTAACAGCTCACTAGTCGAGCGATCGGGCGTGGATAATAATCGGGCATTAAGTGTACTACCGAAGCTATGGATTCTATAGCAATATAGACTGGTAGGGGAGCATTCTAGTCTGCACAGAAGGTGTGATGTGAGTCATGCTGGAGCGGCTAGAAAAGCAAATGTAGGCATAAGTAACGATAATTAAGGTGAAAAACCTTAACACCGTAAGACTAAGGTTTCCTGATCCACGTTAATCGTATCAGGGTCAGTCGGGACCTAAGATGAAGCCGAAAGGTATAGTCGATGGATAACAGGTTAATATTCCTGTACTAGTTTTTATTGCGATGGGGTGACGAAGTAGTGAAAGATCTCCGGCCTGACGGATTTAGGTCGGTGAAGAACGTAGATATATAAGTAGTAGGTAAATCCGCTATTTATGTCGAAATTCGATAGTAGGAGGAGGCTTCGGCTGAATTCATTGATCCTAATCAAACTTCCAAGAAAAACCTCTAAGCTTCAGATAAGAACTACTCGTACCGCAAACCGACACAGGTAGTCGAGAAGAATATTCTAAGGTGCTCGAGTGATTCACGGCTAAGGAACTCGGCAAATTAACCCTGTAACTTCGGGAAAAAGGGTGCCCGCTTCTGGCGGGTCGCAGAGAATAGGCCTAGGCGACTGTTTAACAAAAACACATGGCTATGCTAAATCGAAAGATGATGTATATGGCCTGACACCTGCCCGGTGCTGGAAGGTTAAGAGGAGAGGTTAATCGCAAGATGAAGCTTTGAATCGAAGCCCCAGTAAACGGCGGCCGTAACTATAACGGTCCTAAGGTAGCGAAATTCCTTGTCGGGTAAGTTCCGACCTGCACGAATGGTGTAACGATCTAGGCACTGTCTCAGCCGTGAGCTCGGTGAAATTGTAGTAGCGGTGAAGATGCCGCTTACCTGTAACGGGACGGAAAGACCCCGTGAACCTTTACTATAGCTTAACATTGACTCTGGGTAAATGATGTGTAGGATAGGTGGGAGACTTTGAAGTGGCCTCGCTAGGGGTTATGGAGTCAACGTTGAAATACCACCCTTTATTTACTTGGAGCCTAATCCCAATTTATTGGAAGACAGTGTTTGGTGGGTAGTTTGACTGGGGTGGTCGCCTCCAAAAGAGTATCGGAGGCTTTCAAAGGTACCCTCAGCACGCTTGGTAACCGTGCGTAGAGCGCAATAGCATAAGGGTGCTTGACTGTGAGACATACAAGTCGAGCAGGATCGAAAGATGGATATAGTGATCCGGTGGTTCCGAATGGAAGGGCCATCGCTCAAAGGATAAAAGGTACTCCGGGGATAACAGGCTAATCACTCCCAAGAGCTCACATCGACGGAGTGGTTTGGCACCTCGATGTCGGCTCGTCACATCCTGGGGCTGGAGAAGGTCCCAAGGGTTAGGCTGTTCGCCTATTAAAGTGGCACGCGAGCTGGGTTCAGAACGTCGTGAGACAGTTCGGT
>JAHEXY010000012.1 GCA_023251875.1 Bacteroidota bacterium
GGTAAAAAGAGAAGAAATAGGCGAAGATAAAATACAGGGGATAGATTATACCTACACATTACAAGGCTGGTTAAAAACCATTAACCATCCCTCTATGCTATCTAAAAACGATCCGGGCAACGACAGTTTAAATTTTGCTTCCGATGTATATGCTACCACACTGGGTTATTACAAAGATGATTTTTATAAAAAAGCTTCGCCCATTAATGAAAATGCATCTAATCCCTATTATTATAGTTTAGGTACGGGGCTTTACAATGGAACTATTACTTCTTGGGGTAATAATTTTATCTCCAACACAACAACCTCTGCTTTTGCACAAAAAGGCTTAACATGTTATGGCTTTAGGTATGACGAACTGTACCGCTTAACCAATGCTGAAAACAATATGTATTCAGCAACAAGTAAATGGCCTTTGCCCGGTACTGAAAACTACGACATGAAAATAAGTTACGATGCCAATGGTAACATTGCAAGCATGCAAAGAAATGGCTATGGAGCAACAATAGGAATGGATAAACTTAGCTACAACTATACCGCCAATACCAATAAACTAGACTATATAGCAGATGCAATAGCCGCTACCAATTATACAGTAGATATCGATAACCAATCTGCTGCTAATTATGCCTATGATGAAATGGGAGAACTCATAAAAGATGTGGCAGAAAAAATCTCTAAAATAGAATGGAATGTACAAGGCAAGGTAAAAAAGGTTACAAAAACGGATGGTACTACTACGTCTTTTACTTATGATGCCCTGGGTAATCGCATAAAAAAAGCAACAGCAACAAAAACTACTTATTATGTAAGAGATGTTAAAGGCAGTGTAGTATCTATGTATGAAGAAGCCGCTACATCTAAACTTAGTGGCACTACCACCACCACCACAAAAATCATTACCCAAAAAGAAGTACCTATTATGGGAGGCAAAAGAATAGGTAATTACAATTCAGAGGTAAGCGTGAGAACCACAGTATGTGTTGGCTCTGCCTTATCACTAAGTGCCGGCTCCACAACAATAACTGATGTAGCTGCTAAAACTTCCACAGGCATTTATTATAGAACAATAGGCAAACGCGCCTATGAATTAAACGATCATTTGGGTGATGTGCGCGCAACTTTTACCGATATCAAACTACCGGGAGTAAGCAGCCCCAAGCCGGGTAAATTTGCTGCAGATATAACTTCCATCAACAATTACTATGCTTTTGGTATGGCTATGCCAGGTAGTACATACTCTACCGACAACTACCGCTACGGCTTTAACGGTATGGAAAAAGACAATGAAGTAAAAGGTTCCAACAACTCTTATGATTTTGGGGCTAGGCTTTATGATCCTAGAGTGGCTAGGTGGTTGAGTAGGGATGCTATGGCTGAGAAATTTGCAAACATGAGCCCCTATAATTTTGCACTTGATAATCCGGTTATGTTTGTTGATCCCGATGGGAATTTACCAATGGAAGCTATACCAGCAACAGATCGAATGCAGGCAAGTATAAACAAAATGTCTTCAAAAGAAAAAGTAGTATTAGCAAGTGTTGGCATGGGAGCCGTATTTCTTGGATTTGCTGCTGCTGAGGCTGCAACATCTGCAGTATTTATTGAAGGAATTGGAAGTGCATTAGGGGCATCACCAGAAGTTACAGAGGCTGAGTTTATGGAAACCTTTGGATCAAGAGCGATGGCTAGTGCAGCATCTCAAAGCGAAATTGCAAGCGCTTCCGAGGCGGTTATAGGAACTATGGGAACAGCCGCAGCAAAAGGAGCCGCATATTATGCAGTAGGAGATGTAACCTGGCAAGTTGGATCAGGACTGGCACAAGGAAAATCATTGGGGGAAACACTGAATAGCATTGATTGGGGAGAAGTAGCACGAGGCTCTGCATCCTCAGCACTTAGTGCGGTAGTAGGTGTTCGATTTGGAGATGGCTCAGTAGCTACTTTAACAGGAAATTTTGCAATAAATTTTTTATATAATATAAATGAACAACTTTTAAGTGGGGTTACTCCAGAGCATCTTGATTATTGTGCAGCAGTTGCATATGCTGGTGCAGCTACTGCTATAGAAGCAAATGTGCCAGAACAAAAAGGAATGATTAGAAAATTAATGGCTACAATAGCTACAAATAAGGTACAAGATATTGCTGTATCTGCATTGGGGCTTCCTACTTTATCTGGGGCTGGTGCAGATATTGAAAAAACAGAAAAAAAGAAGGCCGAACAAGCTCCAGACCATGAAAATGTATCAAGGCATAGTAGTCGTGTAGATTAATTTTAGTATTGGATGAGCATAGGAAGCAAGATCGAAGTATTTGTTAATCGTAACATCTCGCTACGATTGCAAAATAGGTCCCCCAACTGGTCAGGTTGTTCGCATAAGTTGGTCGGGATTTGAGTGAAGCAATGTGTATAGGCTAATCTCGACCTACTAATTATGAATGTGTCATCCATTAAAATAAAGTAAAATAAAAACAAGCACATAGCTTGGCAATTTTATAAAAAAAGTTCTTTGAAATATTGATAGATGAAAAAATAGAATTTACTTTGAAGCGGTAATGGCTTGCTGAAGTTCTTTTGGCGAAATATTATCTTTTTCAGATTTATCATAAATAGAAATAAGATAAAGCTCCTTGTCTGAATGCAAAATAAAAGTAATTACTCTTGCTCCTCCAGATTTTCCTTTTCCTTTTGAAGCAATGGAGATTCTTATTTTATAGCAACCCTGCCCAATAGAGATTCCTTGTGTAGGAGCTTCTTCAAGAGATTGAAGTAATTCTTTATATTCCTTTTTAAGAGAAGGATACTTTTTCAGCAAGCGTTTTAATTCTTTTTCAAAACGCAAGGTCGCTTTAATACTATAATTCATTTAAGAGTTGCCTTGCTGATTTAAGTTTAATTTTACCTTGCTTATATAGTTTGACTTCATTTATGCCTTCACTTATTGCTTGTAGTATTTCTTGTTTTGTAGGTTCTGATGTATCAGAAGTAGATTCTTTAACCTTAACAAATTTTAAATTTTCTACTAACTGCATAAAAAATGGAAACATATTATTGGGTACACCAAGTGTTATTTGCTTCATAAATTTAAAATATTAATGATTTTAAAGAGACTATAAAGATAAAAAAAATGCCTGATTCAATTATTAAAATCTAGTATTTCATCTATCAATATTAAAAAGTATTGAATAAAATCAATAACCCCAGCTGGCCAGGTTGTTCGCATAAGCTAGTCGGGATTTGAGTGAAGCAATGTGTATAGGCTAATCTCGACCTACTAATTGTGGATGTGTCATCCACTAAAATAATAAAGCAAAATAAAACCAAGCCTAATAGCTTGGCAATTTTATAAAAAAAGTTCTTTGAAATATTGATAGATGTGTAAGGATAAGAAATTCAATTTATGAAAGCTTTGTTTTTCTTAAGATAAGCTTTTTAATTTTTAAGACTATTTGTAAAAAATGCTTTGTTTCTTTTAAAGTAGGCATTAAATAATCATCAGGATATCTAATGGAAACAGCATAATCATCTAGTTCAGCAACATCAATTTTATTAAAATCTTTATCCAATTTTGTACACATTTTTTTCAAAACCGAGAGGTCATGAATTTTAGGAAAATCATGATTGCGATAAACCAAATAGCCTTTTAAATATTTTTCAACTGCTTGCTGGCAATGAAAACAAGCAGTATCTAAAATTAAAGGCCTGTGTTTAATAAGTGATTTTGCAGCAAGCTCATCATGCAAAGCTTTTTCAAGCCATTTTTCAAACAGTTCTTTTTGTTCGGTGGTCATATTAAAACGCCTTCTTTCATTGCCCAACGCAAAGTATGGCCGGGAAGATTTTTTTTGATGGATACTTCGTTTTCAGAATCGATTAGAATGTCGATAGAGATGTCTAGAATTTCAAGGATAGCTTTTTTTATTTTTATACGCCAATTTTTTTTCTCTTTCAGAGGTAAAGTATCTGATGTAATTATTAGTACATCAAAGTCACTATCTTTTTTGTGATCTCTTCTTGCCCTTGAGCCAAAGAGTAACACTTTAGCATTAGGTAAAAAGCAATGCACAGTAGATTTGATGGTTTTTAAAATGGTTTTATTATTCACTTATCAATAATTTTTGTTACAACAAATATAAACAAAGAAATACCCGAAGCCAATTATTAAAATCTAGTATTTCATCTATCAATATTAAAAAGGAAGAATACAATAAATAAACAGAAAACATAGAACATATGAATCATATACAAGGAGTAATAAAAAATCTAATGAAGCTTCTAAGCCTTTTGCTTCTTAGTTCGGGAGTCTATTCCCAAAGCATCACGAGTAGCCCATCAAGCGTATATACGGATGCGAGTTTAAAAACAAAGACGAGCTATACGTTTTATGCAAGTATGAGCAGCTTTACCGATGGCTGCACAAGAACGGTGAGTAGCAATTTGATAAAAGTGAAGATGAACTTAGGCGATGATTATTTGTTTGGCAAAACAGCTTTTACAAGTACCCTAACCTTAAACATAGAACCCTTTAAAGTAGTGGGCACAACAGCTACAACATTAGTAAAAACCACAGCTCCTGCCCTAGCAGCCAAAAGCATAACTTTAAGCATCTCCCAAACCAGTCCCGAAGCTTACGCAGAAATTGACATAGCAACATGGTTCAGCGGCAATGCAGCAGCCTTACTTGCCCTTAATCAATTTAAAGTAACCGTTACATCCTATACCGGCCCTACAGATGCTATTATCGCCAGCTATATAAAAGTATCCTTAGAACATAATGTAAGCTATACCATAGATGCAAGCGGCCTAACGGCTACTATTAGCACATTAACAGCACCCTCTAATCCTGCAACATTTGTTTGGAGTTTACCCACATCAGATCCTAAGTTAACCATAAGTGATATCCCCGTTTGGCAATTTCAGTTATTGCGTTTGTACAATACCGATGAAAGCAAAACCTCAGAAACCAGTATCACTGCCGATGTTAATTGGGATAATGCTCTTTCTATATTTTCAGAAAGTACGGATAGATCTATCTCATTAAACATTAGCGAAGGACAAGGCTATTATATTTGGCGTGTACGCCCCATTGGTAATAAATACTCTGGAGGTATAGCTGATAGCCGCAATGCAGGTAAATGGAGCTATACCGATAACAATGTAACACTATCATTAAACGGAAGCACAACAGATCCACTCAATACCTTTTTTTATTCCGATCAAGACATCAACATCAATTGGATTTATGGAAGAACCTTTAGCGAAGGCGATGCTTCTAAAGCTTTAAAAGTATCGGAAGCCAAAGTATACGCCAATGGACTTTGCATGGCCAAACAACAACAAGCCATCAACCAATCAGAAGGGTTTGTAGTAGCCAATCAAACGGTTTATAATTATACGGGGATGCCTGCAGTGCAAAGTATGCCTGTGCCTATTGCTTCTAAAAAAACTTTTAAGTTCATTGATAAATTACTAACTGACAATAGTGGCAAAATATACAGAGCCGGAGATTTTGATTCAGATACCTATTACCAATCACCCGTATCAGTAGATAGCAGTGCAACATCCTATTATAATTATTATTCAGATAATGCTACTGTAGCCAATACTTTTATTCCTTCCTCCCAAGGTTATCCTATTGCAATAAGTGAATATAAAAATGATGGATCAGGAAGACCCAGCGAAACTTCTGGTGTAGGAAAAGCCTTTAAAATAGGTGGTGGGCACACAACTACTTATTCTTATACCTGCGCTACTGACGAGCAGCTTATCAAATTATTTGGTGACGAAGCGCCTAAAGGAAGCAAAGTATACAAAGTATGTACTACTGATCCTAATGGAGCACTTACAGTAAGCTATATCAATTACAAAGGCCAAACCATAGCCACTTGCAATTCAGCCAATGATAATAAAGCATCAACATTGTTAGATAATCTTTCAACGCACCCAAGCACAGGCAAAGGCGAATACAATTTTACTTTATTTTATTACGGCAGAAATGGTAATCTAGTAAAAACAGTTGCTCCTAAAGGGGTGCTTGCAACTTCAGTCGATCGTAGTACGCATCCCAGTAACACATTTGAAACCGAATACGAATATAATTTCATGGGTCAAATGACTCGTAAGAAAACACCTGATGGAGGAGAAACTTTTTATTACTATGACGATTTAAAACGCTTGCGTTTTTCTCAAAATGCCAAACAAAAAGCTATTGCTTATTATTCATACGTTAAATACGACAACTTAAATCGTATCATTGAAGCAGGTGAAAGCAATGCGAGTTCTAGCAGTTTTAGTTCAACAACTAATCTAAACGATAAAAATTTTCCCACAAAAGGCAATGATGTAACCTATACCGTGTATTCAAAACCTGTAACAAGTATCAGTTATAATGGCGAAGCCCAAAGCTATTTGCGCAATCGTATCAGCTATGTATTTAGCGATGTTGATGGAGATACAAGCACTACTAAAACAGATCAAGCCAGAACCTATTACAGCTACGATCCCCATGGCAATGTAAAATGGCTTATACAAGATGTACCGGGCCTGGGTAAAAAAACAATAGCCTATGAATATGATTTAATAAACAACTGCGTAAAAAAAATAAAATACAACGAAGGCAAAGTAGATGAGTTTTACGAGCGCTATACCTACGATGCCGATAAACGCATTATACTGGTAGAAACCTCAACAGATAATAAAATATGGGATAAAGATGCCCAATACAGTTTTTACAAACACGGCCCTTTAAAAAGAGAAGAAATTGGCGAAGACAAAATACAGGGCCTAGATTATACTTACACATTACAAGGCTGGTTAAAAACCATCAACCATCCTTCCCTGCTTTCTAAAAATGATCCGGGTAATGATACTACCAATTTTGCATCGGATGTGTATGCTACCACACTGGGTTACTATGCAGATGATTTTTATAAAAAATCATCATCCCTCAATGCCAATACAAGCAATAAATATTATTACCCATCAGCCACCGGACTTTACAACGGCTCAATAACATCATGGGGCAATAATTTTATCTCAAACGCTACTACCAATGCCTTTGCACAAAAAGGATTAACATGCTATGCATTTAAATATGACGAATTGTACCGCTTAACCAAAGCCGATAATAATATTTATGCATCAAGTACAAGTACATGGCCAAGCGCATCAACACCCAATTATGATATGAGCATTAGCTATGATGATAATGGCAATATATTAACCATGATGAGAAAAGGATATGGCAGTGCTACGGCAATTGGCATGGATGATCTTACCTACAACTACACACCCAATACTAACAAACTCAAATACATTAAAGATGCAGTAACAAATAACAGCGCTTATACTGTAGATATAGATGATCAAAGTAGCACTAGCAGCAGCGGTGGAAATTATTTTTATGATGATATGGGTGAACTAATTCAAGATAAAGCCGAAGGCATTACAAAAATAGAATGGAATGTACAGGGAAAAGTAAAAAAAGTAACAAAATCAGATGGATCAACCACATCTTTTACGTATGATGCCATGGGCAACCGTGTAAAAAAAGAAGCCATAACAAAAACAACCAGTAAAACCACTTACTACGTAAGAGATGCAAAAGGTGCTGTGGTAAGCATGTATGAAGAAGCTTCTGTTGTAAGTGGTACTACCACTACCAAAACATTAAGCCAAAAAGAAGTGCCCATAATGGGCGGCAAGCGCATAGGCAATTACAACTCCGAAACCAAAACCAGAACAACCACCAATGGCGTAGTAGCAGATGTACCTGCTAAAACCTCCACAGGTATTTATTACCGAACCCTTGGCAAACGTGTATATGAATTAAACGATCATTTGGGTGATGTACGTGCAACTTTTACCGATATCAAACTCCCGGGAGTAAGCAGCCCAAAGCCTGGTAAATTTGCAGCGGATATAACTTCCATCAACAATTACTATGCTTATGGTATGGCTATGCCGGGCAGTACCTACAGTACCGATAACTACCGCTATGGTTTTAACGGCATGGAAAAAGACAATGAAATAAAAGGATCTAACAACTCTTATGATTTTAATGCTAGGCTTTATGATCCCAGGGTGGGTAGGTGGTTGAGCAGGGATCCGCTGGAAAGTAAATACCCTGATTTGTCTCCCTATGAAGCAATGGCAAATAATCCTATTATGTTTGTGGATCCGGATGGAAGAGATATAATAAAATGTGGTTTAACAGCATTTCAAAAAGCAGCATGGGCAGAATATTTAAAAACACCTTCAGGAAAGGAGGTATTGGCACGATATGATAAAAGTGAAACAGAGGATGTTTATATCTATAATGTTTCTGATCCTGCAAATTGGCAAGCAGATGATCCAGCAGCAGTGGCAGAAACAGTTGGCGATGGCGATGGATCTTCTAATACCAATACTCCTATGCTAGGTAATATCGACATATCAAAATCAGGAAGTAAAAGTGTTAGTATAATAAGTTTGAAACAATGTAATGATGATCCAAGCAATCTTGAAAATCTATTCCTATGGGCGTATGCAATTGGTCATGAATTTGAAGCTCATATATTTGGAGGTACTGGCGATTCAGATAAGGATCACCGAAGATTTGGAAATGGTAGCATTGGAGTAAGTGGCCTATTAATAAGAATGCCAGCTAGAGAAGGCTCAAAAGCATACTATTTAAAACAGAACCTTTTGGTAAATTACTATCAAGCCAGAATTGATAAATGGCAAAAAATACTAGCTGATCCAAATAGTACCAAAGAGCAGAAATATAATGCACAAGGAAATATTGATATGGATACCCAATCTAAAGCCTCTTGTCAACAAAAAATAAATGATGGTCAAATGAAAGATGTAACAGACCAACCTGGCACACCAGAAAGTGATGCTGTCCCACAGGAGTAAGGTTGCTTGCCAATGCTAGCGTTAGGCTCTCCCAGTTGGTCGGTACTTGAGCAAAGCAATGTGCGCAAGCTAATCTCGACCGACTAATTGTGGATGTGTCATCCACATCCAATAAAATAAAGCATAATAAAACTGAATTAACGAATAAGTAATACATTCGTATAATAAATTACAAACTGAGATTGTAATATTTTTATGGCCTATAAAAATCTTCAACATTTTATTTTTACACTTGAACAAGCTAGCGAATTGGTAAGAATAAAAGAATATGTAAATCCGAAATTAGAAATTACAGAAGTAACCGATAGAATTTCTAAAAACAATGGGCCTGCACTTTTATTTGAAAATACCGGATATGATTTTCCTTTGCTCATTAATTCAATGGGTTCATACAAAAGAATGAGTATGGCTTTGGGAGTTGAAAACCTTGATCAAACTAGTACAGAAATAGAAGCTTTATTTAAAACCTTAATGAAGCCAAAAGATAATGTATTGGAAAAATTAAAAATGTTACCTCAACTTTCTCAAATTGCTTCGTGGATGCCCAAACAAAAAAAGGGGAAAGGTGAGTGCCAAGAAGTAGTTATGCAAAATCCTGATATCACCAAACTACCGGTATTAACTTGCTGGCCGCATGATGGAGGTCCATTTCTTACATTGCCTGTTATACACACACTTGATCCTATTAGCAATATACGCAATGTGGGCATGTATAGGATGCAAGTATTTGGTCCGCAATTAACAGCTTTGCATTGGCACAAACATAAAGTTTCAGCGCGCCATTACAATGAATACAAAAAATTAAGAAAGAAAATGCCAGTAGCCGTTATATTAGGAGGTGATCCTGCATATACATATGCTGCTACAGCTCCCCTACCCGATAATATTGATGAATACATGTTAGCAGGTTTTTTAAGAAAGAAAAAAGTAGAACTTGTAAAATGTTTAACACTAAATAAAGAAATATATGGCCATGATATTTATGTTCCTTCAGATGCTGATTTTGTAATTGAAGGTTATGTTGATCCTGAAGAAGATTTAATTTGGGAAGGGCCTTTTGGTGATCACACCGGTTATTATTCATTGCCCGATTTTTATCCTCGCTTTCATATCACTGCCATTACACATAGAAAGGATGCCGTATATCCTGCAACCATTGTGGGCATTCCACCGCAAGAAGATGCATGGATTGGAAAAGCAACTGAACGCATTTTCTTAGCACCCATAAAAATGACGGTTGTTCCTGAAATAAAAGATATGGAACTACCTATTGAAGGCGTGTTTCATAATTTAACCCTTGCTAAAATTGATAAAACATATGCCGGACAAGCATTAAAAGTAATGAATGCACTTTGGGGAGCCGGACAAATGATGTTGAATAAAATTTTAGTTGTAGTAGATGAAAATGTTGACATACATAATTATGCTGATGTAGCTAAATGTGTTTCAGAAAATGTAGATCCCCAAACGGATATTTATTTTGGACAAGGCCCTATGGATGTATTGGATCACTCCTGTTCTAAATTTGCATTTGGTGGTAAAATGTGTGTGGATGCAACGAGAAAATTTGAGGAGGAGAAAGCGGCCTCTCCCCTAGCCCCTCCCGAAAAATCGGGACAGGTACTCCAAAGGAGAGGAGTGACGGATTTTAATACAGTAAGAGATATGTTTATTGAGATAACTGGTATTAATGATAGTTTGCTTAAACAAAATATTTCTCTTGTTTTTATTGGAGTTAAGAAAAACAGAAAAAATCACATTCAAGAATTGAATGAAAAATTATTTGCTTTACCCGAATTTTCGAATGTAAAATTTATCATTTATTTAGAACCAAACATTGATCTTACAGAAGCAAGTATTGCTGATTTAGTTTGGCGCGCTTCCAATAATTTAGATCCTAGAAGAGATAGCTACATCGTAAAATCTAAAAACGAAAAATCTATTTCTCACATTGGTTTTGATGGCACTAGAAAAACAAAAGTATACGATGGCTTTACAAGAGACTGGCCCAATATTTTAGTTTCAGATGAACAAACAATAGCATCCATTGATGCAAAATGGGATAAACTAAATCTTGGAAAATTTATTTTATCTCCATCTTTAAAATACCAAAAACAATTGTATAAAGGCGGTGCTACCGTAGAAGATGAAATATAATATTGCTTAAATCATGCATAATAATAAAGAAACCGCGCTTTTAAAATACCTAGAAGAATTTATTTACGATCGTAGAAAAAAATTAATTCTTGATACCATTCAAAATCGTACTCGTTTTATTACCGTTGTGTTGGAAAATGTATACCATCCCCAAAATGCAAGTGCAGTGCTTAGAACCTGTGAATGTTTGGGAATTCAAGATGTACACATTATTGAGAAAAATAATAAATATGAGATCAATAAACACATTGTAAAAGGAGCTAATAAATGGCTCGATTTACATTATTACAGAAAAAAAGACGAAGACAATACCAACACTTGTATTCAACATCTTAAAAAAGAAGGTTATAAAATAATTGCAACAACCCCTCATACTAACGATACGGAATTAAACGAATTTAAACCCGATCAAAAATGCGCTATTGTATTTGGTTCAGAAGATGAAGGCATTTCAAAAGAAGTAATTGCTCAAGCTGACGGATTTTTAAAAATTCCTATTTATGGCTTTACTGAAAGTTATAATTTATCGGTTTCTGCCGGAATTATTTTAAATCATTGTGTAAATTATCTTCAAAAAAACACGGAAGCAAATTGGCATTTAAGTGAAGATGAAATCTTAGAAAAAAGAATTGATTGGTCGGTGAAATCCATAAAAAAAGGAAAAGAAATAATGAAGCTTTTTCAGAAAAATATTTTATTGTAATCAAAATTTATCAAGTATCTAACTGTATCATTATCAAAAAACTACACTTATTGGTTAATAATTCTGTTTAAAATTTACATTTATTTCTCTACAACATAAGAGGTAATATAAATATTGCAATCATATTATCGATCCAATCATAATAAAAATAACGTAATATAAATAAACTGATACTTTGAATAAATAATATTCAACATAATCTAATTCACTCTTGTTACCAATAAGCCTTTAATATACTTTCGCCAATTGATTAATTATTAATTGACAGGTTATTATAAATCTAAAAGCATTTTATAGTTGGTTAATCTTCTACTATAAACTTAAACAATTAAAAAAATGAAAAATTATTTTTTATTATTATCAGCCATAGTTTTTAACTTAAACGCTTTAACCCAAACCATTTCTGGAGGAGGCTCTTTTTCTTTTGCAATTTGTAACGACAATACAGTTCAAGCATGGGGATATAATGACGAAGGTGAATTGGGCAATGGAACCAATACAAATAGCAATGTTCCAGTTCCGGTAAGCTTACTTACAGGCATTACTAGTATCTCAGCTGGTGGCGGTCATACACTTGCATTGAAAAATGACGGTACTGTATGGGCTTGGGGATACAATTATGATGGGGAGCTCGGAACTGGAAATAATGCTGACAGTAATATTCCTATACAGGCAAGTTCTTTAACAGACATCACCTCTATCTCAGCAGGATCAAATCATTCTATTGCGCTTAAAAATGATGGAACTGTTTGGACTTGGGGATGGAATCTCGATGGCTCACTAGGCAATGGAACCACTACCAATGGTTATATTCCAGCACAGATAAGTAATTTTACAAATGTAATAGCTATTGCAGCTGCGAACACATCTTCTGTTGCTCTTAAAGATGACGGTACCGTTTGGACTTGGGGTTCAAATTCAGATGGACAGCTTGGAAATGGAACAATATATATTCCTAGCTATATTCCAGTGCAGGTAAGTTCTCTTAGTGATATCATGGCCATTGCAGGAACGGGAAGTCATGTTCTTGCTTTAAAAAATGACGGTACTATTTGGGCATGGGGAGACAATGAGAACGGAACCCTAGGCAATGGAACCAATACAGATAGTAGTTTTCCAATACAGGTAAGCAACCTAACAAATATCACCTCTATCTCAGCAGGATCAAATCATTCTATTGCGCTTAAAAATGATGGTACCGTTTGGACTTGGGGAGAGAATTCCAATGGTCAATTGGGCAATGGAATCAATGATGATAGCAATATTCCTGTGCAGGTAAGTTCTCTAACAAACATTTCCTCTATTGCAGCAGGCTACCATTATTCTCTTGCACTTAAAAATGATGGAACCCTTTGGGCTTTTGGAACCAATTATTTCGGTGAACTTGGCAATGGAACCAATGAAAATAGCAATTTCCCTATTCAGGTAACAGCATTGTGCCAAGTAGCAACGGCTGCCATTACTGAAATTTCAGAATCGTTAGCTATATCTGTTTATCCCAATCCAAGTAATGGGAAATTCACAATAAATATGGCAAACAATATAAGTCAAAAAATAAATTTTTCAATTTACAATGTGATAGGAAAATTAATTTTACACCAACAAAATATAAACGAATTTGACATTTCTAATTCCCCCAAAGGAATTTATTTTATAATAATTGCTGATGTTAATGGAACGTATCGCAAAAAAATTATTATTGAGTAAGGCATTAAAAGAAAGTAATTAATCGGACTGATGGGTTTGCTGAAAGCAACAATTTATCGGTTTCTGCAGGAATGATTTTAAATCATTGTGTAAATTATCTTCAAAAAAATACGGAAGCAAATTGGCATTTAAGTGAAGATGAAATCTTAGAAAAAAGAATTGATTGGTCGGTGAAATCCATAAAAAAAGGAAGCGAAATAATGAAGCATTTCTTAAAAAACAATACTCTTTAAATATTTTTCCCGAAGTATATCAATCTATAGTGTAATCTTAAACTCTTTAAATCAATTTTTTCTTAAAACAAAAGAGTGTATTTTTACAAAAAAAAATTATGGATTTCTCTCCTTTAGCTGAACGCATACGCCCCAAAAGTCTTGATGAATATATTGGACAAGAGCATTTAATTGGCCAAGGAGCTGTTCTTAGAAAGGCTATTGCCTCTGGCCATATTCCTTCACTTATTTTTTGGGGTCCACCGGGAGTAGGCAAAACAACACTTGCACAAATAATATCAAAAGATTTAAAGAGGCCTTTTTATACGCTTAGTGCCATTAATTCAGGAGTAAAAGATATACGTGATGTAATTGAAAAATCACAAAGCAAGGGATTATTCAACAATAGTAGCATTTTATTTATTGATGAAATTCACCGTTTCAGTAAATCGCAGCAAGATTCATTATTAGGAGCAGTAGAAAAAGGAACCATTACACTTATTGGTGCTACAACAGAAAATCCTTCTTTTGAAGTAATTCCTGCATTGTTATCACGATGCCAGGTATACATTCTAAAACCTTTTAGTAAAGAAAATTTAATTCATCTTTTACATCACGCACTTGAAAAAGATGAAAAGCTAAAACGAAAGAAAATTGAAATAAAGGAGCATGAAGCTCTATTGCGATTATCCGGTGGTGATGCCAGAAAACTATTAAACATACTGGAGATTGTAGTAGATGCAGAAAAAAACGAAGAGCTAACCATCACAGATAAATTGGTTACAGATACCATTCAACAAAACATTGTGCTATACGATAAAGCAGGAGAAAATCATTACGATATCATTTCTGCTTTTATAAAATCAATTAGAGGGAG
This sequence comes from Bacteroidota bacterium, assembly GCA_023251875.1. Classification (GTDB taxonomy): domain Bacteria; phylum Bacteroidota; class Bacteroidia; order JAHEXY01; family JAHEXY01; genus JAHEXY01. Next base: position 14,558 of record JAHEXY010000012.1, read on the forward strand.
CGATCCCAATGCTGCTGTATATTGGCTTGCTCGTATGGTTGATGGTGGTGAGGATCCTTTGTTTATTGCTCGTAGACTGGTAATATCAGCTTCCGAAGATATTGGCAATGCAAATCCTACAGCATTGGTAATTGCCAATAATTGTTTTCAAGCCGTAAATATGGTTGGTTATCCTGAGTGTGAAATTATTTTATCTCAAGCAGTAGTTTATTTAGCTTGTTCAGCTAAGAGCAACACATCTTATTTAGCAATAAAAAAAGCAAAAGCGATAGTGAAAGAACACGGTGCATTGCCTGTGCCATTACACCTTCGTAATGCCCCTACTCAACTCATGAAAGAATTGAATTATGGAAAAGAATACAACTATTCTCATGATAATCCCGGAAATTTTGCACATCAAGAATATTTACCTGAAGAAATAAAAGACACCAAACTATACGAACCCGGTAACAATGCAAGAGAAAATGAATTTGTTCAGCATCTACGCTCATTGTGGAAATCTAAATATCAGTATTGATCTGATAAAGTAATAAATATGTAATTTCTATTTAACCATTCCTCCCCTTCATACAATAAGCGTTATCAACATTTTTTTGTTAATAAGAATAAATTAACACCTCATAATTAGCGCGTAAAATTCCTTATTTTCTATAAAAGGTGTTTAGGTTGTTAATTTTGTTGAGCAAGTAAGAAAGCAACTGATTTGAATTCATTAATAAAATAGAAACGATCAATTTTAATTCAGCTTTTATTTATTAACCATTAATACTTATACACTATGAAAAATCAGTATTACTACAGACGAGGAGGTTCAAGAGCCTTGAGCCAACGTCACATCAGCACAGGAAAAAATGCAACCTCAGTTGAAGCAGTAGCTTTTATTGCAACCATTGGAGTAATGTTAGCCATTGTACTATTTAATATTTTTGTAAATGGCATACATTAAAAAATCAAATATTTTAGAAGAAAAGAAGATTCATCACTCTGTTTTTATTATCTTGTAACCTTGAACAGAAAATCTTGAATCACTTTTTGAAAAAATATATTTTTGTTCTGGTAGCATTGTCATTAATAATTACGTCATGTAAGCGTAATGTTGAAAATGCATCATGGGATGTAGGGGTAGTGACGCCATTAATTAAATCGTCATTAACCATTGATAATATTTTGCCTGATACGCTTTTAGAAACCAATTCTGATAGTTCATTATCCTTGGTTTATAAAACTACATTTTATGGAGCAAGCTTAGATTCTTTGTTTCAGTATCCTGACACCACATTAACATATACAGCTAAGTTGGATAGCTTGGTATTAGGCAATCAAACTTTTGATACTACATTAACCATTGTACAAATTGCTACCATGGCCGATCCCACATTTGGAGCATTACTGCCCTTATTTAATGGTAGTATGTTAGTTATTCCTCCAATTGATACCATTACTACCGGCCCCATTCCAATTGATGCCAGTGAGTATTTTGAAACCATGACTTTAAAAAGTGGTTATATAGACTTTATTGTTGATAATCATTTACCCATAGATATTACTGATGTGAAATTTGCCCTTTATAACGCCAGTGATAATTCAATTATTCTACAAGATACTTTTGTTGTTATTCCGGCATATACTTCTGATACTATTACGATAGACCTATCAGGAAAAACAATTGAAGGAAGTTTGATTGCTGAATTACTTACATTATCAAGTCCGGGAAGTAATGGAAATCCGGTTTTAATTGATATTACTGATCATGTTACAATTATTGTTGAAATGCATGATTTACATCCCTTATCTGCAACAGCTGTGTTTCCTACTCAAACAGTAGTAGACAAAGTTGATTACATACCCATGACTAAGGTAACGCAGGAATTTACCCACATGAAAGTTAGGTCAGGAACTGTTCATATCGAAGCCGTAAATACGTTGCAGCAAGAACTTCATTTTAAATATAAAATATATAGTGCTACATTAAATGGCGATACTTTTTCAGTACAAAATGTAATTCCGGCAGCTCCTGTTGGTAGTTCTTCTTCTTTTAATAAAGATTATGACTTTGCAGGTTATGACTTAAATTTAACAATAGGAAAAGACGGTGATACAGTTAATACCATGAAGCAATCATTATCGGGAAGTATTGATTCATCCGGCCAAGTGGTAACCATTACTTTGGCCGATAGCTTTTATGTAAATGCCGGAATGATTAACATTGTTCCTGAATATGCTTATGGCTATTTGGGTAACGATACTTTTAACTTTGGCCCATCTACAACTGTAACAGATATATTTAAAAGCATTACCAGCGGAAGTATTGATTTTGATGATGTAAATTTAAGTTTAGATATTACTAATGGTATTGGCACCAATGCATCTGTTACTTTTAATGGACTTACTTCTATTAATTCTAAAACAGGAAATGTAGTAACCTTAGGAGGATCTGCAGTTTCACAACCTTTTGTAATTGATGCGGCTACTGATAATCCGCTTACTGCCGCCAATAATAAATTGGTTTTAAATGATGCAAGTACAAGTGGCACTGCATCTCAATTTATTGAAAACATGCCCGATCAAATTGGTTATTCACTTCAATTGGTTTTAAATCCAGGAGAAACTCATCCGCCCCTTGGTACCGGAACAGATTTTATTTATTATGAAAGCGGATTAGAAGCCAGTATGGATTTAGAAATTCCCTTGAATTTAATTGCAAATGATTTAACCTTGGTTGATACATTAGGTTTTAGCCTTCAAGAATCCAATCAAAGTAAACGCATTAAAGATGGAACACTCAATTTAATTGTTGATAACGGCTTTCCATTTGAAGCCGATATACAACTATACATGCTAGATGAAAACAATCAAATTATTGATTCATTATTTACGTTAGGCAAAGTTGCAGCTGCCACACTAGGAAGCAATTTAATTGTTACTGATTCTAAAAAATCTAAACTTCCTATTCATGTTAGTCAAGCTAAAGTAAATGAATTGTATGAAACAAAATATATGGCTGTTGTAGTTTCTTTTTCAACTGCATCCAATACCCAGCATGTGAAAATTTACAATAATTATTCATTCGATGTTCAATTGGTTGGAGACTTTAATTACACCTTTGAAAAGAATTAAACAATAATGGCGATTTTAAAAAGTAATCCATTGTATGGCTGTCACGCTGAGAATAGTCAAAGCGTCATAAATAATCAATTCAATTCTCATCTTATAAAACAATCTTTTTTTGTTCTTGCTACACTAATTTTAATTGTAGGATTTACTTTACAAGCCAATGCCCAAATTGAATCTTCGTTTGAGGATATTAATGCGCACGGTGTTTCAATTCCCACAAAATCATTTGCAGGAATTCAAGCCAATTACTATTATAATTCTAATGCCGTTACCAATCAATTTTTTTCGTCTCTATACCAAGGACAATATATTGATTCAACTTTAAAAAATGCTGTAATTGATAAATTAGCTGCAAAAAACCGAGTTGGAGGAGAATTTAATTTTTCAATATTTGCAAAAATATGCCCTGATTCGGGTTCCTCAAAAAATACCTATTGGTTTAAAATAGGAGAAAAAAACATAGCAGGTTTTTCCTTTTCTAATAACATGTTTAAACTTATTTTTAATGGCAATAGCCAATTTGCAGGGCAAAACATTGACTTAGGAAAATCTGTTCTTAATTCCATACAATACCAATATTTAACTGGTGGTATTGAAAAAACGATTGGAGAAAATCATAACATGATTGTTGGAGCTGGTCTTTCTTTAATAAAAGGAAGTAATCATCTCAATATTGCAATTGATAAAGCTGTTTTGTTTACACAACAAGATGGAGAATACCTCGATTTAGATTTAAACTACGGTTTAAAACAAACCGATACTTCCAATACAGGCTATGCTTCATTTAATGGATTTGGTACGGGCCTCGATTTGTATTATCGATTGATGCTGAAAAATCAATCTCAATTGAATATTAGTGCCAGTGATATTGGTTTTATCCATTGGAATGGAAATTCATTACAATCATCTGCAGATACCACTTACCATTTTGAAGGGCTTGAAATCAATAATATTTTTCAATTAATTGATACTGCTTCTACCGACCAAAATTTACAAGACACCATTGTAAATGGTTTTATTCCCAAAACAAAACAGAAATCATACAATTCAATGTTGCCAACGCAAATCCATTTTAATTATTTGCATCATATTGGCAGCACTTCTTTTTATGCAACTGTAGGAATAAAATATATGTTTAATGCAGGCTATTTTCCTAAAACATACATTGGTGGTGCATGGTACACAAAATCATTTGATGTGATTACTTCTGTTTCATATGGGGGGTACACCAATATAAGTTGGGATCTTAGATTGAGAAAAACATTTTTAAAAACATTTGAAATTTACGCAGGTTGTAATAATTTACTTGGATATATTATTCCTAAATCAACAACCTCTCAAGGTGCATATGTTGCCTTAAGTAAATATTTTTAAGATGATTAATTCAATTCCCAATGTAAAATATACTTCTCGCAACAATTTCTTTCTCATTGCGGGCCCATGTATTGTTGAAAGTGAAGAACTTTGTTTTGAGGTTGCAGAAAAAGTAAAAGCCATTACTGATAAACTTCAAATACCCTATATCTTTAAAGCATCGTATAAAAAAGCCAATCGCTCAAGGTTAGATTCATTTTCAACAATTGGAGAAGAAAAATCTTTAGACATTATTAAGCGTGTTGGAGAAAAATTAAAACTACCTACTTTAACGGATATTCATTCGGCTGAAGAAGCAAAAATTGCCGCTCAATATGTTGATGTATTACAAATTCCGGCATTTTTATGTAGGCAAACAGAATTATTAGTTGCTGCTGCTGAAACAGGTAAATGGGTAAACATAAAAAAGGGGCAGTTTTTATCTGCAGAATCAATGAAACATGCTGTGGAAAAAGTGCGCGCCTCTAACAATAATTGTATTATGCTTACCGAAAGAGGAACCATGTTTGGCTACCAAGACTTAATTGTTGACTACCGTGGTATACCCGAAATGCAAAAAAACAATGTGCCTGTTATTTTAGATGTTACCCACTCTTTACAACAACCCAATCAAAGTAGTGGCGTTACAGGTGGCAAGCCGGAATTAATTGCTACCATAGCCAAAGCAGGTATTGCTGTTGGTGTTGACGGTATTTTTATTGAAACCCACCCCAATCCTTCAAAAGCCCTGTCTGATGGGGCTAATATGCTTAGACTAGATCTTTTAGAAGACCTTTTAACTATCCTAATCAGGATACATACTTCTTTAAAACCCCAATCCTTTTGATATTAATAAAATACTGATTATCAAAGCAAAAAAATAATTTATATCCATAAAACACTATTATTCAAACCTCAATTACACATAAAATTGTGGTTGATACTGAATGTAGTATCTTTTAAATTAGATTGTAATTTAAATTATGAAAACATGGGAAAAGGAATTTTTTTAACAACCTTTATTTCACTTTTAGTAAAAAAAATTAAACTAAGAATTCACTTATTTATTAAAAAGAGATGTTCTGTTGATCGGCATCCTTATTTTACTTGTAAAAAGAAACCCTATGGCACTTCTGATGGTTATAGCTTAATAGTTCCTCAATTTGACCCTGAAGAGGATAAAAAATAAATTAAAAAAAGCGTAGCCCTTGGGTGAGCTAAAAAGATTATATGAGAAGGAAATAGGGGGAAAAATAAAAATGATTTAAAACAAAATATCACTAATAAATAACATCTCTACCCTTACGCACATCAGATTTTTGTTCTTTGAAGTATTGAATATACTTTAGGTCAATAATATCTGTCCAACCAATAAGATATTTTGTTATGGGTCCAATTTCTAGTTGAGAAATATATTCTCGAGGAGATGTCATGATATCATTCGGAAACATTTTCTTTAAGTCTGATTTATACAATTTAGTTGTACTGTATTTATGATAGTATAAATCTGCTGCACCAAAAACATGAAGAATTTCATGCGCAATTAATCCCGGTACTTTAAAACTAGAAACGGCAAACTCAACATAATCATTACTCATTGCATTTAGGGTAATTGAACAATCGTCTTTATAATAATTATTCAACATATAAAGCAATACAACACTTTCAACATTGTATTGATCACGAAGTTTAGCAACCAAACGCTCTTTATTTTTATAATCGGGATATACTTTATTTACCACACGATTGCCCCATTTTTCGAGCTGATCAATGCCATCATCGGCAGCCAATACTTTTGTTACAGGTCCCGGGAGATTTTGTTCAACGGTTCTACTGGTATCAGAAGACAAATAATCAAAACTGATATGCAATTGAATATTACTTTTTGCGGCTTGGTCTTGTATCCAGTTAATGGCTCTGTTAATCGAATCTGTAGCTGTATTGATATCATAGTTTGTCCAACCGAGAGAAGATTTGGTATCAACCCAAATGGCATACACTAATACATTGCCTTGTAATTTTTTACAAACATTATGATCGCGTGCCATACGGCTATCAATGGCATACCAATCTTTGGAATCTTGAGAAAAGGCTGAAGTGAAAAATAAAAAAAATAAAAGCCCTATCCCAGCCTTCTTCAAAAGGGAAAGAGTAGCAAGTGCTTTTAAAATATTTTGGAATAATTGGGTAATTGAAGTCATTATTTATTTAGGTATTGGATTTTAAAAAAGATACATAATCTTTTCTATTTTCCAATATTTGTATTACCAATCATTCTCGATTATTTTTCATCAGCTAATTATCTCATTAGCTAATCAGCTAATCTTTTTAATTCTCCACCCAATTCATACTTCTCTTTACAGCTTTTACCCAACCTTTATAGAGCTCATCTTTTTTCATCACATCCATTTGAGGTTTAAAGCTACGCTCCACTTTCATGTTGTTGCTCAGTTCTGCTTTGTTCCAATAACCAACTGCTAGGCCGGCAAGGTATGCAGCACCAAGAGCAGTAGTTTCAATTACAGAAGGTCGCTCAACAGTTACGCCTAAAATATCTGCTTGAAATTGCATCAAGAAATTATTGGCACATGCACCACCATCTACTTTAAGTGCTTTTAAGCGAATGGCAGAATCAGTTTCCATAGCATTCAACACATCACGAGTTTGATACGCTAATGATTCTAGTGTTGAACGAACAATATGATTAATGGTAGTTCCTCTTGTTAAACCAAATATAGCTCCACGTGCATACATATCCCAATAAGGTGCACCTAATCCCGCAAATGCAGGTACTACATACACGCCATCAGTACCTTCAACTTTGGCAGCCATTTTTTCGGAGTCGGGCGAAGTTTCAATTACATGCAAGCCATCTCTGAGCCATTGAACAGCTGCACCGGCAATAAAAATACTTCCTTCTAATGCATATTCAACTTTTCCATCTAGGCCCCAAGCAATAGTAGTAAGTAAGCCTGATTTAGAATGCACCATTTTTTCTCCTGTATTCATTAACATAAAACAACCTGTACCATACGTATTTTTTGCCATGCCCGGAGCAAAACAAGCTTGTCCGAATAAAGCTGCTTGCTGATCACCGGCAATACCGGCAATAGGAATTTCAGCTCCAAATAAAGTTGCATCTGTTGAACCATAAATGGTGCTTGATGCTTTTACTTCTGGTAACATGGCATGCGGAATATTTAATTCACGCAGCATTTTATCATCCCACTTTAAATCTTTTATGTTGTATAATAAAGTTCGAGATGCGTTTGAATAATCGGTAACATGGGTTTTTCCTCCGGTTAATTTCCAAACGAGCCAAGTATCGATAGTACCAAAAAGTAATTCTCCTTTATTAGCAGTTTCTCTTGCCCCTGCTACATTATCCAATATCCAATTTACTTTTGTTCCAGAAAAATAGGCATCAATTACCAATCCGGTATTTTCTTTTACATAAGCTTCCAATCCTTTTGATTTAAGCCAATCGCAAATACTTGCCGTTCTTCTATCTTGCCAAACAATGGCATTGTGAATGGCTTGGCCTGTTTTTTTATTCCAAACAACTGTGGTTTCACGTTGGTTGGTAATACCAATGGCCGCAATATCAGCAGCGGTAATATTTGCTTTTTTTAATGCTTGTTGAGCGACTTCTAATTGACTTGCCCAAATTTCATCAGGGTTATGTTCCACCCATCCCGGTTTTGGAAAAATTTGTTCAAACTCTTTTTGTACTACACTAACAATGTTAATGTCTTTATCAAAAACAATGGCTCTTGAGCTTGTTGTGCCTTGATCTAAGGATAGAATATATTTTTTCATAAATTATTTTTTGTTTTTATTATCTGTATACATCTTTTCTATGATCAACATCAATTACAGTAACTGTAATAATTGAATCGTTTATTTCATAGATAATTCTATAATTGCCTACTCTAAGCCTAAAAGCATCTTCCCCTTTTAATTGAATATATCCATAAGGACGAGGATTTTCAGCAAAAGCATCAATATGTTTTAACACATTTAAATAATCTCTTTGGGGAAGTTTTTCAATTTGCTTTCTTGCATAACGCGTTACGGTAACTAAATACATTACTTCTTTTTTTTGCGATTAGCATTCATTTCTTTAATTGCATCTTTTAAAGGAAGTACATCACCTGCCATGGACTTTGCTTTACGATAAGCTTTAATATCTTCAAGTTCGTCATGATCATCAACAAGTTTTTCGTATTCTTTTATAGGTAAAATAACGGCTAGTTTATTTCCGATATTATCTGTAACAAATTGAGTTCTCATATCATTTATAGTATTTATTTATAATATAAATATACTGATTGTTACTTAATTTCTATTGAAACACAATATCACAAATTACATCTTTGCCCATTTGCGCATTAATTTTACCAATTAATTTTGTTTTGGCATAAGAGAGTTCTTGTCGCAACGCAGCCGAACTTAATTTGATAATTAAAGTGCCTTCTTTAAAATAAATGCCTGTGGTATATTTAGCAATGGTTTTACCCATTATCAATTCCCAAGAACTGGTAATTTTTACCTGATCTAGTTTTTGCTCCAAACCATATTGTTGAAACATATTTTTTATAGCATCGCCAATAGATTGTTGGTTGCTAGTGCGTTTTAATGACATAATGAAAGAAATCTGAAGAGATGTACTCCCTCACCCTTCCCCTCGCCCTAAGGGAGAGGGAGGTTTGGAATTTTTATTATATAAAAAATTTAAGAAAGCACTTTATTCACCAAATCAGCAGCTTCTTGTAATGCAATGGCTGAGTATACTTTTAAGCCCGATTCATCAATTATTTTTTTAGCTTGTTCGGCATTGGTACCTTGTAAACGCACAATAATTGGCACATTTACTTGTCCTAAATTTTTGTATGCATCAACTACACCCTGAGCAACACGATCACAACGAACAATACCTCCAAAAATATTTACCAGAATGGCTTTTACATTGGGATCTCTCATAATAATTCTAAAAGCTTGTTCAACACGAGCCGCATCTGCGGTTCCACCTACATCTAAAAAATTTGCAGGTTCTCCACCTGAAAGTTTGATAATATCCATAGTTGCCATGGCTAACCCGGCACCATTTACCATACAACCAACATTACCATCTAGCTTAACATAATTTAAACTATGCTTACTTGCTTCTACTTCTGTAGGATCTTCTTCGGTAATATCACGCATGGCTTCATAATCAGGATGTCGAAACAATCCATTTCCATCTAATGAAACTTTTGCATCAACAGCAATTATTTTATCGTCAGAAGTTTTTAGCACAGGATTAATCTCGAAAAGTGATGAATCAGAACTTTCATAAGCTTTGTATAAAGAAGCAACAAATTTTGTCATTTCTTTAAAAGCTTTTCCGGAGAGGCCAAGATTGAATGCAATTTTTCTGCACTGAAAATCTTGTAAACCTACTTTTGGATCAATTTCTTCTTTATAAATTAAATGAGGGGTATGTTCTGCAACGGCTTCAATATCCATTCCACCTTCAGTAGAATAAATAATTACATTTTTCCCTGCTTGGCGATTAAGCAATACACTCATGTAAAATTCTTTGGGTTTGCTTTCACCGGGATAATAAACATCTTCAGCAATCAACACTTTGTTTACTTTTTTTCCTTTGGCTCCGGTTTGCGGGGTGATTAATTGCATACCAATAATTTTGCCGGCAATTTCCTTTACATCATCTAATGATTTTGCCAATTTTACTCCTCCCCCTTTTCCACGCCCTCCGGCATGTATTTGAGCTTTTATAACCCACCAATTGGTTCCTGTATCAGCATTTAATTTTTTTGCTGCTTCAACAGCTTGTTCGGCCGTATCCGCAACAATGCCTCTTTGTGTAGCAACTCCAAAGCTGCTTAAAATTTGTTTTCCTTGGTATTCGTGTATATTCATATTTTGGTTGTTGGTTGTTGGTTGTTGGTTGTTGGTTGTTGGTTGAGCGAACAACAATCAAAAATAACAAACAAAAAATTGAACGGTGAAAGTAAAAGTTTTTGTTGGTAATGTCAATTAACAATAGAATTTTTATATTGCAAAAAATTAAAATAATTTTCTATGAAAAAAATATATCTACTTTTCTCCTTTATATCTGTTTTTTTTATTCACGTAATAAAAACAAATGCTCAAGTTGCATCACAAGATTCTTTAGCCTTAGTTGATTTATATGATTCAACCAATGGTAGTTCATGGACAACCAAAACCAATTGGCTAAGCGGTAATGTTTCTACCTGGTATGGAATTACCATTAGCAGTAACAGGGTTACCGGCATTTCGATGAATAATAATAACATTGTGGGTGCTATACCTTCGTCAATTGGCAATTTAAGTGCGCTTACCTCTATATATTTAAATTCAAATAAGATTACTTCACTGCCAGAAGAGCTTTCTAATATTAGTACGCTAACAATAATGCGAATGGAAAGTAATCAATTTTCTTTTCCATTTTTTGTAGGGAAAATGACACAATTAATAGAGTTGGATCTTTCTGGAAATAAATTTTCTATTAGTTTTCCTGATACGCTTTATAAGCTAACAAATGCAAAAATGATAAATATAGGAAGTTGTTCTATATCAGGCTCATTAGATTCAAGAATTTCACAATGGCCTAAATTAACATGGATGTATTTTGGTTATAATAATTTATCAGGAGCTATTCCTTCTAATATTGGAATGCTTACGAATATGACGTTTCTTGAGCTCAATAATAATCAACTTAGTGGATCGCTTCCTACCAGTATAGGAAATTTAAGTACTAAGCTTAGCTACTTAAGGCTTAATAATAATAAATTTAATGGGCATATACCGGATACACTCTACTCACTTTTATCTTTAAAAGAATTGAATTTACATGACAATTATTTTTCAGGATCAGTATCCCCTTTAATTGCTAAACTAACCAGTTTAACAACTTTATACTTATATAATGATAGTTTAGTTGGAACATTCCCACCATCAATTGATAGTTTGGTTAACCTTCAGTATTTAGAAATTAATAATAATATGTTTGATAGTTTCCCTGATATTTCGGCATTAAAAAATATTAGTTATTTATACCTTCAAGATAATAAGTTTACTTTTGAAGATATAGAACCTAACATAAGTGTAGCTACTAGTTCATTTACCTATTCTCCACAAGATAGTGTTAAGTCAAATCTCTTTGTAAATCTAAATTCAGGAGATACTCTTTTAATTACATCAACTATTGGAGGAACAATAAATGCTTATCAATGGTATAAAAATGGTGTAGCTATTTCAGGAGCAACTGACGATACATTAAAAATACTAAACGTAACTGCTCTTAATTCAGGAGCCTATTCATGCAAAATAACTAATGCAATAGCAAGCGCTTTAAAATTATACAGAAAATCTGTTTTTGTAACTGTTAGTTCAATTACTTCTATTACTCCAATTGAAATACGAAATCAATTGAATGTATATCCAAATCCTTCTGAAAATGGCATTTATAATTTAAGTGATTTTAATACAAATAAAATGGGAAACATACTTTCTGTTTTTAATATTACCGGAGAAAAAATAATGTCTATTTCAATAGGTAAAGACACCAAACAGATAGATTTATCTACGCTTTCAAAAGGAACTTATATTGCAACAATTGAAAACGAAAACGGTAAGCAAACAATTAAAATTATTAGATAATTTATGCAAATTGAATTCGTAGATCTTAAAAAACAATACTTAAGTATTAAGCAAGAAATTGATACTGCTATACAAGAAGTAATTTTAAATTCTGCTTATGTGGGTGGAAAAGAGGTAAACAAATTTGAAGAAAACTTTGCCGCATATATTGGAACCAAGCACTGCATATCATGTGCTAATGGAACAGATTCTATCGAAATTATTTTTGCAGCTCTTGGTATTGGCAAAGGAGATGAGGTAATTGTTCCTGCTCATTCATGGATTTCAACTTCCGAAGCTGTTTCAGCTATTGGAGCTACTCCTATTTTTATTGATACATTGCCACTTAAATATACCATCGATCCATCTAAAATAGAAGCCTCCATAACATCAAAAACAAAAGCCATCATGCCTGTTCATTTGTATGGCCTTCCGGCAGAAATGGATGAAATAATGGCTATTGCTCAAAAACATAAATTAATTGTTATTGAAGATTGCGCCCAAGCCCACGGAGCAGAATACAAAGGAAAAAAAGTAGGGACATTTGGCCATGCAGCTTCATTTAGTTTTTATCCAGGAAAAAATTTAGGCGCTTATGGCGATGCTGGTGGTATGGTAACTAATGACAATGCTTTAGCTGAAAGAACTCGTATGATAGCCAATCATGGGCAAAAGGGGAAACACAATCATATTATAGAAGGCCGCAATAGCAGATTGGATGGCTTGCAAGCTGCTGTTTTAAATGTAAAATTAAAATACTTGAATAAATGGACCAATGAGCGTATTGCAAATGCTCATTATTATATGAAATGTTTGAAAGATAGTGGAATAGTATTGCCGGAATTACCCCTTTATTCAAAACATGTGTTTCATTTATTTGTTGTGCAAAGTTATGATAGGGATTTTTTCATGAAGCAATTAAACGAAAAGGGAATAGCTACCGCAGTTCATTATCCAAGTATTTTGCCATTATTACCAGCCTATTCTAAATACAAATATACAGCGGAACAATTTCCAATTTCATCAAAATACCAATCCAAAATAGTTTCACTTCCCATGTATGCGGAACTTACAAAAGAAGAAATTGAATATGTATCTAAATCTGCAATTGGTTCAAGGTTTAAAATTGTAGAAGGATTAGTTTAATGCATAAATATCGTACCTTTACATTATTAAAATATTAGATATGAATTGTAAAACCCTCCTTTTCTTGTTTGTTTTTGTTGTTGTTGTTTTATTTATCAATACAGATATTTCTGCCCAATGTGCAATGTGTAAAGAAGCCATAAAATCAAATATTGAAAGTGGCGGTGATGGAAGAAAATTTGGTTTGGGAATTAATACCGGTATTCTTTATTTAATGGCTGTTCCCTATTTAATAGTTGGCACAATTGCATGTGCCTTTTATAAGAAACAGATTATTGCTAAAGTGCAAGGGTTTATAAAAAAATAGCCGCTATTTTATTTATATAATTCTACTGCGTTTTTAAGTCTTGCTTGAATTTTTCTTCTTAACCTTTTAGGAGATAAAATTTTTAAACTCTCTCCAAAACCTAGTATTTCTCTTTCCAATTCAAAATTCCATATTACCTCTATCGAAAAAACAGTTCCATCAACCTCTTCTTTCAGTACTATTTGAGAAGTATGAAGTGGTTTAGTAATAATGTACGGAGCATTCATTTTATTTATTTTCATTACAATTAAATCCGGTTTTTGACCAGGCATTTTTGAAACTCCAATTACGTCATTAAAATAAGTTTCAATATTAAAATTGGGTTTAACATATTTTTCAGAAAGCAATTCTGCTATTTCAACCATGCGATCCAAAGCTAAGATCATGAGCGTCTGTCCTTTTTTATTTACTCCCATGCTAAACCATCTATTTCTATATTCTTTTAACAAATAAGGATAAAAAATAATTTGACTTGAGCTTTTTGCTTTAAACGATTGATAAGTTATTTGCAAGGTTTTTTTATTGATAATTGCTTTGTGAATAATATCAATAAATTGCAGACCTTTCAATAATTCATTTTTTTCAAAATCAATATACGATTTGCCCTTATTTTGTTGTTTCAGTAATTTATCTTCAAGCTTAGTAACCATTGTAGTTAATTCTTGAAAATAATTAAACCCCTTAAATTGTTTTAATATTTCTACTACTTCACTTAATGTGCCTAAATCTTGCCCTGTTAAAGGGATATTTGTAATGCTATAATTTTTGTCTTCATAGCTATAATGTTTTTTATTACTTACAATAATGGGAGCATTGTAACCAAGCTTTTCACTTCGCATATTTTGCAAATCAAGCTGTACTGATCTCTTGCTTATTCCCTTTGTAATTCCTTCGTATTCATACAAGGCCTCAGAACATGCCTCCATTAAATCTTCCAATGTCCATTTACGAAAACGGTTTTGCAAACAGTTATCAATGGTTTTATAACGAATAAGAGCAAATTTGTTGATGGACATATAAAAACTATTAAAATTGAGTTCCTTAAAGATAGTAAATTCAAAATCTACGCAATCTATTTGCGCATTAATAGAACAAAACAAAATAAATTGCAAATTTTTCAATTGAATACCAATCAGTTAAATAAAATTAAGCAATATTATTTTATCTGCGCAATTACATTGCGCAATAGTATATGAACTTTGTTTTATCAATAAGAAAATATAGAAACTTGTTGAGAAATAATGTCAAACCATTAATCAGTAGAAAAAATGAAATTCAACATCTTTAAAAGAAACACAAATGTAGTAAACAACTTTGAAGGAGAAAAAGCATATCAATTAAATCCGGAAATGGAATTATATGCAGCTGTGGTTACTGCCGGTTTAAGTGATAACTTTTATGAAAAAACAGACGACCGTCTTTCTCGTATACAAAATTTGATTAAAAAAAACCAGGCTGAATATGTTGCTAAATTAGCCATTTATTCACGAAATCAAATGTACATGCGTAGCATGCCAATGGTATTGGCAGTTGAATTGGCAAAATTCAATTCAGGTAATGCAATCATAAAGAAAACTGTGAGTGGTGTAGTAAAACGTGCTGATGAAATAACAGAATTGCTTGCGTACTATCAATTGGCAAATAAACGAAATGGTGTTAAAAAGTTAAATAAACTTTCTAAACAAATACAAAAAGGTTTGTCTGATGCATTCAATAATTTTGATGAGTATCAATTTGCTAAATATAACCGTGAGGCTGAAATCAAATTGAGAGATGCATTGTTTCTTGTTCATCCCAAAGCAAAAGATGATAAGCAACAAATTCTTTTTAATAAAATTGCATCAAATGAATTGGCTGTACCCTATTCTTGGGAAACTGAATTATCAGCATTAGGTCAATTAAAATATGTAGATGATAAAGAAAAAGCTGTTGCATTTCGTGCTAAATGGGAAGAATTGATTGATAGCAATAAAATAGGCTATATGGCTTTGTTAAGAAATTTGAGAAACATATTGGAGGCAGAAGTTTCGGCAACGCATGTAAAAAAAGTATGTTCTTATTTATCAAACGAAACTGCTGTAGCAAATTCAAAACAATTACCATTTCGCTTTTTAGCTGCATATCGAGAATTAAAACTGTTAAAGTTTGGTTTTGCATCAATGGTATTGAATGCTTTAGAAGATGCAGTTGTTACAAGTGTAAAAAATCTAAAAGGTTTTGATGAAGATACCCGCGTATTAATTGCATGTGATGTATCGGGCTCAATGCAAAAACCAATATCTGCAAGAAGCAAAATATTGTTATTCGATATTGGTTTGTTATTAGCCATGTTAATACAATCAAAATGCAAACACGTAGTAAGCGGAATGTTTGGTGATAGCTGGAAAATAATTAACATGCCTAATCGAGGAATATTGTCAAATGTTGATGAATATTATAAGCGGGAAGGTGAAGTAGGTTATTCAACTAATGGCTATAAAGTAATTGATGATTTAGTAAATCGCAATGTAAAAATGGATAAAGTAATGTTATTTACTGATTGCCAATTGTGGAATAGTAACAAAACAGATTCTAATATTGAAAAATCATGGAAAGCTTATAAAGCAATAGCGCCAAAAGCTAAATTATATTTGTTTGATTTAGCCGGTTATGGAAACACTCCATTAAATATGCAACAAAATGATGTGTATTTAATTGCCGGTTGGTCAGATAAAATATTTGATGTGCTTTCTTCTATTGAAAATGGAGTAAGTGCTATTGAAAAAATTAAACAAATAGAGTTATAAGCCCAAGCCCTTTTCTAATTGCAGAAAAGGGCTTATAAAAGGCCTTGTAGCTTAAATGGTCTGTTCTTTGAAAAATAAATGATTAATACCGGAATGCCGTAGAAGCAAGATACTTCGGTACCAATAGGGAGCAAGCAGTATTAAAATACTGTTCCGGGTTGGACTCCCGGCTTACCATGCCCATTCTTGATTCGTCTTTTGCTTCTGGTAAAAAATAAACGGTGCCGTATGAAAGAGATACTTCTTATGATTTATCTGTCGTTGGTTCGAATCCAACTTTCATGCAAATGAAATAGCTCAGTTGGTAGAGCAATAAAATGGCTCTTACAGTTTTTTGCCCGTTTTAAAATATTGAATGGTGTCGTAGAAAAGAGTTACTTCGATTGTTACTCGAGAGGTTGTGGGTTCGAACCCCACCGGGATAACTATTACTTAAATTGTCCCGTAGCTCAATTGGCAGAGCACTATGCGTTCTTTTTTCGCTTGTTACCCATTCATTTAATAAATAGATGCCGTAGAAAATAGGTACTTCGTCCATAGAACAAACACTTTTTTCAATCATTGCTCTTTTTATTAATCTTTGCGTAATTTTAAATGTGGTAAATTCTTAAAAACAATGTTCGATCCAAAACTTTTAAATGAAATGCTGGATGCAGGCTACATCAACATCCAAAAACATCCTGAAGCTGATTTGTTTATTTATAATTATTCGCAAAAAGTGCAATATGACAGAATTTGGAATGAAGTTACTTTGCAATGCAGAGGCTTGATTCTTGACAAGCATCAAAACGTGGTTGCTCGCCCTTTTAGAAAATTCTTTAATCTGGGGGAAAGCGAAAATCAACATATTCCTAATGAAGCATTTGAAGTGTTTGAAAAAATGGATGGCTCCCTAGGTATTTTATATTGGCTAAATAACAAGCCTTGTATTGCTACCAGAGGGTCTTTTACAAGTGATCAAGCGTTTAAAGCAAATGCAATTTTAAATGAAAAATATTCTACAATCTTTCCTAAACTTGATAGAAGCAAGACTTATTTGTTCGAGATTATTTATCCCGAAAACAGAATTGTATTGGATTATGGAAAAACAGAAGACTTGTTTTTGCTAGCTATTATTGATCATGCAACGGGTCATGAAATGCGTCCTACAGACATTGGTTTTCCGGTGGTAAAACATTTTGATGGCATTCATGATATTAATAGACTAAGTGAACTTGAAGAAAACAATAAAGAAGGCTTTGTAATTAAATTTAGCAGTGGCTTGCGTTATAAGGTAAAGTTTAAAGAATATGTAAGAATTCATCGAATAATAACACAAGTATCAAACATTAATATTTGGGAATATTTAAAAGAGGGACAAACACTTGATGAATTACTCGATAGAGTACCGGATGAATTTTATAGCTGGGTAAAAAAAACGAATTTAGATTTAGTAAATGCATATAAAGCCATTGAAGAAAAAGCTAAAAGCGAGTTTAAAGTTTTAGAAAATAGAAAGGATACTGCTTTGTATTTTCAGCAGTGTAAATATCCATCAGTGTTGTTTAATATGTTAGATAAGAAAGATTATTCTAAAACTATATGGAAAATGCTTAGACCAACATTTTCAAAACCATTTTCAAACTTTGAAGAGTAAGGCTCTAATCCTATAAATCCTGACAGGTTTTATCTCAATTACCTACCAAGGTATTTCATAGCTAAACCTGTCAGGATTATAAATAAAATTATTTGAACTATGAAAAAGGTAATTATTATGCGAGGCCTGCCCGGAAGTGGTAAATCAACCTATGCTAAAAAATTAGTAGAAGAAAATCCCAATAGCTATAAGCGTATTAATCGGGATGATTTACGAATGATGTTTGATAATGGCTATACGAGTGACGGAAATGAAAAATTTGTAAAAAAAGTTCGAGATATACTTATTATAAAAGCACTAGAAGAAGGCAAGCATGTAATTGTTGATGACACCAATCTCTCTGAGAAAAATGAAACTCGTATCCGCCAATTGGTTCATGAATTTAATAAAGCGCACAATGATGAAGTACAAGTAGAAATTAAAGAAATGGAAACCTCTCTTGATGAATGTTTAAAACGTGATGCACTACGTGAAAAACCTGTTGGTCACAAAGTAATTAAAACTATGCATCGTCAATTCTTTCATAAAGATCCAGAATACAAACAACAAGATGAAATACTTCCTAAAGCTATTATTTGCGATTTGGATGGCACCTTGGCATTCCTAAATGGAAGAAGTCCTTATGATGCTTCTCATTGTGATAAAGATTTATTAAATAAACCGGTTGCTAACACAATAAAGAATTATGCTAAACTTGGCTATAAAATTATTTTAGTTTCAGGAAGAAAAGATACGTATATGGAAACAACCAAAGTATGGTTAAAATTACATGACATTACATACGATATGCTGCTTATGCGTTCTGCAAATGACAATAGAAAAGATTCCATTATTAAACGTGAAATATTTGATCAACATATCGCAAATAAATACTTTATTGAGTTCACCTTAGATGATCGCAATCAAGTAGTAGATATGTGGAGAAATGAATTAGGTGTTCCTTGCTTTCAGGTATATTATGGTAATTTTTAATGATAAAAGAAAACAATTTATTATGTTTTAAAAACTCAATTCTGCTTTTGAATATTTCTCCTAATAGGTTTTGGTATGTGGGCTTTTCCTTTTGCGGTTTTAATACTGGCATTTAATTCAAAACCCAGAAGCAAGATAAGCGAGTTAAAATAAATCCAAAGCATTACTACTATCATGGTTCCAATAGAACCATACACTTTATTGTACCTCGCAAAATGATTTACATAGTACGAAAAACCTACTGATGTTAGAACTGATAAAATGGTAGCAAATGTTGAGCCTGGAGAAAAAAACCTCCATTTCATTTTTTTTGCAGGAACCATATAGTATAAAAATGAAAAAGTAAAAAACATTAAGGCCAGCAATACCACCCATCTTAAAACAAGAATAAGTTGAGCAACATGAATTTCAATAATTCCATAATCGGCTAATGCATTAATGGCATACTCATTAAAAATAATAATACCAATGGATACAAGCACAAGAATTGAAATAATTAAGGTTAAAACAATTGCAATTATTCTTTGTATCAAAACAGAACGTGTTTCAATGGCATGATAAGAACTATTAAATGCACTGATCATTCCAAAAACGCCATTGGTTGAAAAATACAGTGCTGCAATAAAACTAAATGAAAGTAAATCGGCACGCTTACGCTTTACAATATCTTGTATAGCTTCCATTAAAAGGCCATAAGCATTTTTGGGCAAAACATTTCCTAATAGCTTAAGTAATTCATCTTGAAAATTATGTACCGGTATATAGGCAATAAGCGTAAATAAAAATAGAATGGCAGGAAAAATGGCTAAGAAAAATTTAAAAGCTAAAGCAGATGCCCGTGTATTGATTGAACCTTTCTGTATACCATTGTAAAAAAAACTCCCTACATCAAAAAGTGGTAGGCCATCAAAACCGGGAAGATAAATTTTCCTTGATAAATTGATGAGATAAATAACAGGCTTTAACTTTAATATAAATTTTGGAATCATATTAATACTAATATAAAACAAAATTTATTGAGTCTGTCATATCTACTTGGTGATACCCAACTTTTTCTTTACAGCATCGGCAATATTATCAACATCGCTCATATAAATATAGCCCTGGGTGTTATCATCCATAACATAAGAATAACCCTTCTCTTTTGCTACTGCAATTATAACTTCTCGTATTTTATTTACAAGGGGATCGATCATAATTTCTCGTTTTGCGTCAATATCTTTTTGTGCATTTTCACGAAAACTGACATAATTATCTTCCATTAACTTTATTTCTTTTCGCTTTTGATCTTTTATCAATGCTTGCATTTGCATAGAGTCTTTAGCAAAAGCTTCTGTTTTTATTTTGTATTCTTCTTGAATATGTTTTAACTCTGCTTCATAGCTATTGGTAATTTTCACAAGACTATCTTGTGCTTGTTTATAGGCTGGCAAACTTTCCACCAATTGTTTATAATTAAGATGTGCCGTTTTAGTTTGAGCAATACTAAAATAGGTTGCTGAAATAAGTAATAGTGTTGAGAAATATATTTTTTTCATTTGAGCTGGGATTTATTTGTTGAAACAAATTCTTATACGCAAATATACTATCATTCGATAAATAACAAAACATCCACTACATCCATTTAAAAGTTTCAATCAGATGAGATATATCTGCATTGATGAAATTCGATACAGGAGCAATAGAATCTTTATTGGGTATGGCATTAAAATAAAGTGCTCCTCTGATAAAATTATAGGTACTATCCGTTAAATAAAATTGTAGAGAAGAAGCTGCATTACCTGCAATATGATAAATAACACCATACACTTTGTTTGTAGAATCAATAACAATTTCTTCGTCTATTGCATCTGCCTTTACAGTATGCTTGTATGCTAATGATCGAGTGTCTTCTGTATACTGTTTTAAATTATTATTGATGTTTTTATAACTCAAATGTATTGTAGCTCTTTGCATTGGAAATTCAATGTTAATCCAGCAGGGTTCTTTAGGGCTCGATTTATCAGGAACTACAACGCTATATGTTGGTATTTCAAAACCAAAACTACAGGCAGAATCTACATAAGAAACATATTTTTTTTCAGGTAAATCAATTCTAAAATACCCTCTTGGTTTAGGCATTTCATCAGTATGGCAAGAAGAAAAAACTTGAAAGAGAAAGAGTACAGTAATAATGTTTAAAAAAGATAATTGTAATGAAACTTTTGTTACGTCATTACGGGTGAGGTACGAACGAAGTAATCTTTTTAAAATTAGCAGTTTAAAGAATATGGATTGCTTCACTTCGTTTACAATGACGAATTTTGAAAGAACCCGTTTATTTTGATCGTTTTTAGAATCGTTACGCATCATTTAACGGTAATTTTTACTCGCTTTATTTTTCTTTTGTCGGCCGATTCTATTTTAAATGTAAAATTTGCATATTGTATTTCATCATTTTTTTCAGGAATTTCTCCTTTTAGTTCCAATATTAAACCCGCAAGTGTATACGAATCGCCCTTTACTTGCTCAAATACATCTTGGTCAATTCCGGTTATTTTACAAAAATCATTTAAAGGAGTTTTGCCTTCAAAAATAAAATTATTGGCATCAAGTTTTGAATAAACTAATTCATTATCGTCAAATTCATCATTTATTTCCCCAACAATTTCTTCAATAATATCTTCTAGGGTTACAATACCTGATGTGCCACCATACTCATCAACAACAACTGCTAAATGCATTTTTTTAGTCTGAAATTCTTTTAGTAAATCATCTAATTTTTTTCTCTCAGGAACAAAAAAAGGAGCATGTAAAAATTTTTGCCATTCTAAATTGGGCAAGGATTCTAAATAAGGTAATAGATCCTTTATATATAAAATACCGGCTACATTATCAAATGTTTCTTTGTATACAGGTATTCTTGAGTGCCCCGATTCTTCTATTTTTTTTAAAACTTCATAAAAAGACTGATCGTAATCAATCGCGTCTACGTCCATTCTCGATTTCATAATTTGCCTCACTTCGGTATTACCAAACTTTACAATACCTTTTAACAACCTACGGCCATCTGCTTTTACTTCTTCTTTTGAAGTTAATTCTAAGGCATGAGAAAGCTCATCTATACTTAAATCATAACCTCTTTGTTTTATCTTTTTATTTATTATTGCAGTTGACTGTATCAACAATACCGAAATACCGGTAACACGGTAAACTTTACTTAATGCAGCAACAGGAAAGGCTAATATTTTAGCCAATTTTAGTGGATTTTGCGAAGCATATACTTTAGGCAAAATTTCTCCGAAAATAAGAATGAGAATGGTAACACCAAATACCTCCAGAAAAAAAACAAGGTTAGGATGTAGTACTTTATCTAAAAAATCAGCAATAACATAACTTGATAAAACAACAATGCCAACAATAATTAAATTATGCGTAATAAGTAATGTAGCCAGCAATTGCTTAGGGTTTGATAATTGCTTAAGAATATGCTTGCTCGCTTTACTTTCTGATTCTTCTAAAAAATTAAGATCAGTTGGAGATAGTGAATAAAAACTTACTTCAGCAGCAGATAACAAAGAAGCACAAAGCAAAAGAAGCGGAATAAGTAAAATGCTAAAAATTGCTTTAAAGGATATAGACAAGAAAAGCATACCCAATAAATAATGGGGGTCAGTAAAAAAAAACTGCGTAGCCTCTGTATCCAATTTAAGTATAAATAATTATGTTTCTATAAATAAATAAAAAAGTACCATACTTTGCAATATGGTACTTTTATTTTAATAATTTCTCTAATACACCATTTTTTAAAATGGAAGATCATCTGCTGTTCCGGCAGTAGCCACAACAGCCACTTCTGCTTCTTTATAAACAGGAGATTCTTCTTGAGTTTGTGTATTACCATCTTTACGGCCACCCAACATAGTCATGTTATCAGCAACTATTTCTGTAGTATATCGTTTGTTTCCATCTTTATCTTCCCAAGAACGAGTCTTTAGTTTTCCTTCAATAAAAACAGATTGACCTTTACGTAAATATTTTTCTGCAATATCAGCAAGCCCTCTCCATAATACAATATTATGCCATTCGGTATTCTCAACCTTTTGGCCTTCTTTATTTTTGTATGATTCTGTTGTTGCTAATGGAAAATTAGCTACTGTAGCACCATTTTCGAGATGACGAACTTCAGGATCCTTTCCTAAGTTTCCGATTAAAATTACTTTGTTAACTCCAGCCATTGTAGTATAAATTAAAATGTAAATAAATAGTTTATGGAGAGCTAATGTAATTATATATCTCTAAAATCACAAGATTAAGTTGTTAGCCTTTATTTACGAGTTATTAACATAAGATAATTGGCAATTAAAATGGGAAAAGCAAATTCTCCAATACGTTCTTTATAAATAATTTGATATTTTGAATGATAAAAATTTTCAAAATCCTTTAATTCAATGTTTATAAAATAAGACTCAATAGTTTGATGCGAAAGCTTATGAGTATGCCGTTGAGAAGCACTTTTTATAGTAAATGTTTGTTTGGAATTTAAAATTGTTTTTTTGAATTGTAAAATAGCCTCCTCAATTGAAATTTCATTTTGCAATTCAATAAGTGGCAAATCATATAAGCCCTGCCAAATATCTTTTTCTGTTCGTTTATGAATTACTATTTTATTTTTACTATTAATCAAAAAGTAAAAAAAGTAACGCTTTTTAATTTTTAGTTTTTTTAATTTAACCGGCAAACTTTCTTGAACACTATTATTATAGGCATAACAAGTTTGTTGTATGCAACAATTACTACACTGCGGATTTTTAGGTGTACATACCATTGCCCCTAATTCCATTAATGCTTGATTAAAAACTCCGGGCTTTTGTTTATCTAATATTTCATTGGCTAAAGCATAAAATTCTTTTTTTCCTTTTGATGTATCAATGGGTGTTTCAATATTATAATAGCGAGAAAGTACACGATACACATTTCCATCAACAACAGCATGCGCCTTATTATAAGCAATAGAAGCAATAGCAGCAGCAGTATAATCTCCAATGCCTTTTAAAGCAATAATATCCTCATATGATATTGGAAAATTCCCTTTATACTCTTTTACAATTTGTTTAGCTGCAGCATGCATATTACGAGCTCTTGAATAGTACCCCAAACCTTGCCAAACCCTTAATACTTTATCTTCATTTGCCCGAGCAAGCGAAAAAACATCCGGAAAGTTTTCAATAAATTTTTCATAATACGCTATACCCTGATTCACTCTTGTTTGTTGAAGTATAACTTCTGAAATCCATATATAATAAGGATTTGAAGTATTTCTCCAAGGCAAATCTCTTTTGTTTTTAGTGTACCAGCTTATAATTTCTTTTGAAAAATTCATGAATTGTTTATATAAGTTGCTTTATGTCAATAAGTATTTTGTAAAAATAGTGTAAATAATATTTTGGTATTTAATTATTTGCCATATATTTGCCAAAGATATATGTGCATACATTAATCAAACAATTAATTCTAAAACAATATATTGCCATGACAAAAGCAGAAATCGTAACAGAAATTTCCGAAAAAACAGGAGTTGAAAAAGTAGCTGTACAAGCCGCTATTGAAGCTTTTATGAAATCGGTAAAATCATCACTAGTTGGTGGAAAAAATGTTTATTTAAGAGGATTTGGTAGTTTTATAGTAAAGAAAAGAGCTCAAAAAACAGGGCGTAATATTTCTAAAAATACTACTATTATTATTCCTGAACATTTTGTTCCTGCATTTAAGCCGGCTAAAACCTTTGTAAATAAGGTAAAAGACGGAATAAAAAAGAAGGGATAATTTTTTGTAATGACAAGATATAAGTATCAATTACTTGTCATTGCTGCTTCTTTTGTTTTGCTGGGAATATTATACTTGTTCCCCAACAAGCCTAAACATGTAGCTGAAACTATTCCTGCAGATGCCCACTCTGCAGGAATGGTTGCTTATGTTGATATTGTAAATGCTGAGAAAAAAGCGTTAGGCGAAAAAAATCAAGACTTAGCAAAAACTCTTCAAGTATTAGAAGCTAAACTTAGTGATACTGTACCTGAAAAAGAAAAAGTTATACTCATCGATTCTCTTTCTCGTCTTTGTTTGTATGCATCTCCTCTCCTATCAGCAGATTATTGTTTTCAAAAATCACAAATCTCTCATCAGGCTATTGATATGCTTAAAGCGGGCGATTTTTTCATGCGTGCAGCTGAGTTGGTAGAAAGTAATGCTCATCAAGCCATTATTAATAAAGCTATTGAATCTTTAGAGGGTGCTAATGCCATAGATTCTTCTAATGCAGATATTAAAGTAAGCCTAGCCAGTGCCTATGTTGAAAGCGGTTCTAATCCAATGAAAGGAATTATGTTGCTACGAGAAGTTGCAGCAAAACATCCCGATAATATTGCAGCTCAATATAATTTAGGTCTTTTTTCAATAAAATCAAGACAATTTGATAAGGCTGTAAGCCGCTTTAATAAAGTACTAGAACTGGATTCAACTTATTACCAAGCTTACTTTTATCTTGGCCAATGTGCATTAGAATTAGGAAATAAACAAGAAGCTATTGAAAAATTCAAGCATTATCAGTACCTTTGCACCGATTCAATAGAAAAGCAGAATATTCATCAATACATAAATAAATTATTAACAACATAATCTTGTAAGAATCATGCCTTGCGGAAAAAAAAGAAAGAGACATAAAATGTCAACCCATAAACGTAAAAAACGTCTCAGAAATAATCGCCATAAGAAAAAACTCAGATAAAACTCCTTTAGGCTAAACTCCTAGTAAATTTAGTTTAGTTTTCATCTAATGCATTCCATTATATATTTTTATAGTGGTGCATTGGTTTTATATCACGTTTTAAATTTCAATTGTGACCAGTGAGTTAATTATCAATTCAACTTCAGAAGAAGTTGTTATTGCTTTATTACAAGATAAGCGCTTAATAGAGCTTACTCATGAAAGTAATAACAAAGATTTTTCTGTTGGAGATATATTTTTAGGTAAGGTTAAAAAAATTGACCCTGCCCATAATGCTGCATTTATAAGCATCGGTCATGAAAAAGATGCCTTTTTGCATTATCATGATTTAGGCCCACAAATTAGATCCTTAAATAAATTTACTCAAGAATTTATTTCAGGTCAACAAAAGCATGCTTCGCTCAGGTATTTTCAACTCTTACCCGATACCGATAAACATGGAAAAATTTCTGAAGTACTAACTTCAGGAAATGCAATAATGGTTCAAGTAGTGAAAGAACCTATTTCAACAAAGGGGCCAAGAATTACTTCTGAAGTTTGTTTAGCAGGCAGGTATCTTGTTTTGATTCCATTTTCTGAACGTGTTTCTGTATCTCAAAAAATTAAAAGCAAAGAAGAAAAAGACCGATTAGTAGCCTTAATTGAAAGTATAAGGCCTAAAAATTTTGGTGTTATCATACGCACAGTTGCTGCTGATATGCCGGTTGCCGAATTAGATGCTGATTTAAAAGAATTATCACAACGATGGAAAGATTGCTGCGATAGAATAAAGGCAAATGAAATACCTTCTAAACTATTAGGAGAAATGAGTAGAACCAATGTTGTATTGAGAGATATGCTCAATGCATCATTTAATAAAATATACGTTAACGATTCTCTCATGTTTGAAGAGATCAAAAATTATATAAAAGTGATTGCACCAGAAAAAGAAAAAATAGTTGAATTATATAAAAAGCCCGCTGCCATTTTTGAAAACTTTGGAGTTGAAAATCAAATTAAAGGTTTGTTTGGAAAAAATGTGACTTTAAAAAGTGGAGCTTACCTTATTATTGAGCATACAGAAGCTATGCATGTTGTTGATGTTAATAGCGGTGGTCGCTCAAAATCCGGATCTGATCAAGAAAGCAATGCATTACAAGTAAATCTTGAAGCGGCAAAAGAAATTGCTCGCCAGCTTAGATTACGAGATATGGGAGGCATTATAGTAGTTGATTTTATTGATATGCGATTACCCAATAATCGTAAACTGTTATTTGATACGCTTAGAGATGAAATGAAATTGGATAGAGCCAAACATAAAATTTTACCTCCAAGCCGTTTTGGAATTATTCAAATTACAAGAGAAAGAGTAAGACCCGTTACCAATATTAATGTGGTTGAAAAATGTTCAGCCTGTATGGGTACAGGAGAGGCCAAACCAAGTATTTTACTAATTGACGATATTGAAAACAGAATCAATTATCTTTTTAAAGATCAAAACGAAAAAGGATTAACACTTCAGGTACATCCCTATGTTAAGGCATATATTACCAGAGGATTAGTATCAATACAACTAAAATGGTATTTTAAATACAAACGTTGGATAAAAATAAAAGCCGAAAGCCGTTATCATTTTCTTGAATACAATTTCTTAAACGAAAGAAACGAAGAAATAAAAGTTGGGGGATAGAATATTAATTGGCAATTTTAGAAATAATGAAATCAGCCAAATCAATTCGATATAGCATCTACAATTTTTTTCTTGTTTTTTGTTTTACATTTATTTCTGCCTTTTCTTTTTCACAACAAAGCAAGATAGACTCTTTACTTACCAATCTTAAAGTTGTTACAACCGATACTTCTCGTGTAAATACCTTAATTGAATTGGCAAATACATATTATCTCTCTGTTCCATCAAAAGCAATGGAATATTCACTACAAGCAAGGGATCTTTCAAAAAAAATAAACTTTAAAAAGGGACTATCCAATTCCTATGGTTTTCTAGGTTATTTATATCAACAAAAGGGCGAAATAAATGAAGCACTAAATTATTCAAAATTAAGTTTAGAAATATTTGAAGAGCTTAACGATAAAAAAAATACCGCTCAAATTCTCAATAATATTGGTTTTATGTATATGAACCTTGGGCAAGTAAAAAATGCCTTAGAATATTATGATAGAAGTTTAAAAATAAGAGAAGCCACAAATGATAAAGCAGGTATTGCAAACTCATTAAATAATATGGGTATGGTATATAGAAATCAAAACCAACTCGAAGATGCATTAAATTATTACCAAAGAAGCCTAAGAATAAGAACTGAAATTAATGATAAAAAAGGTATTGCAACATGCTTTAGTAATATTGGCGGCATTTATAAAAATGAAAATAAAATAAAAGAGTCTTTAAATTATTATTTAAGAAGTTTAGAAATACGCGAATCAATAAATGATATATGGGGCATTGTTAATTCATTAAATAATATTGGGATAATTTATTTGGAACTAGGACAAATTGAAGAAGCGCTGTATAATCATCAAAAAGCATTAAATCTTGCCAAGAAAATAAATGATAAAGACGAAATTGTATGGACGTATTATAACCTTGGTGGAGTTTATTATGCTCAAAAAAAGTATGTACTTGCATTTAATTATTGCGATAGCTCGCTTAGGCTTTCAAAAGAAATTGGTTTCCCGGAAGATATTCGTAATGCAGAATATTTATTTTCAAAAATTGATTCTGCGAGAGGCAATTTATTGGGCGCACTACAACACTATAAACAATATGTTTTTTATACAGATAGTTTAAGCAATGAAGAATCACGAAGTGCAGCTCTTAAAAAACAATTGCAATATGAATATGAAAAAAAAGAAGCTACAACAGAAGCAGAACATGAAAAACAAGCTGCAATTGCATTAGCTGAAAATAGACGACAACAGCTTTTTGTGTGGTTGCTATTTGCTATTATAATAGGAATAGGCACCGTAGCTTTTGTATCCTTTCGTTCATTACGAATTACTAAACGCCAAAAAGTAATTATTGAACATAAAAGTAAAGTGATAGAAAAAAAGCAACAAGAAATGATTGATTCTATAACCTATGCAAAACGACTACAAGAAGCCATATTACCGCCTATTTCATTAATAAAAACACATTTACCCAACAGTTTTGTCTTATATAAACCCAAAGACATTGTTGCCGGAGATTTTTACTGGATGGAGGTTATCGACAATATTATTTTTATAGCTGCTGCTGATTGCACCGGCCATGGTGTTCCGGGAGCAATGGTAAGTGTTGTTTGTAGTAATGCTTTAAACCGAACTATAAATGAATTTGGTATCAGAGATACCGGAAAAATTCTTGATAAAGTAACTACTCTTGTTTTAGAAACATTTGAAAAAAGCAGCTCAGATGTAAAAGACGGAATGGATATTTCTCTTCTTGCAATAAATAAAATAACCAAACAAATACAATGGAGTGGCGCAAATAATCCATTATGGTATTTTAAAAATAATGAGATAATAAAAATAAAGGCCGATAAACAACCTATTGGAAAATATGATTTCCGAAAACCATTTACAACAAATAATATTGAATATGCTGAAAACTCAATGTACTATTTATTTACGGATGGGTTTACCGATCAATTTGGAGGGCAAGAAGGAAAAAAATATATGTACAAACGATTTGTTGAAAAATTACTGTCTATAAATAGTTTATCTTTAAATTCACAAAAAGAAAAATTAGAGATGGAATTTATTGATTGGAAGGGAGATTTAGAACAAGTAGATGACATAACTGTAATTGGAATAAAAATATAATTATTAGAAACATGTTAGAATTAAATTTTCACCCATTTCCTATTTTAGAAACACAAAGATTACTTCTCAAACAAATTACCAGTATTGATACCCGTGATTTATTTGCCTTACGTAGCAATATGAAAGTGATGAAATTTGTAAAAAGACCAATTGCAAAATCTATTGATGAAATTAATGAGCTACTCCAAAAAATAAATACCAATTGGCAAAATAATAATGGGAATCAATGGGGAATTACCATAAAAAACAGTCCACAATTAATTGGCGTTATTGGCTACCATAGAATAGAAAAAGAGCATTACAGAGCCGAAATAGGTTATATGTTAAACGATGATTATTGGAATAAAGGAATAACCAACGAAGCCATACAAGCTGTTATTCATTATGGATTTATGCAAATGAAGCTTCATAGTATTGAAGCCCACATTGATCCTGATAATTTTATTTCAAGCAAAGTATTACTGAAACAGGGTTTTATTAAAGAAGCTTATTTAAAGGAAAACTTTTTCTTTAACGGAGAATTTTTAGATACTGAAATATATTCTTTATTAAAATCCAATTACCAATTAAAATGAAACAATATTTAATAGATACTTTTAAATACAATGATTGGGCCAATAGAAAATTATTGATTTCAATTAAACAACTTCCCGATACAAATGAATCTATAAAACTTTTCAGCCATCTTATTACTTCTCAAAATAAATGGATGAATAGAATTGTAAATAAAATAGCGGATACTGAACTTTCATGGTTTGGACCACTATTTTCAGTAGAAGAACTAGAAAATAAATGGACAGAAAGTATAAACAATTGGATAGCCTATTTAGAAAAAGTTGAGACCTTAGAACTTGAAAAAGACATCATTTTTAAACGCGCTACCGATGGCAAAAATTTAAGTGTAAAAGTTCGTGAAATTGCATTACAGTTAAACTATCATTCCATTCATCATAGAGCGCAAATAAACCGTATTATTCGTCAACAAGGTTTAACACCCCCTTCTACTGATTATATCCATACCGTTTTAAAAGAAGCATAAAGATTTTTTTGTTTGCCCATACTAAGCACATTTGAAACACCTTATTTTTTCTTAACTGTTACGCGTTCTCCAATTTGCTGACGCCACATTGCGTAGTACAATCCTTTTTGAGATAACAAATCTTCATGCTTACCTGATTCAATAATATTACCTTTTTCAAGAACAAAAATTTTATCGGCATGCATAATGGTTGATAAACGATGTGCAATAAGTACGGTTATTAACTCTTTACCACCGGAAATATCACGAACCGTTTCTGTAATTTCTTCTTCTGTTATTGAATCCAATGATGAAGTAGCCTCATCAAAAATCATTAAACGTGGATTACGTAAAAGTGCACGCGCAATGGATAAACGCTGTTTTTCTCCACCCGAAACTTTTACACCACCTTCTCCAATTAAGGTTTCTATGCCTTTATCTGCACGCGCTAATAAATTTTGGCAAGCTGCTTTTTGTAAAACATCCATACATTGTTCATCTGTTGCATTGGGGTTTACAAATAATAAATTTTCTTTTATTGTTCCGGAAAACAATTGTGTATCCTGCGATACAAAACCAATTTGCTCACGCAGTTCATACAAATCAATATCTTTTTCTGAAATAGCATTATAATAAATATTGCCTGATACAGGACGGTACAAACCCACTAATAATTTTACTAATGTAGTTTTGCCTGATCCTGAAGGCCCAACAAAAGCAACGGTTTCTCCGGTTTTAATATCAAATGAAGTTCGCTCAACAGCATTGGTTGTAGAACTATTGTGTTTAAAAACAACATTGTCAAATTTTAAAGAATGTATGTTTCCCAGTTTAGAAGCATTTATTGGTTTATGCTCCACATCTTTTTTCATTATATCCTCAAAGTTTGCTAATGAAGCTTGCGTTTCGCGATAAGTAGCTATTACATTTCCCATTTCCTGCAAAGGACCAAAAATAAAAAAGGAGAAAAACATCAATGTCATCAAATCTCCAACTGTAATTTGATTTCTAAATACCAAAAAATAAAAAAGGAAAATTAAACAAGTGCGTAAAAAATTTACCGTAGTACCTTGTATAAAACTTAAACTTCGTATGTATTTTACTTTATTCAATTCAAGTTTTAAAATTTTGGTTGTAACAGTATTTAAACGAGAAACTTCTTGCTTGGTAAGTCCTAAACTTTTAACCAATTCAATATTTCTCAACGATTCTGTTGTTGAACCCGCCAATGCAGTAGTTTCACTTAAAATAGTTTTAGACACTGTTTTTATTTTTTTACTCAGCAAAGAACTTACCAAGGCTAAAAGAGGAGCGGTTAACAAAAAAACAGGTGCAATAAGCCAATTAATACGAATAGCATAGCATACCACAAAAATAATACCCACAGTTGACTGAAAAACAATATTTACAAATGATGAAATAAATTTTTCGGAATCGGTACGTACTTTTTGAATTTTACCTAATGTTTCACCACTGCGTTGATCTTCAAAATCTTGATAGGGTAACTCAAGAGAATGCTTAATACCATCAGTATACATTTGCGCTCCTGTTTTTTGAATAATCACATTGGTAAAATAATCTTGAAAGTTTTTTGCAATACGAGATACCATAGCAACGCCTATTGCTGCTAATAAATAAAACGATATATCATGCACAAATTGTGATTGCATTCCAACATAATCGGCTGTATGAACCCCAAAACGGTTAATCATTTTTCCGCCAATGTATGGATCAAGCAAAGAAAATAT
Organism: Bacteroidota bacterium; assembly: GCA_023251875.1. Classification (GTDB taxonomy): domain Bacteria; phylum Bacteroidota; class Bacteroidia; order JAHEXY01; family JAHEXY01; genus JAHEXY01. Next base: position 46,870 of record JAHEXY010000012.1, read on the forward strand.
TTGATTAATGGCCGCCAATACCAAAGCAAGTATCACAAGCTTCCAATGTTCTTTTAAATAAGAGAGTAAGATTTTCATGAGTTACAAAAGTAAAATATTCTGCAATAAAGTATGTATCAACAAATAAATTAATTGAAATAAAAAAAGCAGACCTATTATGGCCTGCTTTTTTATAAAAAAAATATGCTTTTATTTATTTTGCTTTTACGCCCGAAAATTTACTTGCATTTGCTGTTACAAATTTCTTTGCCGCATCAACATTAATGTCACCATCTATTACCAATTGAGAGTCTGCCACAGTTTGACCTAAAGAAGTAAGATCTGCAATTTTCCATTCAGCAGTAGTATTATTTGTTAAAAAATGAACTTCAAAATATTTTGTTTTACTTGCAGTTTCCTTTACTTCAAACAAAATTAACCTTTCTCCTTTTACATTTTTTAAAATTACGTCTTTTTCACCTTTCATTCTTGTACTATTCATTTCTTCTAATGAATATTGAGCTTTACCATTTGTATAGAAAACATTGTCTTTCAGTTCATATTTCTTTTGTTGGCCATATACTTGAGTTAAACTAAAGAGAGCAACAGTTAAAATAATAAAGCTTGCTTTTTTTAAAGTGTTTACAATTATTTGCATAAAATATAGATTTTGTAGTTTGTATAAAGTTAATAGAAATTTTCCATAAAATCTCCTAGTTCCTTCTCATTTGCATGATTACTTTGCTTAAATCTGCTGATAATGGTGTTTCTCTCTTCCTCCAATCGGTTTTGGCTTAGTTTAAATTTCCCTTCTATCCTATCTACTTTAATTTCAAAGGCAACTATACCATTCATCATTTTTTCTTGGTACCTATTTATATTGGCTAATTGCTGCCATTGTTTTAAATAAGACGGTTCAAAGGCTTCAATAGTAGATTCAAGCACCTGAGCTTTTTTATTGTTATCATCCAATAACTTAGCAGTTCCATAAATATGCACAGCAGTATAATTCCACGTAGGTACATTTTCATTGGTTTTGTAATGGGTAGGAGAAATATAAGCATGAGGACCTGAAAAAATAAGCAAGACTTTAGCATTTCTATTTAATTGGCCCCACTGAGAATTTGCCTTTGCCATGTGTGATATAAGATACAATTCATTTTCCCTCTCATCTAACACAAAAGGTAAATGAGTTGCCGTTGGTATGTTATCTTCTGAAGTAATTAAAAGACCAAAACTATATGTTTTAATAAATGCTGTAAGTTTTGATTGATCTTCAATTTGAAATTGTTTTGGGATGTACATATTATTTGAAAGTTTATTGTATTTATAAAATGGGGATTTTTTTGTTTTCTTTTTAAGACATTACTCTTAAACTTTTGAATCTCAATTTAAGAAAGAACATTATAAAAAGAAGATATGCTCCAGCTACTACATACAGTAAATACTCCACTTTGTATTTATAAATTATAAATTGAATAATTACATTAAATACCCCAGCTATGCTTACTAAAAGAAAAGCCTTCTCTTTAAAATAAATAATCCCATAACTGCTTATAATAATTGCAAATGGGGCTACCATAAATAAAACTCTATCTATAATGTAGGGCCAGCCTATAGGAAGAAGAATAAGTACGATCAATAATGTAAGAAGTGAGGTAATTAACCAGTTTTCTTGATTGAACAGCATTATTTTTTTCTTAAACCACAAAACAAGAGTAAATGTAAAAAATATCCAATACAGATCAAGTATTCTATATACCTGTCGAATATTTTTTAAGTTATAATAATAAGTAAAACTTCTTTCGTATCGGCTTTTGCGAATAACATCAATAATTGAAAAATTATATTTGAAATAAATGCCTATTTGAAATGCAATAAATAAAATTATAAACGAGCATAACATTATCGTTAACGGAAATATTTTTTTTCTTACAAAATTTCTTTTTATAGATGGAAAGATATTTTGTGATATTGTTATAATTTTTCTTGATGTTTTATTTCTTAAAAGACAAAATGGAATGTCGTGCAAAAAAACACTGAATACACAGAAAACAATAGCTGCTAAAACACTTTCTTTGGTAAGCATTCCCATAACCATTATTATTGCTAGGAAAATAAAATAGATGTAACTCTTATTATTCTTTAAAATATAAATGGTGAAGTAAACGGTAAGTAATTCCCAAAACCATCCGGCACCATCGGCCATGAGTAATAAGGAATATACAGCATAGGGCTGACAGGTAATAAACGCCAACATTCCCAAATAGGCCTGCATTTTATTGCCACTAATTTCAAAGATTATTTTATAAAACAAGCATCCATTTAGAAAAAAGAAAATAAAATTTTGAACGATAATGGTATACTGAGGATAAATGTTCCAAATTTTTTCTAGTAAGCCGGGAAAGAAAATAAATAGAGGCTTGGTAATCCGGCCCATATCATTTGAACCACCATCAATAGCAAATAATAAACGTGCAGTATTACTATAACTCTGATTATCGTATTGTATCCAACGAATAAAATCAAATAAAAACCAATAGGCAATTGCAGTAATTACTAGAGTAATAAAAATTCTTTTGATCATCTATCTCATCAAATACATCTTACCAAAGCCTTTTTTGAAATAATTTCCACTATCAAGACCATCTTCTGAACGGTGTTTTATTTCTTTACCTCCAATAGAAGAAATTACGCGATACAAATACAATCCATTAGCCAATGGATCTCCAAATTGATCTGTTCCATTCCATGCATATTCCGAAATATTATTACCTATTCTAATAGAGCCAATTTCATCAGTAGTAATTTCACGCACCACACGACCCGTAACAGTCATAATTTGAATTTTAAAATAATCCGGCACTTCTGATCCGGTTAATGTAAATACAAATCGGGTTGAAGTTGAAAACGGATTTGGGTAATTAACAACATACGTTATTGTTGATTCGTTGATTACTTCAAAAGATATGCGATAATCAAAATCTCCAGAAGCATTTTTAGATGCATCTGTTGCATGTACTTTTAATTTATAAATACCATCTTCAGGAAATGTACCATTGTACTCAATTGTAAATGTATTATGACTTGAGTCTGCTGGCGTAAATTTCATTACTTCTTGCGAACCATTCATAAAATATACTTGATAGGTTGAATCAGAGGGTGTGGTCAATTCAACTTTAAATAACGAAGTATCGTCTAACAATAAATATTGATTTTCGTCACTTAATTTCATAACAATAAATGGTTTGGCAGAAACCAATTCTCCATCCATAATGTGTTGCCCATCAAATGTTACATCCAGTAATGGATTTTGATTATCAGCACTTACATAAAAGCTTTTCTGTGCAATATTATTAAAATGATAGTTCTCCCATTGATCGTAAACATCATTTGTATCAGCCGGATTTACATTAATCCATAATGAGTTAAGGCCTGTATAGCCAATGGTATTAAATGATATAGAAGTATGCAAAGTGTCTCGTGCTCTTAATGAATCTAACCTTGGATATTCAATTTCATGCTTTTTTCTGTTTTTATCCATTACATAGTAAGAAATTAATAAACTATCCATATTATAATCGCTGGTATTTTCAATAACAACAGAAAAAGTCATATCCTCACCTTCTTGTATGGTATCAGCATAAAAAGTAGTGCCCATTTCAGGATTCAATGCAGCCTCCGGCATTTCTTCAAATAACACTTGCCATTTATCAAGAACTGCAGGTGAAAGTAATGAATCGTCACGCATAAAAGCTCTTAATTTTATATAGCGGTATATTGTTGCATCTATATAGGTATCAAGATTAGGAATGCTTTGAATAGAGTCGGATGAAATATTCTCTAAGCTTGAGATAATTTCTTCTTCTCCTGTTGAATCATTAATGCCATAAACAGTAAATAATGTAGTATCTGTTAAAATACTTTCTTGCGAATGGGTTTGCCAGTTGATAGATTCCCATTTATTAGCAGGGCCTATTGGTTCTGTTGTAACATAGCCGTAATTCCAATTACTGGTTATGGTAGTTGTTAAAGAAAATGTAGAATCCTGTACTGTAGCTGAGTATATTTCAATAGCTGATGAGGGGTTTCCTTTTTTAATGAAAAATGTATAGGGATGAAAACTTGGTACATTACGGATATTTGCAGCTCCTAGAGATTCAAAATAATCTAAAATACTATCCGGCCAAGTTTTTAAATCATTCTTATCTTGATACAACATGCAAAAGAAATAATCTCCATCAGGAACATAATCTTTAACCATGCTATAAAAATATTTTTCTTTATCATTATTAAACTCAAACGAATAACAAGGAGGCTTTTTATACCAAGGGGCCCCACATCTATCTATTTGTCCAAAACTATTTTCAGGATGCTCTCCTTGGCAAGATGTTTCCCAAGGTTCGAGAGAAAGGGAATCTATTACTCCTACCCGAAACGTATATGCTGAAGTTATAGCTCCGGCATCTTTACTAACTCCATCTAGTCTAAAATAAATATCATCAATATCTGCTTGATTATTAACCACGCCATGGTTTCTTAATTCAACAGGTATATTTTTATTAAAAAAATCAAATCGCCTTTGACTAGTATTTAATTTTAAACCGTAATATTCATCATTTTTAAATTGGTTAATATGAGCTTGCGACCAACCTCTTTTTCCTGAAATGTATGTGAAAGAACTTTCATGCCATAAATCAGAATTGGTTTTTTTTCCGGGATTATAATTAGTTGTTGTATTGTCTAAACTACCTATTGGTCCTACTCTCCAATAGTAAACCACATTTTCTGTTAATTTAAAAGGCAAAGTCCAATTCAACACGCCTCCTTTTTGTTTCAATTGGTATTCTTGAAAAAACGGACTATCGTATGTATCTGTAGTATCTATTTGAAAGATATATGTTTTTTCATCCGCAAATACATTAGCAGTAGATGCTTTTAAAGTAACTGTATCATTAGGTATGATAGCAAATTTGTATGGATAAATTGGAAATGCGTCTTTTGAATCAACCAATAAATCAACAGATAAAGTATTATTCAATTCATTTAATTCATCTAATTTATCATCGCTATCCAAAGTAATATCAAAACTATTGAGCCCAATTCCATTTTCATGATCAAGAGGAATAGTAAAGGTAATGGTATCTTTAAAATGTACTCCTTGAGTTGGGATAGTATAAACTCTAGCATCGCTTGTTCCTGCTAAAAAGTTACGAACTACTTCAATATTAAATGTATCGTTAAATGCACGACCCATATTAATAGCAATAATATTAATGTCAAATGAATCTAAATCAGATGTTACTATTGACGGGGTAAAAAATACACTCTTTGCTGAAATAGCCAAATCGGGTTTTGCTTGCGCATGTATGTTTAATGCAGGATCTCCTTGTAAGGTCATATCAGCGCAAACACCTATTGAATAGGCATCTGATGTATCAATCATATCTATTATGGTTTGTTTTATAATTTTACCCACTCCTTGCCCATACATAGTAGAACTAAAATCTTTATAAAACTGGTTGGTAAAATTATTAAGATAACCTGTTTGTCCACTGGTTACAGAGGCAATAAACAGAGTCGAGCCTTTTTTAGGATATAAATTCCATTGCTCACATAAGCTAACATGAGTTTCATCGTGAATAGCACCTGCGCTACACGAGTTGGCAATAATCAATGGGCATTTATCATCATTATCATAATCTTGGGGATAGGTCAAACCAAATGAAAACATAGTACCTGCAGCATGGCCAAATAAACTAATAATACCAGCACCTGCATTTACCAAATCAGTAACAGAATCTGTAGTGGTTGCTTCAACAGGATCAGTAGTTTTTTTAAAAAAATTAAATACCCCGGCACCAAACAGTGTATCTTCTAAAATGGCTTGATAGTTTTGAGTATAACCTTTGATATTATCTTGTTCATCTGAACTAGAACCTCCACTAAACTGCAATACATTTTTCATCCATTCATCAAGAGGTGTTGATTCATATACTTCAATTTTTGCCAAATAATCTATTACTTCTTGACTAGTTTCTGCTGAAATACGACCAATAGCAACACCCGGTACATAAGTTCCAAAACCTCCAATGCCTCCCATTAAAAGATTATCTGAACCGGGATAGCCCATGGTGGGTACAAAATTTACAGCAAAATTTGAAAGATAATTAGCACTTCCTTTACTATTTCTACAAGCTTCACTTCGTATCGATTTCCCAATTAAAAAAACATATTGAACAGTATCGGGCCAATTGTGGTAAATATAATTGGCAAAACGTGAAATAGCCTGAGGGTGTTTTTCGATACCACCTCCAAACTGTCCGTATAATTCATCTATATCTGCTACTACAGCTGTATAACCTGTTTGATTACGATAAGCTTTGTAATCATTGGCTTCATTTACCAATTTACTATTGGTTATAATGGCATAATCTCCTATAGTTTTTGAAAAATCAGAGAACTTTGCATAATGATTAATATCTGTAGAAACAGGTTTTATACTAGTATATACAACATGTTGAATTTTGCTCTCTGAACTGATGTAGCATTTTTTATACCCTCCTGAATTGGGTACTAAAGCCTCATAAATACCGGAATTATTATTAAGCGAAATTCTCTTATGATTGCTTAAATCATATAGTATTGGATTGCTTGATGAAGTACTAAAATTACTGATACTTAAATAGGATTTTGAAGTATTGGCGTCATCGGGTACATACATAGTAAACGATGTAGCATTATTTAAATCATAGGTGTGAGGATACCTTAATTTAATATATCCGACCAAAAAATCAGTAGAAGTAGTAGAAGTACAATAATCGGTTATACTTGTAAATTTATATGTTGAAGAAGACGAGGCAATATCCGATGATGAAAAAGAATCAATTTTATGAACCAAATGAAATTTACCAAAAACAGTATCTAAACTTGAATTAAAATAAGATACCTGTATATGATGGCTAGAATCTAAACTACAAGTTGATGGCTGCGACCTTCCACTAAAAACAAATTCTGTTTGGGATTTTGGCCCTAAAGTATATGCATTTTCAGTCGCCATAGCATAAGATGTTGAACTTCCATAGCTTACGGGAGTTCCAGTCCAGCCTTCACCTTCAACATAGGGATTATAATAGATTTTAGAACTGGAGTTGTATTCTCCATAATGGTATTTCGTATGATTTTCTTGAATAACTTCTTTCATAAAATAGGGAGAAGCTGTATAGCCTGAGAAATTTAAATCGGTTTCTTGTGTTACCCTTTTACCAAAACTGGTAGTACTAACAGATAAATAATAAATAATGGTATCATTAATTAAGCTATAATAGGGATTTGGCATACCCGATGGGTCCGGATACATTAATGAATCTAACCAACCATCATTTTTATTGGCATAAAACTCTATGTAATCAGTACTGGTATCAGAATCAAGAGTTCCATCATCTTCACCTGCAACATAAATGTATTGCTCTTGTTCTCGGCCAAAAATTTGAATGTATCGAGGATCAAAAGTGGTATAATTAGCACTTACTCCAGAAAAATCAAGATCACTTTTATAAATTCTATAAAGACCTTCGGTCGGAACTTTTATTTTAAAATAGAGTTGATCGTAATTAATCCATTCATTGCCATAATTATTGCCGGCAGCAAATAAATTTCCTACAATCAAAAATAAAACTAGGTAGAGTAAAATTTTTTTCATGAGCCCTATCTTAAAAACGCGATTGATTTTTTCCAATATCTATTCTTAATGAAAATACATTTGAATACAAAGCAATTGAGGCATTGCCAATATCTGTTAAAGCATAATCAATAGAAATTCTTTTAATTTTTACGCCAACTCCCATATTGGGTTGAAATGTTAACTGCTTTACATCATTAATATCTGTGACATATTGAAGATTACCAATACCGGCACGTAAAAACACAAAATCTTTATACGATAGTTCTAAACCCAGCCGAGGATCAATACTAAAAGGATTCGATTTAATAAGTGTGTTTCTTTTACCATCAGTAGTAATTTCAAAATCCAATTCGGGATAAATACCAAACTTATCTTTTATATTAATTAAATATCCTCCTCCTATAATTATACGAGGCAAAGTTATTTCCATAGAATTTTGTGGAATTTCATTACCCGTGGCAGTGAATGTATTGATTAAAGTACTGTCGTTATGAAAAACCCATGCCGTAAATGTTGAAGTAACATCTCTTGCCATCAAACCCAATCTTAATCCATCTCTTTTGTATTGCGCGCCTATATCAAGACCAAAACCCCAAGCATCGGCAAAATCACCCACTTTACGGTAAATTAATTTTGCATTGGCTCCATAACTTAAACCTTCAATACTATTTACTTTTTTGGCATAAGAAAACATAAAAGCATAATCGGCAACTGAAAAACTAGAAATGTTATCATAATTAATATTACCGTTCGCATCAACCAAGGTTAGGGTATTGGGTATATCGTCAACTCCCATTCTTATAAATGAAAAACCAAGCGTATTTTCTTTCGATATTTTTTTTGCAAACCCGACATAGTCATATTTTATAATTCCTGCAAAATGTTCATTATGCATAAGCGATACTTGTGCATCTGTTTTTATTTGAGCCAAACCTGCCGGATTCCAATAGCTTGCATTAACATCATTGGTTCGGGCAACATAAGCGCCAGACATGCCATAAGCACCGGCACCCACACCTAATGATAAAAACTCATTACCATACTTCACTATTTGAGCTTGTATGGAATGAGAAAAAAATGTAATTGCAGCAATTAAATAAATTTTTCGAATCATAAAATTAAGGTACATAGTATTTTTAACGTAGGTAATTTTTAAAGGTTACATTTTTTTAATTATTTTTTTGAATAGCGGGTCTTTGTGTTATTTCATGGTAACAAATTACATCTTTTGCAAAATAATGCATTACCATACTTTTTCTTGTTTTCTCTTTGTCAAGAATTTTGGCTCCTCCGTGCAATAGATTAGCATGCCATATTAAAACATCTCCTTTTTTAGCATAAAACTTCTTGGGGTACAAATGATATATTTTTATTAATTCTGCTATTTTATTTTCATATTTAGCATAAAGGGCTGCGTCAATATGTAAAAAATTATTTTCATGTGCAAAATCATGGCAATAAACATAGGGTATTTTATGACTGCCCGGATAATATAGTAATGGACCATTGGTTTCATCAACATCTTCCAATGCAAGCCAAACAGCAATAGTATTACCCTCAGGAAAAGTAGCCATGTGAAAAAAATCAGAATGAGGTTTTATCTCACTTCCCTTTATAAAATTAATGCTTTGAAATATATTTAGTTTTTTATCCAATATAAATTCAAGTATTCTGTTTAAGTTCTTATTATGAATAATTTGTTTAATGGTTTCTGATTTTTCATGTGCCGAAATAATCTGCTTTCCGGAATAATTCAGATAAACGTCTTTACTTAACAGTAGACGTTCAATTTCATTATTTATTGTATCAAGATCATGAATGCTAAAAAATTGTTTTAAAATTACAAAACCTTGTTCCGGCCAATTCAATAATTCTTGTTGAATAGTAGTATTAAAATTTTTAAATAAGGTATTTTGTTTAAGTACTTCTACGGCATCTAATCTATCTAACCAAGGAGATGCTGCTTTTTTATCTTTAAAATCTTTACCTGAAATAGGCCACCAAACCACTTTTTTTAATCCATACTTAACATATAAGGCTTTGTTTTTTTTGAGAAGAGAATAGTTAAAAATAGTATGGATAATATATACCAGCCTTAACCTTCGCAAAAAACTATATTGTTTATCGAATATTTTTTTTAGCAACATGAATTTATTTTAAACTTTAAATGTAAAATTTAAAATTCAATCTTTATTTCATAATACCATGTTATTGATTTCAGTAAAAACCTTACCTTAGCGGCAAATTAAAAATTTAACAAAATCTTTATGAAGATAAAAACCTTTTACGCAGCTACCTTTATGGGAGCTTTGGCTTTTTCCTCTTGTAATAAAAGTGGAAATGAATCGGCAACATTAACTAGTGAAAATGACAAAGTTAGTTATAGCCTTGGAGTGATGATGGGAAATAATTTAAAGAAAAGTGGAGTTGACACTATTAATGGTGTTGCATTAGCTGCAGCCATTTCTGATGTATATGCTTCTGCTGATTTAAAAGTTACTGAAGACAGTGCAAAACAAATATTAGATGCCTATTTTGGTAAAATACGTGATCAAAAAACACAAAAAGCAGTAGAAGAAGGAAAGAAATTTTTAGAAGAAAATAAATCAAAGCCAGGCATTGTTGAATTGCCAAGTGGATTGCAATATCAAATTGTAACAGCAGGTACAGGCCCTAAACCTACAGCGTCCGATAAAGTTACTGTAAACTATACAGGTAAATTATTAAACGGAACTGTATTTGATAGTTCGATTGAAAGAAAACAACCGGCTTCGTTTCCTGTATCGGGTGTAATTCCAGGATGGACAGAAGCCTTACAATTAATGCCTGTTGGTTCAAAATGGAATTTATTTATCCCATCTAACCTAGCTTATGGTGAACATGGTGCGGGAGGTACCATTCCACCAAATTCAACATTGGTTTTTGAAGTTGAATTACTTTCTATAGATAAATAAACAAAATTGGTATCATTAGGCCCCTCTCCCATAAAGAGAGGGGTTTTATTATTTAAAAAATTTATAATTATGCAACAAAAAAATATAATCGTTATGCTACTTGCAGTATTTATGTTTACTGCTATTGGAAATGCTTCTTTTGCACAAAAAAAAGGTAAGACATCCGCTACAAGTGCACCTGTTTTAAAAACAGAAATGGATAGGGTAAGTTATAGTCTTGGAGTTACGGTAGGAGCAAATTTAAAAATGAACGGGGTAGACTCATTAAATCCGGATTTACTTGCTGCAGCTATTAAAGACATTTATTCATCAAACAAACCGCAAATTAGTCAAGATTCAGCAAAAGGAGTATTAGACAACTATTTTATGAAATTAAAAGCAAGTCAAGACCAAAAAAACAAAGGCGCTAGCGCCAAGTTTTTTGCAGAAAACAAAACAAAACCAGGTGTAACAGAACTACCAAGTGGTTTACAATACCAAATAGTAAAACAAGGAATCGGAGCAAAACCTACCGCTAACGACACAGTTACAGTACATTACACTGGGAAATTATTGGATGGAACTGTATTTGATAGTTCTGTTGAGCGCAATGAACCTGCTACATTTCCAGTTTCGATGGTTATTCCGGGCTGGACAGAAGCTCTACAACTAATGAATGTTGGTTCAAAATGGGTGTTATATATTCCATCATCATTGGGGTATGGAGAGCATGGTGCAGGTGGGGTTATACCGCCCAATGCTACTTTGGTATTTGAAGTTGAATTACTTTCAATTTCAGGCAAATAATCAAAAAATTATTACGACCTTTGCCCTTATATAAACCTTTTAACAAATTTTAACCTATACCAACAATGAAAAAAAGAACTTTACTAGCCGCTTCTGCATGCGTATTTATGTTTGCAAGCGTTATGATGTCATGTGGTGGAAGCCAAGAACAAAAACCAGCAACTGACTCTACAAAAACATCAGAAGTTACCACTCCTGCAACAGAAGGCACTACAGCTAATGCATCTACAACTACGCCTGCGAATGTTTATGCATGTGAAATGAAATGCGAAGGAGAAGGCAAAACATATACTGAAACTGGTAAATGTCCTAAATGTGGTATGGAGTTAAAACAAACAACAACAACTACTACTACAGAAACTACTACTAAGTAATTTTTGAATTATATAAATTAAAAAGCCTCTGTTTGCAAAAGCAGAGGTTTTTTTGTTTTAAAATTGTTGACTTAGAGAGCCTCATGCAACAATTTTATACGAATGAAAAAAATCCTACAAGATTTTAAAAACCTTGTAGGATTGATTTAGCTTGGTGACCTCGAGAACTTCGGCCACCGATCTTGATTACTAAATTGGCAAAGTTTTAAACTTTGCCAAAGCTAGAGTACACTAATTCTGATCAGGCTTTTGTTCCTTACCCGATTTCCTACCCATTTCTTCTAATAATTTCATACCTAACAAACCACTTATTGAACTATTTGCGCTGTCACCGCTGCCGCCAATTAATACATCTGGCATTACTTTTATTTTTTCCTTACCTATAGCTTCGGTAACTTTTAGTTGGGTAAAATTATCTCCTCCCATTGACTCAATTGCTAATTTATAAGATTCAGCAGTTGATTTACCAATTGCAAGAATTTTTGCAGCTTCGGCATTACCTGTTACACTAATTTTTTCAGCCTCGGCATTGGCGAGTGCTTTAATTTTTTCAGCTTCGGCATTGGCCGATACTTTTGTTTTTTCTGCATCTGCAGCAGCAATTACTTTTAAACGCTCTGCTTCAGCATTCGCTTGTATTTTAACACTACTTGCCTCCCCTTCTGCTTTTTTTACTGCAGCATCAGCAATACGTTGAGAAATTAATACACCTTGATCGGCCTTTACAATTTCTTTTTGAATTTCTGCAATAGCAGTTTCTTTTTCTAATGTTTGACGCGTTTCTTGCGCTTTCATTTGCGTATCGTAAGTCATTTTTTGCTCTTCAGCAATTTTACGATCGGTAAGTGTTTTCATCAATTCTGCAGGAGGTGCAATATCTCCAATTAAGGTATCTACTCCATTTACGTTGTATTGCTCAAGTACTGTACTAATATGTCCTCTCGCTGATTCTTGCCTTTCTTTACGAGTAGATAAAAATGCAATAACATCTGAATCTTGAGCTGAGTTTCTAAAATAGTTACCAATGGTTGGTTCTAAAACCTGACCAACAAGATTCATCATGTTTCCAAATCGAGCAATTACTTTTGGCGCTTCTGTTGTAGGAATATGAATAATTTGAGATACATCTAAATTAAAAGGAAAACCGTCTTTAGAACGTACTGTTATTGTAGAAAGATTTTTATCTAACTGATGAGATTCAGAACGTGAATTAGCCCAATTCAATACCAAATTTGTTGTTGGAACAGGCTCTACGCGCATGATGTATGTATTGATAGGATATTTACCAGGACCAAGCGGCTCAGCCCAAACACCCTTAAATCCTTTAGCAACAATATTACCATGTTTAAATTCTACACCGCTTAAATCTTTACCTTCTTGCCCCACATAAGAAATTACAACACCAACATAGCCAATAGGAATTTCCATCATTTTAATTTGCTCAACTTGAACAAACCAAGGATTCAAATAATAAGAACCTGCAAGAATAACTTGTTGCTGGAGTCCTTTGTTACCATCATTGGCTAAAAATGCATCTGCACTTTGAAAGTTATTATGATTATTTACAATTTTACCTGCTATTTGATCAGCTTCAATTGGTAAACCATCGAGCGTAGTAATAATGCCCACCATGTTTTCGCTAATGCTAGTCATTTCAGAAATAATAACATCAAACAAATAGGTGTTGATGCGAAATAAACCTGCAGTTATAATAGTTGATTGTCGCCCTTTACGGCCACCATTACGAATAAATGTTTCTGCATTTTGAAATGAATCACATTCTACTTTTCGGGCAAGAATACAACCATTTTCAAGTTCCTTACCATCTTTGGCAAAAACCAATCCTATTTTTCCTTCAGGAATAACTGTAAAAGGTTGGAGCTTGATTTCATATTGCCATATCCATTTCCAAAAATAAATACCGGGAGCAAGGGTTTGTGCTTGAAAACCTGCTTCACCGTCAACAGCAATAATGCGACCATCGGGCATTGCTTTTTTATCACCAAAGAGTACAAATTTTTTGGTAACAAGACCAATCTTATCTTCCGGAACTATAATAATTCCAAAAAAGCGAAAAATGTATTTATAAAGTACAAGTAATAAGATAGGAATGAGTACCCACCAATAAGCTAATAATCCATTCATAGTTTTAAGATTTATAAATTTTTACCGAATGTATACAATTGGAAGGGAAAATGTAATCAAGAAGGAAAAAATAAAAAGGAACGCGGTTGACTCGGATCAGTGGTTATTCTAATTTGATTCGGCTAATTCATAATTTGCGTTTCGTCCGCCTTCGTTTGTTTGTTGCAAAATACCTTTTTCTACTAAGTCTTTTATATCTCTTAAAGCTGTGTCGGTTGAGGTTTTAGTAATTTTAGCCCATTTTGAGGTTTGTAATTTCCCTTCAAAATCGTCAAAAAGTTTGTTGAGCATTTGTCGTTGCCGTTCATTGATGGGCGTATGTTCGTGTAGTTTCCAAAATTCTGCTTTATGCAGTATTTTTTGCGTGGTGTTTTCGGTAGCAAGCATTGCGTTTTTCAAGCAATGTAAAAACCATTTGAGCCATTCGGTAATATCGCCTGTGCTGTGTTGTACTTTTTGCAATACTTTGTAATACTGTTTTCGTTCTATTAAAATTTGGCTCGACATACTATAAAAACGTTCGCCACTATCTTCCGCACGGGCAAGCAACATATCTGTTAAAGCTCTTCCAATTCTGCCATTTCCATCATCAAAAGGATGAATGATGATAAACCAAAAGTGTGCTATAGCAGCTTTTAACACTAGGTCAAAACCGTTGTCGTTGTTGAACCAATCCAAAAACTTATTCATTTCCGCTTTTACAAATTTGGGCTTTAGGGCTTGGTAATGCACTTTTTCTTTACCCATTGCACCTGAAACCACTTGCATTTCGCCTGTTCGATATCTACCCACTTCTATTTTGTATGGTCCACTATACCCTGTGGGGAAAAGTGCTGCGTGCCAACCAAACAAACGTTTTTGGGTTAAAGGTAAGGTGTGTCGTTGTGTGGCATCGAGCATCATTTCTACTACGCCTTCTATATGGCGGTTGCTCCGCACAAGTCCTGCGGTATTGATACCTAAACGCCTTGCAATGGAGGAACGCACCTGATCGTAGTTAAGCAATTCGCCTTCTATTTCCGATGATTTTACCACGTCTAAGGTTAAGGCAGTAAGTATGGCTTCTTCTTTGGCAGAAAAGCCTAAAGCCTTCATTTGTCCAATGATTTTGCCTTGCATCAGGCGAACCTCTCCAAACACAACATTTATGCCTTTATCTTGCCAAGTAAATTTTGTCCAGTTTCTATGCTCGTAGATGTATTTTGCCATTGCCAAAAACTATTTTGCAGTAAATATACAAATTATTTACCGCAAAATTGCGGTGATTGTTTTGTTTTTTCACCGCAAGGGAGCATTTGTTAAAGGTTAGAGGGAATACAGGCTGTCTTTAAAAACAGCTCTCAAATTAACTCAAGCAATGATTTTTAATATGAATGCGTATTCGGCCGAGCTGGAGGAGTTTTACATATATTAAAAGTATCTCCTTTTAGATTATATAATAAATTTGAATCCTTTGAAAATACAAAAACAGTATCACTGATTTGTATTTTTGAACGATCCTCACTATGATCTGGAAAAGTATCATTACAAAGATAAATGGTATCATTTAATCTTTTAAAAGTACCGGAGGCATATAAAGTACGGGGATCATTTTTATTGGGGAATAAAAATTCAAAATCTTTTATATCAGAAAAAGGCTTTTTGCCAAATGCAATTACCTCATCTTTTTTATTGCAAACATATTGCTCAACTCCAGAAAATGGGTTATCTATATAACTTAGTCTGGGATAAGCTATCTTGAATTCCTTTTCTACAGAGTTATAGTAATAAATCCCTAAATAGTCAGAATGATCTTTGAAACCTATATTGTAACTATAACGATATTGAGCAAAATCAATAGGAAAATCCTGATAATCTACACTATTTAAAATATAATACCATTTATCTGGTTTATTTTTCTCCATTGCTTTTATTTTATCAAAAACAATTTGTTTGTTTTTGAAGTTCAAATATTCATGTTCAAGTGTATTTTGAAAAAATGACAGTATAAATCCTAAAAATAGTGAAATAGAGCCACATAAAAGAAACTCTTTGTATTCTTTAGATTCAGAAGATTTAGCCGCAGCACGGAAAATAAAAAACAACATTATGGTCAATATCCATCCCTCAAAAGCAGCATAGCGTAGAGAATAAATTCCTTTAGAAATTAAGGCTGCAAAAGTAAGTGTCACCAATATTTTTAATACAACTAAAACTATTCTCATGCTTAATTTATATCAAAAGATTTAAGGTTTTAATAATGGTTTTTAAGCGAATGGATCACAATTTTATCTTTGAAAACTTCATAGACAATGCGATGTTCTTGATTTATTCTGCGAGACCAATAACCCTTTAGATTAAATTTTAGAGGTTCGGGCTTTCCAATACCTTTAAATGGAGTTTCTTGAATTGATTCTATTAGAGCTGTAATTTTATTTTTAATACTTACATCGTTAAGTTTTTTCCAATACTCCAAATCTTTTTCTGCTTTTAGAGTATAGGCTATTTCCATAAATCTTTTGTTTTAATAACCTTGTATTGTCCCTTTTTCAATTGCTCTTTGCTTTCTTGAATTTTAGCAACAAATTCGGGATTATAAGGAGATTCTTTAGCTACTTCAAATTTTATTTTAAGCGCTTTAAAAAATGCTTTTACAGCTTCTAATTGAGAAACATCATTGGTATGTGCAATAATTGTAGTTTGCATAATATTTAATGTTTAAAATGGACTATTAACTTTATGGGTAGTTCCAAAAATTAGATTTTTTTACTACCTCTCCCTTAATCCCTCTCTAAGAGAGGGACACAAATTGTAATTTTTGGAACTACTCTTAAACCTTCACAGCCTTCTCTTCAGTTTTTTTTATTTCTTCTTCCTGCAAAAATGGATAACGATAATCAGTTGGAGGAGTAAATGTTTCTTTGATGGTGCGAGGAGAAACCCATCGTAATAAATTTAACATGGAACCTGCTTTATCATTAGTACCGGAAGCTCTTGCCCCACCAAATGGTTGTTGGCCCACCACTGCACCTGTTGGTTTATCATTAATATAAAGATTACCTGCAGCATTTTCTAATTTTTTCATGGCCATATCCAAGGCATAACGATCTTGTGAAAATATAGCGCCTGTTAAAGCATAAGGCGAAGTTGTATCCACTAAATCCAATGTTTCTTCAAATTTAGTTTCATCGTAAACATAAACTGTAACAACAGGCCCAAATAACTCTTCACACAAAGTGGTATATTTTGGATTGGTAGTTAAAATCACTGTTGGCTGAATAAAATAACCTTTTGATTTATCGTATTTACCTCCTGCAATTATTTCCGCATCTTTATCTGCTTTTGCTTTTTCAATGTATGAAACCAATTTATCAAATGATTTCTCATCAATTACAGCATTAATAAAATTGGTAAAATCTTCTGTAGTGCCAATTTTAAATGAAGCGATATCCTTCAATAATTTTGCTTTGGTAGCATCCCATAAATTAGATGGCACATATACCCTTGAAGCAGCAGAACATTTTTGTCCCTGATATTCAAAAGCACCTCTGCTTATTGCAGTAGCAAAAGCATCAACATTAGAAGAAGGATGAGCAATGATAAAATCTTTTCCTCCGGTTTCCCCTACTATTCTTGGATAGGTTTTGTATTTATGAATATTTTCTCCAACCTTTTTCCACATTTGCTGAAATACAGAAGTAGAACCGGTAAAATGAATTCCTGCAAAATCGGGATGAGAAAAAACGGTATCGGATGCCGAGGCCGATTTACAGGCAACCATATTAATTACCCCTGCAGGTAAACCGGCTTCAATCAATACTTCCATAATTACAGCAGCCGAATATATTTGTTTGTCGGATGGCTTCCAAACTACTGTATTACCCATTAAAGCAGGAGCACAACATAAGTTTGATGCAATAGCGGTAAAATTAAAAGGAGTAACAGCAAATACAAATCCCTCCAGCGGTCGGTATTCTAAACGATTCCAAATGCCGGGAGAAGAAATGGGTTGTTGCGCATAAATTTCAGTCATAAATTGCACATTGAATCTTAAAAAATCTATCAATTCACAAGCTGCATCAATTTCTGCTTGAAAAACATTTTTCGATTGGCCCAGCATAGTAGCTGCATTAATTTTTGCTCTATACGGACCAGCCAATAAATCTGCTGCTTTTAAAAAAATTGCAGCCCTTTGTTCCCATGAAAAGTTGCCCCATTTTGCTTTAGCTGCCAAAGCTGCGTCAATTGCCATTTGCACGTGCGAGGTATCTCCTTGATAATAATAACCCAACACATGTTGATGGTCATGCGGTGGACGCATAGCCACTTTCTTATCAGATTTTATTTCTTTTTCACCAATGTATAATGGAACTTCAATTTGTTTTGATTTTAATTCTTTTAATGTTCGTTTTAAATTTTCTCTTTCTTTAGTTCCTGGAGCATAGCTTAGTACAGGTTCGTTAACGGCAGTTGGTACTTGATAAGTTGAGTTCATATTTTCAATTATTATTAATATTAAAATGTATGTTTTAGAAATTTTATAAATGTTGGTTTCGAGAACCTCAACCAACTCTTAATGGTGGCTGAGGCTCTCGAAGCCACATTAGATTTCAATTAAGTCTATTTTCAGCGGTTAAATTAAATGCAGGAATTTGCACTTTAAATTCTTGCATGTTTACTAAATTTCTCATTACATAATAACCTTTCATTTGTCCCATATCAGTAGCCAATTCACAATACGAATTGTATTCATGACTTTCTCCGGGTTTAATAACAGGTTGTTCTCCAATAACACCTTCACCATCTACAGCGTATTTTTTATATATAGAATCAAAAATATCCCAATGCCTGCGCATCAATTGAACAGCTACATCACTGGTATTTTCAATGGTAATGTAATAGGTGAAAACAAATTTTGGTACAAACGAATCAGAATAATCCTTTTCAAATAGAGTATCTACCGATACTTTTATTCCGTGTGTAATTAATGTTGTCATAAAAAAATATTACACAAAGTTACAATTTTTTATTGCTAAAATATAGTAGAAAAGGATCCTCTTAATAGCTTTATAATTACCTTTGATCCCTTAAAAACTTTTTTTTCAAAAAAATGCATAAAGAAATAGATATAAAAATAGATTATTTTGCACATCCGAGTGCTATTATTGACCATCCTTGTATGATTGCTAAAGGGGTTAAAATATGGCATTTTTCACACATTATGCCTAATTGTGTAATTGGAGAAAACTGCAATATTGGTCAAAATGTAGTAATATCATCAGAAGTAGTGCTTGGTAAAAATGTAAAAGTGCAAAATAATGTTTCCATTTATACCGGTGTTACCTGCGATGATGATGTATTTTTAGGCCCTTCGATGGTATTTACCAATGTAACCAATCCAAGAAGTGCCATAAATAGAAGAGGGCAATATGCCAAAACACATGTAGGAAAAGGGGCTTCTATTGGTGCTAATGCCACCATTGTTTGTGGTCATAACATTGGAGCGTTTGCATTTATTGGCGCAGGAGCTGTTGTTACTAAACATGTTCCGGCTTATGCACTTGTAGTAGGAAATCCTGCAAGGCAAATAGGCTGGATAAGTGAATACGGGCACAGACTTGAATTTAATGCAGAAGGAATTGCCGAATGCCTTGAAAGCAAAGAAAAATACCAGTTAAAAAATAATAGTGTAAGCAAATTATAATGAGTTTATGATTGTTTAAACCTTAAGGTGAGTTCTAAAAATTATATTTTTTGTTTCCTCTCCCTTAATCCCTCTCAAAGAGATAAATTGTAATTTTCAGAACTCACCTTTATTCCTTTTTTTTAAATGCTAATTCATTATCATGATAAACGATACCATTAAGCTTACTTTTTTAGGTGGAGCAGAAACAGTAACCGGTTCAAAAATATTACTTGAAACCCATCAACATACAATCTTAATTGATTGCGGCATGTTTCAAGGATTGAAATCATTACGTCTAAAAAATTGGGAGGCGTTTAGCATTGATCCTGGTAAAATTGATGCTATTATTTTAACACATGCACATTTAGATCATTGTGGTTATATTCCTGTATTAGCTAAAAATGGATTTAAAGGTGAAATTCATTGTACCATACCCACTAAAGATCTTACAGAACTTATTTTAAAAGACAGTGCCAAAATACAAGAAGAAGATGCTGAAGCAGCAAATAAATACCATTATTCAAAACACAATCCAGCTAAGCCTTTATACACAGTAGAGGATGTTGAAAATGTATTAAGATATTTTGTTAGTCATGAAAAAAATCAATGGATTGTAATCAATGATGAAATAAAAATTTGCTATAGACATGCCGGACATATTTTAGGAGCAGCATTTATAGAAATGAAATGCTTAAATAAAAAAATTGTTTTTTCCGGAGATATTGGCAGAAAAAATCCTCTTATTCTTTACCCTCCAGATAAGCCTACTGAAGCCAATTATTTAGTAACGGAATCAACTTATGGAGACAGATTACATGCTGTAGTAAATACCGAAAATGAATTGGCAGAAATTATTACCAAAACATACAAACGCGGTGGAATAGTAATGATCCCCAGCTTTGCAATTGGGCGCACACAAGAACTTCTTTATCTAATTAACATTTTAAAAGAAAAACAAAAAATTGCCGATGTGCCTATTTATTTAGATAGCCCCATGGGAATTAAAGCCACAGAAATAATGCTTAAATATCCTGATTGGCATAAACTATCTGATGGACAAATTCACAAAATAGCAAGCCAAACCAATACTATTAAAGATTTTAAACAAACGATTGAATTGGTAAAAGATAAATCACCCAAAATTGTTATTGCAGGAAGCGGTATGATTACAGGTGGTAGGATTTTATACTATTTAGAACACCTAATCGACAACGAGAAAAACACTGTACTACTTGTGGGCCATCAATCAGAAGGTACTCGTGGGCGCTTATTGTATGACGGTGCACACGAAATAAAATTCCATGGTAAATATTTCCCAATAAAGGCGCAAGTATGTTCCATGTCATCTTTATCAGGCCATGCAGATCAATCTGAACTAATTGATTGGCTTAGTAAAATAGAAGGGAAGATGACCAAAGTTTTTATTAACCATGGAGAAGCTCAGTCTGCTGGAACCTTAAAAACAAAAATAACAGATCAGTATGGCTGGGATTGTGAAGTAGCTAAAATGAATCATCCTTATATTTTTAATCTATAAATATTATGCTGAATTTATTTCAGCATCTTTCTAAAATAAAAGATTCCGAAATAAGTTCAGAATAACTCTTTCAATATATTATACTTAAAATGAGTAGAATATTTGCGTAAATTTGCAGTTTAGAATTCCTGACCCATGTTACAAAGCAAATACTTTATTTTTCTTTATTTTCTTTTTTTACCCATTATTCTATTGGGGCAAAACAGAGAAATTGATTCTCTAAAAAATGTTGTAATAAACCTTCCTGAGGATACTAACAAAGTAAAAGTTATCAATGAAATTAGTTGGAATTTACTTTATACAAGTAAATATGATGAAGCAAGAGACTATGCCAATAAAGCACTTATTTTATCAAACAAATTAAATTATTTGCTTGGCCAGGTTAAAGCCATTGTTCGTTTGGGTTTAGCAGATGAAGAACAAGGTAAATATCCAAGTGCGCTTGATCATTATTTTGAGGCCCTGCATTTAAGCAATGACCATAATTTTACTAAAGGTAAAAACATGGCATTAAACAATATTGGCAATACGTATTATCATTTACTTGATTTACCTCGTGCATTAGATTATCATCTTTTGGCTTTAAAAACAGCAGAAAAGTTGAGAGATTCCGTTTCCATCTCAAAATCCTACAACAATATTGGAAATATTTATAACGCTATGGAAGAATATCACAAAGCTTTAGAATACTATCTTCAATCTTATAATATTAGCACAAAAGATCTCGTTGGAGAAGATTTGGCTTCTATATTAAGCAATATTGGCCAAGTTTATACACACCTCAATAAATTAGATACAGCATTATTATATAATGGCAGAGCCTTAGAAATTCGCAAAAAATTTGGATATACTGAGGGGGTTATTACTTCATTAAATAATCTGGGAACTACCTATCAACATAAATTAGAATATCAAAAAGCCTTGGATTGTTTTAATAATGAATTAAAATTAGCAATTGAAATTGGAAGCCAACAAGATGAATCTCTAGCTTTATTTAATATTGCATTTACCAATAGAGAATTAAAAAATTATAGAGAATCTATACTGTATGTAAAAAAATCAATTGCTATAAGTCAATTATTAGGAACTAAGAATGATATAAAAGACGATTATAAATTTTTAGCTGAAACCTATTGGGATATGAAAATGCCAGATAGCTCAGCTGTATATTATAATAACTATTTAAAATTAACAGATACATTATCTAATTACCAAAGAAAAAACAACATTACTGAAAAAATGCAGCAATATGATTTTGAAAAAGCAAGAGACAAGGAACAATTAGCAGAAGCAGAAAAAAACATTATTACAAATGAAAGATTAAGAAGACAAAAAGTAATTATTAGATCATTTGCTGCCATTGCAATTTTACTTTTAATTTTAGGTTTTGTTGCATATAGAGGTTATATAATTAAAAAGAAAGACAATTTATTGCTTGCTCTACAGAAAAAAGAAATTGAAGAAAAACACAGTGAGATTACTAAAAGTATTAATTACGCACAACGCATTCAAAATGCTATTCTCCCTCCTATTGATACAATTAAAATTGCTTTTCCTGAATCATTTATTTTATTTAAACCAAAAGATATTGTAAGTGGCGATTTTTATTGGTTTTACGAAACACCAACAGGATATCTAATTGCAGCTGCAGATTGTACCGGACATGGTGTTCCAGGTGCCTTTATGAATATGATTGGATCAGAAAAACTAAACGAAGCTGTTATTGAAAGTCATTATCCAGATGAAATGCTTCACTTCTTAAACCATGGAATTAAAACTTCATTAAGGCAAACTGAAAATGATCAATCCACAAGGGACGGAATGGACATTGCGCTTTGTTTCTTCAACAAACAAACAAATACGTTAACGTATTCCGGTGCTAACCGACCTTTATGGATCATCAAAAAAGGCCATAAAACTATTACTGAAATTAAAGCTACAAAAGAATCAATAGGGGGATATACAAAAGACAATCAAGTTTTTGAAAAACATATTATTCAATTAGAACAAGGAGATGCATTTTATATTTTTTCTGATGGTTATGCCGATCAATTTGGAGGGACTTTAGACAAAAAAATAACTACAAAAAGATTAAAAGAAATTTTGATTGATATTGTAGAAAAACCAATGCTTGAACAAAAAAATTATCTCGAAAACTTTATCAATAATTGGAAAGTCGAGAAAGAACAAATTGATGATATTCTTGTAATGGGAATAAAAATCACTTGAGCTGAGAGTTATTCTAACATATTGTTACTTCTTTATTTCAGCAGTAAAACTTAAAACTATTGGGGTGGGATTAGAGTCGATGTAAACTACTATTTGTTTATCTTGCTTACCTGATTTTCCTGCTGAATCAAATGTAATGGAAATCTTTCCTTGTTCATTAGGATGAATAGCTGTTTTTGTCCAGTTGGCAACGGTGCAACCACAACTTGGCTCTGCATTTTTAATATAGATATCCGCTTTTGAAGTATTGGTTATAAAAAAATCATGTGAATATTTTTTACCCGGTTTTATTTTTCCAAAATCGAAACTGGTTTCATCAAGCTTTTTTTGAATAACAGTATCTCTGGGATGCTCTGCATTGCTAACAGAAAGAATTTCTATTTTTCTTTCTAAAGCCGCTTTTTTACTATACACAGAATTTCGTTGATCGTTAAAATTATCACTCACTGTTGTATCTGATTTGTATTCCCCATAAGGAATTTTTTTAATGAATATTGCTCCACCATTATCCGCTGTATGATTTAAATAAGGCCTCAACATTCCATTTTCATAATTACTCATGTAATTCATCAAACTAGAAATTCTACGCAAAGTTAAATTCACATTGTAATCTGATTTAGCAAGCGGACTTGCATAGCCCTTAATTCCTAATTCTATTTTTCTTCCTTTTTCAAGTTCTTTAGTAAGTAAATCCATAAAAAAACCAAGATCATCAACTCCTTTGTCAACATAACTCTCAAAAAAATCATCAATGTCCTTTTGAGCTTTTACATATTTATCGCCTTCTAATCCGCTCGAATATTCTATCTCATACATTTTTTTCATTACTGAATAATCGTCATAGGTAGTCATGTAATCAAGCTTTGTAATAGTATCTCTCGATTTTGGATTGGGCTCATCATTATGAAAATATAGTGTAACGGGTAAATATTTATTCAAATCTTCTAAACTCTTGTATGGATTTTTAGGCAAAGTATCTTTTTTGCTTGGCTTAGGAAATTCAA
This sequence comes from Bacteroidota bacterium, assembly GCA_023251875.1. GTDB lineage: Bacteria > Bacteroidota > Bacteroidia > JAHEXY01 > JAHEXY01 > JAHEXY01. Next base: position 71,227 of record JAHEXY010000012.1, read on the forward strand.
AAGAATAAATATCATTGCAACATGTTTCTCCTTCTAAACTATAAGAGCCTTTTCTGTTTGAAACTAAAAAACCTTTTGTTCCGCTGGTATCAGCTGTATAATAAAAATCATTTACGCTTGTGTTAATTGGAAAGCCCATATTATCAGGTGAAGTAAACGTTTTCAATCCTCCCTTAGCTTTAAAAATATCAAAGCCTCCTAAACCATAATGCCAGTTAGAACTAAAAAATAAGGTTTGTGATTTTGAATCGTAATAAGGCGTTACTTCATCACCAATAGAATTTATTTTAGCATCTAATTTTTTAGGAGATGAATATTTTCTTCCATCTTGCTCAACATTGCAATACCAAATATCTAATCCTCCTTTTCCTTGTGGCCTATCCGAAACAAAAAACAAAATTTCTTTTCCTTCAACCACAGCATCCATAGGTTGTGTAGTGGTGTATCCTTTTGCATTAATATCATCATCAAGCTTTCTAGCATGTTCCCACCTGCCCTCTTTGTACGTACTCACATAAATATCACAAACCATATTTTGTGAACAAACAGAAAAATAAAATCTTTTTTTATCGGGACTAAAGCTTCCGTTAGCGCTGTATACATTCAGCATGTTTATTGAGGTATCTATCAAATCTTGTGTTTGCCAATCTGTACCCTTTAACTCAGCTTTATAAATTTTAATACTTTCTTCTTTTTTATCGCTGTTGCCAATTGGTGTTTCTCTAAGAGAAGAAAATAATAATGTAGAGTCATTCAATAGAAGCGGACTAAATTCTGCCTTAGGAGAATTGACACTTTCATTCAAATGCTCAATTTTAATGGCAACAGAATCTTTAATTAAATTTCCGGCATACTCGCATGATTTAATTTCTTGCTTGGCTTTTTTTGCAATAAATGTAGATTTATCTTTTGCTACTTTTCCGTAAGCAGTAAAATTTTTCTGCGCAAGTTCATATTTACCATTATAGGTTTGCATCATGGCCAACCAAAATAAAGCATCCGGAAAATCTTTGCCTTGATCCAGAGTATATACTTTTTGATAAAACCTTTCCGCATCAACATACATATTGCATTGCCGTATGGCTTCGGCATATTTGTAATTGAATTCTATACTTGTTGAATCTTTATCTAATGCATTTTTAAAATAAGCACTGGCTCCTAGATAATCTTTATCCTCAAGAGCTCTATCGCCAAGCTTCTCCCAGTTTTTGGCGGTTTGAGAAAAGGAAAAATTAACCACAGAAATGCAGAATACAAGAAGCCCCGTCCTGGCCTTCCCCGAAGTGGAAGGAATGCACAAGAGCAAACGTATGGCATTTATAATTTGCAGCACAAGGGTTTTATTATATACCAAGATATTTACACGTTTAAATTTAAGTCACTTAAATGCGGCAGATCCGTAGAACATTTGTAGAATTGCTAACAAAAAGATCTCTTAAGGTGCGTAGCACTGGAACATAAAAATATTTCGGAGCTACGCACCTTTCGTAACTGTGATTATCATTTCTCTACAAATATTTCGCGGATCTGCCGCTGCTCTAATCTTGCCAAATATAATTATTTTCAAACTGTATTCTAATAAAAGGCGGCAGAGCCGCACAATATTTGTAGAATTGACATAATCGTAAAATATTTTAAGGTGCATCGCACCAAAATATATTTATTAAATCTCATTCTTTAAGCGCATCTCGGTTTTTAACCGCAAATACAAAATGTATGTATCGTTGTATGTATGTGTTTGCCATTGTTTAATATTTCGGTGCTATGCACAATGAGTCTAGTAATTTTATTCATGTTATGGTACAGCCAAAAAATTATCTGAAAAATTAAATGCTGACTTTTTCAGGAAACCCTGAGTAGCATAACCCTGAAAGGGTTATAAAATAGTAAATCCATTTTCCTCTGGTTATACCAGAGGTTATTAAAATTAAAGCCCTTCGGGCTTAACTTAATGACATTGAGTTGGGGAGAGGTTATGGAAAACAATAGATATCAACTAACTTATATAATCTCTATTAAAAACAAAAAATCTTTAAATGCTTTAATTTTTAGATTTTTTATGGATATTTGTTATCGAACACTAGCAGAAATTTCTTCGGAAGAAATATACCTGGCAATTTCAAAATTTTCTGTTGATCCAATAGAAGTACTACCTGCAACCACAATTTTTCCATCTTGCTGCACAGCCATCGCATAGCAATAATCATTCGACCCTTTCTTTATTGTAATCTGCTCTATATTATCTGAAAAATAATTATCAATACTTCCATCATCATTATACCTCATTAAAGCAAAATCATAATCATTGGAATTATTTTTGTACCCTCCTACTACTATTTTTCCATCGGCTTGAAGGGATAAACAACTTCCTTTTATTGCATTTAAATCTAATTCAGATGTTACCATACCTTTATCCCCAAAGTCATAATCCAATTTTCCATTTCTATTCAACCTCAGTAATGCCAATGCATTATAATCTTCATTATTTGAATATCCCGTTACTAAAATTTCGCCATTGGGTTGAAGCATCATGGCACTTGCAGCATTATCCATATTACCAATATCTATAATAGTTTTACCACTTCTGTTAAAACTTTGATCAAGTATTCCCGTTGAGGTATATCTTACTAATGCAATATCTTTATTTGAATTAACCGAATACCCTGCAATAATAATATTTCCAAAAAAATCAATGGAAAGAGCTTCTGCATCATCGTTATTCCCTAAATCTGTAATGGCAATTCCTTTATTGGCAAAAGTACAGTCAAGCGATCCGTCAACATTGTATCTTATTGTAGCAAAGTCATAATTATAACCGTTGTATGATTCTCCTGTAAGAACTATTTTTCCATTAGTTTGAATAGCAACAGCTTTTCCATAATCATTACCATTTGCAATATCTGTTTTTACTATTCCATTTTTTCCAAAACTAAGATCTAAACTTCCATTTGTATTATAGCGAGCAATAGCAAAATCAGCATTTTCTCCATTAGAGGAATAGCCTGCAAGAAGAATCTTTCCGTCAGATTGCAATGCAATTGATTTTCCAAAATCAGATGCATTACCAAGAGGTGTTATTACTTTGCCTTGTATTCCAAATGACAAATCAAGCCATCCATTAGCGTTATATCTAACAAGAGCAAAATCATAATCCATTCCATTATTCGATGTATAACCTCCCACAACAATTTTTCCATCCGCCTGAATGGCAATAGACTGACCAACAGCACCATTATTACCAATATTCGTAATGGCTTTGCCTTCACTGGCAAAGTTTCCATCAAGCTTAGTTTGTGCAAAAAGAGCATTTATACCAATAAGCAATACAATTAAAAATGAATTAATTTTGTTCATGGCTTATTCTTAATTTATTGCAATATATTTTTGATTTAAGGAGATTGAAATACATATTGGAGAAAAAATCAGGTAAATTTGATAGTAATAATAAAATCACGCGAAAATTATGACTCTTATTAAGGCCTTAAACGGAATCTCACCTCAATTTGGCAAAGACTGCTGGCTTGCTGAAACTGCAACTGTAATAGGACAAGTTGTAATGGGAAATGAATGTAGCATTTGGTACAATGTTGTAATACGTGGAGACGTAAATACCATTACACTAGGCAATAAAGTAAACGTGCAAGATGGGGTAGTGATTCATTGTTCTTACCAAAAAGCAAAAACTGTAATTGGTAATTATGTTTCAATAGGCCACAACGCTATTGTGCACGGTTGTATTATTCATGATAATGTATTAATTGGCATGGGAGCCATTGTAATGGATAATGTTATTGTGCATTCGAATGCTATTATTGCTGCAGGTTCTGTAGTACTTGAAAATACAATTGTTGAAGCAGGAAGTTTATATGCCGGTATTCCTGCAAAAAAAGTAAAATCTCTAGATGTTGTTAAAACACAAGCAAGCATTCGAAAAATTGCAGATAATTATGTGCTGTATTCAGAATGGTATAAGAAATAAGATTTAGTATTTAAGATACATCTGATAATTAGGATTAGAATGATGCTCTGAAATTTTAAAGTCTGCCTTACCAATAATTTCAAATCCTAATTTTTTATAAAAATTAATGGCTCTTTGATTTCCTACCCAGGTATAGAGCCACATGCCGGCTTGATTTGATTTTTTTGAAAGTTCTTTATTAAATTCAAATAGTTTTAACCCTAATTTTAAATCATAAAATTCTTTTAATAAATATAGTCTATCCAATTTTGTAACATTTCCGGTATTAATATTAGGATGGACCGAATCAAAAATTATTTTAGAATACCCGGCAGCCTGGCCCTTGTAATAAATGATATGATAAACATTTTCTTTATTACTCAGTTCAGCTTTTATTTTATCTAAATTATATGTGTTTGAAATATAAAATTCGATGTCCGAAGTAGGCGCACTACTACCATGAGATTCAACAAGTGATTTTTTTCCAATATCTACAATTATTGTTGCCTCTTCTATAGAAGCTTTCAAAATAGTAATCATGTTCTAAATTTAATTATTTCTTTACGAATAGGAATTATTGGTTTACGAACATTGAAATAAGTCAATAATGTTCTATCTTTGCGCTCTCCCTATCAATATAATGGTTTGTTGGGGCCATTATTCGAATTAAATCTTTTAATAAATTTTTTCTTATTTAATACCAAAATGAAAAAAGCATTTACCCTATCCCTTTTTATTTTATCTCTTACTTTTTCTTATAGCCAAGCACAAAATCCGTGGAACGGTAAAATAGTTCTGCAGGGTTATTGGTGGAATTATTGGAATAACAATTACCAATACAATTGGGCCGATTATTTAAATGATATGGCTCCGCGCTTAAGAAGTATTGGTATTGATATGGTTTGGGTGCCACCAACCATAAAAAATGCAGGGGCAGATAAAATGGGTTATTCACCTTTTGATCAATACGATCTTGGAGATAAATATCAAAAAGGAACAACTGCTACACGGTTTGGTAATAAAGATGAATACCTAAAAATGGTTGCCACCATGCATGCCAATGGCATAAAAGTTATACAAGATGTAGTGCTCAATCATTGTAGTGATGCAGGCTCCTCCAATGGATCAGGAGGACAAGATACTGAATCAAATTACTCTATGAAATCAGAAAGTGGCTACAAAAATTTTCGATATGTGTGCTATTCCACTCCAGCTAAAGATGAATCAAAATCGGATTATTATGCACGCCAAGGCAGGTGGTATAAAAATTATGAAAATTTTCATCCTAACATGTGGGACAATACTACAAGTACCAATTGGACGGAAAGCCTTTGGGGACCCGATTTTTGTTATGAATACTCAAAAGCTTATGGAACAAGTTCAAATGTAAGTGGGTATAATCCTTCTCAGTATGAAAGTTATAATGTTACGGAAGCCCGTAAATGGATAATATGGATGAAAAAGCAAACAGGTATTGATGGAATACGTTGGGATGCCGTAAAACATTTTCCTTATTATATTGTACAAGATTTAAGTTGGAATTTAAAATACAATGCAGGATGGGCTAATGGAGGTACAGAGATGTTTAATGTTGGAGAATATGTGGGAAGCATAACCGACATGGATAATTGGATTAGTGCAGTGAAAACTTCGAATGGAGGAACAGAAGATTTGGCAGGAACATTTGATTTTAGCTTGCGACAAGAATTAAAAAATTTATCTGCTGCTAAAGGTTCCTATAATATTGGAAACATAGTTAATTATCAACAAAGCAATAGAACCAGAACTGTCCCTTTTGTAAATAATCATGATACTTATAGACCCAATACTGATGCCAATGGAAACATTACAAGTTGGGATACTGCAAATGAATTAGGTGGTGGTCATATTGATTCTGATGATTCATGGCTTTCTGTTGCCTATGCTATTGCATTATCTGTTGATGGAAGTCCGCAAATATTTTTTGAAGATTTATTCAAATTAAATGGAACCAGTAAAAGATATTCGCATTTGCCAACTTCAACCACTGACTTACCGGTAAGAGATGATATAGCCAATTTAATTTGGTGCCACCAGAACTTGAGTTTTAAAGCAGGAGCTTATAAAGTGAGATACCAAGGTAGCGATTTACTAGTGATAGAAAGAAGTGGAAAAGCTGTTATAGGAATTTGCGATAACCAAACCACTTGGCAAAATGCAAGTATCCAAACAGATTTTGCAGCAGGAACAAAACTGCACGATTATTCAGGAAGCAATTCTGCAGATATTACGGTTGATTCAAAAGGAAAAATTACGGTATATGCTCCACCGGTTAATGGTACAGCAACAAGAAAAGGATATTGTGTTTGGGCACCTGCAGGTTATGCATCTTCATATAACAATTCTTTGGCATCAACTACACAAGAGTGGGAAATGGCTGATGATTTAGGAGATTCACATGCTTCTTCATTAAAAGAAGGAGGCGCTTTACCGGCAAGTTCAACAGCATTAAGAACAGTAGGAAAAATATATTCTGATGCCAACAAACAAATTACTTTAACATTAACACCGACCAATACTAACAAATATATTAAACTTACACTCTATAATTCAAGTGGAAGTTCAGTAGCAACTACTACCGGAAAAGGAACTTTAACATTAAGCTATACTCCAACTTCTATAGGCTTTTATACTATAAAAATAAAAAACTATTCTTCTAGCAATCCTGCACAAAATGTAAATGTAATTGCAACATATACCGCTCCACGTAATAATTTTACCTCTTCAAGTGCTGCAAGTGTTATAGCTTCAATTGAAAATACAGAAAACCCATTACCAATTTCATTAAATGTATATCCTAACCCCACATCAAATAATATTCATTTTGATTTTGCCCTTACATCAGCAAGTCGTATAAAAATTAGTATTTATGATTTAGAAGGTAAATTCATTAGCACAATTGCAGATCAAAATTATAATGAAGGAAATTGTAATATCACTTATTCAATCAATAATCTGAAACCTGGAATTTATCTATACAATTTCGAAACAGAAGAAGGCACTATAACAGGAAAGATTTTAAAAGAATAAATTTAGGCCATTAAAATTTCATAGTTTTATTTTACTGTCATGGCTAAAGCCCCTTTTTACATCTCATTTTACAACCCCAGACTTAAGTCTGGGGTTAAAAATCAATCAAAGATACGGGCTTTAGCCCTAAAAAAAGGATATAATCATTTTTTCAAATAAATTTTAAACAGGCTCTAAATTTAGGCCATTAAAATTTCATATGGAATACCCAAGCCTTCATGCAAGGCTTTAATCACTCTTTTTGATAATTCTTTTTTCTTATTTAATATTTCGGAAACTAAACTTTTGTTTCCGCCAAAGTATTTTATTAAGTCTTTTTGTTTTAAACCCTTTTCTTCCATAATGTATTTTATAGCTTCTACTGGATCTGGGGCTTCAATAGAATAGTGAATATTTTCATAGGATTCTACTAACGTAGAAATAATATCAAGTTCATCGTATTCAGCGGTTCTTTCCTTGGGATCTTTAGAGATTAATTCATCTATACGTTTTAATGCTGTACGATAATCTTTTTCTGTTCTAATAGGTTTAATACTTGCTTGTTTCATACAACTATATTGTTTTAGCGTCTATTCTATCATATTCTTTATGTGTGCCAACAAAGCGAATAAATACCTTTTGCATTTTAAAAACTATGTACACAATCAAACGATAATTATTCCCTTTAATATTAAAAACAACTCTATTATTACCAATAATACTAGCATCTGTAAAAATGGCTTTGATATCATGAGAATTCTTCCAATTTGCTTTTTCTACAATTTTGTGCCACGTTTTAAGAGGCACTTCTGAATCATTGTGTTTTTCCCAAAATGTTCTCAAAGTACTTTTAGCAATAACTCTCATTATTTTTTACTTAGTCTGATAAAATTAAGGAAAAGTTCTCAAAAAAAGAACTTTATTTAAAAATAATCTTGCAGCCTAAAAAATCCTCAACCAGCCGGCCCAAACCGTTTTGTCTTGGTAGTTTACAATGTAGTAATAGGTATCAGAAGGCAATGCTTTGCCATGTAAATCTGTGCCGTCCCAATCATTTTTATAATCATCTTTTTCATACACTAATTTTCCCCAACGGTTGTATACTTTTAACCATAAGCCTTCCATTTCACCTGTAATTTCAATTACAAAATGATCATTTTTTCCATCACCATTGGGCGTAAACGTATTCGAAAATTGCGGCTCTAAATAAATATATTGGCTACTTGATGCTGTATCAGAACAACCATATTCATTAATGGCCCATAACTCAATTTTATATTGGCCTTCTTTTTCATATTGGTATTGTGGATTTTCATCCGTTGAAGAACTTCCATCACCAAAATCCCAAATATAAGTTGTGGCTCCTTGCGAAGTATTTATAAATTGCAAATAACTAACCTTTGTTCCATTTACTTGTGGGGTTAAGCTAAAATCAGCAACAGGCACAGGATAAATTTGCACTGTTGAGCCGTAGGGGTAAGTTGTTGCACATCCATTATCATAGGTTACAGTAAGGTTTACATTAAATGAACCCGTTGTATCGTATTCATGAGAAGTATTTTCATCAGTAGAAGTTTGTCCATCTCCAAAATCCCATAAGTAAGTACTAGCCGGAAAAGTAATAGAAGAGTCTATCACATTAAAATATACGGTAAGAGGAGGACAACTATCTACATCAGAAAGGGTATAATTTAGCTGAGGGTAATCAAATACAGTTACCAACTGATCTTTAGTTACAGTATAAACGCAAGTATCATTGGTATTAAAAACATAAGCCTTTAAAGTAATATCATACGTTCCTACACTAGCAAAAAAGTGACTTGGATTTATATCATTGCTAGTAGTGCCATCACCAAAATCCCATACCCATTGATCTACAGAATCCGGATCGGTAAAATTTGTAAACGTTACAGAAAAAGGACTACAGCTTGTATCGGCACCAATTTTATCGAAGTCAACATCAGGGCCAATAATAAATAAATCTGTATCAGGAATAAGCGTAAGAACACAAGTAATAGAATCTCCAAGAGCAAAATTAAGAGAATCTTCAAGAATTAATACCGGAATATAAGAGCCTGCTTGGTTGTATGTGTGTGTAATAGTGTCTTTCGCGTATGAAGAACTTCCATCACCAAATATCCATGTAAATGTAGCAGCATTATAAATATCATACGGCATAAAAGTTACTTCAAGAGGTGCACAACCATCTTTAGGATTGTAATCAAAATTGCCCAAGGGGCCATCCACTTTTACATATTTTGGAATACTTAAGGTATCAAGGCAACCCACAGCATCTTTTACTATTAGTGTTACATCATAAGTACCGGATGTATTATAAACATGTGAAAAGGTATCGGCATCGGCATACGAATTAAAAGTATATTTTACACCGTCACCAAAATCATAATACCAAGTGGAAACCGTTGATGAAGTATCTACAAAAGTTCCAAAAAATGGAGGGCAATTATTATTAAGGTCTGTTATATAAAATCCGGCATAAGGTCTGCGAATATCCACTTTTTTTGTAGTAGTACTATCGCAACCATTAGCATCAATGGCGTATAAGGTAACGTTGAAAATTGTATCTGAATTAATTGTATAATGATGAGTAGGGCTTACAGTTGACGAATCAAGTGGAGATCCATCTCCAAAATCCCAAACATAAGAAAGGTTGTAGCCCGATGAGGTATTTGGAAAAACGATATTATTATCGTAACAATAAACTGAATTTGTTGAAAAACTTGTTGCCGGCTTGGTAACAATTACTTCATAACCTTTGGTTATGTTTCCTGAGCAGTTATTAGTATCGGTAACAACCAGCGTAACAGGATAAGTACCTGCCCCCGTGAATATGTGTAATGGATCTTGTATAGTATCGGTATTACCATCTCCAAAATTCCAATTCCATGCTACAATTGGCGCATCTCCTTGTTTTGAAGTATCTATAAAATTAATAGGTAAAGGAGGACAACCTGTTAGGGAATCTTGTTGGTAATAGGCTTTGGGGGTATCATAAATTCTAACTACATCTTTTAATGTAAGGGTATCTATACATCCGGTACCTGCCCCTACCGTTACCAATCGAATTGAAAACAAACCTGCTGTATCATAGGTATGATAAGGTGCAGAATAAGTTCCACCAAAACTACTATCTATACCAATAAATAGTGTATCATAGGAGTCATTGAGATATGAATTATAAACCGCATCAAAATTATAATAATTAGGATAAAAATTATACCAATCAGATGGCAAAGTCCCATCTCCAAAATACCATCCCCAATAACTTAATCCTTCATTCGCAGATGATGTATTTGTAATTGTAAAGGGAGATGGATTACATCCTGTAAGAGGGGTTGTATCAATACTAACAGAAATATCAATATTTGAAATAAAAACTGTTGCAGATGATTGATGCACGCATTTTGACGAATCATTGGTAACCGTTAAATTAATGGTATACAAACCGGGTAAAGTATACGTATGCTGAGGAGGAATACTATCTGTAGATGTATCACTAACACCTGAACTTGGGTCGCCAAAATCCCAAAGATATTCATCTGCCCCTTCTGACATATCCGTTAATGTAACGGTATAAGGTGTATTTCGCTCACAAAAATTACTTGGAGAACTTAAAAAGATGGCTTTAGGAAGGTTCACATAAAAATAGGATGATCTACTTACCGTATCTCCGGGGCAACCATTAAACAATGCAACATGGGATATTCCAAAATAAGCAGTATCTATCGTCCAAACGGTTAATAAATCTTTATTATAATAATCAGGAGATGATGAAGGGCTTGGATAAAAATAGCTTGAATCTTTTCCTAAAGCATAGCCCCATGACCAACCATTGGCATAAGAACTTGAGGAATCAAATACTTCCAAATCTCCTGCATAACAAATTGTAGTATCTACTATATAAAAACCCGTTACCGGTGGAATTCCGGCAACAATTATAACGTTATATGATTCTGTACATCCCCCTGCATCAATAAAAGAAAAAGAAACATAAAATGTTCCCGTATCGTTGTATACATGAAATGGGTTTTGTAGAGATGAAGTATTATTAGATCCCGATGTAGGGTCTCCAAAATTCCATGACCAACTTACAAAATTTTCATTTGACCAACTTTGATCGCTAAAATTTACCGTAAGAGGAATACAACCTGAAATTTTATCTTGTGTAAAAATCGCATAAGGTTTATTATTATTGATGTAATCATATTTTACAAGCGTATCTACACAGCTATTGGTATCTGTAACAATTAATTTTACAGTAAAAATTCCAGCCGTTGAATCGTATGTATGCGTATAAACAGAATCTGTATTATCTAAACCAAATGTATCTTTTCCGAGTGACTGCTCCGGATTATCAACATCCCATTGCCAAGCAGCAGCACCTGGCGTATTATCGGTAAAAGTAGCAGAAAAAGGTTGCGAACAAGCTGTTTGATCATCAACAGAAAAACTGGCAACAGGCAATGGATATACAATTATGCTTTTTACTAATGTATCTGCACATCCTAAATTTGTACTCGATGAAAGTGTAACGGTATAAGAACCTGTACTAGCATATGTATGAGATGGATTTTGGGCAGTAGAGGTTTGCCCATCACCAAAATCCCAATTCCAATTATTGGGGCTTGGTAAAGATAAATCATTAAATGTAATTTGGGTATTAAGGCAAGCTGCTGTTGCACTCAAATTAAAATTGGCACTAAAGGTAGTTATCGTTACTGTATAAGGGCCATAATTATTTGCACAACCGGTAGCATCCATTCCTGTTAAATAAATATTGTAAGTACCAAAAGCTACATAAGTATGCGATGGATTCGTTTGTGTGGATGTATCTCCATCACCAAAATCCCAAGTAAAAGTTAAACCACTTGCTGAATTATTAATTAAAGTAATTGTATAGGGTATTGTGCACGATAGGTTTCCTGAAGCCGTAAAAGTAACCGAAGGCAAACTTTGAACACTAATATAATTTGAAACCACTTTTTTCTTCGAACATCCCAAACTATCCATTACCTCTAATGCAACTTGATATGTACCAACTGAATTATACGTATGGCTAGGATTTTGTTGGGTAGAATAGCTTCCATCTCCAAAATCCCAATTCCATGTTGCAAGAGCTCCATTACCTAAAGCCGTTTGATCAGTAAAATTTACTGCCAGGGGAACACAGCCCCCCACAACATCAGAAGTAAATTTTGGATTGGGTAATTTAAGTATTGCAATATATGCAGACTTAGCTACAGTATTTTTATTTCCATTTATATCTGTTACCGTTAAAGTAACCGTATACGAACCCGAAACGCTATAAAACGTAGAAGGATTTTGAAAAGTAGAGGTATTGCCATCTCCAAAATCCCAATTCCATGCCACAGGACTTCCCGTTGAAAGATCAGTAAAGGTAACGGCTAAATAACCACAACCCGAATCTGCATTTGAAGTGAAATTAGCAGAAACCTGCGCCTTTAATGCAAAAGAGAAAAAGATAAAAATAAAAAATGCTACTAAATAGTGTATGAATTGCTTCATTCGTTTTTATTTTCTTGTTGGTTGTCTTCTTGCTTATTTTCTGTTGGCTTAACTTCTTCTACATCCGGTTTTGTTTTATCATCATCTTTTTCTTTTTTATCGGCTTCTTTTGATGAACTCTTTTTTGAATCACTTTTTTCTTTTGAACTACTCGACTTTTCTTTTTTGTTTTTATCTGCTTTACCTTTTGTTGTTTTACCTGATTCAGCCTCTTCTAAAGCAGCAGCAGCTTTATCTTCCCTTGTTATTTTTTCTTTCTTTTCATACGGAGGAACTATTCTATAAACTACTCCAATGGAGATATACGTATTACGTGAATATCCTAATTCAGAATAAAAACCAATATTTTTATCTGCCATGTATCGTATACCAGCCATTGCACCAAAATTAAGTCCACTTCTCGTAGGCGATGCAACAGTATCGGGTTCAATAATTGTTTTAGGATGAGAAGCCAAATTATAGCCTAATAAAGCAGAAACATAAACATCAAAGTGTTCAAAACTTAAAGCAGGTATTGTGAGATGATAATCCAATCGGGCGTTACATGAATTATAAGAATATTTGTATTGAGATGAGTAAATGGTATAAGAAGTTAAACTATCATCTTGGCTTGTAACTTGAATGTTTTGTGAAAAATGTTGTACTAACAAACCAACACTTATTTTTTGATTCAATACCCTATTTATTCCCAATGAAATAGGATAGGAATAACCAATACCCCCAAAACCAACACCGCCATAAATATTCCAGGAATGAATTTCGTTGGCATACACATCCGGCTCTAAATCTTGCATCATTTCAAGATCAAGCGCTCTGTATTCTTGTTTTCTTTTTTCTTCTTCTATTAATTGACTTGTATTAGGATAGTTTTGTAATTGTTTTATATTTTCTTGGTATTGCTCATTAATCTGTTTTTCAACTTCTGCCAATTTTTGTTTGTATGAATATTTTAAAGTATCGGGTAAATACGCTTTTTTTATTTGAGAGAGATAGAAATTTTGCTGATCGTATAAACGAGAAAGAATAGCGTCTCCATTTTCAGATCCACCCTGAGCAAGAACCAATGTGGAAATAAAAACAAACAAAAAAGCACAAAGCCATTGCCTTTCTATATTCATATGTAGATAATTTGTTTTTTTAATGTCATATGTTATACGCCATGTTATCTTCATCATTGTTTGTGCACAGGTTCGGTGCATGTCTATTTCATATTTTTTTGGATAAAAAGAAGTAACTGCTAACAATATTATAAAATAGAAAGAGAAAATCAAGAAAAATATGAGAATTAATGAGTTATATATTTTCGGCAATAAAAATAAAGTTTAAATAAAGTGTCTCTACGGACTAAAAACCAAGCATTAAGATATTTTTATAGCACGAATCATTTCTCGCTTGCCGGGAGGTCCTTGTAATGTTTCAATTGTAAAACCAATTTCTTTGAGCGTTCTCTTTATAATTCCTTTGGCACAATACGTAACTAAAATACCTCCTGCGTTTAGATGTAGAAATAATTTTTGAAATATTTCCTTTGTCCACATTTCGGGTTGTTTTTCAGGAGCAAATGCATCAAAGAAAATAATATCATACGTTTCTGATAATTGAATTTGTTGAAGTGTTTGATGAATTTTATGAATGCTAAAATTACTCGTAATTTCAGTAGGTTTATTCCATTCTGCAGAATGAATGTGTTTAAAAGCCCTCACCCCTAACCCCTCTCCCAAAGGAGAGGGGAAGCCCTTCGAATTGTCATTTTCAATATTTAATTGGGATGTATAATTTAATTGCTGAATTATTTCTTGTGGCAGGGGATATGCTTCAATTGTAGAATAAGCAATAGTAAAGTGGGGATATTCTAATCCTTTTAATAAAGTTAGGAGTGCGTTTAATCCTGTACCAAACCCAATTTCGAAAACATTGATATTTTTTGTGGGAGATAAATTACGAAAATACTCCAATCCATTTTTAATAAACACATGTTGCGATTCTTGAACAGCACCGTGTATAGAATGGTAATGTTCATTTAAATGGGGAAGAAAGAGGGTATGAGATTGATCTTTGGTAGTAACAATTTGATGGTACATCTTACATAAATTTCTTAATAGCTACTAAAAATTCATCAGCCATTAATGCATTGGAAGCAATGATTTCTTTTCCAAAAACAAAATCCTCACCGCCCTTAAAATCTACAACCCTGCCACCTGCTTGCTGAACAATAAAAGCTCCTGCAGCCACATCCCAAGCTTGTAAACTGTATTCATAAAAACCTTCGAAACGACCACAAGCCACATAAGCCAAATCTGTGGCGGCAGAACCCAATCTGCGTAAGCCTCTTGTATGAATCATAAAATATTTAAACAATTCTATGTATTCATTCATTTTTGAATAATTATAATACGGAAATCCGGTAGCTAATAAAGAATGTTCGAGCGATACATTTTTTGAAACATGAATTTCCTTGCCATTTAAATAGGCTCCACTATTTTCCCAAGCGTAAAAGCACTCATTTAAATTTATTTCATAAATCACCCCCATTACTAAGGTTTTATTTCTCATTAAAGCTATACTTATGGCATAACATGGAATGGAATGAATAAAATTAGTAGTACCATCTAAAGGATCAATAATCCAATTGTACTCCTCTCCTATTTTATTGATTGTTTTCTCTTCGGTAATAAATCCAGCTTGTGGAAAAATTTTTTCAAGACCTGCTACTAATTTTATTTCTGAGGTTTTATCTACATAAGTAACAAAATCATTTGAGCCTTTTACTTCAATATTGCCATGAGTAATTTTTCCTGCTTCGGCTCTGATAAAGCTTCCTACTTCTTTAGTAAGTTCAACAACTTGTTTGCAAACGGATTCCATCATAATTAAATTGCTTTCAAACTCATGTCTAAACTTTTTACCGAATGGGTTAATGCTCCAACTGAAATAAAATCTACACCACATTCAGCATACTGCCTAATATTTTTCTCTGTTATACCACCTGAAGCTTCCGTTTCAAAACGATTATGAATTAACTCAACTGCAACTTTTAAATCAGGAATAGAAAAATTATCTAACATTATACGATTTACTTTTCCAACTTTTAATATTGTTTCTACTTCTTGCAAATTGCGAGCTTCTATTTCTATTTTTAGAGATTTATTATTTTTAATTACGTATTCATTAGTCTTAATAATAGCTGCTTCAATACCACCGCAAAAATCAATATGATTATCTTTTATCATCATCATATCATACAAACCAAAACGATGATTATTTCCTCTACCAATGGCAACTGCCCATTTTTCGAGCAAACGAATTCCCGGAGTAGTTTTTCGGGTATCCAATACTTTTGTTTTTAGTCCCTCTAATAATTTAACAATATGATTTGTTTTGGTTGCAATACCACTCATGCGTTGCATGCTATTCAATACAATACGTTCTGCTTTTAAAATAGATTGCGCACTGCCTTTTATTATGAAAGCAATATCACCTACTTGAACAAACGCACCATCACTAATAATTTTTTTGAATTCTAATTTCGGATCTACAATTTGAAAAATACGTTCTGCAACTTGAACGCCTGCAAGTATGCCCGATTCTTTAATCAATAAATGAGCAGTATTTTGAGAAGAAGAAGGAATGCATGCCAATGAGGTATGATCTCCATCACCAACATCTTCTTGTAATGCATTATAAATAATTGAGTCGATATTCATTTCTATAGAGAACAGAGATAAACTATTTATTTACTTTATCTATCTCAATTCTCAACTCCTGAATGGTAAATTTTCCATTTATATTTTTAAGAAGAAAATAGCAACGGTAATTACCTGTTGAGGTGGAAAGATTTCCAATAACATATTTTGAATCCTCTTTAGAGGCTCCCTGATGCAATATAGAAAAATCTTTAGGTGTATGGCTTTTAAAAAAGTTTCTTAAAATAACTTCTGCTTGAGATTTACTGTATACATCCTCTTCTTCTAAAACAGTTAAATCAACATTTGTACTAAAATAGGATGCTATTTCAGCAGAATTGCCTGTTTTCATTAAATTACTGATGGATGCAATAGCATCATCAGGAGTAATACTCTTTAGAGGAATGAGTAAAAAAAGAAAAATTGCTAGTAAGTTCATATGTACATTATTTGTTTTAAAAAGTCATATGGAATACGCCATTTAATGTCCATCAGTGTTTGTTTACTGGTTCAGTGCATGGCTATTTCATGGTTTTACTTTATTTTAGTGTAAGGTAGACAAAAATCAAGCCATTAATTGCAAATTTACAAAAAATGAAGCTTAAACTAATAATGATTGGAAAAACAGATCAGGCCTATCTAAATGAGGGGATAGCCGAATACATGTCGAGACTTAAACATTATTTACCCACTGAGCTCATTATCATTCCCTCATTAAAAAACTGCAGGGGCTTAACTGCAAATCAAATAAAACAGAAAGAAGGAGAACTGATATTAAAACAAGTAGGTAAAGGTGATACCGTACTATTATTAGATGAAAAGGGTAAACACTATACTTCAACCGAATTTTCTGCATTTATACAACAAAACATGAATCAAGGTATTCAGAATCTAGTTTTTGTTATTGGGGGAGCCTATGGATTTGGGCAAGAGGTTTATTTAAAATTTCCTTATAAGATTGCACTTTCTAAGATGACATTTTCTCATCAAATGGTACGATTATTTTTCATTGAACAACTATACAGGGCTATGACGATTATTAAGAATGAATCGTATCATCATGATTAAAACTAGTGGCTTTCTAAAAATTGTGTTTTTCATTTCCTCTCCCTACCCTCTCTTTGAGAGGGACAGAAATGATAATTTTCAGAAAGCCCTTAAAGAATAAGCTCATTCAAATATTTTAAATAATTATTTTGTTGAGATAGTACAGAATAATGATCCATTACAGTTTTAAAACCCGCATTACCAATTGTTTTTCTTGCAATTTCCGATTCAATTAAAAGAGAAAGTTTTGCCAGCCATTCCTCATTGCTATCTGCTAAATAACCATTTATTCCATCTTGAATTACTTCGGTATTTACTCCAACAGGAGACATTATGGTTGGAATTGCCATAGCCATATATTGTATTCCTTTGCAAGCGCATTTTCCTTTGGCCCATTCATCATTGGGCAAAGGCATGATTCCAATATCCAAATAGGATAGTTCTTTTACTTCAGTTTCTTGTGACCATGCAATGCCTTTAATACCCAATTCAGGATATTGAAAACTCGCATCACCAATTACTTTAAAGTATACTTTATCTGCATATTGTTTTTTTATTTTTTCAAGAATAGGCAAAGCAAATTTTAAATGCTGAATAGTAGTGGGGCTCCCCGTCCAGCCAATGCATATTTTATCTTGAGGTTTTTCAACATCTAATCTTTTATGATACGATGTATCGATGGTTGTGGGAATAATTTTCACATTTTTATTAAACTGATTGGCATAAGTAGCCAGATATAAATTTCCTGCAAAAACCAAATCAGCCATTTTAATAATATTGGCTGTTTTACTTGGATTTTTTAGCCAAACCAGATTTTTATTGGCTTCAGAAACATTTTCAAGCCATATTGAATCATCAAAATCAAATACTAATTTGGCTTTTGAATGGCTATACAACCATTCAAAAAAACTAGTTCCCAGCATAAACGCTTCTCTCTGCACAAAAATGATATCATATTGCGCAAGCCTTACTGATTCAATAGCTCTTTTAAAAATACTTTTAGCTACAATACCCGATTTTTGGAAATAATGATTGGGGCTATAAAAAATTTTATCATCAGCTGCCGAAAGCAAATTTGAGTAGGTATAATCAAATCCATTTTCTTTTAAATAAGGTAGGTATTGTTCAAACCTAAATCGTTGGCTGGGCGAACGATTAGGCCTGTGAAGAACGGAAAACAATATTTTTTTTGTAGTACTCAAACCGTTTCTAAAAATGAATCTTCATATTTCCATTCATCTAACGAAAAACCCCAATGCTGATTTACTTTTTCTATCATTTCTGAAGAATAGTTATAGCTTGTTTTTTCTTTCGATTTTTTTGCATTTACAAAACCTTCAAGTTTAGGTTTAACTTCATTAAAATTGGGTAACGATAAATGTTTGTATATGTGCTCCATCTTTCCCATAGTATCATTAAACAAATCTTCGTATCTAATTTCCACCAAATTATTCTCAGGAATGAGTTCTCTTTGCTTAATATAATTGCTCAGTAACAATTTGTAACCAAACAATATGTTGTCTTCTACTTCTTGCTGACTTGGTTTTTGAAAACAAAAATTCTTCAAATTAGCTTTCCATAATCCTAAATTAGAATTATACACATCATAAGGATTGCGATGTATGTATATAAATTTAGCATCCGGAAAAAGTTCCAATAATTGTTTTATTCTACCTGTATTGGGTGGTGTACGCAAAATTAAAGGCTTTTGATAATGCAATGAAAGTTTTTTAATCATGTACATATAGTCCGACTTCCATTTATCTAAATATTTTTTTTGAGAATTTTCATCAACAAATGAATATCGCAGCATCAATTTTTTGTATGACGATGGCATTACCTGCCCCCAATAAGATGTATGTGGAGATATTAAACCAAGAAAACCGGTATCATCTTCATCTGCACTTATCCATTCTAATTTTACCCTGTGAAAAGGATTTTTTGCACCAATAACATTGTTTCCATATTGCATCAAGGGCCTAAGCACTTTTTCAGTACTCACATACATTTGCGGAAAAATAGCTTTATACAAATTGTGATATCCGAAACGATCGTCTTCAGAAAGTAATCGTTGCAGAAAAGTAGTTCCACTTCGCCAATGGCCTAATACAAATATTGGGGCTTGTTTTAATTCATGCTTTTGAATTTTGCGCTCCATAACAATGGTTTCGAGCCAGCTAATGGGTTCAAAAAGAACAATACGGGTTAAATACGGAGAAAGTCTTTGAATGCGACTATAATGTAAGCCACCATTATTTTTAATTACAGAAATAAATCTGTACAAAGATGAATACGGAATAAGGCGAGAGGGGGTCATGCGCTATTTTTTTGACAAAAGTACCAATATTTTTTAAGACCTCATCCCTAAACTCTTATATACGGCCAAATACTTTTCTATTCCTTTCTCAAGAGAATAAAATTCATACGCAGCTTGCTGAATTTGCAAGGGAGGTATGGCAAGTATAGTATCAATATTATCAACTATTGCATCGTATTCTTTATTGGTAAATTCATGAACAAGAACTCCTGATTTACCCGATTTCATAATATCTCCTACATCTCCTACCCCATCGTTACATATTAAGGGAATACCCATTCCCATGATTTCACCCTGCTTTGTTGGAGATGATGCTTTTTTTGAATAGACCGGCTGAATAAAAAATATAGATACATTACTTAAACTAAGTAATAAAGGCACTTCATTTCTATTGGCAGAATAGATCACCAATTTAGATGTATCAATTCCTTTCTGTTTTGCCTTTTCAATTAAATGCAAAGGATCGTCAGGTGTAATAAAGAGAAATTTTGCATTGTTTTTTTTGAGCAACAAACGATTGAAAAAATCAAACATTTCATCTAATAAATACCAACTACCAATTGTTCCTAAATAGGATAATACAAGATCCCGGGATGTAATTTTTAATTTTTGCGAAAATTTAACTGACTCAGCTTTATTAACATTTATAGAAGAATAAAAATGAAGATCGGCACAACAAGGAATTACTTCAATAGGAACAGGCTGATTTTTTACGGTTTTCCATGAATGAATATCTTTTTTGGCATTATGCGTTAAACTAATGGTATAATCTGCATTAGATAAAAACTCCGATTCTTTTTTCTTAAAATAAGTATGAATCATTTTATATAATGGATTTGATAAATTCCATATTTTCCCGTCAACCCTTTCATCGGCCCAATAGCCGCGCATATCAAAAATATATTTAATGCCGAGATTTTTTTTGAGATACAATCCCACCAATGACGTAACATAGCTTCTGCAATGCACAATTTGAAATTTTTCTTTTGTATGCAATTCAATTGCCTTATTGCGGAGCATTAACAAATCATAAATAGTTGAAAACACAGGTGGTGATTTATGATAGGTCATAGGCACCCAATTAATGGATGTTTGTTTTAAAATAGCGCTAATACTTGTATTTCTTTTCTGATAATTATCAAATTTTTCAAAACTGATGACGGTAAATTTATAACCGTATTTTGTTAAGCCCACGAGATAGGGAATTACTTGTGATTGCCCCAAGGGATCCGTCATTCCATCGTAAGAAAGGTAGAGTACGTTCATATTTTTTAAGCCTCTTTTTTATTTAAAACCTGACAGGTTTCATAGAAAGGGATAGCCTTCATTTTCACAATTGCTGTGCAATTAAAAAACCTGTCAGGTTTAGTATAAAAAATCATATCACCACCACTTTTTTCGTTTCAAAAAATTCTTCTTTAAAAAAATCAGAAAGAGGATAAACTTTATAAGGTCTCTTGGTAAGTTTTAATTCTTCGGCAATATCACCTCCCTTTAAATAAACCAATTTGCCTTGATGAACTAGCTTTCCTTTAATCATGTTTATAAATGCAGGTAATTCTGTTACTGCTCTGCTTACAATAAAATGAAAACGACCATCTACTTGTTCAGATCTTATTTGTTGGGCCTTTACATTTTTCAATTGTAAATTGTCAATTACAGCTTGCACCACTTTTATTTTTTTTCCAATAGAATCAATTAAATAAAATTGAGTTTGAGGAAATAAAATGGCTAATGGAATTCCGGGAAACCCTCCTCCTGTACCAACATCCATTACACGATGTGTTTCGTTAAATGAGATAACCTTTGCGATACCTAATGAATGAAGTACGTGTTTTTCGTACAAATGCTCAATATCATTTCTTGAAATAACATTAATCTGGCTATTCCAAAAAATATAAAGTTCTTTTAGTTTATTAAATTGTTCCTTTTGAAGATCCGTTAAATCAGGAAAATATGTGGTGATGGAATCAATATTTTTAAAGTCGGTCATTATTAATAAGCAAAATATCAAAATAACAACAACCCAGAATGAGTTGAACTAATTTGAAAATATTATTAAACCCCTTTGGGGTTTACGGAACAATTGCATTTTGTAATCTGCAGGTTTCACCTACAGCTATTCAAATTTAATCCCTTCGGGATTATTTAAAAATCAAAAATATCTAAACTTATACACTTCATATTCATAATTCAAAACTCGTAATCAAACTACCTAAAGTGTTTGATGTTTTGTTTTGAGAATGTGATACAGAAACTCTCTAGCTCTATGCAATTGGGCTTTTACGGTTCCCAGTGGTAAATCAAGATGTTCCGATATTTCTTCGTATGAATACTCTTTAAAATATCGCATTTCAATTAACATTCTATATCGGGGCTTTAAACTACTCACCACATCTTGCATCAACTTTGTTTTTTGATCTATAATGTATTTTTCCTCAGGATCCGGGTTTTCTTCTTTTATATCAACTGCTTTTTCACTACCCTCCTCATCAGTAAAAGTTCTATCAAGCGAAATAATGGTTTGCCTTTGCTTTCTAATGTGATCGATACAATTATTAGAAGCTATTTTAAATAACCATGTGCTAAAAGCAAAATTAGGCGTGTATTGGTCTAATTTGCTAAAAGCCTTTGTGAAAGCTTCAATGGTAAGATCATCTGCATCATCCTTATTATTTACCATTCTTAAAAGCATAAAATAGATGGAATCTCTATAACGTTTCATTAATTCTGCATAGGCTGTTTGATTGCCTTTTGCAGCTAGCCTGACTAAGTTATAATCGTACTTTGCTTTTTCTGATAATTCTTGCGTTAATTCTTCTGCCATGAATTGGGAGTATATATTAAATTCAATGTTACCAAAAATAGGTTTAAAATTAAAATAAACAACTCATATATAGGAAATAAAACTACATGATGCTTTTCATTCAATTTTATTAAACAAGCCTTAAATGTAAAAATTTGTATGAATGTTCGTACTAAAAACAAAACAATTATGGGTAAAAAAATAGGTGTGATTGTTATAATATATACAAATGAAGCATAAAATGCAATTAAACTTAGCTGAGAAAGCCCTAAATAAAATTTTATAGAGGGTTTATATTTAATGCCGGTAGTTAAATGTCTGCGTTTTTGATATAGCCATGAATACCCATTTTCTTTAGGTAGAGAAAGGGTTTGTGCTTCTTCATTTATTTCAATAACTGTATTGGCAGCATTTGCAACTTCATTAATAAATAAATCATCATCGCCTGACATCACATTTATATGGCTTTTGAAGCCATTATTCTTAGTAAACAATTGTTTTTTATAAGCTAAGTTTCTTCCAACACCCATATAGGGCATACCTGCAATTGCAAACGATAAATACTGAAAGGCAATATAAATGGTATCGAAACGAACAATCGCATTTAAAAATCCTGCTCTATATTCATAGGCTCCATAGCCAAGAATAATTTCATTTTGCGAAGAAAATTTTCGAGACATTTTATTGATCCAATTTTTACTTTTAGGCATGCAATCAGCATCGGTTAGTAAAAGAGATTCGTATTTGCTGGCTTTTATTCCTTGAGTTAGTGCATTTTTTTTCCCACAAGACTTTTCAGGAGAAATAGTAACGATACTCAAGTTTTTAAATTGCTTTTGGAAGTTTAACAATACCTTATAGCTATTATCTGTTGAAGCATCATCAACAACAATTACTTCAAAACAAGGATAATTTTGTTCCAAAATGGAAATCAAGTTTTTTTCCAGTTTTTTTTCTTCATTTTTTGCACAAACTATAACTGAAGCAGGAGGTGCAGATTCGGGAATTTGATTGGGAGTATAAATGGCTAGTTTTCTATATACAAATAGATAAAAATAAAGTTGCGTTAGAAATGCTAGGACAAAAATAATTTCTATTACGATAATAATTGACAAAATGATAAATGAAAATTTTAAATGATTTCCATCGCCAAGATAATATCTTTCTCTATAAATATAGGCTTGGCAGGCATATAATTTATTAGCTTCGCTTTTAAAATTATTTTTATGGCAATAGAAAATAAGAGCACTACAAAAATATTAGCGCCCTTATTGTTAACCGTTTTTCTCGATTTATTAGGTGTTGGAGTGGTAATTCCTATTGCAGCACCATTATTATTAAATCCTTCAACCGGCATGTTGCCAATTGATTTTACTTTAACCCATCGTTCTATTATACTTGGATTTTTATTGGGATCATATCCTTTGGCTCAATTTTTTGGAGCACCAATACTAGGTGCAATGGCCGATAGATATGGAAGAAAAAAATTGCTTACGCTTTCGCTTATTGGAACATGTATTGGCTACATTATTTTTGCAATTGGCATTTATGAGCACTCCATTTTACTTTGCTTTTTAAGCAGAATTTTAGATGGCTTTACCGGAGGAAATATTGCCATTGCTATGTCGAGTATTGCAGATGTTACAGATGAAAAAAATAGGGCGAGAAATTTTGGCTTGATTGGAATGAGCTTTGGTATTGGCTTTGTGCTTGGCCCTTTTATTGGAGGAAAACTGGCAGACCCAAGCATTGTAAGTTGGTTTACATTTGCCACCCCCTATTGGTTTACGGCCATATTAAGTGCAGTAAATATTTTTTTAATTTCTATTTTATTTAAAGAAACTTTACCTAAAGCAAGGCAAACAGAAATTAGTTTTTTTACGGGATTTAGAAATATTCATACCGCTTTTTCTGATTCAAATTTGCGCACTATTTTTTTAGTAGTCTTTTTTTTCACCTTCGGCTTTAATTGTTTTACTCAATTTTTCCAGGTTTTTATGATTGGGAAACACCATTACAATCAATCTGATATTGCAGATATGTTTGCCTTTATTGGAATATGTTTGGCTATTACACAAGGTGCCTTAACAAGGCCATTGAGTAAAAAATTTAGCCCTTATCAAATACCTAAAATAAGCGTATTAATGTTGGGTTTAGTCATGCCTTTTTTAATATTTCCCGATCAATCGAAATATTTATATTGTATACTTCCCTTTATTGCCATTTTTAATGGACTTACAACACCTAATACAACTGCATTGGTTTCGATGCAAGCAGGACCTGAAAAACAAGGAAGTATTATGGGTATTAATCAATCTATGCAATCGTTGGCAATGGCTATTCCTCCAATATTAGCAGGCTTTATTACCACTATCAATATTAATTTACCCATTATAACTGCCTCATGCAGCATTTTAATTGCTTGGTTAATTTTTATTACAAATGTTAAGAAGCCTTAAAATAAAAATCCTTCAAGGTTTTTAAAAACTTTGAAGGATTATGTATGCCCTCATCCCATCCTTCCCGAAAAATCGGGACCGGTACTCCCAAGGGAGAAGGGGTGTTTGGATTTATTTATTGTACCACCACTTTATCAGTAACTGTTTTTTGTTTGTTTTTAATACTGAATAAATAGATTCCCTTATTCACACCTGCAACACTAATTCTTAATTGATTTGCACCAGCTTTAGCATTGATACTTTGTTCAGCAATTCTTTGTCCACGATAGTCTATTAAAGTATAATATACTGTTTCGTTTTCATCTGTATTAAATGTAGCAACTACCGATTGGTTATCGCTATTGGTAATAACCGATGTAATATCAAACCCTGTTACAGTGCCACAACTTACGGCAACCGGATCAAAATATTCTTCGGTTCCGTTATTGTCTATTTGCTTTAAACGATAGTAAGATGTTCCTCCTAGTGGTGAACCGTCTATAGCCATATACGATTTTGGCACATTGCTGTTCGATTCATATTCTTGTAAGTATTGGCTGGCTACCATGGCAAAATTACTTTGGCCATCTAAGCTTCTTTCTACTTCAAAACCATGGTTATCGGTTTCTGAGGCTGTTGTCCAGTTTACGGTTACTTGACCATCGGTACATGATGCGCTAAAGTGGGTTAACTCTACCGGTAGTGGTGCTGATCCTGTTAAGGTACCTCCATTATTTGAAAGGGTTACAGGTAAGCCAAATTTGCTAAAACCTGTTACAGTTACTGTATTGGCTGCTGTACTGGCACTTTGTGAACCGGATGTTTGTGCTGCTGTATACCATACATTTGATCCTGTATTGGCGGCATTGGCTACCATGTTGGTTTCGCCTCCACTAGTTGGTATTTCTGCTGTTGCATAGGTAAAGGTTACATCCGGAGTATTGGTTCCGGCTGATCTACTTACACTCCAAAACCTATCTACTATGGTTGCCGATTGGCCTTCTACCTGTGTAATTCCTGTTGGTTTAGGGCTATTGGCAGCATTTGATACATAAGTAGCAACTGTTAAAGTACCAATATCTACAGCACCTGCTGTTACTGCTGATACTGCTACATCTACGCCTGCTGCTGTTGAAAACGGAAATTTATAGGTGCCATTGGCTGTGCCTATTGCCCAGGCTAAGCCGCCTGTTAAGGTTGTTGTTCCTCCATCTATTCCTCCAGATCCTGAGGTTGCTGTTATAGCTGTTGTTGCACTTGAGGATAAGGTTAAGGTTTTAGCATTTAAGGTTAACACGTTTGCGCCTAAAGTTGCAACTGTGGTTACCGTTACGCTTTGCCCCAAAGTTACAGCTCCTGCTAAGGTTAAATTACCCGGTACGGTTACAGCCGATGTGCCGGTAAATGTACCGCCTGATGCTGTAATGGTTGATGCGCTATTGCCGCTCAATGTACCATCCATCTGGAATCCTTTGGTTCTTATATTGGCTGCTGCTGTGCCTAAATTTAAAGTTCCGCCTGAGGCTACTTGTGTATCGCCTGTTGTGGCATCGCCATCTACGGTTAAATCTCCATCTACATACAGTGTGCCCCCACTTACGTATAGCGCTGTGCCTGCTTGGGTGTTATTAAGTGTTGAGGCGCCTAATAGCATCAGCCCTATTAAAGTGGCTTTTTTTATGTGGGTGTATTTAGTTTTCATAAGCAGAATTTTAGAGTTTATAAATAATTTCCCTTAATTAATATTAAGGAACTGTTATCCAATCACTCACTCCATCTGAAATGATATATTCCGTTTTATTACCTAGAACACCAACAGTTGCCAATCCTCCCACTGTTTCTGCAGCATTACCATCTATTGTAACCGTTCCTGAAGTACCTCTATGATTGATAACATACATACGGCCCGGACAACCAGCAGCTGCAGGTAACTTTACAGTATCAGCTACTGCTGCGGTAGGTTGCATTTTAACCAAAAAATCTGTTGCGTCAAGTGTAACATTTGTAGCACTAGCACTTGAAACAGATCGGAATGCATTTGCTGCCATACTTCCTTTAACTTCTAAATTACTGGTAGGGGAAGTTGTAGCTATACCTATATTACCTGCGCTGTTAATAGTTAGCCTGTCGGTTGTGCCCAATGTATTGCTCGCACTTATTTTAAATGAAGTTGCGCTTTCATCATAACCAATAGAATATTGGGAGGTTCCAGATGTATTAAATTCTAATGAAGGGTCACCATCACCTGCAGCATCATTTTGTACTCTTACAGTACCACCACCAGGAGCAAGCTGATTGGTTATATGCAATGTTGCATTACTTGGGCCACCTACAGCTACGTTATTATTAAAATCAACCTCTCCGGTTGAAGGTTTCATTTTAACAAAAGTACCCGTAGTAATTGCTGTTGTTCCTACTTTAAATGTAGTATCATTATTATCAAAGCCCATTGTGTATTTGGCTACACCATTACGCTTAAATTGTATGTGTGATTTATTGGCCGTATTGGTATTGTTAATAATAATACCTTCGGTGGCTCTGCTTCCTTTAATATCTAAGGTTAAAGCCGGTACAGTTTCTCCAACTCCCACATTTTGAGCAGAAAGTTTACTGGTAAAACACGTACTCGTTAATACAAAGGCTAATAAGATCATTGAGATTCTTAAATAGCTAAGGGGGTAATTTGTGTTCACAGGCTAGGAGGTTTGATTTTGTTCCTTATACGCATTTTTTATAAAAAAGTTTCAAAAAATACTAGTTATTATACATATACAACACAATACCTGTATAATTAGTTTAACTATTATTTTTATTTTAAAACCCTTATTCTATCCTTTTTGCCTTGGCTATGCTATAGATAAACTCATAAAAGGGATGCTTAGAATTATTATTGATTTTTTCGTAAACAGAATTTTACGAAGCAATTACTATTGGTTTGATAAAGCTATTATTATATTTGCTGCTTTATATTTTACTTAATGAATAAGAATATACTTATAAATAAAATAAGCCAATCAATTAAACACTATGAACCAAACGCTCAAGTTTTTTTATATGGATCAAGGGCGAGAGGAGATAATAAAGAAAATTCAGATTGGGATATACTTATATTATTAGACAGACCTTCTATTACAAATAGTATTGAAGATAAGCTTAGAGTTCCGCTTTATGATATTGAGCTTGAGTCAGGTCAAATTATTTCTGCATTAATATATCCAAAAAAATATTGGTATGAAACATTAAAATATTCTCCATTATATAAAAATATTGAACGAGAAGGAAAAGCCATATAGTTTACATTATTATAGATAATTTTTAAACCACATAGATGCATAGTTATTGATACAATACAAATGATTACTCAAAAATATTTAGACGATTTAATTTATGAAATAGTTGGTGGCGCTATTGAGGTGCATAAAATAATGGGAAGAGGGTTGCTTGAAAGTGTATATCATCAATGTTTGAAAGAAGAATTAGCACATAGAAAAATAAATTTTTTAACAGAGATGAAAATCCCTGTATTTTATAAAAATAAAGAATTGGAAATAGAATTTAGATGTGATCTATTTGTTGAAAATGCAATTGTAGTTGAGTTAAAAGCTGTTCAAGAAATGACTAGTGTGTTTGAAGCGCAGCTTCTAACCTATATGAAACTTTTAAAATCTCCCAAAGGTATTTTAATAAACTTCAATTGTTTTAATATCTTTGAATCAAGGACAAAAGACTTATGTAAATGAATATTTTAGTCTTCTACCTAAAAACTAAGCAAATGCTATGTATCTATGTGGTTAAAAATTACCATCATTAAAAACTAATAAATATTGTATAACTATTTAATTATTAAACCATGAAAATAACAGTTATTGGAGCCGGTAACGTAGGCTCAACTTGTGCTAATGTTATTGCACACAAAGAACTTGCTAATGAAGTGATATTAGTAGATATTAAAGAAGGTGTTGCTGAAGGCAAGTCGCTTGATATGTGGCAAACAGCTCCCATCAACTTGTATGATACAAGAGTAAAAGGCGTAACCAATGATTATAAAGCTACCGAAGGATCGGAAGTGGTTATTATCACATCAGGCTTACCTCGCAAACCCGGCATGACACGCGATGATTTGATAGCTACCAATGCAGGTATTGTAAAATCGGTTACAGAAAATGTTGCTAAGTATTCTCCCCATACTAAAATAATAGTAGTATCAAATCCTTTAGATGTGATGACCTATTGTTCATATCTTACTTCAGGCTTTGATTCTAAAAGAGTTTTTGGAATGGCTGGTGTATTAGATACAGCTCGTTACCGTGCATTTTTAGCTGATGCTTTAAATACATCTCCAAAAGAAATTCAAGCTGTATTAATGGGTGGTCATGGAGATACAATGGTTCCGCTTCCTCGTTATACTACTGTTGCAGGTATTCCGGTAACAGAATTAATTGCAAAAGATAAATTGGACGCTATTATTGACAGAACAAAAAATGGTGGTGGAGAAATTGTAAACCTAATGGGTACATCTGCCTGGTATGCTCCAGGAGCTGCAGCTGCACAAATGGCTGAAGCAATTGTAAGAGATCAAAAAAGAATTTTCCCATGCTGTGTTTGGTTAAATGGTCAATATGGATTAAAAGATATTTATTTAGGAGCACCAACCAAATTAGGTAAAAATGGTATAGAAGAAATTATTGAGCTCAAATTGAATAATGATGAAATGGAATTACTTCACAAATCTGCTAAAGCTGTAAAAGAAGTAATGGGTGTATTGGATAATATGAATAAAGCAGTTGCAAATTAGTTGTTGGTTTTTTGTTGTTAGTATTATATTAGAAGTAAAGTGAATCTGTATTTTCAAGAGGCTGTTTCGTATGTTTATATGAGACAGCCTCTTTTTTATTTTACATAGTTTTACTATTTGATAAAAAATTGCTTTCTTGGTAAGAACCCCTTAATCAATTCAAGCGCATGATTTTTTTTTTACATTTTCCTAAAAATTTAATTCTATTTTTTTGTTTGTTCTTAAATACATTTTCTTATTCGCAAACTCCTGATTGGTCTTGGGTAGATATTGAAAATGGACAGACAAATGGAATTCTTTCTTATAAAATAACTACTGATAAATTTGGCTTTGTATATGTAGCCGGTATGACTTATTTGCCACAAAGCTTTGGATCAACTGCGCTGGGAAATTCAAATGATCCAGTCCCTTTTATTTTAAAATATAATAATAAAGGAGATATTATTTGGGCATTAGCTGCAACACGATCAAGTACTTCTGGGGCTATTAAAATAGGAGATTTAAAAACAGATAATAAAGGAAATATATATTTGATTGGTAGTTGGTCTGGCTCTGATATTACTTTTGGAGGGCAAACACTAAATTATACTAGTTATAATAGCTATGATGGATTTATATTTAAAATTGATGCCGGAGGTAACTCAATTTGGAATCTCAAAATAGGGGGAGATAACCAAGATTTTCTATATTCTATGGATATAGATGATGAGAACCATATATACTTAACCGGAACACTTAGAAGTTCCCAAACCTATATTGAATATTATCAAAATGGTTCCATAATACATGATACCTTGTATGCAGCAAGTTCCGGAAAAGATGACATATTGGTTATTAAATACGATGAAGATGGAGGCTTGATTTGGTCAAAAAGTTTTGGAACAGCTAGTGCATATGAATATGCTTATGCTATTACAGTAGATGAAAATGAAAATACATATATAGGTGGTTATTGGGAGAGTGCTACTTCAACTTCATTTGGCAGCATCACTGTAACAAAGTCAGGATCGAACTCAAGTGATGAACAATTTATTTTAAAGTTGGATGAAAATGGTGACGAACAATGGGTAAAGGCAGCTGCTTCAGGTAATGATGATAGAATTTATAAACTGGAAATTCAATCTTCTGCTATTTACTCGCTTGGACGTTTTAACTATACAATTGCATTTGATAATACTAGTTTTACCTCTGTAGCAAGTTCAATTGATATGTTTTTAGCAAAGTATGATCTAGACGGTAATCTAAAATGGGCAAAACAACTAGGTATGTCTGCTGGCAGCGAACTCCCCAATAATTTAAGCATTGATAATAATGAAAATTTATTTATATCAGGAGGGCATTCTAGCAATGACACACTTTATTTTGATGCAATAGCTGTTAGTGCACAAAACTCTTTTGATATGTTTTTAGCAAAATACGATTCAGCAGGTAATGCAAAATGGGGAATTAGTATTGGTGGAAATGGTGTTAGTACAGGTGGATTTCCAGGAGTGAGCTGCGACAATCAAAACGGGATTTATTTTTGCGGATACTTTGATAATCAAAACATCATTGTACTTGCTAATGATTCATTTGCCAGTACAGATTCTAATTATGACATATTTGTTGCCGCACTTGTTGATTTTAGCGATACAGTAAGTATTTACGACACAACAGCAATTTACAGTTTTGATAATGGAGGCTTGTATGGAGGCTCAAGTACAGACCTTACCTACTCACAAAACAATCGTTTATTTTCAGGTATAGAAACACCGGTCTCTTTATTTATTTCAGATGATGAAGCTACAACCTGGTACAAAGCATTTGATAACGATTCTTTAGAATATACTACCAATGGAATAGAAAGGGGCTGGAGTGGTAAAGCAACAAAGATTTTAACAAACCAAAATAATTGGGTAGCTGTACTAACCAATCATCCTAAAAATAAATATTCTGCTGTGGTGATAAGTTATAATAATGGTGATACCAATACTTATAAAACTGCAATAGATCCTTTAATGTTAAACAATTTTGGATATGGCTCATATACTGCATCTGCAATCGCTTTATCTGATTATAATTTATATGCTGCATTAGGTCCATGTGTGGTTAAAATTGGAAGTGGTGCAATAAATTCTGTAACTGATATTACAAATATACTTTCGGCTATTAGCGGATTACCTTCTACATCAACTGTAAACAGTATTGCTCTTGCCAATAATGCAAATGCCTATCCTTATTACATTGCCATTGATGAAAATGGAGATGAGAATGGTTATAACAGATTGCTTTATAGATTTAATGGTTCAACGTATGCTCAAATAAATTTACCTTCAACATTAAATGGAATACAGGCTGTTTTTACTCATCCTACCCAAACAAGTGGCGATACTATTTTTGTTACCGGTATTGATATTAATACAAGTGCATATAAAATTTACCGTTCATTTGATGCCGGAATAAATTGGTCTGATGTTTCTTATTCATCTGCCTCAGATTTTTTAAGCGATGTTGATTATAGTGCCTATTGGAATTTAAGTTCCAGCAATAATATAATTTTAATTATTCCGGGTAATGCCATTTCAAAAGATTTAGGCGCAACATGGGATGTATTAGCAAATGAACAAACTGCTAATGTTATAAAACCGGATGATCTTAATACTATTGTGGGCTCTGATAAAACTGTTGAAATAAGTACTACTGGCACAAGTGGTTCTTTTACAAGAATGCCAAGTTATGGGCTTGAATCATTAGAAGTGAATAAAATTGCCAGAACAGAAAGTGAGTCTATATTTTATATCGCTACTAAAACGGGTTTAGGGTATACAAAATCATATCTCGATACTACACTCTCGGCAGGAGAAAAATGGACTACTCCAAACGGAGTATTTCCGCTTATTTCTGATACCATTGATTTTGGTGCTGTTGCTATTGACCCAACAGATTCATTGCATGTAATTGCGGGTAGTAAATATGGATTTTATATTTCTACAAATGGAATAAATTTTACAACTGTGGCTCCTACAAATTTTACAAGTGATAATCCGCAAGTAAAAGATATTGTATTGATCAATCATAATACTGCAATTGCTGTAACTGGTGGCGATAGTGCTTATGATACAGGCAAAGGAAATATTTGGAGAACTATTGATGGTGGGTTAAACTGGACTAATGTTTCTCCAAGTGGATTTAAAAGTGGAAACTCCATTGCAATAGGAAGTGTAGGAACAGATACTGCAATTTATATTGGAACGGGATTATTAAATGTTGACACCGGTTATTTATATAAATCAACTGACTTAGGCATTACCTGGCTAAGAATTAAAAATGGCCCTACTTCAATGGCCGGAACTAGCATTTTGGGATTACCCATAAATGATATTGCAATTGATCCCAGAGGTAAAGATACTTTATATATAGCTGCCGGTTATGAAAATGAATATGCTTTTGTGCTTTCATTTGATGGGGGCGAAACTTTTATTTATTTAAATTCTTATACCCAAAAACCTTATACTTCAATTGCAATCAATAGAAATAATCCTGATAC
Organism: Bacteroidota bacterium; assembly: GCA_023251875.1. Classification (GTDB taxonomy): domain Bacteria; phylum Bacteroidota; class Bacteroidia; order JAHEXY01; family JAHEXY01; genus JAHEXY01. The sequence goes on from JAHEXY010000012.1 coordinate 104,392, forward strand.
GGTTTATACGGCATCGGGCAGAGAAATTTATTTATATGATTTATTAAACAATAATTTCAGGTTTGTATTTAGAGGTTTGCCTGATGAACAAATACCTGATTTAATGACGGGTTCAATTTTGGTGGGAACAACAACGGGGTTTTACACTTTTGATCCTAATTTAGAACCTAATCCTATCGATACGCTTATCACAAATAATCACACAGAAAATCTTAATGGTATTGTTGTAAATGTATATCCTAATCCGTTTAGTGATGAGGCTACAATTAGATTAACCTTAAAAGATAATGCTGATGTAGCAATAGATTTATATGATCTTACAGGAAGAAAAATACAAAGTATTTACAAAGGCAAATCTGAAAAAGGAAGTACAAATTATAATTTCACAGCTAATAATTTAGCATCGGGCACTTACCTCATCAATATAAAAGTAAATGAGGCCATGGGCAGAAGGTTGTTGTATCATGTGGAATAATTTGAAGGCAAGCTCTTTTCATGCCCCTTACCTCACTGCAACCGAATAAGGATCTACAGATAATTCCGTTTTAAAGTCACTCAATTCTAAAGTACTCATATCAATTAGGGTTAAATAACCATCTCTACCGCCACATTCAGTAGTATGATGTGGCGCAATACCACCAGAGGTAGCATTTCTATTAGCTACATAAACATATTGATTATTATCATCAACAGATAAACCGTGTGGTTGATAGCCAGAAAAAATATTTTTAACCAAGGTATTATTTACATAATCAATAACACTTATACAACCTCTGCCTAGTGATGGAAATTGAATGGTATCTTCTGTGCAGCTTATAAAAAGATAATTATTCGATAATGACAAAGCAAATTCAGATGGGTATATTCCTACAGGAATAACCGTAATGAGTGTATCTGCTTTAGCATCCATTACTCGTACTTCATTACTTTTTTGGCAGGTAACAAAATATTTAGTTTGATCAGGAGAAAGAATAATATCATGGGCATCTAAAGAAGAAACTGAAGATGGAGCTTCTCCCGGCACCATTGAAATTTCTTCTATATCAGGAAAATTAATATCAGTTATATTTACTTTATAAATAAAATTACCGGTTTGTGCAGTTAAATATAAAACGGTAGCAGAATCATTCAAGGTACTACCATGCGGATAGATAAATAGATTACTTCCTTTATATAGTTTTTTCAAAGTCATTGTTTCAAGATCAACACAGGCAACTTGTCCGTTTGCTTCCCAATCAACTGCAAAAGCAGTTTTAGAATCTTTTGAAATGGTCATGGTATTCCAGCTACCATATCCTATTTCAACTTCTTCAACGTAGCTATCATCAATAGCATTAAATTTTTGCATCACTGTGCTATTAATAAAAACAACATACCAATACTTACCATCAGGAGAAACTCTTACCATATGAGGGCCTTCAACATTTTCAGAATTTCCTACACTCACATATCGCATAATTAAATTGGTTTGTTCATCAACTACGGCAACCAAATCACAGCCTTGATTGGTAATGTATATTTTTTTTCTACTTCGGTTATCCGAAAACTTTATAATTCCATCTCTATTGGGAGCTCCACCATCTATCCAATCTCTCAATGTTATTACTTCGTTTTTACTGAGGGGATCGCCACCGACAGGCATTGTTGGACTTACACTTGCTCCTAAATCAGAATAGGTATTGGTAAAAAGAAAAGCAGTGCTTTGTCCATGATTAAAAGGAATGGTAACGGCTCCATTATTGCCTCCCTGCATCATCTTGTCCCAAGTTTCAAGAGAAAGCCCTGCTGCAGCTTCTTTACTTTTATCTGTATGGCAACCCGAAACAGCACATTTGGTTAATAGAATGCTTCCAATTTCTTGGCTATAGCCTGTTGATTCTTCAACCACAGTATCATCAACTTTGCAAGAAGTTATTACAAATAAAATAAAAAAGACTAATAATTGATAGTTGATAATTGACAAATGACAATTATCAATTTGAAAATTTGAAAATTTGAAAATTGAACTAAACTTTGAACCTAGAACATTAAACTTCCCTCGTAATTCGTAATTTGTAATTCGTAATTTCTTCATTATCAATTCTCCATTATCAATCGTCAATTCACTATAACATCAGCGGCTCTATCTTCTTTACTTTTAAGTTTTACATAAACACCTCCATACACGTTTGTATTGGCTACAGTATCATACCCTATTGCATATAAGTAATAATCGCCTTTATATAGCGTATCAAATGTTATTACTCCACTTGCATTGGCAATGTTGTTATCTTCATACACAGCCATATCAGTTCCGGGAAATTCAGTTGCATCGTATTTAATATATACCTGGGCAAAAGGAATTTGTTTGCTGTTGTGTTTAATGGTTGCTGTAATAGAAGATTTGCCTCCCTCACCGGCTTTATGACAAGAGACTAAAATACAAAAAAGCCATACTAACCTTCTCAAAAGAAAGGAGTATATCCATCCAAGTTTTTTCTTAATGTAGTACAACAAATTTACAAGATGTATATTCATTTTTTCCATAGGCAATTATATTGTATAAGCCACCTGAAAAATTACTGGTTGTGATGGTAATAGATTTCTTATCCCCTAAGTTATGCTTATAAATTTCATTTCCCATTTGATCAAAAATAATTATTTGTGAAAAATAATTATCCTTACCAAAATCAATTGCCAAATTATCATCTGCAGGGTTAGGATACGTTTTTTTTATTCCTGAAAATGGTTGATGAATGTTTTTAACTCCTGCCGGGTTTGAACCATAATATAATGCAATGCCTCCATCATAGTTACCCACAACTAAATCTACTAGTCCATCATTGTTTAAATCATTTACATTTACACCCGATCTTTCTCCTTCAAAAATATTTCCGGTAGTGGTATCTTCAACGGTAAATGCTCCTGTTAAATTATTATCAATATTGGTGTAATGGTAAATATCTCCGCTTTCAGAAGCTACAAACAAATTAGTTTCTCCATTTATTTTGTAAACACATGGAACACTATAACCAAGAATAGATCCATCTTGACGAACATCTACTTCTCCAAAGAACGAGCTTATAGCTGTAAAAGCAGGAGATAAAGACGTACCTGTATTTTCATAATAATTTAGGTTACCGTTTTGCTCACCAACAATTAAATCGAGTTTTGAATCGCTGTTAATGTCATAGATAAAAGGTGCGGAAAAATTTCCTACATCTATGCCTTTATAAAAAGCTTCGGTTAAAGTAAAGCTGGCTGTGTTACCTGCCCCAGCAGAGTTTTTAAAATAATGCAATGCCCCATCTTTATTGCCAATAATCATATCTTCATCTCCATCATTATCCATATCACCAAAGCTTGGAATAATATTTTGCATACCTAATGATGCTATACTTGCATAATCTGTAGAAATGAGTTTAAATTCCGGATTTACTGAAGTGCCTGTATTTTCATACAAAGCCAAACCGGATTGATAGGAGCCGGTATTGTTATAGTATCCATAATTACCAACAACCAAATCTGAAAGCCCATCCGTATTATAGTCAAAAAAAACAGGATAGGCTCCTTCTCCTAACTCTATCATCTCATCTTGAAATAAACTTTTGCTTTCTAATGTAAAATTAGGAAAAGCAGTGGTTCCTGTATTTCTGTAATACCAAACAGAATTTACATTTTCAGAAACATTGGAGGCACTTGGCGTAACCAATAAATCTTTAGCAGAATCATTATTTACATCAACATAATACGCACAAGGAAATATAGTAAGATTTACCGGACTTGAAGAAGACGGAAATGCATAATCTTGGGAGGCCATGTATGCATTTTGGCTATCTCCACCATTGGTAAGCATTACTAAATTGCTAAAAGAAATATCTCCGACCAATAAATCCTTATCATTATCACCATCTAAGTCAATTGCTAAAAGAGTAGAACCGGCATGTCCATTCATTTTAAGTGGGCTACAAGTATCATTCAAATTTACATCGTTTGAAACTGCATTTTCAGAAAAATAGCCCCAGCAATTGGCTTCTATTTTATAAGCAAGACTATCACATGTTCCATATAATTCGATGGATTGATTCTGATGATACTCAACATAAATATTATTGGTAGCATAATTTAAAATATCTAAATCACCATCACCATCAATATCAGTAATGGTTGGTAAACTCACAGCATTTACAGTAATGGGAATGGTATCGGTTAAATAATCAGAAAGCAGAGCGGAAGTAATTAAGGTAAATTTTAAGCCATCTATTGCATTGCCATCATTTCGATAAACAGCCATAGCACCACTGGTATGTGTAAAAATATCTTCTTTTCCATCGCAATTGTAATCTGCTAAAAATGCCCAATCCATCATTTTAGGAAATAAACTTTCGTATTCAGGAGCATGTTTATAATCTGTTATTCCTGCTGCCCCATTATTTAAAAAAGTAACAACCTTATCTCCAGAGCGGTCAAAAACAAAAATATCTTTTACACCATCAAAATTTAAATCTATTTCAGAAAACTGAGGGTTGTTAAATCCTCCAGCCCATGGATTATTAAGATAGGATGCCCCACTTTTTACTTTTACAGTATCGGCACGATAAAAATAAGATGGCAATTGCGCTTGGCAATTAATGCAGAATGCAAAAACGAATATGGCTGTTATTCTAAAGATCAAATGAAAAATAAAGTTTGAATATTATTACTAATAGCCAATGGCTATTAGCTAAAAGCTAATTTGTAAGGTACAAAAAATCAACAATTAATTCTCTTTAGATTACTAATATCCCTAGCAGGACTAATAACAAGAGGTACTTTTTCAACGGTAACAGAACTGGTATCGAGCCCAAATGCTTTTTCTTCAGACAAGCCCATTTTTTTAAGAACCGTATGAATATTTAAAATCAATTTTTGAAAAAAAGGAAAATCATTATCATAAGAAAGAAATTTTTCGAGCACAACAAATTTAAAATCTCCAATAATATTTTGCTTGTTTAATGATTCATAACGGCTGGTAATATCTACTTCTTTGTTAACCACCATATCTTCAATTACTTTTCTAAACATGAGATTAATTCTTGGGGCAATTCTAAAACCCAAATAAAAATCGACTCTAAAAATATCGTTAGGTGCAATTTCAGTTACTTTGTATTCCATTCTATACGGCTCATCAACAACATTAATGTGTAAGAACCAATAGATATCTGCTCGTTTGGGTTGTTTTTGAAGGATGGAGTAAATAATTTTTTGTTCAATTTCATCAATTTTTTCAGCACCGGTTAAATAAATTAAATGTGTTGAGTATTTGGTTACCGATTGATCAATACTAAGGGCATTAATTAATTCTTTGTATTCATTTATCTTAATAAATTCAACAAATTTATCGCGTATTTTTTTTGCCTGGTTCCAAGAAATCATAATAAAGATAAGGCCAGAAGCAATTAGTAATGTAATCCAACCTCCATGACTAAACTTACTTAAATTAGCAACCATAAAAGAGCCTTCTATAATTAAATACATGGCCAGGCAAATAATAATTAATACAGAAGGATATCTTTTGAGATATAAATAATAGGCAAGAAGTGTTGTTGTCATTAACATAGTAAGAATAATGGCCAAGCCATAAGCGGCTTCCATATTGGATGATTCTTGAAAATGCCATACCACCAATACACAGCCTATACATAACAACCAATTAATAGAAGGAATATAAATTTGCCCTTTTAAAACGGTTGGATACACTGTTCTCACTTTTGGCCAAAGATTTAAGCGTATAGCTTCATTGATAAGCGTAAATGAGCCACTAATTAATGCCTGACTTGCTACAACAGTTGCAGCAGTTGCTATGGCAATGCCATACACAACAAACCATTGAGGCATAATAGAATAAAATGGATTAATATCACCCAATACTTTACCTTGATTTGCAATTAACCAAGCTCCCTGCCCAAAGTAATTTAAAAGCAACATTGTTTTTACAAATATCCAGCTCAAGCGAATATTATTTCTTCCACAATGACCAAGATCAGAATAAAGAGCTTCTGCCCCGGTTGTACAAAGAAAAACGGCTCCCAGCAGCCAAAATCCGCCTGGATGTTGTACTAAAAGTTTGTAAGCATAATAGGGATTAATTGCTTTTAATATTCCCGGATCAGAGATTACTTTTGCACCACCAAAAAAACCAAGCATTACAAACCAAACCAACATTACAGGGCCAAAGAAATTACCCACTAACTTAGTTCCAAATTGTTGAATGGTGAACAACAAAACAATAATTGCAATTACAATAGGTATTGTATTAATTTCAGGATAGAGCACTCTTAAACCTTCAATAGCAGAAGAAACTGAAATAGGCGGTGTAATAATTCCATCTGCTAGTAAAGCACTACCACCAATAATTGCTGGAAATAAAAGCCATTTAATCTTTGTTCGCTTTACGAGGGCATATAATGCAAATATGCCTCCTTCTCCTTTATTATCAGCCTTAAGGGTTAACAAAACATATTTAATGGTAGTTTGAAAGGTAAGCGTCCAAAATATACAAGAAAGACCGCCCGATACAACATCTGCATTAATGGGCAAATTACCCATTATGGCTTTTAGCACATACAAAGGGGATGTGCCAATATCACCATAAATAATACCAAGGGTAATGAGAAGCCCTGCGGCTGAAATTTTTTTAAGATGGTTGTTTCCTTCTGACAAATTTTTAGAAGTATGTAGATACAGGCATCAAAGGTATAAAGTAAACGATTACGATTTACTTTTACTACCGTTTATTTTTTTAGCATCATTTACTACACTCTTGGCTTGCTCATCTGCCGGATCTAATTCTAATACCTTTTTGTAATAATCAATGCCTTCTGCATCTTTATTGTTTTGAATAGAAAGCCAACCCAAATACTTATAAGATTCTATTATGTCTTTTTTGTTTTTTGTAACATCTACAGAAGCTAATTCAACACATTTTTCATAAAACGGTTTGGCTAATTGTTGAGCACCTGTTGAATCAATATTAGAATTGCATCTTCCTCTCCATAAAAAGCCAACTTGAGAATTTGGAGAAAGCTCTGTAACTTTAATAAAAGCACTATCTGATTTGCTATATTGCTCCGCATAGTAATAACATTTACCCACTTGAAAATAATCTTGTACGTTAGGCTTAATTTTAGCCATTTTTAATACAAACTCATGAGCCGCATCTGCATACTTTTTCTTTTTATAATACATTTGAGCAATATCTCCATGAAGTTCAGCTTTTGAGGTATCCATGGTCATGCATAGATTCAAATTGATAATAGCTAAAGAATCATTCCCATTTTTTGACAACAATTTTCCGTAATATTCATAATCGGAGGCCAATATTTTTTTTGAATCTACTTGTTTAAAAAATTTTTCTATATAATCTAAGCCTTCTTTATATTTTCCTTCTTCATAATATGAATATGCTATCAAACGGCTTAAAATAAAATTGGAAGGATTTTTTTCAATCACATTATTAATCATGGTAATAGTAGTTTCATAGTCTTTCGCAAGGAAAAGAAAAGAAGCATAACGCGATTGATTTTCGATAGTAGCATCAGCTAATGACATGTATTTTTTATACGTATCTCTTGCTTTTGTATACTGTTTTGATTGGTAATATAGTTCACCTAATTCTCTATGTGCAGGAGCAAACAATGAATCGGCAGCTAAACTTTTTTGGAAACCACTTAATGCTTCATTGTAATTTTTAGCTTTTGCATACAACACTCCTATTCTACAAAAAGCCTGTGCTGCTAAAGTTGATTGGGAATATTGGGCAGCATATTCATAATTGGTAACGGCTTGTCCTGCTCCATCCCATTTGCTCATGTAAGCATCCCCTAGCATTAAAAATGTATTCGGATTTTTTTTATCTATGCTTAATGCTTTTTCAAGCACCGTAATACCATCTTGAGCACTCTTATTATCGGTATTCGGTTTTGTAGGAACATTTGCATAGGCTTCGCCAATCAATTGCAATGTTTTTACATCTTTAGAATTTAATGATGTTGCCTTATCAAAATTAGTTTTAGCATCAACAGCATTAGCTTGGTCAAGATAAAAACGGCCCAAGCCAACATAATTATATGAAAACTTAGCATTGGCAACTATACCTTTATCAAAAAATATTTTTGCTGAATCCTTTTGATCCAGTATATAAAAAACTTTACCTGTGTAATAAAGCGCTTCTGAATTGGCTGGATTTTTTGTTGTTATGTCTAACAATATTTTTTTTGCAGTATAATAATTTTCATTATCCATTGCTTTAATTCCATCTTGAAGTGATTGTGAAAAAGAAAATCCACAAGCCATCGAAAGCATTGATACAATTGAAATAATTTTTTTCATAAGATTCTTAATTTAAATGAACAATTCGTACTGGCTGAGATGCCGGCATTATTCCGGCTTTTAATATGATGCGTTGGCCTTTATCTCCTGCAACAAATGCTGCAAAGCCCGTGCCTAAACCATTTCTGCCTTGAGCACTAATAATATAAATATCTCTAATAAGAGGATATTGCTTTAAAGCAATATATGCTTGATAGGGTTGATAGAATTCGCCTTTCTCACCAATAGTATCTTTAGGATTGGTTAAGGCCAATACGTTTACTTCATTTAAAAAACTTAATGCTTTTGGATCATTACCATTACTCACCCAACTCACACCAATAAGGCCCAATGCATTTTTGTTTTTACTTACGTAATCTATCACGTCAGGGTTGGTTTTTACTGCATAGCAGTTTTTAGGTAGCGCTTGATTATTCAATAAATTTTCCGATATGTACCTTACCGCACCCGATTGTGCATTATCAAATACTATATGAATATCGCCAAGGTTTGATTGAGGATCTAAATCTTTCCAGACTTGGTACTGACCTGAAATTAATTTTTGAACTTGCTCATATGTTATAGAAGAGTCCTTATTTTCTTTATTAGTAATTAATGCAATAGCATCAATTGCAATTTTAGTGGGTCGGGGAGTAATTTTTTCTTTTTCAAAGAAGTTTTCTTCATCCTTATTGAGAGGCCTTGCAATGATCATTGCTTGTGCAGAATCTTTTGCAATGTAATTGAAAAGCTCATTCTCAGGAGCATAAATAAATTTTATAACTGCATATTTATAAATCGCACTAAAAACCTGGTATTCTGAATCAATAATTGGTTTTAGGCTTTCATCAGCAACAATAGTAATATGACCAGTTGTTGGAGTGTCAATATCTGTAGATTTTACACCTTGTTGACAGGCCGCAACCATTAGTATTAAAACAAGATTTACAAAAATAATTCTAATACGCATGTTAATTTTCTCTTGCTTTTAAGGCCCTATAAATTCGAAAAAAACCATAGACCAACCATAAAATGCCCAGTGTGATTCTCGCAATAGGGGAAGCGAAGTTACTGAACACTTCATTATTAAACAATAGCAATAAGCCCATGAAACAAATAACCAAAGCCATTAAAATGCCAAAGCCACTTACAAGTCTATTTCCTTTGTTGATCAATCAAATAAATTTTGCCAAAGTTATCAAACTAGCTTAAAACAAAAAATGACAGGCAAAAAGATAAATCAACTATTTTATTGTAAAGGTAACCGGCAAAGCATATCTCACACTTACCGGATTTCCATTTGCTTTCCCAGGTTTCCATTTAGGCATAGCATTTACTGCATTTAAGGCCACCTGATCTAAGCCTGCACCAATTCCTCTTATTATATCAGCATCAATTACTTTACCTTCTTTATCTACTACAAAAGAAATAAAAACCTTACCGCTCACATTCATTTCCCTTGCTTGAGGTGTATACTTAATATTATTGGCTAGGTATTGCAGCAAGGCTTGTTTACCTCCCGGAAATTCAGGTTCTTGTTGAATGGCCCAAACAGAATAAACTGAATCGGGTTTATCAATATGAATTGTTCCAATCTTATTGGTTTCATTGGGAACAGAAGCCGCTGTGTCTTTATTTGTTTCGTTTCCGGCTACAGTTGTATTTAATTTATCTTGAGGAGGAAAATCATCCGGATTTTGATCAACAATTACAGGATGGGTAAATTTTAGTGTTTGCTTTAATGTTTTTGTAGGAATTTTTTCCTCTACTTTAAGTTTAACTGGAGGTTTGGTTTTAGGTAAAACCTCAATAAGAAAATTAGAATCCACAACTAATGGAGGATCTTTTATTTCAATCACATTAGGTTTAAGCCATTGCATAATCATAGGAATGCTTGCAATGGAAATAAAAAAAATACTGCTCAAAAAAAATGCAATAAAAGTATTGCGTGCATCTCTTTTGCGAAGCATATAAGCTCCATAGTTTTTTTCACGGTTTTCAAAAACGATATCACACCATTGGTTGTTAAAAACATCTGTTTGAAACATAAGTTTACATTTAAGGTTAGGTATTGGCTAACGCATAAATACATGCTTATAGTATAGGATGTAGAGATTTTTATTGAAAAGAATACTATATTAGAGAATGATCGAAAAGAAATTAATAAACTGTTTTGTTTTTTTATTTTATCTCTCTCTGTTGAATTCATGCAGCCCCGATGTGCTTGTGCCCTGCGAAAACGATGGATTAAAAATAGGTTTGCTATGCAAACAATATATATACCAAGGAGATGAAGTTGTGGGCTATTACAATTACTATTACAATTCTCAAAATCAATTGGTGAAAAAGGCTTTGCAAAAAAGTAGCGGTATTGTTGTAAGAGAAGAAACCTACCAATACAATACTAAAAATCAAATTAGTGAATTAAATAAACATGATCAGAATAGCAATGTTGATAGCACATTTAAATTTTCATATAATACATTCGATAGTCTTTCAGAAAAAGAAATTTATGTTTCTAATGAATTAATTACCTATACTACTTATTCCTATAATAATTACAATCAAATAGCTTCATCAATAAATCATCTTGGTGATAGCATTTTATCCTTTACCAATTACAATTACTTATCAGATGGAAAAACTTATAAAATAACATCTTACTCTGCCGACACCAATATTACAGCATATACACTGTATGATTATTATACTAATAACATGCTTAAAATTGAATTTTATAAGGGAACTACCTTATCTGATTATCATATTTTAGAATACGAAAATGATACCCTTATAAAACTTTCTGAATTTAGTGCCGATCAATCTCTTAATGGGTATTATCAATATGAGTATGATAAATATAATAACATTAGTAAAATTTCATTTTATGATGAGAGTGATGATTTGATTTATTATAACGAATACAAATATTATTATTGATGGGATTTCTAAAAATTGTTTTGTTTTTCCCTCTCCCTACCCTCTCAAAGAGAGGGATAAAAATGATAATTTTTAGAAAGCTTTGACTCTATTCAAGAACAATTGCTATATTTCACATTCCAAAACCCGTACACATGAAAATTCTTGTTGCCGAAGACGAACCCATATTACTCAATGCAATTAGTTTTAAATTAAATAAAGAAGGTTACGAGGTTATAAAAGCTGAAAATGGAAAAGAAGCCATTGAAGCCTATGATAAACACGATCCAGATTTGGTTATTACCGATATGATGATGCCATTTGCCAATGGACTGGAAGTGATCAATTGGGTGAAACAATTAAAAGGCAAAAATATTCCAGTTATTATTTTATCAGCAATGGGTCAAGAAAATGCCGTTTTAGAAGCTTTTAAAGTTGGGGCTGATGATTACATCACAAAGCCATTTAGTCCGAATGAATTAATTGTAAGGGTTAAGAAATTATTAAAATAATATATAAATCTAATACCTCACCCCATCCCTCTCCCAAAGGAGAGGGGGAGTTTGGAATTAATAAATTTTAATTAATTCTATTTAGCATTGAAAATAGTTTTACTTTCTTCATTTTTATTTTTCTCTTGCTTTTCAATTTCCTTTTCGCAACAAGTAATCAATATTGATTCTCTTTATAAAAAAGCCGATTATGCTTCAAAACATCAGGATTATAGTACTGCAATAAAATTATGTGATTCAATTATTGCCTTAAACAATAATCATTATGATGCCCATTTACTAAGGGCACGAGTATATGCCTGGAAAAGAGAATGGCAAAAAGCTGAATCAGATTTGGTTTTTATTTTGGCCACTAAACCAGAATACATTGATGGATGGACCATTTATGCCAACGTTGAACTATGGTCGGGGAATTACAAAAAACTAATTGATGTTGCATCAAAAGCGTTGGAAAAATATCCAAAAAATGAATTCTTTTTATTTAAAATGGCCCAAGCTTACTATGGATTACAGCTGTATGAAGACTCAAAAAAATATATTGATCAATTATTAGCAGTGCATGACCAACATCCCGAAGCTCTTGTTTTACAAAAAAAAATAAAAGAGGAAGGAGCAAAAAACAAAGTCACTTTATTTACCGAACACAGTTACTTTAATAAAGTCTATACCCCATCTCATTTATATTCCATAGAATATTCCAGAAGAATAAAAAAAACAATTGTTACACCTCGTTTTAATTATTACCAACGATTTGGCTTAAACGATTGGCAATTTGAAACGGATGCTTACCCAAGATTTGGAAAAACTTTTTATGGCTATATAAATGCAGGTATTTCGAGAAATGTGTTGTTTCCAAAATGCAGAGCCGGACTTGAGCTCTATGCTAGATTGCCTTTTGCAATGGAAGCCTCAATAGGCTATAGAGATTTAGTATTTACCAGTCAAAATGTATCCATTATTACAGGCTATATGGGCAAATATTGGAGAAATTATTGGTTTGCATACAGACCCTTCATTACTCCAAAAAATAATGGTGTTTCACTATCCAATACCATTATTGCAAGAAGGTATTTTGCTTCGGCACAAGAATATGTTTCACTGAGTTTTAGCAATGGCTTTTCGCCTGACGATGCTCAAAAACAATTTTATTTTTCTTACGCTAATTATTTAGATTCATACAGAGCTGGGATCATGCTTCAGAAAAAAATTATTGCTGAATTGTATTTTAAAACGGAGTATAGTTTTGAATATTTCGAAGGCAGTGCATCCATTTTTTACAATAAACATACTTTAAATGCAGGATTATTTCTACTGTTTTGAATAATGATCATCCAAAATTTTTATCATGAGTGGTCGGTAATATTCCCAAAAAAAACTTTTTCGTTCTGCAATGTTATCTCCCGAATAAAATGCATGTTTAAAAAATTGAAAGCCTTTTAAGTATGAGGTTAGCATGGCAATGGGATTATCATCAAAATCACCGGCAAAATAAAAGAAGTTATAGGCGCTATCAAGATGTTGAATCACACACGGAAAATCTTTAGGTATGTTATAGGCATTTAAAATAGAATCTCCTTTTTGATTGGTAAGGATAGAAAAATAAGAAACAATAGTATTGGCATGCGAGGCGTAAGTAATATCAAACCAAAATGGATATTTCATTTCGGCAGGTAAATTATAATATTCTTGAAATTGAGGTAAAGTGCGAATTACAGGAACCTCATAAGTTAAATGTGTATAGTTTTCAAGAATTTCAATATGACCATCGTCACGCACAAAAGCAATTCCGGAATTTTTAAATGGCCATTGCTTATTATGTTGGTTTAAATAATTATTTTTTAACCAATGCGGAATTTCAATATTTCTAATAGTATCAAAAGTTTCAAAATAGCGTCCAATCCATCCGGTCCATTTTAAACCAAACATATTTTCAAATGCAGCTCTGTGAATAGAATCGGTAGGTGAAGCAAAATCATTAAATTCTGTAATGATTAATTTATTTGGCGATTTTAGTTTTTTCAAAAAATACAAATCATGATCTGAAAGTCCACCATAAATGATTTCAGAATGTTCCGTTTGGCTTGCCTGTAAATCCCACTCTTTGTAATAAATTCCATAAGTATCGGTAAAATATACCATATCTGATTTTTCAGCCAAACTATCTAAAGATAATGTATCTAATTGTTCTAGTCCGGCAATCACATACTTCTTATTCTCTTTTGGAAAAAACCCAAAATAATCTGCCGAAAGACTATATAGTTCTCCATTAGGCTTACAATATTTTTTATAATTCAATACCCAGTTTAGTGATTTATGTTCATCACATTTTTCATTTAATACAGTTTTATCAATTATGGTAATATTGGTTTTAAATGATGGCGTAAAATACCAGTAAACAAATGATACCAATGGAAATGATATAAATAGAAATAGTAACAATAAAATAATTCTTTTAAGGCTCATATTTATTTCAATAAATTATAATCTTACTTTAAGGATTTTCTAAAAATTATTTTTTTATTTCCTCTCCCTTAATCCCTCTCAAAGAGAGGGACACAAATAGTAATTTTTAGAACTACACCTTATCTTTTTCAAAACCATCACGCGTCATATCTCCCCAACCACGATCCTTTTTTAAAAGTTTATCAAAATGCCCGGTTAAAGATGCAACAACACCAAAAGGATGAAATATAAAGGGTTCTAAAATGGCAGTTAATAAAAGTCTGGCAATATCTGATCGCTTATTGTATTGGTGATAGGTAATTTCTTCAGAAAAAATAGCAAAGGCCGAAAACATTACACCAAAAGAAACAATAGAGAAAATTAATACGAGTGTATATTCCCAATCAACCAAGCCTGTTACAGAAAGTAAAACAAACAACACAATACCCACAAATTCGATAATAGGCGCTAAGAATTCGAAAAAAAACCAATAAGGATAACTGATCATTCCCAAGTTTTTATACTTACGATTAAAAAACATTACTTTATGTATATTGAGCGTTTCTATGGTTCCTCTTGCCCATCTATTTCTTTGTCTTTTTAAAAGTTTAAAATTGCTGGGCACTTCTGTCCAACATAATGGATCAGGAATATAAGCCACCCGATAATCAATATTTTTTTCATGCATAATTCTACGCATGCGAACAACAAGCTCCATATCTTCCCCAACCGTATTTGTATTATACCCTCCAGCTTCTATTACTGTTTTTTTATCAAACATGCCAAAAGCACCGGAAATAATTAATAAACCATTTAATCTACTCCAAGCCATTCTTCCTAAAATAAATGCTCTAATATATTCTAAGGTTTGAAAACGAGGAATCAATTTATCTGCTAATTTCACCTTGGTAATTCTACCTGAATCAACAATGCATGAATTAACAATACGCAATACACCACCTGTTGCAATGGTTTTTATAAAGGGTTTTTCAATAAATGGTTTCACCATTTTCAGCAAGGCATCTTGTTCTAAAACACAATCAACATCATTGCAAGCAATAAAATCATGTGTGGATAAATTGATACCCACATTTAATGCATCAGCTTTTCCTCCATTTTCTTTATCAACAACAGTTAGTTTACGAAATACAGGATTTTTCGATTTATAAATTCCTTTTAGCGGTTTTGTTTTTATTTGTTCATCATAAAAATAATTTACTTTTTCAAGTTCGTAAGCCTGAATTAATTTTTGCAAAGAATCATCTTTACTTCCGTCATTAATAATAATTACTTCAATATGATTATAATGAACCGATAAGAGTGAACGCACATTATCAATAATGGTAGCAGCCTCATTAAATGCAGGTGCTAAAATTGAAATACCCGGAGCAAATGGAGATGTAGCAGCAACTTTATAATCAATAAAACTATTTTTGTGGAGATATCTAATGGTTTCGCGAATGGCTATAATACCTAAAATGAGGTAGGATGAAAAAATAATGAAAGTATAAATTAAAATAATGTATTGCAGAAAAAGCAAAAATAATTCTAATACTTCTATCATTATTCTCTTACAATAAGTGGATCTAACACATGCTTAATAATACGAATAATTCTTTCACTATTGGCATTATGTTCCATTAATTCAGTTAAAACTTGAGGCCCATTAGAACTTGATTTTTTTATTGCAATAGCAGCTTGCAATGCAATTTGATTATCAGCAGAAAACAATAGCTCAGTAAAAAAAGGAATATCCTCATCTGAACTCAAATAAACCAAGGCCTTAAGTGCCTCCTTTTTTTGAGCAGTATTAAATTGATAAAATAAAGTCAGCAATAATTCCTTTGCACTTATATCTTGAATTTCTCCTAGAGTAACAATTGTTTCTTTTACAATATTCTCATTGGCATGACTTAATAATGGCAAAAGCTCATGGGTATAATTAAGAATTTGATACCCCCTCACAATTTTCAATGCTAATGAAACAACACTTTCATTTTTACTTTTCAACCATGCAGGGTTTATGTTTACAGTTTTTTCCGATTTTAGTAAAATATCCATTAAACATACTTGTTGCCATTCACTTATAATAAACTTATAATCATCAAGAAACGAAAGCCCCTCTCCTTTTTTAAAAATTAACAAGGCCATTTGAACTTCATTTCTTAGCAAAGCATGAGGTGCATTAATAAATTTATATACATCTTCATATAATGGATTGTATTTCATGTGAGATATTTCACTAATACCTTTTGCCTTTATATACCAAGTTGAAGTATTTAATTTTTTTTGAGAATCGGTATAAAAATGAAGTTCAACATACAGATTTTCAATTTTGATAGCATATTCACCGGAAAAACTTTTATGCAGATTTATCAATACTTCAATAAATGCATTGCGAAGAAATGCTCTATTTAAAATACGCTTATACTTTTTTTCAAATTCAAGATGAGCATTTAACCAGGTTTTAAAATTGGCATGATCAGAAAACAAGTAATCAGCCATTTCTTGCTCTATTTCTTGTTTAAATTTTAAAAGGTTTCTTTCTCTTACTATTTTAAATGAGCGCAATAAAAAAACGCTACTTATGGTTATAAAAAAAACAAATACAAATAAAAGTGAAATACTAATGATAATTACTTCATGAGCCGGCAGCTCATGGCCAATAATCGAGATACAATATTTATTAAAAATTTCAATCATTTTCCTCTAACTATAAAGTTTATATACGCTAAAGAACATCCCACTCGTTTTTATGCCCTCATCCCATCCTTCTCCCAAGGGAGAAGGAGAGTTTTGAATTTAAAAATAGTATCTAAATTTTTACTTATAACCCTCTTTCTTTAATTGCAGCAAAACACTTTTTCTTCTATCTACAAAAAAGGTTTTTAAGCCTGGGACATAAGCTCCAGGATCAGCTATATCTCCAATTGTTTCAGTCAAATTCCTTTCAAAATATTCATTCGAATACATCTTTAAAGTATCAGCATATACATCTTCTCTTATCAAATCAGAAAGGCTATCAATTTTGGTATTAAAATAAGTTGAATTAAAATTTTGTGTCATTTCATTTATGGCATCTAAATACATTTTTCTGATGTATTTATTATTGTATAAGTTATACAATATACTGCTATTGGCTTTTTGCGTATTGTTATAAAAAAACGAAACATTTACAGCATCTGAATATGAAAATACCGGACTAAAAGCATCAAAAGAATAATTAGCATCCCAAGCTATCCATTTCATTTTTTTTGAATCCAGATCAAAATATAAAAAGAAATTGTGGGGAGCGCCATAATTATATGAATCGGTATTTACTAAAATAGTATTGGCAGCAAAAACATTTAGCATGACCCTTAAATCTATAATGGAATCAAGTGAATGGAAATAGATTTCATCTGAATGAATAGAATGATCAAGAATATTGGTTAGCTGAACCAAATCAGTCCAATTATTTGCATTAAGGTTGGTAATTTTTTTATACGATTTGTAGTATGCCTCTTGGTCTTCACCCTTCCAGCACAATGTACTCAATGGATCTCCTTTATATAAATTACCATTTGCGGAAGTAAAATTATTTTTAATAAATTTTTTATCTACTTCCTCCACCAATAAATATACTCCCCAATACACATCATTAATATAAAGTTTAGTAAACGTGCATTTAGGAGCTATTACATTATTATCTCTCAAAAAATCATAATATAGTTTTTCTCTCAAAAATGTAGGATCTCTATGTGAATTATTTAGATTGAGTTCTGAAATACCATTCATATCTTGACAAGCAACAAATTCATCGAATTTAATTTTAAATGATTTTTTTTTGCCCTTATAATCCGAATAGGATGAATTACCCTTTAATCGTAAACCACAATAATAAAATAAATTACCATCAACATTTACATTACAAGGAACATATTGATAGGTTTCTGTTTTTTCAAAATTAGATTTAGAATAAATTAACGAATCCCAATAATGTTCAACGTAAAAATTAATTCTAATTTCATGAACAATGGCCTGATCAAAAAAATCATTCTTATGAGCCAAACACTGAAATCCAATTAATTGAATAAAGCTAAGGGTAATAAAAAATATTTTAATATTTTTTTTAGGCATATAAAATCAATCCAATGGGCTGCTAATATAGGGTATTACAATAGTTTTTTATGTAAAAGAATTAAAAAAATTGAAACGAAGAATGTACATATATTAAAGTAGTATTGAAAAATTTTTATTTCTTTGTTGCCTTGATAGCATTTAAAAACACATTTAAAGCAATTGAATAATGTCTAAAAATCTAGTTATAGTTGAGTCACCTGCAAAGGCAAAAACCATTGAAAAATTTTTAGGAAAAGATTTTATGGTGCGTTCAAGCATAGGTCATATACGCGATTTAGCTGAAAAAGGATTGGGTATTGATATAGAAAATAATTTTCAACCCATTTATGAAGTACCTGAAGATAAAAAAGCTGTTGTAGCAGAACTTAAAAAAATTGCAAAGGGTGTTGATGAGGTTTGGTTAGCAACGGATGAGGACCGTGAGGGAGAAGCCATATCATGGCATTTGGCACAAGTTCTTGATCTTAATATTAAGAAAGCCAAAAGAGTTGTTTATCACGAGATTACTCAAAAAGCAATTGAAGAAGCCATTCAAAATCCTAGAACCATTGATATTAATCTGGTAAATGCGCAACAAGCAAGGCGGGTACTGGATCGTTTGGTGGGTTATGAGCTTTCACCAGTATTGTGGAGGAAAGTTAAACCATCCTTATCGGCCGGTAGGGTACAATCAGTAACTGTTCGATTAATTGTAGAAAGAGAAAGAGAAATACAAGTGTTTAATTCTATTTCTGCATTTAAGGTAAGTGCTATTTTTACATCAAATGGCAAATCATTTAAAGCAGAATTACCAAAACGTTTTTCGAAAAAAGAAGAAGCTTTAGATTTCTTAAAAAAATGTATTGGAGCAGAATTTACAGTTCTTAATTTAGAAGTAAAACCAGCAAAAAAAACACCTGCAGCTCCATTTACAACTTCAACTTTACAACAAGAGGCAAGCCGTAAATTAGGTTTTTCTGTTTCCAGAACCATGATGGTTGCTCAAAAGTTGTATGAGGCAGGAAAAATTACCTACATGCGTACAGATTCTATGAATCTTTCGCAAACTGCTATTGATGCAGCTTCGGCAGAAATCAAAAAATTGTACGGAGATAAATTTATAGAAGTAAGGAGATATGCTACCAAATCGAAAGGTGCACAAGAAGCCCATGAAGCCATCCGCCCTACTTATTTTGAAAATCAAACTGAAGGCAGTGATGCTGCAGAAAAAAAATTATACGATTTAATTTGGAAACGCACCGTTGCATCGCAAATGGCCGATGCTCAAATTGAGCGTACAACAGCACGTATTGGAGTTAGTACAACTAACGAAGAATTAATTGCCAAAGGCGAAGTATTAAAATTTGAAGGTTTCTTAAAAGTTTATTTAGAAGATACGGATGACGAAAATGAAGAGGATGAAAATAACGCTATGTTACCTCCATTAAAAGTGGGAGACAAACCAAGTTTAAATGAAATGTTGGCTGTTGAACGTTTTAGTCAGCACCCACCAAGATATACAGAAGCAAGTTTGGTTAAAAAATTAGAGGAGCTTGGCATCGGCCGTCCTTCTACTTATGCACCTACCATTTCAACCGTTCAAAAAAGAGGTTATGTGGAAAAGGAAGAAAGGCAAGGCAAAGAGCGTAAATACTTTGAACTTGTTTTAAAAGGTGGAAAAATTACCGAGAATGCAAAAACAGAATTAACCGGACAAGAAAAAAACAAACTATTTCCTACCGATATTGGTATGGTTGTAAACGATTTTTTGGTACTGCACTTTAAAGATATTTTAGATTACAACTTTACTGCTTCTATTGAAAAAGAATTTGATGAAATTGCCGAAGGTCATGTAGTATGGACAAAAATGATAAAAGAATTTTATGATCCTTTACATGCCGGTGTGGAGAAAACCTTAGAAAAATCTGAAAGACCTAGTGGAGAACGATTATTAGGTACAGACCCAAAATCAGGCAAACCACTTATTGTTCGTATGGGGCGTTTTGGACCCATGGCTCAAATTGGAGAAACCAGTACTGAAGAAGGGGCTCCAAAACCAAAATTTGCCGGACTCAGAAAAGATCAACGATTAGAAACCATAACCCTTGAAGAAGCCGTGGCTTTGTTTGCATGGCCACGCATGGTGGGCACTTATGAAGATGGCGAAATGGCTGTAAATATTGGCCGCTTCGGACCCTATATAAAACTACATGATAAATTTTATTCTATACCTAAGGAACATGATCCAATGGATATTGATGGACCTTTAGCCATAGAAATTATCAATGCCAAACGTAAGGCTGAAAGTGAAAAGCTCATCAAGGAATTTCCTGAAAATGCTGATGTGAAAGTATTAAATGGCCGTTGGGGCCCATACATTGCAGCAGGAAAAAAGAATGTAAAAATACCCAAAGGGCAAGATCCAAAATCGCTTACGCTAGAAGAATGCTTGCAATTAGCTGCTGAAGCACCCGAAAAGAAAAAAGGGGGATGGGGAAGGAAGAAGAAATAGTTTAAAAGTTAGAAGGTTAAAAGTTTAAAGTTATACTTAATTTCTTTTTCCAAAAAAGCCAAAATTTTTGTTTTTGATAATTATTTTTTGTTTTTGACAATAATAATAACTACCTTCATAATATGGTTATTATTACCAAAGCCAAGTTTATCAACTTTTACGAAGTAGAACCTAGAGCAAAAGAATCTTTGCTTAAATGGTATCATGAAGTATTATTGAGTGATTGGCAAGATTTTCATAGCATAAAACAAACCTTCAATAGTGTAGATAGTGTAGGAAACGATAGGTTTGTTTTTAATATAGCAGGGAACAAATACCGAATTGTTACCATGATACATTTTAGTACCAGAACCATTTACTTAAAATTTGTAGGTACACATAAACAATATGATAAAATTGATTGTAAAACCATATAAGCAATGAAAAAAGAAGTAACAAAAAAAGAGTTTGAAATAGCTGATAAAAAAATGAATAATTTATTGGCTATTGCAACTAAAAAAGGAGGATTTGATTATTTGTCAAAAAAAGAAAGCTTAGAATTAAACAAATACACTCAAATTGTAAAAACCTATGAAGATGAGCACTACACAATAGCCATGCCTCAAACGGTGCAAGGTTTGATAGAGTTAAAAATGTTTGAAAATAAATTAAAACAAAAGGAACTTGCAAAAATGCTCAATACTACAGATACCAAACTCTCAGAAATAATGCATAAGAAAAGAAAACCAAGTATCTCCTTTTTAAAAGCTATGCATCTTATATTAGGTATTGACGGTAATTTACTTTTAAGAATTGCATAAATTCTTTAGAATATTATCTACCTCCATCTATTGGTTTTAGGTTTACCAAACCATTTTCTAGAACTATTGTTGCCATCAGGTTTTGGTCTTGAGTGACCAGAATTTCCTCTTCCTTGTTGTTGCTTAGGAGCTTTAACCGGATTGTTAATCAATAATGGAAATGGATGGTCATCAATAACAGAAATTCTTTTGGCAATTAGTTTTTCTATATCGCGTAAATATTCTTTTTCTTCTGCATCACAAAATGAAAGTGCAGTACCCTTTGCTCCTGCCCTACCCGTTCTTCCAATACGGTGCACATACGTTTCAGGAATATTGGGAATTTCATAATTGATTACATACTCTAAATCATCTACATCAATACCTCGCGCTGCAATATCTGTAGCTACCAATACACGAGTAGTTTGATCTTTAAAATTATTTAATGCACGTTGGCGCGCATTTTGAGCTTTGTTACCGTGTATGGCTTCTGCTTTTATATTGTGCCTCAATAAAATTTTTACCACTTTATCAGCACCATGCTTTGTACGCGTAAACACCAAAGCTGTTTTAATATTTTTGTCTTTTAAAATTTCTACCAATAAGGCATTCTTATTTCCCTTATCTACAAAATAAATGGATTGTTTAATAATATCTACCGTTGATGAAACAGGCGTTACCGAAACTTTTGAAGGATTATATAAAATGGTACTTGCTAACTTAATAATTTCAGGAGGCATGGTGGCAGAAAAGAAAAGTGATTGTCTTTTCTTGGGAAGTACAGCCAATAATCTTTTCACATCATGAATAAAACCCATATCGAGCATGCGGTCAGCTTCATCCAACACAAATATTTCTACATCACGTAAAGTTAAATGACCTTGATCCATTAAATCTAATAATCTACCGGGAGTTGCAATTACAATATCAACACCATTGCGCAAAGCATTTACTTGAGCATGTTGGTTAACACCACCAAAAATTACGGTATTGTTTAAGCCGGTATACCTGCCATAAGCATTAAAACTTTCTCCTATTTGAATAGCCAATTCTCTTGTTGGGGTAACAATTAAACTCCTTATTTTCTTTTTATGAATATTTATTTTATTGGCACTCAATAATTGCAAAATGGGAATGGCAAAGGCCGCTGTTTTGCCTGTGCCCGTTTGCGCACAACCCAACAAATCTGTGCCTTGTAAAACAATAGGAATAGACTGAGCTTGAATAGGTGTTGGTGTTGTGTAACCTTCTTCTTGCACCGCTTTTAAAATAGGCTCAATAATATGTAAGGATTGAAATAGCATAGTAGAATTTAAAATGATTATATCGAGAACAAACGTTTGCGCTCAGAAATTTTGACGAAGGTAAGGGTTTATTATTATAGAACAGATAATACGTATGCTGGCAAGCTATAACTTTATGTTTTACTTGAAAAATATTTAGTTGATTAGCATTCTTATTTATAAATCAATTAATGCGAGAATAAAAAGAACAACAATAAAAATGGCAATATCACTATAAAGCTGATGATGTAATACAGTATTTTTTTGCCATTTACTCCCCTTTGTGTTTCATTTTTATCTTTATTTTTTATAAATAGTTTTACTGTAAATATCACCCAAATAAAAAATAAAAAAACATACGCCATTACATAAGGTGCTAATGAATCTAATCCTCTTGCAAATCCACCAGCCAAAACCATTTGCGGTATTAAAGCCACACCTACAAGAAATAGAAAAGAAATAAGATATTTAATTGGTTTAGAATTCATAAATAAGAAATATTTATACTTATTATTTTTTATTATCCTTTTTAAGGATACAATAAATAACAAAAACTACTAACAAAATAATTACTAAAATAATAGCAATAAACACATGTAATATTGGGTCAAGAGCATGAACAGCTCCTCCTGCTAAAACCATTTGCGGTATTAAAGCCACACTTATAAGAAATGTGAAACAGAGAAGTAGTTTACTATATTTTGCTGTCATATTGATGTAATTAAAAAATTAAATATAATTAAAAATTAAACTGTTGTTTTAATATACTCACATTATTAAGCAATGGGCTGGGATCAGAAAAGCCCAACGAATGATCAAAAGGCAAACTATTTTTGTGAAGCTGTTTATGAAAACTATCAACCATTTTAAATTCTTCATCTATTTGTTTTGCATGAAGTGAAGTAAATGCTTTAATTTTTTCTTGAGTCGTTTTTTTAATTTTTTCATTTTGTGAAACACAAATAAGCAGGGGTAGTTGAATACCTTTAAAATCATAATCTCCATAAAAAAATGGATACCAAATATTTAATTGTTCGTATACATTCTTATCACTTAGATCTGTTTGAAAGTTATCGCGGTGATAGATGGGATAAAATTTAAAATTTAATGTGTCAAAATAAACAAGTAAGTTTTCATGCGTAAACCCATGTCCATCATAACCACCAACAAAACGCATGGCTTCAAAAGAAGATATATAATCAAGGTCGAAATACTGCTCTATACTATCAGATTCTCCTGTTTCTAATTTTCTATTTATGCTTGTATATCTTTCAATTATTTTTTCTTGCATAGCAACTGGGCATTTTATTTTACTCACTTCTTCTTTTATTGCTGCATTTAATGTTTCAAGTGTATCTCCATCAGAATAAATCATCGATTTATGAAAGTCCCTTTCAATACGTATTAATGAACTTTTTCCAATTGACTCCAAATAATCATTATTCATTCTTGTTTCAAGAAAAAATAATTTATTCGAATTCTTATTTATTTTCACCTTTACTAATTCATCTCTCTGATACATCAAATGAAATGATTCTGCCAATATTTTTAAACGATCGTAATTTATATTGATACGTTCGTAGATAATTAAATTAAACCTATCCATTCCATTAATTTCTTTCTTTCCTTTTAATAAAACATTTAATGAAATGTATTGAGCTGACTTTTGATAATCTGGCCTTTTGCCATGTGCTTTAATTAAAACATCGTAACATTCATTTTTATACCAAAGCTTTGCTTCAAACCAATAGTTATGCTTGGCATAATAAATATACCCTAATCGCTTTGAAACATATTCATCATACAAGGTGTCGAGATGTTTTAGATTATTATCACTGATTTCAATTTTTAATTCAGGAATATTTAAAGTGTCTATTACTTCTATATTTTCAGGATATAAATATGATAGAAGCGTATTGATATTACCACTCAAATATCTATATGAGGCTTCTTTAACTGCAATAATAGGATGATTGAGAATTGAAAAGAATAGGAGCAAAAGTAAAATAGGAATTCCAATAAATAAATAAGTGCGTTTTTTCTTTAAGCAATTTTCTTTAGCCATAAAGACAAAGATAAATGCTAGTAGTATCAGCACAAAATTTTTATCTTTGCAGTAATAAAATATATAAATCATATATTATGAAAGTAGCTGTAGTAGGTGCCACAGGCTTGGTTGGCACAAAAATGTTGCAAGTATTAGCAGAACGTAATTTTCCGGTAACGGAACTTTTACCGGTAGCCTCAGAAAAATCTATTGGTAAAGAAGTTATATATAAAGGAAAGGCTTATAAGATAATAAGTGCAACAGATGCCATTTCAAAAAAGCCTGAAATAGCTTTATTTTCTGCAGGTGGTAGTACTTCATTAGAATGGGCTCCCAAATTTGCAGCAGCTGGCATTACTGTAATTGATAATTCATCTGCTTGGCGTATGGATCCTACAAAAAAACTAATAGTACCCGAAGTAAATGCACACGTGCTTACAAAAAATGACAAGATCATAGCCAATCCAAATTGCTCAACTATTCAAATGGTAGTGGCACTACAACCCTTACATGAAAAATACAAAATAAAAAGAATTGTAGTTTCTACTTATCAATCTGTAACAGGTACTGGTGTAAAAGCTGTTGCTCAATTGCAAAACGAGCGTAATGGAGTAAAAGGAGAGATGGCTTATGCACATCCTATTGACATGAACGTATTACCACACATTGATGTTTTTACAGATAATGGCTATACAAAAGAAGAAATGAAAATGGTAAACGAAACCAAAAAAATTATGGGTGATGATGGTATTCGCTTAACAGCTACTACTGTTCGTGTGCCTGTAGTAGGCGGACATAGCGAAGCAGTAAATGTTGAATTTGAAAAAGATTTTGATTTAAAAGAAGTAACAAACTTATTGGCCTCATCACCTGGAGTAATTGTATATGATGATGTAAAAAATTTAAAATACCCTATGCCACTTCTATCTCATGAAAGAGATGAAGTATTTGTGGGTCGTATCAGGAGAGATGAATCTCAAGCCAATACTTTAAACATGTGGATTGTTTCTGATAACCTACGCAAAGGAGCTGCTACAAATGCGGTTCAAATTGCTGAATATCTATTGGAGAAAAAATTGATTAATGTTGTTCCTGCAGTATTAGTTTAAGATATTAAAAATATCTCATTAATTGCTTCTGTAAGAAAAAAACATCTACAAAATCAAAAAACCATGTTGAAACAAATTCAGCATGGTTTTTTACTATTCCACACTATCGCAGTTAAACTGATAATAAAGTTTGGATTTGTTTTTTAGAATAGTTGTATCGCAAGGAACTCTTTCTATAAGATCAAGTTCACTCTCACAAAAGCATTTGTTTTGCCCATAGGAAATTGAGGTCAACATCAATAATAAAATGAAAATTATATGCTTCATATTTTATCTCAACCATTCATCAAATTTTTGAATAGCTAAACAAACCTGATTAAATGTGCTTTTTATTTCATTGCTTTTTTGGAATCACCTGCATATATCCTTTTGAAAAAACAAACTCATATTTTTACCGAATTGCCAATAATTGCATATTGTTGGCAATTCGGATAATTCCGCAAGACTAAAACAGAAAGCATTAAAGACGTTAGTTTTTATACCCCTTTTAAATTTTGTTCAATATTTTCCAGTATCCTCCTTTATCAGCACCTAAACGTTTAATTTTCTTTTCCTTTTTTAGTTTATCTAATTGATATTCAATTCCTCTTCTGCTTAATCCGGTTTCATTTTGAAGTTCTATTGCTGTTACTTTTGGATTTTTTTCTATCAAATTGAAAATAATATTTTCAGTTTTCTCCACAGTTTTCTCCACAGTTTTCTCCACAGTTTTCTCCACAGTTTTCTCCACAGTCCTTTTTGAATTTATAGACGTACTAAATTCAACAATAAATCCTGAAAAATCATATTTAAATTTTGGGGCAGATAATTTCGCCTCCTTACATTCATTAATAATTTTAATGGTTCCTCTTCCCCAAGCTTCTATAAGCCCGGCACGAAAAAATGTAACAGCTATATCAGGATTGAAAGGTTTAGATGGATGTTTTGATACCAATTTTTTAACTGTCCAGTTATCTGGCAACTGCCCTTCATTCCAAAATTGAATTTTATTCTGGTAAACACTAATTTGGATGGGATTTCCACTGCTATAATCTTTATGGGCAACAGCATTCAGCAATGCTTCTCTCAAAGCAGCTTCCGGATAAATATAATCTTCAATTCTATTTAAACCCTTATAACTGATATTTGCTTTTAAATATTTAGTGAGCAATATGTCCATCGTTTTTTCTATTTGCTCAAATAAATTACCATGAATATCATCTTGAAATAGTAGGTCTGCATCGGTTTTAAAAAAGCCGATTTTAATGAAAGCTCCTGTAATATATTTTTCAGGATCAGGATGAAAAAGTAAAATAGTAGCTCTCTTTATTAATGACCTATCAGTTAAATGTAATTTTTCTAATAGAATTTTATTAGATTCTTTAAGTACATCTTGATCCAACCTTTTGCTTTTGATTGCATTTTTACGAAAATAATCAAATGCCGATACGCTTAAATTTGAAATAGAAATACCTGGAACTACAAAGCTATCCCATCGTTTTCCCTGCTTTTGTAATAAAAATTTATCCAATGCAGCACCTTTTAGTTCTTGTTTGGTGCTTCCACTACGGTAATGGTATTGCCCTTTATAACTAACAGGATATGGGTAGGGTTCTACTATTATTTCAATATAAGATTTCTGGCTTTGGCTATATAAATTTACATCAACCATAATACCTAAAATATCCTTTACCTTATTGGGAATATCTTCCAATAGTTTTTTTGCATCATCTATACCAATAACAACGCCTTTATCATTTTTACCAACGTATATTTTACCACCTTGTGCATTGGCAAAACCGCAAATCCATTTAAGATATTCATCACGCCAAGATTCTTTCCATTCTAAATTTTGGTTCTCTTTATTCATAGAAAATTTATTTTTCTGTTAAAAAACATCATGTATTACAAAGAAACGAAATTTTAAATTTCTCGCCCCTCTCATCTAAAACCAGTTTGCTTTTTGCAACAAGGCATTCTTGCAAATCAAATATGGACACCAAGAGCATCAGGAGTTCCAATTAAACATGAAGTGGTAAATGAACTTGAGCAGGTTTGGGCTAATTTTATTAAAGAAATTAGTCTTTAGACCCTTTTAAAATTTTGTTCAGTATCTTCTAGTACCCTCTTTTATCAGCTCCTAAACGTTTAATTTTCTTTTCTTATTCCAAATCAAATATTAGACAGTAAAAGGCGATAGCTGTCAATTATTTGATTTATATTTTATAGCTTGCAACTTCAAATCCCCAAAAAAAAGTAGCAAAAATGTCAAAAAGTTTATTTATAGAGCAGTTAAAACAACTGTTTAAAAATCAGATTTATATTACTCGTAATGAGCTTTTTGATTTTTACAGAACGTTTGATCCTCAATTAAAAGATTCAACTTTTACTTGGCGGATCTTTTATGCATATATTAAATAAACTTGAGCAAGTTTGGATTTACATGAAAGTAATTGGAATACTTTTGGTCATTATTGTTTTGACCGATTCTTGTAAAAACAATGTAAAAAACAGCGAAAATAATTATCAAAAACAGATTGCGGAAAAATTAAATAAAGCTGCAAAAGTGATTTGTGAAGAAAAAGATAGTGTAATTCCAAATTCAGAGGATCCTGCTATCATAAGGACATGTTTTTATGGTAAGTATAAAAATATAATTGTTGGTTCTGCAGATTACAAAGGTCGCTATACATATGATTATAGATTGTTTAAAAATGATAAAATAATTGAAAACTGCAAAATGTTCAATGAGCATCAGAAGGAATTGCTTGAAATAATTAACCAAAAAATAAAAATCGAGTTTAACTCATTACAAGGAGACCCTGAAAACACAAAATGTTTTGATGGAGTTACAAAAATAGATTTGTTTGAAATGAATCAATTAGGAATTGAATTTGTAGAAAATGAAATAATTTTCAACTGTAATATTGGACTTAGTGGAGCTTGTTTCAGCCTTGATAGAATAAGTGTGAAAATGGAATTAAAAGAAGTTGAAAAATATATAAATGAATAGAAAATTCTTCATCTAACATTATTGGATTAAACGAATAAGAATAGAAATCCTCAGATTATAGTATTCTATAAGGGCAGCCTATCCAATAATAAGTTCTGGCTAAGGAGTGCCGCGTCCCTGAAAAAAACTTATAAATTGTGAGTATTGATTGTTTTTCATTCACATTTATGAAAATTGATTATGAATTTATATTGATTCAGATAAAGACTTATATAAATCCTCAATTTGCTCTTCTCGTATGCCTATATAGGCAATGGTAGTATCAAGACTAGAGTGATTGAATAATTTTTGCAAAATATGCAGTGATTTGTCGCTACAACCATTGGCTTCATAGCATTTTCTACCAAAGGTCTTGCGAAGTAAATGGGAACTGGCATTTCGGCAAAGGATGCCATAGCGTTTCAATAATAATTTGATTTTAACATTTACCCATTGAACCCTGATGGCCTTTGTGCCATATTTATTGATAAAAACAAGCCCGTTAGGGTCTTTTATTTCCATGAGTTTATAAAGGCGTTCGATTTCTGTTTTTACATCAGAGATAATGGTAATCTCCCGGTATTTTCCTGTTTTTTTCTCTTTGAGTAAAAATTTATCCTTGTGTAAAATTTGATTCCAAGTAATATTTAAAATATCAGAAATCCGAATTCCCATATAAGTGCCACATAAAAATAACATGAGGAATTTGTATTCTTTGTCTTGTTCTAATTTTTGTAGAATATTTTGGTAATCTTTCCAGTCAAGATAGGTGGTGGTGGTTCTGCTGCCTTTTAGAGCCATATTTTCTTTATTTATAATACGAATAGAGCCTTTAAAAGTTGCAGAAAATAAGCTTTTCCTTAGGTAATTCTAAATAAGGCAATTACAAAACCAACTATCAAAAATGTACTTAGTGATAGTTGAATAAGGCCTATATCTCAATGGAAGGTTTTTAAAACGAGATTTAATCCCACACCTTCTATTTATACTGCTTTAAGGTGTTTTTAAGCATTTGTGCTATTTCTTTTGCTAACCATGCTGGTTTTATAACCTTTATATCGGAGCCAAGCATTAGTATTTTTTGTTGGAGTTCGTAATTGGAAGCCACTCTGATTTTTAACCGAACCTCCTTTTTTGTGTCCGATATAATTTGTTGCGATTTATGCAGGGGCAATGATTTAAGATATTTTCCCTGTAATGGTGTGCAAGATAAAATAATGTCTTCTACCGGGTGCTGATCATAAACCAAGCCGATGGTATTGTCAAATAAGTAAAGCACTTCTTCAATATTATTCAATTTAAAAGTTTGGTCGCTTACTTCAAGGGCTGTTATGCGGTCAATGCCAAATGTTCTATATGCTGATTGGTTCTTGATGCTGCCAATGATGTACCAGCGGTTCTGGTATTCTTTTAGCATGTAGGGTTGAATGGAATAGGATTTCTTTTTGCCACTCACAAAATTCTCATGGATGAAATTGATATATCGTTTGTTTTGAATGGCAAACAGTAATGCCTTCAAATGATCCATACCCTTTTGTAAACCGTATGATTCAAAAGAAATATAGTTTAATGCATTTTGACCTTTCCGAATAGAATCGGTAAGTAAGTTTGCTGTATTTACAATTTCCAGGAAGCGCAAAAAGCTATCAATATTAATGCTTTTGGACTTATTAATAAAATAGGCATTTTTAATTCGGTTGTATTCAATTTCCATCCCAAATTCATTGCGTATTTGCTCCAAATCTCTTTGAAGGGTACGTTCCGAAAATTCAAAGTCGTGATCAAACAAAAAATCCTTTAATTCATTTAAAGAGGCATGTTTGCCTTTGCTCAGCTTTTCAACGATGAGCATGTACCGTTTTATTCCTGCTTGTTTCGACATTGGAAATGCTTGTTGCTTGGTTAATATTCTTCGCTAACTCTAAAATAAATAATAGAATCTTATGTTTAGCGAAAAAAACGAATAAATCTACGACATTATTTGGCGTAATAGCTACTTTAATATTTCTAAAACGGAATTTCATAAAATCTTTAATTTAAACAGGTATTTTGAAAACCCTGAAATAGTTCAATTGGAGTTGACGAAAATTGAATCTGCTGTTTCTAATGCCATTCTTTTAGGCCCACATGAATAATAGATGTACTTTTTTATTTTACTACGACATAGATTGTCTCTGTTCTATCGTATATTTATAGCATAACACAAATAAATAAACTATCCATGCATTACGGAGATCCGGATCAGATTAAGGCCAATAAGCTTGTCATAATTGTTTACAAGCACGGCACACCAAGAAGAAACGTTTACGACTATGTAGTAACTTCCATACATGAATGTAAATATTTTGCTCCCTACATAGTAAAACTGCTTGTTGAAAATCCGAATAAATATTTAGGCAAGTATTTCAAGAATAAGAAGAAGGAAAAATGGTACAAAACAACCATAAAATCAATAGACAGCATAAAACATTTTGAAATTGTTTCCATTGAAGAAGTTTTTAGCTCAAAAAATAAATTTAATATTTTACATTAGAGATTATATAAGTTAAACAACATATCAATAAATATTGATTTTTTTATGCCCTCACCCTGTCCCTCTCCCAAAGGAGAGGGTAAGTTTGGAATTATTAATAATACATTAACTTATAGAAACTCTACTAATCAAAAATAATTTGGCTATAAAATTAGAATCTAAACCTTTTTAATCAGCGCTTCAAAATCCTTAAACGAATCAACATTTATGTTCCATAAATCAAGCAAAGCTTGCTGGTTTAAAACAATCCATTTGAATATTTTTTTGAGATCAGCATCTTTTATTTCCCCCTGATCACCGGCAAGTATTTTTGGAGTATCTGAAATTGATACAGAAAATAAATTCTTAGGATCCATTTTTTTAGCATAAGTTCGCTGTACCAAAATTCTTGGTTTACGCCCTTTCACATTTAATCCCGTCCATACCAATACCGCTAAGCCGGTTTGCTCTGCACCATAATTACACATTTCATAAAAATCAATATTTGATTCTAGCTTTTTTACTTTGGGCTTCATTTTTACTTTTTTGTTATTAGTTCATTCATTTTATTTATTACAACATCTGATGTAATATTACCCTCCCAATGGTCTAATAGAATAGGCGTAGTTAGTTTTACAAAATCAATAATTTTAAAAATATCACTGCGCTTAATCCTTCCTACATATCCAATTACTCTTGGGTTTTCTTCAATTGTAATAATAAAAAGATCTTTTGTACTCATCTTCTTGGCATAATTGGATTGAACTTTTATTGCCGGAACATGGTAAATTCCCTGAACAGAAAACCAAATTATCATTGGCAAACCAGTGGTCTTTTCTCCAATGGCAGCCATTAAAAATCCATCTTCTCCTTTTATGGGGTATTTGGCTTTTTTCCAAAGATGTTTAAAATTGCTATTAGCTTTTTGTTTCATATTTATCTTATGTTAGTTCTTTTTATTTTTTTATACCTGTCTTTGAGTTGCTTTTCATAATCAGGAGTAATTTT
Organism: Bacteroidota bacterium; assembly: GCA_023251875.1. Taxonomy (GTDB): domain Bacteria; phylum Bacteroidota; class Bacteroidia; order JAHEXY01; family JAHEXY01; genus JAHEXY01. The sequence goes on from JAHEXY010000012.1 coordinate 136,915, forward strand.
AGCGGAAGGTGGATAGCAATAATAAACCTGAGGATGATCATGAATACTTTTTTTATGCCCAGTTAATACCGAATAACAATCATTGCGTGAATCAAGCACACTTAAAACGTTTATAACATCTTTGAGTCTCTTTTTCTCTTTATTTAATATTTGACCGGCTTCTTTTTTATTGGGAGGCAAACCGGCTACTATGCCAATAGTAAGGCTATTTCCGTTAACATATTCAATTAAATCTCCCGGTTTAAATTGGCAGTCTTTTGCTTCTCTGCCAAAAAATGAAGTTTCATCTCCAAAATGTTCTCCAATAAATTTTCCATCCTTATCATAAATTCTGGTGCTGTAATACAATAGAAAATAATTCGTGTAGCTTGTTTCTATTTCAAATATTTTAAAAGGTTTGTCCTCTAAAAACCAATAGGCATCCTTTCTATGAAAGGCAATATAATATTCTGCTTTTTTTAATTCTGTAAAATAAGCAAGCGTTTCGGTTTCGAGCTTGCAAGGGTATTTTATTTTATCATCTGTATATTTCATTTTTAGGATGAATACAGGCTTTGAATTATCGTTCTTCTGGTCTTTCATCTGGTAAATATATTTTATCTATCGAATATCTGAATTTGTAAATAATGTGAGGCAGTTCTTCCGGAATTTTAAATTCTAATTTTCTACTTCCAAAAAGTTTAGGACTGTCAAAACATATAGTTTTAGTACATTTTAAATTATCCCAATCCGATCCTTGTATGTAGAAGTAAAATCTCATTTTCTTTACATCTTCATTCAATAATTGTTTAACAATAGGCCTAAATACATGGGTGTAGTCGAACGAACCTATATTTGTTTTAATGGATGCAAAGCCTGTTTTTCTACATATTTCTTTTTGATAAGGAAGCGAGTATGGCTCAGATTTAACAGAAGCTTGCATGTCTAACTGATTTAAAATAATTTTCAACTCTGTTTCTACTTTTCTCTCCAATGCCTGAATTTCCTCTTCCAAATTTCTATCAGGATTACGCTTTTTTAAATTTTTAGTCCATTGGATATCAAATCTTATGTTATTACAGTTTTCCATTAGTTTTTATTTTTGGTATTTTAAAATTGTGTTGTATTTGCAATTTAATATCAATCCATACATCCCTTATTGAAACTAAATCTTGCCAAGCTAAAAATGTATGATCATATAAATGATGAAAAGTATAACAATGAAATTGTTTACCTAATGGATGATCTGATCTATGCCGGAATTCATTCCAATTGTCATTATAAAAACAAGCCTTATCTTCATCCTCATAACCTTTAACTTTGTTAAATGGCAGTCTAAATTCTCCTGAAAAAAATGAATCTCCTTCTGCATCTGTATTCTTAAAGTGCGTTTTATTATCAAATAGGTCTATTGTAAATTCTATCTCCCAGTCGGTATTCGTAATGTTTGAAGCAATAAATTTTCTAAACGCTTCGGCTTGCACCAATACTATTTGCTGTTTTTTTGCCAATATTTTATTTAGGCAATCGAGTTGTGCGATATTGGCTTTTGTAAATTTAAATGCGTCATTTAAAATTTCTTGTCGCCTTTCCATAGCCTTTTTATATTCTTTTTTATTTTTAGAATATTCATTTTCGGCTTTGATTAGAATTTCTTCAACTGAATGTTCTTTCATATTCATTATGAATTTTCTGTAAGTCAAACCAGCAATAGGTTTCATAGATACCAAGTTCCTTGCCAATTGTTACTTCTTGTTGACGTAGCAATTGTGCTTTTTGATTAATAAAAAACTCTTTATACAAAAATTCCTTAAAAAAAGATACTTGCAAAGTCTTCGTTCCCATTTCAACTAAATACTCAAATGTTTTATTCAACAGTAATTTCCCCTTACCATTATTGCGAAATTTTGGCAATAAATAAATTGAAAAAAGTTCGGCTTCTAAACTATTTCTTTCAACCTTATTTACTATTTGAGAATAACCAATAATTAATGCATTATACTCAATCAAAAAAAATGAAACATGCTTTTCTATTTCATTTGTAATTTTTAAAGTTCTCCTTTCAATTTCTATATTAACATATACTACTTCCAAATTTTCCGGGCTATTTACTTCTCTTAATCGTTCGATTTGAAGTTTAGCTATGGATAAAGCATCATTAATTGTTGCTAATCGAAAAATGTAATTTTGCTGATTCATGTTTTTTTTCTACAATATTCTAAAACACTTTATCTTTCCTATTAATAAAATTTTATTGAGTATCATTTTGTTTTTAGTTTTCTTACTCTATTTTATACGCCACACTATTCGTGGGGCGATTAAATATTATCCAATCACAAGGCAATGTTGGCCCATCAAAAGTAACTACACAAAAGTCTTTCCACTTCTTTTTGCCGCCTGATTTAACAATACCTTTTAAGCCAAGTTTTTCCCATTCATCAATTATAAATTGCATATCCATTTGATTCATGGCACCATCTCTGAATAAGTATTCATCATGCCAATATCTGCCATTAAATAATTCTATGCGTTCATTTTTAAATTGCGCAAAGCCCCCATTATAAACCCTCTCAATATTTGAGATGGGAATAATTAAATTGATAAATTCTAGTTTCATTGCCATAAAAGCTCCTTACTATTAGGGATTACATAGTAAAGATATTAGGTGAGAGCGACAAACTGTGACGTGGTTGGATACGAATTTATAATTAATTGATTAGCGTAGAACAAATGCCGGTCTGCTTGAAAATTTCCATAATAAAAAGACCATTAATGTTGGAGGACAGAATATTAGTTCTGCTACTATTCAAGATTGGAGAGTAAGCGAGGAAGGGTAATAATTTATTTTCATTTCTTAAAACCTTTTGGCTTCTTTAACAAAGAAAATTAAAAATTTATTGGTATTTTATGACAGATCCTCGATTAGTGGCTAGGGCTATATTTGTAACTATCATTTGCCTGTTTAAGAATAGGTTTAATATTTTCATATTTCTCTGTAATTTCATTCCAAGTTATAAGCTGTGAAAAACAATTTCGTGTATAGGTGGAAGGTGTATATTTATCTGAATGAATTGCTATGAAATTAATTTTTGGTAAAGGTTGTTTGATAATTTTAAATAATTTTTGAAGGTATTCGTGGTCTTTCTGAAAATAGGCTAATTGGGTTTTATCAAAACCAGTATTTGCTTTAGCTTCAATAATTATAAATTCCGTCTCAGACATAAGAACTATATCAAATGTTCTTTTAACTGGTAGTTGATTAGATTTTGCGCTTAAATCATACGATTTTAAAACATCCCTATAGAAACAAACTTCATATCCAATATCATAATGATTGGAAACATCTTTAGATATAAGTTGTAAAAATGGAGCAATATTGTTTCGTATTTGAAAAAAAAGTTCAGCGCAGAACAAGCGTTCTTCTCTTGTCGTTTCAGACCAAGATTTATTTTTAAGATACGGAAGCTTCATTTTGATTGCGGCTTATTTGGCGATAATTTTATAATTTTCATTTTGTTTATAAGTGGTGATGTCTTTTTAAAATTCTGACTAATTTTTTTCTTTTGGGTTCAAAAGTAATTATTTACTATTCTATTTTTCTGTTCAAATTTTTCAACTTCAGAAAGTCCGTTAGCATGAGAAATTATTTCCGTTTCCCGGAAAATAGGGAATTACACATAACGTTTGGCACCTACAAGAAGTTAGCGATTTCGGAGCACAAAACTCTCTGCCAGCACAAAACTTGATACAAAGCACAAAGCTTCATTTAACCACTGAACCGCCAATTTCTTGTAGGTGCTGTAGGTGCTGTGTTTCTTTCTGTCGTCATACGTTGTCCTTTAAGAATATGATTATTTTCTCTTTTCTTTTTTGTATTTCTTGCTTCGTCCAAGTCAAGTCGTCCTTTGTCATTTCTTGAATTTCTCTTTGTTGTGCCAAGTGATTATAAGTTGCTCTCTTGTCAGCAAAAGGATTGTTACCAACGGAACAGTTGTGAGATTTTGAAAGAAGTAAATAGTTGCCTAAACAATCAATGAATTGTTGTCTAAATTCTTCGTCATATTCGCAATAACCCGCTGCAACTGGTTTTCCATCTGTCGGTGTCTGTGGTGCAATATGCTCTAATTCGGGGCTAACAATTTTATCAAAACGTGTTGGAGAGTAACCACTTTTGCCTTGTCCTTCTAAATGGTTTTCGTATTTCCAAAGAAGATACTTAGCTGTCGAGTGAGGAATTGCAGATTGGATGGATCGTTCAAATTCGCTGTCATTCCAATATGCCCACCACCAAGAATCACCACCTGTTTTTTTCATCCAGTCAATTCTGTCAATGATTGGTTTGATGGCAGGTTTCTCTGCTGTAAAATTTTGAAAAACATCATTGACTCTTGATGTTATGTCAGCTCGTGTTCCAATAAGGCGATGTCTTAAAACTATAGATTCGAGTTTACTGCAAAGTTGGTTCATTGTATTTGTCGGCAACCCAAATTTGTAAGCCTTGATTACAAAAGGAATTGCAATTCCAATTCCGTCAAGAGTTATGAGTGAATGAATTTCTAATTGTTCTCTTTCGTCTTTGCCGAAGAATGTTGTTAGATGCTCAAAACTAATTGCCAAAGAATGTGTGAATGATTTTATGAAAGCAATAGGATTGCTCTCTGAAAGAAGTTTGTTTATTTTTTCAATAGCGTTTGTTTCCCAAAGCGAATTAAAATGAACTCTAAGTGTATAAACTAAAACATCATCTTCGTCAATGTTATATTCAATTGACGAGATTGATTTATAAATTTTCTCAAATCGGTTTTTAATTTCTTCGATTAGTAGTTCCTTTTCTTCTCCACCGTAAAGATGAATACTGAACATAAATTGAGCCTTGATAATTTCCAAATTAGAAGGTTTTTTACCTCTGTTGTTTTGGAAAATAAACATCTGTATTGCTTCAGATTCATCTTCTACAGGGTGAGTTGTGCAAGTTGCTTCTTGTACAGTCTTCAACATTTTCAGCAAATAGGGTTCGCCCTTATTCTCTAATTGAGAAGCGAAAAAGTCAAAAGAATTTACAATTCTTTTTGCCGATGCTGTTTCAAGCCCGTTCTTGTCTTTTTTGGTTTGGTCAATTACATAATCTTTAAAAAGTTGTTTGTCATAATCAACGGTGTCAAAACGATATGTTGAATTACGTTTAATGATGTCCTCAAAAATTTCTTGTTCGCTTTCTGTCAGCTTCCGGAATGAACTTAAACGCTTGAAAAGTGCAGAAAGAAAAATTACAATAGTTGTAAGTCTTTGCTGTCCGTCAATAACTCCAAATTTTTTATCGGGTTTCTCTTCAAATAGAAAGTGGCCGAAATAATATCTTGATCCTGTTAAACTTTTATTGTAATCCTCCAAGTCTGTAAGAAAAACGTTAGTCTGTTTAGGCGTTTTGCTTTTTTCAAATTCTGTGTCCCAAGAATATGCTCTTTGATAGGTTGGAACAAAAATTCTGTTGCCAGCCAACATTTTTTTTATTGTAGTAGATGATTCCATTTTATTTGATTTTTCGTTTAGCTTACTATAGTCGGTTTTCAGCGTCCCCATTTTCAGCAAAGTTAGATTGCTTGTCTGTCAAACCGTGTCGTTGTCATTTTGCACGATTTATTCTAACATACACCTAACGGTTTGCAGCTACAAGAAGTTAGCGATGTTCACCACAAATGTTGATGCGGAGAACGAAACTTTCGGCTACGACAAAATTGTCTGCTGAGCACTGAACCGCCAATTTCTTGTTGGTGCTGTTATGCGTTCGTGTTTTTACTTATTAAGTCGCCCCAAACTTGTGATAGTTTAAAATATCCATTCCATGCATTATTTTGAACATCTGTTATTTTAGGTCTTTCAAATTCCATTTTTTCACTTAAAATAAATACTTTCAATCGCATTTGTTCTGTTCCAATCCATCTTTTCACTTTTTCTTTAATTCTTTGGTCTTCTATTGCTTCAATTGAATCGTTGTCAACGATAAAACTGCTGTCGATTTTATATAACGCAATTGAACAACCTTTACCTTTTAAATTTGAAAAATCAGTTATTCCATATTTGTCTGTAAGTAAGTCTTGAATTTTAAATACAGGGATTCTTGGAAGAAGATAGATTGCCTCCTTTAAACTTCTGTCTGCTGGGCAACAATATATATTCAATTCTTCAACTAAAGCATATGTGTCTCCGACTGGAGGGCAAAAAACTTCCTCCTCATAGGTCTTGATGAAATTTGAGTTCATAATTTCTTTTTTAAATGATGTTATTAGTTGTTCGTCAATGTCAGATAATATGTAGATTATGTCTTGCCATTTTAGCGAAAAAATTTTAGTTAGTTGCTGCAACTTGTCTTGACTAAAGTATAACTTGTCTTTCGTTAGAGTAACCCCAATTTTATTAGTAATTGTATTGGTGTCTGAAAAAGCATTAGTGTCAAAATACTTTAATAATTGTTGAGTTATTGTCACGCTACTTATTTGTTTTAGGTATAAATTTTTAGCCTCTAAAATAATAAGTGTATTCTTGGTAGGTTCTGCATAATAAAGTATGATTGTTATGTCTCGTCTATTTTCAGGGAAGCTTACATTGTCTATACCTAAATCAGGTTTTTGTTCTGCTGAAATAAATGTCCGATTATAATTTGAGTCAATTGATGGGTCAATAATTGTCAATAGTTTTAAAAGCAGGTCGTTTGAATAATGTAATAAAAAGGCTAATGATTTTGTTAAATCGGGTTCTGTCCGCCCAATAATGGAAAAAATTGAGTCGGATTGATTTGATGTCTTATCCTTAGAATAAATTTTAAAAATACTTTTCATTTATTGTAGGTCTTTTAACATGACGCATAATATTCTTATATACGCAATCAATTACGGGTTATTTGATTTTTGGGCTATTTACTCAAATAATTTCGTTTAATTTACAATTAAGTACAAGATAAAATAAAAAAGATGTAATGGCGCCCATTTTTTTAATACTATCATTTCGAACTTTCCCTTTCCATTAAATCTAGCCCATTTTGATTAATATATTTTTCAATATCATATTGTTATAGATGTTATTTATCTCCTTTATAAAACCTCTCCAACACCTCCAACATTTCAGGCGTTAATAACTCTTTTGCATTTTCAATAATTGGTAATGGTATTTCTTAAAAAAATGCTTCGGTAGCCAAATATATTCACATTGAATTTCATGCCATAAATAGCTTTTGCTGATTTCTTCAAACACCTGCTTTATTGAGAAGTCTTTATGTTGTGTCATTTGTTTTTATGTTTATTTGCTGTATTATTGTTTCGTTTTGCATTGTATACTCAATTTGGTATTTATAATTCAGTAAACTTTTTAATTACATAGTCCTCATAAAAAAGCACTTTATTTTTTTCTTCCTCTGTAAATTTAAGTCCATCAATTTTATTTTCTAAAAATGAAAGCATGTCAATTCCTCTTTCCATAATTTCCTTTTTAGTCCAGTTGGTGTACTTGCTAATAACTATTTCATTGTATGAACCAGTGCTGAATCTATTTTTTTTCTCATCCCAGCCCTTTTTACCTAATGAGGAATTTTTTGGACCTTTTAAAATGGTTAAATTGCCTAATGTGTTAATTAAAATTTTATATGCTAAATATTTCTTTTCATCTTCAATTCCATTTGCAAAATTATATACAACTTCTGACCAGTTTTCTTTAAAGTCTTGGGGGATTATGTGTTCAATTGATGTATCTTCATAATTATCAATATTTATTTTGTCATCGGTTTCTTTGCTTCTCTTTTTTAATATCTCTTCATATTCAAACAGGAAATATTTTAATATTCCCCACCTGTGAAACCCTTTATTTCCATTAACATAAGTGAATAAATTATTCATTTGTGAAATTAAGTCAGGTGTGGAAATTGGTTTTTGTATCAGGCCAGTTATCATTTGATTGATTCCGTCCAAATTAACTTCATCAGAATAAATCTCCCAACCCCATTTAGCTGTTCTCCTTTCGTCAAAGAAACCAAGTGTTCCATTTCTGAATAATATTTTTTCGAGATTGATAAAAACTTGTTTCAAATTTTCCTCCTCGCTTTTAAGAAGTAGCGCAAGCAAAAACACCTTTATTTCTTTACCGCTGTTCAACAATAGAATTTTCTTCAGAATGAGAGATTGTGAATTATGAATCTTATACCAAATGGGGGCGGCTTCAGATAACTTAATAATGTAATCTTCAATTTTGTTGTATGAAACAAGGGGTTCTTTTTCTCCACTTTCATCTTTATCAAACTTCTCCGATTTGTTACAGAACATTTGGAAAACTTTTTCTTCGGCAACTTTTTCAGAAAAGACAGCTTCTTTCGGCTTTCTATAAAGTGATAAATGAGCAGAAAGAAAAATATCTTCATCTAAGATTGTATCGGGGTTTTGTGCTAAACAAGTGTATATCTTGCCCCAAGCTTCATTTATTTTTTTTCTAAGTACTTTTTTACTTTCATCAGGACTACTAAGTTTTACTGTTAAATAGATAAGTCTGTTTTTTAGCTTTTCAAGAGTAGATAGCAGTTTCCCCCTGTTATTCATAGTTTCAAAAACTGCTTGAACGTCTAAGTCTTTTTCAATTATCCTTATGTCAAACTGTAATGCTGTTGTTATTTTTTTAAATAATATATCTTTTTCTTTGTCATTTAATTGACTAATTTTTACACTGAAATATTTTTTTGCTTCGGTTAAATTTTTGGTATAGAGATTCTGATAGTCATGATTTAAAACAACTTTACTATCCTCAAAGATAGAATGTAATAAGAAATTGTAATTCTTGTCTATTAAAGAATAACTAAACTTGTAAACCTTGCTTTCTCCTGACATATTAGATTCAGAAATGAATGTTTCTAAAAGCTTTTTTTTGTTTTTTTCTGCATAACCAATTTCTGTAGCTTTTAAAAGTTCATATAGTAAAATGCTAATTGTTGTTAGCCTTTGCTGGCCATCAACTACATTATAGAATTTTACATCTGTAAGCCATTTTTCAATATCATTAGGTTGGGTTTCTTCTAAATATATTGTCCCAGTATAATGTTTTCTGAGCTCCCCGTTATTTACACCAATTTCATCAAGGTCGTCCCATAGTTCGCTTAGCTGTTTTTCTTCCCAAGCGTAACCTCTTTGATAGTCCGGAATTCTAAAAATTCTCGTATTAAATAATTCGTTTAAATTTATTGCTTTCATAATTTTTGTTCAAGATTAGTTTTTTAACTATGTGTCTTTCTTCTTAGCCTTGCGACAAATATTCTCCTAGTATCTTCAAAATCGTTTCCTTCTAAAAATGATGTTATAGCTTGAGGAACGGAACCCTGGCAACTTACATCAAATTCATATAGCGGTCGTATTTCGTTGAGTGATTTGCTTAAATCATATTGAAATGTTTTTTCAATATATTCTTTTATTTCAGGTTTGCTGCTGCCATTTCTTGCTAAGAAAATAGCCGAAGCAGTTACCTGTGCTCCTTTAATTCCTTCCGGATGGTTATGTGTTACTTCTGCGCTTTTTTTTGCCTCAGCTAACACTTTTTCTAAGGTGTTAAATGCAAATCCAACAGGGCTTACGCGCATAGCTGATCCATTGCCCCAACTATTATAGGGATCGGAATAATTGGAAAATAACCATCCTCTAAAATGTGCTCCATAATCTAATCTTGGAAATTTTCTTCCCCATTTTTTAAGTGAAACTCCATAATCTACTTTATTTAAAATAGCATCAGCAATGGCAATAGTAGTTACGCTATCATCAGTAAAGTTTGACCTCTCTATGAATAAAGGAAATTCTGTTTTTTTAATATTTTGGTATTCGTATGGAGATCCTATAATGTCTCCAATAATTGCTCCTATCATCGTTAAATATTAAAGTTATTATAGATTAAATACGTTAAGCAACATGTCATTAAATATTTATTTTTTTATGCCCTCACCCTGCCTCCCGAAACAAGTTCGGGACAGGCTCTCTCCCAAAGGAGAGGGTAAGTTTGGAATTTTTAATAATTCCATAACTTATATAAAGTTGATTTAGGAATAAATATTTTTATGAGCTTGTCTAATTTATTTTGACATCTTCAAAATATGAAATAGGTTTTTGTATACAAAAAACCTCTTTTAGCTTTTCTAAATTTTCTGTTTCAATTTTGGATAAATTGTGATTTCTAACATAAGAAATTACACTATCCATTTCTAAAATATCAGCCACCTTAAACCAAAACTTATCATCTGTGTTTGTTGTTTCTTTGTATTTTAAAAATTTAAAATCAAATCTGTCTTCCGGATTTTTAAATTTTGGTTTGTGTTTAAGATTTAGAAAAAGTTTTTTTTCTTCGTATGCGTTTGAATTGTTAAGAGAACCCTTTTGGTGGCTCAATGTTCTGCTGTTTATAAATCCAATATACAATGATGTTAGTAGTTGTTGCCCGTTAAGAACAAAAGGGTGATCATTTGAATTTACTTCTTCGGCATTAATTTTAATGTTATGAACTTCTCTTCCATCATTCTTTGCAAGAAACTTATATTGTTGAAAATTGAGTTTTTCAATAAGTTCTCGATTTTCCTTATTGGTTTCAAAGTCTTCTTTCTTTAGTTTCCAAAATAGGAATGAACCAATAGGATAGCCTCTTAAAACAGAATCGAAAAACTGTTCTATTTTCCTTTCTTCTGCTTTTTTGAGCCAAACATATTCCATTTGGATTTCATGCCATAAATAGTTTTTATTGATTTCATAAAACACATGCTTTATTGATACGTATTTATATTTTGCCATTTGATTTGATGTTTATTTCAGAAATAGTTTACAATAGAAGTAATACTTTTTTCTTCAGGTTATTTTACAGTTTTATTTTATTTCTTCAGTTTCAAATTTGTAAATCTTTTCATTCTCTGTTAAGGAATCAAGTTTGATTTTTTTTGCATTACCAAAACCCCATCTTTTTAACGCAAAGGCTAAAAGTTTTTCTTCCCTTTTATCTAAGAATTTTACAAGAAACTCTTTAGTGTAAACCTGTGCTTTCAATGGAACATTTTCAGCACCGTAAAGAATTTCTAATTCAGAAAGTGAGCGGGGAGTTAGATATTTATGGGAGTTGCCCTTATACTCTATTAGCTTGTCATGTCAAATTCCGTAAATCCATTTTCGCTTTCTTTTTCCTGTGCTACAATTGTTCCGGTGAAGTGTTTGTAGTCGGGCAGCCGAAGGATATTTTCAATATCCATCATCAAATCTTTACGATGTGAATCTTCCCATGAATATGCTCTTTGATAATCTGGAATTTCAAAACAATTCATTCCGTTATTAAATATTTCAGAAAGTGTAAGTGTCTTTGACTTTATGGTGGAAGTATGTTTCATGTTTGTTTTATTTTAAGTTTATAAGATATGTTTGTTTCTTGTGTCAGTTGATTTAAAGTTGTAAAAATTTAAGGCTGCACTTTCGCTCCATTTCTAATACTATCATTTCATACTTTCTCTTTCCATTAAATCCAGCCCATTTTCATTAAAATATTTTTCAAAATCTCTTCTTGGTTTAGTTTTTCCATTTTTATATTGAGCAGGTTGGCATTTATAATTTCCCTTTCCGCTTTGCTTAATGGTTTCATAAGGCATAAATGCAATTAAATCGGTGCCGTCATTTCTTAGTGCATTAAAAAATGGTATAACCATAATCATGTTAGTATGCAATTTAGATAGGCTTCCAACATATCCATAAACAGCGTGATCTTTTTTTATTTTGCTTGGGTATTTTCCCTTTACTTGTATAGGGCGGATTATTTCTTTTCCATTAATGGTTTTGGAAATAATAAAATCAAATCCTTTATCGCGATGCGGAAAATAAATATTCCAACCTCTATCGGCAAAAAGGCCGGCAATATATAGTTCAGCAAAATAATCGGTGTTCATTTTCATATTTTAATTTAAATCTATAATATATTAACCACATAGATTCATAGAATTTAATTATTCAGTACCAATTTATGTGTCAATTATTTGTTTGAAAATATTGTAGTATTTAAAGCTTAATTCAATGCTTTTATAAGATTGCAATAGTTTCATATGTAAATAATTTGATTTTTAAATGTCATATGGAATACGTCATGCTATCTTCATCAGTGTTTGTACACTGTTCGTGCATGACTATTTCATATAGTATAGAAGCTATGCTTCTATATATCTCTGTTTAAAAATTTATTTTTCTATGCCTTTCCATAAAACTATGTTTCTATGTGGTTTTAAAATTTAGCCTTACTTATACTGCTCCAATGCTTCTTCATAAGCCTCTTTTAATTCATCAATTAAATTATTAGGCTTTATCACTTTTACATTGGCTCCGAACGAAAGTAGTTCCATAATAAAATCGTGAGTAACGTATATTTTTAGTTTCACTCGTAATTCGTTTTCATTATCAACAATAATTTGTTGTGATTCGTGCAAGGGCATTGATTTAATATACCTGCCTTGAAAGGCGGTAAACAACAATTCTACTTCTTGCAATTTTTCTTTAACGGGTGTAATTATTCCAAAGCAATTGCGAAATAAATCATTTACATTAAATTCTTTTAAAATTTTGAATTTATGCCTTGTTATCGTGAGTTCGCTTATGCGATCTAATCCAAATTTTTTAACCACATTATCATCAAGGTCTTTTGCCAATAAATACCAGCGACTTCTAAATTCTTTTAAGGCATAAGGTTCTACATTTCGTTTCGAAAAATCATTCTCCCAATATTTATAATAGGTAAATGATATTTTTACACGATTTTTAATGGCATGTAAAATGCCATGCAAATGTTCGGTGCCTTGTGATCTGCGTTTTTCAAAATGAATGTAATTTGAAACTCTATCTGTTATGTTCAATGCATTAAATATATCAAAGGCTTCCAAAATTCTTTCGTTTGCCTGCGGGTCTTCATCATTCTCGATATAGTATACTTTTTTTGAAAAATTATAGCGGATGTCGATGTTAAAGAGTGAGGAAATATCTTTGATATCTCGTAAAAATGTTCGCTTCGAAATATGAAAATCATATTCCTGTAATTCCGATTCCATTTTAAGATAATCAACAATTTCTTTAAAGGTGGGTTGGCTATTTCTCACTTTTTTAATAATGAGGCTGTAGCGCATAAATGTTTCTCGTTTTGCCATTATGTTGTAGATTTAAAATAACCAATTTGTGATTTATTATTTTTTGAAAACTGCTCCTCTTTGCAAAACTGCTTAATTTCATCCATGTTTGCCATACTGCCGTTTGATATTTCAAATATCTCGCACTTTCGAGAAATGTTATCAATTTGCCCACCTGAAAAGTAGAAATTATTGGCCAGCCATTCGTATTCATTTGATGATAGGTGATGAATTTTTGCTTTCCATATTTGCATTCTCACTTCTATATTGGGTTTTTGAAATTCAACCTTGAATAAAAATCTGCGTTCAAAAGCCGAATCGAAATTTTTAACAAGATTTGTTGTTGCAATTAAAATACCTTCAAAAATTTCCAATTCTTGTAATAAAACATTTTGTATCATGTTTTCGGTTTGAGCAACATTTGAACTGAATACATCTTTTCGTTTTGAAATAATGGCATCAGCTTCATTTAAAAATAAAATAGGGAGAAGCTTATCGCTCTTACAATGTTTTTTGTAATTGGTGAATACCCTTTTTATAATTTTTTCGCTTTCACCAAACCACATTGATCTTGTTTGACTTATATCTACCTGATAAAGTTTTCGCCCCGTTTGTTTGGCAATTTGAAGTACCGATTCGGTTTTTCCTGTACCAGGTGCTCCATGCAATAATATGGTAACACCTATTGGCAAGCTTTTTTCATCGAGCCGTTTTTGTATATCTTTTAACTTTTCATCAAAAAGCGTTTCTTTGATTAAACTTAATTGTTTTTGTTCTTCATTATTATAAAATAATGGCTTTAATTTAATGTCTTTTGGTAAAATAAAATCTTCATTCTTTTTTTCTTTGTTGAAACCTATATTTATACCGGCATCTTCAAGTAGTGCTTCTGTTTTTGCAGATAATCTCATCTCTAAATCATTAGAATAATTACATTTTTCAACTTCTATCCATTCGTTTTTAATTAATTCGTTCTTCTTTGCTATAATGTTTTGGATATACGTAATTTTTTCAGATGAATAATCGAATACTCGCTTAATGATGTCCTCTACATTACAACTTTCCCTTCCATTTAATGTCCTCCAAATTAAAAATAATAATACACAGTTATCATTGGGATCAAGGTTAATATTTATTATTTTATTTATTAAAGGAAAGCGTGAATTATCCTCTAATATTTGCTTTGTGCTTTTTATTAATTCATGGGTTGTTAAATAATTATTATCTACTAGCTCTCCCAAATTAAAAATGCTTTCAAAAACATCAAAAATATTTATTTCTTTCTTATTTAATGTTTCTGGAATTGGTGCATTATTAATGATGGCATCAAGCACATCCCTATGTACAACATAGCTTTCTTCATCAAGATAAGCTCGGGAACGCCTAGATTTTGACATTGTTAATATTCCATTATTACATAGTGCTTTAACATCATTACTGAATTCTAATATTTTTAAGGAAGTACACTCAAAATATCGACTCAAATTTTTAAAATCAACTGTTTCATCTTTAAAATTTAATGAAACAATATTTGCCAGTAAAAAGCTTTGTATTTTAGTTAGTTTAAAATACTCGGATAGATAAGATAATTGTGAATTCAATTTTAGGAATACAGTTTCTGATAATTCACATTCATAAGATTCTTTATAAACTTCGTTTATTATTCTTAGTATTTTAAATTTTGAATTGGCTTCATTTCTTCCAAGCATATTTTCAACTTCGTCATTCTTTAATTGTTGAATGGGAAGGTTATTAATTATGGCATCACATATTTCAGTATTTACAACATAACAATCCGGATCACGAAACCTTTCATTTCTTTTAGATTTTGAAATTAAAAGAATACCTCTTTTTAACAAAGTATTTATTTCATCATTGTATTCTAAAAGTTTTAAGGGGTCGCAACCCAAAGATTTACTCAATTGGTGTAGATCAACTTTATTGCCTTTATAGTGCAAAGAAAATATATTGGCTAAAATAAAGGCTTGTGTTTTTGTGATGGCAAAATATTCTGCTAAATGGCCTAATTGAATATCTAGTTTACTGAATACAGTTTCATTTAATTTACTGTCTACAGATTCATTATAAACTTCGTTTATAATTCTTAATATTTTGTATTTTAAAGGTGCTTCCATACAGATTATTATTTTTTATAATATAAAGGTATGGTATAAGTGCGCCAAGATATGACGTAGTATTAAATAAATATTGAAAAATATAGAATCAGACTTTACGGTTATTGCAATTATTTAATTTCATCATAAGTTCTTTTGTGAAATCAACAATATTTTCATCGATAGACTTCATAGTCAAATATTCATTTAAATGAAATTGTTTTATAAACCAAGATAGATTCTCATCGAAAATTAATTTATCGGCATACAAAATCAGATTGACTTTTTGCCGTAATGAATTATTTCCATCGACATTTTGACACTCAGAGTTCCACAATATAATATTGGCACTACCATCATTTTCAAAACTAATATCAAGTTTATAGCTATCCTGTCCATCCCAATAATTTTCAAAGAGAATAACATTATGCTTATATCTATACATATTTTTAAATGGGGCATAATCACTAATGGCTTTCTGGAATTTATCAGCTCTATAACTAGGAATTTTACAAGTCAATTCATTTATTGTAGAAATTTTTTCTAGAAATTTACTATCATTTGCTATTGAATAAAATTCGTCCATTGTTAATTTTTCCATACTATCAAAAGCTAAATAGGTTAATAATTTACAATATTGTATCAACAAAGATTTTGTTTCAGTGTTTTTAGCCTTCTCTATACATGCATGCAGCCACACTATTAAATCTGAATTCATATTTGATAAAACCGCTACATTTCTCAAGTTCTGTTTTATTTTAGGATTTACATGTGGCATATTTATTAGCCCTTGCAATGAAACGTAAACAATAGCTACCACATCAAAATTGCGTTTAATACACCAATTATAGTAACAAATTAATTGTTCTTCCGTATCTGGCGTATCATTCATTTTATTTTCGAAAATAATCGCTTTTTTTGAATCCTGATCAAAAATTAGAAGGTCTAATCTGCCCATTTCCCTTTGGACAAACGTGTTTTTAAAATCGACCAGATTTATATTTAAGCCAAGTTCGTTTTTCAAATAAATTAAGAACTCATTTAAAAATAAATCCTTTTCATCATGTAGGCCATTTGGTTGAAGGAAACTTGCAAAAATGTCGCTATGAAAATGTTCAAGATGATTATTAAATGATGATAGATTGAAAATATTGTAGCTTACTACCTCTTTTTTGATTAATAGATTCTTAAAATCTTCAATAATTTTTTCAATCCGATTGTCTTGTATTAATTCTTTCATTTTGCTAATGCTTGTAGCTATTTACGCCATTTAGATGTGGAACATATGCTTATAGTTAAAAGCATTACCACAGTTGCTTTGCAGTGGCAGTACCCACAATTACTTTTCATTTTCTTGTTTTTATTTTGTGCTTAATTTTTAAAGAAAAAATAAAGATAGGATGAGAGTAGGACAAGGGGTGACGGAGGTGAATAATTTTAATTGAAAAAGTTCCGTCAATTATTCTGATGGTAATTTCTTGCAGAACATATTAAATATAGTGAAAGGGGATTTGTAAAAAGGTTATTTATTTTTTTACACGATAAGCAGATGTCATTTTTATCAACTTGTTTATCTATTAGCATTTGAAATATGTTACTTTTCATTAATTATTTCAAGATTTTTATTATTTCCTTCGAGAGTGTAAAGTAAACTGTGTCAAAAGGAAAATTTATTAAATTAATAAACCTTAAACACACAGTAAAATGGAATCAACCGAAAAGAAATTTGACTACGAGTCAATCAAGCAAAAAGC
>JAHEXY010000018.1 GCA_023251875.1 Bacteroidota bacterium
ACTTAACTGCTTTTGTTTGGCAAAGCTGAGCCATCTTCAGCAGTTTATCACGTGTATTTGGGTAGGTACTTGAATTATAAACATAATTATCCTCATTATGTGACACAAAATTGAGGTACAATTTTGGAAGGTTTTGTGCAAAAATTGAACAATAGTTAAGCACTAATAGTATTAGTATTGTTTTTTTCATAAAATTAGATTTAGAGCCTGTTTAATTTTTATTTAATGATCTCCATTTTTTTTGTATCCATTAGTTTGCTATCAACAATTAGTTGATAAAAATAAGTTCCGGAAGACAAGCTATTTGCCGGAATGATAATTTGATTGCTGCTGGTTGAAATAGCATATCTGTTTACTTCAATGCCTTCTAAAGTTGTAATAATAATGCTTGCATTTTTGACATTTTCATTCAAAAAATATTTAATGCTTGTAGTTTGATTAAATGGATTAGGATAGTTTTGTTCTAATGAAGCTTCACAACATTCAGAAATATTTTGAATGGAAGAACTATTATTTGAATTGAAATTATTTTCAATTAATTGTTCTAATCTTGTGAGGCGCTCATTTAAAATTTGGTTGGAAGAAATTAATGTTGAAATAATAGAATCTTTTTGTTTTAGTGAAGTTTGTTGCTCTTTTACCGAATTAACAAGAATATAAAATAAAGCATTGGCATCATAATCTAAATACTCGGTTTTATTTCCTAGGGTATCTTGAGAAATAAATTTACCAACAGTATAGGGAGCAATTTCTTTCATTTCTTGTGCAACTATACCTACAAACTTTTTGTTGGTTGGCATGCCGGCTGTACCATTATAAGAAAACCAAACCGGATGAATTTTTTCAAGCACACTTAAACCATCTGTAAAATCTGAAATGTCTTTTTTCAAACGTTGATCAGATGCAATAGTCCAGGTAGCAGAACCAGCTTTGGCTGCATTGTCAGTGCTTAATTGTAATTGATAAGCTGGAGCAGAGGTACCAATGCCAACATTAACGGCAGCAGAACCACTTCCTCCAAGCGCCATACAATTATTTGCGCTTACATTAGCTCCACATCCAATTGCAACTGCATATTCTAAATTTGAATAAGAATATAATGATGCTCCGGTAGAGGTTCCTATAAATGTATTATGTGAGCCTGTAGTAATAGCATCTCCTGCATCATATCCAATAAAGACGTTAGCCTCTCCTGAAGTGTTATAGATACCAGCAGCATATCCCAAAAAAGAATTTTTAGACCCCGCACTATTATTCTCACCGGCACTACCACCAAAAAATGAATTATAATTTGCAGTTGTTGTAGAATTTCCGGCACTTTCACCGACAAATGTATTTAGATCACCAGTGGTTATATTGGCTCCTGTTTTATGTCCAACCAATGTATTTGAAACACCCGTAGTATTATTCTTGCCGGCTTCTGTTCCTAAAAAAGAATTGTAATAGCCTGTTGTATTTGAATAACCGCTATTATACCCAATAAATATATTATTAGAGCCTGTGGAATTCGAATAACCTGATTTGTAACCAGAAAAAGTATTATAAGAACCAGATGTATTAGAATAACCCACTTGTGTTCCAATAAATGAATTGTAATTTCCGGTAGTATTAGAATAGCCATTTAAATATCCTAAAAAAATATTTTGAGTACCTGTTGTGTTATTATAACCGGACTTAGAACCTAAAAATAGATTATAACTGCCCGATGTATTTTTATATCCGGAATAAGCTCCTAAAAAGGAGTTATGAGATCCACTTGTATTAATAAAGCCTGAGTAATAACCAACAATTGAATTATTGGTGCCACTGGAAATTACATTCCCTGCCCCGCTTCCTAATAGAGTATTTGTTTGGGCAAGATTATGTTTAATGCATATTATTAGCAACAATACAATTAAAGGGAAAGATTTTTTCATAAAAAAAAGATTTTATCGATTTATCCAATTTCTATGAATAACAAACTACTTGCAAACAAAAAAGAACAGCTTTATTACCAATCAGGAGTCATATCAAAAAGTTGATATTTTGATTATTATGTTAGAGGCGGCAAAACTTGTTGATTGCTAGTTTTATGTGATGTGGTTAAAGATAGCTTTGCACAACAAAATACGCTCTTGTATGCAACAAAAATAACTTATTAGAGAATAAATAAAAAATTCACCTTTTAATACTTCATAAATTATCAATGTATTTAACTATGTTCTTCACAAATAAATAAGGTAGTTTTTGTATTTTGCCCTTTTTATAATGCTAATGTTATTGCCAATAATGAAATCATTCAAAAAAAATATCTGCATATATCTATTTTCTATACTAATTTCAAATACAGTTCAGTCACAAACAAACGCCTCCTCTTTTGCACAAACCGCCCAATACATACAAAACATGCTTGACGGCAAACAAAAACTTTCTGTTAAAGAAGCTTATTACGCAATGGAAAGTGCTTGGGGCAATTGCTATTTAAGCCATCAAGAATACGACAAGATTATTCACGATGCCGGAAGGTTTATTAAAACTTGGTTGGTTGAAAAAAAATTAGATACTACCAGTAATCTTGCTTTAAATTATGGCATTTGCTGTTTTTTTAATGATACTTTGTATCTCACAAATAAACAAGAGCATATTCCTTTAGGATATGATTATGTTGATTTTAAAGCTCAAGAAGATTATCGAAATTCTTTTGTTACCAAAGCTCTTGCTACAGGCTGGGGACAGTGCAATACACTTCCTGCTATTTATGTGATTTTAGCAGAAGAGTTAAAAGCCAAAGCATGGATTTCATATGCCCCCTATCACTCATTTATAAAATTTACAGATGATGAAGGTACTATGCAAAATTACGATCCGGCTTCACACATGCATATTACAGATCAGCTATATCAAGACTACCTATTTATAAGTTCAGATGCTGAAAAAAACAGAATTTATTTAGATACTCTTTCAAGATTACAAAATGTGGCTTCGTGTTTAATAGATCTTTCATATATGTACTTGCTACAAACCAATTTTTCTGATATGCAAACTGCCTTAAGCTGGATTGATTATTCACTTATCTTTTTTCATAATAAAGAAGCCAATCTTCAAGCCTGGTTTATAAAAAGCAATATTATTGTAAACCAATTGAATCAAGAAATGAGAAAATACGGACTTACAGATATAAAAAATGTTTCAGGAGTAGAAGAACTAAAACCGCTTTACAATAAATATGTGGAAGCTGAAAACAAAATAAAAGAATTAGGCTATAGAGATATTCCTCAAGAACAATATTCTTTAATGATGAAACATTATGAAGAAAAAGAAAAGGAACAAATCAATAAAGGCGTTAACGGTAAACAAAAACATGATTTGCTTATTGAAAAAAAGTAAAAACAATTGTTAATGTGCTATAATCAGTTTTGTGGTTTCTGAAGCCATGTTATTTTTTAATTCCACTACATACATTCCATTTTTAAAAGATGATATGTTAATGGGCGTATTGCTTATTTCAATTTTTTTATTCAAAACTACCTCACCAATAATATTGCGTATATAAAGCATTGTATTTTTATTTATGTTATTGTTACATTCTACATGTAAAACATTTATAGCCGGATTGGGAAATGCATGTAAATCTAATGCTAAATTAGAGTTTACCGTATTATTTATTGCGGTTGTAATTATAGGATCGTATTGCTTGTAATAAATTTCCCTGTTTCCATCAGTAAAATCAAACCAAACAACATGTAAGATAGAATTTGAAATAGCTATAGATGGCAAATAAGAGCTACCACTATTATTTGATAAATTTTCATCAGCATCCCAGTTATTGCCTCCATCATCGGAGTGTTTGTAATAAATATCTACATTTCCATCTCTATTATCATACCAAACAACATTTATATCCAAACCATTAATTGCAATTGATGGTTTTGTTGAATTTCCCGAATAATTGGTTAGAGCCACATCTTTACTCCACGAGACTCCATTGTCATTTGAATTTTTGTAATACACATCTTCACTTCCATTTCGCATATCTGTCCAAACAACATGTATATTAGAGCCATTTACAGCAATAGAAGCAATTATAGAACTAGCTGTGTCATTAGTTAATCTTGTATCTGCCAGCCATGAATTTCCATTATCGGTAGAGTGTTTATAATAAATCTCATAATTGTTATCTCTATAGTCAAACCATACTACATGAACATCAGAGCCATTAACCGCAATACTTGGATATCTTGAATAAGCAGGATTTATAGTAAGTTGTACATCACTTCCCCAACTTACTCCGCCATTTGAAGAATATTTGTAATATATATCTTCACTCATGCCACCGTTGCGTTTATCTTCCCATACTACATACACATCTGAACCTTTGCAAGCCATAGATGGAAACCATGAATCGGCAGTATCATTTGTTAATCGAATATCACTAGTCCAATTTGTTCCCGCATTTGGAGAACGCTTATAATAAATTTCATCATTTCCATCTCTTCCATCAACCCATATTACATTAACTACAGATCCTGAAATGGCAATGCAGGGTTTTACTGATTCTGCCGTATCATTTGTTAATCTAACATCGGCTCCCCAAGTTTGGCCTCCGTCAGTTGATCGTTTATAATATATTTCATCATTACCATCTCTATTATCATACCAAACCACATGAACTGTATCACCACTTGCAGCTACACACCATGCATTGTTATAGGATGTTTGAGAAACCGCCTTATCATTGGTTAGTCTTATATTCGATTGCCATTGAGCATGTACTGAAAAAGCTAGTAGAATAAAAGAAAAGAGTAAATATATTTTTTTCATATTTGAGATATTAAAATTTGAATATTGCAGATGGTATTAATCATTAATGATGTGTTATTTAAAAATTAAGAAATGATGTTTCAAAAACGAAACACATATAGATGTCATTTTTACGAGTCTGATTTTTATTAAAGAGGCTTTACATTTATTTCCATTTGTTGATATCAACAATGTTTATAGCTTTGCCTTTCCATCAAAATAAATTAGCTTTGTATTCTAAACCCATTCATCATGGACAGCTTCCATGTTTCTGCCAGAAAATACAGGCCTATTACTTTTGAATCAGTAGTAGGGCAAACTTCTATTACTACAACTTTAAAAAATGCAATAAAGAATAATCAACTTACACATGCATTTTTATTTTGTGGGCCTAGAGGTGTTGGTAAAACTACATGTGCACGTATTTTAGCAAAAACGCTTAATTGCCTTATTTTAAAAGACAACGTAGAGCCTTGTAACGAATGTGTTTCTTGCACATCATTTAATGAATCACATTCTTTTAATATTCATGAACTCGATGCTGCTTCTAATAATTCTGTTGATGATATAAAAAGTTTAATTGATCAAGTTCGCTTTGCTCCTCAAGTTGGTAAATACAGCATCTATATTATAGACGAGGTTCACATGCTTAGCACAAGTGCCTTTAATGCATTTTTAAAAACATTAGAAGAACCACCGGCACATG
The DNA here is from genome assembly GCA_023251875.1 of Bacteroidota bacterium. Taxonomy (GTDB): domain Bacteria; phylum Bacteroidota; class Bacteroidia; order JAHEXY01; family JAHEXY01; genus JAHEXY01. Next base: position 5,486 of record JAHEXY010000018.1, read on the forward strand.
CTATTTTTATTTTAGCAACCACAGAGAAACATAAAATTATTCCCACCATACTTTCTCGTTGCCAAATTTTCGATTTCAAACGTATTCAAATTGCAGATATAGCACAACACTTAGCCTATGTTGCCAAAAATGAAGGCATACAATATGAAGCGGATGCTTTGCACATTATTGCTCAAAAAGCAGATGGGGCTTTACGCGATGCACTTTCTATTTTTGATCAAATTGCAAGCTTCTCCGGACGCAACATTACATACAAATCAGTAATTGAAAATTTAAACATTCTCGATTACGATTATTTTTTCAAAATAACAGACTTGATTTTAAATACCAACGTTGCCGGTAGTTTAATGTTATTTGACGAAATTCTTAAAAATGGTTTTGACGGCCATCATTTTATTGCAGGCCTGGCTTCTCATTTTCGAGATGTTTTGGTTTGCAAAGATGCTTCAACAATTAGTTTACTTGAAGTAGGAACAAATATTGCACAAAAATACCAACAGCAAGCACAAATTTGCAATGCCGATTTTTTGATTAAAGCCATTAATGGATGCAGTAAATGTGATGTGCAGTATAAAGCTAGCACCAATCAACGTTTGGCGGTTGAATTATTATTGATGAATTTGTGTGGCCTACTAAAAACACCAAGTAGTGCTGCAACTATTACCGTTCCTCCAACTACGGTTGAGTCTATTCAAACCAAGCCAAGTATTCCTGTTGTACCGGTTTCTAATGTATCACAAACAATAAAAACATCTCAAACGGCAACGGCAAATATTCCTGTTGCCGCAACAACTATTATTCAGCCCAAGCCAATAGTTCAAACACCCATAAATACAGTTTCGCAGCCTAAAGCGCAAGTAAATGTTGCTGTAAAAGAAGTCATGTATCAAGACACAATGGTGCTAGAAAAACCGGTGCAAACGCAAATAGTAAAAGAAGCTAATGCCAATAATTATAAATCTAAAACAATTTCAATAAGCCAGCTTACCAATCCAATAAAACAAAAAGAAAAAAAAGAAACTGAAGAAGTCATTGTTCCAGAACAAGCAAAAGATAATTTTACCTTAGAGCAATTGCATAAATTTTGGAAAGAATATGCTGAGCAGATCAACAAAAAAGGAAAAGTTTATTTGTATAGTACTTTAACAAAAATATTACCAACTTTAAAAGAAAATTTTACTGTTGAATTAAGCATCGAAAATAAAACACAAGAAGAAGAATTAGCTATAGAAAAAACAGAATTACTTACTTACCTACGTGAAAAACTCAATAACTTTTCTATCCAATTAAAAACCGTAATTATTGAAATTCAAGAATCGAAACGCTTGTATACCCCCTTTGATAAATACAAACACATGGCGAGCAAAAATGAAAATTTAGATAAATTGAAACAACAATTAGATTTGGAGATATTGTTTTAGAATTTTATATAACACTCATGCTATTTTCATCACACTTTGTGAATTTTTATGCATGAATGTTTCACTTTATTTTTAATGATTAAGGGTTCGACTTAAATGAATAGATAATCTTATACGCATTAAGAAGCAAATAAGTTATACTTTTGGGGCAATTAATTTTCGATTTTTTTTATTTAGATGCAATTTCACAAATGAGCAAGAAATATTTAAACATATTTTTAATTAAATAATAGATTTCTATGCGTAAAAAAGAATTTATTACTAAGATGAAAGTTGTAAACATTTGATTTCAAAAACTATTCTGATGTACTCAATTTTTTTTTCAATCGATTTATGATGTAAAATGCCAGTAAAATGATTTTTTAGCTTGAAAAAGCAATACCTATCTTATTAAACATTTTTTATTCTATTTTTTATTCTCATAAATGAAAAAGAACTACTCTTTATTAGGCTTCCTATTATTTTTTCATCTTTCTATTTACTCTCAGAATTCAATTATATTGCTTGATACTGTTGATTTAAATATTGAACTTAATAATAACCTCAACGGGAATGCGATAAAACTTTTTGATGTTTCGGTAGATGAAAAAAGGGGCTTGGCATATATTTCAAGCATTGTTAATTCAAATATTCCAATAATTGACCTTTCTACTCACAAAGAAATTGGTTCGGTAAAAACCCCCTATCCTAACGACCACCAAATACATGCTTTATTTATTAATGAAGCCAATGGCTATATTATCAGTATACCCAATGATAGTGTGAATATGATTATGTATTTGATTAATCCTTCAACAAGTGCTGTTACAGGGCAATTTACTTATTCTACCTCAGAAAGCGGAATAGCTGTTGATACATTTTCGAATAATCTCTTTACAGGTGATGGAAATGAATTAAATATTCTTAATGGAAATGATTTATCCATAGCTGATCAACCAATCAGTTTTGGCTATACAATAGGAGGTATTTTAGCAAATAACCATGATTCTACCTTATATGTTTGCTCAAAATACCCAAGCAATGATAGTATTGCCGTTACAGTACTTGATCTTTTACCGCCTCATCATTTGAGAAAAAAGTTTAGGATTTATTCGAATGGCCATTTAGGTTTTACGGGCATTGATAATAACAAATCTGTTTTGATTATGTCAAGCGATAATGAATCGGCCATTATAGATATAAATTCTTATACTGTAGTAAAGACCATTTCAACTTCAGATACTGTAAGTGATTACGCTTATTCAAGCACTACACACAAAATATACATGACGGTTGAAAAAGCTTATGATGATCAAGGCTTCGGTGGCGCTTGGAGCAAGACCTATATTGCAGATATTGTTACCGGAAAAATAGATTCTTTATTTGATTACGCCAATAAAGTATGTAGGCTTGCAATAGATAATAATAAAAATATATTGGTAAGGCCTAATCAACATAATGGTATGGTAGATTTAATTAAGGTATCGCCAGTCTGGCAAGTATTATCAAATGTGGATGTTGGAGAATCGATTGATGATTTTGCTATTGCGCCTGATGGAAATACGGTATTTATGGCAGAACGGTTGGGCGGAAATAAAATAATTGCCTATCAAAAACAAACGCAAACCTTACAAGAATTTTATCCCGGTAATTGGCCCTGTATTGTAGAGGTTGATTCTGCCGTATCACGCTTATTTGTGCTGAACCATTATGAAAGTAAAATAAAAGTATACAATGCTAAAGGAAGTTTTTCAGTAATAGATTCTATAATGCTTACTCTTGCCGGTATTCCTGAAGGAAGAACAGATGCCATTGCCAACATGTATCTCGATAATGAAACGCATAAAATTTATGTAGCTTTTCCTGAATATGAAAAAATGGCTGTTGTAGATGCGCAAACACTTGTTGTAGATACGGTGTTTAGTATTCCCGATTTTTCATTTAGCAACCAAAGTGGAATAGGCATTATTCAATTTATGCCTGTTCCGATGCATCATGTACTTTATGTACTTTTTAAAAACTCGCAAGTATTACAATCGTATGATATGAATACAATGGCTTTAACGGGTTCTATTTCTCTTACTAATTATTGGGGCACTCAAACCGTGCAAGAAAAAATGATGGCCTATGATAAAACATCAGATCGCTTATTTGTTGGCGATATCATGTTACAACCGGATATAAAACTGACATTAAATAGCTATATAGGAAAACTTAATACCGGTTCTAGTTATTTAGGATATTCGCCTGACCATTCCATTTTATATACCATTGGAAAGATAAACGGGTATGTTGCAGTACTAAGCCATAATGTGAATTCATTTACTGTAATGGATACTACTTTTCTTTATCCTGAAAACAATGCCGGATTCACACCCAATTATGAATACAACCATAACAATGGCGATTTGTTTATTGCTGAATTTAATCAGGCGGTGCTTAAATATTATAATATGAATGAGGCCGTTTCTAGTATTCATAAAAACAAATCTATTGACAGTGATCTCGTGAGTATTTTTCCTAATCCGGCAACAAACAAAATCGTTTTCAGCTTAAATAAAAATAGGATTAGTACATATACTTCTCTTGCTATTTTTGATGCCTATGGAAATAAAATTTATTCTGAGAATATTTTTAATAAAGAAGAATGGATGGTAAATACAGAAAATTATTCAAGCGGAATTTATGTGTATAAATTTTATTCAACCACAAATGAAATTTGTAGTGGGACGTTTATTATAGGGAAGTAAAAGAAATTTATTAGACCTCTTTCGTAAGTCGTATAATGATGAGATTACTTCGTCACACTAAAATGTGGGACTCGTAATGACGGGTAATTTAAGGTTGTTATTGCGAGCGGTAGCGAAGCAATCTTTCACTAACGCAAGAAGTCTATTCTATAAATAAGGTAAGGCTTCCCATTATTTGTTTTTGCATACCTATATTATTTCCTCTTGCTTCTTCGTAATATATTTTCCATGAATAGGTATCTTTTCTTGTTTTCCTCACTTTTTAAAAGTGTATTCTGAAAACCTTGATTTTATTGAATTGGTTTTTGAAATTGGGTGTTGCATTGCTATTTTTATGTCCGGAATGGATTTTCTCCTATGTATCGGATAAAGAGATTGATGTATATACCTTTATTAAACTATCATAATATTTTTCTTCCGTAAATGCAGTATTGGCTTTTTCAACAGAAAATTTTGAAAGTAAATTGTATTCTTCCCTTAAAAGCGTATTTGATTTTTGAATTGCAGCACAAAGTTTATTTTCATTATGGCTTTCAAATAAAAAACCGGTTTTGTTTTCATCTACTAGTTCTTCTATTCCACCAATAGCGGCAGCAATTACAGGTGTTCCGCAAGCATAACTTTCAATAATGGTAAGACCAAAAGTTTCATACCATTCAGAAGGTACAAGGGTGAATTTTGCTTTTTGAATAATTTGTGTTAATTCATTTCCATATTTTGCCCCTAATAATTCAACATTGCTTAAGTTTAATTCTTTAACCAATTGTTTTATTAAATTTTCCTCTGGCCCCGATCCTACAATTTTTAATTTTAAATGGGGAAATTTTTTCCAAGCGTTTATTAAAGTGGGTACTCCTTTTTCTCTTGATAGGCGGCCATAATAGAGATAATAATCTTCTTTTTGTTGCGTAGTAGAAAATTTATTAAGATCGATAAAATTATGAATTACATATGATTTGTTTTTTAGGGCGTCTTTATATTGCGTATGCTTGTTTTTTATAAATTGACTTGGATAAACAAATGCATCTATATTGTTTTCATAATTAAAAAACTGATCTCTTACTTTACTTTCTATAGCATTTATTGCACTTGCCAAATAACTGTTTTGAGTACACTTATTGGTGATGCAAGGTATGTAGTTTCCATTTGCACATTTCTCACAAATTTCTCCTTTTGAATCTAAACAAATATAAACGGGACAAAGCATCTTGTATTCATGAACAGTCATTACGGATGGAATGCCCGATTTTTTTATTGTTTTAATAATTGCCGATGAAAGCCGGCTTTGAAAAATATGCAAATGAACAATGTGAGGTTTAAATTCAGAAAGCAACTTTTCTAATTTTTGAACAGCTTCAGGATTATAAACAAATTCTTTTGCAGAAAATACTTTGTTAAAAAAACTTTGCTGTTGACTGATGTCTTTATTTTTTACAAAATAGTGGGAAAAATCAGTAGCTTCGTTTTCGGGAGATTGTGTGCTAAAAAATCCAACTTCGTGTCCTTTATTTTTTAAAATTCTGGCGGTTTCAAAATATACTCGATCAGAGCCTCCTCTTAGGTAATGAAAATTGTTGATGAGTAATATTCTCATTGCTCAATAGTAGGGGTGTAAAAATGCGTTTTATTTTTAATGGCTAAATACTCTTTTGTAATAAATGCGGGGATGAGAAAGAAGTAATAACTAAATATTCTAAACTCAAAAGCTCTTACAATAAAGCATACCACAAATCCACTGGCAAGAATGGCAATGTAACTACCTGCCAAAATTTTAATTTCCATATTGTTGGTTTTCCAATAAACGGTAAACGACATATAAAGAAAAACCAATAGTATGGATAGAAAAATAATTACACCAATGTATCCGTAATAAGCTAACATGGCTACCCAATATACATCCTCCATGGCATCGTATTCAATTAATTTGTCAAATTCATGCGTTCCTGAATTTTGAGCAATCATGTATCTGGCATAATCAGAACTGGCACTGTATCCAAAAGGGTTATCGAGCGTAGCTACTTGTTTACCTACATCTCTTAATACCCACAAGCGGCTATTATCAAGACTATTGATATATTGATCACTAAATAAAAGTGCAATATTATCAATGGGGTTTGTTTCTTGAGTTCTTTCATCGGCCTTATTTACTTGCATATCTTTTAAAATAAAAAAGGCAGGAATTAACAATACAATTGCCATACCTAAATACATAATTCTTCCCCATTCTTTCGCAACTAGCATACACACACCAATCCCTCCAACCATGGCAATAAGAGAGCCATTAGAATAAGTAAAAACTTGTAACATCATAGTGCAGGCCAATAAAATATAAAAGAAGATGAGTTTTCTTTTTTCTAAAGCCATTTTCAAGTAAATAATGGGGGCTATAATTACTAAAAATAATCCAAGGTAAACGGTATCTCCAGTCATGCCAATGACTGAACCTACTTCACGGCCACCGCCACCTTCGCCAACAGATTTAAAACTGGTACTCATTCCTGCAATTTCTAAATCGCCATTTTCAGGTAGCCAAAAGCTATTTATACCAAATATTCTTTGAAAAAAACCGGTAGCAATGTTAATTATTAAAACTACCAACATGCTATTGATAAAAAATTTGAGATGTTTTTGTTTTATATCATCATTGTACACAATGATATAAAAAACAGCAAAATACCGGATAAGCGTTCTTACGTTTCTAATACCTGAAATTGTAGGTTTAAGCGAATCGGGTAATGGAATAAGGTTATACATGAGAGAGGCAATTGCCAAAAAAATGAAGATGAGCAAAAGCGAATTAACAGGAGTAGAAATATATTGTTTTTTATAAACTATTTTTCGTGCAAATTCAAAACCCAACATAAAATACAATGTAATTTCAGGAATAAAGCGAATAAAATCTCCTCCCGGAACCCACTTTACAAGAAAGTTCTCAAATGGAATCCAAATTGCAATGAGCAATATAATATGTATGGGTTTTAAGCTATGCATTCGTATTTATTTTACTTCCAACTAGAAATGTCTAGTCCGGTTAAAATTTCAAGTTTATGGTTGTATGGTAAATAGTATTCAATTAATTTTTTTCTTGTTTCAGCATTCATTTTAGGTTGATCAAATGAAATTTCATTTGCTTGTTGTATGCTCTTTTTTAATGTTCTTCTTAAATCAGGACCCATAAATAATTTTAAAAACTTTTTAATCGGGTTTTTACTATTGGTTGCTTTCGCTAGCCTACTTGATTTTGCACTTGCTTTTTCGTTGTGTTTTTTATTGTAATTAATAGCAACATTGGGTTCTAAGTTTAGAGTCGAAAAAATTTCTTTACATATTTTAGAAGGCTCTTTTTTAAAATTTTCAAATAAATAAATATGCAATTGTTTTTTCGGAAAATATTTTAAAAACTCCTCTATGCTATTACAATAAAGACCTCTATTAAGATAAGCGCAATTTCGCCAATGCTTGGCATCTTGTTGTAAACGCTTTGGTTCTGCTTCTATAGCTTGCTCAAATGATTCGAGGGTTTCATCACCTTTTCTTAAAGCATAGTAATAATTTGAATAAGCTCTTTCAACAGGATTGCGAAGCAATAAAACAACATGCACATGAGGATTATGTTCATGCAATCGTTTAATTGCATTGGGCATATACATTACACCTACATTTTTGGCAATAACTGTATTTGAATTACCGGATGATTTTTCAAAATATTTTTCAAATGCTGAATCATATCCTTCATTATACATTTCATCTAAAACAAAATAAGCAAATTCATTTACCTTTTGCTTAATTACATTAGGATGCGCTTTTAGATAATGTAACAACGATGTTGTTCCGGCTTTTTGAGCACCACAAATCATTAAATCTATTTTGTTTTTTGTATTCATTTATATTCTAACAAATGGCAAATAATAGGTTTTAATCTTATATTTTTTATAAATGTAAATGGCTCCCGTAATATTCCAAAATGAAACACTTACTAAGTTAGCAATTGCAGTACCCAATAAATCGAAATACGGAATTAAAATAATATTTAAAGAAATGTTCAATGTAATGGCCACAATAATAATATTTCTAAAAATTTTTTGATTGCCTGTCATATTTAAAAATATACCAACAGAGCCTGAACAGGCACTGATAAATTGAGCAATTGCTAATATAATTAAAGCCGGTGTAGCCATTTCAATATCCGGATGAATAAAGCTTAAAAGTTGCGATGGAAAAATTACAAGAACAAGTACAACCGGTAATGAAATAAAAAAAACCATACGTGTTGAAAATCCAATTACTTTATTGAGTTCTTCTGTTTTATTATTCCAAAAAAGTTCAGAAAATTTAGTTGCAGAGATCGTATTTACTGACATTTGTACAAATGTTGTTAAAATAGCTAATCGTGCAGCTACTCCATAAGCAGCTACGCTTTTTAAATCTGGAATTTTCGACATTTCTCCCAATATTTCAAGCCCTAAGCGAGCGTGCGCCATTTGAGCAAAGGTAGTTATTATCATAGGTGTTGAAACCAGTAAATGTTCTTTTAAAGAAAAATGACTGTCGTTGCTTTCAGTTGATACCGCAGCATTTTTTGAAAAAAAATTATAGATCACTTTAATTGAAAACAAAACAGACAGCATCACACCTAATGCAAAACCTACTAAAGGTAAATTTGAAAAATTTAAGAAACTAAACACAGAAAATCCTGCTAAAAAAATAATGATGGTATTGATTAAAGGTTGATTTAAATTTCTGAGATATTCAGAATACTGAATTTTTTTTAAGCCTCTAATGAATTCAACATGCATGGTCATGATTACTAAAAACGGAAGTGTAACAGCTGAAATTTTTAAGGGTAAACTTAAAATTTGATTATGATAAATGTAAATAGCAATTTGATCTGAAAAAATGAAAATACACATTCCCATTAGTAATGAAAGAGGAATGATAAGAGATAGAATTCCTTTATAGAGCTTGCCAATTGTTTTTAGTTTGCCCTGCGACCAATATTGTGCAATATAACGAAGTATAGAAGTGTTAAACCCTAAGGTGCCAACAAGTGCCAATAATGCCAGATTATTAGTACATAAATTATAAATTCCTAAACTTTCTACCCCAAATCGATCAGGAATAATTTTTAGTAAATAATAACTAAGAGCAGCTCCTGCCATTCGATAAATAAAAGCAATACTACTACCTGTAAAAATTTCTTTAAGGTCTTTATCTTTAAGCTTGGCTTGTAGCCTTTGAAATTTTTTGCCCAGCATTATTATACTGCATTCGAAAAAGCGGGGTTATTATTTTTTTTCTTTTTTGCTCCTTTTTGTGGAGTGGTGCCATTCATAACAAAAGCCGTATTGGGTAGTTTTCCTGCTTGTTTGGCTGTTTCTAAGAATTCAAGTTTATCTGTTGTTGAATAGTTTTTTCTAACAATAATTAAATTAACATCTGTTAAAGTCATTAAATAATACGTATCTGCAACAGAAGAAAGATCGGTTGTGTCAATAATAATTTTATCATAATTTCCTTTTGCATACTCAAGTATAGTATCTAAAGCTTTACTTTCAGATAAGGCTCCCGGGTTATTTGCTTCGCTACCTGAAGCAATAATATCAAGATTTGGAATGTTTGATTTACGAATCACTTTCTCTAAACTAGCTTTATTTTGAATATAATCCGTTAATCCCGGAGTTCTATCTAATTTAAATATTTCATGTGCCACAGGCATGCGCATATCAGCACATATCAATAAAGTTTTCTTTTGAATAAAGGTACTTACTATTGCTAGAGAAGAGGCGCAAAAAGATTTTCCTTCACCATTTATTGCTGAACTTACTAAAATAACATTATTCTGCTTGCCATTATAGTTTGACGCATTATACAATATCATTCGTGCTGCTTCCGATACACCATGCTGTTGATTATCGAGAATTTGAGTAGGATTAAATTTTTTACCTGAGCATGGCATATCACCAATATGAACTAAGCCAAGATTATTAGTAACTAATTTCATATTAATTACTTTTTTGGTAAGAAAATCTCGAATAAGAATAGATGAAATAACAGTTAAAAAGGCAAATACCAACATTATGGGATAAACCAGCCACATTGGAAATTTTGGATCATCACTAAGTAAATGTGCAGGATCTACTACACGACTATTAGGACTAGTAGCATTTAGCATCGTTTGAGTTTCGGCCCTTTTTTGTTGAAGAAGTGCATATAAATTTGATTTTAAAGTTGCATCTCTTTGAATTTTAACGATCATTCTTTCAGACACCGGTAGCTTTATTATTAATGCATTGGCTTCATCCAATCTTTTTTCTATATCAGTTAATAAAATATTATTTGATGTGTTAAAATTTTCAACGTTTGTATTCAAAATTGCTTTGGTTGATTCAATTCTATCGCAAGTTGATTTATAAATAGGGTTTTTAGTTTTGCCTTCATTTAACAATTGTTTTTTATCACTTTGCAGATCAGAAAGTTTTTTGGTAAGATCATTTAATATTTCGTCTGTAATACCAAATGATGTAGGAGACACCAATTTTTCGCTATTGTTTGAATCTTTAAAATATTGCTGTAAATAGCTATAATACCTACTCTTAACTACTAAATCTGATTTCTCTGATTCTAGTTTCTCTATTTTTTCTGAAACACGTTGTGCTTCATCACTCACATTGGCAATTTTATTATCAACTTGGTAATTTTGTAAACTCAATTCTGCCATATTAAGTGAATCCGAAACATTTTTTAATTCTTCATCAATATATTTAAGAGAATTCACCGCTAATGCATTTCGTTTTTCTAATGATTCTTTCAAATACAAATTCACCATTAGGTTAACAAAATCAATTGTTTTGGACGGTACATTGGTTGTTAAATTAATTTCTAACACGGCAGATTCTTTTGTGTCTTTTGGTGTAATGGTAAGGTCTTCGTCATAATCAAATACCAACTTATTGGCCATATCTGTAAATGCAAATACAATCGATTCTTTTGCTGAGTCAGGTCTAACAGTATATTCTGCAACAGGAATTACACGTAAACGAAAAGTTTTAACATTTGTCCACTCATTGGCATTAATAAGAGTGTCAAAGGCATAATCCTGGTCGGTATCTTTATTTTCATAATCGCCTTTAATGTGGTATTTGCCTTCCTCTAGTTTAATACTAAATTTATTAGCGTAAGGAAATTTTGAATTATAAGGAATAAAGGCAGACCCTTTTTTATCCAATTCAATTTTAAAGGGAGTTGATTTGTAGATTTCTTCATCGCCTAAAATATTATCTACATAATATGAAATATCAAAACCTAATGAATCCATTGCTGCTAACAGGGTTGGAAAAGATCGAAGTGCTACAGCTTCATCAACAGCATGGTTAGAGATTGATTTTTTGTTTGCTCCATAAATAATATCTGAAGTTTGTTCTCCTATTGTTTCCGGAACTGAAACTTGCACATCGGACTTTATAATATAGCTAGGCCAAATATATTTTGTAATTAGAAATCCTAATACAAGAAATAGAACAGATGTAATAATAAAAGTTTTTTTTGATTCAATAAATCTATCGTACAAATCCAAAAGATTTATTTCTTCTACTTTTTTTTCTTGGTTGATCATATTCAAGGGTAAAATTGTAATAATTATATTTTTTATTTAGTACTTGTATCAGTTCCAGTCAAATATCTTGAGTTAATTAAGAATATCAAGTTTACTGATGAAATTAAGGCAGCTACTCCTGAAATGATAAAATTAAAATCTCTCGATTGAAATCTTTTCATGGATTGAGATTTTACCATAATAACATCATTGGGTTGTATGTAAAATGCAGGAGACGAGGCGAGAGCTAAATCAGTTGCATTAACAAAATAGACGTGCGTTTTTCCATTTTGATTTCGCATAATTTTTATCTTTTCTTTTTCTGCCCATTCTGAGCAATCACTTGCTAATGCAAGTGCTTCAATTAGGGTTAAATTTTCTCTGTAAATATGATATCTGCCGGGAGCATTCACTTCGCCAACAACAGTAACATAATTATTAAGTAACATCACTTTAACTGCAGGATTTGAATAATATTCATTAGCCATCGAAATTACTTTCATCCTAATTTCTTCAATGGATTGGCCTGCAACGGTTAATTTTCCTAAAATAGGTAAGTCTACTGTTCCATCAGAACCTACAAAAAATCCTTTTAATTCAACATCCTGTTCAAGATTGCTTGTACTGGCATATCCTTGAAGAATTTGGTTGCTTTGCTGGTCTCTGCTTTCAGTTAAATTAAAAGCACTAATTTCAACAAAAATTACATCGCCTACTTGTACTTTATACACATTTTTTATAGGAGTAAATGTGGAATCGTAAACTGCGTTTTGCGGATGAGCCTTGCTTGTATCTTGTAAATAAACAGATCTCTTTATAGAAATACAGGATGATAAAAATAGAATAGAAAGTATAAGTGAGATTAAAGTGAAATCAAGATTTTTCTTCATCTGAGCAAGGGTTTATAAATGAATACTAAAATATTTGTAGAATCATACACGCTTTTTTCTTCATCTTTGTAATAAAACCATGCATTTATGATTCTTAAACATAAATTTATTTTATTTCAAAAAATCAAAAAAATGAATAGTAAGAGCAAGTTTCAATATGAGGGCAATTCATTCTTTTAAAAAAATAAAATAACGCGTGCAAAGGTACGCCATTCAATAATGGTTTCAAAACGACAGAAAATAGAATACATCAGGTAATTTTTAAGAAATTATAGATATGGTTTTTATGAATAAGCTGAATGATAGTAAACTAAGGGAAACAAAAAAATACTTTGATAAGTTAAAAAAAAAGCAACCCAAGCAACTTGATAAGGTAATGCATGTAATTCATGAAAATGTATTTGAATGCACAAACTGCTTAGAATGTGCTAATTGCTGTAAAACTACGGGGCCTTTATTTACCAATAAGGATATTGATAGAATCAGCGATTCACTTAAAATAAAGCCCTCTCAATTTGTAGAAAAATATTTAAAGATGGATGAAGACGATGACTATGTATTGCAAAAAACGCCATGTGTATTTTTAGGGGCAGATAATTATTGCACTATATACGATATAAGGCCTAAAGCGTGTAGAGAATATCCGCATACGGATAGGCCAAAGTTTTATCAAATTCTAAATCTTACTTTAAAAAATATTGAAATTTGCCCTGCTGCTTATGAAATAGTTGAAAATTTAAAAAAAGAAATTCCCCTATAAGGTAGAGTTATTACAATTTGAGTTTCTACTCATTACTTAAATTTATAAGGTTTCATAATAATTCTAAACTTCCTCTTCCCTTTTTAAGGAAACGGATGGGGCGGAGGTCACAAATATTACCTAATTTTGTAATTATGTTTTTAAAGTATTTATGGTAAAAAAAATAGTTTCCATTTTTATTTTTTTATGTTCATTTACTTCACTAGTATTTTCTCAATATCAAGATTGCTATAAACCTACTTGTCAGAGATGTAGTGAAGAAGCTGAACGTTGTAATTGCCCCTGTATAGATACTATTAAAATACTTTATTTTAAATCCCTTGGTGATATTAACGATATTTTTCCTGCATGGTTACCTGTTGTAGATTCTAGAACTGTTGTAGCACTTGAGGGATATGTTACTCCAAATACCAATGGAAAATTTGATTATACTCAAGTAAGTCCTGAAGATTTTCCTTTAAATCACTATACGCATGATTTTACTTTTGATGTTAAACCCGATTTTTCTCCGGATAATCGATACACCAATCTTTTAGCAATAAGAGATTATCATAACAAAAATAAAGACAAGGAAAAAAGAAAAGAAAAAGACAAGGATAAAGATAAGAAAGTGAAAGCCGATACCGTTGTAGAAAAATTTATTCATTGTGAGTGGGAGAGTGGGGTGGCAGCCGGAGATTATTTAAACCCAGCTTATGATGCAGATAAAAAAGGAAATTCATATGGTTTTTTTTCGGCCGGACATGAACGTAGAGATCTTTTTTGGAATTGGCCTACTATAGGAGATTGGGTACATGTAGAAGGTTTGTGGATTTGGGATAGAGGACATCCACCTGCAAGAACAGAAATTCATCCTATGCGTTTTGTAGCTACAAGACGTAATTTACCGGATCTTATAAATGTTCCCAATAAAGATGAAAAAATATTTGCAACCCGAATTGATGTTTTTGCCAGTGGCGATGGGGGGGCTCTTTATAATAATAGAAAAGATGGGCCGGACTTTGTTGAAAAAGTTAGAATGAGCGATAAGGATTATAATTTTAATGTTAAAATTGAATTTCCGCAACCTTCTGATAGCGCAAAACTTTGCTTTATTATTAAAGATCAAAAAGGAAATACATATAACGGTAAATTACATATTATAGATTTTTCTCATGGTGATAGTAGTATTAAATCTCCTTATGTTCATATTGACATACCTTGGAAAAATTTATCTGATACTTTAATTTTTGCCAAAACAATATATGTTTATTGGGATCAAGGAAATGGAGTGGCAGCAGACTATAAAATTAATACATATAAGGTAACCATACAAAATATTTATTTTCGAAAATTAAAAGAAGCATTTACGAGGGCTGAGCTTAGAGTTTTTATGGAAGTAGGAGGCAATTGGATATTTTTTAATGAATTTACCAATGCCAAAAATATAATTGACGGAGGCATTGGCCATACATTCAAAAATTATTGGAATGTAAACAAAGAATTTATTGTGAATGTTCCGGAAAATAAAAAAATAAGAGTACATGCTACCGGATGGGAAGGAGATGGCATTGATCGTATTATGGGCCAACTGATGCACCCCTATTCCCCTTGTAATCTTAAAACAAAATTAGAGGTGCAAGCAAAA
The DNA here is from genome assembly GCA_023251875.1 of Bacteroidota bacterium. Taxonomy (GTDB): domain Bacteria; phylum Bacteroidota; class Bacteroidia; order JAHEXY01; family JAHEXY01; genus JAHEXY01. The sequence continues at coordinate 20,504 of JAHEXY010000018.1, forward strand.
TTATTTACTGTATTTCCGGTTACCTGGAGTGGTTGCCTCGATGATTTTATTGGTGCAGTAGAAGATTTTCATTTAGGTAGTAACTTAAAAGATTTTCAACAATTTAAAACTTCATCTGATGGAGAAGAAAATGAAGAGGAGGGAAAAGACCCCTGCCCATGTAGTTCAGATAATCAGAAAGATATTTTTAGACTTAGTTATACTATTCAAAAATTAAGTTCAGAACAAATTAAAAACTAGTACTTATGCGCACTTATGGTTTTTTTATTGTGGCAGCTATTTTATTCTTTATTGATTGGTATGTATGGACGGCTATGCGACATGAAATAAGTAAGATTAGCCGCCCTATAGTGCAATGGCTTGTAACATTTCTTTATTGGTTGCCCGCAATAAGTATGATGATAATTGCTATTGGAACTATTGTTACATTAAATAGTGGTGGAGCAAGATCCAATAGTGTATACATGAATTACGCATTTGGCATTATCATGGTTACCTATATTTCTAAATTATTACCTTTTATCTTTTTAGCCATTGCTGATCTTTTTAGATTGGGAGAATTTGCCTTCCGTTATATTGTTCCTAATTCAATTGCCGAAACAAAACAAATTTCTACCATTGGCAGAAGCCAATTTATTAAAGGCATAGGCTGGTTTACCGGTGCTGTATTATTGAGCGGTTTGGTAACCGGTATGGTAAAATGGGTGTATGATTTTCAGGTTAAGAAAACAAAATTGAAATTGGCAAAACTTCCAAAATCATTTGAAGGATTAAAAATCGTTCAAATTTCTGATTTGCATTTAGGGAGTTGGTTGTCGGATAAACCCCTTCGTAGAGCAATACAAATGATAAACGAATTAAATCCGGATGTGATTTTTTTTACAGGAGATTTGGTAAACAATAAAACTGATGAGGCCTATCCTTTTGAAGATGCTTTACGGTTATTAAAAGCAAAATATGGCGTTTTTTCAACTTTGGGTAATCATGATTATGGCGATTATATTGAATGGCCTAGTAGAGAGGCAAAAAAACAAAACCTTCAGGATATTATCAGTTTTCATAAAAAATTAGGTTGGAGAATTTTGATGAATGAACATGAAGCTATCGAAATAAACGGAGAAAAAATTTGTATTCTTGGTGTTGAAAATTGGGGAGCTTCATTAAGTTTTCCCAAACATGGAAAAATTGAAGAGGCCATAAAAAATACAGAAGAATATCCTGTTAAATTATTATTGTCACATGATCCTTCTCATTGGGATCAAATGATTAGTAAACAATACAAAGATGTTGATGCAACTTTTTCAGGCCATACACATGGTATGCAAATGGGTATTGAAATACCTTGGTTAAAATGGAGTCCGGTACAATATGTATATCCGCATTGGGCAGGTTTATATACCAATAATGATGCAGTAGAAAGCCAGCAATATCTCTATGTAAATAGAGGCCTTGGCCATTTGGGCTATCCCGGTCGTATGGGAATACTTCCTGAAATAACTCTGGTTGAATTAGAAAGTTAAGGCTTGAGTTATTTTTAGAATCGCTCTTGCGTGACAATTTGTGGAATTAGTGTCTAAGAATTATTCTTCCTTTCCCCATTTTTCAGGAGCTTCTCTCCATTTTTTTAAAGACGCAATATCTCCTTCGGTAACATAATGCATTTCTAAGGCTTGTTTAATAAGAATATCGTATTTAGTTAGCGTAACTAATTTACATTTTGCCTTTTTGAAATTATCTTTCGATGCTTGAAAACTATAAGAAAAAATAGCTGCCATACCTTTTATCTCGCAACCTGCATTTCTTAACACATCTACAGCATGTAATGAACTTTTTCCGGTCGATACCAAATCTTCAATAATAACTACAGATTGTCCTGTTTCTACTACTCCTTCTATAGCATTTTGTAATCCATGGTTTTTTGCATCAGGTCTTACATAGGCAAAGGGTAATCCTAATTCTTGTGCAACCAAGGCGCCTTGTGCAATACCCCCTGTTGCAACACCTGCAATAATATCGGGCTTACCAAAATTATCAGTAACAGCTTTTACCAATTGCTGTCTTATATAAGTTCTAATTTTAGGGAATGATAAAGTAACACGATTATCGCAATAAATGGGAGACTTCCATCCGGAAGCCCAAGTAAAAGGTTTATTAGGTTGTAATTTAATTGCTTTAATTTGCAATAAGTATTTGGCTACATCTAAGGCAACATCCTCATTTTTCATTGTATGAAAGGAATGGATTATAGTTTATATATAAAAACGGGCTCTTAATGTACAAAACAATCATACTTCATCCAAAATATAAAATATTAAATTTCTTGTATGTATAAAATATTTGTAAACGAAAAGGTATTGATTATTGCATCAAAAAGGGAAATTAAAAACACACAAAGCGATAGAGCTATTCAATATGAGAATAAAAAAATATTGTATGACGTAATTACAGAGCTTGAATCAGGCTTAGGTAATGAAAAAACAATTTGTGTTTATGGAAAGAGTGCCGCTCTTATTTGGAAAGTTTTTTGTTCTCGCTATAAACTAATAAAAGCTGCCGGTGGACTAGTAAAAAATGAAAAAGATGAAATGCTTTTTATTTTTAGAAGAGGAAAATGGGATTTACCCAAAGGTAAATTGGAAAAAAATGAAACCATTAAAAAGTGCGCTATTAGAGAAGTAGAAGAAGAGTGTGGTATTAAGGGTTTAAAAATAGTTAAAGAACTACCTTCTACCTATCATACTTATTTCATTAAAGATAAAGCCATTTTAAAACGATCGTATTGGTTTGAGATGAAGGCTGCAAAAAATCAAATCTTAATCCCTCAAACAGAAGAAGGTATTACAGATATTAAATGGATAAAGACTAAAGAGCTGAAAACGATTTTACAAAAAAGTTATAGCTCAATTGTAGAAGTGTTCGCTAACATTTAATTTTTAAACCTATGTTTTTAAGAAAAATTGTAAACTTTCTCTCTCTTTTTATTTAAAGAAAGTGATGAAGCGAGGGCTAAAAATAGAAGCGTTATGCTGCTCTTAAATGCTAATGTATTAGAATTAGCCACTATAGAAATATCTTTCCTCCCCAAAATTTAGTATCTTTGCAGCCCGAATAATATTGCCCTCTAATAAGATATATCATGAAATACAGTCTTCCTTTGATTATTATTTTGTCATTCTTACTTTTTCTTTCGGCCAATGCCCAAATTAGTGAAGGTTTTGATGATGGCGATTTTACCAATAATCCTGCTTGGGTAGGCACAGATACTAACTTTACGGTTAATTCATCTCTTCAATTGCAATTGAATGATGTCGGTTCTGCTGCTACATCCTATTTGTCAACAACAAATTCTATAATAGATAGTGCCGAATGGCAATTTTATGTCAAGCTTTCTTTTTCCCCCTCCAGCCAAAATTTTGGCAGGGTTTATTTGGTAGCTGATCAAGCTGATTTATCTTCAACTTCCTTAAATGGTTATTTTATTCAATTGGGCGAAAGTGGTTCTGGAGATGCAATAGAACTCTATAAAAAAAATGGAAGCACAGAAACCATGTTAATTGCAGGTAATCCCGGGCAAATATCTTATTCTACCAATACACTTAGAGTTAAAGTTACCCGTACTTCTTCTGGTGTATGGAATGTGTATGCTGATACTACCGGTGGAACAAATTTTTTAGCTGAAGGTACTGCTACCGATGCATCCATTACAACAGCCTCTTATTTTGGTGTTCTTTGTACATATACAAGTAGCAATGCTACTAAGTTTTATTTTGATGATTTTTATGTGGGAAATATTATTGTTGATCAAACTGCACCCACAGTTCTTTCTGTAAATGCTATTGCGGCTGATTCATTAAAAATACAATATTCGGAAACAGTTTCATCTATAAGCACAATTAATTATGGTGTTGATAACAGCATTGGCTCTCCTGTAACTGCTGTTGCAGATGTAAATGATCCATCAGTAGTATACTTAACTTTTACCAATTCTTTTGTGAGTGGATCCTATTATAATGTATCCATTGTTGGAATACAAGATCTGGCCGGAAATTTAATGACAGATACTACAGTTAATTTTTCCTACTATGCACCTCAAACTTTTGATGTAGTTATAAACGAAATTATGGCTGATCCTACTCCTGCCGTTGATTTGCCTGAATATGAATATGTAGAAATTTATAATAGAAGTAAATTTGCAATTGATTTAACAGGGTGGACATTTACTGCAGGTTCTACTACAAAAGAAATTGGCAGTGTTTCTATTGATTCAAATAGTTATGCAATTCTTATAGATATAGATGCCGCTTGGCTGTATACAGGGTATGGAACAGTAATAGGTGTTGATGCGTTTCCATCCATTACCAATGATGGACAAACTTTAGTTTTACGCAATGCAGATGGAAAAATGATTTCAACAGTTTCGTATACTACCGATACCTATAAAGACGATGCAAAAAAAGATGGAGGTTGGACCTTGGAGCAAATTGATCCCAATAATCCATGCGGAGGAGATGAGAATTGGAGGGCATCAATTGGTACAAAAGGAGGAACACCATGTACTCAAAATTCAGTATACTCAAGTAACGGAGATCAAACTTCACCTGAATTAAATCGCATAAGCGTAATTGATAGTGTAAATATTCAATTGTTTTTTTCTGAACCCTTAGATAGTACAACACTTTATAATCTTACAGATTATACTATTGACAATGGCATTGGAAATCCAATTGTATCTACTCCGGTTGCCCCTGATTATTCATCAGTTATTTTAACTTTATCAATACCATTGCAAATAGAAACAATTTATTATCTAACAATGGGAGATTCAGTAACGGATTGTGTTGGCAATTGGGTTAATTCAACTTCGGTGCGATTTGCCATTCCTGAAACAATAGATAGTTTGGATATTGTTATTAATGAAGTAATGTACCATGCATCAACTACCGGTATAGAATGGGTTGAAGTATATAATCGTTCAAATAAAGTGCTTGACTTAAGTGAACTAGGGCTTACAAAAATTAATACCGGCACAGGAACACTCGATGCCCTTGATAATATCTCTGATGTGGGTGTATTGTTATTTCCGGGTGAATATATGGTGTTATCAACCAATGGATCCAATATAAAATTAGAATATACAACAAGCAATTCAAATGGATTTATTGATATGGCATCGTTTCCTTCCTTAACAGATGGATCTGGTTCTGTAGTTTTAGCAAGAAAAAATCTTACTGTAATAGATGAGTTTAATTATGATGATGCTATGCAGTTTGCTTTGCTTAGTTCTGTTACAGGAGTATCTTTAGAAAGAATAGATTTTGAAAGACCTACACAAGATGCTAGCAATTGGCATTCTGCAGCCGAAGATGTTGGTTTTGCTACTCCTGCATATGAGAACTCTCAATACAATAAAACAGATAGTACCTCTAGTACGATGGCTTTGGAGCCGGAGCTTTTCTCTCCCGATAATGATGGTTATCACGATGTGTTAAATATTGCTTACCATTTTGATTCTCCCGGCTATGTTGCCAATATTAATATATACGATGCGAGAGGTAGATTAATAAAACGTTTGGTGAAAAATGAATTACTAGGAGCTACGGGAACCTATACCTGGGATGGTATTACCGATGCCAATGAAAAGGCTCGTATTGGTATTTACATTGTATATTTTGAAGCCTTTGATTTAACAGGAAAAGTTACCAAAGAAAAACAAACCTGCGTAGTAGGAGGAAAGTTATAAGAATAACAATCATTGGCAGATCTTGAAAAATCAAGCTCATTCAGTTTGCAGATCGGGAAATTTATGTAACTTTGTGGTTCTTTAAAAAGAGGAGGTGCGGTAGCTCAGTCGGTAGAGCAAAGGACTGAAAATCCTTGTGTCGGGGGTTCGATTCCCTTCCACACCACACGAACATGGCAAAGCTTCATCAGAAATGGTGGAGCTTTTTTGTTTTACATGAGTAAAAGGTTGGTTCGAGTTCGTAACTTGAATTTTTGTCTGAAGTACCATTCATTGTACATGCAATAGTTAAAAATTTAAATTTCAGAAAAATACTCCATACAAACCATCCAAAGTACAAGTTTGCCAAATTCTACACTTTGTATAGGCCTAAAATAAATAAGACCATTAAATTATTTCTTTAAATTAATTTCATCCGTTCATCCGCTTCTATAGGTTTGCGGACGGAGGATAAAGCCTGAAATCTTTATTAAATAAATTCAAACTGATATCTTTGCAAAACAACAAATAAAAAAATATTTGACTGATAAACAGATTATTACTTTTTCTTGCATGAAAAAGTTTAGTTATAACTAAACAAAATGAGTAAATTTACGTTACAGGAAATAGCAGAAATAAAGGGGCGTATTAAATTCTTTAAATTAATTGTTGATGGGATCTGTTTATTCGATGAGTTTGAGAAAACTATAGAAAAAGAGGGGAATATGAGAAGTGAGCTTAGAACAATACAATCTCGAATGCACTTATTAGCAGGAATGCAAATGATGCCAGCATCTAAATTTAAAGACATAACACCAAGCAACGATAAGATTAAAGAATATGAAATTAAAACACACCATTTACGTGTTTATATGTTTCATGAAACGCATACCGGTCGTATTGTTGTATTGGGAGGTAAAAAGGGATCACAGGATAAAGACATAAAATATTTCAGAAGTTTAAAAGCGCAATATTTTAATTCAAAATAGTATGTTAAAAAAGGAAAAAATTATACAAACACCTGAATATTGGCTTGAATCTATACAAAATGAATTGTATAATCATGTAAGTGCTTACATGGAGAAAGAAGGTTTGAATCAATCTGACCTAGCTAAAAAACTAGGTGTTACAAAAGGCTACATCTCTCAGGTATTAAATGGTAATTTTAATTTTACTTTAAAAAAGCTAATAGAACTATCATTATCAATTGGCATGATACCCAATTTGCAATTCAAAAATATTCATATAAAAAACAAGAAGAAAAATAATAAAGTTGCAAAAGTAGTAAGGATGCG
>JAHEXY010000003.1:0-550289 GCA_023251875.1 Bacteroidota bacterium
AACTCCAATAAAATATTTTATGTGTACCATATTGGACTTTTATTTAATTTGAAAAAAGAAATAACTTCTAAAGTATTGATTATTAGCAGTTCGTTATTTAACTAGGAACAGGAAAAGCGGAGTTCACTCCATCAAGGCAATACAAAAAAGATATGCCAAACCAACACAGCACATTTTTATTTTTGTTTGTTTTTTAAGGTATAAAAAAGAGCTGTATTGCCCTTCGGGTGCTTCATTTCATTACGCAGTTTGTCATACTTTTCATTGCCTTTCTTTCGTTCACGGCAGCCTCTCTGGATTTTTAGCCTTGCTGTTCGTACCTCACATCAAAGCTAAAAATCCATCGGCAGCCAATGTTAGGCTCGCCTGCGGGTCGCAAAATGGCTGCGGCTGATAATTTTAATTGGCTTCCGCTACGCTCCAGCCGAAATTAAGGTAGCCTTGCGTAGAGCTTGCAATCCATCACACAAAGCTTTATTTGCAAGCTCTACATAGGTCGCAAACGTACTCGTGCCTCGTACTTCCTTGCTCCCACCATTTGCTCCACTCGCAGGAGGCTCGCTGCACAACGGCTGCAAATCATTTCGTTCGTACCTCACTCCATTTATTGCAGCCGTTTTCCCAACGCTTGCCGCAGGCGCTTTTTCCTTTACTCTGTACACAGAAATAAAATCAGTTTTTTAAAAAGATTGGTGCAACCTTCCGCGCGAAATAAACTTTAAAGCTTCAAATTAAATTACTGCTCCGCTTGGATGCTTTATTTTATTGATAGATACACACAAACCAACCGCACAACCAAATATCAATCAATAAAACAAAGCCCGACAGCACAAAAACACATTACGGGAAAATGTAAAACGTTGCACAATTATTTTTTTGCAGAAAAGAAAACTGTTTTTACATTTTATCGGAATGCGCCAACTGTAAGGCGGCAGGGTGAAAGGGCAAGTGCGGAATAATCAAACAAAGAAAAGGGCTGATGATGTTTTGTTTTTTTGCACGATAGCAAGCATAGCGTATAATGTGCCGCTGGCTTGCTGTAGTTATTTTTTTACAATTACAGCAAGCCCAAATTATACGCTGTGCTTTTTTGTGCGTAGGAAAAAAAACGAACATTAACAGCCCTTTACCGCTTCCCTTCTTCAAACGAAATGGATACTTTTTTTTTCAACTGAAATTTTCAATTGAAAAAGCAATTGAAAAGAAAAAATCCTACCATCTTTTAATCTTTCCAACCTTCTAATTTTTAATACCTTTATTACTCACAACTGACAACACACAACAAAAAGATGCAAGTAGCAGAAAACAAAAACAGTATTTTTAGAGGATTAGGGTACTATCCATTCGGCTCCGAAAAACCTGGACGAGCATTCGCATCCGGTAATTATAAGTATGGGTACAACGGAAAAGAAATGGATAACGAAGTTAGTGGAGATGGAAATGAGTATAATTATGGTGCAAGAATCTATAATCCTAGATTGGGTAAGTTTTTAAGTGTAGATCCTTTATCTAGTTTAATGCCATGGATGACACCATATCATTACACTTATGATAACCCAATATATTTTATTGATAATGATGGTAAAATACCATGGCCTATTGCAAAAGATGGAAGTGGATTGGGTTGGAACACAAATGCAGGGTGGTTCGGACAACAACGATCTACACATCTTCATCAAGGGGTAGACATTAATAAAAACACAGGTGGATCAACAGATTTAGGAGCTTCTGTATATTCAACACATGAAGGCAAGGTTGTTAGTGTAAAACTATATTCTGATCACACAAATTCTTCTGGTAGTTATGTTGTGATACAATCTCCTGATGGTAGCTTTCAAACAGTATATATGCATATGGAAACTATTAAAGTAGAAGTAGGCGATGATATAAAGGAAGGTCAACAAATTGGAACAGTTGGGGGATCCGGTTTCGGTAAAAAACTAGCTCACGCAGTTCATTTACATTATGAAATAAGAAAAAAACAAAGTGATGGTAATTATGAAGCTATAAATCCTGAAACAAAAAGAGGAGAATTAATGGATCCTCAAAAGTGGATAGGAAATGAGGGGAATACATCTTCTAGTAGTGGTATGATCCTGTAGTTGATTGGTGGAATTCTTGGAGTTTTTCTGATTTATTTTCGAGTGAAACTTCCAATGTAAATACAAATACGTATACAATTAATACGCAAAATGATCCTTTAAAATTCTACTCCACTGCAACAGGTACAGAAAGTGATTTAGGAACTATTAATAAGGGAGAATCTGTAATAAGCACAGGAAATACTGGTTCCGGACGAACAGAGGTTTCTTATGGGGGAAAGACTGGATGGGTATCAAGCAAGTATATTAAAAAGAAGGACTAGGTTAAATTATGAAACAGTTTATTTTATATTGGAGTATTTTATGTTTATTAACCAGTTGTAGTTTTAAAGAAAATAAAGCACAGTCAGATTTATCCAATATTAGTACCACTTCAACAGAGGAAGAAATAATACAACCTATAACTAATCAAAAAATTTCTAATAAACCTCAAATCTATGATACGTTAGTGCGTTGTGCCGATGGTATTTCCTATAATATACTTATTCATAAATTCCCCATTAAGGGAGAAATTTTTAATGGGGAATTAGATAATAAATTTCACTTGTTAGTAAAAAAAGAAAAAGATACTCTATACAATAGAAATTTCGATAAAAATTATTTTAAGATTAATGATACTGATTTCTTAAAAAAAGCCACATTGTATAGCCTTTCATTTGAAAATATAGATTGTAATTCTGGAACCATTAAGTTTTTCTGTGGAGTTGTGGTTCCTGAAACTGATTGGAGCTATGTTTTTGAATTTTATATTGATAAAAATGGAAATTCAAAATTTTTCGAATTGGACGAAGAAGGAATCCAAAAAAACAGACCTGATTTGCACTAGAGAAATATTTACAGAATATTTTTTACTCAAAACTCAAACAATTCTTTAGGATGGATTTCTTTTTATTTTTCATTAATAGCTCTTGCAAATTTCAAAAACCAAAGAAAGTCTAAAACTGAAGAAGCATTACAAGGCTTAGAATACTCATTCTACTCTTAAGGATGAGTACTAGCTAAATACAATCTGCCACAGTTTCGGCAATGAAAACAAAGAATGCCATCAATTGGATTCTTTCTAATATCTTTCATAGCTTTTTTAGATTCTTGAATAAGAATATCAATATATTCACCTTTAATATTCCAATCTCTTTTTACTTCGCCTTCTAAAAAGTAAATATCTTGTTTTTCCAACATCCCGTTAAGTCTGATCTCTTCAACATCAATAACTGTTGCAGGACGATTACAGCAAATGGGCCAGGAAGTATTTTGAAACCCAAATGATGTTCCAACGGTAGCGACAAGTCGAGTCTTAATCTCTTCTAGTGTTCCAATATCTGCCGCTGCATAACTTAAGGGATTCCAAATAGTGGATCGTTTTTTATCCGCATCTTCAACTATGACTAGCATTGGCTCACTTACCAAACGATTTAGCTTGCCTTCTTCTATTACAGGATTAAGGCGACTCCACATCATATCAGAGATCCACAAAACAGGGCTTTTCAATTGATTTGACAAATTTGTAATGGATGAGTTCATTTTTTACTGACGTTATAAACAGTTTATTTCCTATTTTTTGGTAATAAAACGGATTATATAATTAAAGATAAAGAAATATTATTTTTGTTGTATACCTCCCTGTGTTGGCCGTAGCGTCCCGCTCATGATATTTTATTTTAGGCATCTTGCCGGATATAAAATCTTAAAATTGTAAATAAATATTATGCGGCCGGAGGTCTAAGTTTAAAATCGCAGCAGGATGCTACGGTTAACAGTTCTAATAATCTTTTTGCTAAATTTATAGTAGACCACGATTAACAGGGCTTTGAGGAATTAAACCATAAAAAGATTCAATAAAAGAAATATCTTTATATCCAATAAATACTTGTTTCAGCCATGAAAAAACTTATTTTAGTTTATTTTTTTATCCTAACTACTAATGTTATTGCCCAATCAATAGAAACATGGGAATGGCAAGGATACAGCATTGGACAAAATGCAAATTCGAGTGCATATACTTCAGAAGCTTATATGCCCGAAGTACAATTAATCAATGGCCAGTATATTATGTATTATACGGGAAGATATAATAACGTAAGCGCAATACTATATGCTGTATCAAATGATCTTAGTTCATGGACAGTTATGGATACCATACTTGTTGGATTTTCTGATAGTACTAATAGGGAATTTGAAGTGGGCGGAGCCAGCATTGTGAGAACTTATAACGGACAATACCGTTTATTTTATAGGTGTTCTTCAAAAACACCTACTGATTCAATTCCGCAATATCATATACGCAGTGCTATTTCAAATGATGGAATACACTTTAGTAGAGAAGGTATTCGAATAGAAATTCAACCTTATTTGGCTAACAGCTATTTTATTCTTGCCGGCCAATCTGCTTTTTATAAAGATATAAATGGTGAAGTAAAAGCCATTATTACAGGAATTGATTCAAGTATTGGTTCAGGTGAGCCTGCTCAACTTTATGCCGCAGCATCACCTGATGAAGGATTAAGCTGGACTAATTTTGTACCCTTATATGCTAATGGACATGATGCTGTAGTAATCAAAGATTCGCTGGGTATTTATCAAATGTATTTTTCATACTTGGCACAAGGCCATCGAAAAGCTTTTTCATTGGATGGAATTGGCTGGTCACTAATTGCAGATTCTATTCTATTAATACAAGATACATTGGCATTGACCGAAGAAAGCGCTCCCTACCATATTGCAGATTTAGGCGCAGTAGTTGATTCTAGCGGAAAAACTATCTTATTTAGCAACTATAAACCACATGGGCTAGGGCCATGGGAAAATATATGTTACTATTCTATGACAATCGCTAGTGCTTTAAGTGAAGCTCCTGTTAATAATAACAATATATGTTCGTTTATAGACCCTTATAACCATTCGCTTAATTTTAATTCTAAATCTTTATCTGGTGAATCAAACATTCAAATTTTTAGCATGGATGGCAGAAAAATATATGAGAATACATTTGCTAAAGAATTAAATATTAACCTTAAAGAATGGAAGAAAGGAATTTACTTTTATTATTTAAAAAATAATAATGGTATGGTAACTAATAAAATTCTTATAAATTAATATTAGACCTCTTTCGTAAGTCGTATAATGATGAGATTACTTCGTCCCACGAAAATGTGGGACTCGTAATGATGGTAATTTTTAGCGTCATTGCGAATGAAGCAATCTTCATTTTTACAACCATTAATTTTGAAAAGATTATTTCGTTCGTTCCTCACTCGTAATGACGTAAAAAAGACTTTTGAGACAGCCTCATAGATAGAAAAAAATTAATTTTCCGTTTTTGTATTCATTTTATTTTTAAGCCGCTTTGCTTCTTTAAGACTATTATTCAGTATCCATTCAATTTGCCCATTAACGCTACGAAATTCATCAGCCGCCCATTTTTCAATGGCTTTCATGGTATCTGAATCTATTCTTAATGCAAATGATTTTTTTTCTGACATATAATTTTATTGATTCAAAGTTCCGGTATTGATTACCGGTTTTGTTTCACTATCACCGCAAAGCACAACCATTAAATTGCTTACCATAGTTGCTTTTCTGTCTTCATCAAATTCGATAATTTTCTTATCCGCCAACAAATTTAATGCACTTTCAACCATCCCCACAGCACCTTCAACAATTTTATGACGTGCAGCAACAACTGCAGAGGCCTGCTGCCTTCTTAACATGGAATGTGCAATTTCAGGAGCATAAGCTAAATATCCAATTCTTGATTCTATTACTTCAATTCCGGCAATTTCTAATCTTTCAGTTACTTCACGCTCTAGCGCTTTATTTACATCTTCAAAATTAGTGCTCAAAGTAATACTTGCCGTTTCATCTTCAAAATGATCATATGGGAATGAACCTGCTAACTTTCTAACTGCTGAGTCTGTTTGTATTTTTATAAAATTTTCATAATTATCTACTTCATACATCGACTTAAATGTATCTTTTACTTTCCAAACTAAAATAACACTTATCAAAATTGGGTTTCCTAATTTATCGTTTACTTTTATTTTTTCACTTTCGAAATTTTTTGCTCTTAATGACAAGAGAGATCTGCTATAAAATGGATTGATCCAAAACAAACCATTTTGTTTAACACTTCCTTTGTATTCGCCAAATAAGGCAAGAACAGCTGAATTATTGGGGCCAATAACAATTAAACCTTTTATAAGAACAGCCATGGGCAATACCAAAGCAATTACCAATACATCTATTTTTGCAAGAACACCATAAACAATTAATGCAAGAGAAATCAACAAAAGCCCAACAGCTACATAGCCATTAAATGGGGTAATAATTTTTTCAGTTTTCATAAATAATTAAAATAATATTTAAATGATATTAAAATGATATCACAAATATAAATAAAATTTTAATACAATAAACAAAATTTTGAAATAATTTGATTCTTTAACTTTTTATATGGGTGATAATGATCCGATATTTTATGTTACGTTCCTTACACACAAGCTTTGCTTCTAGGCTATGCAACCATCCCGACTCCCCTCAAAAGCTGCCACTCCAAATCGTCCATTGCCTACACACAAAATTTCTTTAAACAAAACTCAATATAGAATCATTGGTAAATATTTTCATAAGAGCGTGAGCTGCATTTTATGAAACCGCACAAACAAACACCGTTTGACTCCTACTCTCTTTAAGATGAAAGAGAGACTTTAAACTTACAGTAGCGACTAAATAATTTATTTTTTTTGACTCGTAACTTTCATCTATTTCTAAAATTTCTATCCCGTTTAATTCTGCTTTATCTTTATAACGTATATAAACCTTTTGATTGATGCTATTATCAAGCAAATGGACAGCATTTAAATTTTCTCCTAATTGAGATTTCACTTTTTTTAATTTCCTATATCCATAACGGTATTTATAAGTAAGTGCTGAAATATCTGACAGTACAGCACTGCCCGTAGGATAGCTTCCTGCCCCTTTACCAACAAAATATTGTTTATCAGAAAAAGCCCCTTCTACTTCAATGGCATTATTTTCATAAAGGGCATTGTAAAATTCCGAATCTTTGCTAACAAAATGAGGCATGGCAAAAACGTGTAGCTTCTCTCCTACTTTTCTTGCGGTTGCAAGCAATTTAATTCGCAATCCTTTTGCACGCGCATAGAGAATATCATCATCTGAAATATTTTGAATGCCTAATGTAAGTACTTGTTCGGGTTTTAAAATTACTCCAAAAGCATGTGCTGTTAGTAAACATAGTTTATTGAGTGTATCAAAACCGGCAACATCAAGCCAAGCATCTGTTTCGGCAAAACCATTTTGTTGGGCTTTTGCTAATGCATCAGCAAAACTCATATTATTTAGCTCCATGCAGGTAAGAATGTAATTGCATGAACCATTTAACAAGCCACGAATGCTACTTAACAACTCATTATCGTAATATTCTTCAAGGTTACGAATAATAGGAATACTACCTCCAACAGCACCTTCGTAAATAAGTGAAACCCCATTTTCTTGTTGTAGTTTAAATAATAATTCGAAATTATCTGCCAGCATTTTTTTATTGGCCGTAACTACGTTTATTCCATTTTTCATGGCCGTAGTAACAATTTCTAAAGCATCTTGGGCATTGTCAATCAACTCCACCACTACATCAATATCTTTTCTGTTGAGAATATCGTTTTTTTCATAGGTAAAATAGAAAAGGTCAATTTTTCTTTTCTTGTTTCTATCTTTTACACAAATTGTATTAATACTTGCACTTAAGCCTTGAGAATGGTTTAATACATCATAAAGACCTTGGCCTACTACACCAAAACCAAACAAGCCTATTGAAATTTTTTTATTGGCCATTTTATTATTTCATTTCAAATTGTAAGATGGGAATATACTAAGAAAAGCCAATGAATATACTTACCTTTGCAAAAAATAATTCCCCAATATCATGAAAAAACTTTATCCAATTTTACTCTTTGTCTTATTAGTTGCAAACACATTTATACAAGCACAACAAAACGGATGTTTTATCAAAAAATTTACCATTAGCAGCACGCTGTACAATTACACCTATACTTATACTTGGTCAGATGCATATAACAATACATGGACGAGTACTGATGGTAGTTATGGATCTAATGAATACAATACCAGTTACCAACCTACAAAAATAAGTACAACCAGTAGTGGTTTTACCACCACCATTGATTACACATATAATTCGAGTGGTAAAATAAAAAAGACGGTTACCTCCAATTATAATGGAACTACAACGGTTACCTATACATGGTCAAATTCAAAAAACAATACATGGACTAGTACTGACGGAAGCTATGGCTCAAACACCTATGATTCTGATGGAAATTTAACTTATTATTCAACAACAACCGGTAGCTATACATCAACAGCAAGCTATACTTATAATAGTTCTAACCAAATTACAAAAGCCGTTACAACCAGCTATAATAGCACAACTACTACTACTTATACCTGGACAGGAAACGACAATACCTGGTCAGATACCAATGGCAATTATGGCGCTTATAATTATGATTCATACGGCAACTTGACTGACTATACTTATAACACATCATCCTATTTATTTATGGGGGTATATGAATATGACTGTACAACAGTTACTGAAATTGAAGAAAATAAAATGCCTGAAAATTCTCTGTTAATGTATCCCAATCCTGCAAAAGATAAAATTTTTATAACAAATGTATCCAATGAAAAAACTTCAATTGAAGTTTATGATTGTAATGGTAGAATAATAAAAAAGGTAAATAATGTTCCTATTAATAATGAACAGGAAATAAAGCTTACTGAATTAAAGTCTGGAATATATTTGATCAAAGTTTATCAAGATAATCAAATCAAAACCGGTAAGGTTATTGTTCAATAATCTTACATAACTATTTAAATTTATCCTTTCTTTTAGCCAAGCTTTTGGGCTTTTAATATTTATTGTTCTTATACCTCTATGAGGTATTGGAAATATAAATAATTAAAATTCTACAATACTGAATGTCCTACGGGCAAATAAGAAATATGCCTACGCCATAGGCGTTAAAGTATTGTAGAAAAAAATGTATCTAGTTTTATACCGCATAGCGGTTCAACTTATACAAACATCTTTCCCGGATTCATAATATTATTGGGATCAAAAAGTTGTTTGATATTTTTTTGAAGCTCCAATGCTTTAGGTGAAAAAGCAATATCCATATACGATTTCTGCACCCAACCAATGCCATGTTCACCGGAAATGGTTCCTTTTAATTTTACACACAATTGAAATATTTCTCTAATGCCCAATGTGAGTTTATTATTCCAATCATCATCACTCATCTCTGCCTTTACAATATTTACATGCAAATTACCATCACCGGCATGTCCGTAGCAAACAGATTTAAAGCCATAACGGGCACCAATATCTTTTACACCTTTTAATAATACAGCCAATTCAGCACGAGGCACAACGGTATCTTCTTCTTTGTAAACAGAATTTGATTTTACTGCTTCGCCAATGCATCTGCGCAAGCGCCATAGATTTTCTTTTTCTTGAGCAGATTCAGCAAATAGAACTTCATCGCATTCATATTTCATTAATACCTCCGAAATTTTTTCACATTCCTTTAAAATTAGTTCTTTTTCGTTTCCGTCCACCTCAATTAATAGATGTGCTTGAATATGATCAGGGATTGGAATATTTACGTTTTTGATAAATTTCATTCCCCATTCTAATGCATCACGTTCCATAAATTCTAAAGCTGATGGCGTTATCCCTGCTCTAAACACCGCAGAAACTGCTTCGCAAGCTTTTTCTGCAGAATGAAAAGGCACCAACATTACTAATGTTTGAGTAGGATAAGGAATTAATCTGAAAACAATTTTTGTAATTATACCCAATGTACCTTCGCTACCCACCATTAATTGTGTTAAATTATAGCCTGTAGAATTTTTTAAAACATTAGCACCTGTCCAAATGATTTCGCCTGTTGGCAACACCACTTCCACGTTTAATACATAATCTTTGGTAACACCATATTTTACAGCTCTTGGTCCTCCGGCACACTCAGCTAAATTACCACCTAAAAAACAAGAACCCTTACTTGAAGGGTCGGGAGGATAAAACAATCCTTTTTCTATTGCTGCTGTTTGAAATACCTGGGTAATTACACCGGGCTCAACGGTAGCTTGTAAATTACGTTCATCTATTTCAATAATTTTAGTAAACCTTTCCATTGATACAATAACTCCGCCTTTTACCGCAAGCGCACCTCCACTTAATCCCGTACCCGCCCCACGAGGCGTAACTGGAATTTTATGTTCATTACAAATTTTTAAGATGTCAGCAATTTCTTGAGCTGTATGTGGTTTTAAAACTACATCAGGGAAGAATTTTAAATCTTCCGTTTGGTCATGAGAATAATCTTTAAGCCGAGCATCTTCAGCAGTAATTACAAATTCATTTCCAATAATAGATTTGAATTGATTTACTATATTGAGCGTTGTGTTGATTTCTTTGATCATGTTCTGAGATATTATTCTGCTAAATTGCAAATGATTTTATTATGATGCAAAATTAGTATCATGTTATAAAAATAAAGTAAATTACAAAGCAGATCTCTTAAGTAAGATTATCTTTATTCTTTAAACCTCTCCGAGGTATGAATATGAATTAAATAATTTTACTACAATAATTGAATGCCCTACGGGCAATTCGTAAAAAAATACGCCATAGGCGTTCTATTATTGTAAAACTGATTATAAATACATAGTCGATACCGCATAGCGGTTATGCATTTTTAAAATAAAATAGCATGGAGCAAACAATACTACAAATAAACAGCCTAAGTAAAAATTATGGGAGTGTTAAAGCACTTTCTGATTTTTCGTGCAAAATAGAAGCCGGTAAAACATACGGAATACTTGGCCCAAATGGCTCAGGAAAAACCACAACCTTGGGAATTGTTTTAGGCGTTATAAATGCCAGTGAAGGAAATTACTCTTGGTTTGGAGGTTCTACATTAAATAAAAACAAACACAGAATAGGTGCCTTGCTCGAAACACCTAATTTTTATCCTTATTTATCAGCTTATAAAAACCTTGATGTTGTTGCTGCTATTAAGCAAATAACTAATCCTAAAATTGATGAAGTACTTGATTTTGTTGGATTGGAGAAATGGAAAAATGCTGCATTTAAATCTTTTTCATTGGGTATGAAACAGCGATTAGCAATTGCTTCAACTTTAATTGCTGATCCGGAAGTACTCATTTTAGATGAACCTACTAATGGACTCGACCCGGAGGGAATTGCAGATGTAAGAAAATTAATAACAGCAATCGGGCAAAAAGGAAAAACCATTATTCTTGCAAGTCATTTAATTGATGAAGTTGAAAAAGTATGCACGGATGTGATCATTTTAAAATCAGGGAAAACCATAGAAAGCGGTTCTATTTATGAAGTACTTAAAGGTGATGATACCATTGAAATTGCTGCTGATGATCTGAATAGCCTCTCAAATATTTTAAAAAGTATAAGCATTATTAAATCATTCAAAAAAGTAAATGATAAAATATCTGTTAGCTTAAATAAAGGCAATACGGCAGCGGAACTCAATAAAGCTATTTTTGAAAAAGGCATTGTTCTTTCTCATTTGTTTGTGAAAAAGAAAAAATTGGAAGAACAGTTTTTAGAATTAATAAAATAATCTAATGGTATAGATAAGATTAAATATTACCATATAAAACATTTTAGAACCAACAATAAGATATGTATTTATTAAAAATTGAATTTAAAAAATTATCCTCCTACTTAACCTTTTGGGTTTTATTAGGCATCAGTTTGCTTTCTACCTTTCTGCTTACTTATTGGTCGACAGAGTTTAGTTTTAGAATCAATTCAGCAGCACATCTAATAAATACTACAAGCTGGTATCAATTTCCAAGTATTTGGGGAAATGTTACCTGGTTGTGCAGTTATGCTAATTTATTTTTCATTAGCATTATTGTAATTACATTAGTTTGCAATGAATATACTTTTAAAACCATAAGACAAAATGTAATTGATGGATTAAGCAAATTTGAAATTGTGCTTGGTAAAATTATTTTAATTATAGGATTAAGTTTTGCCATGACGCTTTTTACAGGAACAGTTTGTTTGGTTTTTGGTCTCATTTATTCTGAAGGCGCAATCAATTTCTCAGGCATGTTTAATAATGTAAACTATTTAGGTGATTTTTTTATACAAGCCATAGCTTATGGAATGGTAGCATATTTTATTGCTACTTTATTTAAAAGAACCGGACTTTCTATTGTTATGTTTTTTGTTTATAAATCTATTATTGAATCTATCATTGATTGGAAATTTTTACCCAACAATTTAGGAGATTATTTGCCCATGAATCTTTTTTCGGAATTAACGCCAAAACCTTTTGCCCAAACTGCAGCCAATGCCTTAGGAAAAGGGATATTTAGTATGTACAGCATCACTTCTCCTACTATTGAGATATTGGCAATAGTTTATATTATTGCTATTGGTGCCGGTGTATTTTTATTGATTAAAAACAGGGATTTGTAGTGCTTCGTTCGCTCAGCATGACAGCCAAAAACGAAGATGATTATTTCCTCAACTTTGGATCCATTGCATCTGTTAAGCCTTCGCCAACTAAATTATAAACGGTAACCATTATAAAAATAGCTGTACCTGGAACAACTGCTAACCACCAAGAAGATGGAGATGATCTTGCAGAACTCAATAATGATCCCCATGTCATTACTTCTGGAGGAACTCCAACACCTAAAAATGATAGGGAAGCTTCCGTTAAAATAGCTGCAGCAATACCAAATGAAATACTAATCAATACGGGCGAAATGGCATTGGGGATAGCATGTTTAAACACTATTCTAAATTCTTTAAAGCCTAAGGCTTTAGCAGCTTCAATATATTCGAGACTACGAACTTTAAGTAATTCTGCACGAATAAAACGTGCAATGCCCGTCCAACCGACTAAGCCAATTACGGCCATTACTAAAAAAACAGAAGGCTTAGCAATAGATATAATGGATATCATTAAAAATAAAGTAGGAATAGAAATTACAATTTCTATCAATCGCATAATAATCATATCAACCGGAATGGGAATTTTTTTATTGAGTATGGGAATAAATGAAAATAGTTTAGCCAATAAATTGCCCAATACCATAATACTGATAAACTCAAATAAACTTAATACTAATTGACCCAAAAAGATAATAAATGATTGTCCTATTGCATCACCAAGACTATAAGCTCTTGTTCCGAAAGCATAAAATAGGGCGAGAACAAAAAATAATAAATTAAAAAATATTCCTATTCTTGATATTTTCAAATGCGAATCTCCAAAAAAACCAGCTATTGATCCCAGAATAAGTCCAATTAAAGAAGCTACCGACATGGCTACAAGCCCAACTGATAGGGCAATACGTGTTGCATGAATGGTGCCGGCTAATACATCATGCCCAAGCTCGTCTGTGCCTAGCCAATGTCTCCATCTTTTTGATTTTACATGTTGTTCCTCAAAAGGACTAACCGATTGCGCATTTTCAAAGTCTATATTTTGTGGTAAATAAGGAATGAGAGGCCATATTGCCCAATCAAATTGCAAATTTTCCCAATCTACATTTAATAATGCTGAAGGCCATTTAGCTATACCCAAATCAACAGCATATTCTTTAAATACCGGAAAATAAATTGTTCCCTTATATTTTGCCATTATAGGCTTTTCGTTGGCTAAAAAGTCTGCAAACATGGCAATAAATATTGCAATTGCAATAACATACGATGCAAATACAGCAATACGATTTTTTTTAAATTGCTTTCTAACAACTGCCCAATAACTTTGATCGCTTTTTATTTTTTCTGTTGTGTTCATTAAATGTTTTTTAATTCCTCAATCTCAAAAATTAGATTGCTTCGTTTCACTCGCAATGACGGTTATAAATAGCATCATTGTAAACGAAGTATGAGTGAAGCAATCTGATTTCAATATCATTTTATATTGTTTTTGAAAAAACACCACTCAGTATTACTACAGAATAGCAATCATGATATTTTATTACTCATCTTTTTTATTAAACGAAATTCTAGGATCGGCCACAGTATATAAAATATCTGCAACTAAATTGCCCAATAAAGTCATAAATGCTACCAGCATTAAATTAGTGAATACCATTGGATAATCCCTGTATATTAATGCATCAAAAGTTAATTTTCCCATGCCGGGTATGGTAAATAAATATTCTATTACAAATGCTCCGGATATGATTGTTGGAAAAACATGAGCAAATTGCGTAATAATAGGAATGAGTGAATTACGAAAAGCGTGTTTCCAAATTACA
The DNA here is from genome assembly GCA_023251875.1 of Bacteroidota bacterium. Classification (GTDB taxonomy): domain Bacteria; phylum Bacteroidota; class Bacteroidia; order JAHEXY01; family JAHEXY01; genus JAHEXY01. Next base: position 14,478 of record JAHEXY010000003.1, read on the forward strand.
TTACTTTCACTTAAGCCTTTTGCACGCGCTGTTCTGATATAATCATGCGAAAGAGCATTGAGCATGGCTCCTCTTTGTTGTCTGGAAATAAATGCAAGATTATTATAAAAAAGACAAAAAACAGGAAGTACAAAATGATAGGCAATATCCCAAAATCGATCTATAAAAGGAGCATTATTAGAAAGATTGGTTACCCCGAATGCTGGAAACCAATTTAAATAATCCCCACCACCTAAAAAGATGATAGCTAATGTTCCTATCCAAAATACCGGTAAAGAATAAAGCATAAATAAAAACACTGAAATTATTTTTTCTCTTTTACTACCTTTTTTAGCTGCAGAAATTACACCAAGGGGTATAGCAATTAAATAAGAAAATAAAATTGAAAAAAAACTAAGTATTAATGTCCAGCCAATGGCTTCTTTTATTTTAGCAGCAACGGGTCTTCTATCCTGGTAAGAAAGACCAAAATCACCAATCATAAAATGCGTAATCCAATGGTGGTATTCATTTTGTAATCCGTACCAATATAATTTAGGTATGTATGATTTATAAGGCGTAGCAGAAGAAAGCACATTTGAAAAAGAAAATTGTATTGAATTAAATAAAGGCTGTATCAATTGAAAGGAAGCATCTTGTTTTAAAGTATTTTCAATTTGAGAAAATAAATAATTTATTTTTAGTGTATCGTATTCTAAATACAATTGAAAAATATCTTCTTTGGCTTTTTTTAAATACACTGCATTTGAATCTGTTTTTGCAACATCATACAATGCGTATTCAAATTTTTGCAAAGAAAGGTAATAAGCAGAAATTTGTTGCCAATTACCATACATAAAGGCAAGTCTCTTTAAGGTTTCTCTATGATATACAATAGAAATTTTATAAAGCGTATCCGGTGTTGATAATGCTGAAATAGAAAAATAAAAAACGGGGAGATCTAAATTTAAATCGTGTCGAAGTTGATTGTATGATTTTTGATAAGATTCACGTTGTACATTTTGTCCTTCATTATTATCTCCATGATTGAGCATCATATCAACCGGATCTCCGGGAGCATTAATGCTAATAATATGTGTAAGCAATGAAATAACCAACAGGGTGGGAATAAAGATTAAAATTCTCTTTAATAAATAGCCTGCCATTATTTATTATAATTATTGCGTTGATTCATCAAGTTTAAAATTTGGCACCCAATAACCTGGTCTATATGGATTGGTAGTTACACTTCCAAACCTTTTATGAACGGCAATTCTTTCTTTGGGTACATATAAAAATATTTGCGCAGATTCATCATGAATGATTTCTTGTAATTTTTTAAAAAGGGGAACTAATTTATTTGTTTCGTCATTAACTTCTATTGAATCTAATATTGCATCAGATTCTGGTGTACCAAAACTTTCATAATTTGCACCGCCATTGGCCATCGTGGTAGAAAATAATTCCTTCAAACTTCCAATTTTTAAATCGGCTGTCCAAGAACCATAAGCCATTTCAAAATTATGTGTTTGTTCATTTTTACGAAACAAAGTTGGTTCAATAGCCCTTACCTCTACTTTTATCCCAACATTTCTTGCATCTTCTTGGTATAAAAGACATACTGTTTTTCTCATTTCATTTCCAGCCGGATAATCAAGATTAATAGTTAGCTCTGTATGTTTTCCATTAATACTTTTATCAAGATTACCATCTCCATTTGAATCCTTCCATCCTGCTTCGGCTAATAGCTTTTTAGCTTCATCTACATTATAATCATATAATTTAATATCTGAATTATAAAATTCTTTTTGATCAGGCCTAATTGGGCCAACTGATCTTTCTCCAAAACCATACATGGCTACTTGAATCATTTTATCTATGTTGGCGATATGAGCCAATGCTTGTCTCACTTTTTTATCAGAAAACTTAGAAAGTTTGGTATTAATGCCTAAATATGACCAAGCAGGGATTGGAACAACATACAAATTATATTTCTCTAAAAAGGCTTTATTTTTTTGAAGATCTACAAAATCTTTGGGTTTTACAGATCGTATTACATCTATGTTTTCACCTTTCATAGCGGTAATAGCAGCTGATTGGTCATTAATAATTTGATGAATAATTCTTGTAGGGAAATTATCAAAATAGGCGTTTTGCCCTTTAAGCACATCACCCCACCAATTTTGTTTCTTTTTCAAAACAATTTTTTGTCCTTGTATCCATTCTTCTATTTCATAGGGGCCTCCTCCTTTTAAAATATCTTTGTCTGTTTTATATTTTTCAGAATTCATTAAATTAGCAAATTCAATTATTTTAGGATTATCGGCTAATTTATCGGCATTATAGGTTAATTCTTTTATTGTAAACTCATTCATCAAACCATTTGGATCAAATAAATATTGGGGAACAATTGGAATATCTCCAGAAACCCTTAATGAATTTATATATTTATGGCTAAAAACAATGGTGTATTTTTTAGGATTATCATTATACAAAATAACGTTATCAATAAATGTAAATTCTGAGCGATCAGCTTGACAATCTACTTTAGGATTTTTCAATACCTTTAAACTAAATTCAAGATCTTTTGCAGTAATAGGGCTACCATTATCCCATTTAGCTTCGGGTCGTATTTCATACGTAAATAATAATTCGCCTTTATCATTTGTTGATTTTTCCGGTAAACTTTTTACTAAAACAGGTACTAATTCTAATGTTTTACGATCGTAATTAGTAGATGTATAAAACATGGTCATCATAGTATACTGAGCTTCTGCAGCAGCATCAATCATAATATTAAGTGTTTTAAAATTTGCCAACTCCCATTCTATCACTTCATCAACGGGGCGATTTAGTTTGTACTCTTTTTTTGTTGTGTTGCTATCTGAACCACATGATGCAAGAAAAGTGATTGCAGTAATAAATAAAAGGAATTTTAATGGGCGCATATTAGATTTATATTTTTTAGAATTTGTTTGGAATCATTTTCAATTACATTTATTCCGCCTCAACTGCTTTCATTCCCGCTAACCAATATCCAGGCCTCCTTGTTGTTGTTTGTGCATTTATAAACCGCTTATGAATTGCAATTTTTTCTGTTGGGAAATATACAAAAATAGTACATGCTTCGTCATGTATTATTTCTTGTAAGCGTTTATAAAGCATTGCTCTCTTATCTTCATCTAATTCTGTCCTTATTTTATCAATTAATGAATCAGATTCTATAGTTCCAAAACTAACATAATTACTGCCTCCATTAGTTGCAGATGTAGTATAAAAAACTTGCTTGGGATCATCAGGTACAGACGGTAATTGAAAACCGCCTATATAGATTTCAAAATCATGTTTTTTCTTGGTGTCAACAAAAATAGACATGTCTTGTCCTAAAATATCAACATCAATACCCACTTTTCTGGCTTCTTCTTGAAACAAAGTTGCCATTGTTTTTCTAGCATCGTTTCCTTGATTATAGGTTATTTTAATAGTAAATTTTTCTTTTTTACCGTTTAATATTTTATCTAAAAAGCCATCTCCATCCGTATCCTTCCATCCTGCTTCAGCTAATAGTTGTTTGGCTGTTTCTAAATTATAATCATAAGGCACAATATCATTATTATAAAACTTTTTATTTCCGGGATAAATTGGGCCAATGGTAGGTTTCCCCATTCCATATGCTGCTAATTCAATAATTTTATTTACATCGACTATATGAGCAAGGGCTTGTCGTGTTTTTTTATCCGAAAATTTAGGGAGCTTACAATTAATTCCAAAACCATAATAAGCCAATTGATCTGGAGTATAAAAATTATAATTACTCTTGGCTTTTTCTGATTCTTTTAATTCAATAAATTTATTAGCAGGAATACTTCTTATTACATCAATATTCTCAGCCAATAAGGCAGTAACAGCTACCGCATAATCATTAATAATTTGATAGGTTATTTTTTTAGGTTCCGCATCAAAAAGTGGATTAGTTCCTTTTAATATGTCTCCCCACCACTGCTCTTTGCGTTTTAGAACAATTTTTTGTCCCGTTATCCACTCCTCTAATTCATATGCACCAGAGCCCGCTATAAATTCTTTTTGGCGTTGAAATTTTTCAGAATTAAACCATTCTGCAAATTTAATTATTGTAGTATCGTTAGCGAGTTTATCTCCATCATAAGACAATTGTTTAACCGAAAAGCCATTCATCATGCCTTTGGGGTCATAAATATATCTGGGAAGAACAGGAATATCTCCGCTTGTAATAATAGCTTTCAGGTATTTTTCTTTTAAAACAATCGTGAATTTTTTGGGATCATTATTATCAAAAATAAAATCATGAATAATATCATCATTTGTTCTGCTTGAAGCATCATCAACTTTGGGGTTTTTAATTACTTTAAGTGTAAATTCTACATCTTTTGCCGTAATAGGCTCGCCATTATCCCATTTAGCTCCTGATCTTATTTTATAGGTATAGAATTGTTCTCCTTGAGCATTTTCATAATGTATGGGGAGGCTATCTGCTAAAACAGGAGTCAGCTGAAGCGAAAAGGGATCAACAGCAATAAGTGTTTGAAAAATATTTTCTATAACATACATAGAAGGACCATCTGCAACATTGATTGGATTTAGAGTAGCAGCTTCGGTTATTTCATGAGCAATTAGTTCATTTTCGGGACGATTTAATGCATGCTTTTTTGTGGAATTTGTACACGAAAAAAGGCTAGATAAAATTACACATAGAAAAAAAATACAATTTAATTGCATAAGCATAGGGTATGGAAGGCCTCAAAAATAGAATATTCTGCTTAAAAAATAAGATTTAATGTATATATTTTTATATATTAAAAAATTACAAGGATGTTTTTTGTCTAATTTAAATGTATTTACTTACTTTTATGCATTCATTTAGAATAAGGCTTATAAAACAAGCATATTCGTACTTATAAATAAAGCAATAACATATTTCTCATATTTTTTTGGAGAGATGGGTGAGTGGCTTAAACCAACAGTTTGCTAAACTGTCGTACTCGAAAGGGTACCGGGGGTTCGAATCCCCCTCTCTCCGCCAATTAAAAACGCAAATATCTTTATTTTAGGTATTTGCGTTTTTTGTTTAGCTTAGTTAGCCCACATTTAGCCCACAACCAATCGGATGTATACATTTCAGTCGAATTTCTTAAAACTGATTCCGATAACTTAGTTAAATTTTTAATGTTGGATATACCAAATAATATTAAATTGGTAAAGAAAAGTAGACTATGAAAATTTTATTGGGTCTGATTAAATAGGCTTAAATGAAAATAAAAAAAAATACAAAGGGATTAGATGTCATCCCTTCAAACCTTTTAAAATAATGTATTCAATTCTTGATAATAAAATGGATTTGAAATTTCCGGAACATTTGTATTGATTCCTTTAGCCGTTATTGTTTTACTAATTGTTCTTGCCTCTAAGTTTAAAGTATAGTTTTCATTTAAAATTTCTTTCATTTGCTCCACATTCAAATTTGAATTGATCCAAGTTTTTTCAACTTCAATCGGCAAAATAACAGGCATACGCTTTTTTGTATTGTGTATCTCGGCCATTAGTTTATTTGCTGGTTTTGTTAAAATAGAGAATGTTTTGAATATTTCGCCTGTTATCTTATCAACCCATTCTTGCCATATACCAGCCATCGAGAATATTTCACTTGATTTATCATAAATGAAATATGGATATTTCTTACCTCCTACTTCTTTCCATTCAAAAAAACCGGTAGAAGGAATTAAACATCTATTAGTTTTAAATGAATCTTTAAATGATGGTTTTTCAAATGCAGTTTCAGACATTGCATTTAATGTCATACTTTTTATCTCATTGGCTTTTTCTCTTGATTGTGCCCATTTGGGAATCAGCCCCCATGACATTAATTCAATACTATCATTATTAAAGTTGGTTATTGTTAACCAATTGGGATATACAAATCCGCTTGAATGAAAAATAGGATTGAATTGAAGTTCTGGAATTACTTTGATATTATAACGTTGTGCTACTTCAAGCGCTTTTTTGCTTAATGAATTATGAAAACACATATTAAGCTACTTTTACATTAATTATATCATTCCAATTTGTTGTGTAGCAAGGAGAAAGTTTTTCTTGTCGTAATTTCCACATCTTTTCAAATCCCATAGAGCCTACAATTATGGTGTCTTTTCCGTATTTTTTATTTAGTTTATCCATTACGCTTGATGCAATATTACTTTTTGCTCTACTTTCTGTATCAAATAAATTCCCTTGTATTTCGTTTTGTGGGAAAAGCCCCGTTACAATTACACCGGCTTTTTTATACTTGAACCCGTCTTTAAAAATTGCCTTTAATCCAATAAGGGCAAAGCGAATCAGCTCAAAAGTATTATTACTTGCTTGTGGTAAAGTTATAGTTATGTTTTGAGCATATTGAGGCAAGTCCTCTCGAAACTGATTTGTATGTATGAATACAGTTATGTTTGAAGCACAACTTTCTTGTTTACGTAGTTTCTGAGCACATTTTGCAGCATAATTAGAAACGGCCTCACTAATTGGCATATATTCAGACAATAGCTTTCCAAAACTTCTTGAGGTGCAAATTGCTTTTTTTGATTCGCGCTCTGCATTCATATCATGACAACAATTGCCTCTCAATTCATGAATTAATCGTAGTCCTTGTATAGTTAAATTTTTTCTAATCCACTCATCATTAAGTTGGGTAAGATCATACGCAGTAAGTACATTATTACTGTATAGTTTTTTCGCATACTGACGACCTATTCCCCAAACATCATTAACGGGAAAACTTTTTAAACACTCAAAAATAGTATTGTCATTTATAATAAAAACTCCAGAGCCTAATTTGATTTTTTTAGCTTTTTTATTTGCCATTTTAGCTAGTGACTTGGTGGGGGCTATGCCTATTGAAATTGGTATACCTGTCCATCTACGAACAGTTTCTTTGAGATCAATTGCCCATTTTTCTAAATCAAAAAAATTCATTCCTCTTAGGTCAATAAAAGCCTCATCAATTGAATACACCTCAATATTGGGTGCAAATTCAGTTAGAGTATTCATTACTCGTCTTGAAATATCACCGTAAAGGGTATAATTAGAAGAAAAAACCTCTATTTTATTCTTTTTGAGTAAATCTTTTATTTTAAAGGCAGGAACTCCCATTTCAACACCAGCATCTTTTGCTTCTTGAGATCGAGCAATAACACAACCGTCATTGTTTGATAATACAATTACCGGCTTACCTTCTAGATGTGGTTTAAATAAACGCTCACACGAGGCATAAAAGTTATTACAGTCTACTAATGCAAACATATAGTTTAACGTTTACGTAATTGCTTTACTATTGAAGAAACAACACCCCAAATTTTCAGATCATTCCCGCTATCAATTTTTACAGGTTTAAACAATGGATTTGCAGAAACTAAAAATAATATATTGTTGATTAACTCGATTTTCTTGACCAATAATTCTCCATCTAAAACACATACAACTATATCTCCATTTTGAGCGGTTAACGAACGATCAACAACCAAAAGATCATTTGTATCAATTCCTGCATCAATCATTGAATTACCATTTGCTCTCACATAGAAAGTTGCTTGAGGCTTAGTATTCAAAAATTTATTTAGATCTAGCTTTTCTTCCAAGAAATCGTCAGCAGGCGAAGGGAAGCCGGTTGCGCCAGCATTTACAGTTGGTAAATAAATTGGGATTAAATGTTGGTTATTTACGTCTATATTAAAAATTTCTACTTCTTTCATATTTTTAAAACTTACTTAAAATTATGAAGAATTAAAGTATAAATGAACTTCGAAATAACTTTGTGAAGTGATTCGCCTGCTAATTAACTTAATAAGATTATGGAACTAGCCTAATTAAAATCATTAAAAAATTCTGAAAGTGTCAGCTTATGAATATTAAGTATTGTTAACCAATCGGATTTCTACATTATCGGTAGAAGCACAGGCCATAAAAATAATTTTTGATACCCTAAACAATTCGCTTTTATCGATCGGTTTCCTTTTTATAAATGGGGTGGGGGTGTTTTTAAGGGTATTACTTCCTATATATACAAATTGTTTTCTCTGTCTAATTGATAATGTGCTTATCGGTTTCATTTATTATTACACTTTTATGTGAATTAGATGAATCGTTTGTTATTTTTAACACGTGAAAAAAGAAGATCAGCATACCGAGTATAAACAATCATGGAGAGATGAATACTTGAAATGGATTTGCGCCTTTGCTAATACCAATGGCGGAAGGCTTTACATTGGCATAAATGATAGTGGGAGCGCAATAGGACTTGAGGATTTCAAAAAACTGCTTGAAGATATTCCCAGTAAAATTGTTAATGTACTTGGCATAACGGCTGATGTGAACCTGAAAAAAGAAAAGGGAAAAGAATACATTGAAATAAAAGTTAAGCATTATGATGTTCCGGTTTCATGCAGGGGAAAATTTTATGTTAGGTCGGGAAGTACCACACAGGAATTAAATGGGGCTTCATTACAAAATTTTCTGTTGAAAAAGGGTGGTTTGGCTTGGGAGTCGTTGGTAGAAGAAAGAGCCACCATAAAAGATATTAATCCTGAAACCATAGCCCATTTTAAAGAACTTGCCAAAGAAAGATTTCCTTTGGCCGAAAAAGAAAAATCTACTTTGTATTTACTTGAAAAACTTCGATTGCTTCATAAAGGCAAACTCACACGAGCCGCTATTTTACTTTTTGGAAAAGACCCACAGCAGTTTTATATCAGTTCAATTATAAGAGTAGGAAAATTTTTGGATGAAGCCACCTTGCATAGTATGGATGAAATAAAAGGTAATTTATTTGAGCAAGTAGAAGAAACAATGGAAGTGCTAAAGAAAAAATACCTTCATGCCGAAGTAAAAATAAAAGGCTTGCATAGAAAAGAATATCTTGAATATCCGGAAGAGGCCCTGCGCGAGGCTATTATTAATGCAGTAGCGCATCGTGATTATTCGGCAGTGCATACACAACTAAAAATATATCCTGACCAACTTACACTTTGGAATAATGGAGAACTTACCGAAAAGCTTACCATTGAAGGGTTGAAGAAAAAACATTCATCCTATCCAAGAAATGTACTTATTGCTGATGTGTTTTTTAAAGCCGGTTATATTGATGCATGGGGACATGGCACTATAAAAATGATTGAAGAATGTAAAAAAGCAAAATTACCTGAACCGGTTTATGAAGATGCATTCGGAGGAATGCAGGTTACTTTTCTAAAAGATATTTATACGGAGGAATATCTTGCAAAAAAAGGACTGAATGAGAAGCAAATAAAAGCAATCCTTTACGTAAAAAAAAACGGTAGCATCACAAACTCAGAATATCGTAAAATTTTTGAAACACCAGACAGAACAACTTCAAGGGATTTAATGACCTTGGTTAGTATTGGCGTTCTGAGAAAAGAAGGCGATAAAAAAAGCAGTAAATATTTGCTTAGATAATTTTGGCAGATAAATGGCTTTTACTTGGCGGATATGGCCGATAAATGGCGGATAAAAAATCTTCAATATTTTTGATTAATAGGAAAAACTGATAAAGGAACTAAATATTTGCTAAGACGCTATAAAGATGCCACGAAGACGTCATAATGCCGCCAAATTATTTTTTGATGAAAAGTAACATCTGGTTTGGCTTAAATAAATGTTGTATAAAAAAACGGGGGTGAATTTTATACAACTCGATGGCACAATATGCGTATGTTTATCTATGATAAAAACTCAAATTATTACTATGCTTGATATATGCTACCATTTTTATAATTTCAACTATCGATTCCTTTCAGTAAAATTATCAACTAATGATTTTTCTTCTTCTTCAAATGAAATATGATAATTTTTATTAACGAATAATACCATAAGATAAGGGGTAATTGTTTTTTCATCAATAATTTTATCATTATAGTATGAAATATCAAGAAGCATATTCTCATTCGTTAAAATAAATAAACCATTTTTATCGATGTTATTAATTGCAGGCAAGCTTTTTGGTTGCATTTTTAATTTATTAATTGCAATGTTTTTAAGTTCTTCCGCAAGTTTTTTAGAATTACCAACTCCAATGCGAAAAGGTGCGAAAATAAAACTAGCACCAGTTACCTTAGCGTTATCATTATACTTTTTATCATAGTAGTCAATCACTCTATCATTATAGTAACTTTCTGACCAAACATTATATTTCTTTACGATTTTATATATAGGAATATCAGTATAGGTTTTATCTGAAAAATAATAATTTGCTTGGGCTACCATTAACTCATTATTCATATTTAAATCTGGTTTTTTAATTTTCAAGTCGTATGCATTTAAATCGTCCATTGAAGTTTTAGGATACATACCCAAAATATCTTGCATTGTTGTTCTATTGGAAATATTTCGGATTTGTTCTTCATTGGAATTTTCAAAGAAATTATTTGCCAATGTTTCATAATCTACATAATCGGAATATTGTATGCCTAACCAACAGCCATTGCATATCCAAACATCATCAAATTGTGGGTTTACAATATAAGTTCCATTTTCATTTAAAATTCCATATTTGTCGGATGATTGCACGACTGCAAAATCGCTAACATAACCAAGTTTAACATTGTCAAATTGTGGATTGACTATATATTTACCATCATTGTCGATGAAGCCATATTTTTTATCTGACCCCTGAACAGCAGCATTTCCTGAACTTGTAAAATCTTGTACCGATAGAAATTGTGGATTTATAATATATTTCCCTGATTTATCAATATAACCCCAAGTTTCACCCTGTTTGATTGCAGCCTTACCATTTTTAAATTTATATTCTCCTTTATCTTCAAAATTCAAATCCAAATTAAACCATCCGTCAAATTGAGGGTTAATTTCGTAATTACCTTCTTTGTTAATAAATCCCCACTTGTTTCCGTCATTACTGACGAATGATAAGCCTTCGGAAAAATAACTCGGAGCACATGAGTTAATAGTATCTTCAATAAATTGAAAATCAATTTTAATTTCACCTTCTTTGTTAATAAATCCCCATTTTTTTTGTTTTGTTTTTGTATCGATTTTTGATACAGCAGCTAACCCTTCACTAAACATATTTGCGTTTTCATATAAGGGATTAATTTTTATTGTCCCATCTTTATCTATATAACCCCATTTGCCTTTTATTTTAAATGGAGCCATTCCTTCAGAAAATCCACCACAAGCATCAGCGTCAACTGTAAATATAATTTTACCCTCTTTATTAATAAACTGTGGCTTGCTATTTTCTGAAATTACACATGCTAATTCCTCTGAGAAACTATTTGCACTTTTGTAAGTAGGGTTTATTACATATTTGCCATCTATTCCAATGAATCCGAATTTGTTTTCATTCGATTTCACTAATGCCAATCCATCCCTAAATAAATGCGCTTCTTCAAATTGAGTATTAATAATAAATTTGCCTTGTTTATCAATATAACCCCATTTGTCTCCTGATTTAATTGGAATAAGTTTTATATCATTATTTTTTTTACATGATATAAAAGCAATAAGAATAAAAATGATGATGATGTTTTTCATTTTGTTAACAGTTTTTATTTGCCATTTTGGCTTGTCGTTAATATCCCGTTTTTGTATAAGTGGTCGCTGGACTCCACTATTATTTTATAAATGTTTTATAACGAATCATTAAAAAATATTATGGAAAATAATTGTTCTGCGTTTTAATATTATAGTTTGTAATGCTGTTTATTTTTTTACGACCGTATATGTATTTTCCTTATTCTCCCTTATAGATTTTATCCGAAGAAAATAACTACCGCTAGAGTATAAACTCATAGGAAGCATATAAGTAGAATTTTGTTTCCATTCTTTTGTTAATAATTGCTTTCCATTCATATCTAATAATTCAATTTGTAGAGGAAGATTTTTAATGGGACACTCAATAGATAGTTGCTCTGCTGTTGGGTTGGGATAAATGCAAATATTTTTAATAATTGCTAAATCGTCAATGCTTGAAATTTCTATAATCGGCTGATGAAATCCTTGGGTAAGCGTTTGAGAATTTCCTGTATATGTTTCGGTTAATATTTCTCCTAATGTCCATGAAATTATGTTGATACTATCAGAATATTGATCACCACTACTTGCCACAACTTCCGGAACAATTGTTTGAGAATAAGAAATATAATTTGCCAATAAAATAATCAGTAATAAAATAAAAATGTTCTTCATGTAATCGTAATTAATTTAATTCGCACCAATACAAAATTTTAACTGCTCCATTTCTTATTTTTTTTAATATTCAGTTCTATTATTTTGTATAATTAGACGTTGGTATTTTTTTTATATTTATTGCATAGTTTAATCCTAAACGGCCATCATCTATACCTGAGGTTATTATCCCAACTACCTCTTCTTGCATATTTAGTAATGGACCTCCACTATTTCCATGAGTAACTTTAGCATCAGTTAAAATGAAAAAATCATCAACGCCATTAGCATTTTGGAATTGAGTTACAAATCCTTTTGATGGAATCTTAAATAACCCTTTTGGATTTCCAATAGCAAGAACTGGAGACAACATTTCAGGCTGAATTGTAGCAAGTTTTAAGTAATAAAAATTTTGATAGTCATTTTTCTTTTTCACTTTAAAAATTACATAATCCTTTTTTTTATCTTCCTCTAATACTTCTTCAACTTCAAAAAATTTAGACAAGTCTGATTTATCTTTTTCATAATTTTCACCTGTATAAATAATTGCATTTTTATACGAATTACGATTAAGTACGTGATAATTACTAATTGCAATTCCTCCGGCTGAAATAAAAAATCCTGTCCCTTGCGAAGCCTCATCCGAATTAGTTTCAGATGATACTAAAATCATAAATACTGCATTTTTGCAATCACTAAATATAGCAGCGTCACTCCCATAAGATTTAGATTCATTTGCTTTTTTGTCTATTGCGGCTATTTGATTTTTAGGATACGATTCATCGGGTTTTAATTCTGAAGCTTGTTCATATAATTCTTTGGCGTTATCATATTCTCTTTTTTTCATTGCCAAGTCAGCATTTTTTAAATAGGCAACATATTTTATGTCTATATTTCTTTGCTCTAATTCCTCTTTTTTTCTTTCTATTTTTTCAATTTGACTAGTCGGATAATCAGCTCCATTTTTAATAGTCAATGATTTGTTATATAAATCAAGAGCTTTATCAATTTGCATATGATTAAATGCATAATCCGCTTGTTTAATCAATGAGCTGTATTCATCATCAATTTTCTTTTGTCTCATTTTTTCTTTTATCTCCTCTATTTTTTCAGCTTGAGTCATAGAATAATCGTCCTTATAGTTTTTAAGAGCCCACGCATTCATATATAAATCATGCGCCTTTTCATATTGAACAATCTTAAATGCTGCATCTGCTTGTTTAATCAATGAGCTGTATTCATTGTTAATTTTCTGTTGTTGTATTTCTGCTATTCTTTGAGTTGGGCAAATTTCCGGGTTGATTTCACATGCTTTTTTTAAAAACACAATACTCGTATCATAATTATTGTTTTTTAATTCTGTTTCTGCACATGCAATAAATCCGTTATATATGCTATCGGTTTTTAGTTGGTTAATGATTCTTGAAATTTCTGCAATACTATTCTTTAAACTTTGGTTTTCAGGTTGCATCTTTATAGCCTTACTGTAAAACATTAAAGATGCTGTATAAAATTTTTCTGAATATAGTGAGTCCGCTTTTTGTAGTAGGCTTTGATAGAGTTCTTCTCTTGCTTTGATTGCCGACAAAGTATCATTTGTTTCTGCTATTTTATTTTTTGTGAACTCCTCATTTGGATTGAGATTTAGAGCGTTTTTATATTCGACTAAAGCTTCATTGTATTTTTGATCTTCAAAAAATTTGTTAGCTTTTTGAGTAGTTTTTTCAAATGGGTTTTGCGTATTAAGGTATATTGCATCAGAATATGCAATTACCAGTTGAAGGCTTTGTTTATAATAGTATTTACTATTTTTGGCACTTAGTTCTTTTTTAACTTTTCTTGCTTTTAGCAATATGCCACTTAAATCGAAAACCCAAATTGCGGTTGCAACACTTGCAGAAATTAATGATAATTGATATTGCTGTTTTGATTGAAGAAATAAATTATTGCTTTGAGTAATGTCATAAGAATTTCTATAGAGATTATAATTGCTTTCGGCCTGTTGGTTGAGATAAATTGAAGAAGCAATTAATCCGTATGATACTACACCATAAATAAAATAATGCCAACCATTGCGGAGTTGATAATCCCCTATTCCGGGAAATAATAAAGATCGTTCAATATGTTTTAAAGTTGATATTTGAGGCAAGGTATATGCGCTTATTTTTAATTGAACGGTATCATCTAAAACATATCCGTCAGTTCGCTGGCTCCATTTAAAGTTTTTAATTCCATCTCCGCTTATATTTGATGTTTCACCGGATAAGGTTTTGATATTTAATTTGGTTTCCTTTTCATACGAAGGAAATGGAGGGAATGTATTTATTTTTTGTGCTTCAATTAAAAGCGTAAACTTATCAAAGGGTTTGGTGTTTGAAAGTTTATAGGAAAAATTAACATCATCTTTTATTGAATCATAACGGAACAGAATATTTGAGATAACAGCATTCGTATGCTTTTGCCCATAAGCTATATTTACAATGAATAGTAATATGATGTAAAATATTTTTCTCATATCAGTTTTGAATGTGTTTTACTGAACCGTATCGTACCGTATTTTCAAAAATGGCATAGGCCCGGTAATAGTAATCAACTCCTGGAATCATATTTTCTAAAGTAGTTGTGAATATTTCAGCTTGAGAAGTTGTGCCTAGCGATAGTCTGGTGTCATTAATAGATGGGTTAGATGTTGTATATGACCAACAGTGGCCATAATCTATAATAGGATAAATACCAATACTAAGAATTTCTCCTTCTAATATGGCATTTGTAGAATCGACCATAATAAAACTATCCGTTTCTACAATCAAATCAGGTATGAAAAAAGTAATTATATCTCCATATTTAAAAATGGATTCACCTAATTTTACGTAGGCGCGAACATTATATCCTGTTGTTAAGCTGAGATCAGAAAGAGTACTGCTAAAAGTTATACTACTCGATAAACCACCAAATGAAGTTTTATTATCAAAGCTGTAAGATGAGTCGCTCCATTGATGGCCATAGTCAACAATATTTACAGAATAAATGCCTGTAATATCTGAACTAACATTTACTGTTGAATTATCTATTATTTCATAATGGGTGTTGGTAATTTTTATTTCAGCGAATGAACTGTTAAAACTAATTTCTTTGCCATATATGGTTTCAGTTTTATTGCTTAAATAGGATCGTACATAATAGGTGGTGTAGGGCTCTAGATTTATTAAGGTGCTGTTAAAGTATCTTGTTTCAGTACTGTTTCCAAAGTCAGTTTTATTGTCATAAATATCTGGGTTAGGTTTTGTTGACCAGCAATGGCCATAACTTGTAATACCATCTTCTGAAATATCAACGATTGTACCTTTTGCTGTTATTATAGAGTCGGTAGATTCAATAGCATCGGTAGTAATTTTATTTATTCTTTTAATATTAAGTTTTTTGCAAGAGGTATTATTCAAACTAAAACATAAGAGTAGTATCCATATAACTATAGCAGATAATCGAAGGTGAAATTTGTAATATGTACAAGGATTTCTCATGCTCTTATTATTTCAAATAACCATTAATGGACATAGGATAAGAGGATAATGAATAAAGGCTTTTAATGGTTTGTCCTTCCTTGACAAAAATTGGTAGGCCAAAATCTATATAAATTGAGGTTGATGAAGATGCATCATAATTACTGGTACCATACGTGACATAATTATTGTCAATTTTAATTGCGTTGGATGCTGTGTAGGAATAAATATTGGTAATGTAAAATGTGTATCCCTGTGGCACTACATAGGGAGTGCTATAAAAATTATTTAAAGTGATGGGAGTAACTTTTCCCTTTATTAGAAAACCATTTATACTACTATTATTGTCGGCAGATTTTATTGCACTACCAGCCCCGGCTATTAATGGCTGAATCAATGGGCGAGAGTAATAAGCTGCTTTATCAGATTTAAAAACGGTAATGCCGTCTATTGATAAATTACCAGCATTTGTATTGCCATTATAAAATCTTGTAATGTATAGGTTGTATCCAGTAGGAACGGTATAAGGAACAGATAATAAACTATCCATTGTGATAGGTGTAATATTATCAGTACCATCAGGGAATGAAAAATTAAAAGGAGGTGGTATGTAAACTGAATTTCCATTTGTTATACTAAGTGTATCATTAGAAAATTTTATATTTTGAGTATCTGTGTTATCCAAATAAACATCAAGGGCCACTTTATTTCCTTTTGAAATGCTTAAGGTGTCACTGGCAAGAAATAAATTCTGTATCTCATTTGTTGTGTCTGCATCAACATCAGGAGGCAAAACAATAGAATTTCCATTACTGATAGATATTGTATCATTAGAAAGGGATAAGGTTTGTAGTTCATTTGAGCTATCATTGTCATTTAACTTTACAGAGTTTCCTTTAGAAATAAGTAGCGTATCTTTATTTATTGATATATATTGAATTTCATTTATACTGTCGTTATCATTTAGCATAACATAATTACTTCCGCTAATTTTTAAAGAATCATTATTAAGTGATAGGTTTTGAATTTCATTTAAAGGGTCATAATCTAAATCAACCGTACCCCCAATTTGAACCGAATTACCATAACTAATGCTTAGCATAGTGCCGGATAAGCTTAATGTTTGGCTATCATCATCTGTAAATGATCCCCCTCCATTTGATAAATATACGGTACTGCCTGATTTGGTAATTGTTTGTAGTTCGTTTGTAGAATCAATATCAAAATCAGTAGCTGAACTCCCACTGGTTTCTGCATATAAAGCATAAGGAACTGATAACAGTTGAGAAGTTCCCATAAAAATATAATTGCTATTACCCTTAGTGTCCAGCTCTATTTTTATAAAAAAAGTATTGCTGCCCCAATTTATAGTTGCAAAATTTCCGGTAACAATACTACCCTCTCCTATATTCAAATTAACCAGTCCAAATTCATTAGTTGCAACCTGATGGGTTTCTGAATAAATAACAGTACCTATAGCACTACCTTCAAGTATGCTAATCCGCAAGGAAACAATAGTATTCTCAATTGCACTTCCATTTGCTTCTCTAACTACAGCCTGGTATTTAAATGCCTGAGGTGTTTGGGCATAAGAGCTAATGCCAATAATAAAGGCAAGAAAAATAAATACGAAGAGATTTTTCTCTTTTCGTAATCTTTGGGTATAAAATTTTCTCATTCGCTTTTTGTGTATTGCCACAAAAAACCTGCGTGGGTCATTCTACTTATCCGCTACTGAGGTACTAGAATACCTGCAAACGAAATAAGCAAAAGCCCACGCATTGCGTGAGCGTTTCACCTTTCTCTCGTTTGCTATTAAATTTCTAGTTTTCAGTAGCGAGGAATCAGCTTAACGCAAATTCTTATATGTGATTAATTATTATTTTTCTATCTACTTAATTTTAAAATGGTTTATATCAAAAATAGAATTTAATTTTTGTTTGCAAAATATTCTGCGTTCTAATTGTTCTTAATCTGCAAAAGCAAAAAAATAATTGAGCTTCATCCGTTCTGTTTTTTGTTTTAAAATATGGTAATATAATTGCTGTGATTGCTTCCATTTTAGCTACAAAAAGGCTATCTTAAAGTAAGCAAAAATGCAATTTGAACACTGTAATAAATTTAAGAATGACGGCTTTCAAAAACTACATTCGTAAAACTACCCTCAAAGAAGTTAGGCGAGTATTTACCCTACTTCATAAATCTGAGTTGGCAAGGGTGTTAAAACTTAACGATCGAGAAAAAACGCTTATAAAATTTTTGTATGAGCATGGATATAAAATAAAACATGTGGCAAATTGCATGGGTACTACCACAGAAAATATAAACCTTTTATATTTTAGAACATGGAAGAAAATTGGTAATAGACTTGCATCTGCAATAAAAGCCTATGATAGATTAGCCGGCAAGAAAAAGTTAAGTACCGGCACCCTATTCTTAACCGAATTTGATTTTAAAAAATCAACAATAAGAATGTTTGAAAAGCATAATATAACTAGAGTAAGTGAGTTGATTGATTTAACTGATATGAGATTGAAACAAATTGGATTTAGTAATACTGCCCGGTTAGATATTAAGCAAACATTATGGAATAATGGCAATCTAACATTAAAGCATTTTGGAAATAGTTATATACCTTATTAATCCCAATTTTAATGTAGTTCATATCAAATTTTTAAATAAAAAATTGATTTTAAATAAATTAAATTTTATAAATAATGAAAAGGATATATATATAAGGATTGTCAGTCCGTCATTTATTTTGAAAAAGAATGGAATTTAGTTCCAAAGAAATTTTAATAATAAAATTCCGTTTGATAATGAGTCTGTTATGTTATAAATGCTATTTGTTGTTATTACTTGGGCATAGAAATTAATTTTTTTATTCTTTTGATATATTTTCAGGTGGATATTTGACCATTTGATTCTAATTTTGTTTTTATTTCCTTTAACCGGTTAAAATATGGTAAAAAAGTTCGGTTACCATTATTTGCCTTTACTGTAGCTAAGTGCGAACTGACAAAAAAATTAACATCTGTTATAGTAGTACATGCTCCCAATTTTATTGGATGAGTTGGAAGGGCTGTTGTATTAAAGAAATCTTCAAGTTGGGAAATATTCCATAAATTATTTTCTATGACTTTCTTTACATCAAAATCATCATTTATAAAATTTGTTTTTATAGCTTCACTTTTTTCACCTATTTCACTTTTGGGGACTGTTATCGGCTCCGGTTTTGGCTGAAGTAGTATTTGCTCAACTATGATTTTTTCATGTATTTGTTCAACTGATTGAGTTCTGAATTTTCGCCAATCCATTTTTATAAGTATGTCGGCAATATCATTACCTTGTTCTTTTAGTTTATTTGGCGCAAGCTTTTCCAGTAAGTCTGAAATTTCAAACCATGTACCAGGCATACGGTCTGAAAATTCTTTTGCTTTTTTGCTCCATAATTCAAAGGCGTTACCGTTTCTTGATAGATCTGGAAACAAATAAACATCCCTTCCTTTTAATACTTTGCATTTCTCGAAATTTAAACTACTAAGATTATAAACGGCCAACCAAAGTAAATTTTCAGTATTGTCAGGGAATCCTAAATACAATGTTCCGTAAATAGCCGTCTTTGGTGCTTCAACTAGCGCAACAGGATTGAATAAGTATTTATTCAAAAGGTGTTCGCCAAATAAACAGGAAACTTTTGAATCGTTTGTATTGTATTCTTTCAACCAACCAGGCAGCTCTTCATTTTTATTTTGGTGCTGCTTTTCAATAATTGAGTGTAAAAAATCCGTTCCTATAGTGCGGTTTTCTTGGTCAAATTGTTTTACCTGAATAGTACGGACGTTGTCAATCTTATCAATAAAAGGAAATGTAATTGATCCGGCTCTGTATCCATCGCAAACTGTACCTAAACAATATTGAGAAATTATCCGGTCCACATCTTTAGTTTCAAAAGGAAATGCAACATTGTTTAAAAGATTTTGAATGAATATGTTTTGTTCATAGCCTTCGCATATTAATGTTTGTTTGAATACATCCTTTGGAATAAATACAGTTTCGGATTTTGCGGCTGGTTTTGGCATGGGTGCAGGTCTTTGTGGTTTCCAATTACCTGAATACTTGCCCCGTTCCTGATCCCGTATCATTTTTGCGTATCCATCTGTATAGGGATTAAAATGGCAGCTACAATTTATTTCACGGTCGCAACGGCCATATAGTTCCGGTAAGTAGTTACCTGTATTAATATCAATGTATCGAACAAAGGCTTTTTTACCACAGTTAGGGCAATAGTGCTTTTTACTGCCCATCTCTAATATGTATCGGTGTTCATTTGTCATTGGTGAAATATACTTTTGTATCAGATGTTCACACTTTTCACATTTTTCACAAAGCAGAAATTTAATTTTCCTTTTTCTGTGAATTGTGTGAATTGTGTGAAGGAATCAGAAAACATTTTTTCTTTTAAAATGATGAGTTATCTTTTTTTAAATAGGCTATCTTTTGTCCAGTACCTGACTCCCTGCCAAGGGATACTCCTAATGCCTGGAGTTGCTTGGAAAAATTGATTTTCTTAAATGCTATCATGCCATCCGCAATACAATAGTTCCTATATTCCGGATATAAATCTTTGATTAATTGGTAATCGGTTGAGTTGTTTTTGTAGCCACTTTCGTCTAGAAACAGTTTAATACTATTACTTTCAGTTTTATATTGTTCAATAGCTTGTTTTGCAGCTTCACAATGAGAAAATCGTTTTTGTTCCAATAATCGGTTAAGCCCTTCTAATACCCAATTAAAAACTCCTGAAAGTTCTTTATCAATGATTTTATAGCTTAATTGCTTATCCTGATCCTGCTCCGGTATTGTTACGCAAAAAGGAATGATTAAAAACCTTCTATAATAAGCATTCGAGTGTTCGATATCTTTTGGTAATTCATTACAATTGAAAATAAACTTTGAATAATCATTCATTGTAAAAGGCTGACCGTATTTTAAACAGGCTTCCACGGGTTCACCTGAAACCAATTGCTTGAACATTGCAACTTCTAATTTTGTACTTATATCACTACAATAATTCAATAATTTGTTTGCAATTTTAGCACGGTAAAACCCTTTTTCTTCTGTAAGATTTTGCAAAGTATAGTTACTTACATTCTCCCTTCCCATAAGTGCAGTTACAATATCAAACAAAACAGACTTACCGTTTGCTCCGGCTCCGTAAAGTATTAGGGCTTTTTCTTCTTTTAATGTATTACTGCTATGCTTAATAAATACGTAACCTAGATATTCAGCCAAAATCCTTTGACTTTCCTTATCAGGCAACACTTTATTTAAATATTCTTCAAATAAAGGTGCACTTGCCTGAGGGTTGTAGTCAAATGGCAATTGATAGGTAATGAAATCTGAACAGTTAAATGGTCTTAATTTTGTTCCCAGTGGGCTTATTTCAAATGTGCCATTTTTTAAATTGATCAGTACTATATTATTTTTGACTTGGGGGGTATTTATATATTCCGTTGCGAGGAATTGTTTAAACAACTGTTCCCTAAATAGATAATCCTGTGCATTATCCCAACGAACACCCATTTTTTCCGCTGCTTCACCCAAGAATTTTTGGAATACCTCTTTATCTATTTCAGCCCAATAGGTTCCATTATACAGGTAAATAAAATCGTTGTTTTTACATAAGCCCCAACGATTCTTTAAAGCTGTTTTGGAAACATTCTTTATTGATAATATCCGATAATGCTTCGCATTGACTTTAATTTTATCAAGTCGTTTTCTTATATCCTTTGCTTGTTCATTTTCAGGATTGAGGTTTTCTAATTGTTTTCTAAATTCTTCAACTTCAGGGAATGCCAACATTTCAAAATCTAACGGTTCAAACTGTTCAATCAATTGGTTTAATATTTCAGTGTGTAAAATTGGTTCATTTTTCTTTACCAATTGTTTAATGTGATTAATGATTTTTTCGGGATCAAAAATACTGTCATCAAATTGCGGATTAAGCCTTGTTATATTCGTATCTTTACTTTGCGAGTTTGAAGAATTACTAGGAGCTACGATGGAATTATTCATTGTTAGCTCCTTTCTTTTCATTAAGCGGTTTTATTGCAGCTAAAACTTCAGTCAGTTTGTAATAAACACGATTCCCAATGCCATAAGCTTTTAGTTTCCCCTTGCGTGTCCAATTATGAACTGTTGAAATATCACATTTAAGCATTTGTTTCACCTGATCACGCGTTAAATACTCTTCAGGCTCCTTTGGTTGAAAGTTTTGTTTCAACTCTTTTAATTGTTCTTGTAGCTGCTCTTGACCGGATAAATATTCTTCATACGATACGTTATGAAGAATAGTAGAATTTGGAATAGGATTTTTCATTGTACTTATTTTTTTAATTAATAAGCGCAAAGAAAACTTAGGTAATTTTTAGGTAAAACCTAAATTGCATTAAATACGTTTAATTGGGTCGAATCCAATCTTCTTAAGTTCGGCAAGTACCTTATTTACTGAATCCATTTTTTTTGCATTATATGGATTTTTAGAGCTTTCAGGATTATTAATTATGACATTGAGCGTAGAACTAATTGTTGTGTGGTTTTCTCCTGTAATTGCTGAAAGAAGTGTCGCAAGTCTATTAACGTTATTTTTAAATGGATGTTTAACTTTTAAAAAATTTATAATTCCCACTTCATTGAGATATATAATTTTTTCAGTTGGTGTAGTATTGCTTAAGTCCTCCTTATAATCAGCAGCATTTTTCAATAAATAAAATGATCTAATATTTTTTATCCCATTTAAATCTTCTTCTATGCATTCTATGTCATGTATTATGCAACCCTCTTTAATTACTTCTTGTACTCTTGTCCAAAATTGATAAGTAAAAATTATATAGTCTTTACGAAGCCCATTATTAATACCGTTTTCAGGGTTTTTAATATGATCCATTACAAAACATCTTTCCTCATTAAAATTTTCATCTCTTAGATATAAAGGGCGATTACTTAATAAGGATTTTAGATATGTAATTTGCTTTTCTTTCGACAATAAAACCAAATTACATTTTATTTCATCTTTAAATGGCGTAAGTAATTCATCGATTCCTAAACCATCCATATAAGACAGTAATCCTTCCACGTCTCTTTCAAAACAATCCCAAAATTCTATATACCAGAAACAATCTATTATTTTATTGTATGCTTTATTCATTTTCTTTTGTTAAATGGGTTATGTAAGGATATATTAACTAAAAATACTCAGCTAACTGTATTGCCTTTTGAGTATCTGTTTTACCAATATATTCAAGAAACATACCCTCCGTACTATGACCTGTTGCGCCTATTAATAAAGAGGTAGGAATACGACCATAATTATTGGAGGCAAATGACCTTCTTCCAATATGACTTGTAACCAATTGCCATTTTTCAAAAATTCCTGATTCTTTCTTATGTGTTATCGGGTTTTGCTTGCCACCGCTTATTTGTTGAGTTATGCCGGAAAGCTTACAAACAATTTTAATAAACTCATTATATCTTTGATCACTAATTTTTCTTGGAAACTCTCCTCCTCTTTTTTGAAGTATTGCCATCACCATTTTACTTAGTGGAACCGTCATTATTTTGTCGGTTTTAACTTGAGTAAACTCTATCAATGGTTTTCCGTTCTCATATCTTATTTGCTCTTTTGTAAAACGCATAAAATCTGAAACACGCTGGCCCGTTTCACAGCTTATAATGAGCCAATCTCTTGCATTTATTAAATATTCCTTACCATCAAGTGTTGCATTTTTTATTAATGCAAGTTCATCTATTGTCAAATAGATTTTATCCACTTTTTGAATGTCAGTTTTTATACTTTGTAATAAATGACTTGTTTCTATCTTATTGGTTTGAGCATGATAGCAAATTGTCTTAATAAATTTTATTGTACGTGCTATTGTATTTTGAGCATAATTTTCCTGCATACAATAGGATTCAAACTTTAGTTTAAAGTTATTATCAACATCCTTTATTAAATATTCTGTTTTAGTAGCTAGCTGAAAACGCTCAAGAAGATGCTTTATCACATTTAACTTAACAAATGAGGCCTTTTTCATTTCATTCTTTTTATGCTTTGCATAAAAATCAAAGTATTCAATAAGCTTAGTGGTAATTTCATCAGGCTGCTGAGGGGGAGTAATAAACTCTTTCAACCATTGAGAATTAATAGAGGTAGTTCTAACACTTTTGTTATAAGCATTTAATAATTCTGTTTTAAAATTTTCAAGGTCATTGTGAAGCCTCTTAAAACCGGCATCTTTTAGATTTTTTGGTTGGCCTTTGGTAACACTCCAATCATTAGGATTAACTAAAAATTGGGTTCTTGCTTTTAGATCAAGCGTTCTTCCTTCTTTTAATCGTACAAATATTCCGGTAGGATTATTTTTACTTTGAATTATAAATCTAATTGTAGCCATAATGCAAAGATACGGTTTAGCCCACATTTAGCCCACATTTATTCTATTTATCTCGATTTATTTAAATCCATGTAAATAATGTATATCTTTACGGAACCGTTGTAGGTATTGAATTTACTAAGGATGAGTATGTTTTATATAGTAAAATAAAAAATGAGAGATTGAAGATATTGTGGAACCCCTCTCTCCGCCAATTAAAAACGCAAATATCTTTATTTTAGGTATTTGCGTTTTTTGTTTGCATCATTTATCAAATTATTTATGGCCCATTTATTATTTACAATAATTATCTCTTTACTGTTTTTTGATTTTATCCTTGATCGTATTCTAGATTATTTAAATTTTAAAAGATGGGATAGTCAGCTTCCTGAAGAAGTAAAGGGAATATATAATGAAGATGAATATAAAAAGTCTCAAGAATATGAAAAGGTAAATTATCAATTTTCTTTACTCAGCAATACTTTTAGCTTACTATCAATGCTAATTATGTTATTTGCTGATGGCTTTGTTTATGTTGATAATTTTGTTCGCCAATATACGCAGTCTCCTATTTTAATGGCTCTTCTCTTTTTTGGAATAATTGGTATTGCGTCAGATATACTAAGTCTACCCTTTTCACTTTATCACACCTTTGTGATAGAAGAAAAATTTGGCTTTAATAAAACTACATTAGGTACTTATTTTATAGACAAATTAAAAGGTTATTTATTGGGGGGTATTATTGGAGGAGCGCTACTCTCATTATTTATTTGGTTTTATCAAACTGCAGGAAATTTATTTTGGGTATATGCTTGGATTGTGTTTACGTTATTTTCAATACTAATGGTTATGTTTTATTCATCGTTGATCGTTCCCTTATTTAACAAATTATCTCCTTTGCCTGATGGAGAATTAAGAAAAGCAATTGAAGAGTATTGTAAAAAAGTAGGATTTCAATTGGATAATTTATTTGTGATTGATGGCTCAAAAAGATCTACAAAAGCCAATGCCTATTTTAGTGGCCTAGGCCCTAAAAAAAGAATTGTATTGTACGATACACTTATTAATGATCACTCAACGGAAGAATTAGTAGGCATTTTAGCACATGAAGTAGGTCATTATAAGAAAAAACATACCTTATGGTCAATTCTAATTTCAATCATTCAAAGCGGTATCATGCTTTTTATTTTATCTCTTTTTATAAACACTCCTGCATTATCTTATGCTCTTGGTGTTTCTCAGCCTAGTTTTCACATTGCCATTATTACCTTTGGTATGTTGTATAGCCCATTATCAATGTTATTAGGCATTGGCATGAACATGTTATCGAGAAAAAATGAATTTGAAGCCGACCAATATGCCGCAGAAACCTATAATGGATTATCATTGCAAACAGCCTTAGTTAAATTATCAGTAAAACATTTAAGCAATTTAAATCCCCACCCGGCATATGTGTTTGTGCATTATTCACATCCTCCCTTATTAGAAAGGATACATGCATTAAAAAATCTTTAAAACGTAAATTCAAAATCGTAAAACTAATTTTTTTATAGTTACGCTTACAGGCTTAAGAAAAATCTTATGATATTTCAAAATTAGTTGTGTACAAATAGACAAAAAAAATCAACCGAAGATTATGATAAGGAGAATTTTAATAACTCTTAAATTATTCGTTGTGTACATCCTCAAGCAAACCCAAAGCATTTTTTATTTCAATTCGATTACCATTATCAAGAATAACATATCCATTGTAATAACCCATTACTTGTTTTAAATCGTTTTTAAAAAATAAATAATTTCGTTTACTTGCTTCTTTCATAAAAGGAGTAAAAATCATTTCAAAACGATGATTACTGCTTGTAATTTTCCAAGAGGTTAATAAATTAGTTTTATCAAACGCAATATTAATAGTATCAATTTTATGACCAATGCCGTTATAGAAAATAATATTTTGAGAATAACCAATATCTGTTGTGTCATTTCTTGTTCCAATATTCCATGAAATTGTTACCGTATCATTTCGCAAACACCCAAACCCCCACTGCCAATTGTTTTTCTTAGGTCGAACAGTTCTTCCCCAATCTAAAACAGCATATGTATCTTTTGCACTTAAACTAATTTCTTTTTTCCCAATCTGTACTTTTCCCTCAACGGGCATCGCAATAATTTTTTGACTTACTGTAAAGAAATATGAATTTTCTTTCCAAGGCAATGCAATGGAAATATTTTCTTTATCGTTTTCCTGGTTTAAAATTAGTTCGGCACTAATTCCTGTATCTGCATCAATGATAAATTTCGGAAAATCGATAACAACATCTCTTTCCTCTGATTTTCTTACAAACTGCAATGAATTTTTTCTTTTGTATAAAATAATATCCCCACTATCAGGACTACAAGGCATTTTCGCTTTTCGAAAAGGCAATAAAATAATTTTTGTAGTAGAATATATTTTAGTTGTTATATGGTCTCTATATTTCAGCAACATAATTTGAGCCAGGGGAATTTTTGCACAAGTAACTGCTAAACTAAAATCAGGATGAATAATATTGTAGTTATCCCATTCTTTTAATTTGCCTCGTATATCTCTTTTATTAAAATCGAATAAAAAAGATCGAGCCCAGCCTTTCGTATTTAATATGCCATCAGCTCGTACTAATTTTTCTTTTTTAATTATTTCATGAGTTGAATGTGGAATGGTATCAATACGAGTAAAAGAATATATTTTACTATTTAGTAAAAATAAAAGCGAAAAAACAAAACAGACTATTTTTTGATACGGAAAGGGCATTGAATTACTATTTGGTCTGCCAATATAATGCATAAACGGATTTTAAATAGGTGTTCTTTCCTGATTTAAAACTAACATCACGTTTTCAATTCGTCTACCAGAATGTTTATTAACTAGATTAAAGGAAAAAGCCAATGAGCTTAATATCCCTTACCAATCCTTAATAAAACAATATTAGTCATTAGGTTTAGTAAAATAATAGTATAAAAACTAAAATCCCAACCATCATTGATAGTCGGGATTTTAGTTTTTATTAGAATTTTGCTTCTAATTTACTTTAGTTACCATTTGTGAAATAACATGCTCTCGGCTAAACACTCTTATGGTATAAACTCCTTCTGATTTATTTAGGAAGCTAATATTAGCACTCTTTTCACCCATTACCATTTTACTGGAAATTAATTCTCCAATAGAATTAAATACTTCTACTTTATCAATTCCCTTATTTCCGGAAGAGGAAGTCATAACAACATTTAATTCTTCTGAAACCGGATTAGGAAACAATTGAATAGTTATATTTTCAGATAATTCTGCAATTCCTGCACATATAGCAATTGTTATGGTATCCATACTTGTACAACCATTGGTATCTTCAACCATTACTGAATAAGTTCCAATTGTAGTAACATTAACAGTTTGAGTAGATGCTCCTGTTGACCAATGATAAGAAACATAACCTGTGCCGGCATTTAATTGTAATTCATCTCCCTGGCAAAGCACTGTATCAGCACCTAAATTAACTGCAGGTGTTTTGTATTGCTCTACTTGAACACCACCCGATGTTGAACAACCATTGGTATCACTTACCAATACATAGTAGTATCCATTTGTAGTTACTGTAATTGAAGTATCGGTACTTCCATTACTCCACAAGTAGCTGGCATAACCTGAGCCTGCATTAATGGTATAGGATGAGCCTGAACATAAATATTGCGTTGGACCAAATGTTACACTCGGCACCAAATATACCGTTACATCAACACTATCAACACTCACACAACCATTGGCTTTAACAACATTTACAGTATAATAACCGCCATCTGTAACTTTTATAGTTTGTGTTGAATCTCCATTACTCCAAATATATGAACTAAATCCTGATCCGGCATCAAGTGTTACACTTGCACCTTTACATATTGCAGTATCATTTCCTAATACAACAGAAGGAGTATTATCCATTGATACTTCAATAGTATCTGTAGAAGCACAATTTGCTTTATCTATTGCAACAACAGCATAATTTCCACTTGATGTTACTGTAATATCTTGTGATGTTGCTCCTGTAGACCATAAATAAGATGCATATCCGGAACCAGCATTAATTACTACAGCATTGCCATTACATAAAACTAAATTACTTCCTAGACCTACTCCGGCACCTAATTTCACAACTAAAGTATCGCTACTCTTACATCCGTTGGTATCAAGTACCGTAACGCTATAGGAACCCGATTGTGTAACTGTAATTGAAACATCATTTGATCCTGTAGACCAAGAATAGTATGTATAGCCGGTGCCTGCATTAATTACCATAGGATCCGTATTGCAAACACTTGTATCATTTCCTAACGAGATAGAACCACCTCCCATTAATACCACTTCAATTTCATCAGATGAAACACAAGCATATTGATTGGTTACATATACAGTATAAATTCCAGAATTTGCAACAGTAAGCGTTGATGTTGTTTGTCCGGTTGACCATAAATAAGAATTGTAACCTGTTCCTGCATTTAAAGTATAAGTTGATTGACAAACAATAGTATCGTTTCCAATATTTACAGAAGACGCTGCATTTACATATACCGTAACGCTATCAGTAAATTTACAGCCATTGTTATTAATGATATCAATATAATAAGTTGTAGTTGTACTTGGCGTTGCAAATGGATTTGCAACATGTACATCGCTTAAGCTTGATGATGTGTACCACTCATATGTTTTGCCACCTTTAGCATTTAATTGAACAGTATCACCTTGACAAATATTTACATCATTACCTGCATCCGGAGTTTGTAATTGAGAACAAAGTGAATTATGATATCCTAGATACGAATAAGTATCTATTGAATAAACATCCCATTCTGTGGCACCCACAATCCAATTGGTTTGGCCTGTTGTTACATTGTAATTTCTAACTAAAGTATAATTTTCAGTACTTCCTGTATCAACAGTCCATGATGTTGATTGGCCTATTTCTCCAATTTTGTCTATAACAACTCCATTTTTATCAAGTGTTACAACATCATTACCATTAAAATTAATAGAGCCCGTAGTAAGATCTGTAACGTTTAAGATGTCTGCTGCCGCACTTGGATTAGACAATACAAAAACATCTCCTCCATTTAACATGCCTTTTAAATTAATAGTTGAAGAAGCAGTTAAACTTCCATTTGTATATATTGAGATTGAATAATTAACCAAATCAATACTTCCTGATGTTGGATTAAAAATTTCAACTGATTTATTATTTGAACTACCTTCTATATATTCTGATAAGTAAAGTTCGTTGCAACCACTAATAGTATTGGTATTTACATCTACAACAACAGTGTCAGATGATGAACAACCATTAGAATCTGTAACTGTTACATAATAAGTTCCGGCTGAATCAGCAACAATACTTGATGTATTTTCTCCTGTTGACCAAGAATAAGCATAATATCCATTACCAGCATCGATCACCGTACTTGTATTTTGACATAGTACAATATCTCCACCTAAATTCACTAAAGGTACAGTACTAAAGCTAATGTGAACTTCATCTACAGCTGTACATCCATTTTTATCTGTTACCGTTACAGCATAAGCGGAAGCAGTATTTACAGATATAGTTTGCGTTGTAGCACCGTTTGACCATAAATAAGAAACAAAACCTGCTCCTGCATCAAGTGTTACACTTTCGCCTTTGCAAATAATTTTATCGCCACCTAAATCAATTGTAATAGGATTAAGAATACATGGATCAGTTGTTACAGTATCATTTACAACTACACTTTCTGTAGCAGTACAATTACCATCGCTTACTGTTACAGTATATGTTCCTGGTAAAAGCCCAGTTGCAGTTGATGTAGTTTGAACCGGAGTAGTACTCCAGCTATAGGTATACGTTCCTGTTCCTCCTGTAACAACAACAGTTGCCGTACCATTTGCATTTCCATTTACTGCATCTGTTGAAGAAACAGTAAGTGTAGGTGCAGCATTATCAATCACAGTTATTGATTGAGTTGTACTACAACCATTAGCATCGGTAACTATTAATGAATAAGTTCCTGCAGAAAGATTGGTTATTTTATAAGTTGTTTTTCCATTGCTCCATAAATAAGTATAAGGTCCTGTACCTCCTGTTACATTAGCAGTAGCCTTTCCTTTTGATTGTGTACAATAATCGTCAGTAACTTTTACACTAACAGTTGGGCCAGATGTATTGCTAATATTAGCAGTAGCAGTAGCAGTACAACCATTCGCATCCGTAACAGTTACAGTATAAGAACCTGCAGCAAGATTGGTAGCTGAGCTTGTCGAAGCTCCATTGCTCCATGAATAAGTATATGGAGATGTTCCTCCGGTTACGGTAGCTTCAGCATAACCATTATTTTGTCCGCATGAAGCATCAGTAGTACTAACTTTTATACTTGGTCCGGAAGTAGAACTAATAGTAACAGTTTCGGTTGATGAACATCCGTTTGCATCAGTAACTTTTACAGTATAGGTTCCGGCAGCAAGATTTGAAGCGTAATAAGTAGTATTTCCATTACTCCACAAATAAGTATATGGAGATGTTCCTCCACTTACAGTTACATATGCACCACCGTTGCTTTGTCCACAACTTGCGTTAGCAGATGACACTTTTATTGTTATGCTTGATGAAGAGCTAATAGTAACTGTTTCAGTAGCAGTACATCCATTTGCATCAGTAATTGTTACGCTATAAGAACCAGCAGCAAGGCTGGTAGCTGAACTTGTCGAAGCTCCATTGCTCCAAGAATACGTATAAGGAGATGTTCCACTACTAGCAGTAGCAGTAGCTGTTCCATTACTATTGCCACATGTAGCAGCTGTTGTTACAACACTTACACTTGGTCCATTTGAATTTGAAATAGTAGCAGTAGATGTGGTAGTACAACCATTAGCATCTGTAACTATTAGTGTATAAGATCCAGCAGCAAGAGATTGATCAAATGAAGTAGTTTGACCATTACTCCACAAATAAGTGTATGGAGAAGTTCCTCCTGTTACTGTTGCTGAAGCATAACCGTTAC
This sequence comes from Bacteroidota bacterium, assembly GCA_023251875.1. Classification (GTDB taxonomy): domain Bacteria; phylum Bacteroidota; class Bacteroidia; order JAHEXY01; family JAHEXY01; genus JAHEXY01. The sequence goes on from JAHEXY010000003.1 coordinate 45,667, forward strand.
TTTGTCCGCATGTAGCTTTTGTAGTAGCAATTGTTACAGAAGGCCCGGTACTTGATGAAACCGTAGTGGTAGCTTTTCCGGTACAACCATTCGCATCAGTTACTGTAACGTAATATGCACCACTTGATAAGCCCGTAATAGATGCAGTAGTTTTTCCATTGCTCCATACATAAGTATAAGGAGATGTTCCGCCACTTACTGCAGCAGTAGCTGCTCCATTACTATTTCCACATGTTGCATTAGATGCTGATATGGTAACAGTAGGTGCAGTTGTTGATGTAACAGTAGCAGTAGCAGTACCTGTACATCCTTTAGAATCGGTAACCGTTACCGTATAAGAACCAGCCGCAAGATTGGTAGCTGAGCTTGTCGAAGCTCCATTACTCCATGAATAGGTATAAGGAGAAGTTCCTCCACTTACACTTGCAGCAACTTCACCATTGCTTTCACTGCATTTTGCATTGGTAGTAGAAACAGTAACTGTTAAACCTGCAGATGAATTTACTAGTGCTGTATCAGTAGCTATACAACCATTCGCATCAGTAACTGTTACAATATAAGTTCCTGCAGCTATGCCTGTAAAAGCAGAAGTTGTTTTACCATTATTCCATAAATAGGTATAAGGAGATTTACCGCCTGTTACGCTGGCAGAAACTCCTCCATTATTTTGTCCGCATGTAGCATCATAGGCAGTTATTGTTACAACTGGTGAAGAATAAGATTCAACTTTAACAGTATCTGATGAAGAACAACCATTGGCATCAGTAACCGTTACAATATAACTAGCTTCAGAAAGAGCAGTAATTGAAGACGATGTTTCTCCATTACTCCATACATAAGTATAAGGAGATTTTCCTCCTGTTACAGTAGCTGTAGCAGTTCCATTACTTTGCCCACATGTTGCATTAGTAGAACTTAACGAAATAGAAGGAGCATCGTTTACTGTTACAGTAACACTATCAGTAGATACACATCCATTTCCATCTGTAATATCAACTATATATATTGTAGTTTTTTCAGGTTCAGCAACCGGGTTAGCAATTGTTAAACTACTTAATGTATTTGAAGCATGCCATTGGTATGCAGTACCACCGCTTGCATTTAATGTTGTGTTTGATCCTTCGCAAATAGCAACATCTGATCCTGCTGAAGGAACTGCATTACCACATGAAGAGGTATGTGTGCTCAAATAAGTATAGGTATCTGTTGCATAAGCATCCCATTCTGTAGCACCAACTGTCCAATTGGTTTGACCTGCTGTTACAGAACTTTTTCTAACTAGGGTATGATCTTGAGTTGTACCGGAACCAACTGTCCAAACGGTAGCTTGGCCAATTTCTCCAACCTGATCTATTACGGTTCCATTTTTTGTTAAAGCAACAACATCATCACCATTATATCCCATTGCAGCAGAAGTCATATCTGCCAATGCCTTTAAAGAACTTGTAGCGCTTGAATGTGTTAAAACAAAAACATCTTTAGCAGCAATACTTCCTACAAGAGTTATGGTTCCGTTAACTGTTAAACTTCCATTATTATAAAATGCAATTTTATATCCGGTAAGGCTTATAGCAGCATTAGTAGGATTGTATATTTCAACAGCTTTATTATTTGAACTTCCTTCAACATATTCTGACAAGAAAAGTTCAGAACAGCCAGAAGTTGTATTCATAGTAACAACAATAGTATCGCTAGCTGTACAACCATTGGCATCTGTAATGGTAACATAATAAGTACCGGCAGTACTCACCGTAATATGTTCATCATTTGATCCGGTTGACCAACTGTAAGTAGAAAATCCTGTTCCTGCAGAAAGTGTTGTTGAAGTATTAGTACATAATACCACATCTCCTCCTAAATTAACTGAAGGTGGGTTAAGAATGCAAGGATCCGTAACTATTGTAGAATCTTGTACTGTAACAGTTCCCGTAGTTGAGCAATTACCATCCGTAACTGTTACAACATAAGTTCCTGCTAAAAGGCCCGTAGCAGTTGATGTTGTTTGTACAGGAGATGTATTCCATGAGTAAGTATAAGTTCCGGAACCACCACTTGCAACAACTGTTGCTGTTCCATCGGCTTGGCCATTGGTTGATTTTGTAGAGGTAAGTGTTAATGTAGGTAACGGATTAACTGTAACGGTAACACTATCACTCGTTACACAACCATTGGCATCAGTAATATCTACAATATACGTAGTTGTAGTTTTAGGTTCAGCAACAGGATTAGCAATTGTTAAACTACTTAAGGTTGATGATGTATGCCATAAATAAGAAGAACCGCCACTTGCATTTAATGTTGTTGTTTCTCCTTTACAAATTGTAACATCGGCACCAGCGCTTCCGCTAGAAGTATTTGAACAATTAGAAGTATGAGAACCTAAATTGGTAAATGTATCTGAAGAATAAGCATCCCATTCTGTAACGCCAACAGTCCAATTGGTTTGACCTGCATTTACAGAACTTTTTCTTACTAGTGTATGATCTTGTGTTGTTCCGGAACCCACTGTCCAAACGGTAGCTTGACCAATTTGGCCAACTTGGTCGATTATAGTTCCATTTTTTGTAAGCGCAACAACATCATCTCCGTTATACCCTAATGAACCTGATGTTTGATCTGCCAATGCTTTTAACGTACTTCCTGCACTTGAATGCGTTAACACATACACATCTTTAGCCGCAATGCTTCCGCTTAATGTGATGGTAGCACTTGAAGTAGCACTTCCATTATTATATAAAACAATTTTATAGCTAGAAAGACTAATTGTTGATGAAGTAGGATTGTATATTTCAATGGCTTTATTATTTGAACTTCCTTCTACATATTCAGAAATAAATAATTCACTACAACCAGCACTTGCAGCAGTAACAACAACTGTATCACTTGCAGTACAACCATTGGCATCAGTAACTGTAACATAATATGTGCCCGCTGTACTTACAGTAATATGTTGATCATTTGATCCGGTTGACCAACTGTAAGTAGAAAATCCTGTACCTGCAGAAAGGGTTTCTGAATTTCCATTACACAATACAACATCTCCACCTAAATTAACTGAAGGAGGATTAAGAATACAAGGATCAGTAGCACTAGAAATTTCAATTTTCCCTGAATATACATTATAAGAAAGTGGGTTAAAATTTTTATCTATAAACTCAAGTGAAGTAGGAGAATTTTTAAAATCTAAACTTGTTTGATCTCCGGCATTTCCAACTAAGGTATAGGTAATGGTAAAGATTACAGTAGAATCAGCTAATGTTTGTCCGGTTAAATTAGCATCATTCCATGAAAATGTTAATTTCCCTGAGCTTGTTAAAGTAGTTCCAAAATTACTTGCATTCATTCCTGATAAACCAAAAGATTGAACACTGGCATAAGTTGCTACACTTGTATTCCATTGTATTGTTCCTTGAATTGAAACTACATCAGTAAAATTAGCAACTTTAACCGGAATGGTAACTTGCGAACCAGAAATACCAGTTGCCGTACCCAACACAAATGCTAAAGTATCGTTGGTAGTAGTTGTTGTATTGGTGATAGTAACACTTTTAGTTGTAGAACATCCATTTGCATCGGTAACTGTTACCGTATAGGTTCCTGCAGCAAGATTGGTAGCTGAGCTTGAAGAAGCTCCATTGCTCCATAAATAGGTATAAGGTGAAGTACCGCCACTTGCAGTAACAGTAGCTGTTCCATTAGATAATAAATTGGTTTCATTTGTTGAACTTACAGTAGCGGAAACAGCAGTTGAAGTAACAATAGTAACAGATTCAGTTGTAGAACAACTTTTAGAATCTGTAACAGTAACCGTATATGTTCCTGCAGCAAGATTGGTAGCTGAGCTTGTCGAAGCTCCATTACTCCATAAATAAGTATACGGAGAAGTACCGCCACTTGCAGTAGCAGCAGCCGTTCCATTACTTTCTCCACATGTAGTATTTACAGAAGCAGTTGTAACCGTTGGACCATTGCTTGAATTAACAGTGGTCGTAGCTGTAGCAGTACACCCTTTAGCATCTGTAATTGTTACAGTATAAGTGCCCGTAGCAAGACCCGTAAGAGAAGCTGTAGTTTTTCCATTGCTCCATGAATAAGTATAAGGAGATGTTCCACTACTTGCTGTTGCAGTTGCCGTACCATTACTTTGGCCGCATGTAGCATCTGTTGATGAAGCAGCCGCAGTAACTGCAGAAGAAGAACTAATCGTTGCTGTTTCTGTAGCAGTACAGCTATTGGCATCCGTAACGGTTACGGTATAAGAACCTGCAGCAAGGTTGGTAGCTGAGCTTGTCGAAGCTCCATTGCTCCAAGCATAAGTATAAGGAGATGTTCCTCCGGAAACAGTAGTTGAGGCAGTACCATTACTATTTCCACAAGTTGTATTGGTAGCCAATACAGATGCTACAACCGGATTGGATAAACAAGGATTAGTTGTACCTGTAACCGTAATAATACCGGTTGATGTAGTAACCGTAACATTTGCCATGTTTTCATCTATTACCTCAATAGTAGTGGGTGAACTGGTAAATGAAACATTAGAAGTAGTACCTGCAGCTCCTATCAATGTAAAACGTATAGCAAAAATAACAGAATTATCCGATAGGGTTACACCTACTAAATCACTTTCGAACCATGAAAAGGTAAGTTTACCACTTGAAGTTTTTGAAGTACCAAAATTACTAGAACTTAAACCATTTAAACCATATTGCTCAACACTTGCATAAGTTGCAACACTTGCATCCCATTGGATGGTGCCTTGCATTGAAATGATTTTGTTAAAATCTTTTACAGTAATGGGAACAACCACCTGAGAACCAGATATACCACTCTCATTTGTAGCACTTAGTGTAAATGCAGAAAGCTTAGTAATTAGAAACAAAAAAGATAAAACAGATAAAAAGATAAACTTTCTCATAGGGAGATGGTATTTGAAAAATAATTAAAAACAATTATATAAATAAGAACCTCTTAAAGGGTTTTAGGTTCTTTCTTTTCCATTAAATAGGCATGTTTTGGGGAGGAAAAACACTCTTATTCTTTATAAGAGAGTGCAAAGATACTGCATTTTTTTCTAAAAATATAACTTCATTTATTTAACATGCTTGTTTATTTATTAAACCGCACCTTATAATTATTTAAAACTTATTTTTAAAACATCAAAATGCTAATGAATGATCTAAAATGAGGCTTTAGCCATGATATTAAAATAAAATTATAAAATTTAAAGGCTCTTAGCTTTTACGGATTCTGCACTGAAATAATTTCAAACTCTGTTCTGCGGTTTTTACTTTTGCCTAATTCAGTATCATTAGAGTCAATTGGTTTTGTTGCTCCAAAACCTTTATAGGTTAATCTTACAGCAACAATACCGGTTTCAAGTAAATAGTCATAAACTGCTTTGGCTCTATTTTCCGACAATACTAAATTTTGTTGTGGGTCACCTTCATTATCAGTATGCCCGTATATGGCAACTTTAACACTTGGATTATCTTTTAAAAATTGAACAAACTCATCAATAATTTTTTTTGAAGTTGAACTTAAATCGTATTGATTGGTTGCAAAGTTGATGTCCTTTAACACATATTTTTCTCCGGATTTAACAGGCTTAATTTCTACTTTTACTTCTGCTTTTGGAGGCAAGCCACTAGTTTTTTTAATTGCTGTTTTTACGTTTTCTGTTTTATTGGCTGTTGTTTTTTTATCTTCTTCATTCTCTTTCTCTTTTATAGTTACCAGTTGTGTACTGTATACATATCCCTTTTTCTTCACAGTCATGGCAACTTCTTCGCTTTCTTTATTAGGATCTGCCTTAACAACAGCAACAAATTTGCCTGTTTCATTATCCACAACTCCTTCGGTAACTTTTCCTGTAGTTAAGCTTTTAAATTCAACTTTTGCATCTGTAATTTTATTGCCTTTGTCATCTGTAAGTTGACCTTTTACAAATGCTACTTTCTCAGGCCTTGCCCCCTCATATAACGGAAAAGAATACAAATCCCAATTTTTTTTTGTAGAAAACATATTAGATGTAAAGTATCCCAATTTACCATCGGTACTTACAAAAAAAGCAACTTCATCTCCCTCTGAATTGATAGGATAACCAATATTTTTAGGTTTTGTCCAAGTATTATCAGTAAGCATTTTTGCATAATAAATATCATAGCCACCGATACCGCCCGGCCTGCCGTTAGAAGAAAAATAAAGTGTTTCGCTATCCGGATGTAGGAAAGGTGTTTTTTCATCTCCTTCAGTATTAATGGTAGGGCCAAGATTAATGGGTTTGCTCCATGTGCCATTTGGCCTTCTTATGGATTTGTATATATCCATACTCTGGCCAATGCTTTCTTCTCGTGCACTTACAAAATAAAGTATTTTACCATCAGCAGAAATAGTAGGCTGACCTTCCCAGGTATCTCTATGATTAATGCTATCGCCAATACTCATTAAAGCTCCCCATTTACCATTCTGAAAAACAGAATAATAAATATCTCCATTTTCAAAACCATGGCCGTATAAATTTATATGCTCAACAACTGTAATAAATAACTCTCTGTTATCAATAGAAATTGCCACAGCTCCTTGGCCCGAAGTGCCTGTATTAAATGGATTGGGTAGTGGCGTACCAACCGTAAAAGAATCAATATCGACTCTTTCGCTCACTGTAAAATCTTCATACCAATTGTCTGTTAAATCACCCTTGTTTCTTTTGCCAAAATATTTACGGGTAAAAAAAGTATATTCATTATCAGGAGAAAGTTTTGCAATGTATTCATCTTTATCGGTACTAAGGCCCCTTACTATTTCCGGAGTAAAAGGAACAGGATTTGCCAATACATCAAAATATTCCATTTGCATAATGCTTAACATATTTTTAGCAGATGCTAAATCTTTTTCGTTTACATTGGCTTGTTGGGAATAATAAGAAAGATAATTTTTAGCATCAACATATTGTCGATTTTCATAATAATAAGAGCCTAACCAATAATAGGCATCATACTTAAACATAGATGGACAAAGCTCTACTACTTTTTTAGCTTTGCTTACCATGTCTTTTAAACATTTATCAGCCTCCATATTATCGGGATAGTCTCTATCATCAAGAGGATCTAAGGCCAAATCTGCCTCTTTTAATTTTATATCTGCCATAAAATAATTGGGATCGGCAAAGGAGGGTTCTAAATCAGCTGCATCTTTAAAAATAGCATACGCACTATCAAGTCTTGTTCTTGGATTGTGAATGGGAATGCCGGCTTCTTCTGCACTTAAATAATTCTGATAAATAGAAATACCTTGCTCAAAAACCTTTTTCGCTTTTTTATTGCTTACTTCACACTCGTATTCTATTTCCATTTGTGACTGAACGTTTTTCACAAACAGAGATAAAAATAAAATACATATCACAATTCGCAGGAAAGGGTATTGCTGCATGAGTTTATTCATTTTTTTACAATGTAAATAAAATGAAATTAACCCCAAAGTAGAATGTTAGCAACAAACAGCTTCTGCATTTTGTTTTGCATAGGCCAGCCTAGGAAGTAATCCTAATAAATCAAACATCATTTTATCTTGATCAAAATCAGGATTGGGAGTAGTTAATAATTTATCACCTGCAAAAATTGAATTAGCACCGGCCATAAAACATAAAGCTTGGGCTTCTATATTCATTTGTGTACGACCTGCAGATAAACGTACATCCGATTTTGGTAGTACAATACGTGCAGTAGCAATCATACGAACCATATCCCAAGTTGTTACATTTGCTTGTACTTCTAATGGTGTTCCATCAATGGGTACCAATGCATTTATGGGTACCGATTCAGGATGTGGCGTTAAATGACTTAATGTATAAAGCATGCTAATGCGATCTTCTTCTTTTTCTCCTAATCCAATTATGCCACCACTACAAACTGTAATTTTGGTTTTACGAACATTGTTGAGTGTATTAAGCCGGTCTTCATATGTACGTGTTGTAATTACATTATTATAATTTTCTTCTGAAGTATCTAAATTGTGATTGTAGGCATATAATCCGGCCTCTTCTAATTTTTTTGCTTGACTTTCTGTAATCATTCCAAGGGTGCAACATACTTCCATATCTAAATTATTTACCTCACGCACCATTTCTAAAATTTTATCAAAATCTTTATTATCACGCACTTCTCTCCAAGCTGCTCCCATACAAAAACGTGACGAACCACCGGCTTTAGCATTTTTTGCCGATTCAATAACCTCTTGTACACTTAATAATTTATGAACATTAATTTCTGTTTTATAACGAGCCGATTGGGAACAATAAGAACAATCTTCTGTACAACCTCCTGTTTTTATTGATAAAAGAGAACTCACCTGCACTTCTCTTGGATTATGAAATTCACGATGAACAGTAGCTGCTTTGTATAATAAATCAATTAATGGGGTATTATATATTGCTTTAATTTCTTCTTTGGTCCAATTGTTGCGCATATTTTATTAGTTGTTCGTTATTGGTTATTAGAAAAACACTACAAAGGTACTATTTAAAGGCTCAAATTAAAATGCTTCTCTTTACAAAAATCGTATCCTTCTCCCAAAGGGAGAAGGAACAAGGATGAGGGCCCCTACACATACTGCAAATCCAAACTGAATTTTTCTGGAAATTTAGGGGTAAAGTTTTTATAAAAGTCCATTATTTTTTTCATATCGGCAGCCATATCGCCACTTGGCATAATTACTTTACCTACTCCGGCAATTTTTTTCTTGTAATCGAGATAACCCAATGCAATTGGCACTTTTGCATTTAAGGCAACATGATAAAATCCTGTTTTCCATTTTTCAACTTTTTTTCTTGTGCCTTCAGCAGTAACAACAACAACTAATTCTTTATGTTCCTTAAATAAATCGACCATGGCTTCAACCATGCTTTTCTTCTCTTTTTTTCCGGGGGCAGGATTTCTATCAATACCAACAGCTCCAAGCGAAGTCATTAATAATTTAAATGGAAAACGAACCCATTCTTTTTTAATAGTAAAACGAACCTTAATTTTTAAAATTTTAAATGTGCACATGGCATATACAAAATCCCAATTACTGGTATGAGGCGCAGCAACCAATACACATTTTTTGCGCATTTCTGTTGGCATATTGTAATCAATTTTCCAACCTGCGATTTTTAAAATGAGATGAGGGATGAGTTTTAGCATAGGCATATTAAAATAAAAATGAGATGGCTCTTTTGAATCTCACTAACAAAGGTAATTTTTTTTAGAGAGGTATGATGAGATTTGTACCTATAAAATAAAAACGCTTAAAAAATATCCTAGTCTTGTATTTTTATTTGAATCAATATATTTTTTAAGGTTTCCGGATTTCTATTAAAATCCCAAATGGTAAGTATTTGTATTTCGCTCTTTGTTATTCGATATACTAAGCCAAAATCCCTAACCGATTTTAATCTAACGTTTTCAATTTCCATCTTTTTTCCAAGGTTTGGATATAACAGTAGTAGCTCTGCCGCTTCGTTAAACAAATCGTTTAGTTTTCTAGAATAATTTTTCGATTTATTACGGTTATTCCAAAATTCAAAAATTTCTTTCTTCTGTTTATGGGACATTTTTGTCCATATTAATCTTTTAGCCATTTATTCATTTCTTTTTTAGCGGCTGCATGTGTTAAAAATTCCCCATTTTCTATTTCCTTTATAGCTAATTTAATTTCGTCTATTTGTTTTTTATTTAATTTAATAACCTGTTTGTCATCCAAATTAATATCTATCAATTTGCTAATCTCCATCAATAAAACTGGATTGCTAGTTTGATTAATTGCATTAATTAAATTAGTTTTTATATGGTGTGTATTCATAAAAATTGAATTTTTGAAAACACAAAGGTAAATCTTTTTTAGGCAGATATGAATGTAATTTCTATTTTAGCCCATTGTTTTTCTAACAACGAACAACTAAAAAACAACAACGAAATTTATGCAAGTAATCAAATCAAAAATAAATACCAATTCAGAAGCCTATAAAGCTAATTATGCAGGGATGTTAAAAAAAGTAGAAGAGCTGGAAGCTTTAATGAAAAAAAGCACTTGGCAGGGCGATGAAAAACTTACCTCACGCGTAAAACAGGCTGGACGTATGCTTGCACGTGAGCGTATAGAATTATTGTTAGATCAAGATTCTCCCTTTATGGAACTTTGTCCATTAGCGGGTTTTGGCCGTGATTCATTTGCACTTGGAGGAACACTTACTGCCGGAATTGGTTTGGTATGCGGAAAACTTAGTTTAATTATAGCCAATATTCCCACTATAAAAGGAGGAGCGGTTGATCATGTTACTTTGCAAAAGGGAATGCGTTTGAATGAAATTGCACTAGAAAATCGTTTACCTGTAATTTATTTGGTAGAATCTGCAGGAGCTAATTTACAAGAACAAGCAAGCATTTTTAATTTAGGGGGAACTAACTTTCGTGATATTACACGCAGATCACAGAAAAAAATCCCAACCATTTCTGTTGTATTTGGAAGCAGTACTGCCGGAGGAGCTTATATTCCGGGCATGTCGGATTATGTAATAATGATAAAAAACCAAGCTAAAGTTTTTTTGGCAGGTCCACCCTTAGTAAAAATGGCAACTGGAGAAATAACTGATGATGAAACATTAGGAGGAGCTGAAGTACACAGTAAAATTTCAGGCGTTTCAGATTTTTTCGCACAAGATGAAAATGATGCCATTCGTATAGCTCGTGAATTAATAAATCATTTAAATACGCAAGAGCAAGAAAGAGCTGAAAAGATACAAGAACCCAAATACAGTGCAGAAGAAATTTTAGGCATCGTTTCTGACGATATCAAAAAACAATACGATGCCCGAGAAGTAATTGCTCGCATTGTTGATGCTTCTGATTTTACAGAGTTTAAACCTGATTATGGAACTACTTTGGTTACGGGTTTTGCACTTATAAATGGATATCAAGTAGGAATTATAGCAAACAATGGCGTTATCTTTCCAGAAGCTTCTAATAAAGGCGCACATTTTATTCAGCTCTGCAATAAAAATAATACCCCTCTCCTTTTCCTACAAAATATTACCGGTTTTATGGTAGGAAAAAAATACGAACACCAGGGCATTATTAAAGACGGTGCTAAAATGATTAATGCAGTTTCAAATTCTAAAGTTCCTGCCATAACTATAATTATTGGTGCTTCTTATGGTGCAGGTAATTATGCTATGTGTGGCAGAGCATTTCAACCACGCTTTTTATTCTCTTGGCCTCATTCAAAAATTGCAGTAATGGGGGCCGATCAGCTTACAGGCGTTATGGAAATGATACAACGTGAAGCAGCCATGAAAGCAGGTATTCAAATTAATGAAGAACAAGCTAAAGCTGTAAAAGCAAAAGTTGCAAAAGAAGTAGAACATCAATCAAGTGCATTTTTTGCATCCGGACAACTGTGGGATGATGGAGTAATTGATCCTAGAGAAACACGCAATTACTTGGGCATGTCCTTAGCTGTTATTTACGATGGACTTGCAAAAGAAAAAGATTACAAGCAACAAATGGATAATGAATTTGGCGTTTTTAGGATGTGACCTCTCCCCAGCCCTCTCCAAAGGAGAGGGAGAAAAAAAGTTCAACTTACCAAGGTACTTGTTTACCGCAAATATTTCCTAAAGCTTCTTTTTGACCCATATAATACGATTGTAAAAAAAATTGGGTTTCGGGAGATATAGTAACACTTGTACTTCTTTTATCTCTGTTCATTTTTAAATACAATGGTTCTATTGTTTTTTGTTTCCCTCTTAACCATTTTCCTATAAAAGTAGATTTAGGAACCAATTTTCTAAACCCTCTTCTTGTTGAACGATAGAAATTATGAAAAGCAGGTGATTTTAATTTTTCCGTTTTATTATGAATTTGAAAATTAAAAGTTTCATAAAATTGTTCGTTTATACTTATAAACTCGCATACCTGTTTTATGGTATTATGAAGGTGGCTTTCAATATCTTCATAAAATAAAATAAGAATGTTGTTTTGCCCAAAAGCATCATAGTATGATCTAAGATATTGTGCATACTTACCCTGTTCAAGAGCCATAAAATGCTGTTCTTTATTATAACCCGGTAATGGTTTTTGTTGCATTACAACAAATTCATCAAAAGAAATAGTGGCAGAAAGTAAGTTATTCTGTATTGCAAACTTATACCATGAAACCAACCTGGAAACCGGTTCTCTTACAATAAAAATAAGTTTAACATTAGGAATTAAAGCCTTTATTTTTTGTGGCGTTTCATGAGAATATAAATAATCAGGACTAGCTTCCAATCGTACTCGCTTATCTATACATCCATCAAAAAGGCTATTGTATTGCTCTATGGAACCAAAAGGAATCTTTTTTTCAAGGGGATAATTTTCATCTAAAAAAAAACGAGACTCTTTAAATTTTGATCCACAAATATCAGGATGTGCGCTCAAATATTCAAACAAAGATGTGGTAGCAGCCTTTGTTGTACCCCCTATAATTACATATTGTGAATTCATTTTTTCTTTCAATATACTAGAACAACAATAAAAGCATAAAAACAAAGGTATAATTTTTTTGAAATTGCAAATTTATCATCTTATTTTATATTTTAAGCAATTGGCTGTATGAAAATAACTGATTTTTATCTACTTTTGTACTTTAAATAAATAAAATACTCTATCTACATTGTGCTACGATTGATCCGGCCCCCTCAAGTTTACCTATAGCGCAATCGCTTAATAATTTTTATGTGTTATTATGTTTAAGGTAATAGTTACTATATTTTTATTTTTTTTATTTGCTTCTATTTTATTTGCACAAACTGCCGCAATAATAACTCAAGAAGATTTAGCTCAGCCCGGTTATGTAATTTATGTAGTGCACGATTCTTTACCAGAAGTAGCTATTGCAAAACAAATAATGAATAATATTGGTGTACAGCAAACATGGAATTTTACCAATATGCATTCTCATTTTGCAGATACCGTTTATATTGTAGAATCAAACCAAACTTTATATCAAAATGTATTTTCTAATGCTAATATATGTGCAGTAAAAGCTGAAGAAGGAAAAGATTTCTATATACAAAACAATAGTATTGGATTATTTATAGAAGGAAATGCAAGTAACGCTTATTCATCTAATTCAAAAATAATTAAACGCAGTCCCCCTTTGCAAATAATTCGCTATCCGTATACTTATTTAGATACACTTTCAAGTACAAGCTTAACAGACGAAACCTCTTATTACGGAAAAAATGTAAAAATTGGTAAGGATACCGTTTTTGTTGATTCAACAAGGATAATTGCTACCACTTGTCAAACTAGTTTTGTAGATGCCTATGGCGATTTATATACACCCAATAATATATTTAATGCTATTAGACAAAATATTACAAGAAGCTTAAAAAAAGAAGTATTTAATTATATACAAGGGCAAGGATGGAGCTATTATAAATCTATAGTTGATACAAGCTTTCAATTAAAATGGTGGGCAGAAAATGCTCAGTATCCTATAGTAGAATGTAGCTATTATGCCCGAAATGATTATGATTCTATTTATGATTTAAAATTTTCGTCATTTAGATTAATTGACAGTAGTGAAGGTATTGAAAATGCAATACAATCTCCAAACATACTTGTATATCCTAACCCTGCATCAGAATTAGTTAATTTTGCAAACTTACCTACTGATGCTTATTACATTAAGATATATACTATTTTAGGGAAGCTTCTTTTAGAAGAAAAACTACTATTAGGTTCTCAAAAATATACTTTATCTCTTTCTAAATTATCGGATGGTGTTTATCATTGCTCCTTATTTGATAAAAATATCGAAAAACTTACTCAATATACCTTAATCAAACAAAAATAGGATATTGATTAATTACTTTGCTCAGTTATAAGTAAATATCTTAAAATCTGATTTTTAAATATATTTGTCTTCGTTGAATAGCGTATAAATACTTATCTTTGCAGTAAAATTAAACCCTGATTTATGATTAAAATTTACCCAATTGCATTACTAATACTTGCCGTAAGCTTTAATTCTAATGCGCAAAATGCCATTAAAATAACAAGTGAAGATATGCCTATAGCTGGTCAAACAAAGTATGTATATCATGACACTACTTATGTTTATCCTTCAAATATTAATACTGAAGCTGTAAAAAATGGAGCCAGTCAAACTTGGGATTTCTCTTCATTAGTTGTTCATACTATAGATACTGTTGAATATGTAAATTCCGCTACTACTGCGTATGCAGATAGTTTTCCTAATTCAACAGTATGTGGCATTTCAAGTATGTATAAAAATGAAGTGTACTTTCATAATTCAACAACGAACCTTTCTATTGATGGATTTGCAAATCTTTCAAATTCTATTATGGTATTTCAATATGATGAACCATTATTATTAATGAATTATAACTCTACCTATTTGGATACTTTTAATGGTACAAGTGCTATTGTATACCAACAAGTATATGGGAAATATGTAAAAATAAATGGAATCAAATATTTAGCTGATTCAGTAAGAAAAGTAGTAACGTATAATACAATAAGTGAAATTAATGGATATGGGAGTGTTACAACCCCAACAGGTACCTTTGATGCACTTAAACAATTTTATACAAAAAACATTACTAGAGAAACCTATTATTTTGTAAATGGACAAGGTTGGACGCTTTATAAAACAAAATTAATTACTTCTTATAAATTAAGATGGTGGGCAAACGGATATTGTTATCCTATTGTTGAATGTAATTATTATCCAAGTAATGGTATAGTAACATCCTTTTCATTTGCAGAGAAAAATGATGATGTTGTTTTAACAAACATAAACGATATCAATAATAATAATGTAACAGTATATCCAAATCCTGCTACATCTTACATTACTTTTTCCGGACTTACTCAAAACAACAATACATTATCCATTTATAATTCTACAGGAAGTTTAATCGACAAGAAAAATATTTCAACATTAAATGCAACTGTAAATATTCAGGATTTGGCTAAGGGTGTGTATTTATATACCATTGTTAATTTTGCCGGAGAAACGATTGGTTCCGGAAGATTTAATGTAGCACAATAAATAATTTAAGCAAAAGATTTTTGTACTTCCCAAGAGTACTCTGAAAGGCTATCTACGATAAACATTTATGTTATCATGTAGGTAGCTATTTTGCTTTTAATGCTCAAATGCATTCTTTAACTTTGAAAGTATTGAGCACAAACAAACACATATTAAGCAAATCTTCTTTTTTAAAGGGACTTCAATGTACTAAAGCTTTGTATTTATACAAATACCACTACAATTGGAAAGATCCTGTTAGTACTGATGATCAAATAAAATTTTCGAATGGAAATAATGTGGGCATACTTGCCAGGCAACTTTTTCCTGATGGAATAGATGCGAGCCCTAAATCACATAAAGATTTTAAACCATCTGTTGCACTTACCAAAAAATTAATAAAAGAAGGTACAGATGTAATTTACGAAGCTGCTTTTAATCATAAT
The DNA here is from genome assembly GCA_023251875.1 of Bacteroidota bacterium. Classification (GTDB taxonomy): domain Bacteria; phylum Bacteroidota; class Bacteroidia; order JAHEXY01; family JAHEXY01; genus JAHEXY01. The sequence continues at coordinate 61,188 of JAHEXY010000003.1, forward strand.
GAAGTATTGGCAGCAATGGATATATTGGTAAAGCACAACAATAAATGGAAAGCATATGAGGTAAAAAGCTCAACCAGAATTAGTACAGTATATATTCAAGACGCAGCTTTGCAATATTATATAATTACACAATCAGGAATTGAGTTGGAAGACATCAATATTATTACAATCAATAATCAATATGTTCGTGAAGATTTTTTAGACATTCAAAAACTATTCAATATAAATTCAGTACTTAAAGATGTATTAGAAATGCAACCTTTAATACATTCAAAAATTATTGAATTAAAAGAAGTATTGAATTTGCCTTTCATTCCTATAAAAGAAATAGGCGAACAATGCTTCTCTCCCTACAAATGCAATTTTATGGGTAACTGCTGGAAACATATCCCTAAAGATTCTGTTTTTGAACTTTCCGGAATTTCAAGAGAAGAACAATTTGCTTTATACAATTCCGGAACTAAAAAAATAATAGATATTCAAGATATTGCTTCTTTAAAACATGCACAACAAGTGCACATACAAAGCGTAAAAGAACAACAGGCGGTTATTAATTTTGAAGGTTTACAACATTTTTTCTCTACCATTAAATATCCACTTTATTTTATGGATTTTGAGTCATCCATGCCCTCTATTCCATCGCTCTCTCATACGCGCCCTTATGAAAATATTCCTGTACAATACTCGTTACATTATAAAAAATCCCTTAAAAGTAAACTCATACATTATGAATATTTAGCACAAGCGGGAGGAGATCCAAGAAAAGAATTTATTGAAAATTTATTGAGAGATACCGAATGTGAAGGATGTATTTTGGTTTATGATAAAACTTTTGAGATTAAAATTTTACAATCACTCGCAAAATTATTTCCAGAATTTGATGAGAAAATAAAGAATAGAATTTCTCGTATTAAAGATTTGATGGAACCTTTTGAAAAAAAACATTATTACATTCATGAAATGAAAGGCTCTCATTCCATCAAAAATATTTTACCGGCAATGGTCCCCGAATTAAGTTATGATAAGTTAAAAATTAATAGTGGAGCTTTAGCTATGGTAGCATTTCATAGTTTGCATCAAGCGCAAGATCTTTTTCACATTGCAGAAACACGAGAAGCTTTACTTGAATACTGTAAAATGGATACTTATGCTATGGTAAAAATTTTTGAAAGGTTGGAGGAGATCATTACTTCAAATAATTAGATTGCTTCTCGCGCAAAAAAGCGCGCTCGCAATGACGGTAATTTTTAGCGTCATTGCGAGAGAAGCGAAGCAATCTTCATATATTATAATAACTTAAACAACTTATAAAAAATTATTGCAAGAACACCCGAAACAGGGATTGTAAGTAGCCAAGCCCAAACAAGATTTAGTGTTACGCCCCATTTAACTGCTGAAAGTCTTTTTGTAATTCCCACACCAATAATTGAGCCTGTAATAGTATGTGTAGTACTTACGGGAATACCAAGTGCTCCTGTAGCAAATAAAGTAATGGCCCCACCTGTTTCTGCAGAAAAACCTTCAAATGGTGTGAGTTTTGTAATTTTTTGCCCCATTGTTTTTACAATTCTCCAGCCACCAATGAGCGTACCAAATGAGATGGCAGTATAGCACGCAATAGGTATCCATTCCTGCATGTGTTGTAAATCCGGAATAAGCCCCTGAGCAACTGAAGCGGCAGCAATAATTCCCATTACTTTTTGAGCATCGTTTCCTCCATGTCCCAAACTATATGCAGCGGCAGATAATAATTGTAAACGCCTAAATACCCTATCAACTTTTACAGGATTTGATCTTTTACAAATATGAAGTGTAATAATTGAAATGGTATAAGACACAAACATGCCAATAAATGGCGCCAACACAATAAAATAAATGGGTTTCATTATTGCACCCATGTCAATTGCTCCCATACCGCCTGCAGCAATACCAGCTCCTGCAAAACCTCCAATTAATGTATGGGATGAACTAGAGGGTATTCCATAATACCAAGTTAGTAAATTCCAAAATATTGCAGAGGCCAATCCTGCAGAAATAACAATCATATCAATATTTTCTTTGTGTACAATTTTAGCAACTGCATTAGCAACATGCATTGGAAATATCCAATAGGCTATAAAATTAAAGGCGGCAGCCCAAATTACAGCAATGCCCGGAGAAAGTACTCGAGTAGATACAACTGTAGCAATGGAATTTGCAGCATCATGAAATCCATTAATTAAATCAAAACACAAGGCAAGTATTACAACAGCAATAAAAAGTTCCATTCAGGGTTTCAATTATTAAGCGTGTTTAACAATAATAGATTTAACAACATTGGCAGCATCTTCGCATTTATCAGTTGCAACTTCAAGAGCAGAAATAATTTCTTTAAACTTAATTATTTTAATAGGATCTTTTTCTTCCTCAAATAATTTTGCGATATACATATTATAAATATCGTCAGCATGATTTTCTATACTATTAATTCTTACACATGCTTCATTAATTTTTTCAACACTTTTTAGATCTTTCAATTCCTTTATTGCGATGTCTAATTCAATACTACCCTTTAAACATAAATCAGCCAAAATTTTTACTTCAGAAGGAAGTTCATTCACTTTATACAAATCAATGCGTTTTGAAGCTCCATGAATAAAATCAATAATATCATCAATAACAGAAGCTAATTCATGAATATCCTCCCTATCAAAAGGAGTAATAAATGTTCTTCCCAAATGATCAAATACGTCATGTGTTATTTGATCACCAACATGCTCCAATTCTTCAATTTTTTTTATCAATTCTTTTCTTTTTTCCATTGAAGAAGTATTTACCATTTCTACCAATACTTTTGAAGTTTCAACAATATTGGAAGTAGCCTTTTCAAACATGGGAAAAAACTTCTTTTCTTTTGGAGCTAAGAGATTAAATATGTTCATTGTTTAGAGAGGATAAATTTATTATGCAAAGGTATTATATTATTATAAAAAACAATGTTAAGGAATTGTTATGGGATGGAAGGTTATTTTGGGTAGGTCTCTTCAAGAACCTCAGACACCGGTGGCCGAGGTTCTCGAGGTCACCAAAAACAAAAACCCTCAATCGACAAGCGGTTGAGGGTTTTTATTGCTTTTAGAAATTGCTTAGTTAACTGTACCTGATAAATCAGAACCAGCTTTGAATTTAACAACTTTTCTAGCTTTGATTGTAATTTCTTTTCCTGTTTGTGGATTTCTTCCTTTTCTAGCAGCTCTTTTAGAAACTGAGAAAGAACCAAAACCTACAAGAGCTACTCTGTTACCTTTTTTAAGAGAATGAGTAGTTACTGTGATAAATGCATCTAATGCTTTTTTTGCATCTGATTTTGTCAACTTTGAATTGTTTGCAATTGCGTCAACTAATTCTGCTTTGTTCATAATTAATAAAATTTAAAATGATTAAATAATTGTGTTGTGTTGCAAATATAGATGTTTTATGCTCTCTTGCAAGATTTTATGATTTTTTTTTAAAAGAATGTTAATAAAATAGCGGTTTGTGTTGATAACCATACTCAGAAACTCAAGTACAATGCACTATTGAAGCGTATTCAAAAGAATCATTTTATTACATCTTTAAGCAATATTTATTCTCATCATCTACTAAAATAGCTTCATTTTCTTTTAACCAATCTAATGCTTTCAATATTTTTTTTTCTGATACTCCGGGAATTTGTATAGAATTTACCAATTGATATAAACTTAAATGTTGAGAAGAAAGAATTGTAGTAGTAGTTTCTTTAATTAATTTATACTCATTATTATTTGGTACATTATTATGATAATCTCTACATATATCACATATTCCACAAAAAGTAGATTTTTCTTCATTAAAATAAGAGAGTAAAAATTGACTCCTACATTTTGAAGTTTCAGAAACATATTGAATCATGGTATTAATTCTATGTTCTAATAAAGCTTTACGATTTTGATATACTTCTTTTGAAATAAATAAGTGTTTATAATCTATTCTCACTTGTAAAAAAGTTAACCTAGGAGAATCTGTTTGAGGAAAATAAGATATAATTTCAGACTTTGCAATACGTGTAAGAATATCTTTAATTTGCTTTATTGTAAGATTACATTTTTTTGCAATATCAGCTTCATTAATTTTTACGTATTCATCAAATACTCCGGCATACGTTCTGAGAATGGTTTTAATAACAATATCATAGTTTGGATGTGACACTTGAAAATTAAGCAATACTTCTTTTTTAACATGAAAATGTATTCGAGATGGAATATATACAGATTCAGTTAAAGAAATATACCCTGCTCGTTCAAGAATTTTTAAAGCATTATAAGTTGTTAATAAATTGAAAGGATAAGCCTGGCAAAAATCATACAGATTAAAAAGAAATGTTTGGTCTTTTCCGGAACCAATTGCCAATTGTAAATAAGAACCTAAAGCACGATAAATATTTTTTATCATTTCAATTGGGGGAAAAGACAATTCAATTTGTTCTTTTAAAGTTTTTATATCTGTTTGCTGATATAAAATAATGGCATAGGCCTTTTGCTCATCTCTACCCGCACGACCTGCTTCTTGAAAATAGGCTTCGGGAGAATCAGGAATATCCATGTGAATTACAAAACGAACATCAGGCTTGTCTATACCCATTCCAAATGCATTGGTACAAACAATAATTTTCACTTTATTATTTAACCATTCTAATTGACGCTTATCTCGCGTTTGTGCATCTAAACCTGCATGATAAAAAGATGCAGCAATTTTATTTTTATTTAAATACTCAGCAATACTTTGCGTTTTTTTTCTATTTCTTACATAAATAATTCCAGAACCTTTTATTCGAGAAACAATTCTTAATAGCTTGCCTAATTTATCATCTTCTAATAAAACGGAGTAGGAAATGTTTGGACGAAAAAAACTTTTGCGAATGACAGAGCCCTCACCCCTAACCTCCCGAATCAAGTTCGGGACAGGCTCTCTCCCCAAGGGAGAGGGGAGTTTGGAATTTTTATTAAATAATAATTTCTCCTGAATATCTTTTACAACTTCTTCTGTTGCAGTTGCCGTAAGAGCAAGTACTGGAACATGGGGTAAAAGCACACGAATGTTTGCTACTTGTAAATAGGATGGCCTAAAATCATAACCCCATTGAGAAATACAATGTGCTTCATCAACGGCAATAAGATTCACATTCATTTTTTTTACTCTCTCAATAAAAATTTCTGTTTGTAAACGTTCAGGAGAAACATATAAAAATTTATAATTTCCATGAATGCAGTTATCCAGCGTAATATCAATTTCCCTGTTGCTCATGCCGGAGAAAATAGCACTTGCTTTAATCTCTTTTTTACGTAGATTATTTACTTGGTCTTTCATTAAAGCAATAAGGGGCGAAACAACAATACAAATTCCCTCTTGTGCTAATGCAGGTATTTGAAAGCACAATGATTTTCCACCACCGGTTGGCAATAAAGCAAGCGTATCTTTTTTATCCAATACAGCTTGTATTATTTCTTGCTGCAAAGGACGAAACTGATCAAAGCCCCAGTGTTTTTTTAGTAGTTCGTGAATGGTCATTGATAGGAAATATTTTTACCACAGAGACACAGAGGCACAGAGGAAAATAAAAAAACTAACAGCATAAAATTAGTTACCTTCCGTTTGCAGTAATATATCTGATTGAATATTTAATTCTATTTTTTATTTGATAATAATAAATTTCTCGCCTTTTACTTCTTCTCCCATTCTAATTTTGGCAATATATGGCCCGATATTTAAATCACTCATATTTATTTCATAATTACCTGTATTTACAAAACCATAAGAAATGCTTTTAACTAAAGCACCATTTGTTTCATAAATATCTACGCCAATATAAGTAGACTTAATAATGTTGAAGTTTATAGAATTATTTTTGAAAGTAAATTTATTTTTAAAAGAGTTTTCATTTTTGGAAATAGCTGCAGTAATACTTGGATCATTATTAAACTTAGACAAGAAAGCGTCACTGGAACCAGTAAAATAATTACTATAGCCTCCAACGGTTGGGAAATTGCTTGATTCGGTATTACCCGTCACAAAAATATTTCCAGAAGCATCATCAATAGCTATGAAAGCGCCATAATCCTGTTCAGATTCTCCTAGGTATGTAGATGCCAATAATGAACTTAGTGTATTATTAAACTTGGCTACAAAAACATCATAATTATTTCCAACATTAACACTGCCATCATAGCCACCAACGATTGGGAAATCGCTTGAATTAGTACTACCTGTTACAAAAACATTTCCAGACGAATCAACGGCTATAGAGTTGCCATAATCAAAATAGCCTCCACCTAAATAAGTAGAAGCCAATAATGAACTTAAGGTATTGTTAAACTTGGCTATGAAAACATCCGCAGAGCCCTGAAAGGTATTGTCATACCCTCCAACAATTGGAAAATCGCTTGCTTCAGTATTGCCCACTATGAAAACATTGCCTGAAGCATCAATAACCATGGAATTGCCATAACTGGCATTATAATAACTCAGGGAAGTGGAAGCTGACAATGAACTTAATGTACTATTTAACTTGACTATGAAAACATTTTGATAATTACTACCATACGAAGAACCAGCAATAAATATATTTCCTGAAGTATCAATGGCTATCGAGCCAACTTCTTCAGTAGTGCTAACACCTCCATAATAAGTAGAAGCCAATAATGAACTTAATGTATTGTTAAACTTAGCTACAAAAACATCTTGGCCACTACCCTGAAAAGTACTATCATATCCTCCAACAATTGGGATATTGGTTGAACTCGTTTGACCCGTTACAAAAACATTTCCTGAAGTATCAAAGATCAGGCAAGTGCCGGACTCACTACCATCACTTCCTCCAAAATAAGTAGAGGCCAATAATGAACTTAAGGTATTATCTAACTTGGAAATAAAAGCTTCATCATAACCATTACCATTACCACCATTAGCAGTATTATCATAGCCACCCACAGTTGGGAAATAGCCTGATTCAGTATAACCCGTTACAAAAACATTTCCCGAAGCATCAAGGGCTAAGAAATTTCCTAAATCCTCATCATCTGTTCCTAGAAAAGTAGAAGCCAATAATGAATTTAATGTATTATCAAACTTAGCCACAAAAACATCATGGTTACTAAAGCCCCCATCATCAAAAGTATTATCATAGCCCCCAACAATTGGAATATTGAATGAATTAGTATTGCCTAATACAAAAACATTTCCTAAAGTATCAATGGCTAAGCAGTTTCCATAATCCTCACCACTTCCTCCAAGAAACGTAGAAGCCAATAGGTTACTTAAATCAGGGTCAATTACAAGCATGCATTCTGGTTTATAATCATTCACTAAATAACCAAATTCCATTTCATCATAAACATTATTTATCGTTTTAAAACTAGCTTCACGTTCTTCTGCGCCTTGGTATGCTTTTAAATTATCAATTGTGAAAAGTATTTTGTTTTCCTTTATTATCTCTAAATTTTTTCCATTATTTTTTACCTCTGCACCTTTTATTTCAAAAATAATATTACTTAAATCAGCATAAGGTTTTACCTTCCATTGAAATTCAATGTTACCATTTTTTATTCCTGTAAAATTTAAATCCACATTTTTATAAATATTTTCAAACTCCACATTTTCATAACTCGCTACATTGCTTCTCCATTTACTTTTAGCATTTCCCACATAGTAATTAAAAGCTGCTTCTTGCTTTGATGTAGGTTTTACATTTACATTTTCATTTGCCTTTTTAAAAATTATTTCAACACCTTGCACTACTATTCTATCTTTTAAAATAGAAACATTAGCAGGGTATGATGTATAAAGAATTTCGGATGGATATTGTCCGCTGTTTTCAATAAGATATGTGTTAATTTTTTTGAATACAGTATCAGGAGAAAGTTTTTCAGACGCGAAAAGTGAGCTTATGAAAAATAAAGATAGGGTCAATGCACTTAGAATTATTTTTTTAACGTTCATAGTTTAATGGAGTAAAATTTATTTCTTCTCTAATTTCTTTCGTATTTGAAATAATTCTTCAGTAGTAATTATATTTTTGAATCCTTTCTTTAAAAGACCATTACTTAGTTGTTTATCCCCTGACCAAATTTTACAATTAAATTGTTTGGAGAAAGCTATGTAGGAAATATCTTTGGGGTCTATATCTGCTACCAAATTTTCAGCATACAACCAATTACTCTCTTTAATTTGTTCCTCAGATATGTAAGTAATATCTTTTGTTACTTGATACTCGGCTTCTTCAACTTGATCAATGGTTAATCCAGAAATAGAAATGATTTTATTATAATGTTTTCTTATTTCATGGCGAAGAAAATAAGGCGCTATAAAATCAAAGTGTTTTTTTGAATTGATGAGTAAATCTCCTATTTTTCCATTTGTATTTAGGATACCACTAAATACAACATTAGCATCAACAATAATTTTCATTTAATAAATCTTTTTTTGTTCTTTTTCCACCAAGAAGCATTTACTTCGTCAGCTAATTTATCAACATCAGATTGTTTCGCTTTGCTTTTTGCAGTGGCTTCCAAATATTTTAGATAATCAATTAATCTTTGTAAACCATAGCTATCAATAGAAGAAGATACCTTAATGGTAATTTGATTATTGCTATTTCGCTCTATTTGCATAAGATATTAAATATAATTTCTTTAAAAGGTAGTAATATTTTTATAAAACTAAATCAATTTCTTTCCCACAATCGCATGTGCAGCTACTCTGCCAGTAAGCACACAACCGCCCAAGAATGTGCCCTCGAGCGTACGTAAACCATGCATACCTCCTCCACCAAAACCGGCAGCTTCGCCTACTGCAAATAATCCCGGAATGGTTTCTTGTTTACCATTTGCAGGTTTTGTAAGTACTCTACATTCTAAATCAGTTTCTATTCCACCCAATGATTTACGAGATAAAATAAATTCACGTATAGCAATTAATGGAAATGCGCTTTTATCATTTATTTTTTGAAAGTTACAGGTACGCGCTTTATCACCTCTATACTCTCTTGCTTTTTTTATCATTTTTAATTGCTCGTCAGCTTCAAAATCGGGGCCGCGATCAATAGCAGCATCATAATCATTTACCACTTTTCTTAAAGTATTTAAATCAACATCATTAGTTCCTTCCAGCTTATTCATTTTTTCTACCAGTTCTTCTAATGAATTTGCAGTAACAAAATCTTTGCAATTTTTTAACATATCCTCTACCAAAGCTGGATTTCCTTTTAATGCAGCTCTCAAAAACTTAAACACTTTTTTATCGCGTATATCAGGATTGTGTTGTGCGCCTGAAATAGCCAATTCTTTTACGGCAATTTTTTTATTGAGAATTTGCCATGAATATTTTTTTTCTTGTGCACAAATTCTTTCAACATTATATCGAGTATCATATGCTGTTACTAATGGTCGCGGACCAATTCTTTCTCCTTTGTAATTTAACCACAATGCAGATTTTGGTGGAACCAAGCTCAAACCATGATCTTTAAATTTAGGCTCCGGATGATGCACTCCTGCTGCATACATCCACATTTTATCTAAGTTTAAAAGGTTGGCATTAACACGTTTTACAGCGGCATCATGTACATCTCCCCTATTATAGGCATTGTTTCCATTTAAAATTATTTCAGGTGCTTTACCCCAAGGCTGGTACCAATTTTGTTTTACTCTTTCCACATCTCCTCCAATACCACCGGAAGCCACTACTACAGTTTCTGCTTCTACTTTAAATGGAATATTATTTTGCTCATCTATCCCACTCACACCTTTTATTTGGTTGCCTTCAACACTTATGTCGTTTACAAAATGTTTGAATTTAAATTCACAATTCTTGGCATTCTTGTGTTTTTGAATATGCATAACAATTGCCCTTGCCAACCAATTTCCTGTACCCCAAACCATGTGAAAACGAGGAACAGAATTACCTTGTTTATACAATCCTCTTTCAACCCAATGAACAATGGGAAAAAATCCAACATCATGTTGTTTTAGCCACCTGTAAACATAGTCAGTACAACTATGAACATATTGAGATGCCCATTGCGCACGGAGATTTGTTGTATCGGTAAATTCGCCAAATGAATACCAATCTTTCAAAGCCAAGTCGGTAGAATCTTTTATTCCCCCTAAACGTTGTTCCATTGTATTTACAAAAAACATTCCGCCAAAGGCCCACAAAGCAAGTCCTCCCAAATTTTCTTGACTATCTCGATCCAATACAATTACTTTTTTGCCCTGATTTATTAATTCAAGAGCAGTTACCAAGCCCGATAAACCTGCACCGGCTATTACTACGTCCGTTTTGTAAATTGACTCCTTCATAAATATTGAATTGGTTGATTTACAAAGTTAAATAATTTAGGTTCTATAATGTTTTGTATGGGTAATTTAGTTTTGAGTAATTATTCCCATTCTTTATTCCTTTTTTAGAAAAAGGAACGAAAAAATCGGGCGATTTAATTTTTCGCTTCGATGGTTGTTTTACACACAGGCTTTGCTTCTAGGCTACAACCATCCCCAAACGCTCAAAAGCTGCCGCTCCAAATCGCCCATTCCTTTCACACGAGATATACTCTAAATAAAAATCAGTATAAAATCATTGATAAATATTTTTAGAAGAGCGCGGAGATGTCCACGAAAGGTGTGAACCAGAAGTTTTGCAGCTAAAAGGCGTTGGCTTGTGCGACAAGCAAAAGCTTCTGGTTGGCTTTCGTGGTGCCTTTTTCTTTTGTTACTTTTCTTTTGGGCATGCAAAAGAAAAGTAAATAAAACTTAATGATCAATTTCTTTACCCATACAATCCGTTATAGAACCATAATTTAATACGCTACAATAATATAGATGTTATTAAAAATAATTGTCTATACTATTGTTGTATATACAATTATTTATTACATTTGTACAATGAAAACAATTTTACATAAAGCCAATGATAGAGGCAGTGCCGATTATGGTTGGCTAAAAACAAATTATTCGTTTAGTTTTTCTCAGTATTACAATCCTGACAAAATTCATTTTGGCATGTTGCGGGTTTTAAATGATGATATAGTTGATGCCGGCATGGGCTTTGGAACGCATCCACATGATAATATGGAAATTATTACTATTCCTTTAAAAGGAAGTTTACAACACAAAGACAGTATGGGTAACTTATCTATTATTAAAGCTAATGAAGTTCAGGTAATGTCAGCAGGTAAAGGTATTCAACATTCAGAATTTAATCCTTCACATACAGAAGCTGTAGAGCTTTTTCAAATATGGATTTTTCCCCATACAAAAAATGTTGAACCCCGATACGGTCAAAAAGAATTTTTAGAGAATAATAGAATAAATCAATGGCAATTATTGGTTTCTCCTGAAAAAAATGAAAACAATTTATGGATTCATCAAAATGCATTAATCTCCAGAATTAAAATGGATGAAAAAAAAGACATAACTTACAAACTTAATAATTCAGGAAATGGAATGTATTTAATGGTAATTGAAGGATCTATTGAAATGGAAGAACATCTTTTAGAAAAGCGAGATGCAATTGGCATTTCTGAAACAGAACAAATTAAAATTAAATCTGAAGGCACAGCTGATCTACTAATGATAGAAGTACCAATGAAATAAAAAAACCACATAGAAACATAGCTTTATATCTACAATGTGAGATTTCATGTTACCGTAAATTATTACAAGAAGGGTTTTAGAAAGAAAAATAAATTTTTAAACATAGAAGCGAAGCTTCTAAACTATATGAAACTATATGAAACTATTGAAATCATGCGAAAGCAATAAATATGTTTTTCAGGTTTTCAAAAAACATAAGCATTTAAATCTTATAGACTCTAATTAAATCCTATGTATCTATGTGGTTAATAATTTAACAATACTAAATATTACATAATAACTAACATTTATAACCAACAATTAAATCTATATTTTATGAAAAACGCCATTTTTATTTTAAGCTTATTGCTAGCAACAACAACAAGTCTTTTTGCAGGTAATGAAAACGGATCTTATACTCTAAATGTTCAATCAAGTAAATTGGTGTGGAAGGCAGATAAAGTTACAGGATCACATACAGGTAATTTACAATTTAAAAGCGGTACACTTCTTACCAAAGATGGTAAACTAACAGGTGGCTCATTTGAAGTTGATATGACAACTATAAATGATACCGATCTTGAAGGTGAATGGAAACAAAAAATGGATGGGCATTTAAAATCAGAAGATTTTTTCAATATTGAAAAGTATCCCACAGCAAAATTTGAAATTACTAAAGTAGAATTTACACCAACGGATCGTGCTGCTTATAAAATTGTTGGAAAGCTTACCATAAAAGGTGTTACCAACGAAGTTATGTTCAATGCTAAAGTTTCGGTTGATGGCAAAACGCTTACTGCAACAACTGAATTTAAAATTGATCGTACCAAATGGGGCATTAAATATGGTTCAGGCCAATTTTTCTCTGACCTTGGCGACAAAATGATTAATGATGAATTTCTGGTAACCATTTCATTAGTTGCGGAACAAAAATAATTCAAAAGCTAAGTCTCTTCTTTTATCACATTAAAATATCCTATTTTTACTCCATGGAAAAAATAGGATATTTTTTATTTAGAGTAGTAGTAGGTTTATTTTCTATAATTCCTTTTTCTCTACTTTATTTCTTTTCTGATGGTTTATTTTACCTTTTTTATTATGTAACCAAATACAGAAAAAAAGTAGTTGTACAAAATCTTAAAAATTCGTTTCCTGAAAAATCAGCAGCAGAGATTGAGCAAATTACAAAAGATTTTTACCGCAACTTTTGTGATATTCTATTAGAAGGAATCAAAGGTCTTTCGATGAGCAAGCAAGAATTGGTTAAACGGTATCGAATTACTAATCCTGAATTTTTAAATGCTTACTGCGATAAAAATAGTAGTTTGATTGCTGTTGGAAGTCATTTTACCAATTGGGAATGGGGAGTGCTTTGTTCCAGCCTACAAGTAAAGCACAAAACAATTGGGTTTTACATGCCCCTTTCAAATAAAACGATTGATACCTATATAAAAGAATCAAGAGCGGCATGGGGCATGTATTTGGTTTCAGTAAGAGAAACCCTAAAAGGATTTGAGAGCAATAAAGAAACCCCTTGTATTTATATTCTTTTATCAGATCAGAGTCCTTCAAACAAAGAAAAAGCAGTATGGCTAAATTTCATGAATCAAAATACAGCCTTTTTACATGGAGCAGAAAAATATGCGCAACTATGCAATTATCCGGTAGTTTTTATTGATATTAAAAGAGTAAAAAGAGGATTTTATGAAGTTGAATTCTCGCTTTTATCTGAGAATCCTTTGGAAACAAAACCAACAGAAATTACCAAACTGTTTGCTAAAAAATTAGAAAAAACAATACTATACAAACCGGCTCATTGGCTTTGGTCTCACAGACGATGGAAATTAAAAGCATCCCCCAAAGAAAGCATTTGATATAAAATAGAAAAAGCCGTAATTCAATTTGAAATACGGCATCAATTTAAATTAATTCAACATTTTTATTCCTGGCGAGGATTGGCTTTGCTAACTTTAATGGTTCTGCCATTCACTTCTCTACCGTTTAATTCATCAATGGCAGTATAACCATCTCTGTCGTTTTCCATTTCAACAAATCCGTAACCTTTTGACCGGCCGGTACGTTTATCCATAATAATTTTGGCTGTTGTAACTTTTCCATAAGGAGAAAATGCTGCTTGAAGTTCATCTCCTGTCATTGAAAAAGCAATATTACCTATGTATAGCGTCATAAAAAATAGAAATTGAAATATTAAAAACCAAAATTGAAATATTTTATTTAAATATCCTAGTATTTAGCTGTTTTTAATGATGATGGCCTCCTACACCATGCACATGTCTGTGAGAAAGTTCATCTTGAGTAGCTTCTCTTACGCCAACAACAGAACCTGTAAAAAATAAATTTTGCCCAGCCATGGGATGGTTAAAATCCATTTTAACAAAATGATCGCCTACTTCTACAACTTTTCCTTGCATTGGGTTTCCTTTACCATCTTCCATATTAATAAAATTACCCACCACCAAAAGATCTTCAGCAACAGTTCCATCAACATAAAAAACGTTTTTAGGAATATTTACAATAGCTTCTGCATTTAATGGACCGTAGGCATTTTCACTTTCAATTAGAAATTGAAAAGTATCTCCAATGGTTTTTCCATTTAAATTGGTTTCAAAATCAGGCAATACATTTCCGGCACCAAATAAAAACACAAAAGGATTAGCTGTATCAGTAGTTTCAACTACATTGCCTTCTTTTCCATTTTCTCTTAATTCATACATTAGAGAAACTACTTTGTTTAATCCAATAGTCATAATTAAAATTATTTTAAGTTATTCAAAAAAATTATGGGGGCGAATTTATAAAATTATTTTGAGCCCTCAACTATAGTGATATCAATATTTTGCGAGTTTAAAGCAGATAGTTGAATTGGGCAAAGAAACCCTTAATATATACATACCGGAAGCAAGTGATAATTGAGGCAAAGTATAAGTAGTAACTTTTGCTTTTTGATCTGAGAAAACAAGTTTTCCGTTTGATGAATAAATATGTATCGTAACATTCTCTGCCCGAACCCAATTTACAATTGTACCTTTTTCTCCTATTGCAAATAAATCAGTTCCAGCTATTTTCACCTCTTGTTTATCATTTTTAGTAAGATTTACATTAGCTTTTGTAATGGTTGTATCTACCAATGCACTATCACACGTCCAAAAACCTCTCATGCAAAATCGGGTATATATTTTAGGGGCATGCTTACCACCATACATTAAAGAATCAGCCTGAAGATAAATAGATGCAGCATCTGACATAGTCATACCATTCGAAAATGAATACATGCTTTGCAATAATAATTGATCGGTTGTATCTCTCCCAATATCTCCCCAAATTTGCATTAGTGTTGAGCTCCATATAGGAGCATCAGTATATAAATTTCCTACTAAATCATCCGGATAATGTTTAGTTGTTTCAACCATACGGCCCTCCCAAAATTCATTGTGTCCATCCCAGCTAAAAATTCTTTGCCAGTTATAACTATTTAAACTTCTTGAATAGGATGCTGCTAAATAATCGCCATTAGCTTCATCAATAGCATTCATTTCATTTCCATTTGTAGCATTTAAAGTTGCGCTACTTAATGTCGCATGACCATATTCATGCAAAATTACATCGGCATCTTCGGCATCATCTATACCACCTTCTCCAAATAAAAGTTCTGAACTGGTTCCCAATTCTGCAAAACTTGAATTATCATCGCCAAACATGGCATGTGCATCAACTTGTATGGGATAGTTTACCAAACTGCCGAATCCTAAATTTTGATAATGTGCATGTTGATTAGTTATATTGTAATACGCGTTTACATCTTCAAAACCATTATTGGCTCTCGTAAAGCTAAAATCGGGAATGGTACTCGTTACTGGTGCTACAGTTGGAGATTCTAATTCTTTCACTACCGCATATGGGCCATCGAGACTAAATGTTCCTGACAAATAAGACACCGATATTGTTACATTTTTTAACTGTGAAGTAAGAACAGCAATATCAACATCATTACTATCAACATAAGGAGATCCATATTCAACAATTGCCGTAGTTAATGGATCCGGTAAAAAAACATCTGCAGTAACTATTGTATCAATTGAAGCAATAGTTGTAGCGTGAGACTTATCATATTTTAGTAAATCTCTTTCATATATTTTTTCGCCTTTTGCATCCATAAACAAATCATAATATTTAGATGGATTTTCAAAAATTTTAAACTTAATAAGTGGCAACAACGCTTCTCCGTTGTAAAGATAATTTTTCTCCCATTCTATTTTTACATCTGAGGCGTAAGATAAAATATGAGAATTAATTATTTCTTCAGATGCAAAATCTGATGATAAAGTTTGGCTAATCTCAAATGAGTTATCCAAAATAGAAATGATATCTCCTTCCTGATTTAGATTTACCTTTATAGTTGCTGCATAAACCGGTTTTGAATTATAGGTTTGTTGAAAAGTAACATGACGAGCAGCAGGACTCTCCTTATCTTCAAGAAATTTTAATCCCATCTTTTCAAATTGCAAATTTTTTAGATGCGCTATTAAATAATTTCGAACCTGTTCAATGGTATTTTTATCTGTTGCATGAATTTTTATTTTACCAAAACTCGAAACACATTTATGCTGATCAATAGGATTCAAATTAAGTGGAGCATTATTTTTCCCTTGCCCGAAAACAAATAATGGAAATAATAGTATAAATAAAATTCGCATGAGCATTTGTATTAAGTATTCTGTCTTTACCTTTATCTCTCAGTTAAGAAAGGATAATTATAAAGAAGAATTATTGCTATTACAATTTAACCATTCTATTTACAATTGCAATAGCATTGAGTTTATTGCTTATCAATGCTACTTCAGAAATTTTTGAATTTATTATGTAAATGTATTTTTCATTAATAATTTGTTTAACTATTTCGAGCTTATGAGTTTTTATAATTTTCATCACCTCCCCTATTTTATCATAGTTAAAAATAATTTCTAATTGCTCTTCTTGAAACTTAGTAATGATTATAGCTTTTGATAATGCATCTGCAGCAGCTGCTTTATACGCTTGAATAAGACCACTTGTTCCAAGTAATGTGCCACCAAAATAACGAACTACAACAATAAGAATATTGGTAAGATTATAGGATTGTATTTGCCCTAATATTGGTTTTCCTGCAGTATTAGAGGGTTCTCCCGCATCAAAAGAACGATAAATGGTTTTATCTACTCCTATAACATAGGCAAAACAAACATGCTTAGCAGCATGATGTTCTTTTTTTATTTTCTCGATATTTAATTTTGTTTCTTGTTCTGTAGAAACCGGAAAAGCAAAAGACAAAAACTTGCTTCCCTTTTCTTTATAAATTCCTTCTGTTGAAAATTGTATGGAAAAATGCATGCAAAATAAAAATGTAATTCTTCATTCTAACAAAGATTGTGGGCGACTTCACTCACCTCCATTATCTCCACTTCCGCCTCCACCATATTCATCATATAAAGGCGACCATGTTGGAATTTGCGGTTGATATAAGTCATAGCCTGTTGGTAATACATTCTCTTCCTTATAATCTCCCGTATTACCACATTGCCCTGGTGAAGGAGGTAACTCAATTGGCGTCATTTCATCAGCACCTACAGCATTTAGTAAAACCGCCTCTTGAGGTTTTGGAGCCGAATGTACAGCAACACCAAAACCAGAGCCTTCTTCACCTTCATTCTCTAATCGCTCAATATCTTCTAATATATCATGATGTTCATATATTTGGTCTGCAGCCATAGAACATAGAGCCCCTGCTACTGCAACTTCAGGTTGGGCTGTACATAAACCAACTGTAGTTACTGCAATACAACCTCCTTTTGTATAAAATTCCAAGTCCGACATTTCTTCTGATTCATATCCGAGTTCATATGCCTCATATCCAACAGCTACATATCCTGCTGCTTCAGCAAATGGCTTTGCAACTTTCATTACAGGCTCGATAGCTTCGCCTATTTCACCTAATTCCGTAAGCAATCCTGTATTAGCCGGCTCTAATTCTGGAACCGTAGTAGTTATGTTAAATGTTTGCAATCCTTTTTCAGCATCAAGGTATTCTTCTGTATAGCTGGTTATTTTCATTACGGTTTTCATTTCATCAGTTGTGTATGTAGCAGTATATATTATCCCAATCTCTGCAACATCATATCCTAAATGAGTATAATGCGCTGCATGTGCCCCCTTTTCTACATACTCTCCTGTTCCATCAGGATCTTCTTCTGTACATTCAGTTTCTGACATACCTGTAGGATCGGTATACATAATAGGGTTATCTAAAAATGATTTATACGGGCTCCAACCTGATTGTTGATTTGCTAAAGGATCAAGACTAAACCAACGTGCTGCTCTTGGATTTAGCAACCTTGCGCCATAATCATAATTGTTTCCATTTGAAGATATCTCATCCATTTTTTCCATGCCATTAAATCCAAAGCGATAATCATTAGATTGATAACTACGTCCTGGCATTTCCATACCAAACGGATAATAATCTGTCATTGAAAGTAAATTGGTTCGATAGGTTCCGGGTTTAAATGTAGTGCCACTAAGTGTTGATAACTTAATATCAGACACAACTGCACGTACGTTACCTAAATGATCTTTTAGTTCATAGTATTTTTTACCTAAAGTACGGTCATATATACTATCTGTGTCAATTACATCACCTTTTTGAATACCCGGTTTTACCAATCCAATACGCTCACCTGCATATATAGGCAATTCACTAAGTAGGGTATCGGAATATATTCCTATAACTTTACCACCGGCATCGCGAAGGTAATAAGTATAGGTATACGAACCTGATGGGCTTTGTTCGGTTTGCTTAATTTTATTACCCATTGCATCATATAAGTAAGTAAGTATAGTTCCATTTGCTTTATTTACAGTATCCACTTTATTGCCAACACACCACCCGATTTTAGAAATACTGTCAGCAACATCTTTTGTAAGATTGCCAAGTTCGTCATAGGTATAATTTCCATTGCTTTGATCCGGCAAGTCGGTTACAAACGGCTGTCCATAAGCATCATCAATGTATCGTAATTTATTTGTGTTAGCCTGGTAATTGTAAACCAAATAATCCATATTAGCACTACTTCCATACGCTTTTCGTATAAGGGTATCCATGTTGCCATTGGCATCATAGCTATATGAACTACAATATCCGCTTCCAGGTAGCGAAGCCCATTTTTTAGTTGTAGTATTATATACTTGAAATACGTCATTAGTTAAGCGATTGAGTTCATCGTAACTAAAATACTGGATATTCGCTTTTCCATCTTGTTGTATGGATGCCGATCCGGTTTTTTGCATAGTATTAGCCCAGGCTGCAATAGTTCCATTGTATAATGGATTATGAGATGAAAAATCTTCATCCATTGCCGAAGAAGATGAAAATACAGATCCCTGATGTTCAAAATCATTTTCAAAATAAGACAGGGTTGTGCTATATGCATCTGCAGCAAAATCACTATTAGTAGTACCTGTTTTTCCATCATGGCCGGGATCATCACTTTTACTAAGGCTTATAGCATTAACTGATTTGAGCCATCCTTGTAGTGTATATACAAAATCAAGGCCCTGTATATGATCTTCACCTAAAGCAGTACGTTTATTTAAGCCATGAATGTAATATTTGTAAGTTGCATCACGATCCCAAATTATAGCATCCCTAGAAGTTTCAACCATGCTAATGCGATTGTCTTCATCATAGGTGTATCGCTGATAAAACTGATCTATCTTACCTTCATTAAATTTTACTTCAGTAATTTTATTAGAAATTAAATCGAATTCGTAAGCAATGTATTTAGCATCTAATCCCGGCAGTTTATGAATCATCCATTTTGTATTACCTGTTACATCATAGCTATAAAAGGTATAAACCAAATCGGAAGTAGTGGTGGTATCACCATCTTTATCGGAAATAGCATAACTTAATCTATTTTGAAGATTCTCCTGAATAGAGCCATCTACGTATATTGCATCGGCATGCGATTGGCTGTATATGAGATAAATTTTTTCACTTCCTCTTCGAGGAAAATCACTTTCATCAACCATTAGAGCTATTACGCTAGGATTTTGTGTACTTTCTCCGGCTTCTATCATACGGCCCAGTTCATCATATTTGATGTAACTGTACGATTTTTCTTTATACTGATTGGCATTCTGAGAAAAACGCAATTGTCCTATATTATTAAAATAATAACGAGTTCTTCCTCCATCAGGTGTTTCTTGCTTTACCAATTGATTGAGTGAATTATACTCATAGGTAGTTTCAAAAGTATGAGAGGGATGTTCTGCCCTGGTACGAGTATCATCAAAATCTACCCCTTTGGGAGGCACTGTTTTTACCAGATTACCTCCCCTATCGTAATAGTAAAGCGTGTAATGGTAATATCCCAATTGATAATTCAGTATTAAATGTTCATTAATCAAATCACTGTTTAAACAAGTATTGGTATATGTGTTTTCAAGCTTATTAAGTTTATCTTGAACACAATCATTGAGTTCATTTTGTAATGCTAACTTAACATTGTCTGCAGCCATTTTTTCGCAAGGCTGGTATACAAGTATTGTTTGAGAAGTATCTATAACCGGAGCTATCCATTTAAAACAAACTTCTCCGCACACATCTTTTGCATCACATTTACTTATCTGTTTAATAAGGGCAATTAAACTATCATTATACTCCTGATAATAATACAAAGTGTCGCCTATTATAGTAAATTCAGAGGGATAGCTAAAGGCGTTTTGGTACACTCGAATAAAATTAAAGTTTAATAAATCGCAACCTGTACCTAATAAACCCGATTGGGTTATCCATTTGTTAATAACATTGTATTTTACGTTTCTATAAGGGCTGGTCATGTTATTTCGTAAATCACTTAACTTACTGTTTAACACATCTACTAATATAACTGAATGTGTAGCCTTATCTCCAAGTACCAAATCATATCCAGGGCTGCAAACAGGTTTACCACCTACTATAGTAGGAATTTCCACATCAAATGCATAAGCCATAGACATCATCATTGCCTCAACCTCTGCGGCTGTACCGGCACTATCAACAATGGTATCATTTACACCATCGCTATTCCAATCGTCAATATGGTAAGATACCGTAAGCGTACAATTACCCTTACAGTATTCAACCAAGGCTTCGGCTAAACACCAAGCTTTTACAGAATCGGAATAAAGTGCATAACATTCATTAAAAAAAGTTTGACGATGTTCTTCGCAAAAATATTCACAACTATCTGTTAATGATTCTGCCATTGCAGTAATACAATCATAATCATAATCACTGCAAGCAGAAGCCAAAGTTGAAGATACCAATGAAGATGTACTCCAATCACCATTAATGCAATTATAAAATTGTTCCCAGTTTTTATCTGTTATAGAATCGAAACGATTATCCTCATGCCCTGCTGCAACAAGGCTATCTAGATTATACATTGTTTCACAGGTTGAATCACGCCCGGATAAAGATGAAGTGGCAGGATATGTAGTATCATATTTAAAATATTCGTATGCATATTCAAGATAACCTTTGCTACCGTAAGGATCTTTATTAAATCCTTTGTATTGTTTGCCGGCCTGCGATAGGAATGCTTCAAGCAAATCAAATGAGTTTTTAACGCTATCTGTAGTTGCATCGTCATACTGAAGGGCCAAATAGGCTGAGAAATAAGCCTGCGCAATAGCTAAAATGGAATCGCAATCATAATCTCCTATATTTACCATGTGAGAAAACATGGCATTAAACGCTCCATCTCCCCATACAAAATCTCCAATCTCAACTACCGTTTCTCCGTGGCTACGCCCTTTAATATCAGTACTCAAATAATCATACACCAGTAAAGAGCCTCCAAAATAGGTTCTTGCAGTAAAGTTTGGATAAATAAATAATGTGTCGTCAGAAGAAAAAACAGTATATGGATAATCTGCTGTATTATCATACAAAGTAGAGAAGTAATATTCAATTGCCGTTGCGGCATTAGCAGCCTGTGTATTGCCTGTAACAAACATGCCTGAGCCAATTAATGTTCCCCTCATAAGGGTTACATCAAATGGCAATAATACAGTTGCCGTATCCATAGAATCAGATTGAATAGCAAGCCCTAACTCAGCAAAACCCGACATATCATTAAATGACACATACCAATAACTTCCTGCATTTAATGGGTATTTCATGTTTCCATTTAGATCATAAAAATATTGATATGCATGGCTACCTATATTCACGCCATTGGTTTCATATAGTATTTTTTCTACGTCAAGATTTCCATTGGCATCGGTAGTTAAATTATCGCAACTAATGGTTTCGCAACGTGGAATAGGTATTACTATATCGCAACATTCATCACCTGTGCTAATAGTAACTTCTTCGGCTGTATCAATTTGTTCTTGAGTTATTCCGAAATAATCAACTAAATATGCATTAAAGCCATCAATGTCACTATTATCTAATAAAGTAAATAAAGTATCGAATTGTTCATTTCTAACATTCATCGAATCTTCGACCGCTGCTTTATGATCATCCAAATATAAATTTCCGGTTTCAGTATTGGTATTATTGGCAATAAGCGTGCGTCCGATATAATAATCTCCTTTATCTAAATGATATGATTCTTCATAAATTACCGAAGTATCACCTTCATCGCAACTAAATGCCGGAATAACAATGGTATCGTACATGGAATGATCAGATAAATCATTTAAATCGTTTACCCATACTATTACAGTATAATCACAAGTTTTGCAAAAATCAACGCATTCCGCTTCAAACGATACAGGAGATAAATCATAATGCAAGTTTAGGGTTATGCCACTTGCTTCAGTTACAGGAAGCTTTTGTGAACGAGTTAAGGTATAACCTATGGCATGATCTTCTGATGCAATGGTATCGGTTACAGTACTTCCAGCAGATTTTGATTCAAGATCATCGAGCAGATTATCAGTTCGCCCATTATTTGCCAAACATGTTGCAATAGTTTTCCCCTGATAGGATATATATTCAACGGAAAGCTCTTTATTCTGATCTTCTGTAATTTTTTTATATACAGAAGAGGCAACAGGAGCTTCATCGCCAAATACCCATTCTAATTCAGGATTACTCACACCTGAATAACTTATTTTTACGGTTCTGCTCTCACCGCTTTCCGTACTTCCTATTCTAAATACTTTTCCCAATCCCCCTTGCTCTTGAACTCGCCCTGTGCCGTCAGGATAGTATATTGTCCTTGTATAGGGATATCCACCTGCAATGGGAATAGTTGTATCGGGATTGCTATTTGAATAATACCGGTAAAGCTTGCCTTTTCCAAGTGAATCGGGGCTTAGATATTTATCATCTGCATCGAAGTGTTTTGCTGAGAATAATTCACCGGAAGATGTTTGCATAAAATCCGTATAATAATCTAATGCTTTTTGCCCAACCGGTGCAGGTAAGCTTTGTACTACCGAATGGCCAACATAATCATATACCTTTTGAGCCACTAAGACTGTATCATCACTTTGAAGGTGAATCTGAGATTGAGTGGATTGTTGCAAGCCATTTGCATACCCCATCGTTTCTTTAATCTTATTATCTTCTGAAAAGCTACGGCTATAGATCCAATTTTTTTCCTGGTCAAACTGTTGGTAATAGAATGCATACTTTTTAGCAGGATTTAAATTGGGAATAGAAATATGATCTCCATCCTCAGCAGCATCGCTCCATAAGCCCCAGTTTCGGCTATCTGCAATACCACCTTCATAATAATTTCCAATAGGCCGTACACGCCAAATATAAAATCCACTTCCTTCAGCAAGCGTCAGTTTAAGAGATGTTGAACTGCTTTGAGTTTCTATATTCAGTGCTTTATCCCAATCTACTCTTGTTGCTACCTTATCTGTATCATTTATAAAACTAAAGCTTGTATTTTGCAACCTTAAAACTTGAACCTGATAATTAGAAACATCATCACAAGAAGTGTTCCAACTAAGCGTAATCGGATTTTTATGACTCGGAGAGTTTACTTGATTTATGGTTAGCATTGGAGAAGCGTCATAGCCATTAGAAAGAACATTTACTTTAAAATCTTCTTCAAGAGCAACTTTAAAACTTACATCTTTTTTAACGGTATCACTTTGATCATAACTGTTTATTTTAACATCCAACCTTTCAAGTTCGGCATAATCTTCACTAATATCAGCATAAAATACTTCTTCGGGATGTGATGATGTTAGTGATAATGTTTTGGTAATATTAAATAGTTCAGTGGTTGAATGATTCACATGAACCGTATTATATCCTACTATATTAACGGTAACAGATGTTAAAAAAGCATTAGAACCGTAATTGTATATATCACCTAAATTAAGCGTAGCTCTAATAGCAGCCTTGTCTAATTCATTTTCAAGGCATACGTCTCCTGATGAAGAAAATAAATGAGATGTTGTTAATGCGCTTAATTTTGTATCTGTATAAGAACATGATTGAGTTGTGGGATATATTTCAAAAGGAGCAAACAGTATATATGTATTATCTGTATAAGCTGAAGTAGCTGATGCCAGTGTTTGAATACTATCTTTATACTGAACTGCATTAGAACCTGTTTGCACTCCTATGGTTGCTTTGTTTTTGGCAGTACCAACCGTCATATCAACAATATATATTTTGTTTGTAGTTTCTTCTAATACACAGGCAAAATAGCATTTATCTGCCGGGCCTTTGCCTATTTCAAACCCAAACCACTTAATCCAAACTTGTCGGTTTGGAGAAGTACCAAAAACTTTATACATAACTTTTGAAGTTAAACTTGTGGGGGGAGCCGATGTAAACTGATCCCAATAGCAAGCTATGGTGGGATTGGTTGTTAAATTTGTTGAAGGTAGATTTGTATTATCTCCTGAAACAACTGAAGCAGATGTTGATGTAGTGAAGGAAATTAATCCACTTTGACTTACATAATATTTAGTTACAGCCGTACCCCAAAATTTGAAAGTAAATGGCAATGTACGTTGAGCCGACCATGAATTAACAAGTTTGCCGGATGTTATAATTGTTGTCCAACCGAGTGTTGCATTATCTGCTTCTTTGTTGGTTGTACCCGGATTACCACCCGAATATGCTTTCATATCGTATGAAGTGGTAAGTATAGTGGGCATGCTTCCGCCCCCAAAAGTAGGAGCTGTAATTTGGGAAAACAGAGGCATTGCATTCATCAGTAATATAAACACTATATGAATGACGATTAATTTATTTAGAGTTTTCATAGCTTGATCATTACGTTATATATAATTTTACGGCCTGTCTTGTTTAGGTATATTATATTGCGTTTCCTGTGTTGTTTTTATACCTCGTTCTGTTTCTTTTAATTTTCGTACAAGCTTACCTTCTTGATCATACTGGTAATACAAGCCTAAATTTATATCATCAAGTATGGTTACAATTTTAAAAGTTGCCGGATCGTAAATGTAGGCTGTGGCTTTAGCGGTAGTAGGTTGTATTCGTATATCATCAACATAAATTAATACATTTTGAGTTTCATGCTTTAATTGTATTACAGGAGTAATAGATCCTGACCAAACAGATGCATTAAATGCTCCGGTTTTAGCAGTATATAAAGTCCATTCTCCTACTCTTGAAATTTTATCAAATGATATGCTTTTATTACGGGTAGGGTAGCTTGTATTCTCAATATTGAGTGTAAGGTCAGAAGGATCTTCATCCGAGTTTTCAACTCTAAGCCAAAGCTTAACGGTTAGTCCATCGCTTTCTATTTGATCATCAAGAGGAATAGTCTTAAAAGCAAGTTCTGTAGTATCATAGCTGAATAAGGTAATGGTATAGGATGGCATTTTACCACCGCCACCCATGGTAATTGTTTTTGTTACAGATTCTAAACCTAAGCGGTATGAATTACTTCCTGAATGTGCGGTATCTTCAGCTAAAGCTCCAAATTGCCCTGCACCATAATCAGCATTACTTTCACTAATTTGAAAATCATCTTCATCTTTAAGATAACTTCCATCATCTGTAGAGCTTTCAAAGCTTACATGATATACACTTTGGTATGCGGCATTGTCGGCCACCAAATAAGGCACCGTAAATCCATACCCTTTTTTAGTCACTTTTTTAATGCCGGCTATGTTTTCTCCTTCCATGCCTGTGCCGTAAGGAGAATACATGGTTTGAGTAACACCAGGCAACCAAAATGTATCGTTATTTGCTTCTTCATATAAAAAATTATACATATCTAATGAATCAATAAATATTCCGGAATTATATATTCTTCCATTGGCATCAGTAATAGCTGAAATATCTTCACGATATGAATTAGATGTTTTAGCTCTCCATTTACCCTTTGAGGCTATCGAAAAAGGATTTTCAACAGCATTCATATCAATATCAAATATGGATGCTATATCATTATCAAGCTCCCATTCATCGCTTAAACCTTTTGCTGATGCGGTTATCACATCGGCTATTCGCTCCACAGGATAAATACCAGGGCAAAAAACGATACACTCAATTGTTGCAGGTGAACATTC
Organism: Bacteroidota bacterium; assembly: GCA_023251875.1. Lineage (GTDB taxonomy): Bacteria > Bacteroidota > Bacteroidia > JAHEXY01 > JAHEXY01 > JAHEXY01. Next base: position 87,374 of record JAHEXY010000003.1, read on the forward strand.
TGCGCCCGGAGGATAATAAATTAATTTTCCACAAGCAGAATCCATTGAAAATGTACCACCCGGTGTGAGATATTCAATACAATTATCATTTACCCGCATTTGCACTAAAGTATCAGCCTGAAATACATATTGTACATTTAAATTCATAGGGTCGCAACTACCGGTATAACCTGTTACATGAATGTTGGGTATATTATAATTTACACTAGCGGTATTGCCTGAACTCATTTGTGTAGTAAGGCTGGCTGCGAAAGATTTGCGTTTGTTCCATTCTGTTATATAATTAGCATCAACAGATTTAACACTTTTGTAATCACTAAAATTATTATCCGCCAATTTTTCATCTCCATAAACAATAATATTGCCAATCATTGTGGCTAATTCATTTGGCCTTCCGCTTCGAACAATGGTTATGGAACTTATTCCATAACCTGAATAAGTAGAAGGAATTGTCGTAAATCCTTCTACAGGATATATTTCCATTGTTGTTCCATTAATTCCGGCCGATTGATAAAAATAAACTCCTTCTGATTCAAAATCAATTGCAAGCAGATCACCAGGAGCAAACTTATCTGCAAAAGCACATATATCGCCCTGAAAAGTTATGTAATCACCTCCGCTGCTTAAATAATATATCTTCAGATCATCATAATCTGCTGTATTTACTTCAAAACCATCTCCAATATATTTACCTCCCATATCTTCGTATTGTTGAGCTGCAGGAAAAGAATAATTATAATAATAACCTTGATGGGCTGTTGGTGATCCGTTAAGCATTAAACCATTAAAATCATCGTGTGATTCTGTTATTAATGGGGCACCGGTATTGGCATCAAAAATTTTATTTGAAGAAGTTGTCCATACACCATCATGAAATGTTTTAACTTCTTTTACATAAACCGGAAATTTTGTAATGCTTGTAGTAACATGAGTATAAAGCTCTTGTTCTATGTAAGACAGTGAAGGAATCACAGTTATAAATGGAATAGAAAATGGAGGCACAGGAAGAAACCCTACACTAACATCAAACTCTGCGCTAACATCAGTGGTTTGATCTTTTACAGCACGAGATTCAAACACTACTTCCATTTGTTTGCCTAATTGTTTTTTCTCAATATCGTTCCATTTATTCATGACTGGTATTGGTTCTCCTGGCTCAAAATACTTCGATTCGCTTGAGGCTATAAGTTGAGTGTTATCCTCCGAAGGTAAATTAGCATAACTGCCCATGTAAGTAGCAGAACTTTTAGGTTGGCCATGCATATTATTTTGGATAAATGAATACCCCTGGCTACACCATAAATTTGAAATAAAAGTATTGATCAATACTGCATAAATGGGCAGCCAATCTTGTTTTTGGTCGATTGAAGTATGACTAGCCCCTTTTTTATATTCTGTTTCCCCACCGGCATTTGTATAATTCCAATCTCCATCAAACGGAAAATCCTTTACTGTATAAAATTCACTTACATTGAATCCATCATTATTTATACCCTCATAAATATTTCGTACCACCACTCTTGAATAACCTACAGAAGCACCCGGTAAAAGATATTCTCCAATTGGGCCTTCCATTTGTTCTTTATTATCTCCGGAGATAGCTTTTTCTGTCCAGTCGGCATCACTGGCAGGTAGCAAAAATGTTTTTAATGCACTTTCATCTCCGCCTGAAGAAGGTTCGTTGGTAGCTACCCCACTTGAATGGCCATCTGAAGTTTTATATATATATTCTTTTCCATACAATACTTTATCACTTTCCAGTCCTTCATCAAAAGTGAGAATTCGTTTTACCCTTATTCCCCCACCTTTTTTATCATTTACTATAGGAATACGGAGGTATGAATATTCTTCATTTACTGAAAGGCATTCATTTTCACCGCTTATTTCAAAAACATCAGTCATTTCTTCAAGCATTTCATATAATAAAGATGTTGCATCACTTAAATCAAAATTCTGAAATGAACAAGCGCTAACATCAAAACCATTATGCTGTGTATAATAATTATCAAGGCATACTTCTCTCGGGTTTGTATATTCATCTTCATCTGCAGTACCCAATTTTAAGTATACCCCAGCGGCATCTGACGATACTTCTTCAATATTGACGTAACCCGAAATATATTCTGAATTACATTCATCAAGGGCGGGAGTATTGGTTCCCTGAAAACCGTATAAAAATTTAAAATAAATTTTCTGGTCTTTATCTATCAACTCCTTTTGTATTTGATCTGCAACTTCTGCATAGTCATCGCTTGTAAGGCCTAATGAATCGAGATTAAGACTATACACATCATCGTTTACACCTGTAACCTCAACTGATTTTTTTAATGGCACCATAACCATAGCAAGCCTATCCTGAACATAGCGATAATCATTTTGTTCATACTGTATATGTATTTCTCCACCTGCCGGAAGTTGAATTTGCTTTAACTGCCAAGCTGCAGGATCAAACGAAGAAGACGGATCTTGATCCAACCATTGAAACATATTTTCATATTTATTTTCACCATCTTCTTGATAATATCCCCAACGGTCGCACAGAAAATTAGAATACGAAGGTGTTTGATTCAATGCCGGGCTGTTTCCATAGTCGTCTAAAGAAGTATATTGTGATGGGTAGGTTCCATTTGCCGGATATGTATACGTAAATGTATAAGGGTTTACCCTTGCATTATGCGTATTTTCAGCTTCAACCCAAACGTTTTTTAAAGTAAGTTTTCCGGTACCATCGGCTGATGATATGGTATTAGGTTGGCCGGGCCACAGCGAATAATCATATTTAAAATAAACCCTCTTTATTACTTCGTTTGAAATGGTACCGTCAGGATTTTTAACATATAAATATATGCTATCCAATTTTTGGAGTTTATTGGCCGATGAAGAATATGTAGCATCAAAGTAATCTTGTTTTATTGCTTCGTAAAAACCAGATTCATTAGATGTAGATGCTTGTTTTGCTTCCACTCCATCATTACGATCTGATGTATAAAAAAATGCAATATGAGTTTTAGTATCTATAGAAGAAGTATAATAAACTTCTCGTTGGCCGGTGCTAACAAAACCCATATCGTCATTCATATCTGATAACTGGCCTTTGTTATATAGTAATCCACTGTATGGAATGCGCCATTGATAAAAATTTCCTCCTGTTTTACTGCCTGATCCATTTCCTATTTGCTGGCGATAATTAAATTTTACATATCCACCAAAATCATCACTGCTTGGTCCATCCCATGTACGATCAACATAATCAGGAGTTGTAATTTCTGTCAATAAAAAATTGGCTGCATAGGCATTATGATCTTCTGTCCCTACTTTTTTTAGTGCAGCATCACTTTCTACGTCTGATTTATAGGCTATACTATTATGATCAAGCGTTACATTAGCATCTGTAGTTGATACTCCAAACTGAAGATTCATTTCATTGCGAGAATACACCGGCAAGCCATATACATAACGTAATCCGGTATTATTATACACAGCTATTTCCCCTAGTCCATCTTGTATTTCAGTGCCACTCCTATCAATCCACTGATCAATTGAATCGCTAAGAGAATAGCTGTTATAAGCTTTTCCCGATACATCTGATTCTGACATTTCCACATTGGTATGGGATATAATAAATGAAGAACGGGCTATGCGATCTTCATTACTCGTTGAAGTTTTTTCAATAGCACTTGGAATTTTAAATTCATACTCCATAAGCCCTGGAGTAGATTTTGTTTGATTCATAGATGCTTGTTCAGCTTCTTCCGTTCCAAAATCTGCATTCATTACTTGATCACCTTCAAAAGCAGCATAAAAAGCTTCGTCACCATCTGCATTAAAAGTATAACCATCATCTCCGTAGCCACTTACTTCTAAGCTATTATAACTTCCACCAATATCACCACCCGGCCCAATGTTCATACCTGCTTCTAATTCAAGGCCTAATTGTCCACTAAAGGTTTCGCTTTTTTTAGCATTAGGATGAAAGTGTCCTGCATTGCGGCTGTAAAAACGAAATGAGCCACCTAATCCTTCTGCAGATACATTAAATATATCAGGCTGGCTGTATGGAATGGACATATAGTAATTGCGCTTATTAAAAGGTGTTTCTTTTTCCAAAACATAATCCATAATATCTTCATCACCGGCACCGGCACTATAGAGATAGCCATAATGTTTAAGACTTTCTTCTGTAGTGGGAGCCTGCATTGTAAATGTGCCAAATAGAGTTGCACATTCACCGCCTGCAGGTATAAAAGAAACATCTACCTGGCCAGATAAAGTAAATCTTGCAGATACTCCTGTATATGACATTGTATTGGTTGGTCTCGAATACATATTGTAGCTACTTGACAAAAACTGGCTTGAATTAAGTGCTCTTGACAAAGGAGAGCTTGTATTATCGAGCAAACGAACTGTTTTTTCCGATTTAACAGGAGCCTCACTTTCAGCCTTTGTGTTATTCTTAATAGCAGAAGCCAATATTGCACCCGGATTAACTGAATAGCTCCAACTGCCCTTATTATAATCTTGAAACGTATAACCAAGAGAATACATACCTAAGGTAAAACCTACATAAGGTGTAGTGATCAATGAAAAACCTTTATAACTATTAAATTGCAACTGCGTGTTAATGGAGAGATCAAGAGGAATATCAACACCAAAAAGTTCTAAATCTTCAAATCCATACGAAGCGCCAATTCCTGCAGTCCAATTAGCAGGCACTTGATTATAATGAGTTACTTCCAATCCATTAACATCATCAGGAACGCCACGCACATTGCGAGAAATAGACCCAGGGTTAAGCGACCATCCATCGCCAACCCATGAAGCCTCCTGTGTAGGAGATGAGCCACTATGGTATGACATTGATAAGGCATAACTACCTCCATCAGGGCCTGGAATTTCTATTATTGGAAGATTATATGTAAATGTCCCATTAAAATTATCAACCATATTATTAGCTGTAACCGACTCAAAGCCTGAAAAATCAGGAGCGATTGGGCCACCGGTTGAAGCGAAAGAAATAGAAGGGAAAAATAATTGATTTACAAATGCAATTAATAAAATCAATGCAATTGGCTTAGTAAATATTTTCATAGTGTTTCAGTATTAAATTATTTCTCTTTTCGTAACACGCTGTATTTCAAATTTATACTTCAATAGTAATTTATTATACGATGACGTAATAAAGAAGGTTACATTTAAAATGTGTTTTCTACATATTTGCAAAGCAAATAAATCATAATACGATTTACATAATAAATATTTTTTTATAAAATTAGAGATGAAATTGTAAAGTGCTGAGAATGAAAAATAAGAAGAAGAAATAAAAGACTATTAGATTGCTGATAATGCCACATTTTTGTAATTTGTTAAACTTTAAATACTCTATAAATTGGTTAATGTATGAAAGCAATTAAGCTATTCTTTATTCTTTTGGCTTGTTTAAGCATTCAATTGAATGCTCAAAACACTGTGGATGATAAACTAAAAAAAGCTAATTTAAAGGCAATTGACGGTGATTATGCAGCTGCCATAAATTTATATAGCGAAGTAATTACCCAAGATCCAAGAAATGATGATACTTATATAAAAAGAGGAAGTTCTTATTTACAAATTGGTAATTATGATGAAGCCTTAAAGGACTTTACAAAAGCTATTAAATTGAATCCGGCCAATGCCTCGGCCTATTATAATAGAGCTGTTATTTATACCGATTTAAAAGAATATGGAGATGCAATGGCAATTGCAGATTTAAATATGGCTATTGGCCTTGACCCTAATGATGCCTATGCCTATTTAATGAGGGGGTTTGCGTATGCCAATATGGGTAAAATGCAAGATGCTTATTGGGATTATGCTGCTGCACTTCAAATTGATCCTGAAGAAACAAAATCCTATTACAATATGGCGGTTGTTACCGGCATTGTAAAAAACGAAGAAAAAACCTGTGAGTTTGTATACAATGAAGCAATAGATGGCGATAACCCAATTGCAAAAGCCGTTTTCTTGTCATTCTGTGCAAATTAGTATTTGAAATTTTTTATCGATGATCTCTTAAGGGTAGTTCTAAAAATTATCTTTATTTCTCCTTCTCCCTTGGGAGAAGGTTAGGATGAAGGCATGAAAAATCAATTTTTAGAACTGTCCTTAAGATACTTCTCTGGTATTTGAAACATAAGTTTCAAGTAATTGTTTTAAGTATAAAAATTCTTATCAATTTATTATTTAAATGGACGGTTATAATTTAAAAACCGAATACAGATTAATTTTAGCTATTTTTTTATTCTTCAGTAGCAATTGGGGGTATTCTCAATGTTGTATTCCAATTGCAAATACTACAGCAGGAATAAAATATACCTATGTTTTAACCAATGGTACCAATGCTTCGGGTATTGCCTACAACCCTAACTTTAATGTTTATTATGCTGTAATTGCAGGAAATTCCTCCTATCCACTTGAAACATTTGATGCTTCGGGCAATCCTTTATTTCAAACAACTACTGGTTTTGACTGCCGAGGCTTATGGTGGAACCCAAATTTAGGCCAACTTGAATCAAATGGATACAATACTTATGGCTTATATAAATTTGATATTAATGGTTCAGGCTATGCAAGCGGTACAGGTTCAACTGTTTTTACAGGGCAAAAACAACCCAATGTACAAGCCTGCGGAGATTATGATTATGACAACAATGAAATTATTTATTATGGTAATAATTCTATTTATAGGTATGATAGAACTACCAATAATTTAATAGGAAGCTATACAATAAGCGGTTTACCCGTTACAAAATCAAGTTTAGATACAACATCTGTTATATATACAGGTTGCTACCATTATGAAATTGGGCTCTTAGATTATGTAAATAAGATTGTCTATTTTATTGATAAAAGTACAGGATCATACAGCGGAATGTCAACATTACCAAGTTCTGCAATTACCAATATGGCTTTTCGATTTTCTTATGCTAATAATCTTGCTTGGCTTTATGATGTGAGTACCAGAACCTGGACGAGTTATCAAATACTCGATAAGGCAGGTTCAATTGTTGCATCTACAAGTGTAATTGATGCTGTGTGTGGGCAAAATAATGGATCTTCTACCACCATTCCTACCGGTGGTGCTTCTCCTTATACTTATTTATGGAGCGATGGACAAACTACTGCTACAGCTTCTAATTTAGTTGCCGGAATTTATAGTGTTATTATTACTGATGCAAATGGGTGCAATGCTTTTGATACTATTTCAATTAGTAGTTCAAGTAGTGCAACAATTACCTCAAGTACAATTGATGCATCATGCTCTCAAGCTAATGGGTCAGCTACAGCAACACCTTCAGGGGGAACATCTCCATATACTTATTTATGGAATAATGGAGCTTCGACAAGCTCAGCTACCAACCTTGCAGCAGGTACTTATACAGTAATCGTTACTGATGCTAATGGCTGTAATGCTTACGATACAATAACGATTAATGATGCAGGAAGTGTTTCTATTACTTCTTCTACGGTTGATGCATCATGTGGGCAGGCTAATGGATCAGCTACCGTAAGCACAATTGGAGGAACATCACCCTATTCTTATTTATGGAGTGATGGAGCTTTGACAAGCTCAGCTACCAATCTTGCAGCAGGTACTTATACAGTAATTGTAGCTGATGCAAATGGATGTACTGCTTATGATACAGTAACTATAAATAGTTCCGAGGGTGTAACACTAAATTCAAATTCTGTTGATGCAACCTGTAATAATGCTGATGGCTCTGCTACAACCAATGCAATTACCGGTGTTTCTCCATTTACTTATTTATGGAACAATGGAGCTTCGACAAGCTCAGCTACCAACCTTGTAGCAGGTACTTATACAGTAATCGTTACTGATGCTAATGGGTGTATAGCTTATGATACTGTTGCTGTAAATGGAAGCCTTACTTATGTGAGTGCTGATTTTTATTTTGAGTCTGAAACCTATATTGATAATATTGGAATGAATGTTAATTTTTTTGAAACATCAACTAATGCCACACAATACTATTGGGATTTTGGAGATGGATACAGTTCTACGCTAGATAACCCCAATCATACTTTTACTGATACGGGAACCTACCTTATTACTTTTGTTTCAATTGATCAATCAGGTTGCACGGATACAATTTTTAATTTTTTAAAGGTAGAAGCAACTTTTAGCTTTTATATTCCTTCCGCATTTTCTGCTAATACTGATAATTTAAACGATCTTTTTTCTCCAAAAGGAAACGGTATTAAAAATTATGAAATGAATATTTTTAATCGTTGGGGAAATATTATTTATTCAACAACAAATATTAATTCTGGCTGGGATGGAAAAATAAATGGCAATAATGTACAAGAAGATTCTTATTTATATAAAATATTTGTTACCGATTACCGCAATAAAAAATATGAATATACAGGAAGACTTGTTTCTATAAAATAAGATTACTTCAGAACTATCTAAGCTCAAATTTAGAACAGAAGTAGAAATAAGATATTAGTAGAAGCTAAAATGGAAAAATTTCTAACCCATATATTTCTTCCACCAATACTGAAATACAATTAATGCCCAAATTTGTACATATACATCACCTAGATTGTTAGAGAACAAACGGGTTTTTAATTGTTGTACGGCTTCAAGATTAAAAATATTTTGCTCCTGAATAAAGTTATCCGCAAGCAAATCATCCATAATCATAGATTTTAATTCTGTACGAAACCACTTGAGTAATGGCACTTCAAAACCATGTTTGGGACGATTGTACAATTCAACCGGCAAGTATTTTCTAAAAGCGTCTTGTAAAATTTTTTTTCGAGCGTGTTTGTCTATCTTATAACTTTCCGGTAAACCCATTGCAAAATTTACAACTCTATAATCTAAAAATGGTACACGTACTTCTAATCCGTTTTCCATCGACATTAAATCAACTTTGGTTAGCATATCATTTTCCAATACCAAATGCATATCTGTATACAATACATCATTCATATCTCCATCTTCAGAAATATTATCTAAAATTTTATTTCTTCGTTTTGAAAATTCATTCCAATCGGGTTTATTATTTAGCATTTGCAAGGCAGCCTCTTGCTCAACAAATGAAGCCCAATGCCAATAGCGATCTTTTGCAGATAATTTCATTCCTTCACCAAAACGATACAGTTGACGAACCGTATTTCCAAATTTAGAATTTCGCGATTGAGGTAATATCTTCCATAGCGGTGTTCCCACTTTTACCAATTGAGCAAGTATACCTGCATTTCTTGCTTTCAATTCTGCTGAATGTTTATTATAGCCTGAGAATAATTCATCAGCACCATCACCAGAAAGTGCAACAGTTACATGCTTACGCGTATGCATGCTTAGAATGTTTACTGCCAATGCAGACGAATCTGCAAAAGGTTCATCAATATAATCTAGAACTTTATGCAAATTGGCAAATAAATCATCGTTGCTAAGTGAGAAAACAGTGTGATTGGTTTTGTATTTATCGGCAACTAGTTTTGCATACTTTGTTTCGTCAAATAACGGTTCATCTTTATAGCCAATAGAAAACGTGTTAAGTTGCTTGGTGTATTGAGAAGCCAAGGCAACAATAATGGAAGAGTCTATTCCCCCACTTAAAAAAGTGCCAAGCGGAACATCTGAGATAAGACGGAGTTGAACGGATTCCTCCATTAGTTTTACTAGATTTGATTGAGCTTCATTGTAACTTAAGCCCTCATCCCCGGCCCTTCTCCCTTTGGGAGAAGGGAGTGGAATTTCATAGTAAGTTTTATCTCTAATTACTGGTAATTCGTTTAATGGGCCACTTAGATAAATATAATGCCCCGGCTTAATTTTTTTTACATTTTTAAAAATAGAATCAGGCCCCGGAATATAATTTAATTGCAAATAATTATAAAAAGAAACTTGATCCATTTCTTTTTGAATTCCAAAAGCCATTAATGCTTTCATTTCTGATGCAAAAATAAATTTGTCTTCATCTTTGTAATACAACAATGGTTTTATTCCAAAACGATCACGGGCTATAAATAAACTTTCTTCTTTTTTATCATAAATGGCAAAGGCAAAAAAACCATTTACTTTTTCAAGAAATGAGGGACCTTCCAATATATAAAGATAGAGCAAAACTTCTGTATCTGATGTGGAACGAAATTGAAGTCCTCTTTTTTCAAGAGCTTTCCGATGTTCTGCATAATTATAAAACTCTCCATTAAACACAATAGTATAACGGCCATTTTCATCCGAAAAAGGTTGTGCCGCATTATTTGAAACATCTATAATAGCAAGTCGCGAATGACCAAGAGCCACATTTTTATTTGTATAAACTCCATTACCATCCGGTCCACGTTTATCTAAACATTTTACTGATTGCTCAATATATGCTAAGCTTTTTTTGCCTTTATCTGTAAATGCTATTATGCCTGTAATTCCGCACATTTTTTTTGAAAGTTCAATGTTAAAAAGTTTAATTTAGAAGAAATAAATCACAATATTATTTCTTTCGTATTAGAATACAAAAGTATCTATTTAAATATTTTATACATTGCATCCCTCGCAAATCTAATCTTTTTAAACTATATTATTTATGGAACTTTATTTTGAGCTTAATCTAATATATCATCCAGAAGATCTTGAAGTATTTGTTTATGGTGATGATAATATTAATAATCCATTTTTAGAGCATTTTTTTACGTGCCAAAATATAAAATTCAGGAAATTATCTTTTCGTTATTACTTATCCGATAATCCGGATTTGAAACCTTATATCATTTTAATGAAGAATGAATTATTAGATATTGCTAAACAAAAGAATGTAGCATTAAACTTTAAAGTAACAGAGCAAACTCCTGATTGGATTTATAATCATAATATGGAATTTTATATTTCAAAAAATGATCCTGAATTTATAATTACATTACCACAAAATGAAAAAATTAATTTACAAGGTAGTGACCATGGAATGGGAGGCGATGACGAAGTTGGAGTTACTGATAAATGGCAAATGGCTTTAATAGAAAGATTAATGAGTAAACACGAAATCAAATACACTCAAAATAGCGACTCCTATTTTAATAAAATAGAATATCGCATTCCCCTAAATATGTTTCCATTAGATAAAGGAATTAATTTTTTAAAAGCACGAATTTGGGAATCATTTGCTTTATTTTATAGTCAACATAATATTTTTGACAAAGACCCACATCATCTGGTAAAATTTATTGAAAATTAAGAGCCTCCTCTGAAAATTAAGTTACGGTTAAAGAATAATCAAAAAAATAAAATCTAATTTAAATCCATTCATATGTATATATTGTTGTTATGAATCTCGTACAGATTGCGTCAATGTTGCACAAGCATACTATACGAGCTATAGTTAGCTTGACGCCTATGCGATGGATCAGGACGCCATGCCATCTTCATCAGTGTTTGTGCACTGCCCCTCTCTTAAGAGTAGTGTAAGAAATTTTTTATTGTAGTTTTTCTATCTTCTGCATAATTAATAGCTCCCGAAACTGCAAATCCATACACACCAGTATTTAAAATTGAAGGCACATCCTCTACTATTATTCCGCCAATTGCAATAATAGGAATCGTAATTTTGCACTCTTTACATTTTTGAATAATATTTTGAATGCCTTCAATACCTAAAACGGGACTTAAGTTCTTTTTTGTTGATGTGAATTTAAAGGGCCCTAGTCCAATATAATCAACACCTTCATTATAGAGTCTAAGAATATCTTTAAATGTATTGGCAGTTCCTCCAATAATAGAATCGTTGCCTAAAATTTTTCTGGCTTCCATTGGCGACATATCTTTTTTACCCAAGTGTATGCCATCTGTTTTTACTTGTTTAGCAACATCTACATAATCATTTATAATGAATGTGGTTTGGTGTTTTTTACAGATGTTCTTTATTTTTAATGCGATATCAATTAATGCATTTCTATCTTCTAGGGAATCTGATGGTAGTTTTTTAATTCTTAATTGTATCCATCGTATACCTGCATTACAAGCTTCTTGTACCAAATCAATATGATTGGCATCCGCAATGTCGTCTTGTGTTAGATAATGTAGCTTTGCTATTTTTTTATCCATTGTTATGATAACCTAAAAGAGTATTATTGCTTTTTAAAAAAGCAAGGGTGTAGGTTTTGGCATGCAAACAGGCATCGTGTAAGGTACTTCCTTTTGAAAGTTCAGCAAGTAGGGCCGATGATAATACACATCCTGATCCATGTTTTTTATAGGATGAATTGTATTTTCCTTCAAATTCATAGGTTTGATTTGCTGTAAATACTATGTCTGTTCCTTTTTTATGATCTGTTCTATGTCCTCCTTTTAATAGTACTCCACAGTATTTACTGAGGGTTTGAGCAGCCGTAGTTTCAGACTGATCAGGAAGGAGCATTTTTATTTCTTCATAATTGGGCGTAAGCAAATAGATTTTTTTGCAGATGTCTATTAAATGAGATTGAGCAATAGTTTCATGAAATTGAAAACCTGCACTTGCTTTAAGTATGGGATCCCAAATTATTTTTACTTCCTTATTTTTTTTATGCAGATAATTGACAAGATCAATAAGAATACTTGCATTTTCAATTAAGCCAATTTTAATCCATTTTATGGAAAAACGTTCAAATAAAATATCAATTTGATTTTGAATGGTTTTAAACGAAATCCATTCTACAGATTGAAAATGTATGTCGTTTTGAATGGTAACGGCAGTACAAATACCAAAACCATATACATTATTATTTTCTAAAGTTTTGATGTCGCTCAAAATACCAGCTCCAGAAGAAGGGTCAAATCCTGCAATACTTAGTGCGCAGTTTGTAAATTTTTGCATTTTTCTTTTATAGCCAAAAAGTCTTTTACTTTATCATTGCTTTGCCAAATAGTGCCTACAAGAGCAATACCTTCAAATCCTAAATTTTGTATTTTATCAATTCTGTTTAATTCAATTCCGCCAATGGCAAATACTTTGAGAGTAGTTTTTGACATTGCTACTTTTAAGCTATGAAAATTAAAACCTGATTGATAACCCGATTTTGAGATACTATCGAAAACCGGACTCAAAAAAACGTAATCAAATTCTTCTGAGTTTTCATATAAGTTGGCAAGATTATGATAAGAAACACTTATTGTTAAATCTGTTTTAAAAAACTTAAGGTATTTTATTTTCATTGCCGTAATAAATTCTTTTTTACGATCTTTTCTTGTTAAATGAATACCTTTAAAATTATATTTAAGAGCAAGGGTATGATGCGAATGTATCACAATTTTATTCCAATACTTTTTTGGAATTTTTTGGATGTAATTTTCAATTCTTTTTTTAGAATATCCTGGTTTTCTAACATGTAATAAATCTAATCCTGCTTCAAATAAAGATATAACAGTATCTACTTCACCTTTTATAGATACTTGTGGCGAAATAACAATGATCTTCATATTAAATAGAAATTAAAGACAAATTTAATTATAAATTTCACTTCCTGTACTAATAAATTCTGTAGATTTTTCTTCCATCCCTTTTTTAAGGGCATTTAATTCATCTTGTTCAATTTTTAAGGCATATTCCCTAACCTCTTCGGTAATTTTCATAGAGCAGAACTTGGGCCCGCACATGGAACAAAAATGAGCCACTTTTGCATTTTCTGCAGGCAAGGTTTCATCATGAAATTCTCTTGCAGTTTCAGGGTCTATCGATAAATTAAATTGGTCTTGCCAGCGAAATTCAAATCTTGCTTTGCTTAAAGCATTATCACGGTGCTGTGATCCCGGATGTCCTTTTGCTAAATCAGCAGCGTGTGCAGCAATTTTATAGGCCATTACACCATCTTTTACATCTTTCTTATTAGGCAATCCTAAATGCTCTTTAGGTGTTACATAACAAAGCATGGCACAGCCATACCAGCCAATCATTGCAGCTCCAATGGCTGATGTAATATGATCATAGCCGGGAGCAATATCTGTAGTTAAAGGACCTAATGTATAAAAGGGAGCTTCATCACATGCCGCTAATTGCTTATCCATATTCTCTTTTATCATGTGCATGGGTACATGGCCGGGGCCTTCAATCATAACCTGTACATCATGTTTCCAGGCAATTTTGGTTAGTTCTCCCAATGTTTCTAATTCAGCAAATTGCGCTGCATCATTGGCATCAGCAATAGATCCAGGTCGTAAACCATCTCCCAAAGAAAATGCTACATCATAAGCTTTCATGATTTCACAAATTTCTTCAAAATGCGTATATAGAAAATTTTCTTTGTGGTGAGATAAACACCATTTGGCCATAATAGAGCCTCCACGCGAAACAATTCCTGTAACTCTTTTTGCTGTTAAAGGAATATAACGTAATAAAACTCCCGCATGAATGGTAAAATAATCAACACCTTGTTCAGCTTGTTCAATTAAAGTATCTCTAAAAATTTCCCAAGTTAAATCTTCTGCTTTACCATTTACTTTTTCAAGTGCTTGATAGATGGGAACCGTGCCAATAGGTACAGGAGAATTTCTAATAATCCATTCTCTTGTTTCATGAATATTTTTTCCGGTTGATAAATCCATGATGGTATCGGTTCCCCAACGACAAGCCCAAACTGCTTTTTCTACTTCTTCTTCAATGCTTGATGTAACAGCTGAATTACCAATATTGGCATTTATTTTTACCAAAAAATTTCTGCCAATAATCATGGGTTCGCTTTCGGGGTGATTGATATTGTTAGGAATAATGGCCCTTCCCATTGCAATTTCATTTCTTACAAATTCAGGTGTAATTGAGCCTTTCGGAGTATTGGCACCAAAACTAAAGCCTTTGTGTTGAGAATTACTTTCTTTTAATTCTTCAATTTTTTGATTTTCGCGTATGGCAATATATTCCATTTCGGGAGTAATAATTCCTTTTTTTGCGTAATGCATTTGAGAAACATTATGTCCTGTTTTTGCTTTTAATGGTTTATGAATATGAGGAAAGCGAATGACCTCTAATGTAACATTTGCTAATCTTTCTTTACCATAATAAGAACTTGGCTGTTCTAAAGCTGTAACATCATTGCGTTTTAAAATCCAAGATTCACGTATGCGATCAATACCTTTTCTGATATCAACCTTAATATTTTCGTCAGTAAAAGGGCCACTTGTATCATAAATAGTAACAGGATTATTTTTTACCATTTTTCCATGCACATTGGTATCTGATAAATGCACTTCACGCATGGCAACCTTAATGCCATGTATTTTGCCTTCAACAACTATTTTTTTTGAATTAGGAAAAGATCCGGTTGTTATCGTTTCGCTTTTTATTGGCTCGTTTGTTGTTTTCATTTATTGTTTGTGTTTTATAGATATAAATTAGCCAATTTGGTGATTAGCTAATTAGCTAATAAAAAATTTAATGAATACATCAGCTAATTATCACATTAGCTAATCAACTAATTATTTTAACCACCCTGACTTGCTCTAATCACCAAAATTTTATCATTCTCTTTTAAAAAATAATTTTCCCAACCATTTTTGGGAACTACTTTATTGTTTACCGCTATGGCAGTACCAAAGGCAATATTAAATGAACTGAAATGTTGCAATGCTTTTTGCAAAGACGCACTTGATTCAATTTCGTTGGCTTCGTTATTAATGTAAATGGTCAAATGGTTAAACTGCTAAATTGTTAAATGCTTGAAGCTATAAAATGGGTGTGAGTTTGGCTTGCTCATTCCATTCGGCAGCATTACCTGCATCATGTTGTGAGGGTTTTTCTCAGTCACATATTAAATGCAACACCCCTATAAGCTTTATGCAAATATAATAATTAAATTTACCATACTATTACTAACGTTATAAACATGAGAAATTTAGCAACTATACAAAAGATAAAATCTCTAGAAGTCATTGAAAATGCTGATGCCATTCAAAAAGCTAAGGTATTGGGTTGGGAATTGGTGGTGAAAAAAGGAGAATTTAAAGAAGGTGAATTATGTGTGTATTGTGAAATTGATAGTTTGTTGCCCGATAAACCCGAGTTTGCTTTTTTAAAAGCAAGAGGCATGCGTATAAGAACGATTAAACTGAGAGGACAAATCTCTCAAGGTATTTGTTTCCCGCTTTCTATTTTGCCTGAAGGAACAAAAATAGAAGAGGGTGCTGATGTAACGGAATTATTAGGCATCACAAAATATGAAGCGCCAGTACCTGCTAGTTTAGCTGGCGTTGCAAAGGGCTTGTTTCCATCATACATTCCAAAAACAGATGAAACCCGTGTGCAAGTATTGCAAGAAGTATTGGATAGACATAAGGGATTAAAATGTTACATCTCGGAAAAACTAGATGGTTCTTCTGTAACGTATTTTTTGAAGAAAGGCCAATTTGGTGTTTGCTCTAGAAATTTAGAATTGCTCGAAGATGCTGAAAACACATTATGGAAAATTGCTCGTGAATTGGATATTGAAAACAAATTACGAAGCTTGGGAAGTGATTTTGCTTTGCAAGGAGAAATAATTGGAGAAAGCGTGCAAAAGAATATTTACAAATTGCGTGGACAAACAGTTTTCTTTTTTAATGTGTTTGATATTGATCAATACAAATATTTAGATTTTGAAGCATTTAAATTAATGATAGAAACCTTGGGCTTAAAAACGGCTCCAATTTTAGATACCCAATATGAACTCAATAATAATATTGCAGAACTGGTACAACTTTCTATTGGTAAATCTCAATTGTTTAATGTAGAGCGAGAGGGCATTGTTATTCGCCCGCTTACCGAAACAAAAGATATTACCGGCCGCGTTTCTTTTAAAGCCATTAATCCAGAGTTTTTATTGAAGTTTGATTGAGTTTGGGTATAGCTTTAGTAAAAACTAAAAAAGATCATCAGGATCGGTTTTTAAAAACTCCTGCCATAAAATACCTGAGTTGCCAACCAAATAGGTTTTATGCGTTTTAAAAGTTTTTTTAAAGGCCTCCATTCCGGGGGCTTTTTGAGTAGCGCCACTTTTTACTTCTAAGCCTATAAGTTTTCCTTTTTTTTCTAACACAAAATCTACTTCCGCATTTTGTTCTCTCCAGTAATAAAGTCCTATGTTTTTTTCTCTACAGCTATTAATTAAATGAGCACCAATAGCGGATTCAACATGCCTGCCCCATATAGCAGGATTGGTACGAACTTCATTAAATGATTTACCTGATAGGGTAGAGAATAAAGCCGAATTTTGAACTTGCCATTTAGGCATTGACGCACGTTGGCGAAATTTTTCGGAAGTATATTTTTCTAATCCACTTAAAAGCCCTGCCGAATCAAGTAGGTTAAGATAATGCGCTAGAGTAGTTGTGTTACCTGCATCATGCAATTGCCCAATCATTTTTGTATACGAAAGTATTTGTCCTGAATAGGCGCATCCTATTTCAAAAAGGCGTTTTAATAAAGCCGGTTTATCAATACGCGCAAGCATCAATATATCTTTCGAAATGGTGGTTTCTATAAGAGAATGTAGTAAATAATCTCTCCATCTATTTTCGTCTTTTATTAAAGCTGCAGAGCCAGGATAGCCACCAAACCATACATATTGATCTGCCGAAAGCCCAAAAGCTTCATGCATTTCAGAAAAACTCCAATGACCCATAGGAACTATCTCATACCTGCCGGCTAATGATTCTGTAAGGCCTTTTTGTAAAATAAGTCTTGCTGAACCGAGAATAATAAGTTTAATAGAAATATCATTGAAAGAGTCTTTATCCCATTCTTTTTTTATAATCTCACTCCAATTATCAATTTTTTGAATTTCATCAATAATCAATATTGCCGATTTAGCTTTTGATGATTTTAATTTTAAGCGAATGTTATCCCATTGCTGTTCTATCCAAACAGAATTCGAGGAATCAATAGCATCTGCCGAGGCAAAAAGCCAAGGCTGTTTTATTTTTTCAGTTAATTGTTTTACAAGAGTAGTTTTACCTATCTGCCTAGGGCCAAGAATGGCCTGAATAAATTTTCGTGGTTCATTTATTCTCTTGTATAAAAGAGATAGCGCTGTGCGTTGAAACATGGTATTTTTTTTCTATAAAGATAGTAAATTACCCAATGAAATAAAAATTTCACTCAACGTATTGAGTAATTTTACTCAATATGTTGAATAATTTTACTCAGTGTATTGAGTAAAATTATTTGAATGTACCGCATCAGCCATTTCAAATAGTAGGGAAGCATCTTTTTCAAGGGCATTGCCAATAACAATAACATCAGCGCCAGCGCGGCAATTAAGTAATGCTTTTTCGGGAGTACGAATGCCTCCACCAATAATCAAAGGAATATTTATATTCTTGCTTACATCTGCAATCATGCTTTCGCTAATGGGGTTAAGCGCTCCGCTTCCGCCATCCATAAAAATAAGTTTCATACCTAGCATTTCTCCGGCCATGGCTGTACAAACTGCAATATCATTTTTGTTTGAAGGTATTGGAGTGGTATTACTCATGTATGAAACAGAAGTTGCTTTTCCACTTTCAATAAGCATGTAGCCGGTAGGTAAAATTTCTAGTCCGCTCCTTTTTAGCATGGGCGCTGCCACTACATGTTTGCCAATAAGCATTTCTGGATTACGGCCCGAAATTAATGAAAGAAATAAAATGGCATTGGCCTTAGAAGTATAATGTATATTATCTCCCGGAAATAAAACAACAGGGATGCTAGAATTACTTTTTATTACAGAAACACATTCGTCTATATTTCCATTTGAAAGTAAACTACCTCCAACAAAAATAAAATCGACAGCAGCTTGTTGTGCTAAATCAACTAATTTTAATAAACCTTTGCCTGTAATCTTATCAGGATCTATCAGCAATGCAAATTGTTTTTTACCTGCTTGTTTATTAGCTATAATTGTATTGTAAATTTCATTCATATTGCTTGCAAAGGTAGATAAAATTTGGCAAGAAATGCTAAGAAGTATTGCAAATAGAGAATAGATTTAATACCTTGCAAAACGTCACTTTTAAAAAGTCCCAATAAATAACCCAATCAATTCAATTCCTTTTATTAATCAAATCTATTTCAATTATGAATTTTAAAAATTTACTACTCTTAACGGGAATTGTTACGTTTTTATCTTCAGGTTCAATTTATGCCCAAGATCGAGATGAAATCCGTTACATTAAAAACAACAAAAAACAACCTAATGTTGCTTTTCAGCAAGAATTAAGACATTCTATTGCATGGCAAAATTTTTTAAAAACACATGGAGAATGGTATGTAGTATTTAATGAAGAAAACCAATTGCCTCATAGAGCTTATGGAAAACCAATTCAAGTTAGTGGAGCAACTCTACAAGATAGAGCATTAAATTTTGTGTCAAATGAATTGTCGGAATTTAAAATTGCTACGGACGC
This sequence comes from Bacteroidota bacterium, assembly GCA_023251875.1. Taxonomy (GTDB): domain Bacteria; phylum Bacteroidota; class Bacteroidia; order JAHEXY01; family JAHEXY01; genus JAHEXY01. Next base: position 106,764 of record JAHEXY010000003.1, read on the forward strand.
ATTAAAACTTCAAAATGCATTTGAATCTGAAAAATACGACTATGTAAATTTTTATGAAACCTATAATGGTCTAAAAATATTAGACAGTAGGTTAACGGTTAAAATGACAAAAAGTGGAGAAGTAATTTTATTTGGAGCTGATGTATACAATGATCTTGCTACTAAAATTTCTATTACACCCAAACTTTCTTCTACTGAAGCAGCAAGTATTGCTACGCAAAATCTGAGTTCAAAAATAATATCTACTGCTGTTACTCAAGATTTATTTATTCTACCTATTCCTGATGCAAATAGAAAAGCACAAAATCAATACAAATTGGTATATGAAGTATTTGTTAATGCAAAAAATATTGATGGCTTACCTTTAAAGTATAGAACATTAGTTGATGCACAAACAGGTGAAATTCTATCTCGTCAAAACGAAATTCATACTTCAGGAAATGGAACAACAAATGTTAATGTAAACGGAACGGTAACCATTGATAACCCTTATAAAGGTAATACAGAAGTTATTTTACCTAATATTAGAGCAACTACAGGAAGTACTACATATCATTCTGATTCATTAGGAAATTTCCAAATGATAGGTAATCCGGCAAGTGGTACATTTTATTTAGATGGATTATGGTCGGATGTTGAATTGGATGCTGGAAGCAATACTGCAAATCTTACTAAAGCTTTAGATACTAATAATACAATTGCTGTCTCTTTTGATTCATCAATAGCTACAATAAGAGAGCGCTCTGCCTATTACCATGTAAATGTAATTCATGATCACATGAAAGCATATTTACCAACATTTACCGGAATGGACATTGTTTTGCCTACTTATGTTGATGTAACAGGTGCTGGAACTTGCAATGCTTATTACGATGGTTCTTCAATTAATTTTTTAAAAGAAGGAGGAGGGTGTTATTGCATGGCTCAAATTGGTGATGTAATTTATCATGAATACGGCCATGGTATTAGTGACAAATTTTATACAGCGCAGAATGCAAGTTTTGATAATGGAGCAATGGGCGAAGGGTATTCAGATGTTTGGGCTTTTTCGGTAACATTTAATCCTGTTTTGGCACAAGGTTATGAAACAACTGATTCCACTACTTACATTAGAAGATACGATGAAGATATAAAAGTATATCCCAAAGATTTAGTTGGTGAAGTACATGCCGATGGTGAAATTATTGCCGGAGCTTGGTGGGACACCTATCAAAATTTTGGTTCTATGGATAAGATGTTAAAATTGTATTCAGAATCTTTAAATGGATTAATTACAGGCCCGGATGGAACAGAAGGAGCTGTTTTCACAGATATATTAATTGAAGTGCTAACTGATGATGATGATGATGCAGATCTTACTAACGGAACACCAAATGATTCTGCCATTGTTGAAGCATTTGCTAAACATGGTATAACGCTACTTTCAAATGCAGAAGTAGAGCATACTATTGTTGATGATGCAACAGTAAATGTTCCTGTAACTATTGATGCAGATATTACCTTAACTTATGCTTGGGCACTCAATAATGCTAGGGTTTATTATTATTTAAATGCTGATAAAACAAATTGGTCTAGCATTGATATGACCAATACTATTGGTAAAACATACTCGGCTGATATACCTGCCCAATCTATTGGAACTGTAATTGGCTATTATGTGGCATTGGAAGATATTTACCAAAAAACAGCAGGTGTTGTGCCAACTGCTGCAAACGATGATAATCCTAATATTCCTTATTTTACTTTGGTAGGATGTGCGCAAAAACATCTTGAAGATTTTGATACATTTCAAGGTTCATGGAAAGAAGGTTTATCTACCGATAATGCAACAACAGGTGAATGGGAAATTGGTTTGCCTACTGGATCGTTTTCTAATCCTTTTGATTTAACAACGGTTGTTCAAACAAATGAACAACATACTGATGGAGGTTCTTTTTGTGCTTATACCGGTAATGCATCTTCCGCTGCATCGGCTTTGGGTGAAAATGATGTGGATGGAGGAGTAACTACATTACAATCTCCTGTATTTGATTTAACAGAATATGTAAATCCTGTTGTGGTGTATTACCGTTGGTATATTAATAATCCACCATCAGGTGCTAATCCGGGTAATGATTATTGGGAAGTACACGTTACCGATGATGGAACGAATTGGACAACATTAGAAAGAACCAATGTATCAGATAAAAGCTGGCGAAAATATGCTTTCAGGGTTACTGATTATGTAACTAAAACAGCAAAATTTCAAGTGCGTTTTCTTGCTGCTGATAGTTTAAAAACCGGAGAATACCTTGATGGAGGTAGTCTTGTTGAAGCAGCTATTGATGATTTAGCTATTTATGATGAAGATGATGGTTCTGGATCTTCAGTTAAAGAAGTAAATCTTACAAATTTCAATATTTATCCGAATCCAACTTCTGATAAATGTGTTTTGAAATTTTCAGCATCAGTAAATTCAAATTTAGAAGTTAAAATGATTAACATGGTAGGAGAAAATGTTTACACTATTCCAGCCCATGAAATAACAGCAGGTTCACATCAAATGAATATTGATTTGGGTTCATTACCTGCCGGTGTTTATATGGCTCAAATAAAATATGCAGATACACAAAGAATGGAAAAAATTACTTTGGTGAAGTAGTTTCACTTTAATAAAGTAATATTTAAAGGGTATGGAGATAGCAATATTTTCATACCCTTTTGCATTTATCTAAGCTTTTCACTGATTATTTCTAAAATAACATTAGTTGTGCTTATTAATAATTATCTTATTTTCAAATACTTATATTTATTAAATAAAGGCGAACAATAAACTAAAGTTCCAATATCTTATTGAAATTGTATTTATTCGTAATTATGCTTCAAAATAGATTATCGAAAAATAAACAAGATGAAAAATCAAAAACAAATTTTAACTAGAATATCTAGTACCCTTTTAGCATTAACTTTTTGCGTTAATATTCATGCTCAATCTGTGGGGCCTACAGGTGCAACAGGATGTACCGGGCCTACAGGCCCAACTGGAGCTGATGGAGCAATGGGTAGTACCGGTGCAACTGGAGCTGACGGAGCTTTAAATGCTTGGTCCTTAGTTGGAAATGCCGGAACTTCTTCAGCGACAAATTTTATTGGAACAACAGATGCTAAAGATTTAGTTGTAAAAACTAACAATACCGAACGCATGAGATTATCATCAAATGGTAATATAGGTATTGGCACTAGTTCACCAACGTCAATAGTTCATATTAAAGGTGATTCTCCTATATTAAATGTAGAGGCAAATTCTTCTAGTAGCTCACAAATAAGCCTATCTACTCAATCAAAAGGAACTGCATATTTATATAAATATGGTACTTCAGGGCGTTTAACAATTTCTAGTGGTGGTGCTTATGATATGCGTTTTTTGAATAGTTTTCCTGGCGGTAGTTTTACATTTGACGAAGGATCATCTACTAGAATGTATATTGCTACCGGAGGTAATGTGGGTATTGGAACAACTTTTCCTGCTTATCAACTTCAAGTAAGTACAGATAAAGCGGCAAAGCCGGGTACCTCAACATGGACAATTGCTTCTGATAGACGTTTGAAAAAAGACATTACAGATTTTAATGATGGATTAAGTGTGTTAGAAAAAATTCACCCAGTTTGGTTTAGTTACAATGGTGAAGCGGGTATGCCAACCGACAAAAAATTTGTAGGCATTATTGCTCAAGAAATGAAAGAAATTGCACCTTATATGGTTGGGTCATTTACTTCTGAAGATAAGGAAGGAAACAAAAAAGAATATTTGGATTATGATGCAAATTCATTATTCTATATTCTTGTTAATTCAGTTAAGGAACAAGAAACTACTATTGAAAAACAGCAAGATCAAATTACTCTGAGAGATGAAGAATTAACTGAAGTAAAAACTGAACTTGCCCTGATGAAAGCTCAAATGGATAAAATTGAAAAGCTTTTAAATTCAAGTACAAATTCAACATCAACTATTGAAAATATTTCTAATTGTTGTGATGCTTCTTTGGAACAAAATTATCCTAATCCGTTTGATGAAACTACAACGATAAAATATAATATAAATGAAGAAGCAAAAAATGCATTTATTGTACTTAGTTCATTAGAAGGAGCTGTGATAAACAAATATGAAATAGATAGGATTGGGTCGGGCGAACTTATTATCCCTGTCAATACATTGGCAGCAGGAACTTATTCTTATCAGTTGATTATTGATAACAAACAAGTAGATGTAAAAAGAATGGAAATTATTAAATAGAAAATTCGATTTTATTATTATAGATCCTGATAGAGTAAAATTTACTCTATCAGGATTTTTTTATAATTATGCCTTTATTAGGGTTAAGATCTGCTTGATTTTTTTAGTATTTTTACAAATATTAAAATAGATATTCAATAAATAATTTCTTCAATTAAAAAATATTTCGCTTCATATATTTCAATGTTTAAAGTAATTATTATAGCAATAATTGCTTTTACTATTTACCGATTATGTTTTATTTTCTTTAATAGAGAAAGTATTCCTTCGGATGCTTCTAATAAATTATTTTTATTTAGTAGGGCACTATTATTTGGTTTCAATTTTGATGTTGTTATTAGTTGTTACATAATAGCTCCATTCTTTATTTGTGTTTCTATTTGTCAATTTTCAAGTAAAGCACTTGCCCGTTTATATCCATTTTTTAAATGGTATTTTATTGTTTTGTTTAGTGCTTGTATGCTTATTTGTGCTGCAGATATCCCCTATTACAAACAATTTGGAAGCCATGTAAGCAAAGAATTCTGTGTTTGGTCAGATTCTCCCTCATTCATTGTTAAACTTATATTTTCTAATATAGCTTATTGGGGATACTTAGTGCTTTTTATTTTATTAGGTGTATTTATTTATAAATGTATTTCGAAAATATTTTTATCAATACAAATTCAAAAATATTCTTCTAATAAATTCATAACGATTGTCGTTTTTCTTATTCTAAGTTTATTTTTATTGGTAGGCATGAGAGGGCGTACAGGAGCAAAATCACCTATCCGAATTGGGACCGCATTTTTTTCCGAATATTTGTTTTTTAATCAATTGGGTTTGAATCCTTGTTTTGTTTTTATTAATAGTGTGTTGGAACATAAAAAGAAATGGGATTTTTTAAATGTAAAATATAATGAGACTGAAATTTCAGGAATCAATAGCAATACTTCATTTGAGAAAATTTATTCTTCAGATTCTCTTCCCAAAAAATACAATGTGGTAGTAGTACTTATGGAAAGCATGGCTATAAGTAAAATGGGTTACTATAATTGCCCGCATTTAACTTCACGTTTCGATAGTATTGTAGGTCAAGGTGTGTTTTTTAATAGATTCTATTCTTCCGGAATACATACATTTAATGGCCTCTTCAGCACAGAAACCGGTTTTCCGGCAATCATGGATGTACATCCGTTAAATACTTATAATAAAAAATCATTTAAGGGCATTGCTTATTGGTTAAAACAAAATGGTTATACAAACTATTTTTTCACATGCCATGATGCTCAATTTGATAATATGGAAGGCTTCATGAAGTTTAATTATTTCGATCGTGTTTATTCTCAAAATGATTATCCAAATGAAAAGGTATTAAGCGCGCTTGGAGTCCCTGATCATTATTTGTTTGAATATGCCTTACAAAAAATGGATAAACATGTGAAAGAAAAACATACTCCCTTCTTTTCTTATATATTAACTTCAAGCGATCATGGTCCGTGGGTAATACCTGCTGATATTCCATTTAAACCGAATGCAGAAAAAGATCAGGATAAAGCAACACAATATGCGGATTGGGCTTTGGGGCATTTTATTGAAGAAGCAAAAAAATATGATTGGTTTAATAATACATTATTTGTTTTTGTTGCTGATCATGGTTTAAGTATAGGTTATACCTATTCAATGCCATTGTCTTTTAATCATATTCCTTGTGTGTTTTATATGCCTTCACAATTAAAACCTGATACAATTTCATCTCTAGGGGGGCAAATAGATGTATTTCCTACTCTAATGAATTTTTTAAAAATACCTTTTAAAAATACTTCAATGGGAATTGACTTAATGCATGAAGAACGTCCGTATATGTATTTTACTGCTGATTCTAAAATAGGCTGTATAGATAATGAATACTACTATATTCATTTATTGGATGAACAGAAAGAATTATTATACAGATTTGAAAATTTAGATAAACATAGTTATTGGGAAGAATATAAAGCTAAAGCAGATTCGATGAAAAACTATTCCCAAGAAATGATTAGAAAAGCAAATTATATTATAGAAAATAAATTGTATTAAAGCCTTCATTTTTATCTTCATTCAATCAAACTCTCCTGATTTTTAAGTAATTTTGCTTCATTCCAAAAATAACCGCAAAGGATGCGAAGTTATACGGAAAATTTACAAAGAAAATTCAATCCTTTTTTTCTCTGTTCCTTCGTGTCTCTGTGGTAAAAAAACTAAAAAATTAAAAACATGCAAACAGATACTTTACTTGATCCAAAAACAGAAATTCTTCAAAATGCATTAAATTATTCTTTATTCTCGTGGAGCAAACAAAGAGGAATTAATCCGCTTAATGTTGAAAGAGCCGAAGGAATATATTTATATACCAGAGATGGAAAACGCATAATTGATTTTTCATCACAATTGATGAATGCCAATATTGGCCATGGTAACCAAAAAGTAACAGAAGCAGTTGTTAAGCAAATGCAACAAGTAGCTTTTGTACATCCGGGAATGATTTCAGAAGTAAGAGGAAAACTTGGAAAAAAGTTAGCAGAAATAACGCCCGGCACTTTAAATAGAACATTATTTACGCTTGGCGGTTCAGAAGCTATTGAAAATGCAATAAAATTAGCACGTTTGTATACAGGCCGACATAAAATAATTGCTCAATACCGTGCATACCATGGAGCAACATATGGTGCAATGACGGTAAGTGGAGATCCTCGTAGGCATCCGGTAGATAGCCAATTATTGCCCAATGTTATTCATGTTGAGAATCCTTATGCATACCGTTGTCCTTGGTATTCAGAAACACCAGAACAATGTGCAGAACGCTGTGCCGAAAGTTTAGAGCGAACTATTCTTGTTGAAAATCCAAACAGCATTGCTGCTATTTTAATGGAAGGTGAATCTGGTTCTTCCGGTTGTATTAAATATCCTGTTGGCTATTGGAAAAAGGTAAAAGCTATTGCAGATAAATATGGTATTTTAATTATTGATGATGAAGTAATGAGCGGTTTTGGAAGAACAGGAAAAATGTTTGCAATCGAGCATCACGGTGTAGAGCCTGATATGATGTGCATGGCAAAAGGATTAACTTCCGGTTACTTACCATTGGGTGGTTTAATTGTGAAAGAAGAAATTGCCAAATATTTTGATGATAAAATGCTTCCGCTTGGGCTTACTTACTCTGCACATGCAACTTCTTGTGCTGCGGCTTTAGCGGTTTTACAAATTACAGAAGAAGAAAATTTAGTTGAGAATGCAGCTAATATGGGTCGCTACGTGGATGAACAAGTGGCTAAGCTGGCACAAAAACATCCTTCTATTGGCGATTTTAGAAATACAGGTTTATTAGGTTGTATTGAATTGGTGAAGAATAGAAAAACCAAAGAACCAATGGCCCCTTGGAACGCAAAACCAAACGAAATGGAAATCATGAATAAAGTTTCTGCTAAATTAAGTGAGCTAGGTTTATTCACTTTCGTAAGATGGAATTACATTTTTGTTGCGCCTCCACTTATTGTAAACAAAGCTCAAATTGATGAAGGTTTGGATATTATTTCAAAAGCAATCTCAATAGCTGATGAGTATTGTAATTAAATAAAAAAATAGATGGATATATCTAATATTGATATTGATAAAAGCATTTCTAAAAATACATTGTGCTATTATAATAGTATGAATAATTTTTGGAGATCATTTTATGTTTATTTTATATTGATATTTATTTTATCATTTTCAATACTTCTCTATTCAGTTTTTTACAAAACAAATACTGAACACAACATTTTTTATCCAACTGCTATTATTGTCTTATTAGTCATTTTCCTATTCTACGTTCTCATAAGAAAATGGACAGAAAAGAAATTAACAATAATATATACCCCATATGCTTTAAAAATAAATAAAAAAATATTACTTGATTTTGCTAAGGAAAATTTATACACGGTTTCACGAAGTGGAGAAAATAATTTTATAAGAATTGATACTTCAAACAGCAAACATCATTTCTTTTTTCTGTTAGATAAAGAAGTTCGTTTTTGTACACTTAGTTCTGTTGATACAGAATCAGGTCACATATATTTTCCGTCTTTATTAACACATTGGATGGTAAATAGCAGACTAAAGAGATATTTTAAAAATAAAAAGATTTAAAACTGTGTTTCTTTGTTTCTTTGTGGCAAAAAAGTTAAACGCTTAACTCATATCCAATCCAAATGATAAACCCCAAGCTCAACGAAAATTACAAAGTGTTTACAGATGATTTTTTTACACCATTTAAGAGTAAGCAAACTGATTATAAGTTGCAGCTAGATGACAACATTAGCAAAACATTTAAGTTCCCTACTTTATTTAAGGGAACAGAAAATGGCATGGCCATTTTTTTATGTTCGTACGAAAAATTAAAAAAACATTTGCCACATCCGGATATGAATCCGGTTAGGATGCCCGGTGGCAGAGCTGTATTTGCTATTTCGTGTTACAAATATGTTCATATACAAGAAATGCAACCTTATAATGAAATTTCTTTTACCGTTCCTGTTGTTTTTAAAGGCGCTTTAAATATTCCATTTGTTACACTTGCTGCTAAAAGTTTGTATAAAAATTTTGGCTATTATGTTTTTTCAATGCCGGTTAATTCAGTTGAAAATAATATTCGAGGCCATAAAATTTGGGGTTTACCCAAGTTTGTAACACAAATTGATGTTAAATCTGAGAATGGAATATTTTATACTAAAGTGTATGATGGAGACAAGCCTTATTTAGATATTAACTTCCCAATTACTGGTTCAAAAAAATTAATGCATGAAGAACTTTCCATTTTATCTGTAAATGAAAAACAATTGTTAAAAGCTAAAGTGGTTTATTCAGGAGAATTTTTAATGAATACCAATTTGGGTGTTGCATTTAGCAAAGGCCAACAAAATAATGTTGCGCTTACAATTGGAGATACCCCAAGAGGAAATATTTTAAAAGATATTGAATTGGAAACGACACCTTTTCAAACTAGGTATTCAAGTAATGTATTAAGTGCATTGCATTTGCCAGTATCCTATTAATGCAATAATTCCAAACGCTCCCTCTCCTTTGGAGTACCAGTCCCATTTTTACGGGAGGGTTGGGAAACAATGTCATTAAATTAAGTTTCATATAGCTCTTTTATAGTTATTTAGGGTTTGCTATTTTCCCTTGATTCGTTTTACCTTAGCCAACCTCTCGTATTTTCTATTGAATCTTATTGGCTCAAGTTTTTTTACAAATAAGTTTTCAAGTTCCTGTAATATTTATTTTTGGATTAAATCTTTCAATCAAAAGCATTATCTTTATATGCATTTTTTAAATTGAAAAGATATGTCTACAATATTAAGTTCCTCAGCCATTAGGGCCATTTATAGAATCGGAGATATGATGATTCCTAAAAATGGAGATTTCCCCTCTTATTCAGAAGTTAAAGGACTAGATTATATTGATGATATTTTATCCTATGCTCCTGAAAATGATATTAGCGACTTAAATATGGTATTAACAATACTGGGTTTTATGCCAACATTTGTACTAAAAATATTGGTAAATAAAATGTCGAAAAGTCATGAAAATGAAGGAAGCGGTGCTATATCTGTTATTCTCCGTCAACTTGATTTTGGATTAAGAGGAATTGTTTTTGCCACTTATTATACAGAAAAAACAAGTCCTAGTTTTAAAGGCCAAAAACCGATTGACATTATTGGTTATAAAATAAACAGGTTTTAGAACCTTCTTTAATCTTTAATGCAACATTTACCTGAACAATATGTACTTCGCGCCAAAAATTATTTTGGCGATGATTACACTAATTTTATAGCCTCTTTATCCCAGCCTGCATCTTTATCAATCCGGTTAAATTCAGAGAAAATAAACCATCATTTTGGTCATTTTGTAGATGTTCCATGGTGTGATGAAGGAAAATATTTAGACATCCGACCTGATTTTACCCTTGATCCTTTATTTCATGCGGGTACTTATTATGTGCAAGAAGCATCTTCTATGTTTATTGCTCATATAGTAAAACATATTTTTGACTTATCACAATCACTCAATGTACTTGATTTATGTGCTGCACCGGGCGGTAAATCTACTTTACTCAGTTCTCTCTTATCAGATGAAAGTTTATTGATAGCAAATGAGGTTATTGCAAAACGCGTTGGCATGTTAAGTGAAAACATAAGTAAATGGGGAAAACCAAATACGCTTGTTAGTAATAACGACCCAAACGATTTAAAAAAATTAAATTCCTTTTTTGATTTAGTAGTAGTTGATGCTCCCTGTTCGGGAGAAGGATTGTTTAGAAAAGATCATGATGCAATAAATGAATGGTCGGTAAATAATATACAATTATGTGAAGCCCGACAAAAACGAATTTTAGAAGCAATACAAAAAACAATTGCCAATGATGGTTATTTAATTTTTTGTACCTGCACATTTGCTCCTGAAGAAAATGAAGAAAATTTAAAATGGTTTATTGAAAATAATCCTGAATATGAATCTGTTCAAATTCCAATAAATAAGAATTGGGGCATTGTTCAAAAAACAAATACAGTAAAGGATCAACAATTATTTTCCTATCATTTTTATCCCCATAAAGTAAAAGGCGAAGGATTTTTTGTAACGTGTTTAAAAAAAGCCCTCAGCCCTAGCCTCCCGAATCAAGTTCGGGACAAGCTCTCTCCCAAAGGAGAGGGGAAGCATTCCAAATTAAAAAAACATGTTAATTTTCAATTATTACAAGAAAAAGAAAAAAACATACTAAAAAACTGGATTAAAAATTTTGAACAATATGAGTTTTATTTGAATTGGGAAAATGAATTGTATGCTATTCATAAAGAAAAAACAAAAGAGATTTCCTTATTAATGCAAACCTTTAAAATCAAGCAAGCAGGAATTCATATAGGAAAGCTAATTAAAAACGAGCTGATTCCCTCTCATCATTTAGCTGTAAGCACCATTATTTCTAATGAAATACCTTTTATAGAATTAAATAAACAACAAGCATTACAATATTTAGCCAAGCAAAATATTACCGCCATCTCTACAGATTCTGTTGGATGGCATTTGGTAAAATACAATGGCGTTAATTTAGGCTGGGTAAAAATGCTGCCCAATAGAATTAACAATTACTATCCTCAAGAATATAGGATACGGAAATCAATAGAAATTATTGCCAAATAAATCTGTACTTTTGCAAAGTATTACCCCAATTTTTCCTAAAATAATTCCAAACATTAATTTTGATTCCTATAGAAATGAAATACCAATTTACATTCTTATTTATTTTTTCTTATTTTTTTTCCTTCTCTCAAATTCCAATTGGTTATTATGATTCGGCCCAAGGCCTACAAGGAGAAGATTTACGAACAGCCTTATTCAACATTATAAAAGATCAAACACAATTAAGCTATAGCGATTTGCCAACGTATTTTGAAACCACAGATAAAAAATTGGATGGTTCAGTTTGGGATATGTATTCTGATGTTCCCAATGGAACTCCCCCTTATACTTTTACATTTGGAACAGATAAATGCGGTAGTTATGCAAAAGAAGGCGATTGCTATAATCGTGAACATTCCTTTCCTGCTTCTTGGTTTAATGATGCACTCCCCATGTATTCCGATTTATTTCATATTTACCCTACAGATGGTTATGTAAATAGTAAACACAGTAACTATCCCTTCGGAGATGTTGCTTCAGCTTCTTGGACCTCTCAAAATGGAAGCATGCTTGGCAGTTCTGCTGATGCTGGTTACACCGCAACCGTTTTTGAACCCATTGACGAATACAAAGGAGATATTGCTCGTTCGTACTTATACATGATCACATGTTATAAAGACAAAGTTTCAGGCTGGAGTAGTGATGCTTTAGAAGGCGATCATTTATCGAATTGGGAATTGCAAACATTAAAAAAATGGGCTGCAAAAGATACGGTAAGTCAAAAAGAAATCGATAGAAACGATGCGGTATATAAAATACAGAATAATAGAAATCCTTATATCGACCATCCGGAATGGGTAAGTGAAATTTGGGGAGATACTTTATCGGGTATTGCAAATACAGTAAATTCAACTATTAAAATTTGGTATACTAATAATCAAATCAATATTTCAGGAATAAAATCGAATAATGCTCAAATGATTTTATTTGATTATACCGGAAAAGAAATTCAAGTTCTAAATCACATTCATACTACAACAGCCATTAATTTGAAAAATGGATTTTATCTGGCAAGTATTTTTCAGGATAATAAGAATTATACTTTAAAGTTTATTGTTAAAGAATAAAAAAATCATCTAATCAAACTCACTCTGCCCACATAAGTATTTGTTTCATCCAATACCGTTCTCACACTAATGTGATAAACGTATACATCTTCTTGTGCAGGGCTACCGGCTCTTGTTCCATCCCAACCGGCATTCATATCAGAAGTAGTATAAATTTTATTTCCCCAGCGATCAAAAATATCCATATTGTATTGTAAAATACCCAAGCCTTTTGCAGTAAAATAATCATTGGTGCTATTACCGTTTGGGGTAAACGCATTAGGTATAAATAAAATAGCATCGGGATTTATTCTTATACTATTTGAAATGCTATCTACACAACCGTATTGATTGGTAACAGTTAGCCATACTTGGTAATTTCCTGTATCTGCATAAGCATGATTGGGATTTTGTAAATCGCTTACTGTTTCATCTCCCATGTACCAATTCCAACTCACCGCATCAGTTGACAAATCAGTAAACTGAACATTGGGATTTAAAATACTGATGTAATCAGGAGAAAAAATAAAACTAGCTGTTGGTAATGAATAGGCTTGAATACTCACAGGAAAATCACTTTGATCAACACAACCTTTATCTGAAATGGCTGTTAATGTTACACTGTAGATTCCCGGTACTGAATAAGTGTAAGAAGGATTAGCAGCTGTTGATGTTGTACCATCTCCTAAATCCCATAAATAAGATTGAATATTGGTAGATGAAATAGTAGAGTTATTAGTAAAGTTTATATCTAAATCAATACAGCCATTGTATTTATCAGGAGCAAAATCAACAACAGGCAAAGGATAAATAGTGAGCACTTGCGTAATAGAATCTAAACAGCCTTTATCAGTAGTAGCAATTAGTTTTACATTGTATTGTCCGGCTTGTGCAAATGTATGTGTGGGAGATTGCGTACTTGATGTAATAGCATCATCAAAATCCCATGTATAAGTCATGCTTCCTGAACTTAAATAAGATAGATTATTAAAATTACTTGTAGCATTTAAACAAACATTATTAGTTAAATAATCTACAATGGGCAATGGATAAATTACCACACTGCCATTTGCAGTATCTTTACATCCATCCGTACTGGTTACAATTAATTGTGTATTGTAAGAACCTGAACTCGCAAAAGTAATACTTGGATTTTGTTCCGTTGAATTGGTTCCATTTCCAAAATCCCATTCCCATGAAGTAATTAAAGTTCCGTTTGTGTTAGTAGCATCTGTAAAAGCAGCAGCTTGTTGATCACAAACATTTGCTGTAGTAATTGCAGCTTGCGGAACAGCAAAAACAGTTATGGTTTGAGAAAGCGTATCACTGCAACTGTTTCCTGAAAATGCAATAAGGCTTACATTATATATACCTGCTTGCGCGTATTGATAATTGGGAGACTGTAAAGCAGAAGTATTTCCATCGCCAAAATCCCATTTGTAGCTTGATATATTTCCGGAAGCAATGCTTGATGTATTAATAAATGTAGCCTCATCATAAGAACAAACATTGGTAAAAGAAAAATTTGCTGATGGAACTGTATTCACAGAAGCAGTATGTGTACTATTTGCAGTACATCCCATATCAGAAGTTGCAATGAGAGTAACAGTATAATTTCCGGGAGCAGCATAAGTATTTGTTGGAGACTGCGTGTTTGATGTATTGCCATCTCCAAAACTCCAATTCCAAGAAACAATATTGCCTGAGCTTATACTTGATAAATCAGTAAAAGGCGAAGCTTCATTTTCGCAAACCGGAACTGAACTAAAATCTGCTATTGGTAAAGAATACACAAGTGTATTTTGCGAAAGCGTATCCTTACATCCTTTGTCGGATGTAGTAATTAATGTAGCAGAATAGGTTCCTGCATTTGAATAGGCATGTGAAGGAGATTGATTAGCAGATAAACTGCCATCACCCAAATCCCATGCCCATGAAGTAATACTTCCACTTGCAATTGTTGTAGCATCTGTAAAAACAGAAAAATTATTTAAACATACGGCAGGCGCAGTAAAACTATTTTGTGGTAAAGGATAAACCGTTGCTACTTGAGTAATATTATCAGTACAACCATATTGATTGATAATGGTAAGCTTTACATTAAATGTTGATGCACTTGCATAATTATTACTTGGATTTTGTGATGTTGAAGTGTTTCCATCTCCGAAACTCCAATTCCAATTTGTAATGGTTGTGCCATTTGTATTAGACAAATCAGTAAAAGAAGAGGTAAGATTTAAACAAACATCTGCAACACTAAAATTAGCTTGTGGGTTTACGGCATTAGGATCTGCAATTACAGAAACATTCGCCACAACTGGACAAATACCGTCATCAACCGTTACTGAATAATTTCCAACACTTAATCCTGTGGCTGTGGCTGTAGTTTGCACAGGTGTTGTATTCCATGAATAAGTGTACACTCCGCTCCCACCTGTTGCACTTACTGTTGCTGTAGCATTAGCATTGCTACATGTTGTGTTAGTTGCAGAAACTACTGGCACAGCTGCATTATTACTAGCCACCGTTACATTTCCACTAACGGTACAATTTCCATCATTTACATTTACGGTATAAGTTCCTGCAGCTAATCCTGTTGCTTTTTTTGTTGTTTGAATTGGCGTAGTATTCCAAGAGTAGGTATACACTCCACTTCCTCCTGTGGCAGTTACGCTTGCTGTTCCATCAGATGCACCACAACTTTCATTGGTACTTGTAAATTTTAAAGTTGCAGCAGCACTTGCATTAATGCTTACATTTCCGGTAACAGAACAATTACCATCATCTACCGTTACAGAATAATTTCCTGCAACTAATCCACTTGCAGTTGATTTTATTTGTACCGGTGTAGTTGCCCATGAATAAGTATAGGTACCAGAGCCTCCTGTTGCAGTTACACTTGCAGTTCCATCAGCATTACCACAATATTCATCAGTAGAAGAAAAAGTTAATGTTGGTCCTGCTGCACTCGAAACAGTTGCTTTAGCAGTTGCATTACAATTTCCATCATCAACACTTACCGTATAATTTCCGGATGCAAGCCCTGTAGACGTTGCAGTATTTTGTTTTGGAGTACTATTCCATTGATAGGTATATGCGCCCGATCCTCCCGTAGCAGTAACCGTAGCAGTACCGTCTTTTAATCCACAGTTTTCATCTGTTACACTTGTTTTAAGTGTAATGGCTTTTGATATTTTTACTGTTTGCGTAAATGTAGCATCACAACCTTCTTTAGTAGTTACAGTAAGTGTAACCGTATAACTTCCCGAACTTGCATACGTGTTGGTTGGATTTTGTTGCGTTGAAGTATTGCCATCTCCAAAATCCCAAAGCCAAGATGTAATTGTAGAACCAACAATGCTCGATTGATCTGTGAACTGCGTAGCACTTCCTAAACAAGCATTACTAGTTGTAAAATCAGCAACGGGGTTGTTAGGATTTCCAGTAATGGTAATATCTATTGTAGATGTACATTTAGCCCCGCTTGTATTTTTACTTGTAATGGTGCAAGAATAAGTTCCAGGATCGGTAACACTTACTATTTGTGTATTATCAGAAAAACCATTAGGGCCGCTCCAACTGTATTTTGATGCACCGGCAGGAGCGGTAAGTGTGATGGCTTGTCCTCCGCATACAACAGGAGAAGACGAAATAATTTGCAGAGGATCTACATCGCAATCTATATATGCATAGCCTGCATGCACATTATACACACACCAGTCAACCACAAATTCAATAGTAACCGTTTGCCCGATATAAGCATCAAGTGGTACAAGTACCGAAGACCAATCTTTATATTGATAATTACCACTTTTAGTAAAGCCTCCAATAGAAGGTGCGGTATTGGCATTTACATCATACGTAGCGCAATCAATTTCATTGTTATTTTTATCATACATTTTAATTATAAAATAGGGTTGTTCAGCAGTAGTGTGGCTTCCATCTTCAAGCACAACTGCATAGTGGTAAGTAAAACTTGAATTACTTGCAGAAACCGTAAAGGTTTGTTTTAATGTTGCCCCATAGCCATTTGAACCTTTAGTATCACCAATAAGAATTGAATAATTGCCTCCTGATGGATAAACGCGAGATATACTAGGGATATTTGCATCATTACCATTTGAGTATACCGTAACAGCACCTTTGCCCGAAGTTGTCCAACCACTAGAAGTGCCGTTTTCAAAACCAATATTGGTTTGAGATTTAATTACAGTAAACTTAAATAGGCTAAGAAGTATAAAAAAAAACAAGTAAAATTTTTTCATTCAATATTTTTAAAAAATTAGAATAGAAAAAAGAAAAACTTTATGAAGATCAAATTTAATGCGGCTAACCGGCTAAACTTGGAGGTTATTAAAGCAATATAGAATAAAGAATTAAAAAATCAAAAAAATCTGGTGCTTAGTTCAGTGCTGTTCAATTATAAATAAAATATTGATACCGATATAAATTATTTTTTGAAATGATCCACTAGATTAATTATTAAAATTACAGCGTATATTTGAACGACTCTGACTGAGTGTAGCTAAGTATGAACGTTGACTAAAACACTTGAAAATTATGACATCAAAACAAAAAAAAATAGCCCAATTCAATGATAGTTGGGTGGGCATTAACAATGGCAATATTTTTGGATTGCCGTTTGATCAAGCAGAATCAGACATTGTTCTTATTCCCGTTACTTGGGATGTTACAACATCCTATGCTCCCGGCACTGCCAATGGTCCGGAAGCTATATTACATGCATCTCCACAGCTTGATTTATTTGAGCCCGATTTAAAAGATGCCTGGAAAAATGGAATTTACATGCAACCTATTTCTCTAAAATGGATGGATCTTAACCAGAGTTTGCGAGCAAAAGCCGAAAAATGTATTGATGCATTAGAAAGCGGAAAAAACATTGACGACCCAGAATTAAAGCCACACTATGCCGAAATAAATAAAGCTTGTGAAGAACTAAAAGCGGCTGTTTATAACGATGCACAAACTTTATTACAACAAAATAAATTAGTGGGTGTTGTTGGAGGAGATCATAGCTCCCCATTAGGGCTGATGGAAGCTTTAGCCGAGAAATATAATGATTATGCCATTTTACAAATTGATGCCCATGCAGATTTGCGTGTGGCATTTGAAGGGTTTACTTATTCACACGCTTCTATTATGTACAATGCATTGCAAATAGCAAGTGTAAGCAAATTGGTGCAAGTAGGTATACGCGATATATGTGAAGCAGAAATAAATTTAATTAATAATTCACACGGTAGAATAAAAACATTTTTCGATTGGGAACTCAAAGAAGACTACTACAATGGAAATTCATGGAGTGCCCTTTGTGATGAAATTATTAATGAATTACCACAACATGTTTATATTAGTTTTGATATTGATGGATTAGATCCTAAACTTTGTCCCAATACCGGAACTCCTGTTGCAGGAGGTTTTGAACTGCAACAAACATTTTATTTATTAAAAAAAATTGTAGATGCCGGTAAAACCATTATTGGCTTTGATCTTTGTGAGGTAACTCCCGGTAAAGATGAATGGGATGGAAATGTAGGAGCCAGGGTTCTTTATAAACTTTGCAATTTAATGTGGAAATCTAAAACTTAGAATATTTCATTATTTATCATTCGCTTGCTGAGAAAGCACTATTGCTGTTACAATAGCCGAAATTGTAAATCCTATACCTGATATAGCCAAACTGTGAAATAACTTCTTTTTTTGTGCCCCATCAACAAATCCTGTTTGATACACTTCGTTATTTTTGAATTCAGTACGGCCAAGTTTTTCCCAATTAACATGCGGATGAATAGCCGCATTAATACCAACAGATAATCCTGTTGCAAGCCCTGCCCAAGGAAAAGCAGGCAAAAAAACCGGAGACACTAATGCAATAACTCCAATGGAAATATCAGAAACCAGAGGTTTAAATGTTTTTTTTGCATCTCTATAACCAACTAAATACAAATTCATTTGCTCCGGAGTAAAGTAAAAATCAAGTGCGGTATCTTGTTTATAAACAATAAGCTCTTGCCCATTTGCATATTTTATTGAATAAAGATTATGTAAATAAACAATCTTTTTTTTTGTTTTATTCACTTGAGTATAAACAAGAGTAGAATCATTTTTTTCGATTACTTTAATAATCTTAGTTTTTCCTCCCAAAATAAATAATGTATCCTGAGAATAAGCATTTATAGTTATAAAAAGTATAAATAGTAATTGCGATAAGTACTTCATATATATTCTTCCGTTTAAGGTGACAATATATGTAAAATAATGGAAACAAATAACTGAAATATCATTACCTTTGTAGCATTATTTTTTTCAAAAACTATCTATCTCATGTACAACGAAAAATTTACAACCCGCCATAATGGTCCAGGAAAATCAGATGTTGAAAAAATGTTGAAAGTTATTGGTGAACCAACATTAGATTCTCTTATTGCTAATACAGTGCCCAATTCTATAAGGCTAACAAAAAAATTAAATGTGAATGCTGCTATGAGTGAGTTTGAATACCTCAACCATATTCGCGAAGTAGGTGCTAAAAATAAAGTATACAAATCCTATATAGGCCTGGGCTATTATAATTGCATCACTCCAAGTGTAATTAAAAGAAATGTGTTTGAAAATCCGGGATGGTATACAGCCTATACACCTTATCAAGCTGAAATTTCTCAAGGCCGTTTAGAAGCATTGTTGAATTTTCAAACCATGGTATGTGATTTAACTGCCATGCCTATTGCAAATGCATCATTACTTGATGAAGGTACGGCAGCAGCAGAAGCCATGAATATGTTACATAATAACAGAACCAAAGAAGCTCAAAAAAATAATGCCAATCAATTTTTTGTTGATCAAAATTGCTTTCCGCAAACGATTGCTGTTTTAAGAACAAGGGCGCTTCCATTAGGAATTGAATTGATAATTGGAAATTATTCTACTTTCAAATTTTCTTCTTCCATTTTTGGAGCATTATTACAATACCCTGATGCCAATGGGTCTGTAAATTATTATGCTGATTTTGTTACTCAAGCACATGCAAATAATGCACATGTTGTAGTAGCTGCTGATTTATTGAGTTTAACTTTGCTCACTCCTCCTGGAGAATGGGGGGCTGATGTGGTTGTTGGAACCACACAACGCTTTGGCGTACCTATGGGATATGGTGGTCCGCATGCAGCATATTTTGCAACTAAAGAAGATTTTAAACGCAGTCTACCGGGCCGTATTATTGGAGTGACTATTGATGCTGATGGCAATCACGCATTGCGCATGGCATTACAAACACGCGAACAACACATCAGAAGAGAAAAAGCAACTTCAAATATTTGTACAGCTCAGGTTTTATTAGCTGTTATGGCTAGTATGTATGCTGTATACCATGGGCCAAAAGGATTAAAAAGTATTGCAACAAGAACGCATCAATTAACAGGTAATTTAAATACTCAATTGAATGCCCTTGGATACAAACAACACAACCCATATTATTTTGATACATTAAAAGTAAGTTTACCATCAGGAATAAAAATGAATGAACTTACAACTCTAACAGAAAAAGCTCAAATAAATTTTCATATCATAGACAATAATACGTTTAGTATTAGTTTAGATGAAACTACATTTGAAAAAGATGTTGAAAATATTGTAGCAGTTTTAGCCAATGCTTCTAAAAAAACACATTCCTATACACCATCATTAAATGGAAATTCATTACCAGGAATGCCAGATCAATTAAAAAGAACTTCAACTTATCTTACACATCCTATATTTAATGCCCATCATTCAGAAACACAAATGATGCGATACATTAAAAAATTAGAAAACAAAGATATCTCTCTTACCCATGCTATGATTTCATTGGGTTCATGCACCATGAAATTAAATGCAGCAAGCGAAATGTATCCTGTTTCTTATCCTGAATTTGCCAATATGCATCCCTTTGCTCCTGCAGAACAAGCGCAAGGATACAAACAAATAATTAGTGAATTAGAAAATGCATTGTGCGAAATAACAGGCTTTGCAGGGGTTTCGCTACAACCAAATTCAGGTGCACAAGGAGAATATGCAGGCTTATTGGTTGTTCAAGCCTATCACAAAAGCCGTAATCATACTTATAGAAATATTGCGCTTATTCCTTCTTCTGCGCATGGCACCAACCCTGCCAGTGCTGTATTAGCCGGTTTAAATGTTGTTGTTGTTAAGTGTGACGAAATGGGAAATATTGATGTTGCAGATTTAAAAATAAAAGCCGAACAGCATAAAGAAAATTTATCTGTATTGATGGCAACCTATCCATCTACACATGGAGTATTTGAAGAAAAAATAAAAGAGGTTACAGATATTGTTCACGCCAATGGAGGACAAGTATACATGGATGGCGCCAATATGAATGCTCAAGTAGGATTAACCAACCCTGCAACTATTGGGGCAGATGTGTGTCATTTAAATCTTCATAAAACTTTTGCTATTCCGCATGGTGGTGGAGGCCCGGGTATGGGACCAATTGGGGTAGCAAGCCATTTAGTTCCTTTCTTACCATCTCATCCTGTTATAAAAACCGGTGGAGAAAATGGCATCGATCCTGTATCTGCAGCTCCTTGGGGAAGTGCATCTATTCTTCTTATTTCTTACGGATATATAAAAATGCTAGGTGCTGAAGGCATTACCGAAGCAACTAAAACAGCTATTTTAAATGCCAATTATCTTAAAGCCCGACTTTCATCTTATTATCCTGTTTTGTATCAAGGTAGCAAAGGCAAAGTGGCCCACGAAATGATTATCGATTGTCGTGAATTTAAAAAAGCACATATTGAAGTAACTGATATTGCAAAACGATTAATGGATTATGGATTTCATGCACCAACAGTTTCTTTTCCAGTTGCAGGTACATTAATGATTGAGCCAACAGAAAGTGAAGCCATGGATGAACTCGACCGTTTTTGCGAAGTAATGATTTCTATTCGTAAGGAAATTGAAGAAATTGTCAATGGCAAAGCAGATGCTGAAGATAATGTATTAAAAAATGCACCACACACACTTAAATCAGTTGTGGCAGATAATTGGAATCACGCCTACGCTAGAGAAAAAGCCGCATTTCCATTGGCTTGGCTAAAAGAAACAAAAGTATGGCCAACTGTGCGCAGAGTAAACGACTCTCATGGTGATAGAAATTTAGTTTGTAGTTGTTTGCCAATTGAAAATTATGAATTAACGGAAGCATAAAAAAACAATTCCAAACATCCCTCTCCTTTGGAGAGGGTTAGGGTGAGGTATAAAAAATAAGTTTATCCCATATTGTTAAAAAAGTAAATAAAATCTTAAATTCGCAATCTTTACCATTAACTAATTATTTAAAAATCACAAAAAATGAAAAAAACGTACCTTGTATTTGTAATGCTTCTTACGCTATGTTTGGGTGTTTACGCACAACAGCAAATTTCAAAAGCCAGCTTACAAAATCACCTAAGTCTTCCAATAAAAACTGTTAAACTTTCGCAAGAAAAACTTGCAAATTCTGTAAGCTTTCAAAAAAATGGCAATCCTTTAATTTTAAGTGCAGGCGATACAATCTTATATGAAGATTTTAGTGATAGTATTCCTAATACATGGACACAATCCGGTGATTTTGATTGGACGTTTACAAAATCAGGTCCTTCATTGAGCGGTTATGGTATGAAATCTACAACAAAATCAAACGGTTGGATGATGCTTGATGGATATCTTAGCGGTGTTGGTACAGGTGACGGAAAAGCTATTGTTACTACACAAGCGATTGATTGTTCATCAAGAAATAGTGTGATGTTAGTATTTCAAGAATATTTTTATCAACTAAATGGGGCATACACTTATGTTGATGTAAGTACTGATAATGTTAATTGGACAGAATACGATGCAAACCCTAATTATTCAGGTAACCAAGCTACTGCTAATCCTCAAATAGTAAAATTAAATCTTACAGATATTGCTGCAAATCAATCTACCGTTTATATTCGATTTATTTGGGATAACACACAAAACCCTGGTGCATTAAATGTATTCTGGCAAATTGATGATGTTATGTTAGTTGAAGCTAATGATAATAACCTATCACTTACTGATGTTTTCACTTCAACAGACGCTTTGGGTTTTGATGATTATTATTCAATGATTCCATTAGAAGAAGTTCCAACATTTTTTTACGAAGGAAGAATTGTGAATAATGGTGCACTAGATCAAACCAATGTTACCTTTAATGGCAATGTAGATTTTAATTCTGCTTCTGTTTTTTCTGATTTAAGTAGTCCGTTAAATATGCTTTCTGCTGAAGTAGATACATTTGAGGCAAGCCAAACAGGTTTTATGCCTACAGATTATGGTGATTATACTGTAAGTCTTTGGGCTGATCAAGATGAAACAGAAACAGCATCTGATACAGTAGATAATTACAAAACATTTGATTTTAATGTAAACGATACTGTTTATGCTAGAGATAATGGTACTTATAAAGGCAGCACAGGACCATCGAGCTATGGAGATGCTGAAATGGAAATAGGAACCATATTTACACTTGCAACTGATGCAGACATTACTTCAGCTTCAATGTATTCTGGAAGCGGATGTAAAACCAATAGTGCATTCTATTTTAATGTATACTCTGTTGATCCCAATGATTTTTCGGTAAGTAATGTTTTAACATCAGACATCTATACATTTACAGACAATAACCATTCAAAAAAATGGTTAACAATAAATATTCCTGCACAAACCTTAACCGCTGGTATATATATTTTAACTGTTTATTTAATTGATGGAGATCCTAATACAGGAACAGTTTTTATAGGAGATTGCCTACCTTCGTTTATGGCTAATGGAATTCAAGGAAATCACAATAGCTTTATTTTCCAAAACTCTGATATTAAATATCAATATGGAAATTACCTGCCTATGATGCGCATGAATTTTGGTGGATTAAGTAATGGTATCCATGATCCTAAATCAAACAATGCAACTTTAACTCAAAATTATCCTAATCCATTTAATGGAGAAACACGTATTGAATATTCATTAAGCAAAAAAGCCTCTAATGTTTCTTTAAATATTATGGATCTTACAGGAAAAGTAATTGCTATTGTAAATGAAGGAAGCAAAGCCGCAGGAAAATACAATGTAAATTTTGATGCTTCTACATTAAGTGCAGGAACTTATTTGTATTCTGTAAATGTTGATGGAGCAAAAACAACTAAAAAAATGATTATTACTGAGTAATAATTTTTATTGACAGTTTTAAAAATTTCAAATGTGTCCCTCTCTTTGAGAGGGATAAAGGGAGAGGAAATAAAAAATACAATTTTTAAAATTGTCAATAAAAAAGGCTGTCTTACAAAAGGCAGCTTTTTTTTATTTTATAATTTCAACTAGAGCATTTACCCAATCCGGATGTTCATTTAAGCTTTCAACCAATGTAAGTTTCTCCCCTCCTAATTTTTTAAATTCCTCATTGTATTCAACAGCAATTTCATTTACAGTTTCAAGGCAATCAGCCACAAATGCCGGTGAAAAAACAAGAATATTTTTTTTACCTGATTTAGCTAACTGAGCCATTGTATCTTGAAAGTATGGGCCAATCCAAGGTGTGCGACCTAATAAAGATTGAAAGCAAGTAGAATATTTATCTTGAGAAAGATTTAATTTTTTCACCAACAAATGCGTTGTAGCATGGCAATTGGCTTTGTAACAATATTTATTGCGCTCCGTAATTTGATTACAGCAATTAGGAGAAAGGCATTTGCCATCGCAATCTGCATTTTTAATATGCCTTTCAGGTACACCATGGTAACTGAATAACATATGATCGAATTTGTTAAAGTCATATTCTTTTGTTCTTTCAACCCAGGCATCAATAAAAGCAGGATGATTATAAAAAGAATTTACAAATTGAATACTGGGCACAACTATCCATTTGCTCACAACTTTCATTACTGCTTCATTAATAGAACCTGTGGTGGATGAAGCATATTGAGGGAATAGAGGAACTATAATTAATTTATCAAACTGCGTAGGCTTTAATTCATTCAAGGCTTTTTCTATTGAGGGATTTCCGTAATTCATCCCTAGCCCCACAACATAATCACTACCTAGTTTTTCTTGCAATTTACGTTGTACTTGTTTTCCATAATGCAAAAGAGGAGAGCCTTCTGCCATCCAAATTTCTTTGTATAGTTTTGAAACCCTTGGAGAGCGAAAAGGAAGAATAATAAAATTTCTCAAAAAAAATCTTCCAATATCCGACATATCAAACACCCTGGGATCAGAAAAAAACTGAGCGTGGTATTTGCGCACATCACTTACTGATGCGCTATCGGGGGTACCGAGATTTATGAGTAATATTGCTGTTTTCAAAGATTAAAAGATTAGAACGCTGATCACGCAGACGGATATGATAAAATATGATTTATTTGTTTTTATAATACTGTATACGTTACAAATTTTTCAACTCATTTTCGATAAACTTGGCTAACATTTCTTTACTTGGTAGCTCCATTAAATATTTACTTACAAGCGGAAGATTTAGAAAATCGAAAAAATAAACAGATTTTATAGCATCAGATGGATTTGCTGGTGTTATTTTGTCTTCTAATTCATTAAATGCCGATTCTGTATTTTGGGATAAGCCCATTCTTTCATAGGTAAGAGTAGCAATTTGCCTTTCTAATTCTCTAACTGAAAGCGTATTTTTAATAACTAATAATTCATAAAATTTTCGCTTGGAAGCATCACTTATTTTAATGAGTTCAACAAAATGAGTATATGAAATTTTATTGAATACATGAATAAAATACTTGTCAGCATTATGATTATAAGTTGATTGTAATTCGGGGGGCAGTGACCCCCGAATTGGAAAATAATCTAATTTACTAGCAATCAATGAATAAATTGGTAAAGATGTAAGGTGTTGGGAAAAATAAAGATATGTTTTATAAAAAGCTCTAAAATTTCTCAACTCCCTTTCATTAACATTTTTGAGTTGTTTTGATTTAAGCTCATCAGCTAAAATAGATAATAATTTAGCCCCGTACTTTGCTCTATCTTCTCCTTCTTGTTCATATTCTACAATATAAAAACCGATAAGCCAATTACGCAAAGTAATATGGGTATTAACAGCCTTAACGGCACTTTGCTGTAAGTGGGTATTTGTTGTTAAAATTGTATTTATTAGTTTTTGAAAATTCATATTAGCTTATAATCAACAAGGGTATAAAATCAAATAAAGCTTGTCAGAAAAACTTAATCTTTAAATAAACCAAACATTACCCAAGCCATATAACCCATAAAAAGTAAAACTGCCAATCCTATTAGTAATAATATTATAATAACGCTTATCGTAATAAATAGCATTATTTTACTCTCATTTGGCTTTTTCATTCAATCAAATATGCAAAGCCCTCTTGCCCGTAGCATCCAAACAAGCTTCTTTAATGGCTTCGGTAAAAGTTGGATGCGCATGGCTCATTCGTGAAATGTCTTCAGCAGATGCACGAAATTCCATGGCTACAACAGCTTCGGCAATCATATCTGCTGCACGTGGGCCAATCATATGAATTCCTAAAATTTCATCTGTTTCCTTATCGGCCAGTACTTTTATTAAACCTTCATCGTCCATGCTGGCGCGTGCACGACCAAGAGCTTTAAATGGAAAAGATCCCACTTTATATTGTTTACCACTTTCTTTTAATTGTTCTTCTGTATAACCAACAGCAGCCACTTCCGGCCAAGTGTACACAACTCCCGGTATCAATAAATAATTAATGTGAGGTTTTTGACCGGCAAGAGATTCAGCAACAAACACACCTTCTTCTTCAGCTTTATGGGCCAACATCGCGCCTTTTACTACATCACCAATGGCGTAAATTCCTTTTACATTTGTTTCGAGATGATCATCAACAGCAATTTTTCCTCTTTCATCTAATTTAACACCTGCATTTTCTAATCCAAGTTTATCAGTATAAGGTTTGCGACCAACAGCAACCAAACAATAATCTCCTTTCAATTCAATAGTTTCTCCTTTTTTATTTTCTGCATTTACTACCACTTGTTTTCCTTTTACACTTGCTGTTTTTACTTTATGACTTAAGTAAAAATCAAAACCCAATTTAGCAAGTGATCTTTGTAATTCTTTGCCCATAGTACGATCCATAGTAGCAATGATAGAATCGAAATATTCAACTACACTTACTTTTGTTCCCAAACGGGCATATACAGAACCCAATTCTAATCCAATAACGCCACCACCAATAACGATTAAACTTTTAGGAACTTCAGTAATGTTTAATGCTTCGGTTGAAGTAATAATTCTTTTTTTATCTATTTCTATTCCCTGTAATGTTGAAGGTTTAGAGCCGGTAGCAATAATGGTTTTATCTGTTTCAATTTTTTCTACTGAGCCATCTGCCTTGGTAATTTGAATGGTATTTTTATTTACAAAAGAGGCATGGCCTGTGTATACATCAATTTTATTTTTCTTCATTAAAAAAGCAACTCCATTGCAAGTTTGCTCAACCACCTTATTTTTGCGTTTGATCATTTGATCCATATCAACAGCTAAAGCGCTAAGATTAATGCCATGCTCTTTAAATTGGTGAGAGGCTTTATGATAATGCTCTGATGAATCGAGCAAAGCTTTTGAAGGAATACAACCCACATTCAGACAAGTGCCTCCAAGCGTATTGTATTTTTCTATAATTGCAGTTTTAAAACCCAATTGCGCGCAACGTATAGCAGCAACATATCCACCGGGGCCCGATCCTATAATTGTAATGTCGTATTTCATATGTGTTAGTTCAAAGTTTTAATGTTCAAGGTTCAAAGTTAAGGTTCTATTGTTAAATTGCTAAATTGTTTTTTGGTTATATTATAAGTTTTTCAAGCAGCAATACCATCAATTTATTTGTTTCCGAAATATTCTTAATCTCAGCTTTAATTTCATTATCAGTTTGAACATAAGTAGCTTTCTTTAATTCTTCGCCACCATCTTTTAAAAAATCAAGTAAGAGATTTTCTGTTACTTCAAAATGAAATTGAAGTGCCACAACTTTTTCTCCATAAATAAAAGCTTGATGGGCACAGGCTTCTGAACTAGCCATTAGAGTTGCTCCTTGAGGCAAATCAAAAGTATCTCCATGCCAATGAAAAGCCATAAAATTTTCAGGAAATAATTTGAATAGTTTATTTTGTTTTGCTGCCGCATTAGTATTTACTTGCCACCAGCCAATTTCTTTGTGTTTATGAGGATATACTTTAGCGCCTAATGCATCTGCTATAAGTTGAGATCCCAAACAAATGCCCAATACAATTTTGTTTGCTTGAATGGCTTGTTTTATAAATTGCTTTTCGGCCTTAAGCCAAGGATATAAATGTTCTTCATAAGCTCCCATTGCACCTCCTAAAATAATTAAGCAGTCTATTTTATTTATTTCAGGAAAACTTTCTCCTTTATAAATATGTGTTGAACTTAATTGATAATTATTTTTGAGAGCCCATTCCGCAATAATACCCGGACCTTCGAACGGAGCATGTTGTATGTAATGAATTTTCATTAAAAAAATATAAAATTATATATGAAGAATATTTGTAAATTTAGTGAAATGGCAAATGCAAAAATATTGAATACGAATGAAAAGATCATATTTAAAATTACTGAAAAATAATAAAGCCTGGGTTGCTGAACAAAATCGAAATGATCCCAATTTTTTTAAAGAATTAGCACAGGGGCAAAATCCTGAATATTTATGGATTGGTTGTTCTGATAGTCGTGTTCCGGCTAATCAAATAACAGGAACAAAATCAGGCGAAGTTTTTGTACACCGTAATATTGCCAATATGGTTGTTCATAGTGATATGAATATGTTGAGTGTGTTGTCATATGCAGTTGAGGTACTAAAAGTAAAACACATTATTGTTTGTGGCCATTATGGTTGTGGTGGTGTATTGGCTGCAATGGGTAATAAGCAATTTGGTTTGATTGATAATTGGCTTCGCCATATAAAAGATGTATACAGACTTCATTATAAAGAACTAGATGCGCTTGCAGACAAAGAACTAAGAGCAAGACGGTTTGTTGAAGTAAATGTAATTCAGCAAGTGTATGATTTAGCCAAAACGTCAATTGTACAAAATGCATGGAGAAAGAAACAACCTTTACATGTGCATGGTTGGGTATATGATGTTAAAGATGGTTTAATAAAAGATTTAAAAGTTTCATTTACCGGCATGAAAGATCTTCATGCTATTTACCATTTTGAGAAATAAATATTCACTAAAGCTTATATTTTTAATAATTTATTCTCCTTGAATTCCATTATGCTACCGCTCTATGTTTTCTTGTTTTATGATAAATATATTTAAGTACATAATAAATAACCAAAGCGGATAAAACTCCTGTAAAGAAATCAGTAGCCGGAACCATAATAGCAGTATAAACCATCATTAGAAACTCAAATTGGCCTTCCTTTTTTACCTCAATTATTTCATACGGCTTAATCATATTACTTGCCACCCAAACTAAAATACCTCCAATACAAGCCATTGGTATTAGCTCTAAATACTGGGCTAAATAATAAGCTAATGTAAGTTTTAGTACTGCCTTAAAATAACCGGCTAAAGGAGTTTTTGCTCCGGCTTTTATACTTGTAGCAGTACGAGCTAAAGCTCCAGTACAAGGAAAACCATTAACTAATGGAATAATAATTTGCACCCATCCTTGTCCCCATAATTCTTTATTGGGATTAAAAGGAGTTCGAGTATTTTCCGCCATTTTATCAGCCATGGTAGAACAAAGTATGCTTTCAATTCCTGAAACAAATACAATAGCAATTACAAAATAAATAATATCGCCCATTAAGCCCATGCTCATTGCCGGCAAACTTGGGCCTGTAAATACAAAAAAATTATTGGGAATACTTCCGTAGATATCTTTTACCAGAATAATTCCCTTATCTGCAAAAATTGTAGCCGATAGTAAAGTTGCTATAGCCATAGCAATTATTGGCCCTGGAATTAAAACAGAAATACGCAATAATATTTTAGTTACTGCAAAAGTCAATACACCTATTAATACAGACCACCAATTAATAATATGGAGATTACCCATAGAAAGATAAATTTTATGAATCATATTAGCATGTATATCTTCATTTGCACCTAAAAATTCTTTAAACGATTTTATTCCTAATATATCTGCGCTATTTGATAAGGCTATTGTAACTGCTATTCCAAAAGTAAACCCAATAATAATTGAATTGGGAATTAGCTTTGCATATTTACCAATTCCAAAAATTCCTAAAAGCAGTAATATTATGCCTGCAATAATTGATACAAATACTAATACACCGTGAGCTTGAGCTGCGGTTCCTCCACTTGCTACGCCATACTTATAATTGAGGGCCGCAATAATTGGAATCAAAGCAGCCGTTGGTCCATAAACCTGATATTTGGAGCCACCAAAAGTTCTACCAACAACACATGCTAAGGCTCCGGCTATAATACCTTGCTCAGGCCGCATGCCCATTGCTATTGCAAAACCCATTGCCAGTGGTATAGCAGTTAATGCAACTATAAGACCTGCACTAAAATCAGAATACATATTTGTTTTCCAATTTTTCTTATTTAGATCTTCCCAACGACTGTCGAAAAAAGTAAAAAACAATTTGAGTCTACCAGTAACTGTTCTACCTAATATGGCTTCTTTATTCATGTTTTTATATTTTTTTATTCAATGCTTGTTGTTTATTAATTGAATGCGCTTTAATAACTGATTAATTACTTTGTCAGTTTCAGCATTTTCGCCAAGTCCTTCTTTTAATATTTTCAAGAAATATAGCCGATACACCTCATCAATTATAATATTATTTTCATTTACATGAACAAAACCAAACTTTCTAAGTTTAGTAACAACTTGTTTAATCAATTTGTCCTTAACTGATAATCTTTTGATCATTCTTAGTTTAATAAAATTAACTTGTTTTTTCCCAAAAATTTAAAAATCCATTATGAGACGAAGATTTTAACTCATAAGAAGGCGGTACTTCTTTTAAAGTACTCCAGTATGTTACCAAGCGTGTTCCAATTTTAGCAAGACTAAATTGTTGATAAATATATGCATGGTATAAAATATAAAGCTCAACATGAGGATCAACAGTATCATCTATTTTTGCAGATCTATCAATATTTTCATAGAAAGAATTAAAAAAGTAAAAAGCATCATATTGCTTAAAATTAATGGTAGTAATATTGGCATGAATAAAATTTACATTAGGTATTCTGTAGCGTTTAGAAAGTTTATTTGATAACTCAATAAGTTTTTTTCTTTGCTCAACACCTGTGAAATATCCTTTTGTATACGTGGCTCCTAACATGCAAAATTTACCTGGTCCAGAGCCAATATCCAAAACCCTAGTCCCTGGTTTAGTAACTAAAAAATCTGATGCCTGCTTTGCTATTTCAATAGGAGTCCAATGCCTTCTAGAATGTCGTTTAATTTTTTCGGGATATATAGAATTAAACTCGTCTTCTTTTACTGTTATATTTTGCTTTAAATATTCGAATACCATTTTAAAAATTTAGTTATTTCAAATATGATTTAATTATTAATTATTGTATTACAAATTGATTTATAAAATAGGCCTTAAAATTTCTATTCGTAATTGAAAAACTCATCAAAGGTATTATACTGAGTTAATTTTTTCCTGAGGCATATTAACTCAAAAATTGATTTATGTCAACTTATAATTATGTAATTTAATAGGCAATTAGGAATAAAATTTTTTCGATTCTAAAAATAAATATGGATATGCCAACATCTTTTAAAATAGATAAATTTCATTTTAATAGTGATTCCATTTTAAATGGACTACCTGAAAAAGATTTAGAAGTATTAAAATCTAATATGATTTCTTATAAATTTAAAAAAGAGAAAATGATTTTTAGTGAAGGAACTTACCCTTCAGGTATTTTTCACCTCAAAAAAGGAAAAATAAAAAAATATAAAACAGATCGAGATGGAAGAGAGCATATTATTTATGTTTGTAATAGCGGAGAACTGTTAGGATATGCCGCTTTATTAAGTGAAGAACCTTATTCAGATTCTGCTGCTACATTAGAAGATTCTATATTAGAATTTATTCCAAAAGACATTTTCTTCAATGTATTAGAAAAATCCCAAGTGCTTTCTACTAGGTTACTAAAAAATTTAAGTCATGAGTTTGCCGTATTAGAAAACAGCATTGTTAATTTTGCTCATAAATCTGTACGAGAACGCCTGGCTCTTAGTTTACTTATTCTTAAGGAGAAATTTAAGGATAAAACAAATCCCAATGCTTCTGTTGAAATTACACTTTCGCGTGAAGATCTTTCTAATGTAGTAGGTACTGCAGTTGAAACCTTAGTTCGTTTATTGCATAATTTTAAAGATGAAGGGCTAATTAAAACAGAAGGGAGAAAAATTAGAATTATAGATACTAAAAAGCTGGTTAAAGTGGCCAATTTCTATTAAAAAACCATCCGGCTTATTTATTATTTAGGCTTTATATAGTAGCACTACAGCATAAGCAGAAATGCCTTCTTCCCTACCCACATATCCTAATTTTTCAGTTGTTGTAGCTTTAATTGAAATATCTTCTTGATCAAGTTCCATAACTTGAGCCAATACTTTTTGCATTTCTGGAATATGAAGTTTTATTTTGGGTTGCTGAAGGCAAACGGTAGAATCAATATTGCAAATTTGGTAGCCTTTATTTTTAATGAGTTCAATTACTCTCTTAAGTAAAATTTTACTATCAATACCCTTAAATTCATTTGAAGTATCCGGAAAATGTACACCAATATCTCCTAAATTTGCAGCACCCAATAAGGCATCACAAATGGCGTGAATCAGTACATCAGCATCTGAATGGCCAACAGCACCTTTTTCATGTTCAATTTTAATTCCACCCAACCAAAACTCATAACCTTCTTTGAGTTGGTGAACATCAAAACCAAAACCTATTTTATTTTTTTTCACTATTCTGGGCTTTTAATGCGTCAAAATCAAATAATAAAGTAAATCGTAAGGTATTTTCAAGTGGATTCCGTTGAGTAGTGGGAATTAAATAAGCAAAGTCCAATCCAAATACACTATATTTTACTCCAGCACCCAAAGTAATAAATTGACGATTTCCTTTTGTAGCATGTTCGTAAAAATAGCCAGCTCTTATTCCAATTTGTTTATCGTACCAATATTCTGCACCAACTGAATAAGTAATTTCATGCAATTCTTCTTTCCATCCATAAGGTGCATCATAAAATGATTGCAACATCCCTTGCGCAATAGGAACATTTGGATCTTTGCCTAATAAAACTTGTTGCTTGCCTGTAACAGAATTATAAACCGCATTTCCGGCAGAATCTGTTTCATAAACAGGTGGAGTAGGAACCAATAATTTATTTAAATCAACAATAAACATAATGGAGTTATAGTCATCTATTTCATACTGAAAACCACTTCCTAATCTTAAATTAATGGGTATGTAGTCTTTTTCGGCAGATGCAGAGTAACTCATTTTAGCACCAATATTTGAAATATTAATACCAAACGATAAAATTGCCTTCTTTTTTGCAATTTCTAATTCATCATTTTGATAATAGGCTGAAATATCGGCAGCTACCGATTGTCCAGGCTTTGATTCAGTTCCACCTACATAAATGCCTCCTGTTAAATTTGAATAAATATATCTTATGGCAGTTCCGCCCGAAAAACGAGCCGATAATTTACGTGAATAGGCTAAATCTACTGCATATTCATGAGGTGTAAATTGTCCCGTTACTTGACCAGAGGTATTTGTAAATTGAATCGTTCCTAAAGAAAAATAAAGAACAGAAAAGGCTATGGTTTGAGGTTTCCCTAATTTCTTATATCCGGATAAATAGGCAAGATTAATATCGGGCACTAAAGCTCTAAGCCAAGGAGCATAAGAAATACCAAGTCCCATGTCTTTTTTAATAAAGGCTAATTTTGAAGCATTCCAATGCACGGAGTTTTCATCTGGCGAAGAGGCCACACCGGCATCTCCCAATCCCCCTGCCCTTGTATCAGGAGCAATCATTAAAAAAGGAACTGATGTAGTTATGGTATTAATGGTACTGGAACTAGATTGCCCTAAGGAATTGGTTTGTGCATATAAAATAGTAGACTGCCCAATGCTTAAATAGACAATAAGCAGCAATAGTATATCTATATTTTTTTTCCTTTTCAACATTTGGGGCGTAAATATAATAACTAAATATGTATTACTTCAAAAGTACCAACTTTTCAATTTGCTCAGCTTTGCTTGTAGGGGTTTGTGCTGTTAATCTGTAAATATAAACTCCTTTACCAATTGCATCTCCATAATCATCTTTTCCATCCCATAAGATGGGATCAGAATGGATGTCATCCGTTTGCATGCTAATATTTAATGTTTTAATTAATTTTCCACTCACCGTAAAAATTTGTACTTGTACCGTAATAGATATGCCCGGTTGATTGTGTTCAAATATAAAATTAGTATTCGAAGTAAATGGATTAGGATAATTAAGCACATGCTTTAAAGCTATATCAGCTGTTTCCGCTACTATAAATTCAGTATAGGAAACAGAGGGATTATCATAAACATCCCAGGCTTTTACTTCTATTGAATGACGGCCTGTACTTAAATTACTATATGCATATTGCGCACTCCCACTTTGATAACTATTAATATCAGCTACATAAACATCATTAAGCACTTGAGTATTTTCTGTATTGTCATCTAGAGTAGCCAAAATATCATGCCCTATTCCATTGCCAACAGTATTTATACCATTTGAATCACACATAAAAGCAAGCAATAAAGGGCTATTATTAGTAACATCTCCAAAAATAAATTTCTCATCATTCATGTATAATTTTACATCCGGGCCTTTTGTATCAGCAACTGCATTGGTATTTGTTCCTCCAATAATAAAGGTGTTAAAATAACCACTTCCATCGTTTTCTCCATTAGTTAAGTAGTAACTGAATTTTCCATTACCATATGTTGATACAATATCTTTTGGAACCATAAAGGAAAACGAAAATTTTCCATCCACTACGCTCGCTTTGCCTTTAAACAATATTGAATTTTGTAATGAAAAGGTAGTAGCAACACTTGTATTGTCATTTGCAAGAGTAGGTATGTTTTTTGTCTTATCATAAACAGTAGGATACAAAGTTCCATTGTAATTCAGCAATGTATCTCCATTACCATCCGCTACAAATCCACTAACAGTAACTTTTGAAAGTGCTTTAAGTGTATCAACAATAACAGCAACATCATGCGTATTAATAGTAAGTGTTTTTACATCATATTCCGGAATTGCAATTTTTAATGCAGGATCACCCAGCAAAGCAAAATTTTTGCTGTTGTCATTCACGCCACTTCTGTTTTTTGTATTCATAAATATTTCTCCTAATGAAGCATATTTACCCTTTTCTTTTTCAAAAACCGTTTTATAAAAATCGAGATTTAATTGGTAGTTAGGATCGGCATTTACTACTCTTACTGTACTAAACAAGGCAATACTTCCTCCATTCTCGTTTAAAAACATATGCTCACCTGCTGATGTTAATTCGGGATCATCAAAACGACTTACTTCGCAACTGGCTGTAAAAAAGATGGGCATGTTATCAATGTTATTCCATTCTTCAATTTCTGCATCTTGTATTACTCTTTCATGTGCTAAACCTCCTGTTCCACCATGCCCGGTATAATTAATAATCAGCGTTCCTTTATTTACTCTATTATTAATTGCGGCAGTAGCATCATAAAAGTGATAACCGCTAGCATCAAATGTTTGTTCATAAGCATCTAAAAATATTTTGTCGATATTAAATTGTGGATAATTGGTTTGTACATAATCGGCAAGGCCATTTGCTTGAGAGAGGTGCTTGTTATTGTCTTCATCGTCAGCAATAAAACAAAGCATGTTTCTCCAATCACCCATGGTAGAAACATCATAATATTGGATCACTTTATTTACTGCAATTTGAGCTTCCTCTTTCGTTTTTACCGGAAACCTACCTACCCCAGCATCTAAATCTCCAGCATCTTTATAATCCCAATCCCCTTCATCATCATCCCACAACACAAAAAAATCGTCAGAAGTATAGGAATAAAGTGGATTAAATGAAATGTCATTTTCGAAAGTAATAACATCATTAGTATTACCCGGCATTCTATTTTTAGGATCGTAAGAGCCATCTCCAAACAACAATAAATAAGACGGTGTTATAGCTGAATCAGCTCTATCGTATAACATTTTCATAAAATCTCGAATAGCACATACATCTTGAGCTCCTGATGAAAATTCATTATAAACTTGTCTTGTTGTCACAACACGCACTGTTAAACTATCTTTCTGTTCATGAAAACTGGCTAACTGCTGAGCCTGATCTAAAAACTCAGGATAAGCAACAATAATCATATCTACTTTAGTAGGATTTCCATTTTCATCTATTCCTATAGAGTGTAAATCTTGATTTTCAACATTACCTAGTAAGGTTGGAGATTTTAAAGAACTATCGCCAAATGCAATAAATTCTCTAAGAGAATCGGTAGCAACAATGAGATCTACTATACTATCAGAAAACGTTAATGGCATTTTCTTCACGTTCAATGGATCTGTAATTTCCCAAACGGTATTCAATTTTCCTGAATAATCTGTTATTTGAAAATTAGATATCTGTCCTGACAAAACCGATTTTGCATCTCTGAACTGCAATTGTTCTGTTTCATAAAAAATTAATTTTCTACGAACATTCATTTCAATATAATCCAACCAGCCAATTGCCGTTGCCGTTGATTTATTATAATTAATGCTAATGGGAATGTAAGATGAATCAGGAGTAAATGAAATACCCTTACTCGTAGTAGCTGCATGATCTTCGTATTCACTACCACTTATTGCCGCAATACCAATGCTTTCAGATGCCAATCCGTTAACGTCAACATTAAATGAACTAGCTGAAGTAGCAGCTGCCAATACTTGCACTTTTGCATATGCCGAAACACTCGTATCAATATTTGAAAAATTAAAATCGGTTATTTGATATTGCGTTACCAAATCAAATAATTCTCCGTACCAAAATCTCCCGGAACTAAGTATATTAACTTCTTCCTTTTCATGATAAGCATAATCGTCATAAGTAGTAACAGTAGCTGTGGCAGTACCAGAAGATGCTGCTGTTGATATTCTTTTACCTGCGCCTAAATCGGCCGTAATAAAATAATAAGTAGAATCAGAATATAAATTTTGAGTATGGTGATAATGTTTATCACTTGTGTTATATGCCCATACATTTGCATTTTGAGCATAAAATAAAATATAATCTCCATTATCAAATTTACCATCTCCACCATCGCTTACAGATATAGCATTTTCTTGCAAATCATCATATCTAAATGCACTATTAGAAAAAGAGAGCATGCCTCCTCCATTACCATATATGCGAATATTTTCAGGATTGATTTGAGATACATCCATCCCAAGCTTTACCAAATCATCATAAGTAAGCCAATAAACTCCTTTTTTATCTATCGCAAGTTTGTACCAATTACCTGTTGCTAGTATGGAAGAATTTGAATACGATTTGTTTTTTTTTCTTACCCCCTCTCTGAGTTTATCCTGAGCGTTTGTCGAAGGAGAGAGGGATGGGGAGAGGTTTGTATTAATTACCAGATCGAAGGATTTTAATTTTTCATACTGACCTGTAATTTGATTGATGCGCAGGGGAATAAAAGAAACATTGCCATAAAAACTTTTTCTGGCGATACTTGTCCTACTATTAATTAAAATACTAGAAGATAAATTAGATAGATTTTTTATTTTTTGAATATCGGCAGATGAAATAATCTCATAGACAGCATTTTTAATGCTTGCTTTAATATTCATTTTATTTTTTCCAAGATATATTCTTTCCGTAAAAAGAGGAAGAAGGGTTTCATTGTCCAATTGAGCGCCATCAAAACTTACTACCGTTACTTGCTCTCCATTATCCTGTTCAATTGTTATAGGAGATTTCCAATTTAATTCATGATGCAAAGTCCACTCATTAGCCCATATGGTATGGACAAAAAATAAGAATAGTAATAAAGAGTATAACTGTTTCATGCACTATTTTAAAATAACCAGTTTCTCGTATTTCTCTGCTTTGCTACTTGTTGAGCTCACACTCAATCGATACAAATAAACACCTTTACCAATATCATCACCATAATCATCTTTTCCGTCCCAATCAATTGGTTCTGCCCTATAGCCCGTAGTTTCAATGGCTGTATTGATGGTTTTAACTAATCTGCCTGCAATGGTAAAAATTTGAATTTGCACATCAAGTGGAATGTCCGGTTGATTATGCTCAAACCAAAATTGAGTATGTGTTGTAAACGGATTAGGATAATTAAGAACATGTTCTAAAGCTAAATCCGCAGAAGACTCTACAATAAATTCAGTATTGGTTTCAGAAACATTATTGTATACATCCCAAACTTTTAGATTAAGCGTATGCTTGCCAACACTTAAATCCGTCATTTGATATTGCACCAATCCACTTTGATAACTATTTAAATCAGCTTGGTAATATTGATTTAATATAATTTGATCTTGTGTATTGCCATCAATTATAGCTGCTATATCATGGCCAATTCCATTACCAACAGTATTTACACCATTGCTGTCAAAAACATAAGCAAGTAGTAAAGGCGATTCATCTGTTAATCCACCAAAAACAAAATTTTTATCGTTTAGATAAAGAGAAACATCAGGACCTTTTGTATCATTACCAATATTGGTAGCTGTACCTCCAATAATAAAATTATTAAAATAGCCACTGCCATCAACCTCTCCATTTTCTGAATAATAACTTATTTTTCCATTCCCAAATTGGTAGCCAATGTCTTTAGGTACAACAAATGAAAAAGAAAAATCTCCATTCGTAATACTCGCTTTGCCCTTAAATAAAATATTATCCTGTAATTGAAAGCTGGTAACCGGACTTTCTTCATCATTACCCAATGTGCTTATAGTGGAATATTTATCAAATACAGTTGGATATAAAGTACCATTGTAATCAGACGCCTTTATTCCATTTCTATCTTTAACATAGCCTGTAATAGTTACTTTACTTAATGCTTTTATGGTATCCACTTTTACGCTTACATCGTCATTGTTAATGGTTAAAGTACCTGCTCCATTTTTAGGGTATGCAATTTTTAGTGCCGGATCTCCTAATAATGTAAAACTTTTGCTATTGGTAGTTTTATTACTGTTTTTAGCTGTTAAATACAAATCGCCCATAGTAAAAGAGGACGATGAACTGGAAAGAGAATACAATGCTTGATAAAAATAGGAGTTTAATGCAGCATTATCCGATGAGTAAACAGCACGGGTTGTGGTAAACAAACAAATACCCCCCCCGTTTTGATTTAAAAAAACATCTTCACCAGCACATGTAAATTCAGGATCGTCAAATTTACTGAACTCACAAGTAGCAGTCATAAATACCGGCATATTATCTAAATTATTCCAGCTATTAATATCTGAAACTTCAACCACTCTTTCATGAGCCCAACCGTTAACACCTCCATGGCCAATATAATTTATTATCAAAGCTCCTTTATTTACCCTATTGGTAATTGCAGTATTTACATCAGGGTACCTTTCTCCTCCTGCATTTGAAGTTTGTTGATAAGCATCTAAATAAATTTTCTCAACATTAAATTGCTTCATATTGGCATCAACGTAACTAGAAATAGATTCTACATCATTTAAAAATCCATTTGTTTCTCCATCATCTGCTACAAAACAAATTGTATTTCGCCAATCTCCCATTGAGGCTGATTCGTAATAATGTTTTATTTTATTTAGGGCTGATGCCACCTCATCTGAAGAAACTACAGGAAAACGGCCAATACTCATATCTAAATCACCATTATCTGAATCTACATCGCCCTCACTATCATCAAGCAAAGCATAAAAATCATCAACTACTCTTGAATTTACAGGATTATAGGAATCAGCCGATTCATAGGTAGGAATAAAATTATTATTGTTTGCTTTTCGATTATCTCGAGGATCAAAAGATCCATCGCCAAGCAATACCACATAAGATGGAATTTTAGAAACAGCATCCGCCCGATCATAAAACATTTTTAAGAGATCCCGTATCGCACATACATCAAGAGCCCCGGATGAAAACTCATTGTATATTTCATTTACATTCACCACTTCCACTTTTAAAGTATCTTTTTGTTCATGAAAAGAGGCAAGCTCTTGAGCCTCGCTTAAAAAACTTTCAGGAGAAATAATAATCATATCTATATCTTCAATATTTCCATTTCCATCCGTTCCTAAAGCATGTAAATTTTGATTCGATATAGTTCCTATTAAACTTGGAGAATAGGCCATTGAATTTTCAAATACAACAAATTCCCTGAGAGAATCGGTAGCAGCAGAAAAACTTAAAGTAGAACCCGATAAATTACTTTGTTGATTTTTTACATTGATCGGATCCGTTACTTCCCAAATAAATACACTACTATTTGCCCCTGTAATAGCATACTCTGCTACTTTACCAGTACCCACACTTAATTCGTCTCTAAAAAGAATTTGCGAACTTGCAAAACTTAATTTCCGCCTCACATTCATTTCTATATAATTTAGCCATGCAACAGAAGATGAAGTAGATTTATTATAAGTAAGAACAACAGGAATGCTAGATGACGTAGAAGTAAAAGTTGTAGTTTTAGTTGCTTCTTTAGCAACATCCGAATCTTCTGCAGTAGATATTGCAGAAATATTCACATAACCGGTATAAGCACTATTGCCGGCATTAATACTAAAAGTAGATGCAGAATAAGAGGCTCCAACTACATCAACTTTAAGATAAACCGATTGGCTTACATCCAAATTTGAAAAACTAAAATCATCAAATGTTTGTTCTGTTGTATATTCAAATGATTCTCCCAACCATTGCCTACCCGAAGAAAGTAGATTGGTATCCTCTAGCTCATGAAATGCATAATCATCGTAGCTAGTTACCGTACTAGTAGCACCACTTACCGAAGATTGATCTTGTACTCGTTTACCTGCGCCTAAATCAGTAGTAATAAAATAATACGTATAATCTGAGTACAAATTTTTGGTATGATGAAAACGAGCATCACTACTTGAATACTTCCATCTATTAGGCCCTTGACCATAAAATAAAAGATAATCACCCGAATTAAATTTTCCATCACCACCATCTTCTACTACAATTGCATTTTCCTGTAAATCATCATACCTAAAATCAGAGTTATTGTACGAAAGCATTCCTCCTCCATTTCCATATACTCTTATATTAGCAGAACTAATAGATGAAACATCCATACCCAAACTTTGTAAATCAGCATACTCAAGTTTATAAACGCCATCTTTACTCACTCCTACTTTGTACCAATTGCCGCTGGCTAAAACTGAATTTGTAGTATAAGTTTGGGTTTTATTTTTCTTTTTTACGCCCTCCCCTTGGGGGTCTTTCTCAATTACCAAATCAAAAGAAACTAGCTTTTCTATTTGCCCTGTTCTTCTATTTTTTCTAATGGGAACAAAGGAAACGTTACAATAGTACTGCTTTCTTGAACATGTAATGGATGATTGAATAGCAATAGCATTTTCTATTTTACTTTCCTCAGCAAAATTATCAAGTACTTGGTACTGCTCATTCGTGAGCCTTACATTCACATTATAATTGGATGAGCCTAATGCTATTTTTTTGTAAAACGTAGGCAAGCCATTCTGTTCAATAGCATCATTAAATGTATTTTTTTGATTTGATTTTTCGGCTTGCCAATTTAAAGTTTGAGAAAAAGTAATCACTTCTCCACTAGCATAGGGAAGTGAAAAAACAATTAGAAAAAATACCGTTAACTTAAATATTCTCATGCTTATTTAATTATGCACTTTTTTCTTTTTTAGAAAACAACTTATCAATATTACATGCCAATGAAAATTTCATGGTTTTATCTAACGGACTGCTTCCATTGGTAGCGAGATAATATGAAAAATCAAAAGTTAAGAATTTATAATTTATTCCTGTCCCTAAAGTTATAAATTGTCTGTCGCCTTTATACCGATTTTCATAAAAATATCCTGTTCTCAAGGCTAGAGTATGAAAAGCTAAATATTCAATTCCTGCTGAATAATTAATTTCTTGTAGCTCTTCTTTAAAACCTCCAGGTGCATCGTAAAATGATTGAATCATGCCAAAAGGAGTGGTAACATTGGTATTTGAACCTGGTGTTGGTACAAGTAATTTATTTAAATCAAGAGCAACTGCTAAAGAATGATTTTTATTAAAATTTTTCTTCACACTTGTTCCAATCTTTAAATTGGTAGGAATAAAATTAGTCTCCGCAGAATCTGTATATGTTATTTTTGAACCTATATTAGAAATATTTCCCCCAAGGGCATAAGATAGATTATCTGAAAATTTGTTTTGATAATAGCATGAAAAATCTTCTGCAATTGATTGTCCTAGTTTTGAACTAATTCCACCAATTTGCATTCCACCATATAGGTTCGAATAAATATACCTAAAAGCTATACTTCCAGAAAAGTGATCAGATAATTGTTTTGCATAAGCAATATCTATAGCAAATTCATGCGGATTATACTTTCCAGTAATTGCTCCAGAATTAGATGTAAACGTAATATTTCCTAAATCAAAATACTTGGCTGATAAGGCTAATGTTTGTTTACCTATTTTTTTATACACAGATAGGTAAGCTAAATTTACATCTGGAACTAAACTATGCATCCAAGGACTATAAGACAAAGACAATCCCATATTTTTATTTATGAATGCTAATTTTGCAGGATTCCATTGAATGGCATTGGCATCTGGTATAGTTGCTGCACCAACTTCACCCATGCCACCAGCTCGAGCATCTGGAGATATCATCAAAAAAGGAACTGCAGTAGTAATGGTATTCAATTGTTGCTGAGCAAAAGTAATATTAAAAATAAAAACACTCAATAATAAAACAAGCCCTGATCTTAAATAATTTTTTTTTCTCATAAAAATTAAATTTTAAGGTTAATAAAAACTCCATTTAAGCATGATGATGAACGCTAGACATTAATCATTTGCTTAAATAATCAGGATTTAAACTTGGAGTAGATTTATCTCATTAACCTTAAAGGGATTTAGTATTTATGATTTAGGTGGAGTAGCTGTTTGTTGAGCTTTTAAGGCAGCAAAGTCAAAAGTAAGTGTAAAACGCAATGTGTTTTCTAGTGGATTATGCTGTGTAGTTGGTATAAGATAAGCGAAATCTAAACCAAAAATATTGTAACGAACTCCTGCTCCTAAAGTAACATACTGTCGATTGCCTTTAGTAGGATGTTCATAAAAATATCCTGCTCTAACTGCAAATTGCTTATCGTACCAATATTCTAATCCGGACGAATAGGTTATTTCACGAAGTTCTTCTTTAAAACCTCCAGGTGCATCATAAAATGATTGTATCATTCCTTGCGGAACAGCTACATTCGGATCCATACCGGCATCTATTGCTCCTGTTGAATCATAATGAGGATTGGTAGGAACCAATAATTTATTTAAATCTAAATAAATTCCCAATGAATTATAATCATCAAAATCGAGCTTTAACCCTGATCCAATACGTAAATTAATAGGTATAAAATCCTTTTCTGAAGTTTGAGAATAACTCATTTTAGCACCCATATTTGAAATATTGGTACCAAACATAAATGCAGATTTCATATTCCCTATTTCTATCTCATCGTTTTTATAATAGACAGAAACATCGGCTCCCACAGATTGCCCTACCTTAGATTTGGTTGTTCCTACTGTATAGCCACCTGTTAAATTGGAATTAATATACCTTAGAGCAATACCACCAGAAAGACGGTTGGCTAATTTTCTTGAATAGGCTACATCTACAGCAAATTCATTAGGGGTAAACTGGCCTGTTACCTCACCCACATCATTTGTGAATGTAATGCTACCCAATGAAAAATATCTTAACGAAATTCCAAT
This sequence comes from Bacteroidota bacterium, assembly GCA_023251875.1. Lineage (GTDB taxonomy): Bacteria > Bacteroidota > Bacteroidia > JAHEXY01 > JAHEXY01 > JAHEXY01. The sequence goes on from JAHEXY010000003.1 coordinate 150,430, forward strand.
AGCTTGATTTTTTCCCATTTTCTTATAGGCCGACAAATAGGCCAAATTCATATCGGAAGCTAAAGCCCTCATCCAAGGCGCATAGGAAACACTTACTCCAAAGTTTTGAGGAGCAAATGCCATTTTAGCAGAATTCCAATGTATTGAATTACCATCGGGAGTAGTACCACAACCCACATCTCCCATGCCTCCTGCACGTGTATCAGGCGCAATCATCAAAAACGGTACAGCTGTAGTAATGGTATTAACAGAATTAAGATAACTATCAACTGCCGTTTGAGAATATAATTGGTTAACAATAATTAAGGGGATAAAGAGAAAAAGAATTGGATGCTTCATTGTATTTATTGCGTTTAATTTATGTGCACAGTGATTAAAAACGGCTTACTCCTTCATTTATTGCTTTGATTGCATTATTTATTTTTAATAGAATTTGCAACCTTAAACCATCTTTTACCGTAAACCTTTTAGTTTATACTGCAAATTTAACCAAGAAGTTTCAAAAATTTAATAAAATATGCATAAATAAAGCTATGATAAGACATATTGTACTATATGTAAGTTTGTTTTTGATTCTCATTTCATCTCTAAAAGGACAAGATCCCTCTTTTTCACAATACTATTCTAATAAGCTCTATTTTAATCCGGCCTTTGCAGGAACAGCACGCTGCCCAAGGTTTATCATGCAATACCGTAACCAATGGCCTTTCATTACCGGAACATACGTAACCTATAGCGCTTCCTTAGATGCACATGTTCCTTTTTTACATGGAGGCTTAGGCATGATTGTTACAAGTGATAAAAGTGGAAAAGGCCTTTTATCTACAACAAATATTAGTGGGATGTATTCTTATGAAGCAACTTTGGGAAGAGAATTTTCATTAAAAATGGCTATCGAAGCCAGTTACATTCAAAAATCAGTTGATTGGAGCAAAATAGTTTTTGGAGATATGATAGATCCCCAATATGGCTATGTGTACAGCACAAAAGAAAAAGAGCCTATTCCAACTGTTGGCTTTGCCGATTTCTCAGCCGGTATTTTAGGATATGGAACGCATTATTATTTTGGAGCAGCCATTCACCATTTAACACAACCTGATCAAGGATTTTTACAAGACAGCAAAAGCCCACTTCCAAGAAAAATTACGGCTCATGCAGGTATGGTGATTAAACTTGACCCAGTCGGTCATAATGCTATTTATCCCAATCTATTATTTCAAAATCAGGCTGGAATTTCACAATTTAATATTGGTGTATATACTAAACTCAAAGATAATTTCGTTGGAGGAGTATGGTATAGAATTAATGATTCATTTATTATTTTAATGGGTCTTGAACAAAAAGCTTTTACTTTTGGATTTAGTTACGATATTACAGTTTCAAAATTAAGTTTAAAACCGGGAGGAGCAATGGAGTTTTCTACTTCATATACTTTTGGGTGTAAACCGGAGAAGAAAAAATTGAGGCCAATTAATTGTCCTTCATTTTAGTTTTTTGTACATTCACAACCAATTAAACATAAATTTAAATTATTGTTTATGACACATATCCAAAAAGCCAATGTAGTAGGTATAGCAGCCATGGTGCTGTTATTAAACTCATGTTATAAAGAAACATCATCTGTAACCGGATGGGATTATAACAACGAAAAAAACGGAGGATTCGAGGTTGTTCCTTATAGCGAACAGGAAACAGGTCCAGGCCTTGTACTTGTTGAAGGTGGCACCTTTACAATGGGTAGAGTTCAAGATGATCCCATGTTTGACAATAATGAAACTCCAAGAAGAGTAACCGTATCTTCTTTTTATATGGACGAAACAGAAGTGTCTAATATTAACTATTTAGAATATTTATATTGGACAAGCCGTGTATTTGGAACCGATTATCCTGAGGTTTTCAAAAAAGCTTTGCCCGATACATTAGTATGGAGAAAAAAACTATCCTATAATGAACCTTATGTTGAACTTTATTTGCGTCATCCTGCGTATCATCAATATCCTGTTGTAGGTGTAAATTGGTTACAAGCAAATGATTTTTGTGTTTGGCGTACAGATAGGGTAAATGAAGGAATTTTAATTAGAGAAGGAATCTTAAAAATGAATCCGAATCAAATTAATGAGGACAACTTTAATCTTGATGCATACTTAGCAGGGCAATATGAAGGTTTAGTAAAAAATAACCTACAAGATTACGATCCTAATAAAGATACTCGTAAAGTAAAAGTTGAAGATGGAATATTTCTTCCTCGGTATCGCTTACCAACAGAAGCTGAGTGGGAATACTCTGCATATGGTTTAATAGGTAATTCAGTTTCTGAAAGAGTAGTTGAAAGACGTGTTTATCCTTGGAATGGCTCGCAAGTTCGTAATAGTGAAAGCGGATTTACAGGAGAAATGTTTGCCAACTTTAAACGAGATAAAGGAGATAACATGGGTGTTGCAGGTTCATTAAACGACAATGCAGATATTACTTCGCCAGTATTATCATATTGGCCAAACGATTTTGGTTTATACAACATGGCAGGTAATGTATCCGAATGGGTAATGGATGTTTATAGGCCATTAAATAGTGAAGACAATGAAGACTTTAGATCATTTAGAGGAAATGTTTATCAAACCCAAGAACGTGATGAAGAGGGTGCTATTGCCGAAAAAGATAGTTTGGGTAGAATTAAATACCGCAATGTAAAACCTGAAGAAAATGTAAATCGTAGAAATTATAAATCTGCTGATAACATTAGTTTTTTAGATGGCGATCATGAATCAGGCGTTTATTATAAAGAAGACGAAAACAATACTCCTATGTATGATTATGGAAAAAAATCATTAATAAATGACAAAGTAAAAGTATACAAAGGAGGTTCATGGAAAGATCGTGCTTATTATATGAATCCCGGATCGAGAAGATTTTTGGAAGAAGATCAATCAACCGATTTTATTGGATTCCGTTGTGCTATGGCAAGGGTTGGAAGTCCGGTTGGATTTTAGATATCTCTAAGAGAAAAAATTAAATTAGATAAATTCGAAAACCTGTACTATTTTAGTGCAGGTTTTTTTTATTATCTCAGTCCATCCCTCTCTTTAAAAAAGTAGAGACTGATTTTGGAATTATTTTTAGCAATCTATTACAAATGAATTCTATCGAAACACTTTATCAGTTATATCTGAAATACCCCAATATTTCAACAGACACCAGAAATATAAAAGCCGATTCTATATTTTTTGCTTTAAAAGGAGATCATTTTAACGGAAATCTTTTTGCAGAGCAATCCTTAAATAAGGGAGCTGCTATTGCCGTTATTGATGATGACAAGCAGAAAAAAGACGAACGTTATATTTTAGTAGAAGATACTTTAAAAGCTTTGCAAGAATTAGCAGCTTACCATCGTAAACAATTAAAAATTCCGGTAATTGGAATAACCGGAACCAACGGAAAAACTACCACGAAGGAACTTATCAGAACGGTATTAAATAAGAAATACAAAACTTTGGCTACCCAAGGAAATTTAAACAATCATATTGGTGTTCCATTAACAATCTTATCCATTACAAATGATATTGAAATGGCCGTGATTGAAATGGGAGCTAATCACGTTGGTGAGATAAAAGAACTTTGTGAAATAGCACAACCTACTTACGGAATTATTACCAATATTGGCAAAGCACATTTAGAAGGATTTGGGAGTTTTGAAGGTGTAATAAAAGCAAAAACAGAATTGTATCAATATCTACAATCTCGTCATCATTCTATTTTTATAAACAATGACAATCCTTTATTAAAAAATCATGCTGCAACACTTGAACAATATTGTTATGGAACAACAAGTGATTCCAATTGTATTGGATCAATTATAGCAAGTGACCCATTTTTACAAGTAAAATGGCATTTAAAGGATGTAACGGAAAATTATTCTGCAAACTCTAAATTGGTTGGAGCTTATAATTTTGAAAATGTTATGGCTGCAATTGCAATAGGTTCTTATTTTAAAATAGAACCCGGTTTAATTTCTGATGCAATAGAAGAATATATTCCATCCAATAACCGTTCTCAAGTAATCACAACTTCAACGAATACTTTGCTCATGGATGCGTATAATGCCAATCCAAGTAGTATGAAAGCAGCCATTTCAAATTTCCATTCAATGAAAGTTGAAAATAAAGTTGTGATTTTGGGAGACATGATGGAACTGGGAAAAAATAGTGAAATAGAACACCAGCAAATATTAGATTTATTAATGGGCTATCAATTTCATTACGTTATTTTAATTGGTAGTAATTTTAAACAACTAACACTGCCTAATTTTGTTTTATCATTTACAGATACGCAAAAAGCTATTGATGCATTGAAACAAAATCCAATCAAAAATTCTACAGTATTAATTAAAGGATCTAGAAAAGTTGCTTTGGAGAAAGTGGTGGAAGTATTGTAAGCCCTCACCCCTACCCTCTCCCAAAGGGAGAGGGAGAATGCCTTGATTCAGGCTAGCAGTTTAATTTGAAACAATAGGCACCCAAATTCATTAATTGGATTCTCTCAAATAATTTTTTACCATTGAATGTCCCAAATAAATTAAGGGAGTAAGAAGAATGGCAATTATTAATTTTACAAAATAACCAGTGAGAGCGGCATGAACATATTGTTCTGTTGTCATTTTACCCGGTAGCCAAAAAGCAATTCCCAATACAACAAAAGTATCTACAATTTGAGAAACTGCTGTTGAACCCGTTGTGCGCAACCAAATCATTTTACCGCCTGTTTTATTTTTTAGTGCCCAAAATACCAATACGTCTATCATTTGAGCCGTTAAAAAGGCCGCAATGCTACCAACAATAATCCACATGCTTTGGCCAAATACCTGAACAAATACATCATTTTGTACTCCTGCTTTAGGAAATGATGGAATTTGAATGGCACAATAAATAACCAAAAATGCATACGCAATTAAACAAGCTGTAGTAATTGAAAGTTTTTGCACTACTTCTTTTCCATAAAATTCATTAATAATATCTGTAGCTAAAAAAACGATTGGCCAAGGAAGAATACCCACACTCATAATAAAAGTATCGGGTTTAAAGTTTGCACCGAGATCAATCAGTTTAACACCAATCATTTCTGCTACCATAGCGTTGGTAACAAAAAATCCCCAGAGAATAAACAGCAATAATGTTTTTCGGTCTTTAAAAAGCATTTGCAAAGATAAAGAAATAAAAATCCCTAAAAATACATTGCTATACTTTTAGGGATTTCATACTAAAACATTTTATTTTTATTCTCCCGGCTGATCATCAGGCATTGGAGGCTGATGTTGTTGCATGGGCTGATTCATTTGTTGATTGGGTTTCATTGGAGGTTTTTGATCTTTCATTTTTTCCAACAATTCCTTTTTAAATTTATCTTCGGCATGATAGAGCTTTCCAACTTTTTTAATTGGTAACACTTTTTTAAATTCTCCATTATACTTTTTCTTTACATCCAATTCTTTTTGCTGCTCAACTATATAATCATCAACCAAAACCTCAACATCTTTATCACTCATTTGATCAATGTTTTCCTTTGCATTTTTCATTTTAGTGCGATGTGCTTCTTGAAGAGCTTTCATCTCTTTTTCATATTGATTGTATACAGGCCAAAATTTTTGTGCCTCTTCGGGAGATAAATCCAATTCTTTGGTAATAAAACCAGTTTTCATAGCCTCAATCATTTCCTTTTTATGCTCCATATCTTTAGGCGGTTTAGGAGGATTGGGAGGAGATTGAGGTTGATCCGGTTGTTGTGCATACGCTCCAATATATAGCATTGAAGCAAGAGCTAACGAGCTCACATATTTAATCATTTTCATACAGGATTAGTTTAAAGGTTTAATGATAATTTATTTATATAATATTTTCTATTATTAATTTTTGCGGGGCAATTCTAAAAATTAAATTATTTATGTCCTCTCCCTACCCTCTCAAAGAGAGGGATAAAATGATAATTTTTAGAATTGCCCTAAATAGCATTTAGTTGATCTACAATTTCGGCTTCTTCAATTTTATTATCTAAAAGATATTCCATTATGGCTTCATGCTCTTTTGAATTGGTTTCTGTTTTTATTGTATTTACTTTTTCTTCAGGCATAGCATCTATTAAATCTGTTTCATTCATATTATCAATTTCTTGATGGTATATTACTTCAGCAATATCTTGTGAACTTATTTGCTCAGGCTTATATTCACTTTTAAATACTAAACCCCCAATGAAAATTAATGTTGCAATAGATAAACTACTCCAGGCAAATTGAGGTCTGAAAATTGCCTTTGAAATACGTGCCCATAAAGAATCTGGAACCAAAATATCTTCAATAATTTTTTCTTGAATGATACTTGGCAACTCATCAAAATAACCATTGGGTACTTTGTATGGGTTTTCTTTTTTTAAAGAAAAAAGCAATGGTGCTAGTTTCTTTAGGTCTTCATCGTTATGTGTTTCTTGCTTCTTCATTTTTGTGCCCTAGCCCCTCTCCCTTGAGAGAGGGGAGTTTGGAATTGTTTTTTAATTTGACGACTAAATGTTAAAATGGTTTAATCCTGTTTTAAAAATTCTTCTATTTTTTTTACTGCATGGTGAAATGAAGCTTTTAATGCTCCTACTGAGGTGCCCAACACTTTCGACATTTCTTCATAAGGCATTTCTTCATAATATTTTAATAAAAATACGGTTCTTTGTTTTTCAGGTAATTGAGCAATGGCTTTTTGTAGTTTCAATTGAATTTTATCTCCATCAAAACCATTAGAATCTGCTTGCAGCTGCTGGCCATGTTCTTGAATATCTACATGCGTTCTTTTTTTCTTTTGCTCTAGAAAAGTGAGGCTTTCATTTGTAGCAATACGATATAACCATGTATACAATTCAGAATCTGCTCTAAAATTATCCAAACCTTTCCAAGCTTTAAGAAATACATTTTGCACTACATCATTGGCATCTTCATGCTCAATAACAAGTCTTCTAATGTGCCAATATAGTTTTTGCTGATAAGCTCGAACAATTAAATTAAAGGCGTAATTTTTATTATCGCCTTTGAAGTAGAGATTGAGAAGTTCTTTGTCGGTGTAGTTGGACATTTTTTATTTTTCTCGCAAAGGCGCCAAGACGCGAAGCATTTTATATTTTCAGTTCATTAGGATCTCTTCTTGTATCGAAAATAGTAAGAACCTCTATTGTTAATGAAGTAATCTCATAAATAATAAGGTAGTGCAAACAAACTGTAACACGAACATTTTCAATATCAGTAGCCTTTCCTAAATAATTGTGTTTCGATATATGTTTTACAGTAGATTTAAATTTTTGATTTAGCCTATTGCTATATATTTTATTGCCATTACGCTTATACCAATATTGAAGAATTTCCTTTTTTTCATTGCCAGCCCTTTCGGACCATACTATTCGCTTAGCCATTTGTCTATCTCTTGATCTAATTCTTCATCAGTAATAAATTTTCCTTTTGCAATTTGTGCTTGCGCTTCTCTCACTGCACTTACTTGATCATCGTTAAGTTTATATATTTTACCTTCAGAAGAATTATAATCAAGCAATTTATATACAGCTTTTAATAATTCTTCATCATTGGTATCATCAATTTTTGAGATGAGTAATTTTTTTAAATCAAGTGCATTCATATAATAAGAATTTTTTGATATTTTCTAATGTAATCAATTTCTATTTTTTTATTACTATTTTCTAATTCATAGAAACTTATTTTTTATTTAATTTCGCTATTATTTTTTATTGAAAAATTTTAAATATATTTTCCCGCCAACACCAAGCATGCCATACATAAATAGGGAATAAAGTACAATTAGAATTATAATTGGAATTGCCACCCACATTAAATAGATATTCCATGTTAATATGTACAATAAAGCCAAAACTATATGAATGATAATATTTATCACTATAAAATTACTATTTAATATTATAGTGATAGGCTGTGTAAATTTCTTCGAATAAATATATCCGAGAAACAATGCAGTCAAAACTCCTGTAATTAATATTGCAAATAGATATACAATGCCCGCTTCTTCAAAATTAAAACAACTTATTATTGTGATATTAATTAAACAAACAGAAAAATAAACTATAAAAAATAAAGTATATAATCCTGATATTTTTTTCAACATTATAGTATATATTTTTTAGCTTTTAGTCCGGATTATGGATGGACTTTTTATTTCCTTTTCAAAACAGCCTCCACCGCTTTCACTACATCAACGGTATCCAAACCATATTTTTTCATGAGTTGTTCCGGTGTGCCACTTTCTCCAAAGGTGTCGTTTACTGCTACAAATTCCATTGGGGTTGGAAGTTTGCGAGCTAAAAGCTGTGCAATGCTATCTCCAAGGCCTCCATTCATTTGGTGTTCTTCGGCAGTAACCACACATTTTGTTTTGCGTGCTGAAGCTAAGACTGCTTCTGCATCTAAAGGTTTAATGGTATGTATATTTATTAGCTCAACGCTTATGCCTTTTGCTTCTAATTGCTTGGTGGCTTCGATGGCTTTCCAAACCAAATGGCCCGTAACAAAAATACTAACGTCTTTGCCTTCTTTTAATAATAAGGCTTTGCCTATTTCAAATTTGCCATCTTTAGCAGTAAAATTAGAAACTTTTGGTCGGCCAAAGCGTAAGTAAACAGGTCCGTTATGTTCTGCAATGGCAAGCGTAGCAAGGCGGGTTTGATTGTAATCGCAAGGATTAATTACCGTCATATTGGGTAACATTTTCATTAAGCCAATATCTTCTAATATCTGGTGAGTAGCACCATCTTCTCCAAGCGTAATGCCCGCATGTGAAGCACATATTTTTACATTCTTATTTGAGTAAGCAATAGACTGACGAATTTGATCATAAACCCGACCTGTAGAAAAATTTGCAAATGTTCCTGTAAAAGGAATTTTACCGCCTATGGTAAAACCGGCTGCAAGGCCCATCATATTGGCTTCTGCTATACCCACCTGAACAAAACGATCAGGAAATTCTTTTGCAAAAGCATCCATTTTTAGCGAGCCTGTTAAGTCGGCACAAAGAGCAACCACATTTGCATTTTGTTTTCCTAATTCGTGTAAGCCTGCTCCAAAGCCTGATCGGGTGTCTTTACTGTCGGTAGTTGTTAGTTCGAGTATGTTCATTGTTTTTTATTTATGACCTTCACCCCAATCCACTTCAAGGGAGAGGTAATGTCGTTTAGTTAAGGAATAAAAATTTAAAAGCCATTGCCTTATGACTGAATAAATCAGTTTTTTTGTTTTTATGACAGAACAAAAAACTAATTCAATGGTAGAAGCAAATTTAAAAATAATAACGGAACTAAAATTAATTCTTGAAGGAGTTGCAAACAGGAAGGAATTAAAATCTGTAAATTTGGAATAGGATTATTAACCATAAAGTGTAAACTTTTTTTCAGGACGATACAATTTTAATCCTTAACAAAACTACATTGTCCGCTCAGCATGAATACAATATATGAATGATCAAATGAAAAAAGTAACAATAAATTGTCAAGGGCAATTGCTTTACTTAAATGAGTCCATTATTATGGGTATTTTAAATGCAACACCGGATTCTTTTTATGATGGGGGTAAATATGCTAATGAAGAAGAAATTAGTAATCAAGTAAAGAATATGTTAGACGAAGGGGCTTCTATAATAGATATTGGAAGCTATTCATCCAGGTCAGGAGCAGCACATATTTCTGAAGAGGAGGAACTTAAAAGAGCAATGCCTGTAATAAAAACAATTCATTCTCAATTTCCTCAAGCCATACTATCTGTTGATACTTTTCGTTCATCTGTTGCATCAAAAGCTATTGAAAGTGGAGCTTGTATCATCAATGATATTTCAGGCGGAACATTAGATACTAAAATGGTTGAGATGATAGCCTATTATAATGTTCCATACGTGCTTATGCACATGAAAGGAAATCCGCAAACTATGAAAAATGAAAGCAATTATAAAAACATGATGGATGAAATAATGTTTTATTTTTCTAAAAAAATAAATGCATTACGCCTAAAAGGAGTAAAAGACATTATTATTGATCCTGGCTTTGGTTTTAGTAAAAGCCTGGATCAAAATTATGAGTTACTACATAAGTTAAGCGATTTTAAATTATTTGAATTACCTATTTTAGTGGGTGTTTCTAGAAAATCAATGATTAACAAATTACTTAATATTAAACCTAGAGAAGCATTGAATGGAACAACGGTATTGCACACACTTGCTGTTTTAAATGGAGCTAGTATTCTTCGAGTACATGATGTAAAAGAGGCAAAAGAGGTTTTAAAAATTGTTAAAGCTTTTCAACAAGCATAAAAGCATAAGTGATAAAATGATTAAATTGCAGAATTAATTGAGAATTAAACATTGAAATTAATAACATTGAACATTGAACTTTTATATATCCATTTAAGAGTAATTGATATCGTTGATATCTTACTTTTTGCATTTTTACTCTATCATCTTTATAATTTAATAAAAGGTACAGTTGCAGTTAATATTTTAATTGGCATTGTAGCTGTATATGCTTTGTGGTTATTGGTAGGTGAGTTAGAAATGCGCTTGTTAAGTAAAGTATTAGGACTTTTTTTAAGTGGTGGCACAATTGCTTTAATGATTGTTTTTCAACAAGAATTGAGGCGATTTTTGTTACTAATTGGCACACATGGTTTTGTTAGTAATACATCCATTGCAAGAAGATTTATCAGTTGGCAATGGGATACAAAAACTACTAAGTTAACGATGGATGTAGAAGCTATTGTTAAAGCCTGTAGCAGTATGGCTCAAAATAAAATAGGCGCATTAATTGTAATTGCAAAAGAAAACGATTTAAATTCATATATAAAAACAGGAGAAGTATTAAATGCTACACTCACTTCGTCTTTAATCGAAAGCATTTTTTTCAAAAATAGCCCCTTACATGATGGAGCTGTAATTATCTCCGATAATTTAATTGTTGCGGCTCGCTGTATCTTACCCTTAACACATAAAACAGATATACCCCATCACTTAGGATTAAGGCATCGCGCTGCATTGGGAGCTTCTGAAGATACAGATGCTATTATAATTGTAATCTCTGAGCAATTTGGTACCATATCTTATTTTAGAGAAGGTGGAATTTATTTAGATATAGATGGGGAAAGATTAAACGAACTGCTTGAAAAAGATTTTATGAATGAGTAATTTATTGGTTAATAAGATAATTAACCAATGAGAAGTTTTACTTTTTAAAATCTACTTCTCAGCAATCCCAACAATAGTAGTAAAGCACAAAATGAAAGCAATAAACCAATATAATCTCCATGTTTTACATAAAAAGTAAGTTCTTTATTTGCATTTAATTTTGCTTGTATAGCTGTTGCAACCCACCATTCAGTAGTTTGAGACTCCTCTCCTTTTTGATTGATAAAACAAGAAACTCCCGTATTGGCTGATCGCGCTACACACCTTCTGGTTTCAATGGCTCTTAAATTTGAATAGCTAAGGTGTTGTAAATGTCCCGGAGTATTATCCCACCAACCATCATTGGTAATTACAAAAATGAGCTGAGCCCCTTTCTTAATATATTCAGTTACATATTCTCCATAAATAGATTCATAACAAATTGCGGGAGCAATTACCATTGAATCATTATCTGAATAAAATACACTGGGCTCATCTTGCACACCCAATGTTCCAACAATACCTCCTAAATCTAAAGCCAAAAATTCTAAAAATTTAAGGGCTCGAGGATAAGGCATTTTCTCCGAACCAGGAACCAATTTCGATTTATGATAAATTTGAATGCTATCTGTGTGATCTAATTCTAAAGCAGTATTGTATGCATCGTACCACAAATCTTCTTTGCTTCCATATTTTCTTGCAGTAGCTGAATGAGATTTACCCTTGTCATACATTCTATAGGTTGATGCACCCACCACACATTTTAATTTTGGATAGGGTTTTATAAATTCTCTAATGGTTTTAAGGCTTGCATCTTGGTGAATATGATTTTCCCACATACCAGCAACAAGAGCTGTTTCCGGACCAACAAAATAATCAGTTGTAGAATCTGTTTTTGATGCTGCTAAATCAAGTAGTTTCTGTAAATTTTGTTTACAATACCGTTGATCAAATTTTTCATTGTAAGGATCAATATTGGGTTGCACCACCACAATATTTACAGGATTTATTTTTTCATGATAGGTATAAAAAACAATTAGTGAAAGAATAATTGGAAAAATAACTACAAAGGATGAAGCAAACAAAAGTTTTAATTTTGATTTTTTTTCTCCATTATTAAAATGGGCTTGGCAAAGTTGAAATAAAACAATATTTGCAATCAATATCCAAACAGATCCTCCAAGAGAACCTGTATATTCATACCATTGAATAAAATGAATACTTGTTGCAAAGCCATTTCCAAGAGTGAGCCAAGGATATGATAAATCCCAATTAAGATGGCAATATTCAAACGCTAACCAATAACAAACCAAACTTACATAACCAATGTTATTCCCAAATCTTTTTTTAGTGTGATGAAACAATATCCAGGGAATGCTCATCAGCAATGCATTTGCTATAATGGGCAATAGGGTTGCAAAAAGCTTTGTATACATATCTTCACTAACACAATACAGCCACCATGTAGTAAAAATATTCCAACACAAAAAACTTAAATACCCAATAACCCATATTTTAAATGATTTATTTACAGATGCTATTTGTTGTTCGGCATATAGCAAAGGAACAAAAGCAAATAGTAGAAGTAAACCTGTTTCTTTCACAAGCCATGGAATGCTTAACATTACAGCTGTTAACAATGCACAAACAAATGGATGTATTTTTTTCATGATTAAATTTTTATCACAATGTATTTATGTACTTTCTAAAAATTGCTTTTTATTACTACTCTCCTTCTTAAATTTCTTCAAATTGCAATTCATATAATTTCTTATAAAACCCTTTTTCTATATCCAATAATTCATCATGCGTTCCACTTTCTACAATCTTACCATGATCAAGCACTATAATCTTATCCGCTTTTTGTATAGTAGCTAAACGGTGTGCTATAATAATAGATGTCCTTCCTTTTGTTAATGTATCAATTGCTTTTTGAATAAGTATTTCAGTTTCTGTATCTATAGAAGATGTTGCTTCATCTAAAATTAAAATTCTTGGATTATGAGCATAGGCTCTCATAAATGCAATCAATTGTCGCTGGCCGGTCGAAAGCAATCCGCCTCTTTCCATTACATTAAAATGATAATTACCGGGTAGTTTTTCTATAAATTCATTTGCACCAATTTCGCAAGCAGCTTTTATAATATCTTCTTCTTTTATTTGAATATTTCCTAAAGCTACATTATTAATAATGGTATCTGAGAAAAGAAATACATCTTGTAAAACAACACCAACGTGTTCTCTTAAAGATTCTAATTTGTATTTCTGAATATCTATTCCATCTATCAAAATATCACCTTCATTAAGCTCATAAAATCGGTTTACCAAATTAATAATGGAAGATTTTCCGGCACCTGTAGCTCCCACCAATGCAATGGTTTCACCCTCCTTTACTTTAAAAGAAATATTTTTAAGTACCCAGTTTTTATCATGGTAGGCAAAACTCACATTTTTAAATTCAATATTGCCATTAATTTTAGTTGCCAATAAAGTGCCCTCATTTAGAGTAGACTCATCTGTATCTAAAACCTTAAACAAACGCTCGGCACTTACCATGCCCATTTGCAAAGAATTAAAACGATCTGCCAAATTTCGTATGGGGCGAAACATCATATTGATTAATAAAAAGAAAAGTACAATATTATTTTTTTCATACAGTATATGCCCGTTTACAACTTGTGTGGTAGACCACCATACAATCAATCCAATGGATACAGCCGATAATATTTCAACTACAGGAAAAAACACAGAATAGGCCCAAACAGAACGGATATTGGCATTTTTATGTTCCTCATTAATGGCTTTAAATTTTTCAAATTCTTCATTTTCTTTATTAAATATTTGAATAATACTCATACCTGTAATATGCTCTTGAGTAAATGTATTTAATTTTGCTATTTGTGTTCTCACATCTTGAAAAGCAGCTTGCACAGCTCTTTGAAAAAGATAAGTAGCTAACATTAATAAAGGCAATGTTGAAATGCTTATTAATGTCATTTTCCAATCGGTATAAAGCATAAAAGCTAAAATGGTAAACAATTGAAGCATCTCTCCTGTCATTTGTAAAACTCCTTGAGAAAAAATATCTGATATAGCTTCAATATCCGAGATTACCCTTGTTATTAAAGTGCCCACCGGTGTTTTATCAAAATACTGAACTTTAAAACCAAGAATGTGTTTATAAACCGATTTACGTAAATCAAGTATAATATATTGCCCCAGTTGATTAGCCTGATATGAATTAATATAGTTTAAAAAACCTTCGAGCAGTAAAAGTCCTATTAATACAAGTGTCATATTCAACAAGCCAGCATAATTATTATGACTTACATACGTATCTAAAGTATATTGAATAAGATAAGGTCTAACAGGAGAAATAAATGATAAAAAAATGATGAGCAAAAGAGTTGATCTTAAAATATTTTTATAAGGCTTGCTATAAGAAAAAACCCTTTTAAACAATCTTAAATCAAATGCTTTTCCACTTACTGCCATTCTTCAAATTATATGATGTTCATCATACCTTAATTTTTTTTTCAAAAGTAGAAAATATTAACGCTTCATTATCACCCAAAAAATAATTCCACTTCTAGTATAAACATAACTCACAAGTTAACAATGTGTACAAATGATTGGTTAAAAGTTTTTATGTTAATAAAAAATTTCTTAACTTTGCCCTCCCTTGTTGCTTCTTCGACTGATAAGTCAGAGTAAATGTTTTTTATAAAAAAGTTTTTTAAAATTATAACTCCGGAATTAATGTATGCTTAATTTTTACTCTTCCCCCGCCTTTAAAAATAAATTTGCACTTGTATTTAGTACTGTTCTTTTTATTTTTTTATCCTCAGCATTTTCTCAAAACAATGTGGGTATAGGAACAAAAAATCCTAACCCAAAAGCTATTCTTGATTTAAATCCAACAAAAGGAACTAATCAGGGTTTTCTTGTTCCAAGAACAGATAGTTTAGGAATGATAAAAATATATCCTAACCAATCTGTTAATCCTGACGGGCAAGGGATGTTGGTTTATGATACTCTAAGTCAAAACTTCTATTATTTTGATGGAAACGATTGGATAAGAGCTATTGGACCGCAAGGAATAAATGGACTTGATGGTAAAGATGGTATTGACGGAAAAGATGGCATTGATGGTGTTACCGGTCCTACGGGTCCTGCCGGAGCTAACGGAACTATAGGAAAAGATGGTGCAACTGGAGCAACTGGCCCTACGGGTCCTACAAATGTTGATAGCATGTATATTGGAATCATTCAAACAGATAGTGTTATTTCTAAAATGATTATTACTGATAGTTTGTTGGCAACTATTATTCAAACCGATTCTTTGATAGCAAAACTAATACAAGCTGATAGTGTATTTGCCGGATATATATATGTAGATAGTTTAATAGCTTCTATAATTCAAACAGACAGCTTAATTTTAGGTGGAACTAATATTATTGATGTAATAGATAGTATGATTAATGCTGCGGGAGTTTTAGGACCAACCGGAGCTACAGGTGCTGTTGGTGCAACTGGCGCCAGTGGTTCAAATGGAGCTAAAGGTGCAACGGGAGCAACAGGTGCTAATGGTAGTAATGGAGCAACAGGTGCAACGGGAGCCACCGGCATAGCTGGTCCTTCAGGAGCAGACGGAGCAAAAGGTGCAACAGGCGCAACAGGCGCTACCGGAGTTACAGGTGCAACTGGAGCAATTGGTGTAACAGGAGCTACAGGTGCTACCGGAGCAAAGGGTGATCAAGGTGATGTTGGACCGAAAGGTGCAACTGGCTCTACAGGTGTTGCCGGAGCAACGGGTCCTACAGGACCTACTGGTCCGTCTGGGGCTAATGGCTCTACCGGAGCTGCCGGAATAACAGGTGCTACAGGAACTGACGGAGCAAAAAATGCATGGGCTTTAACAGGTAATGCCGGAACCACGGCCGGTACCAATTTCTTAGGCACAACTGATGCTGTAGATTTTGTTCTTAAAACAAGTAATACTGAAAGACTAAGAGTTGTTTCAACAGGAAATACAGGAATAGGAACTTCTTCTCCATTAGCTTTTGTTCATATAGAAGCACCGGCAAGTACTCCTGCGCTTAGAACAAGAATTAACGGCAGCACAAAATTAATTGTAAATGCCGATGGTAATGTAGGGGTTGGAACAACTTCTCCATTGAGTCAGTTTCATGTTTATGGAGATTTTTATAATCAAGAAGTTGACTATGGTGAATCATCTTATTTAACTTCATATAGCGATTGGGATGTCCGTTCTAATTCTGTTACAACCCATGGTGCAGGAAATGATAGTTACAGCGCAGTATTCATTAATGGTGAAATTGATTATTATAAAACCGGTGCCAACTCCTATGTTATTTTAAGATTAGAAAGAGATGGAACTGATTTAGCAGAAGTATCTGTTTATTCTAAGCAAGACGAGGATCAAACCATACAAATTCAATGGGTTGATGAACCTTCTGCAGGAACGCATACTTATAAGATTAAAGTTTCTTACCCAAATGGAGGTATGACTTATTATGCCACTCAATTACAATGTGTAGAGGTTAAACGCTAAAAAACAAATCAGATGAAAAACTTCATAAAAATATTTTTTGTAGCCGCATTTATCTTTATTGGATTTGTAGGCTATAGCCAAACTTCAAATGAATTAACCAGCAATAATGATAACAATGCACGTGCTGTATTGGCATCTTATTATTTAGAAATACCCGTTAATTTTGATTCGCCAACAGCAGAAGCTTGTGTTAATTTACTTTTAACTGCACATAGAAATAATGTTGCATATCCTATTTTACCAATAGAAAAATTAACGTATAACGATCAACAAAAAGTACAAAAATTACAGAATGATTTACAAGCGTTGCGTAATAATCCTCCAACATGGGATAATATTTTAGCAAAAGAAGAAGCTAAGGTAGCTCCAAAGTATACCGCTCCTACTGCTCCCGTATTTGCTGGCAATATGAGTCGTACAACTATTAATTCACCTAAAAATCAAACTCGCATTGTAGGTTCAAGTTCAAATGCAGGTTATAAAGTTGTAGAACAAACAACCCAAAATAAACCGGAAACTCAAACAAAAGATTCAGGAAAAGATCAAAAATAACCCCTAATTAAAAAAGATTTTTAAAATGAAAAAAGTATTACTCTCTTCTGTTTTGTTTACATTATTTATTGTAAGCGCATTTTCTCAAAACAATGTAGGTATAGGAACAAAAAATCCTAACCCAAAAGCAATTCTTGATTTAAATCCAACAAAAGGAACCAATCAAGGTTTTCTTGTTCCTAGAACAGATAGTTTAGGAATGATAAAAATATATCCTAACCAATCTGTTAATCCTGACGGACAAGGGATGTTGGTATACGATACCCTAAATCAAAATTTCTATTATTTTGATGGTAATGATTGGGTAAGAGCAATGGGTACGGCAGGTCCCGTGGGTCCAACCGGACCAACCGGTTTATCAAATATAGATAGTTTAATTCTTAGCTATGCAAGTTTTGATACTTTACTTTCTTCTTATGCTTCTTTTGATACTTTATTAGCAACCATGGCAACTTTTGATTCTGTTTTTGCTACTATGGCTCAATTTGATACATTATATACAAACATTGCCTACTTCGATAGTATTTTTGCTTCATACGGAAGTTTTGATAGCTTATATGTGGGCGGTGTAAATATTAACAGTTTTATTGATAGCATGATATTAGCTTCTACTACTATGGGTGCTACAGGTCCAACGGGGCCTTCAGGTGCTGATGGTGCAAGTGGATCTAATGGAGCAAAAGGAGCAACTGGGCCTACGGGTCCATCTGGTAAAGATGGAGCCAGTGGCAGTAATGGAACCCCTGGAGCAACAGGACCTACTGGTGCAGATGGTTCTCAAAATGCATGGAGCTTAACCGGTAATGCCGGCACCTCTACATCAACAAATTTTTTAGGAACAACTGATTCAAAAGACCTTTTAATTAAAACAAGTGGTTCAGAAAGAATTCGTGTAGCTTCTGCAGGCAATGTGGGTATTGGTTCTTCAACTCCCTCTCAAAAATTAGATGTTACTGGTAATGTTAAATTTTCAGGAGCATTAATGCCAAACAATAGTGCCGGAACATCAGGTCAAATATTAGTATCACAAGGATCAGGTACAGCACCTGTATGGCAAAGTGTTTCTTCTATTACCCAAGCCATTACTTTAATAAGTAGTGCAACTGTTACTGCAACCTATCCATCAACATCTACCATAACATATAAAAGTATAACAGGATTAAAGCAATCTATTACAGTTCCTACAGGAGGTTCTTATACAGTAATGTGTACTGCTATGGGAACTGCTCAAAAAGCAGATAATACCGGAACAAGGGTATTTGCTCAATATGGATTTTTTGTTGATGGAACTCAAACCGGAGGTATTCAAAGGGTAAGTATTGATGATGAAGAATCTTCTCAATATGCTCGTTCAGGTTGGGCTATCAGTAGCACATTTACACTTACCTCAGGAACACATACCATAGAAGTAAAAGGCGCACATGCCGGTGGCGATTGTACTTCTTCTAGCTGCGCAAGTATTGAATTATGTTATCCTGATGGTTATGTAGGCCAAGCATCTTTAAATATATTAATCATTAAAGAATAATCAATATGCTCAATAGAAACCTATACATACTTGGCTTTTCTTTAATGGTGATTTTATTTTCAGCTAAATCATCTTTTGCTCAAACCGATAGAAGCAATAGTACCACAGAAAATAATGTTGTATCATCCGGAACTATTGATTTTAATACTACCATTAATCCCAGACCTGATTTAGCAGGAAAAGAAAACATTGAAAATGTGAAACATTTATTTGTTAAAATAGATCAAGTAAGTAGCAATACGGGTGATGAAGATCCTACTGATGCAGATAAAGAAATAATAGAAAATACAAAAGAGTCTTTTAACGAGGTTATCAATCCAAGAACCGAAAAATAAGACTTATTTTAAAGTAAGTGTTTAGTTTTATCCCAATAGAGGTTAGATTTTTGAATCATCCTTTATTGGGATTTTTTGTTATTATATCACTCTCGTTTTTTAATTAATACATTGAATATCATTTTTTTACAAAATTTATTTACGCTTTACTATGGCCTAAACTCCTAATAATGAATGAAAATTGTTCCTGAAATGGAAAAGAGGATTTAATAAATTTGCTGAAGTATTTAATCCCTCTTAAGTTTAATCTTGTCGGTATGAAAAAAATTATAATTGCTTCTTTTCTTTTTATTTCGTTTTATAGTGCTAATGCACAAACCTATAATAATGTTGGGATAGGTACATTAACGCCCAATCAAAATGCAATATTAGATGTTAGTTCTACTACTAAAGGCTTATTAACACCAAGAATGAGCACTACAGAAAAAACTACATTAGGTTCAAGTATGTCGCTTACCGAACAAGGTATGTTGGTTTATGATACCGACACACAAACATTTTGGTACTGGGATGGAAATTCATGGATAGAAGCAATAGGACCTCAAGGTCCTACAGGCCCTTCGGGTGCAGATGGTAAAGACGGAAATGATGGTGCCCAAGGTCCGGCAGGACCAGCAGGAGCTTCTGGTTCAAATGGTGCAACAGGAGCCACTGGCCCTTCAGGAGCAGATGGCTCAAACAATGCGTGGGGATTAACCGGTAATGCAGGCACATCTACATCAACCAATTTTTTAGGAACAACCGATTCAAAAGACTTATTAATAAAAACAAATAATACCGAAAGGCTTAGAGTAATGTCGAGCGGAAATGTGGGTATAGGAACATCATCTCCATCAGCATTTCTTTTTGTTGATGCTCCATCTAGCACAAATGCATTGAGGGTAAGAACAAATAGCACTACCAGATTGTTTGTAGGTTCAGACGGTAATGTGGGTATACATTCCTATACACCACCTTGTTTTTTATTTTACAAATCAATATCTACCATGAGCGATTGGAATGTTCAATTTGAAAGCGCTTATGATGATGGTTTAGCAAGATTTTATAATACTACCTCTTCAAATGAATCGAGAGTATTAATGGGAGCAACCGAATATACAGGAAGCAGTTATTTAGCTTCTGGTGTAATTGGTTTGGCTTTGGGTTATTCAGGTTCTGGAGGTGTAGGTGTATATGGCGGTAGCAATTGTAATGATTCGTATGGTATATACGCTAATTTATATAATGGTACCAGTTCTTCTGCTGCCGGTTGGGCATTGTATGCCGATGGATGGGCGGGTGGCGTTAAATCATGGCAAAATGTATCAGATAAAAGATTAAAAAAGAATATTGTTACTATTGGTGGCGCCCTTGATAAAGTAATGAAATTAAGAGGTGTTGAATATAATTTTGACGATACTAATTTTCCGGGTATTGATTTGGATACAAAAACAAAACAAATAGGTTTTATAGCCCAAGAGGTTGAAGAAATTTTCCCTGAATTGGTACGAGAGGCCAATATTACTTCTTCAAAAGAAGCGGATAGAGCTGGAATGAAAGATCAAAAACCAACTTATAAAGTTAAAACTTTAAGTTATACTGATTTAATACCTGTATTAACAGAAGCTATTAAAGAACAACAAAAAACCATTGAAAGTTTAGAATCAAGAATTGCTATACTTGAGCAAAAAAAATAATTCGCTTTGTTCATAATTAAATATGAACTGCAAATCTCGCTAATCGTGTTGTTTAGCGAGATTTTTCATTTCCATTCCAAATAAAAAATAGTTTTACAAACAAATTATACCAATACCCATTATAAATTAATCCAATAGAGATTATATAAGTTAAGAGATTATTAAAAATTCCAAACTTACCCTCTCCTTTGGGAGAGAGCCTGTCCCGAACTTGTTTCGGGAGGCAGGGTGAGGGCATAAGAAAAAAATATTTATCGACATGTTACTTAACTTATATAAACTCTAATATATAATTATATAATGCCGATCGATAATATGTTTAGTTCAATGCAATTGGACTATTACATATTGCGAATAGGTATTATTAATGATAAATTTGCATCGGTATATTTTTTAGTATTTATATATGATTGTATTTTTAATTTCAATTTTATTACTCGCTACAAATATTCTTTTTGTAAACTATAGTGATAATAAAAGAAGATATAGCATATACTCGTCTAGAATATCCCTATTATTAATTGTTATATATACAATATCTTATATGTTTTATTTGGCAGATGATCCTAATGCCAAAGATATTTTTGGAGTTTATAACATTAGTGAGACCAAGAGTAGGCCAAAAACTGAAAAACAAATAGCTTATGAAAAAGAACTAGAGGCTTCAGAAATTATAGAGCCAAAAAATCAAGAAAATAAAATAAGTATCCCATCCTATATTTTACAATCTGCTCTTGTACAATTAATAATTACAATCCTTTTTTCATACATCGGATTAAGTATAATAAAAAAAGAAAAAAATTATTATCGCAATATGATGTTTATCCATATCCCTCTTTTTCTATTTTGCTTATTTTGGTTTATAGAAAATTAATCTCTCCCTCTTTAACTCTTAATTCTTGATTAGCTTTATAATATAATTTGTTTCTTTAATAGTAGCCTTAATAAAATAGATTCCTTTACTATAAGAATCAGTAGAAAAAAGATAAGAATAATTTCCTTTAGGCAAAGTTTTTAAAGTAATTATATCTTTTAATTTTTTTCCATACAAATCATAAATTGAAATAGAACAGGTAGATTTTTCTGTTAAATAAAGTTCAAGGGTAGCTTGTTCACTTGTAGGATTGGGATAAATAATAAAAGTTTGAGTATTATTTGTCTGTTTCGCTATCGTAGTAACAATATCTTCAATAGGTTCAAGATTAATTATAAAAAAACCTAACGTTGTACCTACTAAAATAGAGCCACTTTCAATTGCATTTTGTTCTTCACCGGGTAATCCTTTTAATATTTGAACAAAAGTTTTGGCTTGGTCGGCATACATATAAATATCATTTCCAAAAGAGGCTAAAACAGTATCCTCACTATAATCATAAATTTCCAATGCTTTTGCTTTGCCTAATTCTTCATTACTATTTAAAATAGAATACGATAATCCACCATCAATTGATTTTGCCAACACGGCATTTGAATTATTAGAAGCAACCAAATATAATGTATCTATACTTCCAGGATAAACAGCCAAATCAGATATTCCCATTCCTTTTGCAGTGAAATTATATTGACTTGATGGGCCCATATTTACTTTAGTCCAATTTATGCCCAAATCATTCGATTGCCATAAATATCCGGTATCAGTATAGGCAAGCTGAGTTCCTGCATATATTACAGTATCTTTATTGGATTCTGCAACAGCTAAACACATGCCACTATAAAAATTTGAAGGCGAAACATTGGTCCAATTTAATCCACCATCAGCAGATCTCCATATTTCGCCATAAATAGTAGAAGAACCTTTTTCTACATCTACTCCTCTAATGGCAATTATAATACTATCATCAACAAATTTTATGTCTTGCATATCAAC
Source organism: Bacteroidota bacterium (assembly GCA_023251875.1). GTDB lineage: Bacteria > Bacteroidota > Bacteroidia > JAHEXY01 > JAHEXY01 > JAHEXY01. Next base: position 173,155 of record JAHEXY010000003.1, read on the forward strand.
ACCGGGGAAAAAACCGGAAGGTACAATTTTAGTAAAACCTACAGGGCCACTTGTGCTTACATAAAACCCTAATTGCCCACCTGCAATAACGTGTAAAGAATCAAGGGGTGAAACAGCCACGGCAGTTACATCGTCAGCAACATTATTGATTGGAAAAATTCCATAGGGAGATTTCCATTTATCAGAAGAAGCAATATTTGTGTTTTTATATTCAGTTGTATAAGCAAGGCCCGCATCCGTTGCTATATAAAAAAACGACTTATTACTTCCTTTTGCAATGTCATTTATTTGAATGGCTTCTAATCCAATATTACCACTGTTTTCAAAAGTGCCGGATGTACCCGTTTTTGAAACCAATGCACCTGTAGCATTGTTTCCAACAATTACATTAAGATTAGACGAAGAATATACAGTAGGGCCTACCGATGATAGCATAGAGCCATTGGCAATTGAATCCCAGCTGGCACCATAGTCCTTTGAAAGGCCGGCATTTCTTGTAATTAAAATAGCTCCCTTACTTTGGCTCAGCACACTTGTCCATGAGGGGTTGTATTCTAAATCAGTTAATTCATTATTATTAAATGAAATATCTGACCAAGTTGATCCCCCATTGTATGAACTATATATGTATGAATTATTAAATCCATCGCTTCCCGTTATAAACAAAGTATCGGAAGTAATTTGATCGGGATGTGTAAATACATTTTTTAATATTTTAATAGTTGAGGGTAGGCCTGAAAGAGGCGTTAATTTAAATCCATCATAGAGAGAAAGTTGATTAGAAGTACTATTTACATCATTCGATAGAGTGTCGGTGATGGCATAAAAGCTTAATAAACTTGAACTATTCACCATTGCTATTTTTTTAATAGTAAGATTAGATGGATTGCCAATAAGTTTTGTTTTTAAATCAATAATATCCGTACTAGGATTAAAACTTGAATTATCGGTTATAATAATTTTTGAACCAATTGCAGTAAGCATTTCATAATCATTTAATGCAATACACGAGATATCTCCATCACCATAACCGTATTGAGATAATAAATACCCATCGATAGCTGTTTTAAATGTACCCGAATCACCATTGTTAAAACTAATTTGAGAGGATGTAATATTTTCATATTGGGTAAGCGTTGCAATCCAACCTTTACTATTGCTTAAAATCTGAGCAGCTCCACCCGCCCATGCTTCTTGATCACAATTAAAAAGCAAAGAATCATACGGGAAAGATTGTTTCCAAGTAGCAGCAGTATCATCTGAATAAAACAATGAATAGGGCGTTTGTGTGCCTATAAATAAACGATTACTGGCATATGAAAAATGTAAATCAAGCGCAGCACCTCCATATATTCCAAGGTTATTTTTGGTAGAGTATTTATTGCTATCGCATAGAGTAGAGGTACTATTACCGGTTACAACCACATTAATAACATCGGTAAAAGATGTATTGGCAAGAGAGCAAATTAATTGATTGGTATCATTAGTATGAATGGAAAGATCAAACAATAGTCCTATTCCCTTATTCAGACGTACTTGTGTATATCCGGAAAGATCTGTTGGATAAGAATTGTTTTTAATGATAACGCTATCATTATTAGTGGTATCAATATTTTGAGAAGAGTTTTTTGCAAATACAATAACATTAAATAAACTATCTGATGCAACAGATGTAGGATATTCAAATACATGAAGACTTGTTGTGGGGCCAGCACCTTGTGGTAATCCTCCGGTAACAGTAAATGTTGAAGATGTAGCATCTTGTAAAGAACCTGAGACAAATTTTAATTTATATTGCCCCATGGCATCAATACTAATACTTGAAAATATAGCTATTCCGTTTACAAATAAAATGCTTGCACCTCCATTTAAATTACCCACACTACCACTATCAATTGAGACTGTTACCAATTGATTATAATTTGAATCAAGTACGGCATTTGAATCAACTGCCCATAATTTTACATACAAGGGAAAACCAATAGGATAGGCATCAAGCGATTCATTTTGAATACTAATTTTACTTGCATTCCCTTGAGAAAAAGAAAAGCTATTGTAAAATAAAATAAGTCCGATTAATGTGGGTATAAATTTTTTCATGGCTTATTGGGGATTAGTTGTTGTTGCAAGACTATTAGAAAAATCAATTATTTTGGGGGCTTGAACCGGATATTGTGTAATAAATTTGTTTTTTACTATTTCTGACATTGGAATTTCGTTTATTTGACTTTCAATCCAAGAAATTAAATCGAAGCCATTGCTAACTCTATTAATTTCAAAGGAACTATGTTGTGTTTCTATTGTTTCTTTAAATTCAGCAAATACTTTTTTTCTTTCTCTTGCTGTAAATTGACCCGCAACTTCTTTTAAATACTTAATCGTAGTTTTTATAATTGCCAAAAATGAATCATTTCGATTAAAATACCTCTTAGCCGAATCAATTGAAAAAGCCAAATAATCGTATTTACCGGTTTCGCAAATTATAATTTCTTGTAATAGTCTTGAAAACGCTATTAATTCAACCGAAAAACCTGCCTTTGAATTTCCAATAATTTCATCAAGAAACAAACCTGTTTTTTTGAAATCTTTTAACAGGAAATATGTAATAAAGGCATTGTATTTTAATTTCAAAATTTTATCAGTAGACAAGCTCTTTATATTTTCATTCTGCAAGGCATATTCTACAATTTTACTTGCCTCATTTGAATTTCCTATTTTATTATAAAGTTTTATACTAATAATGTATTCAGCATATTCTATCTCAATATTTTTTACCGGGCTCTTTTTTATAGTATTTATAAATGCATAAAGTATTTCATAAAAATCGTTATTAAAATCATTAACGGTAAAACACGATTCCAAATAATTAAAACATTCTATGATGTAGTTAAATGAATTTTTATCTTTTTGATCTTCCCATAATGCCACCAATGCCCTACTGTGTTTTAACATATTAGGAGCATCCAATTCCAAATAACTTTTCATGTGAAAAATTCTGTGGTAATACCTTTTTGCTTCTAATGTTTGAGCTTGTGATTCATCTAAAAATATTTTATCACTGAATATTTCTTTTAATTCATTTTTTATTTCATCATTTAAATACGGATTATTAGACAAATAAAATAAACGATAGTATACTTTTTGGTATTTAAAGCTTAATAAATTACTATCAAGCATACCAATAATTTTATCATAGGGGGCTAATAATTCTTTGGGATCTTCAAATGATTCTATTAAGCTTGTTTTAAATAGGATATTATAATGAATCAAGCGTAAATAATTTGTATTAAATGCTCCCGTAATTTTAGGTGCCCATTCACTTAAACTTTCATTTGAAAGCTCAAGCGCATCTTCTATTAATCCTTTACTATACAACCACGATAATTTCAATACAACTTCATTAAGTGTTGAAATTTTTTCACCGGAAACATAGTTCAACAAAGAATTATATAAATTATGTTTATAAACATAGTGATGAGTAATGGATTCTATTTTTTTAGAAAGTTTATCTTGATCATTACTGTACTTAATATAACTATCCAGAATAAACAAAAATTGCTTACTCTGTTGAGGATGTTCTTTATGACAAAGTTTTCTGTATGTTCTCAACTCTGTATCTGTTAAAGCATTAATAAGGCGATATAATTTGTCGTTTGTTTTGGGCATATTAAAAATGCTATTGGGTTATTACACAATATAATAATATCCTTAACATTTTTTCTAAATGTAATTGAAGTAGTTATTCGGTGCAGTCAAATATTTATTCGAATCTTAAACTTAAAACAATCTTTTTTTTGCATTAAAAAATTATAAATTGTTGGATATGTATATATTAAACTGTAATTAAAATTGATTGATATAAAATTAAAAAGGCTTATCCTGTTTTTCAATATACCAAATGCTTTAGCTCTGAATAATTAAATAGAACTCCAGACTTAAGTCTGGAGTTAAAAATCAATCAAAAGTATGGGCTTCAGCCCTGAAAAAATGGTATAATCATTTTTGCGAATGAAATTTAAACAAACATACATGATATAAAATGAATACAGGGTGTGCAGGCATTAATGTAATCTTGGCTAATCCTGCATGTGTGTAAGCAAATACCAGGAAGAAAAACCGACATGAACGATGCTCATTTGCTATGTAAACTATTGGTAAACGGTATTGTTGCTTGGCAACAAAGATGAGTTTTATTTTTTTGATTATTCTTTAACCGTAACTTAATTTTCAGAGAAAACTCTTGTATCTCGCCAAAAGGCGAGATTAGTTCGACTAGCAATTTTTGTAGCGCTTGCAGATACAAAAATTGAGTTTTACTGAAAATGCAAAAGGGTAATGATAGATGAACCACCATTACCCCTTAGGTATTTACAAACAAAGACAACAAAAATTTTACGATGCCTTCTCTTCTTTTTTCTCCTGATGTTTTTTGTAACGATTTTTGAATTTGTCGATACGACCTGCTGTATCAACCAATTTCATTTTACCAGTATAAAAGGGGTGAGACATATTAGAAACCTCAAGTTTAATAACAGGGTATTCTTTACCGTCTGTCCATACCATAGTTTCTTTACTTGGCGCAGCAGATCTAGTTAAAAATGCCTGCTCACATGACATATCTTTAAAAATAACCATTCTATAATTCTTTGGGTGAATATCCGCTTTCATTATCTATATTTTTTAAATTTGAGCAACAAAGTTAACCAAAAAAATTGTAATTTCAAGGCCCCCCTAAACTTAATTCTAAAATTTAAGAACCCTGATTTATGCAACTCATTATTCTTTCAATCCCAATTTTCTTTACCCTAATGGGTATTGAGTTATTAGTTAATTATCTGCAAAAAACTCATTATTACCGACTTAACGACTCAATTACCAATATCAGTTGTGGTATTGGTCAGCAGATTATTGGTTTGTTCTTTAAGTTTTTAACTATTACTGCTTATGAATATGTATTTTATCATTGGAAAGTTTTTACTGCCCCTAATAGTTGGATTACTTACGTGCTTTTATTTATTGGGGTTGATTTTCTTTATTATTGGTTTCATCGCCTAAGCCATGAAGTTAATTTTTTATGGGCAGCTCACGTAGTGCACCATCAAAGTGAAGAATATAATTTATCAGTTGCCTTACGCCAATCGTGGTTACAAAATAATTTTTCGTGGGCATTTTACCTCCCATTGGCTTTTTTAGGATTTACTCCGGAAATGTTTTTGACTATTAGCGCACTTGATACTATTTACCAATTTTGGATACATACCAAATTTGTTAAAAAAATGCCTTTCGGTTTAGAAAACATTTTAATGACTCCTTCCCATCATCGTGTACATCATGGATCAAACCCTAAATACATAGATAAAAACCATGGGGGCACTTTTATTATTTGGGATAAAATGTTTGGTACTTTTCAGGCTGAGGAAGAAGAAGTAATATATGGCGTTACCACTCCAGTAAACAGTTGGAATCCTATTTGGGTAAATACGGAATATTGGGTTGAACTTTATAGAACAGCTTCTAAAACAACTAATATTGTAGATAAAATAAAAGTATTTTTAATGCCTCCGGGATGGTTTCCAAAAGATTTAGGAGGATTTAAAGAAGCTCCTGAAATAACACCTGATCGTTTGGTAAAATACAATGTGGGCGTACATAAATCTTTAGGAATTTATGTGCTTGTGCAGTTTATTATTTGCCTTGGTTATACTTCCTTTTTTTTAAATATTACCGGCAAATTGAACAACATTCAAATTATAGGCTTTTCGGTTTATGTAATGTTATCCATATTGGTAATGGGAGCCATTTTTGAAAAAAACAAATGGGCAATTCCATTAGAATTTATTCGTTTATTTTCTTCTTTTTTATTGGTTGGACTCATGGCTAATTTTGATTTTACAGCACTTCCAATTTGGCTAATTGCTATCGTAGCAATTTTGGTTGTTTCTTCTGTAATTTGGTATAGCAGTCAAATTAAGTGGTTTAAAGAACCAGCTGTTTCGGCAGCATAAAAAATCTAGAAAAATAAGGTTAAATTATTAGCATTCTTTTTAAATGCTAATAGAAACCGTGTATCTTTGCATTCCCTTTAGGTGTAATTTTTTTTTATGCGTAAGTATACCTTAGTTTTTCTATTCTTCTTTTTCAGTTTTAGCTCTTTAGTTTTTTCTCAAGAAAAATATACCATTAGTGGTTATATAAAAGATAAATCGAATGGAGAATATTTAGTAAGTGCGGCCATATTTATTCCAGAACTTTCTAAGGGTGCATCTACCAATACCTATGGCTTTTATTCTCTTACAATTGACAAAGGAACTTACCAACTCTCTTCTTCATTTTTAGGGTACAATCCCTATTCACAAAAAATTGTATTGGATAAAGATTTACGTATTAATATTGATCTTGATCCACAAGTAATAACAACTGAAGAAGTAGTTGTAACAGGAGAAAAAAAAGATATAAATACACAGGGAACTCAAATGGGTACCGTTGAAATGTCGATTGAGCAAATAAAACAATTGCCTGCTTTAATGGGCGAAGTAGATGTTTTAAAAACCATTCAATTATTGCCGGGAATAAAATCAGCCGGTGAAGGTAATTCAGGTTTTTATGTGCGTGGTGGTGGGCCTGATCAAAATTTAATTTTATTAGATGAAGCAGTCGTTTACAATGCTTCGCATTTATTTGGATTTTTCTCTGTATTTAATTCAGATGCTATAAAAGATATCAATTTAATAAAAGGCGGTATGCCGGCTAATTATGGTGGTAGACTTTCTTCTGTACTTGATATTAGTATGAAAGAAGGCAACAACAAAGAATACCACCTTGATGGTGGAATTGGTATTATTTCTTCTCGGTTAACAGTACAAGGCCCTATAAAAAAAGATACGAGCTCATTTATTATTTCAGGTAGAAGAACCTATATAGATGTTTTAACAAAACCCTTTATTAGTGATTCTTCAAAATTTAAAGGCTCCGGTTATTATTTTTATGATTTAAACACAAAGATTAATTACCGTTTATCTGATAAAGATCGCTTGTTTCTCAGCGGTTATTTTGGACGAGATGTTTTTAGTTTTGCTGATGCAGGCTCCGGCCTCAATTTTGGAATTGACTGGGGTAATGCAACAGCTTCTTTAAGATGGAACCATCTTTTTAACGATAAACTTTTTTTAAATACATCTGCCATTTTTAGTGATTACAATTTTACATTGGGCATCAACCAAAATGATTTTGAATTAAAATTATTTTCAGGTATGCAAGACTGGAATGGCAAGGTTGATTTTTCTTATTATCCTTCGGCTAGGCATAGTTTAAAATTCGGTCTTAACTATATCTTTCACACTTTTACACCCAGTAATGCATCTGCTAAATCAGGTGATGTAGTATTTGATACGGGTGATATCGTAAAACAATATGCCAATGAAGGGGCCTTATATATTTTAGACGATTTTGATTTAACAGAAAAAATTAAAATTAATGTTGGATTACGCTATTCCCTATTTCAACAAATTGGTCCATTTGATCGTTATATAAAAAATGAATTGGATGTTGTTACAGATACCATTCATTATGATAAAGGCAAACAAGTAGCCTTTTACCAAGGATTAGAACCCCGTTTTTCTATTCGATATAAATTGGGAGATAATACATCTATTAAAGCCTCGTATACTCAAAACTATCAATACCTTCATTTGGCTTCATTGGCGAGTACTTCTCTACCGGCCGATCTGTGGGTGCCCAGTTCCGATCGAGTAAAACCTCAATTTGCAACGCAATATGCATTGGGTTTTTTTCAAAATTTTAAAAACAACATGTTTGAAACTTCTGTTGAAGTTTACTATAAAAGTTTAAAAAATTTAATTGAATATGCCGAAGGTGCTATAATAGGAAACAATGTAAACGATAACCCTGATAACAGTTTTGTTTTTGGTAATGGAGAAGCTTATGGAACTGAATTTTTTGTCAAAAAAAATTCAGGAAAATTTACCGGCTGGTTGGGTTACACCCTTTCTTGGACAACCTTTCAATTTGATGATATCAATAACGGAGATCCCTACCCGGCAAAGTATGATAGCAGGCATGATATCTCTTTGGTACTTACGTACGATCTTAACAAGCATTGGTCGTTTTCAACTGTTTTTGTTTACAACACCGGTAATGCATTAACCTTACCGGTTGCCCGATATTTAATTAATGGATACATCGTAAATGAATACGGCTCAAGAAATTCTTATAGAATGCCAGCTTATCACCGTATGGATATTTCTGTAAATTATTATGGTAAAAAACACAAACGTTTTCAATCGGATTGGAATTTTTCTATTTACAATGTTTACAACAGATACAATCCTTACTTTATTTATTTTGCAAACGTTGGTTCATTAGAACAAGGTAATTTAGAAATATCGGCAAAACAGGTTTCTTTATTTCCAATTTTGCCTTCTGTAACATGGAATTTTAAGTTTTGACCCCTCTCCGGCTCTCCCCAAAGGGGAGAGAGGGAGTACATATAATAAGGCCTTGTGTAAAAATTGAAAGAGAATAATATTTACTACAAAACAAACTAGCATAAAAGATGAAACCTCTTATTAACTTGCAAAATTGGCTAGAACAAACTCCTCCCCTTCGGAGGGTAAAAGTCCAGTGGACTTTTGAGCCGGTACGTGTTCTGCTGGTGGGGCTTTTTTTATTTCTCTTTATATCCTGTGAGAAAACAATTACGGTTGACATACCTCAGGCTGAAACAAAAATTGTTGTTGAAGGATATATTGAACCCGGAAAACCAGCTCAGGTTTTATTAACAAAGAGTTCACCTTATTTTGGAAAGGTACCTACTACGCAAGAAGAACTATTGGCTATGATTATTACCGATGCAAAAGTTGTAGTAAGTGACGGCATTACCACAGATACTTTAAAAGTTACTTACGATGAAAACGCTGGATTTTTTCCCTATTTATTTTATACAGGCGATACAGCTATATTAAAAGGAGTGCCGGGAAGAAGATATGATTTAAAAATTATTACGGATACTGAAACATTAACTGCTACTACTACCATACCTGCATTAATTCCTTTAGACAGTACCTGGTTTGTAATACAAGGAGACGGACATTATAACAGAGGCTTCTGCTGGGGACTTTTATCAGACCCTGATACATTGGGCAATTGCTATAGAATTATGGCAAAAAGATTGGGAAAAGACACCAATTTTATTGCGCCTTATGGATCTCCTTTTGACGATAAATTTATTAACGGAAAATCTTTTCAATTTTATTTTTCAAGAGGAACTGAAGCCGGATCTACAGAAACAGGTGATGATTTGTATTACTTTTTAAAAGGCGATACTGTTGTAGTAAAATTTTGCACACTCGATAAAGCTCATCTTGATTTTTGGCTTTCGGCCGAAAATGATATTTATAATCAGGGAAATCCTTTTTCATCACCACTTACATTAATTACAAATATTAACGGAGGCCTTGGTGTTTGGGGTGGTTATGGCGCTACCTATGATACGGTTATTTGTAAATAAAAAAAGCTTCTCAGAAAATCCGAAAAGCTTTTTTATTTAAGGCAGTTCTAAAAATTACAATTCATGTCCCTCTCTCTTCGAGAGGGATTAAGGGAGAGGAAGCAAAAAAATCCAATTTTTGGAACTACCCTTAGTATGCAACAATAAATCTATTTTACCACCACCATCTTTTGAATTTTATCTCCCTGCTTAATTTTATCAATTATATCTAATCCCTCTACCACTTTACCAAATGCAGTATGTTGTCTGTCTAAATGTTTTGTGTTTGAACGGTTATGGCAAATAAAAAATTGTGAACCACCTGTATCTCTACCGGCATGAGCCATTGAGAGTACTCCTTTGTCATGATATTGATTCTCTCCCGTTAATTCACATTTAATTTTATAGCCGGGCCCACCGTTTCCAATACCATTCGGGCATCCACCTTGTACTACAAAATCAGGAATAACTCGATGAAAATTCAATCCATTATAAAATCCACTTTCAATCAATTTAACAAAATTTGCAACTGTATTAGGCGCATCTTTATCATAAAGCTCTGCTACCATTAATCCTTTATCCGTATGAATTTCTACTTTTGTCATAAAATATAATTTTGCGTTGATACTTCTGCAAAAGTACTATTTTAAACTTCATCTAGCCAAATAGAATCTAATCAAAGAAAAAAAATTACTTTTACTTTTTCTAAAAATCATTTCCAAATGAAAACCTACCATTATCTATGTATTATAATTCTATTTTTTAACTCAGCTTGCAATCAAGCAGAAAAAAAACAAAACGAAAAAAGTGATATTGAAAATATCGATACCCTTTTTGAGAATTATTACAATGAGCGTATGCAATTGTTTCCCTTAGAAGCTACTTCTAATGGAGAAAATCAATACAATGACATATTACCAATTGATATTGCAGACAGTTATCGTGCAAAACTTAAAACCTTTTATGAAAAATATAAAGATGCTCTTGCAAATTATGATAGAGAAAAATTGAATGCTAGTCAAAAAATGAGTTACTACATTTTAAAACGTGAAATGGAAATGAGCATTGAAGGTTTACAATTTCATGATAATTATATGCCCATTAATCAATTTTGGAGCTTACCCCTTACTATGGGTCAATTAGGCTCTGGAAGTGGAAATCAACCTTTTAAAACGGTAAAAGATTACGATAATTTTTTAGGCCGAATAAATGGATTTTATGCCTGGTGCGATACGGCAATTGTATACATGCAAAAAGGCATGGCAAGTGGAGATGTATATCCCAAAATATTGGTTGAACGAATTATCCCACAAATGCAACCCATGATGATAGACGATGTGAAAAAAAGTGTTTTTTATACCCCTATTAAAAATATACCCAAAGAATTTTCTGAGCAAGATAAAAATCGCCTAACAGCTGCATATGAAAAAGCCATTAAAGAACAAGTTATTCCATCTTATGAAAAATTATACAAATTTTTTAAGTTTGAATACATGGCTAAGGCTAAAAATACAGATGGTATTGCAGACATTCCAAATGGAAAAGAACGTTATGAATATTTAGTAAGATTATGGACCACTACCAATATGACCCCTGATGAAGTTTTTGAATTAGGCCAAAGTGAAGTAAAACGCATACGTGCTGAAATGGAAAAGATAATGGCTGAAACAGGATTTAAAGGAGATTTAAAAGCATTTTTCAAGTATGTAAATACGGATAAAAAGTTTTGTCCTTATAAAACACCCCAAGAAGTTATACAAGCATATAATGCTATTCATACTAAAATGGAGCCTCAGCTAAAAAAACTATTTGGCGTTGTACCTAAATCAAAATTTGAAGTACGAGAAACAGAAAAATTTCGTGAAGCATCTGCCAGTGCCGAATACAATCCTGGTGCACCCGATGGATCTCGGCCTGGTATTTTTTATGTGCCGGTTAGTAATGCAGTTAAATTTAATTGCTTAAGTATGGAAGATTTATTTTTACATGAAGCAATACCCGGTCATCATTATCAATGTTCACTACAAGCAGAAAATACAGATTTACCAAAATTCAGGCGATTTGTTTGGTACGGTGCTTATGGCGAAGGTTGGGCTTTATACACGGAATCACTTGGAAAAGAATTGGGATTATACACCGATCCCTATCAATATTTTGGAAGCTTAAGTGAAGAAATGCATAGAGCTATTCGCTTAGTAGTAGACCCTGCAATACATTACAAAGGTTGGACGCGAGAACAAGCCATTCAATTTTCTTTAGAAAACGAAGCAGAAAGTGAAGCAGATATTACTACAGAAATAGAGCGCTATATGGCTATCCCAGGGCAAGCCACTGCTTATAAAGTGGGGCAATTAAAAATAATTGAATTGAGAAAAGAAGCAGAAAAAGCATTGGGAGATAAATTTAGTATCAGTAAATTTCATGATGAATTGCTCAACGATGGTTGTTTACCAATAGATGTGTTGGAAACAAAAATGAGAGCTTGGATTGCAAAACAAAAATAATTTTCACCCAAAAATGTTTACTTACAATTTGTTACCTTTGCATAACCTTGAACTGTTAAACTCTAAACTTTGAACTGTTATGGCATACCTTTCGCCCTTAGAAATGCTTTACAAATGGGAAAAAACAATTCCCAATAGTATATATCTTAGCCAACCCGTTGATGATGTTTGGCATAATTACAGCTATAAGCAAACAGGAGAAGAAATTCGTAAAATGGCTGCTGCTTTAAAGGCTTTAAACCTGCCTCCTAAAAGCAATATTGCCATGCTATCTAAAAACTGTGCACATTGGATAATGGCAGACCTTGCTATCATGATGAGTGGGCATGTTTCTGTTCCTCTTTATCCAAATCTTACGGCAGATAGCATCAAACAAATTTTAGATCACAGTGGTTCAAAAGTGTTATTTGTGGGTAAGCTCGATGGTTTTGAATCCATGAAGCCCGGTATTCCTAACGGAACTTATTGTATCTCTTTTCCTAAATACGGACCAAAAGAATACGATAATTGGGAAACTTTAGTTGCAAAACAAAGCCCTTTAAAAGAAGATGTAATAAGAGACGATCAAGATTTAGCAACTATTATTTATACCTCTGGCACTACAGGAACTCCTAAAGGGGTAATGCTAAAATTTCATAGCTTTTCTTTTGCTACAACCAATGCTTTAACCGCAATAACACTTAATAACGAAAGTCGTTTCTTTTCATACCTACCGCTTTCTCACATTGCAGAAAGATTTTTAGTACAAATGGGCAGTTTATATGCAGGCGGTCACGTATTTTTTGCAGAATCACTAGATAAGTTTCCTAAAAACTTACAGTATGCAAAACCCACTGTTTTTCTTGCTGTTCCTCGTATTTGGACTAAATTTCAGCAAGGTATTTTATCAAAAATGCCTCAAAAGAAATTGAATTTATTTTTATCCATTCCTATTTTATCCAGCTTTGTAAAAAATAAAATCAAAAAAGGCTTGGGCTTAGATCAAGCCGATTTAATGCTTTCGGGAGCTGCTCCTATTCCTTCTTCATTACTTGAATGGTTTGATAAAGTAGGCATTACTATTCAAGAAGCTTATGCCATGACAGAAAATTGCTGTTATTCACATGTTACTTTAAAGGGTCATAGAAAAATTGGAAGTGTAGGCCAGGCCTTGCCACTTTGTGATGTTAAAATTGGTAAAGACGATGAAATTATTACCAAGCACGAAGGTTTAATGACGGGTTATTACAAAGACGAAACTTTAACAAAGGAAGCTTTTACTGCTGATGGATATTTACGCACTGGAGATACAGGAGAAATAGATAAAGATGGTTTCTTAAAAATTACAGGCCGTGTTAAAGATTTATTTAAAACCAGTAAAGCAAAATACGTTGCCCCAGCTCCAATTGAATTAAAACTCTCTGCTAATAATGACGTAGAGCAAATATGTGTTGTAGGAAGTGGATTGCCTCAACCCATTGCCTTAGCTATTGTTTCAGAAACCGGTAAATTAAAGTCTAAAGAAGAATTAAAAGAGAGTCTTGCAAAAACAATGGAAATTGTAAACGAACGCCTAGACGATCATGAAGTATTGAAGAAAATTATTGTAATGAAAGACGCTTGGACAATTGAAAATGGGCTTATTACTCCAACCCTTAAAGTGAAACGAAATGTAATTGACAAAACCTATTCTTCAAAATATGAAAAGTGGTATGAACAAAACGGTGCTGTAGTTTGGGAGAATTAAAAATGTAGAATCTAATGCAATCTATTGTTACAAATAAAACTGAATTAGCTCATTTGCTTCAAAAGAATAAATCCAAACTTATCTCTTTTGGAGTTCAATCAATTGGAATATTTGGATCTTTTTCAAAAAACAAGCAAAATACGAATAGTGATATAGATATTCTTGTTGAATTTATTCCGGGTAAAAAAAATTATAAAAATTTTATTCATTTAGCATATTATTTAGAAGATTTATTGGGAAGAAAAGTTGAGTTATTAACGCCTCAAGCATTAAGTCCATACATGAAAGATCATATATTAAACGAAGTAGAATATGTTCCCCTCGCAGCTTGATCTTTTATACCATATCAGAGATGAAATTGATTTTATTTTAAATCAAACTCAGTCATGTAATGTTGATCAACTTACCAATAATAGTGTATTAAAAAGGGCTGTAATTAGAAGTTTAGAAATTATTGGTGAAGCAAGTAAGAAACTATCATCCGATTTCCGTAATCTTTATCCTCATTTAGATTGGAAAGAAATGGCTGATTCTCGAGATAAATTAATTCACCACTATTTTGGCATTGATTATGAAATTGTTTGGGATATAATTACAAACGAGCTCCCTGATTTACAAAATGAAATAAATAGAATTATTGCAATTGAACTTAGTAAAAATAAATAATTGAGTGAACGGAAAAGTCATTATATTTTCAGCACCATCAGGCGCAGGTAAAACAACTATTGTTAGACACCTGCTTACTTGCCCTGAGCTTAATTTAAATTTTTCTATTTCTGCTTGTAGTCGGCCAAAACGTTCAAACGAAGTAAATGGTAAAGATTATTATTTTCTTTCATTAGATGAATTCAAACAAAAAATTGCTGCTGATGAATTTTTAGAATGGCAAGAAGTATATAAAGACAATTACTACGGCACTTTAAAATCTGAAATAGATAGAATTTGGAACAATCAACACCATGCCATTTTTGATGTAGATGTGCAAGGCGGGCTTAATCTAAAAAAAATATTTGGAGAAAAAGCCTTAGCCATTTTTGTAATGCCACCCTCTATTGAAGCACTCGAAAAAAGACTGAGAAGAAGAAAAACCGAAGCGGAAGAAAAAATTCAAATTAGATTAGCAAAAGCTCAAACAGAAATCAAAACTTTTAATTTATTTGACAAAGTTATTGTTAACGATCATCTTGATAAAGCTCTACAAGAATCAAAAAATACAGTTGCTGAGTTTTTAGAAATATCTAAGCGTAATCTGCAAGCAAATTCTATTTAATTAAAAAATAGAGGCTCTTGGTATTAAACTTATTATCCCGATATGCTTTCACTCTCGTTAGTTTTCAATTTAGTCGGATTGTAAAAACGGAGTTTCACTAATAAATTTCATCAATAAATATTGGCCAAACCACTTTGCTAGTTGGCGCTACTTTTGTTTGCGACTCTCTCTTTGTTTTCACTTTCTTTTTCGGAGTACTTATATTTATTTTTTTTGCTTTCATAATTAATGTATTCGACCAAAATTTTTCTTAATAAGGAAAACAATCTTACTCATAGCCCCCTTAAGATTACTTTCAGATTATTTTCCTTGGGGTAACATATCTATTGTAAAGGTCTTTGTTTCCATAAAAATTCCCCAACCTATTTTCGCTGAATTCTTAAACATTAATTATCCCGATATTGAAACAGAATACGGTACATATATGATAATTAATTTAATACGGGAATTTTTATTGAAAAAAAATTAAACCTAAGCCCCATCCTCATCAATTTCTTTAAAATTTTTCACCCAAAATGATTGATTTGAGTACCGGAATAATTGATGCATAGTTTAAACACTCCAGTTGATAAAACACTGTAATATCCTCAAATAATGCAAATTACAAACAAATAAGCCTGTAACATTAGTATTAAATTTTTAGAAACAGCCAAAATTGGGTAAGGTAACTAGTTGTATTATGTAATAACTTTTCATTACAAACAATTATTAAACCTTATGAAAACAATTTGCTGCCCTAACTGTAAATCAAATAATGTTGTAAAAAATGGAGTATTTAGAAACAGGCAACGTTTTTTATGCCAAACATGCAAAAAGCAATTTAGCGAAGCCAATAGAGAAAATTCAATTTTTGAAATTACTCAAGAGCGACATGCCCTTCATTTGTATTTAGAAAAAAATTCTTACAAAAAGATTGCAAGCCTACTTGATTTTGATGATAGTACCCTACACAGAAATTTAAATAAATACAATAGTCTTTTAGCAGATATACGAAGTTCTCAATCTTCTGAAGAATTAAGCTTAATGGAATTAAGAAAATTTATTGACTTGAAACAGAAACTTTCTCCTTCATATCCTATTTTTCTTATTGACCTAGAAACGGGCATATCCTATATAAGCAAAAGCAAATCATCATCACAAAATGAGATAGATACTTAAAATAAATTGGCGGTGAGTGTAACCTTAAAAAAAAAAAAAACGTACAATCAATCTGAAAATAAAATAATTATGAAGAATTATATGAAACTAAAAAAGAAATTTACAAAAGCACTTGCAGTGTTAACAGCCATTAGCCTACTTACACAGGCTATTTATTTACCACAGTTATATGCAATGAATGGCCCAAGCAGCCCTGAGTTTTCAAATTTTCAATCGGTAAATTCATCCGGAATGGTAAATGAATTTAGCGGTGGCTTTAGTTATAATATTCCACTTTTAAGTGTACCCGGCCCAAATGGCAGCGGTTATCCTATTAACCTTTCTTACCAAAGTGGCGCCAATCCTGAAGAAGATGCTTCATGGGTAGGCTTCGGCTGGACATTAAGTCCCGGTGCAATTGTACGTAACAAACAAGGCTATCCTGATGATGTTTCTGCTGGAAACACTACAAAGTATAATAAAAGAAATATAAACTGGAACGTAAATTTAACAAGCAAAAGTGTACTAGAGGCATTTAGTCTTGATTTAGATGGCGAAGATGGAGCCGCATCAATAGTGCCAACATTAAGTGTTTCTGCGTTAATCAATGGTTATAATGGAGTAAGTGTTGTTGCCGGTTTAGAAGGAAGTTTTTCATCTGGTACCGGTTTTAATATGGATTTAGGTATTACAACATCCGGAAACCATAGTTTTGATGTGGGATTCTCGCCTTCTGAATATTATAAATCATTAGGAGATGATATACTTCGTTCTGCAAATAAGACTTGTACTGATTATTCTTCTTGGAGAAAACCAATCGCTGATGCAGTAAAATATTATGACAAAGCAAAAAACACACGTTTTGGCGCACAAAGTTTAAGCCAATATGCTTCGTATTTAAATTCAAATCATAGTTTTCCATCTTATGTATCCTCCTATCAAGGTTATTATGCATCTGTTAATTATGATGTAGAAGTTGCTCCAGCACCAATACCAGTTGCACTTGGAGTTAAATTAGGTGGAAGTGTGGGAGTAACATGGGCTCCCGAAACGGAAGAAAAAACTTTTTATGGTTATCTACATTCAGCTGAAGCAACAGTGGGTGACAATATACTAATGGATTATTCTACTGAAAAAGAATCTACAACTTCAGAAAGAGATTATTATTTAGGAATACCTTATAGTGGAGCAGATAATTTTATGGTAATGGGTGAAGGCATTGGCGGTACCTTTCGTGCATACAGTAAAAAAGCTGGACACTTTAGATCCAATACAGCTAATAATTCAGTGATAAGTGCAGGAGTTGGTGTGGATGGAATGGCAGGAACTGCAGTAGGGCTTGGAGCAGAAATATCCGGCCTTGGCGGACAATTTGTAAGTACAAATGAATGGTACTCGAATTCAAATTATCGTTTTAGTGTTGGTGAAGATGAAGCTTATTATTTTCAATTTATGGGCGATATGGGCAGTAGTGTCGATTTTGGTGGAGATGCTGCCATTGCAGCAAATTTAGATGGAAATGATGTAACTGGGTATTCCCCAACTATACCCAGTTCAGTTTATGAAAAAGCAAATAATAGTGATGAAAGAATAAAAAGATCATCCTATATAGGCTATCATACTATTGAAGAAACACAACAAGTAGATGGCAAATCGAAACACTTTAAAAGATACAACCAACGTGAAGCTATTGAAACATTGGCCGATAGATCATCAGTAAGTGAAAGTCAAATTGCTGAATTTGATATAGCCAATGCAAGCGGAGAAAATTATGTATACGGTTTACCGGTTTATGTTAAAGAGGAAGAACAAGTTTCAGCCTCAATAGAACCAACTACTGATTTTATTACCTACCAAAACATTAGTAATCCCGATAATAAAATTGGAGAATATAATCCTGAAAAATATGCACAAAGTTGGTTGCTTACTCAAATTACCAATCCTGATTTTGTCGATGTGGATATGAACGGTCCTGATGAAGGCGATTATGGAGGCTGGACTATTTTTAATTATGAAAAATACTATGGAGATGGTTCTAGTTCTAATGCATGGTATAATTTTCGTGCTCCCTATACCGGCCTATACAATAACCCCGGCAGATTAAGCGATTCAAAAGATGATATGGGCAGTTATAACAGTGGAAAAAAAGAAATGTATTATTTAGAATCAATAGAAACTCAAACACACCTTGCTGTTTTTACTACCTCATCAAGTAGAACAGATGGATATGAAGCTTGGGAGAATAATAGTGAAGCTGCCAATGATGCTTCTAAAAAAGGCAGCCATGGAATAAAAAAACTAGAAACAATTACACTCTATGCAAAAGATGATGACAATACTGATTTAAGTGATAATCCAGTTATTGAAACCATACATTTTGAATATGATAATTCATTAATGCTTGGTCAAGCTAATTCAGATGATGGAACCACTGCGCATGCAAAAACAGGAAAAACTACATTAAAAAGAGTATGGATTGAATATGCCGATGTGAAAAACGCAAAAATTTCTCCTTATGATTTTGTATATGAATATCCATCAGGAAGTGATTATCCGGCTCCTTATAATACCAATGGAAGTGATGATTGTTATTCATTTTATTCTTCCTACTCTTCAACTGATCAAAATCCAAATTATGATGCTTTAAATAGCGATCGTTGGGGTTCATACCAAGCTGATGGAGCTGCAAGATACAGTAGAACCATTCCTTGGGTCGATCAAACTCCTGAAACTGATTTAGCCGGTAACTCAATAACATTTGATCCTGCTGCATGGCAACTAAAACAAATTAAATTACCAACAGGCGGAGAAATACATGTACAATACGAACAAAATGAATATTCTTATGTACAAGATAAAAGAGCAATGGTTATGGCAAGTATTAGTAGTATTGATGCACCTACTCGTATAGAAGGTCAAGAAGACAATACTTATTATTTAAATACTGAGGAAGCAGGCATAGATTTATCTGTTGAACAAGAAAGAACTGATTACATCAATTATCTCAATAAAAAATTTGTTACTGGAGAAAACGGACAAGATCCTGAAAAAATATATTTTAAATTCTTTTATAGCCTAACTACCGGTGAGGTTGGAGATTGTGGTATGGAATGGATTGACGGTTATGTAAGCGTTAGAGAAGTAGGCTACGATAATACAGCTCAAAAATTATACTTAAAATTAGGTGAAGATGCCACAAACGGAAATGAAAAATACGATGTACCACGTGAAGTGTGCAAAGATTTTTACAATCAAACCCGTGCAGGTAAAATTGATTTTACAACAACAAATTGCGAAGTAGCAGATATAACAGCACCATCAGAAGGAACAAGTGATGTAGAATCCTTCTTTGAATCAGTTGTTGCATTTTTTGATGTTGCCGCTGCAGCTATTGGAGCAGAGGTATGTTTAGCAATAGACGAATCTAATTCTTATTTCAGAATTCCAATCCAAACAAAAAATGCAAAAAAAGGGGGGGGCATTCGTGTAAAAAGAGTGTTATTGTATGATAAAGGATTGGAAAATAATCCAAGCCTTAACGGTCAAGAATACATTTACCTAAATACAGATAGCACTTCAAGTGGTGTTGCTACTAATGAACCTCAAACCGGTGGAGAAGAAAATGCTCTTGTATGTTTTATGGAAAAAAGAAGCGACCCAAGTTTACTTACAAGAATTATGTCGGGCAAAGACAGAGAGGAATTTGAAGGCCCTATTGGTGCCAATATGCTGCCATCTCCTTCTGTAGGCTATTCTAGAGTTATCATACGTGATATCAACAATGGTCCTTCTCGACCTGCATTGGTAGAAAAAGATTTTTATACTTCAAAAGATTATCCTCTTCAGGTTGAAAACACAACACTAACTAAAAAAATACTACCAATACCTGCCCTCACTTATCCAATTAGTATGAGTATTTATAACATTTGGGCTGCACAAGGCTATAGTTTTATTTTAAACAATATGAATGGTCAGGTAAAAGCAGAAAAAACATTGTTGCCTTCTGATCCTACTGCTATCAATACCAATCTACAAGTTCTAACATCTAAAGAATACATTTATTATGGCCTTGGAGAACAAGTAAAAACTGTTGATGCATGGGATTGGCAAAATGGAGGTTCTTTTACTTCTGAACTTTCAACTCCAGGCAAACAATCAGAAGTAGTAATGGAATCGAGTCAAGTATGGGATGTTTCAGTAGACGCAAAATTTGAAGGTGATGCCAATTTTGGAATACTGGGTATTGCTATTATTCCATTTCCAATGATTATGCCTTATGTAAATTATTCACAAAACATGTTATCAACTCATGTTATCAATAAAATTACGTATTACCCTGCCATTCTTAAAACGGTTAAATCTACGCAAGATGGAATTGAAGTAAGTTCTACCAACGAATGTTTTGATAAATATACCGGAACTCCCGTTGTAACTTCAACTAAAGATGTCTACAACAATTTAACATTAATGAATGTTTCACATGATGGCACATATTACAGCTATAATTTTCCCGCTTCACATTTTTACGATGCCTTAAAAGGTAAAAGCCAAAATGAAGCCTGCTACATAGAAAGTAGTACTGCTTTTTCAATGGCTAAGCTTGCTATTTCTTCAAGTGGTGGTACAGTAGCAGATCAATTTTATCTTTCATTAACAGGTTCCGGTATTTGCGACAATATTGATAAATTTACTTCAGGCAGTTTAATTGCCATTTATAATAATATTGATAAAACAGCTCCTGATATTTACAATATTGGTGAAATAACCGGAGGACTTATTGAGCTTCTACCTACCAATGATACCTATGGTTTTTATTACAATAATTCAACCGATAGTCCTGAAAATGTAAATGTAGAAATATTGCGTAGTGGCAATACCAATCAATTAAGTGCCAGAGTTGGTTCTCTTACTACTTATGGTGGTATGGCAACTGCTACTGTACAAGAAGTACCAACAGATGTTATTGAGGCTCGCCAAAGTGTTGTTGATGTATTAAATAGCCAATATAAAGGCAGCGTAAATGTTATTACCTCAGCAGAGCTTGCCTCTATGTCTGATGCCGGTATTGTAAATCCTGAAAATGGCGAATGCGAACCTTTTACTACTGTATTTGATGATTATGCAAACTCATTGGGGCTTTCAAGTGTTATACAAGGATCAGGCAGCGCAAGTAATAATGGCAATGGAATTATTTTTTCTAATTCTTCTGAAAAATTTTATGGAACTAAAGTGGTTTGTGAACTAGTACCAATGCATATAACCAATTGCCATAATGAAGATAATATATATGATCAAAATATTGTTATTTGTGATACTATTCCGGCTCATAGAAATTGTGAAACTCAACAAAGTACTTATAATAAGGATTTTTTAAATATTAGTGTTGGTAATGCTTCAGAAGCTACAGATGGAATAGATAATGATGAAGATGGCAAAACAGACGAATCTGACGAAGGTACCGATAATTGCGAAATGTTATTAAGTTATATAGATGGATATGAATTTTTTCTAGACGCGGAAACGGCAGAGCTGATGTACGGTGATAAAAACAATACCTGTGATGCAGTTCAAATTAAATGTTTAGATTTTTGCCCTAATTATTTCCCTACCGTTACATTAGATAAAGTTGTTTCTGCAAGTGCAATAGAATTAAGTGATGATTGGAATTACAGTAGTGTAATAAAAAGTGTATATACTGTTAGCTCTAGTTCAAATGCATACGAAACAGGAGAAAAAGGAAAATGGCGCTTGCTTTCAAGTTATACCTACAATACCGATGTAAAAAATATTTCGGATGCAGATGCCTATGCCTATAACACGGGGATTTTTAACGACTTTACTTTATACAATTGGCAATACCATGATGCCAATAATGGAACCAAATGGGTAAATACCAATACTGTTGATTATTATTCTCCTCTAGGAGCTCCGTTAGAAGAAAAAAATCTACTGGATATACATACTACTGCTAAATATGGTTATGATCATAGTGTACCGTATTTAACTGCCGGCAATGCCAGTTATGAATCGGTAGCATTTGAAAGTTTTGAAAACGGGAATTTAGGAACTTATGCTTTAATGCTAGAAGACAAGTACAGCATTAATACAGATATAAATGGAAACCAATATTTTGGAGAATGGAGCAGTTCAGAAGCTCATTCGGGTTCGCATTCCTATAAAATGAAATTAGTAAAAGACTTAGCATTTCTTCAAGTCTACTACTCATCAGAAGTTGCACTGCCAAGCTTTTATCCTAGTGAATCGGTTTATGACTACGGTATGGATGTTAAACTTTGGATGAAACGTGCTAATATGACCGATGAATTGGATGATATTCAATTAATCCTTAATAATACTTATAACGCTGCAAAAACATATTCTGTAAAATTCGAAAAAGTTGCACGTGTGGGTGAGTGGGAATTGTATGAAGCTAAATCCGGCACTTTTATTCGCCCTGATTGGCCAAGCAGTTATGCCATTACACCTACTCTTTACGTAAAAACTCAAACTTCAGGTGCCGAAATTTATATTGATGATGTTAGAGTTCAGCCCATCAATTCACAATCTACGGCTTATGTGTATGATGCCAGTACATTGAGATTATTAGCTCAGTTTGATGATCAAAACTTTGGACTCTTTTACCAATACAATGATGAAGGCAAACTTATCAGAAAACAAATTGAAACTGAAAGAGGTGTAAAATCAGTAGCTGAAACACAATACAATATACCTAAAGTAGATAAATAATATTTAAGTAAAAACAACATAAAATATTGATAAACATTGTTTTGTAAATACAAATAGATAAAATAAACAAAAATAAGTTTTAGAAAACAACAATTATTGATTTAACATAAACAGCATATAAATATACATTATCATTAACCCGATAAATAATTACAAAATGAAAACAAAAACTATTCTAAATAATTCTCTTTTAACAAAAAAGATTAGAACTGTATCTGCATTAATGGCAGTTCTAAAAATTGCCATTTGTGTCCCTCTCTCCGAGAGGGATCCAGGGAGAGGAAACAAAAAAATACAATTTTTAGAACTGTCATTAAAATCATTGATCATTTTGGTTTTATGCCTAAGCACTAGCAATATATTTGCTGCTAGTTCATTTAATGGTGCTACTGTAAAAAGTGCTCAAAGTATATGTTCCGGTAGTACTCCTACTCCCTTAACACTTAACATTGCTACTTGTTCAGGTGCTGCCGCCTATTCAATTAGTGCTTATGAATGGCAAGAATCTGACGATAACGGAGTAAGTGATGCTTGGGTTATTGCTTTGGGAGGTTCGGGGGCAACGACACTTAGTTATAGTCCTCCTGCTCTTACTAAAAAAATATATTACCGTTGTAAAATAACGGTTAGTAATGTTTGTGCAGGGTTAAGTTCACCTTATAATACTGCTTCTGTTTTAATAAACATAAATACCCCCCCTACAATTATAGTTCAGCCAAGCAATCAAACTACATGTGCAGGAAGTAGTGCTACTTTTAGAGTAACAGCAAGTGGTAGCGGTTTAAAATACCAATGGCAATATGCCACAAGCTCAACAGGCGTATTTGCTAATGTAACAAATACAGTTGGAATAACAGGAGCAACAACAGCCAGCCTTTCAATTACCGCTAGTACTGCGAATAATGGATATTATTATAAATGCATTGTAACAGGCACATGTGGTAAAGCTACATCAACTGCTGCAATATTATCATTAAATACAGCAACAAGCATTACAATACATCCTTATACTCAAAATATTTGTTTAGGATCAAATGCCAGTTTTAGTGTCATAGCTGCTGGAGCCGGTACTTTAACTTACCAGTGGCAATATGCCTCAAGCTCAATAGGCGCATTCAATAATGTAACAAATGCAGCAGGAATATCGGGTGCAACAACTGCTAACCTTTCAATTACCGCTAGTACTGCAAATAATGGATATTATTATAAATGCATTGTAACCGGTACATGCGGTACAGCAACATCAAATGCTGCCAGCCTTAATTTAAATACAGCTCCTTCTATTACTTCACAACCTAATAGTCAAATAACATGTTCGGGAAGTAATGCAACATTTTCGGTAACGGCAACAGGCACAAATTTAACTTACCAATGGCAAAAATGCGCAACATTAGTTGGCCTTTACACCAATATAAACAATGCTACCAGTTCTACTTATTCATTTACAACTATAAGTACAGATAATGGTTATAATTACCGCTGTATAATAAGTGGTTCTTGTGGCTCTAGTTTAACATCAACTTCAGCTCTTCTTACTATTAATGAAGCACCAGCTATTAGTACACAACCAATAAATCAAACTGCAATTGAAGGTGATATAGCTTCTTTTACTGTAGCCGCAACAGGTAATGGTTTAACTTATCAATGGCAAAAATCTATTACATCTAACGGAACTTATGCAGACATAAGCGGAGCAACTAACCCAAATTATTCATTTACATCCTCTAATTATGACAATGGTTTTTATTACCGATGTATTGTAAATGGTTCTTGTAGTCCTTTTGCTATTTCAAATTCAGCTAGTCTTACAATACTCCCACTATATAATGAATTAAATTATAGCTATACTGATTTTTTCTCTTCTCAAAATTTCACAAACTTTATGGTTAAAGATACGATCCTTCCTTGTGGCTCTCCATATATTTTAAAATCTGCTTTACTAAAAGTTCAATTAGATGCTGGCGAAGAATATACTTTGGGTAGCCAAACTTTTTCAGCTTCTGTATATTTTACAACTAAAATTCTCGATGCTTCAAGAAATCAATTAGCAAGTGTACTAGGAGAAAGCCTTAGCATCAGCCAAACAGCTCCCAAACAACTTTATATTTTTGATATCACCAGCTTTGCTTCTTCTAAATCGTATGCTGATATAAATTTAATAAGTTTTGCAGTAAACTCAAGCACAGTAAGTGCAATACTCAACGGAAAACTTAGATTTCATGTATGGATTGAAACAGAATACAATGTAGGAGTAAGCTCACATACTATTACAGGTATTACAAAGTTTTTAACGGCAATGAGTACAACTTCTGCCACAAACCCTGTTGAGTTTACTTGGTATTCAAGTTGCGATAACATCCCTCAATATGAATTTCAATTGCTAAGATTATACAATTCAACTGAAGGTTTAGCAGAAACTGATGTACAAACAACTGTTGATTGGAGTAAAGCCATGAGCGTATTTGTTGATGGCTCAAAAACTTCTTTAAAATTACAAGTGAATGAGGGTACAGGTTTTTATACTTGGAGAATCAGGCCCATTGGAAACTATTACGAAGGGGCTGAAGCCAACAGCTTAAACTGGGGAGAATGGAGTAATTCTTTAGCAGATGGTGCTGGTATAAATTATACATCAGGCATCGCGCCTGATGCATATACATTTTTCTTTAACCAACCTGAAGCCGATAAAAATTGGATTTACAACCGTGTATTTACTGAAGATACTCGCATTTCAGAAAACATGAGCTATGCCGATGGTTTAGGAAAAATATTCCAAACCCAACATAAAATGCAAAGTGACGATAAAACATTAATCTCTCAAACCGTTTATGATTTTTCAGGAAGAGGAGCTTTACAATCAATAGCTGCTCCGGTTTCAAACAGTTCTATGGCCTACAAAACAAATTACCTAACTCATAACGGAAATTTATACGATGCCGATAATTTTGATACCGAAACAAATGCTACAAACCCTGATGCAGTTGATGGAGGAGATTTAACAAATTATTATTCCGACTCAAATACTGATTTAACCATACCCAATGCAGAGAATTATCCTTTTAGTCAAAGTGTAATTGATCCGCTTAACAGGGTTAAAGAAAGTGGAAGTGCAGGTTCTATATTTAGAATTGGTGGATCGGCTGAAGGCAAAAGTCGTACGTATAAAAATTATTATTCAAGTACTACCGATGAAGAATTGATTAAACTATTTGCCAACGAAGCGCCCAATGCCGATAAAGTGCATAAAATTATTTCTGTCGACCCTAATAATGTAACAAGAGTAACCTATCAAATGGCTGATGGTTCCGTATTAGCCAATTGCTTATCTGGCAAAAGTGATCTTACTGAACCTGTAGATTACGAACCTTACACCGTAAGTGGAACTGTAAATGGCGATATGCAAATTGATGAATATACCATTGAGAAAAGCGAAGTGTTGCCTCCATTTCTTGAACCCGGATTTACAATAAATGTAAACTACTCTTTAACACCTTCGCAAATTGAAGCCGATTGTGGAAATTTTTGTATCAGCTGCGATTATAATGTAGAAGTATGGGTAAAAAATACTGAAACAGGAGAAAAAGTGGCAACATGGTCTTTGCAATACGGCCCATCTGCTTGTACAAGTTCACCTGCCACACTTGATTTAGGCAATCAAACAGTTTCAGGCCTTGAACCAGGTACCTATTCTGTTGGTAGAACTATTAGCGTTAATAATCAATCAGCTCAAAACTCGGGTAATACAAATCTTGATGATCATTTAGAAAACATAGCTAGTGGTATAGAAACAAATATTGATGACAACTATGCCGATTTAAGAGCATTACTTGAAGCTAATGATTTAGATGGTTTTTATGAATTATTAGCTAAACCTATTGATCATGGAGGATACGGAATTGACGAGTTAGAACTAGTAGACGGCAATACCATTACCTTAAACAAAGGTTGCTGCCCTGTTACATTTACAGTTGAAAAATGCACATTACCCTGCGATGAAGGCACTCCTGATTTTGAAGCTTTATTAACCGACAAATGGGGAGATAAGTTTGGTAAGCATATGTACAATTATTTTTATAAAGATGCATCTACTTACGAACATTTATATGAAGTAAAATCAGATCCTATTGCAACACTTGAGTTTACAAATCTTGGAAATGGAGTAGTAGGTGCAGACATTTCTATAAAGGTTATACCAGATAATTCAAGTCTATTCCTTCCAAACATAGAATTAGTAAATGGAACTTATACATTTCAAGGACTACATGCTTTAGCTGGCCAGTTAGCGACTGATATTAATAATTTAGGATTAAGCGCTTATACAGCTTCTGCAAATAATGGCATTTTAACTATTACTTCCCATATTAATAATCTTGGATATATTGGTCATATAGAAATTACTTCTAGTGTAGGTGCGTTTGACATTGCCAATACTATTCCAACTACTTCTCTTGGAAGCAATCCAATGGAAACTGCAACTATAGATTTTTCTTCAACCGACTTTGCTATTGATGGTTATTTTAATATAATGATTGCTCACATGCTTCATGAAGTAAATCTAGACGGAACCCCTGTATATAATTGTAACGATTTATATAACGCATGGAATGCATTGGTACAAACTTATGATATTTCGCAATATGTTTATCATTCAACAGGAGGAGGCTATTATTCAATAAAAGATTACAATTTAATGGAGGCCTTTTTAAAATCAGTTGGCAAGATATATTCTGGTTTCTCAAATCACCCATATAGCTACTACGATTATAATGATGCTTCAAATACGCATAAGTTTTATGGTTCAGGCTATACAGAATATGCTTACAAAGCATTTGAATTAGATACTATTGATCTAAATGATAATTCAAGTTATGGCGCTACCAACTACGGTAATTATGAAAATTGCATCAGTTCAACAGATCCTTCTTCTTCAAACTATCCTCAAGCATTTGATATTGATGGTTCATTTGCATGGGATGCAGATATATTAACTGAAGCTTCTGAAGACAAACTGTGGGAAAACTTTTACAATTGTATTTCAAGTGCAGATGAATTTGCCGTAGATGGATTAAGCTCACTTGATGCATTAGGTTTAAGTCTCGATTGCGACCAAGCAGATGCTGATTGTATTAATAGTTTGGTTGAAAACGCCAAAGACCTTTGCGAAAGCACTTGCCTATCACATTTAGACGCATTTAGATTTGAAGCCGAAGACGCATTAAAGAAAAACGGTTCTAGCTATACAGATTATGATATTGATTGTATGGCTTATTCACTGGTTGAAGAATGTGAAAAAAATTGTCAGCTTACTGTTGATTTTGATGATGCTAATAGTAATGGAACTTATGACAATGGAGAAACATTAAATAGAGTAGGTACAGATGAAGAAATTGCAAAAATGCAAAAAGCCATGACTTATGTAGTGCATGTTGCCTATGGTTCTGATTGTGGCACAAACTCTATATTTTACAGCACTTCGCACGATTTATATTTTTCAGATTACATTATTGATAAATGCAATAGTGATTTACAAAAATTAGTAAGCTCTGGAATTACCGTTATTACGATATCTGAAATTGAAGCTTATTTTACCATTGCATATAACCAATTTACCGGTAGTACAGGAATACCATTTACGCTAGGAGATGGACCCTGTCAATTTAATTTTAGTGTTAATGTCTCACACTTTCCAATTGATGAAAATTCAGAAATTAGTATTAACAGCAACAATCAAATATCATTTCATTATGTTGGAGGTCATGTAAGCAATATGCTTGATTTAAGTGGAGGCTGTGATGCTTCAAAATCATGCACTTTCTGTTATAAATGGACACCAATTGTAATACCAACAGATGTTGTAGATACCATAAAAGTAATTACATGCGAAGAAGCTTCTGCCTCTGCTATTAGAGCATCATTTGATATTCAATTAGACTCATGTGAAAATGCTCAACTAAATTATTTTGAAGATACATACAATGCTACATGCGCAACACCAGATAGTATTAATGATGAACTTAGCTATAGTTTTGATTTAAGTTACCATCATTTCACATTGTTTTATTATGATAGAACGGGTCGCTTAATTAAAACGGTTCCTCCAAAAGGAATTACATCAAATGCAAATTTTCCTTATAGCGATAGAGATCATGAAACAAATTATGGTTTTGCTACCACCTATGATTACAATTCATTGGGGCAAATGGTTGCTAAAACTTCTGTTGATGCAGGTACAGTAAAATATATTTACAATTCATTGGGGCAATTGCGTTATTCTCAAAATGCTGTACAAGCTGCTGCTAATAAGTTTTCTTACATCAAATATGATTATTTAAGCAGGCCAATAGAGGCCGGACAAGGAAGCATTTGCAGCACTTGTGATATTAAATTAGCAAGTGAATTAACTGCTAAAGCAGATGATCAAACTTTACCGGTAAGCGGAGAAGAAATTATTGTTACCGTTTACAATGATGCCGATGCTTCAGCAATATATACCGATGCAAGAGGAGTTACTTATACACAAGAATACCTCGATAACCGCATCAGTTATACTTATAGTGATGAAGATGGAAGTGCTGCAACTACTACCGATAGAATTTATACTTATTACAGCTACAGCCCACATGGCAATGTTGAATGGTTTATACAAAACATTCCAGGCTTAGGCAATATTCAAACTTGGTTTGATTACGATTTAGTAAGCCAAAACGTTACCGAAGTAAAATACCAAGAAGGCAAAGCTGATCAATATTTCTATCGTTATTCTTATGACGAAGACAATCGTTTGGTAAAAAGCGAAACCTCTAATAACGGACAATTATGGGATACCGATGCAACTTATGAATACTACGCATTTGGTCCTACTAAAAGAACAGTAATGGGTCAAGATAAAGTTCAAGGTCTTGATTACATCTACACATTACAAGGAAGGTTAAAAGCCATAAACCATCCCGAATTGGGTAACGGTTCTGATGCCGGCCAAGATGGAGTAGTAGGTTCAGCTAATGAAACCATCCCTGCCGATGCTTTTGGTGAATTATTAAATTATTACGATGGTGATTTTAATAGAACGGGTAGTGTGTTTAATAATTTAAGTACTAGTAATACGCTATTAACGGAACTAAATAACACCCATGGTGAAGCTGCATTTACCACTTCAGGTAATTTTAAATCATACTATAATGGATTTATTGCAAACACCATAACAAATAATGCTGCAAGCGGCATTACAAACAAAGCCCAACAAGCCATGGCAAGTATGTATTTGTATGATGATATGGGCCGTCTGGTACAAAGCACCATCGATTTTTACAGTGGTTCAGCTTGGGAAGGAAGTACAGGACCCAACAGCGATTATTTTGAACGATTTGGATATGATGATAATGGCAATATTAAAGAAGCAACCAGAAATACATACCATTAATCAATTTGATAATTTGAAAATATTAAAATAAAAACGAAACTTTTAACCATTATGAATACAACTCAAAATACAACTAATTTAATTGTCAGGCTGAGCGGAGTCGAAGCCTCAATAAAAAACACCTTTAAAAGCAACACATTAAATGCTTCTCTAACAAGTATGGGAAGGCGATTTTCCCCTCTAACAAGAGGGGCTATGGGTGTGTATCATTTTAAATTCCTTTTTGTTTTCATTAGCCTATTAGCTAATCCGCTAATCAACACATCAGCTTTTGCACAAAACAGCATGGATGCATTGCAATACAACTACGGCACCACCAACAACCAATTGCAATACGTAAGCGATGCAGTAAATGCCGCAAACTCTACTGTTGATGTGGATAACCAAACCAGAACCAATTATGCTTACAACGCAAACGGCCAATTAACCAAAGACGAAGCTGAAAATATAACAAGCATTAGTTGGTGTATAAATGGTAAAGTAAAAGAAGTAATAAAAAGCACTGCTGCCGGCAATGAAAGCATAAAATTTTATTACGATGCCATGGGTAACAAAGTAAAAAAAGTAAAAACAAATGTTGATGGAACTCAATTAACAACTTATTATACTTACCAAGTAACAGGAGATTTACTTGCTATTTATGAATATGATGGTATAACTACCAAAAAAGTAGAAGCAAAATTAGATAATGGAAGTGATGAAGCCTCTATAGATCTAACAACATTAGTAAGCGCAACAAAATTTACAAGAAGTATAACAACAAAAAACTACGAATTAAAAGACCATTTAGGCAATGTACGCGCAACAGTAAGCGATGTAAAAGAACCAAACCATGGCCTTACAACTTATTCATCTAAACTAACAACAGCAAATGATTATTATGCTTATGGTATGCAAATGCCCGGTAGAGATTATCAAAGTTCAAACTACCGTTACGGCTACCAAGGCAAAGAAAAAGAAAACGATTTAAAAGGAACCGCAAATGCTTATGATTTTGGTGCAAGAATTTTAGATCCTAGGTTGGGTAGGTGGTTGAGTACGGATCCGCTTGCAGATAACCAACCAGGTTGGTCACCTTATAAGGCATTTTTAGATAATCCTATTTATTGGACAGATCCAGATGGTAAAAAAGAAGTATCAGAAGTGCCATCTGAAAACAACCCTATGGGAGATGGACAAGGCGGTCATGCCGTAACAAATCGACTTACAGGAACTGGAGATATGGGACCAAGATGCTATTCTGATGCTACTGTAGTTCATCCTGGAGTAGACTTAAATTGGGGTACAAGCGCCACAAGTGATCGAGGATTACCAATTATTAGTACATTAACCGGGACTGTAATAGTTGCAGATAATGATACAAAGGGTGATGAAGGAAGATCTATTACCATAGAAAATGCTTCCAAAAATATTCGAACAAGATATTTACACTTAAGTGAGATGTCTGTTCAACAAGGACAACAAGTAAATACAGAAGATGCAATTGGAAGAGTGGGAGGAAGTGCAAAAGGTAGCGAAAATGGTCGCGCTGTACATTTACATTACGAGGTAATGATAAGTGGAGATCTCGCAACCGTATTAGTAGAAAGGTATAATATGCAATTACAAAGTGCTACATGTAATGGTAAAACGGAGCAATATCTTACTGGTGCTGGTAGTGATTCTCCAATATTAAGACCTTCAAAATCAGGATGGTTTTATATTGATCCTCAGGCATTTTCTAGAAATGGCGAACTAGTTGATCCTAATTTATTAGAATACTATATATATGGAATAGATCCAAGTATAGCTGGTGCTGAAGAAGAATTAAAACTTAGAAGAGATATTTATAGATCTAAACCAGCCCAAGATAATATT
Organism: Bacteroidota bacterium; assembly: GCA_023251875.1. GTDB lineage: Bacteria > Bacteroidota > Bacteroidia > JAHEXY01 > JAHEXY01 > JAHEXY01. Next base: position 205,321 of record JAHEXY010000003.1, read on the forward strand.
GCCGCGAGAATGAGAACAGAAACAGCTCCTATGAATAAGAAAAAGAAATAAAATGGACTAATGCAGGTTTATGTATGTAAAGTCCTGCTAGCTAAGATATACAAAACCTGTTCTGCGTAGTGTTCTAAGCAGTTAGTTCCGCGAAGTTTTTTTAACTTCGCGGCTATATGAATGTAGTTTTTAAAACAATAAAAAAACAGATTATATGCCATCGTACCGCATTACAGAACAAGACAGAGGTCATTTTATAACATGTACTGTAGTAAACTGGATAGATATTTTTACAAGGCAAGCGTATAGAGATATTGTAATAGAAAGTTTAAAGCATTGCCAAAAAGAAAAAGGTCTTATAATTTATGGTTATGTAATAATGAGTAATCATTTACACATGATTGCATCATGCGAAAATAACTTGAGTGATGTGATAAGAGATTTTAAAAAATTTACGAGCAAAAAAATTATTGAAGTAATTGCCAATGGCAACGAGAGTAGAAAAGATTGGATATTATTTATGTTTGAGAGGGCAGCAAAAAGACATTCAAGAAATACCAAGTATCAATTATGGGTTCATGATAATCATCCTGAAGAACTATGGTCGCATGAATTTACATTGCAGAAATTAAAATATATACATAACAATCCTGTACGAGCCGGCATTGTTGAAAAGCCAGAAGATTATTTGTATTCAAGTGCAAGAAATTATGCTGAGTTGGAAAGTTTGTTGGAGGTAGAAAGGATTAGTTTATATAGTTATAGGTAGTTACAAACTCCAGCTGGCTCAGATATGAAAAAGCTAACTAGTAGCGGCTGGCTTGGATTTAAAGCTAGGCTAAGTGTGTGGGCTAATCCAAGCCTAATAACCGTGGATGTAACATCCAATAAAAGAGAGTGAAGATTAGTTTTAATGAAATAAAAAGCGAAAAAATCAATGCTATTAAAAAACATTTGATGAAAGACCTAAAAGAAAATATTAACATAGATCAAAAGAACTCATGCCTAGCTGTCACGCTTAGTCCCGATAAATTCGGGAAAGCGTCAAAACAGTAACCATAGGTCTCTGGCAAGAATAAAAGAGTACAGTAAAATGTGCTCAGATAAGCGTAAGAAGCAAGATCAAAGTAGTTAATCCTAGCGTCTCGCTACGATTGTAACTTTAGACATTTATATAAAGCCAATATAAAATGACATCAGAAATCATTTATTTACCTGCAATAGAAATAGCAAACAAAATACTCTCTTTTGAAATTTCGGTAGTAGAAGTTGCAACTGCATTTTTAAACCAAATTGAATTACATAATAAAAGAATAAATGCTATAACAGATATTAGAAATAAAGAAGATATTTTAAAAGAAGCGCAAGAAAAAGATCAGTTGTTAAAAAAGGGAATTATTTTAGGAAAAATGCATGGACTTCCAATAACTGTTAAAGATGGTTATAATGTAAAAGGTCTTATCAGTTGTAATGGGGTTCCAAACTTGAAAAACAATATTGCCAAAGATGATGCGGAATTAATAAAACGATTAAAAGCTGCGGGGGCAATTATAATTGGAAAAACAAATTTACCCCTATTTTCTCTTGATTGGCAAACTACTAATTCATGGTTTGGACAAACAAATAACCCTTATGACATAAGCAGAGTTCCCGGTGGTAGTTCCGGAGGCTCTTCTGCAGCATTGGCAATGGGATTTACACCTTTAGAATTAGGCTCAGACTATGGAGGGTCTATTCGAATACCTTCTCATTTTTGCGGTATTTGTGGTTTAAGGCCCACAGAACATGCATTACCAAATCGTGGGCAATTTGTAATGCCGGGCAAACCTCAAGGCCATAGAATGATCACCGTTTCAGGACCAATGGCAAGAAACGTTGGAGATCTTATTTATATGATGGAAGTATTGCTAAAGACAGATAAACAATTAGCAGAAATTACACCAATAGATTTTAATTCTGGAAAATGGCAAAAAGGAAAATTAAAAATTGCATATTCAAGTACACTCAATAATGTAGAAGTGGATAAAGAATATTCAGATTTATTATACCAATTTGTAAAAAAGCTAGAAGAAAATGGACACCAAATAATTCATGACACTCCTATTATTGATGAAAAACTGGCTTATTCCGTATGGGCAAAAGTATATGGCCATGAAGTTGATGCAAGTTCACCGGCACCGACATTTTTAACTAAACCATTTATGTTTTTCTTTATTTTATTTAAGTACAGAGATCTTGCTTGGGCAAAAAATGTATTTAAGGGTATTGGTATTTCGGCTGAAAATTATGCAACCATGCTAAATGATAAGGATAAAATTTCAGATATTTTTTCAGACTTTTTAACTGAATATGATATTTGGCTAAGCCCCGTAGCATCATTTGCAGCCTTTCATCACCAAAAAGCAGGTAAAGCTTTTATAGTAAACGGTAAAAAAGTTCCATATACAAAAGCAATGGGAGGCTTTAATAATACCACCGCATTATCGGGTCACCCTGTTGTTGTTATTCCAATTGGGCAAACTTCTAAAGGGCTTCCTTTAGGAATACAAATTCACGCAAAAAAATGGACAGATAGAAAACTACTCGAAATTGCACAATATCTAGAAACGCTAACACGAGGTTTTCAAAAACCAAATTAATACAAAATGTCGTACACGTTTGCAATAGCCACTATATATTTAAGTATTGTTTTAATAATTACACTTACAAGTAACACTCAAAATACTACTAAACAATATTTTAATATTTATTTACCATCCATTCATAAGCCCTTATATTTTAGAAATGTAAAAAATCTGTTTTCTCCCAAACCCTATCATTATCTAGATTAGATATATAAACTTAATTATATCTGATGGTAAGTACTTATGTAATTTTTAGCTTAGGTGCTTTTTTCAAAAAATTAGAAATGCTTTATGATTAAATCAATATATAAAACTAAAGTTATAAACAATAAAATATTCTTGTTTGCAGCGGTAATCCTATTTTTTTTCACAGCTTGTAGAAAAGAAACCACTATACATGGAGTAGTATATGATTACTATACATTAAAGCCTATAAAAGAAAGCTTAGAAGTGGAATTACTTGGAGGTTATTTTAACATTGATATAGATAAGGTCAATACAAATGAAAATGGTGAATTTTTCTTTGAAACTAGAAGAAATGTATCACGAGTGAGAACTACTAACGAATATTGCACTCCAGGTACATATGACTCTTCAAATTTTGCATATGTTAATACTGGCGAATCAAATGAAGTAAAACTTTATGTTGGACAAAAAGCTCAATTTTTTATCACCATAAAAAATACAAACCCTTATGATAAGTATGACTTTATTGAAATAACCGGTAAAAATGGCATGGGAGGAGATTATTTTTCTCGTTATGGAAACAATCTCGATACTAGTTTCTCTATGGATGGAATTGCTAATACAACCAATATATTTGATTATAACGTAATTAAAAATGGAACTAAAACGACATCAAGGATTTATTTTTTTGTGAATTTAGATAATACATCTACCGCTCAAATTAATTATTAAAATACAGAACCAAAATGATATTATAATGAATAATCTATCATTAATAAAAAAAAGGATTACACAAGTAAGAATTATTTTAGGTATATTTTTTCTATTATTAAGTTTGGTTTCATGCAAAAAAGAAACAACAGTTCATGGCATTGTTTATGACTTTTACACGCATCAACCTGTTCAAAAAGGTTTGGAGGTAGATTTACTGGGAGATGAAGAGAAGTTTCTTATTCGTGAAACGCTAACCTCTACGGAAACTAATTCAGTTGGAGAATTTAATTTTAATTACTCTGAGAAAAAAGCGTTTCAGGTAAGGGTAGAACAATACTATAGTGGCTATATTTATGATAATCCTGATGATTCAACAGTATATGCAGATATAAATTCCGGAAAATCTAATAATGTTACTCTATACGTGAGGCAAACGGGAGAGTATCTTATTACCATACATAATACCAGCCCCTATGATAGTAATGATTATTTACAAATTCATAATATAGGAGATGTAGATTTAAATACAAATATAGATTTTTCGGCCGCATCCTACCATCATTTTATAGGCCCTAATGTTGACTCCAGTTTTTATATGAATGGAGCTGCAAATACAACTAATTTTATAGATTATTCCGTAACTAAGAATAGCAATACTCTGGAAAAAAGAATTTACTTTGATGTTTTTATTGATAGTACATCAACCATTGAAATAAATTATTAAGCATAAGCACAACAAAATTTTCCCGAAGTATAACAATAAAAAACTAAATCCCATTTTAATTTCCATCAATTTTAATTACAGTTTAATTTATTGATATTAAACAGCTTGTAAGACATGAAACAAATTGTTTTATGTTTAAGATTCAAAAAATATTTGACTGAACCGAATAGCAACGTCAATTACATTTAGAAAAAATGTTAAGGATATTATTATATTGTGTAATAACTACAATCAATATTATTGAAATAAAAGCGGCCATGACCATTCATCAAGATTTTTTTACAGGCCTAATTTATTTGCAAAAACAGCTACCTAATGAAAAATTACGTTCGTATGTAATTTATGGAGGCAATGAGAGCCAAAAAAGAATTGAAGCAGTTGTTCTAAGTTGGAAAGAAATGGATAACATAGAATAGATAATTATCAATAGCTCTTTTAACCCCAAAAAAGCCCCCCCCTTCAACCCAGTTCATATCTATTTATTATTTAGCATAAGTAATACATAATAAAACATTAACTATCAATATATTAAAATATTTTACCAGATCGATATATCTTTTGTTTTTTTATATGTAAAGAAAATGTGGTTAAAACACATGCTTCGTTTTGAATTAATTTAAATGTCGAAACTAAAACCACATTTAAATATGAAAAATCACTCTTCTAAACAGAACAAGTGCCTAATTACATTACTATTTCTTATTGTTATATTATGTAAATGTACATTAGTCTTTAGCGCCCCATTAAGCGGAACGTATACAATTGGTAGTATAGCTTCTAATTATTCAAGCATTACATCTGCAGTAAGTGATCTTAGTTCAAAAGGAGTTTCGGGGCCGGTAATTTTTAATATTAAAACAGGTACTTATTCAGAGCAAGTGAGTATTGCTCAAATTACAGGAGCATCTTCATCAAATACCATAACATTTCAATCTGCATCCGGAAGTAAAACAGATGTAGTACTTAATTATTCATCTACTACTAGTGCTAATAATTATGTTATAAAGCTTAATGGTGCTGATTATGTTAGCATCAAAAACATGTCTCTTAAAAATACCGGCACTACCTATTCAAAGGTTATTGAAATTACAAACGGATCAAATTACAATACGGTAAATAATTGCTCCATTACCGGAGGTTCAAATTCGGGTTCTTCAACAGATAAATCATTAATATTTTGTAGCTACATCTATTCAAATGAATACAATCAATTTTTATCTAATACATTTCAAACAGGAACTTATGGTATCTATTATCAAGGTAAAAGTAACTCCTATGCTAGAGGCATTGTTATTTCTGATAATACTTTTTCTGATGTAAAATGTATGGGGATAAGAGCTTATTGGGTAAATGCAGCTGTAATAACTCAAAATATTGTTAACGCATCTACAGATAATTCATTTGTTGGAGTATATTTAGGAGCATGTAGTAACGGAACAAAAGTCGAAAAAAATAAAGTGAATGGAGGTATAGGAACCGGACTTTATTTAATAAATGCAAACGGCACTTCTTCTAGCGCTGCTTTAATCGACAATAATTTTATTCAAGCAGCAGGACAATGCATTTATATACATTCATCTTCATATCTTAATTTTTATTTTAATAACGTAAACTATACTGGAACATCGGGCGCTGATAATGTACCGCTTTATTTTGCCAACAGCTCTTCGAATCTTAAATTTTATAATAATGTTTTTGTAAATGCAGGTAGTGGATATCTTATTTATTCTCCTGCAAATGTTTCTATTTCATCTTCTACATTTGATTATAATGATTACTACTCAAGCTCAAGCTCCAAATTAATGTATTGGGGAGGTGTAGAGCTTAGCAGCCTATCAGCCTGGAAATCTGCAACAGCTTATGATGCACATTCCGTTTCAGTTAATCCTTTATTTACTTCTGATGTAGATTTACACATGAATCAAGCAGTATTAAATAATGCAGGAAAAGTAATTTCAGATATTACAACAGACATAGATGGCGAGACAAGAAATTCTTCTACACCTGATATTGGCGCTGATGAAAGAGAAGGATTTATAGTTATTACTGACATTGGAATTAATGCATTGCTTGCTCCAACCGAAGACAAAGGACTAAGTGCAGTAGATTCCATTAAAGTTAAAATTGAAAATTTTGGCAATACAACAATTACAAATCTTGATGTGGCCTATATAATAAATTCAGGCGCTCAAGTAACAGAGCATATCAGTGGCCTTAGCCTTCTTCCTGGAGATAAAATAAACTATACTTTTAATACTGTACAAACAGAATTAGCCACATTAAAATCATTAACTGTAAAGGTATTTACTATTTTAGCTGCTGATACCACACACTCAAATGATGCATTAACTACTACTTTAAATTGGTTGCCCGATTTAAAAGTAACAAGCTTAACAGTAGCACCATCATTTAATGTTGAGGGTTCAATTGATTTATCGTGGACCGTTTTAAATGATGGAACAGGAAGTACAGGCTCTACAAGTTGGAAAGACAGAGTGTGGTTATCTGTAGATAATGACTTAAGAGGCGTTGATGATATTTTATTAGCTACTGTTCAAAACTTAACTTATTTACATGCCAACAAAAGTTATACTCAAACCATATCCCTTGCAATCCCCAAAAATACATTAGCAGGTAATTACATATTATTTGTTACTTCTGACAATGATAAAGCAGTAGAAAAAGTAGTAAAAACAAAAGGATCTGTAACGGAATTAAATGAATGCAATAATTATAAAACAGATACAGTATTATTAACCTATCCGGCCTCTGCCGATCTTAAAATTACTTCAATTGGCCTTCCCACTTCTGCTTATAGTGGAGATAGTATAACAGTAACGTATACCGGTCAAAATAGCGGAGCAAGCAATATTACAAACCAATCTTGGACCGATAATATTTATATATCTTCATCTGCTTCTTTTGATGTAAACACAGCAACACTTGTTGGAAGCGTATCAAACGCTTCATCTAGTTTAGCTGTAAATGCTTCTTATTCTAGTAGCAAAAAGCTTAAACTACCTAACGCTATTTATGGCACTTACTATGTATTTGTTTATGCAAATGAAAACAAAGGAGTAACAGAATATTCAAATGTCTATTCAAATGTTAAAGTAAGTAATGCCATTAATCTTGTTCTTACTCCTCCTGCAGATCTTATACCTCAATCCATTTCTTGTTCTTCAACAGCTAATTCTGGAAAATCAGTATTAGTAAGTTGGACCGTAAAAAACAATGGAGCTAATGCGCCTTATGAATCTTTATGGACAGACAAAGTATATATTTCTACAGCAAGTAGTTTTAATGTAAACAATGCTACTTTAATAGGTACTTATTATAAATTGAGTGGAACTTCATTAAGTGTTGGAAGTTCTTACACTGCAACAGAAAGTTTCTCATTACCAAATGGAATAAGTGGAACTTATTATGTATACGTTGTTGCCGATGCTGATAACATGGTTTTCGAATACAATGGAGATAATAACAATACACTTAAAAGTACAAATGTCTTTGTAGTGAGCTTATCACCATCACCTGATTTTGTAATTACAAGTTCAACACTAGCTGATACTGTTTATGCTGCTTATTCAAGTACTATTTCTTGGAGTGTTTCTAATCAAGGAACAAGTTCTGCTAATAAATGGCTTAATGGTTTATACCTTTCTTCCGATAAAATTTTAAGTAGCAATGATGTGCTTTTAGATACACTTACTACTACCGCTTTACTTACCAATGGATCAGCAACTACACTTAGTACAAGCATTTCTTTTGATAACCTTACACTAAAAGGGAAATATTATATTCTTCTTAATGTAGATGCCAATGATGATACCTATGAATACAATGGAGAAAACAACAATACATTTACTGATTCTGTAATTATTGATTGGAAATATGCTGATTTAAATGCAACAAACTTTACAGCTCCATCTACTGTTCATTCAGGCGAAACGGTAAGTGTAAGTTGGGATGTTGCCAACATAGGAAACGGTGTAAGCTATAGTAATGGATGGTATGATTATATTTATCTTTCAACCAATAATACGTATGATGCAGCAGATACAAAGCTAGAATTAAAATACAAATCAGGCTTTGTAAATGCATCTTCATCCTATAGCCAAACAATGGATGTTGATTTTCCTAATGGCATTTCAGGAAACTATTATTTAATTCTTGCTGTTGATCCAAAACATAAAATCACAAATGAAACCAATTATGCTAATAATAATTTAGCAGTACCCATTAGTATTAGCTTAGCTTCTTCTTCCGACTTAGTTATTAGTTCAACGAATGTTGCTTCTTCGGTTTATCCAAGCCAACAAGTATATGTATCTTATTCTGTAACCAATGAGGGAACTGTAGCAACCGAATATAAAGATTGGTATGTTGGCGTGTATGTAAGTAACACTACTAATTTATCTGACTATGATGTAAAATTAGCACAGAAAAAAGCCAATAAATTTTTAAATCCTTCTGAAACCTATACTGATAGTATTTTAATTACTGTTCCTTCCTATTTATCGGGTAATTATTATATGGTTGTTAAGGCAGATTGCAATAAAAAAGTATATGAATATTTACATGAAGACAATAATTTAAATTCAGATTTAACCAATATTCTTACACCTAAACAAACCGATCTAGTTGTTTCGGCAATGTCGGTTCCTGCTTCAATTACATTAGGAAATAAAGCTGCTATTTCTTATACAGTTACCAATGCAGGAGCAAATACTGCTGTGGGCGATTTGAGAGATATTGCTTATTTATCTTCAAACAATACATTAAACACCTCCGATGATTTAATGTTCAAATATAAAGACAGTACTGTTACCATTAATCCGGGTCAATCTATTACCTGTACGCTAAGCGAACAAGTAAGCGGTCTTTTGCCAGGTAATTATTATGGTATAATGAATACAAATACCTTGGGTACTATTTCAGAAAATAATAGTACCAACAATCAATATACAAGCCTTACTACATCTGCAGTAAGCGTAAATGCATTAACACTTGATGTTGTTTCAACAGCTAATCTTGATTACAAACAAAACTTATATTACCAAGTAAGTGTAACCGCAGATTTAGATTTATTGTTAACGCTAACAAGTAATCAAACAGAAACAGGAAATAATGAAGTATACATTGCATACAATAGAATTCCTTCAAGTACAGATTATGACTATAAGCAAGAAAATGCAGATTCTCTTAACCAGCAAGTATTAATTCCTTCAACAGAATCTGGAACGTATTACGTTTTAATTAAAACACAAAGCATGTTTGCTTCAGCTCAAAGCGTTTCTGTTTTAGCACATGCAATGCCATTTTCAATAACAAGTATCGATCCTTCAACAGTTGGGCAAGGCACCGTTACTTCCACAATTAAAGGGGCTGGATTTAGAGAGGGTATCAAAGTGTATTTAAAAGATGCCAATAATACTATTGTAGATACAGCAGAAATTAGAGAATATAGCAATAGCATGAAAATGATAGTAAGATGGACCTTAGCTGATGTTGCATTAGGTACATACAATATTGTTGCCGTAAACACAGACTTATCAACAGCTACACTTACTAATGGATTAACCGTTGTAGCAGCAGATGAATATAATGTTACTTATGTTCAATATGCACCAGATTGGATCAGAAGAGGGAATTCTGCCTTTTATACTTATCAAATAAAAAACAGTTCCAATATAGATGTACCTTATTTTATTGGATATTTTATGGTTGATTCTACTGTTGAAATTGTCGAAACTAAAATAAATGGTAAAGTATTTGAGTCTGCTTTTATCGACACCACAAGCGGAAAAACAAAATATTGGATTGACATTAATGGAAGAAGATATATGCCAATTCATTTAAAAGATTTACAACCAAATGAAGAGGTTAATATTGATTTCTCTTTTAAAAATTTCGAAAAAGATTCTTTCAGAATTGCTTTCTTATACAAAGCAATAAGTAAAAAAACAAAAATAAATAATATACTTATTGAGGCTGATTCAGTACGAAATAAAGTATTTAGTAATCTTGCATATTATACCCCATATCTTGGAAATGATATAATTAATTTCATGTATGATCAGAAAAACTTCCGAAAGTTTTATATTAATTTTCTAGCTGCTATTAATGATCTTTCTTCAGAAGATACGGTAGGAATAAATTATAATTACAATATTTTCAACAAAGGAAATAACACTACATATAAAACACAACAAAGCCCTACTGAATTTGCTGAATGCACAGCGGATGTAATTAATAAACTGAATTCGGCCATGTGGGATGGATGGAAAACAGGATTAGGAGACACAAATCCTGTAACAGCTTTATTTTTGTCAGATGATCCTACAGAAGCAGCTTTAGGAATAGCTGGTATAGCAGCAATAGGACTGGGTGCATTTGCAGTTTCCGGATCAGTTGCTACAGCAGCAGGAGTAGCCGGACTAGCTCTTTTTGCTTATGGAGTAGGGTCTTATGCCTATGATTTGAGCCAAACAATGGATGGCTGTAATGATGATAATAGTACAGAGACCCCTGTTGAAGCAGGTGCTGATCCCAATGAAATAGCAGGCCCTTCTGGTTTAGGAAATAAACAATGGGTTGCTGTAAATGATAAACTTTCTTATACTGTGTATTTCGAAAATGATTCGTTATTAGCTGAAGTTGCTGCTCAAAAAATTGAAATAACACAAACTTTAGATGAGCATGTAGATCCTTATACTTTTAGCTTGGGTAATTTTAGTTTTGCTAATATAAATTTCGAAGTTCCTGCAAATAGCATTACATATTCTACAACCTTAGATTTAGTAGATACATTAGGAGTAAACGTAAATGTAACAGCAGGTTTAGATGTAGTAAACCATAAAATATTCTGGATCTTTAACTCTATTGATCCTAACACAGGGAAAACGCCTATTGATCCAACAAAAGGTTTATTACCGGTAAATAATTCAACAGGTATTGGACAAGGTTTTGTTACCTATTCCATTAAACCTTCATTAAATGCTCAAACAGGAGATACCATTAAAGCTTATGCAGATATTATTTTTGATGTAAACGAACCCGTAACTACTAACACTCATTTTAATATTGTTGATGCTTATGCTCCAGCAACTGTTATGAGTGCTTTGGCTGCAAATTATCCAAGTCCTGAATTTATATTGTCATGGAATGCTTCTGATGATAACGGTACAGGATCAGGAATTGCAAATTATGATGTTTACGTTTCTCACAATGGTGCAGCTTACCAATTGTATGAAGAAAATATTGTTACTACTTCAATAGACTTTATTGGTGATACTACTGATCATAGCTTATCTTTTTATGTAGTAGCAAAAGATAGTGTAGGAAATATGGAAGAAAAATCAATTGCTGATGTAAGTACTTTAATTGGTAATGCTGCAATTATTTTACAAAGTGGAGAGAATGAAAATAAAATAAAAAACCTATCTACAACTTTTAATATAAATGAAGTTAATATAAATACAGATGAAATTATTGGGTTATATCCAAATCCAACTTCTGATTTTTCAAAGATTACCGTTAACATAGAAAAACAAGAAAGCTATACTGAAATAAATGTTATAGACCTAACAGGTAAAATTATAGAGCAATTACATTCAGGCAATCTTGAACTAGGCAAACATGTTTACCAATGGAATACCCAAAAATACAATAGTGGTATTTATTTAGTAATGGTAAAAACAGATGACAAAATATACCAAAAACGTTTAGTAGTAGTTAAAAAATAAATTACAAACAATATCTTTTTCAACAGCTATAAGCAACAGTGCTTATAGCTGTTTTGTAATATATAATACATGTTAGATTTTATAAAATGAATTATACGAAATAATATATCCCTATGAAAAAAGATGAACGATCATTTTTCAATTCAATTAAAACCGGAAATATTCCAAGAGCAAAAGAATACTTAAAAAAAGGTATCAATATTAATACGCTAAACGATGACCTTTCTCCAAAATCAGCACTTTATTATGCAATAGCTTATAAAAATAAAGAAGCTGTTGAATTTCTTTTAAAAGAAGGAATTAATGTGAATATAGGTTATCCTTCCATTTTAGCTCAAACAGGTGTTCATACAGAAGTGAAATTAGGAAAGTGTGAAAAATTTGAATTGATAAAGTTAGTAATAGAAAAAGGGGCTAATGTAAATGCGTTAAGAGAGGATGAAGAAGGAAGAACCCTATTAGGGAAAATAACAGATGCATTATATATAGATGGAGTTGCCTATTTATTAGAAAAGGGCGCATCTATTCAACCTAATGAAGAAGGCTGTGATTCAGCAATGCATATAATTTGTAATAAAATAGCTAATAAATTACTAGCATTAAGAAGAAAAACAAAAAAGAGCGATGCTATAAAAGAAATCTTTAATTTATTTATTCATCATCCCACATTAAATCCTCAATATCTAAATACAAATGACGAATCGGCCTTAGATGTTCTTTATGGAACGCTTTGGAAAAAAGATGAAATTAATTTATCCGATTTGGAGTTTTTTACAAGAAAACTAATTTTAAAAGGGGGAGACCCTTATAGAGAATGTATGAAAAATGTGTCAGTAGCACTAATTATTGAAGACAATTATCCTGAACTTTTACCATTACTTGCCAAATAATTATCATAAGTAATATGAAAAAATCATTTTACTATTTATATCAATATACACAAGCAGGAGGAGAATTTGGAGAAGTAGATTTTACTACAACTAGTATAGAGAACCTGATAGAATTTATATATTTCCATGTAAGAGTTTCTCCCTGGCATTGTTTTTTCTATGGAGTATTTGCTAAAATTAGTGTAATAGAAGATGGGGAATTGGTACAAACGATAAATATTTTAGAAGGATCAAGTATAAAAATAGCACAACTGAATGTTGTTTTTAAGTATGTTAAAGACGATAAAGATTTTAATAATATAAATTATAGTCAAAATGCCTATGATAGTGATAGTTTTCTTCCAAGATAGGGAATATATTTTGCTGAACTTACAAATAATCAAGAAAATATCCTGAGAAAGAGTATTAATAATCATGAAAACCTAAAACTGAAATTTGATATTGAAATGTTAATCGATAGGGATAGAATACCTATTTTAAATGGAGAAAAGTTATCTAACAATGATTATATAGAAGAAGAAGATGTTTTTGAAATTATGGAGGAATGTATACCTATTCATTTAGGTTCAGATATTACCAATGAAAATGAAGCTCAGATTTTAGATCGTATTAGAAGTTATTCATTTTAATATATTTTCAGATTTGGTTCTACTGCTGTATCTACAATTCCCATTCTAGAAACAATTATGCACAACTCATACCACTACTTGCTAAATAATTTACATAAATGAAAATTGAAAAAAAAATTTTAGCTGCTGTTAAGGAAAATGATATAGAAAATGTATCCAAGCTAATTAAGACTGGTGTTAATATAAATTACCAAGATATTTCTGGAAGAACAGCCTTGCATTTAGCATGCTTTAACCGAAATATAAAGATGATAGATCTTCTCCTTTCTTCTGGAGCAAATCCTGAGATTAAAGATATACATAAACGCATTCCTGTTTTTGCATATTATTCTTCTCCCTGGGGAGCTAACGATAGTAAGGCATCAATTACAGAAAAACAATTTGAGATGATTCAATACTTTTTTGAAAAAAAGCTTCTTGATTTAAATACGCCCTATGGAGGAGAAACGTTACTTACTAAAGCCGCTTCTTCATTTAATACTTCACGCCCTCCTGAAAGATTGCTTGCTATTCTAAATTGGCTATTATTAGGCGGAGCAGATCCTAACTTGCCAGCATCAGGAATAGAATACCCATTGCATAAAGCTTGTCAATCACGCGGAGAATTTGAAAAAATTAAAATTCTTATTAAAAATGGAGCTAATGTAAATGTGGTAAATGAAAATGGAGATACCCCTTTTCACTCTTTACTTAAAAGCGGCTTCATTGGGGAGGGAAAAGTGAGAAAGACAGAAATCAATAAACTATTAAAAAGCAGTAAACTCTTAATTGAGGCAGGTGCAAATTGCAGTATAAAAGGAGAATATGACAAAACGGTTTCGGATTATGCAGCCATGTGGAAATATTGGGAAATATTAGCAATACTTCCGTATATTGAAAATACTGCTCTACTTCATTGCGATCAGTATTATGGTGAAAATTCATTAAAAACTTTAAAGCTTCTTTTAACAAAAAAACTTAATATTAATCATACAGATAAAAATGGTAATACTGCTCTGCATATATCTTCAGCAAATGGAATAAGACCTTATGTTGAGTTGCTACTTCAATCTAATATTGATATAAGTTTAAGAAATAATCAAAACAAAACTGCTTTAGATTTAGCTACAGAATATAATAGAAAGGAAATAATTAACTTATTTAATTAAAAAATAGAAGTATATCTGTGAAATTTAATTTCACAAAAATTGTAGACTATAATTCAATTATACATCTAAGCATTATCATTAATCGTTTTTAATAATCACACTTACAAGTAATATACAAAACACTATTAAACAATATTTTACACTTATTCACTATCTGTTTTTAAGTCATTAAAATTTATAACGATACTAAAAAATAGTTTTACAACAATTTCTCAATCATATAGATTTGATTGTAAATTATAGTGGTATTGAATTTACTTAATTAATGTAAAAGCTAAGATATTCGACTAATCAATTGATTTTTCATAAGGAATCTATTAACAATAAAAATATCAAATAATGTATGAATAATCCTGAAATTAAAATAGCTTGTTTGGGCGATAGTATTACCAAAGGAAGGTTTAGTTATAATTGGATTAAACAGCTATCAAATGAATTTAAAGAGAAAAGTATTCATTTTTTTAATTTCGGAAAAGATGGAGAATTAGCCTTTAATGCTTTACAAAGAATTGATGATGTAATAAACATACAGCCTGAATATGTATTTATTTTATTAGGCACCAATGATATTAATGCAATTATGTGTGAAGCAAATACTAAAAGATACATGAGAGGAGAAAAGCTTCCTCAACGACCAAACATTGAATGGTATTTAGAAAACATTGAAAAAATAACTACGCTGTTAAAATCAAAAACAAAAGCTAAAATAGTACTAATTTCTATACCTATTTTAGGCGAAGACTTAAAGAATATAGCCAATAAAACAGTTGACAAATACAATGAAAAAATTAAAGAATATAGCCTACAAAATAAAATAGCTTATATAGATCTGTACCAAAAAATGTTTTCATTTTTACTAGAAAATTCTGTTAAAAACGTAAGACCTCTTTCCTTAGGGCTTGGTTTAATTTTTAAGGCTTTTCTCAGAAGATACATTCTGTTTCAAGATTGGAATACAATTTCACAAAAACACCAATTGCTCCTAACAACAGACTTCATTCATCTTAACACTACTAGCGGAAAAATGTTAGCTGAAATGGTTAAAAACCATATTGAAATTCCTTTTTGATAACAAATTAGATAATATAACCTAAGCACAATTATTTATAGTTTTAATAATCACATTCACAACTAGCACCCAAAATTCTGATAACTAACAAATTAAAATCTAATCACTGCTTGCTTTAACCTAATGAAATTTTAGAAAAGTAAAAAAATGAGTTTCGCCACAAAGGCTATATCATATAGATTTGAGATATAAACTTAAAATCAAATCTTATGAAAACTAAAAAACTAAACCTTAATGCAATAAAAGTAGATAGCTTTATTACTTCATTAAATGAAAAAAAATCTGAAACGGTTAAAGGTGGTACAACAGCAGTATGTGCATCTTCAATGCCTTGCGCTACTGTAGTAGTAGCCACAGTAGTAATTGTTGCAACTGCTACAATAGTTGCTACCGCAAACGGTAACGGAGCTGCAGGAAATAATTCTCAATGCTGTTCTTATCTTGATCCTCAACATTGCGGTGGTACCGGAAATACATTTAATCCGGGTTGTGTAGGTTAATTATATATTAATGTCTAATAGTATTTCTATAAATAGCAAAAAAATCAGTCAGATTTTAGACTAGAGCCATTTTTTTAAATACAGTAAATCTTTAACCTTAAATAACAAATTTTAGCACCCAGCTTCCTGAATTTTTGCTCGTAAAAAGTAGGTATAGAAAGAATTTCTTTTTCTTGGTGTAATGGATTATTGATTTCCTCAAGAGAAGTATATAAATCAGGTGTAGATGCAATTAATTGATGCTTATTTTCTGCAATTACATCCAAGGAATAATTAAACAAATCGGTATTATCTGTTTTAAAATTGATGATTCCATTCTTCTTTATAATATTTTTATAGCGTTCAATGTATTCTGGAGAGGTTAATCTTTGTGCAGCTTTACTTTTTTTGGGTTGGGGGTCAGGAAAAGTGATCCAAATTTCATCTACTTCATTATTGGCAAAAACATTTTCAATAAATTCAATTCTTGTTCTAACAAAAGCTACATTTTTTAAATTATTTGATAGTGCAATTTTGGCTCCCTTCCAAATACGAGCTCCTTTTATATCTACTCCAATAAAATTTTTATCTTTAAAATATTGAGCCAAACCAACTGTGTATTCCCCTCCCCCACACCCGAGCTCTACAACAACCGGATTATTATTCTTGAAATAATCTTTATTCCAATTGCCCTTTAATAGCAAGCCCTTTTTTACTTCTTCAAAATTAGGTTGAAGTACATTAGAAAATTCAAGCACCTCGGCATATCGTTTTAGTTTGTCTTTTCCCATGTTTCTTTACCACAGAGGCGCAAAGGCGCAGAGTTTTTATTATAATAATTATTAATTAGTTCATTTTTACTCAAATGCCTTCATTATCAAATTTTCAAATTACACTATTTTCAAACTGATAATTTAAATCCATCATAAGCTAAGTGGATGAATCCCGGTAATTCTTTTTCTACTTCCTCATGCATGCCCAATTGATGACTAATATGTGTTAAATAAGCTTTTTCCGGTTTTAATTCATTCAGCAAAGCAACAGCCTCTTCAAGTGTATAATGAGAAATGTGCTTCGTTCTTCTCAAAGCATTTAAAACAATAATTTTTGATCCTTTTATTTTTTCTTTTTCCTTTTCAGAAATAAAATTAGCATCAGTAATATATGTAAAATCACCAATTCTATATGCCAATACAGGCAATTTATAATGCATTACTTCTATTGGAATAAATTTTAAGCCATTAATTTCAAAAAGATTATTTTCTATTAGATGTAAATTAATTTTAGGAATACCGGGATATTCAGGATTGGTAAAAATATAAGCAAACTCTCTACGTATAGCATCATTTACATTTTTATTAGCATAAATATCCATTGCTTTATCTTGAATAAAATTAAAAGCCCGCACATCGTCTATACCATTGATATGATCTTTGTGTTCGTGTGTAAATAAAATAGCATCTAGTTTTTTTACATTTTCCCTAAGCATTTGCTGTCTAAAATCAGGGCCGGCATCAATAACAAAATTTCCCTGAACCGACTCAATCATAATAGAAGATCGCAGTCTTTTATCTTTAGCATCAATAGATTTACACACCTCACAATTGCAAGCAATGAGAGGAACCCCTTGAGAAGTACCGGTACCGAGAAAAGTTATTTTCAAAGAATCTATTTTAAAAAATATGATTGAGAATCGAAAATAAAAAAAATCTTATTTACGCTTCAATAAATTTACAAATAATACTGATTCGTAATACGCAATAATCCGAATGAATAATTTACTTTATAAATTCTATCCTAAACTTTCTAACTTTGAACTTTCAAACTTTAAACATTATTAATGTCTCCTATCCTTATTTTATCAGCGGTTATTGCGTATTCAATATTGTTATTTATTATAACATGGCTTACCAGTAGAAAATCCGATAACGAATCTTATTTTTTAGGAAATAAAAAATCACCATGGTATGTAGTTGCCTATGGAATGATAGGCGCTTCACTTTCCGGTGTTACTTTTATGTCGGTACCGGGTTGGGTAGGCAGTACACAATTTTCATACATGATGGTTGTATTGGGATATTTAGCCGGCTATGCGGTTATTGCTACAGTTCTCTTACCCTTGTATTATAGGCTCAATCTTACTACCATTTATTCTTATTTAGAACAACGTTTTGGTTTTTGGTCCTACAAAACCGGTGCATTTTATTTTATTCTTTCAAGAACCATTGGAGCATCCTTTAGAATGTTTTTAGTAGTAAACGTATTGCAAACTTTTGTACTCGATGCTTGGGGTGTTCCCTTTTGGCTAACAGTTGCAGTATTTATTTTTCTTATCATCCTTTATACTTTTGAAGGAGGCATCAAAACCATTATTTGGACAGATACGCTACAAACTACATTTATGCTTTTAGGAGTTGTTATTTCCGTTGGTATTATTTGCAGAGAATTAGGTTTATCTTTTCCTGATCTTATTACCAAAATAAAAGCAAGTGAATATTCTCAAATTGTATTTACCGATTTTCATGATAAGAAATTTTTCCTAAAAAAATTCCTTGGCGGGATGTTTATTGCCATTTCAATGACCGGCTTAGACCAAGAAATGATGCAAAAAAATTTAAGTTGCAAATCACTAAAAGAAGCACAAAAAAACATGTTTACATTTAGTTTGGTTTTGGTGCTGGTTAATTTTTTATTTTTATGTTTAGGAGCCTGCCTATATTTTTATTCTTCAGTAAAAGGAATTGAAATACCGGTCAAAACAGATAATTTATTTCCCGGAATCGCTTTAAATTACTTAGGCCCTTTTGCAGGCTTGGTATTTATTATCGGACTTATTTCTGCTGCTTATCCAAGTGCCGATGGAGCCCTTACCTCTCTTACCACATCTTTTTGTGTTGACTTTTTAAACATAAATAAACACCAAGATTGGACAGAACAAAAAAAGAAATATTCACGCTATATGGTTCATTTTAGCTTTGCAGCTTTATTGTTAGTTGTAGTTGTTGTATTTAGAGCTATTAATGATGAAGCAGTAGTTGGAAAGCTTTTTACAGTAGCAGGATACACCTATGGCCCCCTTTTAGGCTTATTTGCGTTTGGACTTTTTAATAAACGAAATATTCATGATCAATATGTACCAATCGTATGTCTTTTTTCGCCAATTTTATGCTATATTTTAAGTGAAAACTCAGCTTTATGGCTCAATGGATATAAATTTGATTTTGAATTACTTATAATTAACGGGGCTATTACTTTTATAGGGCTTTTTGCTATTTCTTTTAAAAATCACTCTTAAGTACCTGATATTTTATCCAAAATGTAATTTATGCATAAAATATCCCCCATTATATTCGTTATATAGCTTCCATATGTGAAGGTTATTCTTTAATAAAATTATATTTACAGTTTATGAGCATAAGAAGATCATCCGTTTCAGAGAAATTTCTTGTTGACGAAATTCAGGGTTTAATTAAACCTAGCAATCTTGTTATGTTAAATGATAATGAAAATTCATTTGATTCTGTTATTGTAGCCCTTATTGATGTATGTGACCATACCCGTGAACAAGCCGAACAATGTTCTGTTATTACCCACTATAAAGGAAAATGCCTTGTAAAAAGAGGAACGTATGGTGAATTAAAAGCTATGCAAGATGCTTTAGGAGATAGAGGTATTGGGGCAAGTATCGAATAGATCCCATCTCAATGAAAACGCTAAGAGAGTCTATGGTATTCTAAAAGGCCATCAATAGGGCTTTTTATATTTTTGCCCATTTGTACTTTATACTGAGCAGCAACTTCTTTTAAAATATCCTGAAAATAAAATCCGATTGAACCTGTACAATGCATAGGTACCATTTGATGCTTGCTATATCTTGAAACTTGATGTATAAAAAATTCGTTAAAAGAATTAATAATTATATTTCGAATATAAATATGTTGCTCGTGTTTTTTAAAAAATAATCCAAATGATGCTAAATAACGATTAGGAAAAGGTTTATGGTAAACAGCATTTAAAATTTCATCTTTATTTACATTATAAGTATTAATGAAATCTGTTTCTAATTCTAATGGCAATTCTTTGTAAATAAAAGCTCTGATCAATTTTTTTCCCATATCACAACCACTTCCTTCATCTCCTAAAAAATATCCTACAGAATCAACATTTTCTTTAATTGTAAATCCATCGTAATAACATGAATTTGATCCTGTACCTAAAATTGCTGCTATACCTTCATTTTTACCACATAAGGCGCGTGCCGCAGCCAAGAGATCATGTTCAACTTCAATTTGTGCTTGAGAAAAAACCTTTGCTAATGCATCTTTTACAATTTTTTGTTTCTCATCAGTTGAACAACCGGTGCCGTAATAATATACCTGAGAAATATTGTTAAGGCTTATTGAATTTGTTTTTTCAAATTTTTGAAATTCAGAATAAAGGATAGTATAAATTTCATCTCCTGATTGTAAGTAAGGACTAAATCCAACCGTTTGTAGGTTATAAATAGTTTTATTGTCTACAATTTTCCAATCTGTTTTGGTTGATCCGCTATCGGCTATAATTTTCATGAAAATTTTATTTTACTCCCAAATTATACTTTCTTTCTGAGAACTCCATTTTTCAAAATAGGCTGAATATTGTTTTTCAATAATTGCCCTTTTTATTTTTAATGTAGGTGTTAAAAAGCCATTATCCATTGTCCAATCATCCTTAACTACAATTATTTTTTGTACCGCTTCATGCTGATCCATTGTATTGTTGATACTTTGTTTTGTGGCTTCCAATAACAATTCCAATTCATTGGTATTTTGTTTTTTTGCCCATGCAGAAAGCACCACCAATGCTAAGGGTTGAGGCATCCCCTCTCCTACTACACACACTTGTTCAATAGTGGTACTGCTTAATAATTTGAGTTCTATGGGTGATGGAGCTATGTATTTTCCTTTACTGCTTTTAAATATTTCTTTTACTCTACCTGTAATTTTTAAAAACCCTTCGCTATCAATTTCACCCCTATCTCCGGTCTTAAAATATCCCTCATGGTTAAAAATTTGCTTTGTTTGTTCTTCATCCTTATAATAGCCTATAGTGAGCGCTTCGTGTTTAATTAAAATTTCTTTTGTCTCGCTTAATTTCACCTCACATAATGGTAATGCTTTCCCCACATAACCCATTTTAATTTGGTTATTAAGGGTAACATGTGAATAGCAGCAATTTTCCGTCATGGCATACGCTTCTTGAATAGGTATACCTATCTTTTGAAACCATTGCATCAAAGAAACAGGCATAGGAGCAGCTCCCGTAAAAATATTTTTTGCTTTATGTAGGCCTAAATTCTTTTTGATTTTATTTTTAACAATAGAAGAAACGAGAGGTATATTCAATAAAATACTAAGTTTCTTTTGAGGAATTTTCTTGAGAATTTCTTCTTGAAATTTTGCCCATATTCTTGGAACTGCTAAAAATATTGTTGGCTTGGCTTGCCTGAGATTCTTTGAAAAAGTTTCCATAGATTCGGCAAAAAATACAGTTCCCCCTGAATAGATGCTGCCCATTTCAACCAATAATCGCTCTGCTATATGAGATAGAGGTAAATAAGAAAAAAAACTTGATTCAGGGCCAACACCTGCTAATTGCAATGCATGAGTACATGCAAACCCAAAACTATAAAAATTGTGCATTACTCCTTTAGGTGTACCCGTTGTACCGGAGGTATAAATTATGGTAGCTAAATCATTTGGTTTACGCTGAATGTTCTCTTTGATGGGCTCTATTGTTTTTACCAAATCTTTCCAATTATCATACTCTTTGTGTTCATAATACGGAAAAGAGATACACCTAATATTGGATGGAATACCGGGCTTAATAGCTTCAAAATGATCTAGTTTTCCAACAAACAATACTTTTGTATCACTGTGCAAGAGTATTTGATTGATGGAATCAGCAGAAAGATTAGGATAAAGCGGTACAGAAACATAACCTGCCATCATTATGGCTAGGTCAGCAATAATCCAGTGCGCACAATTTTTTGAAAGAATTCCTATTTTACTTTCCTTAGGTAGTTGAAGAGATGCTAAATAAGCTGCCATTTTACGAACTTCAATGCCAACTTGTAACCAACTATATTCTTGATAAATACCATTTATGGGTTGATGAAGGTATATGTTATTGGGTGTATTTTTCTCCCAATGGTATAGCTTTTCAAGTGGTAAGAAGTATTGCATGTAATTATTTTACACGAAAATAACTATTTAATGAACACATTAAAATAAAATGTCTTAGCCATTTTGATTCGATCCCGATGCGCTTTGCTTTCGGGATTAGCTCGGCTTACAATTTTTACTGCGCTTTCTCTAGTAAAAATTGAGTCTCGCTAAAAAGTAAAAATGCTCACCCTTTTGCAAGAATGAACATTTTACTTAATAGGTTACCCCTTAACTTAACCTATGTCTTCAATATTTTTTTTATTTTATACTAACCATGTACAAATGTATTGGGATATTCTCTAATAAAAAACACCTACTTAGTGAATCGTCAGTTCCATTTATTAAATGTGCACTTCCACTTATTAAAAGGATTTTAAGACTATTTAGACTTGTTCTAAATACCTCCTTTTAGGTATTGTAATATCATTGTGAAAATTTTTCCTTTGCAACAAAATTTAAACCAAGGAAAAGCCATGCCATCATTACGTTTATCTATATTATTTATTTTTCTTCTTTGCCTACACTATTCAAATGCACAAGTAATAACACATGAAGATTCATTAACAGCCGGTTTGCTTTCTTCAGAAAAAGCAACTGTTATATCCGGATATGGAGAAGGAAAATTTTCTTTTGATACTCGTTATGCTACTGCAAAGGCTAACCTTACTCGAGCGGTATTATTTGTAGGCCATAAATTTAGTAACAATGTAAATTTTTTTTCTGAATTAGAAGTTGAAGACGGAAAAGTAGATGGTGATGGAGGAGAAATAGCTTTTGAACAAGCATTCTTAAAATTCAATTTGAGTAAAGATGTTTATATAACAACAGGTTTGTTTGTTCCAAGAATTGGCATCACAAACGAAAATCATTTGCCTAATACATTTAATAGCAACGATCGAACTTATGTTGAAACCTATATCATTCCGAGTACTTGGCGAGAGTTAGGCATAGGGCTATATGGAAATGTAAAGAAAATTGCAGGCTTGAATTATTCATTGGCATTGGTTAATGGATTAAGTTCTGCCAATTTTGAATACGGTACAGGTATACGCGAAGGCAGATTTGAGGGGCGCAATGCTACTGCTTCAAATATTGCTGCAACAGCTTCTCTTTTATATTATAAAGGAGCATTTCGCGTACAAGCAAGTAGCTATGTAGGAGGTTCTGCGGGCTTAAGCAAACGTGAAGCCGATAGTTTGCAGTTATCTTATGGCGCTTTTGGAACTCCTATAATGGTAAATGAAGTAGATCTACAATTTAAGAAAAGCGGATTTGCATTTAAATCACTGGCTTCGGTAGTTAACATTTCTAATGCAGAACAAATAAACTTAGCTTATGCAAATAATACCGCAAGTATGTTGTATGGCTATTATGCTGAAATAGCTTATAACTTAATGCAGGCTTTTAAGAGACCTACGAGAGCACTAACTATTTTTGCTCGATATGAAAATTTAGACATGAATTATAAAATTCCAAGTAATGGCATAACAAATGATCTTTTAAAACAGCAATTTATTGTTGTTGGTATTAACTATTCACCAATAAGAGGAGCTATTGTAAAACTAGATTATGTGTATAAAAAAACTGGAACACCTAATGCAGCTCTTGTTGTAAATCCTTTTCCACAAGCACAAACATTCTATAATACCAATGGATATATTAATTTAGGTTTTGGATATAGTTTTTAAAAAAATGCAAAGAAGAAATTTTATAAAATCAAGTTGTACATTTTGTATTGGCGCAACAGTATTAGGAACTGCAGTAACTGAATTAAGTAGTTGTGCTAGTTTACCTATTTACAAAGGCAATACTGATCAGGGTTTCATGAATATTCCTTTGTCTGCTTTAGAAGATAAAAACATGCTTATTGTGCGCAATGCAGATATGGAATATGATATTTTGTTGGTAAAAAAGTCTGCTACAGATATTAGTGCATTACTGATGAAATGCACACATCAAAACAATCCGCTTATTGCTAATAATACCGGACTTTTTTGTCCATCGCACGGAAGTGCATTTGATTTAGAAGGCAATGTAACACAAGATCCAGCTCTAGTTTCTTTAAAAAAATACAAAGCAGAAATTATTAACGAAACTGTAATTATTAACCTTAAATAATAAGAAGATAAATAATGAAAAGCTATAAATATCTATGCTCCTTAGCAATTGCAATCTTAATTACTATTACTTCATGTAAAAAACCAGATACTTCACAAACCACCGATACGCCCTCTACCACAACAGAAATACTAACGGCATTTTCAAATAATGTAGTACAAGCCACCTATAATGATCTTAATACTCAAACAAATTTATTGTATTCTGATGTTTTAGTTTTTGAATCTTCATTAAGTGATAATGATTTAATTAGTTGTAAACAAGTTTGGCGAGATGCCCGTTCTGCTTGGGAACAAGGCGAGGGTTTTTTAATAGGTCCTGTTGAATTTAATAATATAGATCCGCAAATTGATACATGGCCTGTTGATTTTACAAAACTTGATTCTGTTTTAAACGGTTATTCCGTTTACACAACAACCTATATTGATAGTTTGCAAGATGCCTTAAAAGGTTTTCATGCTATTGAATATTTACTATTTGGTAAAAATGGAAATAAAACGGCTGCTGAATTTACAAGTAGAGAATTGGATTTTTTAAAAGCATTATCTTTTGATCTGAATACGCTTACCACAGAACTTGCTGATAGTTGGAATGAAAATACAAATGACAATTACTATACTAAATTTATCAATGCCGGAAACGGAAGTAGTGTGTACGATACACAACGTTTAGCTTATGAAGAATTAGTAAATGCCATGGCAGGCATTTGCGATGAAGTTGCCAATGGCAAAATTGCTGAACCATTTTTATCAATAGACCCTTCTCTTGAAGAGTCTCCTTTTGCCTTTAATTCTATTACTGATTTTACAAACAATATTCGTAGCGTTCAAAATGTATATTTAGGCTCTTATACTAAAGATGGAAAAGGCTTAGAGGATTTGGTTCGACAATACAATTTATCTCTTGATAGTGATATGAAAACAAAAATAAATACGGCCATAGCTTCATTACAAAATATTACTGTTCCATTTGGACAAGCCATTACAGAACAGCCCACTCAAGTACAAAATGCAATGGATGCTGTAAATGACCTTAAAACTGAAATTGAAGATGAATTATTACCGTTTATTCAACAACATACTAATTAAGACACTTTAAACCGTTACCATTGACGTATATTTTTAAACATATTGATTCTTAGATAGCAGATTGCTTTTTTGAAAAAAAATTAACGCTCAGTTGACTTTAAAAGATTAAAACAAACATCAATGCCTTATTACATAAAAATATTTTTTCTCATTCTTCTATTTTCTTTTTTACTACTAGAGTCTTGTAAAAAACCGGAAACTCTTACTGAAAATGATTACAACGAATGGCTTAGTGGTGGTAGTCAAACTGTTTTTGATAAAAGCTCAAGTGCATTTAAACATGAATTTCCTTTTTTAAGAGAAGATAAAATTGAAATACATGAAATCGGAGATGCTCTTTTTGAAGCTCAATTTATAAGTGCTCCTTCTGTTATTAGGCCGGGCTTAGGGCCGGTTTTTAATTCCAACGCTTGTTCCTCTTGCCATATTGCCGATGGAAGAGGCAAACCCATTATTGCTAATGAAACGTCTGCTTCTTTACTTTTTAGAATTAGCATTCCGGGTAGCAATGAACACGGAGGTCCAAATCCTGTTCCGGGATTTGGAGAACAATTACAAACAAATGCCATTTATGGCACGCAAGCAGAATCTGGAGTTACTACTACTTATACAAATCAATTCTATTTTTTTGATGATAGTACAAATTATGAATTACAAATACCGACTTATACCATTAACAATTCATACATTTCTATGCCTTCTGATATAATGATTTCTCCTCGATTATCACGTCCTGTTTTTGGACTAGGCTTACTAGAATCAATTACCGAAGAAGACATACTGGATCATGCAGATGAATACGATGCTAATAGTGATGGTATTTCAGGAAAAGCAAATTATGTTTGGGATATTCAAGAGCAAAAACTAGTACTGGGTAGATTTGGATGGAAAGCCGGTCAGCCAAGTATTATTCAACAAGCTGCATTAGCGTTTAACCAAGATATGGGTATCACTAATTTTTTATTTCCTAATGAAAACTGCTACGATCAAACTCAATACGATAAGCTAAATGATGAATATGAAATTTCTGATAGTTTACTTTATGCAATACGATTGTATTTAAGAACTCTTGCTGTTCCTGCAAGAAGAAATGCAGATGATGAAACCGTTTTAAAGGGTAAGCAAATTTTTACTCAGGCAAGATGTTATATGTGTCATAGGCCTATGTCTAAAACAAAAGTAAATGTTGCATTTCCTGAATTATCGAATCAAACTATCTTTCCATACACAGATTTATTGCTACATGATATGGGACCTAGCTTGGCAGATAATCGCTCTGATTTTTTAGCTAGTGGAGAAGAATGGAGAACACCTCCTTTATGGGGAATAGGTTTAACAGAATCAGTAAACGGTCACACTTATTTTTTACATGATGGCAGAGCAAGATCATTAATTGAAGCCGTTATGTGGCACGGAGGAGAAGCGGAATCTGCAAAAATATTTGTAAAAGCACTTTCGCAGGCCGATAGAGATGCTTTAATAAAATTTTTAGAGTCACTATAAATTATAAAAGATGAATCTATAACAAATACTATGGGTTAATAATTTACCCACACAAAACATTATAGCCCCAACAAATTATGCCTTTTTAAAAAAGAAAATCTGTTTTTCCATGTCTTTATCCTGAAAAGCAACTGGAATTCTTACTATTTTTTTATTGTGGATATTTCTTTACTCTTTTTAAGGTAAGCAAATTCATAGCATTAGAACCAAGACCTTCAATATTGCTTTGAACAAAACGCAATACTTCGTCATAATACAATACTGAAACAGGAGCATTATCCATTATAATTTGATCCATTTGTTGATAATACATAAATCGTATTGAATCGTTAACTTCTGTTTTAGCTTTTTCATACCATTGATCATAATTTTGATCTTTAAAATGTGTGTAGTTGGGGCCATTGGGGCAAAAGTTTTTGCTGTAAAAAAGTGCTAAATAATTTTCGGCATCACCATAATCTGCAATCCAAGATCCTCTAAAAAAATTAATACTTGCTTTTGCTACGTATTGCCTTAATGATGAAGGTGGATCAACTTCTAAATTTAATTTAATTCCTATATCGGATAATTGATGTTGAATGTACTCGCATAAATCAAGATAGGAGGCAGAGGTATGTAAATCTATTTCGGGAAGCCCTTTTCCTTCAGGAAAACCTGCTTGAGCTAAAAGCTGTTTGGCTTTTTCGGGATTGTAATTATAACCCTGTACTTTTGTTGAGTCAAATCCTGGTGCACCTGCAGGAATAAAACCTGATGTGGCCGGTATGCCAATATTATTACGAAGAAGGCTCATCATCTTTACTCTATCAAAACCATAATTAATGGCTTGGCGAATTTCCTTTATTTTAAGTGGGCTATTTCTAACAATAGCAAGATTTTCATCCATTAAAAATCCAAAATATTCAGTATTTAAATAAGGTTGTGCTGTCATATTAAATCGCCCAACATATTTTGGATTTAGTTCTCCTTCTGATGTAAGTAATTCATCTTTATAGCTGGCGTCAATACCCGAAAGAAAATCTAATTTTCCCTGAATAAAATTCATATAGGCCGATTGTTTATCGGGAATAAATGTAATAGCAACGGCATCAAGAAAGGGTAAGCGGAAATTTTTTTCCACCTCAAAATAATTTTCATTTCTAACAAAAATGAGTTTTTCATTTTCATTCCACATTTTAAATTTAAAGGGGCCGGTACCAATAGGATGAGAGCCAAAATCTTCTCCATAGTGTTCTACAACTTCACAAGGTACCACGCTACAATATTGCATGGTTAAAATTCTAAGAAAAGGAGGGAATGCATCTTTCAAAAAAATTTGAAATGTAGTATCGTCTATTGCTTTAAATCCTTTTGTGCTACCAACATGAGTTATATCTACATTGCTAAATATCCACGATCCTGGAGAGGCAATCTTAGCATTTAAAATTCTGGCAAAACTATACACAAAATCTTTTGCAACAACTTTTCGCCTTAAACCATTTTCAAATAATTCACTATCGTGAAAAAAAACATCTTTTCTTAAATGAAAGGTGTAGATCTTATGATCATCAGAAATATCCCATGATTTAGCAATACAAGGCCTAACAGAAAGTTGATCGTCAATTTGAACCAAGCCATTATACAATTGGTTACATGCCCAGGTACAAGCCTGATCTCTGGCAAATGCGGGATCTAATGATTTTATTTTTGAAATTTCGTTGTACCTGAAAACAGTTTTATCTGCATCAAAACTACCTGTTTGATCAGAACAAGAAGTAATTAGAAAAAAAATTACAAGATTGAAAAATTGAAAAATTGAAAAATTGATTGATCTTGAGTTTCTATACAAAAACTTTAAACTTTTGAACTTTGAACTTTGAACGAATGTATAATTATCTATACTCATTTATTTTTTAAAGATAGTTGTTAATTCTATCATACGATTAAAATACTAGGGTAAAATTAGGAATCAAAATCAATTATTAAAATATTTTTTTGAAGATCTACTTTTAAATTTAGTCCTTAAAATTAACTGCATCTAATTTATATTTTAGTCTAATCTAAAATATATTTGTAATAGATCTAAAAATGGAATACATTTGTATTGTAATCTCATTATTTATGAACACCTATACAGAAGAAAACTACTTAAAAGCGATATATAACTTGTCTGTAAAAGAAAGTGAGGAAGTAAGCACGAATTCCATTGCGGAAAAACTTTCTACTAAAGCTTCATCAGTAACCGATATGATGAAAAAATTGGCGGATAAAAAATATGTATCCTATCAAAAATACCAAGGAGCTGTATTAACAACAGCGGGTCAAAAGGTAGCAATTGAAGTAGTACGTAAGCATCGCTTATGGGAGGTGTTTTTAGTAGAGAAATTAAATTTTAAGTGGGATGAAGTGCATGAAATAGCAGAACAACTGGAACATATCAATTCTTCTGAATTAATTAACCGCTTAGAAGAATTTCTTGGCTTTCCTGAATTTGATCCTCATGGAGATCCAATTCCTGACAAGAATGGCAATATGAAAAACTATAAAAAACTTTTGATTGCCGATTTAAAACAAGGTAAAACAGCAGTATTAGCCGGTGTAAAAGATTCTTCTTCTCATTTTTTACAATATTTAGAGAGTGTAGGATTAGCATTAGGAACAAAAATTAGAGTATTAAACATATTTGAATTTGATAAATCAGTAAGCATACTTGTTAATGGAAAAAAAGAAATAAGCATTTCGAATCAAGTGAGTGAGAATTTATATGTGATGGAAGTGAAATAGTTTTTTGTTGTTGGTTAATAGTTGTTAGGAAAGATTATGAAAAAAGAAATAAATAAAGGTTGGCGGCATGATGTTACTACAAGATCTCTTCCTGAGGTTTTTGCTAGTATTGAGATACCTAAGAATGGTAGTTTCTTTAGAAAATTATTTGCATTTGCAGGCCCTGGACTAATGGTAGCTGTTGGCTATATGGACCCGGGAAATTGGGCTACAGATTTGGCCGGAGGAGCAAAATTTGGTTATGTATTATTAAGTGTTGTATTGATCTCTAATCTTTTTGCAATGCTATTGCAACACCTTTCTCTAAAATTAGGTATTGTAACCGGACGAGACTTGGCTCAGGCATGTAGAGATCATTATAGCAAACCTGTAAGTTTATTTTTATGGGTATTATGCGAGATAGCCATTGCAGCTTGTGATTTAGCAGAAGTAATTGGTTCTGCTTTGGCATTGTACTTATTGTTTAAGATACCTCTATTAATAGGTGTTTTAATTACTTCATTAGATGTTTTACTCGTTCTATTTTTTCAATACAAAGGTTTCCGTTACATAGAAAGCGTTGTGGCAAGTTTAATTTTTATTATTATTCTCTGTTTTGCTTATGAATTATTTTTGGCAAAACCCGAAGTTATGCCCATGTTATCCGGTTTAATTCCTTCAAGTGGTATTTTTAAAAATTCTGAAATGCTTTACATAGCTATTGGTATTTTAGGCGCTACAGTAATGCCTCATAATTTGTACTTACACTCAAGCATTGTTCAAACAAGAAAAATTGGAGATACGAATGATGCGAAAAAAGAAGCAATAAAATTTGCTACTATCGATTCAACAATCGCATTATTTATTGCCTTTTTTATAAATGCCTCTATTCTTATTCTTGCATCAGCCACTTTTTTTGGAACACAATACCAAAATGTAGCTGATATTACAGACGCTTATAAATTACTAAATCCTGTTTTAGGGGTTGCATTGGCATCAACAGTTTTTGCAATAGCATTATTGGCTTCTGGTCAAAACTCTACACTTACAGGAACACTAGCCGGACAAATTGTAATGGAAGGTTTTTTAAATATTAAACTAAAGCCTTGGCTGAGGAGATTGATTACACGTTTAATTGCCATTGTTCCTGCATTTGTAGTTACATTTATTTATGGTGAAAAAGGAACAACCAGTTTATTAGTATTAAGCCAGGTAATACTTTCTATGCAATTAAGCTTTGCAGTGGTTCCATTGGTGTTGTTTACGGGCAGTAAAACTAAAATGGGAAAATTTACAAATCCAATTTGGCTAAGTGCTATTTGTTGGATTGTAGCTGCAATTATTATTGCATTAAATGTTTATTTATTATTAGATACATTCGGAATTTAATCTTGTTAAAAAATGCACCATACTGTAATTTCATTAAGTTCGATGAAATTTATGCACGGAGTAGAAAACAGAGCAAAGCTATGTGTAACTATTTTTAATAAAATTTAAACGGGCTCTTAGTAATAAAAATTTTTAGCTCTAGTCTAGAATTTGACTGATAGCCAAGATTTAGCTTTTGTAAAGTTCCAAAACTTTACAAAAGCTATCTTACTAAAAGCATCCTTATCAGTCAGTTTTCAGACTACCTTATAAACTTCCCAACAAATTTATTTTCAGTTGTAGTTATCGCCTGAATAAAATAAATACCCGCAGAAAAATTATTCACATGAATTGAAGTGGTATTTTTATTTAAAGTATTCTCAACATATATTTTTTTACCCATTACATTGTATATTTCTAACGCATTTACGCCCTTCATGTTTCTAACATCAATGATTTTTTCATCATTTCTGTATAGCATCTCAATGGTGTTGGAAGCATAAATTTTATTTATAGATGTAGATGCAGTAAAAGTATTTTCAGTAAAACCAGGGCTTTCTGTTTTATAATTACTTCCAAAACCCATTAATGTTCCGGAAATAATGGTTGTGGAACCGGTATAAGACGAATTTAAATCAGAATGAATTTTTTGTTTTATTTCTGTTGTTGTACCCGATGATGCATGAACATAAGTCCAATATTTTTGCGTTGTTGTATCATAATGTCCACAAGGTATACCGCCATCATTGGTAAGTAATCCGCTACTTAGATTGGGTAAAGCCTGATAAGTGCCATGTAATGTTGATGAATAATAAGCATAGGTGCTGGAGCCTTTAGAAATGTATAAAATATATTTACTCCCATTATAATAAATATCCGGATCAGATGCCGATCCATTGGTTAATGTTAAGGCTAATCTATGGCCAGATTGTTTTACAAATGATGTACCATCACTACCCGAAACTTCAATTGCCGAATCAAAATATTTTGTGCAGGGATAGGTAGAACACTGTGCAGGGTCACCGGTTGATCCGGTTGAGTTCATAAATACCAAAACTAAATTTCCAGCACTATCTATAATGGCAGAGGGGTCAACAAAATTTACTTTATTACTTGCGCTGTCTAATATCGTAACATTTGTAGTACCACTATCCCAAGTATTGGTATTATAATCATAACGCTTTACCACTCCAGGAGTATAAATGTATAATTTATTATTGTGAATGATTACATCCGGAACACTACCCGAATAAGAAGTAAAATTAGGAACCATTGTCCAAGTGGTACCGTCATCTGATTCTGCTAATTGAACCGTATGATCTTGCGGACCGTTACATTGGTTAAAATCGCAAGAATGAAAAGACATAATATATTTTTTACTAAATGGTTGAGCTTGTGTAAAAGAAATAACAAACAAAAAACATACAAGTAAAAATGACTGATGCCTCATATTATACTTACCATTTTATTACTCTTTTACAAAACGCTTTACTATTTGTTGAGTATTTGTTTTCATATTGAGCAAATACACGCCTTTTTCGAGATGGCTAATATTAATTGAAACATCGGAAGGTGTTATAGCGGTTGCACAATTTATTTTATTTCCTAAAACATCATAAACGGTATAAGTTGTTTGACCAGATAAATTTTCTATATATAAATTATCATGGGCCGGATTAGGATAAACCTCAATATTATTTGTTTTAGTAACAGGTGTAATATTTGTTATAGTACATGAAGTCATGGTATGACTACCAATATGTGAAAAATTATCTTTTACATAAACAGTCCATTCACTAGCAGATGACACAGCCCAATCAGATTCTCCATCATTAATATTTATTTTTCTTACAAGGGTGTTGTCTTGTGTTTTGCCTGTGTCTACAGTCCAATATCCTGCTGAAGGTAAATCTCCAATTTTTCCAATTACATCAAGTGTATCGGTTCCATGCATTAATGCCATAGCATCATCTCCATTAAACTTTACTACGTTTCCTCCGCTTAATGTATCTGCCAATAATTGCAATAAACTATCTGCGCTTGAATGCACAATTACATAGGTAGATTTTGGGCCTAACAAGCCTTTTGGAAAAAAAGTAGTTGTTACCGTTGAAGAACCATTCATAAACATAATGATTCTGTAATAATTTAAATCCGTTGCAGTATCAGTAGGATTATAAATTTCAAGGGCTTTATTGTTAGATGAGCCTTCGAGATATTCTGAAAAAAATAAATCAGAGCATTGAGATTTGGCAAATTGATGCAAACTCATTAATAATAGAAAAGCAATGTATAATTTTTTCATAAGGGATAATATTTTTTTACAAAAGTAGTTAAAAAATATCTCAATTATTGTTTAAATAATGTTTAAAACTTATTCTTATTCAGAACACTTAATTTCTTAGATTTGCAAAATGGAAAATTTAGAACATAAAGTAAAAAACACATCACGCAAAGGGATAAAATCCGGTGTAACTGCATTAGTGAGTGAACATGGCAAACTTCCGCCACAAGCAGTAGATTTAGAAGAAGCAGTCTTAGGCGCTTTAATGATAGAAAAAGAAGCGTTGAATAATGTAATTGATATTTTAAAACCCGAAAGTTTTTATAAAGAGGCGCATCAGAGAATTTATGATGCTATTCAAAGTTTGTTCTCAAAATCAGAGCCAATAGATATTCTCACGGTAACCAATGAGCTTCGTCAAAAAGGAGAATTGGAATTTGCCGGTGGCGCTTATTACATTACCTATCTTACAGATCGTGTTGCATCATCTGCACATGCAGAATACCATGCGCGTATCATTTCTCAAAAACATATTCAGCGCGAATTGATAAGAATATCTTCCGAAATTATTAAAGATGCCTATGAAGATACCACTGATGTATTTAACTTGCTCGACAAAGCTGAAAAGAATTTATTTTCGGTAGCCGAAGTAAATATTCGTAAGAACTATGATAAAATGAGTTCGCTTATTGGAAGTGCCATTAAACAAATTGAAATTGCACGCACACAAGAAGGCGGAATTTCAGGTGTAGCTTCTGGATTTTCTGCATTAGATCGCGTTACTTCAGGATGGCAAAAATCAGATTTAATCATTTTAGCGGCTCGTCCGGGTATGGGTAAAACGGCTTTTGTTTTATCAATGGCACGCAATGTTGCAGTTGAATATAAAAAACCAACCGCAGTTTTTTCTCTTGAGATGTCTTCATTACAATTAGTAAACAGGCTTATTGCAAGTGAAACTGAATTACCGGCAGAAAAACTAAAAAAGGGAAATCTAGCCCAATATGAATGGGAGCAATTGAATTCAAAAATTGGACGATTAACGGATGCTCCTCTCTTTATTGATGATACTCCTGCCCTATCTGTTTTTGAATTACGCGCCAAATGCCGTAGGTTAAAAGCACAACACAATATTGGCCTTATTATTATTGACTATTTGCAATTAATGACAACAGGTGGTGATAACAAAGGCAACCGTGAACAAGAAATCAGTACCATTTCTCGTTCATTAAAAAGTATAGCCAAAGAATTAGATGTTCCTATTATTGCACTTTCTCAATTGAGTCGTGCTGTTGAAACAAGAGGCGGTGACAAACGCCCACAACTTTCCGATCTTCGTGAATCAGGGGCTATTGAACAAGATGCCGATATGGTAATGTTTATTTACAGGCCTGAATATTATGGTCTGGAACAAGACGAACAAGGCAACAGCACACAAGGCATTGGCGAAATAATTATTGCCAAGCACAGAAATGGAGCCTTAGAAACTATTCCATTACGATTTATTGCTAGTTTGGCAAAATTTACTGATCTTGATTTTCAAGGTTCGAATTTTGAACAATCGTCTAATAAATTTGCACCTTCAAATGATTTTGATTCTTCATCCAATAATAATGGAAATATTGTTATTCGTGGATCAAAAATGAATGAGGATGATGGTGATGCACCTTTTTAGCTATTGGCTGTTAGCTAATGGCTGTTAGCTAATAGCTTTATATATGAGAAAATTTCTACTTGTTTTTTTTCTTACACTCTTGGTTAACCTTTCCTGGGCAACATACATACTCATTCCCATGGATAATACCCAAACCAATCACCTTAAAGCATATGGCATTGCTTATTGGGTGCTAAACAAACAAGTAGATGTTAATTGGTTGCTTAATTATCGAGGTGGTAGTTTTATGTTTAAACATTTTGCTGAACTGGAAAAAGAATGCATCATTCGTGGTGTATCGTATGAGATAATTGCCGACTTACAATCAACACAAATATTACAAGAAATTGCCGACCCGGAAGTAAACATGGAATCTGTTACTCTCCAAAAGGCTCCTAAAATTGCTGTATACTCTCCCAAAGACAAACAACCCTGGGATGATGCCGTTACGCTTGCCCTTACTTATGCCGAAATTCCTTATGATATTATTTATGATGGAGAAATTTTAGATGGG
This sequence comes from Bacteroidota bacterium, assembly GCA_023251875.1. GTDB lineage: Bacteria > Bacteroidota > Bacteroidia > JAHEXY01 > JAHEXY01 > JAHEXY01. The sequence goes on from JAHEXY010000003.1 coordinate 241,000, forward strand.
AAATTGCATTTATACGATTGGTTGCATTTGCATCACGAAGATTTTACAGGGCAATACGGACGATTTTACTCTGCCTATCACAATGCCCAATGGTATATCGACCAAGTAAAATCAACCGAAGAATTGGCTCACCAATATGGCTATAAAAAAGTATCTGAACTTAAATTAGCAGTAGCAAAATCTATTCGTGATTTTACTGCCGGTGGCGGTTATCTTTTTGCTATGTGCTCTGCAACCGATAGCTACGATATTGCATTAGCTGCTGAAGGTGTTGATATCTGCGAATCGATGTTTGATGGAGATGGAGCCGATCCAAACATGAACAAAAAAATGGACTATACTAAAACTTTTGCATTTAAAGATTTTTCTCTCAGTACCAACCCTTATGAATATGAATTTTCAGATATCGATGTAACCAAATCGAGAATGGTGGATAAAAAAGATGATAATTTTACCTTGTTTGAATTTTCTGCCAAATGGGATATTATCCCCACCATGCTTACTCAAGATCATGTTGCCATTATACCTGGTTTTATGGGACAAACAACAGCCTTTGATAAAAAATTAATAAAATCGAATGCAACTATTCTAGGAGAAAATAAAGCTTTGGGAGAAGTTCGTTACATGCATGGGGAATATGGCAAAGGTACTTGGACTTTTTATGGTGGCCATGATCCTGAAGATTACCAACACATGGTAGGAGACCCTCCAACTGATTTAAATTTACATCCTAATTCTCCAGGCTACAGGCTTATTTTAAATAACATTCTCTTTCCGGCTGCTAAAAAACAAAAACAGAAGACATAAAGAAGACGGGAGACCGAAGTCGGAAGTCAGAAGCCTTTTTTACTTTGGTCTTCCGACTCCCGTCTTCTATCCCTCTTCTCTAAAACATTTTTTATCAACAAAGCTAGACTATGGTTTGCAAAATGTATAAAATACACTAGATTTGCATCTTTAATAAACCCATCTATCACCCCTATTTAAAAATTTATGAGAAAAATCTATTTATTAACCTTAGTGGGCATTTCACTAAGTATTGTATCTCTTGCACAAGTTACCATTGAAGTAAATTCAATACCTGATTATTATACTCCTCTAGTGGATAATATATATGTATCCGGTAATTTTAACAATTGGGATGCTGCTGATCAAAATTATATTTTAACTCCTAATTCAAATGGCAATTATTCTGTTGATATTAATTCTACCAATGGAACTCAAATAGAATATAAATTTACCCGTGGCGATTGGACTTCAGTAGAAACACAAACAGATGGAACCTATATGCCCAATAGAACTTTTACCTATTCTAATGGAGCAACCATAAGCAACCAAGTGGGAAATTGGGAAGACATGGCCGGCACTCATACCGCTGTTGGAAATACCCGTATACTTGATTTAAATTTTAATATGCCTCAATTAAGCCGTACTCGCAGAGTTTGGGTATACTTACCCCAAGATTATTATACTACAACAAACAAAAATTATCCCGTAGTATACATGCAAGACGGACAAAATTTATTTGATTATATGTATTCTTTTGGTGATGAATGGGGAATAGATGAATCTATGGAAAGTATTCAAAATAATAATGGAGTACCGGCAATTGTTGTGGGTGTTGATAATGGAAGCGGTTATAGAATAGATGAATATTCACCCTGGTACAATTCATCTTACGGAGGCGGTCAAGGTGATTTATATGCCGATTTTATGGTAAATACACTAAAACCATACATTGATGCACATTTTAAAACTTTACCTACAAGAGAAAATACTGCAATTGTTGGAAGTTCAATGGGAGGCTTAATTACATTTTATACTGCTATGAAATACCAAAATATTTTTAGTAAAGCAGGAGTGTTTTCTCCTTCGTTTTGGTTTGCAAGTGATGTGTTTACTTATGCTCAAACAATAGGAAAACAATACGACATGCGTTTTTATTTTTTAGTAGGTGGACAAGAATCTGCTACCATGCAAAATGATGTTGCTACCATGATTAAAACATTAATGGGCATTGGGTTTCCATTTAGTGATATTGCGATATCCATGCCTGCAAATGGAGAACATGCAGAATGGTTTTGGGGACAAGAATATCCAAATGCATTCAATTGGTTATTTCAAGGCACAGTAATAACAAGTAATAAAACTCCTAAACCAACAGTTGAATTTAAAAATAACTTACATATCAATGTTGGTGATAACGGCAATCTCAGTTATATTTTACCTATAAAAGAAAACAAAATTGCCAACTATACTATAGAACTCTATAATGCAACCGGACAATTGGTATATGAAAAAACAGAACAATCGTCTACAGAACTTCATTTACCATCATTTATAAACGGTGTTTACTTTTTAAAAGTAAACGATCAAGAAAATATCTATTCTAAAACTATTTATATTAATTAGTTCAGAAAGAAAAACATTTATTTAATTTGAAGAGGCATTCCGATGAATGTCTTTTTTTGTTTTTTAGCCATTCATCAAAAAAATACATCTTTACATGTTTACATTAATCAACTAAGAAACAAACAATTTATTATTAAATTTGTAACTTGCGACCCGAAAAAATAAACACATTATACCTATGAAGAATTATTTATCTACTCTTAAGTACTTTGCAGGATCTACTGCAATAGCAGCTATTGTAATAGTATCCATTAGTCTTTATAAGAATAGCAATAGTTTAATCAATAAACTAGAATCAAAATTCGAGAAAGAAGAAGAAAATGAAGCACAAGAAATTGCCGGTGCTTTGGAATATTACAAAAAAATAAAAACAAACTATGTTACAGGTACTATTGACATTAATGATATGAATAAAGCCCTTCTACAAAGAGCTGCTTTAAAAAAATCAAAAACATCTACTACCTCCATGGTATGGAAAGAACTTGGGCCAGATAATGTGGGTGGACGAGTTAGAGCCATTATAGTTGACAATCAAGATCACAATACATTATGGGCAGGAAGCGTAAGTGGTGGCTTATGGAAATCAAAAACACTAGGCTCTTCATGGGAAAAAGTTACAACCATTGATGATGAGAATTATGCTATATCATGTATAACACAAGCGCCCAATGGAGATATCTATGTTGGAACAGGAGAAGCAGATATTCAAAGTCTACCATCTGGTTTAGGATTAAGTTCAGCTCAAGGTGCAGGAGTTTTTAAATCGTCTGATGGAGGGAATACTTTTTCACGCTTAACTTCAACTTGGGAAAATAGCACAGAGCCCTCTGCTTGGGAAAACGTAAACCGTTTGGCCGTTGACCCAAAAAATTCTAGTAGAATATATGCTGCTACAAGTAGTGGTTTAAGAATTTCAAACGATGGTGGCTCTACCTGGGGAAAAGCATTTATGGGCACTTCCTCATGCAAATGCATAGCTGTTTCATCAACAGGAAGTGTAATATGCGATAATGGAAGTACAACTGTTTATATTTCTCCTAATGGAGATTCCGGAACTTATACAAAAATATCCGGTAGTCTTGCCGATAATTTAATTTATAATTCAAAAGTTTCACGTTATGAATTTGCATTTGCTCCTTCAGATCCTAATTATGTTTATTGTGCTGCCGGAAGTAGTGATGATAATGATCCAGGGTTAAGTAATATTTATCAATCAACTGATGGAGGCTACACATGGACTGTGATTGGCCCGGGAGGAAGTTCTCTTTTTCAACCTATTGGAACCCAAACTAACTATGCAGTTGACATAGCTGTTTCTTTATCTAATCCCGGAAAAATATTTGTAGGAGGACTTGATATTTGGTCATGGTCAGAAAATGATGGATGGGAACAAAAAAGCCTATCATTTTCGAGCACTTCTCATCAGATGCATTCTGACCAACATATTATAGTATGTGATCCGTATGTTAATAATCTTATGTTTTTTGGATGTGATGGCGGAATTTTTCAATCAAAGGATGGAGGAGAAACTTTTAGTAGTATTAATAGCAAGCTTAATATTACTCAGTTTTATGCTGTAGCCTATTCAAATGATGGTAAGGTTATGGGAGGAGCCCAAGACAATGGAACACAAATGATCGATTATTCCGGTAATACAGTTCAAACAGCAACCGAAGTGAATGGCGGAGATGGTTTTTATTGTGATTTTTCAATGATTAATCCCAATGCCAGTTTTGCTTCTGTTTATTCTAGTGATGCTAAAAGAGCTTCTTCTATAGGTGGAAATTATTCTAATTTTTATCCTGATAAAATATCTTATGGAGATTTTGGAACAGATATTTTTGTAACCCCTTTACGACTTTGGGAACAATTTGATACGGATGGCAATCCTGTTGATACTAGTTTTGTAGTTGGATTTACCGGTGCAGTTTGGATGACAAAACAAGCACTAGATTTTTCAATAACTCCGGAATGGTTTCAAATACTTAGCGTAAGTTCATCTGAACAAGCAAATACATTTGCCTTTTCAGCAGATGGAGATAATATTTATATAGCCACAAATAAATCTTATAGTAGTAGTAAACTTTATCGTATTTCAAATTTATTATCTGCTAGAGATTCTGCAAGTGGAGATGTGGGAAGTGCTGAATACAGCTTAGTTTCTACTCAAATTGCAGGATTTAGCGGCAGAATAATAACAAGTGTTACGGTTGATCCAAATGATGGAGATCATGTAATTGTAACCTTGGGAAATTTTGGCAGTACAGATTATATATATGAAACCAAAACAGCTACTACTGATCCTGCTTCAACTTCAACTTCTAATTTTACTTCCATTCAAGGAGATTTACCTGAAGCACCTGTTTATACAGCATTAGTAACCAAGAGCGATTCAAAAACAATATTTGTGGGAACAGAATATGGTGTATACAAAACGGAAGATGGGGGCACTTCATGGACAGTAGAAGATGGAATTGACCCTATTCCTGTATTTATGATTCGTCAACAAACAACTACTCCAGAAAATTTAGTATCCAATCCGGGAGTAATTTACGTTGCTACTCATGGAAGAGGATTCTATTCATCAGAAAGTTTAATGGGAGTTAAAGAAATTGCACAAAGCAATAAAAATAATATTTCAGGTTTAAAGGTTTATCCTAATCCAATTTCAGAAAAAGGAACTATTGGTTACTATCTAAAAGAAAATACCAATGTTGATTTGTCAATTTATGATATGCAAGGTAAATTAGTGAAGTCAATAAACCTAGGTAAGCAAAATTCGGGTACACATACTACGCAATTTGATACTGCAGAACTTCGTTCTGGCTCTTATTTTGTTATGCTAAAAGCAGGTGAATCTAAAGCAGAAGCTAAACTATTAGTAATGAAATAATATTAAAAAAAAATATAACATTCAAAACCTATGTCTGAAAAACATAGGTTTTTTTATTTTATAATTTCTTGTAAAACATGGTTAGAAAACCTACTTTTGATGTTGGTTTTCAATTCTTAATTCCTCATTCTTAATTTTTAATATAATTTATTATGTCAATCAAAGTTGCTATAAATGGTTTTGGCCGAATAGGAAGAATAACATTTCGAGAATTGGCTAAAAATAAAAATATTACTGTAGTTGCAATAAACGACTTAACTGATCCAAAAACATTGGCACATTTATTAAAGTACGATTCTGTACACGGTAAATTTAATGGAACGGTAAGTGCTACAACAAATGGCTTAGTTGTGAATGGAAAAAACATTCCGGTTTATAAAGAAAGAGATCCTGAAAAATTGCCTTGGGCATTATTAGAAGTGGATATTGTAATTGAATCAACAGGTATTTTTACCAATAGTGAAGGTGCAGGCAAACATTTAAAAGCCGGAGCTAAAAAAGTAATTATTTCTGCACCGGCAACCGGTGATGATATAAAAACAATTGTATTAGGAGTAAACGACAACTCGCTTAGTGGTGATGAAAAAATACTTTCTAATGCTTCTTGTACTACAAATTGTGCTGCTCCCATGGCAAAAATATTAGAAGAAAACTGGGGTATTGAATCTGGTTTTTTAACAACCGTTCATGCTTATACGGGAGACCAAAATTTACATGATGCCCCACATAAAGATTTACGTAGAGCTCGTGCTGCCGCCAACTCAATTATTCCAACCAGCACAGGTGCAGCTAAAGCCATTAGTTTGGTATTGCCTCATTTAAAAGGGAAATTAGATGGCTCTGCCATTCGCGTTCCTGTTACAGATGGATCAATAACAGATTTTACTTTTGTTTTAACAAAAGAAGCAAGTGTATCCGAAATCAACAATGCATTTAAAAAAGCTGCTGATACAACATTAAAAGGAATACTTGAATATACAGAAGATCCTATTGTTTCTGTTGATATTATTGGCAATACACATTCATGTATTTTTGATGCCGCCTTAACAATGGTACATGGTAAATTGGTGAAAATTGTGGGTTGGTATGATAATGAATCCGGTTATTCAAACAGATTAGTAGATCTTATTGAAAAACTTGCTAAGGTTATAAAACAAGAAACGGTAGTAGCGTAGCTGGGTTGCTTCGAGAACCTCAGCCTCCATCTCAGTTGGTTGAGGCTCTCGAAACCAACTGTAGCAGGAACTTTATAATATAGTTGCCTTCGAGAACCTCAGGCAACAATTTTACCTCTCTCCAAAAATCAAACTTCCTACTCTTATCATATTACTTCCTTCTTCAATGGCAATTTGGTAATCACTAGACATACCCATACTTAAAAACTGAAGATTGAAAATTGAAAATTGAAAATTTTTATGTTTGTTAAAGAAAGCTGCTAAACTTTTAAATTCTGCTCTTATTTGCTCAGTCTTTTCAGTATTGGTAGCCATACCCATGAGACCCACAATTTTAATATTTGTAAGATTTTTCAACTCCTCCGAATACATTAATTGCTCCGCTTCTTCAAATGAGAAACCAAATTTGGTGTCTTCCTTAGCAATATAAATTTGCAAAAGGCAATTGATTATTCTCTTATTTTTACCAGCTTGTTTATTGATTTCTTCCAACAATTTAAAACTATCAACAGAATGAATTAGATGCACAAAAGGAGCAATAAACTTTACTTTATTGGTTTGCAAATGCCCGATCAAATGCCAATGGATATCTTTTGGAAGGTACTCGTATTTTTCAATTAATTCTTGAACACGATTTTCTCCAAAATTCCTTTCACCGGTATTATACAAATTAAGAATTGCATGTATTGGTTTTGTTTTAGATACCGCAATCAGAGTTACGTTTGGCAAAAGAAAGGTCTTTATATTTAAATAGTTATCAGTATTCATTGTATTAAGTATTTTAATTTATGATCAACAAATATAACTATAGAAGAAACCCAATCGGATTTATACATAAAATTGTTATGCTATAATGATATAAAATGGCTTACATTTGCCTAATAATTCCATGCTCTTTAACTAATATATGGCATATTCAATATCACGAATTGTACTTATAGTAAGTTTCTTGCTTTGCCTTTCCTTTTCTACACGAGCACAAATTCGCTTTATTGACAATATTTTCGATGATGTAGACAGTATTACTGATATTTGGTATCGCTTGGGGGTTTATCCTGAAGCAGATACAAGCCAAGATTTGTATTTTGATATTTATCAACCTAGAAACGACACCATGCAAAAAAGGCCTTTAATTATTTGGCTACATGGTGGATTTGCTCAAGGATCAAGAAAAGAAGATAAAATTATTTATTTCTCTAAAAATTTAGCAAAAAAAGGATATTTAAATGCCTCTATTGATTACAGAGGGCATGTATTTGAAGGCACATCAAGCAATCCTAGATTTGGTGCTATTTATAGAGGCGTACAAGATACAAGGGCTGCTATAAGTTATTTTAAAGAACACGCTGCAGATTATAATATTGATACTTCCAGAATAGTAGTGGGAGGAATGTCTTCCGGTTCATATGTGTCTATGCAATGTGCCTATTTAGATCAATGGGAAGTACCCGATACATTAATTGATACTACCGGAATTGGGCCTTTAGATCTTGGGGGAAGTAATTTTTCGGCCAATTATGAAGTTGCCATTAATTGTTGGGGAGCCTTATTGGATTCAAATTGGATACAGGCAGGAGATAAACCGGTTATGGCTGTTGTTGGTTTGCAAGACGCTTCTGTACCACCAGAAAATGATTCTACCTCCTATGGTTCATTTCCAATATGTAGAACCGCTGCAAGGCTGGGTATTAAATCTCAATTGGATTATTATCCAGATGCGGGACACGGTTTAAAAGTAAAACCCTCTGATTATTTATCTGTTTCGGACGCCAATCAAAGGCAGTATAATTATTTAGATATATCGGCTGCTGATATTGCTCGCTTTTTAAGTGAAACATTATACCAACAAGATGACGAAATTGCTGATACTACTGTAAAAGTTTTTCCCAACCCTACAACTTCAAAATTTAATGTTAGAGTGTACGATGCCATATTAAATGATATTACAATTAATGTAAATGATGCAAAAGGCAATAAAATACTTTCTTATGAAGAAGGAATTGTTTATGATAATATTTACAAGAAAAGTATTGATTTGAGTAATTATCCGGCCGGAGTATATTATGTTAGTATTTATAAAACATCCGACTGGTTTAAGAAACAATACCTTTGCAAAGAAATTAAATTACGAAAATAGAGATTAGCTCATACCAAGATGACCTTTAACTCCATTGAATACCTGCTTTTTTTTCCCATCACATTTATACTGTATTGGTTTGTATTTAATAAAACCATTAAGCTTCAAAATTTTTTAATTCTTGTTGCCAGTTATATTTTTTATGGCTGGTGGGATTGGCGTTTTTTAGGTTTAATTCTTTTAACATCAACTGTTGATTTTTTCATGGGAATTAAAATTTCTCAGGAAACTGAAAAATCGAAAAAATTTCGTTGGCTTTGCATTAGTTGGGGATTAAACTTGCTCAATTTTTTCGTATTTAAATACCTTGGGTTCTTTGTTAATTCATTTGTTGATGGATTTAGTCTTTTAGGAATAAATTTAGTCAGACCCACTTTGCATATTATTTTACCCATAGGCATTAGTTTTTACACCCTTCAATCATTAGCGTATACCATTGATGTTTATAGAGGACATTTAAAACCTGAAAAAAATTATATTACATTTTTATCCTTTGTTTCCTTTTTTCCCTTGCTATTGGCCGGTCCTATAGAAAGGGCTCCAAGCTTAATGCCCCAATTTAATAAGCCCAGGATATTTGATTTTAATATTGCCAGAGACGCCATGCGGCAAATATTATGGGGCATGTTTAAAAAAGTAGTGATTGCCGATAATTTTGCTCCTTATGTAAATGATATTTTTGGCCATTATACCGAAATGAGTGGACTCACCTTATATTTTGGATGGGTATTATTTTCCATTCAACTTTATTGTGATTTTGCCGGCTACTCAGATATTGCAGTAGGAACAGGAAAGCTATTTGGCTTTAACCTCATGCGAAATTTTAAAAACCCTTTCTTTTCTCCCAACCCACAAGATTTTTGGAAACGATGGCATATTAGCCTTTCATCGTGGTTTAGAGATTATGTTTATATGTATATGTTTGGCTTAAAAAAAGCAGGAACTAAAGTTGCTATTGCTATGGTTATTACTTTTACCATTAGTGGTCTTTGGCATGGTGCCGATTGGAATTTTGCTCTTTGGGGATTTTTGAACGGATTATTCATTGCAATTTATCTTACTGCATTTAAAAAATACAGAAAAATTACTTTTGGGGATAACCATTTAATTCCGCCTTTAAAAGAATTTATAATGATGGCCATTACCTATAATTTTACCGCATTTACTTTAGTGCTTTTCAGAGCTCCCGGAATAGATGCTGCACTGGGTTATTACCATCAATTTTTCACGCATACATTTGATCCTATTCAATGGGGTAAAATTATATTCGTGTTACCCATGACCATTTTTGTTTTGTTCGAATGGGTAAACAGACATAAAGTACATCCATTAGAAGATTTAAAATACAATACATTTTGGCGTTGGATAATTTATTTTGGTATGACAGTTTGTATAGTTATAGAAATGGGTAAACCAACACAAAGTTTTATTTACTTTCAATTTTAGACATGAAAGAGTTTTTAATCAAGATGAGATATTATATGCTACTAGTATTAATAGTAGCCTCAGTCTTGCTTGCCATTATTTATAAGCAACCCAATTGGGTTGATCATTATTATCTTAAATTAACGACTCCAAAAGCAACATCACTTATTTTAGGAACTTCACGTGCGTCACAAGGCATCATTCCGCAAATTATCAATGAAAAAGCAGGAAAAACTTTTGATGGCTATATCGTCAATCATGCTTTTACCATGGGCCTCACGCCTTATGGCCCCAGCTATGAAAGATTTATTAAACTAAAAATAATTGATGGCACTACCAATGGAATATTTATCCTCGAAGTGAGTCCTTCAGCATTTTGTGCTCCTGCGCCTATTCTTAACGACACATTAAAATTTACTGAACGCAATAGTTTTGTAGGGAAAATTACAAACAGTTCCACCAATCCGAATATTCAATACCTAACAAAATTTTATAGTGAACGTCATTTTGCATTTGAACATTTTTATGATGTATTGAGAAATAACGATAGAGCCGTTTTAGACAACAATATTTATGGTTCCATGAATGTTATTGTAAAAGCGGATACCGCTAATCTTAATTTCAGATTAAAGCGAAGAATCAATTATTATTTAAAAGAATATGACGGTATACAATTTTCTCAAGCCCGTTTTGATGCCTTTAAAAGAATGGTTCAATATTTGAAACAAAAAGGAGAAGTATACATTGTACGTTTACCTATTGCAGAACCTATGGTTGAAGTAGAAAATAAAATTTTTCCTGATTTTGACACCATTATTGGCAATTATGCCAAAGAAAATAATATTCATTATTTTGATTACATCAATGACTCAAAAAATTATATAACAACTGATGGCAGTCATCTTTATCACCCTTCTGCAGAATTAGTAACTACACAGCTTTGTGATTCACTATTGAAGTATAGGAAAGAATAGATATGAACCGAGCCTACAGCTCTCGCATGATTCGTATTCCATCTTTCGGATAGACTAAAGTCCATCCTTACAATATATATCGAGCCTACGGCTCTTAGCAGAAAACACATAACCGTTCTTTACTAAAATGATAACATCAATATAGTTCTTGAATAACGGTATGTCTTATAATACTGAATTTTAGTCAGGTAAAAAAGAAAATATATAAAAGTTCCATAGGAACGATTAATTTTGTAACAACAGACTTTAGTCTGTTGAGAAAAGAAGAAAACTATAAATAAGTTCCGTAGGAACGAATCATATAAAACATAAAATACAATGGCAAACACCTATCATCAAGTTTATCTCCAAACAGTTTTTGCAGTAAAATATAGAGAAGCTGTAATTGATAAAGATTGGCGATCAACATTACTTGGTGTTATCGGTAATTTAATAAATGAAACTGGTTGTAAAACAATTATTGTAAATGGAGTAGAAGATCATATTCACTGTTTTATAGGATTGAAACCTGTAGTGTCCATTTCGGAATTAATGAAAACTGTAAAAGCAAAATCATCAAAATATGTCAATGACCATCAATTGACAAAGAAAAGATTTGAATGGCAGGAAGGATATGGCGTATTTTCATACAGTCATTCCCATATTGATAATGTTTATAAGTATATCGCCAATCAAGAAGCTCATCATAAAAAGCAAACTTTTAGAAATGAGTATCTAGCGTTTTTAGATAAGTTTAAAATACCTTATGATGAAAGATATATTTTTGAGGATTTGATATAAGAGATATAATCCGAGCCTCCGGCTCTCACGTGATACGTACACGCTCTTTTCGGATCGACTAAAGTCTATCCTTACAATATAAATCGAGCCTACGGCTCTTTATAAAGGACTAAAATATTACAATAAAATTTAAAGTTCCGTAGGAACGACCAATCTTGTAACAACGGACTTTAGTCTGTTGAGAAAAGAAATCTATAAAAGAGTTCCGTAGGAACGAATCATATAAAATAACAGAACAGATGAACTACAAAAAATATCTCTTTTTAATATTGGCAATTCTAATTGTATATGCCTGCTCTTATTCAAAAAATAAATCAAAAATAAATAATGAAGGAGGATCTCCTCAAGAAATAAAATGCTCACTAAGCTCCTACAAAAAAAATATCTCCTACCCTTTTATTGGTTTTAATACCAATACCATTAAAGGCCCAAAATGGACAGACAAACAATTACAAACCATATTACAAAAATTTAATTCTCAGTTTTTGCGCTATCCGGGAGGAACTGTTTCTAGTTTATGGGATTGGAAAAAAGGAGGCTTTGTTGCCAACCTACCACCGGAGGCATTAAAAGACAAAGAATTTAGTAAACGAGATATTGTTACAGCCACACTCGAAGAATTTAAAACCGCCATTGATGCAACACAAGCCACACCAGTACTTGTTTTAAACATGGTTACTTCTGATCTAAATTACCAATTAGAAATGTTACGCCATGCCAAACAAATTGGATTACAAGTAAAATATATCGAACTGGGAAATGAGTACTACAAAAGTCAGAATGTGTTTACTTCAAAATTCCCTTCACCAACTGATTACGCCAAAGAAGCTGTAAAATGGGCAACAGAAATAAAAAAAGAATTTCATGATGCCGAATTTGCTGTTATTGCTACTCGTAAAGGGCAAGACAAAGATGAACGTTTAGCCAATTGGAATCAAGGTATTTTTGACGTCATCAAAAACGAAAAAATAATTACTGCCATTACCGTACATCCATACTCTGGCCCTGGTCGTGGTATTGAAAGTGCTATAACTATGAATGATATGTCAAACATATTAGGAGCATCCTTTAACGGAGAATTATTACTTGATGTTAATCAACCTGCCGATAAAAAAATATGGATTACTGAATACAATGCTTTTGATGTAAAAAAAGATGTAATGAATTCTCGTTGGGTACATGGTTTATATGCTGCCAATTTAACTTTAGGTTTCTTAAACAATCAAAATGTAGAAATGGTATTGTACCATTCATTAATTGGCAACCCTAGTTTTAGAGCCATTTTCACAGGTACTAATGATTTAAAAAATGCAGGAGGCAATGCTCCCACCCGACCATTTGATTTTTCAGCAGCAGGTTATGCCTACAGCATCATTTTAAATGCCATGAAAGATAAAGATGTTGCAACACGACTTGATTTTAACACTAACATTTCAGAATCCTCTTTTAATAAAACATATAATGCCATTGTAGGATGGAATTTTAAAGGCAAAACAAATTCAGAAAATATTTTGTTAAACCTTTCTGATAAAGAAGTAACAATTGATATTAAAGATTTAAATATAAATGAAGGAAGCCCATACCAAACTTTTACAGTTGCAAACCCAATCGCATTTTGGGCTAATTCAGATGCTATAATAAAAAAGGATATAAAAATTAGTAATAATAAAATTGTGCTGCCCGCTTATTCGATTGTAAAGTTTTAGAATTATTTAAGCTTTGTCCTATATTTTTTATCCAATATAAAAATGGCACACAAAGTAACAGTAAATAAACTTCATTCTTCAGACCATGAAAAAATTATTATCATAGCAAATTGGTATTATAATGAATGGGGTACCCCTATTGATAAAACTATTCATCGTCTCAAAAACCAACCTAGTGATGATACCCTCTTTCAGTTAATATTAACTACCAGCAATGAAATTATTGCTACGGGTGGACTTTGCAATAATGTAAATATATTTAATGTTTATCCCGATCTTAAAAAACATAAACCTTGGCTTGCATTATTATATGTTGAGAAAAAATATCGAAATAATGGATTAGGAGAAATACTAGTAAAGGAAATAGCACAAAATGCAAAGAAAAATAAAATCGAAAAAATATATCTATATACCTTTACTGCTGAAACTTTATATAAAAGATGTGGTTGGAAAGAAATTCAAAGGGTTGATTATAAAAATTATGATACTATTATAATGGAAAAATATTTATAACAAAGTTAAGTTCTATTTGATATTCTAAACAAGCAACAAAAAGCATGACTATCAAAACGCCAAATAAAAATCCTTCAACAAGTTTTTAAATTCATTTGTATAGCTTCTATCATCATTACAAATACAAATTTGTTCTTCTTTACATTCCGTTTCTGTTTTTGAAAACATAGCAATTATTCTAAACAATTTACCAGGCATATTTTCAACATGTATTTTATACATACAAAATAGATTTTTATTTTTTGCTAAGATTTCAAATTCATTATATTCATTAGGAGGTAATAAAATCCATGCCTGTCCGGTATTGTTTAAATGATTTGAAAATAAATCCAATACTTTATCAAAAGTTGATGCATCTCGCATGGCAATATTTCTTTCTTGCTTAGGAGATAAAAAACCGGTTTTATAAAATGGAGGATTGCATACAATGGCATCAAAAAATAACCCTTCTGATAAATCAGCATAATCTCCCGAAAGGGATGTTAATCTATCTGAAAATGGAGACTGTATGAGATTTTGCTTGGATAGAAATGCCGCAGTAGAATCGATATCTATTGCCGTAATTTTAGTTTCAGTAAAACGTTGCGCAAGCATTAGGGATAATATTCCTGTTCCGGAACCTGCATCTAATATCGTATTAGGCTTTTCTTTTATTACCACAGCACCAAACAAACAAGCTTCAGTTGTAACCTTCATTCCTGCCCCTTCTTGCTGAATGGTAAATTGCTTAAACTGGAAATAATTGTTTTTCATGACCTCTCCCCAACCAATGTCATTAAGTTATGAAATAGCCATGCACTGAACGTGCACAAACAATGATGAAGATAGCTTGGCATATACCATATAACTTTAAAAAAACAAATAATGTACATATAAAACTTAAATTAATGACATTGGGTTAGGGAGAGGTCTTATTCCAAATTTTCCATGATGCCTCAGCCTGCAGAATAAGCATTTCTTCTCCATTTTTAATTACAGCCCCTTGCGCTTTACCCTTTTTTAAAAATAAACTTTGTTTCGGATTATAAATAAGATCGTATAAAAAATGCTTTGAGGTTATATATTCATAAGGAATCGATGGTGTTTCATTTATATTGGGATACATCCCTAAAGGACTAGTATTTACAATTAAGGTATGATCATTAATAATTTGTTTATTTACATTAGGGTAAGAAATTGAAAAAGGAGAATCATTTCTACTCACAATCAAGTATTCTATTCCCAATTGCCTCAAAACATAGCAAACAGCTTTTGCTCCTCCTCCAGAGCCTAATACTAAAGCCTTTTTATGATTTAACGAAAGTAGAGGTAACAAAGAATCTTTAAATCCTATCACATCTGTATTAAAGCCCAATAGTTTTAATTGATTGTCTTTTCTTTCTATTTTAACGGTATTTACAGCTCCAATTTCCATTGCTTCATCACTTAATTGAGATAAAAAGGGAATTACCGCCTCCTTATAAGGTATTGTAATATTAAGACCTTTTAGTTCAGAAGTAATTTTAATTAGCTCAAGAAACTTGCCTATGTTTTCTAATTCAAATAAATGATAGGAAACATGACCAATATTTTCTTTTTTAAATTTTTCGGAAAAATAGCGTTGGGAAAAAGAATGAGAAAGAGATTTTCCAATAAGACCATAGATATTATTCATTGGATAGAGTCGATTTTTTTAAGGCCATGCCCCACAATACATTTGCTAGCGACAAAAAGTAATGAAAAAGATCAATACTTAATAAGGGAGCCATTGCAATATTTAATTCCTTAAATGCTCCTGCTACCATACTAAAAATACAAGCCATTATTCCCAATTGAGCTGCTTGTTTTTGATTCTTAAATTGTGAAATACATACTCCTAAAATACCAACAACAGATAAAGTTCCGGCTATTTTTGTATAAATCATATTTGAATAAGGAAATGTAGGATCAAAATAAAAAGAAAGAAAAGATAGTACAATGAGCAATACCAATAATTGAATAGTATATTGAAACGGTTTAATAAAAAATGAATAAAAGAGAATGAATAAAAAAACCATCCCTACATGCGAAGCAAAGGCTGATAGACCCTCGTGTATATTTACAAGCTCCGGAAAATAGCTAAACCTAAGTATTCCAGCGCATGCGGCTACTATCATCAACAAAAAAGGAATGATTTTGATTAAAAAGTGTAAGTCATTATTTTTTTTAAAAATATTTACAAATGAAAAAAGTGCTGTAATAGCTACAAATGAATCAGATAGAACGGTTGTAAGTTGCATATTTATGAGTTTAAACTCTTACTAAAGTATTATTTTATTCCGATTTAGTTTTGAATTTGTTATAAAAATACTAAATTGCTTTTCCCTGTTTTTTAAAAACCCAAAAAATAGAAATGCAATACTAAAACTATTTGAATCCTAAAATTATGATGGCAGTACTTGACCCCACCATGGAAAACTTTTCTTCAAATTTTTCCAACTCTAATGAACAAATACAAGAACTTCAACAATCTTTATTAAAACAAAAATATAAAGAATATTCTCGCGAAAAACTTCTTAAAGCATTTCATCAATTAAAAAAAGAAGAAGATTTAAAAATCATTAAACAGGAATACTACCTCATTCGTGATGAATTTATTTTAAAAACCAAAACAGAAGAGGAACAGCGTTTGGCTAATTTTCTTTTAGAAGGTGGAAGAAAAGAAGATTATGTTGGAGTGTCAGACCCTATCACGGACGAATTTTATGAAATTACCAATCAAATAAAAGAAAGTATTCGCCTCTATAATTCTAACCTTGAACTTGAAAAACAAAACAACCTTGAAGAAAGAAAAAAACTAATTGAAGAATTAAAAAATCTATTAAATAGTGATGAACCCATTGCCAGTACGCTTAAATCATTTAAAATTATTCAAGAGAAGTGGAAACTTACGGGACATATTCCTCAATCACAAACAAAAGAAATATGGAATAATTACCAACATCATGTAAGTAAATTTTATGAATTCTTAAATATCAATAATGAATTCCGCCAACTTGAATTAAAAAAGAACTACGATCATAAAGAATTACTGTGTTTAAAAGCAGAAGATTTATCAAAAGAAAAATATTCGGAAGCTATTTTTCATGAATTGCAAAAATTACATACCGAATGGAAAAAAATTGGCTTGGTAACAAAAGAAAAAACAGATGAAATATGGCAACGTTTTAAAGCTGCAAGCGATAAAATTCATGCAACTCGTCAAGAATATTTAAAAGATTATGAAGATAAGAGAAAACAATTTTTTCAAACCAAAACAGCTCTTTGTGAAAAAATAGAAAATTTAAATACAAAAGAAGCTCAAACTGCCAAAGATTGGGATGAAATTTCTAATGAAATTATTGCGACCCAAAAAGAATGGGAAACATGTGATATTTTGCAATCAAAGGCTTTAGAAGATATCGAAATTAAAAAAAGATTTAAAATAGCCTTAGATGTTTTTTACGATAAAAAAAGAGCCTTTTATCACGATTTAAGAAACTTACAAACTGATAATTTTCATAAAAAAAATGAATTGTGTAAAAAAACAGAAGAACTAGCCAATGGTACCATTACCGATTGGGAACAAACTACACAAGCCATTAAGGATATTCAACAAGAATGGAAAGAAATAGGTGCAGTACCTGCACGTAAATCTGAAAAAATATGGCAACGTTTTAGAAAAGCCTGTGATGATTTTTTTAAGCTCAAATCAGAGCATTATGCAGCTATTAAAATTGAACAAGAAAATAATTATACAAAAAAGGAAGAGCTACTTACCGAAATAGAAAAATACCAACCCTCTTCTATTGATGAATGGAGAACCTATTTATCCGAAGTACAACAAAAATGGAATGCTGTTGGTTTTGTGCCTCTTGTAAATAAAGATAAAATTGCACAACGTTTTACGCAATTAATTAATGTAAAGTACGACTCATTTAATATTGATGAAAAACAAAGGAAGCAATTGAAATTTGAAAATAAGATTAAAAACATTAGTTCATCTACCGACAAATTGGAATTGCTTACCAAAGAGAAAAAAGAAGTGGAGCAAACCATTAACGTACTTAAATCTGAATTACTGCAACTCGAAAACAACGTAGCCTTTTTTGGGAAATCTAAAAAAGCGGTAGAAATTTGTGCTCCTTTTTATGAAAAAATAGAAAAAGCTAAAGCTGAAATTGAAACATTACAAGAAAAACTTAAAATGATTACTATTGCAATGCGCAATAAGTAATGCCATTTTTATTTCATTACAGAAAGTAGCTTGCAATTATTTTCACCATTTATTTTTAAATTAACGATATACGTTCCATTTTGTAAATTGTTAGTGGAGATTTTAAATTCGTATTGGCCTATTGAAAGATTATCCTGAGTAATTTTTTCTATTTTTCTTCCTAGTACATCCTCAACTTCTATAACTATATTAGCGGATAATTTTAATGATAGTTTTAATGTAGCTTCATTTGCCGTTGGGTTTGGATACAAATTATATTCTAGCTTATTATTATCACTTCTTATTCCCACATAATTCGTATCTCCGCTATTCTCTTCCGGATGTAAGCTATAAAAACCGGTTGTAGTACCTACAAGTATAGAACCTATAGCAATATCAGAATACACTTCAGCCGGCATTCCTTTATGAATTAAAATTGTAGTATCTAAAGCCGGGTTATATTTAAATATTTTGTTATAATTTGTAAGATATACATTACTATCAGGAGCATTAGGATCAATTTCTAATGCTAAAAATTCTTTATACCCGCTTACATTTTCATAAATGTATGTTAAACCTCCATTATATGATTTAACAAATGCTTGAGGAACAAGATTAACTTTTCCTGTAACATCAGATTGTCCTGAAACAATATAAATAGTATCTGTGCCCCTTGGGTCTGCAATAATATCTGTTATAGGAAGGCTTGTAATAGTAGAATCTATAATATCATGAGGGCCTGAATTTACTAAAGTCCAGTTTACCCCTAAATCGGTCGATTTCCATAATTTACCTGCATCATAATCTCCAGCTCCTGTACCAATGTATATAACGGTATCATTTAAGCTTTTTGCAACAGCAATGCAATTGCCAGACGAAAATCCACTTACATTTAAGTTAGTCCAATTGTTTCCTCCATCAGCAGATCTCCAAATATTTCCTGTTCCTGATGTTGCTTTTGAATAAGCTCCGGTTACGGCTAAAACAATGTTAGAGGTTATAAATTCTACATCTCCAAATCTTCCATCCGCTGAAGTAAAAGATGGCGTGATAGTTGAAAATCCACTTGGCCCTGATGTTGTTAAACTAAACCCTATTGCATTACCCCAATCTTTTATTCCGGCAATTACATGTAAAGAATCATTAGGGTCCATTGCAAGAACCCCATATTCGCCAGTACAATTTGTTACCGGAAATTGCCCATGAGTAGTATGCCATTTATCATAGGCCAATACATTTGTATCTGTATAGGCAGTAGTATAGGCAAGTCCTGAATTGGTAGCCAAATAAAAATAACCTTTATGAGGTGATCGTGCTATTTTATTAATTTGAATATTTGCAAAACCATCATTGGCATTTGCACTAAACGTTCCTGAAGTCCAATTTGTACTAAATACAATTTCAGAAAAATTCTGACATGCAACAATATTTTTTGAATTTGGTTGTTCAGCCATCGTGACTGAACTTAAAGCAGAACTGTTGGTTAGGCTAACAAAGCTTAGTCCCAAATCTGATGAAATACTCTTTCCTGCCATAGAGAGCATAATTCCTTTCGATTGCGGAAAGGCACTTACCCAATAAGAACTATAATCAACTTCTAATCGAAATCCATTTGTTATAGAGATCCAGTTAACACCTCCGTTATATACACGATAAATAATGCTAGAATTATTAGTTGATCTTGCTTCCATAAATAATGTATCTCCTGTTATTCCTATAGGGTTAGAAAATAGTCGAGCTATAGATGTAACAAAAGGAAGTGTAATTTTTGTGAAATTTACTCCATCATATTTATAAACAACATGGGCTACTGTACCTGTTTGTTCATATGAAGTATATGATGTGTCAATAGCCAAATAAACAGGAAATCCTGTAGTTGAATTTGCAGGGGCTATACATACTATTTGAGAAGAATCAGGATAATTTAATTTACTCAATACATCAATAATAGTATATGTACTATTTTTTCCTTTCATTATTAAATAATGGCTAAAGGAGGCATATGCAAAATGATCTGTTAATGCAACATCAACAGGAATTACATCTCCATACCCAAGATTATTCATGGTATAAGAATCCATTAAAGTAAACCAATCATTTGCTTCTCCATTATTATAATTTAAGGTAACTGAATTTAACGTACCGTTTCCATAATTTTCTTTATTTAAAGCTATTACCCAACCTATATTATTGGCTACAATTTTTTCAGTACCGCCACCCCAACCTTGTTCATCGCAATTATATTGGAGAGAATCATAGGGGTAAGCCATTTGCCAAGTATTGCCGGTATCATCAGAAAAAAATAATGAAGACGGACCAAGAACACCGGCAAATAATCTATTTGAAAAAGGTGAATACGTTAAATCAAATGCGGAACCTCCATAAATACCCAAATTCGTTCTATTATTAGCTGAAGTATCACAGTTTTGAGCATTGCCAATAGAATTGGTTAAAAATAATGGCAATAGAAAAAACAAATACAATTTTTGGATGGTTGTATTCATATGTATATAATTTTATTTTTTAGCAGTCATATGGAATACGCCATGTTATATTCATTTGTGTTTGTGCACGTTCGGTGCATGGCTATTTCATATGTATATAATTTGTTTTTTAATTGCCATATGGAATACGCCATGTTATATTTATTAACATTTGCGCACTACAAGTGCATGGCTATTTCATGGTTTTATATATTTAAATCCATCCTTATACTTGATAATTTGAAAAAGGTTTCAAAAAGATTGAAAAAATTAATACCAAGCAGTATTATGGTAATAAAGTAGTTTATCTTCCCCTGTTTTTTCAATTGAATGAATATTTTTATAAAGTACCGGAGCTTTTAGCCCTTTTCCAAAAGTTTTATTACCAATAATTACTCTGGCCTCGTCCCAAAGGTTATCTTCAACAAAAGATTCTATTGTTGCAGCCCCTCCTTCTATAATAACCGATTGTATATTTCTCTTATAAAGTTCATTCAAGATTTGTTGTACGATATAAGCTGAAAAATCTATCTCCACATACTCAATATTATTTTCTGACAATTTATTTTTTTCAGTAAATACAATTGTGGGTACCGATTGGTCAAATAAATGATAATGCCGTGGAATACGCAAGGTGCGATCAATTAAAATTCTTACAGGATTTTTTCCATCCCACAAGCGAACGGTAAGCATAGGATTATCATTCAATGCAGTTCGAGTTCCTACCAATATTGCGAGTTCTTCCGTTCTCCATTTATGAACCAATCTTTGAGAGGCTTGTGAACTAATCCAATTGGGGCGTAAGGGATCTGCATCGGTACGCAAACCATCAATAAAACCGTCAAGTGTTTGAGCCCATTTTAAAATAATATAAGGTCGTTTTTTTTCATGAAAAGTAAAAAAACGTTTGTTTAAAGAACGAGCCTGTTTTTCTAAAATCCCAACCCTAACATTACATCCTGCTTGTTTTAATTTTTCAATTCCTTTGCCTGATACTTTAGAAAAAGTATCAATGCATCCAATCACAATTTCTGGAATTTGATGCTCAACAATTAAATCAACACAAGGAGGTGTTTTACCATAATGAGCACAAGGTTCTAGATTAACATAAAGAACCGATTCTTTTAAAAGCTCTTTATTTTCAACCGAATTAATTGCATTTACTTCCGCATGAGCTTCACCATATTTATAATGATAACCTTCTCCTATTATTGTATTATCAAAAACTATCACACAACCCACCATAGGATTGGGTGCTACGCAACCCATTCCCATCTGGGCAAGTTCAATACTGCGGCTCATGTAATATTCATGATTCATGGTGTTCAATGCTCTGGCAAGGTATTTGTTTAATATCTTTGTGAATTCTCCATTAGGTAGAATTTAAAACTTTATTATCTGACAAAACTATTAATTTTTCTATGAAGAATCTCTTACTCGGCTTTGTAATTTGTATATCATCTGCAATGGCCTTTGCGCAAGATCAGGTTTTATTTAACGAAACTACTAATCCTTCTTTTGAATGCAAATATAAAAATACATCAGAAGGCAACCAGGCTCAAATAAACACCATTATTCAATTGCTTTCTAAAGAAAGTAATTTACCATTAAGAAATACCCTATACTCACTTACATTTACACAACAACTTAAAGTTACCAGAAATGGAAAGCAATACGATGCCGAAATAAAAATCAAATCTATCGCATCTAATGGTAACAATAAATTTCAAGATTTTGATATTTCAGATGAACTCCAGCCTGATCATTTGCTTATAGACATAACCATTGTTGCAAATAACAATCTGGTAAAAAACACATACAAAGGCACCCTCTATAAACTTAATCCTAATCAACAAGAACTTAATTATACTTTTACCGATTCAACTCTTATTAATAAAATAAAAATAGAAGTTAACAATGTACAGTTTATCTATACCCAACAAGATATCGGTCAACTTCAAAACAAAATAAACCTAGTAAAAGATTATTATAGTACTGATGTTAATTTACAAACTACATATAAAAATTTGCAAAACATTGATCCGGTAAATTTAGACCTGATTGCTATCAACAACACTACATTATCAAATGCTGAAGCTTTAATAGAAAAACTTAAAAAAGAAGATTATACTAGCAAATTAAACCTTCAAAAAAATGATCCTATAAAATACATTCAAAAGCTAAATGGCCTTATTGAATTGGCTGCAAAAATTCGTAAAGCAATAGATTTTACATTAAAAACTTTAGACCAGCTTTACTATACTAAAGGTGTTGATTTATTAAGCTATGGGAAATTTGAAATTGCAAAAGACTGTTTTATGAAATCAATATCATACAACCCCATGTTTGCTCCCTCACATTTTCAATTAGCAAAAATGGATTATGAAAATGGAAATATGATTGATGCAGAAATAAGAGCAAAGGATATTCTTTACAAAATGAATCCGGATCCATTAACGAATGAAGCTGTACAAAAATTATTATACAACATTTGCGATTTTTATTTTGTACAAGCTAAAAACCGAATAAAAGATCATCAATACGAAGCAGCTCTTGATCAGTTGTATAAGATGCAAAACTTATGCTCATCGGTTCCTAATATGATTTGCAACCAAGAAATGTATGCTGCAATTGGAGAAGCTAAACTTGGCATTTACCATACAATATTAGATAATGCTAAAATCTATTTAGCAAAAGGCGACTTAAAAAGTGCAGAACAAAAAGTTCATGAAGCCGCAGATTTTCAAAAAAACAATTCAAAATACATTACCAACAATGTTGATGGAGATGATTTGTTGCGTCAAATATATTTCAACTATTATACCAACCATATTAATATGGGAAAACAATATATTAATAATACCAACTATGAAGCCGCACTTGACGAATTAGATGATGCAGAAAAAATTGAGAAAGATTTTGGCTTTAATAGAAATCAAGATTTATCGCCTCTCGAAAAATTAGCAGCAAAACCAATTATTACTAAATTAATAATTGAAGGTAATGCAAACGTAAAGCAAAATCTGGTTTCAAGCGCTAAAAATAATATTAATAAAATTGAGAAAACACAGGCTAAATATGGCTTAAGCGATAACAAAGAATTAAATGTAGGAATAGATGAACTTAAACAGAAACTGTATACACAAGAATGTATCAATGCGAATAACCATTATAATGAGCTAATAGAAAATGCCAACAAAAAAGTTTTTAACAAACAATTTATAGATGCGCAAAATATTTTAAATGAAGCTAAAAATTATGCCTCAAGTAATGGGATATGTGTAATTTCGCCCACAATAGTTGATGAAAAATTAAATGAAATAGTAGCAGCTGCAACCTATCAAAGCATGCTACTTGAAACCAATAGCTTAATTACAAGTCATAAATACGATTATGCCATACAAAAATACATTGATGCCAATAAGTATTATGAGCAATACAAAGTAAGTTCATTTGGTTTAGCATATACTACTACCTATCAATACATTTTAAACAATAACAATAACGAGTTAAAGATATTTGGAGCTAATTATTATCTCAACCAAAAAGATTATGCTAGCGCTTTGTCACTTCTTGCAGATGCTGCCAATAAAAACTATAGCAGTTCAGTATTTAAGCAAGTTCAAATGCGCTTTGGAAGAGAAAAAGCAATTATAGATAAAGGCGATAAGCCGGCTGAAAATCCCAAGAATTACGTTCTTAACTATACCAGCGGCAATAAAAAATTAAAATTTTTACAAAAAGCTTATATTAAGCAATGGAAAAAAATGAAGTAGGCCCTCACCCTAACCCTCTCCCAAAGGGAGAGGAAGGTTTGGAATTATTTTTTTAAACCAATAATAAACCTAATTTTTCCTATGACTATTAAAGAACTTCAAAAAACCATTGATAAATGGATAAAAGAAAACGGAATTCGTTATTACAATGAATTAACCAATATGGCCATTTTAACCGAAGAAGTTGGAGAAGTAGCACGTATTATTTCAAGAACATATGGAGAGCAATCCTTCAAAAAATCTGATGAAGGAAAAGATTTAGCAGATGAATTAGCAGATGTGTTTTTTGTACTTACATGCCTTGCCAATCAAACAGGTATTGATTTAACAGAAGCTATCAGTAAAAATCTTGATAAAAAAACCAAACGCGATAGAAAAAGACACCTTTCAAATAAAAAACTAAAATAAGTGATCGTTAAAAAATCTTTCAAACTTCTCTTGTTTACATTCTTTAATTCCCATCCAAATAACAAAGGCTCTCTCCAAACAATATTTATAAACAAGCAAACGTTGAAAAGTTGTTTTAATCCACTAAAACCCATCAAGCCTATTGCTTAAATTTATCTTAAGGCTAAAAGTAACCTCTTACGTATACGGGATAGCAGGTGTAAACTTGCAAAAACACGAATAAAGAGGCAGAACGTCTCAATAAATCGGGATGACATTTAAAAACAAATTATCTACATATGAAATATTTTGCTGTAATACTTGTTTGGCTACTGTCTTTACAGGCAATGGCCCAAAAACCAAATATATATTTTGATTCAGAAAAAGAGTATAAAAAAGGATTAGAACTTTTTCAAAAAGAAAAATACGGCTCTGCTCAAAAGTATTTCGATAAAACTTCTATGCAAATAGGAGATCAAAATTCTGAAATAAAAATCAATGCTGAATTTTATTCCGGCTTATGCGGACTAGAGCTATATAACCCCGATGCGGATTTATTACTTATTGAATTTATTCATAAATATCCCGAACATCCTAAAGCAAGGTTAGCCAACTATTTTTTAGGAAAATATTATTTTAGAAAAAGTAATTACGAGGAAGCTGCAAAATGGTTTGAGAATGTTGATCCAACAGATTTAGATGAAAAACAATCATCAGAATATTATTTTAAATATGGCTACACCAGTTTTATGCTCAAAAAAAATGAACAAGCAAGTAACCTTTTTGGTAAAATAAAAGATATCAGTAGCCTCTATTCTCCATTTGCACAATATTATTATGGTCATATAGCCTATGTATCACAAAAATACGATGCAGCTCTTTTTAGTTTTTTACAATTATACAATCAACCCTCCTCATCATCAACGCTTTTTTCAAAACCTCAAGATTATAACAATTTCAAATCAACCGTTGCTTTGTATATTGCCCAAATTTATTACCTGCAACAAAAATACAATGAACTTATCGGTTTTGTTTCTCCCTTGCTTGATTCTATTAGTTCAAAAAGAAGGCCTGAAATTGCCCATTTAGTAGGAGATGCTTATTATAAAACAGGACGTTATGGCAAATCAATTCCTTACCTAAAAGAGTTTGTGAAAGGAGCAAGCAGAGTTGAAAGAGCTGATGAATATGAATTAGCTTATGCTTATTATAAAAACGAACAATGCGAAGAAGCCATTCATTATTTTTCGGGTATAACCAATAAAGAAGATTCTCTCACACAATTGGCGTATTACCACATGGCAGATTGTTATTTAAAGAGTGGGAACAAACAAAATGCCCGCAACGCATTTGAATCTGCCTCACATTATTCTTTTGATAAAGAATTAATGGAAGATGCCTTATTTAGCTACGCTAAACTATCGTATGAATTGTCATTTAATCCCTATAATGAGGCCATTATTGCGTTACAAGATTATCTTGATAAATATCCTAATTCACCAAGACATGATGAAGCTAAAGAATATTTAGTAAGTATTTATCTTACCACAAAAAATTACAAAGAAGCATTAAAATCAATTGAAGATATTAAAACACTAAGCCCTGCATTAAAAAATGTATATCAAAAAATTGCCTTTAACCGTTCTGTTGAACTTTTTAATAATGCCCAGTACGATGAAGCATTGAAACATTTTGATAAAGCTCTTAAATATCCGCTCGACAAAGAAATTAATATTGAAGTGCTTTATTGGATAGCAGAATGTTATTACAGAAAAATGCAATATGAACAGGCCATAGAAAAGTACCAAACATTTCTTGCTGCACAGGGAGCTACAAATATGTCACAATTTGTTATCACTAAATACAATATTGGATATGCTTATTTTAAATTAAAAGACTATAAAAATGCTATTAATTCATTTAGAACATTTGTTAAAGAGGCCAGTAATGAAGACGGAAAAAATATTAGTGATGCCCTAGTTCGTACTGCTGATAGTTATTTTATTCAAAAAGATTATGAAAATGCTTATGATTACTACAATCAAGTTGTAAGTAAAAATAATCTTGCAACCGATTACGCTCTATTTCAAAAAGGGTTTGTAGCAGGCTTGCTTAATAAAGCAGAACAAAAAATTAGCATCATGCAAAATGTATTGAGCCAATTCCCAAAATCTGATTATAGAGACGATGCCACCTATGAAATTGCAAAAACTTACCTCATATCATCAAAGCCTGATGAAGCCTTTTCCTATTATAAACAATTAGTTGATAATTTTAAAAACAGCAGCTATTTAAGTACTGCCATGCTTCAAATGGGACTCATTCTTTATAACCAACAAAAAGATGAGCAAGCCATGGAAATATTTAAAAAAGTAATATCTCAATTTCCCGCAACGCAAGATGCAAAGCAAGCATTAGTAAGTATTAAAAATATATGTGTAGATAATGGAAAAACAAAAGAATACTTTGATATAGCTATAAATATTCCATTTGCTGATGTTTCAAAAGCTGTACAAGATTCAACAACTTATGAAGCAGCAGAAAAACAATATATGAAAGGCGATTGCGCCCATTCAGGTACAAATTTTAACAGTTATATTGAAAAATTTCCTGATGGTGTATTTATTTTAAATGCCTCTTTTTACAAAGCTGAATGTGATTATAAATTACACGATTACGACCAAGCATTAAAAGGCTATGATTTTGTAACATCCAAACCTAAAAGCATTTTTACGGAATCTGCCTTAGTAAGAAGCGGCAAAATTTACTACTCTAAAAATAATTGTGAAGAAGCCCTTATGCGTTATTTATTACTTGAAGAAATAGCCGAAATTTTAAAAAACAAAATAGATGCTCAAATTGGTGTTATGCGATGTAGTTTTAATTCATCTAATTACAGCATGGCCATGGAATATTCACAAAAAATAGTGCATGCAGAAAAAATAGAGCCCGAAATAATGGGAGAAGCTTATATGATTACTGCTAAATCCTATTTACAACAAAATAATTTGGATAGTGCTTATGCCGCATTTCAAAATACAATACGTATTTCTAAAAATGAATTAGGGGCAGAGGCACAATACAATATTGCCAACATTTTATTTCTTGAACATAAATACAAAGAATGTGAGAAAAAGATATTTCAATTAAGTAATGACATTTCTTCTTACGCCTATTGGCTTGCAAAAAGCTTTATTCTTTTATCCGATAATTACATTATGCAAAATGATACTTTTCAAGCTAAGCATACACTTGAAAGCGTTATTGAAAATTACGAAAATACCACTGACGATATTTTACAAATTGCTAAAAGTAAGTTGGAAAAGATTGGAACTTCAGATAAAAACGAAAACAAAAACAGTTCAACAGAACCAATGGAAATTGAATTAAATGGTGATAATAAAAAAAATAAATAATATTATGAGCAGTTCTAAAAATTACAATTTATGTCCCTCTCTTAGAGAGGGATTAAGGGAGAGGAAGCTAAAAAACATAATTTTTAGAACTGCTCTTTTGAAAAACATAAGCTTATTATCTATAATGCTGCTTTTAAATTATAGCACCTTACTTTATGCACAAAGTGATGAAGATAATGGTTCCCTCACAAAAGAAATTAATGTGGTGAAGCCTTACGAGCCCGTAATTAATGACGCCTTTAAAATTAGCTTAACACCTCAATTACATGATTCTATTCAGGCAACCAAAGAATTTGGATATATGTTAAAACCTAAAATTGGTAATACTTCGTTTTCTCCCGAACCTATTGATGCCGTAAAATTAAAAGGAGAATTACTAAATAAATTATACAAATGCCATATAAGGTTAGGCATGGGAACATACAATACACCCTATGCAGAAGCTTGGATTCATAATTTAAGATCAACAAAATATTCTATTGGTGCTCATGCAAGGCATTTATCGTCATTTGGAACCATTGATAATGTTGGATACAGCGGTTATGGCGAAAACAATATTAACGTATATGGAAAAAAGTTTTATAAAGACGCTGTTTTAGCAGCCGATTTAAGTTATAATTATCATAAAATACATTTCTATGGCTTCTCTACCAATGACACTACAATTGACAAAACAGATATCAAACAAATATTTAATTATTTTGAAGGTAAAGCCCGCTATTACAGTACAACCAATGATGAAAAAAAATTATCCTACAATGCAGGACTTAAATTTCATTATCTATCTGATTCGTATCAAACTTCTGAAAATAATTTTATAGCTGATGCTACATTTGGAAGAACTTTAGAATCATGGCGTATTGAAGGCAATGCACAACTCTATTACAATCATTTATCCTCAGCCATAGATACAATGGGGGAATTTACATTAAGCTTAAATCCTCAGATCATTACTAAAAATGACAAACTATTCTTTGGCATAGGTATTTCACCTTGTTTGGATGCTGATTCTACCGCGCATCTTCATTTTTATCCCAATGTTAATGCCAGTTATAAGCTCGTAGGAGATTTTGTTTCTATTTATGCTTCATTAAAAGGCCAGTTAAAACAGAATAATTTCAAAACTACTTCTGATGAAAATCCATTTATTGTATCATCGCCTTTATTAATGCCTACAAACGAAAAATTAATGGGAACAATAGGGAGCAAAGGCCTTATAGGATTATATATTCCTTATGATGTGCATGTTTCTTATGGTACCATTGAAAACATGTTATTTTATATAAACGATACTAATGATATTGTACACAATAGATTTAATATGATTTACGATACAGTTCAATTGTTACAGATTCATGTACAAGCAGCCTATCAAAAAATTGAGCAACTAAAAATAATAGCTAAAGGAGATTATTTTCATTACACCTTAAAAAATGAATTGTATGCTTGGCATAAGCCTACTTTTACGATGACCTTATCTGCTGAATATTTATTACAAGATAAAATTATTGCAAAAGCAGATATTATTGGAATGAATAACTTTTATGCTAAAACTTTTGATGCTACAGGCAATGTAGTTCCTGTAAAATTAAAAGGCATTGTTGATATCAATCTTGGGCTTGAATACCGATACACAGAAAGAATGTCGGCATTTTTTACCATTAATAATTTACTTTCTACGCGTTATCAACGTTGGTATAATTATCCGAATCAAAGAATCTTATTATTGTTAGGAGCTTCTTTTTCGTTTTAAAGATAGGATACAAACATTAATTTAAAGTTATCTTACCCAGCCAAAGATGTTTGGTTACATTAACACTTGAAAAGAGAAAAACAGGAAGGCAATGCATGTTGTCTTCATTTTTAAATTCACAGTCACTCTGAAATAAATCATCTCCCAAATTTATTCGTTCAAAATCATTATTGTTTTTATCACAAGATAAGATGGCCAAATATTCTTTACTAGATGAAAGACTAAGCATTGAAGAAGGTTTATTAGGCACACTTATTTCTTTTATTTCTTCGGTGCATTTGTGATTAATCGCAAGATTTTCATTAGCAATATTATCATTTATTAAATAATACTCTTTATCTTTTGTTGTATAATACGAGTAACATTTTTTTTCATAACTAGTCATGTCATAGCCACTCTTAGTTACTACCACATTCATGGGTATTTCTTTAAGAGATTCTATTTCATATTTATCTTTTGATAGTTTTATATTAAAAATATTTTTATTAGACACTTCATCTTCTACATTAGGGAGTGCACCCGCTGATGATAAATAATAAATTCTTGTAATCGATTGCACATGCGTTAAAAGATTGATTCCCTCATCATCAATTATTACTTCATCTAAAAGCAAATTATTAATTTCTTCTTTTGAATTTTTATCCTTTAAAGGCAAATTGTATTTTGAGCTTAATTCATTCGACAAATCAATGTTAACATAGTCTTTAATTTTACCTTCGGTTGTACATTCTCCAAATAAGATACCCTCAACAGAAAAAGATAAATCTTTCTTTCTTAATCCACTTTCTGTATATACTTTTCTCATGTAGTTTTTCCTGTTGCAAATGCTGCTATAAGGACCTACAACAAGTAGGTTGTCATCTTTAAAGGCATATCTTAAATCCATAATATTGTTGAACTCTTTATCTTCATCAACAATATCATTTTCGGGATTATTTTCTCCTGCAACATAAGCTCTATTGTTCCATATAAAATTATATTCATCCTTACTGTTTTTATTAGGTGAAAAGGTAAGTATGTTTACATTACCATCGTTATTAACAGCAATATCTCTTAAAATAGAACCATTTTCATCTTTATTGGTATACGGAGATTTTATAACATCACTCAAACTATTTAAGCTCTGGTCAAATACTTTAAAATAAACCTGATCAATAAATGTATTACCCATTTGCATATACCCCATCCCAACAATAGCATCCTTGGCATCATAACTTTCGCGATAATAGGTCATGTCTTTTTTTGAATAAAACAGAATTTTACTTTTATCGGGAGATAATTTATAACCGTATGTCATAAAGGTTGATGTAGGCATTTCTCCTAATAATATAAGATCATTCCCCAATTCCATATTATTAATATCAAATGACTCACAATAAAGGTTTATATAACGATTGCCATCTGATTTTTTAAAATATTTGAATCCTAAAAAATAAAACTTGTTATTAAGTTCAAATATATCTAAAGGCCATACCTTTTTATTCTCCTTATTTTTTATTTTTATTTTAGCTGTTTCTAACAATTTAAAATCCTTATCGGTTTTAATGATTTTACTATTTCTAGATGTACTAAATACATAATCTCCATTTTTTGATTGTGATAGAAATTTTGTTTCCGACACATCTATTCTATCGCCTAAAACTAAAGAGATGCTATTTCCAGCAATAGAAACTCTAAAGATGTGAAGTACTAAAACAATTAAAAATATTTTTTTCATTATTTATATAACTATAGATTTTAATTAACCGAAGCACCTGAAGTTTTTCCGGCACTAAATATGAACTTACCCAATCGAGATTTTTTACGCTTTAAGCTAATTACCAGCATTTCATTTTCACCTACATTTTTACTCACCTTAGGCCTAATTTTAACGTCTGTATCTTTATTTTCTATCAATACTCTTTTTGCCACTTTTCCATGTTCATCAACTTCTGCAACTGCAATTACAGATGCTCCTAAACCAAAATGTATAGCATTTTTATTGCCTTTCATTTCATCTTCCATGAGTTTGGTATAATCATTAAAAACAAAATACAATTTGTTATTTGTAGGAATTAAAGAATAAGATAAATAATAGCCTCCATCATCAGTTGAAACTTGTGTTTTAGGCACTTTACTTGCCCAATTAATTTTTCCTTCAGATGTTAAATTAATAACCATAACGTCATTATAGTGGTAATGATAATGTGTATGAGGATATCCTTTACTATCATAATAAGTAGAAATAGTCACATAATATTGTTCAGCAGTTAGTGTAGTACTACCATCAGCATTGCTTAAAATATGGTCAAATTTATAATTGCTAAGTTCAACACCTTTTTCTGCTTTTTTTTCGCTCATAAAATTTTCTAGAAATTTTTTATCAAATTCCTGAACATTTCTGCTTTCGATTACTTGATCTTCATTATTTACGGTTGTATGAAAAATTCCTTTAATGCTATAATTTCCTTTTTCAGAATAAAATCCGGTTGCGGTAACATTACCATCTTCTGCAATAGCAATACCCATATCGGTAATAAATTTATCATTCAAATTAAAAACATAATTGGCCACTTCACCTTCTTGCCTATAGGTAAGCAAACGATATTCGTAATTGGGTTTACCCGATCTTCTCATTTTTCCTTTTTCTTGATACAATAAACCCAATACATACACATTTCCATCGTTATCCACTTTATAATCTTCTACAGAAAATAATTTATCCTCGTAAGGTAATTTCACTTCTTTTTTCCATAGTTCTTTAAAATCACTATCATAAACAATAAAACCCAAGCCTTCTTTATCGTCTTTTTTATCATAGGGTAAATTATAAGAAACTAGAATAGTAGAGGAATCTGGTGATAATTTATAACTAAAATCACGCTCATTATTTTTACCCTTGTATTTTACCTCAGCAATTTTTTTAGGATCAGCACTTACTTCTAAAGTACTTTTATTAATATCATGGCAATACAAACTAATTTTATCGGCTTTGTAGTTATCATAAGTAGAAAGCATGTATAATTTATCACCCAACTCAATAAAACTCCATAAATCTGTTTTTTCCTGTCCATTCTGAGGATCTACGTCTGCAGATTTTACCAAGTTTAAATTCTTATCAAAATAAGTCAGTGTTGGATCCGTAAATCGAAAACCCATTACACTCGAATATTTATCTTTGAGTATATAATACCCACCTTCATCTTGTCCAATAATTTGATCTAATGCCGAACGGTGAAACATTTTATCTTTTTCTTCATTACCCCATTTTACTTTAACGTTTTTTATAGAGCTTATGGTACTTTGAGCTATTGCTAATTGAAAAGACAAAATTGAAACAAGAAAAGTAAATGTGTATCTGGTTTTCATACGTATTAGATTAATTATATTTAATTGATTCTTCAATAAAATTGATTGCTAATTTGTAACCACTATATTATCTATTTAATAAGATATCCTATCCCAAAATCTAGTTGTAATAAATTTTTATTTAATAAGTGATTTTTTGCAGTATATTCAAAATAATTTTGCTCAGTTAAATGATTTCCGTATTCATTATTAAATATATTAAGAAGTCCACCTAACTCCCAACCTAATTTTACACCATATCGACAAGTCAAATTTTTATATAGGACACGTTGAGTTCCAAAACCGGCATTAAGCAAATAAACACTATTCCACTTTTTTAGAGTATAAGGAATAGAGGAGGACGATACCGTACTGGAAGAATAATAACTATTATAATAATAATCGTAATAATCACTAATACTCATTTGATCACTTACCGTTAATTTGTATGCAATTCTTTCAATGCCTATATCAAAGAAATTTCCGAGCGGAGCCAATCCTTTATTTTTATAATAAGCCCTATAATGTATACCTAAATTGTAAGCAAACATTTTTGTTTCATCAACGGGTTCTGCATATACAGTTTCATCATTACTAAAACCAAACCAAGATGCAGTATTGGTATATGAAAAAACATCTTTGGTTTCAATTTTACTAAAAAAAACAGATGTATTTGCAATAACACTTGAATGACGACCCAAAACATATTCAAGACCTATACCGTTTTTAATTGTAGGCCTTGGGGCCGTCCAAGTAGATTCAGATGAAGATGAATAAGAGTCGCCAAAATATTCTCCAATATGAGTATACTTAAATAAATTATGATAGAAATTAAAATCATAGGTTACGTTTAATCTTTTTCCTCTATAGCCGGGCACCTGCGCACTCACATGAATAGTAAACAGCAGACATATTGCAATAATAAAAATAGTAGAATATTTTTTCAACATATTTATTTGTTTTTAGTTTTTCTTTTGGCTTTCATTTGAAACATATTATCATACACAAACGAATTCATTAAATCAGTACGGTCTTTAGCATAAAAATATTTACCATCTGATAGCTCAACTTTTCCATCCGAAATATCTACCAAATAAGTATAATAAGCAGTTTGGTAATGTGGTTTTAAAATATAGTATAAGGTAAAAGGCAATAAGGGAAAATATATTGCAGAAAGACAAACATAATACATGTTCTCATAGTTAAAATTATTCGACTTTCTAGCAGTAAGAACTCCCGTCCATAAAAAATGATTGGTGCCATACCTATCAATTATTGGAGTCATTTGAGCACTATCAGAATACACAACATCCGATTCAAGGTCTTCATTAATTTTTGCCTGTTCGTCTATCCATTCATTTAAACTTGAAAAATCGTTGTATTTTTCCTCATCATTATCCGCAAAAGTTTTAGGATTTAATACATCAATATCAAGATTTGCAATTTTTGCATTATCTGCTAATAATTCTGAAAAACTTAATTGACTATTGGCCGTACTGATGTATTGAATTTGGTCGTCTTTACGTTGGTCTATTTTTACGTAATAAGGATCAACTACCACAACTTTATCAATGCCTAATGCCTTGCCTTTTTTCTTTTCAATATTTTCCTGTTTTCTTTTCTCCGATTCTTGATCATCTGTTAATTCTTTTTCTTTTTCACGTTTTTCAGCATCACTTTTTTCAATCATATCATCAAATGCTGATTTAAATGCATGATCAGCAAATAAATCAACAAAGACGTATGAAATAAACTTATCTTCCTTTTCTACTTTTTCAGTTGTTTTTTTCTTTTTTATTTTATCGTATTTGCTTTCGCTTTTTTTGTTTTGCAAACTATCTAGATTAGCAGATAACTCTTGTTTTAACTCGTCTTTTGCTTTTCTATTATAGTCATCTTGGCTTACATCATGCTTTACGATAAGATCTCTTAATAAATCACTAGTAATATCACTTATGTATTTATCATTAGGATATTTTTGTTGCGTTTTCCATGCATAATGAAGTGCAACACTATTGAGTTCTACACTACTCAATTTGCTTAAGAGATGATACAATTGCTGTGAGCTGCCCTCTATTTTTTCATAGCCTTCATGCACATCCGAAAATAATCCTTCATTTTTATATTTGGTAAGTAAATACAAACCTTTCATCACATTTTTTTCGAGATAAATATTATTAGGATATTTTTTCAATAACAAATAAGAATTATAAATAGACTTTGCATACTGTTGATCTTGCGTATACATTCGACTTAATTCAAAGCGGGCTATTTCACGGGCATTATTAAATTCTGTTTCAGAAACAATAAACTTTTGCTTGCCATCATTTTTTAATTCTTCTATTTTATTTTGAATATTGTTTCTTCTACGCTTAACATTAGGATGGCTCGATTCGGAATCATCAGCATCATCTTCACCTTTTATTTCTTTTTCTTGATCTAAAAAATACGAATCAGGAAATTTCATATACGGTGTTTCAAAAAATGTTTTATCAAAAGCAACATCGTCAAAAGGAAGATCGGCATATTGCAATACATCAAAAACACCGTTTAATGTAGTAATGTCATAATTTGTTTTAAGGTATTCGTCAAGCCCTTGTTCGTCTGCTTCAAATTCCAATTCCTTTGAATAGCCACTCATACTTAAAATCTTATCTTCCTTTGTATGCCATCTGTATTGATCTTTTCCATTTTCAATTTTATCTTTTTCAACATAGGCTTCTATTCCGTGTTTATTTTTATGATGTATAGATTCATGCGCAAGGATGTATGCAAGCTGTGCTTCATTTTCAAGTTGTGCAATTAAGCCCATTGTGACAAAAATTACTCCCCTATTAGTTGTATAGGCATTCACAATTGGCGATTTTACAACATAAAATTTTAGATCAGCTCTTAATTCAGGATCACTTTTTAAAAGTTCATCAGCAACTTTATTTACATAATTACCAACCGGATCGTTATACAATACCCTGCCACTTAAAATAAGTTGTTCAACATAATAATTGCTTTTTAATATGTATTGTTCTTTGGCTTTTCGCTCACTTTTTTTATCAATATCATGTAATTCGCTTTTATCTTCATCAAATTTATCTTGATAAAGCATTCTAAACTCTTGAGGAATAGTACCGGAAGAAACTACAGGAGTATAATTATCAAAATTGGTTTGTGCAAAATTTAAGAGAGGAAAACCTAAAATAAAAATCGGCAGCAATATTTTTTTGTATATTAATATCATTTTCACGTTCATATTTTTACATATCTAAATATATGGGGGAACTTATAGCATTGTTAATTCCATCTAATTCGCTATAAGCATTATAATTATTATAATAATCTAGATTATCCATTTCTAGAACATAACTATTATAATAACTACTATAATAGCTAAACAGAATAAAATCTTCATTTTCAGAAAAGGCATATTGCGAAGAAGAATAATCAAGCTCAGTGTATTCATTATACAAATAGCTAATACTAGAATACATAACTTCGTCATAATAGGTATCATAATAATAGAGATACGCATTATCTTTAGACCACTTTACATTTTCAAAATCACCATAACCATACGTATATTTTGAAGTTTTATAGGTATCATTTAAAACATAGCCTAAATAAGAATAAGAACCGCTGTTGATTACAAAAGCTAAATCGTTATTCGATGAAATATCAATGCTTGCAAATGTACCCGTAATAATAGGACTTGTATAAGGAATGGGCAATGCATCTCCATAAAAGGTTACTTTATTATTATAAATAAAATAAAGGGTACTACCACTTTTAGACCAACGTAAACATTTTGCACCTTTATAAACCGATAGTTTGGCTACAAAGCCTCCATCCATATCAATAATTTCAGGTATGCCATCTTCATCTAAATACGCTATTCTATCTTTATCATGACTAAGTGCAATTTCGGATTTTGTCTTACCATCACTTGTTAATTGCAAGCGCTCAACTACATCTGAATACATTTTATACACTTCATTATTGGCTATATAAACAATTACATCTTTATTCGCATTATTATCAGTATCTGTGGAATCGTCTTTTTTACAACCCCACAAAACACCTAGCATTAAAAATATAATAATGTATTTTTTATTCATTTTTTATAAAGTATTAAGGCTTATTAAAACTTAATGGCTAAGCCACTTTGTAAAATTGATTTGCTTAAGCCAGCTTCTGCATATATTCCAATATTGGGAGTAAAATAATATCTTAAACCAAGGGTTACTTCAAATCCTAAAGGAATAGGAGAACTAATCGTTTCGCTGTAAACGTAATCAGGATCATTACTATAATAATTAAATGTGGCCTTATTATAACCAATACCAAGTCCCATATAGGGATCAAGATGTTGAGAAGTTAAAAAGTGTACATTTAATCTTGCATTGATGTTAAGCGCTGAATACTTTAAACCTTCAGTATATGAATACGCAACTTCTTTATAATCATAAACAATATATCCGTAATCATCTACTGTTGCTATTTCTTCATAATCAGTATAATTATTTTCCCAACTCCAATTTGTACATACATAACCAATGCTTACTCCCATACTAATATTATCTGATAAGCCATATTCGGCTTTAAAATGAAAGGGACCATAACCTGTAACTTTATATCCATCTTCATAAGAAAAGGACGAACTCCACATTACTTTAGTCAAATTAGGGAATCCACATCCTAATGTAAGTGTTGTAGTTCCTTGTGAATAGCAATTTCTACCTCTTCTACCCCTGCCTTTTGAACTCCTTCTTTTTTTCTGAAGTTCTTCAGTATTTAATAAAGAGTAATTATTGAGTGTTTTTAAATTGTGTGAAAATGAGAAGCCTGAAGTAGAATTAAATTCTTGATTGATAAAATTAGAAGCTTTTGAATCACTAATTAAAAATTGTAATAAAAATGTGAAGATCGTTAATTTGATAAATTTACTTGTCATAGTTTTAGTATTTAATTATTTGTGTGTGTAATAAATTAGTTTGTAAATACGTAACCACCTTTATCTTTTTTGATGCTAAGGAATATTTTGTTTAAACTTGCTGCAAACATAAAAGACTCTTGAAATCACCTTTAAACATAATTTGTTATTTAACTTGAGCCTAAGGAATCTTTTAAGTTTAAATCAAACAAGTACATTTTATAGGAAGAACTTAATTCTTAAACGAGGTTTTTTTATCAAAAAAACACATAAAACAATGACATACAATTAAATAAAAAACATAAAACAGCATGAATAATAAGCTTTCTAAAGGTGAAAAAAACTTTTTACAAGGTCCGAGATCAAGGGTAAAAGAGCTTTTTTTTGTAATAAAGGTGATGATTGAGTTTATTAAAGGTTTTAGGGCATTGCATTTTGTTGGCCCTTGCATTACGGTTTTTGGCTCTGCTCGTTTTAAAGAAGACCATCCCATGTATAAAGGCGCCCGAGAAACGGGAAAACAACTAGCTGAATTAGGTTTTACAGTTATGACAGGGGGTGGGCCGGGAATTATGGAAGCTGCAAACCGAGGAGCAAAGGATATTAAAGGTAGGTCTGTAGGCTGTAATATTATTTTACCGATGGAACAACATCCTAATCCCTATTTAGATCATTTTGTAGATATCCGCTACTTTTTTGTTCGAAAAGTGTTATTATCTAAATATTCTTATGGGTTTATTGTATTTCCGGGAGGTATGGGAACCTTAGATGAATTTTTTGAGGCCCTCACACTTATTCAAACCGGTATGGTAAATAAATTCCCGGTTGTTTTAGTGGGCACACAGTTTTATGAACACCTATATAAACATGTACAAACCATGGCAAAAGAAGGAACTATTGACGAAGATGATATAGATTTATTTTTATTTACCGATTCAATTAATGATGCCATTAATCATGTGGAAAAATATGCAACCCAACGCTTTGGTTTAAAACTTACTAAGCCAATGCATCCTTCTGTATTACTGGGAGAAAAAATAAAATCTTCAAATTTTAAAAAATAAGAATCTATCTTCTTAAAATCGTAACCAAAAGTTAATGTATACGTATTAATCCATAAAGACACACACACAAGAATTTGTATATTTAAGGCTTACAATTTTTATATGTATATAATTTGTTTCTTAGTAGTCATATGGAATACGTCATATTATATTCATTCGTGTTTGCGCACAGGTTCGGAGCATGACTATTTCATGGGTAAATTTACATTTCTTTCATATATATTATTTTTTTTCATTTTATTAGAGTTGGCGTGCTTTAGTACGGCCTATTCTCAAACAAAAGTATATGGAAAAATAATTGATGTCGAAACAAAAGAAACACTTCCATTTGTAAATGTTGTGTTTGATAAAAACGACATGGGAGTTGCTTCTGATATTGATGGCAATTATAGTATATCAACCTCTTCACATGTAGATTCAATAAGAGCCTTTTTTCTTGGTTATGATGCTAAAGTAGTTTCGGTAAAACCCGGAACCATCCAAAAAATTGATTTTGTTTTAAGTCCTTCAAAAATAAGTCTTGCAACAGTAGTGATTTCTGCTTCAGCAGAAGATCCAGCTGTACTTTTATTCAAAAGAATTGTAGACAATAAATACCATAACAATAGAGAAAAATTTACTGCTTATGAATACGAAGCCTATACTAAATTAGAATTTGATATTACCAACATTAATGACCGTATTCAAAAACAAAAAGCATTAAAATCAGTCAATTTTATTTTTGATCATATGGATACTACTGTAAATGGAGAAATCTATTTACCTACTTTTTTTTCAGAAACGCTATCCGATTTCTATTACAGAAAGAATATAAAAGCACAAAAAGAAGTTATTAAAGCAAGCAGAATTTCTGGTACTGAAAATAAAAGCATCTCTCAATTTACCGGAGAAATGTACCAGTACACCAATATTTACGATAATTATATCAGTATTTTTTATAAACCTTTTGTAAGCCCCATTTCAGATAATGGTCTTCGCTTTTATAAATACACCATTACTGATACAGCTTTAATCAATAACAACTGGTGCTATAAATTAGAATTTGCGCCCAAGCGTAAACAGGAGCTTACTTTTAGTGGCAATTTATGGGTTGAACAAAATACTTATGCCGTTACAGAAATTAACATGGATGTTGCTGAAGACGCAAACTTAAATTACATAAAAAGCTTCAACATTTACGAAGAATTTCAGCATATCGATACCAATTGGGTTTTAACCAAAGATCGTTTAACCATCGATTTTGCTTTAACCGACAATACAATAGGATGTATCGGGAGAAAAACAAGTACTTACAAAAACTTTATTCTTAATAAACCAAGAGATGATAAATTTTATATTAACAGTAATAACCTAATTGTTCAAGATAGTGCCAACCATAAATCAGAAGCTTATTGGGAAAATGCAAGGCATGAAAAACTGACTACAAGTGAAAATGCGGTATATGCCATGATTGACACGCTTCAAAAAGTACCTGCAGTAAAAACATGGACAAAAATTGCAAGCCTTTTATCGAATGGTTATCAAGTGTTAGGCCCCATAGAAATTGGACCTTATTATACTTTTTATAGCTTTAATGCCATAGAAGGCAATCGGTTTAGATTTGGCGGAAGAACAAGTAATAAATTTAGTACCCGACTTGCACTTAGTGCCTATGGCGCCTATGGATTATTAGATCAAAAAATGAAATATGGGGGAGGGATATTTTATTTTATCACTAAAAAACCAAGAACATCTGTACTACTCGATTATAAATTTGATGTTGAACAATTGGGTGAAAGCCCTAATGCATTTAGGCATGATGATATATTGAGTTCAATTGCAAGAAGAGCTCCCTTATCAAAACTTACAAGCGTTGAACAATATAAAGCTGCATTTGAACGAGAATGGCTACCGGGTGTTTCGAGCCGCATTAGTTTTATTCATAGAAACATGTTTCCAATTGGCGAAATAAAATACAATTATGATAAGCCTGATGGCATTCTTTCATCATTGGATCATATTACTACTTCTGAATTTAATCTCTTTACCCGTATTGCTTATGGCGAAAGATTTATTGATGGAGAGTTTGAAAGAACCAGTTTGGGTACAAAAAACCCTATTTTTCAAATCTCTTATTCATTCGGGATAAAAAATTTATGGAATAGTGATTACCAATTTCATAAAGTTACCTTAGATATTAATCAATGGGTAAATGTGGGTTCCATTGGTTGGGTAAAATACATTATAACTGCCGGGAAAATATTTGGAACACTTCCCTTTCCATTACTCGAACTACATCATGGAAACGAAACATACGCATACGATCTTTTTTCATACAACCTTATGAATTATTATGAATTTGTAAGCGATGAATATGTGGGATTAAATTTAACCCACCATTTTGACGGTTTTTTCTTTAATAAAGTTCCTTTTTTTAGAAAATTAAAATGGAGAGAAATTGTATCGGGTAATGCAGTTTGGGGCAAGGTTTCACAAGCTAACCAAGATGTCATGATATTTCCATCCACATTACACACTTTTGGCAATTTGCCTTATGCTGAAGCAGGAGTAGGCATTGAAAATATTTTTAAAATAATTCGTGTTGATGCTCTTTGGCGCTTAACCTATCTTGATCATCCGGATATTGCCAAATGGGGAATAAGAGTAATGCTTAATTTTACATTTTAAAAATTTTACTTTGATAAAGTCTATCGTATTAATTGGTTCGGGAAATGTAGCAACGCATTTGGGTATTGCATTAAAAAAAGTAGGATGTAAGATCGATCAAGTATATAGCCCTAATAAAGAACATGCTGCTATTTTGGCTAAAAAATTAAAAACAAAATCTTGTAGCACTATTGAATCAATTAATCAAGAGGCAGATTTATATATAATGGCTGTAAAAGATGATGCAATTACAGAATTGACTCAACATCTAAAATTACAGACCTCACCCCAGCCCTCCCGAAAAGTCGGGACAAGTACTCCAAAGGAGAGGGGAAAAATTATTGTACATACTTCAGGTAGTGCTTCTATGGAAGTATTAAAAAATGTTTCAAAAAATATTGGTGTTTTTTATCCACTACAAACATTTTCAAAAGACATTAAAGTAGAAATTAATCAAGTCCCATTCTGTATTGAAGCCAATAATAAAGCAACTGAGAAATTATTAATACAATTGGCAAAAACTATTTCATACAATGTAAATATTGTAAGTTCTGAACAACGTAAAACCATTCATGTTGCAGCAGTTTTTGCCTGTAATTTCAGTAATCATTTATTTAGTATTTCCGAAAAAATATTGAACGATAATAAAATATCATTCGATATTTTAAAACCCCTTATTTACGAAACTATTTATAAAATAGAAAAGCACTCCCCTACTCAAGTACAAACAGGGCCGGCCAAACGAAAAGACAAAAAAACCATTCAAGCTCATTTAGAGTTTTTGAAAACTTATCCTGAGTTTAGGAAAATTTATAGGGAATTGAGTGAGAGTATTGAAAAGGCTTAATATACCTTTATTCATCCTGTTAATTTATTGCTAAACCTCTACGAGGTAAAAATACAAATGTTTCATTTTTTCTACAATAATGTATGCCCTACGGGCAAGCTATCAGAAATACGCCATAGTCGTTACAGTATTGATTGTAAAAAAAGCATTAAAAATAAATACATACCGCGTAGCGGTTAAAAATGAAACGTTAACATTTCAATTTTATAAAAATTCAATTATATTCTATCCTCATCAAATTCCAATTCGGCATCTTTTTCCCAAATTTCCATTTCACATGGTTTACAATTGAACTTTAATTTATATTCATTCTCTCCATGTTTTAATACGAGAGGTTCTGTAAGTTTTTCACCCATGGTTTCTCTTTGAAATTTAGGGCATTTTCCCAATTCGTATTTCACACAATATTTTGTTGTCATTACACGAGATTTTCCTGGATCCCATTGCAATTCAAAAGCTTTTTCAATCTCTGTTACTCCATGTCTTTTATAAAACGCCCTAGCCATTGCATTAGAAACATTATAGGTAAAATCTAATTGAGATACAGGATAAGGATGATCTGTATTTGTTTTTTGATATTCTTCTCGCTTGTATTCCCTTACCCTTATGTCAACCAATTGCTCTAATACAATTCTTCTTATTTCATTTATTTTTGAAATGGGTAAAAACAGATTAGCTGAAAAATCTACTTCAATTTCATCAACTATAAATGGGGTATTGCCTGTTTTGGCGAG
Source organism: Bacteroidota bacterium (assembly GCA_023251875.1). Taxonomy (GTDB): domain Bacteria; phylum Bacteroidota; class Bacteroidia; order JAHEXY01; family JAHEXY01; genus JAHEXY01. Next base: position 284,585 of record JAHEXY010000003.1, read on the forward strand.
ATTTTTCTTAATATTCGGAATACTAGATTCTCCTTTTTTACTCAATTCTTTTTCTGCTTTAAAAGATGCACTAGCTTCATGATTATCTTCGTCAATTGCACTTAATTGAAAACCTGTAGGTGTTTCGGTAAATTTAAGATTAACGCTAATTTTTCGAATAGCACTATCTTCTCTTTCCACTAATTTATTAAAAGCTGCATCGGCATTTCTAAAAATCATTGTTCCCACTTTAATGGGTTTTAAAGTATTTGGAATTACTATATTATTGGTAATGGTATTTATTTGAGCACCATCAGCCTCTCCGTTATCATTAATAAAATAAAGCCCATCTCCATTATTAAGTAAATGCGCATTTTCAATTACGTATCCATTGTGCTTTAGCTCAATCAACTTCCCTATCACTTGCCCTTGAGATTTAGGGGTTTCCCAAGAACCAATTTTTTCTTTGCGGTGATTCACAAAATAATGGGTATATCCTCTATTAAAACTTCTATCCATTTCCGCTTCAAAATTATAAGCCGTTTTGCCGGAAGAAGCTTTTTCATATTTATCATTGTTTTCTAAAAAGGCATCTAATTTTTTTCTTAAGAACGAAACATTATTTTTTACGTATACAACATCTTTTAATCGCCCCTCAATTTTAAAGGAGGTAATACCTGCCTCAATTAAATTAGGGAGCTGATCACTTAGGTCTAAATCTTTTATAGATAATAAATGACTATTAGAAATTAATGTTTTTCCGGTTCCATCAATGAGATTATAAGGTAATCTGCAATTTTGAGCACAGGATCCTCTATTGGCACTTCGCTCACCTCCTGCAATACTCATGTAACAATTTCCGCTAAAGGAAACACAAAGTGCACCTGAAACAAAAAATTCTAATTCAACATCTGTGGCATTACTTATTTCCTTAATCTGGTCTAAGTTTAATTCCCTAGCAAGAACAACTCGTTTCATTCCTGCATCAGCAAGAAATTTTACATGTTTTGGATTTCTATTATTGGCTTGTGTACTGGCATGAATTACAATGGGAGGTAGATCCATTTCCATAATTGCCATATCCTGCACAATGAGAGCATCTACACCAACTTCATACAATTCGCAGATAAGATTTTTACAAGTCTCTAATTCATTATCGTATAAAATGGTATTGATTACAACAAAAACCTTAGCCTTAAAAAGGTGGGCATATTTTACTAATTCTGCTATATCTTCAACAGAGTTAGTGGCATTACTACGCGCGCCAAATTGGGGTGCTCCAATATACACAGCATCAGCTCCGGCATTAATGGCAGCCATCCCTTGATATAAATTCTTGGCAGGAGCAAGAATCTCAATTTTCTTTTTCATACTGGGCACAAAGGTCTATAAATATTTGTTTGATTACAAGTAAACACCAAAACGAAAAAAGTATGCAGTAAACATGGATTTACTAGCTTTGCACTACATGAGCTAAAAGCTAAAAGCTATTAGCTATAAGCTAAACAATGCAAGTAAATCTCTCATATAAAAACATTTTAAAAATTGCCTACCCCATTATACTGAGTAGTTTGGCTCAGAATATCATAAACCTTACAGATACCATTTATTTAGGTAGATTAAACGAAACTATTTTTGCTGCTGCTGCTATTGCCAGTATTTATTATGCCGTAATTATTCTGGTAGGTCTAGGTTTTGCCAATGGTGTAAAAATTCTTATTGGCCGTAGAAATGGTGAAAAACATTTTGCTGAGATTGGAGTTTTATTTGAACAAAGTATTTATTTTTTGATTTTCTTATCCGGCATATTGTTGATTTTTCTCCAAACCTGTACGCCATTTATTCTGAGTTATATTATCCATTCTGATGGAGTGAGAAATGCCTGTACCGTTTATCTTCAATACCGTTCATGGGGCATTCCTTTTGTGATGATAGCAATGGGCTTTCGTGGATTTTATATTGGTATAGCATCGGCAAAAGCTTTGGCTCAGAGCACAGCATTAATGGCTTTAGCAAATGCTTTATTTAACTACATCCTCATTTTTGGGCATTGCGGTATTGCCCCCATGGGAATGAAAGGCGCTGCCATAGGCTCTGCTATTGCTGAATGTATGGGCATGTTATATTTAATTTCATACAGTTATTTTGAAAAAGAAAACAAAGTATTTGAATTGTTTAAATACCGCGGTATTAATTTCCCTTTGCTAAAAAAAATACTGAAACTTTCTTTACCTATTATGTTACAGCATCTTTTATCGATAAGTTCATGGTTAACCTTTTTCTTATTAATAGAAAAAATGGGAGAACGTTCTTTAGCTGTTTCAAATATTATAAGAAGCATGTATATGTTACTAATGCTTCCGGGCTGGGGATACAATATGGCAGCAAGTACCATTATTAGTAATTTAATTGGAGAAGGACGGGAAGCAGCCGTTTTACCTGCGCTTAAAAAAATATTTAAATTAAGTTTACTTACGGCTATCGTTTTATGCGTTATTTTAATGCTATGTCCTGCAATTTGGATTTCAGGTTTTACAAACAATCCAAGCTTAATAAATGATACTGTTCCGGTACTATACGTTATTGCCGGAGCCCTTGTTATATTTAGTATTTCTTGGGTAAGTTTTGGGGCTATTGAAGGAACAGGCAAAACAAAAATTGCTCTTTTAATAGATATTATTACTTTAATCTGTTACATGACAGCAACTTATTATATGGTTATGTTAAGAAAATCTACCATTCAAGAAGTTTGGTTAGTTGAGTTTATTTACCTTGGCATTTTAGGTATTTTGTGTATTTCTTACTTACAAAGCAAAAGATGGCAAAACGTGGTGCTATAAAAAACAGTTCTAAAAATTACCATGTGTCTCCCTCTCATAGAGAGGGATCAAGGGAGAGGAAACAAAAAAAAATAATTTTTAGAACTGTGCAAAATATTAATGTTTTAAAACAAACAGAACTTCATGTGCACATGGGGGGCTGCCTCACATGGTATGATTTTTTAGAGTTATGTAAAGATGAGTACTCCAAAATCGATTGGACACTGTACTTTGAATCGTACCAAAAAGCATACAAACGCAAGCCTAATTTACTAAAGCTCACAAAAGAAGCTCAGAGCGGAAAAGAAAAGGATGTATCAGCATTTAAAAATCTATTTGTTTGTGGAACAAAAGATGCTGGGGATTTTCATAAATTTCAAGCTAAATTTAATCTTCTAATTTGCTTATTCAGGTATTATACAAAATTAAACCGTTATGAAGAAGTAATTAGAAAAATTGTGAAAAGCCATAAACAAGAGGGCATTCAATATATCGAATACAGAATGTTGTATCCTATGGATGATGTTAATGAAGCCATAAGATTTCATCTGATGCATTTAAAAGTCTTTAGAGAAGAGTCTGATTCATCTTTTACTGCCAAATATATTCCGGGTGTTCCCAGAAACGAAGTAGTTAGAGGTACTGCACTAATACAAAAATTGATGATTGAAAATCCACAATATGCTGATGTTATTGTAGGTCTAGATTTTTGTCACGTTGAAGAAGGCTATCCACCTAAAACACTAAGACCCTTATTACAGAAATTTAAATACGACAAGGACTGTCCTATTTTTAAATCCTTACCTATTGTTTACCATGTGGGCGAATCGTATTACGATAAATCTATTGAAAGTGCCATTCGTTGGTGTCATGAAGCTGCTGAGATGGGCTTTAAAAGATTAGGGCATTGTATTGCACTGGGCTTAGATCCCCAAATAGCTCTTAATCGAAAAAAAAATGCTCACGTATTTGAAACGGTAGCTGAAAGATTAGATCAAATTGATTACGACTTGAAGAACAGAGAATTGCTAGTAACATTTGGAATTGATATTAATAAAAAAATGTACTTGCAAGAAAAACAAAAATTAGAGACTTTCGCACGTAACAAATTGCTCAAACGCACGTACAATAGCAAAAGACTTGTTGAATTAAGAAAAAGACAGCAATTTGTTTTGGATAGATTAGCAAAATTAGGAACTGTTATCGAATGCTGTCCTACTTCAAATTTAAAAATTGGAGGAGTACCCAATGTAAAACATCATCCTATTCATAATCTTTTAAATTCAAAAGTTAAGTTAGTAATTTGTGCAGACGATCCCGGAATTTTTGATTGTTCTTTAAGTTCAGAAATTGATTGGATAATAAAGCATACCAAATACAAGAAAGAAGATTTAGTAAAAAGATTGGAGAATCCATTTAATTTTAAATTATAGATAAAGTTCAATGTTCAAGGTTCAAGCTTCAAAGTTTAAGGTTCAAAGTTTAAGGTTCAAGGCTCCAAGTTTTGGGATTAATTCAATACAATTTCTCAATTTTCTAATTTTTCAATTTTTAATTCTCAATTCTCAATTCTCAATTACGTTTGCTCAGGATTCTATTGATGGTCATGTAATGACAGAAACAGACAAAAGAGAGTTTTGCGAATCTGCTACCATTTGGAGAGGTTTTTTTCATGAATGGAATTATAACCATAGAACAAATAGATTAGGGGATTATATAGTACAAGATAATTCAGCTTGTAATCATAGTGCTAATATTATTCATACCGGGGCTTCGGGTAGTGGAAAAGACAACCTTGAATTTACTTCCTTTTATACGCAAGTAAAAACTACAAGTGCTCATTTTCATATGAATACTGTTGAATTTGAATTAAAAGGAGATGAGGGAGAAATAGTAAATAGAAGCATAAAAATATCAAAAAAGGCTTATGAAGAACTTAAAGGTTATTCTAAGTACTATGTATTTCTGAATGGGTTTGATTTGTATTCGGATAGTACAGCCGGTTCCGACAAAATGTTTAAGCTTACCATTAATCCACAAAACTTACATGTTGATTCTGCTACTGGAGATTATACACTTGATGTAAATATTGCATTTGGGGCCGACTGCAATACAATGGAATGTAACTTTAAAGCAAAAAATCAATTTTACAGCTACCATTGTACTGTAGCTTATGTTATTATTGCAGGTAATAATGGTATTAACATTGCTGAAGATAGTGTTACTAATTTCTATTCATGGAATAAAGTACTTGAATTATTTAAAGAAGAAAAAGGAATTAAATCTGCTGTTGTTACTGCCAAAAATAACAACCACACCCTATATCCAAATGCAATAATGGGAATTAAGAGTTTTGATTTTTTAGTACAACCAGGAACCAGGATAAAAGATGAAGCTACTCATATGCTTGCAATGGATTTAGCTGTACATCCGGAAGGTTATGAACCTAAAAATAATTCGTATTACTATCATGCAAGTTTATTTTTTAAACCATGGACGCACAAAATGCGAATGCTAGCGAACAGATCGAGCGGAAGTGCTGACTTTAAAATGAATGTTTATATGCTTCAATTGGCTGATGAGGATGCCAGTATCAAACACCTTGAATATTCAGATCGTTATCATTGGAAAACAAGAATTCTTAAACAAACCCCATCTACCAATCCCAATTCCATGAGAACCTATAATGCTTCTTATGGTGATAATACAATTGGAAAAAGTAATGTTCCCCCTGCCGAAGTGAAATAATTTAGAGCCTGTTTAAATTTATAAAAATGTATTTACGATGTCACCCCTACAGGGTTTTTAGTTATGTTGAAATATTTTTTCTACAAATATTTTGCCACTAACGTGGCAATTTGGCTCCGTTAGGAGCCTAATCTTTGTAGAAAAGAGTGATCTCTCATGTATTAGAGCCCCAGAGGGGCGATATATAAAAATTAATAAATAAAATTTAAACAAGCTCTTAGTTGTATAGATTTATTTTGTATTGAATGCTTAGATAATAATTTCAGTATCTTCGTTTTTAAATACTTGAGTTAATTATCACAAGATAAAAATGAATGGAAAAGTATCTTAAAATCAATAAAAATAATTTTTTTCTAAGCCTATTTTTATCTGTTACTATTTGGCTTTTATGGTTATCAAAACAAAATCTTGAACTAAGTTCCATAAAAAATGGAATATACAGTGTTGCAAGTTTTAATCTAGTGGATATTAATGCAAGAATTAGAATTTTTTATTTTTCCATCTTCTATTTTATTATTTCTTTTCTTTCCACATTAACAATAAGCAATTGGATTTCACAAACTCGATTAAACGCTTATTATATAAAACTGATTAACCACCTTTCAATAATTGGTTTAATTGCATTGTCAACTAAGTTATATAATACCAATAGCAATTTTACAGTTAATTTAATTCTTACTATTATTTTTTCATTAGGAGGGCTTATTATCTTAATTACTATATTTCAAAATCGTAGTAATATATTTTTAAATAGATCAGAAATTATTTGGTTATCAATATTAGGGCTTAGTATTACTTCTTTATGTAATAAATTTTTCTTCCTATTCAATATTTCTGCTGATGGTTCCCAATACTTTCTATTAGGAAGTTTATTACTTCTATTCTACAGTCTTTATTTTTTCTATAAAAAAAATAGTTCTCAAAATGCAAAACTAGCCTATATTTTACAACCTCTTATTTTTTTACCTTTTATTCCATTTTTAAGTACCGAAATATATTTGATTTTCAACCAACGTGCAGTTGAATTATTTTCACCCAATAAATTATACTTACTTCTATTGATATGGGTAGGAATCATTATTTATTTAAAATACCTAAAAAGCAGAAAAAAAAATATTCCTTCACTTAAAACACAAAATCTTAGGTTTTATATTCCTCTATCTATACTGAGTATTGGATTTATAACTTTTTACAAACCTATTATTGAACAACCAACTGATATGTTTGAATTGGCTAATCAAGCCAATGGCATGATGCGGTTATTCAAATTTCATGAGGTTCCAATAATACAATCGTTTAGTTCTCATATGTTATCGGAACAACTATTTCCAATATTTTATATTTTACTTAATGGGTATAATGCAACATTAGACTTTATTGTTTATAATTTTTTTCATGAAATTATTTATTTATTTGTTTGTTATTATTTTTTAAGTAAACTATTTCCTAAAAGTTATCTGCCTTTATTATTAATTGTTTTTTTTCCTTATTTAAAAATTTTAATTTCCATTCGTTATGTACTTGCCTTATTAAGTATCATTTTATTATGCAGAACAATACTAGCTTTTACATTTAAAAATTTAATGATTATTGGTTGTTGGACAATTTTTCTATTATTCTGGAGTATGGATTTAGGTATTGCTAATGCAATTTCAGTAGTAGGAATTTTAGTTGTAGACACTGTTACAAAATTTAAATGGAAAAAAATAAAAAATGGATTAAGTGTGGCCATTATAATTAGCATTTTTACTATTGGTGTAATGGCTATAATTTCAAGTATTTTCAATATCGATTTAATTAATAATCTTAATCAAATTAAAGAATATGCAGGCGCAGCTCAAGCTCACGGCACCGTAAGAATAGCTCCCGCTATGGATAGATACTATTTTTATCATTATTATCTATTTCCGATGCTTTCCATCTTATTACTAATTTCTGTTAGTATTCAATACAATGAATGGGTGGAAATAAAACCCTTTGCCACTATAGCTATCATTTTTTTACTATTATTCAATATAATAAATGCCCAACGCGGTTTAGTTCGCCACAATTTTATCGAAGGCCAAGATCAATTTATTTCCTCTACTTTTTATTTAGGTTTTTTAATATATGTAATCAGTTTTTTTAAGAATATCAATTACAAACAAAATGCTTTTATACTATCCTCTCTTTTAATTATTCCAAATTTTAAATATCCAAATGCAGAAGAATATGTATCCTTATACGAACAATTGCAAACTGAGTTAACAAAATCCAAAGCGCTTGAACCAAGCAACAAAATTATAGCAAGAACTATTACCAATGCTAATTTTTCAAAAAACAATTATGAATCATTTTGTGCATTTATGAGTGAACACTATCCAAACCAGGCTAGTTTTATTGATTTTTCTAATTCTCCAATGCTCTACTTTTATTCGCAATGTAATGTACCTTCATTTTTCAATCAATACATGCAAAACACCGTTACTGAATCATTACAAAATGAAAATATAGCATATCTAAAAAAGACTAATCTTCCTGTGCTTGTATTTTCTCATATTCCTGAACGATGGGGAGATCATACCGATGGAGTGCCCAATAGTCTTAGGTATTATCCCATAACAAAATATCTCTATAGTAATTACCATCCAATGGTTGTTATAAATAATTATAGCATTTGGATAAAAAACGAAGAGGAAATTACAAACAAGAATATTTTGCCTTCTGATTCAGCACTTATATTTCAGGCTCAAACATATGATTTAAAAAAACTGCCGTTATTATTGGCAAAGGATCAAGAATCATTTAACAAAACAGAAATAACAAAATGCCAATTTCAAAATGACACTTTATATTTTAACTTAGCCTCTTCACCAAACAAAAATGATATGTATATTTCTATGCAAATAGAAAATAACAACGAAAAAGAACTTGATGCCAATTTAAATATTTATGATACTAATTTATTAGGCAGTTTCACTTTAAAATTGCTTCCCGGAAATGGAGAATATATAATTCCTGCAAGCATACTATATAACTGGCATAAGTTTAATCCGAATAAACTATATTTATCATTCAATAAAAAACATACTATAAAAACAGCCTCAATTATTCTTTTATCTCCTAAAATATAATTACACCCCATGAAGATAAAAACATTAATATGGATTGATAAAACTATTGTTTATGCTTTACTATTTTTATTAAATTTTTTAGTTCGAATTATAGGTAAAATATTACGTATTGATCACCGACTTGACAAAGATTTCAAGACTATAGTCATATGTAAATACAAAGGAATGGGGAGTATTATTCAATCAACACCCTTGGCGCAAAGCCTACGCAGCAAATATAAAAATGCTACTATATATTATGTTTCTACAAAAGCAAATGAGGCCTTATTAAAAGAAATTAAATGCATTGATATTATATACTTAATTGATGATAGCTCTTTGTTTAAATTATTGATAACAGTACCCAAGGTATTGGCAAATCTCATCAGCAAAAGAGTTGATGTATATATTGACCTTGAAATCTATTCCAATTTCAGTAGTTTAATTACAACATTGAGTTTAGCTAAAAATAGAATTGGTTTTTATTTGCGATCCAGTAATTATCGTTTAGGAATTTACACACACATGATGTATTATAATGTTAGGGTTCCCATTTCACAAACCTATCTTCAAATGGCAAGATTGTTAAACTGTGAAAAAATCAACTCGCAATTGTATCCTCTACACGGAAGCTTTAAAGAAATTGGCTTTTATTTAAATACTGATCAAAATAATCGTAATCAAGAATATATTGTCATTAATCCTAATGCTTCTGATTTAAGAATTGAGAGGAGATGGCCTGCAGAAAATTATGTTGCTCTTGTCAATTATATTTTACAAAAATATACTAATTTATATGTTGTTTTAATTGGAGCTCCGTCAGAGAAATTATATGTTGACGGTATAGAAAAAAAAGTAAATCCAACACTTAAGCTATTAAATTTAGCCGGAAAAACTTCCATCAAAGAATTAATTGGCATTATTGAAAATGCAAAGCTTATCATTACAAATGATAGTGGGCCTATGCATATTGCTTTTGCAACTTCTACTCAAACGCTGGCATTATTTGGGCCTTGCGATCCTGCTCAATATGGTAATACTGAAAATTGTTATGTATTGTATAAAAAGGTTTATTGTAGTCCATGTGTACACGAATTTCAAATACCTCCTTGTAAGGGAAATAATCAATGCATGAAATTGATCGACAATAAAACTGTTCAAGAAGCAGTCGATCACTTATTGAATTCAGCAATAATTAAAAATGAAGAATTAAATGATGAGAATGTGTATGTTGCCAATAATAAGTACGAAGCTGATATATTGGGATTAATAACTCGTTCCTAAATTATATTACCCTTTTATCCACGCTGCCTTATAGCTTCATACAAAATAACACCGGTTGCTACAGAAACATTAAGAGATGCAATTTTTCCGAATAAAGGTATTTTTACCAAATGATCAGCTGTTTTAATAATATCATTAGAAATTCCAGACTCTTCTGATCCCATAACAATGGCAGTTGGTATTGTGTAGTCAACCTTTTGAATAAGATCAACAGCCTTTTCGGTACAAGCAATAACTTGCAATCCACTTTCTTTTAAAAACTGTAATGTTGTTTTTAAACTATCAACCCTGCAAACAGGAATATGATTTAAAGCTCCTGCCGAAGTTTTTACCGCATCTGTATTAATTTGAGCACTTCCTTTTTTAGGTATTACAATAGCATGCACACCGGAACACTCTGCAGTACGAGCAATAGCTCCAAAATTTCGAACATCTGTAATTTCATCCAAAACAAGTACTAAAGGTGTTTCGCTTTTTTCAAACACAAAAGGAATAACTTGCGAAAGATCGTGGTAAGTAATGGCCGAAACAAATGCCAATACACCTTGATGGCTAAGGCTTCTTAATCTGTTTTTCTGACAAATTAAATCGAGTTTCTCTGGAGGTACAAATTGAATGGGTATTCGGTTATGAGCCAATAATTTTTTCAGTTCACCCATTAAATCACCGGTGGCATTTTTTTGCATTAAAATTTTATCTACCTCTTTACCTGCTTTTATGGCTTCTATAATGGGGCGAATACCCAGTACAATATTACTTTCTCTTTTTTCAGGATGCATTTCTTTTGGTGTTTAAAATTAATATTAAAGCTTTCTAAAAATTATATTTTTGGTTTCCTCTACCCTACCCTCTCAATGAGAGGGAGAAATTGAAGATTTTCAGAAAGCTTATTTTTAAAAAGGTGATGTACTTTTTGTGTAAACCCTACCTTGACGCCATGTGTCAACTGCTCTATACCACATGTTTTTATAGATTGGCGATCGGGCTAAACTATAATCATTATCAGTAAAAGGGTTATCAATTTTTGTAAACGTATACGTTATTGACATGAGATTATTTTCTTCACCATAAATCCAACTTTCTGTATCTGAACTTTTATATACCAAATTAGGAGGACCTAACACAACATACAACATGCCCCGATCAGTTTTCCAACCCTCAATGTAAGACGAGTAATATTGATTGGCTTCAAGTACTCTATTGTAAAAAATTTTAATTAAATCTTTTGCACGCTCAGGGCTATTGCCCGCTGTATTTAACCAAAATTGGTCAATAGCTGCTTTATTGTTTTTTGTTATTAAATTATCAAACTCTTCATTTGTAGTAATGTATCGTAATGGAGCAATTAAATCAAATGGCTTACTGACTTGAGGATAATTATTATGAAAACAATATAAAGTAAGACCTTCTTTTCTAGCTGAATCAATTTGTAAATGATAAAACCCTTCACCTTTGGGTAATAATTTAAAATTTGAATCGGCTCTAATGGTGAAAATACTATCAGGTCTGTAATCAAATTGCGTTTCATTTTCTATTGAAAAGGGAGGCAATGCAATAGGGAATTGCCGCTTATAATAACGTCCAAATAGTTTTTTAACAGTCGTATCTCTGTAATGAATTAGTAATGTATTATTAGGTTCTATATTTTCACCATAATGAATACTATTGGATGCATAATTTTTAATAAGAAAGTTCTGATGAGAATGTTTGGTAACTTTATCTAACTGTATATATTTTACAGCCGATTGTGCTCTGTTTAAATCATTAATTTCAAGCTGCAATAAGTATTCGTTTCCTTGAGATACCCGCATATCAACACTTCCACAAAGTTCACGTTCATCATTATTATTTTTTGAAAGGGCAACCATTTGGGTTGATGCACTATCGATAATTTCTTTAGATTCATAAGATCTAAAAAGTTTATAAGAAACCAAGATTTTAGAAAAATAATGAACCCCATCATCATGTTTCATATAAAGAAGGTCTCTTGAGCTTACAGAAAAGAATATTCTTGATAGTGTATCATCAACATGATAAATGCTATAATCAAAATGGATGGGATAACTTTCTTTATTATATAAAAAGGCTAGATTTTTATTACTAATGCGACCGGGAGTTGCGCAAGCAATAATAAATAGCATAAAAACAAAGCTTATGTACGTTTTCTTAACGGTAATACTATTCATTGTTTCATTCTATATTATTTTCTACTTCTTCAATTATATGATCCGAAACAAATTCTGCCGGAACAATTTTACTTGTTTTAGCTCCTAATTTTTTCAATTTTTCAGTTTGGCCAATTAAATTATTATTGCCCTCTTTTAATTTTTTTACCGAATCGTCATAAGCTTTATTGGCTTGTTCAATGCCTTTTTTTATTTTCTGTAGATCTTCTAAAAACCCTACAAATTTATCGTATAAAGCCCCTCCTTGCCTTGCTATTTCCAATGCATTTTTAGTTTGTTTCTCTTGTTTCCAAATAGAAGCAACTGTCATTAAGGTAGCCAATAAAGTACTGGGAGTTACCATTACAATTTTTCTACTCCATGCATAATTATAAATGCTATTGTCTGTTTGCAAAACAATACCCAATGCAGGTTCTAGAGGCATAAACATAAGAACAAAATCGGGTGTGCGAAGATTTGCTATATTTTGGTAATGTTTACTCTGTAAATTATTTATATGCGCTTTAATTGAGCTTATAAGATCTTTAGCAAATTGCTCCTTTTCTTCTTTAATTTCAGTACTTATATATTGTGTATAGGCCAATAAAGATACTTTTGAATCGATAATTAAATGTTTCTCCTCAGGTAAACATATAATCATATCCGGTTGCAAGCGTTGTCCTTCGTCATTTACTAAGTTTAAATCTTTAGCTTGAACAATGTATTCTGTACCTTTTTGCAAACCCGAAGCCTCCATAATTTTTTCGAGTTGAAATTCCCCCCAATTACCTTGCATTTTTACATCACCCTTTAAGGCTTTTGTTAGATTCATGGCTTCCTGATTCATTTTTTGATTTAAATCTTTTAATTGATTTAATTGTTCCCGAAAACCGGAGTAGTTTGATATATTTTCTTTATGGGTATCTTCTACTTTTTTCTCAAACAATTGGATTTTTTCTTTAAGTGGTGAAAGAATTTCATCCATGCTTTTACGATTACTAAGCGAAAAATCTTGAGAATTTTGTTTTAAAATTTTATTGGCTAAGTTTTCAAATTCTACATTTAGTTTTTCTTGTAATTTTTGTTGTTCTTCCTTTTGAATACTTAGTTTTTCATTTAAATTTTTAAACTCAACTTCAGCCTTTGCTAATCGGTTATTAGCATGTTCTGCTTTAGCTTTTTCTGCTGTTAATTCTATAATAGATTTTTCATTTTCACTTTTAGAATGAGATAAATCATTTTCAAGTATGCTTATCTTTTTATCTAATTCACTTAATTTCTGTTGGTAAGAAATATCAACTGAAAACGCATTTACTTTTAATACCCCCTTATAATAGAAATAAACAGCAATTCCACCCAAAATAATTCCTAATAATAGAAGTAAAATTTCCATTTGTAATTTATTAAAATCGTTTGGATATAAATATAACACAAAGCTTTTTAATATCAATTAAAAATAGAAATATGAAAAGAAATGGTGAAGAAAGTTTTAAACAATAAATTGGTATCAAAAAACTACTTTACAGGCGGCACTATCACAAAAATTTCCTCATTGTCTTTTTTCATGAGGTATTTTTCTCTGGCAAATTTTTCTAAGGTTTTAGGATCATGCATAAGTTCATACATAGCCAACTCATCATCAGTAATTTGATTTAAGAAATATATTTTTTCATCCTCCATTTTATGAAGTTCTTGCGTAAGATGAAACTGGGAAGCAATGTCATTATGATCAAAAAAAGACAGCCAAACGATAAAAGCAGTTAAACTAATTAAGTATTTATTTTTTATAATAGATAAAAACCTTTTCATGAGGAATCTTTTTATTAGCTCGAAAAATAAGACTTTCTTATTATAAAACAAAATTAAAACATTCATCCCTTGCATAAATTATGAGATATAATGTAACCTTTTGGGCCTTTATGCGTTTAACCATTAAACCCAAAAAAATCTACAACTATGGAAAATAAGAAAAAATTAAAGCTAGCTGATTAAAAAATGGAGAGCTTTGCAATCAATTCAACTAATAAAGATTTTAGTAAAGTAAAAGGCGGAGGCAGATCTCTTGCAATTTTACACACTATTTATAACTCGCAAAGAGAAAAATAAAAAAAGAGTTTTTAAAATCATTATAATTAATAAAGGGAATGTTCATTAAAGCATTCCCCTTATTTGTTTTTACAATGCTTTTTCCATTTTGCTTTCCGTAAATACCTCTGACAAGCAATTTGCAAAAATACTTGCCGCCTTTAATAAAGTAGCATCATCATGTGCTGCAGAAATAAAACCAACCTCATAGCCTGATGGGCCCAAATACACTCCTCGTTTCAATAATTTATGATACATTTTATTGAATATTTTCATGCTATTGGCATCAATTTCATCAGCCCTTTTAATACTATTTAATTCTGTAAAGGCAAACCAAAAAATAGATCCAATAGAGAAAAACTTTAAGTTCAAGGTTTCAAGTTCTACATTTTGAAGATTATCCTTGATAGCGGTAATAAATAGATTTGTTTTTCTTTCTAAGTCGGTATAAAATCCAGGTTTTAAACATTCTTTTAATTGAGCAATGCCAGCAGACATAGAAACAGGATTACCCGACAATGTGCCCGCCTGATAAACGGGCCCATCAGGAGAAATAAACGACATAATTTCTCTACTACCGCCATAAGCACCAACAGGCATTCCTCCTCCAATAATTTTTCCATAAGTAACAATATCCGGTTGAATATTGTAGTAAGCCGAGGCTCCTTCAAAACCAATTCTAAAACCACTAATTACTTCATCAAAAATTAAAAGAGCATTGTAATCAGTACACAATTCACGCAATAAAGTTAAATAGCTTTCATCTTGCAATAATAATCCATTATTAGCGGGAATGGGTTCAATAATTACCGCTGCAATTTCATGGTGATGATGTTTAAAAACATGTTCAATTGCTTCTCTGTGATTAAGAGATACAACAATAGTTTCGTTGGCAAATGTTTCCGGAACTCCTGCTGAAGAGCTTGTTCCAAAGGTAGCTAAACCAGAACCTGCTTTTACCAATAAAGAATCTGAATGGCCATGATAACATCCATCAAATTTTATTATTTTATTTTTTTGGGTAAAACCTCTTGCTAATCGAATTGCCGACATTACAGCCTCTGTTCCGGAACTTACAAATCTAATTTTCTCAACAAATCTATTATTGCTAATAATTAATTCTGCTAATTCGTTTTCTAATTGGGTAGGAGCACCAAACGACAATCCATTTTGAATGGTTTTGGTAATAGAATCTCTGATTACCGAATTATTATGTCCGAGAATTAATGGCCCCCAAGAGCAGCAAAAATCAATATATGCATTCCCATCAACGTCCCATAGGGTACAACCATCGCCTTTTTCTATAAAAATAGGGGTGCCTCCTACTGATCTAAATGCACGAACCGGTGAATTTACACCTCCAGGGAAACAATGAAGAGATTTTTGATATAATTTTTCTGATGTGGCTATATTCATAATTTAAATTTTTATTATTTTTTGAATTGTAAACGCAAAGATAGAAAGGAAAAATTCGAAATTTTAGATGATTCCTTGATATTATTGAAATAATGTATTTAAAAAAATAGCTGAAAACAATTTTATTATATGTTATAGCGTTGCAAGATTTAAATTAAATTGTAATTTGTGGAGCTATTTAATTTTTTTATACATAGAAATATATGAGGCAACTCAAAATAACCAAACAAGTTACCAATAGAGAAACAGCTTCTCTTGACAAATACCTTCAGGAAATAGGCAAAGTAGAACTTATTACCCCTGAGCAAGAAGTTGAATTAGCCAAACGCATTAAACTTAATGACCAAGAGGCATTAGAACGTTTAACCAAGGCCAATCTTAGGTTTGTTGTTTCTGTTTCAAAACAATATCAAAACCAAGGTTTAACCCTATCTGACCTGATCAATGAAGGCAATCTTGGGCTCATTAAAGCTGCACAGCGTTTTGACGAAACAAGAGGTTTTAAATTTATTTCATATGCAGTTTGGTGGATTCGCCAATCTATATTACAAGCTTTGGCAGAACAAGCAAGAATTGTTCGTTTGCCTTTAAATAAAATTGGATCTATTAATAAAATAAATAAAGCTTTTTCTGATTTAGAACAAGAATTTGAACGTGAACCAACAGCCGATGAAATTGCTACAGCTCTTGAATTAACTGGTGATGAGGTAAACGAATCATTAACGAATGCTATGCGCCATGTTTCTATGGATGCACCTTTATCACAAAATGATGAAGAAAATAGTATGTACGATGTATTAAAAAATGACGATAGTCCAACTCCTGATTTTACTTTATTAAGTGATTCTTTACGAAGAGAAATTGAACGTGCTTTGGGAACCCTTACACAAAGAGAAGCAGATGTGGTAAAATTATATTTTGGTTTAGATAGAGAACATCCCATGACGCTTGAAGAAATAGGAGCTAAATTTGACCTTACTCGCGAGCGTGTACGACAAATAAAAGAAAAAGCCATTAGACGCTTAAAACATACTTCCAGAAGTAAACTACTTAAAACTTATCTAGGCTAATGAGCCCCATTATTGCACCATCGATACTTTCTGCTGACTTCTCCTATCTCAAAAAAGATATTGAAATGATCAATAGCAGTGAAGCCGATTGGTTTCATGTTGATGTAATGGATGGTGTTTTTGTTCCCAATATTTCTTTTGGTTTTCCTGTTATGGATGCAATTAAAAAATATGCAACCAAACCATTAGATGTACATTTAATGATTGTTGATCCGGATAAATACATCGAAAAATTTATCAAGCTAGGTGCACAAGTTTTAAGTGTGCATTATGAAGCATGTACACATCTACACAGAACTATTCATGCTATTAAAAGTATGGGGGCCCAAGGAGGAGTGGCTATTAATCCACATACTAATATTGCATTATTAGATGATGTAATAGCAGATATAGATTTAGTTTGTTTAATGTCGGTTAATCCTGGCTTTGGAGGGCAAAAATTTATTCAAAATACCTACTCTAAAACAGAACAACTTAAAAATTTAATTCTTCAAAAAAACTCTAATGCTAAAATTGAAATAGATGGAGGCGTTGATGTTTTGAATGCAAAACTATTAATTGCATCGGGGGCTGATGTATTGGTTGCCGGAAATGCTGTATTTGGTGCTCCACAACCATTAGAAGTAATAAGCAAGTTAAAACACTGCAAAGGCTTATCTATAATAAAATAATCTGATTCTAGTGTTTTCATCAGTCATTTTATAGACTAGAACCAATAATCTTTATTAATAATATATAAAGCAAAAAACCTCCTACTATGGCATTTTATTGCTAGCAGGAGGTTTTTTAATAATTTCTTTAGCCCAGCTGTTATAGATCTACAACATCATACATTGGCTTTGAGTACACTTTCATTTTCATAGTTGTTGTTTTTAAAATCCTAATCAAAGTACAAAAATAGATTGTCTTAAATAATAGACATTTTTTTAATATTATCAGGTTGTTTTATCAAATAAAAAAACACTAACGACTATAAATCAGAAAATTACAAATATTCAACCACGCATCCTTTAATAAAATTAATTTTTTCTTATTCCGCTTTTACCAAAAAATAATTTTTTTTGCCTTTTTGAACAATCACATAACGGTTTTGTATAAGATCCGATGTAGTAATTTGTTTTTCAAGATCCGTTATTTTGGCCTTATTTAAACTTACACCACCCGCTGTAAGCATTTTACGCGCTTCACTCTTAGAAGGAAACACTGCAGTTGAATCTGCCAAAAACTGAATGATATTTATTCCAGACTCTAATTGTGATTTATCAATATTAAATTGGGGAACACCTTCAAATATTTCTAATAAACTTTGTTCTGTCATTTTCTGTAAAGCTTCAGTGGTGCTATTTCCAAATAAAATTTGCGAAGCTTCTACTGCTGCATTATAATCTTCAAGAGAATGTACTCTCACGGTTAAATCTTTTGCCAGCGTGTTTTGCAATAGCCTTTCATGTGGTGCTTGGTTGTGTTTTTCAATTAAGGCTTCTGTTTCTTCTTTTGTAAAAAAACAGAAAACTTTAACATAGTTTATTGCATCCGCATCGGCACTATTCAACCAAAATTGATAAAACTTATAGGAAGATGTTTTATTTCTATCTAAAAAAATATTTCCGCTTTCTGTTTTGCCAAATTTAGTGCCATCAGCTTTTTTAATTAATGGAGTAGTTATAGCATATGCTTCTCCCCCATCTTTTCTACGTATTAATTCTGTTCCCGTAACAATATTTCCCCACTGATCAGAACCTCCCATTTGCATTTTTACTCCGTAATGTTTCCATAAATAATAAAAATCATAACCCTGAATAAGTTGATAAGTAAATTCTGTAAACGACATACCGTTTTCTAATCTGTTTTGAACAGAATCTTTAGCCAGCATATAATTTACAGTAATATGCTTGCCAATATCTCTAATAAAATCAAGCAATTTAAATTCTCGAAACCAATCGTAATTATTAACTATTTCCGCTGAATTTTTCCCACAATTAAAATCCAAAAATTTTTCCAGTTGCTTTTGCTGGCATTCTAAATTATGTTGCAAATCTTTTACTGAAAGCAAATTCCGCTCTGCCGATTTTCCGGAAGGATCACCAACCATTCCTGTAGCACCACCCACCAAAGCTATAGGTTTGTGTCCAGCTCTTTGAAAATGCAACAATGTCATAATTTGAACCATATTTCCTATTCCCAAAGAATCTGAAGTAGGATCAAAACCAATATACCCCCTAACCATTCCTTTGTTTAATAATTCTTCTGTACCAGGCATAACATCTTGTAGCATGCCTCTCCATTTCAATTCGTCTATAAATCCCATAATACTTTGTTTGATATCACAAATATACTTGAAAATGCTTATAAAATATAAAGGTCATCCTTCTTAATTCTTAATTTTCAAACCTATCTTTGTATTATGATATTAATAACAGGCGCAACTGGGTTAGTAGGTTCTCATTTGGCTTTTAAATTACTTTCTTCAGGCAAGAAAATAAGAGCCATTAAAAGGCATTCTGCTGATATTGGTATAACTAAAAAAATATTCAACTATTATTCTAAAGACGGAGAAAAATTATTTAATGAAATTGAGTGGGTTGAGGCTGATGTATTGGATGTATCATCATTGTACGATGCAATGGATGAAATAGAATACGTTTACCATTGCGCTGCAATGGTATCATTTAATTTGGCCGAAAAAGATGTATTAATGAAAATAAATGTTGAAGGCACGGCCAATGTTGTAAATACAGCATTAAAAAGAGGCGTAAAAAAATTGTGTCATGTAAGTTCTGTTGCTGCCCTTGGGAGATCTTATGCATCAAAGGCTTTAAATGAAAAAACAGAATGGAAAGACTCTAGTCAAAACTCTAATTATGCCATTAGCAAATACAGAGCAGAAAGAGAAGTAATGAGAGGTGTTGCTGAAGGATTAAGTGCAGTAATTGTAAACCCTTCTGTTATTATAGGGCCAGGAGAATGGGGAAAAAGCAGTACTAATCTATTTAAAATCGTTTGGAAGGGTTTAAAATATTATAGCAAGGGGATAAATGGATACATAGATGTTAGAGATGTTGTTTCAATAATGGTGCAACTTATGCAAAGTGATATATCTAACGAGCGTTTTATTTTATATGCCGATCATTTATCTTATCAAAAATTATTTAATACAATAGCGCTGCATTTAAACATGCCTCAACCTAGTATACAAGCTACTCCCCTATTAGGAGAAATTGCTTGGAGAATGGAAAAGATGAAATCATTTTTTACAGGTCAACATCCCTTTATAACAAAAGAAACTGCGAGAACGGCCAATCAAAAAGTTTTTTATGAAAACGATAAAATAAAAAAAACCTTGAATTTTTCATTTATACCCATTGAACAATCAATAAAAGATACCGCTCAAATTTTCTTAAAAGATAAACCCCAATAATTTTACTGATGAAAAATTATCTATCTATTACTTTAATTGCAATTCTTTTTTCCTTCACTTCAGTTTTTGCGCAAACTGTATTTAATGATACCCTTACTACTGTTGCGTTTGGCTCGTGTAATTTGGCAAAAAAACCGCAACGATACTTTAAAAGTGTATTAAAAAACAAACCCGATTTATGGATTTGGTTAGGTGATATTGTATATGCCAATACAGAAGATGTAAACATAACGAGACAAAAATACAACGAAGTAAAAAGTCATAAACACTATCAAGATGTACTTAAATCATGTAAAGTAATTGGTGTGTATGACGATCATGATTTTGGAGAAAATAATATTGGAATGGAGTATAAAGAAAAACATGAGAGCCAGCAAGCCGTGCTTGACTTTTTAGATGAACCGGCTACTAGTGAAAGACGCAAACAAGAAGGCGTTTATTGGTCGTATACATTTGGTCTTGGCAAAACACAAATAAAAATTATTTTACTCGACTTACGTTATTTTAGAGAAATGCCAAGTGATACGAGTGATATGCTAGGCGAAGTACAATGGCAATGGTTGGAAAAAGAAATAGCAAATAGTACTGCAACCATTAACATTATAGGATCAAGCATTCAATTTATTTCAAATCCTCATTTTTTTGAAAGATGGGGAGCGTTTCCTAAATCGAAACAAAGGCTAATTACTTTATTGCAAAAATACCCCTCGAAAAATACTTTTTTTATAAGTGGAGATAGGCACATGGCAGAAATATCAAAACAAACCGATTTAAAGCTTAATTATACATTGTTTGATTTTACTTCAAGTGGCTTAACGCATTTTTTTCCGTACTTCTATAAAGACAAAAATCCAAACCGATTTGGAAAAGAATTTATATGGAAAAGAAATTTTGGAATATTAAGCTTTAACTGGAAAGATCAATCAATGGCTATGATCATAAAAAAACACAACAACAAAACCTTACAAGAAACAAACCTTTCGCTCATTAATTTTAATGAGATACCAAAAGCGCAATAAGTTTAAGAAAACTGTAATCTATTATGCCCTTTAAAAACAAAAAACAGATCTGTTAACAATTCTTCTATTTCCGAATTGCTTAACTCTTCATCTTTAGATTTAGATAAAAGAAACAATGTTTTTTCAGTATTATTCTCTGTATTATTCATAGATACTTCGCAATCTATCGCTAAAGGCATTTCGTCAAATGCTAATTCAAAATTTGTCATAATAAAGGTTGGGGTTAAAAATTTATTCATTACTAATTTATTTACTTTTAGTTCATGCTAAAATACGTTAGTAGAATAAGGGTACGAAAAACAAAATATTGGCTTTATCAGAAAATTTAAAAAAATCACCAATTGTCTAAATTAATATTAGGCTTTAATAATATCTTTGTACCTTATTATACTATAAATTATGCCACAAAAACTAATAGAATGCGTACCTAATTTTAGTGAAGGGCGCGATATGAATATCATCAAACAAATTACCGATCAAATAGAAACTGTTGAGGGTGTACAATTGTTAGATGTTGACCCGGGTAAAGCAACCAACAGAACCGTTGTAACTTTTGTTGGAACACCCGATCAGGTTGTTGAAGCAGCATTTTTTGCAATTAAAAAAGCATCTGAACTAATTGATATGAGTAAACATAGTGGAGAACACCCCCGCATGGGCGCTACAGATGTATGCCCGCTTATACCTGTAAGCGGTATAAGCATGGAAGAAACAGCAGAATACTCAAAAAAACTAGCCAAACGGGTGGGTGAAGAACTAGGAATACCTACTTACTTATATGAATATGCAGCTTCTGCACCATACCGAAAAAACCTGGCAAGCATTAGAGCCGGAGAATACGAAGGCTTAGCAAAGAAAATCATTGATCCTAAATGGAAGCCTGATTATGGCCCTGCCACATTTAATGTAAAATCAGGAGCAACAGTAATTGGGGCCAGAGATTTTTTAATTGCATACAATGTTAACCTTAATACTACATCTACAAGAAGAGCAAATTCAATAGCGTTTGATGTAAGAGAAAGAGGACGTGTAAAACGGGAAGGCAATACTGTAAATGGTAAAATAATAAAAGACGAAAAAGGTGAAGCTGTATATATTCCCGGAACATTAAAATATGTAAAAGCGATTGGATGGTTTATTGAAGAATATGGTATTGCACAAATTTCGATGAATTTAACCAATATTAATGCAACACCCATTCATATTGCATTTGAAGAAGTATGTAAAAAAGCCAATGATAGAGGTATTAGGGTTACAGGATCAGAATTGGTTGGGTTAATTCCACTTAAATCAATGCTTGATGCCGGAAAATTTTTTCTTAAAAAACAAAAACGCTCAACAGGAGTTTCAGAAAAAGAAATTATTAAAATTGCTATTAAATCATTGGGCTTAGATGAATTGGGCCCATTTGATGCCGATAAAAAAATTATTGAATATGTGTTGAGAAAAAAAACAGGAAAGGAATTGGCAGAAATGTCGCTCATTCGTTTTGCTGATGAAACAGCAGCAGAATCCCCTGCACCTGGCGGTGGATCCATTGCTGCTTATATGGGTTCATTGGGTGCTGCACTGGGTACAATGGTTGCTAATTTATCTTCACATAAAAGAGGCTGGGACGATAAATGGGAAGAATTTTCTGATTGGGCTGAAAAAGGACAAGTATTAAAGGATAAATTATTGCGTTTGGTTGATAAAGATACCAATGCCTTTAATCAAATTATGAATGCCTACCAATTACCCAATTCAAGTGATGCGGATAAAACGGCCAGAAAAAAAGCAATTACCGATGCAACTAAATATGCTATTGAAATTCCTTATCAAGTAATGGAAGCGTCTTTTAATTCAATGAGCTTAATTAAAAAAATGGCAGAAATTGGTTTACCAAGCTCAGTTTCTGACGCAGGTGTTGGTGCATTATGTGCACGCAGCGCTGTATACGGAGCGTACTTGAATGTGAAAATAAATTTAAGGGATTTGGATGACGCTGCATTTAAAGAAAATATGACTACAAAAGCTGAGAATCTATTAAAGAAAGCTTTGGAAGAAGAGAAAATAATTTTAGATATGGTTAGGAATAAAATTGGCTAATGGCTATAGCTATTGGCTCCCAGCTAAATTGAAAACCCTTGAACTTTAAACTACCAAACTTTCTAACTCTAATCCGTTTTCCCAATCTATTAATGATTGCTTTAACGCAAGTATTGGTAGAATATTCTTTAATTATCCCTGTATTAAAATACAGTGAACAAGAAATTAAATTTAGCCTACCCTATTTTGCATTATTGGTTTTATCAACAGTATTAATTGCCGCAGGAGGTTATGTAATTAATGATTATGCAGATGTTGAAATTGATAAAATAAACAAGCCCGACAGATTAATAATTGGAAAATACATTTCTTTATCTAGAGCACTCAATATATACACTTCACTTACCTTATTAGGTATATCCCTTGCACTTTTTATTGCACTACATGTAGATCTTTACGTTTTGGTTTTTATTCAGGTAATTGTGGCAGGCTTGCTTTATTTTTATGCATTTAATTATAAACGTCAATTGCTAATTGGTAATATTGTAATTGCATTGCTTTCCGGATTAACAATTCTCCTCCCATTCATTTATGAAGCCATAGCAGAAGTAAAAGCCCTTTCATGCAAATACGTTTATTTTGACATTGCATACATTTATGCCGGCTTTGCTTTTATAACTACATTCATTAGAGAAATAATAAAAGATGCTGAAGATATTGAAGGCGATCAAACAGCTCATTGCCAAACCCTGCCTATCGTTATTGGAATTAAATTCACCAAATTTATTTTAACTTTTTTGCTCAGCTTAACATTAGCTGGTATTGCTTATTTTCAATACCGATTATTCTTACTCAACGAAGATATTTATTCACAAGTGTATGTTGTTTTATTTCTTCAATTACCCATTTTATTGTTGATTTATAAATTAGTAAAAGCAAAATATAAAAATGACTTTGCATTCTCCAGCTTACTCATTAAGCTTATTATGCTTACGGGCATACTTTCTCTTCCTATTCTTTTTATTTTGATTTATCAATTATCTGCTTAATAGCAAGACCATTAATTATCCTCCCCTAAAAAATATTTGTTTGGTTTATGGAATAATCCCTTTCCATACATCTCATCCAAAAACAAAAATAATATACACATGAAAAAACTATGCATATTTTTTCTATTGATAGCCAATGCTACAATACTACTTTCTAAAGAAATTGAAAAACCAATCAAATCAACTATTAAAGCAGTAACTGTATTCTTAAATGGAGCACAAATAACAAATGAAGCTTCTGTTAGTTTAAATTCAGGTACAACAAATATCGTTTTCACAGATCTTACACAATACATTTCTAGTGATAATAATATTCAAGTAAAAGCTGAAAACGGAGAGGTTACCATTCTCTCCGTAGTAAGAAAACTAAATTATCTTAACAACGATAAAAACCTACCGAAAGAAATTCAGGTTATGCAAGATTCTCTTGACGCAATGACAGACAGAAAAACCTTGTTTAATAGTATGGTAAATATTTATGAGGAAGAAGAAGAAATGCTCAAAGCCAACGAAAGCATTGGGGGAAGCAATACCGGAGTTAGTGTTGTTGAGTTAGAGAAAGCAGCCAATCTTTTACGCAATAGACTAATGGAATTATTAAACAAAAAAATTGATTTGAATAAAAAAATTAAAAAAATTGACGAACAATTTTCGAGCTTACAGCAACAAGTAAGCGAACTTAGCACTCAACAAAATAAGGTTTCAAGTGAGATTACAGTTTCTGTTGCTTCTAAATCTGCCATAAATACAAAACTAATTCTTAGTTACGTTGTTAATAATGCAGGATGGGAGCCCTACTATGATATTCGTGCTATTGATAGTAATAAACCCATTAAATTAGAATACAAAGCGCATGTTTGGCAAAATACCGGCTATGATTGGGATAATATAAAAATTGCTCTCTCAACCGGAAATCCATTTCAAACCGCAACTCAACCTAAATTAAATACCTGGTGGATCAATATTGTTATGCCTTATGATTATAAATCTTCATCTGCAAGTGGATATGGCTATACCAATCAAGCTCAATATAGAAGTCAGGCCCCAAGTATAACACTCGATAATGATGCTAGTTTAGCAGGAGGTTATTTAACAAAAGAAGAAAGTGAAACATCTGCAAGCTATACCACAGTTGTAGAAAATCAAACCAATACTTCTTTTGATATCAGTATTCCTTATTCTATTCCAACAGATAATAAAAAATATAGTGTAGCCATACAAGATTACAACGTACCGGCTACCTATCAATATTTTTCTGTTCCTAAAATGGATAAAGACGCTTTTTTGCTTGCGCGAATTACCGGTTGGGAAGATTATAATTTAATGTCGGCCAATGCCAATATTTATTACGAAGGCATGTATATTGGCAATTCATACATTAATACACGCAACACATCTGATACGCTTGATATTTCATTGGGCCGCGATAAAAATGTATTGGTAACCAGAGTTAAATTGAAAGATTTGTGT
Organism: Bacteroidota bacterium; assembly: GCA_023251875.1. Lineage (GTDB taxonomy): Bacteria > Bacteroidota > Bacteroidia > JAHEXY01 > JAHEXY01 > JAHEXY01. The sequence continues at coordinate 310,227 of JAHEXY010000003.1, forward strand.
GAGAAAAAAATAATAGGATCAACAAAAAAAGAGACCTTTACTTTTGAAATTACGGTAAGAAATAACAAAAAACAAAATATAGAAATGATGCTAGAAGATCAAATTCCTATTTCTCAAAATGAAGATGTTGAAGTGGAACTACTTGAATCTACATCTGCTAATTATGATGAAGAAGAAGGGAAACTCTCTTGGCCTTTAAAGCTTACAGCAGGAGAAACAAAAAAAATACGACTTTCTTATTCTGTTAAATATCCTAAAGATAAGGTGATTGGCAATTTATAACCCCTCTCCAGCTCTCCCCAAAGGGGAGAGGGTTGGGAAGTGCAAATTTGTATGTTTTGCAAGTATGTAAAAGCTTCTTACAAATTTATGCCGTAAAAATTCGTGTTAATTTGTGAAATTCGTGTCTAAAAAAAGAGTGGGTTCAAACTTTGAGCAAATCTTTAATCTATTCTTTTGAAAAAAATACTATTTTTGAACAAAGCTAAAATATATGCCCAAAGTAACCATTGACGGAATAGAAATAGAAGTACCGGACGGTACCACCATATTAAATGCAGCACGTATGATTGGAGGCGAAATTGTTCCTCCCGCAATGTGTTACTATTCTAAACTTGAAGGTAGTGGAGGTAAGTGTAGAACTTGTATTGTAAAAGTTACGCAAGGCTCTGCAAAAGATCCACGGCCAATGCCCAAACCTGTTGCTTCTTGTAGAACAACCGTAATGGATGGTATGGTAGTACAAAACATTACATCTCCTGATTTGTTGGAAGCTCGTAAAGGTGTTGTTGAATTTTTATTGGTAAACCATCCTCTCGACTGTCCTATTTGTGATCAAGCAGGCGAATGTGATTTACAAAATCTAGCTTATAAACATGGAGCTTCTAATACCCGATATGAATTTGAAAGAAGAACTTTTGAAAAAATTGATATTGGCGATAAGATAAAACTACACATGACTCGCTGCATTTTATGCTACCGTTGTACTTATGTAGCCGATCAATTAACCAATACACGTGTACATGGCATTATGAACAGAGGTGATCATGCTGAAATAAGTACATACATTCAAAAGGCTGTGGATAATGATTATTCTGGAAATATGATTGATGTTTGTCCGGTTGGGGCATTAACAGATAAAACATTTCGTTTTAAAAGTCGCGTTTGGTTTACAAAACCTGTAGATGCGCATCGAGACTGTAAGAAATGTAGTGGAAAAGTAGCATTATGGTATAAAGGAGATCAAATTTTAAGAATTACTGCTCGTAAAGACAAATATGGAGAAGTAGAAAGTTTTATTTGCAACGAATGTAGATTTGAAAAAAAGAGAACTAGCGACTGGGTAATTGAAGGTCCTCGCCACATTGAAAATACTTCTGTTATTTCACAAAATCATTATGAAACTTTAAATAATCTCAAGCTGCAAATTACGCAACAGCAAAAAAAATTGGAGAAAAAAAGCCCCATCCAACCTTCCCCAAAGGGGAAGACAACTATCTAGCCATCTTTAAAGTTTAAATATAAAATCTATAATTAAATCGGAATTTCCCTCTCCTTCGGAGAGGGATTATGGGAGAGGTTTTAATTCATTTTCCCATTTAGAAACAACAGCTGTAGCAACAGCATTGCCAACTACATTAGTTGCAGAACGGCCCATATCTAATATTTGATCGATTCCCAAAACAAGAAGTAAACCCTCTACAGGAATATGAAATGTAGCCAATGTTCCGGCTATTACAACTAAAGAAGCTCTGGGCACCCCAGCCATTCCTTTACTAGTTACAAGTAATATTAACATCATGGTAATTTCTTGATGTAAACTTAGTTCAATACCATAGGCTTGGGCAATAAATACAGTTGCAAAGGTCATGTACATAATAGAACCATCAAGGTTAAAAGAATAACCCAAGGGTAAAACAAAACTTACTATTCTATTACTACAACCAAAATTTTCGAGACCTTGAATGGTTTTGGGAAAAGCAGATTCTGAACTGGCTGTGCTAAAAGCAAGCAAAGCTGGTTCTTTAATATGAGACAATAACTTAAAAAAGGGTATTCTTAAAATAGTACAGATACCAAAAAGAATGATAAAAATAAAGAACAACAAGCCTCCAAAAAAACAAGCCATGAGATAGGCATAACCATATAGCACATCAATGCCTTGTTTAGCCACAACAGCTGCCATTGCGCCAAACACGCCCATTGGGGCAAATGCCATTACATAATTAGTAACCTTAAGCATAATGTGCATAGCAGCATCTATTACCTTAATCATGGGCTTACTCTGTTCACCAATAGCTGCCGCTGCAATTCCAAAAAACAAGGAAAAAATAACAATAGGTAAAATTTCATTATTGGCTAAAGCCTGAAAAATACTAGTAGGAAATATATGTGAAATAAAATCATTAAAATTTAGGACTTGCGTTTGCACACCGGTTTCAGCACCTTGAGCAGGAAGTTCAATATGCATAAAATGTCCGGGCTTAAAAATATTTACAATAATAAGCCCTAGTATCAAAGCCAATGCCGTTGCAAATTGAAAATATAAAATGGTTTTAATTCCAATTCTGCTTACAGCTTTAAAATCCCCCAGTTTAGCTACTCCCATTACAAGCGTAGTAAAAACCAATGGAGCAATAATCATTTTAATAAGACGAAGAAAAATATCACTCAGAATTTTCAAGTCAGTTGCAAAATCTTTAAAAAAATGCCCAAGAAAGATACCCAGTAGCATTCCTAAAAAAATTTGAGTAGTAAGTTTTGGAGCCTTCATAAATGATTTTATTTATAAAAGTAAATAAATATCAGAATTATGTAGCTTTTCTCTTTTTTAATTCTATCTCACAACAAAACTTTTACTTACCCTATTATTTGCATCTGTTAAAACTACAACATAAATACCCTTTCCGTAATTAGAAACATTCATTTGTTTTGAATATGTTCCTTTGAAATTACTTACCGATTCTTGATAGATTAATTGCCCTAGTATATTCCTAATATCTAACAAAAATGTTGAGGGTAATATAACATTAAATGAAAGGGTGAAATTTCCATCATTGGGATTAGGATACAAATTAAAATCAGAGTAAAATTCATCTGTTTGGTCAATTGAAGATAAAGAATCTTTTGATTTAGTAACGGTCATAGTAATTGAATTAGAAGTAGCATCTTTTTTACTTACACAAGTTTCACTTGATGTTAATGTGCATTTTACAATTTGGCCGTTTGTTAAACTTGTAGTGGTATAGGTAGAACTATTCGTTCCCACATTTACACCACTTACTTTCCATTGATAAGTTGGATTTGAACCACCATTAGTGGGTGTTGCTTTAAAAGTAACAGAAGAGCCTTTTACCGTTGGATTAGAGCCGGAACCTATAGCTATAGATACAGCAGGTGTTATAGTAGATGTAACACCCATTGTAATTGAATTAGAAACAGCCGTAATTTGACTAACACAACTTGCATTGGATGTTAAAATACAACTTACTATTTGGCCATTCGTTAATGAAGACGTTGAATAAGATGGACTATTCGTTCCTACACTTTTTCCATTTACCTTCCACTGATAAGTTGGATTAGAACCACCATAAGTTTGTGTTGCTAAAAATGTTATTGTTGAACCCGAACATGTGGGATTACTACCATACGACTCTGTAATAGTAAGTGTAGGAGTATATGAAGTAATAAACATGGTTATTGAATTGGATGAGGCAGGATTGTTTTGAGCTCCTATAGTACTTGATTTCATTTCACAAGTAATCACTTGTCCATCTTTTATATTGGTAGCAGTATAAGTTGAACTATTTGTTCCTACTTTCAGCCCATCCACCATCCATTTATAAGCGGGATTTTTACCTCCATTATAGGCAGTAGCAGTAAACGTTAATGATTCTCCTGCACAACTAGGATTATTTCCTCCCGTTTGTTCAATAGCACAAACCGGATTTTTATAAAGGCTTATATAATTTTCTAATACAGAATCAATATAGGCAGGAGAAGTTGCAAATCCTTCATGGCCTAAATTGGCATCTTGTATAAATATATCAACTGAGGCTCCTTCTGAAATAAGCCAATTGTTTGCATTAGTCATACCCACACAACCCGATCCTGTTGTATTGGGGTCTTGCCCTCCACAATATAAACTCCAATGCTTTCCTGAAAAAAGATTTGTTCCATAATCACCTTTGTATATATCATGGTATAATGCATAAGAAGAATCAGGATTACCTGCATTAGACATAACATCACAAAAATAATTTTTACCGCCATATAAATCTTCAAACGCAATGGCATAAGAACGACTAGCTCCTCTACTAAAACCATGCAAAAGAGCTTTTCCGGCAGGGTAATTTATTTTTGTAAGTGCGTAATCTATATCCGTATAAATTACCGTATCATTAAAATAATTATCCGGATCAACAGCTGCATCTCCTCTATACCATTGTAATGCTATTATTCCACAATTGTATTTTTGAGCTTCGGTACGCCATTCATAAAAACGATTAAAAGCATTGCCATCACTACCATGAAGTGTAACAATTACAGGACATAGAGAAGGTGTTACTCCTTCAGGAAACCAAGTAACATAAAATGAATTTCCATCTGGCGTTGGCAAAATTTCAGCACCATTATCAATTGCGCTTTGTACACCACTGGGGTCTTTTTGATATGCTTCGTAATACAAAGCTTGTGCTACCGGAGAAAGAGATTGTGTAAATGAAAACTGAATAATAATGCATTGCATCACTAAAATAATTTGTAGTTTTTTTACCATAAGAATAAATTTAAAATAATTACGAGATGGTTTATCGGAAGCAAAATTCAGTTCAACAAATGCAAATAAGTACAAAATGTTGATCTCAAATTTATAATTGTAAAATACGTAGCGACACAATAAAATTCAACCTCAATTTAATGCATTTAAATACGTAAAAAGATCATTTTTTTACGCTATTATCCAGCACACTTCTAATTGACAGATGTTTACAAAAAACAAGGTTGGAAAAACAGTATAACAATTCACTAATTTATTGAATTGTAAAATGTTTGTAGTTCTGAATAAGCCAATTGAAATTCTTTAGATAATTCATCTATAAGTAGTGGTAATTTTTCTAGCTCTACTTGTTTTCTCGAAATGAGCTCAATCGTTTTCAACCTATCTAATAAATGAGGCAAGCCCATATATAAATAGGTAGGAAGTATGGCATGGCATAAATCAGCCAAAACCACCCAATCAGAATTTTCTCCTGCTAACTTGATAGCATTTATTTCTTGAGGAGTATCTTTTAAAAATGCAGCGATCCTATTTTTCATTCTTGTAGTAGTATTACTGCTCACATTTTTAATTTTTTCAAAATCTACCCTTATAGGTTTGTCACTATTTTCATTGTCGTGACGAAGAATATATTTATTAATTTTCTCAAAAAGAAGAGAAGGAGTAAATGGCTTTGTGATATAATCATCTATTCCGGCTTGCATGCATTTTTCAACTACTCCCGGCAATGCATGTGCCGTCATGGCAACAATTGGGATATTTTTAATACCAGCGGACATTTGATTACGAATATACCTAGAGGTTTCATAACCATCCATTACAGGCATTTGTATATCGAGTAAAATCAAATCATACTTTTTATTTTTACTTAAATAAGCAATTGCTTCTTTGCCATTTTCAGCTATATCAATCAATAAATTTTTATTCCATTCAATTAATGTATCAAAAACTACTATTTGATTAAAATGATTGTCTTCAACCAATAAAATATTTATTTCTAAATCTCGAAGTTCTAAATTATCAATAGGGGATACAGGTAACTGTTGAATAAGGCTATTGGATTTATTTACCTTTACTATAAAACTAAACTCCGTTTCAATACCCACCTCACTTTTAACTGTAATGGAGCCTCCCAACATTTCAACTAAACGTTTAACAATGGAAAGCCCCAAGCCCGTTCCACCTAATTCTCTACTGTTCGTATTATTTACCTGAGTAAATTTCTCAAATATTAAATCCATCTTATCAGTAGGAATACCAATTCCGGTATCTTTAACAGAAAACAACAAATCTAATGCACTTTCATACTCTTGTTTTACAAGTAAGGCTATTTCAATACTTCCCTTATTGGTAAATTTAATTGCATTAGAAAATAGATTTAATAATATTTGATTGAGTTTTACTTTATCTGTCTGTATTATTGGAGGAAGTTTTTCATCTATTATCAAATGAAATGCAATGCCTTTTTCATGAATAAAAAACAATTGAGAATTTTGTAATTCTTTTAGCAAGGTTCTTAAATCAAAATCTACAATTTCGAGTTCTATTTTAACGGATTCGAGTTTAGATATATTTAAAATATTATTGATTAATAAAAGTAGGTGACTGGAATTAAGTCTAATACCATCAATATAATCCTTTTCTTTTTCTTTAATATTTATAGAATTTTGAAGTAGGTTTGAAAATCCAAGAACGGCATTGAGTGGAGTTCTAATTTCATGGCTCATATTGGTTAAAAACTGATCTTTCATTTCAGCAGTTTTTTTTGCCAATTCATTTGCCAATAAAATTTCTTCTGTTCTTTTTTGCTCACTAATATCTTGTATAAGACCTGTCACCTTATAGGGAATATTATTCTCATTTCGATAAATTTTTGCAATGCTGTTAACAAAAATGAATGTGTCATCTTTTTTCTTGGCCCTATATTGCTGAACAAGTTCTTTTTCTGTTTGCAAAGCCATTTCAAATCTTTCGGTAACCCTTACCTTATCATCAGGATGAACGATATCTTTGGTTACATTAGAATCAATGCTGAGATTGCTATTTATTCCAAAGATTTCATATAAACCTTCTGACCATACTATTTTCGAATTCCGTAAGTCATATACATAGCTTCCTATTTTTGCTAGTTTCTGAACTTCATTAAGATGTTTCTGATTCTCTTCAATTATTTTTTCCTTTTCCTTTATATTACTAATATCCGTTATACGCACAAGAACCCTATCTGCATTATCAATTTTAATATATTTACTTGTGTATGCACCCCAAAAAGTTCTTCCACTCTTTGTAATATAAACTACCTCATCTCCATGTTGTTTATTCTGGTTTATTTTAGTCTTAATATCATCGAGCTCTTGTTGCGAAAGTCTATTTAAGCGTAAATCCAAACCATTTAAGATTAGAAAATCTTCTTTACTTTCATATTCAAACATGGCAACAGCAGAACTATTACAATCAACAATTGAATTATCAATTTTATTAAAAATGATAATGGCATCCGATGATTCATTGTAAATGGTAGAAAAAATTTCTTCTCTTCGTTTATACTTATCGCTCAATTCTTTTAATTCTGTAATATCCGCAATACACAATTGTACCAAGGCATCTTCATTAATATTAAACATACTAACCGAAATATTTCCCCAAAAGGTCTTATTTTTAAAGGTGGTATATTCTACATCTTCTATCCATATTTTACCTTCTTTTAATTGCTCTTGAATATACATAAGCCTTTCTTTATTGATCGGATTTGACCTTAATGCAATTCCATTTTTTCCTATCAAATCATCTTTAGTTTTTGCTTCAAATAAAGACACTGCACGATCATTACATTCCAATATTTCAGTATTGGCCGGATTTACGATTAAAATAGCATCGCTAGAAGTATTAAAAATGGTTTTAAATAAGCTGTAATTAAATTTATCATTTTCAATCATTCTTATTCTTCCAAAATTCATTATTGTACTGATAACAATTGAAATAAACATCACTTTAATTAACAAAAAGACTGTTGTATCGCTTGGAGCATAAAAAATAATACAAGTAGAGGTAGCAAGAAAAAATAATGATGCAATTATTACCAATTGTTTTCTGTTTTGAATTAAAAACAGGGTTACAATTTGCATTAATAAAATATTGGTAGTTTGCCCTGTATTAAACTTGTTATAAATACCAACCAAAAGAGAATGAATATTGTATAATAAAGCAATTGCTATAAATAAGTCGAGTAGTTTTTTTTTCAGAAATACATTATAATAAGAGCCAATGCCAACCGCTAAAGTTAAAATACCCAAAGCAACTCTAGTATAATAAAGCTGAGTTGATTCAATATGAATTACAAAGCAGTTGTAGATTCCTGAAATTGGATAAAAGCAACCTTGTACAATCAAAATAATTTGAATCCAAGAATTATCATTTAATTTATTATTAAAAATATTTTGAACTTTACTCTGTAGCATAAAAATTAAATAGTAATGTGTTTAATAAAAGTAAAATAAGGTAAATTAAGTCTGGTAAAAAATAAATTAATTATATAAATTGTGTAATCATAAAAGAAAGAACATAGGAGGATGCCTTTGTTAATGAAATAACAACAACTAGAATTGAAATTAATTTCAAAAAAATAAAATGCAAAATCCAATACGTATAGCCGGAGGACAAGGTTTTTATGGAGATAGTCCAATGGGAGCCATAGCAATTGCTAAAGAAAAAGCAGCAGATTATATTGTTCATGATGCATTAGCAGAGCTAACACTCTCTATTCTTCAAAAAGACAGAATGAAAGATTCCTCGTTAGGTTATGCCCGAGATATAGAATTAATGGCTACGACACTTTATCCATTGGCATTAAAAAATGGAATTAAGATAGTTACCAATTCAGGTGGATTAAATCCTATAAGTGCTGCACAAAAACTGTCTGCTGCTCTTGCAAAGCAAGGTATTAAAGGCATTAAAATTGCAACCATAACCGGTGATGATTTTTTGCCTCGATTAAAAGAATTACAAGAAAATGGAGAAGCATTAAATAATCTCGATTCAAATATTCCATTTTCTACAGTAAATTATTTGCCTACCCAATCGAACGTATATATTGGAGCAGCTTCGGTTGCAAAAGCTTTGGATGAAGGTGCTCAAATTATTTTAGCCGGTCGTGTAGCTGATCCTTGTCTTACGTTAGGAATTTTAGTACATCATTACAAATGGAAATTAGAAGGAAAAGATCTTTCACAATCTGATTTAGATAAATTAGCATCGGGCATTTCAATTGGGCATTTACTTGAGTGTGGTGGACAAGCATCCGGGGGTAATTCATACGGAGAATGGCCAATGGATTACAACATCAGTCATCTTGGATATCCTATTGCACATGTTAAGGAAGATGGTTCTGCCAATTTCACAAAATTAGAAAGTGCCGGAGGAAAAATGTCGAGAAATACATTACGAGAACAATTAATTTATGAAATTCATGACCCTTCGCACTATATTACTCCTGATGTAATTGTTGATTTAACAAATGTACAAATTGAAGAAACAGCCCCTAATAAAGTTAATTTTTCAGGAGCAAAAGGCAAACCAAGGCCAGATAAGTTAAAGCTAACCATTGGTTTAATGGAGGGTTATAGCTCTGAACAATTTTTCTTTTTTACATGGCCTTATGCGTATCAAAAAGCACAAAAATTTATAGACGGAGTTAAAGGCGTTTGGAGTAAATTACCTGTAAAAATCGACCGATTCGAACATCAATTTATTGGATTAAATGGCATACATGCAAGTGCAGCTCCCCTACCCTCTCCGGAAATTATTGATCAAATGAATGAGGTGGGTGTGAGATTAGTAATTAAACATGCAGATGAAAAAACAGGAAAAATTGCTATGCAAAGTATTGTTTGTTTAGCACTCAATGGCCCTCCCGGCTTAATAAGTATGCCGGGTTGGGGAAATGTAGGAAAAACAATGTTGAGTTTATGGCCTACATTAATTTCAAGAGATTGGGTAAAAGAAAAAGTTGATATTTTTGAGAGCTAAACACTTTTTTTCAGCAAATAAAATCCAATTGAAGTTACTAAACCTAAGGCCCCTAAAAACCACCATAATATAGCAAAGCCATAATGGTCTGCCGTAAATGTACCTATGCTTGGAGCTAAAATATGCGCAACCGACCAAGCCATTGTATATAAGCCTGCATATTCTCCTCTGTTTTCTTCTTTACTCATGGCCACCCATTGTGTATTCATAAATGGCATTGAAATCATTTCTCCCACAGTAAATAGTACCATGGCTATTATAGCAATTTCAGCACTCGATTTAAATAAGTTGAAAACAACAAATGAAGAAGCCAGCAAAAATGATCCAATGGAAATAAAAATCAGTTTATGAGCCTTTCCGTCTAATGAATAAATTAAAACCATTTCTGTTAAAATGATAATGATACCATTTAAGGCCATAACTAAACCAATAAATGATTCTGATAAATGCATTTCATGTTTGTAATATAAACTTATAGAGGAGAATAATTGAAAAAACAGAATGGCATATAAACATGAAATAATAACAAATGCTACATATTTTTTATCCTTATATGCAGAACCTATCGTATTCGATTTTTTTTGTTGTTTATTAATTTTAGAAATAACAACAGGTGCAAATAAAAATTTTAATATAAATACTGCAGCAATATTGGTTAAGCCATCAACCCAAAACAAATATTTATAATTTATTGAAGCCAACAAACCTCCCAATGCCCCTCCAATAACCCAACCGCTATTGGTTGCTAATCGGGCCAAGGTATAGGATCTTGTTCGGTTTTCATCATTGGTATAATAGGCAATGGCAAAAGAATTTGCCGGACGAAATGCCTCATTAATACTACTCAACAAATAGGTGAACAAACAAATGGCATAGTAATTTTCAATTTGGCTCAGCACTATAAATAAAATTCCTCCTCCGGTAAGCGTAAGCAATTGCACTTTTCTAAATCCAATTTTATCTGTAAGCCAACCACCTAAAAAAGCTCCTGTAACAGCTCCTAAACCAAAAAAAATCAACACAACACCCGCCTTACTAAAAGAATAATGTAAACATTGGGTAAGATACAAACTCATAAAAGGCACCACCATGGTTCCACATCTATTTACAATCAATACCAATGCCTGCCACCAAATAGCAGACGGAATTCCCTTAAATGCATTTTTGTATAAATCTGTTACTTTTTGAATAGCCATTAAAAAAAATAGTACGTAATTTTGCAGGTATGACTGAAATTTTTATTCGCAAAGCTACTAAACAAGATCATGAAACCATTGTTAACTGTCAAATAAAAATGGCATTTGAAACAGAAGGTTTAATACTAGATAAAAAAATTGTTTTAAATGGAGTTAACCAAATGCTTAATGAATCTCCATTAGGATATTATTTAATTGCTGAAGACTCTTTAAAAAATATTTTAGGAGTAATGATGGTACTATATGAATGGAGCGATTGGAGAAATGGAAAAATTTTATGGATACACTCTTTATATGTAAAACCTGAATACCGTACATTAGGAGTTTTTAAAACTTTTTATTTGTATTTAAAAAATTTAGTTACTAATTCTATTGAATACAAAGGAATGAGGTTATTTGTAGAAAAAAATAATACGACAGCACAGTATGCTTATAAAGCAGTTGGCATGAGTAATGAGCATTATGATTTATTTGAATGGATGAAATGAAAAAATATACTATTTTAGGATGCATTATGTTATCTATAATGGCATGCGCACAAAAAAATAAAGTTGTAACCAATATTGAACCTAGGAAAACAATGAATACTTTAAATCTTGATACTGCAGTTTTAGGAGCAGGATGTTTTTGGTGTGTTGAGGCCGTTTTTCAACAACTTAATGGAGTGGTTTCTGTAACATCCGGATTTTCAGGTGGACATTCAGAAAATCCTTCTTATAAAGATGTATGTACCGGAACAACCGGTCATGCCGAAGTTGCCCAAATTATTTACGACACCACTAAAGTAAGTTTTGATGAATTACTAGCTGTATTTTGGCAAACGCATGATCCTACTACACTTAATAAGCAAGGTGAAGATGAAGGAACTCAATACCGATCGGCAATTTTCTATCATAATCAAAAACAAAAAGAAACAGCCGAAAAATATAAAAAAGAATTAGATGCTTCGGGAGCATGGGATAAACCAATAGTTACAGAAATTGCTCCCTTTACTAAATTCTATAAAGCTGAAGATTATCACCAAAATTATTACAATCAAAATGGAGATCAACCATACTGTACGTACGTAATACGACCCAAGGTTGAAAAATTTAAGAAAGTATTTAATGATAAATTGAAACATTAATTGCTCGTTTGTATTTACTAACAAAAAAAAACTAACAACCAACAACGAATAAATGGAGATCATCAATAAATTAGAGCCCCAAAAAGGAAGATTTTTGCTTGCAGAACCTTTTGCAAACGACCCTTATTTTAAACGATCTGTTATACTTATTACCGAATATTCTGAATCAGGTACAGTAGGTTTTATTCTGAATAAACCTTTAAGTATTACACTTGGTGATACCATTAAAGATTTTAAAGAATCGGATATGGAAATATATTCAGGTGGCCCGGTAGGAACAGATACACTCTATTTTGTTCATACACTTGGTAAACAATTAGAAGGTAGTATTGAAATACAAAAAGGATTATTTTGGGGGGGGAGATTTGAATCATTAAAAAAACTGTACGAAGCCGGTCAAATAAACGACAATGACATTAAATTTTTTATTGGTTATGCCGGCTGGGGAAAAGGACAATTAGAAAAAGAATTAACAGACAAAGCATGGATTGTAGCAGATAGCGAGTATAAATTTATATTAAACTACATACCTGAAAATATGTGGAAAGACATACTTACCAGTATGGGAAAAAATTATGAAATACTTTCTAATTTTCCGGAAGATCCACAGTTGAATTAAAAATTGAAAATTGAAAATTGAAAATTTAAAATTAAGAAGATTCGTTTTATTCGCTTATCATGCTAAGTTCTTCTACTTTGCGCATGGCAGGATTAGTCCAAACATTATAAAAAATTTATTTTTCTTATTTATTCTCTTTTTATCTTCATGCCATCCAAAATCTTCTCAAAAAATTGACCCCAATCAATATAAAAAAAACCTTATCAACGTCAATAAAATAATGGTAAAGAATGATAATGAAGATATCAACAACTATATTTCTCGCCATCAATGGCAAATGAAACAAACAGGATCCGGTTTACAATACATGGTTTATGAAACCGAAAAAGGAAAACTTTTGCAAAAAGGAGATCTGGTTAAACTTAAATATAGTGTTGAATTAATTAATGGCACTAAAGCAGACGAAGGAATTAAAGAATTTGAAATTGGCCATGGCGGTGTTGAAAGCGGTATAGAAGAAGCAATGTTGCTGTTAAAGGTTGGGGATAAAGCTAAACTTATTTTACCACCCCATTTAGCATTTGGCTTACTGGGAGATCAAAATAAAATCCCTACACATGCTACCCTGATTTATAATGTTGATGTTATTAGCGTAAAATAATGTTTTTTAACTCCCTCGACTTTGCTATTTTTCTTCCCATTGTATTTTTTCTTTATTGGTTTGTATTTAATAAAAATTTAAAACTTCAAAACTTATTTTTACTTGCAGCAAGCTATGTATTTTATGCATGGTGGGATTGGCGTTTTTTATTTTTACTTTTTTTTACTGCCACAGCCGATTTTTTTATTGGAAAACAATTGGATAAAACCGAAAAACTTTCGAAAAGAAAAATATTACTCTATCTCAGTCTTACTTTTAATTTAGGTGTATTAGGATTTTTTAAATACTTCAATTTTTTTATTAAAAACTTTAGTACGGCATTCAGTTTATTTGGCCACCCCATTCATTTCACCGGAATTTCAATTATACTACCCGCAGGTATTAGTTTCTACACATTTCAATCTTTAAGTTACACTATAGACATTTATAAAAAACAGATAAAGCCAAGCAATACAATTATTGACTTTTTGGCTTTTGTTAGTTTTTTTCCACACTTGGTCGCAGGGCCCATTATGAGAGCTTCTACATTATTGCCACAATTTAAAGTTAAAAGGTCTTTTAATTATGAATCTGCAAAAGACGGCTTAAGACAAATTCTATGGGGCTTATTTAAAAAAATGGTTGTTGCCGATAATCTGGCTTATTATGTAGATAATATATTTGGACACTACGAACAATTTAATGGTACAACTTTAATTTTTGGAGCTGTATTTTTTGCGTATCAAGTATATGCCGATTTTTCTGCCTATTCAGACATAGCCTCCGGAACTGCAAAACTATTTAGCTTTCGCTTAATCACTAATTTTAAAGTACCTTATTTTTCTAGAGATGTTGCCGAATACTGGAGACGCAATCATATATCACTCACTACCTGGTTTAGAGATTATTTATACATTCCACTTGGTGGAAGCCAAGGATCAACCTTTAAAATGATCGGAAATATTTTAATCATTTTTATTGTAAGCGGTTTTTGGCATGGCGCCAACTGGACTTTTATTATCTGGGGGCTTCTAAATGCCATCTATATTATTCCACTTCTACTTTTAAAAACAAATAGAAAACATCTTGACACTGTTGCTCAGGGCAAATTATTCCCATCAATAAAAGAAATGTTTCAAATGGCATTCACATTTTGTTTGATTGCATTTGGCTTAATTTGGTTTAGATCTGTAGATATATCTCATGCTATTGGATATATTAAAATACTTTTTCATCCCTCATTATTGTTTGAAAGTGGTATAACAGGTTTTGAATTTACAACTCCATTATTACTTGTCTTTATTTTATTAGAATGGATACAAAGAGAAAAAGAGCATGTTTTTGATTTAGTAAAATTACCCATCTATGCAAGATGGTTTATTTATTTGTTAACCATTTTTGTAATTATTTATATTGGTAAATACGAAAATCAAGCGTTTATTTATTTTCAGTTTTAATAACCATGAAAGCATTTTTAAAACATTTATTGGGGTTTCTGCTTTTATTTATCGTCTTATGTGCAATAATAGAATTTCAATTATCTAAAAATATTAACAATAATCATGAATTACAATATGCTGAAGTTTTACACAATACAAAACATGCTAATGCAATTATATTTGGAGCATCACATTCAACAGATGGAATAAGACCAGCTGTTTTAGATTCGCTAGGATTACGATTTTATAATTTTTCATTTACAGGAAGCAATCCTAAATTTAACTACTATTGGTATACCAATATTTTTTGTAATTATTATCAAGAGCCCCTATACTGTATTTATGCCATTGATTGGAAAATGTTTGATGCTAAACGAAAAAGAAGAAAATACGAACAAGATGCAGAGTTTTTTCCATTGTGGATATTTACAAAAG
This sequence comes from Bacteroidota bacterium, assembly GCA_023251875.1. Classification (GTDB taxonomy): domain Bacteria; phylum Bacteroidota; class Bacteroidia; order JAHEXY01; family JAHEXY01; genus JAHEXY01. Next base: position 325,424 of record JAHEXY010000003.1, read on the forward strand.
CCTTATTCAATCCCTTTCAATATGATATACGAACATTATTATCAAATAGGTTTTGTTTGTTCAAATATAACACTACAGACAATCTTCAATACATTTTTAATAAAAAGAAAGATTATCCACCCTATGTAATAGAAGAATATGTTGATGGGTTTTTACCTTGCACATTAGATTCGGCCACAAGAGAAAGAAAGTTTGGAAGTAGTGATTATAATTGCCTTGTTTCTCAAGAAATGGTAAATTACTTTCAAAATCTTATCGTATTATTACAAGAAAAAAATATAAAAATAATTTTTGTTGATCCTCCTGAATATGGCGGCTCAAGAGAAATTTATGAAGCTATGCCTGCTTATCATGTATTGGATAGTTTGTGTAGGATAAATCTTATTCCATTTTATAGTTACAATATTAAAAGAAGAAGTTTCATAAATGAAAACCGCAATTTATTTACCGATTGGGATCATTTAAATTCAAAAGGAAGCCAGCTATTCTCAAACATGTTAAAAAATGATTTAAAAACAATTATTAGGAGATTTTAGAAATTATTGACTTATGGGGAGTTCTAAAAATTATATTTTTTTGTTTCCTCTCCCTTAATCCCTCTCAAAAAGAGGGACATAAATTTTAATTTTTAGAACTCTCCTTAATCTATTTCAATTGCATCGCAATATAAACAAGTAAGTACTGTACAAACATTAAACCTTCTAAAAATAAGGCATAAAAAAAATCTGATTTTCTTGCATTACTTAAAACAAGCAACACTGCTGAAATAAAAGCTGAAATAATAAATGCAACTAAAAGATAAAGATTATTAAAACGCATTACCTGATAATCAAATATCGAAAGGGTCATAAAAACAAATAATGCTAATAAGGCAATTGCTTTTGCTTTTTTCTCTCCCAACATTACCGGAATTGTTAATGTCCCTTTCGCCTTATCAAGTTCAACATCCCTAATATCAAAAGGAATAGTAATGGCGAAAATAAATAACATTCGCCTGATAAAAACAAACAATAAAGCAAAATGATTAACCGAACCATATCCCTTATACAACTCAGCAGGTAATAAAACTGTAGTAATAGAAAGCACCAGCGAAATCAAAAATATCTTAATACCCGGAATATCTCTTATAGAAATAAATTTAGTTTTACTTGGTATGAGAGGAAGTGTATAAGCCAATGAAACAATTATTATGGGAATTAGAGAAAACAAAAAAGAAAGAGCAAAATGAGATAAAGCAAATAAGCCCAATACTAATGCTAAAGCCATTATGGTATAAAAAATGAATGAATGTTTTAGTAACCATACATGACGTTCCGACAAAAGTGTTTTATCCAGCTTTAAAATTTTAAAAATCGAATGAAAACCATATAAAAAAACTGTAGCACAAAAAAGAAATAGAGGATAATTAAAATCAAATTCTTTTATATCTAATAAGATAAAGGTTTCAAAAACAAGGCTAGTAACACTAATTGCTAAAAAAAGATTGGTATATATTAACAGATCTGTTAAAGGCGTGCTTAGTTGTATTGGCCGCTCAGTATTACTTATTCGTTTATCTTCATCAGTGTTTGAGTACTGGTTTGGAGCATGGCTCATGTGTACAATTTTGCAATTATCTTTAAATAATCACTTTTATAAAATGTTATACAAATCAATACTGTAAAATGTTTCAAAGATAGTAGACTTAAATTGAATAGCTTATCAAAACATCAATTTGATTGAGCCAAATAAACATTCTATTTATTTAATGCAAACCGATTGCTGAGAGTAGAATAAAAAGGATTTCCTCAATAAATTATCCTTTATGAGAATACAGCAGTTGTTATTTGTAAACTTCATATAATCAATGTATTTAATAAAATATCAATATTATATGTTTATGCAGACTGGTAAAAATCTTCAGTAATTAGGTTTGATTCATATCTAAAAAATTGAGAACTTCTAAATATGCGTCATTAAAAACCTCTCTCATGCAAAAATGTACTTCTCTTAAAATAGTAGTAATTGCACTTGCACTTATTTTATCTTCTCAATCAAAAGCACAAATTACAAACAAGATATCCATCATTTTAGGTGGTTCAAGTTCTTATTATGATTTATCAGGAGGGAGCTTATTACTCGATTCTATTTCAAACAATGTTACTTCTGCATATTGCTCACCTTCAAATGGCATGACTGCAGTGCGAGGCGGAGCATGTGATATCCCGGCAGCTGTAGGAGCTGACTTTGTTACTATTGATGGAATTGTTGGAAATTTCCCGAGCCGATTTGGAAAAACAGCCAACCGCCCGGGTTCTTCAAATTATTTTGCAAGTTTAAATCATGGCACCGCTTCACAACAAGTGTGGATTTGCTATTCTGCAGGCTATTATCAAATAGTAGGAAGCACCACTTACGATTGGGAATATCAAATTCGTATTTATAAAGACTCGGCAAATCCGGCAAATGATTATGCCAAAATATTAACCCTTTCTAATTCAAATTCCATTTCTAAAGAAGAATATTTTACTACTTGGAGTGCCGATTATTCAATTTTAGATGTAGCTGTTCCTGTTTCAAATGTATATGCTATTAAAAATTTAAGAATAAGTTTATTTGATTACAACCAAAACTATAAATCAGAAGGGACCGATATGTTTTTGGATTCCATTGGTGCCTTAACAATAAGTTGTACTCCATCTGCAGGAACATCGGTACGAGGGGGTGCTTGTGAAATGGTTGATACAGGAGCATGGTGGCAACCCATTTATGGTTTGGATGAAGATTTTCCAGGGCGTATTTCTGGTTCTGCCCCTACACCTAATCGTCCGGGTTCATCAAGTTTTTTTGCTACAAAATATTTAGGAACTGATTCTGCAAAAATATGGATTTGCTATTCTGCCGGAGCTGATTTATTTATTGGTTCATCTCAAGTATACGATTGGGAATATCAAATAAAAATATTTATTGATTCAGCTGATCTTTCTAAAAATTATTGTAAAATAGTTACTATCCCAAACTCTAACACTCCTACTACAGAAGAAACTATATTGAATTTTAATGTAGCATGGGATATTGGACCACATATTGAAGGTAAAGTAAGAGATGTCAATTTTAATTTTAATGGTGGTGCCGGAACATTGGATTATGAGGGATTAGAGAATGTAACGGTAACAATAACAGGAACAGGAACCAATTCAGCCTTTTCTGACACTTATATTACAGGAGCAAAAGGGAGGTATTTTTTTATTGATTACATGAAAGACGGAGAAGTATATGATTTACATTTTTCGAAAGATGGAAATTATAGTAATAGTAATAAAACTCCCTATACTTCAAAAATAGATACCTTAGGTGTTGTTAGTGGTGATAAGGGAGATGTTGGCAATATTGACATTCCTTTTTCTTTATTAGATGATGTAAGAGTTACAGCAGACACATTAAAAGAATTTACCTACGAATATACTTTACAGGGTATAAAACTTGCTTCGTTTTTTGGAATGGAGCCTTATTACACCGGATTTACTATAACTGATGAAGAAACATTTCTTAGTTCAATGGAAGATTTAACTAAGATGTCAGCCTATCAAACCAAAGATATGATTGAATCAATTTCCCGTTTAATTATTGTAAATAATTGTCTCGATTCTACCACTCAATCGTCAGAAGATATGGTGCAATATATGATAAAAAGTTTAACTAATCTTTGTATACATGCCACTTCTTTTTTAGCATTTAAGACCAAAATTACTAATGACGAACAGAAAATAATAGCAAGCTCAGATCCAGATAAAATTTTGATTCAAGGTGCTTTGTTAGCTTCGAAGAAAGTGTTAGATAAATGGGATAAATATATTGAAAGGACTATTGATCTTTATACTTCAAAAATGGCAGATCAATCAAAAGCTGCAGAGTTAAATAAAACACTAAAAAATGCTGTAAATTATATAAAGTTACTTTATAATATTGAAACTTACATGAAAGAAATAAAAGAAGAAGGAATTAAAGATGTTACTAATTTATTCGGAACTCCTTTATTAATGAGATTTTATTTAGATACTGAACCTGTTGTTCATTTAATTCATAATGCAATACCTCAAGCTCCGTATAATAACTATACCGAAACTTTTAATACAGCCTTTTCTACTGTGGCTTCAGGTAATTCATCCTCTTTAATAGAAAAAGAAAAGGAGGCTACTCATGACGCAAAAACAGAAATTAACTATATAAATTATGCAGGCACCATTGCGAGTAATGTTGGTGATGTATCTACTATTGCAGGTATTGTGCTTGCACAAACTGGTTATGGAGTTCCTATAGCTGCTGGATTAGAAGGCGTAGGTCGATTACTTAAAGGCGCACAATTAGGAACTGATATTTATGAATTTGGAATTGCTGGAGGGAGGTGGTTAGATATTGTTGATGATGTAAAAGAAATGACTACTAAAGCGTACCAAGCAAAAAAGGGAGCTCCGATTCAAAATTTAAATACTTATTCAATAGCATCTGTTTTACAAACACTTTCGCAAAATGATAGTTTATTAACTGAGTTTTATACTATTGCTGACTCTGTTATTTACTATATGAATAGTAATAGTATAAAAGACGTTGCCAGAAAGTACACTGAAATAGAGCTTGTAGATTCTGCATTAAACGAAAGTATGGATGAAAGTATGTATCCTTGGCTTAATGCGGCTTCGTATGCAGATACCATTGCAAGTTTTGATAGTTTGTACTCAGTAAGCGCAACAAATTACGGAGATTTTTTAGAAGCAAAAATGGCATTTCATTTTGTTGTGTTAGGATATTTAATGGATACATCTGCTATTGGGGCTCAATATGCAGATAGTGCTCAATATTATTTATATGGCTTTTTACAGGCAGATAGTGTGTATACTCAATTTGCAAGTACTAATTCATCAAAATTATCGAGTGTTACTGTTTCGTCTTATTTAGTACCCTCTTCAAGTATTGCTGATACGATTTATGGTGGTTCAAATTTTACCTATTCCGTAACAATAAAAAATTATGGAACCATTGCTTCGAGCAATGCTTATGCAAAATTAGAATTAAGTAGCGCTCTACATTGTAGCAACGACTCTATTTATATTGGAAATCTTTCGCCTAACACATCAACAAATATTACATTTACAATTACTGCAGATAACATTGATACAACAGGAATGTTAAGTGTGATGCTGTATTCTTCTAACGGAAAAACAACCGCTTCGAGTAAAATTACCAATATTAAATTGAGCTTGATTACAGCTATAGCAGGCTTTTCTTCTATTAAACAAAATTACATTTCATGCTATCCCAATCCTGCTCATGGTAAGATTAATATTAGTTACATCATTAATGAAAACGAAAATGTGAATCTTGCTGTTTATGATATTTATGGAAAAGAAATTGCTATGCTTGTAAATAAAACACAAATGGCTGGCAATTATCTTACAAATTTGAATACTGAAAATTTAAATTCGGGAATGTATTTGATTGAATTGAAATGTGGAAATAAAACCAGCGTTTCAAAATTTATTGTGGAATAGAATCATAGTCAAAGGATGAGAAGGTTAGGATAAAGGGCCTACTTTTTTTTCTGTCCCCTAGTTTTGGGCTTGCCATATTTCAATTTCATTTGGTCGGCTCGGGTAACTTTCATATTCACTTTTTTATTCTTTTCCTTTTTTTCATGAAAAGCAGAATTTTCTAAATCAATTTTCGGGTTTTTTATTTGAATGGTTTTCATATTAATCTTAGGCATTTCATCTTGCGTAAGCACTTCAGAAATTTCAAGATCATTAGGTAAGGGGAGCAATTTAATTTTATACTTCATTAAACTCTCAATTTTCTTTTTGCTCTCTTTTTCTTTTTTGGTAATAAACGTAATAGAGATGCCTTGTTTATCTATCCTACCGGTTCTGCCAATGCGATGTATATATGTTTCAGGAATTTCAGGGGTATCAAAATTAATGACGTGGGTAACTTCAGAAATATCAATTCCTCTGGCAATAATATCTGTAGCAATGAGTACGCGATAAGTTCCATTTTTGAATTGTTCAACACTATTAAACCTATAATTCTGAGACTTGTTTGAATGAATAACACCAATTTGATCGGAGAATTTATTATACAATTGTTGGTGTATATCATCAACCATTTGTTTGGTTGAGGCAAACACCAATACCTTTGTTAGTGTGGCATCATTGCTAAGCAATAGTTTTAAAAGATTCACTTTGGTATTGAAATTGGGAACATGATAGGCTGTTTGTACAATATTTTCGAGCGGAGTACCAACCGGTACAGCATCAATTCGTATTGGATTATTAAAAAAAACTTGCATTAGTTTTTCTACATCATCACTTATGGTTGCAGAAAATAAAAGGCTTTGTCTTTTGGCAGGTAATAAATCTAAAATATTAGTGAGTTGGTGGCGAAAGCCTAGATTAAGCATTTCGTCAACTTCATCTATTACTAATTTTTTTAATGCTTTTAGTTTTAAGGCGCCATTTAAAATTAAATCAAACAATCTGCCGGGAGTGGCAACAACAACATCCACCCCTGTATAAATTTCAGCTATTTGTGTTTTTATATTGGCTCCACCATAGGCACCGATAACAACCGTATTCATATAAGTTGTTAATTTTTTTACCTCGTCAACTACTTGCACTACCAATTCACGAGTGGGAACCATAATTAAAATTTGAGGAAATCTGTCTTTAGCAAATTGCCATTGCCTAAGACAAGGGAGCAAATAGGCAAAAGTTTTTCCCGTACCTGTTTGTGCAATACCACATACATCTCTTCCCGACATAATAACAGAAAATGCCTTTGCTTGAATGGTAGTAGGATATTGGTAGCCTAAATCGTTTAATGCATTTAATAAAGGTTTATTAAGATTTAGGTCGCTAAAAGTCATTGAATAGTGATTAGAAATTAATTTATTTTTGATGGAGGAATTCTTTTTTTCTGATCGATAGGTCCTCTCAGATGAATGATAAGCCCATTCAAAAAATTTCGAAGAATTTGGTCTCCACATTCTCTGTAATTGGGATGGTCTTCTTTGCGAAACAATGCTCCTAGTTCAGATGCTGAAATTTGAAAATCAACCAAAGAAAGAATTTTGATAATATCATCATCTCTGAGTTGTAATGCTACGCGTAATTTTTTGAGAATGTCGTTATTGTTCATTGGATCAGCTTAAGTTATGTTGATTTTTTTTAGCATAACTTTCTTAAGGGGAGTTCTAAAAATTATTTTTTTTAGTTTCCTCTCCCTTAATCCCTCTCTAAGAGAGGGACAGAAATTGTAATTTTTAAAACTCCCCTTAAATAGATTCCGAAACAAGTTTGGGGTGACTATTCTAATTAAATTTAGAGATGACAGTAAAATTAAAACTGAGTCTCACTAAAATGGAGCATCTTCATCAGCAGCGGTTGGAGGAATGTAATCTTGGTATTCAGGAACATTATCCATTGTTGAACTTCCTGCGGCTTCAATTTTAAATACTTTTACATCAGTGTACCATTTTCCATTAAACTCTCTACTTTCAACATCAAATGATATATTGAGTTGTTTTCCTATTTGTAAATGGCGCACATCAACCTTGTCGCCCCAAATGGCCATGCATACTTTTTTAGGAAATTTACCTTCTGTTTCTACTATAATATCTTGCTTTTTCCATGGTCCATTTTTTCCTTGTCCGGTTTGAACCGGTAATAGTTGCGTAAGTTTAGCTGTAAGTTGCATAAAGGGTATAGTTAATTGTGATTTTTTCTGCTGCAAAAATAGGGATAAAATGTTAGGATTGAGATCGGCTGTCCGACTAATTTAATTTCAGTTAAGTATTTTTTCATTTACTAACCTACAGTTTCATTCATTAATTCCTTAATATCCGTAATCATTTTTGTAGCTAAATGATTGGCTTTTGAAATGGAATCACTTTCAGCATAAATACGAATAATAGGTTCTGTATTTGATTTACGAAGGTGTACCCATTCTTTTTCAAATTCAATTTTAATACCGTCAACAGTGTTAATGGGTTGTTTTTTATATCGATTCTTTATCGATTTTAAAACTCCATCTAGATCAACATCAGGTGTTAATTCAATTTTATTTTTAGAAATGTAATAAGCCGGATATTGCGATCTTAATTTTGAACAGCTTTTACCAAATTTAGCAAGATGGGTTAAAAATAAAGCTATTCCAACCATAGCATCACGGCCGTAATGCAATTCAGGATAAATGATTCCCCCATTGCCCTCACCTCCAATTACAGCATTAAGCTCTTTCATTTTCTCCACCACATTTACTTCTCCCACTGCAGAAGCAGCATAAGTACATCCGTATTTTTCTGTTACATCTCTCAATGCCCTTGTAGAAGAAAGATTAGAAACGGTATTGCCTTTTGTGTTTTGTAGAATATAATCTGCAACAGCAACAAGGGTATATTCTTCTCCAAACATTTCTCCATCTTCTTGCACCAAAGCCAATCGATCAACATCCGGATCTACCACAATTCCCAAATGGGCATTAGTTTTTTTTACTTCATTTGATATTGTATACAAATGTTCAGGTAATGGCTCCGGATTATGCGGAAACAAGCCGGTAGGTTCACAATACAATTCAACAACATTTGTTACACCCAAAGCCTTTAATAGTTTAGGTAATGCAATACCTCCTGTAGAATTAACGCAATCAATTACAATTTTTAATTTAGCCGCTTTAATAGCAGCAACATTTACAAGTGGTAATTTTACTATTTTTTCAATATGCTTATCAATGTATCCATCCATTTGGGTATACTTTCCTAAAAAATCGATATGCGCATATTCGTATTCATTTTTTTCAGCAATTTTTAACAAGCTTTCACCATCAGCAGCAGAAATAAATTCACCCTTTCCATTAAGCAATTTTAAAGCATTCCATTGTTTAGGATTATGACTAGCCGTAAGAATAATACCTCCATGTGCTTTTTCCATAGGAACCGCCATTTCAACAGTTGGGGTAGTTGATAAACCAATATCCACCACATCTATACCCATACCTAATAAAGTACCTGTAATTAAATGGTTCACCATTTCTCCAGAAACACGAGCATCACGCCCAATCACAACCTTTAAACGTTGTGCTTTACCATTACTTTGAGTATTTTTTTGTTTTAACCATGCTGAATAGGCTGAGGCATATTTTATCACATCCTGAGGGCTTAATCCTTCACCCGGCTTACCACCAATGGTTCCCCTTATTCCACTTATAGATCTTATGAGAGTCATTCTTCTATTTTTCTATCAATTAATGAAGTACAAAGGTAAGTTTATTTTTTGTTTATAGTAAGTGGATTTTATCAACAATCTCCTGCATTTTGTTTGTTATTTGGATATTCTTAACGAAAGGAAGTCTCCAAAGAATTAATCTCTCATATATTAGAGCGCCAGAGGGCGGGCGAGCGGTAAATAAAAATAAATTAATAAAATTTAAACAATCTCTTATTACTAATGAATTATCTTTAAAAATGTTTTGCATATTACATTATAAATCTATCATTTACACCAAAAAACATCTCATTATTTTTGAATATATACTTGTAAAATAGCCACAAGATGATTTTTGTTATTCTAAAATTGTTTTCGACTTTCCCAAATGAATTGATTTAATTATTGATTTTAATATTCTACCTCACTCTTTTACTGATATCTTTTTAGTATAAAGATGATTTTTCTAACGCATGCTTTTACATAGTCTGTTTTTACAAGACAAAAAGCTGAAAATAACATTACTTTTTTTCCCAAATCAATCACCAATTTAAATCTATAGCTATGAAATGTTTTTTTACATTGTTTGTACTCCTTCTATTTATAGCAAATACAAATGGAAGTAATTATTATTTATCTAATTCAGGAAACGATAATAATAATGGAACATCCTCTACAAGTCCTTGGAAAACCCTTAGCAAACTCAATAACATCAGTTTCACTGCCGGAGATACCGTATTTTTAAAATCAGGAGATGTTTTTAGAGGTAAAATTACCATAAGCCAAGGGGGAAATTCATCCAAACAAGTAGTTTTTACTTCTTATGGAACGGGGAACAAACCTGAAATTAGTGGAGCAGAAACTGTAACAAATTGGAATAACTTGGGAACCTATTATCAGACTAGTTTTACACAAGCAGTTACACATTTTTTTATAAACGATCAAGAACAAACGTTGGCTCGCTACCCAAACAATCATCAATATTTAAATTTAGATGATGCTAACACTTTTTATTTAAAAGACGCTTCTCTTTCAACTGTATCTACATCTTTAATTAGTGGAGCAAAATTATGCATTCATACCGCTCAATGGTGTTGGGAAAAAACAGCCGTGTCGTCTTATGCAAATAATCAAATCAATTATACAACAACTACTCAACTTGAAGCAATGGATAACTATGGTTATTTTTTATACGACAATTTATCTCATTTAGATACTGCTAATGAATGGAAATATGATAATACAACTCAAAAAATAAGTTACATGCCACCATCAGGACAAAATCCAAATTCTCTTAATTGTGAAGCATCTGTTTATACAAATGGAATAGAGATTAACTCTAATGCATCTTATATAAGCATTATCAATCTTGCTTTTGAAAAACAATCCAATTCAGGTATAGAAATTTCAAGCGAAAATAATAAATACATTAAAATTAATAACTGCTACTTTGCTCGTCAATATAATTATGGCGTACACGATAATGGAAAATACAATGAAATATATAATTCTTTTTTCAGAGAAATAGATGGTATTGCTATTGCCGTTGATGGTGTTGGATCAAACAGTACAATTCATCACGATACATTTAGGAATATTGGACCGTTTAGAAACGGTGGTATTGGAAAACAAATAAATCTTACCGCTATCATGTGTATTGGAACAAATAACAATTACATTCATCATAACGATATTGATAGTGCCGGTTATTGTGGTATTTCAGCAGACGGATCATATAACACTATTGAACGAAACATTATTAAAAATGTAATGCTCATTAATAATGATGGAGCTGCCTTAAAAAGTTATGGAGCAATTTCTTTTAATAATATTTTTAGAAATAATTTTGTAAGTAGCAGTGATGGAAATACAGAGGGCACTTACAATCCCGGATTTATTACTCCTGCTATTTATTTAGACTACTATTCAAATAATTGCACCATAGAAGAAAATACTATTTACAATAGAACGCAAAGGGGTATATTTTTAAACAGCGGAACCTCTAATAATACTGTAAAAGAAAATGTTGTTTATGGTGGAAATTATTGCCTTGATATAAATGGTTCGCAACAAACTTCAACTCCTATTACAGGAATAAATGTAAAACACAATTCCTTTTTTGCACTTGATAACAATGCATACATCATAAAGCAAGTTGATCTTACAAATACTTTTAATCAGGGAATATTAGATTCTAACTATTACTTTCAACCGTACAATAGTAATAAATATGTATGTAGAATAATTGGCACTACTCCTACACCCTATACTTTTTCTGCTTGGCAAGCAACCGGCAACGATTTGCACACAAAAAGTAGTTTTGTAAGTTGGGGCACATCTACAAATAATTCCGTATTATTTATGAACCCAACGGACAATGATTCAAGCATAAATTTAGGAGGAATACAATATCAAGATTTGGATGGAAATTATATCTGCCAAAGTATTTTATTAGCTCCTTATACTTCAAAAATTTTAATAAGCACGGGTAGCACTTGTTTAAGTGCCGATGTTACTATTACCCAAACCTCAGGTTCTAATCCTAGTTGTTCAAACACATCCGTAACATTTACCGCCAGCCAAACAAATGGGGGTTCAAATCCATCTTACCAATGGAAAGTAGATGGAACAAATGTTGGAACAAATAGCACAAACTATACAACTTCTTCATTAAATAATGGACAAATAGTAAGCTGTATAATGACCTCTAACTTAAGTGGAGTAGGAAATAATCCTGCAACATCTAATTCAATAACAATGTCGGTTATTGCTGCTGTAACACCTTCTATTTCTATTGCCCAAACAAGCGGTACCAATCCAAGTTGTACTGGTTCTTCAGTTTCGTTTACAGCAAGCACAACAAATGGCGGTAATAATCCTTCGTACCAATGGAAAGTAAATGGAGTAAATGCAGGAAGCAATAGCGCTACTTATTCAACTTCATCTTTAACAAATGGCCAAATAATAAATTGTGTTTTAACTTCAAATGAAAGTTGCTTAACAACTTCAAGCGCTACTTCTAATTCAATAACAATGTCGGTTATTGCTGCTGTAACACCTTCTATTTCTATTGCCCAAACAAGCGGTACCAATCCAAGTTGTACAGGTTCTTCGGTCACGTTTACAGCAAGCACAACAAATGGAGGAAGTAATCCTTCATACCAATGGAAAATAAATGGAGTAAATGCAGGAAGTAATAGTGCTACTCAATCTACTTCGTCTTTAACAAATGGACAAACAGTAAGCTGCGTATTAACTTCTAACGAAAGTTGCTTAACAACTTCAAGCGCTACTTCTAATTCAATAACAATGTCGGTATCTTCTAGCCTAAAACCTTCCGTTGCCATAGCAATTACATCCGGCTCTAATCCATCTGTTAAGGGCACAGCTGTTGGTTTTACAGCAAACCCTACTAATGGCGGAACAAACCCAACATATCAATGGAAAATAAATAATAGTACCGTTGGAAGTAATTCTTCCTCTTATACCACATCTACACTAACGAATGGCCAAAGCGTAAAATGCATTTTAACTTCTAATTTATCTTGTGCCAGTAGTAAAAAAGCCACTTCAAATTCTATAGTAATGACGATTACTAATTTTAAAAGTAATACAAGCACTGTATCTAATACTGTTGAATTATCAAATGCTCCACAATTACTAGCGTATCCGAATCCCAATGATGGGAATTTTAATATTTCATTTTCAATAGCAAGTAAAACCAGTTTTATGTTAGAATTAAGAAATGTAGCCGGACAATTGGTATACCAAGAATCGTTTACTGATTTTAGCGGAGAGTATGCAAAACAAATGGATATATCTTCTTATGGAAAGGGACTATATATACTAAGCCTTAGAGATGAAAATAATATAAGTATCAAAAACCTTATTGTTTATTAAAAATAGGGGATGTAAAAAAGAAAAGTCTCAGAAGTAATTTTTGAGACTTTTCTTTTTAATATATTTCTTGGCAGATTTTTGCCAGTCGTTTTTATTTCTTCTTCTCTTGCTCTCCTGAATTTAATTTATTGAGACCCATTAATTGATGCATGGTATGTTGCATTCCATCCGGAGATCCATCAAGAAAAATAACATTGCCATTACCTTGTTCAGAAAAATGTTTGATACTCTCCGTCCACATCGAGAATAAAAGAAACGAAGCATCTAAATTAGCATCTTGCATTTCTTTAGCTGCTGATGACATACCCTTGGCCACTTCTTCTCTAAATAAAGCAACCCCTTGTCCACGCAATTGAGCCGCCTGACGTTCAGCCTCAGCAGAAATCTTTATTGCATTTCCTTCTGCTTCGGCAGCTTTTGTTTTAGTAATCAATAATGCTTGTCCTTCATTTTCTGCTGCTGCTTTTAAATTATTTGAAGCCACCACCTTCGACATTGATTTAATAATGTCCTCGTCAAAAGTAATATCATTCATTTGCAAGTCAATTAAATGATATCCCCAGCTTTCTAAAATTTTATCCAATTGACCTTTTACTTCTTCAACAATTTCTCTCCTAAGCGCAAGCACTTCTGATTGTTTTTTTGTAGCCACAAACCCTCTAATACTACCTTCTACTGTACGCACAAGGGCTTGCATTAAATTTTGCTCGTTTACAAATTTAAAAGCCACATTTTTTATGGCTTCTTCATCTTGACTTACAACTGCATAAAGCAACATAGCCTTAAAATATACATTAGCTTGATCTACTGTAATGGCTTGAAATTGCAATTCTATTGATTGATTTTGAATAGAAATGCGTTTAAAAACTTGTTCAATAATGGGTATTTTAAAATTTAAACCAGGCTTTAGAATTCTTCTGTACTTTCCAAATTGAGTAATAACAACAATTGTTCCTTGTTGAACACTGGTAAAACTCAAGAAAAGAATAACAATTATAACAATAACAAAAATAAAAATAGGGGATGCTGCCATACTTTTTTATTTTAAATGGTTAATGAATAGATTTATACGGGACTAAGGTAATAAAATTTAGACTTGTAAAAGCGGAAATAAAATTTTCTTATCTAAATTAGAAGGTGTACCCTTGTAAGACCAAGAGCATTAAGTAGCGAGAGAGGGAATTGAACCCTCCACCTCAGGGTTATGAATCCTGCGCTCTAACCAACTGAGCTATCTCGCCAAAATTTCAGGCTGCAAATATACATTTTTTAGAGGATTTATTAAATTAACTGGGATCTTATTTTATTCTCACCATTAAAAAAGATGGCACTAGTCTAAGAACTGACTGATAAGGATATAATACAATTGCTTTTGTAAGCTTTGGAAAAGTTTTGGAACTTTGCCAAAGTTGAATCATGGCAATCAGTCAAATTATAGACTAGAGCCAAAAAGATTAATACCTAATAAAATAGCCTCTTATTTATTATTCCTAAAATAATACCTTGCAATAAAACTCTACCTATGCGCCTAAAAATAAAACCTGAAAATAGTATTGAATGGATTGCATTACTGTTTAACCTGGCACCCAAACCTTTAATTGATACACAAGTTTCATTTAATGCTGCACGAGCTATTATGGCCGCAGCAGATCTTGGTATCTTTGAGGCATTAGGCAAAACACCCAAAACAATTGAACAAATAATAAATACAACAAATACCCATCTACTAGCAACTAAAAATTTATTGAATTGCTTAGTGGCGATGAATTATGTTATTTGGAACAAGGATAATTATGCTCTCAATAAAAAATATTACAAATGGCTACTAAAAGAATATCCCTCAAACGTTATTGGAAAACTGCAATTTCAAATAAGTGAATGGAATTGGATGGCAAATCTTGAAAATTTTATTAAAACAGGAAAGTCGATGAACCTTCATGCAATAATGTCGAAAGAGGAATGGGAAAAATACCAAAATGGCATGCGGGATTTATCCATTAATGCTGCAAAAGAATTAGCCCTTAAGATAAATATACCTAAAAATGCTACAAAAATGCTCGATATAGGAGGCTCTCATGGCATGTATTCCATTGAACTTTGCAAAAGAAACGAATTATTAACAAGTACCATATTGGAATTATCCAATGCTATTGACAGAGCAAGCGCAATTGCTGCACAACAAAATCTTACCAATAGAGTAAAATATAAAACAGGAAACGCCCTTACTGATGATTTAGGAGATCAGGAATACGATTTAATTATGATCAATAATGTAGTACATCATTTTACGCTTGAAGAAAATAAAATACTAGCCCATAAAATTGCAAAGGCTCTAAAACCAGGAGGCATATATGCCATAGGAGAATTTATCCGTTTACAAAAACCCGGAGAAGGTGGTGTGGTAGCTGCAACTTCGGGTTTGTATTTTGCATTAACTAGTTCTTCGGGAACATGGTCATTAGAAGAAATAAAATCATGGCAAGTAGCAGCGGGGCTCAAATGTGTAAAACCAATTACTTTATTAACTATGCCGGGATGGAAAGTATCAATTGCCTATAAATAATAAAAAGAGCTATCAAAATATATTCGATAGCTCTTTTTGGTATCTTAATAAAATGTATACGGGTTCAAAAATTTATTGAACCGTTAATGTTATCGATTTAACTGTTGTATTACCATCTTTATCAGTAATGGTAAACGACCACTTTTCTGTTCCTGCTACACTACGAGTGGTAATATTCACATCTTTAGTATAACTTTCTTCATCATCTTTTGTTAATTCAAAGGTTTGAGATGTTGTAGTTGTTGTAGCTCCATCATAAGCATAAGATACATTATAGGTATTTAATTCATCTTCTGTTTTGGTGGCAGTAATTCCTACTTTAATAGTTGTATCCATAGGTAGCGTTACATCTGCCGAAACATAAGTTGAACCGGTTTTAAAACTCATATCAGGTGGCGTGCGAGCATCCTTTTCACATGATACAATAAAGAATGAACTTGAAATTAATACTACTGCTAATGCAGGTTTAAAAAATTGATTGATTTTCATAATTGAAATGATTTTAGTGATTAATAAATTTTTTGAAGCTTTTTAAAATTGTATTATTTATGTCCTCTCCCTTAATCCCTCTCCAGAGAGGGAGATCAATGACAATTTTAAAAAGCATTAGTTTAATGGTATATGCATGTTAAATGAAATATTTCGGCCAATGTTGTAAATGCCATAGTATTTAAATCGGGATAAATGATCGTAATAAGCTTGGTTCAATAAATTATTTCCGCAGATAATAAATGAGACAAGATGTTTCTTTATTGTAATATCTGCCCCTAATCCGGCATTTAGCAAATAATAGGTTGGTGTTGAAGTTTCAAACTGAGCCGGGCTATTTTGCGCAAACACATAATCAATTCCAAATTTTAAAAATGGATGTGAAAGTTTTTTGAGATGTTCGGTTTCAAATTTAATTTCTTCTCTAACCTTATTTGCAGGAATAAATGGTAAATTGCTTCCATCATCTGCTTTCGCCAGCAGCATGGCATACGAACTTGTTATATCAAGCCATTCTATTACACGAAAATCTATTGTAGCTTCTCCCCCTTGTAAAATGGCATTTTGCTGCAGGTAATTATAAATCTTAAATCCATAATATTCTGTATTGGCAGGTGCCAAATAAATATAATTGAGGAATCTATTTCTATAGGCTGCTATATTTATTTTCAGCAATTTTATCTCATACGATAAATCTGCTTCAGTACAAATATTTTGTTCTGTTTTAAGATTAGGATCTCCAATTTCATAACGCATGGTTCCTTCGTGCAAACCATTTGAAGAAAGTTCAGCCAAATTAGGAGAACGATATCCCGTACATGAATTTAGTTTTATGTTCCAATGTTCGCCTAAAACAAAACTTGCCCCCAATGAACCATTTAATGAACCACGCCATTTAGCAAAAGGATATATTTGATTTGAAGCATTATTGACTGGAGCTATTTCAAATGTTTGAATGTATTTTTCGTCATACCGTATTCCACTTTCAATAATTACCCAATGGTAATTTTGTTTTAAATAAGAATAGGCTGATGCTTCAAATAAATCAGCATCAGGAATAATAATTCTTGAACCATAATTATTATTGGTTTGAAAAATATTTTGACTCCCAACACTTAACAAAATTTTTGGAGAAACAGGAGTTTCCCACATGATATTGGCTGCATAAGAATTAAGCAACATATTCAAACTAATTCTGTTTCCTCCTTCATTTTCCATTCTTAAATTTGAATGAATACCCAGATTTAATTTCAATTTTGATTTGCCTCTATAAAAAGTATTTTGCGAAGTAAGAATAGTAAACAAAACCACATGTTTGGGACCATCCATAGTTCTACTGTACCGAGCGTCAAAATCTTTTCTGTCATCAATATTTGTAATGGTATCAGCAACAAAACCAAATTGGTTAAATGATGACATAAAATTATTGACCGAACTCCAGGTTTTATGGGTGTATGCAAGGGATGTTTTAAGATAAAAACCTTGATAACGAGAATTCAACACTCTATAATTATTGCCGTCTTGGTAATCTGCATGCGATTCCGCACCTATCCTAATTCTCCAATTTCTATTTTCTGTTGATTTTTTTATTCCAAAATCACTTGCTGTACCCAGTGTATTACTATAAAAAGTTTGGTTTAAATCATATTTTGTTTTACCCATTTCTGCAGGCTTTTCTTCTATGATATTAAGAACACCACCCATAGCTTCTGAGCCATACAAAAGCGCTTCAGGACCTTTGATTACTTCGACTCTATCAATACCAATGTCAGTAACACCAAGCCCATGTTCATCTTGCCATTGTTGGTTATCAAAACGCAAACCCATCAATACAGTTTGAATTCTATTGCCATACAAGCCTCTTATAACCGGTTTTGAAATACCCGCTCCAGTTGTTAGCTGACTTACTCCCGGAATTTTAGAAACAGCATCACTTATATGAAGCGAACCATTTTCTTTTATTGTAGTCATTGAAAGGGAAGTAATATTAGTGGCAGTTTCGTTAACAGCAGAATTTTGCATACCATAAATCACTACTTCATCTGATTCTATTAAAGTAGGTTCAAGAGATAGATTTACGGTGTTAATAGAATCTTTTAAAACCACATTTTCTATTTGAGTTTTATATCCCAAATATGAGTACTGTACATGAAAATTACCTTTAGGTAAATTTGTAATACTATACGTTCCATCTTGTAATGTGGATGTGCCTTTATTTAATTCAGGAATAAAAACCGCAACACCCATAAGATTTGATTTTGTTTGATTATCTACAACCTTACCATTTAAAACTTGTTGGGCATTTAAATAACTAGTTAAAAAACAAAAAATAGCAATTAAAGAATATTTACAAATACTTATTATATAAGACATCTGCTAAACAATAAAATGAATGAAAAAGAAGATAGATTATAAATCCTGACAGATTTGTAAAAACCTTCAGGATTGCTATATGAAGCTTCAGATATACATATTGCTATGTATCCTAAGCCAATTGATCGGGAGGAGAAGTAACAACATCTGCATAAGCAGATAAAAGATTATAAGTATTTTTTGGAGGGGAATTTAGTTGAGTTCCTATAATAGAAAAATTAAATACAGTTGTGGGTACAACACAATTATCAATCATACTTTTTACATTCGCTTTATTAGGAGTATCACTTGAAGAAGATTCATTAGCATTTGATTTTACATGCTGATTCAACTTTTCATATAAGCAAGTTTCTTGTTTATCATTAATACAATAGATTTCCAAAGAATTTCCAACTTTATTCTTTACAATCACATCATACAAATTTCCTTGATACCAAAGTTCATCATCACCAACCCATTTTACTTCATTATTGTCTTTATCTATTTTAATAAAAGTAAAATCCTTGGTATTTAAATGTTGACTCAAATCTTTTTTGAATTCCTGTTCAATCCTATATTCTTTAAGCAAAAATAAAGGATAATACCCTAGCACATTAAACAGAAAAATTCCTGTAAAAAGAAGGCTAAATATCGTTTTATATCTGGAAAGAGATGTACGCATTGATACAAATCTACAAAAAATTAGAGTTTGTATAAAATGAAGAGGAGTACAAATAATCAAACTAAACAACAAAAATTGTAAATTCACCCATTCAACAATATACGTAACTCTAAAACTAATAATGAAATTTTACATTATAACAGGTGAAGCATCAGGAGATATGTATGGGGCGAAGCTTATTACTGAGCTTAAGCAAAAAATGCCTGAAGCAAGTTTTCGTTGCTGGGGTGGAGATTTAATGCAGCAAGCCGGAGGTACAATTGTAAAACATTATAGAGAATTGGCTTTTATGGGATTTTTTGAAGTAGTAGCCAATCTAAGAACTATTCTCTCCAACCTAAATGCATGTAAAAAAGATATATTGGAATACAAACCTGATGCAATTATTTTAATTGATTACCCCGGATTTAATTTACGCATCGCAGAATTTGCACATCAAAATAATATTAAAGTTTGCTATTACATAGCACCACAAATTTGGGCTTGGAAAGAATCTCGAATTAAAAAAATAAAAAAGAATATCGACAGACTTTTTGTTATTCTTCCATTTGAAAAAGAGTTTTATACGAAACATAATTACACAGCCTATTTTTTTGGGCATCCCTTATTAGATATTTTTGAAGACAAGAAATCAAATAAGCTTGAGTTTATCTCTAAAAATAAACTTTCTGAAAAGCCTATTATTGCCATGCTCCCCGGAAGCAGAAAGCAAGAATTAATACGCATGCTACCCATAATGCTAAGTGTAATGCAACATTATCCCGATTATCAATTTGTAATTGGCGGTACTCATGCATTACCAAAAGAATTGTATGATGCTTATATTACCGGATATAACATCCCGGTTTTATTTAATCAAACTTATGATTTGTTGCAACACTCACATGCGGCAATTGTAAAATCCGGCACCTCAACTTTAGAAACCGCATTGTTTGAAACACCTCAAGTAGTATGTTATACCGCAAACAAAATTTCTTATCATATTGCCAAACGATTGGTAAAAATAAAATATATCTCCCTTCCCAATCTTATTATGGATAAGCAAGTGATTAAAGAATTAATTCAAAATGATTTTACTGCTGAAAATTTAAAGATAGAATTAGATAAAATAATTCACGATTTAGACTATCGTAAAAACATGATTAATGAATACAAGGCAATGAAAAATAAATTAGGAAATACCGGAGCTACTGAAAGAATTGCGGGAGAAATTGTAAATTACACAAAATTAGAGGTTCAAAGTTCAAGGTTCAAAGTTTAATGTTTGCGAGAGAATACCCTTTTATGAAATACACGAAATATGCATTTTTATTATTCTTTCTATTTTCCCTTAATTATTCTTACGGAGTAGAATTAAAAATCGGGCTTTTCTCTGATCAAAAGATTAAATCTCTAGTAGTTATTCCAACTGTTGGGTCGTATTCTGTTACAACAAACGATAATATTGTTTGCGACATTAAATCTCAAAGCTCAGTTGAAATAATTGTTTTAGGAAATGGCATGCAGCTAAAATGCAATGGAAAAGTTATTGGCTCGTATCCTAAATTATTTTTAAAAGGAAAGGGAGATATCAATAATTTTAAATTAAAAGTTGTTAGTCCCTTATTGGCAGCTTCAAATTATGAAGACAATCTTGGCATTGTTACATCTAATGGAGTTCTTTCTTTAATTAACGTTGTTGTGCTTGATCATTATGTAACGGGAGTAATTGAAGCGGAAGCAGGAAGTAAACAAAGTCTGGAATACTACAAACTACAAGCCATTATTTGCAGAACCTATGCCCTAGGAAATTTAAGAAGACACGAAGCAGATGATTTTAATTTATGTGATAAAGTACATTGCCAAGTATATAGAGGTGTGAGCAAATCGAACCCTGATATTTTAAAAGCAGTAAGAGAAACTGCAGATATGGTTATTGTGGACAAAGACTTAAATATTATCCAAGCCACTTTTCATTCAAATTGCGGAGGAGAAACAGCCAATGCAGAAAATGTTTGGAGCATGCCCCTCTCCTATCTTAAATCTGTAAAAGACACTTTTTGTACCAATCAACCGCATGCCAATTGGCAAAAAGGAATTAAGCTGAGCGATTGGAGAAACTATCTTGCCAAATACAATATTAATGTTCCTATTTCAAGCAATAAAAATGCCTTATGCTTTGAACAAACCGAAAGAGGGACTGATTATTTATTTAATGACAAAAAAATTCCGCTCAAAAATATTCGTGACGATTTTAATTTACGTTCAACCTATTTTAATATCAAACAACGTAACGACAGTATTTTATT
This sequence comes from Bacteroidota bacterium, assembly GCA_023251875.1. GTDB lineage: Bacteria > Bacteroidota > Bacteroidia > JAHEXY01 > JAHEXY01 > JAHEXY01. The sequence goes on from JAHEXY010000003.1 coordinate 346,931, forward strand.
TATTGGCCATGGCTTTGGCCATGGTGTTGGACTTTGCCAAGAAGGTTCTATGAAAATGGCAGGGTGTGGCTATTCATACATGCAAATATTAAACTATTATTACACTGATGTATATTTAATCGACCTCAATGCCCTTCAATTTTTTAAAGAAGAATAATACCTTTTGGCATGAGGCTCCACTAGTGAGATTAATTATTCCCTTTATTTTTGGAATTATTTCTGCCATTTACTTTCAGTACTTTCCTAAGTATCTATTTTTTGTATTAATTTTTCTATTTGTTATTTGTTGCCTCACTTTATATAAAAAAATCCATATTCATTATACTTACAGCTGGCTATTTGGTTTTATTTTAAGTCTCTTTATTTTTTTAAGTGGATATGAACTTACTTATGTAAAAACAGAAAAATATTTACCCGATCATTTTCAGAACATTTCTAAAAACGACACCTCTATCAACCATTTTTTTCATGCCCTCACCCTTCCCTCTCCCAAAGGAGAGGGTAACAAAGTTATGCAAGAAGCCATTGTAATCATTGATGAACCCATACAAGTTGGAAGTAAAACCAATTCAACAAGAGCAAAGCTTATTCAAGTAAAAACAAATAATAAATGGCAATCTGTTCAAGGAAAATTTTTACTTTATTTAAGTAATGATAGCAACAGCCGCCAATTAAAATACGGAGATGCACTTGCATTATACGGTAATTTTCAAGAAATAAATCCACCTAAAAATCCAGGAGAATTTGATTATAAATTGTACCTCTCCTTTCATAATACATACCATCAAATTTATGTTAAAGGCGAAGATTGGATTTGTATCGACCAATCGCACGGAAATTTATTTTTCAGATATGGCTATGCCATTCAAACTTATCTCGTAAAAATATTTGAAAAAAACGGAATTAAAGATCAAGAACTAGCTGTGCTTGCTGCATTATTATTAGGAGCTAGAGAAAAAATTGATCCCGATTTAGTACATGCATACGCAAGTACAGGTGCATTGCATGTGTTATCTGTATCAGGCCTACACGTGGGACTCATTTATGTTGTGCTAAGTTTTTTATTTTCATTCACAAAAAAAGTCAAACACGGCAATAAAATAAAAGCTGTTATTTTAGTATTGTTTTTATGGATGTATGCATTTATTACCGGACTTCCACCTTCGGTAGTAAGAGCAGCAGCCATGTTTAGTTTTATCATTATTGGGCAATCCTTTAATCGGAAAACCAATATTTACAATACATTGGCCGCTTCTGCTTTTGTTCAATTGCTTTTCGATCCGTATATTATTATGGAAGTAGGCTTTTTACTTTCTTATCTTGCCGTTATTGGTATTGTTGCTTTACAACCTAAGGTTTACAATTTAATTTATACTTCTAATTGGGCATTAGATAAGCTTTGGGCATTAACAAGTGTTTCTATAGCGGCTCAATTGATTACTTTTCCTTTGGGTTTACTCTATTTTCATCAATTTCCCAACTATTTTTTATTGTCGAATTTAGTGGTGATTCCCATTTCTACAATAATAATTTATGTTGCTATTGCAATGTTAGTCTTCTCTCCTATTCATTTTATTTGTGCTTGGTTGACAAAATTACTTATCGCTCTGCTTTGGCTCATTAATAGCTCAGTAATGTGGATAGAAAAATTACCTTATGCGCTTATAGAAGGAATTTCAATTTCTATTTTTCAAACATGGTTAATTTACATACTAGTACTTTCCGTTATTCTCTTTTTCTCTTTTAAAGATAAAAGCATCCTTTCTGTTTTTTTTATTGCCATTATCTTTTTTATAGGTACTGAAATACTTGAAAAAACAAAACAAATCAATCAAAAAAAAATTATTGTTTATTCAATCCCTAATGAGTCTGCAATTGATATCATTGATGGAAGAAAAAGCATACTATTAGCATCGGATAAATTATCAAATGACGAAAACAGAATGCTGTTTCACATCAAGCATAATTGGTGGAATTTAGGCATTAACAGTTATTTTATTCATAAACTTTCTGATTCTTCTTTTCAAACAGAAAGTGTTTATCGCAACAATAATTTTATTCAATTTGGAGATACTAAACTATTTATTCTCAATAATGACAGTTTAGTAAAATATGGAGCAGCAAATTCTCGTTTAAAAGTAAACTACATTGTGTTATCTAACAATGTGAAAATTTCTATTACACAAATACAAAACGCCTGCACATTTGATCAATTAATTTTTGATTCTTCCAACTCAGATTACCTGATTAAAAAATGGAAAACAGAATGTAATGATAAAGAAATTAAATACTTTGATGTAAATGCAAATGGAGCTTTTATTGTTTGTTTATAATTAAAAAAACGCTATTCAATTTTCTCCTATATTAATTTTGACAGTAAAAATGTTAAACATAAAACACATTAAACCAAATAGTTAAAATACATATTTATTCTTTCATTAATATATAGCATTGTTTTTAAAAGATTGAATTGTGATTGATTAGGGTTAAAAGTTGGTATAAGTTAGCAGTAGCAATACCCTTAACCCCCTTACAATGAAACCTGATATTATTTTTCAACTTATTAAATCGCTTTCAGAAAAAGAAAAAAAAATATTTATAAAAGAAAAGCTATTAGATAAAAACCCCTCCCTGCAGAGCTTGTTTCATATAATAGATAAATTATATGAATACAACAAGCTTGAAATTCAAAATCAGTTAAAAAAATTAAAAATAAATGAAAATTCATATTCCTATTTAAAATCGCAATTGCATACTGAAATATTAGATTTTTTAATAGAAACCTATAGAAATAATAGCGCTTATGAAGAAATAAACAAACTAATTTTGCAAGCTAAAATAATGCATCAACGGCAACTCTTCGAACCTGCTATTGAACTCCTAAAAGAAGCAGAGATGATGGCTAAAAAATATGAATCTCATTTGCAACTATTCAATATTTATGATTTAAAAAATAGTATCTATCTCAATATCGCTCAAACTCATTTACAAGAAATTACCCATAAATTATTTGAAGATAAAAATAAAGAACTACAAAAATATTTATCCTTTTCAGAATTACAGCAAATTCATTCTGAGCAATTTTTTAAATATTATCACAATCGTTTACATGCAAATGAATCTGAAAAAAAGGAACTAATTACAATACAAGAAAAATTAAATCATATTGTTATTGACACTTTTATAATAAACGATTACAAAACGAGAATTAGAAACCTTATTACCTATCGATTAGCGGAGGTTCCCAATAATTGCATGGATAATGAAAGAATTACATTATGGGATAAACATGAACATATAAAAATTGAACATAAGGAGAGTTATTTAAAATTATTACTGGTTCATTTTAATAAGTCTTGTAAGGCTAGACAGTTTGAAGAGGCAAGTCGCATCATTCCTAAAATTGAAGGAGCAAAAAAGGAATTATCATTTATTGATAAAAAAGAAGAAGCCAATTATTACAATTGTAAACTTACTACCCTTGTATTTCGAAATGATCTTAAAGCTGCAGAAAAATTAATACAAGAAAATACAGATCTATTAAATAGTGTAGATAATAATATTTACAATGCCGATATCAATAAGGCTTGCCAGTATGCTTTAGCACATGCCTATTATTGCCTTAAAGATTATAAAAAAGCATTACAGTATTGCAATACTATTTTAAACAAACCCAAGGATGAAAGAGCATTTCATATATTAATTGCAATACGATTACTTAAAATAACCATTTTATATGAGAACAATGATCTTGTTCAATTGTATGATTTCAGCAGAGCAGTATACATGTATCTTAAGCGCTTGCCCAATACCTATGAATTTGAATTCAAATGGTTGTTGTATATCAATTCGCTTTCTAAATGTGATGATAACAAGGAGCGCGCTCTTGTTTTAATAAAGATGAAAACAACTTTAGCAACGAATCAAAAAGTTAAAGTTTATGAAGATAGTGGCATTTTTCATTACACGGCATGGATGGATAGCCAACTTCAAAAGAAAAATTATGCCCAGGTTTTAGAAGAAATTGCTTGGGAGCAATATCCTTCTATTTTTGAAATGAAATTTTAAGATTATTTTTCATTCTATTCAAAATATTATTTTCAACAAGCTGAATTTCGGTTAAATACAACACGTTCGAAATTCATTTAACTCTCAAAGTGTTTTCATACATACATAAAACTGTGATTGATTCAAATCGTTTAAAAATTAAATTGAATACATCATACATACCCAAATCCCTTATCAAAATGAAAAAAAAATTATTCAAAATTATGGCCGTTTATATTGTTATTAATTTAATAGGCCAGATTTTATTTCCAACTGCAACTTACGCATTAACATCAGGCCCTACAACTCCTGAGTTTTCAAGTTTTGAACCTGTAGCCACTACTGATATGGTAAATGATTTTACAGGAGATTTTACTTATAACCTTCCTGTTTTAAATGTGCCGGGCCCACATGGCAGCGGCTATGCCATGTCGCTTTCATATCATAGCGGAACTACTCCTGAAGAGGAAGCTTCATGGGTAGGTTATGGTTGGACATTAAATCCAGGCTCTATAAACCGAAATAAAAAAGGCTTTGCCGATGATTGGAATGGTGCCGATGTTACTTACCACAACAAAGTGAGAAAAAATTATACACTTGGTTATGGCTTTTCTGGCGATTTTTCTTACCAATCAATTATTGGTGCAGGCTTAAGTGCCAGTGTTAGGTTTAATAATTACAAAGGCTTTGGTGCTACTTATGGAGGAGATATAGGTTCCAATTATTTGGGTACAACAGTAGGTTATAATTGGGATGATCAAGATATGAAAGGATCTTTTTCTATTGCTGTTAATCCCATGACGGCAATTGAGAGTATTATAGGAGCAGTAGCCGGTGGTAACAATGATAATACTTCTAAAAGCACTCCTCCAGATAGCTGGCAAGGCCTATGTAAAAGTAAACTTGATGCGTTAAAAAATAAATGGAAAGAAAAGATTTTTGCTGTAAGCCATTTTGGTTTAAATATTGGCGAAGTAAAAACCTATGCCGTTAACGTACCGCAATACACAAGTTTTTCCACAAACTTTACCTATAGCGGAAGCATAAGCATTTTGGGTATAAATGGCGGATGCGGTTACAACACCTCTTATAGTTATCAAAAATATAAAGAAGAGGTTGATAGAAAAGCCTATGGTTATTTATACAGCCATAATGCTGCTGCTAATGCTAACGCAACAGATTATTCGTCAGAGAGAGAATTACCGTATGAAAAAAGTGATAATTATTTACCCATGCCCGTTTCAGATGCAGATAATTTTATTGTTTCTGGCGAAGGCCTTGGAGGGGCATTTCGTTTTTATAATAAACATGCTGTGTGTTTTGCTCCTCCTGCAACAGCAAGTTCGGGTACAGTATCTATTCATGGTACATACAATACTGTAGGAGCTTCATTGTATACAACACAAAAAGGTAGTGGCACTACAAAAAATACCATTGATAGATGGGGAGATGCAGGCAATAATGATTTTTCTTCAAATGAAGACGAGTCTTATTTTCCGCGATTTGATGATGATTTAGGGGGCAATATTTTATATGATACCGGTGATGAAGCCTATGCTGCTGATTTGGTGCAAACCGCAGGCACTAAAGATGATTGGATAGATTATGAAGGAGGCATAGATCAATCATTTGAATACTCTATTAATGAATCAAAAATACCTTCTAGTATTGCTACAGAAAGCAGCAATCGCGTGGGCCGTTCAGGATTTATTGGCTACCACACCAATAAACAAATTGCAGAAGGTATCACCTATAATCCACAAAGTGATTACAAAGGTTTTCTTGAAAGGGGAACATCAGGTATTAAAGATGGCATTGGAGAAATAGTTACTTATAATACAGCCGGTATGTGTTATAATTATGGTTTGCCTGTTTATGCAAGAAATGAATATTCTATGCGATATGGATTAGCTGAGAGTGATGCGGCTAATATTTCAAATAATTTTAGCCTTACTAAAAAAGATATTTCAGATGAAAATAAATTAGATGTAATGGTAGGAGAAGAATGTACTACACCATATTCATATACGCATTTACTTACTTCTATTACCAATCCCAACTATATTGATAGAACTTTTGATGGCCCCAGTAATGATGATTTTGGTGGATGGACCAAATTTAATTACACCCAATTATATGGTAGTACTGATAAAACAGATAATTCAGATTGGTTTAAATGGCGCGTCCCTTATACAGGATTATTGTATGATGCCGGAAGTTTATCAACCCATAACGATGATGCCGGCTATGCAAGCTTTGGAGAAAAAGAAATTTATTATTTAAAAAGCATAGAAACTCAAACACATATTGCGGTGTTTACTACATGCTCTCGTTTAGATGGCTTAAGTGCTGCAAAAAATGAAGATGCAGCAAATAATTCTATCGATAAAAATAATTTAAAAGAATTAAAACGACTTGATAAAATTGAACTTTATACAAAAGATGAAAACGGAAATAAAAAAGACTTGATTCAAACGGTTCATTTTGTTTACGATTATTCATTAATGAAAGGAAGACCTAACTCAAACGGTAGTGCTACCACTACTGACAATACTCAAGCTGACGGTGTACTTACATTAAAAAAAGTTTGGACAGAATACAATGGAATTATAAATGCCAGAATTAGCCCTTATGAATTTAGTTATGAATATATGCAAACAAAGGATTTTGCTTCTAGTATTCAATCTCTTTATCCGGATGTAATTAGCTATGCAGATAATTGGGATGCAAGCGAACAAAATCCCGATTACAGTAATTGTAATATTGATGCATGGGGAAATTACCAAAGTAGTGGAGCATCTAAATATGATGCCATGAAAAAATGGCTGAGTCAAAATGTACATACCGATGAATTTGATCCTGCAGCTTGGCAATTAAAACAAATTCAATTGCCATCAGGAGGAAAAATTTTAGTTCAATATGAGCAAGATGATTATCAATACGTGCAAGATTATCCTGCATTTGCTATGGTAAATTTATTAGATCCAAAAGACGGAAAAGAATATAAAGATGAATTAAATTCTGACAACACCTATTATCTCAATTTATCTGCCCTTGGTTTAGATGATGATAAAGATAAAGCGACCTTACTCGCCAATTATTTATACGATTATTTTATTGACGCCAATTCCGGGACTTATAGGGCAAGTGGTAAAAAAAATCAAGTGGGTTATAATACCAATAAAGGAAAAAACATGATCTATGCCAAATTTCTTTATGCCCTTGGCGGTGAAACACCCGAACTTGCCAATAATGAATCTGATTATGTTAATGGCTATGTATATGTAAATACTGTTTCTTCTGAAGAAATTGATGGCAAGTACTATATTAAAATTGGTTTGGGCACAACAGACTTTAATGCATATATGCATGATTTGGCTCATGATTTTGTGAAAACAAATCGTATGGGCGTTTTAAGTGGCGATGCTTGGGCTAATGATGCCTTATCTGACCTTGAGGATGCCGGAGTTGATATTAATGATTATTCAGCTGTAAATGTAGCTGTAGGAAATGATTTTATAACCTGCAAAGATCAAGTAACGTCAACGGCTGATGTTTTTAATTTTATAAAAGATGCTTTTACGGGTGATGTAGTAAGCTACGTGTATACCAGTGCTAATAATTGTAACGATGTAGGCTGCGAATTCAACATAGGTGATGACTATGAAACAAGTACCTGCACCAGGCATTGTGCCAAAATAAATTTAACAAATTCATATTTAAAAATTCCTCTCAACTTTGGGAAAAAAGGAGGAGGCCTTAGAGTAAAAAGATTATTAATGTATGATGATGGATTATTGGCAGACAATGGAGATGCAGTTTTATATGGAAATGAATATGCCTACCAAAAAGAAGATGGTTATAGTAGTGGTGTAGCAACAAATGAACCCAAATGCATTAAAGAAGAGTGTGGCTTAACACAATTATTAAACCATTCTGACAATACAGATTTTGCTGCAAACATGAATATCTTTGGTCTCGACAGACGACAAGTTTCAGGTCCTATTGGAGAAGATCTTTTGCCCGGAGCATCTGTTGGATACAGCCGTGTAGTTGAAAAAAACATTCACTCAGGAAATAACAATCCCGGCTTTACCGTAAAAAAATTCTATACCGCTTATGATTATCCTGTAAGTATTGATATTAGCGGAAGCCCCGAAATGCAAAATTATGATCCGGTTGTTGAAACACCTACTCTGGAAGATATTTTACAAAGTTCATTAGCTTACCAATCGATAGAAAATTCTGCAGAAAGCTTTGCTAATATTGAGGAGGCAATGCAAAATTTTAGCCCTACAGGAAGTGATGCAAAGAGCACGCTCCAATCTTGGCATGATGAAATACAAGACATATCTGATACTTGTTCTGATTTCAAAAAGTATTTAGCAGGGATATTGCAATTATTAAAAGACATTATTGACATAATTGAAAAATGTGATTTTGAAACCGGCAATTGGGGCGAATGCTTAGAAGCAATAGCCACTACCCTCGGAGATTCAATTGCGAGTTTAGGTCAGTTTCTTTTCGATTCTCTTTCAGATGCGCTAGCAAACATTGGTAATTTTATAACAGAGGATATTAATCAAAGGCATATTAATAATATTTGGGCTACTCAGGGTTATAGTATAAGCTTAAACAGCATGCATGGACAGCCAAAACAAGTTGCTATGTACGAAGGTGATTATGCCCATATAAATTCACCCTCTAATACTACTCAAATAAGTGGCGTAACCTATGCTTATGTTGAGCCGGGAGATCTTGTTGAAGTAGTTTCTCATGATGATAATATTACCCAAAATGAAACTTCTTCTGATTACTTAGGCAAAACCATGGAAATAGTAATGGAAGCCAAAAGTGTAAAAAATGAATATGAGTCAAGTTCAGAAAATGATATGTGTGATATTTTAGGGATTGCGATTCCTCAACAAATCACCAATATTAAATCAGAAGAAAAATTATATACCCATGTAACCACAAAAATTATTCATTATCCCGCCATTGTAAGTTCAATAACTACATACAATGAAGGTGTACAAAAAGAGCTGGAGTATATTGCCTATAACAAAGACGATGGCGAACCTATTGTTTCGGAAACCAAAGATGAATTTGATGGAGAGTCGCTACAGCTTTCTGCTAGCCATGATGGAACCTATACCTCGTATACAATTCCGGCTTCGCATGAATATGAAGCTATGGGACAAAAAGCACAAAACGAAGGTTTTGTTAAAGCTTCCATTAATGGAACTTATGATTGGCTACAAGGAGAAAATTATAATATTAAAATAGACTTCTTAAAAAACTCCAGTTTACCTAATGGCGGTTATTACCTGGAGCTTTCAAAGGCTATTGCTCTTGCCAATACCTCCGATGTTACAAACAAATTAAATGCCGGAGATTTTATTGCTATCATTTCTTCATCTGAAAAAGATTATGTGGCATCCTATGCATATATCACTTCGGTAAGTTCTTCTAAAATAGATTTAGATCTTGTAGCATTAAACTTAAGCTCAGATTTTTTTATAGGCGAAAAAGATGTAAACCTTGTTGTTTTAAAATCAGCATACACCAATCAGTTAAATGATGTAGCCGGCACAGTACTTACTTATGGAGATTGTAATAATGGCACTGTGTGGAATGCGGCTGTTGATGCTCCTGCATATATTGAAAGTGCTGTAAATAGCTATATGGAAAATTACTGGAGTAGTATTGGGCAAGCAGATAATTTTATTGAGGCTACAACGCTTTATGGCGCAATTTTAAATAGTTATCTCAATTCAATAAAAGTGAATGTAGATATTCTTACCAATGTCAATATTCCTGTTAGAGAAACTGATTACATGAAATGGTTTTTTACTGAATACACTAATTATAATATCGACTCTCAAATTCAGTATGTTCAGTTTAAAGATATGGTAAATAATTACAAAGCATTTAATGCTGCAAGTATTGCCAATAGCGTGAACTGGTATACAGGCGCCTATTTTTCAAGTATAAATTCATTAAACAAAAAATTGAATATCGCCATTGCAAGTATTCAAAATGGAGAGTCTTTAACTTTTACATATTATAAAAAGGCTAACGCTACTACCAATACATCTATGATGAGGGTTAAACTCGATAAAGATGCAAATGGAGGCCTTAGCTTACAAATAACAAATGGCATAAATGTTTACACATATTCATTAGATGCTGAAGGAATATTTTCTGTTGATGAAAATGGAAAATCTACATATACTACAAGCAATGCTTCAAGTATAAATATTGATGGGTTTTCCGGAAACAATTCCGGTGTTGCTGTTGCAACTTACGATGAATTATGTTCTGTGATAAAAGCATCTGCAACTATTTATTCAGATGAGTGGGATATGAGTAGCAATATTAATGATGCTTACAGCCTATCTGATGATAATGAATATTTAAGTGGTGAAAAAGGAAAATGGCGTCCCCAATCTATTTGGGTATATAATGATTCTATTATTGGTGGAAATGAAGATGAAAAAGGAGAAAGAATTTATTTAGATGCTGGAGCTGTATCAACATTTTATATGTTTAATTGGAGTTCATCTGCTTTAGTAAATTTGCAACATGATAACTGGTCAAAAGTGGATGTAATAAATTATTATTCACCTAATGGAGATGTACTACAAGAAAAAAATCTTTTTGACGTGTACAGTACAGCTAAATTTGGCTATTGCGGATCTACTGTTCCATATCTTGTTGCTAGCAATGCTGAATATGCATCAGTAATGTTTGAAAGCTTTGAAAATAATTATAGTGAAGATGGTGATGGCGAAAAAGAATATGAAGATGGCTATACTTTAACAGAAGGCAGTACTTCAAAAACGATTGCACATTCAGGAAGCCAAAGCTTATTACTGCAAATGGATATGAAAAGTATTACACCATCGTCTACTCCAACCGTAAGCAACTATACCAAATTGCCTTTAAAAGAATTTAGTTTAACTAACCAAACTAAAAATGATGGTATGCTTGTTCGTTTATGGATAAGAACAAAAACGGGTACCGAGCCTACATTAAGTTTACAAGAAAAATCAAATTTATTTACTGATGTTTCTTTTACAAAAGTAGCTCGTGTGTGGGATTGGATGCTGTATGAAGCAAACGTAAATAGTTGGTCAAGCATGGTGGTTGGAGATGCTTTTACTCCTGTAGTTAAAATAAGCGGCCTTAATGCAGATGATTATGCCTGGCTTGATGATATACGTGTACAGCCTGCTTCTGCAGAAATGAATTGCTATGTATATGATCCTTCAACTTTAAATATTCTTGCAAGTTTCGATAGCCAGCATTTTGGTTTATACTATCAGTATAATGCAGAAGGAAAACTCATCAGAAAATTAGCTGAAACAGAAAAAGGAAAATATACATTGTCTGAGGCGTATTATAATGCTACTCCTTTTCAGCACCCCGAAACCATTTCCGATTGCGGAGAATCTTTAAAATCGAAAGGAATTACATTTACCTGGTCAACTACTACTAGTTTTGCTGATGTAGCGGATCTTAAGAATGTATCGGATTTTTCTACCGGATATCAACTTACTGTTAGTACAATAGAACAGGCTGTAACTAGTTCTACCATGTATGAAAGTATTATGAATGATTATTTAAAATCAGTATATGTAAATATAGATATCATTACTAATACTGATATGGAAATATCAAAAGAAGAATACATGAAATCATTTTACACAAATTATGTGAAAGTAAATAGCACAGCCATTAGCTATACTGCATTTTATAAAATGCTTACTACCTATGAACAAACGTATTCAAGTTCATTTTTAAATAATGTGTTTAATTACTAATAACCCAAAAAAGAAATTTATGCTAAGCAATAAAAAAATAATAATCACATTCTTGTTCATAGTATTAACAGGCAAAATAATTTTTTCACAAAGCCTCAGCAGTAGCACAAGCTATAATACAGCAGAGCTTACAGCAAAAACTTCAAAAACATTTTTTGCTGATCTTAAAAAAAATTTCAGCGATGGCTTAACGCGAACCGCAACCGATCAAAAAGTTGGCATAACCATTAATCTGGGTGATCAATATCTTTTCGGAAAAAATACATTTTCAACTTCCGTAACATTAACCTTAACCGCTATTCAAGTGGTAAGCGCAACCAAATCTAACACACTCACCACAAAAGACATTACATTTTCACTTTCACAATCTACACCTGAAATTTATTACGAACTCAGCAATACCGATTTAAACACATGGATAGGTTCTGCAAATATTACCAAGCTCAACCAATTTAAAGTAAGCGTAAAAAGTTATACCGCCAGTACTGTTGTTTCATCCTATCTTGCCATTTCACTATCGCATACCGTAAGCTATACACTTAATGTAAATAATATAAGCCTGAACCCAACAACTGTTACTTCATCTGCCAATCCACAAACATTTCAGTGGACAGCAACAGCATCCGGAAAAACAGTTACAGACGTTCCCTATTGGCAATTTCAATTACTGCGTTTATACAATATCGATGAATCATCATTAAATGATAGTAGCATTATTGCAGAACTGGATTGGAACAAAGCATTGTGTTTATGGATAAAAAATACATCTAATACTTCTGCTACCGCCTCATTAAAATTAAATATTGCCGAAGGCGAAGGCTATTATGCATGGAGAGTGAGACCCATTGGTAGCCAGTATGGAAGTTCTTCCATCACTGATAACCGCAATGCAGGTAGCTGGAGTACCACCGATGGAGATATTTCAATTACACTAGATGCAAGCGGAGATCCCTCTTATACTTTTTACTATACCGATAAAGACAAAAACTACAATACAATATATACACGAAGCTTTAGTGAAGCAGACGATAACAACAGCATAAAAATTACTGAAACAAAAAGCTACGCCAATGGATTAAACATGCTCTTAGAAACACAAGCCATTAATCAATCAAATGGTTTTGTAGTAGCATCGCAAAATATATTTGATTATGTGGGTAATGCTGCATTAACAAGCCTTCCGGTTCCACTTACCACAATGAATACATTTAGCTACATCAAAAACTTAATGCCCGATGCAGCTAAAGGCGTATATACAGCCGATGATTTTAATGATGCAAGCCATTACAATAGTCCTGCTACAATTGACAGCTCCGGGTATTTTGCGTATTACTCTGATAATAATTCTACTTCCAACTATGTGGCCTCATCACAAGGTTATCCTTATATCATATCACATTATAAAAACGATGGCAGTAAAAGAATAATTGAAACTTCATCACCTGGAAAATCTTTATCCATTGGCAAAGGCCATACCACAACCTATTCTTACCCTAGTGCATCTATTCCCGAAAGTGAACTATCCTATATTTTTAATGACGAAACACCTAAAGAAGCAACATTTCATAAAACCAAAACAACTGATGCCAATGGCGTATGCACCAATATGTATTATAATCAAAATGATCAAGTCATTGCAACTTGTCTTGAAGCAAAAACTTCGGCCAACAGTGCTTTAGACAAAGCAAACACACACAGCAGTAATACCGATGGATTTAAACATCATTACACCTTGTTTTATTATGACAGGGCAGGAAACTTAGTAAAAACCATTTCTCCAAAAGGTGTTGGAACTCCTAAAACAGGTTATGTTGCCGATAAAACCGTTCACACCAATTATGCATTTGAAACAGAATATGATTATAATTTCATGGGGCAGCTTTCTCGTAAAAAAACACCTGATGGTGGAGAAACCTATTTTTACTACGATAATTTAAAACGATTACGATTTAGCCAAAATGCAAAACAAAAAGTAAATAAAACATATTCATATATTAAATATGATGCATTAAACAGAGTAGTTGAAAGCGGAGAAAGTTCAGAAAATGCTACAACACTTTCATCTTTTATTGATGACAATTCATTACCATCAAGTGGAACAGATCGTGCTTTTACCATTTACAATACTGCTGCCAGTGTAACATGTAGTGGCCAATCACAAACCTATTTAAGAAACCGAATAAGTTATGTGTATAATGATGATGGCGTATATACCTATTATAGTTACGATGCGCATGGTAATGTAAAATGGCTCATACAAAATATTCCCAATTTGGGAAGTAAAATCCTTGCCTATGAATATGACGTGGTAAGCAATCAAGTAACAAAAGTAAAATACAATGAAGGATGTATAGATGAGTTTTATACACGCTATACGTATGATGCAGATAACAGAATAACAAAACTCGAAACCTCATCAGATAATAAACGATGGGAAGCGGATGCATCTTATGAATTTTACAAGCATGGTCCACTTAAAAGAAGTAACATTGGAAAAGATCAATTACAAGGTCTAGATTATTTATATACACTACAAGGCTGGCTCAAAGGCATCAATCACAACAGCCTTGATAAAACAATTGATCCGGGCAGCGATAACAATACCAATAATTATGCACCCGATGCTTTTGGATGTATGCTGTCTTATTATTCCGGTGATTACTACAGAAAATCATCTTCTTTTAATGCAAATACCAGCAACAAATACAATTTGAGCAACACCACTGCTTCCTTATACAACGGAAGCATTATAGCTTGTTCAGATAAAAGTTTAAACTCAACACTTACTTCATCATCTTTAAGCTATACAGATATTTCAGGATACATTTATAAATATGATGAACTCTATGAATTAACACAAGGCAATTATTATGGTTTTGGCAGCTCAACCGGAAAATGGACAGCAACAAATAACTACAAAATGGAAATTGCTTATGATGCCAATGGAAACATCAGTTCTCTTACACGTAATGGATATTTAAATGCTACAAAGGGAGCCAAAACAGATATGGATAATTTAACTTACAATTATACTGCTAACACAAATCAATTAAGTTATATTAAAGACGCTGTAAGCAACAGTAATTATGCTGTCGATCTTGACGATCAAACTGCATACAGTTCAGCAGGCAATTATTTGTATGATGAAATTGGGCAATTAAAAACAGACCAGGCAGAAGGCATCACAAGTATTGAATGGAATGGCTTAAATAAAATAAAAAAAGTAAGCAAAAAAGATGGCACTACTATAAAGATTACTTATGATGCCATGGGCAATAGAATAAAAAAAGAAACAAGCGGTAGCGCCACAGCAACAAATAATAAAATTACTTATTATGTAAATGATGCCAGTGGAAAAACAATTTCTATTTATGAAGAAACGGCTACTACTTCCGGAACTAAAACTACAAAAACCATAAAGCAAGTTGAATTACCCATATTGGCAACAAGTAGAATAGGAGAATACAAACCGGATGCTACAGTAAGGCAAATTGTAAGCTCAAGTACCACCACTACCATTACTGATTATAGCAAAACAAAAAACGGAGCCTATTTAAGAAACATGGGCAAAAAAGCTTATGAGATAAATGATTATTTAGGTAATGTGAGAGTAGGTTTTACCGATATAAAAACATCAAGCCTTGATAGCAAAACAAAAAAACCGGGCATATTTAGTTTAGATTTAACAAGTGTGTCTAATTACTATCCTTATGGTATGGCCATGGTGGGCAATACATACAGCACTGATAATTATCGTTACGGAATACAAGGAAAAGAAAAAGACAATGATATAAAAGGTTCCGGCAATAGCTATAATTTTGGTGCTCGTATTTTAGATCCGAGAGTAGGCCGTTGGTTAAGTACCGATCCTATAAGTGACAAATATCCTTCACTTTCTCCGTATAATTATTGTGCTAATAATCCTATTATGTTTGTAGATCCTGATGGCAAGCAAGAAAAGCCGGCCCTTACATTAGAAGATTATGCAACGCCTTTTTTAGATCTTGTAGAACTATATAATCCTGCTGATGGTACAATGAGATCACTTGTAGAAGCAGACCGTTCCGTTGAAAAAACAATGAAAGCTGTTGCCAGTGATGTGATACATGCGGCTATAGAAGGCACAGAACTTCCCGTTGCGGAATTGGTTATGCCAGCAGAAAAAACCGCTGAAATAATAACACATTTTAATGATCAAGGAAAAGTAATGCGTGATGCCGTGGAAAGTATGCGCAGACATGGCGCTGGGGAAGACACTTGGGTAGCAGGAAAAGGATGGGTACCAGTCATTAAAATACCTAAATCGACTAGAAAACCTTATGATGCTTGCTCAAATGGGAGTGTAGTATGTATTGAAAACGAAAATCTAAGTTTTATACCTTCATTAATTTCACCCAAAAACGGCTATAAAACAATACAAAAATCAGCTAAATCATCAATAAATAATTTCCAACCTATAAACGTAAATTCGGCAAATATTCCATTAGAAAAAGGTGCTTATACGGAAGATCTTCATAAAGATCCCAATACTTCATATAATGCTAATCATGAAATAAATAAACAAAGACAGGATAAAAATAATAATCCCGGAAACTTAGATGATAAGAAATAAAAACCAGTCCATTTGAAAACATTAGATTGCCTAGTGTTTATTATAAAAAGGCCTTTTGCCTAAATAAAAATTATGAGAACAATTTTTTTTCTATTAATACCGGTAATTATGTGGGGTAAACTAGCTGCTCAATTACCACCCATTGCCCAGTCTTTATACAACGAAGCATATAAGCACGATACCATACGAGGGCAATATTGCATAAATAACGGAGCAGTAGCAATGGCAACTGATGATGGTAATTCATTTTATCTTCAATGGTTTCCTATTGGAGAAACACCCGCTACTCATCCTTTATTAGTAACAATACATGGAACGGCAGGTAATGCATTTGATGAATTTTACCTTTGGCATCAGTATGCTGCTGCAAAAGGCGTTGGAATTATTGCCATGCAATGGTACAGAGGAGACGCTTCGGTTAGTCCGAATGATTATTTTGATGATACTACTTTGTATAATTATATTGACACTGCATTAACACGAATACAATATCCTTTTAATAAAGCTTTTTTTCATGGATTTAGCCGTGGCTCTGCTATCTCTTACGCAATTGCCTTTCGTGATGTGCAAAAGAGCGGTAAAAATTATTTTTGCACCATCATGTCTAATTCCGGTAAGCCAGACTCTTCGTATTATTTATATGCGCAAATTAATTCCGGCAATTTTGGACACACATTTTATAATGGCAAACATTGGGGCGTGTTTTGTGGGGGCCTCGATTCGGGACTACAAACCTGTTGCCAAGCAATGTACGATTCTAAATTATGGGTAGAAGCCAATAATGGAATAGTTGATTTATTTATTCAAGATCCTAATTTAGGACATGGTGGATTTCAACAAACGCCAGCCTATATAGATTCAGCATTAAATTATTATTTACCTTGTTACTTCGACACAACCTCAGCTATTGATAATGTACCAAACACTAGTTTCAAAATATTTCCTAATCCTGTAGAAAACAACTTATTTCTAAATATTGAAACAAACGACCTAAAAGATATTTATATATATGATTTAGTTGGATTACAAAAAAAATATTTTAAATGCTATGGTAATGAATTAAACATAGATGTTTCAACTTTTCCCCATGGAATCTACATAATTAAAATCAATAATGAAGTGATAAAGTTTATTAAAAAATAATTGCAAACACCCTAACATACAAAAGAGCTACTCAATCACCAATTTTATACTACTCATATTATCATCACATGTAATTTGAATAAAATAAATTCCGGAAGGTAAATCATGAATATCAGTTTCAATAATTTCATTTTTATTGATGGTACCTTTTTTAATAATACTTATTTTTTTACCCAATACATTTATGAGTTCAATATTTACATTTTTATTTTCAGAAAGCATTTTTACAAAAACTTTATCTTTTGCAGGATTGGGATAAATGTTAAATAATTTACTTTGATAAAATGAATTTTGATTATGAGTTATTATATTATCAATACCCTCTAATTCTATACTATAAAATCCGGTAGTTGAACCTACCAGTACAGAGCCGTATTCAATAGAAGAAAGAACTTCATTAATTAACCCCGAGTACATCACTTTTAAGGAATCTGCAATTTGATAATATTCATAAACATGATGCCCTGCAGCAATATATACCGTATCTGTATTTGATGTATTAATGGCTAATGCATAAGCGGTATTAGTTGATAAAGATAGGGTATCAATAAAAGAGTAACCGCTATCATGTGAAACTAAAAACTCTCCCTGTTGTACATTATTGATATTGCATCCCCCAACAATATATAATCTTTCAGGCTTATCGGGATCAACAATTACATTTCGAAAAGGAATTGAAGCAAAACTATCTATAGCAGGCCCGTAGTTAATTTTATTCCAACTTAATCCTAAATCATTCGAACGCCATAAAAAACCGGAATCGGCACAAGCTCCGCTCACAGCAAAAACTAGTGTATCAATATTAGTATAAGAAACCGACAAGCCATTAAAAGAGATATAATTGGGGCTCCAAGAAGTGTATGACCAAGTAAGCCCACCATCAGTAGAACGCCATATTCTACTTGCCGTGTCTGAAGCCAAAACAATATCATCAGTGATAAATTCTATATCACTGATAAATGTATGCCCTACATTAAACCCGGGAGTATCTACTATAAAACTACCGGGGCCAAGTTTTGTTACTGCAAAACCATACACCCCTCCTGCAATTACATGTGATGAATCGAATGGAGAAATTTTTATTGCATAATATCTTATACTAGGTATGCTAGATAATGAACTATTCGCTATTGGAAAAATACCATATATACTATCCCATTTTTCAGGACCAACAATACTAGCATCTTTATATGCATTTGTAAAGCCTATGCCAAGATCGGTTGTTATATATACTTTACCATTACTTTGCGATATTCCATTTATTGTTAAGGCCTCAAGGCCTAAATCTTGTTTATATATAAACGGAGCCGAGTTGTGCGTATAACTATCTTTCGTGTAAATTTTTTCTCCACCCCCACTCAAAAAAATATATGAAGTATCAGCATATGACATAGCACTTGGCAGTACATTTTTTTGGCTTTGTATCCAGGTATTACCCAAATCTGTTGAATAATGATATTTGCTCAAAATCAAATGGCCATTACTTTGTGGAAAATCTATTTTCCATTGCTCACCGTATTCAGTTTTAAACACACTTAAATCTAATTTTTTTGAACTTGTATTATTGCCCGAAATAGTTGTCCACGTGCTACCGCCATCATAAGAACGATACATTAAAGATTGTGTTTCGCTAGAATCCATACCCACAACAAAAATAGTATCTGCTGAAACTGAAAATTGAGGGAGCTTAATATCAGTAATTTTCATTTTTGAGTTAGGCACATTTATTTTAGTATAGTTGGTTCCATCATATTTCAATAAAAGATTTGCATACATTAAATTATCTACTGTATCAAGTGCCATTAAAATGGGATATCCATTGCTATTATTTACAGCTGTAATAGAAATTATTTTTATACTATTCGGATTCGACAGTAAATAATAATTGTTCACATCAATTCTACATTTTAATGAATCGAAGTAATTGGTATCTACTTTGGCTATATAGCGTCCTATACAGGCGTACACAAAATAATCTGTCAATTCAACATCTTTAATATTATTTAAAGTATAATTAACCATCCATTGATCAAGAGCTGTTCTAAAAGAACCCGAGTCTCCATTATCAAAACTAATTTGTACCGATGAAAAAACACCATACAATGTTCTGTTAGCCACCCAACCCTTATGGTTGGTTTGGGTATATTGGCTCACTCCCGCCCATCCCCTACCACAATCAAAAAACATGGAATCGTATGGAAAAGGATTATGCCATGTTTGAGCGGCATCATCACTATAAAAAAAATTATTGGAAGCTTCTGTTCCGCAAAATAACCTATTAGTAGTTCTTGATAAAGTCAGTTCAGTTATTTTACCACCATACAAACCAAGATTACTTCTCTTGCCTCCAACAGTATCACACTGACTGTACACCAAAAAAGGAAATAAAATAGATAGCAATGCGGCAATTTTTTTCATAATCAACAAAAATAGTTGAGCATTTATACTCTAAAAACTGAAAAAGGTTGCATCCAAAAAACATTTCTTTAAATGTAGCTACTAGCTTAAAAAAGACTGTATTCTATCAAAAAATGCTGTATAATAGAACATTATCAATCACAAATCATTGGAGACAAAAAATAAAAATAGGGTAAATTATAAGCTTAGTAAAAATAATGAATTGAACTTTAGGCAAATATTGTTAACATTAAAGTTTTCGATAGAAATGAATAATTTGAATTGATAGTATTGCTCTTAATTTATTTTACAATCTCCATCTTTTTAATATCTACTTGTTTGCCATCAACAATTAGTTGATAATAATAAGATCCTGTGGAAAGTGAATTAGCAGGTATTGTAATTTGTCCGGAACCGCTTGTGCTAATAGAGAAGCTTTGTAATACTCGTCCATCTATTGTAGTAATAATAATTACTGCGCTTTGCACATTTTTATTAATGCTGTACTTAATGCTCGTACTTTCATTAAATGGATTAGGATAATTTTGTTCTAATGAAGCATCACAACATTCAGTAATATTTTGAATAGACGAGGTGTTATTGTTATTTGAATTATTTTCTACCAATTGTTCAAGTTTATCTAAACGTGTATTTAATGCTGCAATAGCAGAATCTTTTTGGTTCAATATGTTTTGTTGCTCTTTAACTGAATTAATGAGAATATAAAAAAGGGCATTAGCATCATAATCCAAGTATTCTGTTTTATTTCCTAATGAATCTTGACTAATAAATTTACCAACAGTGTAAGGCGCTACTTCTTTCATTTCTTGTGCAATTATTCCTACAAATTTTTTATCCTTTGGCATACCGGCTTCTCCGGTATAGCTAAACCAAATGGGATGAATTTTTTCTAATACGCTTAAACCATCCGTAAAATCAGTAATATCTTTTTTAAGACGTTGGTCCGATGCAATGGCCCAAGTAGCAGAACCTGCTTTGGCAGCAGCATCTGTGCTTAATTGCAATTGATATTCCGGAGCAGAAGTGCCGATGCCAACATTAGCATTGTTTCCTAAAATTAATGCATTGCTAATACTTACTTTTGAATTATAGCCAATAGCCGTAGCATTTATTATTGTACTATTACTTACATCTGAGCCATATCCAAGGCAAGTATTACCAATACCTGTTGTATTTGCCGCACCCGACTGCATTCCTAAAAAAGAATTATAATTACCTGTTGTATTGCCATTACCTGCATTGCTTCCTACAAAACAATTATTATCTCCTGTAATATTGGTATAACCCGAGCGAGTCCCAATAAATGTATTTTGATTTCCTGTTGTGTTATTCCACCCGGCATTAGTGCCATTGTACGTATTTCCAACTCCTGTAGTATTTGAGTAACCTGCACTAAATCCCGTAAATAAATTATACGTACCAGTAGTATTATTTTTACCGGAACAATAACCCATAAATGTATTTTCTTGCCCAACAGAATTAGAATAACCAGAAGAATCTCCTTGAAAACAATTGTAAGAACCTGTAGTATTTAAACAACCGGCATTACTTCCCATAAATGTATTATACATGCCAGATGTATTACTTTTACCTGAAAAATAACCATTGAAGGTATTATGCTGCCCTGTTTTATTATCATAACCTGAATAACTTCCATTGAAGGTATTGCACTCGCCTGTTGTATTGTGCCAGCCAGAACTATAGCCGGTAAAGGTATTATTACTCGCTGTTGTATTGTTAAGACCACTATTACATCCTGAAAATGTATTACAATATCCTGTAGTATTGTTATAACCAGAAGCGCTTCCACTAAATGAATTATAACAACCAGAAGTATTATAATAACCACTTTCATATCCTGAAAACATATTCCAAGATCCTTTAGTATTATTATAACCAGAGTTGCTTCCAGTAAAAACATTAAAATATCCGGTGGTGTTTTTACTGCCCGATAAACTTCCTAAAAATGTGTTGTGCCGACCAGTAGTATTAGAGTTTCCAGATTGAAATCCAGAAAATGTGTTGTCTGCTCCAGTTGTGTTGGCATAACCTGCATAAGTTCCATAAAAAGAATTTTTACTTCCTGTGGTGTTTAATTTGCCAGATTGGCTACCACAAAAAGTATTTGAAGATGCAGTTGTATTTGAGAATCCGGCATATTGGCCTATAAAGATATTTTCACTTCCAGATGTATTATAGTACCCTGACATATTTCCTAAAAAAGAATTGCCAAATCCTATATTATTATAATATCCTGAGCCATTTCCAACAAATGTATTATAGTTTCCACTTGTGTTTGAATATCCTGACCAACCTCCAAAAAAACTGTTAAAGAATCCACTTGTATCGTTATGCCCTGAATAATTTCCGTTAAAAGTATTGCTGCTACCTGTTGTTATACTGGAACCAGCACCTGTACCTGTTAAGGTATTGGATTGTGCATTGGCCTCATTGTAATTAAAAAATAAGAAAAGGCATAAAGGCAATATACAGTGGGTTTGTAAGCGTGTCATATAAGTTGATTTTAAAAAATATTTAATCAAATTTATATGATTGAGTCTTGGCCGTCAACCACAAATTGGCTAGCATAAAAAATAGACTTTGTTTAATTTGGTCGGTATAAATTATGCAACAGTCTAATTATTAATTAGCTGCCAGCATAAAAATGAAACTAATAATACAAATAGATTAGTGTTTATTTAAGTGTTATTCATAATTCCAAACTCCCCTTCTCCTTTGGGAGTACCTGTCTCGATTTTTCGGGAAGGATGGGATGAGGCTTGAAAAAAAGAAAATATTGCTTATATCTATAAACTCTATTATTTATCAAAAGGCTACTTCAATCGAAAAAATTTCAGGATATTCTAATTCCGCTTTTTTCTTGAATACTTCTTCCATAGCAATAGATTGAATTTTACTTTCAATCCAAACAAAAATATCAAAACCAAAGGTTGAAAGAACATCTGTTTGCTTACTTTTATCAAGTAAATTATTCTTAAACTCCGAAAATTTTTCTTTCACATCTTCTTTGTCAAATGAAAAAGAAACATTGTTTAAATGATTGATAAATAATAGCGCTTCAGTAGATAATACATGGTGTCTTTGCAAATACATTCTATTTGATTTGAGCATATCGGCAAGTAAATTAAAATCTTTTAATTCAAACAACACCATTAGCTGAAGCAATTTTAATGCATAAAATAAAAATTGCCACTGTTCATTTTTAACTTCAAGTGTATTTAAAAATGCATGAATTTGCTTGGCTGCTTTTTTATTTTCGCCTCCTAAAAAATAGGCTAAACATAATGAAAATGCCATTCCGGTATAAATACGAGAATAATAAACTGGTGATTGAAATACGGGGGAAAGTTTTTTTACCGTTGACTCTGTTAACTGAATCAGTTGGCTTAACTCGCCACGTTTTAATAATATATCAACTTGGTGTTTATACAAACGATAAATAAAATTAATTTTATCATTTTCTGAACTAGCAATTATTTTCTGTGCACTTTTAAAACTATTTGCATATTCTTGATACAAATGCTTTTGCTGGCAGCCCAACATGTAAATGGATAAAATATTAAAATAAGTAGACGGAGCTTTTTCTTTCATTTGAGGATTAGCCTCCCATAATTGCAAATGATCTGATTTTATTTGAAATGCATCTTCTCCTTTTAATACTGCATACAACTGATGCGAAACAAAATAATAATATCGCGAATAAAATGTTTTAGCCAAGCTATAGTTTTGCAATATTTCCATTGCAATTAAATCATCAATTGCTTTAATATTTTCCTTTGTTTTTACAGACTGATATTGGGTAAAAAAATTATTGATTTGCAAAAAAAATTTGTAGTAGTTTGTTTGGTTGGCGTATTTTTCCAATGCTTCAACTTTAATTACAATAATTTTATCGAATTGCTCTTGAATATTTTTAGTATAAATTTTTGAAATTAAGCTTAATGCAATATCACATATTTCAATTGTTTTTAAAAACATTTCATATTTACCGGCAATATTTTGTGCTTCTTCTAAAACCTCATTACACTCTTTATACATGCCGCTTTCATATAAAACCCTTGCCCTTTTTATTAAGCTAATAACACGATCGTCTATTGGATCAGATGAGCGAAATGTTTCTAAAAAACTAAGTAGTGTATTGTATAATTGACGTTTTAAATAAGCAGAGCCCAGTTTAGTAGTATTATCTTCTTTTTGTAATGCAATAAATAATGAAAATAATGATCCTTCTAATTCATTTTTTTTTATAAATTTTTCAAACTGTAATTTTTCATCCTTTGATAAACTATTAATAAGCCTATTTAATTTCTCGTTTTGTTGTATACCCATCTTTATTGCATAATGATTTTCTTAAAAATAGTAATAAATGCATCCCCAAATACATCTTTCATAGTATTTATGGCTTACTTTATGGCTTAAAATAGAAATAATAAGGCTTACTTTGTGATTAAATAAATCTCTTTAATTTAAAAAACACCCTTCCCCCAATCATAAGCCATTGTTACTAACAATATATTCACTTTTAATATTTTAAAATAAAAACATCCCTTTTTTTACCTCATTTTATTTCAAAAATCTAATAAACTGTGATTGCATATTTTCTGCAATTAATATATTATCACTTAAACCCTTTAATTAGCCTGTTTTCAAATAAAAAACAGACCCTTAATTGTAACTAAAATAGTTGAAATTACGTATAAAGCACTAATATAAATTGTAAATGAAACATCTCTTTATACTCTTATTATTTTTAAACTCTTATTTGGCATTTTCAGCAAACCGCTATTGGGTAGCCGGCTCTTCTTCAAATTGGAATAATACGGCCAATTGGTCAACAACTTCAGGAGGAACAGGAGGTAGTGCCGTACCTGTAGCAGCCGATGCTGTTATTTTTGATGGTGGCGGTGTAGGGGATTGTGCCATTGATTTAAATGCAAGCGTTACTACTATTGCCATAAATAGTGGCTATACTGGTACCGTTACTCAAAACGCAGGCATTACAATAGCTACTTCAAGCACATTTACAATTGCGGCAGGTACGTTTACCGGAGGTAATAGTGACATTGATATAAATAGCACGTTCACAATTAGTGGTGGAACTTTTACTTCAACTACAGGTAATTTCTATTTAAATGGAGCGTGGACTCATACAGCCGGTGGTACCTTTAATCATAATAACGGAAGTATAATTAGTGATGCTTCTGCAGATAGGACTTGGAATTTTATTACTAGCGAAACTTTTTACAATCTTAACATCAACCATACTGGTAATACGTATGATCTATTTGTTTCGGCAGGTGATAATTTAATTGTTACCAATACGCTACTGTTAACAAATGGAATTCTTACCCAAAATGATGCGGCTGCTAAATTAACTGCCCAAGCCAATGTAACTATAGCTTCAACTTGGGATGGTGGTACCTGTGATATTGAATTTACCGGCTCTGTAGCTGTACAAGATTTTGATTTAACAGGGGCAACGGCATTACATACTTCTCCCATTACAATTAATAAAGCAAGTGGAAAAGTTCGTTTGCTTTCGGCACTTACAGCAGCCGGTTTGGTTACCATTACTTCCGGAGAGCTTGATCTAAATACCTATACCTTCACTTCTAGTGGCGGCTTTACTCAAACAGGAGGAATATTTACTTCAGGTGCCGCTACCATGGATTTTAATACGTCCGACTTTACCTTAAGTGGTGGTACTTTTAATGCTACTACAGGAAATTGGAATTTAGATGGAGCCTTTACCCATACTGCCGGTGGTACTTTTAACTTAAATAACTGTAATTTAATTTGTGATTTTACGGCCGATAGAACATGGAATTTTGCTACCTCTGAAACTTTCTATAATCTTACCATCAATAATACGGCCAATACATACGATCTATTTGTTTCGGCAGGTGATAATTTAATTGTTACCAATACGCTACTGTTAACCAATGGAATTCTTACCCAAAATGATGCGGCTGCTAAATTAACTGCCCAAGCCAATGTAACTATAGCTTCAACTTGGGATGGTGGTACCTGTGATATTGAATTTACCGGCTCTGTGGCTGTACAAGATTTTGATTTAACAGGGGCAACGGCATTACATACTTCTCCCATTACAATTAATAAAGCAAGTGGAAAAGTTCGTTTGCTTTCGGCACTTACAGCAGCCGGTTTGGTTACCATTACTTCCGGAGAGCTTGATCTAAATACTTATACCCTCACTTCTAGTGGCGGCTTTACTCAAACAGGAGGAATATTTACTTCAGGTGCCGCTACCATGGATTTTAATACGTCCGACTTTACCTTAAGTGGTGGTACCTTTAATGCTACTACTGGTACATGGTATTTAGATGGTACCTTTACCCATACTGCCGGTGGTACTTTTAACTTAAATAACTGTAATTTAATTTGTGATTTTACGGCCGATAGAACATGGAATTTTGCTACCTCTGAAACTTTCTATAACCTTACTATCAACAATACAGCTAGTACGTATGATCTATTTATTTCTGCAGGTGATAATTTAATTGTTACCAATACGCTGCTGTTAACCAATGGAATTCTTACCCAAAATGATGCGGCTGCTAAATTAACTGCCCAAGCCAATGTAACTATAGCTTCAACTTGGGATGGTGGTACATGTGATATTGAATTTACCGGCTCTGTAGCTGTACAAGATTTTGATTTAACAGGAGCTGCTGCTTTACATACAGGAGATATTACCATTAATAAAGCAAGTGGAAAAGTTCGCTTACTTTCAGCACTTACAGCAGCCGGTTTGGTTACCGTCACATCAGGTGAGCTTGATCTAAATACTTATACCCTCACTTCTAGTGGCGGCTTTACTCAAACAGGAGGAATATTTACTTCAGGTGCCGCTACCATGGATTTTAATACTTCCAACTTTACCTTAAGTGGAGGTACATTTAATGCTACTACTGGTACATGGTATTTAGATGGTACCTTTACCCATACTGCCGGTGGTACTTTTAACTTAAATAACTGTAATTTAATTTGTGATTTTACGGCCGATAGAACATGGAATTTTGCTACCTCTGAAACTTTCTATAACCTTACTATCAACAATACAGCTAGTACGTATGATCTATTTATTTCTGCAGGTGATAATTTAATTGTTACCAATACGCTGCTGTTAACCAATGGAATTCTTACCCAAAATGATGCGGCTGCTAAATTAACTGCCCAAGCCAATGTAACTATAGCTTCAACTTGGGATGGTGGTACATGTGATATTGAATTTACCGGCTCTGTAGCTGTACAAGATTTTGATTTAACAGGAGCTGCTGCTTTACATACAGGAGATATTACCATTAATAAAGCAAGTGGAAAAGTTCGCTTACTTTCAGCACTTACAGCAGCCGGTTTGGTTACCGTCACATCAGGTGAGCTTGATCTAAATACTTATACCCTCACTTCTAGTGGCGGCTTTACTCAAACAGGAGGAATATTTACTTCAGGTGCCGCTACCATGGATTTTAATACTTCCAACTTTACCTTAAGTGGAGGTACATTTAATGCTACTTCATCAATCTGGAATATTGACGGAGCATGGACTCATACAGCCGGTGGCACTTTTAATCATAATAACGGAACTATTATTTTTGATGGCTCAGCAGATAGAACCTGGAACTTTGCTAATTATGAATCGTTTTACAATTTAACCATTAACTCTACCGCAGACGCTTATGATTTAATTATTTCTGCATCTGATACCATTAAAACCAATGGCATCATAAATTTTATCAATGGTACTTATACACTTAGTGCATCCTCCTTTGTAAAAATAATCGGGGGTATAAAAATGGAATCAACTTGGGATGGTAGTTTACCTGATTTATCATATACGGGAACAGGAAATCAAACACTTGATTTTACAGGTGCTGAAGCTAAACTGACGAGTAATCTTACCATTAATAAATCTAGCGGTTCTGTTCAATTACTTTCTAATATACAAATGGGAACTGCAAAAACGCTTACACTAACAGCCGGAGTGCTTGATTTAAATAGCAAAAAATTAATTATTACCAATTCAGCAACTAACGCAATTGCACGTACCAATGGTTATATTAAAAGTGAATCAACTGATATGTCGGGGAAAGTACTTTGGTTTATTAATACAACTACCGGTGCTCACGTTATTCCATTCGGAGATCCTAATGGTGTTTATATTCCATTTACATTAAACATGACTGCCGGTGACTGTGATACCATGAAGGTGGCCACTTATTATACCGCAAATTGCGCTACCAAACCACCAACGGTTAGTTATTTACATACAAATGCAGCAGCAGATGTTGCTTATCGTTTTTGGCAAATTGATAAAACAGGAGCAACAGGAACATTTGATATGACATTTTCTTATGCTGATCAGGATATTCCTACTGATGGAGAAAGTAATTTACAAGCCCAACGTTGGAACGGTACATCATGGGCAGCAGCAATTGCCGGGCAAACATTAACTACCGGAAGCAATACCGTTTTAGTTCCGGGAGTAACTAGTTTTTCTCCATGGGCTTTGGCAAGAAGCACAAATCCTTTGCCCGTAGAGTTGATTTCTTTTAGTGCCGAATATTCAAATAAACAAGTAAATATTAAATGGGAAACAGCCTCAGAAATAAATAACGATTATTTTGTTGTAGAAAAAAGCATTAATGGTATTGATTATGTAGAAGTAGACAAGTATGACATTGCAGAGAATGATGCCAATAGTAATGTGCCCAAATCATATATGGTAATAGATGCAAACCCATATACCGGCATATCCTATTATCGTTTAAAACAAGTTGATTTAAATGGCGTGTATGAAATTTTTGCTCCTGTAGTTGTTAGTTGTGATGTTAGTACATCTTTTGATATCAATTCAGTTGTATCAGACGCAAATGCAAAATCTATAAAAATTGTTTACGGATGCGATACTATAGAAAACGTAAGAATGTTGGTTTATAACCAAAGTGGGCAAGCTGTTTTTGAAAAACAATTTAAATCTACTCAAGGTTCTAATATGGCTGAATTTAGATATTCTAATTTACCTAATGGAATTTATTTTATTAATCTTATCAACTCAAAACAAAGTGTAAACACTAAAGTTTATTTAGAATAGAATTTATTGCAAACATAATGCATTAAAAATGCTAATTTTGCAAGATGAATATAGACACTCTCGATCCCAAATTGAATATTATTATTAAAGGAGCCCGTGTACACAATTTAAAAAATTTAAGTGTCGCCATTCCTCGTAATAAATTAGTAGTTATTACAGGGCTTTCCGGTTCCGGTAAATCATCTTTGGCATTTGATACTCTGTACGCAGAAGGCCAAAGGCGATATGTGGAAAGCCTTTCATCTTATGCCCGTCAATTTTTAGGTAGAATAGAAAAACCAGAAGTGGATTACATCACCGGAATTTCTCCGGCCATTGCCATCGAACAAAAAGTATATTCCTCCAACTCGCGTTCAACAGTTGGCACCTCAACAGAAATTTATGATTACCTCAAATTACTCTATGCCAGAATTGGGAAAACTTATTCTCCCATCTCAGGTAATGAGGTAAAAAAACACACCGTAAGCGATGTAATTGAATTTATCAATTCTTATCAGAACGATACAAAAATAATGATTGCCGCTCCCTATGTGGCAACGCATGAAAAGGTATTAAAAGATCAATTAGATCAATTGTTACAAAGAGGAGTTTCAAGATTAATATTTAAGGGCAGTACTTATAGAATTGACGAAGTTCTTAAGCAAACTTCGGTTCTAAAAGCCATGGAAAACAATCCGGGTATTATTAGAATTTTAATTGATAGACTTGTAGTAAAAAAAGGAGATGAAGCCAATGATGCGCGCATGGGCGATTCTATCAACACAGCCTTTTTTGAAGGAGAAGGATCATGCATTATAGCAGTAAGCGGTGAAAATAATTTTTTAAAAGAATTTGAATTCTCTAATCATTTTGAACTGGATGGCTTTAAATTTGAAGAACCAACCGTGCACATGTTTAGTTTTAACAATCCCTTTGGAGCTTGTAAAGCCTGCCAGGGATTTGGAACTGTGATTGGTATTGATGAAAACTTAGTAATTCCTGATAAAAACATTTCGGTATTTGAAGATGCTATTGCCTGTTGGAAGGGCGAAAAAATGCAAGAATGGAAAAACAAATTAGTGATGAGTGCTCATAAATTCGACTTCCCCATTCATCGACCCATTAAAGAACTCACTGCAAAACAAAAACGATTACTTTGGAGCGGTAACGAACATTTTGATGGTCTTACTGAATTTTTTCGTTACCTAGAATCTGAAGCATATAAAATTCAGTACCGCGTATTGCTTTCTCGTTACAGAGGTAAAACAGAATGTCCGGAATGCCATGGTTCCCGATTAAGAAAAGATGCAGCCTATGTAAAAATAAATGGAAAATCAGTAAATGAATTAGTCTTACTTCCAGTAACGGAATGCCTTGATTTTTTTAAAACCATTACATTAAATGAATACCAAAACAAAGTAGCAAAAAGACTTCTGCTCGAAGTGCTGAATCGTTTGCAATTTTTAGATGATGTAGGTTTAGGATATCTCACCTTAAACCGTTTATCCATGACCCTTTCGGGTGGAGAATCGCAAAGGATAAATCTAGCTACTTCTTTAGGCAGCAGCCTTGTTGGCTCTATGTATATTTTAGATGAACCTAGCATTGGCTTGCATCCTCGCGATACCGTAAGATTAATAAAAGTATTGAAATCATTACGTGATTTAGGAAACACTGTAATCATAGTTGAGCATGAAGAAGAAATTATGAAAGCTGCCGATCAAATAATTGATATTGGTCCGCTTGCAGGCAGACACGGGGGTGAATTGATTTTTCAAGGTAATCACGATCAAATAGCTAAAGAAACAAAAAGTATTACGGCCCGCTATTTAAATGGAACGGAAAAAATTCATGTTCCCTTAAAACGAAGATCTTGGAAAGAATATGTAGAAGTAATTGGTGCTCGTGAAAATAATCTCAAAAATATTGATGTTAAATTTCCCTTGGGAGTAATGACGGTTGTAACCGGTGTGAGCGGTTCCGGAAAATCTTCTTTAATTAAAAAAGTACTATACCCATCCTTAAAAAAAATGTGCGGTGGCTATGCTGAACTATCCGGGCATTATGATACCATTGATGGTTACTACCATTCCATTGCTGATGTAGAATTTGTAGATCAAAATCCCATTGGTAAATCATCAAGATCCAATCCTGTTACTTATGTAAAAGCTTATGATGAAATTCGCAATTTATTTGCAGGCTTGCCAATGGCTAAATTAAAAGGATTTAAACCCTCTCATTTTTCTTTTAATGTAGATGCAGGCCGTTGTGAAGAATGTGAAGGTGAAGGTGAAATTACGGTTGAAATGCAATTTATGGCCGATGTTAAATTAACATGCGAAAGTTGTAATGGAAAACGTTTTAAAGAAGATGTGTTAGAAGTAGAATACAAAGGCAAAAATATTTTCGATATTTTAAGTTTAACGGTTGATGAAGCACTTGATTTTTTTAATTCAGGAGAAACAAATACGCTAGATAAAAAAGTAATTGAAAAAATAAAACCATTATCAGAAGTTGGTTTAGGATATGTGCAATTAGGTCAATCATCAAGCACATTAAGTGGAGGAGAATCGCAACGTATTAAACTAGCATCCTTTTTAACCAAAAATAGTGCAGAGAAAAAAATGCTTTTTATTTTTGATGAACCCACTACAGGTTTGCATTTTCACGATATCAACAAATTGCTTTATGCCTTTAATGCCTTAATTGAACAAGGCAATTCCATTATTATTATTGAACACAATGGAGAAGTGATTAAAAATGCAGATTGGGTGATTGATTTGGGTCCAGAAGGTGGTGAAACCGGTGGAAATATTGTTTTTGAAGGCACTCCGGAAGATTTGGTTAAGTGTAAAGATTCTTATACTGGAAAATATCTATTATCAAAATTAAATTAAAATCACAAAAGCCAATTCTTCAACATCTCCTTTCCGTATGGCGTTAAAATAGATTCAGGATGAAATTGAATACCACATATATCATAACTTTTGTGGCGCAAGCTCATAATTCTATTTTGAGTATCAATAGAAGTTATTTGCAAACAACCAGGCAAATTATTGTTGCTCACTATCCATGAATGATAACGACCAACATCAATTGTTGCAGGCAGTCCGGAAAATAATTTTTCTTCTTGAACTACAATTTTTATTTGTGATGAAACGCCATGCATCACCTCCGCCATATTTTCTAATTTAGCCCCGTATACTTCTGCAATAGCTTGGTGGCCTAAGCAAACTCCTAATATTTTTTTTGTACTTCCATATTTTTGTATGAGCTCGCACATAATGCCTGCATCAACTGGTAAGCCTGGCCCAGGAGAAAGAATAATATGGGAATATCTTTCTACTTCAGCAATTGAAATTTTATCGTTTCTGAAAACATCAATTTCTATTTCTGTAATCTCCTGCATATAATGCAAAAGATTATAAGTGAACGAATCGTAATTATCGAGAATTAATATTTTCATAAAACAGAAACAATTTTACTTTCTTCTATATATGCTAAAAAACCTTTTACGTTTTCATAGCCCATTTTTTGAAGAATATCCATGTATTCTTTTATTTGTTTTTCGTATGCCTCAGATTCTTTTCCTGTTTTGAAATCTATAACAATAGCAGTTTTCCCATCTATTAAAACCTTATCCGGAATTTTTATTTTTCCTGAACCCAATAAAACGGCTCTTTCATTTTTCACTTTCCACCTTAAATCAAACCAATCCCGTACTTCATCTAAACTTAAAAACTTTTGTAAGCTTGTTGTTAAATGCAACTTTTGTTCAACAGAAATTTTTCCTTGCATGTATACATTTTCGAGTACTTGCTTATAATCTTCAGTCTTTCTCATATTCTTTAATACTTCATGCATAAGTGTACCGTAATTTATTTTTTCAGCACCTGTATCGTTTGAAGGTAAAAAATAATCTTTTGCATGCCGCCTAATGGTTATTCTGTTTCTCCAAGGATAAGAATGAAAAGCTGTAAGCGAAAATTGATTTTCATTTTTAGCTGGCTTAATTTTATTTTTTATTTCTCCAATTTCAAAAACTCCTGTTTCTTCATTCCAATTATTTCCGAATTGAATGTAATGATCAACATCTAAAGTAATGGCATTGCCTTGTTGTAAAACTGTAAACAGCAAATCGCCTATTGTTTTTATTGCAAATATCTTTTCATCATTTTTATTTGAATTATTTTTCTTGTTTGAATTAGGTCTTTCACTCATAATCACCATAGCATCTATAGCCCTGGTGCTTGCTACATATAATAAATTAAGATTATCAATATATCCGTTTAACATTTCTTCGTAATAAGCGGCAGCAAAATCAGTATTGGCTAAGTCCTTTGAATATTTAATGGGCAAATAGGGAAAATCATTAAAGGGAGCTGTAGTAGTTTCTGCCCAAATAATATTTTCCTTCATTGGATCTGTTCCTATTTTCCAATTACAGAAAGGAAGAAAAACTATTTTAAATGCCAATCCTTTTGATTTATGAACTGTCATAATTTGAACAGCATTTTGCCCCTCTGAGATAAATACGGTTTTCTTTTTCCCATATTCAATCCACCAATCAAGAAAAGAAGAAAGATCTGTTTTTCGTTTACGCGAATAACTTAGTACAACATCTTGAAAAGCCTGCAAATAAGGTAATTCTTCTTGTTTTACAGACAAATCAAAAACAGAAATCAGTTCTTCAACCAATTCATACAAAGGCAATTTTTTAAGATAGGTTAAATGCTCTTTGTTATTTAACAGTTGCAGCTCATGAATGGTAAATAAATCATGCAATTTGCTTTCTTCAATAGGTTCTACATTTTTATATTGGGCATATTCATATGCAAGCACTGTTTTATTTATTGCATCTGAGGGCTCATTCAAATACCCAATTACAGCCATAACTATTTTTACGGCTTTTGAATTGCTTAAAGACAAAGATTCAGAAGAAATAACATCAATATTATTTTGCAACAAAATATCGGCCATTTCTTTTGCTTCTCTGTTATCACGTACCAGTATTGCCATATCGCTATAAGTGTACGTTTGTTGAACAAAAGAATTTATTCTTTCAATTACATCTAATTTAGCTTGCTCCTTCCATTTATTATTTTCCTCTTCTTCTTTTTCGTAAAACTTTATCTGCACATAGCCTGCATGATCTGTTTTTGAAAGGGGAAAATATTGCATACTATCTTCATATATTTTTTTGATATTAAAGATTTCGTTTTTTTGAAGAAATTCCGGAAGTGCATTTTGCAATGCCTCAGCAGCTCTATTAAACAAAGTATTATTGAATTTGATAATATTAATGCCGCTCCTCCAATTTTGATTCAGGTTCAATACCTCTGTTCCTTGAATTGCTTCTTCCACTCTATTGTTTATAAGTGTCCAATTCCCCCCTCGCCAACGGTAAATAGATTGTTTTACATCTCCAACAATCATGTTTAAATTTGTTCCTTCAGCAATGCTATTTTCAATTAAAGGTTTAAAATTATCCCACTGAAAAAGTGAGGTATCTTGAAATTCATCAATGATATAATGTTTATACCAATTGGCCGTTTTTTCAAACACAAACGAACTGTCATTTTCTCCGATAATTTGCTTTAATATGCCTGCAACATCAGAGATTAATAATTTATGTTCATTTTGTCGGAATTCTTTAAGCTTTCTAAGTATTTCGGCAATGATTCCAAAAACATTATAATAGCGCAGTACTTCGCAAGCGGTATTGTATTTCAATCCATCTTTATCGTATAAATCAAATGCCTGCTTTAATAAGGGATTTAAAGAAGCAAAAGCTTGCTGTTTAGTACCCTCAGCTATTGCTGAAGTTTTAGAAAACCATTTATCAATAATATCTATCGCTTCTAGTACTCGTTTTTTATCTCTTTCAAAAGTGTTATTTACCATTTTAGCAAATGAAGCCGCCACGCCACTTTTTCCGTAACTAAAATCGTTAACACTTAATTGAAGACTTAGTATTACTTTTACGCCCTTCTCCCCTATTTCTTTTTGTTGTTTTTCAAATTCATTTTGTATAACAAACATTCTTTTCTGAAAAGCCTCAACATTTTTCATATTTGCTAAAACAGCAATAAGCTTTTGTTCTTTTATTTTAAAATCTTCTTTAAATATTTCTTTCGAAAGCTGTTTCAATTCCTTTTCAATATCCCAATGAAGGCCCTCTACAATTTTTTCCTTTGAAAATTTAACCAGCCATTGGGTTAGCAATTTATTTTCACCCAACTCCAATAACAACTGATCTACCACTTGATCTGTAACCAAATTCTGATCCATTTCAATAACATAGCCTGAATGCAAACCAATTTCTTTCAAAAAAGAAGTCAGTATTTTTTGAAAAAAACTATCAATAGTAGTAACTGAAAAGTGAGAAAAATCGTGCAATATTTTTTTTAGAATTAACTCCGCTCTTTCTTGAATTTTATCTTCAGCAATAATTGCTGTGAGCACTTGAATGTGTTCGCTTTTTTCTCCTTTCGCCAATTTATGAAGTTCCTCCATAATTCGCGACTTCATCTCACCAGTAGCTTTTTTAGTAAAGGTTACAGCCAATATTTGCCGGTAATTATCCGGATACTTAAAAAGTAATTTTAAAAACTCTTCGGTAAGTTTATGTGTTTTTCCTGCACCGGCAGAAGCACGATATAGTTTAAGCGATTGTTCCATTGGTATTTCTTAAAGAAATTAAATATTTGGTCATTTCAATAAAAAATCCTGCTGCAATAATCCATAAAACAGGTAACCAATAGGGCACAATAAAAGTTGGAAAATTATAGTTAAAAAATCCTGTAGAAGAAATTAGCATTTCATTAAGAGGCCCTACAATTGCCGTAACAAGAATAATGAATCGTTCTCTTTTTTCTTTATGAATTACTAATGTGAAAAGAGCAAAAGGAATCAACAATAAAAATGTTAATAGATTATTACCAACAAACCATCCTGTAATTAAATATCCCATTAATAAAAGCAAAGCATTATAGATGCAATTTTTAAGATTTGTTTCCTCAAATCTTCCCGTTTTCCAAATAATAATTTCCATCCAAAAAGTAAATTGTACTGCAGCTAAACCAAATTCAGGAAATACCCAAAGTGATTCTCCATAAAAATGTGGATGGGTATAATACAATACGCCATAAACAACATGTATAAAATCATAAAACATGCCCAATAGAGAACCAAAAACAAAAACAATTAAATAGGTTACAATTTTTTTCACGAAAATGAATATTAACAAATTACATGTGGGGCGTTGAATTTATCAAAAAAAAAGAACATTATACCTAAAATTATGCTTTCATCTATTTAAAGAATTAAACCATAAAGATCCCATTTATTATAAAACCATTTAATGTATAAAAAGAGGCTTCCATTTATCAATTTTTAATGTATATTTACTTTTAAAATAATACGTAAAATAATACGCTATGAAATAGCCATGCACCGAACCAGTGCACAAACACTGATAAACATTGAATGGCGTATACCATATGACTTTAAAAAAATAAATAATGCACATATGAATCCTACCAGTTTACCTATTGATTATTTACCTATATTTTTTGTTTTTTTAGTTGCGGCAGGCTTTGTCGTGGGCACTATGTTGGTTTCGCATTTTTTAGGACCAAAACGCAATACAAAAATTAAACTCGACACATTTGAATGTGGTATTGAATCGAAAGGCAATGCCCGCGTTCCCTTCTCAATTAAATATTTTATCGTAGCCATTTTATTTGTATTGTTTGATGTAGAAGTAATTTTCATGTATCCTTGGGCGGTAAATTTTAAAGAACTAGGTATGACAGGTTTTGTTGAAATGCTTTTATTTATGGCATTTTTACTTGCCGGATTTTATTACATCATTAAAAAAGGAGCATTAAAATGGGAGTAGCTTCGAGAGCCTCAGCTACCGGGCTTTGGGAGTCTCGGCCAACGATGAAGCTGGTGCCTGAGGTTCTCGAAGGCACAATTAACAATTAACAATTGTACAACATGAACGAAAACAAAACAACCAATAAATTAAATCTTGTAGAAAAACCAGACGGTCTTGAAGGTGCAGGATTTTTTGCTACTTCATTGGATAAAGCAGTAGGCCTTGCCCGTAAAAATTCTATTTGGCCATTACCCTTTGCTACTTCATGCTGTGGTATTGAATTTATGGCTACTATGGGTGCTCATTATGATTTAGGCCGATTTGGTTCCGAGCGATTAAGTTTTTCTCCTCGTCAGGCTGATTTACTTATGGTAATGGGAACCATTGCTAAAAAAATGGGCCCCATTTTAAAACAAGTTTACATTCAAATGGCCGAACCCAGATGGGTAATTGCGGTTGGTGCTTGCGCCTCAAGTGGAGGTATATTTGACACGTATAGCGTTCTTCAGGGTATCGATAGAGTTATTCCTGTTGATGTTTATGTACCGGGATGCCCCCCAAGACCTGAACAAATTATAGATGGCATAATGAAAATTCAGGACCTGATTCAAAATGAATCATTACGAAGAAGAGAATCACCTGAATACAAAGCTTTGATGACTAAATATGGAATAGAATAATCAATTTGATAATTTGGAAATGTA
The DNA here is from genome assembly GCA_023251875.1 of Bacteroidota bacterium. GTDB lineage: Bacteria > Bacteroidota > Bacteroidia > JAHEXY01 > JAHEXY01 > JAHEXY01. Next base: position 384,681 of record JAHEXY010000003.1, read on the forward strand.
CCAATTTGAAAATGAATTGGAAATTTTCAAATTTTCAAATTTTCAAATTAATAATATGACAACACAAGAACTCCACGATCAAGTTTTAAATAAACTAAAAGCAGAATTTACTGATGCTGTTATTTCTTCAGAAGTACAGTATGATTTTCCTGTTATAACTGTTAGCAAAAGCAAATTGTACGATATTCTAAAGTTCTTAAAAACCAATACCGATTTAGGATTTGAATATTTAACTACTGCTTGTGGCATTCATTATCCCGATGTAAAAGGAAAAGAATTGGGAATGGTTTACCAATTGCATAACATGCCTAAAAATTTAAGAATACGCATTAAATGTTTTACGGCATTAAGCGATGCAATTTATCCAACCATTACCACAATATGGCCATCCGCCAATTGGATGGAACGCGAAGCCTTTGATTTTTTTGGTTTACGTTTTCAAGGCCACCCTAATCTTATTCGCATTTTAAATACAGAAGATTTTGAAGGCTTCCCTATGCGAAAAGAATTTCCATTGGAAGATCAAACAAGAGAGGATAAAAAAGATTATATGTTTGGGAGGTAATTCAATTAAGAATTAAGAATTAAGAATGATGAATTAAGAATTAAAAGAGGTAATTGCCCCGGCCTTTAGGTCGGGGTATAAAAAATATCACTATTGTCCGAGTAAGTGGTCAAGACTAAAGTCAATCAGGGAGTTGCATTTAGTAACCCCATGCTTAAGCATGGGGTTGTGAAAAGCCTTATGGAGAAAGGGCTTTAGCCCCAATGATAACAAAAGTTTTATTTGAGAGAACAAAATAAAGTTTATTATACCGAAAATGACAAAGAAAGAGCTATTTCATATTTTAAACGCTAAAAAAGCCTTTTGGACTTATGATGTAAAAAAAGTGAATGAAATAAGTGACGCACTACTTATTGAACATACTTTAGTATGGGGAGATGTTGCAGAATTAAAGGCATTATTTTCTTTGTATGAATTTAAAACAATAAAAAATATTTGGAACCTTTATTTAGTGCCCGATACAAGGTATGAAAAGCTTAATTATTACTTAGCAAAATTTTTCTTTGACATAAAAAACATAAAGGCATATTTAAAAAAGAAAGGGTTTGAAAACAGCCGATACCAAAAACTTAAAAAGCTTAGTGAAAAATACTAAAGAGGTAGAATTGCTTACAGCAATGAAAATTAATACACTATTTTTAAGGGCAAAGTATAGAGATTATTACGACCTATATGTAATCAATAAAAAAGTTTATTCAATAAAAGAAATGTTTAACATTGGCAAAAAATACATCCCTGAAATAAATCAAAAATTATTTCAAATGGCGATGACTTATACCAATGATATTACTGAAGATCATATCAAACATTTAAAGCCAGAGTATAAAATAACTACTCAGGCAATCAGTAAGCATTTTGAAAACGAAATTAAAAAATGGTTGAAAACAAAATGAACATACTTCACAATGAAAACTCCTCCTATTGATTTAAATACCCCAGTAGAAAATCCAAAATTAATTGCTGCTATTAAAAAGCATCAACAAATTAAGTCTGATGAGACGGCTTATGAACTTTTCGAGGCTTTTAAAAAATCCATTTTTTTAGCAGGAATGGTACTCAACAAGCGTCTTCCAAATAATTCAGGAGAAATTTTATTAGAAGTAGGAGAACGCTTGCTCATATTCGATGTTTTAGATAATGAAAATAATAGACTCTTAGCATTATTTGCAGATCATAATCATCTACAAAAATTTACTACTGAAGCCAACTCTACTCTTGTTTTGCCTGCAAAAATGGCAATGGAGGCTGCTGTTCGTGATTATTTTGGACTTGTAATAAATCCTAACTCTGAAACAGAATTGCGGATCAATAAAGATTTTATAGTTAGTATTCTACATCAAATAGAAGATACTGATAAATATAAGCTTCACTCCCAATATGAACCAACGGAAAGCTCAAATTTACCAGAATATATCCATAAGTTTGAAGAAAATAATATACGTCATATAGTAAAAGATGATTTTATTTTTGTTGGAGTTGGAGAATTTCCAAAAAAGCAAATACTGAAATTATGGATCCATGAAGAAGATTGGAATAGAGCATTAGTAATATTAGGTGTTATTACTGGTTATGATGAAAAAGAAGATTCTATCTTAAAGGCACAAAGAGAAGAAAATGAGTGGGAATGGCAAGCTTCTTTAGAGAAATCAAAACAAAAAAATAAGAGGGCTTGGAAAATTTTTATCTTTTCAGTTATTATTTTGACCTTAACAGGATTTTAGTAGTAAAGTATTATTTTAAATAGACTTTAGCCATTAACAAATCATTTATGGAAAACTACAAACACTAGAAAAGGAAATCATAGTAGAAAAATATTAAAATTAACTTTGTAAAACACATTAAAAATTAAGAATACTATGAAAGGAATTAATTTTGTAACCAATGATCAAAACCAGCAAGTAGCGGTAATGATTGATTTAAAAAAGTACGGTGCATTATGGGAAGACTTTTATGATTATCTAATTGCTTCAATGCGTAAAAATGAAGAAAAAGTTCCTTTTGATAAAATAGTAAAAGACTTAAAAAAATCTGGCAGACTAAAATGAGTATGAAAAAATAAATATTTTAAAAAATAAATAAACATGAAAGCAGTAGTAATAACCGCGCACAATCAATCTGAGTTAGGCTTTTTAGCTACTCTCTTTAAAAAATTAGGTATTTCTTCAAAGGTTATTGACACCGAAGAAATTGAAGATCTAGGTCTTTCTGAAATGATGAAAGAAGTTGATAGAACTAAAAAAGTGAGTCGAGAAACAATAATGAAAAAACTGAAAGCCAAATATTAATAAATTATGCAAGTTGAATTTCTTGAAAAGTTCAATCGAGATTTAGATAAAATATCTAATAAATCACTTCATTCTTCTTTAGTTAAAATTATTGAAAGAGTGGAAAACGCTAAAAATATTTTTGAAATTTCTAACGTAAAAAAACTAAGTGGGCATAAATCTGCTTATCGAATTCGAATAGGAGATTACCGCATTGGTATTTTTATAGATAATAACTTGGTGCAGTTTGGACGGGTAGCTCATAGAAAAGATATTTACAAAATTTTCCCATAAAACAATTGGTCCCCATGGCAAAACATGAAACACTAGAAACAAATACTGTAGTAGAAGCCAAAGAATACTCAACACTCAATCTTGGCCCTACGCATCCTGCAACACATGGTATTTTTCAAAACATTCTAAAAATGGATGGTGAAATTATTATGGATTCAGAAGCTACAATTGGTTATATACACCGTGCATTTGAAAAAATTGCAGAGCATCGCCCCTTTTATCAAATTACGCCCTTAACCGATCGTTTAAATTATTGCTCCTCCCCCATTAACAATATGGGCTGGCACATGACGGTTGAAAAACTGATTAAAGTTGAACTGCCCAAACGAGTAGAGTATATGCGGGTAATTGCAATGGAGCTTGCGCGAATTGCTGATCATATTATTTGCAATAGCGTAATTGGAGTTGATAGTGGCGCGCTAACCGGTTTCGTTTATATTTTTCAATGGAGAGAATACATTTATGAAATTTATGAAGAAATTTGTGGTGCTCGTTTAACCACTAACATGGGCCGTATTGGAGGTTTTGAAAGAGATTTTAGTGATAAAGCCTGGGAAAAAATAAAATACTTTTTGAAAGAATTTCCAAAAGGCTTAAAAGAGTTTGAAAACTTATTGGTGCGTAATCGCATTTTTATGGATCGTACCATTAATGTTGGTCCAATTACTGCTGAAAAAGCATTGTCATATAGCTTCAGCGGACCTAACTTGCGCGCAGCAGGTGTAGATTACGATGTACGCGTAATGAACCCATATTCATCATACCAAGATTTTGATTTTATTGTTCCGGTTGGTAGCAATGGTGATACTTACGATCGTTTTATGGTGCGCCAAGAAGAAATGTGGCAGAGCTTGAAAATAATTGAACAAGCCATTAAAAATTTACCTGATGGTTCTTTCCATGCCAAGGTTCCTGATTTTTATCTTCCTCCAAAAGAAGAAGTATACAATAACATGGAAGCACTTATTTACCATTTTAAAATTGTAATGGGAGAAACAGATGTTCCTGTTGGAGAAGTATACCATTCTGTTGAGGGTGGAAATGGAGAACTTGGTTTTTATTTAGTAAGTGAAGGCGGTCGCTCACCTTATCGCCTACACATGCGCAGGCCTTGTTTTATTTATTACCAAGCTTATGCAGATATGATAAGAGGCTCCATGCTTTCTGATGCTATTTTAACACTCAGTAGTATGAATGTTATTGCAGGGGAATTGGATGCTTAATTCATTAGATGATTAGCTGATTTGGTGATTAGCTGATTGAAATAATTTTTGAGTAACTTTGTATTTAAACTTTAGTATAAAAATAATATGAGTGATCAAGTTTTGATATCTCAAATGAATCAACTTCCAGAAAACATTAGGAAGGTTGCCTTTGATTTTATTGGATATTTAATATCGAAATATACTCCGATAAAAGAAAATGAAAAGAAACGTCCAAAATTTGGAAGCGCGAAAGGAAAGTATAAAATGTCGGCTGATTTTGATGCTCCATTAGAAGATTTTAAAGACTATATGTAATGAAGTTATTATTGGATACGCATACTTTTATTTGGTTTGTTGAAGGTTCTAAATCATTAACTACTACAGCTAGAAAAGCAATAGACAATTCCAATAATACATCCTATGTTAGTATTGCAAGTCTTTGGGAAATGTCAATTAAAGTAGGTTTAAAAAAACTAAAACTTAATAGCTCATTTGCTACAGTAATTGATGATGTTAGAGAAAATAATTTTGAATTATTACCCATCGAATTTTGGCATACGCTCGAAAATACTAAGCTAGCTCCTCACCACAAAGATCCATTTGATAGGTTATTAATTGCCCAAGCAATAGTTGAAGACATGCACATTATTTCTGCTGATGATATTTTTGAAAAATATAAGGTTAAACGAATTTGGAAGTAAATTAACAAATTAAATTTATGGAGTTAAAATGGGGGCGCTTTATACTTACTGCGTTCATCGCGTTTTTTTCATTCATTATTGGGAGTTTAGTTCAGGGAGGTATTATTGTACTTTTAAATGGTGGAATTAATCCCAAACATATAACAGACTATAACGTACTAGGAATTTCTGAAAGCCTGGGATTATTTCTTGATATGTTACCATTCTTAATTGGAACAATTACATTATTTGTTTCACATAAATTTATTAATAAACAACCTATTCAAACACTGATATCCTCCAATAACAATAGTATTATAAGTTGGTGGAAGATACTAAAACTAATACCCTTGTATTTTCTATTGGCCTCATTAGTTGAGCTAAGCCTTTGCTTATTGGGATATTCAACCTATAAGTTTAATCCTAATATTTCAATTACTGCTTTAATTTCATTTATATTTCTTGTTCCAATCGCACCATTATTTGAAGAGCTCTTTCATAGGGGTTATTTATTCCAAGGCCTTTCTATTTTAACTAAGAATAAAATTTTTGCGTTAATTTTTACCTCCCTTTTTTTTGGCGCTTTACATGCAGGAACATCTACAGTTAAAGATGATGGATATATAACTATTATTTATTTCATAGGGATGGGGGTTGTTTTGGGGTACATGGCAATGAAAAGTAAATCTATAGTAGTACCCTTAGGGATGCATATAGGAAATAATTTATTTTCAAGTTTATTAGCTTCTCAAGTTAATGATCATTCCCTATTTATAAATACAAACTCAATTACTAATCGTATTTTGAATATGGTTACTTGGATTATTCCTCCCATTTTATTTTTACTTTTGTGTAGTAAATTAAAAATATTAGAAAATAATTCTATCGAACCTCTACGAGGTATTTAATTTTTTTCATATTTGATACTACAATAATATATGCCCTATGGGCAATTATTAAAATGCAAATACGCCATAGGCGTTTTATTATTGTAGAATAAATAAACAACCAATAATTTATACCGCGTAGCGGTTAAACAATTAAAATAAAATGACAAAAGAATTAAAATTCTCAGACGAAACATTAGCTCTTGCTAATAAAATAATTGCACGCTACCCTGAAGGAAAACAAAAATCTGCTTTGCTGCCGCTTTTGCATTTGGCGCAAGCTGAATTTGATGGCTGGCTTAGCCCGGCTGCTATGGATTATGTTGCTTCTCTTTTAAAAATACTACCGGTAGAAGTATATGAAGTAGCTTCTTTTTATAGCATGTACAATTTAAAGCCAGTTGGCAAATGTACACTCGAAGTTTGCCGTACTGTGCCTTGTTGGCTCAATGGCTCTGAAGATTTAGTGGCTTATTTAGAAAAAAAATTAGGTGTTAAAGATGGCGAAACAACCAAAGATGGTATGTTCACCATAAAAACTGTTGAATGTTTAGGCTCATGCGGAACAGCCCCAATGTTACAATGTGGTGCCGAATTTCATGAAAATCTTACCAATGAAAAAGTAGATGCTTTACTCACTAAGCTAAAAACTGAAGGCACAAGAAAAACATATTGCTTAGGAGATAAATAGATATTACTGTCTATTGATCTAAACCGATTTATTTTTTTTCTAAAAATGCAACAAGGAGAGTTGTGCTTATGTGTTCATAAAATCCACCCCAATTTAATCTGCCAAATGCTTTAAATGCATATCTTTGCAGCTCTTTAACCAAAAAAATCTTTATGAATAAACAATCGCTCCTATTAATGGCAATGATTTTATTGAATACTTGCCTCTTTTCTCAAAACAAACCAACGCCTGAGCAACAAGAACAAATGCGTAGGCAAGCCGAAGAAATAATGAAACAAGAAAATGCAAAAAGGCAACAACCAAATGGAGTCAATAATACTACTGCACCAAGCAATTTAACTAATTCAGCATCCCCCAATAAATTTACTCCTGAAAAAGAAGCCGAAATGCGTAAACAGGCTGAGGAAATAATGAAACAAGAAAATGCAAAAAGAAATACCGGTACAGGCAATACCAATACAGCAATAACAAATCCTATGGCAGGGTCTATGGGTAATACATCTGGCGGTAAACTTACACCTGAAGTTCTTTGGAGTTTAGGCAGAATTGGAGAGTTCTCTATTTCTCCTGATGGAGGTAAAATTGCTTATGAAGTTACTTGGCCCGATATCAAAGAAAATACTTTAAACAAAGATTTATATGTAATCCCTGCCAAAGGAGGAGCCGCTATAGAGCTTACTAAAACACCAAAATCAGAATCACATCCTGTATGGAGCAAGGATGGAAGCAAAATTTATTTTCTTGCTCCTAGTGATAAAGATGAAGATCAACTATGGGTTATGGCCGCTGATGGCGGCAATAAAAAACAAATTTCCGGCATTAGCGGTGGAATTTCAGATTTTACTTTTGCCCCTTCTTATACTTGGCTTATTGTTAAGCAAGATGTAAAATTAGGACAAGATATTCATATGAGATATCCTGATTTACCAAAAGCCAATGCAAAAATTATTGACGATTTATTGTATCGCCATTGGGATCAATGGGACGATGCATCCTATACGCACATTCTATTTTCAAAAATTGAAAACGATGAATTAAAAGAAGCTTTTGTTGATGTTAATAAAGGTGAAGCTTTTGATGCGGGAGATTATAGTATTAGTCCGGATGAGCAATCTATTGTTTATTCCATGAAAAAAATGAAAGGCAAACAAGATGCCTTAAATACCAATACCGATTTATTTGTTTACAATAAAACTGCCGGCACAACCGAAAATATAACCATGGGAATGCTAGGTTACGACAATACACCTAAATATTCGCCAGATGGCAAATCAATAGCATGGCTAAGTATGGAAGAGCCTGGATACGAGTCAGACCGAAACAGAATTTTTGTTTATGACTTTGCTACTAAAACAAAATCTGAATTAACCACAAGTTTTTCTGAAACTGTTGAAGAATTTGCTTGGTCATCAGATAATAAAAGCATTTATTTTATTGGCGGTAAGCAAGCTACTTTTCCATTATTTTCATTAGATATAAAAACTAAGGCTGTTAAACAAATTACTTTTGGTGATTTTGATTACACTGCATTTAAATTAGGGAAAGATCAAATTATTGGCTCAAAAATGTCGATGAGTATGCCAACTGAAATATATAGCATCGACTTAAAAACCGGAAAAGAAGATGAATTAACATTTACCAATAAACCAATGCTCGACAAACTTAAAGTTGGTAAAGTTGAGAAACGTTGGGTAACTACAATAGATAAAAAAACAGAATTGGTTTGGATGATTTATCCACCTGATTTTGATCCAACAAAAAAATACCCAACTCTTCTTTATTGCCAAGGTGGGCCACAATCAGCCGTTAGTCAATTTTATTCTTACAGATGGAATTTTCAAATTATGGCCGCCAATGGATATATTGTTGTAGCACCAAATCGCAGAGGCTTACCAACCTTTGGTGAAGATTGGAACGATCAAATTGGTGGAGAATGGGGCGGACTTGCTATGCAAGATTATCTTTCAGCTATTGATTCAGCAGCTAAATTACCATTTGTAGATAAAGACAAATTAGGTGCAGTTGGTGCAAGCTTTGGAGCTTATTCAGTTTATTGGTTAGCCGGTAATCATAATAAAAGATTCAAAACTTTTGTGGCACATTGTGGAGTATTTAATCTTACCAGCTGGTACGGTACTACTGACGAAATGTTTTTTGCCAACCACGATTTAAAAGGTGCTTATTGGAATACACCTGCACCAAAGAGCTACGAAAAATTTTCTCCTTCTAGTTTTGTTGGTCATTGGGACACCCCTCTTTTGGTTATTCATGGAGCAAAAGATTTCAGAGTTCCTGAATCTGAAGGCATGCAAGCATTTCAAGCTGCCCAGTTAAAAAATATTCCTAGTCGCTTTTTGTATTTTCCTGAAGAAGGCCATTGGGTGAGCAAACCTCAAGATGGAATTTTATGGCAAAGAGTTTATTTCGAATGGCTAGACCGCTATTTAAAAACGAGTTTAACCGGTGAAAAATAAAAATTTCTTAAACCCTCTCTACTAAAAATAAAGAGGGTTTAAAATTTAATAAAAATATTAACGAAACTGTGACTAACTGTCACGGTTTAAAAAATGAGAGGCATTAAATATAAAATCTAAAATAATAATTTCTCATCTCTGTAAGTTTGGGCATAAACAATAAACCCTTAACTTTAAACTTTCAAATTTCGAATCTAATAAAGAATATGAATAATTTAGAATACAATTCTCAGCGTGGCCGCATGTTTATTCCTGAATACGGAAGAAACATTCAAAAAATGGTAAACTATGCTATGAGCGTAGAAGATCGTGAACATCGTAATAAAGTGGCACAATCCATCATTAATGTAATGGGGCAATTGAATCCTCATCTTAGAGATATAAATGATTTTAAACACAAATTGTGGGATCATTTATTTATCATCTCCGATTTTAAATTAGATGTTGATTCTCCCTATCCAAAGCCTACACCTGCAACATTCGAAGGCAAACCTGATAAAGTAAAATATCCATTTTACAATATCAAGTTTCGCTTTTATGGAAAAACCATTGAGTTGATGATTCAAAAAGCAATTGGAATGGAAGAAGGTGAATTAAAAAACCTCCTAATTCAAGCCATTGCCAATCACATGAAAAAATCATACCTCAATTGGAACAAAGAAACGGTAAGCGATGATGTAATCATTAATCATCTTTCAGATCTTTCTGGAGGTAAGCTAAAGCTTGCCGAAGATTTTAGGTTAAATGCAACAGGAGATATCCTTGCTCGTACCAAGAAAAAAATGGATAGTAATACCAATACGGGCACTTATCAAAAACGAGATAATAACAATAATAATCGCAACTTTCGTCAAGGAGGCGGTGGACATGGCCAAAATAATAACTTCAAAAAAAATAATCACAAAAAGTATTAATTTATTAGTTCAAAGTTCAAAGTTTATAAGTTCAAAGTTTTTTAATTAGATATGAACTCTAATAATTAAACTTATAGGTACTTCAACTTTGCACCTTGAACTTTCCAACCTCGAACTAAATAATGATATTCCAAATAGAAGGAGGCCACAAACTCAAAGGAGAGCTCGTACCACAAGGAGCTAAAAATGAAGCCCTGCAAATTATTTCGGCTGTTTTATTAAGTGCTGAAAAAATTACAGTCAACAATATTCCTGATATATTAGATGTAAACAAACTCATTTCTCTTTTAAAAGGGATGGGCGTTAAAGTTGAAAAATTAGGGGCTGAATCCTATAGCTTTCAAGCAGATGATGTTAATTTAGATTTTATTTACTCGGAAGAATTTATCAAATTGGGCGGTGGACTTCGTGGTTCTATAATGATTGTAGGGCCATTGTTGGCTCGCTTTGGAAAAGCACACATCCCCACTCCCGGTGGTGATAAAATTGGAAGAAGAAGATTAGATACCCATTTTATTGGCTTTCAACATTTAGGAGCAAATTTTCATTACGATGCTGAAAATCGCAACTATACTATTGAAGGAAAAAATTTAAAAGGAGGCTATGTGTTAATGGACGAGATTTCTGTTACCGGTACTGCCAATTTAGTTATGGCCGCAGTATTGGTAAAAGGAACTACAACAATATACAATGCTGCATGCGAACCTTATGTTCAACAATTATGCAAAATGCTTATTAGCATGGGAGCAAAAATTGATGGATTAGGATCAAATCTTCTTCGAATAACAGGCGTAGAAAAACTCGGAGGCTGTACGCATCGTATTTTACCTGATATGATTGAAGTAGGCAGTTTTATTGGCCTTGCCGCCATGACCCAATCTGAAATTACCATTAAAGATGTGGCGTATGATGAACTGGGGCAAATACCCAATATTTTTAGTAAGCTGGGAATAAAAATGGAAAGAAGAGGAGATGATATTTACATCCCATCTCAAAGCAATTATGAAATAGATACTTTTATTGATGGTTCTATACTTACCATTTATGATGCCCCTTGGCCGGGTTTTACACCTGATTTATTAAGTATTATTCTAGTAGTGGCCACACAAGCAAAAGGCAGCGTTTTAATACATCAGAAAATGTTTGAGAGCCGCTTGTTTTTTGTAGATAAATTAATTGATATGGGCGCACAAATCATTCTTTGCGACCCACATAGAGCTACTGTAATTGGGCTTAATCGTGATCATCCTTTAAGAGGAATCAGCATGACTTCACCCGATATACGCGCAGGAGTATCCTTGCTTATTGCAGCCCTTTCTGCCGAAGGCACAAGTACCATCCACAATATTGAACAAATTGACAGGGGCTACCAAAATATTGATATTCGCTTAAATAAATTAGGAGCAAAAATTAAAAGAGTGTAATTTTGGTACGATTAATGTAATGTGTATATTAAACAAAAAAACATAGGTATATGAAAAAGATAAATTTGTTATTAATTATAGTAGCTATAGCTTTTATAGGCTTTGGTTTTATTGCTTCAAAACAACAAAGCAAACCTGTAGTGGGTATTGAAGTGGGTAACCAAGCCCCTGAATTAAGCTTTAATAATCCCGATGGAAAGCCAATTACCCTATCATCATTAAAGGGCAATGTGGTGTTAGTTGATTTTTGGGCTTCTTGGTGCGGACCATGCCGAAGAGAAAACCCGAACGTGGTAGCAGCATACAATAAATACAAAGACAAAAAATTTACAAACGGTAAAACATTTACCATTTACAGTGTTTCTCTCGACAAAACAAAAGAGGCTTGGTTGGCAGCCATTAAACAAGATAATTTAGCTTGGCCTAATCATGTTAGCGATTTGTTGTGGTGGCAATCAGAAGCAGCTCGTTTGTATCAGATAAATTCAATTCCAACCAATTTTTTGTTAGACAAAAACGGGATCATAATCGGTAAAAATCTAAGAGGCCCTGCTTTAGAAGCCGAATTAGATAAATACATTAAAAAATAATATTTTTTACGGTTATAATAATGTATGAAGAAACTCTCCTATATTATTATAACCGTTTTTCTTTCCCTCATCATTCTTGAAATAGGGTTCAGCCTAATTTTTTATTTTAAAGATCAATCCGTACAAGCCATAAATTTGCCTTGCACTAAAGACACGCCTTATTTGTATTATTCTTTTCTTCCCTCCAATACTGATAGAATTAGCCAAAATACAGATGGATTCCTTACCAATTCTCCAATAGAAAAAAAAGATAGTAGCATATACAGAATTGCTTTAATTGGGGGAAGCGTTGCTGAACATTTAGGAGCCGAAAAAGATTCTGCTAATCAATTTGTATTGCAAAAAGAACTAAATACTATTTTAAGAACCAATAATATTGAAATTATCGATGCCGGTACTTCGGCCTATGTTGTAGAACAAGAATTTTTACTTATCCAGTTAATATTACAGAAATATAAACCCGATTTAATAATTGGCCTCCATGGTTATAATGATTTAAGTAGTTTTAAATTTAACCGATATGTAAATAATCAAATTCTTTTACCCCCTCTCAATTACCGCGATTTTTTAGTAATTGAACAAGGAAAACGAAACAATCAATTTATATCAAGATTTACATCTCTATTTAAAAATACATACCGTGCTTATGATTTTGTTAAACGATATTTTACCAAACAAAATACTTATGACTATTCATCGGTAACAAACCAAACGTATGAAGCCTATTCAAACCAATATATAACTATTATTAATGACATAAAGGATTTTAGTCAATCAAAGGGAATAAAATATTATGATTTTTTACAACCTATACGGTATTATAATAATCAATCAGAAAATTATTTACTTAGCCATGATGAAGTAATACAAATGACAAAAATGTATCATGCCTTTGAAGAAAAACAAACTAAATTAAATTTTGCATTCTCATTAAGCCACCTATTTGATACCCATTTAAATGTTTATACAGATGATTGTCATGTAACACCTGAAGGCAATAGTATTTTAGCCAAAGCCATAGCATCACAATTAAAGAATATAATTGAAGTTGATTCTGTTTATAGAAAAAAGAAAAATTCTTTTTCTCTATAGACTAATTCTAAAAACCATTCCCTATTCATCAAATCAAATATACTTTTAAGTGATAATTCATGAAATTCGTTTTAAAAATACCTTCTGAACTATACATATATTCATTAAATTTATATCCCACCAAGAAAACCATTAATTTGTAAAATTATTAGAATGTCTTCTTTTCCCCTTAATGGTACTTCAAAAGATGCTTTGCTAAATTCGATGCAGCAACTTATTAAGCATGATGCCAATTATAAAGATGGAAAAATATGGAGTTTAGTCTATTACTCAGGAGATGAACTATCAGATTTCTTACAAAAAGCCTATTGCGAACGCTGGAACGAGAGTTCTGCCAACGAAGATTTATTTCCTGCTATAGTTGAATTAGAAAAAGAAGTAATTTCTATTGCATCTCATTTACTAAATGGCAATGAAAATACCTGTGGAAATATTACATCAGGTGGTACCGAAAGTATTTTATTGGCTATTAAAACGGCTAGAGATTATGCAAGAATTACAAAACCTCATATTACACATCCTGAAATAATTTTACCTGCAACAGCACATCCTGCTTTTTTTAAAGCAGCAAAATACTTTGATATAAAACCCATAACGGTTGTTGTAGATTCAGACTTTAGAGCTGATATTCTTGCAATTAAAAATAACATTACGTCCAATACCATTTTAGTAATGGGCTCTGCACCTAATTATCCACAAGGTGTTGTAGATCCTATTGCTGAAATAGCTCAATTGGCTCTTGAATACAATTTATGGTGCCACGTTGATGCTTGTGTGGGAGGTTTTCTTTTACCATTTGTAAAAAAAGCAGGGTTTCCAGTTCCAGATTTTGATTTTTGTGTAGAGGGTGTAACTTCTATCTCTGCTGATATTCATAAATACGGTTATGCCGCAAGGGGTGCTTCTTTAGTGCTTTATAAAAACAAAGCATTATACCAATACCAAGCATACAGTGCCGATGATTGGTACGGTAAAAAATATATTTCAAATACATTATTAGGCGCAAGGCCCGCAGGACCAATTGTTGCTGCATGGTCGATATTACAATGTTTAGGAGAAGAGGGTTATTTAAAACTGGCTAATGAAGTAATGCATACTGCTAGTAAAATTAAAAATGCTATAGCTTCAATTCCTGAACTTAAAATTTTAGGCAATCCTTCAGCATGTGTGTTGGGTATTGCTTCAGATGAATTAGATATTTATATGTTAGGAGATGAGCTCGATGTGTTGGGTTGGAATTTAGAACGTCAACAACTCCCTCCTAGCCTTCATTTGGTTATAACACCTGCACATACACAAGCTTCAGAAAAATTAATTAGTGATTTACATATTGCTGTCCAAAAACTAAGAAAAGGTAAATGGAGACAAGCACTTACATCTGCGCAAGCAAAGTTAACTTCAATGGCAATAAATATATTGCCCATGGGCTTGGTAAAAAAATTCAACAATACTTCATCTGCAACAAAACCTCAATCAGAAAAAAAACAACGTTCAGCTCCTATGTATGGAATGATTGGAGCTGTATCAAACAGAGAAAATATACAGGAGTTTATTATAGATTTTTTAGATGAAGTAACTACAATTAAAAAGGAAAAAAATGAACCTCGTTGAGAAAGGCAAAAATTCGGCCCAAGTATTTTCTCTCTTACAACAGAAAATAGTGAGTAAAAAATCTTTTTTACCTGAAAAAACTTTTAGCGGATATTTTGCCTCACCTGAAATTGAAGATCTATTAAAAGAAACCAACAAAATGTTCTTTTGGGCAAATGCATTGAGCCCAATGTCGTTCCCGAGTTTAAAAAAATACGAATCAGAAGTAGTGGCGTTTCTTATTGATTTAATGCAAGGTGATGAAACTGTAGTAGGAAACATGACTACAGGTAGTGATGAAAATATTTTAATGGCTTTAAAAGTTGCACGTGATTATTGCAGAGAAACAAAACCTCATATTAAAAATCCTGAGATCATTATTTCCAGAACTGCTCACCCTGCATTCTTAAAAGCAGCTCATTATTTTAACTTAAAAGTGCAAATTGTTCCTCTGGATGAAAATTACCTGCCTCATTTAAATGAATTAGAAAAACTAATTAATGATAACACCATTTTAATTGCAGCCTCAGCTCCTTCTTATGCATTAGGCATAATTGATCCTGTTGAAAAAATGGGAGTACTAGCAGCTAAAAATAATTTACTTTTTCATGTTGATGCAAATGTTGGGGGAATGATTTTGCCTTTTCTAAAGCATCAACCATCAATACCTAAATTTGATTTCAAAGTAAAAGGTGTAAGCTCTATCTCAATTGATTTATATTATGGCATGGGACCAAAAGGTGCTGGAGTTAATTTATATAGAGATAAAATTTTACGTAAACATCAATATTTTGCATATACAGAGTATCCAGGAGGCTTATACGGCTCTCCATCACTTACAGGCTCTCGTGCAGGAGGGCCCCTAGCCGCATCATGGGCATTACTAAATTATTTAGGAAGAAAAGGATTAGAAGCTTCTATCCCAACCCTTCCGCAAAGAAGAATGAACTTGCAGGTGCTAGGAGAACCTTTAGCAAATATCTTTGCCTTTACATGCCCTAAAATAGATCAAGTTCATGAACAATTATTACAGAAAGGCTGGTATCTCGAAAAATTATCTTTCGTTTCGGCATTACGCATACACCTCTCTCCTATTCACACCCATTCTCTTGAATTATTTTTTAACGATTTAGATAACATCCTTAATGAGCAATCAAAATAAATTAAGTTTAAAAGAAAAAATAGCATACGGCTCTGGAGCATTTGGATATTCTATTTCCAATACATTGCTTCTTGTTTTTTTTAATTTTTACTTAACTGATGTTGTGGGTTTTGCTCCTGTTTATGCTACTATAATTCAGGTTTTGCGAAAAGCATGGGATGCCTTTAACGATCCCCTAATTGGCACTTTAAATGATCGTTCAAATGGGCGTTGGGGCAGAAGAAAAACCTTTATTATTGTTGGCCTTATTCCCTATGGTTTATTATTCGCCTTGCTTTGGCAAGTACCTTATTTTTCATCATCCATAGAAAATTTACTGTGGTTTATTTTTTTAGTTTTTGCTTACGATACCGCCATGACTTTGGTTTGGATACCTTACAATGCTATTACACCCGAACTAACGCAAGATTATAATGAACGCACCAATCTCAATGGCTACCGACAAGCATTTTCTATGTTGGCCGGTTTGGTTGCAGTTGCATCTGTTGATATATTGGCCGGATATTACTCTAATGAAAAAGAAAAATTTAGTGTTTTAGGAATTATAGCTGCCATTGCAATTGTATTACCTTTTTTAATAGTGCTATGGGGTATAAAAGAAAAACCGCATGTAGTAAATAAACAGGAAGCTCAAAAAATAGCAACTTTATTTAAAGAAACTTTTTCAAACAAAGCCTTTGTAGTAGCAGTTGCCATTTTTTTTCTTTCATGGGTATCCATTGCTATTGGCACCAGCATGGTTGCTTATTTTGTAAAATATTGGATGCATATTAAACCCATGAAAATATTACTTGCCATTCAATTATCTGCCCTTGTTTCTATTCCATTTTTAGTAAAACTATCTGAAAAAATAGGTAAAAAACAGACCTATATTTTTGGCATTTTATTTTGGGCAGTGGTACAAATATGCATGATATTTCTCCAACCTGATCAAGAAACATTTTCTATTGTATTGGCTGCCTTAGCCGGCATTGGTGTAGGAGCTGCACATGTAATTCCATGGGCCATGATACCGGATTGCATAGATGCAGGAGAATTACAAACAGGCCAAAGACGTGAAGGAGCTTATTACGGTGTACTTACTTTTGTAGAAAAAGTAGGGTCGGCACTTGCCTTAGGTGGAGTAGGCTTAGTATTACAATTATGCGGCTATGTTGGTGCTGCTGAACATCAATCATCCTTATCTATTTGGGCCATTCGTATTTTAATGAGTATCGGCCCTGCCATATTTTTACTCATTTCTATTTTTGTTGCTTTTTATTATCCTTTAAGCAAACAAAAACATGATGAGATTAGAAAGCAGTTATCTAAAGCAATTTAAAATCACCTTTCCTTAATCAACTCATTGATTAAGTATTAAAATTTTCTTGCTTTTAAAAAATTTATTTAGATCCCCAATATTTACATAAAAATACGTATAAGAATTATTACTTTTTTGTACAGAGAAAAATTAACATGATAAGTAAAAACTAGCATTAAATAATTCGATTTTCAATTTTATAACTATATTTGCGGTTCCAATTACTCTTTAAATAAAAAGTTGCGGATGTGGCGTAATTGGCAGCCGCACCAGACTTAGGATCTGGCGCTGAAAGGCGTGGGGGTTCGAGTCCCTTCATCCGCACTTATAAAAACCGTAAACCTTGTTTTATCAAGTGTTTGCGGTTTTTTGTTTGTGGAGTTTTCCCACATTTTTCCCACAACATCATTATTTTGTAAAATTAATGTTACTTGATTTTTTAGGTTGTGATTGTAGTTGCTTTGTGTTATTTCTTAATCGGATTGCTCTTTAGTGTATATCAAGTTGGTTAATAGCTTATAAAAAATATTTCCCTTCTCATATTTTTATTGCTAAACCTCCTTGTATTAAAGATTTTGTTAATCCTACTTCAGTAAAAAAACCAATATTAGGGCTAACATAAACTCTTAGTCCCATACTCATTTCAAAACCAATAGGTATTATTGCTGAAGTAGATGAATAGTATGCCTCATCATCAAAAGTTGGATCATCAGAAAAGTAGTCAGTATTGGCATTTCTATATCCAATACCGAAACCAAAATATGGATCTAAAATTTTAGAAGTAGCAAAGTGAAGATTCATCCTACCCAATACACTTAGTGAATTAAACGTTTTACCTGTTGTATAACCATTTTGATAATATTGACCACTATAATAGTTGTAATAATCTGTCCATTGCGCTTTGGCATTAACATAATTAATACTTAATCCCAAACTAACTATTTCAGAAAGAGCATATTCAGCTTTAAAATGCAAGGGGCCAATACCTGTTACTTTATAATTTTCATAATAGCCATCGCCTGAATAATAATCATAGTTATATAAATCAGTATTTGCCCATTCGTATTTCCAAAAATTAAGGGCTCCATAGCCTATTGATAAAATAACATTACCAGGCTTGTATGCTTTGGCGCCTCTATGGTTTCCACCACCACCTCTATTATATTGGTTTAAAACAGAATAATTTTCAAGCCCCAGTTTACCATTTGAGAGAGATAAATCTGAGTTAAGTTCAGCCCTTGTTGAAAGTGAAAATAATACTAAAAGAAATAGAGATACAATTTTGATGTTCATTTTAAGAATAGTTTTATAGTTAAACACAATTTTTTATAAACAGAAAAAATTAAACGAAACGTGCGAAATTACCAAATATTGTGCCACAGATATCTTAGGAGGAAACTAACACAATAGTGGTTCTATCAGGGAGCTAAATTTTCGCAAAGGTAATTAATTTTCTTATAAAAGCAAGAAAATTAATTGGAGCCGTTAATCGAGGCATGAAAATAGTGGCATTATGAGCGAATTAAAATTCCATTTTTGAAATTTTCCCTTTTCTTATTCCGTATAAGGCATAATTGTAATTTCCACAGAAAGCTGTAGAAGATGCCGCAGGAGCATCTGTAGCAGGAGATAATCAATCTTTTCAAAATGTAACATTTAACTTTAGCCAGCCTACCGGTACTTCCTATTTTATTTTTGGAAACAATAGTGGAGCACCAAGTATTGGTGGAAATGCAACCATTGCATCAACCGGTAGTGGAGCTGTTTATTTTGGAAATGCCACCAATACATCTATTACTATAACGCTGCATTACCATCCGGTTTGTATAAAACCATTTTTGATGTTAACGATCAAGTGTTTTCAAGCAATTTAATTGTAAATCGTTAATAAAACATATCACTTGTAAAAACCTCCTTATTATCTCTTTAGCTTCCGATCAACCTATTTCTAATAAAAATATCTCAATTTTCTTTATCAAATTTATTCCAAAATAAATACAGTTTTCAATAACAGACACTTATAAAATATCATTGATTGTTTGGCTTTTAGAGTTAAAAAAGGCTTTTATTCTTCTGCTCGCTCTAATAATATTTTTATTACCTTTGCAGCTCAAAATAAAAAACTATCCCATGCTCACAAAAAAAAACTGTTTTGTTTTCATTTTAGGATTTTTATTTTTTAAGATATCTGTTGCTCAATTAAGTAGTAATCCCTTACTAAAGGATATTGACATTACAAAAATGTCACCGGATCAAATTCCTAGCGAAGAAGAACTTAAAAAATTGGGTGCTACTCCTGATGAAATAAAAACCATTATGGAGTATAAAACCAAAAGCCCATCACCCCAACCTTCTAATGAAAAAGCAGTAGAACATCCAACAACAAATACACAAAAAAACGAAACCGAAAATACTTCTGAAACGAAACCGGAACCGGCTAAAGCTAAAGAAGAAAAAGTACCAGATGAAGCCAAGGTATATGGCCAAGATTTTTTCAGGAATAAAAACATTAAATTTTATGACAAAGCAACAGATGCTAAAGCATCTGATAATTATGTTTTAGCGGCAGGCGATGAAATTAGTATTTCAATTTGGGGATATGCTTCCTATAATGAAACTTTTGTTGTTGATCCGGATGGCTCTATTAAGCCTACTGAAACAGGACGAATTTATCTTAAAGGACTTACCTTTGCCGATGCTAAATCATTAATTACCAAAAAATTTGGTCAGAGCTTTGACCTCTCTAGTTCAAAAATAGAAATCACGTTAGTTTATTCAAGAGTAATTAATGTTAATATTGTTGGAGAAGTATACAATCCCGGCTCCTATTCTATTTCAGCTATCAATACTGCGTTTAATGCATTACTTGCAGCTAGCGGACCTACGCCAATTGGTTCGGTTAGAAAAATAGCTGTAAAACGTGCCGGAAAAACAATTAAAACATTAGATGTATATGAATATCTATTAAATCCAAGCAGCAACGAAGATTTCTTTTTAGAAAATAATGATTATTTATTTGTTCCTCTTGCAGAAAAAGTCGTTACCATTTCCGGTGGAGTTAAAAGACCTAAACAATATGAATTAATTGAAAATGAAGATCTGCAAACTTTAATTAAATATGCAGGTGGATTAACAGCCAATGCCTATAGCCAATCCATACAAATTAAACGAACCACCAATAATAAAACATTTATTACTGATATAAGCCTTGATAGTTTAATTTCAAATAATAAGATTTTTAAACTATTTGATGGGGATGTAATTACTATTAAAACAACTAATGGAGATGAAGATAACTTTGTAGATATTGATGGGGCAGTAAGGGTTCCGGGCAGATATGAATTAAAAGCAGGCGACAAAATCTCTGATGTTATTCTTAAAGCTAAAGGTGTTTTAGATAACGCATATTTAGATAGGGCGTATTTGGTTCGACAAAAAAGTGACTTAACAAAAGAATATATTTCTTTAAACTTGGGCGCTATTCTAAAGAATAAAAACCTTCCTGATAATTATAAACTTCAGAAATATGATTTATTAAATATTTATTCTAAGAATCAGTTTCTTGATCATGATAGCATTAGTGTTATTGGTTCAGTAAGAAGCCCTAGAAATTTTTTATATGGAGATGGTATGACGGTAAAAGATGCCATTTATTTTGCAGGTGGTTTAAAAAGTGAAGCTGCCAACAATCGTATAGAGATTTCAAGAGTTATCAATTTTGTGGATACAACCAAACGTATAATTATTCTACAAGATTCCATTAGTAAAGATCTAAGTTTACCTGATGGCGTAAATGAATTTAAGCTACGGCCATACGATATCATATTTGTTAGAAAAATCGCTCATTTTTCATATCAAGAAAATGTTGTTTTAGAAGGTGAAGTTAATTACCCGGGTGTATATACATTAAGAGAAAATGAAAAATTAACTGATTTAATAGAACGTGCCGGAGGATTAAGCCAATATGCCTTTATAGAAGGCGCTAGATTGTATAGAAATGAAAAAAAGATAGGCTATCTTTTTCTTGATCTTAAACAAGTAATGAAAAAAAAGACCTCCAATTTTAATTACATTTTAAAAAGTGGAGATGTTATTTCCATTCCTAAAATAAATGAATTAATTGCAATTAAAGGTGCAATTAGATATCCCGAAATTGATAAAATAAATCAGATTAATGCCCCATTTACAAAGTCAAAAAGAGCTCGCTTTTATATAAATGAATATGGTGGTGGGTTTGAAAAGAAAGCGGCCAGAGGAAAGACATACGTTATAGAACCGGGAGGATTTATTAAAAAAACAATTAATATTGGCTTTATTCATATTTACCCTAAAGTAAAAATTAGTGGTGTTATTTGTACTCTGTATAAGGAAACCAAAGAAAAAGATAAAAAACAAAAAAATGAACCGGTAAATTGGAATACAGTAATTGAAAAAACAACGGTTAAGGTTACAGGGCTTTTAACTTTATGGCTTTTAATTACAAATGTTGTGAATTTGAATAAATAATTCTTTTATATTTTATTTTAAATGAATAAATCGGTTAAACAAGATGACGAAATTGATCTAAAAGATATTTTATTAAAAATAAAAGATTTATACTTATTACTTCGTCCTCATTTTTTTTTAATTATAATTCTTTCAGTTGGTGGTGGAGCAATAGGATTTAGCTATGCGCATTTTTCTACTCCTAAATATGTGGCTACCCTAACTTTTATGGTTGATGCGGGTAAATCTAGTTCTATGGGAGGTGTTTCACAATTAGCTTCTTCATTTGGACTAGGATCTCTAGGGGGAGGTAGTACGCTTGACACAAAAAAATTGGAAGATCTTCTTCTTTCTAACAAAATAAATACAATAACATTATTTGAAAAACAAACTATTGATGGCAATACAGACTATTTGGCCAATCATTTTATAAATTTATTTGAAATAAAAAAAGAAAAAGGATTTATTAAAAATGATTCTATTAAAGATTTTACAGAATTTAAAAGTGCTGACTTTAAAAAGTTTACCCAAAAAGAAAATACAATATTGAATATGATATTGGGCAGAATAATAGGCGAAAAAGGAATGCTATCTGTAGATGTAGCAAAAAATGAAATTATTACTGTTAAACTTAATTCTGAATCAAATACATTTGCAAAATATTATGTTGAGCATTTGGTAAATGCATTAACTAATTTTTATGTTACCAGCTCCATAAAAAAGGAAAAAATTACATTGAATATTATTACCAATAGAGAAGATTCCGTAAAAGATGCATTGTATGCCGCAGAAAACACCTATGCAGCCTATAAGGACGAAAACAGCAGAATGATAAAAGTTAAAGGTTATGTAGAAGAACTAAGATTGAAAAGAAACGTTGAAATACTCAATACCATGTATGGAGAAATTATTAAGAGTAAAGAAATGGCTAATTTTGCTTTGCTTAATAAAACACCACTTTTTCAAGTAATTGATGAACCAAGCTTCCCATTATTAACAATATCCAAATCATGGCTTATGTATACCATTTTTGGTGCATTTATGGGATTTTTAATTACGAGTGGTATTATTATTTTAAAAAAACACCAATCTAGTATTGTTGAAACCGTGGACTAGTGTATGAACTTGAATAAATTCAATAACCCCAATACTACTGTTTCTTCTCCAATAAATTGGTATGCCATTTATACAAAAGCCCGAGCCGAAAAAAAAGTATACGAACGCCTTTCACTAAATGGCTTCAATGCTTATTTGCCTTTAGTTACAAGCCTTAGAAAATGGAGCGATCGTAAAAAGAAAATAGTAAGTCCTCTAATCTCCTCTTATGTTTTTGTAAATATTCACAAAGACTCCCTATACGATGCCTTAAAAATTAAAGGTACATCAGGCTTGCTTCGATATTTAGGAAAACCTGCAATAATAAGGGATTATGAAATTGAAAACTTACAAATTTTAATGAACGACATCGAGCAAGTCTCATTGCTCAAAAATGAGAAATTTGAAAAAGGCGAAGCAGTTGAAGTCATCAAAGGCCCTTTTACCGGCTTAATAGCTCAATCCGTTTGTATACAAGGCAAATATAGAATTATTGTAGAAATTGAAGCGATGGGTAGTAAGTTAGCCGTAAACATACCGTTAGCATTTGTAAAAAAAAGAATAACCCTGCATAACTAAATCGATTTATAATAAATTTCCCCTTCTTTCTACATCCAAAATTTATTCGCCTTTTATCTCAGTATCCAATACTAAACTAAAGTTTATAAACTATGTATTTTGTAGATAATTCGTGCCGTAAAGTCAATTAAAATTGTTAATTTTGTGCGCTTTTAACACCATTAGAATCAGACTATAATTGTGACTGACAATGGCGAAGCCATGTAAAATATAATCTTTTATTTTTTCCTAAATCGAAAAATAAATTCTTTATTCAAATTCAAAAAAAAAAGAATGCTAGATCTAAACAACAAATCAATTTTAATTACTGGCGGAACAGGTTCTCTAGGCAAACAACTTACCAAAACTATCTTAGAACGTTGGCCAAAAGTAAAGCGTTTGGTTATTTTTTCAAGAGATGAGCAAAAGCAATTTCAAATGAATCAAGAATTTCCTGAGCATAAGTATGAAGCCATACGCTATTTTATTGGTGATGTTCGCGATTATGACCGTTTGTTAAGAGCTTTTGAAGGTATTCAATATATTATTCATACTGCTGCAATGAAGCATGTTCCCATTGCAGAATACAATCCTATGGAGTGTGTAAAAACAAATGTACTCGGAGCCGAAAATATCATCAATGCTGCTCTTGCTACAAATATAGAAAATGTTGTTGCACTATCTACCGATAAAGCAGCTGCCCCCATTAATTTATATGGCGCTACCAAATTATGTTCTGATAAACTTTTTGTAGCAGCAAATAATATTAGAGGAGCACGGAAAATTAAATTTTCAGTAGTGCGTTATGGCAATGTAATGGGATCTAATGGCTCTGTTATTCCCTTTTTCTTAAAGAAAAGAAAAGAAGGTGTTTTACCCATTACCGACATCACCATGACCCGTTTTAATATTTCACTTAATGAAGGCGTTGAAATGGTATTGCATGCTTTAGAAACGGCTTGGGGAGGAGAAATTTTTGTGCCTAAAATTCCGTCTTACAAAATTACAGAAGTTGCAAAAGCAATTGGCCCAAATTGCAAAATAGAAGTGGTGGGCATTAGGCCGGGAGAAAAAATTCATGAAGAAATGATTACTTCCTCAGATTCATTTTCAACTTACGATTTAGGTAAATACTATGCCATACTACCGCAAGTGCCCAATTTTAATGTAAACGAATACATTAAGCATTTTAAAGCACAACCCGTAAAAAAAGGTTTCGAATATAATTCAGGCGAAAATTCGGATTGGGTTGATGCAATAGAATTACGTAAACTTATTAAAGAACATATTGATCCTGAATTTGTAAATTGAGGGTAGTTTGGAGTCGAAAGACCGAAGTACTTCCGGCTTCGAGCTTCCGACAAATAATTTTATTAATACAAAAATTCAGCTCATTCCTTGTATAAGTATTATAGATAATCAATATAGTATGATTCTTGAAAAAACATTAGACGTGAAACCCATTCCATACGGCAGACAAAATATTACACAAGAAGACATTGATGCAGTAGTTAAATCACTCCAGTCTGATTTTCTTACACAAGGCCCTGCCATTGCAAAATTTGAAAACGCCTTTGCTGAATATATTGGAGTAAAATATGCTGTAGCGGTTTCTAACGGTACCGCTGCTCTGCATTTATGTACAATGGCCATGAATGTACAACCTGGAGATAAAGTAATTACTACTCCCATAACATTTGTGGCAAGTGCTAATTGCATTCGCTATTGCGGAGGTGAGGTAGTTTTTTCAGATATCGATCCTAATACATTTTTATTAGATGTAGAGATAGTACGTACTCTTTTAGAAAAACATCCTAAGGGAACTTTTAAAGGTATTATTCCTGTTGATTTTGCAGGTGCTGCTATAAATTTAGAAACTTTTAAAAAACTGGCAGATGAACATGATCTATGGCTTATTGAAGATGCCTGCCATGCACCCGGTGGTTTTTTTATAGATAGTAAAGAAAAAAAACAAAATTGTGGAAATAGTGCTTATGCAGATCTAGCTATTTTTTCTTTTCATCCCGTAAAGCATATTGCTACAGGTGAAGGTGGAATGATTACAACAAACAATAAAAAATTATATGATAAATTATGTTTGTTGCGTACACACGGAATCACACGAGATATTGAATTATTACAAGAAAATCATGGAATTTGGTACCATGAAATGCAAGAACTAGGATACAATTATCGTTTAAGTGATATTCAAGCGGCTTTAGGTAGCACGCAATTGAAACGTGCTGATGAGGGATTAAAAAGAAGAAAAGAAATTGCTCACCGATATGATGAGGCTTTTTCTTCTTATAAATTAAATATAAAAACTCCAAAATATAATGAAGGTCATGCCTTTCATTTGTATATAATTCAAGTTGAAGATCGTAAAGATTTATACAACCACTTACGTGAAAATAATATTTTTGCACAGGTGCATTATATTCCCGCACACACAATGCCTTATTATAAAAATTTAGGTTATAAAAAAGGCGATTATCCTATAGCTGAAAAGTATTACGAGCATTGTTTGAGTTTACCCATGTATCCAACATTAAGCAACGAAGAACAAGACTACGTTATAGAAACAATTTTGAATTACTTTACAAAATAATGAGAAAATCCATTATACTTGGATAAACAATTACATAATCACAATATCAGAAGCTGGAAGACGGGAGACGGAAGTCAGGTTTACTTCGGACTTCCGTCTTCCGACTCCTAACCAAAAAATATATAATTCTGTTTCACTTATAATGCCTCCCACCAATAAAATCATTCTCGGTACTGTTCAATTTGGTTTAGAATATGGCATTAATAATCATTCAGGAAAACCAACTCCGGCAACGGTAAATACTATTTTAGATGTAGCATTTGAAAATAGTATAAACATACTTGATACTGCCGAAGTATATGGTAACGCTCAAGAAGTAATAGGAAACTATCATCTATCATCAAAAAACAAATTTGATGTTATTACTAAATTTAGTTCAAGTAGAAATGATCTTTCTGAAAATTTAAAAAATCGAATTCGTCAAAACTTAAATACACTAAATATTGATTCATTATACTGCTACATGTTTCACTCATTTAATGATTTTAAAAAATATTTTGATTTTTATAAAAATGAAATAGCAGCCTTAAAAGAAGAAGGACTTATCAAGAAATTTGGAGTTTCTGTATATACAAATCATGAAATAGAAGAATTGTTGGGATTTGAAGGTATAGATGTAATACAATTACCATTTAATTTATTAGACAATACACAACAACGTTCAAGTACAATTAAAAAAGCAAAAGAAAAAGGAGTTGAAATTCATACTAGGTCGGCATTTTTGCAAGGACTTTTTTTCAAAAATACCAATGAATTACCCAAAAAGTTAATTCCTCTTCTCCCCTATCTTAACGAGATAAACAGCATTTCAAAAAACAATAATATTGACTTAAATAGTTTATCCTTAAACTACGCTATACAACAAAATACTATTGATCATGTTTTAATTGGAGTTGATACAGTTGATCAATTAATAGCAAATATATCTTTATTGCAAAAAAGTATTTCTAGAGAAGTGTGTCAGCAAATTGATTCAATTATTGTAAAAGAAACCGATTTACTAAATCCATCAAATTGGAATTGAAAAAAGTTATAGCCATAACACAAGCTCGAGTTGGATCAACAAGATTACCCAATAAGGTTTTAATGAATATTAAAAATAAAACCTTACTCGAAATTCATTTGGGGAGAATATTAAAATCTAAATTAATTGACGAATTAATTGTTGCCACCACAGTTGATCCAAAAGACGATGCCATAGTTGGTATTTGTAAAAAAATGCAAGTACAATATTCTAGAGGAAGCGAGAATAATGTACTGGATCGTTTTTATCAGGCAGCAATAAAAAAAAATCCTACTCATGTTGTTCGATTAACTTCCGATTGCCCTTTAATAGATCCTCAATTAATTGATGCTGTAATTGATTTCACCATAAAAAATGATTTGGATTATGGTTCAAATATATTTGTAGAAGATTTTCCTGATGGCCAAGATATTGAAGTAATGAAATTTTCTGTCCTGGAAAATGCATGGAAAAATGCAGACAAACAATACCAGAAAGAACATGTAACGCCATACATCCGTGAACATTCTACTTTTATGGGTGGAACTTTATTTAAATCAGATAATTTTGCTTGCGAAGGCAAATACGGAAAAATCAGATTAACGGTTGATGAGCAAAAAGATTTTGAAGTAATTTCTATTCTTGCCAATGACTTAGGTGAGGAAAAAAGATGGTTTGAATACGCCAACTACTATGAAAATAATCAAAAGATAAAAAATTTAAATTCTAATATAAAACGCAATGAAGGTTTTAGAAAAACAATTTGAGGAAAAGATGAAATTAACAAATTCCGACAAGTACAAGAGCAAAATTCACAAATTAATTCCGGGAGGTGCACATACCTATTCTAAAGGCGATGATCAATTTCCGGAATTATCTCCCGCTGCCATTTCGCATGGAAAAGGCGCTTGGGTATGGGATATCGATGGCAATAAATTTCTCGATTGCTCCATGGGATTAACCTCTGTAACATTGGGTCATGCATTTGAACCTGTTATTAATCGCGTAAAAGATGAATTAGATAAGGGCGTAAATTTTCAACGTCCATCCTATATTGAAATGGAAATGGCTGAGAAATTTTTGTCTTTGGTACCAGAACATGATATGATCAAATTTGCTAAAAACGGATCAATTGTTACAACAGCTGCAGTTAAATTGGCAAGAACTTTTACAAACAGAAAACTAGTGGCTTTTCCTGCCGATCATCCTTTTTATTCTTATGACGATTGGTTTATTGGAAAAACAGCTTGCAACATTGGTGTACCAGATGAAATTGCTGCACTTTCTGTAACTTTTAAATCAGGCGATTTAGATTCTTTAAAACAATTATTTGCAAAATATCCCAATCAAATAGCCTGTGTAATTACCGAGCCTGAGAAAAATTTCGATCGTGAAAACGGAATAGATCCTCAAGCCTATATAAAAGAAGCCATTGATATTGCGCATAAAAATGGAGCACTGTTTATTTTAGATGAAATGATTACCGGATTTAAAGTAGATATTCCGGGGGCCATGAAAAAATATAAGTTGGAACCCGATATGGCTACTTGGGGAAAAAGTACAGCCAATGGCTTTTCATTTTGTGCTTTAACAGGAAAAAGAAATGTAATGCAATTGGGAGGCATTGATAGAATTGGGCAAGAAAAAGTATTTCTAGTATCAACTACACATGGTGGCGAAACGCATGCCATTGCAGCAGGCCTTGCAACTATCGATTTTTATTTAAAGAATAATGTAATAGAAAAAAATAGTAATACCGGAAATATACTTCGCAATAATTGCAATAAAATTATTAGCGCAATGCAGCTAGATTCCGCTATTAATATTTCTAATTCTCCATGGATGTTGGTTTTCAATTTCAAAAACGCCAAAGGAGAGGCTGATGCTGGCTTGCGCACTTTGTTTATGCAAGAAATGATTAAACATGGAGTACTTTTTCAAGGCGCATTTGTTCCTTGCTATACTCATAACAACGAGGAAATTGATTTTTTCACTAACGCATTTGAACAATCTTGTGAAATTTACAAAATGGCATTACATGAAGGATATGAAAAATATTTAATTGGTGAACCTGCCAAAGCAGTTTTTAGAAAGTATTTGTAAGAGTCGGAATGAAAAGAACCTACAAATCCTTATCTCAGCAAGAATTCTCAAATGGTGCATATAAAATTGTTCCCATTCGAGATGAAGATAAGTATGCCATTATGCAATGGCGCAATGAGCAAATTGACATTCTGCGTCAAAAAGAATTGCTTACAAAAGAAAAACAAGAATGGTATTTTAAAAATGTGGTAGATAAATTATTTGAAGAAGAAAAACCCACTCAACTTTTATTTAGTTTTTTAGAAAACGATATTTTAGTTGGCTATGGAGGATTGGTACACATTGATTGGGAAAGTGGAAATGCAGAAATATCATTTATTACAGAAACAAATAGAAATCTAAATCAAGAACAATTTTGTAATGATTGGGAAGAATATTTAAATATTTTAAAAAAAATTGCAGATATAAATCTGAATTTTAATAAAATCTATACCTACGCTTATGATATTCGCCCTTCCTTATTTCAAACCTTATTAAACAACTATTTTGTTGAAGAAGCACGTCTTAAAGACCACATAGTAATTAATAATATAAAGCACGATATTTTAATTCATTCTTACTTTTTTAATACTATGTCGTTACGTTTAGCAAATGAAAAAGATATGTTATTGTATTTTAACTGGGCAAATGATGAAAGTGTTAGAAATAATTCATTCAATAACACTAAAATAGAATTAGAAAATCATAAAAAATGGTTTGCAAAAAAATTAAATGATCCGGATTGTGTAATGTTTGTGGCATATGTGCAAAATGAAGCTGTTGGCCAAATTAGGTTCGATAAGAATGCTCAATCTGATTTTGAAATTGATTTCTCAATAGACAAAAAATATAGAGGTAAAGGAATAGGTGCAAAAATTCTAAGAACTGGAACATTAACATTATTCAATAACAATACATCCATTAAAAGAGTTGTTGGTAAAGTAAAATCAGATAATTCTTCCTCTAAAAAATCTTTTGTAAATGCCGGATTTAAACAATTTTTACCTATAGATAGCAACAATCATGTAGTTACTTTTAAATATGAAATAGCCATGCACTGAACGTACTCAAACACTGATGAACATTGAATGGCGTATTCCATGACTTTTAAAAAACAAATAAAGTAGATATGAAAATTAATATTGGCTTGAAAATTATTTCTACCTCTAATCTGGTTTATTCTGTTTTTGCACTTTTATTATTTATCTAAAATTAGCAACACAAATGATTGAAGATATAAAAATTGGAAATTTTACAATAGGTTTATCCCATAAACCCTTTATTATTGCTGAAATGTCTGGTAATCATAACCAGTCTATTGACCGAGCATTTGCAATTGTTGATGCCGCTGCAAAAGCAGGTGCTCATGCATTAAAACTTCAAACCTATACTCCAGACACCATTACCATAAACCATTCCGGAGGATTGTTCTCAATAAATGACAATTCTTCTCTTTGGAACAATCGTAATTTATATGATTTATATAAAGAAGCGCACACACCTTGGGAATGGCATAAACCAATTTTTGATTATGCCCATAAAAAAGGAATGATTATTTTTAGTACTCCTTTTGATGAAACTGCTGTTGATTTTTTAGAAGAGCTAAATGTTCCTGCATACAAAGTGGCTTCTTTTGAAAATAATCACCTTCCATTACTTAGAAAAATTGCATCTACAAAAAAACCTGTTATTATTTCTTCAGGCCTCTCAACATTAAATACATTAGAAGAGGCAATAAATACTTTGAGAGAAAATGGTGCTAAAGAAATAGTTTTATTAAAATGTACAAGCACATATCCTGCCAGCCCTGAAAACACAAATTTAAGAACCATTCCACACATGTCATCAATATTTAATTGCCATGTTGGTTTGTCTGATCATACCATGGGAATTGGCGCTGCAATTGCATCTGTTGCAATGGGGGCACGAGTAATAGAAAAACATTTTACAATTAGCAGAGCAGATGGAGGTGTTGATAGTACATTTTCTATTGAACCTGATGAGTTAAAAAATCTAGTTGTAGAGAGCGAAAGAGCCTTTCTTTCATTAGGGCATATTCAATATGGAATACAAAAAGATGAAGAAAAAAGCATACGATTTAAAAGGTCTATTTATATAGTTAAAGACATTCAAAAGGGTGAAGAATTTACTAAAGAAAATATACGTATTATCAGACCGGGAGATGGACTATCTCCTCGATATTTTGAAATAATAATTGGAAAAAAAGCAAATAAAAATTTAACAACAGGCACACCATTAACTTGGAATAATTTAATATAATCAGAAACCTATGAACAATAATGAAACCAAAACAGACTTTTTAATGGCTAGAATAAGCCAAAACGAAAACAATCAAACAGTTGATATCAATAAATGGGCATTTGAAAAAATAAAGAATACGGATGAAAAAATAAATATTTTAGAATTGTGTTGCGGCACAGGAAAACAAACAGAATATTTAGTTCAAAAGTTTCCAAATGCCACTATATCATGTTTAGATATTTCAATTGATGCTATTAGTGCAGTAAAAAATAAATTTCATTCTCATGATTCAAGAATGAAATTTTTTAATACAGGAATTGATGATTTCTTTAAAAACAATGAAGAAAAATTTGATATCATTTTTTGTTCGTATGGCTTATACTATTCTAGAGATATGGATTATGTATTAGCAAAAATTAATGAATCATTAAATAATAGTGGAAGGTTGGTCGTAATGGGGCCTTATGGAGAAAATAACAAACAGCTTTTTGATATACTTTTAAGTTTAAAAGTAAAACTCCCTGATTTAGTAATTTCATCCTCTTCAACATTTATGCGTGAAAAGGTTTTGGGTTTTTCTATTAATAATTGTAATGCCATCCAAATTTATACTACTCAAAATAACATTATTTGGGAAAATGTTGAAAGTGTAATGAATTATTGGAAAAATTCCACTTTTTATAATTCATCCATTGAACAAGAGTTTCAAAAAATAGTAGAAGCTCAAATCAATAGCAGTGGTAAATTTATAAATGAAAAAAAAATAATGTTAATTGTAGCAACAAAAAATGCTTGAATCTCTAAAAAATAAAAGACTTATGCTCGTTGTAGCTCATCCTGATGATGAGTTATTAGGATTAGGCGCAACCATGCATCGTTTAATCAATGAATTTAAAGTAACAGCTCACGTTGTTATATTAGGAGAAGGTATTACATCTCGATCCGATAATCGAGATGTAGAAAAATGGCAAGAACAACTTAGCATTCATAAACAGAATATAAAAAATGCCCAGGCTGCAATCGGATATCAAAGTATGAGCATATTAGACTTTCCTGATAATCGATTCGATACAGTTGCTTTGCTTGATATTACTAAAGTAATCGAAAAAGAAAAAGAAAATTTTAAACCCAACACCATTTTCACCCATCATGGAGGAGATGTAAATATTGATCATCAAAAAACCTTTGAGGCTGTAATAACAGCATGCAGGCCAATGAAACATGAGAATGTAAAGAACATTATTACATTTGAAACACCTTCCGGAACTGAATGGAGAGCGTCATCAGATCCGAAACACTTTATTCCTAATCTCTTTTTTGAAATTTCAGAAAAAGACCTTCAAGCAAAAATAAAAGGCATGGAATCTTACGAATTTGAAAAGCGCCAATTCCCACATCCACGATCACCCGAAGCCTTAAAAATTCAAGCACAAAGATGGGGAATATCAATAGGATGTGAGCTTGCAGAAGCATTCTATTTGGTAAGAAGCAGACAACTCCTATAAAAAAATAATCACAAAAAAAATTTGGAATCTTTTTCACTACTCAAATTTCTTAAAGACAATTCATATTTAAACCAATCTAGATATGATAATCTGCGTTATGAACTTGATAAACGCTTGTATTATTATGGAAACCATTTTAAATATCCACATGAAATTAATGATACCCAATATAAAACTCAACTCTTCTCTTATTTAATATACTTAGTTACACTTTATAAAATTAGTCAAACCCAAAAATCAGAAATCAAAGGAGAGGTAATTGTATCTAATTCTTATTTCACTGTAAATGATGAGTTAAAAAAACTAGGTTATAAAGTATTTGATCCCAGCTGGCAAATTAGTCGGGATGGCAATGTGCTAAGCAATTTTGAAATATTTTTTAAAGGTGAGAAAATTAAGTCTAGTTTAAAGAATTCAAATTTTAGAGAACTAATTAAGGAAGATTTTATAAATGAAATAACGCAATATGAAGATGTATTGAAAAAATTATTTCAACACAAAAAAGTAAAGTCCATATTTGTTCCAAATGATCTTGGTTTTTTTGAAAATCTATCTATTCAAATATGTAAACAAATTAGTATTCCTTCATTTATTTTTCTTCACGGACTTCCAGCAATATATAATCAAATTGACAACCATCGCTCTGATTACTTAATTGTTTGGGGAGAAAAAATAAAAGAGAATTATGTAAAATCAGGAATGAATGCAAATAAAATATTTGTTTCTGGCCATCCTTATTATAAACAACAAAAGCTAACTCAGTTAAAATTTTCTCTTGACAATATCCTCGTTTTAACCAAATCATTAAATGGAGTTCATTATAGTGACGGAGCTATTTTAGGAGATAGATCTAATTTAATTTTATTTCTATATTCTGTTGAAAAAAGCCTGAGAAAATTTGGGGTAAAATCAGTTCGTTTTAGGCCCCATCCATGCGAAAATGGAAATTGGTATTTGAAATACATTAATAATGATTTTTATAAATTGGATGAAGATAATTTACAACAATCCATTCAAAAATCGAGTTTAGTTATTGGTCCTACATCTACTGTTTTTTTAGAAAGCTTGTACTATGGAGTAGATTATGTTATTTATGAGCCTTCTTTAAATAATATAGATATTGCCAATTATCCACTTGTTCCTCCATTTGATGGGTCTGATTCAAAAATACCGGTTTCAAAAAATGAAGATGAACTCGAATACATTCTTAAAAATAAAATTAGGGTTGATGCAACATGTTTTAATGACTATATAACATGTCCCTTTGATTTAAACTTTATAAAAAAACTTATTTAAAAAATGAAAGACTATACAACAGATAATTTCTTCCGTCTTCGGACTTCCGTCTTCGGTCTTCGGTCTTCCGTCTTCCGTCTTCGGTCTTCCGTCTTCGGTCTTCCGTCTTCCGTCTTCGGACTTCCGTCTTCTGTCTTCCAACTTTTTAATAATAAATAATCAATTGGCTAATGTATGAAATGTTATTACCAGCCATTATATTAGCCATAAACTAAAATAATTTAATTAACAGCCAAAATGTTATCCGATCAATTTGTTAACCTTGATGTTTTTAATCCACATGCCATAGCAAAACAAATAGCTATGCGTGTACGCGAAAAACGATTGTCATTAAATCTTACACAACAAGCATTGGCTAAAAAGGCTGGCCTTAGTTTAGGTTCTTTAAAAAGATTTGAAAACCGGTATGAAATATCATTGAATCACTTGTTGTTACTGGCTATTTCGCTTCAGGCTACAGAGGAATTTATGCAATTATTTTCAGTCACCATTTATCAAAGTGTTGATGATGTGGTAAACCAAAAACAGTTATCGAAAAAGAAACGGGGAAGAAAAAATGTTTAACCCGGTTAAAAAGATACGCATTACTATCTTTGACAAAATTGTTGGGCAAATGGCAGTATCAACTGATCAGCGAGCTGTTTTTGAATACGACACTCACTGGTTGCAAAACGGTTTTTCTATATCTCCTTTTTATCTTCCTCTAAAACCTGATGTGTTTGTTGCAAAACAAAACCCTTTTAACGGACTTTTTGGAGTGTTTAACGATAGTATACCTGACGGATGGGGTAATCTTTTAATTGATAGGTTATTATTGAAACAAGGCACAAATCCTAAAACACTTTCAATAATAGACAGGTTAAGTATTGTTGGAAAAAGTGGAATGGGGGCTTTATGCTATGAGCCGGATAATAGTTTTAAAACAGATTTAGACACCAATGAATTAGATTTCTTTGCCGCAGAAATTTCGAAAATATTAAAAGAGCAAGAGTCCGATTCCTTAGAAATTTTGGTTAATAAAAATGGTTCATCCGGAGGAGCACGTCCAAAAGTGTTAATTACAATAGGTGACGAAAATTGGATGGTGAAGTTCCCTTCATCTTTTGATTCATCTGATTTTGGACAAATTGAATACCACTATGCCTTAATAGCAAAGCAATGTGGTGTTGAAATGCCCGAAACAAGATTGTTTGAAAATAAATACTTTGGAGTAAAACGTTTTGACAAGCATCAAAATTCGCGCTTTCATGTGCACTCTATTGCCGGCTTACTTTATGCCGATTATAGACTGCCGTCACTTGATTATACAGAGCTGATAAAAGCTGCTTGGGCATTAACACAAAATATAGA
The DNA here is from genome assembly GCA_023251875.1 of Bacteroidota bacterium. Taxonomy (GTDB): domain Bacteria; phylum Bacteroidota; class Bacteroidia; order JAHEXY01; family JAHEXY01; genus JAHEXY01. The sequence continues at coordinate 420,057 of JAHEXY010000003.1, forward strand.
AGAAGTAAAAAAAATATTTCGCCTTATGATTTTTAATGTACTTACGGGTAATAAAGATGATCATGCCAAGAATTTTTCGTTTATTTTCACAAACAATCAGTGGCAATTTGCTCCAGCTTATGATTTAACTCCCAGCTATGGTATCAATGGAAATCATTCAACTACTATTATGGGGCAAGGCAATCCAACAAAAAGCAATATAATGGAAGTTGCAAAACAAGCCGGCATCAAAGAAAAAACTGCAAGAGAAATTTTTGAAGAAGTATATGAAAATTGTGCAGCAATTAGGGTTGTAAATTTTTGATTTATAAAGATATTGATCATTCTAAACAGTGAAAATAGATCATGGTAAAAAAACTTATTTAAAAAATGAAAGACTATACAACAGATAATTTCTTCGGTCTTCGGACTTCGGTCTTCGATCTTCGAACTTTGGTCTTCCAACTTTTTAATAATTAATAATCCATTGGCCAAATCCTACAACAATAAAATACTCTTAATATACTTAACCAAATCTGTTGGCATCATTACCGGATTTTTATCCATGTTAATGGTTGTTCCTAAGCTTACCTCTAATCCTGATATTTATGGTATTTATACCGTATGCATTAGCCTTAGTATGTTTTTTTCGTATGCCGATTTAGGTTTTTTAGCAGCCGGACAAAAATATGCAGCCGAATTTTTTGCTCAAAAAAATTTAAATAAAGAAATGCGAGTGATTGGTTTTGTTCTATTCTTTTTGGGAATTTTTATGTTGCTATCAAGTATTATATTATTATTTGTTGCATACAATCCTGCAATTCTAATAAAATCTAATAATGTAAATGATTTAGCCATTAGCAGTAAACTACTAACTATATTAGCATTATCCTCTATTGTTATTTTACTTCAACGATTCAACTCCTTGGTATATTCAATTAGAATTGAAGATTATATTTATCAATCAATAGATGTTGCGGCTAATCTTTTAAAAATACTGAGTATTCAATTTTTTATAACAAAAAACACGTATGATATTGTTGGTTATTTTTTTACAATACAAATTCTATCATTGTTTTCAAGTATGCTAAGCGTAGCAATTGCAACTAAAAAATATAATTATAATATAAAACAGTTTTTAAGTTATTTTCGGTTTTCAAAAGAGATGTATATTCTAACAAAAACCTTAGCTTTTAGTTCGTTATTAACTACCATTGCATGGATATTGTATTTTGAATTAGATGCTGTAATTTTAAGCACTTTTTACGGTGTAAAAATAGTTGCTATGTATGCCATAGGATTTACTTTTTTATCATTTACTAGAAATTTATACAACACAATATATTCTCCATTCTTATCACGATTCAACCATTTTGTTGGCGATAATGATGATGAAGGTTTATACCAAACATTCCGTTTTTTAATTAAAGTAACTTTTCCTTTATGCATCATACCTCCAATGGTTTTAATTTTTTATATGAAAAACATTGTAGTAACATGGGTTGGATACGATTATTTATCTTCTATTTTTATTTGTCAACTTTTTCTTATAACAACAGCATTAACCGGATTGTCAATTCCAATTGGTTATATGATTATTGCAAAATCACAAAACACCATTTTACGTATTAATGCTATTATTTTACCTGTAATTTTTTATACCAGTTTGGCTGTACTAAATTTTTATGTGGGTGAGAGAAGTTTAGCCATTGCAAAAGTAATTACCATTTTTTGCAGCTTAATTTTAGTTCTTTATTTTATCCACAAAATATTGGGAAGTAAGATTCTAAAATTTTATAAAGAAGCAACTAAAACTATTTTACTTCCAATACTTTCTATGGCAATTATATTTTGGCTATTGCCAAATTCTCAAAACATAGAGCCGAAAACCTTTAATGCATATTATACACTTGCTTGGAATATAATACCTGCATTATTAATACCTCTGCTAGTATATTATTTAATGGAAACGCAAACGAGAGTTTTTGTGTTTACCGGATTAACAAATACCTTTAAATCCCTTAAATTTAGGTATACTAATGCATAGGCTTTCAATCTGTATTCCCACCTATAACAGAGCAGCACATCTAACAAATTGTTTGCAATCTATTATCTCAATTAACCATGCTCCTCAATTTGATTTCGAGATTTGTGTTTCTGATAATTGTTCTACAGATAATACAGAACAGGTAGTACGTGATGCACAACAAAAAATAGCTATTAAGTATCAGAAAAACAGCACAAACATTGGAATGACGAAAAATTTTTTGAATGTTGTTAAAATGGCCGATGGGGAATTTGTATGGCTTATAGGTGATGACGATCTTTTATTGCCCAATACTTTTACCCGTCTTTTTGAATTGCTGAATACATATCCCAAAATTGATTTTTTTTACCTGAATTCATATCATCTAACAACAGAATTTGTTTTTTCATTTCCCCAACCCTTTAATACGGAAAACTTACCTAAAAATATGAAGCCATTTTCAAAATATACGAAAAGCGGAGAAATGAGATTTTTAGATTTGATAGACCCTGCCATTTCGTTTGATTTTTTAGGTGGGATATTTCTTTCTGTTTTTAGAAGGAGTAATTGGGTTGAAAACACAAATGCACTTGATCAATCTGCTATAAATGATTCTCGTACTTTTTCATATTTTGATAATACATTTCCACATCTAAAAATATATGCCAAGGCATTTTCTAAATCAAAAGCGTATTTTAATACCGAACCACTGAGCGTTTGTCTTACGGGTGCCCGTGAATGGTCGCCAATGCAGCCATTAGTAATGAGTATTCGATTAATTGAAGCATTAGATGAATACAAAAAAAACGGATTATCTTATTTCAAATATCTGTACTGTAAAAATTATGCCCTTAATAATTTTATCCCTGATATTGGATCAATGGTTTATTATAAAAAAACAGGTTTGGAATACATCAACCCAATAAAGCTAGTTTTTGAAAATTGCCTTTTCCCTAATTTTTATTTTTCTTTGATTCATTTTATTTTTCGAAAGTTTATTATTCTTTTGAAAAAATCAGTACCTAAAACCATTGCAATTTTTAAAAAATAATCCATAATGCAAGACGCTAAAATTCTAAGAGACGAAATTATTCAAAAAACCATTGAATATTATAATGCAAAATTTGGCAAAAAAGAATATGTAGCCGGTATAAGTAGAGTAAATTATGCGGGACGCGTATTTGATGAAAAAGAAATAGTGAATGCCGTTGAAGCCTCACTTGATTTCTGGCTTACCGAGGGTCGTTTTTCTGAAGAATTTTCAGAGAAAATATCCGAATTTCTTGGTATTAAACATGTGTTGCTTACAAATTCAGGATCTTCGGCAAATTTGTTAGCATTTGCTTCACTAACTTCAGAAAAATTGGGTGATAAAAGATTAAAGCCTGGTGATGAGGTTATTTCTGTGGCGGCCGGGTTTCCGGCTACTGTTACACCAATTATTCAATATGGTTTGATACCGGTTTTTGTAGATGTTGATTTTCCTACATACAACATTAATATTGAAATGATGCGAAAAGCCATTACGGCTAAAACGAAATGCATTTTTATAGCACACACACTGGGAAATCCATTTAATCTTGATGAAGTAATAAAGTTGGCTTCAGAGCACAATTTATGGGTAATTGAAGATAATTGCGATGCATTTGGAAGTAAATACAAGGAGAAATACACCGGAACTTTCGGGCATCTTTCAACCATTTCTTTTTATCCAGCCCATCATATAACAACTGGTGAAGGCGGTGCAATTTGTACCAATGATCCCATCTTAGCAAATCTTGTAAGGGCATTTCGTGATTGGGGAAGAGATTGTTACTGCGCTGGTGGAGAAAATAATACTTGTGGAAAACGCTATTCTCAACAGTTTGGATGTCTTCCTTTCGGATACGATCATAAATATGTTTATTCCGAAATAGGATATAATTTAAAAATGATTGATATAGGTGCTGCTATTGGTGCTGCACAAATAGAAAAGCTACCTGAATTCTGTGAAAAAAGAAAGGCTAATTATAAAAGGCATCTTAAAACATTTAAAAAATATTCAGAGTATTTTATTTTACCTGTTGCTACTGAAAATTCAGATCCTGCATGGTTTAGTTTTATTGTTACGCTAAAAAAAGACAAATGTAAATTTACGCGCGATGATTTAACTAAATTTTTAAGCACCAAATTAATTGAAACACGTAATCTTTTTGCAGGAAACATTACTAAGCAACCCGCTTTTGTTGATAAACAATGGCGATTAGCTGAGCATTTAGAAAACACTGAATATATTATGGAACATACTTTCTTTTTAGGAACCTATCCGGGCCTAAGCGAAGAAATGATGAATTATATTGAGGTAGCAATAGATGAATTTATGTTAAATAATAAATAACATGGCTATTGTAAAAAAACAGCAAGTAAAAGTTGTTGCTATAAATAAGTTTATTGATGATGTTTATACAATAGATCTTCAATCTTTAAGTAAACCATTTAAATATGAGCCTGGCCAATTTTTGCATTTGGCTTTAGATAAATATGATCCTAGTAATGCTTGGCCTGAATCGCGATGCTTTTCAATGCAATCAAATCCATCTGAAGAAAATATTAGAATTACGTATGCAGTAAAAGGTGATTTTACAAAAAAAATGGCCGAAGCCTTGCACTTAAATACTGAACTTTGGATCAAATTACCATTTGGAGATCTTTTTACTCAGCAACATCATGTTGAAAATACAGTTTTTATTGCCGGAGGTACTGGAATTACTCCATTTCTTTCATTGTTTACATCGTCTTCTTTTTCTGCTTATAATAACGCATGTTTATACGCAGGCTTTAGAAATAAAGAATTGAATTTATATCATGATGAAATTGCAAAAGCAAAGCAAATAAATCCATCTTTTCAAGCAAATTATATTTATCAAAACGAAAAAGGCATAATTGATATTGCAAAAATACTTGATAAAAGTAATGCAGGTAGCACATTTTTTATTTCAGGTCCCCCTATAATGATTAAGCAGTTTAAAAAATATTTGCTTGAACATGGAGTATCAGAAAGCCTTGTAAAAACTGATGAATGGGAATAATATCTAACACTAATTATTAATGAAATAGCCAAACACTAACTTGCACAAACACTGATGAACATTAAGTGGCGTATTCCATATGACCTTTTAAAAACAAATAATATACATATGAAAATTATACTCATTACCGGTATTAATGGATTTTTAGGTAGCCATTTGGCCAAAACATTATCAAAAAACTATACCATTATTGGCCTAGCCAGTTCAAAAGAGAATCTATACCGACTTCAAGATTATTCATTTAAAATTTACACAACACAAGATAATTTAGAAGACATTTTTCGTGAAAACGAAATATTTGCAATCATTCATGCAGCAACAGTTTATAAAAGAAACAATGATCCGGTTGAAAAACTAATCAATACTAATATTCTTCTTCCCGTTAGATTATATGAATTTGCAAAAAAATATAAAGTAAAAAGTTTTTTGAATTCAGATACTTTTTTTAATGATTCCAATTACACGCATAAATATTTACCTGAATACACCTTATCAAAAAAACATGTGATTGAATGGTTAAAAATGATACAAAGTGAAGTGATACTAATAAATATGAAAATTTTTCACATGTATGGACCTCATGATGCTCAAAATAAGTTTATACCAAATATAATTTCAACATTGGTTGAAAATAAACCAAATATAGATTTGTCGCCCGGTGGGCAAACAAGAGATTTTGTATATATAGACGATGTAGTTGCGGCATATAAAATTGTACTGGATAAACAATCTACTTTTACAAATGCCTTCACAGAATTTGAAATTGGTACAGGTAAATCAACATCAATAAAAGAAATAGTTTTGGCTATTAAAGAAATTTCAAAAAGTAAAACACAACTATCATTTGGGGCAATTCCTTATAATGAAAATGAAATAATGGAATCAGAAGCAAAAAACACTGAATTGCATAAACTAGGATGGACTCCTTTATATAATATTACCGAAGGCTTAAGTATTTTAGTTAATGTTTGCAAAAAACAATATGCCTAAATTTCTTAGTTTAGTTGGTTGCATATAAAATAGAATAAAACTACTTTTGTGCAGCGGTAAACACTTGAAAGTCTATTTCAAACAAAACAAAATTTAATTTAAAAAATTATTCGAAAATGAAAGTAGTTATACTTTGTGGAGGACAAGGAACAAGAATCAGGGATGTAGCGGATAATATTCCCAAACCAATGATTCCTATTGGAGGCTATCCAATATTATGGCATATAATGAAGTATTATTCTTTATTTGGTCATAATGAATTTATTTTATGTTTAGGCCATAAAGGAAATGTAATCAAAGAATTTTTTCTTAATTACGAAGTAAACACTTCAGATTTTACCTTACAATTAGGAAACAAAAATTCAATTCATTTTCATAACCAAATTGATGAAAATGATTGGAAAATTACTTTTGCCGATACCGGAGAAAAAGCCATGACAGGAGCGAGAGTAAGAAAAATAAAGAAATATATTGGTAATGATACGGAGTTTATGCTTACGTATGGAGATGGACTAAGTGATGTTGACATCAATCAATTAATCGCCTATCATAAAAAAAACAATGCCGTACTCACATTAACAGGCGTTCGACCTGCAGGTAGATTTGGAGAGATTAAGTGTACGGATGAAGGCGTAATCTCAGAATTTAACGAAAAACCACAAGCTGCTGAGGGGCGTATCAATGGTGGTTTTTTTGTTTGTAGCAATAAACTCTTTAATTACTTAGATGAAGGAGATCATTTAGTTTTTGAAAAAGACCCCATGATGAAACTGGTAAAAGATAAAAAATTGATGCAATTTAATCACGATGGATTTTGGCAACCAATGGATACCATGCGAGAATACTTATTGCTTAATGAAATGTATGATTCAAAAAATGCTCCATGGATAAAATAAATTTTTCTGAAGTTTTCAATTCCTTTAAAGGAAAAAACATTTTCTTAACCGGCCATACCGGTTTCAAGGGAACCTGGTTAACATTTTTGCTTACTGAAGTGGGCGCAAATGTAATGGGTTATGCTTTAGAACCGGAATCAGGCCCTAGCCATTTCAATATGCTAAAGCTTGATAAGAAAATTAAACATATTATTGGTGATGTTCGTGACACCTCAAAATTAGCAACAACGTTGAAATCATTCAAACCTGAATATGTAATTCATCTTGCGGCACAACCATTGGTAAAAAAATCGTATGCCGATCCGGTTGATACATTTTCAACTAATTTAATGGGTTCCGTTAACCTTCTTGATGCTGTTAGAAAATGTGATTCTGTACGTTCTTTAGTTTTTATTACATCAGATAAATGTTATGAAAATGTTGAATGGCTTTGGGGCTATAGAGAGATCGACAGAATGGGAGGCCATGATCCATATAGTGCTTCAAAAGGAGCAGCTGAACTTGTTTTTTCATCGTATGCACGCTCTTATTTTTCAAAAATACCAAGCTTAGGTGCTGCTTCTGCTCGTGCAGGAAATGTTATTGGTGGTGGAGATTGGGCTGCAGACCGTATTATACCGGATTGCATTCGTGCAATAGAAAAAAATGAACCCATACAATTACGAAACCCCAATGCTACTCGCCCTTGGCAACATGTATTAGAACCGCTCTCCGGCTACTTGGCCCTAGCATCAAAATTATACAATGAGCCTGTAAAGTATTCCGGTTCATGGAACTTTGGACCGTCTGCTACCGAAGTTAGAACCGTAGAAGATGTTTCAAAAACAATCATTAAACACATGGAGCGGGGCAGAATTGAAATTATGGGCTCGCAAAATCATGCTCATGAAGCACAATTACTTCAATTAAATTGCGATAAAGCCCATCAAAATTTAGGTTGGTATCCGCGTTGGAACATTGAAGAAACATTAGAAAAAACAGCCCTTTGGTACAAAAACATTTTAGAAGGTGGCGATGCTGAAACAATAACAAGAAATCAACTTTATAAATATTTTAAAGAATTAAAAAATGATAGATGGAGTAATAATTACACCATTGCGGCAAATATTTGATGAACGTGGTAAAGTAATGCACATGCTTCGTGAAGACTCTTCTGTTTTTCAAAAATTTGGTGAAATATATTTTTCTTGCACAAATCCGGGAGCAATAAAAGCTTGGCATTTGCACAAACAAATGACACTTAATTATGCCGTTATTTATGGCGAAATTAAATGTGTGCTTTATGATGATAGGCCTGGAAGTAAAACAAGAGGTTGTATTGACGAGTATTTTTTGTCGCCTGAAAATTATTGCCTGGTAACTGTACCGCCTTTGATATGGAACGGGTTCAAAGGAATCGGCCAAAAAGTTTCTATAGTTGCAAACTGCGCAACAATTCCACATGATGCAAATGAAATTGAACGTAAGTTGGCAGATGATCCAAGTATTCCATACGACTGGCAAATCAAGAATAAGTAATTATGAAGATAGTTATTACAGGTGGTAATGGATATATAGGAGCAAGACTCTCTTTATATTTAGCAAATAAAAAACATGATGTAATACCCCTTTGTTTTTCTTCAATTCCGGTAGACGAAAACTGGAAAAGCAAAATGTTTTCAATTTTAAAAGCTGACATAAGACAAGAAGAAACCATTGCAAAAATTGCAGCTTTAAAACCCGATGTAATTATTCATTTGGTATCGTTAGATCATCATGCATCTGAAAAAGAGCCAAGCATTGTTAATCAAGTAAATGTTTTGCCAACATGGCAATTGTTAGATGCTTGTACAAAAAATGGATTGAAAAAATTTATTTATTTTTCTACCATTCAGGTTTATGGAAAATTACCTAATGAGATTTTTGATGAAACTTTTCCGATTAGCACCGTAAATGCTTATGGACTCACACACCTTTTAAGCGAACAAATTTGTGAACATTACAATAGAAAAACAGATACCAATGTAATTACAATCCGCCTTTCTAATTCGTACGGAAATCCAATATTTTACGAAAATAACTGTTGGTGGCTAGCAATAAACGATCTGTGTAGAAATGCATTTATCAATAAAGAAATTCGATTATTATCGGATGGAACTCCCCAACGAGATTTTATTCATGGCAATGATGTTTGCAAGGCAATTGATTGTTTAATCAATTATAATGAAAAACAAAAAAACAATATCTATCATATTAGTTCAGGAGAAACATTAACCTTATTAGAAATAGCTCAAATTATTAAACAAGAATTTCAAATTAGGTATAATCAATCATTGCCTATTATAACACCACAAGGAACCGTTTCAGAAAAAGCAGTAAATATTCCAATAGAAAAATATACCATTAGCAATAACAAGATTAAAACCCTGGGCTTTTCTCCTGATTACTCTATCAACAAAGGAGTTCAGGAAATATTTAGTTATTTAGAAAGAAATGTCACCTTGAGCGGACAATGTCGTTTAGTTAAGGAGTAATGCTTTGTTGATCAGCCAATCCCGAAGGGATTAAATTTGAATAACCTCTGATGAAATCAGGGGAAAATGCAAACAAATCAGTTGAACCCCTACGGGGTTCAATAATCAACAATCAAACTCTTACCTCCGATAAAATCGGAGGCTATTGATATTAAAGCCTTTCAGGCTTAACTAAACGACATTGCTTGAGCGAAGTTGAAACGTTTAAAAAATAAACTCAAATAGAATCCTTGGCATGCCCAGAGTAAGTGTTATTGTAACTACCTATAACCGTAAAGAATTTCTTACAGAAACAATTCAATCTATCTTAAATCAAACCTATCAAGATTTTGAATTAATTGTGGTTGATAATTTCTCAAATTATGATTTTTTTGATCTTATTAATAATTTTAAAAGTGAAAAAATAATTCCTTTTCAAAATCAAAACAATGGAATTATTGCAGTTAACCGCAATTTTGGTATTAAAAATGCAAAAGGTGAATTTCTTGCTTTTTGTGATGATGATGACAGTTGGATGCCTAAGAAGCTTGAAGAACAGGTTAAAATTTTAGAAAACAACAATTCCGATTTGGTTTATGCAAACGCATTTACAAATTACGAATCAGGTAAAACAGAAATTACCAACTATTCTGCCACAAACACTTTTAACCAATTGGTTTTTACAAATCATATTACCCTTTCAAGTGTTGTTTTACGAAATAATTACCAAATTCAATTTAATGAAAATCGTTTTTTTGCCGGAATAGAAGATTATGAACTTTGGTTAAAACTAAGCATGGATGGGTTTAAATTCAATTTTATTCAAACTCCATTAGTAAAATATAGGGTTTTAAACGCCTCATTTAGTCGTTTGTCCAGATCTAAAAATGAAACAAAAATTATTGAATTAAAATACACATTATTAAACAACAAATTAAATTTCAATTCCAAATTATTTCTATATTCATCATTAATGAAAAGTTACATTAGATATAGCATATTAAAACTACTTAAACGTTAAATAATGAAATACCCCGGTTATTTGGTTTTGTACTTAAAAAAAGCTGTTTCAAAATTAATGATGTACTTATACAAGCCATTATTCAAACAGGTTGGAAAAAATGTAATATTTTATTCTAAGGATAGTTTTTCATATAACACAATAAGCATTGGCAATGATGTTTTTATTGGCTCAGGAGCTAACTTTTCTTCCATAAAATCTATTTCAATAGGAAATAAAGTAATGTTCGGACCGAATGTAACTATAATGGGAGGTGATCATAATACTAAAAAAATCGGAAAATACATGTTCGATGTTGAAGAAAAATTACCTGAAAATGATCTTCCGATTGTGATAAAAGATGACGTTTGGATCGGTACTGGATCTATCATATTAAAAGGAGTTACAATAGAAGAGGGTAGTATTATTGCGGCAGGATCTCTCGTTAATAAAAATGTTCCTCCTTATACTATTGTTGGGGGGATACCTGCAAAAATATTAAAAGCAAGATTCTCCCCTTCTCAATTAAATGAACATTTAAAAATTCTAAAAGAAACTAAACCGAAGTAAATTTTCAAAAGATTCTTTTTGAATAAAAATTATTATGCAATCAATAGTAAGGTTAAGCCCATCTATAAATAACGATTCTTCAAATAACAGCAGATTTGTTTTTATATTATTTTGCATAGTTATCATTTTCCAAATAACCGCACTTAAATATATTTGGTCTTTAGAAAACGTTTCAAGAATAGTAAATCTTTTTGCTTTAATAACATTAGTTCCATACGCTTTTATTGCAGTTGGAACAGAATATCACCCTAAAAAAATATGGTATTATTATTTAGCACCCGGCATATTTATTTTTTGCGGAATGTTTCTAAATATAAGCTTAGGTGTTATTTCAAATTCTAAATTAATTAGCATATATGGATTAACCTTGCCTTGGGTTATTTATTTAATTATACCGGGAATAATAAAAAAGAAAGAAATCGATACCCAAATATTATGGAAATTTTATTATTATTTTATGCTTTGCTCTAATATTTTTGGAATATTAGATTATATTCTAATGTATTATGGAGTTTCAAATTTACGTGTATTAAATACCCCATTTGGGGTGTTTTTGGGTGGTTCTTTTTCATTACTATATATGCTGGAAGATGGAGCAGCACACTATCGTTATTACTCCTGTTTTATGGAACCGGGTACTCTTGCTATGTTTTTATTACCCGCAATTTCTTATGCCTTTTTCCATAAAAAATATTTTGGTCTTTTAGTATTTCTAATCGCGTTTTTTTTAACAGATTCATTAGGTGGAATAATTAGTCTATTAATTCTCATTATCATAATTTTGTTTTTGGTATTAAATCAATATAAAAAATATTTACTATTTGGAATGTCAAGCCTCTTTGTAATTACCTTAATTTTGTGGTTTAATTATGGCGGTATCCTTTTAGATCGATATGATAATAAAAATAATTCAGCAACTGTTAGAGAAAATAATTTAACAAACACCATTGCTAATTTACCATTGCTCTTAATAAACAATCCTCTTGGGATTAAATTAGTTGAAAGCACCGAATCTTTTGAAAAAAACAAAGCATATATTGGCTCTAACTTTTCACCTGTCAATTATCTTCAATATGGAGGCATACTTTCTTTTGTAGGATATGTTATCTGTTTAGTTGTTTCCTTATCAGTTTCATTAATGTCGATCTTAAGAAATAATTTATTACTTGAGCAAAAAGTAGTGTTTTCTTCTATAATTGTTTTATTTCCTTTTATTTTTCAAAGAACAACTGTTTGGGAAAGTGCATTATTCGCCTTCCTATTTGCTCCTACCATCATTAAAGCAATTCATCTAGCAAAATAGTTCTAATAAAACAGTATAACAAATTATATAGTTGCGCTGGTATTTACAGATTCAAATTAAAAAACGAAAATAAATGAGTTGTTTGAAGTGGTATAATTATTAATTTTACTGACTTATGATCGTCAGAATAAATGTATAAAATTATAGTTTAAATAATAATAGAATGAAAATTGGTGATGCTGCTCAAACAATAAAATGCTATAAAAAAGAATTAGTTATAGGATTTTCTCAATTAACAGGGGATATAAACCCTATACATATTGATTCTGAATATGCCGCAAAAACAATTTTTAAAAAACCAATCGTCCATGGTATGCTGGTTGCTAGTCAGATTTCTGAATTACTTGCCAATAATTTTCCGGGACCAGGTACTATTTATTTAAGTCAAAGTTTAAATTTTATTAAACCGGTTTATTATGATGACGAAATTAAATGTGTTGTTGAAGTAATGGAAATAGAAAATGAAAAAGGAAATATTAAACTCAAAACACAATGTTACAATCAAGAAAATAAGATTGTGATTGACGGAGTTGCTATAGTTAAATTATTAAAAAAATAAGGCTTTCTACATTTTTAGAACAATAAAATGAAAATAAATTAACCACATTATGGTAATAAAATTTAACCCTTTCAAAAAGCAATATTGATTAAATGGCTAATAATACTATTTTAAGGAAAATCATGTCATTTTCACCATATATAGAGGTGATGATAAGAAATATTTATTGGAAAAATTACAATATATTTTCAAAATATAAACAAAAAAAAGAAACTAAAAAAACCCTTGAAATAAATAAAAATATATTTCCTAAGATTATTGAAAAATTAATTTCTTTAGGTATAAAAAAGGGATCTCTTATTGTAGTTCATTCAGCATATGGGCCATTAAAAATTACAGGCCTTAAACCCAATGAAATTATTGATGAATTATTAAACTTAATAGGTGAGAATGGAACTCTTGCAATGCCGGGTATACCCTATTTTGAAAATGAATTGATCGGAACAGAATACTCTGCAGGAAATGTAGATAATATTATTTTTGAGTATGATGTTCAAAAAACTCCCATAATCACAGGAGTTTTACCTAAAGTTTTATTTGAAAAGAAAAATGCAATTAGAAGTAAATTTCCGATAAATTCGATGGTAGCCTTTGGGCCATTAGCAAAAGAAATGATGAAGAATAATTTTAATGCACAAGACCCTCTTCCTTGTGGAATTGGTTCTACCTGGGATTTTTGCGAAAAAAACAATGCAATTATAATTGGCTTAGGAACAGATCTAACACATAGTTTAACAATGATTCATGTTGCGGAGGATAGGTTAGATAAAAAATGGCCGGTTAAAAATTGGTATCGACTTAAAAAATTTAGAATAAAAGATGGTGATTATTGTGAAGAAAAGATACTGAGAGAAAGGCACCCGAAATGGGGTACTTTACATTATGCCGAAAGAACACTTTGTAAAGATTTAATAGATACAGGAATTTTAAAAACCACCGAAGTAGAAGGAGTTCTACTTGAAGTAATTAAATCGAACGAATTGTTAAACTTTCTGAATAAAAAAAATGAGCATGGATACCCATATTATGGAGTTAAAAAATATTTATCCGACAAAAATAATTAGAAACTGTAAGCCTATTTGTTTTCATGAAAATAAATTAGTTGTAAACAAATACGACTCCTTATTTTTTTTGGAAAATGATAAATTATCAAATAAACCAATTTGTAATTTACCTAACACGTGGAGTAAAAAAATTCTAAACTTAAATAGTCTAGCCTATAGAGTTCTTAGGTCAGGAGTAAATTTTGGTATTTCATTTGATGAATTTATTTATGTAATACATACTAAAAAATTATACCAAATTAATCCAAAATCAGGAATAATAAAACTTGAAATTAATTTTAAAAATGGAAATGGACCTCTATCAATTGCTAAAATAATTTCTATTGATGGATTCTATGACGGATTGTATTTTGGAGATTACTTTTCAAATCTTAATAAGGATGTAATAAATATTTATAGAAGAACTACCTCTTCAAATATGTGGGAAGTAATATATACTTTCAAAAAAGGAGAAATTAATCACATTCATTCACTAATCCCGGATGAAAAAAATAAGTGTGTGTGGATTTTAGCCGGTGATTTTGATAATTCTGCCGGCATTTGGAAAGCTACAGACAACTTTAATAATGTTGAACCTATACTTTGTGGAAACCAACAATACAGAGCATGTGTAGCATTCCCTTTAAATGGAGGATTATTATATGCAACCGATTCACAACTAGAAACCAATTATATTAGATTTTTAAAAAAAACAGAAGATGTTTGGAAGAGCGAAATAATTTCAGAAATTAATGGATCTTGTATATATGGCTGTATGTTAAAAGACAATTTTGTTTTCTCAACAACAACTGAACCTTATGGCTTAAAGGACTCATTTATACAAAATTTATTTGATCGTAAGAGAGGAAAAGGAATAATTAAGAATGAATCTCATATTATTATTGGAAACATTGAAAATGGATTTAATATCATATTTAAAAATAAAAAAGATATTTTTCCATATAACCTTTTTCGCTTTGGCACTATAATATTTCCTAATGGTAAAAATGAAACTAACACATTGTATTCATATAGCATTGCAAACAAAATAAACGATCTAGATTTAGAAATAAGGTGTGTTGACATTTAAAAATTTCAGGAAACAATCACTTCAAAATATAAAATGGGCAATGCATAAGAAAAAAAATATTCATTTATTTACACTCTACTCTACATCAATAACATGAGCAAAAGAGCCATTATTTTAGCTGGAGGGAAAGGAACCAGATTAAAGCCATATACAATCTCATTGCCAAAATCTTTGGTTCCTATTGGAGAAACTCCCATTTTAGAAATTATTATTCAACAATTAAGAAAATCCGGTTTTGATCATATAACAATAACTGTCAACCACTTTGCTGAAATGATACAAGCATTTTTTGGTGATGGGAAAAAATGGGATATCAAAATTGACTATTCATTGGAAGAAAAGCCATTAAGTACCATGGGGCCTTTATCTTTAATTAATGATTTACCCGATAACTTTTTAATAATGAATGGAGATATACTTACTAATTTAGATTTTAATGTATTTTATAATAATCACATAAAGAGAGGGAGCAATTTTACAATAGGATCATATAAAAGATTTGATAAAGTTGAATACGGTGTTCTGCATAAAAATGAGAAATCGGAATTAATAAAATTTGAAGAAAAACCAACAAATGAGTACTTAGTTAGTATGGGTATTTATATGATGAATAAAAACAATCTCAAATACATTCCCAAAAATACTTTTTTCGGTTTTGATCATTTAATGAATACTTTAATTGAAAATAATATTCTACCATCAATTTATGAATTTGATGGATATTGGTTGGATATTGGCCGACCGGATGATTACGAGAAAGCAATTAATGACAATAATAAAAATCCTTTTTTCGAATGAAAAAAATATTGATAACCGGTAGCTCTGGGTTTATTGGAAAATCACTAGTTAATTTTCTAAACTCAAAATTCTATCATATTATTGAAACGGGTAATAGTAAAATTATCGATTTATGTAAATGGAACGAAGTCAAAAATATTTCAACTGCAGATGTTATAATTCATTTAGCCGGCAAGAATTTTGTTCCGGATTCTTTTAAAAACCCTCTACAATATTACAATAATAACATAGTATCAACAATAAATATTCTAGAGAAGGCAAAGAACGATGGCTCAAAAGTAATTTTTTTTAGTACTTATTTATATGGCAATCCATTGTATTTACCAATAAACGAAAATCATCCCAAACGCCCATTAAATCCTTATACTCAATCAAAATTACTTTGCGAAGAATTGTGTGAGGCTTATAATAGGGATTTTGGTGTGCCCGTTACCATTTTCAGACCTTTTAATATCTATGGGCCAGGACAAAACCCATCCTTTTTTATACCTACTATTATTAATCAAATTGATAATGAGCTTATCCAATTAAATGATTCTAGACCCAAGCGCGACTTTATTTATATTGATGATATTGTTGACGCTGTGTGGCGTTCTATAGATTATGATCATCATAATTTCAATCTATTTAATCTTGGTTCAGGAGTATCAACATCTGTCAAAGATATTGTTAATATGATTATAAAACTTTCCCACTCCAAGGCACGTGCTCATTTTTCAGATCAAATCAGACAAGGAGAAATATTAGATACCGTTGCTGATATCACTAAAATAAAAAACGAATTACATTGGGAACCAAAAATTTCTTTTGCTGAGGGATTAGAGATAATGCTCAAAACTAATATTTCAAAAAATTGCAATACCTAAATACTGATTATTAAAGACCCTTGTAGAGCTTCTAATTATATGATGTTACAGAACAACATAAAACCAAAAAATGTTATTATTGGCCCTCTTCCTCCAGGTATAGGTGGAATTGCCACAATAACCGGATTATTGCATAATGAATTTAAAAACGATGAAACTTTTACTTTTATAAACACAGATAAACTGCCTAATAAAATATCGAAAATTCTTCGTCCATTCAGATTTTTAAAGCAAATTTTACTCACTATTAAAAGAAATAAAGTTGGAGTAGTATTAATGTTTTCATCTGCATATAACTCCTTTTGGGAAAAGTGTATTTGGTGTTATATATTTAATTTTTTTGGCATTAAAACAGTTGTATTGATGGTTGATGGACGCTTTCCAACTTTTTATGAGCAACTTCCAAAGTTTATAAAATACTTAAGTAAAGGTTTGGTTAAAAATTTTGATATTATCGCCACACAATCCCCTTTTTGGCAAAGTTATTATAAAACATTATTTCCTAATAATAATATTCAAGTTATAAATCCCGGAATTAATACAGATTATTTTATTCCAATTCAACAAAAAAAAATTAACAAACCAATACAATTATTATATGTTGGATGGATGATAAAAAATAAAGGAATTTATGATTTACTTGAAGCTTTATCAATTTTATCTAAAAAAAATATTCAATACAAACTCTCCATTGTTGGGCCTGATTATGGTAATAAAGAAACTATTAAAGAAAATACAATAAAATTAAATATTGATTCATTCATCGAATTTACAGGAGAGCTTGCGTCAATGGATGATCTTCTTAAAAGTTATCAAAATGCTGATATTTTTGTTTTCCCTTCTCATTATGAAGGTTTTCCTTATGCTTTAATGGAAGCGATATCATGTGGATTGCCTTGCGTTGGTACTAGAGTAGGAGGCATTCCTGACATTCTAAATAATGGAAAGAATGGAATATTGGTTAACGCAAAGAATCCAACAGAGCTTGCTGAAGGAATTCGCACTTTAATTGAAAATGATCAATACAGAAAAGAAATTGGCTTACTAGCAAGAATGCATGCCATGAGTAATTATTCCATTTCTAAAAGCATTAAAGATTTTAAAAAAATTTTAAATATTAAAGACGGAGTTTAATTAATCGGAATTAATGTAAGAATTGAGTTTATGTGTGGAATAACAGGAATAATATCTCCAAATGCATCGCTTCATATACAAAAAATGACAGATGCTATAGCTCATCGAGGGCCTGATGATGAGGGTATTTTTATAGATGAGAATATTGCATTTGGCCATAGGCGATTATCAATTTTAGATTTATCGGCCAATGGCCACCAACCAATGATAAGCGCAGATGGAAGATATATATTAATATTCAATGGCGAAATATACAACCATAATGAAATTCGTGAAAAACTTAAAGATAAATATCCATTTAAATCAAGTTCAGATACCGAAACAATACTCTATGGTTTTGCAGAGTTTGGCACAGAACTGTTTAATCAATTAAATGGAATATTTGCGTTTGCAATTTATGACAAACAAAAGAATGAAATAATTATAGTAAGAGACCAATTTGGTGTAAAACCACTTTATTATTATCAACAAGAAAATAATTTTTTGTTCAGTTCAGAAATTAAATCATTCACTTCATTTCCTGATTTTAATACTGAAATTGATGAAAATGCATTAGCTAATTATTTATATTTTTTATGGTCGCCAGGCGAAAATACACCCTTTAAAAATTGTAAAAAATTATTGCCGGGTCATTATATCACTGTTAATGCAAATGATCTTAAAAGTTTTTCTATTCATCAATACTATGAAATTCCATTTAATGGCCAATACGAACAAAAAACAGAACAAGAATGGATTGACGCATTAGACAAACGCCTTACAAAAGCTGTAGAAAGACAACTCTTATCAGATGTACCCATTGGGTATTTTTTATCAGGAGGCTTAGATTCTAGTATAATTGTAGCCATTGCTAAAAAGCTACATCCAAATAAAAAGATAAAATGCTTTACAATTGCCGCAGAAACTGATAGCAGATTAGAAGGTTTTGCAGATGATTTGCCATATGCCAAAAATGTAGCTGATTATTTAAAAGTAGATCTAGAAATTGTAAATGCCAAAGTAGATATTGTAAAAGATTTTGATAAAATGGTTTATCACCTGGATGAACCACAAGCAGATGCCGCTCCTTTAAATGTGGCTAACATTTGTAAAAAGGCAAGGGAACAAGGTTATATTGTTTTATTAGGAGGAACAGCCGGTGATGATCTTTTCTCCGGATATAGAAGACATCAGGCTTTATATTTTGATGAAAAATTAAAATTTGTTCCGCATCATATAAAATCATTTGCTCAAAAACTGACCACTATTTTACCCAACAAATCAGCCCTTACAAGAAGATTAAAGAAAATTTTTTCAATGTATGAGTATAATGATAAGCAAATTCAAATGGCTTCTTTGTATGGATGGATGCCTTTTAATAAGGTAAAAAAACTATTTCAAAAACCTCCACTTTTATTTGAACCGAATACTTTCTTAAAAAATTCATTGCATAATATTCCTAACGAAACATCCCGGCTAAATCAGATGTTGTATTGGGATATGAAATACTTCTTAACAGATCATAACCTAAATTATACCGATAAAATGAGTATGATGCATGGCGTTGAAGTTAGGGTTCCATTTTTAGATGTAGAGTTGGTAGAATTTAGTACTAAAATTCCTCCCAACTTAAAAATGAAAGGCACTACAACTAAGTATTTATTAAAAAAAGTAGCAGAAAGATATCTTCCTACAGAAGTAATTTACAGATCAAAATCCGGATTTGGCGCACCTGTTAGAGATTGGATCACTAAAGATTTAAATTCAAAAATTGAAATTGAATTATCGAAAAATGAACTAGATAAATTAGGAATATTCAACTCATCTGAAGTTGAGAAACTAATTATAACTAATAAAAAAGGAGAAATTGATGCCTCGTATTCCATTTGGTGTTTGTTAGCCATTCATTCGTGGTCTAAATATTTTACAAATAGAAATAAATGATAACAATCATTAATTACGGTTCAGGCAATATAAAAGCTATCGGCAATATATATGATAGATTGAAAATCCCATTTAAAGTTGCCAATCATCCCGAAGAGGTAATAGATGCAAAAAAAATAATATTACCTGGAGTGGGTGCATTTGATGAAACCATTGCTATGCTTGATCAATCGGGTTTTAGAAAAATATTGGATCATGAAGTGCTCAATAATAAAATTCCTGTATTAGGGATTTGTGTAGGGATGCAAATTTTAGCAAAAAAAAGCGAAGAAGGTAATTTGCCCGGGCTAGGTTGGATAAATGCAGAAGTAAAAAAAATTGACAAAGCACTTTTAACATCCAAGCCCAAACTCCCGCATCTTGGTTGGAATACTATAAAAATTTCTAAAACGAATGGTCTTTTAAAAGATGTAGATGAAGAACAAGGCTTTTATTTTTTGCATAGTTATTATTTTGATTGTATAGACACCGAAGACATTATGTCAACAACATTTTATGGAAAAACTTTTGCATCGTCTGTTAATCACAACAATATTTATGGAGTACAATTTCATCCGGAAAAAAGTCATCACAATGGCGTTAATTTATTAAAGAATTTTGCCGAACTGTGAGTTGGAAGACCGAAGTCGGGAGTCGGAAGAATGTCTTACTTCTTTCTCTATACTTCCGTCTTCGGTCTCCCGACTTCCGACTTCCGACTTCCGTCTTCCGTCTTCGGTCTTCCGTCTCCCGTCTTCCGTCTTCTAACTATACAAAAAAATGCTCAGATCTCGTATAACTCCCTGCCTGCTCGTTCACAAAAAAGGATTGGTTAAAACTGTTGGATTCAAAGATCCAAAATATGTAGGCGACCCTATTAATGCTGTAAAAATATTTAACGAAAAAGAAGTAGATGAATTAATTGTATTGGATATAGATGCTTCTGTAGAAAAAAGAGGACCGGATTTTGAATTGATTAAGAACTTGGCTATGGAATGTAGAATGCCATTTTGCTATGGAGGCGGTGTTACTACAGTAGAGCAAGCAAAAAAAATAATTAATCTTGGTGCAGAAAAAGTAGCCTTAAGTTCTGCTGCTATTGAAAACTTTGATGTGCTTGCAAAAATTGGAAAAGCTGTTGGTGTGCAAAGTTTAGTGGTGGTTTTAGATGTGAAAAAAACTTTTCTTGGTAGCTACGAAATCTATATCCATAACGGAAAAAAAGCTACAGGAATGAAAGTAAAAGATTTTGTAACAAAATTACAAAACATTGGTGTTGGAGAAATTGTAATTAACTCCATTGATAGAGATGGTAAAATGGAAGGATATGATATCGCATTAATGGATATGGTTCGTGATTTAACTGAAGTACCTTTAACCATTTTAGGTGGAGCAGGCAATTTAAATGACATAAAAGAAGTAATTTCACGATACAAAATTATTGGAGCAGCTGCTGGTAGTCTTTTTGTTTTTAAAGGAAAATACCGAGCAGTATTGATTAATTATCCTAATAGCTCAGAAAAAAAGAACTTAATTCTTAGCTAAAAGGCATGAATGTTTATAAAATTAAGGCTGAAGAGCAAATTCGGAAAAAACTTCCGTCTTCCGACTTCGGTCTTCCAACTTTTTAACAGATGAAACAAATCATTCAAGACCTTAAAAATGGAAATACAATTTTAGAAGAAGTTCCATCTCCTCTTGTAAGAAAAGGTCACTTACTTATTAAAACACATCGCAGTCTTGTTTCTCTGGGAACAGAGAAAATGTTAGTTGAATTTGGAAAGGCAAACCTTTTATCAAAAGCCCGACAGCAACCGGAAAAAGTAAAACAAGTATTGGATAAAATAAAAACAGAAGGTTTATTACCTACACTAGAAGCGGTTTTTAATAAGCTTGATGAACCTCTACCATTAGGATATTGCAATGCCGGAGAAGTAATTGTCATTGGAGAAGGAGTATCTGAATTTAAAGTTGGAGATAGGGTAGCAAGTAACGGACATCATGCAGAAATTATATGTGTACCAAAGAATTTATGTGCCAACATTCCGGATAATGTTACTTACGAAGAAGCTGCATTTACAGTAATTGGCTCCATAGGCTTACAAGGCATTCGTTTGCTTAATCCCACAATGGGAGAAACAGTTGTAGTGATTGGCTTGGGATTAATCGGATTGATAGCAACTGAACTTTTACTTGCAAACGGATGTAACGTAATTGGATTTGATTTTGATGCACGAAAAGTTGAAATGGCCAATAAAAGTGGAGCAAAAGCATTTGTTGCTTCTTCTGTAGATGTTGTAAAAACAGTTGAAGAACTTACAAAAGGCATTGGTTGTGATGCCGTATTAATTACTGCATCTACAAAAAGCAATGATGTAATAAGCCAAGCTGCACAAATGAGTCGTAAAAAAGGTAGAATTGTTTTAGTTGGCGTTATCGGATTAGATATTCAAAGAGGAGATTTTTTTAAGAAAGAACTTACTTTTCAAGTCTCTTGTTCTTATGGCCCTGGCCGTTATGATGAAGATTATGAAAGCAAAGGCAATGATTATCCAATTGGTTATATAAGGTGGACCGAAAAGCGAAATTTCGAAACCATTTTAAATGCTATATCAAAGAAACAACTAAACGTTCAACCTTTAATTACAGAAAGAGTTGCGCTAGAAAATTATTTACAAATTTATGAAAAAATGGGAGGCACATCCATTGCATCTATTTTAGAATATCCATTAAATCAAAAAGAAAAAGATTCAGTAATTGCAGTTAAATCTTTTAATACAAGACCGGGAAAAGGTGTATTAGGAATTATTGGTGCCGGAAATTTTACAAAAATGACTGTGATGCCTGCAATAAAAAATGCAGGAGCACATTATAAATATATTTCAAGCGCAGGTGGTTTAAGTTCAAAATCATTAGCCAATAAATACGGTTTTGAATTTAGCACCACCGATTATAAAGAAATATTAAAAGATAAAGAAGTTGATATTGTAATGATTACTACGCGCCATAACATGCATGCCACAATGGTAACAGAAACGCTTATGGCAAACAAAAATGTTTTTGTAGAAAAACCATTAGCACTTAGTAACGAAGAACTCAATAAAATTATTGACGTATATACAAATTTAAAATCGCCTCTTTCTGTAAACGTAGGATTTAACAGACGATTTTCTCCTCATGCTCAAAAAGCAAAACAATTGCTCGGTAATTCGCCCATAAATATTATTGCTACCATGAATGCAGGATTTATTCCTGCTGATGTGTGGGTTCACGATATGAAAATTGGAGGTGGAAGAATAGTTGGAGAAGCTTGCCATTTTATTGATTTGATGATTTTTTTAACGGGTAGCAAAGTGAAAGAAGTTTGCATGAATGCAATGGGACTCCATCCTCAAGAAAATACCGACAATGCCATCATCACTTTAAAATTCGAAAACGGATCTCAAGGCGTTATTAATTATTTTTCAAATGGAAGCAAAGAATACCCCAAAGAAAGAATAGAGGTGTATTCACAAGGCCGAGTATTAATACTGGATAATTTTAGAAAACTTATTGGATACGGCTTTAAAGGATTTTCATCCATGAGTACACGTTTGGATAAAGGCCATAAACATCAATTTGAAAAATTGATAAAACAAATTAAAGATGGCGGTGCTCCATTAATTCCTTTTGATGAAATAATAAATACAAGTAAAGCAAGTTTTGCTGCAATAGAAAGTATGAAAACCAATTCATGGATAAGTATCAATTAACGAAAATGAAAATAACATTAATAGCTGGCGCAAGGCCAAATTTTATAAAAATTGCTCCTATAATTGAAGCGATAGAAAATGCAAAGGCTATGGGTAAATCAATAGACTACCGCTTGGTTCATACCGGCCAGCATTATGATAAAAACATGAGCGAAAGTTTTTTCGATCAACTCGGTATTCCCCAACCTCATGCAAATTTAGAATGTGGTGGTGGAACACAATCTGAACAAACAGCCAATATCATGGTTCGTTTTGAAAAGGAATTATTTGCCCATCCAACAAATTTAGTTTTAGTAGTGGGTGATGTTACTTCCACAATGGCTTGCTCCATTGTTGCAAAAAAATTATGTATTCCTGTAGCACATATAGAAGCAGGAATAAGATCAGGAGATATGAGTATGCCCGAAGAAATCAACCGAATCGTTACCGATTCAATAACAGATTACTTTTTTACCACAACTGAAATAGCAGGTCAGAATTTAAAAAAATTAGGCGTAGTAGAATCAAAAATATTTTTTGTGGGCAATACCATGATAGATACGCTTCTAAAAAACAAGCCTCTTTTTCAAAAGCCTCAAATATGGGATAATGCAAAACTAAAAGAGAAAAATTATTTTGTATTAACCTTGCATCGCCCTGCAAATGTTGATGAAGAAAATAATTTGAAATTATTAATGTTAGAGATTATTCAGGCGGCAAGAAACTTACCTATTATTTTTCCTGTTCACCCACGTACAGCAAAAA
Source organism: Bacteroidota bacterium (assembly GCA_023251875.1). Taxonomy (GTDB): domain Bacteria; phylum Bacteroidota; class Bacteroidia; order JAHEXY01; family JAHEXY01; genus JAHEXY01. The sequence goes on from JAHEXY010000003.1 coordinate 444,269, forward strand.
ATCTCAATGCAATTGGTGTGCATGCCGATAATTTATACATGATAGATCCTTTGAGTTATCTAGAATTTAATTATCTGGTACAAAATGCTAAAGCAGTAATTACAGACAGCGGAGGAATTACAGAAGAAACAACTATTATGAGGGTACCCTGTATCACCTTACGCAATAACACCGAACGGCCCGAAACTATTACCATAGGAACAAATGAATTAATAGGTACTGATCCTAAATTAGTAAAACCAACAGTGGATAAAATATTCAAAGGCGAATGGAAAAAAGGTGGTATACCTGAACTATGGGATGGTAAAACAGCCGAACGTATTGTAGTTCATTTATTAAAATTAACCCAGTCTTAAACCCAAATTATGATTTTTTTAAGTAGCCCCAATATTTCAGGTAATGAATGGAAATATGTAAAAGATTGCCTTGACACTTCATGGATTTCGTCTGTTGGTTCTTATGTAAATAAATTTGAAGAAATGATGGCTGAGTTTACAGGAACAAAATATGCCATTGCAACTTCTAATGGCACAATGGCATTACACATTTCATTATTATTAGCAGAAGTGAAAAGAGAAAATTATGTAATTGTACCCAACCTTACATTTGTTGCTTCTGCTAATTCAATAACCTATACAGGAGCCAGCCCTATATTTATGGATATAGATGAAAACACCTGGCAAATGGATCTCGACTTATTAGAAAATTTCCTCCAAACAGAAACCGAGTTAATAAATAATAACTGCATTCTAAAAAAAGACAAAAGAATTATTCGTGCCATTATGCCCGTTCACGTATTGGGTAATATGATAGATATGGATAGGCTCATAGCTCTTACAAATAAATACAGCCTTTCAATAGTAGAAGATGCTACAGAAGCCCTTGGCTCATACTATAAGAAAAAACACAGTGGATCCTTGGGCTTGATGGGTTGTTTTAGCTTTAACGGCAATAAAATTATTACATCAGGAGGAGGCGGAATGCTTGTAACTGATAATGAACAATTAGCTAAAAAAGCAAAACACCTTACTACGCAAGCCAAAGCAGATCCGTTTGAATATTATCATGATGAAATAGCTTATAATTATCGTCTTGTAAATATATTAGCTGCAATAGGTGTTGCCCAAATGGAACAATTACCCGGTTTTCTTCTACGAAAAAAAGAAATTGATGTGTATTATAAAAAAGAATTAAGTAAGATTGGTGATATATGTTTCCAAAAAATAATGCCAGGTATCGAAGCAAACCAATGGCTTTTTACATTTAGAAGCAAACAGCAAAAAAAAATACTGAAAACTTTAAATGAAAAAGGTATGCAATCAAGGCCATTTTGGGTTCCCATGAATCGATTGCCTATGTACACAAATGAATTATATATCTCAGAAAATGATAAGTCCGGAAAAATTTATAGCGAATGTGTAAGTATCCCCTGCTCTACCCATATTAAAGATGAAGAGTTACAAGCCATCTCGGAGAGTATTAAAAGTTGTTATTAATTACCTGCTCAGTACATGATTAAAAAAATTATTTTATTCTCCAATACTTTAAAATACTTAAAATTTACTCAGCTGTTTTACCAAGTCTATTATCGCTTAAAACCATCCAAAACACTTAATTTTTATACTCCCAAGAACAAAACATTCCATTTTAAAAAACTACTATTTAAATTCAATATTTCTGCCCATTCAATAATTAAGCCCTATAACAATTTTAATTTCTTAAATATCTCCAAACAATTTCCTGAAAATGTTGATTGGAATTTTTTAGATTATGGAAAACTCTGGAATTATAATCTACAATATTTTAATTTTTTACATCAACCAGATTTAGATAAGACTATAAAAGATTATTTGCTTTTAGATATTACAAAATGGCTAAAAAATGGCAAACTTAAATTAGAACCCTATCCCGTTTCGTTGAGAACAATGAATACAATTAGGTATTGTTCAAGCCAAGAAAATTCAAATGAAGATATCGTTGCAGATATTTATAGCCAACTTAATTACTTATCTAAACGTCTTGAATTTCATATTTTAGGTAATCACCTTCTCGAAAATGCTTTTGCCTTAATGATGGGAGGGGCCGCATTTGATGAAAAGTTATGGATAAATACATCAAAGCAATTATTGTATAAACAACTCCATGAACAAATAGTAGAAGATGGTGCTCATTTTGAATTAAGCCCCATGTATCATCAAATTATTTTGTTTAGAGTACTTGAACTAATTGACTGGTATCAAAATTATGATAAGCTTGATGAAGCGTTTTTATTGTTTTTAAATAAAAAAGCAAGCAAAATGCTAGCTTGGTTAAAAACAATTTCATTTAAAAATGGAGATATTCCACATTTAAATGATAGTGCACCAGGCATTGCATTATCAACACCCGATTTATTTAAGTTTGCCGAAAAAATAGGAGTATATGCTATTCCTGATTTTTCATTAAAAGAATCGGGGTATAGAAAATATACCGGGGGAAATTACGAATGTGTTATGGATGTGAATGGCATAAGTCCGGATTATCAACCCGGGCATAATCATGCAGATCATTTATCATTTGTATTATATGTAAAGGATAAACCTTTTATTGTTGATCCGGGAACTTCTACTTACGCCATTTCAGAAAGAAGGCAATGGGAACGTTCTTCTAAAGCTCATAATACTGTTACTGTTGATGATCAAAATCAATCTCAAGTATGGGGCGGATTCAGAGTAGGAAAAAGAGCGAACGTAAAACTACTCAATGATTCTGCTTCTTTTGTTAAGGCTAGTATTTCTTACACAACTGAAAGTGGTAAACGAATCATACATACAAGAGAATTTAACTATAGCGATAAAAGCATAGCAATCAATGATAAGTTAAAAGTGCAAAACTTGGGATGTTCTAGATTTTATATGCATCCTGACATAATTCTAAAAAGCATGGAGGGTAATAAAATTGTGTTTAATGATGGGATAATGCTTAATTTTGCAAATGTAGATCATATCTTGGTAAAAGATTATTCTTTCGCCTATGGATTCAATAAACTTAAAAGCGCTAAAGTACTAGAAGTATATTTTAAGAATACATGTGCAACTACAATTCTTATTGATTAAATGAATAAACGGATACTTTATCTAACTTTTTATTTTGAACCGGACCTTTGTGCCTGCTCATTTCGAAACAGTCCATTAGCACACGAATTAGCCAAACAAGGATTGAAAGATGGTATTGAGATAGACGTTCTTACTACTTTACCCAATCGCTATAGCTCCTATACTGCCGAAGCCCCTGAAGAAGAAAAAATCGGAAATCTGTTTATTAAACGTATTAAAATACCTACACATCAAAGCGGAGTTAAAGATCAGATGCTATCATTTCAACACTATTTTTCTGAAGTTAGAAAATATGTAAAAGATAAAAAGTATGATCTGGTTTTTGCTTCATCATCAAGATTATTTACGGCCTATTTGGGCTACCGTGTTGCTAAAAATAAAAAGCTGCCACTATATCTCGATATAAGAGATCTCTTTGTTGATACAATAAAGGAGGTATTTCCTAATCCATTAATAAAAGCAGCCGTTCTTCCTATTCTAAAATATATTGAATCAGAAACTTTTAATTACGCATCTCATATTAATATTATTAGCGGAGGTTTTAAAGATTATTTTAAAAAATATACTTCTGCCACATATACGGAATATAGCAATGGGATTGATCCTGTGTTTTTGGATGCTGTAAAATTCAATTCTAAAGATATTGCTGACATTAAAACTATTTTATATGCCGGTAATATTGGCGAAGGGCAGGGTTTGCATCGTATCATTCCTGTTGCTGCAAAAAAACTTGGTCACAATTATAAATTTAAAATAATTGGCGATGGCGGAGCAAAATTTAAATTAATAGCCGCTTTAAAGGATGCTTCAAATGTTCTCGTTTTACCTCCGGTAAATCGAGTTTCTTTAATTGAAGAATACAATAAGGCTGATTTTTTATTTATACATCTTAACGACTATGAAGCTTTCAAAAAAGTGTTGCCTTCAAAAATATTTGAATTAGGAGTTTTTCCAAAACCACTCGTTGCCGGTGTAAATGGCTATTCAAGACAATTTATTAAAGAAAATCTTCCCGGTTCTATTTTAATTGAACCCTGTAATGGAGATGAGATGGCAAATAAAATTAAAGCATGCGAGGCGTATACTGCAGTTGACCGAACTTTATTTATTAAAAATTATAAACGAGAAACCATAAATAAAAAAATGGCTCAATCTATTCTCAGTTACTTATGACTAAGATTGTAATTACCGGTTCATCCGGTTTTGTAGGTAAAAATCTCATTGCTTATTTAAGTCAAGAAAAACTTTCTATAGAATCTTATTCTCTACGTAACATAAAATCCCCCATACATTTACCACCGGGAGATGTTATTATTCATCTTGCCGGTAAAGCACATGATCTTAAAAATATTTCGCAGCCGGAAGAATATTATCAAGTAAATTTTGAACTTACCAAAAATTTATATGACGCTTTTTTAAAATCAGAAGTTAAAAAATTTATTTTTATCAGTACTGTAAAAGCTGTTGCCGATCATTTAGATGAATTATTAACAGAAGACTATAAGCCAAACCCTCAAACTCATTATGGAAAGTCAAAATTAATGGCCGAAGCGTATATTCAAAATCAACTTTTACCTGAAGGTAAGTCATTTTACATTCTTCGCCCATGTATGATTCATGGTAATGGAAATAAAGGTAATCTCAATTTGCTTTATAAATTTGTTTCTATGGGTTTGCCCTATCCATTGGCTGCATTTGAGAATAAAAGATCTTTTTTAAGCGTGGATAATCTTTGCTTTGTTATTAAAGAACTAATTGAACGCAATGATATACCTTCAGCAATATATAATGTATCGGATGATGAAGAATTATCTACTATTGAGGTAATTTCATTACTATCTGAAGTAGTACATAAATCGCCTCGCTTACTTTACATACCGGCAAAATTAATTTATACTGTAGCAAAAATTGGCAATTACCTTCATTTTCCATTAAATACTGAACGTTTAGGGAAGCTAACAGAAAACTATGTGGTAAGTAATCAAAAAATTAAAGAAAAATTAAAAAAGAAATTACCTTTGTCGAGCAAGGAGGGAATTTTAAAAACAGCCCAAGCGTTCAGGAAAACTTAAAATCCATTTAAATATGTATTCCCATTTTAATCTCGATTCATTTATTCAAACGCATGTTACAAAGCGTAGTAAAAGCCTATTAGCAGATGATTTATTAAAATTTGATGCTGTTTTAAATAAACGTATTAATAATAAAAAAGTATTGGTAATTGGTGGAGCCGGAACTATTGGTTCGTTCTACATAAAAGCAATATTAAAATACAATATCGAAAGTTTGGTAGTGGTTGATATTAATGAAAATGGTTTAACTGAATTGGTTCGTGATTTAAGAAGCTCAACAGATTATAACATTCCTGAAGATTTTATTACCTATCCTATAAATTTTGGGGATCGGGTTTTTGAGAAATTATTTAGAAAATTAGGTCCATTTGATATTGTTGCCAATTTTGCTGCTCATAAGCACGTGCGTAGCGAAAAAGATATCTTCTCAATTGAAGCAATGATTGAAAACAATGTTTTACGTGCACGCAAATTACTTGATTTATTAGTTGAATTTCCACCGGAGCATTTCTTTTGTGTTTCAACTGATAAAGCCGCCAATCCGGTAAATATTATGGGAGCCAGTAAAAAATTAATGGAGGAATTAATTATGTCTTATTCTTCTAAAATTGCTATTAAAACAGCTCGTTTTGCTAATGTTGCTTTTTCAAATGGCAGCTTACCCTTGGGGTTTGTTGAGCGACTCAATAAAAAACAACCCTGGTCATGCCCATTAGGTATCAGAAGATTTTTTGTTTCACCACAAGAATCGGGTGAATTATGCTTAATAGCCTGTATCATGGGCGAATCCGGAGATATTTTCTTTCCTAAATTAGATGAAGAAAAAGATATGATTCCATTTGATGATATTGCATTGGCATTGTTAAATAATTTAGGTTTAAAGGCCGATATTTGTAAAACAGAGGAAGAAGCTAAAAAGAAAGCTCTGTTACTAAACAATAATTCAACAACGTATCCTGTCTATTTTTTTGGTTCTAATACCTCCGGAGAAAAATCTTATGAAGAATTTTTTACAGATGAAGAACAATTAGATATGGAAAGATTTGTTAATCTTGGAGTCATTAAAAATTCTAAAAAAAGAAATAGTAAAGAAATTGACGAAATTTTTAACCGCCTAAATAAACTTTTCGAATCTCAGGAAATCTCAAAAAATGATGTTGTTGAAATTTTAGGCGAATATTTACCAACTTTTCAACACATTGAAAAAGGAAAAGGATTGGATCAAAATATGTAAATTATATGTATAAAGCATTTTTTAAGCGTTTTATAGATTTCTTATTCAGTTTTATTGCACTGTGTATTTTATCTCCTTTATTAATACCCATTACCATAGGATTATTGCTGACCGGAGAACATTATGTTTTTTATTTCCAGAAACGAATTGGTTATAAGAATAATCCATTCTTTATTTGGAAATTTGCTACCATGCTTAAAAATAGTCCAAATTTAGGAACCGGTTTAATTACCACCCGAAAAGATCCCAGAATTTTACCCATGGGTAACTTTTTGCGTAAAACAAAAATTAATGAATTACCGCAAATTATAAATATTTTAAAGGGAGATATGAGTATTATAGGCCCTCGCCCATTGGTTGATAAAAATTTCGAATACTATGATGAGCATATAAAAGCTGTTATTAATAATGTTAAACCCGGATTAACGGGTATTGGCTCCATCGTTTTTAGGGATGAAGAACGCTTGCTTACTGAAACAAAATTGCTGCCGCAAGATTTTTATAGATTATGCATTTCCCCATACAAAGGAGAGTTAGAGCTTTGGTATCAAAAGAATTTGGGATTTTATACTGATTTTATGCTTATTTTTCTTACCGCTTGGGCAATTATTGCTCCTAAAAGTCAACTGGTTTATCAAATATTTAAAGATCTTCCTCCTCGGCCTGAGGAATTAAAATAAGGGCTTTCCAAAAATTACATTTTCTGTCCCTTTTGAAAATTTTTGATTGATTTCGTAACCCCAGACTTAAGTGTCTTTAGCCATGATATTAAAATAAAATGATAAAATTTAAACAAAATATAAGACTAATTACCTATTTTTCTTTGGCTCCATCATCTTTATAAACAACAAATTGTTAGTAATTTGCATGTAACGTATTGAGTGTATTAAAAATATATTTATCTTTGTAGCAAATACTACAAAAACCCCAATGAATATTTTTAATTCTGAAATAATGCAGCAAATGTTTTTTATGCATTATTTATTATTTACAGGCTTAATATTTACATCGGCATTTATTACTACTTATATAATTATTCCAAAAGTTATTGGAGTAATTTATGCTAAAGAATTAACCACTCCGGTTAATTCAAGAAGTGCTCATGTGATCCCCACTCCCTCATTTGGCGGTGTTGCATTTTTCACAACTTTAATTTTAATGGTTTCGTTAACCCAATCTATACTTTTACACTTTGAGGGTAATAATTTAATTGCAGGGTTAACCATTTTATTTATGGTTGGCCTGAAAGATGACTTGGTAATTTCAACTGTAAAAGTTAAGGTTATAGGTCAGGTAATTGCATCTGCTTTTGTGATATTTTTGCCACAATTACAAATTACTTCATTGCATGGTTTTTTAAATATTTATGAAATTTCACCCTTTATCTCACTACCAATTGCATTAATATTAATGTTAGCCATTATTAATGCTTATAATCTTATTGATGGCATTGACGGTTTAGCAGGAATTATTGGAATAATAATTTTTACCATTTATGCAGTAATATTCTTTTTTACCAATCAAAATTTTTCGTTTCTCATTAGTATTTCAGCCATAGCAATATTGGCTGCTTTTTTAAGATACAATTTATCATCCGGAACCAATAAAATTTTTATGGGCGATTCAGGTTCTCTTATAATAGGTTTTGTAATTGGTTTCTTAACACTTCGATTTCTAACAATTGATCCTTTTGCGATATTAAACATTCAGTTTAAAGCAGAAAATAGACTTATCTTTATTGTTTCTATTTTATTTATTCCTGTTTTTGACACCACTAGAATTGTTATTTCACGTATACTAAATGGACAGAATCCTTTTGCTGCTGATCGTAATCACGCCCATCATATTTTAATTGATCTTGGCTTGTCTCATGCAAAAGCAAGTATACTACTTGGTATGTATAATATATTTATTGTGTTTGTATTTTTATTACTTGGTGTATACTATTCAAGTTACATTATGACTTTAGTAATGGGCCTGTTATTTTTACTTTCTTCATACTTGTTTTATGCATTAAAAACAAGAAAAATAAAACTTCAAGTTTAGAGCCTGTTTAAATTTATAAAAAAGCTGAATCATGGCTATCAGTCAAATTATAGACTAGAGCTAATAATTTAAACTAATTGATTTGTGCTATTAATCAGTAGCCTTGTTGATCTTATTTATCATACCTAATATTTCTCCTCAATTTTTCTTATCTTGAAATCCCCCTTCTTAATTCCATTTTTTTATGATTAAATATTACTTTCTATTTTCTGCAATATTGTTTTCTCATCATTCAAATTCACAATTTATTGCACATACCGAAAATGACAAACCGGCAAGTTTTACTGATCTGCAATTAAAATTTGATGAATGGAGAAATGCTCATGAAAATAGCGATGATGAAAATGCTGATGAAAATGCTGATGAAAATGGAGCTGTATACAAAAGATGGGAGTATGAACAACTCATGCATACTATGCCCGATGGCGAGCCCGCAAGCTCTCAACTTTATCTTTCTGAAATTTTAAAAGGCACAAACAAAAAACAAGCTTGTTTTAAAAATACTTCCCAAGGTTTATGGACTTCATTCGGCCCAGATGCACTTCCTCCTTCCCCCGATCCCTATCAACAACATGGAATGGGAAGAATCAATTGTATGGCTTTTCATCCCAATGATCCTAATACTTATTGGATTGGTGTTGCACAGGGCGGTATTTGGAAAACCACCGATAATGGTTCTTCTTGGACATCCATTTCGGATCAATTACCCATCTTAAGAATAAGTGATATTGCCGTTGACCCCAACAACACAGATATTATTTATGCTTCGGTATGCGATTTTGAATACATTGATTTTGGCATGTTGCAATATGGTAGAAAACGCAATACTTTTTTTGGGATGGGTGTATATAAAACAACTGATGGCGGACAAACATGGAATCCAACCGGACTGTCATTTCAAATTCAAGATGAACAAGCTTCGCTTATTAGAAAAGTTTTAATCAATTCAATTGATGGAAGCAAATTGGTTGCTATTGGTGAAAGTGGTTTGTATACTTCTGCTGATTCCGGAATTGCCTGGACTCATGTTCTTGATACTTTAACTTGGGATCTCGCACAAGATCCTTCTTCACCCAACACCATTTATGCGGCAACGGGTTATCTTACCTATTCGAAAATTGGTTATGCTTCCATTATGAAATCTACTGATTTTGGACAAACATGGACGATGTTAAATACGGGCATTCCTCCAATAGGAGCTGTGCAAAGAATTAAATTAGCCATTGCACCAACCGATCCTAATTATATTTATGCAATTTGTGTCGATATAAATGAAGGTTTGTATGGTATTTATAAATCTACTGATGCCGGTAATTCATGGAATTTGCAATATAATGCATTAAATATTTTAGATTGGGATGAGGGGTCGGGAACAAGTGGACAAGGTACATATGATTTGTCTTTTATGGTTTCGCCAAATGATAAAAATACAGTTTATGCCGGTGGTGTAAACTTGTGGGGATCTACAGATGGAGCTGTAACATTTAATCCCATCTCATATTGGTATGGATTTTATGGAGCCAGCATTCATGCCGATCAGCATTTTTTAACATGCCAGCCCATAACAGACACTTATTTTGAATGTACCGATGGCGGTATTTACCATTCTGCAAATCTTATTACTCAATCGTGGAATGATGCCTATAATGGAAACCCTTGGCCAACTTCATGGACAAATATTAGCAGCGGAATGGCCATTACTTCATTTTATCGTATATCGAGTTCAAAAACTACAGATGGAAGAATTATGGGAGGCGCTCAAGATAATTCAACCTTTTATTTTGATGGTTCTGCTTGGACAAATATAATTGGAGGTGATGGAATGGATAATTGGATGGATCCGAATGATCAATTTACTTTGATTGGTTCATCTCAATATGGCAATTTTCAGAAATCAATAGATGGAGGAAATACTTCAAACTATTTGAATATTTCTAATGAAGAGGGGGAGTGGACAACTCCAATCATTGCTAATTACTCAAATGGATATTTGTATACCGGCTATGGAGATGTATATAAGTCAACTAACAAGGGCAGCAATTGGAAAAAAATATCCAGCTTTCCTGTAGATGTTAATTCAGGATATTTACCGGAGATCAGTGCCATGGCTGTAGCTGCATCTAATCCTAATGTACTTTATATTACAAAAAGAGTACGTTATGAATACAATATAAAAGGAACTTGTTATACTACAACTAATGGCGGCACCTCTTGGACAGATATTACAAGCGGCTTGCCCGATTCTCTTTATTTTACAAGTGTAGAAATTAGTAGTGATGATGAAAATATTGCTTGGGTAACTTGTGCCGGATTAAGCGATGGAAATAAAATTTTTAAAACCATTGATGGTGGATTAACATGGACAAACATAAGTTATGATTTACCTAATTTACCGGTAAATGTGGTGAAACAAATTCCCGGATCAAGTAATCATAAAATTTTAATAGGAACTGATTTAGGTGTCTATTATATTGATGATTCTACTTATACTTGGACAAGTTATAGCAATGGATTACCCAATGTAATTGTAAGTGATATTGAATTTAATCCTGCTTTAAATAAAATTTATGTTTCTACTTTTGGCAGAGGAATATGGCAAAGTGATTTGTCTGATATTGTAAGTAAAATAGTTACTCAAGCTAATAGTATTGATTTTTCTCTATTTCCATCTCCTGTAAATTCCAATCAAAATATTTCTATTCAATTACAAAATGATTATATCGGAAAAATAAACATGAAAATGTATGATATGAATGGCCATCTTATTAAGGCATCTATAATGAATAAGACTTCCTATTTATTTTCACCTAGCCTTATCTCTCCAACAAATTCCGGCATATATTGGATAGAAATAAATCTTGGTGCAAACAAAGCAAAACATGAATTTATTGTAAGATAAAATATGTTAATAACTTCTTTTAGCTTTATTTGCTAAAGAATGGAAGAATGGGCTTATTTGTAAGCCCATTTTTCCATAAATATTTAAATAAGCCCAATAATTGATGACCAATCTTAAAGAAGGAGACACAGCTCCTAATTTTACTGCAAAAAACCAGCTAGGAAAAACTATTTCTTTAAGTGATTATAAAGGAAAAAAATTGGTGTTATTTTTTTATCCTAAGGATAATACTCCCGGATGTACAGCAGAGGCATGCAGTTTGCGTGATTATTACAAAGACTTGAAAAAAGAAGGCTTTGAAGTAATTGGGGTAAGCAAAGACAATGAAAAATCTCATAAGAAATTTATTACTGATTATAAATTGCCCTACAGTTTAATTTCTGATCCGGAATTAAAAGTAAATCTTAGATATGGCGTTTGGGGAGAAAAAACATTTATGGGAAAAACGCATATGGGAACTTTGCGTACTACTTTTCTTATTTCAGAAACCGGAAAAATCGAAAAAATATTTACTAAAGTAAATACCAAAGAACATGCACAAGAAATACTAGAAGACTATAAAGCAACACAAAAATCAAGTAAACCCAAAACATCAAAAGCTAAACTCTAAACTTAAATATTATGTCTACTACAACTACTGCGAATGAAAAACTAAAAGCACTTCAATTAACTATTGATAAACTTGAAAAGACCTATGGCAAAGGTACTATCATGAAATTAGGAGATAAACCTGTTATTGAATCTGAAATAATACCTACCGGATCATTAACACTTGATGTTGCATTAGGCATTGGCGGTTTACCAAAAGGAAGAGTTGTTGAAATATATGGCCCTGAATCATCCGGTAAAACTACATTGGCTATTCATGCCATTGCTGAATGTCAGAGAAAAGGTGGTATTGCTGCTTTCATAGATGCAGAGCATGCTTTTGATCGTTACTATGCTGAAAAATTAGGTGTTGATGTAGAAAATCTTTTAATCTCTCAACCGGATAATGGAGAACAAGCATTAGAAATTACAGAAAATTTGATTCGTTCCGGAGCTATTGATATAATTGTTATTGACTCAGTAGCAGCATTAACACCGCAAGCAGAAATTGAAGGTGAAATGGGTGAATCTAAAATGGGCTTACATGCCAGATTAATGTCGCAAGCATTGCGTAAACTTACAGCATCAATTGGCCGTACAGGATGTTGTTGTGTATTCATTAACCAACTTCGTGAAAAAATTGGAGTAATGTTTGGAAATCCTGAAACAACAACCGGTGGTAATGCGCTTAAATATTATGCTTCTATTCGTTTGGATATTAGAAGAATTGGGCAGCTTAAAAATGGAGATGAGGTTATGGGTAACCGAGTAAGAGTTAAAGTAATCAAAAATAAAATGGCTCCTCCATTTCGTCAAGCCGAATTTGATGTAATTTATGGTGCAGGTGTTTCTAAAGTTGGAGAAATTGTTGATATGGGTGCTGAACTTAATGTAATTAAGAAAAGCGGTTCTTGGTTTAGTTATGGAGATACTAAATTAGGTCAAGGTAGAGATCAGGTTAAACAATTGCTTATTGATAATCCGGATTTAGCATTGGAACTTGAAAATAAAATTAAAGAAGCTATCGTAAATAATGTAGCTAAAAATTAATACAGATTGATTGATTGATAAGCCCAGACTTAAGTCTGGGCTTATATAATGAGCCTATAAAATCTAACCAATAAACTTTACAGTTACTACATTCATGATAATAAAGTAAGAGATTCAGCAATGCTACAAGCAATTGAAAGTATCATGCAAGATGAGTTCTTACTTTATTATTCAAAAGCCATTACCCTTCGTAAAAGTTTTATCGATTGTTGTATTCCTTTCTTTTAACCAAAAAGTAAAGCTCATTTTCGATAGGCAGATAACCGTATTCGTAGCAAAAAAAGTAGGTTGCTCCCTTTTTAGTCGTATATGTATTGGTAAAATAATTGAAATCAAAGCCTAGGGAATTCAATTTCGACTTTGTGGCTTTGGCTGTTTCTGCAGGAATAAGGTTTTCGAGTATTCTCCGGTTTTTACGTAAAACATTATTTACGTTTCTCATATAGTTTGTAGTATCACTATTGAGTTTGTTATTATGGCTATTACGGCAAATATCTGAACAGAATTTTTTGTCTATTCTGCCTTTTATGGGTTCGCCACATTCTAAACATTTTTGATCCATATTTATATTCTTTTTTTTGCTTTGCTCTTTTCTAAATTTTCTTTAAGCCTAAATTTTACAATTTTACTAATGAGTGCAGTCGGCATTTTTTTATCCATTGGAAATTGAATAGCTCCTTTCGACCATTTATAAATAGCTATTTCCTTCTTGAACGTTTCTATACCTGATCTCAGAGGATAAAATCCAATATGGTTCTTGTATCCTGCAAAATAAACCAGTACTCCATTTAATTTAAATGCCGGCATTCCATAACTGATTATTTCTTCTGCCTTGGGCGCCACTTTTTTTATTGTACTGCGAACTTGTTCTAAAAGTATTTGTGTGCTTTTAGGAAAAGCTAAAATGTATTCATCAATATTTGCAGGTATATTACTTTTTGCCTTCATCATTACATATATTTTGTGCAATTATTATTAGATCCGTTGTTTTTTCTCCATTGTCTGATAGATAATTTTTACGTTGTAAAGCTATAATTTTCAAATTATTTTCTTCTAAGGTTTTTGTCAAGTAATCCGCTTGATGGTAATGCATAAATATTTCATCTCCTTTTCTTCCTTTTTTTAATCCTGATTTGCTGTAATCATCTTCCATGGTACTTAAATAAAATAAGCCTTTAGAGTTTAATAGATATGATGCATCACTTATTAATTTTATAGCTTCTTCTTTTGAGAGATAGGGCAAACAAAATCCACACATGATGGCATCGTATTTTTTACCAATCGTTCTAATATCTCTACCATCCATTAATTGAAATTCAGCTTGGGGATTATTAATTTTAGCAAGAGCAATCATGTTTGGGGCTAAATCTGTTCCCAATATTTTAAAATCTGGCCTTTTTTCTAATAAAAATTTAGTGATATTGCCGGGGCCGCAAGCAATTTCTAAAATTGCTGCATTTTCTTTTTCAATAGTTTTGCAAAAAAAGTCAAATGAATCTTTATACAAATTGACATCCATAAATTTATTTTCGTATTCTTTTGCCCATTTATTAAATACGTTTACTGCTATTTGAGTTTTATCCATTTTAGATATTTTATAAACGTATTTATTTAATTATTTTTTTCATGCAAATACTATTTTCAACATTAGCATATTGCCCATAGTATTGAATTACTTTGGCTTTTTAAGCCAACGACTCAAATCTTTTGTATTGATTTGCTTCGCAGATGTGTAACGCATTTCAGCAGCTTTAAAACAAATTAAACCCGTAAGGAGCTTCGAAACCCTCTGGCCGCATAATATGATTCTGCACCATTGTGATAAACAAATACAGTATTATAGCGGCAATCACAAAAGATGGCACCTCCCAATTTTCTAATATCTGAAGGTGTTTTTATCCAGCTCGATGTTTTTGTATCAAACTTTCCAAGTCTTTGTAGCTCACGGTATTCTTCTTCGGTTAAAAGTTCAATGCCCATAGCAGCTGCCATATTCATAGCAGAATCTTTTGGTTTATGTTCTTTTCTTGTATTTAGCGCTTCCTGGTCGTAACAAAGACTTCTTCGGTCTTTCGGACTTTCTGCTGAACAATCATAAAAAATAAATTCGCCTGTTTTTTTATCATGGCCAACAACATCAGGTTCACCGCCAGTTTTTTCCATTTCATTAAGCGACCACAGTTTTTCTGTATTAGTCTGTAGCTTTGCCTGTATTTTAGACCATTCAAGACCTATATGGCGGTTCCTATTTTTCTCAAAACGAGATTTTAAAGTGTTAAGTAGTTCTTGTTGCTGTTTGGTTGGTAAGTCCTTTTTATTTTTCATGGTTATATTATTTTATTTGTTGAAATAAATATGTTCTACGCTTTATAGTACTTAGGAGTGTTACGTTGTTTTGCCACCATTTTTGTCAGTATCAAATTTGTTCCCATAATTCTATTTTATTTCCTTCCTTGTCAAGTATGTGAACAAATTTTCCATAATCATAAGTTGCAATACTATCAAGTACGGTTACTCCGTTTTCTTTTAGTTTTTTTACAAGCCCTTCAATATTTTGTACTCTATAATTAATCATAAATTCTTTTTTTGAAGGAGCAAAATATTCACTGCCTTTTTTAAACAAACACCATTGGAGCGTGTTAACTTCATCAGGTTTGTTTACATTTCTTGATTCAAAACTAGAACCATACTCATTGCTTACGAGCCCTAAGTTCTTACTATACCATTCTCTTGATTCTTTGGGATTATCAGAAAAAAAGAAAATCCCTCCAATGCCAATTACCTTAGGAGTTGTGTCGTTAGCTGAAGCGATGTTTGTTGTTTCATTTTTTTGTTCTTCCATATTTTTTGTTTTTTTATTTATCAAATTGTAACTAATAAGAATTGTTACAATTGAAATAGTTATTATTGGTTTAATCATTTTATATTTGTCCTTTATATTTCGGGGCAAAGTCAACCATCCATTCAATACCATATTTATCACGAAACATACCAAAATAGGAACCCCAAGGACTGTCAGTAATTGGCATTTCAATTTGTCCACCTGTTGAAAGTCCGTTAAATAATTTATCGGCTTCTTCTTTGCTTTCTGTACTGATTACAATTTTACTTCTGTTCTCATTTTCATTTGTTCGCCCCATAGCTTCCGGAACATCATTTGCCATCAACATACTACATTTACCAATAGGTAAAGCAATGTGCATAATTTTATTTTCTTCTTTTTTTGCTACTGGAAATTCAGGGCTTGCAAGATCTTTGAAACGAATAATTTTTGCAAACTCTCCGCCAAATACTGATTTGTAAAAATTGAATGCTTCTTCAGCATTTCCATTGAAATTGAAGTGAGGATTTATTTGTGCCATTTTTTTTATTTGTTAAAATTAATTCAGTTTATGCGTTTGGTTGTTCTGTTGGAAATTTTGTAATATCCATATAGAAAACTTCCCACGTATGTCCATCAAAATCTTCAATGGTTCTTTGTTGCATAAAACCATAATCTCTCATTTCGCTAGGTTCTGTTCCACCAGCTTTTAAACCATTCGTCAAAATGTTGTTTACTTCATCAACACTTTCAACTGATAGAGAAAATAGACCAGCTATATTGTTTTTGGTGTCTGCAATGGGTTTTGTTATAAATCCAATAAACTTTTCGTGTGTCATTATCATCACAAAAATGTTTTCACTCCAAACCATACATTTTGCTGTATCATCTGAAAATTGTGGATTATTTGTAAACCCTAATGCAGTGTAAAAGTCCATAGATTTTTGAAGGTTTTTTACTGCTAAATTGATAAAAACTTGTTTTGCCATAAAATAAAATTTTGATTGTTAAATTTATTTTTTCCCTTTTTCTGTCAGTTTTTTATTGCGACAATACAATGACCGTTAACTATTTATTAAGCAAATGTACCTATAAATATTCGACTACAAACGGTTGCAATCAACAAAATTCGATTATAAACAATTAATAACCGAATCTTTTTTGCAATTGCCCTCAACTTTGTGATATCAAACTAAGCAACAAACTTTTTTGATAAACCAAACTCAAATTTAATTATTAACCGTTTGCATAATGCAAGCACAAAACCAAATCTTATGAACACACTACGTAACAAAGTACAATTAATCGGAAATTTAGGTTCTAATCCGGAAATCAAAAACCTTGATGGCGGAAAAAAATTAGCTAAACTAAACCTGGCTACGAATGAAACCTACAAAAATGCAAAGGGTGAAAAAGTAACCGAAACACAATGGCACAATTTAATTGCCTGGGGTAAAACGGCAGATATTATTGAAAAATATCTTTTAAAAGGCCATGAAGTGGCAATTGAGGGTAAGTTGGTGAATAATAATTATACCGATAAAGAAGGCGTAAAACGCTATACCACCGAAATTCAAATTAACGAATTGCTAATGTTGGGTGGTAAGAAATAGGATTAAAAGAAGGCCTCAAAAAAAGAAATCCCATCTGCTTTAAGCGGATGGGATTTACATGTTAAATAAAATAAACTTATGCTAGTGTTACGTTAACGGCATTTAAACCTTTTTTGCCATTTTGTACTTCATACTTTACTTTATCATTTTCACGAATTTGGTCAATTAAACCTGAAACGTGAACAAAGATGTCTTTTTGACTGCTGTCTTCCGGAGTAATGAATCCGAAACCTTTGGTTGTGTTGAAAAACTTTACGGTACCTTTTTGCATAAAAAATTTAATTTAAAAATAATAAGCAAATGTAATTAAAATATATAAATATCAAAGAATGAAACTTATTTTTTTATTGATTACTATGCTCTATTTTAGTGAATATCATATAGTTTAATTCTAAATAAGCATAAGTATCGGGTTCTCTAGTAAATTTTTAAAGGTTTGTAAAAATGCTGCTCCTGTTGCTCCATCTACAACCCTGTGATCACATGAAAGGGTAACTTTCATCACATTCCCGGGCATAACAACATTATTTTTAACCACAGGGACTTGCCTAATAGCACCCACTGCCATAATACAAGCATCTGGAGGATTGATAATAGCTGTAAATTCTTCAATACCAAACATTCCTAAATTTGAAATGGTAAATGTATTGCCGGTCCAATCTGCAGGTTGTAGTTTTTTATCTTTTGCTTTTTGAGCAAGGGCTTTTACTTCGTGTCCAATTTGTACAAATGATTTTGAATCAGCAAAGCGAACTACTGGAACAAGAAGACCCTCATCAACGGCAACGGCAACACCAATATGAATATGTTCGTTGTAACGAATAGTAGCTTGCCCTGAGCCTGTCGAAGGGTCTCCTTGCCAAGATGAATTAACTTTAGGATGTTTGCGTAAAGCAACCGCAGTAGCTTTTAATACAATATCGTTAAAAGAAATTTTTTCATTTAAAGTTTCATTCATTTGTTTGCGTGCATCTACAACCTGATCCATGTTAATTTCCATGGTTAAGTAAAAATGGGGTGCAGAAAACTTGCTTTCAGCTAAACGTTTGGCAATGGTTTTACGCATTTGCGAAACATCTTCTTCATGGTAGCTTTCTTTTGTTATGGCTTGAGAATAGGAACCCGAATACCCTTTAAAATTTTCAATATCTCGTTTCACAATTCGGCCAAAATCACCTGAGCCCTTCATCGCATTAATATCAATTCCTTTTTCTTCAGCCATTTTTTTGGCTAGGGGAGAAGCTTTTAATCTGTTATTAGTTGTTAGTTGTTCGTTATTAGTAATGTTGATTTCTTGTTTGGTATTTTTAGTTTCGGGCTTAGAAACTTTAGTTTCTTGTTTTAATGCATTTTCAGATGTTGATGCAGTTTTTGCTTCTACCTTTTTTTCTTGAATTTTCTCTCCTGGTTTTGAATTCTTAATTCTTAATTCTTCATTCTTAATTATTTCTTTAATGTCTTCACCTTCATTTCCTAAAATGGCTAAAATAGAATCAACAGGAGCGGCTTTTCCGGTTTCAACGCCTATATGTAATAGCGTACCTGTTTGAAACGATTCAAATTCCATAGTGGCTTTGTCGGTTTCAATATCGGCAAGCAATTCGCCTGATTTAACTTTATCACCCACTTTTTTATACCATTTTGCTACCACGCCTTCTGTCATGGTATCACTCAATTTGGGCATTTTTACTATTTCGGCCATTTTTATAATAGATTATAAATGATAAATCACAATATTTTTTTATGGGTGATAAAGATAAAAATATTTGCTTGATGCATTTCTTTGTGATCAAATAAATTTCTGATGCTAAAATCTGAGAGGCAATATATTTGTATATTCGCGAGGTGAAATAATTGATTGAATTGAAAGAAACTGACCTTAAAATAATCCAAATTAATTTGCTTGATGCATTTAAAAATGCCATTGATGCCAAATCGTTTCTAAAAATTCTTAATTCAAAAAAAAAATTAGAAATCCCAGTTGATTACTTTCAATTTTACACATCAGTTTCATCTGTTTATTCCTCAAAAATTGAAGGGGAAGACATTGATTTTGATAGCTATTTTAAATACAAATTTCAGAAAGTAAAGTACAAGCCCGATTATACAAGAAGAGCAGATGATTTGTATAAAACGTACGAATTTATTTATAAGAATAAACTTAGTCTTAGCAATGTTAAAAAAGCACATGCCGTATTAAGCAAGCATTTGCTTCCAAAATCACAACAAGGGAGTTTTAGGAATAATCCTATGTTTGTAGTGAATAAGGAAGATAAAATAGAATATGTTGCTGTGGAGCCTTCATTAATAAAATCTGAATTGAAAAAATTATTTGAGGATATTGATTTTTTACTAAGTGCAAAATTAGATCCCATTTCAGTTTTTTACTTTGCATCGCATATTCATCTTACCTTTGTAAAAATACATCCATTTCAAGATGGCAACGGAAGAACAGCAAGGCTTTTGGAAAAGTGGTTTATAAAAGAGCATTTGGGCGAAAAAGCAACTTCTGTACCTCTTGAAAGAAATTATTATAATAATTTGAAATTCTATTATTCCAATATCAAAAAACTAGGTATCGAATATCCTGAATTGAATTATTCAAAATCTTTAGCATTTTTGTTAATGACCATTACGAGCTTTGTTGAAAATAAACTTTAGCAGATGAGTAAATTTTCAGTAGAATATCATATAAAAAGCTCTTATCAAAAAACACTTCAAAGTCTTAAGCAATATTATGAAGAAAAAAACTATTTTGATATTGAAATTTTATCCGTTGAAGAAATCCAAAAATTGAATTTGGATGATTTTGATCTTGAATATATACAATACGTTGTTCTTGAAAGTTCTTCTAACGGATGGACAATTATAGTTTCGGATTACAACCGAGATGAAAATTTAGTCAAGTTTATTTCGCAAAAATGCCAATGTCCGGCTTTGTATGGACATAACAATGATTCTACAGATAACTGGCGTTGGATCTATTTTGAAGAAGGCAATATAATTGATGAATATTGGTATCTTGGCCAAGAAAAAGATAAGGGGTATAGAATAGGGGAAGGGGATCAAATTAAGAATCTGTATAATATTTTTAAAGCTAAGGGTACAAAATATTTACATGAGATATTTAGTCATATATTGAGCTCAAATATGAATTTTTGTGTCATGCGAATTAATAAAGAAGCACATTTAATATCCTGAACCTGACTATTCAAAATTTTTAGCATTTTTGTTAATGACAATTACGAACTTTACTAAAACCAACCTTGAACTTTAAACTTTCAAACTTTGAACTAACATGACAACAACAGAAAAACAAACCTACCTAACAATAGAAAAACAAGATGGCATTGGTGTTATTTGGATGGATATGCCCGGAGAACCTGTAAACAAAGTTTCTCTTGATTTGGTAGATGAATTTGAAAGGGCTTTTCAAACCATACAAAATGATGCTGAAATAAAAGCGGCTGTATTAATAAGTCGTAAAAAAACTTTTATTGCAGGAGCTGATATTGAAAAATTTTTAGCAATGGGCCCTGGAGAAGCGGTAAAAGCAGCTTTAGGTGGACATACAATGCTCAATAAATTAGAAAATTCTAAAAAACCATTTGTGGCTGCTATAAATGGAGCCTGCATGGGAGGTGGCTTGGAATTATCAATGGCTTGTGCGGGTAGAGTTGCCAGTAAAGATGGCTCGACCATTCTTGCATTGCCCGAAGTAAAACTAGGCTTGTTGCCGGGTATGGGCGGAACCTATCGCTTGCCTCGCTTGGTGGGTATTCAAAAAGGTTTAGACATGATGCTTACCGGAAAAAATATTTATGCTTTGCAAGCTTATAAAATGGGCTTGGTTGATGATTTGGTGGATGCCCCTAAATTACTTTCGGCAGCTAAAAAATTAGCAATGAAACTAGCAAAAGGTGAATTTAAAAGAGAAAGCAAACTGTCGTTTGTAAATAAAGTAATAGAAAGTGCTTTAATGCGCAACATCATTTTTACCAAAGCCAAGGAAATGACATTGAGAGCTACTTTTGGGAATTATCCTGCACCTATAAAAATTTTGGAATCGGTTCGTTTTGGATTGAGTAATTCACAAGAAGCAGCAGGTAAAAAAGAAACGCAATTGTTTGATGAATTATTACAAACACCACAATCAAAACAATTGATCAATATCTTTTTTGCGATGACGGATATGAAAAAAAATCCGATGAAGGATAAAGTAAAAGATGTGGATACATTGGCTGTTTTAGGTGCAGGCTTTATGGGCGAGGGGATTGCTGAAGTAAGCGTTCAAAATAAAATGAATGTGATGCTTAAAGATCTTTCTGCAGATACGATTGCAACAGCTAAAAAAAATATTTGGAAAGCACTTTCTAAAAAAGTGAAAAATAAATCAATGATTAAAGCTGATGCAGAAACATTGATGAATAAAATAACAGCCAATCTTGATTATTCAGGTTTTCATAAAGCAGATATGATTATTGAAGCAGTTTTTGAAGATCTAAAAGTAAAACATAAAGTATTGCAAGAAACAGAAACCAACCTTAGACCGGATTGTATTTTTGCCTCTAATACATCAGCATTGCCCATTTCTGAAATTGCGAAAGCTTCAAAGCGCCCAGAAAATGTGATTGGCATGCATTATTTTTCTCCTGTTCCCAAAATGCCATTGCTCGAAATTATTGTTACTGATAAAACGGCTGAATGGGTTACTGCAACAGCTTTGGAAGTAGGTATTCGCCAAGGAAAAACATGCATTGTAGTAAAAGATGGCCCCGGATTTTATACCACAAGAATTTTATGTCCGCTCTTAAATGAAGCCTTGTTATTATTAGAAGAAGGTGCAGATATGCTGCAATTGGATAAAGTAATGCGACAATTTGGTTTTCCTGTTGGCCCGGTTACTTTAATGGATGAAGTAGGTATAGATGTTGGAGCTCATATTACTGAAGGTGGCTTAGGTATTTTGTTTGAACAACGTGGAGGTAAAGCGAGTGATGCTATGAAAAAAATGGCTGAGGCTGGATTCAAAGGTCGTAAAAACAAAAAAGGATTTTATTTGTATGACGAACAAACCGGTAAAAAAATAAAAGGAAAAGTAAATGATGAAGCATATAAATTTTTTGGAGGCAATACACGCAAGCAATTTTCTTCAGAAGAAATTCAAGATCGTATTTCATTAATGATGGTGAATGAAGCGGTATACTGTTTACAAGAAAACATTTTACTATCTGCTCGAGATGGCGATATGGGTGCAGTGTTTGGTTTAGGATTTCCGCCCTTTTTAGGTGGGCCATTCCGTTATATAGATACGCTGGGTGCAGATAAAATTGTTGCTAAAATGGAGGCCTTACAACAAAAATTTGGAAACAGATTTAAACCGGCCACTCTATTAACTGAATATGCAAAAGCAAAGAAGGAGTTTCATTAGTAAATAATCCGTTTTTGTACATGAGAATCTATTTTAATCAGTAGCAAAAAAACCTGTTACTTCTTTTACTTTTCCAATTGGTAAATCAGCAAGATGAAACGGCTATTTCTTTATCAAAAGTATTGTTTTTATTAACCTAAACATCACCTTATAATTTGATTGTATTATTTACTATTTTTGTTCAAAAAATACCATAAACAGAGATTAAAAAAAATAGCCTTCATGAGTAAATCATCAAATAGGAAATACATTATTATATTTTGGTCAATTATTTTAGGTGGTATTTTATCTGTGGTATTGGTATTGGTGGGTGCTTCTTATGGCCTTTTAGGTTATATGCCCTCATTTGAAGATCTGGAGAATCCTAAAAGCAATCAGGCTACAGAAGTTTTTTCAGCCGATCATAAAATTCTTGGAACTTACTATATTCAAAATCGTTCAAACATAAGATACGAAGAGCTTTCTCCCTACTTAGTAAATGCATTAATTGCAACCGAAGATGCTCGGTTTTATAATCACTCGGGTGTTGATGTTAGAGGCTTGCTAAGGGCTATTGTTAAAACCGGAATACTTAGGCAGGAATCAGGTGGTGGTGGAAGTACCATTACACAACAGTTGGCTAAAATGTTGTTTCACGAAAGACCCGATTCTAAAATTGCCCGTTTATTTCAAAAAATTAAAGAATGGATTATTGCCGTTAAACTAGAAAAACAATATTCAAAAGACGAAATACTTACCATGTATCTCAATCGTTTTGATTTTATTAATAATGCTGTTGGAGTTAAATCTGCTTCCTATGTTTATTTTAATGCTGCTCCTGATAAATTAAAATTAGAAGAAGCTGCTATGCTTGTTGGCATGGCAAAAAATCCTGCATTATACAATCCTAAACGCAGGCCTCAAATAGCGATGCAAAGAAGAAATGTAGTGTTGTTTCAAATGAATAAATACAATTACATTACAAAGGCAGCATACGATTCATTAAAACAAATTCCTGTAACGCTTCACTTTCAAAATGCAAGCCATGATGAAGGATTAGCACCTTATTTTAGAGAATACATTCGCAGTTACATGAAAGACTGGTGCGAAAAACATAACAGGCCTGATGGTACACCTTATAATTTATATAAAGATGGTTTAAAAATATACACCACCATTGACTCTCGTATGCAGCTGTATGCTGAAGAAGCCATGACAAAACATTTGAAAGGAGATTTGCAACCTGCTTTTTTTAATCATATGAAAGGCAGAAAAAATGCGCCTTTTGATCATGCCCTATCTCAAAAAGATATAGACAGATTAATTCTTGAGTCCATTCATCGTTCTGAACGTTATGCTAGTTTAAAAGCCAATGGAACGAGCGAGAATGATATTATCTCCAATTTTTATAAACCAACAGACATGACCGTATTTTCATGGGAAGGTTATAAAGACACCACCATGAGCCCCAGGGATTCTATTGTTTATTATAAATATTATTTACAAGCAGGCATGCTTTCTGTAGATCCGCATACCGGTTTTGTAAAGGCTTATGTAGGGGGTATAGATTTCAAACACTTTAAATACGATCACGTAATTGTAAGTAAGCGACAAGTAGGTTCTCTTTTTAAACCTTTTGTTTATACACTTGCTATGCAAGAAGGTTGGTCGCCATGCCGGAAAATACCCAATGCCCGCGTTTATTTTGATTTGCCTGAAGGAGGCACTTGGTCGCCACAGAACTCTGATGGTAAATATGGAGGAGACATGACCTTAACAGAAGCCCTAGCTACCTCTACCAATTGCGTTACAGCTTATTTAATGAAACAATTTGGGCCTCAAGCTGTAGTTAATATTGCTAGAAAAATGGGAGTAACAAGTGATATACCTGCCGTACCTTCCATTTGCCTTGGCACACCGGATATTTCTCTTTATGAAATGACTGGGGCTTTTGCAACCTTTGCCAATAAAGGCGTTTGGACGGAACCCATCATGATTACCCGTATCGAGGATGAAAACGGAAATGTATTGCAAGAATTTGTTCCTAAACAAAATGAGGCTATTAGTGAAAACACTGCTTATTTATCACTTTCATTATTAAAAGGGGTGAGTGGCTATACTTCAGGAGTTCAAGGAACAGGTGCAAGATTAAGAGGTTCTCGTTACGAAGGAGGATTTACCAATGAAATTGCCGGAAAAACAGGAACCACTCAAAATCAATCTGACGGTTGGTTTATAGGAATAGTTCCCGATTTGGTTACGGGTGTTTGGGTGGGATGTGAAGACAGAAGCGTGCATTTTCGTTCTATTCAATTAGGTCAAGGAGCCAATATGGCCTTGCCTATTTGGGCTTGGTACATGAAATCGGTTTATAAAGATAAATCATTGGGTATTACAACAAGGCCATTTGATCCTGCCCCAGAAGGTTTAAATGTTGAATTCAATTGTGGGAAATACAAACCAGATCCAAGTGTTTTTGATGAAAATTCTTTTGATTGAAATTTATGCCAAAACTATACGAATATTTCGGACTTATAATTTTATTTTATTCAAGAGAACATGAACCCATTCACGTTCATGGACGGTTTCAAAATCGCGAAAGTAAAGCTGAAATAATTATTCAGAATGGTAAAATTATTGAAATTAGAATTTTAAATGTAAAAGGGAAACTCCCTCTTGAAAGAACAGAATTAGAGCGTTTCAATAAATTAGTAAATGCATATAAAAACGATATCATTCAAAAATGGATTGACTTTTTTGTTTTGCATAAAACATTTAATCCCGAAAAAATAACTAAAGAAATAAAATAACATGGTAGTTTCTATTGAAAAAGCAGAATATCTTGGCGAATATAAAATTCAATTTTCATTTAATGATGGAAAGAAAAATATTATTGACTTTAAAAGTTTTATTTCATCATCAATGAATCCAACAACTAATCAATTTCTTGATAAAAGTAAATTCAAATCATACAAAATTGAATATGGAGATATTATTTGGGGAGATTATGAGATGTGTTTTCCTATATGGGATATATATCAAGGAAAAATTTAATTTTTAATATCCTTTTACTTTAAAACTATGAACAAAACAATATTAGGCCCACAAGAAGCAATACAAGGTGTTAAAGATAACATGACTTTAATGTTTGGAGGCTTTGGCCTTTGTGGCATTCCTGAAAATTGTATTGCAGCACTTTCAAAAAGTGGCATCAAAAATTTAAGTTGTATTTCAAACAATGCCGGTGTTGATCAATTTGGTTTGGGTTTATTGCTTCAAAACAAGCAAATCAAAAAAATGACATCTTCATACGTTGGAGAAAACGAAGAATTTGAACGCCAAATGCTAAGTGGTGAATTGGAAGTAGAGCTCATTCCTCAAGGAAGCTTAGCCGAACGCTGCAGAGCCGGAGGTGCCGGTATTCCTGCTTTTTTTACACCTGCCGGTTTTGGAACCGAAGTAGCACTTGGAAAAGAAGTGAGAGAATTTAATGGTAAAATGCACATTTTAGAATCATGGCTCATTGCCGATTTTGCTTTCGTAAAAGCATGGAAAGGCGATACCGATGGCAATTTAATATACAAAGGCACAGCCCGTAATTTTAATCCATTAATGGCTATGGCCGGAAAAATTACGGTTGCAGAAGTTGAAGAATTAGTACCAGCCGGATCACTTGATCCCAACCAAATTCATACTCCTGGTATTTTTATACAAAGAATTTTTCAGGGAACAGATTACGAGAAGAGGATTGAGAATAGAACTATCAGAACAATTTGAGAATGTATTAATTTGAAAATTTGATAATGTTTATGCGAAACGATCAAGAACAAAATCCAATTGTTGATAAAAGCTTTAGATTAGCTATTGATATTATTAAATATACAGAGCAACTAGAAAAGCAAAATAAATATATTATTGCCAGACAATTATTAAAATCAGGAACTTCAATTGGTGCCAATATAAGAGAAGCTCAAAATGCAGAAAGTAAATTAGATTTTATTCACAAATTAAAAATTGCAGCTAAAGAAGCTGATGAAACAGAGTATTGGCTATTATTGTGTGAGGAATGCCAATATCCTGATACAAGCCTATTACTTAAGCAAGTGCAAGAGGTAATAAAAATTTTATCAAAAATAATTTCTACCTCAAAGAAAAATACAAGCTCAAAAACATTTTCAAATTAACCCATTTTCAAATTTTCAAATTAAAATGCTCGATAAAAATGGTATTGCTAAGCGAATAGCGCAAGAACTCAAAGATGGTTACTACGTAAATTTAGGAATTGGTATTCCAACATTGGTTGCCAATTATATCCCTAAAGGAATTAATGTTGTGCTTCAATCTGAAAATGGATTGTTGGGTATGGGGCCATTCCCCTTAGAGAGTGAAATAGATCCAGATATCATTAATGCAGGTAAACAAACCATTACTACAGTTCCGGGTTCTGCATTTTTCGATTCGGCATTGAGTTTTGCCATGATTCGTGGTGGCCATGTTCATTTAACTGTTTTAGGAGCAATGGAAGTAAGCGAAAAAGGTGATATTGCCAATTGGAAAATACCGGGTAAAATGGTAAAGGGAATGGGTGGGGCTATGGATTTAGTGGCCTCTGCAAAAAATATTATTGTTGCCATGCAACATGTAAATAAAGCAGGAGAATCTAAATTATTACCTGCATGCACACTCCCACTTACAGGTACACAATGCGTAAAAAAAATTGTTACAGAATTAGCAGTATTAGATGTAACACCACAAGGTTTTAAACTGCTCGAACGTGCACCCGGTATTTCGGTGGATCAAATTAAAAATGCTACCAAAGGAAAATTAATTATAGAAGGCGAAATTCCTGAAATGAACTTAAATTAATACCAATTATACATCCGTAATAGTCCAATTTCATTGGCCTAAACGGCTGTTATATCGGCATTATAGCAAAAAACTGTTGGACTAAAATAAAAATAAAACTGGTATAAAATGCCTGAACTTTCTATTGTTATTCCGGTTTACAATGAACAAGCCAACATTCAACTTTTATGTGAAAAGTTAATGGCTGTAAGCCAAAAATTAGCAATAAAAACAGAATATATTTTTGTTAATGATGGTAGTATTGATTCATCTATTGTTTTAATTAAACAATTGGCCTTAACGAATAATCAAGTCAAGTACATTGATTTTAGTCGCAATTTTGGTCATCAAATAGCTGTAACCGCAGGACTAAATTATTCTGGTGGAAAAGCAGTTGTTATTATTGATGCCGATTTACAAGACCCTCCGGAAATAATTATTGATCTCTTTACTAAATACAAAGAAGGTTATGAAGTAGTTTGTGCAAAAAGAAAAAACAGAAATGAAGAAACTTTTTTTAAAAAGTTTACGGCTAAAACTTTTTATCGAATTCTAAAAAAAATTACATCTATTAATATTCCAATTGACACAGGCGATTTTAGAATTATCGACAGAAAAGTTGTTGAACTGCTCAAGCAAATGCCCGAGCAGCATAAATTTTTAAGAGGGCAAATTTCTTGGATTGGTTTTAATCAAACATCAATTGAATACGACAGACAAGAACGACATGGAGGTAAAACAGCTTATACCTATAAAAAAATGATACGTTTTGCTATAGACGGGATCACATCATTTTCAAATTTTCCGTTAAAATTTGTAACCTTTGCAGGATTTTTGGTTTCAGGAATTTCATTTTTATTAATGCTCTATGCCTTGTATTCTCGATTAATATTAAAACATTTTGCTCTCGGCTGGACATCCCTAATGCTTAGCATTTTATTTATTGGAGGCATTCAATTAATTGGTATTGGCATTATTGGTGAATACATAAGCAGAATGGGAGATAATATTAGAAATAGGCCATTATATATCGTTAAGGAAACTAATATGTAATAATAATTCCAAGCTTACCCTCTCCCATGGGAGAGGGGCAGGGTGAGGGCATAAAATCATTCTATGTTTAAGAAATTTTTCAATTCAGAGAACAGATACTCTAAATTCGTTTTCATTTTTTGTTGTCTCATTTTTATTGAAGTATTTATTAATAATCATGATTATATTTTAAGCCAATCTTTTAAAGGAGATTCAACTGAATACTATTGCTATCTACCGGCTTATTTCATTTATCACGATTTAAGTTTTGCTTTTAAACCGGAAATAAATCAAAAATATAAAGATCATCAAATATGGCTAGTACCCACGCCTAATGGCGGACAAATATCTAAAACAACCATGGGTACTGCTATTCTATATATGCCCTTTTTCTTTGTGGGCCATCTATTTGCCATAATGACCAAGCAAGCAGCTGACGGTTATTCAGAATCATACGAGTTATTTGTAAGTTTAGGAGGTTTATTTTATGGACTAATGGGTCTTTTTTTATTACGTAAAATATTATTGCGTTTTTTTAATGATACCATTACTGCTTTCACCATTTTTATCATTGCATTAGGAACAAATTTCTTCTACTATTCAGTATTATTGCCAACCCGCGTACATGTTTATTTATTCTTTTTGTTTAGTTTGTTTGTACTTGCCTTTCTCAATTGGGAGAAAAAAAGAACTTTACTAAATGCCTCATTTATTGGTATTATTGGAGGATTGATAACTTTAATGAGGCCAACAGATATTCTGCTATTTTTACTCCTACCCTTTTACAACGTTTATAATTATGAAACGTTCATTGACAGAATAAAAATATTATTGAAAAATTATTTTCATTTAATCGTTATGGCAATTTTATTTTTTACAACGTTTATCCCTCAATTAATATATTGGAAACACATTACAGGACAATGGTTTTTTGATTGCTATTCAAAAGAAGAACGCTTCTTTTTTCTTAATCCTCATATTATTGATGGGTTATTTAGTTATAGAAAAGGTTGGCTCTTATATACTCCTATGATGACTTTTAGTTTAATTGGAATTTATTTTATGTATAAAAATTTCAAAGATTTTTTTATGCCCATTTTTATATTCACAATTTTAAATATTTACATTGCCTTTAGCTGGTGGTGTTGGTGGTATGGAGGATCTTTCGGCTTAAGATCTATGATTCAATCCTATATTTTATTGGCAATTCCTCTTGCATGCTTTATTGCAGCTATAAAAGAAAAATACAAACTTGTATTTAAGGCCTTTTGTACAATAGCTGTACTTTTTATTTGCCTCAATCTCTTTCAATCTTACCAGTATAAAAAAGGAATTATCCATTGGGATGGTACCACAAAAGCTGCCTATTGGGATTCTTTTTTTGCATTACACTATACCGCCAATCATAAATATTTAATTAAAGAGCCTGATTATGATAAGGCTAAAGCTGGAGAAAAAGAATATTAGCTTTTCTTACCAACAAAAATCATTTTTTTGTAACCTTTTACCTGTTTTTAGAGTATAAATGATAGAAGTATTGTAATACTTTAATATGAAAAACAGATACTTATATTTTTTTACAACTATTCTTTTGTTCTGTTTGCAAGCCAAAATTGGCCATGCAACAGTATCTTTTTCTGTATCAGGCAATTGCCAAGGTGAAAAAACCAAATTTGATAATGCTACCACTTGGGGCAATAAATTTAAATGGAGATTTGGTGATGGAAGTACTTCTACTGATCGAAATCCGGAACATATCTATTCAGATGAAGGTACCTATAATGTTACTTTAATTGTTTCAAAAGATACGCTAATAGATAGCCTTACCAAAGCCATTCCCATATACTCAACTGTAATAAAACCTGAAGACATCATGTATTCTAATAATTTTGGTTGCGTTCCGGGAGGAATAAATGCGTGGGATACTTCTGTTTATACAGTTAGCCGAATTTGGGATTTTGGAGATGGCACCACATCAACAGATTCAGCTGTAACTTATTACTTCGATTCAGTAGGTTATTATACAGTAAGCTTAAGCACCGTAACGGTTTATGGCTGTACACGAAAAGGGACTTTTGATTCTTTAGTATCAATTTATCCCTATCCTAAAGCTGAATTTACTACTAATCCTAGTAATCCATCTAGTTACGATAAAAATATCACTTTTGTAGACAAAACATATCCGGGTTTTTTTACTGAATCAGAAAACCCATATACAATAAAGTGGTATTGGGAATTAGGGGATGGTTCTATTTCGCAAGACGCGATTCCCATTCATGATTATGAACTTCCGGGAGAATATAAAATTAAATTAATTATTGAAAACAACTACGAATGTATTGATACGGTTTCGCATACCATTTTTATAAGCGATATGAGCTCTTGGTATATTCCTTCCTCTTTTACCCCTAATGGGGATGGAAAAAATGATGAATTTTTACCTGTTACTCATAATATGGAAACCAAACAATTTGAATTTAATGTTTACGATAAATGGGGTAATCTTGTATTTCACTCAACAGATGTTACTTCTCCATGGGATGGTCGTTCATTTAAAAATCAAAATATGTTACCAACCGGAGTGTATACTTGGCAAATGAATATTATTTATGAATCAGGTGTAGAACTTAATAAACAAGGCTTTATTAATTTACTTTCTTCGGGAAAATAAAACCTTTCCCATCTCTACGTATCAATGCCAATTCATTTTTTCTCTCAGTGTAATAATATGTGCAGCATGATGTTTGCCATGCCATGCATAGAGTGGTAAATATTTATCAAGACTAGTTAGTCCATTTTCAGGATGATAAAACGTACGTTTAAAATCTAGTTCTGCTAAACTGTTTAACAACATTACCCATCTTTCATGAATTGCTTTTACTATATTAATTGATAATTCCACATTTGAAGTTTTTGCATCAAATAATTCAGCCCATTTTTGCTCTTCGTAGGGTTTAATAGTAGGGTTATTTTCAGTTAATGCCAAGCGTATTCTTATATACGCATTCATATGGCTATCTGCAACATGATGCACTACTTGTCTCACCGTCCAGCCTCCATCACGGTAAGGAGTGTTTAATTGCTCATTATTAAGTCCGGATATAGCTTTTGCAAGCAAAACAGGGAATTCCGCAATTTCTTGAATGTATTTTTTTCGCTCTACTTCAGTAATACTTTTTTCATCTACACTAAATTTTCCTATTGGATAACGTGAATCCATATATCTAAATTTTAAAATTTAAAAAATATTGAAAAGTAAAGTTAATTATATTTCAGATTATATAATCCCCCCCTTCCTTCATTTGAAAAAAGAAGCTTGGATTATTTCTCATGTTCATAATAATCAACGATAGCAGCGTTTTTTAAAGGAAGGTATTTCATCTTCACGTTTCATCACTATTCAATGTTTTTTATAATTACGATACTATGATTTGAATTATTTCGTTTTTAAATTACTTTTGTTAGCATATTTTGTAACCTTTTTATAAAATATGCGTTAGAGATTCTAGAAACATAAAACTTATTGATATGAAAAAGCCCGTTTTAGTATTAGCAGCAACACTTGTAGTAATGATGTCTGTATTGTCGTCATGCAAGGTTACAGAAACCAGATGTCCTGCCTATAGCAAAAATACAAGTCATACCTCTATTGAAAAAAGAGGTTAATCGATTTATATGTAAAATTTTTAAAGAAAACTACATTAGTTTTATCTAATGGAGTTTTCTTTTGTGCGTACCATTCTACTTTTCTACTTTTATTTCCAATTTTTTATTATGATTCAAACTAAGTCTGTGGTCGAAACCATAAGTAAAACCCATGAAGTTTTTAATCAGGTTCCTATTCTTGAAAATTATAATTTGTATCGCTCTAATTCTATTCTAAAAGAATCAGTAAAAAGATATGCCGCTGATTGGGCAATTGATCGTTTGCTGCAATTTGGTAAAGAATGTGGTAGTAGCGAAGTAATGAAATGGGCCACTCAGGCTAATGAAAACTCTCCTTTATTACATACACATGATAGATGCGGCAATAGAATTGATGAAGTGGAGTTTCATCCGGCATGGCATCGTCTCATGAATCTTTCTATCAAAAATGAATTGCATTCTTTACCTTGGGTAAAACCTCAAGCCGGTGCACATGTTGCTAGAGCTGCATTAATGATGCTATTGGCCGAAACTGAATTAGGGCATTTGTGTCCAATATCAATGACATTTTCCATTGTGCCTGCTTTAAAAGCACAAGAAGATGTAGCTTCTCAATGGTTACCAAAAATCCTATCCAATCAATACGATTCAAGATTTATTCCAGCCTCACAAAAAAAAGGAATTATTTGCGGAATGGCCATGACAGAAAAGCAAGGCGGTTCAGATGTAAGGGCTAATACAACAAAGGCAATGCCTATAAATGGGGGTGGCTCGGGCAATGAATATTTAATTACCGGACATAAATGGTTCTGCTCCGCTCCTATGAGTGATGCATTTTTAATGTTAGCACAAGCTCCTGAAGGATTGTCTTGTTTTTTACTTCCAAGATTTACACCAGATGAGAAAAGAAATCATTTTTATATTCAACGTTTAAAAGATAAGCTTGGTAATCGATCAAATGCTTCAAGCGAAGTAGAATTTAATGGAGCTTGGGCCAGTATGATTGGTGAAGAAGGCAGAGGTATTGCAACCATTATTGAAATGGTAAACCATACCCGTTTAGATTGTATAATTGCATCAGCGGGGTTAATGCACCAAGCAACAACACAAGCCATTCATCATTGCACGCATCGTTCAGCTTTCGGAAAAAAATTAATAGATCAACCATTAATGTTAAACGTTTTGGCAGATTTAAGTTTAGAAACAGAAGCTGCCATTTTATTGACGATGCGATTAGCGCATTCTTTTGATGAGAAAAAAAATAATGAACAAGAGGCTGCTTTTAGCAGAATTGTTACACCAATTGCAAAATATTGGATTTGCAAACGAACGCCCAATTTGGTTTACGAAGCTTTAGAATGCCATGGAGGAAATGGTTTTGTGAAAGAATCTATCATGCCTCGTTTGTATCAAGAAGCACCGCTTTATTCTGTTTGGGAAGGTTCAGGCAATGTTATATGTTTAGATGTGTTGCGTGTTATTAAAAAAGAGCCTGCTGTTATTCAAACCTTAATTGCTGAATTTGATAAAGCAAAAGGTTTAAATGTTTTATTTGATTCATTTGCAAAAAAAATTATAGATGAAATTCAAGATGCTGTTTTAAATGAATTTCATGCGCGTTACACGGTTGAACGCTTAGCATTGGCTCTTCAAGGTGCTTTAATGATTCAGCATAGTTCCTCAGAGGCTGCAAGTGTTTTTTGTAATTCTCGATTAGCTGAAAATATAGGAAAAACCTATGGTACGATAAGTACAAAAGCAGATTATAAAAATATAATCAATAGAATGTGGACTGAATAGATTATTTTACGAGGCTTCGATCTGCTTAGCCTGACCATAAAATAACCTTTATCCTAACTTAACAATATTCTCTGCATATTCGGGTAAAACAGATTCAAATTGCTGTAAAGTATCATTTAGTAAAAGTTTCGACATACCTCCTGCAGCATTTTGATGGCCGCCACCTTTAAAGTATTTCCTGCAAATATCATTTACTGAAAAATTACCGGTTGATCGTAATGATATTTTTATCATATTATCTTTTTCTGTAAACAAACCTGCAACTTTAATTCCATCAACTGAAAGCGCATAATTTACAAAACCTTCTGTATCTCCTGTTTTATAGTGGTATTGCTGTAATTCTTCTTTTGTAAGCGCTATATAAGCAGTATGAAATTCGGGTAGTATTTTTAATTTTTGACTAAGGCTATAGCCCAAAAGCCTTAATCTATCTAATGAATTTGAATCTAAAATATTATTATGAATAACGGTATGATTAATCCCCAATTTCATTAAATGCGCAGCTACAAGATGAGTATGCGGAGAAGTGCATGAAAATTTAAATGAACCTGTGTCGGTCATTATGCCGGTATACAAACACTCTGCAATATCTTTATTTAATAAAGCTTTATCTTTTAATAGGCTAATGAAATCATACACCAATTCACATGTTGAACTGGCTTTTATTTTTGACAAACTGTAATTAGGAAAAGTATCTGGTTCTAAATGATGATCAATTAATACTTTTATAGCAGATGTATTTTTGATTACCGGCATAAACTCATCTAGCCTTTCAAGCGTATTAAAATCTAAACAAAAGATAATATCTGCTTCTTTTGCAAGCCGTCTTGCTTTTGTTTTGTTTTCAGGATACACAAGAACCGTAT
This sequence comes from Bacteroidota bacterium, assembly GCA_023251875.1. GTDB lineage: Bacteria > Bacteroidota > Bacteroidia > JAHEXY01 > JAHEXY01 > JAHEXY01. The sequence goes on from JAHEXY010000003.1 coordinate 479,285, forward strand.
TGTTTCCGGGTAACCAATATAGAAATTTTGGATAGGGAGTAGGTGTTACAACAGTTACTGCATGCCCTTTTTGAATAAGATAATGGTATAAGCCCAATGAAGATCCCATTGCATCTCCATCAGGATTTTTATGCGTGGTAATTACAATGCGTTTAGGCTTGCTAAGTATTTTTTTTAATTCAGCAATTTGAGTTGGTGTTAACATAAAAAGACCCCTCCTAGCCTCCCCAAAGGGAAGGAATTGGTTTAACAAATTTAATAATGAAACTAAAAGTACATTTTTACATCATATAATGTTGATATAAAATCGGAATATATTTTATAATTTCGCGGATAGTTTAATTCAACAATCATAAATCGTAATTTATAATTAAAATGGCCGGAAACAGAACATTTACCATGATTAAGCCAGATGCTGTAAAAGCAGGGCATACAGGAGCAATACTTGATAAAATAATAAAATCAGGATTTAAAATTATTGCCATGAAGTATTTGTGGTTAAGCAAAGAACAAGCTATGGCATTTTATGAAGTGCATAAAGAACGTCCGTTTTATGGAGAATTGGTTGATTTTATGTCTTCAGGTCCTATTGTAGCTGCTATTCTTGAAAAAGAAAATGCATTTGAAGCTTTTAGAAAATTAATTGGTGCAACTAATCCTGCTAATGCAGAAGATGGAACTATTAGAAAAATGTTTGCAAAATCTGTTGGAGAAAATGCTGTTCATGGTTCTGATAGCGATGAAAATGCTCAGATAGAAGGTAATTTCTTTTTCTCAAGATTTGAAAGATTTTAAACATAGTTATTGGTTGTTAGTTGTTCGTTATTAGTAATTTTCAAATAATGATCTGCTAATAACTAAAAGCTAACAACCAACAACGAAAATGTACATTCACAAAGAAGGTTATCCAACAATACTTATTACCATTTGCTTTTTAGCGGTAGTAAATGCAATTGTATTTTATTGTACTGATTTTGTAAGTGAAGCTCTTCCTGTAGCTTTAATTGTATCATTGGTAATTTCAGCTGACCTATTTGTTTTTATCCTTTCTTTTTTCCGTAATCCTAAAAGGAATACTACTTTAAATGACGACCATATAATTGCGCCTGCCGATGGAAAAGTAGTGGTAATTGAAGAAGTAGAAGAACCTGAATATTTTAAAGATAAACGTATTCAGGTTTCTATATTTATGTCGCCCTTAAATGTACATGTAAACCGCTACCCTATTAGCGGAACTGTTGATTATGTAAAATACCATCCCGGTTTGTATTTAGTTGCATGGCATCCAAAATCGTCAACAGAAAATGAGCGTACAACTATTGTGGTAAAAAATCAAAAGAAAAATGTTTCTATTCTTTTCCGCCAAATAGCAGGAGCACTCGCTCGCAGAATCGTTTACTATTCAAAACCATTTGAAATGGCTCAACAGGGAGAACAATTTGGCTTTATCAAATTTGGTTCTCGTGTCGATTTATTTCTTCCTCTTGATGCAAAAATTAATGTAAAGTTAAATGAAGTTGTAAGAGGTGGAGAAACTGTGATTGCTAAGATATAAGTTAAACCTCTACGAGGTTTATTTACTGAAATAAATTTATCTACAACAATAAATGCCCTACGGGCAATCAATCAAAAATACATTAATTGAAATGATTTTTCTGTAATGACAGAACATCCCAAACCAACATATTCTTTAAATCAACTTCTTTTATATTTCTTTAAACTTGGTTATACAGGTTTTGGTGGGCCTGTTGCTCTTGTTGGGTACATGCATCGCGATTTGATTGAGAAAAACCAATGGATTTCTGAAAAAGAATACAAAGAAGGATTAGCACTTGCTCAGCTTGCTCCCGGCCCTTTAGCAACACAACTCTGTATTTATTTAGGCTATGTTCATTATGGCATAATTGGCGCAACCTTATGTGGAATTGCATTTGTAATTCCTTCTTTTATTATGGTTGTAGTAATAGGTATTGTCTATAAACTTTTTGGCGGATTACCTTGGATGCAAGCTGTTTTTTATGGAGTAGGTGCAGCCGTAATTGGAATTGTTGCCATGAGCAGTTATAAACTCACCACTAAATCTTTAAGTAAAATAAATGTTGCAGCTATAAAAGATAAATGGTTGTTGTGGATATTCTACATAGTTGCAGCAACAATTACCATTATCACACAATCAGAATATATTTTAGTTTTTATAGCAGCCGGATTCATTTATATGTTTATTAAATCCCCTCCGAAATGGATCAATAATTCATCAGCACTAAGTTTAGTTCTTTTTGCAGCAATTGGTTTTTGGCAATTTAATTTAAATACACTCGAGCAAATTGCATGGTTCTTTACCAAAGCAGGGGCATTTGTATTTGGTAGTGGTTTAGCCATTGTTCCTTTTTTACATAGTGGTGTTGTTACAGAATACCATTGGTTAAGCGAAAAACAATTTGTTGATGCTGTTGCAGTAGCCATGATAACACCAGGACCGGTTGTTATTACAGTTGGCTTTATTGGTTATTTAGTGGCAGGCTTTCCGGGAGCTTGTGTTGCTGCATTGGCAACTTTTTTACCTTGTTATCTTTTTACAATTATACCGGCTCCCTACTTCAAAAAAATCTCAAAAAATAATTCCATAAAAGCATTTGTAGATGGAATAACGGCAGCTGTTATTGGAGCATTGGTTGGAGCGGTTGTAATTATTGGAATTCGTAGTATTATTGATATACCCACTGCAATAATTGCAATTGTAAGTATCTTGGCTTTAATTTATATCAAGAAAATTCAAGAACCTTATATTATTCTGGTTGCGGCAATTATTGGATTAATTTTAAAATCAGTATTGTGAAATTTTTATCATTCTACTTATTTCTATTCATTTCAACAGTATCATTTGCTCAAAAAAATTCTCCTGATTCTATCCATGCAAATTTATTAAACGAGAAAATAACTCTTGACGGAAAATTAGAAGAGCAGATTTGGAAAGATGCTTCAAAAATTTCAAACTTCACCCAAACAGAGCCTAATTTGGGAAAACAGGCATCTGAAAAAACGGAGATTTCTATTGCTTATTCTTCATCTGCTTTGTTTATTGCTGTGTGGTGTTATCAAAGTTCTACAACAAAAATCTCAGCAAAATCTTTGCAAAGAGATTTTGATTTTGAATCAGAAGATAATTTTCGTGTTGCAATAAGTCCGTTTAATGACGGAAGACGAGGTTATGAATTTGTGATCAATCCAAATGGAGCAAGAAATGATTTATTAGTTTCTGCCAGTGATGATGCCAGTAGTGATTGGAATGGAGTTTGGGATGCGGCCACTACGATAAACGATGAAGGCTGGTTTGCTGAAATTGAAATTCCTTATAATACTTTAAAATTTAAAAACAGTAAGCAACAAATTTGGGCTATAAATTTTGAACGCAACATTAGAAACAAAAACGAAACAGACCGTTGGCAATCTTGGTCGAGAGATTTTAGCTTGGAAAATTTTTCTCTTGCAGGAACATTAATAGGATTGCAAAATATTACTTATTCTCAAAAATTTGAATTAAAACCCTATTTGTTAGGCGGATGGAACCTAAAAGATAATAAAATTTCATATTCTTCTATAGGTAAAATTGGTGGCGATTTGAATTACAATGTAACCCCTACCTTAAAATTAAATCTTACTGCGAATACTGATTTTGCTCAAGTAGAATCTGATGTGATTCAAATTAATCTTACACGTTTTAATTTATATTATCCTGAAAAGAGAGAGTTTTTTCTAGAAGGCGCCAGTAATTTTGATTTTTACATTGGTAATAGTAACAATGTTTTTTATTCTCGAAGAATTGGAATAGAAAATTTTGAAAGTGTAAATGTTCTGGGTGGCGCACGTTTATTTGGGAAAATAGATAAAAGCAATATTGGGTTTCTATCATTACAAACTGCTGCAATAGATACAATATCAACAGTTAATAACAGTATGTTTCGTTATAAATATGATTTAGGCGCACAATCATACATTGGAGGAATCATTACTTCAAAAATAAGTAATGGAAATCAGAATATTGTTGTGGGTATAGATGGTAATTTTTCTACTTCACATTTCTTTAAAAATAAAAATTTAACAATTGGAGCATTACTGACTGCAAGTAGCAATGAAGGAAAATTTAAAAACAATTCATTTGCCTATCGCTTGTTTTCTGATTACCCGAATGATTTAATTGATCATTTTATTGCAATTTCATCGGTGCAACAAAATTTTAATCCTGAATTAGGTTTTATTACTCGCAGTAATTATAATGCATTCAATTGGCATTTGTATATTGAACCACGTTGGTTTAATAAATACGGAGTTCGAAAAGTTTTATTTGGCCCTTGGGATTTTTCTTTATTTTATACACAAAGTACGGGGCAATTAGAATCATTTGGTAATACCTCAGAGCCTTTTGGTTTGCTTTTTCAATCAGGCGAAGAGTTGCAATTTAATCTTACGCAATCGTATGATCGTATTGACGAGCCATTTGATTTAACAAGTAAAATTTCAATAGATGTGGGTAAATACAATATGAATGGTGTCGAATTTCAATTTAATACATTCAGAGGTAGAAAATTATTTACTGAATTGTTTTATAACTCAGGAACTTTGTATGGAGGAAAAATAAATACTTTTTCAGTTATGCTTGGTATTAACATTAATAAACACCTTAACCTTACACAACAATTTGAATTAAACTATATCAATAAAAATGCAGCTATAGATAATATACAACAATTAATTGCAACCTTGACTTATGCTTTTACAACTAAAATAGATATTTCATTATTGGCCCAATATAATTCTGAAGAAGATCAATTGCTTACTAACTTTCGTGTACATTGGATACCTAAAATAGGAAGTGATTTTTATTTTGTGTGGAATAATGGGTATGATCCTATAAAGCAGGCTGACTATTTAAAACCTACAATAAATAATGGTGCAGCAAAACTAGTTTGGAGATTTACATTTTAAAAACATTGAAGAGAAGATATTTTTTACAAAACAGTTTAATAATTGGAGGGGCAACAATTTTGCCGGCTAACTCATTATTTGCAACATCAGTTAAGTTAATGAAGAAACACTTAGACTTCTTGTTTGATAATATTACATATAATTATTTTTTTTCTACAAATATTTTGCGGCTCTGCCGCTATAATTAACTAATTAGCTAATCATCACATAAGCTAATTCACTAATTATATAATTTCAGGACAAATTCTTTTTTTATTCTTATTCGTAATTTGTTTTTTGATAATGTAAATAAGCGATAATTCATAACCGCCATGCGCATTACTTGCAGGTACAAGGTTTGAATAATTAATATCATAGCTTACGCTAATGCTCAAATTATCATAATCCATTCCTAAAACAATATAGCCGGCATCTTGCGCACGCGTCCATGTGCCTAGGTATACTGCGCGATACATGTATGGCATATTTACCAATGCATATTTAAAATATGAGCCTATATCAAATTCTTTATACGTTCCTTGACTCATAAAAAGTATTGAAGGAATCAATGAAAAATGATTGTTGATATTGTATGTTACTGCAGTGTGAATATTAAAACGTTGATCGAGTTTAATGTTATTTTCATTATAAAATGATTGTTGTGGCTTGGTAATATTGTAAATACCAAATCCTGTTGTAAAATGCATTTTATCTGAAGCTAAAAAAGTATAATTAATACCTGCATGAAGATTAGGATAAATTCTACTTTGCCTTGCCAATACTTCTTGTTTGTTTAATGAAGGATCGTAATAAAATCCATTGTACTGGTTATCAAAACTAAGATTGGTATAATCTAATTTTCGCTGGCTCACACCACTTTGAATACCGAATGAAAGTATGTGAGTAGAATCTCGATTCAATTTAAAAATATAAGAGAGCGAAAGATTCAACATTAAAGTTGAAAAACGAGAGTCACCGGCTTTATCGCCATAAGCAGAAAATCCTAAATTAAAACCTTTAATTTTTTTCATGATATGACTTGCTTCAATGGATGCTCCATACGTTTGATATGGCGTAGTAACCGTAAACCACTGAGAACGGTCAATGGCAGTTAAGCGGCACTCTCCATCAAAAGTTCCTGTTAATGCAGGATTGAGATTTAATGGAGATGAGTAGTATTGGGAGAAGTGGATATCTTGAGAAAAACAACACCCCTCCCATCCTCCCCAAAGGGGAGGAGTTAGAAGTGCTAATAGCAAAAGTTTTTGCTTTATTTTTTTTTGTATTCTCCTAAACATTTATAAAAACAATTAAACCGAATTATTATAATGCCGCAACTAATAAAAATCGTTCTTCCTCCCTCTCCTTCGGAGAGGGCCGGGGAGAGGTGTTATCTAATAAGCGTCACATTCCCCTTCTTAAAATATTCTTGCCCATCCACACATTTTGCTTTTATATAATAAACAAAAACAGCCGGGTCTGCAGGCATGCCTTTGTATGTACCATCCCAACCTTTGGTTTGATCTGTGGTTGAAAAAACTTCTTCGCCCCAGCGGTTGTAAATGGTTAAATACAATTCAGCAATAAAATTGCCTCTCACATATAATACATCATTGCTGCCATCTCCATTGGGAGAAAAAGCAGAAGGCACAAATATGTATGGGTCTTTACAATCAAATTCAACAACAACAATTGTTATGGTATCTGTTAATTCACATGCAGAAGATGATGAATCTTGAATACTCACAATGTATTTTGTTGTTACTTCAGGGGTGGCTGTAGGATTAGCAATATTTGCAGAATTTAAACTGCTGCTTGGTGTCCATAAATAAACATATCCGCTTGATGGACTCAAATGTAATTGTGTGCTCTCACCTTTAAAAATGGTATCGAGATCAGCATATAAATTCAGCAAAGAAGGATCGATAATTGAATTAACAAAAACAGTTTGATACAAAGTGTCCGTACAGTTTCCGTTAGAAATTAAAAGTATATAGTTGGTAGTTTGCGTTGGTGATGCAATAGGATTGGCAACACTTGTATCACTTAAACCCGTTGATGGAGACCAAGTGTAAGTAATAGATGGATCACTAAATGGTGTAATACCAATTTGTAAACTATTTTGTTGGCAAATAATTTCATTGGTAAGTTTATACGAAGTATCTGCCAAAATAGCTATTTGCTTTATAATGGTATCAGTTAAATTACATGATGTGGGATCATTTACAACAAGCATGATATCATAAAAACCAGCTTGCGTGTAGGTATGTGTAGGATTTTTTTGTGTTGAATTTCCCCCATCACCAAAATCCCAATAATAAGAAGTATTAGCTTGTTCTAAGCTGGTGTTTACAAAATTTGCATTGTAGGGAACACAATCGGGTTTTGGAGGCGTAAAATCTGCAACAATAGTTGGAATTAAAAAATCGAATTTAAATACCGCATTGTTGCAATCGGCATTATTAGATGCAGAAACTGCATTAGAAGGATAAATGGGAAAATCTGAAAAATAACCACAGCCCGCACAAACGGCTTCATACATTTTTCCTTTTCTATCAAAACGGCTTGTGCCTCCATCAACATGATCAGGGCTTTGATTGCCACCGATATAAGATCCATAAACCAAGCCCGAAGCATCATCTTGTAAAACCATTAAATAAAAATCACTTCCATCGGTTGTTTTTTGAAATGCATCAGATGTAATATCCATTCCCAAAACATCACCTGCATTATTACCATAGGTAGCAAAAGCATTTACTTCACCACCCCAGCCCGATAAATAAATTTTATTGCATAAATCGACCATAAATGCAGTTGGAGAAATATTAGGAACTCCGCCTCCCGAACCAAAAGCTGTAGACCAAATAATGCTATCCAATTCAGGAGAAAATTTGCTGATGAATTGCCCTCCTCCCGTTTTACTATACGTTGCATTATATATAAATTGATTGGCTGTAGCTTCTGTTTGACCAAAAACATAAACATTATTTTTTTTATCTAAATCAACAAAATAAATTTGATCGTAAAAAGTAGTGCCGTAATAAGTGGAATGTAAAATAGATGTTCCTGTAGTATTAATATGCGTAACAAAACCATCTGCTCTCCCTCCCTTATTAGAATTTGAAACAGATCCTGTACTCGTATAAAAATCTGTAGATTTAGTTCCTCCACTAACATAGATATCATCATTTGCATCAATTGCCAATGAATAAATAGCATCATCCAATAGTCCTCCTAAGTAAGTGCTCCAAATAACTGTGGTAAGACTATTATCCATTTTAACAACACAACCATCATAGCCACCAGCTCTAGCGCTTTGAATAGCTCCGCTTGTTATAGGAAAATCATTAGAATTGGTGCATGTAGCAACAAATACATTATCGTTATCATCAATATCTATTTCTCCTCTTAATTGATCAGCATAGTTATAGGAAAGACTTGACGACAAATTAATGCCATCAGTTGAAGAACCCCCTAAAAAAGTTGAAGCTAAAAGAGAAGAGCCATCAGCACTTATTCGCGAAACAATTATATCTGCACCATTGGTATATTCAATACCTAATCCGTAAAGTAAATTAACATACGGTCCACCGGCAAAAATTTTATCATAAGCAGATGAAGTAAGAGGGTAATCAGTAGAACTTGTAGTGCCCATCACAAACAATTCATCTGCCGAATTGGTAACCAAACTATGCGGCACTTCATCAAAACTGCCACCTAAATAGCTAGAGTAAATTCTTTTTGTTCCGGTAGTATCATATTTAGTAATAGCTATATCAACATTACCTCCATGAAAAGTTGTGCTGTATGCGCCAATAGTGGTAGGATATCCAACGCCATAAGCACTGCTGCCTGCATATAAAAAACCCTTAGAATCGTATGTTGCAGTATATCCAAAATTATCTGCAAAAGAACCTGAATAAGTAGAAAAAATTAAAGTAGGATCAATAATCAATTCTTGTGTTTGATCATAGCCATCAGGAAAATTAAATGAAACTTTATTTTCATTGGCAAGAAATTCACATTCTACTTCTTTTTTATTTCCATTGATAATTTGATAAGCGTAAGGTTGCTCTTCTATAATTTCACCCAGTGAAGTTTCTATAACCAATGCATTATTTCTAGTACTAACTTTATTTGCTCCAATATAGTTTACATTTATTTGAGAAGGCTTTGCTTGCGCAGCAACAACATATTCATACTTAAGCTGGTTATTATGCGTATATATTTTAAGATCAATTCCATTATAGAGCTCCTTGTAATTTATTTCATAATATCCGTTAACATGAGATGCCCATTTTGATGCATCATTACCTAAAAAATAATTGTAATATTCAGAAGCTTTATTTGTAGCTTCAAGCATGGGTTGAAGATTACAGCCTTCAAATTCCATTTGAAAAGCATGTTCTTTCATTGTCAAAAATGGATGTGCGGTATCTCCTTTATGTGCATGCAATTGTTCTCTGATTGATGCATCATATAAATGGTAAGTCAAGCAATTTTTTTCTAAAAACAAGGCTCCTGCAGGAATATCTGCTTTATAGCATACATTTTGTTCCCATTGATTTTTATTTTCAATAAAGCAAAAATTGTTTCCTGCTAACAATGAAGCAGCAGCAAAAAAAAACAAAATATATAAAATGAAGATGTGCTTCATAGTGCCTATAAAGATACGACAAAGAATAGTAATATGTAAGACGAATAAAATGAATAAAGGGTTGGCTAAAGAAGATAATTTTACTCACAAACAGGCTAAAACTTTGCCCTAGGATGAAAATCAATAATATTCTGTCTTAGGTAGTCCTTATCAAGGTGAGTATATATTTCAGTAGTAGTAATGGATTCATGGCCTAGCATTTCTTGAACGGCTCTTAAATCTGCGCCACCTTCTACCAAATGTGTTGCAAAAGAATGTCTAAACGTATGCGGACTTATGGTTTTGCTAATACCCGCTTTTATAACTAAATTTTTAATAATTGTAAATACCATTACTCGGCTTAATTTATTTCCTCTGCGGTTTAAAAATAAAATATCAGAAGCTTCTTTTTTAATGGGCAAATGCACTCGAATTTGTTTGAGGTAAATATTAATTTGTTTCATGGCAGTATTACCAATAGGTACTAGCCTTTCTTTATTTCCTTTACCAACAATGCGAACAAATCCTTCTGTAAAATATAAATGTGAAATTTGTAGACCAATTAATTCTGAAACCCTAAGTCCACACCCATAAAGGGTTTCAAGCATGGCCTTATTACGTTCACCTTCTTGTGTACTTAAATCAATAGCAGTAATTATGGTATCAATTTCATTTACACTTAAAACAGTTGGAAGCTTTAATCCAATTTTAGGGCCTTGTATTAATTCAGTTGGATTTTCAGCAATCACTTCTTCTTCTAGCAAATAATTAAAAAATGCTTTTATGCCTGAAATAATTCTTGCTTGCGATCGGGCATCAATATGTTTTTCATTAAGCCAATTGATAAATGCGGTTAGATAATCGTAGTCAATTTGCTTGAGCAATATGTTTACATTCTTTTCTTCACTAAACTCAATTAATTTTTCAACATCTCTTAAATAAGCCTCAAGAGTATTAACAGATAATGACCGCTCTATCTGTAGATATGCTTTAAACCCATTTAGATAAGATTGCCACATAATTTAGTTCAAAGTTTGATAGTTCAAGGTTTAAAGTTGGTTAAATTCATAACTTTGAACTTTCAAAATTAAACTAATGAAACTAATTATTATTAACGGCCCTAATTTAAATTTATTAGGCATACGTGAAAAATCAATATACGGAGAAAAGTCTTTTGAAGAATATTTTAAAACGCTTCAAAAAAGATATCCCAATATTGAATTAGAATATTTTCAAAGTAATGTTGAAGGTGAACTCATTAATAAATTACATGAAGTAGGATTTACTTTTGATGCCATTATTTTAAATGCAGGGGGATACACACACACCTCTATAGCCATTGCCGATGCTATTGCAGCAATAAAAACACCGGTTATTGAAGTTCATATTTCTAATATACATGCAAGAGAGGAATACCGCCATCATTCATTAACTGCAAACAAGTGCAGAGGAGTAATTACCGGATTTGGATTAGATTCTTACAGATTAGCGATAGAAAGTTTAATAGAGTTTATATAACCAGAGATTATTAAAAATTACAAATATACCCTCTCCCATGGGAGAGGGCAGGGTGAGGGCATAAGAAAATCAATTACTAAACCCTTAACTTTAAACATTGAAATTTCAAACTTTAAACTCTTAAACCTTGAACTAAAAAAATGAAAGCCGAAATCATAACCATAGGAGACGAAATACTCATTGGGCAAATTGTAAACACCAATGCCGTTTGGATAGCCCAACAATTAAATGTAATTGGAATAAAAGTAATACAACATACTTCAACTTCTGATGATCAAGAAGCAATAATTGCAACATTAAAAGCAGCTGAAGCTAGAGCTGATTTTATTTTTATTACAGGCGGTTTAGGCCCCACCAAAGATGATATTACCAAACATACACTTTGTACTTATTTTAATTGCTCCTTAATTTTTCATGAACCTACCTACAAACATATTTGCAGCTTATTCGAAAAAAGAAATTTAGTTGTAACAGAAGTAAATAAAATGCAAGCTGAAATGCCTACAGCATGTACTCCAATGTTTAATTCTCAAGGAACAGCTCCCGGAATGTGGTTTGAAAAAAGTGAAAAAGTATTTGTTTCAATGCCCGGTGTACCTTATGAAATGAAAGCTATAATGATTGATGAAGTGATTCCAAAAATCTTAAAACAATTTAAACTACCCGACATTGTTCACAAAACCATTCTTACACAAGGCATAGGAGAATCATGGCTTGCAGATAAAATAAAAGATTTTGAAAATAATTTACCCAAGCACATTAAACTTGCCTATTTACCTTCTCCCGGAATTGTGCGCTTGCGTTTATCAGCATACGGAGGAAAAAAAGAAGAACTAGAAAAAGAAGTTGGAAATCAGGTATCTCTTCTTCAACAAATCATTCCACAATATATTTTTGGTTATGGCGATGATACGCTCGAACAGATTATTGGGCGCTTATTAATAGAAAAAAATAAAACCATTGCCACTGCCGAAAGTTGTACAGGTGGATACATTGCACATCGCCTCACTTCTGTTCCCGGAAGCTCCGCTTATTATATTGGAAGTATTCTTTCTTACGCCAATGAAGTAAAAATAGATGAACTTGGAATACGCTTAAATGATATTGAAAAATACGGTGCCGTGAGCGAACAAGTAGTATCAGCCATGGCTAATCATGTAAGAAAAAAATTAAAAACGGATTACAGCATTGCTACCACGGGTATTGCAGGCCCAACAGGCGGTACTACTGAAAAACCAATTGGCACAGTATGGATTGCCATTGCAACAGAAAATGGAGTTAAAACAAAAAAACTTCAATTAGGAGAAAACCGCGAACGCAATATTCATATGACTGCCGTTTATGCTTTCAACATGTTGAGAAAAGAGATTTTAAATTTGAGTGTTTAAATTTTTATACTCATTATTTGAGGAAACTCATTTAAAGCATTTTCTTTTATAATAGTAAGTAAATTTTTATTTTCTATTTTACCATCTATCCAAGCTAAGATATTAAACTGCTCATTCAGTAAATCTAGGTTTAGTTTAAACTCATCTTTTAAAATTTCGGTCTTTAAAAGTTTAAATTTCTCAATTTGCTCAACTTTATCGTTTACAAAAACCAATTCCTTTAAATGCTTAAGAAGCATACTTTCAAATTCAAATAATTGCTGATGTCGTTTTAAAAGAGCTTTTGTAGCATTAATCGAAAAATCTAACAAATCATATTTTTTTAATTCAAAATCTATAATCAACTTAAATATTCTCGCAAAAAGCACAATATCTTTTCTTACTTCATCTTTATCATCATTTAAAATATCCATTATATGTTTGTTGGCTAATTTATAATCTTCAACTAAAAAATTAAAATATGCGTTAGCCAATTTATAATTTAATAATAGTTCTTTATGGTAAGGGGTTTCAAAAATATCTTTACTTTCTTTTTCCCATTTATTTAATAGCACTTTAAGTAATTCCGTATTTCCTTGAAGTGTTAATATTTTAGCCTTAATTAACATAAGGAGGTTGTATATTCTATCTTGCTGAAATTGCCTGCTTAATTTTACATTCTCAATAATTTTAATTTTTTCTCCAATATTTTCAAACTTTCTTAACGCAATTGATAACATTATATAGTTACCAAGAATTACATAATAATGGTAAGTGTTTTCTTTTTTCAAATAATTTTCAGACTCTAATAATTCAATATACTTTTCATATGCATCAAAAAGATTTTCTTTGTCTGACTTAAGATTATAGTAATAAATTTTAGCATAATAGAAATTAATTTTTGAATTATGGGTTATGGCTTTAGCGTAATCCGTTAAAAGCTCGTGTTTCATTATTTTTTCTATTTCTTGTAATAAAGAAACGTCTCTAATTTGGTTTTCATTGATATAAAAACTAAAGAGCTGATTGATGAGATTTGTGTAGGTTATTGAATTGGTTAATTTTTCAATTTCTACTTTTTGCTCATTTGAAAATTCATGATATACATTTGATATATTATCGACCTTTAATTTATTTACAAGCATTTGCTCTAATCTTATTATTTTTAGTATTTGCAAATGGAGTTCATTTTTTTTTGCTATTTCTTTAGCCTGAGAAAGAATTTTTTTTGAATCAGCACTTAAATTTTTTTCAAACAATACCTGAGCTTTTAAAATCTCATTGTCTACATAGCGCTGTATAGAATCGGTTGAATGAAAATTGGCTAAAAAATCAAGGATTTTATTGTATAAATAATTCCTTATTTCCGAATAATTATCTTTACAATCTTTCTTTAAAAGAGAATTAACGGCATCCGTTCTATTAAACTCCTTTTGTTTATCTAAAATATCATACAGTAATACATAACCGGAATCTTTGCCTGAAGCATTTTGGGAAATAAATTTCTTGAAATTTATTTTTTCATTTTTAGTTAAGGCATTGATCAGCTCAAATAAACTATCTTTTACTTCCATTTATGTTAATGTAATAATGATTTCACTTTTATAATTCTTTTGAAAAAAAGTAACTTTATTAAGAATGGTACGTATTACTATAAAATCAAAAATAAAAACACAATATATAATTTTTTCTAGTTTACTATGACTAATCTTTTGAAATGCTGCCTTATTTTTAATTTGTTGTTTTTAATGTATTTCACCGGTAATGCCCAAAATTGCGATACCTTAAATAATAATCGTATAAATTTGGGTATATACGGAGGAACTGCAACAGATCTAACCTATTCAGCTTATTCAAATCGATTATTTGCAGCCGTTTCAGGCCCTTCTTCATTATTATTTACAGACGATACGGGCAATACTTGGCAAATGGCATATCCTTATGATTCGCTTGAATATAATTGCGGTAAACAAGGATGGGGCGGTGGAAGTAAAAAAGTAGTTACAAATAACAATGGCTGGGTAATTGCATTAAATGAAGAACTAGAAGGAAAAGGTGAATTAAAATCTGTTACATTAAATTATAATAATGGAAAGCCTGAAGATTGGTTTACTTTAATGGATTCCTATACAATGAGTAGTTTAGGCTATGGGGATGTTAGTCCGGTTACGGTAGCTTTATCTGACTATTATGCTTACGCATCTTTTAGCCATTATTTATTAATGAAAGATAAAAACAATAAGTTTACCATTACAGATGTATTAAAGAAATTAAATTATCCTGATTCATCACAAATAGTATCTATTGCTCCTACAAATTCTCCTACCGGATATCCTGTGTATTTAGCAATTGATACATCATATACTACCAATGACGAAAGTGGAATAGTAGCTCATGTAATTTTTGAATATGATGGTTTTGTTTTTAAGCAAATATTTATTCCTACTGTAAACTATATTGAAAGTTTATTTACAAATCCAATAGGAATTAAAGGCGACACTTTATTTATGGAAGTAAATAAGGGGCTTAACTATGAAGGGTTTATTTATAAATCTTTTGATGGTGGGCAAAGTTGGAGTACAATAGCAGGAAAAGCAAGAAGATTAGAAGTAGATTATAGTTTGTATTGGAAAACGGCATTTCCAACATCAGAGGGGATAATTTTGACACTTCCTGGTGATCGCATATCAAGTGATTTAGGAAATAGCTTTGGAACACTTACAAATAATTCTGATTTGGCTAGTATAACAATGGCAGAACAACCCAATTCAAATAGCATAATTACATGTATGAATTCATCAGAAGTAGTTTTTAGAACAAATTGGTTTTCAGGAACATTTAGTGCAAATGCCAATGATGGTTATACAAATATCCAAATTAATAAAATTGCACGTTCAGCGCACAAGGGTACATTTTATTTAGCTACCAATTCTGGCATTGCATATACAACTGCTTACACAGATGTGAATGTATTAGCCTATGACAAATGGCATACAACTTACGGCCAATTTCCAGTAATAAATTGTACGGGAGAATATGGTGCTATTGCAATGGATCCTAATGATTCTTTACATATAATAGCAGGTATAAAAGATTACGGACAAGCATTAGGTTTTAGTTTATCAACTACGGGCTATACGGGTTTTTCTACTATAACGCCTGCCTTTACTGCCGCAGACGGTCGATTTGGAGATATTGAATTTGTTACATCAAAGATTGTTTTATGTGTAACAGGCGCTAATTCAAAAGCTACTTTAGGTACAGGAGAAATTTGGAGATCTGCTGATGGTGGCAGCACTTGGGCAACTGTAAGCCCTGTAGGATTTTCATCGGGAAATTGCATTGCAATTGCTCACAGTACAACTGATACTGTAATTTATGTTGGCACAGGTGCGAGTACTTTTGATCCTGGTAAGATATGGAAGTCAACCGATCTTGGTCTAAATTGGACTATGGTAAATACAGGCCCCCATGATATTGCTGATATTTCAATTACCAACCTTCCTATTTTAGATATTGTGGCCGATCCGAGAGGAAAAGACACTTTGTATATTGCATCCGGCCAGAATAATTTTTATAACACTGACAGTGTAATTCCACAAGCATTTGTAAAATCAATCGATGGTGGATTAACATACCAATATATTACTCTCAATGGAGCAAGGGAGTTTTTAGCTTTAGAAATTGATCCCAATAAACCGGATAGTAATCTATTTGTAACTAACTACAGAGAAATATTTTATTACAGTCCTGTTTTAGATACTGCTATTTTAATTCATAAAGGAATGCCGGCCGAAACATATTCTGACATAGCAATGGGATCAATTCTAGTAGGTACAACAACCGGTTTTTATAGCGTAGGATTAGAGCCTATTGATGATATCATTCTTAGTTCCGGAAAAACAATCATTACCAACAATAATTTATCTGCAAATATATTTCCAAACCCAAGTAACAAATTGTTAAACATTAGCATTGAAAGTAAAGAAAAATCAAAAATGGAGATTTATTTATTTAACATGCTTGGAGAAAGACTAAAAAATTACTCTTTAAATAATGATGGTAATGGAAAATCTCTATTAACTATTGATATTTCTAATTTCCCACAAGGAGCCTATTTACTGCGCATCAATAATTGCAATCAAACTATCACAAAAAAGATACTTATTTCTTCTCATTAAGTTTAGTCGCCAGCACAAAAGCACAAATCTAGAATATTTCATTTTATATTGAATTTCAGCTAGTTGAATATACATTTAAAACCATCATCTCTTTTTACTAATCCAATTTTCCACCCAATATTCAATTGATATAAACTGCTTGTTAGAATATCTTTATTTCAATAATCATAAATAGTAATTGATATGAACTGTCCCCAATGTTACTCAAGTGATATTTCAAAAAATGGAAAAGTTAAAGAGAAACAACGTTTTATTTGCAAAGATTGCAACTATCAATTTACTCAGCTTGATTTTGAAAATGCAAATCAAACAAAACGCCACGCATTGGAACTTTATCTCGAAGGTTTGAGCCTTAGAGAAATTAGCAATTATTTGCCAGTAAGCCATGTTGCCATTTTTAATTGGTTAAAAAATTTTAACCCAATGTTAGATGAAATAAGAAGTACTAATAAGCCTACTATTAATTCTATTAAGAATGCAAGTAATCTACGCCTTATAAATAGTAGTTCGAACCTATTACTTATCAATTTAAATACTGATAAATCATATTTAGTTAGTGAGCCTATGCAGTTATCATTACCTACTTAACACTTATAAGAACCCTTAAAAACGAAATACGTAAGAACAAACATAATAATATCTGTATGACAAACACAATTAAAAAAATTATCTCAGTTTATTTAGCTATTAGTTTTTTAGCTGAAATAATAACACCCCATTTTTCATTTGCAACTAGTGGCCCACAAAGCCCTGAATTTTCAAATTTTGAGTCGGTTAGCACCAACAATATGGTTGATCCCTTTTCAGGTAGTTTTACATACAACATTCCGCTTCTTGATGTTCCCGGCCCCAATGGTGGCGGATATCCGCTTTCACTTTCTTATCATAGTGGTTCTTCTCCTGAAGAAGAAGCTTCTTGGGTGGGTTACGGCTGGACACTTAATGCCGGTTCTATCATGTGCAATAAACAAGGTTTCCCTGATGATGCCAATGGCGAAGGCATTACCTACTATAACAAAATTGGCAAAAATTGGACGTTTACTGCAGGTGCCGAAACCTATTTAAAAGCTTTTAATATTCCACAGCTTGATAATGACGTATTTGTTACAAATAGCATATCAGAACCTATTTCTAGATATACAAATACAAGTGCAACACTTGGTTTAAGCTTTCAGGCTGTTTATAATAATAGAATGGGTTTATCGCTCGAATACTCTCCCTATTTTGATGCGAGTATTACCATGTATTCATGCCATGTTGGTATTGATGAAGGACAAATTAGGTACACAAAAGAAATTAATCCGGGAGAATATATTTCAAAGGCAATATCAGTGGCTACAGATATTACAACTAATTGGGGCTTAACTCACGTGCCTTTTGTTAAAGGTATAGTAGGCCGTGCATCAAATATATATAAATCACAATTAACCAATATGGCAGGATATGCAGCAAGTAAAGCATTTTCATTAAGCCCATACAGCAGCCCATATACAAGCAAATCATATACACTTTATAATTATTCTGCCCCAACCGTTTTGCAAGATTATAGAGGTTTTTCTATTAAAGGAAATTTAGGTGCCTGGGGGTATTTTACATGTGTTCCTGTTGGATATGGAGGATCAGTTTTTGGTTCGTATACACAACAAAGCCCTGTTGAAATTAATGAGAAAATATGTTATGGCTACATCTATTCTCATAATGCTACCCATCCTTCAGATTTAATGGACTACACAGTAGAAAAACAAGATGTATATAATTTAAGAGATAATTTTTTGCCTATACCCTATAGTGCCCCTGATATGTATACAGTAGCTGCCGAAGGCATTGGTGGAACATTTAGGGCCTATAGCAGCACCATTGGGCATTTTAGACCCAATGAACAAGATAGCCGAACCAACTCATATAGTTTTGGATTAGAAATTGGAGCCGGCCAAACAGAATCTGTAACTTTTAGTGCACAAATAGGCCAAGCTATAGAAACCCAAGGACAAGACCTAAATGCAGTTGCTGAACGTTCTGCAGAAGCTGTTATTGGAGGTGGACATGAATTAAAAGTTGAAAAATGGGAGGACATCAATGGATATCACTTTTCTGATAATCAAACTTTAGATGAACCCTATTATTTTCGCTTTTTGGGCGATATGGGCGGATTATCCTATAATAATGCTTCTGATTATGTAAAAAGTGCCGAATTAAGCGGAAATACAAGTAGCGGATTTACGCCATCCTATCCATCTAGTTTAAATTCGATAGCCAATGCCGGTAATGTTATTACCAGAGCCTCATACATTGGCTACCATACCAACTCTCAAATGCTACAAAGTTATCAGCGTTATTCTCAACGAACAGATGCTGATTTGGCGGCTTCTTTTAGCCGTGAAAGTGATGATCATATTGGAGAATTTTCTATAACAAATAAAAGCGGTAATAAATATGTGTATGCATTGCCCGTATTAGAATACAACGAATGTGAATTTAGTGTTGATGTTAGCAAAGCATCTAATCATATTGAAGATAAAAGCATCGTATATAAAAACATTTCTACTTATATAGATGACATAAATATTGATGGAGATGGTTCATCCCATTTTGAACAACTTAGTGCTTCTCAAAAAATAGTAGGTTCTCATAAAAGCGACAAACATGCAAATGCTTATTTACTAACCGAAGTTACTGCTTCAAATTATATTGATGTAACACATAATGGCCCTACTAGAGATGATGTGGGTGGCTGGACAAAATTTTATTACACAAAACAACATTCAGCCTTTCAATGGCGAATGCCGTATAATGGCCTGTATTATAATCCCGGAAATTTGGCTGACCCCAATGATGATATGGGAAGTTTTTCAAGCGGCTTAAAAGAAGTATATTATTTAGATTCTATTGAAACAGCAACACACAGAGCTGTTTTTACACGCTCAAATAGACATGATGGTATAAGTTGTGGAGATATAAGAAATGCCGGAGAACAGTCTGCTTCAATCGGTAACGATCACTTACAAAAATTGGATAAAATTACATTGTATTCCCTTACTTCAAATGGAGCTAGATCTAAGCTTATCAAAACCATTCATTTCGACTACGATTATTCTACATGGCCCGGCATTCCAAATACCACTAGTATTGGCGAAGGAAAACTAACCTTAACAAAAATATACGCTGAATATGCCGATGTAACCAATGCAGAAATATCGCCCTATAAATTTGAATATATTTATCCTACTACAGATTATCCATCAAAGTATGATGATATAGAAAGCTATAAAACCGGAAAAATACAAACTCCATCTTATTCAATTCATGCTAGTGATCGTTGGGGTGTATATAGGGAAAATGGAGAAGATCTAGATGATGCCATGTTTCCTTGGAATGAACAAACTACTTCTTCAACTTTTGATCCTGCCGCATGGCAATTAAAAAAAATAGTACTGCCAACACAGGGCGAAATTCATATTCAATACGAACAAAACGACTACCAATATGTGCAAGATAGAAAGTCAATGGTAATGGCTAAACTTACAGAAATTACTCCGGCAGGTTTATATAGCTATCGAGCGGGTGAAGAAGGTGCTAGATATTACATTGATTTAGCTGCCTTAGGTATTGAAGGTAATGAAGAAGCTATAAATACCATGAAAAACCAAATTCAAAAAATAATGATTGATGGAGTAAATGGTAGAGAGCCTGAAAAAGCACATTTTAAATTTTTATATAGTTTGGATGACAACTATAATCCGGTAAATGTAACATTAGATGCTTGTAATACAACTTATGTTGATGGATATATAAATGTAGATAGTGTAGATATAGATGAAGTCGGATTATATGTTATCCTTGGCAGTGGAGTAGATGAAAATGATTGGGACTGCCCTCGCGATGCGGCTGTTGAATTTTATAAATCATGCATGGGTAATGCCTCTGAGTATTCAACAGACAATAATGGCAATTGTGTAAAAAGTTCGTTGATTAATGGTGATGATTTTGAAGAGGGCGTAAACGCTACCAGCATCGGCTCTTCTATTTATGAATTAATTGATCATGCAACAAGTAATTTAACAGGTAATTATAATACGGTTTGCAATGCGGTAAACCCAGCCCTTTCATACATAAAACTCCCCTTGCCTTATGAGAAAAAAGGCGGAGGTATTCGAGTAAAACGATTGTTAACCTATGATAAAGGTATTGAAACCAATAATGCAGATGCTATGTTGTATGGGCACGAATACCTCTATGTAGATTATGATGGTCGCTCAAGCGGAATAGCCTCTAACGAACCCATTGAAGGAGGTGAAGAAAATGCCTTGGTAGGATTTTTACAAAAACGTAATGCATCAAGTCAAGAACAAACCATGGCTGCAGGCTTTGATAAATCTCAATTTGAAGGGCCAATAGGTCAAAATATTTTACCTTCTCCTACTGTTGGTTATTCAAGGGTACTAATCCGAAACATTCATTCAGGCCCAACAAATGATGGCATACAATCATTTGAATATTATACTACCAAAGATTATCCTTTTGATAAAATCTACCAATACACATTAAACGGAAGCACGCATGCACTCAAGGGTGTTGATTACACCGATTTAAACTTAGAGCAAAGAAATAAACCAAATTTTGGAATATTATCTACCACCAATACGCTTGATAGTTGGGCTACGCAAGGCTATAAGTTTATCATTAATGGCATGAATGGGCAAGTAAAAAAGCAAACCATGTATTCAGGCCGTTGGGATCAATACAATGTACCTGACAGTTTAATGGAAGTGAGTAGTGTAAAATACAATTATTTTGAACCGGGTGAGCCCTTAACTGTTCTTGATGAAAACGGAGAAACAGCAAGCATGAATCTTGGAAATTCCTCTGAAATTATTGCTGAATCTAAAAAAATATCTGACGAAACCAATACCACATCTCTTTCTGTTGAATTAGGTATTACTATTACTTATTTGGGAATACCCATTCCATTTACAATTCCTATACCTTATAAAATTTCTGATGAAACACATATTTATACACATGTTACTACTCAGGTTGATTATTGCCCTGCCAAAGTAAAAAGTATTACCAATTACCAAGATGGGGCTTATACCACCATGTCAAATTTATATTTTGATAAACTAACGGGCGATGCTATTGTTACAATGATGCCGGGATCTTATACAAATATGAGATACAGTGCAGATGGATCTTCTCGTTCTACACATCATGGAAAATATTTTTCATATAACATTCCTGCAACATTTAATTATCCTGGCATGGGACAAAAAGCAGGTTATGAAAATATTTCTATGGATGATGGTGTTACCATGCAAGTGAACGGTTCTGACATTTATTTGCAAATGTTCGGATCAAACTATTGCGACAGATTTGAGAAATTTACCGTTGGCGATTTCATTTCAGTAACATCAGGAAGTACTACAAGTATTTGGAATGTATCAAGCATTTCAACTGATAAAATTTATTTATCTGCCGCAACTAATTTTAACGATACAACTTTTAATAGTTCTGTTAGTGTAAAAATTTTAGTAAGCGGTCGCAGCAATATGCTAACGCTTAGTTCAGGTAATATTGAAAGCTACGGTACACGATTTAATGGATTATCTGAATTAAATCGTGATCAACTTAATTCACGTGAATCATTGGCTGATTATTTAAATGAAGCTTTAAATGGAAATTCTCCTCAAGCTTCTTCTTATCCTGAGCTTAATTATGTAAGTATAATTAATGAAGGTATATGTAGTGCTTGTACTGAAGACAACTCCTCTTCATCTTCTAATGAAATAAACGTTCAAGATATTACAAACATATTAACTGATTTAAATGTTGATCAAAATATAATTGATGATCTAATTGTATGGGCCGGTGTCGATCCTGATAAAATAGAATATTTATACAATTACACGCTTGAATATTTGGCTGCCATAGATACAACCGATGGCAGAGGAACAGACAGCAATACAAGCGAAATTCTATTTATCAATACAATTTATCTTAATGATGTTTCAAGCTATTTTGAAAACAGTTATACCCAATGGAATGTTTCAAACATGTACACAAATATAAACCAAACAACATATCTCAGAAGTTTATTTCATTAAACCATTAAAAAACAAATACTAAAAACTATGCATACTAAAAAAAATAGAATGATGAAAAATTGGATTAAAATAGTTTGTTTGATTTGCTGCATTTCTGCCTATACTTTTTCACAAACAAATATATCAGGCATAAATACTTCGATAGAACCATCTGCAAATGGCGTAACCATTACAGGTGCTGCAAATGGCATTTGTTATTTTGAAACACATGATGTTGCTACTACTTGTTTAGAAGAAATAACTAGAGTTCCCGGTTACACTTTTTTTATCAATAGCGAAGGAAATTTAATGTACGGCAATGCTTCTTATCCCTGCACTGCAACCGAACTTAGCTGCATCGAACTTTGCAGCATTTATGAGCGCGATTTTAATGATGTATTAGCGGCTTCTGCTAATGTATTTACCAACCAATGGAATATAAATGATGATGTGAAAAATAGGTATGGATTAAGTAGTACTAATCCTATTGAAACTGCAGAAGAAGGAAAATGGTATTTGCAATCAACCTACACTTACAAAACCGATATTTCAAGAATGGATGAAGACAATAATATGAGTTTTACTTCGGGCATATTAAACGATTTTTATCCATTTAATTGGAACAACCCTGATAATATTGCAGAACATTGGCTCAAAACAAATACCCTTACTGAATATACACCTGATGGTAAATTACTGGAAAGTGAAAATATATTGGGCACTTTTGGAACAGAAAAATTGGGTTATAAAAATACACTGCCTTATTTAACTGCCAACAACGCAGAATACGAATCTGTTCTCTTTGAAAGCTTTGAATACAATTACGGTTCTTCAAAATGTGGAGATACATATTGCTTTGAAGAAATAGGTTATAACGATCATCATCTTTCCAGTGATTATGCGCATACAGGAGAATATTCAACGCTTTTGGGATTAAATAGTAGTTCTACTTCAACAGGAAACGGATTGGCGATAACATACACAAATAATTATACCGGCTCATTGGTGTTGGCACAAAATAAAGAACTCACTGATGCTATCCAAAATTCAGGCCTAGTTGTAAAAATGTGGTTGAGATATAGTGGCACTTCAGCCTTAACACTAAGCTTAGCAGATTATACCACAAATGTTTTAGATGAAAACGCTGAAACAAATAATACAGATGGTATGGCTCTTACGGATAATGATTCTCCAAAATTTAATGATATAAGTTTTGAAGAAATTGCTCGTGCAGGAGAATGGACCTTATACCAAGCAGTAATTAATCCCAATGATTGGGCATCTTCTGCTAATAGTTATTTCGGTATGGGCTCCGGGTCTGCTGATACCGATTATGGCCTTGAAATTAATGTACAATTATCAACCACTTCCTCTATTATTAATGTAACAGGAGAAACAAGTCCATCAATTTATATTGATGATGTTCGTGTTGAACCCCTCAATGCTAAAATGGCGGCTTATGTATACGACCCCAATACATTTAGAGTAGTTGCTTCTTTAGATGATCAAAATTTCGCACTTATTTATCAATATAATGACGAAGGTAAGTTGGTTAGAAAACAAAAAGAAACGATTGAAGGAGTCAAAACAATTGTAGAAACTCAATATAACATACCAACAGAAAGCCGATAAATTAAAAATTGAAGATTGAAAAAATTATATGCATTGATAGGTTGTTAGTAATACCATTAAATGCAAGTTAAATAATACACAAAATACTGTTTATTAATAAATTAAAGCAAAAAACTAAATCATTAAACAACCAAACACATTCAAATTCAAGTAACAATTGAACGTTTAAATTTATACAAAACCAAATAGATTTATTTCCATACGATATAAAACAAAAAACCCATGCATAAACTAAAAGAAATTCTCATCCTGTTTTTATTCTTAGCAACTACTCATGTATTTGCTGCAGCTTCTTTTAACGGAGCTACTGTAAATTCGGCACAAACTATTTGTTCGGGTACTGCACCTGCTAAATTAACGCTTTCAATAGCCACATGCATAAACCCCACTGCTTATACTATTACAGCTTATGAATGGCAAGCATCGAATGATAATATTACTTGGGCAAAAGCTGTTGGTGGCACTGGTGTAACAACTGCAGCATACACGCCTGTGGCTCTAACAGCAAGTAAGTTTTACCGTTGCAAAATAACAGTTAGTGGCGTATGTGCTGGAATTCCCTCTCCCTATTATACTGCTTCAGTAAAAATTACTGTAAATGCTGCAACAGCTATTACTACTCACCCAAGCAATCAAACTGTATGCGCTGGAAGTTCAGCTACTTTTAGTGTAGCCGCAACAGGAAACAATTTAACATACCAATGGTTAAGTTCTTCAACTTCAAACGGAACATTCAATAATATACAAGGAGCTACAAACGCCAGCTATTCAATTGTAGGAAGCAGTTCAAACAACGGATTTTATTATAAGTGCAGGCTAAGTGGAAGCTGTGGTGCAATTATTACATCTAACGCGGCTAGCCTTACAGTAAATAATGCTACCAGTATTTCCATACATCCTTATACTCAAAATATATGTTTAGGTGGCAATGCTACTTTTACTATCATAGCAAGTGGAAGTAACTTAACTTACCAATGGCAAAAATGTATTACTTCTAGCGGAACCTATTCAAACATTTCTGGAGCTACAACTGCAAGCTATGTATTTACACCTTCTTTATCCGACAATGGGTATTATTACAAATGTAAAGTAACAGGCAGCTGTGGTGCTTCTGTTTACTCAAATGCTATGCAATTAAATGTTGGTACTCCCGCATCCATTACTACACAAGCAATAGCTCAAACTGTTTTGTTAACTAGGCAAGCTAGTTTTGTAATTGAAGCTAGTGGAACAGGCTTAAGTTACCAATGGCAAAAATGTGCAACAGCAAGCGGAAGCTTCTCAAACATAAGTGGCGCTACAAGCGCAAACTATGCATTTACACCATCCATTGCAGATAATGGTTTCTTTTACCGTTGCCAAATTACAGCAAGCTGTGGTTCCGTTGCAACATCAGAGGCAAAACTTTTAAGAGTACTTATTCCTTTTAGTGGCACATTAACACTTACGCAATCAAATTTAACTTCGTCAGTAACCAGAGCTTATGATAGATTAGATTATTCAAGCTTAAGCTATGCATTGCAAAAAGCGAAATTAAATGTATTAATGGATTTAGGAGATAATTATTCATTGGGGGAAGCTCCAAATTATACAGCATCATTATTAATAACTGTTAGAGGCTATACTTCCAGTGGCCTTGCAACTTCATCTAAAACACAAACCATTACGCTTAATGGAACAAGAACAAGTATTGAAACAGATAAATTAGCAATCATAGACTTAAATCCATTGCTTGCTGATGATAGCTCAAGTAACGCATATAGTGATATTGATTTTTATAGTATTGCTTTTGAATTAGCTGCAGGCGCTCCGTCTTCTTTTCGTGTGAGAACATGGCTAGATGAAGATTATACTGCCAATGTAAATTCGGGCTTATATACCGCTGCTTCTATGCTTACCCTTAATGCTGTAACACTTTCTGGTAATAGGGCAAATTTTTCATGGACATCTGCAGTAACAGATTTTATTGATGATTACCAAATTCAAGTCTTAAGATTATACAATCAAGATGCGGCAAAAACTACTGCAACAAATATTACCGTAAATGCAATCGATTGGGATAAAGCCTTAACGCTTGAAGTGAAAAACCAAACTTCTATTGCTCTTGAAATGGTTGAAGGTACAGGATATTATGTTTGGCGCGTACGTCCTATTGGAGATTATTACAGCGGTGGCATTGGAGATAGCCGTAACTGGGGTGTTTGGAGTGCACATAATCTTGCTGCGCAAGGCTCATCCTATTCTGTTAGCAGTACAAGTGTTTTACCTAAATATGTTTTTTACAATACTCAATTAGATAACGACAAGAACTGGATTTACAATAGAACTTTTACTGAAAACAATAAAATTGCAGAAGCGATAAGCTATGGCAGTCCATTAGGTATGCTAAAACAAAGTCAGCGAAAATTAGCTGAAGTAGATTCTGTAATTATGGGACAAACAGCTTATGATTATACTGGCAGGCCTGCTATTCAAACATTAGCCGCTCCGGTAAATCAAAATGATTTCTCGTATAAGAATCGCTTAATTAAAGATGAGAATCCGGCTGACGGTAATGATTTGTATGGACCCGAAGATTTTGATTCAGAAGAACGCACTCAATTTGATGACGATATTTCTACTGTTCCTATTTGGGAAAATCCATTACCGATGTATGGACCCATTGCCGATTATTTTTCAGATAAAAACCCGGATGTAAATATTCCTAATGCAAATAATTTTCCCTATTCAAAAACAAATTACCACCAAGATGGGCGTGTAAAAAAGCAATCTCTTTTTGGTGATGAACACCGCATGGGTTTATATGATACAACATATAATAGCGGAGGCATGCAGCGTACCGTAAGAACTTATTACTCTGCTGTGCAAGATACGGAGATCATGATTGTATTTGGAAACGAAACCCCTCTTGATACAACTATTTATAAAGTAATAACGGTTGATCCAAATGAAAACCCAAGTGTTGAATACAAAACCATTGGCGGCAGAACTCTTGCAACAGCTTATTTAAATACAGGCCCTCATGAATTATTAGATGATGTATGGGAAGACCCTAGTATTCGTATTCATAAAAAAATTCAAGGTTCTTACCAACCCGATCCGTATACCATTGTTCGTGAACAATCCATTGCTTTTGCAGAACCTACTGTTCGAGTTAATTTACATTACCTGATGAGGCCTGATGATTTTAGCGGTGAATGTATTTCATACTGCAGCACTTGCGATTATATCATTAACCTTTATGTCATACGTGAAGAAACTGATGAAGTCAAATGGGATACTACCTACATCTTAGGAGCTAATTCATGCAATAGTCTTTCTGATTTAACAAAAGAAAAATCGGATTTACTTTTATCTGACCCCGGTGTTTACCGTTTTGGCAGAAGAATAAGTGTAAATAATATATATGAAGGTGAAGAACGTTTTTCCGATTACCATGCCGACTCCATTGGCACAGCTATGGATAGTACCGTACTTATTCAATTTGATGAATTTAAAGAATATTTAGAAGGTGATGATGCCAGCCTTGATGATCTTAATAACCGCTTAGATGATTTAGCCGGTGTTGTAACAACAAATGCAAGTAGTCATTTAAGTGCTATTGCGTCTTCAACAACTAGCAATTCTTTATCACTTAGCGCTACTGCTCTTTCTCATGTTTTTAATCAAAATGAGGGTTGGGATGTAAGCTATAGTGAAGATAATGACCAGTACACCATTGTTTCTCCAGAGGGTTGTTGTTCGGTTACCGTACCTAAAGTTACTTGTGATGAAGATTTGTGTGATCAATTATGGGTTCCTTCTCATACTTCCGTTTTAAACGAAGATTGGGAAGATTCTCTTTTTAATACCTATGGTGGCTATTATGATTTTGAAAGTATATTATTTGATGCCAATAGAGGTATGCGTGCGCCATCTTCAAATGGTTCTCCACAAGATCAATTAAGCACTTATTTTTATGACAAATATGGGAATTATATTTATCCGAAGAATGTTATTGAAACGGCTACCGCTACATTAAATATTGAAGAGCAAGAATCTTCCTATTTATCAATGAGTAGCAATAAAGCATTTATGAGTTCATACGATTATGCCACCCTGGATAATGCGCATTTTGTGTCAAATGATTATCCTAATTCTTCGGGTTATAGAGGTTCTTTAGATGATGATTTTATAGTAATACAATTAACTGTAAATAATGAAATATATGAAACAACGATTCAGATTAATTATACACATGATTCACAAATTTCACCTAATGGGGTTACATATTATTTTGATTATTGTTCATTGAGTGATGCTACTTCCCAAGTTGAATCTGCTATTGAGCGACTAATAACATTTTCTGGCTTGTCTGATTTTTTAACTGTATCAAGTACTATCGGATCATCTTCTTCTACATTTACATTAACCGCTACATTAACAACTCAAAGTGTAAATTTAAATGTTACATCGTATGGACAATCCAATTTAAGAGAAACATCATATCATATAAATGAGAGAGATCAAAATGTTCAAGATATTAGTATTACTCCAGTACGCACAAATGAATTATTTACATCCTATACTGATTTTGCAAATACTTCTACCAACGGCTTATTCCCTTGGGGCAATGGAGCCTTAAATACCATGTGCATGCACATGTTGCAAGATGAAGTTGGTGACAGTGCTTATTCTTGTGCCGATCTATTAACTGCTACAACACAATTTGCAAATGATTGGGAAGATTTAAATGCAACAAAAGGCAGTATGTATGCGCCTGGTATAGATTTCTTAGATTACTTTCTTGAACTCTGCGGTGGTAAAGAATACAGTGGTTTTTCAAATTCTCCTTATGGCATTACTTCAATACACGGTGCAGACATTAATTTCCCTAGTGATATTGCAAACGGTATTAATGAGTATGGCAAAGGCTATCTTGAATATGCATACAAATCATTTCATTTAAATGTACTTAATGCAAGTGGAGTTATTGATGCAACAATTGAAGATACATGCTTGCAACAATATGGAATAGACATTACAAAATCACCCATCTATTGGCAAAATCCCAATGACGAACACAATGGACAAGATGGATATTATGATACGCTTATGTTCAATACTGATAATTGTGGATCACGTGCATGGTATAGCATGATAGACAATGCTATTATTCCTGATGAAAAAACAGAAAATATGCAATGCAAGGTATGGGAGCAATTATATACCTGTATTAATACGAATATGAGTACTGATCAGCAATTGTTAAGTTTTGATATTTCAAACCCTATTTCTTCAAGTATGTTTGATGGTTTAGCTGCCGAAAAAGTAAGTAACGTTTTAACAATGCGTGAAAGTGCTTTGAAAAATAAACTACACAGAACTTACAGCACCAATACCATTACACTCAATGATGAAACTACACGAGCATTAGCTGCTGATGCTATTATAACACCTTTAAAGGCAAGATACGGAGTATCATCTGTTTTTAATAAAAACACCAGTATTGAAAGAGCCGTACTCAAAACAAATATTGAAGCTATCAAACAAATTTTTTATGGAAGCATAGAAGTTGCTACTTCGCCTCGATCAGGATCAGGTTATACTACCGTAGCATCATTTACAAAAAACAAAGCAGAAATATTTGCAGAACGTATGCAAGATAGTTTGACTTATTATGATTCACTAGGTATAAACCCAAATGCAGATGACTTAAATAGATGGATTGGCAATATTGGAAGCAGATTTAATATTGAAACTTCAAACCCTTGGATTTTAGCTGCGGTAAATACAATTGCTCTGAACCATGACTTGCAAATTACTAGCCTAAACAGATCTTTTATAAGAGATAATTATGGTAATAAAGTACAATATAAAGCTAGTATCAATGCTCAACCAATTACAATCTTAGATTTTACGAATGAAAACACCTCTTATACCGTACCCGATATTCATTATAAATTAGCTGATAGAACCGCTATTACTGCCGCTCGATTTGCTTCACTGCAAAAAGATTGCAATCAAGACAATATTGATTATTTCTTATATGCCTTAAATGAGCAATTGGCAAATTGTCGCCAAAAAGAAGTAGACAGTGTAGTAGCGCATTATCAAACCGCTTGTACCCTACCATCTCAAATAAACGATAGCCTCGAAATTGATTATGGTATAGCTTACGAGCACTTCACTTTGTTTTATTACGACCTTGCCGGTAATCTCATTAAAACTGTTCCTCCAAAAGGTGTTGATAGGTTAGATATGGATAGAAATGATGATGGAACTGTTGACCATCGTCCTTCTCGTAGCGATGTTAAAAATCATAGTCTGGCTACCTCTTATGCCTATAATTCAGTTGGGCAACGCATATACGAAAGCACACCCGATGGTGGCATAAAACAATTTTGGTATAACAACGTTGGTCAACTTCGTTTTTCTCAAAATGCTAAACAAATGACCGAAGGAAATTATTGCTACTTAAAATATGACGATTTAGGAAGAGTTGTTGAAGCAGGTTTAAGCACACTTAATGCCACTAATCAAGATTTTGTTGATCACGTAGAAGAGCAAAGCTATCCCAATAATTACAATACCATTACTTATAAAGTAAAAACAGTTTTTGATGATGCAGTAAGTGGGCTTTCTTATTTACCAAGTTCAAATTTAGAACAACACTATTTACAAAACAGGGTTAGTTATTCTTATTCCGATCCTGATCCTAGCAAAACAGGTGACGAAGCTTATACTTATTTTAGTTACGATCCGCATGGTAATGTAGAATGGATGCTGCAAAGCATACCCGGTTTAAGCGGTAACAAATACATTGCCTATGAATACGATTTAGTGAGTGGAAAAATTACCAAAACAAAATACAACGAAGGTTTAGCCGATCAGTTTTTTCACAGATATACTTATGATTCTGATAACAGGTTAGAATTGGTTGAAACCTCTCGTAATAATTATTTGTGGGATACTGATGCCCATTATGAATATTATGCCTATGGCCCACTTAAACGCATTTCAATTGGAGAAGATAAAATTCAAGGCCTCGATTATGTATATACAATAAATGGTTGGCTAAAAGGAATGAACCACCAAAATTTAGATCCTGCTTTTGATCCCGGAGCCGATGGTTCAGCTACGTCTTCTTATGCAACAGATGTTTTTGGTACAACACTTGGTTATTTTGAAGGCGATTTTAAGCGTTATAAAGATGTAAATAGTAATGGTACAAAAGAGAATTTTGAAACTGCCTCTGCATTTAATACTGAATTTTCTGATGTTAATTCTCCTTATTTTTCTGCCACTGCCAATAAGCAAATGGATTGGTACCGAAATGATATTACCGCCACAGATAATACTGTTAATTATAAACCATTATTTAATGGCATGATCACCAATGTGGCCTATAACACAAAAACAAATACCGGAAATTTTGCCAATGCCTCACTTGATAATAAAGTACAAGGATTTAAATACAATTATGATGAATTATACAGATTAACACAAGCCAGTTTCGACTATTCTTCAGGTACTGATTGGTATAGAAAAAATAATTTATCCTTTGCTGAAAATAACAATTTCAAAACTTACAATTCAACTTATAGTTATGACGAAAATGGAAATATAGATACACTTACCAGGTATTCGTATGGAAGCACCTCGTATGGAATGGCTGCAACTGCCATGGATAATTTGTATTACAATTATACCCCCAATACAAATAAATTAGATCACATACATGAAGCTGCCGGAAGTGTGAGCACAAGCATTTGTGCTTACGATTTAGAAAACCAAACATCCGCAAATTATGAGTACGATGAAATTGGCCAGCTTAAGCAAGACAATTTAGAAAACATAAAACATATTTATTGGACAGCAGCAGGCAAAGTTGATAGCGTACTTTTAGATAGAAATGCCAATGGCATAAATGAAGCATTGGCTATTGAATACGATGCCTTAGGTAATAGAATTAGAAAAACTACTTATTTAGAAAACGGACATGTAGATAAAAAAACATTTTATGTATATGATGCATCCGGTAGTTTAATGGCTATTTATGATAACCAAGGTTATAGTGGCAGTGGTGCTACCATTTATTTACAAGAACTCCCCATACATGCAGTCTCAAAAATGGGCGAAGCCCAACCCCTGGGTATTGAAAATAATGTAACCTTAGCTGACTCAATAAATACCTTTTCTCGCTTTGCAGGCCAAAAACTTTACGAAATAAATGATTATTTGGGTAATGTTAGAGCTGTTGTAAAAGATGTAAAAACCACAGCCAATGCAGCCATTTTAAATTCAGCCAGCGATTATTACCCTTATGGTATGATAATGCCCGGCCGAGATTTTCAAAGCAGTGATTACCGCTACGGTTACCAAGGCAAAGAACGTGATGACGATTTAAAAACCAATGGCAACAGCTATGATTTTGGCGCTCGTTTACTTGACCCGAGAGTGGGAAGATGGTTGAGTATGGATGCCTTGAAAGAAGAATTTCCTTCTGAATCGCCTTATTGTGCAATGGGAAATGATCCTGTTAATATGATTGATCCGGATGGAAACGCATTTAAATTTGTGTTTGCTAAAACTACCGACTATGAAACATTTCACAAAAATTTGAAAGAAATGGAAGATGATAATATCTATTTTCTTCAATTGGTTCATCTTTTATATCTGGCTCCTAATACTATCTATGTAGGATCATCTGAAGATAATGATGAAGCTGATTTAGGCAATTATACAGCAGGCCTTAATCCTGATGGTTCTCGTATTGAAAACAATAATGGAACTGATGGTTCGGGATTTGTAAATATGAGAAGTAGTACTGACAATAAAGCAGTAATTGGAGAAGAGCTTTTTCATGCCTATCAACAATTCTATTATAAAGGAAACCCTACAGATGGAGCCAGTGTTTATTCAAAAGGTCCAAAAGATACGGAAACCCCCAAGCACTCTATCTCTAGAGAAGTAGAAGCAAAAGTTGCTAGAGCATTTTTTATGCCTATAGCTGATTTAGCTGGAGATAACGATAATGCTCTTGTAGCATTTGCTCAAGATCCTTCTGTTGTTGCTGTATTTTCTGATCTTAGAAATGGTACAAGTTCTTCTGTAGAAAATATAAAAGGATTTAATCTTGCTTTGGCAACCTATGCAAAAACTATAAGTGATAGGTATGATTTAGGAGTATATGGTGCAGGTGCAAGAAATACTCAATATGGTACAAAAGGAATTAAGCATTTTACGTATGGCAGTATAACTAAATATGTTGATACTTTGCCAACAAATGGAGAATTACCAACACAACAATTAGGTGCATTGTTAAATTTAATTCAAGAAACAAACAATGCAAAGAAATAACAAACTGGCTACTCAGAATAAAAACTTAATGAATAATATTTCAAAGTATTTCAAAAATTTAAAATGAAATTTTAAAATTCTTTAGCATGAAAAAAATTAAACATATAATTCTATTCCTATTTTTTTTAAACATGTTTGAAGTTGTTGCATCTACCAATGATTCGATAATTGAAATTAATTATGAACAAGCATTTCAAAAAATAAATAACATTCTTGAAAATGAAAATTCGTTGAGTTTTGAAGATGCCATTTTTGAAACAGAAAATGCATACAATGATAATAAACTTTCAAAAACTGCATTTAAAAATGAATTGGATTTTCATACCTATAGAATACTTCAACTTGCCCAAGCAAATAAAAATAGAATTCCAAAACCTTCACAGTTTGAAAATAGCGTTCTTCCCCTCTCCCCTTCGGGGAGAGCCGGAGAGGGGTCGCTTTTAAACTGGGCCATTTATACTTACCTAACAGATACTACTTGGTTTAAACAAACAGATGGCTCTTATATAGCACAATATCCAATGGTATATGAAAACAACGATCCCTTTGGAAATACCAATTGGGAAACCACTCAAATTACTTCATTACTTAAAACCAATAAAGGAAATTGTTTTTCATTGGCAGCATTGTATTATATTTTTTCGCAACGCTTGCAATCTGATGCTTATCTTACAACAGCTCCTGAACATATATACATTCAACACAAAGGTTTTGATGGAAATTACTATAATGTAGAACTTACAACCCATACTTTTCCGGGAAGTGGAACCATAAAAACATATACCTATACTACACATAATGCAGTAACCAATGGCATTGCCTTACGCAGATTAAATGAAAAAGAAGCTGTGGCATTGTGTTTAATTTACCTGGCAAAAGGATACGAAAAGAAATTAAGAATTGAGAATGAAGAAGTAAAAATGGATTCATTTTTACTAAACTGTGCTGAATTAACACTTCAGCATGATTCATTAAGTTTAAATGCTATGTTATTAAAAGCACAAGTATTAGAAAAAATGGCATTACAAAATGAACAAGGAAAAAGTAAAACAAATCACGATTTAGAAAATATACTTTTTACATTAAATGATTTAGGCTATGAGCAAATGCCTGCAACTATGCAAGCAAACTTAATGGCTGAAATGCAAGAACCATCTGATCTTTCTTACAATACTCCAGGAGAAAAATCATATCCCTTTTCCTCCATTAATAAAAGTCAATTTTATTATACACTTTCAAAAAATAAATTCCAAGAAATACAGCAAAACAATAATCTTGCAATGATTGATAAAAAGGCAAATCAATCAGTCGGTGAAAATATATTTGATCCTGTACTATTTGCTTTGTCCATTGACCCTCTGGCAGAAAAATTTCCTTCTAAATCGCCTTATAATGCTATGGGCAATAATCCTATTAACATGATTGACCCGGATGGAAGGGAAGTAAAAGATTTTTGGACTGGCTTTGTAGTTGGAATGTCAAAAATGGCATGGTCCACCGTAAGCGCTCCCTTTATCGAAACTGCAGATTTTCTTTCGTATGGAATTATGGGAGATGATGATTATTGGGGAAGTAAATTTGAAAGAGCTGAATTTGTTTATACACTAATAAGCAATGAAGATGTTCGTGTTAAATTTGAAAATACTTTAATAGAATCGTTAGGAGCTTATGCAAATGAATTAACAGGTCTTGGTCCTGAAGCAGATTATGCAAGAGGAGAGGCTTCTTTTATTGCAGTTATGGCTGTATTAACAATAAATGATCTTGCAATGTTAGCCAGGGGCGAAGTCTTAGCAGAAACTACGACTGCTAGGCTCCAAGCAAAATTAGAAGAATTGGGAGCCTGTTTTACTAAAAACACAAAAATCTTAACAGAAGATGGATATAAAAATATAAGTGAAATAAAAATTGGCGATTGGGTATGGTCTTATAATGAAAAAACACACGAACAAGAACTTAAAATTGTAACTGATGCATATATTCGTCATTCTAACACCATTTTCAAAATATACGTCCATGAGGAAATAATCGAGGCAACGGGTGATCATCCTTTTTTTATCAATGGAATATTTATTAAAGCAAAAGAATTACATAAAGGAGATAGTGTGCAATTATATTCAGGTAAAAAAGAAATAA
This sequence comes from Bacteroidota bacterium, assembly GCA_023251875.1. Classification (GTDB taxonomy): domain Bacteria; phylum Bacteroidota; class Bacteroidia; order JAHEXY01; family JAHEXY01; genus JAHEXY01. The sequence continues at coordinate 515,139 of JAHEXY010000003.1, forward strand.
TTGACTCTATTCTCATTAAAGCAGATTCAAGTTATGATGTTTATAATTTTACAGTTGATCAATTTCATACTTACTATGTTGGATATACTAGCATTTTAGTTCATAATTCTTCTTGCCAAAGAGTAGGAACTAGTAGTTTTAGGGGGAAGCCAGCTATACCAAGTGATCCATACAGTCCTGAAAGTGTTGCGAGAAGAAGAGGGACATATGAGAATCCGGGACATCATGATCCTAGTGGTGGTGGTCCCAATCCGTATAATCCAACGAAAAGTGTTCTTCCAAGTAATGATAGAGAGTTATGGGATCAAAGTATTTTAGGAAGCGATGGGAATAGATGGACAAAAGTGGGGGAAGGTCGTAATGCAGAATATCATAGATTTCAAGATGATGGAAATGGTAATTGGCATTGGAATGGATCAACAGATGGTAAAACAGCTTCTGGAGCTCCACGCGAAATTCGATTTGAGGACGTACCTTCTGATGTTAGATGATATTGACATCCACAGCTAGTCGTATACAGCTAATAACGACTTCACAGATAACTTGGCTGTTCTCATAAGCCCTAGGGACCTTATACGTTTAAATTAAGAAAAGACTTATCTCAACTAAATAAAATGGAATCTGTAATCTACAAAAAATACTATTTACAATATAATGGTAGAGATATGCAATGAAATTAGTTTGATTTAATAAACAAAATCTTATAAAAATGAAATTTAAAAACCACTTATAATGAAAATAATTAAACCTATAATTCTATTCCTATTTTTTTTAAACGTGTTTGAACTTGTTGCATCTACCAATGATTCATTAATTGAAGTTAATTATATACAAGCCTTTCAAAAAATAAATAACATTCTTGAAAATAAAAATTCGTTAAGTTTTGAAGATGCCATTTTTGAAATAGAAAATGCGTACAATGATAATACGCTTTCAAAAACTGCATTTAAAAATGAATTGGATTTTCATACCTATAGAATACTTCAACTTGCCCAAGCAAATAAAACTAGAATTCCAAAACCTTCACAGTTTGAAAATAGCGTTCTTCCCCTCTCCCCTTTGGGGAGAGCCGGAGAGGGGTCGCTTTTAAACTGGGCCATTTATACTTACCTAACAGATACTACTTGGTTTAAACAAAAAGATGGCTCTTATATAGCACAATATCCAATGGTATATGAAAACAACGATCCCTTTGGAAATACCAATTGGGAAACCACTCAAATTACTTCATTACTTAAAACCAATAAAGGAAATTGTTTTTCATTGGCAGCATTGTATTATATTTTTTCACAACGCTTGCAATCTGAAGCATATCTTACAACAGCTCCTGAACATATTTACATACAACACAAAGGTTTTGATGGAAATTACTATAATGTAGAACTTACAACCCATACTTTTCCGGGAAGCGGAACCATAAAAACCTGTACCTATACTACACATAATGCAGTAACAAATGGCATTGCCTTACGAAGATTAAATGAAAAAGAAGCTGTGGCATTGTGTTTAATTTACCTGGCAAAAGGATACGAAAAGAAATTAAGAATGGAAAATGAAGAAGTAAAAATGGATTCTTTTTTACTAAACTGTGCTGAATTAACACTTCAGCATGATTCATTAAGTTTAAATGCTATGTTATTAAAAGCACAAGTATTAGAAAAAATGGTATTGAAAAATGAACAAGTAGAGTCTAAAATAAATCAAGATTTAGAAAATATACTTTTTACATTAAATGATTTAGGCTATGAGCAAATGCCTGCAACTATGCAAGCAAACTTAATGGCTGAAATTCAAGAACCATCTGATCTTTCTTTCAATGCTCCAGGAGAAAAGGCATATCCCTTTTCCTCCATTAATAAAAGTCAATTTTATTACACTCTATCAAAAAATAAATTTTCTGAAATCATTAACAAACAATCATCTCTTCTTGCCAATAATCAAGGCATCCTCCCTCTCCCTTTGGGAGAGGGTTGGGGTGAGGGCTTATTTGCTTTATCCATTGACCCTCTGGCAGAAAAATTTCCTTCTCTATCGCCTTACAATGCAATGGGAAATGATCCAATTAATATGATTGACCCGGACGGAAAGGAAGCTTTAACTATTAAAATAAATGCATATTCACAAGTTGGAATGGCTCAGTTAATTTCAGGATTTATACCACACAATGGCATAAATGTTTGGGATTTTAGTTCATTAGGAGAACTAGCCTCCAAGCTATCCTATCTCAAGGATAAAATTAAGGTATCAGAATTAAATATTTATTGCCACGGTTCCGGTGGAAGAATTGGCATTACGGATAATTCAATATTGAGCGCTCATTTTATAGCTCCGGGATCATGGCACACTTACACAGATGATGGTTCAGGAGAGGTAACTGAACGAGGCCCTGACAAAAATAATACGCAAGCCGGATTAGCTAGTATAATAACATCTAATCCTAATGAAATTTTATATTCATATACCAACACAACAATTGGCGCAAATGGAGAAATTTCTTATTCTGGATTACAATATCGTTTAAGTGCAGAAATGCAAGAACAATTGGCTTCATTAAGGGAACTTTTTCCTGATGAAGGAGGCGTGTTATATATTCATACTTGTGAAATGGCTAAAACAGAAGAAGGAAGAGTTTTGATGCAAATTTTAGCTCAAGAACTAAATGTAACGGTCGTTGGTGGTGAAAATAATCAATTGGCATCCTATTCAATGGGAACTAATTTTAATGGATCTATTTGGACAGCAAAACCAGGCACCGTTGATGCAAATGGAAACAAAAGCGATCCAACTTTATCAAGAACAGAATCAACCACTCCTTATGTTGATGAGGTTGTAAGAGAACGTGAAGAACATTTTCATTAATTAATCCTTGAAAATCACAAATATAACCCTTAAATCTTATGGCTCTAGTCTATAATTTGACTGATAGCCATGATTCAGCTTTCTTTGGCAAAGTTTTGGAACTTTGCCAAAGCTATCTTACTAAAAGCAACCTATTTTTCTTTTACAATACCCGCTTCATTTAAATTTGAACCTATCGCTATTTTTTTTCTTTTTACCATACACAATTAATAAAACTCCAAAAATAAGTGAACAAATTAAACCGGCTAAACTACATTCGAATAAAGACTCTCGTATACTATTGTGATCTTTTATTACATCATGAGATAAAAACACAAAAAAAAATGCGATAAAGAGTACTAAAACAATAAGAATATTTTTCTTCATAGTTGCATTGAAGTTTATCTATACAATATTACCACTAAGACATAAATCATAATTAATTACAAAACAAATAATTACGCATAAATTACGTGCGTTAATATATTAAGCTTATCCAAGTTTGATTCTAAAACTGATTTCAAACTACTCATAATCCCTGATAATTTAACGATACAAACAATTTAAATATATAATACTTACTAAAAAACTAACTATGAAAACTAACCAAAAACTAACATTAAACAATCTTAAAGTAGAAAGTTTTGTAACCTCTTTAGGTAAAAAAAATTCTGAGACAGTAAAAGGAGGAAGTGGCTATACAATTGTAGTACCTGTAGTAGCAACTATAATATTATACACTGTACTTGGCAACAATATGAAGGATCCTCACGATTCAATGTGCTGTTCAAACTTAAACCCTGATGGCTGCAAATAAAATTTGTGGGGTTACGCAAGCTAAAAATCAAATCATTTTTAATATACCCAAGAGGGTAAATACAGTTAAGAAAGACTAAAATTCATAAACCTTTAAACTTAAATCAAATGAAAAAAATCACATCAAAAATTTTATCAATGGCATTAATGGCTACAATAAGTAGTAATATTTATGCACAAAACACACTAACCGGAACTAGTGCCGGAGCTGCACTTACGACTGGATTCGATAATACCTTTACAGGCCATTTAAGTGGCTATAATACTACATCCGGTTATTACAATACATTTGCAGGGATGGCAAGTGGCCAATTAAATTCAACAGGACATGACAATACATTTGTTGGAAGAATTGCCGGTCAATTAAATTCAACAGGTACATATAATTCTTGTTTTGGCGAAGCCAGTGGCTTGGGAAATGCAACAGGAAGTTTTAATGTTGCACTAGGATCTGAATCAAATTTTACAAATGCAACAGGATCGTATAATACTGCAGTTGGATCCAGGGCTGGTTATAGTAATACGGGATCTTATAATACCTTTATTGGTTATAATGCTGAAAGTAGTACCGCAAGTCTTTCAAATGCAACTGCCATTGGTTATAACGCATCCGTGAGCGCCAATAATGCTTTAATATTAGGAAGCAATGCAAATATTGGAATTGGTACTTCGGCTCCAGCTTATAAATTACAAATTAGCGGAGTGGGTAGTAATGCTGCCAAACCAGGTTCTTCAACTTGGACAATTGCATCCGATAAAAGATTAAAAAAAGATATTACTGAATTTAGGGAAGGACTAAGTGTATTAGAAAAAATAAATCCGGTTTCTTTTAAATACAATGGAGAAGCCAATATGCCAACAACGGAAACTTATATTGGAATAATTGCCCAGGAAATGAAAGAAATAGCTCCATATACTGTTGGTAAATTTTCATATCAAGATTCATTAGGCAATAAAACAGAATACTTAGATTATGATGCCAATGCAGTAACGTATATTATGATTAACGCTATTAAAGAACTTTCTGCAGAAGTAAAATCATTAAAAGAACAGTTGGCTAACTTAAATCCAGAATCATCAACACAATCTTCAATAGAAGAAAAAAGTTATTTACTTAATGATGCTAAACTTGAGCAAAATGCTCCAAATCCTTTTAATGAAAATACCTGCATTAAATATTATTTTCCTGAAAATGCATCAAAAGGACAAATAAATATTTATTCAATGAATGGCAGTTTAGTGAAAAGTATTGAGTTAAATGAAAAAGGAAATTCAAGTGTAACTATTCAAGCCAATTTATTACATACAGGAATTTACAATTATGAATTAGTTATTGATAATTCAGTTATAGAAAAACTTCAAATGATATTAACAAAGTAAAATAAGCCTACAACTCACCCATCAATGCTAAATTATCTATTCTTATGGGGGTAAGAAATCAATTTAGTATGGGTGAGTTTCTTTCATCTCTGTTTATAAATCAAATAAACAATTTCATTACTTCAGGATATTCTTTCTCCGCTCTTTCCTTTAAAATTTGAAGCATACTTTTATTTTCAATTTTACTATCAAGCCATGATAAAAGATCAAATTGCTCCGTAACTATTTCAATGGTTGATTTATCTATTTCCTTATTAATAGCATTTTTAAACAACTCAAATTTCTCTTTTAATGCTGAACGGTCAACCAAATAAACAAGGCCTTTTAGGTGTTGCAAAATTAAATTTTCAAGATCGTATAATTGCTGATGTCGCTTTAATAGTGCTTTTGTTGTAGTAATGGAATAATCCAACAAATCAAATTTCTTAAGTTCAAAATCACTAATTAACTTCAAAATACGAGCATATAAAATAATATCTTTTCGTACTTCAGATTTGGCTTCTTCTAAAATAATTGTAAGCGCCACGTTTGTCATTTTATAATTTTCAGTTAAGAAATATCCATATGCACTGCATAGTTGATTAACTAAAAATATTTCTTTATAAAATGGCGTTTTAATTAACCTCTCATGTTCATTGTTCCATTTTTTTAATAGTTCAAATAAAGCATCTGGCTTTGCCTGCAGTAGTAATACTTTTGCTTTAATAATATAGGTTAAATTTTCAACTCTCGTTTGGTGCGATTGATTAGAAAGGCTAACACCATCCAATTTAATTATACCTTCTTTAAGATGTTCCATTTTCTTAATGGCAAGGCCCAGCATTAAATAGTTTATTAAAATAACATAGTAATTGATCGATTTTTCATTTGCTTTTACTGAATCAGATTGCAGTAAATTTAAATACTTTTCATAGGTATCATACAGCTTAATTTTATCATCTTTTAAAATGTAATAATAAATATAAGCGTAGTAAAAATCCAATTTAGCTTTATAGCTTATTGCCTTTGATATATCTTGTAATAAATCAGATTGAATTAAATTCTCAATCTTTTGAATATCTTCTTCATTTCGTATGGTATGATTTCGTAAATGAAGCGTATAAAGTCGGTTCAAAATATTTGTATAATCAACTGTATTAGACAAACGCTTTATTTCATTTTTTTGTTCTAATTCATACTTTAAATACAATTGCTCAACATCTCCATGTTCTAATTTATTTACCAACAATTGTTCTAATCGAATAATTTTTAAGAGTTGCAAATGAAGTTCATGAGTAATTGCCAAATTTTTTGTTTGTTCAATAATTTTTTTACTATCAGTATAAAGCTCTTTATCATACAATACCTGAGCCTTTAAAATATCATTTTCAACAGCACGTTGAATAGAATCGGTGGAATGAAAATCAGCTAAAAAATCAAGAATTTTATTGTATAAATAATTGCGTGTTTCAGGATAATTATCTGTAACGCCTTTTTCTTTTAATATTGAAATGGCTTTATCTCTATCAAATATTTTTTGCTTATCTAATACATCAAATAAAATAATATATCCCAAAGCCTTTTCATAAGTAGTCTGATTTACAAGTCTTCGAAAATGTACCTTCTCTCCTTTTGTTAAAGATTTAATTAAAACGAAAAGACTATCATTGTTTTCCATTGTTAATCGGGTAATGGTCTATCTATGGTTAATTTAGTGAGAAATTGTAACTTCCCAATTAATACTCTCGTTAAACTACAAAAATTTCTGTATGATCAACTATTTAAAGTTTATCGTTTTTTCAACTGTGTTAAGCAATTTCGCCTACTCTCAATCTATTTTTATTAAACAATATGCCATACAGGATACCTTTTATACTAATATGCCCATATATGTAAAATTATATGCCTATTCACAAAATAATGTTTTAGATACTTTGTATAACCAAAATGCTACCGTTAGTATTTCTTATGGCAATGCAAGTAATTTTATAATAGGCTCTTCCATAACTTTTACTAATGGCATTGCAGAATATAATGATCTGTATTTTACTTCTCCCGGAAATTATCAATTAAAATTTGAAGCAAATGGTTTGTTAGAAACATATACGGATACATTTACGATTATTAATGGGTTAGCACTTTCAAATAGTGTAGCCGACAAATTAATTATCCCCGGCTATCAAGATAGTATAGAAATAAATGCTAATCTATATGTATATGTATTGGCTATGAACCTAGCAGGAAATTCTATTGATACAACTTACAACGATTCTGTCTACATCCAACAATTATCAGGTTCAGGAAGCATCAACGGAAATACTCAAATAAAATTTAACAATGGAATTTGTATTTTCTCTTCAATCGGTTTTAGTAAAGCCGATATTTATTCATTACAAATAGTATCTAACTTATTACTTAGTGATAGTTTTCAAATTACTGTATTTGATTCAACAATCAACATTTGTAATTCACCAACAGTGGGTGAACGAACAAACATTGGACTTTTTGGTGGAATGGCACAAGATTTAGCTTATTCCTATAAAACCAATCGAATATTTGCTTGTATAGAATCTCCCGTTTCTCTACTTTATTCAGATGATACTACTCATCAATGGAAAACTTCTTTTTCAAGCGATTCATTAAGTTTTGAATGTGAAGAAAGAGGATGGGGAGGCGGAGGCATAAGGGTACTAACTAATACCAAGGGTTGGGTATTAGCTCAAACAAATGAACAAGGCGGAAATTTATCCTCTGCTGTAATAAGTTATTCAAATGGAGATTCTGCCAGCTGGCAAACTGCTCTTGATATTTATTTATTACTCAATGCCGGTTATACTAACCCCAATACTATAAAAGCAATTGAATTAAACGATTATAAATTATATGTAGCCTCTGAAACAACTATTACTGTGCTTGACTCAGGTTCAACAGATATTGCAAACAACACCATAAACATTACCGATAAAATACCCGGACTTCCTGCCAATACCAGTATTAATTGGTTAAGTGTTGCAAATAATAGTACAGGCTATCCAATTTATGTATCTATTGATACTTCCTACACAAACATAAATGAATTAGGAAAAAATGCGCTTCTTTATAAATATGATGGAATTAATTTTAGTCAGATTAACTTACCGGTAAATTTTAATGGAATTAAAAATCATTATGTACATAGGGGCTCTAGCAATGGCGATACTGTATTTGTTTCCTGGTATAATAAAACGACAGATTCTTTGCAGATCATTCGTTCCTTTGATGGGGGCGCAAATTGGATAGATATTACACCCATTAACACAAATGGATTTGATTTCAAACAAACTTATTCTAAAACTTGGTCAACTAATCATCCCTTGTCAGATGGCTCATTGCTTCATTTAGGTGGCAGTGCTTACTCATTTGATTTGGGTACTAACTGGACGTATTTTTCAGAAAAAGATTTAGGCAATTTTATTCTAAAACCTGACAATGAATTACTATCCATTGGAGCAAAACAATTACGAGTAGAAATGAGTTTAAATGGGATCAGTGGCACTTATTCACCAAACAAAAATATAGATTTTGAAGCCATTAAAGTTTTTGATATTGAACGCTCTAAATTTAAATCTGATTTTTATGTGGCTACCAATTTGGGCTTGGCGTATTCAAATGCTTATTTAAACGACACATTAGAAAACTACGAAAAGTGGCAAATGCCTTTCGGTAAATTTCCCTTAACGGATACGAATGGAGATACCATTTACGCAACTTCTATTGCAATGAGTCCAACAGATTCAAATCATATTATTACAGGCCTTGATGGATTTTATGTAACAACAACAGGATATACCGGCTTTTCGAAAGTATTTAATTTAAATGCTGATACCACTGTTAAAGGATATATATCAGACATTGCTTTTATTGATTCCGGCATTGTATTAGCTGTTACAATGGATAAAGATATGCTCACTCCTGTAGGAAATATTTGGCGATCGCAAGATGGGGGTTTTAATTGGAGCAAAATTGCGGTTTCTGGATTTAGCCAGGGAAGAGTAATTGCAGTTGGTAATGCTGATAACAAAACGGTAGTGTATATTGGCTCTGGAAATGATTTGGTACAAGACGGAAAATTATGGCGTTCGGATGATTTAGGATTAAGCTGGTCGCAAATAAATACAGGCTTAACATACAATACAATTGATAAAACATCTACAACTGAACAACCCATTATTGACATTGCAATTGATAGCAGAAGTAACGACACCTTATTTCTTCTATCAGATTTAGCCATTGCTAAATCTATTGACGGAGGAAATACTTACAATTATTTAAATTATATGGGAAGCAATGGAACTTATACTGCAATTGATATTGATAATGAAGATCCCGATTCTGTTTATCTTGCAGTTGGCAACGAAATTGTTTTTTATGATGCCATTAAAGACAGTAGCCTACTTTTATTACGAGCCTATCCCGGTGAAACTACCTATGATCTTGAAATTGGTTCCATTTTAATAGGAACCACAACCGGATTTTATAGTGTTGGACTCGATCCCTTCGATGATATTTCTGTGAATGTAGAGAATATTGTTACTCCTAATTTAATGAATGTATCCATCTATCCTAATCCAGCCAATGGCGAATTAACTATTTTATTAGAAACTAAAGAAGCTAGCGATTTTAAAATTGAACTTTATAACATAGTAGGAAAGAAAATAAAGGAAATTTATTCTACGATAAAAGAAACTGAGAAAAAACAGCTAATACTTCAAACTTCTTTGCTTGCAGAAGGCACTTATTTGCTTTCAATAAAATCAAATACTGAGATACTCAGTAAGAAAATAGTGATTACACACTAGCCTCAAGCCTACTACAACTTAAAAAACAACTCTTTAATTAAAACATAATTATTTGATTTTATTTTAGTTACGATTATTTAATTTCTTTTTGTTTTTAGCACACTTGTTTAAATAGGCAATCCTATATCATTTGCCTCACTTTCCAAATCAAGGTATTTTAGATATAAGTTTTTACTATCTAAACCCTGATTGATATGAACTGCCCACAATGTGAATCAAATACAATTACCAAAAACGGATTTGCAAGAAAACACCAACGCTATTTATGTAAAGAATGTAATTATCAATTTACGCAAATGGAAACAAAATTGAATTACAATCAAATGCGATTTGCCTTAGAACTTTATCTCGAAGGTTTAAGTTTAAGAGAAATTAGCAATTACCTGCCTGTAAGCCATGTTTCAATTTATAATTGGCTAAAAGATTTTAACCCCAAGCTCGATGAAATTAGAAGTAATAGTAAAGTTGGTGTTATTTCTATTAAAATAACAACTAATCAAAGACTCATCAATATTGATTCTAATACACTACTAATCAATTTTAAAACAGGAAAATCAAATTTATTTACCCAATGAATACTCATTTCATTACTTCTTAACAAAATTTGAACCCTATTAATTTTTAATACGTACACTTTACAATTTTAAACGATTATGAAAAAAATATTGAAAAAAATTATTTCTGTTTATTTAGCCATTAGTTTATTGGTTGAAATTTTTTATCCAAGCTATACTAAAGCCTCAAACGGCCCTCTGGCACCTGAGTTTTCAAGCTTTGAGCCTGTTGGCGCAAGTGGCATGGTTAATGAATTTACGGGCGATTTTTCATACAATCTTCCTGTTTTAAATATTCCTGGCCCTAATGGAAGCGGCTACGCCCTCTCCCTCTCCTATCATAGCGGAGTAAAACCTGAAGAAGAAGCGTCATGGGTAGGTTACGGTTGGACACTAAACCCCGGTGCAATTAATAGAATAAAAAAGGGTTTTGCAGACGATATCAATGGGGGAGAAATTACTTATTACAATAAATTAGAAGACAATTATACGCTGGGTTATGGCATTAATACAGGTGCAAATTACGAGGGCATTGTGGGGGGATCAACCTCTTTAGGTATTCGCTTTAATAATTTAAAAGGATATGGGCATAATATAGGCCAGGGCCTTGATTTTTTGGGTTGTGGAGCAAGTTATAACTGGGATCTTGGCGACCAAGCCGGAAGTTATTCAGCCTATATTAATCCTGTTAATATGGTTCAATCTGTGGTTAATTTATCACAATCAATACAAAATGCAAAAGTTAATAAACTCCTTGGAATGAAGGCTCCTGCCCAAAGCTTAAAAGAGACCTACATCAATGAATTAAAAGGCTATAAAAACACCTTTACCAATCAAATAAAAGGCCTAGCCACATTTAATACCGGAAGCCAGTATGGGATTTTTGCAACTGAAACATCCGTAAACCCAATGAAAACTCCGGAATACACAGGCAAAAATCAACAATATTCTATTTCAACTGGTTTTACATGGTGGGGCGTTACTTTTTCTGCCGGATCTACATACTCCTATAGCGAAATTGATTATAAAGATAAAATGACAGAAAAAGCCTTTGGTTACATTTATTCGAATAATGCTACCAATGACGACATGATGGATTATTACAATGAACGCGAAAACCCCTTTCAAAAAAATGATAATTTTTTACCCATGCCGGTAAGTAATCCTGATATTTTTACTGTTTCAGGTGAAGGTATTGGCGGTGCCTTTCGTTTTTATGCAAAAGAAGCCATGCAGTTTTCGCCTTCCACTTCAAAGAGTGAAACTAAAATTGAATCACTGGGTGATAATATTTCTTTTCCTGCTGTTGATGTTTTTTCTACTAACGAAGGCAGTGGATCTTCCAAATATGAATATTCCAACTGGGAGCAAACAGGTTATCAAAATTCTACTGCCGAAGAAAATTTCTTTCCGCGTTTTGAAGCTGATTTAGGTGGTAGTGTCAATTTTGGAATCGCAGATGATGCTTATGCTGCTGAGCTTGATTCACAAGGAACACAAAAAATGAAATTATATAATGGTACTACTGAAAAAGAAATACAGGATTATACTGCTGTTATTGATCAAAATAAAATTCCAAATTCAATTTTAACGGGATATAATGATAGAGCCAACAGAAGTTCATTTATTGGCTATCATACAAATGAAAAGATACAGAAGGGTCTTGGCTATAATTTAGCAGCCAACTATTCTGAATATATCAACAGATCAGATTCCACCATTAAAGATGGCATTGGCGAATTTGTTACCTACAACGAAGCAGGTATTAAGTATAATTATGGCTTGCCTGTGTATTGTAAAAACGAAGGAAGTTTAAGCTATGGCCTTGATGGTACAGAAAGCATAGAAAATAACCAGCATGTAAAAAGTAAAGATATTTCAGATTGGAATAAAATTGATAGGGTAAACGGCCAGTATAATGCGGCTCCTTATGCTTCGGCATATTTATTAACCGATATCACAACTCCCGATTATATTGATAGAACACAGGATGGAATAAGTGCTGATGATTTTGGAGGATTTACCAAATTTAATTACAAACAAGCTTACGGATCGCAAAATAAAGGAGAAGGTAAAAATTGGTTTAAATGGAGAATTCCTTTTGATGGATTGTTATATGAAGAAGGTTCTCTTTCCGATCCAAGAGACGATGCCGGTTATGCCATGTATGGGATGAAAGAAGTATATTATCTTGAAAGCATAGAAACCAAAACGCATATTGCCAAATTTATAATCTCGAAAAGAAAAGATGGCTTGGGAAGTGCTACTAATGAAGATGCAGCATTCTGCAATTATAAAAAAGAAGATTTAGACAGGCTATATAAATTAGACAAAATTGAACTTTACACTAAAGACAAAGATGGAAAACCCGATCAATTATTGCAAGTTACCCATTTTGAATACGACTATTCATTAATGAAAGGAAAACCTAATTCTATTGATGAAAATGGCGGAACCCTTACACTTAAAAAAGTTTGGACTGATTATAACGGCATCTACAATGCCAATAAAAATGAGTATCAGTTTATTTATGAATACCCTTTACAGGAAGAGTTTCCAAACGCGGTTACAGACTTATACGCTGACTTATTTTCAAACTCCTATTCTAACGAAAATCCGGATTATGAAATGTGCAATGTAGATGCCTGGGGAAATTATCATTCAGATGGAGTATCACATTCAAATTCAAGAGAACCCTGGCATTGTCAAAAAGAATCTGATCCCTCAGCATGGCACTTAAAGCAAATTAATTTACCGGGTGGTGGTAACATCATTATTCAATACGAAGAAGATGAATATCAATTTGTGCAAAATTATCCGGCAATGGTTATGACAAGTTTAACAATGCCATCTTGTCCTAATTATGATGAAGATGATTGCAATGGAAATGGTAAAATTGATATGATAGACGAAAGTCATGAAGACGACTCCTATGTTTCAGGTGAAGATTTTCAAAACGAAAAAAATAATTCAGAAAGTAAGTATTATGTTAGTACGAGTATTTCTGACTTAGCTACTTTACATGAATATAAAAAATACTTGAAAGAATATTTCCTCGAACAAAAAACCTATAAAGCAGATGGTAGTGATAATAGTGCAGGCTATGAAACAACAAATGGTAAAAATCTAATTTATGCCAAGTTTTTATTTGAATTGGCTAATGAAGCACACTCTTTTTCAAAATGCAATACCGAATACATTGATGCTTATCTGCAAGTTGAAGATGTAAACATTGATGATCATGGCTTATACATTAAACTGGGTAAAACCGAGTATGGTAGTAGCATTCGCGAAGTGGCTCTTGATTTTGTAAAAACAAACCGACAAGGCATATTAAACTCTAATTGCAGTAAGACTTTACCAATAGGTTCTTTATCAAATGTAAGTTTAAGAAACAATTTATCTACTCAGGTTTCTAATGAATTCTCAAGTTGTTCAGTTTTTGACATTAGTAAGATCACCAAATACCTTGCTCCTGCTGATCCGGTTTTTGCAATAACCGCTTTTGGTTGTAACGAAGATTTTGGCTCAAAAAGTTCTTACTGCCAATATATAAAAACGGCTCAATCGTATTTGCGCTTACCTGTTTTTGAAACTAAAAAAGGTGGTGGCGTTAGAGTAAAACGCTTGCTTACTTACGACAGTGGCATTAATGGCAATGAGGAAGAAGCAACCTTAAATGGGAAAGAATATGTTTATCAACTTGAAAATGGGAAAACAAGTGGTGTGGCCACAAACGAACCTCAGGCAATACGCGAAGAGTGTTCATTGGTACAGGCCCTTAATTTAGCTGATGACCAAACCTTTGTTCAAAATTCATGGCTATTCGGAAAAGATAAACGCCAGGTGAGTGGCCCCATTGGAGAAACTCTTATGCCCAATGCTTCGGTAGGCTACAGTCGTGTTGTGGTAAAAGATATTTATGAAGGAACGGCAAATCCTGGTTTTGAAGTAAAAGAATTTTATACCGCTTACGATTTTCCTACAGAAGTTAAATACAGCGGTAAACCAAAATCAAAAGAGTATTCTCCATTTATGGGCTATTCTGCTGAAGAATTGTTTCAACAATCACTAGCCCATTCGGTTATTGAAAAAATTACAGCAGTTTTTAAAGCCTATAAAGATTTTAAAGCTGGAGACATTACAGTAGAGGAGTTCATGGATATATATACTGAGTTTGCAGAATGGATGGGTGAATACAGCCTTAGTGCTGAAATAAGCGAAACAGTTAAAGACGATTGGAATGATTTATTGAAATCTTTTGATTGTACAGGAAAAACGCCTTTAGAATGTTCAGCTGATATATTAGCTAATGTGTGGGATGTGATCAATGTTCCGGGAACAATTGTAGAAGCATTGTTGCATATCGTAAACAAAATAGAAGAAGAATTAAGTTTCGATCAGGTTTATGTTAATCAGCAATGGTACAGCCAAGGTTATACCGTTATTCAAAACCTTATGCATGGCCAGCCTCATTTGGTAGCCAATTATGAAGGTAGCTATAGCTTTATAAATAAACCTTCACAAGCTAAAAAAATTACGGAAACTACATACACTTATTATAAACCGGGAACTCCAATTCCTGTACGAGATGCTGATGATGCCACCAATTTTGGAATTACAAATACCACTTCTGATGAGTTGGGAAAAACAGTAGATATCGTAATTGAGTCAAAAAAAGTTAGTAACATTTTCGAACAAGTAATTACCAACACAAGTATAAATGATGTTATTCTTAATTATTTATCCGGTGAATTTGATAAAGAAGACATTCCAACACAAGAAAGTAAAATGGCTTCTATTGAACAATTTCATACCAATATTATAAGCAAAGTAATAACCTATCCGGCAATAGCCAAGAAAATTGAAAGCTATCAGGACGGAATAAAACAAAGCATGGAAAATTTAGCTTTTAATCCCCAGAATGGAAAATCAATTGTTTCGGTTAGCTATGACGAATTTAATGGACTTAATGTAGGAGAAGAAGTTGATCATGATGGAGCATTGCTTAGCTTTTCCGTTCCTGCCTCTTTTGTATATGATGGCATGGGGCAAAAGTCATACAACGAAGGCTTTTACATGGCATCAGGAGATTATCAACTTAATGTAAATTTACACCGTTCAGCATCTAATGATAATAAATATTATCTAAAATTTACAGAATTAACACCTACTGATCACATTAAGGTAATTGCAGATTATTTTGTAAAGGGTGATATGCTGGCTATTTATATTCCTGTACTTAACAAAAGTTTCCATTTTTATATCAACGAAAATAAGTTACTGGATAATAATAGAATTACATTATCTGCTGTTGAATCTTTTTCTAATATGTCAGACATATATCCTGATGTTGCTTTAACTATACTCCAATCGCATAAAACCAATCAATTATCAACTGATGTAGGAAGTATTGTTAAATATGGTTTTGATTGTATGGATATTACTACTCAAGCAGAAGAACAAGCAGAGGAAATAAAAGAAGATCAAAACCAATGGCAAGAATGGCAGGAATTGCTTTCTGAGAAAGCAGAAAATCTCAATACAAACCCTGAAATTTCAAACATTGATAATTTTATGGAAAACTTTATTGAGAATATTTTTGAGGCAGAACACGTTCAAAATTATATTGAAAAATACAAAGAAATTTATGAGATGTATTTTATTTCAGCAAAAAACTCTTCTAAATATGAATGGGCAGTAAGCGAAAATTACACTGCAAAATCATTTAGCCGTTCTTTTTATAGGCAATATGTACAAAAGCAATTGCCTGCTCTCTCTGAAACAGATTTTTTAGAAGGCTTGTCGGAATATAAAAGTGCGAACCCTTCCTCTTTTCTAAATAAATTTGAAAAGGAAATAGCAACTCAGTTTAACAGAAATTATTCTTCAGCAGTTTCACTGGTACGAATGTTAAATACACAATTGGCTTCGAAATCTAAATCAGCCAACCGTAGTTTTTCTCACTCTCGTTCAGCAGAAGGTTCCAAAAATAAGGAACAAATAAATTTATCTTATTCAGAAAGTAGCAGGGGTAAATTAGTGCTTTCTATTTTGGCAAATGGTATCCCACAAAAAAGTTATGATCTTGAAATGGGTGGCAAATTTATAATCACTAAAAATAACAACATAGCTTATTTATCCAACAATGGAATATTTACTGAAATTGAAACAGAAAATATGCTGGAAAATATTTACGAGAAAGACGATTGCGTATTGAAGGCCTCAGCAATAACGCTTACCAATAAAAATACCATTGACAATGAAATTTTAGAAGCGTATGGAACTTCAACAGACGAACTACGATATCTTACAGGAGAAAACGGTAAATGGAGAGTAAATGAAAGCTGGGCCTATAATTCAGAAATTGTTGGTGGCAATCAAGATGAATTAGGTGAACGAGTTTATAAAAATGCAGGTGTAGCTGAAGATTTTTATGGATTTAACTGGATGGGTGAAAACCAACAAGCAAACTGGATCAATGTTTCCAATATTACTCAGTTTTCTCCATCAGGGCAACCTTTAGAAGATAAAAATATGTTCAATATTTATTCTACTTCTAAGTATGGTTATGATAAAAATCTTCCCATACTTGTTGCCGGAAACGCCCAATATAATAACGTTGGATTCGAAAGTTTTGAAAATAATTATGGCAGTGGAAATGCCATAGAACTTGAAGATGGATTAATACTACGAAACCATAGTATATCAAAAGTAACAGCACATTCGGGAAGTCAATCCTTGTTATTAAATCCTGAAATGGGAGTTGCAAAACTGAAATTAAAAAATCTTGTACTCACTCATCAGCTAAAAGATAAAGGCCTATTGCTAAAACTATGGGTGAAAGCATCTACTACTGTTGAGCCTGTAATAACTTTTTCCGATTCTGCAACCACATTAACCCCTGCTCAATTTACTGAAATTGCTCGAGTATGGGATTGGAAATTATATGAATTAAAATACACTGATTTTACTTCCATGCAAAGAGGTGATACGATTATTCCGGTCATTACATTCAGCAATATTACCAAAGAACAAAATGTTTGGATAGATGATATACGTTACCAGCCTGCAAACGCTGAAATGAATTGTTATGTATATGACCCGGTAAATTACCGTTTGCTTACCAGTTTCGACAGCCAGCATTTTGGTTTGTATTATCAATACAATGCCGAAGGAAAGTTGGTTAGACAATTAGTGGAAACCGAAAATGGAAAGCGTACTGTTGCTGAAACCCAATATCATTTAGCGCCACAATCAATTCTTACTTCAGAAATTAGCGGTATCGATAAAACAGATGTAGAATATGATCCTGAAAATCCTTATGAGATGCACTCATCAGTTTTAGAAATGATAATGGAAGGAAAGCTACTTTATGATGCAGAAGAAATTGCCAAAAGGTCACTTGAAAAAGCCGAAAGCCTTAGAATAAATGAAGAAGTGGCCAATATTAAAAATCTGATAGGTAATGCTCCTATTGAAGAAGCGCTAAAAGATCCTTACACAAAAATAATGGAAACCTATGTAAAAGTAGTAATGTATCATTTCTATGATAAAGACTCCAGAATACAAGAAGTGGAAGAAAATTTCAAGCAACTCTTTTATAAAGATTTTGTAAGCAAACAATCCTATGCTTCCAAAATAGATTATAACAGCTTTAGCAATTTAGTAAGTATGTATAGGGTAAATGCACAACAATCACAACTAAACGTAATATTCAAATAAAAACAATGAACCAATATAAATCCATTTTTATGATAAATACAGTAAAAAATATAAACCTGATATTGCTACTTCTCCTATTCACACTTTTTATTCAAATTGCCAATGCACAAAGCATATCAACAAAAGTATTATTCAAGCATATTGAATTGGCCAATGCAATTGAAAAAAAGTTAGAAAAACCTGTATTGCCCAATGATGATGTAACAAGAAAAATTACAAGCAATACCATTCAATTTAAATTTGATATGGGCGAAGAATATTTGTTGGGATCAAATGCTTTTAATACAACTATAAAACTTACTGTTGAGCCATTTACCTACATTCAAAAAGAAGATTCAAATGGAACACTTCAAAATATTGAGGTTCCCATAAAAGCAACTCTACAAGAAAAAAGCGTTGAAGTTACATTAAATGAATCTCAACCTGAAGCGTATTACCAAATTAATGTTCGAGAATGGTTTAGCGGTATGGAAACGGAGATTAAAAATGTAATAGGCTATAAAATTTCAGTGGTTAATTACATTGCTGATAGTCGTTTTTCAAATTATTTACGCATTAAAATAACCAATGAAGTAAACTATACAATTAAAGTTAGCGGCTTAGAGCTATTCACAAAAAAAATAGACAAAGCGGCAAATCCTCAAACATTTAAATGGAAGGCTGTAAAATCCGGTTCTGAAACTGAAGTATCGGATATTTGCGCTTGGGAATTTCAGTTGCTACGACTTTACAATATTGATGAAAACAAAACTACTGAAACTGACATTACTGCTTATATAGATTGGAGCCAGGCATTAACTTTATTTTTTGAACAGCAAAAACCTGAAATTAAATTTACAATTGGAGAAGGACAGGGATATTATTTATGGCGAGTGAGGCCCATAGGAAACTATTTTGAAGGTGGAATTGCCAATAGCGAAAATGCAGGACAATGGAGTGATGCATTGGATAAACAAGAGATTCAACTTAACCTTCAATCAATTCCTGCTAATGGATTTTTTTATTCCGATCCGGATAATAATATCAATTGGATGTACAACCGTTCTTTTACAGAAGGAGATGAGAATGTTGGAATAAAAATTTCCGAAGGCAAATCATACGCTAATGCATTGCTGCAAACACGCCAAAGCCAAGCCAAGTCACAGGCAAAAGGAGATGTGTTGGCTTCAACAATTGTTTATGGGTATGCCGGTAGCGGAGTTCTTCAATCCCTACCTGTTCCTATAACAAATCAAACTACTTTTGAATACAAAAATAATTTATTAAAAAGCGTTGATGGCTATGCTTATACAGCTAAATATTTTACAAGAGATGCGTACTACGGAAATCCTACAGCTGCTGATTCAAGCAATAGTTTCAGTTACTATTCCGATTTAAATGCTGATGTAACCATCCCTTCTGCACAAGGCTTTCCTTTTTCAATAACTTATTACGAAAACAATGCAAGCGGGCGTGTTAAAGAACAATCTTCTCTCGGTTATGCACATCGCATGGGAGGTGGCCATACCAGCAAATACGAGTACATTGAATTAGATAAACAAGAATTAGTTGATGTGCTAGGCGATGAAGCGCCTGCCAAAAATAAAATGGCAAAAGTAAAGGTAACTGATGCAAATGGAATAAGCAGCATCCAATACCTAAACAGCATGGGAAAAGCGGTGGCCTCTTGCTTACTTACAGCTAATGGAGCAAGTTCTTATATTGAAAGTTCAGATGAAGTAAAAACTGCTAAAGCTCGAAACAAAGAAAATTATCATTATACCCTATTTTATTACGATAGAGCCGGAAACCTTGTAAAAACGGTATCGCCAAAAGGAGTAAAAGATACTTGTTCAAGCCGTGAAATACATCCTGCTCTTAGTTTTGAAACAGAGTACGATTATAATTTTCTTGGACAGCTTATCAGAAAAAAATCTCCTGATGCAGGTGAAATAAAATATTATTATGATAACCTTAAACGCTTGCGGTTTTCTGTTAATGCCCAACAAAAAATTGATGGAAGCTATTCTTATATAAAATATGACGAACTAAATCGCCCCATTGAAGCAGGACAAAGCAGTTTAAATGCAAGTTCAATTGAAGATTATGTTAACGATATGGATTTTCCACAATCAGGCACAGACCGAACCTATACTATTTATAATAAAGCTGCTAATGTTGTGTATGATGATAATAAAGGTAATACCGAAGCTCAAAGCTTTTTATTGAATAGAATAAGTTATGTGTATAACGAGGATAAGGCCTATACCTATTACAGTTATGATGTGCATGGAAATGTAAAATGGATGATTCAACGAATGCCTGAACTAGGAGATAAATATGTAAAATATTCTTATGATATTTTTAGCGGACTAGTAAAAGAAGTTGTTTATAACGAAAACAGAATAGATCAGTTTTATCAAAAATATACTTATGATGCCGATAAACGTGTAGTTTCAGTAAAAACATCAAGAGATGGTACTATTTGGGATAATGATGCATCCTATGAATTTTACACACACGGCCCTTTAAAAAGAGTAATATTAGGCGAAGACAGCGTTCAGGGAATTGATTATGTTTATACCATTGATGGTTTATTAAAAGGGATCAACCACCCTGAGCTATCATTTCAAAAAGATCCGGGTAAAGATGGCAACATAAATTACTCTACCATACCCGCTGATGCATTTGGTATGGTAATTAATTATTACGATGGAGATTTTAGCAGAAAAGGATCTGCGTTTAATAATGTAACCGAAATTTCTACTTCATCTTTAACAAAAGATGCTAAAACCCGTAAATCATATTACAATGGTTTTATCAGTAGCATCATAAGTAATAATGGCTATAAGGGAAGCGATTTATACAATGCCAATAAACCTATGGCTAATATGTATATCTATGACGATAGAGGTTGGTTAACTCAAAATACCCTTGATTTTTTTGATGGAGCAAAATATAGCGGCTTAACAGGCCCAACAACCAATTTCTATGAGCATTTTACATATGATGCCAATGGAAATTTTGAAACCTTAGATAGAAATGCATATTAATTTGAAAATAAATTAATTTGAAAATGATATGAAAGAAAATAAATTTATGCCCCACGCGTTCCGTCAGTCTGAGCGTAGTCGAAGACTAAAAACTGGAACATTTAAAGATGTTTTAGCCATTATTCTAATGAAGAATTCTTGTCCATTTGATTTTCATTTTCAAATTTTCAAATTTTCAAATTTTCAAATTATATTTTTCATTTTTTTATTTCAATTAGCTAATGCACAACATAACAAAATTGATAAATTTACTTATACAAACTCAACTGTAAATAACCAACTACTCTTCATAAACGATCCTATTCCTGCCAATGCATCTGCAGTTGATATCGACAACCAATCAAGTACCAACTATGCCTACAATGCCAACGGCCAATTAACCAAAGACGAACAACAGAATATTGATACCATAATATGGAATGTTAATGGAAAAGTTAAAGAAGTTCAAAAGACAAACGGAGATATTATTTCATTTAAGTATGATGCACTAGGAAATCGAATCGTAAAACAACTAACAACTAACAACGGACAACTAACAACTACTTTCTATACAAGAAATGCATCAGGCCAAGTTATCGCCATTTACGAAAAACAAAATACCGACAGCATAAAACTAAGTGAATTAACAATTTCAGGCATTGGAATTTTAAATGAAGAAATAAACCACTTACAAGCATCCGTATCAAATGAACCTAACTACAGAATTATAAATAAAAAATCGTATGAACTTAAAGATCACTTAGGAAATGTACGAATAGTTGTTTCGGATAAAAAACAAAGTTCATTTGTAAATAATCAACTTTCAACTTTGAACGTTGAACTTTTAACTGCTATTGATTACTACAGCTACGGTATGCAAATGCCCGGCCGTAATTATAAAACTGAAAACTACAGATACGGAATTCAAGGAAAAGAAAAAGACAATGAACTAGCAGGTAATGGCAATGCCTATGATTTTGGCGCAAGAATTTTAGATCCGCGAGTGGGTAGGTGGTTGAGTACGGATCCATTGGCAGATATACAGCCTTCTATGTCCTCTTATGCTTCTATGGGAAATAATCCGGTGAATAGAATTGATTTAGATGGAAAAGAAGACATGCATTATGGTGTAGTACTCTATGGCGACATGGGTGCTTCAGTTGCAGCTTCTTTAGGAGTAGTCGTATCCCCAGGTAATAGTGTTTCATATGTAGTTGTAATTACGGATAATGATATATTGATTTTTTCTTATCAAAATTCAACTTTAGCTTTAGGTGGAGGGCTGACTCTTGGTAGTAATGTGAGCGCTGGTTCATCAGGAGGTATTGGAATAATGCATGATAATGAACCTATAACATTAAAATCCGCAAATGAGTTGTTAGAGGGCGAAAGTATTGGGATTACTTTTGATTTAGAAGCCTATACAGGATTAGGCGTAGGGGGATCTGGAAGTGGAAGCAGCAATGCTGCATACAATACGAGTGAGGGTGTGGCAATTTCTTCAATTACTCCTACGGTTGGTGTAGGATTTGGAGGAGGAGGAGAAGTGCTAGCTACTAAAACCAATAGTACTTTGATAGCTTCTGGAAGTTTAACTCAGTATTGGGAGCAGTTAACTACATTCGAAACATCAAGAGCACCGATGACTGCAGATGAAAAAATTGCTTACTTAAAAGAAAGAGAACAATATTATATATTACAAAGAAGAGAGCTAGCGCGTCAAGCTAGTAAGGCTGTTTACGATAATCCTAATTCAGAATTAACCTGGGATCAAAAAAATAAAATAGTAGCTGGAATTACAGCAGCATGTGAGAGTGATATTGCAGAAATACAAAGAAATATTAGTACGGCTATTGATAATGTAAGAAGTGAAGATAAATAACTACTTTTTGCTGGCTGAGATATTCGTTTGTGCTAGATGCTGGTTGGGATTTTGTGAAAAGGCTTTTGTGTGTTTGCTAATCCCCCCGTTAATCGTAGCGTCTCGCTACGATTGTAAACTTAGGCCTCTGGCCGCATAAAACATTTTAAAAAAATCCACCCGTTGGTGTGGATGTTCGCGTACGCTGGTTTGGATTTCGTGCAATGCTATGTGTGTTGCTAATCCGGCTGGCTGGGATGTTCGTTTGTGCAAGATGCTAGTTGGGATTTTGTGAAAAGGCTTTTGTGTGTTTGCTAATCCCAAGCAAATAGTAATGGATTTGTAATCCTTTAATCATAGCGTCACGCTACGAATGTATTAAATAAACCTCCGGCCGGTTTAAAACATTTTTATTTGCGGTAAAAAGCCTATACAATCACCGCAAATTTGCGGCAAACAAATTGTATATTTACCGCAAAGCAAAATTTATCAATGGCAAAATACATCTACCATCCTAAAAACTGGACAGCGTTTACATGGCACGACAAAGCAATCAACACTTTATTTGGCGAAGTACGCAACATACAAAGCAAAATAAACGGGCAAATGAATGCACTTGGTTTTTCTGCCAAAGAAGAAGCTACGCTTACTACACTTACGCTTGATGTGGTAAAATCGTCAGAAATTGTGTGGGTAAATTATTAACCACATAGTGTTCGTTATAGAACCTCTTTTTCTATGAAGAAAATTAGGAAACATTGTTTCAAATTTCTTTCAAGTGTTCTTACTTAATTTCATTCCCTTATTTTAACAAATTTTAATTGCATGGTTTAATTATTTAATTTAACTTTGAACTGCAAAGTAATTTGAATATCATGAAAGACTCAGAAAAACATTTACAAGACCTCGCCCAAATACGTTCAATGATGGAACGTTCATCACGCTTTTTATCCTTAAGCGGGCTCTCAGGTGTGTTTGCGGGTATATATGCCTTAATAGGCGCTATGGCCGCATACAAACTCTTAGGTGTACATATAAGAGAAGCATTGTCTAGCCCAACTTTATTTGTGGCAAATATTGGAGGCATTGAAGATTTTAATATTCCTTTTCTATTAATACCATGTAGTGTTTTAATAGCTGCATTAATTAGCGGTTATTATTTTACTTGGAGAAATGCGCAAAAAAATAAGCAACAAATCTGGACAAAAACTTCTTGGCTCATGCTCGCCAATCTTTTTGTTCCATTAGCAGCAGGAGGTTTGTTTTGTTTAATACTTATTTTTCATGGAATATATTTTTTACTCGCTTCATCAACATTAATTTTTTATGGATTAGCTTTAATCAATGCAAGCAAATATACTTTAGATGAAATAAGATATTTAGGAATCTCTGAAATTATTATTGGATTGTTGGCTGCAGTTTTTGTAGGTTATGGATTACTCTTTTGGGCGATTGGTTTTGGAGTAATACATATTGTATATGGAGGGGTGATGTATTTTAAATATGAAAAAAATAATTAGCTAATTTGATAATTAGCTGATGAGCTGATGAAAAAAATAATAGAAAATATAAACAAGTCTTTTGAAAACCGCATCCGCCTCGGCATCATGAGTATTCTCATGGTAAACGATTGGGTGGAGTTTAATACTTTAAAAGAAACGTTGGAGGTAAGCGATGGTAATTTGGCCAGCCATATTTCTGCTTTAGAGAAATTAAAATATTTAGAAGTACGAAAAGCATTTATTGGTAAAAAACCAAACACATCATACAGAGTAACACGTGAAGGAAAAAAAGCTTTTGGGGAACATTTAGATGCGTTGGAGAGTTTAATAAAAGGAAAATAACACATAATTAAAAAACAATTTTAACCACATAGATACATAGGTAAAAGAATACATAGAAAATAAGTACTAATAAAAATTAAAAATTATGAAACCAGAAAACAATTGTTTCTTATTTACCATTGCCAAATTTATTTTAAGCTTGTTTAACCCAAATACAATCAAAAATATTTTTGATTCATTTTTAATTAACATTCATGACTTAATTTATTTAAGCTAAAAAAATTTGAATATCAACTTTGCAATTCAAAGTTCTTTATTAATAATATCATGCAAGTTAGTTAGTACGATATTTTGTAGGCATGCAAAAGAAAGAACATAAAAACTTCAAAAATTAATTTTATGAACAATATAATTTCATCAACACCCAAAAGCTGGAAGATAATTACAATAGCCTATTCAATCTTTCTTGCTACAATTATGCTATTTGCATATACAGGAATTCTATCAACAAAATTTACACACGTTCCTCAATTGGATAAAGTGGTACACTTTGGTTTGGTTGGTTTTGCTGCTTTTCTAGCACACAAAGTGCTTAACAGAAAAAAAATACTTAATAATAAAGTTGCGATTGGTCCTTTAATTATTCTACTGCTTTTTGCCATTGATGAATACTCGCAAAAATTTTCACCCAACCGCAGTTGTAGTATTTACGATTATTTAGCCAATGTAAGTGGAGTAGTATTTTTTATGTTCTTAGAAAAACGTTGGCCAAATATTAGCCCAACATGGGCGATTGAAAAAATGCAAAGGGCTTGTGCGTTTTTGTACTGGCAATTGGGGAGGTTGAAAGAAAAATGAAAAATAAGAATTAAACTTTTAACACAGAGTTACACTAAGATTTTACACAAAGAACCATAGAGGGGCTTGAAGTAAAAAATATGTCTAGCCAAGTGAATAAAAACAAATAAATAAAACAGCCAAATATGAAAACAGAAAACACATTACCAGAACAAGCCTCAATTGAAGGATTATTCAAATACAAAGAAGAACTAAGTACCTATATTTCATTAAACGACAATAAAGCTTTAATTAAAAAATTAACCTATATTATTTTTGGCTCGGGTGGTTTATATGGTTTTATAATGGGAATACATCATTCCATTTATCAAGCATTAGCCTCTGCTTTAAAAGTGCCTTTATTATTTTTTGTCACATTATTAATTTGTATTCCTACCCTGCATTTTTCAGGTTTAATTCTTGGTTCTAGATTAAAACTGTTTCAATCTTTATCAATACTCTTATGGGGCATTGCTATTAACTGTATTCTACTTGCGGCATTTGCTCCTATTACTTTGTTTTTTATGTTCTCTCATTCAAGCTACACATTTATTATGCTTTTACATGTCGCAATATTTATTGTATGTGGTATAGTTGGATTAAGATACATAGGGAAAAACTTTGAATTTGTTAGCCGATCTTCTATTGAATTAGATACTCCAAAAGACAATAACAAAATTACTTTATTCATTTGGATGATCTTATACATGTTTGTTGGTACTCAAATGGCTTATATCATGTCTCCTTTTGTAGGAAATGATTCTTCATTTATTTTATTTACCGGAGGCGAGTATAATTTTTACACCTACTTAATACATCTAATACAATAATTAACTCTAAAAATTGTCACTAACAACTTCTTTAATTAAATCAATTTAAAATTAAAAAACATGGAACCAACACAATTAATAAGAAATGCTTTTAACTCTTACACTTTTAGAGCATTTGTAATTTTTATTCTAATTCTTATTCTATTTATTCCACAGAAAATGGTTACCAATCTTATTGGAGAACGAACATATAGAAGCATTACTGCTACTTCTGAAATTACACAAAGCTGGGGTAAAAGCCAGCAGGTAGATGGCCCAATTTTGTGCATACCCTATGTGGTTCCTATAACCAATTTGCAAAACAAATCAATTGAGTCGGAAACAAGATACCTTTATCTTTTACCTGAACAATTAAATGTAGATGGAAAAATTAATCCACAAATTCTATACAGAAAAATTTACAAGGCTGTTGTTTATTCTTCTACGCTAAATTTAACAGGATCATTTGATATGACAGAAGCAACTAAAAATTTTCCCAGAGAGTGCTCTCGCATTATTTGGGAAGACGCAAGCGTTCAATTTAGCTTAAGCGATTACAAAGGAATAAAAGATATTCTCAAGATTAATTTAGGAAATAACAGTTATGAATTAAAACCTGATCAATCTGAATTTTTCGGACATGCTTTCGTTTCTAAAGTAAATATTGCAGCAGATGCTGTTTTAAACTTTGATATGAATTTTCAACTCAACGGAAGTGATCAAATAGAATTTACCCCAATTGGCAAACAAACCAAAGTAGCCATTGCGTCTCCTTGGTCAACGCCCTCTTTTTATGGTTCTTTTTTGCCCGAAAATAGAGAAGTGAAAGACAGTAGTTTTAAGGCCAACTGGAATGTGCTTTATACCAACCGACAATACGGCAATATTTTATTTGAAAAACCATCAGGTTTTAATTTAGATGTATTAGGCGTAAAATTTTTATTTCCCATCAATCCCTATCAATCTACTCAAAGAGCAGTTGATTATGCCATATTAATTATTGGAGCTTCTTTTCTTGTGTTCTTTTTATTTGAAGTATTACGAAAGAAAAAAATACATGCCATACAATATTTATTAGTGGGTATTTCTCTTTGTATTTTTTACACGCTGTTGCTATCATTATCAGAACACCTTGGATTTAATATTTCTTATTTAATTGCTTCCCTTGCAACCATTGGTTTAATTACCAGCTATTCTATTAGCGTATTCAAAGAAAAAATGCCATCCTTTTTAATGGGCTTATCATTAAGCTGTTTGTATGGCTATATGTACATCATGTTGCAAATGGAAGATTATGCTTTATTAACAGGAAGCATTGGAATGTTTATAGTAATGGCAGTAGTAATGTTCTTGACTAGAAAGATTAATTGGTATGGAAATACAGCAAATGAAAATTAAATAAACCACAGAGACAGGGAGGCGCAGAGGAAATTAAAACTACAATCACTCTGTGCCTTTGTGTCTCCGTGGTAAAAAAATATAAACACCGAGTTGCACGGAGGTTTTACACAGAGAACCAAAGAGAGGTTTGTAATAAAAATACGCTGTGCAGTACTATGAATTCTCGACTCTAATAAATTCAATAAAATGATAGAATTGTTATTTATTTCTTCAAGTTCTTTATTGCTTCATTTAGCCATAAAGAATCTGCAGTTTTGTAAAAAATATAGATTGCTTATTTATACCACTTATGCTGCATTACTTGTATGCATTTTCCATCTCAAATGCAGAAGTGAATGTGTCTGGCCATTTCTTTGCCTTTTTGGTTTGCCTGTATTTGTCTTTATTAAACTCCTCCTTAATTATTACATATCATATAAAACAAGTTTTTTAGGAATACTTGTTTTTTCAATAATGAACGTAGCGATTTATATAGCATGCATAAGCCTAATGTGTGAATTTCATGGCATACAGAATTTACTACTTTCTATTGCAAGTTTCTGTTGTGTTATCTCAGTAAAACTTTTAGATCATAAAATTAAAATTCAAACAGTAACATTTGCTTTTATAATTCCCTTGCTATTGTTTTCATTTTTGATTCATATAACTGATCGTAATGGTGTAATTATAGTTTGTTCTTGGTGGTTAATAGTTGCGGCCATTCTAAATTTATCAAGTCCAATTAATGTGGAGAATATTTAATATGTAATACTAAATAACTCACCCTACGCAAGCCCCTTTAGGGGCAAAATATTTGTAGAAATAGAGCGAAAAGTTCTATTAAAGCCCCATCGGGGCGAAATATTTCGCTCCTACGGAGCTACGAAAGATGGGTGTTTATGCTATTTCTACAAATATTTCGCCCCGATTGGGCTTTAAATGACAGTTATTAACAGGATTTGAGACAAAGTAATAAAATTATATGTTTTTATGCGTAAGGTGAGTAAATAAAATAAACACAGAGATGCACAAAGGTTTTACACAGAGCACTACAGAGAAGATTGGATAAAAAAACTCAGTGTACCGCTGTGAATTCTCAGTGGTACTCGGTATAAAAAAAATAAAATGAAAAAAAACTGGTGGGTTAATCTGTTTCTAAATTTAAGCATTGCAATATTTACAATATTAGTATTGGTTTTATATTTTTTTCAGTTACTTGATATTAATTATCCAACCCTTTTATTAATCCTCTTATCCATATCAACAATTATATCACTCTTAGTTGCATTGATTATACGAGGTATAGTATTTTTAATTGGTGAAAACAATACAAAGAAAATATTTATCGGACTTGGAATATGGCTTGTCCTATTTATAGGATATCAATTAGTAAAACCGAAGTCAATATGGTTTATTATTAGTGAGCGTGTTATTAGGTTTGATTTTTGTCCCTTTCATTTTAAATTTATTTAGTAGGAAAGAAGTACCAGCAAATTTAATTCGGGTTTCTATTTGTATTGTTATATGGATATTTTTATTCTGGCATACATTATAAAAAACAAATTTGAAGCTCATAAAAAACCTAAATACAGTTCATTTTATCTGTAATTTGAGATACATTTTATAAATGAATGAGCCGCAAAAATTAGAAACATGTCAAAAATTCAATTGAAAAATATTATCTGGTCATTCTTATTTATTCTTGCATCCCTCTGCCTCAGCTATTTTCCGCAAAATTATCTCTTCATGCTTGCCAAATCATTTAATGTGCAAATAATGATTGGCTATATTTTAGTAGGTATTTTTTTATTGTTTAGAAAACAATGGATTATTGCAACTTCATGTTTTATCTCTACAATTATTTTATTCATTTTTGTAAACGCTCAAATTAACCTCCTCAACCTAAATAGTGCGAACTCCCCTCTCCTTCGGAGAGGGGTTGGGGGAGAGGTCTTCGGGAAGGGCCGGGGAGAGGTCTTCGGGGAGGGCCGGGGAGGGGTGACCATCGCCCAATTCAACATTCTCATGTACAACACCAATTATTCAGCAACTATACAATCTGCTTTATCAAGCAATGCAGATCTTATTTCATTTCAAGAAATCAATCAAAAATGGGCTGATGAATTAGAAGAGAATTTAAAAACAGAATATCCTTATTACAAATTACTACCACAAGAAGACTTATATGGCATTGGAGTTTTTTCTAAATATCCACTTGAAAATATTGATGTTTTACATTTTGGCAATGCACCTCAAATTGCCGCTGAGATTTACTTAAAAAAAGCTAAGCAACCCAATTATTCTGATAAGCCTGGCAATTGCGAGAAGCAAACCTCTCCCCTTCGGGGAGAGCCGGAGAGGGGTATTTTTTTCATCACAACTCACATGTATTCTCCCGAATCTTATCACAATTGTATTTTGAGGGATGAGCAAATAATTTCTATTGCAAAATATCTCGACAGCATCCCATCTCCTAAATTTACCATTGGCGATTACAATTGTGTTCCATGGGATGTTTCAATTATTAATTTTAAAAAGCAAAGTCAATTACAAGACAGTCGCAAAAGTTTATGCGCCAGTTTTCCTGCCTTCTTCCCTCCTGCCATGATTCCTTTAGATTATATTTTTTATTCTAAAGATGTGGAGTGTATAGAATTCAAGACTATTGACAATGGAGATTCTGATCACAAGGGGATAGTAGGAAAGTATTTGATAAGGTAAATTTCATAAAAATGCCTTGATCTTCTCAATCTATTTATAATTGGATCAATGCAGGATAAATTGTCTTCACTTTTTCAATACAATAATCTATTTCATTTTTAGTGGTGTATTTGCTAAATGAAAAACGAACACATGGGCGAGACATATCACAATTAACAGCTCTTAATACATGAGAACCTTGATTGCTACCCGAAGAACAAGCACTACCACCAGAAGCAGCAATACCATAAATATCTAAATTAAATAAAAACATTTCTGCATTTTCTGTAGCAGGAAAGCAGACATTTAATACGGTGTACAAGCTATTTTCAGAAGCTGAATCTCCATTAAATTCAACACCTGCAATTTCATCTTTAAGCCTAGTAATCATGTAATTTTTTATTCCCCTAATATGGGTCTGATGTTCGTTCATTTGGGTATAGGCAACTTCCATGGCTTTAGCCAAGCCCACAATTCCGTATAAATTTTCAGTTCCTCCTCGCATATTTCTTTCTTGTGCACCACCATGAATAAAGGGCTTAATTTTTACATTACTGTTAATGTATAAAAAACCAACACCCTTAGGGCCATGAAATTTATGAGCTGCACAAGTAACATAATCTACATTCATTTCTTGTAAATTCATAGGATAATGTGCCATTGATTGCACCGTATCTGAATGAAAAATAGCATTGTTTTCTCTACACAAATTGCTTACTTCTTTAAAGGGAAGTAAATTTCCAATTTCATTATTGGCATGCATTAATGAAACAAAACTTCTAGGATTTGATTTTAATAATTCTTCCAAATGCGCCAAATCAACATCTCCATTTTTGTGAAGTTTTACTAAGCTTAATTTTATTTTTCCTTTATGAGCAAGATTTTCTAAGGTATGCAAAACTGCATGGTGTTCAATAGGAGAAGTAATGGCATGCGTAATTCCTAAATCATGTATGCTGCCATAAATAGCAGTATTATTGGCTTCTGTACCGCCTGATGTAAAAATAATTTCCCCGGGAGAAACATTTAAAAAACCCGCAACCTTTTTTCTGGCATTTTCTATCAATACTTTGGTTTCACGCCCAAAGCCATGAATAGAAGATGGATTGCCAAAATTATTCTTCATCACACTACACATTTCTTCAATTACTTCAGCATCTAATGGTGTTGTGGCCGCATTATCTAAATAGATTCGCATAAATTTTAATTCTTTTAGGAATTCCAGCTTATTGCAATAATTTGATAAAGGTAAGTGCGGAGAAAGAGGGACTTACCCTTTTTGTCTACTTCCCTTTATTATCAATAGATTTAAACATCTAATCTACACTTGGTACAGGAATTGGTCAAGTAATACTTCTATTTCCTTTCATAAATACCATCTCTATTTCACGAATACAAAGTTAGCACTTATATTATAATTCATTGCTATTGCATAACCAATTATTATAGAGTTGTAGGTTAAAAGGAGGGTTGTTTAGTTTTTAAAAACAAAAAGAGCTACACATCAATAAGATATGTAACTCTATTTTATTCAAGTGGTCCCGGAGAGATTCGAACCCCCAACCTTCTGATCCGTAGTCAGATGCTCTATCCAGTTAAGCTACGGGACCGCATGCTCTGCAAAAGTACAGGTTTTTTAACTTACATACAAGCTTTATAAGTAAGTGCATTTTTTATATAAGCACATATACATTATAAAATGTATTTATAATGTTGATAGTTACCAATAAATTTTTATCTTTGTTTCACCCAGAATTCCCCTGCTTTTAGGTAAAATCCCCTTTTTTACTGCATTCATTTTTTTTCTTTTAATCTGTAAAGCCATGAAAATTTTTTCATGCTATGTTGCTATTATTGCGTTTGCGCTATTTATTAATTATGCAAATGCACAAGAACCAGATAGTGTTAAGTTTGATCTATTACAATTAAGACAGAAATGTGCTATCGGATTTAAACAAAATGTATTAAAAGTAAAAGATAAGTTTGGAAATTCAAGCCTTCCTTTGGTTGAAAATGGACCATGTTCTAACGTAAATTTTGAAGATGGTACTTTTAATGGTTGGGAGGGCTATTATGGTTGTCAATGCAGTTATTTAGACCTTAATACTTTTTATCCATATTACAATTATGGGTTTAACACTTACAATACAAATTATGGTGATCATACGATGCTGTCTTCTGGTAATGATCCATTTGCAGGAGCTGCATTGCCTGTAAATTATCCCGGTGGAGGTGCTTATTCTTTAAAACTTGGAGATTATGATACTGATATGGGAATGTATGCTTTATATGGTTCAAATTCGGCTGCCATTTCTCAAACATTTAAGGTTGATGCCTCTAATGCCAATTTTACTTATCATTTTGCTGTTGTTATGGAAAATGCTGTTAACCATACCTCAACCAATCAGCCATATTTTGCTGTTGCCATGTTTGACCAAAATGGGAATGAAATTACTTGCGCGCAGTACGAAGTAGAAGGTTCTCAAATTACAGTTGCCGGTTCTGGATTTGTAAAAACATCATTCTCTGAAACTGATGGTAGTTATGTTTATTATAAACCATGGTCATCTGTATATGTTCCCTTATCTGCTTATATTGGGCAAAATGTAACGCTTTATTTTGAAATAAGTGACTGCCTTTTAGGAGGTCATTTTGCTTATGCATATATAGATGCAAGTTGCAATACCAATGAACTTACATTAACACCTAATTGTGCTACTAAATCAGTAACAATAAAAGCTCCTGATGGAGCTTCTACTTATTCCTGGAAAGGTCCAAGTGGTTTTACCTCGAGTAGTCAATCTATTTCGGCAACAGTAACTGGAAATTATACTGTTACCATGGCTTCCATTTCTAATACATCTTGTACCTACACACTTGATACAACAATTACAATTAACAATATATTTCCTACTGTTACTACAACTAAAACTGATGCTACATGTGGCCAAAATAATGGATCTGCTTCTGCTACTATTTCTGGTGGAGATTCACCCTATACCTACTCTTGGAGCAACGGCAAAACTACATCATCTATTTCCAATCTTGCATCAGGATCTTATACAGTAACTGTTACCGATAAAAATGGTTGTACGAGTACAGCTACAGCCACTATAAGTGATGTAAGCGGACCAACCGTTACCACCACACAAACAGATGCCATTTGTGGAAACAACGATGGAACAGCACAAGCAAGCGCCAGTGGAGGAACATCACCTTATACTTACTCTTGGAGCAATGGTAAAACGACTTCATCTATTTCCAATCTCGCAGCAGGATCTTATACAGTAACTGTCACTGATAAAAATGGTTGTACAAGTACAGCTACAGCCACTGTAAGTGATGTAAGCGGACCAACCGTTACCACCACACAAACAGA
This sequence comes from Bacteroidota bacterium, assembly GCA_023251875.1. Classification (GTDB taxonomy): domain Bacteria; phylum Bacteroidota; class Bacteroidia; order JAHEXY01; family JAHEXY01; genus JAHEXY01. The sequence continues at coordinate 549,030 of JAHEXY010000003.1, forward strand.
TGCCATTTGTGGAAACAACGATGGAACAGCACAAGCAAGCGCCAGTGGAGGAACATCACCTTATACTTACTCTTGGAGCAATGGCAAAACTACTTCTTCTATTTCCAATCTCGCAGCAGGATCTTATACAGTAACTGTCACTGATAAAAATGGTTGTACAAGTACAGCTACAGCCACTGTAAGTGATGTAAGCGGACCAACCGTTACCACAACACAAACAGATGCCACTTGTGGAAACAACGATGGAACAGCACAAGCAAGTGCCAGTGGAGGAACATCACCTTATACTTATTCTTGGAGCAATGGCAAAACTACTTCTTCTATTTCCAATCTCGCAGCAGGATCTTATACAGTAACTGTCACTGATAAAAATGGTTGTACAAGTACAGCTACAGCCACTGTAAGTGATGTAAGCGGACCAACCGTTACCACAACACAAACAGATGCCACTTGTGGAAACAACGATGGAACAGCACAAGCAAGTGCCAGTGGAGGAACATCACCTTATACTTATTCTTGGAGCAATGGTAAAACGACTTCATCTATTTCCAATCTCGCAGCAGGATCTTATACAGTAACTGTCACTGATAAAAATGGTTGTACAAGTACAGCTACAGCCACCGTAAGTGATGTAAGCGGACCAACCGTTACCACCACACAAACAGATGCCACTTGCAGCAACAGCAATGGCTCAGCCACCGTAAGTGCAACCGGTGGCACATCACCATATACCTACTCCTGGAGTAACGGCAAAACAACGTCCTCCATTACCAATGTAGCATCAGGAACCTATACCGTGACAGTCACCGATAAAAACGGTTGTACTACCACTGCCACTGCAACGATCAATAATACGGGAGGCGCCACTGCCACCACAACAGTAGTAGATGCAAGCTGCGGCAACAGCAATGGCTCTGCCACCGTAAGTGCCACAGGCGGCACCTCACCATATACCTATTCATGGAGTAACGGCAAAACAACATCATCCATTACCAATGTAGCTGCGGGAACTTATACCGTAACAGTCACCGATAAAAATGGTTGTACCACTGCAGCAACAGCAACGATCAATAATACGGGAGGCGCCACTGCCACCACAACAGTAGTTGATGCAAGCTGCGGCAACAGCAATGGCTCAGCCACCGTAAGTGCCACAGGCGGCACCTCACCATATACCTATTCATGGAGTAACGGCAAAACAACATCATCCATTACCAATGTAGCTGCGGGAACTTATACCGTAACAGTCACCGATAAAAA
>JAHEXY010000003.1:550299-566102 GCA_023251875.1 Bacteroidota bacterium
CCACCGTAAGTGCCACAGGCGGCACCTCACCATATACCTATTCATGGAGTAACGGCAAAACAACATCATCCATTACCAATGTAGCTGCGGGAACTTATACCGTAACAGTCACCGATAAAAACGGTTGTACTACCACTGCCACTGCAACGATCAATAATACGGGAGGCGCCACTGCCACCACAACAGTAGTAGATGCAAGCTGCGGCAACAGCAATGGCTCTGCCACCGTAAGTGCCACAGGCGGCACCTCACCATATACCTATTCATGGAGTAACGGCAAAACAACATCATCCATTACCAATGTAGCTGCGGGAACTTATACCGTAACAGTCACCGATAAAAATGGTTGTACCACTGCAGCAACAGCAACGATCAATAATACGGGAGGCGCTACTGCCACCACAACAGTAGTTGATGCAAGCTGCGGCAACAGTAATGGCTCCGCGACAGTAACAGCCACAGGTGGCACCTCCCCTTATACATATTCTTGGAGTAACGGAGCTTCGACAAGCTCAGCTACCAATCTTTCTTCAGGATCTTATACTGTAACGGTAACCGATAAAAACGGCTGTACCACCACCGCTACTGCAACGATCAACAATACAGGAGGCGCTACTGCCACCACAACAGTAGTTGATGCAAGCTGCGGCAATAGCAATGGCTCAGCCACAGTAACAGCCACAGGCGGCACCTCCCCATATACCTATTCATGGAGCAATGGCAAAACCACAAGTTCCATCAGCAATGTAGCATCAGGAACCTATACCGTAACAGTCACCGATAAAAATGGTTGTACCACTGCAGCAACAGCAACGATCAATAATACGGGAGGCGCTACTGCCACCACAACTGTAGTTGATGCGAGCTGCGGCAACAGTAATGGCTCCGCGACAGTAACAGCCACAGGTGGCACCTCCCCTTATACATATTCTTGGAGTAACGGAGCTTCGACAAGCTCAGCTACCAATCTTTCTTCAGGATCATATACAGTAACAGTCACCGATAAAAATGGCTGTACCACTACAGCCACTGTAACCATCAATAATACAGTTGCACCCACAATTACTATTACCTCAGTAGATGCCAGCTGTGGAAATAATAATGGCTCAGCATCAGTAACAGTAACAGGCGGTAAATCACCCTATACTTATTTGTGGAGCAATGGAAAAAAAACAAGCTCTATCACAAAACTATCAGCCGGAACCTATACATTAACCGTAACCGATGCTAATGGCTGTACAGCAACAAGCAGTGCAACCATCAATAGTACATCAGCTCCTACAATAACATCTTCAGTAACCGATGCCAGTTGTGGACAAAATGATGGATCAGCCAGTATTACAGTAAACGGAGGCACCAGTCCGTATACTTATGCATGGAGCAATGGTGGAACAACAACCTCCATTTCCAATGTAAGTTCAGGAAGCTATACCATAACGGTCACTGATAAAAATTCATGCACAAGTACAACAACGGTTAATATTAATAACAATGGAGGTCCAACACTTACGCCAAGTTCAACAGATGCAACTTGCGGACAAAGCAATGGTTCCGCTACAGTAGTAGCCACAGGAGGAGCATCACCCTATACCTATTTATGGACAAACGGACAAACCACATCAACAGCCAACAATCTTATAAGTGGAAGCTATACAGTAACTGTTACCGATGCAAATAATTGTACAGCCTCCTCAACAATAGTAATCAATGATCAAGGCAATATTTCTTTAGCAACAACAACAGTAGATGCAGCCTGTGGTCAAGCCAACGGAAGTGCAACAACAAATGCAAGTGGCGGCACATCACCCTATTCATATGTATGGAGTAATGCACAAACAACAGCCAGCATTAATAATCTCTTAGCCGGCAATTATTCTGTAATAGTAAAGGACGCCAATGGCTGCTCTGCCAATGATACAGTTACCATTGTAGATAATGGGAGTACGACTGCAACAACAACAACAACCGATGCCACCTGTGGACAAAGCAATGGATCAGCTACAGTGACAGCTGCAGGAGGAACTTCTCCATACACCTATTTATGGACAGATGGACAAACCACATCAACAGCTAGTAATCTTGCAAGCGGAAATTATTCAGTAACGGTAACAGATGCCAATGGATGTACAGCAACAGCAACAGTAAATATCAATAATACAGGAGCATCAACACTTTCAACAACAACTATTGATGCTACCTGCGGACAAAGTAATGGATCAGCAACAGTGACAGCCACAGGAGGAACTTCACCATACGCTTACTTATGGACAGATGGACAAACCACATCAACAGCTAGTAATCTTGCAAGCGGAAATTATTCAGTAACGGTAACAGATGCCAATGGATGTACAGCAACAGCAACAGTAAATATCAATAATACAGGCGCAGCAACACTTTCAACAACAACTATTGATGCTACTTGCGGACAAAGCAATGGAAGTGCAACCGTAACTGCAACAGGAGGCACATCTCCATACACTTATTTGTGGAGCAATGGAGCTTCGACAAGCTCAGCTACCAATCTGGCATCAGGAAATTATACAGTAACCGTTACAGATGTGAACGGCTGTACAGCAACTGCAACAGTAAATATCAATAATACAGGCGCAGCAACACTTTCAACAACAACTATTGATGCTACTTGCGGACAAAGCAATGGCTCCGCAACCGTAACTGCAACAGGAGGAACTTCTCCATACACCTATTTATGGACAGATGGACAAACCACATCAACAGCTAGTAATCTTGCAAGCGGAAATTATTCAGTAACGGTAACAGATGCCAATGGATGTACAGCAACAGCAACAGTAAATATCAATAATACAGGAGCATCAACACTTTCAACAACAACTATTGATGCCACCTGTGGACAGAGCAATGGCTCAGCAACAGTAACAGCAACCGGAGGCACATCTCCATATACTTATTTATGGAGCAATGGAGCTTCGACAAGCTCAGCAACCAATCTTGCAAGCGGAAATTATACAGTAACGGTTACAGATGCGAATGGCTGTACAGCCACCGCCACAGTAAATATCAATAATACAGGCGCAGCAACATTAACAAGTACAACAACCGATGCCACCTGTGGACAGAGCAATGGAAGTGCAACCGTAACAGCAACAGGAGGAACATCTCCTTACACTTATTTATGGAGCAGTGGAGCTTCGACAAGCTCAGCAACCAATCTTGCAAGCGGAAATTATACAGTAACGGTTACAGATGCGAATGGCTGTACAGCCACAGCAACAGTAAATATCAATAATACAGGAGCAGCAACACTTTCAACAACAGCAATAGATGCCACCTGCGGACAGAGCAATGGAAGTGCAACCGTAACAGCCACAGGAGGCACATCACCTTACACCTATTTATGGAGCAATGGAGCTTCGACAAGCTCAGCAACCAATCTTGCAAGCGGAAATTATACAGTAACAGTTACAGATGCGAATGGCTGTACAGCCACAGCCACAGTAAATATCAATAATACAGGAGCAGCAACACTAACAACTACAACAATAGATGCCACCTGTGGACAGAGCAATGGATCAGCAACAGTGACAGCAACAGGAGGAACATCTCCATACACTTATTTATGGAGCAATGGAGCTTCGACAAGCTCAGCAACCAATCTTGCAAGCGGAAATTATACAGTAACAGTTACAGATGCGAATGGCTGTACAGCCACAGCCACAGTAAATATCAATAATACAGGAGCAGCAACACTAACAACTACAACAACCGATGCCACCTGTGGACAGAGCAATGGATCAGCAACAGTGACAGCAACAGGAGGAACATCTCCATACACTTATTTATGGAGCAATGGAGCTTCGACAAGCTCAGCTACCAATCTGGCATCAGGAAATTATACAGTAACAGTAACAGATGCGAATGGCTGTACAGCCACAGCCACAGTCACCATCAATAATACAGGAGCAGCAACACTAACAACTACAACAACCGATGCCACCTGTGGACAGAGCAATGGATCAGCAACAGTGACAGCCACAGGAGGAACATCTCCATACACTTATTTATGGAGCAATGGAGCTTCGACAAGCTCAACTACCAATCTGGCATCAGGAAATTATACAGTAACCGTAACAGATGCTAATGGATGTACCTCCATTTCTTCAATTAATATTAATGATACAGGAAGTATCGTAGCAAATATAGCTGCAATAGATGAAAGTTGTTCTCTAAAAAATGGTAGTGCAATGGTAAATGCCAGTGGAGGTTTTCCTCCATATCAATATATTTGGAATACAGGATCAACCTCACAAAATCTTACTAATATTTCTGCAGGTAATTATAGTGTGACCATTAGTGATTCTGCGGGATGTAGTACAACTATTTCTACTACAGTTAATGGAACACTAAGTTATGTAAACTCAGATTTTAATTATTTAGCTCAGGATTATACTTTTGACTTAGGAATGCAAGTTAACTTTTTTGAATCTGCAGTAAATGCAGTAACCTATTATTGGGATTTTGGAGATGGATATTCTTCTTCAATGGAAAATCCATTCCATAGTTATAGCGATACAGGAGTATATGCTATTAGTTTAATTGTAACAGATGAATTTGGATGTAGGGATACGATAATTAAAAGCTTATCTGTTGAAGCTATTTTTGTTGTAAATATTCCTAATACGTTTACGCCTAATGGAGATGGTACCAATGATGTTTTTTGTGTAAAAGGAATTGGAATAAAATCGGCAGAATATTATATATTCGATCGCTGGGGAAATCAAATTCATGTATCGCATGATATTAATAATGGTTGGAATGGAGTGCCAGATGATGGTAAAAAAATAGCACAAATGGATGTATATGTATATTTAATTTATTTGGTTGATATATGGGATAAACCTCATCGTTATATTGGTAATGTAAATTTGGTTCAATAAATACTCAATTTTATAAAAAAACTATATTTTTATAAAATGGGTGGCTTAGAAATAAATAAAATATCCCTTGCTAAATTTGCATCTGATAAGGAGATACTTTCCTTGCTTATTGATCAACTTATAAAAGATTTTGAATCGTGTGGCATTGGTTTAAAATTGCCAATTGATGCTAGTGCTGTTTTAATTAAAGACCAAATATATGAAGCTCTTTTAAAAGATGTGCATTCATCTCAAAGTAAAATTCATCAACTACTTTATCGTATTGATGTGAGTGAAAATAGTGTTGGAAAAATTACGGATCAGAATAATTTTAAATATTTTATTAATTCACTTACAGATATTGTAATTGAACGGGAATTGAAAAAAATTATTACTCGTAAATATTATAGATAATTTTCTGATGGAAACTAAATCGATAGGTATTTCCCTTCCAATGGCATTCTTCTTCCTATACCAAAAGCTTTAGGAGAAACTCGCAAAATTGGCGGAGACTGAAAACGTTTGTACTCATTGGTATTAACTAACTTCAAAATCTTTTTTACTACTTGTTCATTAAAACCCATAGCAAGCAATTCATCAGGACCTTTTTTTAGTTCTATATATTGAAACAATATTTTATCTAATAAATCATATTCAGGTAAAGAATCACTGTCTTTTTGATTGGGCCTAAGTTCTGCTGATGGAGCTTTTGTAATAGTATTATAAGGAATAATTTCCTCTTTTCTATTAATATAATTTGCCAGTGCATACACTTGTGTTTTATAAACATCTCCAATTACAGAAAGTCCCCCACACATATCGCCATACAATGTTCCATACCCTACAGCTAATTCACTTTTATTAGAAGTGTTTAGAAGTATGTACCCAAATTTATTGCTAAATGCCATTAATAAAGTTCCTCTTATTCGAGCTTGAATATTTTCTTCAGCCACATTAAATGGAATATTTTTAAAAAATGGGGCTAGTGTTTTTTCGTAACTATTATACGTTTCTTCAATGGATATTTTTTCATACACCACTCCTAATTTTTTGGCTAAAGCCACCGCATCATTTACTGAATGATCTGAAGAAAATTGAGAAGGCATCAATAAAGCTTTTACGTTTTCCTTGCCCAATGCTTCAACTGCCAAAACCAATACAAGAGCAGAATCAATTCCACCCGATAAACCTAAAATAGCTTTTGTAAATCCAAGTTTTTTAAAGTAATCCCTAATCCCTAAAATAAGAGCATTGTAAATTCTTTCTGTTTTATTTTTTTCATCAATTAAACTTTCAATTTTGGGAAATCCTAAAATTGAAGTGCCAGTTCCCTCCCCTTTGGGGAGGGTTAGGGAGGGGTAGAAGCTAAGCGGGGAGCTTACTTCCTCCTCAAAATACCCTAGCTCTTTAACAATTTCCCCTTCAGCATTTGCTACCATTGAACCACCATCAAAAATTAATTCCGTTTGCGCTCCAACTAAATTCACATATACAATGGGTAGTTTATATTTTATAGCATTACGATGTAAAATTCTTTTTCTTTCTTCCTGATGATGATATGAAAATGGAGATGCAGAAATATTAATAATAATATCTGGCCCTTGTTTTATAAATTCATCTAATGGAATTGTTTTATACAAGTGCTCATCATCTAAAGCCCAAATATCTTCACAAATGGTAATTGCAATTTTTTTGTCTTTATAAGTTATTACTTCAAATTTTTTGTTGGGTTCAAAATATCGATTTTCATCAAAAACATCATATGTAGGCAATAATGTTTTATGTTGAATAAACTGTACTTTTTTATCGGCAATAAAATAAGCCGAATTGAATAATTTTTTTCCGCTTGCTTCTTTATTTCTACATGGAGCCCCAACTATGCAAGCAATAGTTTCACAGGCATTGGCTATTTGGGCAATTCCCTCTTCACACAAATCAATAAAATGAGGATAATCTAAAAAATCTCTTGGTGGATAACCACAAACGGCTAGTTCAGGAAATACAATTAAATCTGCTCCTTCTTTTTTTGCTTGCAGAATAGCATCAACAATTTTGGAAACATTTTTTTCAAAATTTCCAACATGAAAGTTTAATTGGGCTAATACTACTTGCATAATAACTAATAAAAACAACGATCAACTAAATTAATTCCCCGTCCAAACTGCTGCACGTTTTTCTTTAAATGCCGTAAGCCCTTCTTTAGCATCTTGTGTTTGCAATACTTTTCCTAACATTTTCTTTAAATAGGCATGTATTTCATGCGTAGAAATTGATCTCATATTATCAAATGCTTCTAATCCCATTCTTATAGCCGATGGTGATTGTTTACAAATGGATTGCGTTAAAGTTTCTACTTCTTTATCTAGATTATTAGCATCTACAACTTTGGTTACTATTCCCCATTGCATAGCTTCTTGGGCATTAAATGGTTCGCCAAGCATACAAAGTTGAACCGCTTTTCGAGGCGACATAATTTGCATTAAACTCTGCATTACTTGCATTGGCCATATACCACGCTTTACTTCAGGAAGACTAAAATTCACTTTGTCCGAGGCAATAACATAAGTACATCCACAAACCAATAAAAATCCACCGGCAAATACATTGGCATGAACTTTCGCAATACAAGGTTTATGAACCTGTGTAAACAACTCTCCCAGTAAAATTTCTCCATTTGGTTGAGGTATAGTTGAAACAGAGATTTCTTGATTGTCTCCCGCAAATGCTTTTAAATCTGCTCCTGCACAAAAAGTATCTCCATTAGCTGCTAAAACTATAGCCCATATATCATTATTATAATGTGCATAAGCTAAGCTAAAAGCCAACTCCGCAAGCAATACCGGATTCATGGCATTTTTTTTATCGGGTCTGTTCAAGGTAATGCATAACACATGATTTTTTACTTCAACCAATAAATAAGCGAATTTTTGTTCTTGAAACTTTTGAACTTGTTCTATACTAAATACCATAGTCTTTTGTTTTTGTGAACCGTAAAAGTAGTTTTTTTTCAAATATCATTTTATTGAATACGCTCCGATTATGAAAAATTGATCCAAATTGCTAATTGTTAAAAATCAATTTTTTAAATGTAAAGCTATTGATTGCATGTAAGCATTTAATCTGATAATTGTTAAAGATTGTAATTGGCAAATACTCAAATTACCTATAATTTGGGTGGCAGTACTCGAATGGCAGTACTCAAATATGTTTGTTGTAATTATAGAAAGTATATTCATCTAACCCTCATTCAATGAAACATTATTTACGTAATTATCATTGGTTAATTTTATTTTTATTCTCGCTTCCTTCAATTGCGCAGAATAATGTTGGAATTGGTACGCTAACGCCTTATAGTAAAGCTATACTCGAAATTCAATCAAAAGATAAAGGTCTACTAATTCCTAGGATGACTGCAACTGAAAGATTATCTATTTTTCCTACAATTGATCCGGCTGGTGAAGGTATGTTGGTATTTGATACAGATAGCTTATGCTTCTTTTTCTATGATGATCAGGGTCAATGGAATTCACTTTGTAACCACCCTCAGGGAGGATTAAATGTTGATAGTTTAATTTTGCAATATGCAAGTTTTGATACTTTATTAAGTAAATATGCTGTATTTGATTCGATTTTTGCCGCCTATTTAAATGTTGATAGTCTTCTTATTGGAGGAACAAATATTACAAGCATTATTGATAGTATGATACAAGCTGCCGGTACTATTGGTCCAACTGGGGCAACAGGAAAAGACGGACAACAAGGTATTGATGGCAAAGATGGTGCAACAGGACCAACAGGCGCTGCAGGTATTAATGGAACAAATGGTAAAGATGGTGCAACGGGGCCAACAGGCGCTGCAGGTACTAATGGAACAAATGGTAAAGATGGCGCAACAGGTGCTGCAGGTACTAATGGTACTAATGGCAAGGATGGCACTAATGGAGCAACTGGTGCCGATGGATCTTCAAATGCATGGAGCTTGACCGGAAATGCAGGAACTTCATCATCAACTAATTTTTTAGGAACTACTGATGGTGTTGATTTAATTGTTAAAACTAATAATACTGAACGATTTAGAGTCCTTTCTTCAGGTAATATTGGGGTTGGCACAACGACTCCTTCAGCTGCATTAATGGTTAATGGAGATATAAAAATAATGTATTCTGATGCTTATTATATGGGGGCATATAAAGGTTTATGGTATAATGCAAGTGCTCCAAATGTTGGAAATGTAATTGGAACAAGTGCCCCTACTTATGATTTAAGTGTATATGTAGGTAGTGCTTATCATCATATATTTGATCATACAGGAAATGTTGGTATTGGAACCATTTCTCCAACACAATTGTTGCACATTAATGGCAATGCTCGTTTAGCCGGTGCTCTTTATGATATGAATAACAATCCCGGTACATCTAACCAAGTATTGGTTTCTAATGTAAATGGTGTTTACTGGTCAAGTTTAAGTTCTCTTGGTGCTGCTGGAGTTACAGGTGCTACAGGTCCAAGCGGTGCTGATGGTGTAGCCGGAGCTAAAGGTGCTACAGGAGCAACCGGTGCTGCAGGAACAAATGGTGCAAATGGAAATAATGGAGCAACAGGTGCTACTGGAGCTCAAGGTGTAACTGGTGCAACAGGAGCTGCAGGATCTTCAAATGCATGGGGATTAACCGGAAATATTGGTACCTCTTCTTCAACTAATTTTTTAGGAACTGCCGATGGTGTTGACTTAATTGTTAAAACAAATAATGTTGAAAGATTTAGAGTGCTTTCGTCTGGTAATATTGGTGTGGGTACAACTACTCCTTCTGCAGCATTTATGGTTAATGGAGATATAAAAATAATGTATAATGATGCTTATTATTTAGGAGCCTATAAAGGCTTATGGTATAATGCAAGTGCACCCAATGTTGGAAACGTAATAGGTATGGATAATGCAACTTATGATTTAAGTGTATATGTAGGAGGTTCTTTCAAACACATATTCGATCATAATGGAAATGTTGGTATTGGTACTATTTCTCCAACATCTTTAATGCATCTTCAAGGAAGCTCTCCGGTATTAAATGTTGAAGCAAGTTCTAATGATCCGGAATTTAGATTAACCACACAATCAAGTGCGTATGGATATATCCATAAATACAATAGTACGGGAAGATTAACTATTGCAAGTGGTGGGGCTTATAATATGCGTTTCTTGAATAGTGTAGGCGGAAGCTATAATTTTGATGAGGGTTCAAATACAAGAATGTATATTGCTGCTGGAGGAAATGTTGGTATTGGAACTACAAGCCCAATTACTGAACTTCAAGTTGCCGGTGATGTAACTGCTGATAATTATAATTATACTTCTCCAAAAACAAGATATTACAGCATTGATGATGTTGCATTTGTTTCTGTAAATGATCCTCCGGCAGATCTCATTTACAAAACAACAAACGGAACATATTTGTTTATGAGTACGGGATCTACAAGTGGAGGATATGTAGTTGCTCCTGTTAATTTACCAGATGGTGCAACTATTACTGAAGTAAAAATGAATGGCTATGATGCTGATGCAAGTAATAATCTAAATTTTGAATTGCAAAAGCGTCTTTTAACTTCTTATTCTGTAACTGCAATTGCAAGTGCTGCAACATCAGGCTCAAGCGGAACACAACAAATATCTGCTACAGTTTCTGAAGTAGTTGATAATTCAAATTATTCATATAGGGCCTATATTAAATTCGATACGCAAAACGCAGGAACAGATTTAAGGGTTTATTCAATTAGAATAACATATACAGTTTCACATGCAGATTAATAATAAGTTTAATACTCAAAATAGTGTTACAATTTTAAAAATTTAAATATTTACAAAAGCTCACCTGATTTGTGAGGTAGCTACTAAATTTAGTTTATGAATAAAAAGTTACTTTTTTTGATGCTAGGAATGCATACTAGCATCTTATTGTATTTTTCTACCTCTTATGCCCAGAATAATGTTGGTATTGGTACAAAAACTCCTGATAAGAGTTCTGTATTAGAATTATATTCAAAAGATAAAGGATTTCTTGTTCCAAGAATGACTTCAACAGAAAAGCTTTCCATAGTAAATCCAGCTAATGGTTTATTAGTATTTGATGAGGATACTCAAACTTTTTGGTATTATGATATTCAGCAAGGTATTTGGGTAGAAGGAATTGGCCCAATGGGGCCTGCTGGTCCTCAAGGTCCTGCAGGAGCTAATGGCTTAGATGGAAAAGATGGCATTGATGGAGTGGACGGTAAAGATGGAATAGATGGTATTGCCGGAAGTACAGGAGCTACCGGCCCAACTGGCTTAAGTGGAGCTCAGGGTATTCAAGGTGTAACAGGTCCTAGTGGTGTTGATGGACTAATGGGTGCAACTGGAGCTCAAGGGATACAAGGTCCTACCGGACCTGTAAACATGGATAGTATTTTTGTTGTTTCAGCAACATTCGATTCTGTTTTTGCAAGCTATGCTTCTTTTGATAGTTTATTGGTAAAGCTAGCTCAATTTGATACGCTTTATTCTGCTTTTGCTTCTTTTGATTCTGTTTATGCATCTTCTGCAAATTTCGATACACTATTTGCATCTTCTGCAACATTTGATAGTCTTTTTGTGCAAAAAGCATATTTTGATAGTTTAATTTCTAATTATGCTTCATTTGATAGCCTACTTGTACAATTAGGTATGTTTGATACTGTATTTGCAAATATTGCAAGCTTTGATAGTATCTATGCTCATTATGCTCAATATGATACATTAATAGCAAACTATGCTTATTTCGATAGTATTTATGCTCAATATGGTAGCTTTGATAGTTTAGTGGTAAATGGAGTAGGAATAAATACATTAATTGATAGTTTAATAAATGCTGCGGGTACAATTGGTCCGACCGGTCCAACGGGTAATGATGGAATACAAGGGCCAATAGGACCAACTGGTGCAGATGGAAAAGACGGAGTAAATGGTGCTAATGGAACAAATGGTATTGATGGAGCTACAGGTGCTCAAGGCCCAACTGGTGCAGATGGAAAAGACGGAGTAAATGGTGCTAATGGAACAAATGGTATTGATGGAGCTACAGGTGCACAAGGCCCTACTGGTGCAGATGGAAAAGACGGAGTAAATGGTACTAATGGAACTAATGGTATTGATGGTGCTACAGGTGCACAAGGTCCTACTGGTGCAGATGGAAAAGATGGAGTAAATGGTACGAATGGAACCAATGGTTTAGATGGAGCTACGGGTGCTCAAGGCCCTACTGGTGCAGATGGAAAGGATGGAGTAAATGGTACTAACGGAACAAATGGTATAGATGGTGCTACAGGTGCTCAAGGCCCAACTGGTGCTACTGGGCAAGTTGGTTCAAAAGGTGCAACTGGAGCAACAGGTCAACAAGGTGTTCAAGGTGATGTTGGACCAAAAGGAGATACTGGTGATACAGGCCCTACCGGTGCCCAAGGTATACAAGGAGTTGCTGGAACTAATGGAGTAACAGGAGCAACAGGTCAACAAGGTGATCAAGGTGATCAAGGTGATGTTGGGCCAAAAGGAGATACAGGTCCTACCGGTGCTCAAGGTATTCAAGGAGTAGCTGGAGCTAATGGAGCAACTGGCGCTACTGGTCCTACTGGCCAAGCAGGAGTATCTGGTGCAACAGGCCAAAAAGGCGATCAGGGTGATGTCGGACCTAAGGGTGCAACAGGCGTTACAGGTCCTACTGGAGCTCAAGGTATAACAGGAACAAGTGGTAATAACGGAGCAACTGGAGCAGCTGGTGTTACTGGTTTTACAGGTCCTACTGGTCCAACAGGAGCTCAAGGTAGTACGGGAGCTACAGGTCCAACCGGAGCTACAGGTATAACTGGTAGTCAAGGATCAGCAGGAAGTAATGGTACAAATGGCCTTAATGGAAGTACTGGTGCTACGGGAGCTCAGGGAATAACTGGATCAACTGGTGCTACAGGTACTGATGGTGCAAAAAATGCATGGGCATTAACAGGTAATTCAGGTACTGTTGCCGGAACTAATTTTTTAGGAACTACAGATGCAGTAGATTTTGTTTTAAAAACTAGTAATACAGAAAGGTTGAGGGTTCTCTCTTCCGGTAATGTAGGAATTGGAACTTCTAGTCCATTAGCAAATTTACAAGTTAATGGAGATGCAACTTTAGGATCCCTACTTATTTCTCCAAGTTCAAGTTCGGCAAATAATAGTTCGGTATTGTCATTTGCAGAAGATAAAGCCAATACATACAACATGTCAATTAAATATGACGGTTCTGCAAATGAGTTACAGGTGTTTGGAAAATCTAATAGTACAACTTATGGACCTCATTTAACTATTGCTCGTGATAATGGTAATACTGAAATTACCGATGGAAATTTAACCGTTGATACAGGAAACGTAACCGTAAGTTTAGGTGATGTAAATGTAAAAAATGGATGGTTATCAGTAGGTGCTTCTACAGGAACCATTACTAAATATGGAACACAAACTTTTGATTATACAACTAATCAAAGTGCTAAAGGTGGTTCATCAAGTGCTACTACATCATTCTCAATTGGTACATTTTCAATCCCAAGCGGAAGTTCATCAGTAACAATAAGTAGAATTGAATTTCAGGTTTCAGGTGTACATGATGATGGAAATGAAGATCATAAAGTTACTGTTTCGGTTGGTGGATTAAGTGCTTATCAATCATCTGTAGCTGTTACTGGAGTTGAAGATATTGACTGGTTACTAAATGAATCTGCTAGCTATACCACGTCTTCTAATCATAGTGTAGATGTTGATTTATATGATGAAGGTTGTACGTTTTGTGGAAATGATTATTTCTACATGTGGAGTATAAAAGTAATTGTTCATTATTCTTATTCTGTAGCTCTACAGGATGGAGAAATTGCTGCAAGTGGAAAAATATATGCCAACAATAATACAGAAGTAGGTGACGTGGCAGAATATTTTCCGGTAAATGGAGGCGAAAATGAACCTGGTTTAATTGTATCCTATCAAGCAGGTCAAAATAATAGATATGAATTATCAAACAAGCCATATGATATACTAATGGTTGGTGTTGTATCAGAAAACCCTTCTGTTTTATTAAATGCTCCTTCTTCTGGTATCCCAATAGCACTAACAGGAAGGGTAAAAGTAAAAGTAGCTCCATCAGATAGGTTAATTAAAGGAGGTGATTTTCTTACCTCTTCTGAAATTCCTGGTTATGCTAAAATTGCTACTCAGCAAGGTCCGGTTATTGGATATGCTGTTACCAATCAAAAAGAAGGAGAAGATTTTGTTCAAATTTTATTACAACCTGGAAGATCTTTTATTCCAATAAATAATGATTTACCTAAGAATAATTTAAATGAAAATCATATTAAAATTGAAGACAAATTAAAAGTTAAACCTATTTGCTCTGTTGTTGTTAAGCCAGACTAAAGGGTTTATTTCTTTTTTTTGAAATTGTATAAGTATATTTTTTAATAACTGATGTTTACAAAATGAAAAGAAATTTTACTAAAATTATTTTATTAGGATTATTATTTCTTAGTGGAAGTTTATTTTCTCAAAGCAATGTAGGCATTGGTACAAAAACACCTAATGTAAATGCTCTCTTAGAATTATATTCTAAAGATAAAGGATTACTTATTCCGAGAATGACTGCTGTTGAAAGAAATGCTATTTTTCCTACTTTCGATCCAACAGGAGAAGGCATGTTGGTATATGATACAGATAGTTTGTGTTTTCTTTTTTATGATGATCAGGGGCAATGGCGTTCTCTTTGTAGTAATTCGCAAGGTATAAATACAGATAGCTTAATTATTAAATATGCAAGTTTTGATACAATATTTAGCAAATATGGCACATTCGATTCTCTTTTTGCTGCTTATTTAAATGTTGATAGTCTATACTTAGGTGGCAG
Source organism: Bacteroidota bacterium (assembly GCA_023251875.1). Classification (GTDB taxonomy): domain Bacteria; phylum Bacteroidota; class Bacteroidia; order JAHEXY01; family JAHEXY01; genus JAHEXY01. Next base: position 565,127 of record JAHEXY010000003.1, read on the forward strand.
TAATATATTAAATATAATTGATAGCATGATTACCGCTGCAGGAACAATTGGACCAACAGGACCAACAGGTAATGATGGTATTAATGGAATTGATGGCGTAACAGGCCCTACTGGTGCAGATGGAAAAGATGGTGTTAATGGTACTAATGGAACAAATGGTATTGATGGAGTAACTGGCGTACAAGGTCCAACAGGAGCAGATGGATTAATAGGTCCTACAGGAGCTCAAGGTCCAACAGGGCCTGTAAATATGGATAGCATATTTGTTTCATCGGCAACTTTCGATTCTGTATTTTCAAGTTATGCAAGTTTTGATAGCATACTTGTTCAATTAGCTCAGTTCGATACAATATATTCTCAATTTGCGTCTTTTGATAGTTTATTGGTTAAACTAGCTCAATTTGATACTTTATATTCTTCGTTTGCTAGTTTCGATTCTGTTTATGCATCTTCAGCAAATTTTGATACTCTTTTTGCTTCATATGCTACTTTCGATAGTTTATTTGTTCAATTAGCTTCTTTTGATAGTTTAATTGTTCAGCTAGGTCAATTTGATACCATCTATGCAAACTATGCTAGTTTCGATAGTGTGTATGCTCAACTAGCTTATTTTGATAGTGTTTATGCCCATTATGCCAAGTACGATACTATAATAGCAAACTATGCCTATTTCGATAGTATTTATGCACAATATGGGAGCTTTGATAGTTTAGTTGTAAATGGAGTAGGAATAAATACATTAATTGATAGTTTAATAAATGCTGCAGGTACAATTGGTCCGACAGGTCCAACGGGTAATGATGGAATACAAGGCCCAATAGGACCAACAGGTGCAGATGGAAAAGATGGAGTAAATGGTACTAACGGAACAAATGGTATTGATGGTGCTACAGGTGCTCAAGGCCCAACAGGTGCAGATGGAAAAGACGGAGTAAACGGTACTAACGGAACAAATGGTATTGATGGAGCTATAGGT
>JAHEXY010000013.1:0-121744 GCA_023251875.1 Bacteroidota bacterium
CTCTTTTCATTCCATTGGGTTAGGATATTCCTTGTGGAGTTGCTCTCCAGCAGAGCTCCACTATGCTTCGCCTAACAATGTAAAGTTAAAGAAAAGCACAGTTCATTTTACAATCCCATTAATTCCTTTTTAGCATCTTAGCGCCTTTTATAGATAATTCCTACCTTTGCCACATGGCAAATACAATACGCGTTACCAAACTTTTTAATTTTGAAATGGCCCATGCCCTTTATGGGTATGATGGGCCTTGTAAAAATATTCATGGCCACTCCTATCAACTTTCTGTAACTGTAATTGGCAAACCAATAGAAGATTTATCAAATCCAAAAGCAGGTATGGTAATTGATTTCTCTGTTTTAAAAAAAATTGTAGAAGAATTAATTGTAAAAAAGTATGACCATACTTTAGTTTTGAATATTGATTCACCCCATAAAGAACTTAAAAAAATAGATTTACCTTTTGAAAGGCTTGAATGGGTATATTTTCAACCTACTTGCGAAAAAATGCTTATTTATTTTGCCGGATTAATTGCTCCTAAATTACCTGATGGAATAAAATTACATCATTTAACATTAAAAGAAACACCAAATTCTTATGCGGAATGGTATGCATCAGATAATTAGCTGATGAGGTGATTAGCTAATGAGATAATTAAAAAAATGGAAAATAATTTAATTAAAAAATATAACGTTGCAGGACCTAGGTATACCAGTTACCCTACAGTGCCTTATTGGACAGACTCCCCTAGTCTTGAAAATTGGAAAAAGTTTGTAAAAACAAGTTTTGATAAAACAAATGAAGCAAATGGAATTAGTCTTTATATTCATTTACCTTTTTGTGAAAGCCTTTGTACTTTTTGTGGATGCAATACACGTATTACTGTAAACCATACTGTTGAAAATCCTTACATTACTGCTGTTTTAAAAGAATGGCAAATGTATGTGGAGGTATTTGACTCCTCTCCTATCATCAAAGAAATTCACTTAGGCGGTGGAACACCCACTTTTTTTTCTCCACATAATCTTGATACACTTTTAAACGGAATTAAAAAGTTAGCCTCTATTCATCCTCATGCTGAATTTAGTTTTGAAGCGCATCCCAATAGCACAAGTAAAGAACATTTAGAGGCTTTATACAATTTAGGATTTAGAAGATTAAGTTTAGGCATACAAGATTTTGACCCTAAAGTTCAAAAAACTGTAAATCGAGTTCAATCTTTTGAAACAGTTGAAACAGTAGTTAACCAAGCGAGAGAAATTGGTTATACTTCCATTAATTTCGATTTAATTTATGGTTTACCTTTTCAAACTGAAAATAGTGTATTGGATACCATTCAAAAAACGAAATTATTAAAACCCGATAGAATTGCCTTTTACAGTTACGCGCATGTGCCTTGGATTAAGCCAGGGCAGCGCATGTTTACAGAACTTGATTTACCACAAGATGAAGCCAAGCGCAAATTGTATGAATTAGGACGAGAACTTTTTCAAGAAGCTAATTATGTAGAAATTGGAATGGATCATTTTTCACTTCCTAGTGATTCACTTAACCAATCTTTGTTGAATCAAACCTTACATAGAAATTTTATGGGTTATTCATCTTCCTACTCTGAACTTATGATTGGGCTTGGTGTTTCATCAATCAGCGACACTTGGAATTGCTTTGCACAAAATGTAAAAAAGGTTGAAGAATATTATCAATTAATTGAAGAAAATAAAATCCCAATTTTTAGAGGTCATATTTTAAATACTGAAGATTTAATTATACGTAAGCATATTTTAAATTTGATGTGTAAGATGGAAACTTCTTGGAAAAACATAGAAGAACAATCTCAAACCATTTATGATGGTATTGAAAGATTAAAAGAAATGCAAATGGATGGCCTTGTTGAAATTTTACCTTATCAATTAAAAGTAACAGAAAAAGGAAGAGCATTTGTACGTAATATATGCATGGCTTTTGATGAAAGGCTTTGGAAAAATATTCCTTCTACACAGATTTTTAGTCAAACGGTATAATATTATTTTGCTTTACTAGCAGTGGTAATTTCAGCCTGAAACAAACCATAAGAAACAGCTTTTTCATTTTTAAAATAATAAATACCGCCCCAATTGTATTTTACTTTTTTATAAATATCTACCACATTATTTTTATTCACAATTGTACGTTCGATAGTTCTATTCGATTCAAAAACAACATCATTATAAACGCCTTCAGGATATTTTCTGGCAATATCAGATAAAAATTCTTGAGTACGTTGTTTCTCATCTTGTAATTTCTTTTGTTCTACTTCTTGCGCTTTGTATTGAGCTACTATTTTTAAATTCTTTTTAGCTTCTTCATCCGTTTTTAATTTCTCTTTTAATTTATCTACTTCTTGTAATTTTGTAGTTCTTTCATTTTGTTTTTTCTCAATTTCTAATTTAATTTCCGATTCAGAAGCAGTAGATTCAGCAATACTTGCATCCATTAATGTATTATGCCGGTTAAGATCGGTTTGCAATTTTTCGCTATCAATAACGGCATATACATTCACAATTTTTTGTTGCAATGTTTCAACAGTTTGTTTGATCTCATAAATTTCTTTTTCAATTTTTAATCGAGATAAATAATTTTCTACTATTCCAAGTTTCAGATCAAGCGCATCTATTTCTGCATTTAACACTTCAACTTGTTTCACTAATTTATCAAGACCAACTAATCCTGCAACTTCTTTTTCCAAAGCATTAGCAACAGCATTTTTTGGAACAAAGGAATTCATTAAATTCTGCTCTTTGTATTTACTATCATCAATTTCTTTTGTTAGTTGATTATAGGTTGGCAGAATTTTATCAAGCTCTGCTTGGTAATTTCTTCTCAATACAGCTTCAGTTGAATCCTTTTTAGCAATACTGTCAGATTTAATTTTAGCCATTTCCATTTGAGCTATTTTTACAGAATCAATACTATGTTGCAGGGCTTGTTCAGCTAGTTTTTTTGCTAATTCCTTTGCTTCCTTATCTTTTTGATGCTGTTCAGCCATTGCTTTCTTTAAAGCTAAATCACTGTCATTTTTTTCTTTTAATAATCTTTGTTTCTCCTGATCATCTTTTTGTTTTTTCTCCAATTTTAATTTTTCATCCTCAATTTTTTTCATCTGGGCAGTTTCATTATCTCCAATTTCATCACCATATTTTTTCGATTTTTTAGCTTGAACATCTAAAGCAAGCATTTTTTTATTGTCTTCTTCTGCCTGTTTTAGTTGCGCTCTGTGTTCTTTTGCCAATCTATCACGTTCGGCTTTCAGTTGTGCTTGCCTGTCGAGGTCTTTTTTAGCATTTGCTTTATCCTCATCTTCTTGTTGTTTCTTTTTATATTCTGCAATTTCACGGTCTTTATCCAATTGCTTTTTAGCATCTTTAATACGATCAGCAGATTGCTTCTCTAAATCTTTATTGTGTTTTTCAGAATTATTAACATCATCCTTTAGTGCATTTATTTTTTCTTGATCAGTTTTATGTTTTTCTTTAGCTTGCTTATCAAGACTTTCTCTATTAGCTTTTAACATTACCAATTCTTTATCAGACATTGGTTCATCTTTCTTTATATCAGTATTATCATCTACAGATTTAGTTTTTTTCTCTGATGAAGACTTTTTATTTTTCGCATCATTATTGTAAGCAATATCTTTATTATTGATAGATGCGACACCCGTATCAATTGCTGCTAATTGTTGATTTAATTTTTCAATTTCAAGTTTGTCTTTTTCAAAATCTTTTTCCTTCTGTTTTTGATAGTCTTCAAGTTCTTTAAATACCAGACTATCTTTATTGAATGTTTTATTACTTACATTATTTTGGTCTTTTGATTTTAGGTCTGCAAATTTTTGATCGTAATCTTCCTTTATTTTTTTCAAGCGTTCTTCTTCATTGGCTATATTATCTGCTTCAGATTGTTTGCTGTTTTTTAATTTATATTTTTCATCAATAGCACTTTTTAATCTGGCTTTTTCTTTAGCCATATTCACTTCTTCTGCCTCTAATTTATCAAGTACTTTTCCCTGAACTTTTTCCAAAGAGTCTTTTCTTGATTTTTCAAGTTGCTTTTGCTTATTTTTATTTTCAGCTAAAAGTTTAGCATTTTCCTTATTTTTAACATCTGCAGCTTCTTTTGCTTTTGCATAAGCCGTTTCTAAAGAATCTTTTAACAACTCTTCCTTTGAAATAGTTTTCGTTTTTTTCGATTTCTTTTTTTGTATCGGTTTATCCGCTATGTATTCATCATCTTGAGATACATTATTATTCTTTTTAGCACTTGACACAGGCTTTTCATGTTTAGCCATCTCTTTATCAAAAGCCATTAATTTTGATGACATGAGTTTGGTATAATCCAAATCATAATCAAAATTCTTTTTCTTTTCACTATAAGTAATACGAGCAACAGGGTTTTTAAATATGTCGAAATTCATTCCATCAATGGGTTGAAAAAGTTTTAATTCAAAGCCATAAGATTCAAAACCTTTTAAAATTCTTTCTTCAGGTGCACTAGTATTAATACTAATTCTTTTGGATACATAACCAACTTTAGAAAATTCAATTAAATATTCTTTATTAAATTCCAAATTAAAATCAAAGCGCCCGGTAACATCTGTTTTTACTGATTGAGCTACTACTCCATTCACATACAAAGTAGCCGTAACGCTATCAAGTGCTGTATTTTTTTTCTTTGTTGTACCGTACACAATTAAATAATTTTGTCCTAAATTTCCGGGCTCATTCAACTGTTTCATCATAGAATCAGCTAATAATCTTTGCAATGCAGTATCTTGAATGTCGCCTAAAATTTTATTTTGAACTTCCGGAGTTTGTTCATTACTTATATTTTTATTTTCTTTTTGTTGTTTATTCTTTTCTTTTTTAACGTCATCTTTATTAACAAAAGCTTTGCTATTTTGAGAAATGGAATCTGTTTTTAATTTATCAAGCACTGTATTTTGTTGCATAATCTGCGCTTGTAATGCTTCTTGTTCTTTTAATAATTTTTGAAAATCTTTATCTTTTGAATAATCTTGTTTTTTCATATCATCTACAGCCTTCTTTTGAGCTAAAACTTGTTGGTTTTGTATTTCCTTATATGCTTTTGTTTGATCACTTTCACGCTTTTTCCTAGAAACTGAATTTAACTGAATTGCTTTAGAAGTATCCGACATGGCTTTTTTAGTATCTTGAGCAGTTTTTATATCTTTGCCAACCCCAGCTAATATTTCTTTTTGAGTTTGAATATTTTTTGTTAACTCTAACATGGCGTTTTTCTTTTCAATCTCTCTTTGTAAAGCAGCATCTTTATCTGCATTAGGGATAAATTTCTCATCTTTTTTATTATCTAACTTTACATTGTTTGACTCAGTCCTTGATTGTATAGAATCAAATGAATGAGATGCTGTATTTTTATCTGCTAGGGCTCCGTTTTCATTTTTATCTTTTTTATTTTCAGGTTTAAAATTTTCTTTTTGTGTTTTCTTTTTGTCTTCTTGCATCTGTTTGCCGTATTTTTCATCTATTTTTTCTTTTTCCAAATCATGTACAGCATCAGAAAGAGAAAGTTCTTTTTCACGAGTAACAGCATTTTGTTCAGCATCCACTTTAGCTTGTTGCACTTGTTTTTTAGTTTCATCTAATTGTTTGGCCAATTCATCAGTTTTTTTATTAATGTCATCAATCTTTTTATTTTTAGATTTATCCGATTTATTTTGAAGTTCATGGGTCTCAATAGTTTTATTCATTTCAGCAGATGATATAGAGGGGGCTGTTTTATTAGCCGCAGTGGTATCTTGAATTGGATTATCAACAGGAGTTTCTTTACCCGTATTTGAAACTTTTAATTTTGAACCAAAACGATTGGCAGCGTACTGTTTGGTTTCAGTATTTTTTGATTTTAATGCTTTATTATGATCCAATTCTGCCCTTTTTTCATTTTCAATTTCAACTTCAAGCTCCTTTAATGATTGTTGCAATGCCGCTTCTTGCTCTTTTAATAAAGCCTGTGCTTCAGATTCTGCTTTAGCGTTAGCAACTTCTTTTTGTTTAGTCTCTATTTCAGCTTGCAATTTTTTCTTCTGCTGTTCATACGTTTCTAATTTACTATTACCAATATCTTGTTTCGAAGAAGATGTTGTTGGCAAAGAAGTTTTTTGATCAGCTGCATTAGTATTTGTTTTAGCATCTATATTTACACCAACATTCTTTTGAGTTAATTCAGTATTTTTATTATCTGTAGATACATTTGCTACTTTTGCAGATGGTTCAATTTTCATTTTCTTTCCATCACGCTTTGATTCATAAGTAGCCTTTTGAGCTTCTTCTTGTTTCATCTCATCTTGCAACGAGGCAATTTCAGCAGCCAAAGCAGCTTCTTCTTCAGCGGTTTTAGGATCAATTGAATTTTGATTCTTTAACTGAATCAATTTTTGTTTCTTTGAATCTAAATCAGATTGTATCTTTTTTTGTTTTTGTTCTGATTCTTTGATGAGTTGTTCCGGAGATTTTTCATTTTGTTGTTGAGATTGATTTACTTGAGATGAATTATTATTAGACTCAGCAATCTCTTTTTGCTTAGTATCAGCAATCATATCTTGTTTTATATTATTTTTTTCCTGGGCTTTAGCAGCAAGATTAGCTTTTTGTTCTTCCTCCATTTTAATTTCTTTTTCAAGTTCAGCCAATTGAGCATTTAACTCCATTTCCTTATCCCTTAAAATTTCAGTTGCTGGGTCATTAGGATTAGCATTTTGAAGATTCTTTTTGTTTTTCTTAATCTCAGCTTCAGTTTTAGCTTTTTGATCTTTTAAATCTTTCAAATGTTTTTCATCAAACACTTTATTATCATAATTAGAATTATCCGTTTCACTACTATTATTTATTATAGCATTAGAATTTGTTTTATTACTTGAATTTTCAGCTTGTTGATTCGTATCTGAGATTGATTTTTTATCGGTAGATTTTCCTGTATCATCATTTTTTTGCTTTCCAGCTGACTTGTTTTGTTTTTCTGAATTGGATTCGTTTTCAAGTTCTGCAAGAGCAGAGGCTAACTCAGATTCTTGTTTATTAATTTCTTCTTGGGAAGCAGCTTGAGATTTTAACTTTTCAATCTCCTGTTTTCTGGATTCAATTTCTTGTTCTAGTTTTTTCTTTTTTAATTCGGCTGCAGATGATGTCGCAGATGATTTAACATTTGTATTTTTATCAATTGTTTGAGAAGCATTAACATTTTTAGTTATTGCATCTTGTTTATTTGCATCAGCAAGTTCTTTTTCTTCAACATTCTCCTTAGTTGTATTCTCTTTAGTAGCAGAATGGGATTGTTCGTTGGATTTATTTATTGCACTATTTTTAATATTAGTCTCTAATGATTGTTTTTCCTTTTCTAAATCTGCTAATTCTTTTTCCATTTCAGCTTGTTGAGCATTTGTTTCATTTTGTTCTGTAACATCTGATTTTAATTTTTCAATATCTTTTTTCTTTGCCTCAATTTGCAGGGCTAATTTTTGTTTATCGGCTTCAATATTTTTAGTTACAATTGCATTAGAATTCGTATTTAACTTTTGATCCGCGTTACTTTCAACATTATTGTTATTAACAACAGTCGATTGATTGTTATTTTTCAGTTCCGATTGTTTACTAGTAGCCGTTGTTTTTATACTATTTTGATCAACGTTAGCATTAGTTGTTTTTTGATTTTGCTGTGTTTGTACTAACGCTTTACGATCTTGCTCAAGTTGAGCCAATTCATCTTCCATAGCTTTTTTCTGCGCTGCTAGATCAGCAGATAGTTTTGCATCTTGCTTTGCTTGTTCTATTTCCTTTTGTTTGGCCTGAATTCTATCTTGTAATTTTTGTTTTTCTTTATCATAGTCAACCGCAGTACTATTAGTAAGATTGTTGTTATTATTTATTTTTGACACAGAAGCATTATCAACAGTATTATTTTGTTTGTTGCCATTAGTAGTTTGACCGGTCTTAGAATTTGAGTCAAGCGTGTTTGTGTTTTTATTATTAGTAGTAGCTGTATTACTTTTTTGCACAGCAATTTTATCGCCACTACTAATAGTAGTATTGTCTTTTTCTATTTCCTTTAATTGTTCATTAATGGCTCTTTCTTGCTCTTTTAATTTAGCTAAGGCTTCAGATTCTTCTTTGCTTAATTGGGTTTTAGTTTGTTGGGCCTTTAATTCATTTTGCAAACGTTCTTTTTCTTTTAAAAGAGCATCTTTTGAGGTTATGGCTTGTTTGGTATTTTGAACAGATAAATCAGGGTTTGCATTATTGGCATCACTAATTTTTTTCTGAGCATTTAGAATGGACTGCTTTTCAGCATTTTGTTTTTCAGCATTATTTTCCTGTGCTTGTTGTTTCTCTTTTTCACGTTGATCATAAAAAGATTTTTGTTCAGCATCTTGTTTTTCTTTAGCAGCTAAAGCCTCTACTTGTAAGCTTTCTTTATCCTTTTGTAATTGTGCTTGTTTTTGAGCATCCTGTTCCTCCTGCATTTTTTTTCTATTCTTTGCTTCTGCTTCTATTTCTCCTTTTAAAGAGGCCAACTCTTGTTGCATGGCAATATTTTGATCAGCCTCTTCTTTTGCTGTAAGTGCTCTTTGTTTTTCGTTTTCCAAGGCAGCTTTTTTAATTTTATATGCAGCTTCAATTTTTTCTTTTCCTGCATCGTATTTTTTATCTAAATCTTCATAAGCCTGTTGAGAAAGCTGAGTAGTTTTAGTATTGTTATTTGATGAATTATAATCAATATCGGTTGTTGAATTACTTTTATCACTTACAGAAATAGTTTGCTGATCTTTCCAAGCCTTATCAGCAGCAGCACGTTCTTGTTTTAATTTTAATCGCTCTTGTTCATTAGCCAATTCCTCAGCCTTTTTTTGATCGGCTAACTGTTTTTCATAATCTGCCTTTTTTTGATTGGCAGCATCTTGTTCTTGTTTTGTTTCGGCTTCAATTTTAGCCAATTCATTTTCATAAATAGATTGCTGTCTTATCAATTCATTTTTCTTAGCAGCATCAATATTTGCCTCTAATAATGCTTCTTTATTTTTTTGCATGGCTTTTTGAACATCTTCTTTTTGTTTTTGAAGTGATAATACTTTTGCTTGAGCTGCATCTTCAGCTAATTTATTTCTATACTCTTGATCTTCCTTAGCTCTTTCTTGTTTGGCTAATTCCTGAGCCTGTTTATTTGCTTCGGCTTGCAATTGCTGCGCAGCTTTGGCATCCTTTTCCTTTTGTTCACGTTCTGCCTTCAAATTATCTTGTTGAATAGAAGGGCTTGTATTTATTGTAGGTGTTTGATTTACTTTATCTGCAACATTAGTTTTTGTAGTGATGTTTTCATCTGAATTATCAGCACTGGCATCTTTTTTAAGGTTCGCCAATTCCTGCTCCAACTCTAATTGTTTTAATTGCTGATCGCGTTCAGCCTGGCTTAGTGCATTATTTTTTTCTATCTCAGCTTTTTTTCTTTCAAATTCTTTTAATGCTTTTTCATTGTCTTTAGAAATAATTTTTGATGTAGCTTGGGTAATGGCATTTTCGTTTTTATCAAGAATTTGAGAGTTATTTGTTACAGCATTTGTTGCCTTTTTATCTACAGATTGTTCATCCGTTTTAGTATCTACATCTTTATTTTCAGAAATAGTAGATTGGGCTGTATTATTTTTATTTTGTTCAGCAGCTTGCTGATCTGCTAAAATTTGTTTTTGAATTTCTGCAATTTTTTGAGCATGCTCTTCTGCAGCCTCTTGTGATTGGCGATCTAAATCAGCCAATATTTTATTCAATGAATCTTTGTTTAATTTTAATTGATCATCATTTAAAGCACGTTGTTTGGCCTGCTCTATTTCTTGCATTTTGGTTTGAAGCTGTGCATCTAATTTATCTTTCTCAAGCTCTAAGCGAGATTTTTGGCCTGCCTGGTTTTGTGCTTTTTGTTGTTGATAGGCTTCTTGTTGTTTTTGCTCTTGTAATTTATTTTTTTCATACAAATCTTTTTGAGCTTGCTCCTGTGCTTTAATTTTATCCGCTGTATTTTTTTGTATTTCAGCCATTTTTTGTTGGTAAGCTTGAGTAACAGCTTTCTGTTTGGCATCTTCTAATTCTTTTGCTTGTTTACGACTTTGTTCATCCGCTTCATATTTTGCTTTTGCAACAGAATCTTGCCAAGCTTTTTGCGTATTATCAAAATCTCTTTTCTTTTGATCTTCTTCTTTATTTTTTGCATCAAGCTCTGCAATAGCTTTAGCTAAATCTGCCTTTTTAGCCAAAATTTCTTCCTGAGTTTTGGTTTCCGCTTGGGCTTTTTCCAGCGCTTCTTGTTGTTTTTTTACTTGTTCTTCAACTGCAGCTTTTTCACGGTCCATAGCTTCTTTTGCAGCTAGAGCTCTTTCATCGGCAAGTTTTTTGGCATATGCTGCAGCTGCTGCTTTTGACTGTTCACGCGCTTGATCTTCTGCAATTTTTTGTTCTTCCAATTGTTTTTTTCTGTCTTCTTCGTCCTTTTTTATTTGTTCTTGACGAGCCAAACGATCAGCTTCATCCGCTTTTTTTCTTTCTTCATTTTCTTTCGCATATTTTTCAGCTCCTTCTTTTTGCTCAGCTTCTAATTTTTGTTTTGCCACTTCTTCTTCTTGTTTAGCAGCCTGTTTTTGTATCGAATCTTTTTTTGCAGCTTCAAGTTGAATTTGCTGCTTCACCTTATTAAGAGCTTCTTTTTGAGCGTCTATCTCTCGCTTTTTTTGTTCTGCAATAGAATCACGTTGCGATAGAACTGCTTTTGTACGCAGCTCACGCTCTACTTGCAACTGTTGTAATTGTTTTTCTTTTTCTGTTTGTTCTTTGGTTGCATCAATCTCTTTTTGCAATGCATCTGCTTTAGCTTTGGCGGCAGCTTCTTCGGCTTTCTTTTTTTCTTCTGCTTTGCGATTTTCTTCTTCTTGTTTTTTTGCTAATTCATTTTGTTTTTTTTCTTCTTCACGTTTATTTGCTATAGAATCTCTTGCAGCTTCTCTTGCTCGAATAATTGCTTTTGCATCTGCTTCTCTTTTTGCAATAGCAGCATCCAATGCTTTTTGTCTTGCTTTTTCTTTTTCAATTTTCTCTTGCTTGCGTTTTTTCTCTTCTTCTTTTTTGTTATTGTTTGTTTCTTGTTTTGTTTGTTGAACTTTATCAAGAGAATCTTGAACTGACTCTAAATATTTTTGTTGTTCTTGAATAGCAGCTTCTTTTTCCTTTTTTAGCTGATCGAGATTATTTTGGGCAATACTGTTTTGGCTGGCTGTTACAAGAATTGTAAACACAAGAATAGAAAGTAAAAACTTATATTTTAAAATGTAATTTGGTATCAATCGCATAAAATTATAAGCCCAATAGGCTATTGTACTTAAGTTTATACGAAAAAACTTGTAAATGGTTGTGTTTTAGAGTGATTTTAGTAGTCTAAAAATCAATTATTTGCATGCAATTTATCAAGCAAGTAGTTTAAAGAAGTTATCTAAGGAGTTTGAGAGTACCTTTTACTTCATAATCTACCACTTTTAAAATATAGAGGTAAGTATCATCTCCTGCTGCAATAGCAGCCTTAGTATTACCATCCCAAGTTGGACCTTGTTCTGAACTATAAATAATTTTTCCCCATCGATTGAATACTTTTAATTCAACACAATCCCATAAGCTTGGATCTATGTCTTGCAAAAAAACATCATTTATGCCATCGTTATTGGGTGTAAATACATCTGCAATTTTTATAGTTAAATAATCAATAAATGGTTTGGTATTATTTGAAATTATAATTGTATCGGCACAGGATGCTTCATTAGAAGCAATAAGCATAATACTGCTATTGCCATTTTGAGTAAAGGTATGTTCGGGGTCTTTTTCTGTTGAAAATTGTCCATCTCCAAAATCCCATAAATAGGAATCGGCATTGGTAGTTTGATTCGAAAATTCTGCCAACATACCTTCGCAGCTAGGAGTTAAAGTAAAAGAAAATGCAGCCTCGGGAAGAGCATTGATACTAATTGAAATAGAATCGACATTTTTACAATTATTACTATCTGTAACACTCAAATAATATTGCGTATTGGATTGTGTAAATACGAATGGATTGTATACTGTAGAATCACTTAAACCATAAGAAGGATACCAATTGTATCTATAAAACAAATTGTATGTTGCACTTAAACTTATACTATCGTTTATGCATGTTTCAATATCCTTTCCGGCATCAATACTTGGCAATGGATTTACTCGCACAAAAACAGAATCTTTCGCTTTACAATTATTAGAATCTGTTACCAAAACAATATAAGTGGTTGATGTATCGGGCTGAGCAATTGGATTAAAAACTGTATCACTACTTAAAGAATTTGAACTTTGCCATAAATATTTTATACCTCCACTTGCAGTAAGTTGACAACTATCTCCAACACAAATTCCATTGTCGTTGCCTGCATTTGCAAGTGGCAAAGCAAATATTACAATTTCTAATGAATCTGTATTCGAACATCCATTTGTATCCGTTCCTAAAACATAATACATGGCTGAAGAATCAGGATATACAATAGGATTACCTATACTTGAATTGTTAACATTTGAAATCGGAGTCCAAGTATATAAAGCAGCTCCTAATGCATTTAATTGTGCACTATCACCATAACACATTTGTTGATCAGTTCCAGCATCTACAATAGGCAAACTAAACACATTTACTTTTACAGAATCTTTTCCACTACACAATGTTCCAAATGCAGTTACAACTGTATAAAAAAGACTGGTATCAGGATTTACATTGGGATTTGCAGCAGAAGTATCATCAATGGTATATGTTGGTGTCCAGAGATAAGTGGTTCCTCCCGGAGAGGTTGGATTTCCTCCAATAGTAATTATACTTCCAGGACAAATGGAATGATCTATTCCCGCATCAGTTGGCACAATTCTATTTACAATTAGAGTAAGTGAATCATTATCTGCACAACCCAATGCATCATAACCTGTAATAAGATAAGTAACACTGTCTGTGGGTGTACTTATAGGAGTAGCGCTTGTTGAATCATTTAAATAAGTTGAAGGAAACCATGTATAATTAATGGCTCCATTTGCAAAAAGTGTAGTTGGCGTTCCTTCGCAAACCCATTGACTTGTTCCTACAGTAATTGTTACTGATTGTGGTATAACTTTTACAGAATCATTTGCCGAACAATTATTGGTATCTGTAGCTGTTACATAATATGTTGTTGCTACTATCGGATAAACTTTAGGATTACCAATTGAAGTATCTGATAGAGATGTATTATTTTGCCATTGATAGGTGTTTGCTCCAGATGCAATAAGATGAATAGAATCTCCTTTACATATTGTTGTATCATTACCGGCATTGGCAATGGGCAAATCATATACAGTAAGTCGCATTGAATCTAAATTAGTACAAGTTGTAGTATCCGTAATTAATAAATAATAAGTGATGCTTGATGATGCATTTGAAGTAACATTACTTAAAGTAGAATCATTTAAACCTGTTGATGGAGACCAAAGATAGCTTGCACTTTTAGTCCCTGAAGGAGAACCTCCAATTTTTATACTATTGCCTTTGCAAATTGCAAGATCATTTCCGGCATCAATTAAAGGAATGGAAAAAACATTAATTAAAAGCGAATCAGAAATTTCACATCCTGTACTGTCTTTTATTACCACAGTATAATTGCCGGATGAAAGTCCGCTTGCAGTTTGTGTAGTTTGACTTGCACTATCATTCCACAAATAATCATAGCCATTTACTGAAGGCCAACCACCGGAAACAGAAACTGTAATTTTTCCATTAGCGGTACCACAAAACAAGGTAGTATCACTCATGGTAGCAATTATTTCAGTTGGAGATTTTACATCAACAGATTGACTAAAACTACAACCTCCCGAATCTCTAACAACAACAATGTATGTGCCTTGAGAAAGATTAGAAACTGTTTGAGAAGTTTGACTTAAAGCATCATTCCATTGGTAAGCATACGGACTAATACCGCCATAAGGCTGCACCGTAATACTTCCATCGGCTTTACCAAAACAGGTTTCGTCAATAGAAGATGAAGTAACAGAATCAATCCAATCTACATGCACAATTAAAAAATTTGTAACCGAATCATTTGTACAAAATGTAGATGTAAATGCATTTAAAGAAACGGTGTAATATCCTGTATCCGCAAAAGCATGGCTAGGATTTTCATCTGAAGAAGTTGAGCCATCTCCAAAATCCCATTCATAAGTTGCAATTGAATCTCCTGTTGATGCAGTAAAATTATAAGTATCGTTTGTGCATGAAGATACAGCAATGTCCAATGTTAAATTTTTATAGGTAGCACCTAATGAATATCCATAAGATTCAAGAAATCCAAATCCGTATACAATACCGGTAATACCACAAGTACCTCCATCAATATTATGTACACCAACATTCACTTTTAAATACACGTAAGAATAGTCGCTCAAGGCAGATACTGGAGTAAAGCGGTATCCGTAAGATGATATGGTAGCGCCATCGAGTAAAATAGATGCGGTATCAGCTGTTGATGCAATAATATTGATATAATTAGAATCTATGGCTTCATAAGGTGATGCATAAAAAGTAACACTTGCTACTGTTTGACCAATAGGATTAGCCAAAATCATTGAAGGATCGCCCAGATTATTATTTGAAGCACATCCACTTCCTGTAATAAATTGGGCAACCATTATGGGTTGATCGGCTGAAACATATGCCCCATCATTGTACTGACTATACTCATAAAAACTACCTTTATTCAGCGTTTTTACAAAAGTTCCATCAACATAAACATTGGTGTTATCAACGCTTGCAATAATACGTACAATATCAAATTGATTGGGGCGCCCTTTTGTGCGAGAAATAATATATTTTTTTCCCCAAGTATCAACCGGATACATTTCTTCATAAATGTTATCCATTGCTTTACAGCCACCAACGGCCGTCCATCTATCTCCCCCAAATAAAGCAAAAGGCTTGTCAGCAGTAATATATGAACCTGTTAAATCGCCATTATTTCCCGTTAAGGATTGTACTTCGTAGGTTTGTCCTTTGCTTATCATAACAGAAAACGTAGCACCCGAAGCATGCCCTCCTTTAGTATCATCAGAAACTTTAATGGTTAATGTAGTAGAATCATAAGCTGCAACTGCTAAAAATTCAGAAGGAGATGCTTTGCCATTATTATCATCCGTTCCGGTATACATCATGGCATAATATTCTGTACCCAATACATCGGTAGGTAAAATTATGGCGGCTTCTGATCTTTTACTACTGTATTGGTGTGCATATACAACAATGGTGTCGAGAGCAGTTATATGTATGGCCTCATCTCCTGTGGTTTCAGAACCATTAGCTTGAGCTGTTGCCGGTAAAACAATAGAAGTAATTGTATTTGCAATTACAGTATAACTTGAACTCCAATTTTGCTTAGGAATATAAATGGTACCACTTGTATTTTTTTCAGAAGTAATCATCAATACCTTCGTATTGCTACTAATATCAATATGCTCCATAAAGCCCAACCAAAAATCGGTTCCACGATTACTTTGGGCAATAACGTATTTTGTACTCATAAATAAAGCACAAATAACAATAATTAATATACTTTTGTAATTTTTCAACTATAATATAAATTTCTGATATACAACACTGTAATAACATTCTCAGATTTTATACGGAGGTTTTAAAAAAAGGATACAATTAAAAAGAATTATTTTTGATACCTCAGCCCTAGATAAACGACAAAATGCAATTATGCTAGAAATATTACTTACCTCTTTATACGCCCTACTATCTTTAGCAATTATCTATCAATATTCTTTTTTTCAATTAGAAGGGATTTCAAAAAAAATTATTGCTGCGTCCTTTATTCTTAAAATTATTTTTGGATTAGCTCTTTGGTGGATTTACACCTATCACTATCCCGATAGAAGCAAAGCTGACATTTATAAATATTATGATGATAGCAAACCCTTATATGATTTGCTTTTCAAAGATCCTATTTCATTTCTTCAAATTCTATTTGGAATTAATAATGGGCCAGATAATTTTCATTATATCTACGAACAAATGTACAATTGGTATTCTCCCTTTGCTACACATATTTACAATTCAAACCAAGCTATTATTCGCATAAATGCTGTTTTGAGAATTTTTGCTTTCGGATGTTTTAATGTGCACACCGTTTTCTTCTGCTTTTTTTCTTTTATAGGTCAAGTAGCCATTTATAAAACATTTTATCCCTATTTAAGTGATAAGAAATGGGCATTATTTGCTGCCGTATTTTTAATGCCCACCGTACTTTTTTGGGGATCTGGGGTATTAAAAGAAGCTATTATTTTATTTGGTTTAGGAATTTTTGTTTACAGTATTCATGCTATTATTATTTATAAAAAAATAAATCTAAAACTGTTATTGCTCTTAGTATTTGCAGTAATCACCATTGCCATAATGAAACTATACATACTCATTTCATTATTTCCAGGAGTAGTTTTTATTTGTATTGCAAAATGTTTCGATTACAAATTTTTAATATTAAAATACATCAGCATTTTAGCTCTAATGGTTTCAATGGGTTATGGTATTGGCAAAATTTCAGATAATTTCAATGCTGCAGCAATGCTATCCTTCCGTCAAAAAGATTTTTACAATACCATGCGTGGAGGAATCTATTTTCAAAGATTTGTAAATAACAGTACACAATATGACAATATTTATTTTCCGGCTGCAAAACTTAGTAAGTTTAAAAATGTAGAACGAGAAGACACTATAAAAATTAATTTTACTGATACCGCTTATGTATGGGATGTTATGACCTATAACTTCATTGATACAATTCTAGTTTCTCCTTCTGAAAATATCAAATACCGATTGGTAATGAAAGATACTATTTCAGGTAGTGGCATTCATATTCCTCCGCTTGATCCAACATATTTGAGTATTATTAAAAATGCTCCAATAGCTTTTGTAAATACTTTAGCAAGACCGCATCCTTTCGAAATTGATTCTCTATTTTCTTTTATGGCTGCAATAGAAAACATATTGATTGAAATATTCATTATTTTTTGCTTCTTCTTTATACAAAAGCCAACAAACGAGAAACGCACCATTGCTTTGTTTTGTTTTAGTTTTGTATTAATGCTCTTTATACTAACAGGCTTGGTAACGCCTGTTATTGGGGCCATTGTACGCTATAAAATGCCAGCCCTACCCTTTTTAGTTATTGCTCTTTTATTAATTGTAGATGGAAATAAAGTACGATCATTTTGCAATAAATTTATTTAATACAGTGCACTGGTTCAGTGCATGGCTATTTCATATTATGATTTTAAAAGAATTATGCTACCGTAATAGATTCAGCCACTTTTTTAGCATGTTCACGTACTTCTAATGCCGAAGATCCCAATGAATCAAATGCTAAAGCAATGCCCATTCTTCTGTATTTTCTTGTATTAGGCTTTCCGAATATTCTAAAATCACTTTTGGGAAAAGAAGCTGCTGCTTCTAAACCCAAATAATGGGGCATTTTATCACTCTCATTTAAAGCTAATATTACTGCGCTGGCAGCCACTTTTTCTAATTTAATTTCAGGAATGGGCAATCCTAAAATGGCTCTTAAATGTAGTTCAAATTCAGAAAATGTTTGTGATCCGGCAAGTGTAACCATGCCCGTATCATGTGGACGAGGAGAAAGTTCAGAGAAATATATTAAATCACCGGAAATAAAAAATTCAACACCCCAAATACCTACACCCGTTAAACAATGCGTAATTTCATCTGCCATTTTTTGAGCCTCCTTTAAAAGGCTCGCTTTTAAAGGAGCCGGCTGCCAACTCTCTTGGTAATCGCCTCTCTCCTGCCTATGCCCAATTGGTGGGCAAAATCTTGTTACTCCATTTTTTTGTGTTACTGTTAGCAAGGTAATTTCAAAATCGAAGGGTATAAACTCTTCTACTATTACCTCTACTCCCGCTACACGGCCTTGCGTTGTAGCATATTCCCATGCTTTTTGTATTTCAGTTTCTAAATTAATTACGGATTGTCCCTTACCTGATGACGACATTAATGGTTTTACCACACATGGCATTCCAATTTCTTTAACAGCATCTGTAAATTCAAGTAGTGTAGTAGCATATTTATATTTGGCGGTTCTTAAGCCCAATTCTTTTGAGGCTAAATCTCTAATGGCTTTACGATTCATAGTAAAATTAGCAGCTTTAGCGCTAGGCACTACTTGTATTCCATATTTTTCATATTCATAAAATCTTTCCGTACGGATAGCTTCTATTTCAGGAACAATTATATCCGGTTCATGCTTTGCTACAATACGATCTAATTCTTCTCCATTAAGCATGTTAATTATTTCTCTTTCATTCGCTACATGCATAGCAGGGGCATTATCATAATTATCAACGGCAATCACATACTGACCTAAACGTTGTGCAGCAATAACAAATTCTTTACCCAGTTCCCCTGAGCCTAAAAGCATGATTTTTTTGAGCATAAATAATTTTTTTTAATCACGTAAAGGTAGGCATATTTATGCAAAAAACCTTCCCATTTTAATGAGAAGGTTTTAAGGGAGGTAAGGGGCGTTAATATTATAACCTCTCCCTAACCCTCTCCAAAGGAGAGGGAAGGTTTGGAATTTTTTATTCAATTATTAGCATTTGTTTTTGTGATACAACATCACCTTGCACTTGCACAAAATAAGTTCCGGAAGCAATTGAATTATTGATTGGCAATTGAACACTAGGACTTGATTGCGAAACTAAATTATTTTGTTTGTAAATAACATTACCTAAAACATCATAAATTACTGTGGTTATATTTTGCTCTTTTTCAGTTGTAACAATAAGATTAAGATTATTTCCGGTTACAATTGGATTCGGAAACATGGCAACATTATTTGCATTTGAGATATGATTGTTAACCGTTGATGTTGAAATATTATTAAAATTAATACTGTAGCCAATTTGCTCAAGTACTTTAGCTTCTTGCTCATGCATTTCACGAACCACAACACCTTTTGACAAGCTTGGATGCATCAAATATTTT
Organism: Bacteroidota bacterium; assembly: GCA_023251875.1. GTDB lineage: Bacteria > Bacteroidota > Bacteroidia > JAHEXY01 > JAHEXY01 > JAHEXY01. The sequence continues at coordinate 19,135 of JAHEXY010000013.1, forward strand.
GTACCATCCGTTAATCTATTACTATCAAAATGATCGAGGCTTGAACTGTTAAAAGGATTAGGAGAATAAACGGCCCCATAAGATCCATTACCAAAATCAAATACAACTCCATCTGTAGCTAATTCAGAAGAACTGGAAGAAAAAGTAGCGGCAGAGTTTTGTCCGCCTGTAGTAGTAAATAAATCAGAATAATTATCGCTTTGCAGATATTCATCATATGATGAGTAAACGCCACTTGATATTTGAGATGAACCATCTGAATTAGACATGCTAGTAAAACCAAATGCATGACCTAATTCATGAATGGATACTGTATACAAGTCATATTCACTAGAGGTTGGAAGTCTATTGTAATCGTCATTAAATGTATAATAGAAATTGTAAGTAACCAATCCATCTGCCAATGTTGAAGAAGGGTCTACTCCTGTTATAATATGTCTCCACACGGTACCGTTTTGAAAACCTGGAGTACTAAAATAATATTGACCTCCCCATGCAAGTGCATAGCCACTTATATTTTCTGATTCTTGTATTTCAATATCTGCAGACCCTGTATTGGTAATAATGTTTGCATAATAAGCAACAGCTTGTTCAATGGTAGCTCTTCTTGTAGCGCCAGCAGTTGGATCATCAAAGCCATAACCGGTAGCATTGGCAACATCTAAAAAAGTAACAGTAAAAGTAGTACTCGTTTGGTTTTTATTGCTCAGTTTCGGATTGCTTTTTACTACAGAGGTAATACCTTTTTTTACTCTCTCATCTAAACTTAATTTATAAATGGGATTTGATTTTACTTCGTCACCTTTTTTGTTTATATATTTTGATGAACCGTTTATAATTTGTTCGTTAAGCACAAATTTTGATTTATCGTCCATAACATCAAACATAGCATTATCTTGAGCAAAAAGAGAAGTTTGAGAAATAAAGCTAAGGCCTGCTGCGAATATGATACGTTTAAAGTTCTTCATTCCTTTTGAGTATTGATTCTTCATAATTCAAGATTTTATTTTGGGTTGCTTTTTTATTATTCTCTTATACTCAGATTTCCTTAATAAGGTTTCATTTTTATAAAAAGTTTTATGAAGCAATTCACAAAACACATATAATTAATTGAAATACATGATATTAAAAATTAAATAAACAAATGATTTTAGAAGTAAAATAGAAGAAAATTAAGCTAGGGGTACTTCTTTTGAAGAAAATTAATTTACCTGTAGAAGTTCAATTTCATACACCACTGGTGTATAAGGAGGAATAATTCCAGTACTGGAACCTTTTTCTCCAAAAGCCAAAAAAGAAGGAACAATAATTTTTGCTTTTTCGCCTTCATGCATCCTATACAAAGCTTGTTCAATACCGGGTATCACTTGATCTTTTACACCTAAAACAAATTCAAATGGGGCATTTTTTTCAGTAGTTGAATCGAATAATTGACCATCTAAAAAACTTCCTTCGTAATTTATTTTTACACCATGACCGTTCAATGGCATTTTTCCATTGGTTTTATTTTCATTAATAAAATAAAGGCCTGATGAAGTGGCTTGCACATCAATATGATTTTCTGTTAAATAATTAGCAAGAATGGTAAGCTCATCCATGTCCTTATATTCATAAGCATCAATAAAGTTTTTGTTTAAGGGATAATCATCATTCAATGACCTTATATCCGTTATTTTAACACCAACCGTTAAGTAACTACCAGCAATTATATAACTGGGGAGAAGCTGATTAAGGCCTTTTATATAAAATGAATCTGCAAATAATTTAAAAGAAGCACTATCTCCTAAAGATAAACTAAGTAAACCATCTTCAAGAGAGCCCTGATAAGGAGATGAAGATAAAATAATTTTTTTTGCCGATTGATGAATAATAGAATCTTTATCTGTTTTAAATACAACCAAAACGGTTAATAAATCGCCAACCTTTGGATACATTTCTTGAGCACCCAATGTATGTAATTTGTAATACAAGCCGTGCTCATTTACTGAATAGCCCTTAAATTTTTCATCATTACATGAAAAAAAAAGACTTACTAATAGAAAGTATAGGATATTTATATTTTTCTCACTGAAAATTATCATGCATAAAACTACAAAACATTTCTATAAAAAGAATTAGGGCATAAGAGAGTAATATACCATAAAAAATACAAAGCTATTATTTAAGTAAATACATATATTTTACTATAAAATAGAAACATTATATATAAAAATGCGTATAAGGGTATGTAAGTCTTTTCTGTTTCGCGTTTCTAAACATCTTAAAACTTATCCCTATGCGAAAAATACTAGCTTCACTTTTTTATGTTTTACTTATAGTAAACATTTTTTCTTCTTGTAAAAAAACAGAAGACATTTCATTTCTTCATACAAAAGAAGCTGCCAATGATGCAACTGTTGCAACATCAACCTCTACCAGTGCCATGGAAACACCCAAAGGCCTGTATGCAGTACAAAGAGTGAACAAAGCCCAAGATGATGCTGTATTAAAAAACACTTCTATTGATGGTATTTTTATTCGTACAACCTGGAGTAGTATTGAAAGTATTGAAGGTTCATACGATTGGACCTTTATTGATAGTGAAATTGACAGGGCAATTGCAAACAACAAAAAAGTTGAAATTGCAATCATGGCAGGAGATAATTCTCCTTCATGGCTAGAGCGCAAAGGGGTAAAGTTTTTAGATTTTAAAATTATACCGCATGCCGGTGAGGGTAATCCGCATTGGACACATATTCCAATTGTATGGGATGCACAATTTATTACTTCCTATTCAAACATGGTTAAAGCATTTGCCTCTCATTTAAAATCATCATCGGCCCGTTACAATGCTATTTCATTAATTAAAATAAATGGTATTAATCAAGAAACAGCTGAAACGCGCCTACCTTATCAAGATACCTCATACATTAGCGGTACAGATACTGCAAGCAATGCACCTCAAATATGGATTGCAAATGGATATGCTCCGAGTAAAGTACTTGCTGCATGGGATCAATTAGCAACAGTTTATTCAAGTAGTTTCCCGGACAAAGCCATTGGAACAGCCATTATTCCTGATCCAAGAGGATTTCCTTCTATTGACGAAACCGGGGCTTTAATTAAAGACAGATATAATTATACAACTAAGAGTATAATTGACAAAAGTATATTAAGCTACAACAATCAAAATATTCTTTTATTCAATTCCTTAACCGATAAAAGTGTAACAAGTGATCTTTTAACTTATGTTACACAAGCCAATACTTTATTATCATTTCAAGAAAATGAAGTTTATGATGGTAAATCCAATACCTGGGTTGAAAACATGATTAAAAACGGAGTAAACAGTGGCGGAAAATTTATTGAAATTTTTAATGCAACTATTAAAGCATATCCAACAGGGGTAGCTAGAGGAAGAACTTATTTTAAATAAAAAATTACTATAAATAATGTAACATTAGAAAAGGTATCTGTTTTAGACGCCTTTTCTAATTTACTTCTTCATCATTAACATTCGAATGGTGGTTATTCCTTTTTATTGATGTTGCAAGAGGGGCTTCAAGTAGTGAAGTAACAATAGATAAAATAATGCTAAACAATAAAGCCCACCACCAACTATCCACTTTAAAACCTTCTACAAAATAAGCAGTGAGCTCAATCATACCTGCATTTATGAGTATGAGAAATAAACCAAGAGTAATAAGTGTAAACGGAATAGTTAGCAATACCAATAAGGGTTTAATAAAAGTATTTAACACTGATAGAACTATTGCAGCTAAAAGGGCAGTTACATAGTTATTATTATCAACATGTACTCCAGGAAGAATGTAAGCCGTTACTAAAACAGCTAAACCTGAAACCCCAAGATGTATAAGATGTTTTAAAAGTCTATCCATTGAGCTTTGCATGATCGGCTAAAAATTGGGCAAGTCCGGCATCCGTTAAAGGATGTTTCAACAAACCCGTAATTACATTTAGTGGACAAGTAGCCACATCAGCGCCAATTTCAGCACATTTAATTAAATGCATGGTATGACGAATAGAAGCAGCCAATACCTGGGTTGGTAAATTGTATTGTCTATATATATGAACAATTTGTTCTATTAATAATAAGCCATCTGATGAAATATCATCCAAGCGACCCAAAAATGGAGAAACATAAGTAGCTCCTGCTTTAGCGGCTAATAAAGCTTGGCCTGCATTAAAAACAAGTGTACAATTTGTTTTAATTCCTTTTGAAGAAAAATATTTAATTGCTTTTATGCCATCTTTTATCATGGGCACTTTTACAACTATTTGCTTGTGTAATGCAGCTAGTACTTCCCCTTCTCTAACAATTCCATCAAAATCCGTAGCAATTACTTCTGCACTTATATCTCCTCCTTTAACAATGTTACAGATATCAACATAATGTTTTTTAATATTAGCATCGCCCTTAATTCCTTCTTTTGCCATAAGAGAAGGATTAGTAGTAACCCCATCAAGTATGCCTAGCTCTTGCGCTTCCATTATTTGTTGAAGGTTTGCAGTATCAATAAAAAACTTCATATCAATGTTTTTTTATCTCTATCAAAATTTTATTCAAATAATTTTCGAAAGAGTGGTTTATTTTTTGACAAAGGTACAAACATTCTCTTAATGTTTTAAAAAATTAAAGATTACATCATTTGCTGGAAGAGGCCTACAATTTCGGGTACTCAACCCTCACATGGTAAATACTTAAAAGTTCTTTTATAAATAATTTTTTTAATACGGTAATATCCTTAAAAGTAATATTGGCATTCGAAAACTGCTCCTCTTTCATTTGATGATCAATAATGTTTTTCACCAAAGATGATATCGATTCAAAATCATATTTACTTAAACTGCGGGCAGCAGCTTCAACTGAATCAGCCATCATAAGCACCGCAGTTTCTTTGGTAAACGGACTTGGGCCGGGATAGCAAAATTTATCTTCATCAATTTTTGCTTCTGGATAAGTTTTAATAAATGAACGATAGAAATATTGAACCTTGCCTGTACCATGATGAGTTCTGATAAAATCAATTATTGGGTCTGGTAATTTATGTTTTTTAGCCATTTCTATTCCTTTAATTACATGGCTAATAATTATTTGGGCACTGTCTTCAAAACTAAGCCCATCATGTGGATTAACTCCTGTTATTTGGTTTTCTATAAAATAAAAAGGCATTTCTGATTTACCAATATCATGATACAAGGCACCAACTCTCACTAAAAGGGGATTGCCGCCTATTTTATAAACGGCACTTTCTGCTAAATTTGCTACTTGCATTGAATGTTGAAAAGTGCCAGGGGCTTTTGCTGCTAAAGTACGCAAGAGCGGGTGATTGGTATCACTCAACTCCATCAAAGAAACATCCGAAACCAAACCAAAAACTTTCTCGGAAATATAGATAAAAGGATAGGCAGATAGCAATAGTAAGCCGTTAATAGCAAATTTTCCTATTACAGAGGGTTGAATAGCCGCATAAGATCCATCAAATGAAATCGTAATTCCAATATAGATCACAGAATATGCAATAAATACTAACGCAGATGTAATAAAAAGTTGAGAACGATTTTTAATATTTACTAAACTAAAAATAGCAATATTACCCACTACTATTTGCATGAAAAAGAATTCAGCACTATTGGGCATCCAAAAGGCTAAAATTAAAACAGTAGATAAATGAATAAATAAAGCAAGTCGTGAATCATAAAATACTTTTATTAATAAGGGCAGTATGCAAATAGGAACAGCATACAGGTTGGATATATCACCAAATTTTAATACTAATCTTACTACAAATGCAGTAAAAAACATCGTTAATAAAATAAATGTAAGCTGAGGATTATGTTCAAATATATCCTTACGAAACAAAAGTAGAAATGAAGTAATAACAGCAATTACAAACAAAACAATAATAAAATGTCCTAATAAAACATAAAGCCAATTAGCGCTATGTTCATCTACTTTTTCATACTCCGTTTTAAGTGATTGTAATATTTGGTATTTATTATCAGAAATAATTTGTCCGGTTGAAATAACCAATTCTCCCTGCTGAACCAATCCATAAGTAATGGATATTTTATCAACTTCCTTTTTCAGTGCATTCTTGGTGTATTCTTCACTATAATATAAATTTGATTTTAAACTATTTTTTAAAATGGAGCTTATCGTATTCTTATCTTCATTATCAATATTTTTACATTCTTGATCAATAATTGTTACTGCAAATTCAAGTGAGGGTACATCACCTAAAGTGACCAAATATTCCCCATCTTTAACAATTACAATTTCAAAATCTTTGTTTTCATTTACATAAGGATTATTTTGAAGGTTACTCGAAATGATGCCTTTATCATATACTTTTTGAAGAATAGCATGTCCAATTTTTTTATACTTGTCTTTTTTATCAAATACATTCAATAAACCTCTTTTCTGAAAATTATTGTCTATTTGTTTATCAAAAGATTCAATTACTTGCTTGTAGATTTCTTTATCAAATAGAAAATATCGTTTTACATGTAATTTAATTTCATTTTGCTCATTACTAAGATCTTCTTTTGATTTATAAATAGAAAAATCAAAGGGGGCAAATATATTTTCGTAAAGCCAAGGCTTTCCTTTTTGGTAGGTATATTTAAACTGAACACCACTCGGAAACAAATACACAAAAGCTGCTATAATAACTGAAAACAAAGCAATTTTATATACGTATTCATGTTGTTTAACCATCAAGTAAGCAATATGTAAAAATTGTTTTTTCATCAATTTTATTAAACTATATAAAGGCTACTAATTTAAACATTATTCATTTACAAAAATTCGCACAACCCTTTGTTTACATTCATATGTATATAATTTTATTTTTTAGCAGTCATATGGAATACGCCATGTTATATTCATTTGTGTTTGTGCACGTTCGGTGCATGGCTATTTCATATGTAGATAATTTGTTTTAAAAATGTCATCCCGATAGATCGCATAGGCGTCAAGCTAAGTATAGCTCGTATAGTATGCTTGTGCAGCATTGACGCGATCTGTACAAGATTCATAACAACAATATTTTCGTTTACAATGACGCTTTTGAGACAGCCTCATAGTGTGAGATTTAAAAATGCTGCTTTTAAGCATAAACTATACGTGTTTTCTGCCAAATTGTCCCTATTTTTGCGCTGGCAAGTTATTTGAACAATGAGTTTATTAAAAAAAATACGTACCATGGTTGATAATGCAATGAATTCTACAGAAGATAAAACTGAAGAAAAAGAAACAACAATTGAGAATAATGATCAGCAAACTACAGAAGCAAATGTTGATGAAAGCTCAAAAAAACTACAAGAAATTCAAGTTAAATATGATGAATTAAACGAAAAATACATTCGTCTGTTTTCGGAGTTTGATAATTTTAGAAGAAGAACTACCAAAGAAAGAGCTGATTTGTTGCGTTCGGCAGGCGATGATGTACTAAAAGAGATGCTACCGGTATTGGATGATTTTGATAGGGCAAAAAAAGCCATGCATGCAAGTGAAAATATTACATCAGCCAAAGAAGGTTTCGATTTAATTCACAATAAATTTACGGATGCCCTTAAGAAAAAAGGAATTGAAGAAATGCAATGCATCGGTGTTGAATTTAATCCTGATTTACATGAAGCCATTACCGAAGTTCCTGCTCCATCTGAAGATATGAAAGGAAAAATAATGGATGTAATCGAAAAAGGATTTTACATTAATGGAAAAATATTAAAATACGCTAAGGTGATTGTAGGAAAATAGACCTCTCCCCAACCCTCTCCAAAGGAGAGGGAGTAAGCCCCAGCACAAGGAAGTGCTAATTGAATACGTTTTAGAAAAATAAAAAATAAATGGCAAAAAGAGATTTTTACGAAATATTAGGTGTTACAAAAAGTGCGAGTGCTGATGAAATAAAAAAAGCATATCGCAAGTTGGCGATGCAATACCATCCGGATAGAAACCCGGGAGATAAAGCTGCTGAAGAAAAATTTAAAGAAGCTGCAGAGGCTTATGATGTTTTAAATACTCCGGATAAAAAAGCCCGTTATGATCAGTACGGACATGCGGGAATGGGTGGTGCAAGTGGATTTGGTGGCGCAGGAGGAATGAATATGGATGATATCTTCAGCAATTTTGGAGATATTTTTGAAAACATGGGATTTGGAGGCTTTGGTGGCCGTAGAGGTGGAAATGGAGGTGGTGGAAGACAAGTAAGAAAAGGCTCTAATCTAAGAATTAAAGTAAAACTTACACTAGAAGAAATAGCCAAAGGCGCAGAAAAAAATATTAAAGTAAATAAATTTGTTAGTTGTGAAACTTGCCATAGTACAGGTTCTCAAAACGGACAATTTAGCACTTGTAATACATGTAAAGGCAGTGGATATGTGCGTACAGTAACCAATACTTTTATTGGCCAAATGCAAACAACCGGTGTTTGTCCAACTTGTGCAGGCGAAGGAAAAACGGTAGCTCAAAAATGTAAAAGTTGTTATGGTGAAGGGATTATTAGAGGAGAAGAAGTAATAAAAATAAATTTACCCGCAGGTATTTCAGAAGAAATGGAATTACGCGTTTCAGGAAAAGGCAATGCAGCCCCTAGAGGTGGCGTTAATGGAGATTTATTAGTGGGTGTAGAAGAAATTGAACATGAATTGTTTTCACGCGATGGAGATAATGTTTTTTATGAGCACTATATTAGTTTTATTGATGCTGTATTAGGCACTTCTATTGAAATACCAACCATTGACGGAAAAGTAAAAATTAAAGTTGATGCCGGAACACAATCGAGTAGAACCATGCGTTTAAAAAATAAAGGTTTACCCAATGTGAATGGCTATAACCGTGGCGATATGCTCGTAACCTTAAATGTTTACATTCCTCAACATTTAAACGACAAGGAAAAAAAGCTGCTTGAACAATTCCGCGATTCAGAAAATTTCAAACCTATTCCCGGAAAAAAAGAAAAAAGCTTTTTTGAAAGAATGAAGGAGTTTATCGGGTAATTTTATAAATTGTAATAAACTCAAATTTATATGAGAGCAATTGAATTCAATAGCAATAAAGACAGATTTTTAATTTCTATAGATAAATCATTTATAGACCAAAAAGTACTATATGGCTTGTTAGATAATATGCGATTAGAACTTCTTGCTAAGAAAATTAATTTTAGTAAATCAGTTGAAGAAATTGGAGACGAAATTAAAGCTGATTGGTGGAAAAAAAATAAAAAGAAATTTTTAAGCGGAAATTTGTGATTATTGTTTAAGCCTAATTTATGATTGAACGAAATAGAAGCATAAGGTTATTATATATTGCAATTATTTTTATTTCAGCTTGCAAAAATGATGAATCCAACACAACCGATAAACCTAAAAATACTACTGACACCACTCAAACAGTAGAAGGAATAAGCTTACTTTCAAAAATTACAGGTATTTGGAATGGACCCGTTACCTCAACTACTGCTTTAGGAAGTTATACCGAATGGATATTGGATTTTCGTCCAATCTCATCTTCTCAAATTTCTGCTAAATCAGAATTAGATTCATTAGATGATATTTTAATGTCGTTTTTTATTGTTGATTATAATGGCGAACAAAAATTAGCTTACAGAAATGGTGGAAGTTTTGCAGGCTATCACCGCATTGCTTATGCTGTACTTGATAGTACTGATGAAACCGTTGATCAATCTTATTATCGTTTCTCCGATTTTGTAAAAGGCAAAACAAGAGATTATGTTGAAGTTATTTTTAGAAACGATAGTATGATTTTAAGTGCCTACACCAATAAATACAATACACTTACCACTGCTGAATTACACATGCGTTGGACAGCCACATTAATGGATACTACTTCTTCTCAAGCCGCACTCACTAATTTTTCTACTTATCCCACACAAACTTCTGCTAAAGATTTTTCTAATTCGTTTGCCAATAAAACCGAAGCTATTTATTATGATCTTTCTGATGATCCTTATGCAGATAGTGAACAACCCTATTTAGGATCAACAACTGTAAATATTAAATTTTCTAATAGTCTTACTTATGCAAATGGAGATAAAATTTATTTAGTCATCACAACACAACCTCTATTCTCTGGATACATATACAATGCTGCAAATTTAAAATACCGTTCAAGGTATGTGATATTAACCTATCCTAGCAATTCATTTACATTTACTCAAATGCATCCGGGTAAATATTATATTTATCCTTCGTATGATAATAATAATGATGGAGCCATTTCTAGTGGAGATTACATCAGTTCAAATTTCTCAAATAGCTTTACTGTTACAGAAAAAGCAAATACTCAGGTTAGTTCTACAATTGATTTTACGGTTCCTTAAGGGCTTTCCAAAATTGTTTTTTTGCTTCCTCTCCCTTAATCCCTCTCAAAGAGAGGGACAGAAATTGTAATTTTCGGAAAGCCCTTAAGTTTATTGGAAATTTATTTTTCCTTGTAAATTACTTCGAGTAATGTTTGGCCTACAGCCTTAAGGGTATTTTTATCTATTGCATCCATATTGTCTTTATGGGTATGCCAAGTAGCGCTAAAATTTGAAGGTGTTTGTGGATTGTACTCTATAATATCAATGGTAGGAATTTGAGCCAATTGATTTACATAATAATGATCATCAGTAATAGCTCTTGTTTGATTAAAAATAAAATAATCTGAGTATCCTGCTTGTGCAGCAGTATTCCAAACTTTTTTTACAACATCTCCTGCATATTCAACCGAGCCCCCTTCCATGGTAAATTGTGCATTTTTGGCTCCCACCATATCAAGTAAAATACCATACTTAGCAAAGTATTTAGGATCGTGTTTATGTGCTGCCCAATATTGCGAACCAAGACAATAGGAATCTTGCATGGGGGGAAATTTACTGTCTTCAGGCTGTCCATAATCTTCGGCATCAAACAAAATAATATCAACTCCAATACTTGGCTTTGTTATTGCTAAATTTCTTGCCACTTCTAATAAAACACCCACTTCACTTCCCCCATCATTGGCCCCTTCAATGGGTATTTCTTTGTCTTTGTTATCTTGGTCTGCAAAGGGACGTGTATCCCAATGGCCAAATAAAACAATTCTATTTTTTGAATCAGCGTTAAATGATGCTATAATATTTTTTGATTTTAGTTTTTTTGTATCAAAAGCAGTTAACTCTGCCTGTTGAACAATTACGTGAGAAGTAAAACGCTTTAAAGTATTTTCGAGATAGAGGGCACATTCACCATGGCCTTTACTATTAGGAACTCTAGGACCAAAAGCTACTTGTTTTGCAACATAAGTATATGCAGAATCCTCATTAAATGAAGGCACTTTTATTTGAGTAGAAGTTTGCGATTTATTTTTTTCTTGAGAATTATTTATTGTTTCGTTTGTACAAGATAAGATAGACAAAACCAAACAACAGACAACAAGCAACAAACAACGAAAACTATTCTTCATAACTCCATTCAACTCCTTCCTTGGTATCTTTAATGAGGATGCCTTGTTTTTTTATTTCTTTTCTAATTAAATCAACAGTCGCATAATCTTTTCTATTTTTAGCTTCAGAATATGTATCCAACAATGTTTTTAGAACATCGTCAAGCATATTCGGATTGTTATTTTTTTCTTCCTTAAGTCCTAAAATATTTTCTACAAATGTTATAAATGTAGTTTTTAATAAAATAAAATTTTCAGGTTTTAAAGCTCCAATATTTAAAACTTTATTATGAAATGAATTAATATATTTTAATAAATTAAAAAGATTGGCAATAAGCTTGGGAGAATTAAAATCATCATTCATTCCTTCATAACAAAGTGAGCTTAATTGTTCAATATCCTTATTAAGTGCTTCGTCAAATATGTCTTGTTTTTCTTGGTATGAAAGTTCTTTAATTGTTTTTAAACCATTTAATATTTTTCTAAATCCTTTTTCAGAAGCCTTTAATGCCTCATCAGAGAAATCGAGCGTACTAGCATAATGCGTTTGCAACATAAAAAAACGCACCGTCATGGGGCTATAGCTTTTACTCAGCATTTTATGATCACCGGTAAATAATTGGTCAGGAGAAATATAATTGCCTAGTGATTTTCCCATGCGCTGACCACCAACGGTAAGCATATTGGTATGCAACCAATACTTAACAGGCTCGCTACCTTCTGCCCCTACATTTTGTGCAATTTCGCATTCATGATGTGGAAATTTAAGATCCATACCTCCTCCATGAATATCAAAGGGACTACCCAAATATTTTGTACTCATTACCGAACATTCTAAATGCCAACCGGGAAATCCTTTTCCCCAAGGAGATGTCCAACGCATAATATGCTCCGGCTTGGCTAATTTCCATAAAGCAAAATCAATGGTGTTTTTCTTTTCTTCTTGTCCGTCTAAATCTCTTTCCGTTTTAATAAGCTCTTCAATTACACGGCCAGAAAGTTTCCCGTATTGAAATTTCTGATTGTATTTTATTACATCAAAATAAACAGAGCCATTAACGGAATAGGCATAACCATTATCAATCAATTTTTGTGTCATTTCAATTTGTTCAAGAATATGGCCTGTAGCAGTTGGTTCTATGCTTGGAGGAAGTGTATTAAATTTTTGCATCACATCTCTAAAACCTAAAGTGTAGCGTTGTACAATTTCCATTGGTTCTAGCTTTTCCATTCTTGCTTTCTTGGCAATTTTATCATCACCCTCATCTGCATCATTTACTAAATGACCAACATCTGTAATATTTCTAACATAGCGAACACGGTATCCTAAATGAAGTAAATAGCGATACATTAAATCATACGAAACAAAGGTTCTGCAATTACCTAAATGGGCATCTCCGTAAACGGTTGGTCCGCATACATACATACCCACAAATGGAGGGTTAATGGGCTCGAATAATTCTTTTTTGCGAGTAATGGTATTGTATACGCAGAGCTTATTTTCTGAATTCATCTTCTTACTATTTTACAATTAATTAATAGATTCTAAAAATTATATTTCTTGATTTCCTCTCCCTTTCTCCCTCTCAATGAGAGGGAGAAAATGACAATTTTCAGAATCTATTAATTTTAAAATTAGCGCATCAGCTAATTTATTTATTATCTATTTCTTCAACTACTTTCCCATTTTTATAAACAATGGTTTTTTCTAGAGTTCCTTCGGCATTATAACGGTATACTTTACCATTCATTAAAAATCCTTTTTTAAAATCTCCTTCACGTGAAACCCTACCATTTTTATCAGACAGCTTATAATATCCATTGCCGTCAAAAAAACCCACGGGGTGTTGTTCGTTGGTTTGTAAAGGTTGTATTGCAATGGTAGTATCTTTAGGGGAAATAACCGCAGAATCTTTTTTCTCCTCTTGTTTGCTTGTATTATCTGTTTTTTCATCATCTTTTTTATCATCCATTACTACCTCTTCTGTTTCAACTAAATTTGGAGGTGTTGGATATGTTTTTGTTGAATCAGGAAGTATATCTCCATTATTAAAAAATTTCTCTGATTTTAATGCTCCATTAGAATAATAAGTTTTTAATTCTCCAGCTTCTTTACCCTCGTTCCAAGAGCCAATAATCATCAATTGACCATTTTCGTAATAATATTTTTGTACACCTTCTCTTTTTCCTGAAGCATTGTATTTCCATTCGTATTTTAGTTTTCCATTTTCGTGATAATATTTGTATTCGCCTACCCAACGGTTGTTTTTCCAAACACCCTCTTCTGATACTTTTCCATTTCTGTAATAAAAAACAGCATATCCACTTGGGCGATTGCCCATATAGGTAAGTTCAAATTCTAAATTTCCATTTTCATAATATTTTTTCCAAATACCTACTCTAAGATTGTCTTTAAAAAACCCATCTTCAACCAATTGATCATCTCTATAACCGGGCAAATGTTTCTCAGCATTCGTATATATCCAATGCCCTTGTTTTAAACCATTTTCATCAATATAATTTGTTTTGGAGGTATCTTGCGCTTCAAAGCCTTGAGCAGATACAATAAGAGCGAAAAAAAGAAATGATATAGTAAAAACTAGTTTCATCTATAAAAAGCAAAAATAATTTCTTGTGGAATGATAAAATACGAAATAATTTGAATTTTACTAATGTGCTCCCGTATGGCCAAAGCCTCCGGCTCCACGTTCCGTTTCTACCAGTTCACGGGCAGGTTCCCAATCTACTCGCTCATGTTGTGCAACAACCATTTGCGCTATTCTTGAACCGTCTTCGATAATAAAATCTTGTTGAGAAAGATTGATAAGGATAACTTTTATTTCACCTCTATAATCGGCATCAATAGTTCCGGGTGAATTAAGCACAGTAATTCCACTTTTATATGCCAAACCACTTCTGGGACGAACCTGTGCTTCACTACCTTTAGGAAGTTCGATAAATAAACCTGTAGGAACTAAGGTTCTTTCTAATGGTTTTAATGTGATGGGATGATCAATATTTGCCCTTATATCCATACCGGCTGAAAATAGAGTTTCATAAGCCGGTAAAGGGTGTTTAGATGAGTTAATTATTCTAACGTTCATATACTTAAATTTGGCTTGTTTTTTTACTTCTTTCAAAGATAAAAACAATACCCATAAAGCCAATAATAAACAAAGTATTAAATGCTAATTTGGTAATGAGTGAGGAAAAATTAAAATAGGAAACACAAAATACATTAATAAAATAGAGAACTATAGCCCCCCCTAAATAAGCAGTAATTTTATTAAGGGAATAATTTACGGGATAAAATTTTTGTCCAACAATATATGAAACCAGCATCATTGAAGCATAGCAAGCCAAGGTAGCCCAGGCAGAGCCCATATAACCAATAATAGGAATCAATAAATAATTTAAACCAATAGTAATGGTGGCGCCAAATAGGGCTACGTAAGCACCATACATGGTTTGCCCTGTAAGTTTATACCAAATAGATAAATTATAATAAACACCCAAGCAAATATTGGCCAAAAGTAATATGGGCACTACATTAACACCTACTCTAAAATCTTGTCCTACAAAGTGCATTACCACATCTAAATACATCATTATGGATAGGAAAACAAATGAGCACGCTAATACAAAATAATCCATGATCTTACTATACAAGTCTTTTGCATTTTTATTTTTTTGTTCGCTAAAAAAGAAAGGTTCGGCAGCATATCTAAATGCTTGAACTGAAATTGTAATAATAATGGATACTTTATAACAAGCTCCATAAATGCCAAGCTGTTGCATAGTAAAAGACTCCCCTTTTATGTTATACAACATAAATTTAAGCATAACCCTATCAAGGGTTTCGTTAATCATACCTGCTAATCCTGCTATCAATAATGGCAAGGCGTATATTAACATGCGTTTTAAATCATTAAAACTAAATACTCGTTTTATTTTGGATAGGGTGGGTAGTAATAAGATGGTTTTGACAATACTGGCTACAAGATTGGCGATAAAAACATAACCGACTCCAATATTGTGATTGTAAAATGTAGATACCCACCAATTAGATTGTTCTCCGTGAGCAGCATACTCGTTTCTACAATAATAAATCCAGAAAACATTTAAAATAATATTGACTCCAATATTGATAATATTAACCATGGCAAAGCGCATGGCTTTATTATCTTGTCTTAGTTTTGCCAATGGAATAGATGAAAATGCATCAAGCCCTACTATAATAGCAAACCAAATTACATATTCATTATTATTAGGATATTTTAATAAATCTGCAATGGGTTGAGAAAAAATCGTAGCTATAAAAATAAAAAAAGCAGAAGTACTTAAAACGGATAAAACAGTAGTTGAATAAATGCGTTGTTTGTCTTCATTTTCTAAGGTTGAAAATCTAAAAAATGCCGTTTCCATACCGTATGTAAGCACAACAATTAAAAACGACACATAGGCATACATTTCTGTTACTATGCCATATTGTTCTGTCGAAAACACATGCGTATAGAGTGGAACCAGAAAATAATTCAGTAAGCGGGCAAAAATACTACTAAGGCCGTATATGGCTGTTTGACTGGCAAGTTTTTTGAGAGAACTCACAGATTATTTTTATAACTTTGTTAAATAAATATTTCAAGAGTAAAAGTAAATAAGAAATATCAAAGGAAAAAAGTAAAAAGAACTATAACCTAAAATTTAAATAATATGGACACACCTTATTCAAAAGAAACACCCATTTCAAATTTTACAAATACGCATACCCAAACAGCAGATCAAGCTACCTTTATAACTAAAGTATACGGTTGGATGAGTCTTGCATTGCTTACCTCAGCTGCTTTTGCAGTTTTTGTAGCATCTTCTCCCGAGCTTATAAAGGCAGTAAGCGGAGCGTATTGGATTTTTATTTTAGCACAGTTTGGGGCTGTGATAGCTTTAACGGCAGCTATTGAAAAAATGTCGGCAACAGTTGCTACTGCTGTTTTTCTTGGCTATTCAGCATTAACAGGCATTACTTTGTCTTTTATCTTTATGGTTTATACCATGGGCTCCATTGCTTCAACATTTATGGTAACAGCTTTAACATTTGGAGCTATGAGTGTTTATGGATATTATACCAAAAAAGATTTAACCTCTATGGGTAATATGCTCATGATGGCATTAATGGGATTGGTAATATCTTCTCTAGTAAATATTTTTCTTCAAAGTGAGATGTTGTATTGGGTAAGTTCTTATATAGGTGTTTTAATTTTTGTGGGATTAACAGCTTATGATACCCAAAAAATTAAAAATATGAATGTGGCAGAAGCAGGATCTGATATAGAAAGAAAAGGAGCCATTATTGGAGCATTAGTACTTTACCTTGATTTTATTAATCTTTTTTTAATGCTATTAAGAATCTTAGGAGGTAGAAGAAAATAAAAAATTATTTTAAAAATAAGAGAGGCTGTCTTTCATAAATAGAAGGCAGTCTCTTTTTTGTTTTTGAGAATATACCAATATAGTATTATATCGCTTTTATATTTTTTAATGAAGAATTATATTCATCAACAATTTCTTGAATAATTTCAGCAGCAGGTTTGATACTTTTTATTGAAGCACAAACCTGTCCTATTTCCAACTCACCCTCATCTAAATCACCTTCAAACATTCCTTTTTTAGATCGGGCTCTCCCCAAAAGTTCTTTCAACTCATCTGTGGTGGCACAACGTTCATAAGCTTGCTGAACATCGTTATAAAATTTATTTTTTATTAATCGAACCGGGGTAATTTCTTTTAGTGTTAGCATGGTATCGCCTTCTTGACTATCAATCAATCTTTGCTTAAAATTAATATGGCCCGATGATTCTGTTGATGCAACAAAACGACTACCAATTTGAACGCCTTCAGCACCAAGGCACATGGTTGCCAACATTGCCTTTCCGCTTCCAATACCACCTGCTGCAATAACAGGTATTTTAACAGCTTCGCAAACAACAGGAATTAAACAAAGTGTAGTGGTTTCTTCTCTCCCATTATGGCCGCCTGCTTCAAAACCCTCTGCAACTATTGCATCTACACCGGCATCTTCAGCTTTTTTTGCAAATTTGGCACTTGAAACAACATGCACCACTTTTATTCCACAGTTTTTTAAAATAGGTGTTAAGAGTTTGGGATTACCTGCTGAAGTAAAAACAATCGGCACTTTTTCCTCAATAATAACTTGTATGAGTTTTTGGATATCAGGGTACAGCATGGGCACATTAACGGCAAAAGGCTTTTGGGTAGATGCTTTGCATTTTTGAATATGATCACGTAATACTTCAGGATACATAGATCCTGAGCCAATAATACCAAGACCACCGGCATTGCTCACTGCAGCAGCTAATTTCCATCCACTACACCATATCATACCTGCCTGAATAATGGGGTATTGAATGGTAAAAAGTTGAGTGATGCGATTTTCCATGTGAAAATAAAATACTTAAATATTAAAAAAACGCTACAACTACTATTTAATAAGGCGTTATTGCTTTCACCAATGAATTTTTAGTAAGCATAGGCTTTACACACAAAACCGGAATCTCTGAATGGTAAATTATTTTTTTTGCTTCATCTGTAGGTGTAAAAAATTCTTCAAGGCTTGATTCCTTTTCTGCCATTATCACAATAAGGTCTGATTTAACTAATTTAGCATAAGAAAGTATGAGATCAGCCTCTCCTTTTCCCCTTTTTTGTTTCATTATTTCTCCATCAACCTTAACACCGTGTTTTTCTATTGTCTTTATTACTTGTGCATGTTGACGTTCAATTTTCTTATATAAGAATTCATCTTGTAAAGGAGGATCTATTGAAAGTACATAAATTTGAGAATTAAAATACTTAGCAAAATCAATTGCATATTGTACTTTTTCTTTAGTAATTTTTGAAAGATCAAGAGGTAACAAAATAGTTTTGCAACCATCATGATGTTCTTTACCATGAATGGTAATTACCGGAAAAGTAGTTTCATGCACAACTCTCATGGTATTGGTTCCAATAAATCTTCCTCTAATACCGTCTGCAGTACCGGTTGTTCCCATAATGATAAATTGAGGCTTTATTTCATCGGCAAGCTTAATAATTTCTTCGTATACTTTCCCCCTAGCAATTTTAATTTTAACAGGCAAACCACTTTTTTCTTTCACTTCTTTTGTAAGAGATTCCAATGCTCGTTTCACAAGCTCTTCTTTACCTTTTTCTTCTTCTTTGTTTCTGCCTAATAATTTTACTAATGCAGGTTGCTCTTCTATAACACTTAATAAAAGCAATTCCGATCCGGTAAGTCGGGCTAAATTGTATGACTGAGTAAGAGCAATAAGTGATTGTTTTGAAAAACCTACCGGTACGAGAATAGTATTTTTTGATTTTGCCATGATAAGGGTTTGTTGTTTAAGATTTACTATAAAAAAGTTACCTTTGTTTGTGAGACTGAATTTTTGCGAATCCCGATTTTTATCGGAACAAAGCTAAAAATACTAAGTCGAACAAATCTCGCCCTGAGCGAGATCTTTATTTAAAACACAAAATTAATAAATAATACCATAATGAATAGCAATAGAATTGCCGAATCTGAACTCATTTTAAATCCTGATAGCAGTATATTTCATTTACACCTGCATCCTGATCAGTTAGCGGATACGGTTTTATTGGTGGGAGATCCGGGTAGGGTAAACTCAGTATCAAAATATTTTAGCAAAATAGAACACAAGGTCGAAAACAGAGAATTTGTTACACATACCGGTATTTTTAATGGTAAAAGAATTACTGTACTTTCCACAGGTATTGGAACCGACAATATTGATATTGTAGTAAATGAATTGGATGCATTGGTAAATATTGATCTTAAAACGCGTACAATAAAAGAAAAACATAGTTCTCTAAATTTAATTAGATTGGGAACTTCCGGTTCATTGCAAAAAGAAATTCCGGTTGATAGTTTTTTGATGTCGATGTATGGTTTAGGCTTTGACGGATTGCTAAATTTTTACCAAACCAATGATGCTGTTGTTGAAAAAGAGATGACTAATTCTTTTGTTGAACACATTAAATGGGATGGTAAAATGGCAAGGCCTTATATTGTTAAGGCTTCTGACAAACTTACTACTCTTTTGCAAGAAGGCATGTATACAGGTATTACCGCTACGGCTTCCGGTTTTTATGGCCCACAAGGCCGCATATTGCGTTTGGCCTTAGCAGATGCCGAATTAAACGATAAATTAAGTTCATTTGAATACAAAGGAATTAAGGCTACTAATTTTGAGATGGAAACATCTGCCCTTTATGGTTTAGGAAAATTATTGGGTCATGAAGCTTGCACAATATGTGTAATAATTGCTAATAGAATTATTGGCCAGTATAGTAAAGATTACAAAGTACCGGTTGATAAATTAATTCAAATTGTTCTTGAACGATTAACGAAATAGATGCATGAATACGCAAGAAGTTAAGGCCTTAATTAGTTTACTTGATGATCCTGATGAGCAAGTTTACTCTGAAGTAAAAAGTAAGTTAATTTCATTTGGTAAAGTTGTTATTCCCACCCTAGAAGATTCATGGACGTATACTGAGCAAATTGTACAAAATAGAATAGAAGGTATTGTACATCAAATTTATTTTAACCAATTGCTAAATGATTTTAAAGATTGGATAAAAGATAAAGACTATGATCTGTTAAAAGGTTCTATTCTAGTAGCACGATACCAATATCCGGAACTTAATGCCGAAAAAATAAAAACTTATATAGATCAAATAAGGCGTGATGCTTGGCTCGAAATGGGATATAATCTTACTGCATTAGAAAAGGTAAGAATCATTAACCATGTTATTTATAATGTTTATGGTTTTACCGGTGATACCACCAATGTATACAGTACCCAAAATGCCTATATCAATAATGTGTTAGAAACAAAAAAGGGCAACCCCATTTCTCTTTCTATTTTATATGCCATTATTGCCCAAAACCTAGATATACCTATATACGGCATTAACTTACCCGAGCATTTTATTTTAGCTTATTCAGATAAAGCTTCTTTGCTTCCCTTTTTTAGACATAGCGATAATCACGGTGTACTTTTTTATATTAATCCGTTTAGTAAAGGTTCAGTATTTAGTAAAAATGAAATAGATGCCTTTTTGCATCAATTAAATATTAAGCCGGAGAAAGCTTATTATGCGCCTTGTAATAACCTCACCATTATAAAACGCATGCTTCAGAATTTGATGAAAATTTATGAAAGCCTTAAAAAGCCTCAAAACATTGAGGAATTAAAAAAGATATTGGGCACTTTAAATGGAGAAGAGTAAAAATTAATATTCCCCACCAATTCAAAAAAATTGGAAGGGAACATTAAACTTCTAATAGTAAACTATTATTCTTCCGTTGCTATCTCAGCTCCAACTTTATAAACTGATTTATTCCGTTAATACAGCACCTGGTATTTCCTGTAAATCACCAAACCATTGGTGTTCCAAAACACTATATGGTAAGTCATATTGTACGCCTCCTCCTACTTCATCAAACCACGGTGCTGCTACACTTGTTCTCACACCCTCAATAGGAGTAGTTACTTCATAAGCTGTATATGGCTTTGCATTGGTTCCACTCGGAAGTGCTCTTTCTGCGTATGGGGTACCCCCTTCAGCAGTAAATGAACCTCCTGGATGACCATATCTATCTATAACTGCTCCTTTAGGAAGAGTAGCATTTTCTACTTCAGTTCCTGCAACAGCACCTCTATTCGGAGGCCATGCTGTAGATCCATCAGGATTCTTCCATCCACTGGCTCTTGCCTCTGCTTCTGTTAATTGGGGAGTAGCAGGTGGCGTTGGCTTTACCGCAGAAGGAGTAGGCTTAGGGGCAGTTGGTAAACTTATGCTTTCGGGAGCACCTAACGCTGCAGCTCCTTTTGCCATAGGTACAGCAAGTGTAGCAGCCGTTCCAACAGTTGTACATCCATCCGTTAAAACCTCAGCGGCTGCAATAGCATAATCATAACCATCAGCACCAGGGGCCGTAACCCTATCAACAGCATCTGAAGTTGCAACCCCTATTCTTAAAGGAGCTGTTAAAGCACCTCTTGCAATATCTAACACTGTTTTTTGTGTTCCATTTTCTAGTCCATCAGCATCATCATGCCCTACATAATAATCTTCAGCTACATCAATTTTTTCATCAACCCAATTTGCTAAATCTAAAGACCATGTTCCGCTTGGTTTATCACCCCTTCCGGTTGGGTCTACCCTACTAATAGGATTATTGGAACAATAATTATACGGTGATTTAGAAGGGTAATTATCTGCCAAAGGATCTAATGATAACCATCTGCCAACCCTAGGATCATGAATACGTGCACCAAAATCGTATGCATTGTTGTTTCCCCAAATATCATTGTCTTTGTATTTGCCTTGGAATCCAATTTTACTATTTGAGCCATTGTAGTCTCGACCAGGCATGTTCATACCAAAAGGGTAATAGTCTATTGCACTTAATACATTTGCTGTATAAGTAGAACCCGACACACTTTTTACATCATTTACCACTGCTCGTATATTACCTAAATGATCTTTTAGCTCATATTTTTTGCGAGAACTACTTGTGCTACTCGAAATGGTTCTAGAATAAATGCCATCAGTTGGTGCAGTATAAGCAGTATTAACAGCTAAGCCGGTAGTAATAGCGCCTATTCTATTACTTGCATATATAGGGGCCTCCGTTTGAGTAATGGTTCCTGTGCCTGTAGCTTCATACAATGCCATTAAATTTTTATTAGGATCATATACATAATAAGTATAGGTAGCACTACCACTAGTTGGTGTACTTGTTTTCTTAACCCTATTACCCATTGCATCATATAAAAAACTTAATGTATAGGCAGTAGTACCAGAACCTTCAGCTACAGATTTTACTTTATTATTCACTCCCCATGTAATAGCAGTAATTTTTTGTTGAGCATCTGTTTTTAAATTACCTGCTAAATCATACGTATAATTTCCAGATGTCGATTGCCCACTTTCAATATCAGTTGTATAAGTAGTAGTTGTTGTAGTTGCATCTTTAATGTATTTCAATTGATTACTAGTAGTTGAAATATAATTATAAGTCATATTATCCATGCTATAGTTTTTAGGAGAGGCCGCAGTTCCCTGATTATAGCCATTTCTTGAATAAGATGTAATGTTTCCATTATCATCATAAGCAACGGTTTCAGCATAATCATTACTGGTTGTAAATGCATTCCATTTAGAAGAACTATAATAATTCAATGTTTGCTTTACATATCTACCAAAATCATCATAAGTATAAACTCCGGCTAAAGCTGTGCCTCCTTTATAATATCCACTTGTTGTACTTGCAAGCGAATTATTAAAAGATTGCCCTGCTATCATACCATTATACAATGAACCATAGCCTGTAATAGCGGTGTCAGAATACGAACCCGAAGTAGCATCCGTAAATACAGAACCCGTACGATTAAAATCGCCATTGTAATAGCTCAATTCCATAGCAAATGCATCTTTTGCATAACTTGCATTTGAGCCTGTTGAAAGATTATCTTGCCCCGGATCATAAGTAGTACTCATGCTAGGGAAGTTAACAGCCTTAAGCCAACCTTGTAAATTGTATACAAAGTCTAAGCCTTGAATTTTATCTTCGCCCAATTTCAATCGTTTAACTCCTCCATGGTAATAGTATTCATACTGGGCATCTTTATCCCAAATTTTTCCATCAACAGAGGTTTCAACTTTTGTTATTCGGTTATCAGCATCGTAAGTGTAACGGTGGTAAATTTGATCCAGTCTACTTTCATTATAAATTACCTTGGTAATTTTATTACTGATTAAATCGTATTCAAATTTGATGTATTGCTTATCCAATCCATAAATATTTTGGATTAACCAATTGACATTACCATGAGCATCATAACTAAAATAAGTATATACCTGATCTGTTAGTGTAGTTAAATCTCCATCGGCATCTGTATATGCATAACTCACGCGATTTTGTAAGAACTGTTGTGCGCTTCCATCGGTAATATAAGTAGCAGAAGCATTAGCAGTAGTATAAGTAGTAAGTGTTTTTTGAGTGCAATTAGTTGTTGGATAGGTCAGCACTTCAATATTGGCACTTATATCAGAAGCACTTGCTGTTACTAAACCAGACTCAGAAGACCTACCTAAATTATCATATTTAATATAACTATAAGTACCATCAGAAGTTTGTTGAGCATTTTGCGAAAATCGCAATTGACCTAAACTGTTGTAATAACAATAAGTAGAACCACCATCAGGAGTTGTTTTTTGGGTTAAACGTTTAAAGGAATCATATATGTATGTAGTAGCATAAGTGCGTGAAGGTGATGTAGCACGGCTTGTACCTATATCTGTAGTGCCTTTTGGTGGTACAGTTTTAACCAAATTTCCACCTCTATCATAATAATACAAAGTATAATGATGATAGCCTTGTTGGTAAGAAATTACCAATTGGTCATTTACATTAGATGGATTTGCACAAGTTTTTTTATAGCTAAGATCCATAGCAGCTAATTTCTGATTTTTACAATCATTCAATTGCTGTTCAATTAAGCTCATTAAATATTCAACCGATTCTTGCTCGCAGGTTCTTATAGTAACGGAAATGGTTGGAACAATATTCGGTTGTATCCATTTAAAATAAATGGTACAGTTTAATGTGAAATCACAGGAGGTTGTCATGGCAAACCATGATTTATAGCCGGCAGAATATTTTAATTTTAAGTAGTCACTTGTTCCTGAAGTAACAATAGAAAATGCAGAACTTGAATTTATGATAAAGGGGCCTCCTCCACTAATACCAACTTTATTACAACCATCCGGAATATATTCTGTTACATCGTATTCATCATATATTTCATCAATCCATGATTGAATTACATCAGTTGTTACGGTAGTATTGCCGGCAGCCACATAAGCAGTAAGTTTATCTGTTAATTCACTGGCTAAAACAATTGAGAAATAGCTGGTGCTGGTCAATTTTTTATAGCTAGAGCATGTTGTGCAAGTTGAGGGTTGCAGATCGGTATCGTACATCATGGCTTTCATGGCATCATTTCTATCAGCATCTGAAACAGATCCGGCAACTTTTGATTCTTTAGAACCATCACCATCTAAATCTTGCATGGTGTATGGTAAACTTAATTCACAATCACTTTCGCATTGTTCTTTCATTTGGTAAGCAAAGCACCAAAGCACTTGGTCTGATACTGTTATATGGTTTGCATTACACATTATTTGAGCTTGCTTATAAAAATCCATGAATCGGAGCTTGCAAATTTTTTGGCAAGTGTCTTCTTGGGCTTCAACTAAGGCACTATCACCCGAAAAATTATTGTTTTCGCAATCGGTTCCTCTATAACCGGCAGCATCTAGAGCATTTCCATCATCAGGACTGGCATCAGCAAATTCATCGGCACTAAATAAACAATCATTAAATGAATTCCAAACACTGTCTTTGGCTTCAGAAGTTGAATAAAGACTTGGATCTAATACTCCTCCTGCGGTATATGCATAACTGGATAGATCAAAATCATATTCAGAAACACAAGTATCAAACCAAGTATTACTTGATTTAAAATAAGTTTTATCTCCTGTTACATAATAATAGGCATACTTTAAATAAGCATCTCCAAAAGCAGTATAGTTTGCACGTGTAGTACCAACCAATTTGAGAAAATGTTGTAATAAGTCAAATCTTTTTTTACTTGCAGTTCTATCTCCATCAATAAATTGCAACATTGGGTAAGCAGCTACACATCCTTTCCAATAACGCCATAAAGTATCTCTGTCATATCCTCCATAAGTAACCATATTATCAATAAGCGTATTAAACATTCCTTTTCCACCTATTCCTTTAGTTGCATCAACGTAGGTAATATGTGCATCAAAACTTAAATCGCTATGATCCATTACGTAATAATTATTTCCCGATTCATCATAACCTATTATGTTTCCGGTAAGTTTACCTCCATTATTAATATTGGGTTCAATTTTTATATAATTAGTTGCATAATAGGTAATATTATACGGCCAATTACTTCCATAATGCGTATTTAAATAATTAACAATTAATACCCAAACCTGAGCAGTAAGGGCATTTATGGCTGTGGCTCCATTACCAATAGAAACATCATCAATTATTTTTATATTATCAAAATACAATGTTAATCTACAATCATGTGTAGCATCACCATCGGCACTCGTAATTTTAAATTGAGCAGGAGTTGTGGTTGCATTTTTATCCGCATAATATAATCTATCTCCATAAGTAGAAGCAACATAAGTTTTATAGTTATAAAAATAGTTATATGGGTAATATCCAAAACCTGCTTTTCCCCAAGAATCATAAAGCAATTGTTCAAAATCACCGGGAGTATCACCACAGGTTAACATGGGTAATGTTACAGAACAACAAGAACTAGCTTCGGAAGCAAGTATGGTAACATCTGTTGCTCCATCAGCTATTGTAATGCCTAAGTCATTTTTAATGTAACTGTATACAGAATCTATTGATGTAATTTCTCCATTTTCATATTTGGTTTTTAAATTAGCCCAAACAGCATCATTATCATTATCTGCTACATCAGCAACTTCGTTAAGTATTTCTTGTTTATACGTTTCTCCTATAATAGATGAGGCATCAGTATTATTTGCAGTAATGCATCTGCCAATTACAAAAGACCCTGCATCTAAATGAATGCCACTATTGGTATACGACCAACCACTTGAACCGCAAGCAGCAGATTCCAGTAAATAAACAGTATCTAAAGTCATGGTTCCGGTTTCTACGTTTTTAACATAGATTTCGATATTGTAATCACAAGTAGAACAATATCCACTTCCGCAAGCTTCTTCAATTTCTGCAGGAGTAATGGTATACGTTAAGGGAAGTGAAACACTACCACTTTGAATAAGCAAACTATGTTCGGCACAACCATTATTATTAAATCCGGTAATGGTATCAGAGATTGTTTGAGCACTATAAGTTAAAGCTTGTAAGGGAGAGCCACTGGTTCCTGAAAGACAAGTGGCAAGTATTTTTCCATCAATAGTTTGATAGGTAACTGTTGTAGTTTTATTGGCATCTACACTAATAATTTTATACACCGAAGAATCGACAGGTGCTTCTGCACCAAACATTTGAATTAATTCAGCATTGGTAGCAGATTGAAAATATACTTTTGTTGTACGAGATGTGGTTGTAGATCCGCTTGTGCTTCCTCCACCAATTCTAAATATTGATCCTGGTCCACCAGCTTCTTTTTGACGATTGGTTCCATCTTCCATAAATAAGGTTCGTGAATAGGGATACTTATCTGCAGAAGGAACCTTAGTATCCGTATTGGCATCAGAATAATATGAATTTAAACTTCCGCCATCAACGTTATTAGGGCTATTATAAGTTGAAGTACTATCAAAATCTTTAGGTTTGTATAATTTACCTCCGTATGTTAATAAATTTTCGGCATAATCAAATGTTGTACCTGTTACAGGTACAGCCATTGAATTGAGTGCATTTCTTCCGCTGTAATCATACAAAGATTGGCTGATTAAATATTTACCATCTGTTGGTATGTGATGCTGTGATTGCCTTACACGTTGCAAACCATCAGCAAAAGTCATGTGTTCCGAAATGCCACTGTTCTCAGTAAACTTGCGGTTATAAATCCAATTTTTAGAATTTTCGGCATAATCTAAATAAAATAAATCATCGTACGAAGAAGAACTGGTAAGTGTATAATACGTTGTTGTTGATTCAGCAAAATAGGATGTACTCCAAGTTCCCCAATTTAAACTATTGGCTACGCCACCGCTGTAATAACTGCCAATTGGCCTTACTCTCCAAACATAATACCCCTTGCCTTCGGCCATAAATAAGCTAATACTTGTAGCACCGCCTGTAACATCAAATGTGAGGGCTTTATCCCAATCAACATAAGCCTGACAATTGGTAGCTGTTGTATATGATGAATTGGTATTGTATAATTTCAAAACCTGCAACTGGTATTGAGGTACATATTGGCAATCGGTACTCCAACTAAAAGTAACAGGATTAGTTGTTGTTGAGGTTACTTTACTTAACCTCAACATGGGGTAAGTATCATAAGGCGCTGTTGTTACTTTTACACCATAACTTTCTTCTACCCATGCCGTAAGTTTTACATTTGAGGAACAAGCAACAGCTGGTTTTACATAACTGCTTACCGTTATTTTAATTTTTGTATAGGTTGAATAATCTGCTGTAAGGTCTGTAATTTTTAATTGTTCAGGCGTTGTATTAGAAAGAGAAAGCGTTTTTGTAAATAAAGTTGTATATGTTGTTGAGCCGCTCACTAATGCTTCTGCTTTAACGGAAACAGAAGAAGTGAAAGCACTGGTTCCACAATTATTATCATCACCGGTACTAAAATCGACATACAATGTAGCCGCACTCAAAGTTTTTGTTAATAAACTAGCAGTAGGTAGGGTATAGTATTGGTAGTACGAACCAGAAGCAGGCAATTGTGTAGTACCTGTAAAAGTTAAAGTAGTTGATGATACTGTATTTTCTGT
Source organism: Bacteroidota bacterium (assembly GCA_023251875.1). Lineage (GTDB taxonomy): Bacteria > Bacteroidota > Bacteroidia > JAHEXY01 > JAHEXY01 > JAHEXY01. The sequence continues at coordinate 47,180 of JAHEXY010000013.1, forward strand.
AGGTGTAAAGCAATAGTATGTATTATCAGTATACGAAGAAGAACTTGTACCGGCTAATTTTGCGCTTGATGAATAATTAACACCTGAGGTAGTTGTATTTTGAACACCAATGGTGGCGCTCATGTTAGAGTAATTGCTTCCTCTATATTGATCAACTACATATATTTTATTGGTGCTTTCTTCTAATACAACAGAAAAATACAAGCCGTCAGGAATGGTTGCTCCGCTGCAACTAGAGCCAACTCCCGTACCCATTTTAAAACTTACCCATTTAATCCATAATTGGCGCTTGGGGTAAGTGCCGATTAATTTGTAATAAACTTTATCATCACTTCCTGTAGTACACTTATTGATAGTTGTAGATGTTTTGGATGTTTTATAAGAAGAAAAATAATCCCAAAAACCTGCAATGGTACTTGCTAATGCACCTGTACTAGGAAAGGCAGCATTATCAGCACTACTTGAAGGAGCTGTTGTTGAAGATGAAAATGTAAGCAAGCCATTTGAGCTTACTTTAAAAGATGTAACAGATGTATTGTAAAATTTAAAAGCAAAAGTACTGGATATAGTTGAAAAGTTAACAGAGCTTGACCATGCGTTGGTGCTCACACTGCCGGCTATGCTCATGGCCGTCCAACCTGAAGTAGAAGTTTCAGAAGATTCTGTATTAATTATACTTTCAGAACTACTCTCGTTATAGTATGGATTACTGGTACCGGTAGAGGTACGATAAGTAACTGTTTGAGCATTTACATAGCTTGCTATAAACACACAAGCAAAAGTAAAATTCAATTTTAAAAAGTGATTTATATTTTTCATAAAAATTATTTTTAAATTTTATCTAGATGATTGTGGTACGTTATATTCTGTTTCAGAAACTGTTTTAAAACCATTGGTAGTTTCTATTTGTTTTCTTGTTAATTTTCCTTCTGCATCGTATTGGTAAAATAAGCCAAAACCCTGATCATCCATTTGGGTAATAAGCCTAAAATAAGTTGGGTCGTATACATAAGCTGTTGTTTGCGAATTGCTAGGTTGCAAGCGAATATCATCTACATATACCGTAATGGTTCCGGAAAAATAGCTCATTAATGATGAATAAGAAAAATAAATAGAAGGCGTAAACGTAGATCCACTTGTATTAGATGAGAAACTATTTAAACTGGCTTGAAACAATATCCATTCACCAACACGTGCTACTTTGGTACATTGTTGAGATAAGGAAGCTGAAGACACCTTTAAATAAGGAGTAATATCTGTGGTAGTTGTACCCGATTCTTTTACCCAAAACCGCAACGTAATTCCATTTTCTTTTATTTGATCATCAACGGTTATTGATTTTAGATCAAATTGAGAAACTCTTGTTGTTGACATGCCACTTGAGGCAAAACCAAGCTTGACAGATTTACTTCCTGAATGTGCATAAGCAGATGACAGTTCAAATGAATAGGTTCCATCTGTGATGCTGTAGCCATCTTCTCCGGTAATAACAGAACTTGCATCGGTAGCCGTTTCAAAACTTTCAAACATTACATTTTCATAGGGAGTATTGGATGCAATTAAGTATGTTAAATTATACTTACTACTGTATTTACTTACACTTTTTACACCAAATAAATTTTGTGTTTCAAGCACACTGGCAATAGGAGAACAAACAGTAACCGTATCGCCAGAAATCCATTCAGTAGGAGAATTATTATAAGTGCTTTCCCAATTAAAAACAGTAAAATCATCAAAAATCCCCGAGTTCCATACATGGGCATCTGTTGCTGTTATATTGGTAATTGTTGTTTCATAGCCGTATTGCGATTTTGAAGCCCAGTGGCCTTTTGCTCCCGTTTCATACTCATTTTCTGAACCAAAACCATATAAATTATTGATGGATGACCGGCTTGCTAAAGACCAATCGTCACTTAATTCAGTAGCACTTGCAGCAACAATTCCGGTAAGTTTGGTATAAGGGTCAGGACAAAAATCAATACAACCACCAAAACCATAAGCACATTCTTCGCTTGATGGATCTCCATACATTAATTCACCGGTTGTGGTACTGATAAAGAAACTATATGTAGCATCATAGGTTACATAGGTTATACAATTGTCGTTTAAAAGAACTTCTAATTCATTTTCATTAGAAGCAGGCCTATACACTTGATAACTAAAACGAAGAGAATTAATAGGGCTGCAATCGCCATTATTATCAATAATGGTAACATTGCTGCAATTAAAATTTTTAACAGTGCTGGATGCTCCTAAAGCGGTTGTAGATAAAGCAGCATTAAGTGCTGCTGATACGCAAGATCTATCTAACACCGTTTGGCCATCTATACCTAAATTTGAAACTCCGGGTTCTCCTCCATATGAAGTAACACTACCAACACTTGCAGAGAGTTGATTTTCTTTTCCGCTTTCAAGAATATTTACGGTTACATCACCAGAAGTATTAGGATCTGAGGCACTCGGATAAAAGTTGGAATTGTAAGATAGCTGAACATATCCACCATTAATTGATTGTACGTTCCAGGTTTCAGTTCCCGTACTTAAACCATATACACCAATTAAATCACCTGGCGTAAAAAATTTAATACATCCGCAGGCATCTGAACCAACAACAGTAAGTGTTGAACCGCTTTTTGTAATGGAGCAATCATCTGTTCCACCAAAATCAGCTTTTTCTGTTAATGATTTTTGTTGCAGGTTGTCGTAATAATGCGAAGCAAGGAAACTATAATTGTAATATTCTCCATTAAATGCATCTCTACTTCCAGCTAAATTGGTTAGTCCATTGTATCCATCATTTTTAGATGTAACAATAGGATCACCGGTTCGAGCGTCAAAATATTCATTATTGGTGACAAACGTCATTCCATCATGCATCGATCTTACACTTTTTACCAACGATGGCAGGTTAATTACTTTTGAAGTGGAATACGATCGGAGTTTAGAAAGGTTTAAACTAAAATAAGGAATTACAGTAGGGTAAGGAACCGGCACCGGCCCACAAATGCCAATACTAAAATCAATTTCTAAAGATGCAGTAATAGTACTGTCGCAAATATATTTTGATTCGCTTACTACTTCAGATTGTTTTCCGGGAACTGCCCATTCATACGAATTTCCATCTTCATTCCACTCCCAATTTCTTACTACTTTAACAGGTTCCCCTGGTTCATAATAAGTAAATTCATCACTACTGCTACAATGTGCATAAGCCACATTATTTACATAAGCATAATCACCTGAATAGGTTGCTATACTTTTAGGTTTACCATGCATATTATTAATATAAAAACGAAAACCTTGACTTGCCCATGTTTTAAAGGTGATTACAGGCGATAAGAGACTTAATGCCCAAGGATCATCAATTTTCTTAGTAATATCCGTTACATCTACTCCTTCATAATTATGTTTTGTTCCATCAGCATCTGTATATGAATATTGGTCATAATCAAAAGGATAATCTTTTGAAGTAAAATATTCTTTAACAACAAAACCGTTATTGGTAATTTTATCATGAATATTTTTTGCAATTACTCTTGAATAGCCAACAGAAGCACCCGGTAATACACCTTCGCCAATAGGGCCTTCAAATTGTTCTTTATCATTACCGGCAACTAATTTACTGGTCCAGGATTGATCGGTTCGTTTATCTAAATACGTAACCAATGCATTTTCTTCTCTGATTTCATTTGGCTCATTTGTAGCTACACCACTACAAGTTCCATCGGTATTTTGATATACATATTCAGTTCCGTATAAACCCTCATCATTACTATCAACACCCGGATCGTACATTAAAACTCTCTTTACACGAACACCACCACCTTTTTTAGCATCAAGCACAGGTACTCTTAAATAAGAATTAGCTTCATATATGGATATGCATTTATCAGCATCACCAGATGAAAGATAATCGCCACCGGTAGTTAAAAGACTAAGAATTTGTGTAGCAACTTCACCAGTTGTATATGGATCTGACGTAGAACAATTGCTTGAAGAACTAATAGATCCCTGCCTATTGGTATTATAAAAATGTAAAGCTGCTTGTCGAGGAATTTCATCTGCATCACTTGAGCTATTGCCTAATTGTAAATAAACACCACTAGCATCCGAATCTACATTATAAACATTTACATAACCCGTTATATATTCTGCATCACATTCATTAAGCCCTGAAGAGGAGGGTTCGACTAAACTATATAATAATTTAAAATAAATTTTTTCTGGCTCTTTTCCATCTTCTCCATATATAAATTTTCGTTTAAGCATAGTTACATAATCTGACCACTGACTGCTAGTATAACCTAAATCGTTAGATAGATTGAGATAATATTTATCTCCTGTAGTTCCAGAAATATTAGTAGAAGTAGATAAACTTACCATTGCCTCTGCTTTTCTATCTTGCACATAGCCGTATTCATTTTGTTCGTATTGCACATCAATGCTACCTCCTGTTGGCAAAGTAATTCGTTTTAGCTGCCATGCCGCAGGATCAAAAGTAGAGGATGGTGTTTGATCTACCCAATTCATCATATCATCACTTCTTGTAGATCCATCTTCTCTATACGCCCCCCATGCATCTGCATTAGCTTCGTTATAGGATGGATTTTGATCAAGAGAGGTAGATTCAACTAAGCTTGTTGATTCACCAGAGGCATCAACACAAGTTGCACAATAAGGTGAAGGATACGATGTAGGATACGTATAACTAAATTGATAAGGCGATATCCCTGCATTTTTAATGCCTCCATATTCAAACCAAACTCTTTTTAGAGTAAGTTTTCCTTTTCCATCCGTTGATGCATAAGAAGGATCATCGGTTGATGGGCTAGAAGAAAAATTAGGAACGCTGGTAGCCCCATCATACCAAGAAGAATAATCATAATCAAACACTACCGATTTTACTAAAATATTATTACTTATTCCGGTTGCAGAAGCATCGAGGGTATTATCATCATCTTTTACATACAAATCAATTCTGTCTAGTTTTTTAAATTTTGAAGTTCCAGCCTTTGAAGTGCTATTTGAGGCATCATCCGGATTAGAACTAGCATCTAATCCATCGGCTCTTCCTGAAATTGTAAAAACGGCAATATGCGTTTTGGTTTCAATAGTATATAAATAAAAATTATCTCTTTGCCCGCTACTATAACTTACTCGATCATCATGGGTATCTGATAATGAGCCCGAGTTATTATATAAACCTCTGTATGGATAACGATAATTTACATAATCGGCCTCTTCGGCATAAGAATCGTCTCCATCTCCTTTTACATAACCAAATTTTGTCCATCCACCAAAATCATCATCCGTTTCTCCATCTAAGGTTCTATCAATATAATTGGGTGAATGTATACTGGTAAGCAGCCATGATGAAGCATAAGGATACGTTGAACTTTCTCCCACTTTTTTTGTATATCCTGAAGAAGTATTTTTATATACAATATGATCGGTATGTGTATAGTCGGTAGAACCTGCATCACTAGTTGCATCTATTGCATCAAATGAAAAACTTGATTCTTTGTTTACATAAACAGGCAATGCATAAATAAACTTATTTTCGTTTTTATTGGTAATTGAAAATTCTGCTATTTGATTGAGTTTATAATCATATTCATCATCGTTGTCTGCTGATGTAGAATGTGTCATTGTACTGGCATGCCCCAATCCATCTTCGTCTTGATAATATCGTTTGGCAAGTTTTTCAATTTCATAATTACGATTGTATCTTTTCATATATTGCCCCCCAAAATCTGTTTCTAACATTTCAGACATGGTATGATAACCAATAAAAGAAGATCTTGTTACTCTTTCCGTTTCAGAATTAGGATTGGTTGTATTTACAATTTTATCTAAACTCGAAGGCAAGCTTGGTGTGTATTCTTTAAATCCTTCTACTGTTCCGCCTGTACTGCTTAAAGTAGCTGCTTGAGCATCTTCATTTCCAAAATCTCCACTCCCACCCAGATCGCCAATAAAACTCATGTAGTACGATTCGTCTTCTTCACTTCCATAAACATGGTCGCAATCGTCCCATCCTTGTAAGGTAAGCGTATTTGCGCCTGATTTAATGGGAATAGATGCTTCGCTTGGATCTGAACTTATAACAGCTTTGGCATCATCAATCAATCCTAAAAATCCCATTCTGCCACCACCTCCATTATCCATGCCTAACATAATATCAATACCAATATCATACATATCTGTATGGCTTGTTTTTGTTTCCGGCCTAAAATAGCCTGAATACTTACTAAATGGTTTAAATGTGCCTCCAATACCTTCGCCCATTACTGTAAACATATCGGTATTGGGAAAAGGAATTCCCAAAAATTGATCTCTAATATTCATTGGAACATCTTTTTCTACCCAATAATCCATTACGACATCTTCGTTGGCATAAGCTAGATCAGAATACATAAAACCTTCATAAGTTGTAGGCCCGGTAACCGAAGCATCGTCTATATTTTGATAGCTATAACTACCATACACTTCACCACCTAAGCCGGGGCTAATGGGTGTACAAACCGGCTCTCCTTGTATGCCTAATGTTACAGAAAAAGACTCACCTTGATATGATTGATTAAGGGTAGGAAAACAATTATCTTGAAGGGTATACGTTTGGTATTTAGAACTACCACCTCTTGCTACACTACTGGCAAGTCCATAGGCCTCTTTTTTTATTCCTTTTGTTGTTGCTTTTTGTTGTTGCGATTGAGCTTTTTCATTTTTAGTTGTTATAGCATTGTCGAGTCCTTGAATTAAACCCATGGGAGAAAACCCCACATCAAAACCTCCCCCATCCGATTGGTATTGATAACCCATACTTACGCCATAAGCAGAACAATTTACATAAGGAGTTGATCTGGCAGAAAAACCTGTGTTGTTATTGTATTGGTATACATTACTTACTCCTCCGCTTATAGATACGCCATACCCTTCAACACTACCACCAAAGGTGGCGCCAACGGCAAGCGTAAAATTATCGGGCATGATGTCTTTATCTGTATTTGAATTTATTCTAGATACTTGTCCATCTTTTACGTCATCAGCAAATCCTCTTTTATTTCGCACAATGGCACCCGGATTTAATGTCCATCCGTAACCAACCCATGATGCATCCTCATCCGGAGAGGCCCCACTATGGTATGATAAACTTAATGCATAGCCCCCTCCATCTGTTCCGGGAATGTTTAATACAGGGAGGTTATATGTAAAATCACCTCCAAATTCATTTACCATACCCGAAGTACCAACAGGTTCAAAACTTGAAAATTCAGGTTGTGAAGGGCCATTGGAAGCAGAAGCTTTATATGGAATAACGCTTTGAAATACAAGGCTAGTTGCCGTTACAACTGCAATTGTTTTTTTGAGTAGATTATTCTTTTTCATCTGAAAATAATTTGTTTTTAAAAGGTATAATGGAACACTCATGCTATTTGCATCTCTCCTTGTAAACTATTGTTTATGAGTATTTCACGAAATATGTACTTACATGTATTTATTTTGTACGCTAAAAAAAAGCAAAAGGTTACATTATTAATTTATATTATAGCGAAATATATAACGCAAAGATTATTAATACGATCTATAAAAATTAAATTCCTATTGTTGGAAATTTAATTCATCGATGTATTGAGTAGAATTAAAATATTGACAACCTTTTTTGTGATAGAGTAGAAATTAAAAATGGAAAAGAAGGGAAATTGCATTTTTTACTAAATGCCCGAATTGAGTAGATATTAGGTTTCATATAAATGGGGGTTTATAGTTAACAGATTAATTTAAGAATTTAACAAAGTATAAAAAATATACATTATTTTCAAATAATCAGAAATCTTAACTAATCTTTTAATTTTAACCCTTATTTAAAATCAACAATAACATAACCGGTTTGTTTGATAGGAAAATCAAAACCGGTGTCAAATTGCATGGATCGAGCAGCAGCTTCAGCTTTTGTGAAAAGATATTTACTATCTGTATTGGTTCCAGGGCCACCTGAATTTGCTGAAGTAACATGACCATATTTATCAATTATAACTTCAACTACCACAGTTCCAAATTCTCGGTTACCATTAATAATGGCCTCAGGTTGACGGTCTAATTTTCTGCCTTTCATAATATAGCTTACACCTTTGGAAGTAGTATTTACAGCATCTCCCATAGTAACAAAATCATTCTTTACATCAACATCTGTATTTTTATATCCGGAAGATGCATTTACTTTTGGTTTATCATTTAGATTAGAGCTAGTAGTGCCCAATGATGCAGTGGCTGTTTGAACTTTATTATTGAAATTGATGGATTGAATCTCCTTGGCTTCAAAAGCTTTATTCGCATTATTAGTAGCAAACACCAATTTATCATTGGTATATGAAATTACTTTTCCTTCATACTTTTCACCTGATACCAATACTAAAGTTTGTTGTGCAAATAGTTGTGTGCAAGCAATTAGGGCTATAAATAATAAAATTTTCTTCATACGATTTAATTTTTTTGAGAATATAAAAGTAAAAATATATTTCTAAGAAAACACACTATATATAACCAAAATCGTTTTATACACGTATAACATACTGTTCAAATGAAATTTATTTATTATGAACAATGCCAGATTACATATAATTTATTTATGCCTATCCATTTTTTTAACAGCTTGTGCAACTTCTAAAGAACCTGTTAACAAAACCTCTATGCAAAGGGTTTTGCCAAGTGAAAAGTTGGCACGTGCGTTCATAAAGCAAGCTAAAAAAGCAGAAAAACAGAAAAAAAATCCCGAAGCCATTGTCAGAAAACTCGAAAGAAGACATGCTTTGCATAAAACCAATATGGCCTTTAAAAAATCATTCGATCCGGATAGATTATTCGCCTATAAAAGAAAAGTAAAAATGCGTGCTATTTATTCTTCTTACCATTAGATTTCGTTGTTAGTTGTTCGTTGTTGGTTGTTCGTAACAATCAAATCATATTTGTACATTTGCTAGAATAAAAACAATTTCAATCTTAAAATCAATATGTCGAATAATTATATAGGCCGTAAAGTAGTGATAGTAGAAGGATGTAGAATTCCATTTCTTAGATCAGGAACCGATTATATGGATTTAATGGCTTACCAATTAGGAGCCATGGCCATAAAAGGACTTTTAAGAAAATCGTCTTTGAAAGCATCTTTGGTTGAACGTGTAATTATGGGTACTGTAATTCACCAAACGGCTACTTCAAATGTAGCTCGCGAGGCAGCATTAACAGCAGGTATTCCTGCATCGGCCCCAGCCAATACGGTTACATTGGCTTGTATTTCTGCAAGTCTTGCTATCACTACCGGAGCCGATTTAATAAGAACCGGACAAGCAGATATTGTTATTGCCGGAGGAACTGATAGTGCTTCTGATACACCCATTCAGTTCAGAAAAAAAATGCGCAAAAAATTATTTGAAGCACAAAAACTAAAAGGCTTGGGAGATACATTAAAATTTATTTCAAAATTAGAATTTGCTGATTTTGCTCCTGAACGCCCTGGAATAACTGAATTTACTACTGGTTTAACCATGGGTATGGATTGCGATTTAATGGCTGCTCGTTTTGGAATTACCCGAAAAGAGCAAGATGAGTTTGCTGCCCGCTCACACCAATTGGCTGCAAAAGCTGCAGAAGCCGGCTATTTAGGGAATGAAATTGAACCTGCTGAAATTGCACCCAACTTTAAAGCAATTGTGAAAGACAATGGTTACCGTGGAGATAGCACAGCCGAAAAATTAAGTAAATTGAAACCTGCTTTTGATAAAAAAAATGGAACACTTACTGCTGCTAATTCTTCATTTTTAACAGACGGTGCAGCAGTTACATTGCTCATGAGTGAGGAAAAAGCAAAAGAATTAGGATACAAACCCAAAGCCATGATAAAAAGTTATGTTTTTGTGGGACGCAATCCTAAAGACGAATTATTGATGGGCCCTGCTTATGCAGTACCAATGGCATTAAAACAAGCAGGTGTTGATTTAAAAGATATTGATGTATTAGAATTTCATGAAGCTTTTGCGGCACAAATCATGACGCACATTAAATGTTTGAGTTCAGATAAATTTGCCACAGAAAATTTAGGTTTGAGTAAAAAAGTAGGAGAAATTAATATGGATAAATTTAACTTATGGGGAGGTTCTCTTTCATTAGGACATCCATTTGGTGCTACCGGAGCAAGAATTGTTACTACAGCCATGAACCGCATGATTAAAGAAAATGGTAATTTGGCATTACTTGCAGCTTGTGCTGCGGGAGGGCACGGACATGCCATGGTGCTTGAAAGAATGAGCTAAATGAAAATTTTAATCATACGTTTAAGTTCTATTGGAGATATAGTATTAACAACTCCTATTGTTCGTTGCATTCATGAGCAATTAAAAAATATAGAAATACATTATCTTACAAAATCTTCTTTTGCGTCTGTTCTTATATCTAACCCTCATATTAAAAAAGTTCATACACTAGAAGATAATGCATCAACCCTAGTTAAAGAATTACAAGAAGAAAAATTTGATTTAGTTATTGATCTTCATAAAAATTTCAGATCCTACAACATTCGTTCAAAATTGGGTGTAAGAGGTTTTTCTTTTCCTAAACTTAATTTCAAAAAATGGTTATTGGTAAATTTTAAAATAAATAAACTGCCACAAATACATATTGTAGACCGCTATTTTAAGGCAGTAGAAAAATTGGAAGTTGTAAATGATTATGAAGGTTTGGATTATTTTATTCCTAAAAATGAAGAAGTAGATTTACGAACTTTACCTCTAACACATCAAAAAAAGTACATAGCCTTTGTTATTGGAGCAACCTACTATACAAAACGCTTACCCGTAGAAAAAATAATTTCGATTTGTAAAAAAATTCAGCAACCTATCATTTTATTAGGAGGCAAAGAAGATATCAATAATGGAATAGCAATTGCACAAGCCCTTGGCATAAATGTTTATAATGCTTGTGGAAAATATTCTCTCAATCAATCGGCATTTCTAATTAAGCAAGCCCATAAAGTAATTACGCACGATACCGGCCTTATGCATATTGCAGCTGCTTTTAATAAAGATATTATTTCCATTTGGGGCAATACCCTTCCTGATTTTGGAATGACACCTTATTTAAGAGATGACAAAAAGTTTTTTATAGCCCAAGTTGATCACCTTAGTTGTAGACCTTGTTCAAAATTGGGATTTCAGAAATGTCCTAAAAAACATTTTAAATGCATGCAATTAATTGATGAGAATACCATTACTAAAATGATATTGGATTCAAAATAGTTTGGATAATTATTACAGATTATCCCGATACGCTTCACTATCGGGATTAGTTCGACATACAATTTCTACTGCGCTTTTGGCTTGTAAAAATTGAGTCTCAAAAAAAACACAAACCTATAAGCCGGATTTTGTATCTATTTGCCTAAGCAAACAGACTTCTATCATTTATCTAATGCAGCCTACCCATTACGCCATAAATCTGCCGAAGCAGAAAAAATTGAAACGAGCCATTTCAAATGCGTAACTTATTTGGCTTTGCAACCCAAGAGGTTTACCCGTTTACACTGTTACCAATGCAAACTGTGAGCTCTTACCTCACATTCTCACCCTTTCTCATATACTTTCGTATACAAGTGGTTATTCTCTGCGGCACTTTCTGTATCTAAAAACTTTCATTTCTAGATCCCTTGCTTTCACAAGGCTTGGCGCTCTATGTTGTCCGGACTTTCCTTATCGCGCATAAAGCGCAACACGATAGAACAGTTTGTGTATACAAATGTAAAAGAAATGGCTGGCTTATCCTATTGAAGCTTTTGGTATATGAAATAGTTATGCAGAAACTAGTAACAAAAACTGAATTGGCTATTCGTAAATCTGTAAAATAATTTTATCAATTGAGTCGATTTTTTCTCAAAAATGTATTTGTTTTTATAGTAATATTGTAACAGTTTTGTGTCCTTATACGTATAAAGAGAATACTTCAAAAAAATCATGTCGAAACAATTTGCAAAATATATAAAACTCTTACAGGTTTTGTTTCTCTTACCCATTTGTACTTTTGCATTAAAGGGACATAAGAAAGATTTCAAACAAAAAATTGTATTAAACGATAGTATTCGACAATTGGCTCCAGGCAAGTTTGTACAACTGAGTGATGGTTATGTTCATTATGAATTGAGTGGAAACGATACAGGAAAAGTAGTGGTATTCATTCATGGCTTAGTTGCCCCATATTATGTTTGGGACAAAACTGTTACTGGAATGAATGAAGAAGATTTTAAAATTCTTCGTTTTGATTTATATGGCAGAGGGTTTTCTGATAGGCCCGAATTACAATACGATGAAACAACTTACTATCAAGAGTTATGTGAACTATTAGACACTTTACATATTCAGGATAAAATTAATTTAGTGGGTGTATCAATGGGATGTTTAATCGCGTTAAATTTTGCAGATAAACAACCCGAGAGAGTTGATAAGATATGTTTGATAGATCCGGGAGGTTGTAATTTATCAAAGCCAAGGCTTGTATTGGCAGGTTTAAATATACCTGGTATAAGTAAACGAATGAGATCTATTGGAGGACCATTATTTGCTAAAACCACATGCAATCGTAATTTCTTTAATAACAAAGCAGGAAAAGAGGCAAAGACTCTATTTGTTTCTCAACTTAAGTATAAAGGTTATATGAACGCAATTATGAGTACAATTAAAAATTTCAATTTATATGATCAACGAGATTTAATGCGTGAATTGGCATATAAAGCAGATAACATAATGTTGATATGGGGCAAAAAAGATAGAATAGCTCCTTATAGAAAATCAAAGCAAGTTAAAAAATGTTTGCCTGAGGCATCCTTCTATACGATAAAAAAAGCAGGCCATACACCTCAATACGAAAAAGCAGATGTTGTGAATCCTTTGCTTATTCAATTTTTGAAGAATTAAAAATTACCTGTAATTATCTTCTATATATTTCTTAACCTCTTTTTGCGTAAGCACAGAAAAATCTCTATACCTGTGGTGCACATCAATAATTTCAGCTAAAGCTTTTTTTACAAGCTCTTTATTATTCCATGTTTTGAGATGAGTAATTACAGTAGACAAACATCCTTTTTTATAAGCTATTTGTCCGAGTACATGAACAAGTGTATTGGATACTCTAGCAGTTGTTTCAAATTCCAATTCTTTAAGCAATGGTAAAATATCTTGTGGATGAGTTCTACCTCTTAATTCAATACCGTGGCAAATTTCTCTGCGTATTTCTTTATTAAAATGATGCAAGTATTTTTTTGCCCATTGTAAAACCGGCAAATGGTTTACTTGACCCATTTTTTTGATTGAACCAATTACTGCATTTCGTACTGAATGATGCGTATCAAATAAACCCTGGTCAAAAAAATGCTGTACAAGTTCGAAATCTTTTTTACCAATTTCACCGGCTGCATTAATGGTTGTTTGGCGTATTTTAAAATCTTTATGATTAATAAAAGTATCAAGAGCTGCAACGATCTTATTGCGAAGTATAATTTCTGAACTGTATATTTTACCAATGGCTAAATAAGCTGTTTTTCGAATGTATGCATCTTCATCAGAAAAATATAGAAGTATTTTTTTGAATTTAGACTTTTTAAATTCATCTAAAATTTCAGTATTGATTTTGGCAACAAGTTCTACTCTTGCTGCTTTGGATAAACTGTAGAAGCTCATTTTATCAAATAGTTTAACCACATAGATTCATAGGATTTAATTATTTCATTTGCCCTTTATTGGCTGTAAATTATTTGCGCATATTTTAAGCTTAATAGCAATAAGAATAAAGGATATAAATAGCTGAAGCTACGCTTCAGAAAACGCATAGACTCCCTCTATGATAAAAATTTATTTTTCTATGTTTTTTGATTTTATAGGCACCCTTTGCTTTGATATAAAACTATGTTTCTATGTGGTTTTAAAAAATTAGTTTTGTTAATAGCTTATGAAATAAAGCTTTCTATTTATGCAATTTCTTCAAAACCTTTTCAATTCTTTTTCTTTTACTTTCTTGCTCATATTCTTTTAACCTTACTTGAAGTATTTTAACGAATTCCACTTTAAATTTTTCGTTTATTACAGTAGCTATACTTTCGGCATAAGAAGGAAATTGATTGCTAGGTGCCATTTTGAGTTGTTCTAACGATAATGTTAATGCATCATCTGCATATTGTCTTACAGCCGCTAATTTCACCAATATTTTTACACCATGATCTTTAGTAATAACAGAACCTTTATCAGCGGCATCAATTATTTTTACAAGATTAGCATAAATTGCTTTTTGATTTATATCTGCAATAAAGTCTAGGGCATGCATAGCCCCCCAAATCATGCGGTTGTTTTTATTTTCTAATAAATCAATAAATACTTGATCATACTTTGCAATCAATTTAGGATTACGCTCCCCTATCTCATACAATACCTTTATACAATCGTATTGAATGTTTTTGTCTTTGTTGTAAAGGTTTTCTACTAATTCTTTAATGGCTGTTATGTCTTCTTTTTTAACAATTTTTTCTGCTAGTTCTTGATTGGGAATTTCATCTCTTCTATTAAGAAAGGTTGCTAGTTGCTTAAGTATACTCATATAGCTATTTAAAATCTACTAGAAACGAATGAAATATTAAAAGGAAAATTAAGAAATAGCCTTATTGATAAAAGTCAAAAAAGGATACATCTCTTTACAGAGCTTAATAGAATTTTTGAGTAAATCTGGCGATTGAATGTCTTTGTCTTTTTTATTGTCTTGCCCAACAACATAACTTTTAAAGCGAAGCAAATCTATATCTGCAAAATCTTTTGGAAAATCTTTGGGTGCTGTTTTTAATTTCTCTCCCCACAATTCTCCAAAGCTATCCACAAACGATTTTTTTGTAATAATCTTTTTAAATTCTTTTGTAGTGTTATAAATAGCCAATCTTACTGCATGAAGTTCAGGACTAGGAGGCATGTACATACCGCCTCCAATAAAAGAAGCTCCCGGCTCTATATGAAAATAGTACCCCCCCCTTAATGATTTTTTACCACCGGGATTAATACTAGCTCCAAAGTTAGTTTTATACGGACTCTTATCGTGTGAAAAACGAACATCACGATAGATTCTAAATACACATTTTTTTCCTTGCAAACCTCTTACTCCAGCATCAAAAGTTGAAATGCCATCAATTAATTTATCTATAAATTCTTCAAAATTTTTCTTTGCAGCTTCATACTCGTTTTTATGATCGTTAAACCATTCACGATTATTATTTACTTTTAATTCTTTTAAAAATTTAAATGTTGAAGTAGGGATCATATAGTTTTTGTAATGTATTAAAAAGGGCAGTTTTAAAAATTAAGTTATTTATTTCCTCTCCCTTAATCCCTCTCAAGAGAGGGACACAAATGTAATTTTTAAAACTGCCATAAAGAAAGCAGAATATATTTATAAAATTAGTTTGAGTACAATCTTATTAGTTGCGCTACTTTTGTTTTGAGCTCTTTTCTGTGAACAATTAAATCTAAAAAACCATGTTCCAGAACAAATTCTGCCGTTTGAAAACCTTTTGGTAAGGCTTTTCCAATGGTTTCTTTCACTACCCTTGGGCCGGCAAAACCAATTAAGGCACCGGGTTCCGCCATATTAATATCGCCAAGCATAGCATAAGAAGCCGTAACTCCACCTGTTGTTGGGTCTGTTAAAATAGAAATATAAGGCAATTTGGCTGATGCTAATAAAGTAAGTTTTGCAGATGTTTTAGCCATTTGCATTAATGAAAATGCGGCTTCCATCATACGTGCACCACCTGATTTTGAAATAAGAATTAATGGAACCTTTTTTTCGAGACATAGATCAATGGCTCTAGAAATTTTTTCACCTACTACAGATCCCATCGATCCTCCAATAAATTCAAAATTCATACAGCCAATCACAGCTTTTTGGCCATCAATTTTTCCATAAGCTGTAGTAATAGCATCGGTAAGTCCCGTATTTTGAATAGAGGTAATTAATCTTTCTTTGTATTTTTTTGTATCAACAAAATTTAAGGGATCGGCAGCAATCAATTCCGGATTTAATTCTTTGTATTTGTTTTCGTCAAACAATATTTTCAAATACGTTTTACTATTTATACGTTGATGGTAACCACAATCCGTACAAACAAAAAAATTATTTTCATGGTCTTCATGAGGAACTATTTTGTGGCAACTATCACATTTGTACCAAAGGCCTTCAGGAGTTTCCTTTTTGTCTTTTGTTTTAGTAGTAATACCTTGCTTTATTCTCGAAAACCAATTTGCCATAATTTCGTTGTTGGTTGTTAGTTGTTCGTTGTTCGTTGAAAGATACTAATAACGAATAACTAACAACTAATAACTATTTAAGCTATAGTAATATTCTTATCTAAATACACATTTTGAATAGCGTTAAGTAATTGAACGCCTTCTTTCATTGGGCGTTGAAAAGCTTTACGGCCTGAAATTAATCCTTGTCCACCTGCTCTTTTATTAATTACTGCAGTACGCACTGCATCTTGCATATCCGATGCTCCTTTTGACTCTCCTCCGGAGTTAATCAACCCATTTCTACCCATATAGCAATTGGCAACTTGGTAACGACAAAGATCAATAGGATGGTCAGTAGTTAATTCACTATATACTTTAGAGTTTGTTTTTCCAAAATTGATGGCTGTATAACCACCATTATTGGTTGGCAATTTTTGCTTAATAATATCTGCTTGTATAGTAACGCCCAAATGATTTGCCTGAGCCGTAATATCGGTTGCTGTATGGTAATCAACACCATCTTTTTTAAAACCATTGTTACGCAAATAACACCATAAAATAGTAGCCATACCTAATTCATGAGCCCTCTCAAATGCTTGAGATACTTCTTGAATTTGTCTTGCAGATTCATCAGATCCAAAATAAATAGTGGCACCTACTGCTGCTGCACCTAAATTCCAAGCCTCATCAACTGATCCAAACATAATTTGGTCAAATTTATTGGGATAGGTTAGAAACTCATTGTGGTTTATTTTTACGATAAATGGAATTTTATGTGCATATTTTCTTGAGCTAGCTGCTAAAACACCAAAAGTAGTAGCAACAGCATTGCAACCACCTTCAATAGCTAATTTAATAATATTTTGAGGATCGAAATAAATAGGATTGGGTGCAAATGAAGCACCGCCTGAATGTTCAATACCTTGATCAACAGGTAAAATAGAAACATATCCTGAATTAGCTAAACGACCATGACCATAAATAGCATTAAGGTTACGAATAACCTGTGCATTACGATTCGTATCTAAAAATACCCTATCGAGAAAATCGGTTCCAGGTAGGTGTAATAAATCTTTACTAATGGTTTTACATTGGTGATTAAGCAGAGAATCAGCATCTGCACCTAATAATTCAACAACTTTACTTTCCATAGTGGCGGCTCCGTTAGTGTATGACATTGTTTTTGAGTTTTTTAAGATTAAACAAATCAGAATATTGAATGTGCAAAGATAATAAAAGTAATTTCGAATTACAATCTTAAAAATGAAGGTTCTATTGTGTGAGTTTATTCAATAAAATCTTGTTTAAACTCTAATTTATCATGGCGATAATCTAGAAATTCCCCATTCATTATTTTCATATTTCTCAAATAAAATACGATCATGTAATCGACTTGCCCTCCCCTGCCAAAACTCAATGCTTGAGGGTTCAACTAAAAAACCACCCCAATACGGAGGTCGAGGAACGGTTTTATTTTCGTATTGTTTTTTTAAGGCCATATATTTTTCATCTATAACAGCTCTATTTTCTATTTTTTGACTTTGCTTAGAAGCCCATGCTCCTATTTGACTTTCAAAAGGGCGACTTGCAAAATAGTCATCAGATGCCTCATTAGAAATTTTCTTGGCTATTCCATTTATATGCACTTGCCGCTCAATTAACATCCAAAAAAAAGAAAGACTCACAAAATAATTTTGCTCTATGTTTCTACCTTTATTACTATGGTAATTGGTAAAAAAGGTAAATCCGGTTTCGTCAAAACTTTTTAATAAAACAATACGTGATGATGGGTTGCCTTCTTTTGAAACAGTAGAAAGCATCATGGCATTGGCATCAAAAGAATAAACATTCATGGCTTCATAAAACCATTTTTCAAATTGTATAAAAGGACTTTTGTTTACATTTTCCTCCGTCAATTGCTGTGCTGTATATTCTTTTCTTAGCTGTGCTATTTGGGTATTTAAATTATTTTTGTCCATTGGCATAAAAAATTATAATGAGCTAATTTGAGAAAATTAATTTTAATAAAATATGATATAGCTTATATTTCTTAATTTTTTGCACCTTTATAAAATTAAATATTAGGCATATAAAACATTTACTTTACATATCTCTTTTATTCAGTATTTCAATTGCATTTTCCCAGCAAGTTGATAGAAAATTGGTTCAATTCTCCGGTGTGATAGTTACTATGGATAGTCTTATGCCCATACCTTATGCAGCGGTTGTAGTTTCCAATACACACAGAGGAGTTGTTGCAGATTATTTAGGTTATTTTTCTTTTGCCACTTATGTAAATGATACGATTGAATTTTCGGCAGTAGGTTATAAAAGAAGCAGATTAATTATTCCCGACACCATCACTTCTCAACATTTTTCAATTATAAAAACATTGAGGTCAGACACTATTTGCTTGCCTGAAGCCGTTATTTACCCTTGGCCCACTAAAGATCAGTTTAGAGATGCTTTTATGCATACTAAAATTCCGGATGATGATTTAGCCAGGGCAGAAAAAAATTTAAATAAAAAAACACTTGCCATGCAATATAAAAATATGGGTATGGATGGAAGCGGCAACTATAAATATGTAATGCAACAACAAGCTTATTCATTGTATTATAAAAATCAAATGGCACCCAATAATTTGTTAAACCCATTTGCTTGGGCTAAGTTTATAAAAGCACTTAGAAATGGAGATTTAAAAATTGTAAATGATGATGATAATGATAATTAGCTGATTGGGTGATTAGCTAATTAGCTGATGAAAAATTTAATTTATAGTTGATGTTTTATTTTTTAAAAGAAAAATTTTTACTCATTACTATTGTCTTTTGCCTAGCAAAATTAGGCTATAGTCAATCTTACATTTATGGAAAAATTACGGATGAAAATAACAACCCAATTCCTGACGCAAATATTTCTATTAAGGGATTAGCAAGTGGTGTTGCAACTGATAAAGACGGAAAATATAAGATGCAGGTAATGTCGGATGCCCCACTTGTAATTATAATTTCATATGTTGGAGATGCTTCACAAGAAAAACAAATTAATTTAAAAGATGGGCAAACATTTCAATTGGATGTTTCTTTAAAAAGTGAAACAAAAATTGTGCAAGAAGTGGTTGTTGAAGACAAGTCTGAACGATTATCTACTTTAACCACCATCACACCCAAAATTATTTCAGCTTTTCCCTCTACAACAGGAGGAGTTGAAGCGCTTCTAAAAACATTGCCCGGTGTAGTTTCTAATAATGAACTAAGCTCTCAATATGCAGTGCGTGGAGGCAATTACGATGAAAATTTGGTGTATGTAAACGACATCGAAATTTATCGCCCATTATTGGTTCGTTCCGGCCAGCAAGAGGGTTTAAGCTTTTTAAATCCTGATATGATTCAGTCTATTTCTTTTTCTGCAGGTGGTTTTGATGCAAAATTTGGCGACAAAATGTCTTCTGTATTAGATATTAAATACCGTAAGCCAAAAGAATTTGCGGCCAATGCTTCTGTTAGTTTATTAGGTGCATCCTTATTGCTCGAAGGCTGTTCAAAAAATCATCGGTTTACTGCAATGCTAGGTGCTCGTCAAAAATCAAATCAATATTTATTAGGTTCTCTAGAAACTCAAGGTGAGTACAATCCTTCTTTCACTGATGTACAATCGTATCTTACCTATGATGTATCAGAAAAATTTGAGCTCAATTTTTTAGGAAATTATTCTCATAATAGTTATCAAATGGTTCCACAATCAAGACAAACCGATTTTGGAACCATTAATGAAGCTTATCGATTAGATATTTATTTTGAAGGTCAAGAAATTGATCAATTCAATACTGCTTTAGGAGCTTTATCTGCCATTTACAAACCCAACTCTGATTTGAGAATGAAATGGATTGTTTCTGCCTTTAATACCCAAGAAAGTGAAACATTTGATGTATTAGGCTATTATTCATTAGGAGAATTGGAAAGAGATTTTGGTTCTGAAGATTTAGGAAAAGTAGTTTTTGAACGGGGTTCAGGTTCGTTTCTTAATCATGCCCGAAATTATTTAGAAGCCAATGTTATGAATACTGAATACAAAGCCTATTTAACCAAACCCCACTCTTTTTGGCAATGGGGAGCCAAATACCAGCATGAACAAATCAGCAACAAAATTAATGAATGGACCAACATGGATTCTGCCGGTTATTCTATTCCTCAAAATGATGATGTTACCATTGACATGTATTACCGTTTAACTTCAGAAAATGCTATTTCATGTAATCGTTATACGGGCTATGTGCAAAATACATGGTCGTTTACCGACAGTTCCAGATTTCAATTAACAACTGGTATTCGTAGCCAGTATTGGGATTTTAGCAAGGAAATTTTAATTAGCCCAAGAGCCACATTATCTTTTATTCCAAAATGGAAAACTGATATTGTATTCCGCCTTTCTTCAGGCATTTATTACCAACCTCCATTTTTTAAAGATTTACAAAAGCTTGATGGAAGTATTAATTATGATATAAAATCACAGCGATCTATTCATGTTGTTTTAGGTAGTGATTTAAATTTTAAAGCTTGGGGAAGACCTTTTAAATTGGTTACAGAAGCGTATTATAAAAAACTAGATAATTTGATTCCCTATGAAATAGATAATGTAAAAATTAAATACTACGGAGAAAATTTAGCTACAGGCTTCGCAGATGGAATTGACATGAAAATGAATGGAGAATTTGTAAAAGGAATTGAATCCTGGGCCAGTATTTCTGTTATGCAAACCTATGAAGATTTAAAAAACGATTATTACTATTATTATTTTAATAAAGCGGGAGAGCAAATTATTTCAGGATACACGTATGACGAAGTTGCTGTAGATAGTTTAAAAATAAATCCGGGCTACATTCCGCGCCCCTCTGATCAACGCTTAACCTTTAGTTTGTTTTTTCAAGATTATTTGCCCAAACTTCCATCTTGCCAAATGCATCTTAATTTGGTTTTTGGAACAGGTTTGCCATTTGGCCCACCCGATTCAATACGATACAAAGATGTATTGCGTTATGATCCGTATAGGCGAGTTGATATAGGATTTTCTTACATTATTAAAAAAGAAGATCAAAAATTAGCATCAAAAAATCCGTTTCGATTTTTTAAAACTGCTTTTATTAGTGTTGAAGTATTTAACATTTTAGATATTAACAATACCGTTTCTAAACTTTGGATAAAAGATATTTATGGTATTCAATGGGCTATTCCTAATTATTTAACACCACGTTTGATCAATGCTAAATTGGTGGCAAGGTTTTAACAATACTGCAAAGCCAAACCTTCTTTTAAAGCATAAGTAGAAAGTTTCATTTCCGATAATCGCAACTTATTTAAAACAAGATGAACAAAAATACTTCCCACCACAATCATATCTGCTCGCATGTTTAACATACCTTTCATTGCTAATCTTTGCTCATAAGTAGATTGTAAAAGTTCAACATGCAAATCATAATATTTTGCGAGATCAAAATTATAGGTAGTTGCTTCTAGCGGTAAAAAATTTGAAGTGCTTCTATAAAGAATCATATCGGCTAGGGTATCAAATGAACCTGATGAGCCAATTAAAGTAGTAAACTTAAATTTTTGTGAAGCTTCAAATAATGGTTTTAATTCATCAAGAAGGTAATTTTCAATGGCAATTATTTCTTCTTGTAAAATTGGATTTTTGGGCTTAAACTTTTCAATTAATCTTGAAATACCCAGATTAAAACTGTGTTTCCAAAAAATAGTTGATTTGTCGGCAATAATAAATTCAGTACTTCCACCACCAATATCCATTATTAAATTTTTCCCTTCTCCTAAATCTACAGCTTGCTTAACACCATGATAAATCAATTCTGCTTCTGTATCTCCTGAGATGATTTCAATTTCAAGACCTAATTCATCTTTTACTTTTTGTAGAAAAAAAGTTTTATTATGAGCACTTCTAATAGCTGAAGTAGCAACTGCTCTTATGCTTGTAACATTGTATTTTTTTATTGATGAAAGATGATGTTTTAATCCGTTTAAAGCACGTTCAATAGCAACATCAGAAAGTAGGTTTTTATCAATACAATCTTGACCAAGTTTTACAGATGCTTTATCATGGAAAACAATTTTGTATGGCTTTGCTATCCCAACCTCAATAATAAGAAGGTTAAATGTATTGGTTCCTAAATCAATTATGGCGTGGAGCATGTTAGTTTAAGATTAGAAAGTTTTAATTTAGAAAGTTTAGTGAAGATCTAGTATAAGCAGTATTGTCACGCTGAGCGATTCGAAGCGTTTCTTACAAATTTAAATACTATACCTAAACCATTTCCATAATTCTTTATAAGTAACTTTTTTACCGTACATTAAAATGCCAACACGGTAAATACGAGCAGCAAACCATGTAGCAGCAATAAATCCCATAACTAATAATGTTGCAGAAAGTGCAAATTGCCACATCGGCACACCAAATGGAATGCGAACCATCATCACCACAGGTGAGGTAAGCGGAAAAATAGAAAACCAAAATGCTACCGGACTTTCCGGGTTTTCGATAATAAATTGTGCCATCATAAAAGAAAGAATAAGCGGTATGGTAATGGGTAGCATAAATTGCTGGCTGTCGGCTTCATTATCAATAGCTGCGCCAACTGCTGCAAACAATGCACTGTATAAAAAATACCCACCAATAAAAAAGAATAAAGCAGCTAATCCCATAACTTTAAAATCTACTTGTTTAGCAGCTTCTATCATTTCAACCATATCAGAAGCTTTATCAAGTTTTGCAGGATCTCCTAATTCAGATTTGTTTTTTAAAACTTGTTGAATATTGTTACTGCTGTATTTATCAGGAATTGATTTGCCAATTACGCCCGAAACTACAGAGGTTAAAACAATCCATAAAATAAACTGTGTAACACCCACCAATGCTACTCCAATAATTTTCCCCATCATGAGCTGAAATGGTTTTACTGACGAAATCATAATTTCAATAATTCGATTCGTTTTTTCTTCTATCACGCCACGCAAAACTTGTGTGCCGTACATAAAAATGAGAAAGTACACAAGAACTGCTCCAAACATACCTAATGCCATACTTAGTTCTGTGCTACCCTTTTTTTCTTTTCCTTCTTCCGAAATATTAATGGTATTTAATTTTACATTAGAATGAGCTTTTACAGTTTCTAATATTTCCGGATCTATTTTTTCAGTTGATAAAAATATTCTTGTTAGCTCGCTTTCAAGTGAAGATTGAATATGAATGGTTACTAAAAAACTTGCTTGTTTTCTTGAAAAAAACATAACGGAATTAGGATCATTTATTACCAGTTCAGGAATATAAAGTATACCGTAATAAGAACTTTTCTCAAAACCGGCTTTGGCTTCTTCAAGGCTGGTTGATGCTTTATAATCAAACTTTATAGTTTCTTTATCAGCAATTCTATTCGCAAATAAATGAGAATCATCAATAACTTCAATCGTTCTCACTTCATCCGATACCTGAGCCAACCACACCGGAACAATTAAAAGTAAACCCATAAGCACAGGGCCAAAAAAAGTCATGATAATAAACGACTTCTTTTTTACCCTTGTTAAATATTCACGTTTTATGATGAGAATAATTTTATTCATATACCAATTGCTGAATTAGTGTTTAGTAAGTTACTGATTGAGTGATTTAATTTGAACTTGCCAACATTGAACTTTGAACTTCCTTTGTTTTACTGATGAATATTTCTTTCATGCTCGGCAATAATTCTTGAAAAGAATGTATTTCAACGTGAGGCAAAATAGTTTGTAGAAGTTGATTGGGTGTGGCATTATTTAATAACTGAACTTTTGCTTTTAAAAGTCCATGTTCTTCTTTACTCTCTATTAATTTAAACTGAGTCCATAATGCATTGGTAAAAGCAATAAGATTGCCTTTAAAATTTATTTCATACACGTGTGTTTTATTAGCCTGGCGAATGTCCTGTACTGTACCGTCTAATATTTTTTTAGATTTATTAATGAGTACAATATGATCACAAAGCTCTTCAACTGATTCCATATTATGCGTAGAAAGCATAATGGTGCTTCCTTTTTCTTTAAGCTCCAGAATTTCCTTTACCAATAAATTTGCATTAATGGGGTCAAATCCACTAAAGGGTTCATCGAGAATAAGCAATTTAGGTTCATGCAAAATGGTTACAATAAACTGGATTTTTTGTTGCATACCCTTTGAAAGATCTTCCACCTTTTTATTCCACCAATCTTTGATTTCAAATTTCTCAAACCAATAACGTATGCGTTCAGTAGCTAATTTTTCACTTAAGCCTTTTAATTGTGCTAAATACAAGGCCTGCTCTCCCACTTTCATTTTTTTATATAATCCACGCTCTTCCGGCAAATAACCAATGTATGCAATATGCTTGGGCGAAAGTTTTTCACCTTCAAAAAATAATGCGCCACTATCCGGTGCTGTTATTTGATTAATGATTCGAATCAATGATGTTTTACCTGCTCCATTAGGACCTAATAAGCCAAATACTTTTTGATGGGGAATATCAATACTTACATCATCAAGTGCAAGATGATTGGCATAGCGTTTTGTAATATTTTGTGCTGAGAAAAGAAAATCCATTGATTATAATTTCGAATTTGAAAGCTTCAAATATACAACTCTAATTTGTATTCAGGATTGTTCCAAAAAAGTAACCCTTCTCTTTTTCAATTTTTATTATACTTAATAAAAGCGTTTATGATACGTTTTTTAGAATGTAATTTCTTAAACATAGTAATTCCCCTAAATACTTGCAGTTGAATGTGTAGACGCCAATAATGACTAAATCTTATCAACAGCTTTTTGTGTTTTACTTTAAAAGCCCTACCTTTGCCACCCGTTTAAATTTTAAATGAATTTTATTAAGATTGTTTTATTTATCAAGCAATCTTTTTACTCAAAGAAAACATAAACTTTAATTAAAAAAACGCATGAATGATTATGTTATTTATTTAGTTCCCTCATTAGGGATTTTAGGATTACTTGTAATGGCTGTAAAATCTGCCTGGGTTAGTAAACAAGATGCCGGTGATAAAAACATGCAAGAACTTGCAGGTTATATTGCCGATGGAGCTATGGCCTTTTTAAAAGCTGAATGGAAAGTATTGAGTGTATTTGTTTTGTTTGCTGCTGCATTATTAGCTTATTCAGGAACCATTCATGAAGTAAATGGAATAGAAATTCATTCAAGCTGGATTATTTGTATTGCATTTATTATAGGAGCCGTTTTTTCTGCTACAGCAGGATATATAGGTATGAAGGTTGCCACAAAAGCAAACGTGCGTACCACACAAGCTGCACGTACCAGTTTGGCTAAAGCTTTAGAAGTTTCTTTTACAGGTGGAACTGTTATGGGATTAGGTGTTGCCGGTTTAGCTGTATTAGGTTTAGGAGGTTTATTCATTGCATTCTTACACATATTTGCTGATTTAGGCGCTTCTACTGTAAAAACTTCAATAGAAGTATTAACAGGTTTTTCATTAGGAGCTGAATCAATTGCATTGTTTGCACGTGTAGGAGGTGGTATTTATACAAAAGCTGCTGACGTAGGTGCAGATTTAGTGGGTAAAGTAGAAGCAGGTATCCCTGAAGATGATGTGCGTAACCCTGCTACTATTGCAGATAATGTGGGAGATAATGTTGGTGATGTTGCAGGTATGGGTGCCGATTTATTTGGTTCATACGTTGCTACTATTTTAGCAACAATGGTTCTAGGACAAGAAATTGTTGTTACCGATAATTTTGGAGGCATGTCTCCCATTTTATTACCCATGGTAATTTGTGGTTTAGGAATTGTTTTCTCTATTATAGGAACTTTTTTTGTTCGTATTAAAGATGAAAAATCAAGTGTTCAAAATGCTTTAAATATGGGCAATTGGGCTTCTATGTTATTAACAGTAGCAGCTTCCTACTTTGTAGTGATGTGGATGCTACCTGAAACATTGAGCCTTCGTGGATATGAGTTCTCTAATTTGAATGTATTTTTTGCTATTGCTGTTGGAACGGTAGTAGGCACCATCATGAGTATTGTTACAGAATATTATACTGCAATGGGCAAAGGTCCTGTGTTATCAATTATTCAACAATCATCAACAGGCCATGCAACCAATATTATTGGAGGTTTATCTGTAGGTATGAAATCAACTGTGATTCCAATTTTAACATTGGCTGGAGGTATTATGGGATCGTATTATTTTGCAGGTTTATATGGTGTTGCTATAGCAGCAGCAGGTATGATGGCAACCACTGCTATGCAATTAGCCATTGATGCATTTGGACCCATTGCTGATAATGCCGGTGGTATTGCTGAAATGAGTCAATTACCTCCTGAAGTTCGTGAACGTACTGATAATTTAGATGCCGTAGGTAATACAACAGCAGCAACCGGCAAAGGATTTGCCATTGCTTCAGCAGCATTAACCTCATTGGCTTTATTTGCAGCATTTGTAGGTATTGCAATGCCGGGTAATCAACATATTGATATTTATAAAGCGAATGTATTGGCTGGTTTGTTTGTAGGAGGTATGATTCCTTTTATATTCTCTGCATTGTGCATTCAGGCAGTTGGAAAAGCTGCTATGGATATGGTACAAGAAGTAAGACGCCAGTTTCGCGAAATTCCAGGAATTATGGAATATAAAGCAAAGCCCGAATACGAAAAATGTGTTGCTATTTCTACCAAAGCTTCAATTCGTGAAATGATGATGCCGGGTGCTATTGCTTTAATTACGCCTTTAATTGTAGGTTTTGCATTTGGCCCTGAAGTATTGGGTGGCTTATTAGCAGGTGTTACCGTTTCCGGTGTGCTAATGGGAATTTTTCAATCAAATGCCGGTGGTGCTTGGGATAATGCAAAAAAATCATTTGAAAAAGGTGTTGAAATAAACGGACAGATGTATTATAAAAAATCTGAACCACACAAAGCTTCTGTTACAGGTGATACAGTTGGAGATCCATTTAAAGATACTTCCGGTCCATCCATGAATATCTTGATCAAATTAATGTCTATCGTTTCATTAGTAATTGCACCTTATATAGCTGTTAATTCAACAGAAGAAATGCATGGTGGCTGCGAAATGAAAAAAGAATGCTGCATGCCTAAAACAGAAATGAAATGCGATATGGAAAAATGCATGCACATGAGTAAAGAACAATGTGCAGCTTATTGCGATTCGATGAAATGTTCACCTGAAGAAAAAGCCATGTGTGTTGAACATGCGGGAATGAGTAGTTGTACGAGTACATGTACACATACTGAAGGAGCAACATCTTCTTGTATGACAGGATGTGATAAAGGCTGTAAAAGCAAAGAAGAATGTATGCAAAAGTGCGGTGAGGCTTGCGCTAAATCACATTAGAAATTATTCTAGATATATCATAAAAAACAACCCAAAGCTAAAAAAGCCTTGGGTTGTTTTTTTTTATGCTACAATACCCAATAACTATTAACAATGGTAATGATTTACAGATGGCATCAATACATCAATAAGCATATCGTTTCCTAATACACTAAAAATTTTATTTGTGTCAACAAAGCCTCCTCCATTATTTATTGATAAAGCACTTTTTCATTTTGAATTGAAGTAATAAAACTTTCTACTTTAAAAGTTTCTAAGTTCATTTTTTTGTTTTTCATGGTTTTCTGTTTTTAAGTTTATTTTTTTTTGTTTTTTATTTATTTAAAGGTATACCTGAAAAAAACATACATCAAGAACAAAAATTCACAAAATTATATTGTTAAAGGATTGCTTTTTACGGCATTTTTAAAAAAAAGTTTATAGAATATATGGATATATAAAAAATAATTAAGACCTTTGCGCCAGAAAAGACCCCCTGATAAGTAGATTTGCAAATAAAGTAATTTTTATCAACTTCTTGATAATTTTCCAAATAAAATGATGTTATGCAACAATTATTAATGAATCAACAACAATGAAAACCAATTCATCAAATCAAAAAAAGCTAAGTGTATTAAGCGTGTTAGGCGCTGCTGTTAAAGTTGTAACAGGTCTTTTTTCATGGATTATCACTATTCTTTTTATGATTATTGTGTTGATTATTACTAATAAAAAGAGCACTAACGCTATTTAAAATAAAAATGGAATAATCCTTTTTGTTTTCTCCATGTAAAATTGATATTGTTTTCCAAAAACACTCATCATCATTTGTTCTTCAGAAGGTATTCTTATAGAATATACTCCTATAAACGAAATAAATGGCAATAGGCCCATTAACCAATTTGAACTAAGTAAGGGCAAGCCCAGTGTATAAAACAGAAGGCTGGTATACATGGGATGGCGCACGTATTTATACGGACCGCTAATTATTAAAGTTTGTTCCTTATGAATTTCGAGTATAGGAGACCAGTTTTTACCAAGAGTGTAATGTATCCATCCTAAGAATAGCGTATTTAATAAAAGAAAAAAGCCTCCCAATATTCGAACTGAGATAGGGAAATTTAAATTAAAGAAACGAAGCTTATCTGTATAATAGAGTATGATGGGAATAAAAAATGACAATCCAATTGAACCGGCAATTACTATTTCCCTTGTTTTAAAAGAGGAAGCAACTTTTTGAGTTTTGTGGTAAAATTTAAAACGATAGTACCACCTTATTAATAAAGTTATTAAGATAATAATTGCCAATAAGAATTTATACATTGTTTCGTTGAACATCTTTTTTGTTTAAGTCAGTTCTTGATAGGTTTTTTTCCTTTTTAAATAATATTCGAGAATAAGCATGCCCTTATAATTAGCTGTTTTATTAGGATGTAAAGATTGTTGTTGTAAGACAGTTCTTTTTTGGCGAAGCTGAGGCAATTCATTAAAAAAAGCGCGATGGGCTTTAATAATGGCGATACAATTTTTTAATTGAAACGAAAGGATGAATTTTAATCCGGCAATTCCATCAAGAAAAAGGCGTAGATACAGAATTCTAAATAGCTTTTCTTCGGTGACATTTTTATAGATGGTATATAAATTATTTCTGAAATTTAGAAAGGTTTTATGAGGATTAGATTTATGTAAAGTACCTCCACCAACATGATAAACAGTTGATTCATGGCAATACATAATTTTATAACCTGTGTTTTTTATACGCCAACATAAATCAACTTCTTCCATGTGGGCAAAAAAATCTTCATCAAATCCATTAAAACTTTTAAATACATCTGCACGAATAAACATACAAGCACCACTTGCCCAAAATATCTCAGAGGCCTTATTGTATTGCCCATTATCTTCTTCAATGGTATCAAATAATCTTCCTTTGCAAAAGGTATATCCAAAATCATCCATCATGCCTCCCGCTGCTCCTGCATATTCAAAATGAGATTTTTTATTGTAGTCTTTAATTTTGGGTTGGCAAGCAGCAATTAAATTACTTTGTTTCATTAAGTCAATAACGGGCCTTATCCAGTTTGCGGTAACTTCTACATCAGAGTTGAGGAGAACAAAATATTCAGCATCTATATTTTTTAAACCTTGGTTATAGCCTCCGGCAAATCCATGGTTTTTGTTGTTAATAATAACCTTTATGCTAGGATATTTTTGTTGGAGAAATGCAATAGAGTCATCAGTTGATCCATTATCAATTACATAAATAGCTGCATCATTAGATGAATGTTGTAGTACAGATGGAAGAAATTGTTCTAAAAACTTTTTTCCATTCCAATTCAATATAGCAACGGCAACTTTATTCATTTGATAAAATTATACAATGGCAAATGTAAAGATTGTTTAAATATAAAATATTTGCATAAAAATTATGTCGGATGTAATTGTATTGAGATTGTATTTGTTTTGATAACCAGTGTTGTATGCGTTAAATAGCGGCTATATCTATAAAAACACATTGGACAATGATCATAAGATATATTTTTTTGATGTAGCTGTTTCGAATACTTTGCAGAAAAAAGCTTATGCAAATACATAGATTGATTCTCATAGTCCTTGGTTCATTATTATCACAAATAAGCATTGCCCAAACTGGTTTTGATACTTATGTTCCATCATCAAGTGCCGGTACAACCGGTTTAGCAGTTCATATTGAAACGCCAAGTAAAGAAAGGTATGGGCAACAATGTGGAGCTCCTATTGTAACCTGTTTTGTAGGAGGAGATAATCCTGATCAGATTCAGGCTTCTGATTTTAAAAATGTAAATTTTGCTTCCCAAGGTTTTATAAAAGTAGCTTTCAACTATCCTGGCGGTGGAACTTTGCCTCAAATAAGTGGTGGTACTTATGATAGCAGAGGGCCTAATTGCATACAGGCTGCGTATGATGCATTGCGCTTTTTAACCGGACAAATTGCAGATAACAATGGAAAATTTTTGGCTGATTTAATAGCTCCCATTATTCCTGATTATGATAATGTGGGTATTATAGCAAATTCTAATGGAGGAAACATGTCATTAATTGTAAGTGGTAAATATGGAGATAAACTCTCGGGATTAAAATGGATAGTAAATTGGGAATCTCCTATTGGCGATGGCCATTATACGCTTGATAAGGGAAGCTCCATAAATGGAGAAAATTTAGCATACGATACACTTACCAATACATTTGATTTTAGTAAGCTTCGTTATAGTAGTGATGTGGTAGCTTCATACAGTAATTTTATTTCGTTAAAAGGGGGTTTTTATTTTGATAATGACAATGATAATAAATATAAGTCAGGAGGAGCTGATTATGGATTAACAGGTATGTTGTATTCTCCTTTTGGCAATGATATTTCTTATTATTCAGAAACTATTTTACATGCGGCAGATTCATTGGGAATAATACCTAATAATGTTGCTCATTTACCATCAATAAGCGATGATCGTAATTTTTGGTTAATTAGAAATGGATCTTATTATTTAGACAGTGTTGTAATGAGAAAACCTGATTTATTTTTTATGCTGTTAGGATCAGTTGAAGATCACATGCAAGGAGAGCCCAACCACCCTCATTTAATTGCTCAGTATGAGCCTTTACGCAAAATGGGCTTAAAATTTGTTCGCCTAAACCCTGACAAATC
The DNA here is from genome assembly GCA_023251875.1 of Bacteroidota bacterium. Classification (GTDB taxonomy): domain Bacteria; phylum Bacteroidota; class Bacteroidia; order JAHEXY01; family JAHEXY01; genus JAHEXY01. Next base: position 78,544 of record JAHEXY010000013.1, read on the forward strand.
ATATATTGAAAATGTATCGGGAAAGAAAAATTCGCAAATTGTAGACAATGATGCTTATTTATCCTACAATTATACGTCAATTAAATTAGCGGTTGAGCCGGAAGCCATATCTTATAACGATTTTGTAATTGCAGGAGCCTGCGAAGCAGCAGATAGGGTATTGAATGACAATACTTCTGCAAATTTGAGTACTGTGTTACCAACTCAATGTGTGCCTGTTGTTACAGGTATTCAAGATATTGTTTTAGAAAGTTCAAATATTAAGTTCTTTCCAAATCCGGTGCAATTAAATGAAACTTTGCATATTCAAATTGATGGTGATGTAAATGCATTGGTAAATATTAAAATGTATGATGTATTAGGAAAAATTGAATTAATGCGGTCAAATTTAGTTGTAGATCAAGATGGCAATCTTTCTATTTTTACTATTAATCTTGAGCCAGGCACCTATTTTGTTCAATTACAAATTGGAGAAAAGATTGAGAATTCAACTTTGGTTATAAGTAAATAGTTATGGATAATAAAAATAATGGCTTCTAAACTGCCATTGCATATAATTCTTCCCTCTGAGCTTTTACTCTTTCATCTGTAATGTATTCATCATAGCTCATTTTTTTATCAATAGAACCATTGGGTGTAATTTCAATAATTCTATTGGCAACGGTTTGGGTAAACTCATGGTCATGCGAAGTAAAAATAACAGTACCCTTGTAATCTTTTAAAGAATTATTAAATGCTGTGATAGACTCCAAATCTAGGTGATTGGTAGGTTCATCTAAAATTAAAAAGTTTGCATTTTGTAACATCAATCGAGAAAGCATACATCTCACTTTTTCTCCTCCGGAAAGTACATTACAACTTTTAAAAGTTTCTTCTCCGGCAAAAAGCATTTTTCCTAAAAAGCCACGAACATAACTTTCGTCTTTATTGGCAGAGTATTGACGAAGCCAGTCAATTAAATTTAAATCACTTTTAAAATAATCTGTATTATCATTGGGTAAAAATGCATTGGTAATGGTTGTTCCCCATCGAAAACTACCTGTATCTGGCTTTACTTCTCCAGCCAATATTTGTAGCAAAGTAGTAATGGCTAAACTATCTTTTGAAAGTACCGCAATTTTATCTCCTTTACGAACAGAAAATGTAAGACCTGAAAATAATGGATTGCCCTCATAGTTTTTACTGATGTCTTCTACATTTAGTATTTGGTCTCCGGCTTCACGTTCTTGTTTTAAAATAATGCCGGGGTATTTACGAGACGAAGGTTGAATTTCGTCAATATTTATCTTCTCTAATAATTTTTTACGGCTTGTAGCTTGTTTAGATTTAGAGGCATTGGCGCTAAAACGGGCAATAAACTCCAATAATTCCTTCTTTTTATCTTCAGCCTTTTTATTTTGATCAGATTTTTGACGGGTAGCCAATTGGCTCGATTCATACCAGAAACTATAGTTTCCTGTAAACATTTGTATGCGGCTAAAATCAATATCAACAACATGGGTACATATGGTGTCTAAAAAATGCCTATCGTGCGAAACAACTATAACCGTATTTTTATAATCGGCTAAAAAATTTTCAAGCCACATGATGGTTTCAACATCTAAATCGTTGGTAGGCTCATCTAATAACAATAAATCAGGATTGCCAAATAAGGCTTGAGCAAGCAACACACGTACTTTTTCATTACCGCTCAAATCTTTCATTAATTTTTGATGTACATCTTCTTTCACACCCAAATTACTTAACACTTCTCCTGCATCACTATCAGCACCCCAACCATTCATTTCTGCAAATTCACTTTCAAGTTCAGAAGCTCTTAAACCATCGGCATCAGAAAAATCAGGTTTAGCATAAATAGCATCTTTTTCTTGCATAATGCTCCACAGCTTGCTATGCCCCATAATTACGGTTTGCAAAACGCTTACTTCATCAAATTCAAAGTGATTTTGTTTTAATACAGCCATACGCGCACCAGGCTCTATTACTACATTTCCCCGTGTTGATTGAATTTCACCGGATAAGATCTTTAAAAAAGTTGATTTACCGGCTCCATTGGCTCCAATAACGCCATAGCAATTACCTGGCGTAAACTTAAGGTTTACTTCATCAAATAATACACGTTTTCCAAATTGTAATCCGAGATTAGTAACTGTAAGCATATCAGCAAGGTTTAATTTTGCTGCAAAGGTAGGGATTTTTGAGCGGAAAAGCACTTGCTATGGCAAGATAAATGGGTTATCTTTGCACTAATGAAAAAGTGGCATTTAAAAGCAATTGTACAAAAAACCATATCTTATCTTCCATACAGTAGTAAGGTTAATTTTCTATTTCAAAAATACGTAACCAAGGGTGTTTATTTAACGGATGACTATTTTTATGATCGGCTAGAACATGCTTCAAATCATATAAAAGGATATGCGGATTTATCGGATAACAAAAAACTAAATACTACGCTAGAATTAGGAACGGGTTGGTATCCCGTTGTTCCCATTTGCATGTATTTATGTGGGGCCGAAAAAATATACACGGTTGATCTTACTTTACTTACCAATAAAGCCCAAATTCTAACCACAATTGAAAAGTTTATTGAATGTGAAGATCAAAAAAAAATAGAACAATACATTCCCTTTTTGTCTGAACGATTTCAAAGTTTAGAATCAATTTTAAAGAACAAAGAAGTTATTACGCTTAATCAAATATTGGAGAAATTACATCTCAACTATTTGGTTCAAGATGCAAGAAAATTAAGTTTACAAAATGGTTCTATTGATTTGATTACATCTAACAATACATTTGAACATGTATATCCATTCATTTTAAAAGATATTTTAAAAGAATTTAAACGCATTGCCAGGGCAGGAGGGCTGATGTCACATTTTATTGATATGTCAGATCATTTTGCTCATTTTGATAAATCCATTACCATTTATAATTATTTGCAATTTTCAGAAAAACAATGGCAATTGATTGATAATACTGTGCAACCTCAAAATCGTTTGCGAATTACGGATTATAAAAAAATATATGCAGATTTAGTAATACTAATTACTAGAGAAGAATATCGTGAGGGAAATTTAAAAGAATTAAATAGTATTAAATTAAACGAATCATTTTTGAAAATTCCGAATACAGAAATTGCTAAAAGCCACTGCCATTTTTATTCTAAAATGTAGGGCTGAGTTAGAGATTTTAGCAACATTTTTTCTTCTCCTGCATTGATGGGCATTTTACTGAACCGAAAGAACAATAAACACAACAATCATCCCTCTTCTTTTTCACCTCATACAATTAGTTTAGAAATATTCTAAATACCGTTTTCCCGGTATTGTGAAAAATATTTTTCTTCTATTCCTTTGTTCCTGAAAAATTCTAATACAAATATATGGGTAGTTCTAAAAATTACAATTTATGTCTCTCTCAAAGAGAGGGCTTAAGGGAGAGGAAGCAAAAAAAATCAATTCTTAGAACTGCCCATATATATAACATGAGTAAAACAATTATCTTTTCCATTTCATTTTTATTTTTTACTTCCATTTGTAAATCGCAAATTTCTGATTCTACGAATATATTAAAAGAAGTGGTTATTGAAACATACAAAGCCATGAATGGTATAGGAAGAATGAAAGACGATGATGGACAAATAATATATACAGGAAAGAAAAATGAAGTGCTCGTCATTGATAGTTTAGACGCAAATAAAGCCATCAATAACACACGTCAAATTATTGGGAGAATTCCAGGTTTGAATATTATCGAAACCGAAAGTGGAGGCTTTACTGCAAATGGAATTGCTTTTCGCGGATTAAATCCTTATCAAAGCATTGAAACCAATACGCGCCAAAATGGATACAATGTTTCAGCAGATATTTTCGGATACAACGAAGCGTATTATTTGCCACCCATGGAAGCTGTAAAGAGCATTACATTTTTACATGGAGCATCATCGTTGGCTTTTGGTCCGCAAATTGGCGGTATGATTAATTATGAATTAAAAGAGGGTTCAAATAAACCAATTGAAGGTACATCGTCTGAAACTGTTGGTAGTTATAATATGTTTAACAGTTTTACATCTATAGGCGGTACTATAAAAAAAATAAATTATTATGGATTTATACAATACAGATATTTTGAAGGATGGAGAAGTAATTCAGAGCAAAGGCAATTATCGGGTTTTGTAGGTATAAAATACAATCCTAATGAAAATATTCAAATTGGAATTGAATATACCACACTTAGAAACACAATCAGAATGCCTGGAGGTTTAACGGATTCTCTTTTTAATGCCGATCCAAAACAATCTTTGCGTTCCCGCAATTGGCTTCAAAGTCCTTGGAATATTTTGGCTGCAAATATCAGTTACAAAATAAATGATAATTCTTCATTCAATTTTAAATCTTCGTTTCTATATAGCGAGCGTGATTTAGTTTGGAGAAATGAAGATGGCGGCCCTGGAGTATTAGATTCTATTACGCCTGATCTCGCTTATGTTGCACGTGAAGTAGAACACGAATATTTTAGGAGTATTACAAATGAATTTCGTTTTCTTACTAATTATAATTTTGCTCAACAGAAGCAAACCTTATCTATTGGCATTCGCTATGCTTATTCTTTTCTTAAACGACAACATGGAGCAGATGGTACCACAGGAAGCGATTTGGATTATACCACCACTTCGGGTTGGGGCGGCAATATGAATTTTTATAATACCAATATTGCTCCATTTATTGAAAACACTTTTAGGCTTGGAAAATGTTTTAGTATAACACCGGGGCTCCGTTATGAATATTTGAGTAGTATTGCTGATGGTTACGATGAAAATGAAGAAGAAGACAGCACTAATCCTTATGTGATTTCTGATATGCAAAAATGCAGCCGTTCATTTTTAATAGGGGGAGTAGGATTACAATTTAAAACTTCTGAAGCAACAAATATTTATTCAAACCTTAGCCAAAGCTATCGCCCTATTTCTTACGCTGAATTAACGCCATTTGGCACCATTGCTAAAATTGATCCCAATCTCAAAGATGCAAGCGCAGACAATATTGATATGGGATATAGAGGTAGTATAAAGCATATTTTAAATTTTGATTTGGGATTATTTTACATCAATTATAAAAATAAGATTGGAACCATTTACAAAACAGACACTGTAACTTATGCCTTTAGAACCAATACAGGAAATGCCGAACACAAAGGTATAGAAACGTATATTGAATTAAATATTTTAGATGGATTGATTTATACCCATAAATTTGGCAAGTTGAGTATATACAATTCTTATGCTTTTGTTGATGCTCATTATATTTCCGGAGAATTTGCCGGCAATGAGGTAGAATATGCTCCCAAAAATATTGAACGTATTGGCCTAAATTATAAATACAATTATTTTTCATTCAACATTCAATATTCCTATACAGCTTCTTCTTTTGGTGATGCCGGCAACACAAAGTTTGCTGAAGATGCACTTTCTGGAATTATCCCATCCTATCAACTTATTGATATTTCTTCTTCATACAGAATTAAAGAAAAATATCAATTAAGATTGGGAGTAAATAACTTAAGAGATGAAAAATATTTTACACTGAGAACTACAGAATATCCCGGTCCGGGTATTATTCCATCTATTGGAAGAATGATTTATTTTGGAATATCGGCAACATTTTAATTTACGTCTAAATAATAATTCTCATTTCAGAAATTTTTTGCATTGAAAGTTGTATAAGGTTATTAGATGGCAATTTAAATTTAGTATCCCCTAATTTTTGTACCTTTGGATTGTAAATTCAAAACATTAAACAATAAATAATTTTGACCTTTCACGATTTTAAGTTACACTCTAGCCTGCTCGAAGCTATAGATTCAATAGGATTTAATACACCTACTCCTATTCAGGAAAAAACAATACCTCATATTTTAGAAAACAAAGATTTAATTGCCTGCGCTCAAACGGGTACCGGAAAAACGGCTGCTTATTTATTACCCATTTTAGATAAATTGAGTGCTCAATCGTCAAACAATATTAACACATTGGTAATTGTTCCAACAAGAGAATTGGCTTTGCAGATCGATCAGCAAGTTCAAGCTTTAGCGTATTTTACTAATTCTAGCTCCTATGCTATTTACGGTGGTGGTGATGGAGCTTCATTTGATCTTGAAAAACGTGCCATAAAATCCGGGGTAGATATTGTGATTGCAACTCCCGGTAGACTTACTTCTCACATTAACCTAGGGTATTTTAATTTTTCTCAACTAAAGCATTTGGTTCTTGACGAAGCTGATAAAATGCTTGAGATGGGCTTTTATGAAGATATTATGCGCATTGTTAGTTTTCTGCCTAAACAAAGACAAACGCTTATGTTTTCAGCTACCATGCCGCATAAAATAAGGCAGCTTGCTAAAGACATTATGAATAAACCTGAAGAAGTTAGTATCTCTGTTTCTAAACCTGCTGAAAGTATTATTCAAGTTGCTTATTTGGCTTATGATTCACAAAAGCTAGAACTTACTAAATCATTGTTGCATGGAAAGAATATGCAAAGTGTTATTATTTTCTCCTCTACCAAGAGTGGTGTAAAAAAATTAGAAGAAGAACTTAGAAAATTAGGCCTTACGGCAAAAAGTATTCACTCAGACCTTGAACAACAAGAAAGAGAAAAAGTATTGATAGAATTTAAAAATCGTCAATTTCAAATTTTAGCTGCTACAGATATTTTATCGAGAGGCATTGATATAAAAGACATTGATTTGGTTATTAATTTTGATGCACCATCAGATGCCGAAGACTATGTTCACCGTATTGGCAGAACAGGCCGTGCTGAAACTTCAGGGGTTGCCATTACTTTTATTAATGAAAAAGATGTTGAAAAATTTATGAGGATTGAAAAATTTCTTCAAAAAGAAATTACCAAAATAGCCCTGCCTTTTGAATTAGGTGAGGGCCCAGAATACATTATAAAAGCAGGATTGAATAAAAGTAAGTTTAGCGGAAAAAGAAGACCATTTAAACAGAAATAAATAAAAACCATATACATGGATATATTATTTCATTTTTCTGCAATTGTAGTTTTGCCCTTTTGGCTCATGATGATATTTTTCCCTCATTTACCATTAACTGAAAAAATGGTAAAGTCTCCTTTAATCATTCTTCCCCCAACTATTTGCTATCTTATTTTTTTACTTCCAAATTTTTCGGAAGCAATATCTAGTTTTCAGAATCCTTCTCCCACATCACTTGCTAAATTGATGAGCTCAACTTGGAGTGCCAGCTTATTTTGGACATATGCAGGTGCTTTTGATCTATTTGTTGGTCGTTGGATTTTCTTTGATGCCCGAAAAAAAGGCATTAATCATTGGTTGGTATCGCCAATTTTATTGGTTTGTATATTATTTGGACCTTTGGCTTTTTCAATATATGCAATTGTTAGAGGCGTAAAAGCAAAAACAACTAGATAATAAAAAAAAAATTATCATCTAGCTGTTTTATAAGCTATTAATACAGAAAAAACATGCTTAATGCTCATTATATAAAATCACAAATGCGAGAGATTTTGAAAGAGCCTCTTAAAAGATTTAATCTTCTTTTTTTGCAGCTTTTGATTTTTTAGCAGCACCTTTTTTCTCAGTTGTTGCTTTTACAGCAGCACCCTCAACGGTAGCAGTTGGGGAATATTTTTTAGCTTTTCTTGGACGGGTTAATCCGTATGATCCTTGAAAAATTTTTCCTTTTCTTGATTTTTTGTCTCCTTTTCCCATTTTAATTAAATATTTAAATATTAAAAATTGTACGAATTATTTTTACAAAGATAGGAGAATGCTTCTATAAATGCATAAAATACCTCAAGCTAAATTCTTATTTTTGGGTTTATTTAATTTTCTACCATGATAACGTACTTAATAGATCCCATTCGTTCTATCAATTTAGAGACTATTTCTAAATTATCTTCTTGCTCTCATACTCTTGAACTTTCTGAAAATGCGAAACAAAAAATCAATCATTGCAGAACCTATTTAAATAACAAATTAAATACTGAAAATAAACCTATATATGGCATCAATACCGGATTTGGGGCTTTATACAACCAGTCTATTTCAATTGATAAACTTGGGCAATTGCAGCATAATTTAGTAATGTCGCATGCTTGTGGTACTGGAGATGAAGTGCCTGTTGAGATTGTAAGGTTAATGCTATTGCTAAAGATTTATTCACTCAGTTTTGGAAATTCAGGAGTGAGTTTAGTTGTAGTACAACGATTGGTTGATATGTATAATCATAATATTTCACCGATAGTATTTCAACAAGGTTCATTGGGGGCTTCGGGAGATTTGGCTCCCCTTGCGCATTTATCTTTACCATTGATTAGCTTAGGAGAAGTTTATTATAAAGGAGAAAAACAAGCTAGTTCAAAAGTAATTGCGCAATTGGGTTGGAAACCCTTACAATTGCAATCAAAAGAAGGCTTGGCATTGCTTAATGGAACACAGTTTATGGCAGCCTATGGTGTTTATTGTTTGTTACAAGCTATGCGTTTATCAAAAACGGCTGATTCTATTGGAAGTATTTCTCTAGATGCATTTGATGGAAGAATAGAGCCCTTTCATCAATTGATTCAGCAAATTAGACCGCATAAAGGACAAATAGAAACCGCAAAAAATGTTTCTGAATATTTAAAAGGAAGTGAAATTAGTGCTCGTGCAAAAGCACATGTTCAAGATCCCTACTCGTTTCGTTGTATACCACAAGTGCATGGGGCTAGTAAAGGAGCAATACAACATGCAATAGAAATATTTGAAACAGAAATTAATTCCGTTACTGATAATCCAACTCTATTTCCTGACGAAGATTTAATAATTTCTGCCGGTAATTTTCATGGCCAACCCTTGGCACTTGCTTTAGATTATTTAGCCATTGCATTGGCAGAACTTGGCAATATTTCTGAAAGAAGAACCTATCAATTAATATCCGGAAAAAGGGGATTACCTCCATTTTTAGTTGCTAATCCCGGGCTTAATTCGGGTTTTATGATTCCTCAATATACTGCGGCTTCTATTGTAAGCCAAAACAAACAACTTTGCACACCAGCTTCTGTTGATTCTATTGAATCATCAATGGGGCAAGAAGATCATGTAAGCATGGGAGCTAATGCAGCAACAAAATTATTTAAAGTAACAGAAAATCTTGAACGTATTTTAGCTATAGAACTATTTACTGCTGCTCAAGCATTAGCATTTAGAAAACCATTAAAAACAAGTGTATTCCTCGAAAAGATTATTGCTGACTATCGAAAATTAGTACCGTTTATTGAAGAAGATCAATTGATGTATACTCACATTAATAAAACAATTGAGTTTATAAAAAAACTACCGAACTATTGAATTAAAAAATGGAAGTTCTTCTGTCTTCCGACTCCTGACTTCTGACCATCTAAAATTTCAAATTTTAGGCACACACAGTATAGATTAAGAATAAAAATGTATTTTTGATTTTATTACTATGGCAGCTCGAAACAAAAATGTAGATCCTGATATTAATATTCTTTCTACTACAGAAAAAGAAATTGAAAAAGTATTACGCCCGGCTCAGTTTGGCGATTTTACCGGCCAACATAAAATTGTTGAAAACCTAAAAGTATTTGTAAAAGCAGCCAAACAAAGAGAAGAATCCCTTGACCATGTACTTTTACACGGCCCTCCGGGATTAGGAAAAACAACCCTTGCCAATATTGTAGCCAATGAATTAGGTGTAAATATTAAAACTACTTCGGGCCCAGTTTTAGATAAACCGGGTGATTTAGCGGGTTTATTAACCAATCTCGAAACCAATGATGTTTTATTTATTGATGAAATACATCGCTTAAGCCCTATTGTAGAAGAATATTTGTATTCTGCTATGGAAGATTTTAAGATTGATATTATGATTGATACCGGTCCTAATGCCCGTAGTGTTCAAATATCGCTTAATCCCTTTACATTGGTAGGTGCAACTACGCGCTCAGGTCTACTTACTTCTCCCCTACGCGCTCGTTTTGGAATAAATGCCAGGCTTGAATATTATGATGCAAAATTACTTACGTCTATTGTGCAACGTTCTTCTGAGATATTGAAAATTAAAATTACTTCTGATGCTGCCTTTGAAATTGCACGTAGAAGCAGAGGAACGCCCCGTATTGCAAATGCATTACTGAGACGTATACGCGACTTTGCTCAAATCAAAGGCAATGGCACTATTGATATGAATATTACTGATTTTGGCCTTGCAGCCCTTAATGTTGATCAAAATGGATTAGATGAGATGGATAACCGTATCCTTTTAGCAATCATTGAAAAATTTGCAGGAGGCCCCGTAGGTATTACAACAATTGCTACTGCAGTGGGTGAAGAAAGTGAAACCATTGAAGAAGTATACGAACCCTTCTTAATTCAAGAAGGCTATTTAATGCGTACTCCTCGTGGAAGAGAAGCTACTGAATTAGCCTACAAACATCTTAAAAAACCCTTTAAACCAAAACCACAAACTGGAAGTTTGTTTGATTAATGACCATACTGCTTAATTAATTTTTTAGTTGTGATACCATTGTCATTTATTACCTTAATAACATACACACCAATTGGCAAATTATGCACGTCTATTTGTTTATTTTCTATTTGTAAGTTATCCCTTTTCAATAATTGTCCCTCTAGATTTCTAATCTCAACCGAGGTATTTTTATAATCTGCCAATTCAATACAAATATTGTCCGTACATGGATTAGGGTAAAGACGAATCAAATTATCAGATTGTGCAACATCATTAATTTCTGTTATAGAATTTACCCAAACAGGAACAGCATAAGTACTGGCCGATGTAGCTGTTTGATCATCAAAACTTGAAACGGTATAATAATATCCAGAATCTTTAGAAGCTAAATAATCATTATAAAATAAATCTTTTGTACTGGCAACATATTGCCAATGCCCATCATTTAATTTTGATTTATATATTCTATATCCTCCTATTGGATAAGAGCCTTCTGAACTAGCAGACCATTTTAATGCATAATAATTAGTGGCTGTTGTTACCATTAAATTAAAAGGTACCGATGGGCATTTAATTTCTTTATCATGCCCGGCAACAAGTTCTGCAAATCCAAGTCCATCAACAGATTTATTATTTACAGTTCCTTTAAGTTCCATACTACCTTCCCAAAATTTAAAGAGAGTTACATCAATTACCTGATCTGCTATAGAGGCAGTCATATCAATATTTACGCCCTTTAAAGGATTTATAAATCTCCAACCTTGTGAATAATAAGCTTTATCAGCTTTGTCATACCAATAACCTGTTCTTTCAAAAATAAAAGTTGAACAAGTATCTTGAGAGTCGTCAGGATACATGCCACTTACCAACCGAGATTCCGGCTTATAGGGAACGCTATTTTCATCCGAAAATATTTGCCAAATATTAAATTCAGATGGTGATTGTGGAACACCCCATGTTACTCCCGGATTATCTACCTGTAATGAGAACCATTCATATAAATTTTGTGTATTGATGCCTACAAGAAAGGGCCCGTATTGGCGATCAATCCAACCTATACCTGATGAAATAGTGTCTAGTATACCGGCAAATTTAATGGTTCCCGTAACTTTCATATTTGAATAAGAATAGTAAAATGAAGAATCTCCATGATCACCAATAGGAACAAAACCATCGTGTCCCACAATAAGAGGTGCACGATTGCCAACCACAGTAATATTTAATTCATCTTTTTTAACAGGTTCTTCGGCATGGTAAACATAACTGTATGGCTTGCTATCGCTATAATAAGTCCAATTTGAATAATCGCTAATTAATAATGGAATATTGTATTTAAGTTTCCAATAACCATCTTGTTGAGAAAAAACAAAAGGAGTTTTATTCACATCAGAATGAAAAGTACCCGAAACAGGATCTGCAATATTAAAAATTCGCATGGTTGCAGGCTTGCTAAAATAACATAGCATTACATCGTATTTTTTATATGCCGGTGCAGCACCAATTAGGTGTAAATTAATATACCACCATTCAGTTGTAACATTTAAACCGTTATGCCGGCCATCATCACTGGGAAAATTAAGAACGCTACCTGTTGGAGCGTAGGGATACGTTTGCCAAACATTTTGGCTATAAAGATGAATTGAAAAAAGAAAAATTATGAATAGAGTAATAAATTTTGTCATTCTATTTTATTTTAGATTTTCAAATGTAAAGAATCTAAAACAATTTTTTGTAAGTTTGAAAACTAACTAATTAAAACTTTTATTTATGTCAAAAGGAACAGATATGAAGAAGGCTACTAAAAAAGAGCCAACTAAAACATTAAAAGAAAAACGCCTTGCTAAAAAAGCAAAAAAAGGAAAGTAGCACTAAGCCGGAAGTTAGAAGACGGAAGCTAGAAAACTCCCGTCTTCAAGCTTCGGTCTTCTAACTCTTATTTCTTTTTTTCTTCTTGCCTTTTTTATTTTTCTGAAAATTTTCAAAATCCTCAATTTCTTTCATAATGGATTTTAAATCTGTTTTGGCTTCGGCAGAAAAATCTACGGTAGCTTGGTAATCTCCTTTTTCTATTTCCATTACTTTTATTGGTACTCCAATAAATTTTTCAACTGCATCAAGCAAAGGTTTTTCTTCTGGACTGCAAAATGAAACAGCATACCCTTTTCGCTCTACTCCCCTACCCGTACGCCCTACACGATGCACATAATATTCAGGTTCATCGGGCAAATCATAATTAACTACATATCCAACTTGTTTGATATCTATTCCACGAGCACTTAAATCTGTAGCAATTAAAACCCTTATTTCTTCGTCCGCAAATTTTTTCAAAGCATCAAAGCGTTCTTCTTGCGATTTATCGCCATGAATGGTTACCGTTTTTATTTCTACTCGCTCCATAGCTTTAAAAACCCTTTCGGCACGAACTTTTGTTCTTACAAAAACCAAAATTTTACTTTCGGGATTTTGCTTAATAATGCGTTCAAGAAAAAAACGTTTGTCGTCCATTTCAATCATGGCCACAGTATGATCAACATTTTTAGAAACCGGATTTTTAGGAGAAATTTGAATGCGTATGGGATTGCGAACAAGAGAATAGGCCAAATCTTTAATTTCTAAATTTATGGTAGCTGAAAAAAATAAAGTTTGATGTACTTTAGGTAAAAACTTTTTTACGTCTTGAATATCTTTTAAAAAACCAAGAGCAAGCATTTGATCCGATTCATCTAACACTAAAATCTCTGTTTTGGTAATTTTCACATGGCGCTGGTAAATAAGATCAAACATACGACCAGGTGTAGCCACTAAAATATCAATACCGGTTTGCAATTCTTTAATCTGACGTTCTTGTTCTAATCCACCCACCAAGGCTAAAATTTTCAAATCAGTATATTTTGCAATAGCAGAAAACACACCTTGAATTTGAACTGCCAATTCTCTAGTAGGCGCCATCACCAATGCGCGAATGCCTTCATGTTCTCGTTTTACACTTTCTAAATAATGAATAATGGGAATAGCAAAAGCAGCTGTTTTACCGGTACCCGTTTGCGCAATAGCCATTACATCTTCTCCATTTAAAATACTGGGTATGGCCTTAAACTGAATATCTGTAGGACGTTTAAAGCCCATTTCAGAAAGACTTTTTTTTAGGGAGGGGAGAATGTGGTAATCGTCAAATTTCATGTGGCAATATATTTTAAACAAAGTACGAACTACTAATGATAAAGTGGAAAAAAATAGTTCTATTATTTTTAAAGCCCTAAGGCGATATTATCCTTTTAAGTTTTTTTTATACGCTCCGACTTAGCTCAGCCACTACAACTTATAATGCAGAAAAATAAAGCTATTTAATTGAATAGCGTTTATAATCACTATTAGAACAGAATTAAATTTAATTTTTTATAGAATAAATAATATATGTATATCTATGAAAAAATTATTAGGTTTGTTCATACTGAATAATAAATAGATGTCGCAAAAAATTACTGAGAGCACTTCCAAATACAAGCATCTTGAAAAGATGAATACTAATTTATTATTGAAAAACATCAATAAAGAAGATAAAACCGTTCCGCATACCATTGAAAAAGCAATTCCTCAAATAGAAGAATTGGTTGCTGTTATTGTTGACAAAATGAAAACAGGAGGTCGCTTATTTTATATTGGTGCAGGAACAAGTGGTAGACTGGGAATTGTGGATGCATCTGAATGTCCACCAACTTATGGTGTTGAACAAGGTCTTGTTGTGGGAATAATTGCCGGTGGAGATAAGGCCATACGTAAAGCAGTAGAATTTGCAGAAGATGATACTAAAGGCGCTTGGAGAGATTTAAAAAAACACCACATAAATGAAAAAGATGTTGTAATTGGTATTGCGGCATCCGGTTCTACCCCTTATGTAATTGGGGGTATTGAAACTTGTAATAAAAATGGAATTGTTACGGGATGCATTACGTGTAATCCTCAAAGCCAACTAGCAAAAACCGCAAAATTTCCTGTTGAAGTAGTAGTAGGTCCTGAATTTGTTACGGGCAGTACGCGCATGAAAGCCGGTACTGCTCAAAAATTAGTTTTAAACATGATTTCTACAACTGTAATGATAAAACTAGGAAGAATAAAAGGAAATATTATGGTTGACATGCAACTAAGCAATGATAAACTCATTGACAGGGGTACAAAAATTCTAGTCAAAAAACTTAAATTACCTTATGAAAAAGCAAAAAAATTACTCTTGAAACATGGAAGTGTTAGAAAGGCAATAAATGCTTTCTAAAAATTAAATGTTTTTTATTTCCTCTCCCTTAATCCCTCTCAAGAGAGGGACATAAATGATAATTTTTAGAAATATTTCTATGAAAATTTCTTCTCATCTTTTTCATACTTAGCCATTTTAGATAACCAGTAAAAAAAAGCAACAAAGCCAATCACAATTAATAATTTATTGAATCCATTAGCGCCTAAAGCTTCAATGGGCCCAAATGCTGAATGAATTAAATCTCCTAGTCCGTTCCAAAATTTTGTCATGGTATGATGTTTTGTAAAATGTACATTTTATTTTGAACAAATATAATTCTTTTTTATAAAGAAAATATTAATGCGCTATCTAAAAAAATTACCTTTGTAAAATTATCTTTCAATCAACCCATAACAAATCTATTGGCTTAGTAATATTATGACCCTATCCTTTGCTCTATTTAGGCACAATCAGTCATTTACACTTGCCTTATTACTTTTAGTCATATTATTCTTATGGGTTCCCACCTTTATTAATCCTATAATTATTAATTATAATGGAATGCCTCTCTATCAAATTATTAATTGGCTTACAATGCATTCTCCATACATCGCTACAATTCTTGCATGTTTAATTCTTATTGCACAAGGTATCTATATTAATCTTTGGATTAACAGGCATGATTTAATTATTCGATCTAGTTATATTCCAAGTTTATTATACATTATTTTAGGAAGCCTCTTACCCGATTTCAGAACCCTTAGTCCTACTTTACTAGCAAGTAGTTTTATTTTATTGGCTTGCGATCTACTATTGAACATGTACAAACAAAAAACAATAGATAATTTAATTTTTAATGCTTCATTTCTTATTGCAATCGCTTCACTCATTTCATTTCAAGCCCTATTTTTTTACATCCTCATAATTGTTGCTTTAATTATTTTTAGATCCTTTTCGTGGAGAGAATGGCTAATATCTATTTGTGGTATTTTAGTACCCTATATTTTTATAATCACTTGGAAAATAGTAAGTGGCCAAGATTACAATTTTATCAAACTATATTTTCAATTCCCGGATGCCGTATACGTAACAACAAATACACTTTATAGAAATAGTATTGGATGTTTCATTTTCATTTTAGTAATTATTGCCTATCTAAAAATCAATACCTATTTAAATTCCACATCAGTAAAAATCAAGAAAGGGTATTCTTTATTAACTTGGTTTATTATAATTAGCCTTGTTTCGTTTTTAATCTTTCATGTTGATGGCAATTGTCGTTTTATCTATTTATCCATTCCATTCTCCATTTTTTTATCTAACTATTTTCTATTATCCACCAAATCTTTTATGGTAGAAGTATTATTTATTTTACTTGTATTGACTACTATTTTTGTTCAGATTAATTACCTTTATCCTATCATTTAAAATAATTCAAAGACATGAAGTTTGGTGTAGTAATTTTTCCCGGCTCTAATTGCGATCAAGATATGATTTATGTATTGCAAACCATTATGAAACAAAAAGTAGAAGTTTTGTGGCATAAAGACCGTGATTTAAAAAATTGCGATATGATTGTATTGCCGGGCGGATTCTCTTATGGAGATTATCTCCGTTCAGGAGCCATTGCTCGCTTTTCTCCTATTATGGAAAGTGTAATTGCTTTTGCAGCCAAAGGAGGTTATGTATTTGGGGTTTGCAATGGATTTCAAATTTTATGTGAAGCTAATTTAGTACCGGGAGCATTATTGGCAAATATTCCTAAAAAATTTATTGGTAAAAATGTTTATGTAAAATCACAGTCTTCAAGTGCTATTATAAGTTCCTCAATAAATAAAACCCAAGTTTTAAAAATTCCTATTGCTCATGGCGAAGGCAGATTTTATACCGATTCAGATACCTTAAAATCACTCTACGACAATGATCAAATACTATTTAAGTATTGTGACGAAAAAGGAAATATAAATGCAGCATCTAACCCTAATGGGGCATTGGACAATATTGCAGGGGTTTGCAACAAACAAAAAAATGTTTTTGGCATGATGCCACATCCTGAACGTGCCTCAGATTCTGAATTGTTTAATACAGATGGGAAATTAATTTTTGAATCTTTATTAAATAGCGTTGTGGTTTAAAATGGATATCCAATTCCTAAATTGAAGTTGATTCTATCCAGAACTTCATTCTTCCATACTCCGCCATCAATGTAAACACCAAATTCATCGGTATATCCTTTTGTATGTTTAACAGCATACCATATCCATTTTTGACCATCCGGTAAATAAGGCGTTCTGAGTGGTAAACCCATATCAAAGCGAAGAATAAAAAAAGAAAAATCGAAACGAAAACCAATACCTGCCCCAATAGCAATTTGATTAATAAAATTATTACTGCCTTTGAACATAAAATTACCACCGGGCCTTAAGATATCTTCATGCATAAGCCATACGTTTCCGGCATCAATAAATAAGGCTCCTTCTAAGTATTTATAAATATCAAATCTACCTTCAATATTGGCTTCTAATTTAACATCTCCAACTTGTGTTTTTTGTTCGTCACTATGATAAGATCCCGGGCCAAGAGAGTATGCTTCCCATGCTCGAATATCATTGGTGCCACCCGGAGTAAAACTTTTTACAAAAGGCAATGCATACGAATTTTTATACGGAATACCTACCCCCATTGAAATACGACCCACCAATGAATTAAACTGACTAAATATTTTATAATACTTAAATTCTATATCGGGTAATATAAATTGAGCATAGTTAATTCCTAACAATTGAAATTGATTATATTGATTGGGCTCACTTTTTACAAGATTACTCATGAGTCTTAATGCATTTCCGGCCAATTCAAGATTTCCCCTAAAATACATGAAGTCGCGTTGCTGATTCAAATGTTGATTATTAAAAATGAAACTGTATTTGGCGCCAGTAATAAACTGGTCGCTATATTGACTTTTAAGCAAAATATCATTCACAACAGCATTATCTTGTAAGATGGGTGAATTAGGATCGATTAAAAGATAACTGAAATTGGGAAAAGTGATAATATGGGTTTTAAACACCGATTCTTTCCAATTGTACGACAAAGAAAGATTAGCCATTTGTCGTGTATAATCGACACGTTTTTGAAAAGTAACAGATGCTGTAAGCGCAGTTTTGGGATTAAAAGATTTTGAAAATTTTTCGGAATTTCCAAAAAATAAAAACTTGGGAAACGAAAGTGTTACCTCAGGCCCAAGCTCAAGCGTATTGAATATTGATAAAAATGTTTGGTCACTTGTTGATTGTTCATCAGTAAGGGTTTTTTGAATTTGCATGGCTCCTTTTAATTTAAACTGAAATATCTCTGCTCCATGAAATAGGTTTTTATTTTTATAAACAATACTTCCCGCTACTCCATTTCCATTAATGGTATTATGCGTACCCTCCATTTCAATAGTAAATGAATTAGTGGGTGCGGGTGTAAGCTCTATAAAACAATTGAGTTGTTTATTTCCTAAAGAATCAGAAGGGCTATCTTCAAATCGAATATTTACACTTTTAAAAACGTTTAAGTTGCTTAATCGATTATAGGTAAGAGTAAGCCTATCTATTTTAAATAAATCATCTTTTTTATAAAATACCTGTTGAGAAAGCGCCTTGGGCTTATATTTAAGTTTAGAATGAGTTAAAAAATAATAATCGGTATATTTTAAAGTATCGGTTACACTATTATTTCTAAAATTATAATCGGTTTGAATATAAATGCCATTAATGTAATACCGTTCATGCATTTGTTCCCCATCTAGGGTTTGTCGGTTTTTAATTCCAAAAACAATATCTACTTGATGATTATTAAGATTACTATCAATTTGAAAATAAATGTATTCTTTTACAAAATTGTAAAACCCTCTGTTTCTTAAATCTTTTGTAATTCTATCTCGCTCTTGTTGTAACACATCTACATCATACCTTTCTCCGGTTTTAACAAGGGTAAGAGGCTTGGTATCTCTTCTTACAATTTGATCAATTTTAGGGTCGCTAATTACATAACTAATATTTCTTATAGTATAAGGAACTGAGGATGTAAGGCTATAATACACACTCACTTTTTTCTTTCCTGTAATAACAACAGAATCTCTTACAATTGAATTAAAATAACCTTTATTATGTGTATATAATTCTAATTGTTTTCTGCTTTTCTCCGTTAATAGAGAGTCTAAAATCACAGGGGCTTCTCCTGAATTCATCAAGGATTTTTTTAATTTGGGGCGTTTTATACTATATCCCACATTGTAAAAAAAAAGCCTGTTGCGCCAAAGCCCTAACAAACGAGAATTGGGTCTTTGTTTTAAAAATGGAAGTAAATTTTCTTTATCAATATCCTTTATTTGATTTTTAATAATAACCTTATTCAGCAAATACTGTCCGTCTACCAATGATTTAGTAGGCCTGCATGATGCAAATGCAAGCAGAAGAAATAATAAAAAACAATAATATTTAGATGTATGCCTTTTCAAAAACAAAATTATTTAAATTCAAATTTCGTAATATTTTAACAAACCTATCAAGTAAATGATGTTATATTAGAGTTTCTCTAAATTATATCTACAAACAATCAATACAGATGCTTTCTAAAAATACAATAAAACACATACAATCCCTTTCAATTAAAAAATATAGAACTCAATTTTTAGAATTTATTGCCGAAGGAGAAAAAATAATACATGAACTCTTGCTTTCAGATATTCATATTAAATCTATTTATGCTACACCACAATGGTTAGATAAAAACAAAAATGAACTTCAAAAAGCTGATGAATATAGAGCAGTTAATGAAATTGAACTCAAAAAAATAAGTAATCTCAGTACTCCTAATGAAGTTTTGATTGTATGTAAAATTCCTAAAAATGAACTTAACATTGATTATTTAAAAAATGAACTTTCAATTGTTTTAGATAATGTACAAGATCCGGGTAATTTTGGCACCATTATTCGTTTGGCCGATTGGTTTGGGATAAAGAATATTATTTGTAGCAAAGAAAGTGCAGATTGTTATAATCCTAAAGTCATACAAGCTACTATGGGTTCTATTACAAGAGTAAAAATACATTATGAAGATTTGGTTTCTCTTTTTGAAAAACTTTCTATCCAAACAAAATTACCAGTTTATGGGGCCCTCTTAAATGGAAAAAATATTTACGAACAAAAATTAAGTTCTCATGGTATTATCATCATGGGAAATGAATCAAATGGAATTTCAAATGAAATAAGATCATTCATTAAACAACCTCTTTTTATTCCTTCTTTTAATTCAAACAAAGAAATTGACTCTTTAAATGTTGCCATGGCAACAGCCATTATTTGCTCGGAATTTAAAAGATTAAACCCTATTAACAGATAATAACATTTAGCATTATAAACTATTGTTTGTAAATTTTATCTTGCAAATTGAAAATTGGTTTATTCCTATTACTTTTGTTACAAAATTGATAAGCAATGAAAAAACTATTACTCCTACTTTCAATAAGTTGTATACTCGTTTATTCTAAAGCATTTGCATTTAGCAATGGAGATAAAACTGCAACAGCCAAAGACAACTACACTATTAAAGTAAAAATAAACGGCATAAAAGATACCACTTGCATGCTTGCTTATTATTATGGTGATAAAAAATATATCCGCGATACCGTAAAAGTTGATGGCAAGGGAAACTGTGTATTTAAAAGTGACACTGCTATTGAAGGTGGTGTTTATTTAGCTGTACTACCTAACAAAACCTATTTTGAATTTATTATTGCCGGTAAAACTGAACACAATTTTTCTCTTGAAACAGATACTGCCAATTTTATTGAAAAAATGAAGGTAACAGGTTCTCCAGAAAATAAAGTATTTTATGATTATCAATTATATATTGGAAAACGTTATAAAGAAGCCAGTGATCTGAGAGATCAATTAAAAAAATTAAAAAACAATAAAGATTCTGTTGAAATAATTAACAAACGACTTAAAGCCATTAATGAAGATGTTACAGCTTATAAAGACAATGTTATAAAAAATAATTCCACTCTTTTTTATGCTAAAGTTTTAAAAGCAATGACGGACCCGATTATTCCAACAACACCCATACTGCCAAATGGTAGGCCCGATTCCTTATTTCCTTACCATTATTACAAAGCCCATTATTGGGATAATATTGATTTTTCTGACGACAGGCTTCTAAGAACACCTGTATTCCATAATAAATTGGTAATGTACTTTGATAAGATGATTGTAAAACATCCCGACTCCATTAATGTAGCTGTTGATGCAATTGCAGCAAAATCTAGGGCTAATAAAGAGGTTTTTAAATATTGTCTCGTACACCTGCTTAATGAATATGCCAATTCAAAAATAATGGGCATGGATGCGGTTTATGTTCACATTGCAGAAAAATATTATGGGGGTGGAGATGCTTTTTGGGTTGATCAAACTTTATTGTATAAAATTACCGATCGTGCAAAAACGTTAAAACCTTTGCTTATTGGAAAAACAGCTCCCAATTTAATGCTAAAGGATACCAGCGAAGTATACCAATCATTATATGCGATTAAGCAGCCCTATACACTTATGGTTTTTTGGGATCCGGATTGTGGACACTGCCAAAAAGCCATGCCATTTTTAATCGAAGCCTACAATAAATTTCATTCAAAAGGTTTAGAAGTATATGCTGTAACAACAGAATCGGAACGCAAAAAATGGGTTGATTTTATTGTTAAACATGATTTAAAATGGATTAACGTTGGTGATATGGATGGAAGCAATCATGAATTTCATAATACTTATGATATTACCAGTACACCCAAACTATTTCTTTTAAACGATAAAAAAGAAATTTTAGCAAAACAAATGGGAGCTGAACAGCTTAACGATATTCTTGATGGATTCATCAATAAAAAAGCAAAAAATTTAGGCGAAATACGAATTGAAAATCCGGAAGATACTTCGCCAACTGAAGAACATCAATAATATTTTGAACTTATGAAAAGGCAAAAAATACTATTCTGGCTCAAAAGAATTGGGCTAGGTGGTTTTTTGTTTTTTTTGATTAAAGGCCTTATTTGGATTGCTATTTTTTTCGGAATAGCAAAGTTTAGCTGCCAATAAAAATTCCTACCTTTGCGAAGTTTTTCAATTTCATACTTACTTATGGGTAGAATATTTATTTTATTTTTTATTCTCATTACTCTTGCTTGCAATAATTCAAACAATTGTCAAGCACCATTAACAACCGTAATTGCAGATACCTTAAAATATCCTCAAGAAACACATTTAAAAAATTTACGCCAATTAACTTTTGGAGCCAATAATGCCGAAGCCTATTTTAGTTTTGATGGTAAATATTTATCATTTCAATCTGACAATAATACTTGGGGAGCACAATGCGATCAGATTTATTATATGTCGGTTGAAAATGGTGCAAAAACTCAACCTGCATTAATTAGCAAAGCCGGAGGCAGAACAACATGTTCTTATTTTTTACCCGATGGGCAACATATTCTTTATGCGTCTACATCAAAAGCCGGAAAAGATTGTCCGCCTAAACCCGACCGCTTTTTAAATGGTAAATACGTTTGGCCGATTTATTCCAGTTATGATATTTATGTGGCCGATTTAAATGGAAACATTACGGACCAGCTTACCGATGTTGATGGATACGATGCAGAAGCAACCCTTTCTCCCGATGGAAAAAAAATCGTTTTTACTTCTATGCGTTCAGGCGATCTTGAATTATGGACAATGGATCTTGATGGCAGCAACCAAACCCAAATTACCAATGAATTGGGATATGATGGGGGCGCATTCTTTTCTCCTGATGGTAATAAATTAGTCTACCGTGCATCACGCCCAAAAACTGATGAAGCCATAAAAACCTATCAAGATTTATTAGAAAAGGGATTTGTTCAACCTAGCGATATGGAAATTTATACATGTAATGTTGATGGAAGTGAAGTAAAACAAATTACACATTTAGGCAATGCCAACTGGGCTCCTTATTTTCTTCCATCAGGTAAAAAAATTATTTTCTCTAGCAATCACCATAGCGAATCGAAAAGAAATTTTAATTTATTTACAATTGATCTTGATGGAAATAATATTGAACAAATTACATACGATACCGTATTTGATGCTTTCCCCATGTTTTCTCCTGACGGAAAGTATTTGGTGTTTTCTTCAAACCGTTTTAATGGAGGAGGGCATGATACCAATGTCTTTATTGGAGAATGGGTAGATTAAATGTATAATATATAATGCAGAAAGCAGAATTAAATATAAGTTCAAAGTTTAAAGTTCAAAGTTTAAGGTTTGGAAATTTTCAATTTTCCAATCTTACAATTTTTCAATCTTTCAATTTTCTGATTTTTAATTTTCTAATCTTCCAATTTTTAATTCCCCAATCAACCTACGCCCAATTTACTCCCGAATTAAAATCAAATCTAAAACAACACATTGCTACTTTAGCTTCTGATAAATTTGAAGGCCGTGGCGCAGGAACAAAAGGAGAATTACTTGCGGCTGATTATATTGCTAAACAATTTGCGCTACTACATCTTTCTCCGGCCGGTGATAGCGGAAGTTATTTTCAAAAATTTAAATTTAATTCAGGCGCGCTTGCAGGAATAAACAATTCATTAAACATTAACGGAAAATCGTATCAAGTCAATAGTGATTTTTACCCACTTTCTTATAGCAGTAATGCCGAAATAAAAGCCCAAGCCATTTTTGTAGGATATGGCATTACAGCTAATGACCTAAATTATGATGATTACAAAAATGTAAAAGATGCCAGTGATAAAATTTTTATAATGGAATTATCTTCCCCGGATGGCTCAGATATTCATACTTCAAAATATGCCGACTATATTGATATTCGTAAAAAAATTGATCTAGCCACTTCTCATGGAGCCAAAGCCATTATTTTTATTAATTCTGATAAAAAACTGGATGATCCTTCTCAAAAACTCAATTCTAAAATCTTTCCTTCTACAATACCCGTTTTGTTTGCAACAAAAAATATAAGTAAAAAATTAAAAAAAGCCCTCACCCTTCCCTCTCCCAAGGGAGAGGGTCTAGAAATTGAAATGCATACTGAAATTATTAAACCAGAAAAAACGGCAAGAAATGTATTAGCATATATTGATAACCATGCAGCTTATACAATAATTATTGGCGCACATTACGATCATTTGGGTTGGCATCATGAAGGTTCATTATACAGTGGAACAGATAGCATGATTCATAATGGAGCTGATGATAATGCCAGTGGTGTAGCCGGTTTAATTGAATTGGCCCGCTTGTATGCAACACATACTGATAAAAACAACAATTATCTTTTTGTAGCTTTTTCAGGAGAAGAAAGTGGATTACTCGGATCAGCCCATTATGTAGAAAGCAATCTATTCAATAAAGAAAAAATCAATTACATGCTTAACATGGATATGATTGGACGCTTGGATAGCACCGAAAAAAAATTAATTGTGAATGGAACCGGAACCTCTCCTATTTGGGCCTCACTAATAAAAAATACAAATGCTAATCCATTAAGTATTACCAGTTCCGAATCTGGAGTAGGACCATCAGATCATACCTCATTTTATTTGAAAGATGTGCCTGTTTTACACTTTTTTAGCGGACTTCACATGGATTATCATAAACCTACCGATGATGAATACAAAATTAATTATGATGGAATGCAATTGATTCTTAAATACATGACTGTATTGGTTGATTCTCTCGATAAAAAAGGAAAAATAGCATTTAGCAAAACCCAAGATGCTCAAGCTAAAAGTACACCCAAGTTTAGTGTTACATTGGGTGTAATGCCCGATTACTCTTATAGTGGTAAAGGCCTTAAAATTACAGGTGTTACAGAAGGCAAGCCTGCCCAAAAAGGAGGCTTATTAGCTAATGATGTAATTACAAAGATAGGAGAATATGAAATTTTAGATATTTATTCATATATGGATGCTTTAAGTAAATTTAAAAAAGGAGAAAAAACTACTGTTACTGTTTCAAGAAATAATCAATTGCATCAATTGGGTATTGAATGGTAATTCCTATTTTATTAAAATAAGTTGGCTCTAGTCTAAAATCTGACTGATATTTTTTTAGCTATTTATATAAAATATCATGGAAACTACTATTTTTATACCCATTCTTACGATACCAGGATTAATGGGAACTACTAAGCATCAGGATTACTATAAAGAGTATAATTACTATAGAGGAGATAAATCTGTACTTTATAATAGGTCTTATGATATAAATTGTATTGGAAGATCATTAATTCATATAATTATCAAACCTGATATTGAGAGATGTAAAAAAGACAAAGAAAACAATAAAACAATCCCTTTTTTGGCATTAACTGGACTAATTGACACTGGAGCAGGTATTAGTGCGATAAAACCAACAAAAGAGAATATAGAGTATTTGGGCGTAGAGTCATTTCCTGGTTTGGAAATTACAGGTCTTAATACGCTCCCAAAGAAGTACGAAAATTTAAATTTATCTATCCATATTCAGAATATATTTCCAGATTATGGATTTTTAAATATATGCCCGATTATATCCGAATGGCATAAAGATGAACCTTTCGATTTTATTATTGGATGGGATATATTAAGATTTTGCAATTTATCTTATGTTGGTTCAGAACGTAAATTTAAACTTGAATTTATTGAAAATTCCAACAATAAATAAAGAAAACTTTAAGCAGCCAAAGCCAATTTTTTGGGCACATTCATCATTTTATCATATCCTGTATTATATTCTGACTTGATTTCATAATGTCTATTAAACGCTTCCTGCGAAACTTTAAAGTATTCAGAAAGGATGCGAATAGATTTTTTTGATAATCCCTTTTTGTAGTTTAAAATTCTGCTCACCGCACCCTTGGAAATATCTAAAATATCTATCAATTGTTCTCTTCCAATGTTTTTGCTTTCCATTAAATATTTAAGAAGTTGAATTGGATCCATATCTTCATTTTTTAAATTATCTTTTTCCCACTTATCAATTAATAATTCAAGCAGTTCCATTTTTTCACCAATTTCTTTTGAGTATTTTTTACTTCCAAAATTCATTAATTTGGTACAATATTCCTTGTATTGCGCCTTGTTTTTTATTATTGTGTAATTCATCTTTTTTATTTTTAATAATGACTGATTGTTAATTTTTCATTTTCCGTTAAGCTGTTATATTCTTCATGAGTGCCAATCCAGTTTACATATAAATGAACTTTTTTGCCACTTTTAGATTTGCATCCAAATAGATATGAACATATAATTCTAAAAGCATTTCTACCATTTCCTCCAATATCAAATACAACTCTATTTGAACCATTCCCAAGAAGATTTCCATTGTGGTAGGTTGTAATATCAATCGGTTTTCCCCATTCTACATATTTAATAACATTTAGCCATCCATCAAAATGCCTTTTCCCATTACTATGGAATTCCGCAAACCCTTCAATGGTATCTTTTCTAAATAATCGTACTCTCATAATATATATACGTACAAATTTAATAAAAGTTGCCCTTTCGGCAACATTTTTATTGATAAATAATACATTTTAACATTTGGTGTTATTAAATATATGAAAATCAATGATTTAAAAAAGTATATTTTAATCTTTTAGCCGTAATAATAATGATTTCTGCACGTACCATAATTAGTTCTGCCATTGTGTTCAAGGAATTTGACAAAGCTGTATTCTGATTGTCTGAATAATTCAAAGCCAATTTTATCATCAACAACATTGTCGCAAATGGTACTTTGAATATCAAACTTCATTTTTTCATCAGAGTTCAACAAAGATTTTATTTTGTTTTTGCAGTCATTGATAAACTGAAACCACTTGGCATAAAAAGCAAGATATTTTGTTGAAACACCTTTAAGTCGGTCATTAACAAAACTTTTAAAATCTCTCATATAAGCATTTATTGTTTGGTTATGCACCGAGTTATTTTCTTGGTTAACATGGTCTTTGCTTGAAAATATTTGATGTTTTAAATTTGATGATTTAAAGAATGATTTATAAGAAGGGTGAGCATCAGAATACACCGTTGTTTTTTCAAATTTATTTCTTGTAAAATATCTTTCAAGGTCTGCTTTTGCAGTTCTTCCCATGTGAGATTGATGAAGTTCCAATTGCTTGGAATTTCTACCGAAAGAGAAAAATAACTTAACATTATAAGGCGAATCGCCCACTTGATTTTTGCGCCAGCTTTTCAACTTCTTCCCAACATTCATTCCTTGTCTACCCTTTCTTGAAATCAAAAAATAGGTTTCATCAAATTCAACTTCTTCTTTTTTGAATTTAACATCATATTTTGAGAAAGCAGAAAGCAACTTATGCCTCCAATTAAATATCGTTTGTTGGGTGACTTTTAATTTGGCTCTTAACTCTGCTAATGGAGTTATGTTTAAAGACATAAAATCCTCAACAAATGCATTCCATTTATTTAAACTATGAACCCCTGAAATAACCGTATTGGTTTTATATGTAAAGTTTCTCTCGCAGTCCTTGCAAACATATTTCTGAAATCCATTTCTTGTTCCGTTTTTGAAAATCTTGCCAGAGCCACAAAAAGAACAAGAGTTTATTTCGCTATATTCATCAAAAATTGAATAGCTGTTTTTAATGAAATCTATCAATTCAACTTTTTCGCTTATTGATAGCTTGCTTACTCGGCTCTTGATGTTGCTTATGCTCATATAAAACTTGGTTCGTTTTATATATTATACGTAAAAAAACCAAAAAGGTTGCAAAATCAGTCAGATTTTAGACTAGAGCCAATAAGTTATAATGTTCTTTTAATAAATAGTATAGGTATTTCAATCGATTGGAATTTGACTTTCACACAAAATAACCTATCTTTGCTATCCCCTTGTTACTCTATAATATTCTCATTATTATTTATTATCTTTTTTCTTAAACGCTTGCATGCGCCAATTTGTAACTGTTTTTCTATTATTTATTCTCTTATTTTCATCAATTTCTAATGGAGCTACAGTATTTTTAGGCAATGACACGGCACTTTGCGGGGCATCTTATTATGTATTAGATGCGGGAAGCGGTTTTAAAGCTTATCAATGGTCAACCGGAGATAGTACTCAATTTATTGTTATTTCAAGCACCGGCACATACGGTGTTAAGGTAAAAGATGCTCAAAATAAAATAAGTTCCGACCAAATTCATGTGGTATTTAGCGATTACCCTATTGTTAATTTAGGAAACGATACAACCCTTTGTACAAAAAAACAAGTTACACTTGCTGCCGGGGCTAATACCAATGATTATATTTGGTCTACCGGTGATACAACTTCAAAAATAATAATTTCTTCAACCGGAACATATGCAGTTACAGTAACCAATGCCTATGGTTGTTCATCTTATGATTCTATTCATGTAATTTTTACTACGCATCCAAAAGTAAATTTGGGAACGGATTCGGTATTATGTGATGGAGGTACTCTAACATTAAATGCCGGAAATAATTATGTTGAATATTTATGGTCGACTGGAGATTCTGTACCATCTATTGTAGTTACACAAAGTGGAAAATATATAGTAAAAGTAAAAGATGATGTTGGCTGCATTACCAAAGATAAAATTAATGTAGTAATTGATACAGTACCTAATGTACATTTACCGCAAACAGTAACACTTTGCGATCAGGCCAATATTACACTTTCTGTTAATACTTTTTATAAAACTTATTATTGGTCGACAGGAGATTCAACAAAAAAAATACAAATCTCTTATACCGGCTTATACCATGTATATGTAACGGATATTTTTGGTTGTGCTTCATCTGATTCAACTCTTGTTGTTAAAGATAGTTTAGCTAAAGTAGATTTAGGTGTCGATAAAATTGTTTGCCAAGGCGATAGTGTGGTGCTTGACGCTGGTTCCGGATCTTTAGCCTATTTATGGTGGAATGGTGATACAATAGAAACCAATACAATTTCAGCTTCAGGTACATATTACGTTTATGTAAAAAAACAAAATGAATGTATTAGTTCAGATACTATTCAGATTACATATTCCAATGCTAAGCCCATTGATTTAGGCAATAACCTTTTTACTTGTTTAGGAGATAGTATAATGGTTGATGCCGGAGCAGGATATGTTGAATACCATTGGAGCACACAAGATACCACACAGCAAACTTATGCCGATACTGATGGTGTTTATTTTATTGTAGCCATTGATACAAACGGATGTGTAAATTCAGGCATTGTTGATGTTTTTTCAAATGGAATTGCACCTGTTAATTTAGGTGCAGATACATGTATGTCTGACCCATTTCGTTTGTATGCGGGAGATAAATTTATTTCCTATGTATGGTCAACAGGGGAAACAGATTCTGCAATTATTGTTCAAACACCTGGAATATATTATGTAAATGTTACTGATAGTAGTGGATGTAGTAGTTCAGACACCATAGTTGTAACCAAATGCGTTACACATGGCATTGAAAATAGTAATATTAATAATGCTTTGCATTATAATAATCCAATAAAAGATAATTTATTGATTGACTATGATCAAAATATTTTGTCAATAGAAAAAATTGAAATTATTAATGCTTTGGGGCAAATACAATTCTCAGATAAAAATTTCGCGGGTAATCAAATTAATATCAACACCCATTTTCTACAATCAGGTTCATTTTGGTTTAGGGCATATACAAATCAAGGCATATTGAGTAAACAAATTATTAAAGTTTATTGAAATCTATTTTGAAGACAATTATTGATATACTTATTATTACTACTGAACAATAATTTTTTGTTCAAATAAATTATGGTCAGTTCTGTATCTTATTAGATATATTCCTGTTTTTAATGCTGGCAATTCAATTATTTGTGTTTGTTTAGTTATAGTATATTGTTGTAATTTTTGTCCAACTAGATTATACAACTCTGCAATTATATTTTTGTCTTTAATATTACAATTGATATTAATTAATTGATTTGACTCATAAATAGGATTAGGAAATTCTAAACATTCCAAACTTTGAGTTTGTTTTTTAGTATCTATGATCGATACTAGAGTTATATCATCAAAAGGCTCCATATTTACAGTATAAAAACCGGTAGTAGAACCCACCAAAATAGAGCCAAGTGAGAGATCATTTGTTTCTTCACCAACTATTCCTTTAAATTGCATTGAAATAAAACTACTATCTACATTATATAAATAAGTAGCATTACCCTCTGCAAAAAAAACTGAATCTGAATTATTTTTATTAATGGCAACTGCAGTAAATGCATCTTTATCCGCATTCTGAAATTCGATATAATGATATGTTGTGCCACCATCATACGAAACAACAAAAGCGGACCCCGTATCGTTACCGGCAGCAATATATAATGTATCTGATGAACCTTTAATAGCAATATCATTAATGGGTAAACTATTAATTGAAGCATCATTTAAATCAGATGGGCCTGTATTTACTTGAAACCAGTTTAATCCCCTATCAACCGATTTCCATAAATATCCTTTAAGAGAATCTATTCCACTGCCTACATAAATAACAGAATCATTAAGTTTAGCAATTGTATTACCATTATTAAAGCCTGTTGGTGAAACAATAATCCAATGTTGCCCACCGTCAACTGACCTCCATATATCACCCTTATTAAGATCAGTAGCAATTGAAGCTGTAACCGCAATGGTAACACTATCAATAAACAACATGTCTTTTATAATAACCGAGTCTATTTCAAAACCATTTGTGTTTAGCCATTTTAAACTGTCAACATTTTTGGTTGATAACCAAAAGCCGCGATAAGAACCTGCAATAATATGATCTGCATTAGTAGGTTCAATAGCAACTGCTGTAAATTCCTGAGCATCGGCAGTGATTTTTCCGTAAGGAGATTCCCATTTTAAATAGGTAGCAATTGTTGTATCGGTTAAGGCAGTTGTATACCCTAAACCAACCTGGCTTGCAGCATAAGCAATATTTTCATTGGTAGGCCAATATCTTATTTGATGAATTTTTAGTGTATTTAATCCAACATCTCTTCTGTCAACTAGGGTACCGGTAATGCCATTGCTTCCAAAGGCAGATTTCTTATAGCAAGCAATAACTGAATTCATATCATCAAGAAAAAATGCAATCGCTTTAAATTGTGGGGCAATAGTTTCCCAAGATGCCCCTATATCTATAGAATATGCACTATTAGGTATAAATAAAATAATGCCATTACTTGCAGGATATTGTACTTTCCAATTTTCACTATAATCAACATCCATCAAATAGGAAGTAGCTAAAGGATATGAAATATCATTCCATGTACTGCCACCATTAGAAGACCAATAAATTCTTTTATTTTTTAGCGAATCATTGGCGGCTAAAAAAATAGTATCACCTGATAACTGGGATGGAAGATATACTTGTATAAGTTTGTTAACATCTGCTGGGCAAACAACTTGAGTGAAAGTTATTCCATCGTATTTATAAAGTAAAGTATCTTTAACGGACGTGTTATTAAGAAGAGTAAAATACAATGGATATCCTGTTTGCTTATTGGCAACGGCTAAACTATTTATTTTATAGGATGAGTCAATTCCTGGAATGTTTTGTTTACTAATATCAATAACATCTAAAGATGTATCAATAGGTGAGGTATCAATTGTAACAATATAATTTCCTAAAGCTACATAAGCATGATAATTGGTAAGTGCAATGGCAGAAATCTCTCTTTCTAAATAGCCCATACTTACTAAGGTTGCCTTATTCATTGCAGTTTTCCAACTGCCGGCATCTCCATTGTTGAAACTAATTTCTGACCCAAATAAATCATATTCTCTAATGCTTGATCGTGCCAATACCCATCCACTATCGTTTGTTAACACTTTATCAACAGATCCAATCCAACCACTTTTACCGTTATTTGTATACAGTGAGTCTGTATCAAAGGCAGAATGCCAGGTACTGGCTGTATCGTCAGAATAGTATAAAGAAGTAAGTGAATTTACTCCTGCAAAAATTCTAGATGTTTTATGAGAAAAAGCTACATCAATAAATTCACCCCCATATATGCCCTGGTTATCTATTATTTTATATTGGGCAAAACTTGTATCAAAATTATTAATAATAATATTTTGACTTTTCAATTGCTCTACATTAATGATTAATGCAAAAATAAAAAAAGCGAAGTAAGAATATCTCATAAAATTTCAGAATTAATAAAACAAAGAACAAAAAATAATCAAGTAAGCAAAATGAAAAAACATGATTCAAAAATAGACGCACTAGAAAACAAATTATATTTTGTTTTGTAAACAAATGAATACAAGTAATATACATCTAAATATATTTTAATATATAACAATTACAGATTCGTATTAATGCAGAAAATTAGTTTGAAATCTAATTTTACCCTATATAAATTGAATCATAAACAATATTAAAACTAAGGAGTATCTCATTTCATATTTTCGATCAGGGGGAAAGGGGTATGAAAGATAAATCACAATTGATTTTTCAGAGATGCTCTTAAAAGTCTCGGAAGCAATTCCGGGACTTTTTTAAAAGCTTGATGATGTAGATTTATTCATGTAGTATTTATCTCAAAACCCAATAATATGCAAACATCTTACTCATTTCATTTTAATAATTCCCTTGCAAATTCTATCAGAAAAATTAAAAATACATTTACAAAGAAAAAAATAGCAGCTTGTGCTTTATTGTTTTTTCTCTTTTCTTTTTCTCATGCTCAGCAACCTAAACTTTATGTTTACCTACTTTCTCATGGTGAGGATAATCTAGATTATTTAAATGGTAGTACCGGCTATAATGATTATTTAAAATCTAGAAATAATTTAACAAAAATAGCAGAACTGGTAGAGCATAAATACTTGGCTTATAATTACGGAACCGACTATATTGGCCTCCTTGCAATGGCTAAATATGATACAGGTTCAACTATCGCTAATACAAATAACAAAAATATTTTAAAATGGATGCAAGAAGATAAAGGAATAGAATGCGATCCACACTCACATGAAAATGCATATAATTATTCTGATATCGCTTATCTCATGACACAATTAGGTGTTACACCCACAAATACTATTAGTGGTTTTATTTATGATACTTTACAAAACGGACATAATTGGGAAAACTATCAAAGTGGTGTTGCAGGAGATTCGTTTCCAAATTATACTTGGTATCCTGAAATTTTATGGGGAGCAGGTTCATTTGATCATAAAAATGATCCATACTGTATGGGGGTTTACAAACCCAAATCAATGAAACAATTTATGGTAAATGAGCCCAGTAATCACCTCATGCTTTGTGGTACAGGATGCAAACTCACATTAGATGATACATCAACCTTTGCATGTAAATTTCAACAAATTAAAAATACAGTTAACGCAATAAAAAATGGAACTGTATCACCAAATGGAATCTATACACAACAAATATGTTTTAAAGAAACATCTATTAACGAGCCCTGGCTAATGCCTTTGCTTACTCAATTGGCCGATTCAATAAATGGTTTAGTAAAAAACGGGGCGGTGGAATGGAAAAATATTTCTCAAATTGTTGACTATTGGAAAACCGTTCAAAATGAACAAGCATTTGCAATAGACTGTGATTATAATGATGTTCTCTCTTTAACAACTTCTATTGAGTCATCTAAAGAAGAAAAAAATGCTAATACAATATTTCCCAATCCCGGTAAAGGAAGCATCAATTTTAAAGACAATATCAAACATGAGGTATCATTATATAATGATTTAGGTGCATTACTATCTCATCAAGTTTTATCTCCTGAAGTAAACCAAATAAATATAAATGATCTGCCCAGCGGAATATATTATATTTCCGTGAACAACACAATGCAAAAATATATTTTACTAAAATAATTTTTTTTACAAAACAGATTATCTCATTTCATATTTTCAATCAGGGGGAAAGGGGGTATGAAAGATAAATCTTAATTGATTTTTTAGAGATGCTTTTAAAAGTCTCGGAAGCCATTCCGGGACTTTTTATTCAATAATCTTCTTAAATCAATCTAATATTTCATCTATAGCAATTAAATTCTAATTTAAATTTGAATACATTAGGGAAATGACCTTAGATTTTAATAATTACAATTTCTAGCGTTTATATTCTTTTTTTAATTGAAGTATTTAAGCGGCTTAATTTTTCGCTGTATAATTTTTTGTATTGCTCTTTAGTTTCATTATCTAAGTATGAATGTATAATCATTGTATAAACAGCTTGCTGTTCGGTTCTCATCAGTTCTAATATCTTTCTAATCCTTGGTTCTTTTAAGCGAAGAGCCAATCCAAAATCCATAAAATCATCATAGGCATAATAACCCAAAACAGAAAAGGATGGATGATCAAAAGATTCTTCAGATAAACCATTTTTTAAGGCCATATCGGCATCGTTAACATGAATACGTGTACATAAAAGATCGTAAGCCGGGCTCATAATCATATCTCCATTGGGAGATTCTATCAAAGAAAAATTTTTAAGGTGTGCATCTCCATTTGAAAAGAGGTAGTTAAATATAAGCAGTTTAAAATATTTTTCAAGTTCAACCTCAGCAGCATTGATATGTTTAGCAATAAGTTTACCTAAATCGAGATAGCTATACTCATATTTAAAATCTTCTCCTGCATTATCTTTGGTTTTTCCGGCAATGGAAGCAAAATCTTCTTGCAAGTATTTTCCTTCTGTAGGTTTTATGTCAAAGCGTTTTGTGAGATAAGCCGGTTTATCATTATTAAAAAAGATCAATGCATTCTCTGCTGTTGAAATATAATAAACCTGACGTGCAATTTGCATGGTGAGATGTTCGTTAGCCGGTACCTGGCTCGCCTTCATTACATCTCTAGGAATAGGCTTTAATATATATTGGCCTTGTTCACTAGATTCTGTTAAACGTAATTTATTTTTAATGCGTATAACAGATATTTTTTCTTGCACGCCAGAAATAGAAATACGTTTCCTGTTCTCTATAAATTTTTCTTGCTCCGGCCCTTCAATATCAGGAGAAGGAAAAGCTAATATGTGATGAACTTTTTTAGCATCAAACATCCTTCTTAATATAACGCCACTGTATGTATCGAAACCTTCTTTTAGTGACCCCGGGCAATATTTTATTGTAACACTCATTTTTCTATTTCTTGTTTTACACTTACCGCACCTATTGTTTCATTAGCTCCCGTTGCCAACAATAGGCTGAAATAATCATTTTCATCAATGTGTAAATGTCTACATTGCAATTTATGATTTACTCCTTCGCTAAGCATATTAAAAAAAAAGGGAAATAGTTCTCTCGAACAAAATTCTTGTTGTGTTTTAGGCAAGCTAACACTTATCGCTTTTTTCTGTGGGTTGTTATAATATTCATCATTATATCGAAAAATAAACTCCTGACCATCCCGAAAAATTGTACCGGCAGCTTCATTATTGATATATACAATTCCTTTTACAAGCATTATTTATTCTTTATCACTAATTGAATTTGCATACCTACTACTTGAGCCAACTTTTGAAGTGTATTTATAGAAGGATTGGCTAAGCCACTTTCTATTTGAATAATGGTGCGAAGACTAACGCCTGACAATTCGGCCAAATCTTTTTGCTGGATGTGTAAAATATCTCTTCTTTGTTTTATTTGTTCTCCTATTTCTTCAATACCCATAGTGCAATATATTGCATATTTAACTATAAATATATATTAAAACATACAATATTTCAAGTAAAAACGCAATTAAATGCACATTTTATTGTGTTAAATTTTCAAAGCATTGCAAATAGTATAAATGCAAACAAGTATTTATTATGTCAAGCCATAAATTTTGGAAAAGAAAATTGGGAAAAAAACTCAAATTACTTCATTACTTAAAACTAAAAAGAGAAATCGCTTTTCACTCCGAAATACCTCGCCTTATCTTATTTTAAAATATTATATATCAAATAGTTAATATATAATTTACACTTTATAAAAATTACACGCCATTCGTAATTAGCCAATAAATTGGTTTGTTCTAGTTCATTTTCAGCTATAAATTAAAGAGAATAAAATTTTGCATCCAAAGTAAAATCAAACAACAAAAAAAGACATGAAAAAAAATTTCACAAGCATAATGAATCATTCACCCATGATAAAATTATTCAAAAAAACGATTGCACTCACACTTGCAATAAGCATTACTTCTCAATGCTTTTTTCAGCAAAAATTATTTGCATTAAGTGGAGGACCACAATCTCCTGAGTTTTCAAATTTTGAATCGGTAAGCACTAGTAATATGGTTGACCCATTTACAGGCGATTTCACATATAATTTACACTTGTTAGAAGTACCGGGGCCAAATGGAGGTGGATATCCATTATCACTATCATACCATAGTGGCGTAACACCTGAAGAAGAAGCTTCATGGGTGGGTTACGGCTGGACATTAAACCCAGGTGCTATTATACGAAATAAAAAAGGCTTTGCTGATGATTTATACAATGCCGATGTTAAATATTATAATAAAGTACCTGTAAATAGAACTGTTTCGCTTACTGCTACATCTGATGCAAGTATACGTGCATTTGGATTGCCTTCTGAATTTTTAAATACAGACGCAGGCATATCAAATGTTTTAAGCTACAACAATTACAAAGGAATTAGCCTACAAACCATCCCCTATGTTAGTTATCAATTGGGTTTAAAAAACACCAATATTTCTGTTGAGCCAGGTGAATCATTATCAGAAGGGGCTAGATATAGTTATTCTTATACCAATCCAATGATGTTTATGATTTCAATGTCTGCATCTACATTTGGTGGCATATACAACGTATCTAGTAATATTGAAAAGTGCACAGCCAATTTGTTTAATTATATGTCAAAAAGTATAAAAAATAATAGTTCCATTTCTTCAAGCAGATTAAGTGCCTATTCACTACATAACAATTCCTTCCCTGCTTCTTTATCAGAATACACTGGCGTGTCTTATACTTTAAGTTGTGGCGGATATGCAGCTCCAGCACCCATTCCTATTGGTATTGGAGTAACCATAGCAGGTAGTTATCTTACTCAAAATGCTACGGATACCAAAATCAGAAAAGGCTATGGCTATTTATATTCCGACATTGCTAATGAAAATTATATTGAAGAAAATAGTGATAATACCGTAGCAATGGATTATTCTGTAGAAAAAGAAGAAGATTTTAATTTACGAGATGAAATTTTGCCCATCCCCTATTCATCTGCCGATGATTTTACGGTTGTTGGAGAAGGAATTTCCGGTGTTATGCGCCTTTATAGTGCTGCTCCGGGAGAATTTTTCCCTGCCTATACACATTCACATACCAGCATTGGCTCAATAGGTGTACACCTTACCACACTTGCAGTTGAGGCTGCTACATACGATGTTGGTGTTCAGACGGGTACTGAAGAAGGCCAAAATATCAGTGTTGGTAAATGGGATGATAATGGAGAAAATAATGCTTACAAGTTTATTAATGGCGGACCAGAAAAATATTATTTCAGATTTAAAGGCGATATGGGCGGATCAGTTTCATATACAGATGCAGATGCTGTTGAGTATGCAAGTATTAATCAAAGCGAAGACATTTACAGGATGAGTAGCAACATATATACCAATGTGAATAATGATATCGAACATGCACATCCGGTAGACAGATCAACCTTTGTTGGCTATCATACCAATGAAGAAATGGCGTATGAAGATGGTGCTGGTGTTGAATACAACAAATATTCATCCAGAAGTGATATTGAAAATTTAACCGATCGTACAAGCAACGCATCTGACGATGATGAAACAAACAATAATTTATCTAAAAGCATTGGAGAGTTTGAAGTTACCAATAAACAAGGCATTCGTTATGTTTATGGCTTACCAATGTATGCCAAAAATGAAAAACAAATTAGTTTTAGTGTGAATGATCAATCTACTGACTCGCATATTGTATATGCCGCTGAGGATCCTACCAGCTCAGATGAACCTGATCGTAAATTTGGCCACATTGTAAAAGATCGTTATGCTGCCAGTTTTTTACTTACCGAAGTAACTACGCCCAATTTTATTGATGTTGATCATAATGGACCAGATGAAGGCGACTTTGGGGGCTGGACAAAATTTAATTATACAAAAACCTACGGAGAAAATGGATCAAATGCTACTTATTACCATTGGAGAAATCCTTATCGTGGACTTAATTATAATCCGGGAGAATATTCAAACCCTGATGATGATTTAGGTAGTTATGAAAGTGGCGATAGAGAAGTAGCTTATGTTTCATCTATAGAAACAGCTACGCACATTGCAATATTTGAATTAAACACAGACCAAAGACATGATGGCTTAAGTGCCAAAGAAGATGATCTTGCAGACAATGATCAAAATGCTCAAGGATCTCAGCGCCTCCGATATTTAAAAACAATAAAATTATATGCTAAAAACGAAGATGGCAATCAAGGTGAATTAATTAAAACAGTTCATTTTGAATACGATTATTCTTTAATGCAAAATCAATTAAATTCAGATGGGGCAAGTGGATCAAGTGGTAAATTAACATTAACAAAAATTTGGTTTGAATATGCAAACGTTCATAATTCCGGTATTTCTCCTTATATATTTGAATATGCTTATCCAAGTATTAATCCTGATGATGATAATAGCATTAGCTATCCATCTCCATTTGGTAATGCTACAGATGATACTTTAAATATTGTTGAACTTTATAGCCAGTACACTGCTGATCAACAAAACCCTAATTACAATGCAGATAATACTGATGTATGGGGTATGTACCAAAACAATGGCTCCGATCACTTTAGTAATTATTTCCCATGGGTAGATCAAACTCCAGAAACCGATTTTAGCAATCAAGCAATAAAATTTGATCCTGCAGCCTGGCATTTAAAACGCATCAAACTCCCAACAGGAGCCGAAATTCATGTTCAGTATGAACAAAAAGATTATAGTTATGTGCAAAACCGAAAAGCAATGGCAATGGCTAGTGTTACAGCAGTTGTTGATCATGAAGGATATGCAATGGGTTCCGGCTCTTATGGCGCAAAATATTATTTGACTAAACTAGATGCACTTGGAATTTCTTCAGCAGACACTGCAAGTTTAGCTGATTATATACAAGAACTTTTCATTAAAAAGGGACAAAAAATGTATTTTAAATTTAAATATGATATAAGTACAATATGCAATACAAAAGAATACATTTCTGGTTACGCGAATGTAATGGCAGTAGGCGCGGAAAATAATACGAACAGCAGTCATTATGGAGACTTTTATATTCAATTAGGAAACCCTCGATTTTCTGAAGGCAATGGCTCTCCATGCGAAGCTTGCCAAGAATATAATAAAGCAAATAAAGGTTTGCTAATCATGAATAGTAATGATTGTGACAATACACTTTCAAATGATGATAATGATCCGAAGTCGAATATATTGCAACTATGGGGCTTAAAAACAAATCCTGATTCATATAATCAGAGCTGTAAAAGTATGAATGTGCAAGGAGAAAGCTATTTGAAAATCCCATTACCAAATGCTAAAAAAGGAGGAGGGGTGAGAGTAAAAAGATTAATTACTTACGATCCGGGAATTGAAAATGACCATGCTGATAAACGTGTGTACGGAAATGAGTATGTGTACCAAACAGAAGATGGAGAAAGCAGTGGAATTGCAGCCAATGAGCCTAATCGTGAAGAAAATGCTTTGATTGGCTATTTACAAAAACGATCTGAATCTACAGATGATCAAATTTTGGTTTCGGGAGAAGATAAAAAACAATTTGAAGGCCCTATTGGAGAATATTTATTACCCGGCCCAACAATTGGCTATTCAAGAATAGTTACAAAAAATATTTATTCAGGAACAACCAATAATGGTTTTAGTGTAAACACTTTTTACACTGCCAAAGATTATCCATTTGATTGGGGTAATCCTAATGATACTTATTGTGGCGTAAAACATTCTGATGTGGACCAAAAAAAAGAAGAGGCTAATAAATTTGGATTTTTTATAAATAAAGTATTGGCAGATTATATGCAAACACAGGGCTACAGATTTGTAATACCCAATATGCATGGTAAACCAAGAGCCAGCATGCAATATGATGGTAAATATGCCGACATAAACAACCCAACGGCTTGTACACTTTTAACCAGTACTGAATACAATTATTTTGAACCCGGGGAAGAAATTCCGGTAATGAATAATTACACGAGTGATGGCCCTCAATATGGCCAAAAACAATTGGGCAAAGAAACAGAAATAGTATGCTATAGCAAAAAAGTAGCCGAAACCGTTGAGCAATCTCACACCTCAGCTGAAGGGGGAATTATGTTTTGGGTACCATTTGAAATACCTTATGTGATACCCATTTATATGAGAACAGTTGATGACTCATATATGAAAATGCATGTAACAAATCAAATTATTTATTTTCCACCTGTTTTAAAAAGCATTACCAATTATATTGATGGAACGTATAAAACTATTTCAAACAAATATTTTGATGCCAAAACCGGAGATGTATTGGTGCAAGAAACCTCAGGCAATTATGATCAACTTGTGTTTGATAATAATGCGACCCATGAGGGTAAATATACTACATACAGCTTACCTGCTCATTTTTTCTATGAAGGCATGGGCCAAAAATCAGGTTCAGAAGGTTTTACTTTTTCAAGCGGAACAGGTGGGGCTACATTAACAAAATATGCATATGGTAGTAATTATAGTTTATTTTTTACAGGAAGTGGATATAACGATATCATAAATAATTTTAGCGAAGGAGATTTTATTGCTTTAAATACAATAGGCAGTAATTCAAAAGAAATATATAACATCACTTCGGTTTCTCCTTCAATAATTATTTTATCTCCAGTAAGTGGTTTTCATTCTAGTGATGACAGTAACGGCCAAGAAGTTGAGGTAACAATTATAAAAAGTGGCAAAGCCAATTTGCTTACAACCATGGCCGGAAACCTCACTACTTATGGTAATTCAAGTGGTGTTTTAAATGCAAGCGCAGCAACTTTTTCTGATCAGTGGGCAATGGATGATGAGCTTAAAAGCACTTATGGTGCTTATGCTACTAACCCAATTGCAACCGGAGAAGCCGGCAAATGGCATTTACAAAACACCTATTCATTTTGGGATGATGTAACCAGAATGGATAATCATGATGTTGTTAAAGTATACGATGCAGGGATACTTAAAAACTTCTCTGCCTTTAATTGGGCAAACACAGCTGACATAAGTAGTAAATGGAAAAATATTAGCACTGCTACTACCTATACTCCTAATGGAAACACATGTGAAGAAAAAAATCTTTACAACATCTATAGCACAAATAAAATGGGTTATGGAGGTAGTTTGGTTTATTTAGCAGCACAAAATGCGGAATATGCATCTACCTTATTCGAAAGTTTTGAATACAATGGTGGTGAAGAAATAATAGATAATGCCGGCAATTCCGTTTCAGAAGATGTTGCTCATTCGGGTAATCATTCACTCAATATCTTTACTAGTACAAATACAAGCAATGCTGGAGGATTAACAATAATCAATGGAAATTGGGGATATTTTAATCTCTTTTCTTCAAGAGAAAGAACAGATCAAGAGAGAGACAAAGGTTTGTCTGTAAAAATGTGGGTTAAAACGGGAGATGATACACCAACATTTACTTTGCGTGATGCCTCAGCTTACGATGGCGATGCTCAAAATAGTAATGGGTCTCTAGAACTGTCCGGCACACAAAATTTTACAGAAACACAATTTGATAGTATTGCTCGCTCAGGAGAATGGACTTTATATGAAGCCAAAATTAGACCTTCGGCATGGGCAGATTATAGCCTTTTTGAGGCCTTTCATTTAGTTACAAATTTTGGGTTCCAGGTTTATGTTGAAACAAACAATGTAATGAGCACACCATCAATTTATGTTGATGATGTTCGCATGCAGCCTCTAGATGCTCAAATGGCTTGTTATGTATATGATCCTTCAACTTATAAAACAATTGCCTCATTTGATGATCAGCATTTTGGATTGTTTTATCAATACAATGATGAAGGCCAATTGATTCGCAAACAAAAAGAAACGGTAAAAGGCCTTAAAACTGTAGTAGAAACACAATACAATACCCCTACAACAGGCAGATAATACCGTAAAGGCAATAAAATTCAATTAAGTTACATACTGATTAACAATTAGTTAAATGCTTATTGAATTGTAATAAATAAAAATTCTGATTCGGGTATGAAGTAAAAAATGGTTTTATTTTCTATTGTATACCCAATAATTTATTTGAATAAAAAGATTTCAACTATAAAAAAAATGAATATGAAACAATACCATTTAACTAAACGCTCAACAAGAAAGTTTGCTTTATCATTATTCATAATAATGAGTTTACTTTTGGCAAGCCACAATTTATTTGCTGCCACATCTTTTAATGGAGCTACAGTAAATTCAGCACAAACAATATGCTCCGGAAGTGTACCAACTGCATTAACACTAACTATTAGTACTTGTAGTGGAGCTTCTGCCTATTCAATTAGTGCTTATGAATGGCAAGAATCTGCTGATGGATCTACAGGATGGACAAAATGCAGTACTGGCATTGTTGCAACTAATCCTCCTAGTTATACACCTCCTTCTCTAAGCTCAACAAAATACTACCGTTGTAAAATTACTGTTACGGGCGTTTGTATAAATATTACATCGCCATATTATACAACAGGTGTAAAAATAACAGTAACTAGTGTTACTGCTCCCACAGCAAATATTCCTACTTATACAGGAGGATGTTCCGGCAGTACAGCTGTATTTACCGAATCATCAACAGGAAGTGGGTATGCTTATCAATGGAGTTATAGCACAGATGGAACAATCTATACAACAATAAGTGGAGCTACAAATCAAACATATACCACACCAACACTCAGCAGTAGTTATAATAACTATAAATATAAGTGCACAGTTACTGCAACCAGTGGTAGCTGTTCGGCCATTACAACATCAAGCCCTGTTACATTAACAGTAACTAGT
This sequence comes from Bacteroidota bacterium, assembly GCA_023251875.1. GTDB lineage: Bacteria > Bacteroidota > Bacteroidia > JAHEXY01 > JAHEXY01 > JAHEXY01. The sequence continues at coordinate 121,392 of JAHEXY010000013.1, forward strand.
GTTACTGCTCCCACAGCAAATACTCCTACTTATACAGGAGGATGTTCCGGCAGTACAGCTGTATTTACCGAATCATCAACAGGAAGTGGGTATGCTTATCAATGGAGTTATAGCACAGATGGAACAATCTATACAACAATAAGTGGAGCTACAAATCAAACATATACCACACCAACACTCAGCAGTAGTTATAATAACTATAAATATAAGTGCACAGTTACTGCAACCAGTGGTAGCTGTTCGGCCATTACAACATCAAGCCCTGTTACATTAACAGTAACTAGTGTTACTGCTCCCACAGCAAATACTCCTACTTATACAGGAGGATGTTCCGGCAGTACAGCTGTATTTAC
>JAHEXY010000013.1:121754-130686 GCA_023251875.1 Bacteroidota bacterium
GAATCATCAACAGGAAGTGGGTATGCTTATCAATGGAGTTATAGCACAGATGGAACAATCTATACAACAATAAGTGGAGCTACAAATCAAACATATACCATACCAACACTCAGCAGTAGTTATAATAACTATAAATATAAGTGTACAGTTACTGCAACCAGCGGTAGTTGTTCTGCAAGTAGAACCTCAAGCATTGTTACATTAAATGTAATTAGTGCACCTAGCGTTAATGCCATAAGCCCGGCTGCTCAAGCTGTATGCGTTGGAGATAATGTTTCATATACAGTAACTGCTAATGCAAGCGGATATTTATATCAATGGCAAAAAGTGAACAATTCAACTAATGTTGTCACAAATATTAATTCAGGAGTAACCGCAACAAGTAATGGTTCTATTCTTACTTTTCAAAGCGCTAGTGGTGATGATGGCTATAAATACCAATGTGTAGTTACAAACAGCAATGGTTGCAGTACAACCTCTAGTTCAGCTACCCTATCCTTTAATAGTTCAACCTTGCTAATCTCATCACAACCTTCAAACCAATCGGTAATTGAAGGTGGCAATGCCAGCTTTAGTGTTGTGGCAAGCGGATCGGGAATACTTTATTATCAATGGCAAAAAAGTTCAAGTGCTAATGGAATTTTTTCTAACATAGGTACCGGAGGTGCCAACATAAATGGCATTACTAATTCAGTATTGAGCTTTGAAGTATCTACTGCAGATAATGGCTACTATTACAGATGCCAGATAAGTGGAGGAGGTAGTGCTTGCCCTATCTATACAGAAACAAAACAATTAACTGTTTTACCTGGATTGATAGGCACAATTTCGCTTTCTAAAACAGATTTATCTTCACAGGTAATTAAATATTACGATAGAAATAACTATCCATATAACATGACTTCTTCATTAAATTCTGCCAAATTATTTGTTCAACTTGATTTAGTTGATTCAAATGAAAATTATACTTTAGGAAATGCAGCAACTTATAATTTTTCAGAAACTGTTACTATTACGTCCAATTCGGGAACCTCAAAATCATTTATATTGTCATTATCTGGCGCAAGCAAACAAACCCAACAACTCGCTGTATTTAGTTTAAAAGACAGTTTCCCTTCTTATTCTACCGATGATGACGATTATTATCAAATTAGATTTTCTGCACTGCCATCTGGCACACCTTCGCAAGCACGTGTGCAGGCCTGGGTTGAAGAAGATTACAAAGTAGATGTACTATCCGGTTCTTATGCAAGTTCATCTCTTGTGAGTATTAATCCGGTTGAATTTTCAGATAATAATAATAACAGAGTTACTTTTTCATGGACTCCTGAATGCAGCAGCAATATTAACCATTATCAAATTCAGGTATTAAGAATATATAATCTTGATGAAACCAATGCAAGCAGCAACCAATATGTTTATAACAATCAAATTGATTGGTCAAAAGCGCTTTCACTTGAAGTGGAAGACGCAACTTCTATTTCACTTTACATGGCTGAAGGCACTGGTTATTACGCATGGAGAGTAAGGCCCATTGGTAATTATTATGAAGGCGGAGTTGCTGATAGTAGAAACTGGGGACGTTGGAGCACGCATACCAACATTGTAGAGGGCTCACCATTTACCCTTAGTAGTACTAGCAATTTACCTAACTATATTTTTTATTGTACCCAAAATGATCAAACTAAAAACTGGAATTATACAAGAACATTTACCGAACACAATAGAATAGCCGAAACCCAAAGCTTTGCTACCGGCCTAGGCCAATTAAAACAAACACAAAGAAAACTTGCCGAAGTTGATTCTCTGTTAATGAGCGCTCAAGAATATGATTTTGTTGGAAGACCTGCTATTACATCAATGACCGCTCCCGTAAACCAACAAGAATTTGGATACCGTGATACATTACTACAAAGTGATCAGAAAAGCATATACGACCCTAGCGATTTTGATAGTGATATTCGTGTTGAAGATCCTTATTATCCGGCAAAAACAAATGGAGCAACCAAAAATGTACCCATTTGGGAAAACCCTAGAAAAATGTATGGGCCCATTAGTGATTATTTTTCTGATGCTAACCCTGATATTAACATTCCAAGTGCAGGAAATTATCCTTATTCAAGAACTGTTTATGATAAATTAGGAAGACCAAAAAAAGTATCTCTTTTTGGTGAAGAACATCACATGGGTTTGTATGACGAAACATATATTGATGGTGGATACCAACGTACCATTCGCACTTACTACAGCGCAGTAAACGATACAGAATTAATGGGCGTTTTTGGAGACATGACTCCGGCCGATACTTCGGTTTATAAAATTATTCGTGTCGACCCCAATGAAGTAGCTACTGTTGAATACAAAGCCATTAATGGAAACACCATTGCTACGGCTAAAATTGATGCGTCAGACAATCAATTACTAGATGATATATATACCGGTAATACCTGGTACACAAAAGTAATCTCTACACAAACCAAATTAGATGATTACAGTTATGTAAAAGAACAAGACATTAATTTTTCAGTACCCGGAGTGGATGTATATGTTGATTATTGGCTCGATTTAAAATCTTTCTCAGCCGATTGTATTAATTATTGCAGTACTTGCGATTATATTGTTAATGTATATGCCATTAGAGATGAAACCAACGAACTAAAAGTTAGTTATACTGATACCATTAATCCATCTCAATATACAGGAGAATGTGATGGAGAAGATTTATCATACCTAATGCCTCAACACACTTTATTCCTTTCTGATCCGGGTAACTACCGCATTGGCCGAAAAATTTCTGTTAACAATAAAATAGATAATGCCACTCGTTATCGCGATTATCATTCAGCAGCAATTGATACTTTATTAAACACCGAAGCATCAAAATTTGATGAGCTATCCGCTCTTGTTGATACATCATTAGGTGTTGATAATTTAGATGGTATTTATTCTTTTATAGAATCCTTGCCTCATGGCGCATCTTCGGCCTGTGGAGAAGCTAGTAACTATACTTTTAGCCAAACTCAAATGCAATCAGGAGATAACAATAATGGGCTGTTAGACCCCAATTCACCAGAAATTGCAAATGGACTTAGTGATATCTGGCTTGTATCTCAAGATGATGAAAGCTATACTGTAGCTTCCGGCTGCCTAGAAATTGAAATACCCAAAATTTCTTGCGACTGGAGCCCTTGTGATTCAATTTGGAAAACTTCAGTACCCTCTCCATCTAATGGCTACGAACAAGATTTAATTGATGCTAACGGTGATGGGGGATATTATGATTTTGAGAGTTTGCTTTATGATAAGTATGGCGATACCTATGGTAATTATTTGCACAATTATTTTTATGACGAAAATGGGAATCAAATATATCCATCAGGTTCAACAAGTCAATATCAAATTACAATAACTTCTGCCACTCCAACCAGCTATGGAGAAGGATATGCTAGCACCAATTCAACTAATCGATATTCAACCACGCAGTATATTGATCAAGACGCCAATCCAACTTTTACAATCAATATTGATCCTGATGGACCAGGCGATGAAGATGAAATTCCTTTTCTATCTCCTATCTCTATTGTCTGGAATTTAGATAGACAGGCAGCACCTGAATCTAGTAGTGATGCTACACAATACGGAGTAACAGTTGAGAATTATGTTAGCCAGGTAGCTAGTTGGTTTTCAAGCACGCTATCCCTTTATCCAGATTACAATTACACGGTAAGCTATACAACGGCTTCGGACCATACTTCTGGAACAATAACCATATCATCTACTTTTTCTAAAATGTATCCTAATTTTTTACAAACAATGCATTTAAGTAATATTTCAGGCTTGCATGTGTCAGAAACAGCTATCACTACCACTACCCCTGCCTGTACTGATAAATTTCGGTATGGTAATGGTTATATTAATACCATGCTTAACCACATGTTGCATGAAGAAAATAATAATAACGAACCTATTTATGGTGATTGCTATGACATGTATTTTAAATGGGAAGATTTTGTGAATAACTGGGAAATAATGTATGGAGACAAGGGCTCTAGTACCTATACTAGAACAGATTTTTTACAAGCTTTAACAGATGAGTTTGGTACTATTTATTCGGGTTTTTCAAATCACCCTTACGGTATAACATCAAACAATACTGATAATATTCGTTATAATTCACACACAGAAGAATATGGTTATGGGTATTTAGAATACGCCTATAAAGCGTTTCCTTTTGATACTATTGATTGGAATTATAATACATATATTTATACAACATCAGAAAGCGCGCAGATATCCAATTGTGTAAAACAATGGGGTCTTGAATTTGATCGCCAACCTATTGATTGGGATGATCCACAAAACGATGAAGAAAGCACACATACTGCTATCTGGAATTCAGAATGCGGCCCTGCCTGGTGGGATGGAAGTAATGTATTAGCAGACAGGCTTGATGAAGGCGATACCTGCAAAGCATGGAAAAACTTTTATGGCTGCCTTCAATCTGATTTTGAAGATGTAGACAATTATATTTTAGGTGATGAAACTACTTTTACCGGAAGCATTACTGATGCGGTAGTAAGTAAATTAGGCGATAACATTATTGATAGCACAAATACTTTTCTCGAAAAACGCAAAAGTGGATTTAAATTAAAAGTAAGATATACTGATGCTACAATTTCTAAAGGCCATGCTGGTTTATATGCCGATTTAATTATTACAAATGTAAAATCGAACTTAAGTAGTTTACATATAAATACTAATAATGGCCATAATACCGGGGTTGGTTCAACTACTCAAATTAACGCATTTAAAAATGTCTGGATGCATGATATCGATTTTCAAGTAAGCAATACAACACTTGATGCATCTTATACCCATATAAGTGCACAACCATACAACACAGGAGCGTTATTAGCAACATGGCTTAATAATAAACTTTCCAAGTCAACTTCAACCCATTCTGATGACATTAATAATGAGATTAACAATTTTATTGCTGAATTTGGAATTGCTTCAAACAATGTGGGAACTAAAACCTCAAAGCTCAATACTTCTGTTCAATTTAATTCAAGTTCATCAAGTACATATTTGAATTTTACATATAACGCTTCAACCGGAAAATTATCAATTGAAAATTTATCAAGCGGTGTAAGTACATCATTACTTACAAGTTTAATAGGCAAAACTATTTCAACCTATGCCTTTAACTATAAATTTAATGATGAAACCATAAATTCGAAGTTATTAGAAATTGGTCCATCTATCCAAGCAGTTCGTTACCGCACTTGCGATCCACGTAACGTTACGTATGTATACAATGCCATTCAAGATGCATTAAGCCAAGCCAAAGAGTGCAGGCTTGAGAATTCATTAAGCGAATATGATACGCATTGTACCTTAAAACGAGATATAAATGATAGGCTTAAAATACATTACCGTATCGATTACCATCAGTTCACGCTTTTCTATTATGATATGGCAGGCAATTTGGTTAAAACCATACCACCCGCTGGAATTGACTTATCAGAAAACCCAACGCGTAATGATGTAAAAAATCACAAACTGGCTACTGAATATGCATACAATTCAATGGGGCAACAAATTTATGAAAACAGCCCTGATGGAGGCGAAAAACGATTTTGGTATAACGAATTGGGACAGCTTCGTTTTTCACAAAACGACAAACAAAAAATTCTCGATGTATATTCATACCTTAAGTATGATAACTTAGGTCGTGTAATTGAAGGTGGAGAAAGTTCTCTTTCTGCACCATCACAAGCATTTGCTACATCAATAGATGATAATGATTTTCCATCTAGCAATTGTACCAATCAAATAGTTTCGGTTTATGATCAGGAGGTAGATGGCTTATCCTATATATCAGGAGAAACACTAGAACAAAAATACCTGCAAAACCGTATCAGCTATGCCTATTCAGATCCTGATGCAAGCAAAACCGGTGATGAAACATATACCTATTACAGTTACGACCCACATGGTAATGTTGAATGGATGTTGCAAAACATACCGGTGCTAGGTAATAAATATATTGCTTATGAATATGATTTAATTTCAGGTAAAGTTACCAAGGTAAAGTATAACGAAGGCAAGGCCGATCAGTTTTTTCATCGCTATACCTATGATTCAGATAACCGTATTGAAAAAGTAGAAACCTCACGCGATGGATACATTTGGGATACCGATGCATCATACCAATATTATGCTTATGGCCCATTAAAACGCCTTTCAATTGGCGAAGATAAAATACAAGGCCTCGATTATGTGTACACCATTAATGGTTGGTTAAAAGGCATTAACCATCCTAGTTTAAACTCAGCATACGATCCCGGTGCCGATGGCGCAAGTGGCTCTGTTTATGCAGCCGATGTATTTGGTACCAGCCTTGGTTATTTCGAAGGCGATTTTAAACGCAAGCATGACTCAAACTTTGGAACCACTACTTACTCTCCATTTAATTCTGAATTTTCTGATCCAAATTCTCCTTATTACAATACAGGAGTACAAAGAATGGACTGGTACAGACCAACAGGGGCTGACAGATTTCCAGATGGCGAAATTATTGCTTTCGATAATCACCCAACTGATAATTCTGTTGATTATAAACCTTTATTTAATGGCACTATCACCAATATGGTTTACAATACTGTTATACCCGGCTCAGCAACCTTTAGCAATGCAAGCAATGGATCTTCTCCATTTGAAGATAAAGCACAGGGCTTTAAATTTAAGTATGATGAGTTGTACAGAATCACACAAGCCAATTATGATTATTATTCAGGTAGCGATTGGTATAAAAAGAATTTGAGTACACCTTCTACTTTTAAAGCCTATTCTTCTTCTTATACCTATGATAGAAATGGAAACATACAAACACTAAGCCGGTATGGAACAAGCAGTAGTAGAAAATTAGATGATCTAACTTATCACTATAAAGATGCTGACAACGATTTATACATAGATAATAACCAACTTAATTATATAAGTGAAACGGCTAGTACACCAAGCGTAACAACCGATCTTGAAAATCAAAGTATCGGTAACTACACGTATGATGCGTTGGGAGAATTAACTGACGACAATGCAGAAGGTATTACTGATATTAAATGGACACCATCGGGCAAAGTAGATAGCGTTTCCTTTTCTTCAGGAAAACAAATTGCTTTTGAATATGATGCAATGGGCAATAAGGTGGCTAAAAAAGAATATACCGCCAGCAATGATAACAGTGCTGATGCTACTTATTATGTAAATGATGCCAAAGGTAATGTAATTGCGATATACAGTGACCCTGAAAAATCAGCTATTACACTTACAGAAGTTCCATTATATGCTGCAAGTAAAATTGGAGAATTTAAATCAGCAGCAGGTATTGATCCAACGGCAAGCATAAGCACAAGTTTATTTACAAGAACCGTAGGAGAAAAATATTATGAAATAAACGACCATTTAGGAAACGTAAGAGCCATAGTAAATGATGTAAAAAACACAGATGGTACAGCAATAGTAAATTCAGCAAGCGATTATTATCCATTTGGTATGATTATGCCAGGCCGAGATTACAGCAGTTCTAATTACCGCTTCGGCTACCAAGGCAAAGAACGAGATGATGCCATGAAGAGTAATGGCAACAGTTATGATTTTGGCGCCCGTATACTAGACCCACGTGTGGGAAGATGGTTGAGTACGGATCCGTTGGCGGCCAAATATCCTTCTGAATCTCCTTATGAAGCAATGGATAATAATCCAATTAACTTGGTGGATCCGGATGGAAAAGAATCGAAATCAACTATATCTCAATTATTGGATGATATAAGATCAAAACAAGCCAGAGTTAGCGAATTAGAAATTGAAATCGAACGTACACAAAAAGGCATTTTAGGACTTTGGAATGAAAGCTTAGCAAAAAACACTCCAAATGGAAGAGAGAATCCCGCAGATAAAATAGTTTCACAACTTACAACTGGAGCTGCAATGTTCTATTTCGAGAAACAAGTAGATCACATGAAAGCCGAAAAAGAAAAATTAGAAATTGAAATATCGAAATTGCAAAATGAATTAGATGAATCTACTTGTGATGATGATCTAACATGTGAAGCAGGAGATCCAAATCCTAGTCCTGTTCCACCGCCTCCTGTTACAAAACCCAAACGTAAAACGGGTTCTACACCTACAACTAAACCTCAACCCAAAAGACCTTGGGGTGAGCCGGGTTTTAAGATGGATTTACATCAAAGTCCAGATAACAGTGTAGGTCATCTTGAAATTCCAACACCAAATCCTAAAGAATTAAAGGATGCCCCGGGTAAAATAGCAAATGATCCAGATAATAATTGATGTTAGCAGGCTATAGCTGGTCGGGTTTTGTAAACCCGACCTTATAAAATCGGATTTATAATCCAAAAACTAAAATGCAGAAATAAAAAAATTAAATCTTAACACCATGGTACCCTACATTCCAGAAAGATATTTTTATCTAAAATTTAATACTCATGATTTACCACAAGGGCCATTTGCCTTATTAGAATTAAAAAAAATGGCATTGAGAAAAACAGCTCTTATTTGGAGATATGGCCTAAAAGAATGGATAGCAGTTTTTAAATTGAAAGAACTTCAATTATAGAATTTTTAATCAAACAAAATTTAAAATCAAAACACATGCACACCCAAATTAAAAATTCAGGAGATGTAGATGCTGATTAAAAAATAAATTATATTGAGAAAAGTATGGATAGCAATTTTTAAATTAAAAGAATTAAAACTTTGTAGGCTATAATTTATTTATTTCACCTTGGGATTGTAAAATGAACTGTGCTTTTCTTTAACTTTACATTGTTAGGCGAAGCATAGTGGAGCTCTGCTGGAGAGCAACTCCACAAGGAATATCCTAACCAAATGGAATGAAAAGAGGTCT